>CAWBGG010000001.1:0-31244 GCA_963788205.1 uncultured delta proteobacterium
GTGGCCGCCGGAGCCGCTACGGATCATGGCTGCTGCGGGCGTGAGGGCATACCTGCGGGCCGAGGATTGGGTACATGAGCGGCATATGGGTTCCCCCAGCTAAGGCGGCGGGCAGCCCCTCGGCGGCGCTATAAGGAGACCTGCTCTTTCAATTTGCCGGCTCTTTGACGGTGAAACAGATGAACATCCACGAGCTTGCGACCCCGGCGCTGCTGGCAGATGCGGACGCCCTCGAACATAGCCTCCAGACCATGGCGGCCGCTCTGCCGGGGCCACGGCTGCGCCCGCACGTCAAGGCCCACAAATGTACGGCGCTTGCCAAAATGCAGGCCCGAGCCGGCCATAAGAACTTCACCTGCGCCACGATCCGCGAGATCGAAGGGATGGCAGCGGCCGGACTCGGCGACGATCTCCTGCTCGCCAACGAAGTGCTCGATGCGCGCCGCCTGGCAGCCGTCGAGGCACGCGTTACGGTTGCCGTCGATTCCGTGCCGACTATTGTCGCCGCCGCGGAGGCGGGGGTGAAGGAAGTTCTGATCGACGTAAATGTCGGCATGCCGCGATGCGGTTGTGCTCCGGACGATGCCGGTCGGCTGGCGGACCTGGCGCGTAGCAAAGGTCTCAAAGTCCGCGGCGTGATGGGCTACGAAGGGCACGTTGTGGGGCTCGAAGATCGAGCGGCTCGTGAGAAGCTGACTGCTCAGGCCATGGAATTGCTGATTCAGGGCCACCGCGCTGTCGGCGGTGACATAATATCGGCCGGCGGTACCGGGACATACGACATCAACACGTGGGCAAATGAAATCCAGGCCGGTTCCTACGTACTGATGGACACGGCTTACGCCAAACTAGGTCTTCCCTTTCGTCAGGGGCTCACCGTGCTAGCCACGGTCATCTCCGTCTCATCCACACACGCGGTAGGGGATTGCGGTTTGAAGGCGCTTGGAATGGATCATGGCAACCCGTCGATCGACGGTGGTCATCAAGTGTGGTTCGTATCCGACGAGCACATCACTTTCGGTCCTTGTTCGCCGATGAAGCCGGGTGACCGGATTCGCGTCATGCCGGCCCATATCGATCCGACAATCGCCTATCACGAGCGAATATACCTGGTCCGGGGCGAAGAGATCCTCGACACATGGCCGATCGACCTGCGGGGATGGTAGGGCCCATGAACCTTTTCGCGCGTAGCGACGGGGAAATTGTTGGGCTCGTAATGCGGCTCGGCACGCCAAGACCTCATAGCGTGCCGAGCCAAAACAGGGGCTCATTGGCCCCTTCCCCGGCCTATCTGCACGCCATGTGAGGGATGGAGTGCAGCTTTGGCCGTTATTTAACAGACGGTGGATATGACGAGCATCACTCGTGCCACATCGCGACTCCGTCGCGATCGATGTAAATATGAGGAATTAATTGGTATTGGCACCGTTCGAGGGGTAGCCTGACTTGATTCGCTCGGATACACGTGGTGCCATCTGACCCAGCTCAGAAGTTACAACTCAACCCTTATAGAAAATCCGATGATTCTCGCCGCGCAAAAAGTCTCGAGAGCGATCACTGTCTCGATGAGCCGCGAGCGCGGCTGCTCCAAAACCCCTTGCTCCGTGCCATCGTGGTACTGACCTCATGGCGCTGCTCATATTCATCGGCCTTGCTATCGTCGGCCCTGCGTTGTTGGCCGTGATCTTCGCCGTCTATCAGAACCGGAATGCCGCGGCCAAATTCTGGGAGACTTTCTCCCAGATGTTTTTCTTCTATGTGCTGCTCGGGGCGCCGATCTGGGTGGGACTCTACGTTCTGTATCTCGTGCTCAGTGCATTCTTCGGAGCCGGCGCGCATCAGCATCAGTAACTGCGCATATTCAAAACTCCCACGAGGCCGAAAACGCTAGAGTTTCGCGTGCACCAGCCTCGGTATGACGCTGCACGCGAGGAGTCAAAGCGGCAGTGCGTCTACTTTTTCCGTCAATGCGGTGGGACCGTCCGCGAAGCCCACGTCAGTAGTGTTTGTTTCTGGTCGTCGCTCAACCGGGCCGAGTGATCGAGTGCTGTGTAGTCACCCGGCGGCATTGAGCCGGAGCTGACGGACTCCTCGATGCTCTTCAATTCAGCCGCTTTCCTTTCGTTATCGTAGGTCTGCCAATCGGAGAAATTGAGCGCCTTGCGCGCCGAGTTGGCGGCCAGATACGTGGGCGATATAGCGGCGTACCAGGGGGCGCGCCCTCCGGTGGAATGGCACGAATGACAAGAGTTCTCGAGAATCGCGCTGACCTTGGGGTCCGAACTGACGCCGATGCCTTGCGTGGTGGCCGGAGCCGGCATCTTCTGAGAGCTTGAGCAGCCCGAATTCAGCAAGACGAGCAGAAGGAGGAACGCCAGCGAAAGTCGAGCCTTCGTGATCATGGGTTCGTCCTGTCCGGTATGATCGGCAGCCGGTCGCACAGGTTTGGCGGCCTTCGAGTGCCCACTCTCGGCTTCTACAGCGTGGTCCAGCGCAATCTCGGTGGGCGAAAAAAGCGCCATTTCCCTAACCGCATGACCTCACAGAACGCAGGAAAACCTGGCAGACCCGTTCCTGAGTCCGGCGGTCTGCCATTTCGCCACTCTCGCGCGAGCCTTTCAGATTAGCAGAAATTGGGCGCCGTGGATCAGTGGATCATCAGAGACTCAGCGGGCTTTCGGGGCCTTGGCCGCCAGGATTGACCGGTAGACTCCGATGTAGCTACTGTAGCCACATGCGAACTGGGGCCGTCCGAGTTGGGGTACGAGACCTAAAGAATCACCTGACATCCTATTTGAAGCTCGCCAAGAACGATCAGGAAGTCATCGTTACCGAGCGCGGGAAACCGATCGCCGTTATCCAGCCGGTGCAAGCGACCTCGGCGCTCAAGAGCCTGGAAGGCCGAATCGCCGCGCTGGCGGCCAGGGGGGAAATCAGCGCTCCCGAGCGTAAGCTCGTTCGGCGCGTCAGGCGAGTGAGAATCGCCTGCCGCCCGATCTCTGAAGAGATCATCGCTGACCGGCGATGAACTATTTTGACAGCAGCGCGCTAATCAAGCGGTTTGTGGAAGAGGCCGGATCGAAGCGGGTCGAGGCATTGATCGAAGCTGAGCCTCCGCCGGCGACGTCCAAGGTGGCTTATGCCGAGGTCCACGCCGGATTGGCGAGGAAGCTTCGAGAACGTGGCCTTACGCCGGCCGCCCATCGCAGCGCGTCGCGGACCTTCGATGCTGATTGGCGGGCATACGTTCGGGTCGAACTGGTTGATCCGCTCCTGGTTCTCGCCCGCGACCTGGTTCAGCGCCGACCGCTCCGAGGCTTCGACGCGATCCACCTCGCCTCGGCGCTGCGCTTGCGGGATCAGATCGGTGACGAGGTCCTGTTCGTCGCTTCGGACGATCGGCTGCTGGCTGCGGCCTCCAGCGAAGGCCTTGCGACGATGGACGTTCGCCGCTAGACGATCAGCGCTGCAAGATGTTCAAAACGGCATCGGGTTCCTTCGCCGCAGAATTGAACGACCGGCGGGACGCCGGTCCTACTTCAGAGAGATTCAGTGTTTGAGGTAGGGCCGGCGTCTCGCCGGCCTGTTGCGATCTCGTCAGCGGGTGCTGGCATCGCCGGGGCTTTTCTATATGATCGATACGCAAATCTTCCCAAATCTCGATAGAGCAGGCGGCAATCGGCGATGGCTTATAAAACGGTCAAGGTTCCTGGCGACGGCGCCAAAATCACCCTCAACTCCGATCACACGCTCAACGTGCCGGATCGGCCGATCCTGCCGTTTATCGAGGGCGATGGCACCGGCCGCGACATCTGGCGCGCCTCGCAATACGTTTTCGACCACGCAGTCGCCAAAATTTACGGCGGCAAAAAAAAGATCGCCTGGATGGAAGTCTACGCGGGCGAGAAATCCTTCAAGCAGCTCAACACCTGGCTCCCCGATGAAACGGTCGAGGCCTTCCGCGAATTCCTGGTCGGTATCAAGGGGCCGCTGACCACGCCGGTCGGCGGCGGTATCCGCTCGCTCAACGTCGCGCTGCGCCAGATGCTCGACCTGTACGTGTGCCTCAGGCCGGTGCGCTACTTCGACGGCGTGCCGAGCCCCGTGAAGCATCCCGAGAAGCTCGAACGTCGTAATTTTCCGCGAAAACACCGAAGACATTTACGCCGGTATCGAATGGCCAGCCGAATCGCCCGAGGCCAAAAAGCTCATCAAGTTCCTGATCGAAGAGATGGGCGTTACCAAGATTCGCTTTCCCAACACCTCCGGAATCGGCATCAAGCCGGTCTCGCGCGAGGGCTCGGAGCGGCTGATCCGCGCGGCGCTGGACTACGCGATCAAGCACCATCGCAAGAGCGTCACGATGGTCCACAAGGGCAACATCCAGAAGTTTACCGAGGGCGCGTTCCGCGATTGGGGTTACGCGCTTACCAAGCGCGAGTATCAGGGCCGCGCGATCGGATGGGACGATTGCAACGGCAAGCCGCCGGCCGGCCAGGTGCTGGTCAGGGACAACATCGCGGATATCACGCTCCAGCAAATCCTCACGCGTCCCGACGAATTCGACGTAATCGCGACCACCAACCTCAACGGCGACTACATCTCGGACGCGCTCGCCGCGCAGGTCGGCGGCATCGGCATCGCGCCGGGCGCGAATATCAACTATCTCACCGGCCACGCTATCTTCGAGGCCACGCACGGCACCGCGCCCAAGTACGCCGATCAGGACAAGGTCAATCCGGGCTCCGTGATTTTGTCGGGCGTATTGATGTTCGAGCACCTCGGATGGCAGGAAGTCGCCGACGGCATAATCCGCGGGATGGGCAAGGCAATCGCGAACAAGACCGTGACCTACGACTTCGAGCGCCTGATGACCGGCGCCAAGCTGCTCAAGTGCTCCGAGTTCGGCAAAGCGATCGTGGATAATATCTGACGATCGGAATCGTCCACCGGCGAAAGGCGATTCGGCAGGCGAGGGGGCAGTGGTCAAGCGAACGGCGAGTCTGACGCAACGTGAGTGGCATGGGATTCTTCGCTGCGCAGACTGCGCTCAGAATGACGTTGAGAGGGGGTTCGGGCGAAACGGGAAGAGTAAGTGTGCTGGCCAAGGACGCGACCGCGATGTGAAGCCGACTCGCTACATTGTTCCAGCGTCGCCCCGCGCCACGTCATTCTGAGCGACGCGAAGAATCCCATGCCACGAAGAATCGCAAGAAGCTTCTTCGTTTATATCATGGGAAGCAAATCTGGAGTCCTCTACACTGGAATCACCAACGACATCGAGCGGCGCGTCTATGAGCACAAAACCGGAGTGGGCTCGCGTTTCACAGCGAAGTACGCAGTTACCCGCCTTGTCTACGTCGAGGAATTTGACAACGCTTTCGACGCGATTGCCAGGGAGAAAGAAATCAAGGGTTGGGTTCGGAGTAAGAAGCTCGACCTTGTTAGATCGCAGAATCCGAAATGGGAGGACCTGAGCGCGACGTGAGTGGCAGGGGATTCTTCGCTGCGCTCAGAATGACGTTGCGAGGGGCTCGGGCGAGAAAGGAAGAGAGCGATCCGCGCCCCACTACGAGCCTCCCACGTCAGGTTCACTGCGATTAGCGAGCGCCGTTGCATGAGCTACGATCTACCATGGCTGTGAGCACCGACGGACTGCGAGTCTTTTCCGGCGCATCGCATCCGCAGCTTGCCGCGGAGATCTGCCAATGCCTCGGCATCGCGCTCGGCAAGACGCAGACCGTGCGCTTCTCCAACGAGAACCTGAAAGTCAGGATCGGCGAGAACGTGCGCGAGCAGGACGTGTTCGTGGTGCAGACCTCATGTCCGCCGCTGTCCGAGCACATCATGGAGCTGTTCATTCTCATCGATGCGCTAAGACACTCCTCCGCCCGGCGCATCACAGCCGTGCTGCCATGCTTCCCGTATGCGCGCAGCGACAAGAAGGACGAGCCGCGCATCTCGATTACCGCCCGGCTGATGGCCGATCTGCTCGCGACCGCGGGCGCCGACCGCGTGCTGACGATCGATCTCCATTCACCGCAAATCCAGGGCTTCTTCTCGATGCCCGCGGATCAGCTCACGGCGATCCCGCTCTTGTGCGCGGCGCTCAAGGCGCGCGGACTTGCCGACACGGTCATCGTCGCCGCCGACGTGGGTGAATCCAAGGACGCGGCCCGCTACGCCAAGCTGCTCAATCTGCCGATCGCGATCATCGACAAGCGGCGCACCGGCGACGACGAAAAGGCCGAGGCGCGCGCTGTGATCGGCGAGGTGCGCGGGATGCACGCGCTGATCGTCGACGATGAGATCGCTACCGGCGGCACGGTGCTGGCCGCGGTGGACTTTCTGCTCGCGCAGGGCGCCAAGTCGGTTTCGGCCGCGGTGGTCCATCCGGTCCTTTCGGGCCGCGCGCGCGAGCGGTTGGCAAAATGCCGGCTGGAAAGCCTGATGGTCACCAATACGATTCCGCTTGCCACGCGCGGGCCGGCGCCCAGAATCGAAGTGCTTTCGGTTGCACCGCTGCTGGCCGAAGCGATCATGCGTATCCACGACGGCCGCAGCGTTTCGGCGCTGTTCTGAGGGCCGGGGAAGATGCCGACGACGAGATCCTTCGCTCGCAGACTCGCTCAGGATGATGCTGCCCGGCCTCGCGGCCAGGCAGCATCAGATTTGCGCGATTAACGAGGCTCGTTATATAAGCTAGACTTTAGACTGGCGGAACTTGCGAGGGATCACGTGGCCGGAAGAAGAAAAATCGCATTCGTGGGTGCGGGCAACGTCGGCGCGACCTGCGCTCATCTCTGCTTCCTGCGTGGGCTGGGCGATATCGTGCTCTACGACATCATCGAGGGCCTGCCGCAGGGCAAAGCGCTCGACATGCTCGAGTCGGCGCCCGTACTCGGCATCAACGTGAACGTCACCGGCTCGACCGATATCAAGGCTATCGCGGGCGCGGAGTGTATCGTGGTGACGTTGGGCTCCCCGCGCAAGCCGGGGATGAGCCGCGACGACTTGCTCAAGATCAACGCCGGCGTGATGAACACGGTCGGTGCGGCGATCAAACAGCATGCGCCGGAAGCATTCGTGATCGCCGTGACCAATCCGCTCGACGCGATGGTCACCCAACTCAAGCGCGTGACCGGTTTCCCGAAGAACCAGATCGTCGGCCAGGCCGGCGTGCTCGACTCGGCGCGTTATCGCGCCTTCCTCGCCGCCGAGCTCAAGGTCTCGGTCGAGAGTGTCACCGCGATGGTGCTCGGCGGCCACGGTGACGACATGGTGCCGGCCCGCAGCTATACCACCGTGGGCGGCGTGCCGGTCGAGCGCCGCGTCGGGGCGTCGCGGCTCGACGAGATCGAGAGCCGCACGCGCAACGGCGGCGCTGAGATCGTCAACCTGATGAAGACCTCGTCCTATTACGCCGCGGGGAGCGCGACCTTCAAAATGGTCGAGGCCTTTATGCTCGATCGCAAGGAAGTGATCCCCTGCGCCGCCTATCTCGAAGGCGAATACGGCGTGCGCGGGCTCTTCGCCGGCGTACCGATCGTGATTGGCGCCGGCGGCGTCGAGAGCGTGATCGAGATCGATCTGACCGCGGCTGAGAAAGCCGCCTTTGACGGCTCGGTTGCGCACGTGCGGGAGCTGGTCGAGGCGATGGACAAAGTTCTGGCGGCGGGGAATTAGGCGGAGCGCTCACGATGGCTGATGAAGGCGCCGTTGTTACGCACCATTCGAGCCTGACCCCGGCAGACCAGATGCACTGGATGCTGCGCCGGCTCCATTCGCTGGCCGGGATCGTGCCGATGGGCGGCTTCCTGTTCTTCCACATCTTCGAGAACGCTTACGTGCTGCGCGGCGCGGAGACCTGGTGGAATCATTCCGAATTCACCCGCACGCTCCCGCTCCAGGTCGTGGTCGAAGCCACGGTGCTGTGGATTCCGATTCTCTACCACGCCATCTACGGGCTGGTGATCACGGCGACTTCGCAGCCAAACGACTATCCGTACGGACGCAACTACCAGTACACCCTCCAGCGCATCACGGGCGTGATTGCGCTGGGCTTCATCCTTTTTCATGTGCTCACTACGCGAGCCTGGTTCTATATGAGCGGCGTGGAGACCAACTACGCGCGGATGCACGACTTCATGATGAATCCGCTGATCCTGACGATTTACATCGTGGGTGTGGTGAGTTGCGTGTATCACCTGACCAACGGCATATTCACTTTCTGTATCACCTGGGGAATCACCGACGGACCGCGCGCGCAGGCGATGGTGAACTATGCGTGCGTCGCGTTGTTCGTGATTCTGGCTGTTGTCAGCGTGGATATCCTGGTGGCGTTTCGCGCGCCGGCTTGAGGAGCGACAATGCCCGGTCAACATATCGTTGTGGGTGGCGGCCTGGCGGGACTGACCACCGCGATGAAACTCGCTGAAGCCGGTGAAAAGGTCAACTTGTTCTCGATCGTCCCGGTCAAGCGATCGCATTCGGTGTGCGCTCAGGGCGGCATCAACGGCGCGGTAAACACCAAAGGCGAGGGCGACTCGCCCACGATTCACTTCGACGATTCGATTTACGGCGGCGACTTCCTGGCCCATCAGCCGCCGGTCAAGGGGATGTGCGAGGCCGCGCCCGCGATCATCTACCTGTTCGACCGGATGGGCGTGATGTTCAATCGCACGCCCGAGGGGCTGATCGATTTCCGCCGTTTCGGCGGAACGAAGCATCATCGCACCGCCTTTGCCGGCGCCACCACCGGCCAGCAATTGCTCTACGCGCTCGACGAGCAGGTGCGCCGCTACGAGATGCAGGGGCTGGTGCGCAAGTTCGAGAGCTGGGAGATGCTGAGCCTGGTTCAGGACGAGACCGGCGAATGCCGTGGGATTTGCGCGATCGATACGCGCTCGATGGAAATCCGCGCCTTCCCGGCCGACGACGTGATGATCGCAACCGGCGGGCCGGGACTGATCTTCGGCCGCTCGACTCAATCGCTGGTTAACACCGGCTCGGCCGTCAGCGCCTGTTATCAGCAGGGCGCGACCTACGGCAACGGCGAGTTCATCCAGGTCCATCCGACCGCGGTTCCCGGCGAGGACAAGAATCGGCTGATCTCGGAATCGATTCGCGGCGAGGGCGGCCGCGTATGGACCTACAAAGATGGCAAGCCCTGGTACTTCCTCGAAGAGATGTACCCGGCGTATGGGAACCTCGTCCCGCGCGACATCGCGACCCGCGCGATTTACAAGGTCGTCTATGAGATGAAGCTCGGGGTCAACGGCGAGCCGCTGGTCTATCTCGATGTGAGCCATCTCGATCCCGAGGAGCTCAACCGCAAGGTCGCGGGCGTGCTCGAAATCTACGAGAAGTTCGCCGGCGAGGATCCGCGCAAGGTCCCGATGAAGATTTTCCCGGCGATGCATTACTCCATGGGCGGGTTGTGGGTCGATTACGCGCAGCAGACCAATATCAAAGGGCTGTTCGCCTCGGGCGAATGCGACTTCCAATATCACGGCGCGAACCGCCTCGGCGCCAACTCGCTGCTCTCGTGCGTTTATGCCGGCCAGATCGCCGCGCCGGCGATGAGCGCCTACGCCAAGGCGCACCAGAGCGACGCGAGCTCGAAGATTTACGACGCCGAGGTAACGCGCCAGTGCGAGGCCTTCGGCAAAATTTACCGGCTGGACGGCCCCGAAAATGTCTTCTCGATCTGGCGCGAGCTGGGCGACTGGATGACCGAGAACGTCACCGTGGTGCGCTTCAACGCCAAGCTCAAGGCCACCGACGACAAGATCATGGAGTCTGAAAGACCGATGGGGCCGCGTGGGCCTTAACGATCGCGGCAAATGGGCCAACCAGGAAGCGCTGTTCGTGCGCCACTTCTACAACATGCTCGAACTGGCGCGCCCGATTACGCTGGGCGCGCTCAATCGGAACGAGTCGCGCGGCGCGCATTACAAGCCCGATTTCCCCGAGCGCGACGACGCCAACTGGATGAAGTCCACGCTCGCGCACTGGACCTCCGACGGCCCGCGCTTCAGCTTCGAGCCGGTTGACGTAAGCCTGACCAAGCCCCGGCCGCGCCGCTACGATGTAGACAAGGGCGCCACCGCCGCCAAGGCCGCGTAATCCGATGGCCGAACAAACCATCGTTCTCAGGATCAAGCGCCAGGAGGGCCCCAACGCGTCCTCCTATTGGGAGGAGTTCGAGCTCCCATTCAAGGCCAATCACAATGTCATCTCCATGTTGATGGAGATTCGGCGCAACCCGATCACCAAGCAGGGCAAGCGCACCTCGCCGGTGGTGTTCGAGGCCAACTGCCTCGAAGAGGTATGCGGCGCGTGCTCGATGGTAATCAACGGGCGCGTGCGCCAGGCCTGCAGCGCGCTGGCCGCAAAGGTTGCGCCCGACCGCAGCGTGACGATCGAGCCAATGTCGAAGTTTCCGCTGATCCGTGACCTGTGGGTCGATCGCTCGTCTATGTTCGAGTCGCTCCGTAAGGCCCACGCCTGGATTCCGATCGACGGCACCTACGATCTCGGCCCGGGCCCGCGCATCAGCCCCGAGACCCAGGAGTTGGCCTATCTCTTTTCCCGATGCATGACCTGCGGCTGCTGCCTGGAAGCCTGCCCGCAGGTCAACAGCCACTCCAAGTTCATGGGCGCGGCGGTGATCGGGCAGGTCTACCTGATGGGCGAGCATCCCACCGGCAAGATGCATCAGGACGAGCGGCTGGAAGCGCTGATGGGAATCGGCGGAATCGCCGATTGCGGCAATGCGCAGAACTGCGTCGAGGTCTGTCCCAAGGAAATTCCACTCACGACCGCGATCGCGCGCGTCGGCGGTCAGGCCACGCGCAAGTGGCTGCGCGATTTGTTCTTCAAGTAGTAATGTCCTTCTCATTCCGAGAGTTTGCGCCTCTCCCTGACCAGGGAGAGGCCGGCGCTGCGCCGGGTGAGGGTGCCTGCGGCTACATTCACAAACTCCGAGTGGAGTCCACGCGGAGCGATTCGACTTCAGCTCGCGCGCAACTAACATGCTGACATGAACATCCACGAATTCCAGGCCAAGCAGATCCTCGGCCGTTTCGGCGCGCCGGTCCCCAAAGGCCAGGCTGCCGAGACTCCCGACGCCGCCGCGAAAGCCTTCACCGCGCTCGGCGTGCCGAAGGCCGTCATCAAGGCGCAGATTCATGCCGGCGGACGCGGTAAGGCCGGCGGCGTGAAACTGATCGCGAGTGCGGACGAAGCGCGCGCCTTCGCCGAGAGGGTTCTCGGCAAGCCGCTGGTGACCCATCAGACCGGGCCGCAGGGACGCATCGTGCGCCGCGTCTACGTGGAAGAAGCCAGCCAGGTCGCGCGCGAGCTGTACCTCGGGATGCTGGTTGATCGGAAGGACGGCACGGTCTCAGTGATCGCCAGCACCGAAGGCGGCGTGGAGATCGAAGAGGTCGCGACCAAAACGCCCGACAAAATCATCACCGAGCCGATCGATCCGCTGATCGGGCCGGCGGCTTTCAGGCGCGCAAGATCGCTTTCGCGCTGGGATTGCGCGACAAGCTAACGGGCCAATTCGCCACGCTGCTGGCGGCGCTGTATCGCGCCTTTACCGAGACCGACGCTTCGCTGATCGAAATTAATCCGCTGGTCGTTACCGCCGACGGGAAAGTGATCTGCCTCGACGCGAAAATGTCGTTCGACGACAACGGCTTGTTCCGCCATCCGGAGATTCGCGAGCTGCGCGACCCCAACGAGGAAGACCCCGACGAGACCGAGGCCGCCAAGTTCGATCTGAGCTACGTACATCTGGACGGCAACATCGGATGCATGGTCAACGGCGCCGGGCTCGCGATGGCCACGATGGATATCGTCAAGTATTACGGCGCGGAGCCGGCCAACTTTCTCGATGTCGGCGGCGGCGCCAACACGCAGAAGGTCGCAGCCGCGTTTCGGATTCTGCTCTCCGACTCGCGCGTCAAGGCGGTGTTGATCAACATTTTCGGCGGGATCATGCAGTGCGACGTGCTCGCGCAGGGCGTCGTCGAAGCCGCTCGCGAGGTACGACTGAGCGTGCCGCTGGTGGTCCGGATGGAAGGGACCAACGTCGACAAGGGCAAGGCGATCCTGAAGGAGTCGGGGATCGCGGTGATCGCAGCGAGCGACATGGCCGACGCGGCACGCCGGGTCGTCAATGCGATCGGCGGCGCGGCGAAATCATGAGTATCCTGGTAAACAAGAGCACGCGCGTTCTCACCCAGGGAATCACCGGCGCGACCGCGCAGTTCCACACTCGCGCCTGCCGCGACTACGGCACGCAGATGGTCGCCGGCGTGGTGCCCGGCAAGGGCGGTACCGACTTCGAGGGCATCCCGGTTTTCGACACCGTCGAGCAGGCGCGCGCGGCTACCGGCGCCAATGCGAGCGTGATCTATGTGCCTCCGCCGTTCGCCGCCGACGCCATTTTGGAGGCCGTCGCCGCCGGGATCGAGCTCGTCATCTGCATCACCGAGGGCATTCCGATACTCGACATGGTCAAGGTCAAGCATTACCTGCGCGGCACCCGCAGCCGGCTCATCGGTCCGAATTGCCCCGGCGTAATCACGCCGGGCGAGTGCAAGATCGGAATCATGCCGGGCTACATCCACAAGCCCGGACCGGTGGGCGTGGTTTCGCGCTCGGGCACGCTCACCTACGAGGCGGTTCATCAGCTCACGCTGCTGGGAATCGGACAATCGACCTGCCTGGGGATCGGCGGCGACCCGATAATCGGCACCGGCCACGTCGAGGCGCTGCAACTCTTCAACGCCGATCCCGCTACTAAGGCGGTGATCATGATCGGAGAAATCGGCGGCACGGCCGAAGAAGAGGCCGCGCAATACATAAAGCAATCCTTTAAGAAGCCGGTGGTGGCGTTTATCGCCGGGCAGACCGCGCCCAAGGGACGCCGGATGGGCCATGCGGGCGCGATAATATCCGGCGGCCGCGGCACCGCGGCCGACAAAATCGCCGCGCTGAAGGCCGCCGGCATAACCGTCGCAATGAGCCCGGCGGAGTTGGGCTCGACGATGAAGTCCGTGTTGGCGGTGCGCGCGTCTTAATTCAGGAGAGCCACTCTTGTCCGAACGAACACTCGCGATAATCAAACCCGACGCGTTCAAACGCGGGCTCGTCGGCGACATCCTGAAGCGAATCGAAGCTTCGGGCCTCGCCCTGCGTGGGCTCCGCCTGATGCATCTGACGCGCGCGCAGGCCGAAGCCTTTTACGACGTGCACAAGGCCCGGCCATTCTACAATTCGCTCTGCGACTACATGTCTTCAGGGCCGGTAGTGATCGCGGTGCTACAGGGTGACGGCGCGATCAAGCGTTGGCGCGAGTTGATGGGCGCGACCGATCCGGCCAAGGCCGCGCCGGGCACGATCCGCAAGGAGTTCGGGCTGAACGTCGAGCACAACGCGACTCACGGCTCCGACGCACCCGAGACTGCCGCATACGAGATCGCGTTCTTCTTCAGCGGCCTGGATATCGTCGCCTAAAACCGAGAGTCTCCCCTTACCTAACCCTTGCGGCGGCGCGGTCGTGGCCATTCGCGCTTGAACATCGCCGAAACTGCCGCGTCCATTTGCCTGATTGTCAGACGGGGACCCTTGTACCGGGCGATCCCGGCAAGGTCTTCCAATCGCGTTACCGGCCGTTCCGGCGTCGATGGTTTCTTCCGCTTTCCCTTCCCGGAAGCCATGCGGCAAGCATACCGTACGTGACAGATTCAGTCGCGCTTTTCGACTACAGTAACTGCCTGTGACGATCGATCTGGAAAGCACCGTCGCGCCCGCACTTGGCGCAAACCGCCCCGACTTGCGCGACCTCGCGCTCGAGGAAATCGAGGAGGTCGTCGCGGACGCCGGTGAGCGGCGCTTTCGCGCGCGCCAGATCGCCGGATGGCTCTACGGTCGGGGCGCCTTGTCCTTCGACCTGATGAGCGATGTTCCCGCCGCGCTCCGCGAGCATCTCAAAGAGCGATTCACGATCGGACGCGTAGGCGAGACCATCGTCACACGCTCCGCCGATGGCACGCGCAAGCTCCTGCTTAACCTCGGTGACGGCGAGCAAATCGAAACCGTCGTCATCTCGGCCGACGATCGGGTCACGCTCTGCCTCTCCAGTCAGGCCGGATGCGCGATGGGCTGCGAGTTCTGCGCGACCGCCCGGATGGGACTCCATCGCAACTTGGGCGCAGGTGAAATCTTAGGCCAGATTTTCGCGGCCCGCGTGGCGCTGTCCGAGGGCGAACAGCTCACCAACTATGTTTTCATGGGGATGGGCGAGCCGTTGGCCAACTATCCCCGTTTGCTCAAAACGCTGCGAATTATGACCGAGCCGTGGGGGATGGGGATTTCGCCGCGCCGAATCACGGTCTCGACCGTCGGGCTGGTCCCGATGATGGAGCGGCTGCTCACCGACGTTGCGGTGAATCTCGCGGTCTCGCTTCACGCCGGCACCAACGAGTTGCGCGACCGGCTCGCCCCGATCAATCGCCGCTATCCGCTCGAAACGTTGATCGAGGCGTGCGCGAACCTGCCGCTGCGGCGCCGGCGGCGAATCACGTTCGAATACGTGATGCTGCGCGGAGTCAACGATTCCCCCGAGCAGGCCGCGCGGCTGGTCGCGATGCTCGCGCCGCTGCGGGCCAAGGTCAACCTGATTTTCTTCAACGGCTATCCGGGGTCGCCGTTCCGGGCCAGCGAGCGCGCGGCGGTGGAGCGCTTTCAAGCCATCCTCGGGCACGGTAACTTGACCGCTACGGTCCGCGAGAGCCGCGGCGCCGATATCGCGGCCGCATGCGGGCAGTTGTATGCCGAGCGGCGCGGCGACGCAGGCGTGGCGGCGGGATAGCAGATGGCGACTACACTCGGAATAATCGGCGGCAGCGGCTTCTACCAGATCCCGGGGCTGGAGCGGATCGAGCAGCTCGAGCTCAAGACGCCCTTCGGCGCGCCGTCGGACCCCTACTATCGCGGCCGGATCGGCGATACGCGGGTGGTCTTTCTTGCCCGCCATGGCCGGGGCCATCGCCTGCTCCCGAGCGAAATCAACTTTCGCGCCAATATCTTCGGGATGAAGCAGCTCGGCGTCGAGCGGCTGGTCTCGGTCAGCACCGCCGGCAGCATGAAGGAAGATATCAAGCCCGGCGATTTGGTGGTGCCCGACCAGTTCATCGATCGCACCTTCAAGCGGCCGGCGACGTTCTTTGGCGGCGGAATCGTGGTTCACGTCTCGCTGGCCGATCCGGTCTGTCTCGGCCTGAGCCGCGCCCTGGCCGCGGGCGCCAAGGCCTCCGGCGCTGCCGTTCAACTGGGCGGAACTTATCTCTGTATCGAAGGGCCGCAGTTCTCCACCCGCGCCGAATCGAACCTGTACCGAAGCTGGGGAGTCGACGTGATCAGCATGACCGCGATGCAGGAGGCGCGGCTCGCCCGTGAGGCCGAGCTTTGTTACGCCACGCTGGTGCTGGTGACCGACTACGACTGCTGGCATCAGAGCGTGGCCGCAGTCGATATCGGCGAGATTCTGCGCGTGATGCGCCTTAACGTCGAGCTGGCGCAGAAGGCCGTGCTTAATTTGGCGCGCGATCTCGCCAATGTTGCTGCCGAGCCGCGAAGTTGCGGATGTGCCAACGCGCTCAAGGACGCGATCATAACCGACCGCTCGATAATTCCGCCCAGGCTCGCGGCGGACCTAAGCCCGCTGATCGGCAAGTACCTCTGACGGGAGAATTTCCGCGCGTGAGTATTGTAGTAGTCGGCTCGGTCGCTTACGACACGATCGAAACCATCCACGGCAGCGCGCAAGCGGCGCTGGGCGGCTCCGCCAGTTATTTCTCGCTGGCGGCCCGGTTCTTCGCCCCCGTAAGTATCGTCGCGGTCGTCGGGAGCGACTTCAGCCCTCGCGACAGGGAGTTGTTCGTCGAGCGCAATATCGACGTGCGCGGGCTGGAGCAACGCGACGGTAAAACGATGCACTGGCATGGCCGCTACCATGAGGACATGAACAAGCGCGATACGATCAGCCTGGAGCTCAACGTCTTCGCCGGTTTCGAGCCCACGCTGCTGCCCGACCAGCGCCGCGCCGACTACCTGTTTCTTGGCAACATCTCTCCCGCCTTGC
Source organism: uncultured delta proteobacterium (assembly GCA_963788205.1). GTDB lineage: Bacteria > Desulfobacterota > Binatia > Binatales > Binataceae > CAVVMA01. The sequence goes on from CAWBGG010000001.1 coordinate 16,163, forward strand.
AGCAGCACGTGCTGGCGCAGATGAGCAGTCCCAAGGTGGTCGCGGCCGACACCATGAATCACTGGATCGAGAGCGACCGCGCCGTGCTGACCAAGCTGATCGCGGGGCTCGATATCCTGACCCTCAATGATGAGGAGGCGCGGATCCTTTCCGGCGAGCACAATCTGGTCAAGGCTGGACGCGCCGTCCTCAAGATGGGCCCCAAGATCGCGCTGGTGAAGCGCGGCGAATATGGCGTGCTGCAATTCAGCCGCGAAGGCATGTTCGCGGTCCCCGCCTATCCGCTTGAAGAGGTCCTCGATCCGACCGGCGCCGGCGATACCTTCGCCGGTGGCGTGATGGGCTATCTGGCGCGCCACGGTCGCCTGAGCGAGGGAGTGCTGCGCTCGGCGGTGGTCTACGGCACCGTGATGGCCTCGTTCGTGGTCGAGAAATTTTCGCTCGAACGCCTGACCACGCTGACCTGGGAGGAAGTCGACCGCCGTTACCGGGCCTTTATCGAGCTGACCGACTGCCAGCATCCGAGATGGACCTCTCAATAGTGATCCCGCTCCTCAACGAGCGGGACAACTTGCGGCCGCTGCACGAAGAGTTGGTTCGCGAGCTGGACCTGCTCGGGCGCTCCTACGAATTGCTGTTCGTCGACGACGGCAGCAGCGACGGCAGCGGCGAGGTCCTGCGCGAGATCAAGGCCGGTAGTCCGCGCACGCGGGTAATCCGGCTGGCGCGGCAATCGGGACAAACCGCGGCGCTGGCCTGCGGATTCGATCACGCCGGCGGCAAAATCGTGGTCGCGATCGACGCCGATTGCCAGAACGATCCCGCCGATATCAAGCGCCTGCTCGCCAAAATCGACGAGGGCTACGACCTGGCCAGCGGCTGGCGCGTGGAGCGGTGGCATCACGCCTTTCTGACCCGCCGCATCCCGTCGGTCACGGCCAACTGGCTGATCTCCCGGATGACCGGTATCCGGCTTCACGACTACGGATGCACCTTCAAGGCCTATCGGCGCGAGCTCGTGCAGCGCCTGCGGCTGTACGGCGAGATGCATCGCTTCGTGCCCGCGATCGCCGCCGAGCTGGGCGCGCGCATCTGCGAAGTCGAGGTAGGCTTTCGCGAGCGGCGCGCCGGACGCTCCAAGTACGGCCTGTGGCGAATCGTGCGCACCCTGCTCGATCTCACCACCGTGATGTTTCTTTCCGGCTACTCGACCCAGCCGATTCAGATCTTCGGCCTGATCGGTTTCGTGCTGAGCGGCGTGGGCTCGCTCTGGACGGCGAGCCTGGTGTTTGAAAAGCTCGCTCTGGGCCGCAGCCTGGGGAATCGCCCCGCGCTGCTGCTGGCGGTGCTGCTGGTGGTGGTCGGGGTCCAGTTCGTGAGCCTGGGCCTGCTGGGCGAGATGCTCGCGCGCACCTACCACGAATCGCAGAACAAGCCTGTCTATGTGATCAAGGAAGAGCTCTAAGGCGATATCTGAGGCGATAATAGCAATGAATATCGCGATTATTGGCACCAGCTACGTGGGCCTGGTCAGCGGCACCTGCTTCGCCGAGAGCGGTAACGAGGTGATCTGCGTCGATATCGATCAGACCCGGATCGAACAGCTCAAGGCCGGCAAGATTCCGATTTATGAGCCCGGACTCGAGGAGTTGGTGCGGCGCAACACCAAGGAAGGACGCCTGCAGTTCACGACCGACCACAAGCAGGCGGTTTCGCAATCGATGGTCTCGTTTATCGCGGTCGGCACCCCGATGAGTGCGAGCGGCTCGGCCGACCTCACCAGCGTGTTCAAGGCTGCGGAGCAGGTTGCAAAGGCGGCGGTCGGCTACCACGTGATTGTGATCAAGAGCACCGTGCCGGTCGGCACCAACGATCGCGTGCGCGCGGCGATCGCGCCCCTGGCCAACCATCGCATCGATCTGTGCTCGTGTCCCGAGTTCCTGAAAGAAGGCTCCGCGATCGAGGACTTCATGCGCCCCGATCGGGTCATCATCGGCAGCGCCAGCGAGCAGGCGACCGCGATTTTGCGCGAGCTGCACTCGCCGTTCGTGCGCACTGACAATCCGATTCTGATCATGGACCCGCGCTCGGCCGAGCTTACCAAGTATGCGTGCAACGCGATGCTCGCGATCCGCATCTCGTTCATCAACGAGATCGCCAACCTGTGTGACGCGGTTGGCGCCGAGATCAACGAGGTGCGCCGTGGGCTCGGCACCGATCGCCGCATCGGCTCGCATTTCCTGTTTCCCGGCGTCGGTTACGGCGGCTCGTGTTTCCCCAAAGACGTGCAGGCCCTGATTCATACGGCGCGCGAGAACCATCTCGATTTCGCCCTGCTCGAGGCGGCGGAAACCGTGAACACGCGCCAGAAGCGGGTTCTGGCCGACCGGGTCAAAGCTCATTTCGGCGGCGATCTGAAGGGCCGCATCTTCGCCGTCTGGGGACTGGCGTTTAAGCCCCGCACCGACGACATGCGCGAGGCTCCGTCTATTGCGGCGATTGAGGAGTTGCTGGCCGCGGGCGCGCAGGTGCGGGTCCACGATCCCGAAGCGCTGAGCAACGCGCGGCGCATCTTCGGCGACCGGGTCAGCTACCATCAGCTCAACTACGAGGCTCTGACCGGCGCCGACGCGCTGCTGATCATGACCGAATGGAACGAGTTCCGTCATCCGAACTTTCAGCGCGTGCGCGCCGCGCTCAAGAATCCGGTGATCTTCGACGGCCGCAACCTCTACGATCCCGCGCTGATGAAGGCGCTGGATTTCCGCTACTACTCAATCGGCCGCCGCCCGGTATAGGAGAGCTTGATGAAGATTCTGGTCACCGGCGGCGCCGGATTCATCGGCTCCCATACCACTGACGGGCTGGTCGAGGCCGGCCATTCGGTGGCCGTGCTCGACAATCTGTCCGCGGGCAAGCGCGAGCAGGTCAATCCTGGCGCGCGCCTGTATCAGGCCGACCTGCGCGAAGCGGATGGGGTCAGGGAAGTCATCGCGAAGGAGCGGCCCGAGGTAATTTTCCATCTGGCAGCGCAGATGGACGTGCGGCGCTCGGTCGCGGACCCGGTCTACGACGCGCAGGTCAATCTGGTCGGGATGCTCAACCTGATGGAAGCGGCGCGCGTCAACGGCCTGCGCCGGGTGGTCTTTTCCTCCACCGGCGGCGCGATCTACGGCGATCAGGAACGCTATCCCTGCGATGAGGACCATCCGACCCGCCCGGTAAGTCCCTACGGCGTGGCGAAACTTGCGACTGAACGTTACCTGTTCTTCTACCAGGTGCAGTACGGCATCGATTACCTGGCACTGCGCTACGCCAACGTCTACGGCCCGCGCCAGGACCCTCACGGCGAGGCCGGCGCGGTCGCGATTTTCTGCGGCCGGATGCTGGAGGGCAAGCCGGTCACGATCTTCGGCACTGGCGAGCAAACCCGCGACTACGTTTTCGTGGGCGATGTCGTGCGGGCCAACGTCGCCGGCGTCGAGTCCGCCGTCACCGGCGCCGTCAACATCGGGACCGGGTGCGAAACCAGCGTCAACCAGCTTTTCGCGGAGCTCGCGGGCTCGTCATACGAGCTCAAGCCGGTCTATGCGCCAGGCCGTCCGGGCGAGCAGCAGCGCTCGGTGATATCCCCGGCGCGCGCCGCCAGCGAGATGAACTGGCGTCCGCAGGTGGCTTTGGCCGATGGATTGTCCCGAACGCTGGCCTTCTTCAAGCAACGGGCCCAACGTGGCACGTGAGCGCATGCTATAGTCTCGATGTTCCGCTCGCTGCGGACAGGGACGGTTCACCGGTTTCGATCCGGACCGGCGGAATTATCCCCGCGTGACTGACCCCGGCATGACCGACCCAGATTTGATCCGCAACTTCTCGATTATCGCCCATATCGATCACGGCAAATCCACGCTTGCCGATCGGCTGCTGGAGCGCACCGGCGCGCTCACCAAACGTGAGCTCAAGGAGCAGTTCCTGGACTCGATGGACCTGGAGCGCGAGCGCGGTATCACGATCAAGGCTCGCTCGGTGCGCCTGAGTTACGACGCGCACGACGGCCGCACCTACGTGCTCAATCTTATCGATACGCCGGGCCACGTGGATTTCGCCTACGAAGTTTCGCGCAGCCTGGCGGCCTGCGAGGGCGCCTTGCTGGTGGTGGACGCCAGCCAGGGTGTGGAGGCACAGACCCTCGCCAACGTCTATATGGCGCTCGATCACGGCTTGGAGATCGTGCCGGTGATCAACAAGATCGACCTGCCCGGCGCCGACGTCGAACGCACGCGCACCCAGATCGAAGAAGTCGTCGGGCTCAAGGCCGACGACGCGATCCTGACCAGCGCGAAGGAGGGCATCGGCATCGACGAGGTGCTCGAAGCGATCGTCACGCGCGTGCCGCCGCCTCCCGACACCTCGGATCAGCCCACCCGAGCGCTGATCTTCGATAGTTGGTACGACGTCTATCAGGGCGCAGTCGGCCTGGTTCGGGTCTTCGACGGCGAGCTGCGCCGCGGGATGAAGGTGCGTCTGATGGGCACCGACAAGCCGGGCGAAGTGATGCGGTTGGGCCATTTCACGCCGCACGATCGCGAGGTCGAATCACTCGGGCCGGGCGAGGTCGGCTACGTGGTCGCCGGGATCAGGACCGTTGCCGATATGCGGGTCGGAGACACGATCACCGACGCCAGCCGCGCCGCCGCCCAGCCGCTGCCGGGATTCAAGGAACTCAAGCCGATGGTCTTCGCCGGGCTCTATCCGACCGAGGCCAATCAGTACACTGCGCTGCGCGATGCGATCGAGAAGCTCACCCTCAACGACGCCAGCCTGGTCTGCGAGCCGGAGTCGTCGCAGGCGTTGGGCTTCGGTTTCCGGGCTGGCTTCCTCGGGCTGCTGCATATGGAGATCGCGCAGGAGCGCCTGGAGCGCGAGTTCGGCCTGAACTTGATCGTCACCGCCCCCACCGTCGCCTACCGAGTCAAGACCACCGACGGAAAGCTCACGATGGTCGACAATCCGGCGCTCCTGCCCGACGAGAGCACGATCGAGGTCATCGAGGAGCCGTTCATCCTGGCGTCTATCCACATGCCGGACGAATACCTCGGTCCGGTGATGAGCCTGTGCGAGGAGCGGCGCGGCAAGCAGCGCGATCTGCGCTACCTCGCCCAGACCAGGGTCCTGCTGCATTACGAGCTGCCGCTGGCTGAGGTGGTGTTTGACTTCTACGACCGGCTGAAGTCCGTGAGCCGCGGTTACGCCTCGCTCGACTATGAGTTTCTGGACTTCAGGGCGGGCTCTCTGGTTAAATTGGATATCAGGATTAATGGCGACGTGATCGACGCGCTGTCGATCATCGTACATCGCGAGAAGTCCTACGAGCGCGGGCGGGCATTGTGCGAAAAGATGCGCCAGCTGATCCCGCGCCAGATGTTTGAGGTGGCGATCCAGGCCGCGATCGGCAGCAAGATAATCGCGCGCGAGAGCGTCAAGCCGTTGCGCAAGAACGTAACCGCGAAATGCTACGGCGGCGACATCACGCGCAAGCGCAAGCTGCTCGAAAAACAGAAGGAAGGCAAGAAACGGATGAAACAGGTCGGACGGGTCGAAATCCCGCAGGAAGCTTTCCTGGCCCTGCTCAAGGTGGGCGAGTAGGCCTCGGTGGGACAGCCCGTCCGCAGCGTTTCGCCCCGACTCGAGCCACTGTCTCGCTCGGGCCAGGAAGGCAAACCGGTCCAGCCCCGCTCCGCGCTGCGCGAGTATGGCGAGGCGCTGATCATCGCGCTGGGCCTCGCGCTGGTAATCCGCACTTTCTTTATCCAGGCCTACAAGATTCCGTCGGGCTCGATGGAACCGACGCTGCTGATCGGCGACCATATTCTGGTCAACAAGCTCATCTACGGGCTGCGGATGCCCGATTCGATCCTCGGGTTGCATCCGCCCGGCTTGCCTTATGGCCATTACCTGTTCCGCCTCGAATCGATTCATCGGGGCGACATTGTGGTGTTCGTCTTTCCTCCCGATCCGAGCAAGGATTTCATCAAACGGGTAATCGGCGTGGCCGGGGATACCGTCGAGGTGCGCAGCGGAGTCGTATACATCAATGGACAGCAAGTTCCGGATCCCCACGCCCACTATGAGGTTCCGCTCGCCGAGCACACCACGTCCTCACCCCGCGATAACTTCGGTCCGGTCAAGGTGCCCGACGGGCATCTCTTCATGATGGGCGACAATCGCGACCGCAGCTACGACAGCCGCTGGTGGGGATTCGTCGATGAGAACCTGGCCGAGGGGCGCGCCTTGGTCATATATTGGTCATGGGACGGCGATGCCTCCGGCCTGTTCAACGCGCGCTGGAACCGGTTCGGCAGCCTTGTTGAGTGACGGGGGACATAGAGTGGCTGATGATGGGGTCGCCAAGGTAGGCGTCATGCTGGAGCATCTCAGTTCGCGTTTCGAGCTGGTGGTTGAGGTGCTGTCGGGAATCAGCGGGAGAATCGACCTGCTGCGCGGCGAGATGGTTGACCAGTTCGCCGAAGTCGGCAAGCAGATCCGCTTCCTTTCAGAACAGATCGGCGAGAACCGCGACGGCCTGTCCGAGTTGCGCGCTGAGCTGACCGCCGAGATGGTGCGGCTGGGCGAGGCGCTGGGCGCGACCCGCGTCGAGTTCCGCCAGCAACTCGCCGATGCGCACGACGCGTTGCGCCACGAGATCGCTGACGGCGCCCAGCGGGCGGTATACCAGGTGCGCGAAGACATGGCCGCCGGTATCGGAAGCGCGCGCAAGGAGATCCCCGCCGAAGTCGCAGCCTCGTCGCGCGAGACCCAGGAAATCGTCCGCGCCGAGGTCGCGGAATTGCGCGGCGGTCTGCAATCCGAGCTGGCCCGGATGCAGGACGGCCTGCGCTCTGAAATCGCTCACAAGACCGAGAGCGCCGCCAAACATCTCAGCGCCGAGATCAAGCAGGGTCAGAAGTCGCTCGCCGCGCTCAGCAAGAAATTCGAGCGGTTCGACGACCGCGTCACGGTTCAGGTCAAGGATCAAGACCAGCGGCTGCGCAAAGTCGAACGCCGCGCCCGCGGCTGAAACTTCTCGCCCCCGTCATCGTCGCCCGCGCTACAAGCAGTCTATGACGGCGCGGGCGAAATCGCCGGTGCCGGAGCGTCCGCCCTGATCGGGCGTCAGCGTCTTGCCCGCTGCGTACACTTTGTAGATCGCCGTCCTTAGCCGCTCGGCGGCGGCGCCGAAGCCCAGATGCTCCAGCATCATCGCGGCCGACAGCATGGTCGCGGTCGGATTGATGATCTGCCGGCCCTTGATGTCGGGGGCGGTGCCATGCACCGACTCGAAGTAAGCGTAATTGTCGCCGTAGCATCCGCTGGGCGCGAGCCCCAGCCCGCCGATAATCCCGGCGCCCGCATCCGACAGGATGTCGCCATAAAGATTCGGCATCACGACTACGTCGAGATCGTGCGGGCTCTGCACCAGCCGCCGGGCGAAATCATCGACGATGAATTGCTCGTACTTGAGCTCCGGATATTCGGACACGGTCTGCTCGACGACTTGCCGGAAGAGCCCGTCGGCCTCGATGAGCATGTTGTATTTCGAAGAGCAGGTGACTTTGCCCTTGCCGCCGCGGCGTTTGCGCTCGACGGCGAGGCGGCAGGCGAACTCGGCCACCCGGCGCGAGTTGCGCTCGGTGATGACCTTGAGCGCGTACTTGCCGCGCCCAGCGGTGTCGAGCGGGGCGCGCGTCATCCGGCTCTTCCATCCCAGCGGCGCCAGCTCGGAAAGGTCGCCTTCGACGCAGACGTAAGCGTCTTCCAGATTTTCGCGCACGATTACGAAATCGATTCCCTCCGGCGACTTGAGCGGGCTGGCAAAGCCCTTGGCGTAGCGGATCGGCCGCACGTTGGCGTAAGTCTGCTTGCCCCATCGCAGATAGCCGATCCCGCCGGTCCGGCCGGAGGTGGCGCCGAACAGCGTGGAGTCGGATGAATCGATCGCGGCGCGGACCTGTGCCTCGGTCTCGCCGCGAACCCATCGCTCGCCCGCCGGAAACTCGACGTAATCGATTTCCAGGCGCAATTGGCGCAGAACTTCGAGCGTCGCCGCCACCGCCTCGGGTGCGGCATCATCGCCCGGAATCACAATCACCTTCTTGTTGGCCACGCTTGTCCTCCGGCCCGAGACGCTGCGGCGCTATCAGTCGGCGCGCAGCGCTTCGCTCAGAGCCATCAGGCATACTCCGGTCGCGAATGGCGCGGCGCCTAGCGCGATCGAATTGTAGAACGCGAAATCGCCGGGAGGAGTCTGCTGCGATACGCCGGTGAATTCGCCGCGGTCGTTGATCTGGTCGCACAACGCCGCGAGCGCCCGCTCGTAGGCCGCGCGCGCGGGCGCCGCGTCGAGCCCGGCCAGTCCCATCCGTAGCGCGCGCCCGAGCGCCAGCGCGAAGCCGGCCGCCGCCGACGCCTCGAGGTACGAGTCGGCGCGATCGATCACCGTATGCCAAAGGCCGCCACGATCCTGCAGTCCCACGATCGTGTTCAACTGCCGCGCGAGCGCCTGTTCGATCGGCGCGATCTTCGGCGCGAATCGTTCCCTGAGTCCGGCGCGTGCCACTTCGTCCATCACCTCGGGCACCGCGATCGCAAACCAGCTATTGCCCCGCGCCCAAAGGCACGCAGAGTGGGCGTGCTGCTCGACGAAGGCGACGTGCCAGAACAGCCCGCTGGCCGGGTCCAGCAGATGGCGCTGATGGAGGTACAACTGATCCAGAGCGCGCTCGATCAGCGCGGCGTCATTGCGCAGCAGGCCTAGCCGCGCCATCGCGGGCGCCGAAAAGTACGAAATATCGATCCATACTTCGACGGCCGGCGGATGCGGCACGATCGCGCCGTCGGGCGTGTGAGTAGCCTTGGACTCCAGCGCCGAGACCACCGCGCGTGCGTAATCGAGATAGGCCGGTTCGCCGGTGCGGATGTAAAGATCCAGGGCGGGCAGGGCTTCCGCCGACCAGAACCAGATCCATCCGTCGGTGCGCGGACCGTCGGCAAGCTTGGGCGAAAACCAGGCTCTGGCCGCGGGCGCGTCGGAGTCGAGCGCGTGCGCCGCGTAGAGCAAGCCGTCGCACAGAATCGCGTCGCCCCAATGGGGATGCTTCTGCGTCAGCTCCGCGCCGCCATGCGCGGCCATCCGGGCCAGATCGCGTTTGATTCGTTCGGCATTCATCTTCACGCCCGCCGCGCTATAATCGCGACTAAGAGTGCTCCCATGCCGATAATCAAGTCAAAGACTCCAAAGATTCGGGGACTCAACGAAGTCGGCCGCTACGCGGTCGGCGTGCAATGGATCGACGGCCACGACAGTATCTATCCGCTTGCGGAACTGCGCCGGCATTGCCCCTGTCTGGAATGCAACGGCGGCGCCGATGGGGAAATTCCGCTCGACAGCCGGCGGCTGATTCAACTGAGCCGAATGGGCGAGCAGGGCGTGTTCCTGGAATGGGCCGACGGTCACGAGACGCTCTACACTACGCATCAACTGCGCGAGCGCTGTCGATGCGCCTACTGTATCCCGGAGCCGGAAAAGCCCGTCACCGGCGGCTGAAGCGAGCCGCTCGCGTCCGCCGAATCGCTTCCTATTGAGCCGGCGCCGCGGGCTTTTTTTCGTGATCGTCGAGCGTCCGCCGTAGCCGCTGCCGAGCGCATCGAGATTCACTTTAGCGGCGCCGATCGAGGGATCGATCTCGAGCGCCTTGCGAAAGTCACGCGCCGCTTCGTCGTAGCGGTGTAGATCGGTCAGCGCCATCCCGCGCGCGTTATACAGGCCGGCGTTGTGCTCGTCCTTGCTCAGGCCGGCATTGGCCGCCATCAGGGCTCCCTCGGGGTTGCCGACCCGCAGATAAATGTCGGCCAGCTCCTTGAAGTTCGGCGCCGACGGATTGATCCGGATGGCCTTGGTATACATATCCACCGCGGTCACAGGCTCCTTGAGGAGCGCGTACGAAAATCCGAGATCGACGTAAGCCGAATCGTTACGCGGATTGAGTTGGACGGCGGTTTTCAGTTTCTCGACCGCGGCCCTGACCTTGGTAGTGTCCATCGGGTCGCTCTGGCCGGCCTGTTCGATCATCTGCTCGGCCTCGCTGACCAACTGGGCCGACGCGGCCCGGTCGCCCACCGCCGCCCGTGCCTGGGCGGCCAGCACGAGCGAGCATCCCAGCACGATCGCGATCGCGCTCAGTTTGTGGCGGAAGCGCAACGAAGGTCTGAGAGGCAGGGGGAGTTCAGCGCCGGAACAGATGCTCACGCAGGGCGTCCAGATCGCCGGCCACCTGCCGCTCCAATCTGGCCGTGTCATCGGCGTCGCTCAGGTACCGGATCGCCAACGCAGCGAGCGAGCTGAATGCCAATACGACAATAAGCTTGGAAAGCATCGCGACTCCCTTGGTGAATACGACCTGATGGATACGATTCGTAACCAACTTCAAGAGTATCAGCTTTCGCGATCCGAACGAAACCACCACCGGCGAGGGTAGTGGGCGGCTTTGATGCCACGGGCCGGCACGGAGGCCGGCCCCTACCCAATGTAGGAGCTCCATTCAGGGTAGTGGCCGGAGTCCCTGCCGGCCATCCGACGCCAAAACCGCCCACTCTCCGGCGAGGGGTAGTGGGTCGCTTTGATAAGCGGAACGGTCTGGCGCCGATTCAGTTTCGATCGGGTTGCATATCCAAAGCCTTCCTGTCTCTCGCGTGAAAGCCGTCACGGCGAGCAGCTCTTCGCATCCCTCGCGCGACCGGTTGACCAGAGTTGACAGGATGAGCGGCGGAGACTACATTTGCACGCGGGGAACTTCCGGTGGCGTTGAAGCGTGGGCGCTGGTTCGGCTGAGGTCAAGGCCGTGAAGCGTTCTGAAGCCGGGTTGAATTGGGTCGCGGTCGCAGTAGAGATGTCGGGCGGCGTGCAGGCAGTCTCGCGCAAGATGGGCGTCAGCCGCTGGACCGTCTACAAATGGATCGATCGCGGCAGCATGAAGCGCATCGCGTACGAGACCGTGATGAAGCTTCATGAGATATCGGGCGTTCCGGTCGAAAAGCTGACCCAGGAGTAAATTCGACGGCTGCTCGCCGTCCAAATGGGGGACGCCTCAGGTCTTCAAAACGGGCGACGCAGACTCAACGCGGCGACTCCCGTCGCACACCAATGCGGCTCACGATCAGGGACTTCTCTCTTCACTTCGGAATCCCGCCACGCGCCGTCGAGAACTGGATCCGCATCGGCCGGCTCAACGCGGGCAACGGCCTGCTGACGATGCGCGGCAGAACCTACATCGACGTGAGGGCGTTCGCGTCGGCCTTCTCGTAATCGCCAATTGTCGAAATCCCTAGTTGTCGAACATCAGGACGGTGCGCGCGACTTCACCCGCCTTCATCGCGCGGAAGGCCTCGTTGACGCCGTCGATCCGCGCTTTGCGGCTGACCATCTCGTCCAGGTTGGGCTGGCCATCCAAGGCTCGGGCGACCAAGGCCCGCGCGCCGAAAGCCGCAAAGCCTGCCAAGGTCGTCAAGGCCAAAAAAGAATGGAAGCCGATCCGCCGGTACTGCGGCCAAGCCCCCGGCTTCATCAAACGCCACGATGCCCGGTGCAAAAAGTGCTTTTCCGAACGGTACGGTTCGGTCGGAAAAACGAAGAAGGCGAGGTGCGCGAAGAAGTAGATCAGGCGCGATCGCGGATCATGGGCCCGGGGACCGGAAGGTTCCCGGCCCGCCCTTTATTTCGGGCGCGATGGGGGGCAGGATCGGGGCAGGAGATGGTGAAAGTGAAGCTCCGGCACGCCGCCGCGCTTGCGCTTGTGGGCTGGTATTTCACTGGCTGCTACGGACCGTTCGTGAGCGTGGCGCACGTTGATGAAGCATCCGCCCGAACCCTCGGTAGCGAGGTGAAAATCTATAGGCCAGCCGACTTGGTCGGCATCGATTACGTTAGCCTTGGCGACATTCAGGCAACTTCCTGCCGGAACAAGCTCTGGGACCCGCCCGCGAGCGAGGCAGACGCAACCTCACAACTGCGACTTAAAGCCTTCGCGCGTCATGCTAACGGTCTGATTCCTTGGGGATGCGAAAAATATGGGACTGAAATTTCCAAAAATTGCTGGTCATCGGTAACTTGCACAGCTACAGCTATCAACGTCGTTGGCCCGAGGCCAGTTGTGGATTCTAAGCAGCCAACGATCTGAGTTTTGTGGAGCTCTGGCCGGATATCTGAATCCGCGATCCCGGCGAATGAATCATCACGAAATTATCCACAAGTTCCGTCGTGCGTTGTGGACAGTCGTTGTACCGTTCACGGTTAAATTGAGCGGAAGCATGCTTAACATATTTGGGAAGAGGCCCGGCGAAGGCTGGCCGTAACCCTTTAGAACGAGGTGTTCCTAATGAAGATCAAGGACAAGTTGACATGGCGACCGATGATAAAGGAATCGTTTAGAGGGTTCCTGCCTTTGACACCGGGGTTTGCGCAGGCGGCGATTATGAGCGGCATTCTTGATTTAGAGCCGCCAATCAACAACGAAACCCCGACGGTCACGATCGAGGTGACCCATCCTGACTCACGAGCCACGATTTACAGCGACGTGCGGGTCCGGGATAGATCACAGCAGCAGCACGTTTATCATCTACTGCGCAGTCAAGTGGGCATGACCGTCGAGCACATCGGAAACATACCCTTCCCTGAAGCCCTCGCTGATGCCTCCTCCTTTGAGTAGTCCAGCGGGGCAATCGCACGGCGCGGCTTGACGGCGGTCCCCGATCCGTGAGCCCCGGCCGCCGCGCGCGGGTCGATGGATGCCCGCCCCCGACCCCGGATCGGGGCCGGACGGCCCGGAAGCGGCGGGCGCTACAGCAAAGCGGAGACGACGCCAGGGAGCCGAAGCAGTTACCTTTCTGGTTTCTTCATCCACGACGATGACGACTGGACCTCGAAAAAATCGCCAAAGGCGTCTGTGAACTGAACGGAAGCTGTGTCGAAAAGCTGCCGCATGTCGGCTTGCGAAAGTGACTCGCTGCCTATGTCCATCGCGATCCATCCCTCGCGCGTTTCGCCAGTCTCGTATCGATGCAGATCACCCTTCAGGTTTTCACCACGCATGTCCTGGATGGGCGGCGGGAACTTACCTTGCACCAACACCCCGTCGGTAAAAGCTCGTCCTCCGTGCGATGTCCGAAATCCGCCCTGCCAAGTGTGGATTGAAGTAGGAACACCCACATTTGTTATGCGAACGCCCACAAATAAGCGGTTTGTACCGGGTTCTATGCCCAAGCTGTAAATCCAGGTCTTGAAGCGGTGTTGCGTGCGCTTGAGATACTCGTCTCGCCACGCGTAGTAGCCAGCGGCAGCAAAGGCCCAGACAAAAGCCCCCGCGACTAGCGACATGGGCGGCGATCCAAAAAACCACCAGATCAGAAGTGGGAAAGTGGGAGTTGAAAGCCAGAAAATATCGTTCCAGCGTGCAATGAGGGCTCGCCAGTAATCGGGAAGCAGATCGAGCGTCTGCGCGCGCGCCTTGAAAAACGCCTTGATTTCGTCCATTGGGAGCCCCTGAGCGGAGAGATTGTGATCTCTCCCGCCAGCAAGGACAGCATAGTCCGCCCGATGCTGGTGCGGTAACGGGGCATCCGGGAGAGCGCAAAACCGGCCAGTATCACACGCGTCGCCGCGCGCGTGACGGTGGTTCCTGATCCGGGAGCCCCGGCCGCCGCGCAGTGGGTCGACGGACGCCCGCATCCGAACCCGGGTCGGGGCCACACGGCCCGGAAGCGACCGAACCGGGGCAGGAATTGGCGGCCGGGGGCAGCCTTTCGGGGCTCCCCGTCTCAGCCCCGATACTCGGGCTTGGCTGCAGCTTAGGCTTTATCTAGTTTGCCAGAAGATCAAAAAGGCCCAAAATGGGGCCAAATGAGCGATTTTAGGTTGCTTCTGCCTCAGTTGTCGAACATGAGGACGGTGCGCGCGACTTCGCCAGCCTTCATCGCGCGGAAGGCCTCGTTGACGTTGTCGAGCCGCGCTTTGCGGCTGACCATGTCGTCCAGGTTGAGCCGGCCCTGCAGGTAGAAATCGATGTACCGCGGCATATCTATCCGGAATCGATTGGAGCCCATGTTGCAGCCTTGGAGCTTGCGCTCGGTCAGGAAGTAGCGCCCCTCGATCTCGATTTTCTGGCCGACCGGGATCATGCCGATCACGGTCGCGGTGCCGCCTGGGACCAGACAGTAGAAGGCCTGCTCGGCGGCTTTCTTGAGCCCGATGGCTTCGAACGAATAGTTGACGCCTCCACCGGTCAGCTCCTTGATCGCAGCGACCGGATCGGTCGAGGAAGCGTTGACCGTGTCGGTGGCGCCCAGCCGCTTGGCCATCGCGAGCTTGTTCTCGAACACGTTGACGGCGATTATCCTGCGCGCGCCCGCGATGCGTGCGCCCTGGATCGCCGCGAGCCCGATTCCGCCCGCGCCGAACACCGCGACCGTCGAGCCCGGTTCGACCTTGGCGGTGTTGAGCGCCGCGCCGACGCCGGTGGTGACGCCGCATCCGATCAACGCCGCCTTGTCCAGCGGCATCTCTTTGGTGATCTTCACCACCGCGTTTTCATGCAGCAGCATCTGCTCGGCGTAGCCCGCGATATCGGCGAACTGGATCACCGCCTTGCCGTTCTGCGATACGCGCGGCTTGTCGGAGGGTGCGCGCTGCAGCTCTTTGCGATTCGAGCAGCGATTCGGATGGCCTGACAGGCACTGATCGCAATATCCGCAGAATACCGACAGGCATGCGATCACGTGGTCGCCCGGCTTGACGTAACTGACGCGGTCGCCAACTGCCTCGACCACGCCGGCGGATTCATGCCCGAGGACCGTGGGCCCAACCAGCGGGTAGAGCCCCTCTACAAAATGCAGGTCGCTGTGGCATACGCCAGCCGCGACGGTGCGCACCAGCACCTCGCGTCCCTGCGGCTGGTCGAGCTCGACCGCCTCGATCTCGAGCGGCTGTTTCGCGGCATGGAACATCGCTGCCTTGATCTTGCTCATGACATCCTCC
>CAWBGG010000002.1:0-1337627 GCA_963788205.1 uncultured delta proteobacterium
TGCAGGCGCGCGTGGAAATCTGTGAAGCGCGCGTCGCTGGGCCATTGCGGCTGCTCCAGCGCGGCGCAGAAATCTTTCAGATGGCGGTCGGCCTGGAGCATCACGAAGTAGATCCACTTCCCGTCCTTGCATTGATAGGAGTTCCAGAGCGGATTCACCCGCTCCTTGCGGCTTTCCGGTTGCGGCGCCTGGCCGGCGATCAGCGCGACGGTCAGGTCGGTCGCGTTCATCCACAGACCCATCGAGAACAGCGACAGGCGCACTTCCTGGCCGCGCCCGGTCCGCTCGCGCGCCAACAAGGCGGCGGAAATTGCGCCGGCCAGTCCGAGCCCGGCCGCATGATCGATCATGCCGGGGCGCTGCCCCGGCGGCGGATTACCCGGCTCGGCCACGGTGGCCATCAGGCCCGAGCGCGCCCACGCCGCGGCGTAGTCGAACGCGGGGCGCATCCGATCGGGCCCGCGATGGCCGTAGCCGTTGAGCGTCGCGTACACCAGGCGCAGGTTGCGCGCGCAGAGCGCAGAGTAGGCGAGACCCATCCGCTCCAGAGCGTCGAGACGGAGATTGGTGATAAAGACGTCGGCGCGGTCGATTATCTTGAACGCGAAGGCCTGCCCTTCGGCGTTGCGCAGGTCCACCGCAACCGAGCGCTTGTTGCGGTTATCCAGCTCGAATCCGGGCCTGACCCGCAGATCGGTGTTGTAGGTCGCGCGCGTGGTCGCACCGCGCATCGGGTCGCCGCCGCCTGGGTCTTCGAGCTTGACCACGTCCGCGCCCCAGTCGCCAAGTACGGCGGCGCACGACGGCCCTGCCACCCACATTCCGACTTCGACTACCTTGATGCCGTTAAGCGGTCCTTGCACGATTGAATCTCCCTTCCGGTGTTGGCTAACAGGCCCGACCCGCGCTGGCAAGCCGCCACTGCGGCAGCGGACGCCCTCACCCGCGTTGCGGATTCGGCATCCTCCTCGGATCCGAAGTAGGGCCGGCGTCCCGCCGGCCGTGACCGGCGAGACGCCGGTCCTACTTCCTGATCCGGGGAGGTGAGGGTTGCCTGCCGCCACCGCAAATCAGAGATTCACCAACCGCAAGCGCAACGATAAATCCACGCTGAGCGATTAATGGAGCACCATCAACTGTCAGAAGAGATTAAAAGCTGTCGGTAGGATTCGGTTTCAGGACTTCTCCCCGCGGATGCAAGGGGGAGAAGGTGCAGGCGTTCCCTGGCTGTGCAGGGCGCCCGCCGCAGAGGCGATCAGCGCTGGTGCGCGCGGCGGCGCTGATGGCGCGGGCGATGGCGCACGCGATTGACGGTCACGTTGTGCGCGCGTCCCGATTCTTTCAGCCGCAGGCGAAAAGAGGCCAGGCGGTCGTTGGTCTCCGATAGCCGCCGGCGCAGCATCTCGGGCTCGATCCCCAGGCCGTCGCAGACGTTCTCGAACGAAAACGTCTTGCCGCTTGCCGCGGTGAATATCCACTCGTGCGCCTCGTTGTAGAGGCCGCGCTTGCGCACCGAGCCGTTGCCGCGGCAGCTATGGATGATATTCACGGCGTCGACCAGGACCGCGAGCATCAGGCGCTGTTCGCTGCTGAGCGATTGCGTGCCGGTCAGCTCGAAGTACTGGCTCGGCAGGATTATGTCGGGAGCGGAAGGCGAGTCCCAGCCGCTCCGTGCTGCGGAAACTTCTTGCATGATTCAACCACACTCCCTTTTCTGCGCCGGCCGGCGAATCGTCCGCACAACTCAAAGCACCAAAGCCGATACGGTCGAGCAGGATTCGCCGTAATGACGCAAAAGACTACTTTACGTCATAATACTGTTCCACATTACGTGTTGCAAGCTAGAAACGTCATGGCTCGATGAAGCGCATTCCGCCTCTATTAGAAGCGCTTGCTCACCGAATCACGATATATAAGCTTATGTCGAGGTTGTGGACGTGCCTCGGAGAAGGCCGGCCCCCGAGCCGTCTGATATACTGAACCCGTCAGGCTGGCCCGCGCGGCGAATCCAGCGGAGGAATCGAAATGACCGATTTTCATGGCGTTGATGGCGCGAAAAATTTCCGCAAGCTGCGGCAGCTCAAGCCCGATATGTTCAAGAGCTTCGTCGATTTCGACCAGACCGTGTTCAAGGACGGGGCCGTGCCGGGCAAGACCAAGGAACTGATGGCGATAACCGCGGCGCACGTGACCCAGTGCCCGTGGTGCATCGACGTTCACACTCGGCGGGCCAAGGAAAAGGGCCTGACTGACGAGGAAATCGCGGAGGCGATCTTTGTGGCGATGGCGATGCGGGCGGGCGCGGCCTTCAGTCATGGCGCGATCGCAATGGCGGCGGCCGAGCCGGAGCATAAATAGCCGCTCGCGGGCGGCATTTGATCGAGAGGCGAAACGTGGAGCAGGCGAAGTCTGAGCAGCGGGTAGGGCAGGTAGGGTCAGATCGCAAGACCCGCTCGATCGCGATCGGCGGGATCAAAGTCGGCGGCGGCGCGCCGGTGGTGGTGCAATCGATGTGTGCGACGCGCACTATCGATATCGACCAGACCGTCGCGCAGACCCATCAACTGGCCCGCGCGGGCGCGGGTATCGTGCGAATCGCGCTCGACAGCGAAAAGGAAGTCCCGGCGCTCAGGGAAATCCGCGCGCAGACCCAGGGCGTCGTGCTCTCGGTGGACCTGCAGGAGAACTACAAGATCGCCGGCCAGGTTGCGCCGTACGTCGACAAGATCCGCTACAACCCCGGCCATCTGCATCATATCGAGAAGTCAAAGAGCATCGAGCAGAAGGCCGGATGGCTCGCCGGGGTGGCGCGCGACCACGACGTCGCGATCCGGATCGGCGTGAACTGCGGGTCGGTGGCGCCCGCCTTTTTGGAGAAATATCCGGGCGACCAGTTGGGTGCGATGGTCGAGTCGGCGGTGTTTCACTGCGAGCTGATGAGCTCGTTCGGGTTCGATCGCTTCGTGGTATCGCTCAAGGATTCCGATCCCGCCAAGGTGCTCGAGGCCAATCGGCGCTTCGCCCAGCGGCGTCCCGACGTGCCGCTCCATCTCGGCGTCACCGAGGCCGGCCTGCCGCCCGACGGGATCATCAAGACCCGCCTCGCGTTCGAGAAGCTGCTCGCCCAGGGAATCGGCGACACGCTGCGCGTCTCGCTCACGCTCCCCAACGAGCGCAAGCACGAAGAGGTGATCGTCGGCCATCAGATTATTGAAGATGTCGCCGCCGGCCGGTTCATTTCGGTGCCCGACTTCGGCGCCGGATTGAACATCATCTCGTGCCCCTCATGCTCGCGGGTGGAGAACGAGAAGTTTGTCGAGCTGGCCGAGCAGGTCAAGGAGCTGACGACTTACGCGGCGCGCTACAAGATCACGATCGCGGTGATGGGATGCCGCGTCAATGGACCCGGCGAAACCGACGACGCCGACTTGGGTCTGTGGTGCGGACCGACCACCGTCAACCTCAAGAAGAAGGACTCCAAGCTCGGCTTCTTCGGCTACGATGAAGTGCTGCCGAAGCTTCGCCACGAGCTCGACAAGCTGATCGCCGAGCGCAGCGCAGCGAACTGATCCGGCGCCGCTCTGGCGTTTGCCCGTTAGAGTGCGTGGCGCTGCTGGAGACTGTCGAGCGCAAGCCTCGCGCAGAGACCAGCCCGTCACTTGACTACAATGTAGTAAGCGACCGAGCCGTCAAGGTAATGAATCGTCTCCGCCGGCGGGGCCGGCGGCGGATGGTCTCCACCGAACACAAACACGCCGTGCTCGATTGATGCGTACAGCGATTGTGGGTTGAACGAAGGGAACAGGTAGCGATCGAAGCCGAACACCTTGCCGAACAGGCCGTCTTCGCGTACTACGCGCGTGTGCTGAAACAGTTCCGGCGGATAAGGCCGGAAGAACAGCACGAAAATATAGCCGGTGCCCAGGTCTGTCAGGAACACTCGCGGCCCGTCGCCGAACTTCTCGCTATCGCGGACTACCTGGTCAAGACCGTATCTGAAGTCACTTTCCTCCAGGACTGGATAATCGCGAAAGTATACCCGCACAAACCATGAGCCGCTTGCGATCGTCGCAATTACTATTACAGCCGCCGCGCCGAGCTTGACCAGACGACTACGAAAGTCGAATTCCAGCAGCGCGGCGAATCCCAGCGCGGATAGCAAGGTCAAGGGAGCAAACGCCAAAATGCTGTGCAGAGCGTGAGGAGAAGGCACCAGCATCGCCGCCGGCAGCATGCCGAGCACGATCCATCCAAGCAGCACGAGCGCGAGCTTGCGCCGCCGTGAACCGATTAAGGCGGTCAGCCCCAGGGCGATCAGCAGCGCCTGTTCGGGCAGCAACTGGCCGAGGCCCGGTGGATGGAGCGTCGGGTTGGAATCGCCTTGCAAGAAGAGAAACGAGGGGCCGAAATAGCCGGCGAAGGCCGAACCGAACTGGTCTATCCGGTCGCGCATCGAGCCCTCGCTGCTGAAGACCGAAATTTCTTCAAAGCGCGCTTGCATCCGGGCCGTCTGCCGCAAGAGCAACGCGCCCTGTGGCAACGCCAGCAGCACGACCAGAGCCATCGCCAGCGCCGCGGCGCGAGCCGAGCGCGCCAGGTCCCGCCAGTAGCAGAACGTCAGCCATCCGATCATCAACGGCACAAACGCCTTGGTAATCGAGTACGAGTAGAGTGACAGGCCGAAGCATAACCCGCTCAGCATCAGCCAATGGCTATTGCGCCGCGCCAGCCAAAGGAAGAAGCAGAGCATCGCCAGGTCGGTGGTCGCGGAGGCGGTGGTGGTCTCGAGCGCCAGCCGGCTGATATGCAATTGCCACGGTGATAGCGCGACCAGCACCGCCGCCATCGCGGCGCCCGGCCACCCCAGCAACAGGCCGGCCATCGCTGCAATCGCGGCCTGATCGGCGACGCCCCATAGCGCGGCGCCGAGCCGGATGGCCGCAGGCTCGAGTCCGAACGCTCCCACCAGCGGCACCAGCGAATAGTCAAACAGGGGCATGCGGTAGTCATCGAAGCCCTGAATGACGAGCGGAAGGAAATTGCCGTGCTGGTCGCGGCCGGTCTTGAGGATCGAGTACGCGTCGTAGCCATTGCAGGCCTCGTCTGGATGCAATCCCGGCGGCAACTGCCTAAGGTGCATCACGCGCAGCCCGATTCCGGCCACCATCGCGGCGGCCAGAATCGCCACGCTCAGCCGGTTGACTATCGGCGGCAACGGCGAATAGTCAGGTTGGTTGGATCGTGCGGCTGTCAAGGCGTTCATCACCTGCAGGTAGCTTGCCGTGCGCGCTTGTGAGTATCAGGCAAGAATCGCTTCCGCAACGGGTGGCATCACGCAAGCGCTACCGCCGGATTTGCGCCGGTGTGACAAATCATTGTACACTGGTTTGTGAGCGAACGGACAGGAGCATTGTCGATGGAACGCTATCTGACGGTCAGCGAGGCGCGCCAACGGTTTCTGAAGCTCGTAGACGAAGCGCTTGAGGGCGATCAGATCGTCGTGACGAAGCGTGGCAAGCCCGCCGTCGCGATCGTGAATTTCGAGCGCTTGCAGACTCTCAAGGCCATCGCTGGCCTGTGGCAGGACGCTGACGCGATGGCAGCTATCAGGGAAGCGTTCGAGAACGTCAAGGCTCGCAGGGTCGTCAAGAAGAAAACGATGCCCACCGTTAACGAGCTGCTGAAGATCGCCCGAGCGCACGCCGGAACCTTCAGCGGCGGAACAGGTTGAGGAATTCGAGTTCTGCATCGGGCGTCAGGCGATAATGGATAAGCAGCGGCCCGAAGCGGTAGAGAAAGCTCGGTCGCGCGGGATCGTAATAGCTGTGCACTCGCCCCGGCAGGTCGGGGTTCGCCACAATCGCCGCCAGCACTTTTTCCAACACTTCCAGATCACGGCTTGACGCGCTCTCTTCCCACGCCTGCAAGTCGCGCAGGAAGCGGATCGAGAACCGGTATCCGGTCATTCACTTGCCCGGGAAACGCGGCGGGTGTTTTTCGGAGGCACCGAGCACGAGCCGCAGCCGTTTCTAGCCGGAGCTCTGAACGTAATTCAGCAGGCCGCGGCCGAGAGCGATTTTCAGGTAGGGAATCAGATCCAGCGCCGCCATCTTCTGCGGCGTTACCCACCGATACTCGACGTGCTCCCTGGGCTGCAGCGTGACCTTCTGATAGACCAGCGTGCGGCAGGCGTAAAACACTTGCACGTATGCCTCGGCGGGCATCTTGTTAACGCCGAGCAGGCGCTCGACCCCGATATCCAGCCCGGTTTCTTCCCTGACCTCGCGCAAGAGGCACTGCTCGAAGTCCTCGCCGGCCGCGAGATGGCCTCCCGGCAGATCCCAATCTCCGGGCGCGTACTTCAGCCGCGCGGCGCGCCTGAGCAGGATTACTCGGCCGCGATTGGAGATCACGCCGTGAACGGCGACAAAGAATTGGTCCTCGACCATGGGCGATTCGAACATGGGCGATTCGAACACTCCGGGTGATTAGGCTAACGATCCGGCTCAGACAGCGCCACCGCGGATTGCAGATAGGGCTGAATCGGTTCATTTTGCGGACCGGCGCGAAGCCAGTGGCGGGGCGTTGCGGTTGCGCCGCAGTGAGAGCATTACCTGTCGGTTACTTGCAGGGTAGCACACCACGAGCGCAGGGACTTTCTCCATCGGGCGTTGTGCCCACTACGTGAGTCACGTATGGTAGACGAAGAGCAACTGTTCGAGTGGGACGAGGTCAAAAGCCGCAGGAATTTGGCCGAGCGCGGGTTCGATTTCGAGTTTGCGACCCGCGTCTTCGACGGTCCGTTGCTAGAAGAAGAGGACCGGCGACGAGACTATCGCGAGCCTCGGATCGCCGCCACAGGGCGGATCGAGGGCGGCTTCTTTGTCATCGTTTACACTTGGCGCGGCACACGAAGGCGGATCATCTCCGCGCGGCCGGCGAGCAGGAGAGAGCGAAATGAGTACCGTAAGGCGTTCCCGGAGTGAGATCGGAAAACGGGGCGGCGGCCAGGTTGACTGGGAGCGTGTTCGCAGGACGACTGACGAAGACATCAATAGAATGATCGAGTCGGATCCCGACACCGCTCCGGACATGTCGGTGGGCAGGGACTGGCGTCGCGTCATCACGCCGCGGCTTCCCGATGTCAGAGCGATCAGGCGGAGGCTCGGGCTCTCTCAAGCGCAATTTGCCAGGCGCTTTGGCTTTAGCTTGCGCACGATCCAGGAATGGGAGCAGGGCCGCGCTATTCCTGACGGCCCGGCGCGGGTGCTTCTGCGGGTAATCGAGCGGTCGCCCAAGGTGGTCGAGCGCGCAGTCGCCGGCTGAGGCCGCTGAACTCGCGCCCCGAAGGGTCGTCCGCGCAACGCCAGCGCCGCTCCGGTCGGCCGGGTCCGCGATTCGTCCGGCTCGCTCAGTAGTAATCCACCGGGTCGATCTGACGCTTGGCGCCCCAGTAGAAAAGCATGTTCTCGGTCAGTCCCTGCCACGTGAAGCGGCTGGGCGGCATCAGCAGGCGCTTGAACATCGACTTGAGCGAGTAGAACTGGGTAGTGCATTTCCACACGCCCTCTTCGACCTCGAGCGGCGAGAGGTTCTTGGGCACGAACATGCATCGGAAGTTGTTGGTATACAGGTCGGCGTCGGGGATGATTACGCGGCCCTCGGCTTCGAGCTTGGTTCTCATCGGGGTGCCCACGCGTGGCGTGACGGTATTGAAAAACGCCTCCGGGGCCCTGACCTCATGGAGGAACTTCATAGTATCCTCGAAGATGCTCGAATGATCTTCGTCGAGGCCAAACAGGAAATTCAGTGAGTAGTAAATTCCATATTTCTTGAGCCGCGCCAGCAGCTTCTTGTAGTCGCTGGCGTGGTTTTGAATCTTGTTCATCGACAGCAGGCTTTCCTGGCTGACCGACTCGACCCCGATATTGACATGGAAGATGCCGGCCTTGGCGGCCAGATCGAGCAAGTCCTCGTCGTGATTCGAGTTGATCGTCCATAGCGCCGAGAAGCGGATGTTCAGCGGCGCGAGCGCCTTGAACAGCTCGCGCGCGAACTTGTGCTTGCCGGTGAGCTGGTCGTCGATGAACTGGAAGCGGCGAAAGCCGGTGATCGCGATGGTCTGCTTGATCTCTTCGACGATGTCGTCGATCGGCCGCGTGCGATACGAGCCGTCATAGAAGACCGGGATTTCGCAGAACGAACAGCGGTAGGGGCATCCGCGGCTGGCCTGGACCGGCACCGCCTTGAAGAGGTAGCGGTTGAGCTTCAGCAGCTCGTGGCGCGGGCGCGGCAGGTTCTTGAGGTCGTGGAGCTTGTCGGATTTGTAGACCGACTTGAGCTTGCCGGCCTGCCAATCGCGCAGCAGCGGCTCCCATACCAGGTCGGCTTCGCCCTGGACCACCGCGTCGGCGTGCTTGAGCGCTTCCTCGGTCTGCAGCGTGGCGTGAAAACCGCCCATCACGACCGGGATACCGCGGCGGCGGAACTCGTCGGCGAGCTGATAGGCGCGCAGCGAAGCGCCGATCGTGGTGGTCATCCCGACCAGGTCCCATCCGCCCTCGTAGTCGATCTCCTCCAGCCGCTCATCGCACAGCGTCACGTCGAAATCGCCGGGCGTCAGCCCCGCCATCAGCGGAATCATCAGTCCCATGATCAAACGCCATCGTGTTTTGTGCGGTGTGCCATCGAGATGAACAGTCGTGGGTTGGACCAGCAATATGCGCGGCTTCTTCATGGTATTCCCGCTCGCTTCTCTAATTGGAGCCCGCAACCAGTTGGTTGCGCCGGGCCCGATTGGTCAGCCACCACATCCCGAAAGCGAAAAGGTAGGTTCCAAAGGCAGTTCCCCAGGCGAAGTATTCGAGCCGATTGATCGCGGCCAGCATCACCAGCAGATAGGCAAAGTCGCGGCCGGTCACCTGCTCGACGCGGGCGATCCAGGCCTCGGCGGCGTTGCTGGTGCGAACCGCACGCTCCACCGACAGCGCGCACAGCCCAAACCCGATGAGCAACAGGGCCAGCAGATAGAAGTAGGCCGCGCTTCCGCTCGCGCGATAGCAGCCCGCCATCAAGCCGATAAACACCGCGACATGGACGATATTGTCCGTGATCACGTCAAGCTTGCCGCCCCATTTGGTCTCGCACATCTTGAGCCGGGCCAACTCGCCGTCGACGCCGTCAATCGTGATGCCGGCGAGAAACAGCAGCGCCGCAAACAGCCGCCACCAGTAACCGGGAATCGCGAACATCGCGGCCGACGTGAGCCCCAGCGCGGTGTTGAACAGCGTCACCTGATTAGGCGTGATCGACGTGCGCGCCAGCCGGTAGCTCACTCGCCACGAGACCTTGCGATCGAACAGGCGCGCGAAGAGGCCGTCGGTATGCGTGGTCTCGAAGCGAATCGATCGCGCCAGCCGCAACTCAGCCTCGCGGCCGTCTTCGGGGCGGCCGTCCAGAGCGTAGGGCAGGTCGGAGTCGCTGCCGGGCAGCGCGGTCGGCTTCTGGAGCTGGTCGAGAAGTTCGCCCAACGGTCCTGTGGCCAGCATTCCGCCGTTGCCATCAACGCTCGCCAGCGTGTTCACCCGGTCGGGTTCAGCGGCATGGGTCGCGATCATCCGGTTGAGCTGCGAGCGGGCAAAAACCAGATTGCCCGCCATCGCGAGGCAGGGCCGCTCGCGCTCCAGTCCGATCGGCTGGGCGAACAGCTCGTCGAACGAATCGACCAATGCGACCTTGGGGCTGCCGCGAAAATCGCCCAGCGCCTCTCCGAGCTCGCACCCCTGGCGACGCTCGATGAAGATCCGCTTAACACCGACCCGCTCGCAAATCAGAATGAGGCGCTCGAGCAACGGGCGTCCGAAGATTACTTCAGAGGAGCGCGAGGGTGCTCGGATTAGGGCCGTTTCTATCAAACTGTGTCTCGGAGCAAGAATTTTTGTTAAGAGTAGGTTACTAGAGGAATCTACCGGCCTAGTCAACGCATCTCAAGAGAACCTGATTCACTAACCATCCGGTCCGCCGTCCCGCGCGAGCTTGTGATTCCGATGGGTCGCCTCGCCGACTGGCCGCCTCGCTAGTGGCCTCGCCCTTGGGCTGATAGGCTCAGATGCTCGTGGCGAACCTGCGCGCGTTGCTGTTCGATTTCGGCGGTACTCTGGACGGTACGGCCCACTGGCTGGATCGGTTTCTGGCGCATTATCGGGCCTGCGGGATCGAGATCGAGCGCGACGAGCTCGATCCCGCTTTCGATCTCGCGACCGCAAGCGCGTACCGGGCGACCGAAACGATCAGCAAGATGGGCCTGCGAGAGACGATCGATTTTCTCGTGCGCATCCAGATGGACCATCTAAGTTGCCTCGGCCCTGAGCACGTTGGCCAACGATTTCAGCAGATGGGACCCTCCGGCGTTGCGGAATTACGAAATCGAATTGGCGCGGCTTTTGCTGATGAGTCCCTGCGCGGAATGAAACGCAGCCGCGAAGTGATGATCGCGCTGAAGCCCCGATTCGGGCTCGGAGTGGTATCGAACTTCTACGGTAATGTCGACCGCGTGCTGGCCGAAGGCGGGATACTTGAGCTGATGGACGTGACGGTAGATTCGTCATCGATCGGGATCTTCAAACCCGACCCGCGAATTTTCGCGCCCGCGCTGGCGGCGCTGCGCGCATCGTCGCGGCCGGATGAAGTCGCCCGAAGCGAAATCGCGATGGTCGGCGATTCGCCGGGCAAGGACTGCGTACCGGCGCGGCGCGCCGGGATGAAAGCGATATGGCTGTGCAACCCGCCGGATCGCGTGCCGCCGCGGGAGCTCGGCGATTTCGCCGACCTGAAAATTAACGCACTCGACCAACTGCTGAAACTTTGATGAGTGAAAATCCAAGCGCTGCGATCCTCGCCGCCGGGACCGGTGAGCGCCTGCGCGCCGCCGCGCACGGCCTGCCAAAGCCGCTGGTCGAGGTCGCCGGACGCACGCTGCTTGCGCGTCAGGCCGAGGCCCTGCTCGACGCCGGCGCCAATTCGGTGCTGGCGGTAGTGAATTCCGAGACCGCAGGACTGATTCGCGAGCGCGCCGTGAAACTGCCCCGCGAACTTGAACTGGTGGTGCGCGACACGCCCAACTCGATGGAGACCCTTTTCGCGATCGGCGAGCGGCTGCGAGCCGGGCGTTTTCTGCTCGCCACGGTCGATGCGATCGTGCCGCGTCCGGAGTTCAGGCGGTTCGCCGCCGAGGCGCGCGAGCTTACACCCGGCGCCAGCGGCTTTGACGGCGCGCTCGCGGTTGTGAAATGGCGCGGCGACCGCCGCCCACTTTTCGCTGCGGTCGCCGCGGATGGTCTCATTCGTGGATTGGGAGGATCCGAATTAGGCGAATCAGGCGGATCCGAAACGCCGCTGGTGACCGCCGGCTTGTATTTTTTTTCGACCGCGATATTCCGCTTTGTCGAACCGGCCCGAGCTTCGGGACTCGGCGCGATGCGCGAGTATCTGAGCTATCTCATCCGCGCCGGGATGCGTCTGAAAGCGATCGAGGTGAGCGGTGCGATCGATATCGACGAGGCGCCTGATTTGGCCGCCGCGCGCGCGATGCTCGGAAACCAATCGGGGCCCGCGTTCGTACGTGAAGGCCGGGAGTGACCGAGATGCGCGTGCTTGGAATCTATCGCGAGCGTGAATTCTCCCCTGGCAAGGTCGATGTCGACGCGGCGATTCTTGACGCCGTGCTCGACCAACTGCGCGGCAACGGGTTGGAGACCGCGGCGGCAGAGCCGTCGCGGCTGGGCGCGTGGCTGGGTCGAGCCGCTCGATCTGGTGCTGGCGATGTGTCAGGGAGCAGGCCCGTTGCGCCAGCTCTCTGCGCTGGAGCAGGCCGGCGCGGTCGCGATCAATTCGGCGCTCGCGATCCGGAACTGCTATCGCGATTTGCTCAACCCGGGACTCGCGCGCGCCGGCGTTCCGATTCCGGCCGGGACGCTGGTCGAGACCGCGGCGCCGCTCCAGCCGGGCTCGATACTCGGCCTGGAGCTCTCGTTGCCGCTCTACGTCAAACGCGGCGACCTGCATGCGCTTGGCGCCGACGATGTCCAACGCGTCGCGACCCTCGACGAGTTGCGCCGCGCGCTCGGCGACTTCGCTGCACGCGGTGTCGGCCAGGCCTACCTCCAGCAGGAAATTGAAGGCGCGCTGGTGAAGTTTTACGGCGTCAGCGGCGGCGAATATTTCACCGCGTTATCCGACGGCGGCGAGCTCCCTGAAATGGTTCATCGCCAGATCGCTGTGGCGGCCTCATCCGCGGCGGCCGC
Source organism: uncultured delta proteobacterium (assembly GCA_963788205.1). Lineage (GTDB taxonomy): Bacteria > Desulfobacterota > Binatia > Binatales > Binataceae > CAVVMA01. The sequence continues at coordinate 12,303 of CAWBGG010000002.1, forward strand.
GATGGGCCTGGACGCATGGGGTGGCGACGCCGTGGTCGGCCCGGACGGCGGCTTCAGGATTATCGACTTCAACGATTGGCCGAGCTTCGCCCGCGTGCGCGAGTCGGCCGCGCATGCTATAGCACGTCGCGCGCTCGCGCTGCTCCAGCGTGCCCGTTTGAGCGCTTCGCGGGCCGGGCTGCCATAGCGCAACGCCGAACATGAGCGAAAAATTACCGAGAATCTCGTCCGCGGTGCCGGGACCGAAGTCGCGCCAGATCTTCGCAGAAGAAGAGCGCTATATCGCACGCGGCCGCCAGCGAATTTCGTCGCTGGCCGGTGTGGCCTTTCAGAGCGGCGAGGGCGCTACGCTCACCGATGCCGACGGCAATGTCTACGTAGACTTCTTCGCGGGCGTGGCGGTCGCGAGCCTCGGCCACGGCCATCCGGCGCTGGCGCAGGCGATCGCCGATCAGGCCTCGCGCCTGATGGTCGGCACGTTCGCGACTCCCGAGCGCGCCGAGGCCTTCCGGCTGCTCAGCGACGCCGCGCCCGGCCGGCTCAAGCGGGCGCATCTGTACAGCGGCGGGGCCGAGGCGGTCGAGGCCGCGCTGCGGCTGGCCCGCTCGGCAACCAAAAAACACGAGGTGCTCGGTTTCTGGGGCGGATTTCATGGCAAGACCGGCGGTGTGATCGGGCTCATCGGTGACGAGTTCAAGCAGGGCTACGGTCCGCTTCCCGGCGGCAACTACTTGGTGCCGTACGCCGATTGTTACCGATGCCCGTTCCAGCTCGAGTATCCCCAATGCGGGATGTTCTGCGTCGAGTTCGCCGCCAAGCAGCTCAAGAACTCTTCCGCCGGGGCGTTGGCGGCGGTAATCGTCGAGCCGTTTCAGGGCACGGCCGGCAACGTAATTCCGCCCGACGACTATCTGCCCGCTCTCAAGCAGCTCGCGCGCGATAACGGCGCGCTGCTGATCGCCGACGAAATGATCACCGGCTTCGGCCGCACCGGCAAATGGTGGGGTGTCGAGCACAGCGGCGTCGAGCCCGATGTGATGACCGTCGGCAAAGGGATGGCCTCGGGCTTTCCGGTTTCGGGCGTCTTGATGAGCGAGGAGCTCGCGAGCGCCGAGCCGTTCTCCAAGCCCAGCGCGTCGTCTTCAAGCTATGGCGGTAATCCGCTGGCCGCGGTGGCGCTGGCCGCGACTATCAAAGCAATTGAGGGCGAGCGGCTGGTCGAGAATTCGCGCACCGTCGGCGCTCTATTGCTGAAGCGCCTGCTCGAGCTCCAGGAGAAATATGAATTCGTCGGTGACGTTCGCGGCCGCGGCCTGCTGATCGGAATCGACTTGGTGCGAGACCGCAAGACCAAGGCCCCGCTCGGCCGCAGCGTCACCGAAACGATCTTCAAGGAAGCGCTCAAGCGCGGCCTGGTGATCATGGGTTACTTTCCGCGGGTCCGGATCAATCCGCCCCTGGTAATCACGGAAAAGCAGGCCGAGGCTGGCGCCGCGATCCTCGATGAAGTGTTCGCCTGGGTGCGCGACCACGTCGACTGGCGGGCCGGGAACTGAGCGCGCCTGCGGGTGTGTGCTGCGCCATGGCGCATGACCTTGGTAACCGCGCGCTGTTCTTCGACCTCGCCGGCACGCTGGTCAAGATGGATCCAACGCGCCAGCTTCCGATTGACGCGCAGGGCAACGTCAGCATCGAGTTGCTGCCGCGCGTCGCCGAGAAGCTCCGTCCGATTCACGACCATCTCATTTTCGTCGTCACCAATCAGGCCGGCGTCAGGCGCCGGCGCTTTACGCTCCATCAGGTCGAGGCCGCTCTCGCCGAACTCGACCGCCAGCTCGGCGACATCCTTACCGCGTGGGAAATTTGTCCGCACGACGACGCCGATGGCTGCGAATGCCGCAAGCCCAAGGGCGGGATGATCCTCGGCCTGGCCAAGACCTACGGCGTCGATTTGGCGGGCTCCACGATGGTCGGTGATCAGGAAGTTGACGAGCTGGCCGGCAAGGCCGCCGGCGTCGGCAAGTTCGTCCACGCGAAAGATTTTTTCGGCTGGAAGTGACGGCCGTGAAACTGCGCGGCGGAATCTCCGGATTTGGCGCCGTCGCCGCGCAGGCCCATCTGCCGGGATGGCGCACGCGACCGGATGTGCAAATCGTCGCAGTGCATGATCCGGTTCCCGAGCGGCGTCATCTCGCGCTGCGGCTCATCAAGGGCGTTCGCGTTTACGAAGATCTCGACCTGATGCTCGCCGGCGAGCGCCTCGATTTCCTCGATGTCGCGAGCCCACCAGGCCTTCATGCGCCTGCCGCGCGCGCGGGCCTCGAAGCCGGCGCTCACGTTATTGTCGAGAAACCGCTCTGTCTCGATTTAGCTGAATTCGACGCGCTTGCCGCGATGGCCGCGGCCAACCGGCGCGTCCTGATGTGCGTGCATAACTGGAAGCATGCGGCCGCCTACCGGCTCGCGCATGCGATGGTCTCGGGCGAGTTCGGCCCCTTGCGCTACCTCGCGCTCGAACGCTCTCGCACTGAGCCGGCTGGCGCCGGTGCGTCCGGCGCGGCGTGGCGGCTTAGTCCCTCGCTCGGCGGCGGAATCCTGATTGATCACGGATGGCACGTCTTCTACCTGATGCACTGGCTGATGGGAGCGCCGCCGCTCGAGGTTTCCGCTTGCCTTGGTTCGCCCGCCGGCGAAGTGGTTGACGACATTGCTGATGTGCGCGTCCGATTCCCCGGCGACCGGATCGCGTACTGCCATCTCTCATGGCGCGCGCCCGCGCGTCGCACGGCCGCGGTCCTCTTCGGCGACCCTGGCGTGCTTGCATTGGAAGGAGACCGGGTCCGCCTGACCGATCGCTCAGGCGCCATACGCGACTTCACGGCCGCAGACGCTCCCGACGATTCGTATCATGCGGCTTGGTTCGCCTCCGTGAGCGCGGAATTCGAATCCGCGATGGGGCAGGGTGATCGGCAACTCGCTGCGATAAATATTGCCGAGGCTCGCGCAGCCTTGGCCGTCATAATCGGCGCTCGCCAATCCAATCTCGCTCACGGGACCGCGGTCTCGATTTCCGCCTGACCGAGCGGACGGGAACTCTTGACTTTCTTTTCGCAGGGGCTAAAGTTCCATTGACCGCTAGGTTAGCGAGGGTACAAGAAGACCAGCGGTCGCGACCGTCCGGGAAAATCACAGGTCGCAGGGCTTCGAGTGAACTGTTCTTGCCCGCACGCTCGCGGGAATGTGGAGGGTTGGTAGCGGGCGACGCGGGGTATTACGGGGTTCTTACATTACGATGACTTCAGTAGCAGCCTCGCGGGCGCCGGCTCAGGACTCGCGCGACGAGATCCTGAAGGCCGCAACCGGCCTTTTTGCCGGTCGCGGATTTCACGAGACCTCGATGTCCGAGGTCGCTCGCGAAGCGAGGGTCAGCAAGGCCCTGATTTTCTGGCATTTCAAGACCAAGGAAGAGCTGTTTCTGGCCGTATTGAACCGCCTGCTGGAGCCCTACGCGATTGATTTTGCTGAGGAAGCTGCGGCGCTGAACGAACGCGACCAGATCTTGAAGCTGGTCGAGATGTATCTCGCGTTTGTTCGTGACAATGCAAGCTCAGTACGCTTTTTTATCGCTCAATTGCTCCATGGCGAGCGGCTCTCGGACGGCCTGAACGATCAGGTGCTGAAAATCTACGATGGCTATCGAAGCCTGTTGATCGAACTCGTGCGCCGCGCCCAGGAAGGGAATCTATGCGGGCGCGATTTCACCCCCGAAGCTGCCGCAGGATTTCTGCTTTCGGCGCTGAACGGCACGCTGGTCGAAATTCTTTTCATGGGCAATGGAGCGGTCGATACCCAGGCGACCGTCGCGATGCTGCGGCGATGGCTGTTCCAGGAAGCCCCGCCCATCGCCAACGGTGGCAACAGGGCCGCCTCCTGATTCACAACAACCGGTACGAGAACCGCTGGAGGGGAGACCACCACGATGCGCATGCCGCTGCGACTCATGATCGATCTCGGCCGCTATACGGTCCGCAAGAAGCGGTCGGGTGACCGGTACTTTCCGCTGGTCCTGATGCTCGAACCGCTCCACGCCTGCAATCTGGCCTGTATAGGATGCGGCCGGATCGTTGAGTACAAGGACACGATTCGCGACCAGATGCCGCTCGATGAAGCGCTGGGTGCAGCCGACGAAGCCGACGCGCCGATCGTCTCGATCTGCGGCGGCGAGCCGCTCATGTACAAGCATATCGTGCCGCTCACCAAGGGCCTCATCGAGCGCCGCCGCCATGTCCAGATCTGCACCAACGCGCTCCTGCTGGAGCGATTCGTCAAGCAGGTCGAACCCAGTCCCTACTTGAGCTTCAACGTCCATATCGACGGGATGCGCGAGACTCACGACCGCGTGGTCGATCGCGACGGAGTGTTCGACACCTGCGTGCGGATGATCAAGATGCTCAAGGGAAAGGGCTATCGCGTGCAGACCAACACCACGGTCTTTCGCGAGACCACCGGCGACGAGATCGAAGAGCTAATCAAGATGCTTGGCGGGCTCGGCGTTGACGGGATGCTCGTGACGCCCGGCTATCACTACCAGGTGCTGGAGAACGACATCTACCTCAAGAAAGAGGACATGCCGTTGAAGTTCCGCAAGATCAAAAAGCTCGCCGAGGACTATCGGATCATCAACACGCCGATCTACCTCGAATACTTGGCCGGCGAGCGCGACCTGTTGTGCAGCCCGTGGACCACCGTGACGCGCAATCCTCAGGGCTGGAAGGGTCCCTGTTATCTGATCACGAACGGCCACTACAAAACCTTCCAGGAATTGCACGCGGCGACCGATTGGGAGTTCTACCGGACCAAGCAGGATTTCCGCTGCCGCGACTGCAAGCTGCATTCGGGCTTCGAGGGCACCGTCGCGCTCGATGTCGGCAAGAACCTCAAGGATACGTGGGCGATGGTTCGTTACTACGCGGCTTGAGGATTCGGGGCAGCAGAGCTCCGCCGGCGGCTGAGGCAGCCGGCGTGACTGGTTGGGCACCTTGCATTTTCAGGTGCAATTGAATGCGACAGGCAAAGCCTAATCGTGCGTCAATCCCGCGCCCCGCGCGCGCTACCGCCCCGGCCGCGAGTGCGCGCGCCGTTGCGCGCCAGGCGTCTGGTGCTCGCGTAGCCGCATTCGACCTCAATCGCTATCTCGCCGAGCGCGCCGCGCTGGTCGAGCGCGAGCTTGCCCAAGCCGTGCCCGAATCCGACGGGCCCGCCTCAACGCTTTCGGCAGCGATGCGCTACAGCCTGCTTGGCGGCGGCAAGCGGCTGCGGCCGATTCTGGCCTTGGCCGCCTGCGAGGCGGTGGGCGGCCGCCTCGAGAGTGCGATCGGCTTCGCTTGTGCGATCGAAATGATTCACACCTATTCATTGATCCACGATGACTTGCCCTGCATGGACGACGACGATCTTCGCCGCGGCAGGCCCACCAATCACAAGGTCTACGGTGAAGCGATCGCGACCCTGGCTGGCGACGGCCTTCTGACCGACGCCTTCAGGATCGCCGCGCGTGCGTCATCCGCGGCAGGCCCGGCGGTAGTGCTCGACACGCTGGCTGAGTTGGCCGAGGCTGCCGGCTCGTCCGGGATGGTCGGCGGGCAGGTGATCGACCTGCTCGGCGAGCGAAGGCCGATCGATCTTGCACAACTCGAATATCTCCACAGCAAAAAAACCGGCGCGCTGTTTGTGAGCGCGGTGCGTGGCGGGGCGCGCCTGGGCGGCGCCGATTCCGCGCAGCTCGCTGCGCTGGCGGAATACGCGCGCGCTGTCGGCCTCGCGTTTCAGGTAATCGACGACGTGCTCGAACGTCGAGTCCTCGACCGAGCAACTCGGCAAGCGAACCCAGAAGGACCAGGCCAGCGGCAAGGCCACCTACCCGGCGATCCTGGGCGTCGAGGAATCGCGTGGACTCGCACGCCAGCTCGAACGCCGCGCGCTTCAGGCCTTGGGCTCTTTCGACCAGCGCGCTGAGCCGTTGCGCCATCTGGCGAGCTTTGCCGTGGAGCGCACCGCATGAGCGCCGCTCGGCCCTCGGAGCAGCACGATCCGCCCGCCGCTCAAGCGGCAGACTCGCGGCCGCATCGCGCGCGCCAGGCCGTGCTGACCGCGCCCCGCAGTCTGGAGCTGCGCGACTTCGATCCGCCCCATCCGGGACCCGGCGAAATTTTGCTCGAGGTTCGATGCGCCCTCACCTGCGGCACCGACCTGAAGACCTTTCGCCGCGGCCATCCGATGTGGCCGATGCCGACTCCTTTCGGCCATGAGTTCTCCGGCGTGGTCGCTGAAGTGGGACCGCAAGCCGGGGAGTTCAAGGTGGGTGACGCCCTGATGGCCGCGCCGACCGCGCCGTGCGGCGAATGTTTTCATTGCCGGCGCGGCGAGGAAAATCTCTGTCCGCAGTGCATGGAAAAAATGGTGATGGGTGCGTATGCCGACTTTCTGCTGCTCCCCGCGCACGTCGTCGCCCGCAATGCGTTCAGGAAACCGTCTCACCTGTCATTCGAGGAGGCGGCGCTGCTCGAGCCGCTGGCCTGCGTGCTGCACGCGCAGCAGATGGCGCATCCCAAGAGCTTCGAGAGCGTACTGATCATCGGCCCCGGCGCCTTCGGCCTGCTACACATGATGGTGCTCAAGGCCGCCGGCGTGAGCCAGGTCGTCGTGGCGGGACGTGGGAAACCGAGGCTCGATGCGGCGGCAGCGCTGGGCGCCGACCAGGTGATTGATATCGAGCACGAAAATCCGGCCGAAGCCGTTGCCCGGCTCAACGGCGGCGCTGGCCCCGATCTCGTGATTGAATGCACCGGCCAGGTCGCGGCCTGGCAGGACGCCTTTGCCCGCGTCAGGCGCGGCGGGCGCGTGGTTTTTTTCGGCGGATGCCTGCCCGGAACCGCCCTCAGCGTCAACACCCGCCGGATGCACTACGACAATCTCACGCTGCTCGGGCCGTTTCATTTTCGCCCGCGCGACGTGCGGCAAGCGTTCGAGATTTTGCGCGACGGAAAGTCGGGCGCCGGACGGATCGTCAACCATCGGCGGCCGTTGAGCGAACTGAAGGAAGTGTTCGCGATGCTCGAGCGGGGCGAGGTGCTCAAGTGCGCAGTCGTGCCGTAGCGCCATGTCGCGTTCACCGGCGCAGTGAACTGGAGCGATTCAACTTGAAGACCGGGGGTTTCTAATCTCATGGATCAGGCAATCGAAATCGAATCTTCTCCCATTCGTCCGGCCGCGCTGGCCCGCGATGAGTTCGCGGCCCGGCTCGACTTTACGATCGACCGCTCGCAGCGCAAGCTGATCGCGATCCAGCATGAAGAGGGCTACTGGTACGGCTCGCTTGAAGCGAACGCCGAGATGAACGCCGAGTTCATCATCTTCAACCACTTCATGGAGGACGACGTTGATCTCGAGCTCGAGGCCAGGCTCAAGAAGCGCTTGCTCGAGACCCAGCAGTCCGACGGTAGTTGGAACCTGTACGCCGGCGGTGCGGGCTACCTGTCGAACACGGTCGAAGCCTACTTCGCCCTCAAGCTGGCCGGGATGCGTGCTGGCGACGAGCCGATGATGGCGGCGCGGCGCTGGATTCTTGCCCACGGCGGTATCGCCAAGACCGGCACGCTGTCGCGCTTCTACCTGGCCTGCATGGGCCAGGTGCCGTGGTCGGCGACCGCTTCGCTGCCGGTCGAATTCATGCTCGCGCCCAACTGGTTCCCGGTGAACATCTACGAGCTCGGTTCATGGGCGCGCGGCACCGTGGTGCCCCTGATGGTCCTGCAGGCGACCCAGGTGACACGCAAGGTTGACTATCGGGCAGGCGCGCTGGAGTTGTATATCCAGCCGCCGCACTTCACCCACTTCAGGCATATGAGCGGGCGGCGCCTGCTCTCGCTGCGCACCGCCTTCAACGGGTTGGACCGGGCGCTCCGCTTCTATGACCGCCATAATTTCGATTCGCTGCGCCATCGCGGACTGGTGGCGGCAGAGAACTGGATCCTTGAGCGCCAGGAGGCCAACGGCTCCTGGGGCGGCATTCAGCCGTGCTATCTGCTGAGCGCGATGGCTTTGAAAGCGCTCGGCTACCGCAACGATCATCCGGTGATCAGAAAGGGTTACGAAGCTACGCGCGAGCTGTTGTGGAATACCGGCGAGAGCACAATCTGCATGCCGTGCGTATCAGTCAACTGGGACACCGCGATCGCGGCCAAGGCGCTGGTCGAATCCGGCCTCGCGCTTGACCATCCGGCGATCCAGAAGTCGGCGCACTGGCTCTTCGACCATCAGATCTCCAAACGCGGCGACTGGTCGGTCAAGCGGCCCAATCTCGAGCCCGGCGGATGGGCGTTCGAGTTCTTCAACGACTGTTATCCCGACGTTGACGACGCCGCGATGATCCTCACCGTTTTGCCGCACGTGCCGATCGAGGACCAGCAGCTCAAGGAGCGTTCCATCCGGCTCGGTGCCAACTGGGTGATGGGCATGCAATCGAAGGACGGTGGGTTCGCGGCTTTCGATGTCGACAACGACTCGCATTGGCTCAATCAGGTGCCGCTGGCCGACGTCGAGGCCGTCACCGATCCTACCTGTCCCGATTTGACCGGCCGCGCACTCGAGATGATGGGCGCGGTCGGCTATCGCGCCGACCATCCGGTGGCGAGCCGGGCCATCCGATGGCTCAAGCGCAACCAATCGCGCGACGGCGGATGGTGGGGGCGCTGGGGCGTCAACTATATTTACGGAACCTTCTCGGCGCTGGCCGGCTTGCGCGCGGTCGGCGTCGATTTGCAGCAGCCGTGGATCCAGCGCGCGGTGGGATGGCTCAAGTCGGTGCAGAATTCCGACGGCGGATGGGGCGAGAGTCCGCTCAGCGACGCCGATCGCGCCTGGCGCGGCAAAGGCGCCAGCACCGCCTCGCAGACCGCATGGGCTGTGATCGGCCTGCTCGCCGGCGAAGACCCGCTGAGCGAAAGCGTGATGCGTGGGGTCGCCTGGCTGATGGAGCAGCAGGCGGACGAAGGCAACTGGGACGAAACCGCATCGACCGGCAACGGCTTTCCGAGTCACTTTTATCTTCGTTACCAGCTTTACCCGCACTACTTTCCGCTGATCGCGCTCGGCCGCTTCCGCAGCCGGTTGGCCGAGTTGGCCGATCGCTAACGTAGACGTGATACAACGAACCCGATGAAGCCGATCGCGATTCTGGGCTCGACCGGTTCGGTCGGCGTCACCACGCTCGACGTGGTGAGCCGCTTTCCCGATCGCTTCAAGGTCGTCGCGATGGCGGCGGGTGGGAATCTCGAGCGGCTGGCCGAGCAGATAACGCGCTTTCGCCCCGAGCTGGTCTCGGTCGCCAGACCGGAGCTGGCGCGGGAGCTGTCGGCGCGGCTTAAGTCCCATCGCGTTACGATTTTGCACGGCAAGGAGGGCGCCAACGCGGTCGCGACCCATCCCGAAGCCGAGATGGTGGTCTCGGCGCTGGTCGGCGCGCTCGGACTTGGTCCCACCCTCGCGGCGATCAAGGCCGGCAAGGACATCGCGTTTGCCAACAAGGAAGTGATGGTAATCGCCGGCGAGATCGTCACGCGCGCCGCGGCCGAGCACGGCGTGATGCTCCTGCCGGTTGACAGCGAGCACAACGCGATCTTCCAGTGCCTGGAGGGGCGCCCGCGTTCGTCTCTCAAGCGAATCATCCTCACGGCTTCGGGCGGCCCGTTCCTGAAACTACCGCGTGAGCGGTTCGAGTCGGTCACGATTGCTGACGCGCTGAACCATCCGACCTGGAAGATGGGCAACAAGATCACGATCGATTCCGCCACCCTGATGAACAAGGGTCTCGAGGTAATCGAGGCGCGCTGGCTTTTCGATGTGGGCCCCGAGCGCATCTCGGTGGTGATCCATCCGCAGAGCGTGGTGCATTCGATGGTCGAGATGATCGACGGCTCGGTGATCGCCGAGATGGCGATTCCCGACATGGCGATTCCGGTCGCCTATGCGCTCGCGTTTCCCGAGCGCCTGCCGCTGGACCATCTGCGGCCGCTCTCGCTGGTGGATTGCGCCACGCTCACGTTTGCGCAGCCCGATCTCGATCGTTTTCCTTGCCTGCGCCTGGCGTACGAAGCCCTGCGCGCCGGCGGCACGATGCCGGCCTGTCTGAATGCCGCGAACGAGGAACTGGTGGCAGGCTTTCTCGACGGGCGGGTGAGCTTTGTCGACATCCCGCGCCATATCGAGACCGTGATGGAACGCCATCAGAATCGCGCGCCCCGAGACCTCGAAGATCTGTTCGAAATCGACGGCTGGGCGAGGGCCGCTGCGCGCGACTTGATTGGCGTCGCGCGGGCCGCATCGAATTGACCAACGGAGCAAGCCGCCGATCGGGCGGTGCGGGCAAATGACCGAGTATCGTGAAGCTGGTGCACGCGCGTTCGCATCCGTGGCGGCGAACCCACCTTCCGATGCGATCGCGCTGGCCGACGCTTACGCATACTGCGCGCGCCTGGCGCGCGCGCATTACGAGAACTTCACGATCGCTTCGTTCCTGATGCCGCGTGCGATGCGCCCGCACATGCACGCGATCTACGCCTACGCCCGGATTGCCGACGACTTCGCCGACGAGGATCGCGATCCCGCCAAGCTCGACCAATGGGAGCGCGAGCTCGACCTCTGCTACGCGGGTACGCCGCGTCATCCGGTGTTCGTGGCGCTGGCCGCCACGGTCGGCCGCTTCGATATTCCGCGCGAGCCGTTTGCCGACCTGCTCCGCGCCTTTCGCTCCGACCTGGACTTCAAAGGGTTCGAGACGCTCGAGGATCTGCTCGGCTACGCCCGCTACTCGGCCAATCCGGTCGGACGGTTGGTGTTGTACCTGTTCGGCTATCGCGACGCCGAGCGCCAGCGCCTTTCCGATCTGGTTTGCAGCGGGCTTCAGCTCGCCAACTTCTGGCAGGACATCGCGATTGATCTCGGCAAGGGCCGCATCTATCTTCCGCGCCGTGACATGGCGCGCGTCGGCTACAGCGCCGCCGACTTGCACAACGCGATCGTAAATCACAGCTTTGTCGAATTGATGCGCCAGCAGATCGGGGCGGCGCGCGCGATGCTGATCGAGGGCGCGGAGCTCCATCGCAAGGTCGATCGGCGCCTCTCACGCGACATCCTGATGTTCGCTGGCGGCGGGCTGGCGATTCTGCGCGCGATCGAGAACGCCGGCTACGATGTCTTTCGCTCGCGCCCGAAGCTTGGCCGGCTCGACTACCTGCGCCTTGGATGGCGCGCGTTGCGGGGACGGCTCGATGGCTGAGGCAGACGCGACCAGAGCGGCAGCCGCGCCGGCGCCCGAGCGCGAGGCGGTCGCGACGCTCGAAGATGACTATGCGCGATGCGCGCACGTCACGCGCGAGGCGTCGTCGAATTTCTACTACGCCTTCATGCTGTTGCCGATCGAGCGCCGGCGCGCGCTCAATGCCGTCTACGCCTTTTGCCGCTTCATCGACGACATCGCCGACGAAGCTTCGGTGCGCGACCCGGCCGTGCTGCTCGCGCGCTGGCGCGACGAGCTGGAACTCGTGTTCAACGGCCAGCCGACTCGTCCGGTGTCGCGCGCGCTCGCCGACAGCGTGCAGCGCTTCAACATTCCGCGCCGCTACTTCGACGAGTTCATCGATGGCGCCGAGATGGACCTTTCGCTCAAGCGCTACCAGAGCTTCGACGATCTGCGCCTGTACTGCTATCGCGTTGCGTCGACGGTCGGCCTGATGTGTATCGAGATTTTCGGCTACCGCAATCCGGGCACGCGCGGCTACGCGGAGAACCTCGGTATCGCGTTCCAGCTCACCAATATCATGCGCGACGTGAGTGAAGACGCCGCCCGCGGCCGCATCTATCTGCCGCTGGAAGATCTCGCGCGCTTCGAGGTCAGCGAGGACGACATCTGTCGCGGCGTTCACAGCGCGCGCTTCGAGCGGCTGATGGAGTTCGAGGCTGCTCGCGCGCGATCCTTTTACGCCGCCGCCGAAACAGCCCTGCCGCAGGAGGATCGCTCGACGTTGCTCACGGCCGAGGCGATGCGCCTGATCTACGGGGCGCTGCTGAAGCGGATCGTGCGCTCGAATTATCATGTGCTGGGCCGGCGCCACAGTCTCTCCGCGCCGCGCAAGCTGTTCCTGGTCGGCCGGGCCTGGGCCAGCGCGCGCCTCATCCCTGCGCGCAGCCATTAGCACCGTTTGCGCCGCTCCCTTTCCACGCACGCTTTGCGTAACCTCCAGACAGGAGAATCGCTCCGCGTCGGGCCAGGAGACCGGTCGGCGTATCTGCGATGGTCGAAGCTAAAGACGTAGTCGTAATCGGTGGCGGGTTCGCCGGCCTCAGTGCCGGTGTCGCCCTGGCCGAGCGCGGATTCCGCGTCGCCCTGCTCGAGCGCAAACCCGCGCTCGGCGGACGCGCCTACTCGTTCGAGGATCCCGAAACCGGCGACCTGGTCGACAACGGCCAGCACGTCCTGATGGGATGCTACGGCGAGACGCTGAGCTTCCTCGGCCAGATCGGCACGCGCGACAAGCTCGTTTTCCATCAGAACCTCGAAATCGAGATGCTCTCCGCCGGCGGCAGGCGCGCCCGCCTTTACACCGCGCGCGTGCCGGGACCGCTCCATATGGGCGCCGCGTTGATGCGCTATGGGCATCTGACGCCCTCGGAGCGGCTGCGCCTGATGGTCGGTGGGGCGCGCCTGCTCCGGATGCGCCGCAGCGATCGCGCGCGGCTGGAGACTCTCACGGTCGTCGAATTGATGAAGGAGTTGCGCCAGGGCGACGCCGCCTGCCGGAGCTTTTGGTATCCACTCGCGATCGCGACCCTCAACGAAGATCCCGCGCTGGCCTCCGCCTCGCTGCTGGCCGAGGTGCTAAAGCGCGCATTTTTCTCGCGGCGCTCGGACTCGGCGCTGGTCTATTCGCGGGTCGGTCTCAGCGAGCTGTATTGCAAGGCTGCCGCGGCTTTTATCGAGCGCAACGGCGGCGTGGTCGCCGCGCACGCCGCGGTGCAGGCGCTGGAGCTCAACGGCAGCGGCGAATTGAAGAGCGTCAGACTGCGCGACGGACGCCGCCTGGAGGCGGCCAACTTTATCTCCGCGGTCCCACCCGCGCAGTTGCTCGCGATGCTCCCCGAGCCGCTCGCCGCCGATTCCTTTTTCTCGCGGCTCTCGGCGCTCGGCACTTCGCCGATAATCTGTGTGCACGTGTGGCTTGATCGCGAGGTGACCGACTCCGCCTTCGTCGGCTTTATCGGCACGCCCACGCAATGGCTGTTCAACAAGCGCCGGATTTTCGAGCAGCACGGCGAGCGCCATCCGGGGTATTTGAGTTTCGTGATCAGCGGCGCGCGCGCCCTGGTCGAACGCAGCAACGACGAGCTGCTGGAGCAGGTGATGAGCGACCTGCGCACGATGATCCCGGCGGCGCGCGGCGCGCAGGTGGTCAAGGCGCTGGTGCTGAAGGAGAAGCAGGCCACGATGGCGCCCAATCCGCGCTCGAATCAGCTTCGCCCGCCGGCCGCGACTCCGCTGCGCAATTTTTTCCTCGCCGGCGATTGGATTAAGACCGGCTTGCCCGCGACAATCGAGAGCGCGGTAATTTCCGGCCGCGCCGCCGCCTCCACGATCGCCGCGCGAGCCACCGGTACCGCCGCCGCAGCATAGCGATGCGCTGGAAACTCCGTCGAGCCCGAGACTCTCGCCAGGACCCTCTCAATGCCTGACAAGATCGTGCTGGTTACCGGAGGCAACGGCTTTGTCGGATGCCACGTCGTGCGCGCGCTGATCGCGCGCGGCGATCGCGTCCGCGTGCTGGTGCGCGACGGCGCCGACCTCCGCGCGCTGGAGGGGCTGGACTGCGAGCGCGCGGTCGGCGACGTGCGCGACGCCGCCGCGGTCGAGCGCGCGGCGCATCGATGCGCCGAAATCTACCACGTCGCCGCCGATTACCGGCTTTGGGTGCTCGACGAGGCGCCGATCTACGCGGCCAACCTCGACGGCACGCGCCACGTACTCGAAGCCGCGCGCCGGGCGGGCGCCGAGCTGGTCGTTCATACCAGCACCGTCGGCGCGCTCGGTATCCCCGAGCACGGCCCGGGAACCGAAGCAACGCCGGTCTCGCTCGCAGACATGGTCGGCCCCTACAAGCGCAGCAAGTTCATGGCCGAGCAGGCCGCGCTGGCCGCCGCGCGCGACGGGCTGCGCGTCGTAATCGTCAATCCGTCCACGCCGATCGGCGCGCTCGACCTGAAACCCACTCCGACCGGGAGAATGGTCGTCGATTTCCTCAACCGGCGGATGCCGGCCTATGTCGACACCGGACTCAATCTGGTGGATGTCGAGGATGTCGCCCAGGGCCATCTGCTGGCCGCCGAGCGCGGCAAGCCCGGCGAGAAATATATTCTCGGCGGCGAAGACCTGACGCTCGCAGGCTTCCTGGCGCGGCTCGCCGCACTCTCGGGCCTGAGCGCGCCGCGGATCAAGATTCCCTATCCGATCGCGTATGGCTTCGCGCTCGGCGCCGAAGCGGTCGCGCGCGCGGTCACCAAACGGCCGCCGCGCGCGAGCCTCACCGAAATCCGGATGGCGCGCAAGAAGATGTTCTTCGATTCGGGCAAGGCGCGCCGCGAGCTGGGTTATGCGCCGCGTCCGATCGATGGCGCGCTCGACCGCGCGATCGCGTTCTTTCGCCAATCCGGCGCGGCGCGCGCCGCCTGAGCCTACGATGGGCCTGCTGCTCGCGACGATCGCGCTGCGCCCGTATGTCTTTGTATTTCTGGCCAGCTATCTGTTCGTCGCGATCGTGAACTTCGGCCTCCGCACGACCATTCTGTTCACCGCGCTGACCTACGCAGTTGCCCTGGTATCCGAGGCCAGCTCGATCAGCAACGGGTTTCCGTTCGGCCTCTACCACTACGTTGAAGCCACTCGCGGCCGCGAAATCTGGCTCTTCGGCGTGCCGTTCTTTGACTCGCTCTCGTTCACGTTCCTGAGCTTCGCGAGCTACACGGTCGCGGTGCTTTTGAGCTCGCCGCTCTATCGCACCGGAATCGATCTCAGGGTTCTCGACACGTTTAAGACTCGCCGCTCGGTGCGGGTCTGGATGATGGCGGCGCTGTTCATGGTGATGGTCGACTGGGTGGTCGATCCGCTGAGCGTGTTGGGCGAGCGATGGTTCCTCGGCCGAATTTTCTGGTACGACCCGCCGGGGCCCCATTTTGGAGTGCCGATCGCGAATTACCTCGGATGGTTTTTCGTCGCGGTGGTGACGATCGCAATTTTCCAGCAGCTGGATTCGCGGCTTAACCGCGGCGGATCACGACGTCCCGTCGGCGTGGTGCCGTCGCTGCCGTCGCGCGCGCTCTATGGGCCGGCGCTCTACGCCGGAATCGTGACGTTCGGAATCACGATGTTGTTCCGCGTCGGCGCGAGCGAGATCGGATGGGCGAGCGTGTTCATCTATCTGCCGTTTTTGGCGCTCGCGATCCATATCGTCACGCGGTCCGACAGCTACGGCGACTCCGCTGCCATGGCGCGCCATCTAGCCGACTTCCCGTGGGAACGGGAGTTCGTGGCAGACCGCGCAAAGAAAAAGCGCTCCGCGTAGAGCGTCTGCGCGAGACGGTTGCCTTAAGAGTTTGTGAATTTTGATTTGCGGTGGCATCAGGCTGCCCTCACCCGGCGCAGCGCCGGCCTCTCCTTGGTCAGGGAGAGGCGCAGAAAGGAAATCGCGACGCGTGCCTCATTCACGCTCGTACTTGCGCTCGAACTCCCACACTTCCGGGAAGCCCATCAGTTCGTGCAGCGCCTGAAGCCCACCCTTGAACGATGGAACGCTCACCCCGCCAGCGGCGTCGTGCCCGCGCAGATGCGCATACGCCAGCTCAATCGCCTCGGCCGCGGCGAGCAGGCCGGTCACGGGATGAATCGCGATCGCAAATCCCAATTCCGCCAGCCGCTCGGCGCTGACGATCGGGGTGCGGCCGCCCTCGACCATGTTGGCCAACAGAGGCGGCTCGAGTTCGCGCCCGATTCGCGCCAGTTCGTCCTCGCTCTCGGGCGACTCGACGAAGATCACGTCGGCGCCGGCCTGCTTGTAGAGCTGTGCCCGGCGAAGTGCCTCGTCGAGTCCGAGCGCGGTGCGCGCGTCGGTGCGTGCGACGACCAGCGTATCGTCGCTGCGGCGGCTGTCCACCGCGACCCGGATCCTGGTGACCATCTCGTTGCTCTCGACCACTGCGCGGTCTTCCGTATGGCCGCACTTCTTGGGAAACTCCTGGTCTTCGAGCTGAATCGCCTGCGCGCCGGCCGCTTCGTAACCGCGCACGGTATGGCGCACGTTAAGCAGTCCGCCGTAGCCGGTGTCGGCGTCGGCGATCAGCGGTGTCGAGACGCTCTCGGCTATCCGGCGCACGCGGTCAACCATATCGGTAAAGGTCGCGAGACCCGCGTCCGGCAGTCCCAGGCACGACGCGGCCACGCCGTAGCCGGTCATATAAAGCGCCTCGAAGCCCATCCGATCGGCGATTCGCGCCGAGACCAAATCGTAAACTCCCGGCGCGATGATGAACTTTCCCTGCGCGAGCCTGGCTTTGAGCGGGGCGGATTTTTCCACGGCGTTTCCTCCTCAAGCGGTGTGCCGCACGATTGCCTCGATCGCGCCGGCCAGCGATTTCGTCGCGATGCCAAGGTTGCGCGCGAGGCGTCCCAGCGTGACGATCGCCGCCGGATGGCGAACGATGAAGCTCGCGGCCCGCAGCGGCCGTACGCGCCCCTGCTCGTCAGCCACCTCCGCGCCGATGACTTCGTCATCCGCCGTATCGAGGATAGTGCGCACGCAGGCGAACGGGATACTGCACCTGGCCGCTTCGAGCGCGATCGCCGCGCTTTCCATCTCGACCGCGATCGCGCCGGTTTCCGCTTTGGCGCGCCGCTTGGCAGCGGCGGTTACGAGCGGGTGGGGAGACGTGAGTATCGCGCCGACCGAGAAGTGAATCGCCACGGCGCGCAATGCATTTTTGACCCGATCCAGCTCTGGCGCGCTCATCGCAACCACTTGATTGGCGCCGCTTTCCGATTGGAGCGCGAAACGATCGGCCACGATCACGTCGCCGGCGGTGAGCCCTTCCGACAACGCCCCCGCGACGCCGGTCGAGATCGCGAAATCGACTGGCGACAGGCTCTCGAACGCCCGCCGCGCCGTCTCACGTGCGCGATTGATCCCTATCCCGGTTGCGATCGCCGCTACTTCATTCGCGCCCAGTTTGCCGTGAAACCCCTTGAGCCCTTTCACTTCGAGCGCGCCACGGGTTTCGAACCTGCGCTTGAGGGCGCTGACCTCGCGGCTGAAGGCGTAGAAGATGACGATCACGACGGCTGTCTCATCATCGGCCCGTAACCACCCCGCGACACTTGAGAAGCGGCTTGGCTTGCGAGCACAATTGCTTGCTCATGAGTATCGATCAAGCGCGGCGGCCGGGGCGCGGTTGAAGGCGGTCATCATCAACGGCGATGACTTCGGACTCTCGCCCGAGGTCAACGCCGGCATCCTCCGGGCCCATCGCGAGGGTGTGCTCAACAGCGCGAGCCTGATGGTTGCGTCGGCGGCGCGCGACGCGGCAGCCCGTGCGGCTCACGAGAACCCCGCGCTCGATGTGGGGCTGCATCTGGTGGTGTGCCAGGGCTACAGCGCGCTCGCGCCCGAAAAGCTCGTGGGAATCGTGGACGCCGCCGGACGCTTCGTGGAAAATCCGGTCCTCGGCGGCATGCGCTATTTCTTCAAGCGCTCGATCCGCGACCAGCTTCGCGACGAGTGCCGCGCGCAGATCGAGCTCCATCTGAAACTGGTGGGTTACCTCAACCATATCGACGGTCATCTGAACTTCCACGCCCATCCGGTGTTTGCCGATATTCTGGTTGATCTGGCCGCCGAATATGGCGTGCCGTGCCTGCGGCTGCCGCGCGAGCCCGTTTTCACCACGCTCGGACTTGCACGCGACAACGCGGCCCGCAAGCTGGTCGAGTCGGTAATCTTCCGCGCGCTCTCGGCGCGGATGCGGCGCCGGATGGAGGCCCGCGGCCTCAAGTCGAGCGATTGGCTATTCGGGCTCCATCAGAGCGGCAACCTGAGCGATTCCTACGTGACCGGCGTGATCGATCGCTTGCGCGACGGCGTGACCGAGCTCTATTTCCATCCCGCTATCGATATCGGCGGTACGCCGCCGCCCGCCGCCGCGCAGCATGAAGTGGAGATTCTGACCAGCGCGAAACTTCGCCGCCAGCTCGCCGCACGCGGCGTCAAGCTCACGACTTTCGCCGAGCTGGCGCGCCCGCCGGACATGCGCGAGCCGCGCGCTTCAATCGCGCCCCCCGGTTGACGTACTCTAAGCCTCGATTCGCGGGCCGCGCGTACGCCCCGCACAGGAAGGAAAGGTGCATTCGATGTTCGATCAGCAAGAGGCTGCCGCCGGAAAAATCCAGGACTACCGCCTGCCGGGCAACGTCACGCCCGAGCATTACCTGCTTAGGCTGACGCCCGATCTCAGCGCGTTCACTTTTGACGGCGAAGAGACCGTCGCGATCAAGGTCCGCGAGAAGACTTCCGAAATCCAGCTCAACGCGCTCGATCTGGAGATCATCCGCACGAGCGCCGAGCGCGCCGGCCAGACGATCGTCGCTAGCGCCGAGCTGATTCCCGCCCTCGAGCGGGCCAAACTCACGTTTGCGCAGCCGCTCGATCCCGGTGAATGGTCGCTCAAGATCGCGTTCCGCGGCACCCTCAATGACAAGCTGCACGGGTTTTATCGCAGCCAGTACAAAGACGACGCCGGCAAGGCCCACACGGTCGCGTGCACCCAATTCGAGGCGACCGACGCTCGCCGCGCCTTTCCATGCTGGGACGAGCCCGCGCACAAGGCGACCTACAAGGTGACGCTGGTGATCGACGAGCCGCTCACGGCGATTTCCAACGCGGGAATCGAAAGCGAGCGCAAGCTGGGCAACGGCAAGAAGGAAGTCGTTTTCAAGCCGACGATCAAAATGTCCACCTACCTGGTCGCCTTCATCGTAGGCGAGTTCGAGGCCACGGCGCCGGTCGACGCGGGCGGCGTGCCGCTACGCGTGATGCACGTTCCCGGCAAAGCGGGTTTGACCAGTTGGGCGCGCCAGATCGGCGCGTTTTCGCTCAAGTGGTACGCCGACTATTACGGCGTCAAGTATGCCGGCGACAAGCTCGACTTGATCGCGATTCCGGACTTCGCCGCCGGCGCGATGGAAAATCTGGGCGCGATAACTTTTCGCGAGACCGCACTGCTGATCGACGACCAGAAGGCCTCGCGCGGCGAGCTCGAACGCGTCGCCGACGTGGTCTCGCATGAGAACGCCCACATGTGGTTTGGCGATCTGGTCACGATGAAGTGGTGGAACGGAATCTGGCTCAACGAGGCGTTCGCCACCTTCATGGAGATGCTCGCGGTCGACGCCTGGAAGCCGCATTGGCGGCGCTGGGACAGCTTTGCGTTGTCGCGCTCGGGCGCGATGGCTATCGACGGGCTGCGCAGCACCCGGCCGGTGGAATACGAGGTCAAGAGCCCCGAGGACGCGCGCGGGATGTTCGACGTGCTGACCTACGAGAAGGGCGCCTCCGTGCTCCGGATGCTCGAGCAGTACCTCGGCGCCGAGGAGTTCCGCAAAGGAATCGCGCTCTACCTGCGCAAGCATCGCTTCGCCAATACCGAGACTGGCGACTTGTGGGACGCGCTCGCCGAGTCCTCGCAACAGCCGGTCCGCACCGTGATGGACTCGTGGATACTTCAGCCCGGCTTTCCGATCGTCCACGTCGGCCATAGCGCCGACGGGCGCGGGCTCCAGCTAAAGCAGCGGCGGTTTCTCTATCTCGATAATCCGGACGAACCCGGCACTCAGTTGTGGCACGTGCCCGTGATGGTCCGGGCGAAGACCGAGCGCGGGGTCTCGTCGCGCCGCCTCCTGCTCGCCGAAAAGGAGACCACGGTCGAGTTCGACGGCAAGGTCCAATGGGCGGTGGTGAACGAAGGCGGGAGCGGCTTTTACCGCGTGCGTTACGAGCCCGCGATGTTAGCGGCGCTGACCGCGAATCTCGGCGAGCTCAAGCCGGTCGAGCGCTTCGGCCTGGTGAGCGACACCTGGACCGCGACGGTCGCGGGGCTCACGCCGCTTTCGGAGTTCCTCAAGATGGCGCGGCTGTTCGGCGCCGAGACCGACATCAATGTGTGGCGGGTTTTTATCGGCGCGTTCGGCTATCTCGACATGATCGTCGACGACGCTGATCGGCCCGCGCTCGCGGCGCGCGCGCGGGAGATGTTAGCGCCCCTGGCGGCGCGGATGGGCTACGAGCCGCGCACGGGCGAGGACGAGCTGCAACGCCAGATGCGCGGGATGATAATCGGGGCGCTGGGCACGCTGGGCAACGACGCCGGCGTCCAGGGCCGCGCGCGCGAGCTATACGCGCGCTACGAAGACGGCGGCGCGGTCGATCGCGACCTGGTGCCGCCGGTGATCTCGATTCTGGCCTTCTCCGGCGACGAGGCGCGCTATCGCGACTTCAAGCAGAAGTACAAATCGGCCAAGGTCCCGCAGGAAGAGCAGCGCTACCTCTACGCGCTGGCCGGTTTCCGCAAGCTGCCGCTGCTGCGCGAGACCATGGAAATGACCATCAACGGCGAAGTCAGAACGCAGAACGCGCCCTACCTGCTGCAATCGCTGACGATGAACACCACCTCGCGCGACGAGGCCTGGGAGTTCATGAAACGCAACTGGGAAACGCTGGTGAAAAAGTTTCCCGACGCCGCGCTGCCCCGGATGTGCGAGGGCATCGTCGGCCTGCTCACCCATGAGAGCGAGGTGCGCAGCTTCTTCGCCGTGCACAAGGTGAAAATCGGCGAGAAGACCATCGACCAGCATCTGGAGCGCCTGAGCATCGCGGTCGCATTCAAAAAGCGCGAAGGCGCCAACCTGGTGAAGGACTTGAAGAGCTGAACGCGGCAGCCGGCGGCTACTCTTTCGGCAGCTTGATGAATCTGGCTAGGAAACCGACGACGTAGAGCGCGAGGATCATCATCGGCATCCCGACCATGACCAGCGGACTGGGAGGTTGGGTCAGCGGGTCGGTGACGACCCAGAGAAACAACAACAATACGATCGTCCCCGAGACGATGAGCGCCTTACCCAGGAGCTTCATAGGCCCTGCCTTCCCCTCCTGCCCAGCCTCAAAAACCCGCGCGCCTAACCTGGAATTAATATGCCATTTTGTAGCAAAAGCTGCAATTCGGCCGGCGTCGGCGATCGAGGCGAGCCGGAACCGCCGCCCGCCGAGCACCAACCTCAAGCAACGCTTTAATATCGCTCGAGCTTGGGTGCGCCCGGGTCCAGCAGGCCCTTGCCGGGCACGCTCTGACCCCGCCGAGGCGGCCGACGGCGGGATGGCATTGTCGTGCCGTTGCGCGGCCGGCTGGGTATGATCTGGCCGCCGCGATAGATACCCCTTGCGATCAGTTCTATCGTGGCATCGCGCCACCGGCGCAGGCCCTCGTCACTCAGAAGCGCAGAGCCCACAGCACGGCTGATTGCGCCTTCTAGCAGCGGCGGGCCAAAGTTCAGAAGAAAAAGATGCAACGCGGTCCATTCGAGGTCGAGGCCGCGACGAAGCACTCCCCGCGCGGCCAAGGCTTCGAGATGGGAGAGGATGAGTTCGACGCAGTCATCAAAAAGCTCAACCCCACACTTGTCGCCCTGCAACAGTAACCGGCGGACGTAGGCCACGAGTAGGGGGTTGCGGCGCAGGAACCGGGCAACCCGGTTGCCGTAGCGGATCGCCAGCTCCCGCTCGGTGCCTTCCTCGCCGACGTCGGCGACCGCCTGCGCAAACCGCTCGACCACGAACCGGTTGACCGCCCGGACCAGCCGGGCCTTGGAGCGGAAGTGATGCTGGACCAAACCGGGCGAGACGCCCGCAGCCCGGGCCACCATCCGGATCGAAGTTCCCGCAAACCCGTACTTCGCCAAACCGGCGAGCGCTGCGTCGCGGATACGGGCGGAGGTTGCCAGGTCGGGTAACACAGCTTCTACAATACGCATGTATTGTAAATTATACACTCGTATGGTAAGGCTTCAAGCGCGCCGTTTGAACGGGGAAATGCAGCAACATGCGGGGTAAACGCGTTACCGTAGTCGGCGCCGGAATCGCCGGGCTCACAGCCGCGTTCCGCCTGCGGCAGGCAGGCATCGACGTCACCGTGTTGGAAGCCGGCGATCGCGTGGGTGGCCGGTTGACCACTGACACATTTGATGGCTACGTAATCGAGCGCGGCACACAGACAATCACTAGCACCTACGCGACCATAGCCGCCTTGCTCAAGGAACTTGGACTCGAAGCCGAATGCAGGACAATCAGCCCTTGGCTGGCCGTGGTTCGCGGGCGCCGGCCGCGCCGGCTTCGGGTGGGATTGGCAACCTTGGCGTTTGCCGCCTCCAGCGGATTGCTGAAGCCCAGAGATTGCATCCGATTCGCCTGGCGCATCGCCGGCGCGCGTCGCTTGCCCACCGACGACTATTCGGCGTGGGCGGAGTTCGACGACGCGGACGCGGCCGCCTGGTGTCCGGCGCATTTCGGCCCGACTGTCAGCACCTACTTTATCGAGCCCCTGCTCGGCGGCTTGCTGTTTCAGACCCCGGAGGAGACGTCGCGCGCGATGGTCATGGCGCTGGTCGCATTAGCCACGGCGGGCCGGCCAAGGGCCATGACCCTGGAGCGCGGGCTCGGCTTACTACCCCAGGCGCTCGCGGCGCGAGTGGACGTGAGACTAAAGGCGCCTGTTCGCGCAATTGGGGTCAGTGAGCAAGGCGTTCAGATCGCCACGTCCGATGAAAGCGTTGCGGCAGACTACGTTGTCCTCGCCGCGCCGGCTCCGGCAGCGAGCGCACTTTATGCCCAGGCCGGCGAACTCGAGCGTCGGCTGATGAGCACGCCCTACTCTTCAACGGTCAATGTCTGCCTGGCCACCGCGCGTCACTGGCGAAAGGAAACGACTCTCGCAAAAGCCTGGGCCTTGCTCATCCCGAGAGTCGAGCGCGAAGCAGTTTGCTCGATAACTATAGAATCATGGCGAGAACGGACGCGGGTCCCGAGCGGGGAACTGCTAAGCGCCATGGTTTCCGGGCAGGCTGCCGCGACGATGTTGAATCAGTCGGACGAGCAGATTGTGAGCCGTATGCTGCCGGAAGTCGAAACCTATTTTCCCGGCGTCATTGCAGCGAAACGCTTTGCGCACATTATTCGCTGGCGCGATGCGATACCGAAGTCGCCACTCGGTCGAAGCCGGGACTTGGCTGAATACCGGCGCGCATGGAGATCCGGCTGCCGCGTCGTGCTGGCCGGCGACTACATGAGCATGCCTTGGGTAGATGCGGCAGCGGCGACCGGGCTTTGGGCCGCAGACCGGATCCTCGCGGCCGCGGCGTAAGCCGCGCCGTCATTGGGCCGGCCCCGATCACTCTCACTCCACCAGCGCGCGCAGGAAGGTCTTTCTCGTAAAACGGCACGCTGCGCTTGAAGTCGTTCACGGTCAGGATGATGTGCGCAACGCCGTTGATCTCCATGCGCGGTCCCCTCCTGCTCAGCCTCACAACCCGATCGCATAACGCACAATTGATATGCCATTCAGTAGCAAAAGCTGCAATTAGCCCGGCGCTGGCCGATCGGGGCCGGAACCGCCGCCCGCCGAGCACCAACCTCAAGCAACGCTTTAATATCGCTCGAGCTTGGGTGCGCCCGGGTCCAGCAGGCCCTTGCCGGGCACGTGATTGATTTCGATTCGGATTCCGTCGGGATCCTCGAACAGCACCGAGTAGTAGCCCGGCGCCCACGGGCCGTCCCCCGGCGGATGCACGATCGTCGCGCCGATTTCCTTGAGGAACCTGAAGATCTCATCAACGTCGCCGCGCTCGCGCGCGCGCAGGCATATGTGATGTAGTCCCGTGCGCCGCTGCACGAAGCGTGCGCCTTGGTGTTCCGCCTCGGCCGGTACGATTCCGATCGCGGTGCGCCCGCCGACGAAATAGAAAAACTGCTCGCTCTTCATCACCGGCTTGAGCCCCAGGAACGGCATCAGCTTCTCGTAAAACGGCACGCTGCGCTTGAAGTCGTTCACGGTCAGGATAATGTGCGCGACGCCGTTGATCTCCATGCGCGTTCCTCCGCCGGTTACTTCCGGTGCCGGTTACTTCACCATCATGGCCGCGTTGGGTTGCACGTGGCCCAGGATCGAATGCGGCCGATAGGGCTTCTCCACCTCGGCGACTTCTTCCTTGGCGAGCTTCAGGTCTATACCGGCGAAGGCCTCGGTCAGATGGCTCAGTTTGGTCGCCCCGACGATCGGCGCGGTCACGCCGGGCGCCTGCAAAATCCAGGCGAGCGCGACCTGCGAGGGCGTGACGCCGCGATTGCGGGCGACTTTCTCCACCGCGTCGAGCACTTCGAAGTCGTACTCGCGGAAGTACATGTCGGTGGCGAAGAAGTCCTGCTTGGCGCGCGCGGTCGGATCGCGCACCTCGCGTTTACGATTACCCGACAGGAAACCGCGCGCCAGCGGACTCCACGGGATCAGTCCGACGCCCTGATCGACGCAGAGCGGAATCATCTCGCGCTCCTCTTCGCGGTAGATCAGGTTGTAATGGTTCTGCATCGCGACAAAGCGATGCCATCCGTGCTCGCGCGCGAGGTACAGCGCCTTGGAAAACTGCCACGCCGCCATGCTCGACGCGCCCAGGTAACGGACCTTGCCGGCGCGCACAACCGAATCCAGCGCCTCGAGCGTCTCTTCAATCGGAGTCGTGAAGTCCCATCGATGGATTTGGTACAGGTCGATGAAGTCGGTTTTGAGCCGCCGCAGCGAGGCCTCGCAGCCCTCGATGATGTGCTTGCGCGAAAGTCCGGCGCGATTGGGCGAGTTGCTCATCGGGCCGTGGACCTTGGTCGCGATCACGACTTCGTCGCGCGAGGCCATCTCGCTCAGCCAGCGCCCGGTTACCTCCTCGCTCGCGCCGGTCGAGTACACGTCGGCGGTATCGAAAAAGTTGATGCCCGCTTCGAGCGCGGCGGCAAAATGCTCGCGTGCCTCGTTGCCGTCGAGCACCCAGTCACGCCACTTCTTGTCGCCGTAGCTCATGCATCCAAGACAGATGCGCGAGACGGTCACTCCGGTCTTGCCCAGCTTGGTGTACTGCATCGTGATGATCTTCCTCTTGATCTCAAACCCGGATCGATTCTCTCAAGTTCCAGCGCTGTGCGCGCGTTGTCAAGCCGCGCGCCTATCCCGGCTCTGACTATGTGATGCGGTCGGACAGTGATAGCATGGGGGGCGATGGCGAGCTATTCCGAATACCTCAAAGAGGCGATGCGCCGTGCGGAGTACGAACGGCTCGAGGACGGCTCTGGATTTTACGCCCACATCCCCGGGTTCGGCGGGCTGTGGGCAAGCGGGCCCACGATAGAGGATGCCCGGAACGAACTCTTTGACGCTCTCGACGGCTGGCTGTACGTAAACGCCTTCGTGAGCCAGCTTCAGGCCCCAAAGCTGGAGGGGATCGAGTTGGCTCCGCCCACCAGAAGCTCCAGTTGAGCAGCCTTGAGCGACCGCCTAACCCCGTGCTCGCGTAACGATTTCGTCCGCAAGCTTCGCGCCCTGGGCTATGATGGCCCATTCGCCGGTGGCAAGCACGAATACATGTCAGTGAACGGACAGAGGCCGATCGTGGTCCCCAACCCACACCGAGGCGACATTGGCGTCGCGCTCCTGCGGGACGCCGGAATCGACCGAGACTCGTGGCTGAGGGTGTAGAAGACTGTTCGGAAAAAGCCGAGGTGACGATTCAATGGCTGAACGAAGGCGCAAGTTTTGGGGATGGGGCTACGAGGATCAGGGTCCGAATCCCGAGCAGCAGAAGCGGATGGCCGAGCGGATGGGCGCGCGCTTCGGGCTGGGCGAGCTGACGATCACGCCGCCGCCTCGGGTTGAGGAGCTCAAGCTGCGTGCGCCGCGCGTCAAGCCGCCGGATTCGCTCCAGGCGCTATGCGTGAGCGACCCCTACGAGCGCGCCTTTCACAGCTACGGCCGCAGCTTTCGCGATACCGTGCGCGCGTTCCGCCGCTACTATCCCAATCCGATCGACGTGGTGTGCTTTCCACGCAACGAACAGGACGTGGTGCGCGCGCTGGAATGGTGCGACGGGGCACGCTTGGCCGCGATCCCGTTTGGCGGCGGCTCGAGCGTGGTCGGCGGCCTGGAGGCACCGGCCTCGGGCGACTACCACGGCGCCGTATCGATCGATCTGCGCCACCTGGACAAGGTGATCGAGGTTGACAGCGAGTCACGCGCCGCGCGCATCCAGGCCGGCGTGCTCGGACCGTCGCTGGAAGACCAACTGCGCCCGCACGGCCATACGATTCGGCACTTTCCCCAATCGTTTGAGTTCTCCGCGCTCGGCGGATGGATCGCGACCCGCTCCGGCGGCCATTTCGCTACCAATTACACGCATATCGATGACTTTGTCGAATCGATCCGTATCGTAACTCCGACCGGGATCGTCGAGTCGCGCCGGCTGCCCGGCAGCGGCGCGGGGCCGAGCCCCGATCGGATGTTTATCGGGTCCGAAGGCACGCTGGGGATAATCACCGAGGCCTGGATGCGATTGCAGGACCGGCCGAAGTTCCGCGCCGGCGCGTCGGTGCCGTTCCCTGATTTTATCGTGGGCGCCAAGGCGGTGCGCGCGATCGCGCAGGCCGGATTGTTCCCGGCCAACTGCCGCCTGCTCGACCCGGGTGAGGCGGCCAATTCGGGCGCGACCACCAAAGAGGAGGCGGTGCTGGTGCTCGCCTTCGAGTCAGCGGACCATCCGCTGGAGAGTTGGATTTCGCGCGCGCTGGAATGCTGCGCCGATCACGGCGGCGCCGTCGCCAAAGACGCGGCCAAAGACGTGGCGATGACCCGCACCGACGCGGACGCCACTCACCAGGGCGCCGCGGGCGCGTGGCGGCAGGCGTTCCTCAGCGCTCCGTACCTGCGCGATACCGTAATCGCGATGGGGATGGTGAGCGACACCTTTGAGACCGCGATCACCTGGGACCGCTTTGCGGATTTTCACGCCCGCGTGATGGAGACCGGGCGCGAAGCGATCGCCCGCGTGTGCGGCAAAGGCACGCTCACCTGCCGCTTCACCCACGTCTATCCCGACGGGCCGGCGCCCTATTACACGGTGCTCGCGCCGGGGCGCCGCGGCGCCGAGATGGAGCAGTGGGACGCGATCAAGCAGGAGGTCTCCGACCTGATCATCAAGCTCGGCGGAACGATCACGCATCATCATGCGGTCGGCCGCGACCATCGGCCCTGGTACGATCGCCAGCGTCCCGACGGATTTGTGCGCGCGCTCCGCGCGGCCAAGCGCGAGCTCGATCCGCATGCGATCCTCAATCCCGGCGTGCTGTTCGATCCATAAGGAGGATTACCAATGGCAGAATCGAAGCATCGCGAAATCGCCGCCGTGGTCGGGGTTGGAGCGGGACTGGGCGCCGCGCTGGCGCGCCGGTTTGCAAGCGGCTACACGGTCGCGTTGATCGCCCGCAAGCGCGACTATCTGGAGTCGCTCAAGAAAGAGATCGAATCCGCAGGCGGCAGCGCGCTCGCCGTCCCCGCTGATGTGGCGCAGGCCGATCAAATCAAAGCCGCGTTCGAGAAGATTCGCGCCGAGCTGGGCGCGCCCCACGTGCTGCTTTACAACGCCGCGATGCGCCCGTTCGGCAAGCTGATGGACACCAAGCCCAGCACCTTCGAGAACACTTGGCGCGTCAGCACGTTCGGCGCGTTCCTGTGCGCGCAGGAAGTGGTGCCCGCGATGCTCGCGAAGGGCGGGGGTGTGATTCTCTTCACAGGCGCGACCGCGGGCGTCAAGCCGTTCGCGACTTCAGCGGCCTTTGGGCCGGCGAAATTCGCGCTACGCGGTCTCGCGCAGGTGATGGCGCGCGACCTGGGGCCGAGCCGGATCCACGTAGGGTACGTCAATGTCGACGGCGCGATCGACATGCCGCTGATCCGCGAGCGCTTTACCCAGCTAAAGGATGAGGACCTGCTCAAGCCCTCCGCGATCGCCGAGGCCTACTGGCACATGGCGCACCAGGACCCGAGCGCATGGACGTTCGAGCTCGACGTGCGCCCGTTCAAGGAAAAGTTCTAGTGCCGTTCCAACTTGTTGTTCCGAATTGCGGCGAGCGCCGTTCCGCCCGCCCCGTTGTCCCGGCGCCGGTGCGCGCTTCAGGCGCATCGAACGGGGCAAGCCACACCAATGCATCGGAGCCGCCCCTCTAGGCACAAATAGTTGGAACGGCACTAGCCGGCAGCCGACGCGCGGGAGGCCCGTTCTCGCGCAGCGGCGGCTGGGGCCGCTATACTCCGGCGCGATGGTTCATCGCACCCGGGGAATCGATCGCCCGCGCCGGCCTCGCGGCCGCGGCGCGCTGAACGCGGTCATTATCGGACTGGAGCCGCATCGCTTCAGCGACCTGTATCACGGCTTTCTCGAAGCGTCATGGCCGGCGGCACTGGCGTTCTTGGGCCTGGCCTTCGTCGCCGCGAACGTGGCGTTTGCGTTGCTCTACGTGGCGTGCGGCGACTGTATCGCTGGGGCGCGCGACGGCAACCTGCTCGACGCGTTTTTTTTCAGCGTCGAGACCATTGCGACTATCGGCTACGGCCAGATGGTCCCGCGCACCACGCTGGCCAATGTTCTGGTCTCGATTGAGGCGTTCACCGGCCTGCTGGGAATTGCGATCGTGACCGGACTGGTGTTCTCGAAGTTCGCGCGTCCGACCGCGCGGGTGATGTTCAGCAAGGTCGCCGTGATCGCGAAGCGCAACGGCCAGCCGTGCCTGATGTTCAGGATGGCCAACGAGCGCGCGACCCGAATCGTGGAGGCGCAGGTGCACGTCTCTCTGGTCCGCAACGAGGTCACCCAGGAAGGCGAGAGCATGCGCCGCCCGCACGATCTTCTGCTGGAGCGGGATCACAGCCCGATTTTCGCGCTATCGTGGACGGTCGTTCATCCGATCACCGAGAATAGCCTGCTTTACGGCGAGACTCCCGAATCGCTTGCCGCGCAAGGAGCGGAACTGAGCGTCTCGATGACCGGGCTGGACTTGACCTTCGCGCAGACGATCCACGCGCGTCATTTGTACGCGTCGGCCGATATCATTCCCGACGCTCGCTTCGTGGACGTCCTCACGCCGCTCGCCGACGGCACCCCGCAGATCGATTACCGGCACTTCCACGACTGGGTGCCGCTGGAGGCGGAGATTCCGGCACGGAAGAAGAAGGGACCGGAAGATTAGGAATCGATCCCGAGCGCCTTCTTGGCGGCGTCGCTCATCAGATGCGGCGTCCACGGCGGATCCCACACCAACTCAACGCGGGCGTCTTCGCATCCCGGGATACCCAGCAGCTTGTCGGTGATGTCCTGGGTGATCATCGCGCCCATGTGGCATCCCGGAGCCGTCAGCGTCATCAAGACGTTCACCACGCTGTTTTCGATCGTGACGCCGTAGACCAATCCGAGGTCCACGATATTGACCGGCATCTCGGGGTCATAGCACTCGCGCAAGACTTCGTAGATTTCCTGTTCGGTCATCGCACAATCGCCGGCGAGTTCCTGAGCTTCAATCCGTAGTATATAAGAACGGGACGGGCAGACCTAATTGCGCCACCCGGACCAAACGGGAGGCGGGAGATTCGCGATGGCCGACCAGGAAGAACTTTACGACCAGGCGGTGGACGCCTATGCCGACGAGGATTTCGACCGGGCGATCGAGCTCTACAAGCAGGCGCTCACGATCGATCCGGGATACAGCGACGCGATCCACGGGCTGGTGATGTGCTACCAGTCCAAGGGCGATCTCGACGCAGCAATCGAGCTGACCAGGAGCTATCTCGAGAACCAGCCCGAAGATATTCTCGCGTTCACCAATCTGAGCATGTTCTACCAGAAGAAAGGCATGATAAAGGAAGCCGAGGAAGCCGGCGCCGAAGCCCGCCGCCTGGACTGGAAGCGCCAACTCAAGGAAGGCAAGAAGTGACCGGCCTTCTTGTGGTTCCCCCCGGTCAGGCCCGCTTGGCGTAACCTGGTAAATCGCTTCGCGTAGATCCTTCGGCTTCGCTAGGCTCGCCTCAGGATGACACCCGAGAGGAGCCTTGGTTGTCATTCTGAGCCGCGCTTGCCGAAGGCGAAAGCCTGTCCTGAGGCTGCCGAAGGAAACCTACGCGGAGCGATTTGTCTGGCTTCTCGGTTATGCAAAGCTCTCCTGACCAAGGAGAAGGTTGGGCTGAGGGTCGCCCGGAGTCGCTATGAAACTCAAAGACCAATCGATCCTGATCACCGGCGCGGGCTCGGGACTGGGGCGCGAGATGGCGCTGACCTTCGCACGCGAGGGCGCGCAGATTGGCGTGAACGACATCCGGCCCGAATCGGCGCAGAACGTTGTCACCGAGCTGACCCGCGCGGGCGCCCGCGCCGTCGCGATAGTGGCCGACGTCTCCAGCAGCGCGGCCGTCAAGCAGATGTTCGCCGAGTTCATAGCGGCCTTCGGCACGATCGATGTGCTGATCAACAACGCCGGAATCGCGCGGGCGCGCGGCGCCGCCGAGCTTGGCGGCACGCAGGACGTGAGCGACGACGAATGGCATCAGATGCTCGCCACACATCTCGACGCGACTTTCTACTGTACGCGCGAAGCGCTCAAGGTGATGATTCCCAAGCGGCGCGGACGAATCATCAACCTGGGCTCGATCGCGGGCACCACCGGGCTCGCCTTCGCGCCGGCCTACTGCGCGGCGAAGGGCGGCATAATCTCGTTCACGAAGTCGGTGGCGCGCGAGGTCGTGAGCCATGGCATCCTCGTCAACTGCATCGCACCGGGATTTATCGATACGCCGATGACCGCGCCATTTATGGGGGCGATCCGCGATCAGGTCGTGGCGATGACGCCGATCGGCCGCTTCGGCGAGCCGCGCGAGATCGCCGCCGCCGCGCTGTTCCTGGCCTGCGAGGATTCGTCATTCATGGTCGGCCAGGTCGTAAGCCCCAACGGCGGCTTCGTGATTTAGCCGCGTTTCGCCGCCGCTCGGGCATCTATGCGGCCGCGCGGCGGCATTACCAGGGAGTATAGTCAATGCATATCACTTTCGTGGCGTTCAACTTCACCGGGTCGGACCTGGCGGCGGAAGAGCAGCACTATTTCGACTACCATGTCGCGCTGGCCAAGTCGTTCCCGGGCGTCAGCCTCTACGTGACCGGTCGCTTCCTGGCCCCCGGCGGCGCCAAACCGGCGCACGTACGCGGGGCGATTCTGGGCTTCGACAGCGTCGCCGCGAGCGCCGCCGCGATGGGCACCGATGCCAGCATGAAAGTAATCGTCGATTCGCAGCAGCATCTCACCGACATGCGGCTTGAAGTATTCGAGGCCGAAGCCGTCGTGCCGTTCGAGAAGGGCAAGTCGGGCCGGCCCTGCTTTCTATGGGCGGTGGCGTTCGACTTCAAGCCCGAGGCGGGCGACCGCGAGACCGCCGAGCGCAACTATCGCGCGCGCCACGTTGAGTTGGCGCGTAAGATGCCCGGCTTGAAGGGCTATCTGATCGGGCGGCTGGACGGTGAGCGGCAGCGAATCGCGCTGATGGCGTTCGAGAACGCGGACCAGTTCCGCGCCGCGACGGCCTCGCCGGCCGGGATGGAGGGCAGCAAGGACGGCGCCGCGACCCTCACCAACTTGCGCCTCGAGCGGCTCGACGCGCGCTTGGAAGTCTGATCGCACGCCGCGCGCGCGGCTGATCGGCAAACTTCGGGCGGCCGGAAGTCAACGGATGTTGAGCCGATGCTGAAACGGTCCGCGGGCGTGCTGGTGCCGCTGTTCTCGATCCGCACCGCCGATGATCTCGGAGGCGGCGAGATAGCCGGTCTTTCCGCCATGATGGACTTCGCGCTCGCGATGGGCCATCGCGGTATCCAGCTCCTGCCGATCAACGAGACCGCGCCCGGCGAGGCTAGTCCCTACAGCGCGCTCTCGCTGTTCGCGATCGATCCGATTTACATCTCGGTTGGCGGGCTCGAGGGCGTCGACCCAACCGCGATCGATGCGGCGCGCACGACGGCGCGCGGCGGGCGAATGCCGCGCGCCAGGCTGCACGCCGTCCGGATCGCGCTCCTCGATCAGGCCTTTCAATGGTTCCGGGAGCGCGGCAGCGCCGGGGATCGCGCTGAATTCGAGGCGTTCACCGAGGGCAACCGCGACTGGCTCCACGACTACGCGCTGTTCCGTGCGCTCAAGGAGCGCTTCAACTTTGCGAGCTGGGAAACCTGGCCCGAGCCGCTCAAGCATCGCGAGCCCGGCGCGCTCGATGAATCGCGGCGCGAGCTAGCCGGCCAAATCGACAAGTTTCGCTACTTCCAGTTCATCGCGCATCGCCAATGGTCGGCGATCCGCCGCGAGGCGGTCGCACGTGGTGCGATGCTCGGCGGCGACCTCGCCTTCTCGCCCGCGCAGGACAGCGCCGACGTGTGGGCGCATCAGGAGCTCTTTATTCTCGATCGCACCGTCGGCACTCCGCCCGACGCTTTCGCGGCGGAGGGCCAGCGCTGGGGCCTGCCGATGCCGAACTGGGAGCGGATGCGCGCCGACGGCTTCGGCTGGTGGCGGATGCGCACGCGCCACGCCGCCGGGCTGTACGATCTGTTCCGCGTCGATCACGTGGTCGGGCTCTACCGGACCTTTTCGTTCGGGCCCAATCGCGACGAGCCCGGCGCGTACTTTCCCGCCGACGAGGGCGCGCAGCGCCGGCAGGGCGAAGAAGTCCTGCACGCGATCAAGGAGGCCGCGGGCGATTCAGCGATTATCGCCGAAGACCTCGGCTCGATTCCGCCGTGGGTGCGCGAATCCCTGACGCAGCTTGGGCTGCCGGGCTACAAGGTCTTTCGATGGGAGAAAGAAGACTGGGACACGCCGCAAGAGCGGTTCGTGCCGCCGTCGGCGTATCCCGAGCTGTCGGTCGCGACCAGCGGCACGCACGATACCGATACGCTCGCCGCGTGGTGGCGCGACGCCTCGGAGCACGAACGGCGCGCGGCCTGCGAGGCGCTCGGCATCGCCGAGCTAAATCCGGGCCGCCGTACCTTGTCTGGAACCACGCTCGACGCGATTTTGCGCGCACTTTACGCCGCGCCGTCGGTGCTGGCGCTGGTGCCGGTGCAGGACCTGTTCGGATGGATCACGCGGATCAATCTGCCCGGCACCGTCGGCGGCCGCAACTGGAGTTACCGCCTCCCGTTCAACCTGCGCCCCTTCGACGCCGGCCCCGCAATCCAGGCGCGAATCGAGCGGCTCAAGGCGATCGCGGTCGAGACGGGGCGATTCGAGCGATAGATCCGGGCGCGACGGACGCGCCTGCGCCAGCGCGTTACTTCTGCGCGATCAGCACGTCGAACACGGGACCACCTGAGCCTGTCGTGTCGGGGCCCTTCTAAGGCGACCTGGAGAGAGTGGAAACCTGTTTGCAGGTTCTGCGGATCGCGGGATCGCGTCCCCTAGCTTCATCAAACGCCACGACGCCCGATGCAAGAAGTGCTTTTCTGAACGCTACGGCTCGACCGCAGAGGCCGGAAAGCAAAGCGCGCGAAGAACTAACCGGCCGCGATCGCGGATCACGGGTCCGGGGACCGGAAGGCTCCGGCCCTTTTCTTTTGAGTCCCTACAAGTTGTGTCATTTTGTGCGACTCGGTAGGATCAGGAAGGGAGGTGCGGGACCATGAAAAAGCAGGCCGTTCTGTTATTCGTCGCGCCACTATTTCTCGCTGGCTGCGTAAACACGTCGTATCAAAAGTCAGTTGCCGTAACAAAGGACGCGAATGGGAATACTGTCTCTCGAACCGAGACAGAGAGCGTCGTTCAGCCGAACCAGACGGGTTGGCCTGTGAAGTTTGAATACTTGATGGATGTACAAAAATAGCCCCATCCCATAATGCGCCAAGAATGCGCAACGAAATGAATCAGCAATCGAGAAGTCGAATCTTCTGGATGCTCTGTGGGGTGTTCTTGTCATTTCTCGGCGGGTTCGGGCTAATTCTTTTGGTTTCTGTGGTGAGACCGGACCTTCTCGACGGCAAGCGGCCGACATCCACGGCGGCGGTAGCGGCCCCGGTCCCGATCCCGGCGGTCCCGGCGGCCGACCCCGCTCCGGCGCTACCATCTATCTCTCCGCCGAAATTTGACGTTACGCTCGACACACTCAACTACGGACGCTTCTTGGAGATAGTTTTGACCGACGAGCAACCTGCTGCCGTTCAGCGGGTGGTTCTAAACGGGCGCGCCGGAGAAAAGGGCTGCGACTTCGTCCGGGGAAACATTGTCAAAGAGTGCTTGGATGCAATAGAACCATTCAGGGACATACTGCGGGACAACTGCTACGGCAACCATGGTCTCGATTCGGTAACACCGCATGGGAGACCATGCGCCCTAGAACTCTTCAGCGGTGACCACTTACACCCCGGGCTGCTACGCCCTCCGGACGACGAGGAAAGGGCTAAGGCAGACGAGGAAATAATGGCTGAGGCAAAGGAAACACGTGGGCGTTCACGTGAATCGTGCATCAACTCCGGTTTTGGCGAGGGCCTACCTTTTTTGGTGCAGCCTTCTTGGCCGCAGAGGTTGAAGACGGGCGATTCCATAACGGTCGAGGGTGGCTCCTGCGGCCACCAGATCGTCAGCGCGAAGATTATTACCGACCGTGGCGAGACCGAATATCAGTTCGACGCTCACTGAGCCGTGGGCATACGGCTGCGCTGCACGCCAGAGATGGCTGCTGGGGTGACGGAATCGGCCATGGTCGGTTGAGGAAATGGCGGAAAGAAGCTCGTCATGACTGACCCGCAAAAACTATCGCGCGACATCAACACGCTTAGGGAATCTATTCGGCTGGATTATGCCGAGCTCGAAAAATTGGGCCTGACCTCTGTCGAGCGCGCGGGACTCCGCAAAAGTATTGCGTGGTACACAAAGGAACTGGCCGAATTGCTCCGCCGCGATAGCGCTTAATCAAATTAGATCACTAGCCGGCTCCTGCGGGCTCTGGTGCAGAATGGGGTCGAGGAATAAAGCAATCCGGCCCCAGATGGGGGCAGACACGGCGCGCTTGAAGGCGGTCCCTGATCCGGGGGCCGCTCTTTCTTTCGGACGCGGCGACGGGGAGGATCGACGGAGGGAAAACGGAAGGTGAGCAGATACAATACCAACTTGGCGGCGGAGTTTTATGTTCTTTCGATGCTGCACAGGTTTGGAGCGGAGGCCAATCTCACCCTTGGAAACAAGAAGTCCGTCGATATTGTGATTGTTCATGATGCTGGTGATACGGTTACCGTAGACGTGAAGGGCCTCGCCGGAAAAACGTCTTGGCCGGTGGACAACTTTCACCCTCGCCTGCGCCATTTCCTTGTGCTCGTCTCCTTCCTTGGCAAGATCAACGATCCGGATGCGGTTCCGGAGGTGTATGTGGTTCCGTCCGACGACGTAAAGTCGGTCATCTACCGCAACCCAGCGCGCACCAGAAAGGTGATTCAGCTTTCAACGATCCGGACCCAAAAGTGGCGATTCAGGAGCGCATGGGGACTACTGCTCGGATCTAAGGGGCGGGGTCGCAGCCGCAGCTTTGGGAGGTTTGGGGCCGGGATTCGGCGGCCCGGACCGGAAAACAGCCCCTAATCTCGCGAGGATAAGGGGTCCGCCGTTCCATTCCAAGGTCCAGAAGCAGAGCTTGCCAAACACAAGCGGTCGGTTTGATAGTCTTACTTTCTCAACACCCTCTAGCGGGCCGACATGAGAGCGTCGCTGATTGTTTTCAGGAGAAGGACCAGTTGCAGAGGATTGTCCAGCAGCCCGACCGCTCCGAAACGCTCATACCACTGGGCGGCACGTTCGCTTTTGGCGTCAATCGCGAGGGCGACGCCGCCGACCCTCGACCGCTACGGAAAGGGCGCGCCTACCGGCAGCGAGCAACAGCTCGCCGCCCAGACCGCGGCCTTGAACGGACAGGCTCACGGCTAACCGTCCGAGGCGGAACACAGGTACCTCATACCGTCCAAGCCTTCGAGTTATCGCTGCAGGGACCTTCGCGAATTCAAGCGAGGCGGGACTGATCGTGTAATAGGCAAGGAAGCGAGCAACGTCCTTGGGCGGAACTGCCACAAAGGTCTTCGCGCCGCCGGATTCGTGATTCTGACGCGCGTATCGATGAAGGCAGCCGTTCAGTTCCGGGGATCCGCAGTCGAAGCTCCTGCGATCATGGCGCCGACTGATTGCTTCCTCGCGCCAGACGATTCTACCGCCCTCCTGCGAGCCGCCTGGCTGCCGCGATCAGCACGCGTGTGGGCTTCGGCGGCTTCTCCAGCAATTGGAGCACGCGCCTCGAATCACGCGCGGAAAGTACGATGCGCTCGCTCCGCTCCACTACGCCGCGCGCCGCCGGCAGGACGCTCCGCATGAGGTCTTTGATTTTAAGCCCGCGGAGCCTCACTCCTTTGCTGGCTTCGCGCAGACCGGCCGCGGCGCGTTGTGCCTTCTTGCGATCGAACCCGGGTTCCGCCGGCACGAGGCGGGCGACGGCTTTCCCGTGGCGGGTTATTACTATTTCCGCTCCCTGCTCGACTTGGTCGAGAAGGGCGCTCAACTTGTTCTTGGCTTCAAACGCTCCGATTTCCTCCATGGAAAATCTCCAGCTGGTTCATAATCTAGCTTAACGCGGAAAACGTCTGCCTCAAAACCTAACCCCCGGCCCCTTCCCCTTTTGGGAAGGGGAGCAGGATCTGATCGTCCGTTCCCAGAAGGCGAAGATGGCAGGGCGCATGGTTCCCGCAGCGGGGTGACGTGGAGCAGGACATGATCGTCCCTTCCCAGAAGGCGAAGATGGCAGGGCGCATGGTTCCCGCAGCGGGGTGACGTGGAGCAGGACATGATCGTCCCTTCCCAGAAGGCGAAGATGGCAGGGCGCATGGTTCCCGCAGCGGGGTGACGTGGAGCAGGAACGTGATCGTCCCTTCCCAGAAGGCGAAGATGGCAGGGCGCATGGTTCCCACAGCGGGGTGACGTGGAGCAGGATCTGATCGTCCCTTCCCAGAAGGGGAAGGGATAAGAGGGTTAGGTTTCATAAGTCCGGTCGAAAATCCGGCGCGGGCGCGTCTGTTCCTAAACGCCGCTTGTGCGCTATAAGCACTGCGATATGGGACCACTCAAAGGCATCCGCGTTCTGGATCTGAGTCTGGTTGTGTCGGGGCCGTTCTGCACCATGATGCTGGGCGATCTCGGCGCCGACGTGATCAAGATCGAGCCGCCCGAAGGCGACGTGTCGCGTTATGTGACGGCCGATTCCCGCAACGGCGTGGGCGTCAGCATCATCAACTACAACCGCAACAAGCGCGCGATCCTGCTCGATCTCAAACGCCCCGGCGCCAGCGAGGTGTTTCTCAGGATGGCCGAGCGGGCGGACGCGGTGGTGCAGAATTTCCGTCCGGGCGTGGTCGACAAGCTTGGCGTCGGCTACGCGGCCGCCAGCGCGCGCAATCCGAAAATCGTCTATTGCTCGATCGCCGGCTACGGTTTCACCGGTCCTTACGCCAACAAGCCCGCTTACGATCCGATTATCCAGGGGCTGGCGGGCGTGATGGCCTCGCAGCGGACGCAGGGCCGTCCGCGCGCGGTCAAGAACATTATCGCGGACAAAGTGACCTCGCTGACCGCGGCCTACTCGATCACCGCCGCGCTGCTGGGCGCGCGCAACGGCGGGGCGGGGCAGCATATACAACTCGCGATGATGGACGCGGTCGCCTACTTCCTGATGCCCGACACGATGGCGAACCGGACCTTCCTGCCCGACAAGCCGGGCACGCCGCCCTCGATGGGCACGCTGGAGCCTTACGAGACCGCCGACGGATTCATCACGATCTCCGCGCTTCGCGATGACCAGTGGCAGCGGCTGTTCGGGGCGGTCGGCCATCCCGAATGGTTTGAGGGCGAGGAGCCGCGCAACGAGCGGCTGCGGCGCGGAATCAAGGGCATGATCGCGCTGTTCCCGTCGCAATCGTCGGCGCATTGGCTCGAGGCGATCGCCGCGGCCGACGTCCCGTGCGCGCCGGTCAATGACTACGACACGATCTGGACCGACCCTCAGTACGCGGTCAACGAAACTTTCTTTGAGTACGAGCATCCCAAGGCCGGGCGGGTGCGCGCCGTGCGCTCTCCCGCGCGCTTTTCCGCGACGACGCCGGAACTATGGAGGCACGCGCCGGAACTGGGCGAAAATACCGACGCGATTCTGGCGGACAGCGGCTTTTCCGGCGCGGAGATCGCACGCCTGCGCGCCGATCAGGTCGTGCGATAGTCACACCTGCACAAGGCGTCCGCCTGCAGATTATTCTGCTGTGCGGCGCGCTTGCGCTGGTCTTTTCAGCCTGCGCGGCGCGATCGCCGGCGCCCACCAAGCTGCATCTCGAGACCGAATCATCCCCTCCCACCGGCGCGCTCAATCCTCCGGCCGACCTGGTCTTCGGCTCCGACGGCGAGCTGTGGGTCGCCGAGCCCTTCAGCAATCAAATCGCGCGCTTCTCCATCGAGGAAGGATGGAGGGAGTTTCCGCTGCCGCCGCAAAGTTTCGTCGTGCGCCTGGGCGCCGGTCATGACGGCAAGATCTGGTTCACCGACGCGCTGGGCAATCGAGTTGGATCGATCGCGCCGGACGGCAAGGTCGTCGAGTTCCCGCTCGGCACACCGCAGAGCGGACCCGCCCGGATCGCCGCCGGCTCCGACGGCAATATGTGGTTCACCGAGATCAAAGCGAACCGCGTCGGGCGCGTGACGCCGGATGGCGCGATCATCGAGTTCCTGCTTCCCTACGCCGACAGCCGGCCCGCCGGGATCACGTCGGGGGCCGACGGGAGCCTGTGGTTTACGGAAGAGAAGCACGCGCGTATCGGTCGGATCACGATCGGCGGCGCAATCACGGAGTTCGCCGTGCCGACGCCGGACTCCAGGCCCGAGGAAATCATCGCCGGGCCGGACGGAAATCTGTGGTTCACAGAATTCAAGGGCCAACGTATTGGACGTATCACACCGGCGGGCCAGATCACCGAATTTCCGCTGCCGAGCGCGCAGAACGCCGAGCGGATCGCGGCGCAGCGCGACGGCAATCTGTGGGTCACCGTCGGCCGCGGCAGCGCGATCTATCGCGTCACGACGGCCGGCGTGATCACCGCCATCGATCTGCGGGCCGACGTGCGGCCCGCCTTTATCACCGCGGGTCCCGACGGCGATCTCTGGTTCACCGCAGCCGCCGGGATTGTCGCGAGGATGACTCCGGCAGGCGCGGTTAAGGAGTTCCCTATCAGTTCCGCGCACTGACTACCGGCCGGTACGGCGTGCTGTTACGCGCGGCGCGATTCGCGCTATAAGACGATTCAGTTGCATCCGGATCGCGCGTGCGGCGCGGGTTTCGTCGCAGCAAGAATTCAGCAAGGGAGAATCGACAACTATGGGCAAGCTCGACGGTAAATCAGCAGTCGTGACCGGCGCCGGACGCGGCATCGGGCGTGGCGTCGCCAAGGCGCTCGCGGCGCAAGGCGCCGCGGTGGTGGTCAACGATGTCGGCGTGAGTGTGGCCGGAGAAAAAGAGCAGTCGGCGCCCGCCGACGACGTGGTCCGCGAGATCAAGGCCGCGGGCGGCAAAGCGATCGTCAATCGCGACGATATCGCGAACGTGGCGGGCGGCGAGAACCTGATCAATCAGGCGATCAAGGAATTCGGCAAGCTTGACATTCTGGTCAACGTGGCGGGAATCCTGCGCGACCGGATGATCTTCAACATGGGCGAGCAGGAATGGGACGAGGTCATCCGCGTGCATCTGAAGGGGCATTACTGCACGATGCGCCCCGCGTCGGCGCACATGCGCGAGCGCAAATACGGGCGGATCATCAATTTCTCCTCGCAGTCGGCGCTCGGCAGTCCCGGCCAGCCCAACTATGCGGCCGCGAAGGCGGGCATCCTGGGCTTGACCTACAGCTCCGCCAACGCGCTGGCCAAGTACAACATCACCTGCAATGCGATCATGCCGGGCGCCGCGACCCGGATGACCGATACGATTCCGGCCGGGCGGATGCCGGGAGCGGGACTGCCCGCCAGCGAGACCGCGGAGGGTACGCCGCGCGACCCCGCGAACATCGCGCCGATTGTGGTGTTCCTGGCCAGCGATGAGGCTGCCTCCGTCAACGGGCAGGTGTTCGGCGCTGCCGGATATCGAATCACGCGCTACTCGCACATCGTTCCGGAACGCGTCCTGATGAGCGACCATCCGTGGGAAATCGACAAGCTGTTCGAGGCGTTCAAGAACACGCTGGGCGTCGACCTGATTCCGCCGCGGATGTGACCGCCTAGGCGCGGGCACGGGAGCTAGTGCTTACCTGCGTAAATCAGCGTAACGGGGCTTCGGGTGCACGGAGCGCACGGTTTCTTTGGTCCACTCAAAGGGCACGGCAGTCTGGTTGTAGCTTTGAATGAACTCATCGATGGCCTCGCGCAATTGCTGTGGAGAGGTGAAACTGGCGCCCCGCAGGGCCGCCCGGACCAGAATGCTGAACCAGCATTCGATCAAGTTAAGCCAGCTGGCATGGGTGGGGGTGAAATGCAGGTGCACGTTGGGGTGGCGCGCCAGCCAGAGGTCGTGTTTGGGCTTGTGCGTACTGAGGTTGTCGAGGACCACGTGAATTTCGCTTGCCGGATAAAGTGCCACCACGTCGTTCATGAAGTCCAAGAACTCGCGCCGCCGGCGGCGGTGGTAGTGGCCGCCCACCACCTTGCCCGTCAAGACGTCAAGCGCGCCAAACAAGGTGGTGGTACCGTGGCGTTTGTACTCATGGTTGAAGCCGGCCACCGCTTGGCCGTTGGGCAGCCTAAGGTAGCCCTGGGCCCGCTCCAGCGCCTGGATGTGAGGCTTTTCATCCACCGACAGCAGCACCGCGTTGTCGGGCGGATGCAGATACAGCCCCACGATGTCGGCCGCCTTGGCCGCGAACTGCGGGTCGGTGCTGATGCACCAGCTGCGCCGCCGTTGCAGGTGAATGC
Organism: uncultured delta proteobacterium; assembly: GCA_963788205.1. GTDB lineage: Bacteria > Desulfobacterota > Binatia > Binatales > Binataceae > CAVVMA01. The sequence continues at coordinate 53,588 of CAWBGG010000002.1, forward strand.
GCTGGCTGCGCAGCACCCGCCAGACTTGATGCGCCGAGACGTCGCCCAAGGCCTTAGCCACCAGCGCGCCGCTCCAGGCCGCGTGGCCGCGCGGCGGCGGATCGTCGAGCTTGGCCAGAATCCGCCGGCGCGTGCTTTCGTCATAACGCCGCCGGGCGCCCGAGCGCGGGGCGTCGTGCAGACCCGCGAGCCCACGGCGCGCAAAACGGCCGCGCCATTTGCTCACTGTCGCCGCTCGAACGCCTTGCGCCCGGGCAATCGCCCGGCTACTGCTTCCAGCCGCGGCAGCCAGGATAATACGCCCTCTCAGCGCCAGGCGCTGCTCGGTCTTCGCGCCGCTAACCCAGCTTTCAAGCACCCGACGATCCTCCGGCAGCACCGCAATCGGCACGGCTTCCTTGACCATGCCGTATCCTTATCATGTAACGCTAACTTATGCAAGTAAGCACTAGTCGCTCTTCGATCGAGCCTGGATAGCGGGGTCGGCAGGCGCGCCGTTGGTGTACGCGTGGCCGCCGGGCGACGACGCAAGCGGCTGATTCGACGCTAATCGCGGGCCACCGGCCACTGCGCCGGCCAGTTCGTTGGCCAATTTGTTGATGATGCCGAGCAGCGCCAACTTTTTCACCGGCTTGCTCAGATGCGCCGAGCAACCCGCCTCGAGCGTGTTGCGGACATCTTCTTCGAGCGCGGAGGCGGTCAGCGCCACGATCGCGGTCGCGGGTTGGCTCCGCTCGGCTTCCCAGTCTCGAATCCTGCGGGTCGCCGTGTAGCCGTCCATCACCGGCATCTGCATGTCCATCAGGACCAGGTCGTAGGTCGATCCCGTGAATTTCTCGACGGCAATTTCGCCGTTCTCGGCCTCGTCCAAATCGTACGGAAAATTCTTCAGGTAGGCCCGAATCAGCATCCGGTTGTCGCTGGAGTCCTCGACCAGCAGCAGCCGCAGCGGACGCTGAACGGCCTTGGCGATGCGATCGGCGCCGGACGCCGCGGGGCTGGGCTGCGCCATCGTCAGGCTGCCACTCGCCGCGATCAGCGCCTGCCTCAGTTCGTAGCGCTTCACCGGCTTGACGAGATAGGAAACCCCCATCTTGCGCACTCGCGCCAGCTTGGGGCTCAGGTTTTCGGAAGTAAGCATCATGATGATCGCGGCAGCGCCGAGGCCTCGCCGCCGCAGCCGCTTGGCCAGCTCGAAGCCATTGATCTCAGTCTCAGGCATCGCGCTGTCGATCAATGCCACCTGGTAGGGCTGGCCGGCGCGAAGCGCGCGCTGGTTGCGCAACAGCGCGTCCGCCGCGCCATCGGATTCCACGACCTCCGCATCCCAGGACGTCAGGATGTCGTGCAGAGTCGAGCGGCAGGCGGCGTTGTCATCGACCACCAGCACGCGCGGCCTCCCCACCAGCGGGCCATCGAAGTCGGCCGTGGCGGGTTTCTCCGCGGGCTTGAAGCGCGCCGTAAAAAAGAAAGTGCTGCCGCGGGCGACCTGGCTTTCCGCCCAGATTTTGCCGTTCATCAAATCGACCAGTCGGCGCGCGATCGCCAGGCCGAGTCCGCTGCCGCCGTAGCGGCGCGTGACCGAGGAATCAGCCTGGGTGAAGCTCTGGAAGATCGTTTCGAGCTGCTCGCCCGGTATGCCGATTCCGGTGTCGCGTACGGCGAACATCAGCGGGAGATCGGCAGGGCCGCGGCCGGACTCGACCTCGTGCTCGACCGTCAGCAGCACTTCGCCGTTTTCGGTGAACTTGATCGCATTGCCGGCCAGCGCGTGCTCGACCATCAGCAGGACTTCGCCGCTTTCGGTGAACTTGATCGCGTTGCCGAGCAGATTGATCAGCACCTGGCGCAGCCTGAGCGGGTCGCCGACCAGCCGCTGCGGAACGTCGGGCAGAATCCGGGTCGCGAGCTCGAGCCCCTTTTCGTGCGCGCGCACGCTCAGCGTCTCGGCAACCTTCTCAATCAGGGGATAAAGATCGAACTCCGCCTCCTCCAGCGAGAGCCTGCCGCTTTCGACCTTGGCTAGGTCCAGGATGCCGTTGATCAGGTCCAAAAGCGCGTTGCCGTTGCTGACCATGGTCTCGACGAAGGTCCGCTGTTCGGCAGTGAGCGGCGTTTCCGCGAGCAGATCGGCCATGCCGAGAATCGCATTCATCGGCGTGCGGATCTCGTGCGACATGCTCGAGAGAAACTCCGACTTGGCCCGTGAGGCGCCGAGCGCGGCCTCGCGCGCCGCGATCAATTCGCGCTCGGTGCGCTTGAGCCGGCTGATGTCGCTGCTGAAGGTTACCGCGCACGGCTCGCCGTCGAGCTCGACGATCGCGCCGGAGACCCGGCAGGGCCGCACGCTGCCGTCTTTGAGCCTGAAGCTGGCCTCCAGGTTGTGAACCAGTCCGCGCTCTATCAGTTGCTGCGAGAATTCCATGAACTGCCGGCGATCGGCCCACATCACCAGCGTTTCAGCCGGCTTGCGCATTATTTCTTCGCGGGTATAGCCGGACAGGGCGAAGCGCGGATTCATGTCGATGTAACGGCCGTCGCGCAGGCTGTTGATGCAGATCGTGTCGGGGCAGGCCTCGAAAATCTTGCGCAGCTTGGCCTCGGCTCCTTCGAGCCTGCGGCAGGTGTCGGTGAGCTTCAGGCGCCATTGCGCCCACAGCCGATTGCTGGCCAGGCCCACCGCCGCGATCATAATCGTCGCCATCCACAGCGTGCCGGTCTGAGGCATTAACGGCCTGACGAGCGCGGTGTTGATGCCGCCGCGGCCAGAAATCCGGCGGTCAGCGATGCCTGCCAGCGGAATTCCCACGGCGCCAATGCGCAGGTGGCGGTCAGCAGCACCATGATGGTTATGAATAGCCGCAACTGCACGCCCAGCACGGTGCACGCGAAGGTGGCCAATCCGACTAGTGACAGGCAATAAGCCAGTGCCGCGAGTTTCCAGAAGCGGGGAAACCGGGAATCGAAAGTAAGGACGCACGGCCGCGAACGAAAGGGCGAGCGACATCAGGTCGATAAGGCAGACTCAGGTGCGCTCGGCGCGGGTCGAGGAGTACCGACTGAGTAATGTTACCAAGCGCCGCGGCGATGGCGAGCACAAAGCCCATCCGCAGCAGATGAACGATCCATACCGGGTCCAGCGACTCATCACTGGTACCGGGGAGATCGCGCACCGGCGCGCCGCCGAACATTTCAGCGAAACGTTCGCGCAGAGACGCAAAAACCCGCGCCGGCTGCGCCTGTGTCGTTTCGTCAGACGTAGGCACTCCCCCGATCCCTCGGATGAGTAGAAGGGCAAAAACGATGCCGCTGCGCGGGCGGCCTACCGATGATTTGACGGGAGTCGCGTCAGCGATTGGGCCGCAATAGCTCGCCCCAGAAGGACAACGCAAGCCGGCGCCGAGTATCTGTTGCAGGCCGACTACAGAGCTTGTTGCAGGGCAGAGACGCTCTCCGGCGGCGCGAAAACGAGCCTGCGGCGAGAGCGGGGCGCAGCGCTACTCGTACGATCCGGCGCCGGGACGTTCGGAGCCGCCGAGGTTGAAGTCGATGACCTTGACCTTGCCGAGAAACGAGCTGGGCAGCGCGAAGCGCGTCATGTCGATGAAGTTATGCGGACAAACGCTGGGACCGGCGGAGAGCGTCCAAACGAGCATCTCCGCGCCCGAGCCGTTGGCGAAAATCGAATACTTACTCGTCGACTCACTGGTATTGAGCTTGTAGCTACAAAATGCGGCGACTTGGGTAATCCCGGTTACCCACAGCGATCCCTCGGAGTACATGCCGCTGCCGTCGGGAGTGAGAAAGCCGCCGGCGTAAACGGAGCCATTGTTCATTTCGACCGTCTTGCGCCCGTTGAAATTGAAATCGTAGAACTCCGAAGTTACTGCCGGAGGACTCTCGACGGCCGGCGACTTGTGGGCCAGGCTGGCGCTCGGCGCCTCAACGGCCGGAAGCCTCGGACGGGGCGGCGACTTCCATGGGGTCGTCGCATCTCGCGGAATCATCGAAATTTCATCCGGCGACGCTTTGCTCCGGGCGACCGCGCTCCTGCTCGGGTTTGCGGTCGAACTGCGCGCGGCCGAGGGTCGCCGCGGTGCGGGCAATGCGTCGCTGTCCGACGAGTCCTCGTCCGAGGACTCCGCGTCGGATTCATCTTTATCATCCAGCGCGGCCGAATCGCGATGCGCCGCGACAGGGGCTGCCGACAGGTCTTTGCTGATCGTAGATCTTGGCCGCGATGGAACTGCGCCGCTCGACGGCGAATCGACCGTGATGGATCGATAGTGAGGATGGAGCCCGCCGGGATCGTCGCGCGCATCCAGGACTACTATCGGCCGTGCCGGCGCCGCCGGTGTCTGCTGAGCGATCGGCGACTGCTTGGCCTGAGGCGAAATCGGAGCGGCGATTAGAGTGCGAAAAACCGGAGGCTTTGGGTAGTCGGGCAATGCGACCCCATTCGTGGATCTGTGGGAGTCGCTCTGGCCGCCAGCCGAGGTTTGCGCTGTGGATGATTGCCGGGCGTCTGATCCGGGCTTGGCTTGCGGTGTATCCTGGCCTTCAGCTTGCGGGGTGTGTTGGCCTTCAGAAGGTTCGTCGAAATAGGCGCTGTCGTCCTCTGTGTGGAAGTTCTGGGCGACGACCAAGTCCTGGGCGAGCGGACGCGTCTGCCCGACTGAGGGCGCGCTCGCCATTCCCACCATCCCAATCGCGCAGATACCTAACCACCAGCGCCGCATGACCACCCTCGCTACCTGCTCGCGTTCCACCCCCCAACAAACGGAAACTACAATGCGCCACGCGCACGTCTCAAGCCGCGCAAGCACAAATATGCACAGGCAAGCCTGAATGGAGTGAACAGCTCGAACTATTGCATCACTGCGACGGTAAGGCCAATCGCCGCCAAGCGCTTCGCAAGTGCGCGGCGCGTGTCTTTGACCTGGACCATCGGATGGGGCCGGAACTGCCGGATTTCAGCCGCCGTATAGGGCCTAAAGGCGGGCGGCAGTTCGTTTTTGTTGAAAGTGACGAGCAGCCAGTTGAGCACGTCGGCGATTTGCTGATCATTGAGCGGAGAATTGGCGACGCCGGGAACCTGCGCCAGGTAAGCGCGGCCTTCAGGCAGGTGAAGAAAGTAGCCCATCGAATGGGCCAGGCGCGGCACGCTGCCTGGAATGCCCTCGGCGTGGGGCAGATGGCATCCCCAGCAGTTGAGCGTGTAGAGCTCGGTCGGCGGGGCAGCGAAGCTCCGCGCTACGGCGACTAATGCGAATGCGAGCGCGGCCAGCAACCGTTTCACGGTCCCGGGGCCTGGGGCGCGTCCGTTACGCCGCCGGCCTTGATAAGCGCCTCGCGTTGCTTGCGGACCTCGAAAGGCGACAGCTTCGCGGCGCGCAACCGTCCGACCTCTTCGGCAGTCAGGGGATGGAAGTCCTTCGGCAGCAGGGCGGCATTGAAGCCCGTCAGGATGTAGTTGACTACCTCGGCGACCTCCTCCTCGGAGAGCTGGGTCCATGCCTGCATGAAGCCGCTGTATTTGCGGCCTTTGACGGAGATTTCGCCCATCATTCCGAACGAGACCACGTGCACCAGATATTCGCGTCCGCCCGGCGCACGAAGATAAGTTCCGGCCGAGGCGGCGAGCGGCGGGAAGGTGCCCGGAACGCCTTGGCCTTGGGGCCGATGACATACCGCGCAATGCGAGGCGAAGACGGCGCTGCCGCCGGCGTGGGCGCTGCCCGCCAGCGCCGACACGAGGAACATCGTCAGGAAGAGGCGCTTCAAGTCTTGGGCCCCAGTTTTACCGCCGTCGTGCAGTGGACGAAGTAACTCTGCGTGCCGAAACACCAGTAGACGGAGTTATCGAGCTGAGTCCGATAGATCGGAAGGTCGCCCTTGTTGTTCTGGCAGAAGCATCGATTGCAAAAGTCCTTACCGCAACAATCGCGATAGGCGATGATGTACTCCTTATCGTCGCTCGGGCTCTTGCACGAGCCGACCCACGAAGTGGGAGACATGATCGATCCGGGAGCGCATTCGGTGACGCTGCCGCCGCAGCAACTGCACAGAAAACCGTCGAGACCGCAGTAACGCCAGTAGTCGCAGTTCGCGGGGTCGCCGTCGTGGCTCTTGGGCTGGGCGGCGTTGGCGGCGGCCGTGAGCCGGCGCACGGGAAGCAGCGGAAACATCGCGGCGCCAAGCAGCGCCCTGGTGAGCAAGCCCAGCACGCTGCGCCGTGAGGTCCGCCCGGCTACTTTGCGGCTCAGGTCCTCGATCAACTTATCCGCCAGGTTATCCATCTTGCCCGACCTTTCGGCCCCGATTGATCACCGGATGCTCGTGCACATGATCTTGCAGGTAATCCTGAATCGACGCGACGCCAAGCTCTTTGGCTTCGATCAGGCTCTCGAGATGCTCACGCGTATTGATCAGCCCCTTGGCGCGCACGACGCCATCTTCATCGATCAGCACCGCGTAGGGGAGTTTGCCTACGCGATACGTGATGCCGAGCGGCTGGGAAAGGACGTAAGGAAAATCGTCGAGATGCTGCGCGGTTAGGAATCGCTCATGCTCGGCCGGCTCACCGTCGCTGGCAAACACGATCTCGAGCCAGCGTGATTCGGCCCGCGCAATCGAGCGGAGAATCGGCAGCATCTTTTTGCATACCGGGCAGGTCGGCGAGAGGAAGAACAGCAGGATGCTCTTGCCGGCGGCGCTCGGGCCGCCGATTTTGATCCGCCGCCGGCGCAGATCGATGAGCTCGAAGACTGGCGCGCTCTCGCCCTCTTTGGGCCCCTTGTCAAAGTTGAGCGCGCCCATCGGAGTGATCCGCTCGTGAATGACGCCGATCTGGCGCAACAGCGCGAGCTGCAAACCCGCCATCACTAGCAGCATCACCCACAGCGCGGCCTGCGATATGATCAGCGCCTCGGTCACGAGAGCATCTCCAGATCGCGAGTTCCGGAAAGGTTGCCGATCGCATAGTTGGCGCTGACGTAGAGCGTAATGAGGGTCGCGGCGCCCATCGCGATCGTGATCACGTCGAGCCATTGAATTTCGCGGGTGCCCGCCGGCATCGCGACGATCACGGCCATCATCGCAAGTGCAAGGTTGCGCAGCAGGAGCCATCCGCTGAGCTCCTGCCGCAGCGCGGGACCGAAGCATCCGCAATCGATATCAGCGCGTCCGCGCGCCAGATTGATCGCGATCGCGCCGGTGAACAGGCCCATCAGGACGACCAACACGGACGCGGCGGGGACGCGGGTGGCCGGAAACAGCAGACCGGCGGCTGCGCCGAGCTCGGCGAGCGGCAGCGTCCAGGCAAACGGCTTTTCCATCCATCGCGGCAGCAGGCGATAGTTGGCGGCGGCAGCGGCAAACAGCGCCGGGTCGCGCAGCTTCAGCACACCCGACGCGCCGAAGATCAGCGCGAGCGCCGCCGCGAGCAGGTAGCCTATTGCGGGATCGATTGGCTGCATCTACAGAAACCCTACATTCCCAAGAACCCTACATTCCGTAAATATGCTCGAAGATCGCCAGATTGGGCTCGACCGTGCCCAGCAGCTTGCCGCTGGAGGCCGAATAGACCTGGACGTAACCCAGGCTGATCGGCGGTACGGTCTGCATCTGGGCGAACAGCAGCGGCTTGGCGTCCTGGGTGGTCATGATCGCGTCGACCGGCCGCTCCAGCGCGATCGTGCGTACGCGCCGATGGGTGCGGACGTCGTAGACCCACACGTCGCGGCCCGGTTCCTTGTGACTCCAGTCGCCGCCCTGATGCATCAGCACGTAGATCTGGCCCCTGGCGCGATTGACGGCGAGTTGCTGGACGCCCCCGGGTTTCCATTGCTTGGCGGATTCGGCGGGCGTCAGCAGCGGCCACGGCTTGGCGGCTGTGGCGGGGTTGGTAGAAAGATCGACCGGATAGACGGTTCCCCCGTAACTCAGGAAGTAGGCGCGCGTGCCGATTACCGCCGGGATTGCGTAGACCGGGTCTTTGTCGGGATCGAAGAAGGGCTGCGGCATGCGTTTCTGGCTGGTGACCTTGGCGGAGTCGTCGAAGTCGGTGGTCATCATCGAGCCGTCGCCGCATAGCGAGACGAACTGGCGATTGCCGGTGACGAGGATTTCGGTGCATCCGGTCATCTCGATTTCGCCCAGCGCCTTGCGCGCCTTGATATCGACTACGGTGGCGGTGGTGGCCGGGGTCATGTTGGCGACCAGCAGCATCCGCCCGTCGGGCGTGACGGCTGTGGTGATATTGTCCTGCGCGGAGAGCTGGCGCTTGGCCGGGATGACCACTTCGCCGGTGGGATTGAGGGTTTTGCCGTCGTAGAAAGTCACGACATCGGTGCGATCGCCGCGCGAGCCGCGCGAGTAGAAAGTGTCGGCCAGGTAGTATTCATGATGGTCGGGAGCGGCGGCGAAGCCGCTGCCGAGTCCGCCGTCGAGCGTGCCCAGCACGTTGCGCGCGTCGCCGTCGATAATCGTCACGGTCGAGGGCGAGAACGATCCAAGCGCGGCGAGACTGTAGAAAAATCCCCAATGCGGCGACGGCTTGGGAAGCTGGCGGACCGAGGTGCCCTCGGCGGGCGGCGCCTGAGCGATCGCGCGCGGCGCGCCGAGCGCGCAGGATGCGCTTGCAATCGTGAAGATCAGGGCAATTCGCGGAACGATCCGACCAACCACGCGGCTACTCCCCGACAAGACACTCGCGGCGACTGTAACCCATCGAAAACCACGCGGGCAAGGCGCGCCCGATCTTTTGCGAGGTGGTCAGCTCGGTGTTAATCTGACGGCGGTCTCAAAACCTCGCTTCGGGGAAGTTTTCCCAATGGCACAGATTGGCGACCTCTTTAACGCGGATTGCCGCCTGCTCCATCCGGAGTTGAGAGAATTTGCGTATCGATCAATGGGCGCGAGGATCGGCTACGGTCGATTCAGGAATTTGATTCGGCGTGCCGGCCATCGGACTGCGATTGATCGAAAGCGGCTTCGCGTGCCTGCCCGGACGCTATTGCTGGCAATGGTTGTATTCGGATGTAAGTCAGCCTATCCAGCGCTTTGCAATCCAGACGACTCGCGGAAGCTCGACAATCTGTGGCATCAGGAGTTGGACGTGCTGGGTAAAGCGCAAGTATGTCAGACGACTTTCACACAGAAGCGTGAGGCTTTGAAGATGTGCCTTGATCCGAGCTATGGAGATCAGGACCACGAAAAACATCAAAAAGCCTGTCTGGACAGTCAGTCTTTGGGTCAGAAAGTCGGTGTCTGCTCTGATCAGTTGCGTCTCCTTTCCAGCGCAAACGCAGAGCTTTGGAACTCCATCTCGCAGCAGTGCCAAGCTCAGGTCCTCGAAGCTGATCCACGCACTAACCGGATAGCAGTCGGCGGAACTGTAAGCTTGCGACTCAGGCGCTCTTGGCAAGGAGGGGTCTTAAATTACGCAATGCATTGACAGTCCAAATTCGGCCCGCGCGCAGCCGAACGGCGCTTCTGTCACCGGATGCAGGGCGCGGGCGCTCAGGGCTCGTCCCACGGCAGTGAGTAGGTCTTCACGTAGGTCATGCTTTTCATCGCGTCGATCACGCCCTCTTTGTAGCCCAGGCCCGACGCCTTGATGCCGCCGAACGGCGACCATTCCAGGCGATAGCTCGGGGCTTCGTTCACATTGACGGTGCCGGTTTCGAGTTCGGTGATCACGCGCTGAATCGAGGGCCAGTGATTCGAGACTACCGCGCCCGAGAGGCCGAAGGGCGTGTCATTTGCGATTCGGATCGCATCATTGAGGCTGGCGAAGCGGATGATCGGCGCGACCGGCCCGAAGGTCTCGCACGCGACCAGCGAATGGTCGTTGCGGACGAGATCCAGCACCGTGGGCGCATAGACCGCGCCCGCGCGGCGATGGCCGGTGAGCAGCTTCGCGCCGTGGGCGAGCGAGTCTTCGACCCGCGCTTCGATTTCGCGGGCGGCCGTCTCGCTGATCACGGTGCCGACGTCGGTGGCCGGGTCGTAGGGATCGCCGTAGCGGAGCGCGGCGGTCTTCTCGGCCAGGATGCGCGCGAACTCGGCCGCGATCGCTTCGTGCACCAGCAGGCGGCGAATCGCGGTGCAGCGCTGGCCGCTGTTCTTGAAGGTGCCGGCGATCGCGATATCGGCGGCGAGCGCGGGGTCGGCGTCGGCCAGCACCAGCATCGCGGAGCTGCCGCCCAATTCCAGCACCACCCGTTTGTAACCCGCCATCGCGAGAATCCGCTTGCCGACTGCGGCGCTGCCGGTGAAGGTGACCATCTCGACCGCCTCGCTCTCCACCAGCGGCTCCGCGACTTCGTGGGTCGGGCCGCAGATCACATTGATCATGTCGCACGGCATCCCGCACTCCAGCGCAAGCTGCACGAAGTGGTAGGCCGCCATCGGCGTGAGCAGCGAGGGCTTGAGCACGGTGGTGTTGTTGGTGGCGATTGCGGGCGCGAGTTTGTGAACGACCTGGTTGAGCGGATGATTGAACGGCGTAATCGAGGCGATCAGCTTCAGCGGCTGGCGCATCGTGTAGATCCGGCGCGGCCGGCCGGATTTGGAGACGTCGCACGGGAAGACTTCCGAATCGTCAAGCAGGGTCTGGATCGCCGCGAAGCGCAGGACGTCGCAGGCGCGCCCGACTTCGTAGCTGGTGTCCTTGAGGCATAGTCCGGCTTCGTCGGTGATCAGCCGACTGACCACGGCGGCGTCGCTTTCGAGCCGGGATGCGATCCGGTTGAGGAGATCGTGACGCTGATGGCGCGAGAGCGCCATCTTCGCGTTGCGGGTCCGCTCCACGACCGCGAGCGTGGTGGCGCGATCACAGGCGGCGACCCGCCCGACGATGTCGCCGGTGAACGGGTTGCGCACTTCGATCCAGGCCGCGCCGGGTCGCTGCTCGCCGCCGATGATGGTGCCGTATTCGCGCATCATATTGTCAAACCGCCGCGGCTAAGCCTCGATCCCGTTGCAGAGGAAATCGAACAAGTCGTAATTGTTCGCGGCGCCCGACCGCAACCGGCGGGCGTAATCGGGGCTGAGCGGGCGATTGCAAACCAGCGGCACCGCACGCTCATGCAGCCCGCCATGCGATCGCAGGCCGGTCTTCACATTTGACAGGTCGTGCCAGTCCTCGGTTCGTCCGAGCACGGTGGATCGATCCGAGAGCACGACCAGATCGCCGATCCGGTCGGTCGGAAGCTGAAAGCGATCCGCGGCCTCCTCGCGCGTGAGGACCATCTCAATTCCCTCGACCCGCGCGAGCGCGGCGGCCGCCTCGGGTACATGATCGCGGTCGAGGTAAACCGTCGCGTATGATCCCAGCGCGCCGTGATGGACGACGTAAGGGTCGGTGATCGGCAGGATCACGCGGGCTTCGGCGAAGCCTTGCTCGCGGAGCAGGGTTTCGATGAAACGAATCCGCGGCGAGCCGTCGGGATTCGTCTTGTCGTTCATGCCGTGATCGGCGGTGGCGCCGAGAATCACGCCCGCGCGATCGAGCTGGCCGAAGATCCCGTCAAGGCGCGCGAAAAAGGCGTTGGCATCGCGGCTGCCCGGCGGATTTTTGTGTTGAACGTAATCGGTGGTGCTCAGGTAGAGGAGATCGATCGTGCCGCGTTGGAGCAGGCGAACGCCGGTTTCGAGGCAATAGATGCTGATCTCGGGGTCGTAGATTCCGGGCGCCGGCCGGCCGACCATCGCGACCACATCTGCGATTCCGTTCTCCGCGATAGTGGCCTGCTCCGCGCATTCAATCGAGATGCAAACGCCCGCCATGTCCTTGCCGAGCAGCCGGCGAAGCTTGTCCTTCGCGGTGACGACGGCGACCGTAAGCCCGGCGCGGCTGAAGGCCGACAGGATGGTCGGACATCGCAGGTACGCCGGGTCATTCATCATCACCTCGGCGCCGCGCTCGGCGTCGTAATAGTAATTGCCGCAGATCCCGTTGGCCCGCGGCGGCAGGCCGGTCACGATCGCGACATTGTTGGGATTGGTCAGGGTGGGTACGACCGATTGGACCTCGCCGATTGCGCCGCGCGCGATGATCCCCTGCAGGTTCGGCATCACGGCTGCGGCGGCGTCGAAGTAGGCTTTGCTGGTGCCGTCGAGGCAGATGCCGACGACGGGTACGCGGGGTCTGCGATACGTCCGACCGTTGACGGTTATGGGCGGCGCTTGGGTGGCCATCGCGCAGAGGATAGCGGAACAAGTGGCCAGTGCGGAAACGCCGCCCAAAGCCCCCTGCCGAGCGATTCTCTTTACTCAAATCTCGTAGGTGAACCTGAACTGCACCTCGTTGGTTCTCTGCGCGCGGCTTAGGATTCCACCGAGGCCGTCGCTGGTCGAGTAGAGTCCGCTGCGGCCCAGGAACCAGATCGCGCTCACGTCGAAGAGGATGTTCGAGGAATACCGGTAGCCGTTGGTGGTGGTGAGAAACCCGTCATTAACGTCGCTGTCCCATGCGCAGACGTTGGTCGAGGTCAGCCGCCCGTCCAAAAGCCAGTTGTTCGCCGCCACGAACCAGAAATTGCTCAGGGCGCGCGTGCCCGGGTGGTTGTCGGGGTTCCAGGTCGCGGTGTACTGCGCGACCAGGAAGGTGTGCTGTTTCGAGATCCACGGGATATAGGTCGGCCGGTCGGCCCCGATAATAAATCGGGTGCTCTCGCCCCATTTCGGCTGGGAGAACAGGCCCGCGGCAGCGTTGCTCGTATTGTTGAGTCCGCCGACTCCGCCGATTCCGCCGGCGGACGACGATACCTTGGGCGCGTAGAGGGTGTCGTAGCGGAACACCACGTCGGTCAGGTCTTTGTCGTAATAAGTGCCGGTCAGGCCCAGGTAGTTCGCGCGCACATACTCGAAGCGGAGGTCCAGTCTTATCGTTCCCAGGTTGTTCTTGATCTGGGGCGGGCCGAAGTCATAGGCCGGGGTCAGGCCGTGTACTTTGAGCCCGAAGGTGTTGGGTCCCACCGCCAGCCATAATCCCGGCGCGAACCTGGTGAAGGGCGCGGGTTCGGTGCAGTTATCGCACACGCCGAGTTTGTACGAGCGCGCCTCGTACAGCCAGATCGCGCTGGCCTGCAAGCCGTTGCCGATTGGAATCAGGGTCGAATAGCGCGCGCCAAATTCGCTGTTATCTATCGAATTGTTGATCTGGCTCGACGAATACTTGACGTTGAGATCGGCGTAGAACGGAATCTTTTCGCCCAGAAAATTCTGGAGCAGCTGGAGCTCCGGAACGTTGGGCAACTTGTACATCGGCGTCTGGCCCTGATCCAGCAAGGTCTGTTCGCGGAACGGCTGGCCCTGCTGGTTATACAGCGTGAGATTGGAGATCGGGACCGGGGGGATAAAGGGATTCTGCGCGTCCACGATGTTGGCCTTGAAACCGCCCTCAAAGTCCCCGGGAATCACGAAGAACTCGAAGACGTTGTTGGCGGTATCCAGGAAGTCCGGCAGGATGTAGTCGGTTTTGATCATCCGCAGGTTGACGCGCGAGCTGTCGTAAATATCGCCGTAGCGATAGTCTGAAGGGTTGGTGATCTCGGTGCCGGAAAGCGCGTCGGCTTCGGTCCAGATCACCTGCTGCTTGCCGACCTTCACCGACCACGAGTCGGTGAGGTTGAACTGCCCGTAGTATTCATCGAGCTCGTTGCGGGTGAACTGGTTGACTTTGTCCTGGGCGCTGAAGCCGGTCCATCCGCGGTTCGCCTCTGCGCGGCCCCCGTCTTTGAAATCGGGATAGGCGTCGTACCATCCCTGATAATGGGCATAGAAGTCGGCGTCCTGGAGGATCAACGTGTCGATCCTGCCGAGCAGGATGTAGTTCTTGATGAGGTGATAATTGGTGGTGAGATCGACGCGCTGGCGCGCTTCCACGAGGTCCCAGTGATTGAAGTCGAAACTGCCGCCGGTGTCGCGCGGCGCGACGCCGGGATTGGTGACGGTGGTATCGGGGGCCGGTACGCCGTTGGTCGAGGCCGGCACGCCGCCGCGCGCCGACCCCTCGCCCCATCGCCCTGCCCAGGTGCTGGTGAGCGTTCCGTAGATCGAGAAGTCGCCCTGGGTTACGGTTGCGCCTGCGATCGCCGGCCACAGCGCCGCCACCACTACCGCCAGCATCTGCGGCAGCCGGCGCACTTGCGCGTGGCCAAAGAAATGTCGGTTCCCGCTGATTAGTGACTTCATATCGCGGCGAGGTATAGCACAGCCGCGCCGATCCGCAAGAGAAATGCGCTCGCAGTCTCGAAAGTTCCGACCCGAAGGGGGCCGGGGCCACGATCGCAGCGCCGAGCCGATCGGCGTTGGCGCCGCTCGGTCGGATCCAGCTCGCTCCGGGTTGCGCTCGCCGATCAACGAGTGAGGGGGGGACGAGGAATCTTGGCCGCCGCTACATTAGGATAGCTTCAGCATCTGTATGCAGTCATTGACGATCGCGAGGTTGCTTGGGTCGCCTTTCCTGGGCTGGACGTTGGTGACCACGACCTCGACGTCATACTGGCAGCGCTGCACGGCCATGTGTCGCGCCGTGGCCGTAGCGCCGGCGTCCCTGCGGAGTCACCGGCACGGAGGCCGGCGCTACGGCCACAGGGCCGGCGCTACGGAACTTGGCGACGGCGAGCATCTTGATATCGCGCGCGCGATAGTCGCGCCAGTATCCAAATCTGGTACTTGACCGTCGCGCAGGCCGCGCTTGGCGGGTGGGCCGTTGCCTCCCGTTTGTTCGTGTGGCGAAATTGTGCGCACCAGATGAACATCGGCGTTCCTGACACGTCTTTAGGTAAGTGGCTCGAAGTGCGTGGGGACCTGCTCAAAGAGGCAATCGATTGCATAGACCAAAAATCTGTGATGTTCTCGCACTGCCGGGCGCTTTTGCTGTTCTCAATTTCGCGGCAGAGGTCTTGCATCAGTTACTCTCCACTGTAGCCAGTGGAAAATCGGGCTTGCTTTAGGACGCGAAATTGCACGCAGTCTCAATTTCGGACTCGCGGACTCAAGAACGGGGCGCGATAGCGGGCCGATCGGTCCGCCGCGCTTCACAGCGAGTCCCGAGGCCTCGCAACCGAACAACAATGGAGAAGGGTTGGAATGGCCGTTAAGCACACCCAAATCGCCGAACTGATCGCGATCATGGTTCGCAATATCGGACGCTCTCGATACGAAGCCGTGCTCAAGGAGATCAAGGTTTCTCAGGCGTATAAGAAGAATCAGTCGTTCCGCGAGACGATCGAGCGGCTGGAACGATCGCTCAAAACCGGGCGATCGAAACCGCCGAAAGTTCCACCCCCTCCGGCGCCCAGGGGTCCGGTCCGCAGCGGGCCAAGCTTCCAGCGCAGCTGATAGAACCGGCGGTTGCATTTGCGGGGCCGGCAAGGCCCCGCTAGAGTCCATCGTCGATGAGCCCGGAACCATCGCCGCGACCGAAAAATGCGATCGTAATCCTGCTCGACAGCCTCAACCGGCACATGCTGGGGGCCTACGGCGGGCGCGAGTTCGCGACCCCGAACCTCGACGCCTTTGCCCGCCGCGCGATCCGTTTTGATCGCCACTACGCGGGCTCGCTGCCCTGCATTCCGGCCCGGCACGACATCCTGTGCGGCGCGCTGGATTTTTTGTGGAAGCCGTGGGGGTCGATTGAAATCTGGGAGCAGCCGCTGACCGCCCATCTCCGCGCCGCCGGAGTCACGACCAAGCTGGTCTCCGACCATCCCCATCTGTTCGAGGTCGGCGGCGAGAACTATCACACCGATTTCAACGCCTGGGACTACCAGCGCGGCCATGAAAGCGATCCCTGGAAGACGCGGCCCGATCCGAGCTGGCTCGGCGCGCCCTCGTTCGGCCGCGGCCACATGGCCTACGACGACTCACGCGGCTATTTTCGCGGCGAGGCGGACTTTCCGGGGCCGCGCACGATGGCGGCGGCCTCGCGATGGCTCCAGGAGTCGGCGCCGGCGCACGAGCGCTTCATGCTCTTTATCGACGAATTCGACCCGCACGAGCCGTTCGACACTCCCGAACCCTACGCCTCAAGGTATGATCCGGAGTGGAGCGGAGCGCATCTGATCTGGCCGCCGTACGTGCGTGGCGCGATCCGCAACGGCGTGCTCGATGAGCGGCAGGCGCGCCAGGTGCGGGCCTGCTACGGCGCCAAGCTGACGATGATCGATACCTGGCTGGGCGAATTGCTGGGCGCGATCGAACGTGGCGGATGGTTCGCCAACAGCGCCGTCATCCTTTGCACCGATCACGGTCATTACCTGGGCGAAAAGGACATCTGGGGCAAGCCGCAGGTGCCGCTCTATGAACCGCTCGGGCACACGCCCTTGATGATCGCGTGGCCGGGCGTGCCGGCCGGGTCAATCCAGGCGCTCACCACCAACGTTGACCTCTGCGCCACGCTCGGCGACCTGTTCGGCGTGACGCTCAAGCATCGCACGCACGGCCGCTCGCTGATCCCGTTGATCACGGGCCAATCAAAGTCGGTCCGCGAATGGGCGCTGGCGGGAGTCTGGGGACGCGAGGTGCATCTAATCGATGCGGCCGGAGTGAAATACGCGCGCGCGCCGGCCGCCGCCAACGCGCCGCTGAGCATGTGGTCCAATCGATGGTCCACGATGCCGGTGCATCGCGTGCCGGGCCTGCGCCTGCCGGTCCCGGACGAGCGCGCCGTGCTCGACCGGATGCCGGGTTCCAGGATCCCGGTCATCCGCCAGCCGTTCCAGCAGGGCGATCTGCTGCCCTACTGGGCAATGGGCCAATTCAGCGGCAACCATCTCTATAGCCTCAGCGACGACCCGCTAGAGGAACGCAACCTGGCCGGTGCAGGCGCAGAGAAGAATGCCGCCGACGAGCTGCGCTCTGCGCTGAAGGAGCTCGAAGCGCCGCAGGACCAGTATCTCCGCCTGGGGCTGGCGTAAGAGGCGTGCGCCTTTTCCTGCCAAGGGCGCAGGGGCTGGCCCCCGCCGTGCCTTCGCTCTGGCCATCGAGTTCCAACGTGCTTCTGCAAGTAGGACCGGCGTCCCGCCGGTCATCGCGGAGTTGCCGTCCGCGACGCCCGCGGCTCTGTCGCATTCGCGCGGTAGAGGTGATCGGCGCCGGTTGCCTCTTCGGCCAGCAGCACGAATTCTTGTTGTTGGCGGCGCGAGGCCCTCCGCCCGCGCCCGCACCGTCAGATCGGGTCGCCTCGGTCACTCGGTCGCGCGGCGGGGCGCATAGTGAAAGGGTCCCAGCTGGTCTACGAAATGATTGAACGCGTGTACCCAGCACCCTCCTGCTCGCCCGTGGGCGGCGTGAAGGCTGGAGTGCTTGGGGTAATCAGGCCGCTGAATAGTCGGCTGCTTCGTCAGCAAAGGCAGCCTGGCCTAAGTCGGAGAACGGCTGATCACCCGTAGGTATGGGAGCGAATGATGGCGGCGGCAAACGCCACCGCACCGAAAGCGGCCTATGGCCGAGTGGTGGCCGAATGCCCAAGCGCCTGCTGGCTTGGTGAAGCGAAATTTCATTTAATGGTTCAATTCATACAATCGGACTTTGGCGCTGTCGCGAACGTGCTCGTCCTCGTCCTCGACAGCTATCTTGGCCAGGACTGCCTGGTCGGTGAGGTTTTGGATGGCGGCCCAGCGGACATCCGCGTCCCCGTCCCCGACGGCCACCTTGGCCAGAACTGCCTGGTCGGTTAGCTTCGGGACCGCCGCACGGCGGACATCCCTGGCCTCGTCCTCGACGGCTACCTTGGCCAGAACTGCCTGGTCGGTGAGCTTTTCAACGGCGGCGCTGCGGACGTACCTGGCAGCGTCCTCGACGGCCATTTTGGCCAGAACTGCCTGGTCGGTGAGGTTTCGGATGGCGGCGCGGCGGACGTTTTCGTCAGTATTCTCGAACGCCATTTTGGCGAGGAGCGCTTCGTCGGTGAGCTTTTCAACGGCGGCACTGCGGACATCCGAGCCCTTGCCCTCGCCGGCCACCTTGGCCAGAAGCGCCTGATCGGTGAGCTGTTTTACGGCGTACAAGCGGAGCATGTCATACTTACTCTCGGTGGCGACCTTGGTGAGCGTGGCCTCCGAAAGTAGACGGCAAACTTCTGGCAGAAAACTCGACGGGTCTACGTGCGCCGGTATCCAAACTACGTCAACCCCCGCCCGGACTGGGAAGTCGGTAGTCCAACTGTGAGAAAGGGTGTGGTCCGTCTTGGTCAGCGTGACAGAGATCCAGGTCTCCTCTCCCTCAATAGGTGTTTGTGCGCGGGACATGGGTAACGGGTGTGCGAGGACATGGGTAACACCTAACCGGCATGCTGGACCTCCGAGAGGAGGTGATCAGGATGCCGTGGCGGGAGGTTACCCGGGTGTCGTTGCGCAGAGAGTTTGTGGAGATGGCATTGCAAACCGGCAGCAATCGGCGGGAGTTGTGTCGGCGCTTCGGGATCGCGCCGAAGACCGGCTACAAGTGGCTGGCGCGCTATACGCACGAAGGGGTCGGCGGTCTGGAAGACCGCTCGCGGCGCCCACGGCACAGCCCCGCTCGCACCGTGGCGCCGGTGGAGCAGCGCGTGATCCAACTGCGGCAGGAGGCGCGCAACTGCTGGGGCGGGCGCAAGCTGGCTCACCTGCTGGCCAAGGCGGGCGGTCCTCGGCTGGCGCCGAGCACCATCACTGGCATCCTGCGCCGCGCCGGGCTGCTGGAGCCTGCCGCCGTGCCCGGCCAGCGCGCCTGGCAGCGCTTCGAGCGCGCGGCGCCCAATGAGCTGTGGCAGATGGACTTCAAAGGCCACTTCCCCTTGCGCAGCTGTGGCCGCTGCCATCCGCTGACCGTGCTGGACGACCATTCGCGCTTCTCGGTGGCGCTCACGGCCTGCGCCGATGAGCGGGACCAGACCGTGCGCGGCGTGCTGATCAGCGCCTTTCGCCGTTACGGATTGCCGGCCGCGATGCTGATGGACAACGGTTCGCCCTGGGGCTGCGACCACGACCATCCCTTCACCGCCTTTAGCCTGTGGCTGATCCGGCTCGGCATCCGGGTCGCTCATGGCCGGGCTTACCATCCGCAGACCCAAGGCAAGGATGAACGCTTCCATCGCACGCTCAAGTTCGAAGTCCTGCGCCACTTCAACTTCACCAGCCTCGCGCACTGCCAGTGCGAGTTCGATCACTTTCGCGACCGCTACAACCTGCTCCGTCCGCATGACGCGCTGGGCCTGGCCACTCCCGCCAGTTGCTATCGCCCCAGTCCGATCCCGTTCCCTGAAACCTTGCCGCCCATCGACTATCCGCCCGGCCTCGAAATCCGCAAGGTCCAGGCCGAGGGCTGGTTCAGCTATCGCGGCCGCGACTTCCGCGTCAGCAAGGCCCTGCGCGGCCTGCCCGTCGCGCTCCGCCCCGTACCCGCATCCGACTCGCAGCGCGAAGTTCTGTTCTGCCATCAACCGGTCGCCCGCATCGATCTCAATCCAGCCGATGCCACCAACTGAGCTTCGCTGCGCGGTGCTGTCCACAAGTCTACAGGCGGGATACTCCCCAAAATCCCAGAGCCTGTGGACTTGTGGGCAGCACCGCGCCTCCAAAATGTGTTACCTATGTCCTCGTACGTCCGTTACCTATGTCCCCAGTCCGTACAATAGGAGGCCCTCCGACGTAAGATTGCCAGCGGGTCTCGGAATTGATGTTGATGCTGTTCACATTCCCGAGTTCGGCGGTGACAAGAGGGTCAGTTAGCGCGGCGACATTTCCCAGCAGTCCAGGACATTGTTCGGACCTGTCCCGTTCTTGAACCTCCTGTTGGCAGGCGCCGTGAATCTTCAAGAGGATGGAGGCATTCAGACGCGTGGTCGGATCTGTTGCGGTAGCAGAGAGCTCAGCAAGGATTGTGGGATCGTCAAGCTTTCCGTAGGCAGCCAAATCGGAGGAGTAACTTTCCGAGAGGGCCACCTTGGCTAGAAGCGCCTTGTCGTTGAGCCTCGCGGTGGCGGCGAAGCGGACGCCGGGGTCCTTGTCCTCGACCGCCACCTTGGCCAAGGCCGCCTGGTCAGTCAAGTCCTGCACGGCGAGGGTCCGTTCCTCGACATCTTCGCTTTTCAGATCTGGCTTGCAGCCCGTTACCATGCCGAGCAGAGCCATGGGCAGCAATAGCAAAAAATAGACGCGCAGAGTCATTGTTCGAGTCGGTTACTGCATCTGTCAATTGTTCCAGCCGGGATCTCCCTTCTGGCCCTCCGATTCCAACTCCGGTATAGGCCGCACGACCTCTCCTTGCAATGGGTTCAGCCGGCATTGGTCCGCGGCTCTACTTAGCGGCGCCGAAGGAACCCACCGCCGAACCAGAAGCCATCCATGCGCGCTCGGGCTAGCGTGAGAGGCGTGCCGCGGCGGCGCGAATCGGATCTGATCGGTTGAATGCGGCGGCGGCCGGCGGCGCGTTAGCGGCTGCTGCGGCGGAGGATGTTGAGCATGTGGATGAAGTCGCTCTTGTTGAGCAAGGTGCCGAGCAACGCCGCCTGCTTGAGTGACTCCATCTCGTGGGGCTTCACGTTGTAGATTTTCAGTAACTCCTGGTCGGTGCTGAACTCTTCCCAGACCTTGCGGCGCTCGCCCGCGCGCAATTCGTGGTCAGAGAGAAATGGACGGTCGCCCTTCATGGTAGTTTTGCCTCCTGGTAACAACGGCCGGGCGCTTGCTGTGCGGGCTCACCGCGACAGCGCCTGACGGACGGTGTTGAGGATGTAGACGAAATCGCGCACGCTGCGCACTTCGCCCATCAGCGCGACCTGCGAGAGCATCTCAAGCTCCAGCGCGGTGACGCCGAAGGCGCGCAGCAGGCGCTCGTCCTGGCGGAACTCCTCCCAGCTCGAATTGCCGTTGCGGCGGGTCTCGTCGAGCAGCGCCTTGGCGCCGGGATTGGCGAGGAAGAACAGCTCGCGGCTGTCCAGGCCGAGCACATCCGCCAGGCGAGCCACGATATTTTCGGACGGGCGGCGCTTGTTGGCCTCCAGATGGCCGACGTAGGGAATCGAGGTCCTGATCTGGCGGGCCACCTCTTCCTGGGTCAGATCGAGCTGGCGGCGGCGTTCGCGGATCACGTCGCCGAAGCTGCGGACCTTCTCCTTGACGGCAGGCTCCTTGACGGCAGGCTCGCTCGCCGTTCGCGGGGCGGCGCGTGAAGCGCTGCGGACGGCGGCGCTTCGCTCAAGACGCGGTTTCGGTTCGGGCGACATCGGCGATCCTCCTGCGGAAACGAGGCTACCGGCGTCCGGCGCCGGACCCGGCAGGCCCGCGCGGGAGCGCGAAGAGGCCGAGGCGGACGGGGCCGTCTGCGCGAGCGGCTGGGCAATTACGGCGCCATGTCCTCCAGATCCCGTCCGCCTCAAGTTACTATCTGTTAATGAATGTGACATGCAGTTGCTGTTGGCAAGTAACGAAATTAGTACACTATGTAGAAATAGGGCGGCGTAATGTCAAGTGGCCGGAATAAGCTAATAGTACATATAGTATAACAATATGTAGTAGGCTGGGCGGAGTCGCGCGCTTTGGGGCGCGAGCGCCTGGTCCGCTCCGGTGCCCCGCGCCGATCTGCCGCTCGCCGGCTACTCCGCTTCGCGCCGGCCCGGCCTTTGTCTCCGCGCGTTCTTTATGGTTAATGCTCTGACATGTCGAAGGCCGAGCCTTTCAAAATCGCCGTTCCCGACGACGTGCTGGCCGACTTGCGCGAGCGGCTGGCGCGCACGCGGTGGCCCGACGAGATTCCCGGCAGCGGATGGGAATACGGAACCAATCTCGCCTATCTGCGCGAGCTGATTGAGTATTGGCGCACGCGCTACGACTGGCGCGTGCACGAGCGCGAGCTCAACCGCTTTGCGCATTTCCGCGCCGATGTCGGCGGGCTGAAGATCCACTTTATCCACGAGCCGGGCCGCGGCCCGAATCCCACGCCGCTGCTGCTGGTGCACGGATGGCCGGGGTCGATTTACGAGTTCGACCGGATCATCCCGATGCTCACCGATCCGGCCGCGCATGGCGGCGACGCCGCAGACTCATTCACGGTCGTCGCGCCGTCGCTGCCGGGCTACGGCTTCTCGGACCATCCAGTCGCGCGCGCGATGAATGGCGCGGCGATCGCCGAGATTTTCTTCAAGCTGATGACGGAGGTGCTCGGCTATTCGCGCTTCGCGGCGCAGGGCGGAGATTGGGGCGCCGCGATCGTCTCGCGCATCGGGGAGGCATACGAAAAGAGCGTCTACGGGATCCATCTCAACATGATCGCAGTCGCGCCGGCGCGTGGACGCGAGGCCGGCGAGCTGAGCGCCGCCGAGAAGGCGTTTCTCGCCGAGGCCGACAAGTGGCGGCGTGAGGAGACCGGTTACCAGGCTATTCAAGGGACTAGACCGCAGACGCTTGCCTACGGCCTCAATGATTCGCCGGCCGGTCTCTGCGCCTGGATAATCGAAAAGTTCCGGAGCTGGAGCGATTGCGGCGGCGACCTCGAGCGCCGCTTCACCAAAGACCAGCTCCTGACCAATGTGACGATCTATTGGGTGACGCAGACTATCAACTCATCAGTGCGGCTCTACTACGAAGCGCGGCACCATCCGGGGCGCCTCAAAGAGGGCACGAGAATCGAGGCGCCGACCGCGGTCGCAGTATTTCCCGGTGAGATGGTACGGCCGCCTCGCGAATGGGCCGAGCGCGCGTACAACATCCAGCGCTGGACCGTGATGCCGTCGGGCGGCCATTTCGCCGCGATGGAAGAGCCGGCCGCGCTCGCCGCTGATGTCAGGGCATTCTTCAGGGAGATGCGCTGAAGCTGCCTGATGGAAGTGGCCGTGTCCCGCGAGGCCAGCAGCGCCGGCGATTTGCTCTGAATCAACGCTACGCTCGGGTCGTCTCATTCAAGGGCTGTTGAGGCTGTCCGCGATGGCCGAATACCGTCAAAATGAACAAGTCGGCGGCTAAAGGGGCAGTTCTGCTTTCGGCCCTGCTGTGGCTCACGATTGTTGCAGCGGCGGCTGCGGCTGCCACTCCGACGCCGACCTCGCAAGCTACAAAGACTCCAAGCGCATCGGCGACGCCAAGCTCGACGCCGACCCCGACTCCAAGTCCAACTCCAGTGGCAAGCGCCACCACCACGGCCGCGGTGACCCCGACCCCGGGGGCCAGCGCGAGCGCATCACCGGGCGGGAGTGCGAGCGCGTCGCGGACGCCTGGTCCCACGCCCACGCCGAGCTTTTACACTTCGGTCGCAGTGTACGTCTCGAACGCGGGGTATTCCTCGATATTAACTTTTCCGGCCCACGGCGCGGGCAACGCGCCGCCCAAAATTCTGTCGGGACCGTTGACCGGCCTGCAAGATCCGGTCGGGATCTTCGTCGACGCCTTCAAGGACATTTTCGTAGTGAACACCGTGGCCGGCACGGTACTCGAATTTTCGCCGGGCAAGAGCGGCAATGCGAAACCGATCGCTACCATCACCGGTACCAATACCGGGCTCGATCTGCCGGACAACGTCGCACTGGATGGAGTGGGGAACATCTACGTGACCAACTCCGGCCAGGTCGTCGATTCGGTAACGGAATATGCGCCTGAAAGTAATGGCAACGTCTTGCCCATCGCCACGATCAGCGGGGCCCAGACCGGGCTGGCCGGACCCACCGGAATAGTGATCGACAGGAAGGGCGTGATCTACGTTGCCAATTCGTCAGCTTCGAGCATCACCGAGTACGCGGCCGGCAGCACCGGCGACGCCGCTCCAACCGCGACCATCACGGGGAGCGACACCGGGTTGTTGGGACCGGTGGGCATCACGCTGGACTCGGCTGGCAACCTATACGTGGCGAACTACACTGCCGACAGCATAACCGAGTACGCGGCCGGCAGTACCGGCAATCCTGCGCCGACCGCGATGATCGCGGGAAGCGAGACCGGGTTGTCCAACCCAGAGGCGCTGGCCGTCAACGCTTCCGGCAACATTTATGTGTCGAATTACGCCAACAGTACCGTAACCGAGTACGCGGTGGGCAGCACCGGCAATGTGGCGCCGATCGTTACGCTTTCCGGGGTGCAGATGCTCAATCCCCAATCGCTCGCGATCGCATCGATCTTCCCGACCGCGCCGCTCGCGGCCACGCCTACGCCGACCCCGACGCCGCGCAGTATCTTCTCGATTTCGCCCAATTCGATCGTCTTTCCGACCGTCGGCGTAGGCGCCCCGCCCGTGACACAAACTTTCACGATCACCAACCCGGGAGCAAAGGCCTCGGGCAACGTAGAGGCGGGCGATCTCACCAGCACCAAAGCCTACAAGGTGACTGGAAAGGGCGCGTTCACCTTGGCGCGCGGCGCCCACAAAACCGTTAAGATTGTATTCGATCCTCCCAGCGGGCTGGTGTATTCAGGCGCCATCGGTGTAACCAGCAAATCACCGGCAAGCCTGGGTATCGTGAACGTGACCGGGACGGGCCAAGGCGGAACGCTGGCGGTACCCAACACGCCGCTGGTTTTCGGCAACCAGCCGGTGGGCCAGACCTCGAACGCCCAGTCGGTGAAGATCAAAAACAGCGGCCTCGGCGCGTTGCACGTCACGGTCGATGTGAACACTCTCGGCGAGGGCGCCGGCGTGTTCGTGCTGACGTCGGGAAAAGGTTCGTTCACGCTGGCCGGGGGCAAGACGGCCACGGCCAGCGTTCAATTCACGCCCAAGACAAAGAAAAAGTATCTGGAGGCGCTCGAAGTGCACAGCGACGATCCAAACAATCTGGAGGTTCCAATCCTATTGAGCGGGACCGGGACCTGACGCAGATGTCCCAGCGCAAGACCACCATCGCGGGACCTGCTCCGTGGCTTCTTTTCGCGCTCGCCATTGCGATCGCGGGCGTTGCCGGCGGGGGCCGATCGGTCCGGGCGGCTGCGGCCGGAACCGCAGTGACGATTTACGTCGCGAACGAAGGGTCGAACTCGATCGCGATCTATGCGCCGGGAAGCTCCGGCAATGCCGATCCCAGCGGTACGATTACCGGCGCGCATACGCAATTGAGCTTTCCTGTGGGGGTGTGCGTCGATCCGTCGGGCGACATCTATGCGGTCAATGTTTTAGCGACGAGCGGGCCGAGCATCACCGAGTACAGTTCAGCCCCGAGCGGACAGACGGCTCCGCTGACTATGATCTCGGGATCAAACGCGATGCTGAGCGTGCCCTTCGGAGTCGCGCTGGATCCAGCGCTGAATGTCTACGTCACCAACTCGGGTAACAATACCGTTACCGAGTATCTGGCCGGAGCCAACAACAACATCGCGCCCACCAACATCATCGGCGGCACGATGACTAAGCTGGGGCAGCCTAACGGAATCGCGATCGATCAATCGGGGAACATCTACGTAACCAACGCGCAGCTATCCAGCGTGGCTGAGTTTGCGCCGGACAGTAGTGGTAACGTCGCACCGAGCGCGCTGATCTCGGGTGACCAGACCGGGCTCGACAACCCGGTGGGAATCGCGCTGGACTCGGCTGGCAACATCTATGTGTCGAACGCGTCGAACACAGGGGGGGCTGACAGCATCACCGAGTATAAGGCCGGTTCCAACGGCAACGTGGCGCCGATCGCTACGATTTCGGGTGAGCAGACCGATCTGAGCCAGCCCAACGGAGTCGCGGTCGACCAGTTCGGCAACATCTACGCGGTGAATTCGAGCTCGAACACGATTACGGAATACGCGGCTGGCAGCAACGGAAATGCGGCGCCGACCGTGACCCTGTCCGGAGCGGCGCTTTCCAAACCCGCCGGCATCGCGGTCGCGCCGCACGCTGGTGGTACCTCAGGCGCGACGCCTACTCCGACGCCCACCCCCGCAGGAAGCTCCACGCCGACCGGCGGACCGACTCCGATAGGGCTCTCGGTCTCGACCGACTCGATCACTTTCCCGGTCACCGGCACTGACACGAAATCAGCGCCAGTACCCGTGTTGATCGGCAATTCGGGCACGGCCACCCTGCAGGTCAGCGTGGATGCGAGCATGCTTCTGGATGCGTTCACGGTCAAGAATGCCGGATCTTTCAAGCTGGCGCACAATCACACCCGAACCGTTACGATACAGTTCACGCCATCACAGCCGGGAACGGTCGGCGGCAACCTCAACGTCACGGCCAATAATTCATCGCCGCAGCTCTCTGTTACCGTGACTGGCACAGCTCAGTCTGGGACCCTGAGCGCGCCGGCGGCGCTGCCCTTCGGGACCATTCCGGTGCACTCCAGCCTCACGGAGACGTTCGCGATTCAGAACACCGGACTGGGCGTGTTGCACGGCAAAGTGGTGGCGACTGGATTCGCGAAGGGGTTTCAACTGCTATCGGGCGGTGGCGCTTTCAAGCTGAGCGACGGAGCCACGCGCCAGGTGAAAGTGAAGTTCACGCCGACTTCGAGCATATCGTTCACCGGCACGATCACGATCACCAGCGACGACGTCACGAACCAATCGCAGATCGTCGCGGTCAGCGGAACGGGCACCTAGCCGGCTGCGCCGGCACCGGCGCGATATCAGCCGTCATCGCGGGCGGCCTGCGAGCCGTCCAGCCGCAGCAAGTCGGCGTAGAGCCGCTCGACCTCGCGGCCCAGGCTTTCGTAGCGCGCGATCAACTGGTCGGCGTCCTTGCGCGCCAGGTAGAAGTCGGGATCGTTCATGTCCGCCGCGAGCGTCGCGCGTTCGGCTTCCTTGCGCTCGATATCGGCCTCCAGGGTCTCGCGCTTGCGCGCGCCCGGCATCCGTTTGCGATCGCGATCGGGCTGGCGCGCGGGCGCGGTCTCACCGCCGTCGTGCCGGGCGCGATTGTTGGTTGGCGCGGCCGCAATTTTGGCGGGTTTAGCGCCCACCGGTGATGCCGCACTCGTGCCGGAAGCCTCCATCGCCTGCTTCTTGGCCAGGTAGTCGTCGTAATTACCGAGGTAGCGCGTGGCGTGTCCCTGGCCGACCTCGATTACCTCAGTGACGAGCTCATTCAGGATGTAACGATCGTGGCTCACAATCACGACCGTGCCGTTAAAGCGCCGCAGCGCTTCGAGCAGCGTGTCCTTGGCGATGATATCCAGATTGTTGGTCGGCTCGTCGAGCAGCAGGCAGTTGTTGCGATGGGCCAGCACCCGGGCCAGGGCCAGCCGCACCCGCTCGCCGCCCGAGAGCACGCTGGCGCGCTTGCCGGCGTCGTCCCCCGAGAACAGCATCGCGCCCAGCAGGCCGCGGATTTCGCCGGTGGTCATGCCCTCGGCGGCGGCGCTCAGCTCGCTGAACACGGTCTTGTCGTAGTCGAGAGTTTCGGCCAAATCCTGCGCAAAGTAGCCAATCCTGACATTATGTCCGACGATTCGCTCGCCGGCGCTGAGCGGATCGACGCCCGCCAGCAGTCTCATCATGGTCGATTTGCCCGAGCCGTTCGGTCCCACCAGCGCGACCCGCGCGCCCCGCTCGATTTTCATGTCGACGCCGGCGTACACGGTCAGGGGGCCGTAGCGCTTGGCCGCGTGCTTGAGCTCGAAGACCTGACGCCCGCTACGCTCGCATTCGGGGAACCTGATCGAGGGCGCCTGGTCGGAGCCCAACGGTGATTGCAGGCGTTCGATCTTTTCAAGCTGCTTGATCCGGCTCTGGACCAGGCGGGCCTTGCTCGCCTGGTAGCGAAAGCGGCTGATGAAGGTCTCGATGTGCGCGATTTCCTCGCGCTGCTTCTCATAGGCCGCGAGCTCCAGCTCGAAGCGCTTTTCACGCTCGACCAGGTAGCGCGAATAGCCGCCTTGGTACTCGGTGAGGCGGCCGCGGGCGACCTCCACGGTGGTTTTGGTGACGCGATCGAGAAAATAGCGATCGTGCGAGACCAGGATGATTCCGCCCGGATAGGAGGCCAAATAGTCCTCGAGCCAGTTGCGCGCCTCGAGGTCGAGATGGTTGGTCGGCTCATCCAGCATCAGGAATTCAGGGCCGCGCAGCAGCAGCTTGGCCAGCGCGATACGCATCCGGATACCGCCGGAGAACTCGGCGACATCGCGCGCCAGGTCTTCCTGCTTGAAGCCCAGGCCGAACAGCATCGAGGTGGCGCGGCTGTCTGCGTTGTAGAACTCGTGGCGCTCCAGCTCGGTTAGAACCTCGCCCAGCTCGGCGAGCGCGGCGTCGTGATCGGGGCCCGAACTCTGCGCGGCGAGTACTGCTTCCAGCTCTAGGCGGCGCGCGTCGAGCGCCTGCATCTCGGCCAGCGCGGAGAGCGTTTCGGCCAGCACCGGGCGCCCGCCCATCTCGGGCGCGTCCTGCGGCAGGTATCCGACGGTGGTGCGCTGCGGACGCGCGATCCGGCCGGAATCGGGCGCGACGACGCCGGCGATCATCTTGAGCAGGGTCGATTTGCCCGCGCCGTTGAGGCCGACCAGACCGACCCGCCCGTCGTCGTTCATCGACCAGCTCACGGAATCGAGAATGACTCGTCCGCCGAACGACTTGGAAAGATTATCGAGCGCGAGCACTGGATTGCCTGCCTTGCGGGAGCATCAAACCTGCTATGTTATCGCGTCGCGATAGCGACCGGAACCAGTACCCCGGCTCTGGCGAAGCTGCCCGAGCCCTGCCAGCATCCGACGAAGGTCGCGATGTAACGTACAATTGAGGTAGTCGATGGAAACTGAATTGCTCTTTGAATTGTCGGCCGATCTGGAACCGCCGATGGTGATCGCCAACACGCCGCTCGGCGATCGGGTGATTTTTCTGCTCAAGGGCGGCAGCTTCAAGGGGCCGCGCCTGAGCGGCGAGGTGCTGCCGGGCGGCGGCGACTGGCTGCTCAACCGGTCCGACGGCGTCGGCGTGTTGGACGTGCGGATGATGCTGAAGACCAGCGACGGCGAGTTCATCTACGTAACTTACAGCGGAATCGGCAAGCCGCAGGGCGCCGGGGTGACGATTCGAACCGCGCCGATGTTCTCGGTGTCGAAGTCCGGCAAATATGCATGGCTGAACGCGGTGCAGGCGGTCGCAGAGGGCGAGGGATCGGCAGCCGGCGTCCGCTATCGGATCTACGAGGTTAAATAGCCCGCGCGCAGGGAGTACAATCCTGACCGTCGGGGAGGAGAAAGCGAAGATGCCGGCGCTGCGTGATGGCGATCGAGTGGTGGTGGTCGACAAGAAACTTTTCCGCGACGACAATACCCGGGTCTTTGTCGGCGTCGCCGAGGAGTGCGACGGGGGTGTGGTGCGGGCGCGCGGCTACTCCTATCACGTCAATCCCTACGAGATCGCCGGCACCGAGCGCGCCGGCGAGGAGCGCGTGCGGATCTTCTCGATGAACAGCGACAACCTGATCTATCTACTGCCGCGCGAAATCGATATTTCCCGGATTCAACTCAAGCGCTCGCCCAAGGCGATGGTGCTGACCGACGGCTCCTTCACGCTCGATTTGAGCGATTGGATGCTCCGGGCGTAAATCCGGCTACAGCGTCGCCACGAAGTCCGCGATCGCGGCCGCAGTGTCGTCGGGATTGTCCAGCGGCACGTGATGGTAGGCGCGCGGAATTTCCCTGAAGATCGAGTTGCGGACCTTGCGATGCATCACGGCGGCGCTGTGCCCGCTCACCAGGCCACTTTGGGCGCCGCGCAGGATTAAGGTCGGGAGCTTGATATCGCTCAGGCTCGGGCGGCGCAGATTACCGCCCAGCCGCCGCCAAGCGCGCGTGTGCGGATCGAACCGGAAGGCCCATCGGCCATTGGGTAGTTGCTCGGCCCCGGCCAGTGCCAGCCGCGCCATCGCTTCGGGCGCCAGATAGGTTTCGGGCGGAGAGAACCGGAACTTGCGGACTATCGCATCCGCCGATTCGAGCTCGGGGCGCTGGTCGAGGCCACGCGAGCGCCGGCGCCATCGCCACATCAGCCGGCGCCACAGCGGCGGCGGTCCGTTGGGAGAATCCACCAGCACGATCGCACGCATCTTTTCAGGAAATCGCGCGGCGGCCCACTGCACTACCGCGCCGCCCATCGAATGGCCGATCACGATCGGGCGCGTGGCGAGATAATCGATCAGCGCGCGCAGGTCTTCCACGTAAGCCTGCGGACCATAATGAGGCGGGACAGCCCAGGCGCTCTCGCCATGGCCGCGAAAATCCAGCCCGACCACGCGTCCCAGCGGGGTGAGTTGCGGCGCGGCCAGATCCCACCAATGCGCGTGCGCGGCGCCGCCGTGCAGCAATACCAGGGTATGCCGGCGCGGATCGCCGCCCCAGTCGAGGTAATGGAGTTTCAGACCGTTGGCATCGAAGAAACGGCTGGTCGGCTCCGCCGCAGCGGTGGCCGC
The DNA here is from genome assembly GCA_963788205.1 of uncultured delta proteobacterium. Lineage (GTDB taxonomy): Bacteria > Desulfobacterota > Binatia > Binatales > Binataceae > CAVVMA01. The sequence goes on from CAWBGG010000002.1 coordinate 83,900, forward strand.
TCGCTCTGGTCTCATATGGCAGACATCGTAATGAACGCACCATCGCGAGGATAGAATCACGCGGCCGTGGTGGTGGAGTGTTAGTGGGCGCGCAACACGGCGATCACTTTGCGTTGTGGAAGATTACGCCCAGGCTTATGCGCAGGCCGCGATGGATTCGGCTGACCCCGTGACGGACGTTGACCCGGTAATGGCCGCGAGTGCCGCGCACCGGACGATGCGCGTTGGGGAAGATGATCGCCTCACCCTGCTGGAGGGCGATCGCCTCGCCGCGCGATTGCGCGCGCGGGCGTTGCTCGACGAGCAGGAACTCGCCGCCCGCAAAGTCGCGTTCCGGGCCGGCTCAGCAGGCAGGTGATTTGAAGCGGGAAAGCGATATCGCCGTAGAGGTCCTGATGGAGGCAGTTGTAGCCGCCGGCCTCGTAGCGCAGCAGCAATGGAGTCGGCTTGAGCTGGCCGTGGCGGCCGCACAGCTCCCGCAGGCCGTCGAGCGTGGGGGGAAACGGTTGCGCACCGCGCATCTGCGCGGCCCAGCGGTTGGCGATCGGGACCAGATGCGGATAAAAAGCCGCGCGCATTTGCTGGATGGCGTCGGGTAGCGGCGCGGCGAAATACTTGTACTCACCCGCGCCGAACCGCAGCCGTTCCATCTCGACGCGCTTGCGAAACCGACGCTCGTCTGCGTAAAGCGCAATCAGGTCCGCGCATTCGCCTGCGGTGAGCAGGCCGGCGGCGGTCGCGTATCCCCGCTCGTCAAGCGCCGCGGCGATTCGCGTCCAATCGAGGTCATCGATTCGATGGGTCAAATCATCCATGGCGGATGGGGTATCTTATGGCCCGTTGACAGCGGCACGGAGACTTCCACTAACTACGCGTATGGCAGTTTGGAACAATCGAGGATGTGCCGCCTTGTCCGCGGCCTTGCTCGCCGCTATCGCGGCGGGATGCCTTCACGCGCAGAACGATCAGAACAGCCTCCAGCTTCAGCAGCAACAGGCGGAGATCGAACGGCTCAACAAGGAGGTCGCGGCGCTGAGCGCCGCGCAGGTCCAAAGTACGCCGCTGCCACCGGGTTCCTGCGACAGCGACGTGAGCCGAATCGCAACCCGCCGGGGTGGAGAGCGCTTCGCGGCCGCCGATTTCGCCCGCGCGCTTTCGTACTATCAGGACGCGCTGGCTGCCTGTCCTAGCAGCGCGCACGCCGAGCTCAACGTCGCGCGCACTTACGAGGCGATGGGCCAGCGGGCCGACGCAATCGCGCATTACCAGGCAGCGGCCAAGGGTGGCGGTGAGGGCGGCGACCAGGCGGCCCAATCGGCGCGCGACGCACTGGCGCGATTGGGAGGCAAATAGCGGCCGATCATGGTCATCACGGCTGGGTTTCGAACTTCACGCAAGCTTAACTTTCCTCGGTTCCGCGGCCGGTGATAACCTGTACGAGGTGGAATAATGGGCGCGCAATCGCAAGGTGAGCCGGAGCCGCCCCAACCAGAGGCGGGCAGCGGCAAGACAATCCCGCGGCGCATCGCGGTCCTGACTTCGGGCGGCGATGCACCCGGAATGAACGCCGCCATCCGCGCCGTGGTGCGGGTGGCCGGGACCGCCGGAATCGAAGTGATGGGCGTGCAGCGCGGCTACGAAGGATTGATCTACAGTAACTTCAATCCGCTCCCGAGCCGCGCGGTCGCCAACATAATCCAGCGCGGCGGCACGATCCTCGAAACCTCGCGCTCCGGACATTTCATGAACGAAGCCGGCCGGGCCCGCGCGCTCGAAAACCTGCGCTACCGCGGCGTGCACGCTCTGGTCGTGATCGGCGGTGACGGCACGATGGCGGGTGCGGCCGCCTTTGCGCGCGAGACCGATATTAACGTGATGTTCATCCCGGCCTCGATCGACAACGACATCGCGGGCACCGACTATTCGATCGGCTTCGACACCGCGGTCAACACCGCGCTGGAGGCGATCGATCGGATTCGCGATACGGCCTTCGCCGCCGAGCGGCTGTTCTTTATCGAGGTGATGGGCCGCGACTCGGGGTTCATCGCGCTCTCGGTCGCGGTGGGCGGCGGCGCAGAGGCGGTCGTGGTGCCCGAGATCAAGTTCGACATTGAAGCGCTGTGCCGCAGGATCGAAGAGAGCCAGCAGCGCGGCAAGCGTTCCTCGATAATCGTGGTGTCCGAAGGTCCCACCACCGGCGGGGCGTTCGCGATCGCCAGCGCGGTGAAGGAGCGCGTGGGTATCGAGGCCCGCATCGTGGTGCTCGGACATATCCAGCGTGGCGGCGCACCGACCGCGCGCGATCGGCTGCTGGCCAGCCGCCTGGGCATCGCGGCGGTCAAGGCGATAGTCGACGGCCGGCCGCCCTCGCTGGTCGGCGAGGTACATGGCGAAGTCACCTTGGTTCCACTTGGCGACCTCGCCGGCAAGCAGCGGCGTCTAGATCCGGGCCTGATCGAGCTGGTCTCGATGCTTTCGATCTGAGCCGCCCGCCCACCCGTTCGCGATTCTTTCTAATAGTTCGCGATCACCAAGCACAGAAATTTTTGTATCCGGCCCCATTTTGAATTCGGGCGATGGAGATACGTCCTATCTACAGGTCTGGAGGGGCTCTGAAAGGCAGAGACCGCGCGACCCGTGGTGGTGAAATGAGTACCGAACAATGAGTACAGCAAGATCCGTTGGACAGGAACCTTCCGCGCAGGGTGCGACGGGCGTTTATCAGATCATGCCCTGCCAGTATTTCGACATGACCGGATCGTCGGGATTAAGCGGCGAGCAGCGGCTGATGGCGGCTCTGCTGGCGGACGCAATCAACGTGTTCCGCAAGGGCGCGTTTTCGCGCAGTGCACGCCAGCGATTGCTGTATATCGACGCGGAGCGCTGGATGGCGGGGCAGGGGCCCACGCGGCACGCTTTTACCTTCGAGACCGTCTGCGACGCGCTGGGGATCGACGGGGCGCTGGTGCGCCGCAAGATGGTCGAGTGGAAGCATTCGATGCGCAACCAGGGCACACGCTCGGCGCCCCAGCTCAGGCTGAAGCTCACGCCGCGCCAACAGCGCGTGAGCGCCAGCCGCTCGCGCGCGCAGCGCCGCCGCCGCATGGCGTGAGAGTTTCGCCCGAGGGTTGCAATGGTCGCGCCGCGGCGTGCGAGGGCGACCGGCGCGCCGTTCAGTGCACCAGGTCCAGCTCGCTGACGGCGCGCAGAAAGTAGTCCTGAAAGCTCAAATCGGTAGTGTACAGCGTGTAGTGCTGGCCGTTCTTGAAGCAGAACGCGCGAATTTCGCGCGCTAGCCGCAGCAGTGTTTGCCGATAGCGCTCGCGCTCGCGCGGGCCGAGCGCGACGCGCAGGCGCTCGCCGCTTTCCGCATCCACCAAGTCGACATCGCCGTCGAGTCCCTGGCCCGCCAACTCGCTGCCGCCGAGCACCTGCACGACGGTCACATCCATGTTGGCGGCGCTGAACAGGCCGAGCCCCCTGGTCACCGAATTAAGCAGCATCAGGTAGTCCGAGATCACAAAGACCTTTCCCGCGCGCCGGACCGCGACCAGCTCGCGCGCGAGCGCGGGCGCAAGATCCAGCGACCCGGCCGGCCTGATTTTGCTCAGGCGGCGCGCCAGATCGACGATTCGAAAGCGATCTTTTACCAGGCTCGGCGCTGCCGATTCGCCCTCTCCGGCCAGGATGCGGATCATCACGCGATCGCCCGACGACAGCGCCACGTAGGCCAGCGCCAGCGCGATCGCGAGCGCGGAGGAGAATTTACGGTCGCCGGCCGGGTACGCCATCGAGGCGCTCGCGTCGACGAAAATATAGGTCAGCAGGTCCTCCTCCTCCTTGAACAGCTTTATGTACAATTTGTCGGTGCGGCCGTAGAGTCCCCAGTCGATATAGCGGAAGTCATCGCCCAGCGAGTAGGGGCGGAAGTCGCTGAACTCCAGCGAGGTGCCGCGCCGCGGCGAGAGATGGCCGCCCTTGCCCATCCCGGCGTACTCGCGCCGCGTCTTGAGCCGCAACTGCTCAAGCCGCGCCATGAAGTCGGGCGTGAATTCAGCGGGGAGATTGAGCATGGGGTGGGCTGGTCAGTCGCCGATGATCTCGTTCAAGCCGTCGACAATTTGGCTTAGCTCCTCAGTCGCCGCGCGCGCCAGACGCTGCCCGATGCGTTCGACTGAAAGGGTTCTGATCTGACTGATCTTAGCCCAGGATCGCTTCGACAATCCTTTGGCACCGAGCTCCTGAGTAAGTGGAAAGCCGGCGCGCGGCGGCTGGCTGGTCAAGGCCACCGCGATGACCGTGCCGGAGCGTTGATTGAAAACCTCGTGGCTCAATACGAGGACCGGCCTCTGTCCCGCCTGTTCGCGGCCCCGGACCGGGTCGAGATCGGCCCACAGGATGTCGCCCCTCAGTATTCGGGCCATTCGGCAAGCTCACGCGACATGCCTTCCTCCGCCATGGCCTGCTCGACTTTCCGATCGAGCTTCGCACATTCCCTGGCGAGCCGGTTGTGGTCAAACCGCTCAAGTTTTTCCCGCACAGCCTCCTGGATTGCCCTGCTTCGGCTCGGGAAGGCTCTTTTGCTCACCAGCGAATCGACGCGCCGGAGGAGATCATCCTGAATGCTGATCGCGACCTTGACCGTGCTCATGGGTATTACAATATGTAATACCGAATCCAGGCGCAAACGCGCGAGCCCGGAGTCCCCAGCGAGGTGCCGCGCCGGAGCGAAGGGTGGCCGCCCATGCCCATAACGGCGTACTCGCGGCGGGTCTTGAGGCGCAACTGCTCGAGCCGCACCATAAAGTCGGGCGTGAATTCAGCAGGCAGGTTGAGCATGGGGTCCAGCCTTCTGAATCCCGAGGTCGCGCGCAACTCGCCAGACTTTACGGCCTCTACAACTCGTGGGAAAGGGTCGGGGTTGGAGGGCGCGGCAAATGCAAAGATCCCAGGGAATAGATCTCAGACAACTTGATGAGGGCAGGCCACTGTTGACAATCCTGCCCGGCTTCGCTAGATGTTCGCCTGCGTGTCTGGCCTCCTCTATTACGGCGATAATTTGGCGGTCCTGCGCGAGAGCATAAAGGACGGGTCCATTGATCTCGTCTACCTCGATCCTCCCTTCAACAGCCAAGCCACGTACAACGTCCTGTTCAAAGCCAGTGGCGGGGGAGAGTCGCACGCGCAGGTCGAAGCGTTTGAGGATACGTGGCACTGGGGCGATACCGCCGAGCACGCGTTTGACGAGGTGATGAAGCGCGGCAACACCGGCGCGGCCGAGATGTTGCGGTCAACGCGCGCTTCGCTCAAAGAGAACGACATGATGGCTTACCTGACAATGTTGGCAGTTCGGCTCCTGGAACTCCATCGTGTTCTGAGGCCCAGCGGCGCTCTCTATCTACACTGCGATCCGACGGCAAGCCACTACCTGAAGACACTGCTAGATAGCGTTTTCGCGCCACAGAATTTCCGAAACGAGATTGTGTGGAAGCGGACTAGTGCGCATAGCAGCGCCCGGCGCTATGGTCCGGTTCACGACGTTCTGCTTTTCTACAGCAAGACGGATAACTACACATGGAACAGCCAATTCCAGCCCTACGAGCCCGAATACATTGACACGTTTTTCGAACAGCGGGACCCTGACGGCCGACGGTGGAAACGCATGGACATAACCGGCGCCGGAATCAGGCATGGCGAAACCGGCGAACCTTGGCGGGGGATCAACATAACTGCGAAGGGGCGACATTGGGCGTATCCGCCGTCTGTCCTCGACCAGCTCGACTCCGCCGGCAAAATTCACTGGCCCAGGTCAAAGTCGGGGATGCCGCGATTGAAGCAGTATCTTGAGGACATGCCTGGGGTGCCGCTGCAAGATGTCTGGACCGATATACGCCCGCTGCACAATCTGGCTGAGGAACGTCTTGGGTATGCGACGCAAAAGCCGGTTGCGCTGCTTGAACGGATCATCGGAGCATCCTCAGACGAGGGCTCCACGGTGCTCGATCCCTTCTGCGGCTGCGGAACGACCATTCACGCCGCGCAAAAGCTCAATCGCGGCTGGATCGGTATCGACATAACGCATCTCGCGATCTCGCTGATCGAGAAACGGTTGGGAGATGCGTTCCCTGGGGTCGAATACGAAGTGCACGGCACGCCTAGGGACTTGGAGGGAGCCCGGGATCTCGCGGCGCGCGACAAGTTTCAGTTCCAATGGTGGGCGGTGTCTCTGGTGAATGCGGTCCCATTCGGAGGCAGGAAGAGGGGCGCTGATTCCGGAATCGACGGGCTGATCTATTTCAAGGATTTCAGGAAGGAGGGCGAGGCGGCGTTCAGCGCCACGACAGAGAAAGTCATCGTGTCAGTGAAGGGCGGCGAGACGGTGCGACTGGAGATGATCCGTGAACTCGCGCATGTCGTGGCCCGGGAGGACGCCAAGATGGGCCTGTTTGTGACGCTCGCTGAGCCGACCGACCCGATGCGGAAGGAGGCGCTGAAAGAGGGCTACTACGAGACGAGCAGCGGCGGCAAATATTTGAAAATCCAGATCGCCACGGTCGCGGAACTTCTCGCGGGCAAGAAGCCTGACCTCCCGCCCGCCGATACCTCCGCGTTCAGCAGGGCAGAGCGGGAACCACTGGAGCAGGGCAAGCTACTCTGATTCGCGGAACACGCGGGTTGCGCAAGGGACGCCGATTTTGCCGGAGCCTCTTAGCGGGCGGCGCAACGCGTCGGTGGATGGAGGAATGCTGCGGATGGACGTTCCGCGTGTAAGTGGCCCTGCGTTCCCTGGCGGTTGATTGAAAATTGCCTCGTTGGTGCTGTGCTGAGTTTGGTCCGAGAGGGATGGGGGATTAACAAGTGAAACGCGACATGAATCTCCTTCGAGCAATCTTGCTCGAAATTGAAAAACTTCCATATGACAATAGGTTTCACGATGTCGCCGTTGATGGCTACGATGGCTGGCAGATCACATACCACGTCATGCTGCTACACGAGGCGGGGCTAATAGAAGCAGTTGACCTGTCGGCCATGCCGCAAGGCGTCTGCTGGAAGCCTAGGCGGCTGACCTACCAGGGTCACGAGTTCCTCGATGCCGCGCGGAGCGACACGGTGTGGGAGAAGGCCAAGAGCCGTGTGCTCGCCGCCACTGGGGTGTTGACGTTGGAGGCCTTGAGGGCAGCGCTCTCGGAAGTACTGAGGCAGCTAATCGCCTCCTAGCAAGCGTCAGGAATGTGAGCGAACAAAGCGTCGGGCAGAGGGACTGGAGAGATTGCGTGCTGGCTCTGGCAAACTGGTGCGCGCCCGGGAGGGCGTGATGGGAGACCAGAATCTTAGGAAAGCTGGGTTCCGCGAAATGGCTCGAGACATCATTCTGGCAGACAGATCCGCCCGAAAACATGGGCGCTCCCAGAACACAATCGGAGCGATTGCCCGGGCGCTCGAATGGGCGTACCAGCGTGGGGTAGCTGGAGAGGTGCCACTCTCGCCCCGGCGTGCACCGGGCGAAGTATGGATCGAATGGATCGAAATTCCTCCAAGGCCGCGAGGGGCCTTCTGGTCCATATGCGCCAGATTGTTTGGCCTCCAGGCGAAACCGGCACGTTCTGTGGACATGGCGCTGGTACAGGGCACGGACCGTCTTGGAAAGGTGCGCTGGTACTTGGGCCACCCGAAAGGAGGTTGTCATTACGACCGGGACGAGAGCTGGAGCGACAAAAGTATCGCTCCCCTCGTTCGGTTGGGCCTGCTTGAGTGCCAAGCGACGGCGAGCATACTCCAAGTTACTCCCAAGGGTGTCAACACATGGTCGGAGTACCGGAGGCGCGACGAGCGCTTCATCTGAACCACCGTCATCGCGGGACCTTCACGAGTGCTCGCGAAATGCCTTCCTCCGCCATCGCCTGCTCGAACGCGGGATTGAGCTTGGCGGATTCGCGCGCAAGCCGACCGCGGCGTGCCTTCCGAAAGTGAATGGCCTGAGATTCTTCGCTTCCCTCAGAATGACGTCCGCTGGTAAGGGCTCGTTTCACAAAAGAAAAGTCTGACTCACCGCGCTACACTCGGTCCGGCGCTTGATGCGCTTGCGCAGCAGTAGAAAAAATGAGGGTTGATAATGCACCCTCGACTCAAGATCGGTTAGCGGATTGTGCCGGCGAAGACCGAACCGGCGCGGAGACCGTTCCCTCTCCTTGTCTTGCAGCCTGTTCGGCCCGTTCCCGGGAGGCGAAGTACAAACCAATCGGCAGACCGACGACCACGGCCACCACGCAAATAAGAAGAGGCGTGAAGGCGATAAGGTAGTCTTGCATATTGTGCTCCGCGCGGTGACTTTATAGTCCTCGCATTCTTTCGACAATTATCCCCACAGTCTCCAAGACAGCGCAGCTAAACATCGTACTGCCAACCAAAAGGGTAGCCTGCAGCCAATCCAGAGTAAAATGCAGAGAAACGGCCACCTCGAGCGGTACGAAGACCAAGAGTAGCACGGCCGTTTCCCTGAATAGCTCTCCGATCATTTCAGCGATGGTCTTCCGTTCTGCCACCAGGCGCCTCGCCGTCCGTTCATCCCATCAGGAGACCATTCGCCGCGTCTATGATCGCCCCGGGCGTTTGACGCGCTTGCTTACTTGCTCGAGCAGCGATTCGGTCGTGACGTTTTCGGCCTCGGCCTGGAAGTTGCGCAGCAATCGATGGCGTAGCGCGGCGACGAGCGCGTCATCGACGTCGTCGTAGCTCACGCTCACCCGGCCTTGCATCAGGGCGTTGACCTTGGCGCACAGGATCAGCGCCTGCGCGCCGCGCGGGCTGGGGCCAAAGCGCAGGTACTGCGAGATTTCCGGCAGCGCGCCGGGACCGTTGGGCGTGCAGGCTGCGATGATCCCGATCACATAGCGCTCCAGCGGTTCAGCTACGATTACCTCACGCACCAGTTCCTTGAGCGTCTCGATAGTCTCCGGCGCGCGTGCCGGATCGAAGATCGGCTGGACCTGATAGACGCTCGCGCCGGTGGTGCGATGCAAGATCTCGCGCAATTCCTCGGGCTTGGGCGAGCCGATTACGACCTTGAACAGGAAGCGATCCATCTGCGCCTCGGGCAGCGGATAGGTTCCTTCCAGCTCGATAGGATTTTGAGTGGCGAGCACGAAGAACGGCGGATCGAGCTTGTAGGTGGTGCCGAGCACGGTGACCTGCCGTTCCTCCATCGCCTCGAGCAGCGCGGATTGGGTCTTGGGCGTGGCGCGATTGACTTCGTCGCCCAGCACCACGTGCGCAAAGATCGGGCCGGCCTTGAACTGGAACTCGCGGCGGCCGTCGACCTCGTTGAGGATCTGCGTGCCGACGATATCGGAGGGCATCAGATCGGGCGTGAACTGGATCCGCTTGAAGCTCAGCCCCAGCGCTTCGGCCGCGGATTTGACCATGAGGGTTTTTCCCAGTCCGGGCACGCCCTCGATCAGCACGTGGCCGCCGCAAAACAACGCGGTCAGGACTTTGCGCACCGCCGCCTGATGGCCGACGATCACGCGCCCGACCTCGGCTTCGGCGCGGGTGAAGGCGTCGCGAAATTCGGCCACTCGCTGGTCGGCGGATGGCTTGTCTGCAGAAGTCTTATCCGCAGAAGTTTTAGCAGCCGCTCCCATCCCTGCTCCTTCCTCGCTTGAACCTGGTTGACGATTTATTGGCGACCTATCTATTGGATCAGGTCGCGATAGCGCGGCGGCACCGGTTGCCGTTCGTCAGGCGCCGCCTCAAGCCGCTCGGCCTTGAGCGGCGCATTCGAATAAGGCGTGGCGGCCTCAGGCCGTCCGGTGTCCAGAACCGTCTTTCCGCCGCCGGCGGTCGCCGCCGACGGCAGCCGGAAAACCACGTAGCGCGCATCTTTGATCTCTATCGGCGGGCCATGCTCGCCGGGCTTGTAGAATCTCTCATAGCGGACCGGCGCAGGAAACTGGCCCAGCCGCGTGTCGCCCTTGTCCGATCCCCTATCAGTGTTCCCGGTCTTATCGCCGCCTTGGCCGGACTGGTCGGAGGGCGGCGCGTTCTCGCCGGGCTTGGGGCGCTGGTTTTGCGCGGCAGCATCGGGGCGGCTGGCCGAACCAGGCTGATTGGGATTTTGTCCGGGCGCAAGGGCGTTGCCGCTCTTCTCAGCCGCGGAAGGCTGGGCCATCGATTTGTCGCCCGCCGCCGACCGGTTCTCGATCCGCTCTTTGGCCTGCGACAGCTCGTTTTTGAGCTCCGCTATCTGTTGCTGGTTCTTTTTTCCCGCGCCCGATCCGTTGGCCTCGGCCGCGCTGCCGCCGGCGCCTTTGCCCTGACCCGCTCCCGTGCCCTGGCCGCCGCTGCCCGAGTTTCCCTTGCCGCCCGAACTGCCTTTGGCCGAGCCGTCATGCGGCTGGCCGGTTTGGGGCGGATTGGGCGGATGCTGGATCTCGCGGCTGACCTCGGCGAGCATCGCGAGCTTTTGCTCCGGCGGCAGTTTCGGATTTTCGAGTGCAGCCGCGGTGTCGCGCAGCGCCTTGGCCAGAGCCTGACCCGATTGGTCGGGTGAGGAACTCTCGATCGCGCGAGCGATTTCACGCAGCTTGCGCGCTTCGAGCGCTTCGGGCGACGGCGGCCGGGCCAGCACCATCATCGCTACGGCGAGGATCGCTACGATGGCGAGCGACAGCGCCGCCCCGCGCATCAGCGGAGGGCCCGGGTTGAACGGAAACGCGCGCGCCGCCGAGAAATCCGCCAGGTAAGCGATTGCGCGCCGCCACAGGATTGGGAACAGGGCGGGGCGGTTCGCGCCTGCGGGAAGCGCGGAAGGGAGAGAAGGATCGGTGAGCGCGGCCAGCGTCAAGATTTCCTGGCGGGCGCCGACGAGCGTATCGACGCGATCGGCGGCGGAGATGAAATCGTGCGCGCGGCGCCAGGCCAGTGCGGTCCGCGCGGCGCCGATCGCGAGCGTTATCAATCCGGCGGCGAGCAGGCTGGCGCGCAGATCGATCAGCGCGGCCGGCGCGAGCTGATAGCCGAAGCGAAGCCCTGCCCATTGGTCGATAGGCGCCAGCGCCACCGCCAAGGCGAAAGCCGTCAGCGCGGGGGCGAAAGTAACGATCGCGACGCCGGTCGCCGCGACCAGCGCGAGTCTGGAGCGGGCACCGGCGATCAGCTCAACCGGACTGGATGCCGCAGAAGTCATTCGGTGTGCGCGCGCGCGGTCGCCGCGCCCTTGCGTTCGAGATCGCGGTTCGCCGCGATAATCGCTGCGAGCGCGCGTTGATGCTCACTGAATGATCGCGAGAACACATGAGTGCCATCGTTGCGCGCGACGAAATACAGGTAGTCGGTCGTGACCGGATAGAGCGTCGCGCGAATCGACGCCAGGCCGGGGTTCGCGATCGGGCCCGGCGGCAGACCGGTAATCGTGTAAGTGTTGAAGGCTGAAGGGGTGTGCACGGCGATTGCCGCCCGCGAAATCTCTCCATCGAGACTATACTGAGCGGTCGGATCAGATTGAAGCGGCATCCCCAGCCGCAGCCGATTATAGAACACGCCGGCGATCAGCGGCCGCTCGCCCGGCACTTTGGCTTCCTTCTCGACTATCGAGGCCAGCGTCACCAGCTCTCGCGTGTCGATCCCCAGCCTGAACATCTGTTCTTCAACCGCTGGGGTCAGAATCTGGTTAAACCGCGCCAGCATCGCGGCCAGCATCGTATCGGTCGTGGCCCGCGGCGAGAATCGATAAGTGGCCGGAAACAGGTACCCTTCCGCACCCAGCGGCGGCGGCAGGCCCAGCGCCGTGACCAGCGGTCCGCGCCGCGCCGCATCCTCGAAGCGCCGGTCGCAGACCAGGCCGGCCGCCTCGAGCCGCTCGGCGATCTGATGGAGCGTCATCCCTTCGGGAATCGCCACTGTCACGGTCATGAAATCGCCGTTGACCAGATGGCGCATCACCGCGGCCACGTCCTCGCCGCCCTTGAAGGCGTAATCGCCCGGCTGCACGCGGGTTGCCGCTCCGCTCAGCTTCGCCCATATCAGCAGCGGCACGGGATTCCTGATAATCGCATTGGTGGCCAAATCGCGTGCGACGGCGCGCAGCGATTCACCCTTGCGGATCGAGACGATTCGCGGCGGCGACAGTGCCGGCCCCGGCGACAGGAAATAGTACTGGACCGCGCCCGCAAGCGCGATCGCCAACAATCCGGCGGTGGTCCCAAGCTTGCGGAGCATTAGCTTCAGATGGATGCGCCGCGGGTGAATCGCGCCGTTTATATTACCCGGCGGGCGGTGCCATCAGGACCAGCATATCGCGGAAGGGACCGGCCTTCATCCGGCCACGAAACTAGTCATCGCGGCGTGCGCGACTGGAGCCATCCCTCAAGGATAATCGCCGCGGCCAGCGCGTCGACCGCGGCTTTCTTGCGCCGGGCCTTGCGGGGCGACGCTCTTAGCCGCTCCTCGCTTAGCCTCTCCTCGGCCTCGAAGCTGGTCAGGCGCTCGTCGTAGAGCACGACCGGAAGGCCGATCGCGGCTTCAAGCTGGCGGGCGAAATCTTGGGCGGCGCGGGCCTGAGAGCCGACGCTACCGTCCATGTTGAGCGGCAATCCCACCACGATCTGCTCCACGTCGCGGGCGCGAAGCATTGCGGCGATAGCCGCCAGGTCTTTGACCAGGGAGCGGCGCTCGATAGTCCCGACCGGATAAGCGGCCGCGCCGCCGGCAGTCAGCGCGACGCCGATCCGCCGCCGGCCCAGGTCGAGAGCTGCAATCGCCATTGGTGTCATTAGCCAGACTGATAGCAGATGATGGCAAAATCAAGCCTTGGATACGGTCTCATGGGGGTCGATTCCGACTAGCGGTCAGTGGTTGATTTCACCGTAACAATCCCTTAGCTTGTCCGACGATGAGTGTGCGGCGGACGAGCAGCGGCCCTCCCTATTCTTGGGTAGTTGCGGCGGTGGTCGTTGCCTTGGTGGCGACGGGCGGCGCGTTGCGACTTCTCATCCGGGCCGCGCAAGAACACGTCCGGGCCGGCGATCTTGCGGCTGCCGATCTCTCCACCAACCCCCCGCAGGACTATTCCAGCGAAGATGCCGGTGAGGATCTTGCCGACCTCCCCGAGGCAGACATCGAAGAGTCTGCCGAGCCGGCTCCCGGCCCGATTGTAATCCGCTTCACGCTGGATCGGTCAGTCGGCTTGGCGCGCTTTCTTGAAGAAGCCGGCCTTGAGCGCAACCGGGCGCGTTGATGGGCCGACTTGTTCGAGCGCGCCGCGCACACGCGGGTGCTTGCCGACGGCCATTGGTTGAGCCTCTACAAAGACCCTGACACCGGCGATCTGCGCGGGTTTCGCTACGACCTTGACGCCAAGTGGGCGGTCGCCGAGCAAGGCTATGACAACGGCGTGGTGTTGGCGGGCCAAAGGCCGATTCAGTACGTGGTCAAACCGGTCAGCGTGGCGTTTGCAATCCGCGACAGCTTTGACCGCGAGGTCGCCCGCCGCAATATCCCGAAACCGGTGGTCGATTCGCTGGTCGACGCCTTCAACGACAACCATCCCCTGGAGGATCTCCCAGCCGGCGCCGGTTTGAAGCTCATCTATAGTGAGTCAATTAGCCGCGACGGGATGCATCGGATGCCCGGCGACCTGGAGGCGGCGCAGGTCAAGGTTGGCGGGCGCACGCTGCATGCCTTTGCGTTTCGCGACGAGCACGGCACCGAGCATCTGTACGACGATCAGGGCAAGGCGCTGGGGCCGCAGGTGCTGCGCTTCCCGCTGCCGTTCGAATATATCTCGTCGGGATTTGCGACCGCTCGCTATCATCCGATTCTGCATCGCTACCGCCCGCACGTGGGGATCGACTTGGTCGCGAAGTATGGCACGCCGGTCAAGGCGATAGCCGACGGCAGGGTGGAGTCATCCGAATGGGCCGGCGAGCTGGGCAATTGCGTGCGCCTGGAGCACGAGCACGACATGGTCAGCATCTACGGACATCTGAGCCGTATCAGCTCCGACGCAAAGGCCGGCAGCTACGTGAAGGTGGGACAGGTAATCGGATGGGTCGGCTCGACCGGGCTCTCGACCGGTCCGCACCTTCATTTCGCGATCCTGCATGAAGGGCGCTACGTCAACCCGCTCAGCCAGAAGCTGGGCGAGAATCATCAGGTCTCACCGCGCCTGCGGGGCGTGTTCGATCAGATCAAGCGGCAGTACCAGACACTATTGGCCAAGCTGCCCGACCTGGGAACCCATCGCGTGCTGGCGGCTGAACGCAAGCCAGCGATTTCGCAATTCGGCGATCTTTACCACGTCGATTTGAAGGCCCGCGCACCACAACGCCGCAAGTTCCGTGGCGTGCGTACGGCAACGGCTTCTTCTTCGTCGTCCGTCACCGGCGGTCTGTGATCCCAGCCTAGACGGTCTGCGCTTTTACGGCGCGGCCGCCTCTCCTACTGCTACGGCGCGGCGGCTTTTCTACCGAGCGGCCATCTCGCGCAATCAAGTACTGGCGATCGGGTGCGTCGCAGGCGACCCCGGTCTCGACGACGCGGGCGCCGTCAGGCGCATACTGCAGGATATAGGTCTTGCGAACATCCTTGGTGGTGTTCGGGCCGGTGCGATGGGGTGTCAGCGAGGAGAACACCACGATACTTCCGGCGCGAGCCTCGACCGGCGTCGCCTCGGGCCCGTCTTCCTCGCGGCATACGAAGCCAAGCTGGCTGGCGCGATGGGCCAGCGTGCCGCGCAGGTGTCCGCCCGCAACCACCCACGGGCATCCGTTGTCGACCGTCGCATCGGTGAGCGCGATCCAGCAGGTAAGGTAGGCCTGCGGCTCTATATAGGTGTAGCCGTTGTCCTGATGCCACGGGAAGGGCTTGGGGTACTCGGGCTTTTTGTAGACCGCTTGGTCCCAATACAGCCGCACGTCCGGACCGATCAGATCACAGCATAAGTCTACGAACAGGCGGCTCGCGGAGAATTCGCGGAGGATCGGCGAGCGCTTTACCAGATGCACCGTGAAGGTGATTCCGTCGGCCTCCGCGATAAACATCCGCTTGCCCGGCAGCGTGCGCAGCGCCGCTTCGCCCTGGGCCTCGAACGGATCGATCGCGGCGGTAACGCGCGCCACCGTGTCGCGATCGAGCGCGTCCTGGAGCAGAAAGAAGCCCCGCTCGTTGTACGATCGCGCCTGCTCGGGGGTGACGCGCCGGAACGGCCCTTTGACGGGCGTCCACTCAAAGCCGTGATTGCGGGGATGAAGCGGCGGCGCGGATTGAGATGTCGCGGAGATCATTTCACGGCCTTGTGTTCTTGAGCGGTGCGTTCTCGATCTCGCGGCTAGCCTCCAAAACCAGAGCAAGCGCCTCCTGCAAGTTGGCGCGGGTCTCTCGTAGAGTTTTGCCTTGCGTGTTCGCTCCGGGCAATTCCTCGACGAACGCGATGTAACCTCCCCGGACCTTGCGGAAAACAGCAGTAAACTTCACAGGCTGGCATCCTCCGAGCGATCTCAAGGTTACCGCGGCAGGGCGCGATAACGAAATGCGGGCTCGCCATGCCGCATGGCCGTCACTTGGTCTGCGCCCCCGTGGATTCGGCGACCATTTCGGCGAGGTCGCGGACGCGCATCTTTTTTTCCAGCGAGCGCGATTTCACCGCGTCTTCGAGCATCGTCATGCAGAATGGGCATCCGACCGCGATCGCCTCGGGCTTGGCCTCGTTGAGCTGGTCGAAGCGCTTCTGGTTGATGCGCGTGCCTTCGTGCTCTTCTTTCCAGAAGCAGCCGCCGCCCGCGCCACAGCAGAATGTACGACTCTTCGATTGCTCGACCTCGGCCAGCTCGGCGCCGGGAATCGCGCCCAGCGCAGCGCGCGCGCCGTCCCATTTGCGGTTGTGGCGCGCCATGTAGCAGGGGTCGTGATAGGTGATCCGCTCGTTGATTTCATGGCGCGGCTTGAGCCGACCGGCCGCGATCAGCTCGGCGATGAACTCGCCCTCGTGCATCACCTGATACGAGCCGCCGAAGTCGGGGTATTCGTTCTTCAGGTTGTGGAAGCAATGCGGGCACTGGGTGACGATGCGCCGTGGACGGTAGCGGTTAAGGGTCTCGACGTTCTGGCCAGCGACGGTGGCGTATAGATACTCGTTGCCCAGCCGGCGCGCCGGGTCGCCGGTGCACATCTCTTCGGTGCCGAGAATCGCGAAGCGCACGCCCGCCTGCTTCATCAGGCTGCTGAACGAGCGGCTGACTTTCTGATTGCGCTCGTCGTACGACCCGGCGCATCCGACCCAATACAGCACGTCGATAGCGGAGGGATCATCGAGCTCCGCCATCTGCGGGATCTCCAGCCCCTTGGCCCAATCGGCGCGCTTTTCCTGCGCGAGGCCCCACGGATTGCCCTGGTTTTCGATTCCCTTGAAGGCACCGGTTGCCTCCTGCGGGAACTTGCTCTCCATCAGGACCTGATAGCGGCGCATATCGAAGATTCGCTGGATATGCTCGATTCCGACCGGGCATCCCTCTTCGCACCATCCGCAACTCGTGCATGCCCAGATTACTTCTTCGGTAGCCACTTCGGTGATCATGTCGGGGCCCTTGTACTCGGGCGCGGCGTCGCCCTTCGATGCGGCGCCGTTGGCCGCGGCGCGCGCGGCGAGCAGAGAGGGGGCCCTAGCGAGCAGATGCTCGCGCTGCTCGATCACCAGGAACTTGGGATTCAGCGCCTTGCCGGTGTTCACGGTCGGGCAGTTGATCGTGCAGCGCCCGCACTCCAGACAAGAGGCCATATCGAGCAGCTGCTTCCAGGTGTATTGCTCGACTTGCGATACGCCGAAGGTCTCGGCGTTCTCGAAATCCTTGATCGGCGCGAGCCGTCCGCGCGGCCCCAGATTGCGGAAGAACAGGTTGACCGGCGCGACAAATAGATGGCGCAGCTTGGTGAACGGGAAGCAGAAGAGCAGCCCGAACACCAGCATCACATGGATGGCCCATAAAAATCGATGGTACGTGGCACCGGCGCCGAGCGCGCCTTCGATTCGGCCCATCACGCGTCCGACGTAGGCCCATTCGGTGAAATCGGGATGCTGCGCGTTGATTCGTGCGCCTTCGAGCATCAGGCCGGTCAGCGCGACCAGCACCATCATCATCATCGGAAACGCGTAGCCGAGCCGGTTCTCGAGATTGTCGAGCATCTTGGGCTGCGGTGGCTGGATACGCGTTGAGGGCGTACGAAATTGGCGCCGCGCGCCTTCCGCCAGCACCGCGAGGATCAACATCAGGAAAAAGGTGTCCATCGCGGCTTTGAACACCAGGTAGAAATCGCCGTAGTAGAAGTAAAGCGGAATTCCGAACAGAGCGAAGAGCTCGCGCAGGTCGCTGTTGATCCCCACGATAATCGTGCCGATGAACAGTCCCACGAAGCCGACATAAAAACTGAAGTGCATCCAGCCCCACGACTCGCGCACTACCGCGCCCTGGCCGAAGGCGTCGCGCAGAGCGGACATCGCGCGATACAGCGGTCGATCGAAACGGTCATCCGGGGTGCCCAGCCTTACGATGCGGTACCATCGGAAGATTGCGTACACGATCGAGGCGGTCCACAGGACCGTCAGGACGTACATGATCACCACAAAGGCGGCCGGCACGTTCCACAGGATCGGGCGGGTGATTTGCTGGTTCATCTGGCGCTCCGGGCAGGAGTTAAGCTAAGGCGTTGGCGCGACGAACTCGCGCACATCGATCTGTACGCCGGCGTTCAGCGCCTGCTTGGCGGTCTCCATAAGGCCGCGCGTAACTTGCTCGTCGAGGTAGGCTTCTCCGCAGTTGTCACAAACCTTGGCCGGAACGCCTTTGACGACCAAAGTCGCGTTGCCGCGCTGGAGCGTCATCGTGGTCTTCCCAGTCCGGGTTTCGCCATGCTTGCAGATCACGCATTTCATCAGCCCTTTCTCCTCTCAAAGCCCGGTTCCCAGCGCTCGGGAGCAGGCTCGTAAACCGTCACTACGATCGTCTCATTATCGTGGGCGTTCTCGGCTACCACAACGTGAATTGGCCTTGCTCCTGGCCATCCGAGCACGAGCCGACTGGGATAAGGGTTATCATCGGGATAACTTTCAATCTCGTCGCCCTCGGCCAGCACCAACCGCACGTCCTCATGGGTGATTCCGCGCTCGACCATGCGCTCGATGGCATGCACCCGGTACACGAGCCGATGGGTGCGCTTCTTCAAGACCAAGCGCTTGCCGATTTGAATGCCATGAGAGAGGTTTAATCAAAGAGCGCGGGCGAAATCCACGGGGAGTCGGCCGCGGCGCGGCGACGGCAGTTACGAGAGCACGTTCGAGGAGATGCTCTGATGGGTGCGCGATCAGGCAACAATTATCTGAGCGCGTTGCGCAAGCTCAAGGCCGAGGTCTGGATCGCCGGCGAGCGCGTCGCCGATGTGACGCAGCATCCGGCCTTGATGCGCTGTGCGCGGTCGATCGCCTCGCTCTACGATCTGCAGATGGAGCATCCCGAGGCGATGACGTTGCGCACTCCGGAGGGTGACCGGATCGGCTACTCGTTCGTGCAGCCCTCCAGCCCCGACGAAGTTCGCAAGCGCAGCCTCATGATGAGAAAGTGGGCGGAGTTCAGCGGCGGGATGCTCGGGCGCACACCCGATTATCTCAACGCGAGCATCGCGGCGATGGCCGCGGCGCGCGGGTTCTTCGCCGAGAGCGAGCCGCGTTTCGGCGACAATATCGCGAACTATTACCAGCAAGCCCGCCGCAACGATTGGTGCGCCACGCACACGCTGGTGAATCCACGCGCGAGCCGCGCCGCCGGATGGGCTGCCAATACCGACGCGGACCTTGCGCTGAAGGTGGTCGATCGCACGAATGACGGAATCGTGGTCAGCGGATGCCGGATGCTCGCGACGCTCGGGCCGCTCAGCGAGGAGCTGCTGGTATTTCCCTCGACCGTGCTCAAGGCCGAGCCGGCGGCGGAGCCGTTCGCGCTGGCCTTCGCGATTCCGTGCAATGCGCCGGGACTCAAATTTCTCTGCCGCGACCCGTTCGATATCGGACGCTCGCGCTTCGACCATCCGCTCGCCTCGCGCTTTGAGGAGATGGATTGCGTGGTGTTCTTCGACCGCGTAACGGTGCCGTGGCCGCGGGTGTTTCTGTGCGGCGATGTGAATCGATGCAACGCGATGTACGCGGCGACCGGAGCGGTCGTCCACATGATGCATCAGGTGGTGGTCAAGAACGTGGTCAAGAGCGAGTTCCTGCTCGGATTGGCCGCCGCGATCGCCGAAGCCAGCGACGCGATGAGCTTGCCGCACGTGCGCGACCGGCTGGCCGAAATGATCATGACCACCGAAACGATGCGCGCCTGCCTGCGAGCGGCGGAAGCCGACGCCGCGCGCGATCAGTGGGGCGCGTTTGTGCCGGCGCGCGCCCCGCTCGATACGGCGCGCAATCTCTTCCCGCGGCTTTATCCGCGGATGGTGGAGATCATCCAGCTCAACAGCTCGTCCAGCCTGATGGCGACGCCGTCGGAGCGCGACTTTGAGGGTCCGCTAGCGCCCATGATCGAAAAGTACCTGGGCGCCGCCGCATCACCGCGCGATCGCGTCGCGCTCTATCGGCTGGCGTGGGATGTCGCGTGCAGTGCTTTCGGCGGCCGGCAGGTGCTCTACGAGCGATTCTTCTTCGGCGATCCGGTCCGAATGGCGAGCGCGCTGGTCAACGCGACCGACCTGAAGCCCCTGATCGCGAAGGTCAACGCCTTCCTCGCGCGCAAGGATTAGCGATCCGTCCGGGTTCCGGCAAGCGTTGCAGGATTCGCTATGCCGGCGTCGGTGGAATTGGCGCGGGCGATTCGTCCCAGATATTCCGCGCTCGGCTTGACGGTGCGGACCTGCGTGGTTCTATCAACCGCGACCAGTCCGAACTTGGGGCCGTAGCCGAGAATCCATTCGAAGTTGTCGAGCATCGACCAGTAATAGTAGCCGCGAACGTCGATTCGGTCGTTAATACATCGCTCCACGCAGGCGAGCGCGCGTCTGATGAACTCGACGCGTCGTGAATCGTCGGTCGCCGCAATCCCGCTCTCGGTCACGTAGATAGGACACTTCGCGATCGCAGCGGTGCGGCGAATCGTGGCCTCGAGCGCCTCGGGATAGAACTCGTAGCCCATCTGCGTGCATTCGGCGTTCGCTGGAGGCGGCAACGGCCCCTTCGGTCCGAAGAACCGGCGCGTGTAGGTCTGTACGCCCACGAAGTCGTCGCCGCGCGCGGTCTCCGCGAAAATGTCCTGCGATTCGCGGAGCGCGGCGGCACATCGATCCTCGCCGCCCTCGGCCGGAACCAGTTCCTGCAGCGCGAGAGTCATCCCGACCGGGAATTTGCCGCGGCCCGAGTGAAGCGCGTTGTAGCCCTCGCGATGCGCACGCAAAATGTTGTCGCGGATGGTCGCCGGCGCGCAGAACGGGAAGGCCGAAAAGCTCTCCGGCGCGACGCCCATCGCATGCGCCGCTTCGGCGCGCCATCGCGAAGTCAGGATTTTTTCGTCGGGCGGAAGCGTGCCCATTGCTTGCAGCAGGCTGACGCCGTTGAGCTCGTTCAGCGTGCAGGCCGCGCCGATCAGATCGCCCAGGTCCCTGGCGATCCGCTCGCAGTAGCGCGCGAAGCGGCCGGCGGTCTCGGCCGATTCGAAGCCTCCGCGCGCGGCGATCCATCGCGGCGAGGTGAAGTGATGCAGCGTGACCATCGGGAGCAGACCGTGCTCGCGGCACGACGCCAGCATCCGGCGATAATGCTCGATTTCGGCGCGTGAGAACTCGCCGTCCTCGGGCTCGATCCGCGCCCATTCGATACCGAAGCGGTAGGAGTTGAAGCCCAGCCGCTTGAGCAGCGCGAAGTCCTCGGCGTAGCGATGGTACTGATCGCAGCCATCGCCGGACGGTTCGACAAAGAAGGTGCTCTTGACGTGTTCCAGCAGCCAGCAATCGCTGTTGATGTTGCCGCCTTCGACCTGATGCGCAGCGGTCGCCGTGCCCCACAGGAATTTATCGGGGAACTTCATAACGCTCCGATAGCAGAGTCGCGATTGCGCGACAACCGCGCATCACCCGGCGACCACGGGTGGAGAGACCTTCAGAGCTTTTCTGGATCCAGCGGGTCCGTGCGACCGGCCCGGAAGTCATCGAGCGCTCGAGCGGCCAGGCGCTTGAGCTTATCGGGCGTGGCGGCAAAGGCCGCGTCCCACTTTCGTTCGTCTGACTCGATCGCGTCCAGCAGCCAGCGAGCAAACTCGTCCTGCTCATGTTCCGGCAGCCGCTCGGCGGCTTTCGCGAAGGCCTGCTTCAGCAATTCCGTCATAAATTTAAAGTTAGCAGATTCGATCAGAGCACAGAATTGGCCGCATCGCTCCGCGCTACCGGGCAGGACTCACGGGCCGCCGCACGACAGGCGCGGATCGTCGGTCGCTATGCACTCCGAATATTCGAAGGGTCTAACCGGTCCGTAGACACTGAACCCGCTGTTGAGGCGACCGCCCGGTGGCGCATTCAGTTCCTTATTCCGAGCGCGAATGTCCCTGGCCCGCTCGCGCTCGCAGGCCGCTGCCGTGTCGAATGCCTCGAACGTCGACCATTGGCAGAGCGGTGGAGTCGGCTGGTTCTCAGACGGCACGTGTGGCGGCATTATGAGATACCAGCCGGCGAGCAGGATCGGGATAGTTTTACCAAGCCTCATGCGTTCACTCCCCGGGCTCAAAAGTTCGTGTATGCGCCGGTCTCATCGGTCGTGTTCACCTCACTCGCTACCAGATTCGACCGGATCAGAGAATTGGCCCGAATCCTTCGCGTCCGTGGTATTCGTGGTAGGGTCGGCGGCTGGCCGGTGGGTGACGATGGCTCGATTGAGGAAAGCGGCGCGTATCTGGCGGAATCCCGTGGCGCAGAGCCTTGCGCGCCGGGTGACGATCGCGCAGGACGCGCCGGTCTTCACGGTCGAGCCCGCGGCGCTCTTTGAGCGCGCGGCCGCGATCGAGATTGAGCTCGGCGCCGGCAAGGGCGATTTCATTATCGAGCGGGCGGCTTCGATTTCCGAGCGGAACTTTCTTGCGATCGAGCTGGCGGGCTCGGTCGCGCGGATGCTGGCCGTGCGGGTGGGGCGGAGCGAAGCGCCCAATTTGCGCGTTCTGCACGCCAACGCCAGAGCGGTGGTCAATCTGCTGCTGCCCGACTCCAGCGTGGCGGCGTATCACGTCTACTTTCCCGATCCGTGGCCCAAGGAGCGCCACGCCAAGCATCGCCTGTTCACGCCGCATTTCGCCGCCAGCCTGCGGCGCACCCTATGCGCCAGCGGTGGGAGGGTCTTCGTCGCGACCGACGTCGGCGATTACGCGCACGACATTTTCGTGACGCTGGAAGCCGCGGGCTTCTCGCGCGTTGACGAGCCGGTCCCCGGAGCCGAGCGCTCAAACTTCGGCCGCAAATACCTCAAAGCCGGAAAACGGGTATTTCAGGGCGCATTTGGCCGGTCGGCACCGCGCGCTGGACCTTGATTTCCGGGCTGCTCCGCAACGGAGTCCGCGGCTGATTTTCATTATGCAATCTCGATGATGGTGCGCGCCGGCGATGGTCAGTCTTGCCTTGATGGGGGCGAGCGTCTAACCTCATCGCATCCACCTTATGCGGCGCTACCGGGTCATTTTTCTGGCCTTCTGCACGGCCATCGCGGCTGGTTGCAGCCTCCACAAGGCCCCTTCGGTCGAGGACTACTACGCGCAGGGCGAATTGATGTTCGCCCAGGGCAATTACAACAACGCGATCGAGAACTATCAGCACCTCATCGATCAGTTTCCATTCAGCCCCTACGCCGAAGACGCGGAACTCAAGATTGGCCTCGCTTACTATCGCGACAAGGATTACAGCGAGGCGGTGAGCGCGCTCAACGACTTCCAGCGGATGCATCCGACCAACAAGAACCTGCATCTGGCCTCCTACTACCTGGCGATGTCGTACTTCGATCAGATCGGGCGGGCCGACCAGGATCAGAACGCTACCCAGGCGGCGATGCATCAGTTCGAAGCGCTCGAACAGCGCTACCCGGAAAGCTCGTTTGCCGAGTTGGCGCACGAGCGAGTCGCGGTCTGCCGCGAGATGCTGGCGCGCAACCAACTGGTGATCAGCGACTTCTATTTCAAGCGCGCCAATTACCGCGCCGCCGAATCGCGGCTGGCGGAGCTGATGCAAAAGTATCCCGACACGCCGGTCGCGTCCGAGGCGCTGTACGAGCTGGGCACCACGCTCAACAAGGAAGGCAAGAAGTATTCAGCGGCGCAGGCCTTCGCCGCTCTGATCCGGCATTTTCCTGACACTCCCTACGCCGCCAAGGCGCAAAGCGAGCTGGCGAGGCTCAACCAGCCGATCGACACCGAGGAAGATCCGCTGCGTTTGGTGCTCGCGGAGAGCGGCTTTGGACCCGCCGAGACCGACGAGCGCGATCACGTGACGGTCCGGCAGCTCGAGGGACAGTCGGCCGCCGAGACCGCTTCGGCCGAGGGCGCGTATGGACCCGATGGACTGCCGATTCTGGATCCCAAGCCGCACGCGGGCGTCAAGGCTGCGGCCGCGTCCGGCCCCGTGACGCTCAGAACGATCCGGCTGGGCGCTTCGGATCCGCCGCTATCGGTGATTTTCGACCTGAGCGGGCCGGTCAAGTTCGATCGGCAGCTCGAAAACGGCACCGGCTACTCGACGCTCACCGTCACGCTCAAGCAGGCCTCGCCCGACGCCAAGCTGGAGCGCCATCTGGTGTTCGACCGATCGATCTTTAAAGATTGCGACGTTGAGAGCGACTCGGGCCAGACCGTGGTGCGAGTCAACACGTTGCCGGTCTCGCGCTTCGCGATCATACCGCTGGATGAACCGCCGCGCCTGCTGGTCACGTTCACGCCGCGCGATCGCATGATCGACGAGACCCTCACTTCAGGCATGTGAGCCCGCCGCGCGCGGTCAGGCTGCCGCAGGCCGACGCTCGGCATCTCGCGACTCTATGAAAGGGCAAACGATCCGAAGGCTGGAGTGATCGGCACTCATCGCGGCGTTGACGACTTTATCCCATCCTCATCCCATCCTCCGGTGCATGTCCAATAGGACTCCTCCTGCAATCGACGGCCACCCCGAACCGAAAAAACGGGATTGGCGCTTCGGCTGGGGTTCTCATTTAAACTCTTTCCGGAGAAGGTCATTTGCCAGTTCAATGCATGAGGCCGCGGCGATATCCGGATCGCCCAAACCCGCTACAGCGGCGCGGAGCAGAGCGATCCCTAGTGCCTCTGCCCGGGCGAACAGGACCTCAAGAAATTCCAATGCGTTGGTCGCTATCAGCGCCGAAATCGAATCGTCTCTCAGCCGCGCCCAACCCGCGACGAGCCGCTCGGTTTCGACAGCCTGGAGGAGTCGGAAAACATCCGCAGCGTCCTTGTTTTCTAATCGCCGCGGAGTGTCGCGACGTTCCCACAGCTTGTGCAGCTTCGCCACCAGCAAGGCAGATGGCCCAGCTACCCGGGTATCGAATTGCCGATTATCGGCCTCCCGAAGAGAGCCGATCCTGACAACCTCGTTCTCAACCAACGCGCCTTCGAGGCCTTGGACTTTTCGTGCCGCCTCTCTGCCGTGTCCGGTAAGCCTCGCACTGCGCCTTCCAGGGCCTCCGACCGCTTCTGGCACCAGCAGGTCTACCTGAATGTCGTTGGCCGCCAGCCAGATGCCAGGCTGCACGCCGTGCCTGAACCCCGCGCGTCTCATCGCCTGCTCAATGGGAGGCGTTTTCTCAAGTGAACGGGGATCGATGGCGATATCGGCGTCCGTTGTATAGGGCACCATTCCGAAGGTTGCCTCTCCGGCATGGACATAAATCGCTTGCGCCCCGACAAGTATTACCGAACTTCGATGCTTATCCAGCGCCTCAAGTGCGTCGAGGAGAACAGTGCGAGCTCGGACGTACTCCTGTTCGTGTTTGCGGGCCAAGGCTGGTCACCTGGTTGAAGCTCGTTTCTCGGCCGCAGCCGACATGAGCCGCGAATCGTTGAGCCTCTTGAGAAGTTCCTCGCCCTCGACTGGATCGCGACCGGGCCCGGTCAGAAGATCAGCACACAGTTGGCTGAGCGCCACGCATCGAATGCCATCGCACTCCCACGACCTTTCGAAAACCACCTCATCGAACGGCTCGACCAGCGTAACGTTAGTCCCAGTTTCCGTCCGCCTCAGGTCCATCGCTTCGGCCGCCTTCGG
Organism: uncultured delta proteobacterium; assembly: GCA_963788205.1. Classification (GTDB taxonomy): domain Bacteria; phylum Desulfobacterota; class Binatia; order Binatales; family Binataceae; genus CAVVMA01. The sequence goes on from CAWBGG010000002.1 coordinate 109,175, forward strand.
AAGGTTCTCGACAAATATCGTCACGATGCGGGGTGGCGCACTCGGCGACATCAATGACGCCGCGAGAGTGCCTGTGACGGCGTACCTGAACTTCGCCGATTTGAGTTTTGTCAGCAAAGCCGAAATGCCGCGCGGTTCGAGAAAATTGTCGGCCCTGTTGCTCCCAAGCAGCGAATAATCGCGCGCCCAACGCCGGATCAAGTCAGCCTTTTGGACGCGATTCACGACCTCGCGGCCGCCACGCTCCACGAGTGCTTCACGATCCAGCAGGGCCAACACTCTTGATGCGGAGGCTGGAGAAACTCCGGCCCGCACCGCCAATTCCCGAACCGCGAACGGCGGTGCGAGATCAGATAGCGCCCGAGCCAGCCTCCCCGCCGCACGGCCTTTCAGCGACCGGAGCGGCCTGTCATCCGGCCAGGGATCGCGATCGGCTCCTTTGGTCTCGATGAACAGGGCGGGCTTCGACAGGGCGAGCCGGAAGTTGCCGGTCGCATCCGCATACCCGGAACCGCACGCCGCCAGAATTTCACGCACCCGAGGTGTCAGAAAGTCCGATGCCACCAGCGGCGTGCCTGCGCCATAGCCTCGCACTTGGTTAAGAACCATCGGCACGCGGCGAGGCTCAACGTTCCTTTTCGCCTCGATCAGAAGGAGCGCCTTGCTGCCGTCAGGCGCCCTTACCTCCACAACCGCGTCAGGTCTCTGCCGCGCCTCTCGACGTTCCTTGCGTTCAACCAGCTTCCAATCGGTGGGCAGTCTCGAGGCCAGCGTATCGCAAGCGCGCTTGACTAATTCTGTTTCAGATATTAATCTATTCCACGTCACGTGAAACAAACTAACCTATGGAACAAGAGACTGTCAATACAGGGCGGCCATAGGGCGCAGTCGCCCACACATAACGCACAACCTTCTCGCTTATGTACGAGAGCAGATCGAGCCGCGGACGATCATCGAGGTGTCAATCGGAGGAACGGCGCGGGCAGCGGACGACTGCCTCTTTTTGAGCCCGCCCGAAAATTCGCCGCCTCGATTCGGCTCTTCCTCAAGGGCTTGTCAGGCAAAAACGTCTTCGAACCTGAGGCCCAGGAACTCCAGCACCACCTGAGCGTAGAGCCGCAGACCCCAGAAGAATCCCTCCAGCGGTATCCGCTCGTCGTGAGCGTGATAGAGCGATCCGAACGGCATTTCGCGCTCCAGCTTCAGCGGCGCAAAGCCGTAGCAGACCGCGCCCAGCTGCCCGTAATACTTGCTGTCGGTTCCGGCCGGGATCATCCAGGGTAGCACTCGCGCGCCCGGATCGGCCGCTTCAGTATGCCTTTTGATCGATGCGAAAAGCGGCGTCTGAACCGCGAACTCGATGGGCGGCGCGGTCTTGACCAGCTCCAGCGCCGGCTCGGTGCCGATAATCGAGCGCAGTTCAGCGCAGAAGCTCTCGGGATTTTCGCCCGGCAGGATTCGTCCGTCGAGCACCATCGAGGCCTCGCCCGGGATTATGTTGTCTTTGTAGCCGGCGCGAATCATGGTCGGAGCAGCGGTGTTCGCGATCATCGGGAACAGTATCGGCGGCACGTTGTCGGGCGATATGCCGATCGCGGCCAGCGACGAGCGCATCAGGGCCGTCACGTTCAGGCGCATCGGCGTGTTCGCGACCTTGAGGATCAATTCCGCCAGCCGCGTGATCGCGGTGCGAGAGCGCGGTACCGCGCCGTGTCCCGGCGTGTCGGTGACCGTCACCTTGACCGTCACGTAGCCTTTCTCGGCAACCTGCACAGGGTAGAAGCGATTGCTGCCGACGTGGCTGGTGAAACCGCCCGCTTCGTTGAGCACGTAACCGGCGCGGATCAGCTCGGGATGTTGGTTCACCAGGAACTTGGAACCGAACTCGGAGCCGCATTCCTCGTCGGCGACGCAAGCCGCGATCAGATCGCGCTCCGGAATGGCACCGGCCCGCTTGATCGCGGTCATCAGCACGATGTCCATCGCGCACTTGGACTTCATGTCGAGCGCGCCACGCCCCCACACGCAGCCATCCGCGATTTCGCCGCCAAATGGTGGCCGGGTCCATCCCGGCTCGACCGGTACGACGTCAGTGTGCGCCGAGACCATCAGCGGCGCCCGGTTCGAGTCGCGGCCCGCAAGCCGCGCGACCAGGTTGGCGCGGGTCGGCCGGCTTTCCAGCACCACCGAGCCGATTCCGTGCCGGCCCAGCTCGCCTGACAGATACTCGGTTGCGATCCGCTCGTTGCCCGGTGGATTGGTAGTGTCGAGCCTGACCAGAGCCCGCAGCGTATCCGTCGCCTGCTGGCGCGCGCTATCCCATGGAACTCTGGCCGCCACGCCTGGTCCCCTTTTCGCGGACCTGCCCGCCCTCGCCGCACCGCCGCTCTGGTATGTGATAGTCATCTTTCTATACATTTTGTTATCTTGCGCGGTCCCTTTCAAGCCCCTCCGGGCGGGTCCGGGCCGGTCCGGATCTGTGGCTGCCGTGCGACCGTGCCACTCCAGCCGGGCGCTCGCGGTTTGCAGGCCCCGGCGTCATGAGCAAGAATCTCTGCCTATGGAGCTTTATCTGGTGCGCCATGCGATCGCCGAGGATCACGCCGACGCCGGCGACGATGATCGCGCGCTGACCGAAGCCGGAACGGCGAAGATGATCCGCGCCACCCAGGGGCTGCGCAAGCTGAAGGTCCGCCCCAATCTGATCCTCACCAGTCCGCTGCGCCGTGCGCGCGAGACCGCCGAGATTCTGGCGCAGGGACTCGACCGCGCGAAGGTCGAGGTGATGGCGGAGTTGAGCCCGGCGGCTGACGTTAAAACGGCGACGCAGGCTCTGCGTTCGCACGCGCGGCTCAAGGCGGTGATGCTGGTGGGACATCAACCCTGTCTGAGCGAGTTGGCCTCCCTGCTGCTGACCGGCCTGGAAAGGCGGCTCTATGTGGATTTCAAAAAGGGCGGGGCGGCCTGTATCGAGGCCGAACTCGGAGAGGACGCCCCGCGCTGCGTGCTGCGATGGCTTCTGACGGCCAAGCTGCTGCGTTCGCTCTGATTCGCTCCAATTGCCCCGCAATCTCGCCTGATTGGGCTGACCCTTTGTGGATAGATTCCGCCGGGTGTGGACCGATCTTGCCCTTCCGCAGCCAGCTTGCTTGAGAGTGACGCGCCTAGGCGGATAGATTTCGTGAATCACTCTTGCCTCGACATACAGCGTCTGTGGATAACCTCAAGTGTTAAGACGCGCCGTATGCTGCCTGGTAGTCGCGGCGATCATATGGATCGTCGCCGTGATACCGGCGGGGCACTCGATTTCGATTCTGGCCCGATCGCGCGATCAGGTTGCCGTCGCGGATGCAGCTCAGCCGCAAGCCACGCCAACCGGCTACCAGGGAACATTCACCTACCATAACGACAACGCCCGCACCGGCCAGAATCTGTTCGAGCCCACGCTCTCGCCCGCCAACGTCAACCCCAACAGCTTCGGCAGGCTATTCGCTTACGGCGTGGACGGTTACGTGTATGCCGAGCCGCTTTACGTTCCGAACGTCACCATTCCGGGCCAGGGCGTGCACAACGTGGTCTACGTCGCCACTGAGCACGACAGCGTCTACGCGCTCGACGCGGACGCGCCGGGCGCCCCGCTGTGGCAGGTGAGCTTCACCAATCCCGCCAACGGCGTCACCACGGTGCCCTTCACCGACGCCAACAATTGCGCGGTCATCGTTCCCGAGATCGGAATCACCAGCACGCCGGTGATCGATCCTGCAACCGGCACGCTCTACGTCGTGGCCAAGACCAAGGAGAACGGTGGATGGGCGCAGCGGCTGCATGCGTTGGACCTCGCGACCGGAGCAGAAAAGTTCGGCGGGCCGGTCCTGATCCAGGCTTCGGCGCCGGGCTCCGCCGCACCCAACGACGGCGACGGCAATGTGCTGTGGGATCCCCTGGTCGCAAATCAACGCGCGGCGCTGCTGCTCAACGACGGCGTGATCTACATTGCGTTTGCCTCGTACTGCGATCTCGGTGCCTACCACGGCTGGATCCTCGCCTACAACGCGGCGACGCTCGCACAAATCGCGGCCTACAACAGCACTCCCAACGGCACCCTGGGAGGAATCTGGGAGACCGGCAATGGGCCGGCGGCCGATTCGGCCGGCAACATCTTTGCGGCTGTGGGCAACGGCACCTTCGATGTCGGCAACGACAACGGCGACAGCGCGCTCAGGCTCCAGCTTGTGAGCAACGCGCCAAGTCCCGGCTTCACGCTCTCGGCGCTCGACTCGTTTACACCGTTTAACCAGCAGACGCTCGACGATTTCGACCTGGACTTCGGCACGGCGGGGCCCATGCTGTTGCCCGACCAGAGTACGGGACCCGCACACCTGATGATCGTCGGCGACAAGACCGGCGCCATCTACGTGCTGAATCGCGACAACCTGGGCGGATTTCAAGCCAACGATAACAGCCAAATCGTGCAGAACCTGACGGGCGTGGTCGGACCGCTCTTTGGCAGCGCGGCCTACTGGCAGGGCAACGTTTACTTTTCTGCCCCGAGCGACGCGGTCAAGGCATTTGGATTGAGCGGCGGCCAGCTTTCCAACTCGCCGACCTCGCAAAGCGCGCGGGTCATCGGCTTCCCGGGCGCCTCGCCGGTGATCTCGGCCAACGGCTCGATGAACGGAATCCTTTGGGTGCTCGACAATGGCGGCCAACTCAGCGACGCGCCGGCGGTGCTCTGCGCCTTCGACGCGAACGATCTCTCCAAGCAGCTCTACTGCCAGCGACCAGTCGGGAGCACGCGACCTTGCGGGAATCGCGGTGAAGTTCACGGTGCCCACGGTTGCGAACAGCAAAGTCTATGTTCCCGGAGTCCAGCAGTTGACGGTGTACGGACCGCTTCCGGCTCCCGATCCTACCCCGACCGCGGTCCCGGCGGCCTTTGACGCATCTTTCGGTGACACGACTGCGAGCGGAAGTTCGGCGCTGACACTTGCGCCCCCTCCGACGGTGACTCAGGGCCAGTTCCTGCTGGCTTCGATCGCGATTCAGAGCTTCAACGGCGCCGATGCCACCGCGGCGACAATCACTGTTCCGCCCGGATGGACGCCGTTGCGCAATGACTCCTGTCCGACCGATCTTCAGATGTCGCTGGCCTACAAGTTTGCCGGCCCAACCGACACCTCCGCGAGCACCTATACGTGGAATTTCAGCCAGGTCTTCACCGGCTCGGGCGGAATCGTCTCGTTTAATGACATCAACACCTCCGCTCCGATCGAAATCGACTCGTCGCCGCAGTGCGGCTCGAGCAGCACCACGCTGACGGCGCCGTCGATTACCACTATGGCCGACAATAGTCTCAACGTGTTGGTATTCGGGATAACGGGGGGTGCCCAGTTCGCGAGACTGGCTGGATACCTGGAGGCATTCCAATACGGCAGCACTGAGGGCGGCCCCGACGTCTCCAACGAATTCGCGTTGATTCCCGCGTCGGGCACAGCAACCGGCGATCAGAGCACCACGGCGACCGCGGCCGGCGATAGTATCGGCTATCAACTCGCGCTGGCTCCGCCAACCCCAACCCCGACTCCGAGCCCGACGCCGACCGCATCGCCGACGCCGACCGCATCGCCGACGCCGACTCCAACACCAACGCCGACGCCAACGCCGACGCCAACACCGACACCGACGCCGACGCCAACGCCAACGCCAACACCAACACCAACACCAACACCAACACCAACACCAACACCAACGCCGACCCCGACTCCGACACCAACACCGACCCCGACCCCGACGCCAACGCCAACGCCCACACCAACACCAACACCGTCGCCGACCTCGACTCCGAGTCCGACTCCGACTTCAACCCCAACCCCGACACCATCACCATCACCAACACCGACACCGACGCCAACGCCGACACCGACGCCCACGCCCACGCCGACACCGACCCCAACGCCAACGCCGACACCGACACCAACAGCGACGCCGACCCCGACGTCAACGCCAACGCCGACACCAACAGCGACGCCGACCCCGACGTCAACGCCAACGCCGACACCAACAGCGACGCCGACCCTGACGTCAACGCCAACGCCAACAGCGATCCCGACGCCCACGCCCACGCCAACAGCGACCCCGACCCCGACGCCGACCGCATCGCCGACACCGGTTGCGAGCCCGGCACCAACTACGACCGCAGTGGTCCCCTCCGCCTTCGATGCATCATTCGGTGACACAACTGCCAGCGGAAGTTCGATGCTGACGCTCGCGCCCCCTCCGACAGTCACTCAAGGCCAGTTCCTGCTGGCGTCGGTCGCGATTCAGAGTTTCAACGGCGCCAATGCGACCGCGGCGACAATCACTGTTCCACCCGGCTGGACGCCGTTGCGTAATGACTCCTGTCCGACCGATCTTCAGATGTCGCTGGCCTACAAGTTTGCCGGCCCAACCGACACCTCCGCGAGCACTTACACGTGGAATTTCAGCCAGGTTTTCACCGGCTCGGGCGGAATCGTTTCGTTCAATGACATTAACTCCTTCGCCCCGATCGAAATTGGCTCGTTCCCGCAATGCGGCTCGGACAGCACTACGCTGACGGCGCCGTCGATTACCACTATGGCCAACAATAGTCTCAGTGTGTTGGTCTTCGGGATAACGGGGGGTGCCCAGTTCGCGAGGCTGGCCGGATATTTGGAGGCATTCCAATACGGCAGCACTGAGGGCGGCCCCGACGTTTCTAACGAATTCGCGTTGATTCCCGCGTCGGGCACAGCAACCGGCGATCAGAGCACCACGGCCACCATGGCCGGCGATAGTATCGGCTATCAACTGGCGCTGGCTCCGCCGAGGCCGACCCCGACCCCGATCGTATCGCCAACACCGACTCCGGCGCCGACTGCGAGCCCGAGGCCAACACCAACGCCGAAACCGAGCCCGATGCCAACGCCGGCACCGACACCGGTGCCAACTCCGACCCCGACACTAACTCCAACGTCGACCGCGACGCCGACGCCGGCTGCAACCGCCACGCAAGTAGCAACGCCCACGCCCACTCCGATTCAGGCGATGGCTGGTGGAACACTGGTCATCTCGACGGGGTCACTCAAGTTCAGGCCCAGGGGGATCGACACGGGCTCGTCCAATCTGAAGCTGGTGATCAAGAACATCGGCAAGGGCACGCTGAACGGAAGCGTAGACTTGAGCGGTCTTGCCCGGCCCTTCAGCGGCTCAGGTGCAGGTTCGTTCACGCTGACTCATAAGCAGAAAACGACCGTTGAGGTCGATTTCGCGCCGACGCTGCCAGGGTCCTTTAAGGGGACGGTCGCGGTTTCGAGCAGCGATCCGAACGCGCCGTTCGTGGACGTGTCCGTATCGGGTAGCGGTTTGGCCGGCGTTTACCGGTTGGCGAAAAAGTTCAACTTCGGCAGCCTGAAGGTTGGGGAGACCCGCAACAAGACCCTCGTCCTAAGGAACACCGGGCGCGGCGTGTTGCATGGCAATGTCAGTTCGAGCGGGCTTGCGGGCGGACCGTTCAGCGTCGTCAGCGGCTCCGGCGGCTTCGCAATCAGTCATGACAAATCGCTCAAGATCGTCGTGCAGTTCGCGCCGACTGTGAGCGGACATGACAGCGCCGAACTCACCGTAACGACCGACGATCCCAAGCATCTATCGGCGTCTGCCGAGCTGATCGGCATCGGCACGTAGCGCCCACGCGCGATTGCATCCCCGCACTGAAGAGCGGCCCGCGATCGCACTTGCGAAGCACCGCCCGGTGTTGGATGATTCCGTCTTGAGCAACCGGCTACGAGGCGATGGGCCGGTTTCACTTTTCCACTGATCGCCGCACGGCAGCGATCGCGAACCGCGCCGCGCTCCGGCAATCTGTTCGCATAGGTTCTGAGGATCGAACTTAAACTCCTGATCTTAGCTGCGGTGGGCGCCGCGCTGCTGGGCTGGTGGCGCTATGGTTCCCTGCTCAATCCGCTCACCTTCCTTGCGCTATCCAGCTTCGGCGTCAAGGAGCTGGTTTCCTACTGGGCCAACTCAGCGCAGTCTGACAGCCTCTTCGACCAAGCCGATCTTAAACGCACGTTCCTAATCTGCGCGCTGGAAGCGGTCGGTATTGCGTTGCCGTTCGCGATCCGCACCACGATACCCCTGCGGGCGTTTGGATGGGTGATGCGCGCGCTGGGGCTGACCACCAGCCCGGTTGGGCTGATGCGATTTGGCCGCGCGCGATTCGGACTCGCCGCGGCGGCGGCCCTGGCAGCGTTCGCCGGGCTGGCGGTCTTCGGTGGCGGCTATACGCTATGGCTCACCAGCCCACGCTACGCCTATCAGTTTTATCGTACCGGGGCCGGTCCATTTTTCCTGCTCGCCCAGTATCTCACCGTCTTCGCGCTCGCCTATCTGCTCTGGACGGTGAGACCGGCTGCCGTCGGCGCCACGCTGGTAGCGCTGGCGTTCGAGGCGGTGGCCTGGTTCAGCGGCTGCAAGGAGCAAATGGCAGCGGTGTTGATTCTCTCGGTGGCGTACTACCATTTCCGCGTCGCGAGGGTTTCGGCGCTGCGGCTCGCCCTCATCGGCAGTTGCGGCCTGGGAGCGCTGGTCGCGGTGTTGGTCGTGCAGAGCGGCCAAACCGGGTACGTAACCCGCGACGACGCGGCCCTGTATCGCGCGATGTCCTATCTCGACTTCTTTCCGAACACCGTCTTTTACGTGTCGCGCGCGTCCGAAATTGGACCCCGCTACGGCGGTGCGATGCTCAGCACGCTGTGGGAGTTCGCTCCGCGCGCGCTCTTTCCAAACAAGCCCTACGACTATGGCACGCTGGCGATCAACGACGCGCTCTTCCCCGGGCTCGCCGAGATTACCTTCACTCCCGCGCTCCTGGACTGGGCGCTATGGCATCTGGACTTCGGCGCAGCGGGCGTGTTCATAGCCGCGCTCGTTGAGGGGACGGTGATGCGCGGCGCGTTTGAATACTATCTGTCTGATCCGGACAATCTTTACGCCTTCGAATGCGCTCTGCAACTTGGCGTCTTCCCGATCTTCATACTCGCCAACCCGCTGATGTTTCTGGGTATTCTGCTCGCGCAGCGGCTGGCGCTGGAGCTGCGAGTGGATCAGCCACCGGCGCTCGATTTAGCCGCTGAGGCCGCAACCTGAAGCCGGCGGCTGTTGCGCGCGTCACGATAGAGTAGGGCGGTGTCGTCAGCCGAGCCGGTTCGGGCCGCCTGCACCACCGCGTGATGTGCTGAGAGCCGGCAGATCGGGTCGGCCTGCGCGGCGTCGCCGGTGAGCAGGAACGCCTGGCAGCGGCACCCGCCGAAATCGATCGTCTTGCGCGGGCATCCGCGGCACGGCTCGACCATCCAATCGTCGCCACGAAAGGCGTTCATCGCTGGCGATTCGCGCCAGATGCGGTCGAGCGGCGAATCCTTCACGCTCTCGAAGTCAAGGGCGGGGATAACCTGCGCGGCGTGACAGGGCATCACCTTCCCAACCGGATCGATACACATATAGCTGCGGCCCCATCCGCCCATGCAGGGCTTGGGCCCGCCGGAGAGGTAGTCGTTGCGCACGAACGCGATCTCCATCCCGCCGCGATAGCGGCAGATCGCTTCGAGCACGACTTGCTCGGCCCGATCGTACTGGTCGAGCGTCGGCATCAGGATGCGCCGGTTCTCCAGCGCCCATCCATAAAACTGGGTATTCGCGAGCTCCAGCCGCTGCGCGCCAAGCTCCGCGGCCATCCCAATCAGTTCCTGCACGTGGCCGATATTGAGGCGATGCAGCACGACATTGAGGGTGAGCGGAATCGCCAGCTTCGTCACCAGCCGTGCAGTGTCAATTTTGCGCTGGTGCGACCTCACGCCGGCTACCAACTCGGCGCTATCCGGCTCGCTATCTTGCATACTCAGTTGAACATGGTCGAGGCCGTAATCGCGTAGCTTCAATAACTTGTCTTCGTCCAGCAGCGTCGCACTGGTAATGAGGTTGGTGTAGAGATCGAGCGCGCGCGCATGGCGAACCAGCGCCGGGAGATCGGGGCGCAAGACCGGCTCGCCGCCCGAAAGATGGAGTTGGACGACGCCGAGCTCGGCAGCCTGCGAAAACGTGCGCCGCCATTGTTCGGTCGAAAGCTCGCTGCGCGCACGCTCGAAATCCACGGGATTCGAGCAGTACAGACATCGCAGCGGACATCGGTAGGTCAACTCGGCGACCAACGTGTAGGGCCGGGGCACGATCATTCCAGCAAACCCCGCGCGCGCACGCGGTCGAGAAAAGCGCTCACTTCGGCCGCGATCGCGGCGGGATCACGCGGGCGGAACTCACGCGCGACTTCCGCGACGATCGCAGCCACGGGCCGCTCGCCGTTACACAGGCGCACGATCGCGGCGGCGGTTTCATTGAGCATGAGCGCGGCTTCCGGAAACAGCAGCATCTCCTGTCCGGCGACCTGGTCGAACTTCAGGCGCGCCCTGGCGGAGAGCCGCGGCTTCCAGGGCGATTCGCTATTCACGGTCGCCCCACAACGGCGGCAGCCATCCGGGTGAAACCCACGCGAAATAGATAGCGTCGAGCAGGCTCCAGAGTATATAGCACTTGGTAGTCAATGCGGCTGCGGCGCGATCCTGCATTTCGCGGGTGGTGCAATGTGCGACCACGTAGCTCAAGCCGTATTCCGAATCGCGCGGTGCCTCGACCAGCCGGCCGCGGAAATAGTCCAGGCCGCCGCGGTCGAGCCACGGATACAAGGTTTCCAAAACGGCTACCCGGTTCGCCATCAGAGTGGGTGCGAACAGCTCGGTCAGCGATGACGCGACCGCATCTACCAGCGCGCTCGACTCGACCAGATTCAGGTAAGCGTCGACGGCGAAGCGCGCGCCGGGCAGCACCCAGCGCAGGCTCAGCACTTCGTTGCGATCCAGCCGCGCCGCCTCGGCCAGCCGGAGCCATTTGTCGATGCCGCCCTCGCGCTCGGCCGTCCCGTCGTGATCGATGATTCGCGTCACCCAGTTGCGGCGAAACTCCGGGTCGCCGGCCTTGGCGAGAATCACCGCGTCCTTCTTGGGGATCATCAACTGGTAGTAGAAGCGATTCTCGATCCAGGCTTGAAGCTGGCGCTGGCTGAGCTTGCCCTCGTGCATCAACAAGTGAAACGGATGCTGGTCGTGGTAGGCGGCCGCGCCGATCGCGCGCAGGCGGGCGATGAATTGCGCGGGACTGTCGGCGGGCAGTCCACTCGGCGGATCCGGATTGATTCTCCCGGGTGCGCTCACAGCTCCAGTTCCATCCCGTCTTCCGCGACCTGCCATCCGGCGGCGATGACGGCGTGGCGTTCCGGCGAGTCCTCGTTCAGGATCGGATTGGTATTGTTGATGTGGGTATAGATTTTTCTGATCGCGCCCAGAGCGCCGAGCCTGGCCAGGCTTCCGTCGCACCCGCCGATCGGCAGATGACCCATCGTGGAAGCGGTTCTGGTTCCCGCGCCGCGCGATTCCATCTCGGTTTCCGACCAGAAGCTTCCGTCAAAGAGGACGCAATCGCATCCGGAGATCGCGGCGATGATTTCGTCGTCCAATTCCCTGATTACTGGAACATAGAACAATGACGCGCCGGTCGCGGTTTCGACGATCCGGTAGGCGAGATTTGAACCGTCGCAAGTCGCCGGTCGCGCATACACCGGCACTTTGCCCGCAACCGGGTAGGCTTGGTACTTGAGGCCGGTTTCAGCGCCATCGACGTGAGCGATCGGCACGGCCTGACGAACTGTCTGCCGATCTTGCACCGGACTCCAGGTGAATTTCCCGGGCTGGACGAGCGCCGCGAAAATCGGATTGGATTTGAATACCCACTCGAAGACCGCGGCGGTGCAATACAGATGAAGCGGCCCCGTCTCGCGCAGCGAGAGCAAGCCGGCGATGTGATCGATTTCCGCGTCAGTCAGGAGCACGGCGTCGATTGAGCTGCCGCGCGAAATACCGCGGCTGGTGTCGCGCGCCGCCAACCGCGGGAACGAGGCGATCTGACCGCCGAGGTCGGGGCTGGCGTTTAGCAGGCACCAGCGCGCGCCGCCGGCGCTGATTGCGATCGTGGACTGGGTGCGGGGCTTGGCGCGGAGCGTTCCCGCTCTGACTCCCGCGCAGTTCTCGCAGTTGCAGTTCCATTGGGGGAAACTGCCGCCGGCCGCGGAGCCGAGCACCCGGACCCGCACAGGCTTGAGAAGGTCAGGACGAGTTGCGCGCGTCTGGGGTTGCGTCGCGCTCGATTCCCGCTTGCGGCTTGCGCGGCAGCTTGGCGGCCGCCATGTCGTCGAGCACCGAGCAGTAGCAATTGATTTCCGCGTCCATGCGGACTTCCACAAACTCCGGCTTCTTCCATTCACTCATTGGTGGTATCTCCCACGGAATTGTTTATTCATATATCACGACGCTCGGGAATCGCGCCACCGTTGCTTGATCGATCGACGCGCGGCGGTCCAGTCTTCATCGATGGCACGCGCTCGGTTCCCGGTCGTCATCATTATGATCGTCGCGGCGACGATCCTGTGCGCCGAGACAATCGCAGCGAGTGCCGCTGGCTCTCCGGTCGCGGCCCGCATAACCGGGACCGTCAAGGATGCGTTGGGGCGGCCCATCGCGGATGCGACCGTTACCCTCGAAAGCAGTGGCGCCGTTGTGGCGCGGACCAGGACCGATACGCGCGGCGGGTTCACGCTCGATGCCGCCGCGTTCGGGACTTTTCTGATCAAGGTTGAAAAGCCGGACTTCAAGCGCTCGGTCGCAGTCTGTCGTTCTCACTTCAGCCAAGCCGCCCAAGCCCATCGTGCTTGCGATGGAGGCGGAGCGTCCGCTCACGCTCAAAATGATGGCGGCGCGGCTCGATCAGGCGCGCAACGCGCTCTCACCCGAAACCGGCAGCACGGCCTATCGCTTCGACCAGCAAGCGATCACACGGTTGCCGGAGGGCGAGAACACCGACCTCAGCCGCGTGCTGGTGCAGGCGCCAGGCGTCAGCCAGGACGCTTACGGACAGGGCCAGGAGCAGATTCATATTCACGGCGAGAACGGCGGCGGCATCCAGTATCGGATCAACGGCGTATTCCTGCCGGAGGCGGTCTCGAGCTTCGGCGAGATCTTTAGCGCGCGCTTTGCCCGCAGCGTCACGTTGCTGACCGGTGTGCTGCCGGCCCAATTCGGCTTCCGCAATGAGGGTATCATCGACATCCGCACCAGGGACGGATGTATCGACGGAGGCGGCAGCGCGGAGCTTTACGGCGGCCAGCGCGGCACGCTCCAGCCCAGTCTTACGCTCAGCGGATGCGTGGGACGGCTCAGTTACTACCTGAGCGGATACTACCTGCAGGACGATCTCGGCCTTCAATCGCCCACGCCCAGTCCCGATCCGCGCCACGACAGCACCAACCAGGGTCAGGGATTCGCGTATCTTTCATATCTGATCGGTCCGCAAACGCGGCTCTCGCTGATCTCTGGAACGGCGGTGAACTACTTCCAGATTCCGCCCGAGCCGGGACTCACGCCGCAATACCAGCTCGAAGGCGTGAGCGATTATCCTTCCGCGATCGTGAAGGAGACCGAGACCGAGCAGAACCATTACGCGATCGTGTCGATGGAGGGCGCCGCCGGCGACCGGATCAAGTACCAGTTTGCCGCATTCACCCGCTATTACACCCTCGAATACGATCCCGATCCGATCGGCGACCTGATCTACAACGGCGTGGCGGCGAAAATCTTCCATAGCGGCTTAATCAACGGGCTCCAGGAAGACACCAGCTACGCGCTCGATTCGCACAACTCGCTACACGGCGGATTCTACCTGAGCGGCGAGACGATCGAGATCGACGACCATGCGAGCGTGTTCCCGGCCCAGGACGGCATCCAAACCAGCACGATTCCGTTCGAGGTGGTGGACGACAATCATCAGATCGCATGGTTGATGGGCTTCTACCTGCAGGACGAATGGCGTCCGCTCGACGGGCTGACGATCAATGTCGGCGCGCGATGGGACTGGATGGCGGCGTTCGTGACCCAGAATCAGCTCAGCCCGCGAATCGGATTCGAATACGAGCTGGAGCCCGGCACCACGCTTTACGGCGGCTACGCCCATTATTTCAAAGTGCCGCCGTTCGAGTCGATCGCGCTGGAGACCGTGCGGAAATTCGAGAACACCACCAACGCCGCCACCACCTCAAACGGCAACGATCGTATTCCGGCCGAGCGCGACGACTACTTCGATCTCGGAATCCGCCGGCGATTGCTCGACGGTCTGGACGCGGGGCTCGACGGGTTCTTCAAGCTGGGGCATGACCAGCTCGATCTGGCGCAGCTTGCAGGGTCGCTGGTCTTCGCGCCGCTCAGCTACCAATCCAGCCGCGGATGGGGATCGGACTTCAGCCTGGCCTGGCAGCGCGGGATGCTGTCGGCGTACTTCAATTTCTCCTACGCGGTCCTGCAAGCCACCAACATCACGGTCGGACAGTTTCTGGCGGACAGCGCGCCCGAGCTCGCCTATGTCGCGAAGCACTACATCACGCTCGACGACAACCAGATGTTCACCGCCTCGAGCGGCGTGGGCTACCGGCTGGGCGGATTCCTGCTCGCCCTGGACGGCCTGTGGGGCAGTGGCTATCGGCGCGGCTTCGCTAATTCGGGCGAGTTGCCGCCGAGCCTGCAATTCAACGCCGGTGTGATGCGATCGTTTCGCGCGCCGCGGATCGGCGAAGTGCAGGCTCGCGTTGCGATTATCAACCTCTTCGACCGCAGCTACCTGATTCGCAACGGCACCGGGATCGGTGTGTTCTCGCCGCAGTACAGCCCGCGCCGCGCGCTATACGCCGGCGTGACGATCCCGCTCGCGCCGCTGGTTCACGCTTCGCCGCCGTGACGATCGCGTCAGCGGACCGGAATCAGCAGGTCCGTGATCAGCTCGTTGGCCGGAGTCGAGTACGGATTGTTGCGATAGATCTCCAGCGCCGGGCGATCGTCGGGCACGCAGCCGCTGGACGGCAGCCATTCGCCATACAGCCGCTCGAAGGCCGGATGAATCAGATCGTAGGGACCGGTCAGGCGATAGCTCGCGTACCTGCCGCCCGGCACTTCGTGAAGCTCGACCTCGCCCTCCGCCTTGACCGCGGTGGGATAGATCACGCCTGCGAAGTAGCGGAAGTCGTCGCCGCCTTCGCCGTAGAAAATCCCGATCGCTTCGTTGGTGGTTCCGGCCAGGCCGTGCCGGAGCTGCCATTGCCATAGCTTGGCGTAGGTGTCGCCCACTTTCGTCATCGGTCCCCGATGGCGGATCACATGGGCGACCACGCCGGCGCGTTCGATCATTTCGACTTGCATCTTTTTTCCTCCTTGGCCCGGATAACTTGGCCTGGGCCCTTTGACCAACTGATCGAAACGCATATGCCGGGATCGGAACGCGCGCGGCGCCACGCTCGTGAGGGCACTGAAGGCGCGCGAGAAGGTCTGGACGCTCTCATAGCCCACGTCCATCGCGATGTCGGTGACGGGCGAATCGGTGGTGGCGAGCAGATGGGCCGCGCGTCCCAGCCGCAGCCGGCGCGCGGCCTCGATCACGCTCTCGCCGGTCATCGCGCGGAAAATCCGATGGAAGTGAAAGCGCGAGAAGCAGGCGATCCGGGCGAGCTCGTCCAGCCGCCGCGGCGCAACCGGATCGGCGGAGAGCGCCGCAATGACCCGCGCGATACGCCTGCGGTAATCCGCTTCGGTTACCGGCTTCACGCTCGCGACTATAGCAACTAGACCGCCGCGAATTCGTGGCCGGGATTGCTGAGTTGGGTGGGGTTGGTGAAGGTTTCGATTTGCCCTGGCAGCATGCATCCTTGCCTGCTTCTGGAAGTAGGACCGGCGTCTCGCCGGTCGCGGCCGGCGGGACGCCGGCCCTACTTCGGAGTGGACAAACGCGTCGTGTTGAAGAGGGCGCGAACGAACTACTGATGCGGATGGCCGTTGCCGTTGGCGGCTGGGCGGACTTCGACCTTGTCGAGGTATTCGGCGAGCGTGCGTACTAGATGGCGGGCCGCGGCGGCGTCTTGCGCGCGCGCGGCTTCCTCCAGCGCCCGGCCGATTTCGCTGATCGCCTCGAAGCCGAAACCGGCGCCCTCGCCCTTGATCCGATGGCCGATCGCGCGCAGTTCCTTAAAGTCCAGATCGGTGACCGCGGTCGTCAGAGCGCCCACGTCTTCGCGCTTGCGCGCTAGAAAACCCGGGACCAGCTCCGCCAGTTCGGGATCAGCCTCGACTACCGGGTTCGCGCCGCTGGCCTCGGGAGCGGGGGCCGGCGCGCTGGTTAGATCGGCGATCGCGCTGAGCAGCGCCGACTTCTTGATCGGCTTGCTCAGGTGCGCCGTGCATCCGGCGTCGAAGCTGTTGCAGATGTCTTCGTCGAGGGCCGACGCCGTCAGCGCCGCGATCGGGGTC
This sequence comes from uncultured delta proteobacterium, assembly GCA_963788205.1. GTDB lineage: Bacteria > Desulfobacterota > Binatia > Binatales > Binataceae > CAVVMA01. The sequence continues at coordinate 125,644 of CAWBGG010000002.1, forward strand.
GGCGTGCGGTTTTGCCCGCGCTCCCATTCCCGGATCTTGCGCACCGCGGTATAGCCGTCCATCACCGGCATCTGCACGTCCATCAGGACCAAATCGTATCTGGTGCGCATGAACTTGGTGACCGCGACCTGGCCGTTCTCCGCGATATCCAGCGCGTAGGGCAGATGCTTGAGATAGGCCTCGATTAGCTGGCGATTGTCGGGAGAGTCTTCGGCGAGCAGAATCCTAAGCGGCCGGGCGGCGCTGTGGGCCGAGCCGTTGGGCGCCGGCCGCGGCAGCTCGGTTTTCCGGCCCATCGCGATCGCCGCCGCGCTCAAGACCTCGGCGCGTTTGAGCGGCTTGCAGATGTAGCCGGTGTCGGCGCCAAGCTCGCGGGTGGCGGCGAGCGCCTGATTGACCTCTTCGGAACCGGACATCAGGATGACCGCGGGGCCGTTGTCGCGCCGCAACTGCCGGGCGACCTGGAAGCCGTCGAGCTCGGGCATCCGGCAATCGAGTAAAATCAATTGGTAGGGATTTCCGTCAGCGCGGGCGCGCTCGACTTGCGCGAGCGCTTCGCACCCGCCGGCGGCCTGGCCGACCTGCGCCCCCTGCGCGGCCAGCATTTCGGCCAGAATCTCGCGGCAGGTCGGGTTGTCGTCGGCCACTAGAATTCGCGCGCCCTCTAGATCGGCAGCTCCTTCGTCGCTGGCAGCCGGGCCCTCCGCGGCGCGCAGCCGCGCCACGAAATGGAAGGTGCTGCCCTTGCCGCGCTCGCTGGTTGCCCAGATTCGCCCGCCCATCAGTTGCACCAGCCGCGAGGCGATCGTGAGTCCCAGCCCGCTGCCGCCATAGCGGCGCGTGGTCGAGGAGTCGGCCTGCGTGAAGCTCTCGAAGATCTGATCCACTTTCTCGGCCGCGATGCCGATGCCGGTGTCGCGCACATCGAAGCGCAGGTAAACGTCGCCGTTGTGGCCCGGCTCGTTTTCGACCGTGACCGCAACCTCGCCCTGCTCGGTGAACTTGATCGCGTTGCCGACCAGATTGATCAGGACTTGGCGCAGGCGCAGCGTATCGCCGATCAGGCGCAAGGGCACCCCGGCTGCGATCCGGGTGGTCAGCTCCAGCCCTTTTTCATGGGCGCGAGTGCTGAGCGTTTCGGCCACGTGCTCGACCAGTTCCTCGAGGTCGAAGTCGGCCTGCTCCAGATTCAGGCGCCCGCTTTCGATTTTCGCCAGATCGAGGATGCCGTTGATCAAATTCAACAGCGCGTTGCCGTTGCTGGTCATGGTGGTGGTGAAGCGGCGCTGCTCGGCCGTGAGCTCGCTCTCGGCGAGCAGGTCGGCCATGCCCAGAATCGCGTTCATCGGCGTGCGAATCTCGTGCGACATGCTGGAGAGGAATTCGGACTTGGCGCGCGAGGCGGCCAGGGCGGCTTCGCGCGCCGCGATCAATTCGTGTTGCGTGCGCTTGAGCTCGCTGATGTCGCTGGTGAAGGTGACCACGCAGGGTTCGCCGTCCAGCTCGATGATCGCGCCGGACATCAGGCACGAGACCTGCCGGCCTTGCGCGGTCTTGAGGTCGACTTCCAGGTTCTCCACGGAGCCGTGATCCAGCAGCTCTCCGGCGAACTTGTAGAACTGCTGATGGTCGGTCCAGAGATTGGCGAGCAGCCCGGGCGTGGTCAGGACCTGCTCGCGTGAATAGCCGATCGATGGGAACTTTGGGCTGACGTCGATGTAGCGGCCATCGCGCAGCCGGTTGATGCAAATTGCGTCGGGACAGGCGTCGAAGATCTTGCGCAGCTTGGTCTCGCTCTGCTTGAGCTGCTTCTGCGCGGCGATCAGGTTGTCCTGGATCTGCTTCAACTCCGTGATGTCGCGCGAGAAGCTGAGCGCGCAGGGCTCGCCGTCCAGATCCACCAGCACCGAGGAGATCAGATGTGGCACGAGGCGGCCGTCCGGCATCCTGACGTTGCCTTCATGATTGCGCACGAAGCCGCTCTTTCTGAGCTCGGCTTCGAAGGCTGACAGGCTGGCGGCGTCGGTCACATCGAGCTCCTCGATCGATCGTCCCAGCACCTGCTTGAGCGTGAAGCCGCGCTGGAGGAACGCGTCGTTGACGTAGATGTAGCGATGGTCGGAGAGCCCGATCAGCGAAACCGGGTCCATGTTGGCGTCGAGCAGCTTGCGCTGGCGGGCCTCGCTCTCGCGCAGCTTGCGATTGTTCTCGGACACCGCGATGCGCCATCGCGCCCACTGCTTGTTGCCGGCCAGGGTGAGCACCGAGCTGGTCAGCACCGCGAGCCACAGCTCCGCGATGTAGGGAGTATGCGGCCGCACCAGCATCGTGTCCGCCACCGCGGCAACCAGCAATCCCATGATTGCAGCGGCCTGCCATTCCAGCTCCCACGGCACCAGCGCGCAGGTGGCGGTCAGAACCACCAGGATCGTCACGAACACCGGGACCTGCTGTCCGAGCCTCGCGTAGCTGCACGTGCCGACGCCGACCACGAACAGGCAAAAGCACAGGGTTGCGGGCCGCCAATGGCGGGCGAATTCCGCCCGCAGACTCAGCCCGCCGGCCAGCATCAGGGCGGCCAGCTCGAGCACCTCGTAGGGCAGGGCGAGGCCCGCTTGTTCAGGGTTGGACCAGAAGGATTGGACGATCAGTCCGATGACGGTGAGGATCGAGACGCCGAAGCCGATGCGCAGCAGGCCGATAACCGGCACCGGATCGAAATCGTCGGCCAGCATCCGCCACGTCGCGCCCCAGCCGCAGCCCGAGGCTCTGCGCCTGCCGCGCGCCGGCGATCGGCCGCTCCTCAGACCGGGATGGTCCAGCTTCAATGCGCATTCGCCAAGCCTCGCATCGTGCATTACAAAAAGTAGCAATACTGATACTCTCTGTAAAGCCACGTTCCGGCTGCCAAGGTGGAGGGCCGAAGCGGGCGCGGGAGCGCCGTGCAGCCGCGCTGCGCGCCGTGCCTGCCTCTACCGACACCGCTATGATCGACGCCGTCGGTGCGGACTTTAACCAGTCGCAGAGATTAAGAAGACGTTTAAACGTCAACCATCTAGAAAACTCTGGCTCGAAAGGAGGCAGGCAGGCGCAGGCTGCATCGGATTGCCCAATGCGCACCTGGGGTCCTCGGCCATTTGAGGCGCTTTCAGCCGGCTGCTCGCCTTGACACGCGAAGACCCTTCAAGGTAAAAGCGCCCATTCAAAGGGGGTGCCTCATCCGCGAATGCAACGCCCCTCTGCACATGAATTCATGAAGCGCTCTCTCGCAGCCTCCTCCCGCATACTCGGTGACCTTCTCGTTCTCCTTGGCGTTGAGCTTCTCTTGCTTCGCGCCAGCGAGCCTGCAGCAAACGGGCCGCTGATTGCTCGGACGCCTTCTTCGCTCTTCGTGACTGGTGTCTCTTGGAGGTTCCAAGACGGTCCAAGCCGCTGCCACCATGCAGAACAGCATCCCTGCCACCGCGGTGTGGGTTGTCCCTCCATAACTGCCTCCAAGTCCGCCGTTCCGCTAGGTTACGAGGGCGCTGCGAGGTTCAGGTGAGATGAACTCCATTCGAGCCCTATCCCAGCCAATGGAATCCAGCACGAACCCTATTCAGTTCGTTTCCTGCACTGGAAAAGAAGAAGATGTTGTTAGACTCCGGTCGCACCCCGGGCTCCTGGGGATCTATCAAGTTTGCGGCCGTCACCCATGGCTCCTTGAGGTTCTGCCGTTCGCAGAAACTGAGGACAGCCGTGCAGGGCTGGAGGCTTCAGGCCAAATTCTCAAGCCTTTGGACCTCGGGAACCTCCGTCCGGGACCAAGCTCATACGCGTGGAAGACCTACAGTTGGGAAGATGCCATGACGAGGCTAGACGAAGCCGAGAGGCGATTACAGGTATTCGTTTTTGCGCGACCTGCGCTAGAGAACTACCCCGACGTTATGACCGTCAACCTTCGGGTCGAGGCTTTTACCGAGACGATTAAGAAAGCCGCCGCCTCGCAGCCTCGTCAACTTTTTCCCCGCCGGCTGTCCGTCCTCAGCGCTTCCGATTGGTCCATCTTGCTCGAGCTCTTGGTGTTCTCGATAGGAGACCTCAGCCAGCTTCTCTATACGCTGAGCGAGTGGGACTTCCGAACGTCAACCAAGTGCGTTCTGACTCGCTGGAAAGCCTCCGGAGAAACGAACGCGTATTATGCGTACAACCAACGACGCCGGTCGGAGTTTTTTTACACCCCTGCTTTGCCAGCCGACTTCAAACTTGCCATGCGAGCAAGGAACGATCGCCATTTTTTTGACAACAAAGGGCATGATGTACAGCGCCGATTGCTGCTGGAAGCTCAAGACCGCGGCATTCCGCCTAAGAATCCAAAATTTCCCTCCGATGTAGATGCCCAACTCGGCTACTCTCCTGGAGGCCACTACGTACGTGCTGGCCAACTCAAGCACGCAAACTCTTTTGTCGAACCGGGTGACGATCCGCCCGTCCGCAGGCTGGGCAATGAACTTGATTCTGCTCCGTTCGGCACGCGTCTCCAAGCTAGATCGCGGCGCCCAATTGAAGGAGTTAGAGGGGCAGCTTAAGGCTAAAGTGGGGGTTACCGCGACGCGAATGGTGCATCGAATTTACCAGATCACGGGAGATTTCGACTACGTGGTGCCTACCTACACGCGGTCTGACTCGGCCCGGGAATCGTTTGAGCGCGAATTGGCCAAGCTACACTATCAACTCGAACCACTGGTAGATGGTGCTCCGCGCGTTCTTTCGCTACGGATCCCCGGCGAGCCTGCGGCAAGCCACGACCCTCTTTCGGAAACGGATCAACGCATCGCGGAGGGCTTGTTCAGGAACGCCGGCGGATCGCTTGCGTATTGGGAGGAGATTGAACGAGTGAAGGAGCGCTGGAGGGCCGACGCTCGGGGCGATGCGCTCTCGGACAAGCATAACCGCTTGTCTCCGCGCGCAAACCTAGTTTTGGAGGCGACTCCGCCACCAGAGCAGATTTCGCAAACGCCCAAAGCGCTCTCTGAACTGGGTCTAAGTGAGACATGGGAACTGAAGGACGAAGTCAACGCCGCCATCGTGCGCCTGAGTGTGCATTCCATAGAGGAACGTCGCAGCCGTGGTGGAAGAGATTGAGGGCGCCCACTATAGGGGTGAGATAGCGTTTGATTACTTTGTTTCAGCAATCCCGGAGGTGGTAGGCATTGCTCGATTTCACGATTACGGCCAACTGGCGCGGTTCTTGCTGGGGTTTGAAGGTATCTGCGACCACACCGAGTTCCATCTAATTCTCGACCAAATTCCTTCGGTTTCCAATCTGAGGGCTTCGGACCAGTGCGCTCCATGTGTGTTCTCACAGTCTCTCCGGAGGCCGCAGGGGCCGGACCTAGAGCTGGAGCGCGATCCAGGGATGGCGTGCCGCCATTGCGGTCGGTATCTCCGACAGCCTGATCGGAATCCTCCGTTGAAACTGCGGGTGGACCTTCGCTCGAAAGCTGCTCTAAGGCCAAGAGTGAGAATAGCCGTGATCGACCTGGCGCTAGAGGGAAACGACCTGATAGCGATAGGCGCCATCCCCGGCAACTGCCCCTCCCCCGAATACGAGACCGATGAGGCCTGGCGGAGGATGGCAATAGGCAAGAGGCTGGGAAAGGAACTTTACGACCATGTGATCGCTAGCCAGATCCTTCGTAGTGCTCATATCATCGTTGTTCCAGAGTATTGTGTGCCTCTTCACGCGATGCAGGAGTTTGTTCGGTTGTATGCGAAGTGGTCTGAGGGGTCGCCGCTCCCCCCGATGGACGAACGTTTCATTGTACTGGGCTCCCATCTTGATCAAGAGGGTTTTAACGTCGCTCCGATTGTCCACCGGCGCGGGAGGGAGATCAGAGTTTACTTTCAGCACAAACAGGTCTTGGCGGAGCGTGAGAAACCCTGGGTCCGCAGGCGTGGCAGTGGTACCTTGGTCTTTCGATCGAGCCTTGGGAACCTGTGTGTGCGGGTTTGCAAGGATGAGCACGACAGAGATTTAGACCTGATTCGGGACGTCAACATCGTTCTATGCCCGGCTTATCACCCAGGATCGAAGGACACTCTGCCGGATTTCATTAAGCACAAGGTGGAGCTGAGTCAGTACGTTGTGGCGTTTGCGAACGGCGCCCAGCGCGAGCGTTCTAGGGGAGGTAAAAAACATTTCGCGCCACGGGCCGCTTCTTTCATCAAATGTGCTCATGAGAAGGAGACGGTCGCAAAGCTTGGCGACAAAGGCTCGGAGCTAAAGCTGCTTCACTTTAAGGCGCCTCTCGTGGATCGGGAGGTGTCGCTGCTCAAGCTGGATCAAGCGCGTGTGCCGTACCGGCAAGGAGCAGCGGCCGAAGGGATTGTGCCCCTTCATGTAGACGATTGGGCCAAAACCGATCGAAAGCGATTGGAGTCCGATATCGAGCGAAGGCTCGATTCTATCAGAAAGGAGGCCGAAGACAAGGGCGGCAAGTTGGAGGACTATTGGATGATCGACTGGGGGCGAGCAGAAAAAGAATGGCGCACAATAGCGACCCAGAACCGCCGAGATCGTCGTCACATCTGAGACCAGTAATAGACGCGAGCGTATGTGCGCTGGGTGGACTCGGCGGTGCCCCTCTTGGCGTCTTTTCGTGTGCGCGCGCTATCCCTAAGCAGGGTTTGCGCCTCGGGGGTTGGTTGTTAGGTTAGACCAACAGCTAATCGTAGGTCGCAGAAGGCTTCGTTGCGCGCGGTCTGCGGTGGCCACCTGCCAGGGAAGCGTGGAGACTCATCGAGCGTGTGGTACTCACCGCGGCGGATTTCCTCGCGACCTTTGCCAATGGCTTAGAGTTCCGCCCTGGTGGGGGCATAAGTGGGCAGGCTGCGTGCGCGCCGAAATAGACCCTGAGCGCCTCGCGCATCAGTTCGCTCTTGGTACGGTGCTCGTGCCGGCAGGCTTTCTCGACTTGGCGGGTCATCGCGAAGGGCAGGGAAAGAGTAATCGTGTCGCGCACTGTGGTTCATTGCAGGACAGCGAGGAAATCCGTGAAGGCCGCGCGAGGTTCGAGATCATGTGGCGCGGGATGCGGAAGATGCGCGCGACGAAGTAGGGCCGGCGTCCCGCCGGCCGCGACCGGCGAGACGCCGGTCCCACTTCCAGAACCGGGGACGCGCGCCGTCTTGTTTCCGGGGAAGGCCTCGATAGACTGGCGAATCGGACGCCAAGGACGCGCGCGCATCTGGTGCGCGGGGATGCGGCGTCGGAGCTGCGATGAAAGACAAGTTGCTGTTTACTCCCGGACCTCTGACGACCAGCGCGGGGGTGAAAGCGGCGATGCTGCGCGACTTGGGGTCGCGGGACTTTGAGTTTATCGCGGCGGTGCGCGAGATTCGCGGCAAGCTGCTGGAGTTGGGCGGCGTGGTTGGGCGGGGCTACGAGGCGATCCTGATGCAGGGTAGCGGCACGTTTGCGATCGAGTCGGTGATCGGCTCGACGATCGCCGGATCAGGCAAGCTGCTGGTGGCGGCGAACGGCGCCTACGGCAAGCGGATCGCGCAGATCGCTGCGGTGCTCAAGATCGACCACGCGATCGTGGCTGGTCCTGAGAACCGGCCGCTTGATCCCGACGCGATCGCGCGCGCGCTGCAGCAAGACGGTGCGATCACATCCGTCGCCGTGGTCCACTGCGAGACCTCGACCGGCATCTTCAATCCGATCGGTGAAATCGGCGCGGTGGTCCATCGCAGCGGGCGGAGGTATGTGGTGGACGCGATGAGCAGCTTCGGCGCCGTGCCGCTCGATATCGGGGAGTGCAAGATCGATTACCTGGTCTCGTCGGCGAACAAGTGTATCGAGGGAGTGCCGGGATTCGCCTTTGTGATCGCGCGGCGCGCGGCGCTGCTCGCGACCGAAGGCATCGCGCGCAGCCTGAGCCTCGATTTGCTGGCGCAATGGCGCGGGCTCGAATCCAACGGGCAGTTTCGCTTCACGCCGCCGACCCATTCGATACTCGCGTTTCGGCAAGCGCTCGCGGAGCTGGAAGAAGAGGGCGGCATCGCGGCGCGCACCGCCCGCTACCAGGCCAACTACCAGACCCTGGTCGCCGGAATGAGAGCGATGGGCTTCGAGGAATATCTGGCGCCGAACTTTCAGGGCTGGATCATCACGTCGTTTCGCTATCCAAACGATCCGAAGTTCGATTTCGCCAAGCTGTACGGCTTGCTGAACGAGCGCGGCTACGCCATCTATCCGGGAATCGTGAGCGAGGCGCAATGCTTCCGCATCGGCAGCATCGGGCGCATCTTCCCCGAGTCGATGCGCGAACTGCTCGCGGCGATCAACGAGGCGATGGCGGTGATGGGAATCGCGCTGCCGATGGCGCGCGGATAAGAGGACGTCAGGCTGCGCCGCGACCGGCGGCTTCCCGGCGGCAGGGAGCACCGGCGCCCTTCGAGCAGCCTCAGGGCAGGCTCCAGCCGGCGCTACTCCATAGGGCGTGCGCCGGGTTTGTGAACTTTCGACCTTGGTGTGGCGGCAGGCACCCTCACCCGCGTCGCTTCGCGCCGCGTCCTCTCCCGCAAAAGAGGGCGAGGGGCAGGTCAAACCTTCTCCCGCTCAGTTGCGGGAGAAGAGGCGCGGGCCGCATGCGGCCCGCGCAGATTAGGGTGTCTGCTTCCGCCGCCATGATCCATCAAAAAATTCACTGACTCTCCGGGCGAGGGCAGAGGCAAGCCCGGCCTCGCACCCGTCAGTTTGTCGGTAAACCCGCCTGAGGGGAGTTTTCGCCCCCTTTGGCTCTCATTGACAATCTGGCAGTTAGTGCTAATGGAAGCTTGGATTCGCGCCTCGGGGGAGCGTGCGATGGGGGAGTGAAGGGGCGGCTGCGGGCTACTCCCGCCTGAGCTCGCGAAGGGGAGGGTACCCCCGATGGGGCCCCGGATTTCGGCAGTCGTTGCGTTTTCCATCGTCGCAGTTTTGACCGCTGCCTCCCGCGTCTGGCGGAGGGCCGTCCTACGAGCAGCAGTAGCCTCGTCGGTCGGGGGCATCCCGAAGTATCTCTTAGGTGTCGTTACGGGCATGATTCTTGTGTTCAGCATGGCTCGTGTGGCCTCTGCGGATGCAATACCGTACCCGAATGTTGGCACCCCCAACCCGGTGACCTATACGTTTACAGCAGCCAGCACCGGGGACATTATCGCATACTTTGCCGGCTCCACCGCCTCTTACGACAACCAGTTGGGTATGCTCATCAACGGGGTACTTTCCAGTGCCGGCTTCGGTCTCGACAACCACACTTCAACGGTGGGCCAAAGCTTCGATCTGGGAAGTGTCAATGCCGGTGATACCCTGGTATTTGTGCTCGATAACTTGACCTTGGGGAAGATGGCATACTCCGATCCGTCGCTGAATGTTGCCTACGATTCTCCAGACGATACCTTGGGCCACAATCACGTTTACTCGACTCCCTATACCGCGACATCGCCCATACTAGACTCCATACCAGTGGGTACTTTTATCGCTTTTGAGGATTTGCCCTTTCCTGATTCCGATTTCAACTACAACGACGAGGACTTTGTCATTATCAACCTCGCGACTATCAGCTCCACGCCGACGCCGACGCCGACGCCGACGCCGACCCCGACGCCGACCGCATCCCCAACCCCGACGCGAACGCCGACCCCAACACCAAAGCCGACACCGACGCCGACCCCGACTCGGACGCCTACACCGACCCCGACTCCAACACCGACCCCGACGCCCGCTCCGACCCTGACACCGACTCCGACTCCAACTCCAACGGCGACGCCAACGCCAACTCCGACGCCCGCTCCGACCCCAACTCGAACGCCGACACCGACTCAGACCCCTACGCCCACTCCGACCCTGACACCGACTCCGACTCCAACTCCAACGGCGACGCCAACGCCAACTCCGACGCCAACTCAGACCCCTACGCCCACTCCGACGCCAACGCCGACCCCAACTCCGACGCCGACGCCGACGCCGACACCAACACCAACGCCGACACCGACACCGACACCGACACCGACACCGACGCCGACACCAACACCAACACCAACACAGAGTCCGACGCCAACGCCGACTGAAACCCCAACTCAGACGCCGACCGAAACCCCCGCTCCAACGGCGACGCCAACGCGGACACCTACGCGGACGCCCACACCAACTCCCACGCCCTCGGGCACGCTCCTCGTGCCCGATCCCGCCGAAGGGATCGTTGGTGGAACCGTGACCCTGTTGGCGACTTTCACCTCGAATGGCGACCCGGTTGCCGGCGCGACCATCAACTTCACTCTCAACGGCGACCCGGTCGGAAGCGCGATCACGGACCCAAGCGGCGTCGCGAGCTTCACCGCCAGCCTGAGCGGAATAAGTGTCGGCACTTATCCGATCGGCGTAGGCGCGAGCTTTGCGGGCGGTGGAGGCCATCCGGCAACCAGCGCCAACGCGCAACTCAAGGTCGACCCTCCAACTCTGCTGCTGCCGCCCGGGCCGATAGGCCCGATAGGCCCCACCGTCACACCGATCCCGTCGGCGGAAGTGGCCATGGCGCCGGCGGCGCTGACCTTCAATCCCCGTCCGGTCGGAGCGGTAAGCGCATCGCAGACCGTGACCGTCACCAACAACGGGGCGGGTTCGGCACACGTCGCGAGTGTCGCGATCAATTCCGATTCCTTCGCCGAGACCGACAACTGCATGGGCACGCTCCTGCCGCACGCCAGTTGCACCGTGCAGGTCATGTTCGCCCCGACTACTCAAGGCGAAGCGACCGGGACGCTCCAGTTGGTTGACGACTCGCAGCAGAACGAGGCGACACATCCGCAGGCGGCGGCGCTGACCGGCACCGGCATCGCCGGCAGCGGGCTCACCGCCGCTCCGGCGGCGATCTCGTTTGCCGCGCAGCTACCGGGGACCACCAGCGCGGCGCGCCAGGTCAAGGTGACCAACAATCTCAGCAGCGTCGCGCACATCACGAATGTAGCCGTCGTTGGCGATTTCTCGGCGACCAGCAACTGCGGCAAGCTGAGCGCGGGCGCAAGCTGCACGATCAGCGTGACATTCACGCCCGATTCAGCCGGGCTGCGCAGCGGCGTGTTGACGATCACCAGCGACTCGACGCGCGCACCGGTCCAAGTTGCGCTGAGCGGCGATCGGGCGATTCCCGCCCCTACGCCGGGTGCCACGGCGACGCCGAGGCCTACTCCGCGTCCTGAACCTACCCAGACTCCGGTTGCAACTCCGGCGCCGACGCTCGAGCCGACTCCGGCACCGACGCTCAAGCCAACCGCCACGCCGGTTCCGACTCCGAGCCCGGCGGAGGCGGCGCTGGTGGTCACGCCCCATCACGTGAGCATGGGCAGCGAGGTGATGGGGCACGCGGCTCATACGGTCAAGAGCAAGCGCGTGGCGCTGTCGAATCCGAAGAACCGCAAGCAGGATGCGACGATCGTGATCGAGAGCGTAACCGCGAGCGGAGATTTCGAGATATCGGGCGGATCATGCGTCGGTGCGCTGGCGCCGGGGCATAAGTGCGTGGTGTCGGTTTCGTTCGCGCCGAGCAGCAGCGGAGCAAAGTCGGGAGCGCTGACGATCACCTCGAACGCGAGCAACGGCACGCAGACGGTCACGCTCGAAGGCAAGGCAACGGAGAGCAAAGCGGCGCACGAGTAGCCGCTCGCGCGCCAGGGGCCATCGCTCGCGAGGGACCGGCCTCGCTCGCATCCGTCACTTGGTCGGTAAACCCGCCTGAAGGGAGACCGGCCGATGGCGCGCGGATAAAAGCGGATCAGGCGGACGCTATGGCTGGCACGGGGTCAGGGCCGGGGTCGGACCGCGTACCACATCGAGGTCGAAGACCGGATCGCCGTCCTGCGAATTCGGTCCGCTGACCTGCACCGCGGCGATGTCCTTGCAGAACGCGCTGCCGGTATTCACCGCGGAGTACCCGCCAAGCCGGCACGCGAGCATCCCGTCGGCTCCGCTGTCGCCCACTTTCACGTAGAGGCCCACCGTCTGCCAATCGCTGGTGCCGTACACCAACTGCGAGCAGATGCCGTCTTCCATAATGCAGAGGCCGGCTCCCACGCCGGATCCCGGGATGTTCGGGGGTACGTTCTTGGTGCTGACGCTGGCGGTGAAATGGTACCAGCCCGGATCGAGGTGAAAGTCGTAGTCCCATCGCGCATCGTTGAGTTGCGTGTTCGATACTTCCAGTTGCCCCGGCCGCGGGCTCGCAATCCAGGTAAGCTGCGAGTTGGCCTGGACGTAGGCTTCGCGATGCCAGTAATCGGGCGTGCCGTCGGTGCCTTGGCTCAAATCAGGATTGGCGAGCAGATTGTCCTTGGTTTCGGCCATCGATGGAGCCGTCCAGGTCAGACAGAGCGCGGCCATCACAATCACCGACATCACCACGGGGCTCACTCGGAGAATCCGCAGGAGCCGCGATAAATCAACTCGTCGCATAGTCATAGCTCTCATGGGTGCGAACTTGGTACTCTCGAAAGTGTAGCGTCCGCGTCCGATTTTGGCAACAGGAGATCCGGGTTGACGCGCGCTCGTCCGGCTCGAGGCGCCGATCGAATGAAACTCTCCAGGTATCGCGGTCAAATTCGCGCCGCAATCGGCGTGATGGGCTGCTGCGCGGCTTTGATTTCTTTGCCGGCGATCGCGCAGGAACCGTGGCGCGCAGGAGCGAAGCCGAGCTTCCTGGTCGCGACGCGCGGCCTGTCTGACCCGATCTTCGAGCAGACGGTCATCCTGATGCTGCCGCCGGCGACGAATGTGCCGCTGGTGATCGGCTTCATCATCAACAAGCCGACCGGCGTCCCGTTGCAGAAGCTTTTTCCCGGCGCTCCCGCACTCAAGAAGCATGACGAGACGGCTTACTTCGGCGGGCCGGTCGAGCTCACCGAGCCGGGGCTCCTGTTGCGCGCGATGCGCCCGGGCGCCGATGTCACCTCGGTATTCGAGGACATCTCCGTGACCATCAACCCGGCTTCGGTCGCGGGGATTCTCAAAGATTCCGATCCCGCCAAGGACCTGCGCGTTATACTGGGGCGGGCGCAGTGGACGCCCGAACAGCTTCATGCGGAGATGATGGAAGGCTCGTGGTATGACGTGCCGGCGCAGGCCAAATTGGTGTTCAGCCCAAGTCCCGACACGATCTGGCGGACGCTGGTCCAGCACGCCGAACTTCAAGAAGTGAACGCCTCGCCCGGCGGCGCTGACGACGGCTTCGCCCTGCTTCGATTCGCGGGAGCGTTGCCGTGATCGGCTGACGCGGCCGCGACGAAAACCGCTGACATCGATCGCTCTTCAGGAAATAATCAGCAAAAGTCAGGAGGTCCCCGAACCGGCTATGGAAACCGACGACGTGATGATCATCAGCCCGGCCATCAGTGTTGCCGCGCGCATCCTCTTTACGCTGATTTTCTTTCTGTCGGGCGTGACGCATTTCACGTCGATGCAGAGCTACATCAACCTGATGCCGGCGGTGATTCCGTGGCGCGCCTTCTGGGTGAGCATCTCGGCGCTGGTCGAGCTGGCCGGCGCGGCGATGATCCTTTTCAACTACCGGCCGCGGCTCGGCGGATGGCTCATCGCGGCGTTTCTGGTTCCGGTGACGATCGTCGTGCACGGCACCATGATGATCGCCTCGCCGGACCCGGTGATGCGCACCGTGAACGTCTCGATGTTCTTAAAGGGCCTCGCGATGACCGGCTGTGCGCTCTTCATCACGCAGTTCGGCGTCCGGAATCGCGCCTGAGTGATCTTCTCTTTCGCCGCGGCGCTTGCGCGATCCAGCGGGCATATCATCGGTCATCTCCGACGGCTCCGCCGGGCTTCTCGGTCCGATGGACCTTCTAGAGTAGCTTCCCCTGTGGCTTGGCTTCCGCTTCCGCGCGTCGCTTGATCCCGCGCAGTTGCCGGGCCTGCATAACACCGTGGCCAAACATGGCGACCGGGGCCAGCAGCCAGCGCGGAGTTCTCGCGAGCAACGCATAGACCCGTTCGATTGGGCGAGGCGAGGCCGCCGGTTTCGCTGCGCCAGCCCCCGGCCATTGCGCGCCGACACGGCCTCGCACGAGCAACCGTGTCCGGCGTTGAGCCAGCGGTTCGAGGAAGAACTCCCACGTCACCAGAAGGCCTCCGCCTGCGGCGGGTACAGTCAGGATGAGATCACGCTCCGGTTCCACGGCGCCGACGATGAAGGAGTCCTTCACCCCCGGAAGAGATGGCATGACATCTCCCGGCGCAACGTGCTGCAGCGCGGGAATAATCTCCGTCGCACTGGGGCGACCGTCGTTGTCCACCCAATCATAACTGTACCAGCCAGCGCGGCCGGAGCCCATCTGCACGAGCCATGGCCATACTCGTTCCTGCGTTGCGGCGATCGTGATGGCATGCACGAGAGTGGCCGCCGCGTCGGGGATCAAAGTATCGCCGGGGAGGGCTCGTTGACGCTCCTGGAGCGTGGCGCGGACGCTCACAAAGGGCATAACCTAAAATACTGACTGGCGGCGGGGTCGCAATGCAAATGAACTAAATCATCATGAGCAGAATTCTTCGATCGTTTCTGGCCGCGGCGATACTTCTGATAATGCTGGCGCCGCCGGCGCGCGCGCAGTGGGGCCCCGCGCCGCCGCCGCCCAACTGGGGCGCATACGATGCCACGCGCGTGTGGCGCGACGCCGGATGGTGGTGGACCAATCGCGCCGACTGGGCGCGGACGCATCACCCGGAGTGGTGGGGCGATTTCGATCCCGGCCACGTATGGCAGCCGGCGTGGTGGTGGTGGCAGCACGATTCGGCCTGGGTCCGCGCGCACCATCCTGAATGGTGGGGCAACGTCTACGAGGGCGTTTGGTATCCCGCGCCGTGGTGGTGGCAATACTATCCCGACTGGGTGCCGCTGCATCATCCCGAATGGTGGGCCGATGTCTACCAGGGCGCGTGGTATCCGGCGACCTGGTGGGCGCTGCAACCGGGATGGATCGCCGCCAATCATCCCGAATGGTGGGGGCAGGTTTACGACGGCGTCTGGTACCCGTCGGGATGGTGGTGCCAGTTCCATCCCGACGTGTGCGCGAGCAATCCCGAATGGTGGGGCTCTGTCTATGACGGCGTATGGTATCCCGCCGGATGGTGGTGGCAGTTCCATCCCGACTGGGTGTGGGAAAATCATCCTGAATGGTGGGGCGACTTCGATGACCATCACTTTTGGCGCACCGCGCCGTGGTGGTGGGAGCACGATCCGGCGTGGACGCGTGAGAACCATCCGCGATGGTGGGGTGACTTCGACAACAATCGCCAATGGCATCCCGACGCGTGGTGGATGCAGCACAACGCAGGGTGGGCGCATCAGCATCATCCGGAGTGGCTGGGCGACTACGATCAGAACCATCGATGGCGCGACATCAACTGGTGGGCCAACAAGGATCCGGCCTGGCTTCAGCAGCATCATCCGGAATGGACAACTCAGGCCCGGCAATCGCTGCAGCAGCAGCACATGTCTGACCAGGGTACTCTCGCCCGGCAGCACACCGCGCAGAATCAGCAACTCGAGCGGCTGCGCGGCGAACGGCAGCAAGTGGCCGCGCGCCAGCATTCCCAGCAGCTACAGGCTGTAGAAAAACAGCACACCGACCGATTGCAGACGCTGGAGCGCCAGCACGCCGCGCAGCACGAGGGCGCCGCCAAGCAGGAAGAGAACACCGACTGGCAAGTCGTGGAGAGCAAACACAACCAGCAGGTCCAGGCGGCCGAGCAGCAGCACAACCAGCAACTGGAGAACATGGAGCGCCAGCGGATGCATCAGGAACAAGCCGACGCGCAGGAACACCTCAAGCAGCAGCAGGCGCTAAGCCGCCAACAGGCCTCGCAGACCCAGGCGCTAGAGGCACGCCATCAGCAGCAAGTGCGCACGTTCCACAGTCTCGGCGGCAGCCCGAAGCGCTAGGCTCAAAGGCTGGCTGCCGACGTAAGGTCGGGATGGAGGGTCCGGAGCGGTCTAGGGCTTGCACGACGATTGCAGGGTCTCGGAGAAATGCGCTAAACCCATGCGGGTCGTACCATTGGAGGAAATTTGATACGGTCGAAATCTGACTTGCAGCGATGGGGAGCACGCGTTGGCGTGCTCCTTGCTGGTGGCGCGATCGCCGGAGCGATCGCGACGCTCGCGTTTGCTCCGCGCTCGGGCGCGTCGACCGCGGCCAGCCCAAGTCTCAACGGGAACGTCGCGCCGGGGAACATCTACGTCTACGTCGCGAATTACTTTGGCCGCACGGTGACTGTCTATCCGACCGGAAGCAACGGGAACGTCGCGCCGAGCGCGACTATAGGTGATGACGATCCCACGAGTGGTCTCCAACTCGACGAGCCCCAAGGTGTCGCCTTGGACGCCAGCGGCAACACCTACGTCGTAACCGCCGCCGACAACACGGTGTCGGTCTTCCCGCCCGCCCGAGGCGGAAGAGACATCTTCACGAGCGCTATTATCGCCGGTCCTAATACTGGCCTCAACTTTCCCGTTAGTATCGCCTTGGACGCCAACGGCAACATCTACGTCGCAAACGACGTCACCGCCGCGTCCGCCGGCACGGTGACGGTCTATCCGGCTGGGAGCAACGGGAACGCCGCGCCGATGTGGACTATCAGCGGTTCCAATACGGGACTGGACGTTCCAAATGGCATTGCCCTGGACGCCAGGGGCAACATCTACGTCGCAAACAATGGCAGCTATCCAACGTTCATCGGCACGGTGACGGTCTATCCGGCCGGGAGCGACGGGAATGTCGCGCCGAGTTCGACTATCGTTGGTTCCAATACTGGCCTGAACGGTCCCTATGGCATCGCGCTGGACGCCAGCGACAACATCTACGTCGCAAACAGCGGCAGCTATCCGT
Source organism: uncultured delta proteobacterium (assembly GCA_963788205.1). Lineage (GTDB taxonomy): Bacteria > Desulfobacterota > Binatia > Binatales > Binataceae > CAVVMA01. The sequence goes on from CAWBGG010000002.1 coordinate 142,561, forward strand.
TCAGCACGGTGACGGTCTATCCGGCCGGGAGCGACGGGAACGTCGCGCCGAGTTCGACTATCGTTGGTTCCAATACTGGCCTGAACGGTCCCTATGGCATCGCGCTGGACGCCGGCGGCAACATCTACGTCGCTGACGAACACTCCGACACGGTGACTGTGTATCCGCCCGGGAGCGATGGGAACGTCGCGCCAATCGCCACAATTGTAGGACCCGCTACGCAACTCGACTACCCCGCGGGCATAGCGGTCGGCGCTTTGCCGACCCCAACCCCAACTCAGACCGCGACCCCAACGCCCTCGCCCACGCCGACCGCAACACCGACGGCCACTCCGGCCGGTGGAACGCTTTCGCTCTCGACGCACGCGCTTAAGTTCCAAACCCTCAAGGCCGGCAAGGGCAAGCACGAGACGCTTTCATTCACGATTGAGAACATCGGCAAAGGCAAGCTCAGCGGCCTTGTGGACACCAGCGGGATTGCTCCGCCGCTAAGCGTGACCGCCGGCGCCGGCGCGTTCAGTCTGGCTCGTAACAAGAGCCGCAAGGTGAGCGTCGGGTTCGCCCCCACGAGCGCGGGGACCTTCCCCGGGGCTGTCAACATCGCTACAAGCGACCCCAAGCATCCGACCGCGGAGGTATCGATTACGGCGCGCGGCCGCTGAGGGCGACCAGAGCGCGTGAGCGGTCCCAAGCCGGGGCATCATTGAGGAGTTGTGCAGTTGAGCGTGCGCCGCGATTTGGCGAATGCGTATCGGTTCGGTTTGATCAAATGCGGCGGTTGGGCCTGGCCCCTCGCCCGCGATGACGCGGGAGAGGGCAAGCGGAGCGATCTGAATTGTTCCTCATCCGAATCGCTTTTCGCGACGCGCGGGTGAGGGCACCGGCAGGCAGAGGTCGGATCGCATACTACTTTCTGTAGGACCCTCACCCTCGCCCTCTCCCAGCCGATGGGAGAGGGAACAGAGAGCGAAGGGTTGGTGGCTTTGGAGGCGGCCCTCCGCCCGCCGCATCACTGACGCTCGCGGCCGATCACTCCAGCGCGGCGAGCGCGTCAGTCTGAGCGACTGGTTCGGGGCGCTGGCCTGAGGCTAGCGGGCGGGAGCCGGGGGTGCGCTCGAAAGGATCGCAAAGTCCGAGCTCTTTGCCGATCTCGCGCACCGCGGGCATCACTTCGTTGCCGAGCAGTTGCAGGCATCGGCGGCGATCTTTGAGGCCGACTGGGCCGTCGAGCCAGAAGGCGAAAATCCCCGGACGCAAGACCTCCAGCACCTTGCGCAGCTCGCGCACGACGCTGTCGGGAGTGCCGGCGATCATCTGCAGGTCCTTGCGGGCCTGTGGGTAGCCTTCGTAGATCGTGCGCTTGGCGGCTTCGATTTCCTCGTCGGTCTGGCCGCTGCCGCCCTTGTGGATCGGTTTGCCGGGCAGGTTGGGATTGGCATTCAGGCGCGCCATGCGGCGGGTCGCGTCTTTGGAGTTATATCCGGGCGGGAACATCCATTCGGGGCGCGCGAAGTGCGCAAAGCTGCCCGCGAACAAAAAGCGCTTGCCGAGTTCCTCGGCGCGCTCCTGGGTGTCGGCAACGAATACCGGTTGTAGATAGCCGAAATTTTCCGGCCCGGCTTGATAGCCTTCGCGGCCGGCGGCCTCAGTATAAATCTCCCAGAGCTCGACCGTGGGCCCCAGCTTGGTCCCCAGCGCGATATACGGGAAGCGTTTTTTCGCGCACCAGATCGCGGTGTCGGGACTGACCAGGCCGGGTATCCAGATCGGCGGATGGGGTTTCTGCAGCGGCAGCACCCAGGGATTGGCGAAGCGGTAATGGAAATGTTTGCCCTCGTAGCGAAACGGCCCCGGCGTGGTCCAGGCCTTGATGATGAACTCGACGCCTTCCTCAAAGTATTCGCGGTTGTAGGCCGGGTTGGCGTTGTTGGCGAGCTGCTCGGTGCCCGCGCCGCGGACCCATCCGGGCACCAGCCGGCCGCCGGAGATCAGATCGATCATCGCCAGCTCCTCGGCCAGCCGCAGCGCGTTGGCGACCGTCGGCACCGGATTTCCGAGCAGCACGATGCGCGCGCGCTTGGTGACTCGGGCGAGAATCGCCGCTTCAACGTCCATCACGGAGCCGAGGCAAAACGGCGTCGCGTGATGCTCGTTGAGCATCAGGCCGTCGAAGCCGAGCTCGTCGGAGTAAATCTTTTCGTCGAGGTACTGGTTGAGAAGCTTTGCCCCGTGCGCGGGCTCGAAGAATTCGTTGGGCGTGCCAAAGAAGCTGCGATTGCGGATGATCTGGTTTTCCAGCCGGCGATGCTTTTCCGGTTCGGTCTCGGGATCATAATGATACGCGCGTTCGGTGAACCACATTATATGCATGGCCTGACCCTCCGGTGCGCTAGGCGAGAAAATTTTCCAGTTCTCTGATGAACTGATCGGCCGCTTCGATTTCGGGGCGATGGCCACAGCGGTCGAACGCGACGAGCTTGGCGTCCCGGAGCGCGCGCTGATAAATCGACGCCGCCGAGAACGGGATGATCGGGTCTTCGCGCCCCCACATCAGCATCGTGCGGATGCCGGCGGCGCCTTCGAGCAGACGCGGCAGGCTCGGATTGTACAGGTACGGTTGCCAGGCCAGGCGGGCGGTCTCCGCGCGAGCGTCCTCGAACGCCTCATATTGCTCCGGCGAATGGCCGCCGTCGAACAGCGCATGGAACTCGGGCGTGCGCTCGTCGAGCACCGATTTGCGCAGCCAAGTCACCGCCGCGATCGTGAACATGTCCATGATTTCGCCCTGCGGCGGCCGCACTCCGGCCGGCGCAACCAGCACCAGCCTGGAGAACAGCGACGGATCGTTGGCCGCCATCTCGGCGGCGATCCATCCGCCGAACGAGAACCCGATCGCGTCGATCGGCGCGAGCTTCTGCTCGCGGAGAAATCGCCCGTAAAAGCAGGCCAGGTCGCGCACGCTCATGATCCATTCGGCGCGCGGCGAGCGGCCGAAGCCCGGATGGAGCGGGATCAGCAGGGTGCGTTTCGCGCTCAGGGCGCGGTTCCATCCGACCCATCCGGGATAGCCGAGCTCTTCATGAAGCACGAGCAGCGGCCGTCCAGAGCCCCCGCTCAGCACGAGCAAGCGGTCCGCTCCCACTGCGTACTCCTGTTCGCGTACCGATTCCTTGGCAACCATCGCGTCCCTCGATTTTCCGGCTCAGGGTACTCGCATCGTAGCGCGTGGCGCCGGCATCCATATAATCAGTTCGGATTAGTTGGGCCTGCCAGCGCTCACGCCGCCTCGACAGCCCGAATATGCGCTTTCGGGCGATAACCCGCAGCCCGCTTCACTCCTTATAGAAGAGAGCCTTGCATAACCGAGAAGCCAGACAAATCGCTCCGCGCAGATTCCTCTCTTCAGCAACTTCCGCTCGGAATGACAGGTAGGGAGCGAAGATTCTTATTTTGTCATTCCGAACGGAGTCTGCGGAGAGAGGAATCTACGCGAAGCGATTCTCTTTCCCGGAGGTTACGCAAAGCTCTCCATAGGAGGGGCGAAGCCGTATAATCCGCAGCCATGATTGCCAAGAGCCTGCTCATCGCAAATCGCGGGGAGATCGCGATTCGGATCATCCGCGCGGCCGCCGAGATGGGTATCCGGACCGTGGCGGTTTTCTCGGAGGACGACGCCCGTGCGCTCCATACGCGCAAGGCCGACCAGGCGCGCGCGTTGCGCGGCGCCGGCGCTGCCGCTTATCTCGACGCCGAGCAGATTGTGGCGGAAGCCAGGGCCGCCGGATGCGACGCGATCCATCCGGGTTACGGCTTTCTGAGCGAGAACGCCGGATTCGCCCGCCGCTGCGCCGAGGCTGGAATCGCGTTTATCGGCCCGCGGCCGGAGATGCTCGAGCTTTTCGGCGATAAGGTACAAGCGCGAGCGCTCGCCGAGCGTTGCGCGGTGCCGGTGATGAAGGGCACTTCGGGGCCGACCACTATCGAGCAGGCGCGCGAATTCCTGTCGTCGCTCGGCCGTGGCGGCGCGATGTTGATCAAAGCGGTGGCCGGCGGCGGCGGACGCGGAATGCGCGTAGTGCAGCAGCTCGACGAGGTCGCGCAGGCCCATCAGCGCTGTCAGTCCGAGGCGCGCGCCGCCTTCGGCAATGGCGACGTGTACGTCGAGCAATTGATGCCGCGCGCACGCCATCTCGAGGTGCAGATCGCCGGCGATCGGACTGGCCAGGTAAGCCATCTCGGCGAGCGCGAATGCACTATCCAGCGGCGCAATCAGAAGCTGGTCGAAATCGCGCCCAGCCCCGGACTCGGCCCCGCGATGCGCGATCGGCTCACGCGCGCGGCGACGCGGCTGGCAGAGGAAGTCCGCTTCGACAATCTGGGCACCTTCGAGTTCCTGGTCGATGCGTCTGCGGAGGGTAGTGACGCGCCGTTTGCGTTTATCGAGGCGAATCCGCGGTTGCAGGTCGAGCATACGGTTACCGAAGAAGTGACCGGCGTCGACCTGGTAAAGCTCCAGTTGCGGCTGGCAGGCGGCCAATCACTGCGGGAACTCGGGCTGTCGCAGGCGGAGGTCCCGCAGCCGCGCGGGATCGCGATGCAGTTGCGGATCAATCTAGAATCGATGCTCGAATCGACCGGTGCTGACGGCGTGCTCAAGCCGTCGAGCGGGACGATCACCGCGTTCGAGCCACCCTCAGGCCCGGGTCTGCGGGTCGATTCGTTCGGCTACGCCGGCTACACCACCAGCCCGAATTTCGACTCGATGCTTGCCAAGTTGATCGCGCATTCGGCGTCGGCGGAGTTCGCCGATGTGATCGCGAAAGCCTATCGCGCGCTGTGCGAGTTCAGGATCGAGGGCGTCGCCACCAATATCAGCTTCCTGCAGAACCTGCTGACGCATCCCGGGTTCAGGGCGAATCAGATCTATACCCGCTTCATTGAGGACCATAGCGCGCAACTGAGCGCGCCCCCCGATTCAGACCATCGGCGGCTGTTCTTCGACCAGGCCGCGCCGCCAAGTCATACCGCTGCATCCGGACGGCAGCTTGCCGGCGCGCAGATCGATGCACGTGATCCGCTCGCGGTGCTCGCGCATGGCAAGAGCGCCGCAGCGGTTCCCTTCGCGAATGAAACGTCGTCGGCCGCAATCGTATCGCATCAGGAGATCGCTGGCCCCGAGAACACGATCGCGATCAGGGCGCCGTTGCAGGGCACGATCGTCTCGGTCGACGTGCAGCAGGGCGATCTCGTGGGGCGCGGCGCACAGCTCTTCGTGATGGAAGCGATGAAGATGGAGCACGTGCTTCGCGCCGAGAGCGGCGGGATCGTGCGCAAGATCACGGTCGCGCCCGGTGATGCGGTGTTCGAGGGCCATCCGCTCGCCTTCATCGAAGAGCGCGCCGGCGAGAGCGCGGAAGTCGCCGCACGCGAAACGCTTGACCTCGATCGCATCCGCCCCGACCTCGCCGAGGTCCACGAACGCCATGCCACCGGCCTCGATGCGGCCCGGCCCGAGGCGGTCGCCCGCCGCCGGAAGACGGCTCAGCGCACCGCGCGCGAAAACGTCGAGGATCTTTGCGACCCGGGCAGCTTCGTCGAGTACGGCCCGCTGGTGATTGCCGCGCAGCGCCGGCGCCGCGAACTGGACGATTTGATCAGGAATACGCCGGCTGACGGGATGCTCGCCGGGATCGGCACCGTCAATCGCGAGCTGTTCGATGAGTCCCGCGCGCGCTGCGTCGTGATGGCCTACGACTATACCGTGCTCGCCGGCACACAGGGCCTGCAGAACCATCGCAAGAAAGATCGCATGTTCGAGATCGCGCGCAACTCGCGCCTGCCGGTGATCTTCTTTACCGAGGGCGGCGGCGGCAGGCCCGGCGATACCGATGGCGTCGGCGTCGCCGGACTGGACTGTTGGGCCTTCAATTATTGGGGCAGGCTCAGCGGGCTGGTGCCCTTGATCGGAATCAACTCCGGCCGATGCTTTGCCGGCAATGCGGCGCTGCTCGGATGCTGCGACGTGGTGATCGCCACCGCCAACTCGAATATCGGGATGGGCGGCCCCGCGATGATCGAGGGCGGCGGACTCGGCATCTTCCGTCCCGAAGAGGTCGGTCCGATGGCCGTGCAGGTGCCCAACGGCGTGGTCGACATCGCAGTAGCCGATGAGCGCGAGGCGGTGAGCGCAGCGCGCAAATATCTCGCCTACTTCCAGGGTGCGGTCGGCCAGTGGGAATGCGCCGACCAGCGCCTGCTGCGCGCGATCATTCCGGAGAACCGGCTGCGCGTTTACGATGTCCGTGCGGTGATCGAGACCCTGGCGGATAGCGCCTCGGTGCTCGAGCTGCGCCGCGATTTCGGTCCCGGGATGGTGACCGCGCTGGTCCGCATCGAGGGACGGCCGGTGGGCGTGATCGCCAACAATCCGCGCCATCTGGCGGGTGCGATCGACGCTAACGGCGCCGACAAGGCCGCCCGCTTCATGCAACTGTGCGATGCCTTTGATATCCCGATCCTGTTCCTGTGCGACACGCCCGGGATCATGGTCGGTCCCGAGGTGGAAAAAACCGCGCTGGTGCGCCATGCGGCGCGGATGTTCGTGGTCGGCGCAAGCATCACGGCGCCGTTCTTCACGATCATCTTGCGCAAGGGCTACGGCCTAGGCGCGCAGGCGATGGCGGGCGGCAGCTTCAAGGCGCCGTTTTTCACCGTCGCGTGGCCCACCGGCGAATTCGGCGGAATGGGGCTCGAAGGCGCCGTCAAGCTCGGCTACCGCAAGGAGCTGGCCGCGCTCGACGATGCGGCTGCGCGCCAGGCGCTGTTCGATCAGATGGTCGAGCGGATGTACGAGCACGGCAAGGCGGTGAACACCGCCTCGCACTTCGAGATCGACGACGTGATCGATCCGGCCCAATCGCGCCGCTGGATTATGGCTGGCCTCTGCAGCAGCGCTGCCGCCGCGCGCCACGGCAAGAAGCGTCCGTGCGTCGATACTTGGTAAAAACAACGCTTTACAGGTCATCGCCCGTTGCAGTTGCGCGCTTCGCGCACCACTGAATCCACAGGCCGTGCGGCGAGTTTTTCGTGAAGAAATCGACAACCTCGCTTGACCTAGACAGCGATTCTGCATAAATCCCATGAAGCAGCTTTATGCGTGCCTTGGGGCCATTGTGCGATTCTGAACCATGAGTGGAGTCGCGTGAACAGGCTCGATTGAGCCTGGGGGATTTGGGGAGATGAAGATCATGGGTTCTCGGAGAAGGGCATCAGCGCTCGGACTTTCTATCGCGATCGCAGCGGCAATCGTCCTTCCAGTCATGCTCGCTTCAACCACCTCCGCCGGCGAAGCAACCTTTTACGACGAGTCCTTCGTCAACTATTTCAGCAACGCGCACGTTGCGGGCGTGGGCAACAACACCAATATCTACATCACGGATCCGATCGAGAACCCGGTACTAAGCGAGACCGAAGAAATCTGCGCGATGATCTACGTGTTTGACACGCGCGAGGGCCTGCAGGAGTGCTGCGGATGCCCGGTGACCAGCGACGGCCTGTTGACCCTGAACATCACCAGTGAGCTGACCGCGAATCCGCGCTCACTGACGGGCGAATCGATCTTTTACGACGGCGTGATCCGATTGCTCTCTGCGGCGAGCAATGCGACCACGACTCCGAGCGGCGCGCCCGACGACACTTCGATCAGCTACCTCAGGAGCGGTGTCGGATGCGACCACGGCAGCGGTCTGTGCTGCGATCCGACCGGCGGAACAGCCTTCCCGAGCACGAGCACGACTCCCAACTTGAGCTTGATTCCAACACTGCGTGCCTGGGCCGATCACGCTCAGAATACAGCCACGACCAATACCGCCTTCAGCGAAGTGCCGATTACTGGTGGTGTCGTTGGGAGCGACGCCGACAACCTGGCCTTGCTGTGCGGCGCCGGGATTACCGGGGGCACTTTCAACGGTTTCTGCTCGTGCTCACCGCCACCATCAACGCCGACGCCGACCGCATCGCCAACTCCGACCCCAACGCCGACCCCAACACCGACACCGACACCGACGCCAACACCGACACCGACGCCAACCCCGACACCGACGCCGACACCGACCCCAACGCCAACTCCAACGCCGACGCCAACCCCGACGCGAACTCCAACGCCAACTCCGACGCCGACGCCAACCCCGACGCCAACCCCAACACCGACGCCAACCCCAACACCGACGCCAACCCCGACGCCTACGCCGACCCCAACACCGACGCCGACGCCAACCCCGACGCCGACGCCGACGCCAACCCCGACGCCGACGCCGACGCCAACCCCGACGCCAACGCCAACACCCACTCCGACCCCGACGCCGACGCCTACGCCGACGCCAACCCCAACGCCGACGCCGACGCCAACCCCGACGCCAACGCCAACACCCACTCCGACCCCGACGCCGACGCCTACGCCGACGCCAACCCCAACGCCGACCCCAACGCCGACGCCGACGCCAACCCCGACGCCGACCCCAACTCCGACGCCGACGCCAACCCCGACGCCGACGCCCACGCCGTCGCCGATCCCAACACCACCCGCCTCGGTCATAACCTCCAGCAACGCGGATACGACCGACGACGGGCACACGTCAGTAACGGGAACGCTTCCCGACAACGTGCAGGAGGGCAACTACCTGATCGCTTCGATCATGATCGAGACCGCTCAAAACGCCAACTGCACCAGCACCATTGGCGTTCCGTACGCGTGCTGCACCTTGGGGGTGTCTGGAACGGGCACCTGCCAGAACGCGGCTTCGGCCACTATCACCACTCCAACGGGGCTGAATGGCGAGAACTGGACCCTGATTGGTAGCAGCACGACATCTGGCACCGACTTCCAGATGGCGCTCTACGGGCGATTCGTAGCATTCAGCCCGGCCAGCAGTTGCACAGGTCTGGGAACCCCCGCAGCTTGTTGCAACGGACCGGGCACGGGGCCGACTTGCGTGGGTACCGGGACCGACACCAGTTCGGACCAGTACACCTGGGGTTTCAGCAGCAATACCTACATTGGCCAGGTTGGCATAACGCTCTACAACGGCATCGGCGCAACGCCGGTCGAGAACGTGGGATCTACAGGAGCTCCTTCGTCGAGCGCGACTATCAACCAGCCGGCCGTGACGGTGACGAAAGCCAACAGTTTGGGCGTGATCTACACCGGAATTGTGGGCAATAATAGCATTGTCGTTCCGCCATCCGGCTACTCGCTGGTGTACGACCACTCGATTGCAAGCTCGGGTCCCGACAACTCCAACTGGGTTTTGCCGGACATCTCGAGCAATCTGCTGGCGAACTCTGCGACGGCCGCCAACTCTGGCGACAACGTCGGCTTCCAGCTGGTCTTGTCGCCGCTGCCCTGAGGGGGAGCCCTCGCTGTAGGAATCAGGCCGGAGTTCAGGCAGCACCGTCAGACGCAAGTCTCACGGTGCTGCTGCCTTCTTGACGTAGCGCCGGCCTCCGCGCCGGTATTACGAACACGCTCGACCACCCGTTGCGCGCCAGCCTTGCCGGAGTTAACGCGGGCTGCAAAGTTGAACCTGTCGCCCTCGCCCCGAGGAGGCCCCACATTAAGGCGGACGATACCTGCGAGACCTCGTGTCTCGCGGGTATCGGTGCCTCGCAGCGGCGCCGTCGCTTCGGTCGGCGCGACGTGCCTCGTGGCGCAGCGAGCCGCCAAAGCGCAACCAGCGCCGACGATTCAGATCTGTCCACAGCGGCGAGGGGAATTCTACGTGGGGAAGGATATCTTCACTTGACTTAGGGGTGATGATTCTGCGTAAATGCCTGAAGCAGCTTTATGCGTGCCTTGGGGCGATTGTGCGGTTCTGAACCATGAATGGAATCCGTTGAACAGGCTCGATTGAGCCTGAGGGATTTGGGGAGATGAAGATCATGGGTTTTGCGAGAAGGGCGTCAGCGCTCGGACTTTCTATCGCGATCGCAGCGGCAATCGTCCTTCCAGTCTTGGTTGGTTCGACCGCCTCCGCCCTCCCCACGACCTTTTACGACGAGTCCTTCGTCAACTATTTCAGCAACGCGCACGTTGCGGGCGTGGGTAACAGCACGAATATCTACATCACCGATCCGATCGAGAACCCGGTACTAAGCGAGACCGAAGAAATCTGCGCGATGATCTACGTGTTCGACACGCGCGAGGGCTTGCAGGAGTGCTGCGGATGCCCGGTGACCAGCGACGGCCTGTTGACCCTCAACATCACCAGTGAGCTGACCGCGAATCCGCGCTCACTGACGGGCGAATCGATCTTTTACGACGGCGTGATCCGATTGCTCTCTGCGGCGAGCAATGCGACCACGACTCCGAGCGGCGCGCCCGACGACACTTCGATCAGCTACCTGCGGAGCGGTGTCGGATGCGACCACGGCAGCGGTCTGTGCTGCGATCCGACCGGCGGAACAGCCTTCCCGAGCACGAGCACGACTCCCAACTTGAGCTTGATTCCAACACTGCGTGCCTGGGCCGATCACGCTCAGAGTACAGCCACGACCAATACCGCCTTCAGCGAAGTGCCGATTACTGGTGATACCGTTGGGAGCGACGCCGACAACCTGGCTTTGCTGTGCGGCGCTGGGATTACCCAGGGCACTTTCAACGGTTTCTGCGTCTGCTCGCAGCAAGGCCCGACTCCAACTCCATCCCCGACCCCGACCGCATCGCCGACGCCGAGTCCGACCCCAACGCCTTCGCCAACTCCGACCCCGACGCACACGCCGAGCCCAACCCCGACGCCGACGCCAACACCAACCCCAACACCGACGCCTAGCCCGACGCCGACACCGACGCCGACCCCAACTCCGACGCCGACCCCAACCCCGACGCCGACGCCAACACCGACGCCGACGCCCACGCCGTCGCCGATCCCAACACCACCCGCCTCAGTCATAACCTCCAGCAACGCGGATACGACCGACGATGGACACACGTCAGTAACGGGAACGCTTCCCGACAACGTGCAGGAGGGCAACTTCCTGATCGCTTCGATCATGATCGAGACGGCTCAAAACGCCAACTGCACCAGCACCATTGGCGTTCCGTACGCGTGCTGCACCACTGGGATAGCGGGAACGGGCACCTGCCTGAACGCGGCTTCGGCCACTATCACTACTCCAACGGGGAAGAACGGCGAGAACTGGACCCAAATTGGTTCGTTCACGACCTCTGGCAGCGACTTCCAGATGGCGCTATACGGGCGCTTCGTAGCATTCAACGGCACTTGCACAGCTTCGGGAACCCCCGCAGCTTGTTGCACTGGACCGGGCACGGGGTACTGCGTGGGTACAGGCATCGACACCAGTTCGGACCAGTATGCCTGGGGTTTCAGCAGCAATACCTACATTGGCCAGGTTGGCATAACGCTCTACAACGGCATCGGCGCAACGCCGGTCGAGAACGTGGGGTCTACCGGAGCTCCTTCGTCGAGCGCGACTATCAACGAGCCGGCCGTGACGGTGACGAAAGCCAACAGTTTGGGCGTGATCTACACCGGAATTGTGGGCAATAATAGCATTGTCGTTCCGCCATCCGGCTTCTCGCTGGTGTACGACCACTCGATTGCAAGCTCGGGTCCCGACAACTCCAACTGGGTTTTGCCGGACATCTCGAGCAATCTGCTGGCGAACTCTGCGACGGCCGCCAACTCTGGCGACAACGTCGGCTTCCAGCTCTCCTTGTCGCCGCTGCCCTGAGGTCTGGAGTTCAAACCGCGTGGTGAGCGCGATCGAAGGCTGACGCGCTCACCACCTGCAAACGCCCGGCGCTGGTCTGAATCAAGGGCACACGCCGGGCGTTTTTCTGGCGACCACGCCAAAAGTTCTGCGCGATGTCTCTGCTCGATCCGTGCTCACGGAAGCGGCCCGAGCGAACGCGAACGAGTTTGAATTATCGGAGCAGCTAGGTCGTCCATTGGACGATCCGGAAAAGTTATTAGATGATCCGGAAAAATTCCGGGGCGCGCTACCGAGCGGGACGTTTGGGGCGCCGGCGGGTCGGGCTGCCAACGACCATCCGGCGCATGGGATTGGGCCGCGGGGGTTTGAGGGCCTGTTGGTTCAGGGGTTCTTCTGAACCCGTGGCCGAATCTATGATGGGTGGCTGAGAGATCGTTCGTACCGGGCACGACGATACACCGCTTCAGCCTGCATGAAAGCCGCCTTCCTTGCTTGATCCTCTTCAGTTCCAGGCTCAAACGACGCGGCGGGCACCGCACGAGATCGTTTGTTGGATGACACGCTACCGCCGCCTTTCGTGTGTCTCCATATGGCACGCTTGAACCAGAGTGTGCGCGCCTGCAACGGCGAGCACAGCGCGCCGCTCTTTCGGTTGGAGGCAGCCCGGCGTTTCTAGCCCTGCTTTGACTATCAATCGGTAGGATTTTGCTTCTTCTTGTAAGCTTGACCCGCTCGGATTCGGCCCAGCCTGTCCTTTGGCCTGCGGCTTGCTCTTCTTACCCGTCAGGCGATCAGTTGACGCCGGGTAGGAGAATGAAGTGAGAATCTACAACATTCGCAGAGGGGCAAAAGCCGTTGCGATCCTTCCCGCGCTTCTGATCGTAGTCATTTTCGCAGCGACGGCGCACGCGCAATCAATAACCACGGTGGTCGGTTCATCGCAGGCTGATACCGGCCCCGGTGGGCAGTCCTACCTGACAATGACCCTGCCGAACGGCGTGGCTACAGGGCAGCTCCTTCTGGCCGTCGTAGTGAGCCAGCAGCCCGCAGGTTGGAGTCCGCTCTCGCTGCCGTGGGCAGCCATTTACCCTCCAGCCGGCTGGACCCAGACCGCGCTTTCGCCCCGGACCTGTGGCGGCTATCCGAGCGCAAATCTCGGCATAGCAATATCGATCGGCTGGCGGATTGCCCAGGAGGGCGATACGGCGGGGAAGCAGTACTGGTGGGGATTCGCGAACGGCCCGTATTTCACGCCGTTTCCTAGTACCGGCGCCATCGTGAGTATAGCTAACGCAAGCGCCACCGCGCCGGTTCAGCAGATAGTCATGAGTTGCACGAATGACGGTACCGGCCTGGTTGCCCAAGCCCTGAATACCCTGCAGAACAACACGCTCGAGATCCTGCCATACACGATAACCGGCGATGATTTTATCTCGGCCCCTTCGGGAGTCTCGGAGCTTTTTCAGCATCCAATCCCCGGCGTGGGACCCAACCTCGCCATCGATTACATGACAGTCCCGAACGCCCAGACCAACACCGGCAATTTGACCGCGACCGCCAGCACGGCTGGTGAAGGCTTCGGCTATCAGATCAGCATAGCCCCGGCGGCACAATGATCCACCAGCGATTCCTGTTCCTGAGGGAGCACAACGTGAAGTCGCGGGATAAGGGCGTGTCGGAGGTTCAAGTGAGAAGCCGCAGGATTCGTGGAACAGCAGGGGTTGCAACCGTTTTTGCATTTGTAGCCGCGGTCGGTTTCGCAACCGCTGCCGCGGCGCAGTCCAACGCACCGCAGATTGCCGGTTCATCGCAGGCGGATAGTGGATCTGACGGGCAGCCCTTCCTGACCATGGTACTTCCCAACGGAGTGAGCGCGGGCCAACTCTTGCTGGCTACGGTGGCGATTCAGGGTGCGAATTCCTCGGCCAACCCGTGGGCAACGATCGACATTCCATGGGGATGGAATGAAATCGGGTCCTCCTCACAGACTTGCGGTAGCGACCTGGCGATGTCGGTGGCGTGGAGAATTGCCCAGTCCAGCGACTCAGCGGGTACTGAGTTCACATGGGGATTCATCAGCGGGGGCTTTCTCACTCCGCTGCTCGCGAGCGGCTCCATCATCAGTGTTGAAGGTGTCAACACCACGTCGCCAATCGACGCGAGCAGTATGCTTTGCACGACGCAGAGCAAGCAGCAGACCGCGCCGGCGGTTACCACCGTGCACAGCGACGACCTGAACATATTGGTATACGGGATAACCGGGAACAACTTCATGTCGGAGCCGGCAGGCTACTCGCAGCTTTTTCAGCATCTGGTGGTGGAACTGGGACCCGATATAACCAACGACTACCTGGTGATTCCCGGGGCCGGCACAAATACCGGCGCCCGGATCTCGACCGCCAGCGAAGCCGGCGATGGCATTGGTTACCAGATCAGTCTGGCTCCCAGCGGTTCGGCGACCAACGAAGCGACCAAGAGTGAATCGACGGTTCTGAAAGCAGCGGTGCCCCCCGATACCCTGAAGAAGCGGCACCCCAAGCACCCGGCGCAGTAACGCGCCTGCCGATAAGCGGACCCATCGGAAAGCGTCCGCATTCGGGGCGGCTTCCGCGCGATCGGTCCCTCCGCGATTCTGCCCAACCGCCACCGCCGAACTGTCAACTCCCGCCTCAGGGCAGGGACGGCGACAGGCCGAGCTGATAGCCCAGATTGTCTCCGGCCGAGACCGCAGTGGAGCTCAGGTTCCCAGTGGGTGTTCCCGAGGTGAGTAGGGTTGTGCTCGAGGCGTTGGCGATGTCCGGCCCGGTGCCGCTGATGTTGTGCTGGTATATGTTGAAGTATCCGCCCAATTGCGTCAGGAGGTTGTCGCCCACGATTCCGAGCACCAACATTCCCAGCGTGTTGTTCTCGATCGTGGTGATCGACGGCGCCGCCAAGGTGGTTGAGTTGAGGGTGCACATCGCGGAGTCGCTCTGGATCGGCGTGGCCGGTTCTACACTAGCGATACTGGTGATGCCTCCCGAGGCGAGGAACGGTGAGTTCGGACAGCTTCCGGTCCCCGCTCCGGTACAGCATGCGTAGGGTATGCCGAAGGCCGTGCAGGCACTGGAATCAGCAGGCTGTCCGGCGCCTACGAACCCCCAAGTGAAGCCGGTAGCCTCGGTGTCCCCGGGTTGGGCGATTCGATAGGCGAGCGACATCAAGAGATTGTCGCCGCAGTGATCGTGACGGATTTCAGTCCAGCCTGAGGGCACTTCGATGCTGCCGAAAGAGGCGTTCTGGCAGGTTCCGGTACCGCTGCCCGTGCAGCAGGCGAACGGCGCACCCGCCTTGGTGCAGGATGAATTCGAAGCGGTCTGGACGGCCACGGTTGCCAGCAGAAACTGTTGGCTTATCACCTCGTTTGGCAGGGTGAGGGTGAGGGAGTAGCTTCCACCCGAAGTCGTGTCCGCCTGCGATGAAGTAACGACTTCAGGAATCACCGTGGGCGTCGGAGTCGGCGTGGGCGTCGGAGTTGGTGTGGGCGTCGGAGTTGGCGAAGGGGTCGGGGTCGGCGTGGGCGTCGGACGCGGCGATGGTGTTGCAGTTGGAATCGGAGCCGGGGTTGGTGCGGGAGCGGCGGCCGGAAATGGATCGCAGCCAGCCAGTAAGCAAATCGCGACCGCGGTCCCCAGGACAGCGAGCAGCGCTGTGTTCTCCCGCATTAGGCCACCGAAGAAATAACTCCTGTGAAGGTTCCTCGTCTCATGCACGCCCTTGCACATTGGAATGGACTACGACTGAAGCGCCTCGGCCGATTCTCAAACGACCGCTTCGCCTGACCGGGACTCCGGTTGTAGCCATTGTAACTTTCCGGGTCAACAGCAACGCCTAAAGCATGCGCTCCTCGCGCACGTGGCCCCGTCAGGGGCCGAACATAAGGTCCTGACTGATTGCGAATCGGAAGTTGCAGCCCCGACTTACTGGCCTACGATCGCCGGCGGCGGCGCGATCGCGGGTGCGGGCGGAAAGGAGCACCCGTGAGACTCGCGTCTCACGGGTGCTCGGCGTTTGCGGCAGGATGCCGGCCTCCGCACTCAGGGCAGCGGTGGCGACAGGCCAAGTTGGTACCCGATGTTGTCTCCGGCGTTGGTCGCGGTCGAGGTCTGATCGCCGCTCGCTGTGCCCGAGGTCGGGATCAGGTCGCTGGAGAAGTTCCCGAAGTCGGGCCCGCTGCCAGCGATGTTGTGCTGGCAGATCTCCGAGTATCCGCTCGGCGCCCTGAGGAAGTTACTGCCCGTGATTCCGTACACCACCAGAACCAGGCTGTTGTCCTCCGTGGTCGTGATCGAGGGCGCAGTCAACGTCACACTGTCGTCCGTGCACTGGAACGAGTTGTCCTCGACCGGCGTGGTGGTATCCACGTTGGACAATTCCGTCACACCTCCAGAGGCCAGGAACGGCGTGTATGGACACGTACCGGTCGCATTCCCGGTGCAGCAGGCATAAGGGGTGCCGTAGTCGGTGCAGAGGCTGGAATCGGCCGGCTGCCCCGCGCCGATGAAACTCCACGTGAACTGGGAGACCCCGCTGTCCCCTGGCTGGGCGATTCGATAGGCGATCGACATGGTCAGATCGCTGCCGCACGTATCGTGCCGGATTTCGGTCCATCCCGCCGGCACTTCGATAGTGCCAGCCGACGCGTCCTGGCAGGTACCGGTTCCCGTCCCCGCGCAGCACGCATAAGGAGCGCCGTAGCCGGCGCAATCGGAGTTCGAAGCCGTCTGCAGCGCAACCGTGGCCAGCAGGAAGTTCCCCTCAGCCACGTTGTTCGGCAGCGTCAGAGTCACCGACTGGTCGCTGTCTGAAGTAGTGTCGGCTTGAGTTGAGGTGACGACTTTCGGACCCGGCTGTGCAGTCGGCGTGGCCGACGGCGTCGGACTCGCAGTAGGTGTGGGCGTGGCCGTGGGCGTCGGGGTCGGCGTAGGCGTGGGCGAAGCCGTCGGCGAAGGCGAAGCTGTCGGTGTCGGCGAAGGCGAAGCTGTCGGCGTGGGTGAAGGCGAAGCCGTCGGCGTGGGTGAAGGCGAAGCCGTCGGTGTCGGCGAAGGCGAAGCCGTCGGCGTGGGTGAGGGCGAAGCCGTCGGCGTAGGCGAGGGCGAGGCTGTTGGCGTAGGCGAAGGCGAAGCCGTCGGTGTCGGTGAAGGCGAAGCCGTCGGCGAGGGCGAAGGGGAAGCCGTCGGCGTTGGCTTCGGGGTTGCCGTAGGCGACGGTGAAGGTGACGGCGTGGGTGTCGGAGTCGGTTTCGCCGTCGGAGTTGGAGTCGGCGTCGCCGTAGGTCTCGGCGTTGGCGTCGGAGTCGGATCCGCCGTGGGGGTCGGTTTCGGGCTCGCTGTCGGGCACGGTGTCTGTGTCGGCTTCGGGGTCGAGGTCGGACAGGGGCTCGACGTCGGTCTCTGCGT
Organism: uncultured delta proteobacterium; assembly: GCA_963788205.1. Taxonomy (GTDB): domain Bacteria; phylum Desulfobacterota; class Binatia; order Binatales; family Binataceae; genus CAVVMA01. Next base: position 159,729 of record CAWBGG010000002.1, read on the forward strand.
CGGGCACGCCGTCTGCGTCGGTTTCTGGGTCGGGCAGGGTGTTGAAGTCGGCTTCGGCGTCGAGGTCGGGCATGGAGTCGCCGTCGGCTTCTGTGTCGGACGCGGCACAGGCGTCGGGCAAGGCGTCGGAGTCGGCGACGAGCAAGAGCCGCCGCCCCACCCCCACCACTGCGTGTTGCTGTCACACGCCGGCGTCGGGGTCGGAGTCGGGCAATAGTTGCCGCCCTGGTTGGCTTGCACTCGCGCCGGCAGCGCGGCCGCCAGCACAAGCGCGGCCGCGGCGATCAGAACAATCCGGATACGGCTGGGTGACTCAACAGCGCGAAACTTCATGGACTCTCCCCGGGGATGTTGATTGCGCGACGAAATGGTTTCGGCAGACGGGGAACCGGCGCCCGAGTGTTGGTGGCGTGCGTCCGATACGATGCTGCTGATACGGCGGATGGTGCGTCTGTCCGAATCCAAGTGGCTCTCTCCTAAAAGGCGAGTTTTACGCCTGTCAGCTTTATCCGATGGCCGCACCATTCAAGTCAAGTATAGTTGTGGGTGTACTTAGTAACAGATAGTTATATTTGTCAGCTATAGCTATTAGCAGTCTTTACTAACAAGTTGTCAGCTTTGCTCAGGCCGGCCGCTGAGTGCATTTAACCCCGCAAACACAAGGTATTCCGCCAGGCGCGGCCAACCCCGATTCGGCCGCAGCTTCAGCTGCCTGGCGTTGGGTTGGGGCCCGACGGTAAAAGCGATCAGTAAATGAATTCTCCGCGCTCAGGAGGTTGAGGGCAGGGCGCGTCAACGGCTGGCGCAGGCGGCGCCTCGAACACTATCGCCGGGTTCGGAATTGTGGGTAGTTCCGACGGAACCTTATCCGACGGTCTGTCGGACGTTACCGGTGAGGCAAACCAGAACACTGGCATCGAGATAGCGGAAACACCTGAACCGGCGGCGGGTACCGATGGTACCCTTCACGGCGACCATGCCGAGCGACGAGACCGGCGACAACGTCGGTCAGGTGATCAGCATCTTCCCGCAACTGAATCTTTTCGCGAGCACCGCGAACTCGGCGCCGCTTTCGAAGAAGCGCTCCTGTGGTTTCATTGGATCCTACTTCAGCGTGAACTCGCCTAGGTCCATCGATTTCGCCATCGTTTTGCCTCTCGCAGCTAAGGGTTTGTTCGCCCATTAGCCCCGGGCGTACCCGCCCGGCTTATCAGTGGATCAATGATCCGGAGTCGCGCCTCGTTTGGCAGGCGCGAGAATGGGGTGAACGAATTGTTCACATCGATTGAACGCCTCAACAGCGAGAGCGGTGGTTCTTGTCACACCGGACCGGAGGGCGCATGGGGCCTGTGTCCCGACCAAACCGCGAACCATCAGTCGGCGGGCTTTTGTCCGACTCGCCGGTAATCTGGCCTGACAAGAACCAACGTGGCTAACACCGAGATTATGGCGACACTGGAACAAATACGTTCGGCGAAGAACGTAGTCGAAAGCCATTGCCTGGAGGAAAACCTTCCCCAGACCGCTTCCTTGCTGCTTGATGACGCATATGACGCGCTCGACAAAATTGAGAACAAGCTCATCCTGCAAGAACGTCCAGGTGTGGATCGATTCGATCGCGGCCGACGCGGACGTGCTCAGGAATTTCGCCAGCCAAATTCAGACTGCGATAGGGAGCCTCCGCGATGTTCCGGACGCTTTAAGGGGCGCTGCCACGGCCCTTGGAGCGCTTGGTTCAGTGATGTCGAAGGCCATGCGCGCCGGCCTGGTTTCGTCGGGTTCGAGGCCTTCGCGAGCGTGACAGATTGGAGAAGTCATCACAGGGTATTCGATGGGTTTCTTGATCATCAGGATGTCGAAAGAGGGGCAGGAGCTCCGAAAGGAGTTTCTTCATTGCAACATGCCCGGAACTTCTTTATCGGAACCTCTAGGCCAGGGTGCTGTTGAGCCCCGACAAATTTACAGGTTAGCGGAGGAGTCGTCGTGACCGAGACGGACGGGGCGAGCCCGCCGAATTGTTAATCGATCAATGGCGCGTCAGAAAGTCGCAATTCTGGGTGGGGGGATGGGTGGCCTCGCGGCCGCGTATGAACTTTCGAAAACGCCTGAATTGCGCGATCGTTATGAAGTGACAGTTTATCAGATGGGGTGGCGGTTGGGCGGAAAGTGTGCGACGGGGCGAAGCGACGAGGGTCTGATTCAGGAGCACGGCCTTCACTTCTGGTTCGGCTGCTATGAGAACGCCTTCCGGATGCTCAAGGAAGTCTATCAGGCTTGGCGTCCGCCGGCCGCGAGCCCGCTTCGCGACTGGACAGATGGGTTGAAGCCGCATCAATTCACGCCGCTCGGAGACATTCGCGCCGGCGCATTCGATTCGATTCCCATCACCTGGCCGCCATTTCCTGGATCGCCTGGGGACGACTGGGAGCATCCCTCACTGACCGAGATGGTGGCGATGCTGGTCGATGTCATTGAGTCGCTTCTGCGCGACCCGCCAAGCAGTCTCGCCCAGGCGCCGGGGGGCGGCGCTCTGCCTGCCAGTTTTGCCGGCGTCAGGCTCGAATCCGATCAAATCCGCCAGTCCGGCGGCGACCCAGATACGTCCCGAGACTCTCTTGCGAGGCTCGTGGTTAAGTTATTGGCCTTCAAAGCGGAGCTTCGGTCCCTCGGGAACCTGGGCCGGTTCGCGTACGAGAGCCTCGTTGTGCTGATCGCGTTCGCCAGAGGGCTGGCATCAGAAGTTGTTTGGCGCAGCGCGGAAAGCCGGGCGCGTTTGAACGAAAAAGACTTCCGCGAGTGGCTAATCAGCCACGGCGCAGAGCGCGACATCGTTGAGCAATGCACTTTGGTGCGCACGTTCTACGATGTCGCGATGCAATATCTCGAAGGCGACACCTCGCGGCCCAGCATCGCCGCCGGTACCGCTATAGTCTGCTGGCTCAGGATGATATGCACTACGCGGGGCTCGATGATTTATCGACTCGAGTTGGGTATGGGCGAAGCCGTAGTAGCGCCGATCTACCAGGTACTCAACGATCGCGGGGTGAAATTCGAGTTCTTCCGCAAAGTCAAAAAGCTGGAACTTTCAGACGACAAGCAGTCGATACGGACGATCCATCTTTCACGCCAGGTGAATCTCAAAAATGGCAATTACGCGCCAACGGTAGAAATCAAGGGGGTAGTCTGCTGGCCGGATCACCCCTTGTGGGATCAAATCGATCGAGGCAGCGAACTTCAAGACGCAGATTTTGAGTCGCATTGGTGTACCCAACCGGAGGCCGCCACCGAGAACCTCGAATGCAATCGCGACTTTGATCAGGTTGTACTTGCCATATCGCTCGGGGCTTTCAAAAAACTCAACGACGAACCCGGGTTCGCCGACGAATTGATGGCGGCGAGCCCAAGGTTCAGGCTGATGACCGAGAAAATCGGATTGATCCCGACGCAGGCTATGCAGATTTGGTGCAGCGAGGATCTGGATCAACTTGGATGGAAACAGGCGATTCCCTCTGCCGTCGGGTGGCCGCCACCATTCCAGATTTGGGCAGATATGAGTCAGACGCTTCGATTCGAAACTCATCCTGCTGACGGCCCGAAATCGGTCCAATATTTCTGCGGTACCTACGGCACGACTTTGTATAAGCAACCGAGTAGCGCCCGGGACGTGCCGCAACGCGCGCTCGCCAACGTCCGGGGTATCGCGCTCGCTTGGCTGCCTAGATGGCTGCCCGGCTTTTGGCCGGCGGTAGCGCACGACGGGACCATCGACTGGAATTTCATGTACGCCACCGATGGGGCCGCCGGGCCGCAGCGTTTCGACGGCCAGTACTGGCGCGCGAACATCGACCCCACCGAGTGCTGTCCGGGGTCGGAGGCGGGTTCAGTAGGTTATCGTCTCAAGACAGACGAATCAGGCTACAAGAACCTGTACCTTGCCGGATGCTGGGTGAGAACGGGAGCCAACACTACCTGCGTTGAAAGCGCAGTAATGGGCGGCATGCAGGCCGCGCGCGCCATATGCGGCAGCCCGGTCAAAATCCCGGGCGAGAATTTCATCGACGGGCTTTGAGCGTCGACGCCTCCGAATCGTTCAGCAATAGGCGCGAAGAGCAGGGAGAGTGCTGATGAGTAGTCTTCCACCATATGTGTCTTTTCTGAGGCATGGCGAGATCAGTTCCGAGCTTCCAGTCGTCATCAAGGGCGCAACAATGTACGCCTTTGCACTAGAATCGGAATCTGCAGCCGTTCAGACCTTCATCGACGGCATACTCAATGCGCAGGCGTCTGAGCACAGGTTTCGTTTTCTCGGCAGCCACGTGCTATTGGTCTTCATGCATTGCGCCCATGCCACCTCAACCTCGGAAATCGCCGGTTGGGTGCCCGATAGCGAGACCATGGTATGGATTCCGGTGCTGCAGAACTCGCTGATACCGAAACTCTATCTGTGGATACCGTATCTGCTGATTGACAGCAGTATCGGAATGGTCACGGGCCGCGAAGTCTGGGGCTTCAACAAGACCTATGGCAAGACCACCTTGCCCTCCGGTCCTCAGGCGACGGCGCAATTTATCGGGCAGACTCTAACCTTCAAGACACTATCACTCGACACGCTCGGCCACTTCGATACGCTGATTACCGTTGACCGGACTGATCGGCGGGAGTTGGGAGAAACCGGGTCGGCGTGGAACGTCTTCGATGATCTGATCAAGGCGGTGGCGCAGAAGGTCGGCGGCATGCGAGTCGCGGGCGAGAGCGTGATCCACGACCTGGAAGAGCTCGCGGTCGGGATTTCTATTCCTACAATCAATTTGAAGCAATTCAGGGACGTTACGCAAAGCGACCGCGCATGCTATCAGGCCCTGACCCGCTCTTCGTTCAGACTTGATAAGTGGTACGGAGGCGGGCTGCTAGACGGCGAGTACAAGCTGTCCGTGGAACCACGAGAAAGCCATCAAGTCGTCCAGGATTTGGGGCTCAGGGCTGACGCCGATGGCCGAATTCCGATCAGCTTCGGCTTCTGGGTGAATTATGACTTCAGCACTCCGCCCGGAGAGACGCTCTGGAAAGCGCCATAAATGCTCAGCGAAATTTAGACGCAATTGCCGATGCCGCCATTCTTCCCGATTCGAAGGCTGCCTCGGCTGAGCCGCCGTTGATTCGGGTTTTCGTCCAGTCCCCGGCCAGATACAAATTGTCAACGCCGCTCCCGTCGGCCGCGAGGCGGTATTTCACGCTGCCCGGAAACGTCTGCACATAACTCTCCGATGGGTCCACGTTGGCCCGGTTGAACCTGTAACTTATCAGGCTAGGAATGGACGGCGCTCCGCTCTTGACCGGCCAGACATTAGGCCACAAGACTCCCAGATAGCTCTTTGCCCATTGATCGAATTCGGTCTCCACCTTCTTTGTCTCGCGCAATAGGTAGCCAGGCCCCGGAGCAGAGTCCGGGGCGTCAGGCACAAACACTCCGCAGAAGTATTCGCATGACTGAACATCCGGTGGAGAGTCTTCTCTTTTCAGCAGATGTGACATGTCGGCCCACGTGCTGATCGGTTCAACGTAAGTGCTGGTCACCGGAGGAGGAGTCTGTCCGCTCAAATCCTCAGGTTTGCAGGTGAGCCAGAGCTGGGTGGATTGGGTCGCCACCCACGACATTCCTTGGCACATATCGGATAGCTGCCGGCTGTTGGCTATGACCTTGGTGCCGAAGTAGCGAAAGGCGGCGGGCGGTGTAGCCAGCACGATGAGGTCGAAGTGCTGTCCCCTTTGCATCGTGCGTTCCTCGACACCATACGGACAATCAATAGATTCGAGGTTCCACGCGGCCGGGTTCTGCCCGCCTTCGACTTGGTTCCAAAGCGGCTCGGAAGGCCAACACGCGAGGCCTTTCACGCTGACGAGAGGCTGGTATTCTCCGTTGACTCTGACTTGCCGGCGCAGGGTGATCGCCTCGACGTTGCGCCCATCCGGGGAGGGTGTGAGGTCGAGAACGCGATGGAAAAACTCGAATTTGACCCCCCGCTTCACGAGCACATCGTAAAGCGGCGTGAAGATCGTGTCGCCCATTCCAGCGTTCATTTTCCAAAGCGGCGCGTCGCAGTAGCCGAACACCATCAACATCAATACCTTCAATGCCGCGCCGGCGGCGCCTTGGGCCTGCTCTGGTGAACTGGTATCTCCACCCTTGAAGGCGAAACCCAGGTCGTAGAGGGCACGAACCGGAGCCGACCAGATGTATTCCTGCTTCGCACCGTGTGAGAGCAGCCAGTCTTTAAAATCCTGGCCGTTGATACGATCGAAACCCGGCTCGCCATAGGGTAGAACGTCGCGGACATAGCCTAACGCCATCGCGATCATCAGATCGATCAGCGTGCAAAGCTTGTAGGCGTCGGGACTGGAAAGTAAACCGCTCCCTGTTTCCCGGAACCACTTTTGAAAAAGCGCCAAATGTCCTTCGATGCCCCCGGAAACCCCAGGTGCTTCTGCGATGGAGGCGATTTGCTGTGCGGCCGTCCCCAGCATTTGTTCGGCTTCGGCCAAAGCGTTGTGCAGGTGAAGCAGGTTGTCAACGCTGAGCTTGCCAGACAGGAGTTCCCGGAGCCAAAGCAGCATCCGCCACGCCATTGCCAGGTCAAAGCCCGGCGGTGCATCGCCAGGAGTGCCAGGCAGTTGCGGGAAATCGATTCTCCACGGTTCCCATGAGCTTTTCGCGGCGTTCGGCATTTGCTGCATCAGAGTGATGCTGCGCGTAGGTGTGAAAGCCTGCTCCCAAGTCTGAAAAGGATTGTCGGCTTGCGGCTGCCATTCCGCATAACACTTTCGAATGGTCGTGAACGCATGCTGATAGAATCCCATCAGAATGTGCAGCCCATGCTCTTCGATCCGGTTGTGGACCTGAGAATTGCGCCCGCTCGCCCCTTTCCCACCGAGCCGCCATCCCTGCGTATAAACCGTAACCTCAAAACGGCCTGCTAACTCCGGCATGGTCAGCCAGAACGCTGATGAAATGGCGCCGCATCCGCCACCCAGTATTGCCACTTTGGTCCGTGAACTTGATTGATCCATTGACGCACCCCTTGGTCAGTTTCACGTCGCCGACCGCTGCTCGAGCTGATCGAGGAACGAACGCGCTTGCCTCAAGTCCCCCGTGTCGAGTCCTTCTGTAAACCACGCACATACGCCGGACACCAATGCGTGCGCTTCGCCGATCTTGCCTTGAGACCTCAGAAGCCGCGCGAAGCTCATAGCGGTGCGAAGCTCGAAGATCTTCGCGGCTCGGCTACGCGCCAGTTCGAGCGCCTTGCTAAACCACGCGGCAGCGGTGGAGCAGTCCGGATTTTCTCCGGCAAGCATCAACTCGCCACGCAGCCGGTAGATCTCGATCTCGAAGATTCCCTCTCCCCCTTCGCCGACAACTGATACTGCGGCTTCGAGTAGTTCTCGCGCAAGCCGCACACGTCCCGCCCGGAGATGGGCTTCGGCGACGAAACTAATCCAGTAGGTAATACCAAGTTGAGCGCCCGTCGCGCTGTAAGAGCCGATTCCTTCCATTAGCTGCAAGGTGCCGCGCTCCACCTCCCCGAGCCCAATCATCGCCGCACCGCGCCAGATCATTCCCTGTCCTGCCCATAGCGGGAGGCCACGGTCTGAGGCGAGAGCTATCGTCTCGTCGGAGAGCCGGAGTGCACGGTCGTATTCGCAGCGGCCGAGGCGTACCGCCGCCGCGAAATGTAGTGCGTGTGCAAGACCCACCTGATCTCGCAGCTCGCGCGCCAGCTTGATTGCCCGTTCGGAGGTTGCGATCGCCTGGTCTAGATAACCCAGGCTCCACAGGGTCAGCGACAAATACGCATTGCATCCAACGCCCGGGTTCTCGTAGTTACCGGGCGAAATCATGCCAGGATTGTAGGCTGCGAGCGCCCGCTGCAGGAACATGCGCGCGGCTGTGAAATCGCCGAGATGGAAGAGCGTGACACCGCGGGCCAGGTCCGCCCACATCGCGATCATCGGATCGGAAAGAACCTGGGCAGTCTGAAGGAGCCGCTCGCTTAGATTGTTTGCTCGTCCTTTCTGATCGCCTCGGACCGCAAAGAAAGTCCAGGTCTGAACCTGAACCAGAAACTGCATGAAAGCTTCGCCGAATTTATCGCAGAGTTCGAGCATTCGACCGAAAGGCGCTTCGAGCTCCGGAGCCGCGTATCCTCGCGCGGCAATCAGGGCCGTGGAAAGCGCGAGCAGCAGATCGAATTCCTGACGGTCGCGTTCAGGGCCGGCAGCCATGCGTTTGGTCAGGTACAACGCGCTGCTGAAGCGGCGCTCCGCGTCCTCATAGGCACCGGCCGAGATCGCGCCCTGCGCCGCAGTCGCCAGATGGCGGATGGTCCGCGGCGCATCCGCCGCCCGCCCCGCACGCAGCAGGTGGTGTGCAATCTCGGTCGAGTGTTCCGCCAAGCTATCCGTGTAGACCTGTTCCATTACGTCCGCGATCTTCAGATGAAGATGTTGCCGTCGTGGATGGGAAAGGCCGCTGGCCAACGTGTGCTGAACGAGTGCGTGAGAGAATCTCAGTCTCGCGTCGAGCTCGCCTTCCGATGAAACCACGAGTCCCGCCCATTCGGCCTCGTCGATCGCGTCGAGCAGCTTGTCGGTACCTGCTGCGACCAGCACCTCGAGCACGGGAAAGCTGAAGTGGTAACCGATAACCGAGGCGGCTGCGAGCGCCTTGCGGGTGTGCTCGCTCAGGCGCTGGAATCGGCTTTCGATGACTCTCCGGACGCTCGACGGGACGTCTATTTCCGCGGCATCGAGGTCGCGCCGAAAATCGCCATTCGCGTCGAAGAGCGCTCCCTGCTCCAGCAGATGCTTCAGAAGCTCCTCAACGAAAAAGGGATTGCCATCGGTCTGAAAGTAGACCAGGTGCACCAGGCTCGGCGGGACCTCTCGCCCGGTAAGGATCCTTAGCATTTCACCTACCGATTCCTCGGCAAGCCCCTGGAGTTGGATATGCTCCATAAGATGCGCACGGGTCATCGTCTCGATAGTCGCGGCCAAGTGTTCCGTGCGGTCCGGGTCCGAAGAACGGTACGTGCCGATGATCAATATGGGCAGCTTCGCGACGCGCTGCGCCAGGAAGTCCAACAGCGACAGGCTGGCAGCGTCAGCCCAGTGCAGATCGTCAAGCAGCAGGAGCAGCGGGCACTCGCGACTCGATCGGGCCAGGAATTCCACGACGCTCGCGAGTAGGAGCCGGCGGGACTGTTCGGTCGGGAGTTCCGGCGATTGCGGAATTTCCGGGAGCAAGCGGCGCAATTGGGGCAGGAGCCGGGCCAGCTCGGGCGCCTCTTTTCCGAGTGCTTCGCGGAGGACTTCGGAGTCAGCCGCTCTTGGCAGGGCGGCCTCCAGAACCTCCACCAGAGGACCATAGGGGAGCGAGTCGTCGGAATCGTGACACCTTCCGGCGAGTATGCGTACGCCGCTATGCCAGGCTTCTTGCGCGGTCTCGGCCGCAAGCCGCGTCTTGCCCACTCCAGCCGCACCGCCGATCATCACCACCCTTCCACGCCCCTCCAGCGCCTCCTGCAAGCAACGGCGAAGTTGACCGCGCTCCCGGTCTCTGGCGACGAAGGCGGTTCGATCTGCGAAAGCAAACGGAAACTCCGGTTCGCCAACCGGCACGGAGCCCGGTTCGTCCTCGCTTCGCTCCGTACGCATCAACACCGGATTGAAATTCCAGATCACGGGCAGGTCGGGGTCCGGCCTATAGTGGCAGAAGGTGCCGGTCCTGATTGTCCGGCTCAGCAACTGGCCAAGGGCTACGTGATGCGCCGAGATTTTGCCGACTGCCGATTTGATTGCCCGCGTTACGTTGAGACGTGCGCGCTCGGAGGCGGAGGCTGCTCGGCGGTCGCGGCCCCTCAGGCCAACTGCCCGCTTCAGTTCTCCCAGAAGGGAATCGATCTCGCTCTCAATTTGATCTGCACGCTCCGCTGCGCCTGCTTGTCGCGCTCTTTCGAGCTCTTCTCGCAATTCGGGCAACCTGCGCCTGTAGGCACTCTTTGCCGCTGCGTCGAGCATTTCGCCGGCGTCGCCCGGCGTGCCGATGCGCAGTCCGGCTCGGGTGAGATCCTCGCTTGCCGAGTCGATAGGTTGATTGTCGCCTTCGATTGCCCCACCAGAGTGCCCTGACGGGTTGACCCCGGCGGTCAGGTCCAGGCAATGGAACTCGCGACGAGGATGTTGCAGCAGCTCTTGAATGTACGCGAGTCCTCTTACATCTCTGAGCGAAACGGCTTCTCCACGGTACTCGATCGTCCAGGTTTCGCCATTTCTGGCAAAGACCCCGGTTTGGACCAGAGCGCCGCTGTCGCGCCCCAAGGGTAAAGACGGGTCGTCAACTTTCATCCAGGATCCATTGCGCGCTTGTGCGATCGGATTGTCGTGAGGTCGTCTTGATCAAAACTCACAGTTTCGGCATTCGCTGTTTTGGCCGACGCTATCAATGTCTTATCTATCTGTAAATCTCTCATGGCAACCTCGGCATCGCACGATAGCCGGAGGAGCTCGCGAAAGCCTCGCTCGGCTTCGAGCACGGCGGCAGCGCGGTGATTTGCCCGCTGCGCTGAACGGCTCGAGGGACCGGCGCGCTCTTCTTCAACGCCAGATGGGCCCGCGCGTCATTGTAGTAGGCAGCGCCCGCAGTGCGCGTGTCGATCGCTACGCTGGAACCCGGCGAGGCCGAGCAGTTCGCCGCCGACCTCGCTGCGATCTTCGCTCCTCAGCGCCTGATCCGCTCGGCGTGAGTGGGGCGCCAATCGCCGGCTTTTCCACGCCGATTTTCCGGTTGCAGCAATCGGGGCGGATTGATAATGATTCCGAGGGTCTCCGGGGCTTGGTCCCGAGTACGGGAGCGATGAAGCGAAGATTCACAGTTGGCATTTTGGCGGCGAGCCTGCTGGCGATGGCGCCCGGATGCGCATATCCGCGGCGAATCGGAAAATGCACCTACGCGGGCGCCGCTATCGGCGCGGTCGTGCTCGGCGGCGTCGGCGCGGGAATCGGCGCGGAGAGCAAGGGTCCCCACGGCGCCGGGCGGATAGGATCGGGCCTCGGCGCGGGACTGGCGGCCGGTGCGCTGATCGGCGGATTGGTAGGCCATTTCGCCTGCGATCCTCCGGCATCTCCGCCACCAGGCTCAGTAGCCGCCGGCTCCGGGCGTGCTCCTGCCGCCCGGCCATTCGTAACGAGTTTTCCTGATCACCGCATCGAACGGGTTCCCCCGCACTTGGCCGCATTGGTCATTCCGCCCGCCACCCTCTTGACTTCTTGTAGAATAAGCCTACATTATGATTTGACAGAGCCTTTTCTCCGGTGGGGGTGTTGAGGCGTTTATGGTGCGCAAAAGCCAGGGTCGCGAGCAATTCCATTCTGCCCGCCTGGCGCCGGTCTTTTTGTTGCGAGGTTCCACATGGATACCGTTGCCATCAGTGTCGAGGGCCCGGGTGACACCCGCCGGCCAGTATCGAAATGAAGCCTCGGCGGCGTAGTGAGTCGGGCCAGTCGATGATTCTGGTCGTCATGATGATGACTGGGATCATGGGTTTCGCCGCGCTGGCCATCAACGTCGGGTATTTCCAGAGCCTCCAGCGCAAGATGCAGACTGCGGCCGACGCCGCGGCGCTCGCGGCCGCCCGAGAACTGTCCTCGGGCAATTCGAGCAATTGTGCCAGCGGAAGCAGTTGCTATACCGCGGCGACCAACGATGCGACCACAAACGGTTTCACTGCCGGGACCAGCGGCGGCACCACCACAACCGTTACCATCGGGGCACCCGGAAGCGGTCCATTCCAGGGCTCATCGAACGCGATCCAGGTGACCATCTCGCAGACCACGCCATCATTCCTCATGGCAGCCCTCGGAAAAAAGACGGTGACTATCAGCGCCACTGCAACCGCAGCCCCTGGGGGCCAGCCGGCCTGCATATATGCCCTCGACCACACGGCGTCCCAGGCAATCTCGTTTATCGGCAATGCGACCGTGGCCACAGGCTGCGGAATGCTCGACAATTCCAGCAGCGGTTCCGCACTGTACGCTGACGGGAACATTACCGTAACCGGCACCCAGATTGGCATAGTTGGGAGCGACAGTCTCGTCGGCAACATCAGCATCAACCCAACGCCCGTCACCGGAATAGCCGTTCAAAGCGACCCGCTCGCCAGCTTGACGGCCCCTAGCGTCGGCAGTTGCACTTGGCCCAACGGCTACTCGCAGACCACCAACAACACTGTGAACCTCACTCAAGGCGTCTATTGCGGGAATGCAACCACCCCGGCCATCAACCTTACGGGAAACACCGTTGCTACCTTCAGCGCCGGAACTTACATAATCAACGGCGGCGGGATAAACGTGGCGGGCAACGCGGCGATAACGGGCTCGAATGTCTTTTTCTATGTGACCGGAACCTCCTCCACCTACAAGGGCGTCACCATTACCGGCAACAGTGCGCAATCGCTCACCGCACCGACCAGTGGCACCTATGCCGGCATACTGTTTTTCCAGGACCGGACCATCACGGGCACTACCGCTTCAAACAATCCAAACTCCTTTATCGGGAATACTTCCTCGGTATACACGGGGGCCCTGTATTTTCCGACTACTTCAGTCACCTACGTTGGCAATACATCTGCGACCTATACGCTACTGGTTGCCGACACTGTACATTTCACCGGGAACACCACTCTCGGCGACAACTATTCGACGTTGCCAAGCGGCAGCCCCATAACGGCCGCCAATCCCCTATCGCCGGTGAGCCTGGGCGAGTAATGAGAAACCTTGCCAAACGCGTGCGATCACTCGGCTGGGGCCCTGGTGGTCAGGTCCGGCGCAGGGGCCGATTCTTCTCGCGCCGCGGTCAGTCCATGGTCGAGGTGGCCGCGCTCACGCCGGTCCTGGTAGTGGTCCTGCTCGGAGCTGCGGACCTTTCACGGGTCTACTATTTGTCGATAGCACTCAACAACGCAGCGCGCGCCGGGGTACAGTATGGCGTTCAGAACTCGACCACCGCGGCGAACACTAGCGGGATGCAAACCGCTGCCGCCAACGACGCGTCGGGAATATCGGGGATTAGCACCACCGCCTCTGAATACTGCCAATGTCCCACTGGTGCAGCTTTTTCGTGCAGCACGTCGAATTCATGTTCCGACAAACGGGTGTACGTCAAGGTAGTTACCTCGGCGACGTTTACTACGCTGTTTAACTATCCCGGCATTCCCCACACGGTGTCTCTCACTAGCCAGGCCGTGATGCGCGAGCAGTGATGTGCCGAAGGTGTTTTCCTGTGCGAGCAGACCCGCAACCGGGGTGAGGCCTCTGAGGCGGCCTCACGGCTCGGGTCAAGCCTTGGTGGAAACCGCTATGGCGATGACCGCGTTCCTGCTGCTTACGCTGGGGATTATCAACCTGGCAAGTGCGGTCTACGCCTACAATTGGGTTTCGTACTCAGCCCGCGTGGCGACACGCTACGCCTCGGTTCACGGTAGCACCAGTTCCAGCCCCGTCGGTCCTTCGAGTTACACGGCCCTCACCAGCACTGTTACCAGCATCGCGCAGGGCCTGAAGGGCACCGTGACCGTCACACCCACCTGGTCCAACAACAGCAATGTCCCCGGAAACACTGTCAACGTAAGGGTTCAATACCAATTCTCCTTCGTACTGCCCTTCCTGAAGCCGGCTCCAATCACGCTAAGCAGCACCTCTCAAATGGTCATCGACCGATAGCGCCGCGCGATAGCCCGTCGAGTAAGCCGCCAAGTCTTCCTCTCACTTTTGCCGATCGGTTTGCGGTGCCGCCAAGGCGCCAAGAGCACGCGGTACCGGCCTTCCGATCGCCCTTAGCGAGATCGTGCGGCCGCTTCGCGCCGGCACCGCTCAAGTTGACCTCGAGCGGAGCCGCTAGTTGCCCCTGCCGACGCCGCTGACATCAACCGACTGCGGAGAGCCCAAGGCGTCGTCGCCGATCTCGATCACGCCGCTGTGCGAACCGTTGGTTGAAGGAGAGAATGTGACCTTGACGGCGCACGGCGAGCCCTTCACCAGTTGTCCAACGCAGCTCTGGTCAACCGAGAAGTCAGGGTTGGAGTTGGTGATGCTTCCAATCGTTATCGGCGCGTCAAAATCGTTCGTTAGGTTGAAGCTCTTCGTAACGGCCGGGTGTGCGCCGCGGGCATTGACCGTGCCGAATCTGAGCGTCTTTGGGTTGATGCCTAATGTGCCTACGAAGCCGTCGCCATTAAGCGAGACGCTCTGGGGACTGCCCGCGGCATTGTCGTTGATCGTCAGGGTCGCCGTCCGGGCACCAACGTGCGTAGGCGTGAATGCCACCGATATGAGGCATGAGCTCCGCGCCCGCACTGTGCCGCCGCAGCCGTCGTTCTGAATTACGAAATCGCCCGCGGCGGCGCCACTGATCGACTCGCCCGTTATGCACATGGCCTGCTTGCTCTTGTTTGCCAGGGTTAACTCCTGCGTGACGGTGGCCGCATTGGAGCCGAAAATGACCGCTTGGCCAAAGCTGAGCGATGCCGGCGTGAGCCCGAGCTTGTGGCTATTTGGCGGGCACGCAGCCGGAGTGGGAGTTGGTGTTGGATCCGGTCGGTTTGGAGTCGGCGTCGGAGCAGGGGCCTGAGTCGGAGTGGGGATCGGAGTCGGCGGTATCGGGGAAGGCGTGGGAGCAGGGGCCGGAGTCGGCGGTATCGGAGAAGGCGTGGGAGCAGGGGCCTGAGTTGGAGTGGGCACCGGAGTCGGTGGCATCGGGGAAGGGGCCTGGGTCGGAGTGGGGATCGGAGTCGGCGTTGCTGATGCCGTTGGTGTCGGCGGTTGAGCGAGGACGAGTTCAAAGGCCCCGATGTCGCATGCGGATCCCTGCGGCCGCGCGATTCCGCGCTCGTCATCGGTGGGTGGCGGGCAGTTGCCCGCGCTGTCGATCGCCGGGCTTCCGGGCAAGAGCGCCAGAGTGTCGAGGAACGACGGACCGCCGTTGTACTGGAGCGGACCCAGCATCGGATTGGTGTTCTGCAGATCGCCCGACGCGGTAGGGGTGCAGGTCGAGCCGCTGTCGATGTTGTTGCCGTCGGAGCTCACGCCGCCTTCGCAATTGTCCGGCGTGCCGCTCGACAAGATAGTGTTCTGAATCTCAAGGTCGCCGCCGGAATTAAAGAGCGAGCCGCCGCCGCCGGCGCTGTTGTCAGCGATGGTTGTGCTTTGAACGACCGTAAACGAGCCGTTCCAGATCGCTCCGCCGCTCGCGACCGCATCGTTGTTGTAGAGCGTGGTGTTCATGAGGTACATCGAGCCGTTGTTCCATGCGGCGCCGCCGTTGTTGCCGGCCTTGCCGTTGCTGATCGTAACGTTCGTCAGGTAAGTGCTAGAGTTGTTCCAGACACCTCCGCCGTCCGCCGCTGACTGATTGGAATCGAGCGTCGCATTCTGGAGGAAGGTCTGGCCCTGGACGCCCACGGTGTAGACGCCACCGCCATTGGTGCCGCTCTGATTGCTGGAGATAGTCCCGCCGCCGTTCGCCGGCGCGGGCTGGTTGCTGTTGTCCAAATAGACCCTTCCCGACGAGTTCCAGACGCCGCCGCCCTCTGCGGTCGCGACATTGCTGTCGATCTCGTAGCTCCCGTCGAAGTACGTGGCGCCGGAGCCGTTGGCAAGGCCTCCGCCGGTGGCGGCGTGGTTTCCGGTGAGGACGATGTTCGTGAGATAAGTGGCGCCCTGATCGGTGAAGAACGCGCCGCCCGAACCGTTGGTCGTGCAGTTCACGATCGTCAGGTTCGTTCCGGTGAAAGCGCTGAGGTTGGAGTGGATGCCGCCGCCGCCCGTGCCGCTCGCGTCGAGGCCGTTTTGAATGGTGACGTTGTCCAGCTCATAGGTACCGACAACCATGTTGAAGACACCGGTGAGGTGGTTGCCGTCGATGATAGTCGAGCTCGCGCCGGCGCCAAGAATGGTGATGCTACTGAGATTGGGGTTCAGCGGATTCGGAATTGTCAGAACATAGTCGCCGGCCGGAAGGTTGATCTGGTTGGGCCCGCTGGTGGCGTTGGCGGCGTCGATCGCCTCGCGCAGCGAGCAATCGCCGACGTTGCAGACGCCCCGCTCGAGATCGTCGGTGCGGGTTACGTTGAAGGTGGCGGCGCTGGCGGGAACCACGCCGGCCAACAGGACGAGAACCTGAAGCAAGAGGAGCCGGCGAAATGTGCACGAATGCGGCCCGTGAACAGTCGTCGTTTTCGCAAGTGTCGTCGTCATGGTCTCCTCCCTGGGGTCCGGCGTTTTCATTTGGCGTTGTCCTCGGTTGGGCGGCAGAATTGGTTTTATGTATTCGCGACCACCCAACAACGTGCTGCGCCGTGTTTCACGGCCTCTAACCGGGGTTCTAGTAACTTAAAGTAGGATAACATAACAGATACGTCAAGACGTGGGCGCGAGGCGCCGCTTTTTGGCTCCGGCCCTGGCCGCAATCGGGCGGCGGTGCCTGCGCAACGCGCCGGCAATACGGAAACTGCCGGAGTCTCAAGGGCCGCCAGGGGCCGCTCGCCGGCGGCGCATCCGCTTGCTCAGGTCGCGCGTTCCGCCGTTCCATGCACTCGGCCGAGGTGTAGGGACGCAGGAACCCCTGGCATCCGGGCAGGTTCGCGCGAGGGGCCTCGTCACTACTATAGGTGAGGCTCTTGCTACATCTTGTTACTTCATGATATTTCTGGATGTGCCCCGGCCGTCCCGGTGGCGCGCGGCTCGATAAAGGCTGCGCGGCGGCGAGGGAATTCGCGAGCCGAAGGCGGACGCGGCATACAAAAATTTTCGCGTTACTCGGAGGAGGAGGATCATGGAGCGGAACGGACAGACGGAGAGCTACCTGATAGTCAACCGGGTTGAGGTGCTGGACGGGGCGGGATGCAGCGCTTGTGGGCGCGAGTTCTCCGCGGAGCCGGCCGGCGAGAAGACGCTGGTGCTGAGCCTGGGCAACAATGAGCGCACCTACTTCTTCTGTGGAGGATGCGGCGACAACATCGTGGGGCGCGCGGAATCCGAGCATGCCAAGAAGCGTTACATCTGGGATTGGGCCGTGCCGCTGCGCGCGCCGGGCTTGAGCCATCAGATCGCCGAGGCCGCTTGAGCCGCCGGAGCTGAGTATGTTCGGGCCAGGCGCCAGGCGCCGTCGCGCCGGTGACACCCGTGACGCACTTGCTGAAGGCTCTGCCGGGCCGCGGTAGGACGGCCTGCTTTCTGCTCGGGAAAGGTCTTCGAGTGGGCGCGCCGCGATGCACCATGTGCGGCAGGCAGCTTGCGCTGCCACGCCGCGAGGGCCGGCAGTTCGAGCTTGAAGTCAGCGAGGACGCCGCGCGGCGTCCAGCGAACGGAAGACGGCTTTATCTTGGCGCCAGGGTTCTGGTGACAGGCGTGAACCATCATCTCCTTTCACTGCTGGGGCGTGCGAACAACTTTCTCGGTGAGAAAGTGCTGGTCGCGATGCCGCCGTACGCCGGCCGCAAGCGGGTTCCGTATCTGTTCTGCCTGGCTTGCGGACTCAGCGTGCTGGTGAAGGTGAACGGCGGGAGCGGCAGCCGCTATTCCTGGGACTGGCTCGCCGAGATGGAGCCACGCGGTTTCGCCAACCGCTGGCGCGGCGCGCTGCGCACGATCGATCCCGGTGTGCAACACGCGATGCGTTCAATTCTTTCGCAACTTTCCGGATTGAGACCAGCCGGCCCGGGCGAGCGGCCTCCGTCCATACCGGCGCTCGAGGCATCCCATCACGCGGCCACGCGGGCTGACAACCGGAGTGTTTAATATGCCCGAATTCAAATTTAACAGGCGCGACAACTCGGCCCCGCCGGTCGACATCTTCGACCCCGAGGCCATCGCTTACCGGTTGCGGCCCTGCCTGGCGATGGCGATCGTGGCGTTGCTAGGCGACCTCATCCAGCATCAATTCGCCGGTTCGGCGAAGGCCTATCAGATCCTGCCTGCCGACCTGCTGCAACTGACGGCCTGTTTTACTTTTGCTTCTTTCAGTTACCGGCGCCTGTTTGCCGATCACTGGCGGCAGGCGACCTTCGGGTTCTGCGCGATCTTTACCCTGGCCGCGGTTTGGAGCGGCGTCCGTCTCGGCGAGCAGGTCCCCCTGTTCGTCACGATTCTGGTGTTGATGACGGCCACCTGCGCGATCGTGCCGTGGGAGCCGCGATGGCAACGGGGCTTGACCGCGCTGCTCTTCGCCGCCGCGGTGATCGATACCCTCGCGGTGCGGCCGCCGAGTCCCCACTTGGGCCTTTTATGGCTCGCTGCAACCGCCGGTTGCGCGCTGGCGCTGGAGAGCAACCGCTTGTGGAGCCATTGGCGAATCGACGAAAGCGTTGTGCAACCCGAGAGCTCCGGCGGCCGGATGCAACGGCTGCTGGACGCCGACCTGAGCCAGCTCTCGATGGTCCAGCTGCGCGGCGGACGCTTTATCTTCGTGAATGAGGAATTGGTTGCCAACATGTCGCACCAGCTCCGCAACTCGCTCAACGCGATCATGGGGATGACCGATCTGCTCGGCGAGACTCAGCTTAGCCCCGACCAGCGGGCTTACGTCGATACGATGAGCGTCAACGGCGGCACGCTGCTGGATCTCATCACCGTAATTCTGGACCTGGCTAAGATTGAAAGCGGCAAGCTCCGCCTTGAAGAGCAGGAGTTCGATCTCGAAGAGCTCGTCGAGCGGACCGCCGAGATGTTCCGGCTTCAGGCCCAGGAAAAGGGGCTCGAACTCTGCGTACGCATCCAGCCCGACGTCCCGCTCAGGCTCGCGGGCGACCCGAGTCGGCTCCGCCAGGTGTTGAGCAATCTGCTCGAGAACGCGATCAAGTTCACCCCGCACGGCGAAGTGGTGCTCACCGTGGAAGGTGAGCGGGTGCGGCAGCGGCTGGCGGACCTGCGGTTCACGATCAAGGATACCGGAATCGGGATGTCGCCCGAGCAGCTCGAGATGATCTTCCAGGCCTTCGGACAAGGCGACGCTTCGATCGGGCGCGAGTACGGCGGCGCCGGTCTGGGCTTGGCGATCGCCAAGCGGCTGGTCGAGCTGATGGGCGGCCAGCTCCAGGTCAGCAGCCAGAAGGGCGCAGGCAGCGCCTTCTACTTCACGGCAGGCTTCGGCGTGCTCGCGCCATCGCCCGAGCGGGAACTTGCCGCGAGCAGCCTGCGCGGCGTCCACCTGCTGGCGATCGACGACAGCGATTCCAACCGGCTGATTCTCAGGGAATTCCTGAGCAGCAGGGGCGCCGAAGTGGTCGAGACCGACCAGTGGGCCTTCGCGACCGAGGAATTGCAGCGCGCCAAGCAGTCCGGACATCCGTACAACCTGATATTGCTCGACTCCACCATGCCGGGAATCGACGCCTTCGAGCTGGCGCAGCGCTTCAAGAAGGAAAACGCGGAGCCGGTGGTCCTGATGATCACCGCCAACGAGCTCAGTGCGAAGCTCGCCAGGATCCGTCAACTGGGTATCCAAGCCTGGGTCGTCAAGCCGGCCAGGCATTCGGAACTGATCCGCGCGATCGGCGTCGCGAGAGGCATCCCCGATCCGGCCAGCGAAAAGCCGGTGCAGGTGCTCCCGCCGCAGCCGGCAGTCGAACCGCGCCGCATCCTGCTCGCCGACGACTCGCCGCACAATCGGTTGCTGATCAGGCATTACCTCAAGGATCTGCCCTACCAGCTCGATATGGCGGAAAACGGCGAGGTCGCTCTGCAAAAGTTCGTGCGTCAAAGCTACGACCTGGTGCTGATGGACTTGCGGATGCCCGTGATGGACGGTCACATGGCGGTGCGCAGGATGCGCAAGTGGGAGCAGGACGAGAAGCGCACTCCGACTCCGATCGTCGCGCTCAGCGCGTCGGCGTTGGAACAGGACATCCGCGACAGCCTTGAGACCGGATGCACCACGCATTTGAGCAAGCCGGTAAAGAAGTCGAAGCTGATCGCGATTATTCGCGAGCTAACGCCGGAAGTCCGTCCGGCAAGCAACGGCGCTCGCACCGAGCCGGCGCCCGCCCCGGCGGCGCCCGTTCCGGCGGCGTCCGCCCCGGCGGCGTCCGCCTCGGCCCATCTCAACGGCCACGCTTAGCCGGGCGCGCGCGCGATGACGCGCACGCTCGCGAGTTGCAGCCGCCGGTCCGCGATGAGAGAATTTTCCACCCGGCATGAAGCGCATATTGTTTGCGGAGCGCGGACTTGATCCACCCGGCGGAGCGCGCGGGCTTGCCGCGTGGATGATCGAGGCGCTCAAGCACGAATATGACCTGACCCTGCTGACCTGGACGCGTCCCGATCTCGAAGCGGTCAACCGCTTCTTCGGGACCGACCTGCATGATTCGGACTTCGCCCTCGAGCTCATGCGCCCGTGGGCGGCTCGTCTGGCGGCGATGCTGCCGCAGGACCGTATGACCCTGCTGACGCATCTCTACCTCCTTTCTTGCGCGCGCCGGAGGGCCGCCGATTTTGACGCGGTGATCGGTACCTTCAACGAGGCCGATGTCGGCCCGCGCGGTATCCAGTACTTCAACTATCCAAGATTCATCGACCGTCCCAAATTCAATTCGCAATGGAAGCACAGAGCCGCGGCTCCCGCGATGCGGGCTTACCAGGCTGCGAGCCGGCTCGTTACCGGATTCTCGGTTGAGCGGATGCGACGGAATCTCACGATGGCCAGCTCGGACTTCATCGGCGGCATGGTGCGAGAACTCTACGGAATCGAGACGGTCATTGTATATCCGCCAGCCGTCGGGACATTTCCGGATGTTCCCTGGAGCGAACGCAAGAATGGATTTGTGTGCATAGGGCGCGTGGCGCGCGAGAAGCGAATCGAGCTGGTAATCGCTATTCTCGCGGCGGTCCGGCAGGCCGGCGAAGAAGTGTGTCTCCATCTGGTGGGAACCGGGGACGGGTCCAGCTATGCCGCCTCGATTCGCCGCCTGATCGAGGCCAACGCCTCGTGGGTCGATCTCCACGAGGATCTTTCGCGCGCGCAACTGGTCGAGTTGATTACGGCCAATCGCTACGGAATCCACGGGATGCTGGGCGAGCCGTTCGGGATGGCGGTCGCCGAGCTGGTCAGCGGCGGATGCATAACGTTTGTTCCTGACCGCGGCGGACCGGTCGAGATCGTCGGCAACGACCCGCGCCTTATCTATTCGTCGCGCGAAGATGCGGTGGCCAAGATTCTGCGTGCGCTTCGCGAGCCCGAGTATCAGGCGGCGCTGCAGCGCGATGTCGCCTCGCGCAAGGACATGTTTTCATCGCGGCGCTTCGTGGCCCGCATTCAGGAGGTGGTCGGCGATTTCTTCCGCAGCCGGCCGGATATCGCGCCGGCGGTTACGGCGAGCGCTCAGCGCCCCGCTTGGCCAGACTCCGCTTCCGTCCCGCGCCAGGCGAAAACGTAGCCTACATCGCCGAGATATTTGTCACTAATCCACGGCGCGTCAGCTTTTACAGCAAAGCCCCGTGATCCGAGTATTTTAGGCAATTCCTTCGGACCGCCATGATATTCGATCATCATGGCATACACGCCGGCCAGATGGTCTACTTTACTATCGAAGATCTGATGCTCGGCTCCTTCCACGTCGCTTTTTATTACTATGGCGCGGCTTTCCTGGCCGGCCAAAATCTCATTCAGAGATATCTCGTGCTCTGATGGGGGTCCATCGCTTCCGCGCACGGCCTTATTTATCAGGGAGATTTTATTTCTGTATGGATTTTGCTCAATGAGCGAAGTGGCTATAGCGTAGGTGGAGGAATTCGGCTCATATGCGAAGATTTTGTTGACATAAGGATGCATCGCGAAGTAGATCGCGGTATCGCCGATGTTAGCGCCTAGGTCTATTACCGTCGTTCCGCCGATCAATCTGTCGGTTAGCCATTGATAGGCGCCGCGCACGAATATCTCCTCGAACTGCCCCGATACCCGATAGTAGTATTGCATCCGCCGGTAGGTTTTGAGCGGATGTATGATCTTGGATATGTTTACTTTCAGGTGGTCCGTTCTCATTGCCTGGTCGCTTTCGCGGATGAGATTCTGCTGCCGCGCGGGTTAGTTTTCGCGTCCGGCCAATTATTTTCCACACGTGATTATTTCTCCGTTGACCAACTGCGCGTCAACAGGAGTTAGAAAAATACGCGAGCGTGGCGGAGCTATGCCGACCGGCCGCGCCGCCGCCTTCTGTCGTTCCCGCGCGTCTGCCCTGTCTGACGCGCGACGAATCCCGCGACGCCCTGCATGGCCGTTTCTAACCGGCAGCCTCGATGTGTTACACCGTGCTCAATAGCACAGGAGGACGCAGCCATGCCGGCGATCACGGAATACGACCCGTTCGCGGCCGAGGTGAAGGAAAACCCGTATCCATACTATGCGTGGCTGCGCAGCGAGCATCCCGTCTATCACAATGAGCGCCTCGATCTCTGGGCGCTCAGCCGCTATCGCGACGTCGAAGCGGCCCTGCGCAACATCGAGGTCTTCTCGTCCGCCCAGGGGATCGGTCCCGAACGCATGTCGATCCCCACGATGATCACGCGCGATCCTCCCGACCATCGCCGGCTGCGCTCGCTGGTCAGCAAGGCCTTCACGCCCCGGATGGTCGCCCAGATGGAGGCGCGCATCCGCCAGATCATTCGCCATCTGCTCGACGCTGCGGCCGACAGCGGCTCCTTCGATCTGGTCCATGATGTGGCCGAGCCGTTGCCGGTGATCGTGATCGCAGAGATGCTCGGTGTCGACCCCGAGCATCGCCCGGCGTTCAAGCGCTGGTCCGATGACACGATCGGCGTGCTCGGCGGCTCGCCGGATTTCGATCTCAATCGCTACCTGCGGACCTGGCAGGAGTTCAAGGCCTACTTCACCGAGATGGCTGAGCGCCGCCGCCGTGAGCCCAAAGACGATCTGGTTAGCGCGCTGGTGCGGGCCCAGGAGGAGCAGGACGCGCTCACGCCGGGCGAGATTCTGAATTTCATTTTGCTGCTGCTAGTGGCCGGGAACGAGACCACCACCAATTTGATAACCAACGGCGCGCTTGCCCTGCTGGAGCATCGCGACGACGCGATGATCCTGCGCGAGCGGCCCGACTTGATTCCCTCGGCGGTCGAGGAATGCCTGCGCTACGACTCGCCGGTTCAGGCGACCTTTCGCACCACCAGCGCGCGGGTCGAGATTCGGGATGCGACGATCCCGGCCGGCGCCAAGGTCATGATGCTCTACGGGTCGGCGAATCGCGACGCCGAGATTTTCGAGGAGCCCGACCGGTTTAATGTCGAACGCAGTCCAAACGACCACATCGCCTTTGCGATCGGAATCCACTACTGCCTGGGCGCGCCGCTGGCGCGGCTGGAAGGCAAGCTCGCGCTCGAAGAAGTGCTCGACCGGATGAAGAATATCCGGCTCGACCTAGCCGGCCGGCGCACGCGCCTGGACAATCCGATGTTCCGGGGGCTGAAGACCCTGCCGCTGCTGTTCGACCGTTCGTGACCGACCGGCCGCTTACGCTGCGGCGGGTCGATGCCTGGTGAGCTCGTCGATCTCGCCCAGCTCGTCGGCGGAGAATTTCCAGCCCGCGGCCTTTACATTCTCGCTGACCTGCTCGGGACTGGTCGCGCCGGAAATCACGCTTGAGACTTGAGGCTGGCTGGCCAGCCAGCTCGTTGCCAGCTCGACCATCGAATGGCTGCGATCGCGGGCGAATTCCTCCAGCCGCTCAAGCGCCGCAAAATTCGCGGGAGTCATCACGCGGTCGGCCATCGAGCGCATCAGGGCCATCCGCGTACCCGGCGGGGGCTCGGCGCCGCGGCGGTATTTGCCGGTCAGGAAGCCGCTGGCGAGCGGAAAGTAGCGCAGGATGCCGACGCCGTAATGCTCGCAAGCCGGCACCAGCTCGCGCTCCACGCGCCGATCAAGCAAATTGTACAAGTTCTGCGCCGAGATGTATGGGGCGTAGCCGCGCGCGTGGGAGATCCCGATCGCGTCGGCGAGCTGCCATCCGGCGAAATTGCTGCATCCGATGTAACGGACCTTGCCCGCGCGCACCAGCGAGTCGAGCGTCGCGAGCGTTTCTTCCTGCGGCGTGGCGGGGTCGGGCTGATGGATCTGGTAGAGGTCGATGTAGTCGGTGCCGAGGCGACGCAGGCTCGCCTCAACCGCGTCCATGATGTAGCGGCGCGAGCCGCCGCGCAGATACGGACTGTCGCCCATCGGCATCCCGAACTTGGTCGCGACGATCACGTCCTTGCGCCGCTCGCCCAGCGCCGGCCCGAGGATTTCCTCGGACTTGCCGCGTCCGCCATAGATGTCGGCGGTGTCGAACAGGGTCACGCCCTCCTCCAGCGCGCGATGCACCACCGCTCGGGCCTTCTCTGCGTCGATCCGCATCCCGAAGTTGTTGCATCCCAGACCGACCAGCGAGACCTGCAATCCGGATTTTCCCAATGCGCGATGTTCCATGATTTGGCGACCCCGTGCCCGGATTTTAGCGCGAGCGACCGGCGCCGTACATCGTGATGCGCGCGCGCCATACGAAACGATCGCGAACCGAGTAGCCTCCCGGCCGATCTGAAGATCGCTATGTAGTACTCGCGACCGCTTCAACGAGAACTTCCTGGTAGCGGCGGATCATCAGGTCGAGATCGTACTTGAGCGCCAGCTTGCGGCTGCGCTTGCCCAGCCGGATTGCGAGTTCGGGATGCTCCATCAAGGCGATCAGCGCGTTGGCGGGGTCTTCGGATTGGAGCAGGCTCACCAGATAGCCGTTGCCGTCGATGACTTCCGGAATCGAGCCGGCCGGCGTCGCAACAATCGGGAGGCCCATTGCCATCGCTTCCAGGACGGCGAAGGGCATGCCCTCGATTATCGAGGTAAACGCGAAAACGTCGAGTGCGCGGAGCAGCTCGGGGACATCGGAGCGCGGTCCGAGGAACGCCACACGGTCGGCGATTCCAAGCTGCGTCGCCTGCGCTCGGAGTTCCGCTTCACAGCCGCCGTCGGGTCCCGCGATTACCGCTTTGACCGGCCGTCCCAACGGCGCCGCGGTCTTGACGACAATCTCTATTGCACGCAACAGATGCCCCAGGTTCTTTTCCGGCGCCAGCCGGGCAACGGTCCCGATCACGAAGTCGCCGGATCCAAGTCCCAGCCCTGCGCGGCATTGAGCGCGGTCGTAGCGGTTCGGATCGAAGCGGCGGAGGTCGACGCCGTTGGGAATTACGACCAGCTGCTCGCGGCGGTACCCGAGTACCGCACGTTGGGCGAGAATCATCTTGTGGATCGTCCTCGATTCGCAGATGACCTTATCGAAGATGGAGTTGTCGCTCGGATTGCTAGCCACAACGACTCCGTCGGTGCGCTCGACGATCGCGGCGACGTTCGCCGCACGGGCTGCAGCCACGCCGTCCGCCGGACTCCAGGGCACGATCCCCGGGCTGACCGGATAGATCATTGCAACATCTATCCTGTCATCGCGAAGGTGTTCGGCCAGTTGGCTCCGGAAACGCTCGCGAGGCACGCCGTTCTCGGGTCCTGCGAAGCCGGCGGCCGAATCGGGATGCGCGCCCCCGCCGTATGCGGGCTCGGGGGTACCGATAACGATCGGGATGCCCAAGGCTTGTGCCTCAGGCAGAAGCCTTCCGGCGTGGAGCGAATATAGATGGGGCGAAAACAGCGAGCGATCCAGTCCGCGAAGCACCCCGAGGCATCCGAGCTCCTGGCCGCCCATCTCCAGGCTATAGCAAATGGCTCCAACCTTGATCATGGTTCGCTCCTCGCAGTGTGAACCTCAGGCATTCTAGCGCGCGCGAGTGAGGACGTACATCGAATTGAGAATGCTACGGCGACGCTCCCGCGCCGCGCCCAATCTGGACACTAAATAACGATCAGCTCTCCATGATCGCTCCGCCGGCCTGAGCGCGGAACCGCCCGTGGCTGTAGCGCGATTGCAACAAGCTCGCGGTTGCATCAGCTCGCGTCGGGCGGTTTCATGGGATCAGCTTTTGCTTTTGTATTCCGGTGGTGGAGGAGATGGCGGCGGGTCAGGCAACCTCCGGACGGTTCGCTGCTCAGCGGCGTCTGGTGATCGTGAAAACGCAATCGGCTGAGCTGATTCGCAGCATCTCTCTGCTGCGATCGTCTCCGGCGCTGGTGGTGCTGGCGATCGCCGCGGCCACCACGATCAACTTCGCCGACCCCGACCTGTGGCGTCACCTGCTGGTCGGGCGAATCATCCTCCAGAGCGGACACATCCCCGTGCTCGACACCTTTTCGTATACGGCATTCGGACAGCCCTGGCGGCAGCACGAATGGCTGGCGCAGACCATCATGGCGTTGTGCTACTCGGCGCTGGGGGCTTTTGGCCTCAAGCTTTTAAAGCTCGCCTGTGGCGCAGCGACGATATCGCTGCTCGCAATCGGGATCGCCGAGACCGGAGCGCCTGCGCGGGTCCAGCGGCCAGTGCTGATCCTGATCGCGCTGGTGCTGGCGCCGCAGATGCAGTACCGGCCCCAGCTTTTCACGTACGTCTTGCTGGCCGGGCTGTTCGCGCTGCTGGCCGCCGAAACCTATCACGGCTCATCCAAACTGTGGGTCGCAATTCCCGCCTTTGCGTTGTGGGCCAATCTGCACGGCGGTTTCGTCGCGGGTCTGGGCGCGATGGGGCTCTATGCCTGCGTGGTGGGGGCGCTCGATCTCGCAGGCCGGCGGGGTTTGGGGCGCGGCCTGCGCTTGGCCGCAATCACCGCCGGCTGCGCTCTGGCGACGCTCGCGAATCCGCTGGGGGTTGGAGTCTGGTTCAACGTTATGCATTCGCTGACGAATCGCTTCGTCAAGCAATCGGGTGCGGAGTGGGCGCCGCTGCTGGGCGTGCTGGGAGAGAATCTGCGCGCGTGGAGTCCGGGTGCGGCGATTTATATCGTTCCAATCCTCCTCTTCGCGGCATTCGCGATCTGCTTCCTGATGGCGCCGGCGATCGATGACGCCGCGCTCACGGTGGTCGGCGCAGCCTTCGCGCTCGGCGCCTTCTACGCAGTCCGCAATATTCCTCTGGCGGCGATCGCGGTCGCGATTCCGCTGACTCGCCATGCCGGGCTAATCGCGCTGAAACACGCCGGCGCCTCGGCGGAGGGTCGCGACGCGCGCGATGGCGCGCGCGGCTTCAGTCCAACTCTTGCGATAGCCGGCGCCGTGATGCTCGCCTGGGCCGGCGGAATGTTCTCGACTCGCCTGAGACTTGGATTCGACTATCCGAAGGCGGCGGTAGCTTTTATGAAGGAGCATCGCCTGAGCGGCAACATACTATGTCAGTGCCTGTGGGGTGAGTATGTGACGTGGCATCTGGGGCCAGCCAGCAAGGTCTTCATGGATGGACGCCTGGAACAAGTCTATCCGCAGACGGCGATGGAGGACTACGTTCGTTTCGAGCAAGCCAAGCCCGGTGCGGGCGCAGTGCTCGACGATTATCGCAACGATTTCGTGCTGGTCCCGCCGAACTCCAAATCCAGCGGCGTCGTGATGAGCGACGAACATTGGCAAGCTATCTATCAGGATTCGGTCGCCGTTCTATTCGCCCGGGCGCCGTCGCCCTTGGCTCAGAACGCGAACCAATCGTATCCGCGTCCGGCGGCGCCGGACTTTTTCCCATAGGTATGTCCAGCCAGCGCCACACATTTCCACTTTACTCAAGGGGATGGGCCATCGCACTCTTTTGGCTTGCCACGATCTTGTATCTATCCAGCATGACCTCCTCGCTGCGTGGCCACGAGCGCAAGGAGGATTTCTCCGTCTATTATCTATCCGCGCTTGAGCTGCGGGCAGGTATTGACCCGTACAGCACGAACTTCAAATCTCTGGCGAATACTTTAGGGTTAGAGACCCACGCCCTGGTAAGGGGCACCCATCCCCCTACTTTCTTGCTGCTCTTCGAACCTTTTACGGCGCTATCAATTAAGACCGCCTATTGGACGTGGAGCGGATTGAATTTCGCAGCTTTGGCCCTGGCGCTTGTTCTGTTGTTCGGCCTGGAATCTCAGGCTAAGGCCGCAACTGCGCTCGCCCTGTCAGCAGCAGCGGTCTGGTATGCACCGGTCCTTCTTTGCTTTTGGTTCGGACAAAGCAATCTGCTCATTCTTCTTATGCTGGTTCTGATGATGCGATGGATACGGCAGGACAATCCTGCCGGCGCGGGAATGATGCTGGCGCTCTCTGGCCTTACTCGGGTTTTTCCGCTGGCGATCGGAGCCTATATGCTATCGGCCCGGCGCTGGCGCATTCTGGCCTTTGCCGCGGCCGGTCTCATGCTTGGAACCGCAATTACGGTGGCTGTCGCAGGCTGGGCCAATTGCCTTAGCTTCGCCCACCTGCGCGATCAGGATGTCACGGATGGTGTCTCGTACCTGAGCGGCCGAATCTCGGTCGTGACGCCCAGGAACATCGCTCCGTCAGCATTTATCTCGCGCTGTTTGTGGCACTTTTGGGGTCCGCATCTCTCGTTGGCCGCCGATCGTCTTCGCTACGTTCTGATCATTTGTGCGGATGCCGCGGTTCTTGCGCTCAATTGCCAGGCGACGCGGAGCAGACGATTGGAGGACGATCCTGAGTTCCGCTTGTTTTCATTGTGGATTGTAACGTCTCTGATGCTCTCGCCCATGGTGTGGCTGCATTATGAGGTTCTGCTTCTGTTACCATTTGCGCAGCTCGCGATTGCGTTCGGCCGGGGCCGCGCGAGCCGGCGCGCCGTCTATATGGCGTTAGTGAGCGCAGCGTTCTCATACGCCACGCTCGGCACATACATCTTCGCTCCTCATTCCGTTCTCGAGGAATGCGGCTTTGCGTCGCTGCTTGCCGCCTACGTATCGTGCTACTGGTTCGCGACTGATGAATTTCGCGTCGCAACTGCACGAGTGACAGAGTCGCAGCCGCTCGCGGTTGATCTGCAGGCGGTTGGTTGAGGGTTGCACGGTCCCATGGCGGTCGCAGCTCACGGCGTTGAAATCGCGCGCGAAAGCTCCCTGAGCGAGAGTCATAGCTCTGTCGCCAGCGTATCTCTGCTGCGCTCGGAGCCCTGGCTGGTGGTGCTCGCGATCGCGGCCTTGGGAGCCGACAACTACGCCGACACCGACCTCTGGCGCCATCTGCTGGTTGGCCGGATCATTCTTCAAACCGGCAAGCTGCCACTCATCGAACGCGTTTTCCTATACCGCGTTCGGTCAACCGTGGCGCCAGCACGAATGGCTCGCGCAAACGATCATGGCGCTGCTCTACGGAGCGTTCGGGGTCGTCGGCCTGAAGGTTCTGAAGATGGCGTGCGCGGCGGCGATGATTTCGTTTCTCGCGATGGGGATGGCCGAGACTGGCGCACCGGCGCGTGTGCAGCGGCCGCTGCTGGTAGTGATCGCGCTGGCGCTGGCGCCGCAGATGCAGTTTCGGCCCCAGCTCTTCAGTTGCGTACTCCTGAGCCTGCTGCTCGCGCTGATGGCGGCCGAAACTTATCGAGGCTCGTCCAAACTGTGGGTGGCAATTCCCGCCTTTGCGTTGTGGGCCAATCTGCACGGCGGTTTCGTGGTCGGGCTCGGGGCGCTCGGAGTCTACACCGGCGCGGTAGCCGCGCGGGACCTGTGGACGGGGCGCGGTTGGTCGCGGGCTGTGCGACTGGCCGCGATCTCCGCGGGCTGCGCGGCGGCGACGGTGCTTAATCCGCTCGGTATCGGAGTCTGGTCCAACGTGATGCACTCGCTCAGCGACCGTTTCGTGAAAGGCGCGATTGCCGAGTGGCGTCCGCTGCTGAGCATGCTGGCCGATGAGCTGCGAATCGGCAGCCCCGGCGCCGTGGTTTACCTGGTTCCGCTCGGATTATTCGCGGCGCTCGCGGCCTGCTTTATGATCGCGCCCGCGCTCGACGATGCCCCGATGGTGGCGGTTTCCGCCCTGCTGGCGTTGAGCGCCTTCTACGCGGTTCGCAACATGGCGCTCGGGGTGATCGCGGTGGCGATTCCGCTGACGCGGCATGCCGGGATGGTCGCGCTCAGGCGCCGGCGCAGGGCCGGAACTCAGGACGGCGACGATGCCGGCCGGTTCAATCCGATGCTTGCGGCAGGGCTGGCGGCGGCGCTCGCGCTTTTCGGCGGAGAGCTGTCCGGCAGGCTGAAACTTGGACTCGATTGCCCCCAGGCCGCCCTCGCATTCATGCAGGAGCATCACCTGCACGGCAACGTACTATGCGACTTCAAATGGGGTGAGTATTTGTCGTGGCACATCGGGCCGCAGACCAGAGTATTCATAGACGGCCGCTGGGAGTTGGTATATCCGCATCATGTGATGGAAGACTACATAAACTTCGATCAAGGGGGGCCGGGCGCCGAAGCGGTGCTCGACGGCTACCCGAACGACTTTGTATTGGTCTCGCCGGCTTCGAGAGCATACCGCGTGGTGACCGGCGACCGGCGCTGGAAGATCATCTATAGCGACACGACCGCGGCGCTATTCGCGCGCGCCGCATTCACGCTGGCTCCCGGCTCGAGCGTCGCCCAGATCAAGCCGGCATCTTTGGGGTGGTTTCCCTAGACCCGCTTGAACAGCTCTGCACCGCAATCATATGGCGATCACAATCCGGCCGAGCCAACGCGCAGACCGAAGTTGGCGCTGGTCTACGAACTGGCGGGGAAGGAACTAGCTCGGCGGTCTTCTGGAGACCCGCACCCGGCCGGCTCGACCACCGCGAAGCCATCGCGCAGCCGCTGGCCCAGCTTCTCCACCGCCTCGACCACCGCGCCGGGTTTGGCGCGCCGGGCGCGGCCGTGGAACTTTACGAAGATGACCCCCGCCGACGGCCAGCCCGCGTGCATAGACCAGTTCGCCGAAATCGGTGTCCTCGGTGATCAGCAAACGTCGCTCGCTGAACGCACGCTGCATGATCGCTTCATCCGCAGCGCCCTTCGCGACTTCGGCGATCGCGATTACGTCGTGGCTGGCCTCGCGCAGCGCCCGGATCACCGGACCCGCGCAACTCTCGTCGGCCACGAACTGCACGTTTCAAGGCTTGCCAGGGTTGGAGGCGTCGGGGAGCAGCACCACTTCCTCGTGGGTCACGCTTGCCGCCCCGTAGGCGATCGCCGCCCGGAGATCCTCCGCAGTCAGGTGCGGATAATCCTCCATCAACTCGCTTTCAGTTTCTCCCTCAGCGAGCTTGCGCAAAATCAGTTCGACCGTGATGCGAGTGCCACGGATCACCGGCTTGCCCATCATCACAGCCGGATTGATCTCGATTCGCTCCGTCGTCATCGCCTTGCCCTCGCACCCCGATGATAGCGCCGGCGGATCACCGCCGGCAACGTGCCGTTTCGGGGTGCCGCGACATACCCGCCGGCCCATATCGCACCGCGTTTGCCGTCTCGGATCGGCGCAGCGGCTGCGGCTCTGGCTTCCACCGCATGATGCGGGATTTCTGGCGCGTCCACATCCTGCCAGGCTCCATGTAGCTATTGGCGCGCGAGCGTCAGCGTGCGATCAGATGCCGGTGCCGGTGAGGGTGACGGTGTGATGGACAATCGGGGCGTCTGCGTTGACGGTCAGCGTGCCCAGGCGCTTGCCGGTCGCGGTCGGCGTGAACGTCACTGCGATTTTGCAACTGGCATGCGGCTCCAACTGCGTACCGCAGTGGTCGGTTTCAGCAAAGTCTCCGCTCACCGCGATGCCGGAAATCATGAGCAGCGAGCTTTGGTCGTTTGCGAGCGTGATTGTTTTCGCCGCGCTGGTGCTGCCCACGCGGCGCCGCCGGAAGCTCAACGCGAGGGACGACAGCTCCACCCGGGTCGCGACGCCGCTTAGGCTCACGACCAGCTCGGTTCGGCCTTCGACCACCGTCAGCGTTCCGGTGTGAGTGCCGGCGCTTTTTGGCGCGAACCGGATCTCGATCGGGCATTGGGCGCCGGGCGCGATCTTGGCCGGGCATCGGTTCCTTTTCCTGAATGCTCCGGTCGCCGATATGAACCCGATTCCCTGGTTGGCCGGTCCGACGCCAACTACCTGGACCGCCTGCGGAGCGCTTACGGTACCGGGCAGTTGCGGACCGAATGACAGACTGGTCGGCGTGATCGGAACCACCGAGTAGCCAACGTGCTGCGTGGCGGTATCGCCCAGAGCGTTGGTAGCGGTCACTGTGAACAGCTGCTCGCCAATAGATGAGGTATCGATGTCTGCGCCGTTGGGCACGGTGCCCGTGCAGTTCGTCACCGTCGTGAGTGGATCCGTGCATGAGTAAGCGGCCTGCACCACCTGGTTCAGGCCGTAGGAGCCATTGATGGGTGAGGAAATCACGATCGCCGGCGGCGTCAGGTCGCTCACGAGGTAGGTGACAGTTTGCGACGTGTCGCCAAAGACGTCGCTCGCAGTGACCGTGAAGGTCTTGGAGCCCAGCGAGGTGGTATCGATAGGAGCGCCGTTGGCGACTGGCCCCGTGCACGTCACGCCCGGAACGCTGGGATCAGTGCACGAGTACTGCGCGTCAACGAACTGGAACAGTCCGTAAATACTGCTGGTCGGCGAGGTGATCGTGATCGTCGGCGGGAGCCGGTTCGAGACGAAGTAGACGACACTCTGCGTGGCGTTGTTGCCGTTGCTGTCGAGCGCCGAGACCGTGAAGCTTTGCACTCCGAGCGACGAGGTGTTGATTGCGGCGCCGTTGGCGACCGGGCCCAAGCAGACCACGATAGTGCCGCCCGAAGCAGCGCACGAGTAGCTGGCGAGCACGACCTGATTCAAGCCGTAGATCGTATTGGCAGCGGGTGTGGTGATCGTGATAGTCGGCGCGGCCGTGCTGGATACGGTATACGTCACAGCCTGCGTCGCGGAGTTGCCGTTGCTGTCGGTCGCCGAGACGATGAAGGTTTGCGCTCCCGGAGTGGAGGTATTGATCGCGGCGCCGTTTGCCACGAGGCCGGCGCAGGTCACCACCACGGTTGCGATCGAGTCGGCGCACGAATAGCTGGCGAGTACGACCTCGTTCAAGGTGTAGATAGTGCCGGACCCCGGCGAGGTGATCGTGATGGTGAACGGGTTGGGAGTAGGCGAGGGCGCCGGAGTCGGGACTGGCGTAGGAGTCGCGGCTGTGGTCGAGGTTGCTATCGGCGTCGCTGACGCGGCGGCCGTCGGCGTAGCGCTGGTGGTCGCGGTCGGGGCCGGTGTCAGTGTCGGCGACGCAGTTGGCGTGGAGTTGGCGGTCGGCGTCGGCGTATCAGTCGGCGCGGCGGTCGGAGTAGGAGTAGGGGTTGGAGTTGGAGCAGGAGTCGGAGTTGCCGTCGCGCCGGGAGCGGTCGGGGTTGGGGTCGGCGACGCGGTCGGCGTGGAACTCGCGGTCGGCGTCGGGCTGGCGCCCGGCGTGCCCGTGGCCAGGGGCTGGTCGAACTTCAAGGCGCGGTTGTTGAGCGTATCGGCGACGTAGAGATTGCCCATACTGTCGGCGGCCACACCTTCGGGCCCGCACAGGCAGTCGGCGTTGGGGATCGTCGATCCGGTCGTGCTGTTGTTGCAGACTCTGGTGGTGGGATCGGCGGCCTGGCCGAAGACCAGATCCGCGTTGTCATTGGGCGCCGCAGGATTCGCCAGCGGCGTGTCGAATTCGAGAATGCGGCTGTTGGCGGTATCGCCGATATAGAGATGACCGGCCGCGTCGAGCGTTACCGCCGCCGGATTGCAGAGCGTGCCGGCGCTGGCGGTCGTGGTCGCTCCGGCGTTGCATCGATTGGTTGTGAAACTCCCGGATTGTCCGAACACCAGGTCGGCGATCTCGTCCCCCGAGCCAATCACCGCGCTCTCAACCAGCGGCGTGTTGTACTCCAGCACGCGATTGTTGCCGGTATCGGCGATATATAGATCGCCGCTGCTATCCAGCGCGATCGCGGTGGGATCGCACAAGCTGTCCGGACCCAGCCCGCTGCTGTCACCGGCTGCCGTTCCGCTGTTGCATCCAGCGCTGCTGAAGCTCTGGTTCTGACCGAATACCAGGTCTGCGATGGTGTCGCCCACGCCGCCCGGAGCAGGCGGCGCGAGCGGATCGTTAAATTCGAGCGCGCGGTTATTCCCCATATCGCCGACGTAGAGATTGCCCGCGGGATCCACGCCGACGCCGGCGGGAGCGCACATGCCGCTGGCGCTCGGCTCCGGGTTCCCGTTGAGGCCGTTGCTGCATACGCTGGCCGTCGCGCTGCTCTGGCCGAACACCAGGTTCGCGGCCTGCCCAGCGGTGAGCCCGCTATTGAACGGCGCGGTGTACTCCAGCACGCGATTGTTGCAAGTGTCCGCGACGTACAGATTGTCCGCCGAATCGACGGCGACCGCGCCCGACGCGCCCGTGGGCTTGAACGGCGGCGGATGGAATATGCATATCGACAGGCAGAGACCCGCCGGACCGGTGACACACGCGTTCGTCGAGCCGCTGGGCTGGCCGATCACGAGGTCGGCTGGCTCGTCGGTCGTCAGTCCCGCCGCGCTGCGCCATCCGAGCACGCGATTGTTGGCCGCGTCGGCGATATAGAGATGGCCCGCCGCGTCGACCACGGTGCCGGTGGCGTAGGTCAATGATCCGGGCGCCGGCGCAGTGGAATTTAAGCTGTTGTGATTGAAATCCGGTTGACCCAGCACCACGTCGGCGGTGGTGTCGTCAGCGCTGCCGGGCGTTCCCGCAATCGCGAGCGCCGAGAGCATGGCGCCGATCACGCAGGCCGCGATGAACCTGCCCGTCAGCCCATCGCGCAATCGCCGGCTCAGTTCCGCGAACATTTCCAGACCGCGCGCTTGCAGGCTTGCCGGGACATTCTGACGAGGTTGGACGAAACGGGCAGCGCTATTATGCACCTCGGGGCGTATCTACCCGAGGATCACTCGGTAGCGGGTCTTGAGGAACTCGAATCGCGTGAGGGCTTTTGCTTTGGCAGGAGGACGGTCGGGGCGGTTCCTTTGGCAGGAGGGCTTCGGTTGGATTAGGCCGAAAGCACTCTGAATCGTCCCGACCACCTCTTTAGACTATCTGCCCGACGAAATATTCAAGGCTCTGTAATCGCGACGACTCTCCATCACCAACAGGCCTCGCGTCGCGAGGGTTGAAATAGACCCTACACATTCTCAAATATCTCAAAACAATCTAAATGATTCTTCTTAGTCCGCCGATTAATCGATTTTTGGACGTTTTCAGGGCTCATTTTCGTCAGACTTTCGTCAGTGGCCCGACTGATTCCCGGCTTGCTGTCGAGATAGGTTCGGTTATGTTGGTGCGATGCTGCCGGCCATATCCGGGATCCTGAGTGCGGTTGCCGGCCTCGGACTGATTGGAGGAGGGGGCTGGCTCGGGTACGTTATCGCGTCGCGGCTGATCCCTGCGGACTCGGCGACGGCAGCCCGGCTATCCGCCGCTGCCGTTGTCGCATCGGCCGCCTTCTACGGCCTGTTCGCGATATTGCTGGCGGCGGGTCTGTTCGAGCTGCCGATCGCTCTGCCGGTGATTCTGGTCGGAGCTAGCGGCGCGTATCGATGGATCGGCGGCGAATCGTGGCGGCTCGCGCGTTCCGACTGCAGCCGGATTTGCGCGCTGATACGATCGTCAGTCAAAAATCCGGGCGCGATCCTGGTCGCGGCGTGCCTCGTGGTGGTCGCCTGCCGGATCATGCGCGGGATGGTGGCGCCGCCGCTGGCCTGGGACGCGCTTACGTATCATCTGTTCAAGGCTGGGCGATGGGTCCAGCAAGGCGCCGATCTGATCCAGCCCGCGCCTGACGCGTGGGGCTACTACGAGTACTTTCCCAGCGCCGGCGACTCGTATTGGGCGTGGGCGATGCTGGCGGCGCGGGACGGGGCTTTTCTGGCGCCAGCCGCATTGCTGATTTGGGGCGGGATCGTATTGGCCGGCTATGCCTGCGCGCGGCATTGGGGCGCGCGCCGTGAGTACGCCATTTGGTGTGGTCTTGCGATCGCCATGACACCGGCGGTAGTGAACGCGATCACGGCCACGTACGTGGACAACACCACGCTGATGTTCTTTCTGTTCGGAGTTCTTTTCACCTTCCGAGCGCTCGCTACCGGGGCCGCCGCTGACGCCGTGCTGAGTGGACTGGCGCTCGGCCTCGCCACCGACGTCAAGCTTCCGATGATGGCGATTCTGATGGTGGCGTGGCTCTTCCTGATTCAGCGAATCGCCGCGCAGATGGAAGCGGTGCTCGCGGCAATCTGCTTTTCCGCCGCGGGTGCGGCGTTGTTGCTGGTTGAATACGCGGGAGTCTGGCTCGATCGTGGACTTTTCTATCCGTTCGGACTGACGATACCCGCAATCGGCACGTGGCCCGGCAGCGAAGAAGCACAACTGCTCCATTCAGGGCGGTTGACGAGTCCGCTGCCTCATCCCAACCTCGTGCTGCTGCGCAGTCTCATCTGGCCGGGCTGGATGGCGGACTACCTTGGCCTCGGGCCGGTTGCGCCGATCCTGTTCCTGATTGGTGCGGCGGTTTGGATCAAGCTCGCGCTCACCAGCG
This sequence comes from uncultured delta proteobacterium, assembly GCA_963788205.1. Lineage (GTDB taxonomy): Bacteria > Desulfobacterota > Binatia > Binatales > Binataceae > CAVVMA01. The sequence continues at coordinate 196,308 of CAWBGG010000002.1, forward strand.
GCAGGAACCGGGCCGCGCTGTTGTTCGTGCCGGCCGCTGCGCTCCTGCTGTTCGCGGAGTTGATTTCCCCGGATATCGCTGCGCTGAGGACCTTCTGGCCGGGATTATTCGCGCGGTTCGTGATGCCGCTGTTCGCGCTGGTTGCGATCTTTGCTGCGGTGCCGCGCGGGATGCTGTGGCGGGCGATCTGGATGCTCGCCCTGCTGGTCGACGTTGCGCTCGCGATTCCACGGGCTTGGCGCGCGCTCGACATAAGCGCGGTACTGGCACTGGGCGCCCCGATGCTCGCCGGAATCGCAATCGCGGCGGCAATCCTGCTGCTGCTGCGAAGCCGCCTGCGCTTCCCGGCCGTCGCGGCGCTTGCGGCGCTGGCGATTCTCGTTCCAGTCGCGGCCGCGTTGCCCCGGTTGCGTGCGCGTTTGCGCTATCGCTTCTATGCGGCCGCGGCCAGCGACTCACCCGTCTACGATCTGCATCCGCTCCAGGCGGGATTAGCGAGGAGCTGGCGCGCGTGGCAATTCCTCGACGACGGTGCGCCCCATCGAGTTGGCGTCGCCGCAGGATGGGATCTGATCGGACAGAATTGGTATCTCTATCCGCTGCTTGGCAGTAGCTTGCAGAATCGGGTCTTTTACATTCCGATTACTGCGGACGGGAGCGTGATTGACTATCGGCGCTTCGCCGATCTGGCCCCGCGGGTTGATTTTCAAGCCTGGGTGGCAAGGCTCAAGCGCGAGCGAATCGAATACTTCGTCACGCTGGTGCCGCGTCCGCCGGAACTTGGATGGATCAAGGACTCGCCGCAGTTGTTCACGCCGGTCTTGAGCAACGGCGCCTGGCAGACCACGGTGTGGGCCTTTCATCCCGCGCCAGCGCTCTGAACGAGCGTCGCGGCTTCAGTGCGGAGGGCCGGGCCGGTTGATTTCCTTGATTAGCGCCTGAGCGTCGGCGTTTCCCGGAGCCAGGCGCGCGGCTTCGCGGGCAAGTTCGAGCGCTTCGCGGTCGCGGCCCATCTTGTGTAGCAGACGGGCGGCGGAAACTCGGCATAAGGTGTCGGTGGTTGGCGCGAGCATAATCGCACGCTGATAGGCCGCCAAAGCTTCTTGATCGCGATTCTCGCTCGCGAGCAGAAAACCCAGCGCAACTTCAATCCGTCCCTCATTTGGATAGTTGGATGCCGCCCTTCGCAGGGTCTTTTCCGCGGCCTGGGTGTCGCCCGCGGCGAGCTCGACATTGGCGCGGGCGAGCTCGGCTGACGGTTCACCTTCCGGGAGCGACCCAGCCCGGTCGAGCGCCGCCTCGGCGTCGGCGCGGTCGCCCTGCGCGCTATAAAGACTCGCGAGCATAGCGTAACCAGTCCACGGGGGGGTCGTCATCAGTTGCAGTGCCCGGGAAATTTCGATCGCGCCTTCTTGCGCGTGGCCACGCCGCCAGTCGAGGACACCCATCCCATAGAGCGCGGCCGGGTTGTCGGGATCAATGCGCAAGGCGTTGGAGAGATCCTGACCGACGGCATCAACACTGCCTTCCATCTTGTGAAGATTCGCCAACACCACGTACATATCGGCTGAAGGATGGCTCAGCTCGCCGACCGACTCGCTGATTTCCCCTGCCGCTTCGGCCGTGCGGCCCATCTGCGCGTGCACAAGCCCGAGGCTGTAAAGCGTTTCGACGTCGGCGGGCGCCAGACGATGCGCGGTTTGAAGCTCGCGTTCGGCGCCGACGTTGTCGCCCCGGCGCGAAAGCGCCGCCGCAAGCCCCGCGTGCCAGGTTGAGGACTCCGGAGACCGCGTCATACCGTGCATGCACAATACCTCGTCGTTGAGCCAGAAGTGCTGCACGTGCCAGAGCACCGCGACGTAACTGAGCGCCAGCGCCGCGGCCGCGATCGGCGCCAGGCGCGCGGCGCGCACCCATCGCGCAACGCTGTGAATCAAGTCGGCCAGCAGCACGCACGATCCGACCGAGCTCAGATAGAGATACGAGTCGCAGACGATGTTGTCCTGCAGGCGCGAGCCTAGAGCCATGGTGGGAGCGATCGCGATTACGATCCAGGCGGCCCAAAACACCCGCGATCGGGCGCGCCCGCCTTTGCTCATGGCCAGCAGGGTGATGATCGCCAGTGCGATCAGGGCCAGCAACGGCAGGTAGAAATCCGCCGCCGCAGCGCTGCGAACGATGGCTATCGGATGGACCGGGTCGGCGAGCCACGGAAGCGCGAGCAGCGCGAGGTCCCAACACAGCGCCTTCGGCACCGTCAGAAGGGCTTCCGCAGTGCTCAGGGTTGGTGCCGTCCAGCCCATCACCGAGCCGAGCACCAGCCGGCGCACGATCAGGTAGGCGGCCATCTCGCCGGCGAAGGGCGCCGCGCCAACGACGGCGCGCCAGACGCGCGACGCAAATGATGTTGCGCGGGGATCTTCGGCAGAGCCCGGCGATCCTGACAGGAATAAGTATGCGGCGATCAGAGCCGGAAACGACACCGCCGACTCGTGAGACAGCAGCGCACCGGCATAGAGGAGCAACGCGGGCAGTCCGGGGCGCCATCGCGCGCCGCTCCGGCCGCTCACCAGATAAAACGCCGCGAGCTCGAACGCCGCCGCCAGCACCAGTCCGCCGCCACCGCCGGGCCAGACCACCGATTCGGCGTTGATCGGGATGACGCCGAACAGCAGCGCGGTCACCAGCGCGGTACTCTGATCGCCGGTGACGCGCGCTGTCACCTTGAATACCAGCCAAATCACCAGCAGATGCAGCCCGATCATCGCTGCATGCCATCCGACCGGGTTCAGAGCGAAGAGGTGATAGTTCAGGCCGAACCAGGCCAGCAGCAGCGGCCGGTAGCGCGGCTTGTGCAAGCCGAACCACAAGAAGTCGCGAAAAAACGATTCACGGAAGAACGACCAACGCGCGATACGGGGGTTGTTGACGATCAATTGATCGTCATCCCAGACGAAGTCGTTGCCCAGGCAGCGCAGATAGCCGAGCCCGGCGACCAGCATCACGCCGCCAAGCATCAGTCTGGCCCGCCATGGCGAGACCGCGTCGGCAGCCCTGGCCGCGGGCCCGACTTCAGCCCCGCGATAGCCGGATTGGGCGGAAAATTCGGCGCTGGGGAATCGCACCCGGGCCTGCGTATGGTTCAGGGGTGAGACTTCGGCGGCGGCTTCATCGGGAACGAAGACAGAACCGAGAAGTGCACCTTGCTTTGACTCCGGATGGAGTATTGGTAGCCCAGCCACTTGCCGTTCTCGTTGGTTATCACCACGGTTTCCGTGGTGGGCTTGGTGGTGGTTCCTTCGGACTTCCTTAGGTTGAACGAGCCCTTGTACTCAAGGATTACGTACTGGCCTTCAGGCGAGCCCGGCACAGTGATGGCGGCCTGCGCCGACTCGAGCTTTCGCGACACCAGGGTTCCGAACCTTGCCCGATTTATTTTCATCACCGTATCCCACGAGGACTTGGTGATGGTGTTCTTGATCGTCGAGGCGCAGGCGTCCCAACTGTCGTCGTACTGTCCGTGGTCGATAAGTTTGAGGAACGCGTTGCCCGCATCGATAGCTTCCTGCGGCGCGGGACCGCTCTCTTGTGCTCGCGCAACCTGCCGGGCGACCAGCAGCAGGAAGACCGGAAGCATTGCGGTAACCACCCTGAACCTACTCACAGATTGGTATCCTCCTCTGCGTATGGCGTCCTCGATATGACGAGGGATGAGAGACTTCGATCTTGTAGCAGCGCAAGCGCGGTTAAGTCGAGTACCCAAATGATGAAGGTTTGGCGGCGCGCAGATCGAATCGTGACGGCCGGGAATGATTCGCTGCAGGTCTTGCAAACGGTCCACGCTAGGCCGCACCCGAGCTTGCTACGGCGGCGGCAACCGCGGCCCTTGGCAAGCTGCGATCGGGTTTGCGGCAGCGCATGATCATCTCGCTGCGCGCAATGTACATCGTGTCCTCGACCTCGAAGCCATGGCGCTCGAGAATCTCCGCCAGGCTCTTGCGGGTGTAGTGCGTGATGTGTTCATCGCGGTAGCCACCGGGGACAAGGAATCCATATAACGGCTCGATAATACGCCATCCCAGGGTTGCGTAATCCGGTGTCCCGATAATCAGTGTCCCGCCCGGCTTCAGCACGCGGTCAATTTCGCTGAACAGGACTTCGTCGTAGGCCACATGCTCGATAACTTCGGAATGGATCAGGCAATCGAAGGCCCGGTCCTTGAACGGCAACGCCATCGCCGAGCCCCGCGCCAGCGGTATTCCGCGCCGGCGCAGGAACCGCAGCTTGTCGAAGTTGATGTCCATGCCGATCGTGTTGTTGAGGCTCTGCACGATCACGCTCGAGCCGCATCCCACGTCGAGCGTGCGTCCGGTCGCCCGCGCCCAGAAGGTCGTAATCCGATGGCGCCTGCGCTGCCAGAAGCGCTGAAGAGGTATGGCGCTATAGAAGGCGCGTTCGTCGTAGTCGGCCGATTCGACCGAATTACGCAACCCCCAGAGCTTGGCCGCCGAGCGCATCAGGTCCCATCCGAAGCGCAGCACGCGGGCGTGCGAGCGGCCGCTGCCGCGCGGGAAGTAGGTGAAGGGCACTTCGATCACGTTGAAGCCGCGCGCGTAGGCCTTGACCAGCAACTCCTCCAGCACGTCGAAACTCCGACCTTCGAGCTTGATTCCCTCGATCGCCTGCCGGCGGTAGAGGCGAAACCCGCTCGAAAGGTCGCGCACCGGCATCGAGAGCAGCCGGCGCAACCCGCCGTTTAACAACTTGCTCAACGCGCTGCGCGTCCATGGGCCGTAGGAGGCGCCGCCGCGGACATAGCGCGAAGCGATCACGATGTCGGCCTGGTTGCGGGCCCGCCACATCCTGGTCACGAACTCGGGCTCGTGCGACTGGTCGGCGTCCAGCGTGAGAATGTAATCGCCGCGGGCTTCAGCAAGGCCGGTCTCGGTGGCGCCGGCGTAGCCGGGCCGGCGTTCGGGCACCACCCGCGCGCCCAGCGCCGCTGCGGCGTCCTGGGTGCCGTCGCGCGAGCCGCCATCGATGACGATGATCTCGAAATTGATGCCCTCGCGGGCGAGCTGCGCGGCCAGCCGCGGGATGAGCGCGGTCAGGTTCTCGCGCTCATTGATAACCGGCAGGATTACCGAGAGATCCATTGAAAATCCGGGTTTCGGTGCGGGCCCCAAGGCCGTGTGCGCCGCCATTGTATCGTGCGGTCGGCGAGGTTCAAGTGGGCCTATCATTAAGGCGCCGCCGCGGCCGCGCAACAATCATCAGCCGGTGCCGGAGATCGATACAATCTGTCGCAAAATCGGGCACTTGGACGGTTAGCGCGGGCGGCGATACCACTGGATGGTCCGCATCAGGCCGGTCTTGAAGTCGGTGGCTGCCCGAAAGCCGAACTCGCGCTCCGCCTTCGAAACGTCCAGGCAGCGCCGTGGCTGTCCGTCGGGCTGGGCGGGGTTCCATGCGATCCGTCCCTTGAAACCCGTCAGCTCAGCGATCAGTTCGGCCAGCTCACGGATGCTGATCTCCATCCCGGCGCCGACATTGATCGGTTCGGCTCCGCTGTAATGCTCGGCCGCCAGCGCGACGGCGCGGGCGCAATCCTCCACGTACAGGAACTCACGGCTGGCCCGGCCGGTGCCCCAGACTTCGATCTCCGGGGTGCCGGCGTCGAGCGCATCGACGCATTTCTTGATCAGGGCGGGAATCACGTGCGACCGGTTGGGATCGAACGAGTCGCGCGGCCCGTAGAGGTTGACCGGGAGCAGAAAGATTGCGTTGAGGCCGTACTGCTCGCGGTAGGCCTGCGCCTGCACCAGCAGCATCTTCTTGGCCAGGCCGTAGGGCGCGTTGGTCTCCTCGGGGTAGCCGCTCCAGAGGTCCTCTTCCTTGAAGGGCACGGGCGTAAACTTCGGGTAGGCGCAGACCGTTCCCAGCGCGACGAACTTCTTCACGCCGTGGATCCGGGCTTGTTCCATCAACTCGACGCCCATCATCAGGTTGTCATAGAAGAATCGGCCGGGGTTCTGGCGATTCGCACCGATACCGCCGACCACCGCGGCGAGATGGATCACGACCTCCGGCTTCGCTTCCGCATAGAGCCGCGCGATCGCTTCAGGCCGCCGCAGGTCATGATGGGCCGATCGCGGCACGAACAGGTTGCAGCATCCGGCGGCGGACAACTGCTCGACCAGATGGCTGCCGAGAAAGCCCGCGCCTCCCGTCACCACGATACGCTGGCCGCACAGCCAAGGGATTTTCAATTGCAGCATCGGTTTGAGACCCTGGTTTGGAGCCTCCCCGGCACTAGATGAACTTGATCCGGCGGGACGCGAACAGGACCATCCGCAGCAGCAGCCAGCCGTGGGTCCAGCGCTGGATGTTGGTCTCGCCGTAGGTGCGCTCGCCGTAGCGAATCGGAAGGTCGACCAGCTTCAGATTGAGCCTCGCCGCGCCGAAGATCAGATCGAAATCACCGAAGGGATCGAAGTCGCCGAAGTACAACCGGTTTTCTGCGATGAGCCGGTAATGCTCGCGGCTTAGGACCTTCGTTCCACACAGCGTGTCTTTGATCGGCTGTCCGAGAAGCCATGAGAATGCCCAACTGAAAAACTTGTTGCCGAGCAGATTCAGAAAGCGCATCGCCTGCGCTTCCATCGGGTAGACCAGCCGCGTCCCGTTTATGAACTCGCCGGCGCCGGATTCGAGCGCTTGGTAAAATCGCGGCAGATCTTCGGGCGCGACGGTCAGGTCGGCGTCCAGGATCATCAGCACCTCGCCTGTGGCCTCGGCGAAGCCCAGCCGGACCGCGTCGCCCTTGCCCTTTCCGGCCTGCCGCAGCAGCTTGCATCGGCGCTCGGGATGCTTCGCGATCGCCTGCTCGATCGTGGCGTAGGTATCGTCGCGCGAGTGGCCCTCGACGAATACGATTTCGGTCCCGCGTCCCATCTCGGGTACGCGCCGCAGGATGTTTTCTATATTACCGGCCTCGTTGCGCGCGGGAACAATAACACTGACCGAAGGCTGCGGTGATCCGCCGCCGGCGCAAGGCGCGGGCCGCGCGACGATGAAGTTGGTCAGCGCCGCGTACCGAAACGGGGGAATCCGCACCAAGTACTTGTTGCACAGCGAATCGACCAGGGGCAGCCGGACCGGAAATAGTATGTCCTGCCACGCCCGGATCACTTCAAAGCCCGCCAGATAGAGCAGGTTCGCCAGGTCCTCTGTCGTCAGCCAGTTCTGGCCCAGCGACGGGCTGGCCAGCCCAAGGCGCTGGGCGGCCGCCAGCGGAAGCTCCCACAGGCGGCTGTAAGTGTTGATGACGACCCGGGTGGCCGGACCGCAGGCCGCCGCGACTGTGTCGAGCACCCGTTGAACGTCCCAGAGATCGTTGACCAGGTCGGAGAGGATTACGTAGTCGAATTTCTCAGGCGTCCAGAACTCGTGCGCGTCGGCGCGTACCAGATTCAGCTCGGGATGGCGCTTGGACGCCGCCTCGGTCATGGCGGAGGAGAAATCGACTCCCACGCCCAGCGAGGGCTTGAGCGCGGCCAGCAGATCTCCGCGGCCGCATCCCAGTTCCAGCACCCGCCGCCCCGGCTGCACCAGGGCGCGGAAGATTTCCTCCAGCCGTCGATGGTAATAGCCGGCCGCTCGGCCCGGGACGTGGCGATTCCAGTGCTCGATCCGAGCCCTGCGGTATCGCGCCGCAGGCCCGTCGGGCGCGAGATCGGAGGGGGACGCAGTCTCTACGCGAGAAGAAACGCTGTCGGGCGGATGCGAGGGTCGAACCGAAGTAAGTGCAGGCCGGGCGCGAGGGCCTTCGACCGAATAGGCATCTGCCGCGCGCGCGTCGTCCACGGCAGAATCGTAGCTAAGTCACAGGGTATTTCATATGGCGCGCTATTCCACCGAATAGCACATGAACGCTTTGGTCTGCGGCATTGCGGAGTCCGTGGCCGGATAGCAGGCGAATTGCGTCGTCAGGCTGGTCGGAGGCTTGGGTTTGGAGCTCTGGTCGCTCTGCGAGCTTTGCCCGGTTTGCGAATTATCTCCCGAGCCGGTTTGCGAATTCTGTCCCGAGGTGGATTTCGGGGTCCGCTTGCCGATGAACTGGCCCACGTAAGGATTTGCGTTGCGTTGCACCGTCACGCCGCTGTTGGACTGACTCGAGTTCTTCTTCTTATGTTTCGACCCGCCCAAAAGGCTGGTCAAATTGCTCAAGCTTTGGGCTGAAGACTGCGCGGAAAAGGCGAGCAGCGATACGGCCAGGACCGCAACTGCGGTCGCACAGATTCTCCTCGTCATGATTTTCAAGGCTGCCCTCCGAATTAAGGTGAAAATCACTTCAATTTCGGAATGCCGTTCGCCGTATCGCTACCCAGCGTCAGTCGGAAGACTGATTCATTTTGAGCCGTTGTTGGCGGTTGCGCCGCCTGGATGTCCAGCGGCGCAGACCAGGACTTTGCGCGGGGTCTGTTCACACTTGCCCTGCACGGGCCCACTGCGACCCGAAAATGAGCAGGGGTCGCCGACCGCCTTCTTGCTGCAGGCTGCGACCCTCGCATGCCTCAAGGCCTCCAGTTTCGGCGGGATACCTGACTGGCCTGGGGTGGACTGGCTGGTGCCTGTGTCCTGCCCACGCGCCGTCGGCGCGAGCGTCACCAATGCGAGGAAAGCTGCGAATAAAACAATTTTGGACTTCATCGATCCTCCCCACGAGCCCTCGACCATGAGATTGAGGATCATCTTGCCCTTTTCATAAGGACGTAGCGAGAGGGGTTTCGGTTACATTGAACTTCAGCCCGCTGCGCGCCAGACTTGCCCATCGAGATCGCTTCAATGGCAACCAAGTCGGCAGCTCGGGTCAGGCAAGGACGCTCGTCGCAAGGGGGCTCGCCGCAAAGCCGCTCGACGGATGAGCCGGTCCGTCGCGCCGCACCAACGAGCCCGTGGTGGTGGGCCGCGGGTTTGGTGGTTCTCGCCGGATATGCAACCGCGCTGGCCTTGGCAACGCGGCCCGTGATGCTGGTCGACGACGCGGCCATAACCTTCCGCTATGCGGAACGCCTCGCAACCGGTAAGGGCTTCACCTACAACGATCACGAGCATGTGCTCGGCGCCAGCAACCCGCTGTACGTCCTCATTCTGGCCTCCTGCTCGATGGCTGGAATGGATATCGAGACCGCCGCGCGCGGACTCGGCATCGCGCTGTTTGCCGGCTCGGTCGTGCTCGCGGCCCTGATCGCCGCGCAGCTTGCCTCGTTGCCGGGCGGTCTGCTGGCGGGCGTGCTGCTGGCGTCCCATCCCTTTTTCCGCACGCTGGCGCTGTGCGGGATGGAATCCGGGCTGGCCGTCTTCCTGGGCCTGCTGGTGGTCTTGGCGCTGTCGTTGGATTGGCAGGTGCTTGCCGCGATAGTGCTCGGTCTGGCGGTATGGAACAAGCTCGACGCCGGGATGCTCGCGGTCGCGGTCGCCGTAGCGTGGCTCCTGGTCCGCCGCCGCCCGCCGCTGAAGATCGCTGCCATAGCCGCGCTGGTCGCGCTGCCCTGGTTCGGCTTCGCGCTATGGTACTTCGGCTCGCCGTTGCCGCGATCGATGATGGTCAAGCTGGCCAACAACACCGGCCTGCCGCCGGACCATCTGTGGATCGTTCGCGAAATTTTTACTTACCAGCAGGGTTTCGTTCCGCTGCTGATCCTCGGTGCGACGCTGGCGGCGCCGCGGGTGTGGCGAACGCTTGCGCCTGGGCAGCGGCTGGCGGCTGCCACGCTGGGCGGATGGTTCTTGTTACACGCGCTTGCGTTCTCGATGCTGTGGCTGGGCGACTATTACCATTGGTATCTCGCCGTGCTGTGTCCGCCGCCGATCATCCTGGGATGCGCGGCGGGCGTCAGGCTGCTGCGGCCGATCGCTGCGGCGGCGTGGAGCCGGCGTCTTATCGCGGCGGGCGCGGTCGCCTTGCTCCTGCTCGCCGTCGCGCCGCTAAAGCAGAGCTTTGCGCAACTCGGCAGGAATTCGACCGACAACTTCGAGATCTTCGATTTCGACCGCTGCATGGCCGGGCTGTTTCTCGCCCAGTATGCGAGCCCGTCGGAGGCGGTCGGGTCGAAATTCGGCTGGGTGGCGTACGAAATAGCAAATCCGTTCAATGATTTCTCGGGATTGAATAGTATCAAGGCGCGGCTGCCTAATGAGTACTGGGTAATGCATGGGCAGCCGCCGTTCGAGGGCTTCAGCCGTCCGCTCGCGCCGCGCGGCTATATACCGCTGGCCACATTCAACCTTTTGAGTGATTTGGTGCCGGGCTCGAGCTGGTTTGAAGTATTCGGCAGACCCGATTCGATGGTGGCCCGCAGCGGCAAGCGCTGGCTTGCTTGGCGCCTGTTCGAGCTGCCGGCGCCCGATCCCGAACCGCCGGAATCGGGGCTGGGTCCCGCGGCGATAACCGGCAACGACCTGGACGCGAATCCGCCCAGCGGCGCCATCTTCACCGTCCAGAACGCGCATCAGCCGGTGCGGGTGGTGTTCATGCCCCTGGTGGGTGCGAACGATTCCGGCGGCGGCGCACTCTTCGAGCTCCGAGTGAACGGCCAACTCGCTTGGCAGTCGCGGGTTGATGCGGGCGATCGTCCGCAAATCGTCATAGCGCCGCTGCGCGGATCGGAGCTTCTCGACCGCTTCCAGCTCTCATTCATCACTCGGCCCGGCGGTGACGGCGGTCAACCGGCCGGCAGAGCGCAATGGCACGGCGTCAAAATCATGATTGGCGATGCGTACGTAGATATGGCGCGGCTGCGAGGCAATCCACTGGTGCCGCGATGGATTAGCTATAACGGCGCGCCGCCATCGGGAGAAACCGGCGCCCGGTGAAGGCGCGTCCCGCGGCGCGGCGGGGAACGGAGCTAGTTGCTCGCTCGCTCCACCTTGTGGCCGCCGCCCAGCGCCTGGTCGATCAGTGCGTCGAAATCCGCGTCAGGGCGCGCGCCGAAAAGGATGCGGCCGTTGATGTAAAAGGTGGGCGTTCCTTCGATCCGGAGGTTTTTGCCCTCGCCCAGGTCACGAGCCAGTTCTTCGCCATACTTGCTCTGGTCGAAGCAGGTGTTGAACTTGGTCGTGTCCAGCTTGAGCCGGGCGGCCGTGGCCTTCAAATCGGCGGGCTCCAGCTTTGTTTGATCAGCGAACAACGCGTCGTGGTAGGGCCAGAATTTCCCTTGCTCCCCCGCGCATCGAGCCGCCATCGCAGCCTGGAATGCGTGGGGATGCTCGTACTGGGTGAAATCGAAGTACACCAGCCGTACCTTATTGCCGTACTTCGCCCGGATTTGCTTCAAAGTGCCCTCGGCCTGGCGGGTGAATGGGCATTGGAAATCACCGAACTCGACGATCGTCACAGGCGCGTTCTTGGGTCCGATCGCATAATGGTTGCCGGCCGGAATGTTGAACCACGGCGACATCAGATGGTCTTTAATTCCAATCTCGAGCGTGAGCTTGGCCAGCAGTTCCTGGAGTAGCGCTTGCTTCTGCTGGTTCTTTATAAGTACGCTGATCCCTTCTTTCTCCAACTCGTACGGGCGCGGGAGCTGGGTCTTCATCGTCTCGTATTGCGCCCGAACCTGGGCTTCAGGTGGTTCCGTGACCTTGGCGTCAATTTCCCGGGCGATATAGGCCTGCAGGCTCAGATGCTCTTTTTCAGCCCCCTGGCGAATTAGTTCGTCGGCCGCGATTGCCTGTATGGCGTGCTCCCTGACCAAGTAGAGCTGGGCGTTGACGTTGTTAAGCTCGTCTCTGTACTTGTCGTCTATTTCTGCTTCGGTGATCTTATGCGTTCCAATTTTCGCCAGCACCGCGTCGGACGTGCCCGGATTTCCAGCGAAGGTGGTCACGCCACCAGCCATCAGTAGAGCCGCCGCCGATCCGAAAATCACGGCGATTGTTTTCCGAATTGAGACCATCCCGTCGCACTCCCGTTTCTGAAAATCCGTCCTCCTCAGCATCACAGCGTGATGAATTCTATGCAGACGGGCCTGATATTGCTAGCGCTGATCTCTTGCGGCGCGCGGGAGAATCCGTCAGGGCAGGGTAAAACGCGCGCGGGGGGCGAGCGCGAAGCCGGGAAGCGGCCTGCCGACCATCGCTGCCCGGACGCCGCGGCCGGAAATCGGTCTCAGCGCGACAACTCGGCGACACCGTCCGGCGAGTGGAAGATACCGGCGTCGAGCATCCGTGCCAGGTCGGCAGCGGTTTGCGGAAGATGGTGAATCCGGGCGAACGAGGGCCATTCCTCGGCGCCAGGCTCGGGACTTTCGACCGACAACTTGTGAAGAGCGTCAAACAAAGTGTCGGGCGGGATGTCGATTTTGGCGAGATATTCGATCGCAATCCGGTTAGCGTCTACCTCCTGCCATCGTGAGTAGCCGTAGTCCGGCAGAGCGAGCACGTCGGGATATTTCGGCACTTCCGGCAAGAATTTCGTTGATCCCACCAGGCGAACTTGCTCCCCGACCCTGAGATTTTGCGGGTATTGCTGGTAGCGCTCATGGCCCATCAAGTGAGCCATTGCCGCCGCCAGTTGATCGTCACTGAGCTGCTCGACCAGGGTCGTACTGATGAACAGCGTCCCATCAGGCACGCCGAAGCCGCTCGCCACGGCCGAGTCGAACAGCACTGCCTTCCACTCGAGGCCCGCTACCGGGTTGGCCCGCTTCAGGCGCGTCAATGCCTGGTAGGCCCGCCGGCCGTAGTCGGCGCGTCCCTGCCGCATCTGCGAAGCGATGCTCCCGGCCATCTGCGCCCAAGGCTGCCCATCGACGTTTGGCGGTGGGGGCGTGCCCAACTCGCCCACCCCGAAGTCTTCGCGCACACCGGCTGGAATAGTCACCGGCCATGGCGGGGGCGTGGCGCCGACGCCGAGGGCGAAGCGGTATGCCGAGCGCGGCACAGCATTCATTCTGAAGACTTCGCGGCCGCTGTAGCGAGAACCTACCGGATCGAATTCCACGATGGTCGTTTCGTAGACCACGGTGTGGGGCGGATTCGGGTAATACATCGCGAACCACTGCGCGTCGACCGGGGCGAGCGACCGGTTGATCTCGACCGCTTCGGGTAGACCGTTGCTCTCCAGCGCCCCCTCAACCGTCGAGTCGGTGATCGCCGCGTCGCGCAGCAATTGCCCCCCCTCAGTGGTCGGGTTGGTCTGTTCGATTGCTGCCAGAGTGGGCGCGCGCGGAAAATCCTGGCGAGCCACCGCCAGCGGCAGGGCTTTGATGGTATACAGCTCGTGGAGCCGGGCTTCCGAATTATTGAACGACGATTCGATCAGATATCCAAAGTTCGGCTGAGACAGGGCCGTGCATCCGGCGATGGCGGCGGCAGCGAGGACTGCCCACGACATGCGAGTCACGCTTTACTCTGCTTATTCGGGCTATCGTCGTGCAAGGTTGCCCTGTCCCGCAAGGTCACTGGAGTCCACAACGCGCACGCAGCTCGCGTCGTCAGTGTTGCGGCGTTGCGCCTTTGATCTGGCTCATCAGGCTCGCAGCGCCAGGGTCATACGGATCAATCTGCAAGGCCACGCGGCAGTCGTCGAGCGCCTCACGGCTGCGTCCGTGCGCGCTAAGCAATCTGGCGGCATAGACGTATGGACGCGGGTCCTGCGGCTTGAGGTCGATAGCATGCTGAAGCGCCGCGAGCGCTTCGTCGTCGCGGTCTTGATCGGACATGAGCAGGCCGAGCATCGTCCACACGCGTTGGTCGTCCGGATAGCGGCCGGTGAGGTCGCGCAAGGACTTTTCCGCGCCGATCTTGTCGCCGTGCCGCGCCGCCATACGCACCCGCATGAGGGCGACTTCCTGGGCGCCGCCAGGCCGGGCCTCGGCGAGCTTGAGGATCGCCTCGCTGCGATGCTGGTCGCCGTCGAGATTGTAGAGCTCGGCCAGCTTGGTGTACGTGTCGACGGGGACGTCGGGATCCAGTAGCAGGGCGCGCCACAGTTCCATTTCGGCCTCGCGGTTGCGGCCGAGTTGCACGTAAAGCAGACCCAGGTGCACGAGGTTATAGACGCCGTCGAGGTTCCTGAAGTCGGGGGTCAGGTTGCGCCATTGTTCAAGCTCGCGCACCGCCCCTGGGAGGTCGTGGCGCCGCTGGAGCGCGCCGCTCATTTGCGCATGCCAGATGGCGGCTTCGGGAAACTCCTCGATACCGCGCTGCGACATTGTGAGGGCGTCATGCCAGTAGTGCAGCGTGCTCCACAACGACGCCGCACATACCAGCAGCCAAGCCGCCATCCCCGCCCATACCAATCGGCGATAGAAATCGCGCCGCGCGAAGCCAGCCAGCACGGTGGCGGCCATGAGGCACCATCCGAACGACGGCAGGTAAAGGTATCGGTCTTGCACGACCATATCGAAACGAAGGGCCGACGTGTTCATCGCGGGCGCGATCGCAACCGCCATCCAGCCGGCGCAAAACAGGTACAGCCGCCGGCGCGGGGAATTCATGATCGCCACGACCGCGAGCGCGAGGGCGGCGATGACCATCGTGGCGGGCATCCAGAACCCCGATGCGCCGATACTCGCCGGTGGGAGCAGGCGATGCGCCGGGCCCGCCGTCCACGGAACCACCAGCAGCATCGCATAGGTTGCGAGGACTTCGGGCACGCTCATCAAAGCCTGCGCGGTGGTCATGTGATGGCCGTGCGGCGGGCTGGTTATGGCCCCCACGGCCAATTTGTGTATGGCCAGATAAATGAAGACCTCCGCTACGAACGGCAGCACACGGGCAATCGCCAGGCGCAGGCGTACTTTCAGTGCCGGGGTGCCGGCAGGCGATTCGAGCAAGAAGACGTAGAGCGCGAGCAGCGCTGGAAACGTTATAGCGCTCTCGTGCGACAGGAGCGCGCCGGCGTATAGCAAGAGCCCAGGCCATGAGATGAACTGCTGCCGCCGCTCGTCACGAACTGGTAGAACGCTGCCAGTTCAAGCGTACCGACCAGCGGCAGATCAACCCCAGACGGCCACGCGAGCGAGTCGGCGTGAACCGGGAGCAGACCGAACAGCGCGGCCGCAACGAGCGCGCTCTCGAATTCACCGGTCAAGCGCTCGGCGATCTTGTATACGAGCCAGACCGCGACCAGATAAAGCAGGATCTGAGTGACGTGCCATCCGACCGGGTTGGCGCCGAAAAGCCAATAGTTGAGCCAATACCATTCGAGCCACACTGGCCGATAGAAAACTGTGACATGGGCCTGCGGATTCCGAAACCAGGCGGCGTCGAGGTAGAAAGCCTTCCAGGCAAATGACCACTGGCCGATGTAGTGGTTGGTAAGGATGTAAGATTCGTCGTCCGAGACGAAGTTGTTGCCCAGGCATCGCAGGGACGCGAGCGCGGTGACAATCAGCACCGCGGCCAGCATCAGGCGCTCGCGACCGGTAGCGAACCCGGATAGTCCGCGGGAATCGTGCAAATCTCGACCGGGCGAGCGCGCAACCTCTGGCGAAGCCAGTGACGGCGAGCGGCTGGAGCGCCAAGTCTTCATTTGACGATCATACTGAACGCGCCGCCGCTCCAGGTAACGCACCCTGGCGGTCGCCGCAGCGGGCAACAATTGTCCCGGGGCGGTGACGATCAAGAAATTCCTGAATCATCCGGGCGGCCTGAGCAGCGGAAATCACGCCGAGCCGGCAATTTATCACACCGCGCGTACGCAAAGCCCGCGTGTTGCCAGCCGCGCGATTCGTTTGGTAGCATCCCGCGCCGATGTCGCAGGAGATTTCTGCGCTCGTAGCGCCGATTGAGCGCGAACCCCTTCGGAACCCAAACGGAAAATGCTGGTGACTTTGGCGCCCGCGAGGCGTGAGTGAGTGCGCCTTCGCCAGGCGCTGCGTTTGCTGCGCCGGAGGCCGCGCCGGGCCAGGAATCGCGCCGCGGCGAAGCCATGCTCTACGCCGGCGTGGCGGTGATTTCGGTAATCGTTCTGCTCTGGCAATTCTATCCTTGCTGGCTGGACCTCGAGGTGCCCTTTACCTACACGGGCGGCGACGCGCTCCTTCAGGGATTTTTCGTCAAGACCATAGTCAACTACGGATGGGTGTCGTATAACCCGTCGGTCGGCGCCCCGTTCGGCCTTGACTTTCGCGCTTTCCCGCGCTCGGAAGCGCTGCATATTGGGATCATCTGGGGGATGTCGCTGTTTATTCACGATTGGCCGGTGCTGCTCAACCTCTTCTACCTGTTCGGCTTCATCCTGACCGCGATTACTGCCCTGTTCCTGCTGCGGGAATTTTCCGTATCGCGACCGGCCACCGTAGTGGCGGCGATACTATTCACCTTTCTTCCCAGCCATTTTCTGCGCGGCGAGCCGCATGCTTTTCTGGCATCTTATTATGTAGTTCCGCTCACCTCAGTTGTCATTTTGTGGATAGCCTGTGGCTATGCGCTCAGCGGCAGGCGCCGCTGGTTGGCCGGGATAATCTCGGTGCTAACCGGCCTTTCGGGCGTTTACTACGCCTTCTTCGGCGCCGTTTTCCTGCTGGTCGCCGGCTTGCGTGGCAGCCTCCGCAGACACAATTTCCAGCCCATGCTTGCAGCGGTCGTGTGCAGCTCCCTGGTCTCAGCGGCAATAGGGGCGTCGCTAATCCCCAATATCCTGTTCCTGCGCCAACAGGGAATGGAGGCGGTGAGCGCCGCGGTGGTGCGGACGATGCCGCAGGATGCCGAATTCTATGGGCTCCGGATCGCGCAGATGCTGCTGCCGGTTACCCACCATCGCGTACCGCTCCTGGCCCGATTCAAGGACGCGTACAACGCCAAGGAACTCGCCGGTAATCTGACCGAGAGCGATGATGCTTCGCTCGGCCTGATCGCGAGCGCCGGGTTTCTCGCGATCTTCGCCTCGCTTTTGTTCCAGTTCGGGCGCGACGAGTTGTGGCAGAGCCTCTGCCTGTTGACCGGCGCCGCGGTGCTGCTGGGCATGATCGGCGGCTTGGGCGCGGTGCTGATTTTTGTCATTCCCCAACTGCATGCCTACAATCGCGTCAGCATCTATATTGCGGTGTGGTCGCTGTTAGCGGCGGCACTACTATGGGATCGCGCCGTGAAGCGGTTGAAATCACCGGCGCTGCGCCGTGCCGCTCCCTTGCTCCTCATTCCAATCCTGGTGGCCGGTATCTTCGATCAGGCGCCGGCAGCGGTGGGGGACGTTCCATGGTCGACCATGAAGACGGAATACGGCAACGACCGGAGATTCGTGGCGGAGATTGAAAGACGCCTGCCGCCCGGCGCGATGATTTACCAACTCCCATACGTGCCGTTTCCGGAACATCCGCGCGTAGGTAAAATGTTCGACTACGATCTGCTCCGGGGCTATCTGCATTCGGGCGATCTCCGCTGGAGCTACGCGTTGATGAAAGGCTCTGCCGCAGACGCGTGGGAACGTAAGGCGGCCGGTCAGCCGGTTCGCCAGTTCGTCGCTTACCTGGTGCAGAACGGCTTCCGGGGCCTATACGTGGATCGTTTCGCCTACGACGACCATTCGCTAGCCCGGCTCGAAGCCGCCCTGAACTCAATCCTCGGCCCACCCGCGGTCGTTAGCGACAATCAACGGCTGGTTTTCTATCTGTTGCCCGCGCCGACAACGACGCGACCCGGCGATTAAAGCACACCAACCAGCCAATTCCGGCCGAATTTTGCCAAACATTCGAGGTGGACCGCGCGCGAAGCTCAACCCCCAAAATTTCGCAACTCGTCGAGGCTTCGTCCCAACAAACTCTCCAGCGACCTGATGTCGGGTTCGAAGATCGCGCGCAGCCATTCGACCGATTTTCCATCGAGCGCCGGTCGCGGGCCGCGGCTCAGGAAAAAGGGCTCGAAGATACTTCTCTTTATCCGGTAGGTTGAACCGGCGCTCGGCGGAACAAGGAGCTCGAGCCAGCCGCCTGCTGTAGCGGTTGCCGGCTATCAGCGGTACCCAGCGCCATCGCGGCAGGCCGAATTCGTTGCCGACGTACGAAGTATCGATTGCGTGGCCTGGGGTCAGCTCCAGAAATTCAAACACCTCGGTAACAGTGCGGGCGGGAAACTTGTTGAGATTCCCGAGCATCAGAATCCGGACCTGCGACCGGCCGAACAGGTCCAGGTAGCGCTTTACCTGATCGTAATAGAGACCGAGTTCAATATAGAGATGAGAAACGCCGAAGCCTTTGCTCCGCTGGTTCCAATCCTCGCGCAGGGCCTGGTCGAAAGGCGCACGCACCCAACCCTCCCGGACATCCATCAGGTAGTGCGAATATGCGCGTTCCACCGGATCGCGCAGGACGATTATGATCTTTGCGCCGGGGCTGACAGCCTTGATCCGCTCCGCCGTTCCGCGCTCCCACAGATACGAGGAACTCGCATCGCCAATGGCCTTGTAACCTTCAGCCTTGGCAAAGAGCCGCAAATAGGTTTGTTGGTCCGCTACGTGGCTGATCGGAAAGCGCATCTGCCCGCACGGCGGGAGGCGGGAGAAGAAATGAGGCTCTTTCATCGCAGGCATGAAGACCTCGGGATGCTGCCGAAGGTAGATGTATAGCGAGGTCGTGCCGCTGTTCTGCGCGCCTGCGATGAAGAAATTTGGCCAGGCTCCGGCTTCCGAAGACGCTGCTACCCGATGAGGAAATGCCGCTGCCATGGTCAATCAGGCCAGAAAAGAGCATACACCGGTCGTTCTAAATACGGAGATTCCGAACGCGCGTTTCGATGAAGCTTGTCTCCGAACAACGCACGCACGGACGGGCGATCGCGATCGCGGAACGCAAGATTCCACATTCCACGTGCTGCTCAGAGCGCCTGGGGGTTCCCCAAGATGGCCAAAGGCGGCGAAGCGGCTTTTTTAGATCGCCATTCCCGGGCGAGCCACCGCCAGCATAAGACTGCCGCCGCGGGCCGAAATTTTTTGCGGCCCGATCTACATCGTTGAGGCTAGCGAAGCATTCGTGGCGCTGAGCATTTAATCAATCAACGCGCTAGGAAAGAAATGACGCCAGGCGAATCGGCGCGGCGCTCATCGCGGAGGCGAACGCATACGCACCAGACGAAATGCCGCTGGTCGTCACTTGACGATAATACTGAACGCCAGCCGGCCGTCCGGGTAACGCACCGTGATGGCCGCCGGAGCGGGCAACACCTCGATTCCCGGATAGACAAAAATTCCGTGCTTCAATTTGCCGTAGGCGAATTGCGGATCGAGAAAAGCGTAGTGATCAAAAGCGGCCACCGGAGCCGAAAGACCGGCGCGGCGGTAATAGACCGGTTGCCGTTGAAACCTGGACGGCGGATAGGGCCCGAAGAATAGCAAGTAGATATAGGGCTCGAGCACCTTGTCGGTTACCACCACGCTTTCGCGGCCGTCCCACAGCCGCGCGATATCACCCGCAACTTCCTCCATTCCATATTGGAAGTACGGCGCCGCGATTACCGGATAGTCAACAAAGTATGATCGGACGAACCGGGCAGCATGGAAGATCGTTCCCGCGGCGAGCAATGCGGCTGCGGCAATAGCAAGTCCCGGAACGCGCCGGGTCAGTTCGAGCATCACCACGAAGCCCAGTGCGGAAAGCAGCAGCCACGGCGCCAGCGCCATCAGGTCATGCCGCGAATCCGGATGCGACAGCAAGAGCGCAGGCGTGAGGGGCACGTTGTGCACCGGGTAGGTGAGCAGAACCCATGGCGTCGGATGTTCGCGCGGCTCGGGCGACCAGGCGCCCAACGGCAGGGTCAGAGCCGCCGGCACGGTGGCGATCACCAGCCATCCGAGCAACAGCAGCGCAAGTTTGCGGTGGCGCGGGATAATCAGAGCGAGCGCCGCAAACGCGATCAGGATGGCCTGCTCGGGGAGCAACTCGCCGAAACCCGGCGGATGGACAAGCGTGGCGTGGTCACCACGATCGCCGGTCAGGAAGAGAAAAGAGGGGGTGAAGTAGGATAGCCAGTTGGCGGCGAAATTTACCAGACGATATAGCAATGAACTATTGGCCGTTCCCGGTCCGCCTGGACATTCCGGACAATTCTTCATGAAATCAAACAGGTACAGAATATGGAATCGGGCCTGCAGTTCGGGATGGCGCAAAATAAGCACAGCCTGCGGTACCGCCATCAACGCAACCAGTCCAAGCGCGATAGCTGCATTGCGCCAGGCGGGCTTGAGCTCGCGCCAATAGAACGCCGCCAGCAAACCGATCATCAGGGGCGTGAACGCCCCGGTAACTGCGTAGGCATAGAGCGATAAGCCAAAACAGCCGCCGCTCAGGATGAGCCATTGCGGGTTGCGCCATCTGAGCCAGAGGAAAAAGCACATCACGGCGAGGCTGATCGTCGCCCAAGCCGTGGTGGTCTCGATTCCATAACGGCTGAGTTCGAGATGCCAGGGCGAAAGTGCGCCCAGCACCGCAACCGCGGCGGCGCCCGGCCATCCCAGCATCAGGCCGGCAGTGACCGTGATCGCCGCAAGGTCAACGCTTCCCCACAGCGCCGCGCCCAGCCGGACCACTCCCACCTTTAGCCCGAACAGTCCCACCAGCGGCACCAGCGAATAGTCAAACAGCGGCGCCCGGTAATCGTTGAAGCCCTGCATCGCTATAGGCAGAAAATTACCATGATGGTCGCGGCCGGTAGTCAGGATTGAGTAGGCGTCATAGCCTTCGCAGGCCTCGTCCTGGTGAAATCCAGCGGGCACGTCGTGAAGCCGGACTACCCGCAGAACCACGCCGGTTGCCAGTGCCAGCGCAATCACCACCGCCGACAGGGACCTGGCTATTGAGCGCGATCCCTGCCTGGCACGCGGCTGGGCGGTTGGGTCCATCGCGTCAGAGAGACCGGTTTCGCCGGCGGAGCGCGATAAAGATTCCGAGGGCGAGCAGATATGACATCAGTGCTGCGAGCGAGATCCAGCGTCCGAGGATCCATCCGGGCGGAGCGTATTCCAGCCGCATCAGATGATGGCCGGCGGCCATCGGCACCGCCATCAGCGCACAGTCAGCCGGCATCACTTGATACTCGTGCTGACTGCTGCCCGGCAGCGGTACGGCCTGCCAGTAGCGGCTGTATGAGTCGGTGATCAGCAGCAGCATCGGCCGCGGAAGGTCGGCCGCGATCGTGAGCGAATCGTTGTCGGCGGCTTCAAGCCGCGCCACGCCCGGCTCGATACCCGGGACCGGCTCGGGTGTGGGGGCGCTTTCGAGCACGACGGTTCTGGTTGGATCAAAGGAAGGTGCGCTGAGCGCGTCGAGAATCTCATGGTGATTCTCGATCCGGTTCCAGCGATCAACTAGCTGCAAGTGAGGGAGCGATCCCTCGATCTTCAAGACCTTGTAGCGTCTGGCTTCGGGCGTGAACACGAGACCCAGGCGCAGCAGCCGGAACAGCGGTGTCTTGATGTTCCGCAGCGGCATCAGAGTGGGATCGTCGGGGTCGGCGTTCTGCGAGAAACCGACCAGCTCCTCATAACGGTGCATCACGACCGGATCGTAGCCCCAGATGTCGTTTGCGCCAATCATGATTGCGCTGTTGCCGAGGCCGAGGGTTCGATAGTCGCCAGGATGGGCGTCCAGGTACTGGCGCACTACGGCCGTGGTCGGCGTCGCGATCGAAAACGTGGTCACGACCGAGCGCGCGAAGGTGAGCATCTCGGCGATACCGAAAGCGACCATTATGTAGGCGGCATAGGGCCGGTACGTGCGGATAAAAAACAACGCCGCCAGGACCAGCAGGATCCCGCCGGCGATCAGGCACTGAGACCCCGCGAGGCGCCGCGCCACCAGGTTGAAGCCCGCGTGCGTATAGTCGTCGGCAGGGATGTACGATTCGCCGGACTGCGCGATCATGTTGACGAGCGCGTTCCACATCGTCAGCGCGCCACCGGATCGCATCCAGACTCCGAGTCCGGCGAGCAGTGCGGCCGTCACCAGCGCAGCAGCCGCGGCGAATCGAGATCCCCGCGGGGATCGCAGCAGGGCATCCGCTCCGAAGGCGGCCAGCATCGCGAGGAACAGCAGCGCCTCGAAGCTGAACCTCGCCAGCGACCTGAAGTAGCTGAACCCGGGCACATAGCGATAGAGCAGCCAGAAGAGCGGGGTGTGCTTGCCCAGCGCGATCCACAGCAGGACCAGGGCCGTCACCGCCCAGATCCGTTTGTAGGGAAATTCCGACAGCAAGGCGAACAGAGCCATCGCGAGTCCGGTAAGCCCGAAGAAGGGCCACAGATCCCACAGGAACCATCTTCCCCAATACGGATAGCCGCGCAGAGTGCCGAAGAAGTCCGGGACCAGCATCGTGATCAGATTTTCGGGCGGAA
The DNA here is from genome assembly GCA_963788205.1 of uncultured delta proteobacterium. Lineage (GTDB taxonomy): Bacteria > Desulfobacterota > Binatia > Binatales > Binataceae > CAVVMA01. Next base: position 218,641 of record CAWBGG010000002.1, read on the forward strand.
GGGAAAAACTCGCCGCGAACGCGAGCCTTGCGCCGCCACCGCGCGTGCCCTCGGCCGCGGTCTCCCATCCGCTCCACAGTTGCACCGTGACGATCAGAAGTGAGGCGATACCGACCCCGGCGAGGCAGAGCACGGTAGCGCTGCGGCGCGGGGCCTTGATCAGGCGCATCGCGCCGTACAGGCCGCAGGCCGCGACGGTCTTGAATACCACCAGCGGATGGCCGGCAAGGAATTGCATCGCGAAGGCAAAGATACCGATCAGGACCCAGCGCGCGTCCGGCGCGTCGATAAGATTGTCGACGGTGAGAAGGATCAATGGAGCCCAGGCCATCGCGTCCAGCTCCGCGAGATGTCCCGCGAAGGTCTGGGGAAACACCGGACCGCCGAACATCACCAGTGAACAGGCAAACAGGATGGCGAGCGGATGCAATTGGTAGTGGCGCAGCCACAGCGCCATGAAGAATCCCAGCATGACGACATGCAAAACGATTTCGCAGTTGAGCGCCCTCGCCAGCGGCAGGATCAGGTAAATCCAGTTGGGCGGGTAGAACAGCGCCGACTGAAACGCGCCCATAAACGGAGCGCCGCTGAAGACGTGCGGGTTCCACAGCGCGACGTGTCCGCGCCCCAACTGGTCAAATCCGAATTGACGCCAGTAGATGAATTGGCCCGTGATGTCGGTGTCGGCCGCGGACAGGACCCGATCGCCGGGTCCAAACAGCACGCGCCCGAAAATCGCCAGCACCATCGCGAGCAGGGCAAGCGGGATGTAGAGCGGAAAATCCAACCGAAGCGCTGCGCTTTTCCGGTTCACTTCAAGGCCCGACTGCGGTGCTGGATAGTTGGCGATGGGCGGCTAATGTGGTGTCTGGGCCGCCATTTTGCGATTGATCTTGTCGAGCAGGGCGCGCCCGTTGGGGTCGTTGGGCGAGACCGCCAGCACCGCGCGGCATTGGTCGAGCGCCTCACCGTCGCGATCCATCCTGAGCAGCACCGCGGCGCTGAGCAGGCGCGTGAAGGAGTCGCGAGGCGCGAGCGCGAGCGCACGATCATAGTCGGAGAGCGCCTCTTCATTGCGCCCCATTCGTGCCGCGACCAGGCCCATCATGGTAAAGACGCGCGAGTCGTTCGGCACGCGATTGGCCAGTTCGTGCAGGACCGAGTCGGCGCCGGCGAGGTCGCCGTGATTGAACTTCGATTGGGCCCGAGCGAGCGCGGCGGCTTCGGCTCCGCCCGGCATCGACTCGGCACGGCTCAATGCGGCCTCGCTCGCCGCCTGGTCGCCGCTGCGATCGTAGAGTTGCGCCGCCCCGATGTAAGCGTCGGCCGGCGCCTCGGGCCATCGCTTCAGCCCCTCCATCTCTTCGTCAGCGGCTTGCTTCGTGCGGCCGAGCTTGGCGTGCACGACGCCCAGGTCGTAGAGTACGACGCTTTGGGGATCGCGGCGCGCGACCTCGCTGAATTCGCGCTCGGCCGCGGCGAAATCACCGCGCCGCTCGAACACCTGGCCGAGCCCGTAATGCCAGTTGTTTTGCTCGGGGGCGATCTCGATCAACCGAGTGTAATAGGCCACGTCGTCGTGCCAGAAGCGCTGCACGTTCCACAGCGCGGCCGCGTAGAGCGCAATCATTGCGGCGCCGGCGACCGCTACCAGGTTCGCGCGCGCGGGCGCCAGCGCCAGCACGCATCGTATCGCCAGATCGGCCAGCATCACGCACCACGGCGCCGAGACCAGAAAGAGGTAACGATCCTGGAGTAGCGCGCCGGGGAAAATGGGCCGGATGTTCATCGCGGGCGCGATCGCGATCAGCATCCAGGCCAGCGCGAACAGATAGAGCCGGCCGCGCCGGTCATGGCGCAGAGTCACGAACAGGCCGGCCGCCAGCAGCACCAGTGCCGCGAGCGGCAGGTAAAATTGCGCCGAGGCCGCAGTGGTGACGATCGCAAATCGATGCGCCGGAGCCGCCAGCCACGGCATCACCAGCAAACCCAGGTATCCGCACAGCAGCGCCGGCATCGTCATCAGGGCCTGCATCCAGGTGGTCTTGATCCCGGGCAGCGGCCCGTTGAGCACGAACCCGAGCACAACTCGCCGCGCGATCAGATACAGCAACAGGACCGCGGCGAACGGGGCGACACTGAGCAGAGTCTCGCGCACCCGGCGCGGCAGGTCTTGTGAGATGAAGCCGGCAGTCGGCTGTTCCCGATCATGTGGTCCGCCCAGCACGAAGGCGTAAGCTCCGATCACCGCGGGAAACGTCATCGCGCTTTCGTGCGTCAGCAGCGCGCCGGCGTACAGCAGCAGCGAGGCGGTCCAGTAAAGTCGCCGCTTGGATTCGGCGCGGCCGATAAAAAGATAAAACGCACCCAGCTCGAAGGCTGCGCATAGCAGCTCGCAGATGCCGGCGATCCACGCTACCGCCTCGGCGTGAAGCGGCATCAGGCCGAAGAGCAATGCGCCGAGCGTGGCCGCACGCCAATCGTCAGCCAGGCGGAGCGCAATCCGGTACACCAGCCAGACCACGAGCAGGTACAACGCGAGCATCGTCACATGCCACGCGACCGGGTTGAGGCCAAACGCCTGATAGTGGAGTCCGAGCCAGATGTCCTGCAGCGGGCGGTAGTATGAAGTCTGCGGCAGGTGCGCGGGATCGAGGTACCAGAATTCGTCGTAGATTATCGACTTCCAGAGAAATGACCAGTGCGTGAGATAGGCATTTCTCACGATCATGCGGTTGTCGTCGTGGACGAAACCGCCGGCGAGCGACCTCAGGTAGGCGAGCAGGACGGCCAGCAACACGCCGGCCATGACGAGCCGCTCGCGACGCGCGTTGGGATGGTCGATAGCGGCGCCGGCAGATTCGGTATTGTGCATCGCGTAGGCGTTGCCGCGGCCGCTTGCGTGACTCCATTCGCCGTCAGCGCCTGAGCAGTACGGGAGCCCTAATTATCAGCGCTGCACGCCAGTGGCAATCCACTCCTGCCGGGCTCGTCGCATCGAATTGTTGACACTGCCGAGCCCACGTGGGAGGGAGATGCAATGCGATTCGCAGGCCGGAATTTCGCCGCTTTGCTGCCCTGTATAGTCTGCCGCCATGTTGACGCCTCCATGGCGGCCAGTTCGCGCTGATGCCGGTTCTCTACGTAACCGCGTAACCGCCAGCGGCGCGCTTTTGGATTTCGGAGCGAACAACCGGATGCGCTTTGTTGCAGACCCGTCACTGAATGCGCGCACCGCGCACTTTTGCGCCCAGAGGCCGCGAGTGCGCGAGCCGGGCCAAGGGCTGGACGGTTAGCTCGATGGCCATGCTTGCCGGATCGCGCTGGAAGAGCCGCGAGAGTCTGCTGCTGGCGGCAGTGCTGATAGTCACCGCAATGCTGTGCTCAGGCGGCCTCGGCAGCGGCTTTCCGTTCGACGACGAGGCGCTGATTGTCCATAACGTCGCGCTTTCCGACTGGTTTTTTCCGTTGAAGGCGCTGACTCACGAGGAGTTCTGGTTCAGCAATGCCGGCTATTTTCCGCACTCGCGAAACTATCGCCCGTTGCTGCTCATCTGGTTCTGGCTTGACTACCATTTGTTCGGCCTCCACGCGCCGTTCTGGCATGCCTCGGTCCTCGCGATTCATCTGCTGGCGGTCTGGCTGGTGTTCCGGATCGCACTCGAGCTCGCGGAGGACTCGAATTCTGCGCTCCTTGCCGCATTGCTGTTTGGGATAATTCCCGTTCACGCGGAGGCGCTGTGCTGGATGGCCAACGCCGGGTTGGTGATCGGCGCCACGCTGGAGCTGGCGGCCTTTTATCTGGTCATGAAGTCCCGGCGCGACGCGCGCATGATGGTGCTCGCGGCGGCGCTCTATGCGCCCGCGCTGCTGTGTCACGAAAGCGTGGCGGTCTTTCCCGCGCTGGTGGCGCTGTATGCGTTTCTGTTCGGAACCTCGCGCGTTGACGCGCCCTCCGAATCGGCGCGAGAACCGGCCCTGGCCGGCGTGCGTCGCGCTGTGGCTTGGGCCGCGCCGTTTGCGATCGAGGTGCTGGGGTACCTGTTTGTAAGATGGCTGGTGCTTGGGTTCGCGATCAGGGCATCCGCTGAGCCGTGCAACCTGCTTACCCCGACGCAGGATGTGATGACCGTGCCGGTGGTGTTCACGACCTATCTCACGCTGCTCGCGGCTCCCTGGCTGGCCCTGCCGAATCACCCGGTGTTTCCGGTCTCGAGCGCGCGGTCGCCGCACTTCTGGATACCCGTGGCTGCGATGGCCGCGCTTGGCGCAGCCCTGGTTCTGGTCTGGCAACGAAGCGCCAGGCGGAAATTTTACCTGTTCTGCGCAGCCTGGGTGGCAATCTCGCTGGCCCCGATGATGGTGCTGTCCGCGCTCTATACTCTCGTCCAGGATACCTATCTTTACCTACCATCGGTAGGATGGTGCGTACTGGCTGGAGATCTGGCGACGCGCTTTCCCAGCCGGAGCCTTTTGGTCCGGCGCTTGGCGCTGGGCGCCGCGGCGGCGCTGCTGGTCGTTTGCGCCGCAACCTTATGGAGAGTAGAGCACTTCTGGCGTGACGAGCTGACGATGGCCCACGGGTACGTTGAGGGGTTTCCCGAATCGGTATTGTGGCATTTCAATCTGGCGCGATTTCTCGAACTGAACGGCGACTTCCCGCAGGCTGAGCGCGAGATCAGGACCGCGCTGAGCCTCGAACCGGACCGGACCGGCATACTTCATGCCGACTCGGAAACGCTATATCTGGCCCTCGGAGGACTTCTGGCCAAGCGCGGCGAGATCGACGGCGCCGTGGGCGCGTTCAGCCAGGGGCGCATGGCAGAAAGTCCCATCGCGCCACCCGCGCCTGCCCCGCCCGCGCCCCCGCCTACGGCTGCTGCCCTTGCCGATCACTTCGAGCTCGCCGGCCAATTGCAGGCGCGCGGCGATTTGGCGGGAGCCCGACGCGAGCTCGACGCCGACCTTCGTCTCAATCCGGCCGACGGTCGCGCGCTCTATTCCCGCGGCCTTCTCGACGTGCAAATGGGCCACGGCGCCGAGGGTACCGCCGAAGTCGAGAAGGCTCTATCGATAACGAACGACGCTCCCGCATCGGCTTATGTCACGCTGGCCGAGATCTACGACCTGCAAGGGGACGATGCGCATCGCGAGGAGGTCTTGAAGAAGATCGAATCGATGACCGACGGCGACAGGATCGCGGCCATGGCGCGCGCCAGCGTCATGGCTCGCCGCGGTGACATCGCCGGCGCGGAGCGCGTCTTGCGTGCTGTGATAGACCGCCATCCGACTGGTGCTGGTTCTATGTGGGTGATGCTGGCGCAGACGCAGGCCAGTGCCAATCAGAACCAGGAAGCGCTGGTCTCCCTTGATCATGCGCTGGAGTACAGCCTCTTCAGTCAGGAATCGGTCAAGTCGGGCCTCTACATGCAGATCGCGCAGGTGTTGCATGCGATGGGCCGCGACCGCGAGGCGCTCGATCAATGCCGGCTGGTGCTGGCTCTGGAGCCCGGCGATCCGACGGCCCAATCGTTGAAGGCTGAACTCCAGAACAACCTCGCCCTGGCGCCCGGAGCCCGACCGCAATGAGCCGGTCGCATCAGAAGGTCGTAACGCCGGAACGCGCGGAGAATTGCGCTAGACCGGCCGCGAGGGAACACGCGTGAAGCGGCGTTTGAGCCTTAGGAACGGCGTCTCCAGCCATCGATACGAAGCCGCGGCGAGGCCGAGCGTCAGCCCGATACTCGCCGCGAGGTACAGAAGCTGCGATGAGAGCTGATCCCAGCCCCGGTGGAAACAAATCAGGCCCAGCAGCCTGCCGATCGCGATCGCAAATGAGTGATAGACATACAGACCGTAGGAAATCTTGCCCATATAGATCAGCGGCCGGTTCAACAAGATGGCCGGACCGCTTTGCCGCACGCCCAAAGCCGCGATCAGAATAGCGCCACATCCCAGCGCCACCGCGGGGTAGCTGATCAGAACCTGGATGAGCGTTGACGCCCCCCACGGAAAACCGAAGCGGGAGGTCAGAAGCCAGCTCGCTACGCCGGCGGCAAACAGGCCGGCACGCGTCAGCCGGCCCAGATTTGCCAGCGCCTCGCGCGGCATCGTCGCGAGCAGGACTCCGATCGCGATGGGGTCCAGCCGGGTCAGCGTGTTGAACCAGATCGACATGGTGGGAACGCCCATCCGCCACGATACGATTCGCGCCAGCGTGGCCACCGCGAGCAATCCTATCGCGGCACGCACCAACCCTCGCCTCGATGCACGCCGCACGACCAACGGCCAGAACAGGTAGAATTGCTCTTCGACCGAGATGCTCCAGAGCGGGTCGATGACTGAAAGCGGCTGTCCCAGCAGGGCCATCGCGAAGTTTCCGACCAGCAGAAAGCAGGCGGCCAAATATGCGGCCCGGACCGGGAAGAGCGTCGGCATGACTATCGACAGCCCGAGCGCGAAGATCAGAAAGAAGAAATACAGCGGCCAAATTCTCAGCATTCGCCGGACGTAGAAAGCCTTCACGTCGACCGTTCCGGTTCGCGCCCGCTCTCTGACCAGCAACTCGGTTATCAGGTACGCGCTGAGCACGAAGAACAGATCGACCCCGAACGATCCCGCCAGAAAGTATGCTGCTGTGATCGGACTCTCTGGAGCGGCGGGTGATCGCGGGAACGACCGGGAAAGATGAAAGACGAAGACGCTCAGGAACGCGAAACATCGGATGACGTCCAGCTCGGGAAGATAAAAGCTCTGCCCAGCTTTCGGCAGCGTATCTGCTGCGATTGGAGAGCCCACCGCGAGAGCCCGGCGGGCGGGCTGCGCCGAGGTTTCAACCGCTTTCATGGTTTCGATCCCTTCGATCCGGGAGTAGTAATCCGGGTGAGCGCTCAATTCTCGCGGCATCGGAGCGCGAAAGCGAACCCAATACGTACCGCAATTCCAACTTAACGGCTAGGCCGATGGAATTTCCGCCCGCGCACATCGATCAGCGCTGATTCCCTGAATGATCAGGCCGGACCCGATCCGCTTTGCGCGCTTATTGGCGGATAGCGGAATCCCCGCGCGGTAAATAAAATCGGCTCGCCGTGAATGCATCGCCGGACGGAATTCCTTCCAAGTGAACCACCAATTTGATGTGCGCGACTCGACGGCCGGGTCCGCGATGAGGCGGGTGGCGCTGGCGGCGATTCTGGTTCTGGCGGCGCTGGTGTACCTGCGATGCCTCAGCGACGGCTTCGTCTACGACGACAACATCCTGATCGTTGGCAACCATTACCTGGGCCAGTGGTCATTCCTGTGGAAGTCGCTGTTCAGAGACGAATACTGGTTCCAGGACCCGTTCCATCTGCCGCAAAGTCCCCGTTATCGTCCGCTACTGCTGATCTGGTTCGCGCTGCAATACCGCCTTTTCGGACTCAACCCGGTGGGATGGCACGCGACCATGGTCGCAGTGCATCTGCTGGCCGTTTGGCTCGTATTCAAAATCGCCGCGCGTCTGACCTGCGATATTCGGGCCGCGTTACTGGCGGCGCTGCTGTTCGCATTGATGCCGATTCACGTCCAGGCCGTGGCATGGGCCACGGGCTTCGGATTGGCGCTGACTGGCGCGTTTCAACTGGGAGCGTTTAATTTCTTCATGCAGCGCACCGCGGATGGGCACCGCCGCTGGCTGGTCTGTCTGGCACTCTATGCCGGCGCGCTTCTAAGCCACGGCGAAAGTGCCGGCCATGTTTCCCGGGCTGGTTGCGCTCTACAGCTTCATCTTCGAATCGCGCGGCCCAACTTCGCGCGAAGGGTCTCAATCGGCCCCGCTCGCCCGCCGCATCCGGCACGGGCTGGTCTGCGCGTCGCCCTTTATGGCGGAGACGCTCATCTACCTGTCGGTTCGCAAGCTGATACTCGGCAATCAGGCGTTGGGTACGACGAGTATAATAACTGCCGTTCAATTCGCGGCCACTGCGCCGCGAGTGATGGCGGCCTATCTGGAGTTGCTCGCGATGCCGTGGCTTGCGACTCCAGGCCATCGCGTGCTCCTGGTCTCCACTCTGAGCGCGCCGGCGTTCTGGCTGCCCGCGATAATTCTCGCATCGCTGGCGGCGGCGGTGTTCATGCTTTTGATAGAGCGCCGTCGCCGGGAGCTCTATGTGTTCTGCGCGGGCTGGATCGTGATGAGCCTGGCTCCGGTGATGTACCTGCCGGCGCTTCGGCCTGACCAAATCGTCGCGGATAACTATCTGTATACAGCTTCGGCCGGTTCGAGCGTTCTGATCGCCGATTGGATTGTCCACTTCTCGCGCCGGGGCACGTGGTCAGCGCGGCTGGCCTGGAGCGCGGTCGCGGCGATGATGCTGGTCTGCGCGGTGTCGCTGTGGAGGGCGCAAGCCGTATGGCATGACAACCTGAGTCTGTTCTCGCGCTGCGTGCAGGACTTTCCCGAAGCGCAGATCTGCCACTCCCAGCTCGGCACGGCGCTCAAGCGCAGCGGCGACTTGGCCGGCGCGCAGCGCGAATTGAGAGCTGCGCACGAGCTGGGTCCCGATCCGGTGACGCTGTTCGAGCTGGGGCAGGTGGATGCGCAACTCGGACAGGTCGATTTGGGCGCCCAGGAAGTCGCCGCCGGGTTGAGCAGCATGTCCAATCGCTCGGCCTACGGCTACATGGTTTTGGCCCAACTCTACTATCTGAACGGTGAGCAGGCGCGCAGCGAGGCCATCCTCAAGTACATGGAGACGCTCTTCGACGGCGCTCATGCCGCCGGCCTGGCCAGGGCGCGGATCGAGGTCGACCGCGGCGATGCGGCCGGTGCGGAGACTCTTCTGCGCAGCCTGACCGCCCGCTATCCGGACGACGAACGATCTTGGGCGATGCTCGGGCAGGTGCTTGCCGGGCAGGGACGCGTCGGCGAAGCCCTCTCAGCCTATAACGAAGCCGCCAAGGTTGCGCCAGGTGATCCTGGGCCTTGGCTCGCCGCCGCCCAGTTGCTGCACGCATCCAACCGCGACCGCGAGGCGCTCGAGCAATGCCGCCGGGCGCTGGCCGCTGCGCCCAACAATCCCGACGCTCTCGCTCTCATGACGCAGATCGAGCGGGGTATCGCCAAGCGTTAACCGGCCGTTCGCGCGGTGCGGGTCGCGCACGACCTTAGTGCTGCCCGGCGCGGATTTGATCGATCAACGCACGCGCGTGCGAATCGTTCGGCCGGAGTTCCAGCCCGCGGTTCAACTGCTCCATCGCTTCTTGGTCGCGGCCGAGCGCATGGAGCATCTGTGCGGCCGAGTAGTAGGTCACCGGACGATCGGGCGCCAGCGCGATCGCCTTCTCGTATGCCGCCAAGGCGTCCTGATTGCGCTTTTGCGCGGCCAGCGCGCCGCCCAGCGTCAGCCACACGCGAAAATCGCGGTTCTCCGGATCGCGCGCCTCAAGCGGGAGCAGAACCGCCTCAGCGCCGGACGGATCGCCATGCGCCATCTTGATCTGGGCCCGTGCCAACGCGACGGCTTTGACGCCATCAGGCAGGGATGCAGCGTGTTCGAGCGTTGCCTCGCTGCCCGCCTGGTCGCCGGTCGAGTCGAGGACTTGCGCCAGCAGCGCATAAGCAAACGGGTCCGAGCGTGGCACCAGTTTCAGCGCCTGGGCGATTTCGCTGGCGGCCTCCCGGTTTCGCCCCATCTGCATGTGAACGAATCCGAGGTTGTAGACCGCGCGATCGTTGTCGGGTTCGAACTCGACCGATTGGCTGAACTCGCGCTCGGCCGACGCCAGATCGCCATGTTCGAGGTAATGCCCGCCCAGATTGTCGTGGCACGCCGAGCATTCCGGAAACTGCTCGACGACCTGGCTGAAGAGCGTGAAGTCGTCGCGCCAAAATCCTTCGGCGCTCCAGAGCGCCACCACGTAGCTTGCGAGCAGGATAGCCGCGGCACCGATCGCGATTTGCCTGGTCTGCGTGCTACGCCGGGCAAACCGGATCGCCAGATCGCCGGCCATCACGCACAGCGCAACTGCGGGCAGGTAGAGATAGTTGTCCTGCACGATCTGATCGGGACGCAGCGCGCGCAGATTCATCACGGGCGCGATCGCTATCCCCATCCAGGCGGCGCAGAACAGGTACAGCCGGCGGCGCGAATCGTTGCGCACCAAAAGGTAGAAGATCGCGCCGAGTGCGGCGAGAGCCGCCGCCGGCACGAGGAAGGCCGGATCCGCGGCCGTGGCGACGAAGAGCGCGCGATGGGGCGGCGGATCGAAGAACCATGGCGCGGCGAGCAACAGCAGATCGGTGACAATCACGCGCGGCACGGTCAGCAAGACCTCGGCGTTGGATGCGTGATTCAGCTGATGAGTGCGGTTGATGAATCCGAGCACCTGATAGCGAACGATCAGATAGAAGATCAGTTCGACCCAAAAAGCCGCGCTGCGGACAATCGCGGTGCGAAGGCGCGGCCACAATTGATCCTCCGACGACTCGAGAAAAAAGGCGTACGCGAAAATCAACGCGGGAAAGAACGCGGCCACCTCATGGCTGAGGAGCGCACCGGCGAAAAACAGCATCGCGAGAATCAGCTCGGGTAACGGCGCGCGGTCGCGACGGATCAACAGGTAGATCGCGGCGAGCTCGAAAACCGCCGCCAAGGTGACGCCGCCGGCCGCCACCCACGCGACCGCTTCGGTCTGGATCGGATGAAGTGCGAAGATCGACGCGGCGACAATCGCGGCCTCGGACGAGGCCGTCAGCCGAAGCGCCACTTTATATACGAGATAGACAGCCACCAGATGCAGGCCGACCATCGCGGCGTGCCATCCTGCGGCGTTCAGACCGAACAAATTGTAGTTGAGCCACACCCACCACAGCTGCATCGGGCGATACCGCGAGCTCACCGGCAGATGGAGCGGGTCTGAGAACCAATACTCGTCGTGAAACAGGGCCTGCCACAGGAACGAGGAGTTCGACAGACCGTGATTGGTGACGATCAGCGTATGATCGTCGAAGACGAATCCGTTGCCGAGCGATCTGAGATACACCAGCGCCGTGACGATCAGCACGCCGCCGATCAGGAGTGCCCCTCGATCGATTCCGCCCGCCAGCCCCGCCGGGACCGTCGTCCGTGGTTTCGCGTCAGCAGCCAACCGGTTCTTTATACTTAATCGGGACGCTGGTTTCATCCCCGGAAATCATCCACGCACCGGACCACCGCGTGGCCGGACGGATTCTGGTAAAGTCCGACGATGTCGGCGCCTTCCCGACGAAGAGCGCGTTCGGTGGAGAGCATGCTCTTGCAGATCTTGATTGAGATCGTCTACGGTGCCGACTCGCGTGGCTGACCTCAACCGAAATACGCGACTGGCCATCCTCGCCGCGCTGGTCGTTGTGGCCGGTTGGCTGAGGTTCACGGCGGTCGGCTTTGGCTTGCCCCAGCAATTTCGCCCCGACGAGGAGTTCCTGGTTCCCAAAGCGCTCGATTTCGATACCGACTGGGAGCCGCATAAGGTCGTTGGCATATACCCGGCCGCGCAGATGTACCTGGTACATGGGGTGCTGCGTGGGTATGCGATAGTCAAAGGCGAAAGCGGGAACCTGCACGCGATTTTCGACCCGAACCAGGCGCTGGCCTTTCTGATAGCCAGAGAGGTTTCGGCTGCGATGGGCACTGCGACCACGGCCGCGGTCTACCTGGCGGCTGTACCGATATGTGGCCCAGCCGGCGCACTGGCTTCCGCCGCGGTGGTGGCCTTCTCGACCCTCCACGTGCGCGAGTCCAAGTTCGCCAAGACCGAAGCGCCGGCGGGCCTATGGATCGCGCTCGCGATCGCCATGATGATGCGCATCGTCTATCGCGGCCGGCGCTCCGACTACGCGCTGGCCGGCTTGTTCTCCGGGCTCGCCGTGGCAACGCACTATCCGGCGGGCCTGAACGTCGTTGCCGTCTTTGTGGCGCATCTCGAAGCCCGGCGCCGCGAAAATCGGCCGTTCCTGGGCGCTCTTGGCGATGGACGGATTTATCTGGCCGGTGCGGTCACAATAGTCACTTTCTTCTGCGCGACACCCTATTTCTTTTTGGATTGGGCGCAGACCGTCCATGACTACGCCAGGTTTATTGGCACCTTGTCTCATACGGCCGAAGCGGATGGCTGGTGGTGGCTGGTAAGCCGAATGATGCCGGATGGCTTCGGTATCACGTTGCTGCTCTTCCTGCTGGTTACACTTGCATACTCTATCCTGCGCCCGAGGCCGGGCGTGCTCTTTCTGCTGGCATTTATCGCGATTAACTTTGCGAGCTTCCTCATCGGGTCGCCCCCGCTCATGTATCGCTATCTCATAACTCCGTTGCTGCCGATGGCGGTGCTGGCTGGCGTCGCTATCGGTGATTTAACCGGCTTCGCTTCAGCGCGGCTGGGAGCCACGCGCGGCAGTTTGGCCGGAGCAATGCTGACCGGGATGATTCTGGCGCCTTCACTGATCCACGATCTGCAACTCAACCGGCTTTTGCGTCAGACCGACACGCGCACGTTCGCCAGCCAGTGGATTGCCACTCATATCGCGCCGGGAAGCAATGTCGCGGTGACCAACATCGCCTATATAAACTATGGAAAGCCGCTACTGCCCCCCGGCTGCATGGTTGTTCCGATGCAAGATCCCGCGGTGCTGCGCGCAGAGGATGTCTGGTGGGTTATCTCGGACAGTCTGCCGGAAATGCGCCTCTACTCGCCGGGACCGTCAAGCGCCCAGCTTGCTGCGCTGGAATCAAGCGCCGACCTTTGGTTCGACCTCAATCCGATTAAGGATGGCGCTCCCGCGCCGATCTTCGACGAGAACGACGCGTTTTACGCGCCCATTCAACACATCGCGAGCATGGAACGGCCCGGCCCGAGGATTCGGATCTGGAGAATCAGGCCCGCCTGAGCCGCCGGACAGGCCGTAGCTTCCGCGACCCTTCCCACAGGCCGTATGAAATCCTGCCAAGAAGTCGTCGATTGGCCGACGATGGCCTGCGAATCGGCTTCGTTGTCTTTGCGCTGCGACTCCGCTAGATCGGCGTTTCGGAGGCGACACCCGTCGAAACTGGCAACTCCATTCGCGACTCAGCATCTCCTGCGGGCAACCGCGCCACGGCTGCTGCCGCCCCCCAAGCCATCGGTACAGGCAAGTCTGACCGACTCCTGGAAGCTGCGATTCCGCTGCTGATCGCGTGTCTTCCACTGTCGCGGCTGGCGTTGTTCGACCAGCCGTTCGCAGCGGGGGACTGGAACAACCAGCTCTGGATAATCGGTTATACCGGCGAGTACCTGCGTCAACACTGGTCCTTCCCGCGGACCTTCAACACCGATCAGCTCATAGGCATTCCCTTCCCGATATTCTACGGGACCTGGCTTTATCCTGTCGCCGGGATGGTAAGTGCGTTCCTCGGCGCGGCAATCGCCGTGCGTCTGGTTATGGTGGCCCTTTTCTGGTTGCAGACCACTCAGATCATCAGACTGGTCAGAACGGTCTATTCTGACCGCTACACCGCATGGGCGCTCGCGGCCCTTGTGGCGTTCGCAGTCTATCCGCTCGGCAATCTTTATGACCGCGGGGCGTTCGCGGAAGTGGCCGCAGCTTCGCTGCTGGTCTCAGCGCTGGCGGCGTGGATGCGCGCGCTCTATACCGACAATCCGCGCAGCAGCGCCATCTTGGCCTCCCTGGCGTGGTTTCTACTCGCGCTTTCCGCCGGGTCGCATCCTGGCACGGCGATGCTGGGGATCGTGCTGTTCGGATTTGTCCTGGTAGCGAGTCTCGCGATTACTTCCGATCGTTTCTGGATAGCAAGAACGGCCCTGTATGCGCTGCTGTTTGTGGTTGTCCTATCACCGTGGCTGTATGCTGTTTTGAAGTTCCACCAGGATCTCGCGTTGAGTCATATCAAGTGGGCGCCGACCGACCAGATCGGAACATCCTCCTTCTATACTCAAGCGAACTTCGGACTGTTAGTGGTCGTCGGCTTCCTGTCGGTCGATGCCTGCCGCCGGCTGCGTAAAGGCCAGTTGGCCGTGACGAACAAGCTCATCCTGCCCGGCGCGTGCGTCGCCCTTTTCGTGCTGGCCGGGTTGTACCCGGTTTCGACGGTTGCGTCCCTTAAGTCTGCGTATAGCCCGGTGACCTGCTGCGATCTGCTGCTTTTGCTGGCGGCCGTACCGCTGCTGAGCGTGCTGCGGGACTTCCGGCCCGAGATCGAGAGGTGGCTGAGAATCCTGCTGCTGCTGATGACGGCGGCGATGGCAGTGGGTGTGCTGGTGAAGTTCGACCGCGTGGCCGCGGTCGAAACAACGGGCGTGCTGCCTGGCACAGGGTTGCTTGGGGAACGGAAATCCCTGGCGCAGTTGCCACCGTCCTTCTACGGTCTGCGGGACTATCTCAACGTTGCCGGGGTTGACGTTGCCGCCTCTGCGCCAAGCTCGCCGAGCGTTGACCGAAAGCATCCGGTTAGTTTCACGACGCCGTCCAGCAACTCCGGCGGGGCCTTCAGCTCCGATGCACAGGTCGCGATGGTGCCCGGCGTGGGACCGAGTTTCGGTGAAGTGCAGGCCGCGATGCCGGCCGCCGTCCGGCCACTAAGACTGGTAACGAATGTTTTGAGCTTCGGCTGGAACAGGCTGGTGGTGGGCGGAAGCGAACTGCCTCCGGCGGCCAGCTACGTCTCGCCCCGGGGGACGCTCGCATTCCCGTGGTTTCCGCTCGACAAAACATTGGGATACCGGTTCGTTCCGGATGTCCCTTATAACGTGCTTCGATTCACATCGGTAACTGCGTGTTTCGCCTGGGCAGCGATTCTCCTTTGCGCTGCGGTCTTGGAAGCCACCGGCCAGCCCGCGATTGTCGAGCGCTTAGGGCTGGGCTATCGCTCCTTGTTCGCATCGGCATTGGCCGCCGTGGTAGAATTTTTTGGCCGAGCGATCGTTGTCGCAGGGCTTGTGACGCTCGGCTTCATCGTCGTCACGGTTCTAGGCGTCTATCGGCTTGCCCAGTTCCACCATTTCTACCCTAATGGCTTGGACTGGCGTGGAGCCCTGGAAGGGATCTGGCCGCTGTTGCCTATCACTGGATGGGCAGCTATCAGAGTGTCGCTGTTTTGGGGCTGGAGCACGGCGGTAATAGCGGGACTGCTGCTGGCATTCGACCCGGCGCTTGGCCTGTGCGACGCGCTCCTGGCTGGCGCGGCCGGTCTGTGGTTTCTGGGGGATTTTCTCGGCAACATCTTGGGTCCGCTGGGACTGTTTCGCGCGCCGTTGATTTGGTTGTTGTTGGCCGCCGGCACGCTTTGGTTGTTGCGCCTGCGGCCGCGCATCCGCCTGCGCGCGCCCAGCATGGGACAAAAGCTGGCGTTGCTGGCCTTCGCGCTGATGGCTGTTATAACCCTGCCGATCCAACTGGGCTCGCCGGTGGTCCCGAGGGTGGACGCGCTGGCCTGGCCGTCTTCAGCCCAGCGCATTTTGACTTTCCACACTTATGCGCCACTGAACAACGACCCCTACGCAGTCTGGGCCTGGTCCGCACAGGCGCCGGGAACGGAATTGTTCTATGCGCTGTTGGCGCTCGGCAGTGGTACGCGACTTGCCGTGCTGGCAGAGAGCGCCGCGATGGTGCCGATGCTGGGGTTGCTGGCCTTTGGCGTTTACCGGCTGGGCCGGGTGCTTTTCGATGACCTTGCGGGCGGGTTCGCGGCTCTCCTTTTGCTGTTCACCATCTTCCACAACACCATGCAAAGCATGCGGCCGGGTGTGACCGCCTTCGCGCTAGCCAGTATTGGCCTGGCCTTCTTTCTCGACGCCCGCCGAAGCCGGACCCGCATGGCGATCGGCGCGATGTTGCTCGGGGCTTCCATTCCCTCCCATGCGATCGACGGAGCCGTCGCGATGGCGGTGGCCGCCTGCGCCGTAGTGATTTGGTCAGCGGCGAAAGTTCGATCCCGGGTCCGCGCCGGTATCGGATGCCTGGCCGGTGCTTTGCTGCTCGGGTCACCGGAGTTCTTTGTCGTGTTCCGCATACCGTTGCCTTACCCGATTCTGTTGTTAAGCCAACTTGCCGGCGTCGCGGTCATCCTTGGCTCGGCGCGAACACTCGAGGGCGAATCCGTCGCGGGCTTAACGATCCCGCGCACACTCGGCTTGGCCGTCTTTGGGGCCCTCGCGCTGATGCTGCCGTTCGAGTCTTGGCTTACGGTGTTCGCTCCTGGCGGGGATCAGTCATCGATTCCACTAGTGGTGGCTCAATTGCTGCTGACTCCACTAGTTCTGACGACCTCGGGAGTGGTCGGGCTTATTTTGCTGGAGGTGAAATTGCGAACCAACCCAAGAGCGCCGGCCTATGCCGTGCTTGCAGCGGGCGTCGTGCTGCTCGGTCCTGTGGCGACTCTGGTACTTGGCGTCGTAGACCCCTACGCTTCAAGCGCCTCCGCAAGGTTTATGGTTTCGCATCCTGTGGGGTATCTCAACCTGTTCTGGTGTCCCTGCTTTATTGCCTTAATCGGGGCCTTAGCGTTCGCCTTGGTCTGGAGCCGGTGGTCCAAATCGATTGCCCTGTTCGTGCTGCTGTGCCCGTGGATTTATCCCTGGCAGGTGACGAATCCAACCCATTTTTTGTGGCAACTATTGGGCCACTCAATGGTTGAGCAGTCGGCCTACAATCTCGACATCGCCGCCCGAGGCTACTTTTCGAATTGTCCCGATCGGCGCTGGAGCCTGAGCCCGGAAGGCTTCGCTCTGGTTGACATTCTGAACCGGGAAATAAGTGCCGGGCGGATCACGATGGAAACGCATATCCCCCATGTCTCTTTTTCGCCGCCATCATGGGACTCGCCGGCGGAGTTCGCGCTTTTCACCGGAATTAACGACGACCCAATCGATAAAGACTTCGATCCCAATGACATTTATCTTGCGGACACCCGCCGACGGTCATTCAAACAATTTGTCGCCACTTTCGCGGAGGGCGCCCCCTACATCCTCGACGAGAGAGACCTGCCGCCGGGAATCACGTACCCGGGCTATGAAGAGATCTTTGACCGCGAGCGTCTGCACCTTTTCCGCCGCCTCGCGCTCACTGCCAACAACGTCCCTGCACCAGCGAAATTTCCACCAGAGCTTGGCGAGCCGGGTGTCGAGGCCCCATGATCAGCTTAGTGAGACTTATGGCCAAGGGAGGCTATACATACAGGCCGTATGAAATCCTGCCAAGATATACAAGTCGTCGATTGGCCCACGATGGCCTGCGAATCGGCTTCGTTGTCTTTTCGCTGCGACTCCGCTAGATCGAAGATTCGGGGACGACAGCCGTCGAAACTGGCAACTCCATTCGCGACTCAGCATCTCCTGGGGGCAACCACGCCACGGTTGTTGTTGCTCCCCTTGGCCGCGCGATCGTTAGCACAGCGCTTGTAACGCTCGGGTTCATCGTCGTGACGGTTCTGGGCGTCTATCGGCTTGCCCAGTTCCCCAATTTCTACCCGCATGGCCTGGACTGGCGCGGCGCCCTGGAAGGAATCTGGCCGTTGCTGCCTATCACTGGATGGGCGGCCATCAGAGTGTCGCTGTTTTGGGGCTGGAGCACGGCGGTAATAGCCGGACTGCTGCTGGCATTCGACCCGGCGCTCGGCCTGTGCGACGCGCTCCTGGCTGGCGCGGCCGGTCTGTGGTTTCTGGGGGATTTTCTCGGCAACATCTTGGGTCCGCTGGGGCTGTTTCGCGCAGCGCTGATTTGGTTGTTGTTGGCCGCCGGCACGCTTTGGCTGTTGCGCCTGCGACCGCGCATCCGCCTGCGCGCCCCTAGCCCGGGACAAAAACTGGCGTTGCTGGCTTTCGCGCTGATGGCGGTTATGACCTTGCCGATCCAACTGGGTTCGCCGGTGGTCCCTTGGCACGACGCGCTGGCCTGGCCGTCTTCAGCGCAGCGAATTTTGACTTTCCACACTTATGCGCCACTGAACAACGACCCCTACGCGGTGTGGGCCTGGTCCGCGCAGGCGCCGGGAACGGAATTGTTTTATGCGCTGTTGGCGCTCGGCAGTGGCACGCGACTGGCCGTGCTGGCGGAGAGCGCCGCGATGGTGCCGATGCTGGGGTTGCTGGCTTTTGGCGTGTACCGGCTGGGCCGGGTGCTTTTCGACGACCTTGCAGGCGGCTTCGCAGCTCTCCTTTTGCTGTTCACGATTTTCCCTAAATGGACACAAAGCATGCGGCCGGGCGTGACCGCCTTCGCGCTAGCCAGTATTGGCCTGGCCTTCTTTCTCGACAACCGCCGAAGCCGGACCCGCATGGCGATAGGCGCGATGTTGCTCGGGGCTTCCATTCCCTCCCATGCGATCGATGGAGCTATCGGGATTGCGGTGGCCGCCTGGGCCGTAGCGATTTGGTCAGCGGCGAAAGATCGATCCCGGGTCCGCGCCGGCATCGGCTGCCTGGCCGGTGCTTTCATGCTCGGGTCACCGGAGTTCTTCGTTGTGTTCCGCATACCGTTGCCTTACTTAATTCTATTCTTAAGCCAACTTACCGGCGCCGCGGTCATCCTTGGCTCGGTGGGAACACTCAACGGCGGCTCCGTTCAGGGTTCAACGCTTCCGCGCACACTCGGCCTCGCCGTCTTTGGGGCCCTCGCGCTGGTGCTGCCGCTCGAATCTTGGCCCACTTTTGCGGCGTTCGCTCCGCTCGGGAATCAGCCAGGGATGCCATTAGCGCTGGCTCAATTGTCGCTGACTCCAATAGTGCTGACGACCTCGGGAGCGGCCGGGCTCATTTTGCTCGCGCTGAAATTGCGAACCCATCCAAGGGCGCCGGCCTATGCCGTGCTCGCAGCAAGCGTCCTGCTGCTCGGTCCGGTGGCGAACCTGGTGCTTGGCGTCGTAGCGCCCTACGTTTCAAGCGCCTCCGCAGAGTTTATGCTTTCGCACCCTGCGTTCTATCTCAATCTGTTCTGGTGTCCGTGCTTTCTGGCCTCAATCGCGGCCTTGCCACTCACCTTGGTCTGGAGCCGGTGGTCCAAATCGATTGCCCTGTTGGTGCTGCTGTCGGCGTGGATCTATCCCTGGCGCGTGATGGATCCAACCCTTTTTTGGTGGCAACGAGCCCCCCACTCCATGGTTGAGCAGTCGGCCCACAATCTCCAGATCGCCGCCCGCGGCTACTTTTTAGATTGTCCGGATCGGCGCTGGAGCCTGAGCCCGGAAGGCTTTGCCGTGGTTGACATTCTGAACCGGGAAATAAGCGCCGGCCGGATCACGATGGCGACGCACGTCGCTCATGTCCATCTCTTGCCGCCGACGTGGGAATCGCCGGCGGAGTTTGCGCTTTTCACCGGAATTAACGACGACCCGGTCTATAAGGACCTCGAACCCAATTTCCCGCTTTTTGCGGGTAGCCGGCAACGGTCAATCGAACAATTCGTCGCCACTCTCGCGGAGGGTGCTCCCTACATCCTCGACGAGAGAGCCCTGCCGCAGGGAATGATTTACCCGGGCTATGAAGAGATTTTTGACAGCGAGCATCTGCACCTTTTCCGCCGCGTCCCGCCCACTGCCAAAGTCCCGCACTAATGTCCTCGCTTCAGACCGGCCGGGAGGGAACGACGGTGAATCGATCCTTGAGCCGCAGAAACGGGCTCTCCAGCCACTGATACGAAGCCATCGCGAAGCCGAGCGTCAGGGCGAAGGACAACGACACGAAGATCGGCAGCGCCAGCGGCAACATCACTCCCGGCCAGCGCATCGCCAGGCCCCGGAGCCAGAAGTGCATGATCAGCTTGACGAGACACATGGCGAAAATATGGTATACGTACAGGCCGTAGGAAATCCTGCCAAGATATACCAGTCCTCGATTGGCCACGAGTTTCGGGTAAACGGCGCCGGTACCCAAAACGGCCAGCAGCAAGGCCCCTGCACCCAGCGCGATAGCGGGAAAGGCGAGCATCAGGCGTAATGCGCCCCCGGTCTTGGGAGTCTGACCGTAGTAGTAAGCGGCAAGAAACCAAAGCGTCAAGCCCCCCGCTATCAGCAACACCCGCGAGGCCGGACGCGTGCGCACCACGCTGCCGTGAGGCATCGTACCGATCAGGATACCGACGGCAAAGGGATGCAACCGGAACAAGGTGTTTACCCATATCGACGGCCCCAAATGCCCGCTGATTTGCGCCACGCCGGGCACCAGAGTCGAAGCCGTGAACATGACCAGGGCGGCCAGGCGCATCCCGCGCGTAGAGGTTCGCCGGACCACCTGCGGCCACACCACATAGAACTGCTCTTCGACCGAAACGCTCCACAGGACCTTCAAAGTTATGGGAAGCGAGTCGATGTGAAAAAAGTTTGCCACAAACATCAGGAGCGTCATCAGGTAGAAAGGTTGGACCGCAAAAAACTGGTAAAAGTGGCCGAGGCCGCCTACGAGAGCGATGAAAAAAAAGTACAAGGGCCAGATCCGGAGAATTCGCCGGATGTAGAAGGCCCGGAACATCGATACCCCCTGTAGCCGCGCGCTCTTTCAGAAACAGCCGCGTCAGCAGGTAGGCACTCAGCGCGAAGAACAGGTCAACGCCGAAGCTACCCATCAACACGAGGGTCTTAGATAATCCGGGTAGCCAGAAGCCGCCCTCACCGAGCAAAGGGCTATCGGCGACGTGAGAAATGAAAACGATCAGGAAGGCGAAGAAGCGCAGTGTATCGAGTTCAGGAAGAAAAAATCGTTCGGGCTGCCCAGCCGGGCGCTCAGTGACAGTCGCGCTGTCGAATTCGGTCTGGAGGGCGTTCTGTTTCACGGCCTTCAGCCAGCAGACTAGGCTACCATCGCGCTAAATCAAGCCCTGAAAATGTGTCGCATCAGAGCGGGATGGAGCACTGTCGAGGCCGGCTTGACCGAGCCCCAAGCGACTCCTGGGCCGGAGAGCGGGACCGCATCGCTTGGCTAATGAACACGGCCAGCAGCAGCAGGTAGAGAGGATCGGCAACATAGCGGAAGCGGCTGTTCTCCATCGCATTGAAGAGAATTCCAGTCAGGCCCGTATAGAGGATGCCTAGCACCGCGAATAGCAGGGTCGCGCGGGCGGCGATCGGCAGTCCCTTGCCGCCGCTAATCACGGTCGCAAGGCCCCATCCGATCAGCAGCGGCACCGCCACGGCGAGCAGGATCGACACCCGATAGTCCGGAGACTCATTCCCGTAGTGGATCTCTCCGTCGCTATACGGCCCGCCCAGCCTGACTGGCACCGCCAGAAGTCCCCGCTCATAGAGCGCGATCCAGCCCGACATCTTCATCTGATTCGGATGGAGCGTCGGCGGCTCATGGCTGGCGGGTTGAAGGTACAACTGCCCGGTTGCGGCGACTGCATGAAGGTAAGCCTTCGGACGATGCCGCAGGACCCAGACCGCGTCATGCAGGCAGATCCTCGAGAGCTGGACGTAGGCAATATTGTTATAGTTGGACAGGCCATTCTGCTTGGTCTTCTCGTCCAGCGCCGGAACGCCGGTGAGCGGCGCCGAAAACGAGCCCAGCCGCACAAACGGCATGCCCAAACTCATTGCAGAGAGTTTGCCGGCGGCCACCAACTGATGACGATCGGCCGGCGGGAACTGGAGCGTGGTCATGGTGCACAGGTTCATGCCAAACCACGAGCTGGTGCTCAAGGTGCCGAAGAGCAACAGATTCTTGGCATACCAGGCCAGGATAACGGCCAGCATCGCCAAGCCCGGCGCGAAGAGCGGGTGCATCTCCTGCCGCAGGAGCAGGTAAAGCGCCGCGCCGACGCCCAGGAACCAAACGACCTGGAACGACGAGTTCATGAGCACCGGCAGCGCCAGGCAGCATACGAACGCCCATCCATAGAGACGGCGCTTGTCGCGCAGAAACCGGTTCAGGCAGAAGGCGGCCAAGACCAGAACGAAGGTGGTGGGGTAAGTGTCGTAAAACCAATTTTCGAACATCAGAGTTGCGGGTCCGATCTCGAACACGAGGGTAATCAGAAGAGCCAACCCAGTCGGGACATCGAGATCGATCATCAGCAGGAACATCACGATCGCGAGCGCGAGGCCGATCGCCGCAAACAGGACCTGCAAGACCAATGGGTAAAAAGCGGGAAAGAACTTGGCTGCCACGCCCAACGACAGGTTCATCAGCGGCGGCTGGCTATGCAGATACAACAGGCTCTCCCACAGACGAGACTGGAGTAGCGGCAGATCCAGGAACTGCCAAAAGCCGAGGTTGGTCGCAAAGCCGTTGCCCGACTGATAGTACAGCGCTCGCGAGGCGACGAAGGCGGCCACAATCGTGAGCAGGGCAAAGCGCTCGGACGGCCACGACGGGCGCGGAACCGTTCGAGCCGGGGCCTGCATCTGCTGATCCGGAATTTCCATTTTTGAATCTCGATGCAGAAGTTTCGTGCGGCGCTGGCAGATGCCGCCGGATGGAATTCCTTCTACCGCGAGCGCAGCCCTAATAATCTAGCGGATAGCGTAGACGCCGGGCCCGAAGCCCGGGTCACCTCTGAGCTCGGTAAAAGTTTCCGGCGCGCGGTCCATCCAGACCTTTTCCGCCGGAGGCGGGTCGAGACTCACCACGAAGTCGATGTGATCCCGCTTGAGCCGATCGACCCAGGCCTTGAAGTCGGCGCGCTTTATCAGGTCGCCTGGCGGCCCTCCGTAGTTCACCACCGAGCCGTCGGCGGTTACGGGTACGTAAACTACCGTGTTCTGAAGATGGCTGCCCAGCAGCGGATACAAATACCAGTTGTCACCGATACCGTCCCATCCGGCGGTCACCGCAAGGCGATGGGGTTTGCTGTCATCGAGAAAGGACCAGAGCGACCAGGTCGCGTAATCCGGCGACAGCAGGTGCATGTCATAGACCGGATCCCTGATCGCCGCCGCGGCCTGGTAGTAGGGGTAGCGCAGCCTGGATCGGATCCACGGCAGCGTCGTGATCGGCACCAGCACCATCACGGCGGCCACGATAATCGCGAACCTGCGCCAGGCTTGTCCGCCCAACATCAGGATCAGCGCCACTAACACGGCCGCAACCAGAATCGGCGCCGCCAGTTCGCCGACGGCCGCGGCGTCGAAGCTGGTAAATCCGGTTGGCAGCGCCAACGCCCCATCGACCAGCAGAACCAGCCACCAGAAACCGAAGATCCAGGCGCTCGTGAACAAGGCCGCGGCCACGGTCGCCAGCGCAAACACCGGCATCGTGAAACGGCCGAAAGTCAGAAACAGCAGCGTGCGGAACCCTGCCGTCTCGGGCGAGAACAGGCCTCCCGCCAGAACCAGCGCGATCATGAGAATGAAAAGCATCGCGCCCCTTTTTTCGGGCCGGGCGAAAGTCCTGAGCCAGCCGATTACGCCCAGGACCAATATCGCGGGAGCCAGGGGACCGAGTCCCAGATAATCAGTCGCGTACAGTTGTGAGAACGGCCAGATGAGATACAGCAGGCCGGGCGTGCTGAGGTGATGCACCAGCTTGGCGGAGTGAACCATCGACCACTCGCGATTGCCCTTCGACAGCACGCGGCCAAACAGAGTCAGCGGGAGCGGGTAGAAGGGAGAGCCTTTTTCGAGCCAAATCCGCCAGTAGGAATTCAGGAACAACAGCGTGCCGATCGCACAGGCCGTGAGCGGCACGCCAAACCGTTGCCATCCCGAGCGTTTCCTGAAAGCGCTCAGAAAGATAAAGCCCCACCCGATCGCCATCTCCGGCATCATCGTGACTTTCACGGCCGTGGCCAGTCCGAGGGCGAGGCCGGCGAGAGCGGCTTCGGGAATCGTGGGAGCGGCAAAACTTCGTGCAGTGAAGAGCAACGCCAGCAAAAAAAAGGCGAGTCCAATGGTATCGATGTACCCGGCGGTCAACGCATTGGCGATAGCCGGCGTGAATCCGATCGAGAGCGCCGAGAGCATCGCCAGCTTCTGCGTGGCCCCGAACGTCCGCGCCGCAGCGTATCCGGAAAGCACCAGACTCAACCAGAACAGCAGGCCGCAGGGCGCCAGGAATTCGCCGTCACTGGCGGCCAGCAGCGGCCAGGACCAGAACGAATCGCCCGCGGCCGGATAATATTCGCAGAATCCCCAGGTGTCGGGCGCGGCCTGGACCACGTTGTGGCCCTGCTGGACCCATCGGCCGGCCCTGAACAGGTGATACAGCAAGGCATCCCATCCCAGCGGCGGCGCGACCAGGCCGCGCATCACGCGGGCAATCACGATCGCGGTGAGCAGCGCGAGGATGATCGCCGGGGCCAATCGATAGGCAAACGCGCGCTGGCCATCGGAAAAGACACTCCGTGTAAAGTCGCGAGCAAGGCCGCGCAGCCGGCGCGCGTCGAGCATCAGGAGTGCGGCCGCATCGCCGGCGCGCAACGAGAAATGAGCCGCCGCGGCCACAACCAGAATCGACACTAACGCCGGTCCGGGTCCGAACCATCCCAACGCCAGCAGCGCCACGAACGATCCGTAAAATATCCCGTAGGCCAGCAGCGTCGCACCGGCCAAGCGGGTCGAAGAAGGCGCCTCCGGCAGCATCTGCGCGGCGAGCACATACGAGGACCATCCGCATCCGGCCAGCAGCACGAGTGCCTTCGCCAGATTCCAAATGCCGATCACTTCGAGACGCCGCCGTTGCGCAACCGCGGCGAGCGGCCGCTATTGCGCTGCGCGCACCGCCGGTGCTTCGGCGCGCACGCCCTTGGCTTCCCAGCTAAAGCGCTGCGAAGACCTGGGGTTGGAAGAGTAGACAACGAACGTATTGTTAGCGATCACGGCGCCATTTTGGCTCTTGATCGCGACCGGATCGAAACCGTTGATGTTGGTAAGCACGATGGTTCTCGAGTCGGTTCTGGTCAGACGCTCGAAGTTCGGCGGCAGGGAAACCGAGGCCTCTCCGTTGGTGAGCTGGGCCTCACCGCGAAACAGCAGCGCCGGCTCGTTGCTCAATACTG
Source organism: uncultured delta proteobacterium (assembly GCA_963788205.1). GTDB lineage: Bacteria > Desulfobacterota > Binatia > Binatales > Binataceae > CAVVMA01. The sequence continues at coordinate 243,572 of CAWBGG010000002.1, forward strand.
AAGAATAGGTCAGATGTGCCGATGGGTCCGCCGGATCGGCGATATCGACTTCGAGCGCGCCGTCGATTTTGGCGTTGCCGTTTACTTCGAGCAGCTCGCTCGGCGTGCTGGTGCCGATACCGACGTTGCCCTCGGCCAGAATACTCAGTCGGCTGGCGTATTTAGTATAAAAATCCAGTCCGAATCGATTGCCGCCTTCGGTGCGCTTGGAGCCGATCCCCTCGCCGCATTGCGGGCAGCCGAATCGAATTACGTAGTCGATTGCATTATTGTGCAGCGGCCCTCCGTCCTGCAGGCCGATCGCGTCAACCAGCACGTCGCCGCTGACGAATTGGGCATGTGCGGCCGCGCCCACAACCAGGAGCATCAGGGACGATACAATCAGAATTCCCGCCGCCAGGGGTGGCCGCCTGCGCGTAAGTCCCCGTGCATCGCGCGACTGACGAGAGTTCATGGCACCTTATGCCAAGCTGAGCCGTGGATGGTCAATAGAAGCCAGAACTTCTTATAACAGTGCCCCCCCAACGGCTGGCTTATCGCGCTCTTTACGGCGCCCGCGGATGATCCAGCGCGAGCGGCCGCCGCCCGGCGCAATCGGCCACGATCGATCCGACTAGATGTAGAGAATTATAATGTCAGCCGCGACCCACAGCACGACCGACATCAGCAGGGTGCGATCTTTCAGGAGCAGCCGCGAGGGCTCACCGCCTTCACGCTTCTCGACCACCAGGTACAGGTAGCGCAGGATGCCGAGCACCACGAAGGGCACGGTAAGGTACAGATAGCCGGTACCGAGTTTGCGTTCGACGTCGGGTGAGGCGGTGTAGATCATGTAGCCCACCAGGGTCGCGGAGGCGGCGATCGATATCATCTGGTCGATGAGCCGGACGCTGTAATGGTCCAGCGCGCTGCGATGAGACGACGCCGCTACGCCCAGCGCGATCAGCTCATGGCGCCGGCGGGCCAGCGCGAGCAGCAGCGCGAGCACGAAGGTGATGAAGATCAGCCAGGGAGAAACTTCGACGTGAATCGCCAGTCCGCCGGCAAAAGCGCGCATCACGAAGCCGATCGCGATTGTGATGACGTTGACGATCACGATGTGCTTGAGCCGCAGCGAGTAGGCAAACTGGAGCGCCACATAAGCGACCGCGAGGCACGCGAAGCCGGGCCCCAGCGCGAGGCTGAGCACGCCCCCGACCACCCCGAGCATGCATGCCATCACGATCGCGTCGGGCACGCTCAGCTCGCCGCTGGCGATCGGGCGGTTGCGCTTCTCGGGATGCTTGCCGTCGGTCTCGCGATCAGAGATGTCGTTTACGATGTAGCCCAGGCTCGAGACCGCGCAGAACGCAACCAGTGCCATCACGGTGCGCAGATCGTCGCCCAGGTGAAAGAGCCGCTGGCTGAAGATCAGAGCCGCGAAAATTATCGCGTTCTTCAACCATTGATGGGGGCGGGCAACCTTCCACATCGCCCGCCATCGGGCCGTCCGGACCGGGGGTTCTCTATCTTCGGCGAGATTCACTAATCAAGTTTGTAGCCACGAGTCGCAGCCAAAGGCAAGTCGCATTTTGCGCCGTATAGGCACAGGCCAACCCGATCGCGAAGCACGCGGCGCCAGGAGCGCGGTGCGTGCTCTGCCGCAAAGCTGCGCGGCGCAGCGCGCGGAGTCTAGTTCCGGTTTAGCTCGCGCTGGATCGCGGCGGCCAGCGCGCGCAGATTGGGGTCGTCGGGTGAGCTGCTGAGCGCAAGTTCGCACGCGTGGAGAGCCTCCTGGTCGCGGCCCGCGCCGTACAGCGCCTGCGCCATGAAAAAAAGCGACTGGGGATCGTATGGATCGATGCTCAGCGCGTGCTCGAAGGCCGCGAACGCTTCGTTGTTGCGCCCGCGATCCTTCATCGCTAGGCCGAGCATCACCCAGATTTTCGGATCTTCCGGAAAGCGCCGCGCGAGGTCATTCAGAATTGCTTCGGCGGAGTTTTTGTCGCCGTGTCGCCAGTCGATTCGTGATTGAGCCATCCCCGCCGCCTCGGCGCCCCCGGGCAGCGATGCGGTAAAGTTCAGGACCGCCCGGCTCTTGTCGGCCTGACCTTGCTGGTCGTAAAGTTCGGCCAGCAGCGCGTATGCAACGGCGGTCGCCGGCTTGGGCCTTTTGCCGGCGCCCTGGCTGTGGCCCACCATCCCGGTCATCTCGCTCAACGACTTTTCAATCTCGCTCGTGGCCGCCGCAGTCCGTCCCTGCCGCGCGTCGATTTGGCCCAGCGCGTAGAGCGGAGGCGCGCTCGCCATCTCGTCGAGGTCGATGGCTCTTTTGAGCTCAACCTGCGCGCCGGTCAAGTCGCCGCGTACCTTGAGCGTCATTCCCAGGCGTCCATGACAGAGGGCCGATTCGGGAAAAGCGTCGATACAGCGCTGGAACAGCACCAGGTCGTCGTGCCAGTAGCCCTGCACATGCCAAAGCGAAAGGCTGAAGCCAGCCAGGACCGCCGCCGCGCCCACGGTTACGATCGAGCGCGCCGCTTGGCTCCGACGCGCAAGGTTGACCGCCCAATCCGCCAACAGCAGCGACCATCCGACCGACGCCAGGTACAGATAGCGATCGCAGACCAGCAGATCCGGATGAATCCCGCGCAGGTTCAGCATCGGCACGATCGCAAAGCCCGTCCACGCGGCGCAGAAGGCGTACAGGCGGGCCCGCGGCTGAGCGCGAAGCAGCGCGAACAGAATCGCCGCGCCGAGGCAAAGCCCCACGATCGGCAGGTAAAATTCGGGTGACGCGGGGCTGAGGACGCGCAGCACGCGATGGGACGGTCCGGCAAAAAACGGCACGACCAGCAGCCCCGCGTAGTCCGCGACCACGTGGGGCAAAGTCAGAATCGTCTCGGCGGTGTTGGCGAGCGCCTGCGTGTCCGCCCGATACGGCATGCTCTCAAAAGGGCTAAGGAAGAATCCGAGCACGATGCGCCGCACGATTAGATAGAGCAGGGCTTCGAGGGCGAAGGGTGCGGCGGCCAGCACGGCCTCCCACACCCGTGGCCCGTCCAGATCGTCCGCCAGCTTCTCGGCATGGGGGGATTCAAGCAGCAGAACGTATGATCCGAGCAGCGCGGGGAAAATCATCGCGCCGTCATAGCTGAAGACTGCGGCCAGATAGCACAGCAGCGCGGCTGGCGAATGCCGCCGCGCCGGACTGGTCCGGGTGATGAAAAAATAAAATGCCGCCAGCTCGAACACGGCGCTCAAGGGAAGCGCCGCGGCCGAGATCCACACCACCGCCTCCGCGTGAATCGGGGTCAAGGCAAACAGCGCCGCGGCGAGTAGCGCCGCCCACAGATCTCCGGCCAGCCGCAGCGCCACCTTGAAGACCAGCCAGATCGCCAGCAGATGGACCATCAACAGGGTCGCATGCCAGCCCGCTGGCCCGATCAGAAGATGGCGATGGATCGTGAACCAGACGTCGGTCAGCGGCCGGTAGACCAGGCTCTGCGGCAGCGCGAATGGGTCGCGCATCCAGAAGAAATCGTAGGCGAACGACTTCCAGAGAAACGACCACTGCGCCATGTAGCGATTAGCTACGATCAGATCTGCGTCGTCGAAGACAAAGCCGTTGCCAAGCGATCTCAGATAGACCACTGCCGTGACCAGCAGCAGCCCCCCGATCAGCACGCGATCGCGGCCGGGCCCGGACTCGATCGCCCAGCCGGGTGCGCGGACGCCCTGGCTGGGATCAGCCGGTGGGGCCGAGTTTGCAGGTTTTGCCGCCGATGACATTGCGCGCTAGCGAGCCGTGCGCCCTCGGACCGCCACGATGCGGGCAGGCTGAGGGTCGGGACGCGGATGGGGCATCGCTGGATAATACACTTCGGATCAAGGCCGCAGCGGAAGTGGGCTTCGGAATCCTAGATCGGCGACCCTCATGTTACAAGGTAGAATATATCGCGCGTTGCGCCATGGCGGGCCGGAAAGTTATCCACAGGCTTGCAACATTCGTCGTTTGCGCTAGTGCCATCGTTGCTATACAGCGATCGCCAGATGGCTTGTTTTCGTCCGGCGATTGATGGTGAAAGCCCGACCAAATGGTGGCGAGCCGCCCACAAAACGCTGCTTGATGCTGACCAAAAGCTTGGCCGGGCGGTCCATGCTCAAAAAAAACCGTTTGACGTAAGCATTGCCGGTGCGGTAGGAGAATCGTGGCCAAGTGAACGCTCGCCTAGCAGGAGGGAGAGCGCCTTTGGGAGGCCTCCTCTATGCTTCGGCGGCTGAAGGCGCTAAGCGATGACACGACACCCGAGAGTGTGGTTTGGGCTCGCAACGGTCGCGTGTATTCTTTTTTTGGTAATCTTTTACCCGTCGCAACGCGCCGATAATTCAGTTTCGCCGCGCGTGGCGAACGCCAAGCGGATCAGCTCCAGCTCATCGGGGCAACTCGGGAAGGCGCCTGCGGCCAACACCGCGGTCGTCAGCGCGCGTCTCAACCAGAGCTACGATCAACTCGGCTTGGGCTTCGAGCCCAACGTAGGTCAGGCCGACGGCCGGGTGAGATTTCGCGCCCGCGCCGAGGGTCTGTCCATTTCGTTCACGCAGGACGCGGCCCGGATTCTGCTCAGCCGTGCTCCATCCCCGGCCCAAGCCGCGCGGACGCTTCCAATTGGCGACGGTGTAACCGCAAGCAATTCGAAGCATGACTCAAAATCAGGGGTTCTGCGGCCTGCGGACAACCTGGCCCTGACGATGAGACTCGAAGGCGCGAACAAAGATGCGAAAATCGAGGGCGTAGACAGGCTTCCCGGCGTGACCAACTATTTCGTCGGCAGTGATCCCCGCAATTGGCACTCCGGCATCCCGACGTATTCCAAGGTGAGATACAAAGGCGTCTACCCCGGCGTCGATCTGGTCTACTACGGCAACCATCGCGAATTGGAATGCGACTGGGTAGTCAAGCCCGGCGCACGTCCGGACAGCATAAGGCTCGCTTTCGACGGCGCCAGCCGGATTGACATCAACGGCGATGGCGATCTGGTACTGGGCACGCCACGCGGGCAAATCCTGCTGCGCAAACCGGTTGCCTACCAGGAATCGGGCGGCAAGAAGCGGCCGATCTCCAGCCGCTATACTCGTCTGTCCGGCGCGCGCGTCGGCATCGAGCTGGCTGCTTACGATCGTGACCAGCCGTTGGTTATCGACCCGACGCTGAGCTACTCGACTTACCTGGGCGGCTCGTTCCTCGATTTCGCGAGCGGACTGGCGGCCGACGCAGTCGGCGATGCCTACGTGACCGGAACCGCCTGCTCGGCGGATTTTCCGATTACCCCAAAACCGAACATCGTGCAGGCCACTTATGGTGGAAGTTGCGATGTGTTCGTAGCCAAGGTCAATCCGACCGGGACCGCGTTTGTGTATTCTACCTACCTCGGCGGTCCCAGCGCCGACAGTGGCAACGCGATCGCGGTCGATCAGTCCGGCGCTGCTTACATAACCGGATACGCGGGCTCCGGCTTTCCGCTTACGCCAGCGGGCGGTTCGGTCGCGCAGCCGAATTTCGGCGGCGGAACTTCGGACGCGTTCGTGGCCAAGATCAGTCCGGATGGCTCGACGTTGTTGTATTCCACCTACCTGGGTGGCAGCGGAGTCGACGAGGGCGAAGCGATCGCAATTCCCTCGGGATGCGCGGCGAACTGCGACGCGTTCGTCACCGGATATACCGAGTCTTTGGACTTTCCAGTTGCTGCGGCGCCCAACCTGACCCCCTTCCAGACGGCCAACGGTTGTACCAGCGGCGGCGCGCCTTGTATCGATAAAAACGACGCGTTCGTGGCGAGGCTGAATTCTTCGGGTAGTGTCTTCAAGTACGCCACCTACCTGGGTGGACACAGCGGCGACGGCGGATTCGCGATCGCAGCTGACGCGCAAGGCAACGCCTATGTCGGCGGCATAACCGACGCGATCCTCATTCCGGCCTTCTCACAGAATTTCCCGATCACACCCGCGACCGCGGTGCAGAACACCTTCGGCCAAGCCGCCGCCACCGGTTTCATCGCAGTACTCAATCCGACCGGCACCGGGCCGCTGTTGTACTCGACCTACCTGGGCGGAACGGGCTTTCAGGCCATCAATGGTCTGGAGTCTGGGGCCGGATACTTTTGTGCTGACCCCCAATCTCAGCGTGAACAGCATCTATGTCGCGGGCTATGCCTACTCGAATGATTTCCCGACTACTGCCGGCGCCTACCAGGTGGCTTTCGGCGGCTTCGATGACGAGTTCGTCGTGCACCTGGTACCGCAGAACAACCCGACCCTCCCTGGCGTGCCGTATTACACGATCGCTTATTCCACCTACCTGGGCGGCACCGGCGATGACAACGGCGGATTAATCGCGATCGACGCGACCTGCGGCGTGGTGGGTTGTGATACCTATATTGCCGGCACCACCAATTACACCGATTTTCCGGCGGTGAATTCGTTTCCTCTGCCCGCGCCCAACGGCGAATTGCTGGTCAGCACCGACAACGGCGCGAGCTTCGGCTTCACCGGCAATCTCGGCAGCATCGGCTCACTCAATGCGCTGGTGGTCGATCCAAGCACCACACCCCATACCATCTTCGCCGGCAGCGCGCGCAAGGGCCTGTACCTGAGCACCGATGATGGCCACACCTTCGGACCCACCGTGCTTTCGCAGGCGCAGTATGCGACCGGGTTTAATGGTATCGCGATCGACTACTCGCCCGGCACCGGCGTGTGCGCCGGCAGCAACGAAAGAGTATTCGTCGGCAATGGGCAGGGGCTGTACCGCAGCACCGATCGGGGCGTGTCGTTCGCTCAGACCGCACTCAACGGCTTCCCGGTCTCGCCGGTATTCGTCGATAGCAACGCGGAGCCGCCCGCCATCTACGTGGGAACCAAGACTCCGGGCAACCCTCCGCAGTTTCAACTGCTGAGGAGCGCCGATTGCGCCAACACCTTCGACCCCACCGGGCTTCCGAGCGGCGCCTTCGCCTTTTCGTTGGCTTCTGATCCGAACCATAACCCTGAAGCGGTCTATGTCGGCACCAATCGCGGTGTCTTCGTCAGCAGTGTCGGGGGCATACAGTTCACCCAGACCGGAGAGAATTTTCAGCCTGCGTTCTCAGTGGCGGTCGACTCCAGTGTGAAAAATCCGGCTCCGCCGGGAAGTACCAGTCCCAACTCCAACCTGTACGCGGGCGCTCAAGTCGGACTGCTCGAAAGCACCGACGGGTTCGCTACGGTCACCGGTCCGGTCAACACAGTCAGCCTCGCCCTCTATGACGTGAAGGTTGATGCTTCGTCCTCCCCTTCGCATATCTATGCGGCGGGCAAGCTCAACGATCTGGGCTTTCTGCTGCAAAGCACCGACGGCGGCACGACCTTCAGGGAGATCGGCCCGGCCACGGCCTACCTGCCGCCGACGACCAGGATCGGTTTGGATCCAGGAGTGACTACCGGAATTGGCTCGGTTACGGGAATCTTTATCAGCCCGTTCCTGGAATATAACGCCACCGTCGCCAAGCTGAGCGGAGACGGATCGACCCTGATCTTCTCCACGCTGCTGGGTCCATTGAGCGGAGCAGCGAACGATGGCTTCGCCGGCGGCGTAGCGACCGACACCCTCGCCGCAACCGGCATCAATCTGGTCTATGTAGCGGGCGGGACCGCCTCGAGTAATTTTCCAGTCGTACCGGCTCCGCCGGCGGTACCGTCTGCCGCGCAGCCGGCGCTGGCAGGTTCGCTCAACGCGTACGTGCTCCAGATCGGGCTCAACTTTCCAACCCCGACCCCAACCCCAAGCCCGACCCCAACGCCGACGCCGACCCCTACGCCCACGCCTTCGGAGAGCCCGTCCGCGACGCCGTCGCCAACGCCGAGCGCGAGTCCGACCGCGGCACCGACCTCGTCGGCTACCACAACCCCGTCGCCCACCCCAGGTCCGACGGTCACCCCCAGCGGACCCACGCAAACACCTAGCCCCTCACCGACTCCGGTAGGGCCCACTCAGACTCCGATCAGCGCGACGGCCACGGTCACTCCGACTCCGAGTGGGCCAACTCAGACTCCGATTAGCGCGACGGCCACGGTCACTCCGACTCCGATTGGACCGACGGCAAGTCCAAGCGGTCCCACCCAGACCCCGGCGCCAACTACTGCAACTGCGACTCCGGTGGCCACCGCTTCGCCTGGCATCGATACTGTGGCGGTTACTCCGGTGTCGATTACCGCCTCTCCGGGTGCGACGCCGGTGGTCGGGACCTTCTCGGTCACCAGCCCCAGCACAAACTGTCAGCAGAGCCTGACGGACGCGTTCGTGCTCTTCGGCGACGCGTCATTGTTCACTTCGTCGACGCTGACGGCAACGATCAACGGCGCCAGCGAGACCTCCACGCAGGTTCCGTCTTCGACCGGCAACACCGACTACAGCTTCAGCCCGCCGATCATCATCCCGCCCGGCGGCACCGTCGACTTCAGCTTGCAGGTCACGATCGCGGCCAACCCAAGCGCGTCGCTGGCTATGGCCAACCCGCCGCGGCTGGTGCTCGCCGGGATGATCCCGGTTCCCAAGGCGGGCGGGCAGATGGCCGGCCCGATGATGGTATGGCTGGGATGCCTGGGGATACTCGGCTTGGTAGTGCCGCTCTCGTCGCCGCGCCGCAAACGAGTGCTGATGGCGAGCGCGATGCTGATACTGGTCGCCGCGACGGTGTCGTGCGACCTGCCCAAGAGCAGCGGTCCATCCAAGCCGTCGAAGACCTCGGCGCCGACCTCGGCTCCAACGCAGAAGCCGACCCCCACGCCGCTGTCTTCCGATCAGACCCTGGAAGGGTTCGCGGCCACCGACTGTGTCGGTATGGTAACGTTCACACCTGAAGTGCAAGATTTGGGAACGGTCACGATCAGCAAGTAGCAATCAGTCCTGGAATCAGAACGCGGCGGCACGCTCCCGACAGGGATGTGCCGCCGCGCGCATTTCCAGACCACCGCACGAATCCTTTACCTCCCCGCGCTGAGAGAGCCCTCCCGTGATGATGCGCGAGCGGCGCATCGGCGCGGGAGCCGCTAATGCGGCTTGGCGCTCTGTTCGATTTCCGTTATCAGCGCCAGCGTGCGCGAATCATTGGGCGAAGCGGCCAGCGCGAGGTAGCATTCGTCGAGCGCCTCGCGATTACGGTTCATCGCATGAAGCACCTCGGCGGAGAGAAAATGCGGCATCGGGGCGTCGGGTGTAAGCTTGACCGCCGCTTGGTACGCGGCTAGCGCTTCGGGGTTGCGTCCTTGTGCGGCGAGCGCCCGCCCCAGCGCGGTCCACACGAGGTAGTCATCGGGATGGCTGCGCGCCATCTCGCGCAACATCGCCTCGGCGCCGGCGGCGTCACCATGGGATACTTTTATCTGCGCCCGCGTGAGTCCGGCGGCCTCGGCGCCGCCCGGCATCGATTCGGCATACGCCAGTTCCGCATCGCGGCGCGCGTCGTCGTGGTTCAAGTCGTAGACCTGCGCCAGCAGCAGATGGTTCTCGGCGGCGGGATGCGGCAGATGCCTGATGCCGGCGGCAAGCTCGGCGGCGCCGTCGGCGAGCCGGCCCATCCGCAGGTGCAGAAGTCCGAGATCATACAGCGTAAAGGGCGCGTTGGGATCAAGGCTCAGCGAGGTCGCGAGCTGCTGCGCCGCCGCGGATAGCTCGCCGCGTTGCTCGAGCGCACTGGCGAGCCGGTTGTGCCACATCGCGGCATCGGGACAGCGCGCGATACAGGCGATCGAGAGCGCTTCGTCGTCGTGCCAGAATCCCTGCGCCCGCCAGAGCGCTCCCGCATACAGGGCCGCCATTGCGATCGCGGCACTCACCGCAAGCCGGCGCGAGGTGGCGCCACGCCGCGCGAGGCGAAACCCGCCGTCGGCAAGTATCACACACCATCCCAGCGATGACAGGTAGAGATAACGATCCTGCACCAGCGCCTGCTCAAAGAGCCCGCGCAGATTCATCATCGGCGCGACCGCGACTACCATCCAGGCGGCGCAAAACAAGTAGAGCCGCCCGCGCCGGTCGCGTCTGGCAATCGCGAACAGGATCGCGCCGCAGGCGGCCAGCGCGGCGAGCGGCAGATAGAAGCCGGGCGCGCCGAGGCTCCCGACGATCGGCACCTGATGGGCCGGGCCGGCCAGCCACGGCATCACCAGCAGCGCCACGTAGGTCATCACCACGCGCGGCGCAGTCGCGATCGCCTGCGTGCCGGTCAAATGGGTCAGAGCGTTGGGGCGATTGATGAAACCGAGCACCAGCCGGCGCACAGTCAGATAGGCCAGGGTCTCGGCCGCGAACGGCGCCGAACTGACGATCGCGGTCCGTACTCGCCGCGCGCGCGGTGAAACGACTTGTCCGGGCTCGATCAGCAGGACGTACAATCCGATCAGCGCCGGAAATGCGACCGCGCTCTCGTGGGTCAGAAGGGCGCAGGCGTAGAGCAGTATCGCGAGCGTCCAGTTGCGACGCTCGGCTCCGCCGCGCGCGATGAAGAGATAGAACGCTCCCAGTTCGAGCGTGGCGCTGAGCGGCAGCGGGATCGCGGTGGCCCACACCACCGCCTCAGCGTGCACCGGCAGCAGGCCGAAGAGTAACGCGGCCGCCAGCGCCGGCTGTGTCCCGCCGGTGAGCCGGGCCGCGATCTCGAACACCAGCCATACCGCGGCCAGATGCAAACCGACCATAGTCGCGTGCCATCCGGCGACGTGGGGTCCGAACAGATGGTAATGCAGGCCGAGCCAGATATCCTGGAGCGGCCGATAGTATGCGCTCGCCGGCAAATGGAGCGGATCCATGAACCACCATGAATCACGCGTCAGCGACTTCCAGAGGAACGACCACTGCCCGATCTGCCGGTTGGCGATCACCATGTCGTGGTCGTCGAAAACGAAGCCGTTGCCTAGGCATCGCAGATAGACCAACGCCGTGGCGAGCAGCACGCCTGTGATCATCAAGGTTCGGCGGCGCGCGTCCTCGCGGGCATTGGCAGCGCGGCCAGCGACGCGACTTCGACCAGGTGCGCCCGCTTTGACCGGCAGCCCGCGCTTCATCGCGCACCCGCAGATTGTCCCGAGTGCGCCTCGCGCTGGATGGTGGCGATCAGCGCCTGCGCGTTGCGGTCGTTGGGCGCGATCGCCAGTGCGGCGCGGCATTGCGTAAGCGCCTCCTGATCGCGCCCCAACTTGTGCAGCGCCAGGCCCGTCATCACGCGCGCGAATGGATCACGGGGCGACAGCGCCTGCGCTCGCAGGAAGCAGTCCAGCGCTTGCTGGTGGTTCTTCTCCCTGATCGCGGTCATCCCCAGCATCGTCCACGCGCGCGGATCGTTTGGATCGTTCGCGGTGAGGTCGCGCAAAATCGCTTCCGCGCCCGGCAGATCGCCGTGATTATATTTCAACTGCGCACGCGCCAGCGCCGCGACGTGCGCGCCGCCCGGCAGCGACTCGGCCTGCTTGAGCGCCGCCTCGGACTTGGCCTGGTCGCCAGTCAGATCGTAAACCTGGGCCAGGCCGACGTAGGCGTCGGCAGGCGGACTGGCAAGCCGCTTGAGCCCCTCCTCCTGTTCGGCTGCGGCCTGCTTGATATGGCCGAGCTGGGAATCGACTACGCCCAGGTCGTAGAGCGCGGCGCTCTGGGGATCGAGCTCTAGCGCGGCCTTGAACTCGCGCTGCGCGCCCGCCAGATCGCTGCGGTCTCTTAATGCCACGCCCAACCCGTAATAGCCGTCCACCTGGTCCGGGCTTTTTTCGATCAGCGCGGCATAGAAGGCCTCGTTGTCGCGCCAGGAATACTGAACCTGCCAGAGCACGGCTGTGCAGACGATCAGGAACGCGGCGGTGGCGGCCCACACGATGCGCCTTATTATTTTGGATCGGTCCGCAAGACTTACCGCAAAGTCCGCAACCATCAAGCACCATCCGACCGACGCGAAGTAGAGATAGCGGTCCTGCACAAACGCTCGATCGAAAAAGAGTCGAAGATTCACGACCGGCGCCATCGCCACCGCTATCCATGCTGCAAAGAATAGGTAGCGGCGGCGATGGGGATGGTTGCGCACGGCGGCCGCAAACGCGGCGGCCAGCACGAGCACGATCGCAACCGGACCCCAGAAGTGCGGCGATGACGCGCTGGATACCGTCAGCATCGCGCGGCGAGGGCCGGCCAGCCACGGCATCGCGAGCAGCGCGATGTATCCAACGATCACCCGCGGGAGGGTCAGGATCGTCAGCGCTGGCGTCAGGTGGGTGATCCACCCCGGCTGATGAAACAGAAACCCCAGCGACAACCTGCGAGCGATCAGATATCCGATCGCATCGCCCACAAACGGCACGGCGCAAATCAGGCTGCGGCGCAAGCGGGCGAGAATAGTATCGAGCTTGCCCTCCCAACTCGCGGGCGCGCCGAGCGGCTCGATCAAAAATACGTAGAGGGCTATCAGGGCCGGGAAGAGCACGGCCGCTTCGTGAGTCAGGAGCGCGGCCGTGTAGAACAGTAGCGCGGGAAGCCAGCGCGTGGTGCTGGTGGATCGTGTGATGAAGAAATAAAACGCCGCGAGTTCGAGCACACCGCTCAGCGACATGTCAACCCCGGGCTCCCAGGCCACAGCCTCGGCGTGGAGGGGAATCAGCCCGAAGAGCAGGGCCGCCAAAGCCGCGATGCGGACGTCATCCGCCACCTGCATCGCGATCTTGAACACGAACCAGACGCCGACCAGATGCAACAGCACGAGGCTCAAGTGCCAGGGCATGGGGTTGAGACCGAACAGATGAAACTGTATCGCAAGCCAAATGTCCTGCAGCGGCCGGTAATACGAACTCTGCGGCAGATGCGCGGGATCGCGATACCAATACGGATCGCTCAGCAGCGATCTCCAGATGAACGACCACTGGCCGATGAGGCGGTTGCCGACGATCATGTCGAGATCGTCGAGGGAAAAGCGATTGCCCAGGCTTCTCAAATAGGCGCAGAAGGTGACCAACAGCACCCCACCCGCTATGGCAGACTCGCGCCATCCACCGAAACCGGCGCTGACGCCTGCCGCGCTTGCGGGCGCAGGAGCCTTGATCGAAACGACCCGCCTCATCAGACCGCTAACATTCGGGCGTTTCGCTGCCGCCGGCGCGGCCAAAATTTCGTGAGCGCCCCTCGCGTTCCGGACCTGCGGCGCTTCACCTCACTACAATCCTGTAGGCTATGCTGCCGTCCGGATAACGGATCACTACCTTGGGCGGAGCCGGAACGACGTCATCACCGGTGAAAACAAAAATGCCGTGGGGAAACACCCGCACCAACGCGCCGGCGGCATTTTTCGCTATCGCCTCGTAAACCACGAAGGGGGAAACAAAGTAGTGCCGGCCGAAGCTTTTGATCACTTGACCCCTGAACCACGCCCCCTTTACGTCAGCCGCGGTCTGAAACCATTTCGGAGGATACTGTTCGAAGACCAACATGTAGATATAGGCCTCGCTTATTCTCGGCGTGACAACCAGAACCTCCTTGCCGTCGTCGAGCCGCTTGATCTGCCTGGCAACTTCTCCCGCTCCATACTGAAAATATGGCGCCGACATCATTACGTAGTCGCCGAAATATGTTTTGCAAAACCGCGCGCTATGGAATATCACACCGGCCAGCAGCAGCGCCGCTGCGGCGCTCATGAGTAATACTCTTTTACGCAGCAACTCGAGCAGCGCGACAAATCCCAGCGCCGACACCAGGGTCCACGGCGCCATCGCCAGGGCGTCGTGCCGGGAGTCGGGGTGTGACATAAGCACTGCCGGCGACAAATCAGGGTTAACCGCGACGCGTGAGTAATCGCACAAAATAGACGCCGTAGGAATGTCAGTCTTTTCGAGCGCGAACGCTCCCAGCGGCACGGTGAGCATCGCCGGCAGCGCCGCGCATATCAGCCAGCCGAAAGTGAGTAGCGCAAACTTGCGGCGCCGGACGTTGAAAAAGGCCAGCGCTGCCAGCAATATCAAAGGCGCTTGTTCGGGCAGAAGCTGCCCGAAACCGGCCGGATGGAGCATCGTCCAATGGTCGCCCCGGTCACCGCGAAAAAACAGGAACGACGGTGTGAAATAGCTTATGAAGTTGGCGCCGAGGCTCTCGAGCCGCGCGCCCTTTGTTCCCAAGATCGAAATCACGCTGAAACGCTGCTGCATTTCAGGGTGCTTCCAGATTAAGATCGCCTGCGGCAAGGCCAGCAAGGCCACAATGGCCAACGCCAGCAGTGCGGTGCGCCTGTGGCCGTTAAGTTCGCGCCAGTAGGTCAGGATCAGCACCCCGATCATGGGTGGCAAAAATGCCTTCACTATCGCGTAGCTATACAGCGATACGCCGAAGATTATTGCACTTAGTAGAAGCCATCGGTCCCGCCGCCACTTGAGCCACAGGACGAAGCTCAGCACGGCGAGGGTTGTCATAGTGTCCGCGGAGATCGTCTCGATACCCTGGCGACTTAGCACCAGATGCCACGGCGAAGCCACGCCAAGCACCGCAGCGGCGGCAGCCCCCGGCAGTCCGAGCACCAAGCCGGCGAGAATAGTGATTGCTCCAAGATCGACGAGTCCCCAAATCGCCGCGCACAGCCGCACTGCGATCGGGTTAAGGCCAAATATGGCCGTCAACGGCACGAGTGAGTAATCGAACAGAGGCATCCGATAGTCGCCGAACCCCTTGAAGAAAATGGGGAGAAAGTTATTCCACTGATCGCGGCCGGTAGTCAGGATACTGTAGGCGTCGTAGAGGTTGCACAACTCGTCCGGATGCCATCCGAGCGGAGCCGTGCTCAATCGGACGATCCGAAGTATCGCTGCGGCCCCTAGCGCTGCGACGGTCAAGACCATAGCCAGCCGCCCTACCCGAGGAGAGCAAGCCAGGCCCGTGTCGTAGACGCGCGTTTGATCAGATTCCAAGCGGTCTTTCTCCTGCGGTTTCGACCGTAGTGGATCGAAGTATGAGGGGCAAGCTAGGTATCGATCCGCTCGCGCACAAACGCCATCGCGACAACGACCAGGTAGATCACGAGAGCGCCGAGTGAGATCCAGCGGCCGATCAGGTATCCCTGGGGGGCATAATCCAGACGGAACCGATGCTGGCCCGCACGCAGCGGTACTGCGATCAGCGCATAGTCGGCCGGTAGAACCTGATAGTCAGATTGGCTACTGCCGGGCAGGGCGACAGCGTGCCAATAGCGGCTGTACGCGTCGCTGATCAACAGCAGCGTTGGCCGGACAACGTCAGCCGCGATCGTCATCGAGTCCGCGCCATTGCCGATCAGGCGGACCGTTCCCGGCGGTCCGCCGGAGACGGGCGCCGGCGCCGGGTCACTTTCCAGAATTGCGGTCTTCGCCGGATCGAATGATCGGTCGCTCAGCGCCCGGAAGATCTGATCGCGGTCGGAGATCCGCATCGATTGGCCGACCAGCATCAGATGGGAAAGACCCCCGTCGATCTTCATAACGTGATATTGGCCGCCAGACTGCAGGAACACGAAGCGCAGCCCGAGCAATCGCAGCAAGGGACTTCTGACGTTGCGGAAGTTCAGGTCAGTACCCGATTCGTCGGGGTTGCCACCCTGCGAGTAGCGCACCAACTGCGCATACCGGCCCGGTACCACGGGATCGTAGCCCCAAATGTCGTTCGCTCCTATGGCGATCGCGCTGTTTTCCAGCCCCAGGGTTCGGTAATCGCCGGGAGAGGCGTCGAGATACTGACGCACCGCAGCCGGAACCCTCGATGCCAGCGGAAATGTGCTCAGGCTGGTGCGCGCGAACGCGAAACCCTCCGCCACGCCGAAAATCACCAGCGCATATGCAGCCGCGGGACGGGAAGCACGTAGAAGGAACAGCGCGGCCAGAATCAGAAGAACGACCGCTGCGATCAGACATCGGGACGCCGCGAACCGCCGCGCCGCCTCGATGAAGCCTGCGTCACGGTAATACTGCGGCGGCGCGAACGACTCTCCCGATGTGCCGACGGCGCTCAGTATGCCGCTCCATCCGCTCACCCCCCAGAGCAATCCGGCTCCGAGCGCTGCGAGCCCGATTGCTCCGATCAGGAGTGCGATCGCGATGCCCCTGGCCCCTCGCGGCGATCGCAGCACCCCGTCTGCGCCGAGCCCGGCCAGCATCGCCAGAAACAGCGTGGCATCGAAAGCGAACATTGCGGGCACTCTGAAGTAGCTGAATCCCGGCACGTACTGATAGAGCACCCAGAACAGCGGCGAATACTTGCCGATCGCTATCCAGAGCAGCACGAACACCATCGCGATCCGGATCCCTCTGTACGCAAATTTCACCGAGGTCCCGATGGCAGCCATGGTCAGACCTGTGAGCCCCACGAACACGCATACTTCCCAAAGCCAGCACTTTCCCCAGTAGGGGAAGCTCGTCACGCTCCCGAAGAAAAATGGGACCAGCAGGGTGATAAAGTTTTCCGGCGGAAGGGAGAAGCTCCCCGCGAATGCGAACGAGAGCCCGCCGTGGCGCGGACCCTCGCTCGCCGCCTGCAAGCCGGCCCATATTTGGGCCGTATCGATGAGTGCGGCCCCGGCTGCGACGGCGACCGCGGCCAGCAATGTCCGGAGCGGTCGAGGCGATCGAATCAGCCGCAGGCCTCCATATAACCCGCACGTGACAACGGTCGAGAAGACGACTTGCGGATGGCCAGCCATGAACTGCATTGCAACGGCCAGGATCGCGACCAGAATCCACTTGGCGCCGGGTTCTTCCAAAAGGCCGTCAAGAGCGAGAAGGATCAAGGGGACCCAGGCCATCGAGTCCAACTCGGCCAGATGCCCCCCCATGACCTGGAGGAAGAATGTTCCGCTGAACATCGCGACCGAGCCGGCGAACAGCGCGGCCAACGGATGGAGTCGGCTTCGATCAACCCAAAGCGCCATGAAGAGTCCCAGCAGGAAAACGTGCAAGGCGATTTCACCGTTGATTGCCTTGGCCAGCGGCAGGATCAGGTAGATCCAGTTCGGCGGATACAACAGCGCCGCCTGAAATCCGGCTAGAAATGGCCCACCGCTGAAGACGTGCGGGTTACGCAGCGCAATGTGGCCAGCTCTCAGCTCGTCAAACCCAAATTGGCGCCAATACATGAACTGGGTGGCGATGTCCCCGTTGGGTCTCGACAGAACCTGGTCGCCAGGCAGCAGGAGAGCCTCGCCGAACACGGCCACTGTGATCGTCGCGAGGGCGATCGGCAGGAAGAGAGCGGATCGCAGCCAAGGCGCCGAGCTGGCCTGAGGCTCGATGCGATAGTCCACTGCTCTCACCCGCGCGGTCACCGCGGCGCCGGCTGTGTGGACGGATTCTCGCGCTGGATGGTGGCGATCAGCGCCTGCGCGTTGCGGTCGTTGGGCGCGATCGCCAGCGCGGCGCGGCATTGCGTAAGCGCCTCCTGATCGCGCCCCAACTTGTGCAGCGCCAGGCCCGTCATCACGCGCGCGAATGGATCACGCGGCGACAGCGCCTGCGCCCGCAGAAAGCATTCCAGCGCCTGCTGATGGTTCTTCTCCCTGATCGCGGTCATCCCCAGCATCGTCCACGCGCGCGGATCGTTTGGATCAGCCGCGGTAAGATCGCGCAAGATCGCTTCCGCGCCCGCCAGATCGCCGTGATTATATTTCGACTGCGCACGCGCCAGCGCCGCGACGTGCGCGCCGCCGGGCAGCGACTCGGCCTGCTTGAGCGCCGCCTCGGACTTGGCCTGGTCGCCGTTCAGATCGTAAACCTGGGCCAGGCCGACGTAGGCGTCGGCAGGCGGACTGGCAAGCCGCTTGAGCCCCTCCTCCTGTTCGGCTGCGGCCTGTTTGATATGGCCGAGTTGGGAATCGACTACGCCCAGGTCGTAGAGCGCGGCGCTCTGGGGATCGAGCTCCAGCGCGGCCTTGAGCTCGCGCTGCGCGCCCGCCAGATCGCCGCGGTCTCTTAATGCCACGCCGAATGCGAAGTGCCAACTCGGTTGGTCGGGATTCACCTGGATGAGCCTGGTGTAGAACGCCACGTTGTCGTGCCAGAAACGCTGCACGTTCCACAACGCCGCGGCGCACACCACCAGCAACGCAGCCATCGCGGCCCACGCCACACGACGGGCGGCCGGGCCGACGCGCGCCAGACGCACGGTCCAGTCGGCCAGCATGATGCACCAGGCCACCGAGGGCAGGTACAGATATCGATCCTGCACGATCGCGCCCTGAAAAATCCCGCGCAGATTCATCATCGGCCCGATCGCGATCGCCATCCAGGCCACGCAGAAGAGGTAGAGGCCGCGCCGGCGGTCGTTCCGCACGGCGACAACGAACGCGGCGGCGATCGCGGCCAGGGCCGCAATCGAGAGATAGAATTCAGGCGAGGCGGCGCTGTAAACGATCGCGAGATGATGGGCCGAGCTGGCGCGCCACGGCATCACGAGCAGTTCCAGATATGCAAGCAGCACCGGCGGCACGGTCATCAGCGCCTGCGCATTGGTCAGATGGTTGACGGGCATCGGGCGGTTGATGAATCCGAGCACAGAGATACGAATCGCAAGATAGACGAATAGTTCGGCGAGGAACGGTGCGGCGCTCACGATCGCGGCGATCGCGCGCGTCCGCGCTTGCAACAGCATCGATCGGGCCGGTGTCGCGGTGGCGCCGGCCTCGAATACAAATGCATAGAGCGCGATCAGCAGCGGAAATGTGACCGCGCTCTCGTGCGTGAACAGCGCGCCGGCGTAGAGCGCGATCGCCAATGCCCAATTGCGATGGCCGGCGCGCGCGCGATCGATAAAGAGCACCAGCGCGCCGAGCTCAAACGCCGCGCTCAGTGGCAGCGGAATCGCCGAAACCCATACCACCGCCTCGGCATGAAACGGCAGCACCGCGAACAGCGCCGCCGCGATCAGGCCCGCTGATTCGTCGCCGGTCAGGCGGCATGCGAGCCTGAACACCAGCCAGACCACCAGCAGATGCAGCGCCACCATCGTCACGTGCCATCCGGCTGGATTGAGGCCGAACAGATGGAAGTGCAGGCCCAACCACGCATCCTGCAGCGGCCGGTAGTACGAGCTCGCCGGCAGGTGCAGGGGATCCAGATACCACCACGAATCGTGCAGGAGGGAGAACCGGAAGAACGACCACGATCCGATGTAGGCGTTCTTTACGACCATCATGTTGTCGTCGAAAACGAACCCGTTGCCGACGCATCGCAGGTAGATCAGCAGCGTGACGAGCAGAACTCCGCCGATGGCCACGGGACGGCTTGCGATCCACGCGCCGGTTGGTGCCGGACGCGAGGCGGCTGGCGTTGGACGCGCCGCGGCGAGGTCGCGCCGTTTGTCCGTGCGTCCCGGCGCTGCGACCTTGCGACGCGGCCGGCTCATCGCGGCCGGGCTCCGCACACGAGGATCAGTACATTCACGGCGAGCCGATTTTATTTGCCGCGCGCGGATTCCGCTATCCGCGATTTAGCGCCCTATAGCGCACCGCTCCGGCCTGATCTTTCAGGGATTCAGCGCCGAGGCGAGTTCTCCGATCGTCGCTTAACCGCGAGGCCAATTGCCGCGCCAAGGAAGACCAGCAGCGACGCGAGCGATACCCATCGGCCGATTACCCATCCGGGAGGAGCGTACTCGAGGCGGAATAGGTGGTGTCCCGGGCCGAGCGGCACCGCCATCAGCGTATAGTCAGCGGGCATCACGTGGTATTCACTCTGGCTACTCCCGGTCAAAGCGACCGCGCGCCAGTAGCGGCTATAGCTGTCGGTAATCAGCAACAACGCCGGCCGCGTCACGTCTGCCGCTATCGTAAGTGAATCGGTAGTGGTGCTCAGCAGGCGCGCGGCTCCCGGCTCCGCGCCTGGCACCGGCGCCGGCTCGGGATCGCGCTCCAGAATGACGGTTTTGCCGGGATCGAATGACGGCGCGCTCAACGCGGCCAGAATGTCGTTGCGCTGCTCGATCTGCCGCCATCCATCGACCAATAGAAGATGGGGCAAATCTCCGGGGGCCGGGAAGACCTTATCGCCTGAGAACACATAACGCAGCCGCAGGAGGCGCAACATGGGACTGCCCCCCCTGAAGTCCAATCGCATGCTTGCATATTCAGGGTCGGCGCCCTGTGAGTAGGTCATGAACTCCGCATACCGCCGCGGTACGGTGGGATCGTAACCCCAGATATCGTTCGCTCCCACTGCGATGGCGCTGTCTTCCATCGACAGAAGAAAAACCCCGTCGAAGGCCAGGTCCAGGATTCGGTAGTCACCTGGATGCGCGGCCATGAACTGTTGCAATTGCACGGGCACGGTCGCAGCTAGAGGGAAGGTGGTGACATTAAAACGCGCGAAGAAAAAAGCCTCAGCGACACCTAAAACCGCCACGATGTACGCCGCTTGAGGGCGTGCTGAGCGCAGAAATAGCAACGCCGCAAGCAGCAGGCATATACCGGCGGCGAACAGGCATCGCACGCTCGCGAACCGCTCGGCCGCAGCCGCGAAGGCGGGATCGCTGAAGTTCTGCGGCGGCCAAACCGGCTGGGCGAATTTGGCCACGGCTTGGACGAAATCGTGCCAGATCGCGTTGAAAGTCACGCTTACGCCCGCAAGCGCGGCGGCGCCGAACGCGCCGAATGCCAACCCGAGGATCAAAAGTCCCACCGCGGCGGTCTTCGCCCCGCCGGCCGACCGAATCAGCGCGTCCATTCCGAACGCACTCAGCATCGCCATGAATAATACGAACTCAAATGTAAATGCCGCGGGCCGGCGGAAGAGATTGAAACCCGGCACAACGCGATACAGTAGCCCGAACAGCGGTGTGCGGGGCCCCAAGGCGATGCACAGGAGCACGACCGCCATGATGATCCAGGTGCCCCGAAGCGGCGATTTCACTCTGGCCCCAAAGATGGCCATGGTTAGACCGGTCAGCCCAAAGAACATGACGCTTCCAGGGAGGGCGCCTCCACCTCCCCAGCAGGTCAATCTGATCTGATCGCCGAAAAAATCCGGGACCAGAAGCGTCAGGAGATTGTCGTACGTGAGCGAGAGGCTCGACGCGTAAGCGAAAGAAGTGCCGCCCTGGCGCGTACCCTCGGCGGCGGCCTCCCACCCAAGCCAGAGTTGCGCAGCGCAGATCATCACCGCGCCAACGCCCACTACTGAGAGCGCAAGCACGGTCCTCACCGGGCGAGGGGCTCTGACCAACCGGATCGCGACGTAGATCGCCCCGGTAACAATCGTATTGAACAGCACTTGCGGGTAGCCGGCCAGAGCTTGCATTGAAAAGGCGAATATCCCGATCATTACCCACTTGGCGGATGGCTGGTCGAGCAAAGCGTCGATACTGAGAAGAATCAGCGGAATCCAGGCCATCGAATCCATGTGCGCCAGGTGGCCGGTGAGAATTCCGCCGAAGAACGGCCGTGCGAACATCACGACACAAGCTGCCAGCAGCACGGCCAGTGGATGAAGGCCGTAACGCTCGACCCACATCGCCATGAAGAGGCCCAGCAGAAACACATGCAGAGCGAACTCGTAGTTGATCGCCTTGGCGAGCGGCAGCGTCAGGTAGAGAATCCAGTTCGGCGGATAGAGAAGCGCCGTCTGAAAAGCCCCGACAAACGGGAATCCGCTGAAGACTTCCGGATTCCAGAGGGCAAAGTTCCCGGCTCTCAACTGCCCAAACCCGAACTGCCGCCAGTAAACGAAAATGTTGGAAGTATCCATCCCCAGTTGCGACAAGACCTGATCACCGGGCAGGAAAAGCACACCGGCGAACATCGCCAGCGTCATCCCGAGCAGAACCAGCGGCACGAAAAGACGCGCGTGCAGCAATGCGTATTTCGAATGGGGCGTCTGAAGCTCGAACGACACTGGCCGGGAGGAAAGCGGGCCGGCCCGCGTCGCGTCCAGATTTGGGACGATATTTTCGCGCCCGGATTCCATCGCTACCTCGTTCGCGTCCCCGCGCGGGTACTTCATAGACCTCGCGCCCACTATTGGGCCGGATTCTGCGTCACCAACTTAGTAGTTCCCACCTGAAATGAAAATCGGGGAGCTTGGCTAGACCGCGCGCGAGGGGACCGCGGTGAATGGTCTCTCGAGTCTCCGGGACGGCGCCTTAAGCCATCGGTAGGTTCCGGCAAGCATGGCCATCGAACTAACCGTCCAGCTCCTGGCCCGGCCCGCGCGCTCGCAGCCTCCGGGCGCAAAAGTCCGCCGCGAGCACCACCAGTAACGGGTCTGCAACAAAGCGCATCCGGCTGTTCTCACCGAAGTCCAACAGCACGCCGGCGGCGGTAACGTAGAGCACCGACATCAGCACGAACATCAGGGTCAACTCTTCGGCGCCAAAATTCCCCCTCGATCTAAACAGCGTCAGCGCGCAGGAACAGACCAAAAGCGGGATCGCCGCCAAAAGCACAATTGAGGTTTGAGACTTGCCAATGGCTATCGGCCGCAGGCACCAGTCGTAAATCGCCGTCCACGATTCCATATTGACATGCTGCGCCTGCATCTTCGCCTGAAAGTGAACGCCCCCAATCCAGTAGTCCGGCGGTATCGCGGCCGGAGCGCAATATAACTTGTAGGCTTCGACTATGCCATGCCAGTAAGCGCCGGGACGATTACGCACTACCCACAGCGCATCCCGCAAGTAAGTTTTGGAGACGTCTACATATATCGAATTATTGTAGTTGACGCCTCCGCCAAAGTTGTTCAAGTTGTCCAGCGCGGGAACACCGGCGCGATTTCCGGGGCGAAACCCAATCCCCGGGGAAAAGGGTGCGACCATCGCAAACGCAGACAGTTTGCCGTCGCGAACCAGCTGCTCCCGCTCCGTCGTCGTGAGCTGAAACGTAGTGATTCGAGCAAGGTTCATCCCGTACCACGAGCTGGTAGCGAAGCTGCCCAGCACGAGCGCATTCTTGAGCACAAGCGCGAGCATCAATGCAAATAGCCCCGCGCAGAGCGGCAGCACCGGCCGCAGCCTCCGGTACGATAGCGACGCGAGGATCCCGATGACACCCGCGAACCAGAGGATCTGGAACGACGAGTTCAGGAAGACCGGCAGCGCGATCGCAATGGAGAACGCCCAGCCATAGATGCGCTTGCCGGTGGCCAGGAAACGATACAGCCACAGGGCCGCCGCGGCGAGCAGCACGGCCGATGGATAGGTGGTGTAGAACCATCTCTCGTAAATCACGGTCGCGGGTCCGGCCTCGAACAGAAGCGTGGCGGTGAGGCTCAGCCAAAGCGGGATCTCCAGCGCGATCATCAGTCGGTACAGGCAGAGCGCAAGCCCAAGTCCCATCGCCCAGTAGATGATTTGGAATACTATCACGAATGATCCTGGAAAGAGTTTCAATCCGAGACCGAGAGCGAAATTCAGTAGGGGCGGCTGGCTATGCAAATAGTATATACTTTGGAGAAGATGAGAGCTCAAAAGAGTGATATCCAGAAACTGAACGGCGGCGAGGTTCATCGCAAAACGATTGCCGAGCCACAGATAGAACCCCCGCGAGATGACGAAGGCGGCGGTTATCGCGGCGATTGCCACGCGACCGGAACGCGCCGCCGGCGGCGACGCGCCGGCGATGGATGCGCCGGCCGGAACTGGGGCGGGTCCTGCGAGCGCCATCGAGGTGTTGTGCGGCCCGGCTATCTCATCCGCGCGCCAGAAAAGAGTCGCCCCTGGCCGCCATGGAGGCGTCGATGTGCTGGTAGACCATGCATAGCAGCAAAGCGGCGAAATTCCGGCTCGCGAATCGTAGTGCTTCTCTCTCCCACGTGGGCTCCGCAGTGTCAACAATTCGATGCCACGGGTAGTGGGCGGCTTTGGCAGCATGGGCCGGCACGGCAACCGGATAATCACCGGCGAGACGCCGGCGCTACTGCTTCCAGAAGTAGGACCGGCGTCCCGCCGGTCATCGGTCGGCGTCCCTGCCGGCCATCCGACTCCAAAACCGCCCACTAGGATGCCACGAGCTGCTGCAACGGCAGAGTTATGCGAAATGGAAATCCCGGATCAAAGTCGAGCAAGCTACGGCCTGCCCGGCGGCGGTTGACGCGCGATCTCGTTCTCCAGCGCCTGAGCCTGCTCGTTACCTGGAGCCAGCGTCAGAGCGTGCCGGCAGTCCTGCAGCGCGTCGCGGTCGCGGCCCATCGCATGGAGCTCCTGCGCCGCGAGCAAATACGGTCTCGGATCGGCGGGCGAAAGCTGCTGTGCGGTGTCGAAGGCGCGCAGTGATTCCGCGCCGGAGTGGTCGTCGGCCAGCAGCAGGCCGAGCGCGGTCCAGGTGCGCGGGTCGCGAGGATAGCGCCGGACCAGGTCGCGCAGGAGATCCCCGGCGCCCTTGAGATCGCCCTGTCTGGCCTTGATCCGGGCGTCGGCGAGCCCGAGCGCCTCATCGCCATCGGGCAGGCTTCTGGCGCGCCGCAACATTTCATCGCGCTGCGCCGGCTCGCCCACCTGTTCATAGAGTTCCGCCAGCGCGACGTAGTCGATCGCCACCGGATTAGGCGTAAGCTCCAGCGCCTGCGCCAGCTCGCTGACAGCCTCCTGGTTGCGTCCCATTTGCGCGTGCATCTTGCCCAGCGCGTACAGCGCGTCGTGGTTTTCCGGGTCGAGCCTTAGTGCGTTCTTCAAGGCCTGCTCGGCTCCGGCGAGATCGCCCTCGTTTCCATAGAGCCCGGCCAGTGTCACATCGATCTGTGCGGCCAGCGCGCCGCTCACATGCGGGCGCTGTGCGGCCTGGGCGACCAGGGGAATCGCGTCGGCGATCCTGCCCTCTTGCGCGTACAACATACCAAGCTCAAAGGACAATTCCGCCCGCTCGGGGTTTTCACGCCTCGCCCGCTCTATTTCACCGATCGCCCGCTTTAGTTCGAGGGCCGCGCCTTGGAGGTTGCCCTGTGCGCTGAGGGCGCCGGCCAAACTATTGTGGCATGAGAACGACTGCGGGAACTCCTGGATGCAGCGCTCGAACAGGGTGAGGTCGTCATGCCAGTAGTGCTGCACACGCCAGAGATCGCCCGCGTACGACAGGAGGAGTACCGCGGCTGTCGCCGCGACCAGCCTGCGGGCGATCGGGTCATGATGCGCCAACTGGACGGCCCACTCCGCCAGCATCACGCAAGCTCCGACGGAGGCGTAGTACAGGTAGTTGTCATGGAGGAGCTGATCGACCACGAGCTCGTGCAGATTCATCATCGGGGCCAGCGAGATGACTATCCAGCCCGCACAGAACAAGTAGAGCCGGCCCGGCGGACTATTTCGGGCCATCGCCGACAGCCCGCCGGCGAGCGCGATCAGGGCTGCGGCCGGAACATAGAAATCTGCCGCCGCCAGGCTGGTGACGACATCCACTTGATGGGTCGTACCGGCCATCCATGGCAGCGCGAGCAGCATCAGATCGGCCGCCAGGACCCGCGGCACCGTCATCAGCGCCTGTGGGATGGTCATCAGGTTCGCCAGGTTATGAGGGTTGGAAAGGAAAAACCCCAGCGCGTGCCTGCGGGCGAAAAAATACAGCAGCAGGTCGAAGACGAATGGCGCTGTGGAGAGCGCCGCGCGCAGGGCGCGATCGGTGAACGGCGCTTGGGCCGGCTCCTGTTGCGAGCCCGGCTCGCCCAGCAAGACGTACCACGCGATCAACGCCGGAAACGCCGCGGCGCTCTCGTGACTCAAGAGCGCGGCCCCATACAGCACCATCGCCAGCGGCCAGTTGCGGGACGCGCGCTCGTTGCGCCGCATGAAGAAGTAGAACGCGGCGAGCATAAAAGTCCCCGCCAGCACCAGGCCGAAGCCCGAAGGCCATACCACCGCCTCGGCATGGATCGGGAGCAGCCCGAACAGGGCGGCGGCGAGCAACGATGCCTGGTGCTGCCGGGTCAAACGGCAGGCGACCACGAAAACCAGCCAGGTCGCGACCAGATGGATGGCAATCGTCAGGACGTGCCAGCCGGCGGGTTTGAGGCCGAACAGATGGTAGCTGAGCGCGAACCAGATCGAAGGCAACGGCCGGTAGCGAACTCCGGGTAGGGATGTAAACCAATCCAGATCTCTGGTCAGCGATTTCCACACAAACGACCACTGTCCGAGATAGGGATTTGAGAGGATCAGGAAGTCGTCGTCGGAGACGAACCCATTGCCCAGACTGCGGAGATAGACGAGCGCGGTCGCGAGCAATATGGCGCCCATCACAAGGCGCTCGCGAGGTGACAAATTGGTCCACGCCTCCGTCGCGAGAGGCCGGCCCTCGCCAGTGGGGCCGCGATTATTTTTGGTGATCGGCATGAGAGCCATCGAACGCGAGCCAATTTTATTTGCCGCGCGCGGATTCCGCTATCCGCGAATGAGCGCCCGGAGCGGGAGCGGGTCCGGCCTGATCATTCAGGGAATCAGCGCTGCCGGGAATCAGCGCTGATCGATGAGGGCGCACACAACTTCCGGGGCTAGCCGTTAACTCGAAATAGCGCTAGGTATTGGGCTCGCTTGGCGCTCCGATGCCGCGAGAATTGAGCGCTCGCCCGGATTACTATTCCTAGGTCGAAGGTTGCAACCAGGGATCAAAGCTTCAGCGCGACCCGTCCGCCGGGTTCTCGTGGCCGTCGGATTGGTGGCCGGAGCCACGCTGGCGCAGCAGGTGCTCCTGACGCGGCTGCTCTCGGCCGCGGTCTTTTATCACTTCAGCTTCCTGGCGGTCTCGCTGGCGCTGCTGGGGAGCGGCTCGGGCGCAATTTTCGTGTACGTGAAGCCCGATTGGTTCGAGCGGATCGCGCCCGAGCGAGTTCTGGCGCGATGGTCCGCCGTCTTTGCCATACTTCTGATCGTTTGCGCACTCCTGCTGGTCCGCCTCAACTATTCTAATGAGGGCTTCAACCGGCGGTTCGTCCTCAACTTGGCCGCGGCTTGCATCATATCGGGATTGCCGTTTCTCGCGGCCGGCACGGTCCTCGCGCTGGCGATCAAGGTCTATGCCAGATCGGTCGGCGCGGTATACGCCTCGGACCTGCTAGGGGCCGGGCTGGGCTCGTTCGTAGTGATCCCGCTGCTCTGGCTGATCCCGGCGCCGACCTTGATGATCGCAATCGGCTCGCTGGCGGCGTTGTCATCGGCGCTGTTCGCTCCGCCAGGCTATTTCGAGCGCAAGGCCGCGACCGCTTTGATCGGCGCCGCGGCGGGGCTCAGCGCCTTGTCGTCGGTTACTTCACTCGCCTATCTGCCAATGAGTTACGTGCCGGCGACGGCACACGCCAAGCTGATTGCTGACCGATGGACCCCGATAAGCCGCGTGCTCGGCTACGCAGTTCCGGAAGGAACGGTTCCCTTCGACCTGCTGTTTTACGACCGCGTTTATGCTCCGGTGTTTCGCTATCGGCGTGGAGATCCGATGCCCGACTGGCAAAGCCTGCATCTCGGCCCTCAGACGATCGGATATGATCTGACCGGGCCCGGGTCGGCGTTGATCATCGGCGGCGGCGGCGGGCGCGACATTTTCAACGCGCTCACGTCGAATCAGCGCGAGGTCGACGTAATCGAGCTCAACGAGGGCGTGCGGCGGGTCGTAGACCACGACATGGCCGCTTACTCGGGTTCGCCCTACTCTCTGCCCGGCGTCTCGACCACTATCGGCGACGGACGTTCGACCCTGGCCAGACGGGACAAGAAGTACACGCAGATTCACCTGAGCTTTACCGATACGCTCAGCGCCAATTCCGCCTCAGCCTTCGCACTGACAGAAGCAAATCTCTACACCCTGGAGGCTTTTGACGAATACCTGGACCACTTGGCGCCTTATGGAGTCCTGAATGTGACCCGGCTCTACCGCTTGGCGGACGAGGAGGCGCTGCGCTTGACAGTACTTACGCTGGAAGCGCTCAGGCGCCACGGCGTGGCGGATCCGAGGCGCAATCTGGTGGTCATCATGGGCCGGGATGTTTTCGGCGAGGTCTTTGGCACCGTGCTCGCGCGCTTGGAGCCCTTCACTGAGCCCGAGCTACACAGGATTAGGGAGCTGGCGGCAGCACGCGGCCTGGGCGTGGCGTTTGAACCGGATACGCCCGGCGTGGCCGAGTGGGCGCTGCTCGCCAAGGCGAGCAGCCCGACGGATTTCTGCACCAATTATCCCCTGAATGTATGCCCGCCGACCGACGACGAGCCATTTTTTTTCAACATGCGGCGCCTTGGAAATATTGGCCGAGGCCCGATGCCGGACATAGTTTTTTCCGTCGACCCGATGCAGATCCTTATGTTGGTACTTGGCATCCTGATTGTCCTGTCCATGCTTGCGTACGCTGTGCCCTCTGATAGCGGTGCGAACTATCGCAGCGTCCTCCGGCCGGCGCGCTGCTCTTCTTCATCGAGATCGGCTTGGGCTACATCGTGCTCGAAATGGCCTTGATCCAGCGGTTCGTCCTCTTTCTGGGCTTTCCGACCTACGCGCTCTCGGTAGTGTTGTTCGCCCTGCTGACCTTCACCGGAATCGGGTCGCTCCTATCGGCCAGCTTCGCCCGCCCCAGGTTTGCGCTCATCACCGCGCTCTCGGTCACCTGCGCTCTGATCGTCGTGAGCGCGGCGACCCTCCAGCCGCTTCTGCGGCACCTGATTCTCCTTCCCTTCCCGCTCCGAGTGGCGTTGTCGGTGGCGTTGATCGCGCCGTTCGGCATTGCGATGGGCATGGCGATGCCGATTGGGCTTCGGCGTCTTGGGGAGCTGTACCCGACGGGCCTACCATATGCGTTCGGGGTTAATGGCATTGCCTCCGTGGTTGGGACCGTCCTCGCGGTGGCAATCGCGATTAACTTCGGCTTCACGATCGCGACCCTGTTTGCCGCAGTCTGTTATCTCGCCGCTTTAGCGCATGTTGCTCTGGCGGCGTGGCCCGCCGAATTCTCCGATGAGATAGAACCCCTCCCGGAGCCGCTTTCAGCAGCCGCCTCGTCGTGACCGGCGCGCCGGGCCGCAGTCAATTACCGCGACAAGTGAAATCCGGGCGGATTGCTTAGACCGCGCGCGAGGGAATCGCCGTGAATCTCCTCTTGAGTCTCAGGAACGGCGCCTCGAGCCATCGGTAGGAGGCCGCCGCCAGGACTACGTTGGCCCCGAAGGCCACGCCCATGTAGAAGGGCCACGCTGTCCAGAGCGGCCAACCCTGCGCCAGCAGCCAGGGTGACACCACGCGTCGGAACAGTACTTGCCCGCCAAAAACTGCGACGAGATTGTAAACGTAGAGCCCGTAAGAAATCTTTCCCAGGTAGATTAGGATTAGCCTGAGGCGGGTTCCTGCACTCCTTCGTCCCGCCCCGAGCGTCGCCAGCAGAAAGGCGCCGCTGCCCAGCGCAACCATCGGATAGCCAATCAGAACTCCAGCCGTACTGCGCTGGACCGGCAATCCACACCAGTATGCCGCCATCCACCAACTGGCTATTCCCGTCAACACCAGCAGCGCGCGAACCGCGGGCCGCGGGCTCATTTCGGGGATAACCGCGACGAAAATACCGGCCGCTATCGGATCGAGCCGCGCGAAGCTGTTGTTCCAGATCGGCACTCCGAAGCCGAGAAACGATGACGGCAGGCGCGCGATGGTTGCGATTGCGAGCATGACTAGCGGCACAAGCAGCATGCGCTGCCTTGGTATATGGCGCATGGTCAGTGACCAGACCAGATAGAATTGTTCTTCGAGCGAGATACTCCAGAGATGAGCGACCAACGTGATGGCGCCTGCGCAGGAAGTAAAGTTAAAGAGAAAGAATCCAAGAGCGAGCAAACAAATCGGATCGGCAGGGAACCCCACCTGCCCCCATGGCGGCACCAAGGTGAGAGACGGCGCCAGTTGTGAGAGGGAAAGAGCAAAGACAAGATAAAAGAAGTATAGCGGCCAGATGCGAAGAATTCGGCGCGCGTAGAACGCCCGCAGGTTGACGGATCCGGTCGTTTCGCGTTCCCGGAGCAGGAGCCGGGTTATCAGATATCCGCTCAATGCGAAGAAGAGATCGACGCCGAAGGCTCCCGCGACGCCGAAGCCGCCGAGCGCGCCGTGTCGAAGGTAAAAATATAGACTCCCGGGCGGAACGTGATAAACGAACACTGCGAAGAAGGCAGCGAATCTGAGTATGTCGAGCTCCGGGAGATAAAATCGTTCCGCGGCCGGGGATCCGCCCGCGATATCACCATGTGACCCGTGCAAAGCGGCCGCGATTGAATCCGGCAAAGTTGTGCACCTCGCGCAGTTGCGGGAGCTAAGGCGCCCTGACGGCGAGGTTGTTCTGGAGTAGAGCCTTCAACGATTGGGCGGCGGATCGCCGGGTTCCAGAGCGAGCACCAGACGGCATTGATCGAGCGCCTCGCGGTCCCGGCCCATCGCATGCAACACCTGTGCGATCTGCAGGTGGAGAGACTTGACATCTTCCTGACTGGGGCGGCTGTAGTCTAGCGCGTGCTGAAGCGAGACCAGCGCTTCCTGGTTCTGATTCGCACTGGCCTGCGTTTTCCCCAGCGTCAGCCACAAACTGGGAACCCCGGGCTGATGGTCTATCGCAGCGCGCAATACGTGTTCCGCGCCGGCCACGTCGCCGTGACGAGTCATGGCGCTGGCGCGCTCCATGCCCGCCACCCGCTCGCCGTCGGGCATCGATTCGATCTTCTTCAAGACCTCCTCACGATGAGCATCGTCCGCCTGCAAGTCGTAGAGCTCGGCCAGCGTGGCATAGGCCATCGCGGGAGCGTCGCTCATCAGCGAGAGGCCCTTCTCGACTTCAGCGGCGGCTTCGGCGACATGGCCCGTTTGAACATCTAAAAGGCCGCGGGAATAAAGCGCGCGGCCGTCGGCCGGATTGAGGCGCAGGTCGGCGTCGAGCTCGCGTTGCGCTCCCGCCAAATCGCCGCGCGCCCGCAATTGGCCGGCGAGCTCGAAGTGATCGGGAGCAGCAGGCCCGGGCGGGGCAGGCGCGGGTGGCGCGACCGGACTTCCTGCCGTGCGGCTCTGGCTGAACGCGCGCACGGCGCCATCGATATCGCCGCGCTTGGCCAGCAGCTCTCCGAGGACCAGATATAGAACTTCCGGGTCGGGATGAAGCATGCCGGTGTGGTCCGGTTCGAGGCTCAGCGCCGTCCTGATTTCGCGCTCAGCCTGTGGGAGGTCGCCGTTCTCTTCGAGCAGCCGCGCCACATTGGCCTGCCACAACACCGATTCGGGAAACCCCTCAACGTAGCCGCGGGCCAGCGTCAGACCGTCATGCCAGAAGCGCTCGACTCTCCATAACGTTGCGGCGCAGACGACCAGCAGCGCCGCCGCGGCGCCCAGCGCCAGGCGCCGGACCAAAGGGCTCCGGCTGGGAAACCGCGCTGCCAGATCACCAACCAGTACGCACCATCCTACCGACGGTAGGTAAAGGTACATATCCTGGACGAGAGTATAGAGCGCCGGCAGCACCATCATTGGGGCCAGTGAGATTCCCACCCAGGCCGCGCAGAACAGGTAAAACTTCCGCCGCGCACTTCGTTGCCAGATCAAGACCAGGGCTGCGCCAGGCGCGACCATCGCGGCAACCGGTATCCAAAAGTGCGGTGCCAGAGCGCTCGAGACCGGAAACGCCCGGTGATTGGGCAGGGCCAGCCACGGAGCCGCGAGCAGCGTGAGATAGGTCGCGAAGACCAGCGGCACGGTCATCACATCCTGCGTCGGCGTCAGCAGGTTGGCCGGCTCAGCGGACGCCTTGGTTAGGACCCCAAGCACCAGCCATCTTATAAACAGATACCCCAGCACCTCGATAGCAAACGGCACGGCGCAGGCCACCGCGCGAAGCACGCCGGCCAGGGCCGGCTCGCGCGCCGACTCGGAGGGTGCGTCAGCGCGCGAGGTTCCGAACAGGAACGCATACAGCGCCACCAGCGCGGGAAAGACCGCCACGCTTTCGTGACACAGCAGCGCGGGCGCATAGAGCGCCGCCGCGAGCAATGTCATGCGGGCGTCGCGCCGGGACTTCATGATCAGGTAAAAGGCCGCCAGCTCCAGCGTGGTGCCGATCACCAATCCGGAGGCCGCCATCCAGCACAGCGCCTGCGCGTGAACGGGGATTATTCCAAACAGCAATGCGGCAAGCAGCGCAGAATTCGAGTTCTCCGCGAGCTCGAGCGCTATCTTGAACACCAGCCAGACCGCCAGCAGATGAGCCGCGAGGACCGAGGCATGCCAGAAGGGCGCGTGGAGGCCGAACAAATGGTAGTCAAGCCAGAACCAGATGAGCAGCAACGGGCGATAGTTTCGCGAGTGCGGAAAACGGCCGGGATCGCTGAACCAGAACTCCTGGTGAGTCAGCGCTTTCAGCGGAAACGACCAGTCGCCAAGCGCGACGTTATGGACAATCATCCAGTTGTCGTCGGATGGAAAGCCGTTGCCGAGAGCCCGTGAGCACACTATCGCGGTGACTATCAGCACCGCCGCCAGCAACAGGCTTTCGCGGCTTTTCCAGCGCGATCCGGCAAGCATGGCCATCGGACTAACCGTCCAGGTAGAGAACCGGTATCAGCTCGAACTGGCCGCCATGGAGGCGTCGGCATGGCGCGCGTGATCGGCTGCCGCTGGTTGGCCCGCGATTACTCTTGACCGGCTTGAAAGCCATCGAGCGACTCAAAAGAACCCAAAAACGCCTCCTCCATATACAGGATACTTTAAGATGCGCAAGCATGCCGCGCGAGCAGCGGTCGCTGACCGGCTTCTATTGGCCGGCTGGAACGAACGCATAAAGTCAGGGCGCGTGAGGAACGGTCAGGCTCGACTTCATGAGCACGACGTTCGTACGGGTTCCAGGTTGACATCGTATAGTAGATCGTCGCCTGGTCGTGGTCGTACTTGAAAAACGGCAGGAAAAACGGCGCATATTCGCTGGCCGCGGTCGCCTCCCGGCCGGGGTCGCCCAGCCGATCGGAGTACGGCTGATGCATAAAGTAGCGGCCGTCCCGGGTGTCGCTGAAGATGACCTGCGGCTCGGACCAGGGGCCCCAGGGACGCTCGGCTTGGCGCAGATTGATCCCGCGCGGATCCGCGCACCCATTCAACATCAGCCACCGGCCGACGGCTGGATTCCATTGCGCCGACAGCTCGCCGACGCAGTGGCTCTCGAACAGGGGCGCGGCCTCATCTTCCGTGGCGCTCCAGCGTGGCGCCGCGGCGCCCGGCGCGAAGCCGGCGAAATACCGCGTGTCACCGCTTTCCGCCAATTTGTACAGTGGGAGCACGGCCAGGTAGGGCGTGCTCAGCCGGTAGCGGGCGCCGCCCTCGCTGCCCCAGACGAGCAACACCTTGCCGCCGTTGAACGGCAGGCCGGGAAGCGTGCTTGCGTCTGCAACGGCCGTCGCCACATTGACGAATCGGGCTGCGGAAAAATCGCGGACTTCCGTAAACGTCTTGCCGCCGTCGGTCGAACAGCCCAGCACGGAGCGCACGTAGGGGCCGCGCGGCAGGCCCGGTGGATGACCAACAGCAAAGAAAACATACATTTTGTTGCCGACGGCGAACCCGCTGATCGGGACCTCGAAATCGCCCAGGCTGATCGGCTTGCCGCTTGGGCTGCGCAGTTCGGGGCTGGCGTAGGCGCCGCTCGGGCCGGTGACGAATTGCAGCACCAGGCATTGATCGGGATCGGCGCCCAGCGTGTACGCGATGCTGTCGTTGTATTCCTGCGGACGCCACCCGAGGTTGTCGCTTCCGTCGAAATATTCGGTCGGCTGCGTATCGCCGAACAGGAACTCCGTACGCCCCAGATACTCGAACGACGCGCCCAAATCGGTGCCGTACAGGCCAAAACGGAATCCGGTCTCGTTCAGAGTCGGGTCGCCGGTTTGGCGGTCCAGCTGTCCGGTGAGCTGGCAGATCTTGCTGGTGCTTCCCGGAATCCACACCGCTGCCTGGCGGCCGTGGCCGCTTCCAGTGGGCGCCAACGGCAGGCCCGGAGCCGAGACCGCGCAGGCGCCGATTAGGCCAAGCAGCAGCGTCATCACCGCCGCCACGCCGCCATCGCGGGAAATCATCACACCACGGGCAACGCTTGCGCGGACGACGGCACTCTAATTAAATTCACCGCCGGGCTTGCCGGGCTGAATTGGAGCGCAATCGGCAGCCGCAGAAAGGTGATCGCAGCGCTTGACAATTTCGGAAACCCTGCTATATAAAGACTCGGATTGGTCAGTTAACCTAATCTTTGGCAGGAGGGTACGCAATCATGAAGTCATTTCTCAAAGTAACGGCGGCAGCGGCTCTGCTCGCCCTGGCGTTCGCGCCGGGACGTGCGTGGGCATTGACTGGCGCCACGACAACGTTGCCGGTTTCGGCCTCTGTCACCAGCGGCTGCTTGATCGGCGCGTCCGGCCTGAATTTCGGTGGGGTCAGCCCGCTGATCCTCGAGGAGGACACTGTCACAGGGTATACCGCAACTGGTACGGTCTTCATCGCCTGCGGAACCGAGGGACCGACCTCGGGCAGCTATATCGCGGTTACGCTGGATGACGGCGCTAACAGCGCGATTGCTCCGATTCTCGGAATCGGAACCGGGAGCGGAACTCCGCTCGCGACTCGTGCGATGACGAACAGCACGAGCTTCCTGGCGTACGATCTGTTCGAGCCCAGCTTGATCTACGGTTCCGGAACTGTCACCAGCAACCTGTATGCCTCGGAATTCCCGGTTTGGACCTCGAGCAACACGCAGTTCGGTACTTTCACGATCACGTGGGCCCAGTACAACTCGATGGTCGCAATCGGCAGCGCGGCTATCTATCTGCCGGTCTACGGCTCGATCCCGGGTGACCAGGTTCAGCCTCTGACCGCCGGTGTGTACACCGACACCGTCAACGTTTCGGTGAGCTTCTAGTTCTGGTGTGACTGTAGGGATGCTCGGAGCACGCTCGGCGTGCTCCGAGTTCCCGAGCGAATTAGATCGGAGCACGGCCCTCGTGCTCCGATTTTTTCGTCTATCGCCGTTTAACTCAGTTCCCTTCATCGTGCTGCTGAATATTTTTCCCGTCTCATCCGTCAACTCAACCGACGTTGTGTCGCTATAGGAGATCTGTGAAACACCGATCGCGTCATTCGTCTCTGGGCCGGGCTTTGTCGGCCCTCGTCTTGTGGCAGATTGCGGGTTTGGGGTGGGGCTCGGCGATGGCAAGCCAGGTCTCGATTGTCCCCACCGGCCTGTCTCTGAACGCCACCAAATCGACCGACCTGATAACCCTGCATAACGATGGCTCGACTGCCGTCAGCATGCAGCTCAGCGCCTACCGATGGGATCAAACCCCGGCGGGAACTGCCAAGCTTACGCCGACCGACGACGTGGTCTTTTTTCCCTCGATTGTGACCGTGGCAGCCAAGGAAGATCGCATCGTTCGCGTCGGGGCGATGGTGCCGTTTGGGGCCACGGAGAAATGCTATCGCCTGATCGCGGAAGAGCTCCCGCCGCCGCGTTTTCAGGCGCCCGCGCCTGGAGGGCCGCAAAAGGTCGAAACCCGAGTGGTCGTTCTGACCAGGATGTCGATACCGATTTTTCTTTCGCCGCCCTCCCAGGTTCATCAGGAGAGCCTCGAGGGACTCAGCGTCCAGAATGGGCGGCTTTCGTTCCGGATCAAGAACACCGGCAATACTCACGTACTGGCCGGAACGGCCATGATCACCGGCTGGACCGCCGACAACCGGCCGCTCATCAACCAGCAGAGCAGTCGGGGGGCTTATTTACTGCCGGGTGAACCGCTGCAAGATCAGGCTGACCTGCCCAACCCGCCGTGCAATCAGCTGCGAAAAGTCGCGGTCCAGGTTCCGATAACCGAGCCCTTTGGCGACTATGATCTGAGAACCAACACGCTGAAGGCCGAGATGCCTCTGGGCAGCGTAAATTGCGGCCCTGAGCGAACGTCGGGAGCCGCCAGCGGCCCCTGAGTGACCGTTGACGCGCGTGGGTGCGCTTGAGCCGAAGGTCTTCAATTGCAGCCCGAAGTATCGCGATCGCCATGTTGCTGGCTGCGGCGATGATTCCTCTATCGGCTGACGCGGGCGATCAGATCGCCGTCTTCACCCTGAGCGTCAACGAGGTCCTCAAAGGCGACGTGCTGGCGGTGGTCAGGCCCAACGACGTTCTGATCGCCCAGGACGACCTTACGCAGTCGGGAGTGACCGGGTTGGGGGGAAAGCTCGAGAAGATCAAGAACCGGACCTTCGTCTCACTGGCTTCGCTGGCACCCGGGGTCAAGTACGAGATCGATCCCAAGACGGTGGTGTTGAAGATCGTCGTGCAGGCCAGGAACCTCGGTACGGAGTCGTACGACCTGCGCAGAGTTTTAGCGCCTCCCGGACTGGTTTACAGCCACGACACCAGCTTCTTTCTGAACTACAGCCTGTTGTCGAGCGATTTCAAGCCCAGTACGCTCAGTTCGTTCGATGAGGTAGGCATAAGCATGTTCGGCAACTCCCTGCTCGACACCACCATGTCGGTCGATAGCAGCGGGAAGCTTACGGTAAACAATACCTCCCTCACCGTCGACGATCTTCAGGATCTGAGGCGCCTGACGCTGGGCGATGTCACGATCATTGGCGCGGATCCGTTCGCCGGCAGCGGGCTGGTCGGCGGCGTGGGACTGTCGAAAACCCTCGGCCTCGACCCGTATTACTATCAGAGCCCCGGCCAGGAACGTCAGGGCCGAAGTAACCTCGCCTTCCACGGTCCAGCTCTACGTCAACGGCCGCCGGGTCTTCAGCCAGGATCTGCCGCCCGGCGTATTCACGCTCCAGAACATTCCCTATGTGCCGGGGGCAGGCAATACCGAGGTGGTGATTCGCGACGCTTTCGGCCGGGAGCAGGATTTCAGCGCGCCGTACTACTACGCTCCGGCGCTCCTCCAACCCGGCGTAAATGTCTACAATCTATTTGTAGGTTCTGAAAAAATCGGGCAGTTCGACTATAATGGCCCGCTGCTGTTCTCCGCCAGCGATACCTTTGGCTTCAGCCACTGGGTCACCCCGTCGCTTCGAGTGGAGGGAGATCAGGGGGGGTTGGTCAGCGGCGGCCTGGGATTCAATTTCGGCGTTCCCTACGGCAACTTGACGGCGACCGCAGCACTGAGTGATTCCCCGATGGCTGTGGCTGTCCCGGCGGCCGCCCAGCCCACGCCAACCCCGGCCAGTCCGGGCGCGCAACCGACCATCACGATGAACTCTATCGCGCCTTCCGGAACCGGCGGCGGCAGGGTCATGGGCTACGGCGGCATAGTGACCTACAGCTATGCGAAACCTCGCTACTCGATCGGCGGCTCTCTTCAATACACCAGCCCGCATTACTCGAATCTCAGCCTTGCTCCGGCAACCGACCGGGCGCTTTTACAGGCCGGGTTGGGAGGAAACGTCAATCTCACCTCGCGCATTTCGCTGTCAGCCTCGTGCAACGCCTCTCAGGACCGCGACGGCGGCGGAACCCGGGAAAGCGCCACGCTTACGTCGGTGTGGCGTTTGGGGGAGCTGGTCTCGATTTATGGCAGTGTGGAGGGTAGCAGGACAACCGGGTCGCCCATCAACCTCGACTTGTCATTGGGCATGAGCCTCGCCCTCCCGCGGGGAGCGACGGTCAACCTCGATTATGAAAACGAGCAGGGTTCCTCAAAGAGCAGCATATACAGTGCGCAGTTCTCGGATTCACCGCCCGCCGGTGTGGGTGGCGGATACTTTCTCAGCGCGCAGGACGGAACCGGCGGTGAAGCGAATACCGCGCAGTTTCTCTATCGCGGCCCTGAGACTTTCCAGAATCTGCAGATCACCGGCACGAGCGCGAAGGATCTGCACGAGTCCTACAACCTTTCGGGAGCGCTGATAGGCCTCGGCGGCCGTCTGATTCCCAGCCAGCCCATACAGGGGGCATTTGCCCTGGTTAGCACCGGCGGTTTGGCGGGCGTCGAGGTATTTTCGTCCAATCAAGCCTTGGGCGAAACCGATTCGCACGGCAACCTTATAATACCTCAGTTGAGTCCGTACTACGGCAACCAGGTGGGAGTCGACGATAAAGACGTCCCGGTGGATTACAGGGTCGATTCGATCAAGGAGTTTGTTGCACCGCCATACCGCGGCGGGGCGGTGGTGGCGTTTCCGATCAGACCGGTGCGCTCCTTCGTTGGCAAGCTGCTGGTGATGATGCAGGGAAGGCCGGTCGTTCCGTCCTTCGGTCAGTTGACCATGACTGCGGACGGCAAGAGTTTCGTCTCGCTGTTGGGCAGGGATGGAACGTTCTTTCTGGATAGCCCGCCGATTGGCCGCTATCCGGCCCGAATCGATTTCGACAAAGGCACCTGCGAGTTCACGATGAAAATCCCGGATCTGAAGCGGCCCTTCGTCCGGTTAGGCGTTTTGGGCTGCACGATGCAGTAGGGCGTTTCGTGCAACTACGCGTGCTAATCCTTGCACTCGGGGTGCTGCTCGCAGCCGCGATGGCAGCGCCGGCGCAGGCGATCTGCGTGGTCAGCACCACGCCGCTGAACTTCGGCAAATATACGCCGCTCACGGACGAGTGGATAATGTCGGTGGGGACCATCGCGTACACCTGCGTCGGACCGGTCCCCGGCGGCATCAAGATTGCCATCGGAACCGGCGACGAGGACGGCGTCGTCCGGCGCGCCATGAAAGGAGGCCACGCCAGGCTGCCCTACATTCTGACCCTGGCCCCCACCGACCTGGTTCCCTGGGGCGACGGCAGCCGGGGCAGCAGGGTGTATTTCAACGCGCATCCGCCGCGCAACCGCACGATCACGATCCCGGTTTACGGCCGCATCCCGCCCGGCCAGCACGTTCCGGCCAACCAGATCTTTCGCGACTCGGTCGCAGTGGTGGCGTACTACTGAAGCCGCCTTTGTGTAGGAAAATGCCGTCAAACGTAGATCGATCGCGGCGCGAAAGCGCGCCTCTACCGATTCCGCAGGTCCCTGGGCAGTGTGTGCCATCGGCAAGTCAAGGCGCTTTAACAGATGCTTTCGCGCCGCGGCCGAACCGCGCCCGGGAGACCCCCTTTTTCCCTTGACATTAAGCCTACTCATGATAATGTCCGCGCAAGAGGTGTGCAATAAATGCACGCTTCACAATAGCAGGGAGGAACTTCCAATGAGACGATCTTGTGGTCCGCGCGCCCAACCGGGCTGACGCGGCGAATGTCGAGTGACTGCTCGGGTCGATAACTGAATTTCTTAGCACAGGAGAGAACTGTGAGAACTCTACTTTCATTGAAAAAATGGCTGCTACCGGTGGCCTCAGCTACCGTAGTGGCGATGCTGATCGCGGTCATGGCGCCGACGACTGCGGGCGCCGCCAGCCTCTCAACGACCGTCCCCCTTCTCGCCAGTATGGTGTGCGTTGGGAGCCTTACTGGCTCCGGAACCACCGCCCTGCCGGACGGAGACGTGGTGGTGATCGGGGCCTTTGAGCAGCGTACCACAACAGATATCGCGCCGTTTTCGGAGTCGTCAAGCGCGACGGTCTACTTTACTACGGGCTTTCTGGTCGATGCGCCTTGCACATCCTTGGATTCGAACGGCCAGGGAGCGACCGCCATGAGCGAGCCGTGCGGGGAGACCACGGACTGGGTCGGTAACTACACCATCACCAAGGGCGCCTTCCCCGTGCCGGAACAGCCGGCAGTAATAAGCGCGATGGCTACCAACGTAGGCCAAGTCCCGGTCGCGGTCGGGGGAGCGGCGGCAGGGGGAGAGCCGGCACCATCGGGCTCGGATCCATTTGCGGGATGTACCTCAACTTGGGAAGTCTATCCCTACTCGAAGTCGACTTCATCAAACATGACTCTCACCGGGATGAGCTGCCCTAGTAGCTCCGAGATGGCGAATGTGGGGCTGACCCTGGAGTGCGAGAACCATTAGAAACGCATACCAGAAACGCATTCTCAAGTTAGTGCGTTCCGGATTATACAACTGGAGATAACGAAATGAGAACCAAAAGAATTTTGAAAGCATTCTGCCTCTCGGCCGCTCTGCTGTCGATAGGTCTGACAGCGAGCCGGGCAATGGCAGCGTGTCCAGCCCTCTTTGCAAACTCATTCTACTGCATCGGAGAAGTCTCCTCCAACTCCGCCAACAACATCCACATGGCTGCTCTAGCAGGCCCCGTTTCCGGTGGCGGTCAAACCGGGATCTGCACCACAAACACGGCCGGCAACCCCTGCGTTACAAGCGCGGGGATCACTACGCTCAATTTCGCGAATGGTAGCTCCGCGACGGTGAATTATACCGGGACCGTAGGCGCAAGCGGCGGCTGTAGTCTGCCTGCTGGATTTCCGGCGAACACGGCGAATTTCTGTAATACCACGGCGTTGACGGCGAACGGCTCACCCGTCAGCTTTAGCGCTTCGGCCGACAACTCGCAGTGCACGGCCAAAGGCAAGCCCCTCAAGTGCTGCACGGGCTCAAACGCAGGCACCTGCCAGGGGAACATCTGTATCATAAACAACACCGAATCATGCCCGAGCAACACCACCAACTGCGAGACGCTCAAGGCGTTCCTCACCAGCAAAACCCCAGGTTTATGTTCCGCAAGCGCGTTCGGATGCGAGTTTGCTTCGGACACTGCGGCGGCCGGGCAGGGCGTTTACACGTACGGCAGCGGCACCGGCGACGCCGCCCTCCTCACCGGATGCTCGCAGCAGGTTCAGTTTACGGCTAACAAGGCCCTGGACCACTTCGCGTACGTAACCGAGGGCCCGTTAACGGGTAGTTGTACGTTGAACGGGTTATCGATGAACATTCGGTGCCAGGGAACTGGGCAGTAAACCGCGTAGCAGCGTCTAGCTGGCGCGAGGGCTGACAAACGGAAACGGCGGCTGAGAGCGGCAAGGCTCTCAGCCGCCGTGCTTTTTTGGCGCCAACGGCCCGCCGGAGCGAGTGGGCCAGGGCCGAGCGCGCGCCGGCGGTTCTACGCCCTGCCAGTGCCGTTCCAACTTGTTGCTCCAGATTGTAGCGGCGATGCGCCCATATCGCTCGCTCATCAACACGTACGTGTAACGCATTCGATCCGCCCAGCTTGGGCGCAAATAATTGGGACGGCACTAATCGCCGGTCGATTGGAGCTCGAAGGCGATGGTCCGCGCGCCCATAGGACGCCATGGGCCGCGGAGGCTCTCGCTGTGGACCTTTCTAACCAGTCCGACTCCGCGCGCAAGCCAGTAAGCTTCGGTCACCGTCGCCTCGATCGGCATTCCAATAAAGTACTTCGAGCCGTGGCCCTGGAGCGCGATTCGCACGCAATGGCGGAAGGTCCCGGCGGGCACGGATACGGTATCGTCCACGCTCTCGATCGTGTATTTGAGATGGACCGGTATCCTGAGCAGCAGCCAGCTCGAGGTGGATTCCTCCCAGGTGGCGCCCACCTTGATCGGGTACTTGATGACGTAGGAGGGCGGGCTGACTTGGGGCGTCTTCTGTCTGGCGAGCTGCTCGGCGACATGCGCGATGCCTTGCTGGTCCTCGAGGTAGAATTCCCGGTAAGTCCCGCCGTGACCGGGGTCGTCGATCGACCGGGGTGTCACGCGCCTGCCGTCAGCCAGTTGGTCGGGGGCGAGATTGACGACTGAAGCGATGCGCGACTGTACGGGTGCGAAGCCGGAGCCGGTCAGCGTGTCCGCCCCGACCTCCCATTTGTGATACTTCCACTCCGTCCCCTGTCTCAGCGGAAAATAGCTCCGCGAGGGGATGAGGCTGCATCCGGGGGCCGCGCTGAGGATCAGGAGCCAAGCGAGCGCGGCCGTCATCGGGGCGCTCGTGGGGGTGCTCGTGCGCAACTGGAAAGGCGGCCTCAACTTGGCGAGCACTCCTTTCGATCCGAAATAAACTCAAGCGATAGCGGATAGCAGACCGGCACGGGCCGCGCAAGCGAAGCGGTTCGGCGGGGGCGGGCGCGACGGCCGGCGCGCGCGCTTGAGCGGCCAGCCTGAGCGAATCCAGCAGGTAGATGTAATGCCGGAGGACGACGCCATGAAAGGGATAGCAGGAGCATTTCACCTCCAGGCCGGCCGTTGAATAGCCGACCCCTCCTGAGCGTCTCTTAGACCACGATCGCGGCGGTGATTCGAGGGCCGGCCTCTGTTGAAAAGAAACCTGGAAACACCCGTGATCGGTGCTGCGTCCCGAGTCTGCGGCGGGAGCAGCGTGAATCGGCATATGAAACGCAATTCAGTCCTTTGCAATTCCGACCAAATCAGATTATATCACGGATTAATTTCCATAGCAGGAGGACACGACGTGGGTACGGGATTTCTGTCTAAGAGATTGGTGTCGAGTGCGCGGGGCGCGTTCGCCATCGCGGCGGCGGTCCTGCTCGCGGCGGCCCTCCCGAGCCTCGCGCATGCGGCGGGCGCGGGCGGCGAATGTCACGGAGTTATTTCTGCTGGGACGAATACGGATACAGCCAATCTGCCCCCGGGCAATTTCAAGGAGGCCATCAAGTTTACCACCGGCACTCCTGCAACTCTCGGGACGGCGAAAAAGGCCGAGGCGATAGCCGGTTCGTTCCTGATGACTATCGACCAAGCCTGCACGGGCTTCAATCCAATCACCAACGCCACCGCGACCAGCTCTCAGCCGGTCTGCATTCAGGGCGGGACGTTCACGGGCACTATCGACGTCAACGGCAACATGATTTTCCTCTACTCCGATCCGCCTTCGCCCGCCAAAGCCGGCACGGGTCTGTTCGACGGATGCGAGGAGACCTTCTTTGACCAGCCGGTCACCAATAAGACGCAGGCGGTGTGGGTTCCCAACGCAGAAAGCGGCGTTCCCACCGGCAGCAGCACAGGCAACGCGCTGATCTTCCAGGAGCCCACGCCGACCGGCAAGGGAGCAGTTACGCCCCCGATGTGCAAGGTCGCGGGCGCTCGGCTGGTCTTCACGTGCCTCGCGACCAATGACTAAGCCGCGCGGCCCGCGGGAGGAACCCTACGAAGGCATCATCAACGGCAGGAGAACCGGAATGAAAACCAAAGTTTCGATGAGAAATCTGGCCGCGCTGGGCGTATCGGCGGCGTTGCTGATGACGCTGGCCGCGCCGCGTCTGGCGTTCGCGATCGCCAACGAGACCGTGCTGTGCGAAGGCGAGATCACTTCAAGCACCGATCTGAACATCCCGATGGGCGAGGTCTTTTCGCTCGGCAACGTGGTCATAAACCTCAAGAGCACCACTCCGCATTGCGCCGTGACCACCACCACGGTCACGCAGGTGATCCAGGCCACCACCGGCTCGACACCCCTTGTCGTCAGTACGATGACCGAGGGCAATGCTGTGCCGCTGGACACCACGGGTTGCAGCAAGACCAACAACACTCCGGGAATCACGGTTTCCAGTATAGTGACGTCGTCGAATATGGAGCTGGTCAATTGCACGGAAACGTCGATTGCCAATACCGTTGCGTCGGAGGGCGGCGCGTACACGATGGAGATCACCCCCGTCGGACCTGGCCCGACCACCTGCCCGACGATAACGGGAATAAGCGAGTGCGTATCGAACTCGCAATGAACAGCGCACAGGACTTTTTCCGCCGGCCTGTAACGGGAACTGCAAGCCGGCTCCGAATGGAGGACGACCAAGGTGAGTAACGTAACCAGGAAAATTTTCGCCGGAAGGACGGCGTTCGCGCCCCTTCTGATGTCTGCGATCATGGCGGCCATCCTTATCGTGGCGGCCGGATCGCCCGAGGCCACCCCGGTGCCGAAGGCCGCGAAGGCCTCGCCCACTATCGCACCATCGATCCAAGTCGTCGCCAGCGTGCAATGTCATGGCACGATCGCGAGTAGCCCTGATACGGCCGTTATACCCAACGGCGATGTGGACTGGAATTTCGGCTTTCTGGCCGGGAATCCGGCGGCCAAATTCCCCGCGAAAGGCAAGACCAACTCGGTCAATGGAGTGTTCTCGTTCGAGGTCAGCGGGGCCTGCAATGGCCTCAATACGGTCTCGGGCGCGACTCCCTTGCCCCCTTGCGCTCAGGGCGGTCAATTCACCGGCACTATCGCGCCGCCGCCGACCACCTCGGCCACCTCGCCGGGCACTATGTCGATCAACTTTACCGACTTCACCGGCGTATTCGCTTCCGAGGGCAAGGACGTGCTCGACGGATGCCAGGCAACCTTCGCCGTGCTGCCCTTCGGCAGCAATAAATCCGCCAACCTGATCACCACCGCGACGCTGGCCTTGGCACCGGCGCCGAACACCACCCCCTGCAAGGCTGCGGGCACCAGTGTCGTGCTCGGGTGCCTGTCGCATAACGAGTAATTGCGTGCGCGCGGAA
Source organism: uncultured delta proteobacterium (assembly GCA_963788205.1). Classification (GTDB taxonomy): domain Bacteria; phylum Desulfobacterota; class Binatia; order Binatales; family Binataceae; genus CAVVMA01. Next base: position 287,888 of record CAWBGG010000002.1, read on the forward strand.
CGGAAGGCGTAACGCCTAAGCCAAGGCAGGAAGACAAAAAATGAAAACCAAAACCCCGATTTATAGGATGGCCCTTCTCGGCGGCGTGATGGCGCTGTCGTTCGCATTCAGCTTGCTGGCGGGGCTGCGCGTAGCGCAAGCCACCAGTGTTTGCGAAGCGGAGATCGTGAGCTTGCCCACCACCCAGACGACGCTCACGCTCACTCCGATGCCATCGGTAACGGCGCCGCTGCACGCTGTCAGTATCACTCTCCCCCTGACGACGAAGCAGGAGAACGAGACGATCACGGCGGACTGCGTCACACTAAACGGCGCCGGCATGACCATCATTGACACGCAATGCACGATCAACGGCGTAACCATGAATCCGTGCATCCTCAGCGCGAACACCTTCTCGGTCGTGGCGCTTGATGGTACTTGCGGCCCCTTGACCCAGGATATCCCGGCTCTGTCCCCCACGTTCAATAGCCAGTGCACTAAGGCCAAGACGCCGAACACTTGCTGCACCGGGGCCGGGACGGGCACCTGCTCGATACCTGGTGTCGGCGGCACGATCACGACCTCCGGTCCGTTCGCCGGCTGCGCTGGGTACGGAAGCGTCTATCCGTGGAGCGCTCTGGCCGGAAATTTCATCATCGGCGGAGGCCAGACCTCCGCGGCATCTGTCAGCCTCGGAGGAATGAACTGTCCTACGGTAGGCGAGGGCGCATTCGAAAGATGCATCTCGTATACCCCTTGATTTGACCTGATAGAAACCGGCGCCGGAGAGAGGAGTGGCTCCGCCGGCGCCGGACCTTCACCGCGGAGGTGGCCATGCGTAGGGCGGGTTTAGCAGCATGGGCCGGCACGGCGGCCGGAAAATCACCGGGAGACGCCGGCGCTACTGCTTCCAGAAGTAGGACCGGCGTCCCGCTGGTCATCGGATGACAAAGCCGGATGAGATCGGGATCTCATCCGGCTTTGTGCTTCAAAACGATGCGGGCACGGGGGTAGTGAGGTGTCCGAGCCTACCTCATCGCGCTCGCCAGGTGCTGCGGCCGCGCCGCTCGGACCTGGCGCTCGACCGCGTTCATGCGCTCCGCCAGCGCATCGATTTGGGCGTCCTTTTTCTTCAGGGCGTCGATTTGCTGCTTCAGGAGCGCGATCTGCCCGTCCTTCTGCTTGGCGCTGGCCTTGACCGCGGCAACCTGCACCGTGAGCCGCCCAACCTGCTTGGCCTCTTGCTGATTCAGCTTGACCTGCTTTTGCATTTCGTTGAGCAGCATCGCGGGAAGCTGGTCGTAGCGCACTCCCTCGACCTTGCCGTCCTGTCGATAGCTCACCATCTCCGGGTAGACCTGCTTGACCTCCTCCGCGATCAGACCGAACTGGCGAGTTCCGGTAGCGTCCTTTTTGTAGCGGAAGGTCACCGGACGCAACGCCATCAGTTTGGCGCTCGCATCGCCCATGCTCTGGATGTCGCTCTTGTAGCGGGCCGATGACGACGGGGCGTAGAGCTGGCCACTTGAAGTAGCGTACACCGCGAGTCCGCCACCCGGGTTCTCGCCGTAGATCCCGGCGACGAAGGCGGCGGTTTGGGCGCCCGTGCCGCTTGTCGTGCCGATGCGGATGGTGTCGGATTCCGCCGGCACGGTGCTGCCATTGTTGCCGATGTTGATGTTGTAGTTGCCGGAGGTGAGGCTAGCACCTCCGGAGGCACCGATACCGATGTTGTTGCTCCCCGTGGTGTTGAGGAGCGCCTCGTATCCCAGGGCGGTCACGTTGGTGCCCAGGTCGTCGTTGTAGATCGACGCGTACCCCACGGCGGTGTTCTGGGCGGCCGTGCTGGTGGCGAGCGCAAGGCCTCCAACCGCGGTGTTGTCGTAGCTCGTGTTGCTTAAAAGCGCGTAATCTCCCATGGCGACGTTGTAAACCCCCGTGGTGCTGTTGTAGAGCGCCTCATAGCCAACCGCGTTGTTGTCGTAACCCGTGGTGTTGAAACGGAGCGCGTCGAGCCCCACCGCAGTGTTGGGGGAGCCCGTGGTGTTAAAAAAGAGCGCTCCACCCCCGTCGGCGGTGTTTGAGGAACCTAAGTTTGAATAGAGGGCCCCGCCCCCGGTGGCGGTGTTGTTGTTGCCGGTGTTCACGAGGTATAGCGCGAGCGTCCCGTACGCGGTGTTGCCATAGCCCGAAGAGTTTACCTCGAGCGCCCCGTACCCGGTGGCGGTGTTGTCGAAGCCCGACGTGTTCCCCGTAAGCGCTAAGGCTCCGATGGCGGCGTTCAATGAGCCGGTGGTGTTGTTGACAAGCGGGCCAATCCCAAAAGCGCTGTTATAGGAGCCCGTGCCGCATGTCCCGCTCGAGCCGCACGCGTTAGTGCCGTACGCGGTGTTTTGCGCTAGCGCGGTGCCCACGCCAGCGAGTGCGACGACCAAGATCGCCGCGACAGAAACCCATGCATTCGCCCAAATACCCTTGTGTTTCGCCTGTGCCATGTTGCCGGTCCTCCTTATCGCACTCTTGCGAGCGGTTGGTTGACGACCGTATCTGGCCAGCTTCCCCGGCCCCGATGCAGATAGACTCCCAGCCGTCTGGTTTAGAATCCCAGACAGGTCCCTTTATGTCGCGCTTATGTCCGGATTAGAAAGGGAGAGAAACCCGTCTTCGCTAACTTCTTATATCCAGGACCTGACGGAGATGTCAAACGCCGGTAACTGCAAGTGAACGCACTCCAGGCTGTGCTGCCTGACGAGGGAGGGGTTCGCGGCGCGGGCGGAGAAGTAAGCTCGGCGGCCCGCCGTGCGATTCGAACACTCAGAGTCTGTGAATTTGTGCCTTGCGGTGGCAGCAGGCACCCTCACCCGCGCACGCAGCGTGCGCGTCCTCTCCCGCAACAAAGCGGGCGAGGGTCTGAGAACCTTCTCCCGCTTTTTGCGGGAGAGGCGGCGGGCCGCTTGCGGCCCGTGCAGATTAGGGTGGCTGCCTCCGCCAATCATCGACTAAAAAATTGACAGGGTCTCAGCGTAGCGTTGGATCCGGCGCGCTCGCCGGCCGCAGTTCGGCGATCAGGGCCCGCGTCCGGGCGTCGCCGGGCGCCTCGGCCAGAACAGTTTGGCAACGCGCGAGGGCCTCGCGGTCGCGGCCCAATTTGTGAAGAGCAACTGCCGCGACGTAGTTGAGCTCGGGGTCGTTGGGAGCAAGCTCTAGCGCGTGCTGGTCGGCCACGAGCGCCTCCTGGTTGCGGCCCTGAGGCGCCAGGGCGAGGCCGAGCGCGTACCAGACGCGAGGATCGTCGGGGTAGCGGATGGTGAGGCCGCGGGCGATCGCCTCGGCGGATGCCGCGTCGCCGTGCGCAAGCCTGATACCTGCGCGCGCCAGTTCGGTGCCCGGCGAGCCGCCCGGCAGCAACTGCGCCTGCCTCAGCGCCGCGTCGCTGCGGGCGTCATCGCCAGCCTGATCGTAGAGCCTGGCCACTGCTATATAGCCCTCGACCTTCTGATGCGAATACATCCGCCCCAGCATCCCCTGCGCGGTCTCCGCAGCACCCTGCTTGACCCGGCCCATTTTGGCGTGAACGAAGCCGATATGGTACATGGCCTCGCTGTTGTGCGGGTCGAGCCGCAGCGCGGTCTGGAGCTCGCGCTCGGCTCCAGCGAGATCGCCGCGCTGCTGAGCCATGATCGCCAGTTGTATATGGGGGCTCGCCGCTTCCGGGAACACTTGGGCGCATCGAGTGTAAAGGATTTGATCGTCGTGCCAGAAGCGCTGCACGTTCCACAGCCCGGCGCCGTAGAGCGCCATCGCCGCTGCGGTTGCACCCCACATCCATCGCCGCGCCCGCTCCGAGCCGCGGGTCAGACTTAGCGCGCAGTTCGCGATCAGCACGCACCATCCCAGCGACGCAAGATAGAGATAGTTGTCGTGGACCAGTTGGTCCTTGAGCAACGCGCTAAGCGAGAACACCGGCGTGAGCGCAATCAGCGCCCATGCGATGCAAAACAGGTATAGCCGCCGGCGGGAAGCATGGCTGATCGCGAGGAGCGCAATGAGTCCCAACGCCGCCAGCACGATCACGGGCCGGTAGAAATCGGGCGATGACGGGGTGGTCACGAACAACACCCGATGCTGCGGCCCCGGCCGCCACGGAACCGCCAGCAACTCCAGATAGGTCGCGAGCACCAGCGGCATCGTCATCATCACTTGGGCGAAGGTTGCGTCGTTGGTGGGGGCATTCGGGTCGCTGGTCAAAAACCCCAGCACCAGGCGCCGAGCGATCAGGTACAACACCACTTCGCCGGCGAACGGAGCCATGCGTACCAGAGCCCCGCGCAACCGGTCGCGCCACGGCGGTTGGCCGCTCGAATCGAGCAGGAACACATAGGCTGCGGCCAGTCCCGGAAACGCCACCGCGGTCTCGTGACTCAGGAGCGCGGCCGCATAGAGTCCCAGCGCGAGCGCCCACTTACTGGGCGTCAACTCGTTCCCCATCAGCAGGTAAAAGGCCCCGAGCTCAAAGCCAGCCGCCATCACGAGACCGAATCCTGCCGGCCATACGACGGCTTCGGCGTGGACCGGAAGCAGACCGAACATCAGCGCCGCCAGCAGCGCTGCGTAAGGCTGTGCGCTCAAACGCTCCGCCACTTTGAAGACCAGGCATACAACGCCCAGATGCGCTGCGAGCATCGTGGCGTGCCATCCGATCGGATTGAGCCCGAACAGTTGGTAGTTCAGCCAAAACCAGATCAGAAGCAGGGGGCGGTAGCGCGAGCTGCAGGGCAAATTGGCCGGGTCGTGGAACCAATATTCGTCCCTCAACAGCGACTTCCACCAGAACGACCAATGCGGTAGCGATTGATTGCCGATAATGAGCGATCGGTCGTCGGAGACGAATCCGTTGCCAAGGCCTTTGAGGTAGAAGAGCATCGTGACCAGCAAAATCGCGGCGAGGAGAATCTGGTCGCGGGGAAGAGTTGAAGGAGCGGCCACCGCTATATCCGGTGCGGCCTTCAAGCCCGGCTTGGTCTTGAGAGTTGTCGCTTTCATGCGTGACCGAATCGGAGTCGGCCGGCCCGCTCGCGGGTAAGGGTCAAGTCTGGTTCTGCGATTGCCGACGCAGGACTCCTGCGCCCTCGGGTGCGGCGTAGGTGGGTGGTGTGAGATTCCTCGCTCCGCTCGGAATGACGTTGGATGGGGTTTTCTCGGACAGCAGGTGAAAACATTTGACGTCATTCTGAACGGAGTCTGCGCAGTGAAGAATCCCAAACCGCTCACTTTCGCAGCCGGCCAGACGCACGCGCCCTCGACCGACAATCGCGCTACCAAACTTGACCACTACCAGCACGCGCCCGCGGCCTGCGCCTGATGCGGTGATGGTACAAAATCGGCTGTGCAAAAGCATGGCCGTTTATCCGCCCAAGGTGAATTTGGCCTAGCCTTGGCACGTCATTGAGTCTGTGGGATACCTTGCCCCAAGCGGTATCGCCGGCACCCTCGGATACTCGGAGTCCAACCGGAATGCCCCGACGAAACGCCGGGCGGTGCTCGTTGCCCTTATGATTGCGGGTATGCTCCTGCCGGCGCCGGGATGCGCGAGCCGGCAGAGGGGCGCCTCTGCCGCACAGGCCACAACGGCCGATCACCAGCCTGTATCCTCGACCACGCAGGCCGCCGCCGGCCAGAGCGCCAAGGCCGATCCGCCCGCGAACGCCCCTTCCGCCGCTGGCGGAAATCCGGGGGATCAATCTTCGGTCGATCCACCGAAGATTGATCCCCCGGCTGCTCAGCCCGAGGTTATGGCCGCCTCCTCGGCCGATGAGGATCTCGCCGAAACTGAACTTCTCGCCGAGCAGGGTGAGCCGGCACCTACCGGCTCGGTTGTCGGGCGGGCGATACGCGCCGCCCCCGGTGTCGCCAAGGACACGGCCCTATTTCCATTCAGGTTCGTATGGACGGTCCTGAAGAAGAATTACGGGGTCGAAGGCTTGGCCAGGTCGCAGAAAGTGCTGGTCGGCGACAAGTACGTTTCCGTAATCGACTACAACAGGGAGGTCAGTGAGCAGACCGGGAAAAGGACGCTGCTTCAGAAGGCGGAAGACGCAGGCGGGACCGTCTACGACGATACCAACAAGACGATATTTCTCCCGTTCAGATTCATGGACAGCCTGGTGGCCCTGGTCTTCTCGCCGTTCTAGCGCCATTGCATACGGCCTGACTCCCGACCCCTTCCCCGACCGGATCCACTCCGCTAGACCCCGAGTGAGGCCTCGCGCTACGACGCGGCGCGGCGAAGGCGCTCGACATCCTGCGCACGCTCTGCCTCGGCCGCCGAGCGGCCACCGTTGCCGCCAGCGATCGGCGTGGCCAGCGCCGCAGGCTGCAGCACGGCCGGTCGCCGCGCCCTCATCCAGTGCTGGAGCGAATCGAGATAGGTGTAAACCACGGGCGTGATGTAGAGAGTCAGAAACTGCGAGAAGAATAGCCCGCCCACCACGGCGACGCCGAGCGGGCGGCGCGATTCAGCGCCCTCGCCCAGTCCGATCGCGATCGGCAGCGTGCCCATCAGCGCGGCCATCGTGGTCATCATGATCGGCCGGAAGCGGATGATGCAGCCTTCGAAGATCGCGTCGGCGGCGCTTTTGTTTTCGGTGCGCTGCGCGTCGAGCGCGAAGTCGATCATCATGATCGCGTTTTTCTTCACCAGGCCGACCAGCATGATCACGCCGACGAACCCGAACAGATCCAGTTGCATCCCGAAGAGCATCAGCGTGACCAGCGCGCCGAATCCGGCCGAAGGCAGGCCGGACAGAATCGTGAGGGGATGGATGAAGCTTTCGTACAGCACTCCCAGCACCAGGTAGATGACCAGAATCGCCATCACGAGTAGCATGCCGAGCCCGGACAGAGAGCTCTCGAAGGCCGCCGCAGTGCCCTGGAAGGTGGTGGTGATCGAGGCCGGCATCGTGTTGGAGGCGAGCTTGGTGACCGCCGCGAAGGCCCGCGCCAGCGAGACTCCCGGCGCGACATTGAAAGAGATCGTCACCGATGGCAACTGGCCGGTATGGTTGACCGCGAGTGGCCCGACGGTGGGTACGAGGCGCGCGACCGTATCGAGCGGCACCAGCTTGCCGCTCGATGAATGGATGTAGAGCATGTGCAGCGTGTTCGGGTCGCCCTGATAGGCCGGCTCGACCTGCATGATCACCCAGAACTCGTTGTTGGGCGCGTAGATGGTCGAAATCTGGCGCGCTCCGTAGGCGTCGTCGAGCGCGTCCTCGATCGCCTGGGCCGTGACCCCCAGGGCATGTGCCTTGTCGCGATCGATCTCCACGTTGACCTGCGGATTGCTGATCTGGAGATCGCTGTCCACGTCGAGCAGGGTGCCCATCTTCTGCATCTGGGTCTCGAATTGCGGCGCGTAGCGGTAGAGTTGCGCGGTGTCGGTGCTCTGCAGCGTCACGCTGTACAACGCGCGCGTGAACTGCGCGCCGACCCGGATGCTCGGCGGGTTCGAGATGAAGGCCATCAGGCCGGGAATCACGGAGATCTTGGGCCGGAGCTCGTTGGCGATCTGGTCCGCGCTCAGCCGGCGCTTGGAGCGCGCCGCCAGATGCATGAACAGAATTCCGGTGTTGGGCGCGCCGCCGGGCCCGCCACTGCCGACGCTCGAGAAGAACTCGGCAACGTTGGGGTCTTTCAACACGATGTCCATCAGGGTCTCCTGATGACGCACCATCGCGTCGTACGAGATTCCCTGCTCGGCCTTGGTGAATATCATGAGCTGTCCGGTGTCTTCGCTGGGCAGAAAGCCCTTGGGGATCACCTCGAACAGCCACACCGTCGCCCCTAGGATCGCCAGCGAAACCAGCATCGTGGCCGGCCGATGGCGCATCACGAAGGTCAGGCTGCTCCGGTAAGCCCCCAGCAGCGCGTCGAACCAGCGCTCGCTCATCTGGTAGAGACGGCCGTGGCGCTCGGTTTGCGGAGGGCGCAGAAAACGGCTGCAGAGCATCGGCGTCAGACTGAGCGAAACGAAGCCCGAAACCAGAATTGCCACCGCGATCGTGACCGCGAACTCGCGCAGCAGCCGCCCGACGATGCCGCCCATGAAGAGCACCGGGATGAACACCGCGGCCAGCGAGAAGGTCATCGAAAGAATCGTGAAGCCGATCTCGCGCGAGCCTTCCAGCGCGGCCTCGAAGGCGCCCTTGCCCATCTCCATGTGGCGCACGATGTTCTCGAGCATCACGATCGCGTCGTCCACCACGAAGCCGACCGAGAGCGTAATCGCCATCAGCGAGAGATTGTCCAGGCTGTAGCCCAGCTCGTACATCACCGAGAACGTGCCGATAATCGAAAGCGGCAGCGCCAGGCTCGGGATCACGGTGGCGGAAAGATTGCGCAGGAAGATGAAGATCACCATCACGACCAGCGCCACGGTCAGCAGCAGCGTGAACTGCACGTCATTGACCGAGGCGCGGATGGTTTCGGAGCGATCGTACAGCGCCTTGAGCGTGACGGCCGCGGGTAGCTGGTCGCGAAAACCGGGCAGCAGAGCGCGGACTGCGTCCACGACTTCAACCGTGTTGGTTCCCGGCTGGCGCTGGATGGCGAGCACGACGGCGCGCTGGTCGTTGTACCAGCCGGCGACCTTGTCGCTCTGCACGCTGTCGAGCACGCTGCCAAGATCGCTCAGCCGGACCGGCGCGCCGCCGCGGTAGGCGACGATCATCGGCCGGTATGCGGCCGCGTTCATCAATTGGCCGTTGGCTTGCACGGTGAACGCGCGATGGGCGCCGTAGAGCGTGCCGGTCGGCAGGTTGACGTTCGCGTCGGTCACGGATTGCGCCACTTCGTCGATTCCGATCCCGCGCGAGGCGAGCGCTTTGGGATCGAGCTGGATTCGCACCGCGTATTTCTGCGAGCCGTAGACCTGCACTTGCGCCACGCCGCTGATCATCGAGATCCTTTCGGCCAGGTAGGTCTCGGCGTATTCGTTGACCTGGGAGAGCGGCAGTGTGTTGGAGCTGAGCGACAGGTAGAGAATCGGCTGGTCGGCCGGATTGACCTTCTGGTACGCGGGCGGGCTCGGCATCCCCAGCGGCAGGCGCGACAAGGTCGCGGCGATCGCGGCCTGCACGTCCTGCGCCGCCGCGTCGAGATTGCGGGTGAGATGGAACTGGAGCGCGATCTGGGTGCTCCCCTGGATACTGGTCGAGGTCATCTGATCGAGGCCCGCGATAGTCGAGAACTGGCGCTCGAGCGGCAGCGCCACCGCCGAACCCATCGTTTCGGGGCTCGCGCCGGGCAGCGATGCGCCCACCACGATAGTCGGGAAATCGACGTTGGGCAGATCGCTGACCGGCAGGTAGCGGTAGGCGAAAGCGCCGAAGATAATCAGCGCCGCCGACAGCAGTGTGGTCATCACGCGCCGGCGGATGAAGCTCTCGGACAGGTTCATGACGCGATACCGCTGGGGGCCGCGGCCGGCTTGATCGTCACGCTTACGCCGGGAATCAGGCGGAGCTGGCCGTCGGTGACCACGCGCTCGCCGGGCCGCAGGCCGCGCTCGATAACAGTCTTGCCGTCGATAGTGTCGCTGGCGACCACATGCCGCATCTCTACCTTGAGATCCGATCCGATTACATAAAGATACTGGCCTTCCTGGCCGGTCTCGACGGCTTGCGAAGGCACCAGGATCGCGTCGGGCCGTTCGCCCAATCGCAGCGCCACGTTCGCGAACTGACCCGGCCAGAGGCTCAAGTCCTGGTTGGTGAATTTGCCCTTGAGCTCGATGGTGCCGGTGGTCTTGTTCGACCTGGTTGTCGATAAAGCTGAGCACGCCGCGCGCGGGTTCCTCGCGGCCGGGAACTTGCGCGACGACCTGAAGCTGGCCGGCCTGCGCGGCCTGGCGGATCGCGGCCAGCTCGCGTTCAGGCACCGAAAAATCGACGTAAATCGGCTTGATCTGATTGATCACCACCAGCGCCGTGTCAGCGTCGGCCTTGACCAGATTGCCTTGATGGAGCATCAGATTGCCGGTGCGCCCATCGATCGGCGAGGTGATTTTGCAGTAGTCGAGGTTCAGTTGCGCGGTGCGGAGCGCGGCCTTGTCCGCGACGACACTGGCCTCCAGCGAATCGGCATCGGCGCGCGCCTGATCGTATCGCTCCGCCGAGCCGATACCCTTCGCGAGCATGTACGACCATCGCCGCTCCTCGGCCCGGGCTTGCTTGAGCTTGGCGAAGTCGCTGTCGAGATTGGCCCCGGCCCGGTCGAGCTCGGCCTGGAACGGCCGCGGATCGATAATGAAGAGCAGGTCGCCCGCTTTTACGTCCTGGCCTTCGCCGAAGTGGACTTCGGTCAGCTCGCCCTCGACTTTCGACTTGACCGAGACCGTCGAGAAGGCTTCGACGGTGCCGATTTCGTGAAGCTCGGTGGGCACCGGCTCCTGCACCGCGACCGCGGCGGTCACCGGCACGGCTTCCTTGCCGAAATTGGCGCCGCTATCACCGCGCGAGCATCCAGACGGCGCTGACGAAGCGGCCAGAGCGAGGACGAGCGAACCCAGCGCGCGCGCGAGCACCGGAATCGATTCGCGCCGGTTGTTCAGCACCGGCCTGCCTTCGGGAAAATTGAGCACTTGCGCCTTCGCTCGCGAACCGCAACGCAAATCGGAACGCTCGTTTCGCCTGCAAAGTGAAATCGTACCAGCAGGTGAATCGTATCAGTTGGTTATGGAGCGAGGAAAATACCGCAGCGCGCCGATCGGTCAGCGCGCTGGCTGGTGGCTCGAGTCGGCGCGCAAGGGAGCTTTCAGTTCACCGGGACCGTGCGCATCCCGGCATCCCTCCAACCTGTGATCCCGTTGACCATCACGCTCACGTCAGTATAGCCGGCCTTGACCGCCCGCCGGGCGGCCTCATGCGACGCCATTCAGTGAACGTCATGGCAGTAGAAGACGAGCTTGGAGTTCTTGTCGGGCGGCAGCTCCTGGGCCACGTCGTACTTCGTGCCCGGCAGCAGGACCGCGCCGGGGATGGTGCCGGTCGATTCGCGAACGTCGACTGGGTTGACGTTCGAAGACATGCAGATGCGCGTTCGGATCCTTCATCAGGCGATCCAAATCCTGCGCATGGATGAGGTTGAATTTTTCGGGCTCTGGATTGCCGAACAGCGATTGGAAATCGAGCGCCAGGGTAGGGCGGGCAACCATCAACAGCGCAGCGATTGCCAACGCAGATCGGATGCTGGTCTTCATAGGCAGATTCTATCGCGCCGCGCCGGGGCGATCAAAACGAGCGTCGCGCGGTAGTGGTCAAGTTTGGTTCTGCGATCGCCAGCCGAAGGCTCCTGCGCATGGAGCGCGGCGAAGGTGGGTGGTGTGAGATTCTTCGCTGCGCTCAGAATGACGTTGGATGGGGCTCTCCATCTATTTTCGCTTGGCCGACGAATTCAAGCTGACGCGCATGCTCGGAAACCTACCGAACGATATCATTTGACGTCATTCTGAGCGGAGTCTGCGCAGCGAAGAATCTCACACCACATGCGTTCGCCGCACTCGGAAGCGAAGGCCCCCTGGCAATCGCAGAACCGAACTCGACCACTACGGGTCGCCGTCATCGCGGGTCAGTTCACTGCTCGGTGCGCATCCCGGCCTTTATCCAGCCCTCGATTCCGTTGACCATCACGTCTACATCGGTGTAGCCGGCCAGGAGCGCTCGATTGGCGGCTATATCCGAGGCCTTGCACGCTTCGTTGCGGCAGTAGAAGACCAGCGTGGCGTCTTTGCGGGGCGGCAATATCGCGCTGGCATCGTAGATATACGATGGCAGCAGCTCAGCGCCGGGGATGCTGCCCATTTGCGCGCGATCATCGACCGGATTCACATCGTAGATGTAGAGATGCGCGCTCCGGTCGTGCATGAGCTGAACCAGGTCATCCACATGGATGACGTTGAAACCGGGGGCGGCGGGCTTGTTGTTGATCAGCTCTTCCAAGGTCAGGGCAGACGCGGGAGCGACGAGAAGAACGATCATCGCGATTGCGAGCGTGGTTCGGGAAACCTTTCGCATCGAAAAAAAATATAGCGCACCCCGGATGGTGATCAAACGCGTCGGGTAGCGGAAGCGGCGGGAGAAGAACCGCTCCGCGTAGATCCATCCCTCCGGCAGCCTGCGCTCGGGATGATGGGATGGACCCAGCCCGTGTTCAACGGCTTCATAATGAGCCAGCGATGGTACGCGACCATCGAGAACGAACTACGGGAGGGTCCGTCATGCAGATTACAAGAATCGGAATGGATATCGCAAAGCAGTTGTTCGAGCTCCACGGCGTAGATCGGCGCGGTCGGGTGGTGCTGCGCAGAACGCTCAAACGCGAGCGCTTGCTCGAGTTTTTTGCCCAGCTCAAGCCCTGCGAGGTCGGCATGGAAGCTTGCGGCGGCGCCCATTACTGGCATCGCGAGATCAGCCAGCTGGGACATACGGTGCGGCTGGTGTCGGCGCACAAGGTCAAGCCTTACGTCGAGGGCAACAAGAACAATCGCCACGACGCGGCCGCGATCTGTGAGGCCATGAGCCGGCGCTCGATGCGCTTCGTGCAGCCCAAGAGCAAGCCGCAGCAGGACCTGCAAGCGCTGCATCGCACCCGCGCGCTTTTGCTGCGCGAGCTGACCGCGCTATCCAATCAGATCCGCGGGCTGTTGCACGAGTACGGGCTGGTGATGGGCAAGGGCGCGGCGGCGCTCAGGCGCACGGTGCCAGAACTGCTGGCGAGCAACGACGAGCGCATCACCGCAGTGCTCAAGACCGTGGTCGCCGAGCAGTTCGAGCGCTTCAACTACCTCGCCCAGCGGGTCAACACCTACGATCGCCGGATCGGCGAGTTTTGTAGGCAGGATGAACGCTGCCGGCGGATGCTCAAGGTCGAGGGCATCGGCCCGCTCAGCGCAACTGCACTGGTGGCGGCGATCGGCGACGGCCGCGAGTTCAAAAACGGGCGTCACTTCAGTGCCTATCTGGGCCTGGTGCCAGGCCACAGCAATACCGGGGACAAGACCGTGATGCTCGGCATCACCAAGCGCGGCAATCGTTATCTGCGCACGCTGCTGATCCACGGCGGACGCGCGGCGGTCTACGCCGCTCGCCGCCGTACCAACCCCCGCAGCGTTTGGCTTAATCGCCTCAGGGAGAACAGTTGCCACAACGTCGCCGCAGTGGCGTTGGCCAACAAGAACGCCCGGGTAGCCTGGGCGATCCTGCGCTATGGTGAGGACTACTGTCCGGGGCAGGCCCATCGCCAGCCAGCAGACCCCGCCGCCGCGCGCACTGTTCGGCCAGCGAAAAGACCGCTGGCCTTCGCCGTGCAGAGCGCCCACCCCGCCAATCGGAGCAGAAAGCATTTTTCGCCCGCCCGCACTTCAAATGAAGGGCGGGTCGAAAAATGCTTAAAGGCAAAAACTAAAACCCGGCGCAACTAAGCGCCGATAGGGTTCCCCCTAACGAGTTGCGAAGGCTGTTGTATCGATGCTGATGGCAAAACGGTCACACCGGCACCTGGCAATGCTGCTATTTGTCACGGCCCCAAAAGAGGCCGCCGGGATGATGAGCTCCAGGTGCGCGGCTCCCCATCATGGCTCGGGCTGTTTCGCCGCGCCCACTAAAGAAGCCGAATATATGGCCGCAACCGCCCATCCCATCACTTCAGACAACAGACAGCCTTGCATCGGGGCTGGGTCCATATATGACAGGTAGGGAGCGAAGATTCTTATGCTGTCATTCCGAACGGAGTCTTCGGAGAGAGGAATCTACGCGGAGCGATTCTCTTTCTTCGGGTTATGCAGAGCGCTCCGGCCATCGCCACCGGCGCGGGGGAGAGGCAGGAGTTGGCGGCGGCGGCTAGACCGCGAGGCGATACAACTCCGCTACGTTGTCGTGCAGGATCAAGTTGCGCTCCGCTTCCGAGAGGCCGGTGGTGTGTTTGCGCAGCACCTCCTGCGACCACGGCCAGGTCGAGTCGCTGTGCGGGAAGTCGTTGGCCCACATCAGGCGGCGGATGTTGCACAGGTCCTTCATCTGGAAGGCGACCCAATCGTCCTGAAAAGTGGTGTAGATGTTCTCGCGGAAATACTCACTGGGCATCTTCGAGAGCGTGCCGGTCGGCAGCCAGTAGCGATGGCGATCGTAGGCGTGGTCCATCCGATACATGTAGTGGGGCACCCAGCCGGCGTCGGCCTCGACGCAGACCACTTTGAGCTTCGGATGGCGCTCGAAGACGCCGCCGAGCACGAACGTCCCGATGATGTCCTGGCATCCGCGGATAATCGAAAGGAAGCCGTTGAGTTTCGGGCCGCGGGTCGGCACGAGGGTTTCCTCGCGCGTGGTCAGGATATGGAAGCTCAGCGGCAATTCGAGATCGATCGCGGCTTCCCACAGCGGATCGTAAATCTTGCTGTCATAGTCTTCGAGTTTCGGATTCCCCGGCATCATGACGCCGCGCAGGCCCAGCTCCTTGATCTTGCGCAAGTCGGCGATACCCTCATCGACCGATCGCATCGCAGTCTGTCCCGCGCCGATCAGGCGATCGGGATGGGCCGCGCAGTACTCGGCGATCCAGAGGTTGTAGGCATCGAAGCAGGCCTTCTTGTAGTCGAAGTCCTTGTGATTGCACAGCAGCATCCCGACGGTCGGGTAGATCACCTCGGCGAACACGCCGTCGCGGTCCTGGTCGGCCAGCCGCGCTTCGGGGTCCCATCCGCCGCGATGCATGTCCTCGAACTTCACACCGAAGGCCGCCAGCTCCTTGGCCGATTTTCCCGCCGCCGCCACCAGCCCCATCATCACCGGGCGCGACAGCCCCTGGATCACGAACATGTCGCCGAGCTTGTCGTCACGGACCATGTGCGGCGCGATGTCTTTGTACTTGTGGTCGATCCGATCGACGTACGTGCCGGGCGGCTCGGTGATGTGAGAATCGGCTGAGATGATCGGCTTGGATGTCACGCGTTCCATCGCTCGACTCCTTAACGGCCGTTAGGTTGCCTGCAAGGAGAATTCTTACACCAGATGCTCGCGCTTGACTATCGCGCGAACGACCGGTGATAGGCGGCTTTGCGATGAGTGGCGCGGTTCGCTAAACGTTAGACGCTGGCCGAGCGCGCCGGCTCCGCGGAGGAACGCCGATGGAATACGATCTGAAGATCACGGGCGGTTCGATAATCGACGGGACCGGGCAGCCGGCTTTCGCCGGCGAAGTCGGAATTCGCGACGGCAAAATCGCCGCGCTCGGCAGGGCCGACGGCGCCGCGGCGCGCACGATCGACGCCGGGGGGCGAGTGGTCGCGCCCGGCTTTGTCGATATCCATACCCATTACGACGCGCAGGTGATGTGGGATCGGATGATGACGATCTCGCCCTGGCATGGCGTGACGACCGTGGTGATGGGCAATTGCGGATTCGGCGTCGCGCCGACCCGCAGCGAGCATCGCGGGCTCATCATGCGCACGCTGGAGAAAGTCGAAGGGATGAGCCTGGAAGCGCTCGAAAGCGGGCTGGGCTACGACTGGCCATTTGAGACCTTTGCGCAATACCTCGACACCGTCGAGCGGCGCGGGACCGTGATCAACGCGGCCGCGATGGTCGGCCATACTCCGGTGCGGCTGTACGTGATGGGCGAGGAAGCCAACCAGCGGCCCGCGACCGAAGCGGAGATCGCGGTGATGCGCACGATCGTGCGCGAGGCGATCGAAGCCGGCGCGCTCGGCTTCGCCACCTCGAAATCGAACACGCACGTCGGCTACGGCGGCAAGCCGGTGCCCAGCCGCGCCGCCGCCCTGGCCGAGATCAAGGCGCTGGCCGGCGCGCTGGGCGAGGCCGGCCGTGGAATCATGCAGGCCACCGTCGGGCGCGAAATGTTCTTCAACGAGTTCGCGGAAATCTCGCGTGCGACCGGACGGCCCGTCACCTGGACCGCGCTGCTGGCCGGGATGATGGGTCCGGGGAGCCATCGCCTACTCCTGGAGCGCAATCGCGAAGCCTGCCGCGACGGCGCTCGCGTGATTCCGCAGGTCGCCTGCCGTCCGCTCAACTTCGAGTTCAACTTAAAGGAACCGTTTATCTTTGAGAGCATGCCATTGTTCACGCCGGTCTCGGCCGCCGACTTCGAGGGCAAGAAAAAGATCTATCGCGACCCGGAGTTCCGCCGTGCGCTCATGCGGAGCGCATGGAGCGGGACCGGGGTGTTGGCGAGCCGATGGGACCGCACCTGGATATCGTATTGTCCGACCGAGCCGGCGCTCGAGGAGCGCGCGCTGGCGGAGGTGGCGCGCGAGCGCGGCCTCGACCCGATAGAGCTGGCGCTCGATCTGTCGCTCGCCTCGGAGCTGACGGCGCGCTTTCGGATGTCGGTGTTGAACAACGATGAAGACGAGGTCGCGGAACTGCTCAACGCGCCCGGCGTGGTGCTGGGGCTCTCCGACGCGGGCGCACATGCCAGCCAGCTCTGCGACGCCTGCTTCTCGACCTATCTGCTCGGGCGATGGGTACGCGAGAAGAATGCGATGCCGATCGAGCGCGCAATCTGGATGCTGACGGCGCGGCCCGCGGAGGTGTTCGGAATCAGCGATCGCGGTCGGCTTCTTACCGGGATGGCTGCCGACGTGACGATCTTCGATCCGGCGACCGTCGCGGCCGGCCCGCTGCGCCGGGTCAACGATTTGCCCGCCGGCGCCGACCGCCTGGTGGCCGACGCGATCGGGATCGACGCGGTGATCGTCAACGGCGTGGTGGTCCGGCAAGATGGCCGCGACGTGGTCGATCCGGCGGGCGCGCTGCCGGGCAAAGTGTTGCGCCACGGCCACGCGTGATGAGGCGTCGGAGATTGATTGCGCTCGGCGGCGGCGTGTTAGTGTAAATCCAAGGCAGGTGTTGGCGATGACGACTTCGGCCCAGTTGCTCCGGGCGCAGTATAAAGACGGCTCGAACCTCGACGCGCGGATCCGGCTGCACGCGCGGTTCAGCACCAATCGCTACGGGATGTTCCGTTGGATCTTCGACAAAATCGCGCTGCGCGATGACGCGCGCGTGCTGGAAATCGGTACGGGCACCGCGCAGCTATGGCTCCGCAATGCCGGGCGGGTCCCGCGCGGATGGCGGATCGTGCTGTCGGATTTCTCGTTCGGGATGGCCGCTGAAGTGCGCGCCGGCGTGGCGCGAATCGGGCGGCCGTTCGCGCTGACGCAGGCCGACGCGCAGGCGCTGCCGTTTGCCGACGCCAGCTTCGACGCGGTGATCGCGAATCACATGCTCTATCACGTGCCGGATATCCCGCGCGCGATTGCGGAGTTGCGGCGCGTAATCGTCCCTACCGGCGCCTGCTATGCGGCGACGTTCAGCCAGGCTAATCTGCCGGAACTCGACGCGATCGTGTCGCGATTTCTGGGCAACGGCCTGTCCCGGTCGGGTCTTCGTTTCGGGCTAGAAAACGGCGGCGAACTGATAGGCGCGAGCTTTCCGAAAGTGGGGTTGGAAAGATATCCCGATTCGCTGGTCATCACCGAGGCGCAGCCGGTGATGGACTACCTGAATTCCACGATGCTGCACTCATCCGCGCCGGAGCAGAGCAAGGCCGCGCTGCGCAGCTTTCTCGACGCCGAGATCGCGGCGCACGGCTCGATCAAAGTCAGCAAGGACGCCGGGATTTTTATCGCGCGCGCGTAGGGGCCGCGCCGGGGTCGGCCTCCTGCGCGACATCCGCGATTGCCGAGGCGGCGCGATCACAAATCTCGGCCGTCAACTGATCGTCGATCACGGTCGAGAATGCGATCAGACCGCGCGGCGCGATGAACAAACCGCGGTTGAGCGCCGCCAGATGGAACATCCGGATCGTGCGCGAGTCGGCGCGCGCGATCGTGGCCGGCGGCGGTTCCTGCATAAAGAAAATGTTGAGCAGCGAGCCGGCCTGGCGGGCCGAGAACGGCAGGCCGGATTTTTCCGCCGCATGCGCCATCTCGGTCGCGAGGCGCCCGGCCTGCCGTTCCATCGTGGCGATGCGCTCGGCCGTCAGCTCGCGTAGCGAGACCGCGCCGGCGCTACAGGTGAGCGGGTTGCCGTTGAACGTGCCGGCATGCCATAGGGGCGTGCGTCCGCGCGGATCGAACGCCGCCATCACCTCTTCGGTCCCGCCGAGCGCGCCGACCGGCAGGCCGCCGCCGATTATCTTGCCCATCATCGTGAGGTCCGGGCGCACGCCGGCGAGCGCCTGTGCGCCGCCGGTCGCGAGCCGGAGGGTGATTACCTCATCGATTACGAACAGCGACCCAGCCACGCGCGCGGCGTTGGCCACGTGTTGCAGAAAACCTTCCGGCGGCGTGACGATTCCCGCCGAGCCCATCACCGGTTCCAGAAAGACCGCGGCGATCTCATGACCGCGCTCGGCCAGGATTCGCGCGAAGGCCACGGCGTCTCCGTAATCGGCCAGCAGCGTGCGTTCGCCGTCGTGACCGGCGAGGCCGACTTCGAGGTCATCATAAGAGCCGTGATAACCGTAACGCGCCATCAGGATCAGCTTGCGGCCGGTGAGGCGGCGCGCCACCTGCACGGCGAGCATCCCGGCCTCGGTTCCGGAATTGCAAAAACGCACGCGATCGATCGACGCGACGCGCGCGCAGATCAGCTCCGCCAGCTCGGTCTGGGCGTCCGATCGCGCCGGCCATGCGGTGCCGAGGCGCACGGCGGCCGCGATCGCTTCGCAAATCGGCGGGTAGGCGTTGCCGTGAACGAGGCTGGTGTAGTTGCCGAGCAGGTCGATATAGCGATTGCCGTCGGCGTCCCACAGCAACGCGCCCGCGCCGCGCGCGATCGTGAGCGGGTAGGGCCGATGGTAAGTGGTCGAGCGCGTGTCCCCACCCGGCATCACCGCCTCAGCGCGCTCGGCGCGTCGCGCGGACTTGGGCGTCGCCGCGCGGTATCGCTCCTCGATTCGGCTCATGACGGCCTTTGCAGGTCAGTCCTTCTTCGCGGCCCCGTTGCCAGCTTGCTCGACCGTAAATTCCTCGAAGGAGAGGTAGTTAGGAAGCCCACGTGCGCGGCTCCGGCGACCTGAGACTGTGCTGTTGATGCGGCCCCCCAGGAAATCGACTAATTCCTCGAACCGTGACCGCGGGATGAAGTACGTAGGTGCTTTGAATTTGCGCTCGATGCTCTCGAAGATCGATGCGTAGCTGAAGTTGGCGTTGGAGGGCCCGAAGCCGAAACCTGGCCGACGAAACTGATTGTATCGCTCGGCCAGATACTCTATGTAATTGCGCCGCGATACGTCGCCGCCGATTGAGCCAGCGGGATAGCCTGTTGGCCGCATTGGCCGGTCTGTCCGACGAACATTGGTGGTGTGCTCAACCATGGCCTTTGCGGCATCACCGCTGCTCTTTTCGATTCGGACCGATCTACGCACTTTCATAGAACTGTGAGTCCCCGAGTCTCATAGACGCTCTTGGTTAGCTCTTTGCGCGCACCGCCTCTCGCCGGCGCGCGCTCGGCCCCGGCGGTCTCGCCCATAACCAAGGCCAAATCCTTTCTCACGGCCTTCTCGAACTCCGTCAAGTTATTGTATGTGCCGTACAGTGCGCTCTGTCCGAATCGGCGCTTGAAGCCCTCAACGCGGGCCTTTTCTCGCTGCTCGCTCGGGCTCCGCTTCCTGTGAAACCGTAGTGAGAAGTATACCATCACGGGCTTACGTTTTCTCAATGCGCGCTTGATCTCTTCCTCCGTTCCGGAAGCAGCCTTGCCAGTCGGGCTGCCGAACTTTCTCCAGAATATTGCGATCAAAATGTCAGCCCTGTCCGCGAATTGACGATTGATCAGGGCCTGGGGCCGTTTACCCGCGGCTGGGTAAGAATGTGTCTTCCAGCTTGTCAGCTCCAGCCGCCTGCTTGCGGTCTGACCGTGCTGAACGTTCCAATCTTCGATCAACCTGCGCGTGATAGAAAGCTCTGCGGTGACGTCCGACGGGGCGGCGAACAAGACGCGATAGAGCTGGATTGTCTCCGGCATTCGCCAAACAGTAGACCAACCCCGACTTTATGCAAGCGGGACCGGGTGCGAAGTCGCCGCTTGAGATGCGATTGCCCCAATCTCAGCGAGGCGCTATTAGGAAACGTTACCGCATCGCATTTATCGCCCGCCGAGCGCGGGCTCGAATCAGGAGGTTACGCAAATGAGAGCCGCCGTACTGGAGGAACTCCGCAAGCCGCTGGTGGTGAGGAATATGCCCGATCCGCAATGTGCGCCCAATGGCGCGATTGTGCGGGTCGAGGCCAACGGTATCTGCCGTTCCGACTGGCACGCCTGGATGGGCGACTGGAGCTGGCTCGGGATCGCATTTCCGCTGCCGCACGTTCTTGGTCACGAGTTCGCCGGCGTGATCGAAGAGGTCGGCAAAGAGGTTCAGAACGTCAAGAAGGGCGATCGCGTGGTGGTGCCGTTCAGCCAGGGCGAAGGCACCTGCGAATTCTGCCGCAACGGCTATTCGAATATCTGCAACACGCCGCTGGCGCCCGGCTTTGCCTATTGGGGAGGCTATGGCCGGCTGGTCGCGGTGCCGTTCGCGGACTTCAACACGGTGCCGCTGCCCGGGGATATCGACTTTGTCGAGGCGGCCTCGATGGGCTGCCGGTTCATGACCTCGTTCCACGGCATCGTCGACCGCGCCCAGGTCAAGGCGGGCGAATGGGTCGCGGTGCACGGATGCGGCGGGATCGGGCTGTCGGCGATTCACATCGCGGCGGCGGTCGGCGCCAACGTGATTGGAGTCGACCTGGACGATCGCAAGCTGGAGCTGGCCAAAAAAGTCGGCGCGACGCACGTCGTCAACGCCAAGAAGACCGATCCGGTCGGCGCGATCATGGATGTCACGCGGGGCGGGGCGCACGTCGCGGTCGACGCGCTCGGAGTCGCGGCCACCTGCCGCAATTCGATCATGAGCCTGCGCAAGCAGGGGCGACATCTGCAGGTCGGGCTCACGACCTCGGCCGAGAAGGGCGAAATCTCGATGCCGATCGATCGGATCGTGCTCTTCGAGCTCCAGATGATCGGCACGTTCGGGATGCAGAGCTCGCACTATCCCTCGATGCTGCAGATGGTCGAGTCGCGCAAGCTCACGCCCAAGGCCATGGTCACTTCGACCATACCGCTGGAGAAAGTATCCGACACGCTGGCTGCGATGACCAACTTCGAGAACATCGGCGTAACGGTCGTCAACAAGTACTGAGTATCGAGCGGTGCGCGGGCTCTCGCTCGTACTCGGAGTCGTGAATTCTGCGGTAGCAGCAGGCACCCTCACCCGCGTCGCTTCGCGCCGCGTCCTCTCCCGCAAAGGAGCGGGCGAGGGTCTGAAGACCTTCTCCCGCTCAGTTGCGGGAGAAGAGGCGCGGGCCGCGTGCGGCCCGTGCAGGTGAGGGTGGCTGCTTCCGCCAACGATTCATCCAAAATATTCGCAGACTCTTAGTGCGGACAAAATCGTTTCACGGCATGAAAGCGATCATCGTCGATAAGCCGGGCGACGAGAGTGTGCTCAAGCTCGGCGCTGCGCCCGATCCGATCGCAGGACCCGAGGATCTCCTGATCCGGGTTCGCTACGCCGGCGTGAATCGCGCCGACCTGATGCAGCGGCAAGGGTTCTATCCGCCGCCGCCGGGCGCCTCGGAAATCATCGGGCTCGAATGTTCCGGTGAAGTGATCGCGCTCGGCCCTGCCGTCAAGGGATGGCACGTCGGCGATCGCGCGATGGCGTTGCTCGCCGGTGGCGGCTATGGGGAGCTCGTTGCGGTGCACGCCGGCTGCGCGATTCGCGTCCCGGCGGCGCTCGGCGACCAGGAGGCGGCCGCGATTCCGGAAGTCTTCATGACCGCGTACTTCAACTTCTTCATGCTCGCCAATATCCAGCGCGGCGAGAGTGCACTGATTCACGGCGGCGGAAGCGGCGTCGGCACCGCCTCGATAACTCTGCTCAAGCTTGCCGGGATGCGTTCGATCGTGACTGCCGGAACCGACGCCAAGTGCGAGCAATGCCTGCGGCTGGGCGCCGACGTGGCGATCAATTACAACGCCGGGCCGTTCGCGCCCAAGGTGATCGAAGCGACCAGCGGCCGCGGCGCCGACGTTATCCTCGATAGTATCGGCGCCGCGTATCTGGCGCAGAATCTCGAAGCGCTCGCGCAGGACGGGCGTTTGGTGCTGATCGGCCTGATGAAGGGCGCGCAAACCGAGATCAACTTGCTCGCTGTGCTCCGGCGCCATCTGCGGATTTTCGGCTCGACCCTGCGCAGCCGCCCGGCGGTTGAGAAGGCCGCGATCGTCGCGTCATTTCTCCAGCGCTTCGGCGAGGCGCTGGAGCGAGGCGAGATCAAGCCACCGATCCATCAGGTCTTTCCACTCGCCGAGGCCGCGGCGGCGCATAAAATGATGCAGGCGAGCGAGCACTTCGGCAAAATAGTCCTGCGCGTCGAGTAGCCCTCTGCGCGCGGAAGCCCGCGATGCGAGAGGTAATCACCACAATCGCCCTGTTAGTCGTGCTGGTAACGGCGCGCGCGGCGATGGCGCAACCCACCGTCGATGTCCCGCTGACAATCGATTACGCCACGCTCAGCGCGGCGCTCAAGCGCAGCGTCTACACCGACAACGGCCGCGCGCAGTTCTGGAACGGCGCCGACCTCTGCCAATACCTCTACGCCGAGCATCCGGTGTTCTCGCGCGCCGGCAGCCGGGTCAAGCTCGAAACCGACGGCACACTCAGTATCGGCGTCGCGGTGGGATCGCGATGCTTAAGCCCGATCGAATGGAACGGAATAATCGAGGCCGAGTCGGAGCCCTACGTCGCCGGCCATCTGCTCAAGTTCCGGGTGGCCGATATCAACCTGTTCGACCACCAGCATCAGAAAACGCTGATCGCGGGCAAGGGCTTCGATCTTATCAAGCAATACTTCATCCCGCGGATCGAAACCTTTGAGTTCGATCTCGATCCGATCACGGCTCAACTGAGCGATCTGGCCCAAGCCGCCTGCCCGCCGGAAGTTGCACAGCGGGTCAAGACGACGCTGGCGAGCCTGCGCGTCGCGCCCGAACTCGAGGCATTGGACGACGGCGTGCGCGCGAAGATCGAGCTCACGCTGCCAAGTTTTCCGACCGCGACCGCCGGGCCAGCGCCGCGCCGCTCACGCCGGCCGAGCTCGCATCCTTTCAGACCCAGCTTGATCAATGGGACGCATTTCTCGTCTTTGCGATCAAGCAGCTCGGCGGCGTCAACAGCGATAAGCAATTCCGCGCCGATTTGCTGGAGGTCCTGCTCGACAACCGCTACCGGCTGGTGAAAGCGCTGGCCCATCCGGAGAGCGGCGGCCCCGATCCGGTGCGAATCCTGTTCCTCGACGAATGGAACCGGCTGGGTGAGATTATCCGTGCGGCCGCCGGCCGCGGCACGCTGGGCGATCGCTCGCTGGAGTTTTTGGGGTTCATCTCCGCGGGTGACGCGCTTTTCGCGCTCGACCAAGCTTCGCCCGCGCTCGGGATGCACATCTCGGCGGATGACTTGCGGCGGCTCGCGCATATCATGGCGCCGATGGCGACCGGCGATCCGCTCAACTTCAGCTTCGACGAAGATCCCGAGCTGCAGAAGCTCTTCGGCATCACAAAACCGCTCGAATCCGAAGGGCCGCTCGAAGCCGGACCGACCGAAGTGGCGCCGGCGGCGATCGCTACTCCCAGCGCGATCGCGAGCGGCGCCATCGCCACCTCTACTGCGACTGCCGCGGCTACCAAGGCCGCGCCGGCTGCGACCGGAACCTCGCAGCCGCCGCCGGCCTCAAACGGCGAGCCTGCGGGCTTACCGAATCCGGAGGCTTCGCCCGGCGATGACGACGGCGGTGATGACAACGATAATGGCGACGACGAAGTCGGGCCGAGCTCGATGCTGCGGCTCCTGGAGTGGTCGCTGACGCCCGCGCCTGCCGATGCGGCCCAATCGGCGCAGGCGGGGGACGTAACGCGGAAACTGCAGGAGCTGGGCGGAAAGCTCAAGCGAGTGGTGGTCAGCGATCGCAACGCCGATCAATATCGTGACGAGCTCGAGCAACTGATCCAACTGGGCGGCCTGCGCGAGATGAACCAGGCGGATATCGACCCGCCGCATCGCGGGCTTTACACGCGGCTGGTCAAGGCGGCCGCGTGGCAGGAGAGCTGTTGGCGCCAGTTTCGCCTGCGAGGCAATAAAGTCGTCTTTTTGGAGTCGTCAACGCACGACCTGGGCCTGATGCAGGTCAACAAGGACGTGTGGCGCGGCTTCTACAGTATCCCGCGGCTGGAGTGGGACATCATCTATAACGCAGGCGCCGGGATGGAGATTCTCGCCCAACTGCTCGGCGATCTGGAGGCCAGGCGCGGCGCGACGAGTCCCGGCAAGCCCGATGACTTGGCGCGCTCGGCCTACGCAGCGTACAACGGCGGCCCGGGCTCGTATCGCCGCTGGCGCGGACGCGAAGCGCACGAGCTGCGCCTGATCGACCAGTCGTTCTGGGAGAAGTATCAGGCCGTATCGCGCGGCCAGACGATCAACATCCTGAGCTGCGCTGCCGACTGGGACCGGAGTCATTGACCCGGGCGGCGGTATCCGAAACGCGCGTTGGCCCCGATCTAGTCGATTCCCAGGCGAGCGCGGCCTTCGGGGGAAATCATCTGTGGGTTCCAGGCCGGCTCCCATACCAGCTCGACGTTGGCCTCGCCGACGCCGGGCAGCGCGAGCAGCTTGGCGCGTGCGTCGAGCGCGATCGACGCGCCCATCCCGCAGCCCTGCGCCGTGAGCGTCATCTTGACCTCGACCTTGTGCTTGCCGTCAGCGCCGGGCGCGATCTCCATCCCGTAGACCAATCCCAGCTCGACGATATTGACCGGGATCTCCGGATCGAAGCAGGTGCGAAGCTGCTCCCAGACCGCCGCTTCGAGGTCGCCACCGCCAGCCGCAGGCGCGGCCGTGTCGCTCTCCAGCGCGGACTTGCCGAGCGAATCGGCGTCCTTGCCCGCAATTCGGTAGAGCCCGTTGTAGGCGGGCACTTGCACGGTGTAGGTGCCGCCCAGCGACTGGGTGAGAAAGACCTCGCAGCCTTTTTCGAGGGTCGCCTTGATGCCGGCCGGAATCTGTACGGCTTCCACGTCGCGCGTGAGTTCGATTCGTTCCATGGTTTGATTTTAGACTCTGCGGCGGTTGCGTGCCAGCGCCGTGGGCGTTCGCGAGAAGGCACTTGGCTCGCAAGGCTCGGCGCCTTTCTGAAGTAGGACCGGCGTCCCGCCGGTCACGGGCGGCGGGCCGCGACCGGCGGGACGCCGGTCCTACTTCCAGAGGGAACGGCGGCGAGCGCGCCTGACGCGCGCGAGCTGTAACGGCGCCTTTCCTGCCCTGGACAAGGAGAGGCACAGACAAATATACAGGCAACGGGAAACGGAAAGTCCACGGTCAATCCATCATGACAGCTCTGTATCCAGAGATCGCACCTTACGAGCATGGCCGGTTGGAGGTTGGCGACGGTAACCTCGTGTACTCGGAGACCTGCGGCAATCCGCGGGGTAAGCCCGCCGTCGTCCTGCACGGCGGTCCCGGTTCGGGATGCACGAAGTGGCATCGCAGGCTGTTCGATCCGAACGCCTATCGCCTTGTGCTGTTCGATCAACGGGGATGCGGGCGGAGCACGCCGCACGCCAGCGCACTTGATACGGACCTGGCGAGCAACAACACCTCAAACCTCATCGCGGACATTGAATTATTGCGCAAAAGCCTCGCGATCGACCGATGGTTGCTGCTCGGCGGATCCTGGGGCAGCACGCTGGCGCTCGCCTATGCCGAAAAGTATCCTGAACGCGTCACGGAGATCGTCTTGTGGGGAGTCACGACCGGACGGCGCAAGGAGTTTGACTGGCTATTCCGCGGCGGCGTGGCGATCTTATTCCCGGAGCAGTGGGAGCGTTTGCGCGCTGGTGTTCCCGCTGCCGAACGGGATGGCGATGTCGTCGAGGCGTACCATCGGATGCTGCACGATCCCGACCCCGCGGTTCGCCATCAAGCCGCCCTCGCGTGGTGCACGTGGGAATCCGCGACGCCGGCTTGGCCTCCCTCCGACGGGCTGTCACCGCGGTTCAACGATCCGGCTTTCAGGATGGCGTTTGCGCGCATCGTAACCCACTACGTCCGGCACGACGCGTGGCTGGAGGACGGGCTCCTGCTTCGCGACGCCGGCGCTCTGGCCCGCATCCCCGGAATCATGGTGAATGGGCGCTTTGACTTTCAGGCCCCCATCGGATGGGCGTGGGACCTCAAGCGCGTGTGGCCACGCGCGAGGCTCGTGATCGTTGACGATGCCGGGCATGACGCATCCAACGCAGCGATTACCAGCGAGCTGATTGGGGCAACCGACCAATTCGTAAAGCTCTGAGCGTTACTGCGCAATGGTTGACAGGAGGCGCTATGGCTAAAGGATTTCTGCGACATTTGAGTATTCTGTTTCTGGCGCTGGCTGGATGTGCCTCGACGCATTCTTCGCAGCTCGACGCGGACCTGAACACGATCCGTTCCGGATACAGCGAATGCGTCACCGGTCTCGGCGCTGATTCGCCGCAGTGCAAGGCGCTGGCCGACGGCGTTCATCAAGTCGCCGCACAGATTGACAACGCGCAGAACACTGCCGGCCGAATGAAAGCCGAAGACGCAGCCCGACACTCAATGGGCTATTGAAACGCGGTTGTCATTACCGCGCGTCTGCGCTGCCTGGCGCCAGAGAGCCCGTCCTGAGCCCGGCGAAGGAAATCTCGGAACGGGACCCTTCGCGCGGCATCGCCGTCACCCGCAGCTAAACCGGATCGCGGCGACCGTTCTATGGCTTAAGCTTTCGCGATGAGCATCGAAGTCCTCTATGCGGACGACGCCGCCCGACTGCCGCGGCCCGACCCCGCCAGTTGCTATGTCGCGTCCTTGGTCAGAAGAGGCCCAAGGTCATACGTTGACAACGCCAATGTCCAGATGGCCGCGTTGGTGATCGATGAGAAGGTTCTCCCACTCGTCATCAGCGAGAGAGTAGAAGGCAACTCGAACGTCTGCTCCGCTTATGCCCACTACTTCGAGTACGCGGTGCAGGAGTTTGCCAGGCGCTATCGGCGCGTCCCTCTCGGTCTGCTCAAAGCCCCGAGGTCGCTGCTGGGCGCTCTCTTGAGGAGCGGATCGATCGACCGCATCGTGTTCGTCAACAATTGGCTGCTGCCCACGAATCCGAGCCATGGGCTTTCGTCGGCGCAAATCGCGGGGCTGACCGCGTACCTGACGCGACGGTATCCGGACTCGGCTATCGTGTTCCGCTCGGTCAACCCGCTGACCGATCGGCCGGGCCTCGATGCGCTGCAGGCCAACAGCTACCGGCTCGTCCCGAGCCGTAGGATCTATATGCTCGATACCAGCAGCCGGCGCTATCTCGAGCGGAGCGACGTCCGCAAAGATCTTCGCCGGCTAAGGCAGACGTCATATTCGATCGTCGATTCGCCGGAGGCCCTCGCGCCGCACGCGCCGCGAATCGCCGCCCTCTATCGCGATCTCTATCTCGGCAAGTATTCGCTGCTGAATCCCCAGTTCAACCCGGATTTCTTTTCGCTGACTCTCCAAGAGCGGTTCCTGACCTATCGCGCGCTCGTTAAAGATGGCCGAGTCGACGCGTTCGCCTGCTACTTCGTCAAGGACGGAGTGATGACGAGTTCGTTGCTGGGTTACGACCTGCAGCGGCCCCGAAACCTGGGGCTCTACCGTCTGGCGTTCGCGCTTTTGATCGCCGAGGCCGCGCGACGGAAAGCGTGGCTGAACATGAGCGGAGGGGCCGGAAGCTTCAAAATGTTTCGCGGGGCCGTGCCCGTCCAGGAATGCGACGCCGTCTACGAGCGTCATCTGCCGGTACATCGGCGCCTGCCTTGGGCCGCTATCCGGATGGTGGCGGGACTGGGCCGGGTTCTCTCTGCGCGGCGGTGAAAGCACCGCTTCCGTCCCAGGCTGAGCGGGAGCGTTGATCTCGTCTCACTTCTCACGGCCCGCCTCGAAGATCAGGCTCAAGGGGCCAAAGACGATCGAATAGCTTTTGTGGGGGCGGTCTGCTAAAGCGAACATACGACGAAGGCGGATTTGAGTGGGAGCGGCAGCGGAAAGTCGTGGCGTTACGGGGTCGCGCGCGTCAGTCAGGGAGAAGCTGTTCGCGTTTCTGCAGGCGCGTCCGAGCGGAGCGCCAGCGGCCGAGCTGGCGGGATTGCTCTTCAGCGGCGCGGGCGCCGATGCCGAGTTGGCGCCGCGCGTCGTTCGGTATCTGCTGGGCGATGATCCGAATTTCGCGTTCGATCCTGAGAGCGGGCTGTGGTCGGTCAAACAAAATGACTGGCTGAAGGTTCCGCTCGACGCGGCATGCTACGTGGTGGTCGATCTCGAAACCACCGGCGGGCGCGCCACGCCCGGCGCGATCACCGAGATCGGCGCGTACCGGATGGAAGGCGCGCGCGTCGTCGGCTCGTTCCAGAGCCTGGTGCGGCCGCGGATGAGAATTCCCCGGTTCGTGACCGCGCTGACCTCGATCACCAACGAGATGGTCGCCGACGCGCCGCCGATCGAGGCGGTGCTGCCCGCGTTTCGCGACTTTCTGGGCGACGCCGTGATGGTCGCGCACAACGCGCAGTTCGATTTCGGGTTTCTCGATTTTGAATTCCGCCGTATCTTCGGGATCGGCCTGACCAATCCGGTGCTGTGCACGATCCGGCTGGCGCGGCGCTTTTTGCCGTCGGTCAGGCGGCGGCGTCTCGACGCGCTGGCCGAGCATTTTGGGCTATCGACAGCGGGACGCCATCGCGGGCTGGGCGACGCGCGGATGGCGGCGGAGCTGCTCTCGATCCTGCTCGAGATCGCGCGCCAGATGGGAGTCAATCGCCTGGACCTGCTGCTGGACTGGCAGCATCGAGGCGCCGCCGGACGGCGGATCGAGCGCCATGTGCCGCCCGAGGAAATCGCGACGATCGCGCCGGCGCCGGGCGTCTACCTGATGCGGAATGCGCGCGGCGATCTACTTTATGTAGGCAAGGCCAAGCGGCTGCGCGACCGGGTGGCTTCGTACTTCAACGGCGGGCTCGGACTGAAGGCCAGGACGATCGAGCTTATCGGGCACGTGTGGTCGATTGAGACCCGCGTGACGCGCTCGTCGCTGGAGGCCGCGATGCTCGAAGCGCGGCTGATCCGCGAGCTCAAGCCGCCGTACAATCGGATGCTCAAGGGTGCGGCGCCGTCGTACTTTTTGCGTATCGACCTGATGGACCCGTTCCCGCGGCTGGTGGTCGCCAGCCGCCTGAGCGCGCGCCGTGGCGTGATGCAAATCGGGCCGTTCATCGGGCGGCGCAGCCTCGATCTCGCGGTGCACACGCTATCGCGCCTGCTTGGGATGCGCACCTGCGCGGAGCGGCTTGCGCCGGACCCGAACTTTTCGCCCTGTATTTATGGGCAGATGGGCCATTGCGCACGCCCCTGCGATGCGACCGTCGATGAGGACGGCTACGGCGCGCGGGTGCGCCGCGCGCTCGAGTTCCTGCGCGGACGAGCCGGCCCGATTATGCGCCAGCTTGCCGCCGCGCGCGATCAGGCGGCGGCCGCAATGCGCTTCGAGGAGGCCGCACGGGCGCATCGCGATCTCGAAGCGCTCGCCACGCTCTCGGCGCGGGCCTCGCGCCTGAGCCGAATCGTGACGGAGAACAACCTGGTGATCGTGACGGGCGCGGAACGCGATCGCGCCGCTTATGTTGTGCTCAGCGGGCGGGTTGCGCTGACGCGGGAACTCGATTCGCCCGACGCGGCGAGCGAAGTCGCAGCGTTCGTCGCGGAGAACTACGAGCGCTATCGTTCCAAGCCGGTGGCGCGTGACGAGCTGGAGGCGATGACGATGGCCGCGCGCTGGCTGCGCGAGCGCGACCCTGATGACGGGCGGCTCATATGGCTCACCGGCCCGAAGATCGACACGGCGGCGCTCGACCCTCTACGAGGGGTCGATGAGCTTCAAGCCCGCGAAGTGACCACGAAAGAAACCGCGATCACGGGATAGAAGTGCGTCGCTGTGCAGCATCGCATGCGCGCCGATCAGGAAGTCCGCGACCACACGCTTGCCGTGAGTCCTATCCTTGCCCGCTTCGCGCCAGAGTTTGCCTGCCAGCGTGGCGGCTTCCGGCGAGATCGGATCAAAACGGACTCCCATGTCGGCAAGGCGCTCCGTGAAAGCGTGGTCCGAACTGTAGTGGGCGCGCACTTCCGCCCAGACCACTTCGCACGCGACCACAGCGCCGACATCGTATGCGGCGCGCAAGGCAGCGTGCGACTTTTCGCCGAATCGCTGATCGCCCGAGACCACATCAAGCAGGACTGATGAATCGACCGCGGTTCTCATCGCCGCTTCGGTCTCGGTCCGCGCATCTCGTCGAGCAGCTCGTCAACCGGCCGCGAGAGCCTGAGCGTGCCATATGCCCGATCGACAGGATGAACCGCCTCGCCGCCCTTGCGTAAAAGAGCTGCGCCCTTGCGTAGCTCAAAAACCACCCGCGTGCCCGGCAGCAATCCGAGCTGCTCGCGAATCCGGGCTGGAACGGTAATCTGGCCTTTGGACGAAATCGTGCTTGTCATAAAGTAAAGAATATTCCGCTTTACTTTCTATTTCAAGCGCAACGTGCGCGGATAGTAGCGTCTTGCGGCGGGTTGGCCCGCGGCGCTCGCTGGGCTATAAAAACGCCGTGCGCGTCATTCTGATAGCTGCCAAGGAGTTGGCGCTGGCCAAGACGCGGCTTAGTCCGGCGATGCCGCCGCCGGAGCGCCTCGCGCTGGCCGAGGCGATGTTCCGCGACGTGCTGGGCGCCGCGATGGGCGTCGCGGTTGCAGATCACGTCGCAGTGGTGACATCCGATCGGCGCTTGCTCGAGATCGCGCGCGGCGCGGGTGCGCTCGCGATCGATGAGGAGTTCCCGCGCGGCCTCAATGCCGCGGTGCGCCTCGCAACATCCGCGCTGATCTCCGGCGGCGCCAGCGAAGTCGCCACTGTGCTGTCGGATATCCCGCTAGTGACCGACGAAGATATCGCGGCCGCGTTCGCGAGCGTCCCCGCCCATCCGGGTGTGGTGCTGGTCCCCTCGCGTGAGCTTACCGGGACCAATATTATGGTACGAACGCCCCCGGATATCGTGCCAACGCGCTTCGGTCGTCAGAGCCTCGCCCGGCATCTCGACGATTGCCGCCGGCTCGGCGTGGAGTGCAAAGTGGTGCGGATGGCGCGAGCGGCGATCGACCTCGACGTGATCGGCGATTTGATCGAGTTCATGCGGGTGCCGAGCGCGACGCACACCTTCAGCCATCTCGCGCGGATCGGTATATCACACGGTTGACCGTGGCAGGCGATGAAATAGGTGGACCGGACAGTGACTGAGCGGATAGAAAGCCTGGGCGCGGCGATTATTACGGCCATCGAATCGCTCGGGGCTATTGTTACGTTTTTCGGGGCCGCGATCTTCTATATTTTCGCGCCGCCCTACAAGTTCGGCCTCACGATCCGCCAGATCCGCGAAATCGGCGCCGATTCGATGTTTCTGATCGTGCTGATCGCCGCGTCAATCGGGGCGGTGCTTGGGCTCCAAGGCGTCAACACGCTGGGACGTTTCGGTGCAGAGGGCTCCTTGGGTTCGGTGGTCGCGCTGGTTCTGGTGCGCGAACTCGGCCCGGTGATGGCGGCGCTGATGATCACTGCGCGGGCCGGCTCCGCGATGGCGGCGGAACTGGGCTCGATGCAGGCGACCGAGCAGATCGACGCGCTCACCGTGATGGCGATAAATCCGGTGCAGTACTTGGTCTCGCCCAGGATTCTCGCTGGGGTGGTGAGCTTTCCGCTCCTTACGTCGGTCTTCGACGTGGTCGGGATTATGGGAGGATACGTCGTTGGGGTGGGCCTGATGGGCGTGCCGAGCTTCGAGCTATTTCAGCGGCATCGGGTACAATCTTGTTTGGCACGACATCTCCACCGGACTCTGGAAAGCGCTGGTGTTCGGACTCGTCGTGACCTGGATATGCTGCTACAAGGGGTACAATGCGGAACGGATGGCGACCGGAATCAGCCGCGCGACGACCGAAGCCGTGGTGGTTTCCAGCGTTTTGATTCTGCTGTGGGACTATTTCCTGACCTCGATTCTCTTGTAGAATTCCGATGACGAAAAAGCCGGCGCCATGAGTCCGACCGCTAGCGACGGTTCAGCGCCCAACGCGATTGAGGTGCGGAACCTCTACAAGCGCTTCGGGCGCCAGACTGTGCTCAAGGGTGTCAACCTGGACTGTCCGCACGGGGCGATCACCACGATCGTAGGGCCGAGCGGCTGCGGCAAGACGGTTACGCTCAAACATCTGAACCTGCTGATGCATCCGGATTCCGGCCGGATCGTTATCGACGGTGTTGACGTGAGCAGGTTGCGCGGGCGGGTCTTGGACCCGGTCCGCGAGAAGTTCGGAATGCTGTTTCAAGGCAACGCCCTGTTCGATTCGATGACCGTGTTCGAAAACGTGGCCTTTCCGCTGGTCGAAAAGACCCGGCTGAGCAAGGCGCAGATCGAAAAGGCGGTTCACGAAACCCTTGCCGCCGTGAGTCTGGAAGGGATGGAGAACAAGTATCCGTCGGAGATGAGCGGCGGGATGCAAAAGCGCGCCGCGCTCGCCCGCGCCTTGATTCGGCGGCCGAAGATCCTGATGCTCGACGAGCCGACCACCGGCCTGGACCCTGCGCGCACCGGCGCGATTCATGATCTGATCCGGCGCTCGCAGCAGAAGTTCGGTGTGTCGACGGTGCTCGTCAGCCATGACGTGCCAAAGGTATTCGAAATCTCCGATCGGCTGGCCTTCATGCACGAAGGGAAGATCAGGCTGTACGGGACGGTCGAGCAGGTGACAGGCACGAAGGACGAGGTCTTCGAACACTTTCTGGCGGGCAAGTCGGGTCAGGACTCGGAAGACGCCCTGACAAAGAGAGCCTGAAGGACTATGTACGCAAGCCGAACAACCCAATTCATCGTAGGCATCTTTGCGCTGCTGGGAATCGCGGCGCTCGCCGTGCTATCGCTGCGGTTGGGCAGGATCGAACTGCTGCCGGCGCCCGGCTATACGATCTACGCGAATTTCGACAATATCTCGGGACTCAAGAATGGCGACCGCGTCGAGATCGCCGGGGTCCAGATTGGCAAAGTAACCAGCATCGCGCTCAATCAGGATCGCGCCCGCATCGCGATGCGCCTGAACGACGAGGTGAAAGTCGACGACCAGGCGATCGCGGCGATCAAGACCAGCGGCCTCATCGGCGACAAATTTGTGTCTATCGAGCCGGGGCCGGGCGAGCATGACCTGGCCAACGGCGGCACGCTCAGGCAGACCGAGTCCGCCTTCGTGCTCGAGGATGCAATCGGGCAATTGATCAGCAGTACGGAAGGCGGCAAGGGCGCGTCCGGTAAAGACCAGAAGTAGCAAGTTTCTAATCAGCGCAGGTTCACGAATATGATCGGTACCGGATTGTCTCACGCGCGCGGGAGGGCCGCCGCCAGGCGCCTTTCGGCGGGCCGTTTTCACCTTCTGGCGGGTGCGGTGCTGGTCGCAGCCGCGGTGGCGATACTGCTGCGCCCGGCCGCGGCGGCACCGGACCCGATGACGATAGTCAAAGCTGCGGTCAACAAGTTTGTGGGGATACTGAACGACCCTGCTCTCAAGTCCAACCCCGGCGATCGCCGGCAACGGCTCAAGGATACGGCTGCCGAGCGGTTCGACTTCGCCGAGATGGGGCGTTCAGCGCTCGGCGTCCACTGGAGAGATCTGTCTGATCAGCAGCGCAAGGACTTCGTCGATCTGTTCACGCGGTTCGTCGAAGCTGCCTACATCGGCCGGTTGGAGAGCTACAGTGGGCAGCAGATCGATTTTGTGAAAGAGGCCAACGACGGTCCCGACTACGCCCAGGTCAATACCAACATCATTCAGCCCAGCGCCGATCCGATCGGCTTGAACTATCGGCTCAAGATGGAGGGCAACGACTGGAAAATCTACGATGTCACGGTCGACAACATCAGCATCGTGGCCAACTACCGCAACCAGTTTAACCGGGTGATCAACAACCAGGGTTTCGACGCCCTGATGAACAACATGCGCGCCAAGCAAGAAGGGCTCGACACGAGCATCGCGAAGTAGACAATCGGCGATGCCGTCGAGGCGGAGAACACAGTGAAAAGATTTCTCATGACGCTCGTCTTTGCCTCGAGGATTTTGATTTCGCCGGCTCTGCACGCTCAGCCCCAGCCGGGGCCGGGAGCGAATCCGCCGGGAGAAAATCCCGATGAAGGCGCGACCATGACCGAAACCGATCCGCTCGCGCCCTTCAACACTAGAATGTTCTGGTTCAACCGGAAACTCGACGATTACTTCGTGCATCCGATTGCCACCGGTTATGCGAAAGTGGTCCCCGAACCTGCTCGCAGAAGCGTGGGGCGCTTCATCGACAATGTCAGCGTGATCCCGCGTTTCGCCAACAATTTGTTTCAGCTGCGGCTCAAGCAGGCCGGGACCGAGGTCGCACGATTCGGCATCAACACTACGGTCGGGCTGGCGGGGCTGTTCGATCCCGCGGACAAGTGGTTCGGCCTCAAGGAGAATCCCGACGACTTCGGGCTCACGATGGGCCGCTACAGCGTGCCCACCGGACCCTATCTCATGCTGCCGTTCTTCGGTCCCTCAACGATCCGCGATGCGATCGGCCGCGTCGCAGACGGCGCGATGAACCCGATGACCTGGCTGCTGCCGTGGTACATCACATATCCCACTACCGCGGGCGAAGATTTAGCCGACGCCATCAACTACCGGTCGCTGAACCCCGATCTGTTCGAGGACGTAGACCGTTTCTCGATCGACGTTTATGCGGCAGTGCAGGACGGCTATACGCAACGCCGCGCCGCCGCGCAGCGCGCAGTCGACGGCGACTCGCTGCTACCGAGGTCACAGCCTCCCAGCTACATCTCTCAGTGAAGCCGCGACACTTTCGCGCGAGGGGTGGGCCGGAACGCCGCCCCGCGTAGCACCCGATGTGACGGAAGAGACGACCCGCAAAGGAAGCTCAGAGCCCCCAATCGACGAAGTCAAGACGCCTCTGCTATTTCAGGCGTTCCGTCCGTGCTGGGCGGTCCTTCCTTCCTGGCAAATTCTAGGGTGTGAACCGCGCCAGCCACGTCCTTGAAGAGCAGAGTCCATCGAGGCCCAGGTTTCTGGGCCTCGCGGTCGTGCTCTGGTAACAAACGCTCCCGAAATTCCAAGTACAGTTCCTTGCGAGCCCCCGTTTGCAAGGGAATCTCCGACACGTCCTTCACATTTTGGATCAGGCGTCGGCGAGCGGGATTGTGTTCAGCTTCGATTGGGTCATGTTCGAGCATTCTGATCGTGTACCCGTTCGGTAATCTCAAACCCCAGTCTTTAGCTATTGAGGGTGCTCCTGCATTGAAAAGAGAAACGTTGAACTCCGCCCAGATATTAAGCTCGGCTCCGCCTCCAACGGAACGCGTTGACACCGCGCCGTTGCCCTCGAGGCGAAGGGAATACACGCTCTCTTTCCTCGCGAGATGTTCGTCGCGCCAGGCGAAGTACGCAGAAAACAACAGCGCGCCGACGAGTATCAAGCCGACGGACCAATGCGGCGGGGAGCCGAGGAGGGCCCACAGAAAAAGGCCAATACCCGGGGCTGTCCCGCCCATCATCGCCGCGGCCCAGTGGTGCCGGAGTCGGCCAAGAAACTCCGGCACCAAGTCCAAAGACGCCAGTAATCGCGCCGCACGCCCTGGATTGCTCCCGACGGTCCGGTCACTCTGACCGCTTTCGGTGAGGGCGTCGAACTTGACGTAGTCGACGCTTACGTCCTTGGCATCGGGCGGTGGTCTTAGAATCTCGGTCAGCTTTTGGATGATCGATGCTAGCGATGCCGGTTTTACCACAACCCCGCTTATCGGGCCAAGGCAAGCTCGCGCGTCCTCCTCGGATCGCGCGGAGACCACGAGCACCGGTATGTCTTTGAGAACATAACGCACGTCGTTGAGAACCAAAGCGCCGGTGGTCAACCCTCCCTGCGTCTGGTTAATTTCCGCGTATCCTTCCGAAGGCATCATAATGTCCAGGATGACGGCGTCGAAGGCCCCCCTATTGCTCGCAATCAGCGGAAGGACATCTCGTGCTCGATTTACTACTGTGACGTCAAAGCTCTCTTGCAGTTCGAGCACCCAGCCACTGTAATTGGCGGGGTCCTCATCGTCGTCGATCAACAGAATTCGCGCTCTCGGCGATCCCGTCATGACCGGTCCTCGATCGGGAATTCCAGCGCGATTTCGCTCAGCTCTCCAAGGCTGAGCAGCTTGATGCATCCGCCCTGCTTCTCCATTATATTCTTCGCAATGGCGGAACCTAGCCCGCTACCGCGACCATCGCTTTAGCCCGCCGGCCCCGAAGCTGCCTCCCTAGCTAGCGTGCCCGCTATCGCGCGATTGTCCTAGAATCCCGGTCAGCTTTTCGATGATTGATGCTGGCGACGCCGGCTTTTCTACAACCTCGCTTATCCGGCCAAGGCAAGCACGTGCATCGTTCCGGTTTCGCGCCGAAACCACCAGTACCGGTATGTTACCGAGAACACGACGAACGTCCTTTAGAACCAGGGCGCCGGTAGTCAGCCCCCCCTGTGTCTCGCTAACGTCCGCGTATCCTTCCGAGGGCATCATGACGTCCAGAATGATGGCGTCAAACGCTCCTTTGTCCTTCTGAATTGTCGGAAGGACCTCTTGTGCCCGATTCACTACTGTAACTTGAAAGCCATCCTCTTGCAGCTTGAGAACCAAGCCACTGTCTGGATCCTCTTCGTCGTCTATCAGCAGAACCCGTGCTCGTCGCGATTCGATCATGGCCGCTCCTTCGAAAATTCGAGCGCGATCTCGGTCGGTTTCCTAAGGCTGAGTACCTTGATGCATCCGCCCTGTTTCTCCATTATATTCTTCGCAATGGCAAGACCCAGGCCACTACCCGCGGCCATCGCCTTAGCGCGCTGCCCCCGATAGTACCTCTCGAATATTTTGGCCCTTTCTGCCGCCTCTACGCCGATTCCGTTATCGTTCACTACGACAGTGACTACGTCACCGGGCGAGTTTTCGAGGCAATAGATCCGCACCAACCTTTCCCGCTCCTCAGGATCGGCATACTTTATAGCGTTCCGTATGACATTGTAGAAGACCATTCTAGTGTAGATTCGATCTACAACAAGGGGCCGCAGGCCTAAGTAATCTACTTTGACCTGTACTCCCTGACGCCGGGCCTCATTGTTGAAGAATCTCTGGAGGGGCAGTATCACCTCTTCCGTCAGATTCACCGGCTCTGGGTTCAACTTGAGGTTCGGATCGATTGCGTTCGAGCCGCGCGCGAGCGAGGAAATGACGGCAACGTTGTCATCAATTCTCTTCCAAATCCTGCTAGCTGTGTCCTTTCCTTCGGATACGTGGTCCCTCAACCACGAAGCATCTCCCAGGATCGCGTGCAGCGGGCTGTTGATCTCATGCCGGAGCACCTGCAGATAGGAGTCGCGGTCTTGGTCGAGCCTCAGAAGCCGTTGGACGAGACTAATGTCCTCGACGTACGCGTCAACTAATCTTCCCAGATATTTGAAGGAAGGTTCCTCAAACCCCGAAAAAAAAGGGAGGATGCTGGGGCGAAGCTTGTTCGTGCAGAGGAGAATGCCACGCTTGCCGACTGGTACGGCGATCAGGTTCCTGGGTTTGCTGGGAAGCCCTTCCCAGCCCATTAGTCTCCGCAGTTCCGGACTGAAATCAGTGATGCGCACCGCCGAGCCTGCTTCGAGAACCTTGCTCACTATGGCGTCGCTAGGTTGATAGACGGTCTGCTCCGGAGGGTGAGGAGGGCTGCTAGCCCAAAGATGGAGCGATTGAGCCTTGTCGGGCTCGCGGATGAACACCGCGGCGGTTTCCGCTCCGGCACACGCGCGAACGTGGTCCACTAGGATCGACGGGAAATTCGATTGCTCGGGGTTGTACTGAGGGATTTGGCTTAGGCCGACCAGAAGGGTTTCCAGCTCTCGCCATTGCACGAGCATCAGATTGTGGGCAAGGACCCTAGCGAACACCTCAAGAGTCTGGCTGGCGCGTTGCCCAATTCCGTCTGCGCGTTTGGCATACGCGTTCAGGGCGCCAATCGGATGACCCAGCCGGGCAGCGAGCGGGAGATTAAGCATTAGTTTAAGGCCAAGATGCTTTGCAACCTCATTTGGCCCGAATCGTGAGTCTGAAAGTATGTTCGTGAACAAGGTAGAGGTGTTGAATTCCACCGCAGTCGCGATCAAACTCAGTGGTCTTCCTATTACTATGGGACAGCTGTTTGGGTCCGCGAGCGCCCTCCCTTTGCCGCAGATCATGTGAAGAGTTCTGGTCGATTCGTCATCGCCTCTGGAGTTGAGTGTGTGGCCTTCGTCGAGCCACCACAGGTCGATGTAGTCAAGCCCGAGGCCTAGACGCGTCTGCTCCAACAATTGCGAAAGCGAAGCACGGTACCGGTCTGAATCTGAGTCGACTATAAGCAACTTGGCGGTCGCGCTCAAAATGCTATTGTAAGCCTCCAAGTCGCTGCGTTTGCGCCTCGAGTAGTCGGCCGAAGAGGCGCACAGAGCCAAGGTAAGGTCGACGGCTTGCTGTTCACGAGAAATCGATCCGCTGTAGCGGAAGACAACGGCGGCGAGCTGGGGCTCTTCGGTTCGCGGGGGCAGTAGAATGATTTCATTTT
This sequence comes from uncultured delta proteobacterium, assembly GCA_963788205.1. GTDB lineage: Bacteria > Desulfobacterota > Binatia > Binatales > Binataceae > CAVVMA01. The sequence goes on from CAWBGG010000002.1 coordinate 326,777, forward strand.
CAGGCAAGCCGTCGCCTTCGGACTCGCGGGCGGTAGCGAGTTTGCGCGAGACCCCACCGCCGCGCTCCTCGATCACAAGCTGTCGAGCATCCGTGATCTTGGCGAGCACTTCGAGCAGAGCCTGAAGCCTTTCGCTAGGCTCAGCCGAGTTGCGGAGCGCATCCGTCAACATTTGCGCGCTGGAATCAGCGCGCCTGCCGAAGATTCCCATACCGTATCTTGAGAACCCTTGGGCGCTCATTCGCGAAGCCTCGCCCGGAGTAGTTCGATGCTAGCAAAGTATGCTGTTTGCGGGAACCCAGCCGCGGGTTCGGGACTCGGGCGCCGCCCTCGCGGATGCCGGAACGTAGCGCTAACATCGCTGAGAACCGCACGAGTCGCTGATCGTAAGCGTAGCGGCAGTTCAGCGCATTGCCGTTCCCTTGCCTGTGCCTAGATGTGAAGATTGCCCCCACCGACGCCAGATATAATCATTGTGGCTACCGGAAATCAAGTCCGGACGCGGTCAAGGATGCGGCCCGCCCGGGACCGCCCGCGCCGTGATGCTAGGGGCGGACCAGAACGGTGCCCCCGCACGCTACCCGACATGTTCCCAGGCGTGGTACGAGCTTCGCACCAGGGGGCCCGACTCGACATGCCGAAAGCCCATCGCGAGCGCTTGCAGCTTCAGCTCGGCGAACTCTTCGGGCCTGACGTAACGCTGGACCGGCAGATGGTCTCGCGACGGTTGCAGATACTGCCCGAGCGTCAGAATGTCGCATTTTACTTCACGCAGATCGTTTAGCACGGCCGTCAGCTCGATGATTTCCTCTCCGAGGCCGAGCATGATCCCGGCCTTGGTGAGCAGACCCCGCGAGCTACCCGCCTGCCGCGCGTGCCCCAGCACGTCGAGCGAGCGCTCGTAATCGCCGCCCGGCCGCGCGCTTTTATAGAGGCGCGGTACGGTCTCGACATTGTGATTGAAGACGTCGATCGGCGCTTCGACCACGGTCTCGACGCTGGAGCGCGAGCCCCTGAAATCGGGCACCAGCACCTCGACGCGTGCGCCGGGTGAGAGCTCCTTGATGGCGCGCGCTGTGGCCGCGAAGTGCGCCGCGCCGCCGTCGCCCAGATCGTCGCGATCGACCGAAGTGACCACCACGTGCACCAACCCGAGCGCCTTGACCGCCTCGGCCACGCGCATCGGCTCGCCGGGGTCGAGTGGTCTGGCCTTGCCATGCGCCACCGCACAGTAGGGACAGTTGCGGGTGCATACGTCGCCCATCAGCATCATGGTGGCGGTGCGATGGGAAAAGCATTCGCCGATATTCGGACAGCAAGCTTCCTGGCATACGGTGTGGAGCTTGAGCCCGGCCAGGATCGCCTTGGTGCGGAAATATTCCGGCGAGACCGGCGCGCGCACCTTGATCCAGTCGGGATGCCTTCGCTCGGCCATGATCACGCCCCGAGCCTGACGTTGTCGCCGTCTCGGCAGTTGCGTGCACACATTGCTGCCAAATCGCCTGCGTCGAGAGGGTCGATCCGATCGTAGCCCAGAACTCGCGCGAAGGTTTCGGCGGTGATCGCGGCGAAGCGGCCGAGCGAAACTTCGGGATGGCCCAGCGCAGTGATCGAAGTCATCACGCATCCGTCGATTCCGCACGGGACGATCGCGTCGAAGAAGCTCAAGTCGGGGCTGACGTTGAGCGCGAAGCCGTGCAGCGTGACCCAGCGGCGGATACCGACGCCGATCGATCCGATCTTGCGACCGCCGACCCATACGCCGGTCAGGCCCGGACGCCGCTCAGCGGGAATTCCGACCCGCGCGAGCGAATCAATCATCACGTCTTCGAGCGCGCGCAGGTAGCGATGCACGTCGCGGGCGGCGCCTTCGAGCTTGAGGATCGGATACCCGACAATTTGGCCGGGTCCGTGATAGGTGACTTGGCCGCCGCGCGAGACGCGATGGACGGGAACGTTGTCGCGCCGGGCGATGAGATAGCGCTCGTCGGCGCCGCGACCGAGCGTGAAGACGTGCGGATGTTCGAGCAGCAGGAGCGTGTCAGGAATCTGATCGAGAAAGCGCGCGCGAACCAACTCGTCCTGAAGCGCGAGCGCGCCGGCGTAGTCAACCGTCCCGAGCCGCCCGACGCGCAAGCTCCTTGTGCGATCCGCGATCATGGCAGCCGATCTCTCCTAAGCCCGCTCGCCTTTGTGGAAGGGAGAGCTTTGAGCAACCTGCCTGGAAGAGAATCGCTCCGCGTAGATTCTTCGCCTTCGGAAGCCTCGGCTCAGAATGACAAAGGAGCGAGCCCCGCTTTTGTCATCCTGAGGTGAGCGCAGCGAAGCCGAAGGATCTACGCGAAGCGATTCTCCTTTCTGCACGTCGCGCGACGGTCTCTGGAAAGGGAGCGGCATGGAACGACCCTCATACATTGATCGCTTCATCCTGCGCGGCGAGCGCGGCCTCCATTATCGCCTCCGACAGGGTCGGATGGGGATGCGGTGTTTTGCCGAATTCCGCGGTGGTCGCTTCCAGCGCCTTGCCGAGCACGACCTCTGAAATCAGATCGGTCGCGTGATGGCCGATGATCTGGCAACCGAGCACCTCGCCGAACTGCTTGCCCGCGACGAGCTTCACGAATCCCTCGACGTGATTGGTCGCGACTGCCTTGCCCATCGCGCGAAACGGAATCTTGCCGACTTTGACCTCGATCCCCTTGGCCCGCGCCTCGGCCTCGCTCAGCCCCACGGTCGCGACTTCGGGCTCGCAGTAGATACATCCGGCGATCGCCAGCAGGTCGAAGCCCGGCTGGCGCACGCCGGCCATGATCTCGACCGCGGCGATTCCCTCCGCTGAGGCCTTGTGCGCAAGCAGGGGAGGGCGGATCACGTCGCCAATCGCGTACACGCTCGGGCAGGTGGTCTGGAACGAATCGTCGATCTTGATGAATCCGCCGCGCTCGATCTCAACGCCGATCTTTTCGAGTCCCATCCCCGGACTCAACGGGCGGCGACCGACCGCCACCAGCACGACCTCGGCCTCGACTGTTTTGGCGGCGCCGCCTGCTTCGACGGTCACCACCAGGCGGCCATCGCGGCGCGCGATCGATTTGTAGGCGTGACCGAGCATCACGGTGGTCCCGCGCTTGACGAACGCGCGGCGCAGCTCCTCGGCGATTTCCGCGTCGAAGCCGGGCAGCATCTGCTTTTCCATCTCGACGATCGTCACGTTGGAGCCGAAGGCCCGATAGAAGTAGCCGAACTCGAGCCCGACTGCGCCTGCGCCGATCACGATCACGCTTTGCGGAAGGCGGTCGTAGACCAGTGCCTCGCGGCTGGTGAGTACTCCGTCGCCGACCGTCATGCCCGGGAATAGCCGCTCGCCCGATCCGGCCGCGATCAAAATCCGCTCTGCCTCGATCGCGGCCGCAGCGGGCGCACTTTTCCCTTCGGCTTGGCTGAGCGCAACCGTATGCGGACCGCTCACAGTTGCGTTGGCCTCGAAATAGTCGACCTTGTTCTTCTTGAACAGGAAGAGCACGCCGCGCGCGAGCTTGTCCGCGGCCGCGCGTGAGCGCGCGATTACGCGCTTGAAGTCGACGTGCACCTCCCCGACCTCGATTCCGTGCTCCTGGGCGGCGCCGCGAATCGATTCCATCGTCTCCGCCGAGTCGAGCAGCGCCTTGGAGGGGATGCATCCCCAGTTCAGGCACACGCCGCCAGGACGGTCGCGCTCGACGACCGCAACTTTCATCTTGAGCTGGCTGGCGCGGATCGCCGCGACGTAGCCGCCGGGCCCGGAGCCGATCACGACCAGATCGTACTTGCTGTTGGCCACCGGGAAATCGCTTTCGCGCACCGCTTCTTTCAAGAGCGAAAAAATCCAGGTCCTAGATTTGCACCAGCAGGGTGGCCGGGTTCTCGAGAAAGCGTTTGAGTTCCTGCAGGAATCGCCCCGCCACCACGCCGTCGACTATGCGATGGTCGCACGACAGTGTGACCATCATCGTTTTTCCCACCGCAAGCTGGCCGTTGCGCACCACCGGCCGATCTTTGATCGCGCTGACCGCAAGGATCGCCGCCTGGGGCGGATTGATCACCGCGGCGAAATGCTCGATGCCGAGCATGCCCATGTTCGAGATCGTAAAAGTCGCGCCGGACAACTCGTCGGCGGTAAATCCGCCGCGCGCCGCCTTGCCGACCAGGCGATGGCTCGCGCGCGCGATCTCGGGCAGCGAGAGCCGCTCGCATTCCCTGATCACCGGCACGATCAATCCGTCCTCGACCGCGACTGCGACGCCGATATTGATCTGCGGGCGAATCGTGAGGCCGTCGTTCTCGTAGCTGGCGTTGATGCGCGGATAGCGGCTGAGCGCGAGCGCGGTCCCCTTCACGATGATGTCGTTGTAGGTGATGTCCTGATCGAACAGTTCGGCCTGCGCGAGCGATCCCTTGAGTCGTACCGCCTCTTCCATGTCGATTTCGACTGTCACGTAAAAGTGCGGGATTTCGCGCTTGGACGCGGCCATCCGGTTCGCGATCGTCTTGCGCATCCGCGACAGTTCCTCGTGCGAGCCGAGCGCGCCCTTGTCGGGCGAGACCAGCCGCCGCACGCGGAACAGCTGCTGCTCGCGCAGGTAGTTGTCGAGATCGCGCTTGGTGATTCGCCCGTCCGGGCCGGTGCCGCGGACTTGTGCGAGATCGATTCCGGCTTCTTCAGCCGCGCGGCGCGCGAGCGGCGAGGCCTTGAGCTTCGGCTCGTCGGTGCGCGGAGGTGGCTCGGCCTGCGGCTTGACGACGGCCAGCCGCGGCGGGCGCGCCATCGCGGTCGGTCCGGCAGCTAGGTTCGCGCCCATCGCGGGATGAAACTCGGGACCCTCCTGCTCGGCTTCCGCTTCGGTTTCGACGCGCGAACCGTTATCGGGCTGCGAGGGCTTTGCGGGCCTTGACTGCTCGGCGTCCTCAGCGGCGGGCTTCTCGCGCGACTCTTGTTGCGCCGCCGCCGCGTCGCCGGCGCCCTTCATCACCGCGATCAGCGCTCCGACCGGCGCGCTCTCGCCCTCCTTGAGCTTGATCTCGCCGAGCACGCCGTCTTCGTAGGCTTCGAGCACCATATCGGCCTTGTCGGTCTCGACCTCCGCGAGCGCTTCGCCGCGCCGCACCGCGTCGCCGGGCCGCTTGAGCCATCGGATGATCTTGCCCTCCTCCATCGTGTCGGAGAGCTTCGGCATCGTGATCTCGTTGCTCGCCATTTGGTTGCTCGCGCTGCCTTCCCTTCAATATCTTGCACGGATGGAGTGACGAGTCACAAGACGCACGCATTACAAGAGCCGCCGCCGGACGGAGGCGACGCAAGGAGCAAAGGTCACATGGAAATTCCGGAACGCGATTGGCTTACGGTGGGCTTCATCTTCATGGGGATCGGGTTTCTCGCAACGATGCCGCCGATCGCCGGCTCGTGGCTGGGGATTCTTGCGCGATGGGCCTTCAATCTGACGGTCGCCGCGCATATCGGCGAGGCGTTCTACAGCACGACCCTGACGGAACGCGCCGGGCTCGATCGCAATTCGTGGTTCTGGCGCACGCTGTTCCTGGGCTACTTTTCGATTCGGAAGCTGCAATCGATTGCGCCGGGCTCGGGCGCACCGCCGTCGACCCAGCCCGCGGCTTAGCGCGAGCCCGCTAAACCAACTGCTCGGCGGCCTTGACGATATCGGCGACGCTGGGCAGCGCCGCTTTCTCCAGATGCTTGTTGTACGGCATCGGGACGTCGAGCGTTGCCACCCGTTGTACAGGAGCGTCGAGATCGTCGAACGCGGCCTCGTAGATCCGGGCTGCGATTTCCGCACCCGCGCCGCCGGTGCGCCATCCTTCGTAGACCACGATCGCCTTGCCGGTCTTTTTCACCGACTCGGCCACGGTCTTGAGATCGAGCGGATTGAGCGTGCGCAGGTCGATCACTTCTGCGTCGATCGCTTCATTCTCCAGCGCCGTCGCCGCGTCGAGCGCGTCGTATACGCACTTCGAGTAGGCGACGATCGTCACGTCCTTCCCCTCGCGCAACACGTTGGCGACACCGAAGGGAACGAGATGCTCGCCGTCGGGCACTTCGCCCTTAACCCCGTATAGCGATTCGTGCTCGAGGAAGATCACGGGGTCTTCCTGACGAATCGCGGTCTTGAGCAGTCCCTTGGCGTCGGCGGGAGTCGCTGGGATGACGACGCGCAGGCCCGGCGCATGGAGAAAGTAGGCCTCCAGACTCTGGCTGTGCTGCGCGCCGAGCTGATGGCCGCCGCCCTGAGGGGCGCGGATCACGAGCGGCACCTTGGCTTGGCCGCCGAACATATAATGGATTTTCGAGGCGTGATTGACGATCTGATCCATCGCCAGCAGGCCGAAGTTGATCGTCATCAATTCGACGATGGGCCTAAGACCGCCCATCGCGGCGCCGATTCCCGCGCCCACGATGGTGAGTTCCGAGATCGGCGTGTCGCGCACGCGCTTTTCGCCGTAGACCGCGAGCAGGCCATCGGTCACCTTGAAGGCGCCGCCGAAATAGCCGACCTCCTCACCCATGATGAAGACGCGCTCGTCGCGCTCCAATTCTTCGCGCAACGCCTGGTTGAGAGCCTCGCGATATTGGATCTGGGCCATAACAAGCGGTTGCCGGTTTCCTTCTTACGCCTCTCCCTGACCAGGGAGAGGCGTAGGAAGGAGCGTTGCGGCGAAATCACTCGTCCACATACACATCCTTCGTCAGCGTATCGAGCGCGGGTTCGGGACTTTCGTCGGCGAACTTGACTGCGTCATCGATCACGGCATCCGCTTCCTTCTCTAGCGCTTCGATCCGCGCCTCGCTCACGCGATGTTCGGTGAGGAGCTTGCTGCGAAAGCGCTTGATCGGGTCGCGCTCCTGCCAGATCCGTTCCTCGCGCTTGGAGCGATACTCCCCCGGGTCCGACATCGAATGACCGCGGAACCGGTAGGTGACCGCCTCGATCAGTGACGGCCCGTCGCCTTCGCGCGCGCGCGCGACCGCCTCGGTCACCGCGGCATAGACCTCGAGCACGTCCATTCCGTCCACGCGCACGCCCGGCATCTTGTAGGGCTCGGCGAAACGATAGAGTTCCTCCTGGCAGATCGCGTTCTGGACCATCGTGCCCATCCCATAGAAATTGTTCTCGCAGATGAACACCACCGGCAGGTTCCAGAGCGAGGCCATGTTGAGGCTTTCGTGAAAGGCGCCCTGCGGCAGCGCGCCGTCGCCGAAAAAGCAGCACACCACTTCGGGCTCTTCCTTGTATGCGATCGCAAGCCCCAGCCCGGTCGCGATCGGCAAGCCGCCGCCGACGATCGCATAGCCGCCCATGAAGCGCAGATTCGGATCGAACAGATGCATCGAGCCGCCGCGGCCGTGCGAAATCCCGGTCGCTTTGCCGAACAGCTCCGCCATCACCACGCGCGCCGCCGCCCCTTTCGCTAGGCAGTGGCCGTGCTCGCGATAGGTCGAGACTACGTAGTCCTTGCTGGAGAGCGAGTAGATCGCGCCGACCGCGACCGCCTCCTCGCCGGCGTACAGATGGCAGAAGCCGGTAATCTTGCCCCGGCTGTACATTTCCGCGACTTTCTCTTCAAAATGGCGGATGAGGACCATCCGCTGATACAAGTCGCTCAGCTCGGTCTCGCTGAGCGTGAGAATCGCCCGCTCCGCGGTATGCCGATCACGTTCCAGCGCCATCGCTCACTCTCTCCCGCAATCCCGGCCACGCGCACGAAGCCCACTTCATGGAAAGATCATAAGCCAACCCTCCCGGCCGGTAAATCACGCCCGCCGCGGCGCCGCCACTCACCCGCTGCGAGGACGTGCTTCTGAGTCCTGGCCAGCGCTCAACCTGCGATTCTATTTTCAGTCCGACTGTGCAAAGCTCGCTGGACTGTCAGGCATAGGGGGACTTGGCCGATGCCGAAACCGCAAGCGTTCGCCGCGCAAATGGAAGGGGAGCCGGAGCTCGGCGCGGCTCGCGCCGTCTCTCCCTCGATCTTCCGGTTCGCCTCGGTCCTGTTCCTTTTGTCCGGCGCCACGGCCCTGGCCTATGAGACCATCTGGTTCAAGCGATTTTCCCAGGTATGGGGCAACTCGGCGCTGGCTGCCGGCGGCGTAGTAGGAGCCTTTCTCTGCGGGCTCGGCCTGGGCGCCTATTGCATAGCACGCTACTCCAACCGCATCCGATCACCGTTACTCTGGTATGGGCTTGCGGAGATAGCCATCGCCGTAATGGCGCTGGCGCTGCCCTTCGCGATCGGCCGGCTTATTCCTCTCGCCCCGGTTCTCTACCACCTTTCCGCGGGGAATTCGCTGGCGCTCTCGATGCTGCGTTCGCTCACAACCTTTGTGCTTCTAGGTCCGCCCGCCTTTCTGATGGGTGGCACGTTGCCGTTGCTAATCCTGGCCTTCACGGTCTCGAGCGCGGCTCGCGACCGATATACCGCCTGGTTTTACGCGATCAATACTCTCGGCGCGGCGGCCGGCTGCTACCTGGTGGGCTTCCACTTGCTGCCGTCAATTGGGTTCGCCTGGAGCAACCTGGTTGCGGTCGCGCTCGATCTCCTGATCGGCGCCGCGGCTGTACTGATCGGCATGCGCTGGATGGCGCCACCTCCGGCACCAGTCGCCATCCTGGCTGCCGCGCCATCGGGCCCGCCGGCCATACCGGACCCCGCTCTGCGCAGACAGGCGATCCTGCTGGCGGCGGCGCTGGCGGGATGCGCCTCGCTCATCCTGCAGATGACCTGGATGCGACAACTCGCCCTCATGCTGGGAGGCTCGGTCTACGCCTTCAGCGCGATGCTGTTCACGTTCCTGGTTGGAATCGGTCTGGGCAGCCTGGTCTTTGATCTTGTGCTCGAAATGTCCTTCGCGACAATTCCCGGCGCGGTTTGGCTAACGCTTGCGCTGGCAGCTTCGGTTGCTGCCTGCGAGAGAGCAATTCCGTCGCTGACCTACATGGTTGGAGCCCTGATGCCGCTGCGCGCCTCACAGGCGCTGAACGGCGTGATCTCGGTCGGCGCCAGTGTAGCGCTGGAACTGTTGCCAACGCTGGGCATGGGCCTGCTTTTCCCGGTTTTCGTAGCGCTGGCCGGCGTGAGCGCAGCGTCCACAGTCGGGGTAGTCGGCGACATCTACGCCTCGAACACGATCGGAGCGATCGTCGGCGCATTGGCAACGCCGATCGTGATTATTCCACACTGGGGCGCCGCCAATGCGGTCGTACTCGCGGTGGGCTTGTATGCGGCGATCGTTATCGTCCTGATTGTCAGCGCTTCACAGCGCCGCAACTTGTTCTCCCTGCTGGCGCCGGTGGCCGTTGCCGCTGCCCTGGTGTGGGTTTCGAAAGTCGATTTCGATCCGCTCGTCGTCAGTATGGGAATGTACATGTACGGTTACATTCCAACCGAGGCCAGAGCGGCCACCAAACAATTGTATTTCAGGGAAGGGGCCACCTCCGACGTACTGGTCACGCTTGATAGCGCCAGCGGCAAGCGTGCGTTGCGGGTCAACGGCAAGGTGGACGCATCGGACGATCTCGACATGACAACCCAGTTGGGGATGGCCTACGCGCCGCGCTTTCTGCGCCCCACAGCGCGCGACGTGCTGGTGATCGGATTCGGCAGTGGCACCACCTCGGGAGCCAGCCTGCTCTTTCCGGATACCAGGGTACTGTGTTGCGACATCGAGCCCGCGGTGGTCGCAGCGTCATCACAGTTCTCGGCAGTCAATCATAGCCCCGAACGCTCACACCGCTTTTCGGTGACTTACGATGACGCGCGGAGCTTCCTCCAGGGGACCGATCGGAATTTCGACCTGATTCTCTCGGAGCCGTCCAATCCATGGATAGCCGGAGTCTCGAACCTCTACACTACCGAGTGCTATCAGGCCGTGCGGCGGCGGCTGAAGCGGGGCGGGATGCTGGCGCAGTGGGTACAAACCTACTCACTTACGCCTCCCGATTACGCGATGATCGTTCGTACGCTGATAGGGGTGTTTCCGCACGTTGCGCTCTGGCGCGTACCGGATTCGTCCGACACCGTGCTGCTGGCTTCGGACGAGCCGATCAGCCCGGCGAGGAGCGCCCTCGCGGCCGGGCAGTTGCTCGTAAATTCGATTCCGGCCGTCCGGGCCGATTTGAACCATTGGTTTGGCGGTTCGGAGGTCTTCTCGTTCCTGTTTGCAAACCTGGTCCTCGATGAGAACGGCCTGCGCCGGCTGGCGGCGAACGATCCTTCGCAAGCGACCAACTCCGATCTAAGCCTGAGACTCGAGTTCGATGCGCCGCGCGCTCTGTTCGGCCAAAACGTGGCGCAAGAGGTCATGAAGAGCATCTACGAGGCGGCTGATCCGGCCCATTACCGCGAAGAGTTCAAAGCCTGGGGTGGCTCTGGAAGTCAGGCGGGCCTGTTTGATTCGCTTGCCGCCGATTTCCATACCGCGGGCCTGCCCGAGCAGGCCGCCAAGCTGCCCGACCTGGGTCTGGCCGAAGATCCTCAGAATCCGGATCTCCTGGAAGCCAGGATAATGTTTTCCAGCGTCGATGACGCATTCCTCGATAAGGCGCTACCGGTAATCGTTGCGGGCCCCGCAAAGCGAGCCAATTCGCTCGCGCAGAACCTCTGGCAAATGAAACGATACGATCAGGCCGCCAAGGTATTCCAGCATGTCGCCGCCGCCCATCCCAATTCGCCGACGGCGTGGACCAACCTTGCGACCGCCTATGCGGGAATGAACGATCGCCGCGACGCCGAGGACGCCTTCAAGAAGGCGCTCTCACTCGATCCGCATAACGAGGACGTGAACGACTCCTACCAGAGCTTCCTCCACGGAACGGGCGGCAACTAGAACTCGATCGGTGGTGGCACACAGTTAAGGCCTTTTACGTTATTGGGGTTCAAGAAACCATTTAAAACATCTAAGCGCGTGTTTCGGCCAGCTTTGCCTCCGTCCAGCCAGAGCTTGTAGAATGTTACCTCCGCTTGCGGCATGTCTGATTGCCCCCCGTTGCAAGCACGGCTCCTGATATCCTTCGTTTTGAACTCATCGAATGTTGTGAAGTCGCGATCCTCCAACAGCGGCGCGGCGTAGTGGCAAGTCCGGCAGTAGGGAGCGACAACTTTTAGGTAGAGGTCCGGGTTGCTGGTCCACCCGGTCGGTACGGCATCCCCAAACTTGCAATTTGCCATCTGGACCGTGCATTTCGCATTATTCGTTGGATTTGCTGCATTCTTTTTGTACCATCCGTCAATTAAATCTTGGATCGGCTGGTTCGGATTCGTCGAGAGGACTATCCGGTTGAGATTACGGAATTTCTCTTCCTGCGCAGGCCGACTGAAGGGCGGCTGCAGTGTGAAGGAAGGACCATTTAGTATGTTGCCCTGTTTGGCCTCAGTTTTATCAAATACGAACGTACCAAGGTCGAACGGGAGGAACGATGCGCCTGTGGTTGTAGGCTCCTTTCCTTTATTGGCCTGGTATGACCCGCCGTGGCAGGTTAAACACATCTGGGGAAGATACTTGTCACCCTCACTATCCAATGCCGGAGCCCGGAATAATATGCCACCGTTCTTGTCATCGTACGCGTAAAACCTCACCGCGTTTGCCTTAGCTAGCGGATCGCCGGTCCATTCCATTGCCACTGTCGCGATCGGGCTTATGTTACCTGCGGCCCGCTCTATTGACTTCTGCGCCTCACCCCCAGGGTTATTTTGGTCGGCGCTGTAGTTGGTCACATAGCAGGCCACCTTTTTGGTATTGGTAGGGCTATCCTGTAGGCAATGCATCGCACGCCCGAACTGCAAATCGTTGTTGTTATAGTAAATCGCCGTAACCTCCTTGGCAGCCGGGAACCCGTTAGTCTTCTTCCAATCGGTAAGCGTTCCCCTGGAGCCGGGAGTGCCTGGCGGTAAGGCCTTGCCGTTGTTGTCAAGCGTATTGTTGCCGAGCTTCATCCAATACAAATTCGTCGCTTGCTCCGCTGCCTGCTTTTCGTCTGGAGTCTTCGTGCTTGGCTGGCCAGCAGGGAAAAACAAGAAGGGACTTCCATGTACAAGGCTGATTTCGTCGTTTACGATAGCGCTTCTGTGGCTGCTTATGGTTGCGCTACCGCTGCTGCTGATAAACCCGCCGCAGGTGAACGCCGCCTCCCCGTCAGGCGGGATTCCATTGTCTGGCGCCAGGTCGTACTGCGCGGGGATGGAAGGTCCGCTATTGGCAGCAAAGCTGTCCAACGGCTGGTCAAGCGCATCCGCATTGAAGAAAACCTGGAACTGCACCTGGCTGTTAGGCGGAAGGCGATAGATCATAAACGGAGTCTCGTCGACGGTGAAGGTCTGATTCGTGGCGGCAGCTCCGTTCGTGCCCGGCACCAGTGCCTGAACGACACGCGGAAACGATGGCAGGTGGTCAACGTCCAGCGCGATGCAGGCGGTATTCCCGGGGTTCGAAATGGCAGCGCTGAATGCCCCAAGCGATGGCGCTTCGGCTACATAGGCGTTGCTGGAATTCAACGCGGCCGTCGGCCCCTGCATCCAATAACCCGACGCCGGGTTGTACTGCCATAGCGGAGCCGTAGTCGGCGCGCTCGTGCTGGTCGGCACTTGCATCGAAACGGTCGCCTGGGCGCCCTTCGCGAGAACGAGATTGTTGCCGCCGGAGTCGCTGGCGGTCACATTCAATGCGGCGTAGCTCTCCAGCGTTCCGGCGTTGCCATTGGCGTCTATCGCACCGTAGTCGCCGGGAATCGGCTGCGTTACGTCATAGCCGTATACATCCACGAACACCTGCGCGCCGGGCGCGGGCGGCTGTCCGGTAGCATCGACCAGGCTGTTGGCGGGAATCGTCACCTGCATCAATAGAGGTTGCTGTCCGCTTGCTCCGGCCGGTTGCACCTGCGCGGTCGCGACGCAAAGCGTTCCCGGATCGCAAGTGGTGCGGTTGGCTGCTTGCATTTGCAACGCGAGTCCCGAGGTCGGCAGGTATACGGCCTGGGAAAGCAGGGCATAGCCGGGTTGCGCCGCGTCGATCACGTAACGCTGCGCGTTCGGCACGATGAGCGCAAAATTGCCATTGTCGTCGCTGACGTCAGGCTGTCCGTTTATGAGTATGCTCGCACCCGAAATCGCGGCGCCGGTTGTGCTGTCGGTAACTGTCCCGGAGAAGAACGGCTGTTCCTGACCAGTAGAGACTCCTACCGAATCGGTCGCGAATCCTCCGTAGCCGTCCGACACCTCCACCCACAAAGCATTGGCCGCGGGGGCGCTGCCCAAGGTCCAATTGAAAGTTGGCGTGCTGGTCGAGACGATCCCTGCCGTTCCATCGTTCCACTCGTATTGCAGCGGATGACCGCCCGGATTGCTCGTGTTCACCGTTACGGTCACGGTCGCACCCGGCGCCGCAGTCCGAACCAGTTGTCCGCCGATCGTTGGAATGACCGACACAATTTGCGGCGTGGAGTCGGGCAGCGTGAGATTGACTGACGTGTTGCCCGAAACGTTGGCCGCGGTCAGGGTCAGATTCTGCGAAGCCGTGGAGGCGGCGCATTGGGCGCTTACGGTATACGAGCCCGCAACCGTGACGTTGGGCAGCACGTAATTGCCATCGCTGTTGGCGGTGACCGGTCCAATCGTTTGTCCCCCTCCGGCAGCGGCCGCCAGCACGACGCTGGTGGTAACGTTGTTGTCGAAGTTGGGATCGGCCTGGTAACAAGGATCGCCGCTGTTGAGGAGCACGCTTCCGAACACCACCCCAGGCATCGGAGTGAGAACAACGTCGTTACCCAGGTCATCCAGGTCCAGGTCCGCGTCAGTGATCGCCACGGCTTCACAGCTTGTTACGAAGCCGGAAAGGCCGGCGCATAACTGGTAATTTCCCGGCGGCTGATCGGGTACCACGAAGTACCCGTTCGGGCCCGTGGTAGTCATGCTGCCCGCCACGGTGCTGCCGGTCTGATCCGTCAGGTAGACATTGGCATTCGGCAGCGGCAGATCGTCGCCCGCAACCGCGGCATCCACAAAACCCCAAATCTGGTACGTTTGCGCGCGGGCCACGCCGCCCGCCAGCAAAATCAAAATCGATGCTTGGAAGAGAGCCAGCGCGACCGGCAGGCCTGCCGCACTGAGGGCGCGTTTCATCGGTTCCCCCGGTCGGAAGCCCGAGTTCCGACTGCCTCTCGTGGCCCGAAGTTGCCTTTGCCAACCTCGGCTCGTTTTTCCCTAGCGGAGCCTCGCAAGCTTCGCCTTTTGTTATCGCATCATTCCCCGCGTATGCTTGGTGCTGCTTACCACTCTTCTTTCATCACGTCAAGCCTAACAGTGAGACGACCCGGCGGTGCCATGATTTCCCTAGCCGCTAGACGGCCAGCCTGAGTTGCACCGCCGCGATTACCGGCCTGAATTATGGGCGATGGCCGCGGCGCGCGTTGGAAGTGATTTCGAATTCCGGTGTCAGCCGAGGCTCGGGGCTACTTCAGCGGCCAATTGCGAGGGTTGATCGGTTGCCGCAGCATCAGGCGTGGCGTCGAGCGGGAGTTGAGAGCGGCGGCGTGAAGCAGCCACGGATGCCAGATGATCACATCTCCCGTTTCGCCGGTCATCTCGATTACGTGCACGCGCACACCGCGGATGACCGTGCCATTGGTCATGAATCGCTTGACGCGGTCGGCGGTCCCATCGCGGGAGAACAGCGCTCGCAGCCACGGCTCGCGGCGGCCGAGCGCTCTGCGCACGTCCGCTGAGCGCCCTTCGTCACCGGGCCCCGCGTGCGCGGCGATCTCCCGCACCAGGCGATGCGATCCTGCGACGGCAACGGTGCCGCCGCCGCCCTCGAGCACCGGAGCGAGAAAGGCGAACACCACGACCCCTGGAAGTTTCGCCGCGTTTAGCGCGGGAGCGTCCAGATGCCATGAGGCGTGAGGCACGTCCCATCGTTTTTCCGCCTCCTGGAAAGTGACGAGCGGCTGGCCCCAATGCGCCGGCTCCTGCCAGGCATCGGGGCCGAAGAGATCGTCCAGCGCGGCGCGCACCGCCGGACTGCCCATCGATGCGAACAGCGCCGACCGCGCGGGTGCCTGGATTCCACTGGCTCTCCCCGCGGTCCACGTACTCGGTGCGTCGCGCTCGATGTTGTGCCGCTCCGCGAGCGCCTCCCAAAGACTGCCGCACATTTGCTCGACATCGCTTTCTGATATCGCATGCGGAAGACGGATCAGGCCTAGCTGATCGAAGTCGCTGCGTTGCTCGATAGTCAACACGTGAGTGGCGATCGGCCGGGCGCGAATTGCGCGCAAGTCCAGCGGCTCGGCTGCAGAACTATAGTAGTGGGCTACCGGGAGCGCGGAAAGCGCACTTCAAGCGCCGCGCTGATTGCACGAAAATCAACACCCGCAGGGGATGGGCCCGCTAGACGGCGAGCGGCCGCCTCCTCGCCGGCGTCCCGATGGCATAAGCGGGTAATCTTGCCTCGGCTATACAGTTCCGCGACCTTGTCTTCAAAATGGCGGATCAGAACCATCCGCTGATCGATGATCAACGCTCGGCGAACATCACCGGCGAATCGTCGGCTTCGCGCGTCAGCCTGCGACCTGAACACCGGAGAAAGCGCAGCGTCGAGGCGCTGTCTCGGGAGCCTGCGCGAAGGCCAGCCTCGCCGGTTCAGGGCGTATCCGTAGCGACAGGAGTCGGAATAACGACGGGAGTCGGAGTCGGCTCGATACCCAGCGATGACAGGGATGGCAGGGTCACCTGTCCGAGGTCCCAAACCTCGTATGACGGGTCCTCACCATAATGCACATAGACCTCAACCGAGCTACCGCCTGCCGAGCTTTGCTCGTTCAGCGCGGACGTATACTGGTCGACCGTCAAGGTGAAAATGATGGTTCCGTCGTCGCTTCGCGCATAACCAGAGCTATCAAATGCCTGCCCCGTGAAATCGAACGCGTTCCCCCCAATAGTAAGAACAGGCTCCTCGTCGACTGCCGGAAATCCGTCGTCGCTGGAGAGCTGAATCTCGACGACCGGGGACCCCATAGCGTAATCGGCCGCAGCCGTAACGTCATCGACCGTAGCCGGATGGATGAGGAATTGAGTCTGGCTCGGCGTCGGCATCGCTCCAGGCGTTGCTGCAAGCGTTGCTCCAGGCGTTGCCGCTATCGATGGGCCGCCCCAGGCGTTGGCCGCAAATTCATTTGGCACACTCCGGGAGACGGAAATTGATGGGGGGAACGTCTTTAGCCCTGAACCGAAAGTCGAGAAGCGGACGTCAGCGAGATAGATCGCCCCCGTATTGGTTTTGTTAAACGTGAAGCCCACGCCATGCAGCTTGGCTGCTACAACGGCCGCCGTGACTTTGCCGTCAGCGGGGTTAGCGGGGAAAGCACTGACCGGGATCCGAATCGTCTGCCAATTTGGGTTAAGCGAAGCCCAGAACCAGCTGGCAGGGCCTTTTATCTCACCAACCTGGGCGTACTGCCCCACGTTCAGAGACCCGGTAGCGTCTTTGGTCAGATCCTCGGTAGGGCCGACGAGTCGGACCGAGAAATCGGTCGTCGGTTGAGCAGCGTTAAGGGCATCAGCAGGCTCGACCGACGCGAAACTGGAGGGTCGTGAGTGGCGCGAGCGCCGGGTAGTCTTTCGCCAGGTTCTTCCCGCTCCCGACGGCGGTCAAATTGGTTTCGAGGAAGGGAGTAGGACTCCCCTTAGCACTTGCGTTCCACGTTAGCAGGGCCGCTTTCTGGCCGGCATCGTGGTTTACCGGCCGGGTCTCGATGCTGGCTCCCATGAAGTTCATGTTAGTGTTGGGGACGTTGTTGCTACTCATCCCTATTCCTGCCTTGTTGCTAAAGTCGTCTACGACTAGAAATTGGCTCTGGTCGACTGCACTGATGTAACTCCGCTCGATACGTGCGGTAGCCATCGCGGTCGTGATCGGACCATTATCATTTTCAATATTAACGAAAAGTTGCGGCGGGTAAGCACGACCTGCAGTAAGCGTCTCGTCGGTGACCATCGTGGGAGTCCGGAATAGGGGATTGAAGTTGCGATTCAGGGCTTGGTTCGCCGCCGGGACCACTTTGCTTCCTACTCCGACGTTTGCCAGGATCAGTGCCGTGACGCTTGAGAGAGCGGTCGCCCGTTGCCTTACCGCCCCTGGATCCGGTGCCGTGGTTTGCCCAATCGGCGGGACAGCCGCATCAACATCGACCTTGGAAAGCCGCGGATTGATAGCATTAGCACCCACGGCTATGACAGGTGGGGCCAGGCCAGGTGGGGCTACTTTACAGCGCCCAGGGGTCCAGCTCCAGAACTCGTGATTGAACTCGCCCGTGTCAGTTAATTGCCATTGGGTATTGAAGAAGTTGTGGTTGGCGCCCCAAACCGTGTACACCGACTTCGGACTCTGGGTAGTCTCAGTCTGTCCCATCGCCATCATGCGATCGAACGGGCGAATACCGTCATTGAACTTGGTATCTCCGTCGCACTGGGGAAGTAGGACGTTCCACGCCGTTCCGACGGCGTTAAGCGCCACAGCCTTAACGTTGTCGGCCTGGGAGTCAGTTGGAGCAATTTCATAAATGGCCTTGATACCCAGGGCTTTGGTGCCGAACATGCCGATCCAGTTCTTGCCGCCCGGCACCGCGTCGCCCTTCTTGGTCGTATAGTCCAGTGAGTTCGTGTAGAGGTAATAGGCGGCCCGGACGCCCTCTCCGCCCCGAGAATGACCGACCAGGCCGACTTGCGTGAGGTCCAAGTGGCCTTGCAGGAAGTTGGTAGCAAGCGGCGTGCCGGCGTTCGTCTTCGTTCCACCTGGCAGGGCGGTGGTTCCTGAATTCCAGTTGTGGAACTGCACGAGGTGCTGCAATACAAGTTGGCCGCGCTCTAGGATGCGATCCTTGTCAGTGTCGAGGTATGGTAACGCCCATGGCGTGGGCGCTTTGCCCTTTTGCGCCTCCAGCTGCTCCTGTTGAATGAGGTTCGCGTTGACAGACAAGCATATGTAACCTTGGCTGGCGAGCCGCTTGGCCAAGTAGTCATAGCCCTGGTAACTGGGAACCTCCATCCACGTTAGGGCCTTAGGGAATTCCATTCCATCAGGACCGGTTTTGTTTGCCGCGACGGGCGGCGGGCACGTTCGCGGCAGGTATGTGCCACCAGGGCCTGTGCCTGCCCCTTGCGGGCAAATGAGATCGGGCATTCCTGCTCTCGTTTGACCTCCCGGGGGACAGTAAAATCCTTCGGGCTCCGTGATGAGGGTGGGCGGTAGCGTCGCGCCTTTGGTGAAGTTCAGCCCCGGAGGATCCACAGCCCTGAAGTCCACCCCAGCGGGCCTTTCACCGGTAAGCGGATCTGCTAGCGGAGTGTATGGACGGCCACACACGCCGTGCACGCCGTGCAAAAAGACGACCACGGGATACGCCGCACCAGGGGTGAGTGTCGTTGAGGGCAGGTAGACGCGCCCCTTCAACTCGTTGTTGGCAACCCCAGCGGTTAACTTGTCTGTCGCCACGCCCAGTGTGCTGGTCGGCACCGCATTCGTTTTGAAGTCAAAAAATGCGACCGCGCTCTGCTTGACGGCGGTCGTAACCGAGGCGTCGCCGGCGGCAGGTGGTGTGACTGCGGGGGGTGGTGTAGCTGGGCCACGTGGTTGAAAAGGTGACTGTGCCCACGCCGCGCCAACCAGAGAGAATCCGATACACAGCGCGCCGATTACGCAGCGCAACGCGAAATGGCAAAAGCCGTACCCTAAATCGCGTTGGCTAAACCTCATCGGAAGCCCCTCCTGCCCGAGGCTGCGTGACGTTGCCCAGTCGCTCTGGCGAGTTCCCGACCTTTGGGCACAATTGTCTGGAGCGGCTAGCAGGCTATCAAATTGTTGTCAAGGAGAGTTTCAGCACGACGGATTTCCCTCGCGCTGAGACGACAGCTGCGGCGGCCAGCTTGCGGCTACCGGCCGGTAGTTGGTGCGGATCGTCGGCTTCGCGCGTCAGCCTGCGCATGAACACCGGAGAAAGCGCATCGTCGAGGCGCTGTCTCGGGAGCCTGCGCGAAGGCCGGCCTCGCCGGTTCAGGGCGTCGCCGTAGCAACGGGAGTCGGAGTCGGCTCAATACCCAGTGATAATGGGGGTGGCAGGGTCACCATTCCGAGGTCCCAAACCTCGTTTGACGGGTCATAGCCGTAATGCACATAGGCCTCAACGTTGACCGGGGAACTTCCGCTGCCGCCTGCGGACATGTACACGGTCGTATACTCGGCGTCCGTCAGGGTGAAAATGATGGTTCCGATGTCGCCTAGCGCATACCCAAACCGATCAAATGCCGTCCCCGTGAAATCGAACGCGTTTCCCCCTATAGTAAGAATGAGGCTCTCGTTTTCCACCGGGAATCCGGAGGCGCTGGAAATCTGAAGCTCGACCCCGGTGGCTCCCAGAATGGGCAGCGGGGTAGACGCCGCGATGGGAGTGAGGAGCGTAGCTGAATGGATGATTAACTGGCTCGGCGTCGGCGTCGCTCCAGGCGTTGCCGCAAGCGTTGCTGCGAGGGTTGCTACGGGCGTTGCCGCAATCGATGGGTCGCCCCAGGCGTTGGCCGCGATTTCGTTCGAAAAGCGTCGCGAAGAGACTGGTGGGCAACACGACTTTAGTAGCCCTGAATCATCATAGCGCGACAAGCGGACGTCAGCGAGATAGATTGCCCCCGTCGTGGTTTTGTTGAATGTGAAGCCCACGCCATGCAGATTCTTCGTTGCGGCGGCCGCCGTGATTTTGCCGCCGGGGAAAGCGTTCAACGGAATCCGAATCGTCTGCCAATTTGGGTTCAGAGCAGCAGCCTTGGCCGAGCTGGCAGGGCCTCTGATCTCACCAACCTGGGCGTACTGTCCAACGTTCAGAGAGCCAGTAGTGTCAGCTGGGTCTCCGAGGCCGACGAGTTGGACCGAGAAATCGGTCGTCATCGGGGTCATATTGAGCTTAGCGGGATTCTCCTGTACCCGGCCGACGCGAAACTGAAGTGTAGGGTTTGCCGACACGTTCATGCCCGTGTTTATTTTAGTCAAATTGGTTTCGAGGAAGGGAATGCCCGCCTTTGAGTCCCACGTTAGCAGGGCCGCTTTCTGGACCGGATCGTGGTTTACCAGGCTCACCGCCGCTGGAAAAGTGCTGGTGACGGCCGTTAGGAAGTTCATGTCAGAGTTGGGGACGTTGTTGCTACTCATCTTTATTCCCGCCGCGTTGCTAAAGTCGTCCACCACTTGAAATTGGCCCTTGTCGACTGAAGTGATGTAACTCCGCTCGATGCGCGCGGTCGCGGTCGCGGGCGCACCCTTAATAGTCACGAAAAGTGGCGGAGGCTAAGTAACTGCATTAGCGAGCTCGTTGGTAACCGCCCTGGCCCCCGTGGGAGTCTGGAATAGGGTATTGAAGTTTTGATTCAGCGCCTGGAGCTTCTGGGGTATCGCGTTTCCTACGTTTGCCAGCATCAGCGCCGTGACGCTCGAGAGCGTGGTCGTCCGCTGATTTATCGCCCCCGGATCCGCTACTGTCTTGTTTTTTGCTGTCGCGTCAAAAGCCTCATCTACGTCGTTGGTGAAAAAGTGTGGGTTGGTTTTGTCTTCAGGCGGGGCTACGCTACAGCCCCAATGGGTCCAGGTCCACAAGCCGCTGAAATCGGCCCGGGCGGTGTCACTTATCGTCCATTGTTGATTGAAGAAGTTGTGGTTTGCGCCCCAAACGGCGTACACCGACTTCGGAGTCGGCATTTTAGTTTCAGTCTGTCCCGGTTGATTTGTCATGCGATCGAACGGGCGAATACCCGCATTGTTGCGAACATCCGCGTCGCACGCGGGAAGCAGAACGTTCCAAGCCGTTCCCTGGACCTTATTCCCGCCCATGCTAACCGTGGCGTTAAGCGGAGTAGCCTCACGGGCTTGCGCGTCGGTTGGGGCAATTTCGTAGATCGCTTTGATGACCGGAGGGGTTGAGAAGAGGGTCGACCATTTCGTTTCCTCGCCACTGCCGGCGACCGCGCCCGGTCCGGCTGTCCGATAGCTCTGGTTGTTCAGGTAGAGGTTGTAGGCGGCCCGCACGCCTTCGCCGCCCCGAGAATGACCGACCAGACCGACATTCGTGAGGTCCAGCTGGTTTTTCAGGAAGCCTGCCGCAATCGCCGTCCCCTCCTTATTCGTCGCCGTCGGAAACGTCTTTGTTCCCCCCGGCAGAGTATCGGTTCCTTGATTCAATTTATCGAGCTCCAAAAGGTGCTGCAACACAAGCTGGCCGCGCTCTCTGATGCGGCTACCGTCATTAGGCTCGTAGGTCGTCGCCCACGTCGCGTTCCTATCAGCTTCAATGTCTTCCTGGTTGACGAGGTTTGCGTCGATCGACAAACATAAGTAGCCTTGGCTGGCGAGCCGGGTACCCAAATAATCGTAACCCGCGTAACTGGGTATCTCCGTCCATGTCCTAGCGACGGGAAATTCGATCTTCGCCACGCCGCCATACGGGCTCTTGTCGCCTGCGTTGACACTCGGGCACGTTCGTGGTGGGAACGTTTTACCCGCGGCTGTGGCTTTCGCGGGCGGGCAAAGGGGATCCACTTCCCCATTCGGCATGTAAATTGCTTGGGGGCAGAACCCCCACTGGGCTGTAGTGGTGTTGGGTGGGGTAACCTTGTCCGCGATCATCAGCCCCGGAGGGTCAAGAGCCCTGCGGTCGTACCCAGGATCCATACCCACCTTATTTTCTACGCCGCCCGGTAGCTTTGCGCCGGCATTGTATGGAGCCCCGCACACGCCGTGCATGCCGTGCAGGAAGACAACCACGGGATACGGACCACTGGCCTTCGCTGCGTTTGGCAGGTAAACCCGCCCCTTCAACTCGTTGTTAGGAACCCCGTTGGTGGCCGGATTACCCCCCAGCATTTTTGTGTAATCAAAGAATTCGACCTGTTTGCCAACGCCTGTATTCGTGCTCGATGCGTCCCCGGCGACAGGAGCTGAAGGGAGAACTGGAAGCGGAGGAATCCTGGGCTGTGCCCACGCCGCGCCAGCCAGAGACAATCCCATACACAGCGCGCCGATTACGCAGCGCAGCGCGGAATGGCAAAAGCCATACCCCGAATCGCGATGGCTGAACCTCATCGGAAGCCCCTCCTGCTTGAGGCCGCGTGAAGTTGCCCCGGTCACTCTGACGCTTCCCCGACCTTTGGGCGCGGTCGCCCGGAGAGCGCTAGCACGCTATCAAATTTTTGTCAAACGGAGTTCAGCACGGCGAATCCCCTCGGGCTGAGATGGTGCCAGCTTCGAGCGTCAGGCTGCGACCTGAACACCGGAGAAAGCGCATCGTCGAGGCGCTGTCTCGGGAGCCTGCGCGAAGGCCTGCCTCGCCGGTTCAGGGCGTCGCCGTAGCAACGGGAGTCGGAGTCAGCACGATGCCCAGAGATGCCAGGGAGGGCAGCGCCACCTGTCGGAGGTCCCAAACCTCGTATGACGGGAAAAAACCATAATGCACATATGCCTCAACCGTGCCCGCAGAGCTCTGCTCGTTCAGCGCGGAGGTATACTCGTCGATCGTCAAAGTGAAAGTGATCGTTCCGTCGTCGCTTCGCGGATACCGAGAGCGAAAAAATGGCAGACCCGTGAAATCGAACGCGGTCCCCCCGATAGTAAGAATGGGGAGCTCGTTACTTGCCGGGAATCCGTCGTCGCTGGAGATCGGAATTTCGACCCCGGGGGCTCCGCTCAGAATGTCCAGCGAGGAGGACGCCGTAATGTCCGAAGGGTTGAGCGTAGCTGGGTGGTTGATGAGTTGAGTCGCGCCGGGCGTCGGCGTTGCTACAGGCGTTGCCGCCATCGATGGGTCGCCCCAAGCGTTGGCCGCAATTTCGTTCGACACGCGCCGGGAGCCTACGGCGGGAAACTTATTTGCCCCCAGGCCAAAAGGCGTGAAGCGGACGTCAGCGAGGTAGATCGCCCCCGTTTTGGTTGGCTGAAACGTGAAGCGCACGCCATGCACGTTGGCTTCCGCTACGGCCGCCTTGACAAAATTGTTGATAGGCGGGAAATCAGTCAACGGGATCCGAATCGTCTGCCAATTTGGGTTCAAGGTGGGGAGGGCGGAAACGCCAGCAGGGCCTCTGATCTCGCCGACCTGGGTGTACTTCCCAACTTGCACGGTGCCGGTAGAGTCAGCTTTTTTGTCCGTAG
This sequence comes from uncultured delta proteobacterium, assembly GCA_963788205.1. GTDB lineage: Bacteria > Desulfobacterota > Binatia > Binatales > Binataceae > CAVVMA01. The sequence continues at coordinate 350,001 of CAWBGG010000002.1, forward strand.
GATCGACATTATTGGTCGGGCCGACGAGCTGGACCGAGAAATTGGTCGTCATTTGGGTCTTATTAAGCGTAGGGGGATTTTCCAGTTCTCGACCGACGCGAAACTGAAGTGTCGTGTAGTTCGCCAACACGTTGACGCCCGCCACGGGAGCGGCCTTAGTTAAGTTGGTTTGGAGGAAGGGGGTACCGGCCGTCGAGTCCCACTTCAGCAGGGCCGCAGTCTGGCCGACATCGTGGAATACCAGCCCTTTGTCTGGGTTCGGAAAGGCCCCGAGACCTGGCAACCCAATGATATTTCCCAACGCCTTACCCAAGTTCGCGTTCGACAAGTTTTCGTCGGAGGTTAGGTTGGCGCTATCGTTCGGGGAACCGCTGGGGGTACTTGTTAGTGGTCCTGCGCCCAAGGCGCTGAAGTTGTCTACGAGCAGAAATGCGCCCTTGTCGACCGCAGGGATGTAGCTCCGCTCGATACGCGTGGTCTTGGTATTATCGGCGATGGGTGACGGAGGGTAAGGAGCCATTATGCCGTTCTCGTCGGTAACCGCCTTGGCCCCCGCGGGAGTCTGGTATAAGGTATTAAAGTTTTGATTCAGGGTCGGGTCCGCTTTGCTTCCTACGTTTGCCAGCATCAGCGCCGTGACGCTTGACAGCGTAGTCGTCCGTTGACTTACCGCCCCCGGATCCGCCCCATTCTTCGCAGCCCCCGCATCAACGTCGTTGGTGAAAATTTGAGGATTAGTAGTCTCAGGCGGGGCTACGCTACAGCCCACATGGGTCCATGTCCACGCCGCGCCGGCACGGCGGTCGGCCGTCTCACTTAGCGTCCATTGTTGATTGAAGAAGTTGTGGTTTGCGCCCCAAACCGCGTACACCGACTTCGGAGTCGGCATAGTCTCAGTCTGTCCCATCTGATTTGTCATGCGATCGAAGGGACGAATACCTGAATTGTCGGAAACATCTCCGTCGCACGAGGGAAGTAGAACGTTCCAAGCCGTCCCTTGGACCTTATTCCCGCCCATGCTAACCGTGGCATTAAGCGGAGTAGCGTCGGGGATGTTTTTGCCTTGGGCAGCGTAAACTGGGACAAGGACGTGTTGATCGCCTTCCAAGTCGGTTGGAGCAATTTCGTAGATCGCTTTGATGCCCAAGGGGCTTGCGCTTGGGAACTTCCCTGAGGCCGGGAACATGCCCATCCAGTTCTTTGCCACAGTTTTGGTGGGGGTCGACGTATAATCTTGTCCGCTCCAGTAGAGGTTGTAGGCGGCCCGCACGCCCTCTCCGCCCCGAGAATGACCGACCAGAGCGACGTTCGTGAGGTCCAGTTTGCCTTTCAGGAAGCCTGCAGCAAGCGTGGTGCCGCCCTTATTCGTCGTCGTGGGAAGCGTCTTCGTCGCGGGCAGAGTATCGTTTCCCACATCCAGGTTGTAGAGTTGCACAAGGTGCTGCAACACAACTTGGCCGCGCTCTCTTATGCGGCCCGGATCACTATCGTTTTCTGCCGCCGCCCATTTCCCGGGGTCCCACTGCTCTTCGTTGATGAGGTTTGCGTCGATGGACAAGCATATGTAGCCCTGGCTAGCGAGCCGCTTAGCCAAGTAATCGTAACCCAGGTAATTGGGTATTTCGGTCCACGTTACCTTGTCGGGAAAGGCGGGAGGCGCTTTCGCGACCTCCGGTGGGCACACCCGCGGGTCGTAGAGCTTACCTCCAGCCAGAGGTGGGCAAATGACATCCCCGAGCTGACCTTCCTCGGGGCAATACCCCGGAAGCTCGATGGGGGGCGCCGCGCCTGCCGCGGCTATCAACCCATCGTTCTTCCCGGGCGCTGACTGCAGGGGAGGATCTCCAGCCCTGCTGTCCAATCCAGCAGGCTTCGCACCCACTGTACCCTTCGCAGTGGGAGCGAGTGGACGGCCACATACGCCGTGCATGCCGTGCAGGAAAATTACCACGGGATAGACGCCGGTGAGTTTCGTTGGGTCGGCGGTTGGCAGGTAGACTCGCCCCTTCAACTGGTTGTTCGGAACCCCGTTCAATCTTGCCGGGTGGGCCGGGTCGGCCGGATCAGGGGGCAGCATTTTTGTGTAGTCAAAGAATTCGACCGCCGCCTGTGAGGCGGCGGTCGTATTCTTGCTTGAGGCGTCGACGGCGACAGGAACTGAAGGGAGAACTGGAAGCGGAGGAATCCTGGGCTGTGCCCACGCCGAGCCGACCAGAGAGAATCCGATACACAGCGCGCCGATTACGCAGCGCAACGCGAAATGGCACAAGCCATTCCCCGAATCGCGTTGGCTGACCCTCATCGGAAGCCCCTCCTGCTTGAGGCCGCGTGACGTTGCCCCGTCGCTCTGGCGATTCCCCGACTCTTGGGTTCGTCGTCGTTTCGAGCGGTTAGCACGCTATCAAATTTTTGTCAAACGGAGTCTCAGCGACGGCTTGAGCCCGTCCACAAAGCGGCGGGTCGTGTAAACAAATGGGCGGACAGCTCCGCCGTGGGCACCTGATTCCGAATCCTCGCGACGGGTCAACGATCGATTCTTTTTTCCGCTGGACTGTGCAAAGCTCCCCCCGACCGTCAGGCATAGGGGGACTTGGCCGATGCCGAAACCGCAAGCGTCCGTGGCGCAACTCGGAAGGGAACCGGAGCTCGGCGCGGCTCGCACGGTGTCTCCTTCGATCTTCCGGTTCGCGTCTATCCTGTTCCTTTTGTCCGGCGCTACGGCCCTGGCCTATGAGACCATCTGGTTCAAGAGATTTTCTCAGGTATGGGGCAACTCGGCGCTGGCTGCCGGCGGCGTAGTAGCGGCATTTCTGTGCGGGCTGGGCCTGGGCGCCTATTGCGTAGCGCGCTACTCCGACCGCATCCGATCACCGTTGTTCTGGTATGGGCTTTCGGAAATAGCCATCGCCGTGATGGCGCTTGCGCTGCCCTTCGAGATTGGCCGGCTTGTCCTTCTCGCCCCGGTTCTCTACCACCTTTCCGCCGGGAATTCGCTCGCGCTCTCGATTCTGCGTTCGCTCACGACCTTTGTGCTTCTGGGTCCGCCGGCCTTCCTCATGGGTGGCACGTTGCCGCTCCTAATCCTGGCATTCACGGTCTCGAGCGCGGCTCGCGACCGATATACCGCCTGGTTTTACGCGATCAATACTCTCGGCGCGGCAGCCGGCTGCTACCTGGTGGGGTTTCACTTGCTGCCGTCGATTGGGTTCGCCTGGAGCAACTTGGTTGCGGTCGCGCTCGATCTCCTGATCGGTGCCGCGGCTGTGCTGATCGGCATGCGCTGGATGGCGCCAGCTCCGGCACCAGTCGCCATCCTGGCTGGCGCGCCATCGGGCCCGCCTGCCGTACCGGACCCCGCTCTCCGCAGACAGGCGATCTTACTGGCCGCGGCGCTGGCGGGATGTGCCTCGCTCATCCTGCAGATGACCTGGATGCGGCAACTCGCCCTCATGCTGGGAGGCTCGGTCTACGCCTTCAGCGCGATGCTGTTTACGTTCCTGGTTGGAATCGGCTTGGGCAGCCTGGTTTTTGATCTGGTGCTCGAAACGTCCTTCGCGACGATTCCCGGCGCGGTTTGGTTAACGCTTGCGCTGGCAGCTTCGGTTGCGGCTTGCGAGAGAGCAATTCCGTCGCTGACCTATATGGTTGGAGCGCTGATGCCGCTGCGCGCGACGCAGGTACTGAACGGCGTTATCTCGGTCGCCGCCAGCGTGGCGCTGGAGCTGTTGCCGACGCTGGGGATGGGCCTGCTGTTCCCGGTTTTCGTAGCGCTGGCCGGCGCGGGCGCAGCGCCTACGGTCGGGGTCGTCGGCGACATCTATGCATCGAACACGATCGGAGCAATCGTCGGCGCATTGGCAACGCCGATCGTGATTATTCCACACTGGGGCGCCGCGAATGCGGTCGTACTCGCAGTGGGCTTGTATGCGGCGATCGTGATCGTCCTGATTGTCAGCGCGTCACAGCGCCGCAACTTATTCTCCCTCCTGGCGCCAGTGGTCGTTGCTGCTGCCCTGATATGGGTTTCGAAAGTCGATTTCGATCCGCTGGTCGTCAGCTTCGGAATGTATATGTACGGCTACGCTCCCGACGCCGGAGCATCAACCAAGACTTTGTATTTCAGGGAAGGCGCCACTTCCGACGTGCTGGTTACCCTCGATAAACGCAGCCAGAGGCGCGCGCTGCGCGTCAATGGCAAGGTAGACGCATCCGACAACACCGACATGTTGACTCAGTTAGGCATGGCCTACGTGCCACGCTTTCTCCGCCCCGCGGCGCGCGACGTGCTGGTGATCGGATTCGGCAGCGGCACGACGTCGGGTTCGAGCCTGCTCTTCCCCGATACGCAGGTACGTTGCTGCGACATAGAGCCGGCGGTGTTCGCGGCGTCCTCACAGTTCGCGCACATTAATCACAGTCCCGAGCGCTCGCAGAACTTTTCGATCACTTTCGACGATGCACGAAGTTTCCTTCAAGAGACCGATCAGAGCTTCGACCTGATTCTTTCAGAGCCCTCCAATCCATGGATAGCCGGAGTCTCGAATCTCTTTACTGCCGAGTGCTATCGGGCCGAACAGCGGCGACTGAAGCCGGGTGGCGTCCTGGCCCAATGGGTACAAACCTACTCACTCGCGCCGGGCGACTACGCAATGATGGTTCGTACGCTGACCAGCGTCTTTCCGCATACGGCGCTTTGGACCGTGCCCGGCACCTCCGACACGATTCTGCTTGCTTCCGACGAGCCGCTGGACCTGAACCGGCAAACTCTCGGCAAGGCGCAGTCGCTCGTGGATTCGATCCCGGAGGTGCGGTCCGATCTAAACACATGGTTCGGCAGTCTCCGATGTCTTCTCGTTGCTGTTTACAAATCTGATCCTGGATGAGAATGGCTTGCGCAGGTTTGCCGCGAGCGATCATTCAAAAGCGATCAACACCGATCTGACGCTGAGACTTGAATTCGACGCTCCGCGCGCTCTCTTCGGCCCTAACGCCTGGCAAGATGTGATGCAGAGTGCCTTCGATGCGGCGGATCCAGCCCAGTATGCCGAGGAGTTCGAGGCTTGGGGTGGCACCAAAGATCAGGCAGTTGCATTCGCCTCGCTGGCCAGGAATTTCTATACCGCGGGTCTGCCCGACAAAGCATCCAGAATGCTTGACCTGGGCCTTGCCAAAGATCCTCAGAATCTCGACCTCCTAGGCAGTAGGCTAATGTTCTCTACGGTCGACGACGGATTTCTCGACAAGGTGCTGCCGACGATCCTTGCTGCGTCGGAAAAGAGAGCCAATACGATTGGAATCGCTCTTTTCCGAACCGCGAAATACCATCAAGCCGCCAAGGTATTTCAGCGCATCACCGCCGCGCGACCCAATTCGTCGGCTGCGTGGGCTAACCTGGCGAATACCTATGCGGCACTGAACGATCGCCGGGATGCCGATGAGACTTTCAAGAAGGCGATCGCGCTCGACCCATTCGACGACGATCTCGCCGGCTCTTATGAAAACTTCCTCAACGCAGCCGGCGCCCGTTAGACGGCGAGCTTGAGCTGGGCCGCGGCGATTACCGGCGCGAACGAGCGGCGATGGATTGGCGAGGGGCCCAGGCGCTCCAGCGCCGCCAGGTGCTCGGCGGTGCAGTAGCCCTTGTGGCCGGCGAAGCCGTATTCGGGAAAGCGCTCGTGATAGTGGCGCATCATCCGGTCGCGCACCACTTTGGCGACGATCGAGGCCGCAGCGACGCAGAAGCTTTTGCGATCGCCGCCTACAATCGCGGTCTGCGGCAGCGTCAGCTCCGGATTGCGCCGGCCGTCGACCAGCACGTGCTGCGGCGTGCGCGCCAGCGTCATCACCGCGCGCGCGCAAGCCGTCACGCTGGCGCGATAGATGTTGAGCCGATCGATCTCGCCCACGTCGGCCATCCCCAAGCCGACCGCCAGCGCGCGTTCCAGGATGATCGGGTAAAGCTCCTCGCGCCTCTCGGGCGCGAGCTGCTTGGAATCGCGCACGCCCTTGATAAAAATCTCGGGCGCGAAGAGCACCGCCGCGGCCACCACCGGACCCGCCATCGGGCCCACGCCGACTTCGTCGACCCCCGCCACCGCCTCGATTCCCTCCTTCCAGAGCCTGCGTTCGTAGCGCAAGTCAGGATGTCGGGTCATTCCGCATCGCCTCCTCGAATCGCCGCTCCCGAACGATTATGCGAGCACGAGGCGCATCGCGTCAAAGCGCCATCGCAACTGGATTCACATGCGCCACCGGCGTTACAACATCATCGATGGGTAGTAAAACTCCGCCGCCGCCGCATTTCGATGACGCCGCGATGCGCGATTACTACGAGCGCCGCGCCGGCGAGTATGACGAATGGTATCTGCGGCTGGGACGATTCGCGAATCGGGTCGATCCCGTGCGCTGGCATTCGGAAATCGAGATGCTGCGCCGGCGCGTGAGCGAATTCGGCGCCGCCGCGTGCTCGAAATCGCCTCGGGCACCGGATGGTGGACGCAGCATCTGGCGCGGCGCGCGGCGGTGACGGCGCTGGACTATTCGCCCGCGATGCTCGCGCAGGTCAAGGCTCGCCTGACCGGCGCGGGTCTCGACGCCCATCGGATCCGCGCCGACGCGTACACGCTGCCGTTTCGCAGCGACGCTTTCGAGGCATGCTTCACGGGTTTCTTTTTGAGCCATGTGCCGTCGATTCGGACGGTCGGGTTCCTGGCCGAAGTGCGGCGCGTGGTGCGGCCGCAAGGGCTGGTGATGGTGGTCGACAGCGCCCTGGAGAGCCACCACACCTCGCGGGCGGGAGAGGAATTTGTTCAGGAGCGAATTCTGAATGACGGCTCGTGCCACCAGGTGCTGAAGATTCTGCATTCAGCCGCGACGCTCAGCGCGGCGCTGAAGCCGCTCGGGGAAGTGATCGAGGCCTGGGAGACCGCCGCTTTTTCACCGTGGTTGTGATGCGAGTGGTGAAAGCCGCGGTCACGCCAAGCGCTTGAGGCGCGCGCGGCGCAGCGTCTCCGCTATATCGTCGGGATGCACCACGTCTTCGAGCGTGATCAGAAAATCGGTACTCGCCGCGGTCGCCACCTTCACGTTGCCAAGACCCAGCATTCGCTGCCCCAGACGGCGATCGACTTCAACCGAGCGGATGTCGGCCAATTCGACCTCGCGGCGCCGCCGCAGCAGGACGCCGCGATACTCGATCAACCTTTCCGACGTGATACTCCAGCTCGTGCCGCGGCGGATGAAAATCGTGGCCAGCGCCAGCAAAAAACTCAAGGCCAGCGGCAGCACCGCCAGCCGCACCGCCGGTAACCCGGCCGGCGCTTTCGTCACCAGCGCGGCGCTCGCGATCAGCAGCAGCGCGGCGAGAAAGAAGTTGCCCCGGAAACGCCACCATGAAGGGAAGATCCTGATCAGCGAGTATTCGCGACGGTCGGCCGGCTTGGGCGTGTGGACCCTCGTGCCGCATCGCGAGCAAAACGCCGCGTCGCCATCCATGTTGGAACCGCATTGAGGACATCTCATCGCCGGAATTATGGAAACCCGGCTAGCCTCGCGTCAATCAGAGCGCCGTGGCCGGGTGCCGCGTTTCGTGCTAATCAGCCGCTATGAAGTTCGGATTATTCGGTATCAATTTCGGTGCGTGCGCCGTTGCCGCTACCGCGCAAAAAGTGGCGCGCGAGGCCGAGTCGGCCGGTTTCGAGAGCCTGTGGACCGGCGAGCACGTCGTGCTGCCTGATCCGCAGGTCCCGCCGTCGCCGGCGCCGCCGCTGACTCCGATGCTCGACCCGGCGGTCGCGCTCGCCTTCGTCGCCGCGCATACGAAAACCATCCGGCTCGGCACCGGGATCATCATTTTGCCCCAACGCAATCCGGTGGTGCTGGCCAAGGAGCTGGCCTCGCTCGATGTGCTCTCCAACGGCCGCCTCATCTTCGGGATCGGTATCGGCTACCTGAAGCCCGAGTTCGCCGCGATCGGCGCGCCGTTTGATCACAAGGGGCCGCGCAGCGAGGAATTCCTCGCCGCGATCCTGGCGCTGTGGACGATGGAGCAGCCGGCCTATCGCGGACGCTTCGTTTCCTTCAGCGGCGTCAATGCGATGCCGCGTCCGGCGCAGAAGCCCCATCCGGAGATTGTCTTCGGCGGCCGCTCGCCCGAAGCCTTCGACCGCTCCGCGCGGCTGGCCAAAGGATGGTATGGGTTTGCGCTCGATCTGGACGCCACCGCGAAATCTATCGGGGGTCTGCGCGCCGCTTGTGCCAAGGCCGGGCGCCGCTTCGAGGAACTCGAAATCAGCGTCACGCCGCGCGGACCGGTCGATCTCGATACCGCTCGCCGTTTCGCCGATCTCGGGGTGCATCGGCTGATCCTGCTGCCGCGTGCCGGCGCCGAAGCCGCGCTGCTCGATTTCGTCGGCGAAACCGGACGCACCCTGATTGGCAAAGTCTGATCTAAGATGGCGAGGCTCGATGCTGCCTCGAGCGCCGCAACAAGCAGAGCTGACAAAATAAATTTACGACAGTTGCAGGTTCTCAGGAATGAGTGCGCTTTCTGCCATTGACGGACGGCCAGTAGTTGCAGTATCAGATGATAGATTTCTTGTTCGCATGAGGCGATGTCCCGTCGGAGCCGTAGCGGGCTGCGGGTAAAGGGGTAAGTCGATGTCGGTTGTTTACACGAGGGGTCCTAGCCATGGACAACCCTCCTCCAGCAAGCACTCCTCCAATCGCTCACAGAGTCGAAGCGCCGCAAAGGCGATAGTCGCGATAGCCTCCTTGGCCGTTGCCGGGGTAATGGTCTGGGCGGTCGTCTGCGTCGCACGGGTGGACCTTGCCCTTGCCTCGGTTGTCTCGAGCGTTTTTCTAGGAACAGCGCCGGATGACGTTGTGCAGAACATCGTGCTCAGCGCGGTAGCCGGCCTCCTTGCCGGAATCGCCGTCGTTATCTTCCGGTCAACCGTGACCAGGAAAGCCCCTTTTTCTCAATCGTTCATATCAGCTCTGTTCAACAAGCGCCTCTCTGCCCCCACCCTCGACGCCGCGTTCTGGGAGAAAGTCGTTCTGGCTACCGTAATTGGATTCGTGGTCGGGAGCATGAGTGGCGCTAGTGCTTACTTGCATAAGTTAGCGTTACATGATAAGGATACGGCATGGTCAAGGAAGCCGTGCCGATTGCGGTGCTGCCGGAGGATCGTCGGGTGCTTGAAAGCTGGGTTAGCGGCGCGAAGACCGAGCAGCGCCTGGCGCTGAGAGGGCGTATTATCCTGGCTGCCGCGGCTGGAAGCAGTAGCCGGGCGATTGCCCGGGCGCAAGGCGTTCGAGCGGCGACAGTGAGCAAATGGCGCGGCCGTTTTGCGCGCCGCGGGCTCGCGGGTCTGCACGACGCCCCGCGCTCGGGCGCCCGGCGGCGTTATGACGAAAGCACGCGCCGGCGGATTCTGGCCAAGCTCGACGATCCGCCGCCGCGCGGCCACGCGGCCTGGAGCGGCGCGCTGGTGGCTAAGGCCTTGGGCGACGTCTCGGCGCATCAAGTCTGGCGGGTGCTGCGCAGCCAGCGCATTCACCTGCAACGGCGGCGCAGCTGGTGCATCAGCACCGACCCGCAGTTCGCGGCCAAGGCGGCCGACATCGTGGGGCTGTATCTGCATCCGCCCGACAACGCGGTGCTGCTGTCGGTGGATGAAAAGCCTCACATCCAGGCGCTGGAGCGGGCCCAGGGCTACCTTAGGCTGCCCAACGGCCAAGCGGTGGCCGGCTTCAACCATGAGTACAAACGCCACGGTACCACCACCTTGTTTGGCGCGCTTAACGTCTTGACGGGCAAGGTGGTGGGCGGCCACTACCACCGCCGCCGGCGGCGCGAGTTCTTGGACTTCATGAACGACGTGGTGGCACTTTATCCGGCAAGCGAAATTCACGTGGTCCTCGACAACCTCAGTACGCACAAGCCCAAACACGACCTCTGGCTGGCGCGCCACCCCAACGTGCACCTGCATTTCACCCCCACCCATGCCAGCTGGCTTAACTTGATCGAATGCTGGTTCAGCATTCTGGTCCGGGCGGCCCTGCGGGGCGCCAGTTTCACCTCTCCACAGCAATTGCGCGAGGCCATCGATGAGTTCATTCAAAGCTACAACCAGACTGCCGTGCCCTTTGAGTGGACCAAAGAAACCGTGCGCTCCGTGCACCCGAAGCCCCGTTACGCTGATTTACGCAGGTAAGCACTAGTGGAACCGTTAGCTTCTTTCAGCTTTTCGGAGGGTCGGCACCGCAGATCCTTGCGAACGGAATCTACCCGTTAGTCACCCTCATCGGAGGGGGGCTTGGAGGCCCTGGCGGAACGGGCGTATTTTCAATCTTGTTCCTCGTTCTGGTGGTGATTCTGGCAGCTGTCATCGTCGGCGTTCTCACCGGGCTCTTGTTGCATATCATTGCCTTGGGGGTGGCAGGAATGGCGAAGGGGGCGACGAAGGAATGGATGGTCCTGGCCCTTGAGGAGCCTCCCGCGGGGCGCAGCAAGCCTGGGAACCACCCAATTCTTGGCGGCGCGCGGCGGGGCTTTTTTGTTGGCCTGACAACCGGGGTCGTGGAGTCGACCTGCACCGCGGTCGGCATACTTTTGTACCGCTTGCACTGACGAAGCGGCCGCGACCCCGCAAAAACTGGGGTCCGCTCCTGAATGGTGATCTGCCTTTTTGTTTGAGGTTCGGATCGAAAGAGCGTAGACGGTTGTTCGACCAGTGGCCTGCAAAAGAAGTGGCTTCGTCGGGCCTCCCGATGTGAAGGCTCCCGCGCACTTCTGCGCGAGCCGCTTGGATGGGCGGAGTCTTCGAACTGGCATCGCGGGGTTTGCCTTAAGCGCACATTGCCGCTGGCCCGCCGCTCCAGTTCTTTACCCTCGGCCTTGAAGCCCACTGCACCCTGATTGGCAAAGTCAAATCGCCTGAGAGCGAGTCTGGCGCTGGCAAAGCGCGACACGGTGGCTTGGGGCAGCGTGAAACTGCGCTTTAGAAGCTCGCCATTCAGCCTTACGGCGACAGCAGCCCTCCGGCTGCCCCTCGTAATCGTTGGGTATTGGCTGGTCGTCAAGGCAATTCTGTTCGAGCGACTCGAGTACACCTCGGATCTCTTTTCGTTTCTGGAGATGTCGCGGAGCTTCGTCGATGGCCGGCCACTCCTGTTCGACAACCAATACGGAAATCACGCCGCGCTTCACAACTACTACACCGTTCCCTGTTGGTACCCGCTCACCGCGTTGATGGGCGCCTACGGGCTGTTCACCGGCTTGGCGGCTCTCTGGCTGGCGGCGCTCTGGTCAATCCGCGGACTTGCGCTTGCCGACGACCCGTCCAAGCGCAGGCTGTATTGGGTCGTGGCGGTCGTGCTGATGCTCGGTCCGATCGCCTTCTGGCTCTGGGACGACAAGACCTATGGCTGGCATGTGACGCTCTGTTTTCTGCCACTGTCGGTTCTCTTTGCCGTCCAGCTTGCTCGTAGGTCTCGATGGGCCTGGTTTTCGGCCCTTTGATAGTGCTGACGAGCGAGAGCGGCGCCGTCCTCGCGTGGGCGATACACGTCATCTTCGAAACCAACGCGAGAAGCGGGGACCAGCGCAGTTGGCGCCGACTGCTCGCAATCACCGCGGGCTGGCTGTTGGTATTCGCCGGCGGTCTCGCGCTGCTCTGGGCGATGCAACGGCACCTCCCTTCGGGCAGGATGGCGCGAACTCTCGGCAACGTCATGAAATCATTGCGAGACGGCAGTGCGCCCCGCATGTTCTTCCGTGAGGGGAGCGACCTGACCGTTCTGCTGCTCGCGGGCGCGGTCGTGCATCTAGCCGGGGTTCCGGTCCGGCGTGCGTGGGTCGCCTGCGCGTGCGCACTCCCCCTCTTCCTGCTTGCAGTGGTCAGCAGCTACGCCTACCCCGTTGATCCCACGGTTTTTGGCCCGGTGTGGCCGGCAAGAATGGTGATGTTTTGGAGTCTCTTGATCGCGGAATGCCTGTTCGCGGTTCGCTATGCGAAACCAGCCGCCGAAGTGCGAGCGCCATCTGCCGCCCTATGGCTCGTGCTGCCCCTCGCAATAATTGCTCAGGTGATCGCGCTCAGGATGGTGCTTCGCTACAACGTATTCGTCCGGTTCACGCCGTTTTTCCCACACCGCCATTTCGTCTCCGACGCGCTGACTCAGCGGGAAGATGCGTTTCTCCGATGCTTGTCTCGCAGCATACCGCGCGGGACATCGGTCGCCCTCAATGGCAGCCTCTTCGGGCGTTTTCATCGGCACGACGTGGTCTGTCCCTTCCTCGTAGAGAACGCCTGGAAAGCTCCCCAACTGATCGTATGCGACGAGACCGGCCGGCTGCCCTTCGAGTACGGGTGTGTGGCGCTGGGTAAGGCGAGTTCGCTCCAGCCCCTTTACCTGGATGGGCTATCAGCGCACTTCGCTCCGGCCCTCGGGGGTGCGGTTGCGGGATGCGCGCAGGGTCGGGCCGATCAATAGCCGCGATCGATCGAGCGGTCGCGATTTCGGGCAGCCGGGTGCTGTTCCGCGTCAACTGTGTAACTTCCTAGCACACCAGCGACTGTCAATTTTTGGTCGTCGTGTGCCAAATTCTCGCGCTTGTTCGACGCTCTGATCTTCTTAAATTTCTTTTATTCGCAGAAACTCGCCTATTTTCTGCGGCGCGTGACGGCGGCACACAGATTGCGATAGCCATCGAGCACGCGGCGTGAGCGTCGCGAGCCGCCGATTGAGGGGGTTTGGGAAATGAGGCTTGATGCCAGCAAGGTGATGACGGTCAAAGAGTTGTCGGATTATCTGAAAGTTCATCCGTCGACGATCTATCGTCAGCTAAAGAGGGGCCGGCTGCCTGCATTCAAGGTCGGCAGTGACTGGCGGTTCAATATCGAGTCGATAGACCGCTGGAGGCTGGAGCAAGACGGAATCGGCGCCGTTGGTTGAGGGGGGGTGGGGGAGGGGGGCCGCGCTACGTCCGAACTCCTGCCGGACCAGCTCAGGCTCCCTGCAACCCGTGCCTCACGCCCGGTGCAAGGCGGCGTCGCCGACTTCGAGGTCGGCGCCGCGATAGCTCAGCGTCAGCGTGCCGCGTAATGGATCGATCCTTACGATCTCGGCCAGGATTTTCGATCCGGCGGGCAGGTTCGATCCGCCACGCAGCGCGCCGCGAATCGCGGACTCGGCGAGCTCGGCGCTGATCCCTTCGCGGGTCACGATCGCGGCCAGTGGGCGGCCGGTCTGGTTCGCTTCGAGGTATCTCAGCGTCCAGTAGCGCTTGGCCCGCCGCTCCAGCTCCTTGCCCTCGGCCTCGGTATTTTCCATCGCGGCCACCACCGTCAGCAGCTCGTCGGGGCTGTAGATGGATCGCTCCGAGCCCGAAAGCGCGGCCAGCAATTGGCGCTGGAGCACCAGATCGCCGTAGCGCCGGATCGGCGAGCTGAGTTGGGCATAGCGATCCAATCCCACCCCGGTATGCAACTCCGGGTAGAGTGACAAGCGCGGGCGTATCGTCAGATCGCCGCTGGCGGCCGGTTGCACGCGATAGATGACCGGAATCCGGTGGTCGGCGGCAAACTTCGCCGCCACGAAGTTGCTCAGCACCATGAACTCGGCCACCAACTGGCGGCTCGGCGAGGAATTGTCGATCGGCTTCACTTCGATCCGGCCGTCGCGCACCTTGACCTTGGCCTCGCTGCGGACGAACAGGGCCGCTCCTGCGCGCCGCCGGCGCTCGCGCAGCCGCAGCGCCATCTGATGCAACCGCCTAACGGTGATGGCCGCCGGGTCGCTCGACGAATCCTGCAGCATGCGGTCGACAAGGTCGTAGTCCAATCGTGCTGCGACCCTGATCGTCGCGGGCCGGATGGAGCTCTCCAGCAGATCGCCCTCCGGCGACAGTGTCACTTCAGTGACGAGCGCGGGCCGCGGCTCACCCGCGAGCAGGCTCGCGCGCCGGCACGAGATTTCCTCGGGGAGCATCCGGATGGTCGCTTCCGGCAGATAGACGGTCGCCGCGCGGGCGGCTGCTTCAATATCAATCGCGTCTTCGCGCTGGATAAAGTCCGCCACCAGCGCGATACAGATGCGCGCCCGCAAGCCGCCCTCGGGCGTGGGTTCGCAGCTCAGCGCGTCGTCGATTTCCAGCGTCTCCTCGTCGTCGATCGAGACCGCGAACTGGTCTTCGATCTCCGGATGCGCCCCCGCGCGGGCTTCCGCTGCGGCGCGGCAGGCCGCCTCGGGAAATTCCATCCGCAATCCGCCGATCAGCGCAAAGCGCGGCGCCGCGGGCGCGGCGTTCAGCCGCTCCAGGATCTCAAAGGCGATTTCGGCAGGATCGACTTCCGGCGCCGCCTGCCCGAGCATCGTGGAGAGGTCGGCGCTGCGCGTCGCGGGGTTTCTGAGGTAGCGCAAGAGCTCGTCGATCAGCGGCGCGGCCTCGGCGGCCGGCGGGATCACTCCGTCGCAGACGATCGCGCGGATCAGCGCCTGCGTCTGGCGATACTGCTCGCTGCGCATCCGGGACTTTTCGTTCTGCATCCGCAGGCGCTCGACCTGCTCCGGGGTGCGCGTGACGAACTCCATGTGGCGCCGCACGAAATACAGGCGATCGTTGAGCAGCGCCTCGAGCATCACGGAAGTTCCGGCGCTGCTGCGCCGGCCGAAGAACAGCTCCGCCAGTTCGGCCGCGCTGAAGCTGCGGCCCTGCTCGTGAACCACGCCCCACAACAGGTCGAGGTCGAGCTCGCTCTTGAGCTGCGCGCGCTCCTGTTCCAGGGCCGCGAGCACCGCGGCGAGATTTTCCGCGCCGGCCTTGCGCTCGGGATAGCGCACCAGAACCAGGTCCCGGGCGACGGTCTTTTCGCGCCCGGCCGCATCGGTCAGATGCAGATTGTCGCCCTGCTCGCGCACGACCAGGCCCGGCCGGAGCTTGCCCTGATCGAAGTACTCGACCACAGTGCCGAGGTATTTGATGTTCAAGACCACCCGAATCCCATTTTGACGACCGAGGCAACCTAAGACTATATGAAGAACGAACCGATCGTGGCCCATCGAATCGAGATCGAGCTTCCCGACCAGATGTTCGAGGAGCTGCGCGAGATTGCCGCGCAAATCGGGATCCGCGACGCCGACGAGGCGGCGCTGATCGCGATCGGCGATTGGGTGGCGCGGCGGCGAGCCGAGCTTGATGATCGCGATCCGGGGCGGAAATATTTCGTCAACGAGGCATTGGATGAACTCGAAAAGAAACCCAAGTAAGCGGGCAGGAAGTAAGCGGAAGGGACTGATAGCAGTCGCAATCGCGATCGCGCTCGGGACCGGCGGATTCGCGGCGACCGCGCAGGCCCAGGGCGAGGCCAAGGGCTACAACACTGAGGATTTCGGCTTCACGATGGGCCCGGTGAAGGCGGCGGGCTTGCAAGCCCCGGTCTACGCGCAAGTGGCCGGTGACAACGTGATGGTCTCGGATACCGGCGCCGGCGGGATCTTCTCGGTCGCGGTTGCCGGTGGCGCTGCCACGGCGGCGGGCAAAGTCAAAAAGCCCGCCGGAATCGCGATCGCGCCCGACGGCTTCGGATCGTACGGCGGACAAACCTTCGTGCTCGCGCCGGAGGGTGGCAACGTCAAAGCGCCCTGCATCGTCGAGCGCGTTGACAAGTCGGGAGCGGTTTCAGCCTTCGCCAAGCTGCCCGCCGCCGGGAGCCTCAATGGCGGTAAGGCCACCGAATGCCGCGACCTGGAATTCGGCGCGGCCGGCACCGCCTTTGCCGGCAAGCTCTACGCTGTCACCAACGGCAACGCCTCGATTTACGAGATCGACTCGGGCGGCAAGGCGCGGGCCTTCGGGACTTACGACAAGCCGCAGCCATGGGAGCTCAATAACATCGGATTCGCTCCCGCCGGCGATTCCAAGGCGCCCAACGGGATGCTGCTTTCGGTGCGGGCACGGGGCGAGGTCGCGGCCAAGGTCGGGCACATCGCGATTATCGATAGCAGCGGCAAGATGAGCGACGACTACTATCTGGTCGGCCTCATCCGGCCCACCGGATTCGCTTTCGCGCCCGAAGGGTTCGGCGATCATGCCGGGGTGCTGTTCGTTGCGGATGAGGGCAAATTGGCCGCCGACAACAAGGGCGAGCGCGACGGCTGCGTCTACCGGCTGTTCAAGGGGATGGCGCGCCAGTATGCGACCGGGCTGGTCGATCCGACCTGCCTGAAATTCGCGGGCAAGACGATGGTCCTGTGTGATTCGGCGGCGCGCGGCAAGACCGGCGCCGGCGCGTTGGTCACGATCGCGCCGATGTACTGACGCCGCTCAGACCTGGGCCGAGCGCCTCAGCGCCACGGTTGCTTGATCGTCTCGGTGTCGCCGGTTTCGCGGTTGACGAGCAGCATCTCGATTTCCTTGTAGCTGCCCTGCGGGAAGAATACGTAGCCGCTCACCGTGAAATCCTTCCCCACGTCGCCGCCCTGAAGCGCGAGCGCGCCGATCTGTTGATTGGCCTGGTTCTTCGCCTCCTGGAATCCCGCGGGAGCGCCCCCGATAACGCCTTCTCCAGCCCCGATCGCCGTGCCCACGACCGCGCCAGTGGCACCCGAGCCGAGCACCGAGCCTGCGATAGCGCCGACCGCTGCGCCAACCGCACCCACTCCGACCCCGCTGATGGCTGCGCTGGTCAGCGCCGCCTTGAGCTCGCCCGAGCCGCCGGCCTGGCGCGAGGCCTCGCCGGGCGGCAGCGGCGCGATTCGGTCGCCATTTTCGTCCAGCGCAAACACCTGGCTGGGCACGATGGCGCGCGGCACGTCGGTGCCGTTGGCGACCGATACGTAGACCGGCACGATGCTCCCGACCGCGGGCTTGGATTGCGATGTAATAGAAAGCTGGCCGGGCTGCGGCGTGGCGACGATCGAGGGCGTGTTCTGCAGCGGCGCCGAGGCGAAACCGCATCCGAGCGCAAGCGCGCTCAACCCGGCCCATCCAACCCGCAACCGCACGCCCCTACGCCGCGCCTTCATTCGAAGCCTGACCATTACAAAAGCTTATCGGGCATGCGAGCGTAAGTCATCCGGCGCTGAGGTAGTGGTCAAGTTCAACGTTGCCGTTCCGAGGTGAAAGTCCGAAGCCTCGAGCGGTCGAGTTCGCTTCCCGACGTGAATGGCAGGAGATTCTTCGCTTTGCTCAGAATGACGTTCAATGGGGCTCTCTGGAATCTACCAAACGGTACCATTTGACGTCATTCTGAGCGGAGCGAAGAATCTCACACCACCTACCTTCGCCCCGCTCCAAGTGCTGGCGTTCTCCGGCCGGCGATTGCAGAACCAAACTTGACCACTATCAGCGCTGAGCGGGCCGTATCAGGGTGACAACACCGCGAGCCGGCCACTGCGGAGCGCCATCCAGATGCGCCCGTCGGGGGCAAGGTCCATGCCGCCGGCGACGGCGCCGTCAAGCGGCATCGTAATGGCAAAGCGCTCGAGCTTGGGATCGAACTGAACGATCGTTCCGCGGGCGCTTTCATTGTACCAGACCCGGCCGGCGCGGTCGATCGCGATGGCGTCGGGTCCGCATTCGCGTCCGCCCGGCGAAGGCCATTCGCGGAAAGTGCGGTTGCGAATATCGAAGCGTCCGAGCCGGCCCGCGCCGAACTCGGTGAAGTAGGCGTAGTCGTTCCAAATCCATAGCCGGCGCGGCGCAGAGTGCGCGGTCGGCGTCGCGAATTCGCGGATCAGATGGCTGCGCAAATCGAAGCGGCGGATCTTGCCGGAGCGCGGCTCGGTGAAGTAGAGCGCGTGGTCGGGTCCGAGCTTGATCCCGCTGGGGGCGGAGTTCGGAGTCGGCGCGACGAAGGTCGCGACCGTGCCCGAGGCGCGATCCAGGCGGGCGATCGCGTCCGCGCCTTGCGCGGTGAAGTACACCGCGCCGTCGCCGGCCAGCGCCGGCGTATCCGGCGCCAGCGCGTTGCCGGTCGGATACTCGTGAAAGATCGAGCGCGCCGGATCCAGACAGCCGATCTTGTTGGCTTTGAGTTCGGTGAAGACCACCGTCCCGTCAGCGTCGATTACGATCCCGTGCGGGCCCGAGGATGCGGCCGGAACCTTGAATTCAGTGAAGCGCTGCGAATTTGGATCGAAGCGGCCGATTTTCGCCGCGTCCATTTCGGTAAAATAGACCCGGCCCTCGCGGTCAACGGCAATATCGTAAGGAGCGCCGCCGGGTACGCCGTACTCCGTGATCGCGGTACGCGCAGCGGCGGCGATCGCCAACGCCCCCAATGCCGCCGCGACGGTCCTGATTTTGATCACGTCACTGTGACTCACGCGCCAGGACATCGCGCAGCGTGCGCAGCGTGGCGCGCGTGGTGCGCAACGCGCGCAGGTCAAAGCCCGTTGCGATTCGGTGCGCCCATTGCGTTTCGCGCTTGACCATTTGATGCAGCACGCGTTCGCCCTTGGCGGTGAGGTGCAAGAGCTTGGCGCGTTTGTGGGCGGGATTGTCGACGAACTCGACCAGTTCGTCGGCCTCCAGCTCGTTGGCCAGGCACTGGACCCATTGCCGCGCCACCGGGCGCGAGCGCGCGATCTGCGCGACGGTGTGCGGGCCCTGTTCGTGGAGGGTGCGCATCAGGCCCCACTTGCCGGTGGTCTGGCCGACACGGCGGCCATCCGATCGCCGGCCGCCTTCAGCCGGAAGTAGGCGAAGGGCAAGTCGACGACGAGCCCCATCAGCTCCTCGATCGTGGAATCTGTCCGGTTCATTTTTCCTCGCCGGTTCCGGCGGTAGCGGTCAAGTCTGGTTCTGCGATTGCTGGCGCAGAACTCCTGCGCCCTTGAGTGCGACGAAGGCGGGTGGTGTGAGATTCTTCGCTCCGCTCAGAATGACGTTGAATGGGGCCGTCTGGGATAGCAGGCGATAACATCCTGACGTCATTCTGAACGGAGTCTGCGCAGTGAAGAATCCCAAACCGCTCGCTTTCGCAGCCCACCAGACGCACGCGCCCTCGGCCGACAATCGCTCAACCAAACTTGACCACTACCGTTCCGGCGGCCGGCTGTCCCCACGCTCTCGCCGCACGGTCCCGGCCGCATTGACATCGGATCGGAACTTGACAATATTATTGTCATAATGACAATGATAATGACAACTGCAATGACAACCTTGATTCTGATGGCGGGCGCGGTTCGGGCCGAATCGCTGCCCTCCTCCACCTTGTTCCTGTGGGGCACCAAAGCGTCGGAGCTCGAAAAGCTCGCGCCGCTGATCGGTCTCGAGCCGGGCTCTACGGTCGCGGAAATCGGCGCCGGCATCGGTACGGTCTCGATCGCGGCTGCGCAAAGAGTCGGTCCGACCGGCCATGTCTACAGCACCGAGATCGATCCCAAGAATCTCCGTAAGATACGCGCCGCGGTCGCCAAGGCCGGGCTCCAGAACGTCACCGTGGTCGAGGCCCGGGAAGACGACACCGGACTACCCCCCGGATGCTGCGACGCGGTCTTCATGATCGGCGCGTACCATCACATCACGCAGCCGGTCCCGACCGACGCGAGTATCTTCCGCGCGCTCAAGCCGGGTGGTCGGCTAGTAGTCGTCGACTTCCGGCCGACCTTGTGGCTGTGGCTATTCACGCCCAAGGGCGTGCCCGCAAATCGCGGCGGCCACGGAGTTCCCCTGGCCGTGCTCGAAGCGGAATTGTCGCAAAGCGGCTTCGAGCGCGTGCAGACGTTCGATCGATGGGGCAATTCGTGGTTCCTGAGCAACTACTGCGAGGTGTATCGCAAGCCGTCGTGAGCCTAACCCGCAGACTGCCGAGGGAAGGGGGTGCTGGCCGTGTAGGGCCAGAATGCTAGTTCAGAGCGCAGGCAAGCAATGCAAGCGGTCTAGCGGGCCGCCCCGTTTTTTCGCTTCTCGCCACGTCTTTTCGCTTCTCGTGCACGCGACGAAATGATGTCGTGAATCAATGCTTGATCGAACGGGTCGATCTGCTCGAATTTGACCTTTTCCAAAAGCGCATCTTCGCCGTATTGCTTGGCAAGGACCCCAAAGGATTCGTCGAAAAAAGACATGGACGTGATCAACATGCCGGCGAAATCTATGGTCACTGGCGGCTTGAGAAGCGCCTTCTCAATTAGCACGCGCATCTTTTCCCCGTGCTCGCGCGTCACGACATCGTTTCCGAGTTCCGTTTTGACTTCAATTCGTGCTGCCATTATAGTCCTCAGGCCAGAACGTACAGGCCTCTCTCTGTGGGGATGAGCGAGAGGAAGACAGCCGTACCGGGAAAGACTCCGTCTATCTGGTCTCGCATCGGTCGGCGATCAGGCCGAAAACGAACGCGACCATTACCTGAAATTATTGCCAATGTTCCGCCGTTGCTCTTGACGAAGCGGCGAATGACGTTCAGTCCGCGTCCTCGGTTTCCGGTGGGGATCGATGACACGCCTTCTTCTGTTGCCAATTCTATCAGGTGCGGATCGCCGACGCGACGATATTGGGCCAAGCCTCTGAGACTGTTAGGTATTCCTCTCCCCAAATCAAGGACGCAGAGCGTGATTCTGTTTTGGTACTTTTGACCCGCCGCCCAAGCTCCCGTTGCAGAGCCCGAGTGTTCTGCGAAATTTTGGACCAGTTCAAGCAGAGACATCCGCATCGAAGGCTTCAGTCCTGGCGCAAAGGGCTGCACGCTTTCGAGAAAATCAAGCAGACTGTCAATAAACAGAGGCTCAAGTTGTCGGATATGAACCAAATCAACTCGGTCACGCCTCGGCTGTCGTGGTCGAAAACGACCTGCTAGGCCTATGGATTCGTAGAGGCCGATGTCTTGGAGGTATCCGTTTACTTTTGCCCTGCTAGGCGGACGGATCAGAATTGTCTTCGCCGCCTCCTCGCCTCTACAGCGCTCCAAACAAGCGGCGAGGTACGTGATGCCGAAGGAGTCCAGAAATTCCACCGCAGACAGATCGACCACAAATTCCGTTGGCATTTCCTCTGTCAATAACCGAAGCGTTTGACGCAAGAGCGGATTCGCCCACCCTATCGTGGACAGCCGATAGAAGGGGTATCGACGGGGGCCTGCCGCCGACGGTGTTTGGGTTCCCATAGCTGACGGCCATTAGACACAAAGTCCCACCTGCGCGCCAACACGCTTTCAGCCCACTACCCCAGGCTTCGCCGGCGCCGAGCGGCTTACCGGGGGCAGGCACATCAGCGCGTTTTGCCCCAGGCGCCGCCGCCGGGGGTTTCGATTCTTACCCTATCGCCGGGCTTCAGATTCAGGTTGAGCTTGCCTGCCAGCTGGATACGGCGGCCACCGCGCATCAGGTAGTTGGCGCCCGGCGCGCCCGGGCCGCCGCCGGCGAGTCCGTAGGGCCTGAGCTTGCGCCGCTCGGTCAGGAGGCTGACGTTCGATTCGGTCAGGCACTCCAACTCGCGCACCAGCCCGTCGCCGCCGCTGAAACGGCCGCGCCCTCCCGAGCCGCGCCGCAGACGATACTCAGTGATACGCATCGGATAGTAAGCTTCGAGCGCCTCGATCGGCGTGTTGAGCGTGTTGGTCATGTGAGTGTGGATTCCCGACGCGCCGGGAAGTCCGGGCGCCGCGCCGGCGCCGCCCGCGATCGTCTCGTAATACGAGAAATGGCGCTGGCGGAAGCGGTCGTAGCCGCCGACCGTGAGATTCGACATCGAGCCCGAGCTGGCGGCGGGGATGCGATCTGGTGCGGCCTTGGCGAGCGCGCGGAAGAGCACATCGACGATCCGCTGCGAGGTCTCGACGTTGCCGCCCGCGACCGCCGCCGGCTCCAGCGCGTTGACGATCGATCCCGGCGGCGCGATCAGCTTGATCGGACGCATCAGGCCTTCGTTGGCCGGCACGGCCTCTTCGGCGAGACATTTCATTGCGTAGAAAGTTGCCGACAGCGTGATCGCATAATTGGCGTTGACCGAGCCGCGCACCTGCGGCGCCGAGCCGGAGAAGTCTACGATCGCCCGTCCGCGCCCGATTCGAATCGCGACCGCGATCGGAATCGGGCCGGGCTCGATCCCGTCGTCATCCAGCCAGTCGCGCGCGCGATAGACGCCAGCCGGCAGCTTGCGCAGGCTCGCCGCCATCAGGCGCGCCGCATAGTCCTTGAGCGCGCTCATCGCCGCCGCGACCGTCGCGCGGCCCGACGCTTCGACCAGCGCGCGCAGCCGCTCGCTGCCGGCCTCGAGCGCCGCGAGTTGCGCACGCAGGTCGCCTTGCCGCTCCTCGGGAACGCGCGTGTTGGCCAGGAAGAGCGCGAACACGTCGCGCGAAGGCCGCCCGTTTTCGACCAGCTTCACCGGCGGCAGGCGGAAGCCCTCCTGGTAGATTTCCGTCGCCAGCGCCATCGAGCCCGGCGCCATCCCGCCGATGTCCGCGTGATGCGCCCGGTTGGCGACATAGGCAAACGCGCGTCGCGAACCGCGCAGAAAAATCGGCGCGACCACCGTCACGTCCGGCAGATGCGTTCCGCCGGCGAAGGGATCATTGAGCACGGCGACATCGCCGGGTTTCAGATCGAGCCGCTCGATCGCGGCGCGCACCGAAAGCGGCGTGGAGCCGAGATGAACCGGGATATGCGCCGCCTGCGCGACCAGCTCGCCGCGCCCGTCGAACAGCGCGCACGAGAAATCGTGACGCTCCTTGATGTTCGGCGAGAAGGCGGTCTGGCCCAGCACCACGCCCATCTCCTCCGCGATCGCGGCGAGCCGATTGTTCATCACGGCCAGTCCCACCGCGTCGAGTTTCATCAGTGCGCCTCCAGATGCAGGTTGCCGTAATCGTCGACGCGCAGTGCAAACTCCGGCGACACGTAGGCGGTGGCGCTCAACTCGACAATCACCATCGGACCGCGCACCATCGGACCGCGCAGCCGCGCGCCGGCGCCGAGCGAGTCGCGAGCGTAAATCGGTACGCTGCGCATCCGGTCACCGACCATCACGGATGCGCGCCGGATCGGCACGGGCGTCCCGCGCTGGCGTGCGATCGGCTCGGGCCGCAGGAGAGAATCGCGGGCGCTGGCGCGCAGGCGCAGGTTCACGACCTCCACGGCTGCGCCGGGCGCGGAATGGCCAAAGGTGCGGCGATGGGCCGCGTGGAAATCGGCGATGAAGCGCGGCGTGAGCGGGACTTCGATCTCGTATGATTGGCCGCGATAGCGCATATCGGCCCATAGCTCGGCTTTGATTCGTGCGGCGCGAGCGCCGTCGGCCAGCAGCTCGGCCCGTGCCCGCGCGAGCATCGGCGCGGCGCGTTCCGACAATGCCGCGTAGGCGGGCGCGGTTTCCCGCACGGTCATCGAGTATTCGCGGCCCAGCGGCGCGCCGAGCGCGCCCCATGCGCAGAGCAGGCCGGGATTACGCGGCATCACGATATGCGTGATGCCCAGTTCCAGCGCCAGCTCGCACGCATGCATCGGGCCGGCGCCGCCGAACGCGAGCAAGGCGAAGCCGCGCGGATCGAGACCGCGCTCGACCGTGATGACGCGAATCGCGCGCTCCATGTTGGCGTTGACCACGCTGATCACGCCGCGCGCCGCGTCGAGCGGGCTGGCCCGCATCGCGCGGCCCAGCGTTGCGAGCGCGGAGGCGGCCCGGTCGGGATAGAGCTTCATCCGGCCGCCGAGGAAATTCGCCGCCACCAGCCGTCCGGCCACCAGATCGGCGTCGGTCACGGCGGGGTCTCGCCCGCGTCCGTAGCAGGCCGGACCGGGATTGGCGCCGGCGCTTTGCGGCCCGACGTGCAGCGAGCCGCCCGCATCGACGCGCGCGATCGAGCCGCCGCCCGCGCCGACCGTGTGAATATCGATCACCGGCGTGCGAACCGCATAGCCGTTGGGATAGCTGAGCGTGCGGATACGGGCGCGGCGGTCGAACAGCGAGACGTCGGTCGAGGTGCCGCCCATGTCGAAGGTGATGAACCGGTCGACGCCCATCGCGCGCACCAAATCGGCGGCGCCGATCACGCCCGCCGCCGGTCCCGAGAGGATCGTGCGCACCGCCTCGCGCCGCGCGAGCGCGGTACCGATCGCGGCGCCGCTCGAATTCATCACGCGGAGATTGGCGCCGCCTAGAGCGCGCTCCAGGGTTTCCAGATGAGTCACCATCCGGGGGCTGACGTACGCATTGACGACCGTGGTCGAGAGCCGCTCGTATTCGCGGTACTCGGGGAGGATGCGATGCGACACCGACAGCGGACGCCGTAGCGGCGCGAGTGCGCGTTCCAGCGCACGCTCGGCGCCCGGATTCGCGTAGCTGTGCAGCAGGCAAATCGCGAACGCGCCGGCGCCCGAGCGCTCGGCGATACGCCTGACGCGAGCCAGCTCCGCCGCGCTCAGGCGCAGTTGCTCGCTACCATCGAACAAGGTGCGTTGCGCCACGCCGAAGCGCATCGCGCGCGCCACCAGCGGCTGTGGCCGCGTCGGCGCCAGCGCATACAATTCGGTTCGATTCTGGCGGCCGATCTCGATCAGGTCCTCGAAGCCGGCGTTGGTGAAAAGCGCGACCCGCGCGCCTTTGCCTTCGAGCAGCGCGTTGGTCGCGACCGTGGAACTGTAGGTGACGACGCCGGGAGGCGCGCCCGCGAGCATCGTGGTCAGCCCTTCGATCACGGCGCGCGCCGGATCGTCGGGCGTCGAGAGCACCTTGTGGACCCGAAGCTGCCCGTCGATAAGCGCGACGATATCGGTGAATGTGCCGCCGGTGTCGATCCCGGCGATGATCGGGTTGCGCGCGCCCGGCCTGGCTTGCCGCCTCACGACAACTTAAACAGAACCTTGAAGTTGGACGGGACAGCCGCGGCGGCGAATGCAGCTAGAGCGTCTTCGAGCGGATACACCGCCGAGATCAGCGCGGTCACATCAAGTTTGCCCGCCGCGAGCGCGTCGAGCGCGGGAGCGAAGCGGCCGCATCGCGAACCTACCACCGAGATTTCGTTGACGACTATATCGTTCAGTCGCGGCGCCGGGTTCGCCGCCGCGGCTGCGGTGCTCTTGAGCACGATCGTCCCACGCGGCCGGACCAGCTCAATCGCGCGCGCGAAGCCCGCGCTCGCTCCCGTGCAATCGATTACCACGTCAAAACCGGGGACCAACTCGGCCTCGAGCGCGGTCGCGATTCCGAGCGCGCTCAGCCGCGCCAGCTTCTCACGATGATGGCCGCCTACGATCGCGCTGTACTCCTCGGCCAAGAGCGCCATCGCGACGATCGCCCCGAGCCGGCCGTCGCCGAGCACAGCGATCGCTGCGTTACGCGGTATCCGGACTTGCGCGAAGATTTCGTACGCCGCGGCGACCGGTTCGGTGAAGACCGCAAGCTCGTCGGACAGCACGTCGGGCACGACCAGCAGGTTGCGATTCGGAAGGAGCAGGTAGTCGGCGAAGCATCCGTCGCGGCCGAGAATCCCGAGCACGGTACGATTGGGGCAATGCCGCTCCATCGCGGCGATACAGGCGTCGCACCGGCCGCATGCGGCGTTGATCTCGCCCACTACGCGCCGCCCGGTGAGCCCGCGCTCTGCGCTCTCTACGACCTGGCCGACGAACTCGTGGCCGAGCACGCCCCGATAGCTCATGTAACCGCGCGCGAGTTCGAGGTCAGTGCCGCATATTCCCGCCATCCGCACCTTGACGATAGCCTCGCCGGCACGCGGCTGCGGATTCGGGTAGTCGCGGTTCAGGATCAGCTCGCGGTCGAGAAACAGGGCGCGCATAGCGATGGCGCGTTATTGAAACAGAAAGACCGCGCCGTTCGCTACCCCGCGACGCGCAGAAAATCAGTGAGGCTCGTCAGTCGGCGGACTTGGAGGCGGACGGCTTGCTCTTGCCCGACGATTTTGGGGAAGGGTCTGCCGTGCTGGTCTTCGCGCTGGAAGCCGAGGCGTCGGTCTTGACCGCGGAGTCCGACGAACCCTTGCCGGAATCGCCGCTGCTCGAATCGGTGGCGCCGTTGGCCTTTGTATCGGCCTTGGTGTCGCTCCCGGTGGCGTCGGACTTAGACTGGGCCCCCGAATGGGCGTAGTCAGTGGCGTACCATCCCGAGCCCTTCAGAACGAAGGACGTGGCCGACATTTGCCGTTCGACTTTTCCCTTGCAAGTCGGACAACGCTTGAGCGCCGGCTCAGTAATACGCTGCGTGACCTCAAAAACCCCGCACTTCCCGCACTTGTATTCGTAAATCGGCATCGCCCGGCAATCCTCGTCCCTGTCATTTAGGTAATCAGCAACGGCAGGCCTGTCAACGGCGCTTCCCTACGCGATACTACGCTGCTTTGACTGTGCCTCAACGAGACCGATTAGCCGGGTGAAAATCGCCTCCGGCTGGTTGGTGGCGATTGCGATCAGCTTGTCGCGGCTGCCGGTGCCACGCACGATCGCGAGCGACGAGCGCGGCACGCCCGCCGAGCGCGCGAGGATTTCGATCAGCTCGTCGTTGGCGCGGCCTTTCTCGGGCGGCGCATTCAGCCCGATCACGACCGCATCGCCGGCTACCCGGAGTATGCCTCGGCGCGACGAACCCGGCTTGGCGCGAACCCGGACTATCACCGCGCCGGTCCGCATTTCGAGCCAGCGTGGAAAGCACGGCGGCGGACGCGCTGTCATCAAGCGAAGCCGGAAATCAGCAGGCGCGTAACCGTGGGCAAGAGATATTGCTCGAGGAACTGGATTCCGATCAAGACGATAAAAGGCGAGAAGTCGAACCCGCCGAAGAATACGGGCAGGCGCCTGCGAACCAGGTCGAACACTGGCTCGGTGATCGAGTAGATCGCGCGCACGATCGGATTGTACGGGCTGGCGTCGATCCAGCTCATCACGACCGAAGCGAGAACGACCAGGCTGTAGAACCACAGCAGCTGGTTCAGGGTCTGGGCGATGAAGATTACGAGATTGGTGTAGACAAACATTGCGCCGGTGAAAAAAACTATCCCCGCCCCAATTCCCGCGACCGTGCGGCCGCGGCATGAACCGCGGCGGCCACGATATCAGAAAAGCCCGCCTCAGCGAATCTGCGCAGCGCCGCTTCGGTGGTGCCACCCGGCGACGCGACGATTCGAATCAGCTCCGCCGGCGAGAGCGGCGAGCTGCGCAGGTTTTCTTCCGCGCCATGGATCGTTTGCAGCGCCATCCTGAGCGCGAGGTCCGCCGGCAGCCCCTCGCTGACCGCCGCGTCCGTCAGCGCCCTGACAAACAGATAGACGTAGGCCGGGCCGCTGCCGGAGAGCGCTGTCACCGCGTCGAGCAGTCCCTCATCGTCGAGCTCGACCGCGTCGCCGACCGCCTTGAAGATCCGGATCGCGAGTGCCGCGTCCGCGTTGGTCGCCTTGCTGCCGCGCACCAGCGCCGCCATCCCATGGCCGACCATCGCGGGCGCGTTGGGCATCACGCGAATCACACGTCCGCGCTCGCCCAGCGGCCGCTCGATTCGCGCGATCGTTACGCCGGCGGCGATCGAAATAAACAGCCGCGTCCCGGCGGTCTGGCTGCGCGCGCCGCGAAGTTTGCCGCCGACCGCGGGCACGGCGGCCTCGGCGCCGTGCAAGGCTTCGCCCAGCTCCTTGAGCAGCGCGTCCATCGTTTGCGGCTTGACCGCCAGCACGATCGAGCGCGCCTCTTGAACCACTTCGCGATTGTCGGCGGTGGCGTGAATCCTCAGTTCGCGGCTCAGTTTGCGCCTGCGCCCGGGATCGATGTCCGAGGCGATGAGGTCCGAGGGTTCGAACACGCGCTTGGCGAGCAGACCGCGCGCGAGCGCCTCAGCCATGTTGCCGCCGCCGATGAAGCCTAGTTTTTTCACGTTGTCACCGCTTCACCTTATAGGTGCCGTGTCAGCGCGGAGCGGACGCGCGCGCTCCGAAGACCGCTCGCCCGATTCGCACGATCGTGGCGCCTTCCGCGATCGCGATCTCGAAGTCGTCTGTCATTCCCATGGAGAGCTCGCTTAGCGCAAGCCCGGTCGTGGCCGCAAGCCGGTCGCGCAACTCGCGCAGGCGCGCGAAGTCGCGATGGACCGTTCGCGAATCCGCGCCCGGCGCCAGCGCGGGCGGTATCGCCATCAGGCCGAGCACCGCGGTCTGCCCGCGGACCGCCTCGATCAGCCCTTCGGCGCGCTCGGGCGCGACGCCGGTCTTGCTCGCCTCAGCGTCGAGATTCACTTCTATCAGCACCGGCATCGGCGGGGACGGCCGCGCGCGGGCAATCGAAGTCGCCAGCCGTTCCGAGTCGAGAGTCTGGATGAGATCGAAGCAGCGCGCCGCGGCGGCGGCTTTGTTGGTCTGCAGATGGCCGATCAGATGCCAGCGGAGGCCGTCAGGTCGGCGAGCGCGGCACGTTTGCCGACGGCTTCCTGCACGTAGTTTTCGCCGAAGTCGCGAGCACCGGCGACGTACGCCGCGCGGATCGCGTCGGAGTGCTGGGTCTTGGCCGCGAGCACCAAGCCGGATCGACGTCGGGTCGCGATGGGCGCGCGCCGCCGCAATCGCGATCCGCTCACGCACGCACGCCAGTCGTTCAGCGATCGTGATGGTGCCGGGCGTTGCGCCGGTCGGATTCATCATATGAAGCCCAGTTTTTTCATGGCCGCGCCGCGATTCCATAGCGGGCCAGTGCGGCGAGCACCTCGCGCACCGGCAGGCCCATCACGTTTTCGCGCGAGCCTTCCAGCGCGCTGATGAAGCCTTCGCCTCGGTCCTGGATTCCGTACGAGCCCGCCTTGTCCAGCGGCGCGCCGCTGCGGACGTAGGCCTCGATTTCGGCCTCAGTCAGTGGACGGAACGTGACCTGGCTGGTGACTTGAGAGCTCTCGACAATCGCGCCCGCGCGTGCGATCGCGAAGCCGGTAACCACGATGTGCATACGGCCCGAGAGCATCCGCAGCATCGCACGCGCCTCGTCCGCGTCGGCCGGTTTGCCCAGCGTGCGCCCCTGGCATTCGACCACCGTGTCGGCGGCCAGCACGATCTCGTTCGGAGAGCCCGCGGAAACGGCGAGCGCCTTTTCGTGCGCCATCCGGAGCGCGAAGTCGCCGGCGGACTCGCCCTCGCGCGCGGCTTCGACGAGCTTGCTCTCGACGGTCCGGAAGCTCAAGCCCACATCGCCGAGCAACTGGCGGCGGCGCGGCGAGCTCGAGGCCAGAACGAAGTTTGGACTGCCTTGCGCGTCGGCCACGGTTACGACGGATGCTCCGCGACCCGGCGGTCAGATCTTACTGTAGCCGCTGCCCGGCAGATCGACGCCGATTCCGACGACCTTGTCGAGCATCCCGAACTCCTGCAATAGCGGTTGGCTGTAGCAGACGCGTCCGCTGACCTTGGCCACCGGCTCACTGGCCAGAATCAGGGCCGCCTTGGCCATGTACGCTTGGGGCTCGCCGCGTGGATCGTCGGCGCTCTCGACCAAATGATGATGAATCGTGCCGGGAGTGGCGACCACCAGCGAGGGCGACACGCAGGTCACCGAGATGCCGTCCTCGAACACCTCTTCGGCCAGGCCCTGCGTGAAGCGCTCGAGCGCGGCCTTGGCGGCGCCATAGCAGCAGCTTCCACGGAAGAAGCCGCCGGCAGAGTAGGGCCCGCGTCCGGGGCCGATCGCGGCGCCCGACGAGATGTTGACGATCGCGCCGCGATGGCGCGGGACCATGTCTTGAAGGACGAGATGGCTCAGCATGAACGGTCCATGCAGATTGACCGCGATCGACTTTATCCAGCGCTTGATCTGGTAATCTTTGATGGCGCCGAAATAAGTCAGCGCCGCATTGTTGACCAGCACGTCACAGGGGTCGTATAAGCGGCGCGTCTCGTCGACCAAGTGGCGGCAGCTTTCTTCCGACGACACGTCGCAAGTGATCGCGGCCGCTTCGCCACCCGACTTCTTGATTCCGGCGACGGTGGTTTCGAGCGAGCCTTCCAGCGGATGCTCCCCCTCACGCAGCGTGCGCGCGCTGCATACCACCTTGGCTCCTTCTTTGGCGAACAGCTCGGCGATCGCCTTGCCGATCCCTCTGCTCGCCCCGGTAATGATCGCGACCTTGTCTTGAAGCCGGCCCATATCAAGTCCTCCTCTGACTGCGAACGGTTTTAGACCAGTGTTGCACACAGGTCTATGGCTGCGCCGCTTGCTTCAGGCACGCGCCACGGTCGATAAGGTACGCCGACTGGGAAGCTTACGCCGAAGGAGCTTTGGGCGCGGGCCTTGGCCAGGAGCGGCCGAGCGCGAGCGTGCATCACCCCTGAACGCTCCGAAGTAGAGTATGCGAATTATACTAATTGACGCTAGAACTGACCGTGGTGTTAGATAGGAACGCAGCGTGTCCTGGCAGGACGGTGCGCGTAGCTTTGTTTCCTGTCTCCAAGCGTATGGTCGGCGAGCAGTTTTGATAATGCGGCGATGGTCGGTGTGGCTCTGCGTCGCCGCGGCCCCGATTTCCATTGCACTCTCCGTTCGGTTGCCGGCGCGACCGGCAATAAAGGTATCGTCATCCGGGGACCTGGTCGCCAAGGTCGGCGCCGGCGCGGCGCGGCCGTGGCGATCATCAGCGATCATCACCCGGCTCAAAAGTGAGTACGGCAAGCTGCCGCTCAGCTTCGAGCCCAGCCTGTCGGAGTCCGATCCGGTAAAATTCCGGACTCGGGCGGGAAATTTGTCGGTCGAGTTGACGCCGCGCGGGGCGACCTTCGTCGATTCCAGCGGCGGCGGACCTGATCACCGCTCACAAATGCCCTTGGCCGGTGGTCTGGAGCCAATCGCCGCGCGGATGCGGGCTTCTGATCTACGCTCACGGGCGCAACCCGTGATAGCGATGCGGCTGGAGGGCGCCAACGCCTCAGCGCGAATCGAAGGGGCGGACAAGCTACCGGGCGTGGTCAACTACTTTATCGGCAGCGACTCGCGCCGATGGCGCACCGGCATACCCACTTATGCGCGCGTGAAATATCGACAGGTCTATCCCGGTATCGACCTGATTTACTACGGGAATCATCACGAGCTGGAATGCGACTTGAATCTCGCGCCCGGCGCGAGACCCAGCCAGATCAGGCTCGCATTCAGCGGCGCCGATCACCTCGAGATCGACCGGCAGGGCGACCTCGTGATCCGTGCGCCCGGCGGCCAGCTTCTGCTTCACGGTCCGGTTGCCTACCAGGAATCGCATGGCGTGCGAAAGCCGATCGCGAGCCGCTACCGGATGCTTGGACGCTCGCGAGTTGGTATTGAGGTTGCCGCGTATGATCGCAATCAGCCACTGACTATCGATCCGAGCGTGAGCTACGCCACTTTCGTGGGTGGCAACTTTATCGATGAAGCCGCCGGGCTGGCCGTCGATAGCGTAGGTAATGCATACCTCACAGGCTATACATGTTCGGCCGACTTTCCGATCGCGCCCGGCCTGGAAGCAGTGCAGCCCGAGTTCGGGGGCCTGTGCGACGCCTTTGTCACCAAGCTCAATCCATCCGGTAACCGGTTCATTTATTCTACCTACCTGGGCGGCGCCGGAGCGGACCGCGGCAACGGTATCGCAGTCGATCAAACGGGCGCCGCCTACGTGATCGGCACCACCAGCGGCCACTTTCCGGTCACCGTCGGCGCTGCGCAACCGGCCTACGGCGGCGGCAGCAGCGACGCCTTCGTCAGCAAGATCAGCGCTGATGGCACCGGGTTGGTCTACTCGACCTACTTGGGTGGAGAGGCGGTCGATTCGGGCCAAGCGATCGCGATAGCGCAAAACTGTACCTCCAATTGCGACGCGTTCGCGGTCGGCTATACCTCTTCGTTTCGATTTCCAGCCACCGCCGGTGCGTTTCAGACCGCCAACGGCGGCAGCGGCGATCCGAGCGACGCCTTCGTCGCGCGCGTGAACTCGTCAGGTACGGCGCTCGCATACGCGTCCTATCTGGGCGGCCGCGAGGGTGACGGCGCTTTCGCGGTTGCCGTCGATTCTTCCGGCGACGCTTATGTCGGCGGTGTTACCGACGCGATCGGGGGCAACAATTTTCCGGTTACGGCGGGCGCCGCACAGACGCTCTTCGGCGGCACCGCTGACGGCTTTGTCGCGAAGTTCAATTCCCAAGGCAGCGGGCCTCTACTGTACGCTACTTTTTTGGGCGGCAGCGGTTTCGACTCGGTACTGGGACTAGCTATTGACGCAAGTGGCGATGCCTACGCCACGGGAATAACCTCTTCGGTCGACTTTCCCACTACCGGCGGCGTTTTCCAGGGCTCTTTCGGCGGTGGAATTTCCGACGGCTTTATCACCAAGCTCAGTTCCAGCGGCGCGTCCCTGATCTATTCCAGCTATCTGGGCGGTTCCGGCGACGATATCGGGCGCGCGATCGCGATCGACTCCAGCGGCAATGCCTACATCAACGGCAACACCAGCTCGATAGATTTTCCTGCGGTAAGTCCGGTGCAAGGAACGCCGGAAGCTAACGGACAACTGATGGTCAGTCGAAACGACGGAGTGGCTTTCGCGGCCACCGGACTCGACCCGGCGGTCGGCTCCCTGAACGCCCTGGCCGTGGACCCGAGCGTGTCTCCGCACGCGATTTATGCCGGCAGCGCGAGCCACGGCCTCTATGTGAGCACCGACGACGGAGTGACGTTCTCGTTTCGCGGGCCGCCGGCGCCGATCGGGCCGCGCGGGATCGCGATCGATCCGACATCAGGCCGGCTCTATGTCGGCGGCCCGCAAGGTTTGTCAGTGAGTACCGATAGCGGTATCTCATTCGAAAATATTCTTCCCGACATCGCCGTCTCGCAGGTGTTTGTCAACGCCGCCGAAGAGCCGGCAGCGCTGTACGCCGCTTCGGGCACCAGCTTGTTCATAAGCAACAATAGTGGCGCAAGCTTCGGCTTGGCCGGGCTTCCCGCCGCAGCCCATGTCCTCTCGCTGGCGGTCGATCCGGCCGCAGAGCCGCCGGTCTTATATGCGGGCACCAATCAGGGCGTGCTCGCCAGCAGCGACGGTGCGGTCAGCTTCCATGCGACCAGTTTGAATTTCCAGCCGGTTTATTCGCTCGCGGTCGATACCAATGAGTCGCCGTCGGCGTTGTACGCGGGCCTGGACATCGGATTGGTCCGCAGTACGGACGGCTTCGCGACCCTGACCAGTCCGATCGCGATCGTCAATCTCGCGATCGACGACGTGCAGGTGGATTTATCGACCTCACCGTCGCGGGTGTTCATCGGCGGGCAGCTCGGCGATCTCGGTTATATCGCGCGCAGCGACGACGGCGGCCGCACCTTCGCGCTGATCGGCGACGACACGACTTACCTGCCGGCCGTTACGCGTATCGCGGTTGACGGCGGCGCGGCGCAGGGTGTGTTCGCGAGCTTCTTCCGCGACTACAACTCGGCCGTGTCGCAGGTGAGCGCAGACGGATCGTCGCTCATGTTCTCCTCACTGATCGGCGGATCGAGCGAGGACTTCGGGACCGGAATCGCGGCGATCTCCTCGGCCAATTCGGCGCTGCTGTACGCGGTGGGAAGCACCGCCTCGAAGGATTTCCCAACCACCTCCGGCGCAGTGCAGAGCAACGCACCCGGAATGCTGAACGCTTATGCTCTGCAGATTTCCGCCTTGGCGCTAACGCCGGTGCCAAGCCCGACTCCGACGCCGTCCCCAACGCCCACGCCCACGCCGACCCCGACCCCAATTCCGACGCCCAGCCCCACGCCGACTCCGACTCCAACGCCCTTGCCATCGCCCGTCCCGACCGGCGCGGCTCCGACTCCGGCGCCGCTCGCCAGTAATGCCTTAAGCGGCCAGCCGCCGTCCTCGATCCCGGGCGCAAACCGGGGCCGCTCGCATACGGGACCGGAAGTCAGGAACGCGCCGTCGCCGCAGGCATCGCCCGCTGCGGCGAGCGGCATCACACGACCGATTCCATTCTCGATTCCGGCTGCTGGATGGGGCCGCCTGCGAACCGGACCGAAAATCAAGGCCGCTCCCGTTTCGGCCGGCGGTACGCAGAGCTTGCTTAACTTCAGCGGTGGTCCAGGCCATGACCGGTAGCAAAGCGCCGGTATACGTAGCAGTTAGCGTCGCGCTGTTGGCAATCGCGCTGTGCTGGCGATATGCCGCGCGAAGCGGCGATCGACCGACGCCTTACGACCCGGGCGCCGTGCGCCAGAAAATCGCCGCATTGCCGCTGTATTTTGAGCGCAACGTCGGACAGACCGACCCGCAAGTTCAATTTCTCTCCCGCGCCGGCGCGCTCAATCTCTTTCTGACCGGCACCGAGACCGTGCTGGTGCTCGGAGCAGGTGGCGCTGCTCAGCGAGCGCCGGACTTGCAGGCCACGCTCGAGGGCAAGAGCGCTGCGAGCGCCCGCGAATCCGCCGTGCTGCGAATCAGCCCGCTCGGGGCCAATCCCAATCCGCAAATCGAAGGCATCGACCCGCTGCCCGGCCATGTGAATTATCTGATTGGCGATGTTCCGTCGAACTGGCGCATGAACGTCGCCACTTATGGACGGGTCCGCTACCGTTCCATCTATCCCGGCGTTGACCTGGTCTATTACGGCTCACGCGCTGCGCTGGAATACGACCTGATCGTCGCGCCCGGCGCCGATCCCGGGCGGATTGCGCTCGCGATCGACGGAGCCGGCGACGCTTCACTCGATGCGTCGGGAGATCTGATCCTCGGGACCGCGAGCGGCTATGTAACGATGCGCAAGCCGCGGATTTACCAGCAAGATACCCGCCATCAAGGCGATGGCATCCGTCGCGAGATCGAAGGTCGCTACGCCCTGACGGATCTGCCTGGCGGCTCGCGAAAAAAAATGGTTGCGATCCAGGTGGCCGGATATGATCGCACGCTTCCACTCGTGATCGATCCGCAGTTCGTTTATTCGACCTGTCTGGGAGGCAACGGCAGCAACAAGCTCGAGACGCCCGAATCGTTTGCGTCATTTTTCGGCGTCCAGCCGTCGTCGATGCCTACTAACTTCAACTTCTCCGATTATGCATTCGATATCGCACTCGACCCCCAAGGCAATATATATGTTGCGGGAGTCGCCGACTCGCCCGACTTTCCAACCCTGAACGCAGAGCAGTCGACGGACAACACTTCGACCAATACCCCGAATGCGTTCGTGGCGAAGCTCAATCCTTACCGGTCCGGTTCAGCCTCGCTGGTGTATGCCACCTATCTTGGCGGCAGCGGAAACGCTGCCAGCGGCGGGACCGAGGGCGACGAAGCGCACGGTATCGCGGTTGACGGCTCCGGTGACGCATACATAGCGGGTCTTACCTACTCGCAGAATTTCCCGCATACCGCGGTCGCCTTCGAAACCCAAAACAACGCGCCCGCCGCGAATATCAACAATGGATTCGTCACCGAGCTCAATTTCAGCGGCGGGCTGGTCTATTCAACCTTTATCAACGGCAGCCAGGGTGCGGCAGCCAGCCGGATAGCGGTCAAGCCCGGATGTTTGAGCAACTGCGCGGCCTATGTTTCGGGGAGCACTACGTCGACCGATTTTCCTACGTTGAACCCCTACCAGACGGTCAATCCCGATACCCATTCAAACCCCGCTGCATACCTGCTGGTATTGAATGGCGGCGGCTCGTCGCTAATGTACTCGACCTACTTCGGGGGCAGCGGCACCCGCGATGGAGGCGAGGGGGCGCTTGGAGTCACGGTTGATTCAGCGGGGCACGCTTATGTGACCGGGTTCACTTACTCCACCGATTTGCCGACGCAGAACCCATATCAATTGCATAGCCAGAACACTTTTTCGGATTCGAGCGCGTTCGTGGCCGAGTTCGATCCGAGCCAGAATGGTAGCAACTCGCTGGTTTACTCGACCTATCTCGGCGGTAACGGCGGCTTGGTTGCGGGCGACATCGGAACCAACCTGACGCTCGATCAGTCGGGGCATATCTTCGTGACGGGCACTACGTATTCGTCGATCTTCCCGGTCACGGCCAATGCGTATCAGTCCTCGAACCTCGCCGCTTCGGGCTTCGGATCGAATGCGTTTGTCTCCGAGCTGGACCCCTCGATGGCGGGTAGCGCGCAGCTTGCGTATTCGACCTATCTGGGTGGAAGCGGATTCCCGTACATCTTCAATCCGATCATCGTGGTGCAAGCGGATGCGGCAGCCGGGATTGCGGTCGACGCGGCGGGCCGGATCTTCGTGTCGGGCGGAACATTCTCGTCGGATTTTCCGACCAGCGCCGGCGCCTGCCAGCAACAGAACAATGCGAATCAGGACGTGAATCCCGACGCCGGCGGAGGAACCAACGCGTTTCTGACCGAGATCGATCCGAGTCAGAGCGGCAACAGCCAACTGGTGTTCTCGGGCTATCTCGGCGGCAGCACGCTGGATATGGCGGGCAGCATCAGGCTGGACAGTTCGGATGACGTGTTCGTTGCCGGGACCACGGTTTCCAGCGACTTTCCGGTCACGATCGCCGGGTACCAGCAGCAGAACAACACGGGAACCAACGCCTCGTCGAATGTCTTCATCGCCGAGCTCGACCCTTCGAGCGCGAACTGCACGCTCAATTCGACCCCGGCGCCGACAGCCACACCAACCCCGCGCCCGACCGCGAGTGCGAGCCCCACGCCGGTTCGCACGCCGAGCCCGACGCCAGTTGCGACTGCCAGCACGACTCCGACGGCTGCACCCACGCAATCGCCGACGGCCACGCCGCTTCGGAGCAGTCCCACCCCGGTGGAGAGCGCGACGCCGTCATCTATGCCGAGCCCGTCCCCCACGCCGGCGCGGGCCGCCACGCAAACCCCTTCGGCGACGCCAGCCGCGACTTCCACCTCGACGATGACACCGGCGCCGACCAGCGCTGGCGGCGCCACTCCGACGCCAACCGGTGTCGGCGCTCACACGCCCACCGCGACGCCTGGAGGCGGGCCGACGCCGATTTCATCTCAGACCCCCGGGTCGGGGCCAACGCCAACCGGGCAGGGGTCGCAGAGCGTGACGCCGACACCAGCTTCCAGCGGAGGTGGGACTCCGTCGCCGGGAGCCAGCCAAAGCAGCACACCGACGCCCACCCCAACCGCCGTGCCGGTATTCACGCCGGGCGGCAAACTTTCCAAGCTGCCGCTTACGGTTTCGTTCGGGAGCCTAGGGACCGACAAGTCATCGACGCACAAGCTGAAGATCACCAATTCCGGCGCTGGTACGCTGAGCGGGATCGTTGACGCGAGCGAATTGACGCCCCCGTTCAGCGTGCCGTCGTCGGCCTTGTCGTTCAGCCTCAAGCGCAATCACAGCCAGTCGATTGCAATTGAGTTCGCGCCGACTACGCCTCAGAGTGCGGCTCGGCAATCGTACACCGGGACGCTTAACATCCTGACCAGCGACCCCAAGCTCCCGAACGCGATCGCGGTTGCGGTGAAGGGCATCGGCGTGACCGGGAACTTGGTCGTGCAGAAAGCCCTAGGCTTCGGCAAAGTGGCCGATGGGAAGAAAAAGACCGCGACGCTGTTGATCAAGAACACCGGGATGGGCGTGCTGCACGTCGCTATCGGCGACTCCTCGACGGCGGAGTTCAGCGTGGTCTCCCCGAGCTCGCCGTTTGCGCTCGCCGACGGCAAATCGCAAGCGGTGAAGATCCAATTCGCGCCCGATGCGAAGCAAACCTTCGTCGGTCTGCTGCCGATCCTTTCCGACGATCCCGCTCACGGGCAGGCGGTGGTGACGCTCAAAGGTATCGGCGGCTAGCCGGGCCAGCATCGCTGGCGCGCCTGGCAACGCACCATCCCGATTGGTGCGCGCGCTTCCGCAAGTGCGAGCGCTCACGACGACCGATCCCACGATTTGGCTCGGCTTTCCGGGGGCACCATTTATGCTCCATCCAGTAGCCTGAGGCACGTGCCCTGACGCTGTCGGCATTCCTCCGCGACCAGGCGCCCCGCGTGATGCACCTGCGCGGGGCGCCTCTTTTTATGCGGGCGCGAGCCGTTCGAGCGCGCGCAGGACCTTCACGCGGCGCTCCGCTGGCGTGGCAGCCAGCGAGGTCAATTGCAGCGCGGTGGCCGTCACCCCGGCCTTTTCGTATTCCTTGAGCCGTGCGCGGCACTTGTCGGCGCTGCCGATCAGGAAGATGGAATCGACCATCTCGTCCGGCACGGCTGAGACCGCCTTCTTGCGGTCACCGGCCTTCCACGCGTCCATCGCGAGATTCGCTTCGTTGCTGTAGCCGATCTCCTGGAAGAATTTGTTGTACTGCGGGACGGTGAGATACGCCGTGAGCGCGCGCCGCATCAGCGGCAGGACCACGCCCTCGTCCTCGTCGACCGCGGCCATGATCCGGCACACCACGTCGAAGTTGTCGGCATTGCGGCCCGCAGCCTTGGCGCCGGCGCGGACGTGCGACAGCATCTGGGGCAGTTTGTCGGGCGTGATGAAATTGGTCACCAGCCCGTCGCCGATCTCGCCCGCCGTACGCAGCATCATCGCGCCCTGCGCGGCGATATAGATCGGTGGCGGCGTCTCGAGCGGCATGTCGAGCCGGAAGCCGTCGATTTTGATCGCCGTGCCCAACGTCGTGACCTTCTCGCCACGAAAGATCGCGCGCAAGGCCGCGACCGTCTCGCGCAGATGGGTCAGCGGCGGCGATACGGCACGTTCATCCAGCGCTCGACAATCGGTTGCGTGGAGATGCCCAGTCCGAGCACGAACCGGCCGCCGGAAATTTGCTGGACCGTCGCGGCAGACATCGCGATCAGCGCCGGCGGACGCGTGAGCACGGGCACAATCGCGGTGCCCAGGCGCATCTTCGTCGTAGCGGCTGCGGCGGCGGCCAGCGGCGTGAACGCGTCGGGTCCGAACGACTCGTACGACCACGCGTCGGTGTAGCCCAGCCGCTCGGCGTGCTGCGCCAGCTCGACGACTTGCCGGTTGATAAACGGATCGAAGGGGAGGGTGATTCCGAGCTTCATCATGGCTCCGCAGCTTAACGCACCAGACCCTCGCCCGGCGAGCATTTTCCACTGTTCAACACCTCCGCGAGATGCATCGGGCGCGCGCTCGGGCGCAACGCCCTGATCTGCGTGCGGCACGAGAAGCCGTCGGCGATCACGATCGTGTCGGGGCCGGCCGCGTCGATCGCCGGAAGCAGCGCGCGCTCGGCGATCGCTCGCGACAGGCCGAAGTGGCGCGCCTCGTAGCCGAACGCCCCGGCCATCCCGCAACATCCCGCGTCGAGCACTTGGACCCCGAGCCCGTCGATCCTGCGCAGAAGCGAGATTTCATTTTCGATCCCCGCGATCGCCTTCTGATGGCAATGGCCGTGCAGAAGCGCCTTGCCGGCGAGCGCTGCCGGCGCGAATTCAGGCGCCGCTTGCGCCAGGAATTCATCGAGCATCAGGCTGGATCGGCCGAGCGCGCGCGCCCGCGAATCATGGGGGAACAGGCCCTGCAACTCGTCGCGGAAAGTCAGGATGCAGCTCGGCTCGAGACCGACCACCACGGCGCCGCTTTCGACCTGCGGGCCGAGGACATCGAGTATTTCGCGCAGGCGGCGCTTGGCCCGCGGGAGCATCCCCTGATCGTAGAGCGGACGGCCGCAGCACAGGTCGCGCGCCGGAATCGTGACGCGGAAGCTGGCGCGCTCGAGCACTTGCACCGCGGCGATCGCGACTGCGGGCTCGAAGAGATTCGTGAAGGTATCGGGAAACAGGATTACTTCGCGCCCGGATGCATTCGTGGTGCGGCGCGCGTTGAACCAGGCGCGGAAAGTGCGCGGCGCGAAGCGTGGCAGCGCGCGCTCGCGATGGATTCCCATCGAGCGTTTGAAGGGCGCCGCGAGCAGCGGATTGTGGCCTACCGCGTTGGCGAGGCCGGGCGCGATTTGCGCGATGCGTCCCAGCTCGTGGATACGGCCGAACAGATGCGCGGTCAGCGGGCGGCGATGCCGCTTGTGATAGTGGGCCAGAAACTCGGCTTTGTAGGTCGCCATATCGACCGTGGCCGGACATTCGTTTTTGCACGCTTTGCACGACAGGCAGAGGTCGAGCGCGTCGGCGAGCGCCGGATCGGCGAAGCCCTTGGGCAGCCCGCCGCCGCTCAGCGCCTCGAACAGCAGCCGCGCCCGCCCGCGCGTCGAGTGCATTTCCTCGCGCGTCGCCATGTACGACGGGCACATTGTGCCGGCGTCGGTCTTGCGGCATTTGCCGATGCCGACGCATTTGAGCGCCGCACCCGCCAGTCCGCCGTCGCGGCTGAAATCGAAATGGGTGTCGAGCACGCGCGGCTTCAGCTCGGCCAAGCGCAGATGGGAGTCGAGCGGTTCCGCGTCAACGATCACTCCCGGATTCATCTTGCCGTCGGGATCGAACGCGCGTTTGAATTCACGGAAGGCAGTGATCAGCTCGGCGCCGAACATCATCGGCAGAAGCTCCGAGCGGGCCAGTCCGTCGCCATGCTCGCCGGAAAGCGAGCCGCCGAATTCGACCACCAGGCCGGCGATTTCGAGCATCGCGGCGCGGAAGGCCGCGATTCCGGCCGGCGTCGCGAAGTCGAAGTTGATCCGGCAGTGAACGCAGCCCTCGCCGAAATGACCGTAGTAGGTGGCGGCTTCCAGGC
Source organism: uncultured delta proteobacterium (assembly GCA_963788205.1). Taxonomy (GTDB): domain Bacteria; phylum Desulfobacterota; class Binatia; order Binatales; family Binataceae; genus CAVVMA01. The sequence goes on from CAWBGG010000002.1 coordinate 390,578, forward strand.
GATGGCGTCCGAGCAGCGCGGCGAAGCGGCGCAGATACGCGCCGAGCTTCGTGGGCGGCACACTGGCGTCTTCGGCGCCCGGCCAGGTGCGAGGACCGCCGCCGATTACCGCGCCCGCGCCTAGGCCCGACTCGCGCAAGCGCCACACCGCCTGCTGCTCCGCGATACCGCCGATCAGCGCCACGCCGGTGCATTCGCGGACCTTGCGCGCCTGCGCGAGCATCGCGTCGGCGCGGTCGCGAAGCTCGTCTTCGCGATCGGCGCCGAGCTCGACGATCAGAAATGCGCGCCCGTCGGGCATCAGGCGCATCGCGCCGGCTTGCGCGCCTTTCGCCTTTGCAAACTCGATGAGGCGATAGTCGAAACCTTCGAGCGCCTGCGGCCGATGCGCGAGCATCCAGGGCACCTGGTCGGCGGCCAGATAAACATCGTCGTAGCCGAGCACGATCAGGCACAGCCGGCGCGGGCGCGGCACAAGCTTGAGCGTGGCGCCGAGCGTGATTGCCAGCGTGCCTTCGGAGCCGGCGACCGCGCCCGCCAGGTTGAAACCGTTTTCAGGCAAGAGCTGGTCGAGATTGTAGCCCGAGACGCGCCGCGGGATTTTCGGGAACCGCTGGCGGATGCGATCGCCGTAGCGATCGCGCAATGCGCCAAGCATCGCGACCAACGCCGCGCGCCGTCCGCTATCCGAGGCGCCGGCGGTTGCGTCGGTTGCGCCGAGGCTCAGCCGCGTGCCGTCGTAGAGCACGACTTCCATCGCGGCGAGATTGTCCGCGGTTTTGCCGTAGGCGGCCGAATGCGCTCCGCAGGAGTTATTGCCGATCATCCCGCCGATCGTGCATCGATCTTTCGTGGTCGGATCGGGCGCGAAGAACAGGCCGTCAGGCGCGAGCGCGGCGTTGAGATGACTCTGCACCACGCCCGGCTCGACGATCGCCAGCCGCCGCGACACGTCGATACGCTGAATCGCGTTCATGTATTTGGAGAAGTCGAGCACCAGCGCGGCGTTGCAGGTCTGGCCGGCAAGGCCCGTGGCTGCGCCGCGCGCAAGCACCGGCATCGCGTTCTCGCGGGCCAGCGCCAGCGCATTGAGGACGTCGCCTTCGTGGCGCGGGATAACGACCCCGACCGGGATGCGCCGGTAGTTCGACGCGTCGGTCGAATAGATCGCCTGCGTGGCGGCGTCGAAGCGCACCTCGCCCTCCACCCGGCGGCGTAGTTCGGCCTCAAAGGTCGGCGACAGAGCCATCGTGCGATCCTAGTTCAGGTCACGGGAGCTTCACACCGCTGTCAGGGGGCTCGCGGCTGTCAGCCGCGCTATGCTGCCGTTGACCCTCCCCTCACACGGGGGCTAAACAGTAGGTCGCTCGACTGAGCTTTCGGTGAGCACGGGAGGAATGCTGATGCCGCGCGCCTACACAATCACTGCCGACGCCATCGCCTCGGAGCGCGGCCGTGTCAACAACGACCTCTCGAAGTTCGACGTGTCCCGCGTCCTCGAGATGGACACCCTGGAACTCCGGCCGATGTCCCGCCGCGACGTGCATCTTCGCATCCTGGCGGTTTCGGCCGAGCACAACGTCGATCACGCGGCGATCGCCGATACGGTCAATATCACCGAGCTGCGCGGCGGAAAGATTTATCCCGGTAACAGCGCCGTAGGCGAGGTCCTGGCCGTGGGCGCCGAGGTGAGCGGCTTCAGGCCCGGCGATATCGTCATTACGCACTGCAACGGCGAGCCCGACATCTATGGCTATCCGCTGCGTATCTGGGCTTACGACCAGCCCGATTCGGTCGGATGGTACGGTGAGGAGGCGATAGTCGGCGACTGGCAGATTATCGCGGCGCCGCTCAAGTGCGGGCTGAACCTGTGGGAGATCGCGGCGCTGCCGCTGCGCGCGCCGACCGCGTACCATCTATGGCGCCGGGGCCACGGTATCTTCAGGCTCAAGGTGGCGGAAGAGAAGCGCCCGCACTTGAACGTGCTGGGTTTCGGCGGCGGCGTCTCCGAGCTGTTTCTGATGCTGGCGAAGGCGGAGTCGCATCACGCCTTCTTCTGCTCGGGAAGCCCGGAGCGCCGCGCGCATTTGGAACGCCAGGGCATTACGCCGATCGACCAGAAGGCCTTCAACCGTTTCGCCGGCGCGGAGGACGTGAAGAACTTCAGCAAGGAAGTGAAGCGGCTCACGGACGGCGACGGGATGAATATCGTGTGCGACATGCTGCGCGGCCCGGTGTTCGCCGCCGGCCTCGCGGCGCTCGCGCGCGAGGGCGTCAATGTGAGCGCCGGATGGCAGCTCGACAAGAAGATCAGTTACGACTCGGCGGGGCTGTCGGTGCGGCAGATCACGCTCGATCACATCCACTTCGAGACTATCGACGGATGCCGCGCTGCAACCGAGCTCTATGGCAGCGTCTTCCGGCCGACCGTTCACAAGGAGATCTATCGCTTCGAGGATCTCCCGCGTTGCATGCAGGAGTTGTTCGAGAATACGCAGACCGGTATCCCGATCGTGCGCGTAGCGAAGGAGATGCCCAAGGCGGTGCAATCGCTGGTCCGCTAGCTTGGGATGCGATGTCAGGCTACAAATTCTTTAGACAATCGGGAACCGGTTTATGGCAATTCGGAAAATCGAGCGCGGCCACTTCTTTGAAGACTTCACTGTTGGCCAGGTCTTCAAGCATCATTGGGGCCGCACGATCAACGAAGGCGACAACAGCCTCTTCACGACCGTCACGATGAATTTCAACCCGATCTATTTCAATCGGCCGTATGCGCGCGCGATGGGCTACCGCGACATCGTGGTCAATCACATGCTGGTGCTCAACGTGGTGTTCGGGCTATCGGTCGAGGACCTCAGCGAACGCGCGATCGCGCATCTGGGCTACGAAAAGCTCAAGTTCGCCGGCACCGTCTATCCCGGCGATACGCTTACCTCCCAGTCCGAGGTGCTCGAAAAGCGCGACACCTCGCGGCCCGATCGCGGCGTAGTCAAGTTCCGAACCAGCGGCTTCAACCAGGACGGCGCCAAGGTGCTCGAATACGAGCGGCCGGTGCTGGTCCGCAAAAGGACTCAGGCAGGGTGAATCGCGATGCCGTTCGTAATGCCGGAGCATGAGGAGATTCGCCGCTCGGTGCGCGACTTCGTCGAGCGCGAGGTCAAGCCGGTCGCCAATGGCCTCGATCGCCGCAACGAGGAGATCCCGGAAAGCATCCTCAAGAAGATGGCCGAGCTGGGCTACTTCGGGATCATCTTTCCGGCTGAGCAAGGCGGGCTGGGCCTGGATTACGTCGCGATGGCGATCGTGACCGAGGAGCTGTCGCGCGGATGGCTTTCCGTCGGCTCGGTGATGACCCGCAACCTGATTACCGGCACTTTGATCAACGCCAACGGCACCGCCGAGCAGAAAAAGAATTTCCTGCCACGGATCGCACGCGGCGAGTTGATGACTGCGGCGGCCTTCACCGAGCCCGATGTCGGCTCCGATACGGCCTCGATCAAAACCCGCGCGGTCAAAAAGGGCGACGGCTACCTGCTCAAGGGCTCCAAAATGTGGTGCACGTTCGCCAATCGCGCCCATATCCTGACCGTGATGGCTCGGACCGATCCCGATCTGAGCAAGCGCCACAAGGGGCTTTCGCTGATCCTGTTCGAGAAGCAGCCGGGTGACGGCTTCATGCCGCCGCAGCTCACCGGCGAGCCGATTCCGACTATCGGCTATCACGGGATGAAAAGCTTCGGCCTGTCGTTCGACGACGCCTACGCGCCGGCGGCGAACCTGATCGGCGGCGTCGAAGGACGCGGCTTCTACCAACTGATGGCGACCTACGAGTCGGCGCGAATCCAGACCGCGGCGCGCGGCGTGGGCGTGGCGCAAGCCGCCTACGAATGCGCCGTAAAGTACGCCCGAGAGCGCAGCCAGTTCGGCCAGCCGATCGGCAACTTCCAGGTGATTCGGCACAAGCTGGCGCACATGGCGGTCGAGATCGAAGCGGCCCGCCAGCTCGCCTACTTCGCCGCCTCGCAGAAGGACACCGGCAAGCGTTGCGACTACGAGGCCGGGATGGCCAAGGTCTTCGCCGCCGAGATGGCCGAGCGGGTCACGCGCGAGGCGATGCAGGTTCACGGCGGATACGGCTATTCGATGGAGTTCGACGTGCAGCGGTACTGGCGCGACGCGCGCGTGCTGTCGATCTTCGAGGGCACCAGCGAAATCCAGCTCGAAGTGATCGGCCGGCGAATCATGGAGCAGAGTGAATAGGGGCCATGGGAATCACCAGCGCAGGCAGCTATTTCGAGGACTTTACGGTCGGCGACACGCTGGTGCATTTCCGCGGGCGCACGATCACCGAGACCGACAATCATCTGTTCACGTCGCTGGTGATGAACACCGCGCAACTGCATTTCAACCAGGACATGGTGGACAAGGACCCCAAGACCTACTACGAGGGCCGCCGCGTAGTGTACGGCGGCGTGGTGCTGGCCTTCGTGCTCGGACTCGCCTCCGAGGACACCAGCGAAAACGCGCTGGCCGAGCTGGAGATGGACAACGGCAAGCACACCAACCCGGTCTTCCACGGCGACACGGTGTTCGCGGAATCAACGGTGCTCGAAAAGCGCGACAGCGATCGCGCCGACGCCGGGATCGTCAAGTTCAAGCTGGTGGGCAAGAATTCAAAAGGCTTGCCGGTAGTGGAAATCGAGCGCACGGTGTTGATCAAGCGCCGCTCGCATTTCGGCGAGGGCTGATCGCCACAGTCAATTCGCCGCAGTCAAATACGGGAGATCCATCGATGTACGTTTTGGACAATGGCAACCGCTTCGTTATCCCGCGCACCGAGCTGACCTATCCCGGCCACAACCTGAAGCTCCATCAAACTGCCGCCGACCCGGTCAAGTCGCCGGTCGATCATGTGATGGCCGACTTCGAGGACGCCTGCCCGTACGAATTCAAGGGCGAGAAGAGCCGCAAGGTGATGGTCGAGGCGCTGAACGCGCTCAACTTCGGCAAGAAAGTCGTGACCGTGCGGCCTAACAATCTTCATTCGCCGTTCTTCAAGGGCGACATGGAGGCGATCGTGCTGGGCGCGCCCAACCGCTTCCACGGAATCGTGCTGCCCAAGGCGCGCGGCCCCGAGGACATCAGAGTGCTCGCATGGGTACTCGGCGATCTCGAGAAGCGCGGCGGCTGGAACTACCAGATTCAGATCGAGGCGCTGATCGAAACCCCCCAGGCGCTGGTCAAGGCCTACGAGATCGCGACCGCCTCGGACCGGATGTGCGGCCTGATCTTCGGGATAGCCGATTTCGCGGCCGGAATCGGCGTGCGTGAAATCGTCGAGAACCAGAACCAGAATTTCCACTACGCCAAGCAAGCCACCGTGGTCGCGGCCAAGGCGGCCGGCCTGCACGCGGTCGACAACGTATTTTTGCGCTTATGGCGCGCCGACGACGCTCCTGCGCGCGTCGAAGAGCTCAAGCGGGGTCTGCGCGAGAAAAATACCGGCGCGGCAAATCTCGGGATGGACGGCACCTGGGTGATCCATCCGCAGCAGGCCGAGATCGCAAACGCCTGTTACACTCCGACCCAGGCCCAGGTCGATGAAGCCCGCCGCGTAGTGAAGCTCTACCACGAGAAGGGCGGCGGCTCGATGGCCGATCCTAAGTCGGGCGAGATGATCGACGAGGCGACGATCAAGATGGCCCTGATGGACCTCGCCAAAGGCGCGCAGGCCGGAATGGTGGCGGACGACGAGCTCAAGGAATGGTCGGCCAAGAGCCGATCCATCACCGGCTACGACATCCTGGAGCTGATGCGCCGCGTGGTGTGAGGCTGAGATCGGTAGTGGGTCAATTTCAAAAATTCCGCTGTTGATCCCTGGCCTCGGCTCAGAGTTTGTGAATTGTTGAGCCACGGTGGCGGCAGGCAACCCTCACCGCGAACGCGCTTCACGCGCGCTCGCCGCCTCTCCCTGGTCAGGGCGAGGCAATTGAGGATCGTGTTGCGATCTTTCGTCTGCGCCTCTCCCTGACCAGGGAGAGGCCGGCGCTGCGCCGGGTGAGGGCTGCCTGCTGCCAGCAAATGAAGAATTCACCGACTCCGGGCGCACCGAGCGCCTGTCCCGAGTCTGTCGAGGGCGAGACGATCGGCGTTGCGTTCATCCGGCTGCTGTGCCGGAGACCTGAGGTTGCTTCTCGACAGGGTGGCGTGATCATTAGCCTGATGAAGTTCATAGTGACCCTTGAGCCGGGTGAGGACGGATTTATAATCGCGGAATGCCCGGCGCTCCCGGGCTGCGTCACGCAGGGAGCCACCAAAGAAGACGCGTTAGCGAACATCCGCGAGGCTATCGAGTTGAGCCTTGAGAGCCGCAAGGCGCTGGGCTTGCCGCTCGAGGGTAGTGTTGATTTTCGGACACTACCAGAGTTTCGGCATTCATCCCGTTGATCCTCTACCCGTATAATGAACCAGAACAGCCAAGTCAGGAGCGCGAAATGCCGACGGAAAATGGTGTAACTTCAAATGCTAAGATCGCGATCGTCACGGGTGGCAGTCGCGGCCTCGGCCGCAACACCGTACTGAGCCTCGCCAAGCGAGGCATCGACTCGATCTTCACCTACAACTCCAATCAGGCAGAAGCTGAAAAGGTCGTCAGCCTAGTGGCCGAGGCCGGGCGGAAGGCTATCGCCTTGCAGCTCGACACCGGCAACGTCGGCGCCTTCGACGATTTCGTGGACAGCGTGCGGCAGGCGCTCGGCGATTTGGGGACCGAGCGTTTCGACTATCTCGTCAACAATGCCGGTATCTCGCACCACAACAGCATTGAGAGAACCACAGAAGCAGAGCTGGATGCCCTCTACAACGTCCATTTCAAGGGCGTGTTCTTCCTGACGCAGAAACTGTTGCCACTCATCAACGACGGCGGGCGGATCGTGAACCTCTCCACGGGGCTGACCCGCATCATCATACCGGGGAGCGCTCCCTATGGCGCCATCAAGGGCGCCGTCGAGATTCTGACCCGCTACCTGGCCACGGAATTGGGGCCGCGCCGGATCGCTGTCAACGTCGTCGCTCCGGGCGCTATCGCCACCGATTTCAGCGGAGGCATGGTGCGCGACAATCCCGATCTGAACAAGCGCGTCGCAGACATGACCGCGCTGGGTCGTGCCGGCCTGCCCGACGACATCGGCCCGATGATCGCTTCGCTACTGTCCGAGGACAATCGCTGGGTCAACGCCCAGCGCATCGAGGTCTCGGGCGGCATGTCCATCTAGCCGCAAGGGGGAGTGGTGCCGGAGACGGCGCTCTCCCCGCCTTGTCCAGAGCGTCTGCTCCGGCCAACGCGTTTGGAGCCGCAGAGGGCCGAGATCGCTGAAAGCCAGTTAAGCGCGTGAGGCAAATTAGGGCAAGTATCCCCTTGAGGTCAACACGGCCCAGGTCGAAGTCACGGCGCCGACAGAACCCTAATTCTTCCCCCAGCGGAGACGACCGATTAGCCGCCCGTTACTTGCCGCCGCTTTGGATATATTGTCCGGCGTGGCGGAGGGTCTGCATGAAGGCGTTCAGCGAGGTCTGCCGGCGCATGAACTGCGGGGTCTCCATCCCCAGCGCCTTGCTGGGGTTCGGCGATAAGCTGGTGTATTTGACCTCGGTCGACTTGCCATCCTTTGAAGGCGACAGGCTGAACTCGGCGCGGAACTTGATCAGCGCCTTTCCGGCGCTCTGCGCCGTGACCGCTTTCTTGGCCGGGTCGAAGGTGTATTTGACCTGCAGCGACTTGGGCGCGTTCGCGATCGGCAGCGTTTGTCCCTGGTATTCGACCAGTGCACCGTTGGCGGTTTTGGAAAGGACCTTCACGCCCGTGATTTGCGCGTCGTACTTGGCGACTTTATCGGGATTGCTCAGCGCCTCATAGACTTTGTCCACCGGCGCGTTGAGACTCGCCGTCGCGTCCAGAGTCATATTGTCCTGCTTGTCAAACGTGCTCTTTTGATCTTCGAACATCGGCTCGATGTCTTCCGCGCGCGCCAGCGATCCCAGCACGAGCGTAAGAGCGAGTATGGCGATTGCCAGCGGCCATCGGGATCGAGATTGATGCGACATTATGGTTCCCCTCCGTAAAAAGCTCCCCGTAGCTGATAGTGCAAATGCGGAATTTTGAAGAAGAGTTCCCGCGCCGTCAAGGGACGGGCGCGGTGCTGAGCAGGCCGGCCGCCTCGTCGTAGCCGAGCATCAGGTTCAGGTTCTGGACCGCCTGGCCGGCGGCGCCCTTGCCAAGATTGTCAATCGCGGTCAGCACGCACAAGGTCTGCGAGCGCCGGTCGAGCGTCAGGGCCAATTCGCACATGTTGGTCGCGCGCACGTTGCGCAGCTCCGGCAATTCGCCCGGTTTCAGGATTCGTACGAAGCGCGCCCTGGCGAAGCTCGCCTCGAACGCGGCGCGGACGTCCTGCTCGGTGGTGCCGCTGCGCGGGCGCATGAAGATGGAAGTAAGGATCCCGCGCGTGACCGGCAGCAGATGCGGCACGAACATCACGGCAACTTCGCGGCCCAGCGCCGCGCCGATTTCCTGCTCGATCTCGGGAGTGTGGCGATGCGTTCCAACGTTGTAGGGGCGGACGTTTTCGTTGACCTCGGCGAAGAGCTGCTCGACGTTCGCGGTGCGGCGCGCGCCGGTGGTGCCCGACTTGGAATCGATTATGATCGACCCCGGATCGATCAGATCACGGCGAATCAACGGCAGCAACCCGAGCAGCGCGCCGGTGGGATAGCATCCGGGATTCGCGACGATTCTGGCCTCGCGCAGCTCGCGCAGATGGAACTCGCTGAGGCCGTAGACCGCTTCCTTGAGCAGCGCGGGAGCGGGATGCTCGATCCCATAGACGGCGCGATACGCGGCCGGATCCTTGAAGCGGAAATCCGCCGACAGGTCCACCGCTTTGATCCCGCTCGAAACCAGCTCGGCGATCGTCGCGGCGCCGGTCCGCTCCGGCAGGCAGGAGACCACGACCTCGGCGCGCCCCTTCAGCAATTCCGGGCGCAACTCCTCGAACGCGGGCAGATCGATTCCGGCCAGATGGCGGTAAACGTCGGCGACCTCGCGCCCGGCGTAGTGCTCGGAGGTCAGCGCGGTCAACTCGACGAACGGATGCGCGGCGAGGATGCGCACCGCTTCGATTCCGGAATACCCGGACGCACCCAACACTGCGACTTTGACCCGGCTGTTAGAAGGCATCGGGATCCTTTGCTCCCCTCGCGGCCGTTCGGTCATCTTCGAGTAACACGAATCGCCGAGCGACGCCAGTTCGACCGCTGAATCGGGCAGGGATTGAAAAACGGCTCTATCAGAGACCGGGGCGGCTGTCCTGAACGCGGTCATTTGGGTCAGACCCTGCGCAGGACCCTCACGGCTCGCGCGCTTCACGCGCGCGAGCCGCCCCTTCCTTCGGCAAGCTCAGGACAGGCTCCTGGTCCGGGAGGGGCGCGGACAAAAGATCGCGCAGGCGCGGTGGCTACCGCTTGGAGTACTGAGGCCGCTTGCGGGCCTTGTGATGGCCGTATTTCTTGCGCTCGACCTCGCGTGGATCGCGGGTCAGCATCCCGGCTTTCCGCAGCGCCGGGCGCAGGGTTTCCACGGCCAAGATCAGCGCCCGCGAGATCCCGTGACGGACCGCATCGGCCTGCGCCGAGATCCCACCGCCGGCCACTTTCACCAGCACATCGTAGTGGCCCTTGGTTTCGGTTAGCTCGAACGGCTCCATGATGCGCATCCGGGCGGTATCGCGCGGGAAGTAATCCTCCAGCACGCGCTCGTTGATCGTGATCACGCCGCTGCCGGCGAACATCCGCACGCGGGCGACCGCGGTCTTGCGTTTGCCAGTGGTCCAGATCATCTGCTTCTTCTCGGCCATCGGTGGTTGAAACCTCGATCAGGATTTGGATGCTTCCGGCTTTTGCGCTTCGTGCGGATGCTCGGCGCCCCGATACACCTTGAGCTTGAGGAAGAGCCGCCGTCCGAGCCGGTTCTTCGGGAGCATCCCGCGCACCGCCATCTCGATCAGCCGCTCGGGCTTGCTCTGCAGAACCTTGCCGGCGGTCGTGCTGCGAACGCCACCCGGATATCCGGTGTGGCGATGGTAAACCTTGCTCACCAGCTTCGTGCCCGTGAGCCGGACCTTGGCCGCATTGATCACGACCACGAAATCGCCCATGTCCTGATGGGGAGTAAAGTCGGGGCGATGCTTGCCGCGCAGGATGCTCGCGGCTCGCGACGCGATCCGCCCCAGGGGCCGATCGTTGGCGTCGAGAAGTATCCAGCGGCGGGCGTGCAGTCCGCTCTCACGCGATACGCTTTTGGTCTGTTCGGTCAGCTTCAATTTTCCACACTTCCATCATTTCGCGCGGCGGCGCAATCGCTCGATGCGTCCGACACGATCGTCCAGCCGCAGATTTTATGGCGGGGCCGATGGGATTTGAACCCACGACTTCCGACGTGACAGGCCGGCGTTCTAACCGAGCTGAACTACGACCCCGAACCATCCTTTGTTACACTTTCCTCCGGGCGTGGCAACCGAGGGTGCCCAGGACACTCCGGGCAATTCCCGCTCGAATCAGGACAGTGCCTGATATTCCTGATCGGATTGGGCGCGGGCTACTTCGCGATGTACTGGACGGGTTTGGGACTCATCGCGATGCGTGGGGTCGCCGCAATGGTCGCGCGACGACGAGACGCGCTACGGCCTGAGCGGGTAGAGTTGCAAGCCGGCGATCGGCAAGCCGTTTATCGAATAGTCCTTGACGTTGTCGGTCACCAGCGTAAGCCCATAACTCATCGCAACGGACGCGATGATTGTATCCGCCAGCGAAAGAGTACGGCCCCGGCGCGCCTGCTGGTATTTGAGTGCTCCGGCTCTTTTGGCGATCTCCCAGGTGACTTCGCAATAGTCAAGGCTCTTGAGCAATGCGTCCGTGACCGCGGCCTCGTGCGGTCTCATCCCGGCAAATACCTCCGCCACGTTTATTGCGCAGCAGGCGAGCGTGTTTCCCTGCCGAATCAAGCCCGCGAGCAACTCGTTGCGGTGGCGCTTGCCGTTGAGCACGTTGACGATGACCGTCGTGTCCAGCAGATAAGTCGCCATCAGCCCCGCCGACGCACGCGATCAAGGCGGGCTTCGCTCTCGCCCCGCATCCGCGATACCCATCGCCGCGCGCCGCCCGCCAGCTCAGGATGGTTCCGGTCCTTCCACGACCCGGCTGCCTTCTCAAGCGCCCTGAGCTGTAGTTGGCGACGAACCTCGGCCGAGGCGGCGCTTACGATAAAACGGCTGCGGCCACGCCGTCCGACCAAGCCGTCGATTTCTGCGGCCAAGCCCTCCGGCAGAATTATGTGAGCACGTTTACCACTCATATAATGGGATCATCATAGCACACTTGAAGTGTGTTTATAGAATGGGCGTGTTTTGACAGCACGGGCCGGCACGGAGGCCGGCCCCTACCCAATGTAGGAGCTTCATTCGGAGTAGTGGCCGGCGTCCCTGCCGGCCATCCTACTCCAAAACCGCCCGCTACCGCCGCTCATTCCCATTTTGCACCGGGACGGGCGCGTGCTAAGTAACTCGGGCCGAAGGTGATACACCTTCCGCACTATCCGCTGGAGAGCAAATGACCGGTCCGCTGTCAGACCTGAAAATAGTCGAAGTGGGCGAGATGGTCTCTGCGCCCTACGCCAGCAAGCTGCTGGCCGACATGGGCGCTGAGGTCATCAAGATCGAGCGGCCGGGGGTGGGCGACCGCGCGCGCACGCGCGGACCGTTCCCCGGTGGGACGGCACATCCAGAGAAAAGCGGCCTCTTTCTTTATCTCAACACCAACAAGCTCGGCGTCACGGTCGATCTTGCGCAGCGCGAAGGCTTCGAGATTTTCGCGAAGCTGCTGGCGGGCGCTGATCTGCTGATTCATAACGTCGCGCCGCCGGACATGGATCGCGCGGGCCTGGACTACGAGCGCGTGCGCAAGATCAATCCGCGGCTGATCATGACTTCGGTCCTGCCCTACGGCCTTTCAGGGCCCAAGCGCGATTGGCGCGCGGAAAACCTGAACCTGTGGTGTGCAGGCGGCGTCTGCTATCTGAACGGCGGCGGCCCGACAGCCGCCGATCTGCCGCCGCTCAAGAGCTTCGGCGATCAGGCCGGCTACCAGGGCGGCGTGCATGCGGCTGCGGCTGTGATGGGCGCGGTGATGGCGCGCTTGCGCGATGGCGACGGCCAGCACGTCGAGGTCTCGGTGCAGGAATCGGTCGCCGCCGAGATGGAGATGGTGTTCGAGTACTGGCCGTATATCAAAATGATCGGTTCACGGTTGGGCCAGAAGCCGTTGCAGCCGGTCGAGATCTTCGAGTGCACCGACGGCTACATCTATGTGTGCTGCATCGAGGAGCATCAGTGGCGCGCATTCGTCGATCTGATGGGAAATCCCGAATGGGCCACGATGGAGATTTTCGGTGACCGCCTGCAACGCGGACTCAATTGGGACGCGCTCAAGCCGTTCATCGCGCAGTACGTCAGCACCCAGAGCGTGCTCGACCTGTATCGCAAAGCGCAGGACCGGCGGATTCCGTTCGCGCCGGTCTCGACGATGGGCGACCTGCTCAGCTCGGAGCATCTCAAGGCGCGCGGCTTTTTCGTCGAGATTGCGCAGCCAATGGCGGGTAAGCATCGCTATCCCGGCGCGCCGGTGAAGTTCGGGCGCACGCCGTGGGAGATTCGGATTCCCGCGCCCACACTCGGGCAGCATAACCAGGAAATCCTCGGCCACCGGCTTGGGCTCGCGCCCGCGCGGCTGGAGGAATTGAAACGCAAAGGCGTCATCTGATGGCCAAGCTGCCGCTTGAAGGAATTCGCGTCGCCGATTTCAGTTGGGTTTGGGCCGGACCGTTCTGCACGCTCCAGCTTGCCCATCTCGGCGCCGATGTCATCCGGATCGAAACCAAAACCCGGCCGTGCGTGACCCGGATGCTGCCGCCGTGGCCGGAAAACAAGATGGGGCTTAACCGCTCCGGCTACTTCAATCAGTACAATCAGGGTAAGCGCTCGATCACGCTCAACTTCAAAGTGCCGGGCGCGGTCGAAGTCGCGCGCCGCCTGGTCGCGAAGAGCGACGTGGTGGTTAACAACTTTGCGGCCGGCGTGATGGAGCGGCTGGGCTTCGGCTACGAGCAATGCCGCAAGCTCAAACCCGACATCGTGATGATCTCGCTCTCCGGTTACGGCGATACCGGGCCGTACAGCGAGTACGTCGCCTACGGACCGGCGCAGGTGCCGCTCTCGGGCTTGTCGTCGCTGACCGGGTACAAGGGATGGCCGCCGATGCACGCCGGATTCAGCTACGCCGACCCGAACGCCGGCATCCACGGCGCTTTCGCGGTGCTGTGCGCGCTTTACCATCGCGCCAAAACCGGCGAGGGCCAATACCTCGACATGAGCCAGTGGGAATGCGCGATGGACCTGATTCCCGAGGGCATCCTCGAATATGCGATGAACGGCCGCGAGCCGGTGCGCGACGGGAATCGCGATCTTGGAATGGCGCCGCACGGCATCTTCAGGTGCAAGGACCTGCCCGATAAGATCATGGAGCTGACGATCGATGCGTGGGTCTCTATCGCGTCGGTTGACGACGCCGACTTCGCGCGGCTGAGCAACGCGCTCGGCCGTCCCGAGCTCGCGGCCGACGCGCGCTTCAAGACCTTGTCGGCGCGCAAACACAATGAGGACGAGCTGGAGAAGATAATCACCGCATGGACCTCACAGCGCGACGCGCACGACGCGGCGCGCGAACTCCAGGCCAACGGCGTAGCGGCCGCGGTATGCGCCAGCAACAAGGATGTCGCCGAGGACCCGCATCTTGAAGCGCGCAGCGCCTTCGTCCGGCTGCACCATCCCGAAGTCGGCGCGCAGCAGCATCTCGGAATCCCGTGGCGAATGAGCGCGACGCCCTGCGCCGTGCGTGCGCCGGCGCCATGCATCGGGCAGCATACCGACGAGGTGCTGACCAGCGTGCTTGGCTACAGCGACCCCGAGCTGAAGAAGCTGCGCGAAGCCGGCGCGCTGGAGTAGTAATCCTAGAGACATCACATGCATACGCTGACAATCCTGCTTGACGGGCTGAATTTCCCCGAAGGGCCGCGATGGCACGACGGGCGATTGTATTTCTCCGACATGCACGCGCACAAAGTGATCGCGGTTGACATGACGGGACGCACCGAGACGATCTGCGAAGTTCCCGGCTGGCCGTCGGGACTCGGATGGCTGCCGGATGGCAGGATGCTGGTGGTCTCGATGACCGATCGGCGGCTGATGCGGCTGGATCGTGACGGTCTCAAGGTCGTCGCCGACTTGAGCAAGCTTGCCTCGTTCCATTGCAACGACATGGTCGTGGATGCGCACGGCCGCGCGTACATCGGTAACTTCGGCTTCGATCTGCACGCGCATGCGGCGCCGCGGCTCGCGGCGATCGTGATGGTCGAGCCTAAGGGAGCTGCGCGGATCGTCGCGGATCGGATGCGGTTTCCCAACGGCAGCGTGATCACGCCGGACGGCAAGACCCTGATCGTTGGCGAATCGACGGGCGCGTGCCTGACCGCCTTCGATATCGACGCGGACGGGTCGCTGCGCAACCGCCGCGCATGGGCTGAAATCGCGCCCGCGATTCCCGACGGGATCGCGCTCGATGCCGAAGGCGCGATCTGGGTCGCATCGCCGGTGACGGACGAAGTAATCCGTGTGACCGAGGGCGGCAAAGTGACCGAGCGGATCAAAACCGCCAATCACGCATACGCCTGCATGCTCGGCGGGCCCGGGCGGCGCACGCTCTTTGTGCTGACCGCGGAAGATTCCGATCCCGATAAGTGCCGCGCCAAGGCGACCGGCCGAATCGAGACTACGCCGGTCGAAGTTCCCGGCGCCGGCCTTCCATGATCAACCGGGAGAACCGGTTTGCGCCGCCCATTCTTCTTTTGCCTAGGCGCTAATTGATAGAGTTAAACCTATGGGTATCACATATGTTGACGGCGTGCTGACGGGTCCGAGCGGCAAGCAGGCGACGGTGCGCTTCCTGGTAGACAGCGGCGCGACGTATACCCTCGTGCCTCACGACGTTTGGAAGGCGCTCGATCTGGCGCCCGAGCGTTCGGTGACATTCACGCTGGCCGACGGCACTCCGATTCCGCGCAGCGTATCCGAATGCCACCTGGTAGTGCCGGAAGGCGAGGGCCACACTCCGGTCATCTTGGGAGAGCCGGGTGACCAGGCGCTCTTGGGGGCGGTCACCTTGGAAATCCTTGGCTTGGTCCTCCATCCGTTCAGGCGTTCGCTTGAACCCATGCGCATGCTGCTCGCATAGCTCAATGACACTCAAGATCGAGCGTGCCCTTCATTTTGGCGTTCCGTACTCGCCCGACATGCAGGAGGGCGGCAAGCGTGGCGAGCCCACCTGGTCGACGCTGGGCGCGCAGGTCCGCGACGCGGAAGCGCTCGGCTACGACACCGTGATCGCCGTCGAGACCCAGCACGATCCGTATCTCGCGCTGGCGATCGCCGCTCAGGAGCCGGCCAAGATCGAGCTTGGCACCGGAATCGCGCTCGCGTTTACCAAGAGCCCGGTCGCGACCGCCTACACCGCTTGGGACCTGCAGCGGATGAGCGGCGGACGTTTGATGCTCGGCCTCGGCTCGCAGGTGAAGGGACATATCACGCGGCGGTTCGCGATGCCGTGGTCGAAGCCGGCGCAGCGGATGAAGGATTACGTCGGCGCGATGCGCGCGTGCTGGGCGGCGTGGCAGAGCAGGGGGCCGCTCAACTATCGCAGCGAGCACTACAATCTGAGCCTGATGACGCCCAACTTCGCGCCGCCGCCGCAGTCGAATCCGCATATCCCGGTGATGATCGCAGCGGTGCAGGAGCGGATGCTCCAAGTCGCGGGCGAGGTCTGCGACGGTGTGCGCCTGCATGGGATCGTCACGCGGGCGTATCTCGATCAGATCGCTTTTCCGAATCTGAAGAAGGGCTTCGCCAAATCGGGCCGGCCGGAAGCGGAATGGCCGGCGTTCCAGATCTCGGGTGGCGGCTTCATCTGCACCGCGCCCGACCGGGACGGCCTGGCCCGCGCGATGGAGAGCACCAAGTCGACGATCGCATTTTATGGTTCCACGCGATCGTACCGGGCCAGCTTCGAGCTGGGCGGATGGACCGAGCAGGCGGATCAATTGCACAAGCTTTCGGTGCAGCAGCGATGGACCGAGATGGCGAAGCTGGTGAACGAGGAGATGGTCCACGCCTTCGCGGCGGTCGGGACCTACCAGGATATCGCCGCGGTGATGAAAAAGCGCTTTGCCGGCGTGAATCGAATCGCGTTCGACCTCCCGGTCCGCAATGAACACGACCGCGGCGTACTGAAAGAGATTCTGCAGGACTTGCGCCGTCCCTGAGCGGACTCGATGTCCGATTCGGACTCCGAATATTACGATCGCGTTCGCGCGCTGCTCGAGGATTCGTACGTCGCCGCCGACGCGCGCGGTGATATCTTTGGTGGTTCCGGATGCGGCGCCAAGGACGTGGCGCATTGGGAAGCGTGCCGGCGAGTGATCGCAAGCGCGTTCGATCACGACGGGACCTGGCTCGACGTCGGATGCGCCAACGGACTTCTGATGGAGACCCTGATCGCATGGGTCGCGGAGAAGGGCTATCGAATCGAGCCTTATGGTCTGGATTTCTCAGACCGAATCGCCGAGACGGCGCGCCGTCGCTTGCCGCGATGGGCCGATCGAATCTGGACGGCGAACGTGATGGAGTTCGAGCCGCCGATGCGATTCGATTACGTAACCGCGCTCGCCGACGCCGTTCCGGAGCATCGGCATGCTGACCTGATCCGCCGGCTCGCTGCCCGATTCCTTGAGCCCAGCGGACGACTCGTGTTGAGTTGCTACACGCCGGGCGCATTTCTCGCGAATCGCATCGGCGCTCCGACTTCCGCATCGGACCTGCTTCGCGCCGCGGGGTTCAAGTCGGCGGGTGAGGCACAGGCGCGCGACTCTGGAATCATCAAAACCTGGGTCGCATGGGCCGATATCGCGGCCTGAAGCGCAGGGGGCCTACGCGGGCGGCGGGTCGATGTCCGCCCACAGGCGCATCATGAACGTGATATGGGTCTCGACGGCCCACAGCGCCTCGACGGCGGCGCTTTCGGGAATCGCGCGAAAGATCGAAGCCGCGCTCGAGTCGCCGTGCTCCTTGTCCACTTCGACATGGACCGAAAAAAAGCGCACTGCGTCGTCGCTGAGTTTGTAGTTGCGCCTGAGGCCCTCGATCACGCGCACGTAGGCGTCGGGGTTGTGCAGTTCCGATCCGAGGCTGATTCCCGCCAGCGTCGTGTACCAGGGCTTCGAGTCGGCCAGCCAGTACATCCAGTGCACCATCGCGGTCGCGTCCGGCGACATCCGCGCGTGCAGCAGTTGAGCGGGCGGAATTCCGAGCGCCTGGCCGAATTCGAGGTACAACTCCGGATGGGAGCGTAATACGCCGGATTGGCGGCCCAGCTCCTCTTCGTTCAAATTCTCGATGATCGACTTGCGCGCCGCGAAGTCGTCGCACTTGGCGTAGATCAGTCCCAAAATGTTGGCGTTGTGGGCCTTGTTGCCGATGAACAGTTGCGTTGCCCAATAGCGCAGTTGCGCCATCGAGAGCTGGCCGCGTTCGATCTTATCGATCGTGGGATGATATTTGAGAGTCTCACGCCCGCGCTCGAGCCGCTCGAACAGCGCGTTGAGTTGGTCCACGCCGCGCTTTACATCCATGGGTTAATTCTCCTGGCCTTACCCGCATTGTGTCATCCTGAGGCGAGCGCAGCGAAGCCGAAGGATCTACGCGAAGCGATTCCCTCGGTTCGTTACCATCCCCCTTCGTTACCATCCCCTACTCAGGTCCCGCCATCCCGGATTCACCGACTCGATCAACGCGATCTTCTTCGCCCGAAGCCATCCTTTCAACTGCTTCTCCCGTGCGATCGCTATTTTTACATCGCCGTGTTCTTCGTAATAAACGAGGCGGCTGATCGCATAGCGGCTGCTGAAACCCTGGACCAAGTGATGCTTGTGCTCAGACACGCGCCGCTCAAGATCATTGGTCACGCCGATGTAAAGGGTGCGCTTGCGGTTCGTGATTATGTAGACGAAGTAGCTTTTCACCGCGTTTCGCAGACTGGGGATCGCTTCGCGCAGATCCTTCGGCTTCGCTGCGCTTGCCTCAGAGTTTGTGAATTTTTCGGCTTCGAAGGATCGCATTTGCGATTGAGAAGTGGATGATGGGAGTGAGGCGGAGGTGCGGTGATGGACGAGGCGGTGCGGTTGCGGGAGGCGAATCGGCGGCAGCTTTTGCTGCGCCCGTGCGATCTGGAGTCGTTGCTGGCTGCGGATCATCCGGCGCGGGCGATCTGGCGGATTCTGGAGGGGCTGGATCTGGAACGGTTTCACGCGCCGATCAAGGCCCGCGAAGGAAGCGCGGGTAGAGATGCGACCGACCCCAAGATCCTGTTGGCGCTGTGGCTGTATGGGCTGAGCCAGGGGGTGAGCAGCGCGCGGGAGCTCGCGCGGCTTAGCCAGGCGCATGACGCGTATCGCTGGATCTGCGGCGGGGTAACGGTCAACTATCACACCCTGAGCGACTTTCGCAGCAGTGCGGCGGTGGACGATTTGATGAGTCAGGTGTTGGCGGTGCTGACCCACAAGGGGCTGGTGCGGCTTTATCGAGTGGCGCAGGACGGAACCCGCGTGCGGGCTAGTGCGGGGCAGGCCTCGTTCCATCGCCAGCCCACCTTGGAGCGCCATCTCCAGGCTGCGCGTGCCCATCTTGAAGCGCTCCAGCGGGAGGAGCAACCCGACCCGCAGCGCAGCGCGCGCGTCCAAGCCGCACGGCAGCGCGCGGCCCGCCAACGCGAGCAGCGTGTCAGCCAGGCGCTGGCGGAGTTGGAGCAATTGAGCGCGCAGCGCAGCCAGGCCAAGAACCATCCCCAGCGCGGGCGCGAAGTCAGGGTTTCGACCACCGATCCCCAGGCGCGGGTGATGAAGCTGGGCGACGGCGGCTTTCGCCCCGCTTACAACCTGCAGTTCGGCACCGATACCCAAAGTCTGATCATCGTGGGGACCGGGGTTTGCAACCGCGGCAGCGACAACCGGCAGTTGGAACCCATGCTCGATGAGCTCGAGCGGCGCACCGGGCGCGCTCCTCAACAGCACCTGGCGGACGGCGGTTACATGAACTTCGAGGCGGTCGAGCGCGCCGCCGCACGCGGGGTGGAAGTGTTTTCCCCGCCGCACGAGAACCGGACTTACCATATCAATCCGCTCAGCCCGCAACCCGGCGACTCCCCGGCCATCGCTGCCTATCGCCAGCGCATGGCCTCGGCCGAAGGCAAGCAGATCTATAAGGAGCGCGCCGCCAGCGCCGAACTGGTCAACGCCGACCTCAAAACCTGGCGCGGACTTGACCACCTGCTGGTGCGCGGCATGAGCAAGGTGCTGACCGTCGTAATCTGGTCGGCACTGACCTACAATCTGATGCGGTCGATCAGGCTGGGCTGGTTGTGAAGCGGCCGGCATCATGAAGCCCAATCGGCCGAGCAACCGACCGACCAAACGCCAATTCCCCACGCCCATTCTCGCCCACGCCCCCTCGGCGCTCCAAAATCGAATTTCTTCACAAACTCTCAGGATGACAGATTAGATCACCCACGGGGCGTAGTGCGGACGCTGCGCTCGGTTTTAAGCTTCTCCTCGACATCGCGGCGAAGCTCGGCCTTCTTGATCTTCCCGACATTGGTCAGCGGCATCTCGGTGATGACTTCGATTCGCTCCGGCCATTTGAAGCGCGAGAGACCGCGCGTGGCCATGAAGTCGCGTATCGTAGCGAGGTCCAGAGTTTGTCCCGGCTTGATCACCAGGTAGGCGCACGCCTTCTCGCCCAGCAAGTCGTCGGGCATCGCGACTACCGCCGCGTGGAGGACCGCCTGATGCGCCATCAGATGGCCCTCGACTTCCTCGGCGCTGATTTTCTCGCCGCCGCGATTGATGAGGTCTTTGATTCGTCCCTCGACGATCAAATTTCCTTCGGGACCGCGGCTTACCAGGTCGCCGGTGCGGTAGAAGCCGTCGGGGGTGAACGCTGCGCGATTGCGCTCCGGCTCGCGGTAGTAGCCGCGAATCGTGTATGGTCCCCGGCACCATAACTCGCCGGGCGCGCCCTCCGCAGCGTCGTTCCCGGCCTCATCGACGATCCTGATTTCGTCGCCGACAGACAGTGGGCGGCCCTGCGTGGCCAGCGCGATCGGCTCGCGGTCATCAAGCCGCGTGTAGCAGAGCAATCCCTCGGCCATCCCCAGCACCTGCTGCACGCGGAGATTGGGCAGCGCATGCGCCAGCGCCCGCGCCGTATGCTCGCGGAGTTTCGCGCCGCCGACGGTGATGACTTCCAGCGAAGCAAGCGCGCGCCGCTGCGCTTGTGGTTGATCCAGCAACGCAATCGCGAGCGTCGGCACGCACGGCAGATGGGTGATGCGCTCGCGCGCGATCGTGGCGGCCAAATCGCCGCCGCGCATCGATTGCGAGAACACCGCCGTCGCGCCGCTGAGCAGCGCGCCGAGCAGGCCGGGGCACGCGAGGGGAAAGTTATGCTCACAGGGAAGCGCCAGCAGAATTCGCGACTCGGGTCCAAGGCCGCATACCTTCGCCGCCTCACGCGCATTGTAGAGGTAATCGGCGTGCGTGCGAGGAATCAGCTTCGGCTGGCCGGTCGTACCGCCGGAAAGCAGCAGCAGCGCGGCGTCGAACGGGTCAACGTTGTGAGTTCGCAGGGTGGGCGTTGGGGTTTGATCCGGGAATTTCGGCAGCTTGATACAGCCGTCCGCAGATGCAGTCGAAAAGATCAGTTCGAGGCTGGGGACCGCGCCGCGCATACCCCGCGCCAGTTCGGCATAGTCGAAGCCACGATACTCTGGCGCGATCGCGATGGCGCGTGCCTGCGCATGAGACGCCAGATATTCGAGCTCGGCACGGCGGAAGGCCGGCAGAGCCATCACCGGTATCGCGCCGACTTGCAGGCACGCGATGAACAGGCTTGCGAACTCGGTGCAGTTGGGCAGCACGACGATGATGCGATCGCCGGGCGCAACGCCGTGGCGCGACAGGACTGCGGCGAACGCCGCCGCCTCGCGCATCAAGCCGCCGTAGCTGAGCCGCCGGTTGGGATCGCATACCGCGACGTGCCCCGGACGCTCGCGCTCACAAGCCGCGGCGGCTGCGGCGATCGCATCCGCGATAGTCTCGCGCCGCCAGTATCCCTCGCGGAGGTAACGTGCGGCGGTCTCGGGCGGGTATGGGACGCAACCTTCGAGCATCGCCACCGACCGCGCCCCGCTCAGCGCGGACTGAGCGACCCGACCGCCATCCGGAAAACTTCCTCCATGATAAGCTCGCGCCGGTCGCGGTCGCGTTCCGGATTGTACCAGGTGAAGAACCAGTTCATCGCGCCGAACAGCAGCGAGGTGATGATCGAGATACGGTCGCGGTCGAGTGTTGCGCCGCGTTTGGCGGCGACCTGCTCCAGGAGCTTGCGGCACAGGCGCGAGTAGTCGTGCTTCAGGCGCGCGATATCGGCCGCCTGGCGGCCGGTCAAGGTATCGCTCTCACGCACCAGCACTTTCATCTCGGCCAGATTGTCCATGTGATAGCCGAGATGGCTCTCGATAAAGAGCCGCATGCGCTGCTCCGGATCTTCCACGCCGTCCAGCCGGGCGTTGACGCGCCGCAGCAATTCCTTGAAGGCGCGGCTGGAGATCAGGTAGAGCAGCTCGTCTTTGTTGCGCAGGTAATAGTAGATGCGGGGAAAGGAGATTTCGGCGCGCGCCGCGATGTCGCGAATCGAGGCGAGGCCAAAGCTCTTCTCCGCAAACACGCACGCCGCCGCGTGCAGGATATGATCGATATTCGCATCGTAGCGCTCCGACGCGCTGAGGGTTTTTTGGGGCAGAGCTATGTGCCGTGAACGATGGGCTTGCGCGGCGCTGGCCGTCTTTCGCATCGAAGTTCCCCGGCGCGCCGAAACCATCAACTGTATCGGCGGCCGGCGGCCGGATCGGGAATCGCGATGCCGAGGCGAGTGAGAAGCCCGTTGACCTCTTCGATGAACGCCGAGCGCATCTCCTCGTTGGTGCGCCGCCGCAGCCCGCAGCGCAGATAATCGTGCTGGCGTTTGGAGCCCGATTGGCCGAACATATCAAGGCCGGCGGGATACCATTTGGAAATATACTTCTCGAGCTGCGCGCGGCCTTGCTCGGGATCGCGCTGGAGCACGCGCCGTATAAGGCTGTAGCCGAATGCGGCGTGGCCGAGCTCTTCGCGATAGACGCGTTCGGCGATCTTGGCCAGCGGCTCGTAGCTGCATCCGACCCATTCGTAGCCCATATATGCGCCTTGCCGGTCGGCGAAAAAGCTGAACAGCCCGTACTCGATCCAGTCCTGCGCTTGGTCGCGCATCTCGAAGATGTAGATCGGCATCGGCGTGGACATGAATCGGTCGTCAACCGTGACGCCAAGCCCTTGCAGCAGCTTCATCCAGTAGCTGGCGTGGCGAACTTCGTCGGACCAGAACGCCGCGTACTCGGCCTTGTCTTCGGGCGTTGGCGCAAGCGCCAGCGGCTTAATCAGGGTGCGGTCGGGCGCGAGCATGTATTCGGATTCGATTCGCGACTGAATCGAGAGCATCCGCACCAGCAGGTCGCGGTACTCCGGCGGCAGCGCTTCGGGCCCGCTAAAGCGGGGCTGGACGGCTGCTTGGAGTTCACTCACAGGTTGCCTGCCCGATTGTCAATTTACCCTAACGCTTGTTCGGGACTAGCATCGGAAGCGCGCATCGGTCAACTGCAAGTTGGACTAATCAGTCGGATCAACCCGCCATTGTCAGGCCGCCGCTGACGCTCAGCACCTGACCGGTAATGTAGTCGGCGTCGGCGGAGGCGAAAAACGCGACCGCCCCGGCGATATCCTCGGGACGCCCCAGGCGCCGGAACGGGATCGCGCGGGTCATCGCCTGGAGCATGCTCTCGCGTCCCGCCATCACGCTTTCCAGCAGCGCGGTTTCGGTCGGCCCCGGACATACGACGTTGACGTTGACGTGATAGCGCGCGAGCTCGCGCGCCAGCGTCTTCGAGAAGCCGACGATTCCTGCCTTACATCCGGCGTACACGGCCTCACCGGTCGAGCCGACGCGCCCGGCGTCCGAGGCGATCGAGACGATCTTGCCGTGCCCGCGCGCCTGCATCCGGGGCGCGATCGCTTTGCAGCAGTTGAGCACGCCGCGAAAGTTGATCGCGATCACCTTGTCCCAGGTTTCGGGCGTGCTCTCGATGAACGGCTCGACCCGATCCCATCCGGCGTTGTTGACCAGAATGTCGATCGGACCCAGCTCGCGCTCGATCGCGTCGGTGGCGGCAACCGCCTCGTCCAGGTTGGTGACGTCGAGCCGATAGGCGCGCGCGTCGAGTCCGGCGTGCCGCAACTCGTCGACGGCCTTGGCGGCCGGCTTCGGCCTGGATATCTCCGATCGCAACGCGCGCGCCCTCGGCGGCCAACCGTTGGGCGATCGCGCGGCCGATTCCCTGCGCGGCGCCGGTCACGAGCGCTACTTTGCCACTGAGCCGCGATGCTTGGGCTGCCATCATGAAGCTTTCTTGAGTTTCATCCTTCACAATAGCGCACCGCCGCCGCCCGAGTTAATCCCGCGGCCGATTTTACAAAAGCGTGATGGCTTGCTACGCGAAGAGAAGGAGCGGCGCGACATGGCTGACACGAGAACCGGGGCGGAAGCCGCGGCGCACGAGGCGTACGCACGATGGCTCGGCGTCCGGGTCGATAAGATCGAAGCGGACTACGCCCGTATCGAACTGCCGTACAAAGAGGAGAACAGCAACCCGGGCAAGCAGGTGCATGGCGGCGTGGTCGCGTCCGCGCTTGCGATCGCGGCTCGAATCGCCGCGCTCGCCGGCGTCGAAGCGCCGCAGCCCTGCGCGTCGGGGATGCTCTCGCTGAACGTGGGCTATCTCGCCTCGGCCGTGGGCGAGGCGATTGTCGCGGAGGGCCGCGTGCTGCGCCGCGGCAAGGAGCTATGCTATGTGCGCTCGGACGCAACCAATCCCCAGGGCAAGCCGCTCGGTACCGCGACCGTGGTCTATCGCGCCGCGCCGGGAGCCGACGCCGCGCCGGATTCGGCGGCGATCGATCGGTCGGGCGACGCGGTGGAGGGTCTGGAATCACTGGCGGGCGCGCTGACTGCGGCGCCCTTTATCTCGGGCGTCGGGATGGTCGCGGAGCAGATGAAAGACGGCCGCGCGCGGCTGCGACTGCGGCATCGCGAGACCAACGTGGGGGCAAGCGGCGCGATCCACGAAGGCGCGATCGCCGCGCTGATCGATACCTGCGGTGCGCTCTCGGCCTGGTCGCTGGTGAAGCCGCAGCGCGGGATGCGCGTGTCGACGGTCGGTATCGACGTGGAGTTCGTCAACGCCGTGGCCGATCAGGACCTGATCGCGCGCTCCCGGATGGTCGGCCGCAGGCGTGAGATATTTTTCAACCGCGTCGAGATCGAATCGGCTGGCGGCGCGCTGGCCGCATACGGAAACGTGATCTACCGAATCGTACTGCCGGAGTAATCCCGCGGAGTAAATCCAATGGCCGGAAAAAGCCTTGCGCTGGTGCAGACCGGCGCGCGCAAGCTGGAGTTGCGCGAGTTTGCGCTGCCCGAAATCCACGACGACGACGCGCTGCTGAAGGTCGAGGCGTGCGGAATCTGCGGCAGCGACTACGAGCAGTATCAGGGCGCCTTCGCCGGAATCCGCTATCCTGTGATTCCCGGCCACGAGCCGCTGGGCTTTATCGAGAAGATCGGAGCGGTCGCATCCCGGCGATGGGGTGTCAAAGAGGGCGACCGGGTCGCGGTCGAAGTGCTGCTGCCGTGCGGGTTCTGCGAGAATTGCCGCGCCGGCGCCTACCGAATCTGCATCGGCAAGGGCCGGATGTCGGCGTATGGCTATACGCCATGCGAGATTCCGCCGGCGCTGTGGGGCGGCTACGCCCGCCACATGTACCTCGATCCGCAGACCATGATGCACAAGGTAGCGGCGCAGGTGCCCGCCGAAATCGCCGTGATGTTTAATCCGCTCGGCGCGGGAATCCGATGGGCGGTGCAACTGCCCGGCACCACGATTGGCGACACGATCGTGATTCTCGGCCCCGGCCAGCGCGGCCTGGCGAGCGTGATCGCGGCGAAAGAGGCGGGCGCGTCACAGATAATCGTCACCGGTCTCAAGCGCGACGCGAGAAAACTCGAGCTGGCCCGCGAGTTCGGCGCGACCCATACCATCGACATCGAAGCGCAGGATCCCGTCGCGGCGGTCAGGGAAATCACGCGCGGCCGGATGGCGGATGTGGCCGTGGATGTGACCGCCTACGCCACCAGCGCGGTGACTCAAGCGATTGATATGGTGCGGCGCGGCGGGACGGTCGTGCTGGCCGGCACCAAAGGCGCCCGGCCGGTCGAGAATTTCTTAAGCGACAAGATTGTTGGCAAGGAGCTGCGCGTGCAGGGCGCGATGGGCGTGGATTTTCGCGCCTACGCCCCGGCGATCCGGCTGATCGAATCGGGGCGTTATCCGCTGGAGAAGATGCACACTCACACGCTGCCGCTGGAGCAGGCCGAGCGCGCGATCAAAATCCTAGCCGGCGAAGTCCCCGGCGAGGAAGCGATCCATATCGCGATCAAAATGTAGTCAGAGACAAGGCGCAGTCAGAGATCAGTTGGCCGATACACGGTGATACCTGCGACGCGCTCGAAGTCCCGGTCGCTGCTGGCGAGAAACGGAATTCCATAACGTCGCATGCAGGCGACGATCATGGAATCGTTGGTGAGAAGCGAAAACCTGCGTCGCTCTCGTTGAGCCGAGCGGATTAGATGCTCGTCCAAGGGGAGAAAGAGCAGATTCTGGTTTAAAAGCTCATCGGTGTCGTGCCAGAAGTCGTTGAGCTGGCGAATGGCTTGGGGATGCTCGCGCAACTCTTTGACTTGTCCGGTTTTTATGAGTCCCTTGGCGCGAGCTTCGAGCAACATGAGCCGGTGCGTGACTTCATTCAGCGTTTCGTAGAGGCACACGCCGGTGAGCTCTCGTTGTGAGCACCGGACGAGCAAATGGTTACACTCACTTGATGTGCCTCCGGCGGCGTAGATCAGGACGTTTGCGTCGATAAAGACGCGGCTGCCTTCAGGCAGGCCGGAGAGCGGCAGCGGCTCCAATTAAAGATTGTCCTCGAAGTCGGTTTCAGCGGCCCACTTCCAGAGTGCCTTGTCCGCCTTGATGTGCGGTCCCCGGTTCAAAGCGGCGAGTGCGCGGGCTACTTGGGCGGCCTTTTGCTCGGGCGGGAAGCGCAGACTGAGCAACTTTTCCAGCTCGTCGCTGCCGCGCGCTGCGTCAGCCGGAGCCTTGCGCGCGCGCCACCGCTTTAGCGCGAGCTGGCGCATCGCTTCGCTGCGCTTCTTCCGGCTCACGCCCTGCCAGCGCTTGCGGGCCATTTCGCGCGAATCCATGTCTGATTTATACGTGCGCTCGCATAGCGCAGGCAAGAGGAGGCGCGCGGCGATTTCAATGAAAGTCGTGCGAGCGCGGGATGGCGGCGTTGAGGCGCAGCTCGGCGAAGCGTTGAGCGCGCACGTTGATTACGCCGTCGACCTTTTGCAGCACACCTTCTACGATCAAAATCTGTACGCGATGGAGCAATGCGCGGTGGCGCTGGAATATATCGGGAACGACTACAGCATTGGCGATGCCGGTTTCGTCTTCGAGCGTGGCGAAGAAAAACCCTTTCGCGGTGCCCGGCCGCTGCCGGACGATCACGACGCCTGCGACTCTGACGGTCGAGCCATGAGCGGCGCCGGCCAGCTCCGCCGCGCTCAGGACGCCGCGCGCCTTGAGCCTCGTTCTGAGATGCGCCATCAGATGGGGGCCGGTCGTGACGCCGGTTGAAGCATAGTCGGCGACGGTTTCCTCAATCGGGGTCATCGCGGGAAGCGGCGGGGCGGAGCGCGCGGGCTCCGCGCCAGCGAACAGGCTCCTGGGGTCGCGCTCGATCGCGGCTACCTGCCATAGGGCGTCGCGGCGCGTGATGCGATGTGCGCCGGACGAATCGAGCGTGGCAAGGGCGCCCGCGTAGGCCAGCGAGTCGATTTCGTTCCGGTTGGGACCGACGCGCGCGCTGAAGTCGGCGATCGAGCCGAAGGGGCGGACGGCGCGCTGGTGTTCGATTGCACGCGCGGTTTGCTCGCGAAGTCCGGCGATGTAGCGGAGGCCGAGGCGCAGCGCTTTCCTATGAGGCCCTCTTCCTGATCCGGAGAGCGTTGCATAATTGGCGAAAGGTGCAGGTTGATGGGCGCGCTGCACGCGATAGATTCCTCGCTCCAGCAGCTTGCGCTCGGAATGACAAACATCGCGCAGGGTTTCCTCAGCGTCATTCCGAGCGGAGTCTTCGCAGCGAGGAATCTCAGTCCACTGATCGGCGGCTATCCCGGTTATGCAACGTGCTCCTGACCAAGGACTGGGGGTTAGGTCTTGAATCGGGCGCAATTCCTCGAGCGTGCATTTCCAATCGGAGCGCGTGACGTTGATCGGCAACACCGTGACGCCGTGGCGCTGGGCGTCCGTGACCAGCGTCGAGGGATGGTAGAAGCCGAGCGGATAGCAATTGAGCATCGCCGCGAAGAACGCCGCCGGATGATGCCACTTCAGATAGGCGGAGCCGTACGCGATCAGCGCGAAGCTCGCCGCGTGCGATTCGGGAAAGCCGTACAACGCGAACGAGGCGATCGAGCGCACGATCTCGTCGGCGACCGCGCCGGCGATCCCGTTACGCGCCATCCCGTCGCGCAGCCGCTGCTCGATCTTTTCCATCCGCGCTGCCGAGCGCTTGAACCCCATCGCGCGGCGCAGTTCCTCGGCTTCGCCGCCGCTGAAGCCCGCCACGGTCATCGCCATCCTGAGCAACTGTTCCTGAAACAGCGGCACGCCGAGCGTGCGGCGCAGGATCGGTTGGAGCGACGGATGGGCATAGCGGACCGGCGCGCGGCAGTTGCGGCGATCGAGATACGGATGGACCATTTTTCCTACAATCGGTCCGGGCCGGATGATCGCCACCTCGACCACCAAGTCGTAAAAGTTGCGCGGCTTCATCCGCGGCAGGGTCGCCATCTGGGCGCGGCTTTCGACCTGGAAGACGCCAACCGTATCGGCCCGCCGCAGCATCGCGTAAACCTCGGGATCGTCCGGCGGCAGATGGGCGAGGTCGATCGCAATGCCTTCATGCTCGCGGACCAGCGGAATCGCCTCCTCCAGTACGGCGAGCATCCCCAGACCCAGCAGGTCGATCTTGATGATCCCCAGGTCGGCGCAGTCCTCCTTGTCCCATTGGACGACCACCCGCCCCGGCATCGTGGCCGGTTCCAGCGGCACGATTTCGTCCAGCGGCCCGGCGCCAATCACCATCCCGCCGCTATGCTGGCCCAGATGGCGCGGGAGGCCCTCGATCCGGCGCACCAGGCCGATGAGCATCCGGATACGCGGGGTGCCGGGATCGACGCCGCCGGTGCGGAGCAGCGCCGCGATATCGTCGTGATCGTCGCGAAACTCGTAGACCCGGTTGAGCTTGGCGAGGCGATCGGTCTGTTCGAGCGAGAAGCCCAGCGCCTTGCCGGCCTCGCGCACGGCGCTGCGCGTGCGATAGGTAATCACGTTGGCGGTCATCGCGGCGCCGCGCTCGCCGTAACGGCGATAGACGTATTGGATCACCTTCTCGCGCTGGTCGCCGCTGGGCAGATCGATATCGATATCGGGCCATTCGCCGCGTTCCTCGGACAAAAAGCGCTCGAACAGAAGCTCCATCCCGATTGCGTCGACCGCGGTGATTCCGAGCGCGTAGCAGACCGCGCTGTTGGCCGCCGAGCCGCGGCCCTGCGCCATGATTTGGTTTTCGCGGCAAAACTGTACGAACGTCCCATACGATCAAAAAGTAGCCGGCAAGCTTGAGCCGCTCGATTACGCCGAGCTCGTGCTCGAGTTGGCGGCACACGCGCGGTGGCGGCTCCGGGCCCCATCGTTCGCGCGCGCCCGCCCGGGTCAGTGTGCACAGGTAGCTATGGGGCGTTTCGCCGGGCGGAATCGGATAGTCGGGAAAACGGTAGCCGAGGTCCTTGAGCGTGAACTCGCATCGTGCGGCGATTGCGCCGGTCGCGGCAATCGCATCGGGCCGATCGCGGAACAGCACGGCGATTTCGGCGCGCGGCTTGAGATAGCGCTCGTTATTCACCCACAGCGCCCGGCCGGCTTCGTCCAGCGTGGTCTTGAGCCGGATACAGGTGAGCACGTCGAGCACGGCGCGCTCGGTCCCGGTGTGACACACGTCGTTGGTGGCGACGGTGGGAATTCGCATCGCGGCGGCGAGCGCGAGCAGCTTGCGATTAAGCCGCTCCTCGTCCGGATCGAGATGGCGCTGGAGGTCGATAAAGACATTTTCGGGGCCGAAGATCGCGCGGAAGCGATCGCATAGCGGGCGCGGATTCTCGCCCCGCAGGAGCATCCGCGAGACCGGGCTGAAAACGCCGCCGGCCAGGCAGATCAGGCCGGAACCAAAACGCTCGAGGTCATCCAGGCTGATGCGGCTGGTGCCCTTGGGTGCGTAGCGTGGGAACCCCTCTCCCTGACCCTCTCCCCCTGTGGGGGAGAGGGGACTCAAGAGCGGTCGCAGCTTCGAGGCCGTGATCATCCGGCAGAGATTTTTGTAGCACGTGCGATTGGGAACCAGGACGTAGAGCCGTGGCGATGCGGTATCGCGCTCGCGATCGGATTGCGCGACGCTGTCTTCCAGCGTGAGATCGGTGCCGACTATCGCCTTGATTCCGGCGCGGACAGCGGCGTGATAAAAGCGCGGCGCGCCGTAGAGTCCGTCGCGATCGCCAAGCGCGAGCGCGGGGTAGTTGAGCGACGCGGCGCGATCGACCAGGTCCTCGGGAGTGGCGGCGCCTTCGAGAAAGCTGAACGCGCTACGCGCGCGCAACTCGATATAATCGGAATCGGAGTGAGTAGTCATTGAGATTCAGCAGGCGACCTGGCCTGCTTCTGGAAGTAGGACCGGCGTCTCGCCGGTCGCGGCAGGCGGGTCGCCCCCGGCGCGTACGCCGGCCCTACTTCGGATCGAGAGAGGCCGGACCGTCTTCGGGCCGGGTGAGGGTAGCCTGCTAGT
Organism: uncultured delta proteobacterium; assembly: GCA_963788205.1. GTDB lineage: Bacteria > Desulfobacterota > Binatia > Binatales > Binataceae > CAVVMA01. The sequence continues at coordinate 420,957 of CAWBGG010000002.1, forward strand.
CATAGAGGCCGTCCATGTACCAGTGATTAGCGCGCAGGTCGCAGAACATCCGGTAGACCGCGCCGTCGGCGAGCGCGACATCGTAGTAGTCGCGGGCGAAGGGAGGTGGGGTGGGGGATGATGCTTCATCGAGCCACCATTCGCCTTGGCGCCGCCATGGTCCCGAGATCGAGACCACGCGCGCGCATACAGTTCGTCCGCGCACGAATTCCGGGAGGCCGCCGCGGGTGCACATCACCTCGATTTCCTCGGCGGGGCGAATCGCGCGGATCACGAGCCGCGCGATGTTGCCCTCACCCTGGTCAGGAGACCTTTGCGTAATCGGACATTCAGACAAATCGCTTCGCGTAGATTCCTCGCTTCGGCAACCTACGCTCGGAATGACAGCAAAAGCTCCTTGGTTTTGCTTGTCATCCCGAGCCCTTCGGCTTCGCTCAGGGTAAACTCCGCGAGGGATCAACGCGGAGCGATTCTCTTTTCCGCAGAGTTGCGCCGAGCTTTTCTGGTCACGGAGAGACGCGGCGGGCGGCGGCGGATCGAACGGGGCGACTTCGATCGCTTCGGGGCGATGCGAGTTGACGGCGCTGAGCGTACCGACGCGATCGGGGCCGCACAGGGCGGCCAGGCGCGCGATCGTGGTCTGCAAGCGATCGGGGGCAGGCGTAGGAGGCAGGAACAGGTCGGCTTGCGCGGGCCGCGGGACGCGCGGCGAGACCGTGATTCGGATCGATTCGATCGCGGCGGCCGGCGGCGCCGCCTCAAGACTGAGGATTATCAACGCGAGTATCGAGCGGATGTCGTTGGTGGGCGCTGCGATTGTGACGCGCCGGTCGTCGACGCCGTGCCCGTCAAGCCCCAGCGAGAGCATCAGGTCGCCAGCCACCAGGCCGCGCAGTTCCAGGCGCGCGGCCAGCCGCTCGATCATCGGGCGCATCACGAAGCTCGCCGGCTCGAGCATCTCGATTCCATAATCCAGTTCGACCGTCTCGGCGAACAGCTCGGTGCGCGGCCGGGAGACGAACGGCGCCTCATTTTCGCCGCGCGCGAGACGGGCCAGCGCCACGCCGCGTGCGCCGAGCCGGCTGCCGAGCGCGCGGAGGTCGATCCGCGCCAGCTCGCCGAGCCTGCGGATACCCCATCGCGCGAGCGTGAACTCAAGGCCGGCGCGGTCTGAACCGTTATCGCCGAGATCGAGCACGTCCAGCGGCATCCAGTCCAGGAACTCGCGCTCCAAAGCAGCCGGGATCACTCTTTGCCCGCCGCATCGCGCCGCGAGACATGCGACCTCCTTGTTCGAGGCGATTCCGATTGCAGCGCCGATACCGACCTTCGCCACGCGCCGCGCAAGCTCCGCTGCCATCTGCTCTTCCGGGCCATGGATTTTGGCGAGTCCCGCCAGATCGAGATACGCGCATCCCGGCCCGCCGTCTTCGACCAGCGGCGAGAACGATTGCGCCGCATCGAGGAGCGCGTCATGGGCCGAGCATTCGGCGGCCGGCGACGGCGCGGCGATAATCAGCCCCGATAAGAGCGCGCGCGCCTGCGCGATCGTCATCCCGGTCCGCACGCCCGCCGCTCGCGCGCAGGCGGAGACTGCGCTCAGCTCGGCGTGTCCTTCGCGGCTGGCGCTCAGCGCAACGGGACGGTCGCGCAACTCCGGATTGGCGCGGACGATCGCGGCGACGGGAAAATCGGCGACCAGAATGGATGCGATACGTGGCATGGGGCAGGAGACCTAACCCCTAGCCCCTTCCCGACGCGGGAAGGGGAATTTTTCTGTCGGAGCCGACGATTTCGCCGATTCTGCCACGTACGATTCCACCGCCCAGCAGATGGTCGATCAGGGTCAGTCCGTAGCTTAGGCGGCAATCCTTGCGAGTGAGCTCGCATCCTGGAAAAACTCCTTTAATTTCAAGCGCTTGTAGCTTTTCGACCGGTCCGGCAGAACGCGCCGAATCGGCATGGGAAAGTTCGGTCCGGGTGCTGGAAAGCGACGCAGCCACGAAGGCTACTTTCGCTTTTTATTCGTCTTATGTCAAACGCGCGAAGTGGGCGAGAATTTGAGCTTCAAGATGCCAGCGACAGGTCCTCATAAATCGCGTCGAGGGTTGCGATCATGCGGTCGTCGTTCCTGGCCGGCGCCGAGGTGGTCATTCCGTTGAAGACCAGAGCAACTACAAGCCTGTGTTCCGGATCGGCGAATGCGACTGAAGACATGTAGCCAGCGTGGCCGAACGTGTGCGGCGAGCATCGTGTGCCATACCATGATGCGCCCGTGCCGTAGCGTTTCGAATCCACGACGACTCCCAGGCCGCGATCGAGCGGGTAGCCTAAGGTCCGATCGTGCATCGCCACCGTGTGACGCGCCGTGATCGCCGCGACCGTCTGCGGTGAAGCGATTCGGACGCCGCGGCGCTCGCCGCCGTTGAGCAAGGCCTCGTAGAAGTAGCCGAGCTCACGAATCGGTCCCCACGCGCTGCCGCCGGGACGGCAGAGCGCGCACGCCTCCTGCGAACCCGACCAGAAGCGGAAGGGTGGGGCATAGTCCGGGCCGAAGGGTTGCGGCGCGGCGCCGGCCATCGCGCCCGCGTGCATCGCGACGATTTGATCGCCATACGCACGATGGCGTTCCGCAGGCATGCCGATCCAGGAGTCCTTCATCCCGAGCGGCTCGAATATCCGGTCGCGGACGTATTGAGGATACGGACGCCCGTCGAGTCGCCGGACGATTTCGGCGAGTATGTACCATGCCGAGGCGACGTGGTAGCCGCTATCGCGGCCGGGAGTCCATCCCGGCTCCAGTGGCGCGGCGCAGATCTCGGCGATGATCTTTTCCCATGGGTCTGATGACCAGTTGTAGACCGCGTTCGGGAAACCTGCGGTGTGAGTGAGTACGTGACGAATCGTGATCGGGTCTTTTCCGCTGGCGCCGAACTCCGGGATGTATCGTGAGACTTGGTCGTCGAGGGCAAGGCGGCCATTCTCCCACATCTGCCCGATTGCCAGGGCGGTGATCGGCTTGACCGAGGACATCCAGAGCGTGAGATGGTCGCGCGTCATCGCGACGCCGCGCCGGGCCTCGCCGATTCCCAGGTCGGCGATCGGGCGTCCGTCGAGCGAGACGTAGAGCTGCGCGCCGATATGGAGGTTATCGGTGATGCCGCGCTCGATTGCTGCGAGCGTGCGAGCGAGATCTTTAGGAGGGTCTTGTTGAGGTATCAGCGGTCGCACTCGCCGCCGATCATGTTGATCATGCCGAAGGTGGTGATAATGTCTGCAATCATCCCGCCGATGAGCATCTTGTTGAGCGCGCCCATCGCCAGGAAGCATGGCGGCCGCACCCGCACCCGGTACGGGCGCCCGCTGCCGTCGCTGATTGCGTAAAAGCCCAGTTCGCCGTTGGCGCCCTCGACCGCCTGGTACACTTCGCCCGCCGGTATCTTGATACCTTCCATGATCAGCTTGAAGTGGTTCATCAGGCCTTCGATCGAATTGTAGACGCGCTCCTTGGGCGGCAGCACCACGCGCGGATTGTCGATTTCGATCGGACCTTCGGGAAGCTGCGCCATCGCCTGTTCGATGATGCGCTTGGACTGGTACATCTCCTGGAAGCGGACGTTGAAGCGATCGTAATTGTCACCGCGCTCGCCGAGCGGCACTTCGAAATCAATGCGGTCGTATACCAGGTAAGGGCTCGCCTTGCGCACGTCGTAGTTCACGCCGGCCGCACGCAGCAGCGGCCCGGTAACGCCGTATGACGTCAGATCGGCCGCCGCCATCACACCCACGCCCGACATCCGGTCGATAAACACCCGGTTGCGCGAGAGGAGCTTGTCGCAGTCCGACAGGATGGCGTCGAGATATTTCAACGCCGGACCGAGCCGGTCGGCGAAGTCCACCGGCAGATCGCGCGCCACGCCGCCCACCCGGCACCAGCTCGCCGTCACGCGCGCGCCGGTCACTGCCTCGACTAGGTCGTAGAGCATCTCGCGCGACTCGAGCATGTACATGAATACCGTGGCCGCGCCGACCTCGTTAGCGGCTGCGCCCAGGCAGGTCAGATGGTCGGTGATGCGCGAGATCTCGCTCATGATCACCCGCGCGTATTTGCATCGCTCGGGAGTGTCGGTGCCGAGCAGCTTCTCAGCCGCGAGTGCGAAGCCGACATTGTTGATCAGCGGCGAGGCATAGTTGAGCCGGTCGGTGTAGGGAAAAACCTGGGTCCAGGTGCCCTGCTCGCACATCTTCTCGAAGCCGCGATGCAAGTACCCGACCTCGACGTCGCAATCAACCACGCGCTCGCCGTCCAGCTTGAGATCGAACTTGATCGTGCCGTGAGCCGCGGGATGGGACGGTCCCATCTGCAGCTCCATGATTTCGTCGGCCGAATCCGACGACTCAAGCTTCTCTTTCCAGCGCGCCGGAAGTGCCATGTCGTTTAACGCGAGGGCCGCAGCGGCGCGATCACCGGGTCGATCTCTTCAACCACCGGCTGGCGCCGCGTGGCGGGATAGTCCTTACGCAGCGGATGCCCCTGGAACGAGTCGTACATCAGGATCCGGCGCAAATCGGGATGGCCTTTGAAGTGGATTCCGAACATGTCGTAACATTCCCGCTCCAGCCAATCGGCGCCTTTCCAGATGCCGATCGCGCTGTGGACCCAGGCGTCCTGCTCGGCGACTTCAATTTTGATCCGCAGGCGATGGTGCAGGCTGAGCGAATGCAGATGGTAGACGACCTGAAAGCGCGGCGTCCGCTGCGGCCAATCGACGCCGGTCACATCGACCAGCATGTCAAAGGCGAACTCCGGCTCGTCGCGCAGCGCCAGCAGCATATCGAGAGCGCGATCGCGGCTGACCACGATCGTCTCCTCGCCGTGCGATTCTCCGGCCGCAAGCACGTCGGAGGAAAAGCGCGCCTTGAGCTTTTCGATCAGCATCGCGGCTAATCCCAATCCAGCGCGCCGCGCCGCCACGCGTAGACCAGCCCCACGCCCAGAATCAGGATGAAGACCGAGACCTCGGCGAAACCGAACATCCCCAGCCCGCGCAGTTCCACCGCCCACGGGTAGAGGAAGATAATTTCCACGTCGAAGACCAGGAACAGAATCGCGGTCAGATAAAATCGCACCGAAAAGCGGCCCCATGCGCTGCCGCTGGGAGGATTGCCGCATTCAAAGGCCTCGCCCTTCACCGCCGAGGGTCGGCGCGGTCCGATCAGGCGGTTGGCGTTGACCATCACGCCGACGACGATCGCGGCTACGATCAGCGTCACGGCAATTGCAAACCAGGTCAGCATCGCGGGTTTCGCGCTAAACGCGGTCTTATACAATGATCCATATCGGATGAGACCGGCTTTTCCAATGGCCGTGCGCGCGAGGCCGGTGATGCGACGGCCAGTCTGCAAGCTTGCCTTGACTTGCCCGTATATCGCGGCTACTGCCTCACGACGGTGAACGCAGGACGGTCTAACGATGGCAACGCTTGACGAAGAGCTGCGCGCTGAGCTCGAACAGCTCGATTCACAGGGATTGCGCCGCGCTCTGCGCACGATAGAGACCGCGCACGGCCCGCGCGTTCGCCATCGCGGCGCAGAGCTCCTGATGCTCTCGTCCAACGATTACCTCGGCCTGGCCAACCATCCGCAGGTCCGCCGCGCCGCGATCGAGGCGGTCGAGCGCTACGGCGTCGGCGCCGGCGCCTCGCGCCTTATCGCGGGCAGCATGGAGCCGCATCACGCGCTGGAAAATCGCATCGCGGAGCTCAAGGGAGCGCAGGCCGCGCTGGTATTCGGCTCGGGTTATCTCGCCAATCTCGGCGCGATCACCGCACTCGCCGGTCCCGGCGACGCCGTCTTCAGCGACGAGCTCAACCACGCCAGTCTGATCGACGGATGCCGCCTGTCGCGGGCGCAGGTCCAAATCTATCGCCATCGCGACTGCGAGCATCTGGCCGCGATGCTGGCCGGGGCGCGGGCCTTTCGCCGCCGCCTGATCGTGACCGACTCGGTATTCAGCATGGACGGCGATTTCGCGCCGCTCAGCGCGATCGTCGCGCTCGCGCGCCGCTTCGACGCCGCCGTGATGATCGACGAAGCCCATGCGCTCGGCGTGGTCGGACCGGACGGCCGCGGGCTCGCAGCGGAACTTAATCTCGAGCACGAAATCGAAGTTCAGGTCGGCACGCTCAGCAAAGCGCTGGGCTCGTATGGCGCATATGTCACCGGATCTCGCCCGCTGATCGAGCTGCTCGTAAACCGCGCGCGGAGTTTTATCTATTCCACCGGTCTGGCGCCCGCGATGGCCGCTGCGGCGCAAGCCGCGCTCGAAATAATGTTGGCCGAGCCCGAGCGTCGCGAGCGCCTGTGGCGCAACGCGTCGCACCTGCGCGCGAAGCTATCCGCCGCCGGCTTCACGATCGGAGCGACCGAATCGCCGATCACGCCGGTGATGGTCGGCGAGGCTGAGGCCGCCGTGGCTCTGGCGCGGCAGACTGCTCGAGCGCGGCGTCTATGCGATCGCGATCAGGCCGCCGACAGTACCGCCGCATACCGCGCGCCTGCGCCTGACGCCAACCTCCGAGCATAGCCGCGCCGACCTGGATTTCGCCGCCGCAGCGCTGATCGAAGCCGGCCGCGAGCTGGGCGTGATCAGGTGACAGGCGATCCAAAATCCGACGGCCGGCTCGGATTACGAGCGGCTCGTCGAGCTGGACCGCCGCCATTTGTGGCATCCCTTCACCCAGATGAAAGTCTGGATGGCCGAGCCCGAGCCGCCGATAATCGCGCGCGGCGAAGGCAATTATCTGATCGACGTAAACGGGCGACGCTACCTGGACGGCGTTTCCTCGCTATGGTGCAACCTCCACGGCCATCGCAAGGCCGAGCTTGATGCCGCCTTGCGCGCGCAGGCCGATCGGATCGCGCATTCGACGATGCTCGGCCTTTCGCATCCGCCCGGTATCGAGCTGGCCGCCCGACTGATAGCGCTCGCGCCGCCGGGACTGACGCGCGTGTTCTACTCGGACTCCGGTGCAGAGGCGGTCGAAGTCGCGCTCCGGATCGCCGTGCAATATTGGCGGCTTGCCGGCCAGCCCTCGCGCACGCAATTCCTCACCCTCACCGAGTCTTATCACGGCGACACGGTTGGCTCGGTCAGCCTCGGCTACAGCGAGACCTTTCATCGCCACGTGCAGCCGCTGGTCTTTCCGGTGCTGAAGACCGACCCGCCGCATATGTTTCGCTTCTACCGGCGGATGGAACCGCAAGTGGCTGAAGATGCGGCGCTGGCGGCGGCGCGCGCGATCATCGAGCGCAATCGCGACACGCTGGCCGCGCTGATCATCGAGCCGCTGGTGCAGGGCGCCGCCGGCATGTGGATTCATTCCGCGGGATATCTGCGCAGTCTCGCCGCGATGGCGCGCGAGGCCGGCGCGCTCGTCATCTGCGACGAAGTCGCAACCGGCTTCGGACGCACCGGGCGGCTGTTCGCCTGCGAGCACGCCGGCTTCAGTCCCGACCTGATGTGTCTGGGCAAGGGAATCACGGCTGGCTATCTGCCGATGGCCGCCACGCTCGCGACAGAGCGAATCTTCGCGGCGTTCCTGGGCGAACCGAGTGAGTATCGCGCCTTTTACTATGGCCATACCTACACCGGAAATCCGCTCGCCGCATCGGTCGCACTGGCTAATCTCGAAATCTTCGCGCGCGAGCGCGTGATCGATCGTATCCAGCCACGGATCGCTCAAATGCGCGAGGGGCTCGATTCGCGCCTTAAGAGCCATCCGCACGTCGCCGACATCCGCCAATGCGGCCTGATGGGGGCAGTGGAACTGATGGAGGATCCTGCGAACCGGCGCGGATTTCCGGTCGAGCGGCAAATCGGCGCGAACGTCATCCGGCGGGCGCGCCGCGATGGAGTGATAATCCGTCCGCTGGGCGACGTGATCGTCCAGATGCCGCCCCTATCGATTTCCGCCACCGAGATCGAAACCCTGCTCGACGTAACCTGCAACGCGATCAACGAGGTCACGCGCGAAACCTGACGCAGGCGCCCCCAATGGCATTGCGTTTCCTGATCACGGGTACCGACACCGAAGTGGGCAAGACCACGCTGGCGTGCGCGCTTGCGCGCGATCTGCGCGCGCGCGGGATGCGCGTGGGCGTGATGAAACCGGCCGAAACCGGATGCGCCGAGCGCGACGGACGCCTCGAACCGGCCGACGCGATCGCGCTGCAGAGCGCTGCCGAATCGAGCGATCCGCTCGATTTGATCTGCCCGTATCGCTATCGCTCGCCGCTCGCGCCGGCACTGGCCGCTGAAGTTGACGGCATCGAAGCGCCCGACATGGCGCGCATCACCGCAGCCTTTGCGCGAATCGCGACGGGGCGGGACGTAGTGCTGGTCGAGGGCGCGGGCGGAATCACGGTGCCGATCAACTGGACCCGGAACTACGCCGACCTGGCGCTGGCGCTCGATCTCGAAGTCGTAGTGGTGGTTGCGAACCGTCTCGGATGCCTCAACGCGACCCTCCTGACGCTCGACTATGCCGCGCGCCGCAATCTGCGCGTGCGGGGCTACGTCCTGAATCAGGCGGCCGGCGAAGCTTCACCCGCGACCCGCACCAACGCAGCCGCGCTCGCGAAGCTGACCGGCGCGATCAGCCTGGGCCAGATGGGATTTGGGGATTCGTCCGCGCGCACAATCGCAACCCAACTGGTTGGTTAGCCGCATCACACGCTGCGTGGCAGGATCGCCCGTGCGCGGCTACAATTGCCGCCATGTCGTCGCCGGCCGAATCGACTCGTCGAGATCACTGGCTCGAATCGGCGCTGGCGAAGACCTGGCCAGGGAGCAAACCGCAACGAATCATCCCGTTAAAGGGTGACGCCTCGACCCGGCGATTTTGGCGCGTCGCGATCGATGCCGCCGCGACCGCTCCCGCCACTGCAATTCTGGTCGACTTGGGCCCCGACGACCTTCCGCTCTACGCACGAGCGCTCAACTTGTATCGCGAGCCGCTGGCGGAACCGCCTTGGCTCAATGTGCATCGCTTCCTTGAATCGATCGGCGCGCCGGTTGCCGCCTTATATGTCGCCGCGCCGCGCGAGCGTCTGCTGCTGATCGAGGACTTGGGCGAGAACTCGCTGTTCGCCGCCGCGTCTGCGGATCCGGCGCATGCCGCCGCGCTGTACCGCGCCGCAGTCGACGAACTGTTGCGGCTCCACGTCGAAGGGACCGCGCGACACGACGATCAATGCGTCGCCTTCGGCGTCGCCTACGACCAGCGGCTCTTCGGATGGGAACTGGAGCGGTTCATCGAGGTCGGCCTGCGCGAAGTCGCGCCCAATGTCGATCCCGAACCGGTACGGTGCGAAGTCACGGCGCTCGCAGCGCGGCTCGGCCAATCGTCGCGTGTCTTTTCGCATCGCGATTACCACGGCAATAATCTCTTCGTGCAGAAGCGCGACAGCGGGCCCATAATCTGGATGATCGATTTCCAGGACGCCCTGATGGCTCCTGCCGCACAGGATCTCGCCGTGCTGCTCACCACCCGCGACACTGGACAAGTCATCACGCCGACCATCGAGGAGCGCCTGCTCGACTACTATCTCGCAGTGCTCGCGCGCCGGCACGCGACGGCGCCGGCGCGCACGGACTTTATCGAAGACTATCGCCTGTGCGTAATCCAGCATGCGCTCAAGATGATCGGCGCGTTCACCCGGCTGGAGCGGGCGGGCCGCAGCGGATATGCGCAGTTCATCCCGCATTGCGTTGCGCAGGCGCGCCGGATGCTCGCGCGGGGCGCCGACTATCCGCTCCTCAGGGCAGCGCTCGGAGCCGCATCTTGAAGGCGCTCGTACTCGCCGCGGGAAAGGGCGAACGGCTCCGGCCTTTGACCGACACCACGCCCAAGCCGCTGCTCGAAGTCGGTGGCCGGTTACTTATTCATTACCCACTGATGATGCTCAAGCGGGGTGGCATTACCCAGATCGCGATCAATGTGCATCATCTGGCGGACATGATCGAAGCATCACTGGAAAGTGGCGACGCGCTCGGACTGAATATCCGCTATTCGCGCGAAGTCGTCCTGTTCGGCACTGGCGGACCGCTGGTGGCGTTGCGTGACTACCTGGGTGGCGAAACCTTTGTGATCGCCAACTCCGACACGATCCTCGACCTCGATCTGACCCGGATGGTCGCGTACCATCGGGAGCGCCGGGCGCTGGCCACGATCGCGCTCAATCGCCCGCCGAACCTCGACTACTACAGCCGGCTGGAAATCGACGGCGAGGGGATGATCCGGCGGATGCGGCTCTTGCGGCGTCATGGCGCGCCGGAGTTCGATGATTATCCGGCCAAGCTGGCCGCGAGTGTCGTCGCTTCGTTGAGCGCGTTCATGTATTGCGGCGCATGCGTGTGCGAGCCGGCCGTGCTGGGCATGATGCCCGCCGCGCCTCCGTTCGCGCTGATGGCGAATCTGCTCGCGCCGATGGTCGCGAAGGGGATGCGCGTCGCCGGATATGTACATCGCGGCTACTTCCGCACGGTCGATGATGTCGAGGGCTACCAGCGCCTGCGCGCTGAATGGGCGAAGTCGCCGCCGCGCTTGCCCGATTAATAAAATGGACGACCCGGTTCAGGACCGCGACGCGCCGGCGGAATCCCCGCCGTTGAGTACCGTTGCGTCCACGCCCTCACCTGTATCGCAACCGGAGCGTGAGCCGGACATCGCTTTGGCTGGCGCCACCGATTGGGACGCGGTCGGCCTAGCGCTGCTCACCGAGCTGCTCACGCTCGGGTTCGGCTGCTTCGCATACGAGATTGGCTCGAGCAAGCGCGTCCGCAGCCTGCACGAGGTCTTCGATATCTGGAACTGGTGGGACGCCGGCCAGTACATCAATATCGCCGTGCACGGCTATCAGAAGGCCGGCGAAATGCGCTACGCGATCGTATTTTTTCCGCTCTATCCGTGGCTGGTGCGAATAGCGATGTTTTTCGCCCGCGACCCGTTGATCAGCACCTTCATCGTTTCGTGTCTGGCTTCGATCGTGGCCGCAGTCGCGCTCGCGCGTCTGGTCGCTATCGACGACCCGGAGCCGATCGCCTACAGGGCGGTCTGGTTCATGTTCATTTTTCCGACTGCATACTTCCTGCATATCTCGTACACCGAGAGTCTCTTCCTGGCGCTGGTGATTTGCTCGTTCCTGGCCGCGCGGCGGGAGCGATGGCTGCTGGCGGGGATTCTTGGCGCGGCCGCGAGCCTGACCCGGATGAACGGCCTGTTTCTGGTTCCAGCGCTGGGCGTGGAGGTGTTGCAGCGGCTGCGGATTAGGCGCCGATGGGAATGGCGATGGCTGTGGCTCGGGCTGATTCCGTCGGGCTTCGGCATCTACCTGCTGGTCAACTATTCGGTCACCGGAAACCCCTTCACTTTCGCGAACTACGAGTTGACCCATTGGAGCCAGGGGCTGGGATGGCCGTGGCATCAGGTCAGCCTGATGGCGGACGTGGCGCGATCGGGCGACGTATATCAGGCGCAGATGATCGGCATTCAAGTCCTGCTCTTTTTGACGATCGGATTGGCGGCGACGATTGCGGCGTGTTTCACGTTGCGCCCATCGTACAGCGTCTGGATGGCGGCCAACTGGCTACTGATCGCCAGCCTGACCTGGGACTTGAGCGCGCCGCGCTACGTGCTGGCCCTGTTCCCGATGTTCATCCTGTTCGCGCGGCTGGCGCGCAGCCGCGACTTCAACGCCGCAATCACGATCTGGTCGCTGCTCTCGATGGGCTCGTTCATCGCGAACTTCCTACGCGGCGCATGGGCCTTCTGAGCCGATCAGAGATCGGGAACCGTTCGTATCCTGATTTGGTTCTCTCATAGTAAGATGATCAATAAAGCCGGCTGCCCCATGGTGCGAAATCGCAAGGTTCTGCCGAGCCGCAGATTCGTGCTCGCCGCGCTGGGTGCCGTTCCGATCGCGATCTGCATGGGGCGGGCCGGAGATCAGCAGCTCGCTGGACGCGTCGGAGGGCGCGGCGGCGACTCGGGCAGTGCGGAGAAGATCCCGATCGCCGAGTTTTCGGACTTCGGCCAGCTAAAAGGTGTTTTCATGGAAGACAAGGTCGTGAAACCGGACGCCGAGTGGCGCAAACTCCTTACGCCCGAGCAATATCAAGTGACTCGCCGCAAGGGCACCGAGCGCCCCTTCACCAACCAATACGCAGAAAACCACGACGCGGGCATCTACCGATGCGTCTGCTGCGGCAATGCGCTCTTCAGCTCGGACACCAAGTTCGACTCGGGCACCGGATGGCCGAGTTTTTATCAGCCGATTGCGCCGCAGAACATCCGTACCGAGTCCGACCGCTCGCTCCTGATGAGCCGGACCGAGGTGCTGTGCGCGCGATGCGACGCGCATCTGGGACACGTCTTCAATGACGGTCCGGCGCCGACGGGCTTGCGCTATTGCATGAACTCGGCGGCGCTGAATCTGGCGCCCGAGCCCGACCAGAAACCCGATTAGTCGAAATCGGGGCGTGAAATGGAAATCCGCGGTTATGCCGGAAGCCCGTCGGCTTCCATGTTGACCGCGATGCCGACAACTCTAACTGAACGGATGAATGCCTGGCGCCGGGATCGAATTGGCCTGCTCAGAGGCTTAATTTGCGTGTTGCCGTTCGCCGTCTTCTGGTGGTTGTTGCCCTTTGGCGGCAGTCTGACAATCGGTAACGATTATCCGTCATTTGCAATTCAGGAGCAGATGGAACTGCAGTACTCGCTTGCTCATGGGACTTTTCCTTTGTATGCACCCGGGTTCGCTGGCGGCCGCTCTGCTATTGCATTGACGCTGGGCCAGATGTATCACCCGTTGTCCCATCTTGCGGCTCACTGCGCCGGCTACTGGAAGGGCTACGCACTTGAGTGGAACACATTTTGGCGCCTTATATCTTTGGGGCTGAGCCAGCTTGTTCTGTTCAATCTGCTGCGCAGACTTAAGCTTAGTACTGACTTCGCGTTCATCCTTTCGTTTCTAACGGTATACAACCTGCGGATGCTCGACATGTTCCGCTACGGAGCCTCGCTCGAAAGCTACACGGGATTCCTGCTGCTGTGCGCGGCGCTAGCGTACTTGTACATAACGGCGGACCGCTTCATCCGGCCACTTTCAGTGATCGGCGCGACCTACCTTGTGGTCTGCGGTGGTCATCCTCAAATCGCATATTTCGGCATGGTTGGCGCGGCCCTGATCTGCCTGGCCATGCCCTACGCCGTCGCCGCGCTGCGGCCGGAAATTGCCGTGAATTGGCGGCGCACGCTCCACTATTATGCGACCGCAGGGACGTACGTCGGTCTCGGCCAGTTGCTCGCCCTGGCGTACACGCTGCCTTTTTACGTTGAATTTATCCGGGACGCGCCGGCCCGCCTTAACCAGCCCTACCAATGGTCGCTGGCGTACTCTGATCATTGGGGCGGCGCATTGAACAGCTTCTTCAATCCTCTGCGGAGCGACGTGCACGGTGCGTTCGGGAGCTCGCCATTGATTTTGATTGCGATGCTGGCGCCGGTTGCGCTGGCGCCGCTCCGTCAGGTGAAAGCCCGTGCGATCTTGATCGCACTGTGGCTGGCATTTGTGGTCATTTTTCTATGCAGCGTGGGCGATGATACGCCTGTCCATCATTTATTCTGGGAGTTTTTTCCGTTTGCGGATACCTTCCGTACCCCCTGGCCGCATCGCGATGCTCTTGCCGCCTATTTTGATGCTCATGCTCAGTTGGTTTTGTCGTGCTGCCGATGACGAAAATTTCAGGCAGCAAATGCATCCGATCGCGCCCTGGCACATCTCACTGGTGGCACTCGGGGTGTTCTGCGGCGGCTATGTTCTGCTGGCGCATCCCCAGACCGGTGATTTCACGCCGTTCAAGATTCGGCATTATCCTGCGTGGGTGGACAGCTTGATATTCTGGAGCGGGCTCGTTTGTCTCCTTCTGGTGACGCTGCGAGTGTCGCCGTGGCGCGCCCGGGTTCCTGCCGGCCTGCTACTCAGCGTTATTGTGATCCTCCAGACAGCCGTTCAGTTGGGATACGGGACTTGGGTCGTGAAACGGAATCCGACGCCCAGCCTCGAGCAGATGAACGATGAGAAACGATCCGACCTTGCTTTCCGGTTCGACGCCGGGTACGGAATGTTCAGCTCAAATCAGGTCTGGGATTCAACCGCCTTTGCAGCTTTCTCTCCTGCGAAAACGGATGCCCCACCCGTCGTGGCCGCCTCGGCACAAAATCCTGCAGGTCGTGGCAGCCTGGTTACGACAAGGTATAGCTCTTTCAATCGGCTGGTTGTTCGGGTGGAGGCCAGTACGCCGGGATTGCTGACCCTTTCAGTTCCCTACTCACCGCAGTGGAGTGCCTCGGTTAAGTCCCAGGAATTAGTGGTCCGTCGCAGCGACCGGAAGGGGTTGGCGGTTTTCCTTCCCGCCGGCACTCAGGATGTGGAGTTTAGCTTTCATAGTCCAGCCAGCGTGGTGGGCATGCTGATCAGTTGCGTCACCGGGCTGGTCGTCGCGCTCTTTTTCTCTCGCCTGTGCCGGCCGCGTTCGGTACGCATCGCGCTCGCGCTGGTCGCAATTGTCGTTCTCGGCGGGGGATTTGGGTTGTGGGAACACAGCTTGTACAGCGGTGACAATCTCGGGCTGCAATATTCGTGGAGCTCTCCAGTGAGGTGATCCGGCCTAAACGCCGACGCCAGGGGACCGCGCCGCTGGCTCGGCTTCGACGCCGCGAAGTTGACTGGCTCACTGGTTTTGGCGAGAGTTCGCCTGCATCATGTTGCGCGCCGCATTCGCAGTGTTGGCGGTCCTGTTCGGACCCATCCTCATAGAGCCGATCGAGCGCAACCTCGAGTTCTTTTTCCTGATTGTTGGACTGCTGACTGCCTGGATGATGGGACAATTCGGCCCGGCGCTCATCTGGGCCGCTCTGCGCGAGCCTTTGTCATTTACGCTGGCGGTTCTGGTCTTCGGCGCCGGATTCCGCCTCGCGCACAGCCGGCTCGATCAATTGCTCGCCTTGATAATTCCGCCGCTTGGCACGCGATGGATCTGCTCGGGCCTGACTATCATTCTCGCCTTGCTCGCGCCGCTGATAACTCCGGTGGTTGCTGCGCTGGTGTTCGTGGAGGCGATTGCGCTGCTGCGCCTGGAGCGGCCGATCGAAGTTACCGTGACCGTGCTGGCCTGTTTCGCGATCGGCCTGGGCGCGGGGATCACGCCGCTGGGGATGCCCGGCATCGCCGTGGTTCTCGCCGCGTTGCATGCGGACTTCTGGTACCTCGCCCGTCTGCTTGGCCCGTTCATCTTGGCCGGAGTCTTGCTGATCTCATTGGCGATCCTGTTTCTGCCGTTCGGCTCGCGGCATCCGACCCATGCGCCCGTGGGTGAAGAATCATGGCGGTTTGTTCTGCTGATCCGTCCCGTCAAGATGTACGTTTTTATTGCGGGACTGGTCGCGCTTTCGGAGGCGCTAAGGCCTTCGCTCGAGGCCTACGTGGCCCGGCTTCCGGGCGGCTTGCTCTTCTGGCTCAACACTTTTTCCGCGGTCGTCAATAATTCGACTTTGGCCGTGGTGGAGATCGGACCCGGCCTGGGCGCAAATCAGCAACGCGCTGCGCTGCTTGGCCTGCTGATCAGCGGCGGGATGCTGATCTCCGGCAACCTGCCCAACGTAGTCGCAGCGAGCCGGTTGGGTATTACGAGTCGTCAATGGGCCCGCATCGGTCTAGCCGTCTGGCTCCCACTGATGCTCGTGTGCTTCGCCGTGCTCGAATGGATAGGCTGAGACTGTCGTGTCGCTACATGTAACTTTTGGAGCATTGTTATGGCCCCGCCAGCCAAGCCCAAGCCGTCGCGCCTGAAGGTACGCCAACATCGCGAGTGCCTGCGTCGGCAGAGTCTGCGCCCGATCCAGATTTGGGTGCCGGACGTGCGTGCGCCTGCCTTCCGCTCGCAAGCGCATCGCCAGTCCCTGGCCGTCGCCGCCAGCCGGCAGGCGCGCCAGGATCAGGCGTTCATCGATGGAGTATCCGGCTGGGGCGATGAATGAGGAGCGGCGACATCTGGGCCGTCGCAGGCGGCAAAGACTATGCGGGCAAGCCGAGCCCGGTGGTTATCGTGCAGGATGACAGCTTTGATGCGACCGACTCCGTCACAGTCTGCGCCTTCACCACCGACGCAACCGAGGCGCCGCTGTTTCGCCTGCTAGAGCCAAGCGAACGCAACGGACTGCGCGCAATCTGCCGCTTGATGGTGGACAAGATCACCACCGTGGCGAAATCCAAGGTCGGCGCGCGCGTCGGCCGCCTGGATGATGCGGATATCGTGCGCCTCAATCAAGCGGTACTGGTCTTTCTCGGATTGGCAATGTCACCCAGAACGAGGTCGGGGGCGAGACAACGCTGAGTGCACTGGGACACAAAAGTTTGATGACTTTCGGCGTTCCCGAAGGAATTCAGGAAATTGGCGCGCGACGGATGCGAACGCCTCGATAAGTCACCACGACGACCGCGCCAGCGATCTCATCGAGCTTCAGCCGCTCAAGCGCAATTCCGGCAAGCTCCATGTACGCGCGCCGGCTCTCTTCCTGTGCCCGCAGCAGGATCACACCGGCATGGCTTCCGGGCCGATGCCGGCGCAGATCGGCGAACCCCTTGTCGGCCGTAATCAGCCAGCGCCGCTCGCGCTGGACACGCGGCCAGAGCTCATCGTCGGGTGCTCCCTGCCAGCCCTGCCCTAACACCGTGGCCGCGTCGTGGCCACGCGCGGCCATCAAGTCGGCAATCTGCCTAGGCAGGTCCTCGTCGACCTTAACGCGTGCACTCACTGGCCGCCGTTGCGCTGGAAGGGAACGAAGTCCGCGTTGTTTACTGCTTCGGCGGCAAATTTCAGAGCGGCCTTGATGTCATCGCCAGTTAGCTCTGGCCAAGCATCGATGACCTGCTTGCGCGTGTCGCCGTCAGCGATGCTGCCAACGATCGCGCTTACCGGCACACGCGTGCCCTTGATGCACGGCTCGCCGTGATGGATTGCCGGATCGATTACGATTCTCTCGCGCCAATTTGCGTTCATGTCGCGCATTTGACCTTCCAATAGTCTTCAGACGAAGAGCTGCTGTCCCGCCGCGTTTACCCCTTCACGGATCGATCCCGTAAAACCTTGCGCAGTTGTCCCAGAGAAACTTGCGCCTGGTCTCGTCGCTGAGGCCGAGGCTCAGGAACTTGTCTACGCTGTGGGGGAACTTGCTATCGGGATGGGGATAGTCGGTTGAAAAGACCACGTTGTCGTCGCCGAACCAATCCACGAACAGGCGGGCGGGTTTTTCGTCGGCTTCGACCGACACATAGCAATTGCGCTTGAAATACTCGGACGGCATCAGCGGGAGCTGGAACTCGAAGCGGCCTATGTAGTCTTCGTAGTGATCATCCAGGCGCGCCAGCAGCCACGGCGCCCACGAGCAGTTGGCCTCCAGGAAGCCGGCCTTAAGCTGCGGAAATCTCTCCAACACCCCGCCGGCGGTGAAGCTGGCGCAGGCCGCCATCGGGCCGAGCGAATGCGAAAAGGTGTGCCAGAGCATCATCGAGTCGTGCAGCCCCAGCCCGTAGTCACCCAGGCGATCCGGCCCTCCGCCGTGAAAGACCACCGGGATTTTGAGCCGCTCGCATTCGGCCCACAGTGGATCGTAATCGCGATGGTGCCACGGCTTGCGATTGACCAGGCCGGGCAGAAGGAAGATCGACTTGAAGCCCAACTTCTCGGCGCATCGGCGCGTCTCGCTCACCGCCGCGGTGATATCGTGCGGCGCGATCATCGCCGCGGCGAGCAGCCGACGCCGATCAGCCGCGCAGAAGTCGTATAGCCAATCGTTGTAGGCGCGAGCGATCGCCGCCGCGAACGCGGGCTCGAGCCCCTCGGACTCGCCGACGGTCTCGGTGCTGTCGAAGCCCAGCACGAACAGCCCGCGCGACGGGTACAGCGCCGCGACATCGATTCCCTCGCGGTCCATCGCTTCGAGCTGCGAGGCGGCGTCGAAGCCACGCTGCTCCGCGAACTCGTAGTCTTTCTCCAGCGGCCGGGTATGCGAGGTTATCGGACCGACCCAGGTCCTGATCGCGTCCAGGCGATAGGCGCTCTTGTTGCCGACGTAGCAGGAGATGTCGCGAGGTCCGTACTTGGTTCCGTACGGCGCCTTATCCTTGAAGGCCGGATCGATGTAGCGCTGCCACAGGTCGGGCGGCTCGATAACGTGCATGTCCGAGTCGATGACTTTGAAGCCACCATGCGCCATCGGAAATACCGCGCAAATCCCGATCGATCGAGCCGCCCGACTGCGAAACTCTAGCTTCGGGCGACGTTGAGCACCTGAATCTCGGTGAACCCGAGCAGGCCCCAGGGGCCGTTCTCGACGCCGATACCCGACCATTTCGCGCCGCCGAAGGGCAGATTCGGTCCGAGCGCGAGATGCTGATTCACCCAGGCCGAGCCGCATTCGAGCTTGCCGGCAACTTCAGCCGCGCGTTCTGGATCCTTCGACCAGACTGAGCCGGAGAGCCCGAAATGGGTGGCGTTCGCGCGCCGCAGCGCGTCGTCGACGTCCTTGTACGGAATCACCGGCAGCGCGGGGCCAAACTGTTCCTCATCGACCAGCCGCACGCCATCGGAGATTCCGCCGACAATCGTCGGCTCGTAGAAGTAACCCTCGCCGCCCATCCGCTTGCCGCCGGTGACGATTTTCGCGCCGTGGCTCTTCGCGTCCTCGACCAGTTCCGTTACGCGGTCGAACTGTGGCTTGTTGTTGAGCGGTCCGATCTGCACGCCGGCATCGAGGCCGTTTCCGACCTTGGCGCCCTTGGCCAGCTCGCCCAGCTTTTCGAGCATCGGAGCGTACATGTTCTGCGGGACGTAGACGCGCTTGATCGCGCTGCAGATCTGCCCGCAATTCTCAAACGCGCCCCAGAAAATCTTTTGCGCGACATCATCGACCGAAGCATCGGCGAGCACGATCGCCGCGTCGTTGCCGCCCAGCTCCAGCGTGATCCGTTTCAAGTCGGGCGCCGCCGCGGTCGCGACCTTCTTGCCGGTCGCAACCGAGCCGGTGAAGGAAATCTTGCGCGGTATCGGATGGTTGGTCATCGCGGCGCCCAGCTCGTCACCGCCCGAGATCACATTGAGCACGCCCGGCGGCACGATGTCGCGCAGGATCTCGCCGAGCATCAGGGTGGTGATCGGCGTGAACGGCGACGGCTTGATCACGACAGTATTTCCCGCCAGCAGCGCCGGCGCGATCTTCCATATCGCGAGCATCAGCGGGTAGTTCCACGGCGTGATCGCCGCCACTACGCCCAACGGCTTGCGGCGAATCTCGATATGCCCCTGCGGGCTGTCCTGCAGGACTTCAAGCGGAATCTGGAGGCCGGCGGTGTACTGGAGCCAGAACCAGCTTCCCATGATCTCCTGGCCGGCCTTGTCCAGCGGCTTGCCCTGCTCCTGCGTGAGCATCCGGGCCAGCCCCTCGGGAGGGCTCTGGAGCGCCGCCGCGCAATCGTTGAGGACCTTGCGGCGCGTTTCCAGGTCGCGGCTCCAGGCGGGAAAAGCCCGCTGCGCGGCCTCCATCGCCTGATTGAGTTCCTCTTTGGTGCAATCGGGAACCCGCGCGAATTCCTTGCCGAGGGCGGGATTTATCACGCCAACGGTCTTGGATCCCTTAACTGCCTTACCATCGATGGTCATCGT
Organism: uncultured delta proteobacterium; assembly: GCA_963788205.1. Taxonomy (GTDB): domain Bacteria; phylum Desulfobacterota; class Binatia; order Binatales; family Binataceae; genus CAVVMA01. Next base: position 440,743 of record CAWBGG010000002.1, read on the forward strand.
AAATTCTGGCATTGGATGCTCCTTATTATTCCGCCGAATCCATGCTGGGAAACCGCGGGTTTAGTCTATAGAAATCGGCTCTTGCAAGCCGACTCATCTTAATACACCGAATCAGGCTGACGGCGCTATCGCCGCGAATAACCGGTGGTGCGCGGTTTTGGGTCAGATGGCCGGCAGGGACGCCGGCCACTACCCTGAATGAAGCTCCTACATTGGGTAGGGGCCGGCCTCCGTGCCGGCCCGTGACGTCGAAACCGCCCACTACCGAACAGCCTGGTTTCCGGGTTACGCCCGCGATCGACGGATGCCCGGTCGGTTGGGGCGGCACGACCGGCAGAGTAGGATGCAACCGAATCGGGATTAGACTGCGGGTCCAGAAAAAGGCACGAAACCCCAGTGGCAACTTCATCCGACACGCCGACATCGAATCCGATCCGCGAGCTTGCCGCGATCATGTTCAGCGACGTGGTCGGCTACACGGCGATCATGGGCCGCGACACCCGCTCCTTGTTGCCGAGACCGAGATAGATTATCGCCGTGCAGGACGGTGAGACGAATCGTCGCGAGGACACTTCATCGCGTTGCTGAAAAAAGTCGGCCTCGACAAATGACGCCAGAACCTCGCTGGAACATCGATCGTGCCGCGGTCCCGATATTTTTCGCGCTCGTGACTGCAGCTCTGGTGGTGGCCGCTTTCTGCGGGGGGCCGCTGTCGTGGGACGGCGCGTTCCAGCTCTTTGTCACGCTCGATCGGCAGATTCCATTCATGCCCATCCATCGAGCTGTCCACGCCGTCCTCGATGAGCCGGTGTTGGTGGTCAGTCAGTTCTCCGACAACTTCACGATCCTGAGAGCGGTGTTCTGCATCTGCTATGTGTCCGTTCCGGGGCTGGCTCTCGCGCTGTCGTGGATCGCCTGCCGGGCCAGACGCCCCTCGCTGTTCATCTGGCCGGCGCTTTCGATTTCAATGGCGATGCTCCCCGGTCAGTTCATGTTCCAAACCGAGTCCTACATGGCCGCGTCGTTCACTTGGCCGGTCTTTCTGGCCGGGCTGGTTGGGGCTGAACCGGGCCTGCTCCCCGTGCTCGTGCTGCTCGAGGTCATGGTCTGGTTCACCCACCCGATTGCGGTGGCGTTGTCGGCCTGCGCCGCGCTTGCAACGGTGGTGTCTGCGTCACGATTGTCGGGCCGCGCCCGATTCAATAGATACGCTGGCGCGTTTCTGCTCGCCGTTATGGCCCTGTCACGAGTGTTTCACGGGTTCAGCCCTTACGAGCATGAAATGATGAGCCTGCATCAGGTCACAGCCACTTTTCAATGGTCCGTGCTCGGCTGGCCCCTGGCATCGCTAGTATTCACGTCAGCCGCAGCGTTGCAATGCCTGCGAAGCTCCGGGATGAATCGCCCTGCAGACGGAGAGCGAGTTCGCCGCAGATTACCTGCTGGTCGGGGCGGTGCTCGCGGCGGGAACGTGCCTGATTCCCTGGTCACTCCTTCCGAGCGCCTGGGCGGAAGCGATCGGTTACAGGTTCTGGGTGGGGCCGCTTTCGCTGGCGCTGATGGCGGGCTGCGCCCTGGACGCATGGCGCAGCAGCCCGGCGCCATCATGGACAGCCAGGAAGCCCGCGCTAATTGCTATCGGGAGCGCCTTCTTTGTCGTGCTCTCGCTCCAAAGCGTGACGTGGGTCAGGCTGAGAACCCGGTTCCTGGACGACCTTCACCAAGCCGGCTCCGGATGCGTACCACGATCATCGCTAAAATGGACTGTCGGCACCCCGCTCAATCACTGGTCCATCGCAGCCTACTCGATAGTTCTGCAAGGACGCACGCCGCAGGTCCTCGTGCTCGACGATGCCAACTGCGACACTTACAGGAAGAATCGCGAAGTGAACATCATATGGTACAGCAGAGCCAGCGGCGACGGCTGGTTCGACCTGGATCACGCCGGGGCGCAGGCTGGAAGCGCAGCCCGCTGATAGTGATACAGCCCGTCACGAGCATGTAATTCACGACCGGCAATCGACAGGCGGCCCACAATCATAGTAAGAATTGCATCAGGTACTCGCTGGAGTGTCAGCTTGAGCAGCAAACCGGTAGTCAGCCCCGATCTAATCGAAAAATTCCGGCGCGACGGGTTTGTGATCGTGCCGGGCCTGCTTACCGAATCCGAGCTCGACGGGTTCGGCGCCGCGGTTGATCGCGCGGTGCGCGCCCGGGGCCGCAATGATAATCGCGCGCTGGCGGAAAAGTCGCGCTATGAGCAGTCATTCACGCAATGCATCAACCTGTGGGAGGACCATCCCGACGTCCTGCCACTGACCTTTCATCGCGCGATCGCCGAGGCTGCCACGATGCTGATCGGCGTGCCCGCGTTGCGCCTGTGGCACGACCAAGCGCTCTATAAGGAACCCGGCGGACGCTACACGGAGCCGCATCAGGACCAGCCTTACTGGCCGATGGACGAGCCCGACACGCTCACTGCCTGGGTTCCCTTCGACGGGTCGACCCATGAGACCGGATGCATGGGCTACGTTCCGGGCTCGCATCGGGTGGGCTTGCGCAAGTTCGTCAACATCTTCTCCGCCGATGAGGGCGTGAAGATTCTGGAAGAACCCAGCATCAGCGGTGTGCCGCCGGTCTATGTCGAGGTGCCGTGCGGCAGCGTGGCGTTTCATCATGGACTGACGGTCCATATGGCCCACGCCAACCGGAGCAGCCGCGTGCGGCGCGTGCATACGATGATCTATTTCCGTGACGGCGCGACGCGCAGCCAATCGTACGTGCATCCGAGCGTCGATCGCCCGGGAATCAAGGTCGGCGAGCCGATCGCCAGCGATCTGACCCCGATCGTATGGCCGCGCGACGCCACCGACCTTCCGAAGCCACCGCGGATGCCGCTGACGCCGGTGCTGGAGCGGCTGAACCTTTACGGCGCGCTCCCGACCGTCAAGTAGACCGGGCGCGCTCTCCTCACCGCCCGCTGTTGGTCAGCTTTCGAGGTAGGTGATGTCCTTCTCGAACTGCGCGGCCGGAAGATGCGAGACCAGCGCGCATACCCATTGGTTGTTGACGGTGAGCACCAGGCTGCATCCCTGATAGGAGTAGGCGTAGCTGTCGCCGGCTATCGGATGGCCGCCGGGCGGAAGCTTGAAGTTGGGGGCGTGGAACCGGATACACATGATCGTGCCGCCGGCACCGCGATAAAGCGTTAGCGTCGCGGGACGGCCGTCGGTCAACTCGCCGATTCGGCCGCCCACCAGATGAAATCCCAACGGCTCGAAATTCCAGATGAAGGCCGGCATCCGCGCCGAATGGTAATGCGCCGCGACCGACCCGGAAGACAAACACAACGGGTCGGGCGCAAAATGCTGCTCGGAGGCGGCGAAGGCCTGGACCACCAGATCCAGGTCGGAAGCCGGAGCGCGGCGGCTGGTCCAGCCGCGTATTACCAGCGCGAACAGGACCGCGGCCGCGATCGCGGTCAGACCAACGCTCGCGCGGTGCAGGCTGGGCGGCGCGACGGCCCCCAGCCGGTCGCGCAGCGACGGCTGTGCGTCGGCGCGATCGAGCGAGGCGCGAATCGCGTTGCGCAGCTGGACCGGGAGCGTCGCCTTGCGCAGCCGATGCTTGAGCAAGGCCTTCAGCGCGCGCTCGTCATCGAGCCGCGCACGGCAGCGCTCGCATCCCCCGAGATGGGCGTCGGCGACGCTCCGCTCAGCGGGATCAAGCTCGCCGTCCGCGTGCGCGGTCAGATAGCTCTCGATATATTCGCGGCAGTCCATTTCCAAATAAATCGCGCCAACCTCCTTTTGATCAGGGCCGCAGCAGGCCGCGTTTGCGAGCGTGTTCGCCCAGCTTGCGGCGCATCGCGGCCCGCCCGCGAGACAATCGCGAGCGTAGCGTTCCGATCGGAATTTTCAGGATCCGCGCGGTCTCCAGATAACTTAGCTCCTCGACATCGACCAGCAGGATCGCCGCCCTGAAATCCTCGGCGAGCCCGTCGAGCGCGCTCTCAATCTCCTCGTCCAAAAGTTGCCCGAAGACCAGGCTCTCCGGATCGTTGCGCACGGCATCGGATTTGAAAACCGCTTTCTCCAGCTCGCGCTCGTAGTCCTCCGGATGGACCGCGACCGGTTCGCGCGACGAACGCCGGTAGCCGTTGCGAAACGCATTGTACAGAATGGTCATCAACCAGGCCCGGCAGTTGGTGCCCGGCGAGAACTGATGAAAGAACTTAAACGCCCGTAGCGCGGTCTCCTGCAACAGGTCGTTGGCATCGTCGCGGTTGCGGGCCAGGCGCAGCGCCGCGGCATAGATCGCGTCCAGATGGGGCAGCGCCTCCTGCTCGAACAGCTTGCGCTTGCTCTCCGCACCGCCCTGGGCGCCCATATCGAAGGCCCCGAGACCATAGCACTCATCGACTTTAGAATCGCGAGCGCTCATCAAAAGTTCCCAGCCGCGGTCAGGCTCCCGGGTATTGAGTCGTGAAGGGCTAGCCGAAATTGATGTGCCAGAAAAACCAGCACAGCGCGACGATCGCGATGCCCGCGATCAACGCTACGGCGGTCTGCTCGGCGAGGGACCTGCCAACCCGGGTCGATAGCTTCTCATCGTTTTGCATGGGTGACCCCTACCACTGGGGCGGCCGGATAGCGAATGGGATCGCCTCATTTGTCATTCCGAGCGGAGGCTGCCGAAGAGAGGAATCGCATGCCACTGAGCTGAGAGCATCCACCCTCCTCCGCACTGCCTGGCTCAGTGGTATGAGATTCCTCGCTTCGCTCGGAATGACAAAGCGACCGCTCGCAGTGACGGGCGCGGCCTAAATCGATGGCGACGATCGGATCGCAAGCCCGCCTCAAGCGCAGCCAGCGATCTGACGCGAGATTCCCGGCCTCCTCGACAGATCCTCAAGCCGGGTCTAGCCGGATTTAGCAGGCACGATCTCGAGATTGAGCAATTCGGTTCCTCTGATGACCGTTAACACCACCTTCGCTCCGATCTGATCTTCGGACAGAAACTTGTGCATCTCGTCGATAGAGTCCACCGGGCTGCTGCCATAGGCGACGACGATGTCCCGAGGCTTGAGGCCGGCCTTCTCGGCCGGGCTGCCCGGCTCGACCGAGATGATCATAACGCCGTTGGCTTTCGGCAACCGATGGAACCGCACGACTCGCCGATGCAGCGGCGCGTCCATACCGGCCAAGCCAACGTACGCGCGCACGATTTTGCCGTCCCTAATCAGCCGCGCCGCGACCTGCTTGGCGCTGTTGATCGCGATTGCGAAACAAATTCCCTGCGCGGGCAAAATCACCGCGGTGTTGACGCCAATCACCTCGCCGCGCGAGTTGACCAACGGCCCGCCGGAGTTGCCGGGGTTCAGCGCCGCGTCGGTCTGAATGACGCTGTCGATCAGACGGCCGGAGGTTGCTCGCAGCGAGCGTCCGAGCGCGCTTACTACGCCCGCCGTGACGCTGCACTGAAAGCCGTACGGGCTCCCGATTGCGATCGCCAGTTGCCCCACGCGCAGCCGGGATGAATCGCCAAGGGTTACCGGAGCCAGCCCGGCGGCATCGATTCGCACCACGGCCAGGTCATTGTGAGGGTCGGAGCCGATTACGGCGCCGTCGATTCGGCGGCCGTCCAGCAGTGTCACCGCGATGCGCGAGGCCTGCGCCACCACGTGGCTATTGGTGAAAATGAACCCGTCCGGTGTGAAGATGAATCCGGAGCCCGCACCGGCGGCCGGTCGGCGCTCTCGCGCTTGAAAATCTCGATATTGACGACCGAAGGACTGACTTTTTCGGCCGCGCCCGCAACCGCCTCGGAATAGGCGTCGAGCAATTCACCGTCCGACGCGGAGGCAGTTCGGGGATGCTCGCCATTGTTTCCGGATTGGTCCAGCACGCGGCGTAAAGCTGGTTTCATATCGGCCTCTTGAGCCAACATAACCATCGCGTCAAGGGAGCGGCGCGCAATGAGGAAAATCGACGCGTCAGCGCCCGTAGACCGCTATTGCAGCGCACCTGAGCGAGGCGCGATAATCCGGCTTCTCGATAGGAGATAGATGATAGCCAGGAGGATGGCAGTGAAAACAGCAAAACTGTTGCTCGTTCTGATCTTCTGCACGACGGTCATTTTCATCGGAGCGCCAGCAATGGCCGCTTCGTGGAACAGCTTTCCGGTCACCGCCTCCACCACCGTCGTCTTGGCCCCAACCGCGACAATCGTGGATGTTCTCCTTGTCGGCGGGGGCGGCGGCGGTGGCGGGAACTCCGGCTATGGTGGAGGCGGCGGTGGCGGCGGGGGAATAGCGTGGCTGACCAATGTGCCGGTAGAGGAAGCTTTCGCCGTCACCATCGGTGCCGGCGGCACCGGGGGCAGCGGCGGGAGCGATGGCAGCGCCGGAGGCACGACCACGATTACAGGCTTGTCAAGCGGCTTCCGCTACGGAGCCGTCTATGGCGGTGCCGAGGGGAGTGCAAGCGGTACGGGCGGTAGCGGGGGAATCGGCGGCACCGGCGTCAGTGGCAGCACTGGCGGCAACGGCGGCAACGGCAGCACTGTCACGACTGCGGGTGGCACTCCGACTCTTGTTTGCTGCGGCATGATCGGTTCCGGGGGTGCCGCTGGCGGCAGCTCTAACCAAGGTGGCGGCGGCGGCGGTAGCGGGGGATACCCCAACGGCAACGGCGGCGCCGGCGGCGACAATGCTAGTGGCAGTTCCGCCTCCGTCAATACCGGGGGCGGAGGTGGCGGAGCCGGCAACGCCCGCCACGCCTCCGGCGGCAATGGCGGTTCCGGCTATGTGGTGTTCCTTTACTACGTGCCCTGACCAGGCGCCGGAGAAAAGGATCTAAAAGAACGTGCGGCGGGCGATGAAAAAGATCGTCGCGCCCACGCCGGCATAGACCGCGACGCCCTCGACCAGCCCGATCCCGCTGGTGAAGACGAACAGCGCCAGGACCAGCGCCGACGCGACGATCGCGAGCACCTGCTCGATTCGGCGTTCGCGGGCGCGGACCCGCGCGACGTGTTCAGTGATTGGCGCGCCGCAGTTGGGGCATACGCCGCCCCGCTTGACGATCAGATCGGCGCCGCATTTAGGACATTCGATCTTCGTGCGGATGGGCATGCTATGGCACACGACCGCGCCGCCCAATCAAGGGCGTGCGCGACCGGATAGTGGGTCAGTATGACCCGCCAAGCGGCGTGCCTGTCAAACTCACTCGCTCCCGTCGGCGCCCGCGAGGCAGGGGGAGATTCGGGATTCTTCGCGCGCCAGGCAACGCAGACGCGCGAGAATGACAGAGCATTTTTTTTCTGTCATTCCCGAGCGTGGCACGCGCCGGGGGCGATGCCGCGCGAGGAATCCCGGATTCTCCTTCGCCGAATTTCAAATTTGGCGACTACCGGCGACCGGAGCCTCTGGCTGGCTTTCGCAGCGCTAGGCGCGGGCCTTGCGCAACCCCGAGCGGCGCGCGACCGCCGTCCGCTTCAGCCGCTTTTGCCGCTTGCGCGCAAGCGCCTGCTCGTCGGCGGACTTGGCCTTGACGGTGCGAATTTCCGGTTGAGGCTTTACTGCCGCCGCCGTCGGCGCGACGGGCTCGATCGCCGGCATCGGCTCCGGCTGCACCGGCGCCATTGCTGCGGCCTCAGCCGCGCGCGCCATCGCTTCGAGCTTGCGCTGCTTCCATCCGCGCAACCCGCGACGCATGTATTCGGGATGGATGTCGAGCATGTCGCAGACGTTATCGAAGGAGAATACCCAATGCTTGTCCTCAAGGGCGATCCATTCGTCAGCCTCGCGGAACAGGCGCTGTCCCTTGTTGGTCGGCGAGTCGATACACTTCATGAAGCATTCGACCGCGTCTTCCAAAACGCTCAGGATCAGCCGTTTCTCGCCTTCGAGCAGATGCTTGCGGCGCATCGCCTCGAAGTATTGGATCGGCAAAAGGGTGTCGGGCTCGAAGAGCGCCGGCAGCCTCTCGTCCAATGTCTCTTTTTCCCGCATCTTGGCTCCGTGATCTGTTCTAACCGTGCCGTTCTCCACCACCCCATCCTCCTTAATAGACGCCGGCCAAAAATCCGCTATTCATCATCCTCGCTGCGGTCCTCGTATAGCTCATTCCATGCCATCTGAATTGCTTCGAGTTTTGCTTCACTCGACCCGGCCGGCTCGTCGTCGAATTCGTCCAAATCGATTACCCACTGACGCAAATCGGTAAATCGGACGTCAAGCGGATTGAGTCCCGGATGGTTCTCGGCGAGAACCTCCGCGATATCATCGGCCTGATCCCATTTGAGTCCCATCTGCCTGCCCTCCTCATATTCCATTGTCAATAGCGAGGCTAGCTCTGCGTCAAGTTTTCTCAACACCCGCTACGACAACTCATCCACAGACTTCCGCTCCAGCGCCTGTTTGATCGCACCTTCCATGATGCGCTGCGCAAACGGCGTGCTCAATTCGTTGAGCTCCTCTACCAATCTAGCCACTAATTCGCGGTCAACACCGGCCCGCGCCGCCTCCAGATGGCCGGCCAGCTCCTCCATCTTGAGGCGCTCGTCCGGCTCGACAAGCTGCGGATGCTCGCCGAGCTGCTTGCGCAGCGCCACCAGAATCTGCTCGGCCTCGTTGCGCGCGGTTATCATCAGGCGCTGCTCCAGGTCCTGCTCGCCCTCGTCGATAGCCTCTTCGAGCATCCGCTCGATTTCTTCTTCGCCCAGGCCGTAGCTGGGCTTGACGTCCACCGAATGCTCGCGTCCGGTGCGCTGATCGCGCGCGGTCACATTGAGGATGCCGTTGGCGTCGATCAGGAACGTCACCTCGATGCGCGGCATCCCGGCCGGCTGGGCTTCAATCGGCCCAAGCTTGAAGCGGGCCAGGCTGCGGCAATCGCGGGCCAGTTCGCGCTCGCCCTGCAATACGTGCACGTCGACGTGGGTCTGATTATCGACCGCGGTCGTGAACATCTCGGTGACGCTGGTCGGAATCGTGGTGTTGCGATGGATAATCCGCTCCATCACGCCGCCCATCGTCTCGATACCCAGCGACAGCGGCACCACGTCGAGCAGCAGCAGGTCTCCACGGTTGCCCATCAGCACACCACCCTGCACGGCGGCCCCGAGCGCGACCACCAAATCGGGATCGACCGAGCACAGCGGCTGGGTGCCGAACAGCTCCTGGACTTGACGGCGAACCAAGGGAATACGCGTCGAACCGCCCACCAGCACCACCGCATCGATCGCGGACGGCTCCAGCGCGGCGTCCTTGAGCGCGCGCCGGCAACAGTCGAGGGTCCGCTCCACCAGAGGGGCGGCCATCCGTTCGAACTCGTCGCGAGTGAGCGTTTTGCGCACCGTATGGCCGGGAAGCGCGAGTTCAATGCCGGTGCGTGGCAGCGAGCTCGAGCTGCTTCTTGGCGTCCTCGGCCGCGCGGCGGGCGCTGTTCCAGACGCGGCGATCGCGCTTGAGCTCGTCGGACTCGCCCTCGAGGATGAAATCGAGCAGCGCGCGATCGATGTCGTCGCCGCCCAGATGCGTATCGCCGTTGGTGGCCAGCACTTCGAAGATTCCGCCCTTGATGCTGAGAATCGAGATGTCGAAAGTGCCGCCGCCGAAATCGTAGACCGCTACGTTGCCGGTCGCGCGCTGTTCGAGTCCGTAGGCCAGCGACGCCGCGGTCGGCTCGTTGACCAATCGCACCACCTCGAGGCCGGCCAGGCGTCCCGCGTCTTTGGTCGCCTGCCGCTGCCCGTCGTTGAAGTAGGCCGGCACCGTGATAACGACGCGCCGGACTTCTTCCTTGAGCGCCGCTTCGGCGCGGGTTTTGAGCGCGCGCAGGATCTCGGCGGAGATCTGCGGCGGCGTGTAGACCCGCTTGCCAACCTGGAAACGCACGACCGGGCCGCTTAGGTCCGCGAAGGTGTAGCGCTGCCGATCTTCCGCCGCCAGCTCGCCGCCGCCCAAGCCCATGTAGCGCTTGACAGAACGGACCACGGCGCCCTGCTCGCCACCGGGAAAGCCTGCCGGCGCTGATGGCTCCGCCGCGCTCGGCCGACAGATGCGGTTCCATCTCGATCGCGGCTTCGCCGACTATCACGCGGCCGTCGGGCGCCAACGCAACTACCGAGGGCAGCAGCGCATCTTCCGTCACGGGATCGGAGATAACGCGCGGCGCCTTACCGTCGATGACGGCGATCAGGCTGTTGGTGGTGCCCAGGTCGATACCGAAAATACGCTCCATCTGGCTCCCGGATTTGGGTAGTGTCTCAGCTTGAGAGGGCTCGCGAGTGGGGTGAGCAGAAGAAGATCCGGGATTCCTCGCGCGGCAGCCACGCGCGGGAATGACAGAAAAAGCTTGTCCCGTTGTCATTCTCGCGCGTCTGTGTTGCCTGGCGCGCGAAGAATCCCGAATCCTTTCTTCCACCTGCCGACACTGTCTTCAAGGCCATACTGAGACACTACCCGAATTTGGCTGCGCCGCGCTCTCAAAGCGCTGCACTTCGTCTCAGATTACGCTGCGATCAGTGATTCGTTTCACGGCGATCTGTTTCAAGCAGTGCGCCCCGCCTCCAGCCCGCGATCGACGTCGCGAATCAACGTGCGGAGATATGCGATACGGGAAAGGATGCTCTTGAGCTCGGTGAGCGTCGCGCATCGGTCTTCGTGTCCGTCAGAATTCTGATCCCAGCGCGCAAAGTTTTGCGCGAGCTCATCATTCGCATCCGTCATCAGGCCGTGCAGCTCCGCGCGCCGGCGGCCGATAGCCGCGGCGACGCCGTCGCCGGGCGCGCCGCGCAGCTCAGCGATTTGCTCCTGCACCTCAAAGACCAGTTCGGCGATTTCGGGCGGCACGCGCTGGTTATTCTCCGCCAGCTTTTCGCCGTTCAATTCGAGCCAGTAAAGCCCACGGCTCACGGGATCGCGAAGCGTGCGGTAACTACGCGTGAGCAGGGCGGTGGCCTGCAAGCTCGCCGCGCGCATGGGCCCGGGACTCGAAGCGAAGCGATCGGGATGGAGCCGGCGGCCCAGCTCATGATAGGCGTGCTCGAGCAGATTGAGATCGATCGTGAGCCGGCGCGGCAGGCCCAGCGCGGCGAAGCAGTCCAGATCAGCCGCGATCGGCGCGCCGCATTCGGGACAGATTAGGCACGGCTCGCAGCGCCGTGCGCATGAGGGGCATTGCAGCATGCGCTCGCTTCCACATCCGCTCGCTCACACGGTGAACGACTCACCGCATCCGCAAGCACGCTTCACGTTGGGGTTCACGAGCTTGAATCCCGACGCCATCAGCTCTTCGGCGTAATCGAGCTCCGAGCCGTTGAGGTACAAGAAGCTCTTCTTGTCCACGATCAGACGCGCGCCGTCACGCTCGAAAATCTTGTCGCGCTCCTTGGCCGCGTCGATTTCCATGCGGTACTGCAGGCCCGAGCATCCGCCGCCCACGACTTTTACGCGCAGGCCGGCGTCGGGCCGGTCGGCGACCAGTTGCTTGATCCGGCTGGCCGCCCGTTCAGATAGCGAAACGGTCGCCACGTTCGTTCACCCCTGCGCGGCTTTGTCGGCCGGACCGGTGTCGGCGCTCTTGCGCTTCTTCCAGTCCGTGATCGCAGCCTTGATCGCGTCTTCGGCGAGCACCGAGCAATGGATCTTGACCGGCGGCAGGTTCAGCTCCTTGACGATCGAGGTGTTCTTGATCGCCATCGCCTCGTTGATGCGCTTGCCCTTGACCAGCTCGGTTACGTAGCTGGAGCTGGCGATAGCGCTGCCGCATCCGAAGGTCTTGAAGCGCGCATCCTCGATCACGCCGTCATCGCTGATCTTGAGCTGGAGCTTCATCACGTCGCCGCATTCGGGCGCGCCCACCACGCCGGTGCCGACGTTGGCCTCGTCCTTGGCGAAGCTGCCCACGTTGCGAGGGTTGTTGTAGTGATCGAGCACCTTGTCTGAATAAGCCATCGTTACCCTCCGCCAGCCTGAATCTTTATCCTACTCGGCCTTCCATTGGACCGATTTGAGATCGATGCCTTCCTTGGCCATTTCGTACAGCGGCGACATCTCGCGCAGCCGCTTGACTTCCTTGGAGACCCGTTCGGTCACGAAATCGACTTCCTCTTCGGTGTTGAAGCGGCCCAAGCCGAACCGGATTGAGCTGTGCGCCAACTCCTCATCGACACCGAGCGCGCGAATCACGTAAGACGGCTCCAGCGTGGCCGAAGTGCAGGCCGAGCCCGAGCTGACCGCGATGTCGTTGATGCCCATCAGGAGCGACTCACCCTCCACGTACGCGAAGCTCACGTTGAGATTGCCGGGCAAGCGTTCTGTTGGGTGGCCGTTCAAGTAGACCTCGTCGAGGCGCTCGAAAATCCCGGCTTGCAGCTTGTCGCGCAGCTCGATCAGGCGCCGGGTCTCGTCCGGCATTTCCCTGCCCGCGATTTCGCAGGCCGCTCCGAAGCCGACAATCCCGGTGACGTTGAGCGTGCCGGAGCGCATCCCGCGCTCGTGCCCACCGCCGTCCATCGTGGCCGTGAGCCGCACGCGCGGCCCTTTGGAGCGCACGTAGAGCGCGCCCACGCCCTTGGGACCATAAATCTTGTGCGCGCTCATCGACATCAGGTCGATTCCGGCCTTATCGACGTCAATGGGGATCTTGCCGACGCCCTGGGTCGCGTCGCTGTGAAAGACGATTCCTTTCTCTTTGGCGATCTTGCCGATCTCCGCGATCCGATGGATCGTGCCGATTTCGTTATTGGCGTACATGATCGAGATCAGCATGGTCTTGTCTGTGATCGCCTTGCGCACATCGTCGGGATCGACCATCCCGTACTTGTTGACCGGCAGATAGGTGACGGTCGCCTTGCCCTGGCGCTCGAGCGCGCGGCAACTGTCGAGAATCGCCTTGTGCTCCGTGACGCAGGTGATGACGTGGTTGCCCTTGTCTTTGTAGAATTCGACCACGCCCTTGAGCGCCAGATTGTCCGACTCGGTCGCGCCGCTGGTGAAGACGACTTCCTTGGCCTTGGCGTGGATCAGAGCGGCGATCTGCTCGCGCGCACGATCGACCGCCTCTTCCGCCGCCCATCCGAAGCTATGGTTGCGGCTGGCGGCATTGCCGAACTTCTCGGTGAAGTACGGCATCATCGCCTTGATCACCCGCGGATCGGCCGGGGTCGTGGCGTGATTGTCCATGTAAATCGGCAGCTTAACCATCACAGGCTCTCCGGTTCCGTCCTCTTCGCCCGATAATTGTGGACCTGCTAGGTATACTATAGCCGAGGGGTCAGGATGTCAACCAAATTGCGAGCTGCTCAGCCTCCCTCCAGCCATAGCAGACTTATTTAGTCAACTAAAGACATTCGCCTTGATTGTCAAGGGGAAAGTGGACCTGTCTCGGCGGTCAAGTGCGACCGCGGCTAGGGCTGCCGCCGCGGTTTTAACACCAGGCGGCGCTCCTCGTTCCAGTCCTCGAAACCCAGCTTGTGCCAAGCCGCGGAGCCGATCCAGTTGCGATGGAGCACACCCAGCGTGACCACCGTGATGCCCTGGCCGCGGAACCAATCGTAGGCGAGTTCGAGCATCGGCTGCATTAGCCCCTTTCCGCGCCACGCCTCTTCCATGAAAGCGTTGCTGATGTATCCGGTGACCTTGGGCAGGTACCCCTGGCGCTGGCGATGGAGCCGCACCCAGAGGTAGCCGACGAGCTTGCCGTCACCCGCGCCATCTTGCAGATGCTCGGCGACCCAGATCGCATGATGGTCGCGATGGAGAATGAGCTTCATCCAGTTGGGCGCGTCGCGGATCTCGTCCCAATCGACCCGGATGCGATCGTCCACCGCCTCGTGATAGGCGCCGATCGCGGCGAGTAATCGGGCCAGCTCGGGGATATCGCCGTCGCGTGCGGGCCTGATTTGGACGTCCAGCATTGAGTATCGACTATTGCTGGTCGAAGTTGACCTGCAGCAGCTTGCCTTCCGAGCGTATCGACTTCAGCGCCGCTTCGCGAAGCTGCTCGAATTGGCGTTCGATCCAGGGCGCGAGCCGTTTTTCAATGAAGCCTTCCGAGGTTAGCGCGCGATCAGCAACGACGCATCGAAAGGTGATCCGCTCGATACCGTCGGCGCGCTCGAGACTGAGCGTAATTACTGCTCCGCTATCGGATCGCACGCGCTCGCCAATCGCGCTGAGCAGGTACACACCGCGCGGGGTTTGCAATCGCGCCGGCAAGGTTTTTCCCCGGCGGGCCGCAACCGAGCGCTATGCCGCGCCGCGACTGGCCGACGCCGGGCGCGCGACCGGGCGCTTTGCGGTTCCGCGCCCCTCCCAGAACAGCACCACCGGACCCGCGATATAGATCGACGAGTAGGTGCCCGTGATTACGCCGATCAGGAGCGTGAAAGCCGACGGCCTCAGGATCGGTCCGCCGAGCGAGACCAGCGCGATCAGCACGGTCATCGCGGTGCCGGAGGTCAGCAAAGTGCGCGAGAGGGTCTCGTTGATGGCGCGATTCATGATCTCGCTGAGCGGCTCGCGGCGGCGCTTGGCGGCGTCTTCGCGAATCCGATCGGAGACGATAATCGTATCGTGCACCGAATAGCCGATCACGGTCAGCAGCGCGGCCAGCGTGGTGAGGTCGAACTGAAGCTGCGCGACCACCAGTGCGCCGATAACCACCAGCACGTCATGGATCAGCGCGATCACCGCGCCGGCGCCGAAACTCCAACTGACGCCGCGGAACTGAATCGCGATGAAAATCCCCATGAAGACGGTGGCAACCACAATGGCGAGGATCGCGTCGCGGCGCAGGTCCTTGCCGACCTTGGCGCCGACGGTCTCAACCCGCATCACTTCGGCCACCTTGTTGCCGTAGGCCCGGTCGAGCGCGCCCTCCAGGTTGGTGGTGAGCCCCTTGCTGTCCTTGGCGGTTTCGAAGCGGATCAGGAATTCGCGCTTGGCCTGGCCGAAGTCCTGGACCGTGACCTCGCCCAGCCCCAGCGGCGCCAGCGCGTTGCGGATCGCGCCGCCGTCGGTGTCGCGGCTGACGCGCACCTGCACCACGCTGCCGCCCACGAAATCAACGCCGTAGTTCAAGCCGACGAAGATCAGCAACAGCAGCGCAGCGATGTTGATCAGGGTCGAAAGCCCGACAAAAAAGTAGCGCTTGCCGACGAAATCGAGATTGATATCGGGACGGATGAACTGCATTGCCATCAGGGTTTCTCGATGCTGCGGCGGCGTCCGGAGCGCAACAGAACAGCATTAGCGGTTCGGAGGGTCAAATGAAAGAAGGTCGAAGACCCCCGCGATTCCCGCTAATCCGCAGCCGCACGTTTCGGTTGCCATTGCTCGAGAGTGCCTGGGAGGTCCTTGAGGTTTCGAAGAAGCGCCGTGTTCATTCGCTCGCCAAGGTGCGCCGCCCCCAGCGCATGGTGGCAAGCCTTCTCGGTAACCACGACGTCGCAGTATGGGACCGCCACCGACATGGCGTCGATGTCGTAGATATCGTTCGCGGTCCACCGCTTGTCCCGGTTGCGGTGCCACGCCGTCTTCAATTCGATCGAGACCTCGGTACTCGGCATTGCGCGAACGAACGCGTTAGCCGATTGTCGATTCGAGATCACGTCGGAGAGCACAAGACCCCGCTCTGCCAAGGCACGCGGGAGGATTTCCTGGAACTCGATAAGGAGTTCCCGCGCGGACATCACATCGCGCAGCCTCTCTCGCCGCCATGGACCTGCGCCGTCGAGTCGAAGGGTCTGCGCTCGCTCCTCAGCGGCTCGCCTCTCTGCTACCTGCGTGACAGCTTCAGGCCTCCAGCCTCGCACACGTAGGTCCTCGACCTCGTTGTCGGTCGGGCCTCGAAGTGCAAATCGCTCGAGAAGCCGGATCTCCCGAGCCTCGAAATCGTCGAACGCCCCTGCCCCCACACGCTCGCGCAGGCGGCCCGTCTCGTCCCCGGAAGGCCCCACGATTCTCAATCCTCTACGTATACCGATGGTGTGCTGGACCCCTTGTCCGATGAGGGCGGCCGTTGGCAGCGGGCTCGGCGTGCTCGCGAACCGGTCGAGCATTGCCGCGAGTTCGAAATCCATGACGACCGTGCGACTGACGAGCGTCGCGAAGTCAGTTAGTTCTTCCATCAAATCGGCAAGTGCTCGACGCTGCGCCGGATTCTTTATCTTGAGCATCTCCATGTAGTGGGTGCCCGAGAGAACGAACACGGCGGTAGCCCCCGAGCGTGCCGCACGGCAGGCCTCAAGTGCTCTCACGAACGAACTGCCCTTTGAGTCACCGACGGACGCCTGCGCCAGATATATCCAGTGGTTAAGGTCAAGGTAGACGACATTTGCGCTCCCCGATGGCAGGCTCTAGCAGGCGAGGCCACACAAGAGCAGGCGGTTCATCTCTCATACCGGATTGGGGAAGCGCCGAGCTTCAATGCAGCAATCTTCGCAGAGGTCGATAGCGGAAGGGAGGGCGCCTTCGCGCGTTCCCCAGAAAAGAGCGATCAAGCCGGGAGCCGGTTCACGCGGCGGCGGTCCGCGACTTGGCGCACTTGCCGCATACGTTGCGCTCGTTGGTGGGATCTTCGGTCAAGCCGTCGTCGAGCGAATGGCACACGGTCAGGCACTTGGCGCAGATGAAGTAGATGCCCTCGATAGTCTTGTTGATCCGCTCGCGATTGAGGATCCGCCCGCGCAACTTCTCGATCCTGATGCCGAGCAGTTCCGCATACTGGCGCTTGATCTTGCGGCGGCAGGCTTCGTCTTTGGGGAGATCGCTGTCGTCTTCGGCATCCTCGGGTGCGTCGCCGAAGCCAGCGTAAAGGTCCCGTTTGGATGACTTGCTCTTACGAGCTCTGGCCATCGCTGCGAACCTCCTGATGCGATTGCAACCTACCGGCCGTGAAGTCCGGCCACGCGTCGGGGGAATTATGCGTGAGCATCACCGGCTGCGCTGAGGAAACGGCCACTAGCGCGTGCGGGCCGTGTAGCCGCAATTCTTGTCGCAGACCCAGAAAAATCCGCGGCGCCCGAAACCCGCGTACATCATCACCTTGCTGTCGGCGCCGCAATTCGGGCACGAATGCTTGCGGACCGCGTCGCCGCCTTTTTCCGCCGTCTTGGCTTTCTTTTCCGCCATGGTTGAGTGTGCGGCAGATTATAACGATGCCGCTATAGAAATCCAGACCAGGGAATCACCGCCGGGAAATTTCAGCCCCACGTCCTCATCAGCCTCGACACCTTACAGCCTAAACGTCCATGCGAAGGGTAGTCAATAGATCGGCGACGCGGTTGCGCCCGCTCAGTTCCGCACCTAGCCTTAATCGGCCGGCCACGGCGACGAATTTGGACTCCAGACTCAAAGCGAACGACGCCGTCCTGTTCATCGATCGCAAGGGCCGACGCTACCTGAAAATTCTGCGCCCCGGCCATCGAATCGAGATTCGCGGCGAGATCCTCGCCGATCGGCTGCTGGAAATCGAAGAGGGCTCGCGCGTCAAGCTCAGCTCCGGCGAGACCTTCATCGTGCTGCGGCCGACTTACGCCGACCTGATTCCCCATCTGCCGCGCAACGCCCAGGTGATCTATCCCAAAGATGCGGGCCCGCTTCTGATCTGGGGCGATGTCTTTCCGGGCGCGACTGTGATCGAGGGCGGCACCGGCGCTGGCGCGCTCACGATCGCGTTGCTGCGCGCGGTCGGAGCGTCGGGCCGGTTGATTTCATACGAGTTGCGCGAGGAGTTCGCGGCCGCGGCGCGCAGAAATGTCGCGGCGTTTTTCGGCGACGCGCCCAACTGGACGCTCAAGCTGCGCGATCTTTATGAGGGCTTCGACGAGACCGGCGTCGACCGGCTGTTTATCGACCTGGCCGAGCCGGCGCGCGCGCTGGACGCGATCGCGCACGCGTTGCGCCCCGGCGGCGTGGTGGTTTGCTGGGTGCCGACCGCGATGCAACTCAAAGAGACCGCCGAGGCGCTTCAGTCGCGCCCCGACTTCGGCGAGGTTGAGAGCTTCGAGACGCTGCAACGGCATTGGCAGGTCAAGGGCCTGAGCGTCCGGCCGGTGCATCGGATGGTCGCGCATTCGGGATTCGCGATCGTGGCGCGGCGGCTCGCGGATGCGACGCTTCAGGTGGAAAGTTCAGCTTCGAGAGAGCCTAGCGAGGACCTCGCGATGGACGCGCCGCCCGACGACGATCCGGGAGAATGAACCTGATATCCACGCGCGCGCCAAGCGCGCCCGCGGTTCGGACCAGAGTGCGAATGGTCATATTCTGAAAGCGGCCCGATTCAAGTTTGGCGATCATGGGCTGACTTACGCCAACCCTCGCAGCCAACTGCGACTGGCTGATCCTGCGCCTTGTCCTTAGGTCCGCGATTTTTTGCTGGAGCCTCAATCGATTGACTTCCTGATCAACGCCTTGGCGGATACCCCATTCGTCAATCATGTCATCCAGCCACTCTGAAAACGATCGGTCAGCTTTCGTCGCTGCTCGCATGTCCCACCTCGTCGAGAACCTCTGGTTGCTAGACAATCTGCCGTTTCAGATCCCTCACCCTCCTGAGGAACTCGGAGGGCAATTTGCCACGTTTCTTGACCATGCCGTCGAGTAGCACGATCCGCCTTCCTGGCTTGAACACGTAACAGATTCTCACCTGATCGCCTCGCAACTCGAAGAGCCCGTCTCCTAAAGCCTGCGAAACAGGCGCCCTCAACAGGTTGCCCCGCTCTTGCAAGATCTTGATGAGCGAGGCGGCTTCCTTCCGGTCCTGCATGCTCTCCAGCCGGTCGATAAATTCCCGAATGCAAGACCGCCCGGCGTCAGTCCGGTACTCATCGAGCGTCCATAGGGCCACGGCTTTTCTTATAACCTTCAGGTTATATACATCAAGCGCGTAGCCCTCAGATGTGCACGAACCCGGCTTCAGTGCCCGAGTATCCGGCCGAAGAGTTCGCCGAATGCGCGGAAGACCCCATGCGACGGCGGCGCGGGCGGCGCGGGCGATACGCCGGCCGCCGCGCCGGGTCCCATGGACGTGACCGCCACGGTCTGCCCGCTGCCATGCAGCGGGCAGACCGTGGTCGGCTCGGTGCCGATGAGGAACGGCATCGCGACGCGGCGCAGACACGCGCCGGTCGCGAGGCCGCCGGAGGACGGGTCGATCACCGCCATCGTGATTCCCGCGGGGCGGGCGAAATCTTCCGCACCTGGCGGCGTCGCCGCGGTCATGAAGCTCGTCCAGGCTGGCAGCGCGGCCTGCGCGCCAGTCAGGCCGAGGCTTTGCGGATGGTCAAAGCCGACCCACACGCCGCATACGATCGCCGGCGTGTAGCCGATAAAGTAGGCGTCTTTGTAATCGTCGGTGGTACCGGTCTTGCCCGCGGCCGGAAACGCGAGGCCCATCCGCGCCGCGCCCGCGCCGGTCCCGTAGCGCAGCACGTTTTCGAGCGCGCCGGTAATCAGGTATGCGGCCCGCGCGCTGACGATCCGCTGCTCCATCTTCTCGTGATTGAAAATGAGATGGCCCTTGCTATCGACCACCGACTCGATCGCGTAGGGCGGCGCGGCGATGCCGGCGTTCGCGAACACCTGGTAGGCCGAGGTGAGCTCGAGCAGCGTGGTCTCGTCCGCGCCGATCGCGATCGGCAGCACCGGCGCCAGAGCCTCGTTGATTCCCAGCTCGTGCGCGGTGCGGACGATCGCCGGCGGGCCGAGCAGGCTGCCCACGTAGGCGGCCGGAACGTTGAGCGATTCCGCCAGCG
The DNA here is from genome assembly GCA_963788205.1 of uncultured delta proteobacterium. GTDB lineage: Bacteria > Desulfobacterota > Binatia > Binatales > Binataceae > CAVVMA01. Next base: position 460,510 of record CAWBGG010000002.1, read on the forward strand.
CGTCGGCGACCGTGACCGTGCCACGATAAGTGCGCTCGTAGTTCACGGGCGTCCAGCGGCCAAACGACATCGGGCGGTCGGGGAGGATCGAGGCGAGCGTCAGTGGCGGCGAAAGCGGGCTGCGCTCCGGATCGAGCGCCGTCAGGTAAACGATAGGCTTGAAGGCCGAGCCGGGCTGGCGCTGGGCGGCAACCGCGCGATTGAACTGGCTTAGGCCGTAGTCGCGCCCGCCGACCATCGCGAGAATCGCGCCGCTGCGCACCTCCAGCGCGACGCCGGCGCTTTCGAGCTGGTCGTCCGGGGCGACGCGGCGCAATCCGCGATGCTCGCGTTCGAGCCGCTCCAGATTGCCCGCCACGCTCTGCTCGGCCTCGGCTTGAAGTTGGGGATCGAGCGTGGTGTAGGCTTTCACGCCCGCGAGATTACCGTCGAAACCGGGGATCGCCGTAACCAGCGCGGTGACGTAGTCGGTGAAATAGGGCGCATGACGGCTGCCGGCGTCCTTCACGATCGTGAGCGGCGACGCGCGCGCGGCCTCGTAGGTTTCGGGGTCAATAACCCCGGCCTGCTCGATCAGCGACAGCACAGTGTCGCGACGGGCCCGGCACGCCTCGGGATGGCGGCGCGGATCGTACAGGCTCGGGCCGCGAATCATCCCGATCAGCGTCGCTGCTTCGGCGGGGGTGACTTCACGCAAATCCTTGTTGAAGAAATAGCGCGCCGCGAGCGGCATCCCATAGAGCGGCGCGCCGTGATATTCGCCCAGCGGAACGTCGTTGACATAGCGCTCCAGGATCGCGTTCTTGCGGAGCTGGATTTCGAGCACGATAGCGATCGCAGCCTCGCGGAACTTGCGCTGGAAGCTGCGCCCCTGGGATGGGATAAAAGTGCGCGCGAGCTGCTGCGTGATCGTGCTGGCGCCCTGCTTGAGGCGGCCGCTGCGCAGATCGATCAGCGTCGCCTCGATAATTCGAATCGGGTCGAAGCCGGGATGGTAGTAGAAAAAGCGGTCTTCGGTCGCGAGCAGCCCCTTGATCAGCCAGGGCTTCAACTCCGCAACCTGCACCTCGACGCGTTCGGCCGGCACGCCCGCCATCAGACGCCCGATCACTTCGGGCTCCAGCGTGGCGCTCTTCAGTTCCGCGCCGTTGGGCGAGCCGTGCAGATCGATTACGCGCTGGATTTGGTCGCCGTCGATCGCGAGCCGGACCATCGCGGCGGGATAGTCGCGCAGGCCGAGCCGAAAGGCGCGCAGGTAAACGGTGAAGTCGCTGGCCGCGGCCGAATACTCGCCGGGATTCGCGACCCTGTCGACGCGCGAGTAGCTAAGATGGTCCAGACGATCGGCGAGGCAGAGCTGCGCGAGGTTCTGGCCGGGCCGAAGCTCGAGCGGCGCCGAGTAGATCGCCGAGCTGAGCGCCGCGCGGCGCTGCTCGATCAGCGCAGAAATTTCGCTGTAGAGACCGGCGAGGTAAAAGCCGGCGGCGAAGCACAAGAGCAGAAAGACAATTGCAGTTGCGCGGCGCCATCCCACGGCCCGCCATATCCTGTGCGATATTCTGCGCGCGCGCCCACGCCTGCGCCTTCCACGCGCCATCCCAACCTCAGCCTCCGCCGGACAGTATAGCGCGTCGCGGGCGGCGCGCCGCGCGTTTTTCCTTCAACTGCCGAGCGCTGTGCCGTTCCCCATAAAACGCGACGGGCCGGCACAAGGCCAGCCCGTCATCCTGAACTGAAGCTGGGATCGCCGCCGCGGCTACTTCAACGCGCCGACCTTTTGCTGCGAAGGCCGGGTGACACATTTCTGGAACCACTTCTGCGCGGCCGGAGTGGCGGAAAGATCGAAGCCAATGAAAGACGAGAGGTTCAGCACCGCAGCGACGTTCAGATCGGCAATGGTGAAGTCCTTGCCGAGCAGATACTCCTGCGCCTTGGTGCGAGCGTCCAGCACCGCCAGCGGCGCCTGCAGGGCCGTGGTCGCGTTCTTGATCGCCGCCTCGCTGCGCTGTTCGGCCGGCAGGAACATCTTGTGCATCAAGAGCGCGATCAGATGCGGCTCCAACTCGGTCATCCCCCAGAAACTCCACTGGTAAGCGCCGGCGTGCCCCTCGACGGTCGAGGGCCAGAACGGAGCCTTGCCGTATTTCTCGGCCAGGTAGAGGTTGATCGCCATCGATTCCCAGACGATCAGCCCGTTATCGTCGATCGACGGGATATGCCCGTTGGGATTGATTTTCAGATACTCGGGCTTGCGCGTGTCTCCCGAGAACGAGATGGGCACGTGCTCGTACTTGAGCCCCAGCTCTTCGAGCGCCCACGCCACGCGTCCAGCCCGCGACATCACCGTACCGTACAGTTTGATCATGACGTTATCCTCCCGGCCAGTTTGAGAATTGTCGAGAATCGTTGCGAGTTCACCCCTATCTAGACCAGCGCGGCGGGCGAGACAAACGCGTCACTGGACAGTGTCTCAGTTTGAGAGCGCTCGAGAGTGGGGGCGAGCAGCGGGAGATCCGGGATTCCTCGCGCGGCAGCCACGCGCGGGAATGACAGAAAAAGCTTGTCCTTGTCATTCTCGCGCGTCTGCGTTGCCTGGCGCGCGAAGAATCCCGAATCCTTTCTTCCACCTGCCGACACTGCCTCCGAGGCCAAACTGAGACACTACCCGTCACTGCTTGTATCCAAATCTGCGCAACATCGCGTGGCGCTCGGCGCGGTCCTTTTCTCCCTCCACGCCTTTGGGCGAGTCACCATCGATAACGCCGATCACCCCGCGTCCGGTTCCCTCGCAGGCGACGATCACCCGCACCGGATTCGCGGTCGCGCAGAAGATCGTGCACACCTCCGCGACCGACTTGATCTGGTTGAGCACGTTGACCGGAAACGCATTACCCAGCATCACGACGAACAGATGGCCGGCGGCGATCGCCTGGGCGCAATCGACCGCCGATTGCTCGAGCTGCGGCTCGGTGCCCGTATGGCGGATAAGGCACGGCCCCGAGGCCTCGCAGAACGCCGCGCCGAACTTGATGTTCGGCACCGCCTGCACCAGCGCCTCGTAGAGGTCCTCGACCGTCTTGATAAAATGGGCCTGGCCGATGATCACGTTCACATCGGCCGGCTTGCGTACTTCGATTGCCTTGAGTTCCATCTCCAGTTTCTCCCTTCCGGTGCCGCTACTCTCAGCATTAGCGCGAAAATGATATGAAAGAGGATAGGCGAGTGAAACCTCTGCGGCGGTGAGGTGGATGAGCATGGGCGGCCAGTTGAGTACTGTGGCGGGTACCGTGGGGGGCGCGGTGGCGGACGGGATCGACAAGCGGATGCCGGCGTATTTCTACCGGCTCTCGGCGGCGCGCCAGCGCGCATATCTCAAAAGCGACGCTATCGACCGGCTCCCGTTGACTGCCGACCCGGTCACCGTCGATGCGGCGCGCATCCTGATGCGCGCGCTCGAAGGCGGCAGGCTGGCGACGGTCAACGAAGCGGCGCGCGGCCTGCTCGCAGACATCTGCCGGCGATTGGCCGTCCCGATGGTGCGAATCGAGGTGCGCGAGGTGCGGCCGCACAATGCGCGCGGCGAGCTGCACGGAATCTTCTACCTGCGCCCGCCCGCGATCGTGCTCTGGATGCGCACCGCGCAGCGCCACGACGTGGTCAAGCCCAAGACCTTCATCCGCACCCTGGCGCACGAAGCCGGCCACTACCTGGACTATGCCCTGCTGAAGCTCGGCGACTCCTTCCACACCAGCGGCTTCTTCAAGCGGGAATCGTACCTGGTGCGCACGCTCTATCCCTCCGAACCGAGTCGTTCGGCGTAGGTTCCCCTGGAGAGACTCGGGACACGCTATCGCGGCGCTCGGACACGGGAAAGGAAAAAGGATCATCCGGTCGCAGACGCCCTCTTGGCGGCTGTCATTCTCGCGCGTCTGCTTTGCCTGGCGCGCGAAGAATCCCGGATCTCTGCTCCGTTGAGCCGTTTCCATGGGTGACCGGACCTACTCCGTATACATCATGAGCAGCATGTCCCGTACGCTCTACACCGGCGTCACCAACGACCTCGATCGCCGCGTTTTCGAGCACAAGGAAGGGCGGCCCGGTTCCTTCACGGCCCGATACCAGGTGAACCGCTTGGTCTATTTCGAGGAGTTCGGAGACATCGGCGAAGCGATCGCGCGCGAGAAGGAGATCAAGAAGATGACGCGGAGGGGGAAGGTCGAGCTGATCGAGTCGACGAACCCTGAGTGGCGGGACCTGAGCGAGGAGTAGAAAGGCAGCAGCCAGAGTCCGGGATTCTTCGCGCGCCAGGCAAAGCAGACGCGCGAGAATGACAGCCGTAAAAGAGGCGTGTTCTACCAGGAGCCTCAAATCCCGCCTTCTCGGCTTCGCGCGCGAGTTCGACCGTAAGGCACTCATCGATGAGGAACCTCACGTCGCTGCGGCGTCCCGCAAGCGGACGCGAACCGGACGGCCGCTAAGACGACCCCGCCAGAGTTGTTTGCGCGGCCGGCCGCGCAGCGGATGGGCGCCGGCATAGAGGGGCGCGAGGCGAATCATTTCATCAGTGAGCCGTGGATATCCGCGACGCAATGTTTCCGGCGTCTCGCCCTGGCTCAGAAGCTCCGCGATCATGTGAATCGGGATGCGTGTGCCGCGAAAGACGGGAACGCCTCCAAGAACCTCCGGGTCAGCGCTGGCCAGCCCTTCGGCCCGCCGCAGATCTTTAATACGCTGCGCCAGGTCCCGCCAGGACGGCCGCAGATCCAAAGTGAGCGCGCCGACCGCAACGCTCCGGACGCCTTCCGCCAACGCAGCGCTAATCGCTTTGAAAAGCTTTTGGCGGAACGAAGGAGTCGTGTCACTGACAAGCTCACGCTCAAGCGACAAATAAATCAGAGCGGGTTCGTCAACCAGACGAAGTGATTTCTCCCCGCGCGTGCGTCTGACATGAGCCGCGATGGTTTTCTTGTCTATTGCGTTATTGACCGCCTTAACGGGCAGGCGAGTAAGCACCGCCGCCTCGGCTGCGGTGAAAAGTGGCTGTTCTCGAGTCGTCATGGTGGACCCTTATATATTCTCCAGTTGGAGAAGATATATGACATGTCAGCCACTTTCAAGGGCGAAAGCTGCAGGATGAATCCGGGGCTTGCCAGTCCGCGAAGTCTGCCCGACAATTAAATGATGGGATATGCGAGACCTTCGGCAGATCAACATGATCGGGGCGAGTGTGACCGCTGACGCGGCGCGGGCTTTCTCGGCACATCCACACCAGAGGCCAGACCTGACGGTGTAGACTCTCCGCAGCGTAGAATTCGCTACCATGATTACGAACCGATAGAGACCCTCGTGTTAGGTACCATGTTGAACGCGGGAAACTTTGCCAATGGGAGATCTATGATTTCAGCGCTGACTGGCATCGAGAGCGAGGTGATTCTCCTGAAGGCCGTGACGGGGATCATCGATTCAATGGTGAATTCCGAAATACTCGAGCTGGCGGGTCACGATCCCGACAGCCACATCGGGTTCCCCACGTGTACTCAACAAAAGCTTTTTTATGTACTGCTCGCTGATTTCCTTTCCGTCACGGACCGGCGAGCGCCTATTTCTCAAACGACGTATCTTCGCGGCTTGAGGTCCATCACGGACCGCCCAGCGTTCAACGCTGGAAGCTCGATTGAGCCGCTAAGGCTTGCAACTGCGGAGTTTGTGGGTTGGCTCGAAGAGGAGGCCGAAGTCGCCACTTACCTTCGGCCAATTAGGGTCGAGGCGAATCTGAAGCTGTCGCGGCTGGCCGTCATTAAGATGTGCGGCGACATCTCGAAACACAACTTCTTGAGAGCGGTAGGAGTTGCTGGCAAATTGAGGGACGCTCTTGCTAGGAGCGGAGTATCGGTGTCGGAGGCGGACGCCTTAGCGGGTCTGCCTGACTTCTATGAGCGCTTCCATAATGACGTCCTGAATTACCACAGCAGCACAATTGCCGAATTCCTCAACAACATCCGCTGGGCTATCTGCGAATACGTGCAACCCGAGCTTCACCGGAGTTTCATAAGAGAAGGCAGCGACCCGCCAACATACAGGTACAGTTATCCCGATGGGGTAAGCGCGCCGTTTGCGAAGGAGTGCTATTGGAATCTTATGGATGAAATCAGGCAGTCTCCATACATGAGGAGGTTTCGCGTCACGAAATATTTGAAGTTGAGGTATTAGCTAAACCCCCTCCGCAGCGGAGAGCCGTCAGAACCGGGACTCCGCCATCCACCCAGCGGTCAATTTGCCTTTCTCGGAGAGGAATCGCTCCGTGTAGATTCCCTCGCTGCGCTCGGAATGACAGAGCTCCTTCTTTCCTGTTCCGGGCCATACGCGACGGATCGACGCTCAGCAATTTTCAAACCGGCCCCCGCGCTGGGGACTTTGACGCGGGTAGGCGCACCGATATCATCGGCAAATGGCTTCTGCAGCGCCTTATGCGGCCGATTTGAGTGCGCCACCGGCGCGCCGGATTCTGATTGTTCTGCTCGGTGCGATTGGCGACGTCGTCCGCGCGCTGCCGCTGCTGGGGCGGATTCGGCGGGCTTATCCTGAGGCGCACATCGCGTGGGCGGTTGAGCCCAAGTCCGAGCCGATTTTGAGAGCCCACCCTTGGCTCGACGAAATTATTCTTCACGATCGCAGCCGCGCGCCTTGGGGATTCATCCCGTTTCTTATCAAGGTTCGTGGTGGGCGGTTCGATTTGGTGCTGGACCTCCAGCGCCATCTGAAGAGCGGCGTGACCGCGCTCGCTTCGGGAGCGGCCAATCGAATCGGTTTCGCTGCCGCCAATGCCAAGGAATTCAACGCGCGCTTCTCGACCCGCCAGATTCAGCCGCAGCCGCCGATGACACTCAAGCTGATGCAGTACCAGGCGTTTGGAGAGGCGCTCGGAATCGCGCCGGCGCCGATCGAATTCGGGCTCCGGCTTGGCCCCGACGAGCTGGCCCGCGCCAAGTCGATGCTGTCCGAGGCGCCTGCGCCCCGGCTCGCCGTGGTCCTGGGATCTTCATGGCCAAGCCGGATTTACGCTCCCGAGTTGATCGCCGCCGCGATTGGGGCCGTGCAGGCGACCGCCAATGGCGGCCCGGCGCTGTTTCCGGTGCTGATCGGCGGACGCGATGACACGGGCCTGGCCACGCAGGTCGTGCGCCATCTCGGGGGCAAGCCGGTCCTCAATCTGGCCGGCCGCACGACGCTGCGCGATCTCATCGGTATCTTTCCCGAATGCGCCGCCGCTTTCGCGCCCGACTGCGGCCCGATGCATATCGCGGCGGCGATGGGCTGTCCGGTGGTCTCGTTGTGGGGCGCGACGGCGCCCGAGCGCTCGGCGCCGTGGGGATTCGCCGGACTCGCGCTGCGCGGCGAGATTCCGTGCCATCCCTGCTACCTGCGCAAATGTCCGATCGGGAACGAATGCATGCGGCGAATCGCTCCCGAAGACGTTGCTGCGTGCGGTGCGGCGCGCGCTGGACGCCTCTGCGGCGGCGCCGGCGCAAGGCGCCGGGTCAGCCTCGGCCGATCGCGAGGGGGCGCATTGATGACGGCGCCGGGCGAAGTGCAAGGCCAAATGACCGATCGCGGTGGCTGGCGGCTTCAGTTTGCCGCCGGGGCGGCGAAACTTTCAGACGCGATTCGCGACAAAGTGATTACCGTAGCGATCGCAGCGGCGGCCGGTAAGCAAGGCCCGCCGGCGCGGCGCTCGCGGCATGCGACGACTTACCAGGTCAGGGCGGGCGTCCGTCCCGACGCGCTGGACGCGTTCGTCAAGGTTTACGATCCGGCTCGCGGTCTCGGCGGCGTGCTCAGGCGTATCCTCGGCGATGGGCGCGCGGCGCACGCCGCGCGTATCAGTGCGACGCTTTTATCGCAGGACTTAGGCGTGCCGCGCGTGATCTTGTGGGGGCATGAGGCCGCGACCGGACGCACGATGATGGTGGCAGAGCGGGCACAGGGGACTTCACTCGCTGCCTTCCTGGCCGAGTCTGCCGGACCGCGAGCGGAGCGGAGGCACAGGATGCTGCACAAGCGCGAGGTGTTGCGCGCGCTTGGGACGGAAATCGCGCGGCTCCATCGCGCCGGCTTCATCCATGGCGACCTGACGCCGTATAATGTCTTTGTGGCTGATTCAGCGCCAATTCGTTTTACCTTCATCGACCACGACCGCACCCGGCGGGCCTTCGCGATCGGACGGCGGCGCCGCCAGTTGCGGAACTTCGTGCAACTTCTGCGCTTCGATTTGCCGCGCCTGACGGCGAGCGATCGGCTGCGTATCCTCGACGCGTGGGCGGCCGGCCTTGAGTTGCAACGGCGCAAGTCCATGATGCATCGTGGATTTAGGATGCTTAAGCTGAGGATTGCGCGCGATTCGCGCAAGCGCGCGAAAGCGGAGCAGGGGACCGCCGGCCCGGCGATGGCCGGCAAGGCCGGGCCAGACGTGAGGGGCGCCGACGTGGCGGGTTGAGCGGAGCGCATCATGGAACAGACGCCAGCAGCGACCAGGATCTCGGTCGTGATCCCGGTATTCAACGAGGTCACCACGATCGGGATGATGATCGATCGCACGCTCAAGTGCGGCTTCGATACCGAGGTGATCGTGGTGGACGACGCCTCGACCGACGGCACGCGCGAGTTCTTGAAAAAACTCGAACATCCGCAAGTGCGCCGTTTCTATCACGCGGAGAACAAAGGCAAAGGCGCCGCGCTCAGGCTGGGATTCGCCGCCGCGCAGAATCCGTTCGTGGTGGTGCAGGACGCCGACCTGGAGTACTCGCCCGAAGACTATCACGGCTTGCTGACGCCGCTGATCGACGGCCGCGCCGACATGGTGTATGGTTCGCGGTTCCTGGCCGGACCGCATCGCGTACTGCTGTTCTGGCATTACCTGGCCAACCGGCTGCTGACGCTGATCGCCAACGTGGTGAGCAACCTCAATTTGAGCGACATGGAAACCGGGATGAAGGCGTTTCGGCGTGAGAAGCTCACGGCGCTCACGCTCAGTGCCAACCGCTTTACCTTCGAGCCCGAGATTACGGTCAAGGCCGCGCGCGCTGGATGGCGAATCTACGAGGTGCCGATCTCGTATTCCGGCCGCGGCTACGCAGAGGGCAAGAAGATCGGATGGCGTGACGCGGTCACCGCGCTCACGGCGATCATCTATTACAGGTTCTTCGACTAATGCCCGCGACGACGCCGGGCCGCGCCGAGGCGGCCCCCTTATCGCCGGAGCCCGACACGGCCGGCGCCGAATCACTGCGAATCGCCGGCGTCGATCCGGAGCTCGGCTTTGCCGGCGGCGAAAGCCAGGTGCTGGGATTGACGCTGGAGCTGGGGCGCGGCGGCCATCGCGCGGAGCTGCTTCTGCGATCCGCGCGGCGAGCTGTGGCAGCGCGCGATCGCCGCGGGAGTGGAATGCCATCCACTGCCGATTCGCAACGCGATCGATGTCGCGGCGGGGATGCGGCTGCGCCGGATGTTGCGCCAGGGGCGCTACGACGTGGCGCACTTTCATACTTCGCGAGCACACGCCCTGGCGCCGTTTGCGCGCGGCGCGGCGGGCGCGCTAATCGTCACCCGCCGGATGGACTACGCGCCAAACCGACTATTTGCTCCTTATCTCTACAATCGGGCGGTGGACGCGGTGGCGGCAATTTCCGGCGGCGTGGCCGACTCGCTGGCGGCGGCCGGTGTGGAGCGCGAGCGGATCACGATCATCCCGAGCGGAATCGACACCGCGCACTTTCGCCCGCCGTCGCCGCCGGAGCGCGCCGCGGCGCGGGCTGCGCTCGGAATCGGCGTGCACGAAGTGGCGGTGGGAACGGTCGGTGCGCTGGAAGCCCGCAAGGGCCATCGATATCTGATCGAAGCGATCGCGAAGTGCGCGCCCGGCGTGAACACGCCGGGAACCTCGCTGCGCGGTTTCGTCGGGGGTGACGGATCGCTCAAGCTCGGCTTGGCCGCTGATATCCGCCGGCTGGGGCTTGACGGGCGGGCGCGAATATTGGGCGCGATCGCCGAGCCGCGTTCGTTGCTGTGGGCGCTCGACGTGTTCGCGTTTCCGTCGTTGCACGAAGGGCTGGGCGTGGCGCTGCTGGAGGCGATGGCCTGCCGGCTACCGGTGGTCGCGAGTCGCACCGGGGGAATCGTTGATGCGGTCGAAGAGGGCCGCACCGGGCTACTGGTCGTGCCGGGCGATAGCGCGGAGCTCGCCGCCGCCCTGACGCGGCTGGCCGCCGAACCGCGAACCCGCGAAACTTTCGCGGCCGCCGCGCGGAGCAGGGCGGTCGAGAAATTCAGCATGGCGGCGATGGCGCGCGCGACCCTCGCGCTGTATCGGGCCGGTCTTGAGCGCAATGCCGCCGGCCATGGGAGGATCTGAGTGCGATGCGCAGCATGACCGGGTTCGGGCGGGCGACGCTCAAGAGCCAGCACCTTCAAATCGAGGCCGAGGTGCGGGCGCTCAATCAGCGCTTCATCGAGATTAAACTCGCGATACCGCGCGGATGGGGCGCGCATGAGGCCGAGATCCGCAAGCTGGTGCAAGGCGTGATCGCGCGCGGCCGGGTCGAAGTTGCGATTCGGCATCTGGGACCCAAGCTGTCGCGAAACCGGCTGCAGGTGGACGAGCGGCTGGCGGCAGAGTACGTCGCCGAGCTGCGCCGGCTGGCGAAGCGGCTGCGGCTCTCGGGCAATCTGGGGGTCGAGGCGATCGTGTCGCGCCCGGAAATTTTCCAGTCGATAGAGGAGCCGGCCGACGCGAGCGCCGGGCTCGGTCTGGGACTCAGCGCGCTCAAGCGGGCGCTGGCCGCACTGGAGGCGGAGCGCGCGCGCGAAGGGCGGATTCTCCAGCGCGATCTGGCCGCCCATCTCAAGCGGATCGAGCAGGTGATTCCGAAAATCACGGCGCTGGCTGAAAAATCACGGGTTGAGATCATGGCCAATTTCGAGGAGCGGATGCGCCGCCTGCTTGCGGAGTTGCCGATCAACGAAAAACGGCTGCACGAAGAGGCGGCCGGCGCGGCCACTCGCGCCGACATCAGTGAGGAGCTCGCGCGGCTAGTTGCGCATACCGAGGCCCTGCACGGGCTCATCGGCAAGGACGGCCCGGTGGGCAAGGAGATCGAGTTCCTGCTTCAGGAGGTAAATCGCGAGGTGAATACGATCGGCGCAAAATCGCAGAACGCCGAGCTCTCGCGGCTGACTGTCGAAGTAAAGGGCCGGCTCGAAAAGATGCGCGAGCAAGTGCAGAACGTGGAGTAGGGCCGGGCGGCGCGGCCATTGGCAAGCGGCCATTTGCAAAATCGACGCCCGCCTGAATAGATAGCAAAATGGGGTACTTTTCGCCCTCACGGCGCGGTATCATATTCATACTTTCCGCTCCGTCGGGAGCGGGGAAGACCACGATCTCCCGGGCCGCGCTCAAAGCGATTGGAGGTCTTACGGCGTCAGTCTCTCTTACCACCCGCGCCCCGCGTGAGGGCGAAGTCGACGGAGTCGATTATTGTTTCGTCAGTGACGCCGAATTCGATCGGCGGCTCGATGCTCACGAGATGGCCGAATGGGCGCGGGTGTTCGACTCGCGTTACGGCACGCCACGCGGCCCGCTCGATCAAGCGGTGGCCGAGGGGCGCGACATCCTGCTCGATATCGATATCCAGGGCGCGCGCCAACTGCGCGCCAGTTATCCCGACGATTCGGTCACGATTTTCGTACTGCCCCCGGGCTTCCGCGAGCTGGAGGAGCGGCTGCGCAAGCGCGGCACTGAGAGCGAAAGTCAGATCCAGTTTCGTCTCAAGCGCGCGCGCGAAGAAGCGGAAACATACGTCAAATACGATTACCTGATCGTCAACGCCGACGTGCGTGAATCGATCGCGGGGCTGGCCGCGGTGGTAGGAGCCGAGCGCCAAAGAGTGGCGCGATTGCGCGAGGAGTTTGCGCCGTGGAAGAACTAGCGCAAATCTCCGGGGACTATTCGGATCAGCTCCACGAGCTGCTCACCGAGGTACATTCGTATAATCCGCAGGCCGACGACGCGCTGATCCGCCGCGCCTACGACTATTCGGCCCGGATGCACTCGCAGCAGAAGCGGAAGTCCGGCGAGCCCTACGTTATCCATCCACTCAACGTGGCGCTGATCGCCGCGCGGCTCAAGCTCGACGTTCCCTCCATCGCGACCGCGCTGCTGCACGACGTGGTCGAGGATACGCCCGCTTCGTTGGGCGAGGTGCAGTCCGCGTTCGGCGCGGAAATCGCGCAGTTGGTCGACGGCGTCACCAAGGTTTCGAAGATTTCGTTCCAGAGCCGTGAGGAAAAGCAGGCCGACAACTTCCGCAAGATGATCATCGCGATGGCGCGTGACATCCGGGTCGTACTGGTCAAGCTCGCCGACCGGCTGCATAACATGCGCACGCTGGACCATCTCAAGCCCGCCCGCCAACTTGAGATTTCGCGCGAGACGCTGGAGATCTACGCGCCGATCGCGCATCGCCTCGGAATCTACTGGCTCAAATCGGAGCTCGAAGACTACGCATTTCGCTACGTCAATCCGCAGAACTATCAGACGATCGCGGCCTTCGTCGCCAAGACCAGCGAAGAGCGCGAGGTATACATCGCAACGGTGACCGGAATTCTGACGCGGCGGCTGGAGAGCTCCGGTGTGCATTCCGAAGTCACCGGCCGGCACAAGCATTTCTACTCCATCTACACCAAGATGCAGGAGGAAGGGCTGACCTTCGACGAGATCTACGACCTGGTCGCCTTCAGGATCATCGTCGACACTGTCCGCGAATGCTACGAGGCGCTGGGCGTGGTCCACGCCAACTGGAAGCCGGTGCCGGGGCGCTTCAAGGACTATATCGCGCTGCCCAAGGTCAACATGTACCAGTCGCTGCACACCACGGTGATCGGGCCGCGCGCGCAGCGGATGGAAGTGCAGATTCGGACCCGCCAGATGCATCGCGTGGCCGAAGAAGGAATCGCGGCGCATTGGACCTACAAGGAGGGTCACGTGCAGGGCCTGCGCGATACCGAGCGCTTCGCGTGGCTGCGGCGGCTGATCGAATGGCAGCAGAACCTGAAAGACCCGCAAGAGTTCCTCTCGACCGTCAAGGACGATCTCTTTCCCGAAGAAGTCTTCGTATTTACGCCCAAGGGCGAGGTGCTCGATTTTCCGGCGGGCGCCACCGTGATCGATTTTGCTTACCGGATCCATTCGATGGTGGGGCAGCATCTGGCGGGCGCGCGGGTCAACGGCCGGATGGTGCCGCTGCGCTACAAGCTCAAATCCGGCGACGCGATCGAAGTCATCACCGCCGAGCGCCAGAACCCGGGCAAGGACTGGCTGAACAACGTGGTCACGGCCCGCGCCAAGAGCCGGATTCTCCAGTGGCTTCGCGTGCAGCAGGCCGAGCGATCGATCCAGGTCGGCAATTCGATTCTGGAGCATGAGCTCCAGCCGCTCGGGCTTACGGTCGGCCAGCTCCGGCGCGAAGGGCGCCTCGACGCGGCGCTCAAGGAGCTCTCGCAAAAGGACGCCGACAATCTGATCGCCGCGGTTGGCTATGGGATCGTCACCGCCGCGCAAGTGCTGAGCAAGGCGCTGACTCCCGACGAGCTCAAGCAGTATCGCGCGGGCAAGGCGCCGCAGCCACCGGCCGTGGAGGGCGCCGACAAAGAGCGCCTCCGTGAGGTCCGCAAGGCGCTCGGCGGGGGCGTAGTCGTCTCGGGAATCAGCGACATGATGGTGCGGTTCGCGCGCTGCTGCAACCCGTTGCCGGGCGAGCCGATCACCGGATTCATCACGCGCGGCCGCGGCGTGACCGTGCATACCGCGGGATGCTCCCGCGCGTTGGAAGCCGACCCGCAGCGCCGCGTGCCAGTGATATGGAAAGATGGCGAGCAGACCGCGCGGCCGATTCGGCTCGAAGTGATGTGCGTCGACAAGCCGGGACTGCTGGCTGCGATGTCCAAGGCGATCGCGGCGGCCGGCGTGAATATCAAGCACGCCAACGTCAAGAGCGTCGACGGGCGCGCGCTGTCGGTTTTCGAGCTGGACGTTTTCAACGCCGGCCAGCTCAACAACCTGATGCATTCGATAGCGGCGATCGACGGCGTCATGCGCGTCTCCAGGATGAGCCAGCAGAATGGCCACAAGGCGGGATGAGAATCGCAAACGATGAGCAATCGGACACCATGAAGAAAGTAATTCACTCGCACGCGGCGCCGGCGGTGGCCGGTCCTTATTCGCAGGCGATAGAGATCGGCGAATGGGTCTTCTGCTCCGGTCAGATCGGCCTTGACCCCGCTTCTGGCAAACTGGTCGAGGGCGGCGTGGAAGCGCAGGCGCATCGCGCCCTGCAAAACCTAAGAGAAGTGCTGCACGCCGCGGGTCTGGTGGTTGAGGATGTGGTCAAGACCACGATCTTTCTGGCCGACATGGCGGATTTCGCGGCGGTCAACCGCATCTACGGCGAGGAGATGGTTTCGCCGTATCCGGCGCGATCCACCGTCCAGGTCGCGGCGCTGCCGCTCGGCGCGCGCGTCGAGATCGAGGCGATCTCGCGCCGCCATTCATAAGGCGCGCAGACTCGACGCGGCCTCATTGCTTCGCAAGAGCTGTCACGCCGGAGGTAGTGGGCGGCTTTGGCAGCACGGGCCGGCACGGCGGCCGGATAATCACCGGCGAGACGCCGGCGCTACTGCTTCCGGAAGTAGGACCGGCGGCCCGCCGGTCATCCGACCTCAAAACCGCCCACTACCACGTCGGGAGAGGTTCAGGGTGTGGGAGCGATCGCCCGAGGCCGCGAGACCCGATTCAGCGGCATCACGGCGCGCAGGTCGTCGAGCCCCTCGATCCGCGCGATTACGCCGGCGAAGCGTGCAGGGATCGTGGGATCGGAAGTGTTGCCATAGAGTCGGCCGTCGGCCGACGCGACGATCGCTACCCCGAATAATCGCTCGACCTGCGCTACGGTGGCGGTAAGTCCTACCGAGCGTCCGTCTGCGTTATCCGTTACCGCGCTGAAGCCTTCCGACTTGAGCCATTCCACGACCGCATCGACGTCGTTCGGGCTCGGACCGAATCTCGCGTGGAACTCGTCGGGCGTAAGCCAGCGATGATATTGCGGTGAATTCGGGTCCTGCTGTTCGGCGAGCAATTGGTCCAGCGTTGATTGGTTCCGCAGCGCGAGAACAACCTGGAGGCTAAGCTGCTTGTCGGCGGCCGCTGGTCCCCAGCCCGTGACACTGACCGTCGGATGATTGCCCTGCAATGCCACGCTCGAGGCGCGGACATCGTGCGCTAACGCCGCGATGAGCAGCGTCGCGAACGTGACCTTGACCAGCGCCGGGGTTGCGAAGGCGCACGCGCTCGCTCTCTGCGCAATCGCTTCAGCTGCGGTCGCGATCGGCGCGTCGCCTTTCACATCAATGGGCTGCGCCACCGCGCCTACTTGCCGCTGCCGCTCACCAGAATCCCGACCGAAGGATGCACCGGGTCATCGCTGGTGATCGTGAGCGTGGCGTTTTCCAGCTGGGTCGACAGCGGCGCGAACGTGACGCTGATCGAGGCCGAGTGTCCCGACCGTAGCGTGAAGGTCGAGCCGCCGCCGGCGGTCACCTGGAACGGTACGCTGAGCGTGCCCACCTGGCCGTGCAGTACGCCCGGTCCGAGATTGACCACGCTGAAGGTCCTGGTCGAGTGTTTTCCGATCTTGACCTTGCCGAAGTCGACCAGGTGTGGCGTCGCGATCTTGCCCGGGTTGGCCGTGCCCTCGACCTGGACCTCGGCCAGCGGGTTCTTCGGATCGCTGCTCGTGAGCTCAATTTCCCCCGCAAACGAGCCCGCCGCAGTCGGTGCGAGCACCAGCTTTACCCGCTCGGCGTGACCTTTCGCCAGACTGAAGGAACCGCCCCCGCTCACCACGCTGATCGCCACGGGGAGAGAACTTGCGTTGACGCTGCCGGTCAGAGTGCCCTTGCCAACATTCCTGATCACGAAGGACAGTACCCGCGTGGTATCGGTCCCGACGGTTCCGAAGTTGAGGATTCGGCTCGATAGCTGGAGTTTGCCGCTGGGTTGCGGCGTCGGCGCAGGAGTTGGGCTCGGCGTAGGAGTCGGCGATGGCGTGGGCGACGGGGTCGGCGTTGGTGTCGGGGAGGCGGTCGGCACCGCCGATGGTGTCGGAGATGGGGTCGGCACCGGCGATGGTGTCGGAGAAGCGGTCAGCACCGCTGATGGGGTCGGACCTGGAATCGGCGCCAGCGGCTGGTCGAATTTCAGAAGGCGGTTATTGGGCAGGTCCGCGACAAACAGGTCGCCGGACGGGTCAACTGCGACACCAGTTGGATCGCAAAGCCCGTCGGCGCTCGGCACGGGATCGCCGCTGACGCCGTCGCTGCAAAGTTTGGCCGTATAGCTGCCGCCCTGTCCGAACACGTCGTCAGCGATCGTGTTACCCGAGCCAGCGATCGGAGTCGCGGTGAGCGGCGTGTTAAATTCGAGCACGCGATTGTTGCCGGTGTCAGCGATATAGACGTTGCTGGCCAGATCGAGCGCGACCGCTCCGGGGCTGCAGAGGCCGGCAGAGCTGGTGGTGCACGTGTTGCCGTCGAGGCTTCCGCCCTGGCCAAACACGATCGCGGCGGTGGTATTGGGCGCAGCGGGATTCGCGAGCGGCGCGGTGTATTCCAGCACGCGATTGTTCATTTGGTCGGCAACGTAGAGATTGTTCGCCGAGTCGACCGCGAGCCCTTGCGGGCCGCACAGGCTATCGGGACCCAACCCGTTCGCGTCGCCCGCGGCTACGCCGTCATTGCACGAATCGAGACTGAAACTGCCGTGCTGGCCGAATACCGTGTCGGGCTTGGTATCGCCCGAGCCCGCCACGCTGGTCTTGGCCAGCGGGGTGTTGTATTCCAGCACGCGGTTGTTGATCTGATCGGCGGCATACAGATCGCCCGCCAAATCGAGCGCGACACCAGTGGGCGCGCACAGGCCGGCGGAACTGGTCTTGGGCGCTTTAGAGATCGCGGAGCTCGTACAGGTGTTGGCAGTGAAGCTGCCGCCTTGGCCGAAGACGAGGGTGGCCGCTTGGCCGACGAGCAGGCCGCTGTTGAACGGCGAGCTGAATTCCAGCACGCGGTTGTTGCCGGTGTCGGCGACATAAAGGTTGCCGGCCGCATCGACCGCGACGCCGCCGCCGACCTTCTGGGCGTTCTTGCCGGTCCCCGAGCACAGACTGTTCAATCCCGCGCTGCAAAAGCAGAGGCCGGTCTGGGTGGTGGTGCAATACGATGAGTAGGCGTCGGGTTGCCCGATCACGATATCGGCGGACAGCGCATTGGTCACGGCCGCGGCGCTCTTCCATCCCAGCACGCGATTGTTCAGCACATCGGCGAGATAGAGATGGCCGCTTGAATCGACCGCTGCTCCGGCGAAAAGCGTGCCGTAAGCGGTCGTCAGCGCGATCGCCTGGGCGCCGCCGAAGTTGACGATATTGTGCGCCAAGTCTATCTGCCCCAGGGCGAGGTCGGCGGTCTGGTCGCCGGAGCCGGGCACGCCGCTCTTCATCAGCGGCGTGTAGAATTCCAGCGCGCGATTATTGGCCGTGTCCGCGACCAGGAGGTCGCCGCCGGGATCGGCCACAACACCGGCAGGGGCACAAAGGCCGGCGGAGTTCGGCGCGGGATCGCCGTTCGCGCCGTCGCTACAAGCAGTCGCGCTGAAGCTGCCTTTCTGGCCGAACACGTTGTCGGCAATCGAGTCACCGGAGCCCGGCACATTGATGTTATTGGTCAGCGGCGTGTTGTATTCGAGCACGCGATTGTTGGCCGTATCCGCAACGTAGAGATTGTCTGCGGCATCCAGCGCGACTCCCTGCGGCCCGCACAGGCCCGCATTCGAGGTGCCGCACACGGTGGCGAATGCGCCCTGCTGGCCGAACACCGCGTCGGCGTTGGTGTCGCCTGATCCGCTCACTGCGGTTTTGGCGAGCGGGGTGTCGTATTCCAGTACGCGATTGTTGCCGCTGTCGGAGATGTACAGGTTTCCCATCGAGTCGGCCGCGACGCCCGTGGGAGAGCACAGGCTGTCGGCGCCGACCCCATTGCCGTCACCCAGGTTCGTCCCGTCGTTGCATCCGGTGGTGCTGAAGCTGCCGTCCTGGCCAAACACCAGGTCGGCGATAGTATCGCCAGAGCCGGGCGCCATGGTCACGGACAGTGGCGTGTTGTATTCGAGCACCCGATTGTTCCCGCCGTCGGCGACGTAAAGGTTGTTCGCCGGGTCGACCGCGAGTCCGGCGATATTGAGGAACGGCGGAGAAGGCTGCACAAACGTAGTGTTGGGCTGTTGCCCGACGGTCAAGCCGCTGCCGAACGGCGCATTGTACTCGAATACCTGCACGCCGGTCGCGACGTAGAGGTTGCCCATCCCGTCGACCGCAACCGAATTGGGCGCACAGAGACCGTTGCACGAGCTCGAGGACGCGTCGGCCTGGCCGATTACGATATTTCCGGCCGCGCCGTTAGCCAGCGCAGCGACGCTTTTCCATCCGATGACGCGATTGTTGGTGGTGTCCGCGACGAAAAGATGGCCCTGAGAGTCGATCGCCACGGCTTGGGGGTTTTGCAGCGCCCCCAAGCCGCCGAAGTTCAGCATGTTGTGGGAAAAATCGACCTGGCCCAGCACCACGTCAGCGGTGGTATCCCCGACGCTGCCCGGCGTGCCCGCGATCGCGACGATCGTAATCAGCGCGATACTCGCGCCTCCGGCCACCAATCCCCCAAGTCGCGCACGACGACCGAATGACGCGGCGTACAGAGACATCATGCGTGCCACCTCCCACCCCCGTAACAACCGTTAGCACGATTATACAGGCTGGGGCACGATTTTTTTCACGCTTGGCAGACGCGAGCAGGCCTGGCCGAAAACGAGACGAGCAGGGGGTCGGGCGTGGATGGTCAGGCCAGGATCGAAAGCGCGAGGGCGTCGAGAACGCGTCCGGCGGGGTCCAGCTTGTGGGCGGAACGACGTAGGCGATCTGAGACCTGCATTTTGGCGGGAATCCTGAGCGCTGACGTCATTCTCCTGCGTCTGTGTTGTCTGGCGCGCGAGGAATCCCGAGTCTTTTCTGCTCGCTCGCGGCGACGGACGCGTTTTGGGTGGCAGGTAGACCGCTTGTCCGGTCAAACTGTCGCGCCCCTGGCCGCTGGGATTGATCGGTGCGCTTCGATGTAGCTACTGTGGCCACATGCGGCCAGCGGCGGTCCGGGTCGGAGTGAGAGAACTCAAGAATTACCTGACATCTTATTTGAAGCTCGCCAAAAACGACCAGGAAGCCATCGTGACCGAGCGCGGGAAGCCGATCGCCGTCATCCGGCCGGTGCGAGCGACCTCCGCGCTCAAGAGCCTGGAAGGCCGAATCGCGGCGTTGGCCGCCAGGGGAGAAATCAGCGCTCCCGAGCGCGGGCTCGTTCGGCGCGTCAAGCGAGTGAGAATCGCCGGCCGTCCGATCTCCGAAGAGATCATCGCGGACAGGCGATGAACTACTTTTTTTGACAGCAGCGCGCTGATCAGGCGGTTTGTGGAAGAGGCCGGATCGAAGCGCGGCATTGATCGAAGCTGAGCCTCCGCCGGCGACGTCCAAGGTGGCTTATGCCGAGGTCCACGCCGGATTGGCGAGGAAGCTTCGAGAACGCGGCCTTACGCCGGCCGCCCATCGCAGCGCCTCGCGGACCTTCGACGCTCGCGGCGATGGGTCTTTCGTAACCAAGAAAAGCTGCCCTTCGTTCGGCGGGTGTCGCGCAAGAGCCTGTTTGCAAGCGTGAGCGGGTTGAACAGGTGGATCGCAAGCCGCACGTAAGTTAACAGGCGTAGTTTTCAGGACATTGCGAACCATCGGCGGCGTAGGGGAGCATCGTCCGAAGCCCGATCCTGCGGCTGTCGCGCCCGCGCGCCATCCCGCCCGCCCTCAATGAGAAGCAGCGGCGTTTCGCGTTACACGGTCCATCGCCTGATCCGGCGCTTCGGGCTCAAGCGCGAAGGCGGGGCGCGGTATACTTGACCCAAAGATCGGCCACTACCGGATCAAGAACCGCCGTTAGGTACACCGTGCGAGAGGTCACGGAAGTCATTGTGGAAAATACACACGATGGGTTTTGAGCCATAGAACAGCAAAACCCACATTGAGAACGCAGTACCAATCAAGTACGAAGACTCGAAAGTGTTTGGATAGCATAGCCCCGGCTTGCATGCTGCGAGCATTTTCTGTAACTCCGTATCGACTTTAGAAGGGTGGTCGAGAATCCCCCAACGGAACACCGTGTCGGCAGACAGGATGCGCCCGGTGTGGTGAAAGCAAAGGGCGCGGACAGTTTTTTTCAGGCCGGGGGAAAAGCGGCTTCGGTCAAATTGAATCGCTCCTGTAACATCCGGCGGTAAGTCTTCTTCAAGCTCTTCACGCAGAAGTATTCCCTTGGCGACGTGTTCTCGTAGAGGTTTGTTGCGGCGAAACGCGCGCGTGACCGCATCACCCGGAGCCGAACTGTTGACTGATCCATCGTCGGCCATGCCAGCGAGAATGTTTCGTACATAGTCCTCTGATTCGGAATACTGCGCCTGGCACTCGTAGTGCGCGGGCAAAGTAACCAGGTTGGATGGCAGGGGCGACTTGAAGAAAGCTTGCGCCACTGCGTGGTCCCGCGAATCAGCGCCGGGTAGCCCGCACAAGTAACAGATTCTGTCGATCTTCTCGACCCCCATAAAAACCTCACACCACTTTTCCTCTTCGGCGCGCCGAACCGGCAACACCGGCGCTCCGCATTTCGAGCAGAACGTATACCGCGCCCCTGAAAGTATCTGAACCGCACTTCGGGCAAGTCATCGTCGCTGCGCGAGATTCTACGCCGCCGCTTGCCGCAAGTCGATCACGTCGCCGCGCGATTCTCGCCGGTCAATGGGTTGCGTGTCTAGCCAACGCTCGTATGTAGGCACGCGCGCACTCCGAGGACAGCTTTTCGCTTGCTTGGCTCGGATGCAGGACTTCCTTCTTGTCAGGTCCGGTCATCGCCCCAATGCACATCCAAGAATAAGGTGGTGTTGGCTCTTGCCCAATTAGGCTGTCTAGGGCGAACGCGAACCGAACGCCCGACCCGTCGTAGTCAATGATCCGGCTGACGATGGGCGGGCGCGGATTATCGTAGAGGCTTGAATCGTCGTGATCTGGACGACCGCACGCCTTGATGATCTCGTCGAAATCGTCTGCGCATGCGAGTGTAACGGAAGCAACGAGGAACATGATCACGATACCTACGAGCTTGTTCATCGTTTTGGACCCGCCTTCTGAAAGGTGATCGTCATTCCGCCGAATGCGCCGTGAGGATTGTTGAGGCTGGCTAGGTCGGTGGAGTTACCGTAAACGGAATCAAACTG
The DNA here is from genome assembly GCA_963788205.1 of uncultured delta proteobacterium. Taxonomy (GTDB): domain Bacteria; phylum Desulfobacterota; class Binatia; order Binatales; family Binataceae; genus CAVVMA01. The sequence goes on from CAWBGG010000002.1 coordinate 481,970, forward strand.
GAGCGTCAGGCCGCAGAATTTAACATTTTTGGTCTGCTTGTCGTTCGCGGTCATAATGTCGTTGGGGTCATATGTTGTAGTCTCGCCAGTGAAGCGCGCCTTCGGTTTCGCGCGGTTCTCGATGAACCGCGCCAACTCCGCTTTGCCGAGATTCGGGCAGGCGTTGCGTGTCATCGCGGCGATTACCTCTTCGGCTCCGGTCTTGTCGTAATCATCTTGCGTTGTAGCCATGAATGGATCAGCCGGAAGCGCTGCCGCGACCGATTTCACGGTTCGATTATCGGCCAACCTAATGTCGAGGTGCACACCCGTGGTCATTCCGGGGTCGCGCACTCCCGGCAGAAAGCCGGTAATGAAGATCGCGTGCTCGAAGAGCACGTTGCCGTTCACGTCTACTTTGTCTGGAGTGTAGAGGCTATCCACATCCACGAGGTAATCGTCGGTGACAGCCAATGTTTGCGCTAGCGTGGCGACGCAAGTATGTGTGTCGCGTCCGACGCAACCTGACCGCATCTGGCCCGTTTTGATTTGCTGGATTTTGGCGAGAATGTCGTTGATGGCGGAGCGGTTAGTCTCGTACCACTGCCGATATGCGTCGCGTTTTATATCCTGCACTCCCATTCCAAAACCAGGGTAGTAGCCAGCAGGGGAGCCAGGCACCGGCTGGTCGCCCTCTATGCCTTGCATGTTTTGTCTTCCCTGCATCCCCTGCATCCATTCCATTCCCTGCGCGACTTGCGGCCCCGGTGTCGCCACCGGCGGTTGCAAGTTTTCGACCTGCATTTCTTGGCTTCGCGGCACCGATTGCGTTGTCTGCATGACTTGCGGCCCCGGCGTCGTCGCAGCGCAGGCCGCGAGAGCAAGCAACGTTGCGGACACAACGATATAGGTGATTTTCATGCCCGGTTTTCCCCTCGCCCCGACGAACCTTCAGGATACGCCGCGAAGATACGCCGCGTTGTCCGCGCCGCGCAAGCGCAGCACGCTCAGCGCCGCCACGTCGCCGCAGGCCGCAGATCGATCACGTCGCCGCGCGGTTTCTCGCCGGTCAAAATCTCGCGCAACCGAGCATCCCGCTTGACGAGCGCCGCGCGTTGCAAAAACTGTCACCAAACTGTCACCACTTCCGCCGACCACTATCGGTTTTTAGGGTCTCTATCGGTCTCTTCAAAACGCAGGAAACCCTCATTTGACGGCCTTTTCTGCATTTTAGCGACCGATGCCGGATCGGCTCAAAAGAATCCTAAGTCCGGCGCGTCTGCCATTCTGCCGATTACCCCGACGCGGCACGACTTTTTCCGCACTTGGCCGAAACGGGTAGTGGGTCAATTTAAGAATTCCGTTGTTGATCCCTGGCCTGCGGCTCGGAGTTTGTGAGTTGTTGACTCACGGTGGCAGCGGGCGACCCTCACCGCGAGCGCGCTTGACGCGCGCTCGCCGCCTCTCCCTGGTCAGGGAGAGGCAGTTAAGATCGCGTCGCGATTTCTGGTCTGCGCCTCTCCCTGAGCAGGGAGAGGCCGGCGCTGCGCCGGGTGAGGGTTGCCTGCTGCTGCCCAGAGCAATTCGCCAGCTCCGGGCCCTTGGGCTTCGCGCAGGGTAAACTCCCCGGGCGCCTGTCCCGAGTCTATCGAGGGCAATCTACGCGGAGTGATTCGTCTTCGCCACACGCCCGTCACTTCAAGCTGACCCACTACTCAGATGCGCGGAGGTTGGCCCAGACGAGGGGAGCAGCTGGCCGGGCGACGATGGTCAGGCCAGAATCGAGAGCGCGCGGGCGTCGAGGAAGCGTCCGGCGGGGTCCAGCTTGCGGGCGGAACGGCGTAGGCGATCCGAGTTCCGGCGGCAAAGTCCTGGCGCCAGTGGCGGGTCGAACAGTTGTGCCTTGTCTAGGTCTAGGATAATCACGGCGAAGCTTTCGCCGATCTTGGTGACGAACAGGTTGTGCAGATTCAAGTCGGCGTGAAACAGGCCGCGCGCCTGCATGGTCTGAATCGCTAGACGGGCCTGCTCCAGCACATGGCTTCTTACCAGCGGGTCCTGGTCGGTGCGCAACAACTCCCACAGCGTCATGCCAGGAATCGCGCGGGTCAGAAAGAAGCCGCGGTACAGCATCGGCGCCACCCACTCGACCATCGCGCCCATCGGGTCGGCGACCGGGATGCCCCTCCGCCGCGCCTCGAGCGTTACTTTAAGTTCGCGCAGCGGCCTTGGATTGACGCCGACATAGAGGCCGGTGAAGACCATTCGCATCAGTCCGCCGCGGCGGGCCGCGCGCGCGACCATCTCGGGCGCGCCCGCTATCGCGAGGCGATAGGCGCTGGCGCGATTACCCTCGCCGGCGCGCGGCGAGGCGGTCAGGTCGCCGAGCGCGGCCACGATCGCAGGGGCGAGGGCCGCCAGCGATTTGCGCAGATACAGCACCCGCCTGCCGAACCTGAGTGTCGTCAGGTCGGGATCCGGAGCCGGGGCGGCGCGCGGGATCATCGCGGGCGAAATCGGGCGAGTCACTTCAACGGCTGGGCTTCGTCGATCAGCATGATCGGAATGTCGTCTTTGATCTGATACAGCAGCTTGCAGGCGTCACAGATGAGTCCGTCCTGCTTGTCGGTTAAGCGCAAGTTCCCCTTGCACTTCGGGCAGGCCAGGATATCGAGCAGGTCTTGACTGACGGCCATTGTACGAACCTCCTTCTAAAGAGCGGATCACGCGGGCACGGCTTTGCGGGCAAGATGCCCGCCGCCGACTATCATGGCGCCGGCGATCATGTCGATCAGCCGCGCGCTGGCTTTCTCGTCCATCGCGACTTCGAGCCGCAAAGCGTATAGCGAATCGCGCGGAAACGGAAATCGGTCGAGCTTGACCAGATCCTTTTCGGTAGTGAGCACCATCTCGGCGTGGCGCGCGGCGTCCGAAATCGTCTGCCAATCGGCGGCGGTGTACTGGTGATGGTCCGGATATTCGAGCACGCCGGCTAGCTCCGCGTCGTGCTCGCGGAGCATCGCATAGAAAGTATTGGCGTCGGCCAGGCCGCTGACTGCGAGCACGCGCCGCCCCACGATCGCGAGCGGGGTCTCATGCCAGCGTCCCATTTCGGCGTGCACGAGGCATCGCGGGCGAAGCGTGGCGTGAAACAGGTTCGGCTGCTCGAGCTTCGCGCGCTGCGCCGGGGTCAGCGAATCAGCGGCCTGATCGCGCCCGATCAGGACCACGGCGTTGGCCCGGCGCGCGGCGCTGAGCGGCTCGCGCATCGGTCCCGCCGGCAGCAGCCATCCGTTGCCCAGCCCGCGCTCGGTGTTCACCAACAGAATGTCGAAATCGCGGGTGAGGCGGATATGCTGAAAGGCGTCGTCGAGCACGATCGCGTCGACCGGCGCGCTCCGTTGGAGCAGCTTGATGCCATCGATCCGGCGGCGTGCGACCGCGATCGGGCCGCCGAACTGGCGCGCCATCATCACCGGCTCGTCACCGGCGTGCGCGGGAGTGAGCAGGATCTGATGACCGTCGGAGACCAGCGCGGCGCGGCCGCTCGCCAGCCGTCCCCGGTAGCCCCGGCTCACGATTCCAACCCGCGCGCCACGCTCGGCGAGCTTTTGAGCCAGGAAGATCGTAAAAGGCGTCTTGCCGCTTCCGCCGACGGTGAGATTGCCCACGCTGATCGTCGGCAGGCCGGGACGCTGGTGCATCAACCTCCAGAACGCGGAGCGCATCTTAAGCGCGCCCGCATATAGCGCCGCCGCCGGCACGCTCGGCAGCCACAATCCGGTTTCGTACCATCGCAGGTGCTCGCGCCAGAGTCTTTCAACGAAGGGACGCTTGCGAACCGCCGAGCGACCGAGCATCACGAAAGGCTAGCCAGCGCCCGCAGACGCATCAAGCTGAGCGCCGTGCTGCCCGCCATCCGGTCGAGCGCGGCGCGCGCGTTTTTTCCGGCGGCGCGACGCTTTGATTCATCGGCCAGCAGGGGCGAGCAGGCCGCGGCCAGCTCGTCGGCGTCGTTGATGATCCGAGCGCCGCCGCCGGCGACCAACGCCGAGACCAACTGCTGATGCGATTGGTGGAAGGGACCGACCAGCACCGGCACCGCGACTGCCGCCGGTTCCGCAACACTCTGACCGCCGCGTCCGGGCGCGATGCTGCCGCCGACGAACGCGACCGTCGCGTGGCGATAGAGCGCGCGCAGCTCGCCCATCGTGTCGAGAATCAGCACGCGCGGCGCCGTCGATCCGTCGATGCGGAGCGTGGTCGCGTTGACGTACTCGAGTCCGGCGCTCCGGAGCGTGGCTTCCACCGCGGGAACGCGGTCCAGATGACGCGGCGCGATCGCGAGGGCCAAATCGGGGCAGCTTCGCAACAGAATCGAGTAAGCCTCGATCACGATTTGCTCTTCGCCCGGCGCGGTCGATCCCGCAACCAGCAGCGGTCTCCGCGCGGCGAAGGCGTCGAGCTCGGGCCGCAATGCAGCGCGGGCGGAGCAGCTTTCGAGGTCATACTTGGAATTGCCAGCTACGACGATTCGATCGCCCGGCGCGCCAAGCTGCCGGTAGCGCGCAGCGTCGTCCTTGGTCTGGGCGAGGATCAGATCAACGTCGCCCAGCGCCTGGGCGAAAAGCGGCTGCACCCATTGATAGCGAGTGAGCGATCGCGCCGAGATATGGCCGTTCAAGATCGCGACCTTGGCGCCCGAGCGATGCGCCTCGAAAAAGTAGTTGGGCCACAGCTCGGTTTCTGCGATCAGCACGGTCGTCGGCCGAATCGAGTCGAGAAATCGCCTGACCACGCGCGGCGAATCCAGCGGCGCGAGCGCATAGCGATGCGCTGCGGGAATCCGCCGGCGCGCTGCGTCGCGCCCGGCCTCGGTCATCGTGGTGACGGCCAGGAACGAATTGGGCAACTCGCGCATCAGTCCCAGGACCACCGGCCGCGCGCCTTCGATTTCACCGACCGAGGATGCATGCAGCCAGATTCGCGGACCGCTGGCTGCAGGCTCCGCGGGAGGCTCAACTCGGCCCAGCCGCTCGCGCCGATTATCGCCGCGATTGCCGCCCGAGAAGTAAAGCGCGATCGGCAGCGCCGGATACCATAGCGCGTTGTAGAGCTGTCTGAGCACCCGGCAGGTTCGCGCCGCCGCGCGCCGCTAACTGAGCAACTCCGCGTTGGCGGCGAGTTCGGCGGGCGCCATGAACTGCAAATCGTGAAGCTTGCGATACTCCTGCCCCAACGCGATCAGCTCGTCGTGGGTGCCTTCCTCCACGATTCGGCCGTGAACTATTACGGCGATACGATCGGCGCGGCGCACGGTGGACAAGCGATGGGCGATCACCAGCGTGGTGCGGTTCTCGATCAGATGCTCGAGCGCCTCCTGGACCTGGCGTTCGGCCTCCGAGTCGAGCGACGAAGTGGCTTCATCGAGAATCAGGATCGGCGCGTTCTTGAGCAGCGCGCGCGCGATCGCGATCCGCTGGCGCTCGCCGCCCGACATCCGCACGCCGAGCTCGCCGACCACCGTGTCATAGCCCTCCGGCAGCCGCGAAATAAAGTCGTGCGCGTTGGCCAGCTTCGCCGCGGCGACGATCTGGTCGAGCCCCTTCTCGATGCTGCCGTAGGCGATATTGGCGCGGACCGTGTCGTTGAAGAGGAACGTATGCTGCGTCACCAGGCCCACGCTTGCGCGCAGCGAGGCGAGCGTGAAGCGCCGGATATCGATGGCATCAATCGTGATGCGCCCTTCGTTCACGTCGTAGAAGCGCGGGATTAGATCGGCGAGCGTCGACTTGCCGCCGCCGCTCATCCCGACCAGCGCGACGACCTCGCCCGCGCCGATCTTGAGATTGATATCGCGCAGCACCGGCGGATTGCTGCCGTAGCGGAAGCTCACCCGCTCGAACTCCACGCTATGCCGCCCCGGCGGCAACTCGATCGCGCCGGGCGCGTCGGGAACGTCGGTGGGCTCGTCCATCATTTCGAACACGCGCTCGGCCGCGACCAGTCCCTGCTGGACCTTGTTGTTGGTACTGCTCAGGCTCTTGAACGGCCGGTATACGATCAGCATCGCCGCGATGAACGCACCGAAGGTGCCGAGGCTGCGCGTGCCGGCCGCGACCGAGGAGGCGCCGAGCCACAAGATGCCGACCGTCGCCGCGGCGCCGAGCACTTCGATCATCGGGCTGGTAAGCGCTTTAATCCGCGCAACGCGCATCCCGATTCGGAACAGCCGGCGCAACTCGGCGTTGAAGCGACGCCGCTCGTACTCTTCCATCCCGAAGGCCTTGACCACTCGATTACCCTGGAAAGTTTCCTGGAGCACGACCGTCAGGCCGCCGATCTGGGTTTGCTGGCGCTTGGTCATCTTGCGCATCTGCTTGGAGAAGCGCACCACCGGCAGCACCGCGACGGGAAACACCACGAACGCGATCAGCGCCAGTTGCCAATCGAGGTAGAACGCGCCGGCCAGCAGCGCCAGCAGCGTCGCGCCGTCGCCGATGATCGAGAAAATTCCGTCGGTGGTCGCGACCGAGATCATGCCGACATCGTTGATCACGCGCGAGAGGATCACTCCGGTGGGAGTGCGATTGAAGAACGACAGCGGCATCCGCTGCAGATGGTCGTTGAGGTCCGCCCGGATATCGAGCGTGAGCTTGCCGCCTACGTAAGCGGTCAAGTAATCGCACACGAAGTTCATCACCGCCCGCATCACGAACAGCGCCAGCACTTCGAGCGAGAGCACCTTCAGCGTCGCGAGCTTTGCGCCTTGCATCTCGTTGACGAAGCCCTTGACCAGAAACGGAATTGCGCCGTTGGTCGCACTCAATACCAGCATCGCGGCGGAAAGCAGCGCGACGTAGGGAAACAGATAGCGCCGCAGGTAGCCGAGCATGCGCCGGTAGAGCGGGGGTACGATCGTCATGCGGTTGCTTGCACCTTCATCATCTCGAGTGCGATAGCGGCCACCCGCGCCGCGGCGCCCGGCGCGCCAAGCTGCTCGCGCAGCGCGCGCAACTGGGCGACCGTTTCGGCGCGGATACGCCCGCTCAGCAGCGGTTCCGCCGCCCGCACCAGGTTTTGTTCGGTGACTTGCCGCTGCATCAGCTCGGGCACGATCGACCGGCCCGCCAGGATATTCGGCATCCCGATGTAATCGACTCCGCTGACCAGCATCCGCCCCAGCGCCCAGGTGAGTCGCGCCGCCTTGTAGGCTATCACCATCGGACAGCCGAGCAAGGCGGTCTCCAGCGTCGCAGTGCCCGAGGCCACCAGCGCGGCTTCGCTGGCCGCAACGATACTATATGTGTCGCCCTCGATTATACGGATACCGTCCAGCGCCGTCCGGCCCTCGCGTTCGAGCTCGGCCGGGGTGAGCGTCGGCGCCAGCGCGATCACCGGCACGAGATTGTGATCGCCGCACAGCACCCGCGCCGCAGCGACCATCGGTCGCAGCAGATAGCGGATTTCGGCGCGGCGGCTGCCGGGCAGAATCGCGAGCAGGCGGGAGTCGGGCGTCAAGCCGTGACGGGTCAGGGTCTCGGCGCGCGGGCGCGCCGCGGTCACGCGATCGAGCAGGGGATGGCCCACGAAGGCGACCCGCTCGCCGGCGCGGGCGAACAGATGCTGCTCGAACGGGAGCACCACCGCCAGCCGGTCGGCGCGCTCGATCAGTTTGGAGATCCGGCCCCGCCGCCACGCCCAGACCTGCGGCGTGATGTAGTACAAAACCGGCACGCCGGCCCGCTTCGCCATCCCGGCCAGCACCATGTTGAACTCGGCGAAATCGATCAGGATCAGCAGGTCGGGGGCGTCCTCGCTGCACAGGATCGCGCGCAGCGCGAACAGCTTGCGGATAGTCGCGGTGATCGTCGTGGCCAGTTCGGCGATACCCATCCCATGGATGTCCTCGGTCCGAAAGAGCGCCTGCACGCCCGCCGCGCGCATCCTGGATCCCGCAATGCCGAAGATTTCAGCCGCCGGCGCACGCGCCAGAATCTGCGCTGCAAGGTCGGACCCGTGCAGGTCGCCCGAAGCCTCGCCCGCGACAATCATGATCCGCCGCCGCGCCACGGCCTCGGCCGCAGGCGCAGCCTGCTCGTGTCCCACCGCTCGCACAATCTTCCAATTCTGATTGAAAATCCCGCCCCGCACCACCGGGGGGATGCGGCCGGGTACTGGCTTAATTCGCGGCTGAGTGTCTGAATTTCAGGAAGCGAGTGGCTTACTTTGCGACGCTAACGGCTGGGAAACGGGTCATCATCAATAACGATATCTAGAATGATTGCTGCAAGCCCCGCAATCCCTGCGAGCAAAAAATACCACGCATGCGCTACGACGGTCCAATAATCCCATGGCCCCTCGACGAGACACCAAGGGAAGTCGAGGCTACTTCCACGAAGCACACTGATCGAGCAGAACAACCACAAGAGAGAAGCGGTCACAAACACAAGATAATCCGGTGAATGTTGCACCCTCTCCCGCCAATCCGATATGGGCCTTAGCCGCATGGTCTCAAATATCCACCAAGCTTTCGCGTAGTGTCAAACGCCGGATACTGTCTAAGTTAAGAAACCGCGCTCCGCAAATTAAGACACTCGCGTCGGCGGATGGCGACGAACCGCCATTAATTCGCCGGCGCCCAGCGGGCTTCATCGCGTGGTCGCTGACGTTGATACCCGTTATTGTGAGCGGCCTAGTTAGCGTCGTTCCCGACCGGGGCCATCATGAATATCTGATTACCCAGATGAAAGAATGCGAAGTTCGTGTATCGCCAAGCGCCAAGTGTACGGTAGGTAACGGTGCCATAAATGAACAGACGCCCATCGTGGGCCTCTATTTCGTCGAAATGTTCCTGCGTAAGGGGCTTCGAGGCGACTACCGGATTCCCATAATCAATTTGCGGCGTGATGGTCATCTCTCGCGACTTGAGGCCGCGCAGTTTCGGCAACGTGTAGTCATCCGACATAGGATAGACCGCGAAACTGATCTGGCTTTGATGCTGCAAGCGATAGGCTGGGGTCTTGCCAAAATTCTTCAGAACTATAACTGCACGCGGTTTATCGCCAACCGCAATTCCTGCTGCGTTTTCGCATTTTACCATAATGTAAGCACGCTCAGAGGCTCTAGAGATAATAAGGGTGCTTCGCAAAACCCACGCTTGAATGAAGCCGACTATCACGAGAGCGGCGGTGAAGTAGTCCAAGGTCGTGTCGGGCTCCGTGACAAATTTTATGGCGTGATTTGTCTGGTATGTGGTCTTGGTCTCTTGGGGCTCGGCTGTAATCTTTGGCTGGATCGGGAGCGGCGATTCAGCGTTTTTTGCGTGAATGTCTGCGGGGCGGGTTTCGTGCAAATGGCTATATGCATCCTGAATCATGGCTGGGGTTGGACTTTGGAGCGACTCGCTCTTTTGGGCATCGGGCGATAGCGCGCCAGCATTTCTTGCGGCGCTTAGAGCCAATACCAACGCAATCGGGATCAAGAAACGCGCACGTCTCATCCGGTTTTATGTACATCAAAATCGGCCTTGGCTGTTAGCGTTTCGGTCGCAGTTTCCCGTTCCCGCCCAATATCACGTGGGGCTTGAACGGCATGTGTCCGGGCCTGAGCGTCGTTGGCTGCGTCGGACGCGGCAACGGCGGCACGTCTGACGGCTCCAGAGCGGCGCTCACAAGCTCCGCGACGCTCCAAATGTGGTCGGTCACGCCCAACGCCATCGCAGGCGCGCAGCGTTTCGTGAGGGGGGCGGCTCTTTGACATTTTCCGCCGACCCTGCTAGCGGTCAGTTGAGAGGTGCCCTGAAATCAAGGCACTATTTTCGTCCGCATTTGTCGTCGCGTTTCTTCTGGTCGGACGCGTCGCTCTCGCGGCCAAGCTCTCGGCTACCTTTTCAGTCACCTCCACCAGCGTTTCGTCCTACGTACCGTGCGGAGACGACGCCTTCGATAGCCAATGTGCCAGCGGCATTTGCAATTGCGTGGCGTTCAGCGGCACCGTCTTCGAGCGCCACTATGGAAAAGGGGAGATTGTAGTCAACGCGACGGAGGATATTGACGATACCCTCGGTGGCTGTTTGCCGATTTTTGCTTCTGTGCAAGCCAACATCATGAACGGCACTTATATTCAAACCGGCGATGCGATTATGCTTCAGTGCGGATCCAAGGTGACTGGCGGCTTTAGCATCACCGACCAGAACAGCGGGGTTGGGGCTGTAATAAGCGGCCTCATCTCCGGAAAAGCCGGTACAAACGCGAGCGGCAATCTCACGCTGCGGGGCTCTTACTCGGGCGACCCACCAGCGCAATAAGCGCGGCTTCTTATCCGTCGTCACAGCCTGCTGAATCCCGCACACAACGGGCCTCCCGAACCCTCGCTGACGACCGGTGTGCTTCGTTGGTTATATGCGCGCTTGGATATTACGCGCTCTGATTTCTGCCTCACCTTGGATTGGGCACTGCCCGAATTAGGGCAACCGAGGCGGGAAATTAGGACAATCGCATGATTTTCGGGAGGTGGGGCGAGAGCGCTCTCGCCCACCTCCTTCGGTTGGACCACTTTGGCAGGAGGAACATGGCCAACGTTGGTAGCATGTCTCGTCGCGATGGCCCTCGGCAATCCCGCTGAAAGCCGGAAATCCACAGGCAGTTCAAGGGTGCTGTCCATAAGTCAGCGCTGTAAATCCCATGCAGCCCAGCGCGGCATTATTCGTTCCCTTCCTGCCGCGCCCGACGATCAGTCTGAACCGCCGCGTGCCGGGCCGGCAGCGGCCCGTCGAACTACGACAATCGTCCCCGAATCAGGACAGCACCTGGCATTGACCGGTCTTTCGCTTTCTCGGCCTCGCGCTACAGCGCCGGCACGAGGCGCCTGCCGGCTGCTCTCGGCGGTGCTGCAAGCCAAAAAACCGGGCTAAAATTAAGATAGTCTTCACGATCTCGCTGCGGTATAGATGAGCGCGGCGGTGCCGTGCGGAGCTGCGGCAAAGCCGGACACTGCAACCATGGAGGTGCGCCATGCCCCTTGACGAATCGAAGCTCAACGAACTCGTTCAGAAGATGGTCGGTGACGTAGGCGCCATGATCGGGGGCGCGCTGGTAATCGTTGGCGACAAGCTCGGGCTTTACAAGGCGCTTGCCGAGCACGGCGCAATGACCTCCACGGAACTTGCCGGCAAGACCGGAACCGCCGAGCGCTACGTGCGAGAGTGGCTGGCCGCTCAGGCCGCGGCCGGGTATATCACGCTGGAGGCAGGCACCGCGCGTTACTCGCTGACGCCCGAGCAGCGGATGGTGTTCGCGGACGAGGGCGGGCCGGCGTTTTTCCCCGGAGCTTTCGAAGTCGCAAGTTCCGCTTTCCTCGACGAGCCCAAGGTCAGCGCGGCGTTCAAAAGCGGAGCCGGAATTGGATGGCATGAGCGAAACGCCTGCCTGTTCCGCGGCACCGAGCGCTTCTTCCGTCCCGGATACGCCGCCCGTCTGGTCCAGAATGGATCCCCGCCCTCGAGGGCGTGAAGGACAAGCTGGAGCGCGGCGCGCGGGTTGCGGACGTGGGATGCGGTCACGGCGCCTCGACGATTCTGATGGCCCAGGCGTTTCCCAAATCGTCCCTCAGCGGGTTCGACTATCACGGGCCGTCGATCGAGCGTGCCCGTGAAGCGGCGCGCGAGGCGGGCGTTGGCGAACGCGTGAGCTTCCAGCAGGCGAGGGCCAAGGACTATCCGGGGCGTTACGATCTGGTCGCATTCTTTGACTGCCTGCACGACATGGGCGATCCGGTCGGAGCTTCCGCCCACGTGCTCGAAACGCTGGATCGCGATGGGACCTGGATGATCGTCGAGCCGTTCGCAGGCGATCGCGTCGAGGACAACCTTAATCCGGTGGGCCGGATCTTCTACGCTGCGTCGACGATGATCTGTACGCCCGCATCGCTGGCACAGGAGGTGGGCCTTGCGCTCGGCACGCAGGCGGGGGAAGCGCGGCTTCGCGAGGTCGTCACGGCGGGGGGATTCCGCCGCTTCCGGCGCGCCACCCAAACGCCATTCAACCTGATTCTGGAAGCGAGACCGTAAAAGCTGTGGGTCGATTCAGGCGACTTTGGCCGCGACCGTAATCCTGACCGTGATCTTGGATTGATGGCGTGCGCCGCCGCCTGCTCCTGGACCTCAACCCGGATCGTTTCGTTCCATTATACCGATGCCGAGCGATCCGTCGATCCCGGCGAAAGGGAACTGAGCCGACTTTGAAAGGGGCCGGCCAAAAGCTCGGCCTTTCGTTTCTCTCGGCCTCGCGCTACAACGCCGGCATGAAGCTCCGCCATGCCGGCGCGCTGGTGACCGCGGGTTGGTATTTGCTGCTCGCGCCGTATCGCGGCGGCGTGCTTAACCACCCCGTCGCGTCCAAATCGCCGTCGGGCCTGTACGATTTCAGCGCGCCGCTGTCGAGCTGGACCAGGCAGGGAAGTTTCAATTCGCAGCCCGACTGCGAACGCGAAAAAGATTCGCTCTATCGCCAGCAATTGGACGAGCACCAGCGGGCCAAGTCGGGAACCTCGCCGCTCCTTGAGAAGCGGACTGCGTTCAATCAGATGACTCGCTTCTATCGTGCCCATTGCATCGCGACCGACGATCCGCGCCTCAAGGGAAAATAGGACACCCGGCCCGTCAAATTCGGTCAAGTCTATTGACGTGAAAAGATTGCGTTGCGGCGCTGGCAGTGAAACCCGAGGCTACACGCCCCGCACAGTCCGCCTGCCAAAGTACGTCTAAACCTCTTTACCCCGGACAGAATTTTCGCGATGCACAACCGAGATCTCGGTTTACGGCCACCCTTGGGCTAAGGTTTCGATGATCTCCTTTGAGAATGCAGTCCAGCCGATGATGCCCCCCTGAGACGCAACCTGCTCGAGCACTGAGTCTCTGTAGGGCGGGAAGTAGCTTCCCGTGCCATCCGCCACTAACAGGCAGTCGTAACCCCGGTCGTTAGCAGCGCGCATAGTGGTCTGCACGCACACCTCGGTCGTGCACCCCGTGATGATCAGGTTGGTGATGCCCCGGCGGTGGAGATAGTCATTCAACGGGGTGGCGTAGAAGGCGTCCTTGCCTGGTTTGGCGATCACCAGCTCGCCGGGCAACGGCATGCACTGGTCGATGAATCCCGAGCTCTTTGACCCGTCGATAAGAAGCCGCCCCATCGGCCCTTCCATTCCGATCTTCCATGGCGGGTTCCCGCGCTCACGCTTCGTAGCGGGACAATCGGAAAGGTCCGGCTGGTGGCACTCCTTCGTATGGATAAGGGGAAGCTGTGCCTTATCTGAAGGCGGCTTGCAATGCGGCAATGACAGGAATGCAACCCTTGTGGAGTTGACTGATATCGAGTTTCAGCAGATCGGCGTAGCCGCCTTTTTCGCAGAAGTCGCGCTGCATGTCGATGCAGATCAGCGCGATATGATCCCTATCGAAAGTGTATGGGAACGGCTTCGCCTTCATGATCGGCATTTGGATCTCTCCTTGCGTCGCTTGGGCGGGATTTTCTATGTGGACCCCTTTCAGCGCTCGTCATAGTCGCACCGACACCAGGCGGTTTGCAAACGGAAAATAGGACGCCCGACCCGTCAAATTGGAAATTAGGCCGCGGAGGGAAAGCGGCCTAAAGCTTGCGCAGGGAGGCTGTCGTGTCTATAAGAGGAGCCGCAATCGGGGACTCAAAACGGGAATTCCGGCGAAATCATCTCTAAACCTGGGCGTGCAGTCTGGGCACCCTAAACTTGCAGGCACAGTGTCGCTCGTCGTTAGCCTCCTGCTGTTTGGGACGGCCCTGGCAGGCTCGAGCGCTTCGGACGCTCCTGATAAAGCCGCGCAAGGCAAACTGACCGTCGCGCCGAGATCGCTCGCCTTCCCCGTAACCCAAGTGGGCACGTCCAGCCAAATGTCGGCGAGTCTCAGCAATGCCAGCGCGGTCGCAATCGACATAACCAAAATCACCGCCGCCCCCACCGGAGCCGGATTCTCGGCCGCCCAAACTTGCTTGGGTACTCTGGCCAGCGGCGATGCTTGCGACGTCGCGGTGACTTTCAGCCCCACCGCTGCCAAGGGGGCCAAGGTTACCGGCACGCTGACAATCAAGGATAACGCGTCGAACAGCCCTCAGACTGTACGCCTTTCCGGGACGAAGTTGGAACCTTTCACGGCTCTCACCGCCAGGATGAGAACCGCTCGTGCCGGTCACACGGCGACGCTTCTCCCTGACGGCCAGGTCCTCTTGACCGGTGGGTTCGATAATATCTTCGGCGCTGCTCTCAACACCGCGGAGCTGTACGACCCCACGGCCAATACCTTCACGGCCCTCAGCGCAAGGATGAGGGCCGCGCGTAATTTCCACACGGCGACCCTGCTCCTCAGCGGCCAGGTCCTCATTACTGGCGGGTCGCCTGATCCCAACGGCAACGGTCTCCGGACTGCGGAGTTCTACGACCCCGAGACCCAGACCTTCACCGCCCTCACCGCCAAATTGACGACTGGTCGTGGTGGTCACACGGCGACCCTGCTCGCCGACGGCCAAGTCCTCTTGACCGGAGGGTTTGATAACGACGGCTCTCTCAACAGCGCAGAGTTGTACGACCCCGAGGCCAACACCTTCACGGCCCTCAGCGCCACGATGACGACTGCTCGTGAGGACCACACAGCGACCCTGCTCCCCAACGGCCTGGTCCTCCTGACCGGGGGCGCGGACCGTGTCCACAAGCAAAACACTATACTCAAAAGTGCAGAAGTGTATGACCCCGTTGAACAGACCTTCACGGCCCTGACTGCCAGGATGACAACAGCTCGTGACGGCCACACCGCGACCCTACTCCCCAGCGGCCAGGTCCTCTTGACCGGCGGGGGGCGAGTAGTCTCCCCGAGCGCCCTCACCGTTCTCAACACTGCGGAATTGTACGACCCCGAGGCGCAGGCCTTCACGGCCCTGACCGCCACGATGACAACTCCTCGCGTTTTGCACGCGGCGACCCTGCTCCCGAACGGCCAGGTCCTCTTGACCGGCGGGGGGTATGGCCCCGCCGAGACCTCCTTCACCGTTCTCAACACCGCAGAGTTGTACGATCCGTCGGCAGGCGAATAAGTCGTTTCAAATCCCGCGAGAAGCTAGGGGCCTGAACAATTTCAATCAACGGGCTCGACCAAAACCGGGCTTGCCGAGGGAGGCCGTTCGGTCTACAACAGCGCCTTAGATTCGGAAGCATCTGGTCATCGCCGGGAGCATGTCGGAGTTGGGACGCGCGGAGCAGGCGGAGCGTTTTTATCTTCCCGAGCTGGACGTCATCCGATGTTTCGCATTCCTGAGCGTTTTCGTCTTTCATCTTTCCCGGTCGTTCCCGCGATCACCAGCCGCTCCCGAGAGTCCGGCCACAGCCGCATACTTTCTTGCGGGATCGTTCGGGGTCGATCTCTTCTTCGTGCTCAGCTCGTACCTGATCACCGAGCTGTTGCTCAGAGAGCGGGCAAGAACCGGAACGATCGACGTGAAGGCTTTCTACGTCCGGCGAATGCTGAGAATCTGGCCGCTGTATTTCTTCTTTCTGATCTTCGCGCTCGTGCTGTCGATCGTCTTGCCGAGGCTCTTCCCGGTCCGGGCCGTCTATTTGGCCGCCTGCTTTCTACTGGTTGGAAACCTCGCGATGGCGGTGCTGGGACCGCCGCTTTCAGTCATCGACCCGCTCTGGAGCATCTCGGTCGAAGAGCAATTCTACCTGTTCTGGCCGTTGGTCGTGCGGCGTGCATCGAGGCGAGGGTTGGTGCGGGCCGCGATAGGGTTGCTCGCGCTGGCCACGCTGGCGCGAATCGTGTCGTGGCGGATGGGCCTTCCCCCCATGGCGAGCTGGTACAACACGCTGACCCGGCTGGACCCAATCGCGATCGGAATCCTGCTCGCGGCCATACCGCGCGACGTTCCTGGCAAATCTGGGCCGGATGACGCGTGCCGGCCTGTTTGCCGCCGGCGTAGCGAGCTGGCTGCTTACCTGCCGCTTCGGTTTTCCGTGGGGCGCCTCAACTCTCATCCAGGTTCTGATCAGCTACCCCGCGGGGGTGTTGGGATGTGGCGCTATTCTGATTTCCGCTCTGGGCGTCCGGCAAAGCGGTCCGGCCATCCTGTTGAACCGGCCGATGATGTATATGGGCAAGATTTCTTACGGCCTGTATGTCTATCACCCGTTTGCGATCGCAATCGGCAGGTTGCTGGGCCTGATTTGTTTCCACCGGGGCTGGGATCAGCTCTCATTGGAGCTTCTATACTTCGCGGTGAGCATCGCGCTGACGCTCGGCCTCGCCGCGGCTTCGTATCGATGGCTGGAGACGCCGTTCCTGAGGCTCAAACGCCGCTTCACGCGTGTGCCCTCGCGGCTGGTCTAGGAAGCCGCCGCCGGGCTTCGGAGCAATAGTCTCGGCGGCGACGGGACGGGCTCGGCCGGCATTCCGAGAATCGGCGAATGCTTTGATCGATCATCGGTAGAGGCAGACACCTCATCCGCTCGCGGATTCGGCATCTTCTCCTGATCCGAAGTAGGACCGGCGTCTCGCCGGTCGCGGCCGGCGGGCCGCCCCCCGGCGGCCGGCGCTATTTCGGATCGGCAGGGGATGCTGTGCCGTCCCGCCCAAACACCCTCTAGCCTAAGTGTTATATTTTCCATACATTTAGTTAAAGACCTGGGCTGAGGGGATGATCGTGTGCGCTGCGATTCGATTACCGCGCGAGCGCTGAGGAGCGCCCGGCTGTGCGCCTCCGCGGCGGCCTTGATCTGTCTGCTGGCGGACGCGGCGAGCGGGCAAACCGTCAGGCTGCGCGGGAATGCGCCGCACGCAGTCGGCAGCCTGGCTTCGACCCTCGAAGCTCCGGCGGCAAACCGCTCGATTTGCAAGTGATCCTTGCGCCGCGCGATCGCGCCGGCCTCGCCACGCTGCTGCACGAGCAGCAGGATCCGGGCTCGCCGCGGTATCATAGATGGCTCACGCCGGCGGAGTTCGCCGCCCGCTTCGGGCCCCGCGAGGCCGACTTCAAGGCGGTCGAGGCCTGGCTGCTAGGGCAGGGGCTCACCATCACTTCCGCCGATTTGCCGCGCCGCTACATCCGCGCCGCCGGCTCGGTGTTGCAGGCCGAGCGCGCTTTTCAGGTCACGATCGTGGCGTCTGCCGACGGACGATCGTTCGGTAATCTGCAGGAGCCGTTGATTCCCGCCCGCTTCGACGGAGTTATCGCGCACGTCGAAGGACTGGACAATCTAAGCGCCAGCATTGCCGCCTTCCAGACGCGTCCGGACCGGGCGCATCTTGAGCCCGTCGCAGGTGCCGGCCACGCGCCCGTGATGCCGTCGTTCGAGCTGGCCGCGCTGTTCGAGGATGCGGGAGAAATCGCTCGCCCCGCCAAAACGCAGCCCGAGGTTCTCTTCGGCGGTGTCGCCGCCTTCGGACCGTCTGACCTGTACACGTTTTACGACGAATCGCCGGTGCTGAGCGGCGGAATCACCGGCAAGAACTCGGATTGCATCGCGCTGGTCGAGGACTCCAACTACCTGACCAGCTCGGTCGCGCTGTTCGACAGCACGTTCCTTTCCAGCGACGCCGCCCCGAGCATCACCAACCGTTTTCCGACCGCCGATCCCGGCCAGACCGGCGACGAGGCCGAGGCGCTGCTGGATATCGAATGGGCCCATGCGGTCGCGCCCGCGACGCCGATTCGCGTCTACATCGGCAATCCGTCCGACTACATAGTCGATCCCCTTTCCGACGCGATCGGGCAGGCGGTCGGCGACAATGCCTGCTCGGCAATCAGTATCAGCTTTTCCATTTGCGGCGCATCCGACAGCTATTTCACCGGGGTGCTCGATCCGCTCTTCGCGCGGGCCGCTGCGCAGGGACAATCGGTGTTCGTCTCCGCCGGCGACTCCGGCGCGGCCGGCGTGGTTTTCGATCCGAGCACCTATTCGTGCGCGGTGGGCACGAGCCAGAACGTAAACGAGATGTCGGCCGACCCGTGGGTGACCTCGGTCGGCGGCACCGAGTTCACTCCCGACTACAATTCATCTCACAACGACGTAGGCTCGGTCGCCGAGCAGGTCTGGGACGAGGCCGGCTACGCGACCGGCGGCGGCTCCAGCAAGGTTTTCTCCAAGCCCGGCTTTCAGAGCGGCGTTGACCCTTCCGTCACTCAACGCGAGGTCCCCGATGTCGCGATGATGGCGTCGCCCGACCTGCCGGGCGTCTTCATGGGGATGGACTCCGATGGCGCGGCGGCGATCGGATGCTGTTACGGGGGAACGAGCCTCTCGGCACCGATGTGGGCGGGAATTACTGAGCTGATCCAGCAGGCGGCGAGCGAGCGGCAGGGCACGCTCAACGCGCGCATCTACCAACTCGGCGCGGCGGGCAGTCCCGCGCTGCGCGACGTCACCTCGGGCTCGAACTCTTTCAACGGCGTGACGGGTTTCACGGCCGTAACCGGCTACGATCAGGCCACCGGATGGGGCTCGCCTGATATCGCGCGGTTGATCGCGGCCCTGCCGACCGTCACGCCGACGCCGTCACCAACTCCGAGCGCGACTCCGACGGCGACCCCCACCAATACGCCGACACCCACGCCGTCACCATCGCCCTCGGCAACTCCTCCGCCGACGCCTACGAATACGCCGACGCCGAGTCAGACTCCGAGCCCGACGCCATCGCCAACGCCTTCGCCTTCGCCAACGCCGACTCCGACCGCGACTGCGGCGCCGACATTTACGCCGGCTCCGACCGCGACGCCGACACCCACACCGACCGCCACGACGGCTCCTACCGCAACCCCGACGCCTACGCCGGCGCCGACCGCGACCGCTTCGCCGACTGCGACTGCGCCGGCGACTTTCACGCCGGTTCCTACAGCCACTCCAAGCGCAGCGCCGACCGCCAGCGCAGCGCCGACCCCGACGCCCACCGCCACGCTCGCAGCGACGCCGACCCCCACGCCGACTGCGATTGCGGCTCCGACCGTGAGTCCGACGCCGACCGCGACTCCGATCGCGACGGCGTCTTCAACCCCGTCACCCGCGCCAACCCCGTCGCCCACGCCCATACCGAGCAGGACTGCGACCCAAACCCCAATATCGACCCCGACCCCGAGCCCAACGCCGACCGCGGCCGTTGCTCCCTCGGCAACCCCAACGCTTTCACCAAGCCCGACCGCCAGTCCGACCCCGATTCCCGCGCCGACGCCCAGTCGAATTCCAACGCCGACCCCGAGCCCAACGCCGACCACGGCCGTCGCTCCCACATCGACACCAACGCTTTCGTCAACCCCGACTGCCAGTCCGACCCCGATTCCCGCGCCGACACCCAGTCGAACTCCGACGCCGACCCCCAGCCCAACGCCGACCGCGGCCGTTGCTCCCACCTCGACCCCAACGCTTTCACCAACCCCGACCGCCAGTCCGACCCCGATTCCTGCGTCGACACCCAGCCGAGCTCCAACCCCGACCCCGATTCGCGCCCCGACGCCGAGTCAGACTCCGAGCCCGACTCCGACACCGACGGCGGCTCCTACGGCGACCGCTATGCCCACAACCGTCGTGACGCCTACGCCGACCGTCACGCCGACTCCAACCGCGACCGCAGCTCCTACCGCGACCGCGACGGCCACGCTCGCAGCGACACCCACAGCAGCGCCGACTCAAAGCGCAACGCCGACGCCGACTCCCAGTCCCGTTCCGACCGTGACTCCATCGCCAACCGCCAGCCAGGCTCCGACCGCCAGCTTGACGGCGACTGCCACGCCGAGCGCAGCGCCAACCGCGTCATCGACTCCCACTCCGACGCTCGCGCCGACGCCGACGCCCACGGCGATACCCACTCAGACCGCGACACCCGCGCCAACTTTCACGCCAGTGGCGACCGCGACACCCGCGCCGACGGCGACGATCGCGGTCGAGTCCACGCCGACTATCGCGCCGCCGGCCGCGACGGCGACTACGCTCCCGACGGCGACGCCGACGCCGGTGCCGCCGCTGGTCATCAGGGTCAATTCGCCTACCGACACCGACTACGGCCTCGATGAGCCCGTGACGGCGAACTACTCATGCTCGGGCGGGAACGGCACGGTGACGGCTTGCGCCGGTCCGGTTACCAGTGGCGGCGCGATTGATACTTCCGCGGTCGGCGCCAAGAGTTTCACCGTGACCGCCAAGGACAGTCTGGGCGACGTCGCGGTTGAGGCGGTGGACTACTCGATCCTCCCGATCTCGACGATCAGCCTTTCCTTTGCCCCGCAACTGCTCGGTACCACCAGCGCGGCCCAGGACGTGGCATTGATCAACACACAAGCCAGCGCGATGGAGCTGTCGCGTATCAGCGCCGGTGGCGATTTCATCCAAACCAACACATGTCCGCGGGCGTTGGTGGCGGGCGGCCGATGCGACATCGCGGTCAGGTTCGCGCCGAAAGCCGCCGGAGCCCGATCCGGCGATCTGACGATCGTCGAGGGCGGCAACTCGATGGTCGTCAGCTTAAACGGCGTCGGCGCCGGGGCGCAGCTTTCGCCGTCGAGCCTGAGCTTCAAGTCGCGGACGGTTGGCGCCGCCAGCGCCGCGAAGATCGTGACGCTGGCCAACAAGCAGGGCACGCAGCTTGATATCGCCGGGATCGCGGTCAGCGGCGATTTCGTCGAGACCAACAACTGCGGCGCCGCGCTGCGGCCGGATTCGAGCTGTCACATTTCGGTGAGTTTCGCGCCTGGCCGTGGCCGGAAAAAAGCTTTCCGGCGCGCTGACCGTCAGCGCCGATTCGGCGATCGCGCCCCCGAGCGTCAGCCTCATCGGCACGGCCACGCAGAACTGAGCCGCGCTCAGCCCGTGCTGGCTGCCTTTCTCAGGTCGGCGGCGATGTCCTGCGGCTTGGCGATCGACCCGCTGTATTCCTTGAGCTCGTGGCCGTCCGGTCCGATCAGGAACATATCCGCTACGTGCGCGACCGAGCCGTCGGGCTCGATTTCGCGCCGCAGCTTGAGCAGGTTCATCACGTGGTCGATCTCGGACGGCGCGCCGGTAAGAAAGGTCCAGCCCTGGTCCTCGGCTCCCTGCTCCTTGGAATACTTGAGCAGCGCCTGCGGATTATCGTGCTCGGGATCGATCGTGATCGAGATCATCGCGACCTTGCTGCCGAGATCGGGTCCCAAACGCAGCGCGACGTTGGCGAGCTTGGCCGTCAGCATCAGGCACGGGCCGGGGCAGCTGGTGTAGATGAAATCGACCAGCACCGGCAGGCCTTTCAGCGAGTCAAGCGAAAAACTGTTGCCGTGCTGATCGAGCAGGGCGGTCTTCGGCAAGCAATCGCCCTTGCTCGCGACGTCGTATCCGCCTGATTCCGACACGGGCTGGTCGCTGCCACTGATGCTAGCCGATTTGCATCCGCATGCGATCGCGGCGACGATTGCGATCGACCCGGCGATCGTCAGCCATTCACGCCGCATGTGATTCGCTCCTAACAGCGACGCGCGACGGCAACGACCATCGGTACACGGCCAGCGCCGCCGCCAGCATCGCGAGGTCTCGGCCCAAGTCCCACCACATATCGCCGCGCGTGGCGGGGCCGCCGACACCGAAGCATCCGCAATCGATCGTGATCCCGCGCGCGAGCGCAGAGGCGATCGCGGTGGTATAGGCGCCGAGCGTGATCAGCAACGCCAGCGCGGCCACACGCCGGAACCATCCGAGGAAGAGCATCACGCCCGTGGCAATCTCGAACACCGGCACCGCCAGCGCGAAAGAGTTGATCAACGCCAGCGGCACGATTCCGAACGCAGCGATCGTGTCCGCCATCGCCAGCGGGTTGCTGATCTTGATCGCGCCCGCATAGACGAACAGCCCGCCGAGCACCACCGAGATGGCGACCGTTTTGTACTTCATCGCAAACGCTTTCATGCGATCAGTCCTTCGCCACCGGAAGATTCGCCTGCGACCATTCCTCCCATCCGCCGGTGAATACCCTGACGTTGGAAAAGCCCAGACTGAGCAGCGCGCTGGCTACCAGCTTGCTGTCGTGGCACTCCCCGCCCGAGCAGTAGACAATCACCGGCCGATCGTGGCTCGCGTCGAGCTTTTTCGACAGCGCTTGGTAATCGTGCGCGAAGTCGTCGCGCGCGAGATTGAGCGCACCCGGAACGTGGCCCATCGCATAGAACGGCGCCGAGCGGGCATCGAGGATCAATGCGCTCCCGCCGTTGACGATCGGTTTGAATTCGCCCAGTTCCAGGGTCTGCAGGTCGGAGGGCTGGAAGGGTGGGGCGTTCACGAGCGTAGTCAGCTCGGCGGCCAGCCGTTGCTCGGGCGAGCGGTAAACCAGCGGCAGGTGAGGGCTGTGAAACCGATTGAGGATTTGCCCCGCTGCCACGGCGAGCAGACCCACCAGCACTACGCCGCCAAGGTCGCGGAGCAAGACGGACGTTGTACGCGCGGTCTCGTGCCGGGTGAGATCGCGCGCGGGCGCCACTGACATATTGGGCGAGGTGGTACTCATCAAGGCCTATTCTACTGCGCCGCCCCGTGTGAGGGCGACGCTTGATGGTCGCGGCAAAAGTGGCGTACGTAAGCGACCAGCGCGTGGATTTGGCCGTCGTCGAGCGCGCCGCCCCACGCGGGCATTTCGGCGCTCATCCCGGCGGCCAGCCCGCCCTGCTTGATGACCTTGAAGAATTGGTCGTCCGAAACCTTGCCGGTTGCACCGCAATCAGAAAGATCGTCGGGCGGCGCTTCAAGCTGATGCGACTGCGGCCCGTCGCCGCGTCCCTTGGCGCCGTGACAGTTCGTGCAATAGCGCGAGTAGTCACGCGCGGTCGGCGCGCTGTCGGCGGCGCGCACGATCGCGGTTGAAGCCACGACGATCGCGGCGGCGAGCGCCGTTTGTTGCGCGACGATGAACCGCCGCTGGCGCATCGATCTCATCGCTCAGCCGCGCGCCAGGAGCTTCTGGACGTCCTGGGCCACGTCGTCAACCTTCACGTCGCTGGGATTGTACTCGCGGCGCTGCAGGCCGTCGGGCCCGAGCAGGAAGAACGCGATGATGTGCTCCACGGTGCCGTCGGAATCGCGGATTCGCTCTAGCTTGTAGTCCTTGAGGAGCCCCTCTATTTGCTCGGGTTTTCCGGTCAGGAAAATCCATCCACTGCGATCGGCGCCCTGCCGTTTGGCGTAGTCCGCGAGCTGTTGCGGCCCGTCGTGCTCGGGATCGATCGTCACCGATACCACCTCGACTTTGCCGCCGAGCTCGGCGCCCAACCGGTCGGCCACGCGCGACATCTTGGCCGTCATCATCTGACACGGCCCCGGGCAGCTGGTGTAGATGAAATCCACCAGCGTGGGATGGCCCTTCAGCGATGCGAGATCAACCGGATGGCCGTGCTGATCGGTGAGCACCAGATGCGGCAAGCAATCGGTGTCGTTGATCGCCTTCATCGCGTCGTCCGATCCGGAGTCGCACGCCGCGACGGTCAGCATCAATGCGAATGTCGCCAGCAACGCGGCGATCGCGGATCGCGCGATCGCCGACTGATGAGCGCGCGTCATTTCGTCGCCGCCTTATGCAGGTACATCTCGGGATGCTCCACGAACGCGTCGCGCTCCGAGCCGTCGCAGAAGTAGTAGTCCTTGCCCTGATACTCGGCGCCGGGCGTGTCGCTCTTGACGTGCAGGTTCATGCCGCAGACCGCGCACTTGGTGGCTTTGCCGACGTCCGCGGCATTCGGTGCGGCGAGCGCTTTGGCTATCGCGGGTGAATCGGCGCACCACGCCGGTGTTGATAGCGGCGCAATCACCAGTAGCGAAAGCGCGAACAGGATCGCCACTACAATTGGCAGGTTTGAACGTTTTACCGCTTTCATTTTATCCCTCGTACCATTTGGGTTTTTGGTCTTGTGATTTTGTAAACTTCGGTCCATCGCCATCAGTTCCTTGCGGCTTAGCCGCGGCTGATCGCCTTTTGAAGATCGGCCGCGACCGCCTGATATTTCAGGTTCTCGCCGTTGTATTCGTGAAGTTTGCGGCCGTCAGGTCCGACCAGGATGACTCCCACGATATGTGAAACCGAGCCGTCGGATTCACGCTCCCGGCTCAACCCGAAGGCTGCGAGCGCGGCGTCGATCTCGCCCGGACCGCCGGTCAGGAACAGCCATCCCTCTTGGCTCGCGCCCTGTGCCTTCGCGTAGTCGAGCATCTGTTGCGGCCCGTCATGCTCGGGATCGATCGAGATCGAGACCATCGTCAGCTCTGATCCGACCGCCGGCCCCAGGCGGTGGGCCACGTCGATCATCCTCTGGGTCAGCGTCCGGCACGGACCCGGACAGGATGTATAGATAAAATCTACCAGGACGGGTTTACCCTTCAACGCCGACAAGCTCACGCTCCGGCCGTTCTGATCGACCAGGCTAATCGCGGGCAGGCAGTCCGAATTGGCCTCCGTGCCGGACCGATTGCAGGCCACGATGGTAAAGAGCATCAACCCGGCAAGAGCGGCGGCGGCAAGCCTGCCGGCCCGGCTCGCAAACGCTGTAGTCGCATTCATCTTCGACTCCTTATCCACCCTGATGCGGCAGCAATGGCAGCACCGCTGCGGCGAGCGTTTTCTCGGTCAGCGGAGTCCCGTCGGCGGTAAATCGCGCGCGCACGATACCGTTGCCATCGATCACCAGCGTGAACGGCAGCGTGACCGGAGCGCCGAAGCCGTTCACCGTGGCCTGATCCAGAATCGCCGCCGGATAGCTGAACGATTGCATCACCTTGGGCACCTCGGCTTGATCGTGCGAGCGGTCGGCGCTGAGCCCGATCGCTTCGACCCCCAGCCGATGATAACTCCGATAGAACGCGTCCAGCGCGGGCATCTCGCGCCGGCACGGCGGGCACCAGGTGGCCCAGAAATTCACGATTACCACCCGCCCGCGCATCGCGGCCAAATCGAACACTTGACCGTTCAACTCCGCGACCACCAGCGGCGGCGCCGCCTCGCCGACATTGGCGGATGCCAGCGCCGGGCGTGCGATTCCGATCGTCGCGAGCACTCCGGCCGCGATCGCGAACTGGCAAATCGTTCTACGCATTGGATGGGCACTCGCTACAAATTATAGCTCAAGATGGTCTTGAACAGGACCGGCGCGGTCAGTCGGTTGTCGACCTTCACGATTGCTTCCCCTCGCTTCAGAAGTTGTAACTCACGACCAGCTTGGTCGCCCAGGGCGCGGTCAGCTGATAGCCGGTCATGTTTTGGTAAATGGGGTGTTCGATATCGGCGTAGACTCGCAGGGATTGAAACGCCGTTTCAACCCCTGCAGCAATTTGTACTTTGTCGTAACCGCTGTCATTCGGGTCCGCATTGCTGCCGCGGTCGTTCTGGCGGTCGCTGCCCAGCAACGACAGGATGGGGGCAAATTCCGTTAGAGGACCGATAACGCCGAAGTCGTAGAAGAGCCCCAGAGCTGAATCAAACTCCCGGCCGGGCTTGTAGTGGTCCTGAAACGCGAATGGCACGTCGTACAAGGCTTGCACATACCAGCCGAACGGGCGATCCCTGAAGGTCAGCGGCAGGCTCCCAAGCTGCGACGGGAGCGTTCCGAGATGATACGCCCCAAGCAGAAGGTCGGTGCTGCCCGTCCCGATCTGGGTGTCACGGTCGAACGGCGGATAGTGCCAGTCGCCGGACGGCACCTTGAGGCCGCCCAAAAAACCGGTTGACATGTCCTCGGACAAGCCGGTCCACATACCCATAATGCGGATGTCGCCTATGGAGTTCAGGTCGTAGGATATGATGTCCGCATTGTTGCCCTGGTAGGCGCCCCGGTAGTTCCGCTCCCAGTAGGGCACTTCCAGCATCACGCCCCAGCTATGATTGAACATGTATTGGCCGCCGACGGTGACGAAGTCGGTCTTCAGCCGCTTGTCGTTATTTTGGGTGCCGGAGGCAGGCGTGGTTGCGTGCCAATCGATGTATTGGTTCATGTAGTCGTAGTCGGTCCACACTATTCCCCCGGCGGTAGTCGGAATCAGCGAGGGCGTCGCGACTTCGAACACGCCACATCCGCAGGCGCACGCCCAACCGATACCGGGGCTCAGGCTAATCAGAAAAATTGCTGCCGCCAGCATCCAGGCCGGCGTTTTCAGCATCGCTCGCATAGTCACCGGCCAGGCCGGGACAGTGGATCTTCTCATCACGCATAAACTCCCGTCAGCGCGCGCAGCACTGCGCGATACTCCCTTCGCCCGCAAACCATCGCGGACGTGGGCATTCAATCAACTCGGTCGAAACAGGGAGCGTGCCTACGGAAGAAGTTCGGGCGGGGGCGGGTCCGGCGCTTCGCGCAGCGGAGCCACCGAAGATACAATCGCATCCGGCGCGTCGCCGCGCGCGGCAAGTGCATGAGTAAATCCGCGGGCGGGAAGCATCGGCGCCAGCGAGGGCGTCGAGGCGTTGGCGGCTGATTGCAGCGGATGGCACATATCGACCGTCAGCGCCGGTCCGGAGTTCGGGGTCGGCGCCGCGATCACGATCGGGATGCTGGCGAACAGCATCGCCAGCGCAAGCACGGCGCGAAGCATACCGCATCCGCGGGAGAGCCTGATTAGTGCGGTCGGTCTCATCTCAAAAGAACGAGCGGCCGGCCACTACGTCGGCCACCTTGATCTTGGCCGTGCCGCGATCCTCTTGATGCGCGAGCGCGACCGGCACGCACGAGGCCACGCCCGCCGTCATCTGGTCGATCTTGTAACGGTTGCCGCACACCCGGCAGATCAGGCTCGTTGCCGGAGATCGCGTAACCCTTGTGATACGAGTAGCAGCGGCGGCAGACGTCGAACACCGAACGCACCTGTCCGTCACTGCCGCGCGCCAGCAGAAAGCGCAGCCGGTTTCCCGCCGCGTCGTCGTAGCCGTACTTGCGGGCGCTGCCAGGTGCGAGCGTGCTCAGGTCGATACTCAACACGTCGCGGCCGGTGACCATCGTGTATCGTTCGCCCGAAATGCTGAACGCGAGCGCGGCCGCGGCGATGAGCGCGCCGGCGAACAGCTTTCCTCTGACGTGCTTCATGTCTTCCAGTCGATACTCCGCGCGCGGCGGCGGATCAATCTCGATGTGAGAGCTACCCCTGACCAACGAGGGCGTCGGCGAGGCGCCGATACCTTCGCGAGGCGATCAGCCATGCGCTTAAAACGGTCAGGACGATTAGGCCGCCGAGGGCAGCCGCCTGATTCCGTACCGCGCGGTCCAATCCGGTTTCGCCCCCGCGTTCAACGATTCTTCCATTCACGCACCAGAGCGAGGGTTTTGCTCCGCCAATCAATCCGGCCGAAGCGAGAAGGGAACGCATCGTGCGCAGGGCTCGTGCGCCTGTCGAGTCGGGAAGTACCTGGATGATCGCCATCATGCCGGCGTCTTCATGCCCCAGGATGTGGCAATGGTAGACGAAATCGCCGGTGTCCGGCCCACGGAAATCGAGGCGGATTTTGACGCTGGGATAGGGACCGGAGCCCTTCCAGAACGGAACTTGGACCATGTCGAACATCTGTTGCTGTGCGGCGGGAACGGGCGCGCCATTGCGCTCCAGTAACAGGAAGTGAATCTGATGGATGTGGAATTCGTGATTTTCCATCGCCCGGTTCTGGATGGTCCAGTCCTCGACTGATCCCTGCGTGGTGGTGATCGCCGGAGGGTTGTCAGGGCTGAAGAGCGTGGGCGTCTGGCCAGCCACGGTGATGAAGAAATTCGTCGGGCTGTTCGGGTTGCTGGGATCGAGCAGCACCTCGGAAAAGTACAGAGTGCGCTTTGCGGTCGGCGTGGCCGCAGCGAGTCCCTCAAAACGCTGCGCTCCGGGGGAACGCAAGACCGTCGGCAGCACGGGAGGCTCGGGCGCGTCGTCGCTGGTCTGGATACTCGCGAGAGGCCGGGTCGGATCGTCGTCTCCATCGGGTCCCGTGTCGATGTTCGCGGTCAGCAGGGTCGCGTGCTTTACTCTTTTGCCGGGGCCCGTGACGATAAATTCCGCCCGTGCCGCCGGGGGCAGCAGAATGTTGTCCTCGGTGACGACCTTGCCCTTGCGCGTGCCGTCCTGGGACCCGGTCGGAACGCCGTCCAGTTCGACGACGCCGAGCGGTTGCGCCACTCCATCATATTCCAGCTTTAGATTGAGGATGCTGTCGGCGCTCGCGTTCAAAACGCGCCATAGTTGGCGTTCTTTGGGCTTCATCGGAATGATGGCTGGCGTGTAGTCGGGATACGGAACCGGGATGAAATTGACCGAGAGGTCCCACGATGGCGCCTTCCCGCCCGGGGTTGGGTTGCCCGGCACCGGATTGTCTCTGATGATCAGGAGCCGCGCGGGCAATCCCGCAACCTTGGGCTGCAGATTCTGAATCCCTTCTACGATGATCGCACCGGAAGCGCCGCCCTGCACCGCCGCTTCAGCTATGCCGTGAACATGGGGATGGTACCAGTAGAGCCCCGGCGGTTCGTCGGATGGAAATTGCACGGTGTAGGTGAACGAATTGCCGGAGTTGATCAGCGTATGGATCACTTCGTCCTGTCCGCAGCTGGGCGAGGTGTTCGTGCCGTGGAAATGTACGTTGGTCGAAGAGCTATCCATGGTCGGATCGCCGCACGGCGCCGAATCCGTCATCTGGAGCGGCACCGCGGTCGAAGAGGTGGGCGCCGGCGTATCGTTGGTCAGGGTCAAGACCAATTGATCGCCTGGACTCACGTGCAGCGTGGGCGACTCTGTCCCGTCCGCCATCATGTAGCAGAATAGAGTGTTGCCGTTTTGATCCACCGTCGTCTGGTACGACAAATTCACGGTCAGCACTCCACCCTGGCTGAACAGATCTTCGGGCGGCGTGACGCTGCTGCCAACCGCGAAACGGGGGCAGGGACCCACTCCCTGGGCAAAGGCGCATACCTGCAGGAATAGCTCTGTGAGCGCGAGGACGGTTGCGCCCAACAGGGCGCCTGCGAGAGGACGCCCGGCAGCTTTCATCATAAAGCCACATTGTAATGATAATGAAAATGCTTCTCAATTTCAAGTCGTGGCGGAAACGGCGGCTATCCCTACGCGAGCTCACGCGCGCGCCTCGGCGGATCAATATCAATCTCGATGTGACAGCTACTCCTGACCAACAATCGCGTCGGCGAGGCGCCGATACTTTCGCCAGGCGATCAGCCATGCGAACGTTATCAGGGCCACGACGATCACGCCCATCTGCGCAAAGTCCAGATTGTTGATCGCGATCCAGAACCGGCCACTGAGCTGAAGCTCGGCGCTCAGCACTTGCAGCCACTCGATTCCGCCGACCACAAACGCGACCATCACGGTCAGGCCGGTAATCGCGGTATTGAAGAACAGTCGCTTGAGGCCGTCGGCGAACGCCCAGTCGTAAAGTTGCATCATGAAGGCGCCGTCGAGCGCGTCCATCAGGGTCATCCCGGCCGTGAACATCAGCGGAAAGACCATGATTCCCCATAGCGGCAGCGTATGGCTGGCCGCGGCGGTGGCCGAGATACCGAGCAGGGCGACCTCGGTCGCGGTGTCGAAGCCCAGGCCGAAGAGCAGGCCGATGAAATACATCTTCCAGCCCGCGTCAATCCGGCGGTAGAGAAAACGGAACAGCCGGGCGGCCAGGCCGCGCCGATTGAGCAGCGCGGCGATTTCGTGATCGATCTCTTCGCCGCTGCGGCCGCCACTCTTGTACGAATCGAAGGCGCCCCACAATTGCACGAAGATTACCAGGTTGACGATTCCGATCAGGGTCAGAAAGCCGGCTGAAATCAGTGTGCCGGCCAGGCCGCCCCAGAATTGCGGCCGACCGTGGCCGCCCGCGTGCATCGAGACTCCGAGCGCGATCGCGAACGAGAGCAGAATCACGATCGTCGAGTGGCCCAGCGCGAAGAACAGGCCGGTCGCGATCGAGCGTGTGCCGTCCTGGCGGAGTTTGCGCGTGACGTTGTCGATCGCGGCGATATGATCGGCGTCAAAAGCGTGTCGCAGGCCGAGGAACCAGGCCAGCGCGCCGACTTCCAGCACTGCGGCGCCGGAGGCTGCCGACAGCCCCCACAGCGCCAGCCACGCGCACAGATTGAGCAGGCCGAGCCCCGCGAACAGCAGCACCAGCCGCTGCGTAACGCGATCGGTTGTCATCGTCGTGTGCCGCCAGCGGTCATCATACATTTTCGCGCTGCCGCCGACAGGTGTAATGTGCCTGCGGAGTCGTGAGCACGATCTATCATCACCATCGCGGCGGCAACCATCCGCACGTCCATGACCATCATGATCATGG
Source organism: uncultured delta proteobacterium (assembly GCA_963788205.1). Lineage (GTDB taxonomy): Bacteria > Desulfobacterota > Binatia > Binatales > Binataceae > CAVVMA01. The sequence continues at coordinate 512,274 of CAWBGG010000002.1, forward strand.
TCATTACGATCATCACGAACACCATCACGATCATCACGGCCACAGCCATCACGCCTATGACGCGCGTGGACATCAACCGGCGATCGTCGAAGCAAATTCCCACGAGCTGGGACACTGGCACTTCGACGATCGTTTCGAGCAGATCGCGATCGCTGCGGCCCATCCGCCGGCCGAAAATTTTGCCTCGCCGGCGGTTCCCTCGACCGATTGCGAGTTGAGCCGCCGCCCCTGGGCTGCGCGGTCGCCGCCCAGCGTCTTTTAACTCTCCCTAGATCTTTCGTTCGATTTTTTCGACTTGGGCGCGCCGGTAGCCGTACGCGGGCGCATTGATGCGTGCTGCGTTCGCGCTCCGTTCTCAAATCGGGAGCGCGCTGGTGTGTGCGCCATGCGCGTGCGCGCCGGTCTGTGCGGAGGTCTGCCATGAGCCGGTCGAGGCTTGGGTTTGCGATATCGATAGTGTTGTTGATTCCGCTGGTGAGTCAGAGCGCGGCCGCGGCGCAGAAGCTTTCGCAGTCAGAATCCGCCATTAGGACGGTAAAGGGGACGGTGAGAGACGCGCTGGGCCGCGCCGTCGCGGATGTAACGGTGAGCCTGCAGGTGCCGGGCGGAAAAACGATCGCACGCGCATTGACCGACGATCGCGGCCGCTTCAGGATCGCCGTCACAAAGGCGGGCACTTACGCGCTCGTGACCGAGCGCAAAGGCTTCAAGCCTGCGACGCAAATCATCGTCGTTCCGCTCCCTGCGGGGCGCGCGATCGCAATCGTGATCGAAGCCGAGCGGGCGCTCACCATTGCCGTCAGCGCGAGCCGGCTTGGCGCGCAGAATCGGCTCTCCGACACCGGCGCCAGCAAGTACACGCTCACGCGGCAGGACATCGCGAATCTTCCCGCAGGCGAGGCGACCCCGCTCAATGAGGTGATGTTGCAGATGCCCGGTGTCGCACTCGATCAGAACCAGGAGATTCATGTCCGTGGCGAGCACATGGGAATCCAGTACCAAATGAACGGCATCATGCTGCCGCTCGATCTCAACAGCGATCCTACTTTCACCCAGCTCCTTAATTCCTGGTTCGTGAGCAGCGTAAGCCTGGCCGACGGGATTTTGCCCGCGCAGTACGGCTACCGCACCGCGGGGGTGATCGACATTCAGACCCGCGACGGATGCGACGGCGGCGGGAGCAACCTCACGCTCTACGGCGGGATGCGCAACACGGCGCAACCGAGCTTCGAGCTTTCGGGATGCCGCAACAAGCTAAGCTACTACCTGACCGGGCTCTATTTGCATTCCGCTCTCGGCTTCAGTTCGGCCACGCGCAGCCCGAACCCGATCCACGACACGACCGACCAGGGACAGGGCTTCGCCTACGTTACATACACGCCTGATTCGGAGACGAAGCTGAGCCTGATCTCCGGGATGACCGTGGCCGGCACGCAATTTCCCGATCGGCCGGGACCGATGCCGCTATATCAGCTCGAAGGCGTGAATCCCGCCGGCTATCCTTCGACCGCGATCGACTCGTCGCTCGATCAACAGGACTACTATGCCGTGCTGGCGCTCAACCGGGCCGTTGGAGCCGATCTCGATTATCAGGCCGCGTATTCGGTTCACTACAATACGCAGACTTTTCATCCCGATCCGATCGGCGATCTGATCTACCAGGGCGTCGCTTCGCGGGTCTTCGACAGCGACCTCTAGAACGCGCTCCAGGGCGATCTGACCTGGCGCGCCGGCGGCGCGCACACGTTCGGCGCGGGAGTCTACCTCGGCGATTACGGCGTCGAGGTGGACAATCGCTCGCAGGTCTTCAAGCTCAACGGCGCCGGCAACCAAACGAGCGACGTTCCGATCACCGTCGGAGACAACCTCAACAAGATCAATCTGGTGTACGGCCTGTATGCGCAGGACACCTGGAAGCTGACGCCGAAGCTCAGCGTCAACTTCGGCTCGCGATGGGATCGGCTGACCGGTTTCGCCGTCAACAGCCAGTTCAGTCCCACGATCAATTTCATCCACCGGCTGTGGCCCGGCACCACGCTTCACGCCGGCTTCGCCCGCAATTTCCAGATTCCCAACTTCCAGGGCATCTCCTCGCGCACCTTCGCGACCTTTGCCGGCACGAGCGGAGCCGTCGGAGTCGAGGCGGGCAAGCCCAACCCGGTACCGGAGACCGATTACTACTGGGACATCGGTGTGGTGCACGAGCTGACGGCCCATCTGGTATTCACGCAGGACAACTATTTCAGGATCGATCGCCATTACCTCGATGAAGGGCAGTTCGGCTACGTTCCGATCGACGCGCCGCTGAACTATGTGCGCGGCTATGGCGGCGGCAGCGAGAATTCCTTGACCTGGAACCTTCCCGATTTTGCTCTACGCGCGGGCGTTTTTGTCGCTAGGGAGGAGGATCGCGGCGTCGCCACCGGACAGTTCAACTTCGATCCCGACGAACTCGCATACATCGACCGCCATTACTTCGTGCTCGATCACACACCGCTGGTCGGCGCGTCGGGCGGTGCGGCCTGGCGATGGCGCAGCTATCACTTCACCGCCGATTCGCTCTTCAGCAGCGGACTGCGCGGCGGCTTCGCCAACCAGATGAAGCTCCCCGACGTATGGCAGGTCAACCTGAGCGCCGCGCGCGATTTCATGGTCCCGCGAATCGGCAAAGTGACCGACCGGATCGTGCTCGTCAACGCGTTCGATCGGGTCAACCTGATTCGCCCGGCCACGGGGATCGGCGTGTTCCAGGCGGCCTACGGTCCGCGGATCGCGGTCTACGAAGCGATTACGATTGGGCTTCCGTCGCTATGATGTCGGCGGCGGCTGCTGCATCGCGGTGCTGTCGCGAACAGCCAAGGATGTCCGCTTGATCGGGATCATAACGGTTCAGGAGTCGGCCGCTGAATCATAGCGAGCGAGCAGGCGGCCCTGAGAGATGACGCCCAAGCCTTGGTTGCAGAGCTAATGGATGGTCACGGGACGGCGCACGAAGTGGCGCCGATGGCTGGTGGCGGGCAGCCGCAGAATCAGCCCCTTGAAGGTACCGTGTTATCGTTGCGCACCACGCGCGCGTCGGCCGGCGCTCGCGGCGACGCCGGTACTTGTCGTGCGGCGGCTCCCTCTCAACCACTCCGGCTTCCTGCAACATCAGCCGCAGCCACCCGTAGGAGACCTTCACCCCATGCTTCTCAGTGACCTCGTCGTAAAAGTGCCGCACTGAAGAATCCGCGTAGGTGTCGCGCTTGAGCCGGCACAGCATCGCGATGGTCCCGGCCAATATCCGTTTGCGCCGCGGTCGCCCGCCACGCTGATCCATCACTGCCGACATCCCGTGGCGCTCGACTCCCCGCCGGATACGCCGTATATCCCGGGCGCTGACCCCCAGCACCTCGGCCGCCTGCTCCCAGCTCAACTGCCCGGCGACCGCCTTGGTAATCACTTCCCGTCGGGTCATCGCCCGCACCTCCCGCCCAGCCGCCGCTCGATGCGTTCCATCGCGCAGCGCTGCCACCCAAAGTGACAATTTCTAGATGTTTATGACCCGGACATCTCCAACGTCTGTGAAACGCCCGCAGTGACCGCTCGCCATCTGCGATGACGTGGCCTTATGCGGTCAAGCATCCGTTCAAGGACCTGCAACGCGATCAGCGAGCTTGGCCCACTGGAGTGTTGAGCAACGACGCGTTCTAATTTGGATCTTGCTGGGCCTTCCACCCCCGCATTTTTCTCAGGGCCAAGCACAGTTTCCCTATAGCGGAGGAGATATCCTGCGCGTGCTGCCATTCCACTACGTTGTTTTCTAGGAGGACCTGTCTCGCCTCAACTTCACGCGCTGGATCGAGGCCGCCGAGGGCCACTTGAAGCCCTTCGTAGACCGCCAGCGCTTCTTCTATTGTCAAAACTCTGTCACACCTCCGTGAGATCAGCAGGATTTTTAGGCGTCAGGGAGCCCGGAACGCCGCACTCAAAACCTTTGTCTACTTCAGCAACGACCGTGCCACTCTCGCTTATCCGGAAACCCTTGACCAAATGGACATTTCGACTATCGTGGGATGAGGAGATCGCAACGAACAGTCGTTGGGGCCACGGCATTCCGTGGTTTAGCCTTACGATTTCGTCGGAACTCGGCGTCCGGAAGCCCTTCAGGCTGTCGCCAATCCAAGCTGAAAATCGAGGCCACCTTGATGGCAACAGAGTTGAGGCAATCGGGAATCGAGGTGGTGGGCCCCGTGCCTTGGGGTACGCACTTTGCTTTTTTCTACGGTACCAAGGATGACCTAATCGAAGCGGGGGTTCCTTATTTCAAGGCCGGACTGGAGAACAATGAGTTCTGCCTATGTGTGACTTCCGAACTGACGGAGCAGGAGGTTCGGAACGCCATGACAAAAGGTGTTCCTGACGCTGAACGCTATCTTGCCGACGGAAGCATGGAAATCGTCTCTGCCCAGGATTGGTACCTCAACCGCGGCGCTTTTGATGTGGGCAAAGTTCTAAGCGGTTGGAAACGGAAACTCGCCCAGGCCTTGGAGGCAGGCTACGCCGGGATGCGAGCGAGTGGAAACACGCTCTGGCTGGAAAAGCACGATTGGGCCAACTTTGACGCGTACGAGGGCGAGCTTGTTAAGTGCATCACTAATCTGCGCATGATTTACGTGTGCAGCTACCCACTGGCAAATAGCGGAGCTTCTGAAATTCTCGATGTGTCGCGGACGCACCAGTTTACGGTTGCAAGACGGAGGGGAAATTGGGAGGTCCTTGAAACTCAGGAACTCAAGCAAGCCAAGGCGGAGATACAGACATTGAATCAGGTGCTTGAGCAGCGGGTCATCGACCGGACCAGCGAACTGACCACCGTCAACGCAGAGCTGAGACGCGCCCTGGATGAAATCGATAAATTGCGCCGGCACCTGGAGTTGGAGAATGTGTATCTGCGTGAGGAGGTCGGCGCGGCTTCAGATAGCGGCACAATCCTCGGAACAAGTGCCGGCGTGCGCCGCGTGCTTGAGCGGATCGAAATGGTCGCTCCGACCGATGCCGCCGTGCTGATCCTTGGCGAAACCGGAGTGGGCAAGGAATTGGTGGCTCGCGCCATCCACGAAGGCAGTCCGCGGCGTCAGCGTCCGCTGGTCAAGGTCAACTGCACCGCCGTTCCCCGGGAGTTATTTGAAAGCGAGTTTTTCGGGCACGTCAAGGGTGCTTTCAGCGGAGCGTTGAAGGACCGCGTCGGCCGCTTTCAGTTCGCAGAAGGCGGCACCCTGTTTCTCGATGAGATTGGGGATTTGCCGATCGAGATGCAGTCCAAGCTGCTGCGGGTTTTGCAGGAAGGAGAGTTCGAGGCAGTCGGCGACAACCAGACCCGCCGTGCCGACGTCCGCATCATTGCCGCCAGTAACCACGACCTAAAGAGCGCGGCAGGCGCGGGAAAGTTCCGACCGGACCTTTACTACCGGCTGAGCGTGTTTCCAATCGAGGTCCCGCCGTTGCGCGAGCGCAAGGAAGACATCCCAATACTCGCGACGCATTTTCTCGAAGCGGCCTGTAAGCGGTTCAGTCGGTCGGGTCTGGAGCTAACTGATAGCCAGATCCAGCGCCTACAAAGCTACGACTGGCCTGGAAACGTTCGTGAGCTTCAGAACGTTATCGAGCGGGCAGTCATTTCGGCCCGGTCCGGATCGCCCCGCTTCGATCCTCCGGAAGCTGCTGAATCCGGTTCTTCGCCGCAGCCAATCGGTGACGTTGCAGTAAAGGGCGACTCTCGCGTGCTGCCCGACTCCGAAATGAAGCACCGAGAACGCGAAAACATTCTCGCCGCGCTGAAACGTAGCAACGGCAAGATCTATGGACCCGGCGGCGCAGCGGACTTGCTCGGAATGAGGCCGAGTACCCTTAGTACCCGCGTCAAAAAACTCGGCTTGAGCAAAGCAAATAAAGCCGCGGGCTCACTACTAGAATGAGCCGCCCCGTTGTCATCGTCATTTGCCGCCGACGCTAATTCTACGCGGAGCGATCGGTCTCCCACCACCTCAAGTTGAGCCACTACCTGGGGTCGGCGGCGGTTGCTGCATCGCGGTGCGGATTCGCTCGCAGGCTTCGATTACGCGCAGGCCGTCGCGGGCGCTCACCGGCGGCGTCGCGCGCGTCCGCACGCTACGGATGAACGCGGCGATTTCATCAGCCAGCGGATCGCCTTGTTCCAGATCGATCTGCTCCGCCGAGATCGTTGGGTACGTGCTGCCCGGCGGCGGCGCGTTCTTGCGATAGACCTGAATCCGGCGCGCGTCGTAATCGACCGAGACGTAGGCGTCGGGCTGGAAGAAGCGGATTTTGCGTTCGCGACGCGGCGCGACGCGGCTGCTGTTAAGATTGGCGATCATTCCGTCCGAGAAGCGAATCCTGGCGTTGGCGACGTCGACGGTATCGGTCAGGACGGCCACGCCGACCGCCTCGACCGAGACGATCTCGGCGCCGGTCAGGAACAGGATCACGTCGAGGTCGTGGATCATCAGGTCGAGCAGCACGTCAACGTCGGTGCCGCGCTCGGTGAACGGGGCCAGCCGATGGCATTCGATAAAACGCGGCGAGGTGACGATCGAATGCAACCGCACGATCGCCGGATTGAAGCGTTCCAGATGGCCGACTTGCAGCACCCGGCCGCGCCGCTCGGCGAGCGCCGCCAAATCCTGCGCCTCGTGGATCGTCGCCGCCATCGGCTTTTCCAGTAGCACGTCAACACCCGCGGCGAGCAGCGTGGAGGCGATCTCGTGATGCGCCAGGCAGGGCGCGGCGACGCTGGCCACGTCGATAGAATTCTTCCCCACCAGATCGCGGTAGTCGGTAAGCGGTATCGCGCCGTGAGCGGCGGCCACCTGCGCGGCCCGCGCGGGATCGATATCGACCACGTAGCTCAGCCGCGCGCCCTGCGTAGCCGCGTATTTGGCGGCGTGCAGCGCGCCGAGCCGGCCCGCGCCGATTACCGCCGCGCGCAGTTCAGCCGCATCCATAGATCGTGATGCGGCGCTGGTTGGCGAGCGCCACGGTACGTTCGCGCTCCAGGATCAGCGCCTGTCCGGCCTCGACGCCGATCAGCGCGGCGCCGATTCGGCTCAGCAGCTCGATGGTGCCGGGACCGATCGCGGGCCGATCGAAACGCAGGTCCTGTCCCGGCTTGGCCGCCTTGGCGATCACCAGGCCCTTGCCGCACAGCTCCGCGGCGCGTTGCAGCGCAGCGTCGGTACCCTCCAGAGCTTCGACCGCCGCGACTACGCCATTGAGCACCGCGACCGTCTGGCCGACATCGTACGGTCCCAGCGCGCGGGCGACTTCGAGGGCGAGCGCGAGATCCTTCAACTGCGCCTCGGCCGGTTGGGGCCCGGCCTCGACGCCCTTGTTGGCCAGCGCCTGCGCGATCATCGGCACCGGATCGATAACCGGGATACCTTCCGCCTCGATCTCGGCGGCCAGGCCGCGCAGCACCGAATCATCGCTGAGCCTGCCCAGCCGCTGGAGCACCGCGATCGCACGAGCATCGGGGGCAAACGTATGCTTCAGGCGGGCGCGCGAGATCCCGCCCGCCATCGCGGCCTGCGTCACGCCCGCGGCCTTGAGCGCGTCGATAATCTTCTGCAACTCGCCCACGCGCACCCAGGTGACTTGCTCGCACAGCGGCGCGATCGCGCGATCGGTCTCATCGATATGGGCAATCGCAACCAGACTGATTCCGTCGCGCCGCGCGGCGGCGGCGACTTCGAGCGGAAAAACTCCGTTGCCGGCGATAAGCCCCAGCCGGCTCACGCTTGCTCGCTGCCGCGGCTTACCACGCCGCGTTTCGATGCGTTGATGAAATCGATCAGCCGGCGGATTTCGGGAATCCTGCCGTCGCGCGCCAGCACCTGCGCGAGCGCTTCATGGCGCAGCACTTTGGAATAGAAGATGGTGCGCATCGCGTGCCGCAAGGCCGCGATCGTAGCGGCGCTGAAGCCGCGGCGCTCCAGCCCGACGGTGTTTACGCCGACCAGCCGCGCGCGATCCCCGGCGACCATCGAAAAGGGCGGAACGTCCTGCGCCGCCATCGCGCCCGCGGCCAGGAAGGCGTGGCCGCCGATCCGCACGAACTGATGAACCCCGCACATCCCGCCGGCGATCACCCACTCCTCGATCGTCGTATGGCCGGCGATCTCGGTGGAGTTCGACAGGATGACGTCGTCGCCGATCTGGCAATCGTGTGCGACGTGCACGTAGTTCATCAACAGCGCGCGGCTGCCGATCCGCGTGACCATCCCGCCGCCTTCGGTGCCGCGCTGGATCGTCGTGAACTCGCGAATCTGGTTGTCGTCGCCGATCTCCAGGGTTGACGGCTCGCCGTGATATTTCTGGTCCTGGGTGTCGGCGCCGACCGAGGCGAACTGCCAGACGCGATTGCGCTTGCCGAGCGTGGTGTTGCGCTCGATCACCGCGTAAGGGCCGATCCGGGTCCCAGCGCCGATCCGCACCCCCGGCCCGATCACCGCGCCGGCGCCGATCTCGACCGTTGAATCGAGCTCGGCGCTGGGATCGATCACCGCCTGGGGGTGGATGCGCCCGGCTATAGCGGTTTCTCCTGCACTTGCATGCACTTGATCATCGCGCCGGCACGCCGGTACGGCGTTGGAGCCTACTTCGAGATGGTTGAGCGTTTGGCGGCGTCATCGCCGAAGTCGTTGCCCGCGCCGGCGCTGACGTTGGCCGTGTCTTCACCGGCCGCGGACCCGGCTGAGCTGATCTTGCCGCCGCTGCTCTTGTTGTAATCGCGGATCACCTGGTCGGTGATGTCGATTCCGGGCGTACCCCACAGAATCGAGCCCTTCTCCATCACCATCGTAAAGCCCTGGCGCTCGCCGATCGCCCGGATAACGCGCGAGAGGTCCTTGACGATCGCGCCGGTGACCTCGTTGTCGCGCGTCTCGAGCTCATGCTTGGAGTCGTCGTAATCGCGCTGAAAATCGCGCAGCTTGCGCTCGTATTCGTCCTGAAGGTTGCGGCGCTCATCGTCCTTCATCAGCATGCCCTTTTTTTCGAGTTCGTCCTTGAGCCCCTGGACTTCGGTCTGCTGCTTTTGGAGGCGGGTTTCAAGGTTTTCGATACGGGTGCGGAACTCAGCTTTGGCCTTCTTGCCGGCGTCGCATTCGTTGAGCGCGCGTTGCACGTTGACGTAGGCGAGCTTCATATCGGCCCGCGCCTGGCCCACGGCCACGGCCAGCATCAGGCCCAGCATTGAGATCGTTGCGCCAATCAAAGCAAACCGTCGCTTCATCACAGGCCAAAAGCCTCCTGGCATCCGCTAAAAGAACTGCCTATCCCGATGCGTTTCGCCGGAATCCGGTGACTTGGTTACCAGGGCCGCGCCGGCTTCCCCGGCGCCGATCGGTAAGCGTCCTGCGGGGCACTTCGAGACACATTAAAGCCGGTTTTGGAGCCTGATCGCTAGTGCCGCGCCGGACGCCGGCAGGCGCCGCGCGAAATTTTCCCGGCGCCCACTCAGCCCGCGCGCCGGTCAGAGTGGCGAGCCGGCGCCGAACACGAAATCGGTTTTGTTGTCGTTGGGCCGCGGATTGAGCGGAAACGCAAACTCGATCCTGAGCGGACCGAAGGGCGAGCGCCATCGGATGCCGAGCCCATAGGCGGCCTGTAGTTTGTCTACGTTGAACGAGTCGGCGAGGCGGAACGAGTTGCCCGCGTCCAGGAAGATCACGCCGCGAACCCCGAGTCCTTCCAGAATCGGGAAGGTGATCTCGTTGCTGAGCAGGATCTCCCTGCTCCCGCCGATGTCCTGGAACGAGATCGGGACGCCCGCCTTGTTAAAGACCGTCACCTGCGGGCCGAGCCGGTACAGCTCGTAGCCGCGGACATCGCCGCCGCCGCCGATTCCGCCCGGGAAGAAGCGCTCGGACAGCGGCAGTTCACCGGCGGTCCCGCTCTTGAGATTGTTGCCGATACCGTAGTCGCCGCCGATTGAATAGACCCAGTTGCCAAACTCGGGATTGTCGATGAACGAAAAGAAAAAGCGGGTGTGGAAAATGCCCTTGACGAAGTAGTTGCTGCCGCCCGCGCCGGCGAGCTGCACGGTCAGGGTCTGGACCGAGCCGCTGCGGGGATCGATCGGGTTGTTGACCGAGAAGCGCCGGATACTGGGCGCGACCTCCGAGGTCTGCGAATAGCCCTTGTAACGGCGGATATCGAACACTGTCGTCGGCGAGGTGATCCCCGTGATGCCGACGCTTTCAAACCGGTATTGCAGGCCGGCGCTCACGTTGTCCATCGACAGCGGCCCGATCTGCTTGAGCCCCAGCTCGGTGAAAGGATAGACCGTGCGGACCGAAAAGCCGACCGCGCTGCGGTTGAACTCCTGATAGGTGATCATCGAGTCGTAGAGCTCGAGGCCCGCGGTCAGCGGGATATCCAGAAAATAGGGCTCGGTATAGCTGATGCTGTAGTTCTGGAACAGGAATCCGACCGTCGCGTCGAGCAGGATCGCCTGCCCGCCGCCGAACAGATTGGTGTTGCCAACCCTGAAGTCGCCGAAGATCGACGACGCGGTCGAGAACCCCCCCGCAGCCTGGAACGAGCCGGTGTTGGCCTCGTGCACGTCTACGTCCAGATCGATCCGGTCGGGCTGATTGCCGGGCGTGGTGGAGATACGGGTTTCGTCGAAGAAACCGAGCCGATCCAGGCGCGCCTTGGAGTCCCGGATTTGCTCCGCCGAGTAGGGTTCCTGCTCCTGGATTCGCATCTCGCGCCGGATGACCTTGTCCGAGGTTTTGGTGTTGCCCGAAATCCTGATGCGATCGACCAGAACCAGGTGGTTGGGATTGATCGCGAAGGTCACGGCGATTACGTGGGTGGCCGGATCGAGCTGGGTGCGCGGATCGACGTTGACGAACGCATAGCCGCGGTTGGAATAGAAGTCCGAGAGCGTAAGCACGTCGTGCTGGAGCGTCGAACCGCGAAACAGCTCGCCTGACTTGAGCGTCAGCCGGTCGCGAAGCTCACTGGCCGGAAATTTGAGATCGCCGCTGATCTCGATGTCGCCCACGGTGTAGGGGAGGCCTTCATCGACGTTGTACGTCACCGTGAGACCCGCGGCCTGGCGGGTGACCGTCGGCTCGCTGACCCGGACATTTAGGTAGCCCCGGTCGTAGTAGTAGGCGGTCAGGCGGTCAACATCTTCGTCGAGCTTCTTGCGATCGAGCACCCCGGCGCCGGTGACGAAGCTCAGGAAATTGTGCGTGCCGGTCGCGATTACGCCGCGCAACTGCCGGGCCGTGTAGGCGTGGTTGCCGATGAAATCGATCGTTGTGATATGGACCACCGGCCCTTCGTTGACGTTGAAGACCGCTATCACCTGGTTGTCGGGCTTGGGAATCGACTCGAACGTGATGGTGGCGTCGAGGTAGCCCTTGTCTTCGTAGACTTTCTTGAGGCCCTTGATCGTTTCCTGCGCGCGCTCGGGATCCAGAATCGAGCCCGAATGGAGCTTGGTTGCCTCGACCACCTTGTCGTCGGTGGTGCGGACCTCCTTCATGCCTTGTAGCCGCACCTCGGTGACCATCGGGCGCTCGACCACGTGGTAGACCAGGGTGACGCCGGTGGCGTGCCGTTGCACGTCGGCCGTCACCTGGTCGAAGAAGCCCATCTTGTAAATGGCCTTGATGTCCTGGTCGACGAGCCCTTCGTCGAGCGGCTCGCCCGGCCGCGATTGGATATGGACCCGGATCGCGTCGTCTTCGACGCGCTGGTTACCGTCGATGAAGATTTTGGAGATCGTCGGGCCGGTGGGCTGGGCCCGGGCGCGGACCGCGCCCAAAACCAGTGCCAGCGCAACCATCGCGATACACCGCGCGATACACCGCAGCGTCGCAATCCAGCACGCGCTGGCCTTTTCTGCCGTCACCAACCACACCAGCGCCGAAAGCTAACCAATCGCAGAGTCGATGTAAACGACCGCAAGCGTGTGGAGAAGACTTGCTGGCCTTACCGCCGCCCAGATTATGCCGCGCCCCGGATTATGGCCGGCCTTCCGCGAGCAAGCCGTCTTCAGTCAATCTGAGCGTGCGGCCCATGCTGCGGGCGAGTTGCTCGTTGTGGGTCGCGACCACCAGCGTGACGCCGAGCGTGCGATTGAGCATCTGGAAGAGTTGATGGACTTCGCCGGCGGTGCGGGGATCGAGGTTGCCGGTGGGTTCGTCAGCCAGCACCAGTTTGGGCTCCAATACCACCGCGCGCGCGACCGCCACGCGTTGTTGCTCGCCACCCGAAAGTTCGGCCGGCCGCCGCCCGAGCTTGTCGCCGAGCCCCACTAGCTTCAGGACCTCGGCGGCGCGCGAGCGGATCTGGTCCTCGGCCATCCGCCCGATCAAGCCCGGCATCATGACGTTCTCCAGCGCGCTGAAATCGGCGAGCAAATAATGGAACTGGAAAACGAAGCCGAGCTGGCGATTGCGAAACTCGGCCAGCGCTCGCGGATCGAGCGCGAACAGATCCTGACTCTCGAAATACACCTTGCCCTCACTCGGCGCCTCGAGGCTGCCGAGCACGTGCAGCAGGGTCGATTTGCCAACCCCCGATTGGCCGACGATCGCGATACTCTCGCCTGCCGCGACTCTCAGGTTGAGGTGTCGCAGCACGCGGATTTCGCGATCGCCATCGTAGAAGCTTTTGCCGAGATCTTGCGCCGCGATCAGCGGAGTGCCCGCCCGTGGCGCTTCCCATCGCGAGGCCGCCGCGGGCTCACTCATAGCGGATCACCTCGACCGGCGAGAGCGCGCGCGCTTTCAGCCCCGGGATAAATCGCCGCCGACAGGCACAAAGCGATCGCGGCTGCCCCCACCGCTACGAAGTTCAACGGGTACAAGCGCACCGGCACGGCGCTTACCATGAACACGTCGGCCGGCAGACGGATCAGATGGTATTTGCCGATCAGGAACGACGCCACGAAGCCCGCGCCGACGCCGGCAGTGGTTCCGGTCACACCCAGCGCGACTCCCTCCCACAGGAAAATCGACGCCACCGACGCCGCCCGCGCGCCCATCGCGCGCAGAATCGCGATCTCCTTGCGCCGCTCCATAACGACCATCACCAGCGTCGCCACGATATTGAAGGCCGCTACCAGCACGATCAGCAGCAGCACCACGAAGTAGGTGAATTTCTCCAGCGCGAGCGCCGAGAACAGCGGCGCGTTGGCCTGGGTCCAGTTCTTGACCTCGAAGCCCGGCCCGGCCAGCGCAGCGATTTTGGCGCCGATCTCGGGCGCGTCGAAGACGTTGCCCACCCGCGCCTCGAGCCCGGTTTCGGCCAGCGGATCATCCGCCAGCAGGGCGCGGGCGTCGGCCAGGTTGACCAGGATCAGCGACGAGTCGAACTCGTACATGCCCGAGTAGAAGAACCCGCCGATCACGAACCGTCTGAGCCGCGGCGCGCTGGCGCCGGCGCCGAGACTGGCCGGCGACACGATAGTCAGCGGGTCGCCGATCTCCAGTCCCAGATCGGACGCGAGCCCTTTGCCGACAATCGCCCCGGGCAGCGCGACCGTCCGCTTGACGCCCTGCTCAGTGAGCGATATTTCGTGCCGGCTGGTCAGGGCCTGCAGCCCGCCCTTGGTGAGATCGCGCTTGAGCTCCCCGAGCGCGGCGCTATCGTTGGGGTTGATGCCCTTCAGCACGCCGCCGGAAACATAGCCCGGCGCGCCGCCGACGCCTTGTGATACCGCCATCACCTGCGAGGTGACATATGGCGTCACAGCGACGACTTCCGGCAGCGCCGCGATTTTTCGTGCCAACGCGGTCGAGTCCCATCCGATGGCGTCGGTTTTTTCGAGCGTGACGTGCGGATTGAACGCGAGCAGCCGGTCGCGCAGGTCTTCCTGAAAGCCGCTCATCACCGCGAGCGTCACGGTCAGCGCGAAGGTCCCGAGCGCCACGCCGGCCAGCGAAATCGCCGCGATCAGCGATACAAAGCGCTCGCGCCGGCGCGCGCGCAGGTATCGCATCCCTATCAGATACTCGTAACGCACTTTATCAATCAGCGGGCCTGGCCTTGCCTCCAGAATGGCGTAGGGGCTATGTTGGCGTGCTTGGGACTCAATAAAGCGCTGAATTCCACTCGAAAAGGCGGCTTAATCCGTCAAATCCAATCCTCGGCGCCGCGGGACGCTGGAATCAACAGCGAGTTCCCGCCGGGCCGCGATCTCTTTACATACTCGCGGAGCCTGCCCGGATTTGCAATGATGCAACGTTGCAACCTTATGGTCCGCTTAAGTATAACGGCTGTGGATAGATTTTCCGCCCGGAGTGACTCAATGAAACGCATTCTGGCGTGGGCGTTAGCTCTCGCATTTTTGATGTTATCGGGAGCGAGTAACCTCAGGGCGGCGGAGCCGGACGCAGGCAGTCCTCCCCAGAACCTGATCACGATGAACTTTCAGGACGTCGATATCGCCGTCCTGGCCAAGTTCATCAGCGAGATCACCGGCAAGAACTTCGTGGTCGACGAAAGCGTGCGCGGCAAGGTCACCTTGATCTCGCCGACTAAAGTAACGCCGATGCAGGCCTATTCGATCTTTCAGTCGGTCCTCCAAATCAAGGGCTTCACGACTATCCAGGCCGGGCCGATCGTGAAAATCGTGCCCTCGCGCGAAGTCCGCGAGTCGGCCGCGCTGACCAATTCGCAGGAGCCCGGCGAGAGCAAGGGCGACGAGTACGTCACCCGGATGGTCAAGCTGAAGAACGTCGATGTGGCCTCGGTGGTCAACGTCGTCCAACCGATGGTATCGCATGACGGGCTGGTGGCCGCCTATCCTGAGTCCAATACGCTGATCATCACCGATGACGCATGGAACGTGCAGCGGTTGCTGCGGATCCTCGGCGCTCTGGACGTTGAGGGGATGCAGCAGGATCTGGTGGTGATCCCGCTCAAGCTCGCGTTTGCCGACGACTTGGCGCAGAAGATTGACCAGATCATGCAGGAACGCATAACGCCCGGCGCGGGCGGCCAGGGCGGGATGCCGATCCGGCCCGGAATGGGCGTCAGCGCGCCCTCGGCATCGTCCGGAACCCACGGCTTCAAGGTCGTGCCCGACGAGCGCACCAACTCGCTGATCGTCTTGGCGCCGCCCCTCCAGATGCGGCAAATCAAGGAACTGGTCGACAAGCTCGACGTTCATTCGCCGCTGACCACGGCGCGAATCCACGTCTATCGCCTCAAGAACGCGCAGGCTTCCGAGATTACCGGCGTCCTCAGCGGATTGATCGGCGGCGGCGGCGGGGTGGGGAACCTCTCGCCGGTGACCGGCCGCGGATCGCTGGGCCGTGGGGGCGGAGGCTTCAGCAGCGGCGGCATGGGCGGCGGTGGCTTCGGCGGCGGTGGCTTTGGGGGTGGCGGTTACAGCGGAGGCTTCAGCAGCGGCGGCTTCGGCGGCAGTTCGGGGTTTGGCGGCTCGAGCTTCGGCGGCGGCAGCGGCGGCTTTGGCGGCGGCGGTGGCGCGGCCCGCGGCTCGTTGAGCTCGAGCGGATCGTCCACGATCAGCGGTGGCACTGGCGGCGGGGGCACGGGCAAAGAGGTCACCAACTTCGAGAAACAGGTCAGCGTGACCGCTGATCCGGCTACCAACGCGCTGGTAATCAGCGCAGCGCCGCAGGACTACGAAACCCTGCGCAACATTATCGAGCAGCTCGACGTTCCGCGCCGACAGGTCTTCGTGCAGGCCGTGATCGTCGAGGTGAGCACCTCGCACGAACGTGACCTGGGTATCAACATGAGCAGCGGCACCAATCTGAGCGGTTCGACGCTGGGGGTTGGATCGCTGAACTTCGGCCAGCTCCAGAACGCGATCACCAACCCGCTCGGGATGACCGGCCTGAGCCTGGGCCTTACCTCGAACAGCCAGTGCACGGTGCCGACCAGCTCCGCGCTAACGAGCACGACTACGACCACCACCACGGCTACTACCGGCACGGTCACGGTGCCATGCGATATCGCATTGCTGACCGCGCTCGAGTCGGACACGCATTCGAACATTCTTTCGGCTCCCACGCTGCTGACGGCCGACAATGAAGAGGCTTCTATCGTTGTCGGCGAAAACCTGCCCTTCGTGTCGTCGGCGCAGGCCAGCGGGGCCCTGGTCAACAACATCTTCAACTCGGTTGATCGGCAGAACGTCGGAATCACGCTCGACATTGTGCCGCAGGTGACCGAGGGCGATTACGTCAGGATGGACCTCTACGAGGAGGTCTCCAGCGTCGTCGGCGGCACCGAGAACAGCACGCTCGGCCCGACCACGACCATCCGTTCGGCATCGACCACCGTGATGGTCCAGGACCATCGCACCACCGTGATCGGCGGTTTGATATCTGACGACACTTCGCTGAGCGGGCAGGGTGTGCCGTTCATTTCGAGTATCCCGGTGCTCGGGCATCTGTTCAGCAATACTTCGCGGACCAGCGACAAGACCAACCTTATCGTGTTCCTCACCCCGCATGTGATCCGCAGCCGATCCGACCTGCGCAGCCTGTCGCTCGACGAACGCCAGAAGTTCCTGAAGACCATCGGCAAGAAAGACCTGCACGACATGCCGTCGTCGTCGTTGCGCGAGCTGTACAAGCCCAGCTTCAGCATCCCGGTGCCGCCCAGCGCCGACCTGAACAGTACGACCAATGGCTCCGCTCCCGAAAACTCCGCACCTCTAATGGAAGCGCCGGGGGCATCCGCGCCCTCGACTCCGCTCAACACCGAGGAGATAAACCCGAGCTCGTCGAAGCGCGATGACGGCGATGGCTCCGAGGTTGCATCGGGGCTCAAGGACTCCGGGTCTGATCCGGCCGATTCTTCCGCTTCGCCGGGGTTCCCCGGCTCGGGTTCCGTGAGTGACGCGTCTCCGGCCGTGGCGCCCTTGGACGCTGGCGCGTCGGGCCACGTCGTGGCGGCGGCTGCGGACACGCACGCCGACGGAACGCCGACCCGGATCGTGACGGACCCGCCGGGCGCGGTCGTGGAAGGAAGATAGTCGAGCAAAACACCGGGAGCGAGATAAGCGCGATGTGCCGCCGACTTGGCGGGGATCTGGATCGCGATCGCTGCGCGCTCCGCTCATGCCGAGCGCCAGCTAACGATCAAGGCCAAGCGATTCGTCTCCGCCGAGAGTTCGTTACTTCAAACTTGACAAACTACCCCGAGCCTCGTGCCAGCTTGCCTGCCCTCGTTCAACTCCTTATGCTGCGCTGTGAATTACACCTCCGCGACCGCCGCATGCGGATCTGCGGGCTTGATGAGCAGGTAGCCTGGCGCCGACAGCGTATCCCGATCAGGCTTCGGGACGGCGCGATGGCGGGCTGCAAGGAGGGTTAAGAACCCGATGGCCGAAAACGTCGAAACCAAAGTTCGTGAAATAATCAGCGAGCAACTCGGCGTCGCTGTGGACCAGGTCACTCCCGAGGCCTCGTTTATCGAGGATCTCGGCGCCGATTCGCTCGACATCGTCGAGTTGGTGATGGCCCTGGAGGAAGAGTACGGGATGGAAATCTCAGACGAGGACGCCGAGAAGATTCGCACCGTCAAGGACGTCGTCAATTATATCGAGAGCCACAAGAGCTGACTCCCGCACCTGCCCGCCGCGCTCACGATGCGCGGCGTTACGCCGCTCCGTAGTGCGCGCGAGCGCCTGACGGACGGTAAATGATGCCATGCGCTGCCCGTTCTGCCGTCATCGCGGGAACCGCGTGGTAGATTCGCGCACCTCCGGCGACGGCGTTGAAATCCGCCGCCGCCGGATGTGCAGTTCCTGCAAGCGCCGCTTCACTACCTATGAACGCGTGGACGAGATCGCGCCGATGGTGGTTAAAAAAGACGGCCGGCGCGAACCCTACGATCGCTCCAAGATAATCGCGGGACTGAAAAAAGCCTGCGAGAAGCGGCCGGTCTCGATGGAGACCATCGAGCAGGTCGCCGCGCGCGTCGAAGCCGCGGTGCTGGAGCGCGGCGAGCGCGAAATTTCCAGCGAGTTCATCGGCGCCGCGGTGGTGAGCGAGCTGCACGCGATCGATCAGGTTGCGTACGTGCGCTTCGCCTCGGTCTATCATTCGTTCAAGGACATCGACGAGTTCATGCACGAGCTCGAAAGCCTGATCAAGGCGCGCAGCTCGGGCGCCGCTGCCAGCCGCAACGTGCGCCGCACTGATGCGGCGCCCGAGGCAGACGGTCCGCGCCGCGACGCGCGAATCAAGGAAAAATGACGGCAGATCCAACTCGCTAGTGTCCTGAGTTATAAGTTCGTTGAATAAATTGTAGCCCGTCGGCGTCTCTCGTATAGGAGGAGGGATGCCGATGCGGACCGGGAGACCGATAGCACCTTTGAGCCTGGCGGCTGAAGAGCGTGAGACCTTGGAGCGGTGGGCGCGGCGGCCCAAGAGCGCGCAGGCGCTGGCCCAGCGTTCGCGGATGGTGTTGGAGTGCGCCGTTGGCAGCCCTAATCTGGCGGTGGCGCGCAAGCTCGGGGTTACCCATCAGACTGTGGGCAAGTGGCGCCAGCGCTTCCTGGAGCGGCGGCTGGACGGATTGCTGGACGAGCCGCGCCCGGGAGCGCCCCGGCAAGTCAGTGACGCGCAAGTTGAGCGGGTGGTGCAGCTGACCCTGGAAAGCACTCCCGCCGATGCCACTCACTGGAGCACGCGTGCGATGGCCAAGCGCAGCGGACTGAGTCAGAGCATGATCAGCCGCATCTGGCGGGCGTTTGCCTTGCAGCCGCACCGGGCCGAGGGTTTCAAGCTCTCCAAAGACCCGCAGTTCATCGACAAAGTACGCGAT
Source organism: uncultured delta proteobacterium (assembly GCA_963788205.1). Taxonomy (GTDB): domain Bacteria; phylum Desulfobacterota; class Binatia; order Binatales; family Binataceae; genus CAVVMA01. The sequence continues at coordinate 531,105 of CAWBGG010000002.1, forward strand.
ATCGTGGGTCTGTATCTCAATCCGCCGGACAGAGCGCTGGTGTTGTGCGTCGATGAGAAGGCACAGATTCAGGCGCTCGATCGCAGTCAGCCGCTGTTGCCGATGCGCCCCGGCCAAGCCGAGCGCCGCACGGCAGATTACAAGCGCCATGGCACCACCAACCTGTTCGCCGCGCTCGACGCCAAGACCGGGACCGTGATTGGCGAGTTTCATCGGCGTCACCGCACAGCCGAGTTTCGCAGCTTTCTGGAAACCATCGATGCGGCAGTGCCGCCCGAACTGGACCTGCACCTGATCCTCGACAATTACGGCACCCACAAGACCCCGGCGACCAAGCGCTGGCTGCTGCGCCATGCGCGCTTTCATCTGCACTTCACTCCCACCAGCGGCTCTTGGCTCAACCTGGTCGAGCGCTGGTTTGCGCTGCTCACCGAAAAACAACTGCGCCGCGGCGTCCACCGCAGTACCGGCGAACTGCAAGCCGCCATCCGCCGCTTCCTTGACAGCCACAACCGCAATCCTAAACCCTTCATCTGGACCAAAACGGCCGACCAAATCCTCGATTCGGTTGCCAGATTTTGTCAACGTATTTCTAACTCAGGACACTAGCGCGCACCGATGCCGCCGCGCTCCGACCCCGAACTAGATCGTCATTTCATGCGCCTGGCGCTGGGCCTCGCGCGCGACGCGTTGGGCACCACTTCGCCTAATCCGGCGGTCGGATGCGTCATCGTTCGTGAGGGACGCATCGTAGGCAAAGGCGCGACGGCGCCCGGTGGCCGCCCCCACGCCGAGACGATCGCTCTCGCCAAGGCGCGTGGCCGCGCGCGCGGAGCCACCGCGTACGTGACATTCGAGCCGTGTGCGCACTACGGTAAAACCCCGCCGTGCGTGCGCGCGCTGATCGACGCGGGCCTCGGCCGCGCCGTCATCGGATGCGTCGATCCATATCCGCCCGTGCGCGGGCGCGGGATCGCGGCGCTGCGCCGGGCCCGAGTTCGCGTCACGGTCGGCGTTCTCGAAGACGAATGCCTCGGTCTCAACGAGGGATTCATCACGCGCGTCAAGCGCGGACGGCCGTTCGTGACGCTCAAGCTGGCGATGTCGCTCGACGGCAGAATCGCTGCGGCGAGCGGCGACTCACGATGGATCAGCTCGGCGCCTGCGCGCGCGATGGTCCATCGATGGCGGCGCGAAGCCGATGCGGTGATGGTCGGCGCAGGCACCATAATCCGCGACAATCCGCGCCTGACCTGTCGGCTCAGGGGTGGACGCGATCCCGCGCGTGTGATTATCGACGGCAAGCTCCGGACTTCGCCGCGCGCGCGAGTGTTCCGTCTGCGATCGACCGCGCCGACAATTCTGGTCACCACCGCCGCGAATCTTCCGCGCGCCCATCGGCGGTATGGAGCCCGAGTCGAGGTGATCGGCGCGCCGGCCGCCGGCGATTTGATCGCACTCGACGAGCTGATGCGCGAGTTCGGGCGCCGCGGATGGTCGCGAGTGCTGGTCGAAGGCGGAGCCCATCTGGCCGGCGCGGCGCTGCGGGCCGGAATCGTCGACCGGGTCGCACTGTTTATCGCGCCCACAATTCTGGGCGCGGGCCTGCCTGCGATCGAGGGTCTCGAAGTCGCGAAGGTTCGCGGCGGCCTGCTCCTCGATAATCTGTCGGCACGCCCGGTCGGCGCTGACTGGCTGATCGAAGCGCGGATTCACCACGTCCTCAAGCGCCCGCGGCGGCGCTGAAGCGCACGCTCGCGGGTGGCGTCCTTCTCAGCATTTCGGGGCGGTGATACACTTCGCGTTGGAAGCAAGATCGAGATGTCCGAGACCACTCTGTCCGAGACCAACCTGGAAGACGTTTTCAGCCGCATCAGGGCCGGCAAGATGGTGCTGATGGCGCTGGACGACGGCGCCGACGCCGAGGGCGACCTCGTGATGGCGGCCGAGAAAGTCACGCCCGAGCACGTGAACTTCATGGCGATTCACGCCCGCGGGATCATCTCGATCGCGATTCCCGACAAGCGGATGCGGGAGCTCGGAATTCCGCTGGTGCCGTTCACGCACGGCGTCGAGGTCACCGAGCAGGCGGGTGCGCTGGTCGAAGCGCGCGAAGGCGTCACCACCGGCATCTCGGCCGCCGATCGCGCGCGAACTATCCAGACCGTCGCCTCGGAGAATTCGGGCCCCGGCGACATCGTAATGCCGGGCCATGTATTACCGCTGATGACGCTGCCGGGCGGGGTGCTGATGCGGATGGGGCGTGCCGAGGGCGCGATCGATATCGTACGCGGCGCCGGGATGCGTCCGGCGGCGGCGCTCTGCACGATTCTGCGCGAAGACGGCGAGTCGGCGCGGATGGCCGAGTTGCGCGATTTCGCCGCGCGGCATTCGATCCCGATCGGCTTCATCAGGGACCTGGTTTCGTATCGGCTGACCAGCGAATTGCTGGTGCAACGCGTCGCCGACGCGAAGTTCCCGATCCCGGCGGGCGAGTTGCGCGCGATCGTGTTTCGTAACATCGTCGATGGCCGCGAGCATCTGGCGTTGGTCAAGGGCGAGGTCGGCGGCGGCCGTCCCGCACTGGTGCGGCTTCATTCGGAGTGCCTGACCGGCGATGTGTTTGGGTCCAGCCGCTGCGATTGTGGCGAGCAGCTGAATGAATCGATCGCACGGATTCTGGCGGCCGGCGCCGGCGTGATCATCTATTTGCATCAGGAGGGGCGCGGCATCGGACTGGGCAACAAGCTGAGGGCCTACGCGCTGCAGGACGGCGGCCTTGATACCGTCGAGGCCAACCTGGAGCTGGGCTTCAAGGAGGATCTCCGCGACTACGGGATCGGCGCGCAAATTTTGCGCGACCTCGGAGTCGGCGAGGTCCATCTGCTGACCAACAATCCGGGCAAGCTCGAGAGCCTGCGCCGCTACGGCGTACGCGTCACGCGCGTGCCGATCGAAGTCACGCCGCATAGCGGGAATATCGACTACCTGCGCACCAAGAAAGAAAAGCTCGGCCATCTGTTCTCCGAGCTCAAGCTGATTACCTGAGCTCTTATGGGACTCCGACACCTGGGCCGGGAGCTGGCGCTCCAGGCGCTCTATCAGATTGATCTGAGCGGCGATCCCGCGCGCGAGCATCCGGCGCTGTCCGCAAATTTTGCGGCCGACGAGCGCGCCCGCGCATTCGCGATCGAGCTCGTAGAAGGGGTCTGCCGCGAGCGTGTGGTGCTCGACAAGCATCTGGTGGAAGTGCTCGAGAACTGGTCGATCGAGCGCCTCTCCCGGGTTGATCATAACGTGCTGAGAATTGCGCTGTACGAGCTGCTTCAGGAGCCGGCTATTCCGGCCCGGGTCACGATGGACGAAGCGATCGAGCTGGCCAAGCGCTTCGGCGATCGCGATTCGGGCCGCTTCGTCAACGGCGTGCTGGACCGGCTGGCCGAACGGCTCGGGGTCAAAGGCAAGGGTGAAGAGCGCGGCGCGGCGAAATCCGATTAGGCTGGGCGCGCTCGCGCTCGCAGCCGTGCTGGCCGGCGGATGCGGCTATCACTTTGCCGCCGCCGGGAGCGGACTGCCCGCCAGCGCGCAGACCATCTACGTCGACAACTTCTCCAACCGCTCGCGAATTACCGGACTCAACGACCAGTTCGCGCGCTATCTCAAGGACGAGATCGCTAGCCACAAGCGGCTCACGGTGGTTGACGATCCCGCGCACGCCGACCTGAGCTTGAGCGGCCAGATCCTCAGCGCCGAGCAGCATCCGACCACCTTTAACTCGGTCGACGAGCCGACTCAGTTCCAGACCATGATCGCGGTCAGCGCGAACTTGCGCGACAACCGCACCAGCAAAATCGTCTGGCACACGGGGCGTCTGGGGGCGGGCGCGTTCTACGCCGTGGTCCCGCAGGCGGTGGTCGCGACCTCGCCGGAATTTCTCCAGCAGAACCTGCGCCAGCGCGATATCAGCCAACTACCCGACGTGCAGCTTGCCCAGACCCAGCGCGCGTCTGCACAGGACCAGTACTTGACCAGCCTCGCGCATAACCTCTACGCCAACATGTCCGAGGGATTCTGACCGGCTTGGCGGTCGCGAGGGGCGGCTGAGATGGCGTCAGGATTTACTCCGGCGGTGGTGTGCTTGCGATGGCGGTAGAAACCGCCCTTTCGTTTCTGCGCATCCTCGCGCAGGGCAGGCCGCTGCCCAAGGTAATTGCGATCTGCGGGCCGCAGGCCTTCCTGCGTGAGTATGTTCTCGACGCGGCGCGAGCCAGGCTCGCCCGCGATGGACACCGGCCGCGCACGGTCCAGACCGGCGCGTCCAGCGGTCTTGACGCCGCGCTTGCCGAGATTCAGGCGCCCGATCTCTTCGCGCCCAAAAGCGCGATCGTATGCCGCATTCCGCGCGCGCGCCGCGGCCAGGACGACGATGCCGACGCCGAAACGGAGCCGCGCTCCGGCGCCAAGAGCGGTGAGGCGGCGCTGGCCGACCTGATCGATCGCAAGCGCCTGGCGGCCGAATTGGTCCTCGCCTACGAGCGCGATTCGGTACCGGCGAAGATTCGCCGCTCGGTGGAGCGCGAGGGGATGGTGGTGAACTGCACGCGGCCGTTCGACAACCAGCTCGCGCAGTACGCGCAGGCCTTCGCGCAGGCGCTGGAGTTGAAGCTCGCCAATGATGCCGCCGAGGCGCTGGTATCGCGCTATGCGGCCGATCTGGCTGCGATGGCCAACGCACTGGCCAAGGCCGCGCTCCATTTCAGCACCGGTCATCGCCTGCAGGCCGCCGATCTGAGCGAGGCCGGCGGGCAGCGCACGCCGGAGCTATTCGAGCTCGCGGAGAGCCTCGCACGCGGCCAGACCGCGCTGACGCTCGCGTTGCTGGATCGCGCGATTGCGCTGGGGCGCGACGTGTTCGAGATTCTGGCGGTCGAAGTTATCCCGGTGGTTCGCCGGATGACGCTGGCGGCGGCGATGCTGGAGCGGGGTCGCGGTACGGGCGAGATCGCCTCTGCGATGGGGCTCAATCCGGCCAGCGGCCTGATGTCACGCGCGGTCGAGGGCGCGCGTCGCTTCAGATTCGAGCGGCTGCGCCGCGCCCATCAGACGCTCTGCGAGCTCGACGCAGGATTCAAGATGGGCTTAGTGCGCGAACGCGAAGCCGCGCTCGCGAAGATGCTGGTCGAATTGATGTCGCCGTGACGCCGCGCCCGGTTTGAGCGCCTCGCGGGCGAAAGCCAGATGAGGCTGTCCGCGGCTCTGGGAAAATCGCGTTACGCCTTAGCCGCGGTAGCGTGCGTGCGATGGAGCCGTTTGGCGAGCCGGGAGATCTTTCGCGAAGCGGTATTGCGATGGACCGCGCCCTTGGCCACCGCCTTGAATAAGGCCTTGGTAGCCTGCTTCAGTTCTTCGCTCGCGACCGCGGCATCCTTGCCCGCTATCGCGTCACCCGCGCTCTTGAGCGCGGAGTGAACGTGGCTTTTGATCGCGCGATTGCGCTCGTAACGTTTTACGTTCTGCCGCCGGCGCTTCTCGGCCGACGGATGTACAGGAATATGCGGCATAGTTCACGCAGACTAACAGCCGGCGCGCCGCCGCTCAATATCGCCATCAGGTGGGTGATGTCAGTTTGAAAATTGGCCTTCGAACCGAGCCGTTGCCGCACCATCGTCGCGATGTGCTCAAGGGATCATCCCAAGGCCGGAAGCGCCCACAGATCCGCGAAGGTCAGCAAGAAACGAATAGCGGGGGTCGCCACAAGGCCGCCTGCGCGCGTTGGGCAAAAGCCAAAAGAAATTCTCGGGCCCTACACCTACGCCATTTGACAAAGATGGTGCGCGTGATAGTGATATCGAATATGATATCATGACGCTCAGGAATATAGCTGAGTTGCGGCGGCGGATAGAGGAACTTCGAGGACAGGGGCAGGTTCCCAGCCGCGTGTTGGAGAACCTCGCGAAGGCGATCGGACGCCAACGGCGCAAGAACGGCAAGCATCCAATATTTGAGATGCCTGGTAGGCGACCGCTGCCTATTCCGCATCATTCTCGACCAATGAAGAATCGTACAAAAGAGGCCATACTTACCCAACTTGAAGGCGATCTCTGGGCAATAGAGGAAAAACTCTCGAATGAAACAGAGCGGTGAAATGGTGGCTCGGGGCAAGAATGACGCTAAGTCTTATTTGCGACTTCCTTACGCCAGAATTTTGATTCCCGAGCCTGAAGGCGGTTTTTTTGCAGAGATTCTGGAGTTTCCCGGATGCATCGCTGAGGGAGAAACGCCAGACGAGGCTTTTCACAACCTGGAGAGTGTCGCCGAGTCATGGATTGAGAGTTGTCTTGAGCAAGGACAAGAAATTCCGCCGCCCTCAGCGAATCATGCATATTCGGGGAAAATTGCGTTGAGACTTCCACGTGACCTACATCAACTCGCGGCGCGCAAGGCCCAGCGCGACGGGGTTAGCGTAAATCAGATCCTTGTGACGGCGATCGCCGCTTGGGTCGGCGCCGATAATCTCTTTGAGCGAATTGCCCGCAAGATTGAAATGACCGTCATTCAGAACTCATACAGCCATGCATCGCGCACCTGCCGGCTCCCCGCGGCGATGCATACGGTCACGCCCGCAGCACCCGCGCCCATCGAGCGGCGCGCGCACAAGCGGCGCTTCAGATTTTGATCCGTCTGCGGTGCGTAACCGTTCGCGCGGTCGATTGACTATTTGCCAGGGCCGGGAAAGACCGAAGCCGATGGCCGAACTCGACCAAACCTGAGTGTTGGTGCTGTCCTAGTTCGGGGGCGCTGGTCCTGATTTGACGGGCGGGGTGTCATTCAAAACCGGGCAGTCGTTGTACGTCCAGCCGACTATCGTGCCTTTTGGGTTGACAGTGAAGGTTCTTTCGCAGTCGTGCAGCAAGGATTGCGTAACCCAGGTGTCCGTTTTGCCGCCGTCAGCAAGGGCCGCGTGCTTGTCAGGTGCGCCCCATGCCGCGAGCAACTGGCTTTCCGGTTTGCCTACCCAATTGTTCATCAAGGCACGGGTGGCACATGCGCTGAAGACCGCAAGCGCGAGTGCGGCGGCGTTACGGAGCTTCATCGTTCAAACCGACACACACTTTCATCAGCTATCGGTCGGGGGAACGGGAAGTCGGGACCGAAGACGCAGCGGCGCCAAAAGAAGGGCGGCCAGGGTGGCAAGCGCGATCAAGCACCCCCAGTTAAAGGCCCGCGACGAGTACCAGAGCGTGACCCGACGGAAACCCGGCGTCAGCTTCACCGCCAACAATCCATCGTACGAGACGACCTCGCCATCGGTTGACTGCCAGCCCGAATCGTAATTCTGGTTAATTACCAGCGTTGATCCCTGCGTATCCACTATGTACCTCAGTTCTTCGGGACTCCATCGGTCTTCGTGGACTATGCCCGGCCCGACAAGATACACTTCGCCCTTGTAGGCCGGGTCGTCTTCCGCGACCGCTGCGATGGGTAGCGCAAAGTCGTCGCTCTGGAAGCAGTTGATTACTCCCTGTCCCGCCATCACGTATCGCGTCCCCGTGGCCTGGAGGGCGTCTTCGCGTTGGATGGGGTCTTCGTGTTGCTTGAACGGACCTGATGGAACTGGTGGATATGGGGTAAACGCCACAAGATCCGGCGGTCCAATTGCCAACCCGACTAGCACGCCCGCGAGCACAATACGCAAGGCCAGGATCCGAGGTACAAAACTACCGAGATACTCGATGCCGAGGCCGACCAGCACCGCCAGACAGAAATCCACCATGATGAAATAGCGTGCGGCCAGCCGTAGCGCTGAGAAGACCGGTAGATAGTGCAGTAGCACCGATGGCGACCAGTTGCCGAAGGTATTGCCCAAGGCGAGCACGAAGAATATGCCCGCCAGAATCAGCCAGGGGCGCGCCTGCCTGGGTGCGAAGACCGCGCCTATCGCCCCGATAAAGATGAACTCGGGGCTCAGATACGCAGTAACCCAGGCCATGGCCATCCTGCCGGTGCGCAACCAGGGTAGATAACGAGACAAGCTAACATCGTGAGAGAACAGCATCGCCCAGTAATCACTCAGGGGAAACCAGTCTTGTGTAGCGGCGGTATGCCGCCAGCGTCCGGAAGCCATGACCGGCAGGATCTTCGGCGCCGCGAGGGCTGGACAAACCGCGAACGCAATCGCACACACTTTCAACGGCCGGAGATCGCGCCGTTCGACCGAAAGGATCACAGCCAACAGGGCAATCAGTAGTCCGCTATCCGTAACCGGATAAAGTCCCGCCTCGAACAACGAGAGCGCCATGATCGCCCCCATCAGCACCGGCCATCGCAATCGCCCATCCCGAACGCCCAGCAGGAATAGCGCGATCAGCCAAGGCGTGTAGGCGAATGCGAAGTGGTGCGGGCCGCCCGCGCCGAAGCGGGCATAAGGCCACGAACTCGACGGAGCCACGCACGCCATGCCGGCTGATGCCATCCATCCAAGACCAAGCACACGCCCGAGGACGTAGCCGCCTGCCCACAGGATCGCGAGATGCGCGACGAACTCGATGCCGAATCCCGCCGTTGAGCCGAACGCGAGGTGCAAGAGAAACCACGGCGACAACATCCGCGCGTCAGGATTCGCCAGCAGCGAGTTGCCGCCGCACAGATACGGGCTCCACGCCGGAAACTGGTGAAAGCTGACAGCGTTGATCGCCGACCAGTCCAGACTGCGGAACCGGTCCCAATCGTGAACAAGATAGGCCGAGTCCAGATGCTGGAGCAAAGGCCAGCTAAACACGGTCGCGAAAAGAACCGAAGCGCCGAACACCGCAAACGGCTCGGCCCGAGCCTGGGAAAGCGATTGCTGCGAGATCACCTTCACGGTACTCAGCGGCGCCGGACGCACTGCGGTCACGCTGGCGCGTCGCTGGAAAAGTCGAAAATCGTATGCTCCTCGGTCAGGAAGATGAACGAGCGCTTGAGGTCGACGAACTTCGCTTCGTCCTCGATTAGTCGGCGGCCTGCTTCGCGCCCCTCGGCGCTGCCGCTGCCGGCGGCGAGCTCCTCCATGCTGTCCCACCATACTTCCGTGATGCCGTCGTAGCCCGCACCCATCCCGCGCGACGCGGCGATCTGAGCCCCGATTTCCGGGGCGATGGTGTGGCTCTGCACGTATCTGCGTGCGCGCAGGGCCTTCGCGACGCTGCGGACCAGTGGGCCGTGCTTCTCGAGCCAGTAGGTATGGAAATCCTGCGCCGAGACGTCGTCACGCTTGCGAACGATGTAAACGAGTTTGATCACGATGGTTTCACTCCTTTTTGATTCTCTTCGCTCCGATGAATACGCGGTATCGCTCGCGCTCTCTGAACTCATCGATTCGCCAAATCGCCGGATAGCCCACCACTTTCGACAAATGAATCACCTTGCCGCCGCCGAGGTAGAGACCGAGATGCGCGCCCCAGGGGTCGGCAGATCGGTTGAACAACATGATGTCCATCGGCGCCGCCGTTTTCGCCACGATAGTGTACTTCCGGTCGCGCCAGAGCTCGCTGGATCGGAACTCGGGAATCTCGCGGCCGAAATGTCTCAGCAACTCGTAAATGAAACGCTGGCAATTTGCACCGGTCTTTAGTCCGGCAACATGGGGAGCTCCAGGATGCTGCAATCCATTGTAACGAATGCGCAGGAAGCCGCGCGGGATCTCGATCGCATCGGTCGAGTGCTTCGTCATCGAACGGCTCTTCTTGGCTTCGTTCCATAGCTGATCGATTGCGGCGTCGTCGAGGTTGCGCAGTTCCAGTCCTCGTTCGGCGGCTATCCGCTCCAACCGCTCGAAGCGGGTGACGAACTTTTCGCACGCGCGGCTGAGGATCTCTTCCGTGCTGCGGTCGAGAAAGCGCGGCGCGTTGGCAAGCGCGAGCATCAGGTCGCCGATCTCTTCGGCCGCGGCTTCGCGGTCGCCGCGCGCGAGGGCGGCCTCGGTCTCGTCCAGCTCCTCGCGGACTTTGGCGAGCACCGCCGCAATGTCGCGCCAGTCCATCCCGAGCTTCCGCGCATGTTCGCCGAGCTTCTCGGCGCGGATCAGCGCCGGCAGGCGGCGATCGCTCGCGACCAGGCTCGCCAACCGCTTCGATTCCAGAGACACGCGAGGCGCTCAGAGCCGGATGATCGGGCTCAGCACCTTGTCGGTGAGGAATTTGGAAAGATCGGTAAGGCCCTCCGACGTGATCTCGTGGCCGCAGTCGTACTCGCGAAACGTCACCGGCACCCTGAGCCTGCGGAGCGCCTCGACCGATTCGCGCGCGCGCGCGATCTCGATCATATCGTCGGCACGGCCGTGCTGCACCAGAACCGGCAATTGCTGGAGCGCATCGTTGAGCGCCACCCGCGCCGCGGCCTGCTCCGGGAACCAGGTTGAAATCGCGACTATCGCGGCGAAGCGTTCGGGGCTGCGCAGCGCCAGGTTGTAGGCGATAGAGCCGCCCTGGCTGAAGCCAAGCAGCACCAGCTTGCGCCGGTCGATCGGGTACCGCTCGAGCGCGGCGCTGACAAACGCGTCGGCGCCATCGGCGGCGCGCTGCATCTCCGCTGCGTCGGGCCGCGCGCCCATCGTGATCGGATACCATCCGTAGCCCCGCAATGGGCCAATCGGCACCTCGATCGCTCCCTGCGGACAGAGCATCGCGAACTGCCCGTCCGCGACATATGGCGCGAGCCCCAGCAGGTCGAGCGCGTTGGCGCCCCATCCGTGGAACGCGATTATGGCCGGATGGGGCCCGTCGCCGGCCGGCTCGAAGCCGGCGTGAATAAGCTTCATGCGCTTGACCTCCTGGTCCCGCATCCTAGACCCGGCCGCGAGCGCAGTGCCAGTTCCCGGGGTGGCTGTTAATCGGCTGAGCTTCCTGATTATCTTACTTGCGGTGCGGCGGCCGTGCAGGCGCCGGGCCGGACCGATGGCTGGGTGGGACAATTCCAAAGCGCGCTCGATGCGCGCCGCGATTACCGCACTGGCAGCCGCCACGGCGCTGGTCTTCGCGCACACGCTCGCGTGGGCGGCGGCCAGCGATCCCGACGCACCTGACGGACGATTTGCCGGCTATATCGCGGGCCTGACGATAATCCTGCTGGTCGGTTATGGGCTGTATGTGTGCCTGAAGCCGATCCTGCGCAAGCCCGATTCCGGTCTTTCGCGGGCGCTCCTGATCTTGTTCGCGATCTTCGTCGTCAAGGAGACCCTCTCGCCGCTTTTCCCCGGTTTCGGCGTCGACGTGGGCAGCTATCAGGCCTGGGCGGGCAAGATGGCCGACGTCGGCCCCGCTCACATGTACGAGACCGGATACTTCCTGGACTATCCGCCCGGATACCTTTACGCATTGTGGTTCGTCGCGACGCTCGGGCATGCCTTCGGCGTAGGCGGAGGAGCGGCCTTCCGCCAGTTGATCGAAAGCCCGGCGCTGGTCGCGGATTTCCTGCTGGCGCTCGCGGTTTTCGCCTACGTCAGGCGCTCGGCCAGCAACGCGCTGGCCATCGCCGCGATGCTGATGGTCGCGCTCAATCCCGCGATGCTGTTCGAGAGCGTGGTCTGGGGGCAGAGCGATTCGGTCTCGGCGCTGCTGATGTTCCTGTCCGTGACCTGCGTGCTCGACGGCGAGTTCGAGGTCAGTTGGGCGCTGGCCGCGGTCGGCGTGCTGGTCAAGCCGCAAGTCTTGCTGTTTTTGCCGGTGCTCGGACTGTGGACGCTGATCAAGGCCGCTCCCGAAAAATGGTGGCGCTCGGCACTGGCGATGCTCGCGATGGGGATCGTCACCGCGGCGCCGTTCCAGCTCGGCCATCCCTGGAACTGGCTGTTGGCCCTCTACCAGAGCACTGCGGGTTACTATCACGAGACCTCGGTCAATGCGTTCAATCTGATCGCGCTGCTGGCGGGGCTGCGCGCGCCGGATTCGACCCCGGTTCTTGGAATACCGACGTTCGTGCTCGGGATGTCTCTGCTGGCCGGCCTCTACGGCTTCGTGGCGTGGATTCTCTACCAGCGCGCTACGGCGAAGAACCTGCTCTATTGCACCTTCCTGGTGGTCTTTGGCTCCTTCATGGTCGCCCCCCGGATGCACGAGCGTTACGTCTATCCCTCGCTGGTATTTCTGATCCCGATCGCGCTGGAAAGTCCCGCGATGCTGGCGGTGTTCGTGATCACGACCGCGACCCTGCTTTTCAACCTCGCCTATATCAAGCGCGTGCTGGAGAGCCCCAAGATTTTCCTCGACGGCCGCGACCGGCTCGCGATGATCGCTTCCGCGATTAACGTGGTGGGACTCGGGACGGCGTTCAGCTACGTCTTCAAGCCCGCAGCGCAGCAAGAAGAGCTCGGGCCGGAAGCGCCCGCGGAGGAGACCGCCGAGCCGCTGCGCGCCGAGGCCGGAATTCAGGCGCTGGTAGCGCGGTTCAAGTCGGCTTCGTCAGCCGCGTCGGCGGTTCGCCCGGCCTCGTCGGATGAAACGCTCGCGGGTCGGGTGATGCCGTGGCTTCGTATCGATACGATCGTAGTAACGGTGCTGGTCGCGTGCGCCGCGTTCACGCGGCTTTGGCGATTGGGGCTGCCGGCTGAAATCGTCTTTGACGAGGTCCATTTCGTCGAGAATCAGGCGCGTCATTATATCCATGGCGAGTCGTTCCTCGACCCGCATCCGCCGTTCGATAAGCTGGTGATCGCGCTCGGCATCCTGCTCTTCGGCGACCATCCCTGGAGCTGGCGAATCGGCAACGCGGTGCTCGGGATCGCCTTGGTAGGAATCACCTATCTGCTCGGACGGCGGATGTTTCATTCGCGGCTGGCGGCAGCGTTGGCCGCGGCCTTTGTCGCCGGCGACGGGCTGTTCATCGTCGATTCGCGTATCGCGGTGATCGATATCGCGTACGTAACCGCCGCCGCGCTCGCTTACCTGATGCTGTTCCGATTCCTCGAAAACACCGAACCGCTTGATCGCCGCCGCACGATGGTCTGGATGGGCCTCGCGCTGGGGGTCTGCCTGGGCTCGAAGCTCTATATCCCGGTCGTCACGTTTCTGTTGGTGACCGGATTTCTGGTCCACGCGCTATGGGTGCCCGGCAGCGGGCGATCTTCGCGGCAGGCGCGCTATGACCCGCAGCGTTATCGGCGGGTCGGCGGCGCAGTGCTCCTGACCGGCGCGGTGAGCGCGGCGGTCTATATTGCGATCTTCTTGCCCCATTTCCTGCTCGGATGGTGGGGCGGGGTCGCCGACTTGGCGCACTATTACAGCGACGTGATCTGGTACGAAAGCAGCGTCTCGTCCGCGACCCATCCCTATGCTTCGCCGTGGTGGAGCTGGCCGCTGATGCTTCGCCCGGTGGCGTATTGGCAGAATTTCCCGACCACGGGCAAGGTCATGACCATCTGGGGCGGCGGCAACCCCGCCACCTGGTGGGGAGCATTTACGGCCGTTGCGATAATCGCAGTCCAGGCCTTTGAGCGCCGCTCGACCTGGCGGCCTTTTATCCTGATCGGCTACCTCGGCTATCTGGCGATCTGGGTCCCGATCGGCCGCACGCTGTTCCTGTACCATTACATGGGTTCGATATATCTCGCCTATCTGGCGCTGGGCGCGGTGATGGCCGAATGCTGGAACGATGGCGCGCAACCTTGGGAGCATCTGGCGCTGTTGCTCACGCTCGCGCCGGTTTTCATTCTCGGTCTCGGCGCCGCCTGGGGCTTGGCCGGTCTGGCGATGGTCGCCGCCGGCTACGCTGCGGTCCTACTCCAACGGCCCCAATATGCCGGTAAATTCACTTGCGCGGTGTTCTGCGCGGTGGCCCTGGGGATGTTCTTCTACTACTACCCGGTATGGATTGGACTGCCGATCGAGCGCTCCGGGTATTACGCCCGGATGTGGCTGCAAGGCGCGGGGATACGGTCCTGGATCTGAACGTGAGGTCTCCAGCGGCGGGAACTGCGCACCGGCGTTTCCTGTTCGGTGCGGCCGTCACGCTGGCCGCGATGGTGATGCTCGCGGGAGCCTCGCTCGCGGAGCCCGTCGCCGGTGCGCCGCCGGCGAGCCCCGAGAACCTCATTCCGAATGCGAGTCCCGAGAATCTGATCGTGAATCCCCAGTTCATCAAGGGTGCCGGCAATTATCCCGATCACTGGCGCACCGAAGGATGGGATCAGAAGCCGGAGGTAACCAACTACCTATGGCATCACGACGTGGAAGGCCGTCCCGGTGAAACCGAGATCGACAGCTCGAAGCCCAACGATGCGCGCTGGATGCAGAGCCTGAGTCTGAGCGCCGGATGGTACTACTTCAGCGTCGACGCGCGCACCGAGAACGTCGGCAACAACGAGGCGGGCGCCACCTTCAGTATCATGGAGGACGGCATCACCTCGCAGGAGCTCAAGGGAACCAACAACTGGACCAGGATTGGGTTCTATCTGAAGGTCGGGCATCTGGGCGCCGATATCGAGATGGCGCTGCGGCTGGGCGGTTACAGCAGTCTCAATACCGGCCACGCATTCTTCCGCGACGTGAGCCTGATTCGCGTACCGAATCCGCCGAAAGGCGCGGAACATACCTACGATCTCGATGCGACCCGGAAAGCTGCGCAGGCGCAGCCCATCGGGCGGCCCTGGACGCTGGTCGCAGTGTTCATCCTGCTTGGCGGCACGGCGGTCTACGGATGGCAGCTTTTCGGCGAGGCGACTTTGCCCCCGTCGCGTCCGGTCGCGGCTCCATCGCCACCGCCGCCACCGCCGTCGAAGCCCGCCGAAAAGCCGAAGCCGGAACGCCCCAGGGAGGAACCCCCAAAGGAAGAGCGCAAACCGGTGCGCGGCAAGAAAAAGCAACGCAAACGGAAGTAGGCGATCGCGACCGATCGCCATGTCGCCCCCCAGGGCCTACGGGAGGGGCTTCCGATAGATGGGACGGCGTTCCTGCGCGGCCTGCTCGCGGACCTGCCCCAACAGGCGTGCCTCGTCGACACCCCGCGATACGCATTCGGTGCTCGACGGCGGATGGAACGGCACCGTCAGCGGCGCCACGTAGGTCGATTCGACTTCCACGATCGAGGCCTCGGGACCGTCGGCTTTGAGCCGGAAGTTATATTCCGCCGCCGACGCCGCGGTCGGATCGACCGCGAATCTTCCGCCGAGGCTCCGGAATTCGCCGCAGTCCGCGTCCTGAAGCGTAAAGCTGGTGCCCTGCGCCTCGATTATCCCATGCGTGGGATCCTGCGCGCGGACGTTGTAGTTGTTCTGTTTGATCACCTCGTTCACCGCGTCCCAGGCCAGATCGTAGGGGAGATCCAGCCGCACGCGATCCTGCTCGGCGCTCGGCGGCGGAGTCCGCGGTGGGTAGAAGCATCCTGAGAGCCCAAGCGTGAGGACTACCGCCAGGGCTATTGCGATTGGTGCGGTGACCGGTTTCATGATCGGCTCGTGCAGTCCGCCATGATAGCGAATCGCCGCCGCAATGGCGTCCACGCCGCCGCCTCTAGGCGCCTTGCTTGGCTCCCCATCGATGTCTCCCTGTGGTAGGCTCCCCACTGAACGGGCCAGCAGGCCCGGCGAGGTTGCGATGTCAGGCCATTCCAAGTGGTCCTCAATAAAGCATAAGAAGGCGGAGCGCGACGCCAAGCGCGGCAAGGTCTTCACCAAGCTGATCAAGGAAATTACCATCGCCGCGCGCCTGGGCGGCGGCGATCTCACCGCCAACCCGCGCCTGCGCACCGCGGTTGCGACGGCGCGCGCGCAGTCGATGCCCAACGACAATATCGACCGCGCGATCAAAAAGGGCACTGGCGAGCTGGGTGGCCAACAGCTCGAGCAGATCACCTACGAAGGATACGGGCCGGGCGGGATCGCCGTGATTCTCGACGTGCTGACCGACAATCGTAATCGGGTCGTCGCCGAGTTGCGCTTCATCTTCTCCCGCCACGGCGGCAATCTCGGCGAGGCCGGATGCGTCGGCTGGATGTTCCACAAGCGCGGCGTGATCACGGTCGAGAAGGGCGCAGCCGACGAAGATCGCCTGATCGAGATCGCGCTCGAAGCGGGCGCCGACGATGTTTCCGGCGACGGTGACAGCTACGACGTGATGACCACGCCCGAGAAGTTCACCGCCGTCAAGGACGCGCTCGAAAAGGCCGGCATCACCGCCGCACACGCCGAAGTCACGATGCTGCCGGAAAACACGGTGAAGGTCTCGGGCCACACCGCCGAGCAGGTTCTCAAGCTGGTCGAAGATCTGGAGGAGCACGACGAGGTGCAAAGCGTCGCCGCCAACTTCGACATCGACGAACAGGAGATGGCGCAGTTCTCGGCGGCGTAGTCTAGCGTCCTGATTTAAAAGTGCGTTGAAGATGTCTGAGCGCTCGCATAAACCGCAGAAAAGAGAATCGCTCCGCGTAGATTCCTCACGCCGTTCGGAATGACAGACAATAAGAATCCTCCCTCCCTACCTGTCATCCCGAGCGCAGCGAGGGATCTACGCGGAGCGATTTGTCCGGCTTCTCGGTTGTGCAAAGCTCTCCCTATTTAGAGGAGCGCCATGCGGCGGCGTCGCGGAGGTGGCGGTTGATTCGGCGGGTGCTCGGGGTGGATCCCGGAACTGCGGTATGCGGATTCGGGATCGTGGAGCGCGCGCCGGCGGGTCCACGGTTTGTGGCCGCCGGAACGATTCATACCGTTAGATCACAGGGCGCCCCGGCGCGTCTCAAGTCAATCTACGAACGCTTGCTGGAACTGATCGACCAGCACGCTCCTGACGCGATGAGCCTGGAGCGCAGCTTTGTCGCAGCCAACGTGCAGAGCGCATTCAGACTTGGCGAGGCACGTGCGATGGCGATCCTGGCCGCCGCGCAGCGCCGCCTGGCGCTGTTCGAGTACGCGCCAAATGTCGCCAAGCTCTCCGTCGCCGGCTACGGTCACGCCGACAAGAAGCAGGTCAAGTTCATGGTGCGGCGCACGCTCAATCTCCAGCCAAGCGTCGAGTTGGCCGACGATGCGACCGACGCACTGGCGCTCGCGCTCTGCCATCTGACGCGCTCCCGCATCGCATTGGTGGCGCAAGCGCCCGCGCGCCGCGTTCGGCGCACCGGTGGCGCGGTCTCATCCCGAGTGGCCACGTCATGATCGCGTCGCTAACGGGCCGGGTCCGCAGCCGCGAGGCCGGTCGCGTGGTGATCGAAACCGGCGGCGTCGGCTACGAGGTCTTCATCCCGCTCAGCACCTATTATCGGCTGCCGCCACTGGACGAGGTGGTGACGCTCGAAATCCGGCAAGTGGTGCGTGAAGACTCGCTCGCCCTGTACGGCTTCGCGAGCAGCGGCGAGAAGCGCGCCTTCGACCTGCTGATGGGCGTGCAACACGTCGGACCGAAACTGGCGCTCGCGATCCTGTCGGTGCTCTCGCCCGCCGAGCTGGTCGCGGCGATCCAGCGCGGCGACGCCGATCGGCTCGACGCGGTGCCCGGCGTGGGACCCAAAGTCGCTGAGCGCGTAGTGCGCGAGCTGAAGGACAAGACCGCGAACTGGCAGTTCATCGGGCCCGCCTCGCAGCCGGGCGGCCAAGCGGATTCGCCCAACGGCGCCGGCGCGATCGCAGGCCCCGCCGATGATGCGATTTCCGCGCTGATCAACCTGGGCTACAAACCCGCCGAGGCCAGGCGCGCGGTCGATTCAGTGAGCGCGGCCAGCGCTAACGTGGCAATCGATCTGGAAGTGATTATCCGCAAGTCGTTGGCGATTCTGGTTGGCGAAAAGTGAAAGGCCATCCGAAACCAGCGTCGGCTGATCCCGCTGAGGAGAGCGCGAACGCGCTCGCCGCCGCGGCCCCGACCGAAGAGGAGCGCGTTCTCGACTTCTCGCTGCGGCCGCGCTCGCTAGGTGAGTTCGTCGGCCAGGAGCGGGTGAAGCGAATCCTCGGGATGTCGATTGAGGCGGCGCGCCAGCGCGCCGAGCCGCTCGATCACGTGCTGTTTTCCGGACCGCCCGGACTGGGCAAGACCTCGCTGGCGCATATCATCGCCCGCGAGCTCGGCGTCAACCTGCGCTCCACCTCGGGCCCCGCGATTGAGCGCGCCGGCGACCTGGCCGCGATCGTCGCCGACCTCGAGCGCGGCGACGTGCTGTTTATCGATGAGATTCATCGTCTCGCCCGTCCGGTCGAGGAAATCCTCTATCCCGCGATGGAAGACTTCGAGCTCAATATCGTGGTCGGCAAGGGCGCGGGCGCGCGCTCGATGAAGCTGGCGGTCAAGCCCTTCACGCTGGTCGGCGCGACCACGCGCTCGGGATTGCTGAGCTCGCCGCTGCGCGACCGCTTCGGGCAGCATTTCCATCTGGACTTTTACGGCCAGTCGGAGCTGACCGAGATCGTGCGCCGCTCAGCGCGCTTGCTCGAGGTGAAAACCGACGACGAGGGCTCGGTCGAGATCGCCTCGCGCGCGCGCGGCACGCCGCGCATCGCCAACCGGATTCTGCGCCGCGTGCGCGACTTCGCCCAGGTCAGCGCAGCCCCTATCGTGACGCGGCAAGTCGCGCTCGGCGCGCTCGAGCTGCTCGATATCGACGCCTGCGGATTCGACAAAATGGACCGCGACATCCTGGCCGCGATCATCGACAAGTTCGACGGCGGGCCGGTGGGCGTAGAGAGCCTGGCCGCCGCAATAGGCGAAGAATCCGACACTCTGGAGGAAGTCTACGAGCCATACCTGCTCCAGGAAGGCTTCATAGCCCGCACCAGCCGCGGCCGCGTCGCCACCCAGCGCGCCTACAACCATCTAGGCCGCAAACGCCCCGGCACGCTCTTGTGAGGGTTGCGTCTAAACAGCGGCTAGTGCCGCGCGGCGAAATGATCGATCTGCGGACTGCGGCGGCGTGATGGGGCGGCTTCGATTCGCAGAGGAGCGCCGGTCCCGGCAACGGGATCGCCGCCTCACGGAGCGGTTGCAAATCTCAAAGCAATGGGCTAGCCAAGGTGTGCTCGTAGACCCGTCTCCATTTTGGGGGCCTGCCGTGCGGTAAACTGCCGAATGGAGATGCCTTCATTCAAGTTTGCGTCGGCGGGTCATCCGCAAGGGCGAGTTGATGGCAGCGCGGAAAAGAACATTGAGGTACCCGATTCTGCATCTGCTCGCGCTGCTCCCCTGTCTTCTCAGCGTGGCGTGCGGCACCGAAACAGAGTTCGACGATGGATTCTACTCGCCGTCGGCCCTCACGCGAGACAAAATTCCCTTGAATGTAGCAGTGATCTACCAGCCTACGGCTTTCGACAAGCACCCCGGCGACACAAGCGTTCTGCGCGCGAACGGGCGTCCTTCAGACTACGGGCTAAATGGATTTTACGCGGTAGATTGTGTCGGCTACGTCACCGTAATAGAAGAGCCAGCCCTCGTAGACGCAATCAGGACCGGGCTCGCCGAGGACTTCCGCACGGTTACGGTCACGGACGTTCCCGCACATGCGGCGGGGGCAGATTTACTCGTCAACCCCGGCGGATATTTTAGCTTGAGTGGCGATTGGAGCACAGGGGGTGACGTGACAGGCGTGCTCAAGATGAAGTTCCTTAATTCGCGTGATTCGAGTCTGGTTGATCAATTCGAGCACACCGCATATGCCCCGCAAAGCATTCTATACGTATTGAGTGACTTCCCTTTGTTTGCGATGGCTGCTTTCTCCGGTTGGTCGTTGTCCCCGCTGCAACCGCTTTGCCTTATGTACGGCGCACACGAGGAGAAACTGCGCGCGGAGCAGACTGTCCGCGAGAATCTGGACGCCATGCACGAAGAGATTCGCAATTCGCGGGCAATCCTTGCGCTTGCCGCCCCCTCAGGCTCTTGACGCATAGCAGGCCCGCGCCTCGCCGCGCCACACGGGGGCCTGACCGGCGCTGACGCTGCTGTGAGGGCTGAGTGACGTGGCCAAAATTTGGGTGATGCAGCATCATCCGGTAGAGAACCTCGGCCGGATTGCCGACGCGCTGGAGGGCTGCGCGCTGGCGTGGCAATACGTGCGCAGCTTTGCCGGCCAGCCGGTCCCGAAAGATATGAAGGGCGCGGGCGGACTGATCGTGATGGGCGGGCCGATGGGCGTTTACGAGCAGGATCGCTATCCCTTCCTGCGCGACGAGTTGCGGCTCATCGAGAGCGCGCTCAAGGATGGCCGGCCTGTGCTCGGCGTATGCCTGGGGAGTCAGCTTCTCGCCGCGGCGCTGGGCGCGAGAGTCGCCAAGGGTCCGGTCAAGGAGATCGGATGGTATCCTGTGCGCTCGCTCGCGGGCGCGCGGGACGACCGGCTGTTCGGGGCCGCGCCCGATTCGTTCACTGCGCTGCACTGGCATGGCGACGTGTTCGACTTGCCGGCCGGCGCCGTGGCGCTGGCGGCGTCGGCCAAGACTCCGCTCCAGGCCTACCGGTACGGCGAAAATGCCTACGGCCTGTTATTCCATATCGAACCGACCGCCGCGATCGTCGCCGGGATGGTCCGTGAATTCGCCGCCGAGTTGGCGGAAGCCAACGTCGATGGCGCGGCAATCGAGGCCGCAGCGAATCAACATCTGGCAGCGCTGACTGATCTCGCCGCGACCGTATTCGAGCGCTGGGCCGCGCCCATCCAGGGCACCTAAGCGAGCCCCCTACGCAACCGGCAGAAAAAGAGGATCGCTTCGCGTAGGTTCTTCGCCTTCGGCAAGCCTCGGCTCAGAATGACAAACGAGCGCGTCCTTTTGTGTCATCCTGAGGCGAGCCTAGCGAAGCCGAAGGATCTACGCGAAGCGATTCGTCTTCCACCACTTCAATTTGACGCACTACCGACTCGCGTCCGCGCTCCGAACTGGCGATCGATCAAGGCTTCCGCCTTGCTGGTCTTCGCGCGCAAGCATCTTCGCCGGCAGTCTGTAAATCAGCAGGCCGCCGATCCGTAGTGGTTCGACATTGAGGCTCGACAAGTAGAGCTCCCACAATATCGTCGGCTTATGAACCAGCTTCCATGAAGGCGTGCCCTCGAACCGATCGCATTTCCAAAAGCGGTCGCTGACGATGATCGTGCTGACGGTGTGGTCGGCAAGGAACGCCGACAGCGCGTTGCTGTTCCGCTCCCAGCTCTCGGACCCCGGTGGATCGGGGCCCAGATATCCATCCGCGAGCCGGAAGTACATTCCGGTTTGCGCTTGCCACAGCAGGTTGTTGCTCCCGGAGCTTTTCGGCAGCGACATCACCACCTCGTCCTGACGCAGGTACTGCCTATACAGTCCCTTCGAGAAGAAGTCCGGCACCGCTGTCGGGCTGACCCAGAAGCGCGGGTTCAGGTTGGGCAGGATCAGCATCAGGCTCAGGATCGCGATCGCGGGCCGGTCCAGCGATCGCGGCGGCGCGGCACTCAGCCACAGCGCGGCGATGATCGACAGATCAAGGAAGGCGTACATCATGAAGCGCCCGGGCAGGGCTTTGTCGATCAGCGGCAAAGCCTGCGCCAGCTTCCAGGGTAGGGCGTAATGCTCGGCGCCTGCGATATGCATCGTCGCACCCATTGAGGCCACGCCCATGATTACCAGCAAGCCGACCAGCAGCCGTCCCCGAAACTCGCGCCAGTGGCCGCATGCGAACTCGAAAGCGATCAGAATCAGGCCGGGACCGAGATAGCCGGTGGCCTCGGCCAGATTGCCCCTGAATTTGCCCGAGAGAATCTCGAACCCATGCAGCGTCCCCCACAAGTTGGCCGGCGTCGGGATCACGAAGTTCAGCAGATCGGTCGAGAAAGTCTCGGGTGCATAGAATGGACCTTCGCGGACGGGAAAAGCGATCATGAAGTACAAGTACGGGCTGAGCGCGACGCCGGCCAGTACGCAGGCGGAGCGAAGATCCGGCAGCGTTGCGTATAGGCGCTTGCGCATTTCAGCCGGCGCCAGCGCGATCGCGATGAGCATCGTAATGACGCCGAAGATGGTGGTCATCGCGGCATACTCGGCATCAATGAGAAACTGCGTTACCAGAGCCAGGGCGAATACGATGATGAACGGGCGCGAGTTGATATCGCCATTCACCCGCCGCAGGACGAGATAGACCACCAGAGGGATCGGACAGACCAGTATCAATACTAAATGCGCGGTCATCTGGCAGACCAGATATGGTGAAAAAGCAAATATGTAGCCACCCACGAGCGATGGCCAATAGCGATTAGTGATGTAACGGCAGAGTATGAACGTAGCCCAGCCTGCTAATGCCGGCGCGAGTAGACAGAGTACGTTGTACGTGGCTACGGGACCGATCGTCGCGGTGATTGGCCACGCCACCAGGCCCACCAGCGGCAGGAACGTCGTCCACGCCAGCGAGGCGCCCGCCGGCGCCCAGAGTAATGGGCTGAAGAAGGGGTTCAGACGGTGAGAGATTGCGTAAGGCATCCAGACCAGGCACCAGATGTACAGGTTCGGGTCGGCGCTCTGACCGATGATTGAAGTCGAGAAGTGGCCGAACAATGCGCGTCCGAAGAACAACACCGAGAGCGCAAGGTAGAGCAGCAGAGCGGTCAGACCGTAATGGTCCGGTGGCCGTTCGACACCGTTCGATTCCGCCTGCTGCACAGTGCTCCTCCCTTCCGGCCACGCATCCCCGGTTTGGCGTCAGCCGCCCGACGCCGTCACGCACCCCTTGGAATCCGGAACTTCCGCGGTCGCTGCCTGAAGATTCGGCCCGGCTGCGATCACGAAAGTTCCGGCGACATTCAACCCTTCGAATTCACAATATACTTGCGATCCCGTTACCAGCAAAGAGGAAAGTAGATAATGCGATAGTCAAGACGATCTAAGAGTACACTTAGATGAGAGTGAGTAGAATAGTCAGTCGCTGCCTAACAGGGACTATCGCAGAAACTGATGGAGGCGAGGCGCGCGAAGACCTTGGTGCGCCGTAGCGGGGCGCGGGTTATCCGGCTAAGGTGCGGCGCGGCTCATCTGGCGCGCTAGCTCGCTCATCCGGGCGCTCTCTGGCGCGGCGGTAAAATCCAACTCGACGTGAGAGGTTCCATGCGGGCTCAGTGTTGCAAAGAGGGCCGAGCGGTGATCGGCCTGGCATCTCCAGGTCCATATTTTGGCGACGCTGGCGCTATAGGTTCCTGCCGCGCTCGATCCGGTCGCATCAACGTGCCAGGTCCTGGGCTTGCCGGCGGGGATCAAAGTATCTGCGGCCGCAAGCTGATTGGTCCCGTCATCGAGCGCGCAACGAATTGATGCCATCTGAGAGCCGGCAGTGCCCAGTGACGCATCCCAGGTAACGAACGCATGCCACGGACCGCCGGTAGCCGGCGTCGTCGCGGTGAAGCTGCAGACGGCAGTGCTCGCGCCGGCTTCGAGTGTGAGGTCCGCGCCTGGTGAGCACCTTCCGCCCAGCCTGGAATCCTTGACCACCACTTGATACGCGATTCGTCCGTCCGGCAGGCGCACCGAAAAGATCGGCGGCTGCGGCACCGGCTGGTTGCCGACGAATACAAACACCCCGCGCGCGAGCTTGCGATAGAAGAAGTCCGGATCGTCAAAGATGTAGCGGTCAAATGCGATCGGTTTGACGTGCGGATGCCGCAGCAGGGGATAGGCGGCTGGGTCGTATTGCAGCCCTTCGCGCTGCACTAACGCGGGCGGATAGTGATCGTGAAACAGAATGTCGATGTAGGCCTGATCGATCTTGCGCGTGATTACTACCGGACCCGAATCATCACCGAGCTGCCCAATGGCAGCCATCAGTTGATCCATGCCGTAATAGAAGTATGGCGCCGAGAGGGCAGGGTAGTCGCGGAAATACGATCGCGCGAAACGCGTGCCATGCAATACGACGGCGGCGACCAGCAGGCCCGCCGCGATCGCCTTGAGCCTGCGGCCTCCCGCCCAGCCAATCCAGCATCGCGACAAACCCCAGGGCCGAGAGCAGCACCCATGGAGAGATCGCCAGCACGTCGTGCCGGGCCTCGGGATGCGCGAGCAAACTCGCAGAGCTAACGTCGGCGGGCGCCGCGCTGCGGATGAAGATGAAGGGAGTTGGCAACTGCGAACCGTGCGCGGGATTGAATACGCCCGCCGGCACCAGCAACGCGGCCGGCAACGCGGCAAGCATCAGCCACCCCAGCAGCATCAAGACCAGCTTTCTGCGCCGCGCTTGAACGAGCGCGGCCAGCGCCAGAGCGACCAGCAGGGCCTGCTCCGGCAACAGCATCCCGAAGCCGGGCACAAAGAGCAGCTCCCATTGCCCGCCGCGATCGCCGTGTCGGAAGAGAAACCCGGGATTGAAGTAGCTCATCCACGCGACCCCGAAGTGCGCCAGATCCGACCCGAACGAAGGCCGTCGCGCCGCCGAGCGCTGATCGGCAGCGCAGTTGGAACATAGCGCTGGAGAATGGACGATCAATTGCTGGCGGAAATGCGCCTGCAACTCGGCCGGGTTGCGAAGCAGGAGAACCGCTTGAGGTGCGGCCATCGCCGCGACGATCGCCGCGGCCATCAGCGCGCTGCGCCGCGCCACGCTGAAACGCCGCCGATAGAGCAACGCCAGCAGCGCCATCATCAGCGGCGTGAACGCCTTGGTTATCGGATTGGTGTAAAGCGTCAGTCCGAAGCCGACTGCGCTCAGCATCAGCCACAGCGCGCGCGGCTGCCTCAGCCAGAGCAGGAAGCAGAGCATCGCCAGGCTGACGGTGGCCGACACGGCCGACATCTCGACCCCGTAGCGGCTGAGCGGTAGATGCCACGGCGAAAAGCTGGCGAGCAGCGCCGCGATCGCTGCTCCCGGCATCCCGAACATCAGCGCGGCCATAGCGGTGATCGCGAACAGATCGATTATGCCCCACAGCGCCGCTCCCAGCCGCACCACCGCGGTCTTCATCCCGAATGCGGCGACCAGCGGGACCAGCGAATAGTCGAACAACGGCATCCGCGCGTCGTTGAAGCCCTGCACGACGATCGGAAGAAAATTGCCGTGATGGTCGCGGCCGGTGGTCAGCAGACTGTAGGCGTCGTAGCCGTTGCAGGCTTCGTCGCAGTAAGTTCCGGCGGGTACGCTCGCCAGCCGGATCGTGCGCAGGCCGACGCCGGTCGCCAGCGCGGCCACGATCAGGACGCCGCAGAGGCGGTTCAGAACTTTCGCTGAACCAGACAACCGCGGCAGCCGGCGCGCGCTATTCGTTCTCGACGATCGAGATCGCCTGTTTGGGGCATCAACGCACGGCCTTTTCTACTTTTGCCCGCAGCGTCTGCGGCGGATGCTCGTCGAGGATGTAGAGCTTGTCGTCGGGGCGGACTTGAAAGACCTCCGGCGCCGCCTCCATGCATCGGGCGTTGCTCTCGCATAGTTCAAAATCGACGACAACCTTCATGACTCGCTCCCGTGGTGATGTAGGACCTGATTTTCGATGCCATCCTAGGTGATTTTTCGGCGTTGCCAAAGAGGGCACGCCGCCCTCTTGAAGCGGACGGCGATGCCGGCCTCGTCACTTCGGCAATTTCAGCACGCGCTCGCCGATGATGTTGTGCTGGATCTCGCTCGACCCGGCCGCGACTGTGAGGCCGCGCGCCGAGAGCGTGCGCTGAGTCCAGCGCCCTTGTTCGATCGCGCCGAGCGAGCCGGCTTCGAGTGTCGCGCGCATCCCGAGCATCTCGTCCGCGAACATCGCGACGCGCAGATTGAGTTCGGTCGCGAACAGCTTGCCGAACGAGCTCTCCGCCCCCGGCACTTTTCCTCTTAGCTGCGCAGTCAGCGAGCGATAGCGGGAGAGCCTCATGCAGTTGGCTTCGATCGAGAACTGGGCGAGCTTCTGGCGCACATACGGATGCCTGGCGGCGGGCATCCCGTCGAACTCGACATGCCGGGCCAGCTCGATCAGTTCCCGAATCGTCCGCTCGACCGGATGGCGCGTGCCGCCCGAGACCCGCTCGAACATCAGCGTCGCGATTGAGACCTGCCATCCGCCGTTGAGGTCGCCGACCAGATTTTCTTTCGGCACCCGGACGTTGTCGTAAAAGACCTCGTTGAATCCGTGATCGCCCGTCATCTGTACCAGCGGGCGAATCGTGATCCCCGGACTGTGCATGTCGCAGAGCAGGTACGAGATTCCCTTGTGCTTGGGCGCATTCGGGTCGGTGCGGACCAGCAGCACCTGCCAGTCGGCGCGATGGGCCAGGCTGGTCCACACTTTCTGTCCATTGACGACGAACGAGTCGCCCTCGAGCACCGCGCGAGTTTGCAGGCTGGCGAGATCGGAGCCGGCGTTGGGTTCCGAATAGCCCTGGCACCAGATCTCCTCGGCGGTAAGCATCTTCGGCAGAAAGCGGCGCTTCTGCTGCTCGGTGCCCAAGAAGATGATCGTCGGCCCGATGCGATCGATCGCCAGGCCGTTGGCGCCGTAGACCGGCAGGCCGAGCTTCAGGACTTCGTCCTGATAGATCGCCTGCTCGACCAATCCCGCGCCTCCGCCACCCCATTCTTTGGGCCAGTGCATCGCGACGTAGCCGGCCTGATGGAGCCGGCGATGATATTCGACCAGCCGAGCCCATCGCGCGTCATCGTCGACGTCGAACAGGCTCGCGCCCGACGTGGTCATCGCATCGCCGCGGCCGAAGAGCGCGGCGTTCGTGCTCTCGAGCCATTTCCGCAATCGCGCGCGAAACGCCTCTTGCTCGGGAGTGTAGGTGAAATCCATTATCTTGATCTCGCTCGACGCCCCACCAGTGGCTCCTTGAAGCCGCTGGCCGGCGCCGCAGATTTAACCGCCGATGCGATATTCTATACGCGCCATCCGCCAGTTCCCACTGATCGCGGCGCTCGTGGCCGCGCTCGCGTGCGCCGCCGCGACGGCCATCGCGATCGAAACCCCCGGCGCGCCGCAATCCGCGATCGCGGGTGAAGACGCCGCATTCCGCACATCGATCGATCAATTCATCGACCAGTACTTCCGCTTGCATCCGGAGTCGGCCACCCTCGCCGGCGATCATCGTTTCGATGCGCAGGCGAGCGATCTCTCGCGGCGCGGAATCCAAGCGCAGATCCGGTTCGCATCCGAATGGAAGACCCGCTTCAGCCAAATCGATCCCGCGAGTCTCTCCGCAGATGACGAAGCCGATCGCGAGTGGCTGGTCGCGACCTGCGACGGCTATCTCCTCGATACGCAGACCATCCGCAACTATCAGCGCGAGCCCGGGATGTATATTCCGACCGCCGGCATCTACTCGCTGCTGGAACGCGACTTCGCCCCGCTCGAAAAACGGATGCGCCTGGTGGCCGCGCGTGAGCGCGCCGCGCTCCTGAACTTTCAGGCTGCGCGCGAGAACATCCGGCCCGACACGATGCCGAAAATCGCCAGCCAGATCCTCGCGCAGCAGATGGCCGCGACGCTCGCGTTCTTCGCCCACGAATTGCCCGCCGCATTCGCTTCGGTGCCGCAGGGCCCGGCCCGCGCCGACTTCGACGACGCGAACCGCAAGACGATCGCCGCGCTCGCCGCCTACCAGCGATGGCTTATGGCGGAGGTCGCGCCCAAGGCCTCCAACGATTTCGCGATCGGCGCCGACGCGTATCGCCGGATGCTGGCTGACCACGACATGGTCGATCTGCCGCTCGACCAGCTCGAAGCAATCGGCGAGCGCGAGCTGGCGCGGCTCCAGGCCGCCTTCGCGGCTACCGCGGCCCAGATCGATCGCACTCGCAGTCCGGCCGCGGTGATGTTGTCGCTCACGCTCAATCATCCCGGCACCAACGACGTCATCCCCACCATCGCGGCGGGCCTGGCCGACGTCCGCTCCTACGTCGTGGCGCATCATCTGGCGACCATCGCGAGCGGCGCGCCCGATCCGGTCGTGCGGCAGACGCCGCCCTACATGCGTGCGACCACCTTCGCCTCGATGGACTCGCCGGGTCCGCTCGAGCAATCGACCGAGGCCTACTTCAACGTCACGCTCCCTGAACCTTCATGGAGCGCGGACCAGAAGGCGCAGGCCTTGCGGCTGTTCGCCGCGCCCACCATCGCCGTGGTCTCGGCGCACGAGGTCTACCCGGGCCACTACGTGCAATTCCTCGACAACCGGCTCAACTCCGACCGCGTGCGCACCCTGTTCCGCTCGGGATCCAACGTCGAAGGATGGGGGCTCTATTGTGAACAGATGATGCTCGATCAGGGATGGCACGGCGACGATCCGAAGTACCGGCTAGCGCAGCTCCAGATGGCGCTCCAGCGCGCCTGCCGTTATCTGGTGGGAATCAGGATGCATACTCACGGCATGACGGTTGCCGAGGCCGCCGGATTTTTCGCGCAGAACGCCTACATGACGCCGCATAACGCGATGGTCGAGGCGCTCAGAGGCACACAAGATCCCGGCTACCTGCGCTATCAACTGGGCAAGCTGATGATCGAAAAGCTCCGCGACGACCTACGCGCCAAACAAGGCAGCGCCTTCGACCTAGGCCGCTTCCACGACGACTTCCTCCGCCAAGGCGCGCTACCAATCAAGCTAATCCGCCGCGCAATGCTAGGTTCGGATGGCCCATTGTTTTGAATGACCGGCGGGACGCCGGTCCTACTTCGGAGTGGTTGGAACTTTCTGAAGTAGGACCGGCGTCCCGCCGGTCATGAGCCGAGCCGCGAAGTAGAACAAGCGACCGCCGGTCATGAGCCACAAATGAAAAGAGAAGACGACTTCCGGCTTTATCGGCGAAAACTCCCTCATTGGCGGATGGAAGGCGCCGCCTATTTCGTCACTTGGCGGGTAGGCGAGGGCCACACGGACTTGACGCCGGCCGAGCGCACGATAGTGGCTGACGCCCTATTACATTTCGATAGTGTCCGCTACAGGTTGGCCGGCTTCGTGGTCATGAATGATCACGTTCACGTCATAGTAGAACCCGCGGACGGACATCGCCTGGAAGGAATCGTGCAATCGTGGAAATCTTTCACCGCCCATCGTCTTGTGACCGAGGGATCGCGGACGGGCATCATTTGGCAAAGGGAATATTTCGATCGCCTTCTCAGAAGCGAGATGGAGATGACGGAAAAGCTTCAATATATCTGCGACAATCCGTGCAAGCGATGGCCAGAAATGGCGGACTACCCCTGGCTGTGGATGGCCAAATGAATGACCGGCGGGGACGCCGGTCCTACTTCTGAGTGGTTGGAACTTTCTGAAGTAGGACCGGCGTCCCGCCGGTCATGCCCGAATCGTGAAGTAGGACCGACGTACGCGCCGGGGGCGACCCGCCGGTCATGCGGTCATGAGCCGCAAAAAGGAGGACGACTTCCGGTGTCGGCGGCCCCTACCGCGCCACTTCCGAGTACGCGACCATGAACTTGCCGCTCGGCGCGCGTATGATTTCGGGTACGCGCTCGAATCCTATCGATGCGTTGACTCCCAGCACACTGCCGAAGCCGGTCCGGATTCGGAATTCGCTGTCGCCTGCGATAGCCGTATCCGCAACGTAGCGGAGCGCGAAGTGGTCAGTCGTCTTCTGGACGATCTGGAACTGTGTTAGCTCGGGGCACGCGGTCAGGAAGTTCACCAGGTTGTTCGATGGGGCCAGGCTCCCGTCGGGCATCCGAAACAGATTCATTTGCCGTCCCAGCACTCGCCCCAGGATCGGCAATGTGCGCCCGCACGAACAGGCGCCCTCAGCCGCGACCGCGTAGTCGCCGATCTCGTACCTCACCAGCGGCATCAGATAGTTCGCCAGCGTCGTGACCAGCACCCTTCCCATCGCGCCGGGAGGAACCGGGCGCCCCTCCTGATCGACGATTTCCGTGAAGACATGCTCCGCATTGACGTGATACGAGCCGGCGCCGCATTGCCATCCCACAAATGCTTCGGTCGATCCATAGTTATCCGCTATCTCGACGCCCAGATGGCGCCGCACCCGCTCGCGCAGCGAATCCTGCACCGGCTCCCCGCCGGTGAAAATGCGCCGGAGCGACGCCACGCGTTGGCCGGTCTCTTCAAGCGCGCGGAGCATCCCGTCGAGAATCGACGGATAGACGTAGATGAAGAACGGATCCAGCTCGACCATCATGGCCGCCTGCTGGCGGAACTCGATCGCCAGCGAAAGGAAGCGCACGCCGAAAAACAGCCGGCTCACGAGTTGCGCATCGGGATCGTCGATCTCACGAGCAGGCCCGATGAAACCCGAGCCGGCGAACCATGCGCTGCGCACGATCGGATTCCATCCGTTGGCGCGCAGGTAGCGAGCCCTGGCGGCGTAGCGGATGCGCTGATGCGAGCTGTCGAAGATGAACTCCACCGGCATCCCGGTGGATCCCGAGGAGCGCGAGTGAATGAGCGCCGCGCCCGGACGATAGAGCGAGCGCACCGACGCGTTCAGGCCCTTCACGTCGGCGCGGCGCAGAACGGGCAGGCTCGCGAAGTTCTCCAGCCGCGGCGCGCCGCCGAAGCGGGCGGCATAAAAGGGAATCCGTGCCGCCGCGGCCAAGGTCCGTGCGAGCCGTTCCTGGCGATACGAATCGAGTCTGGGCGGCGGCCAGTATTGCGACCGGAGCAGGCCCACAAAGCGCGGCGCCGACTCCAGTACTTTCGTAAGCGCGGCCACCTTGACTCGAATCTATACGTAGCGTGAAGCCACGGCCAGCACGAACCCCACCTGCGCTATCAACCGGGCCAGCTGATGATCGAGAAACTCCGCGACGACCTGCGCGCGAAACAGGGCAGCGCCCTCGACCTCGGCCGCTTCCACGACGATTTCCCGCGCGAAGTCGCGCTACCGATCAAACTGATTCGCCGCGCAATGCTAGGTTCGGATGGTCCGCGGTTTTGAATGACCGGCGGGTCGCCCCCGGCGCGTACGCCGGCCCTACTTTAGAAGAGGTCGCCTCCAACCACTCCGAAGTAGGACCGGCGTCCCGCCGGTCATGGGCCCAAAAAAGTAGCGCGACTTCCGGGTTCGCCGGCCGTGAAGTCGGGTTCGGCGCCGCTGGAAAGGCGGTAGAACCGGCCTGAAACCTTGCGCAGGGAGGCCGGTCGGGTCTATAGGGAAGCTGGAATCGGGGACTCAAAACGCCCGCACCCGAAACGCACGAACCTGAGCACTGACCTTATCATACCGGAGCGTTTGCTCTCGCATAGCCGCCGCTCGTGACTTCAACCGAATCCAGCGGCCCCCGCCCTACGCAGACCGGATGGTATGTCGCGGCCTATTTTCTTCTCCTGAGTTTTCCTGCCGCGGCCGCGGCCTACTATAAGATGTTCACTGGTTTCAGTGACTGGGATGACGAAGGCACGATGATGATGTCGGTCAAGGAGTACCTGGCCGGCCACAGACTCTACCACGACGTTTTGAGTTTCTACGGTCCTGTTTACTACTTCTATAACTGGTTCGTGCGGTCCGCTTCCGGGACCGCCGTCACCCACGACGCCACGCGGATGACATCCGTGGTTTTGTGGATCGTGTGTCCACTGATATGCGCCTGGATCGTACACAGGCTTGCGAAATCCCTCCCGGTCGCGGCTGGCGCGTATGTTCTCACTTTCAGCGGGCTCCGTTTTTTCAACACTGAACCCGGCCATCCCCAGGAGTTGTGCATCCTGCTGCTGGTCGGGCTGGTGGCGAGCAGCCTGCTGGCGGAAAAATCGCGACGCCGCGGTATCGCAATGGTCCTGGTTGGAGCGCTAGCCGCGGCACTGCTCCTGATCAAAGTAAACGTCGGCATCTTTGCGGTCCTCGCGGTTGCGCTCGCAGTCTTGTCTCAGTCGCCGGTCACTGCACTCTCACGGGTAGCCGCGGTCGCTGCGGTGGCGGCCGCTTTGGTTCTTCCCGTGGCCCTGATGTGGATTCATCTCGACGACCATCTCGCGCGCGCTTACTGCGTCATGGTGACGGCTTCAACCGCGGCCTTGCTTCCGGGCCTGTTTCGTACTCGCAAGTCCGCCGTGCTCTCGTTCCGGGATTGCCGGGTAGCGGTGGCTTCTTTCACGGCCACGATCGGGGCAGCATGGCTGGTCCTCATCGCGCAGAGGGTATCGTCATATGCCATCCTGGACTCGCTGGTGCTTTCAAACCTTCGCGTCAATGTCGTCCAGGCGTCCTGGTACGGCCCTCTCCATCTGGGTTCGATGGCTATTCCGTGGGCGCTGGGAGGTTTGGGTACCTCGATAGTGTTCGCCCTCCTCATCGTCGCACGCTACCCAGGGAATGCTTACAAATTGCTCGCACCCGTCAAATTGATATTCGGCAGCATCGCGCTTTTGCTCCCGGCCAGATCCTTGCCCGGCTTCGTAACGCCATATTGCTGGCTGGTGTTGTATGCGCCTCGGGAGGAGATGCAATCGGAGCAGTCTTTTCCGAGAAGCCTGCTGGCAGCGACGGCGGTGTTGCAGACCCTCTATGCCTATCCCTTGGCGGGCAGCCAGGAGATCTTCATTCGGATCCTGCTCCTGGTGGTGGCAGCGGTGTCGATCGGCGACTCCCTGCTGGCCGTAGCACGAGCCGGCCAGATGCCAACCGCCGTGCGTCCGTTCGTGCGTGCCTTCGCGGTGGGCTTTCTGGTTCTCGTTCCGTTATATTCCCTGGATGTCGCCTACAAGGCGCGCCGACAATATCGGTCGCTCCCGTCCCTGGCGCTGCCGGGTGCCGAGAGAATCCACCTGGCAGACGAGCGGGTGCAAATCTACCAGTGGTTGACACAGAATGTACGGCAACATTGTGACACCTTCATGGGCCTGCCTGGCCTTCCGAGCCTCTACTTTTGGACGGGCGAGGACCCTCCCACTCGGTTCAATTTAAGTAACTGGATGTATGTCCTCAACGACGAGCAACAGTTGGAGGTGGCGTCAGCGCTTTCCACCCATCCCAACGGGTGTGTCGTCTACAGCCCGGACCTAGTCGCATTCTGGAACAAGGGTAATCGCGATCTGAGCCGGCTCCCGCTGGTGCGTTACATGCAGGACAATTTCGAGATGGTCAGTCGCACAGCGTTCGGAACGCCATCGCCCTACTATTTGCTGGTTCGTAACGGCCGCAACGGTAAAGCGCATCAGCTCGCTCACTGATTTGGCCCGAGAGTCTGCGAAAGCTTCTCAAGTTTCACAATTCGCCCGTTCGCGACCGCGGCGCGTTCCCTTTCGTGCTGGCGCTATTCTTGAGTTCCGGCTAGATCGACATTGCCTATGCCCCCTGTTGAAAGCGTCCCCTCCCAGGTGAACCGCCGTCTGGAGGGGCATCCTGACGTCACGAGGGGCGTCCTTGGCCAAGGTGCCCGCGTCGTTGCGGTCGTCCTCGGGCTCGCCGTCGTCACCGCCTTGAGCATGCCGCGATTGGTTCACTTGCCCTATCCGATAGAGTGGCGTGAGGCGATCGAAAGCATCCGCTCGCTGCTGCCCGATACCGGATGGGCAGCGCTCAGGGTCTGGACTTTCTGGGGATGGAGCAGTGCCGTTTTCGCGGGAATCCTGCTCGTGATCGAGCCGGAACTGGGCCTGTGCGACGCAGTCCTGGGCGGCGCAGCCGGCTTGTGGGCCTTCGCTTTTTTGTTCGTCAGCATCTTGGGCCCGATCGGGCTGTTTCGCGCATGGGTAATCTGGATGCTGCTGGCTGCAGCCAGCATCTGGCTGTGGCTTCGTAGGCCCCCGCTGACGTTCAGAATGCCCAGCAGCGGACAAAAGCTCGCGCTGCTCGGCGTTGTCCTGCTTTCGATCCTGACGCTTCCGGTACAGCTCACCTCGCCGGTTGTTCCCTATACAGACGCGCTGTCATGGGCCTCCGCGGCGCAGCGCATCGTGACCTTCCACACCTATTTGCCCTTCGATAACAACCCGTACGGCCTGTGGAGCGGCTTCGCCCAGGCGCCCGCGCTCGAATCGTTCTACGCCCTGCTGGCGCTGGGAAGTCACACCCGGCTGGCGCTACTGGCCGAGAGCGCGGCGATGGTGCCCATGCTCGGGTTGATGATGCTCGGTGTCTATCGGCTGGGGCGGACATTCCTGGGCGACACTGCGGGCGGGATGGCGGCGCTGTTGCTCTTTGCCACGACGTTCCCGGAACGTGGGACGAGCATGCGCTCGTCGACCAGCGACTTCGTGCTGGTCGGTGTTGGGCTCGCCCTGTTCCTGGACTCACGCCGGAACCCGGCCAGAACCGCGGTCGGCGCTCTTTTAGTAGGCACTTCGATTGCGGGGGACGCGATTTTCGGCGGGCTCGCGATGGGAACCGCCGCGGCCGGAGTCCTGCTCAGGCTCGCGAAGTGGGACCGGCCGAGGCTTCCTGGCCGGAGTGGCCTGCATAGCCGGTGCGCTGCTGTTCGGAGCACCCGAGTTCCCTATCGCGCTGTCGATACCGCTTCGGTACCCAATCCTGCCGCTGGGCCAGATGGCCGGTATCGCGATCATCCTGACTGCGGCGAATTTGGCTGTGGTGAACGCGCCTGCCGTGAAGCCCGTCGAGGCGCCGAAGCTTTTCCGGGCGCTCAGTCTGGCCGCGGTCGCGTTGGCCGCGGTCGTCCTGCCGCTTCGGGGCAATTTGGACGTTTCGAGAGGGTTGTACCCGATCGTGTACGATACATTTCCCGCTTTGACGATACTGGCCGTTGGCGGCTTGGTTCTTCTGCTCGCCTGGTTGTGGATCGCTCCGGACCGGACCCCAAACGCGGCCGTGCTTGCGTTCGCCCTGCTTATGGCCGTAATCATCAAACAGCTCGAAGCGCTGGTGGCCTCGTATTCGTTAAGTCCACAAACCGAGGCGATGCTATATCACGTCACACACAAGTTGACCGACTATTGGGGTCCCTACTGTCTACTCATACCCGCGGCCCTGCCATTCGCCTTGGTATATCGCCGCTGGTCCAAGCCCGTCGCGGTCTTCGCCGTCCTGGCGCTCCTGATTTATCCGTCGCACCTGCCCGGCCCGCAGCCCCTGCCCCACGAGCGGCTGTCATTCAAACTCCGCATGGACAATGAGCAGCACTCCCTGATTGAGCAAATGTATTACGCTGTCCACGTCGCGGCCAGTGGGGCGTGGGTGGGGAGACCCGACCGGCACTGGATCTTCGGTCCGGCCGGGTTCGCTCTGTTGGACGTACTGGATCAGGAAATCAGTGCGGGGAGGATTACAGTTGATACTCACATCCTTCATTTGACAGCCGAGTCTGTATCGCCGGGCTTTGCTCAGTATGCGGCTTTCACCGGCATAGACGACGACACGATGGAGTACGACTACGATCCGAAATACCTGTTCCACTGGGGTGGACGGGTGTGGCCTTCCAGCGAATTCGCAACGGCGCTGGCGCGAAGGCCGCCATACATCTTGTTGGATGTCGCACCGCCCGACGAAGCGCGCTTTCCCCCCGACGGGTACGAGGAGATTTTCCATCAGGGCGATTTCCGCCAGGGCGATCTGCGTCTCCTGCGCCGCCAATCGCCGCCGCCGGGCGGCGCCAAGGCTGGATGAGCAGCGACAGGCTTTTTTCCGCAGTGGGCGGTTTTGGAGTCGGATGGCCGGCGGGGACGCCGGCCACTACCCTGAATGAAGCTTCTATATTGGGTAGGGGCCGGCCTCTGTGCCGGCCCGCGATCAAAACCGCCCACTACCCTTTTTTCCGCAGCCGGACACGCCGTGTGCTGGTACAGGTCTGCCTTCTGCGGTAAACAACGGTGGATGAATTCCGTCTGATCGTGCGTGATCCGGACGGCAAGACCGCCTACAGCGTAGTCCTCAAGTAGAACCGCAACTAGATATCGATGGACCAGCTCGACATCTTGAGCCGCAGACTTGGAGTGCTATGCGGTCTGGCGCTGTTCGGAGTCCTGATGTGGGGAATCTGGGCGACCGTCGGTCCTGTTCTGCGCGATCGCGATTCCGGCCGGCTCCGCGCGCTGGCCTGGCTGAGCGCCATTCTGGCCGTCAAGCTTCTGCTGCTTCCGGTCT
Organism: uncultured delta proteobacterium; assembly: GCA_963788205.1. Lineage (GTDB taxonomy): Bacteria > Desulfobacterota > Binatia > Binatales > Binataceae > CAVVMA01. Next base: position 566,981 of record CAWBGG010000002.1, read on the forward strand.
TTCCCGGCTACTGGAGCGACATCCGATGCTGGAACCTGTGGTCGATGGGCATGACCTACGCAGGGCCGTCGGGAGTCTATTCATATAGTTCACAATTCCCGTGCGATTATCCGCCGGGTTACTTGTACGTCCTGTGGCTGTGCGGAAGCCTGGTGACTGCTTTTGGTCCGCCCGTCTATGAAACGCTGCGCCTGGCGGTGGAGACTCCGGCGCTGGTCCTGGATTTCGTCCTCGGGTTGACGATCTTCGCCGCGATTCGCCGTCTCGGCCCCTCGCGTCTGGCGCTGGCGGGGGCATTACTGTTTGCCCTCAATCCGGGGTTGCTCTTCGACACTTTGGTCTGGGGCCAGTGCGACTCGGCGCTTGCGCTGCCGATTCTGCTGAGCGTGCTGCTGGTCCTCGACTCGCGGCACGCGCTAGGATGGGCGATGGCGGCCGTAGCCGTGCTGGTCAAACCGCAAGGGCTGTTTCTGCTTCCGGTCCTGGCGTGGTGGACGCTCCTGGAAGCGCGGCCTGCGAAGTACGCCGGCATCGCGGCTGCGTTCGTCGGCACTCTCACCGTCGGCATCGCGCCGTTCCAAATCGGCCGTCCGTGGAGCTTCATGGAGCAGCTGTATCTCACCGCCGCCGATCGCTACAAGTTTACCTCTGCCGGGGGATACAACCTGATGGCGCTCGTGGCCGGAATGCGCCTGCCTGAATCGGTGACGGTAATAGGTATTCGTGCCGGCGTACTGGCGATGGGACTTTTTCTCGCCATCTACCCGGTGGTGGCCTTTATGCTCTACCGCAAGCGGACGCCGCGGATGCTGCTGTTCGGGGTCTTCCTGGTTTATCTGGCGATGTTCGTTCTCGCCCCGCGGGTTCACGAGCGCTATCTCTATCCCGCGGTGGCGCTACTGATCCCGCTTGCCTTCGACTCAGCCGCCACGCTTGGGCTCTTCGTCGCCCTCAGCGCCACGCTCCTGTCCAACCTGTATGCCGTCAAGCAATTGCTCGACCTGCGGCTGGAGCTGCCGGCGCACGACCCGTTCGCATCTGTGGTCGCGGTCGTGAACCTTGCAGCGCTTGCCCTGGCGCTGGCATATGGCTTTGCGATCGCATCGCGGCCGGCACCCTCATGACCGCGCCGCCAAAGATTGTTAATCATACACGGGGAGGCTGTGATGAGCTCAGCAACACTTAGGTCAGTGATCGGCGATGGCCGCTGCAGGCGAGTGTCCCGAGTTGGACGAGTTGGATTAGTCGGCCTGCTGGTCTTCGGGGTGGTACTGAGAGCGGCGACGGCGACCGCTCAGACGGTCAACATCTGCGTGAACAAAAAGACCGGCGCCCTGCGCGGGGTTACGAGCTCGAGCAAGTGCAAGAAGTCCGAGACCTTCTTTGCGCTGAATCAGCAGGGTCCGCCCGGACCGCAAGGGCCACAGGGTCCAGCCGGAGTGGTTGGCTCGGTACTCTCGGTGCAGCAACTCAATCTGGTTAACGCGCAGAATGTTACAGTCGCGTCGCTGGGGCAGACTTCGCAGGGAACGTTCCTCACGTTCCTGGACTCGTCCGGAAAGGTCACTCTGACCATCGGAAATAACACCGTGGCAGACTTCGAAGGGATGGTCGCATGGGACGGCAACAGCATAATTCCCGGCACTGGCATAGGCCGCGTATCACTTGGCGCATCCAATCCTTCTGGATTCGGCGGATCGATCCTGGATGGCACCGGCAAGACTCGCGCGACTTTCGGTTTGACCTATGACGGGACGGGCACCGGATTCAACGCGTTTTCCGTTAATGGCAGTGAGACTACGCTTGGAGCGTTTGAGAATGGTCCCAACGAAGGTCTCTATGTGTACGACCTAAACGAGAAACTCCGCGTTCAAGCGGGAATTGCCTTGAATGGAACAACCTATGACGGCGTCTTCGTTTCCGACCCGACCGGACTCGAGCGCACCGGTATCAACTATGATGCGGGAAACAATTTCCAGGGGTTCTTCACCCGAGGTGCGAACGGGGAAAGCCTGTCAATCCTCGGCAATGCACTCGACGGCTCATTTGCCTTTCTGAACCTTCTTGATTCGAGCGGTACGAACGAGGTCAAAGGCTATGCGTCGGGCGATGGCTCTCAGAGCGGCGTGATAGTCCAGGACACCAATGGCAACGAGCGGGTCTCGAATACTCAGAGCGGATCGAGTGAAGGCGTCGCAGTATACAATTCAGGCAGCAGCGAGGTCGGTCACGTGCCGTGAGATTCGCCGCACGCAGACGACCAAATCGCCGTTGACGAGGGTTCCCCTTCTCGCCTCGGGAAGGGGACAGGGGTTAGGTCTCTCCGATACCTACCTGCCGGCCTGGAGTTGCAACAACTCGAGCGTGACCTCGGCGGTCGCGACCATGTCTTTCACGTCCAGCCATTCGCGCACGGTGTGGATATCGCGCATGCCGGTCCCGAGGTTGGCGACCACCATCCCGCGCTGATTGAGGATGTTGGCGTCACATCCGCCGCCCATCGCCTCGGGCTTGACCACGCGGCCCAGGCGCTGGGCTGCCTCGACCACCTTGCGCACGATCGGCGCGTCGTCGGACACGTTCATCGCGGCATACTCGGGCGCCGCCTTGTAATCGAGCTTGGCCTCGAAGCGCTCACCCTTGATCGTGATGCTCGCGCGGGCGACCGCCTCCTTGAAGCAATTGACCATGTGATCGACCTGCGCGGTGAGCTTGGCGTCGTCGCGTGAGCGCGCCTCGCCGCGCACGATCACTTCGTTGGGCACGATGTTCAATGCGCGTCCGCCTTCGATCCGGCCGAGGTTGGCGGTGGTTTCGTAATCGATCCGCCCCAGGCGCATCGCCGCGATCGCCTCGGCCGCGACCTTGATCGCGGAGATTCCACGTTCCGGCGCCATCCCGGCATGCGCCTCCAGCCCCTTGACCGTGAAGCGCACCACATATGCGCCCGGCGCGCGCACGAACAGGTAGCCGGGCGCGTCGCTGTCGTAGACCAGTCCCTCGCGCGCCTCGATCAGGTCGAGGTCCAGATGGCGCGCGCCGAGCAGGCCGACCTCTTCGCAAATCGTGAAGACCACGTCGATGGGCCCGTGCTGGATGTCGCTCTCGCGCAGCCGATGCAGCACCTCGCAGATGATCGCGCATCCCGACTTGTCGTCGCCGCCGAGCACGGTAGTGCCGTCGGTGCGGATGATGTCGCCGTCGACCACCGGCTTGACGCCCTCGCCGGGCACGACGGTATCCATGTGGGCGCAGAGCAGAATGGGGGGCGCGCCTTTGACCTTGCCGGGCATGCGGCCGATCAGGTTGCCGGTGTTGCCCTTGACGCGCTCGCCGGCGTTGTCGAACGTGCAGGTCGCGCCGCAGGCCTCGAGCTCGCGCTGCAGGCGCATCGCAACGTCGCGCTCGCGCCGCGAAAGCGAATCGATCTGGACCAGTTCGAGAAAGAGGTTCTTCAGCCGCTCAGAGTTGACGGATGCCATCGGTAATCACCAGCAGAAGAGATTCGCGCAACTCGCGTCGGGAAACAATGGCGGCCGAGTAGGCGCGCCTTTGTCAAGCGGCGAGTTTTGAATGACCGGCGGGACGCCGGTCCTACTTCAAGAGGGCGGCTTCGCCACTCCGAAGTAGGGCCGGCGTCCCGCCGGCCGAGCCGCAGCCGCGAGCCGCAAATGAAAAAAGAGGGAGATGCCGGCGCCTGCTACATTTCCTGGGCCGCAGCTTGCTGATAGCGAAGATTGTCATAGTCTGTTATTCTTGCCAATGGAAAGTTCAGCCCGGGGGACCCCTTCGCATGAATGTTTCCCTGACGCATAGGCTCGAGGAGGTCGTGGCTGAGAAAGTCGCCTCCGGCCAGTACGCTTCCGCCAGCGAGGTGGTCCGCGAGGCGCTTAGACTGTTGTATGAGCGCGATCAACTGAACCAGTTGCGTACGGAGGTCCGCCGCGGAATCGAGGAGCTCGACCGCGGCCGCAGCCAACCGTTCGACACTCGCGCAGTCAATCGCATCAAGCGCAACGGCCGCCGACGACTCGGCTCCGCCCGCGCCAAGGGCTCGCGGTGACTGGAGGTCGTCCCTGCCCAACGTCAGCCGGCGGTGGCGGCGCGGGGTAGGGGGGCTTCGCCGTTGAGATTGGCCGTCAACTGGTCGCGGCGGCGCTTGAGCTCGACGGGCATCGTCGGACCGATCTTGTCGAATAGCTCGCCCGCCGATTTCATCTCGGCTTTCCATTCATCTGGATTCACCGCGAGCGCTTGCCGGATGTTCTCGCGCGAAATGTCGAGGCCCGCGAGATCGAGGTCGGCAACCTCGGGCACGCCGCCGACCGGAGTCGCGATCGCCTCCACGCGCCCGTGAATCCGATCCAGCATCCACTTGAGCACACGCAGGTTGTCACCGTAGCCGGGCCACAGGAACTTGCCGTCGGCGCCCTTGCGGAACCAGTTGACCATGAAAATGTGCGGCGGGCGGCGGATCGCCTTGCGCATCTCGAGCCAGTGGGCGAAGTAATTGCCCATGTTGTAGCCGCAAAACGGCAGCATCGCCATCGGGTCGCGCCGCACCACGCCGACCGCGCCCGAGGCGGCCGCGGTAGTCTCCGAGCCCATCGTTGCGCCCATAAAGACGCCGTGTGTCCAGTCCGAAGATTCGAGCACCAGCGGCATCGTGGTGGCGCGGCGCCCGCCGAAGATTATCGCCGAAATCGGCACGCCCTCCGGGTCGTTCGCATGCGCCGACATCACCGGGTTGTTCACCATCGGAGTAGTGAAGCGGCTGTTGGGATGGGCCGCCTTGTCGGAACCATTCCAGGGCTTGCCGAGCCAGTCGATCAGCCCGGCGGGCGGCGGGACATCCATGCCTTCCCACCAGATATCGCCGTCGGGCGTCATCGCAACGTTGGTGAAGAGTGAATCGTGACCGACCATCTTCATGGCGTTGAAATTCGATTTCGCGCTGGTTCCCGGCGCGACTCCGAAGTAGCCGTTCTCCGGATTGATCGCCCACAGCCGGCCGTCGGCGCCCACGCGCAGCCACGCGATATCGTCGCCGACGGTCGAAACGCGCCAGCCCGCGGCCGCCATCGCGGGCGGCGGCGTGAGCATCGCGAGATTGGTCTTGCCGCAGGCGCTGGGAAACGCTGCGGCGACGTAGGTGGACTCGCCCGATGGGCTGGTGAGCTCGAGGATCAGCATGTGCTCGGCGAGCCATCCTTCGGTGCGACCCATCCAGCTCGCGATTCTGAGCGCGAAACATTTCTTGCTGAGCAGCGCGTTGCCGCCGTAACCGCTGCCGACCGACCAGATCGCGCCGTCCTGCGGGAAATGGCAGATCAGGCGCCGGTCGGGATTGACGTCGAGCGTGCAATGCACGCCGCGGTTGAACTCCCCCGACGCGCCCAGCATGTCGAGCGCCGCCTTGCCCATCCGGGTCATGATCCGCATGTTCAGCGCGACGTAGACGCTGTCGGTAATCTCGACCCCGACCTTCGCGAAGCGCGAGCCGAGCGGACCCATCACGTAGGGCACGACGTACAGCGTCCGGCCGCGCATCGAACCGTCCAACCATCCGCCCAGCTTGCGATAGGTCTTGTCGGGCGCCGCCCAATTGTTGGTCGGGCCGGCTTCTTCTCTGGTGGGAGTGCAGATCAGCGTTAGCTGTTCGGTGCGGGCGACGTCGTTGGGGTTCGAGCGATGAAGATAGCAGCCGGGGCGCTTGGCCGCATTGAGCGCAATCAGGCTGCCGGAGTCGATCGCAAGCTGGGTGAGTCGGCGCTTTTCATCTTCCGAGCCGTCGCACCAATGGATCCGATCGGGTTTGGCCAGTCGCGCGATTTCGGCCACCCATTCGGCCAGCGCGCGGCTCGCGGTCTTGGATTCGTTATCGATTGAAGCTGGCGTCACAAACCCCGCGTTCCACTTTGCAATGGAGATTGTACTTTGTAGATTAGCTGGAGCGCAATTGCAAGTGGCGTTTGCATAAGCTTGGCTTCAGTACCCTCCAGCCATTCACGAATCAGTACGCGGCGCTCTTGCGCGCGGCGGCGATCAGCCGCTCGATTTCTTCCTCGGTGAAGCCGGCCAGCAGCCGCGATTCCCTGGCGATAGTGATAAACGGGCCGGCGTCGGTCTTGACGTCTTCGCGCGCGCGCCGCCCGCCGCGAAAGTTGAACATGTCGTCGATACCGTCCTGGAATGCCTGGGCGCGCCGGAGCCGGTCGGGATCGCCTTCGCACAGCTTGCGCATCCATTGCGAGCCCATCCGGACGTGCGTGATCTCGTCGGCGAGCACGTAGTCCACCGCCCGCTCGATCACTTCGTCCCCGTTGCGTTGTGCAATCCTGATCAACTGCTCGAAGACGTCGCAAGCCAGCCCTTCAAGGCCGCGGTTGATTCCGGCCACGCGCGCCGCGGGGTCTTCAGCCTGGGTGCAGCGCCAGAGGATTTCGGTCTCGGTGAATTCGCCGGGATAGCCGCCGAGATATTCGAGCAGGCGCTGGAAAATCTCGGTGTGGCGCGACTCGTCCCAGACCTGGCGCGCCATATCGAGCTGGAACTCCCACGGCGCGTCGGGAAAGTCGAACAGCGTGCGGCCGGCCGCTTCCATCGCCTGGACTTCGCCGGTGAAGATGCCGTGCAATCGCGCGCGCAGCGCTTCTTCGTCAAAGGGCACGATTCGCCCCTCCAGCTCCTGCTCCTCGCGGATCTCGCGCGCCTTGCGGCCGCGCAGCAACACGAAACGATCTTCGCGGGCCAGCTTGTCAACCGGGATACATCTTTCCATCTGATACGTTCCTCTCCGCTACTAACCGTTGGCAGCGCGGACGATTCAGTACGCGGCGCTGCGCGACGCTGCCCTGACGATACGCTCGATCTCCTCTTCCGTGAAGCCGGCCAGCAGGCGTGCCTCCTTCGCGATCGTGATCGTGGCGTCGAAATCGAAGTTTTTCTCACCCAGGCGCTGCGGCACTTGGCGGGCGTTTTCCTGCGTGGTGCGCCCGCCGCCGAAGTTGAACAGCGTGTCGATATTGGCCTGGAACTCTTGCGCTTTCTTGTAACGCCCGGGGTCGCCCTCGGTCAGCTTGCGCATCCATTGCGAGCCCATCCGGACGTGCGTGATCTCGTCGGCCAGCACGTAATCAACCGCGCGCTCGATCACCGGGTCGCCCATCTTCTGCGCGAGCCGGATTATCTGCTCGAAAACGTCGCAGGCCAGGCCCTCCAGGCCGCGGTTGATTCCGGCCACGCGGCAGGCCGGGTCTTCGGCCTGCGTGCATGACCACAGCACTTCGCTCTCGGGGAATTCGCCGAGGTAAGAGCCGACGTATTCGAGCAGCTTCATGTAGATTTCGGCGTGGCGCGATTCGTCCCAGACCTGCCGCGCCATATCAAGCTGGAACTCCCATGGCGCCTCGGGGAAGTCGAACAGCGACCGGCCGGCCGCTTCCATCGCCTGAATCTCGCCGGCGCAAATACCGTGTAGGCGGCCCTTAAGGAAGTCGTCTTCGTACGGCATCGCGTTGAACGGCATCAGCTCCTGGTCGAGCCGCGCCTGCTGGATATCCTCCAGCGGCACCAAAATGTGATTCTCCGGGCGCGCCAGTTTGTCGACCGGTATGAATTTCTGCATGGGTTTTTCTCCCGTGGCTCGTTGAACCCCTCTCTTATCTTGCCCCAAGGGACGCTTTCCGTGACCTCCAGAAAAGAGAATCGCTCCGCGTCGATTCCTCACTCCGCAGACTCCGTTCGGAATCACAAATTAAGAATCCTCGCTCCCTACCTGTCATCCCGAGCGAAGCGAGGGATCTACGCGGAGCGATTCGTCTGGCTTCTCGGTTAAGAGCCATCTGCCAAGCTACCTCACTTCGTCCAGGCCGAGCGGCGGCCGGTTAGGTTCTTTGCTTCCCAGATCATCCAGTGTCCTTCATGCGCGCCGAGCCGTACCTGAATCAAAATCGGTGCGGCGTCCGGGCCGGTGATCCGTGCCTTGATGTAGTAATGCTGATTGGCCCGGGCCTGCGCGATGATCTTATGATCATTGTACACCCCCGGACGGACGCCTTGTGCGAGAGCGCCGGCGTCAGCGCGTGCGCGCTCGACGGCCATTTCCTGCAGCCCGGCGCTGTCGCCGGCCGCGATCAGCTCGAGCACGTGCTCCGCCGCCGCGCTCATCGCGGCAGGTATCGGTGCCCGCTGCGCGATCGGCTGCGGACCCATCACGTTGGCGCGATTGCCCAGGTCAGGCATTGCCGTTCCCCGAGCGCAGCGCAGCCAGCGGCGGGATATCGCTCCACGGCGAGCGCTTGAGGCTCAAGTCCTCCACTTCGACGACCATCCAGGCCGGGTTGGATTGTGGGCCGGGCTGCTGAACCCAGCGGACTTGCAGCAGCACCTTGCCGTGCGGCGAAGTCCAGCGCAGCTTGGCGATCTGATGGAATCCGATCTTGGCGCGCGCCAGCAACTCGAACGAATCGAGCGGGCGCTTGTCGGCAGCCGCGGCCATCGCGGCGCGATGGGTCTCGATTCCGCGCTCGGCGACGAAGCGCTCCGTGCCGTCGCGATCGCCGACCGCAAACGCGCGCGCGTAGGCCTCGATCGCCTGGTCGAGCTCGGGTATAGGCTTGCGCGTGACCATCAACTGCGTCCCAGTTTGCGGGGTTCCTGGTCGTCCTTCTTGTCGGCGAAGCCGGTCACGCCGCCCGAGGCCGCCAGCAATTCATCGAGATGCGCTTCCCATTGCGAGGCCCGGCGATGCTTCTGCGCCGAGTCGAGCAGGTCGTCGAGCAGCACCGAGCCGCGCTCGACGTGTCGTTTTTCCTCTTCGACCAGCCGGGCCAGAATCCGGAGCGTGGGCGGCTCGTAAACCGGATTGGCCGCTTCGATATGAGCGCTGTAATGAGTAATGAGATGGGGCTTCAGCACGCGATAGATTCCGACCAGCCGCTCGATCGTTTCCTCCCACTCCTCCTTGTCCTCGACCGCATTGATAAAGGTCACGAAGGCGTCGTTGGGCGGCTTGGAGACTTGCGCCTGGGTGCGCAGCTCGCCTAGCCGCTTGCCGAAAGCGTCGGCGTGCAGCGCGTCCTCGTAGACCTGCCGCGCCATCTCCAGCTTGACCTGCAGCTCGGGCGTGAGCGCGATCCATCCCGCCATCATGCGCATCATCCGCTCTTCGGCGTAGCGGTAATTCGTGATGTAAGTGGCGCTCTGGCGGACGCTGTAAACACCGTCCATCGTGCGCCGATCGTAAAATGCCATTGTCCGAAACTCCTGCGAAACTCCCGCGTTGTACTCAGGTTCGCGCGCCGCGCGCGCCCGGCGCAGCGGAATCGCCCAGGCCGGGCTCGAAAAATTGCCCCTGCACGATCCGCGCGATCTCGCGCCAGAAGGTCTCCTTGCTGGTGTCGCGCAGCAGCCCCGCGCCCATCGCCCATCCGGCGCACAGCATGTGCACCGCCTCGACCACGCTGCGCAGGTCCTCGAAATGAATCAGCCCGGCGCGCCTGCCGCGCTCGAGCACGTCCGCGACCACGCCAGTGTATTCCTCGCGCACGCGCTCGAACGTCGCGCGATAGCTCGGGTTGCGCGCGAGATAACGGATCTCGTGATGAAGCACGGTGAAGGCCGCGCGGTAGCGATCGATCACGTCGAGGATCGCGCGCATCACCTCGAGCAGCTCGCTACGGGGGTCGCCGCCGGTGCGCTCGCGGATACCGGGCAGGGCCTCGCTCAGTTCGGCAACCATCGATTCGCCCAGCAGCGCCAGGATGTCGTCCTTGCTCTGGAGATAGAGGTAGATCGAGCCGGCGGCGATTCCGGCTTCGAGCGCGATCTCCCTGACGGTCGCCTCATGGAACGACTTGCGCGCGAGCACCCGGCATGCGGCGAGAAATATCTGCCGCCGCCGCGTGCGCACCAGCGAGTCGTCTTGCGGTTGGTTCTTCAGCGCTTCGGGCATCAGACCAATGCGCCAACCAGCGGGCGCTGATGATAAGGCGTTTCAATCAGAACGTATTGAATGAACGTTCATTCTGTCAAGGGTAGGGTAGGTATCCCTTCTCTCCAGAAGCGATACTTGCCAAGCCGTTTTACCGCGCAACCCGCGGCGGGTTATTCTGGCGCGCTTGCGCCTTGATCGATCGACGGAGGTGACACGATGGGGTCGGAGAAGAGCTTCCAGAAGGAAACTGCGTTCGAACGCCTCGCGAATCGGACTTTCGGGGCGCTGGTGCGGTTGGGAATCGGATTGGGGCACAACTATCTGCTCGAAGTGCGCGGGCGCAAAAGCGGCAAGGTCTACTCGACGCCGGTCAATCTGCTCGAATACAACGGCAAGCGTTACCTGGTCGCGAGCCGCGGCGAGACCCAATGGGCGCGCAACGCGCGCACCGTCGGGCGCGTCACGCTGCGCAAGGGGACGCGCGCGCGCGACTATAAGGTGCGCGAAGTCCCGGTTGCGGATCGGCCGCCGATTCTGAAGGAGTTCCTCGATCGCTTCGCCACCAGCGTGCAGCGCTTCCACGCTGTGCCGAAGGGCTCACCGGCCGAGGCTCATGCAGCCGACGCGCCCCGCCATCCGGTGTTCGAGTTGATCGAGGGCTAAGCGCGCTCCGCTTCAGTCCCGAACGTCAAGCGTGCTCTCCACGAACTCCTTGCCCGCGGCGTCCCATACGAAGGCGGCGGCGCGGGCGAACTTGCCGCTCCGAATCGACATCACCACGTACGCCGTATCGGGATAGTCGGGCTCGCCCGGATCGAACGAGCAAGCCTGCGCGCGGTCGGTGGGCGAAAAATAGGCGTCGTGATCGGGATGCGAATGATAGACGATCTTGAGCTTAAGTTTGCGCCGGTCGATTTCGCTCAGGACCGCCAGATGCTCCTTCGGCTCCATCAGGAACGCGGTGCGCGCGTCGCGCGGATAGGCGCGGGCGTCCGCCGCATGCATCCGGTTCTGCACGTTGGTGATCGGCCGCACCTCGGCGGTCGCGTCGTTGCCGATCACGAAGCCGCAGCATTCGTAGGGAAACTCGCGCTCGCCTTGCGCGACGATCGTATCCATCGCGGCGCGGCTGAGAATAATGACGGGCTTCACGTCTGCTCCTGGTCGGATTTAACGTCATTTCGTCGTATTCGCTCGGCGGCCCGGATCAGCCCGGTGAGCGTGCGATTGATGTCCGCGGCAAGCCCCATGCTCTGCGCAAGGTCGGCGATTTTGCCGTTGAGCGAGCCGATCTCGGTGCGGCCGCGGCGCTCCAGATCGGCCAGCATCGAAGGGCGATGGTCGTAGGTCGACGGCACGAGCTTGCCATAGAACAGCACGCGATATTCCGTGGTATCGGCGAACGGCAGCGCCACGCCGAGTCGGCGCGCAACTGCGAACGACTCTTCGATGACCTGGTCCATGATTCGCCGCAAATCGGGATCGTCCGCCAGTGCACCGTAATGAAGTCCTAGCAGCGCGCCGAGCGGGTTCAGCGCGGCGTTGTACAGCACCTTGGTCCACAGCACCGGCATGACATCGGCGCACCAATGAGACGGTATTCCCGCCCCGGTGATCAGATCGGCGATCTCCTTCGCGCGGCGCTCCAATCCGGGTGCGACCTCGCCCTGCAGAGCGGGCGCGGGACCGATCGCGACGGGCTCGGCGCATACCGTGACGTGCGCCGCGCCGGGGCGCGGAACCTCCACGCCGAAGATCACGCGCGCGCTGAGCACGCGATGCGTGCCGAAGTGGGCACAGAGCGTCTCGAGGTTGCCCAGCCCGTTTTGCATCGAGACGATAATCCCGTCGCCGGCCAGGCGCCCCGTAAGTGCGTGCGCCATCGCGGCGGTATCGTAGCTCTTTACGGTGAACAGAATCAGCGCGAATTGGCCCGCCAGCCGCGAAGCATCGTCGACGAGCGTGAGGTCCCGCACCAATCGCGCGCCGAACAGGCCGCTCAACTCCAGACCGCGGGCCGCGATCGCCTCCAGATGCGCGCGCCGGCCGAGCATCGTCACCGGATGGCCCACCGCGCGCAGCGACGCGCCGAAGACCGATCCGATCCCTCCGGCGCCCGCGATCAATATCGAGCCTTCCATTTGATGGACACAATAGATTAGGAACTAGCGGCATGGAACGGACGGCGATTCGGTTGGGCGGCGTGGAGCTGGGTTCCTCGATCATGAACGCGTCGGGAGCGCGCTCGGCGGAGCGCGGCGAGATTTACGAGCTATGCGCCGTCCACAACGGCGCGCTGGTCCTCAAGTCGTGCAACGCCACCGGGGAGACTCCGGAGAGTCTCAAGAACCGCGGCGTCGAGTATTTCGCCGCGATTGCGCGCGAGCTGGCGGCGCGCGGCAAGGTGGTCGTCGGCAGCGTGGCCGGCGCCAGCGAAGATGAGATCGTCGCAGTCGCGGTAGCGCTCGATCGCGCCGGCACCGCGATCATCGAGTTGAACCTTGCCGACGATTACGTAATCAGATCGGTCGCACCGTTTGCCGCTTTCGAGCGCCTCAAGGCGATTCTGGGGCGGGTGCGGGGCGAGACCGGCGCCGCGCTCGCCGTGAAGATGCCGACGAAGCCAGCGTTCGACGTACGGGCCATCGCCGACCTGATGAAGGCGCTCCGAATCGCGATCGTGGTATGCGCCAACAACCTGCCCAAAGAAATCGAGATCGATCTGGCCTCAGGCGTGACGCAAGGCGCGCCACGCGCGCTCTCGCAGGCGCATGCGTTCTACCGCGAAAGTGAAGGACTGCTCGACGTCGTCGCCGTCGGCGGCATCAATACGGGACGCGACGCGTACCTGGCGCATCTGGCCGGCGCCCGCGCCGTCCAGGTGGGCTCGGCGATCATGAAGGAAGGACCCACCGCGCTCGGCCGCATCGATCGCGAGCTCGACGCGCTGCTGGCCGCGCACGGCAAGCGCTCGGTTAGGGAGATCGTCGGTCGGATCCGTTTCAGCGCAGCGCCGTGATCTTTCGGCAGAACTTGTCGCCGATGCTCCGTTTTCCGCCCCACGCCGATGCTGCCTGTTCGCCTTCCCAATGCTGAAACCCCAACGCGGCGCTAGTCCCGCGATTCGCGCTCTGATAGCTTGCGCGAAATAAGCCGAACGCGCAGGCTTTCCGTGGCTTTCGTCCCCGTCGTCTAGCTCGGCCCAGGACACCGGCCTTTCACGTCGGTAACACGGGTTCAAATCCCGTCGGGGACGCTCCTGGATTTGCGAAGGGTTTGTCGTTTGAGCGCCGCGCGATGGCTACGAAAAAGAGAAACACTGTCACCGCCGAGGAAGGCAGCGGCAACGTCTTCGCCGATTTGGGCCTTCCCAACCCCGAGCAGGAGCAGCTCAGGGCACACCTGACGCTGCAGATTTACAAGATCATCAAGGCCCGCAACCTTACCCAGGCGCAGGCTGGTGGCATCATCGGCATCGCGCAGCCGCAAGTGTCCCTGCTCATGCGCAACCGTTCGGGCAACTTCTCCATCGAGCGCCTGTTGGACTTTCTCACCGCTCTCGGCCGGGACATTCAAATCACTGTCAAGCCGACCCGGAAACAACACGGCCATGTTTCCGTCGTCGTCGCGTGAGCGGAACCAAAGCCGCTTTTTGGAAACTCAAGCTTTTTCGTGAATGTTGAGAGGCTCAAATCCCGTCGGGGACGCACAGACGCCAGCCTACGATCGCGAACACTGCCAGAAGCACGAAACTTGTCACCAGCCAGAGCGGGCTTCCTGACAGCGAGCGGCGGACTTGGTCGAGATGATAGACGCCTTGGGTGTCCTCGCTGGGCGCTTCGACCGGGACTACGCTCACGCCGCGGAACCAGGCTTTGCCGTCGTTGAAATCCCAGAAGTCTCCGAAACGCAGAACGATATTCACCCAGGCGCCGCCCTTTCCGATTTCTAGATAGAAGCCCAGTCTCCGCCAGTCGGTATTCCCGAGCGCCTCGGACGAGCCCACGTTTTCGTCCGCCAGGGCTACGAATGCGCCGGTCCCCTTGAGTGAAACGTTTTCCGACTTGATCTCGCCGCTTATGTAGTACCAGCCGGGCCGCAAGTATACTTCCTGCGCCCAGCGGGCGTCGCCTAGAAGGTGATTGTCCATCTCCACCTGGCCGGGATCCGAATTGGTCGGGGGTGTCCATGTATAGTCAGTCCAGGGCAGACCGACTCGCGTATGCCATTCCGATGGCAAGTTATTATGCCCTGCTGAAAAATCCCCGTTAGTCAGTAGATCCTCAATGGCAAGCGCCGGTGAGCATATCGAGGCGGTCGCGATAATCGTCGCGACTGCCAGCAAGACGCCACCATATTTCAGGGCCTGCTTCATCGTCGCATCTCACCACCAATCCGGATGCGTGGGCGGATTGGCTCCCGCCCGCGCCTGATATGCGGCCGGTGAGATCGGAAATCCCATCTGCACTGGAAGATAATAGACAAATGCGATCACGGCGGCGGCAAGGAACGATGCCGAAACGAATTTGCCCGCCTGACCCGCGCGCGCGGTTATAGCCAGCCACATCGCGGCCAGCAGCAGAAAGCCCAGCGCACCCGCGATCGCGCCCAGCATCAGCACCATCGACACAGCCAGCGCAAGCATCAAGGCGGCCTGTTCCCATCGACCCGTCGCGCCGCGCCAGCTCTCGGCCAGGAGCACGGCAAGCGCCAGGTAAGCGAGATAGATCGACGGCATGAAGTCGTAAAGGAAAAGGTCACCGCCGATTGCGCGCCAAGCGATCCACAACAGCAGACAGCCGGCGACGATAAAACCGCCGGCCAGGGTCGCGCGCTTCAGCATACGAATACCGGTAATCAAGATTGCGCCCAGCGCTCCAAACCACAGGACCGGATTGCCGGCGGCCATCACGACCCCGACTCGGCCGTTGTCGAGAGTCTGTTGCCAATAGGTCACCGGACTGAGCATCGCGGGCCAACTCCACCATGACGATGCACGAGGATCCCCGAGGCTTCCTTTCAAGTCGTCGACGTAGCCGGCTTCCAGATAGTATTGCCACAAGGCTGCCAGCCCGCCCCAGTGCTTCATCAAGTAGTTAGGCAACAGCGCGGCCAAATATACTATAGATGCTGTTGAAGCGACGAGCATCAGAGTGCCAAATGCGATCCTGCCGCGAGTGGAATGCAGCCGCTCGCGGTTGATGCCATCGGGGGCTATCGAAACCACGATCAACGTCCCCATCACCAGGATAAAGACTATGATCGGCAGGTAGAGCTTGGATGCGAGGCAGAGGCCCAGGGCGAGACCGATACAGGCGAGCGCCCAAGGCCGTGCCGCAGACTCATTGCTCTGCAGGAATCGGAACAGGAGCAGATATGAGAGCGCGGCGAAAGTAAGGAACAGAATCTCCACCGAGGCGACGCGCGATTGCACCAGGAACATCCCGTCGCACAGGATAAACGCGGCGGCCAGCGCCGCGGCGGCTCGCGAGCCGAACATCCGGCGCCCCAGCAGATAGGTGATGCCGACCAGCGCGATTCCCGCCGCCGCCATCGGGAGACGCCAGCTCCAGGGATGGTCGCCGAAGATCCTGATCGAAAATGCCATCAGCTCGACGGCCAGCGGCGGCTGCGAGTCGAAATAGGATTGCCCCGCCAGATGGGCGTGTGCCTGTGCGACGAATTCGCGCTCGTCGAAGAGCGTTGATGGATAGCCGAGCTGCCACAGGCGCGAGAGCGCGAGCACGATCAGCGTGCCGAGCACGATGGTGTCGGTCCGGGTCCACGCTAGCGCGGCGCCGGCGCTCGCCCACGATGACCCCGGCGCGGGAATGCCGGATTGCGTTACCGGTGCGGTTGATTCGCGCTCGCTGTCCAAGGCGAACGCGCTCCAGAGCGCATACAGGAGCAGGGCGAAATTGAGCGCGCCGGCGGCGCCTGCGAACGGATCATGCGTCGCCACAAACTGTGCGGGACTTTCGAGCACGTGCTTGGCGTAAGCGAGGTTGAACGTGCAGGTTGCGGTCAGCGCCGCGAACCCGATCAGCATCGCGGGCTCGACCACCGCCAGCGGAACCGTCATCACCACGGCGAGATAGGAGTATCTCTCGTGCATCCGCGACGAGAGCACGAAGGTGCCGAAGCTGGTGAGAAAGACCGCGCACCAGAAATTGCGCGTCGTCGGACGCCGCCACAGCAGCCAGGCCGCCACCGGATAGAGCGACATCGACAGGACCATCCCGATGGTGAAAAACGAGACGCCGCCGAGCGTGTTCGAATCGGGTACGTTGTAGCCGCCGAGCATCGCCATGAAGTTGAAGGCGTTGTTGGAGGTGTATGCGAACAGCTGGATCGACGAGAAATAGCGATCGATTTTAAACGGCGCGATCGCGACCACTATCACCGCGACGAAGGCGAGCGCCGAGCGCCACCAGCGGCCGGAATCCGCGCGCAGCAGGGTCCACACGCCCAGTATCGGGAGGTACGTCAGCGCCTGCGGCTTGATCACCAGCGCGAATGCGCCGAGCGCCCAGGCGAGCTCGAACTCGGAATCGAGCGCGGCCATGATGCTCATGAACAACGGCAGCGCCAGCATCGAGTCGCTCTGGCCCCATACCAGCGAATCGTAGATCAGGGCCGGATTGAGGGCGATCGCGAGCATCGCAAACCACGCCACTCTTTTCGACCGGCCCCATCTGCGGACCAGCACGAATACGCATCCAGCCAAAAGGAAATCGGCCACCAGCGGGGGACTCTCCACCAGCACGCGCAGCGTCTCGCCGGTAACGCCGGTCAGGTGCGCGATGATCCCCACCACCCAGCTCGCGTACAGAGCGCCGGGCGGATAGTTGACGTAAAAGCCCGGGTAGGCGTTGGCCGGGCCATGCTCGAACAGGTCGAGCGCCCAAACCCGGTAGAGATTAATGTCGTTGTAGTAGCCGGGGAAAAAGGGCAGCAGCGCGAACTTGACTACTGCGATCGCGAACAGCGCCGCGAGGGCGGCCCGCAGGCCGGAATCGCGATCGTTCCACAGCGGCAGTGCTTTGCGAACGATCGCGTAGCCGAACAGAATCGCGAGCGCGATCCCGGTCACGGTCCCGCCGATCTTCCCCTCCGGGCCTAACATGATGCAGGTGGAAGCGCCGCCGGCATGCGGCTAGTTCGCTCCCCTTTGGCCACGTTCCCCATCGACAGGCGGCGACTCGATTTCACGATTGCCAGAGCATGGCTTGACCAGCCTGCCGAAAAATCCTTAAACATTGAGGTTTGATGCTATGGCAATCGCAATGAGCGCCGAGTTTGCGTCCGAGCCTGTTGCCCGGAGGTTGAGCGATACCGCATCCTTCAACTTCTACGGGGTCGGCCTTGCGGTCTCAAGCTCAATGCCCACGGTGCTGGATTATCTCACGCGCGATTTCGAGTACTTTGCCTCGCCCGCCGCGTCGCCGGGAATCGAGTTGCGGGTGCAGGCCGGCGTGCCGCCCTGGGAGCGGATTCCCGATCGCATCGCCACGATGGTCACGCCAAACGCGCTCAGCTACGACGATCGCTCGATCCGCTACAACGATTATCATCGGCAAGCGCTCGCGATTTACGATTTCGAGCACGAGCGGGGCGAGATCTGGGCGTTGACCGAAGATCTCCTCTATGAAATCACCTACCTGACGGCGCTCTCGCGAGTTGGCGAGCTCCACGACCTGCGCGGAATCCATCGCGTGCACGCGCTCGGCGTGGCGGTCGCGGGCCAGGGCGCGTTGGTATTGCTTCCCGAGGCTGGCGGCAAGACCACGCTGGCGCTCGAGCTGCTGAAGTATCCCGAAGTGAAACTGCTGTCCGACGATACGCCGCTGGTCGACCACGGCCGGCTGCGGGCGTTTCCGACCCGGCTCGGAATCCGCAGCGACCGGGTATGCGGGATCGATCCGCGCCATCTCCGCACCATGAATCGGCGCAACAGCGGACCCAAGACGCTGGTGGATTTCAGCCACTTCCGCGACCGCGTCGCGAGCGAGGCGCGGCCGCGCGCGCTGATCGTCGGCGCAAGGAGCAGCGGCATGGCTTCGCGAATCGAGCCCATCAGCCGCCTGCGGGCGCTGCCGGTGCTCACTGCCAATCTGGTCTTCGGCCTAGGATTGCCGCAGGTGGTCGAGTTCTTTTTGAGGGGAGGGGTGTTCGAGCTTTTCCGCAAGCTGTCGATCGTGGCCTCGCGAAGCGCCGCGAGCCTGCGATTATCCGCGCAAACCAGATGCTATCGGCTGGTACTCGGGCGCGATCTCGAGGCCGCGGCGCAAGCCGTCCGCTCCGTGCTATGACGCTGGCGAAGCTGGTCCAGGACACGGCGATCCGCACCGCCCGGTACTACCCGTTCCGGGCCGTGTATGCCGCGTCGTATGGAGCGGCGCTGCGATGGCTGATTGGGCGGCTCAAGCACGCGCCCGAGATTCAGAGCGTCGACCTGCGCCAGCCGCAATGGCGGCCATGCTTCGGCAGCAGCGATCTCGATCTCCGCGCGCAGGCAGTCCCGCTCTCCGCGCCGGATTATTTCGCCTTGGCCGATCGCTTCGCCGACGTGCTGCTCGCGCAGCGGCCGTGGCTCCGGATCTTCGATCTCCATCTCTGCATGCCGGCCGACTCTGAGCTCCATCGCCGGCTGGCTGCGCAGTGGTACGACCGCGGTTATCGATGGTCGCGATTGTACGGCGCCGGCCAACCGGTTAGCGACGCGCCCGAATCCGGCAACGCTTACCTCGGACGAATCACTCACGACTACGGCTATATCTGTCGCGATCTCTTCGAGGGTCCGCTCGGCCTGGGCGCGACCCGGCTCATTTACAAAAAGGTGATGCAGATTCATCAGGATGCCGAGCGGCACCTGCCGCCCGGAAGTCTGAGCGCCGACGCCCGCTCTTCACCGATCCTCGAGATTGCGGCCGGTGCGGCGCGCAACGGAAGCTTGCGGCCGGCCGGGTTCGATGATCTGGCCCGTGCCCACGGCTTCGCCCTGGCCGAGCTGACCGCGGTATGCGGCCAATCGCAGGACGAAACCCGCGCGCAGGAGGGCGAACCGGCCCCGGTTGACATCGCGATACCGCCCGCGACGCTCCAGGCGGCGGTGGAGTCGTGCCAGCCCGCGATCGCTGGGTTCTGCGCCTCCCTCGGCGGTTCGGTGGTGAGCGCGATCCTGGGCGCAGTCCCCGGATGCAGCTACGAGTACCGGATCCATCTGATCGGCCCGGACGAGCTGGGCGCGGCCCGGCACCTGGATCTCTGCCGCCGCGTGCGGGAGCTTTTCATCGGCCCCGGAGCCTACAGAGAGATTCCCTATAGCTACATCCGGTTACGCTACCCGATACTGGTGACGCGCACGGCATGGCGCGCCCGCTCGCGCTGGTACGATTCGCTGCGCCCGGTGGAAGAGTGCTACTTCATCGAGCGTCACGGCGTGCTGCTGTGGGGCGAGGATTTGCGCCACGACGGGCCGCGGCCGGTGCGGCAGGCGGTGATTCGGAGCGCGGCGATCGCGGTCGCGGACCTCCGCAACCGGATCTGGTCGGCGCTGTATCTCGATCAGCCGGTGCGCATGGCGGATTTGGTCGCCGGCCGGATTCCCGCGCTATGGCTCGTGCTGGAGAACCTCAAGGTCGCGACTTCGGCCGAGGAGGCGCTCAGCGCCTGCGAAGCCAACGGCTTCCCGCACTGGGAGAAGCTCAACGCGATGCGCCGCCGGATCGCCGGCCTCAAGCCCGAGGACCTGCCGCCGGTCCGCGCCGACTGCTGGCGGCCCTGTATCGAGTCGCTTTCCGACTGGCTCGACGGCCTCAACGCGATGGCCCTGCGGGCCTCGGCGCAGGTGCCGGGATGAAGGCCCGGATCAACGAGTTCCTGGAACGTTACGACCTGCTGCGCAATTTGATCTGGGCCGAGCTCACCGCCCGCTACAAGACCGCCATCCTGGGGATTTTGTGGTTCGTGCTTAATCCCCTGATCGCGATGGTGATGTTGATTATAGTCTTCAGCGATGTAATACAATTGGATATAAAGAACTACCCGGTGTTTGTATTGTCGGCCCTGCTGCCGTGGACGTTCTTCTCGATGTCGGTCACCAATGCGACCTCGTCGCTTTCGCGGTCCTCATCGCTGGTCAAGCGGGTGCGAATCCACCGCTCCTACGTTCCGCTCTCGGCGGTCGGCGCGAGTCTCATTCACTTTTTGATTTCGCTCTCGCTGCTGTTTTTCTTCATGCTGTTTTCGTCCTCGAAGTTCTCGCTCCTGATCCTGCTGCTGCCGGTGGTAATCGGCCTCCAGATGATATTCCTGACCGGCGCCTCGCTGCTCACCTCCAGCCTCAATGTCTTTTACCGCGACATCGAGCATGTTCTCGGGCCGTTGATCCAGGCGATGTTCTATCTGACGCCGAGTTTCTATCCGATCTCGTACGTGCCCAAGCGATGGCTGGGCTGGTACCTGATCAACCCGATGGCCGGGATTATCGAGATTTACCGCGACACCCTGACCCAGGGCGTCCTTCCAGCGCGCTCTGTGCTCGGCATGGCGGTCCTGACTTCGTCGATCACGCTCGCCGCCGGCGTGATGGTGTTCCGCAACCTGGAGCCCTATTTCGATGACTACATCTAGGGCGGATGCGGCGCTGGCGGCGCCGCGGGCCGATCCGGCCCGCCCGCTACGCGTCGCGTGCGTGTACCACCCCAATTGCCCGCCCAACATGGCGGCGATGGACGGTATCCGTTTCGTCCGGATGGCGGAAGCGCTGGCCCGGCGCGGCCACGAGGTGGACATTTTTCTCAACCGCTCGCCGCAGCCGCGGCAGCTGGGGCCGCGCCTGCGCGAGGTCTCGATCGGTTCCACGCGCTGGCATGACTACGATGTCGTGAAGACCTTCTTTCACATCGGGTTCAATTCCCTGCTCGCGCACGGTGGCGCCGATCATCCCTTTATCGTCAGCAAGCTCGGCTCGGTGGTCGGGCGCGAACAGACCGCGGGCGTCTATTTTTTCGGCGCGACCCGCGAAGGGCTGTTCGAGATCCAGTGCAAGATCGCGCGCCACAGCCGCATGGTCACCGTGCTCACCAACCAGAGCGCCGCACTGTGGTGGAAGGAGCACGGCAGCGCCACCCGGCTGTTGCAGGTTCCAACCGGGGTGGACGCCGAAATCCCCCGGCTCGGTCCCAATCCCTATCCCGCGCTGGGGATCACGGAGCCGGTCGCACTCTACGCAGGCAATATCTACGACAGCCACGACCAGCCGGAGATCAGCCGTCTCTGGCAGGAGCGGCTCAATCAGCTCGGTGCGCTGCTGAGAAGCCGGGGCGTCAGGCTGGTCGCGGCCGGCGAAGGTGATACGAACCTGCTCGATTCCAAAGCGGTGACCCATGTAGGCGCGATTGAAACCTCCGCCTTCTGGAATTGGCAACGCCACGCCCGGGTCGGGATAGTGCTCGCGCAGGGACCGGTTCAGGACAACGAGAGCAGCAAGATTTATTACTACCTGCGCACCGGGTTGGCGGTCGTATGCGAACGACCGGTGCCGAATGCCTGGCTGATCGAGACCACCGGGCTCGGCGCGCTGGTCGACTTCGGCGCTATCGAGCAGCTCGCCGAAGCGGCGGTCGCCCTCGCGCACGAGCGGCCGCGGGTTAACGGGGTGGTGCAATACATGGTCGAGCATCATCGCTGGGAGAACCGCGCCGCGCTCTACGACCACGTGTTTGCCGAAGCGCCCGCTTTGCGAGGGTCGCGCAGATGAGCGCCTCCTCTCGGCCCGGCGATGCGATGAGGATCGTGCTCTTCAGCCCGGGCCTCAACGAGCAAAACATTTGGGGCGAGAAGATCGGGCTGCGGAGCAAGGCGGCCTGCCTGCGAACCGAGTTCCCCGGTGCGGAAGTGTTCACTTTCGACCTCCGCGACATCGACAAGATCGCCGCGATGCGGGTCGATCTGCTGATCTCCTACTACACCGGTCCCCAACCGCCCTGGCGCGCCGATGATATCGCCGACCTGGTCGAGGGAATCACGATCCTGAGAGTCTGGAACCACGGCGACCTGCTTGAAGACTTCGCCCGGCTGCGCTTTGACGGTTTCGTGACCAACAGTAAGCCCGCCACGCAAATCCTGGGGCGGCATCGCCCGGCGCTCTATCTTCCTACTGCGGTCGATGACCACTACGGCCCGCTTGAAGCAGACCAGCGTTATCGCGCCGACGTGGTGTATCTGGGCGGCGGCGGGCAGGGCAACAAGCGTCGGGAAACCACGCGGCGCTATCTCGAGCCGGCCCTGAAATTCGACTTCGCGCTGTGGGGATCGCATTGGGAGCGCGATTATTGGGCCGCCGCCTATGCGGACAATCCCGAGGCGAACCGATGGCATCGTTTCTGCCGCGGCCAGTTGCCGCTCGACGATATCGCCCGGCTCTATAGCTCGGCCAAGATCGTTCTGAATTACCACGAGGACTCGCAGCGCGAATGGGGAATGTGGAACAGCCGCGTTTTCGAGGCGCTCGGATGCGGCGCGCTGATGATCTGCGACGAGGCGCTGGGGCTGCGCGAGGAGTTCGGCGATGCGATCGTTTACACCTCCGGCGGAAGTGAGACCGAAGCGCTGATCGCGTACTACCTGACAAATCCGCAGGAGCGCCGCCGCCGCGGCGAGTTGGGCCGCCGTATCGTACGGGAGAAATACCTTTTCAGCCGCTGGGCGCGGACGCTGCGTGAATTTTGCGAGGGGCTGGCACGCGATCGGCAGCTCACCTCCGGCAGCAACGGCGCGCTGCGTGACGGGCACGGGCAGCCGAGGTTCTCGGTCTTGATTCCGGTCTACAATCGAGTGCTCGGTCTGCGCGAGGCGATTGAAAGCGTGCTTAACCAAACCCTACCCAGCTTTGAGCTGATTATCGCCGACGACGGCAGCACCAGCCCGGAGCTCGCCGCGATTCTCGAGGCCTACCGCGCCGACCACAGGGTGCGCGTGCTCCAGATGGCCCATCGCGGGCAGCCCACAGCGCTGAACAGCGCAGCCCGCGTCGCGCGCGGCGCGTATCTGTGCCGGCTCGATTCGGACGATCTGCTGGTGCCCGAGGCGCTCGCCGTGATGAACGGCTATGTCGAGCGCTATCCCGGCGTATCGTACTTCTACACTTCGCGATTCGTCGTCGACGAGGACGGGGTCATCCAGAGCAGCCATCCCAGCCAACCCTTCGATCCCTGGCGGCTGGTCGAAAGCTACATGGCGAATCATCTCATCACCTGGAAGCGGGACGACTTTCTTGCGGTCGACGGCTTTCGCGAGCACCTTCGTTTCGTTGATGATTACGATCTCGCGCTGCGGATGGCCTGCCGATTCAGGTTCCAGAATGTGGATGAATTTTTGTACAAGGTTCGCTACCATTCAGCGGGCCGGATCACGACCATGCTGTCCGAGGACGAACGCCGAAGCGAGGAAGACGGGGTGCGCGCCACTTCAGGCGTCGTGCTCCGCGAGCTGTTGGAGAGCCGGCAGGGGGCAAGCCGTGGATAGCCTCAGGAACGACATCATCGTCGCCGATCGGGTATCCAAGTTCTACTACTTGCGGCAGGGCAAGCAGGCCCTGATCGAGCAGGCCTACAAGTGGCTGACCGGCACGCTCCCCAAACCGCGCGAGGTCTGCGCGCTGCGCGACGTCAGTTTCCGCGTCAAGCATGGCGAATCGCTCGGCGTAGTCGGCATGAACGGCGCGGGCAAGAGCACGCTGCTGAAGATCCTGGCCGGAATCGCGGTTCCTTCCAGTGGCGAGGCCAAGGTCGCGGCGCGAGTCTCCACGCAGCTCGCCCTGGGTTCGGGGTTCCATCCGTATTTGACCGGCCGTGAGAATGTCTTCCTGCAGGGGACCATCCTTGGGATGACCAACCGGCACGTACAGGGCCTGTTGCCCGAGATCGTGAAATTTGCAGGTCTCGACGGCGCGATCGAACGGCCGCTGTGGACCTACTCGACCGGGATGGTATCGCGGCTGGGTTTTTCCATCGCCGCCCATGCCGAATTCGAAGTGCTGCTGCTCGACGAAGCGCTGAGCGCCGGCGATTTGGGTTTTCGCGAGCGCTGCGAGCAGACACTGCGCCGGTTCCGTGCCTCGGGCGCCACGCTGGTGATCGTCTCGCACGGGACCGACAACCTTTTTGAGCTTTGCGATCGCGCGCTGTGGCTCGAGCATGGCAAGGTACGGGGCCTGGGGCCCGCCGCGGAAGTAATCGAGCAGTATGAACTGTCAGTCGGGCGCGTCCGGAGCCGGCGGGAGAAAAGCGCGTAGCCTGCCATGATTCGAGTCGGCTTCGTCGGCGACCATCTCGAGATCGGCGGCCTGGAGGTGGGTTGCATCGAATTGATCAGGCGGCTGGACCGCGCCCGCTTCGCGCCCTATCTGTACTCATTTCGCCCGGGCCTTTTGCTCTCGCAAGCGCAGGCCACCGGCGTTCCGATCATGATCGGGCACGACAAGCCGGGCCTCGATCAGACCTGGACCGAGGCCGACTCGGCCGCGCGCGTCCGCTTTCGCACTACGCTGGCTGAGCGGTTGCGCGCCGACGCGATCGATGTCTGCATGGTGTACGGATGGTGGGACGGCGTGACGGCCGCACAGGATGCCGCTATCGGTGCGATCGTGGAGCGCCTGGACGGTCCTACGCTGGCGGCCCGGATTTCCGACAAGTCGCCGTGCCGCCGGGTCATTTGCGAATCGAGGGGGATACGCGACCTGGTGCTCGCGCAGCGCGAGTTGCTGCGTTGTCGCCCGGAACAACTGGTCGTGATTCCCAACGGAATCGACCTCGAGCGGTTCGATCCGCGCCGCTACGATCGCGCTCGATGCCGCCAGGCGCTGGGGCTCTCGGCAGACGATTTCGCGATCGGATCCGTCGCTCGCCTGGCGCCTGAGAAGAACCTGAGTCATCTGCTGCAGGCGGTAAGGTATCTAATCGATTCGGCCGCCCAACAGCCCCATTCGCGCGCAACGATCCCGCCGATAAAGGTCGTCGTGGCCGGACCTGATCAGGGATGCCGCGCCGCCCTGGAGGCCGAGGCCGGCGCATTGGCGATCGCCGATCGGGTTCGCTTTCCTGGACCACGATCCGATATTCCCGAATTCCTGGCGGCGCTCGATGTCTTCACCCTGACTTCGATCTACGAGGGCAGTCCGTTCGCCCTGGTGGAAGCGATGGCGATGGGACTGCCGGTGGTCGCGACCCACGTTGGCGCGATGGCTGAAGTCATCGACGGCAACGGCTTCCTGGTCGGCCCGTTTAGTCCCGAGCAGACCGGTCGCGCGCTCGGCCAGCTTTTGCTGGACAGTTCGCTTCGCGCGCGGCTGGGGGCCCGCAGCCGCGAGGTTGCGCAGCGCTACGACCTCGGCCAGATGGTCCGCTCCTACGAGGCAGTAATTCTCCAGGCGCTTGCGGAATCCAGATCAGAGTCCGCGCTGGCTGGAACTCCCGCGTGAAGATCCTCTCGGTAATCGAGGCGTTCCAGCAGGGCGGCGCGGAGAATGTCCTGGTGGACCTGGTGCTCGGTCTCCCCGAGCATCAGCATCGGGTGGTCCATTTCAGCGCCGCCAACGCAATGGAGGCTCATCCGCCTTTTCTCAGCGCGCTCAGGCGGGCGGGGATTCGATGTGACGACGTGCATTGGTCCACTCTTGGCGACCGGGACGGGCGGCGCGACGTGTTAGGCGACTATCGTCCCGATCTGGTCCTGTTTCACTGGTGGGGCCGGCAGCCGTGGCAGGACTGGCTTCGCGCGCAGCAGCATTTGCCGCTCAAGCGCCGGCAGGCCTTCGTCTGCGTGTTGCATCATCATGGGATCGCGCCGCCGGAGGGCTACGATCGCTACGTGGCAGTGGCGAGCAGCCAGTTGAAAGCGCTTCGCCACCTCGATCCCGATCGGGTTCGGGTAATTCCGAACGGTGTCGATCAGCGCCGCTTTCGCAAGCCCCGCCCTGCGCGGTCGGGCAGCAATATGGTCGTGGGGCGAATCAGCAGCCTGCGCCATGGCAAAATCCCCGACGATTGGGTGCAGACCGCGGCTGGCTTCCGGTTGCCGAAATCGAAGTTCGTGATCGCCGGCGGCGGAGACCTCGAGCCGGTCTTGAGGGCGAACGTGCAAGCGCTCGGGTTGGAAGAGAAAATCTCCGTGCCCGGCTATGTGCATCGGCCCCAGCTTCCCGCGATGCTTGCCAGCTTCGACGTCGTTTGCTACGTCACGTCGTTCCTGACCGAGTGCCATCCGCTCGCGCTGCTCGAAGCGCAGGCCGCGGGCCTGCCGATTGTCGCGGAGCCGCGCGGGGGCATCACCGAAATCGTGACTCACGGAGTCAACGGGCTGCTGGGCAACTCGACCGAAAAGATCTGCGCGTACCTGCACGAGATGCGGCGCAAGCCCGAACTGGTGGCGCGGCTGGCAGAAGGCGCGCGGAAGACCGCGGCGCGCTTCTCGCTGGAGAAGCAGCTGAACGCCTATCGCGCGCTGTTCCTCGACCTCGAGCGCGAGCGCGATCGCGGCCATCGCCGCAAATCCGGGAGGCGCAATTGCGCGTAGAGAGCGCCAGCCTGAAGCTTGAAGCCGCCGCGCCGGCTTCGCGTCCGGTGGCGGCCACGGCGTTGGCGCCGCTGACCGTCATTATCCCGACTCACAAGCGTCTGGGCGATCTCGGCAAGTGCCTGGCAAGCATCGTAACTCCCGAGCTGCCGGCCGGCGCTGAAGTGGTCGTCGTATGCAACGGGCCCGATCCCGAAACGGAAAGCTTTCTCGATCAGTTCGCGGTGCGCGAGCCGCGCTTGATCGTGATGCGCCTGGAGAAACGGCAGCCGGGAGCGGCCCGCAACGCCGCGCTCGATCGCGCGCACGGCGAAATCATCTTCTTCCTCGATGACGACGTGACGGTCACGCCCGGATTTTTCTCGCGGGCGATGCGGTTGTTCGCGGCGCGTCCGGAGCTCGACGTGCTCGGCGGTCCCAACCTGACCCCGCCCGGCTCGGGCAGATTCGAGCATTGTGTGGGGCGCGTGCTGGCCTCGCCGTTCGGCTCGGCCATGACTCGGCATCGATTTCGCGGCGCCGGGCGCTTGCGCCCCGCCGACGACCGATCGCTGATCCTGTGCAACCTGATCGTGCGCAAAAGAGCGCTGGAGGGGCTGGACGCTCCGTTCCGCCATCACATGATCAGCAACGAGGAAAACGTTTTGCTCGCCGAGCTGGCCTTTCGGCGCAAAGTGATGCTTCACGATCCGGAGCTGATCGTTTATCACAGCCGCCGGCCCAACTTGCGCGGGTTTTTCCGCCAGGTGTTTCGCTACGGGCAGGGACGATGGCAGAACACCCAGGCGTTGCCGTCCTCGCTCTCGCCGTTCTTTTTGGCGCCGGTGCTTTTCCTCCTCTATCTGCTTTCGATACCGGTGGTCCGAAGCCCTCTCTACACCGTGCCGCTCCTGGTCTATGCCGCGCTGGCAATGCTGTTTGCCCTGCGTGAAACGATCGAGCTCGGTGATGGGCGCGCGTTCCCGACCTTGCTGATTCTCTTTCCATGCTGCCACCTCGGCTATGCGATGGGCTTCTCGTGGCAATTAGTCAGAACCGTCGGCGCGGCGCCAGCGCGCTCCAGCCCCACAGTGTGATTCCGATCAGCGCGAGCAGCAGCGCCACGATGCTCCAGGGGCGGCCTTGGGGCGGGCTGAATGCGGTCGGATCTGCGCCGTGAGATGCTGTGGGGGCCTTTTGTCGGATGGCAGTGAGATCGGCCTCTGGGGCGCCCGGCGGCGGCGGCCCCGGCGCCGCAACGAGCTTGATATGGCGAAAGGATGCGTCGCCACGGCCCTCCAACTGGCAAATGATTTGCACGTTTCTCCGGTCCGAACCGATCTTGATATACAGTTGGGTCCGGCTCCATTGGCCGCGCCCGACCGCAGTCTCGAGTGGAGTGGATCCGAACTCATGCCCGAGCACGTGGATTCCTATCGTGGCCAGTTCGTCGCGACTGCCCGCGGCTTTTATCTCTCCCGTCAGGAAGTACCATCCGGACGATAGCGTAATCGTCTGGCTCCAATCAGTAATGTTGGGTTTGGGGTTGATCAGGCGCAGCTCGCCGGGGCTCTCGGGCTGATGCTCCCACAAGAACGAGCTGCGGACTTTGACCTCGCTTTGGCTTGCGGTCCGCCAATCGCCGGGAATGTCGCCGCTGCCCTCGGTCAGATCGCCGTTGCGAACCAGATTGTCCTCGGCAAAGGCACCGATCGATAGCCACAGCCCCAGACTGACTATTGCCAAAGCGGTTGCGAAAAGCCGCCGATTCATAAGTGCGCGGGCGCGGCTAGTGCCGTTCCAACTTGTTGTTCCGAATTGCGGCGAGTCCCGTTCCAGCCCGCCCGTTCTTCCGGCGCGGTGCCCGCTTCAGGCGCGTCGAACGGGGCAAGCCATACCGATGAATCGGAGCCGCCCCTTTAGGCGCAAATAGTTGGAACGGCACTAGGATGGTCCGGCCCAGTTGGCCAGCCCGGAGCCGCTCATCCACAGCCGCGCGTGCAGCGCGGCCGGGCTAATCGGCATCCCGGTCAAAACCGGAATGAAGTACGCGAACGCGATCAGTGCCGCGCCGACATAACATGCGACTACGAAGCGCCCGGCGTAGCGGCGGCTTCTGCGCAGAAAAAGAATGTAGCCCGCTGCCGTCGCGGCCGCCGCCGCCAGACCCGGACCCGTTCCGAGGCCCAGAATCATCGAGGGCAGCATCGCCGCGAGCAGGGCGACGTGCTCGAAGCTTTGCGCCTCGTCGTCCCAGCATTCAGCGAGCAGCAGCGCCAGTGTCATGAAGCCGAGATACAGCGCGGGCATGTAGTAGTAGGTAAATTTGTAGCGCGAGATCGGGATCCACATCGCCAGGTAAGCCGCATAGCCCACGATCAGAAATGTCCGCGGCATGCTTTTGCGCGCGATCGCCTCGCGCGTTACGAATGGAATCGCGACCAGCAATCCCCACCACGTTATCGGGTTGCCGATGCCGCGAATCGAAGCGACCTCGGCGCCGGGCAGGGAGAGGAAGTCGGTTTGATGCCAGTAGCGGACCGGCCGCAGCATCAGCGGCCAGCTCCACCACGGCGAGTTCTGCGGATGCACCGGCGGCAGGCTGGTCTGGAACTTCAGCTCGCCGCGGTAGTAGGTGATCTGATCGCTCACGCCGCGCCAGAATCCGAGCAGGTAATTCGGCAAATAGAGCGCTAGGTAGACCAACGCGGTCAGGCCCCCGACCAGCGCGAACGCACCCGCGATCTGCCGCAGCGGCGCGAAGTTGCCATCGCGGAGACCCGCCGGCGCATGCCACATTATCGCGAACGTCACCCAGCCCATCACCAGCGCTATCGTCATCAGCGGAATACCGAGCTTGGAGGCGAGCGACAGGCCCAGCGCAAGTCCCATCCAGGCCAGCGATCGGCGCCGCGCGATCGGATCGGCACTCTGCACGAACCGGAAGAGCATCAGGTAGGCCCACGCGCCGAAGGTGAGATAAAAGATCTCCCAATGTCCGGTGCGCGAGTCGATCAGAAACTGCCCGTCACAGAGCAGGAACAGCGACGCGAGCGCCGCCGCCATCCGTGACTGGAACATCCGGCGCATCAATAGGTAGGTGATCATCACCAGGGCGGTTCCCAGCACCGCGCTGGCCAGGCGCCAGCTCACCGGATGGTCGCCGAAGAGCGCGATCAACGTCGCGATCAATTCACCGGCCAGCGGTGGATGGGTCTCCTTGTTCGGCTGATGCCGCAGGTAGAGCCGGGCCGACGTGACCGTGAACCATTCGTCGAACACCATCTCTCCGGGATAGCCCAGCGCGGGAAAACGGGTCGCCAGCGAAGCGAGCAGCAGCACGGCCAGGATATACGCATCGATCCGCGACCACCTGGGCGCCTCAAGCCCTTCCGGGGCTGCGCCATCCTCGCGCACCCCAGGCGGCTGTGCGGTTTCGCTGATCGGCATCAATCCTGAGATGCGCCGCGCCATCGAGGCGAGCCTCGACCGGTCCGTTCCGGCGCGATCGGCCCCCAGTGTTACGGAAGTTTTCCTGCTCGGCAAGCCGGGGACGCGCGGTCTTGGTTGACGCGGCGCCGCCATGCACAATTGCCTGAAGCCCGATCCGCGCGCACTCCGCGCAGGATCCGGCGCATCAATGGAATGAGTGGGGTTGTCGCATACGGCGGGCCGCGTCCCGTCAATTCCGGCCATCGTCCCATCGGCGGACATTCGGTCTGGCGCGTGTTCGCCCATCGCGTGTTCTTCGCGCTCTGGATCGCCTCGCTGGTGTCCAACGTCGGGACCTGGATGCAGAACGTGGGCGCGGCGTGGTTGATGACCTCGCTCTCGCCCTCACCGCTGATGGTCGCGCTGATCCAGACCGCCTCCAGCCTTCCGATTTTGTTCCTGGCGCTGCCGGCCGGAGCGCTGGCCGACATCGTGGATCGGCGCCGGCTGCTACTCGTCTCACAGGCCTGGATGCTGATCGTCGCCGCGGCGCTGGGCGTGCTCACGATCGAAAAGACGATGACGCCGTGGACGCTGCTCGGGCTGAGCTTCGCGCTCGGCCTGGGCTCGGCGCTGAACGCGCCGGCGTGGCAGGCGATTACTCCGGAACTGGTGCCGCCCGACGAACTTACGCCCGCCATTGCACTGAACAGCATCAACTTCAACGCGGCCCGCGCGGTCGGTCCGGCGATCGGCGGAATAGTGGTCGCCTCGGCGGGCGCGGGTGCGACCTTTATTCTCAACGCGATCTCGTTCCTGGGCGTGATAGTCGTGCTCTACGGATGGAAGCGACCGGTGCAATCCGGACTGTTGCCGGCCGAGCGGCTGATCGGCGCGATTCGAAGCGGGCTGCGTTACGTCCGCTATGCGCCGGCGCTACGCGCTGTGATGGTGCGCACGGGCGCCTTTACGATCGGCGCCAGCGCGGTGTGGGCGATTCTGCCGCTGCTTGCGCGCGACCGGCTCAAGCTCGACGCGGGGGGCTATGGGCTGCTGCTGGGCGCCTTCGGCGCAGGCGCGATCGTCGCCGGCGCCGCGTTGCAGCGACTCGAGGAGGCGTTTTCGCCCGATGCGATCGTGGCCGCCTCGACGGTGATCTTCGCCTCCACGCTGATCGGGTTGGCGGTATGGTCCAGCTATGCGCTCGCGCTCGTCATGATGGCGCTGGGCGGCGGGACGTGGGTTCTGGCGAATTCTTCGCTCAACATCGCCGCGCAGTTGTCGGTTCCGCGCTGGGTGCAGGGGCGCGCGCTCGCCTGTTACCAAGTCGTTTCGCAAGGCGCGATGGCGGGCGGCAGCGTGCTGTGGGGCTTCGCCGCCGAGCACCAGGGCGTGCCGCTTGCGCTGGTGCTCGGCGCGATCGCGATGGTTTCAGGTCTCGTGCCGTCGATGTTGTTCCATCTCATTTCCGACGGCGAGTTGGACCTCGAACCGGCTCTGCTCCCTCCCGAGCCCAAGTTGGGCGATGATTTCGATCAGGAGAGCGGTCCGGTGCTGGTGACAGTCGAGTACCTTATCCGGCCGCAGGCGGCTCACGAGTTCAAACAGGCGATGCACGGGCTGCGTTCGATTCGGCTGCGCGACGGCGCAATCTTCTGGGGATTGTTTTTCGACGCGGTTCGCCCGGAACGCTTCGTGGAATACTTCATCGTCGAGTCGTGGCTCGAGCACATGCGGCAGCATGAGCGCGGCGTCTTGTCGGACTCTGCGATCGAGGATCGGGTGTGGGCGTTTCACATCGGCAGCTCGCCGCCCGCCGTGACCCATCAGATCTCCGCCCGCGCGATCGCCGGGCATCACACGGGTTCACTATTCAGCGCAGCGGCGGAGAAGGAAGCGTCGTGACCCCGCGGCGGGCGGCTACAACGATGCGTACACGGCATCGATCAGCCTGAGCACACGCGCATCAACAGGATCGACTGTAGGCGCTGATTCGTCGTATAGCGCGATAAGCCGCACACCTCATGCCTTGACGCTGTGGAAGCATCGTTGCTACATTCGTGGCTACATGGCTACGGAGTCCCAGGTAAGTGTGCGCGAGCTGAAGAACGAAACCACCCGCATTCTGCGG
Source organism: uncultured delta proteobacterium (assembly GCA_963788205.1). Classification (GTDB taxonomy): domain Bacteria; phylum Desulfobacterota; class Binatia; order Binatales; family Binataceae; genus CAVVMA01. Next base: position 599,038 of record CAWBGG010000002.1, read on the forward strand.
CGGGTCGAGGCGGGGGAACGCGTAACGGTTACCAGACGGGGGAGACCGGTGGCCGTAATCGAGGCTTCGAGCCAGACCCCGGTTCCGGCCTCCGACTCGATCTATCGCAGCCTCCGACGTCAAATCGAAGCCCGAACTCCGGGCTTGCGGCGGATGTCGGTGGCCACGGCTCAGCGCGACTTCGAACGGATCTCGCGCAAGATCGCCAGGACGGTCCCCTACAGGGACTGGCGGGAGATGGATCGGGCGGCCAAAGGCGATCGTTTTGGTCTTTCTGGACAGTAACCTTTTCATCATTGACCGCTTCTTTCGACGGGACGCGCTGTATCCTGCCACTCACGCATTTCTCGCGCGCTTGCCAGAGATGTCTCCAGCCGTCCCCTTGATGACGCTCTTCGAGCTCTGCGGCGCAGCTTCCTTCCGCCTGTCGGCCGGAGAGATGGAACGATGGTTACATCGCTTCGTCACGGTGTATCCGGTTCGTGTGTTGGACCCTTTCGGCGCCGGCGACGGGCCCGCAAGCGCGTGGCTCGGTTCATATGCGGACGACCTCATCCGATACCTCGCTCGGCGGATGACCTTGGGAGACGCGATCCTGGCCCGAGAGGCGGATCGCCACGGGGCGGAGGCGATTGTTACCTGGAACATCAAAGATTTTACAGGCAGGACTGCCGTCCCCGTGCTGACGCCAGACCAATTCATGAATCGCGTTTCCTGAGCTGTTCGCCGCCAAGGCAGCGCTTGCGCGTCGGATTCAGAGACGTGGAGAGGACGCGAGGGAGGCGCAGAGGGATGGTTGGGGACTGACGGCAGGCCGATCGTGAGGGGAATCTGCACAGATAAACGGCTCGCTTTGACGGTGTAGGGTGCCAGCACGTAACGGCTAGGCGTAATTGCTTAAGGAGTCGGACAGAGCCCGATAGGAGGAGAGGCGTGCCGGCCGAGGAAAGCAGTAAATTCGTGCCGGACGCGGAGATAGTTGAGAAAGATCCGCGCTGGTCATGAAGACGCGCACAAGCAGCTCTGGGACAAGTACTGGCGGGGTCTGATGGCGGTTGCGCGAGGGACAGGACTGTCAGAGCAGGACGCGGAAGAGGGCTGACGTTTCGTCCGGTCAAGGTGCGTTACCGAGAACGCAGGCAGCATTGACGGGTTTCATCTCAAACGTCTCAATGCGCACATTGTCGAAGCCGGCTCTCTGCAGCGAGGCCGCGATCGCTTCGGCACCGCGCTGTGTGTCTTCATTGGTGGCATCGCGCTTACGCGACTGAAACGTCAATGCGATGACGCCGCCGGATTTCATGCGATTGCGAAGTCCGAGGAGGACACCTTCGGGATCGTTCCAGAACATATATGAGTTGATGGCGATGACCTTATCGAAAGGTTCGGAGAACTCCGGCAGTCTTTCAGCGGTGCCCAGGCGCAGATCAACGCGACCGGCCGCGATGGCAGTCGCATTCCGGCGGCTCGCTTGGCGGAGCATAAGTTCCGAATGATCAACGCCTATCACCTTGCCCCGTTTGGCCAGCTCAGCCGCCCGCTCAATGGCAATACCTGGACCGAAGCCGATCTCAAGGATGCGGTCGTCCGGCTGAATGCCGACCTGAGCCAACGTTCGCATGTTGCGCTGGAGGTTCGACGGACGGGTTGCCATGATGAGACCGGCGAGTTGGCCGAGCAAGCCGGTCGGTCTGCTGAACTGTCTAACCAACGCACTACGCATTTTCAATTTCACGCGAACGTTCCTTCACGACATCGGTTCCAAGTCGTGCGTCCACTTCCGCTAGCGCCTTGCGAATGTTGCGCAGTGGGTGCTCCGTCCTCGAGGTCTCAGGTTCTGACGCCGAGGCCAAGCTTGCCGTAGATGCGCCGCTCGCGTCGCCTGATTCGCTCCATGGTCTCTTCGCCCAAGAGCGGCCCTAGTCCGCCGAACGCGAGCAAAGCCATCGGACGCAGAATCAGGACAGCCATTGACACTCGAGCCTCGGCCGATTTCCTTGTGGGCGGGGTTCCCGTCGCAGAGCCAGGGAAGAGCAAGGGAAGAGGTGCTGTGCGGAGCGCCGGATCTACAGCCATCGTCTGACCGAGCGCCGGTATGCCCGGTAGCGGTCGCCGAAGGTGTCGTCCAACAGCCTCTCTTCGCGGCGGATGAAGCCTTCCTGCAAGATCGCGAAGACGACGATGACGACGAGCAGCGGGGCGAGAGTCCCGAGGAGGATGGCGACGCCGGCGAGCAGGAGGACCGTGCCGAGGTACATGGGGTTCCGGCTCCAGCGATAGAGGCCGTGGCAAATCAGCGCGGTCGATTCTGTAAACGGCCTGATCGGCGTGCCCGCGGCCTGGAACGCGCGTCGCGACCATATGATCATGGCAGCGCCCGTCGCCAGGAAAAGCGAGCCCGCGTAAGAGAAGGGCGCCCGCACGACGATTGCGAGCGGCGCGACCGCGTGCAGTGCGATCATTGCGATGACCGCGGCGAGGGCGATCTTCGGCGGTAAGACGCGTCTCGATCGATTCATCGCGCCGCCGCCGCTGTCTCTTCCAGTTCGCGGCCCTTGGTCTCGGGCAGGACCCGATTGAGCATGGGCCGGATGACCGTTTCTGTTAGCCTCATAACAATCCCCGGTTTGACACGTTCCAACTTCTGGCGGATCGTACATGTTGAAGCGCACTTCAAGTCAAGCGGTGGTCTCATGTCGGAACTGGGCGGTCTTATGGCGATTGGCGAGCTGGCTCGGCGCACCGGGCTGGCAAGTTCGGCGCTTCGCTATTACGAGCGGGTTGGACTGCTTTCACCGGACGGGCGCGCCGGGGGACGAAGGCACTACGGCGCCTCGAGCGCCGAGCGCGTGGCGTTGATCCAGCTCTGCCAGGACGCTGGGTTCACGCTTCGAGAGATCCGCGCACTAGTAGCGGCGGGAAGCCGGAAAACGCGGCCCTGGACCCGCCTCGTCGAAGCGAAGCTTCGTGAGCTTGAAACTCGCATTGCTCAAGCTGAGCGCGCGAAGGTGCTGGTTCAGCACGCCCTCGCCTGTCCGCATCGTAACCTCCTTAGGTGCTCCAACTTCCGCGCCGCAATCAAGGGCGCATCTCTGCTCGCCCCAAGGAAAACTCCGCGGCGCTCCGCGATGAGATACGTAACCCCTTCGCTCTCCCCCCACACTCCCCCTCCAAAATCCCGATCGTTGGCTTGATCAGGTAGGCGGTATCTCTACTTCGCCAATCAATCCAGCCGCCAGCCCTCGTCTCATGAGCGTAGGAACGTTCGCCATGTCAGCCCGCTAAAAATTCGCGTCAACATCTTAGTGAGTTTTGCCGAGGGACGGGTGCGACAGACTTGCCGCTAAAGCGAGGCGTAAACCGCCTCGATCAATCTGGCGGCTCGCGCATCAACCAGGATCGACTGCAGGCGCTGATTCATCGTGTAGCCGAAGCCGATGCGCGCGTCCGGATCGGCGAAGCCCAATGAGCCGCCCGCGCCGGAGTGGCCGAAGGCGCGCGGATTCGGCCCCAGCATCGCCTTGGGCTGTGAGAGCCCGAAGCCCAGCGACCAGCGGGTCGGGAACATCAACACTGCGTCGGGACCGCTCGATTGCTCGGTGTAGCAGCGCGTGATCGCAGTCGGGCTCAGCACGCGGATTCCGTCGATTTCGCCGCCGCGCGCCAGCGCTCCATAGAGGCGGGCCAGCGCTCGCGCCGTCGTATGGCAGTTCACGGCGGGAATTTCGGCCCCGCGCCAGGCCCGCGAGTTGGCGGTCTCGGGCCGCATCAGGGTGGATGGATTATTGATCGCCTTGGCGGTCATCGATTCAGGATTCCTGGCGACCTCCGCGAAGATATCGAACTGGCCGGCAGGCGAGGGCGGTTCGCCGATTATCTCTGCGACCCGCACGTCGTGCTTCGCGTCGAGCCCGATATGACAGTCCAGGCCGAGCGGTCCGGCGAGCTCCTCGCGCAGCATCGCGCCGACGCTCTTGCCGCCCGCGCGCCGGATGACCTCGCCGACCAGCCATCCAAAGGTAAAGGCGTGATATCCATGCTGCGTGCCAGGTTCCCACCACGGCGTCTCCGCCGCGAGCGCCGAGGTCATCCGCTCCCAGTTGAAGATCGCGTCAGGCTCCAGCGCCGCCCTGATCGCGGGCAGGCCGGCGCGATGGTTGAGCAGCAACCGCACTGGCAGGTTGTGTTTTCCGGCCTGCGCGAACTCGGGCCAGTATTTCGCCACGGCCGCGTCGAGATCGAGCTTGCCCTGATCGGCCAGCCGATGGGCGCAAATCGCCGTGATGCCCTTGGTGGTCGAGTAGACGTTGACCAGCGTATCGCGTTCCCATCGGCGGCTGCGACGTGAATCGGCATATCCACCCCACAGATCCACGACCGGCCGCCCGTCGAGCGTCACGGCCACCGCCGCGCCGACTTCACCGGCGCCCACGAAATTGTCGGCGAAGGCCCTTTTCACCCGCTCGAAGCGGGCTTCGCATTCACCGTCGATCAGCATCTTCTGCGCAGCATCTTCTGCGTCATTGAGGTTGGGGGATATTGTTCAGGCCGCGTCGCCGCCAAACAAAATGCTATCGATCACCGCACGCGCCGCCGGGGCGGGATCGTTTTCGACCTTGCACTGGCTGTTGAAGATCATCGTGGCGCGCTCGGGCGTGGCATATGGCAACCAGCGCGCGGCTTCGCCGGGGTTGGGATCGCCGGTCCGCGCAAAGGCGATCCAGCGCGCGCTCATCGCAGCGGCCAGCGCGCGGACATCGGGTCCTTCGGGCGTGAGCCGTGGCGCCAGCGGCTCACCGGCGTTGTCGAACACGAAGGGAATCTCTAAAGCGTGCGGCGACTTGAGCAGGCCGCCCATGATCGGCGTTTCCCAATCGAATCGGTACAGATAGGCCGGCGCCTTGCCCAGCGCGTTCTTGCGCTGCGCGATCGTTCTCGAAAAGGCGGCGGTTGGAAACTCGGTTCCGATCAGGAACATCAACTCTGAAGGCGTCGCGCCGGGATTTTCCGCACGGAAGACCTCGATCACGCGCTCGGCGTCGGCGCCCAGGAAGTATCCGGCGCGACGGCGCAGCGTAGTCTCGTCGAGCGAGAAGGCGCCGGGAATCGTGGCCACGAACAGGGTCATCTCGGTGCGGTTGTAGCCGATGATCACCGGCACGTCGGCGGACATATCGGGTGCGACGGGATCGAACGGATGGTGCCCCAGCGTGACACCGTCGACCACCGGTGCGAAGCCCTGAATGAAGCCGGGTATGTGACGCCCGAGTTTCTTCTCGACGGCGGCCTGCGCGGCCAGAATTTTCTCGACCGGCGCGGCCTGGGCTTCGCCGCGGTCCAGGTCCAGCTCATCGAGAAACATCGCCGCGACTTTCCCCGCGTGCTCGGGCTCGTTCATGCGGAATCCCGGGCCGCTCTGGATCACGGCTCGATGAAACAGGCCGCTAGCCGGCGGCATCGCGAGCAGCGTCGAGACCTTCTGCCCGCCGCCGGACTCGCCGAAGATCGTCACATTGCCCGGGTCGCCGCCGAACCGCCCGATGTTGTCGCGCACCCATTTGAGCGCCGCGACCAGGTCGAGCATCCCGACATTGCTCGACGAGGCGAACTGGTCGCCGTCCACGCTCGCGAGGTGTGTATATCCGAGCGCGCCGAGCCGATGATTGACCGTTACGACTACCACGTCGCCGCGGCGCGCCAGATTGGTCCCGCTGTAGATCAACGGCGAGCCGGAACTGAATGCAAAGCCGCCGCCATGGCACCAGAACATCACCGGGCGCTTGCGGCCGTCGCTCAACCCGCGCGTCCAGACGTTCAGGACCAGGCAGTCCTCGCTCTCCGCGATCCCGTCCGCATCGCCGAACGACGCAAAACCGCTATTGGGATCGACCGCGCCCCGCATCGATGACGGAAGCTGCGGTGCGCTCGGACCGTAGCTCAGTGCGTCGCGCACGCCCGCCCACGGCAGTGGCTCGACCGGCGGCATAAAGCGATTGCGGCCGGCGGTTGAACGCTCCGTACGGGATGCCTCTGAAGACGCTGACGCCGTTGACGCGCCCGCCGCGCACCTTGCCGTGAATGGTCTCGACGATCGGATTCGACGGGTTTTCCTGCTCGGAAGCTGGCGTCATGTCGTTCCTCCGGTATACGGGCCGGATCGTAGAACAGAGCCGCGTCGATTGTCGAACCGGGATGAGCAGGGCTAACGACAGGCCAGAGCGGCGCTCGCCGATCGCGGGTCAAAAAGGTATAACCACGGGGTTCGCCCCGGTCGAGCAAGGATGCGGGCGTGCACGAATCGCGGCGTCGCGACGCCGAGGAGACATGAGCCCGCTCGTATCGGGAAGGGCGTTGATTGATGGACGAAGTCTCACGCACATAATGCCTTTTCTCTACGCTGCCTTTTGAAGGATGTGCACCAGGCACACCGCGCCGACGCCGACCATATGGGCCAATCCGATGTGTGCGTTGGGTTGCTGGCGGACGCTGGCCTCCCGACGCAGCTGTCGGGTAATCTCCGCAATCTGACCGACCCCCGTCGGGCCAATCGGATGGCCCATCGCGAGCAGGCCGCCCGATGCGCTGACCGCGCATTTGCCGCCGATATCGGTTGCGCCACTCTCGATCAGCGCCGCCGCCTCGCCCTCGCCACACAGCCCCATCGCTTCGGCGTACAGCAACTCCTCAATCGCGAACGCGTCGTGCAATTCAACAACATCGAGGTCATGCGGACCGATTTCCGCTTCCTGATACGCCTGCGACACGGTCTCGCGCGTAAGTTCCGCGTCGTGGTTTTTCGCAACGTCATAGACTCGTTCGCTGCGGCTGACCGATGCGATCACTCGCACCGCGCGCGAGCGATCGATACCGAGCCTCGCGACCGCATCATCGGACGCGACAATAGCGGCGGCGGCGCCTTCGCCAACCGGCGTGCATTGCATCTTGGTTAGAGAGCCCGAGATCTGCGGTCCGGACATCACTTCGTCGAGCGTGACCGCCTTCCGATGTTGCGCGTAAGGATTGTTGGCGCCGTTGCGATGGTTCTTTACGGCGACTGCGGCGACCTGCTCGGCCGTGACGCCGTATCGATTCATGTATTCGTTCGCGAGCAGCGCGAAGTGAGTGAACGGAACCACCCGCGCGCCTACCAGCGTGCGTATTCCGGCTTTGCCGCCAGCGCGGCCAGTACCGCCGCTCGGCTTGTCGACTCCGATCGCGATCGAGACATCGGTCATGCCGCAGGCAACGTCGAGGCATGCTTGGCGGAACGCGGTCGATCCCGATCCCGATGCATTCTCCACCTGCGCCATCGGAATTCCGGTCGCGCCGAGATGACGCAGCATCGGCCGCGATGCCGCCATTCCGAGCAACGCCGTGCCGGTGTATGCCGACTCCACCGAAGACCATTGGATGCGCGCGTCCTTCAGCGCTTCGCGTACCGCGGTCAATCCGAGAGTTATGTAGGTAATGTCGCTCAGGTATTGGTACCGATGCAGGCCTATGCCGACCACGTAGACTGGGCGCATCTCGCGCAAGATCTTCTTCATCGGCTTGACCCTTCTTTTGCGAAGCGAAACTCGGCGACCTGTTGTCCCGTAGACTGCGACTTCATCGGCACTAGGACCCCGCGCATGCGATCGCCGATCTTCAGGCCATCATCCGTTGGGGCAGCGAGGATTGCGGTGACGGCAGGGCCGGCATCGAGAAGCACAACTCCGACCGTGAAGGGTACTTCGACGCGCTCGTCGCGATGCCGATGGACCGTGGCGAAGGAATGGAGTTGGCCATTGGCAGGCAAGGCGATTGATGCCAGCTGGTCGGGCAGGGCGCCGCACTTTTCGCAGCCGTAATCCTGGGGCGGGAAGAACGCGTAGCCGCATGATTTACAGCGGCGTCCTTTCAGCGCGGGAATCGCGTCGGTGCCGCTCTCATAAAGGGTTGGTTGAGCGAGAATCAGGTCGGTCATGGCACCTCCGCTTGTCATTCACGAGTACGCCGAACTAAATTACCTGTCAACACATACTTGCTTGTCAACAACAATAATGTTAAGCAATAGGCGTGGATGCAAATACCCAAGCCGGAACAATTCGCAAGCGCCACCGCTACACCCAGACCGAGCGCCGCGCGCTTTCCGACCAGAGAATGCTCGAAGCGGCGCTGAAATTAATCGCCCGCCAGGGCAGTGGGCGCACGACGCTAGCCGAGATCGGTGATGTCTCCGGCTACACCTATGGCTTGGTCTCCAATCGTTTCGGATCGAAGGCGGGGCTGATTCGTGCCGTCACGCGCATGCTGCAGTCGCATTTCGTGCGCCGGACCTTCGCAGAAATCGAGAATCTCACGGGTCTGGCTGCCCTGAAGGTTCTGGTCGAGAACTATTTGACCACTATGGATTCGGCCGGTCGGCGCGCTCTTTACGTATTGATCGGCGAAGCCCTGGCGCCGGTGCCTGAGATCAGGCCTGAGATGGCGGAAGCCGATGAAGGCTTTCGCCAACATCTTCAGACCCATATCCAGCGCGGGATCACATCCGGCGAAATCCGTTCCGACGTCAATCCCGCCGCACAGGCTGCGGTGCTGGTGGCTACGCTACGGGGCATCTCGCTTCAGCGTCTGATCAATCCCCAAGCGTTCGATCTCAAAACCATCGCGAGTGAATTGCAGTTGAATATCGAAAGGACTCTTCGGCGCCACAGCGTGCAGTCTTAATCATCGGGAGGAAAGTAACTTGGAGCGTCGATTTGAGACCTGGAGCCAAATCGCCATTCTCAAGAAGATCGAGATGCGCACGATGACCCGCATGTCTATCGCACTGGTGGCCGCGATAGCCGCCGTCGCAACCGGTGTCGCTGCTTACGCCCAATCGGATTCCGCGCCGAGCGCGCTCCCTTCCGCGGCTCACGACGCGGGCGCCGGGGCATCTTCCGTGTCCGCGCCCGGAACCATCATCACCTCCGACAACGCCTCGGCATACGCGAACAATCTCCCCGCCGCCGCGGCGCTAGCCTTGCAGCACGGTTTCAAAATCCAGATGGTCCCGACCGACAAGCTTCAATGGTCGGCCGGCTTCGAGCGCGCGACTGAAAAGTATTCGCCGCAGGTGGGCCTCGACAAGGACGATTACATCATCAACTACGTCGCCGGCATGCCCTTTCCGCTGATCGACACTAACGATCCGAAAGCGGCGGTGAAGATTGCATACAACTGGCACATGGGGCCCGTGCTGCCCGACGATTTCTCGCTGTCGCCATGGAGCAGCAACGGCTACTTGGCGGATCAGCACGACCCGACGCGGCTCCAGCAGTCCGATGATTTCGATAGCGTGTGCGACAAGTTCGATTTCCTGCGTTACGCCCATCGCACGGAAGTCGATCCGCGCCCGACGTTGGGTTCCAACTCGACCGGCGTGGAATGGAAAGCCAAGTGCAATCAGTGGACAACTATCAGCGTCGGCACCTCTTCGGGCGAAGGCGCGGGCATCTGGATCCGCTATCTCGATCCGCGTGCCCACGACGAATTTTACGGCTTCAGCCAGGAGTCGCGGCGCATCCGCCGGATAGAAATCACGCAGGAATATCCCAATAACGCCTGCCGCCAGTGCCATCAGCCCTACTGGGCGTACGCGCTGCCGAAGACGGAAATCTACACCTATCGCCTGCTGGGCACCGCGTCGATTCTCGCCTGCATGAACGCTAGTGACGAGCCCGCGGGAATCACGACGTCGGCGTCCGGGTACCGGCTCACGCAGGAGCCGTTCCAGATGCGCCGTGCCTACATTCTCGAGATGACCCCAACCCAGAACAACCTTTCGGAACGTACGTTGATATTTATCGATAGCGAAATCTACGTGTGGCTCGCCGCCGAGTTCTATGAAGGCGCGGAGCGTGTCGCGACGACGATCCCGCTATGGCGTCAGCATCCGTCGCCCGAAGGCGGCAACCTGTTCGACTTGGCGGGCAGCTTCTATTTTCCCGTCAAGCATCCGGGCTTCGTGCGATCGGTCGTGCCCGCGCATACGTCGTTCACGCAGAAAATCAATGCCGGCGAGGCCTCCGAGCGCGATTTCCTGCCGCAGATGATGGGCCGATAGAGGAAAAGGAGGACCAGTAATTGAACGGTGACATTCTGGACCTTAAGGGTCGCGTTGGTCTGGTAACTGGCGCGGGACAGGGAGTCGGACGTGCAGTGGCGCTCCACTTTGCGTCGCATAACGCCGGCGCGGTGGTGGTGAATGACTTTCGCCTCGAGCGCGCCGAAGCGGTTGCTGCCGAGGTCGAGAAACTCGGATGCAAAGCAATCGCAGCGCAAAGCGATGTGACTGATTTCGACGGCGTAACCAGAATGTTTGAGCAAGCGCGCCAAAGATTCGGTTCGGTGGACATCCTTGTGAACAACGCAGGCAATGCAGGTCCGGTTCGCAGTGCTGTCTCGCGCAAACCATTCTGGGAGCAGGAGCCCAAAGACTGGCAGCCGTTTCTCGGCACCAATCTTTATGGGGTGCTGAACTGCGTGCGCGTCGCGGGTCCTCAGATGATCGAAAAGCAATACGGGAAAATCGTAACCGTCATTTCCGATGCGGGCCGGGTTGGTGAACCTCATCTTCAAACCTACTCCGCTGCAAAAGCTGGCGCGGCCGGATTCATGCGTGCAATCGCCAAAGGGCTCGGTCGCTATTGGATTACCGCCAATTGCGTAGCGCTTGGCGCCACTCAAACGCCCGGCTCGCGATCGGGAAGGATCACTGAGGGCGGACTCCAGCGAATTCTCAAGGTGTACAAGATCAAGCGCCTGGGTCAGCCGGAAGACGCCGCCAACATGATCCTGTTTCTCAGCTCCGACGCCTCGAGCTGGATCACGGGACAGACTATTCCGGTCAACGGCGGATACTCATTCGCGATGTAGGGAGGTCCGATCAACTTGAATTATGAAACCATACTGCTTGAAAGGACTGACGGCATCGCCCGGCTGACGCTTAATCGCCCCGAGCGCGCCAATACCATCAGCGTTCAACTCATGCAGGACTTGATTGCAGCGATGGATGACGTGGAAGCGGATGCGGCCTGCCGCGTCGTTATCCTTACCGGCGCGGGACGCCATTTCTGCGGTGGCGCGGATCTGCGCGATCCAGCGCGCAGTCGCGGCCCGACCCAAGGGCCGGCGGCGAACGATCGGCCGCGGCGCAGCATGTTCGAGGCTCTCGAAGCGTCACGCGTGCCGGTTATCGCCGCGATAAATGGCGCCGCGATGGGTGGCGGATGCGAAATGGCGCTTGCCTGCGACATCCGCATCATGGCCGACAGCGCGACCATCGGACTGCCGGAGATTCGTTTCGGCGCTCTCCCGGCGGGGGGTGGCACGCAACGTCTTCCGCGCTTGATCGGCCCAGGCATAGCGAAGGAGATGATCTTCGGCGGATTACCGTGGTCCGCCGCGGATGCTCACCGCATCGGTCTCGTGAATCGGGTCGTGCCGCTGGCCGAGCTTATGGCCGCCTGCGAGGAAATGGGTCGCGTCTTCATCGAGAGAGCGGCCTATGCGCTCAAGGCGGCGAAGATGCTGGTCAATCGCGGATTGAATCTCCCGCTCGCCGATGGACTCAAGCTCGAACGCAGCACTATCGCGGAGATGGCGACGCCGGAAGAAAAACGCGCGGCTCGCGAACAAGCTGCTGCAAACCAGAAGACCTACGCGCGCATTTTCGGCAAGAACGCGTAAGCAACCGAGGACAGGACTAAATGGATTTTCAGCTTTCTCAAGAAACGCTCGCACTCAAGGATCTCGTTCGCCGTCTCGTTGACAAGTACCAGATGCCGCTCGAGGAGAAACTCTTGCGCGGCGAGCGGCTGACGCCCGAAGACTACGCGCCTGGACGAAAGGCCGCGAGAGAAGCAGGGTTGTGGGGACTCAATCTACCGAAGAAGTACGGCGGGACAGAGCTCTCGACGATCGATAACGTCGTCGTCACCGAGGAGAACTTCCGATGTCTCGTGCCGCTCCAGCTCGGCGGCCGCGTCCCCGACTTTCTGCTCGCCATGAACGAATCGCAGAAAGAGCGCTACCTGTACCCCCTGCTCAAGGGTAAGCGCCGGCTTGCGTTCGCGCAGACGGAGCCGCACGCAGGTTCCGATCCCGGCGGTCAGATACGTACCACCGCGGTTCGCAAGGGTGACAAATGGGTAATCAACGGAACCAAGACCTTCATCTCGCATGTTGATACCGCCAGCTTCTTCGTAGTGGTCGCCGTTACCGATCCGGAAAAGCGCCAGCACGGCGGAATCACTCTTTTTCTCGTTGATCGAAATACTCCTGGAGTATCCGTGTCGCGCCGGATTCCGATGCTCGGCGGCTTTCACACCCACGAACTCATTTTCGATTCGGCGGAGGTGCCTGCGGAAAACGTGATTGGCGAACCGGGCAGCGGCTTCGGCGCGGCTCAGGGGCTGCTCTCTCGCGCTCGCATGAATATCGGCGCCCGCGCGGTCGGAATCGCGGACCGTTGCGTAAACATGATGATCGAGCACGCCAAAAATCGGGTCGCCTTCGGCGAGCCGCTCGCACGCAAACAGGCCGTCCAGGCAATGATCGTCGACTCGTGGGTCGATGTGCATCAGACGCGGCTCGTAATTCATCACGCGGCATGGAAGAACGACTGCGGAGCGGACACGCGAATCGAAGCGGGGATGGTGAAGTTCCTCGGCAGCGAAATGGTCGGACGCGTCGTGGATCGCGCGATTCAGATTCACGGCGCAATGGGCGCGACGATGGAGCTTCCGCTCGCGCACTGGTACGACCGCGTGCGTATGATGCGCATCTACGAGGGCGCTACCGAAGTGCAGCGGTATCAGGTCGTGGCCCGCGCACTGCTGGCTCAGTAGAAATCAGAGGACGGCGATGAAGGGAGCACTTGACGGAATAGTCATCCTCGACCTGAGTCAGCAGCTCGCCGGACCCGGCGGAACGATGCTGCTCGCAGAGATGGGCGCCGATGTGATCCGAGTCGAGCCGCCGCCCACAGGCGCCGCCAGCGGCGCCGATCTGCCGAGCCGGGTAGAGCTGAACGTCGGCCGGAGCAAGCGCAGCATCGCGCTCGATTTATCCAAGCCCAAAGCGCGCGAGATCGTATATGCGATCGCGCGGCGCGCCGATGTGGTCTGCCAGAACTACCGCCCCGGCGTCGCGGAGAAGCTCGGGATGGATCTGGAATCGATGCGCAAGGTCAATCCGCAAATCATTTATAGCCGCGTTTCAGCATACGGAGACCGCGGCCCGGAAGCCTTCCGGGCGGGCTTCGATATCGTCTCACAATCCGGAGCCGGCTCGATGGTTGCCGGACCCGATGGGAAAATGCCCGCGCCCGAGAAAGCTCCGATTGGCGATGTCACGGCCTTCTGTCTTGAGGCGATCGGAATTCTAGCAGCGCTTTACCATCGGAAGGTTACTGGCGAAGCTCAGTCGCTGAGTACGTCGATGCTGGTCGGAGCGCTTCTACAAAATATACTCCGTCTTGTGTCCGTCGAAGATACTGATACCCACTGGCGCCGCGACGCACTCCAGCGCGCGCGAGCTCTAGTAAAGGCGGCCGCGCCTTATCGGGATGTGCTAGGCGCGACTGCGACCGGCAGAGGGGGCGAGCTACGAACGCGATCCGATCAATTCGATCCGCTAGGTGCCGTTTACTACCGAAGCTATCGAACCGCAGATGGTTACGTTGTAGTGGGCTGTCTTAACTCCCGCCAGCAATACCGACTCAGCAAGATACTTGGCCTTGACGATCCACGCTTTGAGTCGGATTCTCAGCGCAAGCCACTATCTCCTGCGGAGGAAAAAGCGTGCATTAGTGAAATGACTGATAAGGCGGAGGCTACCTTTGCATCGCGGACGACTGAAGAAATGCTCGCAATGCTCGAAGCAGCGAACATCGCCTGCGGACCGATTCGCAACCTTCTAGAGCTGTTCGACAACCCCCATCTTCTCGAGAACCATTACATAGTCGAGCACAGCCATCCCAAGATGGGAAGCTGCCGTTTGTTCGGATTTCCGATCCAGTTCGAGAAGACTCCTATGCGCATCTCCCGCCCCGCACCTGCGACCGGTGCTGACGCCGACGAGATTCTTTCATGGGCCGGATACACGACGGAGGAGATCCGAAATCTCCGCCGGCATCTGTTCCTATATTAATACTCAATCTGCACTACAAGAAGATGGGCTTTGAGCCTAGTAGGAGTGGACCAAACGTGGACAGAATGTCTTCTCCGAGAGTTCGAGTTGGCAAAGTTCGCTATATATTGGCGGCGGCGATTGCGTTCATCGGAGGAAACGGGGGACTCAACAGTGCTCGAGCGGCGGCGATCACGCTTCCGCTCGCGAGCGGTTCGTGCCACGGCGATATCGGCGGCACCAGTGGCGATCCCACCGATCTGCCCGCCGCGAATTTCGACGAAAACCTCGCTTTCCTGAGTACGATCGCGGCGGGTCCAACGAGCACTAACAATAAAGGGGTCACGGGCCTTGTCACACCGCTCAAGAAAGGCGGCGGCGCTATCGGCGGCGCTTTCTTTCTCACCATCGATTTCGCTTGTCCGACTTCCGGTATCAATGCCTCCACCACGCCCCCTTGCCTTCAGGCGGGATCGTTCACTGGAACAATCACCACTAATGGTGTTGCTATGGTGGTGTATTCGGACCTGCCGGGTGTCCCGTTAGGAACCGATCCTCTCGACGGGTGCCAGCAGACGTTCCAGCTCAATCCTTACTCCAGTAACAGCGCGGGCTATGCGGTCGGCACCAGCCTTCTGACCCAGGCTCCAACGGTCACGGTCAAGGGCGTCGAGACAGTGCCTCCGAGGTGCAAAGCCCTCGGCACCCGATTCATCGTCGGATGCACCATAAGCACCCAGTAGGAATCAGTTTAGGAATCAGATCGTTCAGAAGCAGGCAATCACTCATTGGCAAGGCCCGGAGAGTCGAAATGAAAACAAGGTCCCATCGAGGGAATTTGGCTACTATCGGTACTTTCACAGCGTTGATTTGTGCGGTCACCATGTCCGCTGGAGCACGCATTGCGTTGGCGGCGGGCTCGGCCTCATTTTGCGAGGGAACGATCGAGGGCACGAGCGGTACGACCGCCCCTAACGGGCATTTTTTCAGCACCGGAACTTCGACGACCAACTCCAAGCTCAGCACCAAAGACTGCGCGGTGGCAACCGGCACGACTACCCAGGTGATTGACGGGACATGCACAGTCAACGATGTAGAGGAGAATCCGTGCGTGATCACCGCGAGCAGCAACATCGTGATCGCTCAGGACAGCAATTGCGCCTTGGTCGCGACCGCCGAAGGTGCGAACATGAGCACGCCCGGCCTGGCTATCACCTATGCTACCACAGGTCCTCTGGCCGGATGCGGTCAGGCGTTCCAATTCTTTCCCTTCAACAAGGCGGGCAGCGCCTACTTTGTAAGCGTCTCCACCGCCGCGCAGGTGCCGGCGGGTGTCATAAACGGTAATCCCAACTGTCCGGTCGTGGGCTCAGGCGGTATAGCAACCTGCGTCTCGAACCCACAGTAGCGTTTAGGGAAGGCAACAGCTATCGGCCGCATGATGATCGCCCTGCGGACCAAACAGCTCGCGCGTGCGGTCGATATCGCGCGCGAATTGCGGCCCTGTCGTTACCGAAAATTGGATCCCAACATAAGACCCTCGCTTCACAGGGCCGGTCAAATCTCTACGATCTCGCGAGCCGCGACCGCCGCGCGGCTGAACTTCGTTGAAGCGGGCGGGTGCGTTCGACCCCGCGGGGGATTCTATATCGCGCCGCCAAAAGGTATAACCACGGGGTTCGCCCCGGTCGCGCAAGGATGCGGGCGTGCACGAATCGCGGCGTCGCGACGCCGAGGAGGTTTTTCGATGCGTGCGCCTTTACGGCGATGGATTTTCGTGGTTTCGGCGGCTGCCATCTTGATGCTTCCGATCGGGGCGCTCGCCCAGGTCAAACCGGGTGACCGGATCACGGCGGCGAACGCCGCAGAGGTGAAAGACCTGGTGAGTCCCGGCACCTACGTCGCCGTGACCAAGGGCATGGAAATCGATGTGGTCGCGCCACAACGTATCGATCTGCCGCCGCCCTACTTCGACGCGACGGAAAAATATGCCTCCCAGGTTCGGCTGTCGCCCGATCGCCGCAGCCTGATCGGCTACGTCGCCGGCGCGCCGTTCCCGCTGCTGGATCCCAACGACCCCGACGTCGCGACCAAGATCATGTGGAACACGCAGTTCCGCCCGATTGCGACCGACGACGCCGACCTACGCTTCTTCGAGTGCCACGTCGGCACGCTCAATCCCGGCGCGCCCGCCAATGATATGTTGTTCGCCCAAATCGGCCATCTGGCCGGCTATTCGAACCTCGGGCGCACCGAAGTCGAACCGCTGCCCGTGGATCCTGATTTCAGAAGGACCGGGGTGTGGCGGCTCGCGGCCGCATACCCGCTCATCGCGCCGGCCGAAGACAAGGGCACCGGCGGCATACGCTATCGCTACTGGGATGCCAACCGCGGCGACGACGCCTGGGTCTATCTTTCGGGCAGCCGGAGGGTCCGCCGCCTCAACGAGGTCATCATGTCTTCCTCTCCGGGGCTGAGCACTTGGGACGCGGACCATGCGGGCGGCTTCGCAGCCAAGCCGCAGGAGTACAACTATAAATTCCTCGGTTCCCGCGACATGCTGGCCTCGGTCCATTCGATCCATGCACCGGCGCAGGTCTGCGCGACCGACGGTCATGTGACCTCGTGCCCGGAAGACTGGGAGATGCGTCACCTGTATATCGTCGAGGCGACACCGCGGGCCGAGCGAATCACCGGCCTGCTGCAATCCAAGACGATCATCTACGTGGACGCCGAGGCCTGGTACAACCCTTACGTCGACAGCTACGACCGCCGCAACCAACTCTGGAAGACCCAGATCTACTGGCTGACCTATCGCGATCGGCCGGTGCCCGACGCGCGCATCGCGATCTATCCGTTCAAGCGCCAGTTCGTGCTGGCGGCCTCGAGTGTCGATGTTCAAACCAACATCGCGACTACCTGTTATCTGCCCGGCCATGAAACGCCCGAGCGCGAATGCTGGTATATCAACATGGGCGCGGTGCATCGCAACTTTTTCACCACCGACGCGATGGTCCGCGCGGGCCATTGATCGAAGGCGGCTCGGGCTCGGCACGGACCGGCGCGATCGCGCACCAAGCCTGAAGGACGCCGCATTTAGCCCATCATAATACGCCTTGATCCAGCGGGGCTTGCCGTTGGGCCAGGCTCGAAAGAATTCTTTTGCATATGTTCGCTACTGTATGGTATTAAACATACTGTAGGGTAGAATCGTGATCGAGAGGTATGGAGCCGCGCGGCCGACGGCGGGCGGAACAAGGGACCGGCGTAGAGCACGCAAGCGGGAAGAGATTTTGAAGGCCGGGCTTAAGGTTTTCGCTGAGAAGGGCTATCGCGGCGCCACCATGGACGATATCGCGCTCGAGCTCGAAGCCACCAAGGGGCTGCTCTATTACCATTTCGCGACCAAGGAGCAGATCCTCAACGCGATTCTGGCCGAGACTCAACTGATCGCCGGAATCGAGGCGGGATTGGCGATGCCGCAGGGGATACCGCTGGCCGAGGCGCTTCGCCAGGCCGTAAGCCGATCGCTCGATCTGATGGAATCCAACGGCGAGCTGGTGCGTTTCCTCCACGTTCAGGCGTTGCTCTCGGGGCCGGAGGCCGAGTTGGTCTACACCAAGGTTCTCGAGCGTCTTTACGACGGTAGTGCGCGCTGGATCGAGGCCTTCAAAAGCACCGGCGAGGTCCGGGCCGATCTGAATGCACGCACCTTCGGGCAACTGCTGGTCGATTTCATCAGCAGCTACTTTTTGCTCAAGCAGATTTTTGGCCATCATGCACAGCCGCCGCGCGAGTACGTCGACGGCGTGCTGCAAATCCTGCTCGACGGAATCTCCGCCGAGCGATCAACTAACTCGCGCCGGAACAGCTATGCGAACTGAAGGCGATTCATTCCGGCCTGAAAAAATCGGTATTGCCGCGGCTTGGGGTCCGAACCAAAGCCGCCGCGAATGGGAGAGGGGGCGCGCGGAAGTCCTCCTGCAAAGACGACCATCAAGGTTAACCGGCAGTTGTGCCGGTCTGACCAAGATCGCGCCCCCTCCTCCCGCCTAATATCCTGCGGTTGCCCGACAAATTGCAAGATCGGCATACATTCCGGCGACGGAGTTCTTTTTCCTATCCCGCCTGAACTTCATTCATAACTGCGGCGTCACGCGCCGGACTCGCCTGCGCAACCAATCACTCACGTTCGCGAAACGCCTTGAGAATCGCATGCTTTGGGGCCATCGTGGGCATCTGCTCGATGAATTGTCCTAATCCTCCGGCCATAGCTTCCTGTTTCGTCCTAATCCTGCGCCTGACTGCGGCGCTCGCGATCTCGACGGTGCGACTTATGGTACGCTTTTCAGTCTTCGAGCCGCACGATGCGATCTAAAGCCGTTCTCTTCGACGTCGGCGGACCGATCGATACTGAGATCGAACACGAACGCCGCGACGACGCGCGTCTGCGCGATTCGGTTTTGGCCCAAGGTATCGCGGTCGATGACGCCGCCTATGCCGCGGCCTGCCGATGGGCGGTCGAGAGCTTTGCGCCCAATGCCTATCAGGCGATCGTGTGGCGGCTTTGCGGCGCCGATGCAGCGATCGCCGAGCGCGCGTGGCGCGCATTCCTGGCCGGCCGGCCGGACAGCGTCATTCAGCTTCGTGAAGGTATCCCGGATCTGCTGAGCACTCTTGCTGGCCGCGGCGTGATGCTCGGGCTGGCGGCGAATCAACCGCATTCGGCGATCGCGCAACTGGGGCGCATCGGACTGGCGGGCCTGTTCCGCTACCGCGAGGTCAGTGGCACGACCGGCTTTCACAAGCCCGACCCGCGCGTCTTCATCCACGCCTGCGAGGCCTTGGGCGTCGCGCCGGCTTCCTGCTTGATGGTCGGCGACCGGATCGACAACGACATCGCGCCGGCCCGGATGCTGGGGATGGCTACGGTCAGATTCGTGACCGGCCGGCACGCCGCGCAGCGGCCGCGATCGTGGCTCGAAGTGCCGGACTACGAGGTCGACAGCGTGGCGGCGCTGGCGCGGGCGCTCGACGAGTTGCTGGCCAAGTGAGGAATTCTAACGAAACTACTTCGGGCGGGGCTTCGCGCCGCTAAGCAGGATCTCAGCCGCCAGCGCCCGTTCCGACTGGGCGATCGGCAACAGCCGTCTGATCCGGGCCAGCGCAGGCTCCTTGCGCGGCTTGAGATCCGCCAGCCAGTCCCATCCGTAAGAGTCGCGGCTGGGTGGGTTGACCTTGGATAGCACGAGCGCGCCGCAGTTCCTGCAAAACACGACCGGCCCGCGGTCGCGGCCCCTGATTCTAGCCATCGCGACCAGTACCTTTTCGCCGAAGAAGGCCACCGACGCGTCGAGCATCGGGGCCAGCCGCGTGCTCACCGCTGCGACCAGGACCTTGGTGCCGAAGAACAGCCAGGTGTTGGCGCCGTTTACCGGCGCCGACGCCTTCGCGTTGGCCATCGGCGCGGCAAGCAGGAAGCTCTCGCTGTCACGATCGGGCAGATCGAACTCGCGGGCGCAGACGGCGCATCGCGGAGTCTGCAACCGGTATCCTTTACCGAGCAGAAAACAAGCCGAGGGGCGTCGGCTGACCAGCCGCGATAGCATCGTGTTTTAGCCGGTGCGCGCCTCGGGGGCCCGGTTGTTCACCTGCCGGGGTCGCGGCGTGGCCCTCTTCACTAAGGCCGATGGCCGTTTCTGAGCGGTACCGTCCAGTCCCATAGGTAGCGTTTGCGGGCCTCTTCGGATTCGACCCTGCTGACGATGTTATCGCCGCAGGACGAGCAAAAGAAGTAGGTTCGCTCGGCATTCCCCAGGGTCAGGACGAGGGCCTTTTCCCCCATCGGGTTGGTCGAAAATCCGCGCCCGCACGCGGAGCACCCCGCGTGATCGAGGACTTCGACCCGGTTGACCACCAGGTAACTGCTGACTTCGGTGTTCGGCTCCATCAATGACCTCCCGGTTGAGATTCTCCAGAACATCTCGCCCCATCCGCGCAGTCGTCTATCATGGGCTAACTCGTTGTAGGGTTACCTGCCCCTGAGTCATTTCCATCGTGTACTCAAGGGGTTGGCCGGGTACGGTCCGCCGCGCGCGCCCGCAACGGCGATCGCGCCGGTGGGGCGCGTCCGGCCGGTGGCTCCCCGGTTCATCGCAGGCGAGGGTAGCAGACGTGCAGAGTTGCGACAACCGGGACAAGCGAAGTTCCGGGAGGTGACGAATTCAGCGCTGGCAGCGCGCTGAAAGCGCCGCCGCCTGCCTGTGCCGCCCGGAGCTTCCGCCCCGCGCGGGGCAGAAATCCCGGCGTGGGCTGCCGCGCGGCAGCTGCTGCCCGATCGCTCCGATCAGCGGACGCCGCGATTGGCGCGGACTTCGGTCAGGCCGAAGCGGCTGATCATCCGGTACACTGTGTAGCGTGAAACGCCTAATAGGCGCGCCGCACGGATACAGTTGCCCTCCGACCTCTGGAGCGCGCGCATCAGCGCTTCCTTGGCCGCTTCATTGACCGCCTGGTCGAGCGACAGCGGCGCCGGCTCCTCGGCGAGCGCGGTGGTCTGTCCGGCGGCGCCCAAACGCGCGGTGACGGCGCGCAGGTCGGAGGTCTCGCCGCTCCCGGCAGTGCCTTTGACCAGGTAGGCGGGCAGATTGCCCAGATCCACCCGGTCGCTGTCGGTCAACAGCATCGCGCTCTCGACCACATGCGACAGCTCGCGGACGTTGCCCGGCCAGTCGTAGCGCAACAGCGCTTTGAGCGCGCGGCGCGTGATGTACTTGACCTGTTTGCCGAGCAGTTGGTTGTAGTGCTCGACGTAGTGGGTGACCAGGGCCTCGATATCGGCGGCGCGGTCACGCAGCGGCGGAATTACGACCAGGCTGGTGTTGAGCCGGTAATAGAGATCGTCGCGGAACTGACTCGCCTTGACCATCGCGCGCAAATCGCAGTTGGTCGCGGCAATCAAACGGATGTCCACCAGATGGCTTTGTGCGGAACCGACCGGCTGGACCTCGCGGGTTTCGACCACGCGCAGCAACTTGGCCTGGAGCCGCAGCGGCAGCTCGCCGATCTCGTCCAGGAACAGCGTGCCGCCGTCCGCCGAGCGGAAATAGCCCAGCGAGGTCTCGCGGGCGTCGGTGAACGCGCCCCGCATATGGCCGAAGAGTTGGGATTCGGCCAGCGTATCGACCAGGTTGGAGCAATTGAAGGTGATGAACGGTCCCTTGGGCGAGGGCCCCAGCAGGTGGAGCGCACGCGCCACCAGTTCCTTGCCGGTGCCGGATTCGCCCTGGATCAGGACCGTCGACTTGTGCGGTCCGAGCCGCCCGACGGTTCCGAATAACTCGCGCATCGGCTCGCATTTTCCGATCATGGCGCCCAGCCGGGTTGCGCCGGCCGCCAGAGTCGCGATTTCGAGCCATTCACCGCCTTGCTCCTCGGGACGCGCACGCAGCGCCAGGAGCTCGTCGTCCAGCGGCCGATTGGAAAAAATTTGTCCTAGACCCATCGTCCTGCCCCTCCAACACGGTAAAACATACAGTTAGTTACAAAATCCATCTACAAGTTGTAGTGCGGTATTTATTACGAGAAAGCCCGGAAATGTCAAGTAGGGACGAACGTTGCCGAACAGAAACCGCCAAAGCTCAGGCGCAACAGCCGGGCGGCCAGGTACGCTTGAATATGTCGTGACACGCGTTGAATCAACACAAGATAACTGGGCGACAACGGTCGAACGGGGAAATATTTTCACGAAATCCTACAAATTGTAGAGTTACGTCGCCGGAATTTGCCGATTTTCGCCGCGATGCGAGAACTGCCCCGCGATGTCGCTGCGGCGAACGCCCGCGCAGGGCGAATCTGCCACTGTCGCGCGCGGCGGCAACGTCCGGTCAATTGGCGCGCACTCCAGGCACGCGGCAGTGGAGGTTGATCGGCCCCCCCGCTTTGATGCCTGGGTCTTCGGGCTGGTAGCGTGGAAACATGGCGGCAACGCCTTGGAGGGCGAAGCGCGCTTGGCCTAAGATGAGAGTGGAATCATGAGCCGAAGCATTGTAGCCCGAGGAAAGTTTTCGGATCCGCGCCACATTGAGCTCGCAGAGCCCGTGTCGGGAGTCCGCGGCGACGTAGAGGTTCTCATCCGCCAGTTGCCCGAGACGAGCGGGCAGGACATCTTCGATCTGATCGCCGGGTTGAGCCCGGGATCGCGGTCCAAGGCGGATATAGATCGGCAACTCCGCGACGAGCGTGCTTCGTGGAGCGATCGGTGAGCCGTATTTACCTTGATGCGTGCTCAATAGTCTATCTGGTTGAAGCGGCAAGCCCATTTCACGAGGCAATCGTCCGGCGCCTGCTTCGAGAGGGTTCTGACCCTCAGTCTCGATTCCTGACCTCGCGTCTTTCATCGTTGGAGTGTCGAATCAGGCCTCTCAGAGAGAACGACGAAGAGCTTCTTGCGACATACGACCGATTCTTCGGCGCGTCCCGAATCGAGATCGTCGAGGTTTCGGCCGAAGTGGTCGATCGAGCTACAACCCTGCGCGCGAGCCACGGATTCACAACGCCCGACGCGATTCACTTGGCGTCGGCAATCCAGGCCAAGGCCGATATCTTCCTGACTGGCGACAGCAAGCTTGCCCGCTGCAGAGAGGTCGCGGTCGAAACTCTAAGTCAGGAAGATTGATCTCACTCTCGGGGGATGCCTCGTTTGGGGGGCGCGCAATCATCTGATCGCGACTTCGCCGGACTTCCCCAAGCCGTTCAGGCGCCATCAACCCGTAGGCGGCGGGCGGACTAGCGGAGCCTCTGTCGCCACCTTCGATCAGATCGTCGGGATGCTGTTGTTCAAGAGCCGGCGCGAACTCCAGCAACTCATCAAGCGCGATCCCACGTTCCCCCGGCCGCTCAAGCTCGGCACGGCGAGATCGGCGCCTCTGAGGTTTCAAACCGATCTGGTTCTGGCCTGGATCGATGCGCAGAAACCATCGCGACCGAAGCGTTGGCCGGGTAGGGAGCCTACGCGGGCCGTCGCTCGTTCAACGTGACGGCTGCCACGGAAACGCAGCTTCTCGCGGATAGCTCACGATTTCACCATGCCTCTTCGAGAGCGCATCAGCGCCAGCCGCAAGCAACTCGCGGAGCGCTGCACGGTATGCGGCGGGCCGTGCATCGGCCCGGTCAGGATCGCGCCAGCATTGACAGCAGAACAGCAAGCGTACCCTGACTTCGCCATCGCCACTGAGACGCGGCGAACTCTTCTCGTCAATCACTAGTGTCCTGAGTTAGAAATACGTTGACAAAATCTGGCAACCGAATCGAGGATTTGGTCGGCCGTTTTGGTCCAGATGAAGGGTTTAGGATTGCGGTTGTGGCTGTCAAGGAAGCGGCGGATGGCGGCTTGCAGTTCGCCGGTACTGCGGTGGACGCCGCGGCGCAGTTGTTTTTCGGTGAGCAGCGCAAACCAGCGCTCGACCAGGTTGAGCCAAGAGCCGCTGGTGGGAGTGAAGTGCAGATGAAAGCGCGCATGGCGCAGCAGCCAGCGCTTGGTCGCCGGGGTCTTGTGGGTGCCGTAATTGTCGAGGATCAGGTGCAGGTCCAGTTCGGGCGGCACTGCCGCATCGATGGTTTCCAGAAAGCTGCGAAACTCGGCTGTGCGGTGACGCCGATGAAACTCGCCAATCACGGTCCCGGTCTTGGCGTCGAGCGCGGCGAACAGGTTGGTGGTGCCATGGCGCTTGTAATCTGCCGTGCGGCGCTCGGCTTGGCCGGGGCGCATCGGCAACAGCGGCTGACTGCGATCGAGCGCCTGAATCTGTGCCTTCTCATCGACGCACAACACCAGCGCTCTGTCCGGCGGATTGAGATACAGACCCACGATATCGCGTACTTTGTCGATGAACTGCGGGTCTTTGGAGAGCTTGAAACCCTCGGCCCGGTGCGGCTGCAAGGCAAACGCCCGCCAGATGCGGCTGATCATGCTCTGACTCAGTCCGCTGCGCTTGGCCATCGCACGCGTGCTCCAGTGAGTGGCATCGGCGGGAGTGCTTTCCAGGGTCAGCTGCACCACCCGCTCAACTTGCGCGTCACTGACTTGCCGGGGCGCTCCCGGGCGCGGCTCGTCCAGCAATCCGTCCAGCCGCCGCTCCAGGAAGCGCTGGCGCCACTTGCCCACAGTCTGATGGGTAACCCCGAGCTTGCGCGCCACCGCCAGATTAGGGCTGCCAACGGCGCACTCCAACACCATCCGCGAACGCTGGGCCAGCGCCTGCGCGCTCTTGGGCCGCCGCGCCCACCGCTCCAAGGTCTCACGCTCTTCAGCCGCCAGGCTCAAAGGTGCTATCGGTCTCCCGGTCCGCATCGGCATCCCTCCTCCTATACGAGAGACGCCGACGGGCTACAATTTATTCAACGAACTTATAACTCAGGACACTAGCTTATGTTCGGGGAATTCCAAACCGCACACTCTGCAACAGCCCATCGTCGTCAGCCTCCGAAATTGCGGTCGTTTTTATAGTACGCCATCGTCGTCCGAAACCCAAGGACGCTACGTGTGCCGCTGAGCAGCAGCGTTTATCGTCGCAGCCATGACGTGCGCGATCATGGGGTCGTCCTTTGAGCTGAGCCTAAAAAGAGGAGCGCTCGCGCGATTGGACTGATTGAATTGAATCCCGTTGGTGAAAATGTTTAGGGCGAGGAGCTTGCTGTAGGGTATCTCCAAGGTCTGTGTGCGCCCGCTATAGACGATCCGGCGCGATGTAACGGTCAGAACCCCCCGATCAGCAACTTCTATTGACCTACTCACCTGCGGAACGCTCTGACCAACATGAGCATAAAGCCCTTTTGCGACCCGAAAACTGAAACCGCCGTAACTCCGCACGGTGTGCCGTACTTCCTTCAGGAGTTCAGCGCCGACGACAAGATGACCAACTTCTCCTTCCTTCAGAAAAATGCCTACGGCCGGCAGCGTAAGCAATCGCCCCGCATTAGCCATCGCGACTTGCCATTTGGGCAGCAGATCATCGGCGTTCGATAAAGCCGCCGCGTCAAGGTTTAGCGCCCGCATGATCTCGGCAATTTTTAAGTCGGCTTCGTCTTTTTCTGAGAGCGAAGCGTGGCGTTCTAGCGTTCTCGTCATCAACAGGTTGAAAGCGTCGAGATTGCGGCGCCGCTGTGCATCCGTATCAAAACACGCTTGCGCTGCAAGCGTGCCTAGGCGAGCGCCAGCACGCACCGGATCGGCGCGGTACTCGATCAAAGCGGCGAGCAGAGTGTTGTAGTTTCGTGCAGCGGCGGCCCGACAGGCTCCGCAAGTTCTCTTGTTAGAAAGACTGGCGAGCCATGATAGCTGGCTGCCGCAGACGGCACATTTGGCAGTCATGCTCACGGTATACCGCACGATTCTGAGAAAAGCGAAAGTGCCGAAGCCGCGCCGTTATGCCGCCGCAGGCCGTAGATCGATCATGTCGCCGCGCGGCTTCGCGCCGGACACAATCTCGCGCAACCGCGCGTTCCCTCGGGCGGTGCGGCAGCTTCGTCGCGCGGAACTAGCCTCGCGGTTTCAACGTCCGGTATGATGATCGATCCTGCGTAGGACGGGGGTGAAACACCTTCGCAGAAGGAGTTGTTATGGACGGAAAAGAAGCGGTTAAACAAGCAATCATACAAATGGTGGAAGCGGGTGAGCGGCCCTACTCGCACAACGTACCCGAAAAGGCAAAGGCGATCCTGATTCAACAGGGTGGTGGAATGATCACATATGCCGAAGCCTCTCCGGTTGTGAAACAGGGGATATTGGACCTTCAGGCAGCGGGGGAATTGGAAGCCTCGGCTCTTCCGGCGCACACCTGGAAGCTTTTGAAACCGTAGCCGTTAACGCCGGGCACATTCCGATCCGGCTGGCGCCGTGCCAGCGTTGCGGCAGAGATACGTTTGGTGCAAAGTTGATGCGGAATTTTGCTGAATTGCCTACTTCGGCCCCCGATGTAGGCAATTTGTCAGGATTGACCGGGAACCAAATGGAGCGACAATTTCAAACTAACCCCCCGAAATTGCAAGAGTTTTTGCCTCGGTGAGCCGTTAGCTCAGGCCGGTAGAGCATCTGACTTTTAATCAGAGGGTCCCGGGTTCAAGTCCCGGACGGCTCACCAAACGAAATCAATGCGTTAGGCTCGCGGTGCGATGGCCGGGAGCCGGTTTGACGACCCCGTTTGACGACCATCAAGTCGAAAATCACCCGGCGATTGGAACGCTGGCGCTCGGATCGGCATAAACTACCCCGGCATGAAGCTTCGCCACGCCGCCGCCCTCGCCCTTGCGGGCTGGTACTGTCTGATCGCTCCGCCCGTCCGACGAGGGTCAGACGCCCTGAACCCCGACGCGCCCCTGTCGCAATGGAATCTGCATGCGAGCTACGACTCGGCGCGAGACTGCGAACGCGAGCGTAGGGACTTGACCGTTTTTCTTCTGCACTCGGAGTCGGAGTCTCCGCCTGCGAATTGGGGGCTTTGCGAGAAGAGAGTCGGGGATTGCGTGAAGTGCATAGGGACCGACGACCCTCGCCTCAAGGGAAACTAGGACGGCTCGCGCGCCCTGAAGTTCATCCGCGAACGCCGCCTCGATTCGCGACGCGCCCGCGCCCTCAAGAGCGCTTAGCCGAGCTGCGGTCCTTTCGCTCGCCCGAGACCGTGAGTCATTTTCGACCCGGCGTTTTGCATCCATCCGCCCCCGGCCGCACATCGGTCGCCGCGCCGCCGTCCCCCCGCCCCGGCGGCGCCGCCGATGCCGCTAGGACACGCGCCGCGATGTCGCCGACCGGCTCCGGCCCGTAACGACATGCCGGCAACCCCTCGCATCGCGTATGCGTGCATGGTCTTTTCCGTCTCTTCTCTGCCGTCAATTTATCGACGCTCCGTGCGTGCGGCCCGGTACGTGTATAGTGTGATCTTAAGTGTTCTGAATATAAATCTTTGATAGCGACCCCTTCGCGTGTCGCGGATGTCCTATTTTCCGTGTCACCGATGTCGTGTTTTCCGACCCTGGATGTCCTATTTTCAGCCGGAAAACCTGACAGGATGTCGTGTTTTGGGACGCTGTTGATAAGCCGGAACGCCTCGCGCGCCTGCTCGACTCGCCGGGCGAAAGCCGGCAGCGCCGCACGCAGCCGCTCCGACCATCGCGCCGGCTCCATCACGATTCGCCAGATCGCCCGGCCGCCGCGCCCGCGCCCCAGCGCCAGCCGCTCTAGGATACCGGCGCGTTCCAGCCCCGCGACAATTCGCCGCACCTGTCGCTGGCTCAGGCGCGCGTCGAACGCAATTAGTCGCAGGCCGACCGCGCCGTCCGCGTGCGAGCTGGTCACGATCCCGTCGTCGCCGCTGCGATCCGCCATCTGAAACAGCACCGCATACGGCATCCTGTAAAGCGGCACATTGTCACGAACGAAATTTTTGACCCGATTCGACATCCACCGCCGCCCGCCTGCCTGCGCAGCCGTTCACTCACCCTGCGGCTCGGCTTGTTCCGCGAGCCGTCTGATCGCGGCGACCGGAACCCTCAGCATCCGGCCGACGCGGACGCTCGGCAGCGCGCCGCTCGCGATCAGCTCGTAAACCGAGCTTCGGCTGACTGAAAGCATCGCCGCCGCGTCTACCGGCCGCACCAAAATCTGTTCGGGTTTTGTCATCATCGCATCTCTTCCTCCGCACCGCGCGCGCACAAGGCGCCCTCGCTTGGACGAATGGATACTAGGGGCGCACCTATTTGACAAGCGCTCATTTTCAGATTAGTGGTTACTACAGAGGGTCGGCCGGTAAGAAGTGAGCGGTCACAAAAAGATCGAAGTTTGGGGAGCCACGCCTGAACAGACACGAGCCCTAAGACGGGCGTTCCGCCGCGTCGGCTCCACGCCCCGGCAGTTGATGGCTTGGATTCTGAGTCTGATCCAGGACGGCAAGGATGCCGATGCGGGTTTCGAGTGGGAGAGCTGGCGCTTCGTCGATCTCGCGATGCACTCGCAACAGAGGTCCGGCCGGCCGCCGAGAACCGCGCCCGGCAGCTTGGTGCAGGTTGGCGGCAAGTGTACTGCTCAGGACTGGGCAGCTCTGCGCGATGAGGTCGCCCGAGGATTCCGGCAGGTCGCACGTGGCGAACAATGGAGACTGCCTCCCGAGCGGCTGGCCGGCCACGAACACATCGCCGTTGCGGGCCGCATCCAGTACCAAGCTCCCGCCCGCGCGCTTTTCCTGCTCGCCTGCGAACGCTTGCTCTCGCTGCCTGACGGTCAACGGCTGAAAGTATGTGACGGACCCGGATGCGACCGGCTCTTCATACGGCAAAAGCGCGGCGCCTATTGCAGCGCGAAGTGCTGGCGGATCGAGCGCGCCAGGCGAACCCGCGTGAGCCTCACGCCCGAGGAATTGCGAGCGCGCCGTCATCGTTACTACATCAACCGAGTCCGAAAACTCAGAGGCACGAAAGTTGCCGTCCACGTCAAAGAACGACCGCGCCGACCTGAAGCTGGCGAAGACGAGCCACGCCCGGAAACCGGCCGCGCGGCCCACGCACAGGAGAAATGAAATCATGGCGAAGCGAACTCGCGGACAAAACGAAGGCTGCATCTACGAGCGGGCGGACGGCCGCTGGGAAGCTCGGCTCAATCTCGGCTACGTCAACGGGAAGCGCCGGCGCAAATGTTTCTACGCGGCGACGCGGGCCGAAGTCCAAGCTTTGCTCACGGCCGCCTCGCACGATCGCGATCTCGGGCTTCCGGTCCCGACCGAGCGGCAGACTGTCGGCCACTTCCTGGACGATTGGCTCGAAAATTCCGTGCGGCCGAATGTCCGGCCGCGCACCTACGAGAGCTACGAGCTGACCGCGAGGAAGCACTTGAAGCCCGCGCTCGGAAATCTCCGCCTGGAAAAGCTCGCGCCCCAGCACGTTCAGGAGATGCTCAACGCGAAGCTGAAGCAGAAGCCGGGCGGCAAGGGCAAAGCCCGCAAGCTGTCGCCGCGATCCGTCGCGTATCTACGGGTAGTGTTGCGGCGCGCGCTCAATCAGGCGATGCGGTTCGGCTTGGTCGTGCGTAATGCTGCTGCGTTGACCGACCCGCCCAAAATCGAGAGAACCGAGATACGGCCGCTGTCGCCCGATCAAGCGAGAAAACTGCTCGACGTGGCGAAAGGCGAACGCCTCGAAGCCCTCTACTCGGTCGCGCTCGCGCTCGGCTTGCGCCGTGGCGAGATTCTCGGGCTCCGCTGGGCGGAAGATGTCGATCTCGACGGGCGCACGATTCAGATACAGCAAGCGATTCAGCGCATCGGCCCCAAGGCGAGCGGAGGGAAAAAAGGCTCTCTACAAGCTGCGGAACCGAAGACCGAGCGCAGCCGGCGCACGATCGCGCTGCCCGATGCGGTTGTGCGCTCGTTGCGGGCGCATCGCGCGCGCCAGCTTCAGGAGCGGCTGCGCGCCGGCGAGCGATGGAACGACAGGGGGCTC
The DNA here is from genome assembly GCA_963788205.1 of uncultured delta proteobacterium. Taxonomy (GTDB): domain Bacteria; phylum Desulfobacterota; class Binatia; order Binatales; family Binataceae; genus CAVVMA01. The sequence goes on from CAWBGG010000002.1 coordinate 628,681, forward strand.
GTTTTCACGACCGGGATCGGGACTCCGCTTGAACCGCGCAACATCCATCGCCACTTTAAGCGGATGCTCAAGAAAATGGTCGAACCGGCAGGCCAGCAGCAGTCGGCAGGCCACGAGCAGCCGGAGACCACGCAGGCGAAGCCGCTCAACGTGCGATTCCACGACCTGCGTCACAGCGCCGCGAGTCTCCTGCTCGCGATGGGCGTCCCGATGCGCACGGTAATGGAAATGCTGGGCCATTCTTCGATCGCGCTGACGGCCGACACCTACGGCCACGTCGCTCCCGCGATGTTGCGCGACGCGGCCGACAAGATGGACGCGATCCTCGCCGCCGGCGCTTAAAAGCGTTCGGAGCCCAAAAGCCCCGCGCGGGTTCCGAGCGCCGCGCCCAAATTTGAACCTACTTCTCTAGAACGCCGGTAATCCAGCAATCGGTCTGCCCCGAACTGCTACCTGGGTTAACCAAAGTCGTGCACTGCACGGACGCGCCAGGCGGCACCGCTAGACCGGGGGTGAAAGTGCCTGGCGCTATAGGACCGAAGTCGGTCACGCTGAAGAGATCAACACTGCCGCGGACGGAACCCACCTGCGTCAGCACGAAATGACCTTTCTTTGGTGTTGTGAAGATCGTCGTGGTGATTCCCCCAGTCGGAGAAAACGGGGCTTGCACCGATGCGCTTACGAGGGTGCCTGACAGACCGCCGTTGGTTATGCCTTGGGCGCCAGCAATGCCCGAAAAGAGATACACGCCAGCAAGTGCGAGTGCCGCGACGCGACGAAGCCTCATGCTCCTGCGACGTAACACACACCCAATGAATCTGCCAGCGTTGCGGGCCGGCCAATCCGCTCCAGGTGCCGCCTCGCACGTCGCGCCCGCGATGTTGCGCGACCCGGCCGACAAAATGGATTTGATCCTCACCGCCGCCGGCGCATCACAGCCCCAGTCTGACGGGCCGGTTTCCCTAAGTTGCGGGATGAGGCGGGACCGGGGTCTCAAAATCCGGAGTTCGAGTCAGGGCAACCGTTGTATGCCCACTTAACGATCGTGCCTTCTGAATTGACTGTGAAGGTTTGTCGGCAGGTGTGCAGACCGTACTCGGCGGTCCCCCCCGTCGTAACCCAAGTGTCTACTTTCCCGCCGTCAGCAAGGGCCACCTGCCGGTCGGGCGCGCCCCATCGCGCGAGCACCTGGTTCTCAGGTTTACCAACCCAACTCTTCATCACTGAGGCCGTAGTGGTACATGCGCTGAAGAGGAGCGCGAGCGCTACGGCGTGGCGGAGCTTCATGCTGGCGTTGTAGCCCGCGCCGCAGAAAAGCGAAAGGTCAGGGTCTCATTGCGGACGCCGACGAGATAGATTCGATCCTTCGCCGCCGCCGGCGACTGAAGCCGGGGCGACAACGCGCTTGGCCCTAAAGGGCCGTTACGGGACTGGCAAAAACAGGGAGGGTTTATGACCGTGCCGTGGAGAAACGGTTTGTGCGTCGCGCTCCTTGCTGCTTTAGCCGGATGGGCTGGAGCGGGGCTCCGCCTTCAATGCGGTCCGAGAATAGCGGTCGCGGCGAGTATCCCCGAGATAATCATCGCTAGGAGCTTTGCGGTTGTGGACGGCAATGGCGTAGAGCGCGCTCGTCTGAGCGCGGCCAACGGCGAAAAGGGTCCGACGCTGCTGTTTTCCGATGCAGACGGTCGGTTTCGAGCCGAGCTGTCGCTGGTTCGCGGAGAGCCTGTCCTGGCCTTCCTCAACCGGAAGCGCGAGATTCGCGCTATGGTGTCTTACAGAGATTCCGACGACTCAGGCGTGGTTGGGCTGGGAGCCGTGGAGGGGGCCGGTAACATGATTGGCGTGGCTGCCAGCCGAGACGGTGTGGGATTCACAGCCACGGGTCCGGGGAAGGCTGGAGCTTCGCTCGGCGTGGGTGCCGACGGGAACTCCTACCTCTTCTTGCTTGACCGCCAGGGTAAGTCGACCGCGCACCTCCCATGACTCGCTGAAAACTCTTCGCCCTCATAGCGGAGGCTCAACGCCAGTGCATGAGGTGAATCGTGAAGCGCGGCGCCGGCCGCGCCGTCCGAGGGCGTCCGCGCCGAACGGGCGCGCTCTCCCGCGGGCGATTCGTTCGCGGACGGCCCTTACCCTTGGGCTAGAGGCAGAACGCGCGGCGTGGCTCATCGCTTCAATGGGGAAGCGCGCTCTTGAACTCGGGGGCGCCCGCGAATCGTGCCATCGCCGCAGACGGGAAAAAATGGACGCGGCGAGGGAGGTCGCGCGGTCGCGGACGGGTCCTACCTTTTTTTGGGGGCCGGGTATCGCCGGCCCGAAAAAGCATGCTTTCGATTTTCTGACGACCCGTTTGACGACCACGCGGCCGGACAGGTAGCCTATCCTCGGTCTCGGGCGGAAGCCGGTTATCCAGAAAACCTTGATGTTTACTACTCACTGGATACCCACGGACCATTGCGGACGGGTAGCCAGTCGAACTTTTAATCAGAGGGTCCCGGGTTCAAGTCCCGGACGGCTCACCAATAAAATCGCAGGCTTCTGAAGGTCGCCGTTGCGGCCGGTTCCGCCAAGGTAACGCCGCCAGCCTGCCCGTCCCACCGGCCATATATATGGCACAGATGTATATGGCACAGATGGCTCGGGGGGGCGTCAAAAGGCACTTCCTCAGTTTGAAGAGGCCGCAGCGCATACGGCGCTGGCGCTATCGACTCGTAAGGGAGTACCGTCACATTAGTTGAGGGTCCAACAGCGCGCGGAATGCTGTTCGTATCCCCCAGGCAAAGATGCGATGACAAAGTTGTACAGTGGTCGCTGGTGGGCAAGCCAGCCCATGCCGCTTTGCGTGGCTGTCGCGTTAGTCGCGATGCTGCAACTATGTCGCGTCGCCGCCGGAGGCGATCAAACGCAGCATGGGCTCGCGCTTACTTACGCGACCCCCGCGCCCTCGCCGCCGGCGGTCGAGCAGGTTCTCATTGCGGGCGGAGCGGGCGGCGCGAAGGACCAGGCACTTTCCAGCGTCGAAGTATACAACGTAAAGACCGGTAAATTCGCGCTCACCGGCAAGATGCTGGAGGCGCAGTTCGACAACACCGCAACAACGTTGCTCAACGGGGAGGTGCTACTGGCGGGGGGAGCACAGCCACAGGCGGTCCGCCTGGCCGAGCTTTACAATCCCGTCACCGGCAGATTTACCCAGACCGGCAACCTGGGAATTGGGCGTGAAAGCCCGTCCGCTACCCTGCTTCGGGACGGCAGGGTGCTGGTTGCAGGCGGCGGAGGTCAACTGTCGAGCGCCGAGGTATATGACCCGGCGAGCGGAACATTCGCGTTTACCTATCCGATGACCAGCCCCCGCGTAAACCATGCGGCGACTCTGCTGACGGACGGGACGGTACTAATTACAGGCGGAGCGAACGATGAAACCTATACGCGTGCTGCCGAACTGTACGAGCCCGAGAGCAACAGCTTCAAGCGCGTTGGCAACATGCACGACGCGCGATACGCTCATACTTCCACGCTGCTGCCGAACGGTAAGGTGCTGATTACCGGAGGGTTTGGAGAGGATGGCGCGGTTATTAACTCCAGCGCAGAGTTGTACGATCCTGAAACCGGCACTTTCTCTTTCACCGGCAACATGAATCGAGGGCGCGTGTATCACACTGCCACGTTGCTTCCTTCGGGAGAGGTGCTGATCGCGGGCGGACAGACCAACCAGCCCAAGAACGGGGGTATCACGTCGAGTGCCGAATTGTATGATCCGCAAACCGGCCAGTTCACGCTAACCGGGAGCATGAACCGTCCGCGCGACCTCCACACCGCGACTTTGCTTTCCTCGGGCGAGGTGCTGGTTGCGGGCGGGAACGGCCTTTCAAGCGCCGAGCTGTACGATCCGCAGACCGGCACATTCAGATGGACCGGTTCGATGGTTGTCAATCGCCAGCAGGATGCCGCCGCTCCTCTCGGCGTCAGTCCTCCCACAAGTCCTTGAACCGACCGTTCCACCGGGTCTGGCGCGCCTTGGCGATCCGCTAATAGTAGGGACTCGCGGCGCTGCCCGCTGCGAGACGCTGGAGTCTCGGCCGCTGTGGCGCGACGCGCTCAGGAAGTCGCGATGCGCGGTCATCACGGATGGTTTCTTCGAGTGGACCGGACCCAAAGGCGCACGGCGCCCACTGTGGTTTCATCGCCCCGACCACGGCCTGGCTCTGATGGCCGGGCTCTGGGAATGGTATCGCGCACAGGACGGGTCCCGGGTTCAAGTCCCGGACGGCTCACCAAATAAGACGAATTCACACGGAGGCAGGCTCGCCGCGGCGCGAGGCGATCGCAAAGGCATACGCCAACGCCAGGGCAAACGCCGCCACGTTCACGATCGCGATCGCCGCGCTCACGATCGCGGTCGTCGATGCGACGAAACTATGCGGCGGGATGTCCGGGTAAAGGTCGAGCATTTGCTTGATGTAATACATATTGCACAGGAACGTGGCGCTCAGCGCTACGGAGAGCACAAGCGTGACGGCTGAGTCGAGCGCGAGCGGGATCAGCAGCGCCACCGCAAGATAGAGATAACGTTCGTGAACGCGCGGGGCGAGCACGAACATCGCCAGATAAACCAGGAAGACCGCGAATAGAAGCATCTGCGGCGTGCGCTTGCGATAGAGGAGGAACGCTGCGATCGGGTACACGGCCAGAAAGAGCGCCATGCCCAGAGACACGGCTCGAATGCCCATTATCGGCGTCGAGTCCGGCATCCAATTTCCGGCCAGCAGCCCCATCAGGTTGAACGCATTGGCCGAAGTCAACTGGTAACGCCCGGTTCCCCTGGTATAAATGGGCAGCGTGAAGTACCAGGGCTTGCCGATTTGGAACGGCGCCAGGCCGGCAGCCAGAGTCCCGACGAAGGCGGCGGCGATGCCGAGGTACTTCGCAGGCCGCGCTTGGAGCAGTGTCCACCACGCCAGGACCGGAAGCAGAAAGAGCCCCTGCGGTTTGACCAGAACGGCGATAGCGGCGAGTGCCCATCCGAGCGCGTAGCGCGAATCGAGGACCAGCAGCACGCTCAGCAGAATCGGCAGCACGAGCGCCGGGTCACACTGACCCCAAACCATGGTGTCGAACAGGAGCCCCGGATTGAGGGCGAACAGCAATGCTCCCGGCAGCGCCAGGCGCGAGTTCCCCAGACGGCGAATCGCGGCGAAGATCGTCAGCCCGAGAATGAAATCAAAGACCAGCGCCGGCGCCTCCGTGGTGATGCGGAACGCACCGGGGCTCTGCTGCCCGAAAGCGTTTGTCAGGCTTCCGCATAGCCACAGCACGTACAGGTAACCCGGCGGGTAATCGCACGGGATTGATGCACTAAATGTATAGATTCCCGACGGGCCGACGGAGGCCATGCCCAACGACCACATCATCCAGCATCGGATATCGCCCTTGTAGCCGGGAAAAAACGGAAGCAGCAGGAGCTTGACGGCCAGGATGGCTTCAAGCCACACCAGCGCGCGCAGCGATCCGGAATCGCGATCGCGCAGCACCGGACCGAGGACCGCACAGAGTCCCCAAACCAGGATTCCGAGCAGAGCCAGACCGCTAAGCACGCCGACTCTTTGGCTTAAGATTCCCGGTTCTCCCACCGTTTCTGCTCGACCACTTCTATTTGACTACCACGCGCTGTATACCCCGTGCCTGGGCGAGACTCAAAGCGCGCAAGTCGCACGATCGTGGGCCGGCCCCTGGTTTTGGGCCTCCCGGTATGGCGCGCCTTGGCGATCCGCTAATAATAGGTACTCGCAGCGCTTTGAGATAAGGCCCATGTGCGGACGGATCACCCTGACGCGCCCGAATCTGGAGTCGATCGCGGCCGAACTCGAGGTCGCGGACGTGCGCGGCTATCCGTTGTACCAGCCGCACTACAACATCGCGCCCTCGCAGCAGCATCCGGTGCTTGTGCTTCAGGAATTCGAGAGCAATCGTAGCCGCCAGATTAGCCCGATGTACTGGGGCTTTCTGAGCGACCGACCCGGCACCGGCGGGCCGGCCATGCAAATCAACGCCCGTTGCGAGACGCTGGAGTCTCGGCCGCTATGGCGCGACGCGCTCAGGAAGTCGCGATGCGCGGTAATCACGGACGGTTTCTTCGAGTGGACCGGACCCAAAAGCGCGCGCCGCCCGTTGTGGTTTCATCGCCCCGACCAGGGGCTGCTTCTGATGGCGGGGCTTTGGGAATGGCATCGAGCTCAGGACGGCTTCATGCAGACCTTCGCGATCGTCACGACCGGCGCGAACGCGATGATGGCTCCCGTTCACGACCGGATGCCGGTAATTCTCGATCCGGGCGCCGTCACCGAATGGATCGACGACCGCACCGAGGCCGGGCGGATCAGGAGTCTGCTCGCGCCGGCGCCGGAAGATCTGCTCGTGGCGCAAGCGGTCTCTCCGCTCGTCAACAACGTCGCCAACGACAGTGCCGATCTGCTGCGGTAGTAGAGAACATGGACGCGCAAAAGCTCGTATTCCTGTTCGACGTCGACAACACGCTGCTCAACAACGATCGCGTGACGGCCGACCTGATGAAGCATCTGGAGCTCAAGGTCGGGTCCAACGGCCAGCGGCGCTATAGTGAGCTGTTCGAGGAGTTGCGCCTGCAGCTCGGCTACGCTGACTACCTGGGAGCGCTGCAGCGCTACCGGATAGAATACCCGCGCGACTTCCGCATCCTGGCGATCTCGTCATTCCTGGTGGACTATCCGTTCGCGACCCGGCTGTATCCTGACGCCATCGACGTGGTGGAGCGCTTCCAGCAGCTTGGGCAGACGGCGATCGTCTCGGACGGCGACGTGGTGTTTCAGCCGCTCAAGATCGAACGGTCCGGCCTGAGGGAGGCCTTCGAGCGCAACGTCCTGATTTATATCCACAAGGAGCAGGAACTCGACGACGTTGCGCAACGTTATCCCGCCGACCACTACCTCTTCATCGACGACAAAGTGCGAATTCTGGCCGCGGTCAAGCAAGCGTGGGGTCCGCGCGTCACGACGGTCTTCCCGCTCCAGGGGCATTATGCGCGCGACGAAAAAGAAGTCGCGAAGTATCCGGCGGCAGACGTCACGATCGAGCGGATCGGACTACTCGCCAATTACGAGATTGAGTCGCTGCTGAAGGCGGCTCGCGACCATTGAGCGCCGGAGCGTCGGCCCTCCGCGCGGCTGCGGCGGCTCGAAACGAAATGGGGGAAACGGCGTTCGGTTCTGTAGAATATTTATCCCGTCAGGCGGGAAGCGCGGCGTGTAGAGCATTGTCAAAACACCCCAAAAATGTTCTAAGGTAACTGGCCTCTCGCCCACTTTGCAGGGAGCGAGCGACGGGGAGGAAATGACGGCAATGATAGGGCATCCAAAACGGCTCGGATGCGTCGGCTTGGCGGCGCTGCTCCTGGTATCGGGTTGCTCGTCGATGCACCCGTCGCCTCCTCCGCGCCGCGTACTTGCAGGCGCCGCGATCGGCGCGGTGGCCGGGGGCGCCGTCGGCTGCGCCACCGCCGCGTTCATCGACGATGACCATGGAGCTACCAGAGGCGAGCATGTGACGGCTTATGAGATCGGATGCCCCACCGGCCTGATCGTTGGAGCACTTGCGGGCGGCATCATCGCGGCGGAAACCTGGGCGCCGCCGCCACCGCCGGTCGCCACCCCAATGCCAACCCCGATGCCGACGCCGACCCCGGCGCCTGCTCCGCCGACCAGGGAGAAGCTGGTCCTCAGAGGGGTGCACTTCGACTTCGACCGATCCGATATCCGTCCTGACGATGAGCCGGTGCTCGACGAAGCGGTCAGGATTCTCAAGACCGAGCCGCAGGTCCGGCTCTATGTGGACGGCTATTGCGACGCGATCGGAAGCGACGACTACAACGAAGAGCTGTCCGCCGAGCGAGCCGCATCGGTCGTGACCTATCTGGAGAACGCGGGAATCGCTTCGAGTCGCCTGATCCCGAGAGGATTCGGTAAGACACACTTCGTCGCCACCAACGATACGGCTGAAGGACGCGCGCAGAACCGGCGCGTCGAGCTGGTTCCAGCCGAGTAGCTTGCCGAGAGCGGGCGCCGGGGCAATCCCGGCGCCCGCTGATTCACCGATGCAAATCGCGCAGGCCGGCCCAATCCGGCTCGAGTTCGAGACTCGCGGGATAGGAGAGCCGGTGGTGCTGATCCATGGCAGCGCCGTGGCCGACTCCTACCTCCCGATGCTGCCTGAACCGTCGCTGTCGCGATTGCAGCTGGTGCGCTATCGCCGGCGCGGCTACGGCAACAGCACTCACTCCGCGCCGCCGGTGAGTATCGCGGATCAGGCCGCCGATTGCGCGGCCTTGATGCGTCACCTCGGGATCGAGCGCGCGCACGTCGCCGGGCATTCGTACGGCGGCGCGATCGCGATGCAGCTCGCGCTGGATTTTCCCGCTAACGTGCACTCGCTCTCGCTGCTGGAGCCGGCGCTGATGTTCAGGATCCCGGGCGCCGACAAGTTCTCCGAACGGATGTTCCCGATGAGGGTCAAGTACCAGAGCGGCGACAAGGCGGGAGCGCTCGAGCATTTCATGGCCGAGGTCGAAGGTCCCAACTGGCGCAGCGCCGTCGATTCGGTCCCCGGGGCTTGGCCGATGGCGATCGCGGACGCGGACACTTTTTTCCAGCTCGAGGGGCTCGCGCTGGCCGAGTGGACCTTCTCGGCCGCGGACGCGCGCCGCGTGCGCCAGCCGATCCTCCTGATGGTCGGGGCGGATAGCGCGCCGGCCTTTCACGAGACCCACGCTCTGGCGCTTTCGTGGTTTACGCCCGCCGAGCCGGTGGAGATTGCCGGCGCGACTCACATGCTCATGATGGTGAAGCCGCGCGCCGTCGCCGACGCTATCGCGGCCTTCCTGTCCCGCCATCCGCTGAGCCGCTAGTGCCGTTCCAACTGTTCGCGCCTAAGCGGGGCGGTTCGGATGAGCGAGCGCGAAAAGCGCATGGCTCGCAATAATTCGGAACGACAAGTTGGAACGGCACTAGTCGCTCTCGTCCCAGAATTAGCAGCTTCTCCCGTTCGTTCGACTCCTGACCCATGTCGCGTGATGGGACAGGTCTGATCCCGCCGTCGTCACTGACTGGTCCCTTCTCTGCACATCACAGCACGGGTTTGCTTGGCGTTGCGTATGGCACGAGACCTGCCTATCAAGCCTGTCAGAAGCGATTGCCGGAATACTAACTGGCAATTGCTCAAAACGACCCGAAATCGAAGGAGCAGAAGTATGAACTGGATTATCAAGACCTATGTCCGGATCAGCGAGCCCAGAGGGCAATCGATGACTGAGTATGCGCTGATCATGGCGGCGATCGCGGTGGTTGTCTACACCTCGTACAAGACCCTGGGCAACGCGATCACCAACGAAGTCGGCAACGTAACCAACGCCCTGTAAGCGCGAATACATCGCGCGCGCCGCGTGAATGAACAGCGAGGCTTAGCTATGATTCTCGCAATTCTAGTGAGTATTCGCGAGCGGCTTGGCGATCGCAAAGGTCAATCGATGACCGAGTACGCATTGATTATGGCCGCGATCGCAGTGGTGGTCTACTCGGCGTACCAATCCCTGGGCAACGGGATTGGGAACACGGTCGCCAATGTGACCAACAGCCTGTAGCTGTCGCGAAATCCTGTGCGCCGGCCGCGGTATCGCCGAGCTTCGAGAGAACTATGGCATCGACCGCCGCACTTGGGCGGGAGGAGAGGGGCGCGGGATGAGACGGCCGATCGCTTTTGGACTGCTGGCGGTAATGGCGGCAACGCTGGCCGCGATTGTAGTGTACTCGGCGCTTCAGCGGCGCGAGGCCGCGCTGCAGCAGGCGGTCACCAGCAGCGTCGAGATCGTCGTCGCCTCCCGTGACCTGCCGATCGGAACCAAAATCGAAGCCGGCGCCGTCAAGCTCGCCCGCTGGTCGCGCGATAGTCTGCCGCCCGGCGCGCTGACGGATACCGGAAAAGTGCTCGGCGCAATCGTCAAGCAAGGGTTTGGCGAGAACCAACCCATGGTCGCGGACAAGCTCTTCAGCGGTCAGAAAAGCGGCGGGGTTTTGCCGCTGTTGATCCCCAACGGGATGCGAGCGATGTCGGTCGCGGTGGACGAAGTCAGCGACGTGGCCGGCTTCATTTTGCCGGGCGCGAAGGTGGACGTGCTCGTCTCGGTCTCCCAGGGCAATCAGAAGCCCTTTTCCAAGCTCGTGTTGCAGGATGCAGGCGTGCTGGCCGTCGCTCAGCAGCTCGACAGCAGCAAGGATGAGCCGCAACTGGTCAAGGTCGTGACCCTGCTGGTCTCGCCGGAGGAGGCCGAGCGCCTGGGCTTGGCCGCCAACGAAGGATTGCTGCGCTTGGCGCTGCGCAATTTCACCGACGACAAAATCGTGCTCACCGCCGGCAGCGATGCGGACAGTATCTTGAAGATCTACCGTGCAGGGCCGATTCCGATCGCTCACAGCCAGGCTCCGCTCGTACGTGGCAGCGCGGCGCCAGCCGCGCCAGCGCAAGTCGAGATCATGCGCGATGGCAAGCGGCGCGAGGTGGTGTCGTTCCTCAAGGGCGCGCGGATCGTGCCGAGCGAAGCCGAGGATGGACGGTCGCAGCTCTCCAATCCCGCGCTCGCCAATCCTTCGCTGATGAATCCTGCTCCCGCCGACTCATCGCAGCCGGAAAGTAGCGGGTTCAGCGCAGACCCGTCGCGTAGCGATCCGGCCGCGTCGTCAGGCGGTCTCAAAGAAGAGGTTTTGGCGAACCCGAGGGGGGTGGATGGGCAATGAAAGTCAGACGACCGTCCCGAATGATAACGATAACCACACGCGCGCTCGCCGTCGAGTTGCTCGCGATGATCGCGATGCTGATCTGCACTGGGCTGGCTGGAGCGGACTCCGGCGACCGTCCGGAGGCTATCAAGGTTGTCATCCAGCGCGGCGAGACTTACGTGATCAAAGGAACCGATCCCGCCCGCAAACCTGCTACCCGCAGCGTTACCAATCCGAGTGCGTTGATCGTCAACCAGCAGGCGGACGGCTCAGTGCTGGTGCTCGGCGCCGATGCGGGTACCGAGTCGGTGATCGTCACGACGGTCGACGGGCGCGCCGAGACTTACACCTTCACGGTTGAGGCGGTTGCCGATCCCGCCAATCCGCTGGCGCCCGGCACGGCTCCAGCCACGACGGGCGAATCGCTCGATGACGGCGCCGGCCCGGTCGCGAGCGGCGGGGCTGCGCCGGCTGCGCCCGCCGACGGGCGGCGCGCCGGCCTCGCGTCCGCTCCGGGCGCTGCTGCGGTGATTTCCGTGCAGAGCGTCCCGCAGCGGTACGCGACCAATCCGCCCGCGATCGAACCGGAAAGCGACGGCGCAACCTTGAGCCACGTCCTCCTGCCGCATGACACCGTTGCGATACGCTTTGGCACTTCGATGCTGTTCCGGTTCAAGCGCCGGCTCAGACGGGTCTCGATCGCCGACTCCACTATCGCGGACCTGCAGGTCATCGACCCGCTGCAATTGATGCTGATCGGCCGCAAGCCGGGATTCACCACGCTAGCGGTGTGGGACAGCCACGGCGACTACGAGGACTGCCAGGTGCGCGTGGAGCCCGGTGGGCGCGAGCAGGTGATGCTCGACGTGACCGTCGCCGAAGTCGATCGTAACCGGATCGAAAACCAGGGTATCGATATCTCTGCGGCGCTCGCCCATTACGGCGTATCGCTGGTCGGATTGCCGGGCCAGGTCGCCACGCCCTACACCTCGAGCAGCAACCTGAGCGGATCGTCATCAAGCGCGGGCGGCATCCTGCCCGCTGGCGGCAGCACGATTCCGTTGCTGCTCTCGACCAACCTGACTTACGCCCTGGCGGCGCAGAACTCCAACGTGCAGACCCAGACTTTCTTCCGGTTTCTGGAAGACCATTCGCTGGCGCGCATTCTTGCCGAGCCGCAACTGGTCGCGAATTCCGGCCAGGAGGCGAAGTTTCTGTCCGGCGGCGAGATTCCGATCGTGATCGCGCAGGCGCTCAACACCAGCATCGTGTTCCATCAATTCGGCACCTCGGTGGTCTTCGTGCCCACCGTGATTGGGCGGCACGAGATCGAGCTGGTGGTGAAACCCGAGGTCTCCAAACCCGATTTCAGCCAGGGCATTCAGTTGTTCGGTTTCACGGTCCCGGCCTTCGTCACTCAGCGCGCCGAAACCGTGGTGAAGATGAAAGACAATCAGACCCTGATCATCGCCGGGCTGATCCTGCGCGATCGCACCGCCCAGATTCAGAAAGTGCCCTATCTCGGTGACATTCCGTTCCTGGGCGGCTTGTTCCGCAACACCAGCTACCAGGACGAGAAGACCGAGCTGGTGATGAGCGTGACGCCGAAGCTGGTCGGCGCGGTGCCGGCCAACGCGGAAGTGGCCTATCCGGATCCCGGTGACCTGACGCCCGAACAATTGCGCACCGGGCCGGTCAATCCACCCGACGCGTCCAGGCCGCGGTTCTGATGGCGCTAAAATCCCGCGCGGCGCGGCCTTTGGGCGTGGAGAGCATTTCAATCAGGGGGCGCGATGGCGACGCGACATGACGACTTTCAACGGCAGCGGTCGTAACGGGCGAACCGCAGTGGCGGAACCATCCTCGGGCAGGAAGCAGCAACGCAACACGCTGCGCGCGCTGCTGGTGGTCGATCAGAGAGATCGGTGCGCCGAAGTCAGGGCTGCGCTCGCGGCGCTCGACGATCCTCAGCTCGAAATCATGGATGCCGAGATCGGCTTTGCCAACGGCAACGGCGCCGCGCCGCCCGCCAACGTCGAGCTGGTGGTCTTCGGCGCGGACGAAGAAAGCGCGCTGGCTCATCTGCGCAGCCGCGCGGCCCATTCGCCGCGGCAGGCCTTGTTCGCGCTGCTGGCCGATCGTACGCCGGGCCTGATGCGCCGGGTACTGCGCTCCGGCGCCGACGAGGTCCTGTTTCTTCCGCTTGATCCCGGTGAAGCCACGCGCGCGCTGCTCAAGGTCAGCGAGACCCGATGGCGCAGCGAACGCGGCAGCGGCCATGGCGTGGTGTGCTCGGTGGCGAGCACGGTCGGCGGTATCGGGGTGACCACGATCGCGGCCAACCTCGCGCTCGCCTTGCGCCATTCGATGGACAAGCGGGTGGCGGTGGTCGATCTCGATTTGCAGGAGGGCGGGCTCGGCCTTTTTCTCAACCTCGAGCCCGAACACACGATCGCCGATCTGACCGATCCGACCGAGAAGCTGGACTCGATTAAGCTGGAGCTTGCGCTCACCAAGCATCCGTCGGGAATCTACCTGCTGCCTGCGCCGAAGCGGATCGAGGACAGCGAGCTGGTGACAGAAGCGGTGGTCGGGCCGGTACTCGAGCTGATGCGCCAGCTCTTTGACTACGTGATCGTGGACTGCGGCCGCTATACCAACGAGATCGCGCTCGCGGCCTGGGATCGCTCCGAGTACCTGTTTTACGTGGTCAGCCAATCGCTCGGCTCGATCCGATGCGCGTTGCGCTTCGTCGACCTGTTCCGGCGCCTGAAAGTGACGGTCGAGCCGCAGTTCATCCTCAACTCGATCGTGCCCAATCATCCGATCAGCGCCGAGCAGGTCGCACAGACTCTCACGCTTCCGCTCTTCATGCGAATCCCGCGGGACGACGCCAACCTGGAGCGGGTTCAGTGGGGCGCTCGCGACCTCTGGCAGGTGGCGCCGCGCTCCGCGCTGGTCCAGGCCTTTGAGGAATTCGCCGCCAAGCTGTCGTCCGGCGGCGTCGAAGCTCCGCCACCCAGCGGAGGAATCGTCTCGCGCCTGCTCGGCGCGCTCTCGCGCAATTGAGGTTTCGCCATGAAGCTGCTGGAACGTCTGGCCGAAAAGGGTCCTCCAACCTCCCAATCCCCGCAAGGCATCAACGGCAGCCCCGCGGGGCGGAAAAGGGACGGCGTTGCCGACGGGTTCCGCGCGCTCAAGCTCAAGGCCCACACCAAGCTCTTCGAGGTGATGGATCTGGCGCAACTCGAGACCGTCGATCCGGCGCTGCTGTCGGCCAAGGTCACCGCGACGATCGGCGATCTGCTCAAGGAAGAGAGCCGGCTGCTGACCGACAACGATCGCGCGCGCCTGATCGACGAGCTCAAAGACGAACTCCTGGGCCTTGGTCCACTCGAGCCGCTACTGCGCGACGACGGGATCACGGACATCCTGGTCAACGGCCACGATCAAGTTTACGTCGAGAAGAAAGGCAAGCTGCACAAGAGCGAAGCCACCTTCCAGGACGATCAGCATCTGATGCTGATTATCGATCGGATCGTCTCGAAAGTGGGCCGGCGGGTCGATGAGGCCTCGCCGATGGTGGACGCGCGGCTCCCCGACGGCTCGCGTATCAACGCGATCATCCCGCCACTGGCGATCGACGGACCGTCGCTCTCGATCCGGCGCTTCGGCAAGTATCGCTTCCGGATCGAAGACCTGATCGCGAACGAGGCCATGACCGCCGAGATGGCCGAGCTGCTCGCCGCATTCACTCGGGCGCGGCTCAACCTCATGGTTTGCGGCGGCACCGGCTCGGGCAAGACCACGCTGCTCAACTGCCTTTCGAGCTTCATTCCGGAGAACGAGCGTATCGTCACGATCGAAGACTCGGCCGAACTGCGGCTCCAGCAGCCGCACGTGGTCAGGCTCGAAACCCGGCCGCCCAATATCGAAGGCAAGGGCGAGGTTACCCAGCGCGACCTGGTGCGCAACTGCCTGCGCATGCGTCCCGACCGGATCATCGTCGGCGAGGTGCGCGGCGCCGAGGTGATCGACATGCTGCAGGCGATGTCGACCGGCCACGACGGCTCGATCGCGACGGTCCACGCCAACAGCACGCGCGAATGCCTCTCGCGGCTCGAAATGATGATGCTGCTGGCGGGCTATTCGATTCCGCAGCGCGCGATGCGCCAGCAGATTTCCTCCTCCGTCAACATAATCGTCCATGTCAGTCGGCTGGCCGACGGTTCGCGCAAGGTGACGAAGATTTCCGAGATCAGCGGCATGGAAGGCGAGGTCGTGATGATGCAGGACCTGTTCGAGTTCGTTCCGGCCGGCGTCAGCGCGGCCGGCAAGCAGCAGGGCTCTTTCCGCGCGACCGGAATTCGTTCGACTTACGCGCAGAAAATCGAAGCAGCAACCGCCAGGATGGAGCCCCGGATCTCCCAGGGCGCCGAGGAATAGCCAGATGGATTCAATGGCCTTGGCCGAAGTCTTTGCCCTGGTGCTGGTGTCGCTGATGCTCGCGATCGGCGCGCTTGTCCCGCGCGGCAACC
Source organism: uncultured delta proteobacterium (assembly GCA_963788205.1). Lineage (GTDB taxonomy): Bacteria > Desulfobacterota > Binatia > Binatales > Binataceae > CAVVMA01. The sequence continues at coordinate 644,021 of CAWBGG010000002.1, forward strand.
GCGTCGAAGACGCGCTCGAGCGCCTCAAACCGCAGCGCACCGACCCGGTTCGCCAGGCTCTCAACCGCCGGCCCGTAACCGATGACAAGGGCTTGCAGCATCTGTTCCATCGGATCGATCTGACCCGATGGTTGGAGCGGAGTATGTGGGAGGCCGGAATCTACACGCGGGTCTCGGACATGGTGCTGTTGATGGTGCTGCTGTTCGGGACCGGCGAAGTGATGGCGGCCACGTTTATCGACGCCCCGCTGCTTGCGATCGGCTTCGGCCTCGCGCTGGCCGCGTTGCCGCTGCCGTACATCCGCTTCCGCCGGCGGCGCCGGCTGAGCCGATTTACCGATCAGTTGCCTTACGTGCTCGATCTTCTGAAGTCGCTGCTCGAAGCGGGCCATTCGCTGCTGCGTGGCCTGCAGGTCGTGGTCAAGGAATTCGACGCCCCGATCGGCACGGAGTTCGCCACCGTGATCGAGCAGACCGCGCTGGGACTGCCACTGGCGCGCGCCCTCCAGGAAATGGTCAAGCGAGTGCCGCAGGAGGACTTGCGGCTGCTGGTGGTCGCGGTCAAGGTCCAGTCCGAGGTCGGCAGCAGCCTGGCCCAGATCATCGGCCGGCTCTCCGAGATCATGCGGACCCGCCAGCGGCTGCGGGCCCAGATCAAGGCGCTGACCGCGCAGTCGCGAATGAGCGGGATTATCGTCGGCCTGCTGCCGGCGATAGTGCTCGGGGCGTTCAGCATCGTGCAGCCGGGCTACGCGCACGCGCTGTTCACCGATCCGACCGGAATCAAGATGCTCGAAACGGCGGTGGTCCTGGACCTGCTGGCGCTGGTGACTATTCGCCGGCTGGTCCGGATCAAATACTGACGTGAGCCCATTCTTCGTAATATCGTGCATCTACTTCCTGGCCGGGACGGTGGCGATCGGGCTCTACTTCGCCTTCACCGGAAAACGGCGCGCGCTCAAGGACAAGATCGACGACCTTGCGATCGAGGCGCGGGTCTCGCGGGGGCTGTTCGAGATCCAGCCGGGTGAATCGGCGCGCCTTGGGCGCAGCCTGCTGATGTGGGCGGCCAGGCGCATTCCAACGCCGAAGCTCGACACTCCGCGCGCCGGCAAGCTGCTCCAGGCGCTGCAGCAGGCCGGCTATCGCAGGACGTCAGCGCTGCGTGTCTTCCAGTTGGTTCGCCTGGGATCGGTGGCCGGTGGCGCGGGGCTGGCGTTGATCGCGGCCCTGTTCACCGGCGCATTGGGCGCGTCGCTGATGATCTGGCTAATCGCGGGCGCGGCGCTGGGCGCGTTCGCTCCCAGCTATTGCATCGGTCGCCGCGCGCGCAAACGGCAGGAGGCGATCGCGCGCGAGCTCTCCGACGTGCTCGACCTGCTGGTGGTCTGCGTGGAAGCCGGTCTGGGCCTGCACGAGGCGATCAAGGTGGTCGGCAGCGAACTCGAGCAGCAGGGCGCGGTGATTGGCCGCGAGCTGGCGATAGTATCAGCCGAGATGTCGGCGGGGATGTCGTTGGGAGGAGCGCTGCGCGCGTTCGCCGATCGCACCGCGGTCGAGGAGTTGAAGCCGCTGGCCTCCACGCTGATCCAGAGCGAACAGATGGGCGCGCAAATCGGACCGGCGTTGCGCGCCAGCTCCGATTCGATGCGCAGCAGCCGGCGGCTGCGCGCCGAGGAAGACGCGCAGAAGGCCACGATCAAAATTCTGTTCCCGCTGGTCCTGTTCGTGCTGCCCGCGATGCTGATCGTAATCGTCGGCCCTGCGATCATTCAGATTATCCACACGCTGAATCAGTAATCCTGAGAGCCTCCCAAAGACCGCGGCCTCTCCGGCGCGTGCCAGTTCCAAAGCTGTACGATGTGTGTGCCTTGCGCCCTTTGTCAGCATCATGGTGAGCCGCGCCGAATGCCTCTCCCTCCGGGAGAGGCCGCGCCGCAAGGCGCGGGTGAGGGCGCAAGCCCGAAAATTCCGGCAGGTCGCCCTCACCCCGACCCTCTCCCGGAGGGAGAGGGAATAATCCGCCGAATCGCTCTACGCTAGGTGTGCCGCTTCGCCATCAGGTGATTCAGCTCTGCGCTCGGAATCGGATCCCGCAGCAACTCCTGGTAGGTGCCGCGCTCGAGGAGCTCCTGCGCGATCCTGCGGGCGGTTCCCATCGCCGCTCTCATTGGCGCCGAGCCCAGGCTGACTCGCGCCACGCCCATACGTTCCAAGCCTGCGATCGGCGGAATCCCGGGACCCACCATCACGTTGATCGGCCCTTCGATCGCTCTCGCCAGCGCCGCAATTGCGCCGGCAGGCGCGACGATTGGGAAGACACAATCCGCGCCGGCTGCGAAATAGGCGCGAGCGCGGCGCGCACTGTGCTCCAGCCGCTCGGATTCCTCGCCAACCTGGCGCACGTAGACGTCGATGCGGGCGTTGATCACCAGCGGCACGCCGGCCTTTGAGCCAGCCTCACGCGCGGCGCTGATTCGCTCGGCCTGCTCGTCGATGTCGCGTAGCGGTTTGCGGGGATTTCGCGAGGAACTCCGATCGGTGTCTTCCAGATTGATGCCAACCGCGCCCGCCGCGATCACCGCCTTGATGGTTGCGGCCACGTCCTTGGGCTTTGCGCCGTAGCCGGCTTCGATATCAGCCGTGACCGGCACGGCGACGGCGCGGGCGATGCGATGGATCGCGGCGAGCATCTCATCACGGGGTGTGTTCTCGCCGTCGGGAAAGCCGAGCGCCACCGACACGCCGCCGCTGGTGGTTGCGATCGCGGGGAATCCGGCGGCCTCGAAAATCCTGGCGCTGGCGGCGTCCCACGCATTGGGCAGGACCAGAATGCGCGGGCCGCGATGGAGCTTGCGCAGCAACTGCGCTTTCGATTTCTGGGTCATGTCCCTGGCTACTTCCTCCGGATGCGGTTGCGCGCCAGCCGGCGCGCGGCTTGGCCCAGCGCCCCCGCGCGATGCCAGCGCGCGTACTCCTCGGCCGTCAAGCCTTTTGCCGCCTCCAACCCTACCGACAGCGCCGCGATCAGGTAAATCTCGCCGAGCACGCTGATGCGCGGCGCAAGCCCGAGCACGCCGCCCTCGTGCGCGACGCGGCAGGCGAGCATCAGGTCAGCCATCCGCGCCAGCGGCGATTTCGCTTCACTGGTGATCGCGATCAGTTGCGCGCCGTAGTCCTTGATCGCGGCCGCGGTCGCGCAAATCTCGGCGGTGCTGCCGCTGTTCGAGATCGCGATCACCAAGTCGTGCGGATGGACCTGGCCGAGGCTGCCGTGCAGCGCCTCGGTGGCGTGCAGAAAGGTCGCCGGGGTCCCGATCGAGCAAAACAAGCTGGCGGCATAGCGCGCGACATGTTCAGGTTTGCCGACACCGGTGACATGGATACGGCCGCCGCGCGCGCCGGTCGCCCGGATCATCGCGACCGCCTTCTCCAGCATCGGGAGACTGAGCGAGCGCCTGAGAGTATCCATCTCGTTCAGGCAGAGCGCGCAGAAGCGGTCGATTTCGCCGGGCAAGTCGGATTCGGCGGCCTCGGTTGCGCCGTCGCCGCCAGCGCAGCGTGATGCAGCCGACGGCAGTGCTTCGCCATACAGCTTCGCGATCGCATCGCGCATCTCAAAGCCGCTCGGGAACGCGCCGAGGCGGCTGGCGCAGACTGCGCCCGCCGCGTTGGCGAGCCGCCCGATCGATGGCCAGGGCAGATTCCAGCGCAGCCCGGCGAGCATCGCGCCCAGAAACGCGTCGCCCGCGCCGGTGGTGTCGACCGGCTTGATGCGGAAGGCGGGAACTTTGAGCGCCGTGCGATCGGCCGCGATCGCGCATCCGCGGTCGCCGTCGGTAATCACGACCGCGCGATTGCCGAAGCGCGCGCGAATCGCTTGCCCCATCCCCAGCGCGTCTTTTGCTCTCGCGCCGGCCAGCTCGGCGGCGGCCGCCTTCGCCGGCTTGAGGATGGTCGCCAGCTTCAGCGCGCGCTCCAGCTCGCTGCGCCTCCCGAGCATCGCGCACGCGTCAGCGGGCGCGAGGTCGAGATCGAGCACCGTCGGTATCGAATGCGCCCGCGCATAGCGCAGGATCGCGAGCACGGTCGGCAGCGGAAGCTGTGAGATTTCGGTGGAGACCAGATGAGCGCGGCGGATGAATGCGCCGTGGCGGCGGCGGATCTCCTCGGGCTTGAGCTCTCCGGTCGCGCCGCGCGCCATGTAGATCGCGCGATTGCCGGATCGATCGACGAAGATCGTGGCGAACGCGCTCGCGCTGCCGTCGCGCGTGAGATTTTGGCGGATGCCGAGCCGGTCCATCCCGTCGCGCAGCAAAGCACCGTTGGCGTCGTCGCCGATTTTGCCGAAGATGCCGGTTTCGAGCCCCAGCACGCGCGCCCATCCGAGATGGTTGAGGGTCACGCCGCCGACCTCGGCGCGCTGCATTTCGCCGCTGCCGCGATGGGCGTCGAGCAGAATCTTCTCGTCGGCTTTGATGATTCGTGGCGTGCGGTAGAAGAGGTCAACGACCATGCTGCCGCATCCGGCCACGTCCAGCTGCGGCTCAGCCATGCTGAACCGCAGCGGATGCGGGCGCGCATTCGCTGAGCCATCCGGGCTCGAGCGTGTCGGCGGCGCGCCGCCGGAGCTCGGCGAAGCGGCGGCTGAATTCGCGCCGCTCGCCTGGTTCGAGCGCGGGTGTTCCCGGCGCTACGGCGTCGCTCTCGCATGCGCCATGCTCGGCCAGTGCGGCCTTGAGGCATGCGATGGTCGGACGGAACTCCGCGCCGTTGCGATTGAAGGCGCACGCCGCGCGGAAGCCCTTGAGGATTTCCGCGTAGCGAGTCATCTGCGGACGGTCCTGCGCCCGGCACACCATCCACGCGCGCTTCCATTCGCGCGGCATCGCATTGGCAGGCCCGGCGACCACCCCATAGGGCAGGGCGCGCTGCGTCCAGTAGCGGTTCCAGTAATGACGCAGCGTGCCGGCGAGCCCGGCGTGCGGCGCGAACAGGTCGAAAATCAGGTAGGGATTGCCGGCGTAGATTGCGAACTCGCCGCCGATCTTGAAATGCGACGCGGCCCGCATGTAATTGCCGAGCACCGATTTGCCGGCGGTGACCTTCATCCCGCGCACGTATTGGAGCCGGCTCATCCGCTTGACGTCGCGGGTGTGCAGATGCGGGGCCCTTCCGGGCGCAGCGATCTCGGCGTTGTCGTAGAGGAAAACCGGGATCTTGCGGCCGCGCTTTTGGAACAGCGCCTCGATCTCGCGCGTGACGAAATCGACCGGATCGCTCACATCGACGATCGATAGTGGCGCGACCACCGCGGCGTCGGCGGCCAGCTCGATCGCATGCGCCAGGTTCGCAAGGGTCTCGGGGCGGGTGGGCGCCGTGATGCCGATCCAGGCTTCGACCTTGCGATCGCCGCGCGTGAAGCGCCGGCACTCCTCAACCGTAATCCGCGAAACCAGTTGGCGGCGCGGATTATCCAGGCGGTCCCATTCGCCGGTGGTGCCGGCGGCGAAGATTATATCCGCGCCGGCGCCGCCCTGAATCGCGAACCGAACCACCTCGCGCTGCTGGTCTTCGAGCACTCGCCCCTTGCGGTCGAGCACCGTGATCAGCGGTACCGAAAGGCCCGCGCAAGGCGTGTATCGTTCGAGCGGTTGCACCGCCCGCAATCGTATCAGCCCGGATTTCCGTTTTCCAAGTAGACCACGAATTTGATAAAAGGCGAGAAAAGCCCTGATGGATGCGGGTTTGGCCGCTTGTCGGAGTATTTCGAGGCCCGTGAGCGGTATGGCAAAAAGAGGGGCGGTCGGAAATGGAAACACGGGTTCGGACTCAAAGCCGGCCGAACTCTTGCGGAGCAAGGCCGCTCGGCCTACAAGGCGAGTTGGAGCCAGAGGGTAAAATGAAGTCGCATGCGTTGTGACCGGCCCGAAGGAAGGCACCGGCAAGAAGGCAATCTGGTGCGAATTCGAGATCCTGTCGTCAGCCTGCCCGGCATGGCCGCCTGACCGATCCGGCACGCCGGAGATGACGATGGCCACGCGGTCGCAGTCGCATCACGATGGGACGCGTTCGTTCAGGGAGGGTTTTCGAGATGTCAGCCAAGGCAGTTGTCGAGAGTTCGATGGTTCGCATTCGTCGGGTGTTATCGGTGTGGTGGGTAGCACTGGCGGTCGGTTGGGCGGCAACGGCCGTGGCTGGGCCTGCGGAGGACTTGATGATCAACGCGGCACTCGGTGGCGATGCGGTTGCAGTGCGGGCGCTGCTCGACAAGGGGGCCAACGTCAACGCCAAGGGGAACAACGGCTGGACCGCGCTCATGGTGGCCTCCCGGGAAGACCACCGCCAGGTGGTGCGGGCGCTGCTCGACAAGGGGGCCAACGTCAATGCCAAGAATGACGACGGCGTGACCGCGTTGATGTCGGCCTCCTTCCAGGGCCACCGCGAGGTGGTGCAGGCGCTGCTCGACAAGCATGCTGACGTCAATGCGAAGGCTAACATCGGCATGACCGCGCTGATGTCGGCGACCGCGAGCGGCCACCGTGAGGTGGCGCAGGCGCTGCTCGACAGGGGTGCCAACGTCAATGCCAAGGATAACAACGGTGTGACCGCGCTGATGTCGGCCTCCGAGTACGGCGACCGCGAGGTGGTGCAGACGCTGCTCGCTAGGGGGGCCGACGTCAATGCCAAGACAGCCGACTACGGCAAGACCGCGCTGATGGGGGCCTCCGAGAAGGGTTCCCTCGCAGTGGTGCAGGCGCTGCTCGCCAAGGGCGCCAACGTCAATGCCAAGAATAAAGAGGGCGTGACCGCGCTCATTGTGGCCTCCCACAAAGGCAGCCGCGAGGTGGTTCAGGCGCTGCTTGCCAAAGGGGCCGATGTCAAGGCCAAGACGAACGAGGGCCGGACCGCGTGGGATGCGGCAACCGACGCACATCACGCCGAGGTCAGAGCCCTATTGGTTAAGGCAGGCGCCTCGGGCAATGAAAAGGAGCGAAATCAAGATTTTCCCTTTTACTATAGGGGCAACGACGACGCTCAAAAGGGCCAATACGACCGAGCCATTGGAGAGTACGACCAAGCCATCCGGCTCAACCCGAATTTCGCTGATGCCTTCGTCAACCGGGGCGGCGCCTATAGTGAAAAGGGCCAATGGGACCGCGCCATTGATGACTTCGATCAGGCCGTGCGGCTCAACCCGGATTTCGCCGATGCCTTCTACAGCCGGGGCGCCGCCTATCGCCACAAGGGCCAATACGACCGCGCCATTGATGACTATGGCCAGGCCATTCGGCTCAACCCGAATTACGCCGCTGCCTTCTACTATCGGGGCGTTGCCCTCCGGGCTCTAGGGCAGCAGGCTCGGGCTGCCGCGGACTTCGCCAAGGCCACACAATTGAACCCAAACCTGTCACCACCACCAGCGGCATCCACAGCGGCGAGCGCGCAAACTAAGATCGCTGGAGTTGCGATTGCGGCGCCTTCCCGGCCGTGTGCCCCTGCCTATCCTAAGGCAGGAACGCTGATAATAAACACCGGAGATAACCAAATAATGAATGGTGATATCCTGTATGGACTTGGTGAGGGGGACAAATATACAGGAAGGGTGGGACCGGGCATACCTGCCGGTCCCGTCGTCATATGGGTTCTTCGGTCGGTTGGAGGCAAATTCAAAAAAGTTCTCCAAGGAGCAGGCTTGGATTTTAGGGAAGGCAGCGCCTATTTTTGGCAACAGTCCGGCGCCACTCCGTTCGACCTGCATGCCCTGAGAGAGCTCAAATATCTGTGCGACTTTGATGTGTCTCTTAGTGACGACCAGCTAAATCAAGCATTCATACAGCGTGGTGATGCGGCTGCGGCGCAGGCGCTGCTCGCCAAGGGAGCCGATGTCAACGCTAGGAGGAACGACAGCGGCGACACCGCGCTGATTATGGCCTCCGGGGAGGGCCACCTCGAGGTGGTGCAGGCGCTGCTCGCCAAGGGAGCCGATGTCAACGCTGGGAGGAACGACAGCGGCGACACCGCGCTGATTATGGCCTCCGGGGAGGGCCACCTCGAGGTGGTGCAGGCGCTGCTCGCCAAGGGAGCCGATGTCAATGCTAACAGTGACGACGGCGCGACCGCGCTGATGGGGGCCTCCTTCATCGGCCACCGCGGGGTGGTGGAGGCGCTGCTCGCCAAGGGGGCCGACGTCAATGCCGAGACGAGCGATGGCTCGACCGCGCTGATGGGGGCCTCCCAGAACGGCCACCGCGAGGTGGTGCGGGTTCTGCTCGCCAAGGGGGCCAAGGTCAATGCCAAGGACATCGCTGGCTTGACCGCGCTGGACGCGGCTACGGCAGGAGGACACGCCGATATCAGAGCCTTATTGGTGCAAGCAGGCGCCAAACCATGAATACTCCGGGCGGAGGCCGAATCTATTTTCTTAGGAGGAATCACACCCGGAGCTTCAATATATCGGAGAGCGAAAAGGAAGTATCAGGCAACGAAAGGAGAACGCAAAATTGGGAAAACGGAGGGTTCTTGCGTGCACGTGGAGAGTCGCGCTCATCCTGCTCGGTGCGGTACTGTTTTCTCGCGGCGCATACGCCCAGTATCACAGCACCATCACCTTCATAAATGGAACGAACGACGATGCGCTCGTGAAGCTCATAGGGCCCACGAGGACGAGCGTGGCGGTATCGGCGGGTCAGCGGCAAACCGCAGACGATGTCGCACCTGGCAGCTACTACGTCGTTGTGAGATATGGAAATGGGTCCGGGGCCTACAGTTACACGAAGGGTGACCCTTTCAGCGTCGAAGAGTATGGCAATCAGTACTCACAGATCTCAATGACGCTACACAAAGTAGCCAATGGCAATTATCAAACCCGGCCGGCGAACGAGGCTGAGTTCGATAACGCGCCTTGACGAGATCGCTCCGAAAAGCGCGGTGACTGAGGTCTTGCGCCGGAGCATTAACGAGTGCACGAGCAAGTGCCGGCGCGGGCGCACTCGCGGTTCGCCATTTGTTGCGCGATTTCCGGCTTACCGCTGTTGCGCAAGCATTCGGTGATGCCGTATGAGATGGAGATTACGGATGTTGAGCCGGCGGCCGATGCGGCGCGAGGCCCCGTCCGGCGGCGGCGATCACAGCAGCGCGAGGCCGACGTGAGTCTCGAACTCCCAGTGCTTCTGGTCCGAGGTGCTGAAGTTCTTGAGCCGCCCTTCGATCCGAAAGCGATATTGCCCGTCGGTCAGGGCTGCAGGCGGAGGATTGCTGGTCCACAGGCCCTGCTTGCAAGCCTCGACCATCAGATGGTCGAGCGCGCCCGACCCGGAACGCTGATCGATGATCAACTCCTTGAGCTTGCCGTCTTTGTTCATGATCGCCGTGATGATGACCGGATCGACATTGTCCGGAACCACTTTGGTCTCCATCTCTCCGTGTTCGAGTTCGATCGCCGCCGTCATCACCTGATGCAACAGCGTGCCCGAGAACTCGGCGAACTTGGCGGCCTTGGCATTGAGCAGCCGTTCCTGGGCTGGCGCCGCGGCTTTTCCCACAAACCGCTCGCCGGGCTCGACGAAGAAGCGCTGAACGTCGGGTGCGGCGTTGGCGGGCGATTCGGCGGCGTCGCTCGGCGCAGGCGGCGGGCTCGAGGGCAGATGCATCGACGTGGTGGTGGGCGCGGAGGAGAGCGAAGACAGGTCCGAGACCACGCGCGGCCGCGTTACGGTCTCGGGCACCGGCGCGGGGAGCGGCTGCGCGGTAGAAGCGCATCCGGCGAGCAGCGCTATCCATAGCAGCGCCATGCAATTGTGATCGAACTTTACCATCGGCATTGCTCCCGCGGCTCTAAATATCACGCCACCCGCGGGGATTTTTCAAACCGGCGACCGGCGCCCGGCCTGCGGGTAGCGTGTCAGTTTGAGAGTGCTCGCGAGTGGGGCGAGCAGCAGAGATCCGGGATTCCTCGCGCGGCAGCCACGCGCGGGAATGACAGAAAAAGCTTTCCCGTTGTCATTCTCGCGCGTCTGCGTTGTCTGGCGCGCGAAGAATCCCGAATTCTTTCTTCCACCTGCCGACACCGCCTTCGAGGCCAAACTGAGACCTACCTGCCGCGCCACGACTTGACAGGATGGTTATTATCTCTCAACGAGCCGCCTCAATTGTGTGAGTCCGGCGGCGATGATATTCTTCGAGGTAGAGTTACATGGGGTCAGTAGCAATCATGAAAGCCGGAATCCATCCCGAGTATCGCCGCTGCGTAGTCACCTGCGCCTGCGGCAACACCTTCGAGACCCGCTCTACACTGCCGGAGATACACGTTGAAGTGTGCTCCCAGTGCCATCCGTTCTACACCGGCCAGCATCGTCTGGTAGATACCGCGGGCCGGGTCGAGCGCTTCAAGCGCAAGTACGGAATGAAGTAGCATTCATGCTCCCGCCGCCTGTGCAGCCGCTTGCGGCGCCAGGCGTGCGGGGCAACGGTCATCGGATGCGCGGCCCAATCACCCCCGCTGCTGCGCGGGAGGCCGTCTGCCCGACGCGTGTCTACTGAACATGCTCGACAAGCTCAAGGGAATCGAGGATCGCTTCGACGAGATCAATCGCAAGCTCAGCGATGCCGCGGTGATCGCGAACAATCGCGAGTATGCGCAACTCGCCAAGGAGCGCTCGCAGCTCGATCAGGTGGTCGGATGCATCCGCGACTACCGCCGCGTGCTCGGCGAGATCGCGGAGCACAAGGCAATCCTGGAAGACAGCGACGCGGAGCTGAAGGAGCTCGCAAAATCCGAGCTGCCGGGAATGCAGAAAAATCAGGCCGCGCTGGAGGAGCGCTTGCGGCAGCTGCTCGTGCCGCGTGATCCGAATGACGAAAAAAACGTCATCCTGGAGATTCGCGCCGGCACCGGCGGCGATGAAGCCTCACTGTTCGCCGGCGCGCTCTTTCGGATGTACTCGCGCTACGCCGAGCATCACGGCTGGAAGGTCGAGACGCTCAGCGTCAGCACCACCGGATTGGGCGGCATCAAGGAAGTGATCGCGGCGATCAGCGGGCGCGGCGCCTACAGCCGGCTCAAGTACGAAGGCGGCGTGCATCGCGTGCAGCGCGTGCCGGCCACCGAGGCCTCGGGACGGATTCACACCTCGGCGGTGACGGTGGTGGTGATGCCCGAAGCCGACGAGGTCGAGGTCAATATCAACGAGGAAAAAGACCTGCGAATCGACGTGATGCGCGCGTCGGGACCCGGCGGCCAGAGCGTCAACACCACCGATTCGGCGGTCCGCATTACGCATCTGCCCACCGGGATGGTAATCGTCTGCCGCGACGAGAAATCGCAGCACAAGAACAAGGCGCGCGCGCTAAAAATTCTGCGCGCCCGGCTGCTCGAACGCGCGCACGCCGAGCAGGACGCCAAAATCGCAGAGACCCGGCGCTCGATGGTCGGGACCGGCGATCGCTCGGAGCGTATCCGCACCTACAACTTTCCGCAGTCGCGGGTCACTGACCATCGCATCAACCTCACGCTCCATTCACTCGACCAGGTGCTCGACGGCAGTCTCGAAGCGATAATCGATGCGCTTGCTACCAAAGAGCAAGCCCAGATGTTGGGTGCGTGATCGCGATGGGACAGCAAGAGCTCGCAGAGCCCCTCGCGATGCGGTGGCTAGTCCGGGCGGCGGCGCAGACCCTCGCGGCCGCCGGCATCGAGAGCGCAATGCTGGATGCGGAAATCCTGATGGCGGAGGCGGCAGGGGTGGCGCGCGCGCAGGTGCTTTCAGATTCGGTGGCACTGAGCCCCCGCGCGACCGCGCGATTCGGCGAGTATGTCGCCCGGCGGGCGGCGCGCGAGCCGCTGGCGTATATCGTCGGGCGCAAGGAGTTCTTGGCGCTCGATTTCGCCGTCACGCCAGCGGTCCTGATTCCGCGGCCCGAGACCGAAACCGTGGTGGGCGCTGCGCTGGAGTTTCTCGCCGGCCGGCCACAAGCGCTGGTACTCGACCTCGGCACCGGCTCGGGCGCGATCGCAATCGCGATCGCGGCCAACGCGCCAGCGGCGACAATCGTTGCGACCGACGTATCTAAAGAATCACTTGAAGTTGCTCGCAGGAACGCGGCCAGCCTCGCGCATCGGATCGAATTTCGCCACGGCGATGTTTGGGAGGCACTGAGCAGCGGCGCTCAGATACGCTTTGACCTGGTAATCTCGAACCCGCCGTATGTCGAAGACGGGGCGCTCAAGACGCTCGCGCCCGAGATCAGTGACTTCGAGCCGCGTCTGGCGCTGGCCGGGGGCGCCGACGGGCTGGACTTCTATCGCAGGATTCTCACAGGCGTGGATGATTTCAGCAGGCCGGGCGGCGAGCTGCTTTTGGAGATCGGCGCCGGGCAAGCCGCGCGCGTTATCCGCATGTGCCGCGAAGCTGGATGTAGCGCGGCCGTGACGATCCGCGATCTGGCCGGTATCGAGCGGGTGGTGCGCGCCGTGGTTGGAACATTAGGGCGCGGATAGGGCGGTTGGAGCGGGGCGGAAGATGGACAAAATGATCGTACATGGCGGAGCGCCGCTTAGGGGCGCGGTCAGCGTCAGCGGCAGCAAGAATGCCGCATTGCCGATCCTGATGGCGGCGGCGCTTACCGACGAGCCGGTGGTGCTGCACAACGTTCCGCGTCTGCGCGACGTGCGCACCGCGCTGGAGCTGCTCGCGCGGCTGGGAGTGCACAGCCGCTGGCTCGATGACCACGCGCTCGAAGTTCACGCCGCCAGGATCGACAGTCACGAAGCGCCTTACAATCTGGTCAAGACCATGCGCGCGTCGTTTTTGGTGTTGGGGCCACTGCTGGCGCGCGCGCGCCGGGCGCGAGTCTCGACGCCGGGCGGATGCGCGATCGGCGCCCGCCCGGTGAACCTGCATATCGCGGGGCTGCGGGCGATGGGCGCGCGAATCCAGCTTCGCGGCGGCTACGTCGAGGCCCACGCCGACCATCTGACCGGCGCCCGAATTTGGCTCGACACGCCGTCGGTCGGCGCCACCGAAAATATTTTGATGGCGGCGACCCGCGCGCGCGGCCGCACCGCGATCGAAAACGCGGCGCGCGAACCGGAAATCCAGGACCTCGCGCGGATGCTCACTGCGATGGGCGCGCGGATCAGCGGCGCCGGTTCGCACGTGATCGAGGTCGAAGGCGTTGAGCGGCTCCACGGCGCAGAGCATCGCGTGATTCCCGATCGCATCGAGGCCGGCTCGCTGATGGTCGCGGCCGCGATCACCGGCGGCGACGTGACGGTCCGCGGCGCTCCGCTCGAGCATCTCGAGGCGGTGATCGCCAAGCTCCGTGAAGCCGGCGCCACGGTCACGCCGGGGCCTGGCGAGGTGCGCGTAGCGCGCGACGGTCCGCTGCGGCCGGTCGAGCTGCGCACGCTACCCCATCCGGGATTTCCCACCGATCTTCAGGCCCAGATGATGGCCTTGCTGACGCAGGCCGACGGCACTTCGGTGATCGCCGAGACGATCTTCGAGAATCGCTTCATGCACGCGCTCGAGCTGGTCAGGATGGGCGCCGACATCGTGATGAAGGGTCCCACTGCGATCGTCCGCGGCCCTTCGCGCCTGAGCGGCGCGCCGGTGATGGCGACCGACTTGCGCGCCAGCGTGAGCCTGGTGCTCGGCGGGCTGGTGGCTGAAAACGCCACCGAAGTCAGCCGCGTGTACCATCTCGATCGCGGCTATGAAGCCTTCGATCTGAAACTCAAGTCGCTGGGCGCGCGAATCGAGCGGCTGCGCGAACCGGTCCTCGCGTGAGACTGCTGCGCTCCGGCACGCCCGAGTTCGAGCGCTTTCTGAAGACCTTGCGCGATCGGCGCCGCTCGGACGGCGGCAAAATCGACGCTGCGGTCGCGGCGATTATCGGGCAAGTGCGCCGGCGCGGCGATCGCGCGTTGATCGAGCTGACCGCGCGATTCGATGGCGTGCGGCTTACGGCCGGCAAGTTGCGCGTCGCGCCTGACGAGATGCGCGCGGCGCTCGATGAGCTCGATCGCGATGAGCGGCGCGCGCTGGAGCTGGCCGCACGCCGGATCCGCGCTTTCCATCGCCACACGCTGGAGAGCTCGTTCAGCTATCGCGACGCGAGCGGGATGCGGCTGGGGCAACTGGTTCGCCCGCTCGAGCGGGTCGGGATTTATGTTCCCGGCGGTCTCGGCGCGTATCCGTCCTCGGTGCTGATGAACGCGATTCCAGCGCGCGTGGCCGGGGTGCGCGAAATCGTGATGGTCTCGCCGCCGAACCGGGCGGGCGACAATCGCGCCGTGATGGCGGCGGCGGCGATGGCTGGTGTGCACGAATTCTACCGCGTCGGCGGCGCGCAGGCGGTCGCGGCGCTCGCCTACGGAACCGAGACTATTGGCGCGGTCGACAAGATCGTCGGGCCCGGCAACGCCTTTGTGCAGGCGGCCAAGCGGATGGTCTACGGCGTCGCCGATATCGACAAGATGGCCGGCCCGAGCGAGGTGCTGGTGATCGCGGATTCGAGTGCGCGGCCCGAGTGGGTAGCTGCCGACTTGATCGCTCAGGCCGAGCATGGTTCCGGCGACGAGTCGGCGATTCTGCTCACGCCTTCCGCCGCGATCGCGCAGCGCGTAGCGGCGGCACTGGAGCGCGCGCTCGCGAGCCTCCCGCGCGCCGCGGCGGTGCGCCGCGCGCTGGCCAAACGGGGCGCAATCGTGGTGGTGCGGGCACTGGCCGAGGCCTTCGAGCTGGCGAATCGAATCGCGCCCGAGCATCTGGAGCTCGATATCCGCCAAGCCTCGCGATGGCTCCCGAAGGTCCGCAACGCGGGCGCGGTTTTCGTCGGCCGCCTTTCGCCCGCGCCGCTCGGCGACTATCTGGCGGGGCCCAATCACGTTCTGCCGACGGGCGGAAGCGCCCGTTTCGCCTCGCCGCTGGGCGCTTACGATTTCATCAAGCGAACCAGTATAATCGAGGCTTCGGCGGGCGCGTTGCGCCGCCTGGGGCCGGCGGTGGCGCGGCTGGCACGGATGGAAGGTTTCGAGGGGCACGCGCGCGCTATAGAGCTGCGGGGATTCGATGGCAGGTCAGCTTGAATGAGCCTAGGGGTCTGGCGGCGTTCAGTGTCAATCCGGTTGCAAATCTCTTGTGTCATTCTCGCGCGTCTGTTTTGCCCGGCGCGCGAAGAATCCCGGATTCTGGCTGTGGGTTCGTCGTCGCCCGTGGAAGCGGCTCAGCGAAGCAGAAATCCGGGATTCTTCGCGCGGCAGCCACGCGCGAGAATGACAATTGTGAAGGAGGCGTTTTCAACCGGGTCAAAATGACCACTACCGGGGATTCGATGGCAAGCAAGCGTAAATCGCGGACCAAAGGGGACGGGGGGCCGAAACCGGCCGCGGCGGCGCAAGTAGCGTCATCGCATGCGCCGCGTAGCGCGGCCGTCGAGCGCAAGACCCGCGAGACTTCGGTTTCGGTAGCGCTCAAGCTTGACGGCCAGGGCCACGCCGAAGTCTCAACCGGCGTGCCATTTCTCGATCACATGCTGGAAAGCTTCGCGCGCCATGGATTTTTCGATCTCAAGGTCAGCGCCAACGGCGACGTGCAGGTCGACGACCATCACACGGTCGAGGACGTCGGCATCGTGCTCGGTCGCGCCTTTCGCCAGGCGCTGGGCGATCGCGCCGGAATCCGGCGCTTCGGCAGCGCGACGGTGCCGCTGGACGAAGCGCTGTGCACCGCGGTGGTCGATATCAGCGGACGCTCGTTTCTGGCCTACAACGTCGCGATCGAGCAGGAACGTGTGGGCAGCTTTCAAACCGTGCTGGTGCACGATTTCATGAAGGCGCTCGCCGACGAGACCGGGATGAACCTGCATCTGAATTTGCTCAGCGGCCGCAACCCCCATCACGTGATCGAAACGGCCTTCAAGTCGCTGGCCCGCGCGATGGACGAAGCGACCACGCTCGACGCCCGCCTGACCGGAGTGCTCTCAACCAAAGGCACGCTGTCCTGAGCGTTGGGTGAATGTGCTGATGGATCATGGGCGCAAGCAGCCACCCTCATCTGCGCGGGCCGCACACGGCCCCGCGCATCTTCTCCCGCAACTAAGCGGGAGAAGGTCTTCAGGCCCTCGCCCGCTCTTTTGCGGGAGAGGACGCGGCGCGAAGCGACGCGGGTGAGGGTGCCTGCTGCCGCTACAACAAGAGCAATTCAAAAGCTCTGAGCGCGATTCCCTTGTTCGAGACCTTCACCGTCATTCCGTCGATTGATCTGAAAGGCGGTAAAGTCGTCCGCCTGTTGCGCGGCGATTTGACCCGCGTGACCACCTATAGCGACGACCCGGCGGCGGTCGCGCGCGATTTCGAGGCGCAAGGGGCGCGGCTGATTCACGTCGTCGACCTCGATGGCGCGGTGGCCGGCGAACCGCGCAGCCTCGATTCGATCCGCGTGATCCGATCGGCAGTTCGATGCGACCTCGACGTGAGCGGCGGGCTGCGCACGATCGCTTCGATCCAACGCGCGGTCGAGGCCGGCGCGAACTGGATCTCGATCGGCTCGGCGGCGCTGCTCAATCCGTCATTGCTGGCGGAAGCCTGCCGCGAGATGGAGGGCCGAGTCTTCGGCTCGATCGACGTGCGCGACGGCAAGCCGGCGATAAAGGGATGGGTGCAAGCGGCCGATCTGAGTATCGAGACTGTCGCCGGCCGTTTTCGGGACGCCGGCGTCGCGGCGCTAATCGTCACCGACATCGTCCGCGACGGCGCCGAGACCGGCATCGAGGCGCCCCGCTGGGCCGCGCTCGCGCGCGAGCTATCGATGCCGCTAATTGTATCCGGCGGCGTCGCCACGCTGGCGGACGTCCGAGCGGCGCGCGCGCATTTCGACGACGGCGTAGTAGGCGTGATCGTAGGCCGCGCCCATTACGAAGGCCGCTTCACGATCGCCGAGGCGATCGCCGCCTGCCGGTAGTGTCCTCAGTCTGAAATGCGTTGAAGATGTCCGGAACCTCTCCCATGGGTTGGGAGAGGGTGTGGGTGAGCGTCCTACGCGGAGATTTCTGTTCTGGAGCATACGCTCTACGTCGCGGAGTTTGATTTCGGTTGGAATGCGCGGAAAGTAGATGACGGAGCGAGGGTGGCGCTGGCAGTCCAAAATTCCGAAGGCAAGCGGCTGCGATATCGCGAGTCATCGGCGACGTTTCCGCCGACTCCGGCACAGGGCAAGCCATTCTGATGGCCTTAGCCCCCAGACAAGGCGATCTATTTGCCACTGGCGCAAGCGTTGAGTCGGCGCCCGCGCCGCAGGGCTTTGTGTCAAATATGGGTCGGCCCGTGCATCGCTGGTTTCGATACAGCGCCGGGTTCTCTGCGGAATGGGCCGACTCAGCGATCTCGGATGCGGCGGCACGGAATCCGACTCTCAGGGTATTCGATCCCTTTGCTGGTTCCGCAACCACTCTGATTGCGAGCGAGACGGCTGGCGTCGAGAGTTGGGGAATTGAGGCACATCGCTTTATATGTAGAGTTGCGGAATCGAAGCTGGCGTGGCGAAGCGATCCTGAAAACTATCTAGCCCGAATACAGGAGCTTAAACGAATTGCGCGCACCCTGCGGCCTGATATCGATCACTATCCTGTCCTGATCGGGCGCTGCTATGACAGGCGAACTCTCGAACGTCTCGACGTTCTGCGTCGCGCGTACGAAACAGTAGCGGACGACACCGACGCGTCGAAGTTATTGTGGATCACGCTCCTGGCGATCCTTCGGAGGGTGTCCCACGCCGGAACTGCCCAGTGGCAATATATTCTGCCGAAGCATCGGAAACAAAGGCCGTTGGACGTGGGTCAGGCATTTGAGGAATCGTGGCGCATGATCTACTCGGACATGATGGCCGCAAGATCCGTGTCCGGCCCGCGAGCGCGCTTCTTTCAATCCGATGCCCGAACCTGCGACGGAGTACCCAGCGACGCGATCGATCTGGTTCTGACCTCGCCGCCATATCCCAATAATTACGATTACGCAGACGCTACTCGCCTTGAAATGTGCTTCCTAGGCGAGATCGGCGGCTGGGCCGATCTGCATAGCGCTGTCAGGCGCCATCTCATTTGCTCGTGCTCGCAGCATGTCTCAGAGCGGACAACCGACCTCGCCTCGGTAATCGCTGCGCCCGAACTCTCGCCAATTCGGGATGAAATATCCTCGGTATGCTCAAAGTTGGCTAAGGTTCGGCTGTCCAAAGGAGGCCGGAAAACCTACCACCTAATGATCGCCTGTTATTTTCGCGATCTGGCACGCGTCTGGTACGCGCTGCGACGTGTTTGCAGGACGCCGTCGCGCCTGTGCTTCGTGCTCGGCGATTCAGCGCCCTATGGCGTATATGTCCCTGTCGTCCCTTGGCTCGCTCGTTTGGCCGAAGCTGCCGGATTTGGATCATCCGAATTCCGCAAGACCAGAGACCGCAATATCAAGTGGAAGAACCGAAAGCATCGCGTCCCGCTGGTTGAGGGCGAGCTGTGGATCGATGGCTGAGTCTCCTGCCCATCGATTCGGCCAGATCATTGGCGAGGTTCTTGAAATAGCTATCCAGCCGCGCCTCAAGAAGTTCGCCAAGACACACAGACTATATTTCGACAAGAAGGGCTCGCGGCCCTGCCGACCGGGCTTGAAATGTACGTGGAAGGATCACAACGGCAACAAACACGATCTCGACTTCGTTCTGGAGAAGGGCGGCTCGCCCAACAAGCTGGGAATGCCGGTCGCGTTCATCGAAACGGCGTGGCGGCGCTACACAAAGCACTCGCGCAATAAGGCGCAGGAAATCCAAGGCGCTATCGAACCGCTCGCCGAAACCTACAAGCGGGTCAGGCCCTTCAAGGGAGCCGTTTTGGCGGGAGAGTTCACGAGCGGTGCCCTCGCACAATTGAAGTCGCTGGGGTTTGCGGTGCTTTACGTGCCCTATGCGACAATAGTCTCCGTCTTTGGGAAGTTCGGAATCGACGCGTCGTCGGAGGAGGACACGGCGGAAGCCGAATTTAAGCGAAAGATTAAGGGCTACAAAAACCTCTCGGACGGTCAACGCAAAGCGCTTGCTGCCGCGATGATCGCGGCGTGTAGACGCGACGCCACCCAGTTCTTTTCTGCTCTAGAGACAACCGTCGTGAGGCAAATCGAGCGGATAACCGTCATCCCGTTGCACGGAAGACCTTATGACTTGGCCACGATTTCGGAAGCCATCGAGTTCGTCCAAAAGTACAAGGAGGACAATGCGGCCAAGATGCCCGTCCTGCGCTACGAGGTTCAGATTGGGTACAGCAACGGCGACCTGATCGATGGCAAATTCCGGGATCGCGAAGGCGCTATCGAGTTCCTGCGAGAATATCAGGCGTCAGCATCATGACGGTCGCATGTCAAAGAAACAGATTAAACCCCGGAAGGCACTCGGCCCTGCGGCTGAAGCCCTTCACGTCCTGTGCGGCAACAGGTCGCGGAGCGGTAATGTGCGGCCATTGCCGAGGATCACTTGCGTGTCCATGTTGGCTTTGTCGACCTGGTAGATCATTTCGCGGCAGCGGCCGCAGGGTGCCTTGATGGTGCCGTTGGCGCGGACCGCGACTATCGCGATGATCCGGGTGCGGCGATGCTTGAGCATCTCGGCGATCGCGGCGTGCTCGGCGCAGAAGCCGAGGCTACACGAGGTATCGATACATATCCCGGTGTAGATCGCGCCGGAATCGGCCAGCACCGCCGCCGCCACTCCGCCCGCGGTGCAGTCGTCCGAGCAGATGAAAGGCCCCACGACCGCGGTTGCGGCCGCCTTCAGCGCCTCGATGTCTAATTCCATAGTCTCCTAGCGGGCTGCATAGGCTCCGCAGCGGCTCATGCGCTCTTGAGGTGACGAATGCGCTGCGTTACTTCCGCCGCTGCCACGAGCCGTGCGCGGGCGAGTAATTTCTCGAGTGCGCGGAGAAACTGCCGGTAGTATTCGTCATCCGTCGCGGGCCGGGCGGAATCGGCCGCGATCTCGGCAATCAGCAGCCGGCGGAATTCTTCCCATTCATAGCAGCCGCTCTGGCACAGGCTCAAGGCGATCGCGAAGGTGCGCGCCTCCCATGGCGCATGGAAGACCATCGCGGCTCTTTTCATCAGCTCTTCGAGCGTCGTCATGGCCTGGTTTTCCGCGGCGCTGCGACCTTCGCAACCCCGACCATCGAATCGCGCGTGACCAGCGCGGCCAGTTGCTCTTCGTTCAAGCGGCTGGTGCCGGCGGGGCGCTGCGGAATTACGATGTAACGAATCTTGGCGCTGCTGTCCCAGACCCGAATCTCGACCTGGTCACCGAGTTCGAGCCCGAATTCACGCAGCACGCCGCGCGGATCGCTCACCGCGCGCGAGCGATACGGCGGGCTCTTGTACCAGACGGGCGGAAGTCCGAGCAGCGGCCACGGATAGCAGGAGCATAGCGTGCAGACCACCAGGTTGTGGACGCGCGGCGTGTTCTCCAGCGCGATCAGGTGTGCGCCCTCAGCCCCGGCGAATCCCATCTCGGCCACCGCCGCGGTCGCGTCCTTGAACAGCCTCTGCCGGAACGCGGGATCGGTCCATGCGCGCGCGACGACTTTGGCGCCGTTCTTCGGCCCAACCTTGTGCTCGTAAGTGTCGATGACGGCGTCGAGCATCTGGGGATCGATCAGCCCCTTTTCGACCAGCAGCGATTCGAGCGCCTTGACGCGCAGCTCGATTTCGGAATCCGGTTCGTTGTGATGACGGCCGCTCATCGCTTGCGCCTCCCGCGGCTGCTGCGCGGTTCGGCGCGGCCCAGCCTATCCTCCTCAAGGTAGTCTTCCCAAAGATCGATGTAGACCCGCACGCGCGCGCCGGCGCCCCATAGGTCGCGCGCCTTGAAGCATACCGTGTAGCAGTGCTGCGGATTGCGTCCCGCGTCGTGCGCGTTCGTATCGGGAAATGTGAAGACGCCGAGATCGCGGACCACGACGCCCGGCTTGCCGCGCACATAGCGCGGCAGCCGCGTGTGGCCGGTGGGGTTGAGATTGCGCGCGACGACACGATCGCCGCGCTTGAAACGCGGGCGCTGCCGGGGCCGTCGATGGTCGCTGGGCAAAGCGGTTGTGCTGCGGTGTTCCTGTATCTGCTCGCTCACGATACAGGCGTCGCCCAGCTCGGCGCGCGTGACGAGTCCGGTTTCCAGCAACCGCGTTTCGATGGCGTGCAGCCAGTGCTCGTAGTAACTGGTTGAGAGATAGAGCGCAGGCTCCATCCGCTCGACCGCGTGGCGGAACGCGTCGCCGTTGCGCGACAGCTTGACGGCGATCGCCTGCTCGATTCCGAACACGCGGCGCTCCCAATCGGCGTGAAAGACCGGTTCGTTGGCTTCTGGCGCGATCGGGCCGAAGCCGTGCATCCCGCCGAGATCGTGCGCGCCGTTCACGGGTGTCCCATGCTCCTCGCTACTCTGGTATACGCCTCATCGTGGATGACACAAGTATCGAAGGCACAAGTATCGACGAGATGGTCGCGAGCGCGCTCGCGGCCGGACGCGAGTCGCTCTCCGAGATCGAATCGAAGCGAATGGTCGAGGCGGCCGGAATTCCTGTCGTGACGGCGTATCCGGCTGCGAGCGAAGACGACGCCGCGCGGCTGGCGCGGGAGTGCGGCTTCCCGGTGGTGCTGAAAGTGCTGTCGCCACAGGTTGCGCACAAGAGCGACGCGGGCGGCGTCGAGTTGAATCTCCAGTCCGAGGCGGAAGTGCGTGCGGCCTTCGCGCGGATTCGCAATAATCTGGCACAGCGGATGCCACAAGCGCGCTTCGAGGGCGTCGCGGTGCAGGCGATGGCGCCGCCGGGAGTCGAGATTCTGGCCGGGATAATTCGCGACGATCGCTTCGGGCCGCTGGTGATGGCCGGTCTGGGCGGCGTGTTCGTCGAAGTCTTCAACGACACCGCGATGCGCCTGGCGCCGGTCGCGGAGAGCGAGGCGCGCGCGATGCTCGCCGAGTTGCGCGGCGCTCCGCTGCTGCGTGGCTTTCGTGGTTCGCCCCCGGTTGATATCGCCGCACTGGCGGCGCTGATCGCGCGGCTGTCCGAGTTGGCGGCGCATCATGGTGCGATCGCTGAGATCGACCTGAACCCGATTACCGCGTATCCGCGCGGACTCAAGGTCGTTGACGCGCGGATTCGGCTTGGCGCGAGGCTTAAGCCGCCGCCGATCGCGAATCGAAGCCGCCGGCTCGAGAACCTGCGCCGCGCTTTCGATCCGCGCGCAGTGGCCGTAATCGGCGACAAACTGATGGGCGGGTACCTGTGGCTGCGCGCATTGTCGCACTTTACCGCCGGCAAGCTCTATTCGGTCCAGATCGATCCGAACGAGATTCCGGGAATCGAAGCGATGGGCGTGAAAAATTACCGGAGCCTGGCCGAGATTCCCGAACCGATCGATTACGCGGTCAGCGCGGTGCCGCGCCAGGTCGCGGCGCGAATCGTGCGCGACTGCATCGCGGCGAAGGTTGGCGCGATTAGCCTGTTCACCTCCGGCTTCAGCGAAACCGGCGAGGAGCTCGGCGCGAAACTCGAAACCGAGCTCAAGGCGGCGGCCGAAGATTCCGACATCGCCCTCATCGGGCCCAATTGCATGGGGCTCTACAATCCGGCGGTCGGGCTCTGCAATTTTCCCGACCAGAAACCCGCCGCGCGCGGCGACGTGTGCTTCATCTCGCAGAGCGGCACGCACACGATCAATTTCTGCTTTCAGGCCGCGGCGCGCGGAATCAAGGTCAACAAGGCCGCCTCGATCGGCAACGTGACGATCCTTGAAGCCGCGGACTATCTCGATCTGATGGCGTCCGATCCCGCCACGCGCGTGATTGCGATGTATCTCGAAGGCGTGCGCGACGGCGAGCGCTTCGTGCACAGTCTCGAAGCCGCCGCAGGCAAGTATCCCGTGCTGATCTGGCGCGGCGGCACGACTGATCCGGGCGCGCGCGCGACGTTTTCTCATACCGGCTCGCTCGCGACCGCCGGAGCAGTCTGGCGCGCCGTGATCCGGCATTGCGGAGCGGTCGAAGTCGCCGGCTTCGACGCCATGCTCGATGCGGTCGAGTTGCTCTCGCGTGGGCGGCCGATGGGCGGCAAACGCCTGGGACTGGTGGCGATGACCGGTGGGCAATCGGTTGTGATGACCGATACGTTTGCCGCGGCGGGCCTCGAAGTGCCGGCGCTGTCGCCCGCCTCGTATGAAGAGCTGAAGAGATTTTTCAATGTTGTCGGCGGAAGCTACCGCAATCCACTGGACGCCGGCGGGACGATCGGGATGGGCCACAACCCGGCGAATCTGGATCGTATCCTCGATATCCTCGAGCGCGATCCAATCATCGATGCGATCGTGCTCGATATCGGAACCGGCTTGCGCGCATCACGATGGGCTGCGCACGAGGACGAGATAGTCGCGTTGCTCGACCGGCTCGCGGAATTCGCGCGCCGCTCGGCCAAGTGCTTCGCCGTGATCCTGCATCCCGCGCACGTTGAGGCGACTGTCGCGCGCGCGAGGATGCTGGCGCGCGCGAGCGGCCTGGTGCCCTTCGAGAGCTTCGAGCGCGCTGCCGGGGCGCTCAAGGTTGCGGCCGAATATCAGCAGGGCAGGGCGCGCGGTTGCGCCGACCCAGCGGCTCAGTAAGGCGGGGGCGGACTCGCAAAAGCGGGCGGCGCCGGCGCCGCAGAGGATGAAGTATCCGCCGCCGCCTGCGGTCGAGCGATCGGCGCGCCGTTCGATTCCGGAACCAGCAGCGTCAACTCGCTGACCTTGGCGTTACCGTGGAAGAGCGCGAGCGTCGTGCCATCGGGCGACCAAGCCATCAGCACCAGACCCGCCGCGGGTCCGGTGGCGAGCAGAGTCTCGCGCGCGTTTTTGGTCGAGAAGGCGACTATCCGCCGCAGCGGTGCGATGGCGCCCGGAGCGTAGAGCTCGATCGCGGCCATCGCGGAGACCGGCGAGTAGACCATCGTGCTCGAAGCCAGCATCTCTGCGGAGGTGAGCAGGCCCAGGCTCGAAATCTTGATCGAGCCCTGGCTCGGATCCATCAAGGCGACCTCGGCGGTGGCCGTGGCCTGCGGCTGCTCGGCGACTCGCTGCCGCGTGAGCTCGTGGTTTCCCAACGCAACCATCAGCGTGTCCGAGACGTAGGCTGCTGCCGAAGATGAGATCGCGAGCGGAAGCGCGCGCGCGGTGGCGATATCGAATTGGAAGACGCTGTTCAAAGAGCCGCCCGGCGTGGGCCCGGCGTAAATGAACGACGCGCCCTTGGGAGCCCAGGTGAGCACATCGATGGGTCCCGGAACGTTCAACGGCGCACAGCGCTTGCGGTCGAGATCGAGCAGTATCGGAGGCGCGGCCCCCTCGCCCTGTGCGACGGCATAAGAGCCGTCCGAGCTCCAGGCGAGCGGCGACAGCGCGCAGTTGAAGGTCACGCGCGCCGGCTTGCCAGGGGTCTTCACCGGGATCAGGTAGAGATCGAAAGCCGTATCGCTCCGAGCCGGATGGTCTTCTTTCGGACGATCCTGGTCGGGCTGCTCCGCCTGCTCGGCCTTGCGCGGCGGTTCCTTGATCGCGAGCGCGATCTTGTCCGCGGTCGGCCATCCCATGCTCAGCGATTCGAACCCGCGATCGATTTCCGCGACGCTGGATTCCTTGTGCGTGGCGACATCGAAGCGGACCACCTCGATGCGCCTGCCGCCCGAGCGCGCCAGCGCGACCGCGATCGCCGAGCCGTCGGGACTGGGCTCGATGTCCGCCAGCACGGCGTCGGACGTATCGGCGATCAGCACGCGCGGCTGTTGATTCCCGATGCCGAAATCCACCAGTGTCGTCCGCCCGTGAAACGTGCCGACCACGCCAACGTCGCGGCCGTGGTTGAGCCACATCGGTGGGTGATACGCGAGCGGCGCGAAGCCCAGCGGCATCACCGACCGCGCCAGCACCGCAACGCCAGGCTCGATAGTCAGGATGCCGCCGGTCTGGAGAGCCGAAGCTTCTTGCGGCGGCTTGCGGCTGAATACCGCGCATCCGGCCAACGCCACGGCCGTCGCCAGGCCGATCACAGCGCGCAGAGACCTGCTCATGCAAAAAGGCTAATGTAGATCGGCCAGTAGAATAAAGTGGCAGGGTGTTCCGCGATGAAGTTTAATCCAGAGAGCTTTACTACTCTCGCTGCGTAAGAGGTTGCGATGAGACGCCAACTCAGGCTTGCAATTATAGTCGCGGTGCTGATCGCGATTGGATGGTTCGCGATCCGGCATGGTGCGTGGGTCGCCGGAGTGCTCACGTTCATCGTCGCCGTCGCGTTGGTTGCGGCGTTCCTGGCTTTCGTGTTTTTTCCGGCCCGAATTCCACGCAACTCGGTCCTGACGATTCGTTTGAGCGGCCGGATGCGGGAGCATTCGCCGCTCTCGCCGATCGATCAACTGATGGGACGTGGCTTTCCGAGTTTGCATCAGCTTCGCAGCGCGCTCGAAGCGGCTCGAAACGACGCCTCCGTCTGGGTGGTGATCGTCGAGATCGCCGGTCTGGAAATCGGTCTGGCTACGGCCTGCGAAATTCATGACCTGCTGACTTCGCTCAGAAGCGCCGGCAAGCGCGTGGTCGCGATCCTCACCGGTGACAGCGCCACGGTTCGCGAATACCTGGCCGCCTGCGGCGCCGGCGAGGTCATCGCGAATCCGGACCTGGCGATGATGATGCTCGGGGTGGTGGCCGGCGGCGTATTTCTCAAGGGCGCGCTCGAAAAATTGCGAATCCAGGCCCAGACCCTTCAGTACAAGGAATACAAGGGCGCGGCCGAGACGTTTACTCGCGAGGCGATGTCGCCCGAGTTGCGCGAGAGTCTGGAGGCGATCGTCGCCGACTGGCAGGCGACGATGGCCGGCAAAATCGCCGCTGCAAGGAAACTCGATCCGGAGCGCGCACGCGCCCTACTCGGCGAAGGATTCATCAGCGCCGAGACCGCGCGCGCGGCCGGATTGATCGATCGCGCCGGTTACGTTGAGGATCTCGAGGCCGAGCTCGAACCCGAGGGTAAGGCGAAGCGCTTCATCAGCCTGGCGCGCTACCTGCGCCGCGTCGCCTATTCGCGCCGTTCCGCCAGGTCCCGGATCGCGCTGATCCATGCGCTGGGTCCGGTCGTGGCCGGCGAGCCGCCATTGGCCGGGGAATTTCTGAGCGGCGACGTCGTTGCCGAACAAATCGATCGTGCCGCGCGCGACCCCAGAGTCCGCGCGATCGTCTTGCGCGTCAACTCACCGGGTGGTTCGGCGGTGGGCTCAGATCTGGTGTGGCGCGCCACGCTGGAAGCCCATCGGCGCGGCAAGCCGCTGGTGGTCTCGATGGGCGACGTGGCCGGGTCGGGCGGCTACTACGTTGCGATGGCCGCCGACGCGATCGTCGCCGGGCCCGCCACGATAACCGGATCGATCGGCGTGGTGTATTCCAAGTTGAATCTGGCCGGCTTGCTCGCGCAACTGGGTATCGGTATGGACTACGCGAAGAGCAGCGAGCTGGGCGACGCGCTCTCGGCGTCGCGCGCGATGACCGAGGCCGAACTGGCCCAGCTCAATCAGGTGGTCGGTGAGCTGTACGCGAACTTCACCAGAAAAGTTGCCGAGGGGCGCAAGCTCAGCCCGGAGCGCACCGAAGAAGCGGCGCGCGGGCGGGTATGGAGCGGCACCGCGGCGCGCGAGAAGGGCCTGATCGACGAGCTGGGCGGCCTCGACCGGGCAATCCAGATCGCGCGCGAAAAGGCCGGGTTCAGCTCCAATCAGCCGCACGAGCTGGTGACGTTCCCGGAGTCCACGGTGTTGTCGGGGCTGAGGCTGGCGCTGATGCCCGCGCAGATGCCGCTTGGATTGCGCCTGGCGGCGAAGGCGATGGAGATTCCGGCCGATTGGGCGCCCGCGATGCTGAACCTGCTCGCGGACCATCGCGCACTGATGCTCTGCCCGTTGTTTTGACTCTGTAGGGACCCTCACCCGCGCCGCGCGGAAAGCATGAAGGATGCAGCGTCGTTCGACCGCGCGGCTTGCCCTCTCCCGCGGCAACGCGGGCGAGGGAATTAAGAGCTTCGCTGCCTCGCTGTGGGCTTTCCTACTGCGCCAGTTCCTCGCGAATCGAGTACATCTTCTGGCGCGCCTCGCTGATGTACGAGTCGAGGTATTTGCGATGATTGGCGAAGATTCCTTCGGGCGAACCGTCGAGCACGATTAGCGGCTTCATCATCGCGGCCTTGCCGAGCGGCTCGATGGTCTCATCGAAAAGCTGTGCAATTACCGGCTTGGTGGTCTGGATTTGGTAATACTCCCGCTTTAGCGCCTGCATCATGTAGTACTGCACATGCGCATAGCCTTGCGCGTGATAGAAATAGTCATCAACGTCCCAGGCATGGATCGGGCTGCCGTCGTCATTGGCCGTGCGATAAAGGTTGGCGTGCGCGTCGCCGAGCATGTCGCCCCATGACTGGAACAATCGTCCCAGCTCCACATTGCGCTGGTTGATCTCGCGCGAGGTTTCGGGGTTGGTATGGAGGCCGGCCACGTACATGCGCAGGTGGGCGATGCCGTCGTTGTAGCGGGTCTCGGCCGCCGGAAACATCCAGCGGGTCGCGTCGTTGCGAAAGTCGGTGTCCGCGATCACCAGATTGGGATCGTATTCGTTCGATGAAATTTTGGTGAGATGATCCTTGAAGACCCGGAGCGTTTCGCGCACCGCCAGGATTATTCCGAGCTGGCGATTGGAATTGTTGTCCGCCATCACATGCGGTCCCCATAAATAGAAATCGTTGGGGCGCCATCCGAAGCCGTCGTGAAGCTCGTGATCCATGATCGCGGCCAGCGTCGAGGCGTAGATTTCTCCCGGCACGAACGGCTGGCCGGGCGGAAATGCCGCATTGATGTCGTAGGGGAGATGATCGTGGCGCTTCTGCCCGAAATGGAGTCCCAGGATGATCGCCACCCATATTATGCCGACGACGCCAAGCCAGATGCCGATGCGTTTCATTTTATCCGCTATTGTGGCCGGTTGAGTGAAAGGATGTAAACGCAGCGGCGGCGCTGCGCTCGGGTTTTCAGAAGCGATCGGAACTCCAATAGAGCGAACCGGGGTTGCGGACCATCGCCATCACTTTGTCAACGGCCGCGGCCGGCGCGAGATCGAAGCGGCGTCCCAGGCGCTCCGCCGAGATCACGCGCCACATCGAGCTCTTGTCCTCGTGATGAGCCGCCGGACATCCGGCGGCGGCTAGCGCGCTTTCCAGTTGCGGATCGTGGGCGCTGTGAGTCACCGGGGTTATTGAGTCAAAGCTGCGTCCTTCGGGGTCGGAGCCGCCCCGGCCCAGAAAATATTCCGGCGCCAGCCGGTCGGCGGAGTTCGCGATATGGCCGAACGTGGCGAGCATCGCGGGCAGGGCGTCGGGCTGATACCCGTACTCCATGATCATCGGGAAGCCGTAGAACCTTATCGCGCGAGCATAGGCGGCGATGCGCCCGTTGCGCGAGGGCGAGCGGCAGACCACGAAGTATTCGCCCGGGTTCCCCGCGTAGCAGAGGTTGCCGCGCCAGTAATCGCGGTCGCGCACGACCGTTGAATCGAAGCGGCCGCTGTAGGAGGCATAGATGGCCGACACTTCGGGAAGGTCGCGCCCCGGATCGAAAGGCTCTATCGTGAGATCATCGTCCATCGGGAGCTGCTGCGCATTGGGCAGTATGCTGAAAGTCCTTCGCTCGCCGCTCCAGCCGAAGCCGCCGTAAAAGTCCAGCCGTTCCGCGAACAGCAGCGAGAGCTCAAAGCCCTCGCGCTCCATCGTGTCAACCGACAGGCGCATCAGGGCCGACGCGACACCGTGCTTGCGGTACTCCGGCAGCGTGTAAACGGAGCCGATACCCCCCAGCGCGACGGCCTGCCCGCCGAGGTTCACCTTGCGGTCGAAGATTTGAGCGGTAGCGACGATGCGTCCGTGCTCCAGCGCGACCAGGCACAATTCGTCGCGGAAAGCCGGGTCATTCAGATTGTAACGGGCGAAAAATTCGCGCTGGTCGAACCAGCGGGCGAGGAGATCAAGAACCTCGTCGCGCTCGCTCGCTCGCGCGTGGCGTACTTCCATCTTCAGCGGACGTCATAGGTGAACTGCAGAGGACGTCCCATCCGCAAGATCGAGATCTGCACCGAGTTCTGATCGCGCAGCGAACTCAGCAACCCGATCGCCTGGCTGGGATCCGTCAACTGCTGGCCGTTGATCGAGTTGACCACGTCGCCGTCGCGCAGTCCCATCTGCTGGAAGAGCGAATCGGGCTGAATCTCGGACAGCTTGAAGCCCTTGTCCTGCGGGTCCGGTTGCGCGCGCATCTGGGTTAGCAGCGGCACCATGTTCGACAGACTGCTATTCACTACCGAGCGCTGCAGCATGTAATGATTTCCGCGCCGGCGCCGGACACCGCCGCGCTGGAAGGGCATCCTGCCGGGCGGGAAGAGGCCAGCTCCCGCTGCAATCGGATTCGGGGCGTCGGCTTGATCCGGCATCGAATCAGCCGGAAGCTCCAGCGCGACCCGCTTGCCCTGGACGTCGATGAAGATTCGCTCCTTCTCGACCGTTACCAACTTGCCGGCGTCGGGGATGTCGTCATCAAGGCGGTAGAGCGCCTGCTGGTTGGTGCGCTCGTCAAGCAGAATCGCCCACGGCTTCTCTTTGGTTTGCAGCGAAGTGCCAAGCAGTTTCAGGTGCAGATCAATCGGTGGAGGCGGCGGCGCCGGCTGATCGACCTGGGGCGGAGCAAAGATGTTGCGGCTGACGATCTCGTTGTAGTGCTCGCGCTGGAAGCTTTCTTCCTTGGCCAGCGCCACCGGGTTGGGAGCCGGCGCAACCCTGACTGCGCTCGCCAGCCTGCTGGCAATGACGTCGTTGACCGACAGCGCCGCCAAGTAAGCGATCGCCGCGATCAGGAGCACGTTGAGCGCGGTCAGATAGCGTTCCGACAGATTGAGTCCCATTGGTTACTCATGCCCGCCCCGGGCTAGCCCCACGCCTCGGCCTCGTACGAGCATCCCTCGACCAGCCGTTGCAAATCGTAATTCCAGCGGCCCTTCCAGCGCTCAATAGTCAGGCTGGCGGGACTGTGCCCGCTCCGAACCAGGTCGAGCAAGCGGACCAGATAGATGGTCTCATCCTCGCCGCGCAGGTTCAACGCCCTCTGCCTCGCCAAGCCTGCCATGGCAATCCCTAGCAATTCCAGCGCCAAGTCCTTGAAGCGGGCACGACCGGTTCGCGTTTCGAGCCCGGCCTTATGCGCTTCGCCGGTCAGCGCCAGCCTTTCCTCGAAGCTCCATCGCTTGACTAGGTCCCATGCGCCGTCGAGGCAGTCGTCGTCATAGAGGATGCCCTTGAACAGGGCGGGCAAGGCGAGCATCAGGGCGGGCGGCTGGCTGTCGGCGGTCCGCACTTCGACGTAGGTCTTGAGCCGCACCTCGGTGAAGATAGTGGTCAGATGGTTGGACCAGTCCTCGTCGGTCGCACGATAGCGGTCGAAGCCCCGCTCCATGTACTGGCGAAAGGTGATACCGGGCGCGCGGGTCAGGTCAGTGTATTGGTGATCGCGGATCAGAAAGTACATCGGAACGTCGAGCGCGTACTCAACATAATCCTCGAAACTGGCGTCGGGGTCGAAGGCGAACGGCAGTACGCCGCATCGATCGCGGTCGGTGTCGGTCCACATATGGCCGCGGAAGGTTTGGTAGCCGTTAAGATCGCCACCGCTGAGGGGGGAGTTGGCGAACATCGCGTAGACCAGCGGCACCAGGCCCATGCTGACGCGCAGCTTGCGCATCGCATCGCGTTCGTCGCCGAAATCCAGATTGGATTGCACGCCTGCGGTCTGCTTCATCATGCGCTGGCCGAGCCGGCCCTTGCGCGCCATGTAGGGGTACATGATCCGGTAGCGATCCTTAGGCAGCAGCTCGATTTCCGCGATCGTGCTCACCGGTTGCATCCCCAGCCCCAGCAGCGTCACGTCCAGCTCGTGGCCGACCTCCATCAGTTGATCGACGTGCTGCGTGAATTCGTGATGCGCGCAGTGGATGGTCTCGCATTGCTCGCCGGACAGCTCGATCTGCCCGCCGGGCTCGATCGTAATCGCGGCGCGCTCGCCCTTGAGCCCGATGATGCGGCCGTGCTCCTCGTCGGGAATCCATCCGAAGCGCTCCGCCAGCCGCCGCAACACCTGCTCGACGCCGCCGGGACCGGAGAAGGGCAGGGCGCGGCCGTCGCGAGCCGAGACCGCGATCTTTTCGTACTCGGTGCCGACCCGCCAATCCTTGCGCGGCTTGGCGCCGCTGCGGATATGGCCGATCAGATCGTTTTTGCTCTCAACCGGCTGGCTCATGCGCATCTGCGCCCTCAACCCCTTTTCCGCCAAGCGCGCCTGTCATCAAGCGCGCCTATCATGGCGACCCGACTGACACGAGACAAGTCGGCGCAGGCACTGCCTGATTGCACAGTGCCCCATACCTTTTTTGAAGAGCCCCGTACCCTGGCCGGATTATAGCGCGGAGACCCTCTACTACGAATCCTTTTTCGTCTATGGTTTCATCTCCAGGCCGTAACACGGAGGCAACGCTGCGGATGGCGGATACGGTCCTCGCGATCGACCAGGGCACTACTGGCACCACGGTCTTCGTCCTCGATCAGAGTGGACGGATTCGTGGACGCGCCTACGGAGAGATCCGCCAATACTATCCGCGCGCCGGATGGGTCGAGCACGATCCCGAGGAAATCTACCGCTCGGTCGTCCGCCAAAGCAAAATCGCGCTCGCCGCCGCGAAGCTGCGGGCTCGCGACCTGAGCGCGATCGGAATAACCAATCAGCGCGAAACCTTCGTGGTATGGGAACGCAGCACCGGCCGCCCGATCGGCCGCGCGATCGTCTGGCAATGCCGCCGCAGCGCGGAAATCTGCGACCAATTGCGTGAGCGCGAAGCCGAAGTCACCGCCCGCACCGGCTTGCTTCTCGACCCATATTTTTCCGGCACCAAGCTCAAGTGGATGCTCGACCGGAACCCGGGTTTGCGCAAGCGCGCCGCGCGCGGCGCCCTGTGCTTCGGCACGATCGAGACTTGGCTCATCTTCAAGCTGTCGCGCGGCGGCGCCTTCGTGACCGATTACACCAACGCGTCGCGCACGATGTTGTTCAATCTCGAGCAACGGACTTGGGACGCGGCGATGCTCGAGATGCTGGGCGTGCCCGTCGAGATGCTGCCCGAACCCGTCAGCTCACGCGGGCCTCTGGCCGAGGCGGCGGTCGGGACGATCGGCGAGCGCCCGATAGTGATCGGCGCCGCGATCGGCGATCAGCAGTCGGCGCTCTACGGACAGGGCGCCATTGATTCGGGCCACGCCAAATCGACTTACGGCACCGGCGCCTTCCTGTTGATGCATACCGGGACCGCACCGGTCCGATCGCGAAACCGCCTGCTCACGACTGCGGCGTTGGCGGCGCATGGCGAGCCGGCCTATGCGCTGGAGGGTTCGGTGTTTATCGCGGGCGCCGCGGTGCAGTGGCTTCGCGACGGAATTAAGCTGATCGATACGGCCGCGCAGACTCTCTTGATGGCACGCAAAAGCCGGCAGCGTGATCATCCCTACGTGGTACCCGCTTTCGTCGGACTCGGCGCCCCCTATTGGGACAGCGGCGCGCGCGGCGCGATACTGGGGATCACGCGCGGGACCACGCGCGAGGACGTGGTGCGCGCGACGCTGGACAGTATCGCCTACCAGGTGCTCGAGGTGCTGCTCGCGATGGAGGCCGATACCGGCGCGCGGATGAAGGAGCTGCGCGTCGACGGCGGCGCGTCGGCCAATGACTACCTGATGCAGTTCCAGGCCGATGTGCTCGACCTGCCGGTCCGGCGGCCGAAGCTCGCCGAGACCACCGCGCTGGGAGCTGCGATGCTGGCTGGACTGGCAACCGGCGTCTGGGCCTCGGAGGACAATCTCGCGGGCCTGCGCAAGACCGATCGTGTGTTCAAGCCCAAGATGGACGCGGAAGAGCGCGGCAAGCTAATCGACGGGTGGCGCGACGCGGTCAAGCGCGTGCTCACTCGATGAAAATCAAAACCCGATCACCATCCCGCTCGAAGAAGCGAGGGTGAGATTCGGAATTCGGAGAGCCTAGTTGAATCAGCCCAAAATCTTTCCGCTCTTTGCGGAGCAATATCCGGAGGCGGCATTGGCGCTGGGACGCGCCTTCGTCAACGATCCGACGATTTGGGGTATTCTTCCCGACGTCAACGAACCGCAGGAGCGCGCCCGGCGAATCGGCCAGCTCTTCATGGTCGCGATCAATATCAATCGGCGCCTTGGCCAGCCGGTGCTTGGAATCGTGGAGAAAGACGCGGTGGTAGCCGCGGCAGTAATCGAGGGACCGGGCGTACCGTCGATGGGCGCAACGATGCTAAGTGGTCTCGGCGAATTGCCGAGGCTGAGGGCCGCGGTGGGTTTCGGCGGTATCCGGCGCGCGCTGCGGCTGGCCGACACGCTGTTCCGCAATCGGCCCAAGGAACCGCACGTATATCTCAATCTGCTGGGGGTCGAGCCGGACTATCAACGGCGGCACTTCGGAATCGCTTTGCTGGACCATCTTCGGGACTTGGCCGCCGAGCGGAGCACTGTCGCGGGCGTTTACCTCGAAACTGCGACCGAGGCCAACGTCGCCTACTACACCAGGGCGGGTTACGAAGTGCTCGGCGAGATGTTCCCGCTAGGTGTCAGGATGTGGCGGATGATGCAGCTGCGCAGGAAATAGCCGCGCCCCGTTCAAGCCGGCGCGTCGATATGTTCGAGCGGCTTGATCGTCGTCACGCGCAATCCGCTCGAGGTCCATCCGACGTCGAAGCCGACCCGTTCGCCTTCCTTGAGCAGCTCGATTCCCGGCATCCTGCCGCCAATTCCCGCGCCGACCACGGTGACGAATGGGAACTCGAACGAGATGTCACGGCCGCGATTCGAGCGCACCATCCCTTTGCCGCGCGCCCGGTCCAGGCGCACGATTATCCCCTGATAGAAATTGCCCGGAAAGCGCTCGCTGTCGAAATCGTCAGCCACGTTCTACCGCTATCATGGCCGGGCATTCGCAGAAAGGCGCCGTAAACAAAGCGTGCGCTATGCTATGATTCGAGCAGGCGAGGAACCACGATGGGCGCCAGTCTGCAAACCGAAATTCTCGAGCGTGATTTAGTGCTCGCCGAGATCGTGCGCCGACTGGTGGAGGCCTACCAGCCACGTGCAATTTACCTGTTCGGCTCCAAGGCGCGCGGCGAGGACGGCCCGGACAGCGACTACGATTTGCTGATCGTGGTGCCCGACGACGCGCCCGAGGATCGGCGGCGAGGCCGGCTGGGGTACGAACGCCTGTGGGGAATTGGCGCGGCCACCGACGTCGTGGTCTGCACCAAACAGTATTTCGATTCGCGTCTCCACGTGATCGCTTCTCTTCCCGCCACGGTCATGCGGGAGGGAAAAATGTTGTATGCCGGATGATCCAGAACTGAACGAGGAGACGCAGGCCTGGCTCAGAAAAGCGCTGGAGGATCTTCGAGGCGCTGAAGTACTGCTTCAGGCCGATCCGCCATTTGCGTCGCTAGCCGCATTCCATGCGCAGCAGGCCGCGGAAAAATCACTGAAGGCTTTTCTACTTTGGAACAGTCGTATATTCGGCAAGACCCATGACCTCCAGCGTCTGGGGAGAGAGTGCGCCGACATTGACGGGACACTTGAAGACGTTTCGAATCGGGTTGCCCCGATTAGCGTGTATGCTGTTGAGCCCCGCTATCCCGCCGATTTGCCGAATCCCTCGATTGATCAAGCTAAAGAGGCTCTCCGCCTTGCGCGCGAACTCTTCGATGCGATACTGGCGCGTCTGCCTGCGGAGGTGAGACCGTAAGCTCACAGCGGGACGCTGGTGCGGAACAGGATGAAGCGGCCCAGCAGCTCGCCGACCAGCACTGACATCACCGTTATATAGAGCAGTCCGGTAGCGGCCATCGTTTGCGGGATCTTGAGCGTTTGCCAGCACATCCAGGCCAGCACCAGCGACGCCGCTGGACCAACCAGCAGACGAAAGATCAGGACCGTCAGGTCGGACGAGGCCAGATCGCGCACCGCAGCAGCGCCGCCGCCGCCGAAAAGCGCCAACGCGGCCATCGCGAGGCCAAGCACGACCAGGTCGCCGACCAGCGCGAGGCCCAACACCCGCACCAGCGAACGCAGGTAATCCACGGGCAAGTTCGGATCGATCAGGTACCAGTGGCCGAACATCATCGCGCCGCTGGCGAATCCCAGCACCATCGCGGAGGTGACCGCGGTCATGCCGTAGGCGATCGATCCGACAATACCGAAGGCCGCCGGCCGGAGTGTCAGCGCGTTGGCCAGCACCGCGACCAGGCCGAGCGCGAGGGTGCATGTATATGCCCGCGCTCGCACCAGGCCGTTGTCGGTCCACAGCGTGAAGAGGTACAGGGCGAGCACGACGCAGAACAGCGCCCACAGCGCGCTCAGCGCCCACAGCGACGCCGCCGGAGGCGAGCCCGGATGGTCGCCACGGTGGGCCAGGAAGGCGAGACCAATCGCGCTGGTCAGGCCCGCGCCCAGGTAGACCGCGCCGGTCGATTTGTAGAAACCCCGCTCGACCTTGAAGAACGGCGGGATCGCAAGGGCGAGCGTCCCACCGAAGGCCAGTTGTCCGAAAACCATCAGGAAGCAGACACCGAATCTGGTCACGCAACGAGCCTAGCAAAAGCGCAGCGCAGCTACCGATAGCGCCCGCCGGTCGAAAGTCGAGGTGAATTTGGCGCACAGGCGCTGATCTGGATAGACTTTAGCAGGAGGTGCGCTATAATCGCGTCCCGAAAGAATTACCCTCGCGAGGCTAGTCATGCGGTCGCATCTGTCGAAATTGGTTGCTCTTTTTCTGGCGTTCAGTCTGTCCGCCTGCGCGGCGATTCAGGCCCAGCGCGCGGCCCAGGCGCAGAAGCAGGAGGAGTTCGTCCAGCACATGGACATCGCGCACATCTTCGTCACGCCTGACGACGCTCCGGCAGGTAAACCCTACAAGGTCTTGGGCGACTTGACGTACAGCGAGAAGATCGATCCAGAAAACGTCGCCGACGCCATCGATGCTCACAAGATGAACGAAAAGTTGAAGAGCATGGCGAACACCAAGTACCCCGACCAGGTCGATGCGGTTATCAAGGCCCACAGCGACGTATCGAGCGACGGCACGCTGATGACCGTGAACGCCCAGGCGATCCAGTTCGAATCGTCAAGCGATCGCGAGGCGATGCATCACATGAACGAAGGCTTGGTGGCGTCGCCGACCGAGTGACGAATCGGTTCGGCCGGGTCGCCGGGCTCGCATCGCGCGAGCCTGATCGTCGGGATGATTCGCTATCCGGGCTCAGCGATCATCCGGTCCAGTTGGCCCGCCTTATCGAGCGCGCGCAGTTCTTCGTATCCGCCGACGAGTTGGCCGTTGATGAAGATCTCCGGCACGGTACGGCGTCCGCCCGCCAGTTCGGTCATTTTCTCGCGCAGGTCGTCATCGTCGGTCACGTCGATCTCGTCGAATTCCACGCCTTTGGTCCGCAGCAGGGCCTTGGCGCGCACGCAGAACGGACAAGAAGTGGTGGTGTAGAGTTCAACTTTTGCCACAGCAAATCCCTACGTGATTTTTGCGCACGGCGCGACCGCTGTCCAATCCGTCATCGATTCCGGCGCGCCACCGCCGACGCTCGCGAAGCCTTGGTCCCGTTGGGATACGTCACCAGTCCCTCGCGATAGCGCAGGACCTCGATTCCCTCGAGCAGTTCCATCAACTCGTAGCGGCCGAGCAGGAAGCGCGGGTCGCGTGGATGGCCCAGCGCGGCCTGGCCGACCATAAAGGTGTCGACCAGCAGCACGCCGCCTTCCTTGAGCGCTGCCTTGAAAGCTCCGAACAATTCGCGTTCCAGGAAGTTGATGTTCACGATAGCGTCGTAGCGCCGCTCGCCGAGCGGAAAGCTGGCCGCGTCCGCGACCACCGGCCAGATCGGCAGCCCCTGCGGACGCGCCGATTGAGTCAGCATGCGCAGGCCGGTCTCCGAGTAATCCAGCGCGACGACGGTCCTGCCGGTGCGCGCCAGCACGAGACTGTTGCGTCCCCGCCCGGCTGCCATATCCAGCGTCATGCCACGCGGCAATAGCGGGAGCATCTCGAGCAGGAAGGGCTCGGGCTCGCCGGGAACGTGGCGTTCGCGATGGCGCTCGTCCCAATCTGCGCGATCGTCGGCGGTCATAGCGCGCGTGCCAGGGTGAAGACGTCGACCGCGCGCGCACCCGCCGCGAGCAGCGTGCGGGCGCATTCGTCGGCCGTCGCGCCGGTGGTCATCACGTCGTCCACGAGCAGCACATGCCGGTCGGCGATCGCGCCGGGGCGCTTGACGGTAAAAGCGCGCCGCACATTGCGGCGGCGGGTATCGAGGTCTTGCGCGGTCTGGGGAGCGGTCGGTTTGGTCCGGATCAGGGTTGTCACGTCGAGGCGGCAATCCAGCCGCCGAGCGACCTCGCCGGCGAGTAGCGCGGCCTGATTGAACCCGCGCCATCGCAGCCGTGCCCGATGGAGCGGGACCGGAATCACCAGATCATACGCGGCGCCGTGCAGCGGCAACTCCGGCCCGATGCACTCCGCGAGTGCGCGCCCCAACGACTGGTCGAGACCGTATTTGTGGCGGCGCACCATCGAGGCGAGCGTGCCGCCCTCATCTTCCGCGCTCGCGCGATAGCGCGCGGCCGCGCGCGCGAGGCGGAATCTCGGGGGCGACAGGACGCAGCGCGCGCAGACTCCGCCACGATCGTCGTCGCGCTCATCGAACGGCATCCCGCACTTCTCGCATAGCGGTTCGCTGAGCCGCTCGATTCGCATCAGGCACGGTTCGCATACGCGCCGGCCGGCTTCGATCGGCAGTCGCGCGTCGCACGCGGCGCATCGCGGCGGATAGAGAAAGTTGACTAGGTAGCGAAGCATCGGCACCGCTATCGTCATACGAAAGTTCGCCGCGGCGCAATCCAGGCCGTGACAAGCAGCGCAGTATCGTGCGCCACTTCACGGAATCCTGTGATATATACGGCTTTGAATTTCAATCTCTATTCGGGATTAGCATATGGACGCTCCGCTCAAGGGAATTCGGGTTGTCGATTGGACTATCTGGCAGCAGGGCCCGGTGGCCGGCGTGATGCTGGCGGACTTGGGCGCCGAGGTGATCAAGCTCGAGGAGCGCGAAAGCGGCGATCCGGCGCGATGGATCCTCGCGGTAGCCGGTGGCTCGACCTACAAGGCCGCGCGCAACTTCTACTTCGAGGCCAACAATCGCCACAAGCGGAGCTTGGCGCTGGACCTCAAGAAGCCGCAGGCGCGCGAGATCATCTACAAGCTGGCGGCCAGGAGCGATGTGTTCCTGCAGAACTTCCGGCAAGGTGTGGCCGCGCGGCTCGGGCTCGATTACCAGGCGCTCAGCGCGCACAATCCGCGCCTCATCTATGCGAGCGCTTCCGGCTACGGCCCCAAGGGACCCGAGAGCGGCGATCCCTCATTCGATTACCTCGGGCAAGGCCGCTCCGGAATCATGAACGCGATTGGCGGACCCGACCTGCCGCCGACCTACATAACCGGCGGAATCGCCGATCAGTGCGGCGCGATCATGCTCGCCTTCGGCATCGTCACCGCGTTGCTCGCGCGTGAGCGCTACGGCATCGGCCAGGAAATCGACGTTTCTCACCTCGGCTCGATGACGATGCTGCAGGGACTCAACGTCGCCTCGCGCGCGATGATGGGCTGGGAGATGCCGCGCGTGGCGCGAGAGGCGGCCTTCAACCCGCTGTGGAACCACTATCAATGCGCCGACGGCAAGTGGCTGTGTCTCTCGATGCTGCAATCGGATCGCTACTGGAAGGACTTCTGCATCGCGCTCGGCCTCGGCGAGCTGATCGACGACGCGCGTTTCAAGGAGCTTCGCGCGCGCGGCCAGAACGCGCGGGCGTTGATCGAAATCCTCGATCGCACGTTTGCGAGCAAGCCGCGCGAAGAGTGGCTCAAAATTCTCAAGGCCGGCGGCGATTTCATTTTCGGGATCGTCAATTCGGTCGCCGACCTGCCCAACGATCCGCAGATAATCGCCAACGACTACATCGTCGACTACGAGCATCCGGCGCTGGGGAAGACCAAGGTCGTGGGAACGCCGGTGATCTTCAGCAGGACGCCGGGAAACCCGCGCGGCGCCGCGCCCGAACTCGGGGAGCATACCGAACTGATTCTGACCGAAGAGCTGGGTTACAGTTGGGACGACGTCGCGCGATTGCGGGAATCGGGTGTAATCTAGTGTCCTGAGTTGGAAGTGCGATGAAACTGTCTGAGCCCTCTCCCGGCTTGCGGGAGAGGGCTTACAAACCAGACGAGTTTGTGCAGGAACTTTCGACTCAGGACACTAGCTACCAGAGCTACCAGGAACGCCGGAGCAGATCAGTGGAAACCGCGCGCGGAACATTGGAAGACCGGGAAGAGATTCGTGATCTCTATACGCTCTACGCGATTACGCTTGACAGCGGACGCTACGACGAATGGATCGATTGCTTCACCGAAGACGGAACCTTTGAGAGCCAGCGCTTCGGGCAGCACGCCGGCCGCGAGGGACTTTGCAAGTTCGTCAAGAAATACAAGGAATCGCTCGGCGGCGCGCAGGCGCGCCACATAGTCACCAATGTACACTTCGAGATCGAGGGCGATCGCGCCAAGGGCGGCTGCTACCTCGCCTACTATCACTCCAAATTCGGAAAGACCGGGCTTTCTGCGGTCGGCCGCTACGAGGACGAGCTGCACAAGGCCGGCGGGCGCTGGCGCTTCTTGAGCCGCCGCGTTTCGGTCGACGGCCTGGCGTAGGGGCGCGCGAACCCGATGAGTTGACGCCCCAGGCGCGTCAATTCAATTCCTTACTGTTGTAGCCCAGGATTCGCCGCGCCACGATAATCATGTTGATCTGCTGCGTGCCCTCGAAGATGTCATTGATCTTCGCATCCCGCATCCATTTTTCCACCAGCTCGCGGCGCGAATAGCCGGCCGGTCCCATGATCTCCACGGCCTTCTGCGTGATGTGCGTCACCGCGAGGCCGGCCTTGGCCTTGGCCATCGAGGCTTCGAGGTTGTTGTGCTTGCCCATGTCGAGCATCCAGGCGGCGCGCCAGGTCAGCAGCCGCGCGGCTTTGAGGTTGACTTCCATGTCCATGAAGTCGCGCTCGATCGCGGCCAGCTTGTGCGGCGAGATTCCATAGCGAACCGGCACGTTCTGTTGTTTCAGGAAGTCGCGCACGTAATCGAGCGCGGCGCGACCGACACCCAGCGCCATCGCGGCCACGATCGGGCGGGTCGCGTCGAAGGTCGCCATCACGTCTTTGAAGCCTCCCTCGGGCCGGACCTCGGGCGATCCCAGCAGATGGTCGAACGGCACGCGGCAGTTGTCGAACACGATCGCGGCGGTGTCAGATGCGCGAATCCCAAGCTTGTTCTCGGTGCGCGTGACCGTCATGCCGGGCGTATCATGCTCGACGACGAAGGGCTTGATACCGGCGCGACCGGCGCTTTTGTCGACCGTCGCCCAGACCACGATAAAGCCCTCGGACTTGGCCGCCATCTCGCCGGCGGTGCAGAAAATCTTGGTGCCGTTGATTACCCAGTCGTCACCGACGCGGGTCGCGGTGGTGGTGACGGCGGCCGAATCGGAGCCGCATCCGGGCTCCGTGATCGCCATCGCGCCCCACTTGGGCTTGCCCTCGCGGAAGCGCTTGAGGAAGCGCTCTTTCTGCTGCGGCGTGCCGGCCGCCATTACGGCCGCGCCGCCCAGACCGGGATTGGGGATCGAAAGGAACAGTCCCGCGTCGCCCCAGCACAACTCCTCGGTGCTCAGGATCGTATGGAGGGTGCGCAGCGGACGCGCGCCGCCTTCGCGTTTGGCCTCCGAGCTGTCCTTGCCGATGGTGATGTCGGCTGCGTGCGACGCGGACCACATCGTCTCCCAGAACTGCACGGGCTTGTCGTGCTCGCGCTCGTCATACTCGCGCGAGATCGGGCGCACCATCTGCTCCGCGATCGTGTGGTACATCTGCAAGCGGCCCGCTACCTGAGGTTCCAATTCGAAGTCGATCATCAAATTCTCTCCGTCGCGCAATCTGCGGAATCTGCTTCGTTCGGAATTCGCTCTAAACCGTGGCCAGCCCGTCGAGAGTCGCGAAGCCGCGCGCGTTGCGCAGCCACATCTCGACCGGATGCTCCCGGATATAACCATGTCCGCCCAGCGCCTGCACCGCGTTGTCGGCGATCTTCAGCGCCGCGGCCGCCGCGTAGTTCTTGGCCAGATAGCTCTCTTGGAGGCCATCCTCGCCCTTGTCCAGATGCCACGCCGCTTCCCATACCAGCAGGCGCGACGCATCGATTTCTATCGCCATGTCGGCGAGCATGAAGGCGATCGCCTGTTTGGTGGCGATCGGCACGCCGAAGGCCTTGCGCTCCTTGGCATAGTCGCGGGCGTAGTCGAACGACGCGCGCGCGACTCCCACTGCCATCGCGGCCATCGCCACGCGCCATTGGCTGGTGAGCCGGGTGAAGTTGCATCCGCGCTCGCCGCCCAGCCGCGCCTCGGGTCCGAGCCGGCATCCCTTGAGCGCGAGCTCGTAGGTGGCGACGCCCTTGAGGCCCATATTTTTTTCGCGCTCGCCGATCGTGAGGCCGCCGGCGCCGCGCTCGACGATAAATCCGTTGACGCCGGCTAGGCCCGCATCCGGCTTGGAGGCGGCGAACACCAGCATTGCGTCGGCCTCCTTGGCCAGCGGGACGAAGCACTTGGCGCCATCGAGCACGAAGCCACCGTTGCGAGCTTGGCCGACGGTCGCCAGCGCATTGAGGTCGAAATCGAATTTGGGCTCCATCACGGCCGCGGTCGCAGCGACGAATTCGGGTTTGCTCAGCCGTGGAAGATAGCGCTTCTGCTGGTCGGCGGTGCCCATCTCGATTAGCGGAAAGGCGAACAGCCGCGGCGCGAGGACATCGATCGCCACCGAGAGGTCGCCGTAGGCGAGTTCCTCCGCGATCACGGCGCCGGTTACCGCCGAGCGCGCGTCGCCGTCGCCGCCGAATTGCTCGGGAATCGCGCTGCGCACGAGGCCCAGCTCGCAGGCCTTGGCCACCAATGCTTGCGGAATCAGGCCCTGCTCATCGGCGGGACGCGCCGCGGGCCGTACCTCGTCGCGGGCGAAAGCGCCCACGATGTCGCGGATCATCTGCTGCTCTTCGCTTAGTTCGAAACTGATCATCTGTACCCCGATAGTCTATTGATAAAGCTGAAGTGAAACATCACCTTCCGGGCGCCACCGCGATACCCAGCCGGGCCGATTCGTAAGCCGCCTCGACCAGCCGTTGCGCGGCCACGCCGGCGGCGAAATCCGGGTCGGGCTCGCATTGGCCCAGAAGCGCCGCCACGAATATGGCATCCTCGACCGCATAAGGCACGGCCAGCCAGCCTCCCAGCGTCCGCAGATAAGGCCGCTCGGCCAGAATCAGCTTCTCGAAGCGGTCGAGCACCTCTTCCGCCGCGATAGTCTCTTCAGGGCCGTCGCTCCGCTGCACGACGATCGGACCCAACGTGTCGTGATCGGTGGCGATAAAGATGTTTTCGGCGAACACCTCGAAATGGCGATTGCTCGGGCGGCCGATCATCCGATGCCACACCGAGGTCATCTGGCCCCAGAAGCCGGCCTCGAATTCGAGCTGGCTGGCGGCAAAATCCTCCACTCCCGGCGCGCCGTTGAAATTGTGCTGGGCGCAGAACAGCCGGATCACCGGACCGAAAATCCAGGTGAAGAGATCGAAATCGTGCACGCTGTGCTCGATCAAAGTCCCGCCCGCGGTGAGACGCGGATCGTTGCGCCACGCGCTGTCATGGGCGCCGCGGATCGGAAAGTCCTGATCGTCGCGCATCGTTGCGGTAAGCAGCTTGCCGATCGCGCGCTCGCGCAGCAAGTCGCGAATCACCGTGTAAACCGGCGAGAAGCGCAGCACGAGTCCGACCTGGCTCATCACGTTGGCGGACCTGAGCTCGTCTTCCATCTGCCCCGCTTCGGGTGCGTTCATCGCTAGCGGCTTTTCGCAAAAGACGTGTTTGCCCGCGCGCGCCGCGCCCAGGCACAACTCCCGATGGAACCGGGTGGGAGTGCAGATCCAGACCGCGTCGACGCCGGCGTCGCTATAGATGCTCTGGGGCGACGGCGCGACCTTTGATTCCGGCCAGTGCGAGGCGATTCGCTCGGCCTGCGCGGCGACCGGATCGTAAGTCGCGACCACGCGGACGGCGCCCTCGGTGCTCTCAGCAACCTGCTTGAGCATCAGGGAGTGGGTTTGCCCGATCAGTCCCGCGCCGAGGAGCCCGACTTTGACCGGCGGTTTAACTGGCGAGTGCATCACGACGACTCCGGTTCGCGGCGCGTCCGGGCGCGCTCGAGGGCGCGGCGATATTTCGTGGTGTCGGGCTCGATTCGCGACGGCGGCGCGATCGGTTTGCGCACTTTCGCGATCACGCGGCCTTGCGCCGATTTGGTGGTTTTGCGCGGACGGGTCATGAGCCGCTCTCAGTGGCAAAGCCGATATAGCTGAGTTGCAGGCCGGTGATGCTGCCACCGCCGGCGCGGCGGGAAAAATAGCGGTCGCTGGCGCATCGCGTGCACGGTCCGAGGCTTGCGATCGCGGCCGGATCGAGGCCGCAACGCCCGAGCAGGTCGCGGAGCATGCCGTGCAAGTCGATGAAGGCCTTGCCGGGCGGGCCGGAGCGGATATGGCGCCCGGCGTTCGCGAAGCGATCGGCGAATCGATCCGCCAATTCCTGTTCCACCTCGAAGCAGCACGGTCCAACGGATGGGCCGAGCGCGGCGCGGATTCCCGCCGGCGTCGCGCCGAGCGCGACCATCGCGGCGACCCCGGCCTCGGTGATATTCGCCAGCGTGCCGCGCCATCCGGCGTGGAGCGCGGCGGCGATGCCGCGCTGCGCATCGACCATCAGGATGGGAACGCAATCGGCGGTCAGAACCGTCAAGAGGATTCCCGGCGATGCGGTGACCAAGCCGTCACCTTCCAGGCGCGCGCCGTCGTAGCCGGCGCCGACCTGATGCACCGTCGCGCCGTGAACCTGATTCAGCCTCGCGATCACGGCGCCGGCCGGTATCGACTCGCGCACGATCTGCCAGTTGCGATCGACGGCCGCGGCTTCATCGCCGACGCAGTAAGATAGATTCAAGCTTGCGAACGGGCCTCGGCTGACGCCGCCGAGACGGCCGAAAAATCCGTGCGCCAAGCCCTCGATCGGCAACGGTGCGCGCAGGGGATTGACGCGCGAAGCCACGTCCGGCTCGATTAGCTGATTCATCACTCGACGGGTCCCGAAA
The DNA here is from genome assembly GCA_963788205.1 of uncultured delta proteobacterium. Lineage (GTDB taxonomy): Bacteria > Desulfobacterota > Binatia > Binatales > Binataceae > CAVVMA01. Next base: position 688,567 of record CAWBGG010000002.1, read on the forward strand.
TTTCGGTAGTGCTCTAATTCCCTGTGAGCGGGCTATTAGCGTTGGTTCGGAGTCAATCGACCACAGCGCTACTTAAGTTTCAGCGGTTCGAGCAGCCTGGCGCTGGATTCCGGGGCTGGATCGCCCTCATATTCCGGTAGCGTGCCGATCTCGCGGAGATTCAGCCAATTTGCCTTCTTGCCCACCCAGATGTGGTCTGCCGCGCGCGCGGGAACGCTACCATCGACCAGTCCCGTAGGTATTGCTACGACTGGATTTCCCGCGAAGACGGAGGGCACTGTCGAACCGCAGGTTTTGCAGAAGGACCTGCGATATGCAGGAGGCTCGCGAAGGATCGGTGCGTCAAAGAATGAGATCAGTTCCTCGCCTCGGAGCCAGCGAAACTTCTCCGCACGCGCGCGGAATTCCGCGGCGAACGGGGAGCCGGTCGCGCGTTGACATCGCGAACAATGGCAGATCTCAATATTAGTGGTCGGACCGTCGAACTCGAAGGCGACGCTTCCGCAGAAACACTGTCCGGTCATCCTGATTCCATCCTAACACGCGAAGATTCTTGATTCTGAATCGCCGCTACTAGCCCACCCGCCCGGAATTAGAGCACTACCCGAAATTGCCGCGACATTGTTCGGGCACGACACAATAGCCTATAATCAAATGTTTTGGAATTTCGCGCTACGCGAGCCTACTTGGAGCCTCTATGGATGGCTACCGCTACATGATCGAGCGCAACCGGCTGATGCAGAAGCTCGAGGAGGAGCTGGGCAAGCTCACCGCCCTGCCCGACGAGCAGAAGCGGGCCGAAGCCAACCGCCTGCAAGCCGAATTTGACCGTCGTTTGGCCGACTTGTATGCGCAAACGGCCGCCGAATTTCCGGGCGAGCGCAAGAAAAAGGCGCGCCCGCTAACCGACCCTCACTGAGGCCGCATCGTATCGGCGCGGGGAAAGCAGTCTTGGAGCGCGCAATCAGTATCCGGGGCGCCCGCACCCACAATCTCAAGAACGTCTCGCTTGACATCCCGCATCGCAAGCTGACCGTCGTCACCGGCGTGTCCGGCTCGGGCAAATCGAGCCTGGTCTTCGACACGCTCTACGCCGAAGGACAACGGCGCTACGTGCAAAGCCTCTCGACCTACGCCCGGCTGTTCCTGGAACGGATCGATCGGCCGGATGTCGATTCGATTTCGGACATTCCGCCCGCGCTCGCGCTGCGCCAGAAAAACAGTATCAAGAACGCGCGCTCGACGGTCGGGACGGTCACCGAGATCAGCGACTACTTGCGCCTGCTCTTCGCGACGGTCGGGGTAACCACTTGTCCGCGATGCGCCCTAGCGGTGACGCGCGACAGCGTGGAGAGCGCGGCGCAGCGCGTGCTCGCCGCGCCCGGGATGTATATCTTCACCGCGCCCTTCGAGGCCGGATCGCGATCGCTGGCCGAGGTGGCCGCCTACCTGTCGCAGAACGGATACCATCGGCTGTACCGCGACGGCGCGCTGGTCGAGACCGCCGATTTCGCCGCGCAGGGCGACCCGGCGAGCGCCGTCAGTCCGCTGATGGTGGTCGTGGATCGGCTTTCGATTACGGCCGGCGACGGTGCGGAGAGCCGCGTGCGCGAGGCTATCGAGAAAGGTTTCTATCTCGGTTCGGGACGCGCCCGTGCCGTGCGCGTCGAGCGCGACAACGGCCACACGCGGGCGCTTTCGACGCTGGACTTCGATCGCAGGTTCAACTGTTCGCGATGCGGCAGCGCGTTCCCCGAGCCGGCGCCGACGCTGTTCTCGCCCAACAGTCCGCTCGGCGCGTGCCCGCAATGCGAAGGATTTGGCCGGATCGTCGAGCTCGATCTGAAGAAGGTGATTCCCAATCCGAATCTCTCGCTGCGCCAGGGATTGATCGCGCCGTGGCAGACGCCCGCGTATCGCGAGATGCAGGACTGGATGCTCAAGTGCGCGCGGCGTAAGCGCGTGCGGACCAGCGTGCCGTATCGCGAATTCAGCGACGAGGAACGCGCCTGGCTGGTCGAGGGCGAGAACGGCCCGATAGAAGAAGACGACGAGCGATGGCCGGGCGTCCGGGGCTTCTTTCGATGGCTCGAGCGGCGGCGCTACAAGACCCACGTGCGAATTCTGCTCGCGAGATATCGGCGCTTCGTACCATGCCCGGCCTGCCACGCCTCGCGCCTTAAGCCCGAAGCGCTCAACGTGCGCGTCAGCGGGATGACGATCGCGGAAGCCGGGCAATTGCCGGTGCGCGACCTCGCGGGATGGCTCGACGAGCTGGCTGCGCGTCCCGAGCTGCGAGCGCGGGCCGGGACCGTGCTCCGCGAGCTTACGCATCGGGCCGGCTATCTCAACGAAGTCGGCCTTGGCTACCTGACGCTGGAGCGGCAGGCGCGCACGCTCTCGGGCGGCGAAGCGCAGCGGATCCATCTGGCCAGCGCGCTCGGCAGTCGTCTGACCGGCACGATGTACGCGCTCGACGAACCGACCGTCGGACTCCATGCGAGCGATACCGTCCGGCTGCTCAAGGTGCTGCGCCATCTGCGCGACCTCGGCAACACAATCGTGATAGTCGAGCACGATCCGGCCACGATTACCGGCGCCGATTTCGTGGTCGAGCTGGGCCCCGGCGGAGGACGCGACGGCGGTGCGGTCTTGAGCGCCGCAGTGCCCGACGCCGCGAGGCTCAATGGCTCACTGACCACACCGGGGCGGGTGCTCCTGATGAGAGCGATGGCGCGCCAGCGCCGCTTCATCAAGCGCGAGCCTGGAGTGCGAATCGCCGGCGCGCGCGAGCATAATCTGAAGAACCTCGAAGTCTGGATTCCATTGCAACGCCTGGTGTGCGTAACCGGCGTATCAGGCTCCGGGAAATCGACCTTGGTCGAAGACGTGCTGTACAACAACTGGCTGCGCCATAGCGGCGCAGCGGCCAGCGAAGCGGGCGAATGTGAACGAATCGACGGCCTGGGCCAGATCGGCGACATCGTTCATATGGGACAGGAATTGCCGGCACGCTCGATGCGCTCCAATCCGGCGACGTATCTCAAGATTTACGACCATATCCGCGCCCTGTTCGCGCGCGGCGCCGACGCACGCCGGATGGGAATCAAGGCGCGCCAGTTCTCGTTCAACGTCAAAGGCGGCCGCTGCGAACGATGCCAGGGTACGGGCACGGTCACGGTCGAGATGCATTTCATGGCCGACCTCGAAGTCAAATGCGAGGCCTGCGACGGACGCCGCTTCCAGAGCCATATTCTCGCGATCAAGTTCAACGGCAAGAATGTCGATCAAGTGCTCGAACTGACCGTCGATGAGGCGCGCGCCTTTTTCAGCGGCCATCGCGCGATCATAAGCAAGCTCGACGCGCTCGCCGCGGTGGGACTCGGCTATATCCAGCTCGGGCAGGCGACCTCGACCCTCTCGGGCGGCGAATCGCAGCGCCTGAAGCTGGCGCGGTTCCTGTTGGCTGATCTCGAGCCCACCCCGGTCGATGCGCGCGGCAAAAACCTGCCGCGGATGTTCCTGCTGGACGAGCCGACCACCGGGCTCAGCTCCACCGACATCAGGCAACTGCTGAAGGTCTTCACGCGGCTGGTAGCCGAGGGCAACACCGTGGTGGTGATCGAGCACAATCTGGAATTCATCGCGCACGCCGACTATGTGATCGATCTCGGTCCGGGCGGCGGGGACGAGGGCGGACGGCTGGTCGCAGCCGGCTCTCCGATGGCGGTGGCAAGGTGCGATCGCTCGCTCACCGGGCGCGAGCTGCGCCGCCTGTTCGGGATGAAGCGGCGCGGCGCCCGACGAGCGAGCGTATCGCGCCGCGCGCCCGCCTCCGCAGCAACCGCGATCGCGCCCGGCGCGATTAACTGATGAATCTTGAAAGGCCCCACATGAAGCTGACTACCCGCCTGGCGGCGCGCTCGGGTGCAGCCGCGCCCGGATTTCTCGACGTGCTGACCGCGGCGATCGTGCTCGCGATCGTATTGTGGGCCGCGTGGAAGCAGGCGCCGGTCTACAACCACTCTGTGGCGCCGGCGGCCCAAGGCGAAAGCGCAACGCCCGCCGTAAGCGCGCATCATTAACTTTGTTCTTGCGGACCCGATTTAGATCGTATTGAGTTGAGCAGCACCTGACGTTTGTCGTGCTTTGGGAGGAATGATGAGATCGTTGACTGCGCTATCTTTTTCTCGAGGTTTTCGAGTCGCGCTGGTTGCCGCTTTCATTGTCATGCTGGTGGCGCCGGTCGCGATATTCGCGCAGAGCAATTTGGTCGCTCCAGCGAAAAAAGCCCCCAAGGGCAAGATGACGCTCTCGACGAAATCGCTCACCTTCCCCAAAACCCAAGCCGGCACGTCCAGCGAACTGCCGGTGACTCTTACCAACGCCACCGCAGTCGCAATCACGATAACCAAAATCACCACCAGCGGAGCCGGATTCTCTCCAGACAACAATTGCGGGGGAACTCTGGCGGCCACCACCGGCGCGTGTCAGGTAATGGTGACTTTCAGCCCGACCAGCGCGAAAGGTACAAAGGCGACCAAGGTCACCGGCACGCTGACGATCAAGGATAACGCATCGAACAGCCCGCAGACGGTAAAGCTTTCCGCGGTGAAGTTCGGACCTGTGGCGAGTCCGACTCCCACGCCCGCATCGGGATCGACCCCAACTCCGACGCCCCCGCCCGGATCGAGTCCGACGCCGACCCCGAGCGCGACTACGCCGACGCCCACCCCCAAGTCCGCGACGCTGACTCCGACCCCGGTTGCGAGCGGTACGCCCTTCGCCGTCCAGGCCGCCGGCATCTATGTGTTCAACACCGGGCCAGGAGTGAGTCCGGCACAAGTCCTCCAGTACACGACCAGTCTTGCCACTGGCGCCACTTCACTCTCCACAATGGCGGCGTCGGGAACCGGGATGGTTCGGCTCGAATTCACCCCCGACGGCAAGCACGCCTACGGTCTCGACTCGTCCGGGAATATCTGGGGCTACTCGGTAAGCTCGACCGGGGCGCTGACTCCGGCTGGCAGCGCTCCGACCGCTCCTCCGACGGGAACCGCCGCGCCCACATTTCTCCAAGCCCCTACCAGCAGCATCCTGTGGGTCCAATCCAGTACTGCCACATCCACCATCGTTCAGCAGTATCCGATCAAGTCCGACGGAACGCTTGGATCGCCGACCGCGGTGACGCTGGGAGTGGCAGAGGACATCCTGCCGTTCAGCCCGCAAGGCTCGACGGTACCGACTGGCGTGTGGGCTCTTTCCATAACGGCCACCGATACTGGCATGATCTCCGAAACCATCACCGTATATCCTGTCAACAGCGACGGGACGATCAATAGCGCGTCCATCCAGACCGTAACTGCTCCCTTCGATTTTTTCCCGTTCCCGGACACGACCCCCACGTTCGCGTACGGCATCGAGGCAACTTCTCCCAGTGCGCAGACGCTGAATACGTACAGCATCGCTACCAACGGGACCTTTACTGCGAACGCGACCGTCTCTCTGCCGGCGGCGACCAGCAATTGGGAGCCTTCCACCCTGTTCGGGCTGGGAGTCGGAGGCACGATCAACCTGTACTCTGCGCTCAATGTCGGCTCGGGCAGCCTTCTGGTCTATCCGATAAGCTCCAGCGGAGGGGTTGGGTCGATCCTCTCGAACATGCCGCTGGCAGGTTCGCCGGAATTCCCGTTCAGCGATACCGTCGCTCCTTCCGGAGCAGCGGCGTTTTCATATCTTCCTACTCTGTGGGTTTTCTCCGGTTCGACCACTATCGACGAGTTCACGATCAACTCTAATGGGGCGATTGGCGGGTCGTCAGGAAGCGTGGCGACCGGCAGCGGTGTAACAGGTCTCTACCCCGAGCAGAGTCCGTTTGCTTACGGACTGGATACGACTTCAGGGACCGTTTACGCATACCTGGTCAGCTCCGCCGGAGCACTGACGTTGGGGGGTTCTTTTGTCCCAACGGTGCCGGCCGGCCAGAATCTGGAGCCGACATCTTTTTACCCGTTCCCGCCGGTCTATTATTCGAGCAATCCGGTCGCGCTGTTCGTTTATGCCTCAAGCGCATCGAGCGGAACGATCTGGGTGTATCCGCTGGGCTCGAATGGGACGCCCTCGGGGTCGCCGCTCGACACGATCTCCACGACCGGCGCTGTCGAAGCGTACGTGGTGTTTCAGAACGGGGAGCTGCGGGGGGATCTATTCTGAGAGCTCTGACCACCGGACGCGCGGGCAGACGGGGGCGGAATCCTGATTTCGGCGGCGGACCTCAGGAGAGATCGCCTACTCTCCTGAAGATGATCCGCCGCTAGCGGCCGAGGATCTGCCTCACACCGCTCTCGCGCCGGATGCGCGCGCGATCGCAGCTTGGCACTCGCGCCGCGCGAGCGCTGACCGGCGGGCGCGATTCGCGTCGGATCGATCACGAAAAAATTTCACTCCGAATGGCGATTTCCGTATTGCCTTATTTCCCGCCGCTCGGATTAAATATTTTTCAGCCGCGTTGGCGTCAGCGCCGCTGAAGGACAAAATCATGGCGCTCGAAAAATCTCCGCTCGACAAACTCAACGGCTTCTTCCTGGGCCTGATTCGCAGCAGCTTCGGCCAGCTTGGGATGCGCGATCAGCAGATCGTCGAGTACGTGGCGTCGGTGCTCAGCGATTTCAGCCACACCGACCGGTGGCTGGCGATTCGCAACGCCGAAGGCCGCCGGCTGAGCAGCGTGGTCGAGATGATGCTCGCGCAGATCGAGCCCGACTCGAAGGCGCGTCTGATCGGCGAGCGCGCGCTGCGCAAGTACGTGGGTGACTATACGCTCTTCATGTCGGGACTGTTCCGCAAGCATGTGGAGCGCTGCGGCTATCTCAACTACTACCTGGAAGAGGGCAAGCGCGCGTACTTGGCGGTGTCGACGCTCGACGTATCACTGTACCGTCCGGGTTTTCTGGTCTTTGAAGAACTGGGCAAGGGGTTCGAGCATTACTCGGGCGCGCTCGACTACATGCGCAAGTGCTGCTTCCATGCGGCCGCCAACCAGGATCCCTTCGCCGGGTTCTTCGAGCAGATCGAGGGTTGGGTGCGCCTCAATCTCTCCGAAAATTAGGGCCGCGCCCAGATTGCCCGCATTGCAACGCGCGGCGCGGCGATGAGCGAGCACGGCGAGCGCCTCGATATCCATCTGGTGCGCTTGGGCTATGCGCCGTCGCGCCGGGCCGCGCGATTGTTAATCGATCAGGGGCTGGTGCGGGTCAACGGCTACCCCGGCCGGAAAGGGGCGGCAATCGCGGCAGGCGACAGCGTCGAGGTCGTAACGCCGACGCAGGCGCCGGGCATCGAGCCGAATTCCGAACTGGCGTTGGAAGTGCTCTTCCAGGACGACGCCGTATTGGTGATCAACAAGCCCGCGCCGATGCCGTGCCATCCGCTGCCTAGCGGCAAACGCGCCACGGTCATGAACGCGGTGGTCGCGCGCTTTCCGGAAGTTGCGCTGGCCGGCGATCAGATTCGCGAGGGCGGCCTGGTTCATCGGCTCGACAACGGCACCTCAGGTGCGCTGATCATCGCGCGCGAACCCCGCGCCTTCACCTTGCTGCGCGAGGCGATTCGCAGCGGCGCGATCAGCCGGCGTTACCAGGCGTTGGTCGCCGGCGAGTTGCGCGCGCCGCTGCGGCTCGAGGCGCCGATCGCGCACCATCCGAAAAACCATCGCAAGATGATCGCGCTGGAGCGGGACGAATCGCCGGATACGCATCAAGCGCGCCCCGCCCTGACGATTGTCGAGCCGATCGCGCGGGCCGGCGGCTTCACGCTGGTGGCCGTGACTCCAAAGACCGGCAACCGCCATCAGATTCGAGTCCATCTGGCGGCATGGGGACATCCGCTGGCTGGCGATGCGCTCTACGGCGGGCCCGCGCTCGCGCTGCTCGCACCCGAGCGCTTTTGGCTCCATCTGCGCGAGGTCGAATTCGATTCGCCCGCCTCGGGCCATATCTGGGTTGAAGCGCCGTTCCCGGCCGATCTCACCGAGTCACTGAATTTGCTTCACCTTTCCTGATCAGGAAGTAGGACCGGCGTCCCCGCCGGTCATTGCTCACAGGCCAATAAAGGCCGGCGGGACGCCAGCCCTACTTCGGAAGGGGAGGAACCAAAAGACAAAAAAGCCCGGCGGGTTACCTGACCAAGGAACGGTGGTTAGTCAAAGTGATGGGTGCTTGCTCGCGTGCATCACGCGGCTCACAATTTTGCGAAGTGCTGCGGGCCTGCGTCGCGGTTCATGGAGGTTTAGCGATGACTCTCAAAGGACGCATTGTGATTGTGCGCTTGGTGCTGGCTGTGATGCTGGTCTGGCCGGCGATGGCCGCGCGAGCGGAGGAGCCGGAAGCGCTGCCCACGCCCGCTTACACCAGGATGCCGACCGAGAGATTGCAAGTCCCCAACGTCGACATCAACAGTCCGATTCCGCTGGCAGCGCAGCCGCTCAGCTCGCAATCGCCGCCCAACATCAACGTGCCCCCGGCCGAGCAAAAGCGCCTGGAGCATTCCAAGTTCTCAACCGACGTGCTGGTCCATCAATGGTCGCCCACTGAAGAAGTGCCGCCGGAGAGCGTGATTTCCGAAAGCTACGTCGCGACCGGCGACCGCAGCGCCCGGACCGTGAGCCTGAAGGAAGCGATCTACCTCGCGCTGCGCAACAATCCGAATATCCAGTCGGCAGAGTTGAACCCTCTGCTCTCGCTCGAGAGCGTCCGCGAGAGCGAGGCGGCTTTCGATCCCAACCTGACTTCCAGGCTCGACGTTGAAAAGACGGTGACGCCGTCGACTTCGATACTCCAGACCGGGGGTGCGACCGCTTACGCGACCAAGGAATACGACTGGAATTTCGCCGCCAACAAATTGTTGTCGACCACCAACGGCACGCTGGAGCTGACCTTCAACAACAATCGCATCCTGACCAACTCGGCATTCGCATCGATAAATCCTTCGTACAATCCGACTCTGACGCTCTCGCTGTCGCAGCCGCTGCTGCAAAACTTCGGGCTGGATTTCGCCACCATCAGCGTCCGCATCGCGGAGATCCAACAGGAGTCGGCGCAATTCACCTATGAGCAGAACCTGAACGACTTCGTGCTGCAGGTTGGCAGCGACTACTGGAACGTGGTCCGCGCCGAAGAGAACCTGGACGTCGCGCGCGAGGCCTACAAGCTGGCCGCGGACGTGGTGCGGCAGAACGAGATCAGCGTGCGAGTCGGCACGCTGGCGCCGCTGGACCTTCAAGAAGCCCAGTCCACCGAGGCGAGCAACGCGGCGGGCGTCTACCAGGCCGAGAACGCACTGGCGGTCGCGCGCGCGACCCTGCGCCAGGACCTGATGCTCAACCCGTCGCATGTATTTTTGCCCCAGCAAATCGAACCCTCCGACCAGCCCTCCGGAGCGGGCGATATCCGGTCCGACGAGGAGCAATCGCTGGAATATGCGATGGAATACCGGCCGGAGTTGGCCTCGATGCGCCAGCTTATTCGCAGCCTGCTCTTGCAGGTGAAATTCGCCGAGAACCAGACCCTGCCGCAACTGAACATCGGCGGGCAGATCGGGCTTACCTCGACCGCCGGCGAAGCCAAGTGCTCCGAGATTCTCGCCAGCAGCACGGTACCATCGAACTGCACGATTCCTACCGTCCCGCCGACGGCAGGAATCAAGCTCCCGTTCGCGGCCGGTTATGCGGGCGCGCTCAACAACATGTGGTCGTTCGGCTTCTACAGCTACGCCGTGGTGCTGAGCTTTTCGCGTCCGCTCACCAACGACGCCGCCACGTCCGCGCTGGCGCAGGCCAAGATCCAGTACGAGCAGCAGCGCTTGCAGTACCGCGCGCTGATTTCGCAAATCGTCGTGGATGTGGAAAGCCAGTTGAGCACGATCAACGGCGATATCAAGACCGCGCAGGCCGACAAGATCGCGTCGGACTACGCGCGGGAATCGCTGCGCGCGGAGGAAGAGCGCTTCCGGGTCGGGATGGCGACCACGCACGACCTGCTCCAATTCCAGGAGGAGCTGGTGGCAGCGCTGGGCAACGAGGTCAACGCCGACGTCAACCTGGAAATCGCGAAGCTCGCTGTGCGCCACTCGCAGGGGATGCTGCTGCATTATTTCAACGTGAGCTTCGAACCGGTGAACCCGCATCAGGGGCGCTGGTACGCGCAGTTCTGAGGCTGTTGCGGTGGTCGAGGCGAGACTACCTGCTGCGATGACCTCGGCAGACCTGCGCGTCTATGACGGCGCCGTGGCGATCATCACCGGCGCCGCTTCGGGGATCGGCCGTGCGCTTTCACAGGAGCTCGCCCGAAGAGGGGCGTCTGTGGTTCTGGCTGACGTGCAAGCCGAGGCGGCCGAGGCAACGGCGGTCGGCATCCCGTGTGTATCAGGGCAGCGCGCTTCCGCTTGCTCCCTCGACGTTACAGACTTCGAGAGCGTAAGACGGCTGGTTGAAAGCGTCGCCGAGCAGCACGGGCGTCTCGATTTCATTTTTAACAACGCCGGCATCGCCGCCGTCGGCGAGTTGCGCGATCAGACGATCGAGGCCTGGAACAAGATAATCAACGTCAATCTGCGCGGCGTCGTCCACGGCGTTCAAGCGGCCTATCCCGTGATGCTCCGTCAAGGCTTCGGGCATATCGTGAATACGGCGTCCATGGCGGGGCTGATACCATCGCCCTTGAGCGGCAGCTACTCCGCCACCAAGCACGCCCTGGTCGGTCTCTCCAAGGCGCTGCGCGTCGAAGCTGCCGGCGCCGGCGTGCGCGTGAGCGTGCTCTGTCCGGGAGTGATCCGCACGCCGCTGCTCTCGGGGGGCAAGCATGGAATTTTCGTCGCCGCGATGCCAGAGCAGGAACAACGAGATCGAGGACTCAAGTCCCTTGAACGGCTCCGCCCGATGGACGTTGGACGCTTTGCCGCAAAAGCACTCAATCAGGTTGCGCGGAACCGTGCCATCATCGTAATCCCGGCCTGGTGGAAACTCCTGTGGGGGCTCGATCGCCTTTCACCAACGCTCAGCCTGTTCGCGGCCCAGCGCGTCTTCGAGTCAGCGCGCAAGGAGATCTTCGGTGCCCGCAGTTCTCCGGCCCCTCGGTCATGAGCATGATGTTAGGGCGGTCCCAGCGCCTACAAAAAGCTAATGTCCGTTCAGAATGGAAAGTCCGGCTATGACTGTTTGCGAGGAGGCGGACAACATGAAATCGTCAGCTTTTGTGCGTTGGGCCGGCGCATTGTTCCTATGTGCCATCGTGGTGGTGTTATGCGTTCGGTTCGTCGACCGGCCGGTAGCACTGTTCGTGAACGTCCATTTGGCAGCGAAGAAGTCGCTCGGCGTGCCGTTAGATCTCGTTCTGCTCTTCGTTCCGCTCAGCGCGCTGGCGGTCTTGGGCTGCGGCTGCGCCGTGCTCGCCGGGCGCAGTTTGCCAAAATCGGCCGAGGCAACGATGCTCGCGAGTTTCAGCCTGACGTGGGCATTGGCGTGCAATTTCTTTTTGTTACAGCCGGGGTTCGGGCGTATCGACATCACGACCTATCTCGCGCAACCCAATCTTTACGGTTTCACGCCGTTTCATGGCCATTCGGGCTCGGGTTTTCCCTCCGGCCATACGGCGATCGCAGCGTCCTTTTTGCTGGTGTTCTGGTCTTTCTACCCGCGCGCCAGAATTCTCATCGGCGCCGCTATCGGCGCGGTAATGATCGGCTTGGTCCTGGCGACTTTCCATTTCGTGTCGGATGTTGTCGGTGGCCTTTTCGTTGGCGCAACCGCTGCAGAGATGACGATTGCGCTCTTCCGAGATGACAGTCCTTAACGATGACCCGCCTTGCCAGCTTCTGAGCTCTCGGGTAGGTAACGGCTTGATGGGAGCAATCCGAAAAGCGCTCGCTCGGTCATGAAAAGGTAATGTCCGTTCTCGCGCAATTCCATCCGGCGGTGCGCGCTTGGTTCGAGCGGCGCTTCGGTGCACCCTCGCGCGTGCAGGAGCTCGGATGGCCGGTGATCGGCCAATCGCAGGACGCGCCCGGCCACGATGTATTGCTGTGCGCGCCGACCGGCAGCGGCAAGACGCTGGCCGCTTTCATGTGGGCGATCAATCGCCTGATCACGGAGGCTGAATTCGGCGCGCTGCGCGACGAAGTCTCGGTGCTCTACGTCTCGCCGCTGAAGGCGCTGGCCAACGATATTCGGCTCAATCTCGACGAGCCGCTCGAAGGTGTGCGCCGCGTTGCCGCCGAAAGCGGCGTCAATCTGGCGGAGATTCGCGCCGCGCTGCGCCACGGCGACACCAGTATCAAGGAACGCGGCGCGATGCTCCGCAAGCCGCCGCATATTCTAGTCACCACGCCCGAGTCGCTCTACATCCTGCTGACCTCGCCGCGATTCCGCGAGAAGCTGCGCGCGGTCCGCTACGTGATCGTCGACGAGCTGCACGCGCTGGCAGGCAACAAGCGCGGCTGCCATCTCGCGTTGACGCTGGAGCGCCTGGAGCGGATGGTCCGCCAGGCCGGCGCGCCGCGCCCCACCCGTATCGGTCTCTCGGCGACGCTGAATCCGATCGAGCGGCTGGCCGAATTTCTGGCCGGCGGCGAAATCGATCGGAGCGGGAATCGCATTCCACGCCCGGTCAGGATCGTCCGCGCCGACGATCGCGCGCGCGAGATGGACTTGAGCGTGCTCGCGCCCGGTCCCGAGCTGGGCCCGCTGGCGACCCATCAGCATTGGGACGCGATGTACGACACGCTCGCCAAGCTGATCGGGGAGCATCGCACCACGCTGGTGTTCACGCTCTCGCGCCGATGGGCCGAGCGGGTCGCGCTCAATCTGCAAAAGCGGCTCGGCGCCGATCAGGTGCTGGCGCATCATGGGAGCCTCGCGCGCAAGGAGCGTCTGGAGGCCGAGCAGCGCCTTAAGCGCGGCGAGCTCAAGGCGATTGTTGCGACCGCATCGCTCGAACTGGGTATCGACGTTGGCGCGGTCGAGCTGGTGTGCCAGATCGATTCACCCAAATCGATCTCAGCCGCGATTCAGCGCGTGGGCCGTTCGGGACACAGCCTGGGCGCGACGCCCAAGGGCCGCTTCTTTGCGATGACCCTGGATGACCTGCTCGAATGCGCCGCCGCAGTATGCAGTATCAGGCAGGGGCGGCTGGACGAAGTGGAGATTCCCACCGGATGCCTCGATGTGGCGGCGCAGCAAATCATCGCGATTGCAGCAGAGGAGGGCGAGATCAGCGAAGCCGACCTTTTGCGGCTGCTGCGCGGCGCGGACAATTTCGCCGCGCTCGACGCGCCTACGCTGCGCCATCTGCTGGAACAGATGGGCCGTGAGCTGGCGCAGCATATCGCGGGCGCCCATCCGAAAATCTTCTTCGACCGGCACAATAGCCGCGTGCGCGCGCGGCGCGGCGCGCGAATCGCCGCGATCACCTCGGGCGGTACGATTCCCGAGAGCGGCAACTACGACGTGGTGGTCGAGTCGCAGGACCGCAAGATCGGCGACGTGGAAGAAGACTTCGCCCAGGAATCGGTGCGTGGCGATGTGTTCTCGCTGGGCTCGATGCCGTGGCAAATCCAACGTATCTCGCGCAATCGCCTGATGGTCGAGCCGGCGCCGGGCATGGCGCCGTCGCTGCCGTTCTGGCAGACCGAGGCGGGTGGCCGCTCGCGCGCGCTATCCGCGGCAATTTGGGAACTGCGCCATGCGATCGCATCGCGGCTGGATGATCCCGCCGGGGCCGCGGCGTGGCTCAGCCGTGAATGCGCAGTCGAAGAGCCTGCCGCCGCGCAGGCCGTGGCATATGTGCGCCGCGGCCTGGACGCGCTCGGCGCGATTCCCGACGACCATACGATCGTGGTCGAGCGCTTTTTCGACGGGCTGGGCGGCACACAGATCGTGATCCATTCGCCGCACGGTATCCGCCTTAACCGTGGGCTGGGTCTCGCGCTGCGCAAGCGCCTGTGCCAATCGTTCGATTTCGAAATTCAAGCCTCCGCGATCGATGACGGTGTGCTGCTGGCGCTCAATTCGCGCCACAGCTTTGCGCTCGAAGGTACCTTCGCGATGCTCAGACTCGCGCGCCGCTCCCGACGTGCTGGTGCAGGCGCTGATCGCCGCGCCGATGTTCGAGGTGCGCTTTCGTCACGTCGCGAGCCGGGCGCTGGCCGTGATGCGCTCGAGTCAGGGGCGGCGCGTGCCGGCCTGGATCCAACGGCTGCGAACGCAGGAACTGGTCGCGGCGATTTTTCCGCAGCAGCAGGCCTGCTTCGAGAATCGCCCGCCGGCGATCGAAATTCCCGACCATTTCATCGTGCGCGAGACCATCCGCGAATGCCTGGAGGAATCGACTGATCTGCGCCGGATGCTCGACCTGCTGCGCGGCATCGAGGGCGGGTCGGTGCGGACGGTCTTTGTCGATGCGATCGCGCCTTCGGTGTTCGCCCATCGCCTGCTGCTCGCCTGGGACTACTCGTTCCTCGACGACGGTGAGCGCGGCAACCGCCGCAGCCGCACGGTCACGATGAATCGCGGCATGGCCGAGGAGGTCTTTCGCAAAGAGGATCTCTCGGAAATGCTCTCGGCCGAAGTGGTCGAGAGCGTCGCGATGGAGGCGGCCGGAACGGCGCTGAATCGCCGCGCGCGCGACGCCGACGAGCTTTACGAATTGATCCACGCGCACGGCGCGCTGGCGCCCGCGGCACTGGAGGCCCGGGTGAACGGCGATTGGCGGGCAATGGCCGCGGCGCTGGAGGAGCAGGGCAGGGTGATCCGGGCGCGACGCGAAAGCGGCGAGGTGCTGATCGCCGCCGAAGATCGCGGGCTTTTTGCGGCGGCGTATCCGGCGGCCGTGTTCGAGCCCAGTCAATTCAATTTCCACGGTGCAACCGAGGTCGTTCCGGATTCCGCGCGGGAAGAGATCGTCCGGCGCGCGCTCAAGACCAGTGGTCCGGTGACGGCGGCGGAAATCGCGGCTCGACTGGGTCTCAAGAACGTCGAGGTTGATGCGGCGCTGGCGGCTCTGGAAGCCAGCGGCGCGATTTTCCGCGGCCATTTTACCCGGGCCGACACAGAGCAATGGTGCGAGCGCTACGTGCTGGAGAAAATCCATCGCCTGACGCTCGCGCGCGTGCGCGCCGAAATCGAACCGTGCCAGGATCATGAATTCGCCGCCTTTCGCCTCAGATGGAACCATGTCGGCGGCGCGGACCTCCCCGGCGGCCAGGAGGGCGCCGGGATGGTTCTGGAACAACTCGCCGGGCTGTGCTTCGAGCCGCAGCTCTGGGAGAGTGCGATTCTGCCGGCGCGCGTCGCGGGATATCGGCCCGAGTGGCTCGACCTGCAATGTCTCAGCGGGTCGATAATTTGGGCGGGCGTGGCAGAGGCCGGCGAAGCGCGCGAGTTTCCCGCCAAGGTGGCATTTCTCGCGCGCCGCCAGCGGCTGCTGTGGCCGGCGAGCGACGCGGAAATCTCGGATTCGAAGGAGCAGGCCGTTTACGGGGTTTTGCTCGCGGCGGGTGCGCAGTACCTCGACCAGGTTGCGGATCGCGCCGGACTCTCCGAGCGCGACACTCTGGGCGCGCTATGGCGGCTCGCGGCGGCCGGGCGCGTATCCAACGACAGCTTCGCACCGCTGCGGATGTTGTCCACCGATCCCGACGCGAAGCACGCGCTCGAGCCGGGGCGCGCGCGGCCGATCAGCAAGCACGACGCGGCGATTAGGGCGCGGCTCAAATCGAGCCTGGCGGGCCGCTGGTCGGCGATCTCGCAACCCGCGCGGGCCGGAGAATCGGATTTCGATGAGGCGCGGGAGCTCGCGATGCTGCTGCTGGCGCGCAACGGAATTCTTTCGCGGGAGATGCTCGCGCTCGAATCGATGCCAATTTCGTGGAGCGAGATTTCCTTTGCGCTGAGAAGGATGGAATACGCGGGCACGATTCGGCGTGGATGGTTTGTGCGTGCGCTTTCGGGCGAACAATACGCGCTGCCCGAGGCGATCGCGATGCTTCAGGCGGCGCGCGCGCTGAATCCGGCGCGCGAGCGGCCCATCGCGCTCAGCGCCGCCGACCCCGCGAATCCCTACGGCGCGTTGCTTCCCGGATGCGGTATCACGCGCGAGGCCGGCAATCTGATCGCGATACGGGCTGGGCAGGTCGTGCTCGGCCTGGCGGGCCGCGCGTTAATCGAGATCGGTGAGCTGGACGGTGAGGCCTTTAGCGCGGCGCTCGCGGCGCTGATCGCGATGCGACCAAAGGTCGCGGTCGAGACCATCAACGGCCATCCGGCGCTGGGGTCCGCGCGAGTCGGCTTGATGGCCGCGATGCGCTTCCATTCCGACGGCCGCGCGCTGGTCTACGATGGCTTGCCCGGCCCCGCTCCGGCCCGCGCGCTCTCACGCTAGAGCACCATCGCGACGACAACCCGCGGAGCAGCGACTTCAGCCTGTTTCTCTTTTCTGAAGTGGGACCGGCGCCCCGCCGGTCATTCCTCTCGGCCATTGCTAACCGACCAATCAAGGCCGGCAGGACGCCGGCCCCCACTTCCAGGGCAGTCTTCATGAGCTGCCATATCGCCAGAACGATCAGCCCGGCGCCGGAATCGAGTCAAATTTCGGCGGCAGCATTGCGAAGCCCCTAATCAACGGGCCGCACAGCTCGCAGAACTTTCCGCCGCGGCGTCCGTCTCCAGCAAGGACGACAAACGTCCCAACGCGACGCCCCACTCCCGGGCGATGGCGTTCGAGAGTTCCTGTTCGAGATCCCTCCGGGGTGAAGCGCTGAAGTATTCCCGATTCCATCGCGCAACGCGGTCGCGATAGCCCTTACCCCCTCGCCATTCCTTCTCACAATTCAGCCAGAGCGACGGATCGAGTTTCAGTGCATCCTTAAACGACGTCTCTCCCATAATTTGGGCCTTGCGCAGCAGGTCTTCGAACGCGGAGTCCAGCACACCGCGGGCTTGTTGGATAAGGTCTCTTGCCTCTGTGTATTCGGGATTCGCTTCCATGGGTTCGGTCACCGTTTTGAATTTTTCAACAAGCGGCTCCAGTGCGAGGACGGCAAGGCGCCTCGCTCCGTAGCCCAGGTGGTAACCGTAGCTCAGTTTCCACCACTCGCCCTCGCGCCTCACCGTCGCCCGGACCGTGGCCGCATATGCGGTCTGAATCTGCGACATCAGGCTGTCCTGCACATGGCCGTTCAGCGCCGGGACTGCTCTGTTTTGATCAATCCATGTCGTCAACATGCGACCGGCTGAGCGCCAGACCTCCTGCACCTGCTCCTTCTCATAGTTACGAAGCAAGCTGCGTGAGTTCGTGATCGCCTCTTGGATACGCGTACGGAGGCTCTGACGGATTTTCGAGAGGCATTCTAAGATCAGGTCTCGCATCCTGGCGGGCTCGTCGCCGAAGGCGTTGAAGAAGCCTATTTTGAGGTTCTGCAATCCCAGGGGTTCCAGAGCCATCGACGCATACTCGGCTTTCAGGCCGTAGCCTTCCTCGATCGTCTCGGCGCGAACGCCAGCCTCGTCCTTCACGGCCAGAGCCTCATTAGCGCGGGGTAGAACCAGCAGTGCCGCGTTCAGCTCCACGTTGCGGATGCCGGCTTCCATCGCACGCTCCAGCAACAGACGGGCGGCCTGCGCCGGCGCGTCGTTGAAGCTGGAGCACAGCAGCGAGAGCGTATGCGGTTCGTCCAAGTGGCGTTCCAGATCCGCGCGCGCGGCCGTGCGGTCGATTCCCCTTGTGTCGATGAGGTGTACGGAGAGATCGCCCGCGCCCAACAGCGATTGCGGAACGATGATCTCTATCCGGTTGGGAAGCGTGAATTCCGGGTGCCTGCCGTTGTTGACCTGCTCGAATGTGTCCTTCAGCCAGGCCAGCGGGGACTTGCCGACGCTCGCGTCGTACCAGATGTCCCTGCGGTCCCGCCGGTGCAATTCCATGCGCGCGAGAACGTCAACGACGAATTCCCGGATGGAGGTCGTTTTCGCGGCGAGATCCTTTGCTTCATCGTGAACGAAGCGTTTCTTGCCATCCGGCCCTTTCCCCCTGTGCACCTTCAATCTCGCTAGGTTCCGCACGGCGCGCTCCATTTCCTGCGAGATGCCCCGCGCCTCGTCGTCGCCGCCCGCGTCCTCCTCGGGCTCGACCGCACTTCCTTTGATGTGCTCCGCGAAATCCATAACGCAGGCGCGGATCTCGTCATCGCCGCAGGGCTCGATCAGCAGGCCATAGCCATTCCCGGAGCGAAGATGGACATCGCAGATCGTGACTCCGCCGCCGCCAGCCTCTAGAACAGGCGCGGGCGGGCCGCCGTCAGGACTTGCCACCTCGAGCCCGGTTACCCTGCAAATGGCGGTGGATTTGCCGATGCCCTTGCCGCCGATGAACGCAATGTCGTGCTCGCGTTTGAGAAGCCGGCTCGCCATGCGCCTTATATCGTCGACGTATTCCGTGAGCCGTCGCTCGAAGGAATGTCGAACTTCCGGGCGGTTCCTGAGTGCCACCAGGTCGCGGCAGGTTCGCTCGGCCTCCCAAAGCAGTTCCTGGTCCGGGTGATCGAGAGGTGGACGTTGTATCTCCTGCCAGTCTCGCCCCAGCGATTTTGAGAGCTGCAGCGCCTCCGGAGTGCCGATCGCATCCATGACGGCTTTGAGTTCGTCGGCCGACAGAGGCCGTTCACCCGATTCAACGCGCGATAACACTGCCGGACTCCAAGTAATCCGGCGCGCTAGCTCGGCTTGTCGGATTCCAGCGGCCTCCCTGAGCTGCGTCAGCCTGCGCCCCACTTCCTGTTGATTTACTTCTGCAATAGCGTCCATTGGCGACCTCCTTCCAAAGCTTGTATCAACAGTGCTGCAACATGTCAAGCAACCACTTTGCAAGCTTACTGCACTATGGACTTCAACTTTTCTGGAGAGTTGTTGAAGTGGGAGTTCACTTCGACTGCGCAGGTTCGAAGCGCCGCCTCCGTTCGGCGCCTCCTGATACAGGGGTTCGATGTCCTTATCGACACGACCAAAAAAGCTTGTGTCGCCGGTGGGTCGCTTTCCGGCAACTCTGCCTTTGAGATAATGGATTTGACAACATATGCATCCGCATCCATAATCCGAGAGTGAAGTGGGAAGTGGATTTGCATGAGGATTTCGTCCCGGAGTACCGCGGCCTACACAAAGACGTGCAGGACGAGCTGCTCGCCCACATCGAGCTGCTCGAACAGTTTGGCCCGCAACTAGGGCGGCCCCGCGCGGATACAGTCAATGGTTCACGTCACGCAAATATGAAGGAATTAAGGTTTGACGCCGCAGACGGGGTTTGGCGCTTCGCTTTCGCGTTCGACCCAAGACGCCGGGCCATTATCCTGTGCGGCGGCGACAAATCGGGCGGCAGCGAGAAACGCTTCTACCGCCAATTGATAGATAAGGCCGACGCGCGCCTCGATGCTCACGAGGTCAAAATCAAAAGACAGAAGGAAAAGGAAAGGAAGCAAAGACCATGACCAACCTCGAACGGATAAGGAAGGACCTAAGCCCCGCCCGTCGCAAGAAGATTGAGGCTCGTGCGGCGCAATTGATTGCTGAGGAAATGACCCTGCAGGAACTCCGGCATGCCCGCAAGCTCACGCAGGTTCGTATGGCCAAGGCTCTCGGCATCACCCAGGACGGTGTTTCGCGCCTCGAAAAGCGCAGCGATCTTTTGCTATCGACACTGCGGAAGACCGTCGAGGCGTTGGGCGGCCGCCTTTTCCTTATCGCGCAGTTTCCCGACCGCAAACCCGTGATGCTCTCCGGCATAGCGGCAATGAATGCGGAGCCAACATCTGACAAACGCCAGGATGCTCGACGAGCAGCCGCGCCACAGTGCATCGATCCGGCCCGCACACCAGCCCGGCGTGCGCGAGCTGCTTCAGCCCCGGCGCGCGCGAATCGCTCCGCGTAGCGCAGTGCGCCCTCGCCCGCCGAGCGACTTGCGAAGCAAGTCGCTCGACGACCTCTCCCGGCTTGCGCCTGCGGACGGTCCGCAGGCGCGGGAGAGGCGCATATGACGGGGCGCGGCGCATTAACGTCGGACGCTACACTGCCAGCACGATCAATCCCGCGCCCATCAGCGTGGCGGCCCACAGCTTGTCAACGTTGACCCATGCGCGGCGCAGAATTCCGACGCCGATCTTTTCGTAGACCACTATCGCGACCGCGGCCATTACCAGCAGCATCGCGGCGGTATGCACCGCGACCATCATCACCGCCGATCGCGCGAGCACTGACGCGCCGGGCAGCCGCGTTGCCGCGCCCGCGCTCGTGCATATGGGCAAGTTGATTAGGACCGGAAAGAGCATCAAGCCCGCGCCGTGCGCCGACGCCATCAGGAATGACCACAGGATCAGATCGAGCCGGCTCACGCGCATCCCGACCCATCGATAATGGAAGCGCGACGACAGCAGCCTGAACGCTCCGAACGCGGCCAGCGCGGCGCCGCCGACAATTTGGATCGTGTGGGGAGCGACGACCATCGCGCCGCCTTCGAATAGCGCCACCACCGCGGCTATCGACGCGAGATGGCCGATCGCGATCGGCGGCAGCGCGGCCAAGAGCCGCGCCCGGCTGCGCTCCTGAAGCCCGAGCGACACGGCGAATAGCCAGCCCATCGCGGGGTTCAGGCCGTGATATGCGCCCATCGCGGCCACGGCGAGCCATTGCCATTGTTCCATCATGGATAGCAATATGAATCGGACGACGCGTCGCCGCCTTCGAGATGCACCTGATGTGGCCGCTCGTTCTCGAAGCGGACGAAGAATTTCGGATCGAGCGCCATCCCGCCGCGGGTCGTGTCGGCGTCGATCTTGGCGACCCAGCCGCGGATACCCTCCGGATAAAATTGCGCGTCCCACGCGGCGTAGAGCGAATTACTCAGGTACACGCGGCGGCCGTCGCGGCTGAGTTCGACCATCTGCGCTCCGCCGTTGAGCGCGCCGGCCTTCGGATGGGGCGCGTGCGATACGATTCCGCCCAGCCGCACGCTTGCAGTGAGCTTCGGCTTGAATGGGTCGGAGACGTCGTACTGTTTCAAATCGCCGGTGCCCCAGCACGAGACGTACAGGAAGCGATCATCCAGACTCAGATTGATGTCGGTGATCAGCGGCGGGACGGCCTTGAAGGCCTTGAGCGCGGGCGGCAGTCGGGCGGGATCGGCCGGCTCGGCGGGAACCTCGATGACCTTCTGGATTTGCCAGCCCTTGTCGCCCAGATGCCATAGCCAGACCGACCCGGAGAGATCCTTGGTCAACGTGACGACGCCGACAAAACCGTAGGTCCGGGTCGGATCGTGCGCCGGCCGCAGCTCGAGCACCAGCTGATTTTCCGCGCCGAGGTCCAGCGTCTTGAAATGGCGGCGGCGGCGGAGATCCCAAAGATGAATCGCGTGGCCATATTTTCCGCCGGTCAGCAGGTCGAGGTTGAGCCCGTTCTCGATCATCTTGGGCGTACCCCATTCGCTGGTGATCGCAACGTCGTGGCCGAGATGCCACCAGAAATCGTAGGCGAGAAACTGCGGACCGCGATCGACTTCCCATCGCCCCAGCACATCGAAGCTTTCGTGATCGAGCAGGAAAATTCCGCCGGGCCCGTCGCCGTTGGGCGCGCCGAGCGCGCTCACGTAGATGGCGTCGGGGCCGCAATGGACCGTGTGCGGACGGCTGTAGCCGGCACGAGACGCCAGCTCTTCGGGCTCGATCACGCGCACCAGCGTGGGCTGGCGCGGGTTGGGCCGGGTGTCGACGATATTGATTCGCGACGAGCGTATGCCGGGGATGATCAGGTAGCGCCGCTCGATATGCGGATGCGGCGCGTAGGGGCAGAGCGCCGCGCTGCACGCATTCCAGCCGAAGTGATGGAGCTCGTCGCCGGTGCTCGGAATTTCGAGTCGCCCGACGATCTGCCCATAGCCCGACGAGGCAGGGTCAACGTCAATAACATTCAGCGAATCGTGCGAGCTGTTCGCGGTGCGGTTAACCGCTGCCTCGGGGTCGAAGGCGACTACGTAGGCAAGCCGTTCGGGTGGCGCCTGACTCGCCATCCGGGGTGAGGGATAAAAGCTCGGATCGGGTTTCCAAAGTGCCATGGTCTTTTCGCCTGCGCTTAGATTTTCCGAATTAAACTATCAAGCCCTAAATTTTCTTTACCCCGCTTCGCCGTTTCGACGCATGCGAGGCCAAGGACCAACAGGAGGACCAAGACCCAAGAGATCAGATTATCGCTCGACCGGAAGCTGCGCGTCCTTCCATTCGATCATGCCGCCCTTTAGATTCCACACGTGCTCGAAGCCCAAACCGGTGAGGATCGCGGCGGCGGTAGCGCTTCGGACCCCGACTCGGCATATCGCGACGATATCGCGGCCCTTCGCATTCGCAAGCTCATCGGTACGCTCGGGCAATTCCTTCAACGGGATCAAGTGCGCACCCGCGATATGGCCCAGCTCTCCGCGATACTCATCTTCCCCCCGAACATCGATTAGCAGCGGCGGATTGGCGCTCGCGATCCGATCGTGCAACTGCGCCGCGCTCAATTGGCGCACCTGATTGAGTTGCGAGAGCGTTGGGAACTTCAGCGCGCCCGGATCGAGGTCGGATTGGTTGGGTTGCAGCGCCTCCTGGATGCCCTCCGGCAGCGGCAAGCCGAGGTTGTTCATCAAGTTGATGTAGTCGTCGCGGGTCTTGCCGGCCAGCCGCGGGTTCGAGCGCTTCTCTTCCCCGATGCTGGATTGCGTATGCCCTCGATAATCGTGCGCGGGAAAAACCAGGACCTCGTCGGGCAGCGTGAACAGCTTGCGCATTATCGAATCGTACTGAATACCCGCATCGCCGCCCGCGAAATCCGAGCGTCCCGTGCCGTGGATGAACAAAACGTCGCCGGTGAAGACGCGATCCTTCGCGAGCAGGCTTATCGAATCCGGAGTGTGGCCCGGTGTGTGCAGGACGCGGAGTTCCTCGTCGCCTACTTTCAGCGCCTGACCGTCTTCGACATGGATACTGACGTGCGGAGCCGGTGCGAGCCGATGCATCACGACCGGCGCACCGGCGAGCTCGCCCAACTCCATCGCGCCGCTGCGATGATCGGCGTGGGTGTGCGTGTCGATGATCGAATCCAGCCGCCATCCGTGATACGCGAGGACCGCGAGGTAGCGCTCGACCTTGTCACGCAAAGGATCGATGATGGCGGCCTTGCGGGTTGCTTCCGCGATCGCAAGGTAAGTTTTGCACTTGCCACGATTGAGTTCGCGAAAGATCATTTGAGCGTTCCCCTCGGCGCACGCGAGCGTGGCCGCTACAAATCGATTAGATAGAGATAGTTGACGTTACACGGTCCTTTCAACCCTTCATCGGATCTTCAGGGGCCGAAAGGACGATCCCGAAAGTGGGGCTGCGAAAAACGGGCGAGCCTGCGGCCGCCTGAGGGCGGACGCAGGCTCCTACGCTCAATTACTATTTCGGCTGCGGCACGATTCGCAAATAGGGCCGAGGCGCCTTCCATCCTTGCGGATAGATTTTCTTTGCTTCGTCGTCGGAAACCGAGCCCGCGATGATCACGTCTTCACCCGGCTTCCAGTTGACCGGCGTCGCTACGCGATGCTTGGCCGTCAGTTGCAGGGAATCGATCACGCGCAGGACTTCGTCGAAATTGCGTCCCGTGGTCATCGGGTAGACGATCAGCAGCTTGATCTTCTTGTCCGGGCCAATCACGAAAACGTTGCGGACGGTCAGGTTGTCAGCCGCCGTGCGCTTGGACGCGTCGCCCGAGGCGGCGGCGGGAAGCATCCCGTAGAGCTTTGCGATCTTGAGGTCGGGATCGCCGATAATCGGGTAATTCGGCGCGAAGCCCTGGGTCTCCTTAATGTCGTTCGCCCAGCGCGAGTGGTCGCCCACAGCGTCTACGCTGAGCCCGATGATCTTGGTGTTGCGCTTGGCGAATTCCGGCTGGAGGCGCGCCATGTAGCCGAGTTCCGTGGTGCATACGGGCGTGAAATCCTTGGGGTGCGAAAATAATACGCACCACGAATCGCCGATCCATTCGTGAAAGCGAATCGGACCCGCGGTTGTTTGCGCTTCAAAATCTGGTGCAGTATCGCCAATCGATAGACTCATTGTTGGAGACCTCCTGAGTTGGCTTCAATTGATCCGGATTTCTGTTCATAGATAAACAAGCCGACCGTTGCAAGCCGCACTCTATGTTTTTCGGCGGGGTGGTGACACGGGCACGCCTTTCGTCACTTCTCGCTCGCAACGCTTGCGGCGAATGGGGGCGGACGGCCGGTGCCTTTCATCAAATCGCGTGGGTGTTCGACTATGAATCGCACTCCGGGCTGGCATAAGTAATCGGTACGGAGGCTGCGATGGCCCGCATAGCGCCGATCGTCGAAGAACAGGCCGCGCCCGCGGCGCGCGAAGAGCTGACTCGCCAGCGGCTCGCGCACGGGCGCGTGACCAACATGAAGCTGACGCTGGCGCATTCGCCGCTCGCGCTGGGCGCGCTGATGCAATGGTATCCGATCCATGATTCGGTTGCGGCTTTTCTCGGCCCGCGCGCCACGACGCTGTTCGTACATGCGATCTCGGCGCAGACCGATTGCCTCGTGTGCTCGACGTTCTTCCGCCGTATTTTGATTGAAGCGGGCGAAGATCCTGACGCGCTGACGCTCAGCGAAACCGAGCGCGCGTTGGTCGACTATGGCCGGCAGCTCGCCGTCGATGCGAACCGCGTGGGCGACGAGCTCTACGCGCGGTTGGCGAAGTTGCTCAGTCCGGCGCAAATCGTCGAGCTGACGGCCTTTGGCGGACTGATGATCGCGACCAACGTCTTCAACAATGCGCTGCGGGTCGATCTGGACGAATATCTGTTCGCATTCCGGCGCAAGGGGTAAATCGTGTACGACGACTTGAAAGATAAAGTGGCGCTGATCACGGGCGCGGCCCACGGCCAGGGACGCGCCGCCGCGCTCGCGCTGGCGCGTCAGGGCGTCCACCTTTGTGCGCTGGATGTCGCCAAACAGCTGCCATATCCCGGCTACGCGATGGGAACGCGCGACGACCTCGACTCGCTGGTCGCCGAGGCCGAGCGGCTCGGAGTGCGCGGGCTGGCGCTCGCCGCCGACGTGCGCGACGGGCGCGAAGTCGCAGCCGCGGTCAAGCGCGCGATCGAGACTTTCGGGCGCATCGATATATTGTTCAACAACGCGGGCATCTGCGCCTACGGCCTCACGCACGAGTTGAGCGAGGAGCAATGGGACGCGATGCTCGACATCAACCTGAAAGGCGCGTGGCTGGTTGCGAAGAGCGTCATTCCCGCGATGATCGCACGCGGCTCCGGCGTGATCATCAACAACTCGTCGGTGGCCGGACTGCGCGGGATGGCGCGGCTCAGCCACTATGCGGCCTCGAAATGGGGACTGGTCGGATTGACCAAGTCGTGGGCGATCGAGCTTGCGCCGCATGGGATTCGCGTGGTCTCGATTCATCCCACCGGCGTCAACACGCCAATGAACGACGGTCTGGCGGCGCTGGAGGGCCAAACGCCCGGCGCGATCGCGCAGCGCTCCGGCGGTAATCTGATCCCGGTGCCATGGATCGAGCCGGAAGATGTCGCCGGCGCGGTGGTATTTCTCGCCTCTGCGCAGGCTCGATTCATCACCGGCTCGCAGTTCGTGATCGACGCCGGCATGCTGACCCGATGAGCCGGCGTCATTAGCCGTCGCGATTGGTGTGCGAGTCCGAATGATGTGGCTCACCCGCGCTCTCGAATTTGTTCGCCAATTCTTCCGTTCGCGCCGCCTGCGCGCCGCGGGCAAGGTCGTGGTGGCAACAGCCCTCGTGCTCGAAGTGCTGGCGTATTTCGGTGTGCCGCTGCTGCTCGGCCATATCGTGAGGGTACAAGTCGCGACGGCGCTGCATCGTCCCGCCAGCGTCGGCAAGATTCGCTTCAACCTGTACACGCTCCGGCTCGATCTGGAGCAGCTGCATATCGGCGATCGCGATGGGGCGCAGCCCTTTGTCGACGTCGGGCATTTGGGAGTCAGGGCTTCGTGGACCTCGCTGTTCCGGCTCGCTCCGATTGTGCGGGAAGTCACTATCGACCGGCCGTCGATTCATATCACGCGCACCGCTGAGCAGCGCTTTAGTTTTTCCGACCTAATGGAAAGCGCCGCGCCGGCGCCGACTCCCGCCGCCCCCGGCAAGCCGATGCGATTCGCGGTCTCGAATATTCGGCTCAACGATGGTGAGGTGCGGTTCAACGACCGCGTCCTTGGGAAAGAGCACGCGATCGAGCACGTCGAGATCGGAATTCCCTTCATCGCGAACCTTCCCGCCGATGTCGATGTATTCGTCGAACCGTTGCTGCAGATGACGGTCGACGGCAGTCCGCTCAAGCTTGGCGGCAAGGCTAAGCCCTTCAGCTCTCCGCCGGAGTCGGAACTCGACCTGAACATCCATCGGCTCGATCTCGCGCGCTACGCCGGCTATTTGCCGGCCCGGCTCCCGCTCAAGATTCCGGGCGGAACATTTTCATGCGCGATGCAGATTCATTTCGTGATGGGCGAAAACCAACCGGTAATCCGCCTGAACGGAGCGGCGGCGCTCGATCAAATCGATGTGCGCGACGGCGCGAACGCCGCGCTGCTCGGTCTCGCTCACGGCGAGGTGAAGCTGACCGACGTCGAGCCGCTGGGCGGAGTGATTCATCTGGATACGATCCGGCTGGACGGACTGACCGCGAACCTGGCGCTCAACGCCGACGGCACGACGAATCTCACGCCGCTGATGGGCGGCAACGCAGCTCCCCCTGCCATCCAGCCGCAGGCCGCGTCGCCCGCGAAGGCAGGTCCGCCCGACGTTTCGCTGGAGTCGTTCCAACTCACCCGCAGTGCGGTGAACCTCACGGATAACGCGGCCTCGCCGCCCGCGGTTGCAGGGATCAAAGAGCTCGGCGTCAGCCTCAAGGGCTTGCGGCTGAACGGTCAGACGCCAGCCCCGTTCCAGATGGGCGCGAAACTCGGTGGAGGCGGCGCGATTTCTATCAAGGGCGCGCTCGCTCTGGCGCAATCGCAGGTCACTGCCGAGGTCGCGCTCGACCAGATCGATCTGCCGGCGCTGCAGCCGTTCGCGCAGCCGTTTCTGGCGGCCAACGTGGCGGCGGGAAAATTAAGCGTGCACGGCAACCTCCGCTCGGATTTCGCGAGCGGCCGTTTTAATCTTCATGTCGAGCCCGCGACCGTCGCGCTCGATAATCTCGACGTTCGCGCCGCGTCCGGAGCCGAGCGGCCAATCGGATGGAACCGGCTTGCCATCTCGATCGGGCAAATCGACCTCGCCGCGCGGCAGGCGGTAGTCACGGAAGTGCGCGCCGATAGCATCCACCTGTTCGTGCGGCGCCAACGCGATGGCGTGCTGAGCCTCGCCGCGCTCGCGCGCTCGCCGGGAAGCTCGGCGCCGCGACCATCCAACGGCGCCAAAGTCGCGAGCGTATCCGCAGCGGCGCCGGCGCCATCAGCCGCGAGTGCGCCCGCGAAGCCCTGGCGCTATCAAGTCGAGTCGATCGGGTTGGAGAAGACCGAAGCACGGTTCGAGGACGATACGACCTCGCGGCCCGCCGTCTTCGCGTTGAGCGCGCTGAACCTCCGGCTCAAGGACGTGTCGGACGATTTCGCCAAGCCGATTGGGCTGGACCTCAACGGCACGCTCAACAACAAGGGCGGCTTCGCAGTTTCGGGCACCGCGGCCATCGCGCCGCTGGACGCGAAGCTCCGCGTGAGCACGGTGAACCTCCAGCTTGCGGCCGGCGATCCCTACGTGGGCGGCGGGCTGAACGCCACTATCGCCCGGGCCGCCTTGACCGCGAGTGGAGCGCTCAGTCTGAAGAGCGCGCGGGAAGGGCTGCAAGTGAGCTATCGCGGTGATGCCACCTTGGGCAATTTCAAGTTGCTCGACAAGGCGACCGGCGGCGATCTGCTGAAATGGAACGCGCTCAAGGCCAGCCGAATCAATTTTAGGTTGAGACCGCCCGAAGTCCATGTCGGCGCGATCGCTTTGGACGATTTTCGCGCGAGCGCGATCCTGAACCACGACGGCAAGTTGAATCTGCGCGATCTGACCGCGGGACCGAAATCGCCGCCCGCTTCGCCGACTGCCGCCGGCAGTCATCCGGAGCAGGTGGCGGCGCAGGTGGCGTTGCCGAGCCCTTCGCAACCGTCGGCGGGGCCGTCCACCGACATCGAGATCGGGCGGATCACGCTGCAAGGCGGCAAGGTTCAGTATGCCGACAACTTCATCGAGCCGAATTATTCCGCCGAGCTGGAAGATATCGGCGGACGGGTCGGGAGTTTCGGCACTCACGCCCAATCGCCCGCCGAGCTCGAGCTCAAGGCGGAGCTCAACGGCAGCGCGCCGATCGATATCAGCGGCTCGGTAAATCCGCTGGCCCCGGCCGCGTTCATCGACGTGCGAGCCAAAGCTGACGGCGTCGAGCTCACCGGCTTTGCACCGTACTCCGCGAAATACACCGGCTACCCGATCGTCAAGGGCACGCTGACCTTCAACCTCCATTATCAGCTCGAAAATCAGAAGCTGACCGCGGAGAATCATATCTTGATCGATCAGCTCACCTTCGGCGACCGGGTCGAAAGCCGCGACGCCACTAATCTGCCGGTGCGCCTGGCGGTCTCGCTGCTCAAGGATTCCAAAGGCGCGATCGATCTGGATATCCCGGTCTCCGGTTCGCTGTCCGATCCGAAGTTCAGCGTCGGCAGCGTCATTCTGCATACCTTGACCAACCTGATCGCCAGGGCGGCGACCTCGCCATTCAGTCTGCTCGCGGGAGCGATCGGCGCCGTCGCGGGCGGCAGCCAGTCACTCGATTTAGTCGAGTTTCCTCCCGGCCTGGCCAGCTTGACGCCGGACAGCCGTAAGAAACTCGAGGTAGTCGCGACCGCGTTGAAGCAACGGCCCGCGATCCGGCTCGATATACTGGGACGGGTCGATCCGAACGTCGATCGCGACGGTCTGCGCGAGGCGATACTGATGCGGCAGATTCGCGCGCAGAAGATCGCGGCTGCGGGATCTGCCGCGGCAGGTGCCGACGCGGTCGAGCTGACGCCCACCGAATATGACAAGTATCTGGGGCGCGTCTACGCGGCGGCGAAGTTTCCCAAGCCGAGCAACTTCCTCGGGATGGACAAGTCGCTGCCGCCTGACGAAATGAAAAAACTGCTGCTCACCAACACCGAGGTGACCGACAAGGCGCTTGCGCAACTGGCGAGCGCGCGGGCCGGCGCGGTTCGCAAATCGCTGAGCGCGAAGATCGATCCCTCGCGGCTGTTCGTGCTCCCCTCGAAGCTCAATGCGAACGGAATCCAAGCGGGCGCGACCACGCGGGTTGACCTGTCGCTCGAGTGAAGTGAAGGATGAAATGCAAGATCGGATGAAGGACAAGGCGGCCAAGCGACGATGGATCCGAAAGGCAAGGTAGCGCTGATCACCGGCGGCGCCCGAATCGGCGCGGTGGTGGCGCAGGCGCTCGCGGCGCGGGGATGCGCGCTGGCGCTGACGTATCGCCATTCGCGCGACGCGGCTGAGGCCACCGCTGCGGCGGCGCGGGCCGCAGGCGTGCAGTCGGTGTTGATCCGTGCCGACGCCACCGACGAGGCGCAGATCAATTCGGCCGTGGGCGAGGCGGCCAAAGCGCTCGGCGGGCTCGACATCCTGCTCAACATGGCCTCGATTTACGTCAAGACGCCGGCTCCGAGCGCGGCCGATTGGAACAGCGCGATGGACGCCAACGCGCGGGGCGCGTTTCTTTTTTCTATCCACGCCGCGCCGCTGATGAAGGTGCGCGGCGGCGGGCGCATTATCAACTTCAGCGATTGGCTGCCGGCCAGCGGCCGCCCCCGTTACAAGGGCTACACGCCCTACTATGCGTCCAAGGCGGCGCTCACCGCACTGACCGAGAGCCTGGCGCTAGAACTTGCGCCCGAGATTTTGGTCAACGCGATCGCGCCCGGCCCGATTCTGGCCCCGCCGGATATGAGCCCCGACGAAAGCGCCCGCGTAATCCAGGCCACGCCGCTGCGGCGATGGGGTGGCGGCGAGGAGATCGCCAAGGTGGTGCTCTTCCTGATCGAGACCGACTTCGTCAGCGGCGAATGCATCCGCGTCGACGGCGGCCGCCATCTGTATTGAATGGATGCTGAAGGCGCTCTATGGCGCTCGCGACTGAAGCCGTTACAATGGGGACGGCCGCAAAACTCGATCAACAGGGAGCAATCGCATGAAACGCGGGGCTATTACGGGACTGGTGCTTGGTCTGATTCTGGTGGCGACGCCGCGGCTGGCGCGCGCCGCTGAATACGAAATCGATCCTTCACACACCGCCGTCACCTTCAGCGTGCGCCACATGATGATCTCCAACGTGCGCGGAGAGTTCGAAAAGACCGCGGGAACCATCAGCGCCAACGGCTCCGATCCGAATTCGGTGAAGATCGACGTAACGATCGATGCGGCGAGCGTAAACACGCGGGTTGACCGCCGCGATACGCATCTGAAGAGTCCCGATTTCTTTGATGTCGCCAAGTATCCGACCATCACCTTCAAATCAACCAAGGTTGAGGCGGCGGGATCGGGTAAATGGAAAGTCAGCGGCAACCTGACCCTTCATGGCGTGACCAAGGAAGTGGTCCTCGATGTGACCGGGCCAACCCCTGAGATTACCGACCCGATGGGCAACACGCGCGTGGGAGCCTCCGCGACGACCACGATCAATCGCACGGATTTCGGGCTGGTCTGGAACAAGACGCTGGAAAGCGGCGGCGTGGTGGTCGGCAATGACGTTGCGATTGAAATCGACGTCGAAGCCGTGAAGGCCAAGGCGGCCGCCGCGGCGGAGCATCGCGACACTGCAAGCTGACTGAGCGTCCCTGACCGATCGTTCGACGTTCAGGCCAATTGCGCCACTTGCTCTGTAACCGCGGCCTTGCGGCTGCGTCTTATGAGACAGGTGCGCGATGCGAGCGATCGATTCATCTCCCCGGAGTTCTCCACCGGAACCCGAATTGCGGCTCATAGTTCTTGCGCAGCGGACGCCCCGGTTGCGTCGTCGGCCGTCTGCTTTGAGCCGAATTCCTTTGGTTCTACAAGCGTTTTCACGATCGACGCCCGCGATGCTTAGGTTAAAAGTTGGAGGTACTGGGCGATGAGGAGCAAGTTACCCCTGCTCTTGAAGGCGGTGCTGGTGGGATTCGCGACGCTCGCGCTGGAAGCATGCTTCGTAGGTCCGCCGGGAGGGCGGTCGTATGGCGGCGGCTACGCGCCGGGATACGGCTACGCGCCGGCGCCGATATACGGCTTCGCGCCGCGACCGGTCTATGCCCCGCGGCCGTACTTCGCGCCGCCGGCAGTTGCTTACCGGCCGGCCTATATGGCGCATCGGACTTACGGCCCCGCGTATCGGCCGTCGGCATACCGTGCTGATCGCGGCGTGCAGCGTCTCGCCAGGAACTGAACTTGAATCGCCAGCGCTACCCAAGGCTTGAACGGCTTGGCGGCGCAGGTGAGCGCGCCTCCGCATAGCGGAAACATGAAGGCCGCATGACCCCTTGCGGGAATCATGCGGCCTCCTGCTCTATGAGATTGGAATGCGCTACGGCGATTGAAGTGATTGTCAGAGGGCGTGGAACTGGCCGCTCTGTTCGATCCGGACCGTAACGCCGTCGATGTGCGATGGGATACTGGCCCTGACGGCGCGGGTATCTTTCGTCACGTAAACTACCAGGTCGGCTTGATCGGACGAGTCGCTGCGCCCGATTCCGACCGCGGTCACGTCTTTGATAGCTAGCAGGGCGTCGGCATGCATTTCCTTCACCGCGCGCACCTTGTTCATCGATCGCAGCAGCGCGGCGCTGGCTGCCACGCCGAGATTGGCGAGTTGGGCGACCGGGGCCTGCGAGCTGCCGGTATTAACGCATTGGCCGATCAGCGAGACGTTCAGGGCGCCAAGCACTTGCTCAATCGGATTGATCACGGTCAGGTTATCGCCCGCGCCCGCGAAGAGCAGGCCGACCGCTCGCGGGCAGGTCTCCTGCGTTACGACCAGCGAGCCGGAATCTCCCGGCGCGGAGAAGGTCGCAGGATTCAGGTTCTGATCGACGCCGTAGATCAGGATCTGGTGATCGAAGGTCGCCACGCCTGAGGCGCGCGCGCCGCAGCCTTTTGCGTAGAGCACCTTGCCCTTCGCGTCGGTCGCGTCGACCAGCCCCGTCGTCTGGCAGCTCGTCCGCCCGTTCTTCTGGACCGGCAGGCCGACCACCACTTGCGAGAACGCGAATGGCGTAGCGCTGATGGTTCCGATGTTGAGGATCCATCCGGTCGGATCCATCATGCCGGTTTGCAGCTTCGCGATCGCCACGTCGACGGTGTTGACGCTCTTGGAGGCGAAATTGAGCGGCACCCATTGCGAGAGGTGTCCGACCGCGTCGCCCGCATCCTGCCAGCATCCGGTGTCGACCAGGCCGGGCTGCACGATCGGCTCGCCCACCTGGGCTTTGCTGCCGGTGGAGCTGGTCCGCGCCAGCACGTGATTGTTGCTGAGCACGTAGTCATTGCCGGCCGAGTCCTGGACCATCGCGCCCATCGTGCCCGTGCAGCAACTGGTCGCGTCGATACTGTTGAAATTGCCGCCCGATACGCCCCATACGCTGGGCCGTCCTTGGGCGCCGGTTCTGCAATCGGCGTTGGCCGGCGTGCCATAGGGCAGCGGGGTCGGCGTCGGCTCGGCGACCACGGTCTGCGCCCACGAAAAGCCGGGAAGCAGGAGTATGGCGGCTGCCAACGCGAATGTGCACCGAATGCGTGGAATTCTCACTGGCTTATCTCCCCTCCTCACGGCCACCGAACCCTCCGAGCCGGCAAGAGACTGCTGGTCCCGCCGCCATCACGGGCAGAGCTTTGCCAAGAGCGTGCCACCCGCGCCGCTCTGGTATAACGGACCGTTATAAAAGACTACGGACGGTTATGGCCTGTTTTTCGCGGGCCTTGGCCCATCAAAAGGGAGAGCGCGGTCCCGATCCTGCAACACGGCCTGTGGCGAATCTGAAACAGGCGGGCCTCCCGGCCACGGCGGATATCGGCACGGCCCTTTGCATCGGTGACGCATTCCAAGCTAGCTTCGCGGCCCCGGGGACAGCCTAAGACCATGAATGCCAGGCCGCTGACCGTTTTTCTGATCCGGCACGCTGAACCGGTGCGGCCGGGGCAGGGCGATCACGCCGAGAACGAGCGGCCGTTGACCGAGCGCGGCCATCGCGATGCGGCCGCGTTGGCGGAGAGCCTTGCCGATGCGGGTGCCGGGGCCGTGATCTCCAGTCCTTACCGGCGCGCGGTCCAGACTGTGGAGCCGATCGCGCGCCGGCTAAATATCGAAATCGAGATCGTCAGCGATCTGCGCGAGCGGCTGCTATCACCCTCCGAGGGGCTGCCCGATTGGCGGCAACATCTGGAGCGCTCCTGGCAGGATTTTGATTACGCGCTGCCGGGTGGCGAATCGGGCCGGCAAGCGCAGGCGCGCATCGTCGCCGTGCTCGAAGGTCTGCGCCAGCGCTATCGGTCGGGGACCTTGATCCTCGGCAGCCACGGCAATCTGATCAGTCTTGGCTTGCAGGCTTTCGAGCCCCGCGCGGTCGGCTTCGAGTTCTGGGCTGCGATGCCGATGCCGGCGGTGTATCGGCTGGAATTCGCGGGCGATCGATGGCGCGTAATCGAGAGCCCGGGATTCTGACCGCGGTCTGCGGCCACGGGCACTTTGAGGCGCCGGAATCGGTCCCGTATCCGGCGACTGCTCTTAAAGACAAACGCAAGGCCGGACTGCTCGCTGCTCCGGTGAAGGCCGCGCGGAGCACTGAAGAGAATCTTCAGGCTTCGGCGTTCGCGCAACAGCGCTTGTACTTGCGTCCGCTTCCGCACGGACATGGCTCGTTGCGCCCGACCCGCAGCGAGCGCGGCCGAATCGATGCCTGCCGCAGGATCGCGTTCTGCTCGCGCCATTGCGTGCGCCAATACGTGCTGAGCGCCACCACCGAAGGGCCCAGATCATCAAGCGCGGCTCGTTCGGCGGCGTCCGGATCAGCGTCCGCCTCGAGCAGCTTCCAGCCGTCTTCGCTGCCCAAGACGATGACCGGCAGGAGCATCGCGCAGGCTCTCTTTGTCTTCCAACAGCGGCTGCCACCCATCCGGCGCGAGGCGGACCCCCGCAAGGAAACCCCAACACCAATCATCTGCGATCCTGTATGTCCGGCCTTCCACCTCGCATTCATACAGGATCGGCGCGAACTCTGGCGGTTCGTCGAACATGCCGCTGATCGCGTCGAAGCGGCCCATTATCAGGCTGATCACGCGTTGCGCCTGCGCCGCCGACTCGAATGTCGGCTCGCCCGCACCGCCCCAGATCGCCTTTAGCCACGCGCTCGGCGGCACCAGGCCCGGCCCTATCACCAGCGCGGTGAGGAACCCATCCAGCGTCACAATGTCCATGCACTCCTCGGGAGTTGCATCGGACATCAGGAACTCATCCAGTTCCGCGATCTCCCGATCCGAAAGCGGAGCATCCGAAGCGATCATTGGTAGTGAGCCTCGCCTTCAAAAGGCTCTGCGCTTCATCGCTGTCCTGCAAGGCATCCGCTGCTCGGGTGTCCACAGACCGCTACTCTTCCCGGTTGAGACGATCGCGCAGCATTCAACAGGGCGGCGAGAGGGACGCTCCGCAGCTCTGCGAGCGAGCATGGTCATCGCGGCGGGTTTCCTGCTAGAACCGGCGCAGCTTTCCCATCTTTGCGCATCCTTGGCGCATCTTTGGCGACGGCAGGGAGCGTACATCGCGATGGCCAGTTACGAACGGCTGAGCATCCTGGACCGCACCTTTCTGGATCTCGAAAGTCCCGAGACCCACATGCACGTTGGCGGCGTGATGATCTTCGACGCTGCGCCGCTGGCGACCGCGGCGGCGGAATCGATATCGAGCGCATCCGGGCCTACGTCGCCTCGCGGCTTCATCTGATTCCCCGCTACCGCCAGCGGATCGCGCGCGTGCCGGTCGAGAACCATCCGGTCTGGATCGACGACCACCGCTTCAACCTCGACTACCACGTGCGTCACACGGCGCTGCCGCGGCCGGGCGGAGAGGAGCAGCTCAAGCGGCTGGCCGGGCGGATCGTGTCGCAGCAGGCTCGATCGCGGCAAACCGCTGTGGGAGCTGTGGATCGCCGAGGGGCTGGAGGGCAACCGCTTCGCCGCGATCAGCAAGACCCATCATTGCATGATCGACGGAATCGCCGCGGTCGATCTCGCGACGGTGGTGCTGAGTCCGTCGCCGGAGACCGCGGCGATCGAGGTTCCGCCGTGGCATCCGCAGCCCGCGCCCTCGCGCGGAGAGCTGGCGTTGGCGGAAGCGCGGCGGCGGGTCACGAGTCCACTCGCGCTCGGCAAGGCCGCCGTCAGCGCGATTCGCAACCCGCGCGAAATCGTTGAGACTGCGCTCAGCCTGTCGGAGCAGGTTTCCGCAGTGTCGGAAACGCTCGGGGCGGGCTTCTCGCCGGCTTCGGATTCGCTGTTCAATCAACCGATCGGGCCCCATCGGCGTTTCGATTGGACCGTGCTTGACCTCGCGGAGGTCAAGCAGGTCAAGAACAAACTCGGCGGCACCGTGAACGACGCCGTGCTGGCGATCGTCGCCGGCGCCGTGGGATCGTTCCTGAGGGCGCGCGGCGTCGCGCCCGCCGCAATCGCCGCGCTGGATTTCCGCGCGATGGTGCCGGTCAGCGTGCGTCCGCTCTCGCGGCGCGGCACGCTGGGAAATCGAATCGCTTCATGGGCGGCGCGGCTGCCGATCGCCGAGACCGATCCGCGCAAGCGCCTTCAGACCGTTCGCCAGGTCACCGGCGACCTCAAGCGATCGCGTCAGGCGATGGGCGCCGAGGTGCTCGCGACGGTGAGCGAATGGACCGTGCCGACGCTGCTGTCGCTGGCGATGCGCCTGGCGACGCGGGCGCGGTCGTTCAATCTCACCGTGACCAACGTGCCCGGACCGCAGATCCCCCTCTACATGGTCGGTGCCAAGATGCAGGCCGCTTATCCACTCGGCCCGCTGTTCGAGAACCAGGCCCTGAACATCGCGCTGCTCAGTTACGACTCGCGGCTGCATTGGGGCTTCAACGCGGATTACGACGTGCTTCCCGACCTGGCCCAGTTCTCGGCCGCGATCCGGACCTCGTTCGAAGAGTTGCGCGCCGCCGCCTCCTGAGGCGCTGAAAGCCGGGACTTCCCTGCCGGCGGGGTGAGAGACCAGGCGCTCGCCTGGCCGCCGAAGACCAACTCCGCCCGGCATAGATCCGTTGTGCAAATCCCATAGTCTCGGCCGGTCGCGGGGTGCGGCCGGAATATTTCGCATCCGAACTGTAACAAAGCGTCAGATAATCCTACATTTAGCTTCCCTCAGGCCGGCGTTCGGGCTAAATAGAAAGGACAGGTTGGGGCGCCGGCCGCCAGAGGCCGGCGCGGTGCGAGCGTTTTGGAGCCGTGAAAACCGCGGGGGAGAAGGGCGCGATGACGCCCAGCGAGAGGTCATCTCGGCGCAGGCCGGATGGCTGTGCGCGGGGGCTCGTAACGGCCGCGCTGGCCGTGCTGATGGTCGTCGCGATCGCGAGGCCTCAGGCGCTGGCGGCTGAGGCCGTCGTGGCGCTGAAAGACGGTCACCCGGTAAGCGGAGTCGAAGGTTTCGGCCGCGCGGCGCGCGACCAGACCCTCGACCTCGAGGTGGTCTTCGCGCTGCGCAATCGCCCGGCGCTGGACAAGCTGCTGGCCGATCAGCAGGACCCGCGAACCAGCCGCTACCATCGTTGGCTGAGCAAGGGAGAATTCGCGGCGCGGTTCGGCCCGGCCCAGGCGGACTTCAGCGGCGTCGCCGAATGGCTCAAGGCGCAGGGCTTCCGCTTGGTCTCCGCAGAGCCGGAAAATCGCTACATCCGGTTTTCCGCAACTGTGGCGCAGGTCGAGCACACCTTCGGCGGCACGATCGTGACCTCCGACGACGGTCGCCTTCACGCCAACACCAACGACCCGCTGATCCCGGCGCGATTCGCCGGGGTGATCGCGCGGATCGAAGGGCTGGACAACCTGCACGCCGTGACTCCGATGATTCGCAAGTTCCCCGCGCCAGACGGGCGCGCGGCCTCGCGGGACGCAGCCGTGTCGGCTGATTCACAGGCGACAGAGCCCGATTTCCTGTTAGGCAATCAACAGGTCTTCGGTCCCGGCGATTTCTACACCTTCTACGACGAGGCCCCGGAGGTTAGCGCGGGCAGCAACGGCTCCGGCTACAGTTGTATCGCGGTGGTCGAGGATTCCAATTTCCTGGACGGCGCGGTCTCGAGCTTCAGCACCGAGTTTGGCCTGAGCGCCGCGTCAGTCAGCAGAGTGTTTGTCGATGGCACCGATCCGGGAATCACGGGCGACGAAAGCGAGGCCTTGCTGGATGTCGAATGGGCGCACGCAGTCGCCCCCGGCGCGCCGATCAAGGTCTATCTCGGTGACGTATACAGCTCCTCGACCAACGGCCCGATCGTCGACGCGATTCAACGGGTGGTGTCCGACGGCTCCTGCGCCGCGGTCAGCGTGAGCTTCGGGCTGTGCGGTGCGCCGGCGGCCTTCTATCAGAGCATGGCTTCGACCTTCGCCCAGGCCGCTTCTCAGGGCCAAAGCGTGTTCATTTCGTCGGGCGACTACGGTGCGGCGGGAGACGTGTTCGACGTCGCCAACGGAAGCTGCGTTCCGGGCAACACGCCCAACGTCAGCGAGCTGTCGGCGGATCCGAACGTGACCTCGGTGGGCGGCACGCAGTTCACGCCGATCTTCAATAGCTCGGGTAACGATCAGAGCTGGGTGGCCGAGAACGTCTGGAACCAAAGCGGACAGGGCGCGAGCGGCGGAGGAGAAAGCGCGGTCTTTGCGAAGCCGGCCTACCAGAACGGCGTCACGCCCAGCGACGGAATGCGCGATGTGCCCGACGTGGCGACGATCGCGGGGCCCTCCGGGAGTTCTCCTGTACGTCGACGATGGCGGCAGCGCCGTGCCCGATTGCTGTTACGGCGGCACGAGTCTGAGCGCTCCGATATGGGCCGCGATGCAGGCCCTGGTCGGCGGCTTCCAGGGCAATCTGAACTACGCGCTCTACGGCTCGGGAGCATCGCCCGGCTTCCGCGATGTGCTCACCGGGAACAACAGCTTTAACGGCGTGCAGGGATTTTCCGCGCAGGCGGGATACGATCAGGCCACCGGGTTGGGTACGGCCGACATCGCGCAGTACGTTGCGGCCCGCGATGCAGCGCCGGGGCCGACTCCAATCGCGACGGCCACCGCGCTGCCCTCCGCAACTGCGACGCCGAATCCGGCGTCGTCGGCGACGCCAGCTCCGGTTCCCACGCTGTGGATTCCGACCGCGTTGGCGCCGACGCCCACGCCGATTGGGAATCCGCCGCCGGCGCCGACGCCCACCCCGGCTCCGTCGGGTACGGCCACGCCGGCTCCGCCGCCTGGCGGCGCGCTTTCGCTATCCCCGAAGACGCTGAACTTCAAGATCGTCGGGACCGACACCGTCCGCGTGCTTTCGTTCCGGATCAGAAATTCCGGCGCCCGCAGGCTTGTCGGCAATGTTAACCCGAGCGGACTGGCGGCGCCGCTGAACATGACGGGCGGCGTGGGCGGGTTCAGTCTGGCGCACGGTCAATCCACGACCGTCACGGTGCAGGCCGCGCCGATCGAGCCCGGCGCGTTTACCGGCACGGTCACTGTTAGCAGCAGCGATCCGAAGCATCCGTACGCGCTCGTAACGGTTATCGGCAATGCGGCGCCGGGCAAGATCAAGGTGCCCGCGGCGGTGAATTTCGGCGGCGTGATAGTCGGCACCACGGCGACCCGCACCGTCACGATTCGCAATACGGGTCCGGGCGTGCTGCACGGGGTCGTCAGCGCGATGGCGCCGCCGTTCAGCGTGAGCGCCGGCAGCTTTACGCTGTCGCAAAATCAGTCGGTGCCGGTCGCCATCCTGTTCGCGCCGGTGTCCACACAGCCGGCCAGCACGATACTTACGATCATCAACGACGACCCGCCTAATGATGTAGTCAATATTCCGGTGATCGGCTCCGGTGAGTAGTACCGCGCAGGTAGTACCTACGATCGTCCGCAAACGCCGGGCGGCCCGCTTTCAACGAAGGCTACAGCCGCGCGGAAATTTGCAATAGCATCTGCTCTTGATGCGGGTTCGGACGTACGGCAAGCCGGGATCACCGCTGGTGATCGTCCTGCATGGCGGGCCGGGCACTGCGGGCTACCTGGCGCCGCTCGTGCGCGGACTGGCCGATACGTTTCGCGTTATCGAGCCCTTCCAGCGCGGCAGCAGCGCTGAGCCGCTCACCGTCGCGCGGCATATCGCCGACCTCCACGAGTTGGTGGAAACCAGGGGCGCGGGCCGGCGGCCCGCCCTGGTGGGCCATTCATGGGGCGCGATGCTGGCGCTGGCCTATGCGGCTGCGCATCCGGAGGCCGCGAGAGCGCTGGTGCTGATCGGGAGCGGGACGTTCGACCCGGCGGCTCGCGATCGGATGCGGGCGATCATCGCCGAGCGGATGGACGATGCGCTACGCGGCCGGATGCAGAATCTCGCGCGGCAGTTCACCGACCCCGACGCCCGGATGCGAGCGCGGGGCGCCCTGATCGAGCCGCTGTACTCGTACGACCTCGACACGCCCGGCGAAGAGAGCGAAGTGTGCGACGCCCGCGCGCATGACGAGACCTGGGACGACATGATGCGGCTGCAAGAGGAGGGCGTTTATCCGGCCGCCTTCGCGGCGATCAAGACGCCGGTGCTGATGCTGCACGGCGCCGATGATCCCCATCCGGGGCGGATGATCCGCGCCGGCCTGGAGCGCTACATGCCGCAGTTGGAGTATCGCGAATGGGATCGCTGCGGACATTCGCCCTGGCTGGAGCGATTCGCGCGCGAGGAGTTCTTCAGCGTCCTGCGCCAATGGCTGGGCCGGCATCTGCGCTCGCGCCCCGCTTAACTTCCGGAATCAGGGCGTCTCGCGCGTCAGATCGATACCGGCAGCGGGCGTCCGATCAACTGTTCCGGCGTGGGGCACGACGCCTTCATATGGCGCTCGAACTCCTTGCGCTCCATCTTGGGCGCGAGAAAGCGGTCGCGTCCCCAATTGGTCAGCGCGAAGTAGCGCTCGATAGCGGCCTCGCCACGCGGCGCGGCTCCTTGATGAAACAGGTAGCGCCAGGCCAGCACGTGCCGCGCCTCTTCGGGCTTGACCAGATGGTTGACCTGATCGACCAGTTGCGCTGACAGCGGATGCTTCCATCCGGCGCAGGCGTTGAGCACCAGCGGAAAAGCACGCTCCAGAGCCAGGGTCTCGACGCCGCCGAGTACCGCCATTATGTCGAGCACCTTCTGGGTGTTGAGGCCCGCGTCGTCGGCGGGGTCGAGAAAGGCGCCGCTGCGCTCAAGCTGATCTTCGGGCAAGGTGGCCGGCGCCACGCCGCCCATCTCATAGAAGGCCGCGCCGAAAACTTTGTCGCCGTGGCCGGCCTCTTCGGCCGATTGCTGGTTGAGCGCGACGAAGGCGGCGTCGCGGACGCGCGGCGGAAGATCCGAAGCGATCGCGAGCCGCGCCGCCCGATAGGTCGGGTCCTGGCCCGCCTTCTCGGTGACCGCGTACGCCCGCAGCATCAGGTAGAACTGCGCCACGCTCATCGCATTGCCCTCGTAGTCGGTCCCGATAATCGGCCGCGGATCGATCCCGCGGTCGCTCAGGCGCGCCACGGCCAAAGGTAGTTCGGCCAGCATCTTTTGGTGGAGTACCTGGTTCATCTGTTCGCGCTCGGCGCGGATATTGTCGCGCATCAATGATTCCTGGAGATTGCCGCTCTGCTCCGCCATCGTCGCCTCCAAACGGATTGGGTTCGTCGTCTAACGCCTGTTAGGTAGATTTACAAGGCGGTGGCCCGTGGAGCAAGGCGGGTTGGTCCAAATCTCAGCGCGTTGGGCGTGGCTCGACGACCGGGAAGCGGGTCGGGAACGTATCGAGCATCTCCAATAACTCGAGGAGTTTTTCGCGCTTGCCGGTGATAGCGATCGACCCGGATTGCACCGCGACCGGAAAGGTGGTCTTGCGCAGCGAGATCTCGTCCAACGTCGCGCGGGTCAGCGTCAGCGTCGCGTCGGCATTGTCCGCCTGCGTGTCGGGCACGCAGGTCAGCGCGCTATTCTCGAGGTTGAGCACGTAGTCCTGCTTGGTGTCGGTGAACCGCCAGTTGAGCACGATAGTCGTGCCCGCGGCCTGGTCGCCGTTGAGCCGCACGGCCATGAAGTCGAAGTACATGTCGAGCGGAAGCGACCGGATCAGGTCTGGCGCGGCGCCGGCGCCGCCGGGGAGATTGGGCACGCCGTTGCGCAGCTCAAATGCGCCCTGCAGATAGGCGTTGCGCGCGGTTGCCGATTCGGCTTGATAGCCCAACTGCTCGAACGCGTCGGCGGCAAGCTCGCGCGCGTCGCGATTGGCGGGGTCGGCGAACACCAGTTGCGAGGCCACTTGCGCGACCCATCGGTACTCGGCGCGCGCGTAGTCCTGGCGTGCCTTCTCGAGCACCGCATAAGCGCCCCCCATGTACTCGACGCTCTTTTTCGCCGCCTCAACCGGCGCCAGTGCGTCGAGGTTCGCGGGGTTGCCGTCATAGTAGCCCAGGTAGCGCTGGTAGATGGCTTTGATGTTGTGTTTGAGGCTGCCGTAGAAGGAGTGCGTTGACCATTCCTGGTTTAGGCTTGCCGGCAGCTTGACCATCTCGGCGATCTCGGCGCCGACGTAGCCGTGATTCATCAGGCGGACGGTCTGATCGTGCACGAACTTGTAGGCGTCGCGCTGCTTGCGCAAAAAGCCCCGCACGCGATCGCCGCCCCATACGGGCCAGTTGTGTTGCGCGATCAGGGCGTCGCTGGACGCGCCGTAACGGTGAAGCGCGCCGCCGATGTACTTCGACCAGGCCAGCGAGTCGCGCACCAGCGCGCCGCGCATCGGCAACAGGTTGTGGAAATTCTGCGTGGCGATTTCGGTCATATTGAGGACGCGGAACTGCGGGTAGTACATGATCAGCTCGGCCGGCGCCTCGGCATCGGGGGTCAGCTCGAAGACGATCTCGACGCCGTCAATCCGGTGCGTCTCGACCGGCTTTTCGATCAGGTTGGTGGGCGGAATCAGCGTGACCGTGCCGAGCGAGACGCTCTTGCCCAGCCCGGTGTCGACCTGGCCGCGTTCGCCGCGCGGCAGCATCGCGCCGAACTGGAACAGCGCGCGGCGGATCATCGCATTGCCGGCGATCACGTTTTCGCCCACCGCCGCCGCCATGAAACCCGCCGGCGCCCAGATCGTCACCTTGCCGGCTGCCACGTCGCCGGCGCTGACGACTCCGCCTACGCCGCCGAAGTGATCGAGGTGGCTGTGAGAATAGATCACCGCGACCACCGGCTTTTTCGGCCGATGCTTGAAGTACAGGTCCATCGCCGCCCGGGCGACCTCAGTCGAGATCAGCGGGTCGATCACGATCAGGCCGCTGGTCCCCTCGATGATCGTCATGTTGGATACGTCGAAGCCGCGCAGTTGATAGACGCGCTCGGTCACCTGGTACAGGCCGTTGGCCATGTTTACCCGGGCATGGCGCCAAAGGCCCGGATGGACGGTGTCGGGGGCCGTCTCGCTGCTGAGAAACTCATAGCCTTTGAGCGTCCAGACCAGACGCCCGTCGGCGCGCGTGATCAGCTTGTCGCCCAACGCTTCGATAAAGCCGCGCCGCGCATCTTCGAACGACTGCTGATCGGCAAGCGGCGCCTGTGCCAACGCGGCCCGGTTCGCGGCGCGTGTCGCTTCGGTTGCGTCCTTCATGGTCGTCTCCTGTTTGTCGATTCTTCCCGAAAAGGTTCTAGACCGCCAAGCCCCTGCTGAACAAGGCAGCGCTAAGCTTCGGGACCGTTTAACCGACTGGACACATCACTCCCCTTCCAGCCACGGGAACACTGCATCACAATTAACTTCGGATCCAGCTTTTTCGGCAAGGGGACAAGCGACCTTCCGGATAAGTGGATCAAGAGGGGGTCGGCAAATGAGGGGCATTCCTGACAGTCGCGCTCTTATGCAGGAGTTGAGGTCGGAACACGTACTGGCCATCCTGGCCGTGTTGCTTTTCGCGCTACTGTTTCTGTTTCTCGCGCGATCGACGCTGTGGTACGTGGCCGAACGGGTGCCGTCCCGAATGCGTATGCCGATACTTCGCATGGTGCCGATCGTCCGCCTTTTGATCGGAATCGGAGCTATCGCGGCCGTTGTCCCGATCCTCGTTGAACCGACGGTGGAAAACGTTGTCGCCATGGTTGCCGGCGCCGGTCTGATCCTCGCCTTCGCCCTCAAGGACTATGGGAGCAGTCTCGTCGCAGGGTTGGTGACTCTGCTGGAAAACCCCTATCAGCCGGGTGACTGGATCGAAGTCGACGGGAGTTACGGCGAGGTGAAAGTGATCGGCCTGCGGGCGGTGCATATCGTGACGGCAGACGATACGGAGGTGATCATTCCGCACTCGCGACTGTGGTCGACCAGCATTTTCAACGCCAGCAGCGGCAACCAGGGTCTGCTATGTGTGGCGCACTTCTATCTTCAGCCCGACC
Organism: uncultured delta proteobacterium; assembly: GCA_963788205.1. Classification (GTDB taxonomy): domain Bacteria; phylum Desulfobacterota; class Binatia; order Binatales; family Binataceae; genus CAVVMA01. Next base: position 732,392 of record CAWBGG010000002.1, read on the forward strand.
ATGATGGCGTCGCGGTGCGGCAGAGCCTGGCCCAGGTCGCGGAATCGAGCTCGCATCGCAAGCCGGAGACGCCGGTGGTGGTGATCGTACTCGAGAAGCCCTGGGGAACTCTCTACCGTTTGAAAGCGTACGCAAGGGAAAGCCGCGATCAGTTCCTCCTGATCAGTGACTTGACGATCCGTGGCAAAGCGGCGCTGCTGGCCATGAATGTCCGATACGCTCAAGCGCATTACGCTGAAGTCAAGGACAGCTGATCTGATCTTGTTCTCGTGGCGCGGCCGTCAAATGGCGTGGCGGAGGCTCAGGTCGATGACGCTGCGGACCCATCGAGCGTGGCGCTTTTCCGCGGGGGCCACGATTCGGAATGGTCCCTCCGCCGGTGAGAGGGGCTTCCCGTCGCGATGGTCGGCGATTAGGACCAGCTTGTCCGTAAAGCCGGGATCAAGTTCCGGCAGCGCAAACACGACCCGATAGCCGTCAGAGGCGGTCACCAGCAGGTAGAGATCCATTGCCTTGCCATGCAGATCCTTGCCGACGGGTGCGCCTAGCCGGCGCAAGATCTCGGAGACCGGAACGCCCTCGTAAACCGCTTTGTTGCCCTTTTCGTCGACGACGTTCGCGCTGACGCGGGGCAGTTGTGCAAGATCCGCCTGCGTGAAGACGAGATAATGCCCCGTCGCTCCACTCGCCCGCAGGACAGGCTCGGACCGGCCGGGCGCCGACGGAGATGCCGGCTGAGCAAGAGCGATCGACGGACAGAAGAGAACGAGGATCAGCAGAAACGTGGCATTGATCCGCGCCGTGCCGGCGGGAGAGATTTCTGTTTTTCGCTGTCTGACCATCACTCTGAATCCTTTCCGGAAACAGAATAAGTACGCGCTTATCGGCGGAATCGCCCGGCTCCTCGAATCTAACCCTACACTCCGCCGTACCAATCGTACCCTTGATCTTCCCAGTAGCCGCCGGTGCGTTGTGGGAGAAAATTAACTTCGGTGAGATACTTCACGTTCTTGTAGCCGAGCTTGACGGGCGAGTAGAGGCGCAGCGGGGCGCCGTGATCCGGATATAGCGCGCGCCCATTCATCCCGTAAGCGAGAATCGTCTGCGGATGAAGCGAGCTTTCGATATCCCACGAGGAAAAGTAACCGGCGTCGAATGAACGGAACTCGACGTAACGGGCGTCGCGGCTGGCGCCGACCATCTTCGCGATTTCGCGCAACTGCACGCCGTGCCACTCGGCTACAGCCGACCAGCCCTCTACGCAATGATGGCGAATTCGCATGCCCGACATCGGCATCCGCTTGAGCTGTTGGAGCGAGAAGACCGACGGCCGCGCGACCAAGCCGCCAACCTTGAGTGCCCAGTCCGCAGGCGGGAACGGCATCGTGTTGGAAATAAAGTAGCTCGGGAAAGACGCCTCGGGCGTCAGCTCGGAGGCAGGCGGTTCGGAGGCGAGTCGATTCTCCGAGAACAACAGCCGATCGACGCGCTCGTTCCACCGCCCCATCCCGGCGAGGAACATCGATGCGGCACGGCTGTCGCATCCCGCAAGTGCGGTGGTAGCGGCAAGACCGAGTAGAAGTTTTCGCCGCGTGATCAGGCTAGCCACGATGTCCCCCGGTCACCATCGTGACGAGCGTGCGCGGATGGAGCGCGACGAGTACCAGGTGCATCACCGTGAACTGTGCGAGCAAAACCAGGCAGGTCAAATGCACTACGCGCGCGACGTCGTATCCGCCAAAGGCCGCGGTTATCCAGTACAACTGGACGGGCTTGTAAATGGCCAATCCCGACAGGACTACCACGATTCCAAACAGAATCGCCGACGTGTAGGCGAGTCGTTGCAGGCCATTGTAGAAGTCCTCGGGCGGCGGAGTCTTACGCAGGCGCAGGTAGTAGGTGAACATCGCCAGCGCGCTCGAAGTATCGCGGCTCGGGATAAAAATACGTCGTCGCCATTCACCGCTCGCGATCATGTAGGTGAGGTAGATCACTCCGTTGAAAATGAGGAACCAGGCGAGCGCGAAATGCCAATGCCGCGCGCCCGCGAGCCATTCGCCGAATCGCAGCCACGACGGGGGTGGCACGCCCTGGAACGGATACCATCGGTATAGCGCGCCTCGTGGTCCCAGCGACGGGTACGCCGTTAGAATCTGCAAGCCACTCCCGGCCATCAGCACAAGCAGGGGAACGTTGAGCCAATGGGCGACGCGGATGGGCAGCGGTTGCGGCCTGCGCCCATGCGATCGACCTCCGGTGCCGGGCCCGAAGCGGGCATTACGCTCTTTGCGAGGCTGCGGTTCCATTTAGTGATTCACTTCTCCACTCTGCGGCGACGGCCCTCCTACCGCAACGCGGAGTCGATCAGTTCCTCCAGATGCTCCGTGTCGCCTCGCCTCGAGGCCGTTTCGCCCGCGCGATCGTAGATCGATCGCCCCGACTTGTCGAAGATGGCGAGCGTCGGGATGTAGCCCTGATAGTACTGGTCGGCGAGCCGCCGTTGCCCGGGCGAGGCGTGGTTCAGGTCAACGACCACGAACTGAACGCGATCTCGATACCGTGGATAAAGGGCGACCAGACGCTCCGCTTCGCGCGCCGTGTTCCAGCAGTTCGAAGTTCCGAAAAAGATTACCGTCGGGAGGCCGTGGGCGACGGTACCGTCGGCGAGGTCCTTGCCTTCGATCGGGAAGTTCGGACTCGAGTCATCAGTGAACGAAAGGTTCGGCGCGAGCATCAGATCACTGGCCGCCTTGACTGGTCGACTCGCTGCGAGAACGACGACTGCGGTCCCAATCAATATCGAACACACGCTCTGCTTGGTGATAGTCAGCATGATCGACTAACCCGAGATCCCATTTTTGCCGGGGGCGTACCCACCCATGGGGGCCACCATCGTCGTGCCGCGGCCGCTGGGCCTGTCGGCGCCAAGGGCGTCAGGATCGCGAGGTTTCAGGGCCGCGAACGACGCCGGGGCAGAGACCCCGGATTCAAACCGCACTGTCAGACGTTCGCGGCCCGGCGCCAGCGCCACCTCAGCCACCGTCGCCGGAAACCAGGCCCCATCCCAGACCCATACCGGGTCGCTTCGTTCGATGTGGGCTGTCCTGCAGGTTTTCACAGTTCTCTGGTCCATGGCGTTCGTGCTTCCCAGCTCGGCTCTAACTCAACAGTGTCGTTTTTCGGAGCCCGTGCTAGCTAGTGTACTGCCTCTAAAATAGCTTTACAATGAGAGATTTTAGCCAAAATCTTGTCCGCCGTGGCTGTCCAGACGAAAGGTTTGGGTGCGTGGTTGCTGACCGCGATGAACTCGTCGATGGCGGTAATCAGCTCGGCAACATTGCCGAAGGCGCCGCGCCGAATACGTTTGTCGGTTAGCTCACGGAACCAACGTTCGACCAGATTGAGCCACGACGAAGAGGTCGGCGTGAAGTGGAGCTGGAAACGGGGATGCTTGGCGAGCCAGCTCTTCACTTTCGGATGGGTGTGAATGCCATAGTTGTCCAGGATCATGTGCACCGCGAGGTCAGAGGGGATGGTCTGGTCGATGCGACGGAGAAACTTGCGGAATTCGATATTGCGGTGGCGCGGGTAACAGGTCCCGATTACCGTCCCTTCCAATGTGTTCAACGCCGCAAACAGGGTCGTGGTGCCGTTGCGCTTGTAGTCATGGGTCATGGTTCCACAACGGCCCTTCTTGAGCGGCAGCCCCGGTTGGGTGCGATCCAAGGCCTGAATTTGCGACTTCTCATCGACACACAAAACCACCGCCTTATCCGGCGGATTAAGGTAGACTCCCACCACGTCGGTTAATTTCTCTACCAGCCGCTTGTCGCGCGACAACTTGAAGGTCTCGACCCGATGGGGCTGCAAGCCGTGAGCGTCCCAAATACGCTGCACCGTCGCCGGGCTCACGCCCCGGGCTTTCGCCATGGTGCGGGTGCTCCAGTGAGTGGCTCCCGGTGGCCTGGTCTGAGTCGTCGCTGCAACGATCTGCTTGATCTTCATACTCGAGATCGATGCGGGACGTCCGCGGCCTGGTGCCTCACGCAGCAACGCGCCCACCCCGCCAGCGGCGAAGCGCTTGCGCCACAACAACACGGTGGGCCTGCTGGTGCCCACTTCGCGTGCGATTTGGCGCGTGGCGGTCCCCTCTGCGGCAAGCAAAACGATCCGCGCGCGCATCACTACTCGCTGTGGCGACCTGCGGGCCTTCACCCAAGCGCGCAGCGTCCGCCTAGCCTCCTCATCGACATCCAATGCCTCTGCCGCGTCCCACATCGTCGCCTCCTGCTTGACCCCGCAGAGACCATATCAGAACCTGTCCCCATTGTAAAGTTATTTGTGAGACACTACACTAGTGATTCATTCCTCCACTTGAGGCACCGCCCATCGCGTCGCTTTTGCCGCCCTCCATCATGTGGCCATCCATCATTATCATCTGGCCGTCCTTCATGTGCATCTCGGTGCCATCTTTCATTTTGACGGTCCCGTCGCCCATCACCATGGTTCCATCGGACATAGTCATGGAGTTCTCCATCGGACCGGCTGCCTTGCCGTCCTTCATCATCATCATTTTGCCGTCTTGCATCATGACGCCGTCCATGTCGGCGGCCCTGAGACTCGGGGCAAGACACGAAATCGACAAGAGGACAGCCACGGCGAGGGTGACTGCTCGGTGATTCTTCATCGTTGGATCCTCATTTCCGGGTTAAGAGACGGCTCCGTTGATTCAGAGCTTGCGTGCCAGGAAATCCAGCATTGCTGCCGCGATCTCGGCGGCATGGGTCTCCAGGGCAAAGTGACCGGTGTCGAAAAAGTGCACCTCGGCGTCCGGTACGTCGCGGCGGAACGCTTCGGCGCCGGCGGGCAGGAAGAACGGATCGTTCTTGCCCCAGACCGCGAGAAGCGGCGGCCGCCGGGTGCGGAGGTACTCCTGGAATTTGGGATAGAGCGCGACATTGCTCTGGTAGTCACCGAACAGATCAAGTTGGATCTCGTCATTGCCAGGTCGAGCGAGAAGCGCGGAGTCCAACGTCCAGGCGTCGGGTGAGAGCCGCTCCGGGTTCGGGACGCCATGCGTGTACTGCCACTGGGTCGTTTCAGGCTTCAGGAAGACGCGTAGGGCCGCGCGGTTTTCCGGCGAAGGATCTCTCCAGTAGGCCTGGATCGGGTTCCAGCCGTCGCTCAACCCCTCCAAATATGCATTGCCGTTCTGCGAGATCAATGCGGTGACTCGCTCCGGGCGATGAACGGCGAGGCGGAAACCGACCGGGGCGCCGTAGTCGAAGACATAGAGCGCGTAGTGAGCGAGGCTTACGATCTCGGTGAAGCGCTCGGTCACTTCGGCCAGATGATCGAAGCTGTACTTAAAGCCCGTTCGGTCCGGCGCGTCAGTGAAGCCGAAGCCTGGCAAATCCGGAGCCACCACATGGTAGCGATCGGCAAGCGCGGGAATCAGGTTCCGGTACATGTGCGAGGAGGTGGGAAAGCCGTGCAGCAGCAGCACGGTCGGCGCCTTCTTGTCGCCGGCCTCACGATAGAACACGTTCAGTCCATCAACCGAAGCAGTGCGGTAAGTGACCGTCATGGTGATCTCCTTGGTGGTTGGGATAGCGACGACCGGGGGTCGCAACCGGTGTTTGATCCTCACTGATCAATTTCCTCAACGCCTTGTAGGCGCGATGCGCTCTCACTCGGACTGCCCCGACGCTTACGCCTGCGCGCCGGGCGGCCAACTCGATCGACAGGCCTTCCAGCTTCAACATCGAAAATGCCTGGCGTTGCTGCTCGGGCAATTGCGCCATCGCGTCCTCGAGACTCGGATCGGAACGCCGCTCTTCGTCAGCGGGCCGCTCAGGGATCTTGTCCATCATTTGTTCGACGCGGGCGCGGGTCCAGAAATGGCGCGCATGGTCCGCCGCGATGTTGCGGGCGATCGCGAACAGCCAAGGCTCGAGCGGACGCGAGGGGTCGTAGGTGTGCCGCGCCTGGAATAGCGCCATGAGGGTTTCCTGGTAAACGTCCTCGAGCGCATCGCGATCGGCAATCCGGCGGCGCAGGAAGTTAGTCAGCATCGGGCCAATTTCATCCAGCAGCGCCCGGCACGAATCACCGTCGCCCTCCTGCATGCGCGCCATCAACCGGGCCCGGGTCCGGCTCCGCTCTTCAGCGGACAGCTCTTCTACGATTGCGGTGTGGCAAACCATTGGTGGCTCTCCTGAGTTGCTCGGTGTAGACGGGATATTCACGGGTTGCGTGTGCCCGATTGATTCAAGCCTGGCCTGGCCTGACCTCGGGAAAGTCCACCACGGTGCGGGCCACATGGTTCACGTAGTTCGTCAGGATGTTCAACGCGACGTTGGCTACAGTCTCTACGATTTCGCCGTCGGTCAGGCTGGCGGCGCGTGCGCTTTCCAGGTCGGCGTCGGTGACTTCGCCGCGTTGCACCACGATGTTCCGTGCGAGTTTGAGGATGGCATCGGTCTTGGCGTTCGCGGCGATAGCGTGACCCGCGTCGGCGATGTCCTTAACAGTGAGCCCAACTCTCCCACCGATGAAACTGTGCGCGCTGAGACAGTAGCCGCACAGGTTGCTCTCGGCGACGGCGAGGGCGATTTGCTCACGGACCTTGGCGTTGAGGCTGCCGCCGGCGAGCGCGGCGCTGAAGTTGAGATAGCCCTCGAGTGCCGCAGGCGCATTGCCGAGTACCCGGAAAAGGTTGGGCACAACGCCGAACCTGGCCTGCACGTCGTAGAAGAGTTGCTTGGCCCTTCCGGTCGCTTGGGCAGGGTCGAGTTGGGTGATGCGGTTCACGTCGCTCTTCTCGTTGATGCTCTCGTGTTCTGCTCCCATTCGCCGCACTGCCACGCCTAACTCACGTTGCGTGCCAGCCGGCGGAATCTCGACACAAGATTGAAAACAAAGACGATTTGGCAAATGCGAGGCGAATGTCGGACTACGAAGTCATCGGAAACTACGACTTTTCGTTGGCGTTCTACGACGAGTCGTAGTAATTTTTCGCCTATCTATCGCACCAAGACCGTGGCCATGAAAAGCGCGCAGTCCGAAAGAGAGCTGGAACGCAAGGTCGCCGAGCTCGAACGCGCAGAGCGCAGGATGAGCGAGGAACTGCACCACGCCAACGAGGCTCTAAGAGAGAGCGAAGAGCGCTTCCGTGATTTTTTCGACGAGGCCCCGATCGCTTACGTGCATGAGGGCCTTGATTCCCGCTTTATCCGGGCCAATCGCGCTGCGATAAGGATCCTGGGCATCAAGCCCGAAGAAATCGCCGGGACCTTCGGCAAGTCTCTGGTGCCCGATACCCCCGACGCCCAGCGCCGCCTGCGCGAGGCGCTCGAGTCCATTGGACGCGGGAGCGAGACCAGCGGCGTAGTGCTCGAACTGCGGCGCAAGGACACCGGCAAGCCGGTGTGGGTCCAGTGGTGGTCCAAGCCTGCTGCGGGCGGCAATTACACCCGCACGATGTTTCTCGACATCACCGACCGTGTGCTGATGGAGCAGGAGCAAGCCCGGCTGGAAGCACAGAACGCCTACCTGCAGGAGGAAATCCGCAGCGCGCACAACTTTGGCGACATCATCGGCGAGAGTCCCGGCCTGCGCAAAGTGATGCAGCAAATTCAGCTCGTCGCGCCCACCGATGCCTCGGTGCTCGTCACCGGCGAAAGCGGCACGGGCAAGGAACTCGTCGCCCGCGCTGTCCACGATCACAGCGCCCGCAAGGGCCGCGCCCTCATCAAACTCAATTGCAGCGCAGTGCCTGAGGGGCTGTTCGAGAGCGAATTCTTCGGCCATGTGAAGGGTGCGTTCACCGGCGCGCTCAAGGACAAGCCCGGTCGCTTCGAGCTGGCCGACGGCGGCACATTGTTCCTCGACGAAATCGGCGAAGTGCCGCTGGCGATGCAAGCCAAACTGCTGCGCGTTTTGCAGGAGCAGGAACTGGAGCGCATCGGCGACACGCGTACCCGCAAGGTCAACGTCCGCATCATCGCCGCGACCAATCGCGACTTGAAGAAAGAGGTCGATGCGGGCCGCTTCCGCCAGGACCTTTTCTATCGCCTGAGCGTCTTTCCGATTGAAGTCCCGCCGCTGCGCGAACGCCGGGACGACATCGCGCCGCTCGCGGCGCATTTCCTGGCGCAAAGCGCGCGGCGCATGAATCGTCCTGCGGCGCGAATCACGCAGGCCGCCTTGAGCCAACTGGCTGCCCACGATTGGCCCGGCAACGTGCGCGAACTTCAGAACACCGTTGAGCGGGCTGTCATCCTCTCGCCAGGCGGCCCAGTGAGCTTCGACCTGCCGGCGTCGAATGCAACCGACACTGTTCGCGCGCGCACCCAGTCGGCTTCGAAGCCTGCCCTGCTGACGCGCGACGAGTTGAAGCGCCAGGAACGCGACGGCATCGCCGCCGCGCTGAAACAAACCGGCGGCCGGATCTTCGGCCCCGGCGGCGCGGCGGAATTGCTCGGCATGAAGCCAACGACACTCGCCTCGCGCATCACGGCCCTGGGACTCAAGCGAAGGGATGGGGTGTGAGGTCTTGCACAACGGCCGCGCGGAACAAGCGCCGCGCCTTCGGCTAATTGCGGCGAGTTGATACAGGCCCGGCTGAAGCGCTCGCGTGCACTCGACGCGGAGGAGGACTGAGAAAATGGCTGAGATCCCGGTTCACAAGAGCAGCGGCAACGTCTTCGCCGATATGGGTTTTCCCCCCGCCGAGGCCGCAGAACTCACCGCGAAAAGCAGATTCATTCTGGCCATTGACGAAACCATCAAGCGGCGCAAACTCACGCAACTGGAGGCCGCGCGCCGCTGCGGCACGGACCAGCCCACGCTCTCCAAGGTTCTTCGCGGCCGGATGGAAAGCGTGGCCATCGACCGGCTCACGGCGTGGCTCACCGCGCTGGGCCGTACCGTCGAAATCCGCATCCGCCCGTATGACGCGAAAGCCAAAACCGGCCACCTTGTGACGACGCCCTGAATAAATTTGGAGATATCGTTCGCGAGTACGGCAGGGAGCGAAACGCCATGTCCAAAATTGGAACGAGGCTAATCAAAGCGGCCAAGGAAGCCCGCGCTATCGCGCGGGGTGAGATCAACGATGGCTTCGTGGTGCATGTGCCGGATGATGTCGATGTAAAGCCGTTGCGAAAAAAACTGAAATGCTCTCAAGCGGAATTTTCGCATCGATTCGGGTTCTCGTTCCGGCCAGATGAGGCCGCGAGCCACAACTAATGTTGCGGCTTCGCTGTTGTCGTCTCTGGGAAGATGAATTTCACGAATCCGAGAGCTGCGATAGCCATTCCATATTTCTTATGGATAGGGAGACATGCGACGTCAAATTTCATCTCACCGGTCTGCTTAAATCCCCGAATGGATAGCTCGTGGTTGAGCGATCGGGTCAATTGTGCCCGGGCCGCGCGCTCGCCCACGGTCTCCGCGATGATTTTGTCGGATGCATACTCATATTCAGCGGCATAGCCGCCCACTTTGGCGCCGACGGCGTTCAAGGCCCACACCCTGCCGACCCCGGCACAAACTGTCTGATTTTTGACTCCGCCAGCTTTGGCCATGATCGTCTCCAAAACGGCGCCATGATGAAAGGTCGGCTTCAACTCCTGGAGGGGGGCCTCCTGCGCCTCCGGCGGGAGGACGGAGGTGTAAGGCACCACGTTAAAATCCTCGATCCCTGCTTGCCGGAGCGCAATGTCGTAGGAAAATGTCTCATATGGATCAGGCGGTATGCCTTCATCCGATTCACCTTTTCCTTTCGTCACAAAGTACTCCGTCGGAATTCTCGGTCCAAATTCCATGGAGTCGACAGTCACAGGCGCGTCTATGGACAGGTCCGCGTCCTGGTCAATAACTAAGCGAATCCCGTCGCTCGTTATCGTACTCGTCCTTTGCTGCGCCCGATTTTGCTCGCCTTGATCTTGCTCTGCGTGATGTTGCTCTTCCAGCTCTATATTGCATTCGAGGAAACGAAACTCTGTGCCAAGCGTTTGATCCGCTGGGGTTTTGCTGAACTCCGCACTCAACCAGGGAGAAACGGCAAGAGTCCAGTAGGCTTCAGCTGGCAACGAAAAGGTCTGAAATAACTCATGTTGCTCCACGTCCTTTCCATAGTAGGCAGAGCCAAGTTCCTCAAAAAAGGCTCTTATGCTTGCAAAGGCAGCGCGTTGGCTCGGGTTGAATTTATCGGAGACCAGGTTTGGGCCCCCATATACGCCTCCGTATAAAGGTTTCAAATCGTCCTGTCTCAGCGTCGGCTTATACTCACAATCAGAATCAGTTAGCGGCGTGCGGCTGCTGATCTTATTGTTGAAATCGCTATCGTTGAAGCTCCCCTGGAGGGCCTTCGCGAGGATTTGCCGCTGACGGAGCATATAATCGGAATTCCAGACTTCAAGGTACTCATACGTCGCATCGTTATGTACTGCGCGGATCGAGGTACGATATCCGAGCCACGCACCGCCCAGGAGCGCGACAGTCGCAAGCGCCAGCAACCAATTCGAGATCGCAAGCCACTTGTGCCAGTCGACCCCCTTCTGGGGGGGAACGCTTATGGCTGGGGGATCGCTATCGGCCATCGCTTGTCCTCCTTTCGCGAGTCATAGTACGCATCAGATGTTGCTAGGCCCTGTCAGGTCCCTTTCGAAGGTGGCAAGGAGGAAGAAGTATCGTTAATCATCTTCCGTTTCCTGCCTCTACTTGTCGGTCGTCATGTGCATGCCGGCAACTTTCAGGACTGGAATCCAGCCCACGCGGCGGAAGAGTTCCGGGTAGGCTTTGCTGAGGACCCGTGCCAGCCGTTGATCGGCATCCTTCAGGCCGACGAGCTCCCCTTCGAGTTCAGGATAGGTGGCCAAGGCTTTTTCGGCGAGCAAAACAGCCTTATGACGCTCGGGATACTCGTGCCGCTCCCAAATACTATTGGTGATGCCCCAGGATACAATTGAATCCGCCCCTTCTGGTTCGAAGAGCGCCATCACGACCGGAGCGCCGGGTTGTGCGATGGGGACGAAGAGCGCGCCGCGATGGAAGCGGCCAAGAAAATCCTGCGATGGGTTGTTCTTCCACGTGCCGAAGACTTCTACGCGCAGGTGGCCCTCCAGGTTGGACTCGTCGGAGAGGGAGGCGGGCCATTTAGGACAATTGAACTTGACATCGTCGGTCTCGAACCACTTAGGCTTGACATCAGGTCTGTGAAATGATGCGTCCCCTCCAATCTCGCGATAGTAAAGGTTGTGCGCGTCCAAGATCGGCCTGACGACGGGGGCGAATCCGCCTGCAACCACATAACCGCCGGCTGCCGGAGGTGCATCAGCCCAGCGGCTGGCCTTCATGGCGTAGAGCGGGAGTTTGAGAGGTATTGGAGCGTCACCTTCATAAACCGTCTCGACCCTGCCGGTTACGCGGGACTTTCGCCGGGTGAGGCCGAGAAAAATGACTTCTCGCGTCTCAGTCACGGGCCCTTGTTTCCAGTCGAGTTCGATGTCTTTTGAGCCCGGACCGGTTCTTGTCATGTCTGCTTGTTCCGCCTTGGTGGCAAGCGCCCACTCCTTGCCATGTTCATGTGCCTGTTCAAGCAGTGCCAGTACCGTCTGATAGGCAACCTGCACTCGTCGGTCGAGCGGCTCGTACGCGTTGACCTCCGTGAGAACGCCGATTCGTCCGGTAGCGGCGAAGTACCCATCCGAGTAGGCCATGCGCGGGTTGGGTTCGACAAGCCCCTTGTGGGGATCAGTGTCATCCGCGAGCTCGGGGTAGTAGTTCTCGCCTGCCACACTTTGAGCTCTCAGCATCTGGACCAGATCTTCCGACAATTTGTCCCGGGTTTCGTTCAGTGAACGCGCTGCCCGCGAGCTAGACCACCTCGCGTGAGGCACGCTCAGACCCACGTCAAGTGGAAGCACGGCACCGTCCATCTCAAGCCCGTATTTGGCTCCGTCGGTTGTGTGGAAATCGGCGACAAGTACGGGTTGGGTGCGCGAGACAAGCTTCAACAGCGAACGGATTTCCGGAGACTCAGCCTTCATGAAGTCACGATTTAGGTTGAGCCCCGTCGCGTTTATCCGGAAACCGGCCTCAATGGGGCCGTTCTGGTTCGGGCGATGAAGAACCCCTATATCTGCCGAACCGTCCGGCGAAATGTATGGAATGATCCATGCGTGCGCAGCGGCGACGCGCTTACCCGCAGCTACGTCCCGGACGAATTGAACAAGTGCGATGCTACCCTCGACCTCGCCGGCGTGAATTCCGCCCATTAGCAAGATTGATGGTTCGCTGCTCGGTCCGACTTCGAACGCGACGATGGGCCGGCCTTCGCTGGTTTGTCCCAGAATCTCACTGCGTGCGACCTTCGAACCTTGAATGCTTTCGCTCAACTGTTCAGCTTGGCTCGCATCACCGACATTCGTACCCCCACTGCGTTCGTATTCGCTTCGAAACTGGACGGCCTGCGCAGCCGCTGCACTGATTGTGAGCACCGTAGCCGCTGCCGCCGCTGCCATCAGAACCCGTTTGTCCGGAATTTGCGTTTTGAGTCCCCGATTTCGACAAGCCATACAGCCATATAGATCGAGTTGTCTGCGTCTGCAAGATTCCGGTTCCGCTCGGGTCCAGCGTCTCTGCCGCCGGCACCAAGAGGGGCCGGGATGCGTGTGAGATGCTGCCGACACTTCCCCTACCTCCTGTCGGCGTGATTGGAGCCGCTTCACTATTGTAGTTCGCTGAGTCTTCGGGTCCAAAATCGTAACCGCCCAGCCGCTCCACCCCGATCAATTTTGTCTCCGGCCCCCATTTTCCGTGAGGGGCCGGGAGGAAAATTCCCTCTTTTGCAACGGGACGTAAACCTAGGCGGAACCAACGACCCCGCAGGCCAGTCTAGTGCGGACAACGCCGTAGCCGATAAACTGGATCAGATATGGAGGGGTGGCCGAGTGGTTGAAGGCACCGGTCTTGAAAACCGGCAGCGATGAGAGTCGCTCGTGGGTTCGAATCCCACCCCCTCCGCCGATACGATACTATGTCTGGGATGAGCGAGATCACCATACAGCGGGCCTTCGATCAGGCGGCGCGCGATTACGATCGCACGCGGCGCAAGCTGATCCCGTGCTTCGACGACTTCTATCGCGCCGCGGTCGAAGCGCTGCCGTACGAACGCGATCAGCCGATTCGGGTGCTCGATCTGGGCGCCGGGACCGGCTTGATGTCGTTTTACGTCGGCTCGTCGTTTCACAACGCGGCCGTGACGCTGGTGGATATCTCTGTCGAGATGATGGCGCAGGCGCGCGAGCGCCTGGCGATCGGCGGCAACCGCTTCCGCTTTTTCGAGGCCGATTTCGCCGAGCGTCCGATTGAGGAAGAGTACGAGGCGATCATCTCGGCGCTTTCGATCCACCATCTGGAGGATCCCAAAAAACGCGAGCTGTTCGGCAAAATCTTCAAGGCGCTGGCGCCCGGCGGCGTCTTCGTCAACGCCGATCAGATGCGTGGCGAGAGCGACGCTATCGAGCGGCGCAACCATCAGCATTGGCTGGCGCGCGCACGCGAGCACGGGGTCGAGGAACCGGCGCTGCGCGGGGCACTGGAGCGGATGAAGCTGGATCGCGCGGCGACGCTCGACGCGCAGCTCGGATGGCTGAGCGAGATCGGGTTTCGCGAAGTCGCCTGCGAGTACAAAAACCTGATCTTCGCGGTATACTGCGCCCGCAAGTGAGTTCTCGCGAAGACGGCTCGCGCTCGCCACGATCCGTCCCGTTTCGGGACGCTGAGGCGAGCGCCGGCGTGCGGGCATCGCGATTGCTTGATAGAGGAAGGGACCATAGCGAGCTGGAGGGCCAATCGCAGGCGGTCCGGCGGGACGAGCGCGATCGGATGAGCATTACTGCTACCCAAGTAAGCAAATCGCTGCCTGTTTGGGCGGCGTATAAGGCCCGCGAGGGCTTGTTCGACGAGATGCTCGACCTCGCCAGCCATCGCAGCGCCCGATCGGCGCCGATCACCGAGGCGTTGCTCTCGATGCCGGCGGACGGGCTCGCCGAGCTATGCGCGCGCGCCGAAGCGATGTTCCGCCGGATGGGCGTGACTTTCAACGTCTACGGTTCCGAGGACGGCACCGAAAAAATCTTCCCGTTCGATCCGATCCCGCGAGTTATCGACGCGGAAACCTGGGCCATGCTGGAGGCCGGACTGATCCAGCGCGTGCGGGTGCTGAACGCGTTCCTGGCCGACGTCTACGGCGAGGGCTGCATCTTCAAGGACGGCGTGGTGCCGCGCGACTTAATTCTGGGCTGTCCCCAGTTCAGGCGCGCCGCGGCCGGAATCCGCCCGCCGTTGGGCAACTTCGTTACGGTCGGCGGAATCGACCTGGTGCGTTCTCCCGACGGCCGCTTCCACGTGCTCGAAGACAATATCCGCACGCCGTCGGGAGTCTCCTACGTGCTGGAGAACCGCGTCGTGATGACGCGGCTGATACCCGATCTGATTCGCGCCTGCCGCGTACGCAGCGTCGAGCGCTACCCGATCGATCTCCTCCAGTGCCTGTGCGAGATCGCGCCCGGCGGCAAATCGCAGCCGACGGTCGCGCTGCTCACGCCCGGTCCGTATAACTCCGCATTCTTCGAGCACGTGTTCCTCTCCCAGCAGATGGGCGTGGAGCTGGTCGAGGGCGGCGACCTGGTCTGCATGGACTTAAAGCTTTACATGAAGACCGTCCATGGGCTCAGCCAGGTCGATGTGCTCTATCGCCGGATCGACGACGATTTTCTCGATCCGATGGTCTTCCGCGCCGACTCGGCCCTCGGCGTGCCGGGACTGGCGGCGGTGCTGCGCGCCGGCAACGCCGCGATCGCCAACGCGATCGGCACCGGCGTCGCCGACGACAAGGCGGTCTACGCCTACACGCCCGCGATGATTCGCTACTACTTCGGCGAGGAGCCGATTATCCCGATTGTCGAGACCTATCTGCTGCGCGATCGCGACGCGCGCGAGATGGTGCTCAAGGATCTCGATCGCTACGTCGTGAAGCCGTCCGGGGCCTCGGGCGGTTACGGAGTGGTGATCGGACCGCATGCCGCGGAGCACGAGCTGGAAGAAGCGCGCCTGCAAATCATGCGCGACCCAACCGGGTTTATCGCGCAGCCGGTGGTCTCGCTGTCGGTGCATCCGACGGTCGTGAACGGATCGTCCAACGGCTCGCCGGGCCTGGCGCCGCGCCATATCGATCTGCGCCCGTTCGTGCTGCTGGGCGCGAAGCCGCGCGTGCTGCCGGGCGGGCTGACGCGAGTGGCGCTGCGCGAGGGCTCGCTGATCGTCAACTCGTCGCAGGGCGGCGGCAGCAAGGATACCTGGGTGCTCGAGGCGTAGGTGCTCAAGCGAATCGCCGACCATCTGTTCTGGACCGCGCGCAACCTCGAGCGCGCCGAATGGCGCGCGCGGCTGGCCGAAGTGAACTATCAGCTCCTGATTGAAACGCCGCCGCGCGATTTGCAGCCGTGGGAGCCGCTGCTGGCGATCTTCGGCGAGCGCGAGGAATTCGGCCAACTGTATAAGAGCGCCGATGAGAACTCGGTGCTGAACTTCTTCACGCTCGACCCCAACAATCCCAACTCGATTCGCAACTGTATCAATATCGCGCGCAGCAACGCCCGCGCGCTGCGTAACCATATCTCCAGCGAGTTGTGGCTGAGTCTCAATACGCTTTACCTATCGGCGCAGGAATGGACGCCGGAAGTCTTCAAGTCGCCGGGCGTGTTCGCGTTTTTCGCCGAGCTCAAGGACAGCTTCTACCGGCTGGCGGGAATCCGGCGCGGCACGATGCCGCGCGATCTGGCCTACGATTTCATGGAGCTGGGCATCATGCTCGAGCGCGCCGAGGACGTCTCGCGTATGCTCGACGTGAAGTACCATTTCCTGCTGCCGCGGCTGGAGGACGTGGGCGGCGCGATCGATCTGCTACAATGGGCGGCAGTGTTGCGCAGCGGCTCGGGATTGGAGGCTTATCGCAAGCGCTACGGCGGCGCGATTCGGATCGACAACGTGGTCGACATCCTGCTGTTCGATTCGAGCTTCCCGCGCTCGGCGCTCTATTCGGTCGAGCGGCTGGGCTCCTTCCTTAATCTAATCGCGGAGGGGGCGCCGGATGTTTCGCCCGCCGCGGCGGCAGCCGGCAAGCTGCTGACCGAAATCCACACCAAAAAACCGGCCGAGGTTATCCACGAGGGGCTGCATGAGTTCCTGCTCCATATCCAGGATTCCTGCGCGGAAATCTCCGAGCTGGTGTTCGAGGAATATCTAAAAGCTGCCTGATGCTGTTCCGAATTCGTCACACGACGCGCTTTCATTACGAGCAGCCCGCCTACGAGTCGCACAACGAGCTGCGGATGCGGCCGCTGGAGGGTCCGCGCCAGCGCTGTGTCAGCTTCGGGCTCGAAATCGATCCGCCGGGCGCGGTGATGGAGTATCAGGACTTCTTCGGCAATTCGGTCCACTCAGTCTCGGTCTATCCGCCGCACGCCTCGCTGACGATCGCGGCCCAATCGATGGTTGAACGGTTGCCGGAGGGCGACGACGCGGCCGGCGCGATGACCTTCCGCGAATTCCTGGCGCGCGATTCGTCGCGCAATCGCCTCGAGTACGATTTTCTCAATCCGAGCACCTACGTTCCGTTCAGCGACATGTTGAGGAAATTCTTCTGGATGGCCCATCCGGCGAACGACGAAGACGTATTTGAGTACGTACAGCGGATGGTCGTCTTCGTGCGCGGCCAGTTCGAGTACGAGCCCGGCGTGACGGAGGTCCATTCCACCGCCGACGAAATCCTGACCCGCGGCGGCGGCGTATGCCAGGACTTCGCCCATCTCATGATCGGCGTGCTCAGGCTGGCCGGCGTCCCGGCCCGCTATGTCTCGGGATATCTGGCCCCGCGGCCCGATGCACCCGTGGCGGCGCACGCGGCCGCGCGCGCCAGCCACGCCTGGATCGAAGCGCAGGTGCCGCTGCTGGGATGGGTGGGATTCGATCCGACTCACGGATGCCGCACCGACTATCGCCATATCAGGGTCGCGGTCGGCCGCGATTACGCGGATGTCCCACCGATCAAAGGCGTGTTCCGCACCGCCGGCGGCAAGCAGGAGATGACGGTCGAGCTGGAGATCGAGCCGGACGGCAGCACGCCGGCCGGATCACCCGGCTATCCAGGCCAGTCACAATCGCAGCAGTGAGCGGAGCAGCTTCCTAGGTGTCCTAAGTTGGAAGTTCGCTCACAAAACTCGCATGGCTCTTAAGCCCTCTCCCGCAAGCCGGGAGAGGGTTGGGTGAGGGTCAGACAGAAAAATCTCTCTGTAGGACCCTCACCCATACCCTCTCCCATTTCGTGGGAGAGGGCTCAGGCATCTTCAACGCAGGCCGTACTCAGGCCACCAGGGGTTCCCGTCAATTCGGGACCAGCGCCCATGAGGTTGCCCACTCGTAGCCGCTGCACGCGGGTTTCGTGAAGGTCTGGTTGACACCCGCGAACTGCTCGGTGGTGAAGAAGCTCCTATCGTTTGGATACGACGACGGATCGATCGTCGTCGCGCTGTAGGAGCCGGTGGGTAGCGAGGTCGGTACGCCCTTGGGGCAGCTTTGGTATGGACCCAGCCCCTGGCCGCCGTCGTAGAAAACCGCAGCGCCCTGCTGCGAAGCGTTGTTGGGCGTCAACACGTAGCCCGAGCTCATGAAGCCGCTGGTCGAACCAGCCGGGATAGCAGTGAAGCCCACCATCACGTCGCAGGTCGGGCCCGTGCCGCCATACTTGGGACAGTCGGCATTCGCCGCGATACTGGGGTTGACGGCATTCTGAGGGATCAGATCGCCGCCGCCAATCTGGTTAAAGGCGTAGACTTGCCCGAGGGTTAGACTGTCGAACAGACCAATCTCCCACCATTGCGCCGCCAAAGCACCGGACGAACCGGGTATCCCGACGGTTTGGGCAGCCCACAACGCGTCACCTCTGACCATGCAGGAGGTGAAGCGCGCGTCGCCGGGACTGAAGGTGACGTTGGTGGAGCTGCCGTTCTGGGCGAAGGATTGCGGCGGTGCGGCCCAGGCCGAAGGAGCCTTGATAGTCGCAATATTGGCATTGAGCGTCGAAGTCGCAGTCGAGCCCGAGTACGCCAGCTCGCTGATCTCGACTTGTGAGGTCGAGTTGCCGGGAACGCTTATCAGGGGCAGGAAACCCTGCTGGAAAGCGCTATCGAGAAAGAGGGCAGTAGAGTACGATTGTGCGGGGCAGGCGCCTTGCAGGGCCGTATCCCAGGCCGGTTGCGGAGTTTTGGTGATGTTTGGATCGTTGGCTATCGCTTGAAAGCCCAGCGCGGGTTGAGCGAAAGTCTGGCCGCACTCCAGCGCCAGATGCGACATGCTCAGCAACCCCGGATGCCAACCTTTCCCGTCGTGGTAGTAGTTGTTCAGGACCACGGCGATGTTATCAACGTCCCATCCGAGCTGCGGCGAATCGGCGCAGTCCTTGCCGGTGCAATCGGCCGGAAGAAAGGCCTGATACCACTGCGAAGGCGCAACGGTGGGATCGTTCCCCGGGGAGGAAGCGATCAGTATCCCCGGCGTGCCGGGAGCGGGCGATTTGCCGTTCTGGTCGGGCGTCGCCGCCGAACCGGCCGTGCCCAATTCGACGATTAGCCAGCGCCCGCCCGGCGCGCATCCCCGGACCGTGGGACCGTCAGGATCGTAGTAGACGCGGCCCTGGTTCGCGACCGCCGAACCATTCTGGGCGCTGGCGGAGCGCGGGATACCGACCGTCTTGATCGGCGCGAAGAAGGTGGTGTCATCAATCGGGCTACCGACAACGTTTCCGGAGCGATCGTAGATTACGATCTGGTTATTGGTCTTGAGCACGAAGTTGGCGAGACCCAGTGCGCCGTTCGCGCCCGACGGGTTGACCTCGTCGGCGGTAAAGCCGTCGCTTGATCCGTACGCGATTCCGGTTCCCGAGATCGGCGAGGGAACGGCCGTAGGCGTCGGGCTGGGAGCGGGAGTCGGCGAGGGGCTCTGGGTTTGCACGGGCCCGGTCGGAGTAGGCGCACCGGTCGGCGCCCCAGTGGGAGCGGGCGTGGCCGCCGGGCTCGGGGTCGAGCTTCGGCTCGGCAGCGGCGTAGGCGCCAGCGCGAGGAACGCCTTGGCGAAATTTGCGACATCCGGCGAGCCCCATCCGGTGGTCTGGTCATACAACGGGCCGGCCTTGTAGCCGTAGATGCCGAAGAAAGAGTTATTGCCGACGGTCACATCGCGCAGGCCGACATGGGCTTGATCTTCCCGCGGCCCCAGCTTGTACAGCCGCGGATTGATATTGCCCAATCGCGCGCCCTCGATTTGATCGAGCACCGTGATGAACCCGGCCCAAATCGGCGCGCCGTAGCTGGTGCCATACCCGCAGCAGAGAATTTCGCCGTCAATGCGCCCTTCCCAGTATCCCGGCTTCGAGGCGGAAGCCAGCGCCGCCACGTCCGGAACGTCGCGCGCGCCGTCGGCCGGCGTCAGACCCTCCTGAAAGCTGGGCTTGGCGTACGCCTTGCTCGCGCCCCCTCCGCTCGCGCCAAGGCCGCCAACGCCGTCGTTCCAGACCTGTTCGGCCACGAAGCCAACATCGTTGCCCGCGCTGTTGAAGGTGGGACTGGCCTGCGTGCCGCCCACCCCGGTCACGTTGGGACTGGCCGCGATTTCGTTAACGCCGCGAAAGTAGTCGGGCGCGCACAGATGCGTACTGTCATTGCCTGGCGCCGCGGCGCCATAGTCCCCCGAAGAGACGAAAACCGATATTCCCTGGCTGGCCGCCTGGGCGGCTTGCGTCCCCGCAACTCCGGGAAAGAAGCTCTCCGGTGTGCCGCATGAAGCGAGACTTACGTCCATCACTCCGCACGAATTGTCGTTGATGGCGGCCTGGCCCGCGTCTACGGTTGCGTCCAGAAGTCCGACCGTGGTCGGATCTCCGATGTAGGCCTTGAGCGGAACGCCCGGCGCGGTCGCGTGCGCCCATTGAAGGTCCAGGATCACTTCTTCTTCAAGCAGGCTCCCACTACCAGCACCCGAACTGGTGGTGTTGGGGAAGACTTTCGTGACGACCGGATCGGGAAGGGAAAATTTCTGGTCGAAGGCCGTCATCGCCTTTTCGGCGTAGTCCGAAAGTTCGAGAAACGAGATGCAATCGCTGCCGCTGCCGTCGATCCCCTCCTTGAGCAGCGGGGTCTCGTCGTAAAAGGTTTGCAGATCGGCCGGACCGAACGCGTTTCGGTCGGCATAGTTGAAGTCGGGTTGCGTGCGATCGGCAGCGGCAAGATCGCCCGCCGGAAGATCGCCGCTGATGAACTCGGCCAGTTGCATCGGCGGCAGCAGCATCAACTCGCGCGCACCGGGCCGCTCTGGAGCCGGACTCCCGAGCGAGGCGGGAAACACGGCGCGGAGATTGTCCAGACCGTCGATGAACGCGATTGCGCCGTCGAATCGCGCCGGTATCGAAGGCTCGTCCGCGATGCCGAACCATCGCCCGTCGTCGGAACTGAAGATCGGCGTGCCGAACATCTGCTCGACGTGCGCAACCGTATCGGCGAAGCGAATCTGGCGCGACTTGATATCGGCCGACTTGATGCTGACATTCTGCGCTTGCAGCCAGCCCATCGCGGCGCTGAAGTCGGTCTCGCTCGGGCCGAAGCGCGCGGCGAATTCATCGGGCGTGAGCCATCGATGGTATTGCGGGGAATTCGGGTCCTGCTGATCGGCCAGCAATTTGTCGAGCGTGGGGCGATCGCGCAAGGCGAAGTAGATCCTCAGAGCGAGCACCTTGTCGGCCGCGGCCCGGTGATTGAGATTCAGCTTGGAGATAGAGCGGGAGACATTTCCGCGCATCCGGACGGAGGCTGCCTCGGCGACGCCGCCGCACAGCAACGCCGCGAGCATCGCAACGCCGATCGCGATGCGCGATGCTTTTGCCAATGCCCCTGAGAGGCCCTCCGCCCTTGGTCCGTGTTTCACAGCGACAACCAGTGAACCAAACGGCTACGTGCGGTCAACTTGCCAGATAGAAACATAGACCGCGCCAATCGGTCAACTGCGGGGAGGTTCGGGTAGCGGGAGGTTTGAGGCACGGGCCGGCACGGAGGCCGGCGTCTACCAGATGTGGAAGTTTTATTCAGGGTAGTGGCCGGCGTCCCTGCCGGCCATCCGAATCCAAAACCGCTCACTACCGAAATCTGGGTAGTGGGTCAGTTGGAAGTAAAGGGCGCGTGGCGGAGATGACAGGCGACCTCACCCGGCGCAGCGCCGGCCTCTTCCTTCGGCAGGCTCAGGACAGGCTCCTGGTCATCGCCACCGGCGCGGGGGAGAGGCGCAGACAAAAGATCGCGACGCGATCGGACCGGTGCCGGGGCGCGAATCGGCGTCGCCGTTCTGCGTCGAGGTGCATTACGCGCAGCGCGGCGAACGTAGGTGGTGTGAGATTCTTCGCTGCGCTCAGAATGACGTTAAATGGTATCGCTTGGTAGATCCCAGAGAGCCCCATTCAACGTCATTCTGAGCGTAGCGGGGGCTATTGCCCACGCGAAGTCGAAGAATCTCATGCCATTCACGCCGGAAGCGGACTCGACCGCTCGAGGCCTGGGAGTTTTAACTCGGAAGGGCAACGCTGAATTTGACCACTACCGAAATTCGGGAAATCGCCGCTTGGCGCGACGGGAAGCGCGGACCTATCTCGCGGGCCGGTTTGTGCACCACGTCGGCTTCGGGGCGGATTACCAAGTCGCCGATATGAGCCATACCTAACCCCCGACCCCTTCCCGACGCGGGAAGGGGCGCCAAGTACTGAGTTCCTGCGCGACGGGGAATCGCGGACCTATTTCGCGCGTTGTTTTGTGCTAGCTTCGCCGTAATCAACCGGCCGTGAACGTGCGCGGCGCGGTTGGGGGAGGCCGATCATGCCCGAGATCAAGCTCCATCAATTCGGACCGGTGCCGGGGCGCGAATCGGCGTCGCCGTTCTGCGTCAAGGTGCATTACGCGCTGCGCTACAAGCACCTGCCTTTCGAGGTGGTCAACCTCGCCACGCCGGGGCAGTCAAAAAAGCTCAATTCGCGCGGCAAGCTGCCGGTGCTCACTTATGACGGCACGCCGATCGGCGACTCGACCGACATCATCAGGTTCCTGGAGGAGCATCATCCCGAGCCGCGGCTGTATCCGCAGGACCCTCGCGCGCGCGCCAACGCGCTGCTGCTGGAGGATTGGGCCGACGAATCGCTCTACTGGCACGCGGTCTACGAGAACTGGATGGTGGACGATCAGTTCGCCGAATTTGCGAAGTACGTCGCCGCGCCCATTCCGGCTCTGGCGAGGCCGATAGTAAAAGTCGTCGTGCGCCGCCAGCTTCGGAATCAAGTCAACGCGCAAGGCTTCGGCCGGATGACCGTGGATGAGGAGCGGCGCAAACTCGGCGAAGCGCTCGATTGGCTCCAGACCCTGGCCGGCGGCGAATTCCTGTGCGGCGACGCACTGACCGTTGGCGACCTCGCGGTGGCAGCGCAGCTATCCTCGCTAACCAGCCCGTTCAACAAGCCCACCGCAGCCGAAGTCGCCAAGCGCCGCGGGCTGGCGGCGTGGTTCGAGCGCGTGAAGTCCGCAGTCGCATGAGGATCGCGATCTTCTTTTGGAGCATTCCGTGAGGAGTCGCATCGGCTAGGTCACGAGACTACGTTCAATTGCAACTGCTGCTAGCAGCAGAGAGAGGTTGGAAGGATGGCGGATCAGCGCCAACTGGAAATTCTGAAAAAGGGGCCGCGGTTGTGGAATGAATTCAGAGAGCGAAAGGCTGACTTGGTTCCCGACCTTGTCGAGGCAGACCTCAGGGGCGCCGATCTCACAGAAGTGAATTTCAAGAGAGCGAACCTCAAGGCAGCGAAACTCGACCGGGCAAACCTCACACGGGCGAAGCTGGGAGGGGCGAACCTCAGAGGGGCGAATCTACCGGAGACGAACTTACGATGGGCCGACTTAGGAGCAGCGACTCTCCGACAGGCTAACCTCATAGGGGCGAATTTAGGGGCAGCGATCCTCATGGACGTGGATCTCACAAGGGCGGATCTGACAGAAGCGGACCTCACCAAGGCGGACCTCATATGGGCCGTGTTCAGCACGGCCTCTCTGGACCGAACAAAATTTGATCAAAGTCACTTGCATCGGACGGTGTTTGCTGACGTGGATCTGAGTGCCGCGAAAGGGCTCGAAGCGATCACGCACGAGGGGCCTTCCACAATTGGAATTGATACGATTTATCGCTCGGGCGGCAACATTCCTGAAGTGTTCCTGCGCGGTTGCGGCGTTCCCGATAGCTTCATTGCCCATGCGAAGGCGCTGGTCGGCAAGCCCATCGAGTTCTACTCGTGCTTCATCAGCTATTCGGAGCTCGATCAGGAATTCGCGGAGCGGCTCTGCGCCGACTTGCAAGCCAAACGGCTTCGCTGCTGGTATTTTCCTGAGAGCGCCAAGTGGGGCGAGCCTGTCTGGGGCGAGATAGACCAAGGCATCAAGGTTTACGACAAGTTGATCGTCATTTGCTCGCAGCACTCTCTCGTGAGCAGACCCGTGCTTCGAGAAATTGAGCGAGCGCTGCAGCGCGAGGATAGAGAAGGCAGGAACGTTCTTTTTCCGCTACGGATAGACGAATACCTGTTCGAGCAATGGGAGCATCCGCGCAAGGCGGACGTGCTGTCAAAAGTGGTTGGAGACTTTCGTGGCTGGGATCACGGCGTCGAGAAATATCGGCTGAGTTTCGAGAAGCTGCTAAAGGCTCTGCGTGCGGAGGACGTCCCTTCGATTCAGCCAGTGTGACGGCGCGCAGCGGCATCGCGAAATTGAGTGCGTGTGGAAGTAGGACCGGCGTCTCGCCGGTCGCCGGCCGGCGGGACGCCGGCCCTACTTCGGACGGCGGGAGACGCGCAGACACAGACTCTCGCGATGACAGATAGGCCACGATCGTCTTTGGCTGGCTAATCACGGCGCTGCCGTCAACGTGATTGCCTGGCTCTCGTTCCTACTGGTAGGAGATATTTATGTCTCTGGGACGCGAAGCGCCAGTCTGCTCGCCGAAGATTCTGCTAGTCGAGGACCATCCCATCAACCAGCGCGTGGCGCTCTCGCAGCTTGGCAAGCTGGGCTACTGCGGCGACCTGGCCGCGAGCGGGCGCGCGGCGCTCGAGGCTCTAGCCAGAGCTTGCTACGACGCCGTCCTGATGGACTGCCAGATGCCCGAGATGGACGGTTACGAGGCGACGGTGCGGATTCGCAGCCGCGAGGGAGGCCGGCGGCATACGATCATCATCGCGCTGACCTCGCATGCGATGGCGGGCAACCGGCAGAAGTGCCTGGCCGCCGGGATGGACGACTATCTGGCCAAGCCGGTCACGGTCGGCCAACTCGGCCTGATGCTGGAGCGATGGCTGGCGGTGGCGCGATCCTATCCGTCCGGCGCCGCGATCCGTGACGAGACGGCGCGGCTGGACGCTTCGACGATAGGGGAGTTGCGGGGGCTGGGGGCCGCAATGTTCTCCGAGCTGGTCGGACTGTTTCTAGAGGATGCGAGTGCGACCATGGCGGTCCTGTTGCGGGACAGCGCGAGTGGCGATGCAAAGGCCGTGGCAAAGCTTGCCCATGGGCTCAAGGGAGCCTCGGGCGCGATCGGAGCCAACCGGATGCACGCGCTTTGTGCGGCGATCCAGCAAGCGGCGGCCAGCGGACAATCCGAATCCGCCGGCGCGCTTGCCGAACTGGAGACAGAATTCGCGCAGGTCCGCGCGCTGCTCGAGCCTGAACAGGCCAGGCCGCTTGCGGGCCGAGTCCGGGCCGGCAGTTGAGTAGGCGGCATCGCGGTCAGCGCGCGCCATCGCCGGTAGTTTCTCAGTTCGGCTTCGAAGGCGGTGTAGTCGGGTGGAAGAAAGGATTCGGGATTCTTCGCGCGCCAGACAGCGCAGACGCGCGAGAATGACAACCCGGACAAGCTTTTTCTGTCATTCCCGCGCGTGGCTGCCGCGCGAGGAATCCCGGATCCTCTGCTGCTCGCCCCGTTCGCGAGCACTCTCAAATTGAGACAGTACCACGGGGTCTGGACTCTAACAGCTCGTTATAATACCATACAAATCGTAATATACGGCCGGAGCGAAAGGAGCGGGCCATCCGGCCGGAGGAGCAGTCACGATGGAATCGATACAGGCGCCGGCAGTCCACGAAAAGAGATTCGAGATCCCCAAGGTCCTCGCGGCCGGCAAGCACCTGATGGACCGGCTGAGCGCTTTCGATTCGCCGCTGGTCCAGATCGCCGCGATAGTCCTGGCGGCCGCGATGGCGTCGATAGTCGGCGGCACGATCATCAGGATACTGGCCGACGGGCTGGCCCAGTCCTGAGGCCCGCGTCCGCTCAGAGCTTGCGCACTTTTCACGGCCGTCCCGTAGGCGGCAATCTCGCTCATCACATTGGCGATCTCGTTGCAGTCAAAACGCATCGCGATGACCGCGTTGGCGCCCATCGCGATCGCTTCGAGCTTCAGCCTGGCAATAGCCTGGTGGCGGCTGTCGGCGAGCAAGCGCGTGTAACCCGCGACCTCGCCGCCGAACAGCGTGCGCAGGCTCGCACCGAGGTTCGAGACCAGGTTACGGGCCCGCACCACCAGGCCGAACACCTCGCCGTAGACCGCTTCCACCCGGTAGCCGGGAAGGTCGTTCATGGTGGTGACGATGAAGTCGGCAGGCGGGGTCTGCACAATACCTTCGAGTGAAGTTTCCATACGTTTAGTATAAGCAGGGACTTGCGGCAGCGACAGGCGCTGCGCGAGCAGTTTCCGCAGGCGCGCGGATTGTTGCGGATTGTTACGGATACGGGAAGCGGCTGAGTCTATGTTCGCAACGCCGCGATGATCCGCTCCATCGCGATTCCGCGTGAGCCCTTGACCAGCAGGACATCGCCGGGACGGACGATCGCGGCGACCAGGCGCGCGGCTTCGTCGCTGGTCAGCGTCAACGTGGCTGCGGCGGCCAGCTCGGCTTCCGCGCGATGCGCCGGCGCGTCGGCGGCGGCGAAGCGGCACGCGGCGGCCAATGCATCGCCGACCGCGATCAACGCCGCCGGCTTGACGCGCGCGATCGCGCCAAGCAGTTCGAGGTGAGCGGCGCGGCTCAGGGGACCCAGCTCGAGCATGTCACCCATCGCGACGATCAATCGCGCGCCGAGATCGCGTGCGGCCTCGCCGGCAGCCTCCAGCGCCGCGCGCGCCGAGCGGGGATTGGAGTTGTAGCTGTCGTCGATTACGAAAATGCCGCGGGCGCGCAGCGTGGAGAGCCGTCCGGGAACGGCGCGCATCGCGGCGAGGGCGCGCGCAATCGCGCTCAGATCCGCAGCGCTGAAGGGACGCGGCCAAATCGACGCGAGTCCTGCGACGGCGGCGGCTGCGTTGAGCGCGGATTGCGCGCCGAGCAAACTCAGCTCGGCCTCGAGGCGTGGCGCCACGCCCGCTTGGACCATCGGCGGCGCCAGCTCGATCCGAATCGTGGAGCGTCCCTGTGCAGTGACCGTGCGATGCGCGAGCCGTACGTGGGCGGCGGCCGATTCGCCGAAGAGCATTTGCTGAAGGCGTGATGGTATCCGCGCGAGTATCCGCCGATCGTCCGCCGGCGCCACCGCGATGCGCGCTGTCGAAGCGAGGATCGCGGTTTCCTCGTCGGCGATTTCTTCGATCGAACCGAGTCCTTCGCTGTGCTCGACATCGACGTTGAGCACCAGCGCCGCGTCGGGCTTGAGGATCGCGCCGAGGCGCGCGATTTCGCCGCGCGTGTTGGTGCCGCATTCGATGACCAGCGCGCGATGATCCCGCGTCAGCGTAAAGAGCGTCATCGGCACGCCGATGAGATTGTTCAGATTTCCGGGCGTCGCAAGCACCGGGCCGAACAGCGCGCCGGCCAGCGCCGCAGTTATCTCCTTGGTGGTCGTCTTGCCAGCCGAGCCAAGAATTGTGATCGACGGCAGCGCGCGCGCGGCGCGCTCACGGTCCAGGTGAAATCGCGCGAGATCGCCCAGTGCCGCGAGCGTGTCCGCCACCCTGACGAACGGCGCGGGCGCTTCACCACGATCGAGCAGGACCGCGGTGGCGCCGCGGCGCAATGCGTCTGCGATGAATTCGTGGCCGTCGCGCGCCGCGCCCCGCAGCGGTACGAAGAGCTCGCCTGGCTCGACGCTGCGTGAATCGATACTGACGCCGCGGACGGTCAACGCGGGCGAAGCGCCCGCAGCGATCGTGCCGCCGGTGGCGCGCGCGATCTCGGCGAGCGTGAATGTGCATTCGTTGACCGGAATCGGCGTGGCCATTGGGGTTCGCTCTCGGGGTCGCTCTCGAATCACGATTACGCCTGATCGCCGCCGCCTTGACAACGGTGATGCGCCGAATCAGCCTGCAATCCGTGTCGGCAACGCGTGCACGAAAGGACAGGGCGATGAAAGACACGGCCAGGAAAGGCGCCCCGATAGTCGGCGTGATCATGGGATCGAAAAGCGATTTCGAGAGCATGTCCGCCGCTTGCGAGGTGATGACGGAGCTTGGGATTCCGCACGAAGCCCGGGTCCTGTCGGCGCATCGGACGCCCGACCAGACCCTCGAATATGCCGCCGGCGCGCACGCGCGTGGGCTGAAGATCATAATCGCCGGCGCCGGAGGCGCAGCGCATCTGGCGGGCGTGGTCGCGGCCAAGACCCTGTTGCCGGTTATCGGCGTGCCGATGCAGACTTCAGCTCTGAACGGACTCGACTCGCTGTTGTCGACGGTCCAGATGCCCAAGGGCGTGCCGGTCGCGACGATGGCGATTGGCAAAGCCGGCGCCGCGAACGCCGGACTGCTCGCGGCGCAGATAATCGCGCTCGGCGATCCGCAACTCGCGGCGCGGATTGCAAAGTGGCGCGCGGCTCGCGCCCAGGAAGTACTGCAGCAGAAGCTGCCGTGAAAAAGCACGAAATCGACACGGCGGCGCTTGCAAGACGCAATCGCGGCGAGGTTAGATCGATCGATGCGCTGGGCCTGCATCATCGCAGCCGCGGCTTGCGTGGCGCTCAGCGCGGGCTCGGCGCCGGCGGGCGAGGGCAGTATCCAGACCCGCGGGAAAATCGAGGTCGCGCCGGATGTCCCGCTGATGGCGGTTTCGACCGACCCGGTGGTGCAGCGCGTCCTCAACGACGACTTCTACGCCGCCAGGCGCGGTTCCGGGATTGGCGTCAAGCCGCCATCCACTTTGACGGTGACGTTGACGCAACGGGTTTTGAAGCCCGGCGTTTCGCTGAATGATGTCGCTCCGGGCGATCCCGCGGTGGTCGCGCTGTTGAGAGCGGCGGGCGCGACGCCTCCGCCGGTGGGCGATACCGGCGCCAAGCAGGTCGACCCCTACGAAGCTGCCGCCAGGATTCAGAGCACCAGACCCGAGGATCCCGCGCTACAGAATTTTCGCCAGCAGCAGGCCTTCGACAAGAGTCTCGCCGGCGGGCCTCCACCGACGCTCGCGGAAGAAGCGGCGGACAACCAGAGCTACGACAGTGTGATCATCGCGCGCGTTACGGCGGACCGGGGGCCCGGCCAATTGACGGTGGTCGCGGTGGCGCATCCGGGTGACGATATCCGCGAGATCAAGGAGCTAGTGGCGGAAAACATCGCGAACGCCGCGCTCCATTGAGCAGCGGCGCTCGGCATCATTGCGGTTCCGGGGTCGAGTTCGCCGGACTTGAGTTCGATTGATCCGGCGGCGCCGGTTCGGCCGTCGCCTCGGATGCCGCATTGGCGCTGGGGGGCGGGACAGGGCGGTAGCGCCGGCGTGTCCCGGCGAAATACGCGACGGCCACGGCCGCCACCCCTACCGCCACGACTGCGATGGCGATCCATCTTCGCCGTCCCCCGGTTTCGATCACCGGCATCGGCTCGAACATCCGCGAGGCGTTGCCATCCGCGCGCTGGACCTCGCGGATAAAGCGCATCGCGACTTCCTCGGAATCGAGTCCGACGAAGCTCGCATAGCGGCGCAGAAAGGGCAGCAGATAAAGCCGATCGCCGATCAGCGCGTAATCGTCGTTCTCGATCATGCGGACGTAATGGGCGGGCAGGCGCGTTTGCTTCACGACGTTGTCGGACGAAAGCCCGCGCTGCTTGCGCGCCTCGATCAGAAAGTTGCCCAACGACGGTTCGCGCGACGCGGCGCCTTTGCCTGTCTTCCGGGCGCCGTCAATCGGCTCTATCTTGCCCTGCGCCACTGCCGTCGTCAGCTCGCGGACGGGTTCGTCCTATGGCGCGCCATTGTACTGACCAGGAGCCATAGGGAGCGGATGGTTATGATGCGGCGGGCCGAGGCCGCCGGTGAGCACCGTGACCAACTGGGAGTTGGCCTGTTGAACGTAGGGCGGGTCAGGCTTGTTCTGAAGCTCGGCGGCCTTGTGGCCGAAGTCGACCGCGTCTTTCCAGCGATGTTGCTGGAACGCGATCAGCCCCAGGTAGTCCCAAGCCATGCCGTAGAACTGATCGTAGTCTACGGCGCGGCGGAAATCGTCACCGGCCGCGATCATCTCTTTGTTCTGATAGTACTTGAGCCCGCGCTGCGTGAAGATCTGCGCGGCCAGATGCTTGAGCTGGAGGCTGTCGGGATTCGAGGCCAGCGCGCTCTGAATGTCAGCCGCTGCGTCGTCGAGTCGGCCCTCCGCCAGCTCGCTCTGCGCGCTGCTCTCATGGACTGTCGCGCAGGAAGAGAAAATCCCCACGGATGCCGCGGCCAGGAATAAAATCGATACGCGTTGCATTTCCCCGCTGCCTTCGACGATCAAACTATAGATGGCGCCCGCCCAAACCAAGCCCGGCCGCATCGTCTCAACTCCCGCGATTCGAACCGGCGCCACAATCGAACTCGCTCGCGGATCCCAAAACCGGCCGATTATACACTGCGAGCTTCTTGCCTTCGCACGCAATCATGATTGGCGCGGGCTTCAGGATAAAGGCCAGCGCCTCATAGTCGCGTTGGTTCACCACCAGCACCACGCAATTCGCCGAGCCCCATAGCGCCTGCAATTGCGCCTTGTCCATGAAACTTCCGGCGCCGTCGGGGCTGGCCCGCTCGGCGCCCAGCTCTCCCAGGTAATCGACCATCACCTCACGCGTATGCGTGTAGAAGGGCAGCGATTGCTCCTGATGGCGGTACGAGGCGAGCACGCATCCGGGCGCGAGCGTCGGCGTTATCGCGCGGGCCAATCGCCGATACGAGACCAACGGCGCAACGTCGGCCCGCGCCTTGATCGCGGCCACGCCCGCCGCGGCGATCGCGAGTGCGATCACGGCGATCGCACCGCGGACGTTCCCGCGCGTTCCGATCGCGAATGCGGCGGCGGCGCCGATCGCGAGGCATCCTGCGATCATAATCCCGTCCAGCACCAGCCAGCCGCCCAGACTCGGATGCGCGCTCACCAGCGCGATGACGCATCCTGCGGCCAGACTCACATTGATGATTGCGAACCATCGCAGCACTCGTCGCACGCGCTCGCGATCCAGCTCAATGAGCCGGCTCAGGCCGTATCCGGCGACGATCGCAAGCGGCGGCATCGCGGGCAGGACGTACGTGCCGAGTTTGGCGCGCGGAATCGAGAAGAAGACCAGCACGAACGCAAACCATATTGAGAGAAACCGCAGCGCGCTCGATTCGCGAGTGTCGCGGGTGTGCCGCCATCGCATCTCCGTGATTCCGAGGGGGACGAAATAGAGCCACGGCCAGGCGCCGGCGGCCGCAACCGCGAACAGGAACCACGGGCCCCATCCGTGTTCGGTGTTCGCCAGGTAGCGCTGGAGATGCTCATGCACGAAAAAGTAACCGAGGAACTCGGGGTTGAACGCCGCGACCGCTGCGAACCACGGCACCACCAGCGCGGCGTATACGAGGCCGCATTCAAGCCACGGAACTGCGCTCAGCTCACGTGTCCTGTTTTCGAGCAAAATGTAGATCGCGGCGACGCAGCCGCATATGACCAGCGCGACCGGTCCCTTGGCGAGCGTGCCCATCGCGGTCATCGCGGCCGCAACGACCATCCAGCGGCGGGAGTCCCGGCTGCGAAAACCCGGAACAGCAGCCGCCGCCCAGAAGCTGCCGAGCGCGGCGGTGACGAAAAAGGCCAGCGCCGGATCGAGCGTGATGAATCGCGCGAAGCCCCATACCAGCGGACTGAGCGCCAGCGCGATCGCGGCCAGCAACCCCACGCTCGCGCCGAACATCGCCTCGGCCAGGGCGCAGGTCACAATCACCTCGCCGATACTGAACAGTGCGGCTGGAAGCCGGACCGCGAATTCGTTCTCTCCCAACGCCGCGATCGAGCCGGCAGTCGCCCAATACATCAGCGGTGGTTTTTCGAAATAGCGGACCCAGTCGTCGCGCGGCGTGATATAGTCCGCGCTGCGCAGCATCTCGCGCGCGATCTCCGCGTAGCGCCCCTCGTCGGGTTCCCACAGGGCGGGCGATCCCAGGCCGGGAAGGTAAAGCACGCCTGCGATTAGTCCGCAGATCGCGAGGCGGCGCCATCTGCCGGTTTCGCCCATGACCGTTGCAGTTTCCGGTCGCCAGCGGCGCCCGTCAACCGGGCGCGGCGTCGCGGCGCGCCTGTCTTTAACTGGCCGGTTGCGTTTGCCAGAATATGGACACTTTCGTCCTAGCGCCCCGGGCCGCGCGGAATTCTTGAGTTCACCGAACAAAATAGCCCCGATCCTGAAGAGCGTCGGCGTTGCGGCCGAGAGCGTCTCGATCGTAATCGCGGTTTACAACGAAGCCGCCAACCTGCGCGTGCTCTGGGAGCGGCTGCGGCCGGTTTTGGACGCGTCCGGGCGCTCGTGCGAAGTGATCTTTATCGACGACGGCTCCTCCGACAACTCGCTCAAGATCCTGCGCGAGTTCGTGGCGGATGACCGCCGCGTGCGAGTGGTCGAGTTGGCACGCAACTTCGGCCAGCACGCCGCGATCATGGCGGGATTCCGCGAATGCCGCGGCGACGTGATCGTCACGCTCGACGCCGACCTGCAAAATCCGCCCGAGGAAATTCCCCGCCTGCTCGCCGCGATCGACGAGGGCAACAACGTCGTCGGCGGATGGCGCGAGGAGCGGCAGGACGACGCCTTTCGGCGCTACGCCTCGCGCCTGCAAAACCGGCTGACCTCGGCGATCGTAGGCGTGCCTATGCATGACTACGGATGCATGCTGCGGGCGTACCGGCGCCATATAGTCCAGACTGTAGTGGAATGTGACGAGAAGGCGCTTTTTGTTCCGGCGCTGGCCACCTCGTTCGCCAAGCGCGTGGCCGAGATAAAGGTCGGGCACGAACATCGCGCCAGCGGCGAGTCGAAATACAATGTCTACCGGCTGGCGATTCTGAGCCTCAACCTGATTACCGGCTTTTCGCTGCTGCCGATCCAGGCGCTCAGCCTTACGGGGATCGGGATCTTCCTGCTGGACGCTGTGTTTGCGGTGGTCCTACTGGCGCATCGCCTGATCTACGGTCCCCAGGAGGAAGGCGCGCTCTGGGTCATGTTCGCAGTGCTGTTTTTCCTGGTTGGGCTCATATTCCTGGCGGTGGGTTTGATCGGTGAATACGTCGGCCGCATCTACAGCGAGGTGCGCCGCCGCCCCAGCTATGTGGTCCGCGCAATTCACGGTGAGCGCGCCGGCGGCGCGAATCCCGACCGCGAGTAGTGAGAGACTTGGAGACCGGCTCCAGCGCGTCGCGCGTCGCGAGCGCCCGTTGCCTGCTGTTCGCGTACCACGAGATGGGCCACGCATGCTTGCAGGCGCTGCTCGATTTGGGCGCGCCGGTGGCGGCGCTCTTTACGCACGCCGACCAAGTCGGCGAGGAAATCTGGTGGCGCTCGTGCGCCGAGCTCGCGCGCAGCCGCTCGATTCCGATCCACACGCCCGAGGTTTTCGACGACGCATGGATCGATCGCATCGCCGCGATGCGCCCCGACGTGATCTATTCGTTCTACTATCGCAATTTGCTCGCCGAGCGGGTGCTCCGCCTGGCTCCGCTCGGTGCCTTCAACCTGCATGGTGCGCTGCTGCCGGCCTATAGCGGCCGCGCTCCGGTCAACTGGGTGCTTGTCAACGGCGAGCGCGAAACCGGCGTGACGCTACATCATATGGTCGCGCGCGCCGACGCCGGCGATATCGTTGCGCAGCGCGCGGTAGTTATTGACGACAGCGATACGGCCCTCACGCTCTATCGCAAGTTGGTCCCGATCGGAGCCGGGTTGATCAGGGAATTCCATCCGCTCATAGTCGAGGGACGCGCGCCGCGCCGTCCGCAGGATTTGTCCCGGCGCAGCTACTTCGGACGCCGCCGCCCCGAAGATGGGAGAATCGACTGGAGTTGGCCGGCGCGGCGGATTTTCAACCTGATGCGTGCCGTAACCCATCCCTATCCCGGTGCGTTCAGTTTCGCCGCCGCCCGCAAGCTGATGATCTGGGAGGCGCGAATCGGGCGCGAAACGGGAGCGACGGCGCATCCCGGAAGGATAATCGGACCGGCGCCGGAGGGCGGAATCGAAGTGGCGGCGGGCGAGGGGAGTGTGATCGTGATGCGTGTGCAGTTCGAAGGCGGTCGCGAGGATCTCGCGCGGGAAGTGCTGGGCGCGCACATCATCGCACTGACGACGTTGCCGGATCAGGAGAAGAACTGAATGCGGGTCCTAATTACCGGGGGCGCGGGCTTTCTGGGCTCGCATCTTTCCGACGCGTTCATCGCGCGCGGCGACGAGGTCTTCGTGCTCGATACGGGCGCGATCGGCAAGGTGCGCCATCTACTGGATAAGCCGAACTTCCACTACGTGCACGACACGATCTTCAACCTCGAACTGATCGACGGCCTGGCCGCGAAGGCGGATCTGATCTATCACCTGGCGGCGGTGGTCGGAGTCGAGTACTACGTGGGCGATCCCTACGAGACGCTCAACGTCAACGTCAACGGCACGCAGAACCTGCTCCGGGCCGCATACAAGTACAACAAGCGAGTGGTCTTCAGCTCGACCTCGGAGGTCTACGGGCGCAATCCCAAAGTCCCGTGGCGCGAAGACGACGATCGCGTGCTCGGCGCGACGACGATCGATCGATGGTGCTACTCGACCTCCAAGGCCGTGGGTGAGCATTTCTGCTTCGCGTTTCACAAGCTCGGCTTGCCGGTCACGGTGATGCGCTACTTCAACGTCTACGGTCCCCGCCTGGATCGGGTCGATGTGGGCCGCTTGTTCACGATCTTCATGGGCCAACTCCTGCGCGGCGCGGATTTGACGGTCGTCGGCGACGGCCAGCAGACGCGATGCTTTACCTACGTGACCGACGCTATCGAGGCGACGGTCGCGGCCGGGCTAAAGCCGGCCGCCGAGGGACAGGCGATCAACATCGGCACCGACTTGGAGACCACGGTGCTCGAGTTCGCCAAATTGATGCTGGATATCTACGGCGAGACGCGATCGAAGATCAAATTCGTCACTCAGCAGGAAGTTTACGGGCCGAGCTACGAGGACATCCCGCGCCGCGTGCCCGACAACACCAAGATGCGCCAGTTGCTCGGCGTCACGCCCAAAGTCGGACTGCGCGACGGGCTCGCGCGCACAATCGAATGGTTCCGCAAGGCGCAGGAAACCTAACCCCTTGACCCCCTTCCCGATACGGGAAGGGGGAATCGTGCTGGCGATTCAGCCTTGGAAGTAACGATCAAAATCGACGTCGATACCTACCAAGGGCTCAAGCTCGGCGTGCCGCGGCTGGTCCGGATGCTGGAGCGGGCGGGCGTGGCGGCCAGTTTTTTCATATCGATGGGACCGGACAACTCAGGCCGGGCGATCGGGCGCGTGTTCAGAAATCGCGGCTTCGCCGGGAAGATGTTCCGCACCAAAGCGGTCTCGATGTACGGGCTGCGCACGGTTCTGTCCGGCACCATTCTGCCTGCGCGTCCGATCGCGCTCGGACTGCCCGAATTGGTGCGCGAGGTCGCGCGCGCCGGTTTCGAGGTCGGGGTGCATGGCTACGATCATGTGCGATGGCAAGATCAGATCAACGAACTCGGCGAAGCGGGAATCAGGGTGGAGCTTGAAGATGGGTTCGAGGTCTACAAGGCGATTTTCCATGAGCCGGCGAAAAGCTTCGCCGCGCCCGGATGGCGCACCAACGCGATCGCGCTGAAACTGCTCGACGCGATGGAACTCAGCTATCACAGCGATACGCGTGGGCGGTTTCCGTTCCGATGCGCGATCGACGGTGTCGCGCTCGGGACGCTGGAAATTCCCACTACGCTGCCGACGCTGGATGAAGTGATGGGCCGGGCTGATCTACCCGACGCTGCATCGATCCGGAGTTTCTACCTCGACCAGTTCAAAGCAGATGCGTTGAACGTCCATACCATCCACGCCGAGACCGAAGGGATGAGCCAGCTCGAGAGCTTCACCGCGTTGGTGCGCGCGCTCAGGGAACGCGGCGCCAGTTTCGTGCGGCTCGATCAGGTCGCGGCGCGGCTTAAGGCCGCGGAGCTGCCGGTCTGCAGCGTGATTTGCGATTATCTTCCCGGCCGCGCCGGCTGGATCTCGGCGCAGGGCGCCGAAGTCGTCACGCCTTGCGAAAGCGCGAGGGAAAGTCCGGCTTGAATTCCTGCTCGGGATGGAGCTTGCGGGCGCGCTCGATCAGCACGTCCTCAGTCTCGGGAATGTTCGGATCGGGGATGCAACAATCGACCGGGCAGACCGCGGCGCACTGCTCCTGGTCGAAGAAGCCGACACACTCGGTGCACTTCTCGGGCACGATGTAATAGATGTCCTGCTTCAGTGCGGGAGCGGTCTTGCCGTCGAGCTCCCATTGCCCGCCGCCCTCGTAAATCGCGGTGTTCGGGCACTCAGGCTCGCACGCGCCGCAGTTGATGCATTCCTCGGTTATTACGGTCGCCATCCAGGAGACTCCGGATTCAGGGCTCGCCGCGCGCCAGAATATCGGCGCGCCAATAGCGACTCAAGCCGCTACGCGGGCATCGCTGCGACCACGTGCTTGGCCAGCTCGATGAAGGCCTTGCTCGCCGGATGCGTGGGATTCCGCAGTGTCACCGGCATCCCGTCGTCGCCGGCCTGGCGCACTTCGGGATCGATCGCGATTCGCGCCAGCACGCTGCTTGCCTCGGCTTGCGCCATCCGGTCGGCGCCGCCGCTGCCGAACAGCTCGTCGCGCTCGCCGCAGTCGGGGCATACGAAGTAGCTCATATTCTCGACCACGCCAAGCAGCGGACAATGAACCTGCCGGAACATCCGAATCGCGCGCTCGGCATCGAGCACAGCCACATCCTGCGGCGTCGTGACGATCACGACGCCGTCGACCGCGACCTGTTGGGCGAGCGTCAACTGCGCGTCGCCGGTGCCGGGCGGAAGGTCGACGACCAGAAAGTCCTGCGTACCCCATAGCGTATCCTTGAGAAACTGGCGCACCGCGCCCATCACCATCGGTCCGCGCCAAATCACCGGCGCCTTCTCGCCAAGAAAAAACCCGATTGAGATTAGCTTGACGCCGTAGCGCTCAATTGGATGGAAGTTCTGGCCGCCGGCCGAGCGGGGTCGCGCCTGGCCGGTGCCGAACATCATCGGAATCGAAGGGCCATAGATGTCCGCATCGAGAAGGCCGACAGTGAGGCCCAAGCTGGCGAGCGCGACCGCTAGATTGGCTGCGACCGTGGACTTGCCGACGCCGCCTTTGCCGCTCGCCACCGCGACAATGTAACGCGTGCCTTCGAGCCTTACTTTGCCGGTCTTTTCGCCGAGCTCGGGCTCGAGCCGGCGGATCTTGAGCTCGACCTTGCCGACGCCGAGCCCGTGGGTGAGCTCCTGATGGATCCCAGCCGCAAGCTCGCGCATCACCTCATCGCGCGAGGTTGCCTGGCGAATCGTGATCGCGTAGCCAGCGCCGTCGGGCAGGGGCGCGACATCCTCGACGATTCCGAGCGCGACGATATCGGTCGCGTAACCGGGATATTTCACCCGTGCCAGCGCCTCAAAGACCGCTTCTACTGGAATGGGTTTCGCCACGAGCGGGATTATCGCAGAGGCGTTGGTAGCGTGAAACCGATCAACGAACCAACGAGCCAGCGCGTGACGGGGTTCTATCGCTGTGCGGGATGACGGCCTCCGCGCTCTTTCTGCACCTCTCCCTCCGGGAGAGGTCGCGCGTCTCCGCGCGGGTGAGGGTGGGCACAGGCTTAAGCCTGTGCCACCGGGCAGGTCGCCCTCCCGGAGGGAGAGGGAACAATGACTCAACGGACCAGCGGCGCCAGGCGCGATTCGGAGAAAGTCGCAGGCGCGCGTTCGGAGCATTAGTCACCTCTGCGTATAGCTACTTGAACCATCGCACGCCGAAGTCGATTATCCAAGCATGCTCGGGCGTGCCGCGTCGTTGGCGTTCATTCTCGCCGTATCGGGATGCGCGCTGTTCGGTTGCAGCCGTCAGACCCCGCAGCAGAAATTCCTCGACGCGCTCAATCGTGGCAACTCGGCCGAGGCAAGCCAGATCTGGCTCACTATGACGCCGGAGGATCGCAACAAGTTCCAACGCGGCCAAGCGATGACGCCCGGCGTATCACCGCAAGAGCTGACCAAGACGCTCGACGAGCAGGGCGCGAGCACAGATCAGGGACCGATCACGATCGGGCCGCATAGCGGCGCCTCACTGCTCGATTTGCCCTCCGCCGCCGGCTCGCCGCCACCGTCGGAAGGCGCGCGGTGAGAGATGCTTCGCCTCGGAGAAACCGACAGACAAATCCCTTAGCGGATTGCCTGTCGGATCACTTGCCGGCGAAATTCGGCTTGCGTTTTTCGCGGAAGGCGCGGATGCCTTCGCGGACGTCCTGCGACGAGTTGGTGATCATCACCGACAGCGCGGCGTCTTCGAGCGCGTTGGTGAGCGTCATTTCACGCTGCTTGTACATCATCCGCTTTGCCATCCGGATCGCGAGCGGTGGGCCGGCGGCCAACTGCGTGGCCAATTGCTCCACGCGATTGTCGAGCTGGTCGTGGGGTACGACCTCGGTCACGAGCCCCAGCTCCATCGCGCGATTGGCGTCGTAGACCTCCGATAGCAGCGTCATTCTGAGCGCCCGATCCAGGCCCATCACGCGCGGGAAAAGGTATGCGCCGCCTTCGTCGGGCAGCAGCCCGAACTTGAGCGCCGTGTCGCCCAGCCGCGCCTGGTCCGACGCGATCCTGAAGTCGCAGCAGAGCGCCAGCGTCAGCCCGCCGGCCACGGCCGCGCCGTTGATCGCCGCGATTATCGGTTTGTCGAATCGGTCCATTGAGAGCACGAGTTGATGGAACCCCTCGCGCATTTCGAGCAGGTGGTTCATCGCGTGCTCGCCGAAGCGCGATCGGCTCTCAGCCGAGCCGCTGATATCGCCGCCGGCGCAGAAGGCCTTGCCGGTGCCGGTGATTATCAGCACGCGGATCTCGTCGTCCTGGCGCGCGAGGTCGATCGCGCCGATGATCTCTTCGATCATGTGCTGATGGTAGCCGTTGTAGGTCTGGGGCCGGTTGAGCGTGATTTTCGCGACGTGGTCGCGCGCTTCGTAGAGGATGTATTCAAGGTTCATTGCAGTACCCTAACGCGCCGCAACGGGAAGGAGGCGTGTTCCTCTCTGTCACCCTCGCGCGTCTGTTTGTCTGGCGCGCGAAGAGTCCCGGGTCCGGGATTCCTCGCGCGCCGGACAACGCAGACGCGCGGGAATGACAAACCCAGAGCCGTCGCTCCGCGCGAAAAGTTAAGCGAACAGCATCTCGGACATTGAGCCGCCCGGCGGAATCATCGGCATCACCGCCTCTTCCTTGGGGATCACCACGTCGATCAGCACCGGACCGGGGGTCGCGAAGGCCTCCTTCAAGGTGGCGGCCAGCTCAGCGGATTTATCGACTCTGAAGCCCTTGGCCCCGTAGGCCTCGGCGAGCTTCACGAAGTCCGGCACGGACATCGCGGAGTACGAGTAGCGCTCCGCGTAAAACTTCTCCTGCCACTGGCGCACCATCCCGAGGAAATGGTTATTCAGGATGATCACTTTGATGTCCACGTTGTAAGCGACCGCGGTGCCGAGCTCCTGGACATTCATCTGGAACGAGCCGTCGCCCGAGATCACCACTACGCGGCGGTCGGGCGCGGCAAACTTCGCGCCGATTCCGGCCGGCAGCCCGTAGCCCATCGTGCCGAGTCCGCCGGAAGTCAGCAGCGAGCGCGGCCGCTCGAACGGAAAGAGCTGCGCGACCCACATCTGATGCTGCCCCACGTCGGTGGCGATAATGCAGTCGCCGCCGGTGAGTCCGTGCAGCTCCTCCAGCACGTGCTGGGGCGATACCGAATCGCCCTTGCCCGCGCGATTGTTCTCGTACAGCGGCTTGTCCTTCTGCCACTGGAGGATCTGCTGATGCCACTTGGTCCAGGCGGCGCGGCGCTTGCCGATACTCTCGCGGCCCTTCACGACCTTGAGCATATCGATGAGCACCAGCTTGATATCGCCGACGATTGGGACGTTGACCTTGACGTTCTTGGAGATCGACGACGGATCGATATCGATATGAATGATGGTCTCGGCCTTGGGGGCGAAATCGGCGAGCCTGCCGGTGACCCGATCGTCGAAGCGCGCGCCAACTGCGACCAGGCAATCGGTATTGGTGACCGCCGTGTTGGTGCCATACGAGCCGTGCATGCCGAGCATTCCGAGACACAGCGGGTCCGAGGCCGGGACCGATCCGAGCCCCATCAGGGTTTCGCAGACGGGAATTCCCAGCCCGCGCACGAGCTGGGTCAGCTCGGCGGCAGCGCCCGACCATTGCACGCCGCCGCCGACGTAAAACAGAGGCCGCTCGCTCTTTTCGATCGCTTCGACCGCGCGCTCGATCTGGCGCGGATTACCCTTGAAGTTTGGCTTGTAGCCCCTGATATCAACCTTGTCGGGATACTTGAAAACGCACTCCGCCTGCTGCACGTCCTTGGGCAGATCGATCACCACCGGACCGGGCCTGCCGGTATTCGCGATGTAAAACGCTTCCTTGATTATGCGCGCGAGATCCTTGACGTCCTTGACCAAGTAGTTGTGCTTGGTGCAGGGGCGGGTGATCCCGACCACATCGGCTTCCTGAAAGGCGTCGTTACCAATGAGCGAGGTCGAAACCTGGCCCGTAATCACGACGATCGGGGTCGAATCCATGTAGGCGTCGGCGATTCCGGTTATGCAATTCGTCGCGCCCGGACCCGACGTGACCATCACGACGCCGGCCCTTCCGCTCACGCGCGCGTAGCCCTCGGCCATATGGGTCGCGCCCTGTTCGTGACGAACCAGAACGTGTTTGATCTTCGAGTCGAGCAGCGCGTCGTAGGTTGGAAGAATCGCACCGCCGGGATAGCCGAAGATCACGTCGGCTCCTTCGGCGATCAGACTCTCGATAGTGATTTGTGCCCCGGTCAGCTTCTTCATCTTATTTGTGTGGAGTCACCAAAATATCGTTCAGAAAGGCAAGATTACCTTGTGCGTCAGCGACGGCACAACCTCTATGAACCGGCGGGAGAGTGGATTTGCGTCGGAACGCAACCCGCCAATGATAGAGCGGGTCAGTACGAGTGCTTGGGAGCGAACTCACCCCCGGGCTCGATGCTGCCGACCTCGAACGAGCGGGTTACCATCGTGTACATCCCCTTGACCGTGACGACCTCGCCCGGTTCCATCGTCACCAGCGGATCGACCGAACCCTGAATCTGGAAGTTGGGCCGGGACTGCCGCACCGATTGCCATATGTCGCCCCAGGTCCACTTGCCTCTCGGATCGTCGACGTAAGCATCACGCAGGATGAATCTGTAGGTCTGGTTTTTGATTCCAAGATCGATCGATTGCCGCTCACCGGTGGCCTGGTTGGCGGCCGGCTTTTCGAGCACCAGCGTGGTGACCAGAGGAAGTAACGGTCCCCCGATTTGAGCAAACGCCGGAACGGCCATCGCCACCAGTGCTGCGAAGGTTATAGCGGCATGGAGTCTCGCCGATCTCGTCGCATCACCCCCGTTATCGCAGCTCGCAGGCTTAACCCGGAGCACTAGAAGCGCAACATGAAGCGCACGTCGCCGAGCCGCAGTTCGCTGCCGCTGGGAACCATCACCGATCCCTGGATCGGGTGATTGTTCACGTAACTGCCGTTGGTCGAGTTCAGATCGGTAAGCTGAAAAGCGCCGTCGCGCCGGAGCAGCCGCGCGTGTGCGCGCGAGACGCTCGCGTGAGGAATCACGACGTCATTGTCTTCGCCGCGCCCGAGCGAGATTTCGTCCTTGAGCAGGCTGAACTCGGCCGGCACCGGATCCATTGGATCGATCGTCACCAGCCGCGCGCCGCGGGTCTGTCCCGAGCCGGCGGCCGTGATCGGCGCAGCGGGACGCGCAGGTGCGGGCGAAGCCGGCGTATACGATGCTGGCGCGGCGCGGGGAGCTGCACGCACCGCGGCAGGCGCCCTAGCCGCGGCTTGGCTCTGCGCCTCAAGGATCGCCTTCAGTTCTTCCGCCGACATCCCGAACCGCATCCGGGAGAGCGCGAACAGCCCGACCAGCGCGAGCAGCGGGACCGCGCCGTTCCACCATGAGAACGAAAGCTGGCGCATCCCGGTGCCTTCCTCATTCCCGCCGGCCGTCTCTTCGGGGACATTGATGGCTGCGCCGCCGACCCCGCGCACCTGGTATGACGTCTTGGCGGTGTAGGTCTGGCCCCCGTAGTTCACCGTGAGATCAACGTCGCGATCGGTGCCGTCCTCGATCGGGCGCGGCGTGCGATAGGTGAGTGAATACTGGGTGGCTATCGAGTGGCCGATCTCGCGCACCAGTTCGGAAAAGCGCCCTTCTTCGGTGACGATGTTGTAAGAGCGGCCGTGCGTGGCGTCCACGATCTGCGCGTACTGGGGCGCGATGAACGGCGGCGGCACGACGGCGTACAGCGTGATGCCCTGCTTCTTTAACAGGTCGGCGACCGAGTCGCCGGTCTGATCGGTCACGTCGTTCATGCCCGGATGATGATCCCGGTAGGCGGCGTCGCCCTCGGGATCCGGACCGTCGCCCTTGACGTGGCAGGGCGCGTCGGTGATCAGGATCAGGATCGCCTCGGAGTTTGGTCGAAACGGGAAGGTCGCCGCGTAGGCCAGCGCGTCGAGCTGGTCCTCGGGGATGTCGCCGCCGCCGCCGGCGTGCAGAGTTCCCACCCATCCGGTGAACTCGCTGACGTTCGAGGTCATCTTCTGCTGGTAGGGGCAATTACAGTCGGGATATTTCGATACGACGTAATCCTCGAAGGTCACGAGCCCAAGGCGATAGTCGCGATTGTTTGAGGCGAGGTCCTGCGCAAACGCGATCACGTTTTGCTTGACCGCGTCGATATAGGGCTGCATCGATTCGGTAATGTCCATTATGAATACGATGTCGACTGGGCGGCCTTGGCCCGCGCCACGGAAGTCAATAATCTTGGCGGGCTTGCCGTCCTCGAGGACCTGAACGTCCTCGGCGCGAAGGTTCCCGACCGGCGCGCCGCCCGGATCGGTCAGGCCGAAGTCAAGCTGCACACCGCCGTCGGAGTCGAAATGCTCGAGGCCGGGATTGCCGACCGAGAGCTGGCCGGCGGCGTTCGCAGGCGCTGCGGCGACGACCAACGCG
Source organism: uncultured delta proteobacterium (assembly GCA_963788205.1). Taxonomy (GTDB): domain Bacteria; phylum Desulfobacterota; class Binatia; order Binatales; family Binataceae; genus CAVVMA01. The sequence continues at coordinate 775,174 of CAWBGG010000002.1, forward strand.
AGCGCGAACGCGCCAACGAACCCAAGCAGGAGGGCCACGGCCCGCGGTCTGATGGTGCTCATCGGCAGAGCAATTCTCCAGAGCCGTGCGCGGCGGAGTCAATACGCCGGCCGGCGGCGGCGGCGAGGAAACTCACTTGCGCAGGCATCGTACTTTAGGTTATCCCAAACCCTGCTCTATCCAAAATCTCGCAACGCGGATCACGAGTGAAAAGTTTACCTCGATCACGGGCGGCGCTTGCCCTGTTGGCGCCGGCGGTATTGGTGCTGGCGTTGGCGGTGATTCCCGGGGGATGCGGTGGCGGCTCGAGCAGCAGCACGCCCGCACCCGCCTCCACCGCGGGTTCGGTCGTAGTGGGGTTTGTAGACGCTCCCTCCAGCGGCATTCAGCAACTGCTGCTTAATGTGCTCTCGGTCCGGATCACTCCTATCTCCGATCTCTCGGTAAGTGGCGCCGATCCGAACTGGCGAACGATCAGCGTCGCGCCGGGGCTGGGCGGGGAGGGCGAATTACAGGTCGATCTCAACAACATCCAGAATGACGTTCAGTTGTTCGGCCGCCGAGGTGTTGCGGCCCAGGAATACAGGCAGGTCGAGTTGGACCTGGATCCGAACGTTCCGGGCCTGATTGTCCCGAATTGCCCGCAAGTGCCAAGCCGAGCCGAAGGATGCTTGCGCTACCCATTTGATCTTGCCTCCGCCAGCCCGCTCCGCGCCAAGGTCGCTCTGCAGGTCGTACACGGCGGGGTCGCGCCGATGGTCCTTGAAGTCAACCCCGGATCGATCCTGCCGCCGGGTAATACCGGCGGGGTCTACACGCTCAATCTCCAGATTACGGTGCCGGACGCTGCGCAGTACCTGGGCCAGATAAGCGGCCAGGTCTCGGGAGTTCCAAAGCAGGGTGCAGCGGTCAGAGCCGAGCTGCATGGATCCGGCCAATTGGTCGCGTCAACGGGAGTCGGTTCCGACGGCAGTTACATCCTGGAATTGCCCGCGGCCGATGTCGGAACCAGCTATGATCTCTTCGCCCGCGGCGACGGGGTCGAATACTCGGCCGCTTCCGGCGTCAACCTGACGCGGGGCGCGCGAATTACGCGTGACTTCACCGTGGCCGGCGCGACCACCGGCTTTATCAGCGGTACCATACGGGACGCACAAACGGGCCTGGGAATCTCGGGAGCGACGGTCAACCTGCTGTTGCCGGCTGCGGGCACGGGCGTGGACTGCAATACCGATCCCGCCGATTGCGTGATAGTCGCCACCGCCAACACCGACGATGAGGGCGACTATCCGCTGCCGGGAAGTTATTCCAGTCCCGCATTCTTCAATGAAGTGCCGCTGGACACTTACACGCTCCTTGTCACGGCGGCCGGCTACGACAGCCTGGTCGCGACGGCGCCGGTCAACACGGCGGACACGCCGGCGATATGCGGCTCGCCCGGAACGAACCCCACCAACTGCAGTTTCCACCTCAAAAGCACCACGATCAGCGGGAACGTGGCGGTCACCACGGCTCCTGATCCAGGAACCGACGTTCAGGTGCTGGTGATGGCCGAGGACACCGGAACCGGCAACCTTGAGAACGTTACCATGACGACCATTCCGGGCGGCACGAGCAGCGCGCCGTTCGCGCTCAACGTTCCGACCACGGTGGCGAGCTTCGACCTGTTCGCTTCGGCGGTGGATTTCTACAACGGCCAGCCCAGCCCATTTCCGGGTCATACGATCGAGGTGCTCAGCGATGTGGCCGGCGGCGCGAGCAACCAGAACTTTATGCCGCTGGACTGTGCCGGTCACGGCAGCGTTTCCGGCCAGGTCGCGGTCACGCCTGATAGCGGCACGACCGTCGTGCTGTCGAAAGACAACGTGCAGTTGATGCAGTCGCCGGTTGGCCAGAGCTCGACCACGAGTGGCGGGCAGTTCTCGTTCTGCGCGCCGCCCGACTCCTACACGATCCAGCGTTATGAAGACGGCGCGCCCGCCAGCGCGCCGACCACGGTGACGCTGGCGTCGCCGGAGCCGACTTCCAGCCCCTGCCCCGGGATCTGTGGTTTTGCCAACGGCGAATGCGCGGGTATATGCAACAACACGCCGCTACAGAATCCGCTCTGAAGTCCGCCCGCTCGCGCCGGCTGGTCAATCGCGCCAGGCGTCTGCGTCATGGCCTGATAGTCGGGATCTGCGCCGTAACCGCGGCCTGCGGGATTGGCGGCACGGTCGGTGGCGGCAATATCCCGAATGAAATCAGCTTCAGGCTCCAGGGGACTTCCAACACACCGTTCACGGCGTTGGTTACCGACAGCGTCGCGTCGTGGACTATCCAGGGCGTCACGCCAGTCGATGTGGTGATACTCAATGGCAACCCTCCGGTCAGGATCTACGCCACCAAGCTTGATAGCAGCTCGGCGCTGCTGACTGTCCAGTCCGTGGCGGGGGGGTACACCAATCGAACGATTCTCTCTACCCAGGCCCCATTCGGCACCGTCGTGGTCCAGACCGGCAAGCTCGACGAGGTCGCGCCGTCCGCCGACCCCGATATACGGCTGTTCGTCAAGGGATCTCGCGGCGAGGCCTTCAACGGGCTGATCCAGGACCTCAGCCACGGCTTCGAGCTCGAAGACGTCGTGCGGACCATATTTCTGTTCGAGAATCCCACTGGGCGAGTTGACGGATTCTTTAACCTGACGAGCTCCGACGTGGGTCCCCTTACGGTGGACCTTTCGGTCGGCGGCCAGGTGGTCGCGAACGCCAGCGGCCAGCCGACTGTCCAGATCAGATCGCCCTGATCGTTTCAGGGCGCCCTGATACGTTGCGGTTCGTGCGCGCATCCAATCATCTGTGCAAAGAGACCCTGACACGCGTGTCAGTTTTTGTTGCGCGGAGGCTTCGGCCGTATTAACTTCCTGTAGCAGCGGTCGTGTGTGCTCAGCGCGCCGGAAGCTCCCGGCGCCAATTCAGGCGGGAATAGATGGAACTCACACAACTCAAGAGCCGGTTGACGGACTATCTGGGCTCGGCGGTCACCCGCCTGAACCTGCTCGCCAGCGGATGGGAAACCACCGTCTTCGAGTTTGCGCTCGAGCGCGCGGTGCCGCGCTTTCGCCTGCCGGGCGCGACCCCGCTGGTGCTGCGCTTTTACGACGGCGGCAACGCGGAGGACAAAGGCACCCGCGAGTACCGCTCGATGCGCCAACTCGCGGCCGTCGGCTATCGGACGGCGAAGCCCTATCTCTATGAGCGTGAACGTGGCGCGCTCGGCGTGCCGTTCCTGATCATGGAGCGTCTGAGCGGCGGGCCGCTGTTTGCGATCAGCAGCTTTCCGGCGGCGTTGAAGACTTTCTCGCTGGGTTTCTGCTCGTTCGTCCGCACCCAGGCGGCGCTGCATCGGCTGGACCCGCGGATGGTCGCGCCGGAGGGCGTGCCGCAGGCTTTCGGAACCAGGGACTCGGCGCCGTCGGCGCCGTTGCTCGATCGCGTGCTTGATACGGTCAAGGAACGGGTCGAGCGCGGTCCGCTGCCCTTCCTGCGCGAGAGCCTGGAGTGGGCCCGCAGCCGCGCCGCGGCGTTTCGCTCCGCGCGTCCCGCGCTGGTGCACATGGACTACCATCCGCAGAACGTGCTGGTTAAGGGCCTGCGCGTTTCCGGCGTGATCGATTGGGTGAACGCCGACCTCGGCGATCGCCATCTCGACGCCGCGACCACCGCGGTCATCTTGTCGACCTCGTCGATGGAAAAGCCGCGCTGGATGCGCGACAACCCGGCGGGCAATTCCCTGCGCAAGGTCTTCTCGATGCTGTACTTCCCGCTCTATCACGCGATGGCGCCGATGGAGCTGGACCGGTTCCGCTATTGCCAGGGCGTGGCTGCGCTGACGCGGTTGTCGATGCTAGGGATGATGCGTGCGCGCGGACCGGAATCGGTGGGCTTCCGCGGCGCAGCCATCGAGCAGGTGACTCCCTCGGTGCTGCGACTGCTTTCGCGCTACCTCTCCAAAAAGACCGGCCTGACCGTGAAACCGGCCTTCCCGTCCGTGCCGGCCTGACCAACGCATCACGGGCTTTTTGCTTCCGGGCGCTGCGCGCTTGATGATACTGCGGCGTGCGTGCGATGCTGCTCCGGCGCGGCAGCCGATTATCGAAGTTAAAGGAGTACTTTAATGGCTGAGGAAATCCTCAAAGTCGAGCGCCAGGGCAACTACGTCACACTGATCCTGAACCGGGCCGAAAAGCGCAACGCGCTCAATCAGCCGTTGATCGAAGCGCTCGACGCGGCGCTCAGATCAGTCGAGACCGACAAGGAAATCCGCGCTGTGGTGTTGCGGGGCGAGGGCGCGCATTTCTGCGCCGGTATCGATCTGGCGGAAGTCGAGCGGGTCGAGGGCGGCCACAATCCCACCACGCTCGAGTCGACTTTCGGACGGCTCGAAAAGCTGGCCGTGCCGACTATCGCGGCGATTGGGGGCGCCGCGCTCGCCGGCGGGCTGGAGCTGGCGCTCCATTGCGATCTTCGCATCGCTGCCGAGGACGCCAAGCTCGGGATGACGCTCGGGCGCGTCGGCCTGATGGTGCCCTATGATTTCACGCGCAAGCTGATCGAGGTCATCGGCGCCGCGAACACCGCCTGGATTCTCTACACCGCCGACCTGATCGACGGCCGGCGCGCCCTCTCGATGGGCATGATTCACGAAGTTGTGCCGGCCGCGAAACTCAACGAAGCCGCCAGCGCGCTCGCCGAGAGGATCGCCGGCAACGCGCCGCTGTCGCTGCGTGCGATGAAGGCGACGGTCCGCCGATGTATGAGCGAGACCTTCGACGCCTATCATGATGACTTGCTCCGACTGGCGGGCGACGTACGCCGCAGCGCCGACGCGAAAGAGGGCATCCGCGCCTTCCTGGAGAAACGCAAACCCATCTGGCAGGCCCGCTAGGTTCCTCACTCGCGCGCCAGCGCTTTGCGCAGGGCTGCGGCGCTCTCCAGCAGCGTGCGTGGCACGTTCAGCGTGCCCGCCACGTTTGAATACGGATAGAACCGCGCGTTGACATGGACGTGAAGCGGCAAGCTCACGCCCTGATGAATCTCATAGTCCAGCGGCAGCGGACCCAGAATCCGCAGAATCCGATGGAGCGCGCGTGCGAAGGGCCGCATCGCCTCCATCGAGAGGTCGCTCAGTAAACCGCTGAATTCCGGCATCACCACGTCGTAGCTGCGCGGGAACGCACCGATCGGACTGGCGTAGCTCACCACTCCGTCGCGGCTTTCGATCAGAAGGCCGGCGCGCTCGACAATCTCGATCAGCTCGCGCCATAGATTCGGATCGTCGCGAGTGGCGCGCTCTTCGGCCTCGAGCGCCGGGAACGGCTCCGGAGCGCCGATTATCTGTTGATGGACATGCGGCTGTGAGGCGCCCGACTCGCGCCCCTGGTTCTTGCGGATCACGACCGAGCGCACGGCCGGATTGGCCAGCGTATGCCGCATCACGCGCGCGTCGGCAATCAGGATCTGCAGGAAATGCTCTTCGCTCAGCGCGCCGGTGAAAAGCAAATCATTGCGCGACCGGGGATGCTCGATGAAGTGTCGCGGGTCCTCGACCACGACGTACGATTCGTTGCGGCCTCCAGTCAGCTCCTCGGGCACGCGCGGGAACAGATTGTTGAACGCCCGAATCATCCACTCGCCCTGGTCGCGCACCGCGGCGGCTGCGTTGACCCGCAGCAGTTCCGGCGGCGCGCCGCTCTCGTTGCCGGGACAAAACGGACAGCGCGCGGTCTCGTGATCGATCGCGGCGCGATCCAAAGGCGGCGCGGCAGGGTCCGGATCCTCGCGGCCCGACAGCGTGAACGCGAAGCTCTTACCCCGCACGTCGACCACGTACGAGATCACGCCGGTGATCGGGCTTTTGATCCAGAGCAGCGCGCCATCGCGGGTTTGGTAGTCAATCGGCATGGTACGGCATTGTGAGGGCATTCCCGTTTAAGCATTGCGCCTGCGCGGTTTCAACGCGGCGCGCCATCCTTCGTGCTGCTTTCATCCTGCTTAATCCTGGCGCTCCTGATAGTCGCAGAGAGGGGGTTCCCACTGGCCGTCCTTGACACCTCGATAGCCGCGGGTTATCCATCTGGAGTCGAACGTTGAAAATCGCTTCGAGGGTCTGGCGTTCCGCCGTCGCGGACACCAGGCTTTTTTTTGGCAGCTAATACCGGGGAAATCGATCAGACGTGGCTACCCTGAAGAAGTATCTGTTTACGCCGGGTCCTGCGCCCGTCCCGCCTGAGGTGTTGCAGGAAATCTCCCGGCCGATAATCCACCATCGCACACCTGAATTCAGCGTGGTGCTTGATGAAGCGCGCGAAGCGATGAAGCCCCTGATCGGCACGAAGCAGGAAGTGATTCTGCTGTCGTCGAGCGGCACCGGCGCGATGGAAGCGGCGGTCACCAATCTGCTCGCGCCGGGCGAGGCGGCGTTGTTCGTCAACGGCGGCAAGTTCGGTGAGCGATGGGGTAAACTGCTGGCGGCGCACGGGATGGTGGCCCATCCGATAAACGTCGAATGGGGCCGCGCGGTGCGTCCCGAGCAGGTCGAAGACGCGCTCAAGTCGCGTCCCGAGGTGCGCGCGCTCTTCGTGCAGGCCAGCGAAACCTCGACCTGCGCGGTCCATCCGGTGGCGAAGATCGCGGCGGTCACGCGCCGGCGCGACGTGATGCTGATCGTCGACGGGATCACGTCGGTCGGGGTGTTCGAGCAAAAGATGGACGAATGGGGGATTGACGCGCTGGTCACCGGCAGCCAGAAGGCTCTGATGCTGCCGCCCGGTCTCGGCATGATCGCGCTTTCGGCGCGCGGCTGGGAGCGCGCGCAGAAGAACAAGACGCCACGCTTCTATTTCGATCTGAACCGCGAGCTCAAGGCCCAGCGCGACGAGCACACCACCGCCTGGACAGCCTCTGTATCGCTGATATTCGGCCTGCACAAGGCGCTGTCGATGATTCACGCCGAGGGTCTGCCACACGTCTTCGCGCGGCATCACTTGATGGCCGCAGCGACACGCGCCGCCGCGCCCGCGATGGGACTGAAACTGCTTTCACCCGACAATCCCGCGCCGGGCGTGACCGGAATCCTGGCGCCATCCGATATCGACGGCTCCAAGCTGGTGCGCTATATGCGCGACGACCTTGGCGTCTCGGTGCAGGGCGGACAGGATCAAATGAAGGGCAAGCTGGTGCGTATCGGACACATGGGGTATGTCGCGCCGTTCGACGTGCTGGTCGCGATCAGCGCGCTCGAGCTGGCGCTCAAGCGCATGGGTTACAGCTTCACGATCGGCGCCGGAGTCGGCGCCGTGCAGGCCGCGATCGCCAAAGGCGCCTGAAGCCCAACATGCCCGACACCTTCCGCGTGCTGTTGAGCGATTCCCTGGCGCCCCAGGGAATCGAGTTGTTGCGCGGCTATGCGCCGCGAATCCAGACCGACAGCAAGACCGGTCTCAAACCCGCCGAGCTGGCCGCCATGATCGCGCCCTACGACGCGCTGGTGATTCGCAGCTCGACCACGGTCACGCGCGAGATTATCGACGCCGCGCGCTCGCTCAAGGTGATCGGACGCGCCGGCGTCGGAATCGATAACGTCGATCTCGAAGCGGCGACGCGGCGTGGAATCGTGGTGATGAACAGCCCCTCGGGCAACAGCGTTACCACCGCTGAGCACACGATCTCGATGATGATGGCGCTGACGCGGCATATCCCGGCCGCCGACGCCTCGCTACGGGCCGGAAAATGGGAACGGGGCAAATTCACCGGCACTGAAGTTCACAACAAAACTCTTGGCGTGATCGGGCTGGGCAATATCGGCCGCATCGTCGCCGACCGTGCGATCGGCCTCAAGATGAAGGTGATCGGGTTCGACCCTTTCTTCACCGCAGAAGTCGCCAAGCGCAGCGGAATCGAGCTGGTGAGCCTGGAGCAGGTTTTCGAGCGCGCCGACTTTATTACGGTGCACACGCCGCTCACCGACGACACGCGCGGGCTGGTTGGCGCGGCCGCGTTCGCCAAAATGAAAAAGGGCGTGCGGATCATCAACTGCGCGCGCGGCGGGATTGTTGATGAGGCCGCACTGGCCGAGGCGCTGGGCTCGGGCAAAGTCGCCGGTGCGGCGCTGGACGTGTTCGTTGAAGAGCCGCCTCCAAAGGACCATCCGCTCCTCAAGCTCGGCAACGTCATAGTCACGCCGCATCTCGGCGCCGCGACCGACGAGGCGCAGGTCCAGGTCGCGATCGACATCGCGCAGCAGGTCGTCGATTTCCTGCTCGACGGAGTGGCCCGCCACGCGGTGAATATCCCGGCGCTGTCGCCGCATGAGCTCGAAGCGCTGGGGCCCCATCTGCGGCTCGCGGAAAAGCTCGGCAAGCTCGCCGCGCAGCTAATCAACGACTCGCCGACCCAAGTGACGATCGGGCTCGGCGGCGAGGCTGCGGAGTTGAAGGTGGAGCCGATCAGCGCGGCGGCGCTGAAGGGCTTGCTCAGCGCCTCGCTCGGCGAGGAACTGAACTACGTCAACGCCCCGTTCATCGCGCGCGAACGTGGCATCCGCGTCACCGAAACCCGTTCGCGCGAGGCGACCGACTACGTCAACACGCTCTTCGTGGGCGTGCGCACCGCCTCTGGCGAGCATGAGGCGGCCGGCGCTGTGCTGGGGAATCGTGCGATGCGGCTCATCCGTATCGATGGATACCGGGTCGAAGCGGTGCCTGAGGGCTACTTCCTGATGCTCCACAATCGCGACGTGCCGGGCGTAATCGGCGCAGTCGGGACGATGCTTGGCCAGGCCGGAATCAATATCGGCGGCTTTGAGCTCGGCCGCGACCGCCTGGGCGGGATGGCGCTCAGCCTGGTCGAGGTGGACGAACCGGTTCCGGCCTCGATGCTCGAAAAACTCAACACCATTCCGGCGATCACGGCGGCCTCGTTGCTGAAACTCTGAAACCGCGCGCCCGCGCCGCGCGGCGTGGGCACTCTCGCGTCCGGGGAAAGTGAATGAAAACAGTGGCGGTGGTCGGTACGCAGTGGGGCGATGAGGGCAAGGGCAAAATTGTCGATCTGCTCGCCGAACACGCCGACGTGGTGGTGCGCTTCCAGGGCGGCAACAACGCCGCCCATACGCTGGTCGTCAACGGCGAGAAGTTCGTCCTGCGCCTGGTGCCAGCCGGCGCGCTGCATCCCGGCAAGACCTGCGTGATCGGCAACGGCACCGTGGTTAACCCCTTCGAACTGATCGAGGAGATCGATAATCTCAAGCGGCGCAAGCGCCTGGCCGACGACGCGCTCCTCAAGCTCAGCTACGACGCGCATATCGTGATGCCGTATCATCGGGCGATCGATCGCGCGCGGGAGGCGCGCCTGGGCAAGGACGCGATCGGGACCACGGGCTTCGGAATCGGACCCGCGTACGAAGACAAAATGTCGCGGATGGGACTGCGCTTTGCCGACCTGCTCGACTTCAAGGACTTCACCGCCAAGCTCAAGCGCAACATCACCGAGAAAAATCGCTATTTGAAGGCGGTGCTGAAGGCCAAGCCGATCGACGGCAAGACCCTGGTCGAAGCGATGAAGAAGGCCCGCACGCGGCTGATGCGCTACCTGTGCGATACCGGCGTCTTCCTCGACGCGGCGATCGCGCAAGGCAAACGCGTGCTGTTCGAGGGCGCGCACGGCACGATGCTCGATATCGATCACGGCACCTATCCTTACGTGACTTCGTCCAGCTGTATCGCCAGCGCCGTATTCGCCGGCGCCGGCATCGGGCCCGGCAGTCTCGACGGCGTGCTCGGAATCAGCAAGGCCTATACCACCCGCGTCGGCGCCGGGCCGTTCCCAACCGAGATTTCGGGATGGCTCGCCGAGGCGGTGCGCGAAGAGGGCGTGGAGTTCGGCTCGGCGACCGGACGGCCGCGCCGGATCGGATGGTTCGACGCGGTGCTGGCGCGTCATGCGGCGCGCGTCAACGGCTTGTGGGGGCTGGCGATCACCAAGCTCGACGTGCTGGTGGGCATCGATCCGCTCAAGATTTGCGTCGGCTACGAAATCAAAGGCAAGCGCTTCGATCACATGCCGCCCGGCCGGGACGCGCTCGGTAAGGCCAAGCCGGTGTTCGAGGAGATGCCCGGCTGGAGCGAGGACCTGAGCGGCGCGCGCACGATGAGTGATTTGCCCGCGAACGTGCGCCGCTACCTGGAACGAATCAGCGAGTTGACTGGCGCTCGGCTCGCGATGGTCGGCGTAGGCGCCTCCCGCGACGCCGCAATCGTGCTGGAGAACCCGTTCCTGGCGTAGGGCCTCTACGTCTTGCACCGCTCTGGGATCAGGAGCGCTTTGTGTAGCCCAGAAAGGAGAATCGCTCCGCGTAGATTCCTCACTGCGCAGACTCCGTTCGGAATGACAACCTAAGAATCCTCGCTCCCTACCTGTCATCCCGAACGCAGTGAGGGATCTACGCGGAGCGATTTGTCCGAATTGTAGGTTATGCAGGCCCTCTGGATCAGGGAGAGACAAGCCACGGTGCCTTGGTTTCTACCTCGACCTCGGCCACCTCGATCTGGGTAGGCAGCCCGTGAGCCCGGCGCGTTTCGAGACTCAATTCAATCGCCTCCCGGACGTTGTTCAATGCGTCCTCGACAGTTCGCCCTTGCGAAACGCAGCCGGGCAGAGCCGGACACTCGGCGACAATCCAGCCGTTCTCGTCGTGCTCCAGCGTTACCAGGAACTTCATGGACCTACGCTTCCATCGTCGCTAACCCGCTTGCTTTGGTCAACACGACCCGGCGATGTTAGCCCGCGCAGGCGCCCGCCAGACTCGAAATCGCGACGCTGCGGCGCGCCAGCCGATACTCGTTGCGATCGAAGCCGTTGGTGCAATAGCCGATCGAGATCCCCGTTGCCGGATCGCCCCATCCGAGTTGGCCGCCGGCGCCGCCGTGCCCGAACGCCATCGGCGAGGCGGTCTTGCCGAAGCCGCGGAAGTTAGCCTTGCCGTCGTCGCCCGCGATACTCACGCCCAGCGCGCGGTTGCACTTGAATCCGAAAATGTGATCCACGTAATCGCCCGAACGCACGCGCAACCCCTCGCGCACGGTTTCCGGTTTCCAGATCTGCTTGCCGTCGTAGGATCGGCCCTCGCTGAGGAGCGCTTGGTAGAACAGGGCGAGGTCGCCCGCGGTCATGACTCCGCCGCCGCCCGGCACGCCGACTTCGCGCATCTCCGGGATGTTTAGGCGGATGATGTTCTCTTCGATGACTTCGCCCGGGTCGATATCGGGAAATCCGATCTGCTTTTTCTCCTCCGCGGTGAGCGGCTCGTTGAGATAGATGATATCGGCGGCGCGATCGCTCAACTCGCGCGGCAGGCCCACGCGCAAATCGGGAAGCCCCAGCGGCATCGCGATCCGATTACGGATGAATTGGCGGAAGTCCTGTCCGGTCCGGCGCTCGATAACCTCGGCGATGATCCAGAAACCCGCAGTGTGATGGTAGTAAAACTTGCTGCCGGCCGGAAATTCGAGCCGCCATTGGCTGAAGCGTTCGAGCCGGCGCTTGCGATCGAGCCAATCGATTGGATTGAACGGCGCGTTGGGAAATCCGCCGACGTGCAGCAGCACCTGCTCGATAGTGATTTCGTTTTTGCCGTTGGTGCCGAACTCCGGCACGATGTCGGCGACTTTCTCGCCCGGATCGAGCTTGCCATCCTGCATCAGCAGCCATACCGCCGACGACATGATCGCCTTGGTGCAGGAGAAGATGCAGTAGACCGTCTCGTTGGTGGCCGGCTTGTCGACGCCGCCCTGCACGGCGCGTCCGACCGTGCGCATCGCGGCGATCTTGCCCTTGCGCGCGATCGCGATTTGGGTTGACGGCAGGATGCCGTCCTTGACCTCGCGCTCGGCGCGCACGAATAGCGCCTCGACCTTGGCCGGATCGAGTCCGACTTCTCGGGGGTCGTCTGCGAAAAAATGCTCAGCCGGCATGATTGTTCGTCCTCGCCTGCGAAATTTTGGCCACTGCCGCAGACATAGCACACGATCGCGCACCGCGTCAGGCGGATTCGCCGCCTGAAAGACCGCCGGAACAGGCCGCAAATGACCCGGCGGGACGCCGGTCCTATTTCGGACAAAAATTTCAGCGCGGGTCGAGCTTGCGGTGTTCTTCCTGCTTGCGGAGCTCGACGCGGCGGATTTTGCCGCTTACGGTCTTGGGCAATTCGTCGACGAACTCAATCTCACGCGGATACTTGTACGGCGCGGTGACGCGCTTGACGTGCTCTTGCAGCTCGCGCTTCAGCATCTCGGTTGCTTCGGCGCCGGGCTTGAGCTTAACGAAGGCTTTGCAGATCGCGCCGCGATCGGCGTCGGGACTCGCGACCGCGGCGGATTCCATCACCGCGGGATGCTCGAGCAGGGCGCTCTCCACTTCGAACGGCCCGATTCGATACCCCGCCGAGATGATTACGTCGTCGGCGCGTCCGACGAACCACAGATAGCCGTCCGGGTCGCGATAGGCCTGGTCGCCGGTGAGGTAGTAGTCGCCGCGAAAGACTGCGGTCGTCGCTTTGAGATCTTTCCAGTATTCGAGGAACAGAGACGGCGGCCGTTCGGGCTTGACGCGCAGCGCGATCTCGCCGACTTCCCCCGCTTTGGTCTCGGTGAGGTTTTCGCCGATCACGCGGACGTCGTGGCCGGGAAACGGCAGGCCCATCGAGCCCGGCTTGACCGCCATCCCGGGAACATTCGCGGCGAGAATGATGGTCTCGGTCTGGCCGTAGCCATCGTGGATCGTCAAATTGTAGCGATCCTTCCACACTTCGATCACTTCAGGGTTGAGCGGCTCGCCGGCGCCGGTGCAATGCCGCAGCGAGGGGAGCGGAAAGTCCGACAGGTCCTGCTTGACGAGCATCCGGTATTCGGTCGGCGGCGCGCAGAACGTGGTGATTTGATAGCGCTGCAACAGCTCCAGTTCCTTCTTCGGCTCGAAGCGGCCGTTGTACATGAAGGTCGTGATGCCGTTCATCCAGGGGCCGAAGAGCACTCCGTAGGCTGCCTTGGCCCATCCGGTGTCCGAGGTGGTCCAATGCCGGTCGGTGTCGGTGAGCCCCAGCCAATTGAGCCCGGTGAAGCGATGGCTGAACGTGTAGGCATGACTGTGGAGCACGGCCTTGGGCTCGCGAGTGGTCCCGGAAGTGTAGTAGCAAATCGCCGGGTCGTCGGCGGCGGTGTGCGAGGCGGTGAACTGCGCCGAGGCCTGAAGCATCGCGTCGTTGAGGCTGGCCCATCCCGAGCGCGGCGCGCCGGCCAGCATGAAATGCTCCAGCGACGGGCATTGGTTCCTGAGGTCGCCGACCATCTCGGCCGACGCCGGTGCGGCAATTATCGCGCGCGCGCCCGAATGGTTCGCGCGGTAGACGAGATCCTTCTCGCGCAACATCGAGGTGCACGGGATCACAATCGCGCCCAGCTTGAGCGCACCGATATAGGCCGCCTGCCACATCGTGATCCGCGGCAGCACCAGCAGCACCGGGTCGCGCCGCCCGATTCCGATCCCCGACAACGCGTTGGCGATCCGGTTGGACTGATCGCGCAGGTTGGCGAAAGTCAGCCGCGCGCGGTTGCGCCGCTCGTCTTCCCACAGCAGCGCGACGCGCTCCGGATCTTGCGCGTAGTGATCGATCATCTCGCCGAAGTTGAAGTACTCCGGTAGGTCCCAACTGAAGTTGTCGCGCAGGTTTTCGTAGACCGAATCCATCACGACTCCATCTGATCCGTCACGAAGGCAGCGGCCGGACCGAGTTGTGCGCCAACGCATGCGGCAGCTTGATGTGCGAACGCTTGGCGGCGGCGCGGATGTATTTCATGGTCACGGGCGAAAGATCGCGGCGGTCGATCTTGACCTCGATTATCGCAAACGTTTTGCAAAGATGCGCCGCTTCCAGCGCGCTTTGCAACTCCGCGACCGTATTCGCGCTAAATCCTGCGCCGCCCCAATCCTCGGCCAGCCGCGCGTAGGGCCACGGTGGCAATTCGAGCAAGTCGGGGCGGTCGACAATCGGCCTGAAGATGCCCCATCCGCCGTTGTTGATCACCAGCACGATCGGATTGGCGCCGCATCGCGTCGAATGGGAAATCTCCGGCCCGGTCATCTGGAAACCGCCGTCGCCGCAGAGCACCAGCGGCCGCAGCCCGTTGCCGATCTGCGCGCCGATAGCGGCGGGCACCGCGAAGCCCATCGAGGCGTAAAAACCCTGCGCGAAGTAGGTGCCGTCGTGCGGCACCCGAATGTCGAGTCCGCCGAACAGCATGTCGCCCGACTCGGCCACCACCATGTAGCGGTGATGCGCCGCGAGGAACTCGTTGACCGTGCCGAGCAGCGCGCCGACTTTCACCGTTGCGCCGCCGGGCGGCAGCGCGCCGCCCAGGTTGTCGGCGTAATGCACGCGCTCATGATGGGTCCGCAGCTCGTTGCGCAGCAGCGCGCGGACGAAGTCGCGCACGCCGACCTCGATATAGCTGTGGTACTTCACGTCGACGCGCCGGTCGACGGCCCATACGGTCTTTTCCTGGATAATATGGGGCGGGCGGTTGCCGAAATTCATGTCGGTCTTGAGGCAGCCGAGGTTGAGCACGAAATCGGCCGCGTCCATCCGCTCGACGATCGGCGCGGGGCTGATCGGCCCGACGTGTACGCCCATGTGCAGCGGATGGTCCATCGGAAAGGCGCCCTTGCCGAGCACGGTGGTCAGCACCGGCGCGCCCATCTTCTCGGCCAGCTCGACCAGATCGCGCGCGGCCTTGTACCGATGGATTTCGATGCCCGCGATCACCACCGGCCTGGACGACGCGTTGAACATCGCGGCGGTCTCGCGCGCGGCCTCCTGGACCTTGCGCGCGTCCGATTCGTGAAAGTGCAGCCGGCCGTCCCATTCGATGATCTCGGCGGGCACTTCGATTTCACGATCGACCATGTCGCGATGGATCTCGATATAACCGGGTCGCTGGTCGACCCATACCGCGCGCGTAACGTCGTGCAAGTCGGCGCGGCGCGCCGCGGATCGGTGAGCACGCGGGAAGCGCAGGTGACTTCCTGGTAGATGCGATGCTGTGATTCAATCTCGCGGGCCTGATGATGAATCAGCGTGCCGAGCTTGCGTTCCTCCTCACCCGGGCCGCCCGAAAAGATCAGCAGCGGCACGCGCTCGGAGAACGAACCCGCCACCGGATTGACCATATTGTGGCCGCCGGCGCCGTAGGTCACGCAGACCACGCCGATCCGGCCGGTCGCGCGGGCGTATCCGTCGGCGGCGAAGCCCACCCCCGGCTCGTGCGAGAACGTGACCATCTTGAGACCATGCTTGCGCCCCAGCGCAAAGAACAGGCGCAGCGCGAGATCGCCGGGAATCCCGAACACATGGGTGACGCCGATCCTGTGCAGGTACGCGACCAGGAAGTCGCCCAGCTTCATCCGGCGTTTCATCAACACCTCGCCACCGTCGCTCGAGAAAAGACTAGCAGAATTTCGGTGGACTGCCTCGCGCCGCATCGCGACGCTGCCAATCGCGAGCCGGCAGTGGTTTGCGCTGATATCGTGGTGCCTCTATCATGCGGACATGTTGAGCGGTGGAAGCGGGCGCCGTGAGCAGTACGATCTGTTGCGCGGTTCGAGTCGAGCGCCTCGACGCGGGCAGTACGAACCGATCGGCTCCGTTTGGAGCGGCGAGGATGCGACCCTGCTCGAAGGGTTGCTCGACTTCTACCCGAAAAATCCGCCTAAACGCATCCTTGACGCCACCGTCAATGGCGGCCGCTTCTGGCGAAACAGCCACCGTCCCGTCATGGGACTGGACATTGAGGCCAGGTACCGTCCGGACGTAGTTGCTGACAACACCGCGATGCCTTTCCAGCCGGGCTCGTTCGACGTTGTAGTCTATGACCCGCCGCACGTTCCGAACCAGGGGCAGGACAAATCGAAAGACTTCAGCGCGCGATTCGGGCTAGGCCGCCGCGTTCCCAAAGAACTTCAGTACAACCTGTCGCATACGTTCCCTCCGTTCCTGGAGGAGGCATGGCGCGTGCTCCGTCCAGAGGGCCTCCTTTTGTGCAAGATTGCCGACTACGTACATCACCATCGCTACCAGTGGGCCCACGTTGATTTCCTTCTGGCGGCCCGAGCAGCAGGATTTCGCGCCTGCGACTGTATCGTGAAGGTCAGAAAGGGTCCGATAATGGATCCCAAATGGAAAGTCGCTCATCACAGTCGGCGTCAGCACTGCTATTGGCTCGTTTTTCGGAAATCGCGGAATTGCGAGTGAGCGAGGCCAGCCTCGCGCGCCGATCGTGACCGAGATCCAACCGCTTTCAGCGTCTCGACAGGTACGGTTCCGCCAACTCCTCGTGGCCGCCCGCAAGTCCTTGCTTGCCGACGCGCTTCGGGAGGCTCTTGCGACTATCGACCCTAACGAACTGAAATCACAGATTCGAGCCTACGTGCCTGCGGACGTTCAGCGAATTTTAGCGGCGGCCGGCATACGTGATGAATTCGTGTTTCCCACCCCGACTGTTCTGGAGGCAAGACCGACGCTGATTGGCTACTACCGGCTGCTGCTCGGTGCCTCGCAGAAATCCTTCTACGCGAGCGGTAGCGGCAGGGGGATCTTCAAAAGCATGGAAGAACGAAATGTCATCCGCGCCGCGCAGAAGGGGTCTCTGCGGGAACTATGCAAAATGATGAGCCAGGCTCTATCAGAACTCGTGCGCCAGATGTCCCCGGCGATCACCCAACGGGACGTGACCGAGCTTCCTCTTCTGACTATCGGCTCCCAGTTCCAGGGCGGCAACAATGTTGCAATCGGGCGGCGGGCGGTAGAGGCCGTATACCTATCTGTCCGCGAAGTGGTGAAGGCAGGAATCGAGCGCGAACAGAGGAACACGATCGTCGTCAGAAACTCTTCCGGTCGGATCGTGACTTTGGTGTTCGGTTCTGATCCCGATATCCGGATTCAGGAAGAACTCGGGCCGTAAGCGATTCATAACAAGGTAGCGATCGAGATCAAGGGCGGCACTGACAGAAGCAACGCGCACAATCGAGCGGGAGAAGCAGAAAAGTCCCACCAGAAGGCGAGGGCTCAGGGCTTCAACGATTTCTGGACAATAATTGCGAAGAAGGGGTTGAGCCTGAAGACCCTCAGGAGCGAATCGCCGACTACTACACGATGGTTCGATGTCTCGCAGGTTCTGGGTCGCGAGGGCGACGACTGGAATGAGTTCAGACAGCGACTCGCCGTAGCGGTCGGGATTCCGGTTGCCTAGCCGCGTCAGAATCCGTGGCGCTAGATCGCCAGAATCGATCGCACCTTCGCCGCGACGTCAGGCGCGCGCACCACGTCGGTGATTATTGCGGCGGCGTCGGCGCCGGCGGCGAGGACTTCGGGCATGCGTTGCTCGGTGATGCCGCCGATTGCCACGATGGGAATCTTCACCGCGGCGCGGACCGCGCGCAGGTTCTCCAGCCCCTGAGCGTCGCGGGTCTGCTTGAGTCCGCCGGGATACATCGGGCCGAAGCCGATGTAGTCGGCGCCGCCGGCCTCGGCCTCTCGCGCCTGCTCCACCAAGTGAGTGGAAATTCCGATGAGCTGTTTGCGCGCGCCCATCAGGCGGCGCGCGGCCGCGAGCGGGAGATCGTCCTGCCCGAGATGAACGCCATCAGCGCCGGCGAGCATCGCGATATCGGCGCGGTCGTTGACGATAAAGATCGCCCCCGCCTCGCGGCACAGCGGCGCGATTGCCGCCGCCGCGGCGGCAAAATCGCGCGCGGGCGTGTCTTTCAGGCGCAACTGGAGAATCCGCGCGCCCGCAGCGAGCATCACGCGCGCCAGTTCGACCGGGTCGTGCCCGCCCGAGGGATCGATGATCGCGTAGAAATGGGAGGGGAGGATCAAGTCCGGTATAGCGGCCTTCGCTCAGAGTTCGTAGACTTTTGTTGGTGCCGAAGCAGGCAACCCTCACCCGGAACGCGGCGAGCATCCGCTCGCGCGTTCCGGCCTCTCCCTGGTCAGGGAGAGGCCTTCAGAGAAGATGTGTGCGTGCAGCGTCCATCAAGAATCACAGGCTCTCAGTCCGGCGGGCCTTTGCGCAGCACGATGCGATGCTCGGTGATTTTCTTGCGCAGCGTGTTGCGATTGAGACCGAGCATCCGGGCGGCGCGCACCTGGTTGCCGCCGGCCCGTTCGAGCACGATATCGATCAGCGGGCGCTCCAGCTCGGCGACCATCGTCTGATACAGGCCGCGCACGTCCTCGCCGCCGCCGTCGGCGGCCAGCTCACCCATCCGGCGCGTGACGATATCGGCGAAGCCGGCGTTGGAGTCTCCTGCCGCGTGGGAGGCGAGGGGAACCGAGCCGAGCGCGATATCTTCGGCCTGAATCGTAGTGCCGGGAGCGAGCAGGGCGGCGCGCAGCACGCAATTCTCCAGCTCGCGGACGTTGCCCGGCCAGTGATACGAGCCGAGCTTGTCGTACGCGCCGCGGCTGACGGCGTTGGCCCGCGCACCCATCTCGCGCGCCGCCTTGGCGACGAAATAATCGGTCAGCTCGGGGATGTCCTCGCGGCGTTCGCGCAGCGGCGGCAGATTGATCAGGATCACGCCGAGGCGGAAGTAGAGGTCCTCGCGGAAGCGGCGTGCGCGGACCGCGGCTTCGAGGTCCTGGTTGGTGGCGGCGATCACGCGCGCTTCGAGCTTGTGGGTATCGACCCCGCCCACCCGCATGAACTCGCGCTCCTGGAGCACACGCAGCAGCTTGGGTTGCAATTCGAGCGGCAGGTCGCCGATTTCGTCGAGAAAGACCGTTCCTTGTCCGGCGAGCTCGAACTTGCCGGCGCGCCGGTCGGTCGCGCCGGTGAACGATCCGCGCTCGTGGCCGAACAGCTCGCTTTCGAGCAATCCACCGGGGATCGCCGAACAGTTCACCGCCACCATCGGGGCGCGCCATCGCGCGGACTTAAAGTGGACCGCTCGGGCGACCAATTCCTTGCCGGTACCGCTCTCGCCGGTGAGCAGCACCAGCGCGTCGTTGTTCACGACCTTGCCGATCAGCTTGTAGACTTCCTGCATCGCGGCGGAGCGGCCGATAATTTCGCCGCCAACCAGGGTGCGGCTCACTTCATTGTGCAAGCGATCTATATCAGCGCTCTGCGCCGCGATTTCACTCGCGCGGGTGACGGCCGCGGCGACTAGGTCGAGATTGGCAAACGGCTTGGTCAGGTAATCGTGCGCGCCACGCTTCATCGCCTCGACGGCGTTGTTCATGGTGCTGGCGGCCGTGATGATGATCACCAGGGTGCGGATTTCCTCGGTGCGGATGGTGCTGAGCACCTCGAGTCCGCCCGCACCCGGCATCACGATATCGACCAGGGCGACATCGAAGCGTCCGGTCCGCAGGGCGTCGAGCGCGCTCTGGCTGTCGGCCGCCTCCTCGACCGCGAAGCCGGCCGCCTCCAGGCGGTGACGCAAGACGAGCCGGATCGCCTGGTCGTCGTCGGCGACCAGCACGGTCGCGAGCGGATTGCGATTGGAATTGTCGGGTTCGATTAGATTTGGATTTGCTGCTGCCATCGGGATCGGCGGATACGGGGCCGCCTCGCCATCGTAACAGTAAGCCTAAGCCGTGGGCGAGTCAGTCCTGACCGGGAGCGTTACCTTGAAGGTCATCCCGGGCTGGGCAGACAATTCGCCGGGCTGGGCGGACAAGTCGCCGCTATCGCGCTCGCCGTCTGCGCCGTTGTGATGGTTATCGGCGGCTCTGACGCCGCCGCGCTCGGCCCACAGGCTGCCGCCGTGAAGCATCACGATCCGCCGGCTGATTACCAGGCCGAGTCCGGTCCCCTGCGGCTTGGTGGTGAAAAACGGTGTGAACAGCTGCGTCAGTTCCTCTTCGCTGATTCCCTTGCCGCTGTCGCTCACCTCGACGCGCAAGAAATGGCGGCGGCCTTCCGCGGTCATCCGAAACTGGGTTTCCATCCGGGTGCTGAGCTTGATCCTGCCGCGCGAGTCGATGGCCTCCACAGCGTTGCGGATCAGATTCAGGAACACGCGCTCCAGCGCCCCGGCGTCGCCGACCACTTCGGGCAGGCTCGGATCAAAGAGCTGCTCGACGACGATTCCCGCCGGACGCTGCGGATAGAGCCCCGCCAGCTTGAGCGCCTGATGGAGCACGCGATGGATATTGACCGGCTGGGTCGCAAAGCGCTGCGGGGAGCTGAAAGCGAGCACCTGCTCGACCAGCGAGGTGATTCTCCCGACACCCTCGAGAATGACGTTGCAATAGCCCTGGGCGCGGGCGTCGTTGCGAAACATCGTGGCCAGCAACTCGGCGGCACCCTTGATTCCGGTTAGCGGATTCTTGACTTCGTGGGCCAATCCGGCGGGCGAGAGCCGCAAACCGGCCGCGCCGCCTTCAACGGTGCGCTCGGTGCTCTTCTGATGGGAAAGATCCTGAAGCAGAACCACCACGCCGCGGATTCGGCCGTCTTCCTTGGTCAACGGCGAGGCTTCCGCGCGCACCGCGATAGACCGGCGAGTCAGGATCAGCTCCGCCTCGGGATCGGATAAATTTTGCCCACTTTTCAGGCACGAGGCGGTCATTCTCGCCAACCAATCGTTGCGACCGAGCAACTCATGGATAAAGGCTGAACCGGGCTTCGAGACCCCAAGCAGCGTCTCGGCAGCGGGATTCAAGGCCGTAGGCTCAAGCTCCGCCGACAGCACGAGTATTGCATCGCCTAAGCTTTCGGCGACATCGCGCCATACGGTTACTCGCATCGCTGAGGCACGGGGCATCGGGCAGTCATTCTGGGGGCAAACTACCATAAACTCGCGCGTCAGCTAAGGCGATTCGGAGTTCGGAGATCGGCGAGATCATTAGCCGCGCTTCGTGTCGGGCTCAAGTTAGATAAGCGCGGGGCTGTGAATAGATTAGAGTTTTTTATTTGAGATGGGTTGATCGAGAAGGACTCACCAGCTAGGGTCTTCGGAATTGACGAGCTTCATGCGCAAAAGTCTTCTCGCCATAAGTCTGCTGTTGGTTCTCGCCCTTCCGGTCTGCTCCTATGCGAAAATGTGGGTGGGGCACGGATGGGTCGCTTCGGGGCAATCGGATTCGAGCCCGGCGAACCGGACGGCGCCTGTCGGTCAGCCGGCCGCGCCAGTCGTGGCGCCTGCCGCGACAGCCGCCGTGACACCGGTTCAAAGCTCGAGCACGGATCTGGCGCAGACCACGAGCCTTGCGGCGCCTGCGAATCGCACCGCCTTCGAGCATAATTCACCACGGCGAGTGTCGCCTTTTCCGCTGACGCTGAATCAGACCGTTCGCCGATATATCGACTCCTTCCTCAACCAGCCGCATTACCTCGAGGCCTCGTTTAACCGGGTCGAACCCTATTTGCCCGATATGATGAGGGAGCTCGACGCGCGCGGACTGCCGAGGGATCTCGTGTACCTGGCCTTCGCTGAGAGCGAGTTTTCCCGTGAAGGGGCCGGACCGTGGCAACTTACCCGCCCGACCGCGCGACGCTTTGGGCTGCATATCGACCGTTATGTGGACGAACGGCGTGACCCCGTGAAATCGACACGGGCGGCGGCGGAGTTTCTGGCCGGCCTGCACGACGAGATCGGTGACTGGAGAGTGACGGTCGCGAGCTGGAACCGCGGCGAGAGCTCAATCGATCGGTTTTGGGCGCTTCGCGGCGCCGACTATGGCCGGTTGATGAAAAAACTGCCCCGATGCACCCGCAGCCTGCTCAACCGCTTCATGGCGGTGGCGTTTATCGCTCACAATGCGGAAGCCTATGGTTTCGAGCCGATCCAATATTCGCAACCGCCGTATGACCGAATCCAGGTGCTCGGCGGAACGCCGCTTAGTGCGGTGGCCAGGACCACCGGTGTCTCGCTCCAGACCATCCGCGAGTTGAATCCCGCCCTGCTGCGCGACAAGGTCCCGCCCAATGTCGCCGTCTACGAGGTGTGGGTGCCGCGCGCCGCCGCCGACGATGGGCTCGCGGAAGACTGGGGCGTCTACTGAGCCCCATCCCGTTCGATTTCCGCCCTTTTTCAGATTTCCACCGGTGATTCTCTCGCGCGGCCAAGGCGCGTATTGTTGGGCGCGGCAGAGGATCACCCCGTGATTAGCGCCGACGAAGCCCTCCAGGCGGTACTGGATAACGTCGCAGTGCTCGGCGTCGAGCGCGCGCCGATAACGTCTGCGCTCTCACGCGTGCTGGCCGAGGAGATCCACTCGCCGCGTGATATCCCCGGATTCGACAACTCCGCGATGGACGGTTATGCGGTGCGTGCGCAGGACGTGGCCTCTGCGAGCGAATCGAAACCCACGCGGCTGAAAGTGATCGAAACGATCGCGGCTGGCGCGATGCCTTCGCGACGGGTCGGAGCCGGTGAATGCGCGCGGATCATGACCGGTGCGCCGCTGCCGGGCGGCGCCGACGCGATCGTACCGGTCGAGCGCACTCGCGGCAGCGGCGACCAAGTCGAAATAATCGCCGGCTCCGAGGCCGGGGGTTTCATTCGCCCGCGGGGCGAGGACCTTCGCGCCGGCGAGGCCGTGATGGGTCCGGGCAGGCGGCTATCGGCTGCGGACCTCGGTACGCTGGCCTCGCTCAACCGCTCGATGCTCGACGTTTACCGGCGGCCGCGGATCGCGATTGTCGCCACCGGCGACGAGCTGGTGGATGTCGACCAGATTCCAAGCGGGGCGCAGATCGTGAACTCGAGCGCCTACGCGCTTCACGGCGCGATCCTGGAGGCTGGCGGCGAGCCAATTTTGCTCAAGGTCGCGCGCGACAGCCGCGCGGAGGTCCGCGCGCGGCTGACCGAGGCGCTCGCGTTTGATGCCGTGCTGTCCACCGGCGGCGTTTCGGTCGGGCAATTCGATCATGTGAAGGAAGTGCTCGACGAGCTGGGGCTGCGCCAACTGTTCCACGGCGTCGCGCAGAAGCCCGGGCGTCCGCTCAAGTTCGGCCTGATCGACCGGCGTCCGATGTTCGGATTGCCGGGCAATCCGGTCTCAACGATGGTCTGCTTCTACCTCTACGCGCGCCCGGCGATCCTCAAGATGGGCGGGCGGCGCGAGCTCGGACTGCCCCGTATGGCCGTGCGATGCGCGACCAATATCAAGGTCTCCAGCAACCTCACCGATTTCATCCGCGTCAGGCTCGAGCGGCGCGCGGGCGAGCTGTTCGCCGCGCCGACCGGCAGCCAGGGCTCTGGAATTTTAAGTTCGCTGTCGCGAGCGGACGCGCTGCTGATCGGCCCGGCCAAAGAGACGATGCTGAAGGCGGGGTCTCAGGCGACGGTGCTGGTGCTGGCGGCTGAAGCGGCCGCCGATGCGGAACCGTTCTTCGAGGAACGCCGCTTCCAGAGCCATTGAATGATCAAAGTCGCGCCGGAACCGAAAATCGCCGAGGCAATCATTACGGCCGGAACCTTGAAATCCAAAGTAGCGGCGAAGGGTATCAGGCGCACGTCTATTTCGAGATTCAGGTTCGCGGATATGACGTACGCGACCCACAATACGACGATCGTGCCGATGATCACCTTGGGATTCTTGACAAACTGCGGCATCGCGGCGCTTCCTCCTCTAGCGAGATTGGAGCGTTTACCGCAGGTTGTCAACGCAGCCCGGATGCGTCAGCGGATTGGCGCCAGCAAGTTGTTCGATGGGTAAGGGCGCGCCGTGAAATATCGGGTCGGCCAGGGCTTCGACCTCCATCCGCTGGAGAAGGGTCGCAAGCTGATTCTTGGCGGCGTCGAGATCGCGCACGAATCCGGCTTGCGGGGCCATTCCGACGCGGACGCGGCCGCGCACGCGCTGGCCAACGCGATCCTGGGTGCGATCGGCGAGGGCGATCTGGGGCGCATTTCGACGACCGCGATCCGCGGTACAAGGACGCCGACAGCCTCGCGCTGCTCGCCGAAGTCGGCAAGCTCGCCCGCACTCGCGGATGGAAGCTCGTAAATGCCGACCTGACGATTTTCGCGCAAGCGCCGCGCCTGGCGCCACATCTGCCCGCGATGCGCGAGCGTTTGGCGGCTGCGATCGGCGCGCCATCGGATCAACTCAACGTCAAGGCTTCCAGTCCGGAGGGAGTGGGCGCGCTCGGCCGCGGTGAAGGAATCGCCGCCGCCGCGGTCGTGCTGATGAGCGCGGACTAGAGGACGTCCCTACTACTTACCGCTTCGCAGCGGGCAGGTTTGAAGAAATCGCTTCGCGTTGATCCTTCGCCTGCGGCTCAGGATGACAGGTAGGGAGCAAGGATTCTTAGGTTGTCATTCCGAACGGAGTCTGCGGAGAGAGGAATCTACGCGGAGCGATTCGTCTCCCACCACTTCAATACTTGACCACTACGACCCCTTCACAGACCCTGACAGACTGATCAACGGGCGAATGAAGACCCTGACGTTTACCATCGAGCCCTTTGCCGAAAGCGCCGAGCGCTTCCGCCGGACCTTTGAGGCCGTGCGGGCTGGCAAGCGCGTCAGGCCGCAGGAGGTGATCGGATTTACCAGCCTCGAGGCCGCTCGCAACTTCCTGACCCGCCAGCGCCTGGCTCTGCTGCGAGCGATCAGGACGCACCATCCGCATTCGATTTATGATCTGGCAAAAACGGTGAGGAGAAATCTGAAGAACGTTCAGGAAGACGTGCGGATTCTCGAGCGGCACGGGCTGGTCCGCATCACGAAGCGCCCGCGCGGCAAAAACAAGGTCAGGGTCCCGGAAGTTCCGTTCGAGGAGATTGCGCTGCGGATCGCGATTTGAGGGGGCGAAGGCGCGTGCGCACAATTTTCAGAAGTCCCCTTCAATGTGGGGACTGCGGATTGAGCCAGTCCGACGAGGACGTCCCTACCCCCTCGGAGATCGCGGGGCCTGGGCGATCTTCGCGATCATCTCGTCGGTCGTTAATACTTGAGCAAACACCAGCCCGAGGGTGGCGCAGGTAGCTCTCTGCAAATCCGCTCTGGAGAGGTCTCCGATGCCGAAGGTCGCGGTTCCATCGCTCAGGAAAAACACCTGGAAATCGCGGACGGCAGCTTCGCGGGCGGTCGTTTCGCAGCACACATTGGTGGCGATGCCGGTGATGATGAGGGTGTCGATTCCACGCGAGCGGAGAATCAACTCGAGGTCGGTGCCGTGAAAGGCGCCGAAGCGGGGCTTGTCGAGCAAGATGTCGTGCGGGTCTAAGACCAACCGCTTGTGGAGCACCGCGGCTTCCGATCCCTGGTTGAGAATGCCCGTTTTGATCAAGGGGTCGAACTGGCCCAGTATTCCGATATTGGAGCCGTCCGGCCTGAAGACATTGCGGGTGTGAATGACGAGAATGCCGGCGTTGCGGCACGCCGCGGCTAGGTGATTGATTCGCTCCAGGACGGCGAGCCCGTCCGGCGCCGAGATGGGGTAGCCCTCGACGAAGCAATTCTGCATATCAACATTAACCAGCGCGGTGCGCTTTGGAACTACCTCGAAGTCAACCACGAGTCTCCCTCCGATTGCCGGCCCATCCGAGCCGGCTCGGACCTTGAGTTTGCCGGCCGCCGGGATTTCGTGCTACTTGGAATCAGACATTCAAAGTAAGGACCCATCCGGGTCTCACAGGTTAGAGCTCGTCGTCGCTGCCGGAGCCGTCATCGTCGAGGCCGCCGCCGCTTTCGAGCTCGTCGATCGCCTGATCGAATTCCGCGCCGCCGAACTCATCGCCCATCTCCTTGCCCATGTTGCGCATCATCCGGGCGACGCTCTTGGGGTCCTTCTCGTCTAAGTCGCTGAACTTGGCCGGATCCGCGAGCTGATCGAGGCGCGACCCTTCGCTGCGCGGCATCGCGAACCGCGACATCAGGCGATGCATCTTCGCGCTACCGCAATGCTTGCACTTCGCGTCGACCTTCTCGCTCACCCGGGTGGTGAGAAAGCTGGTGCGCTTGCGGCACTTCTCGCATTCGTATTCGTAGATCGGCATGACACGCCCGGGCGGCCCGGTACCCGACAAGTTTTCCGCAGAGATGGGGGACTAGGCAATAGCTCCCGTATACTTCAATAATGCCGTGACCGGGCGCTCGGCGATTCCGAGGCGAGTTACGGAAATATGAACGACTTACGCTCGATGTGGCGGGAAACGCGGATGGTCGTGCTGGTCGCGATCTCGGCTGCGCTCTACGCCGCGGTGCTGGTGCCGTTCAAGGGCGTGCCGCTGATTCCGGGCGTGACCGAGCTACGCCCCGCCAACGCGATTCCGATCGTATGCTCGTTCCTGTTCGGGCCGGCGGCGGCGTGGGGGTCGGCGATCGGCAACATGATCGGCGACTTCTTCGGTGGCGTCGGACCAGGCGACGTCTTCGGTTTTTTCGCCAACCTGGTGTATGGCTATCTGCCCTACAAAATCTGGAACGTGATCGGCGGCGGAGAAAATCCGGTCTCGCGCTCGCCGGGGGGAATCGCCAAGTACGTAGTCGTATGCCTGATGGCGAGCACGCTGTGCGCCGACTTCGTGGCCTGGGGCGAGAACGTGATCGGCATCCGGCCGTTCTTTTTGCTCGGCAACGTGATCGTGCTGAACAACATGATTGCGGCGATGGCGCTCTCGCCGTTTCTGCTGGCCGCCATTTACCCGCGCGTCAAGCGGGGCCGGATGCTCTACGAAGACCTGATGCCCTCGCTGAAGCATGGCCCCTCGCTGCGGCGGCTGGCGGGCGTTGCGATGATCGCGATCGGCGAGTCGGGCGCCTGGCTGCTGGGCAATCTGATCTCGACCGGCTACTGGATTCCCGCATTCCTGCCCCATTCGATGGCGCGGCCGCCGTACGATCGCGCGATCCTGATCGTCGTGGGCCCGCTGATGGCGCTCGCCACGCTGGGTGTGTGGATCCTGTGACGAAACTCCCGCCGTTCAGCGCTCGTCCAGTCTTACGCCTCTCCCTGACCAAGGAGAGGCCGCGCGAGCATCCGCGGCGGTGCCGACGCGAACGCGGGTGAGGGTATGATGCCGGTTGACTCACCACTCATTGTCACGCCCCCTCCCCAGCTATCTCCCGACGCGGTCGCAGTCGAGGATGTCACCTTTACCTATCACGGCGCGGAACGCCCCGCGTTGATCGACGCGCGATTCCGCCAGGCCGCGGGCGAGATGGTCGGGATCATGGGCGCTTCCGGTGCAGGCAAGTCCACGCTCGTCAAGTGCCTCAATCGCATCATCCCCGGCTTCGAGGACGGCGAGTTCCGCGGCGTGGTCCGGATCGGCGGGCGTTCGCTCGAGGGCGCGCGCGTGTCCGAGGTCGCGCCGCTGGTCGGGATGGTGTTCCAGGACTTTGAGGCGCAGCTCTTCTCGACCAACGTCGCGCATGAAGTCGCCTTTGCGATGGAGCAGGTCGGGATGCCTCGCGCGCAAATGGTCGAGCGTCTGGGCGCAGCGCTCGAAGCGGTCGGGCTCAAGGGCTTCGAGCATCGCGACCCCACCTCGCTCTCGGGCGGCGAGAAGCAGCGGCTGGCGATCGCATCGGTGATGGCGCTGCGACCGTCCGTGATCGTGCTGGACGAGCCGACCACCGATCTCGATCCCGAGGGCCGGGCGGAGGTCTTTGCGCTGGTGCGCACGCTGCGCGAGCAGGGCGTGAGCTTGGTGGTGATCGAGCACGAAGCCGAGGAGCTGCGCGGATGCAACCGGCTGCTACTGATCCGCGAGGGCCGGGTGATTGCCGACGCCACGCCGGAGCATCTGATGACCCAGCTCGATCTGCTCGAAGAATGTGGCGTGCATCCGCCGGATCTGAATCACGTTGCCGCCAGGCTCGGCATCCGCGCCCATCTGCGCACCGTGGCCGAAGCCGAGACGATGCTCAGGCAGCATTTCCCGAAGCTGGCCGAACCTCACGCCGCTGCGCCCGCTGAAATTACCGGGGCGCCGGATGCAGAGCCCGAAGCAGGGGCGGGCGCGCCGCTGGTCGCGATTCGCGGGCTCAGTTTTTCCTATGCCGTTGGCGCTCCGGTTCTCGACCAAATCGACCTCGCCATTCGGGCCGGCGAGTTCATCGCGATCATCGGGCAGAACGGTTCGGGCAAGACCACGCTGGCCAAGCATATTGTCGGCCTGCTCAAATGCGAGCCGGGGAAGATTCTGCTCTCGGGACGCGATCGCTCATCGATGCGCCCCGCTGAGACGGCGCAGGAGGTCGGCTACGTCTTTCAGAATCCCGACTATCAAATCTTCGCCGCGACGGTCGAAGAGGAAGTTGCCTTCGGCCCGCGCAATTTCGGCCTTGAGGCCGGCGAGATCGAGCGGCGATGCGCCGAAGTGTTGCAGGCAGTGGGACTGGAGGGTGCGCGCCGCAGCGATCCGTTTCTGCTCGGCAAGGGCGAGCGTCAGCGGCTGGCGGTCGCGAGCGTGCTCGCCCTCAAGCCGCGATTGCTGATTCTCGACGAGCCGACCACCGGCCTGGACTATCGCGAGCAGCGCCGGATGATGAAGCTGGTCGCCGAGCTGAATCGCTCCGGAATCGCGATCGTGATGATCACGCATACGCCGTGGCTGGTCGCGGAGTACGCGCGGCGCGTGGTCCTGATGCGGCGCGGCCACAAGCTCTTCGACGGGCCGGTGCGCGAGTTCTTCGCGCAAGAAGAGCTGCTGCTGAGCGCGTCGTTCAGGCCGCCCGAGGTTGCGGCACTCGGCAGGCGCTTTGGCGCGAGCACGCTCAGCGTGGACGAGTTGGTGAGCTGGATTCAGCGTAACGCCTGATGCCGATTTATCGCTACATCGACCGCTCGAGCTTCGTCCATCGGTTGCATCCGACGGTCAAGGTCCTAGCGCTGTTCATCGTCTTCTGGTCGGTCTACTGGGTGGACCGTCCGCTGGCGTTCGTTCCGCTCGGCCTGATCCTGCTGACGACCGCGCTACTCACCGGAGCAGGGCCAAATTTCTATTCGCTGCGCTGGCTATTCATCATAATAGTAACTTCCACGACGATTTCGTGGATGCTGGTCTTCGGCCATCGCGGGGCGTGGATAACGCGCGACTCGGTGATGCTCGGGCTGGGGCGCGGACTTAAGCTGGCGGAGCTGCTGGCCGCCTCGGTCTTGTTCCTTTCGACTACCAAGGTCGAGGAGTTCATGGTCGGGCTGGCGCGGCTGGGAGTTCCCTATCGCGCGCGCTTTGCGATCACGCTCTCGTTCCGGCTCGCGCCGCTGTTCATCGATTCGTACCTCACCGTGATTGACGCGGAGAGCCTGCGCGGCCTGGATTTCAGCCAAGGCCGGATCATCCAGCGGCTACGGCGCTACGTGCCGGTCTTTATTCCGGTCTTCATGGGCGCGCTGCGCAAGGCCAACAACATGGCGATGGCGCTGGAGGCGCGCGGCTTCGGGATGAACACGCATCCGACCAGCTTCATCGAATATCCGGTGCGCTTGCGCGACCTGGCGACGCTGGTATTCCTGATCGGCCTGGGCGCCGGCTACTTCGCGCTGTACTGGACGGGCTTGGGGCTGATCGCGATGCAGTGAGCGGATCTCTCTCTCACCCGATTTTCAGACAGAGGCGCTAATGGTCACTCGATTGGCTTATGAGTTTCCGCGTCGGGGCGGGACTCCGTAGTTGACACTGAGGCCGCCACGCGCCTACACATTGTCGAGGTTGAACGGTCTGTGGACCGAAAATACCCGCAACACACGAGTCTGGCTGGCGGATTGGAGGTGCTTGCGTCGCCTGCCGGTGCGACCGCGGCGCAACGGTCCGCTCCACCCGGGCCCGGGGCGGAGCTTTGGGACGGCAACCCGCGATACCCCGAGGCGCGCAAGAGGCTGGTTGAGGCATTCCGCAACGACTCCACGCCTCGGCTGCGGATGTTTCTGGGCCACTACCTGCTTACGGTTCTTCCGATCGGGCTCTCTGCTGCGCTCTGTTCACTATATCCTACAGTTTGGAGTTACGCGCTGGCGGCGGTGACAACCGGATTCGCCCAGAACGGCCTCGGGTTGCTGATGCACGAAGGGTCGCATGGCTTCTTCCACGCCCGCAAGAACGTTAACGACGTGCTGGCCGATGCACTGGTGTGCATCCCAATCTTCAACACCGTGGCCGGCTATCGCGGCCCGCATCTCGACCATCACCGTTACGCCGGGAGCCCGCAGGATCCTTACCGATCGCTCTACTCCGGGTACCGAAGCAAGTGGCACCTCGCGCTGTGCCTCCTGGCGGATACGCTGGCCATTTCAGCGATAGCGAAGTTCGTTGCCGCGTATATCGCGCCGCGCGCAGACCAGTCCGATTCCTCCGGCCTGCGGCGGGTTGTCGCCCTGGTTGTGGTGCAGGGGGCTCTGTTCGTATTCTACACAGCCGTCACGGGTTGGTGGGGCGCCTATTTTGTCCTGTGGGTGATACCGCTCATGACGATGGCGCAGCTCATCAACCGGATCCGAACCATGGCCGAACACACGCCATCGCCTGATGGTCCGCAGGTCAACCGGGGCACTGCGCCGGGATGGCTCGAATACCTGCTGGTGGCTCCCTACGGTTACTCGTTTCACTTCGAGCATCACCTCGCGCCGACTATTCCTTATTATCAGTTGTCGGCGGCTCACAAGCTGCTGAGCGACACCGGATTTTCGTTCACCCCCAGCGAGGTGACGTGCGGTTACTTGCGCGAGTTCGTGTCGTTGTTGGGTTCGATCGGCTCCCGATCGTGAAGCCGGCAGCGTCTGAGAGAGCCGCCGAAATCAGTCTGGAGCCGGTCGCCTGCCTGCTCTGCGGCAATGCCTTGCCCGGCGATCCCGTCGCCAAGGGGCTGGACTACGAGTACGGCACCTCGGCGATCGAATTCTCGTTTGTCGCTTGCCGCCAGTGCGGCCATGTGTACCTCAATCCGCGGCCGACTATCGAGTCCGCCCGGGCCATCTATCCGCAGAATTACTACGCCTTTGCCGGAGCGCACCGCACCGGGGCGCTGTCCGTGCTTGGGCGGATCAAGGACATTGTAGTCAGCCGGCGCATCCGCGCGATGGTTGGCGCCCTGCCGCCCGGCGGCCGAGTGCTGGAGGCCGGCTGCGGCGACGGTTCGCTCTTGATCTCCATCCGCGCGGTCCGGCCGGACCTGAAACTCGCCGGGTTGGATCTTCAGTTCTCCGCCGACACCCGCAGGCTTTTGCGGGAGCACGACATCGAGGCCATAGAGGCTGCGTTGGAAGAGGCTCGATTCGACTGCCTCTTCGACATGGTCATCATGAACCAGTTCATCGAACACCTGTGGGACGCGCGCGCGTGCATGGCGAGCATCAACGCCGGCCTGAAGATGGGCGGCGTCGTGAGCATCTCGACGCCCAACCTCGACGGCTACGACCGGCGCCTGTTCAAGGATCGCGCCTGGGGCGGATATCACTTTCCGCGCCACCTCAACCTGTTCACTGCCGAGTCGCTTGGCCGGTTCGTCGAAGCCTTCGGCTTTCAAGCGATCCGGACCGCGAATCTCGCGGCGCCGTTGATCTGGGTGGCCAGCTTGCACAACTACCTGATGACCAAGCGATACGCCGCACACCGCCTGTTCACCGATTCGAATCTGATCGTCCTCTCCATCGCGACCCTGCTCGATATGGCCGCAGCGCGGCTCGGCGCGGCCACTTCAAATCAGCAATTGATCGCGAAGAAGGTGAAAGATCCGGCGCGCTCCGATGGTCGTTTGCGGGCGACAAACTAAAGTTGCCTGAGTACTCCGCGCGCGCGAAAGCTCCGCAACCGCGATCGAGCCGAGTGAGTGGCTCGCGATTCTGCTTCTGGTATCGTCGTGCCAGTCCGCGTATCGCGCGCCGAGTGATCAACAGGTTCGCTTGAGTATTGCAGCACCATCGCCCGCTACGATCGTCGAGCACGATCCGGTACCCGTGCACAAATGGGCGGCGGGCGGGGCCGTGATGATCGGCGCGGTGCTGCAGGTCCTGGACGTGTCGATCATAAATGTCGCACTTCCCTACATGCAGCAGACCTTTCATGTGGGTATCGACCAAATCAGCTGGGTAGTCACCAGCTACCTGGCCGCGATCAGCGTGACGATTCCGATGACCGGCTGGGTCGCAACCCGAATCGGCCGCAAGCGCTACCTGCTCGGCTCCATGCTGGCGTTCGTGGCCGCCTCCGCCTTGTGCGGGCTGGCGCGCGGAATCGGCCAGATCGTCGTCTTCCGGGTGATTCAGGGGATTGCCGGCGCCGCGATGATACCGCTCTCGCAGGCGGTCATGCTCGAAAGCTTCCCGGTCGAAGAGCACACGATGGCGATGACCACCTTCGGGATGGGCATAATGGTCGCGCCGGTGCTGGGCCCGACTATCGGCGGCTGGATCACGATGCATTGGAGCTGGCGCTGGATCTTCTACATCAATGTGCCAACCGGCATCGTCGGCGTTTTGATGGTGCAGGCGTTCGTGCACGATCCGCCTTATCTGCGCAAGCAGCGCGGCCATGGCCGGGTCGACTATCTCGGGATCATTCTTATCGTGCTGGCGCTGGGGCTCTTTCAAATCGTGCTGGGCCGCGGCGGACGGGCCGGATGGTTCGCCTCGCGATGGGTTTGCGCCTGCTCGCTGGCCTCGGTTCTTTCGATGGTGCTGTTCGTGCGGCGCGAGTTGCGCTTTCCCGAGCCGATTCTCGACTTGCGGATGCTGAAAATCTTCGGCTTCACGCTCTCGGTGCTGCTGCTCTCGCTGCAGGCGCTGGTGCTGTTCAGCGTCAATCTGCTGAACCCGCTCTTTATGGAAACCGTGCTGGGCTATGACGCGTGGAAGGCGGGCCTGGCGGTCGCGCCGCGCGGGATCGGTGTGATCGTCGCGCTCCTGCTTGCGAGCCAACTGGCGCGGCGCGGGACCGACATGCGTCCGTTTGTCGCCGGGGGCTTCTTGCTCGGCGCGTTCGAGGTCTGGCGGATGTCGCACTGGACGCTGGCAACCGGCACCGGCGCGGTGTTGCTGCCGATCTTCCTGTTCGGGCTGGGGCTCGGCGCGGTCTATCCGACCCTGACCGCGATTGGCGTCGGTCAGATTCGCCGCGAGCGGATCGGTCTCGCGGCCAGCCTGTTCAACATGATGATCAATACCGGCGCCGCGGCCGGTATCGCGGTGGTCACGAATCTGCTGACGGTCCGATGGCGCGTGCACCAGGCCGCGCTCGGCCTGGGCGCGCCGACAGCGATGATCGTGGCGCCCGAGATGGCGCCGGTCGTTGCTCCGGGCCATCTCGTGCACAGCGCGCTTGCGTCGCAGGCCTGGCTGATGGCCTACAACGATATGTATTGGGGTCTGGCGATCGTGGTGCTGCTGCTCGCGCCATGGCCGTTGTTGCTCAAGCGTGCCGCCGGCGCCGCCGGCGAGATGATATTGGAGTGACTAATGGGAAAAGCACCGGCACGCGGACGCTGGTTTTCGGCAACGCCCATGATCGCCCCGTTGCGCTCGCGACTATCAGCCTCGCATGGCGCAAGGCATCGGCGGCGTGCGGTTTGAGTTATCGGCGCCCGTACCTTTTGCGGCACAGCTTCGCTTCGTTCGCGCTCGGGCGGGGGATGACGCTGCAAGGGACGGCGGCGGTCCTCGGACACTCCACGATCCAGCAATTGGTAACGACGTACTCGCGATTCACTCGCACGCCGGGCACGCTGGCGAAGCTCGAGGGTTTGGGTATAACCGACGCCGGGGCTGACGGCGGCGCAACTCGGTATTTCGCGCTGCGGCGTGTATCGGCTCCAGAAAGACGATCCGACGTTCCCGCAACCGATCAAGTTGGCGAGCGAGGCGCAACAGGGCGCGGCGCGTTATTCATCTGAGGCACTGTTTCGATGGATCGATCAGCGCGCCAAGGCGACGAAGCCAAAACCGGAGCGGGAGCCTTACTAACAACGCGATCCGCGCTCGACAGGGCGGTTAACAGCCGCCACGACGGCGCAACTCGGCATTTCGCGCTACACGATCCATCGCCTGATCCGCCGTTTCGGGCTTCAAGCGCGAAGGCGGGGCGCGGTACACTTGATCCAACGACGCCGCGATTCCTTCGCGCCGCGTTATGCCGCAACTGCCGTGGGCCACCGAGGCGCTCATGCCTTTTCGATGACGAGTTAGGCGGCCCTTGGCGCAGCGACTCAGGACGAGTATACATCATTTCTGGCGGTCCAGAGCAGGACAAATGCGATGCTCAAAATGCCCGAATTGCCGCATCAGACAGTTCAAGAATCCAATCCCAGGGGCCGCAAGTTCAAATTTTGGGAGTCCCGCTACGACGGTTCGTGCCAAAACTGCCACGCGCGCTTGTGGCGTCACGCTGATCTGAATGCCGTTCCCTTTCCGCCGTGGCAACCTTCTGGCGTTCCCTGTCCATGTTCGTTCGGCAAGGCGTAGATTGGTAAGGGGGCGCATCATCGAATGATCCGCCTCTTGTTAATCGCGTTCATTTTTCTGGTCATCATCGTGAGTCTCTTCGCGCCGAAACCGGACACCCAGACACCTGCCCCAAACGACACGCTCTTGGACCCAGAACATCCCGAGCGCGGGACAATAGGCGAGAACATAGCCAAGGTAACGAAGGTCGAGCACATTCCTAGCAAGCCTTGGGTGCTAATGGGCTGGTCCGCAGCCAACCGTCCGTTCGGATACAAGCAACAGTGGATGCCGTACGACTATTATCATAGAAAGGCTGACTGCCTGGCTGCACGGCAATCGATGATCAATTACGACCAAGGGACGGCGGACCAGTCGGCCGCTCTCGACCATTCCGGCGACACGGCGGCGCAACGAGCGCAACTCGGGGCCATCATCGGGGAAACGGCTGCCGATGATGCGAGTTCAAAGTGCGTTCAAGTTGGCGAAGAGATTCCGCTGAAGTGGCAGATGCTACTCTGGCACCTAACCAAGCACCGATGGATTAAGTTTGACCGTTTTACCACCAAAGCCGAATGTGAGGCTAATTTGCACGACGACATCCGAGGCAAGTGCGTTCCCCTGCAATAGCGAGTACCAGATAGAGGCACTTTTTTGACCGCCCGAAT
Organism: uncultured delta proteobacterium; assembly: GCA_963788205.1. Lineage (GTDB taxonomy): Bacteria > Desulfobacterota > Binatia > Binatales > Binataceae > CAVVMA01. Next base: position 810,273 of record CAWBGG010000002.1, read on the forward strand.
GCGCGGGCAACAAATCGGCGCGCGCCAAAGCGTCTAAACGTGGCGGCGCTGCTCAGGTGGGATGCGGTCGCGCAAGATTGTTATCGGCGAGAGTCCGCGCGGGCTCCTCCGCGCGATTCCTTATGCCCCCGTTTTGCGAGTCGGGGAGATGAAATATCATTGCCGGATGAGCAGCCGCGACGAAAAGAGCACCCGACAACCAATTCCCAAGGCGCTGGAGGCAAAAATCCTGCTGGAGTGCGCACGAAGGTGCGCGCTGTGCTTCCAAGTCGATCCTGACTTGGGCGAAAAAGATGGGCAGATAGCCCACCTTGACCGCGACCCCGCCAATAACAACGAAGACAATCTCGCTTTCTTTTGCCTGCGCCACCACAGCCTGTACGACTCAACAACGAGCCAGCACAAAAACTATACGACACTAGAGGTGAAGGCGGCACGCAAAAAACTGACCGAGTTGATCGCCCAAAGGAAGGAACTCGTCGCCTCTAGGGGCGACAATCCAGCGCAGCCCACGCCTCGGGAAGCGGACAGGAAGACCCTAGACGATTTACTGCGAATTCTCCCAAGCGGTGGAGGGATCGCCTTCATTCGGGGTTTCGATTTTGGCTGCCTTTTCGAGAGAGCTAGACTCAGCGACATGAAAGAGTTCTTAAGTACGCGCAGAGACGCGCCGGAACACGAATTCCTGGACTGCGAGTTGGAGACTCTACGCAAGAAGCTTCTGGAATCGATGAGCACCTTACTTCAGGAGTTGTCGGTGAATACTTGGCCTCTGAAAGGTTCCGTCACCCACGCCAGGGTTCCCAGCGAGTGGCAAGAGAAGCAGCCTGAGAGATGGAGGGGGACAGTGCAGAAAATTAATGAAGCTGCGGATGAAACCTGCAAGAACTATGACGCTCTAGTCCGCGCGGCTCGCAACCGACTCCTAAATTAGCGTGCAAACCGTTCGCTCACGAAGCTACGAATCTGGTTTGCCAAGCTGTGGCAGTGATTCGGAACCACCTTCACTCCGGTCTGATCGTTGAGGCGTCTCAAAAATTGGGGCTAAACTGGGGCTAACTTTTGGACCGCTATAGGTTTCGACGGGTCGGGAGGGGGCGTTATCGATCCAGAAAAGCCGCGATGTTCCTGGATAACGCCCAAGTAGCTGCTGTCATTCCCGCGCGTCTGCCGTGTCCGGCGCGCGAGGAATCTCGGATCCGGGACCCTTCGCGCGCCAGCAAGAGGACGCGCCGCCGCGTAGGGCATCACGAGGTACATCGGCTCCCCGGCTGAGTTCTCAAGATCAGAGTGATCGAGGACGGGCATGATATTGGCGTGATTCAGGCGCGTAGATGCGAGAACTTCGTTACGAAAGCGATCCTGCGTCCGCTGAAGGGCGGGGGTCAGGGCAGTGTCTATCTGGTCGAAGACCTCTCAGGCGGCGAAGGCCAATTCGCGTTGAAACACGTCGCCAATCCGCGACCCAACCAAGAGGATCTTCCAGCGGTTTCCGAATATCCGTGGCGACGATGCCATGCAGTTCTCGGCTCTGCGCTTGATTTTACCGACGCGCGGCCCTTCACTCAACTTCGGGCCACTCCGCGCGGCGTCGCGTGGCCGCCGGACGCGGCAAGGGAGATGGTCCTCAGCGCCGTTGCGCGGCCGCTGGCCGCAGATCGATCACGCCGTGCGGAAGATCAAGATCAGATCGGGACGATTGCGCGCCGCCCGGAACTACATCCCTCGCATCCGCTGTGACTTTCAACCCCACGAAGCACTATCGCGGCTTGTGTTGAGTCTCCGTCTTCACCTCTTGAATCTGGTAGGATTCCTTTAGCGCTTTGCCGGGTGCGCGACTCTGGAACTATTTTCAGCGCCGCGAAGCGCGGAAGATATGGACGGCCTGAAGGGCGCATTTCAAGTAATCAACGGAATGGTCGCGGACGGGATTATTCGGAAATATGCCGTCGCGGGAGCCGTCGCGACCCTGAACTACATCGAGCCAACTGTTACCGAGGATTTGGATATATTGGTCTCGGTCGATGAGTTTCAAGGTCGAGCCGGCGGGATCGCTACGATAAGGCCGTTGATTTCCTATCTGGCTGATCGCGGATATACCACGTTCAAAGAAGAGGGCATCGTGATCGAAGGTTGGCCGGTGCAATTTCTTCCAGTCGCGAACGAGCTTGACGCGGAAGGGTTGGACCAAGCGGTGGAAGTCGAAATCGCCGGGAGCAGCGCGCCGATCAAGATTACGACGCTTAGAGCGGAACACCTCGTAGCGACCGCTTTGAAAATTGGGCGGCCAAAAGATCGTGAACGAATTCTTCGCTTTGTCGAAGAAAAAGCGGTAGATTTGAGCGCGTTGCGAGACGTGCTGAGCCGGCATAATCTACTAGAAGCGTGGTCAAAGTTTTGCGCTCAGGTGGGGGTGCGCGACTTCGATGAATCCTTCAAAGGATAACCGGTTTCCCGATATATCCGACATTCTTGCGCGCAAGGCCGAAGGTCGAAAGCGCCTCGCCGCGCTGTCGTTCGGCCAGAAACTCGAGAAACTAGAGGAAATGAGGGGACGGGTTGAGCCGATTCGCAGGGCGCGCGATGCGCGACGCCGCGGCGTGGTGTCTTCGATACCGAACTCCTAGCGTCCGCCAGAAAGAATCCTAAGTCCGGCGCGTCTGCCGGTTCGCCACGCCCGCGTCTTCGCTGCTGAATCGGAGGTCTCATGCGGCTGCGAAGGGGAATCCGCACAAGGATGCGCGGTCGCAGACGGGGCTCCCGAGGCGCAGAAAACAGCCAGTGCCCGGGGGCGTCAAGCCGCCGGTGATGGCGGCTGTGAGGTTAGGGAGAGTGCCCGGCCCGAGGCAGGCCCTCGCTTTTGGATCGCTTGAGCGTCGGGAGGGCCTTGATCGCCTTCCCCGCCTTCCGCTCGGCAAGGCGCAATTCATAGAGCGCCTGCAGGTTCAGCCAAAACTGAGCGCCTGTGCCGAAGAAGTGCGCGAGGCGCAAGGCGGTGTCTCCGGTGATCGCCCGCTGCCGGTTGAGAATGCCGGTGACACGGTTGGTGGGAACCTTGAGCCGGCGCGACAGCTCCGCCGCGCTCATCTGGAGTTCCTTGAGTTCCTGGGCGAGGTGTTCGCCGCGGTGTATCGCTGCGCGTGCCATGACTTTCTCCCTCTAGTGGTAATCCGTAATCTCAACATCGACCGGGCCGGATGATCGTGCCGGCCATTCGATCATCTCGACGCTGGTGCGGTAGTTTTTGGCGATCTGGTAAATGTCGGCGCCCTCCATCAGGCGGAGACACATAATACGCGTGCCGGGGCTGTAGGCCCACGGCGGCGCCGGCGAGATGATATTGGAGTGGCTAATGGGAAAAGCACCTGCGGCCGATTGGGATCCCGAGCTGTACAACCGCTTCCGCCGCTATCGGGCCGAGCCGGTCGAGGCGATCCTCAAGCGGCTGGAGCTTTCCGAGCGCGAGCGAATCGTCGATCTCGGATGCGGCCCCGGCGAGAACACGATTGAGCTGGCGCGCCGCTCCGCCCACGGATCGGCGCTGGGAATCGATTCGTCGCCCGCCATGATCGAGCGAGCGAACCAGCTTCGCGCCCGGCTCGATCTGGCGCTCGCGGCGCGCGTGCAATTCGTGGTGGGCGAGCTTCCCGGTGCGATCGCGAACGATAGCTACACTGTGGTGTTCAGCAACGCGACGTTTCATTGGCTCAGCGACCATCGGGGAATCTTTCGCCGCTGCTTTGAAGCGCTGGCGCCGGGCGGCAAGCTGGTCGTGCAGATGCCGGCCAATGACGAGGAGGCCGCCAAGCTCGCGATGCGCCAGCTTGCGTCCGAGGAGCCGTGGCACGCCAAACTCGCCGGCGCCGAAGAGGTGCTCGTGCCGGTGGCGCCGCCGGAGCATTACGCCGCGATGCTGAGCGAGCTCGGATTCAGCGGCGTCGATTGCTACTACCAGACCTTTGCCCATCCCATGAACAGTCCGGCGGAAGTGATCGAATGGTACAGCTCGACCGGTTTGCGGCCCTATCTCAATGCGCTGACGAAAGCGGAGCAGCCGGATTTTCTGGCCGCGCTGAGCGCGCGGCTCGAGTCGGCATACGGGACCGCCGGCAACCTGACCTTCCACTTTCGGCGGCTGTTTCTATGGGCGCGCCGCCCCTCGCGATGAAATGCCGCGCGGCCCTCGCCCATTGGTGCGGCACGTACCGGCCTTAATCGTTCACGGTGGGGCTGGTATCCCTGCGGCACTGGCCGATCGGCCCGAGCGGAAGCGGGGGATGCTCGCTGCAGCCGAGGCGGGCGCCGCGATTCTGCGCGAGGGCGGCAGCGCGCTTGACGCGGTGATCGCAGCGGTCGTGGCGTTCGAGGACCATCCGCTGTTCAACGCGGGCTACGGCTCGATGCTGAATGCGGCGGGGAAAATCGAGATGGACGCTGGTGTGATGGTGGCCGAGCGCGCCGCGCGGAGCGCGGCGCGCTCGGGCGCCATCACGGGGATCGCCGCGGGTGCGGTCGCGGCCGTCAGCCGCGTCCGCAATCCGATTCTGCTGGCGCGCGCCGTGATGGAGCGCACGCCTCATATCCTGATGGTGGGGTCAGGAGCGGAGAGCCTGGCGCGCGCCGCGGGTATCCCGCGGTGCGCGCCAGGCGACTTGATCACGCCGCGCGCGCTCGCCCGCTGGCGCAAGCTGAAGAACTTCGCGCCCAGCTCGCGGGGCGAGCGCCCTCACGGCACGGTCGGAGCGGTCGCGGTCGATTCGCGCGGAGCGCTCGCCGCCGCTACCTCGACCGGAGGGTACTCCCGCAAGCTCGCCGGCAGGATCGGCGACTCGCCGATCCTGGGCGCCGGCTTTTTCGCCGACCATCGCGGCGCCGCTTCGGCGACCGGCCTGGGCGAGGCGATAATCACGCTCGGCCTGTGCCGCGCCGCCGTGATGGCATTGGGGCGCGCCACCGCGAGCGCCTGCGCGGCGCAGGAGATCGCGTCGATCAGCAGGATGCCCCGCGCCGACGCCGGCATCATCGTGATCGATCGTACCGGCGATATCGGTTACGCGCACAACGCCGCGAGTATGGAGGTCGCGATGTTCGGCCGCGAACGGGGCCTACGCTACGAGCTGGTGAAGCCGCGGCGAGCTTGAACGACTGACCCGCGACGCGCGAAAATGGGCCGCGTGCGTCTGCCACAGCATACGAGGAGGTTCAGGTTTGGACGGCCACGAAGCATCCGATAGCGATCGCGCGAAGGCCCATAGAATCGAGCGGGCCGAGAAAACCGTGAGCTTCATGATGCGGCTGTTCGTCTCGCTAGTGCTGCCGCTGTGGGGCCTGGCGATGCTCGTGCTTGGCGTCCAGTGGGGTTCGTTGTGGTGGATCGGATGCGGTCTCGCGGTCGGAGGCGTTGGCGTCTTGATGCTCGCCGGCAGCCCGCTCCTCGATTCGTTCCTGCGCGAGTCCTGAACGTCTCTGATCGCGATTTGCCTGCCGGTCATCCGTCGGCCTATTCTTCACTTCAGATGCCGATTTACGAATACGAGTGCGCCCGATGCACGCGGGTCAGCGCGCACGTGGTGCTGGGACGCAGTCGCAAGCTGCGCGTTGCGTGTCCCGATTGCGGCAGCGCGCGCACGCGCCGTGTGATGTCCTCGTTCGCGGTGGTCCAGACCGAGGCCTCGCGGGTGGCCAATTTCGATACCGGCCGCGCGCGCGACGAGTCGTTCTACCGCGACTCACGCAATGTCGGGTTGTGGGCGAAAAAGCGCGCCCGCCAGATGGGCGTCGATCTCGGCGAGAAGTTCGAATCGACGGTCGAGAAGGCGCGCAGCGGCAAGCTCGTCAAAGAGCTGATGTAAGGGGCCTCATGGAAGACGAAAAAGATCGGTACGGCGACAAGCTGCACGACGTCGAGAAAGCCCGCGAAGATCAGTGGGCGCACGATCAGGATGAGAAGCTGATCGAGAACCAGCGCAAGTTGATGGCCGAGCATAAGCAGGCCGGCGCGGCGCTCAAGTGCCCGCAATGCGGCAAGCCGCTGGTCGCCAGTTCGCGCGGCGGCGTCGCCATGATGAGCTGTCCGGACGGGCACGGCGCGTGGCTGGAAACCGGATCGCTGCAAGGGATCTTGAAGCCCGGAAAAGCCAAATAGACGAGGGCGCGGGGTTTCCGCCCGATTTTCCGGGTCGTGGCGCCGGGCCCGGTTGGTGAAGCAGCGCTTAAACAAGGGCGATTCACAGAAAAGCCCTGCTTCACCAGCGTTTTCGCCCGTCGTGTCGATCCGCTATAGTGGACCCAGGATCCGGGATACCTCTAGATCGCCATGTATTTTGAATTCGGCGTGCCGCTGGCCCTGACCGTTATCGGGATCGGCTTTCTGGCCGTGATGTTCGGCCTGCAGAAGCTGCTCGCGCCCAGCAATCCCTATGAGCGCAAGCTCATCCCGTACGAATGCGGCGAGCCGCCGACCGGACGCGCGTGGATCAACTTCAATGTCCGCTTCTACTTGATCGCGCTGATCTTCGTGGTCTTTGAGGTCGAGGTGGCCTTCGTCTATCCGGTCGCCGCGGTCTATCTGGATTGGGTCAAGCGCGGGCAGCGGGTGTACGTGCTCAGTGAAGTCCTGCTTTTCCTCTCGATTCTTTTCGTTGGGTTGATTTACGTTTGGGTCAAACACGATCTCGAATGGGTCAAGAAGGTCCCGGAATAGGAGACAAGCGCGATGCCGCTGCTCAACAGCTTGCCGGACTATGTTCTGACCACCAAGACCGACGAGCTGATCAACTGGATGCGCAAGTCGAGCATCTGGTACATGCTCTTCGGCCTGGCGTGTTGCGCGATTGAGCTGATGCATACCGGCGGCCCGCGCGCCGATATCGAGCGGTTCGGCGCCACGCCGCGCGCCTCGGCGCGCCAGTCCGACCTGATGATCGTCGCGGGCACGCTGACGCTCAAGATGGCGCTGCGCACGCGCCTGCTCTACGACCAGATGCCCGAGCCCAGGTACGTAATCGCGATGGGAAGTTGCGCGAGCTGCGGCGGACTGTTCCAGCTCGCTTATTCCGTTTGCGACGGCGTCGACAAGATTTTGCCGGTGGACGTATACGTGCCCGGATGTCCGCCGCGACCCGAAGCGCTGGTCGAGGGCCTGCTGAAGCTCCAGCAGAAGATCATGACCGAGCGTTGGCTCAGCAGAGAGCCGAGCAACGGCACGGTCGCGGCCTGAATCCAAGGTGGACGCGCTCGCGATATACGCCAAGGCCAAGGAGCGCTTCGCCGCCGGGATTGGCGAGATTGCGGACGCCAAGCTCGATCCCTGGATGGTCGTCGAGCCCGGCGCGCTGGTCAAAGTCTGCGAATTTCTGAAAGACGATCCCGAGACCGCGATGGACTGTCTCTCCAATGAGAGCGGCGTGGACTACAAGGACCACATCGAGGTGGTCTACCATCTGTTCTCGTATCGCCATCGCCATACCTGTGTGCTCAAGGTCAAGATGCCGCGCGACAATCCCTCCGTGCCGACGCTCGAGGGCCTGTGGAACTCGGCCAACTGGATGGAGCGCGAGATCTTCGATCTGCTCGGCGTGAACTTCGAGGGGCATAGCGATCTGCGCCGCCTGCTGATGCCCGAGGACTGGCTGGGCTATCCGTTGCGCAAGGATTTCGTCGAGCCGCTCGAGTACCACGGGATCTCGACCACTCGTGAGAGCCCGATTATCCGCCTCGACGCGAAAAAGAAATGAGCACGCTTAGAACCGAAGAAATGACGCTGAACATGGGGCCGCAGCATCCGTCTACCCACGGCGTGCTGCGCTTCGTAGTCAAGGCCGACGGCGAGGTGATGCGCGAGGCGATCCCCGACGTAGGCTACCTGCATCGCTCGATCGAAAAGATCGCCGAGAAGGTCGGCTATCACGGTTTCATGCCCTACACCGATCGCGTGGACTACGTGTGCGCGATGTTCACCAATCAGGGCTGGGGCATGTCGTGCGAGAAGCTGGGCGGAATCGAAGTGCCCCGGCGCGGTGAATATTGCCGCGTGATCGCGGCCGAGTTCAACCGGATCGCGTCGCATCTGCTCTCGGTCGGCACGATGGGCATGGACCTCGGCGCGATGACGCCGTTCCTGCACGCGATTCGCGAGCGCGAGATGATCAATGATCTGATCGAGGAGCTGTGCGGCGCGCGCCTGACTTTCAACTACATGCGAATCGGCGGCGTGGCCTGGGACCTGCCGCCTGGATGGCGCGAAAAGGCGCTGGCCTATCTCGATCACTGCGAGCCGATTCTCGAGGAATACAACGCGCTGATCTCGTTTAACAAGATTTTTATCGAGCGGCTCGCCAATATCGGCGTGATCACCGCCGACGAAGCGATCAACTACAACCTGGTTGGTCCGAACCTGCGCGCCAGCGGCATCAAGTGGGACATCCGCAAGGACATCCCTTACTCGGTCTACCCCGACTTCGATTTCGAGGTTCCGATCGGCAGCGGCGAGTTCGGCACGCTGGGCGATTCGATGGATCGCTACATGGTGCGAATCCGCGAGATGAAGGAGTCGGTCAAGATCCTGCGCCAGGCGCTGAAACAGATTCCCGACGGCCCGGTGCTCGCGAAAGTAGCGCGCAACTTCAAGCCGCATCCGGGTGAATGCCAAATCCGGCTGGAGAGCGCGCGCGGCGACATGGGCTGGTACGTGGTCAGCGACGGCACCGGCTATCCGTGGCGGGTCCACGTCCGCACCGGCTCGTTCGCCGCGATGGGCATCATCCAGAAGCTCAGCCGGGGCGCGATGATCGCCGACCTGGTGGCGCTGATCGCCAGCCTCGACGTGATCGCGCCGGAGATCGATCGCTGAGCGCACGCGCGCCGGTCCGACGATGCAGCATCTTGCCGACTATTTGATCGCGTCCGGCTACTTCGGGGCGCATCCGCCGACCGATCTGGTCTACGCGCTGGTCATCTTCACGCTCAGCGCGGTGGTGTTCCTGGGCGTCGCGTTTCCGTTCGCCGGAATTGTGAGCTGGGTCGAGCGGCGGGTGTGGGCGCGAATCCAGTCGCGAATCGGGCCGAATCGCGTGGGCCCCAACGGCTTCCTGCAATGGCTCGCCGACGGCGTCAAGCATGTTTGCAAGGAAGACCTCGTGCCCAACGAGGCCGACCCGCATCTGTTCAAGATGGCGCCTTACCTGGTGATGCTCGCGTTCACGCTGCCGTGGGCGGTGATGCCGTTCTCCTCCGATCTGATCCTGGCCGACCTGAACGTAGGGATTCTCTACATGACGGCCGTGACCGCGCTGACCGTGGTCGGCGTGCTGATGGCCGGATGGTCCTCCAACGACAAGTGGTCGCTGCTCGGCGGCATCCGCTCGGCGGCGCAGATCGTCAGCTACGAAATCCCGGCCGGCCTGTCGATTTTCCCGGTCGTGCTGATCACCGGCACGCTCTCGATGCAGGGCATCATCCGCGCGCAGGGGTGGTCGCCGAATACCTGGTTCCTGTTCAACAATCCGTTCACTTTCGTCGCCGCCAATATCCTGTTCATCTCGTCGCTGGCCGAGGCCAATCGCACGCCCTTTGACCTGCCCGAGGCCGAGTCCGAGCTGGTGGCGGGTTTCGCCACCGAGTACAGCGGGATGCGCTACCTGTTCTTCTTCATGGCGGAGTGGGGCAATCTGTTCATCATCGGCGGAATCATCACGGCGCTGTTCCTGGGCGGCTGGCAGTTCCCGCATGTGAGCCACAGCCGCGTGATGATGAACGTCCTGCAGTTGATCACCTTTAACGTCAAGGTGCTGGCGATCGTGTTCTTCTCGATGTGGATTCGCGGTACGCTGCCGCGCGTGCGGATCGACCAGCTCATGTCGCTGTGCTGGAAGTATTTCGTTCCGATCTCGTTCGCCGACCTGATCGGCACCGCAGTCTGGGTCGCGATCTGGCCCGAGGGCAATCCAGTGGCGGGCTATATAATGGCCGCGCTTGGATTCGTGCTGGTTGCGGTCTTCGCCCGGCGCGTGCTCCATTATCTGCGCAAGTCCCAGATGGAGGTCTACGTCAGTCCGATCATCTGAGATCGGAGGCAAGGCGAATTAAGATCAAGATGGGCGCGGTTGGTACATACGTTCGCAATATCCGGGAGACCGTCACTTCGATCTTCGAGGGGATGGCGGTCACGGCGTCGCACTTCGTGCGCAAGCCCTACACGATTCAATATCCCGATCGCATGCCGATGCGGGTGCAGGACACGCTGCCGTTCCGCTATCGCGGCATCCTCGAAGTTGATCTCGAGATTTGCACCGGATGCCTCGCCTGCGAGCGCGCCTGCCCGATCGATTGCATCGTGATCGCGGTCGAGAAGCATCCGCAGACCAAGGCGATGCTGATCTCGCAGTTCGATATCGATATCGCCAAGTGCATGTTCTGCGGGCTCTGCAGCGAGCCGTGCCCGACCGGATCGATCCATCACACCACCGAATTCGAAGGCGCCGACTTCTCGCTGGAAAGCCTGATCCGCCGCTTCGTCAAAGAGCCGGTGATCGCCTACAAACCCAAAAAGGGGCCCGAGACCGACCCGCGTGTCGCGCCGATACTCAGCCGCGGGATGAACTTCCTTACGCAATGGGCGCAGCCCGGCGACGAGAAGCCGCCCACGGACGAAGAGCCGGCGTAGCCTTGTCTACCATCATTCGGGATCGCGATTTTCTCGGCGGTCGTGGGGTGCGCCACCCACTACTCGAAGCGTCGATCCTCCGCTGAGTCGGAACGCCGGAATCATGCTCCCACAACTGATCTTCTACCTGATCGCTGCGCTCACGATCGGCTCCGCTATGATGGTCGCGTTCTCGCGCAATATCGTCTATTCCACCTTCGCCCTGCTGGGCGCATTCATGGGCGTGGTCGCGATCTACGTGCTGCTGGCGGCCGACTTTGTCGCAATGGTCCAACTGCTCGTGTACGTCGGCGGAATTCTGGTCGTGACCCTGTTCGCCGTGATGCTGACCCAGGGAATCGCCGACGTGACGATCTCCAATCGCGCGGTGGGCACGATTCCCGCCCTGATCGTCACCGTGCTGGCCGGGTCCGTGATGCTGTTCGCGACGCTCCACACGCCGTGGCATCTCGGGACCGCGACCGTCGCGCCGACCACCTATGGAATCGGCAACGCCTTCCTCGACACGTACGCGCTGCCGTTCGAGATCGCGTCGCTGGTGTTGCTCGCTGCGCTGGTGGGGGCGGTCGTGATCTCGCGCGGCGCGGCGAAGGAATAGGGTAGGGGACCGTTACGATGGCCGCGTCGGGAATCACGTTGAATCACTTTCTTGTGCTGAGCCTGATCGTCTTTCTGCTCGGCATGTTCTGTGTGCTCTCGCGGCGCAACGCGATCGGAATATTGATGGGGGTCGAGTTGATCCTCAATTCCGCGAATATCAACTACCTCGCCTTCGCCTTTTACGGCGGCGACAGCCGTTACGACGGCCAGGTCTTCGCCATTTTCGTGATCATGCTGGCGGCGGCCGAGGCGGTGATCGGTCTCGCGATTGTGCTGGCGATCTACCAGGACTTCAAGACTATCGACGTGGACGCCACCGAGACCCTGAGTGGCTGAGCGCCGCGCCAGCCAGCGGCTTTCCCGGTCGCAACATTTCTGCTTATATCGGCGGGATACTTGTTTAAGCTGAACTGTATGAAGACCCGTGCGGGTTTCGCCCGGCGCGGCCTTCTGGACGCCTGAACGATGGACCATCCGACCCCGGTAACCTTCATCCGCTGGATCGTCCTTTTGCCCGCCATCGGGGCGGCGGTCAATTTTATCGCCGGGGCATGGATTCAGCGGACCTTCGGCAAGCGCGCGATCACCCTCATCGGATGCGGCGTGGTCGCGCTCGCCTTTCTGATCGCGCTGTACGCGTTCGGCGCGATGCTCGCGATGGCGCCCGGCGACCGCTTCATGCTGGACGACCTGTGGCACTGGATTTACGTCGGCGACCTGAAGCTCGATATCGCGTTCTGGCTCGATCCGCTCTCGATGATGATGACGCTGGTGGTCACCGGCGTCGGCGGCCTGATCCACATCTACTCCAGCGGCTACATGCACGAGGACGCGTCGTACTGGCGCTTCTTCGCCTGGCTCAATCTGTTCACGTTCGCGATGCTGACGCTGGTGCTGGGCGACAACCTGTGGCTGTTGTTCGTGGGATGGGAGGGCGTGGGGCTCTGTTCGTTCGCGCTGATCGGCTTCTGGTATAAGGTGCTGCCCAACACCAGCGCGGGCAACAAGGCCTTCATCGTCAATCGCGTCGGCGATTGGGCTTTCGTGATCGCGCTCTACAGCCTGTTCGCTGGCCTCGCTGCTTCGGGCCATCCGACGCTCGTCACCCGCGAAGTCGCCCAATACGCGCCGTCGCTGGCCGGGATGCCCGGTTACTTCGGGTTGTCGATGGTCACCTTCGTGACGCTGCTGATGTTCATCGGCGCGACCGGCAAGTCCGCGCAGATTCCGCTCTATGTATGGCTGCCGGACGCGATGGCCGGCCCGACCCCGGTCAGCGCGCTGATCCATGCGGCGACGATGGTGACCGCGGGCGTGTATATGGCGGCGCGGCTCAACTTTCTCTTTTCGATGGCGCCGGCGACGATGGAAGTGGTCGCGGTGGTCGGCGCGCTGACGGCGGTGTTCGCCGCGACGATCGGTATCGCGCAGAACGACATCAAGAAGGTGTTGGCCTATTCGACTATCAGCCAGCTAGGCTACATGTTCGCGGCTGTCGGTGTGGGCGCCTATGCCGCCGGCGTGTTCCATCTAATGACCCACGCCTTTTTCAAGGCCTGCCTGTTCCTCGGCTCGGGCTCGGTGATCCATGCGATGGGCAACGAGCAGGACATGCGCAAGATGGGCGGCCTGCGCGAGCACATGCCGATCACGTTCTGGACCTTTTTGGCCGCGACGCTGGCGCTGTGCGGCGTGCCGCCGTTCGCGGGCTTCATGTCCAAGGACGAGATCATCTGGCAGGCCTGGAGACACGGCCATCCGGTGGTCTGGGTGCTGCTCTGGATCGGCGCCGGGATCACGGTTTTTTACATGTTCCGCCAGGTCTATATGACCTTCTTCGGCGAGTTCCACGGTACGCACGAGCAGGAGCATCACCTGCACGAATCGCCGCCCTCGATGGCGCTGGTGCTGGCGGTGCTGGGCGTGCTGTCGGCAATCGGCGGGTTCATCCAGATTCCAGAGTTCATCGCGCCGGTCAAGCTCTTTGAAGGATTCCTCACGCCGGTGTTCAGCTCGGACGTGACGCGCGAGGTGGTTGAAAGCGGAATCCACAGTCACGGCACTGAGGCCGTGATCGCGCTGCTCTCATTGCTCATGGTCGCCGGCGGATGGTTTCTGGCCGACGCGATCTATCGGCGCCGGGTGCTGAGCGCCGATCGCTTTACCAATGCGTTCGGTGGGCTCTACGCGCTGGTGCTCAACAAGTATTACGTCGATGAGTTCTACCAGGCGGCGATCGTCAATCCGTACCTCGCTTTCACGCGGGCCTGCGCCTGGTTCGATCTGCATGTGATCGACGGGGTCGTGAATCTGGCCGCGACGATCTCGATCCTGGCCGCCGCGGTCTCGGGCCTGTTCGACACCTACGTGGTCGACGGGCTGGTGAATCTGGCTTCCAACGTAACGCTCGAGGCCGGCGGGCGCCTGAGACGGCTGCAGACCGGCTCGATCAACGGGTACCTGTACGGAATTCTGGCCGCGGTGATGGTGATCCTGCTGGCGCGCGCGATCCTGAAGGTCTAGCGCGCACATCCCGCAAGGAAAACGGACAATCAGCCGATGAGTCACGCGCTTACGTTCATAACTTTCGTGCCGCTGCTTGGGGCGGCGGTAATCCTGCTGGTTCCCAAAGGGCAGGAGAGCATCGTCAAGTGGATCGCCGTGGGCGCGACCCTCCCGCAGATCCTGATCGCGATCGGCCTCTACATGGGATTCGATACCGGCACGACCGCGCTCCAGTTTGTCGAGAGGTACCCGTGGATCTCGAGCTACAACATCAACTATTTCATGGGTATCGATGGGATCAGCATCTCGATGGTCCTGCTGACCGCGCTGATCTGCTTTATCTCGGTGTTCGCGAGCTTCGGGATCGAGCGCGCGCCCAAGGGCTACTTCGCGCTGCTGTTGCTGCTCGACACGGGCATGATGGGCGTGTTCGTGTCGGTCGATTTCTTCCTGTTCTATATTTTCTGGGAAGTGATGCTGCTGCCGATGTACTTTCTGATCGGCATCTGGGGCGGCCCGCGGCGCGAATACGCCGCGATCAAGTTCTTCCTCTACACGCTGCTGGGTTCGGTGCTGATTCTGCTGGCAATGCTGGGGCTGTATTACTACAACTCGCCGGTCACCTTCGACATGACCAAGCTGGCCGCCGCGTCGAGCAGCTACAGCATGAACTTCCAACGGATCGTGTGGATCGCGCTGTTCGTGGGCTTCGCGATCAAGATTCCGGCCTTCCCGTTCCACACCTGGTTGCCCGACGCGCACGTCGAGGCGCCGACCGCGATCAGCGTCATCCTGGCGGGCGTGCTGCTCAAGATGGGCACCTACGGCATCCTGCGCGTGAACTTTTCGATTCTGCCGGGCGCCAGCCACGAGCTGGCTTGGTTCTTCCTGGGCACGATCGGCACGATCAATATCGTCTACGGCGCGCTGTGCGCGATGGCGCAGACCGACTTCAAGAAGCTGGTGGCGTATTCGTCGATTAGCCACATGGGCTACGTGATGCTCGGGATCGCCGGCTTCACCGCGGCGGGAATCAACGGCGCGGTGTTCCAGATGTTCAATCACGGCACGGTGACTGCGATGCTCTTTATCCTGGTGGGCGTAATTTACGACCGCACGCACCATCGCGAGATCGCCGGCTTCGGCGGATTGGCGAGCCAGATGCCGTTGTACGCTGGAATCACGGGCTTCGCGTTCTTCGCGGGCATGGGATTGCCGGGGCTCTCTGCTTTCATCTCCGAGGTGCTGGTGCTGATCGGCGCCTGGCAGTTGCATCCGCTGATGACGATGTTCGGCGCGGGCACCGCGGTTCTCACCGCGGGCTACCTGCTGTGGACCTTCCAGCGCATCTATCTGGGTCCGTTGAACGAAAAATACAAGAACCTGACCGACCTCACTTTCCGCGAGGCGTTTACGCTGGTTCCCCTCGGGATAATCGTGCTGGTGCTCGGCTTCTATCCGAATCTGGTGCTGGAAGTGATCAACACCTCGCTGGTGCATCTCAACCAGGTCGTGCTCGCGTCGCCGATTCCCGCCGCCGTAGCCCTGATTCATTGAGCGCGATGGCGCAATCGAAATGAACCTCGGCAACGTCGCGAGCCTCGGCTATTTCCTGCCCGAGCTCCTGATCACGTTCGGCATCCTCGCCATCGTGCTGATCGACCTGGTGATCAAGGACAAGTCGCGACTGGGTATCGTGGCCTTGGCGGTTGCGATCGGCGCGCTGATCAAGGTGCTCGCCGAGGGCGGCACGCCGGCCGTGTCGCTCTTCAACCGGATGATCGTATTCGATTCGTTCGCGCTGTTCTTCCGCGCGCTGATCGCGCTCGCCGCGGTGATCGCGGTCTGGATGTCGATTGGATCGAAAGAGGTCAAGAGCTGCGACCCGGGTGAGTATTACGCGGTGCTGCTCTCCAGCACGCTCGCGATGTTCCTGATGGCCTCGGCGGAGAACCTGCTGATGGCCTACCTGTCGCTCGAGTTCGTCAGCCTTACCTCGTATATCCTGACCGGCTTTCTGCGCCACAACCGGCGCTCGCAGGAGGCCGCGCTCAAGTACCTGATTTACGGCGGCGTCGCCTCGGGCACGATGATCTACGGGATGAGCTGGATCTTCGGGATCAGCGGTTCGATGGATTTCGCGGCGATCAATCACGCGCTCTCGGCCGGACCGGTCCCGGCGCTCGCGGTATTCATCGCGCTGGTGCTGATCCTGGCCGGGATGGGCTACAAGATCGCGTCGGTGCCGTTTCATATGTGGGCGCCCGACGTTTATACCGGCGCGCCGATTCCGATCACCACCTTCTTGGCGATCGGCTCCAAGGCCGCCGGCTTCGCATTGCTGACCCGCTTCTTTTTTCCGGCGCTTTCGCATCTGGCCGCGGGCGGCGCGTGGCTGACGCTGGCGGGCGTCGATTGGCCGCAACTGCTGCTCGCGATGTGCATGATCACGATGACGCTGGGGAATCTCGCCGCGCTCCAGCAGACCAACATGAAACGGCTGTTGGCTTACTCCAGTATCGCGCAGGCCGGCTACGCGCTGATGGGAATTGTGGTGCTGTCCAACGACGGCATCCGCGCGATGCTGTTTTACCTGCTCGCCTACTATGTGATGGACGCGGGGGCTTTTTTGGTCGTGATGATCGTCGCGAACGAAACCGGACGCGAAGATATCGCGGCTTATCGCGGGTTGGCCTGGCGCGGCGGAATCGTGCCCGCGATAGCGCTCAGCATCTTCCTGTTTTCGCTGACCGGCATCCCGCTGACGGTCGGATTCATCGGCAAATTCTATCTCTTCGCGGCCGTAATTCGCGGCCAGTTTTACGTACTGGGAGTGGTCGGAATACTCAATTCGGTGGTCTCGCTCTACTACTATATCGGGCCGATCCGCACGATGTTCTTGGACCAGCCCAACGGCGACGAGGGCGTGGTCTCGGCCGAGCCCTGGAATTACGGCCTGATGGGCGCGCTGGCCTGCCTGACGATCATACTGGGACTCTACTGGGCCCCGGTAATCGCAATAGCCGACCGGTCATTGAGCTTCTTCATGGGCACCGCGTAGCGGCGCCGCACCCACATTTCGTCCTGCGCATGCGCATCACTCCGGGATGTGCACGAACTCCAGCTTGATTCCGTCCGGATCTGCGAAGAACACCGCGTAATAGCCGGGCAGGTACTCGGGATACTCGCGCGGCGGATCGAGGATGCGGCCGCCCCATCCCGGAATGTCGCGCGCGAGCGCATCGATGGACTCGCGCCCCTCAGCCCGGAAAGCCACTTCGCAGAGCCCCACACGATCTTTGGAGAAAGTGTCGCCCGCGTAACGGGGGTCGGCCTGCTTGAGCCAGAAGCTTCCGCCGCCGCCTGACCATCCGAGGACCGCGTTGTAGTCGAAGAACTCCGGAAACCCGAGCCGGGGCATGAGCGCCGCGTAGAAGGGGCGCGATCGCTGCAAGTCGTTGACGGTGATGAAAACGTGATGCACGCCGCCGGTCGCCGGGAGTGTGGGCGAAGTGGGCGGGCATCCGCATCCGGTACGTTCCTGATTTGCCATGCGGCCAAAGCTACCAGACCCCGGGTTGATCGACTACGCTTGCGCCGCGAGGTAACTTGCGATGGCGAAAGCAAAAGCCGCCGAACCGAAAGCCAGTCGTCCCGCTATGCCGGAATACGGGCTGCTGGACGCGCCCAACGGCAACGGACTGATACCGTGGCGGCTGGCGGTGCAGACCCTGGCCAAGTCGCATAACTATATCCTCGCGACCACGCGGCCCGACAGCCGGCCGCATTGCATGCCGGTGTGGGGCGTGTGGATCGACAACGTCTTTTACTTCAGCACCGCGCGCAGCTCGCGCAAGGCGCACAATCTCGCCTCGAATCCCAATTGCGTCGTATGCCCGGAGGCTGACGGCCAGACCAGCGTGATCGTCGAAGGCGTGGCGCAGGAAATTACCAGCCGCGCGGCGTTGAAGAAAATCTTCGCCGTGTACAACGCCAAGTACGATTGGGACGCCAGTCCCGACGTGGGGCCGCTCTATGCAGTGCGCCCAACGGTAGCATTTGGAATCATCGAGTTCGCGATGCAAGGCAGCGCCACCCGCTGGGAGTTCCGGCGCTAGTCGAATACAATCGTCCGGTTCTGGTGGATGAAGACCCGCTTCTGCAGATGGTCGCGGACCGCCTTGGCGAGCACCATCACTTCGGCGTCCTTGCCCTTGAGCGTCAGGTCCTTGATCGAATCGCGATGGCTCACTTCGATTGTCGCCTGCGCGATAATCGGCCCGGCGTCGAGTTCCTCACTGACATAGTGGGCGGTCGCGCCGATCAGCTTCACGCCGCGCTCGTGGGCCTGCTTGTAGGGACTGTTGCCGGCGAAGGCGGGCAGAAAGCTGTGATGGATGTTGATGATCGGCTTGCCCCACGCGCGCAGGAAATCGCCCGACAGCACTTGCATATAGCGCGCGAGCACCAGCGTGTCGCAGTTGAGCTCCGCGAGCGTCTTCAAAATCTGTGCTTCGGCCTCGGCCTTGCGAGCGTTCTCGACCTCGATAAGATGGAACGGAATTCCGAACGCGCGGACCATCGGCTCCATGTCGGGATGATTGCTGATCACCGCGACCAAGTCCGCGTCGAGCTCGCTGAAGTGATGGCGGCTTAGGAGATCCATCATGCAGTGCGGCAGCCGCGAGACCATTATGACCATCCGGTCGCGGCGGGCGCGGTCGTGAAGCTCCCATTTGATCCCGATATCGGGCAGCAACGCCTCGAGGCTCTGGGTCAGGAGCGCGCGAAGCTGGTCGAGCCCCAGCCGCTCGCTGGCCAGCAGGATGCGCCAGAAGAAGCGGTTATCCTGCGCCTCGGTATGCTGGTCGGAGTTGATGATGTTGCAGCCATGGGAATAGAGCAGGTTGGAGACGGCCGCGATGATCCCGGCGCGGTCGCGCGAGGTGATGAGCAGGGTTGCTGTGGGAGCCGCCACGTCTATGTATCCTTTCGCTTACCGAACCAGCCTGATTGTAGTGTCCGGCGGGCGTAAAACAACCGCGCGGGAAACGAGGAGGCAGGGCCGGCGCGGGATTAATCCGAAATCCCGCCTTCCGGCGGAAGGCCGATCTATCTCCGCTGTAGGCGTATCGCGCGGAGCTCCATGGCTGGCGTGGGATCGGCTAAGACCGTCGCCGCATCACACTAACAACTTGGCCGAAGAGGCTGCGCTCAAAATCGCAGCTTCACTCGTGGAAGCGGCCAAGTATCGGCCCCCTGCCGATTCAGCGTCGTCGATTACTGACAGGAAAACTTCTAGTCGCTCCCCATCGTCAGTCAACGTATCACGAACCGCTGAGTTGGCAGTGCGCCGACTGCCAACCCAGCCGCCACTCTCGCGTCAGATGTAAAATTTCGCTCGTGCTTGCGCGTCCCTCTCGGCGTGCGCCCGATGCGCCTTCCGCTTGGTAAGCACCGGTTCGGAGGCCGCACGTCGGTTATCGTGTACCTTTTTCCATGTGTACATCTCAACGAAGGCACGCAGGCTGGAGCCCGATGCCAACCCAAGGTTGTGCTCCTGCGGTGGTTTATTGGGATCGACCCAGAGGATCTGTTGCATCTCGTGGGTCTGCGGGTCTACCCAACTGATGTAGCCGCCTTTAAGAACCTGCCGCGGCGCCTTTATCGCGCCCGTGAAGCTGTACCGCGCATCCGCGGTGGGGTCGAGGTCGTAGAAGTGAGGGGTTAAGAAGTCCGATACCGATATGCCGTTGATCTCATAGGCGAACTCGTCGGCCTCGCACGGGTCGCAAGTCTCAACCAGATATTCAAACTGGCCGGCGCTCTCTTTGATCTGGCCGCCGGCGACCGCCATGGCAGTCGAAACCTGCAGCCGGTTGCCGCTCGGATCGACCAGCATTTCGAGCGTTTCGTGACTCGCGTCTATAGTCCACTCATTGCTACCCGGTGTCACGATCACTTTGGCGTAGGGTTGGTTATGCTTCGTCATATGAAAGCCGCCTTCGCCCGGCGGTAACGATTTCACCAGCTGCACGGGCCAAGTCCCCTGCGGGATCTTGTGTGGGTCCGTCAGATAAGAGACGGTCGCGCTGATGCTCCAGTATTGAGGCAGGTCGCGCGTCACCTGCACGTTAAGCGCTGCTGCGGCTGCCGTCATCGTCTCCGGATTGACGGTCCCTGTCGTATCCACAAGCCCGACATTGATTTGCAACATGAGATCCTCCTCACCTTTGCGATCGATTACGTCTGAGTCTTAACCGAGACTTTGCTTCGATCCGGACAATGCGCTTGCCGTACGGATCCGTACGCATCCGCTACTGCCGGGCTGCCATTGGTTATAAGGCCGGGGTTTCCCCTTTACTCTCCCATTCCAACTCTGCATAGGCCATATAGACCAAACGGTCTCCACTTGCAAGGGCACGATTGCCTGGATACTGGCCGGTTTCGAGGCCGGTTGGCCTGCCTCGGGGTCGAGTGGTTGGTTTTGGGCGCGAGTGGCTGGTTTTACGGGATCAGGCGAGACATAACGGGATTTGGCGGGATCGCGTCGTTTGTCGGTCGTGCCCCCGATCTGATAATTCACCCTTTCGAGATGGCTGAGTGTTACGAATGTGGCAGATTGGTCTCTGGTGGCCAAGGCTATAGGCGCGAAGTTTATACTGGCCACAGCAACCGCGTCTATTTCGGACGACGCATCTCTGCTTCAACCGGAAACCGATATGGAGTGAGGACCATTTGCCCAATTTGTGCGGAAAAATTGTACAGAAGGAAACTTCACGTCGCGCTCTTTTGGTTGACAGTCGTCGGGGGATTCCTCTTTTTGGCGCTATCGGGCCGCTGACCGGGCCGCACTGATTATTCGTCTACTAGCCAAACGACATCGGTTTCTTTCGGCTTTTGGGCGCTTCGCAGCCACGCCTATTGATAATGAACCGTCTTGACGGCGCATCTCTGAGCGAGTAATAGTAATTCCAACTTAAGGCAATCCGCTTTCAACTCGTCGCTCTCCCACTTGATCCAGAAGCCTTAACGGAGGCGCGCGTGTTGATGAAGCGTTAAAAACGACCCGTTCAAGTCCGGCAAACCGGTCTGAGCGGGTTTTTGCTTTTGGAGACAGGAAAATGAGCGCGTAGCCTAGAACACAAAAGCCGGGGCTGATGACCCCGGCCCTCATGTTGGGATGCCTGTAGGTAGGCTAGCCCTCTTACCAGAGGATTCTAGCCTACTCTGATTCCCGGTCTCCCCGCAACCGCACGCGCTAGCAGGTGCGCGCGTCGGGGGAGGTGTGTTGCCATGCGATTTACGAATCGCGTGAGAAGACCATAGAAGGGGGGGGCTCAGGGCGTCTCGGACTCCGCAAGGGGTCCGAGCGCCCGCTTGGCCTCATTCAACCCGAGCGTCCGCAACCAAGTCGATACCTCTAGCCCCTGCGTGTTCGCGGCCCGGATCAGCATGTCCTTTTGCTGGGCCGTGACCCGCAGGCGAATAGTGTCCTCTTTCCTTAGCGATTTCGGTTTTCGGCGCTTCACGATTGCAATGTAGCCACATTGAGCATCCACGTCAAGGGGGCTTGACTGTTGCACCATTATGACTACATTAGGGATGTGAGGAACGTACCAACAAAAAGCCCCGGCTCCGACGGGAATCGAAGCCGAGGCCACAACCCCACGCGAATCGCTCCGCGCAAGGCCGACAACCAAAGCGTAGCACGTTCGCCGTGGGCCATTGAAGGAACGGCAAATGAACGTGCTGCCATTCGACAAGCAAGTCCAAGTGATCGGCGCTTTGACGGAAGGGCTCTCAGGCCGCTCCGTGGCGAGGCTCGCTGACGTAAACCGAGAAACGGTCCTGAAGCTGGGCGTCACGGTCGGGAAAGGCTGCGAACGCCTGCACGACCGCCTGATGCGAGATCTGAACGTCAACCTGATCCAGCTTGACGAGCAATGGGATTTCATCGGCAAAAAGCAGAAGCGCGTGCGCCAAGACGACCCCGAGGAAATGGGCGACGTTTGGCTGTTCGTGGCGCTGGCGGCCACGCAGAAGGCCGTCCTGAGCTATGTAGTCGGGAAACGCGACGCGGAGAATACGGAAGCGCTGGCGCTCGATCTGCGCGCCCGGATTCTCAATCGCCCGCAGATCACGTCAGACGGATACGCGCCCTACGTCGGTGCGG
This sequence comes from uncultured delta proteobacterium, assembly GCA_963788205.1. Lineage (GTDB taxonomy): Bacteria > Desulfobacterota > Binatia > Binatales > Binataceae > CAVVMA01. The sequence goes on from CAWBGG010000002.1 coordinate 832,217, forward strand.
TCGAAGCGGCGTTCGGGCGTGATGTCGATTATGCGATGCTGACAAAAAAGTACGTCGGCGATTCCAACTTGCCGGACGCGGCGCATCGCTACTCGCCTGGTCACGTCATCGGCGTCGAGCGGACCGTGATAAGAGGACGCCCCGACCCTGACGAAATCAGCACGTCCTATGTCGAGCGGTTCAATCTCAGCACGCGCATGGCGTCGCGGCGCTTTACCCGACTGACCAATGCGCACAGCAAAAAGCTTGAGAGTCACCGCGCGGCGGTTGCGCTCTGGATCGCGTTTTACAATTTCTGCCGCGTGCATGAGACGCTGCGTTACACGCCCGCGATGGCGCTGGGCGTGACTGATCACATCTGGAGCGTCGGCGAGCTTATCAACGCGGCGCTGGAGCCAAGCGACGTGCCGCCATTGCCGAAGCCGCCGCAGCCGACAACGCTGCGACCCGGCTACAAGCCGTTCCGGCCAATCGTGATCCGAGGCGGTAAGGTGAGTCCGAAACGTGAGCGCTAAGGCAGCGGCATGGCGATATCTGTGCCAACTATCATGCTCTTGATGCGTTCATGCACGTGCAGGGCGTGCTTAGTTAGATCACGGAGTTCTAGTTCGTCGGCTTGTTGGATAATTTGATCACCGCTCCCCGACCATATTTCGAGACCGTCTACGACGGTCGGGTTGCATAGTCCAGCAACGATAACCGAATATGCCGCAAGCCGTTTCAGATCGGCTGCGGGGCGACGCGCATAAAAACATTGTGGGAATAACAAAGCTAGGCTACCGCCGCCCCCCCAGCCCCATTGAGTTTCGATTTTGGGCTGAACATGATCGATATCGAGCGTCCACAATTCCGGTTGCGGACCTCGAAACACCACGATCAGCGACTCGCCTCCCTCTTGATCATTAGGGCGCACTTTCCTGCACTCCCGAACCGCCGCTATCAAGAGTTCCTTCCTCTGGGATGGACTGAATTGCGGAGCCAACTTCCGTAGGATAACCCCCGTCTCTTGCGAAAAGGCTCCGCCGGAAAAAGCGTAGATGAACTTCGACTCTTCGCAATTCTCGATCTTGCGGGTCGGTGAAAGAACCGCCACTTGCATCGCCGGTTCCCTCTGCGTTCGCACGAACGCGGGATGATACGCCCGCGTATCGCTGGCCAATACCCACCCATCTTCGGCGATAAACGCAATCTGAAACGTCATGAACTTGGCAAGCTCCTCGATATCCGAGATGCCGCCAGCCTCGCACGCCTTCCCGCCCCTTATCAAACTGTCCACGGAAGATGCTCCCGCGAGAAAAGACCCGCCCGGTTATCAGCCGGATTGCCGGATGCGACCCACCGATCCCCAAGTGGCCGGTTTTGAAATGACTGGCCGGTTTTGCCAAAAGTGGTTGGAATAGGCCAGCATCATTGCCTGCAGCAGGTTGCCCGCAGCGGGGGTGTCAAATGGCTTTGCGGCGGCAGCAGCGGGTATGCCTTCATCAAACGCGTAGTTCTCTCAGAAAACGGAATTCCGGGACTGACATTCTTTTGCGCCTACGGCGTGGCCGCAGGCGCAAAGCGGCGCGCTGACGCTGATCAGATCGCTCTCCACTGCACGAGCGGTGCGCTCGTCTTGCTTGTCCGGCGACTTTGCGTCAGGATGACGCTATGTCGCTGGACAAGTACGCGCTCGCGCTCGCGCAGGTGAATCCGCGCCTGGGCGATCTGGCCGCCAACCGCGAGATTATCCGCGAGCAAATCGCCTCGGCGCGTTCCGCCGGCGCGGATTTGGTGGTGTTCCCGGAGCTCAGCCTTACCGGGTACTTCCTGAAGGACCAGGTTCCGGCGATGGCGCTGCGGGCCGACTCGAAAGAGCTCAAGTGGCTGCGCGAGCTGAGCCGGCGGATCGCGATCGTGGTCGGGATGGTCGAGGAATCGGCCGACTCGCTGTTCTACAACTCGGCGCTGTACTTCGAGGGCGGCGAGCTCCGCCACGTCCATCGCAAATGCTACCTGCCGACCTACGGGCTGTTCGACGAGCAGCGCTACTTCGCGCGCGGCCGCGCGCTGCGCGCTTTCGATACACGCTTCGGCCGGCTCGGCATCCTGATCTGCGAGGACATGTGGCATCCCTCCACGGTTTATACGATCGCCGCCGACCGCGCGCTTTCGATCATCTGCGTCTCCTCCAGCCCGATCTGGGGGATGAGCAAGCAGGAGCTGCCCGAGAACGCGCTCTACTGGGAGAAGCTGACGCGCTTTCACGCCGAGACCTGGGGCGTGTTCATAGCGTATTGCAACCGCGTGGGCTTTGAGGACGGCGTTGGCTTCTGGGGTGGTTCGGAGTTGGTCGACCCGTTCGGCACTGCGGTCTGCAAGGCGCCGTACTACGAACCTGCGATCGCGATCGGCGAAGTGGAGATGCGGCGCGTGCGGCGCAAGCGGATTTCCTCAACCATGATGCGCGATGAGGACCTCGATCTCACGATCAACGAGCTGATCCGGATTCGCTCGGCCGGCGAGAGCGGTTTTGTGGGCGCGCGCGCCGAGCGCGATGCGATCGCGGCGCCGGCGGCGCCGGCGGCAGCGGCCCGGCGATCGCGCAAGGGCCGGGGCTAGCGCGCGATGGCGATCGCAGCCAAATCGCGCGGCGACTATCCGCGTCCTGAAATCAACGCCCCGCTGGTTCACAAACTGCTGGTAGCATTCATCCGCAACGAGTTTCACAAGGTCGGTGTCAAGCGCGCCGTGCTGGGAGTCTCAGGCGGCGTCGATTCGAGCCTGAGCGCGATGCTCGGCGCGCACGCGCTCGGTCCCGAAAATGTGCTCGGCATCATGATGCCGTACAAGACCTCCAGCAAGGAGAGTCTGGAGCACGCGCGATTGCTCGCCGATTGCGCCGGAATAAAGACCATCAGCGTGGAGATCAGTCCGCAGATCGATGCCTACTTCGAGCGCTTTCCCGACGCCGGCCGGCTGCGGCGCGGCAACAAGATGGCGCGCGAGCGGATGACGATCCTGTACGACCATTCCGCGGACTTCGGCGGACTGGTGCTCGGGACCTCCAACAAGACCGAGCTGCTGCTCGGCTACGGCACGCTCTACGGCGATATGGCGTCGGCCGTGAATCCCAACGGCGATCTCTACAAGACCCAGGTGTGGGCGCTGGCCGCCGAAGTCGGCGTGCCGGAGCCGATCGTCAGCAAGGATCCGTCGCCCGATCTCTGGGTCGGGCAGACCTCGGAAGGCGAGTTGGGCTTCAGCTACCGGCAGGTCGATGAGCTGCTGTTCCTGATGGTCGATCGGCGCTACTCGGACGAGGAGCTCTTGGAGAGCGGATTTCCGGAGCATTTCGTGCGGCGGGTGAGCGAGATGGTGCGCAACTCGCAGTTCAAGCGGCGCATGCCGGTGATCGCGAAACTCTCCGAGCGGACCATCGACCGTGATTTCCGCTACGCGCGCGATTGGGGGAGATAGGGAGCATTCAGAAAGCGGCCGGCATTCTCTACATCGTTGCGACGCCGATCGGAAATCCCGAAGACCTGAGCGCGCGCGCGAAGAGCATTCTCCAGCAGGCCGACTTGATCGCGTGCGAAGACACGCGCAGGACCGGCCGGCTGCTCGCCGCGATCGGTGTGCGTACTCCAATGTCGAGCTACTTCGAGCATAACGAGCAGCGCCGCGCCGCCGAGCTGGTCGAGCGGCTTAGGGGCGGCGCCGCGATCGCGCTGGTTTCGGACGCAGGCACGCCGGTGATCTCCGACCCGGGGTTTCGGCTGGTGCGCGCGGCGATCGAGGCCGGAATTACCGTAACCGCGGTGCCGGGACCGTCGGCCGTGGCGGCGGCGATATCGATCGCGGGCTTGCCCTCGAATCGATTCACGTTCGAGGGCTTCATCCCCTCGAAGGCTGCCGCGCGAACCAAACTGCTCGGCGCGTTGCGCCGGGAAGATCGTACGATGGTCTTCTTCGAGGCCGCGCGACGGCTGGGCGCGACGCTCGATGCGATGGCCTCGGCTTTCGGCACAGAGCGCCGTGCAGTCGTACTTCGCGAACTTACCAAGACTCACGAAGAGGTGATTCGCGGCACGCTGGGTGAGCTGGCTCGCCATTTTGCCGGGGGTGAAGTGCTGGGCGAAATTACGATCGTAGTCGAGGGCGCGTCCGAAGCGGCGACGGAATCCGATTCGGAACCCGGCGAGGTCACGATCGAAAAGTTGCTGGAGACCGGGATGAAGCTCAAAGAAGCGAGCGCAGTAGTCGCCCGCCTGACGAATCGCAGCCGGCGCGAAATCTATCAGGAAGCGCTGCGCGGCGCCCGAAAAGGCAAAGAGCCGGAAACCGATTAGCTGTCTGTCACCCTCGCGCGAGGCATGCGCCGGGAGCGATGCCGCGCGAAGGGTCCCGGAATCCGAGATTTCCTTCGCAGGGCTCAGGACAGGCTCTCGCGCGCGCCGGACACGCGCGCGGGAATGAGAGCCACGCCAGGCAGGCGCGCCAACGAAATATAGCTTGACGCCTGTCGCGCGACAGGCGATAGTATTTTTAGATGGGTATTCGGTCGATTCGGCACCGAGGTTTGCGGCGCCTGTACAGAAGCGGGGACGGCCGGGATCTTCCAGCGGCCCTGGTGGAGAAAATCTCCGACATCCTGCTGGCGATCGACGAGGCGGCACACCCGCAAGAAGTTGGATTATTCCCAGGCTGGCGACTGCATCCGCTGAAGGGGAACTGAAGAGGTTTTGGAGCGTGACTGTGAGCGGAAACTGGCGAGTGATCTTTCGGTTTGAGGAAGGTGACGCATTCGATCTCGATTTTGTTGACTATCACTGAAGGAGGCATTGGGAGTTATGGCGATGAAGAATCCCCCGCATGTCGGCGGTTTAATCCGCCGCGAGGTGATTGAGCCTCTCGGACTGACAGTAACCGGGGCCGCGAAGGTTCTCGGTGTCGGGCGGCAGGCGCTTTCGAGCCTGCTGAACGGCAAAACAGCTCTTACGAGTGCGATGGGCTTGAGGGTCGAGAAGGCGTTTGGGCCGAAAATGGAACACCTGATGCGAATGCAGCTTGCTTTCGATTTGGCTCAGGCGCGCAAAGCGGAGCGCGGACTCGGCGTAAAGCGATACGTTGCCAAAAGAAAGGGGATCATCCGGCGTGGTCCAGAAAACAAGGCGCGCAGCCTCTCCACGGCGTAGTTCCGCGCCCACCGGCTGTGTCTGATCGCGTGCAGATCGTCGTGGCGGCACGGCTTCGCGACCGATAGGGCACGGCATCCACATGTAGAAACCCCCGGCGCGCCCGGCCATGCAATTGGGCCTCGGCGTTGGGTGGACGAACAAGCGCCGGATTGTTGCGGGGGACGAGAAACTCACCGTTGCTGCTTACAGCGGAATATTATCAACCGAAAGTTTTGAGGAACGGTTAAGCCCCGAAGACACGGCTCCATCGGGGCGTTTTCGGCAGGGACGAAAGGCAAAACTTGAGGTCGTCGGGAAGGAACGAGCTTCGCCAGCGGGATAAGGCGACTGCAGAGCGGAGCAGATTTCGATGACCACGTTGGGGCAGCGGGAAAAGTGTTTGCGGAACCACTCTGAAAACGGCCTATTTCTGGGCGTTGCGTGCCCACCAGATGCGAAACCGACCCCTCCCGGCGCCCCTGGAAAGGCAGTGGACCAAAACCGGCTAAACCCTTGCAGAGGAAGGGTGTTCGGTCTATACCGCGAGCTGGAGTCGGAGGCTATACGGAAATCCTGGTTAATCGATGAGTTGGTCTCTATTCGGAACAAAGTGCGGAGCCTGCGGAAGGCGGACGCGCGATGCGGCGCCGGCCCCGGCTGGAGCAAGCGTCGATCCGCAAACCATGGTGTGCAAGGCTTGTTCGGCTCGCCTGAAGTCGGAGACTGACGCGCGGGCCGAAGCGGAAAGGTGCCAGGTCGAAGAAGCCAAGAAGCGGGCGGGGGCAACGAAACGCCAGTTGCAGGTCGATCTCTTGGATGCGGCGGGTCGTGGTGATGCGGCTGCGGTGCGGGCGCTGCTCGCCAAGGGGGCCGAGGTCAACGCTAGGGGGAACGACAGCGTGACCGCGCTGATGGCGGCCTCCGAGCAGGGCCACCGCGAGGTGGTGCAGGCGCTGCTCGACAGGGGCGCCAACGTCAATGCCAAGAGGAACGACGGCGCGACCGCGCTGACGAGGGCCTCCTTCAACGGCCATGGTGAGGTGGTGCAGGCGCTCCTCGACAAGGGGGCCGAGGTCAATGCCAAGACGAGCTTTGGGGCGACCGCGCTGTTTTGGGCCTCTTGGCGTGGCGATGGCGAGGTGGTGCGGGCGCTGCTCGCCAAGGGGGCCGAGGTCAACGCTAGGCTGAGCGACGGCACGAGCGCGCTGTGGGGGGCCTCCGGGAACGGCCACCGCGAGGTGGTGCAGGCGCTGCTCGACAGGGGCGCCAACGTCAATGCCAAGGAGAGCCAATCTGGCTCCACCGCGCTGATTATGGCCTCCGAGGACGGCCACCTCGAGGTGGTGCAGGCGCTGCTCGACAAGGGGGCCAACGTCAATGCCAAGCGGAACGACGGCGCGACCGCACTGATACGGGCCTCCCGAGAAGGCCACCCCGAGGTGGTGAAGGCGCTCCTTGACAAGGGGGCCGAGGTCAATGCCAAGACGGAGGGCGGCTTGACCGCGCTCGCGCTCATGGGGGCATCCCTGAAAGGCCACCGCGAGGTGGTGCAGGTGCTGCTCGCCAAGGGCGCCGACCTCGATGCCAAGTACAGCACTGGCGTGACCGCGTTGATGGAGTTCTCCTTCCACGGCGACCTTGAGATGGTGCAGGCGCTGCTCGACAAGGGGGCCAACGTCAATGCCAGAGCGAACAATGGCGCGACCGCGCTGATGGGGGTCTCCCAGGAGGGCCATCGCGAGGTGGCGCTGGCGCTGCTCGCCTATGGGGCCGAGGTCAATGCAACGGCGAACGACGGCAGGACCGCGCTGATGGTGGCCTCCGTCAATGGCCACTTCGAGGTGGTGCAGGCGCTGCTGGCCAAGGGGGCCAACGTCAATGCCAAGGCGAACGACGGCGGGACTGCGCTGGATGCGGCGACGGAAGGAGGGCACGCCGAGATCAGAGCCTTATTGGTGCAGGCGTCGCAAGCACCAGCTCCAGACTTGGGCATCGCGGCATCGCGTGGCGATGCGGCTAAAGCGCTGGCGCTGACCGAGAAGGGAGCCACGCCAGATGCGGTTCCGACGCGGGAGGCTCAGATGAAACTAACAATTGAAAAGGGCCCAATGTTCGGCATCGTAAGGGATGAGGCGAGAGTGGTCCGAGGCTTGTGGTTTCCAGACCAGGAGTCTGCCCGCAATCCCAAACGGGTGCAAGCTGTGGCCGCCGGGCTGGCGGCCAATGGCGAGAGAATCGAGGATGAGGACCGCATGGCCCTCACGGTGGCCGGTAGCGCAAACATCCCAATTGCATGCGAGCCTGTTGAACCAAATGGCTATGTTGTGATGTTTACTTCTCGGAGTCGCGCAGCACGCGAGGAAGGGCAATCCGCCGGCTCCAAAAGATGAGCAGTTAAAGTGCGACGTGTGCAGTTCTACAATGTGGAGAACAAACGGCTACGCCTTGACAACCACCCAAGTAGCCACGAACAGCCGCTATTGGCTGTATATTTTGAGAAAGGCACAGGACCCACTTCAAAGCAGTTTGTTATTGATGACGATGCCTGGAAGGCAAGCGGCTCACACTTCACCGTGGCTCGTCTGCGAGTCGTGCAGTCATATGTTTGACTTCGACCGAAGCGTCGCGAGGGATTGCGCGGTTAGGAACGCAGCGCCTCCAAACTCGGGGCCTGCTAACGAGGATGCGGTGAGAGAAGCCGCAGTCAAGGCGATGATGAAAAGCTAGTTGCCGTCGAGCGATCAGGGCGCAAGCGCCCGATAAAGCGTCGAGCGGCCCACGTTGAGAAGGTCGGCGACGTACTGGCGGGCTTCGCCTTTGTCGATCAGCTTCTTTTCCGCGGCATCAGTTGGCCGCGGGTTCTTGCCCACGAGCCCGGCGCGCAATGCTTGCTGGTAGATTTCGCGCCGGCTCCGATTCGTCAGGCGGGCGACTACCACACTGGCCTCTCGCGCTGGAAGCCCTCCAGACGATAGAATTCTATACGGGGAGACCAACCGGGATGGTGACGAGGCTTAGAGGGCTGCCTTCGACGCGCGCGGCGGCTACCGTGCGTCCGGGCAAGCCCGCGACGGTGCTGGTGGTGCATGGTCCCAACCTCAATCTGCTCGGCGAGCGCGAGCCCGAGATCTACGGCCGCACGCGGCTGGTCGAGATCGATCGCCGCTTGCGCGAGCTGGGCAAGGAGTTGGCGCTCGAAGTCGAGACTTTCCAGTCCAACAGCGAAGGCGCGATTATCGACCGCCTCCAGCAAGCGCGCGGCCGCGTGCACGCGCTGATGATCAACCCGGCCGGCTATACGCATACCAGCGTCGCGATTCGCGACGCGGTGCTGGCGCTCGATGTTCCGGTCGTAGAGATCCATCTGTCCAACATCTACCGGCGTGAACGTTTCCGCCATCGCTCGCTTTTGGCCGACGTAGTCCACGGCCGGATCATGGGTTTCGGTCCCGAAAGCTACACGCTCGGCTTGCGCGCGATTCGGAGCCTGGTCGAGGCGGCGCGGAGCGTCGGCGCCTGAGGCGGCTGCGCCGCGTGACCTGCGGCGCGCCATCCCGAGAGAGCCTTCGATCGAGCTGCATACAATGGAACCGCGGGAAATAAAGGGGCTGATCGCCCTGATGGAAGAGCACGGACTGCCTCGAGCTCGAAATCGAGGATAAGAAGGGCAAGGTTCGATTGGTGCGCGGCTCGCGGGACAATCACGCGGCCGGCGCCGACGAGATCGGATCGGCCCTGGAGCCGGCCCGCAAAGCGAAGCGCGTGCAGCCGCGTCCGTCGGGGCCAGCCGCACCCGGCACCGCCGCGGCGAAGCCGGAGCTGGCGCCGAATCAGGTGATGATTACCAGCCCGATGGTCGGTACGTTTTATCGCTCGCCATCGCCGGGAGCGGCCCCGCTGGTCGAAGAAGGCAGCCCGGTGCGCAAAGGCCAGGGCCTCTGTATCATTGAAGCGATGAAGATGCTCAACGAGGTCGAGGCCGAAGTGGCCGGAGTAGTAGTGAAGATTCTGTGCGAGAATGCCCAGCCCGTCGAGTACGGGCAGCCGCTGATGATTATGGCGGTCGAGTAGAGCATCGATGTTCAGAAAGCTGCTGGTCGCGAATCGCGGCACCATCGCAATCCGGATCATTCGCGCCTGCCGCGAGCTCGGAATCCCCTCGCTGGCAGTCTACTCGACTGCCGATCGCGACGCGCTCCACGTTCGGATGGCGGACGAGTCGGTATGTATCGGGCCTGCCGCCGCCGAGGAGAGCTACCTCAATATCCCGGCGATCATCAGCACGGCGCTGACCTGGGGCGCCGACGCGGTGCATCCGGGCTACGGCTTTCTGTCCGAAAACGGCGACTTCGCCGAGGCCTGCCAGCGTTCGGGCCTGAATTTCGTCGGCCCGCGCGCGCGCCATATCCGCCTGATGGGTGACAAGCCCCGTGCGCGCCGGATCATGAAGCGCGCCGGCGTGCCGGTCCTGCCCGGCAGCGAAGGCAAGGGTATCACCGAGCTCCGCGACGCCGAAGCCGCGGCGAAAGTGCTGGGCTTTCCGGTGCTGATCAAGGCTGCGGCGGGCGGCGGCGGCAAGGGGATGCGGATCGCGCGCGATGCCGCCGAGTTGGCGCGGCTGTTTCCGCTCGCCCGCGCCGAGAGCGAGGCCGCCTTCGGATCGCGCACGATGTACCTGGAGAAATATCTGGAACGCGCGCGCCACGTGGAATTCCAGATCCTCGCCGATCTGAACCGTAACCTGATTCATCTCGGCGAGCGCGATTGCTCGATCCAGCGGCGCCATCAGAAGGTGCTCGAGGAAGCGCCTTGCCCGGTATTGACCGCCCGGATGCGCGAGAAGATGGGCAAGGCCGCGGTGCGAGCGGCGCAAGTGGTCGGTTACTCGAACGCCGGCACGGTCGAATTTCTGCTGGCCGGCGACGGCCGCTTTTACTTTATCGAGATGAACACCCGGATTCAGGTCGAGCATGGCGTCACCGAGATGGTGACGGGAATCGATCTGATCAAGGAGAGCCTGCGGCTGGCGGCGGCGAGCCGCTGGGCTGCAAGCAACGCGCGATCGGGTTTACCGGCTCGGCGATCGAGTGCCGCGTCTACGCCGAAGATCCTGACGCGCATCTGCCGTCGCCCGGCGTGGTCTCCAACCATCATTCACCCGGCGGGCTCGGCGTGCGGGTCGAGACCGCGCTCTACGACGGCTATCGGGTGCCGGTCCATTACGACCCGATGGTCGCCCAGGTGATCGCACACGCCGCCGATCGCCCCGGCGCGATCGCGCGGGCCAAGGCGGCGCTGCGCGAATACGTGATCGACGGGATCAAGACCAATATCCCGCTCCATCTGCGGATTCTGGACGATCCCGATTTCCGCAAAGGCGACTTCGCCACCGACTTCTTAAGCCGCTACGAAGTCGCATCCGAGCCGCCGTCGCAGCGCAAGGTCTCTTGAACGCCGCACCGCCGCGCGCCGTGATATAATTGATACTGTGATCGAATCAACCATTCGCGACCGATTCACTGGAGCCCCGCTATGACGCTGATTTCGCGCAACCTTGGAATCCGTGTCTTCGCCATTCTGCTCGCATTGGCAGCCGCCGCGGGCGCAGGCCCCTGCTGGGCGCAATCGTCGAACCCGGCGGCGCAAGCTGCGGCGTCCTCAGGGCCGAAGGCCCAGGTCGTCAACCCGGTCTATGATTTCGGCACGGTGCTGGAAGGCCAGCACGTCACGCATTCCTTTGCGATCAAGAATCTCGGGACCAAGGACCTTATTCTGAACGGCGTCAAAACGTCATGCGGATGCACCGCGGCAGCGCCCAGCATCAATCGCGTTCCACCGGGCGGAGAGAGCCAGGTCGCGGTGACTTTCGATACGCATTTCCAGAAGGGCCATCGCGAGCGCACTATCACCGTTTACACCAACGATCCGGCCACTCCCAACGCCTTGATGACGTTGCAGGGCAACGTTGAGGTTGAGGTCGAAGCGACGCCCGCCGACGTGATGTTCGGCAAGGTCCATCAGGGCGTGGCGATGACCAAAGAGGTCGTGATCAGCGATCTGGTGAAAAACGCGAAGGGCTTCAGCGTTGGGCCGCTGTCGAACACCAGCCCCAATATCAAAGTCAGCTCGGTGCCGCGCAAAGACGGCAAGAGCGCGACGCTTACGGTGACACTGCTCAAGTCGATGCCGATCGGCCAGTTTGACGACTCGATCGATGTCGTCAACAATCGCCATCCGATTCAGGTTCACGTCTCGGGCATCGTAACCGGCGATCTCACTCTCAATCCCGCCCAGGTTTCGTTCGGAATCGTGCCGAGCAAGCAGAGCGTTGTGCGGATCCTGCGCCTGACGAACGAGGGATCGCACGCCGTCAATGTGCTGGGAGTGTCGAGCACCGATCAGAGCGTGATCGCCAGCGTCGAGCCCGTCAGGCCTGGCAAGGAATACAAGATTACCGTCGAGTTGCGCAAAAACACCCCCGACGGCCAGCTTCGCGGCAGCCTCGCGATCCGCACCGACGACGCCGGGCAATCGACGCTAAGTGTGCCATTTTACGGGATTATCGGCTCGTTCGAGGGCTGAACAGGCGGCGAATCCGGCGGTCGGCGCCGATTGACCGGCAGAGCGTCAATTACGGGCGTCCAAAGGGCCTGCGCTTGTCATTTCCCGGCCTAGGCTCGTATATTGGGGCTGGATGAGCGCTGGCGTCCCTAGAGTCGCGACTTCGCGAATGAGGTCGTGGTTCAGGCGGCTGAACCCGGTCTCTTATCTCCGGAACAAGCTGGGCAGCTTTGCGATTGGCCTGCTCACCAAGCCGCTCCGTCGCTACACGCTCTTCCTCCCCAACGACATCGGGAACCTCAAGCGCTTTATCCGCAAAGGCGACGTAATGCTGGTCGAGGGCAACGAGCGGATCAGCGAAGTAATCAAGTACCTCACGCAGAGCTCATGGTCTCACGCGGCGCTCTACGTCGGCGACGAGCCGCTCCGGCACGATCCCGAACTGAAGAAAAAGTTGATCGAGCAGTTCGGCGATGACGCCAGCAGCCTGGTCGTTGAAGCGCTCGTCGAAAGCGGCGTCGTCTACTCGCCGATTAGCAAGTATCGCCATTTCAACCTGCGCGTCTGCCGCCCGTACAACCTGGCCAGCGGCGATCTGAAGCGCGTGGTCGACGAGGCGATGCTTGCGGTCGGCGCCAACTACGACGTTCGTAACGTGATCGATCTGGCGCGCTACTTCCTGCCGGTCACCCTCGTTCCCCGGCGCTTTCGGCGCAAGGCGTTGCAGTTTGGCAGCGGTGAGCCGACCCGGGTGATCTGCTCGAGCATGATCGCCGAATGCTTTGAGTATGTGAAGTTCCCGATCGTGCCGAGCTTCGAGGAGCTGCCGCTGGATTCCTCGCAGACCCGGCAGAGCGGCCTGCGCCGCCTGATCTCACGGCCCGACGCCCGCCGCTACGGGGTTTTGCGCCGGGTCTCGCCGACGCTGATCACGCCGCGCGACTTCGATCTTTCGCCCTACTTCGAGATCGTCAAGTTCAACGTGATCGAAGACCTCAAGTTCGACTACCGCAAGATCAAGTGGGCGGAAGAAGAACCGACCGCGACGGGCAAGCTGGAAAAGTCCGCGTAGGGCAGGGCGCTTGTCCGGCGCCGACAGGTCTGCAAGATTTACGGGGGGAAGCTACGGTCGTCGCGTAATTTGCCGATACCGGGAATGTTGAATGACCACACGTGAGACTCTGGAAAAGGCGATCGCAAAAATCCTGCATCGCCATTGCAACTTCGGCTGGGCGCACTACTACATCCCCAGCGAGAAATTTCCCAGCCTGATCGAAGAGCTGGTCGAAGTCGTCAGCCCCGCGGGACAGGCAGGCCATGAGGAGTTGGTGCAGTTCCTGCTCCGCACGCAGCGGCTGGCATCGGCCCAGGAGCGTGCGGCGAAGTTCGAAGAGGAATTCGCGGTCTACCGCCGCGGCTGAGTCGGGTTTCAAATCTACCTATGGCATCGGGGGGAGCATCATGGACGCGATAAAAACGATCCTGGAGCGGCGCGTGCAGCGCACGTTCGCGAAGCAGCCGGTGGAGCTCGACAAGCTGCGGGAAGTCGTCGAGGCGGGGCGGCATGCGATGAGCGCCCGCAACCTGCAACCCTGGCAGTTCATCGTGATTCGCGACGCAGCCGCGCTCAGCCAGCTCGGCGCCCTGTGCTCGACCGGCCGCTTCCTGGCCGACGCTCCGGCCGCGATCGCGGTCCTGAAGGATCGCAACAATGCGCGATGGGGCGACGTGGATTGTGCTCAGGCGGTGCAGAACATGGCCAACGCCGGCTGGGCGCTGGGTCTGGGCACCTGCTGGGTCGGCAATTTCGATCGCGACAAAATCGCCGCGCTGCTCAAGGTCCCGGAGGATTGGCCGGTCTTCACGATCCTGCCGTTTGGCTATCCGGACCCGGCCAGCCCGCCGCAGTCTCGGCCGCTCAAGAAACGCTCCGAGATGGTCCATTACGAGCGCTACGGAAACCGCAACCCGTAGCCCCGATCACGATCGCTTTCTGCTAAGCTGATGGCGTTCGCGCGCTGAATCAGCCGCGCGGGGGCAGGCTGCGAAATCAGTTACCAAGGGTGATGACGATGCCGATAACCCAGGTCGAGCCGTCTCAGGCTCATGAGATCCTCCAGCACAATCCCGACGCGCTCTACCTCGATGTGCGCACCGAAGACGAGTTCGCCAACGGCCATCCCGAAGGCGCGGTCAATATTCCGGTGGTCTTCATCAAGGGGCCCGGCCAGTTCGAGGTCAACGCCGAATTCCTGCTGATGGCAGAGAAGCTTTTCCCAAAGGGCAAGAAGCTGGTGGTGGGATGCATGGCCGGCGGGCGCTCGCAGCGCGCCTGCGATATGCTCGACCAGGTCGGCTATAGCGATCTCACCAACGTGCGCGGCGGCTTCGGCGGCCAGCGCGGCGCCGGCGGACAACTGCTAGTGAAGGGATGGCGCGACGCGGGATTGCCGGTCTCCGATGAAGTTGGCCAGAACTCTTACCAGGCGCTGCGCAAGAAAGTGGGAATATAAAATGGCTATTCGGCTCACCCGGATTTACACCCGCACCGGCGACAAGGGTCTCACGGCGCTGGTCGGCGGCGCGCGCTTGCCCAAGGAAAGCGGCCGACTCGAATCCTACGGCACGATCGATGAGCTGAACACGATCATCGGAATCGTCCGCACGCTGCTTCCCCAATACGCCCAGGCGCTCGGCGACCATCACGAGTGGTACTCCGAGATGCTACGCCGCATCCAGAACGAGCTCTTCGACGTCGGCAGTGAGCTCGCCACGCCGGCGGACGCGGAATACGAGGGGATGCACAAGATGAGCGAGGCGGAGACCGCGCAGCTCGAGCACGAGATGGACCGGATGCAGGAAAAGCTCGAACCGCTCAAGTCGTTCACCCTCCCCGGTGGCGGAATGCTCAACGCGTTTTTGCATCAGGCGCGCACCGTGTGCCGCCGCGCGGAGCGCGTTTGCTGGGCGCTCAAGCGCGAAGAACCAATCAACGATCACTTGCTCATCTATATCAACCGCCTGAGCGACCACCTGTTCGTGCAATCGCGCTGGGTTGCCCGGCTGCTCGCCGAACCCGAATTCCTCTGGGACCGCGGCCTCAGAATCGATCCCAGGGCGGCGCGTGCTGCCCGGCGAAAGGCGGGAGGCGGGAGCAGGTAGCAGGCTGCGCCCCGACGGCCTGCCAGGCGATCCCGCCTGCGTAGCGCGCTCGCCAATCGACAAATCGGTCCCGCATGTTGAGGCTCGCAATATCAGGCGCCGGGGCGATTGCCGAGCGAGCTCATATCCCCGCGTTCGCGAAAATCCCGGAAGTCGAAATCGTCGCGGTGCAGAGCCGCACCGCGGCGAAAGCCGAAGCTGTGGCGCGAAGCCTGGGCGCGCGCGTTTACACCGACTTCGATCAAATGCTTGCCCAGGAGCGTCCCAACGCGGTGGGAATCTTCACGCCGAATCGGCTTCACTGCGAGTTCGCGCTCAAAGCGCTAGCGGCTGGATGCCACGTCTTGGTCGAAAAGCCGATGGCGCCGACGGTCGCCGAAGCGCGCCGGATGGTCGCGGCTGCGAAAACATCGGGGCGTATCCTGATGGTTGCGATGCAGCGCCGGTACTCCGGGCTCGAGCGGATCGTGAAGGAGGCGCTGCAGGCGGGCGCGATTGGCGCGCCGCACTTCATCCGCGCTCGGCTCTCGCATGGCGGACCGCAATTCTGGGCGCCCGGCCAGAACTGGTTCTACTCGCGCGAAGAAGCGGGGGGCGGCGCGATGCTCGACCTAGGCGTGCATGTCGCGGACCTCGCGATCTGGATGATGGGCGAAATCGCCGCGGTGATCGGCCGCGTCGCCGCGCTGCGAACCAATATCGACGTCGAAGACCACGGCGCGATGCTCGTCGAGTTCCGCTCGGGCGCGAGCGGCGTGATCGAAGCGAGCTGGAACAGCCGGCCCGGCTTGGGGGCCCTCGAAATTTACGGCTCGGAAGGGCGCATGATGGCCGGCTATCCGCGATTGGATATCGCAATTCAGCGCGCTGACGGCACGGCTGTTCCCGGCTACTCGCGCGAGGAGATCCTGCGACGCTTCGACCCGCACGATTTTGCGGCCCCCAGCCGCGCGCTCGCGGCGGCCTTTGTCGCGGCGATTCGCGGCGAGGTCGCCCCGTGCCCCGACGGAGTCGATGGGATGCGCGCCGTCGAAGCGGTCGAGGCCTGCTATCGCTCGTCTCGTTCCGGGTCGCGAGTTACTCTTCCGCTCGACTGAAGGATTTAGCCTGTGAATCTCACTTCCGCGAAACGCCAAGCGCATTCGAGCAGCGAACGCAGCGCCGCAGACAGCTTCCGGCCGGCGATAGCGCAGATGGCGCCGTACGTTCCGGGCGAGCAACCCAGGCCGGGCGAGCGGCTGATCAAGCTCAATACCAATGAGAATCCGTACCCGCCGTCACCGCGTGTCAAGCGCGCAGTGGCGCGAGCGATGGCCAAGGATGCGCTCCGGTTGTATCCACCGCCGCGCGCCGACGAATTTATCGCCGCCGCGTCGCGCCGCTGCGGTCTCCCCGTATCGATGATCCTGGCGGGCAACGGTTCGGACGAATTGCTGACGATGCTCTTCCGTGGCGTCCTCGGCCGCGGCGACAAGGTCGCCTACGCGACGCCCACGTACTCGCTCTACGACACGCTGGCGGAAATCCAGCAGGCCAGGGTGGTCGCGATCCCTTTTCCCAGTGACTTCCGGCTGCCGGTCGATTCATTGGTGCGGGCGCGGGCGCGGCTCACGATCGTCTGCAATCCGAATTCGCCCTCCGGAACGCTAGTGGATCTCGATAGTCTCGATGCTCTCGCGCAGGCGCTGGGACGCAACCTGCTGGCGATCGACGAGGCCTACGTGGACTTCGCCGACCGCAACGCGATGGAGCTGGTCCGGCGGCGCTCCAATGTGCTGGTCCTGCGCTCGCTCTCGAAATCATTCTCGCTGGCCGGGATGCGCCTGGGGTTCTGTGCCGCCGCGCCGGGCGTTATCGAGCATCTTCTGAAAGTCAAGGATTCCTACAATCTGAGCCGGGTAGCGATCGCCGCTGGCGCCGCCGCGCTCGACGATGGCGCCTGGATGGCCCGTAACGTTGAGCGCGTCAAACGCACCCGGCGGCTGACCGAGGGACGCCTGCGCGCGCTGGGCTTCGAGGTGCCGGTCTCGTCGGCCAACTTCGTGATGGCGCGGATGGCTGGCCGGAACCTGGCGCCGCTGGCGGCCGGACTTCGCGCGCGCGGGATTCTGGTGCGTTACTTCGCGACTCCGACGCTGCGCGACGCGCTCAGGATTTCGATTGGGACTCCGAGCCAGATGGCCGCCCTGTTCGCGGCGCTCAAGCCGCTGCTGGCGGCCGCCGCTTCCCGAGATGGCCGCCCGCGATGACCCTCTTTGATGAGATTCGTGCCGCGTGCCAAGGCGTAGCTGAACGCTCCAAAAGCGTGCACGTCGTTTATGACCGCATCCCAGGCTACGCCCTGTCATTACCGGTCGCTGAGACGGCGCCGAAGCTCGACCCAGCGCACCACTACCTCGGACATGGAGAGGGCACCGCGGCTTTCGTCATTACCCTCAACACCATCAACTTTGGCTCCGGGTGGTTCCCACACCTGCGCAAGCGCCCAGGCCTATCTGGATACTTCACCATCGCTACGCATCTAACCGAGCACTTCCGTGCGCGTGGACCGATTCATGCGGAGCAACTTGCAGCGCTGTCGGCCGCCAACTGCGCCGAAATGTTCGGCCAAGAGCTGCTGACAGAACCGGTCGCCGAAATAATGGGACTCTTCGCCCGCGCGCTGAATGATCTGGGGCGACTGCTGTTAATGCGTTATGGCCGGAGCTTCGTAGCCTTGGTCGAAACCGCGCAAGGCTCCGCTGAACAGCTCGTCGGGCTGCTCCGCGAGATGCCGTTCTTCGACGACGTGGAGGCGCATGAAGGACGCCGTGTTCCGTTTTACAAACGCGCCCAACTTACAGCGGCTGACCTGGCCTTGGCCTTCGGCGGCGAAGGCGTCGGACGGTTCAGTGACTTGCGTAATCTTACGATTTTCGCCGATAACTTGGTCCCGCATGTGCTGCGGCTAGACGGCGTCCTTGGCTACGACCGCGTGCTGGCCGAGCGGATAGATCACGAAGACCTGATCCCCGCGGGCTCGAGGGAGGCAGTAGAGATTCGGGCCTGTGCGCTTTATGCGGCCGAGCTAATCGCCGAGCAGTTCCGTAACGCGGGTCGTTCCGAGGCTACCGCTATGTACATCGACTACCTGCTGTGGAATCGCGGTCAGCGGCCGGAGTACAAGCGCGCTAAGCCCCGGCACCGGACTCGAACGGTATACTATTGACAAGCTGGGCCGCCGGGCTCGCAGGTCCATACCGATGGCGAGTTGGTAAAGTGATAGGAAATAATTGCCTTGACCGCGATCGATGAGCGTACCGTCGAGATCGAGGAGAACGCTGGCGAACCGACTCGTTCACCCTCCCACGAAACGGTCAAGGTTTAATGCCTCCATCACTGAAAATCCGCCCATTGCCGGCACCATTCAATTCGTTCTCGACAGCCTAGGCGCCGCTGCTAACATGAGCCGGATCGGCCGCCTGTTCCGCAGATTTCGGCCCGGAGACCAGCCGGAGCCGCCGTCGCCATCCGAGTCACGCGAGCGCGCGCGATGGGTTGTGGCGGGACTCGGTAATCCGGAGAAGCGATGGATGGGCTCGCGGCATAACACCGGCTTCATGGTGATCGATCGGCTTGCCGAAGCCGCGCACTGTGGCGTAGCGCAAAAAAAATTCAAGGGACTGTACGGCGAGGCTCGAATCGGCGCGGAGTCGGTGATTCTGATCAAGCCGCAGACCTACTACAACTTAAGCGGCGAGTGCGTGAGCCCCTTGCTGTCGTATTTCGGCGTGCCGGTCGAGCGGCTGATCGTGGTCCACGATGAGCTCGACCTGGAAGCCGGCAGGATTCAGATCAAGCGCGGCCGTGGCGACGCCGGTAATCGCGGGGTGCGATCGGTGATCGAATCACTCGGTGCGTCGGACTTTATCCGCGTGCGGGTGGGAATCAGCCATCCAGAGGGCGAGCGCGACACCAAGGACTACATTCTGACCCCGATCGGCCCAGGCGAGGCGGCTCTGATGCAGCAGAGCATCGCCCGCGCTACCGAAGCGGTCGAGGCCATCATCCTCGAAGGACTGGCGAAGGCGATGAACCGTTTCAACCAGCGCGCCTGAGCAGCGCCCGATGGCAGAGCTGCGGGCTCGCGTAACGCTTCATCAGGTCGCCCTAGTCGGGTCTGCCGCGGTCGCCACGAACCGAAACCAACCCTAAGAACTGGTGTAGAGACGCGGGGTTTGCAAGTAGGCGGAAGCGCGCCCGAATGTACTCTAGTTTCTCCGCGCGAGGCCATTGGTCGCCACCGACGGGCAAACTCAGGCTGGTCGGAGAATCGGTGGCCGATTCCGGATCGACCAAAGCGTGACGTTGTGCAAAAAGGCGATACAGTCTGCACTCTCGAAAAGCCTCGGCCTTCTTGCCGCGGGCGTTCGAAAAGAGACGACCACCGGCTACCGTGGCGAACAGAACCGCGTCTAAGCCGGGTTCATCGGCGAAAACAGAGGGAGCAAAATGATAGCACCTCCGAAAATCGACTGCGTCGAGAGTCAAAGAAAGGCAGGTCAAGTCGATTGCTCCGTAAGCCGTGAGCTAGAGTAAGTCCTGCAGGACATCGGATTCGTAGTTGAGGCATGCGAGGAACACGATCGAGAAGTCGGCTTGGCGGAGCGTCGCGGTTTGGGCCAGCTGATCAACCTTGTTTCGCAGGATGTCGCTTAGAGGCCGAAACACCTCGAGTTTTCTGGTGTCCGTGGCGTAGCCGCGGGCGTAGGCTTTTCGATGGAGGTCTCTGAAAAACCGTGAAGGCTTCTTCTCGCTCGCTTCAACGAGATAGGCGCTCGATCCGTCGTGAACGTACAGGTCGGCGGTCCGATTTGCACGGACAGGCAGCGACTCGACGGTGAAACCGAGTTCCTCTTCAAACACGAGCTTCGCGAAGGTCTTCGAGTCCTCTTCTACATGAACCGACCTATTTTTCATCGGGCTGCCAGTCTAGCTACGCGACGGCTCCGAGTCCGTTCTTTGCGACCAGGGTCAGGAGCTTCAGCGAAGCTCCTCGCGGGTGCTTTTCGCCCCGTTCCCATTGACTGATCAGGCCGGTCGTGACGTTAAGATAGCGCGCGAAGAGAGCCTGGCTGGCACGCTCGCGTAGACGCAGAGCACGAATTTCCTTCGGCTTCAGGGGATCTACGCGCGTCAGACACATCTCGTCGAATTCGCGCATGGTCCTTTTGTCCATCACACCTGCTCTGCGGAGCCCTTCCGCGGTCTCATGGATCGAGGCCATCAGGGGGCTACGATACGATTTGGGTTTTCTCATCGCATATCACCTCGACAATTGCTCCGGACGCGACGGCTTTAGCGATCGTTCTGTCGTCGTAGGCCAACATCTGCGAGGCGAGCGCCTTGAGGGCAACGATCTCGTCATCGCGAAGGTTCTCACGATCGCTCTTGGCGAACCCGTGGACAAAGAAGGCTAGCGCGCCGGCCCTGTACAGAATCATGGCGCGGAAACCGCCCGACTTTCCTTTGCCCGGGCGGGCGATCCGCTGCTTGACAACACCTCCCCCAAGATCGACATCGATAAGGCCGCGCTCCATACTATGGGTAGCCTTGCAGAGTGCCGCATCACTGAGATTCGAGCTTCGTGCGAAGCGCGTGAAGGCTTTGCTTCTAAATACCCGCATCCGCCCTCACGCGGAAAGTTTTTCCATTACGCCTGCAATGTATAACACCCGGTGTTATGGCTCAAGACGCTCATCAGTGCCGGGTTCTCCGCGCCGGCGGTTTCTTGTACGCTTACCGGCGAGGTGACTACGCAAGACCAGGCCCAGGCGCAGGCGGCCCGACTGAGCAGCGGCGCGACCGAGGTGATTTCGTCGGCGGAGCTGGCCGCCAAGCTCGCCGAGGGCCTGCCGCTGCGGGTCAAGCTGGGCATGGATCCCACCGCGCCGGACCTGCATCTGGGACACTCAGTCGTGCTCAAGAAGCTGCGCGATTTCCAGCGCGACGGCCATACGGTGATATTCCTGGTCGGCGATTTCACCGCGATGATCGGAGATCCAACCGGCCGCTCCGAGACTCGAAAGCCGCTGACCCGCGAGCAGATAACCGTCAACGCGGAGACCTATCGTGGCCAGGTCTTCAAGATCCTCGACCCGAATCGCACCGAGATCCGCTTTAACAGCGAATGGATGCGCCCGCTCGGCGTGGACCAGCTAATCAGGATTGCGGCCAACCTGAGCGTCGTGCGGATGCTCGAGCGGGACGACTTCGAAAAACGCCTCGCCGCGCAGGAGCCGCTGTTTCTCCACGAGCTGCTCTATCCGCTGATCCAGGGTTACGATTCGGTCGCGCTGCGCGCCGACGTTCGAACTGGGCGGGACCGATCAGAAGTTCAATCTGTTGGTCGGACGCGAACTGCAGCGGGCCTTTGGCCAGCCTCCGCAGGTGGTGATGACGATGCCGTTGCTTGAAGGGCTCGACGGCGTGCACAAGATGTCGAAGTCTTACGGCAACGCGATCGGGATCACCGACCAGCCCGAAGACATGTTCGGCAAGGTGATGTCGATTTCAGACACACTGATGCATCGCTATTACGAGTTGTTGACCGGCGCGCCGGAGGACGAGCGGCGTGGCGTCAAATCGGGCACGATCCATCCGATGGAAGCCAAGAAGCGGCTGGCCGAGCGGATCGTGACCGAATATCACGACGCCGAAGCCGCGCTGCGCGCCCGCCACTACTTCGAGACCAAGTTCCAGCGTCGGCAAGTGCCGGACGAAGCGCCGGTCTATAAAGTTGTTGATGAGATTTGGATCTGCGAGCTGATGAAGCAGTTGCGCTTTGCGTCATCGACCACCGAAGCGCGGCGGTTGGTGGGGCAGGGCGCGGTCAAGGTCGATGGCCAGGCGATTACCGACGTGAACTTCCGCTTCGTCCCCGGCGAGCACAAGGTGCTGGAAGTCGGCAAGCGCCGCGTCGCGCGAATCGAGCGCTGAGACCGGCGCGTTCAGACCGGCGCGCGCTATTCCTTCTTGGCGGTTTCGGCGGCGACGGCGTCGCGCAGCTTCTTGATGGTCCGATCGAGCGACTTGACGTAGCGCTGCTTGGTCCACGTTTCCTTGGTCCGCATCTTGAGCCATCCCAGCTTCACGGCGTCGGGCTTGTTGCCCATCTCGCCGGTCGAAACCTCGATGACGACGCGTTCCTCGGCGCTGAGCTGGTCGAGGAGCTCGCGCTTGAGACCCTGAAGGAAGCCGGCCTTGAGGTCGAGATCGATCTTCATTTCTCGTCAGTGCCCGCCCGCTACTCCTCGTTGACCGCCTGACGGATCGCGTTGAGGATGAACAGATAATGGCGCGGCGAGGAGATGTTGCCGAGCGTGTTGACCTGCGAGAGTACCCGCAATTCGCCCTTGGTGACCTTGTTGCGCATCAGGAGGCCCTTGTTGCGGGAGAAAGTGCGCCAGGAATGATCCGGCTCTGGTTTTTCATCCGGCTCGGCCTGCCTGAGCAAGGCCTTGGCCTCCGGGTGAGCCAGCAAAAAGAGCGGCTCGCGTTCGAGTCCCATTACGTCGGCCAGCCGGCTCAGCAATGACAACGACGGACGCCGCTGGCAGGTCTCCAGATAGCCGACGTGACTGGCCTTGACGCCGAGCCGGCGCGCAAGCTCGCGCTGCGAGAGGCTGAGTGCTTCGCGCCGCGCCTTAAGAACCTGTCCCAGGGTTTTCTTCATAGATCGTACTCGACCAGCAACGCCCACCGTAGTTTAGCGTAGTGAATCATGCCGTAAAGATAGTGGATATTCTGGAACGCGGGAAGGTCGGGAGAAAAGTCGAAGCCGGTGGCCCTCTTCATTTCCAGCCGGATTTGTTCGAAGGCGTCACCGGGCAGCTTTCTGACTCGACCGACCAATCCCCAATTCCACGGGGTCTTGAAAAACTCGCGCGCGGCCTCGCGCGAATAGCCGCGGAAGGCTACCAAAGCGTCGGCTACCAACTCGACCGGGTCGTCGAGATGCGACGCGTAGGCGGCGTCGTAAAAAAAGTGCAGCGATTCAGGTTGGCCCTCGAGCAGGTCGGCGGTCAGGTAATGCGCGAACTCGTGGCAGAAAGTGGCGGCGACCGCGATCGGAACATGCGAGGTGTTGACGAAGATCAGAGGGTGCTTAAGCGTTGACGAATCTCTGCCCGCGTAGAAACCCCGCAGCGCGAGGCCTTCGTCACCTCCGTAGGGCTCGGCCTTGAAGTGCATCGGAAACCCGGCGGCCAGCGAGCGCATCGCCTCGACAGAGCTCAACGTATGCCAATCGGTGCCCGGCCGCCCGAGGATCTTCTCGACGCGCGAGAACAAGGTTTTCAGTTCGCGGTAACCGATATTCCGCCGCAGCGCCCGCACGTAGTCGCGCTTCGCCAAGCGGCGGAATTCCCGTGCTGGCTTCTTCCATGCCTCCAGCTTGTCGGCTCCGGTTTCCCTTGCCGAGGCGAGTATCCGCCGAAAGACCGCCTCTATTTGCCGGTCCAGCTTATCGGCCTTGTCCACCCTCGAAAGCTCCCCGCGCCTGCGCCGCATCGCGCCACGCAAGGCGTACTGTACTGCGCTGGGCCTCAAAGTTCAAATATTGGCGTCCGGGCTTGATTTTTTGGCCGAGTTTCCGGCCCCTACCCTTGACCGGTAACAATAAGATGGTATTAAGTAACAATCGGTTGGGTATTAGCCGGGAGGCGGAGAGTTAAGGGGGGCTTCGCCGATTAGGTTCCCCCCAGACATCGTCACCGCGCGCTCGTTCTCACCTGCGACTGAAGCTACCCCGCGTCGGGGGGTTGCACCTCTGGCCGGTGACAACTCCCCTCCGCGACGCAATTGATTCCCGCACCGACCCAGGTGAGCGCAAACTTCAGCGGATAGAAGAGATAGTTGAGCGGGGTTTGAATCGGGTCAAACGTGCTCGGACCCGGCGCCGCGGCAGCCTCTGGTGATCCGGCAACCTCTGCGGTCCCGCCGGAGTTGGCGCCAGCCGCGTTGGAGTCCGCGATGCCCGTTGCGGCCGGCAGGTCCGAGACCTGCGCTACGCGATCGTCGGGACCGAAGGTGGCGACCTTGGCGCTCGCAACCCATACGTAGCGCAAGACGCCGGCGCCGCTGCCGCGCGGGTCGGGCACGGTGTCTTTCAGGTCCGGCTGGCCCATCGCGCTTACCGCCTGATCGGGCGTCATCCCGATTTCGACCTTCCCGCCCGATGCCGCACAGGAGATCAGCATGAGCGCCAAGGCCCACGGAACGAAGCGCAAATGGCTGACAGATCGTCGCATGATGTCCGCGCAGAACTGAGTGTCCAGCTAACACACCGCTTTGCTTCGGGCAACCGACCACCGTTGGAGGTAATGGGCGGTTTTTGGAGTCGGATGGCCGGCAGGGACGCCGGCCACTACCCTGAATGAAGCTCCTTGGGTAGGGGCCGGCCTCCGTGCCGGCCCGTGCGGTCAAAACCGCCCACTACCTCGTTGGATCGTGATACATTCCGCTCTCAAACCGAGCGAAGAATGGGACTCAAGACGGAAATTGAGGCTGCCGAGGACTCGTCGCTGTTCGTCTATGGCAACCTGCTCGAAGCCTCGCTGAGGGATCGGCTGCTGGGACATCCCGTGCGGACGCGCCCGGCGCGCCTGCCGGATTACGAGCGCCGTCGCGGCCGCTACTACTACGTCGTGAGGCAGGCTGGGCGGGAAACGGTCGGGCTGGTGTTGCTGGGCCTGGACGCCGCCGACTTCAAGGTTCTGGATCGCTACGAGGAAGTGCCACGCCTGTATACGCGCGAACGCGCCGCGGTGATCGGCAGCGATGGACAACCGATGCGATGCTGGCTGTATGTGCCGACGCCGCGACTGCTGGCCGGCGCCGGATGAGGCGCGCCTATGCTTCGGCGTCGGCCGGGGGTGGCTTGGCTTCGGGCTTGCGGATGCCGAACTTCTCCAGGCGATACTGGAGCGTGCGGTAGCTCATCCCCAACAATTTGGCGGCTTTTGCGATCACCCAGTCGGCCTTCTCCATCGCCTGCATGATGAGCTCGCGCTCGAACTTCTCGAAGTCGATGCCCTCGGCGGGAATCTCGAATTTGTCTGCGCGCGGCCGGTCTGAGGCGCGGATCATCGCTTTGCGCGCCAGCACTTCCTGTGGCAGGTCGCGCGGCACGATGCGATCGCCTTCGCAGAGCAGGATCGCGCGCTCGATCGCCGACTCGAGCTGGCGGACGTTGCCGGGCCAGGCGTAGTCGAGCAGCACCTCCATCGCCTCGCGGCTGATCTCCTTCACCCGGCCGCCGGCCAGATGCGAGAACTTGTCGAGCGCGTGATTGGCCAGCGCCGGGATATCGGAGCGCCGATCGCGCAACGGTGGCAGCGTAATCGTGACCACGTTGATCCGGTAGTAGAGGTCCTCGCGA
This sequence comes from uncultured delta proteobacterium, assembly GCA_963788205.1. Taxonomy (GTDB): domain Bacteria; phylum Desulfobacterota; class Binatia; order Binatales; family Binataceae; genus CAVVMA01. The sequence goes on from CAWBGG010000002.1 coordinate 857,519, forward strand.
AAGCGCTCCTCGGCGACTTCTTCGGCGAGATTGCGATTGGTCGCGGCGACCAGCCGCACGTCAACCCGGATCGATTCGTTGCCGCCCACGCGGCGCAGTTCTTTTTCCTGCAACACGCGCAGGATTTTCGCCTGCAAGCCGATCCCGAGGTCCGCGATCTCGTCGAGGAACAGCGTCGATTTGTCGGCGGTCTCGATAAGACCGGTCTTGCGCTCGGAGGCTCCGGTAAAGGCTCCGCGCTCGTGGCCGAACAGCTCGTTTTCGATCAGGTTGTCGGGAATCGCCGAGCAATTGATCGCAATGAACGGGCGCGCTGCGCGCGGCGAGAGCTTGTGGATCGCGCGCGCGATGCCCTCCTTGCCCGTGCCGCTCTCGCCCTGGATCAACACCGTCGAGCTCGACGGCGCCACTTTGTGGACGATTCGGATCACTTCCATGAAAGCGGGATCCTGGCCGATGATGCCCTCGATGCCCAGCTTGCCGGCCAGCCGCGTGCGCAGCAGCAGGTTTTCCTGTTTCTCGTTGGCCAGCTCGGCCGCTTTGGCGACCGCCATCACCAGCGTCTCGCGATCGGTGGGCTTGGCCAGGTAGTAGAACGCGCCGGTCTTCATCGCTTTGACCGCGCTGTCGATGGTGCCGTGCGCCGTGAGCATCACGACCTGGGTGGCGGGGTAGGCGGCCCGCACCTTGGCGAGCAGCTCGTCGCCCGACATCCCCGGCATCAGGAGATCGGTCAACACCACGTCGAACTGGCCCAGAGCCAGTTGCTCCATCGCGCGCTTGCCGACCGCCGCCTCTTCGACCGCGAAGCCTTCCTCGCGCAGCGTGTCGGCGGTGATCTGCCGTTCAAGGTCGTTGTCCTCGACGACCAGTACCGAGGCCTGTTTCATGACGGCTTGCTCGTCGCGCCCAGCGGAAAGGTGAAACTGACCAGCGTGCCCGGCGGTGGATCGTTGGGCCCGATCGTGATCGTGCCGCCGTGCCCCTCCATGATCGCCTTGGAGAGGAACAGGCCCAGGCCGATCCCTTCGCGCTTGGTGGTGAAGAACGGCTCGAAGACATGCGCGACCACTTCAGGATCGATTCCGGCGCCGCTGTCGGAGAAAGTCATCACGAAGCTTTGCTCATCGCGGCGATAGCCGATTCGCAGCACGCCGCCTTCGGGCATCGCCTGCACCGCGTTGGCGACCACGTTGATAAAGCAGGTGCGCAGTTTCTCGGCGTCGACGTTGAGGATCGCCGCAACCTCCTGGCCTTCCTCCACCGCCTCGATACCCTGGCTGCGCATCTTGGATTCCGAAAGTGCCAGTACGTCGCGCACCAGCGCCCGCACGTCGGTGGGCGCGGGGCGCACCTCGATCGGCTTGCCGTAATGGAGAAAGCTTTGGATCAGCTCTGAAAGCCGATGGATCTCGTCCTTCATCATGCCGAGCTGGCGCAGGAAGTTCTCGCGGTCGTTGCTGAGCTGTGGCGCGTAACGGGCGCGGAGCTGGTCGACCGCCAGGCTGATGAAGTTGAGCGGGTTCTTGATTTCGTGGGCCAGGCCCCCGGCGAGCTGGCCGAGCGCGGTGAAGCGCTCCAGCCGGTTGAGATCGGATTCGCGCTCGCGCGTGCGGCGCATCTGGGCGACCATCTCGTTGAAGCTGCGCGTGAGCAGGCCGATCTCGTCGCGCCGATGGGCTTCGGGCACGGGCTCGAGGCCGCGCGCGGCGATATTCTGCGCCGCCGCCGCAACCGTGTGAATCGGCTCCACGTAGCGTTCCGCCAGAACGTAGGAAAATACCAACGCGATGGCGAAGATCAGCCCGCCGAAAGCGATCAGATGGGTGCGGCTGCTGCGCAGCGGCCCGGTGTAGTCGCCGAAATTGGCCCGCACCCGCACGTAGCCGAAAGTGTAGTCCTCGACCTTGATCGGAATCTGATAGATCGTCGTGGGCGCATCCGGCGGCCCGACCGTGAACACCTTGACGTTGTCGCTGCCGCGCCGCGCGCCATCGTGATGCCAGTGATTCGGCGTTTCGGCCAGCGTGTAGGTCTTGGAGGGCGCGCCCAGGAGCTTGCCGATCAAGCTGGGGTTGGAGCTGTTGATTATCAGGTTCTCGTTCGAGGCGATGGTGACCTCGTCGAGGCTCTTGCTGGGCAGATTGCGCTGGAAGTCCTGCAAACTGTCGCGATCGGTGTAGCGCACCGAGGTCAGCTCCCGCACGCTCATCTGGATAGCCGCAGCGAGATCCTTGACCTTCTCCTGGGTCGCTTCAACGATCGCCTCCTGGGTGCCGAGGCTGACGATCACTTCCGCGCCGAGCGTCAGCGCCAGCAGCGCGACCATCAGGGCCATCAGCTTGGCTTTGAGATTTAACGGTGGAAACCAGGATTCCATATAGTTATCGACACGCTGGCCGCTACGCGCCCGTTTCGCGACGCGCATTCGCGCCCATGCTGCCCGCGCTCATCAGTTTCCGTCGAAGGGGGCGTAGCGCTCGCGCAGGGCGTCGCGAATCTGCTCCACTGGAGTGCCCTGCTTGGCCAGCGTGGTGGCTTCGAGCGCCTCCCCCACGCAGATTTCGCACTTGGCGCCGTGCCCATCGCGATAGCAGTCGAGCAGGTTCTTGTGGCCGTAGATCCGATCGCATCCGCAATAGCAACGAAGTTGCGAGAGCAGGGCGGGATTCTTGCCCGCCACCGCGTAGGCTTCGCGCGCGGGTCCGGTGAACATCGCGGGATCGAGCGTGCCGGCGTCGTTCGAGCGGTCGAACTTGCAGCATGCAACGGCGCTGAGGCGGTTTTCGTCGGCCCGGAAGCCCGCGTAAGCGAGGCCCGCGAACACCGCGGCGCCGATCAGCAGCGCCACGAGCGATTTGGATTTGGTGAACACCTACTTGCCCCTCCAAACTATAGCATTTCCACCACTTGGGGGCTGCGGCGGATAAAGCTGTAGAGCGCGGCCGGGCGATGTGGGCCGCGCCGCTTGGCGGGCAGGCGCCGCAGCAGGCCCATCGCGAGAATCCGGCGGCGGAAATTGCGGCGATTGATCTGCCGGTTCAGGATCAACCCGTAGAGCGCCTCGAACTGGGCGAAGGTGAAATCGCGCGGCAGCAGGTTGCAGGCGATGTTGGTGTATTCCAGCTTCGAGCGCAGCCGCTGCGCCGCATGACGCGCCATCACCGAATGGTCATAGGCGAGCGCCGGGAGCGCGGAGACCTCGAACCATCGGCCGCCGGTATATTTGGGTGACGAAGTCGTGACCGCGGCCGGATTCGCGATCAACGCCATGTACGCCACCGAAACCACATGCGCCTTGGGATCGCGCGAGGGGTCGCCGAAGGTGAACAATTGCTCGAGGTAGGCTTTGCTCACGCCGGTGGCGGCATACAGCTCGCGCCGCGCCGCGTCTTCCAGCGCTTCTCCGACCCCGACCAACCCCCCGGCGAAGGCCCATCGCCCCTTCAGCGCGCCGCCACGAAGCTGGACCAGGTAAGCCTTCAGGCGCTCGCCGTTGACCGCGAACAGCACGGTATCGACCGCGACCTTGGGGCGGGCGTCCCGCCCGGGCCGACGCTCGCCGGGAGCGCGATCGTGCGTCGCGGGCGAGGCGACGGTATCGGCAACTTGATTTTCCACCGCTGCGGAATCGCGTCAGGGCCTGAGCTACTGGCTCAATTCGAGCATCCGCTCCAGCGCGCGCCGGGCGCCCTCGCGGACCTCGTCGTCGAGCGTGATTTCGTAGCGAAGGTTGCGTAGCGAATCGAGCGTGCCGGCCAGCGTGATCATCTTCATATAGCGGCAGAGCTTGCACGTCTTGTAGAAACGCTTTTGGGGAATCTCCATCAAGAGCCGGTCGGAAAGCCCGCACTCGGTCACGATCAGGAATTTGTCAGCGGTGCTTTCGGTCGCGTACTTGACCATCGCGCTGGTCGAAAGCACTGCGTCGGCAAGCTCGAGGACGTCGCGGCGGCATTCGGGATGCGCCAGCACTTTGATTCCCGGAATCGCGCGCTTGACCTTCTCGACCTCGGCCGGGGTGATCTGATGATGGACGTAGCAGTTGCCGTCCCATGAGATGACCTGCTTGCGGGTCTGGTTCTGGACGTAGTTGGCGAGATTTTGATCGGGCACGAACAGGACGTGCTGGGAGTTGATGGCCTCGACGATCTGCGCGGCATTGGCCGACGTGCAGCACGCGTCGGAGAGCGCCTTAACGTCGGCGGTGCAATTGACATACGAAACGACTTTGAGGTCGGGGTAGAGCGCCGCCAATTCCTGCTTGCGCTCGGCCAGCGCCTCGGCGGTGACGCTGTCGGCCAGCGAACAGCCGGCTCTCAGGTCGGGCAGCAGGACCATCCGGCCGGGATTGAAGACCTTGGCGGTCTCGGCCATGAAATGCACGCCGCAGAATACGATCACATCCGCGTCGCGCACCTCCTTGGCTTTGCGCGCCAACTCGAGCGAATCACCGATGAAGTCGGCGACCTCGAAAATTTCGGGACGCTGGTAGTTGTGGGCCAGGATTATCGCGTGGCGCGCGGCCTTGAGGCGGCGGACTTCGGCGATCTCGTCCGCATAGCGTTCGCAGGCCTCGCGCGTATAAACGTCGGGATCGAGCACGCGCAGCTTCTCGTGCAAAACGGCCACGGTGGCAGCGGGCTCAAGCGCGGTTTCCATTTTCAAGCCTCGTCTTAGTTTGCGTCATTTTGACACTTACCTTATCAAGACAGGCTGGCTCACGCAAACGCTTTTGTGGGCCGCGATTCGCGGCCCGGCCATCAATCCAGCCGCCAAGCCTTGAAGCGCTTGCGCGACTCCCACACAATAGGCGCCAAATGCGTAACGGGGAGCCGAATCCCAAGGAGCCATGCCGATGTCAAACGCCGCGCAATTGACCCGGGCGCTCGATCAAACGGTCGCAGAACGAAGCCTTCTCAGGCATCCGTTCTACCTGGAATGGACGCGCGGAACGCTGGAGCGCTCGCGCTTGCGTGAGTACGCGATCCAGTACTACCGCCACGTAGAGGCCTTTCCGCGCTATCTGAGCGCGATTCATTCGCGATGCGGCGATATCGCGACGCGCCAGGCGCTGCTGGAAAATCTAATCGAAGAGGAGCGCGGCGCGGAAAACCATCCCGAGCTCTGGCTGCGCTTCGCCGAGGGCCTGGGCCTCGCGCGCAAGCAGGTGACCGGCGCCACGCCCAGCGCGGCCGCCGCCAAGCTGGTCGATACGTACACCCATCTCACGCGCGACCTCCCGATCGAAGCGGGGCTCGCCGCGCTGTACGTTTACGAGTCGCAGATACCCGCCGTCGCGAGCGCCAAGATCGACGGCCTCAAGCGATTTTACGGCGTCACCGAAGAATCCGCCTTGAGCTTCTTCACAGTGCATGAGGAAGCCGATGTCTGGCACGCCCGCACCGGCGCGCAGTTGATCGAGCATTACGCCGAGCGCAACGGCAGTGCGTTGACCGTGATGGAAGCCTGCCGCGCCGCGCTCGACGCGCTGTGGGCAATGCTCGACAGCGTGTAGCCGCTGAGCCTACGATTGGAACCTGATGCGCAAATTTGCAGCGCGGGTCCGCAACGGCAGATTGGTAATGGATGAGCCAACCGGCTTGCCCGAGGGCGCGACGATCGAACTGACCATCGCTGACGAAGCGGACGATCTGGACGACGCCGAGCGCGCCCGTTTGCATTCGGCCCTCCGGCGGTCTTGGCCCAGCGCCAGAGCGGGTAAAGCGCGACCGATAGACGTGTAGCGGTCCACGGCCGCGCCCAGTGATCGCTCTCAGCCCCCGAAGGTGGCTTTCTCCTTGTCGATAATCGCCTTGAACGACGGGCGATTGTGCACCTTCGCGAGATAGGCGCTGAGCTTCGGCCAGCGCTTGGCGTTGACGCTGTAACCGGCCAGATTGAGATTTACGAATTGTGTCGCCACGCCGATGTCGGCGATCGAGAACTGGTTTCCTACCAGCCATTCCTTCCCGCCGAGCTCTGTCTCCAGGTAGTCGAACAGCGGCGGCAGCTCCTCGTCCACGACCTTCTGAATCGCCGCCAGATCAGGCTGGCGATTCATGAAGCGCGGCGCGATCACCTTGGGGAAAAAGACCTTGGGTCCAATTGCCGGCGCGAGACCGGTGTCTCCGTATTCCTCAAACCATAGAGCGCGCGCGTAGTCGTAAGCGTCAGAAGGGTAGAGCGCCGGCTGCGGCTTGATCTTTTCCAGATACGCGATGATCACCGACGAGTCGGCTAGCGTGCGGTCGCCGTCACGAAAAGCGGGAACCTTGCCGAGCGGGCTGATCTTCTTGTATTCCGCCGACACGTTAATCGGGATTACCTGCTCCAGGTCGAATGGAATACCTTTTTCCGCGAGCGCGACCAATGTTTTACGGACGAATGGTGAGCCTAAGGCTCCGTAGACTGTTGGCATCGTGTGTTCCTCCTCCAGTCGCGAGTTGTTTCACCGATACGCCGATTGAGTGAGCGAGGGAAGCGACGGCCGTTCCGGGTAGTGCCTCGTTGACGCCTGCGCTTCCCCTTTCTGTAGTGCCGTGATTTTCCAGTATTACAACAACATTTGCCCGCTCATCGCAGCGCGTTATTATGCGTTGCGAGGTTCGTCCGGGTACGATCGCAGATCCCGACCTGACGATCGCGATGTCGGCGGCGATGTTCCTGCAAATCCATAGAGGGGCAGGCGAGTCCGGTTCGCGGATTGCTGACGCGCCGGATCCGGCTGGGCGGGCGCCGCAAACTCTTCCGCATTTTTCCGCGTCTGTTCCCGACCGAGCCGAGCAGCACGATCTTCCATCGGATCGCATTCCGGGTCGCCCGAATCTACGCCCGAACTTCGGTGACATTGCTGCGCAACCGTTCACGCCGATAGCTGACCGCGCTGCCGTCCGTCCGATTCGGATGACCAGTGGCATGCTGGGGTGAAGGGCGAGTAAAGTTTCAGAAGCTCGCCTGAAGAGGTCGAAGAGGTCGAACAGTCATGACCCTGCGGGAGCGTGTGCGACAGATTAACAGCGACATTGTGGAGACGCAGCGACTCAACGCGCAAAGTCTTTCCGATTGGCTGACCGATCTGAAGGATCTATACAGCTTCGTGGAAACGTTCATCGAGGAGCGGCTCTCGGAGGAGCTAAGGAAGGGCTTGGTGAAGGTCAGTCGCACGAAGGTAGAGCGCTATGAGGAAAGCCTGGGGCAGTACCAGACTGAGGAATTGAACTTCTCGCTGGCAGGCGGCGTTGTCGTATTCAGCCCGGTGGCCCTGCGCGTAATCGGTTCGTTCGGTCGCGTGGACGTGTTTTTGCGCGGCCGAATCGATCAAGGGTTTATGATTCTGCGCGCCGAGCGCATGCCGGCGCGGTGGGCAATACTTCAGAAGTCGGAACGGCGGAAACTTGGTAACACCCCAAAACCGCAGTTCTTGAGCGAAGACTCTCTTGATCACGCAATTGAGAGTCTGTTGCAGTGAGACGGGGGCAAACGGCTCGATGGCCTCGCTTGCTGAAGCCTTCCAACGCTACCAAGTGATTAAGACGATAGCCCGGGAGGAACGCGATCGGGCACTGAGGTCACCCGGGTCCCCGAGGAACATTCAGCACGGGCTTGTGCAGATCGGTGAGTTGCCGGACGACGCGCTTCTCAAGTTGAAAACTTTCTTCGACCTCCTGCTGAACCGGATTGAGCACTTGGGCTTTCTCGATGTCGTTTCAAGCTTTGAGGAGGAATTTCGCGTCCGAATCAGAAATCGTCGAGACCCAAGCATTGCGAACGTGAAAGTGCGGGCGAGAATTTCGTCGTTTCTCGGCAGACCCTCGCGGCAGCAAACCTTGGGGGCGATGATTCCGGTATTGAAGCTAGCTGTCGACAGGGTGTGGGGTGCCAAGCTTGAGCAAATCAGGGACGAGCGCAATGGAATTGCGCACGGAAGACCACCGTCCCAACTCCTCGCCATAAACATGGCCGATGCCGTCCAGACTCTCGACGACGCATTGCTCAAGCTTCCATGAATCCGGCCCACGCGGGGATGTTCTGCGCGCTCCGCCCGTAGAGCGAGCTCTTTCCTGCACTACAACAACATTTGCCCGCTCATCGCAGCGCGTTATTATGTTCTATTGGAGTGGTAGAAATGAGCGCGGTGCGTGAGGGATTGCTCGGGGTGAACGACAGCGTTAATCGGCGCGAGTTGTTCCTGAAATCGATGGCCGGGCTGGCCGGCGGTGCCCTCGGATGGCTGCCGGTTGAGATCACCAGCAACGGCCACAGCCTGACCGACGTGCAGACCACCGCCAGCGCGATCGCGAATTTTGTCTCGATGGCCGTTCTGTCCGGCCTGATCGGAGGGTTGATAACCGCCGCCGAGGGGCAAAGTATCGAGCTTTCCGATCAGACCAAGCGGCGCTTGGCGCGCGGCTTCATTATCTGCGCCTTGCTCTCGCTCCCCGCGACTTACTACTCCAATTTGGCCTTCAGCTACATCCTCAATGCGGGCGGCTGGGGTATCAATCAACAGGGATCGCCCATCTATCTTTTCCTCGGCCGCACCGCGGGATGGGCGCTGATGGGCCTGATGCTCGGTGCGGGCGTGGGGCTGGCGACCTTCTCGATTCCCAACGTAATCAAGGGCGCGGCCGGTGGATGGGTCGGAGGGTTCCTGGGCGGCCTGCTGTTCGACGTTATCGGACAGAGCTCGGGCGGCCTGATGTCGCGCCTGGTGGGGTTTAGTTCAGTCGGGCTTGCGATCGGGCTGTTGATCGGCCTGGTCCAGGAATTGACCAAGGCGGCCTGGGTCACTGTCGAAGCAGGAAGGCTGCGTGGACGTCAATACAGGCTGGAGCGTACGGTCGCGACCGTGGGACGGGCCGAAGAAAACGCCGTGGGATTGTTCGGTGACCCAAGCGTGCTGCCGCGCCATGCGGAGATCACCAAGCGGGCGGACGGATACATTCTTAAGAGCCTGAGCCCGCAGCAGGGAGTGTTTTTGAACGGCAGACGAATCGAAAGCGCCGATCTTCACGACGGCGATCGGGTCAAGATTGGGAACTACGAGCTGATGTTTCATCTGCGCAACGCCCCGCCCGGAGCCATGCGCGCCGCACCCGCGATTGCGGCGCCGCCGCCGGCTTACGCTGGGTCGGCGCTCAATGGCGGGCCATGCCTGACCGACTCCGCCGGACGGCGCTTTGAGATCCGTGGCGACGTTACGCGGCTGGGACGCGCGCTCGACAACGACGTGGTGGTCGACGACGCCTCGGTATCGCGCTATCACGCCAATATTCGCAAACAGGACGGCGCCTTCGAGCTGGTCGATCTGAACAGCCGAAACGGGACGTTCGTCGCCGACCGCAGAATCACGCAGGCGCGGCTGGCCAGCGGCGATTCAATGCGGCTGGGCGACGCTCAGTTCATCTTCCGTGCCTGAACTGCAGCCGAAAAGCGCTTTGTTTTGCTCGCGATGCGGCCAGCCGGTGATCGTAGAGGGAGCGAGCTTCTGCAAGGAATGTGGCGAGCCGCTGGTCCAGGAGCATCTGCGCCGCGCGCGCGATCTGGGATGGAAACCGCTGATCGCCGCTGCGCTCAGCATGGTACCCGGCTTAGGCCATCTCTACCGGGGGCGGCCGTTTCGCGGCTTGCTTTGGTTCGTCGGAGTTCTAGTCGCATACGGGGCGCCGCCGCTGGGCTATATCCTGCATATGATCTGTGCCGCCAGCGCCGCCTCGATAGGAACCGGCCGCGACGCCGATTTGACGGCGCGTCGGCGCCGTACGCGCGCATGGTCGTAGCGAGCCGTGGCGAGATAAGATAAAAGGAACGGGCTCGATTCCCTTCAATCGGCCTGCCAGCAGATGCTGAACGCGAACGAGATAGTCGGCGGGCGCTACAAAGTCGTCAAGCCGCTGGGCGGCGGCGGCATGAAGCTGGTCTACCTGGCTGAGGACCTGCGGCTCGCGTCGCGTCGCTGCGCGCTGGCCGAGATGGTCGACAGCTTCACCAGCCCGGACATGCAGCAGCAGGCCGTGGCGGCCTTCCAGCGCGAGGCCGACATGCTCGCGCAGCTCAGCAACGATCATATCCCCCGAGTCTTCGATCGCTTCAGCGAGCAGAACCATCATTACCTGGTGATGGAATATATCGAGGGCGTCACGCTGGAGGAGGAGCTGAAGAAGGCCCACGGCAAGCTCGCCGACACCCAGGTAATCGATATCGCGCTGCAGGTGCTCGACACCCTGATCTATCTGCACGGCCTGGTGCCGCCGGTGGTCTACCGCGATCTGAAACCGTCCAACGTGATGCTGACCCCGAGCGAGCAGGCCAAGTTGATTGACTTCGGTATCGCGCGTTTCTTCCTGCCGCACAGCGCGGCGACGATGATCGGCACGCAAGGCTATGCGCCCCCGGAGCAATATCGCGGCAAGGCCGAGACCCGGTCCGATCTGTACGCGCTCGGTGCGACGATGCATCACGCGCTTTCCGGCCGCGATCCCACCACCGAGCCGCCGTTCAGCTTTCCGCCGCTGAGCCAGGTCGCGCCCCAGGTCGCTCCCGCGCTGGCTGCGCTGGTCGATTACGCGCTCGCCTATGATCTCGAGCGGCGGATTGCCGATGCGCCGGAGTTCAAGCGCCGCCTGCTGGAGGTCAAAAGCGGCGTCGTGAGCAACCCGGCCGTCGGCGGCGGGAGCGCGCTGGCGGCGCCCGTCCCGAACAACGCGCCCGCGCAAGCTGGATCGTTACCGACGATTCTGAACAATCCGATCGAGATTCTCTGTCCGCGCTGCGTTCGCCACGTTCCCGCTGACTCCGGATTTTGTTCGTTCTGTGGCAACGATCTGCGCGGCGTGACGGAAGGCGGCGCAGCCGCGGCCGAGACGGTTATCCTGTCCGATCGCCCGCCCGCCGTTCCGACGTCCGACCATGAGTATCGCCGTCAGCATCGTGAGCATCGGCATCGGCTTCGGCATCGCCTGCCGCTGCGCACCGCGATGATCGTCGCCGCGCTGCTGGCGGTGCTGTTGGGCCTCAGGCTGATCACCACGATGCACAACGCCGACACCGGATCCGAGGAAGGGGGCTTGCCGCCGACGGGTCCCGAGGCCGCCGAACCGTTGCATCGCACGCCGCGGGAGATATTTCTGCGGCAAGTCCTCGACATGCAGGGCTATCGCTCGGTGCATTTCCAGATCGTCAACGGCAATACCCTCGAGCTGTGGGGCACGGTGCCAACGTCTTTTGATCGAATAGCGGTCCAGAACATGGCGGCCACGGTCACCGGCCTGGTCTCGCTCGACGATCACATGAAAGTCGAACGCGCCGACCCTTTCGGCGATCCCGGCTAGTGCCGTTCCAACTATTTGCGCCTAGAGGGGCGGCTCCGATGCATCGGTATGGCCTGCCCCGTTCGATGCGCCTGAAGCGAGCACCGGCGACGCGAAAACGGGCGGGCTGGAACGGGACTCGCCACGATTCGGAACAACGAGTTGGAACGGCACTAGACAGGCGCCCTTGAGCAAGACAGCCGGATCGCCGCTGGTCGATCTGCACGTTCACACCAGGCTTTCCGCCGATTCCAACGTCGATGCGGAAGCCTACATGCAGGCGCTCGCGCGCGCCGGCAATCCGCTCACCGCGATCTGCTTCACCGAGCATCGGCTCTATCCCACCGATGCGGACACCGACCGGCTCTACGCGGAGCTTTCGTCGCGTTTCGGTGTCGCGATCTTCAAGGGCGTCGAGGCGGATACCGATCTCGGCCATCTGCTGTTGTTCGGCTTGACGCCCGCGTTGCTCAGCCGCTTCGACCTCGGACAGCGGATGCTCCGCAGCCACAGCGTGATCGAAGTGGTCCACGGCGAGGGGGGCGTGGCGATTCCATCGCATCCGTTCCGCGACTCGGGCTTCGGACCGCGGCTCGACGAGTTGCTGGCGCAGGTTGGTCCGGCTCTGGGCGTTATCGAGGCGGTCAACGGACAGAACACGCAGGCTCAAAACGAGCAGGCGATCATCGCGGCGGAGAAGCTGGGGCTGTCCGCGGTGGGCGGCAGCGACGCGCACTTCGCCAGCGACGACTGGTTCCTGACCTGCGCCACGGAATTGGAACGCGAGGTGAGCACGGTCGCAGACTTGTGCGCGGAACTCCGCGCCGGCCGCGCGCGCCCGCATGTATTCGCGCGGGCGGAAGCGTAGGGCGCCTACGCGCCCGCCAGTTCGTACTGGAAGCGGCGCAGGTCGGCGGGGCGGCCGGCCACGATCATCAGGTTGCCGGCCCTAAGCCGCCGGTTAGGATCGACGATCACGAAGCCGGCCTCAGGGTCACTGCCGTCCTGCAAGGCGAGCACGGTTACGCCGAACTTGGCCCGCGGATCGAGCGCGCGCAGCGTGTTGCCGTCGGCGGTCGGCGGGACTGTGACGCGCGCGACGCGGTAGCCCGTGGCCCAGAAGATCCCGTCGTCCGGGGCCTGGAGCGTCGACAATGAAACCGCCACCCGGTTGGCCGCCTGCGCGATATTGCGCCGCGCCACCAGGGCGAGAAAGCGGGGATGGCCAGGCGCTTCGACCACCGGCAACTCGTCGAGCCCTTCATGCTCCATCAGTTGCGTCGCCTCGTAGAGGCTGGAGTCGGGCGTCACCACGGGCGGATTGCGGCGGCAGAGATCGTAGGCGTTGACCAGCGGGGCGAGGTCGGCGCCCCCTGACAGGAGGCCGAGCAGATCGTGCGTGACGATCAATCCCGCCAGCGCGCCTTCGCCATCGACCACCGGAATGACGCTCTGCGAGGTCTCGCCGGCCACCCGCAGAACGTCTGACATCGAGGCCGTTTCGGCCACCAGGTTGATGTCCTTGACCATCACCGAGCTCACCGGAATCTGGCCGAGCAACAGGCGGTCGCGCCCAATATGCAAGGTCTTGCCTTCGCGGGCGAGTTGGTAGGTGTCGATCGATTCGGGCTCAATCGCGCGCGCGACCAACAGCGCCGTAATCGTGGTGATCATCGCGGGCAGGGTGACGGTGTAATCCTGCGTCATCTCGGTGAGCAGAAAAATCGCGGTCAATGGCGCGTGCGTGGTTCCGGCCAGTAGTGCGCCCATCCCGACCAACGCGTACGAGCCGCGCGGCCCGGTGAGTCCGGGTAGCAGCAGATCGCTGAGCCTGCGAAAGCTCCCACCCGCCATCGTGCCGATGAAGAAGATCGGTCCGAACACGCCGCCGGGCGCGCCGCATCCGAGCGAGATGCTGCTCGCCACGATCTTGGCCAACGCCAGGATCGCCATCCGAGGCGCCTTGAGGCTCCCCGCCAGCCCCTGGTCGATCACGCCATAGCCGTCGGAAAGATTCTGCGGCAGCGCGACCGCGATCAGGCCGACCACCGCGAGCCCGGCCAGCAGCTTCGTCCATTGCGGGAGTGGCAGGCGCCGAAAAGCGCGGCCGACGCCATGGAAGAAGCGGACGTAACCTGCCGACACCACCCCGATCGCCGCCCCCATCAGCGCGTAGGTCATGATCTCCCAGTAGCTTCGCAGCACGAACAACTGCACGGGAAAAACCGCCGCGTTGCCCATGATCGCGCGCGAGGTCACTACGCCGGTGAAGGTCGCGATTATGAGCAGGCTCAAATTGGCGAGGTCGATCTGTCCGAGCAGGACGATCTCCTGGGCGAACAGCAGCCCGCCGATCGGGGCGTTGAAGGTGGTTGCGATTCCCGCGCCGGCACCGGCCGCGATCAACACCCGGTTTTGATCCGGCGACAATTTGGCGAACTGGGCGATGGCAGCGCCGATCGCGCCGCCGATCTGCGCGATCGGGCCTTCGCGGCCGACCGACGCTCCCGAGCCGAGCGACAACGCTGCGCCAGTGGCCTTGACGATAATCCATCGCCGCTTGATGCGTCCGCCGCCCAGGTTGACCATCTCGAGGAAATTCGGGAAGCCGTAGCCCATCACTTCGCCCGGAAAAAAGTGATCGAGCAGAAGGATGGCGGCGCCGCCGCTCATCAATACCAGCGGGATCAGCAACAGAAATAGGCCGCCGCGCGGGATTCCGAGCGCGTTCCACTCGACCGAGCGGAACAGCCGGGAGAAGAATTCGATCAGTTCGCGGAAGCCGAGATTGCCCAGTGCTCCCAGGAAGCCGACCACGGCCGCGAGCACGATCAGCTTGACGTACTCAAGCTGGTCCTCGCGCATCGCGAGTACTCTGCCGGGAATCGAGGCCATCGCCGTTACAGGCGCGCGGTCTCAGAGGCTGAGAAACTCGTGCGTGACCTGGAGAAATTCGTGGAGCTGATCGTGATGGACCCAGTGGCCGGCCTGCCGGATCGTCACCGATCGGGCGCTGCTGAAGGCCTTCGTCCGGCCGTCGCTATCCCAGTCGCGCATCCATGATTCATCGCCGCGGACCAGCAGGCATGGCGACACGATGCGCCCCCAGATTTCGGACGCGTCCTTGAGGTTAAAGAGATACGGCGAGGTCGCGTGAACATAGTTGTCGAATTTCCAGGAGTAGGTTCCGTTCTCGTTGCGGCGCACGCCGTGAATCGTGAGGTGGCGCGCCTGCTCGACGCTCAGATGCGGATTGGCTTGGCGCATCCGCGCGAGCGCCTCGTCAACGGTCGCGTATTCGCGGACCTTGCGCCGCGCGAGTTCCTGCATCTGGCCGATCCAGCCCTGCATTCGTTTGTGGGCCGGTGTCTCCCGCATCATCGCGGGCGGCGGTCCCAGCCCCTCGACCGAGACGACCTTCTGGGCGCGGTCGGGAAACACGCCGGTGTATTGCAGAACGATTCCGCCGCCGAGCGAATGGCCGATCAGGATCGCGGGCTGGCGCCCGACAGCGTCCATGAGCTGGGTGAGGTCCAGCACGTAGTCGACCATTGAGTAGTTGCCGCCGATCGCCCAGTCCGAATCGCCGTGGCCGCGCAGGTCGGGCGCGATCACGTGGAAATAGCGGCGCAGGTCGAGCGCGACCCAATCCCAGTTGCGGCAATGGTCGCGTCCGCCGTGAACCAGCACGGCCAGCGGCTTGTCCGGGTTGCCCCAATCGACGTAGTGGAGCTTCAGGCGCTGCGAATAGAAGTAATGCGAGGTTGGCCCGATGATGCTTTCGCTCATTCGATGTCCTGTCGCGCGGTTGCGATCAGCGTCCTTCAATTTAAACCATATGGCAGCATCGCGCGCGATAGTGATGCCGACGTGAGAATTCCTCGCGAAAAAAGGCGCTCAAATGGACGCGCCCGAAACTGGATGCGTCGGAGACTGGCGGGCAGGTTGACTTTCGGCGGTGGCTTGAACACACTGGATGTAACTGCATGTAGTTACATGGGTGATCTCGACAAACTCCTGGCACGCGCACGAGAGAGTCCCGGCAGCCTTTCATTTAAGGAGTTCGAAAAAGTTATGAGGCTCTCCGGGTGGCAGTTCAGAAGGCAGAAGGGCAGTCACAGGCTGTGGTATTCGCCGGGTGGCCATCGCCTGCCAATTCAGGCCGCCGGCGCAGGGGCTAAGGATTACCAGGTCCGGCAGTTCCTCGCCCAGTACGACAGGGAGCATCCCGATGGCTAAGCCAAGGCAGGTCAAACGCGACCGGTTCGACGCCTTTACGATCGAGCTGTTTCTCGACGGAGACCGGGACTGGCTGGCGCACTTCGCGGAGTTGCCAAACATCTCGGCGTTTGGGCCCACGCCTGAAAAGGCTCTCGATGAGCTGGCGACCGCGTGGGAGATGGTGAAACAGGACTACCGCGAGAGTGGCGAGCCCGTTCCTACAGCGCCGGCCAGGAGACGCTACAGCGGCCAGTTCAACGTTCGCATCGACAAGCGAGTGCATCGGGCCCTCGCCATCGAGGCGCAACGCGCTGGAGTGTCGCTCAACGCCCTCGTCGCGCAGAAGCTCGCGCGAGGCGTCGAAGATCCCGGCGGGGTTGCCCGGCTTCGCAACCGGCATCGCGCGGAATAGAAGGACAGGGTCGTCTAAGACCGCAGCGGAGGATCGCATGACAGATGCCCTGGTGCAGCCGCTCTTGCCCAAGATCGAGAATAAGATTCGCACCGTGATGACGGCGCAGCGGCTGCCGGGAATCGCGGTTGGAATCGTAAGGGATCAGCAGCTCGCGTGGGCGCGCGGCTTCGGCTTCGCGGATATCGCATCCGACCGCGCGCCGGACGCCGCAACGCTGTTCCGATGCGGCTCGATCACCAAGACCTTCACCGCGACCGCGATCATGCAGCTTCGCGACGAGGGCAGGCTGTTCCTGGACGATCCGGTCGTATACTACATCCCCGAATTCAAGTCGGTGCGCATCAAGGTTGGCAGGCTCGAGGACGTGACGTTGCGCCGCCTGCTGAGTCATCATTCCGGCCTGATGGGCGAAGGTCCGGACTCGGGCTGGGACACCAACGTCTTTCCTCCAATAGGGCAGATGGTCGTGAACCTGGCTCGCGCCGAGGTCGTAATCGGCCAGCACAGCGCATTCAAATACTCCAACTACGGATATTCGATGCTGGGCGAAGTGGTGACGCGAGTCAGCGGCTTGCCCTACGCCGAATATATCCGCAAAAACCTGCTTGCGCCGCTGGGGATGAATTCGAGCTGCTTTGAGCTTGATGACGCCGCGCGCGCGAAGAGCGCGACCGGTTACACGATTTCCATTCTGCAAGACCTTCCGCGCATCGCTCCGCATGCTCATCTGAACGGATTTACCGCGGCGGGACAGCTCTATTCGTCGGTCGAGGACCTCGCGAAATGGATTTCACTCCAGTTCCGGACCAAGGCGCCCAAGCGCGAGGGCGCGCAGGTATTGATGGGCGACTCGCTGAGCGCGATGCATCGGCCGCAGCACGTCGATCGGAGCTGGAATGAGGGCTTCGGAATTGCCTGGAAGGCGATGCGTCGCGGCGAGAACATCTTTCATTATCATGGCGGCGGACTTCCCGGATTTCTCACGCTGGCGATGTTCAACAAGCAGCACAAGCTGGGCGCGATCGTGCTGACCAACTCAGTCGGCCACGCTGCGAACCTCGAAATCGCTTTCGAGATGCTGGAGACTCTCATTCCGGCGATCCGCGACGCGCGCGTCGTTCCCGAGGCGGCCAAGCCGGCGCCGATGCCCGAAGCGCACAAGCGTCTGGTCGGGCGATATTGGTGGGCCGAGATGGGCGCGGTGCTCTATTTTATCTCGCGCGGCGGCCAGTTGCTCGCGACCAACGCTCCGGGGACGCCGGCGGTTCCGGCCCGGCTGGTGCCAACCGAAGATCCCAACGTGTACATCGCAACGGAGGGGCGCCCAGCCGGCGAACCGATCGAATTCCAGGTAGCGGCGGATGGAACCGTGACCGGATGCCTGTGGGTCGGCGTTTTCCCGTATAAGAAGATCGCCGACGGTGTCGAGTAGAGCGGCGCATCCATCAACCTTTCATCTGGATTCAGATGACAACGATCGTACCGCAAAAAACCAGGTTGCTCATCGTGTGCCCCGCGTGCGGAAAGGGGCGCCTACGACAATCGGAGCCGGCGGCGCGCTTCGCCGAATGCGGCGAGTGCCATCGGCGCTATCCTATCGATCGTGGGGTGCTCGATCTTCTCGAAGGCGGCACGCAATTCCCGAGTCTCGGTCAGATGTTGATGCAGCTCGATCCGATCGTTTGGATCTATGAGAGTCGTTTGTGGAGGCGCAGCCGTCTATTTGAGGCGCTCAACGGGATCACCTTCGAAGATGAGTACTCGCTGATCGCGACGGCCGCCAAGCTTGACGCGGTAGAGTATTTGCTCGATCTCGCCTGCGGACCGGGAATCTACGCGCGACGCTTCGCCCGCGACCTTCCCGAGGGAACGGTGGCCGGCCTGGATCTATCGCTTCCCATGCTCCGGTACGCTTCAAGCCGCGCACGAGTTGAAGCCCTGACCAACCTGACGTTGATCCATGGCAGCGCGATGGCACTGCCATTCGAGGCGGAGCAATTCGACGCGGTGAATTGCTGTGGCGCTCTGCATATGTTTGCCGATGTGCATCAGGTGTTGAGTGAGATAAGCCGGGTGCTCAGGCCGGACGGGCGC
The DNA here is from genome assembly GCA_963788205.1 of uncultured delta proteobacterium. GTDB lineage: Bacteria > Desulfobacterota > Binatia > Binatales > Binataceae > CAVVMA01. The sequence goes on from CAWBGG010000002.1 coordinate 875,561, forward strand.
GTTACGATAGCCGCGTTCCGCCGCGGCGATAGCCTGCTTGCCGAGCGCCGCGCGCAAATTCGCCGCGTCCTCTACGGCGTCAGCGCCTTCAGCCCGCAGCAGCTAGCGTCGCAACTCGCGCAAGCCGGACTAACCTCGCAATGTCTCCATGCCGCCGGCACATGGCTGATCATGAGCGGCCAAAAGAGCGCGCTTTGAGATGCTGGCGCATGCCCCACGCGTGTTGAATTTCTACCTTTCGCTAGCGGGCTTTCTCCATCCACTCCTTAGGGTTCCTCACCGCAGTGGGTCGGAGATGACGAGCCGCGTCATTTCAAAGACTCGACTGAGCGATCGGTAGCCGATTGGCCGGTTTCAGCGAGCTCGCGAATCATCAGTTCATAGGCGGTTACGAAACGGTCCAGGTCATAGTTGATTGCCGACTGTCGCGCCTTCTTTCCGATCGCGATGCGCAAGGCCCAGTCACCCGCGACGGAAACGATCTTCGCCGTTAGGTCGGCGACATCTCCCTGGCGGAAAAGAATTCCGGTTTCGCCATCGTCGATCACCTCGCGCGCGGCCGCGATGTCGCTTGCGATGAGCACGCGCTCGCATGCAAGCGTCTCCAGGTAGACCATCGCCAACCCTTCGGACGCCGACGGCATCACGACCATGTCCGCAAGGTTGATGTAGTTCGGCACCAGCCCGTGATCGATCCGTCCGACGAACCGGAAATGGCCGGCGAGCGATTGGTTTGCGCATGCCGCTTCCATCATCGCGCGGCACGGTCCGTCTCCTACCACAACGTAGACCGTGTCGAGCCTCTTTCGCACCACTTGCTGCGCGGAGTCCACGATGTCCAGCGGCCGCTTGTCCGCTCTGAGGTTCGACACGTGAACGACGGTCGGCTGCCTGGCGTCGATCCCGAGTTGCCGGAGCAAAGCGGGGTCTTTCGGACGCGGGAAGAACTTGTGGCGATCGACTGCGTTCTGAATGGTTCTCGCGTCGCCGAATCCGAAACCGCGCAAGCGCTCGGCGAGATGGTCTGCCACGGCAACGATACGATCGGCTTTCCGGAACTGTTGGAGAAAGAACTCCTTCTTGCCCGCCGAAAAGGTTTCCAGGGTTCCAGTCAAGGTCGACCCGCCGTGAACGATTAGCAAGCTGGGAATCCCGGCCGCTCTGGCAAGCTCGGGGACATGCCAGGCCGCGGTCTCGCTGCCGACGATCACGACATCGGGCCGGGTTTCGGAGAGCGTTCGATGCCAGGCGGCCCGGATCGCCTCGCCTTCCGCGCTGCGGTATTGATCCGCGTCCGGGAGTTCAGGCGAGATCTCCAAATAGGGAAGCAGGAACCTGGTTACACGAATTTCGGGATGCGCCGCGGCAAACCGATCGCCATCCGCAACCCGCTCAGGAAACACCCGGGCGATCGCGAGAATCCGGTGTCCCAGACGCGCCAGCCCTTCGAGAAGCTGAGAGCCAACTACCGCCGTCCCGCCCGGATGCGGCGGCAGCGAGCCTACGTAGAGGATATTCACCGGGCTTTGCTTTCGGTGTCTCCGACTCCGGCTCCACTATAGAGCCGGGGCCTCGGCGAGGGCTCCAGTTCATTGCGCCGGTCACAGCCCATGGGAATATAAACCACGTCATCGCGGTCGGGGAATTGTTCGCGGTAGAACCGCCACGGGTCAACCACTTTTTTGCCGGCGAAGTGCTCAGTAGGTATATCGCTGAGTGCGTTATCGATGGTCGAGATGATTGCTACCTCGGCATCCTCCAGGCATTCTTCTGCCGATGCGGTCACGAAGGCATGGTCGCCGAGCTCGGCACGCGCTTCTTCATAGGCGACGGGATCATAGGCGGATACCCGCGCGCCCATCGCGGCTAACTCTCTGACCAGGGAGATACTCTGAGAATTGTCCAGGATTGCAGTCCCAGCCTTGTAAGTGAGACCCAGGACCGCGACGCGTACTCCCGGATATATTAGCGGACGCAGACGCGCAGCCAACCGCTTGGGCGTCGAACGGTTGAATGCGTTGACCGCGGCCGGTATGCCGGAAGGACATTGCAACGACTCGGCCAGAACTTGCAGCGCCGCGTTATCTCTTGGGAAACACGGTCCCGCGTAGCCAAGGCCGCCCACGAGGCCCTTCGGTCCGATCCTGCCATCCAAGCCCATCGCGTTCGTGACAACATCGACGTCGCCGCCGGGCATCGACTCGCAGAGCTCAGCGATCAGGTTGGCGAAAGCGATTTTAGTGCTGACGAAAGTGTTAATCGCAAGTTTCGCGAGCTCCGCGTTTTCATAGGACATTCTGACGAACGGTCCAGGCTCTTCGAGTATCGTCGAATAGAATGACTCCAGCCCGCCGCCGGACCCATCCGACTCTCCAATCAGCGTGAACTCAGGATGAAGAAAGTCGTTAACGACACTGCCTAGGGCGACAAAATGTGGATTGTAACAGAATCGGATATCCTTAAGTTCAGAGCGATCAAAGGCATCCTCAAGGATAGGCAGCACGCTGCGACGAATCGCACCAGGCGGGACGGTACTAAGCAGAACTATGTCGTGCCGCCGAGGTCTCTGGCGCAGCGACTGAGCAATCCACCGAGCCACATCGCATACCTGCAGGGGTGAATATCCTCCTGACGCGTCTGAAGGGGTGGGTACTATAATGAACGTCATCTGCGAATTGCGCACTGCCAGATCCAGATCTCCGGTGACACGGATCCGGCCACGGTTGGCCTCGATGAGCCGGCTCAAAGCCGGCTCCGCTGAACTCGGGCAACCAGCCAGCACGTCTTCAACGACACGCTCGCTGCTGTCAACGCCGATCACGTTTACTCCGCGGCTCGCCAGAGCAGCCAGGATGCCGGCGCCGACTTTTCCCAGACCGACCACCGAAACATCGATTCCCGCTGATGACGGGCAGGAAAACGGGGAGGGAGACGCGGGGCGCGCAGTTTGGTGACCGTTATTCATAGAGATGCGTCCTTTCCACAATATTTCGATTAGCCCGGTTCCGCGGGCCGTTGCCTTCTCCGCGATCCGTTCTACAGTTCGCGCATAATATGCGGAAAGAATGCGCAAGACGAGCTTACGCTCCCAAGTGATCGGAAGGCACCGGAACCCTTCGAGCAGCCTCAGGGCAGGCTCCTGGCTGGCGCTGCGGCGAATTACCCGATGCGTTCGCGAGGGCGTTGGTGCCCTCGCCGACTCGGTCGCTGCCGCGCCGCTAAACTCTCTGCCCAGACGCAGAACGCCGAGCGCGACGCGCAGCGCGTCACATGCTCGGCTGCTTCGGTCCCTCGCCCGACGGGCGCAGCGCCCGTCGGCCTCTCCCATCGCTGGGAGAGGCGTTGGGACATCGCGCCGGCGTAGAAGGGGAACCATCTTCACCAATTGCACCGAGTGGTGCTATTGTCGTCGCTATGAGGCGAGCCACGGTCACGATACCTGACGATCTGGAATCGGCGGTCGAACGGTACGTTCAGGCGCACGAAGCCGCGCCTGCGCTGACCGCGGTGATCCAGACCGCCCTGCGCCAATTCCTCGCCGATCGCGGATACCTGCGTCCCAGTCTCGCCCTGAAGATGACGCCGGCGGCCAAAGGCAGCGGACGCCGCGATGTCAGCCGATCGCACGATCGATATTTTGCGTCGCGATGAGGCGTGGGCTGATCGCGGATACAGGCCCGCTTTACGCGGCCGTGGATCCGGACGACCAATACCATAAGCAAGCGCAGCAGGAGCTGAAGCGGCTTGCGCGTGAACGTAACGAGGTCGTCGTTGCTTATCCCTCGCTCCTGGAGGCCTACACGCTGCTGCTGTACAGGCTGGGAGGACGGGCGGCAACGACCTGGCTGAAAGAGCTCGTCGCGGGAGCCGGATTGGTCAATCCCACTCCCGAAGACTATCGCGCGGCCGTCAAGAAGACCTTGGCCTTTGCGGATCGGCCGATAACCCTCTTCGATGCGACCGTGGCCGTGCTTGCCGACAGGCTCGGCTTCCTGATCTGGACCTACGATCATCACTTCGATGTTATGCGCGCGGCCGTCTGGCGCTGAAGCCTCCGCGCAGCGACCACACCTCGCCGCTCGACCGATTCACCTACAGGCTCGGGGCGATGTCGTCGAGGGCGGCGCGTAGCGTGCTTACGATGAAGTCCACTTCGGCGTCACCGATCACGAATGGTGGCGCGATCATGATCGCGTCGCCGCCGGAGTCGCCCGCCATCCCGGTGGACGGGTAGAAGAACAGGCCGCGGCGCACTGCCGCGCCGAGTACGCGGCCGGTTACGTGCGCGTCGGGCGGGTAGGGCATCCGCGTGGCGCGGTCGCGTACCAGCTCGATGCCCCAGAACAGGCCGCTGCCGCGGATATCACCGACCATCGGATGGCCGGATAACTCTTCGCGCAACTGGCCGCCGAGGCGCGCGCCGATCTCGGCGGCGTGCTCGACCAGTTTCTCGCGCTCCATTATGGCCAGCACGCGGTCTGCGATCGCGCATCCGAGCGGATGGGCGCTGTAGGTGTAGAACATGAAGTCGCCGTTGCGCGCCTCGCATTCCTGGACCAGGCGCTCATCGACCGCGATCATGCCCATCGGCAGATAGCCGCCGGTGAGGCCCTTGCCACCCACCAAAATGTCGGGCTTTACGTCCCAGTGTTCCACGGCGAAGCGCTTGCCGGTGCGGCCGAAGCCGGTCATCACCTCGTCGGCGATCAGCAGGATATCGTTGCGGCGGCAGATTTCGGCCAGGCGCGGCCAATACTCCTTGACCGGCGGGATCACGCCGCCGCTCGCGCCGACCATCGGCTCCGCGATGAAGGCCGCGATGGTGCCGGCGCCGGCGCGCTCGATTTCCACTTCCAGCGCGGTGGCGCAGTCGAGATCACATCCCGGATAAGTCTTGTTCCACGGACAGCGGTAGCAATACGAGGGCGGAATCTTGGGCCAGTCGAACAGCGCGTGCTCGAAGCCGGCGCGGCGCGCGCGATTGCCGCTGGCCGACAACGCGCCGAGCGTGTTGCCGTGATAGGAGAACCATCGCGAGATGATGCGTTTCTTTTCCGGGCGGCCCTTGAGCGCGTAATAATAGATCGCGAACTTGAGCGCGGCCTCGATCGATTCCGAGCCGCCGCTGGTGAAGAAGAAGCGATTGAGCCCCGGCGGAGTCCAGCGGGCGAGGCGCTCCACCAGCCGCTCGCGCGCCGGTGAAATCCAGATCGGCACGATATAGTTGAGCTGGCGGATCTCTTCAGCGGCGAGCTGCGCGATCTCCTCGCGTCCCTGGCCGATATTGACGACGACCGCACCGCTGGCGGCGTCGAGGATCTTGTGGCCGTCGCCGGTGAAGAGGTAGGGACCCTCGGCGCGCTCGATACGCAGGGGCCGGGGGCCGGCCTTCATGAACATGGTCTGCTGCTCGCTCATAAGGGGCGGCGATCGCTACTTGATCGCGCCTTCCTCCCGCCAGCGATCGATATCCGCCTGATTGTAGCCCAGCTCGCCGAGAATCGCGTTGGTATTCTGGCCCAAGGCGGGCGCCAGCGAGCGGATCGAGCCCGGCGTTTCAGACAACTTGACGGAAATCCCTACCTGCTTGATCTTGCGGCCGTCGGGTGAATCGACCTCGACGATCATCCTGCGCGCGGAGACTTGCGGATCGGCGGCGACTTCATCCAGCGTCAGCATCCGGCCCGCGCAGATGTCGTTCTTCGACAGAATCGCGAACCATTCGTCGCGCGTTTTGGTTTTGAAGGTCTGCGTAAAGAAGGTGTGGATCTCCTCGCGCTTGTCGGGATTGAACTCGTGCGGAATGAGGTCCTCGCGCCCGAGCTCGCGGCACAGGTTCGCGAAGAACCAGGGCTCGAGCGCGCCGATCGTGAGGTACTTGTTGTCGGCGGTCAGATAGACATTGTAGTTTGGGATGCCGCCGTCGAGCATCGTCTCGCCGCGCTTGGGCATCTGGCCGGTGGCGTAGAAGGTCGAGAAACTCTGCGCGAGCAGAAGCAGCGCCCCGTCCATCATCGAGATGTTGACGTACTGTCCGCGGCCGGTCTGCTGGCGCGCGACCAGCGCGGCCAAAATTCCGATCGCACCGTGCATCCCGCCGCCCGCGTAGTCGGCCAAGATATTGTGCGGGATCGTCGGCGGCTGATCCTTGCGGCCCAGGATCGAGAGCATCCCGGCGGTCCCGATATAGTTGAGATCGTGACCGACGAGGTTGCGGTAGGGGCCGTCCTGTCCGTAACCGGTGATCGCGCAATAGATGAGGCGCGGGTTGCGCGCCGCCAGCTTCTCGTAATCGATCCCGAGGCGCTGGGCGACGCCGGGGCGGTATTCCTCGATGACCACGTCGGCGCGCTGGGCGAGCCGAAGATAGATTTCCTTGCCGGCGCCGCTCTTCAGATTGATCCCGATCGACTTCTTGTTGCGGTTGAGCGCGTTGAAGGGTGAGCCGCCGAAGCCCGAGGTGATATTCTGCGGGGCGGCGCTGCCGGCTTGCTGGGCGCGGCGGCCGGTCGGCGGTCCCGGTTCTTCGATCTTGATCACTTCGGCGCCGAGGTCGCCGAGGATCATCGTGCAGAAGGGGCCGGGTGCGAGCTTGGTCAGATCGAGCACCTTGATACCTGCAAGCGGGGCGGCAGCCGACATGTTTATCTCATTCTCTCCTTGCTGATTTCGCGCCGGCGTGCCACGCCGGTCGCGCTCACGACTGACGAGTGATTCTTAAATCGTTTGGCGCCGCCGCGCAAACCGATTTGCCCCTAGACCAATGCGGCGCGCACGCGCGAAAGGCGGGCGGCGAGCGCTTTGAGCCCGCGCACCATGTGCACGCCGTACCAGTGCAGGTCGCGGCCGCTCACCAGCAGTACGCGCCGGCTGAGCCCAGACGGAAGCATCGCCTTCATTTCCTCCACGTCGCGCGGGCCGAATTCGTACGGCTCATCCGGCAGCAGCACCAGGTCGGGCCGCCGCGCGAGCGCCTCTTCGAGCGTGGTGCGTGGATAACGGTCACCCGCCGAGGCGAACACGTTGTTGAATCCCATCATCCTGAGCACGTCGTGCGCGTAGGTATCGCCGTTGAAGGTCATCCAGGGCTTTTTCCATATCGGGCAAAACACGCGCAGGCGAAGCTTGCTCCAGGGGCCGAGGCCCGCTTCGATTTCGCTCACCGCGCGCACGATGCGGCGCACGATCGCGTCGGCACGCCGCTCGCGCTGAACGGCGCGTGCGAGTTTCAAAATCGATTCGGCGGCGGAGGCGACCGTCTTTGGATAGGTGGTGAAGACCGGGATCGCGCGATCCTTGAGGCGCTCAACGTCCTCGCGCCGGTTTTCCTCCGCGTTGGCGACCACGAAATCAGGCTCGAGTTTCAGCAGCGCCCGTATATCAGGATTCTTGGTCCCGCCGACTTTGGGAATCGAGGCCACCGATTCGGCCGGCGCGACGCAGAACTTGGTGACTCCCACGATCTGATCGGCCAAGCCGAGTGCGAAGAGCGTTTCAGTCCAGCTCGGCACCAGCGAGACAATTCGCCGCGGAGCGGCCTTCAGCTCGACGGGAAAGCCCAAGTCGTCGATTACCCGAATTCCCGCCGCCATCGCCAACTCTATTTGGACAAACTCTATTTGGACAATTCTATTTAGATTTGTTGCGCAGAATCTGGTCGAGCGCCTGGCGGTCCGAGTCGGTCAGGTTCTCGCGCGGTGGAGGCGCTTGGCCCGCTTGTGATTGTGAAGTGGGCGCGTCCGAGACGTTCTGGTTGGATGGCGCCGGCAGGCTTTGCGCGGTCTGATTGGTGCTCTCGGCGGTCTGATTGGCGCTCTCGGAGGGGGCCGTATTCGGCGCGCCGGCCGCGGCTCCAAAGCCCGTCTCGGACGGCGCACGATGCGTCAGATAGTAGAGCGCGCGCGGCGCGAAGGTACGCCGGGCGATAAAGCCCGCGATCAGGAGCGCCAGGGCGGCCCACAGGATCAGTCTTCGCAGCCGGCGCTTGCGTCGTCTCGCCACGCTCGATCACACTCCGCGTCGTGAGATCGATACTAACGCAATGAGGCCGGCAACAGAACGGACTTGAGCCAGCGCGCGATCAGCCGGTGCACCGCAACTTCGTCGGTATGATGGCTGCCGTTGTACCAGTTGACGCCGATTTCCTGGGCGCGGCGTGACATCGTGGCGAGGCGGAAGAACAGGCGATGGCGCGGGCCGTAGAAGCGCCGCGCGGAAAAGGCGAGCTTGCCGAGCTTGCGGCCGCCGGCGCCGCGATGGAGCTCGCGATCATAGCGAGCCAACGCGGTGGCGTCGCCCGCCAGAAAGCTTGCGATCGACCGTGCTGCCAGCTTGCCGTGCTCGAAGGCGCACGAGATCCCTTCACCCATCAGCGGGTCGCATCCGGCCGCGTCGCCCGCGAAGATCACCCGCTCGGATGCGAAGCGATTGCGCGGATCATGCCATCGAATCGGAAACGCCTGGTACCGGATACTGCCGCCGGTGCCGCCGAGCGCCAACTCGGGGAAGGCGGCGCGCAACTGATCGAGCAGCGGCGCCTTGTGCCCGCCCGGTTCGACCGCGAGCCGCGGGCATTGATCGTAGATGCCGACATTGAGATGCGGCCGCGAATCGATCAGACATGGGAATGACCATGAGTAGCCGCGGATTCCCGCGCTGACGCAAGTGAAATCGAAGCGGTACATCGCGCGCGTGAACTCAGGCGCGACGCAGCTATCCACCGCGATATCGACCATCAGGGCGCGTCCGATTGAGGCCTTGCGCGGACCGAAGATTTTCGCCGCCACGCGGCTGCCCGTGCCGTCCGCCCCGACTACGACCTGCGCGTCGAAAGCGCCGCGATCGCTCAGCACGCGCACGCATCCGGATGCTTGTTCAACGTCGAGCACGCGGCAGTTTTCGACGATCTCGAGGCCGCGCTCGCGGGCCGCATCGGCCAGCCGCGCATCGAAGCGATCGCGCCTGACGATCGTGCACAACGTTTCGCCTCCGCCGAGCGCGATGTCGCCGACGGCAGTCCGCGCCAACCCTGAGCGCACCTCGACCGCGGGCACGTCGAGCTCGAGGCCGAGCTCTTCCATCGCGAGCATCGCCTTGGGGATGAGGCCGCCGGCGCATACCTTGGGACGCGGATGGCGCGCCTTTTCGAGCGCGACGACCTGGCCGGCGAGCTCCGGATGGTCGCGCAGCAGGTAGAGCGCCGTCGCCAGTCCGGCCGGTCCTGCTCCGGCGATCAGCACGCGACAACCTCGACTTGTCATGTCCGGAAACCTAAATTCGAATTCCGAGTCAGTCCAGAGTATGGCGTCGCGCTGCCCTGATCATCAAGGCCGCGAATCTCCGCTTGACACATTCCGCTGGCGTGTCATTCAGCGGCGGCAATAGCCTAACGCAATAGCTTAAAGACGGAAATGAGGTTGCACGACAACTCTGCTTCAACCAGTCACATTTCCTATCAGAGGGATATTGTAAACTCGATTCCAATGCGATAGTCATATCGGCCAGTACTTGTGAGGTTGGTGGCCGATGAGGGTGGGATTGGCTGGTGAGGTGCGCGGAGGGGCGGATGTACTGCCGGTGTTTTTCCTCTAAATTTTTGTCCGGCCCGAGCGCGCACGCCCTCCAGCTTGCGAAATCAGGAGGCTAAGCGCATGTCGTTCGAATCGGAATCAAAGCGGATTCTAGTCACTGGGATCGCGGATTTCGCCGGCAGCGAACTTCTGCGCCAACTGGAAGAGGACGAGCGGGTCGAGTACGCCGCCGGTTTGGACTTCAGGGAACCGCGCTACGCATTCAAGCGGGCCGAAGTAATCAATGCGGATTTGCGCGCGCCCGGCTTGAAGCATCTGATCGAGGGCATCAGGCCGGACACAGTCGTCCATCTGCTGCATCTCGGCTCCCCGCGCGACGCAGCGAGCGGCGACGGTGAAGCACACGAGATCAATGTGATGGGCACCATCAATCTGGTCGCCGCCGTGCAGGCGCTGCCGTTCGTGCGCAAGTTCGTGCTGATGAGCGCGCTGCATGTCTACGGCGCCGACCCACTCGATGCTGCGGTCCTGACCGAGGATACAAAGCTGCGCCTCCCGGCAAAAACCGGCTACAGCGGGGACCTCCACGAGATCGAGGCAACGGTGAATCAACTTGCACGCTCGGGACGCAGCATGACCCTGACTTGCCTGCGGGCCGGCGACATCATCGGCCCCAGAGTCAACAACTCGATATCGCGTTATCTGACGATGCCGCTGGTGCCGACGATTTTGGGTTTCGATCCCCGCTTGCAGTTCTGCCACGAGACCGATGTGGTCGGCGCGTTGAAGCGCGCCGCGCTGCTGACGCTGCCGGGATTGTACAATGTGGTGGGTGATGGCGTGGTTTACCTAAGCCGCATCTTACGGCTGGGCGGCCGCCTTCAGTTGCCGGTAGCTTCGCCATTTATGGGGCTGGTGTTTGACGCGCTCAGGACTTTCGGCGTGACCGACATTCAGCCCCATCACCTGCTGATGCTCCGTTATGGGCGCGCAGTGGAAAATCGCCGCCTGAAGGCCCGCTTCGGCTACACGCCGCACTATTCCACGGTTGAGGCCGTGCTCGATCTGTACAACAAGGGCACAGCCAAACCCGCGCTGACGGATGAAAGCGAACCGGTTCCGGCGCACAGAGTAGCGGCGGCATAGCCGGAGCAAAGTATAGTTACTGTCGAGTTCTGTTGTCGCCGATGAGGTAGCTAATCATCAGATAGAGTAGCCTCGGCCCGATATATTCGGGCCACGTCGATGGGTGGGGGAGGAGAGGTGGCGGTGCGGAGCGGGGCGCGAGCACCAGGATCAGAAAACCTTCGAGGAGTTGGGCTGGCTCATTCGGTGCGAGCCGGCGCCCGGGCCATCCGATAGCATCACGATGGGCCCGGGACTCGCAGGTCTGCTGCGCGAGACGCGCTTGATACGCGAGCTGATCGCCTTTGCCGGCGACACGGCGCGCAGGCGAGCCGAACGCGAACCGCATCGCGGTGGTTCAAAGCCGGTCCTGCTGATTCCCGGTTTCATGGCCGGCGATACCTCGCTCTATGGGATCGCGCGCCGGCTGCGGATGGCCGGCTACCGCGTGTGCTTTCCCGGTATCTGGTTCAATACTGACTGTCCGGTGAGAACGATCTGCCGGCTCGAGCGCGTGCTGCGCGACGCGAGCCGCGGAGCCAACGCCAAGGTCATCATAATCGGGCACAGCCTCGGCGGAATCTATGCGCGCGAGCTGGCGCGGCGTTTCCCGATGCTGGTCGAGCGGGCGATCCTGCTCGGTTCGCCTCTGAAAGACCCGGTCCGCAATTCCAATCATCTGCTGCGCCTGGGCGCGGCGATACTGGGGCTCGCGAATCCTCGATGCCTCACGGCGCTCGGCGATCCGTGCGCCCCCTGCGGCTTGAACTTGCCCGGCAAATTACCCAAGGTTCCGGAGACGATCGTCTACAGCAAGAGCGACGGTATCGTGGACTGGCGCAGTTGCCTGGAGAGTGGGTCGAACGTCGAGACGGTGGAAGTTCAATCCAGCCATTGCGGCTTGGCGGTGAGCGCGCAGGTCTGTGATTTGATCATCGACCGGCTCGCGAAGGCGCCGGTCCGGGCGGTTGAGACGCTGGGCAGCAAGCTCAAGTATCGACTGTTCCGACTGCGGCGCCGGCTGGGAGCGGTATCGCCGGAACCCAACGAACGAATCGCCAGACGACCCGCGACCAATCGTGTCGAGTCGGCCGATCATCTGCGATGCGGGATCTGCGGCTCGGAGTTCACGGCCGACCCGGCGGGTGACCGGACGCTGGTCCTGCACGTGAGTGGATCGCAGCGGCCCTACTACTTCTGCAGCGCGTGCGGTGACAATATCACTCGACGGGTGCGATCCGACGACGCTCGCAAACGCTATGCGTGGTACTGGGCGATGCCGCTGAACGACGATATAGCTTCCAGCGGCGCGGCGTAGGGTCCATCGCCGATACGCACATCGGCCTGGTCAGGCGCCTCAAGGACCAATCTTCGCCTCCGCCTGAGCGAATTGTCTGTAGGCCGCGCGCGCATCATGCAGGCGGGCGAAGAATCGTTCTTCGCCGATAGCCTCGGTCAGATGATGGCGCTCCAGGTCAGCCTTCAACCCCGACGATGCCCGCGCGAAGACCAACTCGACGCCGCAGCGGGCCATATATTGTTGAAGTTGCCGCACCACGCGCGCGGCGGTGTAGTCCACATTCGTGATCGCTTCGGCATCGACGACTAGCCAGCGCACCGGCGAAGGCGCGGGGCCGACGAGATCTCGAACCTCCTCAGAAAATCTGCCGGCATTGGCGTAAAACAGCGCTGCCCCAAAAGAATAGATTACTAACCCAGGTTCAGTGACTGCGCCTGGAACCGCGGGGCTCGACTGCCATGTGCCGCTTCCGTCTTCAACCAATACGCCGGTGTGCGGTTGATAGCTGTGGCGCACAACGCGGAGCAGAGACAGTACCATCGCCAGCACGATGCCCTGTTCGACGCCGATCAGTACCACGACGCCAGCAGTCGTCAGGGCCAGCGCGAATTCGCCCGGGCTCTCGCGGCGGATACTGTACAGGCCGCGTAAATCGATGAGCCGGATGGCGATGATGAACACGATCGCGCCCAGCACGCAGCGTGGCAGATACTGCAACGGACCCGTCAGAAACAACAGTACGAGCGCAACCACTGCCGCCGTGACAACCTGTGCGAGCTGGCTTTGCCCGCCGGAACTTTCGACCATCGCGGTTTGGGTGGGGCTTCCGTTCACCACGAACGTGCCGCTCAAAGCCGCCGCCGCGTTGGCCGTGGACAAGCCGACCAGGTCGGCATTTTCGTCCAGGCGCTGATCGTGGCGCAGCGCATAGACGCGGGCCGTGGCCGCGCTCTGGGCGACGATCATCACGAAGCATGATCCCGCCACTGAAATCAGCGGTCTGAAGTCCTCCCAGTTCACGTCAGGCAGCCCCAGATGCGGCAGGCCTCCGGCCACCGGCCCGATGATCGCGATGCCCTTTTCCGCAAAGTCCCAGGCCGCGCTGGCTGTTATGGCGCCCACTACTGCGATAAGCGCGCCGGGCAACCTGGGCGCCAACCAGTCGACAGCGAAGACCCCTGCCACAACCGATATGGCGAGAACTACGGTCGGCAGATGCGCCTGCGGCAGGCGGCGGACGACCTCGGCGAGCTGTTCCACTGTTCTATGGGAGCGAACCTCCAAGCCGAGCATCTCGCCCAACACCGCGATCCCGACCTGAAATCCAACCCCGGTGAGAAACCCTGCCAACACAGTCTGCGAGAGAAAGTCGGCCAGAAAGCCCAGCTTGAGCATCCGCGCCAGCAGCAGAAACCCGGCAGTGAGCATCGCCACCATTCCGGCCAGCGCGACGTATCTTGCGCTGGCCAGCGGCGCCATGCTGGAGATTCCGCCGGCCAGGATCGCGGCTGTCGCAGAGTCGGCGGCGACCACCAGGTAGCGCGAAGAGCCGAAGATCGCGAACGCCAGAAGCGGCAGCAACAACGTGTAAAACCCGGTCACTACGGGCATCCCGGCTATCTTGGTGTAGCCCAGCGCCTGCGGGATGTTCATCGTCGCCAATTGGATTCCAGCCAACGCGTCGCGGACCGCTCCCGCGCGACTGAATGGACGTACGGCTTGCATCAAGCTCAGCCGGCGCACTGCACTGGGTTCCATCGATCGTCTCTCCGATCCGTCCACCGCCGATCTTCCTTGAGGGCTTCCCTTAAATCCGCCGTTTCATTACTACTGTTGGTAATATTTAGTATCGAACGGTTACAGCGCCTCGGGCGTGCGATAATCCCTCAAGGAGCCGGTTGAATGGATTGGGCGGTCTTTCGAGTGCGCAGATTTACAAATGTTGCGTCGCTTCCGATCGCTTTTCTGGCCGGCTTGCTCGTCTTGCCCGCCGGAATCGCATACGCGCAAAGCATAACCGTCACTCCTCCCGGCGTTCCCATGGTAGTGGTCAGCGGGTCGATACAGTTCGCGGCCCAGGTCAGCGGCCTTTCGAGCAACGCAGTAATCTGGTCGGTCGCAAACCAGGGCGCGGGCAACTCGACAGTCGGCACGATCACTCCGGGCGGTCTATACACGGCTCCCGCGACATTGCCGGCGCAGAACCCGGTGGAGGTCATCGCGACCAGCGCGGTTAGCAGCAAGACCAATACAATCACGTTCGTATATATGCTCAGCAACGGGCCAACCATTACGTCGGTTTCGCCGGATCCCGCTCCCGTGGGTACCCTGACGGTGTCAATTCAAGGGTCAGATTTCCAGCCCGGCGCCACGATTTTTGACAGTTATGGCAGTTATTCGCTAATCCAGTTGACCACGACCTCCGTCACTTCCGGAACGATCACGGCCGTCGGCTATCAGGGACCTGCGACGTCCGCGTCGTTCTGCGTCAGGAATCCGGGGTCGGTCTGCGGCAACACGATCACCGTCCCAGTCGGATCGGCCATCTCCAGCTCACCCGCACCGACCGCAACCCGGACCGAGACGCCGAAGCCGAGCCCAACCCCGACACCGATATCGACCCGAACACCTGCACCGACCGCGACCAAGGCTCCGACGCCGACGCTGGCCAGGACCGGTACGCCCAAGCCCACTGCAACGCCGACGCCAGCCCCGACACCAACGCCCACCGCGAGCAAGGTTCCGACACCGACCGCAACCAGAACCGGGACGCCCAAGGCCACCGCAACGCAGACGCCAGTACTGACACCGATGCCGACTGCGAGCCAGGTTCCGACGCCGACCAGAACCCAGACGCCGAGGCCGAGCCCAACGTCGGTCGCTACCCCCACTCAAGCGCCAACTTCAAGGCCGACGCCGAGTATGACAGCCACGCCGAGTCCGAGCATCGCGCCCACGCCGACTGCCACCAGAACCGAGACGCCCAAGCCGACGGCAACGCCGACCTCGGTTGCAACTCCCACACCCGCGCCGACGCGAACCACGGAGCCCACATCGGCTGCAACTCCGACGCCTGGGCCGACGCGGACGACCGAGCCTACCGGCGGGCCTAGCGTGAGCACCACACCGACACCCAGTGCGGCCGCATCCACGACGCCTACGCCCGGCGAGTCGCTGGGGGCGATTCCGTTCCCGGTCGCAAGCCATCCGCGATTGTGGATTACCACCAATGATTTGCCACGCCTGCAAAGCTGGGCCACGAGCGGCAATCAGGTCTATCAACAGGGTCTGCTACAGGTGCTGCAAACCGCCGTGAACCTTTACAACACCCAGTTCTTCCCCGGCGGCCAGCCCAACCCGAACTATCCCGATCCCGGCGACACCCAGGGCTACACCGGCTATCTCACCGAGGAGTACGGCCTAATCCTGGCCTTCAACTCGCTGATCGATCCGAACCTGAGCAACCGTATCACCTATGCGCAATACGCGCGGAACATGCTCATGTATGCGATGAACCAGGCCGCGATGGGACCTTTATCCGGCGCGCCATTCCGGGACCCGGCGTTCGCGACGTACAACCGCGCCAGCGGCTCGGGCGAGGAATGGCCGCTGATTGTCGATTGGATCTACAACGCGACCGACGCCAGCGGAAACCCGATCCTCACCGCCAGCGACAAGCTGACCATCCGCAACGTGTTCATGATGTGGGCCGCGGCATGCGAGGTCGCGAGCACCACTGGCGGCGACAGTCCGCAGCTCCCCGGAGTGTTGGACAGCCTGCTGTTGCTGCCCAACGACCTGCCGTATCGCATGGCGGCGAACAACTACTACACGGCCCACGCGCGTCTGATGACCATGATGGCGTTGGCGATCGACCCCACCGATGATCCCGCGATCAATCCGGCTCAGCCGGTCTCGACGCTGGGCAACTCGCTGCGCAGCTACCTGTCCGACGCCTTGGGCGCATGGCTCTATCAGCAGTACGCGATGTATGGGGACGCATCGACGGTAGCCGGCGCTTACGGCATCCCCGGCGGCGGCGCCGGCTTCGGCCTGGCGAGCGGCGGGTTGCCGCCTGAAGGAATGCTTTACGGAGTTTCGTACGGCAACCTGCTAGGCGGACTACTCGCGCTTCAGACCGCGGGCTTCAACAATCCCGCCTACGCGAGCTACACCGGCCCGCAACTCGGAATGCTCTCCGTGCCGATGTGGGATCGCTACGTCCAGGGGATATTCTCTTCGCTCACGCCGACCGGTTTTGTTCCGACGGAGAATGACGAAGGCTATCTGGGACAGGTCTACCAGTTCGCCAGCTATGGCGACTTGCTGCGCTTCTATGTCACGCCCGACTACATGGGACCGTTCGCGCTGCTCGCCCTGCTCGAACAGGAGAACGGCCAATCGACGCACGTCGCCGACGCGCGCTGGTTCGACTACAACGTCGTCCAGGGCGGGCCGGCCGCGTTCTATCAGCGCATGACCGACCCGTACACCTTCGAGGATACGGTCCTCTACTACATGCTGTACGACCCCTCGATTTCGCCTTCGTCGGCGCAGGACCCGCGGTCAACATACCCGACCATATTCTACGACCCACCTGCGGGCCGAATTGTCGCCCACACCGACTGGAGCGCGAGCGGCACGATGTTCGACTATCGCGCCAGTTGGGAGTCGATCAACCATCAAGATGGCAACGCCGGCCAGTTTGAGTTGTTCCGCAAGGGCGAGTGGCTGACCAAGGAGATGAGCAACTACGACAACAACGGTCTCGGAATGACGGTGTACTATCACAACACGCTCGGCCTGCAGAACACCTGCCCGAGCGGCGATCCCGCCGCGGTAATCCAATGGTTTGAAACCGGCGAATTGGCCAACGGCGGCCAGTGGATGCTCGGTGAGAACGCCGGCGATCCCACCACCTCCACCAGCAACAGCGCCGGCTACCTCTACGCCAACACCGACATGACGAACCTATATAACCGTCCGGACATCTGGACGCCGGCCGACAGCATCGACAACATCACCCAGGCCACCCGCTCGATCCTGTGGCTCAACGGCGATTACACCGTGGTCTACGATCGCGCCACCTCGATCAGCTCGGGCCTGTTCAAACGATGGAACCTCACTCTCATCAACTATCCAACGATCAACGGCAAGGTGGCCACCGAGACTCTGGCCAGCGGCCAACAACTCTTCGTTCAGAGCCTGTTGCCCGCTAACAGCACGATCACTGCGCGATATGCCGCCGGCGATCTCACGACCGTCGCCGAACTGGAGCCGAGCCAGTACGTGATGACGATCCAGGATCCGTCGAACCCGAGCGACACGCGCTTCCTGGACGTCCTGCAAGGCGCCGATCCGGGCGTCGCGATGTCCCCGGCCACCTACCTGCAGAGCGCGAGCGGCACAGTCTTTGACGGCGCGGTGTTCGCCGGGATGGCGGTTTACTTCCCGGTAAGCGCGAACGGATCGTTCAGCGCAACTACTTTCTCCGCTCCAGCCGGCGTGCACACGATGCTGGTCACCGGGCTCACGCCCAATGCGGCCTACAACGTGAGTATCCAGTCCAGCGGCAGCGGCAATATGGTGAGTATCAACTCAGCCAGCACCGGCACGAATGCCGATAGCGCCGGGCTGCTGAGACTGACCTTTTAGGGAGGGCTCGCCCCGAGAGCCTTGGGAAGCTATTGGGACAGGCGGAGCACACCGGCTGTCCCACTGGCTGGGTGGAGGCGTCTACTGCGTGTTGTTGGGGACCAACCGGGCGACCGTGAGATTATTCGCGATTTGCGTGAAGATCTCGTTCAGGTTACTGGTCGGGTTAGAGGCTGAGATGCAGGAACTGGTGCCTCCCGTCGCCGTGTAGTCGGAGAAGAAGTTAGACGAAGAGGAGGCGATTTGCTGCATTGTCTCGCATGGAGTGATAGTTGGGCTGGTGTCAGTCGTGCATCCCGATGCCTCCGCGCCGTAGGCGACCGAGTATACAATGGTTCCCGCTGCCGCAGCGTTCTGGGCCGACGTGATCGCCTGGTGGCACTCCTGGGTGGCTGAGTAACTCGTTGCCGATCCCGCCATGTCGCTTGGCGTAGCCGTTGCGTCGCCATCGCTGAGCAGGATCATCACGTTCTTCGTATTCGGCCTTGCACTGGCGACGAGTTGCGCTTGTGCCGCATCGATTACGCCCGCGTAGAAGGTTCCCTCGCCGCCCGGAGCGCTCACACCACTGCAACCTCCTTTACCAGCCGCGATAACGATGTCGGAGCTGGGGTTCAGAATGGCCGTGTCGGAAGTGCGGTAGTCGCTGGAAAACGGAATGATCTGGTATGCGGGCGAATTGTTGTAGGAGGTGATTGGAGGGTTCGTGGTAGGGCAAGTGTAATCATCCGGGGCATCCGAGGCCGACGTAAGCCCTGGGAACACCATCAGGCCGACTTCATCGACCGGGTTCGCGACGTTGGCGCCCACTGTAGGCGTTTCGCTTGTGGCCGTGCCGCAGCTTGCCAGGCCCCCGGCGCAGGGCGAGAGCGTGCCCAGCAGAGTCTGGATGCCGGCCAAAGCGCAGGAGATTCTTGTACTATTGCATTGGCTGTCGGAGTCCTCATCATTCATCGAATGCGTTGTGTCGAGGATGATTGCCACGTTGTACGGGCTATTAAATCCGCCCCGTCCGCTCGCCGTCGCAGTTGTTGAGATGGTCCATGACTTGAACCCGAGCACACTGGCGAATGTCGCCCCCACAGTAGCCTGCTCCCGTACAACGATGGCGTTTGCGCTCGCCGGAGAGGCGGAGCAGGAGACTCCGGTGCTCGTCAGGCACTTCACCTGCGGGTACCCGGTCACCATCGTGACGTTGGTCAGATTGGAATGGGCGTTTAGATCCCCGCTCGCGGCGCTGTAGTTCGTCGCGGTGGCTATAGCTTCGCTGGCTGTGTCATTGGACAGGACCGAGGCTCCGGCTAACGCCGCCGCCTGGGTTGCAGCCTGGAGCTGTAGATAGGCCTGATAGAGCCGGCCGATGTCGATCACTATCGCGGCGGATCCGAGCAGGGCGACCAGCGCCATCGTTATGATGACCATCGACTGCCCGCGGCCGTCGCGCATCCGGCGGCCAATGGATTCGTTGCTGAGCTTCATTGGATGAGCACCGTCGTTTGCGCCGAGAGGGCGCAGTTGGGTGCAGGATTGATTCCGAAGAGTTGCAGGTTGCACGGATAAGTAACCTTTACCTGGGCGCTCTGGGACTCCACCAGATATTGTTGCCCGCCGCTGCACGACGGCGCCGTAAACGAATGTCCACCCAGCACAATCGTGAAATTGAGATTCGACTGAGTGAGGTACGGCGCTGCTGAGTAGACGGCCTGACTGGTCGTCTGGCACGGGTCTGTGGTCTGCCCCCGGCTGATCGAAAGCAACTGCGCAGCGGTGTTCGTAGCATACGTCAGCTGCAGATCCTTGTTGAAAGCCACCCCGAACTCCACCGAGCCTATGAGGAGGGTCAGCAGCAGCGGCACCACGAACGCGAACTCGACGATCGCCTGGCCCCGCGCGTCTAATCTGCGACGGTTAAATTTCCCCATGTGCTCTCCCGGTGTCTGCCTCGACACGCCGCCGGTGCAATTACCAACTGTAGATAAATACAACATAGTAGTTATAGGCACACTCTGGATATACTTTATGTAGTTAAATGTGCGTACTATGGCAAGCGCTATCGCATTAACTAATAGGTATATTGCATAACTGGCTGTAGAGGGTTGGCGCATGGCCCGCGGGCGCGCGGGAGAAGATTAAACGATGGTATCGGGCCGAAAAGACCCGGCGACACGAGTGATCGGAGACTCCGATTTCGCGCTATGCGAAGCTCAGCGTCGCGCGTATGCCGCCGCTTGGGCGCAGTGTGAAGACCGGGTCCGGTTGGATCGGATGATCCTCGGCCACGCGCACACGATACCTCTGCGCCGCCATCGCGAGCGCCAGGGTCTGCTCCATCAGCGAGAAGCGATCGCCGATACACATTCGCGGACCACCGCCGAACGGATAGTACGCGTAATCGTGACGGCCCCGGCTGCGCTCGGGCGTGAATCGCTCCGGATCGAACTGCGCGGGATTTTCCCAATAGCGGCTGCTTCGATGCGTAACCCATGGACTGGCGAGCACCGGAGACCCGGCGGGAATACGAAAGCCCGCTATCTCGTCATCGGCAACGGCGGTGCGAGTGATTGCCCACGCGGGAGGGTACAGCCGCAGCACCTCATCGATGACCATCCGGGTGTACCTGAGATTCGGCAGGTCGTCGAAGGCCGGGGTGCGCCCGTGCAGCACCGCTTCGACCTCTGCGCGCAGCCGGGCCTCCACCTCCGGGTACTTCGACAGCATGTACCACGCCCACGAGAGGGCAACCGCGGTCGTTTCAGTGCCGGCGCCGAGGAACGTTGAAATGTTGTCCCGAAGTTCACGGCGCTGCACCGGGTCGCCCGTATCATACGCGGCCAGCAGCACCGAAATGAGATCACCGTCGTCGGCCCCGCGCGCCCGGCCATGCTCGATAACCTGATCAACGATCCGATCGAGCGCCGTTATCGCGGCTCGCAGGCGGCGGTTGCGCGAGGTGGGAACGAAGCGCGGAGCTACCATAAAATGGTTCAGCGCGTGGTTGAAGTACTCGAATGAATCGGCCATCGCGCGCCCAACCGCTTCCGCATGCGGGCGCAAGTCTTCGCCGAGCAAGGAGCGGCCCACAACGTCGAGCGCCAGGCGCATGGTCTCCGCGCCCAGATCGAACGCGTTGCCGCTGGAGGCGAACGGCTGCCAGCGCTCGAGCATGTCGTTGATCGAGGCGGCCATCGTCGCAGTCATCTTAGCCAGGCGCTGGCGATGGAATGGCGGCTGCATGACACGCCGCTGTGCCCGCCAGGTTTCACCTTCGGCCAAAAGAATCCCTTCTCCAAAGAGCAAAACCCGAAAAATGCGCGACGAGCGCACTTCCTTGACGTAATTCTTAGGGTTGTCCTGAAATACGTGCTGCACCGCGGCGGGTTCGGTGAGCAGATGGGATACGAACATGAGCGATTGAAAGCGCGCAACACCGCCGAGCTCCGACCATTGCTCAAGGAAGCCGAGCGTATCTTTGCGGAGCTCGCGAACGAATCGAAACGGCGAAGCGAAGGGCAGCGAGCGCGCGAACTCGGGCGCGACGCGATGAGCAAGCGACGATGCCATGGCCGCCTCCTGCGCGGAGCCTAGCAGGCGCTAAGCGAGGAGGCGAATGGCCGCGCTAAACGAGCACACATGCTTGAGAGAACCTTCATTTGGTAATAACTTGGCGCGAGCGCGCCCGTAGCTCAACTGGATAGAGCATCGGACTTCGGATCCGAGGGTTGGGGGTTCAAATCCCTTCGGGCGCGCCATCTGTGTTCCAGTCGCGTGAAGCGCGCCACGCGTCTTATCGAAAGCGCCCAGCGCGGAGTAGCGGGGCGGTTCTACGCCACGATGCTGACCAGCTTATCGGGCACGTAGATCACTTTTTTGGGCGGCTTGCCACCTAGATGGCGGACGACGGCCTCGCTCCTGAGCGCCATTTCGCGCACCTCTTCTTCGGCCGTACCGGCTCCAACTTGCAGCCGCTCGCGCACCTTGCCGTTGACCTGCACGACCACCGTGACCATCTCGTCCTTTGCCAGCTCTTGATCGTATTTGGGCCACGACTCGAGATGGATCGATCGCTGATGCCCCAGCTCGCGCCAGAGCTCTTCCGCGACATGCGGCGCCATCGGGGCGAGCATCAGGACGTAACTCTCGATCGCGAAGCGGCTCAGCTCTTGCGGTTTGAGCCGCGCGATCAGATTGAGCTGGCTCATCATGGCGGCCAGCGCGGTGTTGAATCTGAGCCGCTCAAGATGGTCGGTGACGATTTGGATCGTCTTGTGAACCTCGCGCAGCGTGTGCGCATCGGGCGTGCCGTCGGGGCTTCCGGCCTCTACGTATGCGTGCAAGGCCGACCATACGCGTCTGAGATATTTGACCGTCCCGGCGACGCCGTCTTCATTCCAGTTAGTGTCTTCGTCGTAGGGGCCCATGTAGAGCTCCCACAGCCGCAGAGCGTCGGCGCCGTATTTGTCGATCATCGCGTCGGGTGTGACGACGTTGCCCTTGCTCTTGGACATCCGGCGCCCGTCGCTGGCCCAAATCACGCCCTGGTTGCGCAGCACGGAGAACGGCTCTTTGAACTTCACCATCTCGGCGTCGTACATCACCTTGGTCCACATCCGAGCGTACAGCAGATGCATCACGGCGTGCTCGGCGCCGCCGACGTACAGATCGACCGGCAGCCAGTAGTTGACGGCCTGCCAGTCGAACGGCGCCTCATCGTACCGCGGCGACGCGAAGCGCAGGTAATACCACGACGAGCAGGCAAAGCCGTCAAGCGTATCGGTCTCGCGCTCGGCGGGTCCGCCGCATTGCGGGCAGGTGGTGTTGACGAACTCGGGGACATTGGCGAGCGGCGAGCGGCCGGTGCCCGAGGGCTGGTAGTCCTTCATGTCGGGGAGCAATACAGGCAATTGATCATCGGGCACCGGCACGATTCCATCGCGCCGGCAGTAGACGATCGGAATCGGAGCGCCCCAGTAGCGCTGGCGCGAGATCAGCCAATCGCGCATCCGGTAGGTGATTGTCGGTTGGCCGATCGCGTGCTCCTGCGCATACTTCGCGATCGCGGCGATCGCATCGCCGGTCGGCATCCCGGTGATGAAGCCCGAATTAATCGTGACGCCGGGCTCGGTGAAAGCGCGATCGGGCGGTGGCGTGGCGCCATCGAGCGGCGCGGTCACGCGCGGGATCTCCAGCCCATATTTGGAGGCGAACTCGAAATCGCGCTGGTCCTCCCCGGCGGCGGCCATGATTGCGCCAGTGCCGTAACCCATCAGGACGTAGTCGGCGATCCAGATTGGAATGTCTTGGTCAGTGAACAGGTTGTGGGCGTAGGCGCCGGTGAAGACGCCGGTTTTCTCTTTGGCGGTCGACATCCGCTCGATTTCGGTATGGCGCCGCGCCTGCGCGACGTATTCGTCGACCGCCTGGCGCTGCGCCGCGCTGGTAATCTCCGCGACCAGCGGATGCTCCGGCGCGAGCACCATGAACGACACGCCGAAGACCGTATCGGGACGGGTGGTAAAAAAGCGGACCTGTTTTCCCGGATGGCCGCTTACCGGGAAGCTGAGCTCGGCGCCTTCGGAGCGTCCGATCCAGTTGCGCTGCATCAGCTTGATCGGCTCGGGCCAATCCACCAGGTCGAGATCGTCCAGCAGCCGATCGGCATAAGCCGTGATACGCAGGTACCACTGCTCGAGGTCCTTCTTGCTCACGGGCAAATCGGTGTGGCGCCAGCAACAGCCGTTGACCACCTGCTCGTTGGCCAGAATCGTGCGGCACTGGTCGCACCACCACTGCGAGCCCATCGCGCGGTAGGCCAGTCCGCGCTTGTAGAGCAGCAGGAAGAACCACTGCGTCCAGCGATAATACTCGGGCGCCGCTGAATTGATCTCGCGCGACCAGTCGTAGGCGCATCCAGACAAGTTCAATTGACGCTTGAAGTTGGCGGCGTAGAGCGGAACGGTCTCCTTGGGATGCTTGCCCTTGATCAGCGCCTCGTTTTCGGCCGGCAATCCGAAGGCGTCCCAGCCCATCGCGTGGAGCACGTTATGCCCGGTCATCCGCTTGTAGCGGCCGATCACGTCGCAGGGCACGTAGTTGTGCAGATGGCCGACCGACAGCCCGTTGCCGGAGGGGTAGGGGAACATTTCGAGCAGGTAGAACTTGGGGCGGCCGCGATCTTCGCGAGTGCGATAGAGATCGCTACGCTCCCATTCCGCCTGCCATTTGAGCTCGATCCGCCTTGGGTCGTAGCGCTCGTCCATCGACCCGAGTCTAGCAGGCAGCCCGGAAAGAGCGCGAGGCAGGTACTCCTACTTCTTGCGCGCGATCGTCAGGCCGTCGGCGATCGGGAGCATCACGACTTCGACGCGACGGTCGTGGGCGAGAAAATCGTTGAGCGCGCGGATCGCAACCACGTCTTCGCCGGTGTTGGAGGGATCGATCACCGAGCCGCTCCAGAGCACGTTGTCGAAAAGGATCAAGCCGCTGGGGCGCGTGCGTTTGAGGATTTCCTCGTAGTAGTGGCGATAGTTGGTCTTGTCGGCGTCGATAAACGCGAAGTCGAAGCTGGTGGAAGCGGGCAGGGCCTTGAGCGTCTCGAGCGCCGGGCCGATCTTGAGCGTGATCCGGTCGGCGACGCCGGCCTTTTCCCAGTAGCGGCGCGCGATTTTGGGCCATTCCTCGCTGATATCGCAACACAGCAGGCGGCCGCCTGCCGGCAGCGCACGCGCCACACAGATCGCGCTGTAGCCGGTAAAAGTCCCGACCTCGACGCACGATTTGGCGCCGATCGCGCCGGCCAGGATTCCCATGAAGGTTCCCTGCTCGTCGGCGATCTGCATCCGGCTGATCGGTCCCAGTTTGGCCGTCTCGGCCGCCAGTTCCTTCAATACCGGATCATCGTTGTGCCCGTGGGCGACTACGTAGTCGTAAAGCTCGGGAGTTATGCGGGTAAATTTCTCTGCGCCTGCCATGATGTAGTCCTTTCGTACTGTCCGTGGAGTTGCGGCCTTGCTGTCGCGAGCCGAAGAACGCCGGCATCTCAGAGCAGCAGCCAGTTCGACGAAGTCAGGCGGCTCTACTTGCCGCCCAGGTAGGCGAAGTCGCCGCGCTGGTTGGCGGTCAGAGTGCCGGTGAAAATCGAATGCTCCGGTTGATCAGAACCCAGCGCGATCTTATAGAGCATCGCCGTGTTGCCGACCTCGAAAAAGGCGTCATCGAGGTCGAGCACGTATAGTTTCTCGCGCTGGTTGGAATCGGTGGCGCCGACCAGCATCGCGCCCGATTGCGTCAGCACCGGATCGCCCAGGGATTCGAGCTCGGTCCCCAGCGGTGTCAGTTGCCCGCGCTGGATCCGCAAGTCCAAGCGTCCCCGCGCCAGCCGGAAGATCGCGGGCACCCGGGCGCATCCGACCAGCAGCGCGGTGGTCCCGTCGCTCATCAAGCCGGGGCGTCCCGCTGACAAATATGTGACCGGCCCGGCCGCGGTGAGCGTTCCGGTGGGCAGAATTCGCGCCATCACGCCGCCGCGGTACAGGAACAGCGCCGCGCCTGATTCGGTCTTGGCGGTGAACGCGATCAAGGTGCCCTCTGGCGAGGCGAGCGCCGCCGGCAATCCAAACGGCCGCTGATAGCGCGTGCGATTAGGTCCCAGCTCGCCTTCGACCGCGAGCTCGATCACGCCGCTCTTGGGCGAGGCCATGAGCAACGCCTGTAAATCGGCGCGCGAGCCGGAAGTCTTGTCACCCTTCAGGAAGCCAGTGAAGGTGACGACACCTTGCTCGCCCATCTGGATGGTCCCGTAGCTGAGGATCGAAATCTTGTGCCCCTTGTTGGTTTCGGACCCGACTGCCGCCAGACAGGAGAGCGTGCCGCCCGAGTAGAGGAACAGGGTGTCGTGGCGCGCGGCATCGGGAGCGACGAATGCGATTTCGCCGTCGGCGTCGGCTACGGGATAGGGATCAGTACGGAAATGCGGCGCGCAGTCTGCGGAGGGCGAGGCCGGCCGAAGTGCGCGCACGACCCGCTGATTGGGCGGCGCCTCGGCATCGGCCACGAAGATGTCCCAGCTCTGGTTTACGCCGCCGGGTTCGGCGATTTCGGCGCCGAAGAATACCCGGCCGTCGGGCGCCATGCTGGGTACGCCCATTTCTATAAAAGTCGCGCCGCCGGGAGCCTTGTGCCCGGCCTCCGTTATCAGTACCGGATGTCCGCCGGCGTTGCTGGCGTAGAGCGCCTGCGCGCTTTCGACCGGCGCGGCACCCAGCCCGCCGAGCGTCAGCGAGACCGCACCGGCGCTGGTTGCGCTATAGAGCAGGACCAAAAGCGCAGCGGCGCTGATTCTCACCCGGGGCTCCTCGTGCCGTTCTATCCGAAGGTCTGCGGCCGGCCTTGCTTGCTTATACGTCCGCATGAATGGGCAGGCAACCGCCAGCTTCGGCGCACATCAACCCCTCATGATTCCTCCGGCGATCACGGACCCGTTTCCAGCGATGCGATCGCGCGCCGCGCGCGTTCGGTGTGCGTCGCGTCCCAATAGAGCTTTCCGCAACCGTCGCACTCGGCAAAGCGATCGGCGCTCGCGTATACGAAAGGCGGCACGCGGCGCGATACCAGCTCGCGCGAGACCAATCGCAGCGCGCAGTTGCATCGGGAGCAGCGCGTGAAGGCGTTGCGATGGGTATCAAACGGGAAACGCGCGAGCACCTGGCGCAGTTGCGCATCCAGGTAATTACTCTCGACCAGCAGCACCTGCGGCGCGGTGCGGAGCCGCTTGTCGCGGGTGAGCATGATGCGGCCCTGCTCGCGCGCCACGCGGAGCATCGCAGGACCGTCCAGCGCCGGGTCGCAGATCACGTCGGCGCCGAGCAGTCGGAGCCAGCGGGCCAGCCGCGCCACCATCCGGTCAGCGGCGAAGGCCGGCGGCGCTCCGCGCAGGACGGCTTGGGCTTCGTCATCTACCACTAGTAATCTTTTATAACTATCAGTATACTTCAGCCGGGACCGCAAAATCTCCCGCGGAGCCGAGACTTCGGGCCGCGCCCCGGCTCGAAGATCATCGTATCCGCTCGGCGGAGGAACGCACAGATGGCTACCTGGCGCGAAAGTTTCATCGAACGGCGTGACAGCGAAAAGAGCCTCTTGTCCGAGGCGATCCGATGTCGTTCTAATGTCATGCAGCCGGCCCAACCTCAGGCAGGCTCGCGCGAGCGGGTGGGCGGCGGTCGAGGCTTCGGAGGCGCCATGAACGAAGAAGCCGTGATCTTCAGGTCTGAAGGGTTGAAGCTGGAGGGGCTGCTGCACACGCCCAGGAACGTCGCCGAGCCCCGTGGCGCCGTGGTCTGCCATCCGCATCCACTATATGGCGGTTCGATGCTCGACGTGGTGGTGGAGGCGATCATGAAAGCGATGTGGGCGATCGAATGCGCCACGCTGCGGTTTAACTTTCGCGGCGTGCGCGGCAGCGAGGGGCAATACGACGAAGGGCGGGGCGAGGTGCGCGACGCCGAAGCGGCGGTGAAATACCTGACCAGCCAGCGTGGGATGCAGCGCGGCAAGGTGATTTTGGCGGGCTATTCGTTCGGCGCGATGGCAGCGGTGAACGCCGCCGCGCAGCTGCCCGAAGTGACCACGGTGGTCGCGGTGGCCCCGCCGATACTCTTCGACGGCGTCAATCACCTAGCGGCCCTCAAGAAGCGCCTGGTGGTGGTCGCGGGCGAAGAGGATCGCTATTGCCCGCCCGTGCAGCTCGAAGCGCTGCGCAATTCGCTGCTCGGACTTTTGCGGCTCAAGATCATTCCCCACGCCGATCACTTTTTCGCCGGGCAGGAAGAGGAAGTGGCCACGGCGCTGATGGAGAACGTGCAGAGCGCGTGAGGTATCGATCAGGCGCCGGGCTGGTTCTGAGTGGCCTGCCAGATGGCGAAGAAGGGGTCCTCGGGATGGGCGCCGGCGAGAGCGATTATGGCTCCGATCGTCGCGCGCAGATCGCCCGGATGTTGGCGGTCGAGCGCCGTGAAGTTGTCCAGATCGTGAAAGTAGATTCGATAGTTGATCAGCACTGCGTTGTTGATCGGCTCCTGGTCGAGATCGAAACGCTCCAGGGTTGAGAGGCTGGGTTTGAGCTTCGCGTAGTCGGCCTGAATCTGCTTCATGAGCGGCTCGCGCCTTCGGACGATCTCGGCGGCAGGCAGATCGCTGCCATATAGCGTGAGCAAGCGAGCTTCCTCGCGCTGCAGGAAATCGCCGAAGCGCAAATCGCTCTGTACGACAGCGCGTGCGCTGATCGCGTCGGCGCTGTCGCGGCCCTCTGCCGAGGCGAAGAATTCGGCCGCGGCGCGATCGCCTATCCAGGTGGCCGCCGATTCGTCGAACATGGCGTCGCTCTTTAGGTAAAAGGTGCGATGGAAAAGCTCGTGGAAGATCACGCCGGCCAGCTCCACCCGATCCAGCTTGAGCAGGTTGGACAGGAGCGGATCGTTGAAGAAGCCGAGCGACGAGAATGCGACCGCAGATCGCACCAGCGTATCGTAGCCTGCAGTCTGGAACTCGGCGGCCTCGGCGTTGGCCTGTGCCACGTCGAAGTAGCCGCGATACGGAACCGCGCCGACAATCGGAAACCACCAGGTGTAGGGCGTGAGCGAATCCTTCGGCGCCGCCATCACGACCCATATGATCGCGCCTTCGTCCACCTGGGTGACAGTGCGATAGGAGGCGCCGACGTTGAGGCCGAGTTGATCTTGGGCGAAGCGGCGCACCTTGATCACGGTTTCGAGCTTGGCGCGCAGGTCGGGATCGAGGTCCGGGCGCGCCAGCTCCTGCGCGATCGGGCGTCGATTCCATAGGAGCCGCGCCTGTTCGTAAGCCGCCCGGGTGAGATAACCAGCTTCGCATCCGGAGAGCCCGGCGCAGAGGATCGCGATCGCCGCGAGGGCCGAAATCCGGCGAGGAAATGTCATGGAAGTTGTGAATGGACCCGGCGGGCGCCACGTTGCGCCCTCACCCTAACCCTCTCCCGGAGGGAGAGGGTTAGGGTGAGGGCGCAGTGAGGTACCATCGTGAAGCCGGTTCGGAAAAAGTCGCCGGCCCTCGGGCGCGTCAGTCCGCGGCCTGGATTTCCGCTTCGGCGGCGGCAGCGTACTGAAGCTCGAAGAGCCGGTAGTAGAGTCCGCGCTGGTCGAGCAGCTCCTGATGGGTTCCGCTCTCGCGCAGCACGCCGTTGCTGAGCACCAGGATGCGATCGGCGCGCTCGATAGTGGACAGGCGATGGGCGATGATGAGGGCCGTGCGCCGGGTCAGCAGCTCGTTCAGCGCAAGCTGGATCAGGCGTTCGGTTTCGCTGTCGACGCTGGAGGTCGCCTCGTCCATCACGAGGATCTTCGGGTCGTAGGCAAACGCGCGCGCGAACGAGAGCAACTGGCGCTGCCCGGACGACAGATTGGCGCCGCGCTCGCTCACCGGCTCGCCGAGACCCGCGGGCAGCCGCTCGACGAAGCGCAAGGCCTGCGCGCGCGCCAGCGCCTGGCACACTTCGCTTTCGCCCAGCTCGGTGCGCCCCAGCCGGATATTCTCGATAATCCCGCCGGAGAACAGGAACACGTCCTGCTGCACGACGCCGATCTCGCGCCGCAGTTCGGTCAGGTTCCATTCGCGCACGTCCACGCCGTCGACCAGGATGCGCCCGCCGGTCACGTCGTAAAACCGGTTGAGCAGCTTGATGATAGTGGTCTTGCCCGAGCCGGTTTGGCCGACGATCGCGACCTTCTGACCCGGCTCGACCTGGAAGCTCAAATCTTTCAGCACCGGCTCGCCCGGTCGATAGGAGAAGGTCACGTGATCGAAAACGATCTCGCCGCGATGCATCGGGATGCGCCGGGGATGCGCCGGGCTGGCGATCGTGTAGGGTTCAGCCATCAGGGCCTGGAGCCGCTCGGCAGAGGCCAGCGCGGATTGCATCACGGTGTATTTGCCCGAGATGTCGCGCAGTGGCATGAAAAACATCTTGGCGTACTCGATGAACGCGATCAGTGTGCCGAGATTGATCAGCCGATGCATCATCTGGCCGCCGCCGGCCCAAATGATTACCGCGATGGTCACCGAGCTGAGCGCTTCGACCGAAGAAAAGATCCCGGCCTCGTAGATGTTGCCCATCATCTGCGCGTCGCGGCTGCGGATATTGAGCGCGTCGAATTCGCGGCGCGATTCGCCTTCGCGGGTGAAGAGCTGAATCACCGCCATGCCGCCGATCGCCTCGGACAGGTAGGCATTGAGCCCGGCCAGCCGCTCGCGGATGTCGCGATAG
This sequence comes from uncultured delta proteobacterium, assembly GCA_963788205.1. Taxonomy (GTDB): domain Bacteria; phylum Desulfobacterota; class Binatia; order Binatales; family Binataceae; genus CAVVMA01. The sequence goes on from CAWBGG010000002.1 coordinate 905,466, forward strand.
ACGATACGGGCCCGCACGCGGAAAAAATTAACGACGAGCACCAGCGGCGGGATCGCGCACAGCGCCCACAGCGCGAGGCGCGGACTCATCGCGAACATGATCGCGATAATCCCGCTGAGCGTGAGCAGGTCGATAAAGATGGTAAGCGAGCCGGCATTGAACATCTCGTTGATCGCGTCAATATCCGCCGTCATGCGGCTGACCAGCCGGCCCACCGGCGTGCGATCGAAATACGCCATCGGCAAGCCTTCCACATGGCGGAACAGCGCCAGGCGCATGTCGGAAAGACTGTACTGCGCGACCATCATCATCAGGTAGAACTGGCCGTAGAAGGTCGAGAACTCGCCCAGCATCAGCACGATGTAGAACGACCCCATCACGAACAACCCGTGCCCGCGTGAGGCCGCGAGCAGCGGCTTGAGCCAGTTCGGCGGCGGGGTCTTGGCCGAGGCGAGGAAGATGTTGGTGGTCAGCCTGATCACCATCGGCTGGCAGAGCATGAAGGCCGAGTTGAGCGGCATCAGGATGACCGAGATCCAGAACAGCCGCCGATAGGGACGCACAAATCCCCACATCCATCGCAGCAGACGGATGTCATAGACCTTACCGAGCTTTTCTTCGTCGGCGATTTGCATCGCGGTCAGTAGCGGGAGAGCTCCTCTTCGAGCAATTGGCGGCGGAACAGCTCGGCGTAGATGCCACGGCGCGCCATCAGCTCTTCGTGCGTGCCGCGCTCGGCGATCTCGCCTTCTTCGAGCACCACGATCTGGTCGGCGTCGCGCACCGTGGAGGCGCGATGGGCCACGACGATCGTGGTACGGCCGCGCACGCTTTCGCTAAGGCTTTTGAGCACCGCCTTTTCGGTTTCGGTATCGACGCTGGAGAGCGCGTCGTCGAGCACCACCACGGCCGGATCGTAGGTCAGCAGGCGCGCGATCGTCACACGCTGCTTCTGCCCGCCGGAAAGCGACATTCCGCGCTCGCCGACCACGGTTTCCAGGCCGCGCGGTAGCACCGCGATGTCGCCGTCGAGCCCGGCGATGCGCGCCGCCGATTCGATTTCTGGCCGCGGCGCGGCGCAATCGCCGAAGGCGATATTGCGCGCCATCGTATCCGAAAAAAGCACCGGCTCCTGCGGCACCAGCCCAACCGCGCGCCGCAGCGCGAACAGGTTAAGCTCACGCGTGTCGCGCCCGTCGAGCGTCACGTGCCCGCTGGTTGGATCGATCAGCCGCGCGAGCAGTTTTACCATCGTGGATTTTCCGCTGCCGGTGCGGCCCACGATCGCCAGCTTGCCGCCGCCGGCACCTTGACGCTGACGTTCTTGAGCGCGTAGGGCAGCTTGCCGTTGCTGGAGAGCCCGTCGCGCGCGAAATAGCTGAACGAGACCCGATCCCACTCAATCGATCCCGCCACTGAAAGCTCGCCGCCGTTAGTCGCGCCGATCGCGGTCGGAACTGCGTCGAAGATCTCGCCCAGGCGCTTCATCGAGGCCTTGCCGCGCTGATAGAGCGAAATCATCCAGCCCAAGGAGGTGGTCGGCCACGCCAGCAGCGTCAGGTAGCCCATGAAGGCGGTGAGATCGCCAAACGAGATCTTGTGACTAATCACCAGCGAGCCGCCGTAGATCAGCACGATCATCGTCGAAGTAGTGACCGCGGCGCGAATCATCGGCATCATCGCGCCGCGCAGCCGCGCCAACGCAAGTCCCTGCTCGTTGTACGAATCGTTGAGCTCGCGAAAGCGCGCGGCGTCGTGATCTTCCAGCGTATGCGCCTTGACCACGTGGATTCCGGCCAGGCTTTCCTGGACCTTGGCGCCCAGCGCGCCCAGCCCTTCCTGCACTTTGAGGCTGCGTTCCATCAGATGGCGGGTGAGCCGGCGCATTCCGAAGAAGAGCACGCCGTAGGGCAGCACCGCCGCGACCATCAAGGGGAAGTTGAGCGATCCCATGATCGCCAGCGAGTAGGCGTAGTAGACCGGAGTGTTGGTCAGTGACAGCAGGCCCATCCCGACCATCATGCGCACCGCGGTCAGGTCGTTGATCAGACGCGACATCAGGTCGCCGGTCTTGATCCGCTGGTAGTAGTCGGGGCCGAGCGAGGTGAGGTGGGCGAACAGGTCGTTGCGCAGCTCGTATTCGATATCGCGGCCGCAGTTGAAGATCACGAAGCGCGAGAACCATCGCACCACGCCCATCAGCAGCGCCGCGCCGATCATCAGCTCCGCGTACCAAGAGACCAGCCCGAAGTGTTTGCTCTCGATCGCGTTGATCGCGTCGCGCAGCAGGTACGGCCCGACCATCGCGAGCGAGCCCGTCATGACCGTGCAGAGGATGCCGAAGGTATAGCCGAGCCAGTGGCGGAGAATATAAGGAGGCAGCCGCTTCATTGGAACGAGCCTACGTTATCAGGAATCGGCGCTCATGGAAGTGACCGCACCCACGGGCGTCGGTTCAGTTTCAACCTCCTTGCTTTTCAACTTCCTGTGTCATTCCCGCGCGTGGCTGCCGCGCGAGGAATCCCGGATTTCGGCTCCGGCTGAAGTCCGACGAGCACTAGATGCTTGAGCGAGGAGGGGAGGGCCGCTACCGGAGTCCGGGATTCTTCGCGCGCCAGACAAGGAAGACGCGCGAGAATGACAGGGGGGTGAGCAGACTCAGCGCGGGTGCGTGGTCTTCAAACGACGCTCGTAGAGCTTGGCGTACTTCAGGAACACATAGAACGCCGCGCTGGTCGCCGCGTACAATCCGCGGCCGCCGTCGCGGAAGCCGCCGCGGATGAAATAGAAATTGAAAAAGCGCCAACACGGATTCGCGATCATCTTGAGCGGCGTGAATGCGGTCGGCTCCTGCTCGGTCGCCGCGACCGAGCTGAAGCGATTGATGGTCGCGACGTGGTCGGCGACGTCGCGATAGCTGAAGTGCAGGATCGGCGCTTGCAGCTGCTCCGATCGCGCCGCCGACCACGACCTTGTCGTGCGGATCGCGCCCGCCGATATGCCCGCGCGCGCGCCGGAACAGGCGCACCGGATGGTCGCGGTAGATGGGGCGCGTGAAGTAGTGGCCGAGATGGTAGAGCACGCGGCGAATCCGATAGCCGTCAAGCGGCGCCGGTGATGCGAGCACGCGCCGAATCTCCACGCCCAAATCGTGCGTGGCCTGCTCGTCGGCATCGAGCAGCAGCACCCATTCAGCGGTCGCCATCTCCAGCGCGAACTGTTTCTGCGCGACGTACCCGGCCCATTCGCGCTGAAAGACCCGCGCGCCCAGCTCGCGCGCGATCTCGACCGTACGGTCGGACGAGAACGAATCGACCACGATCAACTCGTTGCAGAACCACGCGCTTTTGAGGCACTGGCCGATCAACGCTTCCTCGTCGCGCGCGACCACGATCAGCGAGAGCGTCGGATGATGCGCCGGCGGCATCAGTGCACCTCACCGGATGGCGGAGCGTCCGCTTCAAGCTCGGCAAGAAAATGCGCAGACGCGTCGTGCGCGGCGCGATAGCGCGCCTCGTCGATCCGCCCGCGCATCAGCTCGACTCGGAGAAAAAGAAAGTAGGTCTGGATCACGTCGTTGCGGCAGTAGCGATGGATTTCCGCGAGCCGGCGGCTTCGTAGGCTTCCTGCACCTGCGAGCCGTCCATCCCGGTCTTTCCGGGCATCCCGATCATCCGCAGCAGCAGGTTCATCCCGCCGCGGACCTGGAAAGCGCCGTAGTTCGTGATGAAGTCCATCAAGTCGAGATGGCGCGCGTCGGAGTATCGCATCCGTGCGGCGCCGGACGCGGCGAAATGAGCGGGCGCCGCGATCGCGTAACGCAGCGCCTGCAACTCCAGCACCGGCAGGTCGAAGCGCCGGCCGTTGAAGGTCACTAGGCATCCGGGGAAGCGCTCGGAGCGCGCCCAAAAGTCGCGCACCAGCCGCTCTTCGGAGTAGTCGTCGCCGGCGAGGCTCTCGACCGAGCGCAAGATGTAGTCGTCGGTGACGTTTCCGATCGCGATAGAGATCGGCACGTGCAACACGGTCGGCGGAAAACCGCGGCCGCCGCCGCGGGTCAACTGCTCGCGAAATTGCTGGTAGGCGTCCTCGTCGCTCAGGTTCTCGCCGGCGAAGAAGACTTGGTTGAGCAAGCGCTTGTCGATGCGGGTCTCGATGTCGAACACGGCAAACGCCATCGTCGAGTCCTCAGGCGCGAGCAGCGTGGGTCACGACCGATGCTCGACGCTTTCGAGCACCTTAGCGGCGATCGACTTGAACGCGGCGCTAACCGGATGGTCCGGAAAGGTGACGACGATCGGATTGGCGGTATCGCCGCCTTCGCGCAACTCGCGCACGATCGGAATCTCGCCCAGGAACGGGATGCCCATTTCATCGGCCATCTGGTGGCCGCCGCCGTGCGCGAAGATCTCGTGGCGATGGCCGCACTTGCGGCACAGGTAGTAGCTCATGTTCTCGATCACGCCGAGCACGGGCGTGCCGACTTCGTTGAACATCGCGACGCCGCGCCGCACGTCGAGCAGGGCGATCGCCTGCGGCGTGGTGACGATCACGCCGCCGTCGAGCGCCACGCGCTGGGTAATCGTGAGTTGCGCGTCGCCGGTTCCGGGCGGCAGGTCGAGCACCAGGCAATCGAGCTGGCCCCATTCGACGTTGAACAGGAACTCGGTCTCGAGCTTGGTCACCATCGGGCCGCGCCAGATCACCGGAGTCTGCTCGCCGATAAAGAACGCCATCGAGACGTAGCGCATCCCGAAGCGCTCCAGCGGGATGATCCGGCGTTCGGGTGTGACTTTGACCGCGTCGTGATCCTGGCCGACCATCATCGCGACGCTCGGTCCGTATACGTCCGCGTCCATCAGGCCGACGCGCCGCCCCAGCGCGCCCATCGCGAGCGCGAGATTGACCGCGACGGTCGATTTGCCAACGCCGCCCTTGCCGCTCGCGACCGCGATGACGCGGCTGACGCCGGGCACGCCGCTCTTCTGCGGCGCAGCCATGCGCGTCGCCCCCGGCGTATGCGCCGCCGGCGCGGCGCGTTCGATCTCGACTTTCACGTCGCCGACGCCCGCCATCGCGGCGACGGTCTTGCGAATCTCCTCGACCAACCGGGCGGCGATTTCGGGGTTAGCCGACGGCGCGGAGAGCATCACGGTCACGCCGGTATGCGCGACCTCGATATCTTTCACCAAGCCAAACGAGACGATATCGCGCGTAAAGCCGGGATATTTGACCTTCTTGAGCTCGGTGAGGATTTCCTGCGGGGTTGGCATCGTTGATGACGGCGAGACCGCAACGCGGTTAGCCCTGCCAAATTCAGGATGTTATCATCCCGGCATCCGCGGCAAAACGACATGCAAACCGAGGTAGTGGTCAAATTTGAAATTTGGCGGTAGGCAGCCGGAATCCGGGATTCCTCGCGCGGCGGCCACGCGCGGGAATGACAGAAAAAATTCTCGTGCCGTCATTCTCGCGCGTCTGCGTTGCCTGGCGCGCGAAGAATCCCGAGTCTTTCTTTCTCCTGCCGCGCAGCTGGCGACGATTGAGATTGAGTTGGCAGGCACGCCGGTTATCAGGGCAAGCTGACCCCTACGCAAAACGACATGACCATTACGGGGCTTCACTAATATGGCAACACGAGCGGGTACTGCGCCGCTGCGCATCGTTCATTCGGCGCGGGCGGGGAAGGTCCTTAATTTCGCGGCGCGGGAGCTTGCCCAGGCGCTTCATGCGATGGTGGGTGAGAAGGTCGTGCCGGAAAGCAGCCGCGAAATCGGCGCGAAGCGCTTGCAACTCGAAACCGGCCGGCCGGCGCGAATTCCATCGCCGCCGCTCACCGGCGACAGTTTTGCGATCGCGCGTGCGGGCGAGACGATCACGCTCGACGGGGGCAGCGAGCGCGCGGTGCTGCACGCCGTCTATGACTTGCTCGAACGATTGGGCACGCGCCACCCGGCTGGAGGCGAGGCGGATTTGCCGCGAATCGATCCGGCGATGCTGCGTGCGGTCGAGCCGCGCAAGGTCGAGCCCGCCTTTGCGCGGCGCGCGTTCGTGTCTGACATCATGACCTGGAACTATGCTTTTCCCGATCGCGAAGAGCAGCATCTGGCGCACGATCGGCGTTTCATCCCCTGGATGGCGGCGCGGGGGATTAACGCATTCTCGTACATCCGCCACAGTATCGACACGCGGCTGCGGATCGATGAGCTGATGCCGCTCTATCGCGAGCGCGGGATCGCCTCCGAATACGGCGGCCACGTGCTGCAATTACTACTGCCGCGCGAACGATTCGAGCGCGACCCCGATTTTTTCCCCGCCGACGCGGACGGCACCCGATCGGCGCGCGGCAACCTGTGCGTCTCCAGCAAGGGTGCGCTGGAGCTGGTGCGCGCCAACGCGCTTGAATACATCCGCGATTATCCGGAAAACGAGCTGCTGCACATCTGGGGCGCCGACGTGATGGAGGGCGCGTGGTGCCGATGCGGTGAATGCAAGCGGCTGGCGCCGCAGCTCCAGTATATGAAGGTCGTCAACGAGATCGCCCGCGCGCTCGAAAGCGGCCCGCCGGTTGCATATCTGGCTTATCACGATACGCTCGAACCCGACCGGGCGCTCAAGCCCGAGCCCAACGTCTGGTTCGAATGGGCGCCGCGCGAGCGATGCTACAGCCATGCGATTGACGATCCGGCGTGCGAGACCAATCCCCGCTACTTCGAGTCGCTCAAGCGCTACGTCGAGTTGTTTCAGGGCCGCGGCCATATCTTCGAGTATTATCAGGACTCGATTCTGTTCGGCGGGCTGGGATTTGGGACGCCCTCGATCATCGCGCGCGATATGCGGGCCTACCGGGCGTTGGGCTTGACGAGCATCTCGTCGTTGACCTTCGGCGCGTTCAGCGTGCTGGCCTATCCGGTCAACCTTGATGCGTTCGTGCGCGGCACGCGCGACGTAAATTTCGATCCCGCCGCGACGCTCGCCGATACCGCCGCGCAGCGCCATCCGGCGTGCGGCGCCGAGATGGCCGAGGCTTATCGGCTGATCGAGCGCGCGTCGGCAAAGGTGCTTACGTACGGCGACGTGATGCGCCCGCCGGCGGGCGCGGGGAAGGCCAAGGCGAAGCGCGCGGAGCTTGCCGAGGCGGCGTCGCTGATTCGCGGCGCATGCGAAGTCGCCGATCGAATCGTTCGCGAGACCGGCGCGCCGCTCGTGCGTGCCGAGCGCGAACTGTGGGATTACGGCGTCGAGATTCTCGGCGCGATCGGCGACTATATCGACGCGCGCGCTGTGACAGGCGCGGAACGCGCCAAGAAGGGCGAGGCGGCGATTGCTCGCATCGACAAGGCGGCCGATCGTATGCGCGGCATCGAGCCGGAGATCAAAGGTACGTGGGGCGCGTACGACTTCGAATGGATTCGCGAGATCTGGCTCAACGCGCTGCGGCGCGGTCTCGAAGAGCCGGGCAAGGGGCAGCACTGAATGAGCGAGGAAATCGGATTCGAGCTCACCCCTGAGCTCACGGCGCTGCGCGAGCAGGTCGGCAAGATCATCCGCGAGGAGATCATCCCGATCGAGCAGCGAATCGATCCCGACGCGCCCGAGATTCCGGAAGAAGATTACCGGCGGATCGCGCTCAAGACGCAGGCGGCCGGGATGTGGTGCATGGGTTCGCCCAAGCAATACGGCGGCGGCGGGCTGGGCACCTTCGAGATGTGCGTGCTCACCGAGGAGATGTGCCAGCACCGGATGGGCCTCTACAATCCCGGCGCCGGCGTTTTCGGCCGCACGCCGCCGCCCGTGATCTGGGGCGGCAGCGAGGAGCAGATTCACAAGTACGCGGTCGGCACGCTGCGCAACGCCTGGCATACTTTCTTCGCGATCACCGAGCCGTCAGGCGGCTCCGATCCCGCCGGCGCGATTCAATGCCGCGCGATTCGCCAGGGCGACAATTACATCCTGAACGGCACCAAGATTTTCATCTCGCACGCGCATGAGGCGGAGTGGGGGGTGGTCTTCGCGCGCACCGATCCCGCCGCCGGACGCGGCGGAATCACCTGCTTCATTATCGAGAAGGGCACGCCCGGCTTTACGCCGCGGCCGTTCCGTACGATCCGGACCTCGGCGGTGCCCTGCGAAGTCGCGTTCGAGGATTGCGCGGTGCCAATCGCGCGGCGGCTAGGGCCGGAAGGGGGCGGCTTAAGCCTGTGCCTCGATCTTCTCACGCGGCTGCGCTTTCCCTACTCGGCGTGCAATGTCGGCGTGGGCGTGGCGGCGCTCAGGATGGCGATCGAGCACGCCAAGCGCCGCAGCACGTTCGGCGAGTTGCTGGCGCGCCGGCAGGCGATCCAATGGATGCTGGCCGATTCGGAGGTCGAATTGCGGGCCGCGCGATGGCTGGTGTGGGAGGGCGCATGGAAGGCCGACCGCAAGCAAGACGCCCGGATGGAAGCGTCGATCGCGAAGCTCTATTCGAGCGAAGTGCTGGGCCGCGTGATCGATCGCGCGGTGCAGATTCACGGCGGCTATGGAGTGAGCAAGGAGTTTCCGCTCGAACGATGGTATCGCGAGGCGAGGGTGCGCAGGATAGGGGAGGGCCCCTCAGAGGTCCATCGCATGGTGATCGCGCGCAATTTACTGAGGTGAGAAATGAAGGGCCAAACTGTAACGGTACGGCTCGATGACGACCTCCGGCGGCGACTCAAAGAAGTCTGCCGGTGCTCCGATCGGACCCGCAGCGAAATCGTGCGCGACGCGCTGAAACGCCATCTCGCGCTGCTTCGCTTCGAGCAGCTACGGCGACGAACGATGCCCTTCGCCGAGGCGCGCGGCTACCTGAGTGACGGGGACGTCTTCGACCAGGTCTCGTGACCGTATGAGCCTACCACTGGAAGGAATCCGCGTGATCGATTTGGGGCAGATCTACGCGGTGCCGTACTGCACGTTGCAACTGGCTTACATGGGCGCCGACGTGATCAAGGTTGAGCCGCCTGGGGCGGGCGAGTTTCTGCGCCGCCCCGAAGTGTCGCGCGGCGGCGTGGGCTACTCCTTTTTGATGCTGAATGCGAACAAGAGGTCGGTGACGCTCAACTTGAAGGATGCGCGCGGCCGCGACATTTTGCTGCGGCTGCTCGAAAGCGCCGACGTCCTGGCCGAAAACTACCTGGGCGGCGTGATGGAATCGCTCGGCTTGGGCTACGAGCAGCTCGCGCCGCGATTTCCCAGACTGATTTACGCCAGTGGCAAGGGCTACGGGCTCGGCAGCCGATGGGAGCGGCTGGGCGCGATGGACGTGACCGTGCAGGCGTCGTCGGGATTCATCAGCGTAACCGGTTTCGCCGATCGCGAGGGCGTGAAGACGCCCACGACCTTTATCGATATGGGTACCGGCAGCCATCTGGTGAGCGCGATCCTGGCGGCGCTGATCCAGCGCGGGCGTACGGGCCGCGGCCAGCGCGTCGAGGTCGCGATGCTCGACGTATGCGTGCCCGCGATGACTACGCTGATCGCGCAAGTCCTGGACGGGCGCAGGTTCCATCGGATGGGCAATCGGCATTGGGGCGCGGTCCCCTGCAACGTCTATCCCGCGGCGGACGGCGGCGAGCTGATGATCTTCTGCCTGACCGAGGAGCATTGGCAATCATGCGCGAAGCTGATGGGCCGCGAAGACGCTGATTGCCGACCCGCGCTACAAAAGTCACGGCAGCCGGATGCGGATCGCCGACGAAGTCGACGGGTTGGTCGGCGCATGGACGCGGACGATCGCGCGCGACGCGCTGATCGACATCCTGATCGCTGAGGGGGTTCCCTGCGCGCCGGTGCGAACCACCGAGGAGATAATCGACGACCCGGACGTCGCGAGCCGTGCGATGTTGATCGATAGCGACTTCCCTACGCGCGGTCCGGTGCGCGTGCTCGGCTCGCCGCTCAAGCTCTCGGACGCGCCCTTTGATGCCGCCGACGTACGACGCGCGCCGGCGCTCGGCGAGCATAACGCAGCGGTGTTCGCGGAGGTCGGTATCGATGCCGCCGCACTGGAGCGGCTCAAGAGCGACGGAGTAGTCTAGTCGGGTCCCAACTTGAAACCTGAAAGCAAATTCATCGCGGTCAACGGGCTGCGGTTGCATTACCTGGACTTCGGCGGGGCGGGCAAGCCCACGCTGCTGTGCCTTCACGGGCTCAACGGCAACGCGCACGCCTTCGATCATATTGCGTGGAACCTGGCGACCAGCCATCACGTGCTCGCACTCGATCTGCGCGGGCATGGCGACAGCTAATGGGCGCCGGACTACTCCGTGCCGAGCCACTTTAGCGATGTCACTGCCTTCCTGGACGTACTGCGAATCGAGAGGCTGAGCGTGATCGGCAGCTCGCTGGGTGGCCTGCTCGCGATGATTCTTGCGAACCAGCCGGATCGGGTCGAGAAACTGGTGCTCAACGACAGCGCGCCCGAGCTCAACCCCGAAGGTATGCGCACTGCCGCGCAACGGCCAAGCCTGACCGGCCTTCAATTCGACACGATCGCCGATGCAGTCGAGCATTACTGCCGGTCGTATCCTCCGGCCGCCAGATTATCGAAGCCGATCATCACCGAGCTGGTTGAGAACTCGGTGCGATCGACGGGTGGACGACTGGAGTGGAAGACTGACCCGGCGGTGAACACGATCCTTGCGGGCGGGTCCGACGTCCCACCGCCGCTGTGGGGTCTGTACGAGCGAATCAGGGCGCGCGTGATGGTCGTGCGGGGCGCGCAGAGCGACATCGTAACGCCGCAGACGGTCGCGAAAATGTGCAGCATCCTGCCCGGCACGTAGGCTTTGGAGGTGCCTGGAGTCGGACATACGCCGTGGCTGTCTGAACCGGGGGTGCTCCCGGCGATTGAGAAATTCCTTCGCTCTTAAAAGGCTGCGCCGCATGGCGCCACTGGTGAGAGCGGTGGCCGCGGCTTCCCTCGCGGGCGCGATCGGCTGTGCGGCGCCCGCGGCGCCTCCTGCGCCGGCGATCGCGATTGGCCCGCAGACCCGCGCGGTCTATCTGGCCCCTTCGGGCGCGGATTACGATCTGATCACTCCCGACGGCATCCACGTCAAGACCAACGGCCAGTATCATGGCGACGCGGAGCAGAAAGCCGCCGCCGCGGTTATCGATCGCTACTGGCACGACGTGCGCGCGTGCGCGATCAAAGTCATCCCGCCGTCCGACGCGCAATTGCGCGACCGGCTGATGCCCGAATTTCCGCTCCATCTTTCGATTGAGATCGCCAACGACTGGCAGATCGTTGAAGGCCCGGTAACCCATCGCCGCCAGCAGGCCTTCCCGTCGCTGGCGAGGCCGGGCGCATGGTCCACGGCGAGCCGCGAAGAAGACGCGCTTTACGTCAAGGTGGTGCCCGAGCTCAACGGGCTGCCGCGGCAGATGGCGGGTGAATTGAATCTGTGGCTGGGCGGCAATACCAATAACCTTCCTACCGAACTCTCGAACGTCTGCGCCGGTCTGCCCTGCTATAGATTTGGCTATGACAACTCGCCTTCGCAGTCGTGGACGGACTGCCGCGACTGACCAGGGTTTACTTCGCGATGCTGACTCCCGGTATCGAATTGTCGGCGTCCGTCCACCGGGAGTGTCGGCACCTCGACTGGCGCAGAACCTGCCATAACTGGTAAAAACGGGTTAGATGAGTACGCAAAGTGGGGAACCTCTACCGTCGGTTTCAGAGCTCGTCGAGCTCGGGCCCGCGGTAGTCGATCGGATCGCGCTTGCGGCGCGGCCCGGCCTTGAGACCGTCGCGTACTACGTGCTCACCCGCGCCGCCGAGCGCGCCTGGCAAGCTATCGAGCATCACCTGAACGAGCCCCGCGGCGGCGTGTTCTGGATCGGCGGCCCATCCGGATCGGGCAAGACCCACTTTCTGAACTATTTGCTCGCGCTCGATCGCAGCGCAGGCTCGCCGGCGGGCGCGCGGCGCTTGAGCGTCGGCCTGGAGGCGGGCAAGGACCTGGAGGCGCGCTTGCTCGAAGCGATCGCGCGCGGACTCGCGCTGACGGCTCGCGACACTGCGCTATGGCGGCGGATGCGCGGCGCTGACGCGTTGCCGCTCGCGCTGGATCACGCTCGCCGCCAGGGAACCCAGACCATAACGGTCGCGGTCGATTTCGGTGCGGCCCAATCCGATACCGGCGTGGAATATTTCGCCGCGTTGGCGCGCGCGTCCGAGTCGGTCAAGCAGCCCGGATTGATCGTGATCGCGGCGGGGCGGGGCGAGGCTGCCGGTTCGGCGGCCAAATTCGAAGTCGCGCCGGCTGACGCCGACGAGCTGGCCGCGGCCGCGATCGGCAGGGCGCGCCGCCTGAAACCAGAGGCGAAACGGGCCATAGCTGAATTCTATCGCGCGGTCGATACCGGCGCTTTTGAAGCCGGCGCGATCTTCCCGTTCCATCCGTTCAGTGTCGAAGTGCTGCGCGCACTCGCCAACCCGCCCGGTACGATCGCGGAGCTGGCGCGCCTGGTCCGCGCCGCGCTCGCGCCCGGCGGTGAAATTCGCGAGCTCCAATATCGTTGCCTGCTCGCACCGGCGGACCTGTTGGCCTGTACGGCGGTCCGCGCGCGGGCCGACGCTCGCCTGGGAGAGTCCGGACGCGCCGCGCTCGAGTCCGCGCGACAGGGGGCGGCGGAACTCGAAGATCGCAGCCTTGCGCTCCGGATCGTAGACACGCTGGCGCTGGCGTATATCGCCGACGGTTCGCAGCGTTTGAGCGTGGCCCAACTCCAGGCGCTGATGCCGGCCCATCGGAGCGGGATGCTGGCGCCGGCCAAAACGGCAACGCGAATCGGCGCGACGCTGACGCTGCTCGCGCAACGGACCAACGGCATAATCCGGTTCGAGTTGGGCAGCTTGCGCTTTGATCCTCGCAGTGCCGGCGCGCCGGAGGTAACCGCGTTCAACGCGGTCTTGCCGCTGATCCGGCGCTTCGATCCTTCGATTACACCGGCCCAGGAGTTGCCCGAGCTCAAGGCCAAGCTCAAGCGGCTGGGCGACGCGATGGCCAACGCACTGGAGGCCGCGCGCCGCACGACAGAGATTCTGGGGCCGGTGCTTGCGGGGCCCGACGGCGCTTTGTCCCAGCGTCAGAGCGTACTGCCGAACTACATGGCGCTGGCGCTGGCCGGTCCTGCGGAGCTGCTCGAAACGGCTGCCGATTCCGGCCGGCGCGACGAGGCCCTCCAGACCGTAACCGCATACGAGGCGCTCGCCGCCGCCGCCGCGGCTGCGCCGCGAGTGTGGGCGATGCGCGACTACCTCCAGGCGACCGGGCTGCGATGGAACTACGGGGAGGATAGCCGCAAGGACAAAAAGATCGCCGCGCTCGAAAGTGAATGCCAGTTGCTCGCCAGCCAGTTGACGCCGGCCGTGTTGCTGGACGAAAACCGCAACCTCGAGGCCTTGCAGGCGCGTTTCCAGCAATTGCGATGGAGCTACGTTCAGGAGTATCGCGCGGCCCACGATGAGTGGCGCGAGGAGATGCGCCAGCTCGCCGCGATCGCAAAGGACGCGCGTGATTACCTGGCCGCCTCGCGCCGCCTGAGCGCGATCGCGGCGCTCGGCACGCTCGAGGTCAACGGATTGGAGGCGGCGCTGAAGGAGCTGGAGGGTAGGGTGGTTCCGTGTGACTTCTCCGGGCCGCTGGCGCCCGAGGTCAGTCCGCGCTGCCCCGGATGCGCCTTCGTGCTCGGCACGCCGTCGCCGCGCGCCGAATTGACGCGCCTGTTCGAGCGTATCAAGGAGGCGCTGGGGCGACAGCTCGATGCGCTCTCGCAGACGGTGATCGCGCGCCTGATACGCGCGAACGATCGCGCGGGCCGAACCAAGGGCTTACTGGAGATCATCCAGGCCGCGCAGACCGACAAACTGGTCCGCCTGCTCGACGACGATCTGGCGGCCTACGTGGCGCGCCTGATCGAGGAGCAGCCGGCGGAGGCCGAGCAAGCGCCGAAAAGCGTTGCGGCGCGGCGCGTCTTCCGCCGCCGCGCCGCGCATCCCAAGACCGGGCCCTCGAAGCTCAGGCCCTGATCCCGCGCGCCTCGGCCGAGCGCCGGCACTGGTTCAGTTTAAGGTTGATCGGGTCTCGCTACGGCGGGAAACTCTCTGTCCCCTCTCCCACAGGCTGGGAGCGGGCGAGGGTGAGGGTCATACAGAAAGTAGCATGCGGCCGGGACTCTGCCTGTGGGTGCCCTCACCCGCGCGTCGCGAAAAGCGATGCGGATGAGGAGCGATTCGGATCGCGCCGCTTGCCCTCCCTTTGAGGCTCAGGGCATGCTCCCGCGACATCGCGGGCGAGGGCCCAGAACGGCCGGAGCGCTGAATTAATCAAACTGAACCAGTACCCGCTGCGCGCCGGCGCTAAGGCTGGGCGGCGGCGGTGCTGGACTTGGCCAATTCCGAATCGATCACGAACCTGAGCGACTTCTCGTCGGGAAAACCGACCACGGAAATGCCGTTGACGTAGAAGGTCGGTGTCGAGGTCACTTTCAGCGTGGCGCCGTCCTGCATGTCCTCGTTGACGCGCTGCGTCGCCGCCATGCTGATCATGCACGCGCTGAGCGCTTTTTTGTCCAGTTGCAGGCTGCCGGCGTACTGATCGATATGCTCGCGGATGTTCTTCGGATCGATCGTCGACTGATCGCGGTACAGGTTGCGCGCGAACTGCCAGAAGGCGTCGGGGTTCTGCAGCCGGGCGCATTCCGCGGCGGTCGCGGCCTCCATCGCCCATAGATGGCCGGCGAGCGGGAAGTTCTTGAAAATCAGGCGCACGCGCCCCTTGTAGGTGGAGTTGACCAGGGTCTCGACGATATTGAGCGCGCGCGCGCAGTACGGGCACTCGAAATCACCGAACTCGATAACCGTCACCGGCGCGTCGGCCGGGCCGGCGACAGGGCGGTCGTCAAGATGGATTCCCTTCAGGTCGACGCGCTCCCACGGGTCCTTGGTGGTCTCAATCAGCTGGCCGAGGATTACGTCCTTGCCGTCGGAGTCCTCGAACAGCGTGGCGCTCGCGGTCTGGCCGTTATCGCCGGTCAGGGTAATTTTCCGCGACCAGAGGCCCGCGATCGGCGCCGGGGCGGGCGGGCCCAGCGTGATCTGGCTCGCATTGGGGAGCCGGAAATGGCGTTGCAGGAAGCCGATCAGCACCGAATCGCGGCTCGAATCAGGCGCCGCGCCCGAACTCGCAACGGCGCCCCGAACTGCAGCCGCCTGCACGATCAGCGCAAGCCCCACCGCAACGACGATCCGAAGCCCGATCGCCCTCGCCGGTTTCAACAATCCTTTGGTCAGCATCATGTAGGTCAGCATCATAGTGGTCCCTAATGATAGGGACCGAAGAGAGGTTCCGCCAGCATCCCAGGCGAGCGGCGCGGGGAGGGGATGGAGCCGGCCGCGCCGCCGCGCCTGAAACGTCGGGGCTTGCGCAGCGGCGTCGAGGGTGTCCGAGGAGGACTTCGCATAAGGGATATTATGTCAACTAGGAGGGCGATTAGTCGGATGTTGACACTTGCTGATGGCGGTAGACAGGGCGCTCCCGGCCGGCCGATAATCGCAGCGGAACCGCGGAGCTCCCAAGCATGCTCCCTACCCGGCCAAGGTGCGGGACCGAGAGAAAGCGCGCGACAGCATGTCCGCGCTATGGGCGATCCACTGCGCGATCGCTCGCGCAGCCGGACGGGAGGTTCTTGCGCGTCTCGGAGGAATGAACCCTGCGCAAGAAGCGGTGACGAAAGAAGCATTGAAGGAAGCGGAACGCTTTGTAGATGGTTTATTATAAAGAGAACCTTTTTGGCGTTCTCATCAGGGGACCCCTCTTCATAGAATCGAAACTCATGCAGGCCATCGAGGCCACGCTCCCCGGCATCAAGGCCCGGCCCTGCCTTGCCGGGATGCATAATCGCGGGCAGGGAGGGACGAATCCATGAAGATTCTCGTGGCCGCTGCTGAGTTCGCAGGCATCGTTGACAAGGGTGGCGTTGCGCAGTACGTTCTTGGTCTCGTTTCTGCGCTCATCCGAGCCGGGCATGATGTAAGAGTAGCTATCCCGCGCTACGGGTTCCTCAACGCACCGGCTGGCGGGAGTCCAATCGCTAACGTGAACGTGGTCTGCCCTGGCGACCACGCTGATTTCGCGAACGTGGCTTCTGCGGGCGGTATATATCACAATCCAGAATCCTTTGAGCGGTGGATCGCGTTCTCCAGGGCGGTCGTGGATTACGCCTGCTCGGATGACTGGCAGCCGGATGTTCTGCATTGTCAAGATGCGCAGGTGTGTATGGTTCCGGTTTTCCTTGCTCAGTTGCGCTCCGTGGGGAACGACGCCGCGTTGGCTATTGGCACCGTCCTGACGATTCACAATCTGCTCGAACAAGGCAAAGGTCCGTATGCATTGTTTGCTTCCACGGGTCTGCCTGGCCACTGGTATCACAGCCACTTCGAATTCTTCGGCGGTTCCAACTGCTACAAGGCGGGGCTGATGACGGCGGACGTGGTAACCACGGTGAGCCGCACCTATGCGAAAGAAATTCAATCCAGCGAGGAGTATGGGTTCGGCCTAATGGGCGTTCTCCGGTCGCTTCGTAGGCCAGTCGAGGGCGTGGTCAATGGAATCGATGAAATCGAATGGTGCATGGACGGGCTCAAATATGACGGGTCAGATTCGATCCAGGCGCTCGTCGCTCGAAAGTTGGCAGTGCGCAAGCGGCTGTTCCCAGAGTGGGCGTGGGACGTTGATGAACCATTGATTGCGTTTAAGGCTCGCTGGGATCGGCAAAAGGGAATTGAACTGATGCCCGATGCCATCTCAGCGGTTTTGGCGAAAGCGCGGATCATCTTCGACACGTGGCCCGATCCAGGATCGGGCGGTGAGTACGTTCCAGACGAGAAGACGGTAAGGCACACCGTTAGCGATAACTTCATTCGCGTCTGGCGGAGGCTTGAGGCGTTGCGGGCTGGGAATCCGTTTCGGCTGCTCCTGAACCCTCCCGGTACAACCTCACCAAAGGAAAGCGCATCTCTCTATGCGGGTGCCGATTTCTTTTTGATGCAGTCTGCCTACGAACCGTGTGGGTTGGCCCAAATGGAGTGCCAGCGATACGGGTGCATCCCCATCGTGAGGCGCACTGGGGGCCTAGCAGAAACCGTAATAGAGTCTGGCGACTCGGCAAATGGGTTCGTATTTGATGCCTTCGACAAGGACGATCTGGTGCTTGCCGTTGAGCGCGCGCTCCAAACTTTTCACAAGAAGGACGCGATGATGAGGTTGATGTCGAACGCGCTCCAGCAACGTAACGGTTGGGATACTCGGATGCACGACTACGAGAGGATCTTTGCTGACGCGAAAGCATTGGCGGGCGGCAAAGCTGCGGTAGCCGTGGGTATTCCCTCTTAATGGGATCAGCGTGCTTGTCGGAGACTATGCGCTCCCGAAATTCGCCGCGCTTGGCTCGCTCCGCAAATTTGCCGTCGTTAAAGAGTTGCCGAATCCGCCGGACCGGAACGTAAACGACGTGAACTGAGGGATCGGCTGGCATGGCAACTGTTGCAGAAATCGGTGACCAACTTCGCCGATACCTCGCTCAGGAGCAGACTCTGAACGCGTTCAATGAGTGGCTTACCCTCAACACCTGGAATCTTCACCAGCAGCCGGTTGACGTGCAAGAACTCACGGGTGAAATCGAGCTTGCGCTCGCGGAGTTTTCCAACGGGCACCTAACTCAGGATGAACTCCGCGCGCACTTTCGCGCATTGATGGAAGCGCAGCGCGTGTCGGTCGGCGAATCGCGCGCAAGCAACACGTCCGCTAATTCTTCTTCCCGCTGATCGGGACGGCTTTCGCCGCTCACTCTCCCTTGAGGCGCGGGTCGTCCGCCGCGATGCATTGCCGGTATTTGATCGGGATGGCCGCCATCGCCCAATGGTTGAACGCGCCGGGGCCGACCAGCGGGCTTAGGTTCGCGAGTTCGACCACGATTGGCTTCGCCAACTCCTTCTTGCACTGCGTCAGATCATCGAATTGCTTCAGCGGTCTCCATTGATTCAGCGGCGGAGGGGGCTTCGTGCGGGAGGGCAAGTATGGCGGCGCCATCAGGTACCATCCCGTGAGCGCGAGTGCGGCGGCGTGGCGGAGCATCACAAGATGCTACGCGCGGCGGTTGCGCCGGACGGCGCTTAGATGGGGCGGGTCGGAATCGTCGGCGGGTTTGGGCTCTAGCGCTGCGATGGCGCGGCGAATCTTGGGGTCGTTGGGCGCCAATTCGGCGGCGCGCTGTAGATAGTCGAGCGCGGCGTTGATATTGCCGAGCTCCACCGAGACTCCCGCGAGCGATTGCAGCAGGTCGGCGCGCTCGGGGCCGCATTCGCGGGCGCGCCGCAGCGTGGCGAGTGCGAGGACGGGCTGCTTGCGATCGGCGAGCAGCAGGCCTAATTGGGCCAGCGCGTCGGCATTGAGCGGGTCGAGCACTATCGCCTCACGAAACAGCGACTCGGCGCTTTGCAGCAGTCCCTTGGCGCGCGCGTCGGCGGCGGCGGCGGCCAACTGATTGGATTCGCTGGCGAGGCGTTCGCATTCGACCTCTACGTACGCGCGATTGTGCATGAGCTGCGCCTCGCGCACGTGGATTTTGGCGCCGAAATATTCCGCCAGGCGCAGGCGCGCGTCTTCGTCGATGCCGAGGAAGATGGCGCCGACCGGATCGCCGATGTGATCGTCGCGCCACATCGTAACGCGCTTTCGTTCACGCATCGCAGTTGCCGTGGCGCGATTGTAGCGCCCGCAGGGCGAGGGCTGAAGGGGAAGGGGCGCAGGCACCCTCACCCGCGCCGCTTCGCGCCGCGTCCTCTCCCGCAAAGGAGCGGGCGAGGGTCTGGAGAACCTCTCCCCTGGCCCCTCTCCCTTTTGTTGTGGAGAGGGGAACCTGAGGAACGGGCTCCCCTTCCCGCGTCGGGAAGGGGCCGGGGGTTAGGTGGCTTGTCGTCATCGTGGGCCGCAGGCACCCTCACCCGCGGCGCTTCGCGCCGCGTCCTCTCCCGCAAAAAAGCGGGCGAGGGTCTGAAAATCCTCAGACGCGCTCGTTGGGATCGAAGAGTTTGCGGTATTCGTCGAGGGCGAAGCGATCGGTCATCCCGGCGATATAGTCGGCGACTACGCGGGCCAGCGGCTCGCCGTCGGTCTCGACCCGTGCGATCACGTGGGCGGGCATCTGGCGCGGCTCGCGCATGTAGGTCTCGAAGAGCTGGACCAGCACCCTCCCCGCCTTTTCGGTCATCCGGCTGACGCGGTAATGGCGATAGAGCCGCTCGCGCATGATCGTCTTGAGCTCCGCGACCATCGCGGCCATCTGCGGACCGAAGATCGCGAGCGGGCGCCCTGCCCTGCGCACTTCGGTCACGCTGCCAACTTGCCCGCGCTCCAGCTCGGCCTGGATCTGGCCGACCAGGTCGGTGACCATCGCGTCGATCATGCGGATAACGGTCTGGTAGCGCAGCACGCGCGGATCGGCGCCGGGCGCGGCCTCGCGCGCCGCAGCGAAGGCCTGCGCGAACAGGCGCGAGGCGCCCAGCTCCTCGAACGTGAGCATCTGCGCCTTCACGCCGTCATCGACGTCGTGCGTCAGATAGGCGATCTCGTCGGCGAGATCGACGATCTGCGCTTCGAGGCACGGGAACAGCGCGGGATCGAACTCCTGCGCCGCCGGGCGATCGCGGAACTCGGAGTGCTTGATAATCCCCTCGCGCACCTCGAAGCTCAGATTCAGCCCGCGAAATCCTGGGTATCGCACCTCGATCCAGTCGACGGTGCGCAGGCTCTGCACGTTGTGATCGAAGCCGCCATGGGGCTCCATCAGGCGGTTGAGCGCGTGCTCGCCGGCATGGCCGAAGGGCGGATGGCCGAGATCGTGAGCCAGCGCGACCGCCTCGGCCAACTCCTCGTTGAGGCCCAGCGCGCGCGCGATCGTGCGGGTGACCTGCGTGGCCTCGAGCGTATGGGTCAGGCGGGTGCGATAGTAATCGCCTTCGTGATTGACGAAGACCTGGGTCTTGTATTCGAGCCGGCGGAACGCCGCCGAATGAATGATACGATCGCGATCGCGCTGGAAGACGGTGCGCAGCGGATGCTCCGGCTCGGCGACGCGCCGGCCGCGGCTCTGCCGCGCGGGCATCGCGTACGGCGCGAGCACCTGCGCCTCGATTGCTTCCAGCTCCTGTCGGGTGCGGATCATGGTTACGGGCTCGGAATCGCCGCCGATGGTAGCACGTCGAGCGATCGCGTCCGAAGCGCGCGGTGGTGCGTCTCCCCACAGGATCAGGGGCCCCATTCAGCTCCCTTTCTCGATCCGAAGTAGGGCCGGCGTCCCGCCGGCCACGACCGGCGGGACGCCGGTCCTACTTCCTGATACAGTCTCCAATCGATGGGTGGTGGTGGCGGACGGCGGTGGGTGATCGGGATCGGCGTGGTTGCGGCGATAGCGCTCGCGGCCTGTTCGGCGCGCCGTCCGGTGGCGCCCTCCCCTCTTGTTCCCCCTCCTCCGACTCTGGTTGGCGTGGCTTCGTGGTACGGGCCCGGCTTCGACGGGCGCAAGACTGCCAGCGGCGAAGTCTACGACCAGGAGCAGATGACCGCGGCGTCGAATCTTTATCCGCTGGGGACGCGCCTGATGGTCACCAACCTGGCGAATCATCGCTCGGCTGAAGTCCGGGTCAACGATCGCGGACCGTTCCGCAAGGGGCGCACACTCGATCTGTCGCATGCGGCGGCGCAAGTGCTCGGGATCGTGCAACCGGGCACCGCGGCGTGCCGGATGGAAATGCTCGGCGCGCCGGCGGGTACGATGCCGGGCGCGCCGCGCTATTTCGTCCAGGCGGGCTCGTTCACGGTTCCGTCCAACGCGGAATCGCTGCGGACGCGGCTGGCTGTGCGCTACCCGGACGTTCAGATCGATACGCTTGATGCCGGAAAATACAGGTACTACCGTGTCCGGATGGGCGCCTTTGCCAGTCGTGCCGACGCGCTTGCGCGCGCGGCCGCGTCGTCTCGCCTCGGGCTGCCGATGCTGGTCGTGGCGGAATGAAGCATTCCTCCCCGGCGCGGCCATCTACCTCGCGAACCCATCCCGACCGAAATTGGCCTGTCCGAAATTGGCCCGCGCGAAAATGGACGGTGCGCCCTGCCCTGCTGCTGCTCGTGGCGATCTGCGGATGCGCCTACGCGCTGGTCAGCGGCGATTCGGTCAATCTGCCGCAAGCGCAGAAAGTCGAAGAAGGAATCCAGGACCTGCGCCAGTTGAGCTTCAAGAGCGCGGTGCCGGTGGTCGCGATGACTCCCGACGAGGCCGAGCAGGCGATCGCCGAGGAGATCCGGCGCGAGTACACCGACGAGCAGTTGAAGACCGAAGGCGACGCCGGATCGATCGTCGGCCTGTACCCGCGCGGGATCGATTTGAAAGCGCAATCGATGAAACTGCTCAAGAGCCAGATCGCCGGCTTTTACGAACCCCATCGCAAGGAAATGATCCTGGTGTCGAGCAACGTGCAGATCGGTTTCTGGAACCGGCTCAGCGAGTTCATGCTGCAGCGCGATCTGGCGGGCGAGATGCTGCTGGCGCACGAGTTGACGCATGCGCTGCAGGACCAGAATTTCGCCGTCGATGACCAGCTCACCAGGCTCGATGACGACGACGATCGCCAGCTCGCGCTCAAGTCGGTGGCTGAAGGCGACGCGACGCTGGCGGGCCTGGGCTACGCGGCGGGCAGGATGGACGACGCGACTGTGGATATTCTGGTCGCGCGGCTCGGCGAGCTTCCGGCGCAATTTGCCGCGCAGACTATCGGCACTCCCGAAGCGCTGAGCGAACCGCTGATCTTCCAGTATTCGGCGGGGGCGCGCTTTGTCGGCGAGGCGTTCCATCGCGGGGGATGGAAAGCGGTCGACGAGCTGTACCGCAACCCGCCGCAATCAAGCCAGCAGATAATGCATCCGGCGTACTACTTCGACCATCCCGTGCTGCCGGCCAGCATCACGATTACCGGCTATCAGCAAGTGCTGCCGGATTGGAAAAAGGTCTACGAGAACTCGCTCGGCGCGCTGATGCTGCAAGTGATCCTGAAGCGCAACTTCGGCACTTCGGCGCCCGAGGTCCGGCTTGCCGATCGATGGGCCGGCGATCGGATGGTCGTGCTGCGGCGGGGCAGCAGCCTGACGGTATTGTGGGTGGTCTTTTTCCGGGACGATCGCTCCGCGCAGCTCTTCGCGAGCGCTTACGGAAGCTCGCTCGACAAGATTGCCGGCGGCGCCACGCCTTATCATGTAGAGACCAAGCCCAGCACGGTGATGATCGTAATCGGGGCCGACGCGGACAATTATGCGGCGTGGGGAGCCGCGGCCTGGAAAGGGATCAAGATCAAGCTGCCGCCGATCGGTTCGCCACCGACACTCCGCGCCGCCGCCGGCGGCTGAGCGCCGCTCGGAAAAGAGAATCGCTCCGCGTAGATCCCTCGCTTCAGCAACTTGCGCTCGGGATGACAGGTAGGGAGCGAGGATTCTTATGTTGTCATTCCGAACGGAGTCTGCGCAGTGAGGAATCTACGCGGAGCGATGCTCTTTTCCGGAGGTTACGCAAAGCGTTCCCCGTTCAGGGAGGGGACAAGAGCAAGGCGGCCTTGGCGATTAGTTTGCGCTCGGTATCGAAGCTGGCCTTGCGCATCGCCTGGTCGAGATCGATCCACGCGACCTCATCGATCTCGGAGTCGTGGCGGGAGGTATCGCCCCCCTGCGATCGCATCAGGAAGAAATGCACCCGCTTGAAGATTCGGACCAGCGGCCCGCCGCCGTCTTCGTGAAACGAGTAGACGTAAGAGATATCGCCCAAGGGCATGGTCTCCGAGACGGTCAAACCGGTCTCTTCGCGGACCTCGCGGATGGCGGCCTCAACGATGGTCTCGCCCTTTTCGAGATGGCCCTTGGGAATTGCCCAGTAGTCCTTGCCGGCGGGCTTGACGAGCACGACCTCGATTGCGCCGTGCGGACTGCGCCGCCAGATGAGCCCGCCCGCGGAAACCTCGCGCCGGTTCTCAACGCCCCCGGAATTCTTCGGCCCGTGCGCCATCAAATCGCAAGCGCCGAAAATCGGCGCAGATCACCTTCCCTCCCAAAGCGATGAATGACTTTACCGGTTCCGAGCGTTTCAGCCTACATCCAAAACTTTCCGGTAGATTCGTTCGCTATGTCGGCTATCAGAACGTCCAGCCGATAATCGACTTCAGGAACACACCGTTGCTTGCGCGGGTGATGCCGAATCCGACGCCGAGGTTGAGCTCGAGCCTGCGGCAGGAAATCGAAATTCAGTGCCGGCACGATGAAATGTTGCTGGTCCTGTACCTTCGGCAGAGGCTGAATCGATCCCATGTCGCCGTAGTATTCGAGCGCCGGCGAGACCCATCGGTTGAGCTCGTAGACCAACTCGCCCGATGGGGCGAATTGAAACCCGTGATGGGTCTGCGGTCCGCTGAAGGGCTTTTCGAAGGCTAAATTGGCGACCAGGCGAAAATCCTTGTAGTTCGCACCCACGATCTGCCGGAGCTCGAGCGTCATAGGATTTTCCTCGGCGGCGTGGCGCATGTAATCGAGCTCTATATTGGCGCCGAACTGCACCGGCCACTCGAAGGTCTGCGGCACGCCGAAATGGATCTTCGAGCGCGAGCCCGAATATTCGTAATCGCCGTTGGAGAGCTTCGCCGTGCAAAGGTACTGGCCGATTTCCAGCCAATGCAGAACGCCGTATGTGGCCTCGAGCGTTTCGTGTACCTGGTACACGTCCATCTGGCTTTTGGCCAACTGGCCGGTGGCAGTGGAGGTCGTGTTTGAATGCAGTTCGAGCGTCAGATGGCCGACCGGCGCAGTATCAATGTCGTAGATCTGGATCTCGTAGAAATCGATGGCGAAAGCTTTACCGACGACGAGCATCGCCGCGATGGAACAAAATAACGCACTCACCGCGATCCGCTGCCGCCTGTTTACTTTCGTGTCGGCCATAGCCAGCCGGTAGCTTGCCTCTCGATGTTCTAACAAGGAATCGATTTGGTTTACGGTGTCTTCCACGTGGCGTCGGGATCGAACTGCGTCATGTTGCCTGCAATTGAGGCGGTTTCGGGACCAAGATCCTTTTGGTAGACGATGCCGGTTTGGTTGACGATGAAAGTCATGATTCCGGAGTCGGCGTATTTCGCCGGGAAAGCGACCAGCGCGAAGCCGCGGGTCATGTGGCCATTAACTATGTAGTCTCTGGTGCCGCTCGGCGCGTTCGGCCCTTGCCGTGTGAGGATCTTGTGGTAATAGCCTTGATAGGGCCTCGATTCGTCGCTGGCCGATGCGCTGAAGTAGCCTGCCTTGCGAGCCTTGGCCAGCAGCGGGCCAAAGGGGCTTGCCGGTTCACCTTTGCTGGCCGGCCAGTAGAGCCCGTCGTGCTTGCCCGGGCTGCTGAAGAGATGCTGCGCATACTCGCGGCGTCGACTACCCATCCGATCCCTGGCAGCGTACTCGCGCTGGGCCTGGACATAAGCGCGGCAGCTCCTCGATAGCGTTGATCTCATTGCGGCCAATTCGTCGATGAAGGATCTCCTCCTCTCCGCTCCTGGTATCGAAAGACCAGGTGGAGCCCTGGCGCACAAGCGGGATCGGAAAGGGCCAGTTTTCCTTGCCAACTATAAGGACTGCCTTGTCCGCGCCCTGGCTTTGCAGGTGGTGTGAAGCATCGTAGGCGGCGAGAAAACGCGCCCGCCAGGCCTTGTCGGCAACGGGATCGCCGGAATTGATGAGGTCCTTGGATTCGGATCCCAGAATCTTGAGAAGCTCGGCGGTGCTAGCACTGCGATGGGCAGCGATCAGGGCATCGACCGCTTGCTGGGCCGTAGTGAAGGTCGCCTGCTGTGCACCGGCAAGCGCAGCGTTCACCGATAACAATGAAATAGCGACGCCTAATGCCCCGATGCCGAGCCACGATGCGACTCCGGCACTGTTCCAGGCTCGTCTCATAGTGTCGTCCCTAGCAACCTACTGCGATGTGGCCGTTACGTTCAGCGGCGACCGCCGCCGCCACCACCGCGAAAGCCGCCGCCGTAGAAACCTTGCATCGACTGTACTCCGCGTTGCGAATAGGTTCGGACCTCGTCCCCTGGGCCAAAGGACTCGTAAATCCGGGCAGGCTCATGCTCCGCTGCACTCCAGTAGGAGCCCGTAGGATAGCCACGTGACGCGCGCAGCGTTTCGCGCGGCATTTCCCCACCGTAACGCATCTGCGTTGCAAAGTCGCGATAGGGCACGCCGCCGCGATGGTAGGGGTCGTGCTGCCAGGTAGACAGCTTGATCGGCGGGCGATTAACGTTGAGCCGGTTGTATCTGGCGACGTCGACATCGAGTCGATGGTCATGCCATCTCCAATGTGACCAGCCCCAATAAGGATAGAAGATCGGGTAGCCTACTCCGAAACCCACGATGGAGCCCGGCCAAGGCCAGAATTCATAGGGCGGATAGTCAATCCAGGGCCAGGCGCCATAGACCAAGGCGGGATCGTATTCGGGAACATAGACCACCTCCGGAGCAGCCGGCTCGATCACGACGATATCGCCCGTGGTAGAGACTACCTGTTGAGGCGTAGTTACGAGCGACCCGGCGGCCCTGGCCCTTTGGCGAAGGCGCTGGATCGAATCCATTACCTCAGCTTGTTGCGCCAGAAAAGCATCGCCCAAATTCTCGGTCCATTCGAGATTCTTGTCCATCATCTCGAGGATCCGCGGAAAGGGAACGAGCGACTTGATGCTTGGGTCCCACGGCTGCTGCGCAAGCGCCTGCGTCAACTCGTCGCCCTTCAGCGCCGCATTGCCGGGAACTTGCAGCCAACGGTCCGCCTCAACCACTTCGAGCGGGTAGGTCGCCGCCATTAGAATCTGGGCGATCAGCGGGTCGGGGTAGAGCGCCACCGGCGCCAGCATCTGATCGAGCTGCTGGGTCGAGAATGGCGCCGGACTTTCAGTCGGCAACATCGGTTCCGCTTCCAGCTCGTCGGGCTGCTGAGCGGAACTGCAACTCATCAGCAGAAACATCCCCGCAATGGCCCCAACCAGCCTCATCTTCATGGTCCACCCCTCACGGCCGCGCAATTCAAACGTTCCTCCTGGCCGATTGTCAGGTCGTCGGCCCGAGGAGCGGGTAAAGGGCCTGGGCCGTCCTGGCCACGCGGCTATCCGGTCCATTGTTCCTTGAGTCTAGCGCTCAAGCTCTCCGCTGGGCAGTCGTGAATAGCGCTGCACAAAGCTGTGCCGGCGGGAATCACGTCCCGATCCCTGGATGGCCGTCGTGATAGCCCCGTCGTTTTGCGCGCGGACGCCGTGGCCCATCGTCTACTTTTTATCGCCATGTAGCGCCGCGTAGTACTTTTCCGCTTCCTCTGCGTGCGGGTAGCCCGCAGGAACCTACACTCTTCATCACCGGATCGGCGGACTGGAGAGCTTACGGCGAGCCAGGGGCTAGAATCCAGGCGGATTCAGAGTGGCAAGAAGTTTTTCGCGCAGGCTGTGCTCGCGTACGCTGGTCCTACTTCCTCTCCAGCGCAGCGATAGGCGCGGACAAAACGCAATCAACCGACGTCGGCGAGGCTGAAGCCCAGCTCCAGCATCCGGCGTAGCGCGAGGCGGGCGTTGTGTGAGGCTTCGCTTCTGAGGGCTGGGTCGCGCTTCAGCCATTGTTCGGCTAGCGCGCGAGCCGTCGCGACGGCTTGCTCATTGCCGATCAGGTGGGCGAACTTTAGCGGCAGGCGGCCGGCTTGGCGGGAGCCGAGCAGGTCGCCGGGGCCGCGCATCCGCAGGTCGGCGCGCGCTACTTCGGCGCCGTCGCGGCTGCGGGCCATCACCTCCAGCCGCTCGCGGGAGCGGGCGAGCGCGGCGCGGTGAACTATCAGACAGCATCGCGAAGGCGCCCGCCCGCGGCCCACGCGGCCGCGCAACTGATGGAGCTGGGCGAGTCCATAGCGCTCCGCCGCCATCACGACGATCACGGTCGCCTCGGGAACGTCGATGCCGACTTCGACGACGGTGGTGGAAACCAGCGCGGTCATGGCGCCGTCGCGAAACTCGCGCATCACGCGATCCTTGTCGGCGGCGCGCATCCGCCCGTGCATCACGCCGACCTTGAAACCGCTCAGCGCGCCCTCGCGCAAGCGCTTGGCCGTGTCGAGCACCGAGGGCAGGTCTTCGTTGCCCTCCTGGCCGTCGTCCTGACCATCGATGAGGGGCACGATGTAATAGGCGCGATGGCCGGCTTCGAGCTCGCCGCGCACCGCGGCGTTGACCGCGGAGATTTCGCTGTCGGCGAAGATTTGGGTCGCGATCGGCGTGCGGCCGGGGGCGCTTCGTCGAGGCACGAGACGTCGAGGTTGGCGAACAGGGTCAGCGCGAGGCTGCGCGGAATCGGCGTCGCGGTCATCAGCAGCATGTCGGCGGCGGGGCCGAGCGACTTGAGCCGCGCGCGATCGAAGACGCCGAAGCGGTGCTGCTCGTCGATAATCGCCAGGCCGAGCCGGGCGACGCGAATTCCCTGCTGAATCAGGGCTTGCGTGCCGAAGACGATCGGGGTATCGCCGCGCGCTATCGCGCGGATTGTGGCGCTTCGGGCCGCAGCGGTCATCGCGCCGGTGAGCAGCGCGCTTCGCACCGGGATCGCGGAACAGAGCTTCGCGAAGGTCGCGTGATGCTGCTCGGCGAGCAGCTCGGTCGGCGCCATCATCACGACCTGGTATCCAGATTCGATCGCGCGCAGCGCCGCCCACATCGCAACGACGGTCTTGCCGCTGCCGACGTCGCCCATCAGGATGCGGTTCATCGGCCGCGGCCGCGCTAGGTCGGCTTCGATCTCGGTTAGCGCATCGCGTTGCGCCGCAGTCGGTTGAAACGGCAATCGCGCCAGGAACGTATCAGTGAGTTTGGCGGCGTCGGTGAGTTGGGCGGCGCCGGTGAGCGCGATACCCGCGCGGCGGCCGGCGCGATCGCGCTCGATACACAGCGCGAGTTGAAACGCGAACATTTCATCGAGGGCGAGTGCGCGATGAGCCGGGCTCGTTCCCTCGTCCAGCGCGGTGAGATCAGCGTCGGCAGCGGGCGCGTGCAGCGCGCGCAGGGTCTGGTGAAGCGGAGCCACACCAGCCGCTTCGCGCAGCTCCTCCGGCATCGCTCCTGCGATCGCAGTCCCGAGCTCCGCGAGCGCGCGTGCGATCAGGCTCGCGAACAGGCGTTGCGGGATTTGCTCGGGCAGGCTGTAGACCGGATGTATCGGCGGTGGATCGCCATGCTTCAGCAGATGGATTTCAGGATGCGGGAGCTCGAGTAATCCTTCCGGCGAAAGCGCGGGTTTGCCATACGCGAGCACCGGCTCGCCGTTGCTAAAGCGGCCGCGCATGTAGCCCGGCAGATTGAACCAGACCACGCGCACGCGTCCAGCCGGCGAGCGCAACCATCCCGCGACCAGATGGCGCCATCGCGCACCCGGCATCGGGTGCTCGGTGAGCCCTTCGAGCACACCCTCGACGATCGCGGTGACGCCGGGCTGCAAGTCCGGAATCGGCGTGCGGACGCGCCAATCGTGATAGCGCGCGGGCAGATGGAACAACGCATCGGCGATCGTTGCGATGCCGCGCTCGGCGAGCGCCGCCGCGCGCTTGGGTCCGATCCCCGGCATCGCGTCGAGCCGCGAATCGAGCGTGAGTTTCGCTGAGATCGATCCCCGTTGGGCCGTCACGCAGTTTTGATCGATCCCGCGCGATGGTAATCCTGGAGCGCGCGTACTTCGAGCGAGCCTTCCTTCAGCACCGCGATGGCCTCGACCGCGGCCTGCGCGCCGGCCATCGTGGTGCAGTATGGCAGTTTCATCTCCAGCGCGGTGCGTCGAATCGAGAACGAGTCCTCGGCGCCGCGCGCTTCCGGCGTGTTGATCACCATCGCGATCTTGCCGGCCCGCATCAGATCGACCACGTGCGGACTGCCCTGCGCGACCTTGTTGACCGTTGCGCATTCGATTCCTAGCTCACGGATGAATCGCGCCGTGCCATCAGTCGCGATCAGGTCGAAGCCCATCGAGGTCAGACCGCGCGCGATCGGATGAAGCAATTGCTTGTCATTGTCGCGCACGCTCAAGAACACGGAGCCAGCCGCCGGAAGATCGGTCGAAGCCGCCAACTCCGCCTTCGCGAAAGCGGCGGCGAACGACTGATCGATCCCCATCACTTCGCCGGTCGATTTCATCTCGGGACCGAGAATGGTATCGACGCCGGGGAAACGCACGAACGGGAACACCGATTCCTTCACTGCCACGTGGCGCGGGACGCGCTCGGCGGTGAATCCCAGCTCTGAAAGCTTCTTGCCAGTCATCACGCGCGACGCCAGCTTGGCCAACGGCACGCCGATCGCCTTGCTCACGAACGGAATCGTGCGCGACGCGCGCGGATTGACTTCCAGCACAAACACCTCACCCTGGTAGATCGCGTACTGGATGTTGATCAGCCCGATCACGCCGAGCTCGTGCGCGAGCAGCCGCGTTTGCCGAATCAGCTCGCGTTGCAAGCCGGCACTGAGCGTGCGCGGCGGCAGCACGCATGCGCTGTCGCCCGAATGGATGCCGGCGTGCTCGACGTGCTCCATGATGCCGCCGACCACCACCGTGTCGGCATCGGCGATCGCGTCGACGTCGACTTCGATCGCGCCTTCGAGGTAGCGATCGATCAACAGCGGATGCCGTTCCGACGCTTGCAGCGCGTGCGTGACGTAGCGCCTGAGCGCGGCTTCGTCGAGCACCACTTCCATTGCGCGTCCACCGAGCACATACGATGGACGAATCAGCACCGGATAACCGATTCGGTCGGCGCCGGTCACGGCTTCATCCAGGCTCCGCGCCATCGTGCCGCGCGGCTGCTTCAGCCCGAGCTTTTCGACCATCACGTTGAAGCGCTCGCGGTCCTCGGCGCGATCGATCGCGTCGGGCGGCGTACCCAGAATCGGCACACCCGCGCGCGCCAGCGGCACCGCCAGCTTGAGCGGCGTCTGCCCGCCGAACTGCACGATCACGCCGAAGGGCTGCTCGCGCTCGACGATCGCGATCACGTCCTCGAACGTCAGCGGCTCGAAATACAGCCGATCGGAGATGTCATAGTCGGTGGAGACCGTTTCCGGATTGCAATTCACCATGATGCTCTCGAAGCCGTCTTCTTTGAGCGCCATGCTCGCGTGCACGCAGCAGTAGTCGAACTCGATTCCCTGCCCGATGCGGTTCGGCCCACCGCCCAGAATGATAACTTTGCGGCGCGCATCGGGAGCGGCTTCGTCTTCGCCCTCGTAGGTCGAATAGAGGTACGGCGTGAAGGCCTGGAACTCGGCGCCGCAGGTGTCGACGGTCTTGAACACGGGGCGAATGTCGAGCGCACTGCGCCGCGCGGCCACCGATGATTCGTCGGCGCCGGTCAAGTCTGCGATCCGGCGATCGGAGAAGCCCATCGATTTCGCCGCGCGTAGCGCGCCTGGATTCAGCGGTGTGTTCGCCATGCGGGCCTCGGCATGGACGATTTCCGCGATCGCCTCGAGGAACCAGGGATCGATCTTCGTCAGTGCGTGAATTTCCGCGACCGGCATGCCGATTCGGATGGCGTCGGCGATGTAATACAAGCGCTGGCTGTGCGCGATCCGCAGATGAGCGCGAACCTCCGCCGCGGCGGCTTCGCGCGGCAGGTGCCGGACCCTGGACTCGAATCCGTACGAACCAACTTCCAACGAGCGCAGCGCTTTTTGCAGCGACTCCTTGAAGGTGCGCCCGATCGCCATCACCTCGCCGACGGATTTCATCTGCGGCCCCAGCTCGTCGGCTGCGCCTCGGAACTTTTCGAACGCGAAGCGTGGAATCTTGGTTACTACGTAGTCGATCGTCGGCTCGAAGCAGGCGGGCGTCATGCGCGTGATGTCGTTGGGGATCTCGTCGAGCCGGTAGCCGACGGCCAGGCGCGCCGCGATCTTCGCGATCGGAAAGCCGGTCGCCTTGGAGGCCAGCGCCGAGCTGCGCGACACGCGCGGGTTCATCTCGATCACGACCATCCGGCCCGTGCCCGGCTCGACCGCGAACTGAATATTGCTGCCGCCGGTGTCGACCCCGATCGCGCGGATGATCTTCAGCGCCGCATCGCGCATCACCTGATATTCCTTGTCCGTCAGGGTCTGCGCGGGCGCGACGGTGATCGAATCGCCGGTGTGAACGCCCATCGGATCGAGATTTTCAATCGAGCATATGATCACCACGTTGTCGGCGCTGTCGCGCATCACCTCGAGCTCGAATTCCTTCCAGCCTTCGACCGATTGCTCGACCAGCACCTCGTGATTTGGCGAGGCGGCCAGCCCCCATCCGATCTTGGCGCGGTAATCTTGGAGGTCGCGGGCGATCGATCCGCCGGTGCCGCCGAGCGTCCGCGAAGGACGAATTATGACAGGCAGGCCGAGCTCACCCCGGATTCGCTCCGCGTCATCCTGTGAGTGCGCAATCGCCGAAGCCGGCACTTCCAGCCCGATGCTCAGCATCACGTGCTTGAACAGGTCGCGGTCCTCGGCCTTTTTGATCGCGGGAAGCTTCGCGCCGATCAGCTCGACATGCCAGCGGTCGAGCACACCCGATTCCGCGAGCTCGATCGCGAGGTTCAGCGCGGTCTGGCCGCCTACGGTCGGAAGCAGCGCATCGGGACGCTCGCGCTCGATTATCCGGGCGATCACCTCCGCAGTCATCGGCTCGATATAAGTCCGGTCGGCCAAATCCGGATCGGTCATGATGGTGGCGGGATTCGAATTGACCAGGATGAGCTTCAGGCCTTCCTCACGTAGCGCTTTCAGAGCCTGCGTGCCCGAATAATCGAACTCGCAGGCTTGGCCGATCACGATCGGACCCGAGCCGATCAAAAGGACGGATTTCAGGTCTTTACGTAGCGGCATGCTGACTTTCGTCCGCGAGAATGCGATCCAGCGCGTCGGCACCGTAGCGCGGGAACATTTCGACCAATCGCTTGAAGCGCGCGAAAAGATAACTCGCGTCGTGAGGACCGGGCGACGCCTCAGGGTGATATTGCACCGAGAAAAACGGCACGCCGACACCGTGCAATCCCTCGACGGTTTTGTCGTTCAGATTGAGATGCGAAAGTGCAGCGCGTCCCGCCACCGAGTCAAGATTCACCGCGAAGCCGTGGTTCTGCGAAGTGATTTCGACGCGCCGCGTGCGCAGGTCCATCACGGGATGATTCGCGCCATGATGGCCGAAGCCCAGCTTGTAGGTTTGGCCACCCAGCGCGAGTCCCAATATCTGATGCCCGAGGCATATTCCGAACACCGGCTTGCGGCCGAGCAGGCCGCGCACGGCTTCATACGCGTAAGGCAATGCGGCAGGATCGCCCGGCCCGTTGGACAGGAACACGCCGTCGGGA
The DNA here is from genome assembly GCA_963788205.1 of uncultured delta proteobacterium. Lineage (GTDB taxonomy): Bacteria > Desulfobacterota > Binatia > Binatales > Binataceae > CAVVMA01. The sequence goes on from CAWBGG010000002.1 coordinate 937,989, forward strand.
TTGTGCGCCAGGATTTGCGCCGTGGTGGCCGCAGCCGGCAGGACCTTCACCCGGAAGCCCGATGACACCAGACGGCGGAGGATATTGCGCTTGATCCCGTAATCCATCGCGACGATCAGCGGCGCGTCGCGCAGCTCGCGCTCCTCGATCTTGCGATAGCCCGCGCCGAGGGCCCAATCGCCGCGGTCCCAACCATACGGACTCGCGCACGTCACTTCCTTTACGAGGTCGCGTCCGACCAATCCGGGCGAGGCCTTGGCCTTCGCGATCAGGCTGTCGGGATCGAGATCGACGCTCGAGATGACCGCCTCCTGCGCGCCGTGGGTGCGGATGTGACGGACGAGCGCGCGCGTATCGATGCCCTCGATTCCCACGATGCCGGCGCCGGCCAGATAGTCGCCAAGCGAAATCTCCGCGCGCCAGTTGGAGGGGTACGGACAATACTCCTTGACTACGAAACCCTCCACATAGACGCGCGACGATTCGGCGTCTTCCGCATTGATTCCGACGTTGCCGATTTCCGGGTAGGTCATGCATACGATCTGGCCGCGGTACGAGGGGTCGGTGAGTACTTCCTGATACCCGGTCATCGCGGTGTTGAACACCGCCTCGCCACAGGTCTCGCCGACCGCGCCGAACGAACGTCCGCGGAAGATGCGCCCGTCGGCGAGCGCCAGTATCGCTTCGCGCGCGCGCGTCATGCGAGCCGCCCGGTGCGCGCGTCGTAGACGATTTCGCCGCCGACCATGGTCAGGATCGCCTTGCCTTTGAACTTCATGCCAGCAAACGGACAGTTGCGGCTTTTGGAGAGAAACTTTGCCGGGTCCACTTTCCAACTCAGATTCGGATCGATCACCGTGATATCCGCGGCCGCTCCCGCCGAGAGCGTCCCCGCCCCCAGCCGCAACAGGCGGGCCGGGTTGAGCGACATCAGCCGGACTAGCCGGTCCGGAAGTATCACTACGCGGCGCACCAGATCGAGGGCAACGGCGAGCGCGGTCTCGAGACCGATTACGCCATTGGCGGCATGCGTCAGCGCGCTGGCCTGTTCGGCCGGTAAGGGCTGGGGTGGAGCGATTCCCGGTCCAAAGAATCCGGCGAGCTTTTCAATCTGCTTGGAGGCGTAGTCGTGCGGCGCGTGATCGGTCGCGATCATATCGATCGTTCCGTCGTTTAGTCCGGCGCCCACGGCCTCGACATCGCCGATCTGACGAAGCGGCGGCGACATCTTGGCGTTGGGACCGAAATTCAGCACCGCGCTGTCGTCGAGCATCAGATGATGCGGCGTGGCCTCACAGGTGACGGTGGCGCCGCGTGCGCGGGCGAGGCAGATCATCTCTAGCGACTCGGCGCACGAAACGTGCGCGACGTGGACGGTGGCTTTGCGCTCCGCAGCTATCTGGAGGTCGCGGCTGACGCGCGCGGTCTCCGCGCTGCCCGGCACGCCCGGCACGCCGAGCCGGCTGGCGACTTCGCCTTCATTGATCGCGCCGCCTGCCGTCAGCGCCCGATCCTCTTCGTGAAGCGAGACCGTGAAGCCCAGCGCATTGATCTGATCGAGCGCGCGCGCCAGCACGGCTTCATCATCGATCGGGATGCCGTCGTCAGAGAACAGGCGCGCTCCGGCCGCGATCATCGCGCGATAGTCGACTAACTCTTCGCCGCGCAGCCCTTTGGTGACGGCCGAGACCGGCACCAGCCGCGCCGAATGGACGCGCGCAGCCTGCTCGAGCATGTAGCGGGTAATCTCCGGCGTGTCGTTAACCGGCGAGGTGTTCGCCATCGCGGCAACGGTGCTGAATCCGCCCGCGGCCGCGGCCCGCAATCCGCTCTCGATAGTCTCCTTCTCGGGGAATCCAGGATCGCGCAGATGAACATGCGGATCGATCAGCCCCGGCACGACCCAGCATCCGGAGGCGTCGATCTTCCTGACCGTGGGGCCCGTGCTGCCGCCTTTTCCGGTGAACTCGAGCTCCCGGATTTTGCCGTCCACGACGCGCACGTCGAAGATCGCGTCGACGCGGTTGACCGGATCGATCACGCGGCCCCGTCTGATGAGCGTCTCTATCACCCTGTCCTCTCAGGCTCCTTGAGCGAATCGACCATAGAGTAGACCACCACGCGATCGTGACGCTTGCCCGCGCCGTCCGTGTCGGGCGGCGATAGCCGAACCTGCACGCGCTCGGCACGGGCGGTGGGGATATTCTTGCCGACGTAGTTGGGCCGAATCGGAATCGCGCGATGTCCGCGATCGATCAGCACCGCGAGCCGTACCGAAGCCGGCCGGCCGTGCGTCCAAAGCGCCGCCATCGCGCGCTGCACGGTCCATCCGCTGTTGATCACGTCGTCCACCAGGATGATGGTGCGTTCCTCGACCTCGAATTCGGCCGTGCCATCCAGCGCGCGGATCGCGTCGGCGCCGCTTACCACGTCGGCGGCGGCGCACGGCAGCCGGACCCCGGTTCGCGCTTCGATCAGGTCGCGCAGCCGCATCGCGAGCATCGCGCCGTGACTGACGATGCCGACCATCGCGACCCCGCTTAAGTCGGGCAGGTCTTCGATCACTTGTGAGGTCAACGTTTCACAGGCGCGGGCGACCTCGTCGCTGTTCATGATCTCGCGCTGCGGACCTCGCCGGTACGGTTCGTAGCCGTGCTCCTCGGCCTGTTTTTCGCTGTCGAACACGACCAGCGAGGCCTCTTCGATCCATTGCCGGGCGTACCCGTACAGGCTTTCCTCAAAGCGGTAGTAGCGGCGCGAGCGTGCGTGACCGACGAAGTCGGCGCTGAGCTCGCGGTCGCAGAAATCGCATCGGAGCGGCAGGACCGATCGGTTCACGCGCGGCGCGAGCCGAAAACGCGCGTGCAGGTAGGCGCCCTCGTGCCGCGTGATGCAATTGGGGTTGGCACATCGGGGCGCCGGCTCGGACTTGAACCGGATCGGCGGCTCTGCGGGTTGCTCGCGCGCAACGGCCGCCTTCTCGATCAGCCATGCGATCAGCGCCATCCGTACCGGCACGCCGGCGGCTGCCTGCTCGAAGTAGACCGCGCGCGGATCGCTGTCGAGCTCGTAGGCAAGCTCATCCGTGCGGGGCAGCGGATGCATCACGACCGCTTCATGCGTGCGGCTGGTCTTGAGCGCCTGCACGTCGAAACGGACATAAGCGCCCTGCTCGGCTTCGTTCTCGCCGCGCCGCTCACGCTGCAGGCGCGTGACGTAAAATGCGTCGAGTGCCGCCGGCGGATGCTCGCTGGGCAGTTTCTCCAGCGGCATCCCGGCCGTGAACAGCGCCATCTGATGCGGCGCGCTGGGCGTCAGGTAGAGCGCGTCGAGTCCGCCCGCGAGCGATTTGAGTTCATCCATCCCCACCGTCGAAAAATTGTAGCCGCGCTCGGCCGCCAGGCGATCGAGCACGTAGTCGGGCACGCCGAGGCCGCGCTGCGGCACCGCAACGATATTCGCGCCGAAACGGGCCAGCGCGTAGATCAGCGAATGGACCGTGCGGCCGTATTTAAGATCGCCGCAGATCGCGACCGTCAGTCCAGCCAGGCGGCCCTTTTTCTTGCGCAAGATATAGAGGTCGCAAAGCGTCTGGGTAGGATGCTCGCGGCTGCCGTCGCCGGCGTTGAGGATCGGACACGGCGCGTATTCCGCGGCTACACGCGCGGCGCCGTCGTGCGGATGGCGCACGACGATCAGGTCGGCGTAGGCGCTGGTGACGCGGACCGTGTCGGCCAGGCTCTCGCCCTTGGCGGCCGAGCTGGCGTGCATATCGGCTGAGCTGATCACCGCGCCGCCGAGACGATGCATCGCCGACTCGAAGCTCAGGCGGGTGCGCGTGGAGGGCTCGTAAAAGAGCGTGGCCATGATCAGGCCGCGCGCAAGGTCCAGGCGCTCGCCCCTATCCAGAGCCCCGGCGAATTGATCGGCCAGCACGAAAATCCGCTCGATGTCGGCCGTCGTCAGGTCCTCGATCGAGACCACGTCGCATTTCGCCAGGTGAGCCATCAGAGTGTGATGCGCAACCTCATTTGCGCGTTCCGATCACCACCGCGTCCAGCCCGTCTACTTCGCTCAGGCGCACGTAGACGCGATGGCCGTCGGGCGCCTGCAGGTTCTTGCCCACATAGTCGGCGCGAATGGGAAGCTCGCGCTCGCCGCGATCGATCAGAACTGCGAGCTGGATCGATTCCGGACGGCCCAGCTCGGAGAGCGCCTCGAGCGCCGCGCGCACCGTGCGGCCGGTGTAGAGCACGTCGTCCACCAGGATCACGCGCCGGCCGTCGAGCGAGAAGGGAATGTCGCGTCCCAGCAGGCGCGGGTCCCCGGGCGCGCCCCGGCCGTCGTCGCGATACGAGGAGATGTCGAGCGTGCCGACCGGGACCTCGCGGCCCTCGAGCTCCTTGAGCGCGGCCGCCAGCCGATGGGCCAGGTTCGCGCCGCGGCGCAGCACGCCGATCAAGACGAGATTTTCGCCGCCGCCGCTGCGCTCGCCGATCTCATGCGCGATTCGCTTGATCGAGCGCGCGATCGCGGACGAATCGAGCGCGACGACCGAGTTGGCGGTCATCGTGACACCGCCTCGCGCATCGGGGAGAAAAAAATAACCCGCCTGCGGATGCAGACGGGTTCAATGTAGCTGCTCTTCATTCGATCCCTTTCTCGTCCTCGCAGGGACGAATTAAAAGGTCAATTCTTTTGTACCGGCGCACGGGTTCGCGATCAAGCCCCGGTTGCGAGCGACCGTAGTGGTCAAGTTTGGCTCTGCGATCGCCAGTCGAGGGCGCCTGCGACTGGAGTGCGGCGAAGGTAGCTGGTGTGAGATTGTTCGCTGCGCGGACTCCGCTCAGAATGACGTCAAATGGTATCGTTCTGTAGATTCCAGAGCCCCCCGTTCAACGTCATTCTGAGCGTAGCGCGGGCTCTCGCCCGCGCGAAGTCGAAGAATCTCATGCCATTCACGCCGCGAAGCGGACTTAACCGCTTGAGGCTTCGGACTTTGACCTCGGAACGGTGACGCGGAACTCGACCAGTGCGTTTGCCGAATCGCGGCGGCGATGCTATCGTGCGTTAACTTCTGGAAAGGAGGCGCACTTCGCAATGACAACCATCGAAAGAGTATCCGCACAATCGTGTTGGAGTGCGCCGGTAATCTCCGCCCAGCGCTGAGTTTGTTGTAGCGCCAGGCGCCAGAGCCACGGAGGCACTCCCGCCCCGTGGCTTTTTTGTTGCCCTGATTTCTGCGGCCACGGGTGCGACGCATCCGTGGCCGTTCTATTTTCCGGCGTACAAATCGATCGCAAGGAGACGTGCAATGAAGACATCTTTAGTCGGGACATCACAACTCAGGACATCGCACTCACAGGCAAGCATCGATCACACTCAAAGAGGAAATCATGTCTACGGACTATGTTCAGGCCTATCTCGATTCATCGCTCGAACCGCTCATCGCTGAAGGATTGGTCAGCGAAGTCCTCTACGTCGTCAAAAGCGGCAAGGAGGCGACCGTCTATTGCTGCCTCGGCGGGCCGGCGGCCGGCGCCGAGCTGCTCGCCGCGAAAGTTTACAAACCGCTCGAATCGCGCGTCTTCCGCAACGACGCCGCATACCGGGAGGGCCGCACCCGCGCGTGGGGGCGCCGCGACCGCCTCGCCTTCGACAAGAAGAGCCGTCATGGACGTGAGATGCAATTCGGCGCCTGGATTCAGGCGGAATACCGGACGCTCGCGATGCTGCACGCTGTGGGTGCCGACGTTCCGCGGCCGCTCTCCTGTTCAGGCGGTGCGCTCCTGCTCGAATACCTGGGCGATCGCGACGGTGCCGCGCCGATGCTCACCCAGGTGACGCTGGCGCAGGAGCGGGCGCTCGAGGCCTTCAAGAAGATCATCCGCAACGTCGCGCTATGGCTTCGCCATGATTTGGTGCACGGCGACCTGTCGCCCTACAACATTCTCTATTGGGCCGATGATGTGATGGTCATCGACTTTCCGCAGGCGGTCGATCCGCGCTTCAACCACGACGCGCGCGAGCTGCTGCGCCGCGATCTCGAGAATGTCTGCCGGTATTTCGCGCGTTCGGGCGTGGCGGCGGATCCGGATCGAATCGCCGACGAGCTGTGGCGGCGCTATCGCCGCGCGGAGCTGTGAAGACTGCGGGCGGAGTCTAGTAAAAACGCCGCTCGCCGGGCGGACGGGTCTTCCAGCGGCGATGGATCCAGTTCCAATGGTCGGGATAGCGCCGCACCATGGTTTCGACCGCGGCCTGGTACCGCTGCGTGTTTTCGCGCACCGCCTGGTCACGGTCGGCGCCGTTGGCCGTTTCGATTACCGGCAGAATGGTGATCTTGTGCCGCGCGCTCTCGCCCTGTCGCACCATGAAGGCGGGCAGAACCGGAGCGCCGGTCGCGATCGCAAACCGCGCCAGCGCGTCGCTGGTCGCGGCGCTCAGCCTGAAGAAGTCCACGAACACCCCCTTGCGGACATCGAGGTCCAGCGGCACCGTGACCATGAAATTATCGCGCAGCAGTTTCAGCACGCGCTTCGCGCCGCCCTTGCGCGGCACCAGCACCGCGCCGAAACGGCTGCGCGCCTTGCAGACCTGCCGATCGATCAGCGGGTTGCGCAGCCCCCGATGAATCATCGCGATCGGGTTGCGGTACGCCGAATGAGCGACGACCAGCAGCTCGAAGTTGCCGAAGTGGCCGGTGAGCGCGAGGATCCCGCGCCCGTTGGAAATCCGCTGCGCCTCCTGCCAGTGCTCGCGGCCGTCGTAGGTGACGAATTGGTCGATGTTCTCGCGGGTGAGCTGGTCGAAATGAGTCCACTCCGCGATCATGCGGCCCCAGTTGCGATAAGTGCCGCGCAGAATTTTGAGGCGCGCTTCGTTTTTCAGATCAGGAAAAGCGATTTCCAGGTTGCGCATCGCGACTGGCCGGTTGAAGCGGTCCAAGGCCATCGCGATGTCGCCGAGCCGCGCTCCCGCCTTGATCGCGCGCTCCAGCGGCAGCACGCCCAGTCCCGAGCCCAGCAAGGCGACGCCGCCGTATTCGAGCCCGGCCCGAATGCCGCCAATCTGCCGCGCCATCGCGTGTGTGAGGTTTTCAGAACCGCGCCGAGCGCGCAACCAGAGCCCGGTGCGGCTAGTCTATCAATCGATGGCATCGTCGCCGCATGTCGTGATCGCCGGCGCCGGGCCGGCGGCGCGGCCCTGGCCTATCTGCTCGCGCGTCGCGGCACGCGCGTTACGCTGCTCGAGCGCCAGGTCGATTTCGCGCGCGAATTCCGCGGCGAAGTCCTGATGCCAACGGGAATCGAGGTCTTCGCGCAAATGGGCCTGTCAAAGGCGCTCGACGCGGTGCCGCATCAGTGTGTTGGCGGCTTCGACCTTTTTCGCGGCGTGCGCCGGATGCTCAGTCTTTCCATTTCCGCATTGGCCATCGATATCAGGGCCGTATCGCAGCCGGCGATGCTCGAGATGCTGGCCGCCGAATCGGCGCGCTTTCCCAATTTCACGCTGGAGCGCGGCGCGACCGTCCGCGACTTGATTCGCGAGGGCGAGCGCGTCGTGGGCGTGGCGGCCGACACCGCCGGCGGTCCGCGCGAATTCCGTGCCGACTTCGTAATCGGCACCGACGGCCGCACCTCGGTGCTTCGCAAGCGCTCCGGGTTGCATCAGGAGCGCACGCCGCAGGCCTTCGACGTGGTCTGGTTCAGGGTTCCAGCGGCGGGCTTCATGGCCAACAACTTCGCGCGCGCCTATCTCTGGCCCGGCCACTTCGTGCTCGCAGTCCCCACCCACGGGAACCAGATTCAGATCGCGTGGATCATCGACAAGGGAACCTTCGGCGAAATTCGCCGGATGGCCGCGGGCGGATGGCTCGACCAGATAGTCGCCTGGGTCTCGCCCGACTTCGCCGCTCATCTGTGCGCCCATCGCGATTCGCTGAGCCATCCTTTTTTGCTCGACGTGATCTGTGACCGCCTGACCAAATGGACTGTGCCGGGACTGCTGCTGCTCGGCGACGCGTCGCATCCGATGTCGCCGGTCGGTGCCCAAGGGATAAACATCGCGTTGCGCGACGCGATCGTCGCCGCGAATCATCTCTGCCCAGCGCTCGCCGCCGGCGGCCCTGCGCTCGATGAGGCCGCGCGCCGAATCGAGGCGGAGCGGATGCCTGAAATCGTCGAGGTCCAGGGTCTTCAGCAGATCGGCCCCGGTATCATGTTCAGAAAAACACTGCTCAGCCGGATCGTCCTGAGCGCCCCGATGATGTGGTTAGTGCGCGCGCCTCTGTTCGCGTCGCTGTTCGCCAGCCGCTTCGGAGTATTCTTCAACGGCACCCGCCCAGTGCGGCTGGCCGTTTGAGATGCTTCACCCGGCGCATGGCGCGATCGGCATTCGTTGACAGAAAACGAATAAAAAGCGAAAGTGGCCTTTATGGCTGCGTCGCTTTCCAACACCTGGACCGAACTTTCCCGAGCCGATTCGGCGCGTTCAGCCGGACCAGTTAAAAACCTCCAAGCTCTTGAAATTGCAGGGGTTTTCCTAGGGCGTGAGCTCACTCGCAAGGATCGCCGCCTAAGCTGCGGACTGACCCTGATCGACCATCTGCTGGGCGGTGGAATCGTACGTGGCAGAATCGGCGAAATCGTCGGTCCGGTCGGCGCGGGCAAGACCTCGCTCGCCGCCTGTTTCGTCGCGTCGGCGACCCGCCATGGCGAGACGGCAGCGTGGATCGATGCGGCGGACAGCTTCGATCCCGCAACCGTCGCGGCGGCAGGCGCCGACCTCGCCCGCGTGTTGTGGTCTGCGCCGCGTATCAATTCGGCATCGCCCGTAGCGCAATTCGCGCGCCTCGAAAAATCGCCGGCCCGGTATACGGCGCCGGGATGGAATGTAATTCGCGCCGCCGAGCTGGTGATGGAGGCGGGCGGCTTCGGCCTGGTGGTTATCGACTTCGGCAACTTCGCCCGCGCGATTCCGCCCAGCGCAGCGCTGCGGGTCGCGCGGATAGCGGAGCGGACCGGCGCCGCCGTAATCGTGCTTGCAACTCATCGGATGTGCGGTACGTTCGCCGCGCAAAGCCTCACGCTCAGCCGCGAACGCGCCTGCTTCAGCCGCGCCGCGATCGGAGCGCCCTCGCTGTTCGACGGTTTCGCGATCGAGGCGCGCGTGGCGCGCAACAAGTTGGGTGGGGTCGGCGCGCACGCGCGATGGCATGCCACGATGGCATACGATGTTGGCCTGCGGAGCAGCATGCAGCACCCTTCTCGCACTTGATCGCACTCTGATAAAATCCGCCGCTGAGGACAGGATGGGAATTCTGAGCTTCTTTAGATCGTCGCCGTCGCCGCGCGACGCGTTGCTGGCCGAACTGGCCGTCATAGCGGGCCGCAAGGAGTCGCTGATCGAGCGTCTTAAGCGGCACGCCACGATGTGCTCGTATCCGAATATCAAGGCCGGACTCGAACAACTTGCCGACCGGGAGGGCGCTCATCTCAACGCGCTCAAGGCGATCCTGTCGGACCACGGGATGTGGCCGCGGCCGCCGGAGCCGACCGCTCACGACGGGTCAAGCAACTGGGAGCGTCTGAACGCCGATCTTGAATTGGCCGCCGAGCTGAGCCGGACGATCAATCGGCAATCGGTGGTATGGGAGCCGATCGATCCCACGATGGCGAAGCGGTTCGCCGATATGTATGGCGAGGACTACGACAACACCAGCTTCCTGCGCGACCTAGCGCTGAAGTGCGACCCGCAGGCGTTCGATTGAGGGCTATCGAGGGTGTCCCTGGTGCGGTGGAAGCTCAGGCAACCCTCACCTGCCTCACTTCGTTCGGCACCCTCTCCCTGGTCAGGGAGAGGAGCAAAAGTCAGAGATACCGCTCCATCCCGCGGCGCTTGAGCTCGTCGATTACCAGGCGCAGTTCCTGAGAGCGCGAGCGGCGCGCGATCAGGATCGCGTCGCCCGAATCGACTGCCACCAGGTCATCGACTCCCATCAGGACCATCAGGCGGCCGTGCGCGTGCGCGAAGACGCCTTTCGCTTCGAGCGCGATCACATTACCCGACAGCACGTTGCCGCCCTGCGCTTCGTTCCCGGTGCGCATCGCCTCCCACAGCCCTTCCCAACTCCCCACGTCGTGCCATCGGAATTTCGCGCGCACGCCTAGGACGCGGCGGCTCTTCTCCACGATCTCACGGTCGAAGGCGTCGAAGTCCAGGCGGCGATAGGCGGGCGCAGACCGCGCCGGCGCGGCCGCGATTTTATCGATCGCCGCCGCGAGCGCGGGGCAATGCTCGCGCATCTCGTGCTCCAGCGTGCGCGTGCCGATTACGAACATGCCGGCGTTCCAGAGGAACTGGCCCGACCGGACCATCTTGGCGGCGACGAGCGGCGGCGGCTTTTCGACGAAGCGCGACACTTCGAAGCCGGCGCCGGCCTTACGGCCGATCTTGATATGGCCGAAGCCGGGCTCGACGCGAGTGGGGACGACGCCGACTACCACCAAGGCGCCCTGCTCTCTCGCTAGCGCGATCGCGCTTTTGAGCGTGCGTGCAAATGCGGCGGCGGGCGCGATCAGATGGTCGGCCGGCGTCACCGCGATGGTCGCGTCGCCCAGGCGGCGCTTGATCAGCGCCGCACCGTACGCAATCGCGACGGCCGTACCGCGCGCGGCAGGTTCGACCAGAATGTTGCGCGCCGGTATGAGGCCGCGCAACGCCGGGCGAAACGCGCGCTCCTGCCCGCTCGCGATCAGGACGAAGACCCGCTCGCGATCGGCGAGCGTGCGCGCGCGCGCGACCGTCTCGCTTAGGAGCGAGGTCTTGCCGTCGAGCGAGAACAGCGGTTTGGGGCGATTGCCCCGGCTGAGCGGCCAGAAGCGGGTGCCGCGACCGCCCGCGATGATCAGTACGGCGGCGTCATCCTGGCCGGACCTGAGGCGGGCGCTCAAATCGCGCCCAGCTCTTTGAGCTTGTTCTCGAACAGCGCGCGGATTTCGTTCAGGCGCGCCTGGCTGGTGGCCTCGAAGCGCATCACCAGCGCCGGCTGCGTGTTGGAGGCGCGCACGAGCCCCCATCCGTCGGGAAAGCTCACCCGCGCGCCGTCGATATCGACCGAATCGTAGTGCGAGTTGAAATACGCGGCGGCGCGGCGCACGATCTTGAACTTGCGGTCGTCGGGACAATCCAGGCGGATCTCGGGCGTGCTGAAGGTTTGCGGAAGGTCGGCGAGAATGGCGGCCAGCCCGCGCTTTTCGCGGCTTAGAATTTCCAGCAACCGAAACGAGGCATAGATCGCGTCGTCGAAGCCGTAGTAGCGGTCGGCGAAGAACATGTGACCGCTCATCTCGCCGGCCAGCGCCGCGCTTTCCTCCTTGAGCTTGCTCTTGATCAACGAATGGCCGGTCTTCCACATGATCGGCCGCCCGCCGTGGCGCGCGATGTCATCGTACAGGCGCTTGGAACATTTGACATCGCCGATAATCGCGGCGCCGGGACGCTCCTTGAGAATCGAGCGCGAGAAAGCGACCATCAACTCGTCACCCCAGACGATCTTGCCGTTCTCGTCGACGGTGCCGATGCGATCGGCGTCGCCGTCGTACGCGATCCCGACCTGGGCAGAGTTCTTTTTCACCGCGGCGATGAGGTCGCGCATATTTTCTTCGACCGTTGGGTCCGGATGATGGTTCGGGAAGCGGCCATCCATCTCGATGAACAACTCGAAAGTCTGGATGCCCATCTCGCGCATCAAGGGCGCCGCGACCACGCCGCCGCATCCGTTGCCCCCGTCGACCGCGACCTTCATCCCCGGCGTGAGCTTGAATTCGCGCTTGATGAAGTCCCGATAGTCGGGCAGCACCGGACGATCCGTGAGCTTGCCCTTCGCGCCGGAGCGGAGGAAATCGCGCGCCTCGATCAGCTTGCGGACCTGCTGAATCTCCTCGCCGAAGAGTGTGGTCGGGCCGACGCCGAGCTTGAAGCCGTTGTACTCGGCGGCGTTGTGGCTGCCGGTGATCATTGCGCCGCCGTCCATCTTCCAGTGCAGCACCGAAAAATAAAGCAGCGGTGTCGGCACGACACCAACGTCGACCACGTTGATTCCGCTCTCCAGCACGCCCTCCAGCAGGCGATCGTGCAGGCGCGGCGAAGACAGGCGGCAATCGCGGCCCAAAGTGACGTTCTTTTTGCCCGCGCGATGCAGCGTCGTCGCCCAGGCGCGGCCCAAATCGGTGACGAAGCCGTCGTCGAAGTCGTTCTCCACCACGCCCCGGATGTCGTATTCGCGGAAGACTTGCGGATTCATGCCTTCTCCATAACGTTATCTGGTGCAGGATCGAACCGGATCAAAAACTGCGCCGATGCGGATCGTAGCACGACCGCCTATTATGAGAACTCCGCAGGCGCTTGCCAAACGTCTGGCGGGCCGACGGCTGCGCGATGAGCCAAGCAGTTATGGATGAGCAGAAAGTCGCGCTGGTGACCGGCGCGGGACGAGGTATCGGACGCGCGATCGCGCTCACGCTGGCGCGTGAAGGCTATGCGCTCTGTATGGCGGCGCGAACCCGCGAGCAACTGGAGGAAACGCGTCGTCTCAGCGGGCTCGCGCCGGAACGTTCGCTAATCGTGCTGATCGATCTGGCCGAAGACCATGGCCCCGAGACGCTCTTCACGACCGCGCTCGACCATTTCAAACGCATCGACGTGCTGATCAACAACGCCGGATGGGGACCGGCGCGCACGGCGCTCCACAAGACCAGCGCGACCGATCAGGATCGGATGCTCGCGCTGAACCTGCGCGCACCGATCGCGCTGACCCGGCTGGCCGCCGCCACGATGGTCGCCCAAGGGAGCGGCGCGATCATCAATATCGCTTCGGCCGCGGGACGGGCGGCGCCGCCGCTCGAGGCGATTTACGCCGCGACCAAGGCCGGCCTGATCGCGTTCACTCGCGCCTGCTTCACCGAGTTGCGGCATAGCGGAGTCAAGGTCGCGGTGGTGATTCCCGGTTTGGTCGACACGTCGCTGATACCTGCGAACAAGCGGCTGGAGCGGGCGCGCATGATCACGCCGGAGCAGGTCGCAACGGCAGTGATGCAAATCGTCAACTCCCCGGCCGCGGTATGCCCGGTCGAAGTGGCACTCGAACCGCAGCTCAATCCGGAGCGGCCGCGCTGAGCCCGAATTCTCCTGCGATGTCCTTCACCGCCAGATTCGCGCTCGTATTCGCAATCGGGCTGGTGGCCGCGATAGTGCTCTCGCCGCTGGTGGCGATCGTGGTCGCAGCCGTGGGATATCACTTTCCGTTTCCGCGCATCTTCGATCGCACGGTGATGGTCACGATCGTGATCGCGATTGTGACGAGCGCGCGCGCCTTTCGGCTCGGCGCGCGGCTGGCCAGAGGATTCGCCTGGCGACCGGAGAGCGCATCACGCGCACTGCGCGGATTCGCGGTCGGGGTCGCGGCGACCGGCGTGCTGCTGGCGCTCGCGGTGATGGCCGAGGGTCCGGCTGCCGCGACGCTCGCGGGCCTGGTGACTCGCGCCGTCCGATCGATTCCGGCCGCGGTCGTGATCGCGATCGGCGAAGAAGGATTCTTCCGCGCCTTCCTGCTCGACGGGATGCAAACCGACTTCGGCAAGCGGGGCGCGATCGTGGCCAGTTCCGCCATCTACGCGGTTGCGCATCTGCTGCGCTCGCCGGCGCATTTCTACGTCAGCGGGCTGGAGCCCACGGCAGGCGCGCGCAACGTGATTGTGGTTCTCGCGCAACTCGCCGATCCGCGAGCGATGCTGCCGCCGCTGATCGGACTGTTCGTAATCGGCCTGCTGCTCGGCGCAGCGTTCGTGCTTACTGGTACGGTTTACTTTTCGATCGGGATTCACGCCGCGCTGGTGATGGGCCTCAAGTCGTGGCCCGCGCTAGCCGATCGCGCCGCGCTACCCGGATGGCTGTTCGGCGGCGGAAGATTCCCGCTGGTGAGCGGCGCAGCAGCGTGGGCGATCGCAATCGCGCTACTGGCGATGATTCGCCCACTGACGCGAGCCCGGCGGGTGTGACGATAGCTCGTTGCGCGCCGCGAGGGTGGGAGGCTTCAACCCGAGGCGGCGGCCGCGGCGGCGCGATGGCGATGGCGCGGCGTGTCGTCGTATACCAGCGCCATCCCGCGCGGACGACGCAGTTCCGGTACGGTAGCTGGAGCAGTCGAGGCCTGCCGCGTAAGATCGAGTTGGACGTTGAGTCGATCTCCTTTTCGAAAGGACCGAACGGTGAACACGCCTGAAACGACAAACCGAGAGTTCTTCGCAATCTTGGACGAGTTCTTTACTAAGGCTACGGGAACAAAATACTCGGACTTCAGCACGCCGGAAGGATTCGGAGATCGCGTTCGGTCTCAAGCTTCGGTACTTGCCGCTCGCGCCCAAGGAGCGTACCGGTGGGCAGCGAGGTCGCTGCCGGAGTTTTACAACAAGCACAAGACAGACAACCTCTCTGCCGGTAGGACCCTTGGCGGCGTGAAACTGGTCTTGGGAGGCAGCAGCCGGTTCGGCGTCGCGCATCTCGACACCGTTAAGAAGATGCTTCTCTACGCCGATACTGTCCTGATCCCTGACCCGATACTCCCATGGTTGGAGACAGAGCGACAAGAGGAGCGCTTCAAGCGGGTTCTACTCTTGGAAACAGCACACCAACTTCTGCATCTCAAACCGCTAGTCGATGTCGATCTTCCGTATCCGGCTGTGCTGGTGTTTCCAAGCTGGGAAAAGAGCCTCGAGGAGCGGGACGCGCAGACGTGGGATGGCATCAAGCGCTTGGTTGTGAGCTTTCTCTCTCATTACCTTGGAATTCCATTCGGAGATCTGAGGGAAATCTTCGAATACGTGGCGCAGCACGAAAGCGAGTTCCTGTGTGAAGTCGACAAGAAAGGGCTGTTTGTCGCGCCCGAGGGAACGATTGGTTCCCCCTTGAAGGGAGCACTTACCGCATACCGAGCCAACGTCAGAAAATGGAAATCAGGCGAATACCTCAGCCACTTTGAGAAGCTGACGGACGGTGGCGCCGTCCTGAACGGGCTGATGGAACGCCTAGGCCCGCAGTATCACCTCCTGGAGAACGCCGAAGTATTGGGCGCTCAGCCTATGATTTCCGTCCCCGCCCAATGCCACTACTACGCGTTGTGCGCGCAGCTATTCGAGGCGCGGCTCACTGAGCGACAGCTACTCGACAAGACGACAGTAGCGGCTATTCGCGGATTGAACACCCCGCAATTGAAATGGTTGAGCACTGTGCCAGTCCAGTCTCTGGTAGAGCTGCGCCAAGCAAACGAAAACGAACCGTTCCGGAGAAAGCTGGAAGAGTTTATCGGATGTCTGCACTCGGCCTCGCTAGAAGATCTGAATCTAGTAGTTGCGCAAGTCGGGAGAGGCATATCGTCGCTCCTGGGCGAATATCGGAAGACTCTGCGTGAGATCGATTCCAAGTATTCTGCTAAGCACGCAAAAACGATAGCTGTGCTGGGCGCTGCAACCGCGGCCGCGCTCGTTCCGTCTCTGGCTCCCTTCCTAGGCGCTCCTGCACTAGCAGGCGTCGTCAAATACGCCCACGACAAGATAGACGAGAGCCGCGAGCGCCGAGCCGTCGCGAAATCGATGATGGGAGTTCTCGCGATGGCCCAAAAGAAGCAATAGCCTCGGTCGGACCGGCGGCGGTCCAGACCAGAGTCCTATTCGGCGGCCTCCAGTCTTTCAGCTCTCTTCGCGGCGTCGCGATGTTTATGGCGCGGCGTGTCATCGTAGACCGGCGCCATCCCGCGCGGACGGGTCTTGTAGCGGCGATGGGTCCAGAGAAACTGCTCGGGATAGCGGCGCACGATGTCCTCGACCGCCTTGACGAAGCGGCGCGTGTTTTGCTCGATATCACGCTGCTGGTCGGCGCTGTGCTGGATCGGAATTTCATCCTGGATCACGATTCGATGGCTGCGATTACCGGGCTGGCGGACCAGGAAAACCGGCACCACCGGCGCGCCCGAGATCAGCGCCAGGCGGGCCAGACCGCTGGCGGTGGCAGCCGGCTCGCCGAAAAATGGTACGAAGATCGCCTCGCTGCGTTTGGCATTCTGGTCGAACGGAATCCCCACCATGTCGCCTTGCCGCAGCGCGCCGAGCACGGCGCGGGCCGCCGAATGCTTGCGGATAATGTCGACTCCGGCGCGCTCGCGCACGAAAGTCGCAAGCGCGTCGCCCGCCAAAAAGCGCTGCGTGTGATGGACCAAACTGATCTGGTAGCCGTGCATCGAATGCGCTGCCGGCAGCAGCTCGAAGTTGCCGAAATGTGCGGTGAGCACCAGAAGCCCGCGTCCTGGATTACGGGCCTGCAGCTCGCGCCAGTACTCAAAGCGATCGTACGCCACGCGGTTCTTGAGCCGGCGGTAGAAAAAGCCGCCCAGCCGTACGTACTCGGCCCCGGCGCGCCCCAGATTGACGTAAGAAGCGCGCAAGATGCGCTTTCTTTCAGCGAGCGGGCGGTCGGGAAATGCGAATGACAGGTTCTTGAGCCCGATTTTCACGTGCCGGCGATCGAGCAGGTAGCCGATGAACCCGCCCGCGACCCCGATCGGACAGAGCACGAAGTCGGGGATGAGACTGAGAGCGTGAAGAACCGCCAGCATCACGTAGTACAGCGCGCGGCTGGCGGGATCCAAATCGGGTGGCCGCCGCGCTTTGAGCTGCGGCCTCCCCGCGAGATCGTCGGCTGGGCGGGGCCCCGTATCGCGGGCTGGTGAGGGTCTCAAATTCTGACCTACTTTCAACACGATGTTACGTGATGGTTTCGCTAGAGCAGTGAAATAGTGGCGAGGCGGTTGCGTTTGGGCGCCTTGGCGATCACAACCAGGCCCGAGTCGGTGACGAAAAAGCGTTGGCGATCGCGTTCGAGGTCGTAACCGATTTCGTCGCCCTCGGCGATGGTGACGTTTTTGTCGATGATCGCCCGCCGCACCCGGGCGTGGCGGCCGATTTCCACGTAGTCCATCAGTACCGACTCGTCGACCTCGCTGTATGAATGCACGAACACCGAGCGCCCGAGAATCGAATTGCGCACCGCGCCGCCCGAGATGATACAGCCCTCGGAAACGGTCGAATGCAGCGCCAGTCCACGGCGCCCGTCTTCGGCGAACACGAACTTGGCCGGCGGCTGATCGTAGTAGGCGGTCCGCAGCGGCCAGTACGGATTGTAGAGGTTGAGATGGGGGCGCGCGTCGCGCAGATCCAGGTTGGCGTCGAAGTAGGAATCGATCGTACCGACGTCGCGCCAATAAGCGAGGTTTTCCTCCAGGTCGCCGCGGATACGGTTGGTCATGAAATTGTACGCGTAGACCGGGACGCGGTTGATGAGGCTCGGGATGAGATCGTGGCCGAAGTCGTGACGGCTGCCGACCTCCTGCGCGTCCTCGATCAGCGCCGCCTTCAGCACCTGGGGATCGAACAGGTAGTTGCCCATTGAGGCCAGGCACTTGTCGGGCGCGCCCGGCATCGCCTGCGGATGTCGCGGCTTCTCCTCGAAGCCGACGACCCGCAAGCCTGAGTCGACATCGATGATGCCGAACTGGTCGCCCTGATCGAGCTCCACCGGCAGGGCGGCGACCGTGACCGCAGCTTTGCGCTCGAGATGGAAATCGAGCATCTGCTGCACGTCCATCCGGTAGATATGATCGGCGCTGAATACGGCGACGATATCGGGATTACTGTCGTCTACCAGGTTGAGGTTCTGGAAGATCGCGTCGGCGGTACCCTGATACCAGGTCTCTCCCATCCGCATCTGCGCGGGTACCGGCGTAATGAAGTGTCCGGGCAGCATCCCGCCGAACTGCCATCCGTCCTTCATGTGTTCGATCAGCGACTGCGATCGCCACTGGACCAGCACATAGATGGAATAGATCCCGGAGTTCACCAGGTTGGATAGAACGAAGTCGACGATCCGGTACTTGCCGCCAAACGGGACGGCCGGCTTGGCGCGATCCCTGGTCAGCGGATGCAGGCGCGTCCCCTGTCCGCCTGCCATTACGAGCCCGAGCGTTCTCATCGCAACGATACCAAGCCTCCCGGCACTCCCAACACTCCATCCGGCAGTATAAAAGCGCCTCCCCGGCCGGGGAAGCCTCGCCTCGATTTATTCCTTGATTCGGCACCCGGACTGACGCGGCGCCAGCGCTCGCACGACCGGGCTTGTGGCGGATTCGGGGCAATTTTCCGCTCTTTGTTTCAAATGAGTCACTGGATTTTTGGCTAAACGCACGCTGGCGCGAATCGGTCAGGCCGATTGCCGAGCCGGAACCGGCTTGATTTCCTGCATTTTCTTGCCGCGCGGCGGGCCGTGGCTGCGAGGCATACGCCTTGCTTGAAACGTTCGTTTGTCATTTACGTCTAAGGATGCTGAGGAGAGAGAGTGAGCTCCCGGCGATTCCCTCTCAGGGACGGGAGGAGACAAATATGGGATCAATCGCAACGAGGCAGGAAATCCGGACCAACGACGTTCCGGGAGTAATTTACAGGACGGTTTGCCAGAACCCCGGCTGTGGCTTTAGGTTCGACCTGAAGATCACACCCAAGAACGCAGGACTTCTCAGCGGCACGCTGGAGTGCCCGCGATGCAAGCGGCATGGCGGGATGCTTAAGCCTGCCGGAAGACTGGGTGACAAGCTGTTCGCGGCGAAGCTGATGTTCAAGGCCGCCAACATTGCTTACGTTTCTCACCATGAGGAAGAGGACCTGCTCTCCGAGATGGCGAGCGCCAGCTACTGAGTGGGAAGCTGCCGCCGAATCCAATCAGCGTACAAAACAGGAAGCGCCGTCCGGGTCATCGCCGGATGGCGCTTTCTAATCGCGCGCGAGCCACGAGCCGTCTTTCAAGACTAACTATGCGGCAGGAGTACCGCTCGGGCCCGCTATATTCCGGCCACCGGATCGGTCGTGAGGCCCTGCAGGGGCTGGATACTGGGGCGCTCGAGGAGCCGCTTTAGCCACCCATCGACGTTGGGCCGCCCGCTTCCTGCTTCGATTCCCAGCGCCTGGAGCACCGCCAGACGCGGGACGAAACCGATGTCTGCGAGGGAGAACTCGACGGCGAGGAACTGGCGCGCGTCGAGTTCGTGGTTTAGGTAGTCGAGCAGGCGCTCGACTCCCTGCCGGGCGCGCTGGATGCGGGTTGGGTCGCGCTCGGCCTCCGGCTTTGAGACCTCCACCATCAGCTGCCCGACCTGCGGAGTGAATGAACTGTCGGCGAGCTCCTCGAACAGCCGCGCCCGCGCGCGCAGGCTGCTCGATCCGATCGCCGGTAAGAGCGGCGGATCGGGATACTCGTCTTCGAGGTACTCGTTGATTATCGTCGAGTCATAGATCGTCATGTCCTCGTCAATCAGGACCGGCACCTTGCCGTAGGGGTTCAGGCGCAGGAAGTCTGGCTTGCGCTGCTCGCCCTTGAGCAGGTCGATCTCGACGAGGTCGTAGGTGAGGCTCTTTTCCGCCATCACGATACGGACTTTCTGACCGAACGGACATGGGAGGAAGTCGTAGAGCTTGATCATGTACCGCCTTATTCCGCCACAACGCTGAGCCTGATGCTCGCCTCCACTTCAGGGTCGAGCTTGACCGCGACGGTGACTTCGCCGAGCTGCTTGATCGGCTCGGGCAGATGGATTTTGCGCCGCTCGACATCGACGCCGTTCTCGCGCAGCGCGCGCTCGATATCGAGATTGGTGACCGAACCGAACAACTTGCCCTCTTCGCCGGCGCGCGCCTTGATCACCACAGTAAGCGCCTCGATTCGCGCCTTGAGACCCACCCATTGGTTCTTTTTGGTCTCGCGCCGCAACAGCGCCTGGCTCTTCTGATGCTCGAACTCGCGCAGATTGCGGGGGTTGGCTTCGACCGCCAGCTTGCGCGGCAGCAGGTAGTTACGGGCGAAACCGGCCCGCACCTTGACCACCTCGCCGATTCGCCCCAGGTTGGGGACTTCCTCTCGCAGTATCACCTGCACGTTCATGATTCAGTCCTCTCTCTCCTACAGTAAATCGCTGAAGGTATCGGCTTCCTGGCTGGGCGGCCTGAGCCGGCGAAAATCGACCCACAGGTCGAATACGCCGACCGCCGAAACCAGCGCCGCCAGCACTGGCTGGACGGCGGCAATAAAGTAGATTACGCCCCGCCACGCCCCCGGGGTGGAGAGCATCTTGAGGTAGAAGGCCATCACCGCCAGACCCTGGCAGAAGTACACGGCCGCGACGCAGATGAACCCGTCCAGAGCGACCGTGCGCGCCGGTTCGGCCGGAACGAACAGCGCGAAGCCGGTCGCGATCAGCAGCCAGATCAGCCACTCCGGCGTGGACCATCGGACCAGATCGCCGAACAGCTTGTAGGACAGACGGTTCTTGCCGACCCATCGCCAGAAAACCGCCAGATTGATCAGCACCGCGAACGCCGCGGTGATAGCCGCCAGCGCCGGAGCCAGTTGGACGATCATATCGACCAGCCGGGCGCGCGCGTCACCTTCCAATACGGGGCTGATTCCCAGCAGCTTGTAAACCTCGTCGGTGCGCGCCAACGCCGCCGACAGACCGTCGTGAAAGTTGGCGATCAGCACCGCGGGTGATCCGCTCGCAATCAGCAGCGCGGCCGATCCGGCGGCCAGCACCACCCCGGTCGTAACCGCGACGATCGACTCGAAGCCCATCCCGTGCTCCAGCATGTAGCAGATGATCGCAGTCGCCAGCCCGAACGATACTGTGTAGGCCATTAGGGCGAACGGACCCGCGGCAATTGCGACCGCCGCCGCGGTCAGCAGGATGGCCGCCATCGTGCGCCATACGGCAGCCGAACGCCCGACCGCATG
Source organism: uncultured delta proteobacterium (assembly GCA_963788205.1). Classification (GTDB taxonomy): domain Bacteria; phylum Desulfobacterota; class Binatia; order Binatales; family Binataceae; genus CAVVMA01. The sequence goes on from CAWBGG010000002.1 coordinate 958,875, forward strand.
GCCGATGATGGGTGCGGGCGTGAGCAGCATCAACAGTGCTCCGGCGACCGGAATCGCGCCGCCGGCCAGAAACAGCGCAGCCGACAATGCCGAGGCCCGAATCAGTCCGATTACCGCCTTGAGGGTCACGGCCGAACTCTGCGCGGACGGCTCTGAGTTATCGAATTCAGACCCACTCCCCTGAGTTCCGCTACACGCCGAGCGTCGAGAACGGCAGCAAGGCGATTATCCGGGCCCGTTTGATCGCCACCGCGAGCTGGCGCTGATGCCCCGCGCAGTTTCCCGAGGTGCGACTGGGCACAATCTTGCCGCCCTCGCTGATAAAGGTCTGGAGTGTGCGCACGTCCTTGTAGTCAACCTTCAGGGTCTTGTCGGCACAGAAGCGGCATACCTTGCGCCGGCTGCTTGGACGCCTGCGCTGGCCACCGCGATCGCCCGGACGTCCCTCGCCGCCGCGCTCACCACCGCGATCCGAGTCGCCCCGGCCGCCCATCGGACGCGGCCTTTGATGTTCTTGCGATTGTTCCGACTGGTTTTCTGCCATCACGAACCTTTGATCTGGATATGCCGTACGGAGTCAATCTCCCGCCGGCTTGATTTCGTCTGCCAAAACCTCAACGTGCCGCGTACGCGGGCCGCCCGCGGTGTCGCTCTGAGCGACCGAACGCAGTGCCCCGGTGACTTTGATTTCCTGCCCGGTCCGCAGTCCATGAGCGGCCTGCCGCGCCGGTTCGCCGATCATCACCACCTCGAGCGCAAGCGCCCGTCCCTCGCCGCCGCATTCCACGACCACGCGCAATAGAGCCGTGCCACCCGGCGTGGTTCGCAACTCCGGTTGATTCAGCACTCGGCCGCATAGCTCAATTCTGTTGCTCACCGCTCGAAGGCTCGGGCTCGGGCAACCCCTCGTCCGGCGGAATTTGCAGCTCCGCCGGCGCGTCAGGGATTTGCGCCGCCTCGGGGACATGCGCTGCGGCCGCAGCCCGGCTCTCCGCCGCGGCCCTGGCCTCTTCAGCGCGGCGTTTGCGCGCCTCGACCTCGGCGCGAACCTTGGCGGCGTCGGCCTCGGGCTCGACCATCACGGACAGGTAGCGCAACACGCCGTCGTAGAGCTTGAGATTGCGCTCGACCTCGCTGACGGCCGCGGGCGGTGCGGTGTAGTCCAGCCGCACGTAGTAGCCGCGCCGCTCGCGGTTGATCCGATAGGCCAACTCGCGTGCGCCCCATTCGTCGGTCTCGATCAACTCGCCGCCGCCGGCGGTGACGATCCCTTCAAAACGCTTGATCGTTTCCCTGGACTGGATTTCGCCCAAGTCGGAACGAAGGATAAAAACAGTCTCGTAGCGCCGCAATTTGCGGACCTCCTTATGGATAAAGCCCCCGTAGGAGCAAGGAGAAAGAAGACACAATAACATCCCGCCCGGCCGGTCTCAAGGCTTTTCACGCCCTTGTGAAGCTTCCCTCCAGCAGAAAGAAATTGCCTTTCCCGATTCGCATCCAACCTGATATGAGAGTGGCGCGAGCGCCGTCGGCTGCAGCGCGGGCTCATGGAGCGCAACATGGCAAGCAAACCGGCCAAGGCAAAGGCACGCCCGATCAAGCCCAAACGCAAAGTTGCAAAGCCCGCGGCGAGCCCCAAGGCCAGAGCGCTCCGCGCGCGACAATCCCGGGTCAAGGCCGGGGTCAAGCTGCCCGGCTATGACGCGCTTCCGATCCGGCCAGGCGCACCGCGGGGCGCGGCGTGGGGCGTGTTCGGCGACGACGATGAGTTGGGGACGATCAATCTTCTCACGCCGGAGCGCGTGCGCGCGGCGGCAGCGAACATCCGCACGGGCAAAGTCTTTGCGCTCAATCTTCCGATCAATATTCCCGACCCGCCGCTGTTTGGCCGCGGCCGGCACGTACACAAGGCCTTCCCGTTTCCGGGCGCCGAAGCGATCGCCGCCGACGATTGTCTGGACAACTTTTATCCGCAGGCATCGTCGCAATGGGACGCGCTCTGTCACGTGAAGCATCCGATGGGCGCCTACAACGGAATCCCAGACCACGAGATGGCGGCACGCGGCGGGATGAGGCTTGGGATCGACAACCTCGCCCGCAGAGGAATCGCCGGCCGCGGCGTGCTCGCCGACCTCGCGCGCCATTACGAGCGCCGCGGCAAGACGATCGATTTCACCAAGCCGGGAATCATTCCGCTCGAGGACCTGCAAGCCACGCTTGCTGAACAGAAAACGCGGCTGCGCACCGGTGACATTCTGGTGATTCGAATCGGATGGACCCGCTTCTATCTTGGCGCCAGCCAGGAGCTCCGGGAGGAATTGGCGCGCGAGACCAAGGTGCCCGGAATCGAGGGCACGGAGCGGACGGCGCGCTGGCTGTGGGAGAACCATCTCGCCGCGGTCGCCGCCGATTCACCCGCGCTGGAGGCGTTGCCGAAGGCTCCCGGCGATACCGACTTCTTGCATTTCCATCTGCTGGGGCTGTTCGGGATGCCGATCGGCGAGATGTGGAATCTCGAAGATCTGGCTGCCGATTGCGCCGCCGACCGGCGCTACGAGTTTTTCCTGACTTCCGCGCCGCTCAATGTGCCCGGCGGCGTCGGTTCGCCGCCCAACGCACTGGCGATCAAGTAGGCGTCGCCAGCCTCAGTGGCCGGCCTTGACCATCGCCTCGGTGGTGAAGAACTCCCGGTTCACAGCGCCCATGTTGATATACCAGCATTCGCGCTCGGGCGTGTCGCGGCCGGGCAGATAGCATGCGGTCGAAAGCCCGGTCTGTATGTCGATACTCGAGGCCGAGACCACGAACTGGCGCTTGAATGGATAGATCGCTACGCGAGCGTCAGGAACCGGACGGTCATTATACGCCAGCCAGTAGATCTGGGTCTTCCAGAGGTCGCCGCGGCGATCGTAGCTGTCGATGTACGGATTGAACCACATCTCGGAGTTGACGTAGATGACAGTCTTGGATTGCAGCGCGCCGGGAATCCGCGATTGACGCGGTACTGCCTCGACCAGATATAGCCGGCGCATCTCCCAATCCTCCGGGCAGGTGGTCGCGCCGCCGTCGGTAAGGCAGGGGCGCTCGGGCGAATGGGCCGCGTGGGCGCAGCCGAGCATCTGGCGCACCCCGAGGAACTTGTAGTCGTACTCCTCGGGCTTGGCGGCGAAGCCACCAACATGGTCGGGGTCCCAGGTGCTCAGACCGGTGGACGAGCTCAGGATCGCCTCGTTGACGCGGCGCAACCTGCGGCTGCCAGGCAGATAGGCCCAGGAGTCGTCGCCCAGACCCGGATCCCAGTAGCGAACCCGCAGGCCTCCGCCACCGCGTTCTTCGGCCGGCGAGATCACCGGGTATGCGGTCTCTCTCCACCAGACGCCGCTGGCCTTGAGATCGGGATCCGCGGGCAGCGGCTCAACTTCGGTGCGGCCGATATTGTAGTAGCCGGCCAGATGCCCGATCTCGGAATAGTCTAGCATCTTCTGCGGACCGCCGGGATTGGTGTACTCGACCTGGCATTCGAAAAAGCGCAGGTCGGCGTCGTCCGTAGTGAGCGGACGGAAGCTGGAATTCCACATTATTTTGGTTGCCACGTCAGGGTCATTGAGGTCGAGCAGGGGGAACGGCTGGCCCGCGGCGTAACCGACCAGGCTGCGGCGATCGGGCGAGAGTCGCACCTGGGAGGAATATTTCTCGGTCGCTTCCTGGTAGGGTGGCGGCCAATCCACGCGCTGGGTAGCAACCACGTCGATCGCCATCCCCTTGGAAGCGGCGATGTAAACGCCCGGGCTGACGAGATCCTTTATTTTGGCCACGTTGGCCGGCGTTATCCGGTCACCCGCCGTGACCTGCGCCCTCACCGGGCGCGGCCAGCCGAGCAGGCACAGCATCGCTATCGCAAGGGCCACGCGCTCCAGTCGCATCCGCATAACAAACCTCCATGGCGCTCAACCGCCGCCGGCATCGGCCCCCGATTCTGCCGCCGCGGTCAAAATAAGCTGTGGTCAAGCTATATCGTGACCCAACCCCCGGCGTAAACCGTGAACCTCAGCCGTACAACACCACAATCGCGTCGCCAAGTTCCCTAGGGAACCCCGTCTGAACCCCTGGTACCGCTCTGCGGTCCGCGAGTGCCCGCCTCAGCCCTTCAGCGCGTGAGCTTTTCGGCCCGCGCCGGCCATTTGCCGGAGAGAAACAGGTCGATGTCATCGACGATTGTCGGATCGTCGGCCCACACGGCATGACCGCCGTCATTGATCGTGATCAGCCGCGCGCCCGGCAGGATCGCCGCCCATTCGCGGCCGGCGCCGTACGGCGCATTGCGATCTTTGGTGCCATGAATCGTCAGCGCGGGCATCGTGACGGTGCGCGCGATCTCGTCGGATGTGATTGCGATTGCGAAGATGCTTGCGAATAGCGCGCCGAAGTGCGGGTTGAGGTTCAGCGGCCATTCGTTGGGCGTATCGCATGGGTCGGTCTGGAGGCGCGCCGCATTGCTCTGATTGCCGACCAGCCTCGCGCGCAGGAGATTCCATTGCTTACGGCAGAATTCCCTGGGCTCGGCCTTGTCGAAGCCTTCCGACACGAGCCGCGCAAGCTCATCGCGCTCCGCCGGGTCGGTGGGATCATCGGTACAGGTCCGTTCCGGCGGATAGGCTGCCGCCTTGCCCCAATTGAGCGGCGCGGGCCCGATTTGCACCAGGCGCGGCACGCGTTCGGGATGCTCATTCGCGTACAACACGACCATCATGCCGAGATACGACCATCCAATCGGCGCGAACCGTTCGGCGCCGAAATGAGCGCGGACGGTTTCGAGGTCGCGCACATCGTTCTGGATGCTGATTTTCGTTCGTTCGCGGATCGTGCTCGAACGGCCGCGATTGCGCGGGTCGTACAAGACCAGCGTGCGATTGTGCGCCAATGCGTCGAGGCTCGGCCCGAAGAAGAAGCCGCCAGGCACTATTGCGAAGTCGGCGCCGTCTCCAACCTTGCGGTACTGCAAGCGCTCGCCGTCGTGCGTATCGATGTATCCCACTTCACTCATCGATTGTCTCCCGCCACCGCGACCGTGGTCAGATAAGCTTGCTGAATCCTGTGCCAGGACCAAGCGGTTTCCGTCCTGATCACAGAATATCGCCTGGATACCGCCCTATGGCTGGCGCGTCGGCGGCTCGACGAATTCGACCCCGCGCGCCGAGAGCTCGCGATAAGCGAGTTGAGCGTCGGAACAAGCGAGCACCACGTTGGCGAAGCTGCCGATGCGGTTTTCGAGGCCGGGCGGCGTAAAGGGCACCAGCGAAGTCTGCGCGCCTTTGGGTGCAACCTCGATCCAGCGCGCGTTGGGACCCATCGGGTCGTCGCGGCGCAACTCGAAGCCGAGCTTCTCGACGTAAAAGCGCTGCGCAAGCTGCTGGTCACTCACGCATACGCCGACGACTTTCACATGGCTGATCATTTGTACACTCCTGGTGTGTCACCTCTGCGCCACCTCCTCCGCAACCGAGGTCTCTATTACGGACTTGGGCAGGGCGCCGCTATCTGACCGACCGTGCCAATGATACTCACCAGCGCGCTGCTGTTAGCGCCGGATGGGATCGGGTTCGCCAGAGGTGCCGGCGAAGGCGCGGCTGTAGGCACTGGACCCGTTTGGTGGACTGCGCCGAAAGCGGCCAGGGTTCCTACCATTACGGTCTGTGGCACCTGACAAGCCTGAGTCGGGAAGATTTCGAGCGTTCCCTGCAAGCTATACATGTACGACTCTGCGCAGAGCTCACCGGTAAAGCCGATGTTTTGGTCGCCCGTGGGTCCGAGCTCACCGCCGCCCGAAGCTTGATAGCAAGAGGGACCGGACGTGAAGGGGGTGGGATCGACGGAAAGATCGAAATTCAAATCGATTTGGCCAAAAGGCGGACCGGTCAGCGAAGAAGTAAACGTACCCGTGCAGAAGCATCCAACTATCACCGATAGAGCGTCAGCGCAGGCGCAAGATTCCGGTATGAGAGCGCCTTGTCCTTGCAGATCGAGACTGGAGCCTGAGACTGCTTCAGGCGTCGGTGTTGCGGTTGGCTTCGGTTTTTTGGTCGGGGTGGGTGACTTCTTGGCGACTATGGTGCTCTCAGATGCCGACCTGCCCGACGCGGGTTGCGCGCCCGATATACCGACCTCAGCAGCGCCGATCACGAGAGCCAGCAGAACCGGCATCGAATAATGTAGCGGATGAATCGCCCCGCCATTGAGCTGCGATTTCACGGTTCCTCGTCACGACGCTAGGCCCATCGCTCGCGCACTGTCAACCGTTCACTCGGCGTGGGCGGTTGCCTCACAGCTCGCGCCGATAGGCGACGAAGTTTCCCGTGACGCTCGCGCCCAGGCGCTCGGCTGTGCGGCGGCTGGCCCAGTTGTCGTCGAGCACCAGCGTGTAACCCGCGTAGCGCATCCCGCGCGCGGCCATCGCCAGGAACGATCGCGCCGCCAGCGCGAATCCCACCCCGCGCGAGCGCGCTTGCGCGAGCACGCCGATATTGATCAACGCGCCGCGCGAGCCACCGCCCCGCTCCGGCGCGATACGCGCGCCCGGACGCACCTGGGCGAGCGACGCGCTGAAATCGGGCACCGAAAAGACCGCGCCGATTGGCGCGCCGGCCCGGCTCGCGATCATCGAGAGGTCTGCCACCGCGGTCTCGCCCAGCGGAATCAGCATCGGGCGGCTTTCGGCGCGCGTGACGGGGTTCCATCCCCAATGGCGCTCGAAGGCGGCGTTGGTCACGTCGGTCCAGGCGTCGACTGCGGCGGGAAAGCCGTAATCGCGCCAACTGCGCACGCTCACGCCCGACGCTTCGGCCCCCGCAATCGCGCTTCGATAGCGAACCTGAGTCTCGGGCGTCAGCGCGGCGGTGAAATCGAGCATCGCCTTTTCGGTCGCGAAGCCGGCGTTCTTGAAATAGCGATGGTAATACCCGGGATTGCCGCGCAGCAGGAAGGATGGAAATTCGCCGTAGCCGTCGATCGCGTAGGGATAGTCCAGGAACGCGGCGAAGCCGCTACGCGCGGCCGTCATCGCGCGGCTGCGCAGCCAAGTTCCGGCCTCCGCCAGCATCGTGGTGACGGCCTCATCGGCGCCCGCCAGCGCCTCGAAATGGATCAACTGGCCGACCAACTCGTTCCAATGCTGGTTGTAGCGATGGTTGACGACGGCGCTCACGCGCGCCACCGCCGCGCCGTCGCATCGCGCAAGCAGCGGCATCACCTCCAGGTACGACGAAAGCGGCGTGCGCCCGGATAGCAGATCGATCTCGTGCTGGACATCCGGCGGCCACCAAGCGGCGCGATCGGCGTAGACGCGATAGGGCAAGCGCGCGAACTCCTCGAGCGACTCACGCGACTGCACCCGTTCGAGCTGGATACCGGAAGCTGCCATCGGCTGGGAACAAACCCTACGCAAGCTTATCACCGGCGGGGCCGAGATCGTCAAAGCGCTGTTCGGGGCATCTCAATCTGCAGCGGAGACATGCGTCAAACCGCCCGCTCTGCCATACTTGGATGCGAGACGAACATGGCCATCAGCAAAGTAGTGTCTATAACCCTTCCATCTGAAGTGCTAGCCCGGGCGGAGCGTCTGGCAAGGAAAGAACGCTGCACGATGAGCGAGCTTATCCGCGAGGCGTTGCGACGCTACCAGCGAGAGCGCGAGTGGGACGAACTCAATGCTTACGGCAGGGCCAAAGCCGCGGCCGCTGGAATAGCCGAGGCGGACGTGCCCCGCGTCGTCAAGCAGTTCCGTAAGGAGCGCCGCGCCGCCCGCCAGAGACGCGCCGGGTGATAACGGTCGTCCTCGACACCAACGTTTTCATCTCTGCGTTCGGACCACGGCGTTTTCCTGCGCCGCTGATGAACTCGTCCATCGCCGCGTGCCTGATCGTCAGGACATGAACGACCCTGCGCGATTCGTCGATTTCGTAAATGACCCGGTACACGTCGCGTTTCGGGCCATAGAGCAAATGCCGTAACCGCCGTTTGGCCTTTTTGCTCTCGGGAGCTACGGGGCAGCGGCGCGGTAACCGCTCAAGCGTATGGATCGCCTCTTCGAGCCCGTTGAACCAGCGCGCAGCCGCCGCCGAATCGTCGGCCGAGATTCGCTGATAGAGGTAATCGAAGTCCCGCTCTGCGCGGAGGGTCAATTCAACGCGATACGCCATGGCGCCGGCGCAACTCGTCGAACACTTTGCGGGCCGGGCGCGTCCGTCCGTGGACGATATCGTCCACGCCTTGCCGGACAGCCTCGTAAACGTCGGCGCGGGCGGCGCTGTCGAGCAAGCGCTGATAGGATTCCGCGTCTTGCACAACAGCCTCGGCCTTGCCATTGACGGTCAGGACCACCGGCCGCTTGCTTTTCTTCATCTCCCTAAGAAATTTTCCCGATTTGCGCCGGAAATTCGTCAGGGATTGAATGTCCTTAGTGATGTCGAGCATGACTCCCAATGTTAGCATAGCACCTAATTAGGTGCTACCCGCACCAGAGCGTTTTGTAAAGATGAGGAACTAGCGCGCGGCGTCGGCCGAGCGATCGTCGCCGGCTTCGAACAGATGGAGCTGGCCGGCGCCGGAGGATTGGGGAATCGGCACCGGATAGTTGCCGGTGAAGCAGGCGTCGCAGAAGCCCTCACGCTGGCCGTCCAGGAACGAGTACAAGCCGTCCCAGCTTAAGTAACCCAACGAGTCGGCGTCGATCGATTGGCGGATCTCTTCGATCGACATATGCGAGGCGACCAACTCCTCGCGGGTGGGCGTGTCGATTCCATAGAAGCATGAGTTAGTGTGCGGCGGCGCAGCGATCCGCACGTGGACCTCGCGCGCGCCGGCCTGCCGCAGCATCGGGATTACCTTGCTCAGCGTGGTCCCGCGCACCAGCGAGTCCTCGATCAGCACCACGCGCTTGCCGACCAGCAGTTCGACCACCGGATTGAACTTTATCTTGACCCCGAAATGGCGAATCGCCTGGCGCGGCTCGATAAAGGTGCGGCCGACGTAGTGGCTGCGCACCAGCGCCATCTCGAACGGCAGCCCCGACTCCTCGGCAAAGCCAAGCGCGGCCGCGTTGCCCGAGTCGGGCACCGGCACGACGATATCAGCGTCGGCGGGACATTCGCGCGCCAGCGCCTTGCCCTGCATTTTGCGCACCGAATAGACGTTGCGCCCGTAAAGCAGGCTGTCGGGCCGCGCGAAATAAACGTACTCGAAGATGCATCGCTTGGTCGGCGCGATCGGAAACGGCCTGAGCGAGCGCATCCCGTCTTCGTTGATTACCAGCAACTCGCCCGGCTCGATCTCGCGCACGTACTCGGCGCGCACCAGATCCAGCGCGCAGGTTTCCGAGGCGATGATCGGCGAGCCGTTCAGATTTCCCAGCACCAGCGGACGGAAGCCGAACGGATCCCGCACCGCCATCAGCTCGCGTTCGGTGAGCATCACCAGCGAATAGGCGCCGCGCACCTGCGCGAGCGCGTCGGCGACCCGATCGGCCATCGTCGGCGCCTTCGAGGTCGCAATCAGATGGAGAATGATCTCGCTGTCGGACGACGACTGGAATATCGAGCCTGAGCTTTCCAGGCGTTCGCGCAGCTCCTGGAAGTTCACCAGGTTGCCGTTGTGCGCGAGCGCCAGACCGCCGTGGGCGTATTCGACCACCACCGGCTGGCAGTTCTTGAGCGTGGTAGAGCCCGCCGTCGAGTAGCGGTTATGCCCGATCGCGCTGGTGCCCTCCAGGCGCTCGATTACGCTGCTGTTGAAGACGTCCGCGACCAGACCCATCCCGCGATGCGAGATCAACGACTTGCCGTTGGACGAGACGATTCCCGACGATTCCTGCCCGCGATGTTGCAGCGCGTAGAGTCCCAGGTAGACCAGATTGGCGGCCTCGGGATGGCCGTACACGCCGAACACGCCGCACTCGTCGTGGAAGGCGTCGAGCGGGTCTTCGAGCACCGGGTCGCGGTTTTCAATCATGGCCGACTAACCGCTTCGGAATTGCCGCCTCGGAATTGCCTGTTCGTAAATCCGTTGCAGTTCACCAACGTCGTCGTCGATTAGCGCCGCGATCCGAAGCTTCGGCTCCGCGATCACCCGGCCGATAACGGCGCACTCCAACCCCGGAAAAAGCTCCTTCACCCGCGCGACATTTTCGGGCGCAACCGACATGACCACGGTCGAGGGGCCCTCCCCGAACAATTCCACGGTCGCGTCTCCTTGCGCGGCCAGCGCGTCGATTTGCGCGCCGATCACGCCGGCGGGGCCGAAGCAGGCCTCCGCCAGTGTCACGCCCAGCCCGCCCTCAGACACATCGTGAGCCGATCTTATCAGCCCCAGTTCCGCGCCGCCAACCAGGCCGCCGATCAGGGTCCGCTCGCGCGCCAGATCGATTGGTTCGAGCGAGCCTCCCGCGGCATGGACCAGGGCGGCAAGCTCGCTGGCGGCGAGCGACGGCGGCGCGGTGCGCACCAACACGATCGCGTCGCCGGGATGGCTGAAGAAACTCGTGACGTGGCGCGCGACATCGCTGAACAGCCCGACCATCGCGATCGTCGGCGTGGGCGGAATCGCGCGGCCTTCGGTCTCGTTATAGAAGCTCACGTTGCCGCTCACGACCGGCGTGCCAAACGCGAGCGCGGCGTCGCGCAGTCCTTCGACTCCGCGGATGAACTGCCACATGATTTCGGGGCGCTCGGGATTGCCATAATTGAGGCAGTTGGTGATTCCTACCGGATGCGCGCCCACGCAGGCGACGTTGCGCGCCGCCTCGACCACCGTCGCGATCGCACCGAGGTAGGGATCGATCGCGCAGGCGCGCGGGTTCGAATCGACCTTGAGCGCAAGACCGCGCCGCGATCCCTTGATTCGCAGCACTGCGGCGTCGCCGCCGGGACCTGCGATCGTGTTGCTCAATACCAGCGAATCATACTGCCGGTACACCCATCGCTTGGAGGCCACGTTGGGACTATCGAGCAACAGGCGCAAGGCCTCGCGCGGCGCGGTCGCCCCCGGCGCGGGCGTATCGCGCAGCTCGATCGCGCGGGCCGGCGCGCGTTTGGGCTCGGCCGCCGGACGATCGTAGATCGGAGCGTCGTCGGCCAGCGATCGCACCGGAATATCGGCGACCAGTTGGCCCGCGAATCGCACGCGCCAGCGATCGCCTTCGGTAACGTGCCCGATCACGGCCGCATGCAGGTCCCATTTGTCGAACACGCGGGTCAGCTCGGACTCGCGCCCACGCTCGCATACGATCAGCATCCGCTCTTGCGATTCGGAGAGCAGGATTTCATAGGCTGTGAGTCCCGGCTCGCGCAGCGGAACGCGGTCGAGGTCCAGATCGATTCCGACGCCGCCGCGCGCCGCCATCTCGCTCGACGATGAGGTCAGCCCGGCGGCGCCCATGTCCTGAATCGCGACGATCGCGCCGGTGCGCATCGCCTCTAGGCAGGCCTCGATCAGGAGTTTTTCGGTGAACGGATCGCCCACCTGCACGGTGGGCCGTTTCGCCTCGCTGGACGCGTCGAATTCCGCCGAGGCCAGCAAGCTCGCGCCGTGGATACCATCGCGGCCGGTCGCCGATCCGACGTAGATTACCGGATTGCCGATCCCACTGGCGCGCGCGCTGAACAGCTCGCCCTTGCGCGCGAGCCCGAGCGAGAACGCGTTCACCAGGATATTCCCGTTGTAGGCCTCGTCGAACATCACTTCGCCCGCGACCGTCGGCACGCCGACGCAATTGCCGTAGCCGCCGATTCCGCCGACCACGCCGCCCAGCAGATAGCGGGTGCGCGGATGGTCGAACGAGCCGAACTTGAGCGAATCCATGCTCGCGATCTGCCGCGCGCCCATCGTGAAGATGTCGCGCAGGATGCCGCCGACGCCGGTGGCCGCGCCCTGATGCGGCTCGACGAACGAGGGATGGTTGTGGCTTTCGATCTTGAACACGGCGACCCATCCGTCGCCGACGTTGATCGCGCCCGCGTTTTCGCCCGGCCCCTGCACCACCAATTCCGAGCGCGACGGCAGCATCCGCAGATGGCGCCGCGAGGATTTATACGAGCAATGCTCCGACCACATCACGGAGAACACGCCGAGCTCGGTACGGGTCGGCGTGCGGTCGAGCGTGCGTTCGATTACGCGGAATTCGTCTGTGGTGAGCCCGTGTGCGTACGCCTGCCCGAGGTCAACCGGGACTTCCCCTGGTATCGGCGTCGGCGGCTCGCTCATCCGACGCTCGCCAGGATCGAGCGGAACAGCGCCAGCCCGTCCTCGCCGCCCAGCATCGGCTCGACAGCGTGCTCCGGATGGGGCATCAGGCCGAAGACGTTGAAGCGCTGGTTGGCGACGCCGGCGATCGCGTGGGTCGAGCCGTTGAGATTGGCGGTTTCGGCTTCGACACCGTTCGCATCGACGTAGCGCAGGATCACCTGCCCCCGCTCCTCCATCTGGCGCAGCTCCGCTTCAGGCGCGAAGTACGCGCCCTCGCCATGTTTAATCGGGAGCTTCAGCAGGTCGCCCTGGTGCGCCGCACGAGTGAACGGCGTGGCTGCGTTGTCGACGCGGACGTGCACGCGCTCGCATATGAACGACAGCGTGCGATTCGGCCGCAGCGCGCCGGGCAGCAGATGGGCCTCGCATAGGACCTGAAAGCCGTTGCAGATGCCGACTACGAATCCACCGTCGCCGGCAAAGCGCGCGACGCTCTTCATGATCGGCGAGAAGCGCGCGATCGCGCCGCATCGCAGGTAATCGCCGTAGCTGAATCCACCGGGCAGCACGACACAGTCGGCGCCGTTGAGACTTTCGTCCTTGTGCCAAAGGAAGAAGGCGTTCTGGCCCATCACGTCGCGCAACGCGTACAAAGCGTCGCCGTCATCCAGCGAGCCGGGAAACCTGACGACACCCCACTTCATGACGCGAAGTAGCCTCGACTCCCTCTGCTCCGATTCCCTCTCCCTGCGGGAGAGGGTGCCGAGCTTGGCGAGGCGGGTGAGGGCGATACGACCAGAAATTGCGGTGGCACAGGCTTAAGCCTGTGCCACTCCTCGCCCTCTCCCGGAGGGAGAGGGAACATCTCCAGACTGGCTGGCCCGCGATCGTTCATCACGCTTCCACCTCGAAGCGGAAGTCCTCGATAATTGGATTGGCCAGCAACTGCTCGCACATCTTCTGCGCTGCCGCGCGCGCCTCTTCGGCTGACGCCGCGTCGACATCGAGCAGGATATATTTCCCGATTCTCACTCCCGCCACGCCCTTGAAGCCGAGGCTCTTGAGCGCATGCTCGACGGCCTTGCCCTGCGGATCGAGGATGCCGCTGCGGGGCGTAACGAACACCTTTACCTGCAAGTTGCGTCCCTCTGGCCGCGGCGACGCGCGGTCAACTTTCGACCCGCCGCAGCATCTCGTGGTAGGCGTCCTCGACTCCGCCGAGGTCGCGGCGGAAACGATCCTTGTCCAGCTTCTCGTGCGTGTCCTTGTCCCAGAAGCGGCAGGTGTCGGGACAGATTTCGTCGCCGAGCAGCACGCGTCCGTGGAAACGCCCGAATTCGAGCTTGAAGTCCACCAAAATGATATTGCGCCGGTCCAGGAAGTTGCGCAGCACGTCGTTGACGCGCAGCGCCAGCTCGTTGATTTGGCGCAACTCGTCCGGCGTAGCCCATCCGAACGCGACCGCGTGGTCGGCGATTATCAGCGGATCGTCGAGCGGGTCTGACTTGTAGTAGTACTCGATGATCGGATACGGCAACGGCTCGCCCTCGGCGCGTCCGAGCCGCTTCGCCATCGAGCCGGCCACGAGATTGCGCACCACTACCTCGACCGGGATTATCGTGAGCCGCTTGCAGAGCATCTCGCGATCGTTCAGCCGGCGTACGAAATGGGTTGCGACGCCCGCGCGCTCGAGCAGGTTGAAGAACAGCTCCGACATGCGGTTGTTGACGATCCCCTTGTCCTCAATCGTGCCGCGCTTTTTGGCGTTAAACGCGGTCGCGTCGTCTTTGAAATAGGCGATTACGAGGTCGGGGTCGGAAGTCGCGTAGAGCTTCTTCGCCTTGCCCTCGTAAAACATCTCGAGCTTTTCGGGCGCTGCTTCCATTGCTTGCTCCATCAGAGGTGCCGGCTTCAAATTACCCGCGCGCGTCCGGCCATACAAAAGCCGGTGCGTCGCGAATCAACAAAGCTCGCACGGTTATTCACATTCGACGGCGCAGCCGCAGCGTGTCGGCCTCACTTGCGCCCCGGCACTGTCGCCACCGGCGCGGGCGCGAAGCGCTCGACCAGCTCGGCGGCGAGGCCGACGTAGGTGCGTGGCGTGAGCTTCAGCAGCGCCCGGCGCTCGGCCTCTTTGAGCGGTAGAGTCGCAACGAATTGCTCGATCGTTTTGCGATCGACCGCGCGGCCGCGCGTCAATTTCTTGAGCGCTTCGTACGGCCGCGCCATCCGATGACGGCGCATCACGGTCTGGATCGCCTCGGCCAGCACTTCCCACGCGGTTTCGTCGTCCAGGTCGGCCGCGATTCGCCGCTGGTTGAGCTCGATACGCTCCAGCCCGCGATCGATCGAGATCAGCGCCACGATCACGTGGCCGAACGCGCTGCCCACGCTCCGAATCGCGGTGCTGTCGCTGAGATCGCGCTGCCATCGCGAGATCGGAAGCTTGGTTCCCAGATGCTGAAACAGGGCGGTCGCGACGCCGAGATTACCCTCGGCATTTTCGAAATCGATCGGATTTACCTTGTGCGGCATCGTCGAGGAGCCGGTCTCCCCCGCCATCGCTTTCTGCGCGAAATATCCGATCGCGATATAGCCCCACAGGTCGCGCGCGAAGCCGAGCAGGATCGTATCGATCCGCACCATCGTGTCGAACAGTTCGGCGATAAAATCGTGGCTCTCGATCTGGGTGGTGAGCGGATTCCAGACCAGCCCGAGGCCCTCGACGAAGGCGCGCGAATGCGCGATCCAATCGACCTCGGGACAGGCGGCTTGATGGGCGTTGAAGTTGCCCACCGCGCCGTTGAGCTTGCCGAGATATTCCTGGCGTTCGAGATGGCGCCGCTGGCGGTCCAGCCGCGCGGCGAAAATCGCCAGCTCCTTGCCCATCGTAGTGGGCGTGGCTTCCTGGCCATGGGTGCGCGCGAGCATCGCGGCCGACTTGTAGCGCCGCGCGAGCGCGGCGATCGTGTCGATGAGTACACAGAGCCTGGGGCTCAGCTCGCGCTCGACGAATTCCTTGAGCATCAGGGCGTAGGCGAGATTGTTGATGTCCTCCGACGTGCAGGCGAAATGGACCATCTCAATCGGCGCGCCGGGATCGATCGCGGGCAGTTTTTCCTTGACGAAATACTCGACCGCCTTGACGTCGTGATTGGTCTCCTTTTCGAGCGCCTTGACCCGGCGCGCATCGGCAGCCGAAAAGTCCGTGTAGAGCGCGCGCAGCCGCCGAGTGATCGCGGCGCTAGCCGGCGCAACCGCGTCGAGCGCGGAATTCGCCGCCAGCGAGAGATACCACTCGACTTCGATCCGCACGCGATAGCGGATCAGCGCGAGCTCGCTGAAATAGTCGCGCAACACGGCGGTGCGGGCCCGATAGCGGCCGTCGATCGGAGTAATCGCGATCAGCGCGGCGTCGAGCTCGGCGTAATCCTGCGCTCTTTCTTTCTTTCCCGCCCCTCTCCCTGACCAGGGAGAGGCCGCCGAGCGCTGCGCCCGGCGGGTGAGGGTTTTACTACCGGCCGGTATGTCCAAATCCGCCTTCACCGCGCGAACTCTCTTCAAGCTGATCTACTTCGACTATCTCAGCGCGCACGACCGGCGCGATCACCAACTGGGCGATTCGGTCGCCGGACCGAATCGAGACATCCTGCGCGCCGAGATTTACAAGTAATACTTTAACTTCGCCCCGGTAGTCGGCATCAATCGTGCCGGGCGCGTTGACCACGGTCAGCCCCTCATTTATAGCGCGCCCGCTGCGGGGACGCACCTGCCCCTCGAAGCCGGCCGGAATCTGAATCGCGATTCCGGTCGGCACCGCCGCCCGCTCCATCGGGCGCAGGACCATCGGCTCATCGAGATCAGCCGAAAGGTCCATCCCCGCCGCGTGGGCGCTCTGGTACGCGGGGAGCGCGGCGGTGCTCGCGCGCAGTCGGCGAATTCTGATGACCGGGACCATTGCGCACGCATCGTAGCGAAATGTCCGCGGCGAGCACATCGAATTGGCGCAGGTCCGATTCACAACCAGACACCTTTTTCCCCAGATGCCAGCGTCGCCGGACCGAGCGCGCCGCGGTCGGTAGTGGATCATTTTGACCCGGTTGCGAACGCCTTCTTCATGGTTGTCATTCCCGCGCGTGGTTGCCGCGCGAGGAATCCCGGATTCTGGCTGCGGCCTTCCTACTCCTCGCTCAAGTCCATGGCTGCAGGTTGGTAGTGGCCTATCGGCCTCAGCGGAGCAGAAATCCGGGATTCTTCGCGCGCCAGTCAAAGCAGACGCGCGAGAATGACACCAGAGATGCTGCGGCTTTCAGCCAGCTTGGCACTCAACCCCGCCAGGCCACTACGTTCATTCAAATTGACCCATTACCCGGCGGTTGCAGCGGGCGACCTCCCGGACCATATTCTGCTGACAGGCCCGAAGGCGTGAAAGGCGATGGACCGCAAAGAAATCAAAATGTATTCAGACTACAAGAGTCCGTTCGCATACTTGGCCTTCGATCCCGCGTTTGCGCTTGAAGAGCGTTTCTGCGTGCGCATCCGATGGATCCCCTTCCAGCTCAAAATCAAGGGCAAGGGCGAGCGCAGCACTTACTCGGAATACAAAGCCAAATACTCATACCTCGACGCGCGCCGATGGGCACAATCGCGCGGCCTGATAATTCGCGGCCCGCTCAAGGTCTACGACACCACTCCCGCCCTGATCGGCGGTCTCTTCGCCGATACGCAAGGACGCTTGCGCGACTACAGCCGCAAGGTTTACGAGCTGTTCTTCCGGCGCGAGCTGGAAGCCGATCAGCCCGAGGCAGTCGCGGTCGTAATCGCGGACCTGGGAATGCCGGCCGAAGAGTTTCGCAAGTATCTGGATGGTCCCGGTGCCGAGGCCTACCGGGACGCACAGGAGGAAGCCTCCTCCGATCACGTCTTCGGCGTACCGCTGCTAATCTTCGAGGGGGAACCCTTCTGGGGCCACGATCGCTTGCCGCTACTGGAGCAACGGCTCGCGGAGCACGGCCTCGCGCTTTCGACCTCCCCGAGAGCTTGAGCCACCGGGCGGCTCGCCGGCGCGCTCGGCTCTTGCCCCCGTAGCAGCAGCGCAACCCTCTGCGGTCGCTAGGACGATACGAGCCGTCCAAAGGCGAACGAACGCGAGCTTGTCGGCTGGTCCGGTCCTTGCGTGTATGTGGACAGTCGAAAAGAGGGAGCAACACTCGAACGCCCAGTGGGGACGGGTAGGCGCCTGTCGAAGGACAAACCGATCTCGGCAGCTCGAAGTTGAAGGGAGGAACACAACGTGAAGCAAATCCGAGTTCTTGCGCGTGAGGGCCACTCGATAGCCGAGGGAGTGAGAGAGTGCGTAGCTATCCTTCTTCGGGAGAAGATTGGCGCTAATGAGGGCGAACTGCATGAAAGCCTGCATGGAAGCTACCGCGATGTGGAGGTTGAAGATTCCGACGTGAAACGCGCAATCACGATTCTTCGCGCTCGGGGATTTGAAGTGGAAAAGCCTTTTTCAGGGCACGGGTATTATTAGCCGTAGTCACCCCAGCCGCCGTCGGACCGAACCGCGCGCCGTGGTGGTTTTCGCGGCTTTTCGATTACCAGAGCGCCGCGGTGTTCCCTGACAATCGAAAGTGTATACGCCGATGCCCTTGAAAAAGACGATTGTCGCAATGGCATTGCTTTCGTTGCTTGGCGTTCGTCCGAGCGCCGCTGGCATCGCGCCGCGCCCCAAGCTGAGCGTCAGCCCGGTATCTCTGTCGTTTGGCATGGAACCTGTCGGTGCGCAGAGCAAAGCGAAGTCCGTCAAGTTGACTAACACCGGCAAGGTCGCTGTCGCCATAGGCGGCATCACGGTGAGCGGTGATTTCCTCCAAACGAACGACTGCCCGGCGAGCCTTGGGGCCAAGTCGAGATGCACCTTTTCGATCACGTTTGAACCCGCTAGCGCACGCCAGCTTTCCGGTCGTCTGAAAGTTACGGTTGCACCGAGCAACGCGAGTTGGGTTGTTGATCTTTCTGGAACGGGGAAGAAGCCCAAAGCGAACGCTACTCCAACTTCTACACCCACGCAGGCGCCTATCGTGGCACCGACCGGTACACCCACGCCCACGGCGACTGGCACACCGACCTCTACGCCTTCGCCGACCGGTACGCCGGTGCCCACCCTTTCACCGACCGGTACGCCAACGCCCACGCCTACACCCCCGCCTGAGCCGGCAGCTTGGCAGATGTTTCATCACGACCGGCAGCACACCGGCCTGAGCCCGTTTGATACCAGCGGCAGCTCGGGCGCGCTGAAGTGGGAGTTCACCGGCTCGGCTGGCTCCATCGGCGGTTCCGACTCCTCGGCGGCGATCGGGGCGGACGGCACCATCTATGTCGGCTCGATCGACGGTTATGAGGACTTCAACCTGTACGCGATCAACCCCGACGGCTCGCAGAAGTGGCAGTTCCCCCCTCTGGCGTCTCCCATCTGCTGCGACCTTAACCCCGACTTCGCTTCGCCGGCGATTGGGGCGGACGGCACCATCTATGCCGGCCCCTATGGCGGCAGCCTGTACGCGATCAACCCCGACGGCTCGCTGAAGTGGGTGTTCTGGCAGTTCGGCGGTGTTTGGGACTCGCCGGCGATCGGGGCGGACGGCACCATCTATGTCGGCTCTGGCGACGGCAACCTGTACGCGATTAACCCGGACGGCTCGCAGGAGTGGCAGTTCAGCGTCAACTTCTTAATGGAAGCGGGGGTCACTTCCTCGCCGGCGATCGGAGCGGACGGCACCATCTATGTCGGTTCCGTTGGCGATGACGGCTCCGCTGGCGGCCACTTGGACGCGATCAGCCCCGACGGCTCGCAGAAGTGGCAGTTCTTCGGTGCCGGCGGCGAGTTCTCGCCGGCGATCACTTCCTCGCCGGCGATCGGGGCGGACGGCACCATCTATGTCGGCTCCGGCGACGGGAACCTGTACGCGATCAACCCCGACGGCTCGCAGAAGTGGGAGTTCTTCGGCGCTGGCGGCGAGTCCTCGCCGGCGATCGGAGCGGATGGTACCATCTATGTCGGCAGCCTTTACGCGATCAACCCCGATGGCTCGCAGAAGTGGCAGTTCTTCGGTGCCGGCGCCGGCTACTCCTCGCCGGTGATCGGCGCCGACGGCACTATCTATGTCGGCCCCTCTGACAACCTGTACGCGATCAACCCCGACGGTTCGCAGAAGTGGCAGTTCACCGCCGGTTGCGCTGATCCCAACGACGGCTTCGCTTCCTCGCCGGCGATCGGAGCGGGCGGCGCCATCTATGTCGGCTCCAATGACTGTCCCTACGGTGACGGCCCCTACCTTTACGCCATACACTGACGGGCCTGGCCCCTCTAAGTGTTGGTGGCGCGCGCGGCCGGCATCAGCTGGGCGGCGCTGACCACGTGGGCACCGAAACCGGCGTGTCCTATAGGCTATTAGTCCATATCAGCGATGATAGTCCGAACCCCCGCGCGACACTCATTGACAGAACGAACGCCCTGCACCACATGAACGTATAGACGCCAGGGCGATCTCTGCCCTTCGTCGAATACATGTATCAACGTCACTACAGATTCCTTTTCTCTTGGAACGAAATCGGGAAACTGTGATTCTAAACGTGCTCGAGGTACGGGGCGGAGGACGGGCATGATCAGGTGACCGGAGCCCGGGCCATCCATCGGCAGTCCCCTGAGCGCGTTCATCGACCAGGCTTGGATTAGAGAAATACCACCGCCCCCAAGCGGGTAACGTTCCAAAGTCCAAAACACTACATTTTGGGTTTCGCCATTATTCAGCTTGCGGCTGCCGGTCCATATAAGATTTTCCGTACGTCTCGTAAGGACTTCCTCGCTGTCGTCGGCTTCCTCTTTAAAACCAGCGGACTGCAACAGCTTCCTGCCTGCATTGAAAATAGACCCAAGTCTTGCCTTTACGGGCAATTTCGCGAATTCAGCTTGATGGCGAGCATTCTCGGAACTTCTTCGCTTTGTGGCGAAGGCTGGGCGAGCAACTGCACGAACGTGCGATTCCAGCCGCTTTGAGAAAGTCCGATCCGAGACCCCGGACCAGTCGATAATCTTCCGATGATTCAAATCGAAATGAACAGACAAGTCCTGCGACGATGCCGGGGAAAGATGGTCTTTGCGGCAGGTCAAGATGACGTTCAAGCCTTTGCCTTCTGCATAGCCAGCTTCAAAGTACACGGAGGGCCGTGCGTAGGTGAGGTCCGCCAGTAAGAGGTCGCTGGCATCGATTTCCCGTAAGATGCGCGAATCAATATTTCCAGAGTGTTCGATCTCGTCAATCCTGAATGCCCTAATGCTCAAACGCTTAAGGGTGGGCTTGATGTGGACCTGAAAGACCTTGTCGGCGTCTTCGGCGCTTTGCTGGAGAGACATGGCGACGAAACATCTCACGTATTTGTTAGAGGACGGCCTGTCGGCCTGATGCTTGTTCCTCAATTGATCCGGAATTTCCATATTGAAGCCCTATTCAGATTCGCACCAAAATCACCTTGGTTTGCAAGCGCAAAACTTGAGCGCGGATTTGAGTCCAGAGGCTTTCCAGGGCAAAGCAACCGGCGAGTTCTGCCTCGCTCTCGTACGAAAACGGCGAAAGCCGACTCCTTGTCACGTCGGCACCGCAGTCGCCGCTCGAAGCCGCGCGCATCGGGTCGCTAATACAGGCGCGGGCCGATGAAGACGCCGTCGATGAAATGCTTGGTGGCGCGGGCTGCGCGGTCCGGCATCTTGAGGAGTTGCGCGGCCAGCTCGCGGGCGGCCGGCATCAACTGGGCGGCGCTGACTACGCGATTGACCATCCCGATTTCGAGCAGCTCGCGGGCCTTGTAGCGGCGGCAGAGGACCATCGCCTCCTTGGCCCGCCACGGGCCCATCCGCGAGGCCAGCGCGATCGCCGGTCCGCCGGTGAAGGGCGCTCCCAACTCGACTTCCGGCACCCAGAATTCCGCCTGCTCGGCTGCGACCAGAAAGTCGAACGCCGCCGCGAGCGCCCATCCACTGCCGACCGCGTGTCCGTTGACCGCACAAATCGTGAGGCAATCCAGGCGCGTGATGTGATCGAAAATGCGGCCCGTCATCCGGGGCACACCGGCGTTGTGCTCGGCGAAGAGCCGCGCCCGCTCCTTCGGATCGCTGACGCCCTTGAGACTGGAGAGGTCGGCGCCCGCGCAGAACGAGGCGCCGGCGCCGGTGACAATCAGCACGCGCGTCTCGCGATCGTCGCGCACGTCGCGAATCAGCCCCTCGAGCTCATTCATCACCGGGCGGTTCACGCAGTTGCGCCGCTCCGGCCGGTTAAAGGTGATCGTCGTTACCGGTCCGTCTTTCTCGAACAGGAAATTCTCAGGCATTTTATTTCCGAAATTACGCGCCCGTCACAGGTCCGAACACTACAGCTCAGCCATGCGACGTGGCGAGCCAGCGCTCCACGATGCTCCTGGCCAACGTCGTGTGACCCATACCGCGACGTTTCGCAGCTCTCTTGAGAGTCTCAAGATCGTCCCTGTAGAGCCTCAGGGCTATCTGCTCCGTGCGGGCCGGTCGAATCTGGAGGTCAAGATCGACGAGTTCATCGCCAAACTCTTCGATACTGTGACGATTCCAGAACCTACGCTCGGCCTCGTCGTTTTTCAGATTGGGCAGCTTGCGCTTGCGAGCAGTCATCTCCGTCCTCCTTTGCCGCGACGCCAGACGCGATAACTTCGGACCTCATCCGGCGCCGAGGCACGCACGCCCACAGTCGTATCGATGGATCGAACTCCGGCTCCTCATTAGCCGCTCCTGTCGGAGGCACGACAAGGACGCCGTCCTGATCGAGATCGCGCGGCTGCGCCGCGCGCAGCACGCAGGTCAGAAACTCTCCATGGGCCAGCGGGGCCACTACGAACCATCTCGTACGAACCCCTCGTCCGCCGCGCCGGACGCGCGCCAAGCCGTAGCGGCCGAAGACCGCGTCCATTACGTCGTCGGCATCGATGTCTCGCTCGGCCAAGTGTTCCAGACTGGAGGCAGTGAACACCAGCCTCCAGCCCAACATCTGCATACCATAATGGTATGCAGGCTTTGGCGGGTACGCAAGCCGGCAGTTTTGGCTGGTTGCCGATGGCTGCCGGCGGACCTCAAAAGGCCGTCCTGGTCATCGCCTCGCGCGACGAAACAGAGTAAGGTTCGCCGCATGGCGAAAATAGCAAGCGCAGGCGTTCTGCGGGAGTTCTACCCGGTGCCGGGCGCGCGGGCCTTGGCCAAGGCGATAGCGGAGCTGGACGCGCATTGCATCCGCTTCATTGCGCTGTCGCCGTTCTGCGTGATCGGCTCGGCGTCGGCGGCGGGCGAGCCCGATCTTTCGCCGCGCGGCGGCGCGCCCGGCTTCGCGGCGGTGCGAGACGGCCGCACGATTCTGATCCCCGACCGGCCGGGCAATAACCGGCTCGATACGCTCTCGAAGCTCGCGGCTAACCCGCGCACCGCGCTGCTTTTCCTGGTGCCGGGGATGGACGAGACGCTGCGCGTGTTCGGCAACGCGGAGATTGTCGCAGGCGCAGATTTCGGCGGCGATTTCGTGACCAACAATCGAGCGCCGCAGACCGTGCTCAAGATTACGGTGAAGCAGGCTTTTTTTCAGTGCGGCAAGGCCCTGATGCGCGCGCAATTGTGGAACGCGGAATCGAAGCGCGATCGCAGCGCCATGCCGACGATGGGCGAGATCATGCGCGACCAGACCGGGCACACGGACCACGTAGAGACGCAGGACGAGATGCTCAACCGTTATCGCAAGCAGCTCTAGTCGCGATTCGGACGGCTCGCCCAGGGATCGACTAGCTCGATGCCGAGACCGCGGAAGTCGCGCGTGTTCCGGGTGGCAAGTGTCGCGCGGTGCGCCGCAACGATGCCGGCGATCTCGAGGTCGCGAAAATCAAGCGACTTTCCAGCTGCCCGACGCTCCGCAGCGTAACGCGCCGCTATCGAAGCAGTCTCGTGGTCGAAGGCCAGGATGCGCCCCTGCAAATCCTCCTCGATCGCGCGAGTGAACGCCTGTTCGAGCCGCCGCCTGCGGCGCCCCGACGACAGCAACTCGAGACCGAAGCGGATCTCGAAGACCG
The DNA here is from genome assembly GCA_963788205.1 of uncultured delta proteobacterium. Taxonomy (GTDB): domain Bacteria; phylum Desulfobacterota; class Binatia; order Binatales; family Binataceae; genus CAVVMA01. The sequence continues at coordinate 982,248 of CAWBGG010000002.1, forward strand.
TAACCGCGGTCGTCCAAACTGATTCGGACGGCTGCCGGTCGAGCCAACTGACCACGGCCGGATCGGCTTCGTGCTGCATCATGGCGGAGAGCACGTTGGTATCCAGCACGATCACTTTTTGAAGGCGGCGGGCCGCGCCGGATGGCCACGGAGTTCCGCGATCTCATGGTCCAGGCCGACACGCGCGAAGCGGGCTCTGAGGCGACTGCCAAGCGGGCCAGCGCTGCTCTCCTCAGCCTTCGCGGCGTTGCGCAGGATGTCGCGCGCCTCCTCCTCCATGCTGTGACCATGTCGTCTGGCCCGGCGCCTGAGGCGCGCCTTCACGCTTTCTTCAAGGTTTCTTACGACCAGTTGAGCCATGGGATTCTTCAGTGTGATATCATGATATCACCGAGAAAATCCGCGGCTCAAGCCCGCGCGGTACAGGAGCGCGGGCCGCTATAGTCGCAGTCGGGCGGTCAATCGAGTTGGCCGAGCACCCATGCGACGGTGTCTTCGGGCAGGTCGGGGATACGCGCCATGAACTCGGCGACGTCTTCTCCAACCACCCTGCCGCCCAGGTTCTCGCGCAGGACTTCAAGAAAGCGTCCGGCCAGGCGCTCGCTCAGCAGGCCGCACCGCTTGAGAGTCGGGATGACGAATCCCTGGACGGGACCCAGCCGCCGACCGCGCTGTCTATTACGGTTGAGCTCGTCGCGCTCGCGCTGGGCACAGGCCAGCAACTCGGCGGTGTCGATACCGGTCTCGGCCCAGCTCTGCATCAGCGAGCTCATGAATCCCGCCTGATTGCGGCCGCCGATCAGCGCATAGGCCGCCTCGAAGGCGAAGTCTTCAAGCTCCTCGCGCTCGGCCCGCGAAAGGCAGGGGACGCATCGGTCGACGTATTGCACGCCATAGGCGTGATGGCGCGACTCGTCACGCGCGACGTAGGTCAGGAGATCCTTGAGCAACGGCTCCTGGGTGAGATTGCGCATCTCGCGGAAGCTGTAGAGCGCCAGACCCTCGACGACGATCTGCATCCCGACGAGCTTCTTGGGCCAGTCGCCGGTCTGCAAGGTGCTGTCGAGCACGCCCTTCAGGTTGGGCGCGATCGGCCGCACCATGTCGAGCTTGTCGATATAGCGGGCGAAGACCTCGACGTGGCGCGCCTCGTCCATGGTCTGGGTCGCGGCGTAAAACTTGGCGTCGGTATGTGGCACGGCGTTGACGAGCTGCGCCGCGACCATCAAGGCGCCCTGCTCGCCGTGCAGAAAGTTGCTCAGCCGGAAGCCCGCCATCCGCTTCTTCAGCTCCCAGACCGTCTCTTCGTTGAGCGAGCGCCAGTATGAAGTCTGTTCGATCGGAAAGCCGATTCCGAGCGGCGTGTCGGCCAGCGCGGCGTGATCGATCGGCCGGTCCCAGTTGAGATCGCGCTCGGCGATCCATTGGGCTTCGGCAGCCTTGACGTACAGACGGCGCAGCTCCTCGACCTCGGAACCGTAGTTCCACTGGTAGACGACCTGCATCGCGGTATCGAAGCCGGGTTCCTGGGTCGCCGGCGTGATGCTAAATTCACTCATAGTCGTGCTTCCTCGCGGCGCGGATAGTGGCGCATCGCGCCCGTACTTCGGTCGCATCGCGAATTGTGCGGCAACCCGGCGCAGGAATCAAATCGACGGGTGACCAGACGGTAGCGTCCCGCGTGAACAGCGCGTGAATCGCGTGCGCGTCGCGGCATTCTGCCACGAGATGGAGAGTCGGATGGAGCGGGCGACCGGGGTCGAACCGGCAACGTCCAGCTTGGGAAGCTGGCATTCTACCGCTGAATTACGCCCGCTCTTGGGGCGAAGTCTAGGACCGACTGTAGGCGAGTGTCAATTCGACGCGGGCGCGACGATGCGACTGCGAGCCCTGGCGCAGCGGCCTGACGTGCCTACTGCGCGGCGGCGAAGCGAAACCCGCTCCCCTTCGACACGATTTTACCGCAAGTCGGCCCGCCGAAATGCGTGCCGAGCACCAACACGTCGCGATCGACGTAGCGCTCGACGAAAGCGCGCCGCGTCTTTGCGGCCTGCGCGCCGTCGCTGTCGAAGTTGTCCTTCCATTCCGGATAGGCGAACTGAACCGGATGATGCACCATGTCGCCGGTGATCACTGCCTCATGCCCCTGGCTCGAAATCCGTACGCTATGATGGCCGGGCGTATGGCCGGGAGTCGGCTCCAGGCGCACCTCATCGGTGATCCGGTAGGTCGAGTCCACCAACTCGGCCATCCCGCAGTCTACCACCGGCCGTACCGAGTCATCGACCAGGACGCGCGCGTCGGCGTCGTCGAACTTCGACCAGAAGTCCCACTCGACGCCGCCGATCACGTAACGCGCGTTGGGAAACGTCGGCACCCACTTGCCGTCCTTCAGCATCGTATTCCATCCGACGTGATCGACGTGCAGATGAGTGCAGACCACGGCGTCGATCGCCTCGCGCGCGTAGCCGGCCTTCTTCAGATTGTCGAGGAAGGGCAGATTGAGCTTGCTCCACCTCGGATTCGAGCGCGGCTTGTCGTTGCCGATGCAGGTGTCGACGATGATCCGTTTGCCCAGCGACTCGATCACGAGCGCATGGATACTCATCCTGGTTCTTCCCGTCTCGTCTATGAAATAAGGTGCGAGCCAGTCGGCTTCCTTATGCAGGTTCTCGGGCGTCGCGTCGGGAAGTATCCAGGTGCCGCGCCATGCGCCCTCGCTCTCCACAAAGCGGGTGATCTTCACGTCGCCTATTTGCCATCGGTTCATTGCGATCTCCTTAGCTGATGGGAATTGCGCAATCCCGGGTGTAACGACAATAGCCCAGCACGCCGCCGCAATAGAAGATTCAGCGCGAAAGATTCAGCGTTAAGTTGGCGCGGCCCGACTGGGCGGGTAGTTTACAGGGATGAAGCTCGTGCCGGTCGATTCGCGATGAAAATCGCCGCGCGCCCACCGATCGCGATCCTCACCGACTTTGGCTACCGCGACCATTATGTTGGCGCGATGAAGGCGGTGATCGCGTCGATCGCGCCCGCCGCGACGGTGATCGACATCGCGCACGGCGTGCCGCCACAGGCCGTGACCGCGGGTGCGCTCGCGTTACGGGAGAGCTGGCGATTCTTTCCGAAGGGCACGGTGTTCCTGGCGGTGGTCGATCCGGGCGTGGGAACCGCGCGCCTTCCGATCGCGATCGAAACCCAAGCCGGCGCGCGCTTTGTCGCGCCCGACAACGGGCTGGCGTGGCCCGCGGCCGAGCAGGCGGGATTCCGGCGCGCAGTCGAACTGCGATCGGCGCGCTACCGGATAGCGCCCGTCAGCGCGACCTTTCACGGACGCGACATCTTTGCGCCCGCCGCAGCGTGGCTATGGCGCGGTGCGCGGATCGCCGGCTTTGGCCCGCACGTGAAGCAAATCACGCGGCTCGAAATAACGGGCGCGATCCGGCAAGGACGCAAGCTTGGCGGCGCCGTGATCTACGTCGATCACTACGGCAACCTCGTCACCAACATCGACCGCGAAAGTCTGGCGCGCTTCGCTTCTTCCTTCCTTGCCGGGGAGCTTTCGGTTAGGATCGGTCGCAGCACGCCGATCAGGATCCTCAAGGCCTACGGCGAGGCCCGCAAAGGCGCACCTCTCGCGGCGTTCGGAAGTTTCGAGCTACTGGAAATCGCGGTGCGTGACGGCAGCGCGGCGGAAAAGTTCGGCGCGCGCGAAGGCGCCAGAGTCTGGGTGACGAAGGGATAGCGGATTTCGATGGGCGAAGTAACGGCTGAAAAACAGTCCGCTCCGGTCCTTACCGAGATTCCGCGCTACCAGGCTCCGCCGGCCGCGTCCACGACCGGGCTCGCAGTGGCCGGCACTGGCGGCATCCCGGCCCTCAACGCAGCGCTGTTTTTCGTGACCCTTGTCACCACCACGATGGCGGGCGCGTACATGGCGGGCGCGAACCTGACGCTCGACACTGGGGCGGACCATCCGGTGCTGGAGCTGGCGCGCAACCTCGCGATGGGTCTTACCTTCTCGATTCCGCTGATGACGATCTTGCTGTGCCACGAGATGGGCCACTATCTGACCGCGCGGCACAACCGGGTGAGCGCTTCATTGCCCTATTTCCTCCCGGCACCCTACCCTTCACTGTTCCTCATCGGCACCTTCGGCGCCTTTATCCGGATCAGATCGCGGCCGGCGTCGCGTCCGCAGATCTTCGATATCGGAGCCGCGGGACCATGGGCGGGCGCGATCATTGCGGTGCCGATGGTGATCCTCGGGCTACGACTTTCCGACATCGCACCGCTTGATAGCAGCGGCGGCTTGCAACTGGGCAACTCGCTGCTCTTCCTGGGACTCTCGCGATGGGTGCTGGGAGTCGATCCCAACAGCGTATCGATCAACCTGCATCCAGTCGCTTTCGCCGGATGGCTCGGGCTGTTCGTGACCGCCCTGAATCTGCTGCCGGTGGGACAACTGGACGGCGGGCACGTGATTTACGCCCTGTTCGGCGGGCGCCTGCACCGGCTGATCTCGCGAGTGTTCGTGCTCGGCGGCTTTTTCACGGTTATAGCGTCGATCGCGCTGCATCTTAGCTTCTGGGGCGGATGGCTGCTGTGGGCTGTGCTACTGGTCGCGCTGGGACTCGGCCATCCTTCCACTACCGATTCGACCACGCCGCTAGGCCCAAGCCGGCGCATCGCCGCCTGGATGACGATCGCGCTGTTCATCGCGACATTTTCACCGGTGCCGATCAGCTTCAGTCCGCCGCAGCCCGAGACTCCCGACTCGAAAGCCGTCGAGGTTCATTACGTGTATCCCGGCGGCCAGCCCCGGATGCATCTGCCCGTGACCAGGCTCTGACGCGCGTGGCTCGCCCGACCTGGGACCAGTATTTCATGACGATCACGCGGCAGGTCGCCGAGCGTTCGACCTGCCTGCGCGCCAAGGTCGGCGCCGTGATCGTCCGCGACCGCAATATCCTGGCCACTGGCTACAACGGCTCGCCGCCGGCCTGCCGCATTGCATCGAGCCCGGCGTCGGATGCCTGATCTACAAATCGCATACGCCCGACGGCGAGGTCGAGGAGAATTGCTATCGCACGATTCACGCCGAGATGAACGCGATCACCCAAGCCGCCAAGAACGGCGCCGCCATTCGTGACGCCGACATCTACGTTACGCACACGCCCTGCATCCAGTGTCTCAAGGTCCTGATCAACACCGGGATCCGCACGGTCTTTTACGAGCAACCATACAAGCTGCAAACGGTCGCTGAATTACTGAAATACGCCCGCATTCGCCTGGTTCAGGTGACGCCGGAGAAAGCCGATGTGCCCGGATAATACGCCCCCGGATGAAGCGCCGCGCGCGTGCGGAATTTGCGGGTTGATCGAACGGATTCGGAGCGGAGCATTTCCGGATTTCATCGCCGAGCTGCCCCATTCGTTCGTTGTTCTCGGCGCGATGCAATTCTATCGCGGCTACTGCGTGGTGTTCGCGAAGCTGCACGCCACCGAGTTGCATCTGATGCCGCCGGCGGAAGCTCGCGCGCTGTTCGACGAGACTATCGCAGTCGGCGCGGCGATCGCGGCGGTGGTCAAGCCGTTGAAGCTGAACCATGACTGCCTCGGCAACGCCGAGCCGCACGTTCATTGGCACATCTTTCCGCGCTACCTGACCGATTCGATGCGCCGTTTTCCTATCTGGACACGCCCTGAGGCCGAGCGCTCTATCACGCTCTCCGAGCGCGATCGCGATGAGCTAATCGTCGCGCTCCGATTGGAGTTGGCCAGGCTGGTTCCGCAAGCGCGCTTCGTGCCGCAACGCCAGGTCGTTGGCTCGTAGCACCGTCCTCGCTCTGATCGCCGCGATGGCCGCGCTCGTCACCGCGGGATGCCATCAGCGCGTGTTGCCGGAGCACGATACTTACGCCGGTCAGCTCTACGCCAACCGCTGCGGCCAGTGTCATGCGCCGTTCAATCCGCGCGCGCTGACGCCCGCGATGTGGCAGGTGCAGGTCGCTGCGATGCAGGACAAGATGCGCGCCGCCGGCATCGCACCCCTCACCTCCGAACAGAGCGCGACCATAATGGATTACCTGACTCGCAACGCCGGCGCGCAGTGACACCCATGGCCAACGTAGCCCCGCGGCGTGCGCGCCCCGATGACGCGCAGAAACTTGCCGAGGTTCATACGACGGCGCGGCGCGTCTCGATTCCCTTTTTGCCGCGCCTCCATACCGACGAAGAGACCGTGCGCTGGATCAGCGAGCTTGTGCTGCCCGCGATGGAAGTCTGGGTCGCCGAGGTGGCGGAAAGCATTCCCGGCCACTCCGTGACGAATGAGATCGCCGGCTATCTCGCGCTCGAAGGCGAGCTGATCGATCAACTCTACATCCTGCCGCGATGGCAGCGGCGCGGCGTCGGGACTGTGTTGCTTGACCAGGCCCGGCAACTGCGGCCCGAGCGGCTGAGACTGTATTGCTTCGCGATGAACGCGCCGGCGCGCGCATTCTATGAGGCGCGCGGCTTCGTCCCGATTGCGTTCACCGACGGAGAACGCAACGAGGAAAAACTTCCCGACGTGCTCTACGAATGGGCGGCGCGCACCGACCGCGCTTGATCAGCAATCTGCCGCCCCGTCAGGCCTGCGCCCGTTCACCGCGAGAGCGAATGGCGCACGGTTTGCAAAATATGGACGAAGTCGCGCACGCTGCGCACCTCGCCCATCAGCGCCACCTGCGAGAGCATTTCCATCTCCGCTTTGCTGACCGCGTTGGCGCGCAGCAGGCGCTCGTCCTTGCTGAACTCCTCCCAGGCCGAATTCCCGCCCGGCTTGGCCTGCTGGAGCAGGGCCCGCGCTTCGGGGTTGGCCAGGAAAAACAATTCACTGCGGTCGAGTCCCAGCACGTCGGCAAGCTTGGTAACGGTGGCGTCCGAGGGCCGGCGCTTGTTGGCCTCCAGATGGCCCACGAACGGAATTGAGGTCTCGATCTGGCCGGCCACCTCCTCCTGGGTCAGCTCCAACTGCCGGCGCCGCTCCCGTATGACTTCACCGAAGCTCCGCGTCTTGCCGTTCTTTTGAGGATTCATGCGCTGATCTCGCTCCATGAAAGTCCTCGCCGCGTGCGGGCGGTCCGAGGTAGCTGATATTTAACCAATAGGCGCGAAATAATGCAACTAGTATAATCAGCGCGCGCCCACGAGCGTCATGGCGGTGCATGTGCCCGTGCCGAAAAGCGGCCATTAGACGGGGAAGGCCGGTCGTTTCGGTTTCGCGCTGTTTATGACCGTCTGTTTCGCTAAAGCTACATCCGGGCAGAGCGGATTCTGTGGGCGTGGTCGCTTATGGCTCGTCTTGATTGGTTAATTCCCCGGATTTGCGGTTGTTTGCGCAGGCATCGTTCTTGCGCATCCACAATCGCGATGAGTCTCGTCCGAATGTCCAACGCAGACGCCCAGGAAGGCTGGGGGCAGATCGAGAGCGCGCTGACAGCATCCGCCACCCCGGGCGCCGACCAATTCGATCCGAAGATCGGAGAACGCCGCTGGATCTTGCGGCTCCTGAGACTCGGCTTTGGGGTCTCGATCATCTCTAACGCCGCTCTGGTCTTCGAGAATTACGTCTTCCTGCCCCCGGAACGGGCGGAGTCGGCGCTTCCGTATGGCGCGCTCGCCGTCGCGGTCTCGATCATTGCGGGCGTATGGAGTTTCGCACCAAGCTTTCCGGCGCGCTGGAAAACCATCACCTTCGGCTTCTGCGTGATAATGGTCGCGGGATGGACCGGTTCGACGGTGAGCGCCGGCGTGCAGTCTGGCCTGTTCGCCTCGGTGCTGGTCCTCCTGATGGCGACCTGCTGTCTGACCCCCTGGGGGGTCGGATGGCAGGCGGCGCTGACCGGATGGTGTATCACCTGCTGTGCGGTCGACACCTTGCTGGTCGGAACAAGAATGCCTGTGACCGGCTACCTGTGGGTCGATCTGCTGAGCGCCGCGGTCGTGAGCCTTTTAAGCAGCCGTCTGTGGGAGAAGCGGCGCACGAACCTAGAGCATACCGACGACCAACTGCGCGCCGAGATTTACTGGCGCGAGGCGGTGGAGCGCACGCTGCTGCAAAACGAGGAGACGCTGCGCAAGGCGCTTGACGCCAATCTCGATTCGGTCGAGATCATCCGGCTCTCCGACCAACGTTACATTTACGTCAACGAAGCGTTCTTGCGGCGCGGCCTTACGCGCGAGCAAGTGCTGGGCAAGTCGATCGGCGAACTGAGTCTGCGTGAAAGCAACGAGGACCTGGAAAAATTTCTTGCGACGTTGTCGGCCCAGGGCTTTGTCCGAAACATGGAAGTCGACATTCGTATGGAGGACGGCGCGATCGAGCGCCATCTGATCTCCTCGGTGGTGGTCGACCTGGCCGGCGAGAAGTGCGCGATCTCGATCTCGCGCGACGTGACCGAGCTCAAGCAGGTCCAGACCGACCTGATGGCGACCGTCGCCGAGCTGCAAAAGACCCAGCGGCGCCTGAAAGCCGAAATCCGCAAGCGCGAACGGACCATCGTGGAGCGCGAGCGCGCCGAAAGCCAGCTCCGCCAGAGCGAAGACAAGCTTCGCAAAATCTTCGAGGCCTGCCCCGACACTATCTGTATCAACCGGATGTCGGACGGGAGCTACGTGGAGTGCAACAACGAGTTCTTTAACGCGGGCTACACCCGGCAGGATCTGGCCTCCGCGTCTTCCGAAACGCTGGGCGTGTGGGCCAAGCCCGAGCAGTTCACCGCGTTGATCGGTCTGCTCAGGACCAGTGGCGTAGTGCGCAACATGGAGGCGGACTTCCAGCTCAAAGATGGTTCCGTACACCCCTGCCTCATTTCGGGCGCGGTCGTCGAGCTCGACGGCGAGCAGTGCGTGGTCACTTTCACCACCGACATCGCCCGGCTCAAGCGCACCGAGCGCGAGCTGATCACCGCGCGGGAAGCCGCACTGGCCGCGTCGCGCGCCAAGTCCGAGTTTCTGTCCAGCATGTCGCACGAGATTCGCACCCCGATGAACGCGATTCTCGGCATGGCCGACCTGCTCGCCGAGACTCCGCTCGCCTCCGACCAGCAGCGCTACGTGAACACGATGATCAGCAACAGTAACGCCCTGCTCGACCTGATCAACGGAATCCTGGATCTGGCCAAGGTCGAAAGCGGCAAGCTCCATCTGGAGGAAAACGAATTCGATCTCGATGACCTGGTGGGACGCGCGATGGAAACCCTGAGCGTGCGCGCCAACGAGAAGAAGCTGGAGCTAACGACCCGGATGCTTCCCGAAGTGCCGGCCCGGCTGGTGGGCGACGCGCTCCGGCTGCGCCAAGTGCTGATCAATCTGGTCGGCAACGCGATCAAGTTCACGCAGCGCGGCGAAGTGGCCCTGACCATCGAGAACGCCGGCGACGAGGACGGCAGGCGGCTGCTGCGTTTCTCGGTGCGCGACACCGGCATCGGAATCGCGCCCGAAAAGCTCGACTCGATTTTTCAGACCTTCACCCAGGCCGACTCCTCGATGACCCGCAAATACGGCGGAAGTGGACTCGGCCTGGCGATTGCGCGCCGGCTGGTCGAGTTAATGGGCGGAACGATTTGGGTGGAAAGCGTGCTTGGCCAGGGCAGCACGTTCTTCTTCACCGCCCGGCTCGGAATTCCTGAGGAAGCCGACGCGACGGCGCTGCCGTCGTCGGACTTGAGCGGGCTTCGCGTGCTGATCGTGGACGACAACGCCACCAACCGCCTGATTCTCAACGAGCTGCTGGTCGCGGCCCGTGCCGATACCACCGAGACCGCCACCGGGGCCGAAGCGCTCGCCGAAGCCGGCCGCGCCTGTGCGGCAGGCCGGCCCTACGGTCTGGTGCTGCTCGACTGCCGGATGCCCGAGATGGACGGTTTCGAGGTCGCCGAGCGCATGCGCCAGCAGCCCGGTGACTATCATCCGACGATCGTGATGCTTACGTCCGATCATCTGAACCCGAAACTCGCCCGGCTTTCCGAATGCGGGATCGACGCCCTGGTAGTCAAGCCGGTGCGCCGCGTCGAGATGCTGCGGACGATTTCATCTGTCATAGGCAAGGCTCATACAGAGGAGGACCGACCCGTGAGTACCGCGCAAAACGGCGCCCCCGCGCCAGCCAACCGCGAGCTCAACATATTGTTCGCCGAAGACTCGCCCGATAATCGGCTGCTGGTGCAAGCTTATCTCAAGGATCTTCCCTACTGCCTGGATGTAGCCGAGAACGGTCAGATCGCTTTGGACAAGTTCATGCAAGGCAAGTACGACCTGGTGCTGATGGACGTACAGATGCCCGTGATGGACGGCCACACCGCGGTCCGCAAGATCCGCGGCTGGGAAAAGGAACGCGGACTCACGCCGACACCAATCGTGGCGCTGACCGCTTCGGCGCTGAGCGAAGACATTCGCGAAAGTATCGAGGCCGGCTGCACGACCCATCTCAGCAAGCCGATTAAGAAGGCGCGCCTGCTCGCCGCGATCAACGACTTCGCGGTGGCGCCGCCGGCTGCATCGAAGGATAATGGCCACAAGATTATCGTCGAGATCGATCCCGAAATCAGCGAGCTCATACCCGACTTCCTTCGGCACAAGCGCGACGATCTTTCGCTGCTGATCGGCGCGCTGGAGCGCGGCGACTTCGAGGCGCTGCGATCGATCGGCCACCGAATGAAGGGTGAGGGCGCGGGCTTCGGTTTCCAGGCGATGAGCGATATCGGGCTCGTGCTTGAAGAGGCTGGACGCACCCGGGACCTCAAGCTGGCGCAAGAGCAGGTCTGGGCTCTGTCACGATACCTGGATCAGGTCGAAGTCACCGTCCCGGCGCAGACCGACGGCGCTTGACGAACCGCGCCGAGACCAACCGCGCCGGTCAGGATCGGGGCGGTTGATTCAGCGAGGTTCGGGGCGGTTTCAGGTCGGGAAACAGGTAAGCCAGCTTGCGCGCCAATTGATCGAAGTTCAGGAACGATTTTTCTACATAAGCCAGCGCGCCCAAGGCCAGAAATTGGGACGCGGTTGGAACCCGCGGACTGGCGCTGATCACGACCACCGCGGTGTTGATCCGTTCCTTGCGAATTATCACAAACAGATCCTTGGCGGTGAACCCCCGATCGTCGCCGGGCATCATCACGTCGAGCGTAACGAGGTCGGGCTGCAGGTCGCGGAAGAGTGTTAGTGCCTCCTGGGCCGTGCCGGCTTCGCCGGCCACCCAGCATCCGATTGCGATCAGCCGCTTGCGCAGGAGCGCTCGAAACGAATCCGAATCGTCAACTATGAGCGTATTAACAGCCACGCCACCCTCTCCACGCCAGCGCGCTGACAATCAAATATAGGAGGTTTTGCCGGATGAGCCAATCGGGGGGTATGACGCACTCCCAGACTGGGAAACCGATTCCTTGAATCCCGGCGAATCGGCGAGGTCAGTGCTAGATCTGGCGCTCCGGCTCGCGGGGACGGTCGACCGGCGGCGGCGTCTGCACGGTTCTTGACGCCGCCGGTACCTTTACCGCCGCCGGTTCCGATGCTCTGGGCGTCGCGACCGGCTCGCGCGGCGCCTGCAGCGCCGCTCGCTCCGTCGCCGCGGCCTTGAGCTCCTCGAACACCTCGCTGACGAAATACTTCATCTGCTCGACGTCGGGCATCAGGCGCGGCTCGGCCATCAGGCCAAAGTACAGGTTTTGATTGTAGCTCAGGATCGCAACGCCGTAGCCGAGATTGGCGCCCAGCGGCACCAAGCCGACGTAGTCGATCATCCGATGCTTGCCGAGGAACAGCGGCACCTGCGCGCCCGGCACGTTGGTCGCCACGAAATTGATCGCGGCCGGCGGCACGATTCGGCGCGCGATCCCGGGCGGAGCCTGGCGGAAGAGCCGTACCGCAGTGTCGAGGGCTGCCGTGCCCAGCCCCGATGCGAGTCCCATCAGTGCCGGCGGAACGAGGTCGGAAGCCGACATCAGCACCTCGAGCGCTTGCGGCTCGCCGCTGGATTTTCGCCGTTCGGTTTCCGCCGCGACCGACTCCAGCCGCGCCACCGCGTCCATCGGCGTGGCCTCGAACTCAGGGAACATCATCGAGACGCGATTACCCAACGCGCCGCCCTCGCTCTTGCGGCGGACATTGACCGGACATCCGATTCGCAGCGGACGGCCGCCGGTCGGACAGCCATGATATTCCAGGTAGCGGGCTGCGCCCTCGGCCAGAATCGTCAGCACCACGTCGTTGACCGTACCGCCGATCGCAGTGCGGATCGCGCGCGTATCGGTGAACGAGCATTTGAGCCACGCGACCGATCGCTCCTGGCTCGCCAAGCCGGCGTTCCATGGCGCTGCGACGATCGGACGCGACGCCATCTTCGCTATCGCGCGCACGGCGCCGGCGATCGGCAGGGCCGTTTCGCTCAGCGCCTTGCGGTTCGGGATCATCTCGGTCGCCTGGCGGGCATGGTCTAATCGCTCCTGAACCAGATCGAACGCCGCGCGCACGAACGATCGCGCGCGGCCGGGGAACGGCGCAGGCCGCCATGGATTTTCGGGTTGTTCGGGCGGCGGCGCGTCGGAACGAAAATCGAGCACCACGTTGAGCAGCTCCATCCCGGAGACGCCATCGACGAGGCAATGATGGGTCTTCCAGAGCACCGCCGAACGGCCGCCCCATAAACCGTTAAACAGGTGCATCTCCCAGACCGGACGGTCGATCTCCAGCGGATGCTTGTAAATCGCCATCGCGGCCTTGATCAGATCGTCCTCGCTGGAGCCTTCGGGGAGCTGATGCTGCATCACGTGACGCTCGATGCTGAAGTCTGGATCGTCTTCCCAGGTCGGATGGGCCAGGTTGAGCGGCACGAAAGAGAGCCGCTGGCGGTATCGCGGGATGAGATGGAGCCGCAGCTCTACATGCCGCGCCATCTCCGCGAAGCTGATTTCTCCCTCGAAGACGGCCAGCGAGCCGATGTGCAATGGACCGTTGCGCGATTCGCCGTACAGGAAAGAAGCGTCCTGTGTGGTCAGGCGATGCGCCAGTTTGGCGGGTTGTGCGGGCGTGTCGGCCACGTGAGCTTCACCTCCACCAGGGCTCCAACCGGCCCCCAGCCGGCCTCACGATGCGCTACTTCTTGGCATGGTGTCAATCGGGTGGAGCGCCGCGCGCCGGCCCGTGCCGGCGCGTTTATCTTTGTGATCGAAGGGGCGAATTGCTATTGTTCACCCGATCCAGGCCTACAGCGCTGCGGGTGACACACAATGGCGACCGGAAACCACGATCACGGCTATCCAAAAGATTTGGCGCTTGCCAACGGCAAGCACGCGAACGTGCGCGTCATGAGCCGCGCCGACGCCGATCTGGTGTTGCAATTCGCCCGCGCCCTGCCACCCGATGATCTGCTCTTTCTGCGCACCGATATCACCGATCCGGCGATAGTCGACGAATGGGTCAAGCACATCGAGAAAGGCAGCACCTTCACCCTGTTGGCGGAGGTCGGCGGCGAACTCGCAGGCTACGCGAGCGTCCATCTGAATGATACGCGATGGACCCGGCGCGTCGGCGAAATCCGAATGCAGGTTGGTGCCGCCTACCGGCGGACCGGCCTCGGCCGGTGTCTCGCGCGCGAAATCTTCGATCTAGCGCGAGCCCGCGGGCTCAAGAAGATCACCGCCCAGATGACGCCCGATCAGGCCGGTGCGCGCGCGGTCTTCGAGAAGCTCGGCTTCCAGGTCGAAGCGATGCTGGGCGATTGGGTTGAAGACCGGCTCGGGCGGCCTGCGCGATCTGCTGGTGATGACTCACGATGTCGCCGGCTTCAGCGATCACGTCACCGCGTAGGCTCGCGCCGCACGACGCCTTTCCTCAATCGCGAGGCCGCACCGACACGTAGCGATTCCCGCGCTCGTAAAATCGCCACGGCTTGAGCGCCCACTCGCCGGCATAGGCGACGTTGATCCGCACCGAACGGCCGATCGATCCGGTGGGCCGCGCCGACTCTTCCAGGAAGAGATCGTCGCCGCACAGATCGCGTCCGTAGTCGGCGCCGGTTATCGCCAGCGCTTGCGCCAGCTTGCCCGGCCCGTTGGTCAGGATGCGCGAATCAGGTGGCTGATTCCGCCGCCGCGCCATCAGTTCCACGCCACGCACCGGCTCGAGCGCCCTGATCAGCACCGCGTGAGGCTCGCCCGCTGACGCCACCACCACATTCATCGCCCAGCTCGTTCCGTAAATCAGGTAGACGTACGCATGCCCCGGCGGCCCGAACATCGCGGCCGTCCGGCGCGTAAGACCGCGAGCGCTATGCGCCGCCAGATCCGCCGGCCCGCGATACGCCTCCGCCTCGACGATGCGCCCGGCCGCTTCGCCCTCCGCGCTACGATGCACCAGCACCTTGCCGATACATTCACGCGCCACGATCAACACCGGACGTGCGTAGAACTCGCGCGGAAGTTTCACCTCCGATCCGATCGCGCGTCGCGATCGTTTCTCCTCTTGCGGCGACGCGATCAAATCTTCACCTTGATTGATGCCGAGGTAAGTGTGGACTATCCGCAACTATCCGCACTCGCGATTGCAGCTTTCAGGGCTTGCATTGCGATGATGCTCCTGATCGCCGCCGTGATTCTCGCGCGCCCCGATTTTTCCGCCGCCCAAAATCTGCTGCGCAACGAAGATCTCCTGCGCAACGGCGATTTCTCCGCCGGCGCCGGCGACACTCCCGAGGGATGGCGTCACGAGAGCTGGATCGATTTGCCGACCACTCGATTCGTCTGGATCAAACCGGCGAACGGCGAGCCGGGCATGGTCTCGGTGGAAAATGGCGCCGACAACATGGCGCGATGGGTCCAGGATGTGCACCTGAAGCCCGGATGGTACTACGTCGGCGCGCAGGTCGAAACGATCGGCCTCGGCACTGACGAGAGCAAGACCGGCGCGATGGTTAGCCTGACCGGCCTCGGCGTGGTCGGTCGCGATTTGACCGGCAGCAACGACTGGACGACCCAGTCCTTCTACCTCAAAGTGGGCGCCGGCGGCGCCGATGTCCCAATCTCCCTCGGCATCGGCTTCTCGGCCAGATACGACAGCGGCCAAGCCCTTTTCCGTGGCGCGAGCGTAGTTCCAGTCGACGGGCCGCCACCGGACCGCAATCAAATAGTCGATCTGGACCTGGTCAACGATCACTTCGGAAGCGGCAGCAACTGGCCGCTCGCGATGCTGCTGGCTCCCTTGATAGCCGCGGCGGTCGCGGGCTGGCTCGTTCTTCGCCCGCCCGGCGCCGCAACGTGAAAGGCCACCACCGAGCCCGAGCTACCGCCGAGAGGTAGGTTGTGGCGTCGGGGTGGCGGTTTTCTTCGGAGTCGGGGTGGGGGTTGGCGTCGCCCTGCCTGTTGAGCGGGGTTTGGGCGTTGGGGTCGCAGCGGCGCTTGGCGTCGGAGCGGGGAGTACAGGATTCAGCGCCAAGGCGAACGCGGCCGCGAATGCGTAGTAGCTCGTGGGGGAGCCGCTAGGAATCGGGCGGGCCTGTTGTAACGCGTTCGCCGTCACGGGCCAGTCTTCGCTGGGGGTACTGAATCCGCCCGGGGCGGCGATTGCCGTGCCGGTAAGATATGCCACGTTTTGCGGACCAAGCGCCATGGCATAAGCCAGGTCGTTGCTGACACTGCCGTAGTACGTGGAGTACAGCAGCGAAGCTTGCCCCTTCAACGTGGGATCGAGCACGGTCAAGAATGCGTCGAAACCGCCGGCAACTTGCGGCTGAACCGCGGTGGGGGTCACCGGGAAATTGATCTCGTTGGTGCGACCGGCCAAATAGGCAACGCCGCTGGCGTCCACCGCAAGCCCATAAGCGTCGTCTTCAGGGACAAGGCCAACTCCTTCAATCACCTGCGGCAGGCCGCCCCCCAAATATGTTGAGTACAGCAACTGCGCTTTGCCGGGGAGCTTGATGTTCAGCTTGCTGAAGAAGGCTCGGCAGCCTTGGTTCTCAGGATGCGTAAAGAACGGCTCGAAAGCCTGGCTCGTTGTAGGGAAGTCATCCGTTTTCTCCAGTCCATTCATGCAGGTTTGCCCTGCCACGGAGACGAACCCTTGAGGCTCTGGAGATATTCCGAACCCAAAGTCCGTGTTGCTGCCCCCCAGATAGCTCGAATAGACGAGCTGGCTAAGCGGCGGCTTCGAGAGGTTTAAAACCGTGACGAAAGCGTTGGAAACCGGCTGGGTGGGGTTTCCCGGCACCGTTCCCGCGTTCCCTTGAAAAGCGTTAGGAGCGACCGGAAAACTCGTCGAGGTCGCATTGCCGGTGAGGTAAACCAGTCCACTGGGGTCCAGCGCCACCGAGATCACAGCATCGCCGGCGCCCATTCTTTTGGCGAAGCTGCCGCCCAAATAACTCGAATACTTGAGCGAGCTCTTGCCCTTTTTCGTCGGATCGAGAATAGAAACGAAGCCGCTGGAAGAGGCGCCGCTGAGCGGCACACCCTGAAAGCCTCGGTTGGCGTTCTGGAAGGCGCTCGGCGTCACGGGAAAGTCGGTTGACGCGGTCATTCCGCCAACATAAGCCAAGCCCGTTGTGTCCACGGCAACGCCGAACCCCTGCTCGCCGCCTGTCCCGCCCAGGTAAGTGGAGTATACGAGCTGTTGCGCCGGTGTCGCGCTGCGATCGATCACCGCGAAAAAGGCGTTTGAGGGTCCCCACAGGTTTGCCGGGTTCGCCGTGGTCCCGAAGGCTCGGTTGACGCTCTGGAAGGCGCTTGAAGTGACCGGGAAGTCGGACGAAAAAGTCTGTCCGGCCAGATAGATCAAGCCGTTTGGACCGAGCGCGATTGCGAAGCCTCGGTCGCCCCGCTCGCTGGTGCATGCCTTCCCGGCGCAATCTTCGCCGCTGCCGCCAAGGTAGGTCGAATAGATCAACTGGGAATCAGGCGGCTTGCTCGGATCGAGCACGGTCACGAACACATTGGGAAGGCCGCGCCCCGCGCCGTTGTCGGCGCCCTGGAACGCGTTTGAGGTGACGGGGAAATCGATCGATTCGGTCTGGCCGGTTATATAAACCAGGCCTTGAGCATCGACAGTAATGCCGAGCCCGAAATCCCTGCCTACTGGCGGGCTCCCCCCGGTCTTGGGTCCTGCGGTCCCGCTCCCGGCCAACAGGCTCGAATAGATGACCTGCGGATTGTTTATCAGGTTGACCGTGCCCTGGTCGTTTGGCGCGGCGGAGCCGCTGTCCTGCGCGAGGGCAACTTGATAGTCCTCCACAGGCACAACGCCGCCCTCGCCGCGCTCGATAATCGGCGTCTCGATGAGGAATTTCGGCGCCCCGCCGCCCGCCGATAGGGCCACGCCGCGACTCGAGCCGGGCGCCACTTGCGCGGTGCCCTCGACGCGCACCCTAACCGCCCCAACAGCCGCCCCATCGTGAGCGACGAATCGCAAATTGAGCGATCGTGCGCGGCCTGAAGCGATGAGATCCACGCCCGGGTAAACGTCGGAATACTTGATTTTCCGGAATGTCGGGATGCCGGTGTGCCATTTTGCGGGATCGCCGCCGACAAAATAGTTGGCCTTAACCGGACAGGGATCGAGGCCCTCGATCCGCGCGGCGGGATTTGCCCCCGGCAGTTTTATTCTCGCAACAACCGGGCGGCGTTGCTTATGCTGTGGGTCCGGTGGGGCGGCTATTTTAAGAACCAGGGATCCTGCCGCAGCGAACAGGGCATAGTCGGGTCCCCTCGCGATGAAAAGGGCATGTCTGTCTGCTTGCCCAATATTAGCCTCGAAACTGAGGGGCTCCAATCGCCCGGAAGCGAGATGCTCGCCGGATTTCGGCGAAGGCTGTTCGCGCGCGAAGAAAACCACGCTCAGGACGACCGAGGCTAGAAGGGTAACGAGAAATGTCCACCGCCACGGACGAACACCCTGCGCTGACCTAATTCGTGGCATGCGGCTCCTCGGCATTCAGGGGCAGGCGAATCCAACTCGCCTGCCCCGCTCCGCTTGTTCACTATCAGTCTTGACCTGATCGAGCTGATCGGGCAAGAGTCAATTTCAGTTGCAGAGATTCTGGCCCATGGACCCTCCGCCGTTGCATCCAGAGTAATAATTAGCACCGGTGACATTCCGGCTGTACCCGGTCTCCGTGCTCATGACCAGGCCATAGTTTAAGGTATTCGAGCTGGCCGCGTTTTCGGCGACAACGCCGCCCGTCAACGCTTCGATTCCGCCGCCGGAATTTGCCGAGGCGGTATTCCGTTCGATCACGTTGTATTCCTCGCCCAGGATACCAAAGGTGGTATCTGACGTTGTGACCGTGTGATACACGATGCTCTGATTGGCCAGGTACAGGCCGTAGCCGCCGTTGCCTATGGCCTGCACGTCCTCAATGTCACCAACGTCGCCGCCCAAATCCAGGCCGTGGCTGCCCGAGCTGATGACGTGGCCGTTCGTAACGGTGGTGTTGGTCACGCAACTCACGGAGCAGGCGTCGAGACCCTGGCCAGTGCCGGAGCCGCCGGTCAGCTTCCACCCGCCCATGTTGACCGTAACGTCATTTGCCGTGACGGGGATGGCGTCCGTGTTGGCGACACCGGTTACGCTGGCTGTGAAAGTATAGCTGCCGGGCGTAGCGATGGCGCAAGGGGCCGAGATGCTTGATGTACAATTTGCGGCCAGCGCCCCGGTGCACAAGGCGCAGCTCAGCGTTAGAATTGCGAGCAGATTGCCGAGTAACGTTTTCTTCCTGAGAAGCATAATCGTCTCTCCATCGTTTTGTGTAGTCGTTTGGCTGTCCAAGGCGGCAAACGCGTTTCCAGCCCGCGTCTAGCAGGTTCCGCCGGTGCCGGTGCACAGGTTCGTGCAGGTTTCGGTGCCGCTACTGTTAGTATTCGCAACGCTGCCGTTGTACATCGAATTGTTACAGTAGCCGGAGTTCATCCCTTCCGACATGTTGGTCTGATTATTGGAGATGGAATTGAAAATTTCGTTATCGCGACTTCCGCCCACGATCCCGTTCCCGGCGTTGCTGTCAACGACATTGGCCTCGAGCACGCAATTGGCGCCGCAATCCAAGCCGTCGCCGCTCCCGGAACCGCTACAACTCGTACTCTCCTCCCAGCCGTTGCAGTAGGAGATGTTGTAGTCGGCCAGAGAATTATCGCCCAGGGTTATACCGGTGCCTCCGCTGCTGCCCTCGCCGTTGCTATATGACTTCACCTGCCGGACGATATCCTCTCCACCGTTGCCGGAGGCCCCGAGCTGCACTCCCGCGCCGCCGAAGTTCGTCACCGTTCCGTTCATTAAGGTGATGTCGGTGTTGCAGCTGCCGCTGGGGCACGCGTCGATCCCGATGCAGGAGCCGCTCTGGGGCCCGCTCACCCGGTAGCCGTTGAGGTTAAGCGTGACGTGGCTGGCCTGGATCTGAATCCCGTCGGTGTTGGCGCTGCTCTGCGGGACATTACCGATCAGCTTGTACGCGCCGGAGGTTGTGATCTTGCACGCCGCGTTAATTCCGGACGACGAGGAGCAGACGGTGCTAGGCGCCGTGCACGAGGAAATCAACGGGCCTGTAGTCGGTGCGTCAATTTGCGTACCGGTACGGTTCGCTATCACCGGTGTCTTGTCCTGCGCGGCAGCGCCGGAATTGATGCTGATTAGAGCGGCTATTGCAGCAAACGCTCCCAAGAGCAGCAGAGGTCGCCGCGAGCGAATTCGCGATTTCGATTTGATCACTTTCTTCATCGGCTCCTCCTAGCCGGCGAGGCCGGCCTCGTATTTTCGGCGGACGAAACCGCTCCTGTTGATTCCTCTGGCCTCACTCTCTCATAGACCGTCTTCCTCCTTACGCGGGGCGTGGGTTCACCGAGCCGTCCAGAGGTGTCTGCCGAAGTCCAAACCGTGGTTCCCAATGCTTTCGGCTCGGAGTTGACCTCAATTCCGCGTGCAGACTGTGCGCGGAATGTAGATCAGCCGGCTCGACGCGTCCAATACTTTGTTTCTATCGAGCGCCCATAGCCAAAAGCTATCGACGCTGCTTTCGTGGTGGCTGGCACCGCGCGATAAGCTGATGCGGGCACCGGACCGAATCGCGCCGCACAGTCTGGTTGCTAAACAGTCGCTGAACGGGGAACTGTAAGCGCCGTTGCGGCGGTTGGAGATGAAAACAACTCTGGCGGAGTGCCGGTGACAGCAGCGCGGAACGGCGCTAGCGGGCCGTGGTTGAGACCTGCCTTACGACCTGAAGGTATTCTTGCAACAGAGGTGAATGATTGTCCGCGCGCCACACGGCGCAGCACTCGATCCCGATCGGCGGCTTCGGAGTCAGGAAGACAACGCCCTGGCACCGAAGCGACCTGATTTGTTCGGGGATCAGCGCCATTCCAACCCCGGCCGCTACCAGCGCGAGCAGCGTGGCTTCAGTATTCACTTTTTGCACGATCCTCCGGGTCAGCCCGGCCTCTTCGCAAACCTGGCGGATCCATTCGTCATAGTCCGGATGCGATTGGGCTGACAGGCTTACCAGCAGGAGCGGTTTCAAGCCGGCGAGACTGATCGTGCGTTTTCGGGCCAGCGGACTGCTCGCCGAGACTGCAAGCACCGCTGTATAGCGCGCCACGCATTCCGCTCGGAGGTCCGTTCCTGTGAGAGCTTCGCCGCCGCGAACGAAACCAAGGTCGATCCTGTGCTCCTCAAGGGCGCGAAGCTGCTCCGCGCGCCCCAGATTGGACAGAGTCACGGTGACGTTCGGATGAAGGTTTCTGTAACGCGCCAAGGTGGCGGGCAGCATTTGATAGAGAAAGCTCGGAGGGCACGCGACGCTGAGCGTCGCCGCCTGGCGCCGGGTCTGGCGCTGAACGGACTCGACACTCCTGCTACTCAACTCAACGATTTGCCGGGCGTCGTTCAGAAATGCGCGCCCCGGTTCGGTCAGAGTCACCGCGCCCCTCGTACGTTCGAAAAGCCGAACCCCGAGCTCCGCCTCGAGGTTCTTGACTTGCCTGGTCAACGAGGGTTGCGCGACATGCAGCCTGGCCGCGGCCCGCGTGAAATGCAGCTCTTCGGCGACCGCGACGAAATCGCGCAAATGTCGAAGCTCCAGATTTACCGGCCCCCACCGGCCGCGCGACACCTGGTTTGCCTGAGGAAGCTGCCGATGGTCTCACACAGAATTCCCGTTTGGACGCCCGCGCCGGAACCTTTATTCAGCGCCCGCCAAACAGAGTCACAAAGAGAACAGATCGATGCAGCGTCTCATCAACGCTCCGCCGGAGACCTGGTCGCGCCTCGCATTCACTGGCCCGGTTGCCAGTCGCCACTCAACCGAGGGTTGCCTGTTGGATACTATTCGTCAAGAGCCAAAGTGAGTTGCGCTGAAAACTTCACGGCGAGGAAACTCGGATGCAATGCGCAATTCAGGACCACAATGCCGGCGGCCGTGCGCCGCACCTGGCGACGTTGGGTGTCGTCGGGCTTGCCGAGAGAACCTCTGCACAAGTGACTCGATTTAGCGGATAGTAGGACGATCGCTGAGCGGCCGATGAGGGGGAGGAGATGGGATGAGCGAGCATGGGAGGTTCGCGTCGGTGGCTTGGAACCAGAAAGAGAAAGTGACTCGATGGAAGCGATTCCCGGCCGAGATGGACGCGGTGATTCCGTGGGCGCGGCCGATCGCGCTGATCGCGCCTCACCACCCCAAGCCGGGAGCCGCAGGCAACCGCTGGGGCTGGAGAAGACGCTGCGCATCGCGGACTGGCTCGTACTTCGCGCGCCGCGTGCCGCAACGTGAAAGCCCTCGCGGGCCAATTGACCTGCGAAGCCGATGCCGTCGGCACCCCCGCGCCGGCGGCGTCAACCCGATGGTCGCGGGCCGACACCGCGATCGTCGGGGTGCTGCTCGCGATCGCGGCGCTTACCCGCGCCTGGCATCTGGGCCATCCCGGCGCGACGGTATTCGACGAAATGTACTTCGTCGGCGACGGTGGCGCTTATCTGCGCGGTGAGCAGTTCATCGATCCCCATCCGGCGCTCGAGTCGCAACTGATCGCACTGAGCATGCGGCTCTTCGGTACGGCCAATCCGTGGGCATGGCGATTACCCGACGCGATCGCCGGAACCGCGCTGGTCGCGATCACTTACGCCCTCGCTCGCCGGATGTTCCAGTCGCGCCTGGCTGGCGCGCTGGCCGCCTCGTTCGTCGTGCTCGACGGCGCGTTCCTGGTCGATTCGCGGGTCGCCGTGCCGGAAATCATCTATATAACTCTCGCCGCGCTTTCGTATCTGCTCCTCTTCCGCTTTATCCAGAGTTCCAATCCGTACCGCGAGCGGCGCACGCTTTTGGCGCTGGGAATCGCGATAGGGCTCTGCCTTGGCGCCAAGCTGCTGCTTCCCGGCATTAGCTTCCTGCTCGTCCTGGGATTTCTAATCTATGCGACGGCAACCCGATGGCCGGCACTACGCCGCGGACTCACAGGCGCGCGCACGCGACTCATCATCGGCACAACGCTCCTGGTCGGCGCGACCGCTGCGCTGGGATATTTTGCCGTGTTCATACCGAACTACTTGCTCCTCGGATGGCGCGGAATCGGCGGTCTGACCGGATACTACAACGACGTCGTATGGTTCGAGCAAAGCGTCACCGGGATGACCGACCCGCGCAGTTCACCATGGTGGAGCTGGCCCTTGATGGCGCGGCCGTTCAGCTATTGGCACGAGACCGCGGGCCCGCTTAGCGCGATCTGGTTTGGAGGCAACCCAATCTTATGGTGGGGCGCGCTCGCCGCGATGTGCATCACGACCGCGCGAATGGTCTCGCGGCCGAATCTCGCCGGCGCCTTCGTAGTGATCGGCTACTGCGGCTGCCTACTCATCGTAGCTCCGATCGCGCGCGGGATGTACCTGTATCACTACATGCCGGCGCTCTTCCTCGGCTTTCTGGCGTTAGCCAATGTCACCAGCGATTGTTGGCAAGGTCAAGCGCGGCGATGGGAGCAAGCCCTGCTCCTGGCCGCGATCGTCCCCGCAGCAGGACTCGCGATCGGTGGAGCCTACGGAATGGCCGCGATGGCCACGCTAGCGCTCGCCGCCGCCACGATCACATGGCAGAACCGCGGCCGCCTGGTATGCGCCACGTTCGTCGCCGCCGCACTAACCGCCTTCATCTACTTCGTCCCGATTTGGATGGGCCTGCCGATCTCGCAATCCACGTTGGACGCCCGAATGTGGCTACACGGCCCCGGCCTTTACGATTGGACGTACGAATCTCGATGAACCATGCTAATCCGAGCGATCAAATCAAGCACGGCCCGGTGCCAAAGTCGCGGCCAGACACGTTTCGTTGGTTGCCGGACTCGCGCTGGTACCACCGTGAAGGGGCGGTGAACCGTCATGGTTGGCAATAACCCGCTGCTGAGTAGCTTGATAGCCGTCACAGACTTGCTGGAATGTAAGAACTGAGATTAGGCTAACAGCGACGAATGCTCGACCAAGAAGCAATGCAGATCGTCCGGAAACGGCTCGCGGCTGAGGCGTCCAGGCGTTACCATCTCTTTGGTGCCGGACTTCAACGAGTTCAAGGCGAGCTTGCGACGAAGGGGCTCGGACGATCTGGCGCGCTCATCCAGGCCGTCGCCGACGTGTGCGCGAAAGAAATAGAGGATGCCAGCGACCGGCTCTGGGAGATCGTTCGCGAGCTGCTTCGGGAGACCAATGGAGCCCCCTCGGATGAAGCGGTCAAGGCGCTTTACGGTCAAATCGACGAACTGTGGATACCTTATTGCTCTGCGGAGCCCGAGCGGCAGTTTGAGGCGTTCTGCCAGCGTGACGGCATCAGTCCGTCACTGAAGACGGCCACCCATTTCTACGATCGCAGTATCGGTGCGCGCATGCGGATCCATTCCGAGGCCGAACAGTTCGTCCGCTCGCTGCGCAACCGGCTCCGGGATAAAACTGCCCACGATCATCAAGGCCGGAATGATAAAGTGTTCTTGAGCCATGCCGCGTCCGACGAGCACATAGCCTCGCTATTGAAGGCAGAGATCGAGCGTCGCCTGCCCGGCGTAAGGGTATTCTGTTCGAGTGATCCCACGGACCTGCCGCCCGGCACCAAGTGGTCCCCGAAGATTCAAGAAGCTCTGCAAGAGTCGACCATGCTAATCTTCGTCGCGTCGGCGCGTGGCCTGCAGCGGCCGTGGGTCTGGTTCGAGTGCGGAACCTTCTGGTTCACCGGAAAGAAGATCATGCCGCTCTGCCTCGGCGAGGTTCGAAAAAACGCCCTCCGCCCGCCCCTCTCGGAGTTACAGGCAATCAACGGCGACGAATCCAGCGACTTGAAGACCGCCTTTGAGGTCGCCGCCGCAGCCGCTGGCTCGACCGTTTCTGACGCCTCCGATCTAAACAGTCTTTCCGAAAAGCTGAAGCAGTTGGATCGCGAAGCCGCCGCTGTTTTGAGCCCTTCGTCTGGCTGGCTGGGCGCCGAATGGAAAGGAAAGTTCCTCGCTTACGAGGGCCCGTACGAAGCCCTTCCGCGGATCGAAGATCACAATTTTGAAACCTCTATGCAGGGAGCTCTGAAGGCGGCCGGCTACGATGTTGCCCTTTACGACGAGAACAATTTTCCGGCGATCGGCGATAAGGGCCGTTTCGTCCAGCTGACGGACAAGAAATCGTGGCGGTGCCGCGTCGCTCGCGGTAACATGTGGCTCATTACGCGGCAGGCCTAGGGTCAGCTGACGCAGCCTCCGCCCAAAGGTCTAGATTAGGACTGAAACTCGGCAACAGCAGGAACGACGATATGAGCGAGTGCCGCGAGGGGATAGTTCTCGACTTCGCCAAATGGACAGCGCTTTCTGCCCTCCGCTCGGGCTCGCCTTTAAAGTCGAAGGTCGACGTTTACCCGTTGCTTGATAGCGTCCAGTTCCGAGACGTCCTTCGCGGATCGGAGCGGATCACCACGGCGGAGTTTGATGCTTGGCACCAGGCGGCGGTTCACGCTCTATGCGCGCGCGACCCACGCGTCGGAGTCGGTTGGGCCGCGAAGCTGATTAACGTGTACCTGAAGACCGCGGCCTACGTCGGCGGGATGGGCCTGCCGGGCCTGAAGGAATCGCTTCATCCGCCAATCGACGCCGGCCTCTGGGACGGCCTGGGCGAACGGTTCCGAGACAACGCCGCGATCCTCGCGGAAGTCCATTGCGTCCGCCGGATCAAGGACATCTGCGACTACCCCACGTACCTCCGCATCATCAACGGGTGCCGGATAGCGTCGACCGAACTGCGCTGTCTTCTGATCGAGGTCGAGCAGCTATGGCTGGGGCCAGTGACACCGGGGGGCAAGCATCGCGCATGCACCCGCCCCGTCGGGGCGTATTGCCGGCTGGTATAACTCGCCGCACCCGATCAAAACTCCGACGACGGCGCAGCCACTTTGCACACACCCCCTCACTCCCGCCGAATCTCGGGATCCCGCAATGTCTGGTAGCCGCACCAAAGTTTGGCTGACTTTTGCGCGGACCTCGTAGGGAGAATCTGTTGAATTTCAAGCCCAAAATGGGCGTTTCGAGCCGACAATGTCCCTCTGTCCAAACCTCAGCGATTGGACTACGCTGAATTTATGGGTTCGGCTCCCGCCAAACGTGCCCGCTCTGCCAAAGTGGGCGAGACCAGCGAGCGACACTCCGAAGACAATATGACCTTCGCCGGGTTCTTCTCTCACTCAGGCGCCGCATGGCTCGCTGAGGTCGCAAACGGTGCGATCTGCGCGGCCAAGGCCCGTCTTCATTCGCTCGGGATCAGACCCGAGGATCCTCCCTCTGATAAAGAGGATCCAAGATTCAAGCTAAGATAAGCCTCCCCTCTTGCCTTGGCTGATCTTGGTCGCAGGCCCAAACGGGGCCGGTAAGACAACGCTCACGGGCGCTGCCGATTTCCAGAATGCCCTGAAACTTTTCCCGAACGGTCCGGCGCGGCTCTTGAACCCGGACGATCTCGCAAAGCAATACGCCCTCGGGAACCCGCAAGCCAGCGCGGACGAGGCGAACCTCTGGGCGGCGAATGAGATTCTTGCTCAAGCTCGGAATTGCATAGCGGCCGGAGTGAATGTCGTCGCTGAAACCGTTCTCAGCAGTAACAAGTATGAGCAGATCCTCCAGGAGGCCCGAAGTCAAGGCTACAAGCTCGGGATGATCTATCTTGCCCTGGAGAGTGCCGCCGTTTCCGAGGCACGAGTAGCCAACCGCGTAGCCAGCGGAGGTCATTCGGTTCCAACGGATCGAATTCGGCCGCGCTTCGAACGCTCGCTGGGCTTTCTGGTGAAGTTCTCTCCCTCGATGGACGGGATGCTCGTCTATCTCAGCACCTCGAATAGCGGATTGACGCTTCTCGTGGAGAAACTTCAAGGGCAAGTTCTGTGGCACGCGGGCCCGAAGTTTCCCGAGTTGAAGGCCAGGCTTGGCGCAATAGACCCACCGCAAACGGGGCCGGCAACCGGCGGCATGCCTTTCCCGCCAAGGCCCTAGACCTTCGGAATCAGTTGCGTTCTACAGCATCGCGCACGGGAACCCGCGCACACGGCACGAATTTCGCGGGCTCCCCCTGAGAACGCCGAAGATCACAGACTGTTGCCGGACCGAGTTCGTCTCCTTTGTGCCGATTTGGATGAGACTCCCGATCTCGCAATCCTCTTTCCGACGTCCGGATGTGGCTGCATGGACCCGGGCTTTACGATTGGACACCTGAATCTCGGTGAACGGTCCGAGTCCCTCTCTCAGTCACTCAGTCTTCTCTCGGCATGTCGCCCTGGGCGCCTTGTCAGCCAGCTCCTATCGAAGCTTCTTCTCTCGGAAGAGAACTCCTCCAGCCTTGGTTTGGTACTGGCCGCCGGCGAAACCGAAGCGCCGATAGAGGGCCAAGGCGACGCGATTGTTCTCCTGCACCTCAAGAGTAAGCTTGCAGCAATCGAGCAGTCGCGCCTTGGCTTCCACCGCTTCGAGCAGGCGCCGACCGATGCCCTTGTGCCGGAACTCCGCGGGGACGTGGAGATCGTGGATGTTGATGATGCGGCGTGCGGCGAAGGTCGAGAATCCGACGAAGCATGTGGCCATGCCGACGGGCCGATCCTCGTCGAACGCGAGGAAGATGAGAGTGGTCGGGTGTTCGCGCAGGCCGTCGACCAACGACTTCTGGACGGCTTCAGGAAGATCGCGCCCGTTGCCCATCGGATCTCGAGCGTAGTCACGCGTCATCTCAAGCACTATTGCCTGATGTTGAGGCTCGGCGAGATCAGCCTCGACGATGCTGAGCTTGTTCACGTTCTCACCGAGTGATGCGCTAAATTGAAGTAGTCGCCGGGAATGACTCCCAGGTGCATGTGAGCACTCTAGAACAACCCGCGAATCAAAAGCCAAGGACCCGTTCCGCACGATCGCCGAGATGCGGCTCAAAGAAGTGATCGAGGATCGTGTGCCACTCCTTGGGATCGAGTCTTGCCGCTCGGCCGGCGGATCGGCGAAGGGGCGCGTGTCACCTCCCTGCGGAGAGAAATCCGCAGAATCAGCCCGAACAGGTCCACCTCGCGGCCTTTCCGGTGCCCCGAACTCGCGGGAGCCCGCGCGCACCCTCCTCAAGCCGGGGCGCGCCGGCCACACCGGCGCGGCACCGATGCAAACGCAGGCCGTCTCATGTATGAGTGGAGCCTGAATAAGAGTTCCAAATGAAAGTCCCGGCTAAGGCGGTGCGAGGCGTGAGGCTTACCGGGGATGGAGATTTTGATGCGGCCGAAGTCTGATCTGCAGGGGTCGCTTGCGCGCGTCGGTGCGCTGTTCGGTGGCGCGCTCGCCGCAGCGATCGCAATGCTGGCGTTCGCGCCGCGCTGGGGCGCATCTATCGGCGCCGCGGCCGGTACGATTCCTGGCAACCTAAGTGGCGACATCTACGTCACAAATCCCGGCCGCTATATCGTGGGCATCGACACAGTCACGGTCTATCCCGCGGGGAGCAACGGCAACGTCGCGCCGAGCTCGACTATCGGCGGTTCCAATACGGGTCTGGACGATCCACTTGGTATCGCCCTCGACGCCAGCGCCAACATCTACGTGGCGAACTACGATGGCAACACGGTGACGGTCTATCCGGCCGGGAGCAACGGCAACGTCGCGCCGAGCTCGACTATCGGCGGTTCCGGCACGGGTCTGGACGATCCATATGCTATCGCCCTGGACGCCGGCGGTAACATCTACGTCGCGAACAATGGCAGCGACACCGTGACGGTTTATCCGCCCGGGAGCAACGGGAACGTCGCGCCGAGCCTGACTATCGGTGGTTCCAATACGGGCCTCCACTATCCCGAAGGTATCGCCCTGGACGCCGGCGGCAAGATCTACGTCGCGAACTACGTGGGCAACACGGTGACGGTCTATCCAGCAGGAAGCAACGGCAACGTCGCGCCGAGTTCGACTATCGGTGGTTCCAATACGGGTCTCGCCTTCCCCGCTGGTATCGCGCTGGACGCCGGCGGCAACATCTACGTCGCGAACGACTACGATAGCACGGTGACGATCTATCCGGCCGGGAGCAATGGGAACGTCGCGCCGAGTTCGACTATCGCCGGTTTCAATACGAGCCTCGAATATCCCCAAGGTATTGCCCTGGACACCAGCGGGAACATCTACGTCACGAATTTCTACTATCAGCAGTACTCCGTGACGGTCTATCCAGGGGGTAGCAACGGAGATCTCGCGCCGAGCGCTACCATCGAGGGACCCGCCACAGAACTCATTTTAGCTGCGGGAATAGCGATCGTCCCTGGAACCCCCGCAGGCCAAACGGCCACCCCAGGGCCGAGCGGGACATCAACTCCGACGGCTACGCCGACCGCAACGGCTACATCGGCACCGACGCCCATACCAGCAGGCGGGGAGCTCTCGATCTCGACTCACACGCTTAAGTTCCCAACCCTCAAGAGCGGCGCGGGCAAGCACGAGGCGCTTTCCTTCACTATTAAGAACGTCGGCAAAGGCAGGCTCAGCGGCGACGTCGACGCCAGCGGGATTGTCGCGCCGTTAACCGTGACCCTCGGGGCCGGCGGATTCAGTCTGACTCATAACAAGACCCGGAAGGTGAGCGTTGAGTTTGCGCCCGCGAGCGCGGGCACCTTCCGGCAGACAGTCAACATCGCAACCGGCGACCCCAAGCATCTGACCGCGCAGGTATCGGTCACGGCGCGCGGCCGTTAGTAGACGTGGCACAGGCTTCAGCCTGTGATTTTCGTCTTTCCCTGCTCCCAGTTCATCTGCTCACGGCGTTGGAGTTGGCGTCGGCCTCAACTGATACGCCACGAAAGCCGCCCCGCCGGCTGCACTCCCGGTGATAGTGCGTGATACGCCGTAGCTGCCGGTGGCGGTCAACCGTTGATGCCCCTGGTCGCCCAGGAAATCGACCTCGTTGTGTGGCCCGTCATCGACGATCGCACCGGTGCTATCGATCAGCGCGCCGTTCCAGCTCCCACCTGTCGTATAGGCTCCCAGAGCGGCAATCAGCACATCGAGCGCGTTGCTCGTCCCGGCAATTCCCGTGCTCAGGTTGGGGTTCGTCGCCGGAACCGGGAAGCTGGTTTTCATGGCTAGGGTATCGATCGTCGCCGTGCCGAAGGGAACATCGTAGGCCGTTGCCGAGGCCGGGTTCGAGCTCGCCAGCGTCACCGTGATGGTGCACGGACTGCTCGTGCCCGAAGTCGCGTGAAAGACCGTGCCGCTGCCCCATCCCGACGAGTTCCCCACCGCATCCTGCGTCCACGTAGCCACACATCCGCTCACGCCCGTGACCAGCGTGTTAGCGCTGATCGTGGCTGCCTCTGAGACTGCGACGTAGAGCAGGTTGCCGCTGGTCACAGTCAGGCTGCCAGTCAGTGTGGTGCCGCTGCTGATCGGTCCGAGCGCCACGCAATGCGCGACCGGGTAGCCGCCGGCGTCAGCGTTGCACACACCCGGCAGCGGCGTCGCAGTTGGCGTCGGCGTAGGCGTCGGCGTGGGGGTCGGTGTCGGCGTAGGGGTACGGGTTGATGTCGGCGTAGGCGTGGGCGTCGGGGTCGGAGTCGGCGTAGGGCCTGGTGTCCCGGTCGGTCCCGGCGTCGGCGTCGCAGTCGGGAGCGACGAGGCCGTAGGAGTAGGTGTCGGCGACGGGCTCAGCTCATACGCGACGAAAGCCGCCGCGCCGGCTGCACTCCCGGTGATGGTGCGTGACGCGCCGTAGCTGCCGGTGGTGGTCAGCAGTTGATGCCCCTGGTCGCCCAGGAAATCGACCTCGTTGTGCGGCCCGTCATCGACGATCGTGCCGTTGCTGTCGAGCAACGCGCCGTTCCAGCTCCCACCCGTCGTATAGGCTCCCAGAGCGGCAATCAGCACATCCAGCGCGTGGCTCGTCTCGGTGATTCCCGTGCTCAGGTCCGGGTTCGTCGCCGGGACCGGGAAGCTCGTTTTCATGGCCAGGGTATCGATCGTCGCCGTTCCGAAAGGAACATCGTAGGCCGTTGCCGAGGCCGCGTTCGAGTTCGCCAGCGTCACCGTGATGGTGCACGAACTGGTCGTGTCCGAGGTCGCGTGAAAGACCGTCCCGCTGCCCCATCCGGACGAGTTCCCCACTGCATCCTGCGTCCACGAGCTCGCACATCCACTCACGCCCGTGACCAGCGTGTTCCCGCTGATCGTGGCTGCCTCTGAGACTGCGATGTAGAGCAGGTCGCCGGTCTTCATCGTCAGGCTGCCCGTCAGCGTCGTGCCGCTGCTGATCGGTCCGAGCGCCGCGCAATGCGCGACCGGGTAGCCGCCCGCGTCAGCGCTGCACACACCCGGCAGCGGCGTCGCAGTTGGTGTCGGCGTGGGGGTCGAAGTTGGTGTCGGCGTAGGCGTAGGCGTCGGGGTAGGTGTTGGTGTCCGCGTAACCGTCCCAGTCGGTGTCGGCGTGGGAGTGAGTGTTGGCGTCGGTGTAGCAGTCGGGGTCGGCGTAGGCGTCGGAGACGGTGTGGCAGTCGGTGTAGGTGTGGGTGTCGGAGTTGGTGTCGGCGTGGGGGTTGGCGTCGGCGTCGGTGTCGGAGTTGGAGTCGCCGTCGATGTGGGCGTAGGCGTCGGGCTTAGCGTAGGTGTTGGAGCGGGGGTTGGCGTCGGAGTCGGAGTTGGAGTCGCCGTCGATGTGGGTGTAGGTGTTGGAGTTGGCGTCGGGGATGGCGTTGGCGTCGGAGACGGCGTCGGGGTCAGCGTTGGTGTCGGGGAAGGCGTAGGCGTCGGAGACGGCGTCGGCGAGGCCGTAGCCACAGGCGTCGGTGACGGGCGCAGCTCGTATGCGACGAAAGCCGCCCCGCCGGCCGCAGTCCCGGTGATGGTGCGTGACACGCCGTAGCTGCCGGTGGTGGTCAGCAGTTGATGGCCCTGGTCGCCCAGGAAATCGACCTCGTCGTGCGGCCCGTCATCGACGACCGTACCGTTCTTGTCTACCAACGCGCCGTTCCAGGTTCCGCCCGTCGTATAGGCTCCCAGAGCCGTAATCAGCACATCCAGCGCGTTGCTCGTGTCGGAGATTCCCGTGCTCAGGTCCGGGTTGAGCGCCGGAACCGGGAAGCTCGTTTGCGTTTCGAGGGTATCGACCGTCGCCGTTCCGTAGGGAACATCGTAGGCTGTTCCCGAAGCTGGGTTCGAGCTCGCCAGCGTCACCGTGATGACGCACGAACTGGTCGTGTTTGAAGTAGCGTGGAAGACCGTCCCGCTGCCCCATCCGGACGAGTTCCCCACCGCATCCAGCGTCCACGTAGCCGCACATCCGCTCACACCCGCGACCGAGGTGCTCCCGCTGATAGTGCCTGCCTCCGAAACCGCGACCGAGAGCAGGTCGCCGGCGTTCATCGTCAGGCTGCCCGTTAGGCTCGTCCCGCTGCTGATGGGTCCGAGCGCCGCGCAGTGCGCGACCGGGTAGCCGCCCGGGTCAGCGTTGCACGGGAACGGCGTGGGGCTGGGAGTTGGCGAAGCGGTTGGAGTTGGTGTTGGAGTCGGTGTCGGGGTCGGTGTCGGTGTCGGTGTAGGTGTCAGGGTTGGTGTGGGCGTTGGAGTTGGCGTCGGAGTCGGGGTTGGTGTCGGCGTAGGTGTAGGTGTTGGTGTTGGTGTTGGTGTTGGTGTCGGGGTCGGCGTAGGTGTCGGTGTTGGAGTTGGTGTTGGGGTTGGCGTCGGGGTCGGCGTAGGTGTCGGTGTTGGAGTTGGGGTTGGTGTCGGTGTCGGTGTCGGTGTCGGGGTTGGTGTTGGTGTCGGTGTTGGTGTCGGTGTTGGTGTCGGTGTTGGTGTCGGCGTGGGCGTCGGGGTCGGTGTCGGGGTGCAAGTCGGCGTTGGCGTCGGGGTCGGCGATGGACTGCAAGTCGGCGTTGGCGTCGGAGTCGGGGTCGGCGATGGGCTGCAGGTCGGCGTAGGCGTCGGAGTCGGGGTCGGCGATGGGCTGCAGGTCGGCGTAGGTGTCGGAGTCGGGGTCGGCGATGGGCTGCAGGTCGGCGTAGGTGTCGGAGTCGGGGTCGGCGATGGGCTGCAAGTCGGCGTAGGTGTCGGAGTCGGGGTCGGCGATGGGCTGCAAGTCGGCGTGGGTGTCGGAGTCGGGGTCGGGGTCGGCGAGGGGCTGCAAGTTGGCGTAGGCGTCGGAGTCGGTGTCGGGGTGCACGTCGGCGTTGGAGTGCATGTCGGCGTCGGGGTGCAGGTCGGCGATGGAGTGCATGTCGGCGTCGGGGTGCAGGTTGGTGTCGGGGTGCAGGTTGGCGTCGGGGTGCAGGTTGGCGTCGGGGTGCAGGTCGGTGTCGGCGTGCAAGTTGGCGTTGGAGTGCATGTCGGCGTCGGGGTGCAGGTTGGCGTCGGAGTACATGTTGGGGTCGGAGTTGGGGTCGGAGTGCAAGTTGGCGTCGGCGATGCGGTTGGAGTCGGGGTCGGCGGAGGTGCGCACTTGCCGCCGGGGCCCGCCTCGACAATCGGCTGCAAGTCGGCGGCGGTCAGCGCCCGGTTGAACAGCTCGATCTCGTCGATCTGCCCGTTGATGAACGCCGCGCTTCCCGCGTTGCTGCCGGCCGTCAGGTGCGTGGTGCCACTGTCCGTGAACGTGCCGAAGCCCGTGTTCGTCGCCTCCAGAGCGCCGTTCACATAAATCGAGATGGCGCTGGCGGTCTTGACGCCCGCCACGTGATAGAAGGTCCCGGCCGTAGCGGTAGTGAGACTTTCCACCTCGGTGGACGAAGGAACGGTGCATCCATTGGTGCTGCCGCCGCCGCCAAAGCAGAACTCGAAATGATTATCGCCCGTTTTGATCAGCCGCCATCCGTCAAAATTGGACGTGCTGGCCATTTTGTCGAACGATCGACATCTCGGTGCCAAGCGCATTGAACTCCACCCACGCGTCGAGGGAGAAATTACTGCCTGAAATCTGGAGACTCGTGTCGTCTCCGAAATCGACCGAACCCGTCCCGTCGAATGTAAACGCGTCGCCGACCTCGCCCGGGGTGTAGGTCACGCCGCCGCTCGCGGTGCCGTTGTTGGTGCCGTTAAGGAGGTCGTTGGCGTTGCCCTCGCCCGGCCACCAATCGGTCATGTCGGCGGGCGGCGGAGTGCAGCTCGGGTTCTCGCCCGACTCGTACGCGCCGATATCGCAGGCGGTCTCAGGGGTGGGTTCAGGGTCGGGCCGCGGCAGGCCGCGCTGGTCGGTGGCGGGACAGGTCAAGTTCGTGAGCGGAACCGCGTCGATCGCCGGGCCTGCTTGAAGCGCGATGGTCTGCGTCGGCCCGCCGTTGAATTGCAATCCGCTGGTGGAGAGCTCGGGATTGGTGCTGTTCTGACTGGGGCTGGAGAAGCTGGCGTCGCACGAGGTGTCGTCGGAGATGTTGTAGCCGCCGTCGGTGACCGTACCGCCGCCGCAGTTGCCGCCCGTGTTGCCCGCCAGAATCGTGTTCGTGACCGTAGCTTTCAAATTGTTATTGATGCCGCCGCCATCCTCGTCGAAAGCGCTGTTGCCCGCGAAGGTGCTGTTGAGGACGGTCAGCGTGCCGGCGTTCTCGATGGCGCCGCCGGAGGAGCCGTAAGCGATATTGCCCGAAAAGGTGCTGTTGGTAACGTTCAGCGTGTCGTCGTCGGCAAAGATCGCGCCGCCGGCGTCACCGGCGCCGTTGTCCGAGAAGGTGCTGCCGGTAATCGTCATTTCGCTATCGGGGAAGTCAATGATCGCGCCGCCGTAGACGTATGCGCTATTGCCCTCGAACGTGCAGTTGGTGACGTTTGCCGTGGATAGGAGGTCGTTGTAAATTGCGCCGCCGTCGTTCGACGCGGCGCTATTGCCCGCAAAGGTGACGTTGGTGGCGTTCAGCGTTGCTTCGTTGAGAACCGCTCCACCACCGGAGCTCGCGTTTCCGTGCGCGATAACCAGATCGTTCAGGTTGAGCGTGCCGTATGCGGTGAGGATCTGGTAAAAGTTGGCGCCGTCAATCGTGATCGACTGCCCGGTGCCATCGATGGTCAGAGTCTTCTGAATCGCCGGAAGGCTGCTGCCCAACGTGATCGTGCCGCTGACGCTGAACAGGATGGTGTCGATGTCGGCGGCGACGATGCAGTCGCCGCCGGTGGTATCCGTGCCGAAGCTGTTGGAGTTGTTGATCGCCTTCCGCAGGCTGCAAAGCCCATCGTGAGAGGTGCTATCGTCGAGGGTCGTGTTGACGATTAGCGGCGTGTACTCGAACGCGCCGATGTCGCACGAGGTCTGCCCCGGGAAGCCCGGCCGCGTATAGCCGCGCTGGTCGGTGGTCAACTGTACGTCGGCGGGCGTGACGCAGCTCGTGTAGGGAACCGCATCGATCGCCGGGCTGGTCGCTTCCAGCGCGATAGTCTGCGTCGGCCCGCCGTTGCTCTCCAAACCATTGGGGTCGAGCAGCGGGTTGGTGCTGTTCTTGCTCGTGCCGCCAAAGCTACAGGTGGCGTCGCTGGAGATGTTGTAGCCGCCGTCGGTGGGCACCGAACTGCCGTCCAAAGTAGTGCAGTTTCCGCCGGAGGAGCTGTTCGCCAATATACTGTTGTAGAAGGTCGCCGTGGCGCTGCCGTTGTAGATGACGCCGCCGCCGGAAGGCGCGCTGTTGCCGGAGAAGGTGCTGTTAGTGACCGTCAGCACGCCCGAATACTGGTTATGAAAGGCGCCGCCGTTGTAGCCCGCGTTGTTGTCGTAGAAGGTGCTGTTGATGACTGTTGCCGTTGCCGAGTCCACGTTGCTGATGCCGCCGCCTTGCGACCCGTTGTTGCTCGAGAAAGTGCTGTTGCTGACCGTCAGCGTGCCCGCGTTGAAGATGCCGCCGCCACGGGCGTGGAAGCCGTTCGTCGAGTAGTTGCCCGAGAACGTGCTGTTGGTTACGGTCGCCGTGCCGCCGTTATTATCGATGCCGCCGCCGAAGCCAGTCTGATCCGGTGGTGTCGTTGCCGGAAAAGGTGCTGCCGGTGACGGTCAGCATGCCGAGGTTGTAGATGCCACCGCCGCCGCCGGGGCCGGTGTCCGACGCAGCGTTGTCTGAGAGGGTGCTGTTGGTGACGGTCAGCGTGCCGGAGTTCGAGATGGCTCCGCCGCTGCCCGTGATGCCGTCGGCAAGAGTCAGATTATTCACGGTGAGCGTAGCGCCCGAATTCACCGCGAGGATCTGAAAGGAGCTGGCGCCGTCGACGGTAATCGACTCCGTGGTGCCATCGATCGTCAGATTCTCGGGGTTGGGAATCGTGGGAAGGCTGCTGCCCAAGGTGATCGTCTGGTTCGCGATGCTGGAGTCGAAATTGATGATGTCGGTGCCGCTGCCGCTGGCGACACATGCGTTCACGGGCGTGACCGAGCCACTGTTGGCTGCCGTGATGGCATCGTGCAGGCCACAGTGAGTTACGTCGGTGTTTGGGTCATCCGTGGTGTTGACGACTATCGGTGTCGGCGACTCCGCTCTCAGCGCCGACCGAATCAGCACGACGCAGACCGGCACCAGCGCGATGAGCAAGACGATGAAGGCCGCCGCGCGGCGCCCGACCAGGCGCGCTTGCAGGTGCTTATTACCGCGCGTCCCATCTGGCCCCCTTATCGGCGACCCCGGACGACGACGGCGCGCGTGCGCCCAATCGCTTCGATCCTGATGGCCGTGGCGCCAGAACGCGCGCCCTGCCAAGCACCGGCGCCCCTCGATCGGACTCGGGGCAGGCGGCAGTGTCTCAATTTGAGACTGCTCGCGAGTGGGGCGAGCAGCAGAGGATCCGGGATTCCTCGCGCGGCAGCCACGCGCGGGAATGACAGAAAAAGCTTTCCCGTTGTCATTCTCGCGCGTCTGCGTTGTCTGGCGCGCGAAGAATCCCGAGTCCTTTCTTCCACCTGCCAACACCGCCTTCGAGGCCAAACTGAGACACTACCGGGCAGGCTCCGGCGGCGCTACGGAAGAAAAGCGGACCGAATCCCGCGCTCCGGTCACTGACCGGATATGCTTCCCTTCGCGGGCTCAAGCGACCGGCGTCGCCCTCGGTCTCCATGCGGGACTCTCTCCCCTGGCGCAATCTTCGGCAAGTAGATTGAGCGGAGAGTAGGTACTGCGGGCGGCGTTGTCAAACGAATCACGCGTGTCGTCGGTAGTAGATCAGTTTGATGAACGGAGGGGTCTGGCGCCGATTCAGTTTCAATCGGGTTGCAGATCCAAAGCCTTCCTATGTCATTCTCGCGCGTCTGCTTTGCCTGGCGCGCGAAGAATCCCGGATTTCTGCTCCGGGAGCCGCTTTCATGGGCGACGACTAGCCCGCGGCGGAGAGACTTGCCCGAAGCGTAGGAAGGCCGCGGCCAGAATCCGGGATTCTTCGCGCGGCATCGCCCCCGGCGCATGCCACGCGCGAGAATGACAGCCGTGAGGGAGGCGTTTTCAACTGAGCCGAATTGACCCACTACCCCGCATTGCACCGGCATTTCAGGTCCGCCACTTGCGCCGGCACCTCACGATTCACAATGATGCGTGAAATGAAATCCGTCGCGGGCAAAATGAAACCCGAACCGGCCGCCGATCGCGCAGCTACGCCCGCGGCGCTGGAAAGATGGTCGCCGATCGACACGGCCGTGCTGATCGCGCTCACCGCGATCACCGCGGCGACCCGCTTCTGGCGGCTGGGCTATCCGGATTCGCCGGTTTTCGACGAAGGCAACTTTGTCGGCCAGGCCGGCACTTACCTGCGCGGCGAGCAATATATCGATCCTCATCCGCCGCTGGCGCGCGAGTTGATGGCGCTGGGGATGTGGGCGTTCGGCCCCGCGCATTCGTGGGCCTGGCGCTTCTCGGTCGCGGCGGTCGGCACCTCGCTGGTCGCTGTCACCTACCTGCTCGGCCGCCGCCTGTTCGCTTCGCGCCTGGCCGCCGCGCTGGGCGCATCGTTCATCATCCTCGACGGCCTGTTCCTGGTCGATTCGCGGACCGGCGTGCTCGAGGTCGTCTATCTGGCGCTCGCCGCCCTCTCCTACCTGTTGCTCTTTGTCTTTCTCCAGGACTTCAACCACGGCCACGGGCGGCGCACGCTGTTGTGGCTGGGAATTTCCCTCGGCCTATGCCTCGGTGCAAAGCTGCTCCTGCCCGGCGTGACCTTTCTGCTCGTGATGGCGTTCCTCGGCTACGGCCTGTGGGTGCGCGCGCCTCGCCAGCGCAACCAGCTCGTCCTCGGCGCCTCGCTGCTGGTCGGATTCACCGCCGCGCTCGGCTACATAGCCGCATTTATGCCCAACTACCTCTTTCTCCATTGGGGCGGCGTGCAGGCGCTCTGGCACTATGTCAGCGATGTACTGTGGTACGAGGGGCGGACCTTTGGCGCCTTTGACAATCGCGCGTCGCCATGGTGGAGCTGGCCGCTGCTGCTGCATCCGTTCATCTACTGGAAAGATACGCTGGACAGCGGCGACCTTTCGATCATCTGGTTCGGGCCCAATCCGATCGTATGGTGGGCCTCGCTCGCCGCGATCGGGATCTACGCCATCCGCTTGATATCGCGGCCCAATATGACCGGCGCCTTCCTGGTCAGTGGCTACCTCGCATATTTACTCATTGAAATAGGCATTACGCGCCCGATGTATATATACCACTACATGCCCTCTCAGTACCTGGCATATGTGGCGCTGGGCGCGATTCTGAGCGAATGCTGGCAGGGCCGGGCGCGCCCTTGGGAGCAGGCCCTGATAGTCGCGGGATTGCTACCGTCGGTGGCGCTCGCGATCGGCGGCACACAGGGACTGATCGCGATGGGGCTGCTGATCGCGGTCGCTGGCGTGATGCTGTGGCGATCGTGGAATCTCGGCCAGCCGCTGTGCGCCGCGGTTATGGCCGGCGGGCTCGCCGCGTTCGTCTACTTCTATCCGATCTGGACCGGACTACCGATCTCTTCCGCCGCGCTCGACGCGCGCATGTGGCTCCATCAGACCGACGCCGTCAGCGATTGGAGTTCATTTAGAAATTGATGCAGAAATTGATGGCAGTCGGTCAGTTTAACCCAGGTCGCAAGCGCGCCCTTCACGATTGTCATTCTCGCGCGTCTGCTCTGTCTGGCGCGCGAAGAATCCCGGATTTCCGCTCCGCTGAGCCGCATCCCGTGGAAGGACTTAAGCCAGCAGCGCCCGCAGCCAGAATCCGGGATTCTTCGCGCGGCAGCCACGCGCGAGAATGACACAGGAAGGACCTTGGATTTGACGCCTTCATGCGATTCGCCCCGCTTTTTAACCCTGTTGCTGATCGGCGTCGCGATCCTGGCGATTGCCGATTCGGCTGGCGCGCAAAATCTTTTGCGCAATGGCGACTTCGCGGAGGGCCACGGCAATGAAGCCGCCGATTGGCATACGATGAGCTGGGTTGATTTGCCGGACACCAAATTTTTCTGGATCGCGCCGTCCGGCGGCGAACCCGGCCTGGTCTCGATCAGCGATCCGATCGCTAACGATACGGCCTGGGTCCAATCGCTGCATCTCGAGCGCGGATGGTATTACGCGGGCGCGCAGGCCAAAGCGGTGTGCGGCGAAAAAGACAAGGACTCGGTGCTCTACGGCGCGCTGATCAGCCTCGCCGACGTCGGCGTGGTATCGCCGGACCTGGTGCCCAGCCACGATTGGCAGGACCAGGGCTTTTACTTCAAGGTCGGCCCGGACGGCGCCGACGTCGAGCTCCAATTACGGCTGGTCTGTCCCTCTGACTACAAGGTCGGGCAGGCGTTTTTCCGCAGCGCCGCGGTGGTCAAGGTCGACGCTCCCCCGCCGCGCGCGAGGCTCTTTGACCTCGATCAGGTCCGCGCCCGCTATGGCGGGATGCGATGGACGATGGTGCTGCTCGCGATCTTTCTATCAATCGGCGCCGCCGCCGGATGGGCGATGCTGCCGCGGTCGATCTGAGTTGCGCAACTATATGACGGCATCGGTTCGATCCCGCGCGCTGGCCGCAATCGCCGCGCTGCTCATCGCCGCGGCCCTGGCCGGAATAGCGAAAGCCAATACTACCGAGAATCTACTGCGTAATGGTGATTTCTCAGAAGGTACCGGCAACACTCCCAAGTATTGGCATCCCCAGGAGTGGATCGATTTGCCCACTACTCAACATATGTGGATACCGCCTTCAGGCGGCGAGCCGGGAATGGCGGTAATCCAGAATCAGGTCGAAAACGCCGCGAGCTGGACGCAATGGGTGCATCTGGACCCCGGATGGTACTACGTGGGCGCCGAGGTCAAGGCCACCTGCGAGGGCAAAGACAAGCTGCTGTACGGCGCGCTCGTGACGTTGACCGATTTGGGCGTCGTGTCGGCCGAGTTACGGCCCATGACGGACTGGCAGAACCTCTCTTTCTACGTTGAAGTCGGCGCCGGAGGCGCTGAGGTCCAGGTGGAGCTGCGGCTGGCCTGTTTCCCGACCTACAAAAAGGGGCTGGCGTTTTTCCGCGGCGCCAGCGTGGTCAAAGTAGATTCGCCGCCGCCTGAAGCCCGCCAATTCCATCTCGACGAAGCGCGCGATCACTTTTACGGGCGGCACTGGACGATGCTCCTGCTGGTGCTTCCATTGCTGCTCGCCGCGCTAGCCGGATGGATAATCCTGCCGCGCGAGATCTGAAGCCGCCGCCCGCAACTATCCGGTCAAGGTCGGCCTTGGTCCGCGATGTCACGGGTGGCCTGCCGGTTGGCCGGCAGCGCTTGGCCCAAGGAGCGCGTAAGTTCCGTTTTTCCACAGGACTTTCCTAAGCTCGGCGGCCTGCTCGTAGGCCCCGGGGTCGGCATCGCGGTTGGTCAGCGTCAGTTCATCCGGATGTTCGAGCAGGGGCGCATCGGAAGCCGTAGCCTCCGGAAGGAGCATGACCGGATCGAGAAAGGCTGCCGCCCACAGCTCCTCCCACACCCTGGTATCCGAAAGGTCTAAAATGTGAATGGGGCGCGCCCCGGCGAGCGGTCTGATCGTTGCCAGTTCGGCCAAATCGGGAGTTACGATCCATTCGGTATGTTCCATTAGTCCGATCAGCGGGCTTGCTGCCAGCAGGCATCCGGCCGCAGCGAGGCCCACGGTTGCGGTGATCGCGTACCGTTGCACCCAACCCGCGACCTGCTCCCTCAAGATCCTGGCCACGCCTATGGAGAAGGTGCCGATCATGACAAAGGAAAAGAGCGTCGTGATCTTGTGATACCCATATGAGAAGTGTCGAAAGGCATAAAAGTACA
Source organism: uncultured delta proteobacterium (assembly GCA_963788205.1). Taxonomy (GTDB): domain Bacteria; phylum Desulfobacterota; class Binatia; order Binatales; family Binataceae; genus CAVVMA01. The sequence goes on from CAWBGG010000002.1 coordinate 1,022,975, forward strand.
AGAGCGCTCCGGCAACCGTCATAGCCACCGAAATAGTCAGACGCCAATTGCGCCATGCCCGGAATCCCAAAATCGCAAAACCGACAATTGGTATGCTGGCTGCGGCCGCGAGCGATTCCGAACCGTAGAGCGCCGAGCCTCGAACGTGAGCCGGCGTCATCAACCCGATCATGTCCACGGGCAGCGCCCATCGCGGCTGCGTCCAGCCTGCGGCTACTTCGCCGACCCCGCGCATGGCAGCCTGGGCGTGCCAGAACGCAAACGGATTCAGGCCAATCGCGATCGCGATCGGCAGGGAGTATCGGCGAATGACGAGCCATTTCGGCTCCCGGCCGGACAACAACTGAAACGACGCATACACTCCGTAGGGAATCAGGAAAAATGCCGCTCCGACTGGGTATAGGTCGAACATCGCACACACTACCAGGCCGATCATCAGAGCGTTCAAGGCCCGGCGTTCCCGATCGTTCTCCGCGGTCCACAGCAGAAGGAATGCAGTAATCAGACAACCTTGGCAAAACACCTGCCCGGCAAACCCGTGGTAAAAGAAGTAGAGTTGATTGACGTTGAACGCGCTCAGCGTCAGCGCCAGCAGCACCGCCGCAAGATTTCCACCGGCCACCCTGGCGAAAACTCCGACCAGGGGCGTCGTCGCCGCTACTATCACGGCGAGCAAGACGAAGAACACACGGTACGTCGGCAGCCCAAAGAGCTGGCCGCAGAGGCTGATTAGCAGGAATGAACCCGGCCGTTCCTGGATTGTTGCCAGTACGTCAGCCGTCAGCGGGCTTCGAGAGTAATACAACGGAGGCTGACGCAGGCTTCCGTGCTTGAGGAAGTCGGCTCCTAACGCAAATCGGGCTGAATCGAAATTGAACAGGGAGATTGTAGTCGGTAGATGACTGAGACTCAGAAGTGGATACAGCGCCAGGAGTAGTGTGATCAGGAAAGCTGCGGCAAAGGGCAACTTGAGCCTGTCGCGACGCGACAGCGCCGGCGGCGACGGGCGGTTGCGGAGAATGCTCCAGCCTGCGAGAGCCGCTCCCACAATGATAACCGGGTAGATGGAGCTCGCGACGCTCATACCCAGGCGGCTCAACCAACCCAACAGGACGACCGCAGCGCTCAAGCCGAGCCAAGGCGCAAGCCATGCGCGATACAGAATGAGGCTCCGAGGCAGGGCCAGGCGCGCAAGCCCATATCCCAGGAATAAAAGAAAGACATAAGTGGCGGCGGCGAGACCGAGAATCAGCATCTATCCTCTTGGCCTCGAAGGCGGTGTCGGCGGTGGAAGAAAGGATTCGAGATTCTTCGCGCGCCATCGCCACCGGCGCGGGACACCGCAGACGCGCGAGAATGACAACGGCTGTCATTTCCGCGCGTGGCATGCGCCGGGGGCGATGCCGCGCGAGGAATCCCGGATCCTCTGCTGCTCGCCCCACTCGCGAGCATCTCAAACTGAGACACTACCACGTCATCGGCCTTTTCTTGGCGCGACTTTCCGGGCGGCAGAAATTGAGGGGCTCCTGGTCACGCGATCCGCAGGACCGCGGCGCCTTTGATCGCGTCGTGCTTGAGCATGTTGAGCGCGACATTCGCCTCGCCCAGCCCGAAGGCCGTGGTATGGGTGCGGATCGGAATCTCACCGGCGATCTTCATGAACTCCTCGCCGTCGGCGCGAGTGTTGGCGGTAACGCTGCGTAACTCCTTCTCGTAAAAGAGCTGGCGCTCGTAGTCGAGCGGCGGGATCGCGCTCAGGTAGATTCCGGCGATCGCGAGAATTCCGCCGCGGTCGAGAGCTTCGAGCGCGGGCGGCACGAGGTCACCGGCAGGCGCAAACAAAATCGCCGCGTCGAGCGGCCGGGGCGGATGCTCGCGCGCGCCGCCGATCCATTCGGCGCCCAGGCTCTCGGCGAGCTCGCGATGCGCCTCTCCACCGCGCGTCATCACCATCACGCGGCATCCCCAGTGGCGCAGCACCTGGATCGTAATGTGCGCGGAACCGCCGAATCCGTACAGCCCCACCGTCGCGCCGGGCTGCACCTCGGCGCGCTTGATCGCCCGGTAGCCGATGATCCCCGCGCATAGCAGCGGCGCAGCTTCTTCATCGCCGAGCGGGGCCGCGATCGCATAGGCGAACTCTTCGCGCACGACCGCGGCCTCGGCGTAGCCGCCGTCGTGATCGTAACCGGTGAAGCGCGCATTGGGGCACAGATTCTCGCGGCCGCGCCGGCAGTAGACGCACGCGCCGCAAGTCTCGCGCAGCCACGCGATTCCGACCCGATCGCCGGCCTGAAAGCGCTTGCATCCGTCGCCACATCGCTCGACCACGCCGACCACTTCATGACCGGGAATGATCCGTGGATGGCGCGGCGGCAGGTCGCCCTCGGCGACGTGCAGGTCAGTGCGGCATACGCCGCACGTCGCGACGCGGACCAAAAGCTCGCCGGCGCGCGGCTCCGGAACCGGAACTTCGATCGCGCTCAGCGGATTGGTTTCAATCGGCGCCGGCGCATTTACGGCCATCGCTTTCATCGCGATCAGAGCTCGAAGTCAGCTTCCTCCAGAATTCGCGCCACGCGATAGAGAAAACGATTCCCCAGCAGACCGTCGATCACGCGATGGTCGTACGAGAGCGCGAGGTACATCATGGTGCGGATCGCGATCGCATCTTCGCCGTCAACCTCGACGACGATCGGACGCTTCTTCAACTCGCCCATCCGGAGAATTCCAACCTGCGGCTGATTGATGATCGCAAACCCGTACGCGTTGCCCTCGCGCCCCGGATTCGAAAGGGTAAAACTTCCGCCGGCGAGATCGTCGCCGGTGATGCGCTTGTCGGCGACCTTGCGCCGCAGTTTCTCCATTTCGCGGGCGAGTCCGACCACCGACATCCCTTCCGCCGACTTGACCACCGGCACCAGCAACCCTTCCTCCGAGTCGACCGCGATACCGAGATTGATCGTCTTGCGAATAACCAATGAGTCGCCGACCACTGACGCGTTCATGCGCGGGAACTCCTTCAGCGCCCGCACGGTCGCAGCGGCGACGAGCGGTAAAATTGTGAGCGCAAAGCCTTCGCTGATCTGGAACGCCCTCTTGTGCGCTTCGCGCAGGCGTGCCACGCGCGTCATGTCCACGTCGGCCAGCGTGCCGACATGGGGCGCATGGGTCTTTGAAAAGACCATGTGCTCGGCGATTACCTTGCGCCGCCGCGAGAAGGGCTCGACCACGTCGCCCTCGCGCGGCTCGTAAATCGGCGGCCGGAACGCAGGTCCCGCGGATGGAGGCGCAACCGCCACCGCGGCGGCTCTAGCCGCCACGGCGCCGGGTCGCGGCGGCGGCGCGACGGCGTCTGGTTGCTGCTGCGCTTCCAGGTAGCGCTCCACGTCGCGCCGGGTGACGCGCCCGTCGATTCCGCTGCCGCTCACGCGCGTGAGATCGATCGCGCGCTCCGCGGCCATCTTGAGGACCACCGGCGAGTAGCGGCGCGCGCCCGTCGGCGGATTCGCCGGCGGGCGGGCGCTGCTACTGGCCGGCTGCCCCTCCGGACGAGCGGGCGGCGGCATCACGTGCTCGCGCGGCGGCGCGGTGGCCGCGGCGGATACGGCCGACACGGCCGTACCCGCGGCGGCGCCACCCGCCAGCTCTATCAGCGCGAGTCTCGCACCCACCGCAACCGTCTCGCCCTCGGCTACCAGCAGCTTGGCGATCACGCCGGCACCGGGCGAGGGAATCTCGGTATCGACCTTGTCGGTCGAAATCTCCGCCAGCGGCTGATCTTCCTTGACGCGGTCGCCCTCTTTCACCAGCCATTTGGCGACCGTGCCCTCGACCACGCTCTCGCCCATCTGGGGCATCACCACTTCGAGCGCCATCTCAGTACGCCGCCAGGCTGCGGATCGCTGCGACGATCTTGTCGGTGTTGGGCAGGATGAATTCTTCCAGCGGCGGGCTGAACGCGTTATGCGTGTCGGCCGAGGCGACGCGCCGAATCGGTCCGTCCAGGAAGTCGAAGGCGTGCTCGGCGATTATAGCTGCGACCTCGCCGCCGATTCCGCCCGTCAGCCGGTCTTCATGCACGATCAGCACCTTGCCGGTCTTGCGCGCCGTGGCCAGGATCGCCTCGCGATCCAGCGGCAGCAGCGTGCGCAGATCGAGCACTTCGACCTGGAGCGAGTCTTCCTTGGCGACGATTCGCGCCGCGTCGAGCGCCTGATGCAGCGTGCCGCCGTAGGTGATTAGCGAAAGGTCGCGTCCTTCGTGCCGGATTTCCGCTACCCCGATCGGCGCGGTGAACTCGCCCTCGGGCAAGTCTTCCTTGATACTGCGGTAAAGCCGCTTGTGTTCGAGATAGATCACCGGGTCGTCGTCGCGGATCGCGCTCTTGAGCAGTCCCTTGGCGTCGTAGGCGGTGGCCGGCGCGACCACCTTGAGTCCCGGCACCCGCGTGAACCACGCCTCGGGATTCTGCGAATGAAAAATCGCGCCATGCACCCCGGCGCCCGACGGCGTGCGAATCACGATCGGACACGAGGCCCGTCCCCCATGCCGGTAGCGCAACGTGGCCGCCATGTTGACGATTTGATCGAACGCGCACGAGATAAAGTCGCCGAATTGCATCTCCAGCACCGGCCGCATCCCGAGCACCGCCGCGCCGACGCCGGCGCCGACAATCAGCGTCTCCGAGATCGGCGTATCGATCACTCGCTCTTCGCCGAACGCTTCGAGCAAGCCCTCGGTTACCTTGAAGGCGCCGCCCAATTCGGCGACGTCCTCGCCGATCATCAGGACATTTTCATCACGCCGCATCTCTTCGTGCAGCGCCTGATTGATCGCCTTGAGATAAGTCGCTTCCATCTGCGTCAGTTTTTTGGTCAGTTTTTGGCCGCCGCGCGGCCGACCGCGGTCGCGTACAGGTCTTCAAGTGCTTCTTTAGGTCCGGGCAGCGGGCTCTGCTCGGCAAAATCCACCGCCTGCTGGACCACCTGGCGCACCCGCTCGTCGATCGACTCGCGCAATCGCGGCAAGTCGTGGCCTTTCTTTTCCAGGTAGAACTCGAAGCGCGGAATCGGATCGCGGCTCTCCCATTGCAGCAATTCCTCTTTTTCGCGATACAGCGCCGGATCGTGCTCGCTGTGGCCCCGGTAGCGATACGTCTTGCATTCGATCAGCGCGGGACCGCCCCCTTCGCGCATCCGCTCGACCACCCGCTCGCTGGTTTCCAGCACCTCGAGCAGGTCGTTGCCGGAGCATACGTGGCCCTTGAATCCGTACGCGGGCGCGCGGTCGGCGACATCCTCGATCGCCATCTGCTTCTCCACCGGCGTCGAATAGGCGTAGCGATTGTTCTCACATACGAAGAGCACCGGCAGCTTGCGCACGCCGGCGAAGTTCATCGCCTCGTGCACGTCGCCGCGCGAGGCCGCGCCCTCGCCGAAAAACGCGATCGCTACATGCGGCTCTTTCTTGATCTGAAACTTGAGCGCCGCACCAACCGCAACCGGCAGCGACGAGCCGAGCATCGAGGTCGAGCCGAAAATTCCGCGCTCCAGGTCACCCGCGTGCAGGAACGAATCCTTGCCGCGCGACAGCCCGGTCTCCTTGCCCATCAGTTGCGCCATCAGGCGTCCCGGCTCGACCCCGCGCATCAGGAACACGCCCAAGTCGCGATGGAGCGGCGCGACGAAATCGCCGTCGCGCAGCGGCGCGCAGATTCCGGTGACGATCGCCTCCTGCCCGGCGCCCGAATAGACGCCGCCGACGATTTTGTTCTGGCGATGGAGCCGCGAGACGCGCTCCTCAAACGAGCGAATCAGCTTGAGCCAGTAGTAGAGCTGCAGCTCATATTCAACGCGAGAGCCGTTGGTGGATGCGTCATCGGAGTCAGGCATCGGCTTTTCCGGGAGCAAGTGCCGGACTTTTAGATTACTCCAACGCGCCAAACCGGAAAAAGCTTGGAACCGACCTTCATAGTCATTCCAACGCTGTGCGGATCTTTGCCAGCAGCACAGGATCGTTGAGAAACAGTCCGGCCTTGGGCAGCCGTTCGGTCAGGATTGCCCAGTTGCGATTGTGCGCGAAGACCTGGCGGAAAAGCGGCAGTGATTCATCGACCCGGCCCGACACAGCCATCAGGATCGCCCGCCAGTACATATTCTCCACGCTCTCCGGCGCAACGCGGCCCGCCGCCGCGAGCGCTTCGGACGCGGCGGCCAAGTCGCCACGCGACGCGGCCTCACCAGCCGCCGCGCGATAAAGCATCGCGCGCCCTTGGCCCAGCAGCCGGCGCATCTCAGCCAGCGGCTCGGGATGGTCGTCGACTCGCAGGTCGAAGTTCTTTTCCCACGGCTTCGCGCCCGGCTTTCCGCTCGCCACTACCAGCGCCGCCGACTGCCGGCCGCGGATATCGCCGCCGGCCGCCTCGGCCGCATCCAGCGCCGCGAGCATCCGGGCGGCAAGGTCTCCGCCGGTCTGCGTGAACGCCTGCGCCATCGCCGGCCAGACCTGATCGTTGAGCATCATGTTGGCTTGCACCGAAAAATTCTCGCCGGCGATGTGCCCGGCCGCCTCGATCGTGTTGGCGCCGGTATGCACCGCGACGCGCCCCGCCGCGTCGATCATCGCGACTTGCCGCGTTTCGCGTCCCGCGTCTTCGGCGAGCAATTGCGCGAGAGCCTCGGGCGCGCTGTGCCCCAGGCGCATCAAGTCGAGCCCGCGACTGCCGTAGGCCAGGTCGCCCATCGCCTGGGTCGCGACCGCGCCGACGTTGGCCTCGGCCCACGTCACCGCGGCGCCGACCGCGAAATAATGCGATTGCACCGCGGCGCCCAGCTCTCCGGTGGCGGGGTCGCGCGCGACGATTGAGTAAGTATGGATAAGCGGCGAAAAATCCATAGCGGCACCTGTATCACTTGCGCGAGTCGCTATCGACTCATTCATAGGCGACTGTGAAGCGCCCGTACAGTGACTGCGCCAACTCGCTCCGCCGGTGGGCAATCGGGCAAAGTTCGGGTTACACTTCATCCAATGTGCCCGACGAGCGAAATCGTGCGCCTGGGGGAATCCCAAGTCGAGCAGGCCGGTGCGCTGCTCGCGCGCGCTTTCCAGGATGATCCGCTGTCCGCCTACACGGTGCCCGACCGCGCCGAGCGCGCGCGCGTGATGCCAGCGTTTTACGCGCGGATGGTCCGGTTCGGAGTTATCGCCGGCGAGGTCTATACGACGCCGGGTGTTATGGAGAGCGTCGCACTCTGGCTACCACCAGATGTCCAATGGACGCGCGAGCGAATTCAAGCCGCCGGGCTCCATGAGCTTTCGAGCCTTGTCGGCGCCGACGCGATTGCGCGCTATCGCGAAGTGGTCGGTCCCGAGGCCCAGGCGCGTGAGCGCGACATGACCGAGCCCTACTGGTATCTGCTGCTGCTCGGCGTCGAGCCGGCGCGCCAGCGCCACGGCCTGGGCGGCGCGTTGATCACGCCGATACTGGAACGCGAGCGCCGCGAAGGCCATCTCTGTTACGTGGAGACCGAGAATCCGCGCAACGTCGCTTTCTATCAGCGCCACGGGTTCGAGCCGATCATCGACGGCCAAGCCGCCGGAAAAACCGGCGTCCGCTTCTGGACATTTCGGAAACCGGCAAAGCTAGGATAACCGCTCAGCTCAGCGCGAACTCTGACTCCCTCTGGCCTCGTCGCGCCCGGCTTAAGCAACTCCGCCGCTCCTCCAAGGCTCGAAAGACACATCGCACCGTGCTTGACACAAAAGTCACTAAATTCTCGGCAAGCCCAACTGCGAACTCTCAGGCGGCTAGGAGGACGGCCTCACATTCGTGTTCGAACAACCACCGCTCATCATGCGATGAGTTTCCCTTTTCCAGGCCAAGTTGTAACGCCAACTCGTTCTTCAAGGCTCCAACCGCTGGTGGCAGGCGCTCACTCAAAAGCTGAGTATGGACACGGATCGCCTCCGAACGACGGCCCAACCCGACCAACGCGTGTAGCATTAAGACGGGACCGATTCCTCGCGAAGGGGCCTGCTGAACTTGAGCTAGGGCGTCTTCATATTCGCGTGCCTTCAACCTCACTATCGCGAGCGCATTACGAAAGTATCTCCGCTGCTCATAATACGGCACACGCACTGCAGCCTCCTCGAAGAGCTGCCGGGCTTCATTTACTCGGTCGGTGCGCAGCAGAACCATGCCTCGTATGTGGTGAGCGATCCACTCGTCGATGGTTTTTGGCGAACCACTCGGCAGAAGTTGGAGCGCCTCACGATAGCGCTTTTGAACTACCAGCACCGATGCCTTCCCGTGTCGCGCCGCTAGGAAGCCCGGCCACCGCGACATGATGCTATCGTACACTTCCATTGCCTCGTCCAAGCGCGAAAGTACCCGCAGAAGAACGGCCCGCCCTGTCATCGAAAAAAGATCGAACGGGAAGCGTGCTGTTGCTTCGTCGGCAGCCGCCAGCGCTTCTTCAAATCGCCCCATTATCTTAAGCACGCCCACTCGGCCGTTGACCAACCGCGAATCGTAGGGGAAACGTTCAATCGCGGCATTGTATTCTTCAAGTGCGCGATCGTACTGGCCTGTGTCTTTGAGGACCTCTGCATACCCGGAGTATGGCACCGGGATGAATGGAAAATCCTTGCGAGCCTCCTTGTAGGCTCTAAGTGCTTCCTCGTGACTGCCCTCCAAATGCAGCACCGCCGCGAGTCCACAGCGTGGGACCGATTCGTCGGGAAACTTATCTATCGCTATCTTGTACTGCGCGGTCGCATCATTTATGAGCCCCATTTCCAGCATTGCCTGCGCTCTGCCGGACAACGACCAGACCTCGGCCCCGAGCATGTCTATGCATGTCGTATAGACGTCGATCGCCTCGGCAGGACGACCAAGTTGAACGAGTACCGCTGCCTTGCCGCAGTACAGGGAGCGCTGGTCGAAGAAGCGCTTGACGGCCTCACCGTACACAGCCAGAGCTTCCTCCAGTCGCCACATATCTCGTAGGCTGTCAGCTTCGTGATGCCACAAGACAAAAGCTTCGTCCTCGTCTGCATACTCAATCCTCGCCTTCGCGACTGCCTTCAGCACCTCGTCGTACTGCGTCCGCGCGCGCAGTATCCGAATGTGACCGGTGTCCGCCATGAACCGTTCACCCAAATTCTTCGCGATGTCGAACTCACGCTGTGCGTCGTCGAGTCTTCCGTAGTAAAGATACGCGTCCGCTTTCTGAATGTGGGCCCAGCTGTCCTCCGGGGCAATTTGGGTGGCTCGCTCGTTCCATTCGAGCGACAGTGAATGTAGACCACGTGACTTAGCGAGCTGAGCGAGTCGACAAAGCGATTTCGCAGCAAATCCATGGTCATGTCGCGCGATTTGCATGTTGACTAGCTCCGTGGCATAGTCACGCGCTTTCCCCTCCTCGCCCCTTCGAAGGAGTTGCTCGATCGCGCTCTGTTGCTGCATCACGTTGGTGAACTGCTCGCGAGAGCCACCAACCTCAGAGGTGCTTCTTTCGCCGGTGTCGTGGTCGGGATCGTCGCGCCACCGCTGAGCTGTCGTTCGAGGTGTCGGCGTCAGGCCAATGGCACTGGCCCAAGCAGCGACTACTGCGCGATAGTTCCGCTCCGTGGCAAGGAGACGGTAGGCGTTCAGGAGTGCTTCATTTTCCTTCGCCAGTTCTTTGGCCCGCGCTACCTCGGAGAACACTTGGGCCGACAAGGCGGCCTCTCTAAACAAGGACTTTTCACTGTCATCGCCAAACAGTGAAAGGGGTAATGCGTCCCAGGCCGCGCTTACCTCTCTGATTCTAGGCTGTAATTTACCCAGCTCGGCAACGACTCGGAAGACCAGGCCACTGACTTCACACAATTCGAGAGGACGGACGACGTCTGATGAGGGTGGGAGTGGCGCGTTGCAGAGTCTCTGTAACAATGGGTCGACTAGATCTTGTGAGAGCAAGGCCTCTAGACAGTCGACCAATTCCGTCACGTCGTGTTCGTTCTCTTGGGGGTCTACGGCCATCAAGAGCAGCCGCACGGCTCGGTCCAACGACCACTCGACCGCTAGGGACCTCCGAATCTTATCTACTGAGGGTTCCTCAAGGGTGAGTACATCACTCGCGCCTAACAGAAATTGATCTGCTACTGAAATGGCAAATCCACTCTCTTCGGCGTTGCTGTCGACGCGAAAAACCGAAACTGAATCACCGCGGATACAGACTGCGACCGCCGCCTGGCCCGACACCAGAGCAAACATCAAATCACCTCCAGAGTGGCGCCAACCTCGCGAAGCCGGCGTTCGACACGTTTCAGGAGCACCGTGTCTACCCGAGATTTCGGACTAGAACCGATGACACGCTCGATCGCGCGTCGGTGAATCCCACCGAAGATATGTACCTCGATGAAGTCCGCGCTTTCCGCCCGTGAAGCTTGCGTTATCAGTATACCCGCGAACCGGGCAGGCGTGGTGGATGCGGTCAGCAGATGTTGGAGTTTCGACTTCGCTAAAATGTGACGCTGCGACCAAGTCGCCCTGTAACCCGGAGGCGGGGGCTGACCGGCTATAACCTTGTGCCTCTGGTGAAACAAGAATGAGTTTTCCTCGAAAACACTAGCCCGAAGTGCGGTGGCGCCTTCCCTAAGCACAATGGAGTATGGACCAAACGCGGTCACGCCCCTTCCGTCGAGCGACAGCGCGGCGTAGGAAATTCGATCATGAAAATTCGGCAGTATCGTCGATTCGGCGGCAGTTCGTCCTCGGTCCCATTTATTATTTTCCGGCATTCTCGAGCCGGATGCTACTTGTTGGTGGTATGACACCCAGACGACATTGTCCGACATCACGATATCGTCAAGTACCCCCAACGAACGTGCGACGACGGCCTTTGAACCGAGGACCGCGACGCCAAACTGGTTCAGTATGTCCAGGCAATTCCTGGCTTCCGCCGAGACTTCCGCTGCGTGCAACCTCGCGTCGAGGGCCTCAATCTCGGTCTTCAGTTCTGCGGCCCTAAGGTTTGGGCAGCCGTTGTCCCTTCCGCAGACAGGGCAGTCGCGTAGATGTGCCGGAACCGCTGCTCCGCATTCGCACAGATGCTCGGCGTCACCGGCGTCCGACGCTTTCCCTTTCCGAGAAACCATATAGACTAGACGAGCATAGGAGAGAGGGCACCGTACAGTCCAGTTCGATTGGGTACGAAAATCGGTCAGGCGCAGAAATCGGCGCATGGCCCGACCGTGTTTGGATCATCGCGGGCGGCGACCGGAACCGCAAGCAGTCGGCGAGCTAAAAATTGGGCGGCCACCGGGCAATCGGGGCAAGCCGTCGCTTCAATTGGTCCCTTTGGGGCAGGATGACGATCCGTTGGAACAAGGCGACGATCTGATCGACCGGCTGCTCGAACAGCATCCGGGACTTCGACGGCTGCTTGAGCGGCGGCTCCGCGAAGCGAGCCTCTCTCTGGCGGCGGCGACGCGGCGGCTCGCGAGCAAGCCGCGGCGTGCGCGCACCCGCGCGTGAGGCTTGGTTGCCTCACTACACTTGATGACCTATAACCGCGATCAGTCATGGCACTGGAGCAATCTGTTCATTCCGCGAACCCCGCGGACTTTCCGATTCGCGATTCTGTTCGCGACATTCTGGATCGAGCGCTCGGGGGCCGCCGCCTGTCCGAATCCGACGCGATCGCGCTGATCGAATGCTCCGCCGACGAGCTGCCCGCGGTTCTCTGTGCCGCCGCTACGCTGCGCGACGCGGCCAAGGGGCGCGACGTCACCTACTCGCGCAAGGTGTTCCTGCCGGTCACCAATCTGTGCCGCGATCGCTGCACCTATTGCACGTTCCGCAAGGACCCCGGCGATCTCGGCGCATGGACGATGATGCCCGACGAAATCGCCCAATGGTCGCGAGCGGGGCGCAAGCTCGGCTGCAAAGAGGCGCTGATGTGCCTGGGGGACAAGCCCGAAGTCAGTTTCCGCGAGTATCGCGAGACCCTCAAAGCGCTCGGCGTCCGCACCACGATCGAATACGTCGGCCGCGCCTGCGAGCTGGCGCTCGCGGAAGGATTACTGCCCCACACCAACGCCGGCCTGATGACGCGCGACGAGATGCGCTCGCTGCGCCCGCTCAACGCCAGCATGGGATTGATGCTCGAGAATATTTCGCCACGGCTGCGCGCGCGCGGCGGAGTCCATCAGGCCGCGCCCGACAAGGATCCCGCGCTGCGGATGCAGATGATCGACGAAGCCGGCGAGCTCAGGATCCCGTTCACCACCGGAATTCTGCTCGGCATCGGAGAAACGCCCGCCGAGCGCGCCCAGAGCCTGATCGCGATTCGCGATACGCATGAGCGCCACGGTCATATTCAGGAAGTGATTATCCAGAACTTCCGCGCCAAGCCCGACATCGCGATGGCCGCTGCGCCCGAGCCCGGCGAGTTCGAGATGGCGCGCGCGATCGCGACCGCGCGCCTGGTGCTGGGCGGCAAGATGAACGTGCAGGCGCCGCCCAATCTGTCGCCCAATTCGATCGAGCTGTTCTTAAGCGCCGGAATCAACGATTGGGGCGGCATCTCGCCGCTCAGCAAGGACTACGTCAACCCCGAGGCGCCGTGGCCGCATATCGCGGTGCTCGCCGAGCGCTGCGCGCGCGCGGGTTTTCGGCTCGCCGAGCGGCTGGCAATCTACCCCGAATACATCAATGATGAATGGCTGGACCCGGTACTCGCGCCGCGCGTGAACCGGCTGGCGGTCGAGACTGGAGGTGACTTGTGAACCTCGCCGAACTTCGCGACTACGTCAACGAAATCGAAGCGACTCCGCTCGATGTCCTGATCAATCATGCGTCGGGAACCGTGCGGGCCGCGCTGGAAAAAAGCCGCCGCCGCGAAGAGCTCACCACCGACGAGGGACTCGCGCTCTACACCGCCGAGGGCGACGACTTACGCGCCACCGTCAAGTGCGCCGATCTCGCGCGGGCCGAAGATGTCGGCGACGAAGTCACCTACGTCGTCAATCGGAACATCAATTTCACCAATATCTGTTTCGTGGGATGCCAGTTCTGCGGCTTCAAGCGCCAGAAATGGGAGTCCGACGCCTACGACCATGCCGACGAGGTCATCCTCGCCAAGGTCGCCGACGCCAAAGCCCGCGGCGCCACCGAAATCTGCATGCAGGGCGGAATCAATCCCGACATGCCGCCATTCAAATATCGCGACCTGCTGCGCGCGATCAAGCACGAGTTCCCCGAGATTCACGTGCACGCCTTCTCGCCGATGGAGATTATGTACGGCGCGCGGCGCGTGCAGATGGACTATCCGGAATATATCGGGATGCTCCGCGATACCGGCCTGGGCTCGATTCCCGGCACCGCCGCCGAAATCCTCGACGACAGCGTGCGCGAGATCTTAAGCCACAAGAAAGTCGATGTCGCCGCGTGGGTGGATATCATCACCACCGCGCATGCGCTCGGCGTGCCGACCACCTCTACGATCATGTACGGTCATCTTGAGAGCCCGCGTCACGTCGTCAATCATCTGAGCCTGCTGCGCGATATTCAGAAGCAGACCCACGGTTTCACCGAGTTCGTGCCGCTGCGCTTTATCCATGAGAATACGGTCCTGTTCCGCAAAGGACTGGTCACGCCGCCCGAGACCGGTCTGCCCGATCTCAGGATGTATGCCTTCGCACGCCTGTTCCTGCGCGGCGCGATTGACAATATCCAGACCTCGTGGGTCAAGCTCGGGGTCGATCTCGCGGCGCTGACCCTTAAGGCCGGATGCAACGACTTTTCGGGTACGCTGATGGAGGAGAGCATCACGGCGCAGGCCGGCGGCACCGCCGGCGAGTTCGTGCCGGTCGATGTGATCGAGGAAAAAGCGCGTGACATGGGCCGCGTCGCGGTCGAGCGCAATACCACCTACCGCAAACTCTACGGAAGAAAGGCCCCCAATGGAGCGCGGCCGAGTGAACCCCAAATCGATCACCACGCTGGCGGGGGGAGTGGGTGCGGCTAGGTTTCTGCGCGGGCTGGCTCGCCGCGTCGATTCCCCCCGCCTGAGCGTGGTCGTCAACACCGGCGACGACGAACACTTCTACGGCCTGCACGTCTCGCCCGATATCGATACCGTGGTCTATACGCTGGCCGGCGTGGTCAATCCTGCCCGCGGATGGGGCCTCGATGGCGAGAGCTTCAACACGCTCAACGCGCTCGAGCGTTTTTACGGCCACGGATGGTTCGGCCTCGGCGATCGCGATCTGGCAACCCATCTGTTCCGCACCGAGCAACTGAGCCGCGGCATCGCGCTGAGCCAAATCACGCGCGATATCGCCGCTCGGTTCGGCGTGCGCGCTACTATCCTGCCGATGAGCGACGACCGCGTGCGAACCTTCGTCAAGCTGCGCGGCCGCCCGGCGATCCCCTTCCAGCAATATTTCGTGCGCGGCCGCGCGCGTGGCCGGGTCGAACGAATCGAGTTGCGCGGCGCGCCACGGGCGCGTCCGCTACCGGCCGCGATCGCGGCGCTGCGCTGCTGCGCGGCGGTGATCCTGGCGCCGTCGAATCCGTTCGTCTCCATCGGGCCGATACTTGCGCTGCCCGGGATGCGCGCCGCGCTCCGATCGGTACGTCCGCGCGTCGCCGCGATCAGCCCGATCGTCGGCGGCAAGACGATCAAGGGACCCGCCGATAAGATGATGCGCGGCCTGGGGCATGAGGTCTCGCCGCTGGGCGTGGCGAAACTCTATCGCGACATCGCGGGCGTCTTCGTGCTCGACCGCGTTGATTGGCGTTACGTTGACCCGATCGAGAAGCTTGGGATGCGCGCGGTCGCGACGGATACTATTATGTCCACGCCGGCGCGCGCCGCCCGGCTCGCGGACATAGTTCTGCGCACGCTTGAGGTGTACGCTTAGGCTACTTGTGGCTACCCTGACGCTGACCCCGATTGAGGGGTTGCCCCTCATCAAGCAGGGCGATGATCTCGCCGAGCTTTTGACCCGCGCCCTTGAAAAAGGCGGTCTCACTCTCGCTCACGGCGATATCGTTGTCATCTGCCAGAAGGTAGTCTCCAAGTCGGAAGGTCGGCTGGTCAAGCTGAGCGCGGTCAC
Organism: uncultured delta proteobacterium; assembly: GCA_963788205.1. Classification (GTDB taxonomy): domain Bacteria; phylum Desulfobacterota; class Binatia; order Binatales; family Binataceae; genus CAVVMA01. The sequence goes on from CAWBGG010000002.1 coordinate 1,038,086, forward strand.
GCCTTCCCCGCTGGCGATCAACTTCGCCAAGCGATGGGAAAAAGATCCGCGCGCGGTCGAGATCGTGCTCCAACAGACCAGCCGGATCGTGCGCATGGATCGCGCCGTGCTTATCGTCGAGACCGGGCCCGGATGGGTCTGCGCCAATGCGGGTGTGGACGAATCCAACAGCATGAATGACGATTGCGCGATTCTGCTGCCGGTGGATCCCGACGCGTCGGCGGCGCGAATCCGCACCGAATTGAAGCGCCTGACCGGGGCTGAAGTCGCCGTGCTGATCACCGATACGTTCGGCCGTCCCTGGCGCGACGGCCTTACCGAAATTTGTCTGGGCATCGCCGGGATGAACCCGATGCTCGATCTGCGCGGCAGCACGGATTTGGCCGGCCGCGAGTTGCATCACACGGTGGTCGCGATCGCCGATGAGCTCGCCTCGGCGGCGGGCCTGCTGATGGGCAAGGCCGCCGCGATTCCGGTCGTGCTCGTGCGCGGCTACCAATACCAGCCGTTCGAGGGCGGCGCCAAGGCGCTGATTCGTCCGGCTGAAGCCGACTTGTTTCGATGAGCACGGAGAAGGCAAAGTCCGCCGCTCTGGCCGCACCGGAGATGGTCGAGCCGCTCAACCCGGCCCGCATCGTCGAGGCCGACCTGCTTGCGGTCGAAGCCAAGCTCGCCCAACTGCTCGACTCGCGCGAGCGCCTGATCACCGAAATCTGCCATTACCTAATCGACGGCGGCGGCAAGCGCCTGCGCCCGTTGTTCATCCTACTGGTGCATCGCGGATGCGGCGGCAACGAGCACACGGTGGCTGACGCGGTGGACGCCGCGATCGCGCTTGAGTTGATTCATTCGGCCACGCTGCTGCACGACGATATTATCGACGGCGGCACGCTGCGGCGCGGGAAGCCCTCGGCCTTCACGCGCTATGGTGCCGGCCCCACGATGGTCGCCGGCGACTATCTGTTCTGCCGCGCCTTTGAGCCTCTGCGGGCGCTTCGAAGAGCCGCTGGTGCGCACCGCCGCGCAGGCCTGTATCCAGTTGACCGAGGGCGAAGTGATGGAGGGGCGGCTGCGCCGCAACGCCGCCGTGAGCTTGGCCGACTATATGGCCGTGATCGGCCGCAAGACCGCCTCGCTGTTCGCGGCCGGGGGCAAAGTCGCCGCCGACCTCGCCGGCGCGTCCCCTCAACTCTCAGCCGCGATGGCTGATCTCGGCAGCGCGATCGGATGCGCCTTTCAGATGATCGACGACCTGCTCGATGTGTTGGGTCCAGAGGAAAAAACCGGCAAGCCGGTCGGCTCCGACCTGCGCGAGGGAATCCCGTCGCTGCCGGTCGTGCTCGCGGTCGAGTCCGACCCCGAGCTGCGCAAGCTTTTCAGTAACGGCCGTGCGCTCGACGGCGCCGACTTCGCCCGCGCGCTGCAAATTCTGCGCAGCCCGCGCCTGCTGGATCGGGCGCGCGCACTGGCCGCCGAGCAGGTCAAGGTGGCGCGCCGCGTCCTCGCCCAGCTCAAGCCTTCCATCTATCGCGATAGCCTGCGCGTCCTGATCGACGAACAGATCGACCGCGAACTGTGAGCGGCACATTATGGGAATAACGCTGCTCGAACTTCAGGTCGGGAACGTCGCGCGACCCGATCGCACCGAGACGCTGGAATTTATTGTGGACTCGGGAGCAATTTACTCGGTAGTTCCGGCGCCCATTTTACGACGGCTGGGAATTCGCCCTCTAAAAAAGGAGGAGTTCCGGCTTGCAAACGGCGGTAAAATAACCCGTCGAAAGGGCGGCGCCATGTTCAGGTATGGCAAGCGCGTGGGGGTGGCGGATGTAATCTTCGGCGAGCCTGGCGACAGCCAACTTCTGGGCGTGCTGACTCTCGAAGCGCTGGGCCTCTCGCTGGATCCGTTGCGCCGCGAACTGAAACCGCTTCCCATGATTCTCGGCGGCTGGCGTCCCGAGAACGCACCACGCCGCCGCGCCAGTGCTCGATCCTGACCACCCGCTACGCGCCCTTGAGCGCGGCGGCGGCGGTCTGGAACGATTTCAGGTCCTCGCAGGCGAGCACAGAAGATAAGCTAAACGGGGCAGGCAAGCTGGCGCGAGGCGGCCCGGTTGCCGTGAGAGATCGGACGCACACTTCTCGGTTTGGCCAAGGTTCGGTTTCGACGAGGCTCCGACTTATGCGCTTTGGAGCAGCCCTGCTATTCGCAGGAATTCCTCGATCACAACCCTGCAGCCCATCCGCATCTTGTCGATGTCCACCTTCTGTGCCGTGAAGCGACGGGAATGCGCCGACTGGTGCCCCAAATCTCTGAGTTCGGGCAGGTGCTTCCGCGTGTTCCTTGAAAGGCTCCATGTGCCTTCGCGCGTTGCCGCAGCGATCAGATCAGAGAGCTGCAAGAAGTCGCCTTTCGAGTTCTTGGCGTTTCCTGCCGAACCCTGCCCTTCAAATGCTTCAATAATTGAGGTCTCAAGCAGCCGCCGCATCATTACTGCAGCGGCGTCGTACCACCCGCGACCGTAGCAGCCGTTCATCTGCCGCGCGATCGTAACTAGGTATCCGCGCCTTGTCTGCATCAGCAGGGTAAGGGGAAACAACTCTTCCCCGGAATCCATCGCAATCTCTGGCGTTCGTTCCTTCCAAGTCGTCCTGAGCTGGAAAGTGAGGTCCCTGCCAGCGCGAGTGCGCTCGTCTGCCGTCGCGGAGCTGGAAAAACACACTCCAACCAATCGCGTGAGATCTGTTGTGTCACCGCGATTCGAAAGCTCGTTCAACTCGTTGGTCGCGTCGGCACGGCGGTTCGCGAGTTTGGCGGCGTAGAAGTTATTTCCGTCCAGCGCCTTCCTATGTTTGCGAGCGGCTTGCGTCAACGCGCCTGCCTGTCGCACCAGAAGCATAAGGCGCGACTCGGGAGATGACGGCTCGGCAACGCCTGTGATTAGCGCCATATTCTCACCACTCCGAATAGCAGTAGGTCGTCTGGCCGGAATCGATCCTGGACTTCTCGCGCCGCAGGCGCCGATTTTGGCAAAGCTTCTGCATGGGACCGCTAAGGCTTGTGCTGGGTACGTGATGTCCTCGGGCAGCAAGTTCCACCCTGACATCGGCGAGGGCGCGTTGCTGTTTGAAAAACCCTTCGTCCACCAGCTCTCCAATATAGACGCTCGGCCCGCGCTTCGATTTCAACCGAGTTTTTTCACCGGACACGCGCGCTTGCGCTTCTTTTCCTCGCGCTGTACGCGGTTCCTCGTCAGTGCGGGCTAGAAGGCGATCCAAGAGCTTTTCGAACGCGGCTTTGCGAAGCTCCGGATCCTTAACTGCGGCCGCTACCGCCTCCGCCTCAATCAGCGCGCGTTTGTAATCGGGTTTGGCATCGCTTTGCATGTCATCCTCCAGGCTCTTTCACCGCCTGAGCCCTATTTCTCGACATCCTCGCTGGCGATCATGCGCTCTACTTCCGTCACCCCGGCTTGGGTCAGCTTGTATTTCTTCCTGGCTTGCTTACTGGTTCCCGACTTTTGAAGCTGCAGAACCAACGCGGGTTTTTTAGCCCGCAGGTAGTTAAACGCCACAGTGATGTTTCCGATGGCGTGACCCAGATTCTTGAGATCGTCGTTGACCTCCTGCGCAGCGAACTCTGTCTGCGTTTGCACGATTTGACGCCAGTAGCCCCCGACCAGAGCGTGCTCCGACTCCGTTCCCGGCGATGCCGCGCTGTGTAGCTCGGCGAAGGTTGCATACTCCAACACCTGCGCCACCTGCCCCCCCTCGATACCGGACTCCGGAACACCCTTCTGCGCCAATGCCACTCCGAAACGCTCTGCAGTCCATTTGATAACCCGGCTCCGAGCCTCGGCGTCCTCTACCGCCTCCAGGGCCTCGACGACCGCCTGCATTGCTTTGACTTCGCGATCTTCCACCATAGTGGTCCCGGGCCTCCTCCAAGCCGAAAACTGAGTCGAAAGACATTCTACTTCAACCGCTATCAGTAATACAAGGCCGTCCCTTTAACTAGGGCCTCTTCTCCGCAATATGAACTCATACTGATGCCCTCGATCCCTCGCACCCCGCGAATATGCAGACGAGATTGTGGTGACAGGCGGACTGGAACGCAGAAGGCAAGGCAACGGATCGGTGGACGCGGAGCGAATCGCGGAGCTGAGCGCGACCGAGCGCCGACGACGCGGCGAGTCCGCATGCTTGGGAGAGGGCACCAGGAGACGGTGAAAGCCAGGCTTACGCCCCGGTGCGTCGGGCCGCCAGGGTTGAGGGCTGACTACGACTTGGGAAGCCAGTGGCCTACGGCACACAACCGAAACCGAGGATGACGGCCACTCACGAGAATGACTGCGAGGTGGTGTTGCACAGCGCCGCTCTGCTCAGCAGCTATACTTACGTGGTCGATAGAATCGTGGACTAAAGAGGTCGCGCAGATCGTCAGCCAGGTTCGAGGGCGGTCGGGTTTCGTGGCGCCCAGAGGACTCCTTAAATACGGGGTAAACCGTCGCGAGCGCGGTCACCGGAAGTAGCGATTCAGGCCGAGAATGACATGAATAGTATGCTGTACAAGGCTCTCTATCCACAACCATCAAACTAGCTCTCAGAGACCGAGACAGAAAGTGGGAATATGCAGGCGAGATTGTGGTGACAGGCGGACTGGAACGCAGAAGGCAAGGCAACGGATCGGTGGACGCGGAGCGAATCGCGGAGCTGAGTGCGACCGAGCGCCGACGACGCGGCGAGTCCGCATGCTTGGGAGAGGGCACCAGGAGACGGTGAAAGCCAGGCTTACGCCCCGGTGCGTCGGGCCGCCAGGGTTGAGGGCTGACTACGACTTGGGAAGCCAGTGGCCTACGGCACACAACCGAAACCGAGGATGACGGCCACTCACGAGAATGACTGCGAGGTGGTGTTGCACAGCGCCGCTCTGCTCAGCAGCTATACTTACGTGGTCGATAGAATCGTGGACTAAAGAGGTCGCGCAGATCGTCAGCCAGGTTCGAGGGCGGTCGGGTTTCGTGGCGCCCAGAGGACTCCTTAAATACGGGGTAAACCGTCGCGAGCGCGGTCACCGGAAGTAGCGATTCAGGCCGAGAATGACATGAATAGTATGCTGTACAAGGCTCTCTATCCACAACCATCAAACTAGCTCTCAGAGACCGAGACAGAAAGTGGGAATATGCAGGCGAGATTGTGGTGACAGGCGGACTGGAACGCAGAAGGCAAGGCAACGGATCGGTGGACGCGGAGCGAATCGCGGAGCTGAGTGCGACCGAGCGCCGACGACGCGGCGAGTCCGCATGCTTGGGAGAGGGCACCAGGAGACGGTGAAAGCCAGGCTTACGCCCCGGTGCGTCGGGCCGCCAGGGTTGAGGGCTGACTACGACTTGGGAAGCCAGCGGCCTACGGCACACAACCGAAACCGGAGTGGCCGCGGTCCACTCGCTGGGCGACCGCGGCTCTCGTGCCCGACACTTTAGGCCGGCATCACCAACGAAGCTGGCCATAGCAGGGCGTTGTCGTCCGCCGGATTCGCGTCGCGCGCGCCAACCTGTACAGAGCCCTCCAGCGCTACGTGCCGTTGAGCGCGGCGGCGGCGGTCTGGAACGATTTCAGGTCCTCGCAGGCGAGCACCTTTAGATTGCGGTTGATCCGGCGCATCAGGCCGGCCAGCACGCGGCCGCATCCAAATTCGATCGCCAGCTCCACGCCGAGGGCGCCCATTGCCGCCATCGATTCCTCCCATCTGACCGGCGCGGTGATCTGTTCGAGCAGCAGCGGCACGACGCGCGCGGGATCGCGATTGAGCTCGGCGGTGACGTTGGCGATTACGCCGAAGCGCAGCGCCCCGATTGTCAGCGGCGCGAGCACTTTGGCCATCCCGTCGCGCGCCGGTTGCATCAGCGGACAATGAAACGGCGCGCTGACCTTGAGCTCGACCGCGGTCGCCGCGCCGCGCTCTTTGGCGAGATCGATCGCGCGGCGCACGGCCCCGGTATGCCCGGCGACCACGATTTGGCCGGGGCCGTTGAGATTGGCGGGAACCACCAGCTCTGAATCGCTGTGCGCGCGGTCGCAGATTTCTTTCACCGTGGCAAGATCCAGTCCGATCAGGGCGGCCATCGTGCCCTGCCCTTGCGGCGCCGCCGATTGCATCAGGCGGCCGCGCTCGCGCACGGCCCTAATCGCGTCGGCGAAATCGAGCGCGCCGGCGGCGACCAGCGCGCTGTACTCACCCAGGCTGTGGCCGGCAGCGGCTTCGGGTGCGGCGCCGGTCTCGAAGGCGCGCCACGCGGCGATTGCCACGGCGAGCATCGCAGGCTGAGTGTTGGCGGTCAGCCGCAATTCGTCTTCGGGCCCCTCAAAGCACAAGCGCGAGAGCGCGAACCCGACTGCGTTGTCGGCCTGCTCGAAGGCGGCGCGCGCGGCGGGGAAGTTGTCGGCCAGCTCCTTGCCCATCCCGACGCGCTGCGCGCCCTGGCCGGGGAAGAGGAGAGCGAGTTTCATAGCGCGAGTGGCGTAGCAGCCGAGGCTGGCGTCAGTGCTTCGCAGGGTTAGCCGGATCGCTCGCGGCCGGATGGTCGGACGCTGGTGATGGCACGTCCGGGTCGCGATGGGCCTTCTGATGATCTTGCTGGTGGCCAGGCTGCGGCTCTTCCTGGTGCTTTTGCCCGGCGTCAGCGGAGGGCGCCGATCCGTTGGGAGATGTCGGCAGCGAACCGGTCGCGCTGATCGATCCTGTACTGCTGCCTGTACCACCGCCGGTCTCACCGAGATCGCCGGTGCCGCGGCGCGGTGGCGCGGACGCTTCCGGTGCGTGGGCCTCGACGCGCGGGGATTCGAGCGCCCCAGGGGGTGGTTTCTTGCCGGGTTCGTCGCCGTCCTTTGGATGGCGATGGAGCCGCTCGCGCACGCGATGGAAGATTGCGCGGAATCCCTTGCCAGCCCGCTTCGGCGCCGGTCCGGTCGCGACCGGAATCTTGCGCAACAGCTCGACGATCTCGGCGTTGACCTGGCGTACCAGCGCTTCGTCAGCGGCGGCGCGGATCGCGTTGCGAATCGCGCGCGCATTGGAGGAGCCGTGCGCGATTATCGCCACGCCGTTGACGCCCAGCAGCGGCGCGCCGCCGTACTCCGACGGATCGAACCGCTCGCGCATCGCGCGCAGCCGCTTGCGCACCAGCAGGTAGGCCAGGCGGCTGCGGAAGCCGGTGTCGAACACCTCGCGCAGGTTGCCGAGGATAAAGGCCGCAAAGCCCTCCATGGTTTTGAGCGCGACGTTGCCGGTAAAGCCGTCGGTCACGACCACGTCGACCCCGCCGCGATTGATGTCGCGGCCCTCGACGTAGCCGATGTAGTTGATATCGGCCGCCATCGCGCGCAGCGTGGCGGCGGCGGTGCGGGTCAGGTCGCTGCCCTTGGACTCTTCCTCCCCATTGGAGAGAATTCCGACTCGTGGGCGTGCGATCTTGCGCACCCGCTGGGAGTAGGCGGTGCCCATCACGGCGAATTCGACCAGGTTAAACGGCTTGACCTCGACGTTGGCGCCGGCGTCGATCAGCACCACGGGCTCGCCGCTGGTCGGCACCATCGAGGCGATCGCCGGACGATCCACGCCGGGCAGGTTGCCGAGGATCACCATCGCCGCAGTCATCATCGCGCCCGAGTTGCCGGCGCCCAGAAAGCCGTTGAACGTCGCCGCGCTTCAAGATCTCGTAGCCTACGTGCATCGAGGAGTTGGGCTTGCCCAGCACCGACTCGATGGGCGATTCCGACATCTCAACGGTTTCCGAGGCGTGCGCGATCGTAATCGGCAGCTTGCCGCCGCCGGCCTCGGCCAGCTCTTTTTCGAGGATGGCCTGATTGCCGACCAGCACGACCTCAATTCCAAAGTCGCGCGCGGCAGCCACCGCGCCCTCGACGTTGGCTTTGGGAGCGAGATCGCCCCCCATCGCATCGAGTGCGATCTTCACCCTATTCCGCGGCCTCGGCGAGCTGCTTGCCGCGGTAGACGCCGCAATGACGGCAGACGCGATGGGGCAGCGTGGGCTCGCCGCAGCTCGGACAGCGCGCCGTGTTCACGGCCCGCAGCGCATCGTGGGAGCGGCGCTGATTTTTCTTGGAGTGAGAGGTTCGGCGTTTGGGTGCTTGCATCGGATTTTCCTTGTCGGAACTTCGCTTGTGAAAACTTCGCGGTTTACGCCTGATGCGATCAGGCTTGCCGGACTTTGAGCGCCAGCAGGATCGCCAAGCGCGGATCGGACTCGGCAGCCTTGCATCCGCACGCGCTGAAATTCAAATTGACGCCGCATCGAGGGCACAATCCGCGGCAGTCCTCGCCGCATAACGGCCGAGTGGGCAGCGCGAGCAGCAATTGCTCGCGGACCGGGGACGAGAGGTCGATCACCTCGCCGTTGTACTGCGAATACTCGACGTCCTCGTCGCGCAGGTCGCCGGCGCCGGCGAAATCGTCCAGCACTCGGGGCGCGAGCACATAACGGAACGAGCGTTCATTGGAGTCAACGAACTGCTCGGCGCATCGCGCGCAGATCGCGGTGGTACTGGCGTGCAAGTGACCCTCGATAAAAACCTCCGTGCCGGCGCGATAGCACGACATCGTGACCGCGATGGGCCCCGTAACGGCATAGTCCCTGATCGGTCCCGCCGCCAGCACGCGATTGATCTCCTCCTCGGGCTCGGGAAAAGCGATCTCGCGGGCCTCGGCGGTTATTTCATCCACCCGGAGCTTCATGGCACACCAGCGGACTAGTGAATTGCAGATTATTGCACGCTGGGAGTGCGGTGAAAATACGCGGGAAAGCGCCCGCGGACAAGGGGCGCGATGGGCGCCGGCTAGGCCGACTTGCCGGGCGGAACGCCGATACGGGGACAGTCGTCAGCGAGCGTGCATTTGCTACAGAGGGGGCGGCGCGCGAAGCATACGTTGCGCCCGTGCAGGATCAGCCGCATCGAGAATGGCGTCCATTGCGCGGGTGGAACGAGCTTTCGCAGATCAAGCTCGATCTTTTCCGGGTCGGCGCTGGTGCTGAATCCCATCCGCTTTGAGAGCCGGCGCACGTGGGTATCAACGACCATCCCGGGCTGGCCGAAAACATGACCCAGGATCACGTTGGCCGTTTTGCGCCCAACGCCCGGAATGGTGACCAGATCTTCCATCCGATTGGGAATCTCGCCGCCGAACGCTTCAAGGATTCTACGCGCGGCGCCCTTGAGCGAGCGCGCCTTGCTGCGGAAGAACCCGGTCGTGACGATCATCTGCTGCAGGCGCTCGATCGGAACTGCGTCCATTGCGGGGATATCGGGGAGCTCGCGGAACAGCGCGGGCGTGACCTTGTTGACACGCTCGTCGGTGCATTGCGCCGACAGGATGGTCGCGACCATGCATTGCCACGGCGTCGCGAAGTCGAGGCTGATCCGCGCCTGCGGATAGAGCTTGGCCAGCAACCCTGCGATGCGCCCCGCGCGCTCGATACGATGCGCGAGCGATTCGCGATGCGAGCGGATCTTCACAGCGCGTCACGCGGCTTGGGCGCGCGCGAGGGCGGTGCGGAAATCGCCGAGCTCGGCTTCCTGCCGCGCGTGATCCCATCGCAGCTCCGATCCCATCAGCTCGGCCACCGTGGCTGCGGCCGCTGCGGCTTCGAGCGGATAGCGCCATGAGAGCGCTGTGCGCCGCACGATAAAGTCGGCGACCGTACGCGCCAACTCGTTGCGCACAGCGTGAATCACTTCGGCGGCGACCACTGGACATCCAGGCGCGAGCGGCTGTGCAAGCTGCGGATGCTCCGCAATCAGATCGGCGACAATCGCGGCGCGCGTGCCGTAGCGTCCGCGCAGATTTTCGCGCACTTGCGGCGCGAGCGCAGCCAGCGCGCATCCGTCGTTATCGATCGGGCGCGCGCCGATTAGCGGGGTCGTAAGCGTCGGACACGGACCCTTTAGCCGTGACAGCCGCGTCATCACGCGATCGACCACGTGCTCGGCGATCTCGCGATGAGTAGTCAGCTTGCCGCCCGCGACCGAGATCAATCCGGCGGCCGACTCGAGGATGGTCTCTTCGCGCGGCACCGAGGACGGCGCTTGCGTGCCGCCCGGATGGACCAGCGCGCGCAGGCCGGCGAAGCTTGAAACCACGTCACCCGCGCCGACGCGGACACTCGGAAGACTCTCGCGCACCACGCCCAGCAGATATTCCACATCGGTGCGATCAGCGCAGACGCGCTCGCGGTTGCCGTCGAAATCGGTGTCGGTGGTGCCGACCATCACGTAGCCGTCGCGTGGGATCACAAAGACGATTCGGCTCGCGGCGTCGCTGAGCACCAGCGGCTCGCGCACCGGAATCGCCTCGTGGCGCAAAATCAGATGAACCCCCTTGGTGAGCCTGACGCACGGCGCTGCGGCCGGATCGTCGAGGCGGCGCACATCGTCGACCCACGGTCCAGCGGCATTGACGAAGAGCGTGGCGCGCAGCGCAAAGCTCGCGCCGCTAAAGCGCTCTCGCAGCGCGGCGCCGGAGAGCTTACCGCCGCTGCGCGAGAAGCCCTCGACCGCGACGTAGTTCGCGATCGCCGCGCCGTGCGCCGCGGCGTCGAGCGCATTTTCGAGCGTCAGGCGCGCGTCGTCCGCCCAGGCGTCGTAATACAGCGACCCGCCGCGAAGCCCGCCCGCGCTGAGACCGGGTTCCATCGCGATAACGCCGGCGGCGTCGAGGCGGCGATGGCGCTCCGTGCTCGACGTGCGCGCCAGGAGATCGTACAGCATCATCCCGATCGCCACCGTGAAGGGGCCGAATCCGCGCCCGCGGTAGAGCGGAAAGAGGAAGCGAATCGGGCGCACCAGATGCGGCGCGGTGACGCGATGGAGCCGCTCGCGCTCGCGCAGCGCGTTGTAAACCAGACGCAACTGGCCCTGCGGCAGGTAACGGAAACCGCCGTGAATCAGCTTGCTCGACGCCGACGAGGTGGCGCCGGCGAAGTCACCCCGGTCGACCAGCGCGACCTTGAGGCCCCGCATCGCGGCATCGCGCGCGACCGCCGCGCCGTTGATCCCGCCGCCGATTATCGCGAGGTCAAAGCGCTCGCTCTGGAGCCTCGCGAGCTGTTCTTCGCGAGACGGCCCGCGATGGGACGAAGCGCTCACTCTTCCGGCTCTTCCTGAAACGAGTAGCGTTCCTCGGTCCACGGATCGGCGTGATTGTGGTAGCCGCGCACTTCCCAGAAGCCGCGGCGATCTTCCGGGGCGAATTCTATCGCGCGCACCCACTTGGCGCTCTTCCATCCGTAGAGCTTGGGCACGATCAGTCTCAGCGGAAAGCCATGGTCGGGCTCTAGGTCGCGGCCGTCGTGGCGATGGGCCAGCATCACGTCGTCATCGTCGAACTCGGCCAGCGGCAGATTGGTGGTGTAGCCACCATCACAATGTACGATTACGAAACGGGCTGACGGCTTGAGCCGCACCAGCTTCATCAGGTCGCGAACCAGGACTCCTTCCCAGGCGTTGTCGAGCCGCGACCAGGTGGTGACGCAATGAAAGTCCGAGACTTGCCGGCCTTGCGGCAGCGCGCGGAACTCCTCGTAGGAAAAGCGGAGCGGGTTCTCCACTTCGCCCAGGACACGGAAGTCCCACTTGCGCGGGTCAAAGCGCGGCGTGGGTCCGTAGGTCAGCACCGGGAACTTGTCGGTCAGGATTTGCCCGGGCGGCGTGCGCGCGGCAGCATCGGCGGGCTGGCTGGGTTTGAGGACTTTACTAGCCATGGCCGCAATCACTATTAGCGAAGCGCGATCGGCGGGGGAAGTCCAACGCGGCGGCGGCGTGGCCCGATCAAACCGTCGGGCACGCCGTATTCAACCGCAGCCACCGGGGCTAGCGAAGGTCGCGCGGCGAGGGTGGCTCGGGACGGCTTCAACAGCCGCTACAACGTGTTCAGAAAATCCACCACCGATTGCTGCTGAGCTGGCGTCAGCGCTCCGAAGGCCGCGGCGGCCGGGGCAGCCTGGCCTGCGTGGAGTGAGATCGCGGTCGGGATGTCGGTGGCGCGGCCATCGTGCAGAAACACCTCCCGCGCCCGGATTCCCCATAGCGGCATGGTTCGCATCATGGTTGGTCCCGCCTCCGGCGAATCGTTGATCCCGTCACCGAGCGATCCCATGTCGTGGAGCAGGAAGTCGCCGTACGGATTAAAGGTGACGCCGGCAAGAACCTGGTTCAGATGGGCCGAGATCGGGGTCCCATTGATCGTGGGAGGGATGAAGCCAACAGGATTATTCGCCGTGACGAGCGTCGGAACATGACAGACGCTGCAATTCATCTGGTGAAACAGTTGCTGGCCGGCCTGCGCGGAGGCGGTCATGGGAATCTGCGGCGGCGGCTGAAGCCCGCGCATGAAGTCCGTGAAACGGTCAACGTCTGCCCGACCGGTAGAGTCCACCGTATCCTCCGGGTCGTCGGCCGTCTGTAGCGTGATACCGAACTGCTGCACTCCCATCGCGCAGGTCGTATTGGGCTGGGAGTTCAGATCATTGGTAATACCGATCTCGTTTAAGTACGCATCACCGGCGAAGCCGAGCAATGTGGCATGGTCATCTTTCCAGCCGAAACGGCCCACACGAGTCGTGCTGAGGGCAGCCAGCGTTGGCGCTGAAACCTCGCCGGTTGGGACGCCAAGCTGATTCAGCTCGACGATGTGGTGGATCGTGCCGCGCATCGCCGCGGGCTGCGCGGCCTGGATGGCCAGGAACTCCTGGTCGGGGACGGCCTCAACCAGCCCGTCACCAAACAGCGGCAGCGCCTCGCGATGGGCGATGCAGGTCGGCGTGCCGGTAAGGCCGGTGTCATTGGGGCTGCCCGGCACGCAGATCGGCAACTCGGGACTGAAGCCGCGCGCCAGTTCCACCTGCTGGCAAGCCGACGCGATATTGTCCGGCACTCCGATCTCGGCGCCCAGCGGCGACGCCACTATCCCGTACGGAAAGATGGTTCCAAGTCCGTCCTGCTCTTCCGGCCCGCCAAAAAGCATATGATCGACGGCGAAGATTCTGACCGGCGGCCCGCCGGTTGACAGCCGTTGCTCAGGGAGGGTCAGTCCGCCGCCGCCGGTCGCAGGATGATCGTGACACGTGGCACAAGAGGTGTTGTTGAACAACGGTCCGAGCTGTCCGGCTGGTCCCGTTGGGTCAGTGGCCGGGTTTAACGTCTCGAACTCTTGCATATTGAGTTGGCCGTTGCTGAAATTCGTGAGGTCAGTCAGGTTATTTGCCACCCCGGGCAGCGGGTCGCCCATGCCGGTAAATATCGGTACGGTGGAAATCTGCCGGTTGCGGAAGTGCGATGGCCCCGCAAACGCGCCGGTTGCACTCAACATCAGGGTTCCTGCCAACACGCCGAGGTGAGTAAGATGGTTCATACGAAATCTCCTGCCGTCGCCTCGGGCATATATACGTGTAAGCCTACATTATGTCAAATTCTCCTACTATTTGTAGGCACAGCCCAGCACGCCTCGCACGCCCGGGGTTGATCTGCTCGCGTGCGTCCCGGGTTCAGGGCGGGAGTGTCCGGCCTTGCCGGCGCTCGTCCGCCTGCGATGGCTCATGCCGATGCGAACCTGCCAGGAAGGCCGCGATCGCGCGGTTACTGCGCAGCCGGATCACCCGCAATTCGCGGGCGCGGGAGAGCAGCGCCGCCTCTAAATGTGGCCGGTCAACTCTCTTAAAATTCCAAATGTAGGTGAGCAGGTCCCAGTCCGGTTTCTCGGGGCAGCCGGCGGGAAGGTCCGGGCGCTCGCGGTCAAACACGGCGCGCCACAAGACGCGGAACAGGCACAGCCAGCGCGAGCGTTCGAGCACGATTACAGCGTCGGCCCGCGGCAATCGCAAGTCGAAGCTGTCGTTGACGAAGTTGCCGTCGCTGATCCAGCCGTCGCCGGCGTGAGCCGCAACGACCTTGGCGCGGAAGTCGGAGAGGTCGCCCTTCTTCCATCCCGGACGCCAGAAGAGGACATCGAGATGCACGACCGGCAGGCCCATCCGCTGCCCCAATTGAACGGCGAGACGCGACTTTCCGCTTCCCGCGCAGCCCACGATCAGGATGCGCTTCACGCCTCCATCTTGTGTTGGGACCATTTTAGCTTGGCCCGAGCGCGCTCCATAACGGATTCGATGAGGTGCTACTTCAGTGCGCGGATGATTGCGGCGGTCATCTCGCCGGTCGATGCGCCGCCGCCGAGATCGCGGGTGAGCACGCGTCCCTTGCGCAGCACCGCGCCTACCGCGTCGCGGATTCGCGCGCCTTCGCGCGGATAGCCGAGGTACTCAAGCATCATCGCCGCCGACAGGATCGCGGCGACGGGGTTGGCGGCGTTGCGGCCGGCAATATCGGGCGCGGTGCCGTGGACCGCCTCGAAGATCGCGCCGCGATGGCCGTAGTTTGCGCCGGGCACCACGCCGAGGCCGCCGACCAATCCCGCGCACAAATCCGACACGATATCGCCGTACAGATTCTCCAGCAGCAGCACGTCGAACGAAGCGGGATCGGTCACCAGGCGCATGCAGGCGGCGTCGACAATCTGTTCCCTGTATTCGATCGCCTTGTAATCAGCGGCGACGCGCCGGGCGCATTTCAGGAACAGCCCGTCCGAGAGCTTCATGATGTTGGCCTTGTGAATCGCGGTGACGGAGCGGCGCTTGCGGCTGCGCGCGAACTCGAACGCGAAGCGCGCGATTCGGTGCGAGGCCCGCGCGGTGATCACCTTGATGCTCTCGACCACGCCGGGGGCCACCTGATGCTCGATTCCGGAGTAAAGGTCTTCGGTGTTTTCCCGCACGACGATCAGATCGACGTTGCGGAACGGGGTGTGAACGCCGGCGAAGCTGCGCGTCGGACGCAGGTTGGCATAGAGATCGAAGGTGCGGCGCAGATGCACGTTGATCGAGCGGTAGCCCTCGCCCACGCGGGTTTCGAGCGGACCCTTGAGCGCCACGCGCGTGCGCCGCAGCGAGCGGAGCAGCGAATCAGGCAGCGGTGTGCCAAGTTTCTTCAACGCCGCGGCGCCGCCGAGTTGGCGGTCCCATGTGATCGGCACGCCGGCCGCCTCGATCACGGTGACCGCGGCGCCCATCACCTCGGGCCCCACGCCGTCGCCGGGAATCAGCGTGACTTCGGGTTTGGCGCCGCGCCGTTGCCGTCCTGCGCCGTCGAATTCAGCCGCCATCTTGATAATTGACCAGAGCGATAAAGAGATCGGAAACGTTGGTGCCGGTCGCGCCGGTCACGAGCAAGTCGCCCGTGGACTCGAACACCCGATACGAGTCGTTGCGCCGAAGCGCTGCTTCGGGATCGACACCCGCCGCGGCGGCGCGCACGCCAGTGTCGGGCGCCGCGAACGCGCCGGCGGCGTCGGTCGGGCCGTCGATACCGTCAGTACCGGCGAACAGGGCCGCGATTTTCCGGTCGGCGCCGATTCGCGCCAGCTCGAGCGCCAGCGCAAGGGCGCATTGCTGGGCGCGCCCTCCCCTGCCGCCGCCCGCGACCGTGACCACCGGCTCGCCGCCCGCCAGCACGCACAGCCGCTGCTCTGTGATCGCGCAGAGATGACCGGCGAGGGTGCGGCCGAGGTCGTTGGCCTCGCCGCGCAGCTCACGCCATCGATCGACGCTGTAGCCCATCGCACGTGCGGCGCTCGCGGCGCCGTCGAGCGCGATCGCATTGTCGCCGGCGATCACGTTTAACACGCGCGAGAGCACGGGATCGCCGGGCTTGACGGTCTCGGCGATTTCGCCGGCGTTGCCGGCCTCCAGATGCTTGCGGATGGGTTCGGGAGTTTTTCCCCACACGCCTTGATGGCGTTTCAGCACCGATATCGCCTCGGCGTATGTGGTGGGATCGGCGGCGGTGAGCCCCGAACCGATAGTTGCGGGATCGTTGCCGGAAACATCCGAGATGATCAGGCTCAGCACCTGCGCGCCGGGCGCGCCTGGCAACCTTGGATTGATAGCGCGCAGCAAGTTCCCGCCCTTGATGGACGAGAGATGCTTTCGCACCAGGTTAAATTCACGAATCGAAGCGCCGGCGCGCAGCAACGCCGAGGTCACCGCGACTTTGTCGGCGAGCGAGATCGATGGGGCAGGCATCGCGAGCATCGCGGAAGCACCGCCGCTGATCGCAACGATCAGAAGATCGCCCGCGCTCAGCCGCCCACACAGATCAAGTGCGGTGCGCGCGGCCCGCACGGAAGATGAATCGGGAATCGGATGGGCCGCCTCGAGGAATTCGATTCTCGATGGCGCCGCCCACGCGGAATCAGTTCGCGCGCCTTTCGGAATCACCGCGATGCCCCGCTGCAGCTTGGCGCCTAGCGCCCGCTCGAGCGCGGCGGCCATCCCGGCCGCGGCCTTGCCGACGGCGAGCAGATGGATCGTGCGCGCGTCCGCGATCAGCGCCGGTATGCGCTCGCCGCCGGGAACCGCGCCTGCGAGCGCACGCATGACCAGTTGTTCCGGCGCTACCGCATCGAGCGCCGCGCGGAAGATCCGCTCGAGGTCAGCGCGCACGCTATCGGGCAGGCTCATCGCGCGGGAAGACTCATTGAGATTGTTTGCCCTGACGGCGTGGATGGCCTGCGCGGGCCACTAGCCGCTGCGGAGCGTCCTGATCTTGCCGCCCGATTCGGCTACCAGCACCAGCTCCGCCATCGCGACGAACAGTCCGGTTCCGACCACGCCGGGAATCGCCAGTAATTCACGATCGAGCCGCTCTGGATTCGATATCGGCTTGACACCGCAGTCCGCGATCAGATTGGCGTTGTCGCTGAAGAACTCGCGTCCGGTTTCATCGACCCGGATTTGCGGCTTGAGCCCCAGCGCCGCGATACGCCGGATGCAAAGCGGAGCTGCGAACGGCAGGATTTCGACCGGAAGCTTGCCGCGCGCGCCCAGCCGCTTCACGATCTTCTCCGCGCCGACCAGGATTATTCGCCGCCGCGAGAACGCTGCGACCACCTTCTCGCGGACCAGTGCCCCACCGTACCCCTTGATCAGATTGAGGCGTGAATCGACCTCGTCGGCGCCGTCGAAGGTGAGGTCGATCCTGGCAACGTCGGCGAGCGTAACGACTTCGATTCCGACTTCGCTCGCCAGGTTCTCGCTCGCGATGGAGGTCGGCACGCCGCGAATATCGACCCGGCGCTCGCCGAGCGCCCGGATAAACGCATCGGCCGCGTGTCCCGATCCGAGCCCGATCGTCTGGCCGGGTTTGACGTAGCGCAGCGCGTAGACGCCCAGCGCTGCGAGCTCTGCGGGAGAAGCTGGCGTGGCCAAGGGCCTAGTCCTTGCCAGTGCGCAACAGGTTCATGAACTCCTGGCGCGTTTCGTGATTGGTGCGGAACACGCCGAGCATCGCCGAAGTCGTGACCCACGAATTCTGCTTCTCCACCCCGCGCATCCGCATGCATAGATGCTCGGCTTCGAGCACCACTGCGACGCCGAGCGGATCGAGCTCCTCCATGATCGTCTGCGCGATCTGGGTGGTCAGCCGCTCCTGCACCTGTAGGCGGCGCGCGTAAATCTCGACCATCCGGGCCAGCTTGGAGAGCCCGATTATGCGCCGCTTGGGAAGATACGCGACGTGCGCCTTGCCCATGAAGGGCAGCATGTGATGCTCGCACAGCGCGTAAAAGTCGAGGTCCTTGCACAGGATCATCTCGGAGTAATCTTCTTCAAAGAACGCGTCGTTGATCGCCGACTTCGGATCTTCGCGATAACCGCGCGTCAGGAATTCCAGCGCGCGCGCCACGCGCTCCGGAGTGCGTTTCAGTCCCGGTCGCTCGGGATCCTCGCCGATATGCCGCAGCAGCACGCGCACCGCATCCTCGACCGAGATCTCGCCGGCCGACGTGTGATTCGAGCCCGCGGCGCGGACGGAAGGGGTGCGATTGGAAGTGGTGATCCGGTTGGAGGCCATCGATTTAGACTCCTTGGCGACGCTTCTTTGTGCGCGATTCACCGGGGCAGGCCGGCGCGCCATCGGCTGAACTCCAGCGCCAGCTCGATTGCGAGCGACGGCCCTCCACCGCTCATCACGATGAAACCTGCGGCCTCATGCGCCAGCGCGCACATCAGGTTCAGATTCTCGGCAATCGAAAGCCGCCGCGCTTCTTCCTCATTCAGGCCGGCATAGCGATCGAGATGGGGTGCCGCGGTGCCGAGGTCCTTGATGCGATCCTTCAGATAGGTTGCCATCGACTCGCGCTTCACCGGCAGCACGCCGAGCACCACCTTCAGGCCGTACTCGGCGGCGCGGCCCAGGAAAGTCCGGGCGGTCGCGAGGTCGAAGACCGGCTGCGTGATAACGAATTTCGCCCCGGCCTCGGCCTTGCGGCGCAACAGCTCGAACTCGCGTTCGAGGTTTTTCCGATTCGGATTGGCGACCGCGCCCGCATTCAGCACCGGCAGCGTCTTGAGCAGCTGCTTGCCTTCGCCGGTATCGCCGCGGTTAAGCTCGCCGATGACCCGCAGCAATCCGAACGCGTCCAGGTCGTTGACCGCGTGCGCCGCTTCGCCTTCAGCGATCTTGTCGCCGGTCAGCGCGACGACCGCGTCGATTCCGAGCGCGCCGGCGCCGAGCAGGTCGGACTTGAGCGCATACAGATTGCGATCGCGGCACGAGAAATTGAGCACCACCGGGATCTCGAGCCGCGCCTTGATCATTGCGGCGAACACCAGGCCCGACAGCTTGACCTTGGCCAGCGCGTTATCGGTCAGGTTGATCGCGTCGACGCGGCCCTTGAGAGCCGCCAGCTTCTTCAGCAGCGGTTCGGGATTGACGCCGCGCGGCGGCGCCACCTCGAGCCACAACGCTGGGCTTGCGCCGGAAAGACGATCGAGCAGGGACAAACTTGCTAGGCCTCGTGGCGCTCGTTGGCCTTGACCTTCTGGTACTTGCGGTAGTCGTAGCCGGTCGCCATCGCCATCAGCAGCTCTTCCATGCCGCCCTCCCGCTCGCGGCGCAGGATCCGCAGGCGATCGAAGAAGTCGCGGAAGTCCTTGTTGACCCGATAGGCGCCGTCGGGCGGTTCGAGAAAGAAATCGTTCAGGCGCGTGACCGTGAAGCGCAGCGAGGAGTAGCGCAGCTCGTTGGGAAAGGCGTCCCACTCGGCCAGCGACAGCGTGCGCAGCGATTCGTACCCGGTCAGCAGATACCGAAAGCGTTCCAGCGAATAGCGCCCGCCGGTGAAGCATAGCGCGTTCACGGCGGTGGCGATGTCGAAGATGAACTTGCCGCGGCAAGCGGCCTCGAAGTCCAGCACCGAGGTCAGGCGCTCGCCGCGAAAGAGCAGATTGTCGGCGAACAGGTCGCCATGAATCACGCCCTTGGGCAGCTTGCTTTCCAGGTAATGGCTCAGGTACTCGACTTCGTCGTCGAGCGTGCGGCTGACGCGCCGGAAGTAATTAGGCAGCCGGCTGCGCACATTGAGATACAAATCGGCGATTCGCTCGAAGCTGAAGCGGTTGTCGATGCCCTTCTTGTAGCCCTTGCCGATTACGTGCAACTGCGCCAGCACCCGGCCCGCGGTCTCGAGTTGGGTCGGGCGCAGCCGCTCGGCCGATACGATCTTGCCCTCCTGGTACTTGTAAACCGAGATGCACTTGCTGCCCAGATCGCGATAGAAGCGGCCCTTGCGATCCTGGAGCGGGTGGGGACACGGGAATCCGTGCTTGCGCAGGAAGGTCAGCAGGTCGAGTTCGCGGCGCAGCTCGTTCTCGCTCTTGACCTCGTCGACCCGGGCCAGGAATTTTCCCTTGGCGGTCTCGAGCAGATAATTGGTGTTGACCGAGCCCTCGCGGATGCCGAGCGCACGAATCACGCGGCCAAAGCCGTAATCTTCAGCGAGCTCCTGGAGGAACTGCTTGTTTAACTCGGTGTATACAGCCATCGGCGGGAGGCGGGGCTTTCGACCCGCCGCTACTGTAGAGCGTGTCTCTAAGGGCGTCAACTGGGATCGCCCCGGCCCTTGCGCCACAAGGACTTTCTGCTCTCGCCGGTTTGCGCCATAATCGGCCCGCGGAGCCGAATTCACCTGTGGGCGAGGAGCGACCAATGGCGGCAAAGAAGAGCGTATCACGCAAGAATGTGCCCGGTCCGGTCAAAGAGAGCGGACTCGAAGGACGCAAGGCGCCGGCCTTCCACCTGCCCGATTCGGATGGCGCGGCGGTCAGGCTCAAGGACTTGGTCGGGCGCGGCAATCTGGTTCTGTACTTCTACCCCCGCGACATGACCCCCGGATGCACCCGCGAGGCGTGCGATTTCCAAAGCCGCCTTGGCGAGATCGCCGCAGCCGGCGCCCAGGTGGTCGGCGTGTCAGGCGACACCTCGCAATCGCATGAGAAGTTCGCCAGCAAGTACGGACTCAAGTTCCCGCTGCTCAGCGACGCCGGCAATAAGGTCGCGAAGCTCTACGGAGTCTACAAGAAGAAATCGCTCTACGGCCGGGAGTTCATGGGCATCGAGCGAACCACTTTCGTGATCGACCGGGCGGGCGTGATCCGCAAGGTTTTTCCCAAGGTCAAGGTGGAGGGCCATCCGGAGCGGGTGTTGGCGGCCCTGAGCGAACTGGCCTGAAACGGCGCGCCGATCAAGGCGAGCCGGCCGCGATTATCCGTTGAGCAGCGTACTACGCAGGAACTGGGCGACGCGCGGCTCGGCCCGCTGGCCCAGTTGATGCGGCCCCTGCGGGAAGTAAAACGCCTCGACATTGGTGCCGCGCTGCTTAAGCGCCTGCGCCAGGCGCTCCGCCTGATCGACCGGCATGCTGCGGTCGCGATCGCCGTGCAGGATCAGCACGCTGCATTCCAGCTTGGGCGGCAGATGCTCGATAACGCTGCGTTCCTTGAGCACGCGGCGGCTGGGCCACACTTGGCGCAGAATCGAAAGCTTGGTGGTCCATCGCGCTTCCGGCCACAGGCTCAGCATGTCGTAGGCGCCCGATTGCAGAACGACCGCGCGCGGTCGCGAATCCACGTCCATCAGGAGTCCCGCAGCGACCGCGCCGTCGCTGAGCCCCCACACGGCCAGCCGCTTGGGGTCCACATCCTTGCGCGCGGCGAGCAGATCGAGCGCGCGGCGCGCAGCCGCGACCGACTGCTGGCCCACAAAACGGCCCGGACCTGACGAGTGGCCATAGCCGGGGATACTCACGCAAGCCAGATGAATCCCCAGCGCCGTCAGGCCGCGATTGGTCTCGACACAGCGGCGCGCGTCACCTGGGCCGGCGTTCAGCACCAGCAGCGCCGGACGCGGTCCCGGCTGGTCGGTTCGCGCCAGATAACCGTCGATCTGGAACTGGCTCTTGCCGACCGTGACCTGAAAGCCAAACGGCTCTATCTTGGTGATCTTCTCGCCCGGCTTGGAGATCGTCGCAGTCCGGCATCCGCCCAACGCAATCGCGAGTGCGAACGAGGCGAGAACCAGCGCGTGCAGGATGCGCCGCGAAGGCGCGTCGGGATCCATAAACACGCCTATGCTACATGGAGCGGCCGACTTTGGAAACCCGGGCCGCATTGAATCGTTGCCCGGATTCGCCGATACTTTTTGGTTCGCAGGCGCATAATGGCTTCGCGCAGATGAAAGTGGACGCGGCAGCTTCAATCGATTTCGCCCGGAACGGCGGCGTGGTGCCGGTCGTTACGCAGGACTTTGCCAACCGGCGCGTCCTGATGGTCGCCTACATGAACCGCGAGGCCTTCGAGGAAACCGTCGCGACAGGCAGAGCCTGCTACTACTCGCGCTCGCGCCAGCGGCTATGGCGCAAGGGCGAGGAATCGGGCAACTTCCAGGTCGTGCGCGAAATCCGCATCGATTGCGACGACGATACGATTCTTCTGCTCGTCGAGCAGAAGGGTGACGGCGCGGCCTGCCATCTCGGCTACGAGAGCGACTACTTCAGGATGCTCGACGGAGGCGAATGGAAAATCGTCGAGCCGCGCAAAGTTGATCCCGCAAAATACGGACCTGGCTACGGCCATCACGAAAAATCCAGCACGCGCCACTGACGTAGCACGATGAGCGCCGCGGCGCCGGTTGGCGCCGCCCGCCCAATCGCGCCTGCGGCCGGGACTGATCTGGCGAAAACCCAATATGGCCAAGACCAATATGGCAAAGTCCGAAAACAAGCTCAGGTTCGGAATACCCAAGGGCAGCCTCGAAGCGCAGACCCTCGAGCTGTTGCGCAAGGCGGGATGGCGGATCTGGGTCGATGCGCGATCCTACATTCCGAGCGTCGACGACCCGGGCCTCAGTCTGCGGCTGCTGCGACCTCAGGAGATGCCGCGTTATATCGCCGACGGCGCGCTCGACGCGGGCATCACGGGCCGCGACTGGGTGGCGGAAAACGGCGTCGATCTGATCGAGGTCGAGACCTTCGTCTACTCCAAGGTCTCGCTGGCGCCCTCGCGATGGGTGCTGGTGGTGCCCGAGCGCTCGCCGATCAAGCGGCTCGAAGACCTGGAAGGCAAGCGCGTGGCGACCGAGATGGTGAACTTCGCGCGCGAGCTTTTCAAAAAGCGCAAAGTTAAAGTAGAAATTGAATTTTCTTGGGGCGCGACCGAGGTCAAAGTGGCCGACGGCCTGGTTGACGCCGCGGTGGATATCACCGAAACCGGCAGTTCGTTACGCGCCAACGGGCTGCGCATCGTCGAGGAGCTGCTCACGTCCTCGCCCGTGATCGTCGCCAATCGCCAGAGCTGGAACGAGCCGTGGAAGCAGGCCAAGGTGAAGCAGATCGCGGTGCTGGTTCGCGGCGCGCTCGACGCCGAAACCCGGGTCGGAATCAAGATGAACGTGGCGCGCGAGAACCTGGAGCGCGTGATCAAGCTGCTGCCCGCGATCACCGCGCCGACCGTCTCGCCGCTCTATCCGTCCGCGGCCCTGGCGGGCAAGGAATGGGTCGCCATCGAGACGATGATCAGCGAGCAGACCGTGCGCGAGCTGTTTCCAAAACTACTCGAAGCCGGCGCAATCGGAATCGTCGAGTATCCGCTGAACAAGATCATTTAATCGTCCGGCGGACGGATCCGACCACTCCCCTCAAGGAAGCTGCGACCAAGCGGCGTCAGCTCAACCAGCAATTCCTGCCCGGCTGCGCCCCTTCGAATGACAAATCCCTGGTCGATCGCATCTTCCCAGACCGTGAGCCTCGGGCAGGAGGTGCGCCAGGCGTCCATGACCTCGGAGTAAGGTCTCGGCGTCGCCGCTATCCACTCGAGTAGATCCAGGATCAATGGTTCGAGCGTGTTGGTCATTGATGGCTCCAACAATACAGGCGTTCCTCTCCCCATCTTTGCAAAAGAGATTCAGCGAGTCAGGTCCAGCCCCCGCAGGCTAGTGCTTACCTGCGTAAATCAGCGTAACGGGGCTTCGGGTGCACGGAGCGCACGGTTTCTTTGGTCCACTCAAAGGGCACGGCAGTCTGGTTGTAGCTTTGAATGAACTCATCGATGGCCTCGCGCAATTGCTGTGGAGAGGTGAAACTGGCGCCCCGCAGGGCCGCCCGGACCAGAATGCTGAACCAGCATTCGATCAAGTTAAGCCAGCTGGCATGGGTGGGGGTGAAATGCAGGTGCACGTTGGGGTGGCGCGCCAGCCAGAGGTCGTGTTTGGGCTTGTGCGTACTGAGGTTGTCGAGGACCACGTGAATTTCGCTTGCCGGATAAAGTGCCACCACGTCGTTCATGAAGTCCAAGAACTCGCGCCGCCGGCGGCGGTGGTAGTGGCCGCCCACCACCTTGCCCGTCAAGACGTTAAGCGCGCCAAACAAGGTGGTGGTACCGTGGCGTTTGTACTCATGGTTGAAGCCGGCCACCGCTTGGCCGTTGGGCAGCCTAAGGTAGCCCTGGGCCCGCTCCAGCGCCTGGATGTGAGGCTTTTCATCCACCGACAGCAGCACCGCGTTGTCGGGCGGATGCAGATACAGCCCCACGATGTCGGCCGCCTTGGCCGCGAACTGCGGGTCGGTGCTGATGCACCAGCTGCGCCGCCGTTGCAGGTGAATGCGCTGGCTGCGCAGCACCCGCCAGACTTGATGCGCCGAGACGTCGCCCAAGGCCTTAGCCACCAGCGCGCCGCTCCAGGCCGCGTGGCCGCGCGGCGGCGGATCGTCGAGCTTGGCCAGAATCCGCCGGCGCGTGCTTTCGTCATAACGCCGCCGGGCGCCCGAGCGCGGGGCGTCGTGCAGACCCGCGAGCCCGCGGCGCGCAAAACGGCCGCGCCATTTGCTCACTGTCGCCGCTCGAACGCCTTGCGCCCGGGCAATCGCCCGGCTACTGCTTCCAGCCGCGGCAGCCAGGATAATACGCCCTCTCAGCGCCAGGCGCTGCTCGGTCTTCGCGCCGCTAACCCAGCTTTCAAGCACCCGACGATCCTCCGGCAGCACCGCAATCGGCACGGCTTCCTTGACCATGCCGTATCCTTATCATGTAACGCTAACTTATGCAAGTAAGCACTAGTGTCTCAGTTTGACATTGCTCGCGAGTGAGGCGAGCAGCAGAGGATCCGGGATTCCTCGCGCGGCAGCCACGCGCGGGAATGACAGAAAAAGCTTGTCATTCTCGCGCGTCTGCGTTGTCTGGCGCGCGAAGAATTCCGAATCCTCTCTTCCACCTGCGACACCGCCTTCGGGGCCCGACCGAGCGCTACCCCGCGCAGCGCCAGGCCGCGCGCGACGGAGGTAAACTCGAATCGGCAGGTTGGCAGATCGGCCGAGGTGGGCTAACTTGAAGCGCATGGCCACCGTGAGCTTGAAACTGCCCGCCGAGTTGGTCTCTGCCGCGAAACTTGACCGGGGCAACGTGTCTAACGAGGCCGCCAAGCTTATCGCCCTCGAACTCTTCCGCGAAAGAGCAGTCTCCCTCGGACGGGCGGCCGAGCTTTGTGCAACTCCCCTAGCCGCCTTCATGAAATTCGCCGCGACGCACGGAGTCCCGCCCTTAAACGGCGGCCTCAAGGGATTGGAGGAAGATCGGGAGACCCTGGCCAAAGCCCGCTCGTGAAGGTCGTTTCTGATTCCTCGCCGCTGGCCACCCTGGCCAAGATCGGGACGATCGGGCCGCTGCGCGCGCATCTTGCGCTCAACCGAGCCCTCGGAACTCTTTCGTTTGCTTACGCCGTGCAGACGGTTGACTGAAAACCTATGGAAGTGGCTGTCCTTTGCCTGAAGTGCAAAGTGAAGGTACGCCCCGACCTTGCAGGCTTGACTGATGGAACAGCGCGCCGTCCCCAGTGCGAAAGCCGTCTCGATCCGCTCCATTACTCCAACCCGATCCTGCCTCCGTCTCCGGGTTTTTTCGGGCAGTTCTTGCCCGGCCTGCGCCAGCGGCGACACGAGGAGTAGCTTAGCAGTGACGAGGGGCAAAGGCACCAAGCTTACGCAGCGTATCTGGAGCAGGCGAGAGATGACTTCTGGCGTGCCCGACAGGAAACGCGCAAGGCGCTCGCGGAGGAGCAGCGCCGGGAACTGGCCGAACGCTCCAAGAATCGCGAGCTCATCACATCTCTCAAACCGAAGGATTTCGAACTGTATGTCGCAAAGCTCTTCTCTGCGCTCGGCTACACCGCCAAGCTCACGCCAGCCTCGAACGATGAGGGCATAGATGTGTACCTGGAGAAGAGCGGTCGACGTGCCATCGTCCAATGCAAACACTACCCGAAGGGTAAGGTGTCCCGGCCAGCGGTCCAACAGATTTTTGGCGTTTTGCGGCATAAGCGAGCCGCCGAAGCATTCGTGGTAACCACAGGCGCATTCAGCCGGCAAGCGATCGAGTTTGCCGATGGCAAACCTGTTCGTTTGATAGACGGGACCATGCTCGTCGCGATGGCGCAGGAGGCCTTCACGGAAGAGTTCATCCGTTCGGGCCCGACCGGCCAGATGAAATTGCCAAAGCGGCGAAGGCGCCGATTTTAGAGCGCTGCCATCTCAGCTTGGCCGACCCGCACCGGAATAGGTAAGATTGCCGCTATGGTTCTCTTGCGAGATCACTCCTTCCGCACCGAGACGGTCACGGACAAAATGACCGCCGAGCGAGACTGCAAGGCGTGCGGTGGTGTCCGGCGGGTTGAGAATGGCGAGGTGAGCTGGCTCGACCGCGACGGAACGGCGTTTGCCGAAGAGTGTAACCGACCAGCTTGAGAAATCATGTCCAAGGCCAATCCAGCAGCCCACCTTGCGACAGCACTATCAAGCTTGAAACTTCATCACGAAGCGCGAACCGGGAGGGGGCTCGCGCGCGGCAAACACGCTTCACGCCCCCAAATCCAGTCCGCGCAGCGCCAGACCGCGCGCGACGGAGATGAACTCTGCGCCGGTGCGGATGCGCTCCTCGCCGAAGCGGGTCTGAAATATCCGCCGTACCGCCGGAACGAACGACGTCCCGCCGGTCAGGAACACCCGATCGACGCGCGCCGGAGCGACGCCGCTCGCCGCCATCAGGCGATCGACGCATTCCGCGATCGTCCTCAGCTCCGGCGCGATCCAGCGCTCGAACTCCGCGCGCGTGACGGGCTTCTGGATCGCGACCGGACCGTCGCGGAACTCCAGCACGCTGGCGTCGGCCGACGACAATTCGGCCTTTGCGCGCTCGACCGCCCTGAACAGGTGGTAGCCGAGATCGTTGCTCACGATATGAATCAGCGCCTCGATCTTGTCGGGTTCCATCGCCGCCGCTTTCAGCTCCGCCAGCTTGTTCATCGTCGCGCGCGCCTTCATGAACGATAGCTGATGCCAGCGCTCGAAGTTGAAGTAGATCGGATTCGGCATCGGCAGCACGCGACCGTATGGGGTTCGATACCTCGATCCGCGTCCCAGCTCGGGCGCCACCAGATGGCGCAGCATTTCGCGATCGAACGCGTCACCGGCGATCGCGACGCCGTCGTTGGCCAGAATCTCGTATGCGAGGTGGCCGCCCCGCCCTCGGCCCGGCGCCATGCGCAGAATCGAGAAATCGCTGGTACCGCCGCCGAAGTCACCGATCAGCACGACTTCCTCACCGCTGATCCCGCGGCCGTAGTGATAAGCGGCTGCGACCGGCTCGTACTCGAAAGTCACCTGCTCGAACCCCGCGCGCTTGAGCGCGACCTCGAGCCGCGTCATCGCCAGCCGCTCGTCGCTCTCACTCACCGCGGAGGAATAATGCACCGGGCGTCCGACCACGGCGCTTTTGCCCAGCGTGCCGAGAAAGGATTCGGCTTCGGCCCGCAGCGGAACCAGGATCAGCGCGGCCAGATCTTCCAGCCGATAAGTGCGATCCAGAATCTGCGTCGATTGAAAGCCGCGATCGGCTAAAAAGCTCTTGAGCGACTGGATCAAGCGCCCTGCCCCGCCAGCCGCCAGGTACTCGCGAATCGCGCTCGGTCCCGCGAACGCGCGCGGACCGCCGCCCTCACCGGGCAACTCGGGATTGAAAAACAGGATCGAGCGGAAGGTATCGGTCGAAGTGGCGCCGTCGCTAAACCGCGCCATCACCGGCTCGTCGCCCGCGCCCGCTACGCACAGCGCGCTGTTGGTGGTGCCAAAATCCAGCCCGATAACCGGCAAGACTGAGACTCCCTTAAAATTTTCGTTCGCGTGACAGCCAGATGCGTCGGGAGCCGCACAGGATTATCGCTCGCCGGCCGCTTGTCAACGTTGACGGTTCTGAATACAGATCGGGACGGTAGAGGAGGCGAACCGATACCCCCTCACCAGCATTCGCGCGACCGCCAATCGAGCCAGGAGAGCAAAAAACCCCGCGATGACCACCCATGCGGTTCGGACCGAGACCGAAAGCGGCGTGCGCTCGATCGTCCTGTGCCGCGCCGCCGAGTACAACACGATCACGCCGCAGTTGCGCGACGAACTGGACGCCGCGATCGACGAAGCCGACGCCGATCGCGAGGTCCGCGTGATCCTGCTGCGCGCCGAAGGGCCCGCCTTTTGCGCCGGCTACGGCCTGGACTGGTCGACGCGCGCGCAGGCCCAGGAGCATACCGGCCGCACGCGGGTGTGGAATTCGGCTGCCGATTACCAGATGATCTCGCGCTACGTGAAGACCTATCTGAAGCTCTGGTATGCGAGTAAGCCGACGATCGCGGCGGTCAACGGATGGTGTATCGCGGGCGGCACCGACATGGTGCTCTGCGCCGACATCATAATCGCGGGCGAATCGGCGTCGTTCGGTTATCCGCCCTCGCGCGTGTGGGGCACGCCGACCACCGCGATGTGGGTTTACCGGATGGGCTTCGAGCGCGCCAAGCGCTACCTGCTGACCGGCGACGAAATCACCGCGCCCGAGGCGGCGCGAATCGGGCTCATTCTGGAGGCCGTTCCCGACGCCGAGCTTCAGTCGCATGCGATGGGCCTCGCGCGGCGGATGGCGCGCGTGCCGCTGAACCAGCTTCAGATGCTCAAGCTGATGTGCAATCAGCCCGCCGAGCAGATGGGCCTGCAACCGTCGCGGATGTTGGGCTCGCTGTTCGACGGAATCGCGCGCCATACACAGGAAGGACTCGACTTTGTCGCGCGCGCGCAGGAAGCCGGCTTTCGCCAGGCGGTGCGCGAGCGCGACGACCCGTTCGGCGATTACGGCGCCGGCCCGCGCGGAAAATCCCGCGGCGCGAAGCGCGGCCACGAAAAGCCCGGCCAGGCAAAGGGAGGCCACGAATGATCACCCCTCGCGACATCACCTTTCCTGCCGCCGACGGCCATCCGATGCGCGCTGCGATCGCCACCCATGACGAAGACGACCTCGCCCGTCCGGGCGTGATCGTGATTCACGAAATCTTCGGGCTCAATAACGACATCCGCCGGCTCACCGGGATGGTCGCGGATCTGGGTTACGTGGCGCTGGCGCCCGATCTCTACGATGGTCCCGGGATACGCACGATCTGCATCGCGCGGACGCTGCTCGCGATGCGCCGCGGGAGCGGCCAAGCCTTCCAGGACCTCGACGCGGCACGCGCGTTCCTGCAAAAACAGCCCAAGGTCGACGCGGCGAAGATCGGCGTCATCGGCTTTTGCCTGGGCGGAGGATTCGCGCTGCTCTACGCGGTGCGCGCGCCGCTGGGCGCCGCGGCGGTCTTTTACGGCGACGTCCCCAAAAGCTCCGACGCGCTGCGCGGCGCCTGTCCGGTGGTCGCGGGTTATGGCGGGCTCGATCGGATATACGCCTCTCAGGGCGAGCGGCTCGACCAGCTCCTGGGCGAGCTCGGCGTCGATCACGACGTGAAGGTCTATCCCGATGCGGGCCACAGCTTCATGAGCCAGAACGAAGGCGTGATGGCGACGCTGGGAGCGTGGGGTCCGATGAAGGTAGGCTATAATCGCGACGCCGCCGCCGATAGCTGGAAGCGGGTGGAAGCGTTCTTCGCCCGCCATCTCGGAGCGTGATTCAGTTTCCGCTTTTGGAAAGCTCGGTGGGCTCGCTCAGGTATTCGATTCCCGGAATGCCGCGCCTGGTTTCGTCCTCGAATAGAACCGACACCACGCCGTAGATTCCGACCACTATCCAGAACGCGCCGGTGCCGACCGGCGGCCAAATCGCCGTGGCCGCCATCATCAGGAGCGTGCTCACCAAGTCCTGCGCGAACTGCAATTCCGGCATCGATCAACTCCGCCGCTCGGTTCGTCGGCTAATCGTAGCATCGCGGGATACCGGAATCAGCGCCACGGAGAAGTGGGTAGTCGGCGGTTTTGGCGGCACGGGCCGGCACGGAGGTCGGCCCCTACCAAATGTAGCAGCCTGATTTAGGGTAGTGGCCGGCGTCCGCGCCGGTGGCGACCCTGCCGGCCATCCGACTCCAAAACCGGCCACTAGCGAAAAGCGCGCCGGTACCGAGGCGGCAACCCTTCGCAAAAATTTTCCCGCAAAAATTTTCCATTGACCTGACGGACCGGGTTTTCCATCCTGCTGCGGGGAGAAGAAGCGAAAAGGGCTGTCGGCCAAAAGAGTCCCACAATGCCGATAGCCCCTGCGCTTCGAGCACACGGCGGGCTGCGTAGGGGAGAGTTACTCAGACCGCCTGCGCCTTGGCGTAGTCCAATTATCCCGCCGCTCCAAGCGGTGGATCAATGCCCTATTATAGCCCCCAACTTTCCGCTTAATCTTTCGCGAGGCCGGGCTCCAGCTCCACGCCCAGCGGCACCAGGATGCGCACGACCATGTTGTAAAACGCTACATTCTGGGCCAGCTCGAGGATTCGGCGGTCGTCGAGAAAGCTGCGCAGCGCATTAAACGTCGCGTCGCTCACCTTGACGTTCGAGGTCGCCTCGGCCGCGTAGCGCATCACCGCGCGCTCATGCTCGTCGAAGGCCTTGGCGGTCTCGAAATCGGCCAGCCGCTCGAGCTGCTCGCGGGGAACTCCGGCGCGTAGCGCGATGTTCCAGTGATGCACGAACTCGTACTCGGCGTTGGTTAGCCGTCCCACGGTCAGGATCGCCAGCTCGCGAAGCTTGGGGTCGAGCGCGGTGCGGTTGCGCAGATGGCCGCCGAGCGAGACGAAGCGCTTGAGCAGATTCGGCGTATGGGCGAGCGTGCGAAAGATGTTACCCACCGGCTGCCCGCGCTCCGCGGCCAGGCCGTCGAAGATTTCGCGATCCTTCTCGGGCAGGTCTTCACGATTGAGATAGGGTACTCGCGCCATTTCCTTGGCCTACCGGCCCACGAATTTCGGTTCGCGCTTTTCGAGGAAGGCCTTGACGGCCTCGCGATGGTCCTGCGTGCGGCCGGTCAGGTTCTGGCCCCAGGCCTCGCGATCGAGCATCGCGCGCATATCGAGCTTTAAAGCGTCGTTGAGGTTGGCCTTCATATATCGATAGGCGATCTGCGGGCCGGCAGCGATTTTCTTCGCGAAAGCGTGGACTTCATCCTTGAACGACGCGGCCGGATACACGCGGTTGGCGATCCCCAGGCGCAGCGCGTCTTCAGCGTTGACGATCTCGGCGGTGAAGTAGAGCTCGCGCGCCTTGGCGGTGCCGACCAGTTGGGTAAGAAAGTAAGTGCCGCCGTAGTCGCCGCCAAATCCCACCCGCGCGAAAGCGGTGGCAAAGCGCGCCGTGTCTGAGGCCAGCCGGATGTCGGCGGCCAGCGCGATACTCAGCCCGGCTCCGGCGGCGGCGCCGCCAACTGCCGCGATCGTGACCTTGGGGATTTCGTGAAGCAGCGCCGACACTTCCATCCCTCTTCTGAGCCGCGCCACGCTGTCTTCGAGCGTCGCCGGCTCGCCGCCCGCCTCGTTGCGCTGGCGCATCCCGCCGATGTCGCCGCCCGAACAGAATCCGCGGCCCGCGCCGGTCAGCACTACGCATCCGATCGTCTTGTCGGTCGCGGCGCCGTTCAGCTCTTCGATCAGTCCGGTGCCCATCGCCTCGCTCAGCGCGTTGAGCTTGTCGGGCCGGTTCATGGTCAGATACAGGACGCCGTCGCGCCGTTCGGTCAGCAAATCGTTGCTCGGCATGAGAGCAAACCTCCGCGGTATGACTTGGACTTCGTACTACTGCACGTGAGCGATTCTGTCGAGGGCGTCGGCCACCGCCTGGGTGCCGTCGAGATCGTGGCCGAGCGCGGAGGCCGCGTTGAACATCGAGGTCATCAGCGCCAGTCCCGGCAGCGTGAGCCCGTTTTGACGCGCCGCCTCGGCGACCAGGCGCAGGTCTTTGCGCGCCAGCTTGATAAAGAAGCCGGGGCGATAATCGCGCGCCACGATCTTGGGACCCAGATTGCTCAGTTGCCACGAGCCGCCGCGCCCGCCCCAATCGCCTCGATCACGCGGACCGGATCGAGTCCGCCGCCCGCGGCGAATGCGATCGCCTCGGCCGCCGCCTCCAGCGTGAGCGTGACCGCGATCTGGTTGGCGAGCTTGGTCATCTGCCCCGCGCCCACGGGTCCCATGTGCGTAACGCGCTTGCCGAGCCGATCGAGAAGCGGGCGAGCACGATCGAAAGCCGGCTCAGTGCCGCCTACCATGATCGTCAGCGTTCCTTCGATCGCGCCAGGCTCGCCGCCCGAGACCGGCGCGTCGAGGTACTCGGCGCCGCGTGCGGCGAAGCGCTTGGCGATCGCGCGCTCGGCTTCGGGCGCGATGGTGCTCATGTCGATTACGAGCTGACCCGATCGCAGACCTAGTTCGATATGAGCGGCGACGGCCTCAACGTCCGGCGTGTCGGGCACCATGATGAAAACAGCTTCGGCACCCGCGGCAGCCTCGACGAGATCGGCGCAGACGATAGCGCCGTCGGACGCGAGCGCGCGGGCCTTCTCGGCACTGCGGTTGTAGACCTTTACGCGATGGCCGGCCTGGAGCAGCCGCCGCGCCATCGGCGCACCCATTATCCCGGTCCCAATCCATGCGATTTGCATGATGATATAAACCTCACCCCTAACCCCTCTCCGGAGCGGAGAGGCTGAATTCGGGCGCGCTGTGGTTCCCCTTCCCGCTTCGGGAAGGGGACAGGGGCTAGGTCCTACGCCGCGGCTTTGGCGGTAGCGCCGACCCCTTTGAGCATCAGCCGGGGATCAAATGAATTCCGACCAGCAAATGCTTCGATCCCCTGCCTGGTGAGATCGCTGCTTGGCTCACAGGAGGTAGGGCTCACGTGCAATACCAGAAGTGCCAGCCTTCGGTCGAAGGAAACGCCACAAAATCGACGAAGTGGGTTCCTGCGAACCCCTCCAAGTGAACCCATCCGTCATTGGTTCCCTTGCCGGGGTCCACGGTCTTCTGGAAGGAGCGGAAATTGGGTAGGTTCCTCACTGTCTCCGCCCATGACCTGAGGCGCTGCATCAGCTCTTCCAAAGATGCGGCCCGCTCCGGGTGAGTCCCTTTAGCGATCGGCGATTCACGGAACCGCCTCAAGATGAATTCACGATCTTTTTGTGGATAATTCTGAAGGGTCGCTTGCGCGTCGGCCAAGAACTGCTCCAGCTCGTCCGCTTTGAAAGATTCTCTTCCCATTTGGAAAGCCCTCCATTGGAAGGATTCGGCCGAGTTTGACGAGGCCTGAAACCACGTCGTGAACCACGCGTGTCCGGCCTAACTGCTTTTTGACATTCGTCTTGCCTTAAGGTTGTCATAGACCGCGAACGTATCGGGCGCGGACCGCACGATGAGAAAATAGATGACGTTCTCGCCCCAAAAGACACAAGGTCCGAGCCCCGGTTCCTTGTCTATGTGAACCTTTACCCCTTGGTCGGCGGCCTGCCCCGCGTACCACATAACCTCGTTCAGAATCTCCTCCAAGCTGCCCTCCTTCGACAAAACGGCAAGAGCGTCCAAGCTTTTGTCCCTAAGCTTCCCGGGAATGAAAACCATCCGATCAGGTCCGCGCTCGCGCCTGCCTGGAGACTCCTCTTTCCAGGTCCTCTTTACGGCAATCGACTCCTGTAGGTTCCTCAGGACCGGAGCTTCCTGCAAAGCGCGCAGGATCTGTTGCACGCCATGCGCAGCAATGCAGGGTTTCCCATTTTCCTTCAGGCCCTGGCAGTAACGATCCACTTTTTCAAAACTCTCCTTGTCTGCCAAGGCCAGGGCGCTCCGTTTACCGGTCGCATAGTCCCCGCGTCGAGGCCGGTCGGAAACCTCCGCGCCGACCACCGGCTCGTCGGCGATCGAGCCGCGCTTGGAGAACACCACGGCCACGCCGAGCAGGACGATCGAGAGCACGACTACGAAGACGCGGGTCACGGTCACGTCGGTAATCAGGGCCGGCGTGAACGGTGCCGCCAGGATAGCGACGAGGTTCATCACCTTGATCATCGGGTTGAGCGCCGGGCCGGCAGTGTCCTTGAACGGATCGCCGACGGTGTCGCCGACCACCGCGGCCTTATGAACGTCGGTGCCCTTGCCGCCGAGGAATCCATCTTCGATCTTCTTCTTGGCGTTGTCCCAATTGGCGCCCGCGTTCGACATGAACACGGCCATCAACTGGCCGGTCAGGATCGCGCCGCCCAGGAATCCACCGAGACCACCCGCGCCGAGTCCGAAGCCGACCAGCAGCGGCGCAAACACCGCGAGGATGCCGGGGCCGAGCAGCTCTTTCTGCGCGGTGGCCGTGACGATATCGACGCATCGCTTGTAATCCGGCTTCTCCTTGTATTCCATGATCCCCGGATGCTCGCGGAACTGGCGCCGCACCTCGACCACCACCTGAAACGCCGCGCGGCTCACCGCCTTGATCGCGAAGCTGCTGAACAGGAACGGTACCGCGCCCCCGATCATCAACCCGACGAACACGGTCGGCATGTTAATTTGCACGCCGATCGCGCCCAGATGCGCTTCATCTATAAAGGAGCGGAACAGCGAGACCGCCGCGAGCACCGCGGTCGCGATCGCGAGCCCCTTGGTCAGCGCCTTGGTGGTGTTGCCAATCGCGTCCATCCAGGAGAGCGTGCGTGAGGCTTCCTCCTGATGGATGCCTGCCATCTCGAAGATTCCGTGCGCGTTGTCGGTGATCGGACCGTAGGTGTCCATCGCCAGTATGAAGCCGGTGGTGGTGAGCAATCCCAGTCCGGTGAGCGCGATTCCGTAGAACTGGAGCGCGAGCGATTCGCGGAAGATCACCATCGCGCCGATAATCGCGAGCGCGATTACCACCAGCGCCCACACCGATGATTCGAGGCCTTCCGCCATGCCCGACAAAATCAACGTGGCCGGCCCGGTCTTCGCGGCGGACGCGGTTTCGGTGACCGGCCCGCGATCGGGATGGGTGAAGTAGTTGGTCAGCCAGAGCGTAACGACCGCGAGTATGATTCCAAGGGTCGCCGCAATGGCGAAGCGCCAGTCGGGAGCGCCGGTGCGCGGGTCATCGAGGTAGAAGTAGTTCACGAGGAAGAATCCGATCACCGAGGCGACCGCCGAGGTCATGTAGCCCCGGTTGATGGGGCGCATCGGGTCGCGCATCGCGGTGCCCGCCGGCACGCGCACCGCCATGATGCCCAGAATTGAGGAGAAGACGCCGACCGCGCGCAGGATCAGCGCGAAGATGATCATCTTCATCGCAAATGCGCCCGCGGCCGCGCCATAGGCGGCCCGGAAGTCCGCTTCGTTGAGCGCATAGGCCGCCAGTATGATCGCCGCGACCAGGGTCACCTCGTAGGACTCGAACACGTCGGCCGCCATCCCGGCGCAATCGCCGACATTGTCGCCGACGTTGTCGGCGATCACCGCCGCGTTGCGCGGATCATCCTCGGGAATCCCGGCCTCGACCTTGCCAACCAGGTCGCCGCCTACGTCGGCCGCCTTGGTGTAGATTCCGCCCCCCACGCGCATGAAGAGCGCGGCCAGCGACCCTCCGAAGCCGAACCCGATCAGCACCTTCATCGCGTTCTGGCCGAAGATCAGGAAGATGACCGTGGCGCCCAGCAGTCCGAGTCCGACCGTGAACATCCCCGAGACGCCGCCGGCCTTGAACGCCAGCTCCATCGAGTCCTTGAAGCTGGTGAGCGCTGCGTTGGCGCTGCGGACGTTGCCTTTGACCGCCAGCCACATCCCGACGAAGCCCGCGCCGTAAGAAGCGCTCACGCCCATGAAGAACGCGATCGCGATTCCAAACGGCAGCGTCAGGCCTTCGTAAACATTGCGGTACATAAAAAAGAGCGTGACCATGATCACGGCCACGAACATCAGCATGGTCTGCACCTGGCGTTTGAGGTACGCCATCGCGCCTTCCTGGATCGCGTCGGCCACATCGGTCATCGATTTCGGGCCGGGATCGGCGTTGAGCACGATACGCACCAGATACAAGCCATAGCCGAGGGCCGCGAGGGCCGAGAGCAAAACGAACCAAAGAATCATCACCTGGCCCTCGGTCAGGGCAGGCAAAACAATATTGGCTTCGCTCATCTGTAGGTTCAGTCTCCTGAATGCCGGGGTTTGGCGCCCGCGCTTCCGACCGCGATCAATAGCGCAACGCGGACCGGAGGCAAGCGCCCGATTTAACGGACGGAGTGTAAATTTTCCCATGGGGCAAGTCCAGCCGCGATTACGCCTGCGTTAACGGGGAGTGTCGGCGCTTCATTGGTCGGGCGGCCGGTAGACCGCGAGCGCGCCAACCACCTGGTCACGCGCGTCGCGCAGGAGCGTGAAGCGGCCGGGAAACCGGACCACCCGGCCGTCGCGGCATCTGACAGGGATGTCGGCGGCTATGCCCTCGATTCTGCTCACGCCGCTGCCAATCGCGGCACGAAAGCCCTTCCAATGCGCGTCGCGCGCCGAGTCGGGAACGATCAGATCGAGCGTCTGCCCGACCGCTTCCGCGGCGCTATAGCCGAACAGTTTCTCGGCGCCGGCATTCCAGGTCCGGATGATGCCCGAAAGGTCCGCGATCAGGATTGCATGTTCGATCACGCGCGCGCCTCGATTGCGTGACGACTAACCGACGACCCGAACCGGTGTCAAGGCGAGCCCTGCGCTTCCCTTGCAAGCCCACCGCTCGAAGCTAGAATCTGATTTCAGGAGCGGGCCGTTTGGCGGTCTCAGAGCGCATCGCGAGCTTCACGATTCCCGGCGCCTTGCTCGCGCTCGGCGTGCTGATCGCGCCCATCGCGGCGAGCGCGCAAATTCCCGAGTTGGAGGACAAGGCCGCCCAACTCACCGCAGAGGTCCGCGAGCAGGGCTCCGACATGCGTCCGCTCTATCAAGATGTCGAGCAACTGACGCCGGTGCACAAGCATCTGCCCAAGCCGGGCAACCGCCACGGACGCAGCCGGCCGCCGTTCAAGCCCGCGCGCGGAGTCTCGAAAAACCCATCCACGCACGCGGCGCCGCCGGGATCGTCGCAGTGAGACGGCATCGTGCCGCCACCTGCGCATCCCCGTACGGCATTGATTGGGTCGTTGCGCGTATGTTTAGTTGATAGCCGCCATGCAAGTGAACATCGATACCCCCTCCACGCTTCGCCGCAAACTCACGATCGAAGTCGAACCCGACGAGATCAAGCGCGAGCTCGACCGCTCATACAATGAGCTCAAGCGCAGCGTCGTTCTCAAGGGCTTTCGCCCGGGCCATGCTCCGCAGAAGCTGCTCGAGCGGTTCTTCGGCGATCAGGTACGCGGCGACGTGATCCAGAAACTGGTCAAGGACTGCACCAAGAAGGCGCTTGAGGAAAACAACCTCACGCCGATGGTCGAGCCGGAAATCCAGACCGAGGAGACCGATCTCAGCAAGGCGCTGCGCTTCAGCGCAACCTTCGACGTGCGTCCCGAGATCGTCGTCAAGGACTACCAGGGACTCAAGGTCCAGCAGCCACGTGTTGAAGTGCGCGACGAGGAAATCGAGCGAGCGCTCCAGGGCCTGCGCGAGCGTCATGCCACGCTCAAGGCCGTCGAAGGGCGGACCCGGGTCGAGCGCGGCGACTACGTGATCGCGGAGATCGAGGGATACTCGGCCGACGAACCAATTCCCGGCACCAAAATCGAGCAGCGCCTGCTGGGGGTCTCGGACAAGCTGCTTGCGCACGGCCTCGACGAGGTGCTGGTAGGCGCAGAGGTCGGCACGCCGCTTCGCAAGCATCGCCGCTACGGCGCCGACGACAAGCAAAAGGAGCTGGCCAGCAAGGACGTCGAATGGCGCGTGGCGGTGAAGGAAATCTTCACGCGCCAGCTTCCCGAGCTGGACGACGAATTCGCCAAGGACCTGGGCGAATTTGCCGATCTCAAGGAACTGCGCGAAAAGTTGCGCGCCGATCTGCTCGAAAGCGCCCGCCAGCGCGCCGAGGCGCGCGTGCGCCAGGGGCTGCTCGACCTGGTGATTGAGCGCAACCCGATCGAAGTGCCCGATTCGATGGTCGAGCTCGAGCTCAAGGCGAGCGAGGCTGAGCTGGCCGCGGCCTTCGAGCAGGAGGGGATATCGCATGAGGAGGCCCACGCCCGTGCGGCCGAGAATCGCCAGGAGCTGCGCACCCGCGCGGAGAAGCGCGCGCGAAGCTCGCTGATTATCGACGCGCTCGCCTCGCAGGAAGGGGTCGAAGTCAGCGACGAAGAGGTCGCCGATCGGGTTGCGAAGATCGTGACCAACAGCGGACGCGATCGCGATCGGGCCGCGAAGTTCTATCGCGAAGAGGGAAATCTCGCCGCGCTAAAAGTCTCGATGCGCCGCGAGAAGACGCTCGACGTACTCCTAAGCCGCGCGCAAGTCGAGGCCGAAGCGCCTGCCGAGACCGCCGCCGATGCTTGAAGCGGCGTGCGCGGCGAGCGATTCCGATTTGCCCGTATTTTTCAAACCCTATAGAATCGGGAGCGGGATGGCGGCGACACCGGCTCTACCGGCAGATGGTGCTGCGCGCGGCCCCTGATCATATGAGCAATCTGGTCCCGATGGTCGTCGAGCAGACTGGCAGGGGCGAACGCGCCTACGACATCTATTCGCGCCTGCTCAAGGACCGAATCGTCTTTCTCGGCAGCGAGATCAATGACGACGTTGCCAACCTGGTCACCGCCCAATTGCTCTTCCTCGAATCCGAGGATCCCGACAAAGAGATCGCGTTTTACATCAACTCTCCCGGCGGCGCGATCACGGCGGGGATGGCGATCTACGACACGATGCAATTCATCAAGCCGCCAATCTCGACGCTCTGCATCGGCCAGGCGATGAGCATGGCGGCGTGGTTGCTGTGCGCGGGACAGAAGGGCCGGCGCTACGCCCTCCCCCACTCGCGCATCATGATCCATCAACCGCTGGGCGGCGCGCAGGGCCAGGCGACCGACCTCGACATCCAGGCCAAGGAAATCCTGCGCGTGCGCGAGGAGATGAACAACCTCCTGGTCAAGCACAGCGGGCAGAACCTGCGCAGAATCGAAAAGGACACCGACCGCGATACGTTCATGTCGCCGTCACAAGCGGTTGAATACGGGCTAATCGATGAGGTAATCGTTAGCCGGGGTCCCTCCAAGTGAGCCGCGGGAGGAAGTATGGCGAAGCATGACGACCGCACGGGCAATCTGGTTTGCTCGTTTTGCGGAAAAAGCCAGGACGAAGTACGCAAGCTGATCGCCGGTCCCACGGTTTATATCTGTGACGAATGCATCGATCTTTGTAACGACATCATCGCGGAAGAGACCGACGGCGAAGAGGCCTTCAGCCAGACCTCGGCGGTACCCAAGCCGGCCGAAATCAAGCGCGTTCTCGACCAGTACGTAATCGGCCAGGAGCGCGCCAAGAAGATCCTCTCGGTCGCGGTCCACAATCATTACAAGCGCATCGACTCGCAGATGGTCACCGGCGATGTCGAGCTGCAGAAGTCCAATATCCTGCTGATCGGCCCGACCGGCGTCGGCAAGACGCTGCTCGCGCAGACCCTGGCGCGCTTCCTTCAGGTTCCCTTCACGATTGCGGATGCGACCTCGCTGACTGAAGCCGGCTACGTCGGCGAGGACGTCGAGAACATCATCCTGTCGCTGCTGCAGAATGCGGATTACGATATCGAGCGATGCCAGCGCGGGATCGTTTATATCGACGAGATCGACAAGATCGCGCGCAAGGGCGACAATCCCTCAATCACGCGCGACGTCTCTGGCGAGGGAGTGCAGCAGGCGCTGCTCAAGATTATCGAGGGCACGATGGCGAGCGTGCCGCCCAAGGGCGGCCGCAAGCATCCGCAGCAGGAGTTCCTGCAGGTCGATACCACCAACATCCTGTTCATCTGCGGCGGCGCTTTCGTCGGCCTCGACGACATCATCCGGCGTCGAATCGCGGGCAAGACGATGGGTTTTCGCGCCGATTTGACCCATCGCGATCCCAAGACCATCTCCGAGCTGCTCAACGAGGTCCAGCCCGAGGACCTGCTCAAGTTCGGGCTCATCCCGGAATTCGTCGGCCGTCTGCCGGTTATCGCCACGCTGGGCGAGCTCGACGAGGACGCGCTGGTGCGCATCCTGACCGAGCCGAAGAATGCCCTGGTGCGCCAGTACCAGAAGCTCTTCGACATGGAGAACGTGCACCTGAAATTCACCCAGGGCGCGCTGCGCGCCATCGCGCGCGAGGCGCTCAAACGCAAGTCCGGAGCACGCGGGCTGCGTGCTATCATGGAAAATATAATGGTGGACCTGATGTACGAGATCCCCTCCCAGCCTAATATCAAGGAGGTGCTGATCTCGGAAGAGGTGGTGACGCAGAAGGAGCAGCCGCTGCTCGTCTACCAGAAAACCGCCGAGACTGCGTAGGGGAGAACGATTTAGCCAAGATGCTTTTTCGCAATGACAAGAAAGACAGCCGCGACGCTTCCCAGGGTGAAACGATACCGTTATTTCCGCTCCGGGAGTTAATCGTCTTCCCGCACGAGGTTTACCCGATTTTTGCCGGGCGCCAGAAGTCGATTAAGGCGCTCGAAGTGGCCGAGGCCCAGCGCCGGCCGATCTTCCTCGCCACCCAGAAAGACGCCAAGGTGGTCGACCCCGGACCCGACGACATCTATGCGACGGGCACGCTGGGCGTGGTGGTCCAGTTGCTGAGGCTTCCCGACGGCACGGTCAAGGCGCTGCTGGAAGGCAAGAAGCGCGCGCGCATCGTCCGTCACGTGAGCCAGGACGACTATTTCCAGGTCGAGGTCGAGGAGATCACCGAAGTCTGCGATCGCACCACCGAGGTCGAAGCGCTGATGCGCTCGGTCAATTCAACTTTCGACAACTACGTCCGGCTCAACAAGAAGATACCGCCCGAATTGGTGACGTCGATCTCCGCGATCGACGACCCTGCCCTGCTCGCTGACAAGCTGGTCGGCCATCTGGGGATCAAGCTCGAAGACAAGCAGGCGCTGCTCGAATGCGTCAATCCAGCCGAGCGGCTGGAAAAGATCCTGGGCTACATGCGCTCCGAGCTGGAGATCCTCGAGGTCGAAAAACGCATCCGCTCCCGCGTCAAGAAGCAGATGGAGAAGAGCCAGAAGGAGTATTACCTCAACGAGCAGATGCGCGCGATCCAGAAGGAGCTGGGCGAGAAGGACGAATTCAAGAACGAGATCCAGGAGCTCGAAGACAAGCTCCGCCAGAAGAAGATGCCTTCCGAAGCGCGCGAGAAGTGCGAGCGCGAGATCAAGAAGCTCAAGATGATGTCGCCGATGTCGGCCGAGGCGACCGTGGTCCGCAACTATCTCGATTGGTTCCTCGCGTTGCCTTGGTTCGAGTACACCGAGGACAAGCTCGACATCGCCGAGGCCGAGCGCATCCTGGAGGAAGACCACTACGGCCTGGACAAGGTCAAGCAGCGAATCCTGGAATACCTTGCGGTGCAAACCCTGGTCGGCCAGATGAAGGGGCCGATCCTGTGTCTGGTCGGCCCTCCGGGCGTCGGCAAGACCTCGCTTGGAAAATCGATCGCGCGTTCGACCGGACGCAAGTTCGTGCGCGTCTCGCTGGGCGGCGTGCGCGACGAAGCCGAGATCCGCGGCCATCGCCGGACCTATATCGGCGCGCTGCCGGGCAAGGTTATCCAGTGCATGCGCAAGGCCGGCTCGGGAAACCCTGTGATGCTGCTGGATGAAGTCGACAAAATGTCGACCGATTTCCGCGGCGACCCGTCTTCGGCGCTGCTCGAAGTGCTCGACCCCGAGCAGAACTGCACCTTCAACGACCATTACCTGGATTGCGACTACGACCTCTCCAAGGTGATGTTCGTCACCACCGCCAACACCATCGATCGCATCCCGCGTCCGCTCCAGGACCGGATGGAGATCATCCGTATCCCGGGCTACACGGAGACCGAAAAGCTCAACATCGCGCGCAAGTATTTGATCCGCAAGCAGCGCGAGGCCAACGGCCTGAAGGAAGAGAACATCGAGTTCTCCGACAAGTCGCTGCTGGGGATCATCCGGCGCTACACGCGCGAAGCCGGAGTGCGCAACCTGGAGCGCGAGATCGCCTCGATTTGCCGCAAGGTAACGGTCGAGGTCGTCAAGCGCGATCGCAACTCGCACGTCAAAGTCAGCGCCTTGAGTCTGGCGAAGTTCCTCGGGCCGCCCAAGTTCCGCTACGGAATCGCCGAGCGGCAGCCCCAAATCGGGGTCGCGACCGGCCTGGCATGGACCGAGATGGGCGGCGAACTGCTCAGCGTAGAGGTCACGATTGTGCCCGGACGCGGCAAGCTCACCGTGACCGGACAACTGGGCGAGGTGATGCAGGAGAGCGCGCACGCGGCGCTATCCTACGTGCGCTCGCGGGCGGAGTCGCTGGGCTTGGCAGCCGACTTCTACCAGAAGCTCGACATCCACATTCATATTCCCGAGGGTGCGATTCCCAAGGACGGCCCATCGGCGGGCATCACGCTCGCGACGGCGCTGGTCTCCGCGCTCACCCACTCGCACATCCGCCATGACCTCGCGATGACGGGTGAGATCACGCTGCGCGGCCGGGTACTGCCGATTGGCGGGCTCAAGGAAAAGATCTTCGCGGCCCATCGCGGCGGGATTAAGACCGTGCTGATCCCGAAAGAAAACGAGAAAGATATCGAGGAGATCCCACAGCAGATCCTGAAGAATATCGAGTTGATCACGGTCGAGCACATGGACGAGGTGCTGCGCCGGGCACTGGTGCTGGCCGACCCGGACGCGTTCCTCAAGCAGGGGCCGAGCCCCGAGCCGACTTACACTGCCGAACCGGAGCCCAAAGACGACTTGATCGACGACGACGAGGAAGAATCCACGGTACGGCCTAACCTATCCTGACAACTTCAACTTCATTCCCGGCCGACCGCAGTTAGGCGGCGGGGAGAAATCGGAGCACCGATGACCAAGACCGAATTGATCGAAGGGCTTGCCAACAAGCTTGCGATCAGCAAGGCCGACGCAGAGAAGGCCATCAACATCATTCTCGACGACATTATCGCGGCGCTGAAGACCGCCGATCGCGTCAACATCTCGGGGTTCGGAACCTTCTCGGTATCCGAGCGGCAAGCCCGGACCGGGCGCAATCCCAAGACCGGAGCGGCGATTCAGATATCGGCCAGCCGCTCGGCGCGCTTCAAGCCCGGCAAGCAGCTCAAAGATTCGCTGAACGAAACCGCCGCGTCCGCCGCCAGCCACCCCACCGCCTGATTCGGCTGGGGCGCAATCGGCGACCGGCTCTTCCGACGCGTTCTTCTTTTTGAAGGACACCCAACGCCCAGTCGTTAGAGCGCCTTACCCCTAAGGAAGGGGCCGAAGGTCTTTCAACCCTCGGCCCATCAACGCGCTGCTACGTGGCGCATCCAAACTCAAACCACCGAGGTCGGTCTCGGCCCTTCAACTTCCCGTCGCCCGTGTCGCGCGGCCTCGTGGCCCGGCGGGAAGGCCTGCGGCTTTCGAGGGAGCAGCAGATCCCGACGTCGATCTTCGTCTTATCGAGAGCATGAACTGCACCCTACGTCCGTCTTAATGCCAATGGCCGTACATGTGGCGCGGAGGGTAGCGGCGGTTTGCTGCATTTGCCCCCCAAGCCCCACGAATGCCTCTTCAGTCGAGGCTATCGCAGGCGGTCGGTTGATCCAAGCCGTAAGAACTGGCATGGTCGTTGCCTTGTTAGAGGTAATGAACGTGCCACACGCCCCCGCTGTCGAGCCCGCCATACTCGCAACGATGAACATCGGGCCCCGGACGTTAGCGGCGCCAGTCTTGGCCATGTACCCCGTGTTCGGCGTCGCAATTACGTTTGCGCCCCCGGGCACCAAGTCCGCGAACATGACGGTCCCGCGAGGCACGTAGCAAAAACAACAGTTGGCGGCAACGCCAGTGGCCTCACCCGCTCCTCCCGGAAACGTGTTTGTAAAGGTTACGAAGTTGGCACAAACATCTGCGATAGCCACGTTCGCGACTCTCACTCGATTGCTGGGACTGGTGCCCCCGGGCAACTCGTAGGAGTTCGCCAGAACACCCGCGGCCTGCGCCATC
The DNA here is from genome assembly GCA_963788205.1 of uncultured delta proteobacterium. Lineage (GTDB taxonomy): Bacteria > Desulfobacterota > Binatia > Binatales > Binataceae > CAVVMA01. The sequence goes on from CAWBGG010000002.1 coordinate 1,081,974, forward strand.
GCCGAATTGCTGCGCCAGCACAAGACTCCAAGGATAACGACTGTCGCGAGAGAGCAGGTCAGGAAACGGCTGTGCATCCTGCGATGGAACCCAAGTCGCTTTGCTGTATACCTTTCCAAGGTTTGAGTTTGCTGTGCCGCCCGGGTAAAGACGCCTCCCTCCGTCGAGTGGTCGATACCGCCTTGGCCAACGCCAGATACTCGATCATATGAGACTTTCATCCGGTGTCCTCCTGCAGCGCCGCGCAGTCGACTCCCGGCCCGCGCCGGACGCATCGCGCGCCCCGCTGGCGCGTCCTGCATCTGGACGCTAAGCCCCTTTCAGAAATAGGGAAAGGCCCCCTCGACATGCGGAAGCGGAACCCTCCTGCTGCGCTAGTCTTAGGCATGATCGCCACAAGTTGTCAAGAATGTACACGCTCAGTTGCCGCTGACTCGGCAATTCACTCAACCGTCGGCCCGCTCGCCGTTTCGACCTTAGCTCCATCATCTCGGCCGCTGTTGCCGCATGATAGCTGAAAGGCAACCCGGGGCCAGCGAAATTCGGGCGAAAAAACCCGCCGCTCAATCCAAGACGCAGCGCACGCCGTGGCGATCCATCTCCGCGACGCACTTGTTGCATGAGATGCAGCGTGAGCGCGTCGCCTCGCCTCGCTGCATCCGGTTGATCAGGTCCGGATCGGCGATCAGCGCGCGGCCCATCGCTACGAAGTCAAAGCCCTCGCGCATCGCGGTCTCCAGGTTATCGAGCGAGAGGATACCGCCGAGCAGCACCAGCGGCACGCGCACTGCTCGCCGCACCTCGCGCGCCTGTTCGAGAAAGAACATCTCCTGGAACGGATACTCCTTGATCACCCGGCTGCCGAAGAAGCGCAGCACGAGCTTTTGCAGCCGATTCTTTTCGACCTCGATCATCTCCTTGAGCGGGCGCGCGCCGCGAAACAGGTAGAACGGCGTCTTGCTGGTGAAGCCGCCGCTGAGCACGATTGCGTCCACACCCGCGGCTTCCAGCCGCTGCGCCACGCCGATGGATTCGTCGAGCTCAAGACCGCCCTTGAAACCGTCGCGCAGATTGGTCTTGGCCAGGATCGGGAAGTCCGGCCCCGTGCGCTCCCGCACCTGCCGCAGCACTGCGAGCGGAAATCGCATGCGATTGTCCAGGCTGCCGCCCCATCGGTCCTTGCGCCGATTGGTAGCCGGGCAGAGAAACTGGCTCAGGAGATAGCCGTGGCCCAGATGCAGCTCGACCGCATCAAATCCTGCCCGCACGGCCAGCGCGGCCGCGGTTGCAAATTCGTCGATCGTGGCGGCGATGTCCGCTTCGGTCATCGCGCGGGCAAACGGCACTCCTGACATCAGCCCGTACTCGTTGATTCGGAACGACGGCCCCAGCGAGCGCCGCCCCGGCAGAGTTGTGTTCCTGCTGAAGAAACCGCAGTGGCCCAGTTGGATCGAGACCGCAGCGCCCTCCGAGTGCACAGCGTCGGCCAGTTCGCGCAGCTTGGGGACAATCTCCTCGCGCATGTACATCTGCTCTTCGAACGTGCGACCGTTCGCCGAAACCGCGCAATAAGCGACCGTCGTCATTCCGACTCCGCCAGCGGCCAGCTCGCGGTGATGGCGGATGAGCGCGTCGGACGGAACTCCGCGAGGACACATCCCCTCGTACGTCGCCGTCTTGATCACTCGGTTCCGCAGCGCCAGTCCACGAAGCCGGACTGGGCTGAACACCTTAGCTATGCTTTCGGTGGGTTCTATCATTGCCTCCAGCGGCGGCTCTGATCTTGTTGGACAAGTATGAGCAGCACTGCCAAGGCGCGCTAGTGCTTCGACCCACGCGTAGGGATCACGGGATACCTTGCCAGCCGTTTCCTCGGTAAGGCTTACAGGATCATCTCTGGAAGAAGCATCGGCCGACGGCGATTTTCCTCTGGCACGCCAATTGCGCTACCTGAATCCTTAGACCGCGGCGAATTGGAGCCTGCCAGTTTTCTGAGCCCCTATAGAAGCCGCGTCCCCTCCCTGAAGGTGTTGCCCATGATCACTCATACGACGGGACCATATCGCAATTCGCACTCTCGCCAGGTTCTGATCCCGCGCCTGGTCGCCATTGTCGCGGGAACGGTGCTGCTGACTGTGCTTGGCAGTGGAAACAACCAGCCGAAAAACGCGGAGGCGCATGTGGCGGTGGCAAGACTGTATTTGGGCCAATCACGATGGTCGCTGGCCGAAGAGCAGTTGCGGATGGCGATTACGATCGATGACACTCAATCCGGCTACCATCTGGACTTGGGCTCAGTGCTCGCCAACGAGGGCCAGCTCGCCGAGGCCGAGACCGAGATTCGAACCGCGATCAGACTTGGTCCAGCGGACGCCCAGGCGCACCTCGCGCTCGGAGACCTTCTGAACGCCGAGTCAGGACGCGAAAGTGAAGCGGAAGCCGAGTTCGCCCGGGCGCGGGCGCTTGATCCCAACGCGACTCCCGCGAACTCGCCAGCCGTGACGACGCTCACCACCGCATGAAGCGGTAGAGGCGTTGGCCCAGCCAGGAACCATTTACTCGGTAGATTCTACACGACAGCCCGAATCAAAAAGGCTCGGCGGAATGCAGACTCTTCGCGGCACGGGCATTGCCTTATGGCCTTGGTGCTTGCGCACTCGGCCACTCCTTCCAGCCCTTGACGAATGTGCGCGGTCTCTCAACTCCGAGGAGGTGAAGCATGCAACTTCTCAAGAATGTTCGCTTTCGGTTTGCGATTGCTCTGGTGACGCTCGCGATGCTGCCCGGTTGTGCTTACTCGCTGGTGCATGACACTCCGAGCGCTCCGCCTAATGTCGTGTCGCATTGCACAGGTTCCGAGAACGTAGATGACTCGTCGATCGCGGTGGTTCCTATCCCGGTCGTCGCCTTCCTCTCTCCACATACCCCGCTGCACGAAATTGAGGCTGAGGACTATCTGAACCGATGCGGCCGACCGACTCAACTTGTGAACCGCGACGTCACTCTGGACAAGACCAGTTGCATTCCGGGGTCCTTGACAGAAATCGTGACGCTGGGGATTTGGCAATGGTGCCCCGCGACCATCTCCTATGACGCAGACGTGACGAGCTCGCCTTCGCCCACCCAGCAACCGGAGCGCCTGAGCTCGAGCACGCAAGCGCCCATGGTCAGCAGTGACCCGCGTTGAGTAGCGCTTCGCGGCCCTCGGATCACGCAGTTTGATCGCCCAAACTGCGTGATCCGGGGTTCTAATTGTTTGTCGGCAAACCGAGGTTCTAGCGATGATGCGTGAAAGTAAATTGAGGCGTCGCCGCGCCGGACCGCGGCACCTGCGAGCGGAGAGGGCGCCCCGGATCGATTTGGGGTCGGGCGTTCAAGCGATGCCCGACGCGAATCGCAAAGAGGTTCTCGCCATGGAAATCAACACTTGGATGCGAGGCAGTAATTTCGATGGGGCTGCCGAGGTAGTTCGCTGGCTTATCGCGGCAGTGGTGGGGCTTGCGCTGCTCGCGATGTTGAGTTTCGGATGCAATCGAGGGACGGTCGAGAGCCATCTCACGACCGGCGACCGCGCCCTGCGCGAGGGCAAACTCGCTGACGCCGAGCGCGAGTACCAGGACGCCAGCCAGCTCGCGCCCAACGATCCGCGGGCTCATGTGGCGCTCGCCAGTCTCTATGCTTCCGAGCAGAAGTCCGCGATGGCGCAGCAGGAGCAGATGAAAGCCCTTGAGCTCGATCCTGCCGACGCCTCGGCTCACGCCACGATGGCAGCCGACTACGTCGCCGAATCACAACTCCCTACCGCGGAGGAACAGTATCGCGCGGCGATCGCGCTCGCCCCGGGAATGGCGAAGTATCACCTTGCCCTCGGCTCGTTGCTAGGCTCTGAGAACAACGATTCCGAGGCGGAGGCCGAGCTGCGAACTGCGATCGGGCTTGAACCTCGCAACGCGCAGGCCCATTTCCAACTTGCGGATTTGTTCAGCACCGAATCCGCCGTGAGGCCGAGGCGCAATCCGAATACGAACAAGCGCACGCCTTGGACCCTGCGCTGGCGGTGCCCAACGCTCCCGCCGCTTCCCCTACGCCGGGCACTCTGACTGAAGCCTCAACGGGACCTGCCATGCAGGCCGTCGACAAGAAGTTCCTGTTGACCAGGAACTCACGGGTCTACGCACAGCCGGAGCCGACCAGCGCCGTGGTGGCGCAAGTACGCAGACACAAATTCGTCCTGGTAACGGGAATTTCCGGTGACTGGCTGCGCATCAGACTGCGCAGCGGTACAGTGGGATTCATTCCCGCCAGCGCCGCCGAATAGACGGCGCAAGATCGACCGCGATCGGCGTCGATCGCGTTGCGGGTGTTTCGGCGGTCGCGCTGATCTCGCTGCCTCACCAGCTTTCGCAGCGTCCCGGAAAAATCTATTCGCGCCGGAGTTGCGCGGCGGCCTCATTGCGCTTCGGCTGCCCATTTTCCGGAAACCCGGATTTACAGGCTGGCTTTAAACCGAGGGCGATGTGTAAAATTTACAAGCGGACGCCAGACGGGCGCACACTTGTAAATCGTACGCTCGCGGGGCGCGGCCAGGGCCAAGCGGATCCTTGCGCGAACGCTAAACGAGATCGTTCACCAGGAGGCTGCTGTATCTCACATGACGAGCGCGAAGCGAATCCTGATCGCCGAAGACGACGCCGCGACCCGCCAGTCGTGGGCCGAGTTGCTCGCCTCGTGGGGCTTCGACTCCAGGGCCGCCGCTGACGGCGATGAGGCGATGGCCCTCCTTCAGAGCTATCAGCCGCATGTCGTGCTGCTGGATATCCGGATGCCGCGCCGCAACGGTTTGGAAGTCCTCAAGGAGATTCGCGAGCTCGGTATCGAGGTCGCCACCATCATGATTTCCGGCGAGGGCGATATTCCCGAAGCGGTGGCGGCGATCAAGCTCGGCGCCTACGATTATCTTCGCAAGCCCATCGATCCGCCCCGTTTGCAGGTGCTGCTGAACAACATCACGCAGCAGATCGAGATCAGCCAGGAGAACCGGCGCCTACGGCGGCGGCTGATGAGCGCCGGCGAACTGGGCCAATTGATCGGCAAGTCGCTGCCGATGCGCCGCGTCATGAGTCTCATCGAGCAAGTGGCGGCAACCGCGGCCTCGGTGGTGATCAGCGGCGAGAGCGGAACCGGAAAAGAACTGGTCGCGCGCACGATTCACGAGCTCTCGCCCCGCCGCAACGCACCCTACGTCGCGGTCAACTGCGCCGCGATCGCTGAAAGCCTGATGGAGAGCGAGCTGTTCGGACACGAGCGCGGCGCGTTTACCGGCGCCGACCGGCGGCGCCAGGGATGCTTCGAGCTGGCCAACGGCGGCACGCTCCTGCTCGACGAGATCACCGAGATGAAGCCCGAGCTGCAGCCCAAGCTGCTGCGCGTGCTCGAAGAGCAGCGGCTGCGGCGCGTGGGCGGCAGCACCGAAGTCCCGCTCGACGTGCGCGTGATCGCCGCATCGAATCGCGATTTGAAAACCGCGATTCGCGAGGGCCGCCTGCGCGAGGATCTCTACTATCGGCTTAACGTCTTCACGATCGAGATCGCGCCGCTGCGCGAACGGATCGACGACCTGCCGCTGCTGGTTGAATATTTCATCCGGCAGTTGGCCTCCGCCAACGGCAAGGAAGTGCACGGGGTCGATGATGATTGTCTCGCCGCGCTCAAGCGCCACCCCTGGCCGGGCAACGCGCGCCAGTTGCGCAACGTTATCGAGCGCGCGCTGATCGTCAGCCGCGGTCCGCTGCTTTCGATGAGCGACCTGCCGGCGGATTTCAAGTCGATCGGCGGCGAGGATTCCACCTTCCAGGTGCGCGTCGGTTCGTCGCTGGACGAGGTCGAGCAGGAGCTGCTCCGCCGCACGATCGACTTCGCGGGCGGCAATAAGACCAAGGCCGCCGAGATGCTCGGCATCAGTCTCAAGACCCTCTACAACCGGATTCACAGCCACGACGGAAAACCAGGGAGCGGAACGGAATAGCCAGTGCTCGAGTGACGCGCGCCATGGGACTACGCGCCAAACTGGTCGTCACATTTCTCGCCCTGCTGTCGTTCGCCATCGTCGCGGTCAGCATTGCCAGCCTCGACAGCACGATCCGCGTGATGGCCCGTGGACTGCTCGATTCGGGCGATCGCGTAGCCAAGGAGACTTTCGAGCAGATGCGCGGCGCGCTCGCCGCCGGCGCCCGCGATCCTGCGACGGCTCTGCGCGGCGACCGGGGGCTGCGAACCGCGATGCAATCCAGCCGTGCCTTCGGCCGGTATGTAGTGTACGTCCGGATCGTCGGGAAGGACGGCGCCATCCTGGTGGCAGCCGCGCCCGAAGAGGAAGGACAGCATGACACGCCGGCTCAGGGAACCGACGCGATCCAGGTTGCACTCGACTCGCGGATGCCGCTGGCACTCCTGCCGGCGCTCTGGAGCGATCGCATTTACCGGGTCTCCAATCCCGTAGTGCTGGGCGACCAGCCCTTCGGCACAATCGAAGTCGGGCTTTCGACCGGACTGATAACCGCCGACGTCCATCGCCTCGTGTTGGAGATCACCGCCATCGGATTGGTTGCGATCATCCTGAGCCTGCTGGTCGCCGGCGCGTTAGGTAACCAACTGCTCCGGCCGGTTCTGGCGCTCACTACCGGAGTGGAGCAACTGGCCGCGGGAAGTGGCGACGTACGGCTGGAGGCCGGCGCAGCGCGAGAGCTTGGGACGCTGGCCAACAAGTTCAACGAACTTTCGCATCGCGTGCGCGCGGAGCGCTCGCAATGGGAGAACGAGCGCGGCCGCCTGGTCGATGTCTTCCGCTCGATCACCGACGCCATCCTGCTGCTTGATGCTGAAGGGTTGCTGCTGTTCGCCAACGACGAAGCGGCCAGGAGGCTCGGCCTCGATGCGGCCGGCGGCAAGAGTGAAGGCAAAACCCTCGCCCTGCTGCTGGGCCCCGAGCATCCGCTGATGAAATTGATCGGGCCGGCATTCAAGGTGGGCAGCGACGTTCACGACGTGGCGTTGGAACTTCGCGATCGCGATAACTCGACTGCGCGCTTTCTGGTCTCGATCCTGACCCTCGGGCAGGGCCCCTCGCCCGCCGGGTTGATCGTGATGATGCGCGATCTGGCCCGGATGCAGGAACTCGAGAGCATCGTGGATCACTCCAGCCGGCTGGCACGCCTGGGCAGCCTGCTCTCGGGGATCGCCCATCAGATTCGTGGCCCGCTTAACGTGATGACGATGCAACTCGAGCTGCTGCGGCAGGAAAGCGACGGCGGGCCTGCCGTGCGCCGAATCGAACGGGTGCGACACGAGATCACCCACCTCGATCGGGCAGTCGAGGCGCTGCTCCGCTTCATGCGTCCGCAGCAAGTGAAGGCCGAGGAAGTCGCGCTCGACGCCCTGCTCCATCAGGTGGGCAGCCGCGTGACGCTGCCCAACGTCAGAGTTGACTACGAACTGGACAGCGCGCTACCTCCTATCAGCGCCGACGCGGGATTGCTCGCGGAGGCGCTCCAGAACATCGCGCAGAACGGAGCGCAATCGATGCCGCAGGGCGGAGTGCTCACACTGAAGGCCTCGCGCTCGGACGCCGGTTTCGTCGAGATCGAGATTGCCGACCGCGGAGCGGGAATACCCCCGGAGGAGTTGGCCCACATCTTCGACCTGTATTATACGACCAAGGACGGCGGTTCCGGACTGGGATTGCCGCTCGCGTTGCGTGCTATCGATCTGCATCAGGGATCGATCAAGGTCGAATCGCAACCGGGCGCCGGAACTACTTTCAAGATTCGGCTTCCGGTCGGCGAGGCCAGGACCGTCGCGGAAGAAACGGCCGCAAGCTGATTTTCACTTCTTAAGCGGTGCTGAAAAAACCTCTAATCTCGATCGCGCTGGTCATGTGTCTGGCGCTGGCGGCTTGCGAGACCCTGCAGAAGATCCCGCTTTTCCGACCGCAGCCGACGCCCACTCCAACCGCGCAGCCCACTCCGACCCCATCGCCCCAGCCCACTTCGAGCGAAACCAGCGCCGACCAGCACAAGCATCATAGGCTGGCCAAGGCGAAGAAAAAGCCGGCGCCGATGGCCACGGCCACAGTCGAGAAGGAAGCCGACAAGACTCCGGTGCTAAGCCTCGCTCCCGGTCCCGATCCGCTGGCCAAACAACCGCGAAGCAGCAGGCTGAGAGCGCCGTTGACGACGCCACCAGGCAGGCTCGCGACCGTCGATCGCTCAAAGCTGGCGGCTCAGAGGGCCACCGACTACGACCTGGTCACCGGGTTCATAAGGGGCGCACAGGAAGCGCTCGGCGAAAACGATTTCGTAAGGGCCGAGAGTCTGGGCGAGAAGGCCGCGGTCCTGGCGCGATTGCTCGCTGCCAACGGTGCTGCACCGCGCTAGGCGCGGTGCTCATCCGGTTTGGAAGCCCCGCGTTATCAGCGGCTGCGCCGCCCGTGCGCCCGGCTGCTGCGCGAGCTGGACGGGCGTGGCGTGATCTTGCGCAGGCTGCGATAGTGGCCCGAGGCCGCCCCGATAGACGATAGCCGCGAGGCCATCCCGCGCCGCCGCAGCCTGTAGAGTGTCCTGCGCAGTCGGCCGCCGTCGATCTCCAACGCGTCGCAAAGCCATTGGAAACTGAACAGCCCGGACCTTGAGAGCTTCTGATTGATCCAGTAATTGACCTCCGCAAATCGCGTCCGCTGCTCGGCCGTCCGGGGGTGCGCATTCGCCAGGTAATCCCGAACCGCGACGTTGAGCACCGCGACCATCAACCGGCGTTCGCCATCGGGGTAGTTAGAGCGCCGGGTCAAATCGGCGAACTGGGCGGGCAGCGTCGCCTCCGGGGCAAGCGAATCGGACGCCAGGCCATCGGCTACGACTTGGGGTACGACTTGCAACTGTCTATTCGTCGGCTCGGTCTGAATCAGCGCCTCGGTTTGCATCGGTTTGTCTCCTCAGGTCAAGTGAGTAATGACGAATGAGCGTTGAGTTGTGCAGAGAGCAAATCGCATTCGACAAAGGGCGGCTGGCTTCTGGCTCAATCCATTTCCTTCGGGCGCGCTAACGAGCACGTTTCGTGCCTTCAAGAAAACGGTTGAAGTATTGAGGACGGATCGCGAAAATCGGCCCTGTAAATTTTTCCTGATTCAATAAATGTGATCTGATTCAGGCCAGACGCGAGGCCGCGCTCAGCACAGCTATTGCGACGGCTCGCTGCGCCCGAGCCGGTTGTAGAGCGTCTTGGCGCTGACTCCGAGGAGCTGGGCGGCGCGAGTCTTGTTGCCGCCGGTGAATTCCAGCGTGCGGTTGATCATCTCGCGTTCGACTTCGTCGAGCGAGGAACCCAGGCGAACCTTGAAGCAAGCGCCGTCCGCCCCGCTCGCGGCGCGGAATTCTTCGGGGAGATCGCCTTTGCGGATCGTGGAGGCTTGGCAGAGGACAAGCGCGCGCTCGATCACGTTGCGCAACTGCCGCACGTTGCCAGGCCACGGATGCGACCTGAATGCGGCCAGGCACTCGTCGTCGACGCCCACGACCGCCTTGTGGTTGCGTTCGGCATAGTGCTGAACGAACGACTGCACCAGCGGCGGCAGATCCTCCAGCCGCTCGCGCAGCGGCGGCAGCTCGATCTTGAACACGTTGAGGCGATAGAAGAGATCTTCGCGCAGTTTCCCATCGCGGACGGCCTGGTCGATGTCGCGGTTCGAGGCGGCAAGGACCCGCACGTCGAGCGCGACTTCGGTCGTGCCGCCCACGCGCCGCAGCTGCTGCTCCTCGATAACGCGCAGCAGCTTGGGCTGCAGCTCCGGCTTCATCTCGGTGATCTCGTCGAGCAACAGCGTGCCGCCGTTGGCCATCTCGAAACAGCCTTCTTTGCGGCGATCGGCTCCGGTAAAGGCGCCGCGCTCATGTCCGAACAGCTCGCTCTCCATCAAGGTCTCGGGAATCGCAGCACAGTTGACCGGTATGTAGGCCCCGTCGCGGCGCGGAGACATCTGGTGGATCGTGCGTGCGACCAGTTCTTTGCCGGTGCCGCTTTCGCCGGCGATCACCACTGAGGCGGACGATGCGGCCACCCGTTCAATCGCCGCCACCACCCGGCGCATCGCCGCCGAACGGCCGAATATCGGGCCAATCACGCCGGCGTCGGCCAGCCGGCGGCGCAGCGAAAGGTTTTCGTCGCGCACCTGGATGGTCTCGGCGATGTTCTTCAAGATCTGACGGAGATGCGGCGGATCGACCGGCTTGCGGAGATAGTCCAGCGCGCCCAGCTTGATCGCCTCGACCGCGTCGGCAATCTCGCCCTGGCCGGAGATCATGATCGTGGGCAGGTCGATGCCCAGCTCGCGGATTTCGCGGAGCAGCTCCAGGCCGTCCTTACGGGGCATCTTGAGGTCGGCTAGAAGAATATGGGGATGAAAACTGTCGATGAATTCGCGCGCGCGCTCACCGTCCTGGGCCACTGCAACGTCGAATCCCCATGCGGCGAGCATCTCGCGCCACTGCTCGTTGGCAGCCGCGTCGTCTTCGGCCACCAATATTCTGGTCTCGTTTCCCACCGACCCTCTCAAGAAGGAGGCTCAAATCTCTCGGCCGCGCCCATACCGCGGCAAATGGCGGAGCGACCCGGAAACGAACTTCCCAGCAAGATCGGCTCGCGAGCCGCCTGACCTATCCGGATGGATTCAAGCGAATCGCGACCCGTCCCTGCATCCGAACCAACCTCCAACCCAATCTCGGGCGAGCGGAGGCTTGAACCGGGGCCGGAGTCGCTTGATTCATCCACGGGTGGCGGGTCGGCAGAATGAATCGCGAGGCTCCAGCCCCCTTGGAAGGAACCGGCGCTAGCTAGCGTTTAGCTCCGCAGCAATCCTTGTAAGGTTTGCCCGAGCCGCATGAACAAGGCGCATTTGGATCTTTCTTTCCCGGCATGTTCGCCTCCTCAGTGACGGCAATCTGGCTTGGGAGGAAGCAACCGGCTTGCCATCCCCGTCGGCACGCCAGACGCTGCCAAACCGGTCAAATCACTGGGCGAGAAGCGGCGATCGCTGCAGGCACCCGCCGCGGGAAACCGTGAATCAGGAAGAATTTCCTCAATCCGTGAGCATCAAACTTGAAACGGAGAGACGCCGTTGATCGTACGTCCTTGTGACGAGGGGCGAAGCGGCATTGAGCAAGCGCGATCGGCTTCTAGACAGCGCGATCTCTCGGTCGGCGCAAGAAAACGCGTAATGGGTAAAAAACTCCGCTTATAGAAGGCGGCGTTTGGTCCCTGCAAGTCGCGTGGCTTGCGCGACAAACCCACGGGGCACCCGCCATTTGCGGGCGCTTCTGCACAAGCGTGCCGGGCGCCCGGACTTACACACGAAGTGGCACCTGACTTGCTCCTTGCGGTCGGGGTTTCCGGAGGGAGTGATTCAGGTGGGAAACAACACTGCTGCAATTATTCTTGCCGGTGGCGATGGGATGCGTCTGCGTGCCCTAACGCGGTACATCGCCGGCCAGGCGATTCCGAAACAGTTCTGCCGCGTCACCAGCGAACGCACGCTGCTCGAGGAGACCATCCAGCGCGTGCATCAGGTGGTCCCGCTAGGCCGAATCGTGGTCGTGGTTAACCGCTCGCATCGCGAGTTCTATGAGCCGCTGCTGCATGACTTATCGCGTTCACAGATTGTCTTACAGCCGTCCAACCGTGGTACCGGCCCCGCAATTCTCTATGGATTGGAGCGGCTGGCAAGAATTGCTCCCGACGCCACCGTGACCATCTTCCCTTCCGATCACTTTGTCGGCCACGACGCGCGCTTCATGACCCACGTCGCTTTCGCGCTGGACTCGATTGCCGAATATCCCCAGCTCGCGGTGCTGCTCGGGATTGCGCCCGCTTGGGCTGAAACCTCCTATGGATGGATAGAGCCTGCCGCGCCGATCTCATGTTCCAAGCCGCCGCTGTTCCGCGTCAGGCGATTCTGGGAGAAGCCGGACCTTGAGATGGCGCGGGCGCTATGGGGGCAGGGATGCCTGTGGAACAGCTTTGTCATCGCTGCGCACTTGTCGGTCTTGCGCGAGATGATCGCCGAGTACGCGCCCAGGCTGTTCGCGGCCTTTAAGCTGGCGTCGAGATCGCTCGCCTCGGTCGATGAGCAAGCGGCGGCTGATCGCCTGTACGCGGGGCTTGAGAAGATCGGCTTTACCGAACAAATTCTCTCGCGATGTCCGCCCAACCTTGCGGTCCAGCGCGTGGACGACGTTCAAGTGGAGCGATCTTGGCGAGCCAAATCGCGTGCTCGACATTATGGCCGCCGCGCATCATCGGCCTGCATGGGTGGAATTGTTCCAGCGCCAGCGTGAGTTCGAACGCCGCCTGTAGTCGGCGATTTCGTAGGGCAGGCCGCTCGTCGACTTATGCCGAGCGGATCAGGCGCTGAGGCGCGAAAATCGCGGCGAAGTCGGCGGCGAACCGTTCAGCTTCGCCGGCTTGGAGCGTAGCGATCGACACGCGCACTGCGGGCGGGCTCTTGAGCCGGAACCGCTCGCCGGCCGCGACCGCCCATCCGGCCTCCAGCATTGACTGAACGACGACCGCTTCTTCCGGCACCGGAATCCAGACATTGAGTCCCGATCTTCCGGCGGCTTCGATTCCCAGTTGCCGCAGCGCCGCCAGCAAACCGCCGCGGCGCGCCGCGTAAGCCTGGGCGGCTTTCCGAACCGTGCTCGCGGTGCGCGAGTCCGACCAGATCGCCGCGACCAGTTGCTGCAGGATGTTGCTCACCCATCCCGCACCCAGGCGTTGGCGCCCCTCGACGCGGCCGATCGTCAATTCGTCGCCGATCAGGAAAGCCGTGCGCAGGTCGGGCCCCAGCCATTTCGATACCGAGCGGACGACCGCCCATCGCCGGCGTCCCGGCTCGATCAGCGTGAAGGCGGGCGCGCCGGCAATCGGTCCGGCGTGATCATCTTCGATTACCAGTACCTCCGGCCAGGCGCGGAGAATCCGGCGCAGGGCGTTGGTTCGGCGCAGGTCGAGCGCGGCGCCGGTCGGATTCTGCGCGCGCGGCGTTACGATCAGTCCGGCGACACCTTCTGAAAGCGCGCGTTCCACCTGCTCGGGCCGCGGACCGAAGTCGTCCAGGCCCATCGGGACCGCGATCAGGCCCAGCGCCTTGAGCAGGTCGAGCACCGCGAAGTAACCCGGATCTTCGACCGCGACGCGATCGCCCATCCGCAATCGGGCCTGAAGCACGCGCTCGATACCGTCCAGCGCGCCGCCGACGATCGCGACCGGGCCACGCGGGATACCGTCGGCGGCGAAAGCGCGCGCGGCCTTTTCGACCAACTCGCGATCGTTGTACGGACCGGCATACAGCCGCGGGCGCGGCCTAAGCCGAGCAAGGATCGGTGCCAACGCCGGTAAGAGCGCAGACCCAGGGCCGCCGCCCGAGAGATCGCGCACTCCTGGGGGAGCTGGCGCCGCCGCGCGGGTGACGAGCGGCGGCTGATGGCTGATCGCGGTGCCGCGCCGGCCGTCGGCCGTCACCAGGCCGCGCAAATGGAGCATCCGATAGGCCGAGCCAACGGTGGCAGGGCTAAGCCGCAGGCGCGCCGCGAGGCTCCGCACCGCCGGAAGCTGCGCGCCCGGAGGCGCTGCGCCGCGCAGGATCGCGCCTTCGATGCTCGCGGCTATTTCTTCAGCGCTTGATCCCTTGACCGAATATTGTAATAGCATAAGAATACTATCGTGCTAGTACAACATAACGGGTGAAGAGGACCATGACAAGCCAGATTGAGCCCAAGCCGGCAGGCCCGGTGACCGAGCGCGTGAGGGTCAAGCGGCTGCCCAAGCGCGCGGCGTACGATCGCGAAACAATCAATGCGATTCTCGACGAGGGTCTGATAAGTCACGTCGGCTTTGCGGTCGGCGGGCAACCGTTCGTGATTCCCACTATCTACGCACGGGTTGGCGAGACGCTGTTTATCCACGGCTCGGCGGCCAGCCGGATGTTGCGTGAAGCGCGCGGCGCAATTGCGGTCTGTGTGACCGTCACGCTGGTCGACGGCCTGGTGCTCGCGCGCTCGGCGTTCCACCATTCGATGAACTACCGCTCGGTGGTGATGCTCGGTACCGCGACCGAGGTCACCGGCATTGAAGAAAAAACCGCCGCGCTCAAGGCGGTGGTCGAGCACGTGATTCACGGACGATGGGAGGATGTCCGATGGCCCAACGAGGCTGAGCTGGGCGCCACGATGGTGCTCGCGATGCCGATCGTGGAGGCGTCAGCCAAGGTGCGAACCGGTCCGCCGCTCGACGATGAAGACGATCTCAAGCTCCCAGTGTGGGCCGGAGAACTCCCGCTCCGATTGGCGCCTCATGCGCCGAAGGCCGATGCACAGCTCGCGCCGGCAATCGAGCCGCCGCAGTATGTAACTAACTACCGGCGTTAGCGGCGATCAGATCTGATCGAACAGCCGCGTATGCTATTGCCGTGTCATCGCGGCGCGCGCTTGGGCCTGGGCATCCGCCGCGGCGTCGCGTTCACGGGCCGGCGGCAGCTCGAACACGACGCTGCGAATCCGGCCCGCGTACTGAAACGGCGCCGCGTAGTCCGAATTCACCGGCGAGAGACTGCGCCCCAGGTCCATCCCAGTGCTCGACAGCATTCGCAGCAGCGTCGGGATTTTTCCTTCGCCCGCGACGGCGCCATCGATCGCCAGCACCGCCCGCGCCGTCATCTGGTCGAGCCGCTCGATCTTGATCTCTATCCGGTGCGGGCCTGGTTGGAGCGGATGCGGCGCAGCGACCAGCGTATGGTCGTGGAAGCAATTGTAATCGAAGTGAACTCGCCCGCCCTTGATGTAAAGCACGAACCCGCTGTTGAGACTGCCGCGCGCGACTAACGCCCCGTCGGTATCGCCGCCGGAACTGCGGTTCGGATGCTCGAGGTCAGCCATCATCGTCCAGCCACGGTTTGCCGACGGGCACGCGTCGGCCACGATATGCGAGACCGGCGGATAGTAAACGAAACGGTTGCGCGAAGTCGGCAGGCCCGGACGCCGCGCCGCGCGAAACAGCAGCGCCGCGCCGCGATCGTCGAGCGGCAATACGCCATGGCGCTCGGCTTCGGCCCACCACAGCTCGGTCATTTCCTTCAGGCGGTGCGGCTGCGCCTGCGCCAGATCGTTGCACTCGGAAAAGTCTTCATCGAGATGATAGAGCTCCCAGCGATCATCATCGAATGAAGCGCCGGGCTCGTGGTGCGTGACCGCCTTCCATCCGCGCTGCCAAATCCCGCGATGGCCGAGCATCTCGAAGTACTGCGTCGATCGCGAAGTCGCGGCGTTCGGATCGGTCAAGGCGGCGGCGAGGCTGGCGCCATGAATCGGCATCTGCGGAACGCCCGCCACGACCTGCGGCGCTTCGATGTGAAGCAACTCGAGCACCGTGGGCGCGAGATCGATCGCATGGCAGAACTGACGGCGAATCTGGCCGGGCGTGCCAAGCTTGGCCGGCCAATGAATCACCAGCGGGTCGCGCACGCCTCCGCCGTGAGTATTCTGTTTGTACCATTTGAGCGGGGTGTTGCCGGCCTGCGCCCATCCCCATGGGATATTGCTATGGCTATTGGGACCGCCGATGTCGTCGAGACGCTTGAGCGCCGCGTCGAGGTCCTCTCTCATACCGTTGAAGTAGCGCATCTCGTCGAGCACGCCGAGCGGCCCACCCTCCTGGCTGGCGCCGTTGTCCGACATCACGATCAGCAGCAAATTGTCGAGCAGCTTGGTCTCGCGCAGGAATGAAACCAGCCGTCCGATCTGGTGATCGGTATGGTCGAGCATCGCCGCAAACGCTTCCTGGAGCCGCGCGGCGAAAATTCTCTCCGGGCCGGACAAGTCCCTCCATGGCCGCACGCCCGGATTGTGCGGGGCGAGCCGGGTTGCTGCGGGCACGATTCCCAGCTCTTTCTGGCGCGCGAACCATTGCTCGCGCGCCACGTCCCAGCCGGAATCGAATCGCCCGCGGTACTTTTCCAGGTAGCGGCGCGGCGATTGATGCGGCGAATGCGTCGCGCCGAAAGCCAGGTAGAGGAAGAACGGACGTTCGGGAACCAGCGAGGTCGTGTCTCGAATGTAACCGATCGAACGATCGACGAGGTCCTCTGAGACGTGGTAGCCCTCGGCCGCGGTTCCCGGCGGATCGACGAAGTGATTGTCGCAGGTCAGCTCGGGCGCGAATTGATCGGTCTCGCCCTGCAGGAACCCGTAGTATCGATCGAATCCGCGCTGGAGCGGCCAGTTGTGATACGGCCCGGCGGCGGTGCATTCCGCCATCGGCGCAAGATGCCATTTGCCGGCCGCGAACGTGGCGTAGCCGTTGTCGCGCACGATTTCCGCGAGCGTGGCGGCCGAGCGCGGAATCGCGCCGCGCATGTTCGGAAATCCCGTATCCATGTTGGAAATCGCGCGCATCCCGACCGCGTGATGGTTGCGGCCGGTGAGCAGGCAGGCGCGCGACGGCGAGCAAAGCGCGGTAGTGTGAAACCCGGTGAAGCGCAACCCATGCGCCGCCAATTGGTCGACGTTGGGGGTTTCGATGGTCGAGCCGTAGCATCCGAAGTGGGCGAAGCCGGTGTCGTCAAGCACCACGATCACCACGTTGGGCGACCCGTGCGGGATCTTCGGATCGGGCCACCAGGGCGTCGACTCTTGGGCCGTGCGTCCGATGATCCCTTGAAACTCTTCGCCTGACGGAGGTTGGTACGGCATGTCGATTCTCTCTCGCGCGCAGTCAGTGGCCAGTCAGCCATCGACCGGGTTTTGGTTTCGTGCGCGGTACATCAATATCATAGGTGCGCGGCAACCCGCCTATCCGGCGGCGGTGGTCCGGCACGCCGGTTTCGGCGCTCGACCGCCGCGCAGGCCAGCGTAGGCGCAGCGCGACATTGGAGGCGTCATCGCAATGCGATTGCTCTACGTCGATATCGACACGCTGCGCGCCGACCATCTCGGCTGCTACGGCTACCATCGCAACACCAGCCCGGCCATCGACGCGATTGCGCGCGACGCCATCCGCTTCGACTCCGTCTACGCCTCGGACACGCCATGCGGTCCCTCGCGTAGCGCATTGATCTCGGGCCGCTTTGGGATTCACAACGGCGTAGTCGGTCATGGCGGTACGGGGGCCGATCCATTTCTCGAAGGCGCCGCACGCGGCTTCCAGTCGCGAGGCGCCGCGACCAGTTGGGCGCGCCGGATGCGCTCGGTCGGGATGCATACCGCGACCATCAGCACGTTCGGCGAGCGTCACTCCGCATATCACTGGGACGCCGGTTTCAACGAGGTGATCAATCTCGGCACGATGGGGTTCGAAACCGCCGACCAGGTTGCGCCGCTTGCGCTGGATTGGTTGGCTCGCAACGGCGCGCGCGACAACTGGTTCCTGCACGTCCATCTTTGGGACCCGCACACGCCCTATCGCACGCCCGCTGAGTATGGCGAACCGTTCGCGAAGGACCCGGCGCCCGACTGGATCACTGAGGAAATCCGGGCCCGCCACTGGACCCTCCCTGGTCCGCATTCGGCGCAAGAGATGGCCGGTTTCAGGCCCAACGAGCATGCCGTCTTCGACCGCTTTACGCGCCAGCCTCAGCAAGCGACCTCAATGGCCGAGATTCGGCGCATGTTCGACGGCTACGATGTCGGGATCCGTTATGCCGACGACCATATCGGCCGATTCATGAACCGGCTGGCGGAACTGCGCGTGCTCGATGAAACCGCGGTGATGATCTCGGGCGATCACGGCGAAACCTTGGGCGAACTGGGCATTTACTGCGATCACCATACCGCGGACGAGTGCGTCACGCACTTGCCAATGGTGCTAAAGTGGCCGGGACTCGCCGGCGAGCGCGTCGACCACGGCCTGCACTACCAGATTGATGTCGCCGCGACTATCCTCGAGCTGCTCGGCGCGAGGGTCCCATCCAACTGGGACGGGGCCGGCTTCGCGGACACGCTGCGGCGCGGCGGCGAGGCGGGCCGCGAATATCTGGTCGTATCGCAAGGCGCATGGACCGCGCAGCGCGCCGTGCGCTTCGGCGACTACATTTGCATCCGCACCTATCACGATGGCTATCATGCTCTTCCTGAGGTCATGCTGTTCGATCTCAAGCGCGATCCGCATGAGACCCGCGATCTCGCTCCGGAGCAGCCGGAGCTTACAGCGCGCGCCTTGGCGAACCTGGAGCAGTGGCATTTCCGCCAGATGATGCGCTCGACGACGGGCATCGATCCATTGTGGACGGTGCTGCGCGAGGGCGGTCCGTGGCACGTGCGCGGCAGGCTCAGCGACTACCTGGGCAGGTTGCGGGAAACCGGGCGCGGCGAATGGGCGGAGCGCATCGCGGCGGCTCACGCCGACGAGGTCGGCATCGCCGCGCCGCCGTCTCGCGCGTTGCGCTGAGAGAAGCGCTGCGGCAGTTTCGTGAGACGGACTGATTAACGGAAAGAACCTGAAAGGCAACAATGTACGAAGCTGAATACCGATCGAAGCTGATGACGCCGGATGCCGCCGTGGAGCTGATCCCGAGTCATGGCACACTGTCGATGGGAATGGCGATCAGTGAACCGCCGGCACTGCTAACGGCCCTGGAGGAGCGGGTAAAGCGAGGCGCGATCGAAGAGCTTCGGGTCTACTATTCGCACTCGATCGCGGCTGCGGCGGCCACCATTCTCAAGTACGACTACATGAATGTGATCAAGCCGTATCCGTTTTTTCCCACCGTGGTGGAGCGGATGCTGTTCGAACGGGGCCGGCAGGAAAATAAGCGGGTGATCTTTTATATGCCGGGAAACTTCAGCGCGATGCCGCGAACCCTGGCCGCTATCGGGATCGACGCATTCATAATGATGGTCGCTCCGATGGATAAGGCCGGATTCTTCAGTTGCGGCACCAACGGCGACTACACGATTCCGACCGCGCGCGTTGCAAAAAAGCTGATCGTCGAAGTGAACCCGAAGATGCCTCGCGTTTTCGGCGACTCCTCTGTTCATATTTCCCAGGTCAACGCAATCATCGAGAACGAAAGTACGCTGTTTGCCGTCCCGCCGCGCGCAACTACGGAACTCGACGAAAAGATCAGCAAATTTCTCGTCGAGATGGTCCCTGATCGGGCCACGCTTCAGATCGGAATCGGCGGAGTGCCATATGCAGTCTGCCAAGCGCTGGCCAACCACAAGGACCTGGGCATTCACACCGAGTTGATGATGCCGTCGCTTGTGAGGCTCATTCGGTCAGGCGCGGTCACAAACAGGTTCAAGAACCTCAACCAACACAAGAACGTATTCACGCTCGCGGCGGGCGACGAAGCATTCTACGAGTTCTTGAACGACAATTCGAGCATGGAGCTGTATCCGGTCAACTATGTCAACGACCCTTACGTGATCGGCCGGAACGATAGAGTGATATCGATCAGTGCGTTTCTGGAAGTCGGACTTGACGGCGCGGTCAACTCCGAAGTCCTTGAGGGCCGGCAGTACAGCGCACCGGGAGGCCAGCTGGACTTCGTTCGCGGGGCGCAGTTGTCCAAGGGCGGAAAGTCAATTCTGACGGCGTACTCCACCGCGGCGAAAGGATCCGTCTCCCGCATAGTTCCGAAGATCCAAGGGCCGACCACCGATCCGCGAGCCGATACTCAATACATCGTGACCGAGTACGGAGTGGCCGACATGATCGGCAAATCAACCGCCGAGCGCGCCGAGGCGCTAATCGCCATTGCTCATCCGAAGTTCCATGACGAGCTTCTCGATGGCGCCAGGAAGCTGGGATATCTCTAAGCATCCGGGCAAAAGTCGCGGACGATAGAATCGAGAGCACTTTTTGCGGATAACCATGGGCCAGCCGACGGCTCAGCGGGAATCGCATCCACGGTGATGGCATGAAATGGCGGACTTAAGGAGAGTAATCACATGGCGGAGAGCCTCACGCCTGAGGAATGCGCCCTTATCGATGCGTATTGGCGCGCCTCCAATTATCTGACGGTCGGACAGATCTACCTGCAGGAGAACCCGATGCTGCGGGAGCCGCTCCGGCCCGAGCATATCAAACCACGACTGCTCGGCCATTGGGGCACGTCGCCGGGACAGAATTTCATTTACGTTCACCTCAATCGGCTGATCCGCAGGCACGACGCGAACGTCATCTATATTTCCGGTCCCGGACACGGTGGACCCGGGATCGTCGCGCAGACCTGGCTGGAAGGCTCGTACACCGAATTCTATCCCGCCGTTACGCGCGACCTTGCCGGGATGCACCGCCTGTTTCGTCAATTCTCCACGCCCGGCGGAATACCAAGTCATGCCGGGCCGCACGTTCCGGGCTCGATTCACGAGGGCGGCGAGCTCGGCTACTCGCTGGCCCACGCCTTCGGCGCGGCGTTCGACAATCCCGACCTGCTGGTCGCGTGTGTGATCGGCGATGGCGAGGCCGAGACCGGCCCGCTCGAGGGCGCGTGGAAAGGAATCAAGTTCCTGAATCCGGTCCGCGACGGCGCCGTGCTGCCGATCCTTCATCTCAACGGCTACAAGATCTCCGGGCCAACGGTGCTGGGACGCGACCTCGACGATGATATTCGCGGTCTGCTTACCGGTCACGGCTACGACGTGTGCTTCGTCGAGGGCGACGATCCCGCAGTCGTGCATCGCGCCTTCGCCGACACGCTCGAGCGATGCTACGAAAAGATCCGCGCCTTTCAGGAGGAGGCGCGCCGCGACGGGTTTCGCGGGCGACCGCGATGGCCCGCGATAGTGCTGCGCACTCCCAAGGGATGGACAGGGCCGAAGTTCGTTGACGGAGAGCAAGTCGAGGGAACCTTCCGCGCGCATCAGGTGCCGCTCGCGAACGTCAGGGAGAACGCCGAGCACCTCCGGATGCTGGAAGATTGGATGCGCAGCTACCGGCCCGACGAGCTTTTCGATCGCGACGGAAGATTGATCGAAGCCCTCGCCGAGCTTGCGCCCAAGGGGCTGCGGCGGATGGGCTCGAATCCGCATACGAACGGGACCGCCGTAGCGGTGCCGCTGGTGATGCCCGATTTCACGGAATACGCGGTCAAGGTCGCGGCGCCAGGATCGGCGAGTGTCGAGTCGACGCGCCCGTTCGGCGCGATGCTTCGCGACGTATTCACGCGCAACGCGCGCCAGCGCAACTTCCGGCTGTTCTGCCCCGACGAGACCAATTCGAATCGGTTGGGCAATGTGTTCGAGGTTGAGAATCGATGCCTCGTCAGCGCCATCCTTCCCAACGACGATCACGTCTCGGCCGACGGCCGCGTGATGGAGGTGCTGAGCGAGCACAACCAGCAAGGATGGCTCGAAGGCTACACGCTCACCGGGCGCTACGGCGTGTTCGCTACTTACGAAGCGTTCGCGATGATCGCCGACTCGATGGCGACGCAGCACTCGAAGTGGCTCAAGACCTGCGCTACCGAAATTCCATGGCGCCACCCAATTCCTTCGCTCAACTACCTGCTCACGTCGACCTGCTGGCGCAACGACCACAACGGTTTCAGTCATCAGGGCCCCGGATTCATCGACTCGATCCTGACCAAACAGGGCATCGTGACGCGCATCTACCTGCCGCCCGACGCGAACAGCCTGCTCTCGGTCGCCGATCACTGCCTGCGCAGCCACAACTACATCAATCTGATCGTGATCGATAAGCAGCAGCATCCCGTGTTCCTGGATATCGACGCCGCACGCGAGCATTGCACGAGGGGCGCGGCGATCTGGACCTGGGCGGGAAATCACGACGGCGCGGGCGAACCGGATATCGTGATGTGCGGGGCCGGTGACGTCCCCACGGAGGAAACGCTCGCGGCCACCTGGATGATTCGCAAGCACCTGCCCGAGCTGAAGGTGCGGGTCGTCAACGTGATGGACCTGATGCGCCTGTGGCCGCCGGACCAACATCCGCACGGGCTCAACGAGGAAACCTTTGTCGAGCTGTTCGGCGCCTGCGCCGACGTCATCTTCGCGTTTCATGGCTACCCGCGCGCGATTCACGAAATTCTGCACGGCCGCACCAACGCGACCCGCTTTCATGTGCGCGGATACGTCGAGGAGGGCACGACCACGACCCCGTTCGACATGGTCGTGCTCAACAAGACCAGCCGCTATCATCTCTGTATCGAGGCGCTGCGCCGCGCGCGGCGCGTCGAGGGGACAGCGCAACTGATCGAGCACTGCGAGCGGCAGCTCGAAGCGCATCGCAAATACGTCGTCGAACATCTGGAGGACATGCCAGAGATCGCCAACTGGAAGTGGTCCGATCCGGACTTGGGGAGATAAGAGAGACGGAGCCGGCTCTGAAAGTCTTTTTTCAATAGCCAGTCAGGCGCTTGAGCGACCTCAACGTCATACTCTGTTTCAACAGCGGATCGTCTTCGCGCAAGTTTGCCTTGTACTCAATCGGCGGCGGAGAGACGCTGCTCGCGCAAGGTGAGGCCGATCGCATCGGACTTTCCGGCGGAAGTCTGCGGCTTCAAGACGGGAGTGGAAAGGTGCTGCTCGACGCGAGGCGCGACTTTGCCGACGCTGCGAGCGCGACCGACGCGGTTCTGGACACGCTAGCTGAATCCGATCTGCCCGCACCGCGCGCCGCCGGCCATAGGATGGTTCACGGCGGAGCCGACCACGTCGCGCCCGAGCGCGTGACGCCGCAACTCCTCGATGCGCTCCGGCGCCTCATTCCCTTCGCGCCCCTGCATCTACCCGGCGAGCTTCAGAGTATCGAGGCGGTCGCCTCCCGCTTTCCCGATTTGCCGCAGGTCGCGTGCTTCGACACCGCATTCCACCGGCGCATGGGCGAAGTCGCCCAGCGCTTCGCGCTGCCGCGGCGGCTTTGGGACGAGGGCGTGCGGCGCTACGGCTTCCACGGGATTTCGTATGAATACATCATGCAAACCCTCGGCGCGCCGCCGCCCAGCCACGTGATCATTGCGCATCTCGGAAACGGCGCGAGCATGGCCGCGGTGCGCGACGGATGCCCAGTCGACACCACGATGGGATTCACGCCCGCGGGTGGATTCATGATGGGCACGCGGAGCGGCGACCTCGATCCAGGCATCCTCGTGTACCTGCTTCGGAACCAGCATTACGAGGCGGACGCACTCGATCGTCTGGTCAACCGCGAATCCGGGCTGCTTGGAGTCTCGGCGATTTCCTCCGACATGCGAACGCTGATCGAGAAGCGAGGCACCGACTCAGGCGCGCGCCTGGCGGTTGAGATGTTCTGTTACCAGGCTCGCAAGCATATCGGCGCGCTTGCCGCCGCGCTCGGCGGAGTTGATCTGCTCGTCTTCACCGGCGGAATCGGAGAGCGGGCCGCGGTCGTTCGATGGGAAATCTGCGCGCCGCTTGGCCATTTAGGCGTGCGGTTGGACCCGCTCCGCAACGACGCGCACGCCGATACGATCAGTGCGACCGCAACTGGATGCGTCGTTCGCGTAGTCCCGACCCGCGAGGAGCTGATGATCGCACGCCACACCTGGAGCGTGCTGTTCCGCGAAAATCAGAATGCAAGCGGTTAGTAAAGCAATGGTTCTGGTCGCGCGGACACCGTCTTAACGGCCGGGTCGTCAATCCGTGGCGGGGCCGGACGGACCAATCTCGAGAGTCACACGCACTGTGCCGGACTCGAACGAGTCGCGCTCCCGAAAACCGCTATTCGCAAAAACTTCAAGCATCTGCCGGTTACTGCCCATCACATACGCGACGAATTCCCTGATGCTGGTCTGCCGCGCGATACGCGCCAGATGATCGAGCAAGAGCGTGCCGACGCCGTGACCCTGATAGTCGTCCAGCACCGCGAAGGCGACTTCAGCGCTGTCGCGCACGCCAAGTCGCATGTAGCGGCCGACGCCGATGAAGCGCTCGTCGTCGCCGACTCCGATGGTCGCCGCGAGACCGACGTGGTCGACAAAGTCCAGCTCGGTGAAGTTTCGGAGATCCTGATCGGTGAGCGAGCGCTTGAAGCCGAAGAAGCGATGATAGATCGATTGCGGGCTCAGGCGCGCGAAATGTTCGAGCAGGCGTCGCTTGTCATCCGGACGGATCGCGCGAATCAGGATCGGGCCGCCATCGCGCAGCACTTCATTGGCGCAATAGCCGACCGGGTCCGCAATGGGCATTGCCTGCAATCTCTAAGCCGCGGGACGAGGTCGAGCCGAGCGATTTTTCGCGGCCGGTATTCTAGTCTTCGGTAAACGCTTCGAGCACGTCGGTCGTGGTGAGTACGCCGACCAACTTTCCCTCATCGACGACCGGGAGCGCGCCGATTTTTCGTTCGACCAGAATTCTGGCCGCCTCCTGGACCGGAGAAGTGGGCGAGACGGTAACCAGCGCTTCGCTCATCGCAACCCGCGCCTCGGTCTTGTCCAGGTAGCCCGTGTGATTGCGAATGTCTCGGTCGGTCACGATCCCGACCAGCTTGCCGTTGTCGAGCACCGGCACCGCACGAAAGCCACCTTCGCGCATTCTGGCCTCGACCGACGCCAGGGAGTCGCCGGGAGCCGCGGTTACCGGACTGGCGGTCATCCATCGCGCGACATGTTCCCGATCCGATTGGCCGGCGCGAACCGTAAGCACCGGGCAGGGAGCGTCGCGTACGACTATTTCCGCAACGCTGCCGAGGAAGAGCCGCGAAAAGCCCTTGCGGCCGTGCGTGGCCATCACGATTACGTCGGCCGCGAGTTTCCGTGCGGCTTTCAGGATCGTTCCGGCCGGGTCGCCCATGCGCGTCGCGGATTCGTACTTGACGCCCTGCAAGTGCTTGTGCGCCATCTCGCGCAACTTGTCCCTGGCCGCTTCCTCCTGGCCTTTGTAGAGGTCCACATAAACCGGCATTCCGGTGGGTGGGACGATCAGCGGTACGACGTGTATCAGGAGAATGGTTCCGTCGCACTGCCGCGCAATCTCCGAAGCCGCCTGCAGCGCCGCCGCCGAGTTTTCATCGAAATCCACCGGGGTCAGAATTCTTCGATACGGGAATGCCATGATCGTGCTCCCTCGTTCTTGCCGACTGTTTGCAATAGCCAGCCGCGTGCCACAAGCGGGTCCTCCAGCGCCGCTCGCGGCTGCATCGTCTTCCGCGATTTTACCCAATGACGCCCGCGACCGACATCTCGCAAACTGTATCCAATGGAGTCAGTGAGCCACAATCGAATGGCGCATTATGCACCGGGTTGGCGCGTGAGGACATGGCACGTTCTGAGCTAACGATCGAGATTCGCCGGGAGTCGAAGGGATATGAAAGCATTCGTGATGAAAGGACTGGATCGGGTCGGTTTTGTCGAGAAGCCAATTCCGAAGCCCGGGCCGAACGACGCGATCATCAAGACCACGCGCGCCCTGCATCAAACGGTTAATCCTGTTCTGAAGAGCGCCAAGTTCATCTGATGGCCTACGCAAAGCGATCGGGAGCTTGCATGCTGCGCTTTCTCGGCGCCGCCGGGACGGTGACGGGCAGCCGGTTTCTTATCAAGACACCGGCCTGGACTACGATGGTCGATTGCGGCCTGTTCCAGGGATTGAAGGAACTGCGCCTGCGCAACTGGGAGCGGCTTCCGCTCGCGCCGAATGAGCCAGGGTCGGTAATCCTGACTCATGCCCATCTCGATCACAGCGGCTACCTGCCCGCGCTGTGTCGCGACGGCTTTCGCGGCAGGATTCTCGCTACGTATGGAACCCAGGCGCTATGCGGAATCCTTCTGCCTGACAGCGGTCATTTGCAGGAAGAGGAAGCCGAGTATGCCAATCGCGCGGGCTACTCCAAGCATTCACCGGCTCTTCCGCTCTATACCGAAGAAGACGCGCGTCAATCGCTCGCTCGCTTCGCACCGGTGCCGTTCGACACGCCGATGGAAGTCGCGGCCGGATTGCGCGCAACCTTTCGGCACGCCGGACACATTCTCGGCGCCGCGTCCGCACTCCTGGAGATCGACGGCGATCGCGCACGCCGGATTCTGTTCAGCGGTGACCTGGGCCGGCCCAGTCATCCCCTGCTGCTCCCGCCTGAACCACCGCCGGCATGCGACGCGATCGTGGTCGAATCAACCTACGGCGACCGGCTTCACGACGATGCACAATCGATCCATCTCTTTGAGGAGGCGATTGCGCGGACCGCGGCGCGCGGGGGCATAGTTATCGTTCCGGCGTTCGCGGTCGATCGAACCGAAATCATCCTCTTTTATCTGCGGCGCCTCATCCAACGGGGTACGGTCCTCAAGATGCCGGTGTATGTGGACAGCCCGATGGCCTCGGCGGCGCTGCGGCTATACAAGGACACAATTATGCGGCCCGGTTCAGAGATCAGGCCGGAGGCACGCGGCAAGCCCGAATTGCTCGATCCGGGACGGCTGGGCGAAGTGAAGACCGTCGCTGAATCGATCGCGCTCAACCATCTGGCAGGACCGGCGGTAATCATTTCGGCGTCTGGGATGGCAACCGGTGGGCGCGTGCTGCATCATCTGGCCCATCGGCTGCCCGATGAAAAGAACACCGTCATTCTGGTCGGCTACCAGGCCGAGGGCACGCGCGGCCGATCGCTGCTCGACGGAGCAAAGTCGGTAAAGATGTTTGGCCGCTATGTGCCGGTGCGAGCCGAGGTCGTGAACGTGCCGGCGTTCTCCGTTCATGCCGACCGGGACGAAATCGTGAACTGGCTGCGGGGAGCGCCGTCACCGCCCAAGGCCGTGTACGTGGTGCACGGCGATCCGGCCGCGGCCGAATCGCTGCGCGCGGAAATCTGGAAGCAGCTTGGATGGAACGTGGTCGTGCCGCGGCATCTAGAGCAGGTCAGTCTCGATTGATCGGCGAATCAGAGAGCCGCTCGCGTTTTAGTCGCTAGTAATCTGTTGCGTCGCCTGAACCACGCTGAGAAAGGCGGTGTCCGTTTGGTTGTTGGAATTGCAAGTGGCGGACTCCATCAGTTAAGCGGGCAGACGCGCCGGTCAAGGGCCGCGGCGTGGGCGCGCAAGGCACGGGTTCGGTGTTTCCGTGGAACTATCTCTGCCAAGCGCTTCACTTATCGGGGTCTCTGTGGCATCTCTTTTGCGCGAACATCGGAGGCTTGGAAAATACTTGGACGAGCAACATGTCCGCATTAGTCAAGGAATCGGGGAGAAGTCGGCGATGAACTACAAAGCACTCCGGATGACAGCGGCGCTTATCGCGATATTGTCTCTTCCTGGCGTGGCGCAGGCGGCGGGAAACGACGTGGCAGACGGCAAGCACTACTTTCTGAGCTATTGCGCCTCGTGCCACGGAGTCAACGGTGATGGACAGGGCCCGGTGGCGCCGGCACTGTCCAAGCCGCCCGCCAATCTCCGACTGCTTGGCGAAAAATACGGCATGCCTCTTCCCGCCGCGCGGTTGGCCAGCCTTGTCGAACGGCCGATCGGCAATCCGGGCGCATGGCAATCGCGAGATGCCGGTTTGGGGGGAGAAGCTGTACCAGCTTGGCGCCGGCGAACAAGGCGATACCGGGGTAAGCGAAGTGATCGGCAAAATTGTCGCCTACCTGAACACGATTCAGGACCGGCGAACCGCGGCTCGGTGATCTCCGCGTTGAGCGACTACCTCAGGTTCCAGTGTGAGCGATCGGCTCAAGATGAATCCTTCGCGGCAACCGTTTCGCTCGCCTCAAAAAGGTGACTGAGAGAGGTTTCGATGCAAGCCAGTATGCGTTCGGCGCCTTCGGTGGTATCCACTACGAGATGTTGGCGCGCAGACAGCTCGTTCAGCGGCACGAACTCCGTTCCTTGGCGGAGGTACACCTCCTCAGTCGCGTCCGAAGGGCCGCTGCCACTCCCGGTTCTCTCTCGCAGGCGGCGTAATACCTCGCTCTGATCTGCCTGGCATTCCACGAGCAACACTGGCATTCCGAGCTGACAAGCAGCAGCGAGGGCTGCACCGCGGTCCTCCGGTCGCTTGAAAGTCGCATCGATGATCACGCCGCAGCCGTCGCGCAGATGGCCATCCGCTTTAGCGAAGAGAGCATGGTAGGTCAGTCGATCGAAGTCCGGACTGTAAATGCCTGCTCCGTACGAGGCGCTGCGGTGCAACGCTTCCGGGACGCCGGCAAGGTGCTTGCGGATACGATCGGAGTTGAGCATTTCAAACCCGGTGCGACACTGGAGCATCCGGGAGACGGTTGATTTGCCCGTGCCGGCCAGTCCACAAACGACCACGAGAGCCGGCCTGCCGCGTAAAGCATAGGAAGACGCCAGAGAAAAGTTGGCACGCGCATGGTCGCGCGCCTGGTCGCGTTCGGGCGAGGGAACTTCGTCCTCTAGGCTCTTGAGGCTCTCGACCTTTCCACGCACACAAGCGCGATGGCATTTGTAAAAGTTGGCCAGCACCGGAAGCGTCTCGTCGGCGGTCGCTTCGGCATAAGCATGGACCAGTTCGTCGGCGAGTAGCGCCGCGTCGAGCGAATCCAAATCCATAGCCAGGAAGGCGATATCCGAGGCGACGTCCACGCAGCGCAGGCGTTCGCTGAACTCAAGACAATCGAAGATCTGGACTCCGTTGATCATGCAGATATGTTCGCATCTCAGGTCTCCATGGCCATCGCGCACGTGGCCTTGACCAACGCGATCATTGAGCACTCCCCAATGGGCGGCGATGAACCTCTTGAGATAATCGCGGATCGCGGCGAACTGGCGATCGGTAACTGTATAGCCCGCAAAGCGTTCGCACTCGTCGAAATTGCCAAGCACTAAGCGCCAGACTGACGTCGCCGATCCATAGCGCCCGCCTTGCGCCGTGGACGCGCCGCGATGAAAATCAGCCAGTCTTTTCGCTAGGGCGTCGATTACCGCGCCGTTCACCTCGCCGGCGCGCACCAACCTGTCCAGCATCCGGTCTTCCGGAAGCCGGCGCATTTTCACTGCGTATTCCTGCGCCCGGTGGTCGAAGCTCCTGCTCACATCGCCAAGCAGGAATCGGCGGCCGTCACGAACTATGGGCACGACGCCGAGATAGACCTCAGGCGCAAGACGCCGATTCAGGCGCACTTCTTCGCAACACAGTTCATAGCGCACGCTGAGCGTTGAACAATCGGCAAAATCGAAGTGCACCGGCTTCTTGACCTTGTAGACATATTCGCCCGCGAGAAACACATACGACATGTGCGTCTGCTTCAGTTCTACCTGCGCCGGGCGATGCGGATAAAATTCAGGGCGCATCATCGCCTCGACCAGGCGCGACTTTGAGCCTTTCGCTATCGGCTCCATCGCCGCTCATTGGTCCTGCGCAGAGTCGCGGACTAGCCGCTCATCGCAAGAAATAGCCAAATCAGGGCATCGCGAATGAGCGGTGCTCCGTCTGCTGATTCGGGCGATAGCGAAAATGATCGCGCCGATAACGACGAACGGCAGGACCGTCAGGACACCCGCACTCAGGTAGAATGCTCGAAGTACTCCCGCGCGCGACGATGCGAAGCAGGCTGAGCATGCGAGCGCGGTCACGGGGCGCATCGCAATCGCAGTAACGACGGTTACGATCGCTTTACGTGAGATAGAGGAATACATAGAGCACCGGCCAAACCGCAACAACGAAGTACCAGAAGAACGCGCACGCTTCCAGCCAGTTGTGAGTCTTCGCGTCGAAGCCTCTGGTCGCGCTGTTGTAAAAGACCAGGGCGAGTGCGATCAATCCGCCGGCTGCGTGTACGGCATGAGCGCCGATCGCGGTGTAAAACGTCGCACCATAGAGGCTTCTCGACGCGCGCAAGCCGAACGCGAGCAGCCGAATCCATTCCACGCTCTGGATCGCAAGGAACGTCAGGCCGAGCAGCATCGCCGCGCCAAGCCAGCGCGAGATCATTTCCGAACGTCGCTGCCTCGCCGATTCGAGCGCGCGATGCAATGCCCACCCGCTCGCGAGGAGTACCAGCGTATTCATACCGGTAATCGCAATCGGCAGCCGCGGCTGGCCCACGGGCGGCCACGCAAAGCTTCCGGCCCGCAGAATCATGAACGCCATGATCAGACCGGCGAAGAACATCACCTCCGCGCCGATCAGAATCAGCACAGCGATCAGCGCGTTGGGAATCGCCTGGCCGGCCACGCCGGCGGTTTCCACCGCCGCGCCGACCAGCGGTTCATCTATGCATGGCGATGTCGGGTATGAGCGCAATTGCAAGACCGATGAATAGGAGCACAGGCACGAGCACGACCGTGATGACGAACAGGTTTTCGGATTTGAGGTGCATGTAGTTGCGTAGCACCAGCGCCGCCTTGATCGTCGCGATACTGAAAATGAGCGCCAACGCCGCAAACTTCGGAACCGGCAACGCCATCACCGCAAGTCCCGCGGCTAACAGCGCGACCAGCCAGATCCATACCCCGATATATTCACTGCGTTCTTGTTCGACACTTTCCATTCGCTGGTTGCCTTTGTGCCCCGCTCGTCAGCTGAGATAGAGGAGCGGAAACAGGAAAATCCATACCACGTCGACGAAATGCCAATAAAGTCCCGCGAACTCGACTCGCTGCTGCACGCGTGGCCACAGCGTGCCCCGGCGCGCCATCGCGAACAACACGGCATTGATTACGATACCGGCGGTCACATGGACGGCGTGTAGCCCGGTCATCATGTAGTAGAACGACCAGAACATCCCCGACAGCGGCGTGAATCCTTCCGCGAAATCCGCCCGGTATTCGATCGCCTTGATGCCAAGAAATACCAGACCGAGTATTACGGTGAGACCGAGATATCTACTCACTGCGCCGTGGTCGTCGCGCTCGACGCTGTAGTGAGCCAGGATCATCGTGAGGCTGCTGGTCACCAGCACCAGTGTATTTAGGGCGCCGAGTTGCCACTTGACGTGGGCAGCCTCGGCTTCCCATCCGCCATGCGCGATTCGCATCAGCACATAGCATGCGATCAGGCCGCCGAAGATCATGATCTCCGAGGCGAGGAACCACCATATGCCGATCTTCCCAATCGGCATCTCCCTCAGCAGCCGATCAGAGCCGGTGGACGGCGAATCGCTGGCCGGGGCTGGGGCTGGGGCTGCGCCGGCGCCGGCGTTTGCCGAAAGCTCTACTGATCCCATCATCAGCCTCCGGCCGCCGCGAACTCGATACCGCGATCGGGCTGGTTCTGCGGCGCCCAATCCTGCACCGCCTTGGGCAAGGTGTAGTCATAAGGGCCGCGGAACACGACGGGAATTGTTCTGAAATTGCCGTGCGGCGGCGGCGAATCGGTCTGCCACTCCAGCGTGTTGGCCTGCCATGGATTTTGCGGCGCCCGCTTGCCCCGAAACATCGAGACCACGAAGTTCGCGACGAATGGAAGCTGGCCCAGGAGCAGTACGATCGTCGCGACGGTCGCCATCACATGCAGCGGCTGTACCGGCTTGAGGAACTCGTAGGCCGTCGTTTCGTAGATTCGCCGTGGAGTGCCGGCCAGACCGGTGAGGAACAGCGGAATGAAGACCAGGTTGAAGCATACGAAAGTCACTGCGAAGTGGATCTTGCCGAGGGTCTCATTCATCATCCGGCCGAACATTTTGGGGTACCAGTAGTAGAGCCCGGCAAACCCGCCGAAGAAGACGGTCGGGAAAAGTGTGTAATGAAAGTGCGCAACCACGAAGTAAGTTCCGTGCAAATAGATATCGACTGCTGCGGAGCCGAGGAAGATCCCGGTTACGCCGCCCAGGATGAAACTAGCGAGGCCGCCCAGCGCGAACAGCATCGGGGTCTGGAGACTGATCGAACCGCGCCACAGTGTCGCGATCATCGCGAATACCATGATCGCGAACGGCACCGAGATGAGGATCGTGGTGATGCTGAACGGCGTCGCGAGCCGCGGATCCATCCCGCTGACGAACATGTGATGCGCCCACACGATGAAACTCAGCAGCCCGGCCGCGATTACCGAAGTGACTATCGTGCGGTAGCCGAAGATCGGCTTGCGCGAAAACACCGGCATCACTTCCATCATGATTCCGAATCCCGGCAGGGCGACGACGTAGACTTCGGGATGACCGAAGAACCAGAACAGATGCTGCCATAACAGCGGATCGCCGCCGCGATCGGGCGCGAAGAATCCAGTGCCGATCGTCCGGTCAAGCAGCAGCATTACCGCGCCGGCCACGAGTGGCCCCACCGAAAGCAGAAACACGACCGCGGCGATGATTTCCATCCAGACCAGCAGCGGCATCCGCCACAATGTCATGCCGCGAGCGCGCATGTTGAGCGCGGTGGTGAGAAAGTTCACGCCGCCCATTAGGAAGGACGCGAACTCGAGCGCCACAGCGATGATCCACAGATTGATGCCCCAGTTCACGCCGGTATAGAGCGGATTGTCGGACAGCGGTGCGTAGCTAGTCCATCCCGCGGCGGCCGGCCCTCCGGGCACGAAGAACGACGCCAGCAAAACCATCGATGCCGTGAACAACGTCCAGAACGAAAGCGCGTTGAGGCGCGGGAAGGCCATATCGCCTGCGCCTACCATCAGGGGAATCAGGTAGTTGCCGAACGCCCCCAACAGCATCGGCATCGCGACGAAGAACACCATGATCGTGCCATGCATCGTGACAATGGCGTTGTATCCGTCAGGCTCTACGTAGCCCCATCCGGCGACCGAGGTCTCCGGCCACGCGAGCTGCCATCGGATCAGGTATGCCGTGAATCCCCCGACGATCGCCATGAGCAGGCTGAGCGACAGGTACTGCTTCGCGATCGTTTTGTGATCGACCGAGAAAATGTATCGCCGCAAGAATCCCAATTTGTGATGCGGCTCGGTGTGCGATCCGGCAATGCCATGAGCCTGAGCTTGCGCTGCCACGATCAATTCGCCTTTCGCGCGCGATCGGTATCGGCGCTCGCCGTCGATTGAGTGGAATGTTCCTTTAGCCATTGCCCGTAGTCCTGCGCACTTTGCACGACCAACGTGCCGGCCATTGAATAATGGCCGAAGCCGCACAACTCGGTGCAGGCGATTGGATAGCTGCCCAACCGGGTGGCCTCGAACCACGCGGGTATCGTCCTGCCGGGCACAACATCCTGCTTAAGGCGCAGGTTGGGAACGAAGAAGCTGTGAATCACATCCCCTGAAGTGAGCGTCAAGCGCACGACCTGGTTGACCGGGACGTGCATCTCATTTTCCTGCGTTATGTCGTCGGCAGTGCCGAATTTTCCGTCCGGACCCGCGTAGGTAAACTCCCAGTTGAACTGCTTCGCTTTAACCTGCACCTCGACAGTGGCAGGCGGCGGCCCGCCTTTGACCTTGTCCCAGGCTGCGCCGCCTGCCGCATCGATCCCGAGATCGAGAACCAGGACGGTGAGCGCCGGAATAAAAATCCAGGCCAACTCACGCCACGTTTCGCCGCTGTTGAAGCGCGCGGCACGCCCCTTCTTGTGCCGGTAGCGGAGCACTAAGTAGAGCAAGGTCCCTTCGGTAAGAATGAACCACGCCCCGACGACGTAAAGGATCAGACGGAAGACCCAGTCGATATCTCCGCCGAACGTCGACACGTTCTGCGGAAGCCAGCCTGTTATCACTTCTGCTTTCCCTCGCGACTTGCGTATATACGCTTACCTTATAGAGCAGGCGCCGTATAGAGCAGGGCGCCGTGAGCAGGCACCGTACCAAACCTGCGAGGCCGAAATCGGACTCAGACAGCACTTTCGATGTCTCGCGCAAGGCGCGAAACGACTCCATTTGAGTCAATTGGTTCCGATTGCTACATCGAAAGCCTAATGTGGAGCGAAATGGTCTACTATCGATTCCCGATTCGCGGCCCGCATCAGTCGATCCACTCTTGGGCGTCCGGCGTCCGACTCTTTTGCGAGATCGTCTTTCTGTAGCACTCCCTTCCAATAGACCTCCCACTTCCCGCTCGACACGTTCCTCTTGATCTCGTACCCCTGATACTCCCTCGTTTCCACGTTGCCCCGAGCACCTCCAACGCTATGCGAGATTCCACCATTTCCGATGGCAACTTTGTTGACATCCCATCAAAGATGCCGCCGCGAAGCCGATGGCACGGATCTCGCCTACAAAACCTGATTAATCTTCATGGTCCCAATAGATCGAATCACCGAGGAGTAACGCAATGACTGCGGAGACCAAACGCTCGACAACCAAAAGAGGACTGATCAGAAGCCTGATCCGTCGCGGCTCGAAGTCGGACAAGAGTCCGCCCGTCGCGCGTAAGGCGCCTGCGCTTGCCGACCCGACGATCTGCGATCGATGCGGCGCCGTATATTCGCGCAAGACCTGGCGGCAAGGACGTAACCTCAGCGGCGTGTTGATGGCTCGAGCGAAATGGTCTACCTGCCCTGGATGCGCGCAGGCGTCGCATGCAGAATACTACGGCCGGCTGCTGCTCCGCGGGGCCGGAATCGCGGCAGATCTCGAAAGAATTCGCGCTCGCATCCGCAACGTCGCAAACCGGGCCGCCGCAACCCAGCCGGAGCGAAGGATCGTTTCGCAGGAGTGGGACGGCGCCACGATGGAGGTGCTTACCACGTCGCAGAAGCTGGCCCATCGAATCGCCCACGAACTCGAGAAGGCCTTCGGCGGCAAGGCAACGTACACATGGTCGGCCGACGATGGAAGCCTGTTCGCGACCTGGCAACACCTGGGACGGGCCGCGAAGTTCGGCGCGCGCGGACAACGCCTATAGGCGGCGAATGCCGCCCTAGAGGAGAACAGATTCCGGGATGTGCGCGTGCTTGCCCCGTCCTCCACGAACGGTGAGGACTGGAATCGGCGATTCGCGAATCACGCGCTCGGCGACGCTGCCGAGGATCAAGCGGTCCACACCCGTGCGGCCATGAGTCGCCATCACAATCAAATCGGCGCTGTCGCGCTCCGCAACTCGTAAGATCTCGCCCGCGGCTTTGCCGATCGCCACTTCGATTCGGAGGGGCACTTTGTCGCCGAGAAGCTCCTTCGCAACCTGGGCCAGCCGCTTTTCGGCACCACCAACAGAACCCGATTGTGCTACGTGGAGCAAGACCATCGTCCCCTCGTTTTGCTCGACGATCCGCTTAGCGGTCTCAATCGTCAGCTTCGTAATCGGGCTGAAGTCAACGGGACACAGCACGGTACGGAAGCGAATAGGTGACTTAGACATTCGTTTGCGTCGTTCGAGAGCGCTCGACTAGCGCGCACTCCGCTGATGGCGTTCGAACTGGGGCTGGTAATGAGCCATTTTCTTGTAGATAGCCATCACGATGCGATAGAAGCGGTCGCCCGTGGCATCCGGATACTCCTCGCGAGCGCGAGCCTTGGCGCGCTCCCATGCGATCTCCTCCTCGGGCGTCCTGACCACATTGACGGGCATCTGGGTCCTCCCCCCTATCGTTAGCTATTGCCGTGCCAAACCCTGACCAAACCATTTGTGAGTCGCTCCGCGATCAGCGCCTCTGCGGCCGAAACTGTTCGCGCACAATCACAGGCACTCAACTCGGCCTCCGAAGCATTGCATCTGATACAGACAAACTATGAGGCCGGCACTGTCAACTACCTGCAAGTCCTAACCGCTGACGATCAGTACGAGCAGGCGACCCTTGGATATATCCAGGCTGTGGGGCAACGATTTCAGGACACCGCCGCGCTGTTCGTCGCTCTGGGAGGGGGGTGGTGGAATTCGCCTCGAAGCACTTTCGATGCCCCGGGAGGCTCGCTCGATAGATAGCTGTGTCGCCCAGGAAGGGCGGCGTCAGCACCGTTGGCCTTCTACAGTTGCCCGCCAGCAGCCAGCCACAGCCGCTTCAGATCGGTCGGAAGTTGGCTCATAACATGCCCCGCTGTCCCGGTGGTTCCGCTGGGACTGCCGAACGCGTCCTGGAGCGCGCTGAAGACCGCGACGACCGCGCGCTCCGCTTCGCCCTCGGTATCGAGCGCGACCATTCGCGCCACGTCGTAAAGGAACTGAGGTTCATGAATGCGCCGAACCTCGCGATCGGGCCGATCGAAAGACATCCAAAGCATTTTCAGCGAGGTCGGAAGTTGCGCGGCAACCTTGGCTGCCTCGTTCGGTGTGAGCCGATCGCGCAGCTCCTGGAAGACAGCAAAAATGAGGGCTTCTGCCCGGCGCTCATCGCAGTCGGCGCGCTCGGCAACTTCGCGGACAAAGGACTTCTCGTTCATTGTGGCTCTCCCTTAGATCGCGCAGCAGAGTGAGCATCAGCCGTGCCATCGGCGATCTTGTAAAGAGCACAAAATCTGTCTTCAGGAGCTTTTGGCTCCCGGCAACTGGGACGGAAAGCGACAGTGAAATGCCCCAGGTGCCGCCTATGGAAACAGACCCCGAACAGATCTTGCTCGTTTCGGTCCAGAATGTCCGGTTTTCGCTTCCAGTTCCTCTGGCATGTCTGATGCTCCCCTGGCCCACCGGACAGCAATGGATCAGCAGCGTTTGTTCGACAAGCCACCCGTCGCGGCCGCTGCGATTTGCAGCAACAAAACAGGAGCAGCCAAAATAGGATTTCTGGAGAGATGGAGATCGTCGAGAGAGTTGGATCGGTTTCGCCGAGAGTTTGACGATTTGTTCGAACGGTTCGGCTTCGACCGCGAGTGGTTCGGCCGATTTTCCCTTCGACGGCGAGTTCCTGGGCGAACGTGAGCCGGCGCCGACGCGCCCTGCGCTCGAATCGTTGGTCGAGGGCGGCAAGTTCATCGTTCGCACTGATCTTCCCGGCATCGAGCCGAAAGATGTGGATATCAAGGTCGCCGGCGGCGTGCTGACGATCAAGGGCTCGCGCGAGGAGAAGAGCGAAACCAAGAAAGCCGACTTCCTCAGACGCGAAGTCCGCTACGGTTCGTTCGAGCGCTCGATTGCTCTGCCGGAGGGAATAAAGGCAGAAGATTTGAAGGCCACTTATCGCGACGGCGTATTGGAGTTGAGCGCGCCGATGCCGAAGGAATCCATCCCCAAGGAAGTGAAAATTCAGATCGGGGCTCCGAAGGCGAGCTAGAAAAAAAGCCGAGGCGGAGTGAGACAACGCGCAAACATGCGCTGAAGCGCGACGTAGGAGGATTTGAAATGAAAGTCGAGCAATTGATGACCCGCGATGTGAAAGTGTGCACCGAGGATGATACGCTCAATCGCGCCGCTGAGCTGATGTGGGATTGCGACTGCGGCTGCATTCCGGTCATCAGCGCCAACGGGGACGGTGGACTCCTCGGCGTTGTCACCGATCGCGACATAGCAATGTGCGCGTACACCCAGGGCAGTGCCCTCCGCGCCATCCCGGTAGGGGCCGCCATGGCGCGCAAAGTGATTGCCTGTCACGCTGGCGACGGCATCAGTCAGGCCGAGGCGTTGATGCGCGACAACCAGGTGAGGCGACTCCCCGTCCTGGATCAGAACGAGCATCTGGTCGGGATACTTTCGCTCAACGATGTCGCGCGCGAGGCTCGGCGTGAAGCAGCGGCGGCAAACGTGCCGAGGTCACCAGTGAGGGAGTGTCAGAAACCCTCGCCTCTGTCTGCCAGCCCCGCGCGCCGCATGATGTGGCCGTGGCGGCGTAAAAAAGATACGTGCGGCCAACGAAGACTGATGGATCGCCGTCGCGCAGGGTTTGTAGCGAAAAAGAGCTGATAGAGAGCGGAGGTTAAAGGGCCCATCATGGTGGTCGGTCAGAAGATGACCAAGAAGCCGGTGACGGTAGGTCCCGACGCGACACTCGCAGTTGCGCACAAGAAGATGGGCGGGAAATTCCGCCGCGTTCCGGTCGTTGAGGACGGCAGAATGGTCGGCATCGTAACCGACCGGGACCTTCGCGAGCATAAGGGGATGCTCGACAAAACCAAGGTCAATGCGGTGATGACCCGGAAGGTCGTGACGGTGACGTCCGCCACGCCGATCGAACGTGCGGCGCGCCTTCTTTTGCGGCGCAAAATCAGCGGCTTGCCGGTGGTCAACGATGGCAAGCTGGTTGGAATCATTACGACCAGCGATCTGCTGAAGGCTCTGCTGGGCTTGCTCGGAGGCACCGAGGATGCGGCAGCCCGCATCGACCTCGTCCTGACATCTAATGCGGAGACGAACCCGATGGTGGCGGCAGCCCAGCTTGTCGGTGAAGAGGCCGGAGACGTGCTAGGCCTTGGAACCTATCAGCCCGAAGAGGAGGAGAGCCCGATTTTCTACGTCCGGGTCCCCGCCGCCGACGCGCAGCGCGTAGCTGGCGCCTTGGCCGAGAAGGGGTTTGAAATATTGGCGGTGCACGAGTAAGAACAGCGCCTGCCCGTAACTTTAGTGATGCCGAACGGCACGCCTGTTGTTCCCTAGCAGGCTGTTGAGGAAAGGGGTTGATTACTCAGTTTCGTAGTTCGTTAAGAGCGCAACGCTGGGATTACAGGTCTACCCGCGAGCCACTTTCATGCGCCGCGCGGCATGGAACAGTGGTGTGGATTGATGATTCATGCCGGAGCCCCACTGAGCTTGGCGATTCTGAGCAGGTTGTAGGCGGCGGCGACCAAGTAGGCGTGCATCTGGACGCGCTCGCGACCGCGATAGCGCGTGCGCCGCAGCCCGCCGATGGTCTTCATCCAGCCGAAGGTTTCCTCGACCCGCTTACGGATCCATTGGCTGACAGCGTAGCCCCCATGGCGCACAGTACGAGCGTCGATGGCGGAGCCACCTGCGCGCGCCAGATTCTGCGCCACGTGCGGGGTGACCTTGAGCGCACGGCAGGACTCCACGAAATCGTGGGTATCGTAGCCCTTGTCGCCGCCCAGCGTGATCCTGCGGCGCCCGGGCAGACTCTCGCCGACCATTGCCAGCGCCGCGCGCCGCTCGGCACGTCCATCCGCCGGCTCCACCTGAAAGTCGATCAAGATGGTGTTGCGATTCTCCATCAGGGCGTGGGCCGAGTAACAAAGCTTGGCCTCCTTGCCCGCACCCTTCTTGGCCAGCTGCGCCTCGGGATCGGTCGTAGACTGGTGGGTCTGATTGGTGCGCCGCTCGCCGTGGAAGTTCACTGTCGGATTGCCCGGGTCAGCGGGGGGCTCAGTCGGGCCCGCATCCCTGCGCTTGAAGCTCTTGAGCGAGGCCCAGGCTTCGATCAGCGTGCCATCCACCGTAAAGTGCTCGTCGCTGGTTAGCTTCAGCGCACGGGCCGCCGCCACTACGGTGCGGAAAAACTCGCCTGCCAGGTCGTGCTCAAGCAACCGCGCCCGATTGCGGCTGAAGCTGGAGTGGTCGAAGCCCGCCTCGTCCCAGTTCATATCCAGGAACCAGCGGAACAACAGGTTATACTCCAACTGCTCGCACAACAGCCGCTCGCTGCGCACGCTGTACAGCGCCATCAACAGCGAGGCTTTCAACAACCGCTCCGGCGGGATCGAGGGCCGGCCCACTTCACTGTACATCTGCTCCAACCGCGCCGAGAGTTCTTTGAGCGCCACCTCCGCCAGCCCCTTGATCAACCTGATCGGATGGTTGCTTGGTACCCGCTGCTCAGGGTTAACCAGGGTCAGCATCGTGGTCTGGGGCCGATCGTAGCCGCGCATCTTCCGCTTCCTCCTCTACCCAACTGGCCTCCTTCCACTATATAGATGCAAACCCATCTGTCGATCCTATCGAAAGGGGTTTCTCAAC
The DNA here is from genome assembly GCA_963788205.1 of uncultured delta proteobacterium. GTDB lineage: Bacteria > Desulfobacterota > Binatia > Binatales > Binataceae > CAVVMA01. The sequence goes on from CAWBGG010000002.1 coordinate 1,121,619, forward strand.
AGCCTGCTAGGAGAGCGCGCATCCCGGCGCTTGCTATAGACCGTACTTTTCGATCTTCGCGTAGAGCTTTTTGCGGGAGATTCGTAGCAGAGCTGCGGCCTGGACCTTGTTGCCGTCGGTAGTCTTGAGCGCCCGTGCGATAATCTCGCGCTCGGCCTCGGCGAAAGAGCCGATGGGCAAGGCAGGCCGCGCCTCTCGTGGGGCCGCGTCCGAGTCCTGCGAAGGCCGCTCAGGCCGGCAGCCGACGACGGCAGCCGGCAGGTCATCGAGGCCGATGACCGGTGCGTGGGAAAAAGTAAACGCGCCCTCGATCGCGTTGGAAAGTTCGCGCACGTTGCCCGGCCACGAATACCTTTGCATCGCCTCGAGCGCGTCTTCCGCGACTCCGACAACGGCGACCTTGGGCTGCAACTTCTCGTTGAAATACGCGATGAAGTGCTCTACCAGCGCCGGAACGTCCTCGACCCGTTCGCGCAGCGGAGGCACCTTCAGGACACTGGCTTGCAAGCGGTAGTAAAGATCCTGACGTAAACTACCCGAGCGCATCGCCTCCTCGGGATCGCGATTGGTGGAGGCGATCAGGCGTACATCGACGGGCACCTCACGGGTCGAGCCCACCGGTCTTACCGTCCGTTCCTGCAGGGCGCGCAGGAGCTTGCTCTGCGTCTCGGGCGCCATCTCGGTCACTTCGTCGAGAAAGAGCGTGCCGCCTTCGGCTGCCCGAAACAGTCCCAGGTACTCGGCATTCGCGCCGCTGAAGGCGCCCTTCTTGTAACCGAACAGTTCGCTCTCGATCAGCTCCCTCGGAATCGCCGCGCAGTTGAGCGCGACGAAGGGAGCATTCGCGTCAGCTCCGCACTCCCGAATCGCACGCGCCACCAGTTCCTTGCCGGTGCCGCTCTCGCCGACGATCAGGACCGTGCCGCGGGTTTGTCCGGCCGACTCGATCCTGTCGTACAGGCGGCGCATCGCTGAACTTGAGCCGACCAGACCATGGAAGGTGCGGCGTTCCTCGCGCGCCAGCAGAGCCGCCTCGCGTTCGAGCGCCTGAATGCGCGCGCCCGCGCTGGCCGATGCGGAGCGGAAGTACGCGTCGGCCAGCAGGATCATCCGGACATGGCTGAGCTTGTCGAAGGCCGTATAGATCTCGAGTGGCGTGGGCGGATCGTTGGGGAAGACCGTGTAGGCGCTTTCCTCGTACAGATGCAGAGACGCCACTATTTCCGCAAACGGCACCCGGCGTTCGCAGAGCGCCTCGCCGGCGCGGATGGTATCGATTGCGTAGCGGTCCATTTCGCCCTCGAGCAGGTGCCGAGTATTGCGCGACAAGGAGGTGTGAAAAACCTCGCTAAACTCGGATTCGGACATGCTTCGCTGATCGCCGAAGTGGAGCACGTAGAGCTGATACCAGTGCGCGACCACCTCGTCGAGGCGTTCCACGATCAGCTTCAGATACGGCCGCAGCGCCTCCAGTTCCTCGTCCCACAACAGATGGTAGTGTCGTGGTCCGCTCTGCGAATGTTGAGGCTTTTTCACCGCCTGGCTTGGCCGCGACCCTTCGGCAGCAGGGTCGTTGAGGTTGGCGTCATTTTCGTGGCTTGCTTCCGTTGTTTCCAATGGAGACATCAGGAGAAAATCTGCCTCCTTTCGCTCTCTCAATCTTGTTTAGAGCAAGGATGAACCGTGGCATACTTGCTGCTTTCTCGCTGGGGCGAGCGAGATCGGAGTCAGCAGTTTCTCGTGAATACCACGCAGCCAACACGCCGATCAATCAAAAAGAACGCCGATTCCGACGAAATACTTCGGTCGCCGACCTTGCTGCTCTTGTCTGATGACGCGGCGCTGGCAGAACTTGTGCCCCGAATCGTCAAGCGGCCCTGGAAGCTGGTTCGGCAGAGCGGCGACAGATACACGAGTCGCGAACTGTTCATCCATCCCAATGTGCGGCTGGTGATACTCGACGACCAAGCTGTCGAAGAAAACGATCGTAACTGGCTACTCGCACAGATTCGTAAACACTTCACCGACGCCTCTTTGCTTTACATCGCCGCCCGCCAAAGCGATGCTAACGAAAGGCGGGCGCGTACGAACGGTGCCCACTACTACGTTTCGAAGCCAATCCCGCTCGAGCGATTCGGTTACGTGCTGCAATCATTTTTGCAGGCCCGGCAAGCCAAAGGATAACGAATAACCCCTGCGTCAAGCTGAAGAACGGTTTGCCGATTAAGCGCTCCGAGCCATACCAGGGCATCGCGCCGCACGGATCCCAGTTGGAAAACTCCCACATTCTGTGGTTCCGTTAGGCCGACTGGATTCCCATACGGAGAAGAAAGATGAAGGTTGAGCAAATTATGAATCGCCACGTCAAAGTCTGCCATCCGCAAGACTCGCTGAACAAGGCCGCACAAATAATGTGGGAGGAACGGTGCGGCGCGGTCCCGGTCGTTGACGAAGAGTCCAGACCTATCGGGTTTCTGACCGACCGCGACATTTGTATGGGCGCCTATACCCAGGGCCAACCGTTGGCAGCGCTAAAGGTCGAGGGAGCGATGGCCCGCAAAGTGGTAGCTTGCAAGGCCGACGATGATCTCAGCTCCGCAGCGCAGTTGATGCGCCAGAACTGCACGCGCCGCCTCCCGGTGATCGCTACAGACGGGACGCTGGTCGGACTTCTCTCGCTCGATGATCTCGCTTGTGAAGCAGCCCGGGCGCTTCGGGGCGGGGTTAATGACGAGCTGCGACACCTCGTCCTAGAGGTGCACTTGTCGATTAATCGCGGACGCATCCGCCTCCAGCCGCCTGCCTGAGCCGCCCGGTGCGTTCGGGTTCCGGGCCATGAATCAACCTTCCGGCAATTCGCAAGCTAATCGGGAGAGCGCGCAGGGAGTGGTCACGCGCGTTCGCGGGTCGGTCGTTGACGTGCAGTTTGCGTCAGGGCGTCTGCCGGCGATCAACGACGCCATGACGATCGAGCTCGACGGCCGGGCCACGCTGGTCGCCGAAATCCAGGCGCATCTCGATCTTCACACCGTCCGCGCCGTCGCGATGGAGAACACCTCGGGCCTGCGCCGCGGTGCGATCGCCCGCCCGAGCGGCGGTCCCATCCGCGTGCCGGTGGGGGAGAAGGTGCTTGGCCGTCTTATCAACGCGATCGGCGATCCGATCGATCGGCTCGGGCTAATCGAGTCCAGCGTAACCCGCTGGCCGATCCATCGCAGCTCGCCCGCGATCAATCATCAGGATCACAAGCGCGAGGTCTTCCGTACCGGCATCAAGGTCGCCGACCTGCTCGCACCGCTCGCGCGCGGCGGCAAAGCCGGGATGTTCGGTGGCGCCGGCGTCGGCAAGACCGTGCTGATCACGGAGCTGATTCGGAGCACCGTCGAGAAGTATTCGGGCATCTCCGTATTCGCGGGCATCGGCGAGCGATCGCGCGAAGGCCACGAGCTGCTCGCCGAGCTCCGCGAATCGGGGGTGCTGAGCCGCACCGCGCTCGTCTTCGGGCAGATGAACGAGCCGCCGGGCGCGCGCTGGCGTGTCGGCATGACCGCGCTGACCATAGCCGAATATTTTCGCGACGTGATGAAACGCGACGTTTTGCTCCTGATGGACAATGTGTTCCGATTCGTGCAGGCAGGCTCAGAGGTGTCGGGGACGCTGGGGCGGATGCCGTCGCGTGTCGGCTATCAGCCTACGCTTGCCACCGAGATCGCCGAACTCGAAGAGCGAATCGCATCGGTGGCCGGCGCATCGGTGACCGCAATCCAGGCGGTGTACGTGCCCGCCGACGATTTTACCGACCCGGCCGTCGTCGAAACTTTCCGCCATCTGGACTCCTCGATCGTCCTGTCGCGTGAGATGGCGGCGGAGGGTCTGTATCCCGCGATCGATCCGCTGGCGTCGACTTCGGTCCTGCTCGATCCGCGCGTCGTCGGCGAAGAACATTACGCGATCGCCGAGGAAGTCCGCCGAACAATCGCGCGCTACAAGGAGCTCCAGGAAATCATTTCGTTGCTGGGGGTAGAAGAGCTGAGCGCGGAAGACCGGCGCATCGTCGCGCGCGCCCGTCGCCTCGAGCGTTTTCTCACGCAGCCGTTTCTCGTGACTGAGCAATTCACGGGAATTGCAGGAAAATCCGTGGCTATCGAGGAAACCATCAAGGGTTGCCGTGCGATACTTGCAGGCGAAGGCGACGGATGGGCCGAAAGCTCATTCTACATGGTCGGAACTCTCAAAGATGCTCGCGAAAAGGAGAGCGCCGCGCATAAGGCGCGGCAATGATCCTCATGTCGATGAGGCTGATCGTCACCACGCCCACCGCGATCGCGCTTGATGAAAGTTCGGTGCGCCATGTTCGTGCCGAAGATCCCAGCGGCGCCTTCGGTATCGAGCCCGGCCATGCGGATTTTCTTACCACGCTTTCGATCTGCGTCGTGAGATGGCGCAATGGTGGCAGCATCGAGCACTACGTCGCGGTGCGCGGCGGCGTGCTCCGGGTCCGAGGAGGCAAGGTCGTGGAGGTAGCAACCCGCGAGGCGGTCGTAAGCGACGACCTGGGACATTTGCGCAGCGAAGTTCTCACCGCGATGGCAAAGAACGTCGAGGCCGAACGCGCCGCCCGTTCGGGAGCGCTCAGCCTGGAGAACGCCGCCATTCGGCAAATCTATCGTTATCTGCGGCCCACCGATCGACCGCCAAAAGCCCAGCCGCCGAAATAGCGGTGGCGCACGATCGTGGCAACCGGGCAAGAGCATAGCAATCACGAGTTGAGGGCGGAGGAACGCGAACTGGAGGAAGCCGTCAAACGGGCGCATCGCCGGCGCGAGGAGTGGCTGCGGACAGGAGAATGGCCGATGGGCCGCGCGCTCGCGATGATGGGGCGGTTCGGATGGACGATCGTCACACCGATTCTCATTGGCGCGTTCGCCGGACGATGGTTGGATCGTACCTTTCATAGCGGTGTGTTCTGGAGCGCGGCCCTGGTCTTTCTTGGCGCCGCACTTGGTTTCTGGACGGTTTGGAAGAGGATGAACGAATGAACGGATTACTCGTCCTTCGCATAGTGCCGTATGCCGCACTTGGCGCTCTGATCGGCGCGGCGTATTTCGCCGCGCTCGGATGGAATGTCCGGCTTTACGCTGGCCAAGGAGCTGTATGGAAGGCTCTGATGCTCCATCTCGCACGCCTTGCCGTTGCCGTAGCGGCTTTCACGCTCTGTGCGCGACAAGGCGCCGCGCCGCTGCTCGTAAGCTTCGCCGGGTTTCTCGCGATACGGATGATCTCCGTCAATCACTACAGGCTCGCGATCGAGAAGAATCCATGAGCCATTCGCCACTCGAGACCGCGATCTTTTTTCACGTCGGCATCGTTCCCATCAGCCGCACGGTCGTAACTACGTGGGGACTGATGGGGGCGCTGACGCTTGCGTGCTGGATTGCGACGCGGGACCTTCGCGTCGATCCCGGCGGATGGCAGGCGATGATCGAGACCGTTGTGCTCGGAATCGAAGATCAGATCGCCACGCTTCTGAACCGTGATGCGGCCCCGTTCCTGCCGCTGCTGGGTACCTTGTTCATCTTTCTGGTGGCCGCGAACCTCTGCGGAATCGTGCCCGGAGTGGCGGCGCCGACCGCGTCGATCGAAACGCCCGCCGCGCTCGCCGCGCTAGTTTTTCTCTCGGTGCATTTCTACGGCGTGCGGATTCAAGGCCTCGCCGCATACTTGAAAGGCTATCTCAGGCCGAATCCGGTCATGTTGCCGTTCAATATCCTGTCCGAACTCACGCGCTCGTTCTCGCTGGCGATGCGCCTGTTCGGAAATATGATGAGCGAGGAGATGGTGGTTGCGATCGTTCTGGCGCTGGCCGGTTTGCTCGTCCCGATTCCGTTCATGGCATTCGGAATTCTGGTCGGCTTGGTGCAGGCCTACATATTCAGCGTCCTGGCCGCGGTCTATATCGGCGGCGGCCTCGGCGCGATCGAGAAGTGAGGGAGGTCCGAAGAAGATGACGGTCCAAATGCTCAGCATAATCGGCGCGGTAGTCGCGGTTGCAGTCGGCTCGATCTCGCCGGCGATCGCCGAGGGCCGCGCGATCACCGCGGCGATGGAAGGTATCGCGCGGCAGCCTGAGGCCGCGGGCTCGCTGTCGCGCACCCTGTTCGTTGGCCTCGCGATGATCGAGACGATGGCGATCTACTGCCTGGTGGTCGCCTTGCTGCTGCTGTTCGCCAATCCCTTCGCGCGATGAATTTCAGTTGGTGGACCTTCGCGCTGCAGGCGGCCAACTTTCTGATCCTGGTCTGGCTGCTCAGGCGCTTTCTGTTCAAGCCGGTCAGTGCGATCGTCGCCCGGCGTAAAGCGGAGATCGCGCGCGGCATGGCGGAAGTATCAGCCGAAAAGCAAACCGCGCTGAATCTGCAGCGTGACCTTCAGGCGCAACGGGCGGGAATCGAAGCCGAGCGCCAGAAAGCGGCTGAAGAGCAGCGCGCGCAACTGGCCGCTGAACGCAAAAAGATGATCGATGAAGCGCGCGCCGAAGCGGAGAAAATCCACCATCAAGCGGCCACGCAACTCAGCGAAGAGCGCGCCGCCGCCACACAGGAGTTGTTTGCCGGGACAATCGCGCTCGCCGTGAAGCTCGCGGAACGGCTGCTGCGCGAGCTGGCCCCGCCTTCTATCGAGCATGCCTTCCTGACCCGCGTCCTGGAGTATCTCGATCGCCTGTCGGAACAGGAGCGGACCGCGCTCGTTTCAGATCTGGGCGCGAAATCACTCGTTGTGACCACGGCCCATCCGCTCGACGCGCGCGAAGAGGCGCAATGGCGCGAACAGCTCGGTAAACGGCTTGGCGCCTCGGCGCGGATAGAGTTCAGCACCGATCCGGCCCTTATCGCCGGCGCCGAAATCGCATTCCCGAACGCGATTTTGCGCTTCAATTGGCGCGACGCGCTGGCCGCCGCTGCAAGCGAGATCAACCGCAATGAGCACCCTGGCTGAATCGGTAAGGGACCGCCTGAACAGCGCGGGCCGGCTCCTCGACCATCTCAAGGCCGAGCCTCGGCTCGACCTGATCGGCCGCGTCGAACGAGTGGGCGACAACGTCGCCAGTGTAAGCGGCCTGCCCGAAACGCGGCTCAACGAACTCCTGCTCTTCGAACGATCAGACGCCGGCGAGCCGGTGGTCGGCATCGTGCTGACGCTCGACCCCGATCTAATCGGATGCGCGATGCTCGGCGACGCCAGCCGCATCGAGGCGGGCAACCTGGTGCGCGGAACCGCTTCGGTCGCCAGCGTGCCGGTGGGTGACAAGCTGCTGGGCCGAATCGTCAACGCACTCGGCGTTCCGGTCGACGGAGGCCCGGAGATCGAGGCCGCGGGAGTCGAGCCGGTCGAGCGGCCGGCGCCCGCGATTGTCGATCGCGACTTCGTCGCCACCGCGCTCAATACCGGCCTGCTCGTCATCGATGCGATGCTTGCGCTCGGCCGTGGCCAGCGCGAATTGATTATCGGCGATCGCGAGACTGGAAAAACCGCCATCGCGATCGACACGATAATCAATCAACGCGATACCGGCGTGGTTTGCATCTATTGTGCGGTGGGACAGAAGACCTCGTCCGTCAGCCAGGTTATCGATGCGGTCAAGCGCTACGGTGCCCCGGAGCGATGCATCTTCGTGTTCGCGGCGGCGGATGACCCGCCGGGAATCCAATGGCTGGCGCCGTATGCGGCCTGCACGATGGCCGAGTATTTCTCAGAACGCGGCGGCGACGCGCTTTTGATCATCGATGATCTAAGCGAGCACGCCGTGATCTATCGGCAGTTGTCGCTGCTGTTGCGCAATCCGCCGGGGCGCGAGGCCTACCCCGGCGACATCTTCTATATCCATTCGCGGCTGCTCGAACGCGCGGCCAAGCTCAGCCGCGAGCGCGGCGGCGGATCGCTGACTGCGCTGCCGATCGCTGCGACGCAGGAAGGCAATCTGTCCGCATACATACCAACCAATCTGATTTCGATCACCGACGGGCAGATCGTTCTGGAGCCGCGCCTGTTTCACGAAGGACAGAAGCCTGCCGTCAATGTCGGCAAGAGCGTCTCGCGCGTCGGAGGCAAGACGCAGTCGCATGCGATGCGCAAGCTGGCCGAAAATCTCCGCCTGGAATACGCGCAATTCCTCGAACTGGAAATCTTCACACGCTTCGGCGGGATGGTCGATGAGCACACGCGGGCGATCATCGAGCACGGGCGGCGAATTCGCGCGGTCCTCACGCAACCGCAATTCGCGCCACTGTCGGTCGCACATCAGGTGGCGCTGCTGGTGGCCATCGCCGAACGGCTGCTGGACCGGCTGCCACTCGACCAAGTGAGCGAGCTCCAGTCCAAACTCGGTCCCTGGCTGAACGAGCACGCGGCCGAGCCCATGCGTCGCATCAACGCCAGCGGAGAGTTGGAGCCGGACACGCGCGCGGCGCTCGTCACGGCCGTCGGAGAACTGGTGGAATGCCTGAACCCCGCGGGCGTTACGCCGGCCAAGCGATAACTCGATGGCGCAGGAACGCGAAATCGCGACCCGAGTCAGCTCGCTCAATGACCTGCTTGATATAGTTGCGGCGATTCGCGGGATGGCGGCCTCGCAGATGCAGCAGGCGCTCAGATCGCTGGCAGCGATTCGCGGCTATTCCGGGCAGATTCGCGAGGCCTTGTCCGAAGCCTCAAATCTGCTGGCGCCAGCCGGCGCGGTCGAAGCCGCACCGCGAGCGAACAAATCCGCACTGGTCGTTTTCTGCGCCGAGCACGGCCTGTGCGGCGGCTTCAATGAGCATCCGTTGCGCGCAGCCCAGAGCGCAGCGGCGGCGCCCAGCGACGGTGGGCTGGCGTTAATCGTAGTCGGAACCCGCGGCGCCCAGATCTTTAGCGAACGCGGATTGAGTCCGGACCTGGCGCTGCCGATGGCGACCCATTGCGCGGGAGTTACCGGCGCTGCCCGCCGCGTCGCGGCGGAACTCTACCGGATGTTCAGCGAGCGGCGCGTCGCCGGCGTCGAGGTCGTATACGCACAACATGCCGGCAGCGAGCTCCCGCGCATCGAGCGCCATCGCCTGCTGCCACTCGAAGTGCCGGTCCTGCTGGCGGCTTCCGCGCAGTTACCTCCGATCATCAATCTTCGGCCGCAGCGGCTCTTCGACGACATAGTCGCCGAGTATTTTTTCGCAACCCTGGAGAATGCGGCCATGCAATCGTTTTACAGCGAGAACGCGACGCGCTTCCGCACGATGGAAGCTGCACATCAGAACATCCAGAATAAATCCGGCGAACTCACAAAACTGATGAATCGCCTCCGCCAGGAGTCTGTGACCACCGAAATTCTCGACCTGATAAGCGGCTCCGCCGCACTCGCGTCGAGTTGAACCCCGGGCAGTGGGCGGTTTTGCAGTCGGATGGCCGGCAGGGTCGCCACCGGCGCAGACGCCGGCCACTACCCTAAATGAGGCTCCTACGTTTGGTAGGGGCCGGCCTCCGTGCCGGCCCGTTTCCAACGCCCGCGTAGCAATAGCGCGAAAAAAAGATTATTCGTTACAGACTTGCCGCGTACCGTGGGTGGTTAGCTCAGCAGTAGAGCATCGGCCTTACAAGCCGGGGGTCGCAGGTTCAATCCCTGCACCACCCACCAATGAAATCAAGGACTTGCGAGCGCCGTCAATCAGACTGGATGGCCGGTTTTGGAGTCAGGATGGCCGGCAGGGACGCCGGCCACTACCCCGAATGAAGCTCCTACATTGGGTAGGGGCCGGCCTCCGTGCCGGCCCGTCAGTTCAGCGATTGCCGCGAGATCAACCCTTTTCATTGCGAGCCCGTCGCAAACGTGTGCCGCAAGTCGTGAAGCCGGAAGTCTTGAATTTCCTGTCGCCGGGCGGAAGTAGTACTTTACGCAACCAGCGGCAGTAGCCGGGAAATAACGGGAAATAACGGGAAATAGCGGGATCAGCCAGGATGTGGCCGGAATGAACTGGGATCAGGCTAACCCCCAGACAAATCGGGACGCTCTTCCAAATATCCCACCAAATCGGGTGTCAAGTTCATCGTTTCCAGCCAGGAAACATCATGCAAATGGCGGAAATGACCATCGTATGACAAGACCGTAACTCCGACTAGTTCGTCCGTAGTTGGGTCTTTCCTGATTAAAAGGCCCTCTGGTCCTTCCTCTGTCAACGCAAGACGAGGGGCACCGATTGACAGATATAGCACGTCAGAGGCGTCGTCATATTCGATTGTCAAATTGCCTAGCTTCGTGGCCATATATTCGTACCCTTGGGTTCTAAATTTGTGAGATAAGCCGTCCTCAGAAACCCGACGTTTGTCTTGTCATATGCCACGACCACAACCGGAAACGAACCCTTCCAGAACCCTGATGAAATTACTTCTCCCCGGAATACACGATCTGCTGCAGTATTCCCTAAATGCACAGCTACAGGTTTTCCTTTAGCTCTTTTGGCCTCATCTTCCTTGTCTATCATCTCTGGATGGTTTTTCACTACATGACCCCACGCGGAAAATGAGCAGACCACCGTTTGGCCGAAAGGGTCTGAGAGAGTGAATCGAGACATGACCTAAGCATATAGATAGCTGCAATGAATGTCACGCCTACTCGCCGCGCACTGTTTATTTATCCCAATAGCTTCCCTGCAATTTTAGATTGACTCAAACACTTCGTCATGTCCCAGCCCATAAGCGCCAGCGTAGCAGCGTGGTAGAGCTTCACCCTCTTGTTGATTCTTAACAAGGTTATGACCGATAATTCTTAGTGAGTTCGCCCGACTCGCTGTAGATGCCTTCCTCGCTCAGGATTTTCTTTGCGGAAACCTTCGAAGTGATTAGCTCGCTGGTGAGAGAGGCGGCCGCATCCCGGAAGCGCTCAAGAGCTTCCGGGCTGTCAAAATCCTCTGAGAAGTGCAGACGGACCTCTTTCTTCTTGCTGCTCATATTCTCAGTCTACCCACCTTGCTCTGCTCTTTTCAAACAGAGCCAAGCGCAGGTAGTGTCTCAATTTGAAATTCGGCAGGCAGGCAAAATCCGGGATTCCTCGCGCGGCAGCCACGCGCGGGAATGACAGAGAAAATTCGCCCCGTTGTCATTCTCGCGCGTCTGCCTTGCTTGGCGCGCGAAGAATCCCCAATCTCTTTCCCACTTCACGGACGGCAACCGGTCGATTGAGCCGGCCGGTACGCCTATCGAGCCAAACTGAGACACCATCATAATCGCCCCCTGAAAAGCCGAGGGAGATCTTATTCGTTACAGACTTACCGCGTAGCGTGGGTGGCTAGCTCAGCAGTAGAGCATCGGCCTTACAGGCCGGGGGTCGCAAGTTCAATCCCTGCACCACCCACCAACATTTTGCCTGAAGATACGCGGGCCGTCGCTCGACAGGCATTTTCGCCAATTGCGGTCCCTTTCACTCGTTTCCGACCGGCCACCGACACCGGCCCGAAAGCCCCGGCGATTCGGGCCGGCGCTCGCACAGGCCGACGAGGGGGTCCCCCCGGTCCCCTTGCCTTCGGGCACCTAGACCAAAATCGGCTCAGCGGCTCGCCAGCCCGGAGAGCACGGCTACTTTCGGGGCGGTGCAGAGAAGGTCACGAGAGCGCATCGCAACAATTCCCCGGCGAACGGGTGCGTCTCTGCCCCGCCTACGCTGACAAATACACGCTATACGAACGGAGCTTGAAACTTGCGACTTCTGTCGATGGTAGTTCCGACTTGAACACGAACACACGGCACAAGGGGCCTCTGCGCCTTTAGCACCTTGAATTCAACGAACCGCTGGCCGTTCTGCAAGACTATACACGGAACAGGAACGACTCTCCCGCCTTCGTTCGGATAGTAAACTTGCGGCAGCGAGACGACGGCGTCAAATAGGTCTTTGCACAGAGCATCATCGTAGGAACCAGCAGAAGGTGTCGGAAGCGCGCACTTTTTCACTTGCTTGATGTGAACGGTGACAGCCCTGCTCAAGGCATCAGCGACGAGGTAAGTACAATGGTAGAGCAGTCTCAAATCGCGATTGAATGAGTTTGCAGCGCTCTTTCCGTTAGACCCTGGGTGGAGGAGGTGACTTGGGCCGAGAGTTCCGTCAGGGCGGTGCGCTTCTACAAAGTATCCGTTGCACAGTTGTGACCCTACCAAGACGGCAACCGGCCTGAGGCGATTACTCGAATGCTTCAGCTCATTGTTCACTTCCCTGAAAAAGTGTGCATCAGTTTTGGTTAGCGAATGATAAACCTTCCCAGCCGCGAAACCCTCTTCGCCGAGCCACTTCCACAAAAACCTCCTATCTTCAGCGACAAAGGGTCGCTTGTCTGTCAATGCGAGCAGTATCTCGTAAGTACAATCTGAGTATCGTGAGAAACTGGCTAGCAGGTCCTTGTATAGACCGAGCGATTCGTCATTCACATGAGGCTCGGCTGTCGAATTCTGTTCTAAAGGAAGGACGAGGCGGAGTAGCGCGAGAAATTTCTCTATTGTTTCGGAAACAACATTGTGAAAAATGTCGGCAGGGTGCCTGAGGATGTAGTACTCGTGAGAAGAAGTAGCCGAATCAACTGAGTCCAAGATGCTCGTGACAGCGGGGGCAAAGCCCATCTTGCCAGATAAAGCGAATTTCGTATCCATTGGCAGCTCCTCAATTCGTTCCGCGCGGCCAGCCCCGATGTGGACTCGGGCCACGTTCCGAGTCGAACCTCGTAAGATGGCAGAATTCGGGCCGCACGGCAATTCATTGCCCGAGAAACCCTCCGACCCGCTAGTCTAACTAAAACGGCGCCCACGGCGAACCGAAATCGGGCACTCAAGCTCGACCCGGCTGCGTGGAGACTCGCGGCAGGCCCCGGTTCGCGTGTGTAGTGCTATACTTTCGGGTACGGCTATCGAATTCCGCCTTGAGCGACCGCGGGGCCCGTCGGAGGGCGAGCGCGCGTGGGAAATGAGCCTGCGGAAAATCGTGCTTCTCCTCCAGAGATAGCGTGATAAATTCGGGGGCAGACGATGCTTGCGAGACCCTCGACCGGTCCTCTGATTGCCTGCGCGCTGGCCTTTCTTGTCGCCGTGCCGCCGTCGGCGATCGCGCAGGCCGTGCCGGCGTCCGCCGTTCCTGCATCCGGGGTTACGCCGGCCGCAACGCCGATCGCGGCCGCGACGGCCGTTTCTACGCCGGCCATAGCCAGCCCGGTTGCGACTCCGATCGAAACCCCGGTTCCAACGCCGGAGGCCTCTGCGTCGCCGGTTGAGCAGCCGCCGCCGGCGCGTGCGCTCACGCCTCACAAACGCCCCTTGTTGAGCACGCTGGGCTACGGCACCGTCGCCGTGGCCGAGAACGTGGTCTATGTCCCGGCGAAGCTGAGTTATGCCTTTATGGGGCTCGTCGTCGGCGGTGCAAGCTGGGCGGTTGCGGGCGGCAAACCCCGGCTTGCAAAGCGAGTCCTGAAGCTGGCGCTTGGCGGAGACTATATCATTACGCCCGGCATGGCCGCAGGCGACGAGCCGATCGAGTTCACTGGCGAGGTCCCGTTGGAACCGGTTGTCGTCCGGAGTTCGTCAACCGAGGCGGGCGAATCAGGCGCGGTCCCGGTCGCGGGCGGAAAGCCGAAACGTGCCTGGTGGCATTTCTGGGGCAAGGGCACGCCGGCGCCTTCGCCCACGCCGACGGCCGGTGCCGCGAGTCAGGAATCGGGTGCAAAGAAGCGGTCGTGGTTCCATTTCTGGGGGTCCAAACCGACGCCAACCCCGTCGCCGACCCCCACGCCGACCGCGTCGCCCACTCCAATCCCGCAACCGACGCCAACCTCGCCGCCCACTCTCGTGCCGCAACCGACGCCAACCGCCTCACCCGCGCCGCAACCCACGCCGCCATGAGTCTCCTGGTTCCGGCCGCCGGAAAGTTTCGTAAGCCGTACACATGGTAGACGCGCGGGAACCCGCGCCGGGCGCGATCGTGATCGTCCTGATGGGCGTCTCCGGCTCCGGCAAGACGACGATTGGCGAGCGCCTTGCGCAGTCACTTGGATGGATCTTCCTCGACGCCGACCAGCTCCATCCGGCGCAGAACCGGGACAAGCTGAGCCACGGGATCGCCCTTACCGATGCGGACCGCGAGCCGTGGCTCGACGCGGTGCGGCAATCGATCGAAGGCTTCCTGTCCGCATCCACCTGCGCAGTGCTCGCCTGCTCCGCGCTCAAGGAGTCTTACCGCCGCCGGATAGTTGTCGACCCGGCGCGGGTGAAGCTGGTCTACCTGAAGGGAACCAAAGAGCTGATCGCCGCGCGCCTGCGCGAGCGCAAGGGTCACTTCATGAGCGCAGCGCTTCTGCAGAGCCAGTTCGATACGCTCGAAGAGCCGCACGAAGCGATCACGGTCGATATCACCGCGAGTCCCGGCGCGATCGTCGCTTCGATTCGCCGCCGGCTGGGAATTTGAGCGTGATCGGCGGGCGGCCTCGCCGCCGCGCGAAGATCAATGATCCGAATACGGGAGTCCCAGTGCGGCGCGCAACTTGCCGCGCAGTAAATTGATGAGCTGCTGCTCGCCGTGGATATATACGTCGGGCACTTCCAGCACCACCACCTTAACCGCCTGCCCCTCGCCGAACCGGTTGCGGATGATCCGCCGATGCGCCTCTTCCATGACGCAGATCACGTCCGCCTCTTCCACCATCTCGCGGCTCAGCGGATTTTCCGCCCACGGCTCGGTGCCGGCCGAGGCGACCCACGCCGCCACGCGCATCTCGGCGGCGACCATCGCCGCGGTCGGGCTGCGATCGAGGTTCCCGGTACAAACCATCAAGACCTTTTTCATGTTCGTGCTTTCGATACGAAATCCCCCTAATCTTACCAGCGCGCCTGCGATCGAGTAATCACCGCGTTTAGTTCGAGCGTTCAACGATTCTCCGCCCGCTAAGCTGCCATTCGGTGGTGGTGCATCGGCGCGCGAGGACTTCGTCATGCGTCACCATCACGAGCGCGCCCGGATAATCGATCAGCGCTGCTTCGAGCCGCTCGATCGCCGGCATATCGAGATGGTTGGTCGGCTCGTCGAGCACCAGTCCCCACACCTGCCGCCCGAGGCCGTACGCAATCTTGAGCTTGCGGGCCTCGCCGGGCGAAGGGCGCGCGGATTCGAGCAGTCGGCCCGGATCGATTCCCAGCGCAGCGACCAGCGTCAGAACCCGGTCGCGCTCGTATACGCCGAGATTGCGCACCGAATCGAGCATCGCGGCCGCCTCATCGGTCCGCAGCTCCTGCGGCAGATGGAGCAGATGCGCGGCGGGCACGCTGGCGTTGGCGAGCAACGCGTTCAGCAGCGTGCTCTTGCCGATTCCATTCGGACCGGTCACCCGGACCCGGCTGTCTCGCATCACCGCGACGTGTACCTCGGCGAGGACACACCGGTCTCCGGCGCGCAGCTCGGACACGTCGAGCGACAACAGCCGCGGCATCGGCGCCGCGACGTAATCCACGAACAGCGAACGGCCGGGCGGCTTGCGAAAGTGGTATCCGCCGAGTTCCTGTGCGATTCGTTCGGACTTGCGCCGCAGCACGCCTGCGTCGCGCGAGATCCGCGCCGAGGCCATCTGCGCCCTGCCCTTCGCCATCATGCCGCGCGAATCGTGATCGTGAACACCCTTCATCCGCTGTTTGAGGCTCGCCTGTGGCTGCGCGGCCGTTGCCATCCGCCGCTTGTCTCCCAACCTCGCCAGAACTTTGCGTTGCTCCTCTTTGGTCCGTTGATAGGCCGCCAGGCGCTCGCGATGCTGCGCTTCCCAACTCTGCCGCGCGGCGTCGTAAGCACCGCGCCACAACCGCGCTTCGCCTTCGTGAAAGCGCACCGTATGCGTGGTCAGCTCGTTGAGCAAGGCGCGGTCGTGCGACACGACGATGCCAACGCCGGAAAAGTTGCGCAGCCCGGCGAGCAGCAGAATGCGGGCCTCGGCGTCCAGATGGTCGGTCGGCTCATCGAGGATCAACAGGCCAGGCTCGGCGGCGAGCGCCGCTCCCACCTGCCATCGCTTGCGCTCGCCCGGCGACAGCGTGCTCCATCGCGCCAGGTCGGTCGGCTCCAGGCGCAGCCCACCGTGGATCTCCCGCACGATGCCGTCGTCGGCGAGACTGAACGATTCGATTTCAGCGGAGAGGTTTTCGGCGGTTTGGCGGCAGAATCGGACGAGTAAGCCCGGCGGATCGAGCTTTACGTGGCCCTGCTCGGGCGCGATTTCGCCGGCCAGCAGCCTGAGCAGAGTGGTCTTTCCGGCGCCATTGGGACCGACCACGCCGGTCCATCCGGGGCCGAATTGGAGATTCGCGCCGGTCAGGATCGGAACCGAATCGCGATACGAATATGAGACGTCGACAAGGCGAACCAGCGGCATAACTGCTCCTGAGAAAAGGCGCACACGAGCGACCGGGGCTCGCGCACACGCGGTTGATCGAAGCGGACTCGATCGTCAGAAGCAGTTCTTTCGCACGCCGTTGATCCTCTCGAGCGGAACTGTTGCGAGAATAGGTTCGAGCCGCGACCGAGTCAACGCGCCGCGCCACCCCTCCAGCACGAGCCGTCACCCGTTAGTTGACTTTAGCTCATCGCCCGCATACGCTCCGCGACGTTGCGCATACCGGACCGAAACCCCCGCTATCGTTCGGCCGCGTCATTTGCGCCCCTTCATTTCGCCGCGGCAAGCCGGCCGAGAAATCCTTCGCCATCATGAAGCGCCCGCTGGACCCGGTGCTGTGCCTGAACGCGGCGCTGGTGCTCGCGCTGTCGGAGATCGTGCTCCTGACTGCGACCAGGATCGTCGGGTTCGGCTGGTACGGATATTTTGCCGGCTTCCGGGTCCCTCCGCTTTTGCTGGGACTCGGTCTTAGCCTCGTGGTCGCCCCTCTAGTCGTTTTGAGCCTGCACCTGGTAGACCGTTATCAACTCACTATGCTCGGAGTGTGGTTCCTGGTGGGTTTGGCCGGCCAGATTATACTTCACTATTTCTATGCCTACACCTTAGCAGATGTAGTTCGCAGCCAATACGGAAACGCGTTCTATGCGGCCGGCCTGAACCTTCATGCCCGCGACCTGCTGGCCGGCTTTAACGCGATCGCAGCGTCGCTGCCGCTCCACGTCAGAACCAACATGCCGGGAAAGGTTCTGCTCTATCAGGCGTTGGAACTGCTGACCGCCGACCCGGACAAGCTCGCGCTGTTGATAATCGCAATCTCCAGCCTGGGCGGCGTGCTGCTCTACTTCATCGTCTCGGCCATCTATGAGAGCCGGGCCGTGGCCTTGTCGTCATTCATGCTGTACCTTTTCATCCCGGCCAAAATCTACTTCATGCCGCTGCTCAATACTGTGTCGGTACTCCCGATGCTCGCCTGCCTGCTGCTGTTTCTGCACTCCTTGAACCCGCACCGCAGACTGCTCGCTCTGCTGATGGGGGCGTGTCTTTACGCCGCGCTGTTCTTCGATCCGGTGCCGATTTTCCTCGCACCCTTTTTTGTGGCGCTGGCAGCGCAAGCGTGGATATCGGGCAAGGCGAGCATCGGGAGTCTGTTCTGGATCGGCGCTCTGGCTGTGGTGGGATTTCTCGCTGTCTATGTAACTATGTACTTCGCATGCCATTTCGACCTGATAAATCGATTGACTACCGTATTGGTTCTCAATAGAGAGGTCATCGGTGCGCAGCGGCGCTCGTATTACCTGTGGTTGTGGCTGAACCTGAGCGGGGTTTTTCTCAGCGCAGGCACTTTGGTCTGCCTGCTGTGCCTGGTCTATGCCGGAATCGTCGCAATCAGGTCCGTCGGCGCACTCCGCTCGCTACCGGCTGCCCGCCACGCGATGCGCTCGCTGTTCGAGCCCGGCCCCCTGATGCTCGTGACCGTTCTGGTAACGCTGACCGGGCTGGATCTGTTCGGCGGCAATGGAGAAGTCGAGCGGGTTTGGATATTTTTTATGGTCTTCCTCCAGGTCGTGGCCGCTGACTTTTGCTGCAGGAAGGCCAGCGAATGGACGGTGGCGATCGTACTTGCCGGCTCCATCATCCAAACCGCAGTGACGGTCTCGATGGTGGCTTTCATCCTGTAGCGCAACGGTGCGCGAATCGTGACACTCAGCCGGATGGCTAATTCTGCTAAACAAGGTATCCAGGCACTTGGTCTTTTGCTGACCGTGCTCGCCGCGATCGTCTTCCTGCCCGGCGCCTGTGCCGGCGCGGACGCTCCCGAAATCGTAAGGAACGGGATGTTCACTGCCGGCAACGAGGGAGTGCCCCTGGGTTGGCGGCATGAAGCCTACTTTTCCACCGCTGACGCGGTGAAGTTCGACTGGATACCCTCCGCCTCAGGCGCCGCCGTGCTCAAGATTTCCAACTTCACCGAGAATGATTCGCGCTGGGTTCAGACGGTATCCGTGTTGCCCTTGCATTGGTATCACGTCTCGGGCTGGATTCGCACCGAAAATACGGGCACGCAGGTTCCCGGCGGATACCTGACAGAGATGCATACCAATGCCGCGTCCGCTGAGCTGCGCGGCACTCATGATTGGCAGGCAGTGGAGTTCTGGTTCAGAACCGATTCGAATCAGAGCGCGGCGGACCTGGCCTGCAGGCTTGGCGGCTACTCTGCGCTCAACGTCGGGACCGCCTACTTCGCGGCGATCTCCATGACACCGATCGGCGGCTTTCCCAGCGGTGCCGATCACGTCTACGGGGCTTCGGTGTTCGATTTTTTGAGTGAGCGCGTGATCCTGTTCGCCAGTGCGATGATCCTGCTCGCGAGCGCGATTTTCCTGTGGCGTTTCGTAATGGGCGATCTCGGTGGCGAGCTCCGCGATTGAGCCGGTGGCGCAGTCGCTCCGGTCATTCGGGGTCGCTCAGGATTGACGAACGGCCGCGTTCGACTGGTTGCCGTCGGCGCTGCGCAGCACCCCGACGAGGCTGATAGTACCCCAGGTCATGATCACCAATGGAAGGACTGCGTATTTGATCGCTGTCCCGGCTCCCCGTTCAGCATACAAATGCAACGGTAGCCAATCGAGATACTTTCCAGCCAGCAGGGCCTGCCAGTGAATCACGATCTGACTATAGTTCGGATCCGTGAAAAAACCCGGCCCTTGGGCGTCAAAAAAGTTCACCATCGTGCCGGCCAGTTGGACCAGCAAGCCGGCAAACCCCAGCGCCAGAACCAGCGCCTCAGCCACGCCACCCATCGTGAGAAGCTCGCCCAGGGGCAACACTGCGAACGGAACCGCCGGCATGATATAGCGCGGCCCATAGCACAGACCGCCGGGCCATTGGTCATAGGTCGCATACCCGAAGACAAAGACGGCAATAAACGTGGCGAAGAGCAGGGCCTCAGCGGGCCTGCGGCGCGCCAGCATGATAAGCCCGGGAATCGTTGCCACGACCGGCGGCGAGAAGAAGACCACGCCGCGCCGGACGCTCACGAGCAGGCCGTGGAGCCCAAAAAGCAGTGGCGCGCCGAAGGACCCCATCTTGCTGAAGGTCATCGGATCTCCGAACCGCGCCATGTTGTGCAATCCGACCAACGCGACACTAATGACTGCCGGGATCAGGAATCGTCCGAGGTTCGAGTTGAAAAAGCGCCGCTCGCGCCATACCCCCTGCCAGTCCCGCCAGAGAAGGTAGATGGTCAGCGGCGGTAGCGTAAGAAAAGCATCGAATGGACGAACTAATACCAGCAGGCCAGCTATGCACCCCAGCATAATCGGGGCGGCCTTGAACCGCTCATCACGCCAGGTCATCGCGCGCGAGACGGCCAGCAGCAGGCAGCCGGCCACGACGATGTGAGGGAAGCTGTCCCGTGCTGCGGGCCAGAACTGCGTCGCAGCCACGACGATGATCGTCAGCCAGGTTACGATCCGCAACGTGTAGCCGAGCAGCTCGGCGATCATCCAGAAGCCGGCGGCGCCGAGCGCGCCGAACACCGGCCCGACCAGGCTCGCGGCAAAGACGCCGAAGTCGACTCCGAAGATGGTATTGAAGGCATTCGGGAACTCGGCATCGATGAGCCAGGAGACCGCAACGAACGGGAGTTGTAGCAGCGAGAGCCCGATGGAGTAGATGGCGTAACTCCTGCCGCCCCGGCCCGTCACGCTCACCAGCCCAGGCTGGATCGCGATGCTCCCGTGTTGCAAAAGCGCACAAGCCGTTTGGTAGACCGCGGAGTTGTCGATCGAGTAGAAGTGGCCGCCGTGGGTCAATAAAAGAAAGCCCAAAGTCGCGACAAAAACGCGAACACAGCGCCGCCTCAAGCCGGTCGCAAATTCGCCCTCGATGCCGACGTATTTCGCGCCATCAGACACCACTACGGCGCACCATCGTCCGAACGCGGCACCCTCGTATATCGCTCCCCTAAACTATCGAACTGCTTCTGCCGCAGAAGACCAGTCCTATGGAGAGAGTACTTGGCCATCAAGCCGACGACGGACAGGCCATAGATGACACTTTGGTAAAAGCTGGCCGACGACGCCTCCGGGAAATACTTCGTGGGTACGGAAACCTCGCTGATCCGCATCTTCAGCTCTACGATCTGCGCAATGATCTCCTGATCGAAACTGAAATTGTCCGAATTCAACTCAAGGTTGGCACACTCCAGGGCGCGCCTATGAAACGCCCGATAACCCGTGTGATATTCGGTTAGTTTCAAGCCGAAGACGCGATTTTCCAGTGCAGTAAGAAACCGGTTGCCAGCAAATTTCCACCAAGGCATTCCCTGCTTGACCGGATGGGCACCAAGCAGGCGTGAGCCCAGCACCAAATCGGCCTTCCCCGCCTTGATAGGTTCAATCAAGTCAGGAAGAAGACTGGGATCGTATTGATAGTCCGGGTGCAACATGACCACGATATCCGCACCTGCGTTCAATGCTTCTCGATAACAGGTCTTCTGATTTGCACCGTAACCATAGTTACGATTGTGAACGAACAGTTCCAGGTTTAATTCCCTGGCGATTTCCCTAGTTCTGTCTTTACTACCATCGTCGACCAATATGACAAGGTCCACCGCTTCGCGCGGCAGCGCGGCGTATGTCATGTGCAAGGTCTTGGCTGCATTGTAAGCGGGCATCACCACGACCACTTTCGGCTTATCAGTCTTCATGCGAGCCACCAATGCGCCGTGCGAATTCCGCCACACCCTCCTGCCATGGCGGCAGCTCGATACGAGGATCCTGGGCGGTGGTGAGCACGCTGTAGGCCGGCCGTTCAGCTGCGGTGGGGAAGGCGAGCCGCGAGACCGGGTTCACGCGCGTCGCGATGCCCAGAACTTGGAAGAGCTCGCACACCAGTTGCCATCGCGTCGTGCCACCCCTGCCTGCCATATGGTAAGTTCCGTATGCTTCGCTTGCGATCAATCGGGCAATCCCATCGGCCAGGTGTGGCACGTAGGTGGGCGACCCGTACTGGTCACTCACCATGTTCAGCTCCGGGCGCGAAGCTTTGCCATAGGTCGAGAGCAGAAAGTTCTTCCCTTTTTCCCAGAAGAGCCACGCGGTCCTCACGATGTAGTGTCGCCGGTTGAGAGTGCGGATCGCATCCTCGCCCGCGAGCTTGCTCGCCCCGTAGACCGACAGCGGATTTGTACGATCGAATTCGTGATATGGCCGTTTCGTCGCGCCGTCAAAGACGTAATCGGTCGAGACGTGCACAAGTGAGATCCCCAGCGCGGCCGTGGCGACTGCAAGGTTGCGTGGTCCGAGCGCGTTGACCGCATAGGCCTCATCAACTCGCGATTCCGAGCCGTCAACGTCATTGAAGGCCGACGCATTGATCACCAG
The DNA here is from genome assembly GCA_963788205.1 of uncultured delta proteobacterium. Classification (GTDB taxonomy): domain Bacteria; phylum Desulfobacterota; class Binatia; order Binatales; family Binataceae; genus CAVVMA01. Next base: position 1,143,439 of record CAWBGG010000002.1, read on the forward strand.
TTGGGGCCGATTGCGCGCCACGGCTTCGCGAACGGCACGCAAGCTTGCGATGTCGAGCATTGCATGATCGAGTGGCACGAGCTCATGGCTTGCAAGTGAGCGCCTCAGGCATGTGCCAAGTTGGCCTCCGGCGCCCGCGATGAGGATTCTCAAGGCCGCATCTCGCCAAACACCGGCAAAAGATCGACCTGTTCGGCGAGCGTTCTGGCATCGCGGTCCTGATCTGAGAGCAGCGGCTCCCGGACCGGCCACGCGACTCCGATCGCAGGATCGTTCCAGGCTATTCGTAGCTCGTCGCCGGCGTCGTAGAAGTCGGTGCATTTGTATTCGAGCTCGGCAAACTCGCTTGTGATGCAGATTCCGTGCGCAAAGCCGGGCGGAACGTAAACCTGGCGAAAATTGTCTGCCGAAAGCTCCACCGAGAGCCACTTCAGATAGGTTGGCGATCCGCGTCGGATATCAACGACCACGTCAAAGATCACTCCGGCGAGCGCGCGGACCAGCTTACCCTGTGGATGCATCCGTTGTCCATGCAGCCCGCGGACGGTGCCACGTGCCGAGCGCGAGTGATTGTCTTGCGTAAAGACTACTTCGATTCCGCCCTTCGCATACTTGTCGGCGCGGTAGGTCTCGAGAAAAAAACCGCGCTCGTCTCGAAAGACGTCCGGCTCGATGATCGTCACGCCGGCCAAATCAGTGGGAATGAATTTCATCAGGTCATGCGTTCCTGCTCCAGAATTCGCAGGAGGTACTGCCCGTAGATGCTCTGCTCCATCGATTTCGCGATTCGCAACACATCGCGTCTTTCGATGTATCCCATGTGCCAAGCTATCTCCTCGAGGCACGCGACTTGCAGCCCCTGCCGTTCCTCAATCGCCTGAATAAAATTCGAGGCTTGCAGCAATGCATCGTGTGTTCCAGTGTCAAGCCAGGCAATTCCGCGGCCCATCTTCTCGACGCGAAGTTGCCCTGCGCGCAGATACTTGAGGTTTACGTCGGTGATCTCCAGCTCGCCGCGCGCCGACGGCTCGAGTCCCGCTGCGATCTCGCACACGCGCGGGTCGTAGAAATAGAGCCCGGTGACCGCGTACGAGGATTTCGCTCGTGCGGGTTTCTCTTCGAGGCTTACCGCCCTGCCTTCCGAATCGAATTCGACGACTCCATAGCGCTCCGGATCCTTCACCCAGTAGCCAAATACGGTCGCACCCACGCGATGCGCGGTCGCTCCACGCAGAAAATCTGATAACCCGTGGCCGTAGAAGATGTTGTCGCCGAGCGCCAGCGCGACATTCGTATCACCGATGAAGTCGCGGCCAATAAGAAATGCCTGGGCTATTCCCCCGGGACTAGGTTGCAGAGCGTATTGTAAATGGATTCCCCATTCTTCTCCGTTGCCTAGCAGATGCCTGAAGGATTCGTGCTCGTGCGGCGTATTGATCACTAGAATCTCGCGGATGCCTGCCATCATGAGCACAGACAGCGGATAGTAGATGAGGGGCTTGCTGTAGATCGGTGCGAGCTGCTTGGAAATTGCGCGCGTAACGGGGTAAAGCCTTGTCCCCGCTCCGCCGGCCAGGATAATTCCCTTCCACGTCACTGGCCGATTGTCCTCCTCTCTGCCAGCTTGTGCCCGTTCGGCGCTCATCTTCCAACTCCATACACGAGTCCCACGTTAAAATCACGCCCAACCATCGACGCAGTCGCGACCGGAAGCATCTCATGCACGAGCCGCGACTCCACATCAGTGGCGTCCGGAGTATCTCACACCCACATAAGATGCTCTTCGGCCAGGCTTAAGACTAGTCTGGGTCGCGGCCGCGATTCGCCGAGAGCCCCAGCCGCTGGCCGGGGTCATGTACGCGTTGCACTGCCTCGCACCAGTCACGGTTTGCGAGGTACCAGCGCACCGTGAGGCGTATTCCCTCACGGAACTTCATGCGGGGTGTCCAGCCAAGCTCGTGCTCGATCCGGGAGCAGTCCAGCGCGTATCGTCGGTCGTGCCCCGGGCGGTCGGGCACAAAGGCTCGGAGTTCCCGGTAGTTCCGGATTCCGCGCGAAGCCAGTGCGGGATTGCTCCCGGCCGGCAGCAATTCATCCAGCGCCGCGCACACCTCTCCAACCACCTCAAGATTGGTGTGCTCATCTTTGCCGCCGATATTGTATTTCGCGCCTACTCGTCCCCGTTCGAGGACTGCGATGAGAGCGCCGCAATGCTCCTCGACGAACAGCCAGTCGCGGACATTCTGCCCATCACCAAAGATCGGCAATTTCTTGCCGGCAACCGCGTTCAGGATAGTGACCGGGATCAACTTCTCGGGAAACTGGTAATATCCGTAGTTGTTCGAGCAGTTAGTGAGCAGACCTGGCAGCCCGTAGGTTTCATGAAACGCGCGCACGAAATGATCCGCCGAGGCTTTGGAAGCTGCATACGGCGAATTGGGCGCGTAAGCGCTCTCCTCGTGGAACCTTCCGGTGCCTTCGATCGAGCCGTAGACCTCGTCGGTCGAAACTTGAAGGAAGCGGAAGCGCTCGCGGTCCGACGAGCTAAGGTGTGACCAGAAGTCGCGCACCGCCTCGAGCAGGCTCGAAAGTTCCGACCACATTAGCCTCAAGGAAATTGCGTGGTCCATCTATCGAGCGATCCACGTGCGTCTCAGCAGCAAAGTTGACGACTGCCTCAGGCCGCCAGCGCTTTATGACAGAGTCAACGGCGCTTCGGTCGCCGATGTCGCCACGAACGAACGCGTAGCGCGGACTATCTTGAGCCTCGCGGAGATTCAGCAGGTTGCCGGCGTACGTCAGCTTGTCGAGGACGACGACCCGCCAGTCGGTCTGCGCGAGCAGCGCTCGAACGAAATTGGAGCCGATGAATCCGGCACCGCCCGCAACTATGATTGTCTTCATTCCCTACTTAACACGGATTCGCGTTTTAGGTCTCCGCTCCCAGTTGCCCGTATAGACCAGAGGGTTTCCCGCCGCAAGTTTTCCGGCTTCGCCTGCGAAAGGGGCAGCCGATGGACGGTAGGAATCCTGCTTGGCGGTTCGATTATACAGACCGCGGCTACCATCTCGATAGTCGCGTTCATCCTCTAGCCTTGTGACAATTGTGCTAGGGTCAGTAAGCGACGAAATCGCATTACAGACCGCCCGCCACAGTATCCGCACGATGCTCAGCACGAGAAACAAGCTCCGAATCGCGACGGCCCTCTCGGCCACCGTTCGTTCCCTCAGGCGGCTTGGCGGCCGCAGTGACGACATAGTCTATGTCCGCAGAGGCGGATTGCGATGGCGGCTGGATTTGAACGAGGGTATCGACTTCACGATTTTTTTGCTCGGCGCTTTCGAGCGGACAACCGTGCGGGCTTACCAGCGGCTGCTCAAGCCTGGTGATGTGGTTTTGGATATCGGGGCCAATATCGGCGCGCACACGCTGCGATTCGCGCGGCTGGTCGGCGAGCACGGCCGGGTGTTCGCGTTTGAGCCGACCGCTTTCGCCTTTGCCAAGCTGCTGCAGAACCTGGAGCTCAATCCCGAGCTTCGCGGCCGCGTCGCTGCGAAACAGATCATGCTCGCCGACCGCGACGACGCCGTGTCAGAGCCTGCGATCTATTCGAGTTGGCCCCTGAAAAAGGTTTCGGGATTGCATCAGGGGCATGGCGGCCTGCCGAAAACCACTGCTGGATGCCGCGTGACGACCCTGGACTCCTTTTTGGCCGCCGCCGGATCGAACCGAGTCGATTTGGTCAAGCTCGACGTGGACGGCTTCGAATGGGACGTGCTGCACGGCGGGATTAAATCGCTTGCGGCGCTCAAGCCGAAGATCCTGATGGAACTGTCACCCTATGTGCTGGTCGAACACCATCGCTCGCTTGAGGATCTCCTGTCAGTCCTGGCGAGCGGCGGTTTCCGGCTTCATCGTATGAATGGCAAGCTGCTCGCGATGGATCCTGGCTACCTGAGCGCCGTAGTACCGCCCGGCAAGAGTCTCAACGTGCTTGCGATAGCGCACTGATGATCTCCAGGGTGGCAAGATGTTCTGCCGCCGTGTTCGCGCTAGTCGCCATTCTCGCCTGCAAGTGGCAGCTCGGCGAGCGTGGAAAGCTGAATAGCCAGTGTATTAGTGCTTCGGCCCAATCGGGGTTCCGAGTTTAGGATGGATTCAGACAGCGTTCATGCGAGCCGGGAGACGACGCGGGCGAAACGAAACTGTCGAGGTTCGCTCTTGCGCCGTATCACGGGGAGCGGACAATTGAACGTGTCCCTTGATGCTGTCTGTGGCGTTGTGTCTGCCGCGTGGACGATTATGAGTTTCGCGACATACCGTGTTGTGCTGGCGAGCTTGACGACCGCCGCGATCGCCACGGCCGGATGCACTACCGCTGCCCAGCCGCCGCCCGCGCCTGCTCCCGTACCGATTCCCGTCGTGCAGCGCGCCGAGCCGCCAACCCCGCCGCCCAACGAGTGGAATGTCTTCCCCGATCCGATGAGCGGGGACGTCGACATTTACCACAACGGCGAGAGCGTCGGCTCCATCACCGGCGACGAGAAGGAAGACCCGCCGATACCGCATCCGCGCAAGGATCAGGACGCCGCGCCGGCTCCGTAGCGTAGAGCGACTTGCCTTCCGCGCGTTTCAGTCCTTGAGCAGATTGCGCGCGATCACGACGCGCTGAATCTGCGACGTGCCCTCGTAGATCTGCAGCAACTTCGCGTCGCGCATCAGCTTCTGCACCGGGTATTCATCCATGTAGCCGTAGCCGCCGAAGATCTGGACCGCGTCGGTGGTGATACGCATGCAGGCGTCGGCGGCGAAGGCCTTGGCGTAGCTCGAAATCGCGTTGGGCATCTCGCCGCGATCGACCAGCCACGCGGCCTTGTAGGTTAGCAGCCGCATCGCCTCGATCTCGATCGCCATGTCGGCCATCATGAATTGCAACGCCTGGAAACTGGAGATCGGCTGGCCGAAGGCCGTGCGTTGACGCGAGTACTTCAGGGATTCGTCGAGCGCGCGCTGGGCGATTCCGATCGCGATCGCGCCGATTTCGGGGCGGCTCTTGTCGAAGGTCGCCATCGCGTACCGGAATCCGTCGCCCTCCTTGCCAACCAGCGCCGAGCTCGGGATGTGCAGGTCTTCAAAGAAGATCTCGCCGGTATCGGCGGCGCGCTGCCCGAGCTTGCCGTGCATCCGGCGCCGCGAAATTCCCGGCAGGTTAGCGGGAAAAACGAAGCACGATATGCCCTTGTGCTTGAGGCGCTTGTCCTGGGTTGCGAAGGCGACGTACCAGTCGGCTTTTGATCCGTTCGAGATGAAATGCTTGGTGCCGTTGAGGATGAATTCGTCGCCCTCGCGCCGGTACGTGGTCGCCATCGCGGCGACGTCCGAGCCCGCGCTTGGCTCCGTGATCGCGAATGCGCAGAAGGTCAGCTTCTTGATCAGCGCGCCCAGATAGGTGCGCTGCTGCTCATCGTTGCCGGCGATCAGAACCGGCAGCGTCGCGAGGTCGTTGGCGCCCACCGCGTTCGATATTCCGGAGCATCCGTAGTTGAGTTCTTCGATGATCAGGCAGGTATCCAGCACGCCCAGTCCGGGGCCGCCCAGCTCTTTCGGCACGCCGAAGTTCATCAGGCCCGCGGCCCACGCCTTTTCGCATACGTTGACCGGAAAGATTTCCTTCTCGTCGTATTCGCGCGCGCGCGGAATAATTTCCTGCTCGGCGAATTTGCGCGCCAGTTGCTTGAGATCGCGTTGCTCGTCGGTCAGGTCGAAAGCCAGCATATTGATGATGCTCCGTTGCTCGCGTCGTTAGCCTGCCCCCGTCCTCTCTTAGTCCGACTACCGGCGTGCGCGCAATGAGCGCCGAACTTGCGGCATCGCAGAGATCGGCGCAAAATCCCGCTCCGATATCTGGTGCGCATATTGAGCGGGAGATCTTCATGGCTGAGCGCAAACTCGGACTCCATTTAAGCGGACTCGCGCAAACTCCGGCGCTGCTCAAGGAAGCCGAAACGCTCGGCTACAACTCGCTGTGGATCGCCGAGGTCTCCGGTCCCGACGCCTTCGTGAGCCTCACCGCGGTGGCGCTGCATACCAGCAGCGCGGAGCTCGCGCATGGCGTCGTGCCGATTCAGATTCGCACGCCGGGCGCGATGGCGATGGGCTATCTCACGATCAACGAGCTCTCCGGCGGACGCGTGATCGCGGGACTCGGCGTCTCCAGCCCGATCATCGTCGAGCGCTGGCACGGCGCGTCGTATCGCAAGCCGGTCACCGCGATGCGCGAGTGCGTGACGATCATGCGCCAGCTCTTCACCGAAGGACGCTCGAAGTTCGCCGGTGAGATCTACAAGTGCGATTTCCGCCTCTCGATGGCGCGCACGGCCAAGCGTCCGCCGAAAATTTATCTGGGCACGCTGAACGCGCCGATGCTGCGGCTGGCGGGCGAGCTCGCCGACGGCGTGCTGATGAATTACTCGCCGCCGGCGGCGATTCCGGCAATGGTCGCCGAGATTCACAAGGGCGCCGAGAAAGCCGGACGCAATCCCGCCGCGATCGATATCGGAATCTACGCCCGGATGTGTATCACGCCCGATGAAGACCGCGCGGTGCACGCCTTTAAGCGCGAGCTGGCGAGTTACGCGTTCGTCGATTCGTACAACAAGATGTTCGCGCGCTACGGGATGGCCGAGGAGTTCGCCGAAGTCCGCAAGCTGTGGACCGCGGGCCAGCGCGACGTCGCGCCCGACGCGATCAGCGACGCCTCCGCGCGCAAGATCGCGCTGTTCGGCAACGCGCAGGCCGGGCGCGATTTCGTCGCAAGCTTCCGCGCCGCCGGCGTGACCCATCCGGTGGTGTTCCCGATCGGCCCGGCCTCCACGCACGCGCGCGACTATCCCGCCACCATGCGCGCCATTGCCGGCGCGTAGAATTTACGGGAGCCCTTCAGCCCCTCTCTCTGACAAAGGAGCGCTTTGCATAACCGAGAAGCCAGACAAATCGCTCCGCGTAGGTTCTTCGCCTTCGGCGAAGCCTCGGCTCAGAATGACAAGCACAGCAGCCTCTCGTGTCATCCTGAGAGTTTGTGAAGAAATTCGATTTTGGAGCGCCGAGGGGGCGTGGGCGAGAATGGGCGTGGGGAATTGGCGTTTGGTCGGTCGGTTGCTCGGCCGATTGGGCTTCATGATGCCCGCCGCTTCACAACCAGCCCAGCCTGATCGACCGCATCAGATTGTAGGTCAGTGCCGACCAGATTACGACGGTCAGCACCTTGCTCATGCCGCGCACCAGCAGGTGGTCAAGTCCGCGCCAGGTTTTGAGGTCGGCGTTGACCAGTTCGGCGCTGGCGGCGCGCTCCTTATAGATCTGCTTGCCTTCGGCCGAGGCCATGCGCTGGCGATAGGCAGCGATGGCCGGGGAGTCGCCGGGTTGCGGGCTGAGCGGATTGATATGGTAAGTCCGGTTCTCGTGCGGCGGGGAAAACACTTCCACCCCGCGTGCGGCGGCGCGCTCGACCGCCTCGAAGTTCATGTAACCGCCGTCCGCCAGGTGCTGTTGAGGAGCGCGCCCGGTGCGCCGCTCGAGCTCATCGAGCATGGGTTCCAACTGCCGGTTGTCGCTGCCGCGGTTGCAAACCCCGGTCCCCACGATGATCAGACTTTGGGTATCGGTGCCGAACTGCAGGTTGTAAGCGGGGCGAAAGCCGCCGTCGCCCAGCTTCATCACCCGCGCCTGGGGATCGGTGGTCGAAACCCTGACTTCGCGCCCGCGCTGGGGATGGTTCTTGGCCTGGCTGCGCTGCGCGCTCAATTGCTCCAACTCCGCCAGCGCCTGGCTGACACGCTGCTCGCGTTGGCGGGCCGCGCGCTGCCGTGCGGCTTGGACGCGCGCGCTGCGCTGCGGGTCGAGTTGCTCCTCCCGCTGGAGCGCTTCAAGATGGGCACGCGCAGCCTGGAGATGGCGCTCCAAGGTGGGCTGGCGATGGAACGAGGCCTGCCCCGCACTAGCCCGCACGCGGGTTCCGTCCTGCGCCACTCGATAAAGCCGCACCAGCCCCTTGTGGGTCAGCACCGCCAACACCTGACTCATCAAATCGTCCACCGCCGCACTGCTGCGAAAGTCGCTCAGGGTGTGATAGTTGACCGTTACCCCGCCGCAGATCCAGCGATACGCGTCATGCGCCTGGCTAAGCCGCGCGAGCTCCCGCGCGCTGCTCACCCCCTGGCTCAGCCCATACAGCCACAGCGCCAACAGGATCTTGGGGTCGGTCGCATCTCTACCCGCGCTTCCTTCGCGGGCCTTGATCGGCGCGTGAAACCGTTCCAGATCCAGCCCCTCCAGAATCCGCCAGATCGCCCGCGCCGGATGATCCGCAGCCAGCAACGACTCCAGATCGCACGGGCGCAGCAAAAGCTGCCGCCGATTCGCCTCCCGCAACCGCACCGCCTCGTCCATCACCGCACCTCCGCCTCACTCCCATCATCCACTTCTCAATCGCAAATGCGATCCTTCGAAGCCGAAAAATTCACAAACTCTGAGGCGAGCGCAGCGAAGCCGAAGGATCTGCGCGAAGCGATTTGGTGGTCATGCAAAGGTCTCCTGACCAGGGAGAGGTCGCGCGCGCGGTGAGAGTAGCGCGCGTCGTGCCCGCGAAAGTCTGGATCGGAGTTGACGTCGGCGGCACCAAGACCGCGATCGTTCTTTCAACGCAGCCGCCGGAGATTCGCGGCCGGATCGAATTCGCCACCCTCCCCGCGCAAGGTCCGGCGCGCGCGCTGGCGCTCATCGGCGAGAGCATCCGCGAGTTGCTGCGCCGCGAGCACCTGAAAATCTCCGCGATTGCCGGAATCGGCGTAAGCTGCGGCAGCCCGCTGGATCGCGCGCGCGGTATCATCCAGGCGCCGCCCAACCTCGCGACCTGGATCGACGTTCCGATCAAGGCGATCCTCGAGGAGCAGTTCCACACCTCTTGTCGAGTCGAGAATGACGCCAACGCCGGCGCCGTCGCGGAGCATCGCTACGGCGCGGGCCGTGGATGCGACAACCTGGTCTTCCTCACGATGGGCACCGGATTCGGCGCGGGCATCATTCTCGGCGGCCGCCTCTATCATGGGACCTGCGATTGCGCGGGCGAGATCGGGCACGTGCGGCTGACTCGCAGCGGTCCGGTCGGATACCACAAGGCGGGCTCGGTCGAAGGATGGGTCAGCGGCGGCGGGATGGCGCAGGTCGCGCGCCTCGCGGTGCTCGACGCACGCAAAAAGGGGACCAGGACGACGCTCGCCAGCCATCTGCGGCCGGGCGCGGCTCTGACCGCCCGCGACGTGGCGATAGCCGCGGCCAACGGCGACGCGGTCGCAATTCGAGTCGTCCAATCGACCGGCAAACGGCTGGGCGAGGTGTGCGCTATCCTGGTGGATATCCTGAATCCGCAGCGAATTGTCATTGGCGGTCTCGCGCTGCGCATGGGCGATTCGCTGCTCGCACCCGCTCGCGCGGTGATGCGCCGCGAGGCGCTGGCTCCGGCCGCGGAGTCCTGCGAGGTAGTCCCCGCCGCCCTGGGCGAGCGTATCGGCGACATCGCCGCGCTGTGCGTCGCAACGGGACTGTGACCGGCACGCGCTTCCGCCAAGCCCCGACGGTTCTCTGCCAGCTTCGTAAAACGCAACGACCGGCGTTGTGCGAAGTGTTTCCGGGAACGGTATCAGAAGCCTGCGAAGAAAACCCGCGCGAAGAAGTAAACCTGCCGCGATCGCGGATCATGGGGCCGGGGCCGAAGGGTCTCCGGCCCCATCTTTATTTCGGGCGCGGCGGGGAGCAGGATCGGGAACAGGAGACGGTGAAGGTGAAGGTCCGCCACGCCGCTGCGCTCGCGCTTGTGGGCTGGTATCTGATGATGCCGCCAGCCTTAGAAGTGCACAGTAATCAACGGATCTACACTAAAGCCGCGCCACTTTCAAAATGGCAGCTACTTGAAAGCTTTGATACCGCCAAGGAATGTCAGGACGCAAGGGCCTCCATGGCCAAACCTTTAGCTGCCGCAGCCGAGAAGCGAAAGCTTCCGCTTGACGATCTTCAGCCATTATATGCGGGTTGCTTCGCTACAGACGATCCCCGCCTTAAATGAGGGGATATGGAAGCCGTGAGTTGGTTCATCGCGTCGGCGTTATTTCTCTTAGCCGTGTGTTGTCTGCGGCCGATTCACGGAACGCGCCATCAAATAGGCGCCTTGCTTCTGATGCTGGCGTGCTTGCTTACGGGCTGGTTGTATGGCCTTCGTTCGCGCGACGGCAGATAACCTCAATCGCCGAGGAAACCGACATTAGACTCGGTAATTGTCATTACCTTGATGGTCACTTCGATCACGAGATAAACCTGATTTATCTGCGTATTTGGTTTACTTAGTAATCGGTCCGTCTCGACACTGAAGCTGGTGATCAGCGCGTCCTGCTCCAGTAAGCAATAAAACGGGTTCTGTGTGGCGCCTGGTTGCTCAACTTTGAGATCGCCCGCGCTCGGCACCCTTAGCGCATCGAAAAGAGTCTTCAACCGATTGTCTATATCTCCGCCTTGTAACACCAAAGAACCGGGCTGTTCCCTACGAAGAAATAGAATATCTAAACCACACGCCAGTTTTAGCGATTCTCTGACCAAGGGAATAAAGTTGGCATTTCCTATTGTTATCGGTTGGCGCAGCCGATTTAGCGCCGCTTCATTTGGGCTACCAATCTTGATCGGAAGCGGTCCGGTTATGCTGACCGCACCGATACCAATGCCGAGCGGTTGAGCAGATAGCCCGATTCCCTTTAGGACTGGATGCGTCTGCCACAATTCAACGAGTTGCGGATATATCGCTTTTCGTATTGCCCACTTATCGCGAACGCGGCCCGACGAGTTGCTTCCCGATGTAACTAACGGGCCGTCATAAGTAAGCCGAAATTTCATAACGTCAACGGGCAACACCAGACCAAGCGCCGCCCATTTCTCCACGGCCCCGCAAGTGCCCGCGAATGATAAGGCCCAGAACGTCTTCGTTCCTGATGTGAGCTTGAAAGGTACGGACTTCTTCCGAGTCAAGGAACTCCTGCTTCGCCATCGGTCTCACCGTATCGTCTGTCACGTCTTCTCTCCGCCTTGCGCGAAGGCTGAAGGGACAAACCGCCCCTGCTCATCGCGCGCCGCGTTGCGCGCTCGGGCGCGGTATTTCTACGCCGCCGCACACCGCAAATCGATCACGTCGCCGCGCATGACAGCGGTTCCTGAGCCGGGGACGCTTTTCTTTTCGCTTGATAACGGAATGGGATCAAGCGTAATGCCACTCTTCCAGACTGCTCAAACGATCGATCACTACTTGCAGGTACAGGGTCGCCTCTCTGTTCTCTGAGGGAGCTGGCCCGGACCGGTCATCACCGCCGCTTTATCGGTGTCCCACCGTTCGCCGCATTCGCACTCGTAGTGATTGCGATCTTGAAGATGCGTAGCCAGAACATCCTTGTTGCACTTGCCGTTCTTGCCATTGCAGAGCATGGTGTCTGCCTCTCCGATTCGAAATCTGCGACAAATGTATCATACGCATACCTGCCGGTTGCCAGTGACCTTCGAGCGGTCCAGATCCGGGAGACCCGGCCGCCGCGCGAGGTATGTGGAATGGGGCCTTGAACAGATAGCCCCCGGCCGTGAATCGGCCCCCCGGCGCCTCGTTTTGGATTGACCGACTCGATCGCGCCGCCTTCCTCCGGCGCCAAATCGCGGCTCTGTTCGCGAGGGGCGGTCGGCTGCTACATTTTGCCCCGACATGGACCAGCTCTACTTCGTCGTTCATACGCACTGGGACCGCGAATGGTATCAGCCGTTCCAGCGGATGCGATCGCGGCTGCTTGCGATGACCGACAAGATGCTCGCGATGCTCGAGGACGGCACCCTGCCCTGCTTCCACTTCGACGGGCAGACGATCGTGCTCGAAGACTATCTCGAGCTGCGCCCCGAAAACGCGCGGCGGATCGCCAAACTCGTCAAAGCCGGCAAGCTCTCGATCGGCCCGTGGTACCTGCTCGCCGACAGCTTCATCCCGAGCGGCGAGGCGCTGATCCGCAACCTCGAGATCGGCGCCAAACTCGCCCGCCGGTTCGGCCCGCCCTCGGAAATCGGCTACCTGCCCGATCAGTTCGGACAGGCGGCGCAAGTCCCACAGATTCTGACCGGCTTCGGCCTGCGGGCCGCGGTGGTCTTTCGCGGCGTGAGCGGCGCGATCAAGCGTAATCGTTTCGTATGGGAGGGGCTCGACGGCACGGCCATCCCCACGATCTTTCTGCCCTTCGGTTATTCCAACGGCGCTAGCCTGCCGGGCGATTCGGTCGAGGCACTGGCCGCCCGCGCGCGGGAGATCGCCGCGCGCGAGCGCGAATTCGCCGCCGGCGCGCCGATTCTGGTCATGAACGGCAACGACCACGCCGAACCCGACCCGCTGGTGTTCGAGCGGCTGCGCGAGGCGCGGCAAGGCGCCGCGCTCGAGTTCGAGGTCGGCACCCTCGACAACTATGCCCGCCGGCTCTCCGAGTTGCCGATTGACGGCACAGCCCACCATCGCGGCGAGCTGCGCTCGCCGGCGCGCTCGAACCTCACCCCCGGCGTCAGCTCGACGCGCGCCTGGATCAAGCAACGCGATTTTCAGAATTCTTACCTGCTCGAAAAGCTCGCCGATCCGATTCGCCGCGCTGTCGGATCGCGGCGCTGACCCCAACACCGCGGCCTTGATCGATGAGGCCTGGCGAATCGAGATTCAGAACCATCCGCACGATTCGATTTGCGGATGCTCGATCGACCAGGTCCATCAGGACATGCGCTACCGGTTCGATCAGGCTTCTATGATCGGCGAGATCGCGCTGCGCCGCGCGAGCAGCGCGATTTTCGCGTCGCATAGCGGCGGCGCACCAGCGATGGCGGTCTTCAACCCGACCTTCGCGCGCCAGGCGCTGGTCAGCGGCGAGGCCGAAATCGAAGACGGTGGCGCGCGCTACGCGGTAGTCGCGCGCGACGGCCGGCGGATCGCGGCCGCTATCGATATCGCGCGCCGCGACCGCCCGTTCGATATCGAGCTGTCGGCGGCCGACTTGAAGGGGCTGGTGACGACGGGCGCCGAGGTGATGGGCCTGCACGTCAACGGCTTCGAGCTGCGACGGCCTGACGCGCTCCATTTCGAGCTCGATCTTTTCATGGCGCGCAGCTCGTCACCCGATCTCGACGTGCAAAGTTTCCGCCGCCAGATTCAGGAGATGCCCGACGACGCCTCGGTCAAGATTCACGCCGCCAGCGCGGCGCGTGCCCGGGTCGCGTTTGTCGACGATGCGATCGCGCAGGCGGGTTTCAGTCTCTACCGGCTCGAACGTGACGAACCTGACGCGGGCGCGGCGCCGGTCGCATCTCAGATGACGGCCGGTGATTCGATCGAGAATGAGTTCTACCGGCTGGCTCCATCCGGCCGCGGCGTGACGATCGAGGATCTGAAAAACGCGACCAGCTTCGAGCTCTATTTCGAAGACGATGGTGACCGCGGCGACGAATACAATTTCGATCCGGTTGCGGACTCGCCCGCGATCACGGCCCCCGCTTCGATAAGCGCGCGCGTGCTGGAGCGCGGCGCGGTACGCAGCCGGCTGGGATTGTCGATGGTCTTCCGGCTGCCGGCTGCGCTCACGCCCGACCGCAACTCGCGCGCGGCCGAAAGTGTCGATCTGCCGGTCGAGCTGACTGCGACCGTCTACGCCGGGCTCGCGCGGATCGATTTCGAGGCGTCGGTCGATAATCGCGCGCGGGACCATCGATTGCGCGTGGCGCTCTCCACTCCGATCGCCACTAACGAGTCGGTTTCCGACACCAGTTTCGGCATCGTGCGCCGCCCGCTCGATGCGACGGAGCCGGCCGGCATCACCGAGGACGTCTATCCCACGGCGCCCCATCGCACCTTCACCGCCGTCGAGTCCGCCGGAGTTTCAGCGGCCCTGATGGCGCGTGGAATCCTCGAGACCGAGGTCCGGCGCGACTCGCGTGGCGCAACGATTCTGCTCACGCTGCTGCGATGTGTCGGATGGCTCTCGCGCGGAGACCTGCGGATGCGCCGTGGCGACGCCGGCCCCGAGATCGAAACGCCGGACGCGCAGGAGATCGGGCCCCATCGGTTTGAATTCGCGATCACCAGCGGGCGCGGCATCGACGCGGATCTGGTTCAGCGCAGCCAGAGCTATGCGTATCCGCCCCGGATGTTCGCGGGGCGCGCGGGACTGGAACTCGCGGAGCTATGCGAGTCCGACAATCCGGCCATCGTGTTCTCGACGGCCCGCGTCGCGAGTCGCGGGCGCGGCTATATCGTGCGGGTCTTTAATTCCTCCTCGTCGTCCGAGACGGCGCGCATGCGCTTCGGCGCCGGACCAACAGCGCGTCTGCAAACAATCCGTCTGATCGACTTGGCCGGCCGCCCGCTCAAGGGTGCCAAGCTCAAGCGGCGGCGCGAGGGCTGGATCGAGGCCAGCTTCAGGCAATTTCAAATTGCAACTCTCGAAGTCCGCCCGCGCTGAGATTCGCTCCCTTCACGGGCGGCGCGGTAGTGGCGGTTTTGCAGTCGGATGGCCGGTCGGCCGATGACCGGCGGGCCGCCGGTCCTACTTCTGGAAGGAGTAGCGCCGGCGTCTCGCCGGTGATTATCCGGCCGCCGTGCCAGCCCGTGCTGCCAAAACCGCCCACTACCGGAGGCGCACAGGGCTTGGAGCGCGGCGCGATAGTGGTAGAATCGAACTTCGGGGTGATCAACATGGGAGCGATGCTTCGCTCACTATTTCGCAGCCAATTGCTCGACCCGCTCAAGCTGCGCGGGATTATCATGTACGCGCCGCAGTTCTTGCGGGTCTTCTGGCGCCTGATGAACGACGACCGCGTGCGGCTCACCACCAAACTGGTGCCGTTTCTGGGCCTGATTTTGCTGATCTCACCGCCGGCCCTCGAGCTCGACGCGATTCCGTTCATCGGCGAGCTGGACTGGCTGGTGATCGGCTACCTGGCACTGAAAACCTTCATCTGGCTCTGCCCCGCCGACGCGGTCCGCGATCATGTCGGACAAGTCGCGCGCGGCCGCTGATTATCCAGGCCGATGCGATCGCGAAATCTGATTATCGCCCTCGCGGCGATCGTGGTCGTCGCGCTGCTGCTGGTGGGGCTCGGCGATCAGCTCCTGGTCGACCTGCTGTGGTTTGATTCGCTCGGCTACGGGTCGGTCTTCCGCACTACTATCGCCGCGCAGGTAGCGGTCTTCGCGATCGTCTGGCTGGTCGCCTTCGTCGCGATCGCGGCCAGCGGCCTGATCGCGCTCGGAGCCACTCGCGAGCGCGAGCGGCTGCGGGTCGTGCGCCGTCCTGACGAGATGGTCGAAGTGAACCTGCCCGAATTGATCCGCACGATCGGCGAGCGCATCCCGTGGCGCATCCTGGTCATCGTCGTCGCGGCGGTGCTGGCGCTGTTTGCCGCCCAAGGCGAGGCGTCGAGCTGGGACGTATATCTGAAGGCCGCGTACGGCGCGCCGTTTAAGATCGCGGAGCCGGCCTACGGCCGCGACGTCGGGTTCTACATCTTCACGCTGCCGCTGTTCGAGGAGCTGCGCTCCGTGCTCCTGGTAATACTTTTCCTGACCGCGGCGGTGACCGCAGGGGTCTACTGGGTGCGCGGCGCGATCGATACGCGCGAGTCGCCGCCGCGAATCGGCCGCGAGCCCGCGGGCCATCTCTCGGTCCTGCTGGGGCTGTTCTTCGTCCAGCGCGCCTTCAGCTATTGGGTCGATCGCTTCGGGCTGCTGCTGCACACCAACGGCGTGGTCTTCGGCCTGCGCTATGTAGATCGGGTCCTATGGCAGCCGGGGCTCTGGATATTGGTGCTGCTCTCGATCACCGCCGCGGCGATCTGCCTCTTCAATCTCGGCCCGCGCGGGGCGCGGCTCCCGATCGCCGCGGTGGCGATCGTCTTCGGGCCCGGGATCGTGATGAACTTCATGGAGCCGGTGGTCGAGCGGCTATGGGTCAAGCCCGACGAGCTGCGGATCGAGCGGCCCTACTTGCAGCGCAATATCGCGATGACCCGTCACGCCTTTGGACTCGATACGGTCGACACCAAGCCGTTCGCGGGCCAGGGAGTGCTCACGCAGGCCTCGCTCACCAACGACGCGCCGACGATCCATAACGTCCGCATCTGGGACCCGCGCCCGCTGATCGCGACCTACCGGCAACTCCAGGAGATTCGCCTCTACTACGATTTCCGCAGCGTGGACGTCGATCGCTACCAGATCCAGGGCCAGTATACGCAGGTGATGCTGTCGCCGCGGGAGCTCAATCCGACGCTGCTGCCTGATAACGCGCAAACCTGGGTCAATCAGCATCTCAAGTTCACGCATGGCAACGGCCTGGTGATGAACCCGGTCAATCTCAAGGATTCTGAAGGCTTGCCGGTGTTCGCCGTCAAAAACATTCCGCCGGCTTCAGACGTGGGGATCAAGATCGATCAGCCGGCGATTTACTACGGCGAGGAGGCCGACAACTACGTGGTGGTCGACGCCGCCTCGCCGGAGTTCGATTATCCGCACGGCTCGGACAACGTGTTCGCCTACTACACCGGCGGGGGTGGAATTCCGATCAGCGGGCTGTGGCGGCGGGCGCTGTTCAGCTTCTTCTACCGCGACATCAATTTGCTGGTGACCGATAACATCGTCGCGAAGAGCCGCATCCTGCTCTGGCGCAATATCCGCGAGCGGATCGATCATATCGCGCCGTTTCTGACCCAGGATCGCGATCCCTACATGGTCATCCACGACGGCCGGCTGTTCTGGATCGCCGACTGCTACACGACCAGCGATCATTTTCCCTATTCGCAGCGCAACAGCGACGGGATCAACTACATTCGCAACTCGGTCAAGGTGGTGATCGACGCCTACACCGGCGTTACTGATTTCTACGTCTCCGATCCCGACGACCCGGTGATTCGGACCTGGGAGGGGATTTTTCCCGCGCTGTTCAAGCCGCTCTCCGCGCTGCCTGCGGATTTGCGCGCCCACATCCGCTATCCCGAAGATCTCTTCATGGTCCAAGCGGATGTCTACGGCACCTACCACATGACCGACCCGCAGGTGTTCTACAATCGCGAGGATCAATGGGGTTTCCCGCGCGAGAACTACGGCGGCGAGACCTCCGCGATGCAGCCCTACTACGTGATCATGCGGCTGCCGGGGGAAAGCCATGAGGAGTACATCCTGATGCTCCCGATGGTGCCGAGCGGGCGCGACAACATGATCGCGTGGCTGGCGGCGCGCTGTGACGGCTCGGACTACGGCCATCTGTTCGAATACGCTTTCTCCAAGGACACGCTCTTTTACGGCCCCTATCAGATTCAGGCGCGGATCAACCAGAACCCCGACATCTCGCGGCAACTGTCGCTGTGGAACCAGATGGGCTCCAAGGTGATCCTGGGCAATCTGATCGTGATCCCGATTCAGAACGCGCTGCTCTATGTCGAGCCGCTCTACATCCGGGCCGAGAACGGGCAACTGCCCGAGCTGCAGCGGGTGCTGGCCGCCTACGGCGATCGGGTCGTGATGGGCGATGATCTGCCGCAGACTCTCAACGCGCTGTTCACCGGCGGTCCGGCACCGCCGATGCCAGCGGTGGCTTCGGCCAGTCCCCCGCCGCCGCTTGCGGACGGGACCGCGGTACCGATCAAGGCCGCCTCCGAGCATTACAATCGCGCGATCGCCGCGCTCAAATCGGGTGACTGGACGCTGTTCGGCAACGAGATGCAAAAACTCGGCGAGACCCTCGGCCAGCCCGACGCCCCGCCCCACCCCTAGCGCCGCGGGCGCGCTTCGCTCTTGTTCGCCGTCAGGGGTGGGCCGGCAAACGCAAGTCAATCGCTCGCTTAAGGGGTGCGCGTGGCGAATATCTCCACACTGGCTGATTACCTCTCAATCGGCCCAAGCACGACCCGCCGCCGGACCGACGCGCTGAGCCGCGAGCTCAGCACGCTGGCCGAGCTGGGACGCGCCGCAAGTTCCGCCGAGACCTGCGTGATCGGATGGCAGGCCGGTGGCGCGCCGGCCCTGGTGCGCGCGCCCGCACGCGCGCCGCATCTGGAGGCCTTCGGCCGCGCCGGCTTCGCGATGCTCGCCAGTCAACTGCAGCTCGGGCCGGACTCCCGAATCTTCCGCGTGCGAGGGCCCGACCTGGCGGCGCGATTGGGCTCGGCGCCGGTCGAGCTGGAGCTGGCCGCGGTGACCGCCAGCCACGAATCCACCTCGGCGATCGCGGTCCTGATGACTCCGCCCGATCGGCCCACTGCCGAAGTTGAATCAATACTTGAACTTCTGACACAAGCCGCGTTGGGCAGGATCGCCGCCGACTTGAACGCCTCGTCGCGCGACTTCTGGCAGCAGCGGGCGCAGGCGCTCGAAGCTGAGCTGGCCACCTCGCGCCATCACGCCGCCGAGGCTGAGACCGCGCGCCGCCAAATCGAAGCCGAGAACGCCGAAGTCTCGCGGCTGAATCCCGGCGAGCTCCCGGCCGGAATCGGCCGCCTGGTCGCGAGCACCGGACCGTTCGAGGGTTGGATCGTCGCCCTGGCGGAGAGCGGCAGGCTGCGCGTCGAGGCGGCCTCGCCGCGGTGGAAGCTTCCCGAACTCGTGCTCGACGCGCAGAGCGCGCTGTTCGACGCTTTCAGCCGCGCGACGCCGGTATCGAGGCTGGCCGGCATCCCACCGGGCGCGCCCTACCGGGAGGATCGCATCTTCCCGCACTCAGGGTTCGCCGCGTATCTATGCCTGCCGTTCGCCAGCGGCGTGATCGCGCTCGCCGCGCACGCGCCAATCGAGCCGGCCGCCGCATCGCGCGCCACCGCGCTGGCCGCCCGGCTCGCTCCAATGATCGACGCATGGACATCGCGGCGCGAGATGCGCATGCAGCACGCCCTGGTGCAGAGCCTCGCGCTGCGGCTGTTCGGCGCGATCGATGCCGAGCGCGCGCGCATCGCGCGCGACCTGCACGACGATCAGGCTCAATTGATCGCCGCCTCACGCGTCGCGCTCGAAGCCCCGCGCCCCAAGGCGCGGCGGCTCCTGCGCAAGATCGAGCGCACGCTGCGCACGCGGCTGCGCGATCTCAAGCCGGCCACGCTCGGCCGGGCGACGCTGCGGGCCGCCCTCGAAGGCGAGGTTCAACGCCTGACCGACGCCGGTCTCGATGCGCGCCTGCTGCGGGTCGATGCCGCGCTCTCGCGCCCGCTCCAAAACGTATGCTGGCAGGTCGCGCGCGAGGCGGTGTCGAATATCATCCGCCACGCGCGCGCGAAACACGCCGAATTGAGCCTCGAGCGAGTGGGCGATTGCGCGCGTCTGACGGTGCGCGACGACGGCCGCGGTGCGCGCCGCACCGCTCGCCGCGCTACCGGCGTGGGCCTTGGGTTGAGCGGCCTGGCCGAGCGCGTCGCCTTGATCGGCGGCACGCTGCGGGTCGATTCGCAGCTCGCCGGCACCTGCGTCATCGCCGAGATTCCCACGCTCAATGCGATGCCCGCGGCGCGCAAGCGGCAACGATGACCAATCCCGATCGCATCAAGGTGTTGCTCGCCGACGACCATCGGATGGTGCGCGAGGCGTTGCGCGCGGTGCTCGAACCGGAGTGCGAGATCGTCGGCGAAGCCGCCACCGGCGAGGAAGCCGTCGCGCTCGCGATCCGCACCAAGCCCAACGTGGTGGTGATGGACATCGGGATGCCGGGTACCGGCGGGCTCGCCGCGGCGCGCCACATTGGCCGGCAAGCGCCCGCCGCCCGCGTGCTGGTGCTCAGCCAGAAGAGGGAATCGGCTCCTGGAAGGTGAGAAAAATGCTCAGGAAAGCCAGATAAACCCGGCTTTTTGCAGCAATAGGGCCTAAATCCGCCCATGCCAATTTACCACATTTTGACCAGAAAAATGCGGCCCGCCGCTTCCGGGCCGTGTGGCCCCGATCCCGAGACTGGTGCGGCCGTTCATCGAGCCGGGGACCGGGCCGCGCGCGGAGCCGGCCTCTCCCAGAGACGCTGGAAAGGCCGTGGACGGAAACCGGCCTAAAGCCTTGCACAGGGAGGCCGTCGCGTCTATACAGGAAACTGAAAGCGGAGACTTAAAACGGAAATTTCGATTTATATGAAGCGACGAGTCGCCGGTTTGGTCTCAGCGCTATTCGCTCTGGGAGTTGCTCGGCCAGGAAGCGTGCAGGCACAATTTGACATCGAAAGCAAAAAGACTGCATGTAGTACACCCGCTCCGACACCTATTCCGAGCATAGGGGTGGTCACACTGGAACCTGAATCGCCGGATGCCTATTCCCCTGCCCCGTCTTTCTTCGTTTATCGGAATACCACGCTCGGAACCGAAACCATCGATCCGGTTGTGGAGATCAGCACAACTCCGAATACTCCCGTTACCCCTTGCGTAAGCATATACATTTACCCAGGGGACATCGGTTGCGTCGGCGGGCACGTCAATTCTATTACGAATAACTTTACGACCGCACCGACGGATATCGACTCTTGGTTTGGTTGTGACGCTCCCATAATGCTAGCGCCGGGCGCCCAGGTGGCCTATTCGATCGGTGTGAACTGTTCTGGCGATTTGCCGCCGCTCCCTAAGAAGGCAACTAAGGTGCAAGTCACGCAGAGCGGGCTCGCCCAGCCGGTCAGCGTGGACAGTCTCGACTACAACACTGGGGGCGGGGTTTTGATGACGATCATCAGCATAGGTGTTACTCAATTAGGTGCCGCTCAAGTCCCGCAACCTACCCCTGCCCCCTCCAACTAAAACAGCGATCCCCGAACAATGAAAAGGGCCGGGAACCTTCTGGCCCCTGCCTCGTGATCCGCGATCGCGGCTGGTCAGTGCGGGAACAGGTAAGAAATCATCAGAACGAACCCGGGCCAAGCCCGGCCGCCATCAAAACCGCGCCTACAATGCTCATCGCTTCGACTTCCTGTACGGCTTCCAGCCGGATCACTCGCTTTTCCTCCCCAGCGCCTTCTTCGGCTTCGCAGCGGCGACGATGACCAATTCCGATCGCATCAAGGTGCTGCTCGCCGACGACCATCGGATGGTCCGTGAGGCGCTGCGCGCGGTGCTCGAACCGGAGTGCGAAATCGTCGGCGAAGCCGCCACCGGCGAGGAAGCCGTCGCGCTCACGATCCGCACCAAGCCCAACGTGGTGGTGATGGACATCGGGATGCCGGGTACCGGCGGGCTCGCCGCGGCGCGTCACATCGGCCGGCAGGCCCCGGCCGCCCGCGTGCTGGTGCTCAGCCAGTACGATGATGAGGAATACGTGATGGAGGCGCTGGCCGAGGTGCAAGTCGCGGGTTATCTGGTCAAGACCGACGCCGCTTCCGAGCTGTTGAGCGCGGTGCGCGCGGTGCATCGCGGCAAGCGCTACCTGAGCCCCTCGATTGCGCCGATCGTGCTGGCGCGCCTGGGCCGTGCCGATCGGGATCGCCCCGGCAGCCCGCTGACGCCGCGCGAGCGCGAGGTAGTCAGGCTGATCGCCGAGGGCGCCACGACCAAGGAGATCGCGGCGCGCCTGGCGATCAGTCCCAAAACCGCGCAGGCCCATCGCGAGAACCTCAAGCTCAAGCTCAACGCGCACTCGACCGCCGCCATCGTCCGCTACGCCATCCGCCACAAGCTGGTGCGGATCGATTAGGCGGAGCGATCGGTAGTCGGCGGTTTTGAAGTCGGATGGCCGGCAGGGACGCCGGCCACTACCCCAAATAAAGCTCCTACGATGGGTAGGGGCCGGCCTCCGTGCCGGCCCGTGCTGTCAGAACCGCCCACTACCGATCGACCGCAGTGGAACGGGCGTTTAGCATTTGCACGGAGAGCATGGTACTGATCGATCCAGCGCACAGAAAGCTCGGGAGGCATCGGCCATGCAGCGCAGAGGCGTTCATCACATCGGACTGGCGACGCTCGATATCGATCGCACGATCGAGTTCTACACCACCAAGCTCGGATGGGAGGTCGGATGGTGCGATGTGCTCGAGCCGCCCGAGGGCGGCCGAATCAAGCACGTCTTTCTCGATACCGGCGACGGGACCTTCTTCGCCTTCATGTGTCCCGAACGGGTGCCCGGATTGCCGGCCGAGTTCGCCACCGATATCAACAGCGCGCAGGGATTGCCCAGCGCGTTTTACCATTTCGCGATGTGGTGCGATGACGTCCCAGAGCTGGAGCACAAGCGCGCCGAGCTGGTCGGCCGCGGCGTGGAAGTGACGCCGGTGGTCGATCACGAATGGTGCCGCTCGATCTACTTCAAGGATCCCAACGGGCTGCTGCTGGAATACTGCGCGACGGTCCGCAAGTTCAACGCCGACGACAAGATCATGCAGCATCATGACCAGCCGGGCCCGATGGTCCCCGATCGCGAGGAGGCCCGCAAGGTGATGCAGATGTTGATGTCGCGGGAGGCGCCGCCCAAGCTCCGCCCGCCAGTTTAGCGCGCGCGCTCGTCGGCGCCGGCAGATATCGCGTAGACGCGCCGGTAGCTGCGCTCGGCGCGAAACGCGATCGCCGCGGGATCACGCGGTTGCTCCGCAGTTGGTCCCAGATCGAGGATCATGCACTTGATCGATCCTCCGCCCTTGGCCAGAAATTCGCTCACATTCACCGTCACCGGCTCGACCGATCGCTGCCGGACCGCGCTCAGCAGCGCGCGGCTCACGCCCTCGGGCATGAAGAGATAGAGCGCGCCGTTGTAATCGAGCTGGAACGAGTTTGCGGCATAGATCGCCGCGTCGCGCTCGCCAAGCTCGATCAGATTGGAGCCGAACGCGTCCCGTAGCCGGCTGCGCGAATCCGGCGCGATACCCTCCATATAGGCGAGCAGAAACTCGCGTTCGGGGCCGAACGAGCACATCACCGTGTCGCCGTGATAGTGCGCCTCCAGGCAAAGCTCGACCGGGATAATCGCCCGCTCGCCCGCGATAGAGCGCAGCTCGCCGAGCGCGGCCGCATCGGAGCGGAAACCGTACACGCGCCGCCAGGGCGGAATTCCGATGCGCGGCGCGAAACGTTGCCGCTCGATTCGCCCGTGGGTGAAGATCATGTAACGGCCGGCGGGAAAGAAGTCGGCCTCGCCCTCGAAGCGCGCCCCGATGTCGCGCGTCGGGTAGCCCATCGCGCGGATGAACGGCCGATAAACCTCGCGCTCGGGCGCGCGCGTCGGCAGCAGATTGGCGAGGTGAAAGGTCTTGGCCGCGCCCGGCGATGAATCCCCGCGCACCAGCGGATAGAGGAAGCCCGCGTTGGCCGGATAAACCAGGCCTGTCAGCTCGCGATTCGGGCCGATCACGCAGACTTCGGCGCCGTAGCGAAGCAGCGTTGTCGCCATCTGATGCCATTGAAGTTGCGCCAGCTCCGGATCGACGCGCTTGCGAATTCCGAGCGCGTTGCGCGTATGCGGATTGGCCCCGCCCCGCACGGAGAAGTGGGTCGGATCGCCCATCACGATCGTGCGCGCCATCGCTACTCCCTTGCGGCGGGCAAAGCCGCGATTCTATTGTTCATCTGTTCACCTGTTCGCTCCGGGCATCGCGGAGGCTCACATGGCCAAGCTCAAAACCACCGTCGACAAGCACAAGTGTATATCGAGCGGCGACTGCGTCGAGACCGCACCGGCGGTTTTTCAGTTCGACGCCGACGGCAAGTCGGAACTCCTCAACCCGGCCGGCGCGCCCGATGCGGTAATCGTAGCGGCGGCGCGCGGATGCCCGGTCAAAGCCATCACCGTAATCGACGAGGAAACCGGCGCGCAACTGTTCCCGCCACCAAAGAAATAGCGTGATGTAGCGACATGGCTATCCGGCGGCGCGCAGCGGGCAAGCTCGTAATCGAGCAGGCGGACAATCGCTATCGCGAT
This sequence comes from uncultured delta proteobacterium, assembly GCA_963788205.1. Classification (GTDB taxonomy): domain Bacteria; phylum Desulfobacterota; class Binatia; order Binatales; family Binataceae; genus CAVVMA01. The sequence continues at coordinate 1,167,393 of CAWBGG010000002.1, forward strand.
CGCGTCCGCGCGATGCTCGCCGCAGCCGGGATGGTCACCGACGGAATCGAATCGCCCACCGCCTGCTATCTGCTCGCCTGGTTTGGCGACGAGCCCGGCGACGAGCCGGTCGGCGTGGTGGGAATCGAAACGCGCCTCGATACGGCGCTCGTTAGATCGCTGATGGTCGTGGAGCCGATGCGCCGACGTGGAATCGCCGCCGAGCTGATCGCCGCGGCGCGCAAGGCCGCGCATACGCGCGGGGCTCGCACGCTTTACGCCTTCGCGGCGGAGGCGGGCGGCTACCTAAGGCGTCTGGGCTTCGAGCCGGCGCCCGTCGGCGACTTGGTCGCGGCGCTCGGCGGCGTTGCGCAAGTCGAGTACTATCGCTCGCATCCAGCCGAGCTCGCGCGCCAGACGGCGTGGCGGCTCGATATCTCGAAAGACGGCGTAATCGTGCGCTGAGCACGGTGCGCATAAGTTCCGGAGGCAATCATGGCTGAGATCGGACTGTTCGAAGCGATTCACACCGCGCGGGCCCTGCGCCGCTTCAAGCCCGACCCGGTTCCCGACGAGGTGATGACCAAGGTGCTGGACGCCGCGATTCGTGCGCCCTCGGGGAGCAACGCGCAGAGCTGGCTGTTCGTGGTGATCAAGGACGCCGAACGCCGCCGCAAGATCAGCGAGATTTACAAAAAGGGCGGGCAGATCCTGATGGGCATGTACACCAATCGGCAGCGCCCGGCTCATATGGACGAAAAACAGTACAACAAGATCCTCGCCTCGGCGACTTATCTCTTCGATCACATGCACGAAGCGCCGGTCCTGCTGCTGGTGTGCCAGAAGACCGACCCGATGACGGCCGGGGCGACGCCCGAGATGAACGACCTGATGCGCAAGATGGTTCGCATGAGCGGCGCGAGCGTCTTTCCCGCGGTTCAGAACGTCATCCTGTCCTGCCGCGCGCTCGGCCTCGGCACCGTGCTCACCACGATTCACGTCTTCTTTGAGGACGAAGTCAGGGCGGTGCTGGGATTGCCGGGAGAAATCGAAACCTTCGCGCTGATGCCGATTGGCTATCCGCGGGACAAATTCGGCCCGGTGCGGCGCCGTCCGCTCAATGAAGTGGCGATCCTCGATCGCTGGGGCAACCCCTGGCCGGGCTAGGCCCACGGTGCGATCAGTTTCCCTCTTCCTGCGCCAGCGCGGCGAGCACGACGCGGGCGCGCGAGGCGACCGCATCGTGCTCGCGGGCGAGCGCCGCGAGCCGCGCCGGATCGCGAACGTGCGCGAGCCGGTATTCGTTCGCGTCACGCACGAACGCCTCGTAGTTCGTCATGAGCTCGCCCAGCGCCCGATACGACGGGCGCTCGCCCGCCGCGCCTTGCGTCATCGCGGCCCACGATCGCGCCTTCTTGAGCGCGTAGTCGAATTCGCCCATCTCCTCGGAGCTTAACGGCCGCTGGCCGGCCATGAAGCCCGCCTGGCAGTAGTCGTTGAGCTTGTCCGCCAGCTCGGAGAGCAGCGCCGTGTTGGCGATCGCTTCCTTGCGGTAGCTGGTCGAGTAGCACGCCGCTATCGCGGCGCACAGCGCGATTGCGAGCAGCGCCCGGCGACCGTGGCCACCGGGCGCTGATCGCTGAACCAGCGGGAGGAGCCGGCAGGTCAGACGAGATTTTGCTTGAAGAAGGCCACGGTTTTGGCGAAGGCCTCTTTGGCGTGCGCCGGATGATACGACGCGCGATCCTCGCACATGAAGCCGTGATCCGCATCAGGGTACAGCACGGCTTCGCCCTGCTTGCCGGCCTTCTTCAGCTCGTCGCGAAGCTTGTCGGCGTCGGTGACTGGAATGAACGCGTCCTTGCCGCCGAAAAATGCCAGCACCGGCCCCTTCAGGCCCGCGATGTATTTGACCGGCGGATCGATCCCTTGCTGTCGCGAGGTCACCATCCCGCCGCCGTAGAATGGCGCCGTCGCCGCGACGTCGCGATTGCGGCACGCGGTGAAGAACGCCAGCGTGCCGCCCATGCAGAAGCCGAGCGTGCCGATTTTGGGCTTCACTTCCTTCATGCCCTTGAGATGATTGATCGCGGCGGTCACGTCGGCCAGCACGCTCTCATTCTTCTGCGCCGCAGCGGCGTTGTCGCCGGCGCCGATCAGCAATCCCATCAGGCGAAACGCGCCCGGCAGGTTGTCGTACGCGACCACGTTGTCCGGAAAGCGAAAGTAGAGATTCGGCGCGATCACGACGAAGCCTTCGGCCGCGAAGCGCTCCGTCATCCGCCTGATCTGATCGTTGAGTCCAAAGGCTTCCATCAACACGACCAGCGCCGGATAGGGACCGCCGCTCGCCGGCCGCGCCAGATGACACGGCATCTTCTCGTTGCCGGTCGGGACCATCACTTCCTGCTTGACGATTTCCATCGGAACTTCCCTCCTGGGGTGGGCGACGATCGGCGCTCGCCGAAGAATTTTCTCGCACAGCAAAGTTTCTCCCATACAAAGACCCGCCGCTCAAGCGCGCCCGCCGCGCGAGGCGGGCTGCGGGCGCCGCACCGCCCACGTATGATGTAATCTCCCGGGATGATTCCGCTGCGCGACAACGCGTCTCGCCGCCGTCTGACCGCGGTCAACACCGCGCTCATCGTGGCGAACCTCGCTGTGTTCGCCTACGAGCTGCGGCTGGGCGGCCGCGCCGACGCGGAACTGGCGAGCTTCGGGCTGGTGCCCGCGCGTCTGAGCCGCGCTGCCGGCGGCGACCCGATGCACGGCGCGATCACGCTGGTGACGTCGTTGTTTCTGCACGGCGGCGTGCTGCACGTCGTCGGCAACATGCTCTATCTCTACATATTCGGCGCGGCGGTCGAACAACGCATGGGGCACGCGCGCTATTTCTGGTTCTATCTTGCCAGCGGCGTCGTCGCCGGGCTGGCGACAGTCTGGATGGCGCCCCATTCGACCGTCCCGGTGATCGGCGCGAGCGGCGCGATCGCCGGCGTGCTCGGCGCCTACTTCATCTATTACCCGCGCAGCCGGATCCTCACGCTGGTGCCCCTGGTGTTTTTCTTCGAGTTCTTCGAGATTCCATCGGTGCTCTACCTGCTGGTGTGGTTTGCCGTGCAGGTCTACGGCGGGATGTTGGCGCAGGCGCAGTCCGGGATGGCGGGCGGAGTGGCATGGTGGGCGCACGTCGGCGGATTTCTGTTCGGCGTCGCCAGTGCGCCGATCATCGCGCCGCGAAAGTTCCGCGGCCGGTTTTACGCTTGAATGTGCACATAGGGGATAGACGGAAAATAATCTCTTGCCCCGCGCGCGCGATCGCGAAAAGATCAGCGCTAGTCGGGTGGTGTGAAAGTGGCGGCTGCGGCGGAAGATATCCTAAGGCGGGTCCCTCCCCAAAATCTCGAAGCTGAGCAATCGGTGCTGGGCGCGATCCTGCTCGAAAACGAATCGATCAACCACGCGCTGGAGATCCTCTCTTCCGAGGACTTCTATCGCGAGTCCCATCGCGAGATCTTCCGCGCGATGGTCGAGCTCACGGACAAAATCCAGCCGGTCGATGCGATCACGCTGACCGACGCGCTGCGGTCGCGCGGCGTGCTCGAAGCGATCGGCGGTCCGGCCTATATCGCCGAGCTGGCCGCCTGCGTGCCGACCGCCGCCAACGTCGCGCATTACGCCCGGATCGTGCGCGAGCGCGCGGTGCTGCGCAGCCTCGCCTCGATCGCGACCGAGATCGCGAGCACGGCCTACGAGGCGCCGCAGAACGTCGACGAATTCCTCGATCACGCCGAGCATCGAATCTTCGAAATCTCGGAGCGGCGCATCCGGCCGTCATTCCATGCGATGTCGGAGCTGACCCGCGAATCGATCCGGATGCTCGAGCGGCTGTACGAAACCAAGGAACTGGTCACCGGCCTCCCGACCGGTTTCATGGATCTCGACCGGATTACGGCCGGCTTCCAGCCCTCCGACCTGATCGTGATCGCCGCGCGCCCCAGCGTCGGTAAGACCGCGCTCGCGCTCAATATCGCCGCCTACGCCGCGATGGAAGCCGAGCCGAAGCGCGGCGTGGCGTTCTTTTCGCTCGAAATGTCCAAGGAGCAACTCGTGCTCCGGATGCTCTGCTCCGAAGCGCGGGTCGACAGCTCCAAGGCGCGCGCGGGCTACCTGAGCGATCGCGATTTTCCGCGGCTGGTCGAGGCCGCCGGGCGGCTCTCCGAGGCGCCGATCTTCATCGATGACAGCTCCGACACGACCGCGATCACGCTCAAGGCCAAATGCCGGCGGCTCAAGCGCGAGCGCTCGGCCAATCTGGGACTGGTGATCGTGGATTACATGCAGCTGATGCGCGCGTCGCGGCCCAATGACTCGCGCGAGAAGGAGATTGCCGAGATCTCGCGCTCGCTCAAGGCGCTCGCCAAGGAACTCAAGCTGCCGGTGATCGCGCTCTCGCAGCTAAATCGCGCGGTCGAGACGCGCCCCGAGCGCCGCCCCCTGCTGGCTGATCTGCGGGAGTCCGGAGCGATCGAACAGGATGCGGACGTGGTCGCCTTCATCTATCGCGACGAGATGTACCATCGCGATACCAAGGAGCCGGGCGTGGCGGAGATCATAATCGCCAAGCAGCGCAACGGCCCCACCGACACTGCCAAGCTGACCTACCTCAAAGAGTTCACGCGCTTCGAGAACTACGCCCCGGAGAGCGGCGTCTTCGAGGGCGCGGAGGGTTGAGCGTTCGCCTAGGAGTCTGCATCGTGGAGGCCGGTGCTGCATCAACTGGGCGGTTGAGCACGGTGGAGATATCCGGAAGAGCGGTGTTGGCGAAGCGCAAGCTCAGGGACTAAGGTGTCGGTCAACAGCCGGCGCGGGCGCAGCAGGTGAGCACAACGAACACGGATACATCCTGTGGGATACTCGAGTCCGAAGCTCTGGTGCGATCCGGCGATGCACATGATCTTCTTCTGGAGTTGGCACCGAAGAGCGTTGACCTTTTGATTACGAGCCCGCCGTACTGGGGCCAGCGCACCTACGATCTCCCGCACAATTGGAGCATCCTCAAAGAGTGGGTCGCGGCGCGGCAGACGGCAGACTCCCTTCCCTCGTACGACTGGTACAGGAGACACGGTGGGGTGCTTGGTCTGGAACCGCTGCCCGAATGGTATGTTCATCACGTCGCTGAAATAATCTCCCGCGCCAAAATCTGCCTCAAGCCACAAGGCAGCCTCTGGATCAACGTGGGCGACACCTACTTCGCCAGATGGTCAAGCATTCGGGAACGCGGACGACAAGGATTGGGTGATCAGGCGCGCGAGCGGCGGCGAACTCCAATGGGCGGATACAGGCAGGAGAAGCAACTGCTTCTCGTTCCGGCCAGGTTCGCTATCGCGATGCAGGACCAAGGCTGGATTCTGCGGAACGATCTCATTTGGTACAAACCCAACGTGCCACCGAGGCCGGAATCTGACCGGCTGCGGTTGGCGCACGAGCATTTTTTCCATTTCGTCAAGAAACCAAAGGAGGGTCGAGCCAGGTACTATTACGATATTAGCCAAGTCGAACCGGGCGCTACCGATGTCGTGGCCTATCAAGTCCGTCCCGGCCAGAATGGACATTCCGCAACCTTTCCGGAAGATCTCATAAGACCGCGCATTCTCAGTTCCAGTCCGCCCAAGGGGCTGGTACTCGATCCGTTTTGCGGGACCGGTCGCTCCTTGGCAGTTGCTCTCCAGAGCGGGCGGAGGGCCGTCGGCTTCGACATCTCCCCGGCTTATGTCCAGGCGGCGAGAGAGCTGCTCGAGGCGAGATATTCTCCCCGTGCCAGTGAGTAGACCACGGTCCGCAACGAAGCGTCTGGATCGCGGCAATTTCGTAAGCGAATGGTTCGGACACAGAATTTACCCGACTGTCGCCGCCGGTCGGCGCAGTCTGCAAGATCAGGAGGCGAGCCGCTGTCCGTTCCTCTCGGCAGTCACGGGAGAAGACAGGCAGTGCGTCAAGCCAGCATCATCGGTCGGTGTCTGCACCATCAGTAGTTGTAGTAACGGCCCGAGACAGGATTGGCTGGTTTGCCCCTATCGAGCGCTTGACGATGGCCTGCTGGAAGGAGCAGCGAGACGCCTCTTCGACTTCAAGGAAAACTCTTCTCCCCTGATAGTCCCTGCGCCCAGGCTCGCCAGCGCGGAGACCCGGGAGAAGTTGGCGGCTCAGGTGACAGCCGGTCGTCCCGCGGTCGTGTATTTGCAGGACAAACTCGGCGGCGAGATTTCGATCTCCGCAACCGAGCGCTCGCCTGAAATGGCCTTCGACATCACGATGGCGGAGATCGTCGCTCACAATCGCGCATTGTCAGTATCTCGTTACGGTATTCTTGAGGTGCAAACCATGGACTTTCACGGTTCCTACAAGCATGCCGTCAACAATCTGAGAGACGCGCTAAGACTGCACCGCGAAGAATTTCCGCGCGTTGTGCAGCAAAACCCAGGCTGGCTATCGGATCGCATAGAGGGACCAAACATCGCCAACGTCTTCAAGCGAACCTTCTATCAAATCATGCTCAAGTTTCAGATCGGAGCGCACAAGTCATGCGCGGGATGCGTTCTGGCGCTTCCCTCCTCGGTCTGGGATAGCTGGCAGAAGCATTTGGGCAAACCGGTCTTGCGCGCCAACCGCGATGGGACACTCGCGCTCGCGCGATCTGGCGCGCGTTCAACAGTCGGCAAAAGATCAGCCTGGATTTTTGTATTCGACATACGATCGGAAGGCCAGAAAAGCCCAAGCCGCCTTGACCTACACACCATTATTGCGACCGACGCGGCCTCGGTTTCCCATTACGCGCTCGATGTTGCTCCCGCTGCTGCCGTGGGCGAGGGCGGGTCAGCCGACCGGCTGCTCGCCACAATCAAGCGGCGGCTGGCGACATGGTGGCCGGACCTGGCTCCCCAACTTTAAATGGTCGGCTGGATCGAGGGACTGTCCCCCTCACTTCACCGCGCGCAGGGGGCGCGAGATGGTCTTGCCGGCGCGTAGCGCGACGATCCGATCGACAATCAGGTCCGCGACTTCGTCCTTCGAGAGCCTGGGATAGCTCTGCGCGTGGCCGTCGGCGGTGAGTATCGTCACGATATTGGTATCGACCGCGAAGCCGGCGCCGGGTTGGGTCACGTCGTTGGCGACGATCAGGTCCAGCTTCTTGCGCTTGAGCTTGGCCAGCGCGTTGACTTCGAGCGCCTCGGTCTCGGCGGCAAAGCCCACGACGATCCGGTTGCCCTTTTTTGCGGTCAGCCGCGGCAGCTCGTCGGCGATCGCTTCGAGCTCGAGCTTCATCCCGCGCTCGTTTTTCTTGAGCTTGTGCGCCGCGGGCCGCGCCGGACGGAAATCCGCCACCGCCGCCGCCATCACCAGCACTGAGCACCACGGAAAGTTGCGCGCGAGCGCGGCTAGCATCTCGGCCGCGCTCACCGTGTCGATCCGCTCGACGCCATTGGGCGCGACGAGATACGACGGGCCCGCCACCAGCCTGACCGATGCGCCGCGCCGCCAGGCTGCTCTGGCGATCGCAAAGCCCATCTTGCCCGACGAACGATTCGACACGAACCGCACCGGATCGATCGCTTCCTGGGTAGGACCGGCGGTCACCAGCACTCGCTCGGAGGCCAGCTCGCGCGGGGAGAGCATCCGCTCGATCTCGTCGGCGATCAGCGCCGGGTCGGGCAGACGGCCCTTGCCCTCATAGCCGCAGGCCAGTTCGCCCTCCGCAGGATCGATTATCGTCAAGCCGCGCGCTTTGAGCCGCGCCAGGTTCTCGACCACCGTCGGATGCTCATACATGTGGACGTTCATCGCGGGCGCGAACGCGATCGGGCATCGCGCGGCGAGCAGGACCGTCGTCACGAGGTCGTCCGCGATTCCCACCGCGGCCTTGGCGATCACGTCGGCGGTCGCCGGCGCGATCACGATCGCGTCGGCGCTGTCCGCCAGCCGGATATGGCCGATCTGGGATTCCTGCGTCAGGCTGAAGGTGTCGGTGGCGACCGGATTCTGGCTGAGCGTCTGGAGCGTGAGCGGCGTGATGAACTCGCGGCCGTTGCGGGTCATCATCACGCGCACGCGCGCGCCGCGAGTCACGAGCAGGCGGACCAGCTCGGCTGATTTGTAGGCCGCGATTCCGCCGCTGACGCCGACGACGATCGTCTTGTCCTTGAGCACGCCCATCGAGGTTAATTGTAGGAGCGTGCGGTGCACCGAGGAAGATCGTCAAAACCCGCCGGTCTGACTCCCCTCCCCGTCTCGGAGAGGGGCCGGGGAAAGGTCAGCGTTCCAGCTCGCCGGTGATGAACTTCTCGACGCGGTCGCGCGCGATATCGTCGGGAATCTGGCGCGGCGGATGCTTCATCGTGTAGGCCGCGATTGAATAGAGCGGTCCGCCGACCTTGCGATCGCGCGCGAGCTTCAAGCATCGAATCGCGTCGATCACCACGCCGCCCGAGTTGGGCGAATCCTGCACCGACATCCGCAGCTCCAGCTCGATCGGCACTCCGCCGAAGCCCTCGCCCTCGATCCTGAGGAAGCAGACCTTGTTGTCGTTCTGCCAGGCCACGTAGTCGGACGGCCCGATATGAACGTCGCCGTCGGGCAACCGCTCGGGCAGCACGCTTTGCACCGCCTCGGTCTTCGACTTGCGCTTGGAGCCGAGCCGGTCGTGATCGAGCATGTTCAGGAAATCGGTGTTGCCGCCGGTGTTGAGCTGGTAGGTATGGCGCAGCCGGATGCCGCGATCGGCGAACAGCTTCATGATCGTGCGATGCAAAATCGTTGCGCCGAGCTGCGACTTGACGTCGTCGCCCACCACCGGAATGTTGCGCTCGCTGAACTGCGCGGCCCATTTCTCGTCCGAGACGATAAACACCGGCATGCAGTTGAGCAGGCTGATACCGGTCTCGAGGCAGGCGCGCGCGTAGCGCTCGACCGCCTGCTGGCTGCCGACCGGCAGATAGCAGAGCATCACCTCGGCGCCGCTATCGCGCAGCCGCCGCTCGATATCGACCGGCGCCTCCGTGGCGACCACGAAGCTGCGCTCGGGCGGGTAGTTCGCCATGTGCTCGGCGACGCCGTCGAGCACCTCGCCCATCTCGACGCGCACACCGTACTTCGGCAGATCGCGCCAGATCGTGATCGTGTTGTTGGGCAGGGCGAAGCTGGCTTCCTCGAGCGGGCGGCCGACTTTGCGCGCGTCGATATCGAACGCGCAGGCGATCTCGATGTCCTCGGGCTTGTAGCCGCCGAGATCGTGATGCATCAGGCCGATCGGAGCGCGCCGCTCCGGCGACGTCGCATGCCGGTAGTATTCGAACCCCTGTAATAGAGATGAGGCGCAGTTCCCCACTCCAACGATTGCTAACCGAATTTTGGCCATTTACCTGACCTGAGCCACCGTCTTCATGGCGAAGACCAACGGCCCTTTGGCCGTTGCTTTCTAGACCGCCCCGCGGGATTCCATGCTTGTATAGGAGCCGATTCGCCAAGTAAATAGCGGACGCAGCGCGGCTACGATGCGAGCGGGCAGCCGGTTGCGGATCTCCGGCGCCAGGATTATCGCGCCGACCGCGCGCGAGAGCGCGACCGAGAGCGACTCGGCTGGCTCGGTCTCGAGCGGCAGGAACGCTTCGCCGCCGACCGTTGGCGGCGGCTCGTCCTCTGCGCCGGTCAGGCTGCCGGAAAAGAGCGCGTGCCCATCGCGATCGAACAACTCGACGCCAATCGTGACCACGGAATGCATCGTGAAATACTGGCCGTGGACGGTCGCCTGCGGGCGGAAGATTTTGTCGACTTGAAATCGCTCCAGGTTCGTCACGAGCAGAAATTGCGCCGGATCGGGTGGCTTGCGATCGGCCGGCACGGCGCTGAGAGCGACCGGTTTCAGGCCCGCGTCCGCGAATCCACTCACCAGCGCCTCGGCCACCGACGCGCCCGCGTCTTCGGCGTAGAGCTTGGGATCGGCCTTGCCATCAAGGTCGAAGACCGCTCCCACCCGCACGCGCCCCTTCGCCAAGTGGCCTTGCGGCGGCGCGATCGCCATTGCGGCCGGCGCGAACAGGCCTGCGGTTCCCGGGACGAAGCCGGACAGATAATGAACCTTGAGCCCCATCGCGGGATTCTGCTGGCATCCGCCGCAGGCGAAGACCACCGCCGCGACCAGTGCGAAGAGGGGGCGGAATTTCACGAGCCAGGATCAATCGGGGCAGGAGGCCGCTCGCGCCACCAGAATATTACGACGCCCAGCACCAGCAGCGCGACCGCCAGCAACATCCATTGGCGTGCGTACTGGGCCGCAGGAGCGATACGATCGAACTCGTCGCCGACCAGGTAGCCGGTCGCGACCATCAGGCTGCACCAGCTCAGCGCACCCATCATGTTCCAGCGCAGAAAGCGGGTGAATCGCATCCCCGCCGCACCCGCCATCGGGCCCGCCATAAAGCGCAAGCCGGGGAGGAAGCGGGCCATAAATACCGCCTTGTTGCCTTGTTCGTGGAAAAATTTCTCGAAGCGCTCGCGCCGATGGCGCACCAATCGCGACCAGCGGCTCAACCGATCGAGCAGGCGCTGCCCGCCGGTACGGCCGATCACGTAGCCGGTACTGTCGCCGGCGATCGCGCTGAGCACGACCACCACCGCCACGGCCCTGACGTCAAGCAGATTGCGGCCGGCAAGGAAACCCGCGGTCAGGACGACGGTTTCCTCCGGCATCGGGAAGCCCAGGTTCCCGACAAAGACGCACAGGAATACACCAAGGTATCCCCAAGTCACGATGACTTGAGTAATGTGAGCTGCGCTCACGCTCGTATGCATCTAAAAGTTAACCTTGGCGACCCTCGTACTCAATTGTAGCTTGCGCACTGCGGGAGAGCGAGGCAACGCCGCCGCAATCCGGCACCCTGTTGACAGCGCCGCCGATGGTTCAGTTGACCTTAGCCAGAAACGCGCCGACAGTGTCGGCGACTTCGGTCAACGCTTCCCAAACGAACATATGCCCGGCGCCCTTGACGATGTGCAAACGCGCCGCGGGAATCTCGCTTTGCAGGATTTGGGAATTCTGAGACGGGATTATCGCGTCCTGGTCGCCGGTGATCACAAGCGTCAGCAGCTTGATCGTTTTGAGCCGATCGAAGCTATCGAACCCCGAGATCGCGCCGAACTGATGCGCGTAGGTCTCCATCGGGGTGATCGGTTGGTTGACCATCTCGGTGGCCATCCGCTGAAAAAACGCCGCGCCGCTTGCCGACTCGAAAAATTCCTTGCTGACCGCGACCGAGAGCGCGCGCAGCATGATCTCCTGCTGCGACATCCCCGGCTCGGGCATCAGCTTCGCGACCGATTCGGGGGCGGCCGGAACGGAATGTTTCATCCCGCAGCCGGTGCATCCCAGCACCAGGCCTCGCACTCGGCCCGGACTAGCGAGCGCAAGTTCCTGCGCGATCATGCCGCCCATCGAGACCCCGAAGATATGCGCGCGCTCAACCCGCGCGTGATCGAGCACGCCAATCACGTCGGCGGCCATGTCGGCCATCGTCCACGGCCGCTCGGGCTGGTCGCTCTCGCCCGTGCCGCGATTGTCGATCACGACCAGTTTGAAGCGCGGTTCGAGCAGTTCCAGAAACGACTCGCTCCAGGCCCGGCCCGAGCCGCTGAACCCCATGATCAGAGCCAGCGGGTCTCCGTCGCCGCGAATCTCGTAGCGGATTCTGGTTCCATCACGGCTGGTCGCGAAGCGCCTTTCCATGGCGTCAGCATAGTCACAAAGCCCCGAAGTTAGGAAGTTGCGAATGTTTCTGCTAGCGTCGGGGCCGTCGAATCCGAACATCTGCTGTCGAGGAACGCGATGCGCGCGAGCAAGTTCGTAACCGCCAACGGCCTGAGGCTCCGCTATCTCGACTTCGGCGGCGAAGGAAAGCCGCCGTTGATGTGCATCCACGGCCTCACCGGATGCGCCCACAATTTCGACGCGCTCGCGCCCCGGCTGGCGTCTGGCTACCACGTGATGTCGCTCGATGTTCGCGGCCGCGGCGAGAGCCAATGGGGTCCGCCGATGGACTACACGATCCCGCACTACATCGGCGACCTGGCCGCGATTCTTGATCAGGCTCGAAGTCGGCAAGATCACGCTGATCGGCACCTCAATGGGCGGGATAATCTCGCTTGCCTATGCGGGTGGCTACCCCGATCGAGTTGCGAAGCTAGTGCTCAACGACATCGGACCGGAGATCGCTCCGGCCGGCGCGAAGCGGATCGGCGGCTACGTCGCCGAGGCGCCGGCGGAATTCGCCGATATGGCCGCGGTCGTTGCCTACTATCGGGAGACGTATCCGCCGTTGGCGGGTTTGCCGGAGCCGGCTGCGATCCAGTGGGTCACGCCGCTCGTCAAACCGACCCCTACCGGCGGCTTGACGTGGCGGATGGACCCGGCGGTGAGGAAGGCGATGCGCGCCGCGGGCGCGGCCGCCCGGATGCCGGACCTCTGGATGCAATACGCGCGGATCACGGCACCGATCCTGGTGGTCCGCGGCGCCGACAGCGACGTACTGTCGCCAGCGACGGCGCGCCGGATGTGCCAGGTTCTCAAGGGCGTGCGGCTGGTGGAAGTCCCCAGCGTCGGCCACGCCCCGTCACTGGCCGAGCCGGAAGCGTTGGGCGCGATTCGGGAGTTCTTGGGGACCTAACCCTAACCCCTTCCCGACACGGGAAGGGGAACTAATTTCACCTCGAACCAAGCTCGCCTCTCCGTTTCGAAGAGGGGCCGTGGGCGAGGTTCTGATGCTCAGCGCGCGAACTCGACTAAGACTTTCGCCTGGCTCGTGGGCTTGCGCAGGGTTTGGAACATCGCCGGAACGTCGTCAACGCCGATCACGTCGGTGATCATCGGCTTGACGTCGATCCTGCCGCTGGAGAGCGCTGCGATCGTCTCCTCGAACTCGGCGCGATTGTAGCCGAGCGCGAAGTCGATCGTGACCTCCTTCAGGACGCAGACTAGCGGCACGATCGAATCCGGCTCCATGCAAACGCCCAGCACCGAAACGTGTCCCAGCGGCGCGACCATCCCGATCGCCGCGTCGAGCGTGGACTTTACGCCGATACATTCGAACACGATGTCGGGCTCGCGCCCGGTGAGCTCTTTAACCTTGTTTGCGGGGCTCTCATTCTGGGGATTTACCACCGCGGTCGCGCCCAGCTTGCGGGCCATCTCAAAGCGCCCCGGCGCCAGTTCCGATACTACCACCGCTTCGGCGCCCCGGGCCTTGCACCACAGCAGCGTCGAAAGGCCGATCGGCCCCGCGCCCATCACGACGCATGCGGCGCCGGGCCGGAGTCCCGAGCGATTGACGCCATGCAGCGCGACCGAGAGCGGCTCGACCGTGGCGCCTTCGCGCGAGCTCACGTTGGCCGGCAGCTTTAGCAGGCTCGCGGCGCCGCAGAGCACGTATTCGGCGTAGGCGCCCGGCATTTGCCCGAGCCCCATCGAACGAATCGCCGGGCAGCGCATCCCGTTGCCGCTGCGGCAACTCGCGCACTCCCCGCATGCGAAGAACGGCAGCGCGGTGACGCGCTCGCCGATCTGAAAGCCCTTCACGGCCGGCCCCAGTTGATGGATTTCGCCGCAGAACTCGTGCCCCATCACGGACTCGGGCGGCATCCCGAACCCGTGTTGGACCGCGTGCAGATCGGACCCGCAGATTCCGCAATCGTGGACCTTGAGCACGACTTCGCCCGGACCCGCCGTTGGTATCGGCAGCTCCGCGACCGCCATCGTGTTCTGGCTCCTGAAGACCGCCGCTTTCATCGCGAATGTGCTCCTTGTCGCGCCGTCACGCGGCCGCGCCCTTGCGCTCGATCAGCTCGATTTTGTAGCCGCTCGGATCTTCGATAAACGCGATCGGCGTGCTGCCGTGCTTCATCGGTCCCGGCTCGCGCACCACCTTGACGCCGTGCGCCTTGAGATCCGCGCAGGCCTTATAGATGTCGTCAACGGCGACCGCCAGATGGCCGAACGCATCGCCCAGATTGTAGGAGGACTTGCCCCAGTTGTAGGTCAACTCGATGACGGTGTTGTCGGCTTCGCTGCCGTAGCCGACGAAGGCGAGCGTGAACTCGCCGCCGGGAAAATCGTGCCGGCGCAGGAGCTTCATCCCGAGCGCGTCGCAGTAAAACTTGATCGATTCGTCCAGGTTATTGACCCGGATCATGGTGTGAAGCAGGCGCATGGGCCGCAGCATACCAGAACCTGCGGCCCGGCGGCCATCAACGGGTCTAAACCCGGATTTCCGATTTCTGGGTGTACTGCCAATTTGATAAAACCAGACCAAAGCCCCGAGGGATGCGTGGGATCGCGCGGATGGAAGGACAGCGACGATCAAGCATTATGTAGGGCCGCGGCGGCGGAGAGAACTGGGCGAAGGGGACGGATACGGAGGTCATCATGCGCAACGCGACTGTAGTCATTGCGATCGCGGCCGTTTTTCTGGCCGCCTTGGCGTCGGGACCGCCGGCCTGGGCGCAATCCAATGCGGATCTGCAGAAACAAATCACCCTTCTGCAGACCCAGGTTTCCGCGCTGCAGACCCAAACCAACAACCTGCAAAAGCAGTTGGCCATGCTCCAGTCGAACAGCCTGCTGGCACTGGGGCCGTACGTGGCGGTCACACAGAAGACGCAAAACGGCGTAGTGGGGCCGAATATAGTCTTCACGGGAGTGAACGTTCACATCCGCAGCGGTTCGGGGGCAACCGGTGATAACGGCCACCCGCTCGGGCTCGGCAACCTGATTGTGGGGTACGATGAACCCCCCGCCGCAGGCGTCCAGGAAGCGCAGGCTCGCAGCGGATCGCACAACCTGGTGGTTGGATCGCAACACGTTTTCAGCAGCGTTGGCGGCCTGGTCGTTGGGCTTGGCAACTCCATCACCGGGAAATACGCCAGCGTAAGCGGGGGCGGCAATAACGTCGCCAGCGGCAGCGGCGCCAGCGTCAGCGGCGGATTCAACAACACGGCCAGTGCCCAGAACAGCGCCGTGAGCGGTGGCCAAGGCAACGCGGCAAGCGCCGAGTATGCCAGCGTGAGCGGAGGCTTCGAGAATGCCGCAAGCGGGATGGCGGCGAGCGTCAGCGGCGGCGCCATGGGCGTCTCGAAAGGAAATCAAACCAGCGTCTGTGGCGGCCTGCAAAACCAGGCCTCGGGCGACTATGCCAGTGTGGTCGCGGGTCACAACAACGCTGCGGCCGGCAGAACCTCCAGCGTGGTTGGCGGTGGCGGCAACACCTCGACCGGCGGCGACGCCACCGTCAGCGGAGGCACCGCCAACGTGGCCAGCGGCCACGACGGCAGCGTAATCGGAGGAAACAACAATGTGGCCGGCGGAGACCTAAGCGTTGTAATCGGCGACCAATTTCAAATGGCCAACGATGCGGAAGTGATTCTTCCGCAGCCTCCGTTCCCGTGAGGGGTTGCCGCGACAACGGGAGAACGACGTGCCCACCAGATGCGAAACCGGCCCTTCCCCGCACCGCTGGAAACGCCCTAGACCAAAACCGGCTAAACCTTGCGGAGGAAGGCCGTTCGGTCTATACGGCCAGTTGGAAGCGGAGAGTCAAAACGAAAATCCCAGTTAAAGGGGTCTGATGACCGTTCTCAACGTCAAATGTGAACTGGTGGTGGCCTGCCTCGGGCGGCCCTCGGGTCGAGGTCGGGGAACGGGTTCCCGATGGGGCAACGACTAACGATCAAGCCCGGGCGCTTGTGGTCTGGCATAGCGCGGCCGATATTCCTGGTCGCTATGCTCGTGGTGTTGGTGCCCCTCTGCGTGGTACTGGTTCAGCCGACTCTGAAAGCAGGCGGCCCGATAATCGTCAACACGACGGCTGACCCAGGCTCGGCGGGCGTTTGCGCCCTGCGCGACGCGATCACCGCAGCCGACACAAAGGCCGCCGTGAACGGATGCGCAGCCGGCACCGGCACCGACACCATCAATTTCAGCGTCAGCGGAACAATTACGCTGGGCAGCACCCTTCCCGCGGTCCAGAATACTCTGACCATCGGCAGCGGGCAGCCTATCACGGTTGACGGCGCCGGCTCTTTCCAGGTGCTGGTGGTGAACCCCGGCGCCACGCTCAATCTGGACAACCTGACCGTCGCCCACGGCAGTTCAAGCGGCAACGGCGGAGGCGTCTCAAATGGCGGGACGCTGACGGCCACCAACACCACCTTCATGGGCAACAGCGCTGACGGCAGCACCGGCGGCGGCGCCATCTACAACACCGGCACTCTGACCGTCAACGACTGCACTTTCGGAGGCAACCGCGCGGTCTTCGCCAGCGGCGGCGCCATCTGGAGCAGCAATTTGCTGACCGTCGCCAACACCACCTTCATCAGCAACGAAGCCGATGACGGCAGCGGCGGCGCAATATATAGCTCTGGCTCTCTGTCGGTGATCGGCAGCACCTTCGCGGGTAACCGTGCGTTCTCCGGCAGCGGCGGAGGTATCGGCATCTTGGCGCAAAAGGCGACTGTCACCAACAGCACTTTCTCGCAGAATGTAGCCGGCTCCGATGGCGGAGCCATCTTCGAGTCAGACAGCAGTGTAGCTCTCGAGAACGACACGATGTCGGGCAACAGCGCTACCAGCGGCGGCGGTATCTTCGCATATTACTACAGCACCATCGACGCGACTAACTCTGTTTTGTCCAGCAACTCAGGCGGAAACTGCGGCACGAGCACCGACGGCGCGATTGCCAATCTCGGCTACAACATCTCCGATGACGGGTCGTGCAGCTTCGGCACCAGCACGGGCGCCGATGGCCAAACCATCGGCGACAAGATCAGTCCCCTGTTGGCCCCTGCCGGTCTTCAGAACAACGGCGGTCCAACCCAGACCATTGCCCTTCAGTCCGGCAGTCCCGCAATCGACGCGATCCCGGCTGACCTGTGCCCGGGAACCGACCAGCGTGGCGCGCCGCGGCCCGCTCCCGGACAAAACGCCTGCGACATCGGCGCATTCGAATCGGGTGACGTGGCGCCGCCCACCCCGACGCCTACGGCAACTCCGGCCGGGACTCCCATCGCGACGGGAACTCCCGCACCGACCCCAACACCGATTGGCACGATAATCGTCAACACCCTCAGCGACACGAGCCCCTCGGGCGACGGGTTTTGCAGCCTGCGCGAAGCGATCAACAACGCCAACGCCAGGACTGACACCAGCAGCGGAGACTGCGTAACCGGCACCGGCACCGACACCATCAATTTCAGCGTCAGCGGAACAATTACGCTGGGCAGCACCCTTCCCGCGGTCCAGAATACTCTGACCATCGGCAGCGGGCAGCCTATCACGGTTGACGGCGCCGGCTCTTTCCAGGTGCTGGTGGTGAACCCCGGCGCCACGCTCAATCTGGACAACCTGACCGTCGCCCACGGCAGTTCAAGCGGCAACGGCGGAGGCGTCTCAAATGGCGGGACGCTGACGGCCACCAACACCACCTTCATGGGCAACAGCGCTGACGGCAGCACCGGCGGCGGCGCCATCTACAACACCGGCACTCTGACCGTCAACGACTGCACTTTCGGAGGCAACCGCGCGGTCTTCGCCAGCGGCGGCGCCATCTGGAGCAGCAATTTGCTGACCGTCGCCAACACCACCTTCATCAGCAACGAAGCCGATGACGGCAGCGGCGGCGCAATATATAGCTCTGGCTCTCTGTCGGTGATCGGCAGCACCTTCGCGGGTAACCGTGCGTTCTCCGGCAGCGGCGGAGGTATCGGCATCTTGGCGCAAAAGGCGACTGTCACCAACAGCACTTTCTCGCAGAATGTAGCCGGCTCCGATGGCGGAGCCATCTTCGAGTCAGACAGCAGTGTAGCTCTCGAGAACGACACGATGTCGGGCAACAGCGCTACCAGCGGCGGCGGTATCTTCGCATATTACTACAGCACCATCGACGCGACTAACTCTGTTTTGTCCAGCAACTCAGGCGGAAACTGCGGCACGAGCACCGACGGCGCGATTGCCAATCTCGGCTACAACATCTCCGATGACGGGTCGTGCAGCTTCGGCACCAGCACGGGCGCCGATGGCCAAACCATCGGCGACAAGATCAGCCCCCTGTTGGCCCCTGCCGGTCTTCAGAACAACGGCGGTCCAACCCAGACCATTGCCCTTCAGTCCGGCAGTCCCGCAATCGACGCGATCCCGGCTGACCTGTGCCCGGGAACCGACCAGCGTGGCGCGCCGCGGCCCGCTCCCGGACAAAACGCCTGCGACATCGGCGCATTCGAATCGACTGAGCCGCCGCCTCCGACGCCTACCGCAACTGCGACCCCGACTCAAACGCCAACGCCCACGGTGACCCAGACACCGACACCGACTGGGACGAGCACTCTAACCGCGACACCGACGCAGACCTCAACGGCGACGCCGACGGCGATAGGCACCGCGACCTCGACCCCAACTCCAACGGCGACTCCGGCCCCGACACCGACTGCAACTCAGACTGCGACTTCCACCCCGACCGGAACGGCTACTCCAACTTCAGCTCCAACTCCGACTTCAACTCACACACCGACTCCCACTCCTTCTCCGACCCCGACCGCGAGTCCGACACCAACACCTTCGCCCGGCCTGACTCCGACGCCTACACTTGCGTCGACGCGGACACCGACGCCTACGCCAGTTCTGGCGCCCACGCCGACGGCGACTCCGGCTTCAGCTGCGCCGCCCACTCCGACACCGACATCGACCGGGTCTGTCTGCGGGCCCGCGCCCGCAGCTCGGGACGGATTGAAGTGGACCAGCGCCAAAGCAGCGCACGGCAAGCCCCCGACGATCAAGGCGGTCAGCTTCGCCAAGGAGGCCCTGTACTCCTCGAGCGCGCCGCTGGTCGCAACGCTGAGCAACACCACCGGCAAGCTGCTCACAGTAACCAACGTAACGGTCAAAGGTGATTTCAGCCAGAACACCGGCTGCCTCGGCCAGCTGGTTGCAGACGCGAATTGCTACATTTCGATCGTCTTTACGCCCACGCGCTCGGGTACGCGCACGGGCACCCTGACGGTGACCACTGGCGGGCCAAAGGTGACCGCCAAACTCTCCGGCGTTGGACAAGTCCCGAAGATAGTCTCCACCAGTCTGAAGTCGCAGGCCGCGCTTGCGCCGCTGACATTCAATGTTTCGGGGTTCGGATCTACGGCGCCGGTGGCGATCAACTTCGCCGAGAAACTGCTTTCGGGCAAAAAGGGGCTCTCCCTGCCGGAGGCCGCGGCGCAGAACAACGGATCGTTGATCACCGTAGTGGTGCCTCCGGTGATCGACCCGGTTAGCGGTCAACTGGTGGGGGGCAGCGCCACGATTACCGCCCAGGAGTTGCTGCCGTCAGGGACTCTGAGCTCGAAATCGTCGCCGCTGAAGATCAGCCTGCCGCCGGTGGGGAGTCCCTTGCCGCCCGAGGCCATTGTGGCTGATTTTCTCGCGGAGGAGCAGAGCTTCGCGACGCAGCTCGCCAGCGAGCTACAAGGGACGCAACTGGGCACTGACGCGCTTGAGAGCGCGCTATCGCAGCTGGCGGGCGAGGCCGGCGCGCTGCTGGCAGCGCTGAACAACAGCGCTTCGGGAACTGATATCGGCAGCGTCAGCGGAATCAACGTCACTGTCGGGCAGGCAGAACTGACGATGGCGGAGAATCAACTGCTCGGCTTGCTGCAGACGCTGGCGAGCGGCGGCGGCTCGCAGTCGGCAAGCGCAACTTCCTCGTCCCCCAGAAGGATCGGCGCGCAGAGTTCCAGCGCATGCCTGGCGGCCGAAGCGGCGGCCGCGCTGAGCGATAGCAGCAATCGCAACGCAGCCGCGTTCGCCAATGACATCGTACAGTTGTTCGAGGCCTCGGAGACCTCTGCCGCCTGCGAGCAGTCCGATGCCGCAGCCGCGGCCGCAGGGAACGTCAACGGCGCAGGGGCAGTAGCGCTCGGCTTCCTGGCCCAGGCCGGCAACCCGGAGGTGAATTCGGTGGTGCCGGGCCAGGCGCTTGCTTACGCCAACCTTGGTCCGGCCGGGCAGCTAATCAGCATCGGGGTCTCGCTTGCGCAGACCAGCAATCAGGACACACAGTCGGTGCTCGGCTCGGTAAAGACCTTCAATCAGGCTGCCGGTAAACAGCTCACGAGCCTGATTTCGCACACTGTGGGCGCAACGCTACAGGCTTCCTACTCCGCCACCAGCCAGGCCGCCAATTCGCTCGCCCTGGCGGCGCCGCAGTTTAACGGTACCTGGTCCGGCACTCTCAACGGCACGCAGTTCTTCACCGGAAACTCGTGTCCGATAAGCGGAGCGCTGGGCTTCAGCACGACGGGGACGGCGATCGCGGTGACGGCTCCGGAGACGGGAACCGGCATGGTCGACGACAGCAGCGGTATCGCGACCTTCACGATCGCTGGCCTGGGCGATCCCAACGCCACCTGCACGTTCGACGGGACGTTCGCGGTGAATACCTCGGGAGCGGCGTCGGCGTCGGGAACCTGGTCCTGCTCGGTCCCCGCTCCGGTTGCCTCCGGCTTCACTTCCGCGAACGGCACCTGGTCGGCATCCAGAATGTAGATCGCGAGCCTAGCTCTTGGGGCCGCGATCGCGGGTGCGTTGCGCAATCGCGCTGCCTAGCTCGTCCTTGATTTGCTCGAAGACCTTTTCGGTCGGCGTAATTCCCGCCGCTTCCATCCGCTCGACCAGCTCCCATCGCCCGATGCCCAGAATCTGCTGCGCCTCGTGCTCGTGCATCCGCTTGAGCCGCACCAGCTCCAGGATCGCGAGCTCGTGGACGCGCCGGGTGAAATCCGGTTCGGTGAGCTGCGCGTCGAACAGATCTTCGGGCAAGTCGATTTTCAGTTGCATCCCCATCCTCGCCGAGCGGCTGATTTGACTCTCCGAAATTGGCTGCGCGTTGTCAATTGCGCCCGGGTCGAAGGCGGTCTATTAAAGCTCTAGAGACTGCCGCGGGCACAGAGAGGAACGGTATGGACTTCAATCTAAGTTCCGACGACGAACGCTTCCGCGCCGAGCTGCGCGCCTGGCTGGAGAGCAACGTGCCCAAGGTCCAGCATCGTTCCGAGCTCGGGATGGCCGCCGAAGAAGGCGAAGGCGACTGGCAGCGGCGTCTGGGATGGTACCGCAAGCTCCACTCCGGCGGATGGATCGGAATTCACTGGCCGAAGGAATGCGGCGGGCGCGGCGCGAGCGTTTTGCAGAACGTAATCTACGGCGAAGAGCTGGAGCGGGCCGGCGCGCCAGTGCCGTTCCTCGGGATGGGACTCAGCCTGCTCGGCCCGACCCTGATTCATTGGGGCACCGAGGAACAGAAAAAGCGCTACTTGCCCAAAATTCTGGCCGGCGACGAAGTCTGGTGCCAGGGCTACTCCGAGCCCGGCGCCGGTTCCGACCTGGCCTCGCTCCAGACCCGCGCGGTCGAGGACGGCGACGACTTTGTCGTCAACGGCCAGAAAGTCTGGACCTCGCTGGCCCAGCACGCGGACTGGATCTTCCTGCTGGTGCGGACTGATCCCGACGCGCCCAAGCACAAGGGAATCAGCTACCTGCTGGTCGATATGCACAGCCCCGGCGTGACGGTGCGGCCGCTGGTCCAGATGACCGGGGCGAGAGGCTTCAACGAGGTCTTCTTCGAGGACGTGCGGGTGCCGCGCAAAAACCTGGTCGGCGAAAAAAACCAGGGATGGCAGGTCGCGATCACCACGCTGATGTTCGAGCGCGGCGGCGGGGCCGGCGGTAATCGCGACATGAGCGGCCAGATCGGTGAGCTGGTGACGCTCGCCAAGGCGACCACCCGGGGCGGCCGTCCCGCCTGGGACGATTCGAGCGTCCGCCAGCGAGTCGCGGAATTCGCCTGTGAGGCGCAGGCGCTCAAGTACACCGGTTATCGCCAGTTGACGCGCCGGCTGCGCGGGCTTCCGCCGGGGCCGGAGGGCTCGATGATGAAGCTGTGCGCCACTGAACTTAACCTGAGAATCCAGCTCTACGCGATGGAGCTGCTCGGGCCGTATAGCCAGTTCGAGTACCGGGCGCCGTATGCAGTCGATCGCGGCAAGTGGTCGTACAAGATGCTGGCGGCGCGCGGAGGAACGATCGCGGCGGGGAGCAATCAAATCCAGCACAATATAATCGGCGAGCGCGTGCTGGGCTTGCCCAAGGGGTAGACCTCACCCCCGGCCCCTCTCCGGTGCGGAGAGGGGAGCCAGTCACGTGCGAATCAGGTTCCCCTTCCCGGACCGGGAAGGGGACAGGGGTTAGGTCTTTCGAGCCCCCCGGCCAGCGTTTCCCTAACACCTGCGACACCTTGCCTCGATTTATCGCCGTCGATTATGTAAAACTTGAAACTGGCGCGCCGGCCTACTCTCATCGATTGAGGCCAGGCAGCGACCCTCGTTCCAGCGGAGGAACCGATGGATTTCAACTACAGCCCCGATGACGAAGCCTTTCGCCGGGAGCTACGGACCTGGCTCGAAGCCAACACGCCCAAGGATCTGAAGCCGCGCGGCGATATCGACATGCTGCACGAGGAGTCGCCCGACGACTGGAAGCGGCGCCTGGTCTGGCATCGCAAGATGCACGCGGCGGGATGGGTTGGAATCAGCTGGCCGAAGGAATACGGCGGACGCGGCGCCACCATGATGCAGCAGCTCATCTACAACGAGGAGCTCGCGCGCGCCGGCGCGCCGCCGCTGGTCAACGGGCTGGGCATCATGCTGGTCGGCCCGACGCTGATCCATTGGGGCACCGAGGAGCAGAAAAAGCGCTACGTGCCGAAGATTCTCTCCGCCGACGAGATCTGGTGCCAGGGCTATTCGGAGCCCAACGCGGGCTCGGACGTCGCCTCGCTGCAGACCCGCGCGGTCGAAGAAGGCGACTACTTCGTCGTCAACGGCCAGAAAGTCTGGACGTCGGACGCGCATCACGCCGACTGGTGTATCCTGCTGGTCCGCACCGACCCGGATGCGCCCAAGCACAAGGGAATCAGCTACGTCCTGGTCGACATGCACAGCCCCGGCGTCACAGTGCGCCCGCTGGTGCAGATCACCGGCGACAGCGGCTTCAACGAGGTCTTCTTCGAGGACGTCAAGGTCCCGCGCAAAAATCTGATCGGCGAAAAGAACCAGGGATGGCAGGTCGCAATCACCACGCTGATGTTCGAGCGGGCCGGAATCGGCGGCGGCCGCGACATGATCGGCCAGATCAAGGAACTGGCGGCGCTGGCCAGGACGGTCAAGCGCAACGGCCACACGGCCTGGGACGATTCCAGCGTGCGGCAGCGGATCGGCGCGTTCGCCAGCGAGGCGACGGCGATCAAGTACACGGGCTATCGCCAGTTGACCCGCCGGCTTAAGGGATTGCCGCCGGGACCGGAAGGCTCGGTTGTAAAGCTCGGCACCAGCGAGCTGAATCTGCGCGTCAACAACTACGCGATGGAGCTGCTCGGGGCCTACAGCCAGATCGAATACAAGGCGCCGTTTGCGATCGATCGCGGCAAGTGGTCGTACCGCGCGCTGGCCTCGCGCGCGCTCACGATCGCGGGCGGCACGAGCGAGATCCAGCACAACATCATCGGCGAGCGCGTTCTGGGACTGCCCAAGGGCTGACCTCTCCCCCGTCCCCTCTCCGGCACGGAGAGGGGCGACCAGTTCGTGGTGAATCTGGTTCCCCTTCCCGTGTCGGGAAGGGGCTAGGGGTTAGGTTCTCTAAGTGAGACCGGCGGCCCACGGGTCTCCGCGCCGAAGCCGCCCTCACCCGCGCGCGACTTGCTACAGCAAGTCGCGCGCGGGCCTCTCCCGGTTTGCGCCTGCGGCAAAGCCGCAGGTGCGGGAGAGGCGTTAGGAGACGGCCGGGCGCACACTTCACGATCATCTTGTCGTCCGTAGCGCCGGCCTTGTCTGAAGTGGGACCGGCGTCCCTGCCGGCCTTCCGCGAAACGCTACAGCAGGTTCTGCCCGGTGGCGGCGCGCGTGGTGCCGTCCTTCTTGTAGCCGTCGATTACGTGGCGCGCGATCTGCGTCAGATGCACCTCGTCGGCGCCGTCTACCAGGCGCGCCGAGCGCGCATGACGCATCATCATTTCCAACGGCGTATCGCTCGAATAGCCGAGCGCGCCATGCACCTGGATCGCGCGGTCGGTGATCTTCCACAGCATGTTGGCCACGTGATGCTTCGCCATCGAGACTTCGTTGCGGAAGGGCAGCTTGTTCTCGATCAGATAAGCAGCGTGCAGCACCATCAGCTTGGCCGTGTACAGCTCCATCGCGGATTCGGCCATCATGAACTGGATCGCCTGCTTGTCGGCGAGCAAGCCGCCCTGCACTTGCCGATTGAGCGCGCGATTGACCAGCATCTCGAGCGCGACTTCGGCGTTGCCGATCCATCGCATGCAATGCGCCAAGCGCGCCGGCCCCAGCCGCACCTGGCCGAGCGTATGGCCCTGGCCGCGCGGGCCAAGCAGATTGGCCTGCGGCACCACCACATTCTCCAGCGCGATCTCGCAGTGATTACCCTTGCCCGCCATCGTGTCGATATCGCGGACGATCCTGAAACCGGGGTTCGGCAAATCGACGATAAAGGCGGAGTTGCGGGCCTGCGGCGGATCGGCGTTGGGGTCGGTCTTGGCGATCACGATCGCGAACTTCGCGCCGTGCGCGCCGGAGATGAACCACTTATGCCCGTTGATTACCCAGTTGTCGCCGTCGAGCTCGGCGTGGGTGCGAATCTGAGTGGGATCGGAACCGGCGACTTCGGGCTCGGTCATCGCGAAGCACGAGCGGACCCTGCCGTCGGCCAGCGGTCGCAGATACTTTTCGCGCTGCTCGGGATTGGCGAAATGCAGCAGCGTGTGCATGTTGCCTTCGTCGGGCGCCTGGCAGTTGAGCACGAACGACGCGATTCGGTTGCGGCCACATTCCGCCGAGACCATCGCCATTGCCATCGCGCCCAGCCCCAGGCCGCCGAACTCGGCGGGCATATGCGGGTTCCACAGCTTGCGCTGAATCGCGCGCCGGCGCAGCTCGATTATGCCGTCGCGCCAACTGTTGTCGCGGCGCATTTTCTCTTCGGCGGGTTCGATCTCCTCATGGATAAAAGCGCGCACCTGGTCGCGGATTTCGAGCACATGCGGCGGCATCGTGAAGTCAATTGCCATTGGTCACCTCGGCTGCTGTGATCATTGCGAGCCTTTCGGCTTCGCTCAGAGTTTGTGAAGTTTCGCTTTGCGGCGGAAGCAGGCACCCTCACCCGCGGCGCTTCGCGCCGCGTCCTCTCCCGCAAAGGAGCGGGCGAGGGTCTGAAGATCGCTCCGATCGATCATGACTTGGGCGCTAGCGCCTGTCGTACCAGATCGCTGGCCATTTTGCCGTCCAGGCGAGCGCCGAATTTCTCCCGCAGCGCCTTCATCAGCGGTCCCATCTGATTGCTGCCCGCCGCGATCTGTTCGGCGATCGCCGCCTGCAGCTCGTCAGCGCCGAGACCGGCGGGGATATAAGCGTCGAGCACGCGCGCTTCGGTCTCGTTTTGCTCGATCAGGTCGCTGCGACCAGCCTTACGGGCGAATTCGAGCGCCTCGGCGAGGCGGGCGCGTTCGCGCTTGAGCACCTGGACGATCTCGTTCTCGTTGGCTTCGCGGCAGACGTTCTTTTCGATCCGGGTTATGCCGGACAGCACGCCGCGCAACGCCATCGTGCGCCGCTCGTCGCGGCTCTTCATCGCAGCCTTCAGATCAGTTTGCAGCCTCTGCTTCATTCGAGCCTCAGTTGGCGGCCTTAGCGCCCTTGTCGCTCTTCTCGGTAACGTCTTCCCAGGCCGGCTTGGTGACTTCGGTCCAGGTCTGGCCGTCGAGACGATACTTGAACACCAGGGCGCGGCGCTTGCCGGTCGCTCTGGGCTTGCCCTCGGCGACGGCTTTGAATTCCTTGGCTTCCAGCTTGGCAGTTACCTGGACTTTGCCGCCGCTGTTTTGCGGGAAGTATTTGAGTTGGCCGTTTTCGAGATCGACGTAGGTCTGCGCCGAGGCTTTCTTTTCGCTCTCGTCACCGACGTAGCTCTCGGACTCGGATTCGACAGTCTCGATCAGCTTTTTCTGCAGCGCCGGCGTGAGCGGATTCGCGCGCGGCGGGCCCCCGCTGCCGCCCGACGCGCCGCCGCCCGAGCTGCCGTAGAGATCTTTCTTGACCTCGATCGCGCGAGCGTCGCGCGCGCCCACGACGGCCGCGATCGCCAGCACCAAGCCCATCACCAGTGCTAAACCTGCCCTTCGTGTCATCGCCATTAACCCCCGTATCACCATCGAGCTATACCACGGCTTTGGATAGCGCCAAAAGCGCGCCGGGATTGGCGCGCGAGCCCCTATGCGTCGCGCAGGGCGAAGCGAATCGGCACCAGCACCCAACTCGCAGTACTGGCGCCGTCGCGACGCGCCGGCACGAAGCGCCATCGCGTGCGCACCGTGTCGGCGGCGGCGCGATCCAGCGCGTCGAAGCCGGAGGATTGCGCGACTTCGACGCGCGCGACCGAGCCGTCGGCCTCGACCAGCACGCGAAGCAGAACGGTGCCTTCTTGATTGTCGCGCCGGGCGCGTTCGGGATACGCGGGCGCGGGATTTTCGCCATAGAGCGCGTGAGCTCCCGGAACCGCCGCCGCCGGAACCTAACCCCCTGACCCCCTTCCCGAAATCCGGGAAGGGGGAATCGGTGACTGCCGCTCCCCGAGCGACCCTCGTGCTCGATCCCCCGTCGAGCGCAGAAGACGGAAGCGGACGAGATCCCGAAGCCAATGGCACAGGTTCCCCCTTCCCGGATTTCGGGAAGGGGGTCAGGGGGTTAGGTCTTTCCGGCGACCGGCGCGACGCCGATCCTGCTCCCGAATGTTTTACCAATTTGCGCGCCACGGCCGGCGTCTCGCCGGCCTTCGACGTAGCGGCGCGGTTGCCGAGCCCGCTCGCACTGGCGCCGCCGAGCGCGCCGGAATTCTCGACCAGGTACGCGAGCACATAGTACGACGGCCGGCGCGACATCGACGCCGGCAGCGCGAAGATCACCGCGACGACCAGCAGATGCGCGAGCGCCGACGCCGCCGCGGGCGCGATCGGTATTCGCCGGCGCGGCGCCGCAGCTACGGGCTCATATGTGATGAGGCTAGCTTCCAAGTTTCCCGGCCGCCTTCAGAGACAGGCTGGGCGGCGGCCAGGATGACCGGTCCAATCGTCAGGAACTACGCGACCGGTCGCATCTCCTGGAGCCTCCCTCGCCCGCGAAGTTCATCGGCTCCGATGATTCACCCGGTGATCTGGCTTGGAGCGAACGAGGCTCCATACAGTTGCGGGGCAGCGCCGGCCTCTCACCGGCTTTCCCGAACGAATCGCCCCTCACATTACGCGCGCGAGTGGCCAAGTCAAGCGGACGCAGTCCCGCGTCGAGCGCGGCGACGCGGCCAGCAATTCTTCTTCGTGTAGCGCCGCTCTCTTCGTGGCGCCGGCCCTCGTAGCGCCGGAATAGCTCGAACGCTGCGGCCGGCGATTTGTCTCTACCCACTTTCGTATGGTTCATCAGTAGAGTAGCGTGAGGCGTCGGCGATGCTGAGTAATATGAAGTGTTACAGTAATATTACGACTATGTATCGCAATGCTTACAGGGCTATTGGGGAGATCTGAATGAAGAGCGCCAGTGGATTCCGGTTTGCGGCGAACCTCACGACTATCGCGATGCTGTTCCTCATCGTCGCCGTTGCGGGATGCGCTAATCAGCCGCCGCGTAGTTATGGCGCATGCGCCATGGGTGGCGCGTTGCTCGGAACAGCGGCCGGCGCGGGAGCCGGCCTGGCAATTGAGTATAACGACCACAGCCATCCGTCGGATGCCAATAGGGCTGCGGCGGGAGGCGGCGGGGCCGCGATTGGAGCCGTAATAGGCTTGGTGCTGGGCCACGAACTCTGCGATCCGATCATACCACCTCCGCCCGCGCCGCAACCGATGGCGACGCCGGCGCCGGTGACCGCTCAAGCTCCTCCTCCGCCGCCGGCTCCGGAGCGGCATCGGATAGTCCTTCGCGGCGTGCACTTCGCATTCAACAAGTACAACATTCGTCCCGAGGATGAAGCCGTCCTCGATGAGGCGGTGGAAAGTCTCAAGGACAATCCGGACGTTGCAGTCAACGTGAATGGCTATTGCGACGCCGTCGGCAGCGATGAATACAACCTGAAACTTTCACAGGAACGGGCCGAGGCCGTGGTGCAATACCTGTCCGAGCACGGTGTAGCGGCCTCCCGGCTGACGGCTCATGGCTACGGCAAGACAAACTTCGTGGCCACGAACGACAACGCAGAGGGCCGCGCCCAGAACCGGCGGGATGAACTGGTACCGCGTGAGTAGCCGCCTGGGCAGGGGAATCTTCGCTCGCCACCGGTCATCCTGAGCCTCAAGCGAAGGATCAGCGCCGAGCAATTTGTTCGAACTGGCGCGCTTCCCTGCGATGACAAATGGATGTACAAGTATACATACGTATTGGGTCGCTGAGGCCGAAGGGAAACCGGAATGAAGGTTGCCGATCTTGAGTGGGACGAGGGCAACCGGGCTAAGTGCCGAAAGCATGGCGTCGCCCTGGCCGCGATCGAGCAAATGTTCCGCAGGCCGATCGCGGTTTTCCCGGACCCAACTCACTCTCGGCAGGAGGAACGTTTCAAGGCGATTGGCAAAGGAGACGATGGGCGCAGCATCTTCGTGGTGTTCACACTGCGCACGCGTAAAGGCCAGACGTTTATCCGTCCGATCAGCGCCAGATACATGCACAAAAAGGAGATTGATCACTATGAAAAGGAAGCTGCCGCGGTTCAAGACCGACGGTGAGGCTGAGGAATTTGTCGCGACCGCCGACCTCAGCGACTACGACCTTTCCGGCATGCGAATGATGCGCTTCGAGTTTCAGCCCAAGGGTGAACGGGTGAACATGCGTTTGCCTAGAATGCTCCTTGATGCGGTCAAGGCATCGGCCAAAAAAGCCGGCGTACCTTATCAGCGTTTCATCCGCCACGCGCTCGAGGGCGCGGTACTTCAGGGAAGGGCCCGCAAGCACACAGGGGCCAAACCGCCCGCCAGACGGACTGGGGCAGCGGGTTGACATTCGCCCCGGCGGCCTTTCTTCAGTGCCTCGAAAGGAGCTGCAGCATGCCCGACGTGATGGCGACAGCTGCCCCCCCGATCTGCATCAAATTCGCAATCTTAACGATGAGACCCCAATACCTTTCACCAGCGTCTTTGGCTTCCACTGGATGAAAAATGACCGAACCCACTGCTGCCTCTACCTCCCCTCTTATTGGCTCCGCGCCGAAAAGGCGATAGTCCCTAAGAGCCTGAGAAATCCGCAACAAGTGACGAAGAACGTAGTCCCGTACAGCCGGACTGATAGCTGACGCTTTGACTTCCTCGATCAGGCCGTCGATTTCCTTAAACAAGCGCATGATCTCTTCGTCTACGAGCTCAGGTTCGCGAGACTGGCGCGACAGCATGACTCCACACAACCGGAGGTTTTCAAGAGCCACCGGGCTGATCTGACCCGTGAATCCTGACAAGTGTCCAGGCAGAGAAAGATTGGCGAGGGCAATTTCCACTTTAGGGAGCCACTCCAGGAAATGATTCGCGTCGTCGTCTCCCGAGGCCAGAACCTGTTCCTTTGCACGTTGAGCCAGGTCCGCCATGCGCGCGATCCGGTCAAACAATAGAAGGCTGTCGTTCGGAGAAACCTCCAGGGCGCTAGCGAGTGCCTGACGGCAAGGATTCATCGTGGGCATGGCCGCGAGCTTGGACAAGACCTCGTGCAGCCTACTGGCAGGGTTGTTGGGCTTTTTCATCCTGCGACCTTGTGGCGCAAATTCAACCATTCCTTCTCGATCTACTTGAAGTTTGCGGCCTAAACCAAACGTGCGTCCCCACCAAAAGACCGATGGGGAAAGATCTGGACCGGCACCGTAAGGCACTATAGCAAATCGTTTTCGCTCAGCGCAGCGGCGGTAGGCGCTAAACGAACGGTTTCCCACAGGGTGCGAAATTAACGTAAGCCAGAAGGGAGGGCGGAAGCCCTCTGTCTCGTGATTGACATCATCGTGCGGCAGCGCTATGAACCTGAATTCAGAAACTGAACCTTGATTCAGTTCCATTTGATGAGCATCCACGAGCGGCATTTGCGTGAGCGTTCCGCGCGGCGGGAGGCGATCCTGGGCGCGGCCGCCAAGGTGTTTGCCGCGCATGGGCTGGAAGGCGCTACGATCGAGATGGTCGCACGTGAGGCTGAAGTTGCGGTCGGCACCATCTATCTCTACTTCGTCTCGCGCGACGATCTCTATTTGAGCCTGATCACCGAGCGCATTGGTGGATTGCGCGCGCGCTATCTGGAAATCAAGGCGCGCGGGCTCGATCCGCTGGCCGAGCTGCGCGCGATGACGGCCGCTTATCTGGGCTATCTGCGCGAGTCGCGCGGGCTCTTTTTGACCCAGCTATCGGTCGCGCAGAGCCAGCTTTTGAAGCAACTCAAGCGCAAGGCCGAGATCGATCACTTTGCGCGGTTGATGGCGCTCAGCCGGGAAGTGTTCGGGCTGTGGGAAGGCTCGGTGGGCCGGGTTTGCGATCACGCCCGGTCGGACATGAATCGCTCACCGGCCCAAACTGCCGCGATTCTTTGGGCGGCTCTGAACGGCGCCTTCCTTCTCACCGGCGACCCTGAGGCGTTTCGCGACGTGACCGGGCTGGACTCGGCCGACTTTGTCGAGCGCACGTTCGACGCGCAGCTCGCCTCGGCCGGCATCCGGATTGGCACGCATAGTGACCGAGCTAATCATGTCCGGAATGGCCGCGCGCCTCGTAACGGGGCCGCGAAAAGCGTCAAGCACAGAGAGAGGCAAAAGGATCAGACGGCTTCGCCGGTTACGGCCTGAATCGGTTAGCCGCCGCGGACGCAAGGAGAACGCTTATGAAATTCACATGGTTTCACCTGATGCCGTATCGGTTCCTGCCGGCGGACTTCAAGGAAAAATATCGCAGCGTGTGGGTGGATATCCCGCGCAATCTTTACGATCCCAAGCTGGGGCACAAGCTGTACAACGACTATCTGGATCAGCTCGAATTCGCCGACCAGATGGGCTTCGACGGCGTGGGGATTAACGAGCATCACCAGAACGCCTACGGCATGATGCCCTCGCCCAACCTGATGGCGGCGGCGCTGACGCGGCGCACGCGCAACGCCAATATCGTGGTGCTGGGCAACTCGATCGCGCTGTACAATCCGCCGATCCGGGTGGCCGAGGAATTCGCGATGCTCGACGTGATGAGCGGCGGGCGGCTGGTGGCCGGCTTTCCGGTGGGGACCTCGATGGACACCAACTTCTGCTATGGCGTGATTCCGGCCGAGATCCGTCCGCGCTACTATGAGGCGCATGACTTGATCATAAAGTCGTGGAAAGAGGAAGAGGCGTTCGCCTTCAACGGCAAGTACACCAAGCTGCGTTACGTGAATTTGTGGCCCAAGCCGATCCAGCAGCCTCATCCGCCGATCTGGATTCCCGGCGGCGGCTCGGTCGAGACCTGGGACTTTTGCGCCGATCACGACTACCAGTACAGCTTTCTGTCATTTTTCGGCTACCTCCAGGGCAAGAAGGTCGCCGACGGCTACTGGAACGTGATGGCGAAGAAGGGCAAGGAGCTCAATCCCTACAGCATGGGCTTTGCGCAAGTGGTGGCGGTGGCCGAGACCGACGAGCAGGCCGAACGCGATTACGCCCCGCACATGGATTACTTCTATAACCGTTGCCTGCACATCTATAACGGCTTCGCCGACGCGCCCGGCTACCGCACGGTCAAGACGATCAAGGCGGGAATGCTCGCCCAGGTCGGCAGAGAGGCGGCGCTGCGGCGCGAGGGCCTTACCTGGAAGAACTTCATCGACGAGGGCTACGTGATCGCCGGCTCGCCGGCCACGGTGCGCCAGCGTCTGCGCGAAGCGATGGAGCATCTGCGCTGCGGCCATCTGATGATCCTCCTGCAGATCGGCTCGATGCCGCCCGAACTGGTGCTCAAGTCCACCGAGCTGTTCGCGCGCGAGGTGATGCCGCACATGCGCGACCTGTGGAAGGACTATCAGGACAAATGGTCGCCGAAACGGATGCCGGATAGCGAGCGCGTGATGCCGGCGGCGCTGGCGCTCGGCGACGGCAAGGCCAACGGTGCGGCGCGCGCGGCCGGCACGGTATCGGAGGCGCGGGCAGGCAAATGATCACCACGCACGAACTTCGCGACGGAAAATTCTCGCTCGAGATGCAGGTGCACGGCAGCGGTGAGCCGCTGCTGTTCTTGCACGGCGCCGGCGGCTTCACCGGCTTCGACTCGTTCCTCGAAGACCTCGGACGCAAGTTCAAGGTGGTCGCGCCGCATTTCCCCGGCTACGGCGCGTCGACTGGCGCCGAGCATATCGACGACATCTTCGACGCGGTGCTGATCCTGAACGAGTTGATGGACTCGATGGGAATTCATTCGGCGCACGTGGTGGGCCATTCGATGGGCGGGATGATGGCGGCGGAACTCGCCGCCTTTGACCCCCATCGCGTGAAGAAACTCGTGCTGGCGTCGCCGGCAGGCTTCTGGCTGGATCAACATCCGATTCCGGACTTCTTTGCCGCGCAACTCGACGAGATCGGGCCGCTGCTGTTTCACGATCCGAACTCGGCCGCGGCGAAATTGATGACCACGATCCCGGCGGACTTCTCGGTGCTGGAGGCGATGTACGTCGAGCGCGTCAAACGTCTCGCCACCGCCAGCAAGTTCCTGTGGCCGATTCCCGATCGCGGGCTCGGCAAACGCGCCTACCGGATCAGCGCGCCAACGCTGATCCTGTGGGGCGAATCCGATCGGCTGATTCCGCCCGCGTATGCCAAAGAGTTCCTAAGCCATATCAAGGGCTCGCGCTTGCATACGATCAAGGAAGCGGGCCACATGATGATGTACGAGCGGCCCGACGCGTTCGTCAAAGCAGTGACGGACTTCCTGAGTTGAGGGGAGGAACCTCTCCCCTCCGAAATGGAGAGGGGGAGTTCGTGCCGAATCCGGTCCCCTTCCCGTGTCGGGAACAGGCGCGCGGCTAAGGAATTCCCGCAAACCGGCGGCGTTGCGCAGGCGGCCACCGCGGTGTTGCATCATCGCTACACTGCCGGTCTCGCAACGGCGCGTGCGCCGGCTGATGCCCTTTTGGCACACTTAACCGTGCCAGGGTCTTGCCTGCCCTCCACCGATTGGACCCTACCTTCAGGCATTGTATTTGCTCACTTGGCAGGATCGTCTGCGGAGGGGTGGGATAGCCGATGGCAAGCCTGGGGAACGATCGCGAGGCGGTGGAGGACGGCGGCAGGGAACTGTTGCGCGACCAGCTCCTTGCGCAAATCGAGTCCCTGCGGCGGGAAAAGGCCAGCCTCGAAACAGAGGTCGGCAGGCTTAAGTCGGCGCGCCCCGAGCCCCTCGAACGTCCGATCCCCAGCGAAATTTCGATGCGCACGATTTTCGACGCGACCCTCGACGCGATCGTGGTGCTGCGCGTCTCCCGAGAGGGCAACGGCGCCGCGCCGCATAATGGGGCGCCCGATGCGGCTGAAAATGGCGCTGCGCCGCCCGGGCCGGCGGCCGGAGTGACCACCCGCTTCGTTGATGTCAACCGCGGCTTCGAGCAGCAATTCGGTTTCACGCGCGAAGAGGTAATCGGCAGAAAGTTCGGCGAGCTGGCGATGTGGATCGACCCGGAGACGCGCGACCAGATCGTGCGCGAGCTGTTCAGCGAGGGCAGCATCCACAACCTGGAGACCGTTTTCCGCACCCGGCAGGGACGGCCGGTCCCGTGCCTGCTGTCGGCGCGGCTGGTCGAAGCCGCAGGCGAGCAATACCTGGTCGGTGTCGCACGCGACATCTCGGAGCTCGAAGAGGCCAAGCGCAAGCTGCAGAAGAGCGAGGAGACCTTGCGCACGCTGTTTGACGCCAACCTCGACCGGATGACGATTATCGACCTGACCACCGGAAAATTCATCGACGTCAACAAGGAGTACGTGAAAAGCACCGGCTACACCCGCGAGGAGGTGGTCGGCAAGCGCTCGCGCGACTACAGCGCGTACGTCAATCCGCAGGACGGAATGCGCCTGGCCCAGGAGCTTAGAGACCACGGCGAAGTGCGGAACATGGAAGTCCAGTTCCGCAACAAGGACGGCCGCGTGATGCCGTGCCTGCTTTCGGCGACGCTGCTGGAGCTGAATGGGCATACCTGCTGCCTGACCGTCACGCGCGACATCTCGGCGCTCAAGGAGACCGAGAGCCAACTGGTCCAGGCGCGCGAAGCGGCGCTGGCGGCCTCGCGCGCCAAGTCGGAATTCCTCTCCAGCATGTCGCATGAAATCCGCACCCCGATGAATGCGGTGCTCGGGATGGCGGAGCTGCTCTCGGAGACCCGCCTCGATGTCGAGCAGCGCAAGTACCTCAACATCATGATCAACAACGGCAACGCGTTGCTCGAATTAATCAACGACATCCTCGATCTGGCCAAGGTCGAGGCGGGCCGTATCGAGCTGGAAGCGACGCCGTTCGATCTGCGCGAAATGACCGACCGCGTATGCGAAACGCTCGCGGTGCGGGCCCATTCGAAACGCCTGGAGCTGGCCTGCCGGGTCGCCCCCGGCGTCGAAACCGGGCTCAGCGGCGATCCGCTCCGGCTGCGCCAGATCCTGGTCAACCTGATCGGCAACGCGATCAAATTTACGCAGGCGGGATCGATCGTCCTGACCGCCGAGCTGGAGGCGCTGGAAGGGAAATCGGCGCTGCTTCATTTCTCGGTCGCCGACACCGGCATCGGAATCGCGCAGGCACAAATCGACAAGGTCTTCGGCAAGTTCACGCAGGCTGACTCCTCGACCACGCGCCGATACGGCGGGACCGGCCTGGGCCTGGCGATCGTCAAGCGGCTGGTCGAACTGATGGGCGGGCGGATCTGGGCGGAGAGCGAAGTCGGCAAGGGCAGCACGTTCCATTTCACGGCCCGCTTCGAGCTCGACCCGCAGGCCCGCGCGCGCGAAGATGCGGCCAGCTACGAGCTCGATCTGAAAGGCGCGCGCGTGCTGGTGGTGGATGACACGCCGGTCAACCGCCTGATTCTGCGCGAGCTGCTCAGCGCCAAGGGCGCGCTGGTCACGGAAGCCGAAGGCGGAGAGCAGGCGATCGCGCAGCTCGAACTCGCGGCGCGCGACGGCCGGCCCTTCGAGTCTGCTGGTGCTCGACTACCGGATGCCGGGAATCGACGGTATCGAAGTCGCGAGGCGGATCGGAGTCCACCGCTCGACCACGCTAATGCTCACCTCCGACGATTTCAGCATCACGACCGCCAAGCTGCGCGAGTTGGGCATCCACGCTTATCTGGTCAAGCCGATCCGCCGCCAGGATCTGTATGAAGCGATCGCGGAAGCGCGAGCTGAAGCAGGTGGCGCCGGCCTCGCCGCTGCCGTATCGGCAAATCCATTGGCGGCCGCGCCATCCCAGTTCGCGACCGGCCAGCCGCTGCGGATTCTGCTCGCCGAGGACTCGGCCGACAATCGCCTGCTGATCGCGGCCTACTTGCGGAATACGCCCCACCAACTCGAGACCGCCGACAACGGTGAAATCGCGGTCGACAAATTCACCGCCGGCCGCTACGACCTGATCCTGATGGACATGCAGATGCCGGTGATGGACGGTTACGCGGCGACGCGCGAGATCCGTCGATGGCAGAGCGAGCGTGCGATGGCGCCGGTGCCGATCATCGCGCTGACCGCGTCCGCGCTCAAAGAGGACGTGCAGCGGAGTTTGGAGGCCGGATGCGATCTGCATGTCGCCAAGCCGGTCAGAAAAGCCACGCTGCTCGCAGCGATTCGCGACATAATCCAGAAGCCAGCCGCGTCGAAGACCGTCTCGCCCTGAGACTCCGCACCAGCTCCGAGGATTCCGGCGCGGGGCAGTTGACCGCCGCACTCGGAGCGTTTGACTACGGGCGCAAACGCCTCTAAGTTTCGCGATTATGAAGCTATACGATTTTTCGATGGCCCCTAATCCGCGGCGCGTGCGCGTCTTCCTGGCCGAGAAGGGAATTGAAGTCCCGGTCGTCCAGGTCAGTATCGCCAGCCTCGAGAATCGCAAGCCCGAATTCCTGGCGAAGAACCCGATGGGAACGCTGCCGGTGCTGGAGCTCGACGACGGCACTTATCTGGCCGAGTCGGTGGCGATTTGCCGCTACTTCGAGGAGCAGAAGCCCCAGCCGGCGCTGTTCGGAATCGACGCCAAGGATCGCGCGATCATCGAGATGTGGAACCGGCGGATGGAGCTCGACCTCTTCTACCCGATCGCGCAGGCTTTCCGTAACACCAGCGATTTCTTCAAGGGGCGCATACCGCAGGTCCCCGAGTGGGGCAACTTGTGCAGGGAATCGTCGCTGAAGCGGCTGGAATGGCTCGACAAGGAACTGGCGAACCGGCAGTTCATCGCAGGCGATCACTACTCAATCGCCGACATCACCGCGATGGTCGCCGTGGACTTCGGCCGCCCGAGCAATATCCGCATCGCGCCGGAGCAGAAGAACCTGGCGCGATGGCACAGTGCGGTTTCCTCGCGCCCCAGCGCCAAGGCTTGAGCATCGGATCAGCGGTGGCTGGTCTCGATTGCCTGTGATGCCGCTGAGGGCGGCAGAATCGGCGGGCCGTAGATCTGGTAGACCATCACGTAGACCAGCACGCCGGTGACGGATACGTAGATCCAGATCGGCCAGGTCCAGAGCGCGATTTTGCGATGGGCCACGAAACGTCCGCGTAGCGCGCGCGTCAGCGTGATGATTGCGAGCGGGACGATCGCGCCGGCCAGCGCGACGTGCGAAATCAGCATCGTGAAGTACGCAGGCCGCACCCATCCCTGGCCGGTGAAGCGCACGTCGCCGACGTGATAGTGATAGGCAAGATACGAGGCCAGGAAGACCGCCGACACGGCGAAGGCCGCGATCATGCATGCGCGATGGGCTCGCACATGACCGCGCTTGATAAGTACGAAGCCCGCGAGCAGCAGCATCCCGGCGGTGCCATTAAGGACGGCGTTGAGTGGCGCGAGCGACGAGTAGGAGAGCAAGCTACCCTCGGCTAATCGCTTCGCGCAGGTCCTTCGGCTTCGCCAGGCTCACCTCAGGATGACACCTAATATGGGCTAGGATTGTCATTCTGAGCCGAGCTTGCCGAAGGCGAAGAACCTACGCAGAGCGATTTGTCTGACTTCTCGGTTTTCCAAGGCTCTCCTGGTCATCGCCATCGGCGCGTACGTGAGGTGAAGGACGAACCCATCGTTACGACGACGACGGCGGTGTTGCTGGGGCGCCGGGCTCACCGGAGGGTGCAGCGATCTGCTGATGCGCGTCGTTGTGCGCCCACAGGCGCGCGGTCAAATCCGGCAGCAGCATGAAGGTCAGGAAGGTCACGAGCGCGACCGGCGTCAACGCGACTATCGCCAGCGTGCGCCGCTCGAAGCGCAGATGCATAAAGTACATCGCGACCAGCGTGGCTTTCGCCCAAGCCAGTGCGACCAGGAATGCGACCTTCACCAGGCCGGGAAAATAGGCGTAGACCGCAAGCTCGGCCGCGGTCAGAACGCTCAAGTAGACGAAGATCGCTATATAGTTGGTCTCGGCGTGCTCGTCCGAGTGAACCGCTGATGCTGATCCCATAGCCAGGTTTTGCTCCCTATCGCAGTCAAACCGTCAAATGAGATAGACGAAGGTGAAGATCAGGATCCACACCAGATCGACGAAGTGCCAGTAAAGCCCGGCGATCTCGATCAGGCTGGCCTTGCTCTGGTCCATTTTGCCGGCCATGCCTCGCAGCCAGTAGACAAAGTTGTAGATTACGCCGCCGGTCACGTGACAGCCGTGGAACCCGGTCAGGATAAAGAAGGTCGCGCTGAAAAGGCTGGTCTTGATCGAGAGTCCCTTGACGAATATCAGCTCGTGCCACTCGCGGGCCTGCATCCCCAGGAAGGCCAGGCCGCCAATGACCGTGAGTCCCTGGAAGAGCTGGAACTTCGACATGTCGCCGCGCTTGATCGCAGACAGCGACTCGACCATCGTGACGCTGCTGACGATCAGGATGAAGGTCATGAGCGCGGTGGAAGCGATGCCGAGATAATTCGCCGGGTCGGGCCAGTTGACGTTGTCCATCCGCAGCGCCGCGTAGGCCGCGATCGCCGCGCCGAAGGTCATCGCGTCGGCGGCCAGGAAGACCCACATCCCGAGCTTGCCCCCACTGTCGGGGGTAAGCGGGGATTCGGCGAGATCGAGATGCGCGCCCGCTTGGGCTTCGTGTGAGTGCGAATCGAGTACCGCAGCCTGACTCATGTCCGATTCCTTTTCCTTGAATGTCTTCTACTGCCGCACACCGGCGTCGTCGCCGGCGGCGCGCCGCTTTTTCATCGCGTTTCGCCAAGACAGGTAAACAATCGTGCTGAGGACGGCGAAGACCGCGTATGGGGAGAGCATCATGAAGATCACGCTGGTGTGGAAGGCGAAAGTCGCGTGGTCGCCGGGTGGAAGCCCGCACATTGCGCAGGCCTCGGCGATTGCGGGCGCCGCAAGCAGGATCGCGCCGGCGAGCGCCATCAGCGATTTCAGCCCGAGGCGTCTCATTCCTTTTAACTTCATCGCGTCAACCTGCTCCGCAAGCTATATTCTCTCGGAGGCCGGAGATCGTTCTTGTAGTACGCAGCAAAGAGCATCGCTCCGCGTAGATCCCTCGGCTACGCTTCGCTCCGCTCGGGATGACAGGTAGGGAGCGAGGATTCTTATTTTGTCATTCCGAGCGCAGGCTGCCGGAGCGAGGAATCTACGCGGAGCGATTAGTCCCGAGTTGCGCAAAGGCCTCCGCAAACCGGGAGAGAGCTTAGATATCTTCAACGCACTTTCCAACTCAGGACCCTACATCAAATAGACCAGGCCGAACAGCAGCGGCCAGATCGCGCATACGAAATACCAGTACATCGCGCAAAGCTCCACGCCCGCGAAGTTCTTCGCGCTGTAACGACCCCGGAGCGCAGCGGCGCAGACGAACGCCAGCCAGGTGACTCCCGCGGCGACGTGCAGCCCGTGGCATCCGATCAAAACGTAGAAGGTGCCGCCGTAGGCGCCGCTCGAAAGATGCAGTCCGTGCGAGACCAGCCGGACCCATTCGCTGCCTTGAATTCCCAAGAAGGCCAGGCCCAAGGCGAGCGTCGTGATGAGCCAGCGCCTGAGCAGGCGGCGCTGGTTGCGGCCGATCGCGCGGACCGCCAGGGTCATCGTGATCGCGCTCGAAAGCAGCACGAAAGTATTGGCCCAGGTGACCTGAATCGGGAGCCGCGGCAATCCTGGCGGCGGCCAGAAGGCCGAAGCGAACCGGTATACCAGGAACGAGCCGATCAGCCCGCTGAACAGCATCGTCTCCGACGCGATCACGATCAGGATTGCAAGGCGGCCGCTGCTGATGAACGGCTGCTCGTGCTCGTCGCCGCCGGTCGTGTAAGGCGCGCCGTAGGCGGGGCGCCTGATCAGCGGCCTGACGCGCGAGGCCGCGGCTGCGGTGGCGAGCGCTGGCATCAGTTCTTCACCAGGATGGTCACGATCGAGACCGCCATCAGAAAAATCATAACTCCGATCAGCGCCAGGGCGGTCTTGCGATTCTGCTCGCGGCGGGCGCGGCCCGAGGCGATGTTGGCGGTCGAAGCGCGCATGAGAGAGTTTTGTTTCATGCGACCTACGCGAGCACGCGCCGATTAACCTCACCTGGACCGAAGACGGTCCGGCCTCTCCTGGACCAGGGAGAGGCGGCGAGCGGAGCGCGCGGTGACGGTTGCCTGATGGCAACGAGCGGCGAAATCCTTGCCTCGCGCCGACTAACCTCACCCGGCCCGAGGACGGTCCGGCCTCTTCCTTCGGCAAGCTCAGGACAGGCTCCTGATCTGGGAGAGGCGCGGAAGGAAAGGCGTGCGGGTTTCATACCCGATCCAGCGCCAGCACCAGCAGCACCACCGGCAGATAGACTACCGACGCTAGCAGCAGATGGCGCGCTGCGACCGCTAGCGCGGGGGCGCGGTACAGCCTGAAGGCGAAGAACAAGAATCCGAGCCCCATCAAGGCCGCGATTACCAGGTAGGTGATCCCGGCGAAGCCCATCAGAGTCGGCATCGCGCCGACGGCCAGCAGCGCCACGCAGCTGGCCATGATCAGCGCAGTGGTGCGATTGCCGCGGTCATTCTCGAGCGGCAGAAGATGGATTCCGGCGCGGGCGTAGTCGATCTGGTACAGGCGCGCAATGGCTAGCGCATGAGGCAATTGCCACAGGAACATGATCGCGAACAGCACCATCGGCTCGGCGCCGACGCTGCCGCGCGCCGCGGCCCATCCTGCTACGGGCGGGAACGCGCCGGGGACCGAACCGACCACATTGCAAATCCATGAGACGCGCTTGAGCGGCGTATAGGCGAAGAGATAGACCAGCGGAATCGAGAGCACCAGCGCGGCGCTCAGCGGGTTAACTTCGGCCCACAGGATCGCGAGTCCCGACAGGATCAGCGCCAGCCCGAAACCGAGCGCCTGCGCCGGGAGCAGCCGGCCGCCGGGCAGCGGGCGCGAATGCGTCCGCTTCATCAGCGCGTCAAGGTCGCGCTCGATATATTGATTGAGCGTGAGTGTGCCGCCGGCCGCCAGCGCGGTGCCGAGCAGCAGCTTGAACGCGAGCGCAATATCGAACGACTCCCCGCTGCCCATATAGAACCCGACCAGCGTGGTCAGGAGCACCATCCCCACGACTCGCGGCTTGGTGAGCGCCAGGTAATCCGCGGCGCGCGACCGCATCCGCATGACGCCGCTCTCGATCGTGAGCGCTTGAGCGTTCACGCGATCGTCCCTTGATGGATCACACCGTGATCGAGCACCCGACCGGGCGCGCCGATTTGCGAAACCACCGGCTGCGACACTGGCGCGCCATGCGAGAGGCGAAAAGCGCGCAGCGTAAGCGTCAGGCTGGTGGCTAGCACCGCCGCACCGATCGCGACGTGGGCGGTGGTCGGAATCACGGCGCGCTCACTCCAAATGGTGATCGCGCCGAGGCCAATCTGCGCGGCCAAAAGGACTATAAGACCCAACGCCGGGCGCCTTAGCCAGGCTTGGTCGCGATAGCCCCGAAGGACACGGGCCACGGTCCACAGGACCATCGCCGTTACCACCAACGCGCCGCATCGATGGGCAAAGTTTATCGCGACGAAGCCGTCATCGAGCGGCGGGACGACCTGGCCGAACGAGAGTGGAAAATCCGGAATCGCCAGTCCAGCGCCCAGATGACGCATCACCGCGCCGACCAGA
The DNA here is from genome assembly GCA_963788205.1 of uncultured delta proteobacterium. Taxonomy (GTDB): domain Bacteria; phylum Desulfobacterota; class Binatia; order Binatales; family Binataceae; genus CAVVMA01. The sequence continues at coordinate 1,208,853 of CAWBGG010000002.1, forward strand.
ATCTGGACGTAAATCACCAGCGTGGTGAGCGCTGCGAGAACCGGGAGCGACGGGCGACCGCGGCTGCCGGCGTACATGGCGGCCACAGATTCTCGTTCAGTGTTCCAGCGCGGATTGGTGAACAGAGCCAGCGAGACCATCAGGCAGAAGAACGCCTGCGCCGTGCCGGCGTGCGCAACGGCAATCGGCAGCGGCAGCAGCAATAGGACGGTCAAGCCACCGAGCACGGCCTGGACGATTATCAGCCCGAAGGCCGCGCTGCCCAGGTATCGTACCCACCTGCGCGGCTCGCTGCGCCACGCCCAGACCATCAGGACGAGCGTCAGGATGGTGACCGTTCCAGCGGCCATCCGATGGCCGTGCTCGTACAGCACGCCGCCTTCCATCTTCGGGAAGAATTTGCCGAACGAGAGCGGCCAGTCGGGCACCGCGAGCGCGGAACCGGTCGAGGTCACCAGACCGCCGATGAAAATCAGGATGAAGGTAGCCGCCGCGGTCACGACCACATAGCGATGAAGTCCGCTCGTGGACATAGGCTGGGCTTGTGACTCCTTCGCCGGCCGCCAATTCAGCATAGGTTAAACCCTCACCCGGCCACGATGGCGCCTCTCGGCGCCGTGGCCGCCCTCTCCCAAGTCAGGGAGAGGGCCTTGAAAAGCCTCTCCCTATCTTGGGAGAGGCCGGCGCGCGCGCGTGAGCGCGAACCCGCGCCGGGTGAGGGTTTACCCAATGCGCTCATGTCTCGCACCAACACTCTCAATCAGCTCGCTCAGTCCGCGACCGCCACGTGGCCTTCGAGCAGGCGATTCTGCGGCAGATAGTCCTCGGCAACCTCCGGCGAGCTGTACTCGTAGGGCCCGCGATAGACCTGCGGCAAGGCTCCGGGCCAGTTGCCGTGCCCCGGAGGCGACGGCGCAGTCCACTCCAACGTGTTGGCCTGCCAGGGATTCTCGGGGGCCTTCTTGCCGCGCGCCAGGGTCCAGATGATGTTCGCGAGCAGGATGAACTGCGCGGCGCCGAGCACGAACGCACTGATCGAGATGAAGACGTTGATCGGCTGAACCGGCTTCAGGAAGTCGTATTGGGTGGGATCGTAGATGCGCCGCATCGCCCCCGCCATCCCAAGGATATGCATCGGAAAGAAGGTGCAGTTGAACGCGACGAAGGTAATCCAGAAGTGAATCTTGCCCAGGGTTTCGTTCATCATCTTGCCGAACATCTTGGGGAACCAATAGGTGACCGCGGCGAAGATGCCGAACAGGCTGCCGCCGAATAGCACGTAATGGATATGCGCGACGATGAAGTAAGTATCGTGGATATACATATCGACCGGCGTGGAGGCCATGAAAATTCCCGACAGTCCGCCGATCACGAACATCGCGACGAACGCCAGCGCGTTGAGCATCGCGGCGGTGAAATGGATGTCGCCTTTGTAGAGCGTGCCCAGCCAGTTGAAGGTTTTGATCGCCGAGGGCACTGCGATCACCATCGTGGTCAGCATGAAGCTTGTGCCGAGCGCCGGGTTCATCCCGGACTGGAACATGTGATGGCCCCAGACGATCCATGACAGGAACGCGATCGCCGCCATCGCGTATGCCATCGCGCGATAGCCGAAGATCGGCTTGCGCGAGAAGGTCGCCAGCACGTCGGAGGTGATGCCCATCGCGGGCAGAATCATGATGTAGACCTCGGGATGGCCGAAGAACCAGAACAGATGCTGCCACAGCAGCGGCTCGCCGCCGCCCGCCGGCAGGAAGAAATGCGTGCCGCCGAGGCGATCGAACAGCAGCAGCGCCAGCGCCGTGGTCAAGACCGGCAGCGCCAGCAGGAGCAGAATCGCGGTGATGAACAGCGACCAGATCACCAGCGGCAGGCGGAAAAAGGTCATGCCTTTGGTCCGCATATTGATGATGGTCGTGATGTAGTTGATCGAGCCCATCAGCGACGAGATGCCGAGCACGATCAGGCTGATGCACCACAAATTCTGGCCCCAATCGACGCCGGTATAAACCGGGACGGCCGTCAGCGGCGCGTATGAAGTCCATCCTCCTGCGGCCGGTCCGCCCGGCACGAAGAACGAGGCGAGGATGATCACGCCGGCCAGCGCGCCGACCCAGAACGAAAGCATGTTCAGGAACGGAAACGCCATGTCGCGTGCGCCGATCATCAGCGGAATCAGAAAGTTACCGAAGCATCCGACCAGGATCGGCATCACCACGAAGAAGATCATGATCGTGGCGTGCATCGTGAACATCGCGTTGTAGGTATTGGGCGGGATCGCGCCGTCGTACATGAAGGGTTCCGGAACCCAATGGAAGCCCGGCACCGCGGTCTGCGGAAAGGCCAGTTCCCATCGCATCAGCATCGCCATCAAACCGCCGATCGACATCATGAACAGCCCCATGAGAAGGAACTGGCGGCCGATCATCTTGTGGTCGGTGGAAAAGACGTAGGTGCGCAGGAAACCCAGCTCGTGATGGTCGGCGTGGGGCGAGGGCGCTGCAACTGCTGCCGTGCTCATATTGACGAATTCCTCTTACGAAAACTGTTCCCGCGTCACTTGTTCGAGTACGCGTCCTTGAGCCACTTGTCGTAGTCTTCCTGCGACTGGACGTAGAGCGCGCCCTTCATGCCCGAATGGCCGAAGCCGCATAGCTGGGAACACGGGATCTCGTACTGCCCGACCTCGGTGGCCTGGAACCACAGGTTGATTACGCGGCCGGGAACCGCGTCCTGCCTAAGCCGCATGTTGGGAACATAGAAGCTGTGAATAACGTCCTTGGACGAGAGTTCGATTCGCACCACCTTGTTGACCGGCACGTGCAGGTCGTTCTCGACCGTTACGTCGTCGGCGGTGCCCAGTTGGCCGTCCGGGCCGGGATAAGTGATCTCCCAGTTGAACTGCTTTGCCGTCACCTTGTAGAAGACATCGCCCGGCGGCCCGGTCTCCTTGATATAAGCCCAAGTCGAACGGCTGGCGAGCGCGAGCACCACCATGATGATCGCAGTGGCGCTGGTCCAGATGATCTCGAGGCGCGAATTGCCCTCGATATAGGTGGCTTTGCGGCCCGGCCGATGGCGGTACTTGACCAGGAACACCGCCATCGCGGCCGTCACCAGGACCCAGGTGACCATCGTGATCCAGAAGATCACCTCGAACATGAGGTCGATCTGCGGGCCGAAGGTTGAAATATCGTGCGGAAAATAAAGATGCTCGAGCATCGCGAAGGTTTACCCCTGTCCCGTTGACGCAGGCCGGCGGCGGCGAGTCGTCGAATCCAAACCAGTTCTCTCGACCCGCGATTGTGGGCCGATTGTCGCGCGCATGCAACTATTAACAGAATGAAAAATGTTCCCGGCTCCAGTTAACCTGCGCTTAAGCGAGATTAGCAATCCGCGGCGTGGTTTGTCACGTATCGCGGCTTGGGTTTCGTATCGCGAGCAGATAGAACACGCTTTGGCAATCCGTGAAAGGTCGGAGGTTCGGTATGGGGCGGAATGCGGCGACAATCGGACAGGCTTTCGAGCAGCAGGCCCACAAGTACGGCGATCGAACGCTGCTGAAAGCCAAGGCCGGCAAGGCCTGGCGCGATTACTCGTGGCGCGAAGTATCGGACGCCGCGGGCCGGCTGCGCGCCGGCCTGATCGCGGCGGGAATCAAGCCCGGCGATCGCATCGCGATTCTGGCGGACAATTGCCCGCAATGGGTGATCGTCGATCAGGCGGTGCTCGGGCTGGGCGCGATCGTGATCCCGCTCTACACCACCAGCGGCCACGAGGAGACGACTCACGTCATCAACGATTCGGGTGCGCGGATAGTCGCGGCTCGTGGCGAAGATACGATCGCGAAGATGATCCAGCTGAGCCCGTCGATGCCCGCGGTCGAAAGCATCATCGCGATGCATCCGGGGGCCGCGCCGCGCGATCGCGTCGACGGCGCGCCGGGAGTGAAGACCTTCGAGTCGATGAGCGCGGGCGATCCGGTCGGCGTCGCGGAGGGGCGCCGCGAGGATCTCGCGACGTTCATCTATACATCGGGCACGACCGGGCCATCCAAGGGCGTGATGCTCACGCACGGTAACATACTCGCCAACGCCGACAGCTCGCTCGACGCGCTGAAGCTCACCGAGCAGGACATGACGCTCTCGTTCCTGCCGGTCGCGCATTCCTTCGAGCGCACCGCCGGGCATTACACCGTGATGATGGGCGGCGGCGTGATTGCCTATGCCGAAGGGCTCGCACAGATCGCGCAGAACCTGCTCGAGATTCAGCCGACGGTGCTGCTGACCGTGCCGCGCCTGCTCGAAGTGATTCACAGCCGCGTGAAGCGCACCGTGGAGGCCGGCTCAGCGGTGCAGAAGACGCTGTTCAACGCGGCGGTGGAAGTCGGCAAGCAGGCCGCATGGTATCGCCATCGCGGCCGCGCCGTGCCGCCCCATCTCGCAATTCCGATGGCGCTGTTCCGCAGGCTGGTGTTCGCGCGAGTGCGTTCGGCGTTCGGTGAACGGCTGCGTTACCTGATTTCGGGGGGCGCACCACTGCCGACCGAAATCTTCGAGTTTCTGGCCGCCGCCGAGGTGCCGATCGTTGAGGGCTACGGGCTCACCGAAGCCGCGCCGGTGGTCTCGGTAAATCTGCACGGACGCACGCGCTTCGGAACGGTGGGACGGCCGCTCAAGAACATCGAGGTCAAGACCGCGGCTGACGGCGAGTTGCTGGTCCGCGGTACCAACGTGATGAAGGGCTACTACGGCCGCGAGCAGGAGACGCGGGAAACGATCGACCCCGAGGGATGGCTGCACACCGGCGATATCGCGCGGATCGACGCCGAGGGATTCATCGCGATCATCGATCGCAAGAAAGAGATCATCGTACTGTCGGGAGGCAAGAACGTATCGCCCGCCAACCTTGAGACCCGGCTGACCAGCGATCCGTATATTTCCCAAGCCTGCGTGATCGGCGATCAGCGCAAGCATCTGGCGGCGCTGCTGGTGCCGAACTTCGAGAACCTGGGCGACTACCTCAAGCAGAACGGCCTTTTGGGAAAGTCACCCGAGGAGCTGGTGGCGGAATCGAAGTTCCGGTCGCTCTACCAGCAACGTTTGCGCGAATTCAACAAGTCGCTCTCGGACGTGGAGGCGATCGCGGGCTTCACCCTGCTCGCGCAACCGTTCTCGCAGGAGAATGGAGAACTGACCCCGACGCTCAAGGTGCGCCGCCGCGTCGTCCAGCAGCATTATCGCGAACAGATCGAGGCGATGTTCCGGGACTAGACCTCGCCACACGCGGCGCGCGGCTTCATTCCGACTTGCCGTTCTCGATCGCGATTAGTGCGTGAATCGTCACCAGCCGGACGATCACGTAGGCGCGTTTGCCCTTGGGCGTCTGCGCCTCGATATCGTCGTCCTGGGCCTTGCCGATCAACGCCCGTCCGAGTGGCGACGACAGCGAGATGCGGTTTTGCGACCCGTCGACCTCTTCCGGCACGACGATTTCGTATTCGATCTTGCCGCCGGCGTCGAGGTCTTCGAGCTCCACCCTGCTTCCCAGGCCGACGGTGTCGCGTGGGATGGAGTTAAGGTCGATCATCGCGAGCTCCGCGATCCGCGCCTCCATATTGCCCAGCCGCGCGCGCAGGAATTCCTGGCGCTGCTTGGCCATCGCCCACTCCGCGTTCTCGCTGAGATCGCCGTGCGCGCGGGCGCGTTCGAGTTCCTTGGGCAGGTCGATAGTCAGCTCGCGCTTGATATTCTCGGCTTCTTTGCGCAAGCGTTTGATCACGGGTAGTTCAGCCATAGGTCAAAGCCATCCTTGCAGACTTGAATTTCGGCGGCGCTAGTCGGCGACGATTGAGGTAAGGCTGCGGTTGACGCCGATGACGCTCTGGATCTTCTGCACCACCATCTCGCCGAGCGACGAGACGTTCGGCCGCCTCCGCGACGGCGATAATGTCGTGCGGGCCGGTCACGGCGTGCGCTGAAGACACGCCGGGCACTTGCCGGATCTTGCCCGCGACTTCCTTGGCCTTGCCTGGCGAAGTGTCGATCAAAATGAAGGCTTTTACTGCCATGATGTTACCTCTCGCCCGCGTAAAGGAGACCTGCGCTCCCTTAAATTTAGTGGCCCGGCGGCGGCTTCTCGCCGGCGACCCAGGTGCCGGCGCCCTGCCCTGATGCGGCCGCGGTCCGGATTCGGCGTACGTCTTCGGGAGTTTGCCGCCCCGGCATCCCGAGACCGCGCATCAGCGCATTCGCCATGTTGGAGGTGAGGCGATCCCTGATAGTCGGCTGGTCGCCGATCTGGGCGTCGAGCACCGCGTCAACCTGCTCGCGGGTCAGCCCCTCGGTCATGAAGATGTCGACCAGACCGGCTGCACCCACGTCGCCCCCCGCCTTCTGCACGACCGAAACCACCTTGGCGCATCGCGAGCAAGTGCGGCGCAGTAGACCGCTATACGTTCGGCAATAGAGGCAGCGCATTGGTACCGCCTGCTCACAGGTGTAGGCCCGCCTGTGGTTCCCCTCCGTCTGCAAGGCCATATAAGACGGCCATCGGCCCCAATAAACAGACGAAGCGGCCGTTCGCGCCAAGGGCCGCGCGGCTCGCTTCATTTGGTGACGTTACACCCCTGCGCCAAGTTCGGGCAAGTATGGAATCGCTGCTGGCGATACGATCTCAGCGCGCTTGACAGTGAACGACAGCGAACGATATTGTTGAATTGAAATGAGAATCATTCTCAATTAAGGCGGAACGGGCCCTCAATGGCTGGAACGGCTGTACCATATGTCTTTTACTCCGCGGGCATCCTGTTCCGCGAAGGGCTGGAAGCGCTGCTGGTCATAATCGCGCTGGCCGCCGGCGTCCGCGACGCCGGTTCCGGCAAGACCCGCAGCATCTACCTGGGCGCAGCCATCGCCATCGCGGCCAGCCTGATAGTCGCGTTCGTGGTCTACGATCTGATCGGCGATAACGCGAGTGACGCGCTCGAAGGGGTGTTCCAGATTTTCGCCGCCGCCACGCTTTTCTATGTAAGCTCGTGGCTGACCGCAAAGAGCCAAGCTGGTCGTTGGCAACACTTTATAAATTCGAGGGTTGAAAAGGCCGAAGCCAGCGCCCTGCCCTCGCTGGCGCTCGGGCTAACCGCGTTTTTGGCCGTGATGCGCGAGGGCGGTGAGACGATCGTTTTTTTCCAGGCCCTGATGGCGGGCGCGACCGAGACCGCGGAGAAGCACGCGGTTGCGACCGGGATCGCTATCGCCGCCGTGGGACTGGCCGTCACGTTTGTGGCGCTACGCAAGGTCGCGGCGCGAATCCCGGTCCGCGCGCTATTCTCTTCGACCTCGATCATGCTCTATCTGCTGGCGGTGGTTTTCGTCGGTCAGGGTATCGCGAGCTTCCAGGAGGCTGACGTAATCGGCGCAACCTTCGTCAACCATGTCCCAACGATCGTGGTGCTGGGAGTCTATCCCACCGTCCAGAGCCTGGCGGCACAGGCGCTGTTGCTGAGCGTCGCGGCGATCGCGGTCATAAGGCCGCGGCCCGCGGCGATCGTGCCAGCCGTCCGCTAGTCCAGGACCTTCCGCTACGGACTATCGCCCAATCGCACCAGCGGCTCGCCGTGTGCTTTGACGAGGATCTGCTCGACCTCGGTACCCACCTTCTCGGCTGCGAACAGCGACTGGTAGCCAAGGCTGAGACATTCCGAAACCGACGGATCGCGGCCGAGACTGCTCGCGCGGACGCGGCGCAGAACCTCGCGCAAATCGCCGTCAGCCTGCTGCATACGTTGATAGCGCAATTCGACCATCGAGATCTGCCCGCCGCCCGAAAAAATCTGCAGCGCGAACGCCTGATCGCGCTCGGCCTGCCCCAGACGCGCCAGCGATTGCCGAATTTCAGAACAGGAACTGCCGGCCGAGGCTTCCGGCTGATCGGGAAGCTGTCCAGCGCGCGCGCTGGCCGCGCCTGTCAGCGCTAGCAGAAGAGCGGCAAACAACTCCGGGATAAACTTCGATTGGGGACGGGCAAGCCTTGAAAGCGAAAGAGCCGGGTCATTCGCCGGCGCCGGACGTAAGAGCATTCCGGTCATCGGGCCGGTCATCGGGGCGGTCCTTGGGGCAGACAGATTCCTACTTTCGCATCTCTTCGATTATCTTGTCGCGGTGGCCGTGTTCGATAAGCTGGTCGTTGCGGCGCGCCTGTTTGAGCCCCACGTAGCTGAAAAACAGCACCAGCAGCATCATCCCCATGATCGGGATGTTGTCCGGCTGGGTGAGGATACCTATAAACTCCTGAAACCCGGTAACGTGTTCCATGATTTTCGTTCCAGCGAAATGCGAAATCTGAAGCCCTCGGTTAATCGTCTACCAACCGCGTGGGTCATGTCAACTTACGCGGCGCGTGGTAGTGGTAAAGTTTGGGCTGCGATAGGCAGGCGAGTATACGGCACGCTTGGAGGGCGGCGAAAGTGAGCGGTGTGAGATTCTTCGCGCGCTCAGAATGACGTTGAATGGGACTGTTTGGAATCTACCAGATGAGACCATCTGACGTCATTCTGAACGGAGTCTGCGCAGTGAAGAATCTCACACCGCTCACTTTCGCCCCCTCAGGCGCGGGCGCCCTCCGCCGGCAATCGCAGAACCAATTTCGACCACTACCCGGCGCCGGTGAGCGGTCGGCGCGGTATGGCATCGGCGGCTCCATCGCGCTATCCATACACTGAAGACTGACACGGGTGTCAGTCGAGGCTTTGAGGCGCGCCGGAGAGAAAGACCATCCTGATGGGGAACAATGCACAAGCTTCGGGACTCGCGGTCGGCGCGGCCGGCCGCCCCTTCAAGTTGATTTGGGGCACGCTGGCCACGGGGCTCTCGCTGCTCTATACGGCGATACTGGCCCCGTTCGCGGCCTTGTTCGCCGCCTTCGATCGTCCGAATTGGGTCAGCGCTGTCGGACGGGTATGGGCGTGGCTGATCATCCGGACCTGCGGAATCAAGCTCGAAATCGAGGGGCTCGAGAACCTCGCCGGACTCGACGGGTGCATCCTGGTCGCCAACCATCAGAGCTTCTTCGACATCTTTGCGACTCTCGCGTTCATTCCCGGCCAGGTCCGGTTCGTGGCCAAGAAAGAGCTCGATGAAGATTCCGCTCATCGGCTACGCGATCAAGAATTCCGAGCATGTGGTGATCGATCGCGACTCCGGCGGCGGCTCGATTCGCAAGGCGGTGAAGATCATACGGTCAGGCCGCCGGATGTGCGTCTTCGCGGAAGGCCATCGTTACAGCGACAATCGCGTCCACGAGTTCAACGAAGGCGCGGCATGGCTCGCTCTTGCGGCCAAAGTGCCCTGCGTCCCACTGATTTTCAGCGGCACCGCCGCGTTTTTCCCGCGCAAGGCGAAGGTTGTGATCCCGGGCGGGCGGATGCGCATGACGGTGGGCAAGCCGATCAGCGTCGAGGGGCTCGGAAGCGAAGACCGCGCCGAGCTTACCCGCCGCCTCGAAGACGCGGTGCGCGCGTCATTCATCACCGAACTGTAGGGCGGAATTTTTCGAGCCCGCCGCGCCTGCGCGAGCGCCTTGCCCGGCGGCGTGATATCAGTATCGCGCATGGAGCAGGCGCGACTGATAGCCACTGATCCCGCGAGCCAACCGCGGGAATTCGTGCTGTCGAGTTCCTGCCACCGCGGTCGGCAGCCAGCCCGGCAACGATATCGTGCTGAGCGGCACGGGAGTCTCGCGCCGTCACGCGATCGTCCGTTGCCGCGACGGAGCGCTACTTGCTCCGCGACCTCGATTCGACCAACGGCACCTTCGTCAACGGACGTCGGGTGCTCGGTGAGATCGCGCTTAACGACGGCGATCGGATCCGGTTCGGCAGCGCAGCGTTCGTGTTCCGCACTCCGAGCGTAGCGCGCGCACCGGTGGCCAGCCGCAGGCGTTCCACAGTCCGCATCGTGGCGACGCTGCTGGCGATGTTTGCGGCCGGTTTCGCGCTCGCGATGTACCTGCTCAATCGCGATTGGCGCGCGATCCAGCGCTTCGTCCGAGGCCCTGCTGCGCAAGTGACGCCGCGGCACTCGCGACCGGCCGCGAGATCGCGGCCAGTCCGCAACCGTCGCCCGCTGCCACCGGTTCGCCCACGACGACCGAGGCGACGGCGTCGGGGCCCGAGTGGCTGGCGCGGCTGAACTACTTTCGCTCGATGGTCGGGTCTGCCGAGCGTCAGAGAGGATTCGCGGCTCAACGATGGCGACTCGAGCCACGCGCGCTATCTGATCGACAACTATGGCGACGCCATTCGCGGTAACCGCTCGATCGGCGCGGCCGCTCACGAAGAAGACGCCGGAATGACGGACTACTCGGCTGAAGGAGACGCCGCCGCCCGAACCAGCAACGTGGCCTGGGGATGTGGACCGTTCAGCGCAAGCGCCGAGATCGACCAGTGGATGTCCGGACCTTTCCATCGGCTGGGGCTGCTGAGGCCGAATCTTACCATCGCCGGCTTCGGCGACTACGAGAGCGGCGGATGCTGGGCGGCAGCGATTGGCCTGCCCGTCTACGGTGGCTCGCCGCGTTTGGACTCACCGATCGCGTTCCCACCCGACGGCTCTACGATCGGGCTTCGCTGGAGCATCGGTGAATGGCCCGATCCGCTTGCCAGTTGCACCGGATATTCGCCGCCCGCCGGCCTGCCGATAACGCTCGAGCTCGGATCCTCAGGCGCGCCGCAAGTGTCGGCCTATTCGCTCAGCGAGGATGGGGAAGCGGTCGAAGTTTGCGAGTTCGATCATACCAATTACACCAACCCTGATGAGGAAGCGCAGGCGTGGGCGAGACGAGGGCTTCAGTACTTCAGCGCTATCGTGCTGGTGCCACGCGCGCCGCTGGTAGCGGGGAAGAGCTACGCCGTCTCGATAACGACCGACGGACGGACCTACGCGTGGTCGTTCGAGTCCGGCGCGCCCTAGTGCCGTTCCAACTTGTTGTTCCGAATTGTGGCGAGCCCCGTTCCAGCCCGCCCCGTTTTCCCGGCGCCGGTGCTCGCTTCAGGCGCATCGAACGGGGCAAACCATACAATGCATCGGAGCAGCCACTCTAGGCGCAAATGGTTGGAACGGCACTAGCCGCTGTGATGGCTTTCCAGCGTCAGAGGGGAGCCGCCAAGATCACCGGCGGCGTCATCCTTTGCGATCGAAAATGAACAGCGGAACCTGACTCGCGAGCTTGGGATCGATCGCCAGGATTCGGCGCCGATCGTCTTTTCGCAGCGGCGCAGATTCGAGTCCCGCCTTGCGCAGCGCTTCGGCGACCTGCTCGACATCGTCGGCTTCGAGCCACAGTCCCACCATCCCCTCGGCGGAGCCCGGCGCCAGCTTCGCCAGCGGCTTGAGGCGAATCTCGGCGTCGCCAATCGCAATCGTCGCTCCGTCGCCGGACTTGCGCACCACGAAGCCGAAGTTGCGCTGCCAGGTCGCCGCGGCGTCTTCGAGGTCCGAGGTGGCTATGTCCAGGCGGTCGAGGCGTTTCATTCTATTTTCGAGGCGCCCTCGCAAATCGAAGGACTTGCCCGAGGCAAGTCCTTCGGCAGCCGTGCCCAGCTGGTGCGAGAAGTGCCCGCTTACTTGGGCTTGAGGGCGAAGTCGACGGTGGTCGGTGCGCCCGCCTTGACCGACACTTTCTGATCGGTCGGGCCCAGCTTCTCCTGCCATACCTCGATAGTATAGTCGCCGGGCGGAACGTCTTTGATCGTGTAATGGCCGGCGTCGTCAGTCACCGCGTAGTACGGATTGCCGGCCACGAACCACCAGCCCTTCATCCAGCTGTGCACGTTGCAGGTCACCTCAATCAGCTCGGGCTGCGTGAGCTGGTCGGGCTGCACGGTGATGATCTTGTTGAACTTGGGCTGCGCCATGTTGAAGGGCGGGTTCTTCTCCGAATAGGTGTGGATATTGTGCAGGATGCCGTCAGAGTTTATGACCTGCACCGTGCTGCTGACCGGAAATGCGAGGACGTGTGGCTCGTACTGGCATCCCTTCTGATCAAATTTCACCGTCTCGGGCGTGGTCGCGCCCTTGGCGTCGGTGAGGCTCACGACGGCGTATTGGATTCCGCCGCCGCTGCCGACCACCAGATCCTGATTGAAAATCGCCTTCAGCCCGCAGACTTCCGGGTCTTGGCTGACCTGGATTCGCTTGGGCGCGGGAGCCACGCCGTCGAGCTTGACAGTGCCCGAGATGGTCCCGCCGTCGGCGTGCGCCCATACGGCGAAAGCCAGCGTGGCGCAGAGCACAGTTAGTATAGTCAGTTGTTTCCTCATATCATTTCCCCTCCCCGATCCGTGGATATTACAGTGGATATTACAGACGTACGCAAGTTCCTTATCTGCTGCTCACCTTGGCAGGCGGCTGGGTAGCCGGCGCCGGCAGCGATTCGCCCGAATGATCACCGAACCAGAAGATATAGTCGCGAATCGCGCGAGTCTGCTGGTCTTCGTTTCCGCCCAGGATGTCGTCGGGACCGCCGGGATAGAACGACGGCATCTTGGTGCCCGGCTGCAGCGCCTGCGGATTGTGCAGCCACTTGGGTATCCATTCGGGATTGAGCCGCCGGCGCGCCATCGCGAGATCCGGCGCCCATCCGTCGGGCGGGCCCTCGGGATGCCTGTCGCCCTGCTGATGGCAACTGAAGCAGTTGAAGTAGTCCTTGGACATCAGCTTCTGCCCGGCCTGCAGCTCCGGCTCCGGAATCGCGCTGGTATTGACGAAAGTGTACGGCACCTGCACGTCCGAGAGCGCGGTGAAATAGTTGATCAGCGTGTCGTCTTCAGGGCTGTTGAAATGGAAGGTCGGCATCCTGACCTTCAACCACGGCCGGATCGGGGTCGGTCCCTGCAAGAAAGCCGTACAGCCACTGAGGCTGGATTTTCTCGCCCTCGCCGTTGAGGATCGGCGGCGCGAAATTGGGATTGTCCGCGTAAAATCGCCGGATGTAACCGCCGCGGCCCTCGATTATGTGGCAACCGACGCAGTTGTAGTAGTTGACCATCCGCCGTCCGTCGACGATCTCGTTCTGGCGATCGCTGCCGGGACTGCGATAGCGCTCCAGCACCGTGCCTTCGGTAAGGCCGGCAAGGAAGACGCGCAGGTCGTTGATGTCCTGCGGCTGGAAATCGAAATTCGGCATCAACTGCTCGACGTTGGCGGTCGCATAGACTCGCGGCGTGTAGAGCTTGTGATAGGTCCAGTCGTCCCAGGTCTCCGGGATGTCGGTGCGATTGCCGAAGAACAGCTCGTCCAGATGCTTGGAGCCGAACGTGGTCAGCTCGACGCCGATTCGCGATTCGTGCTCCATCCCGTTGATCTCGTGGCATCCGAAGCATCCGTACTTGCGGATCAGCGCCGCGCCCTTGGCCGCCTGCGCGGGATCGTTAAGCATCGCCGTCAAGGCGGGAAGGTTGGGATCTTCTTTCTTCTCACCATGAGTCATCAGGAACGCGGTCAGGGCCGTGGCCTCATGATCGCTGAGCCTGAGCGAGGGCATCGCGGTGTGCGGTGAGAAATCGCGCGGGTTCTTGATCCAGTAGTAAACCCAGCGGGCGTCGGTCTTCTCGGCGATCTTGCTGAGATTGGGCGCGAAATCCTTGGTGGTGCGAGCCTCGTCGGGCTTGAAGCTGGTGTCCGAACCGACCGGCGTGCCGAACTGGTCGGGCTCGATAGCGTGGCAGGCCTTGCACCCCACCGATTCGAACAGTCCCTTACCCTCCTCGACCATCGCCGGGCTCTTGATGTCAGCCTCGAGCGTGGGCGGCTGCGGATGCGCCTTCAGCCAATCCTGCGAGTCCTGGTCCGAGTTCTGATCGAGGTACGCGGCGATTGCGATCGCCTGGTCGCGGTTGAACATGAAGTTCGGCATCCGGGTGTGCGGCCGGAACTCGTGCGGGTTGGTTATCCATCGCACTGACCACGAGCGATCCAGCTTGGCGGACGCAAGCTTCAGATAGGGCCCGATCTTGGGCATGTCCTCATAGCCGGCAACCAGATGGCAGCCGTGGCATCCCATCTGCTCGAACAACCGCTCGCCCTGCACCCAGTTGACCGCGATTTGCTTGCCGCCGGCGTCGCGCAGCGAACCGACATCGATATGGCACTTGATGCACCGCGACTGCATCTTGTCACCGGTGAGCAAAGGATGGTCCCAATGCTCAACGTCGCCGTGCGCCTCGGCGATCGAGTTGACCGCCGCGGGCTGCCCTTCGTGACAGGGAGTACAGCCGAGCTTGTCGGACGGATGCTGGTCGATGATCTGGTGGAAGTTGGAGTGGGTGCGAAACGGCTCAGGCGCGTTTTCGAAACCCTTCTTGTCTTCAGCGAAATGGCAGCTCTGGCATCGATCGACCCTGGCTACCGCTTCGTCGAACGCATTGCGATCGTAATCCTCAATCGCGGTCTGCTGGATCTTGGGGATTTTCGGATAGCGAAACAGCGTCCGGCCCATGAACTTGACCGGGATCATGTAGCCGTCGGCCTTATCGAACAGATCGTCGCGGACCTTGGTGTACTTGGCGAGCTTGTCGTGAAGGTCATCGACCTTCGAGTTAAGAGCTTCGATCTGGCTCTGAAGGTCCTCGACCTGATGCTTGGCCTGGTCCGAAGTGGTTTGTTCACCCTGGAGCCGCTGGTCGAGGTCGTCGATCATCTTCTTGAAGGGCGCGGGATCCTCGTTCTGCTGGATCGCATGATTGTAATCGTACCAGCGCTCGGTGAGCTCGGACTTGGTAAAGCGGACCGGCTGGTCCTTGTCGTCGGCTACCTGCTTGGCGGTCCTGAGCTGCGCGCGCAGGTCCTCCAGATGGCTCGCGGTCGCGCCGGAATCGAGCTCGGCCTGCGCGGCGGCCAGCTCCTTGGTCAGCTTCACGTAGTCGGCATCCTGGTTGAGACGCGCCTGCTCGTCGGCGGCGTCTTTCATGTAGGTGTCGTAGGCCAGCCGATCGAACTCGACCTGGTACTCTTTCCATGGACGGCGCGAGACATTGTCGTCCCAGATCGCCCATACGGCGCCGACCAGGAGCAGCGCGACCATCAGGACGAACAACGCGCTAAACGACTTGCTTTCCTCGACAGGGTCGAGCCCCGGCCTGACAGCCATCTAGTTCGCAAACTCCACTTTCATTCGCCCGGACTCGACCAGCGCTCGGTCGCGTAGCCCACGACGAAGACTACGATCCCGATCGCCGCGAGCTGGTATTCTCTTTCCATCCCGTGCGGTTGCGTCATCCCGACCCATAGCGCGAAGCCCACATCGGCGCATCCGAGCGCCTCCAGCGCTTTGCCCAGAAAGAACACCGGTCAAATGCCCGCGCTCAAACGTCAATCCAGGGAGTGACCATGATGTACTTGATATTGAAGGCGTGGCGCAGCGTCATCTTGATGAACACGCCCAACATCGCCAGCAACAGGAAGCCCGTGATCCCGAAGCGCACGGGGCCCCATCGCTCGAGTATTTCCCTACCGCCGCCGGGGAACGCCGACCAGGGATCGCCCGGCGGCCGCGCCCGCACCCACATGTAGAACAGCGCGTAGCCGGCCACGAAGTACAACCCGATTACCGAAAGGCCAAAGATCGCCGACGCGGTGTAGTCGCGGAATCCGAACAGATACGGCAGATCGACGTTGACCAGTGCCTCGACCATGTGGGGGTCCCATACCTGTCCGGGCCAGAACCAGTTCCATCCGGGACCGCGGAAAAACGTGCCGATGAGAATGAACGAGACCCACAGCACGTGGAAGCCGAGAAAGAAGCTCAGCAACTCGAACTTGCGTTCCCGCCAGGTGTAGTAGCCGTTGCCCTTGGGATTGATGTCGAGATACGGAATCAGCATCAGGCCGACGATTATGAAGCTCGGCAACACCACGCCCGCGTACCAGGGATCGAAGAAGACCAGCATCTCCTGCAAGCCCAGGAAGTACCACGGGGCCTTGGAGGGGTTGGGAGTGCGAGTCGGATTGGCCGGCTCTTCCAGCGGCGCATTGATCGTGAGGGACCAGATCGTAAGCAGCACGATCACTCCCAGCGAGCAGAGGAACTCGTTGCGCACCAGGAACGGCCAGGTATGGAGCTTGTCCTCCATTCCCGAGCCGGCCTTCTTGATCGGCGCCGCGGCCCCCTTGCCGGCCGCCGGCTTGGCGGGCACACTCCGCGCAGCGCCGCCGGCGGCACTGCCCGCCGCAGCTTGTATCACCGGTGCACGATCGTGACCGTTGCTGAACCCGTCCTGGCTGGCCATAGCTACCCCGTTGCGATCGTCATGGCGTGATTCGCATCAGGCGTTGCGGTTTCCGGCGTCCTCGTCGTCGTCTTTGGGCGGAGCCGCCATCACATAAATCGCATACAGCAGGAGTCCCATCATCGTCGGCACGAACGCGACGCGCACGAAACCTTGATGGAGAAGATAGGAAAACATACGGCGTCGCGAAAGCTAGAGCGGACCCGAAATGCCGTCGCGCCGGATACGCCAGAAATGCACTGCCATGAAGAGGCTCGCCAGCAACGGGAAGAAGATACAATGCAGAATATAGAAACGCAGCAGGGTATGCGGGCCGATTTCCGCGCCGCCGAACAGGAACGCCCTTGCGTCGTAAATCGGATTGACGCCCAGAACTTCGTGGAAGGGCCCTTCGCTGCCCAGCAGCGGCGTCGCCCGTCCCATGTTGGAGCCGACCGTCACCGCCCAGATTGAGAGCTGATCCCACGGTAGCAGGTAGCCCGTGAATGACAGCAGCAGCGTCAGCACCAGCAGGATAACGCCCACCGCCCAGTTGAATTCGCGCGGCGGCTTGTACGATCCGGTCATAAAGACGCGGAACATGTGCAGCCATACCGCGATTACCATCCCGTGCGCGGCCCATCGATGCATGTTCCGCATCAGCATCCCGAACGGCATATCGAATTCGAGATACTTCATGTCGGCGTAAGCGTATTCGGCGGTCGGCCGATAGTAGAACATCAGGTAGACGCCGGTCACCACCGTGACCAGGAAGAGCAGGAACGTGATACCGCCCATGCACCAGGTGAAGCGCAGCCGGGTGGCATGGCGCTGCACTTTCGAGGGATGCAGGTGCAGCCAGATATTGCCGGAGACCATCAGGATCCGGTTGCGGGGACTGTCCTCGTAGCCGTGGCGGAAGATCGATTGCCACGCCTGCGACTCGGTGATCTGCCGCTTGGTTTCCTGCCAGTCAAACTTTGCCATCGAAACCGTTCTGCTCCAAGGCGCACGCGCAGGCGCGCACCGATCTATCCTGCATCACCAGACTGATAACCGCCTGGCCGGGAGCGGGCCCGGCCGAATTCAACGCGGCAATTAGATTACCTAATTGAAAGCGCGATCTGCAACAACACGGGCTCATTTCGGTTGAGGTTCCTCAGGCTCCGGGACCCGGCTGGTTCTTGGCTTTGGTTCCGCCCTTCACGATGCCCCTGAACAGCGCGAGCCCGATTCCATAAAGCGCCATCAGAACCGCGATTCCCATTATTCCCATGCCGGGGCCGATCAGAATCCCGGTGGCGCACAAGACCACGCCGATAACGAACAGCGGGATCGCGAACGCGATCGGATTGAAGGGGTCGCCCTTGCGCAGCCGCTCGACGCTCTGATGCGCCTGCTCCGATTGATCCGCCTCCTCGGCGCTGTCGCGGAGCAGCCCGACCGCATAGTCGGTAAGCTCGGTGCGATTGGGCAGCGTGCGCAGGCGCTCAGCGAGCTCTTGGGCCAACTCCTCGACGCGCTGCTCGTCGGCGGAGTTTTCCTCGGGGCTCTTGATTGGAGAATCTACCACGACAGCCGGTTCGACCGCGCGCTAACACCTATCCAACGCCCCCCGAGGTGTCAACGCAAGCTTGGCGATCGCGCCATCGGCGAGCATGATTGAGATCGGGCAAGGCCCAATTTCGTGAAGGATTTTCGGGGTTTTGCGTCGAACCTTGTATACTGGACGCATACGAGAAGCGCCGCTTCGATGGGCACAATGGAATGACAAAAGTGGCGCTCGGTGGCCGAGCGGATCTCGCTAGCCGACTCGCGCATTGCGCAAGCGCTCGCGGCGTTGAAGCGCGTCGCCCGCGCTGGCTGAGGTTTCGGTACAAAGCGAAGGCCACGATCGCTCTCGCGGGCGGCGCGGTGCTCGTATTACTTGCGCAATCGATCTCTATCGACTCGCGGCCGCCGGCGGCGATCTCCAGCGCGCCCGCGGTGGCGCAGTCACGCGGCGCGAGCGTTCCCTTCCATTTCGAGCCGAACCAGGGCCAGACCGGCGCGACCGCCAGGTATCTTACGCGCGGGCCCGGCTACTTGATGTTCCTGACCCCCGCGGGCGCGGTTATGAAGCTCGCCGAGGCTTTGCCGGAGCCTGACGCGGGAGATCGGCGCCATCGAATGAGACACTTCGGACGCGGGGTCCGCTCACGCGCGGCTGCGGCGCGGCGCTCGGCGGCGGTGCGAATCTCGTTCGACGGCGCCAACCCGAGCCCGGCGATCGAAGGTCTCGATCCTCTAGCCGGACGCGTCAATTACTTTGTGGGTAATGATCCGACAAAATGGCGGACTGCGATTCCCACTTATGGGCGAGTCAGGTACCGCGAGGTCTGGCCCCGTATCGACGTGGTCTTTTACGCCGCAGGTGGCGCCCTCGAGTACGACCTGATCGTGGCGCCGCGGGCGAATCCGGCCGCGATACGGCTCAAAGTCGAGGGCGCCGGCGCGCAACTCGAGCGCAACGGCGATCTGGTTCTCAAGACCGCGATCGGTGACTTGCGGCTGTGCCGGCTGCGCTTGTATCAGGACAGCCCCGGCGGCGCGCGGCGTGCCATCGACGGAAAATTCGCGCTGCTGCCGAATCGCGGCGCGGCGAATATCATCGGGGTGCAGGTGGCCAGCTACGATCGCTCGCGTCCGCTGCTGATCGATCCCCAGATCGTTTACGCGACCTACCTGGGCGGCAGCGGGGGGACCTCGAAGGCGGGATTAGCGGTCGGCGACGAGGCGACTGCGATAGCGATCGACCCGCTGGACGACGTCTACCTGACGGGGTTGGCCTTTTCGACCGATTTTCCCACTACCGTCGGTCTGGGCGATCCCGGCGCGTCGGGCGACACCGAGGTCGCGTTCGTGGCCAAGCTTAACCCCGCGATGGCGGGGGCGGCCTCGCTGGTCTTCTCGACCTATCTGGGCGGCAGCGGCAATCCCAACGCTCAGCCGGAAGGCATCGAACGGCGACCAGGGCAACGGGATCGCAGTCGACAACTTCGGCGACGTGTTTGTAACCGGCTTCACCTTTTCCGGCGATTTCCCTACCACCCCAGGCGCCTTCCAGCCCTCGAATCCGACTCGCGCCGAGAGCTTTGACGCGGCTTTCGTGACCGAACTGGACTCGGACGGTTCGCGCCTCATCTATTCGACCTACCTTGGCGGCACCAACAACACCGAGGGCGAGCACGTCGCGCTGATTCCGAATTGCTCACCGCCCTGCGATGCATACGTTGCTGGGTTCACGGATTCGGGCAATTTCCCAACCGTTAACGGCTTTCAGACGGCACTACCCGGCATCAACGGCACAGGGTTTGTGACGGTCGTGAACAGCGGCGGTACAGCGTTGGCGTATTCGACCTTCCTCGGCGGCGGCGGCAGTTCGAACGGCGGCGGCGACGGCGCGATGGGCATCGCAGCCGACTCCTCTGGCTACGCCTATGTGGCCGGCTACACGTCGTCGAAGAATTTTCCAAGTACGGTCGGCAGCTTTCAGACCGCCAATCGAGCCTTCAGCGTGGACGAGGAAAACGGCTTCGTCACCAAGCTGAAACCGTGGGCCAGTGGAAACGCCTCGATGGTGTATTCAACCTACCTCGGCGGGAGCGGCGCCACGGCGAATCCGGGCGACTTCTGCAACAGCGTCGCAGTTGATTCGGTCGGCGACGCATTGGTCACCGGGCTCGCCACCTCTGCGGATTTTCCGGTCACCCAGGGCGCATACCAGGCCACCAATCGCGCAGCGGCCAGAGGCGGCATGAACGCCTTCGTCACCAAGGTCGCGCCGGGAGGCTCCTCACTGCTCTATTCGACCCTGCTGGGCGGCAGTGGCGGCCCGCTGGGTATCTTCGGCGAAGCGGGCGCCGACATTGCGGTCGATACGTCGGGACACCTCTACGTCACCGGAGCCGCGGCGTCGACCGATTTTCCGACCACGGCGGGCGCGTGCCAGACCTCGAATCGGACCACGACCAAGTCTTTCAACGCTTTCGTCTCGGAGTTGAACCCCGCGGCCTCGCCAGCCGGCGCACAACTGGTTTT
The DNA here is from genome assembly GCA_963788205.1 of uncultured delta proteobacterium. Taxonomy (GTDB): domain Bacteria; phylum Desulfobacterota; class Binatia; order Binatales; family Binataceae; genus CAVVMA01. Next base: position 1,229,197 of record CAWBGG010000002.1, read on the forward strand.
CTCGACCTACTTCGGCGGCAGCTTGTCTGATGCCGGCAACGGGATCACGGTCGATCCGTCGGGCAAAATCTATGTTTCCGGATATGCCACTTCGGCAGATATCCCGACCACGCTCGCATCCGCATTTCAAATCGCCAAGAAGACCATCGGTAAACAGCAAGCCAACGCCTTCATGGCTGAAATCGATCCAACCGTGCTATGCGCCCGGCTGGTATTGACTCCCCAGTCGATCAGTTTTCCGAACCGGGGCGTGGGCGCGCCGGCCGTCAGCAAAAAGTTTTCGATCAGAAACACCGGCAGAGGGCCCCTGCAAGGCGATGTGGGAGCGTTGTCGGCGCCTTTCACCGTGGCCGAAGGTGGAGGCGGCTTCAGCCTTAATCCCGGCGCGAGCATGACCGTAGAGGTGCAGTTTGCGCCGACGATGCCCAACACGTTCCAGCAGGTTCTGCTGGTCACCAGCGACGATCCCTATCACCAACAAATGTCGATCCCGGTCGCCGGGACAGCCGAGGGGGGCGTCCTCTCTGTGGCTTCATCACTCGGATTCGGCCAGGTCGCCGTCGGCAATAGCAAGAAGCTGGCGCTGATGGTCAAGAACGTGGGTCTGGGTACCCTAACCGGCGTCATCGGGACCGCAGGCGCCGTACCGCCGTTCTCGGTAATTTCCGGGGGCGGAACCTTTTCTCTGCCAAAAGGTGCGAAAGAGCCCGTCGTGATCGAATTTTCGCCGACCGCCAAGGGCAAAAGCTTCGGGACCGTGGTCGTCGCGCCGATCAACACCTCTCAGCAGCCGGTGCTGGTCGAGCTGGTGGGCACGGGAAAGTAGCTCTGCAGCCCGCTCGTTCCTCAATTGCTCTTGCGTGCGATCAGCATGAAATGGACCGCGAGCCGCGAGAAGCGATGGAACCGCTCGAGCTTGATGTGCTGGCCACGCAGGACGTCGCTGGCGCGTACCCGGCAGGTCCAGCCGAGCAACTTGGTCAGCGGCGTGATCAGCTTGCCCATGAAGAACAGCAGCGGTTTTTCGCTCGCGAAGTGATTCACGATCACGATTCGGCCGCCGGGTTTGCAGACCCGCACCATCTCGCTCATCATCCGGACCGGATCGGGCACCACCGTCATGACGTGAAAGGTGGTCACGTCGTCGAAGCTGTTATCGGGAAAATCCAGATTCAGCGCGTCGCCCTGATGCAGCTCGATATGGCCCCATTCGTTCTCGCGCGCCTTGGCCGCGGCCTGGGCCAGCATGTCCTGCGACGGATCGATCGCGACCACATGGACGTACGGCGGGTAAGCGCCCAACGAGATCCCGGTGCCGACGCCGACCTCGAGCACGCGATGGCCGGGGCGCAGGTTAAGCGACTCGATTACCTCGCGCTCGCGATCGACAAAGGCACGCCCAAAGACGGAATCGTAGAAGCGTGCGAAGTCCGAATAGATGCGGCTTTCATGCGGCTCGGCCATAACAACCTCATACCTCGAAGACTTCGGGCTCCAGCGCCCGGTTCGTGCGACTCCCACCACCGCGGGCCGGCGCAAATCCTAAAGCCGTTGCAACTCCCCGATCAGGAATCCGGCCCACCGGCATTTCCGGTTGCACTCGACCGCACCTGACGCGGGGACGTACGCGTGCATTACACCTTGTGCTCTTTCGCGAGGAAAGTAGAGACCAGGATCAGGCGGCCTGATTCACGCCTCCGGCCTGGCGCATGAACGCCGTGATGTCGCGTCTGCGGAATCGCCATTGCCGGCCTTTCTTGAATGCCGGCAGGACGCTGCGCCGGGCGAACTCGTTGACCGTATCCGGACTCATGTCCAGAAGGAAAGCGACCTCGCGGGAGTTGAGAAGAATGTCGTCCTTATCGGCCATCGCAGTCCACAAAGACGCCCTATCCCGAACGTTGATTGGGGAACGCGATTTTGTAGTATGCGCCTCGCCATCAAGTCAAGCCGATTTTGCCCAGCCTTGTCCCCAAAATTCCCCGTCGGGGTCGATTCGACGATTTGACCGCCAATCGCAGTCTCGTGCGGCCTACACACTGATAGTCTGAAGACGTCGGCTGCTAATGAGGTTGTCATACCATGCACGGGTGACGACAATACATGAAAAGAGACCGGTCAAGACGCCTACGCATAGTGTGACGGCAAATCCCTTCACCGGTCCGGTGCCGAATTGGAACAAAATCAGGCCGGCGACGAAGGTTGAAATATTAGAATCTCGAATAGCTGACCAGGCTCGCTGATAGCCCAGCTTGACGGCGTCGCGGGTGCTCTTGCCGTTGCGCAATTCCTCGCGCATCCGTTCGTTGACCAGCACGTTGGCATCAACCGACATTCCCAGCGTAAGCACGATTCCGGCGATGCCGGGCAGGGTCAGCGTCGCCTGCAAGGCCGCCATCACGCAGATCAGCAACAGGATATTGAGTGACAGCCCGAAGTCGGCGAGCAGACCGGCGCGGCTATAGTACAGCGGCATGAAGATCAGGACCGCCAGCGCGCCGACCACGAAAGAGATTTCCCCTTGCCGGATCGAGTCGCGCCCTAACGACGGTCCCACCGTGCGCTCCTCGGCGATCTCGACGGGCGCGGGCAGAGCGCCTGAACGCAAGACGATCGCGAGGTCGTGGGCCTCATCGATCGAGAAGCGCCCCGTAATCTGGACGTGGCCGGCCGGGATTCGCTCTTTGATAACCGGCGCCGAATAAACCGTGCCGTCGAGGATTATCGCCAGCCGCCGGCCGACGTTCTCGCCCGTGAGCGCATCGAAGATGCGCGCGCCGCGCGAGTCGAGATCGACCGCCACGTAGGGACCTTCCAGCCGCCCACCGGGACGGACGCGCGCGTCGGTAACGACGTCGCCGGTCATCAGCACCGGCGACTCGACCAGATATGGGGTACGGCCGCCGGAATCCGCCGGACCGTAGAGGATCTCATCGCCGGGCGGAGCACCCTCCTTCTGCGGATCAGAGATCGTATGGGCATCGTCGACCAGCTTGAATTCCAGCACCGCGGTCTTGCCGATCAACTCCTTGGCGCGCTCGGGATCCTGGATTCCCGGCAACTGCACCAGGATGTCGCGGTCGCCCTCGCGCACTACGGTGGTCTCGCGGACGCCGAGCTGGTCGATTCGGTTCCGAATAGTCTCGAGCGCCTGATCCATCGCATTGCTACGCACCTGCGCTTCATCGCGATCCTTGAAGCGGACCGCATAGACCGGCCCGCCGACGCTCTCGACGCTCGAAACTATCAGGTCGGGATCGGACTTCTGGATCAGGTCGAGAAAGGGCGTGCGCTCGTCGGGGGTCTTGAGCTTGACGGTCAGCGCGCCGCCGGCCGCAGTGCTGACTTCATCAAAGTCGAGCTTGTTCTCCTTGAAGTCGCGTTTGAGGTCGTCGCCGCGCCGCGTGAGCGCAGTGTTCACCGCGTCTTCGAGCTTGACCTCCATCAGCAGATGCGTCCCGCCCTGCAGATCGAGACCGAGCTGGATTTTGGTCGTGGGCAGATAGTCCTTCCACCAATCGGGCAACCCGAAGTTGAGGCTCGGGATGAGCAGGACCAGCGCGACAGCCACCAGCACGCCGGTCAGATAGATCCGGGTCCGGCCGGGTCCGCCCGTGACGTGCAGATAAAGGACCGCGCCGGCGATCGCCAGCAGGATCAGAATGGGCGCAGAATTTTCCACCGATACTCCAGCCTTGCGAGGCTACTCCTTGTCCTTGCCGCCGTCCTTGCCGCCACTTTTGGGCGCGGTTTTAGAATAGGTCGAAAGCGACGCGATCTGCGAGCGCTCCACGCGCACGCGCACGTTGGGCGCTATTTCGAGCATGGTGACCTTGTCACCCAACTCAACGATCCTGCCGATCAGCCCGCCCTGTGTCACTACCTCATCGTTGCGTTTGAGCGCGCCCAGCATCTTCTGATGCTCCGAGGCCTTCTGCGATTGTGGGCGGATCAAAAGAAAGTAGAAGATCGCGAACAACGCGACCAGCGGGATGACAGTGGTAAAGATTACCTGCTGCCCGGAAGTCTCGGCGCTGGCGGCCGCGCCCGTCGCCGCAACCTGCTGCGCCCATGCTATGCCTTCAAACCACATCGTCTTTTGCCTGGTCCGAGACCTCTGAAATACCGGTCGCAAACGCCTTTGCGAAGGCGCCGTAGGTCCGAGATGCGATAGCAGCTTGCGCTCCGCGCATCAAGCCAGCATAGAAAAAGAGATTGTGCTCGGTCAGCGCGCGCGCCGCCAGAATCTCGCCGCTGACATATAGATGACGCAGGTAGGCGCGGCTGAAGCCGGTGCAGCAGCGGCATGTGCAGCGCGGATCGAGCGGGCGCTCGTCGCGCAGGTAGCGCGAATGCTTGATCGATACGCGGCCCTCGCTGGTGAACGCGCTGCCGTTGCGGGCGTTGCGGGTCGGCAGCACACAGTCGAAGAGATCGTAGCCCATGCCGATGCAGGCGACCAGATCGGCGGGCGTCCCGACGCCCATCAGATAGCGCGGCTTTTCCGCCGGCATCAGCGACGCGCTCAGCGCCGCCATCTCGAGCATCGCGGGCTTCGGCTCGCCGACCGAGAGGCCGCCCGCCGCGAAGCCGTCGAACGGCAGCGCGGTGATCTGCTCCGCGCTGATACGGCGCAAGTCCGGGTAGACGCTGCCTTGGACAATCCCGAACAGGGCCTGCGCAAACAGCGCCTGCGTCGCGCTGCGCCGCGCTTCGAGGCCACGCCGGGCCCATCGCGCCGTCAGCTCCATCGAGGCTTTCGCCCGCGCATGATCGGCCGGATACGGCGTGCACTCATCCAGCGACATCATGATGTCCGCGCCGAGCTGCTCCTGGATCCGCACCGCACTCTCGGGCGTAAGCGTGAGCCGGCTGCCGTCCAGGTGCGAGCGAAAGACAATCCCGTGCTCGTCAATCGAATTGATTTTGGCCAGACTCATCGCCTGAAAGCCGCCCGAGTCGGTCAGCACGGCGCCCTTGAAACCCATGAACTTCGCGACGCCACCCATCTGCTCGACGAGTTCAGCGCCGGGCCTAAGCGCCAAGTGATACGCATTCGCCAGCACCAACCGGCAACCCATCGCGCTGAGCTCATCGGGCGACATCGCCTTGACCGCGGCGCGCGTGCCGACCGGCATGAAGGCCGGCGTCGGGACCTCGCCGTGCCCGGTGACAAGAGTGCCGGAACGGGCCGCACCGTCGCGCGCGTGGAGCTCGAATCGGATCGGCGACCGCATCAGAGGATCAGCATCGCGTCGCCATAGCTGAGGAATTGATAGTGATGGCGCACCGCTTCGCGATAGGCGGCGAGAATCAGGTCGCGGCAGGCCAACGCCATCACCAACGCCAGCACCGTACTGCGCGGCAGATGAAAATTCGTGATCATCGCGTCCGCCAGCTTGAAGCGGAAATCGGGCGAGATGAACAGGCCGGTGAAGCCTTCCAGGTCGCGGGTGATCGCATACGATTCGAGCGAGCGCACGCTGCTGGTGCCGACGGCGATCACGCGCCCGCCGATCCGCTGCGTGTGCTCGATCGCCGCGGCGGTAGCGGCGGGAATCGTGTACCACTCCGCTTCCATCGTGTGCGCTTCGACTTCGGGCGCGCGTAGCGGCGTGAACGTGCCCGGCCCGATATGGAGCGTCAGAAAGGCATGACGGATTCCCGCCTCCTCGAGTTCGGCGAATTGCCCCTGCTGGAAATGCAATCCGGCAGTGGGCGCAGCGATTGCGCCGGGATGCGCGGCGAAAACGGTCTGGTACGCGCAGGCATCGGCGTCGCCGGCCGGACGGCGAATATAATGCGGCAGCGCGAGCTGCCCGGAGCCCGCCAGAATATCGGCGATCGTCGTCGAATTGTCGCTGGTCACAATCGGACGGCCAGGCTTCTGATAGCCAGCCACGGTGAGCGTGTGGCCGCCTTCGACGATCAGCCGCGTGCCCTCCTTGAGCGCACGATGGCTCCGCATCAGAGCGAGCCACGCGCCGGCCGGATGGTCCAGCGCGCGCACCAATAAGAGCTCGACTTTACCGCCGGACTCCTTGCGCGCGAATAGGCGGGCAGGAAACACGCGCGTGTCGTTGAGCACCAGCAGGTCGCCGTCGCGGAGATGCCGCCCCAGCTTGTAGAAGCGCGAGTGCTCGAACGTCCCGGTGCGGCGATCGACCACCAGCAGCCGCGCCTCGTCGCGCCGCTCCATCGGATGCTGCGCGATCAGATCCTCGGGCAATTTGTAGTCGAGCTCGGAAAGTCGCATGGGGTGCGGAAAATTCGGTCGGCGTTCACGATGAAACTATCATCGCCACCGCGCCCGCGCGACGCCCCCACCGATTTCGCGCGCGCGCCTGTGAGGAGCTGCCACCGCTACGATCGATCGATAACCGGCGTGGGCTTGCCCTCCCATCGGAATCGGTAACTCGCCGCCTTGCGCACGTTCATCACCAGCGCCGGCCGAAAGCAAGCGAGGCAGGAGCCGCCCCTGCGTCTCACGCTCGGATAGACGACACCGAGCGAGTCCTCGTTCAGGAGCCGCTGCGCGAGCTCTTGTGAGGCGACGTAGCTACTCGGTGCGAGGCAGTCCACGAAGCGTTTGTCCCTGCGGAGATCGTGAAACCGGGCGCTGAAGTCGGCCAGGTAGTCATCGTAGGTAACGACTTCTTCGAGCCAGCCAATCTCCGCCAGCTCGATTGCTTTGCGAAACGCCGCCTCCGCTTGCGCTGTCGCGAGGTCGAAGCCCGCGTACCATGCGCCACGGTCCGGCCCGTTGAAGCGGCTGCCGAGCGGATGCGCGTGACAGAATGCCGCGTTGACGATCCGGAAGTGCGGCACGCCAAAGACCAGCTCATCCATTCCGATCGCCGGCAGCCGATTGTACTCGGCCTGCAGGCGCTCGTTGGTCGCATTGTCCAGATCGAAGATGTCTTGCAGATGCCGTTCGTCACTGGCGATCGCCGCGAGCGCGCTCGAATCGTCGTCACCGTATTTCGAGGGAATCAGCCGATGCGTATCAAGGCGGCGGATCAGGGTTACGCGCGGGAGCTCGCATGTCGCGCGCTTCATCCGTTCGCTTACATTCCGCCCCGGCGCGCGTCCAACAGCCGCCGCACGGTCTGCATCGCGGGCACGCCGCCCATAATCATGAAGGCCAGGGGCGTCCGCCCGGCGAAAATGCGATTGGCATTCGGGAGCTGCACCCAGGCGTCGGCGAGCTTGGGCGAGTAGATGATGCGCAGCGCCTTGAAGATGCCGACCAGGTAGGAAATCCGCAGCAGTTTGTCGGCATCGAGCAGCCGGCTCGCCGGCCGCTTCTTCAGCTCGTAAAACGGTCCGTTCGAAACACCCCCAAGCAGCGCCCGCGCGTCTGCATCACGGATCTTCCAGTGCATCATGATGTTGAGGAAGGCTTTGATCGCCGAGGGGCTCAGCCGCTCACGCTCCGCCCTGGCCGAAAGGTCTACGATCGGAGCGGGCTCGTAGCGCGACGCCGGATAGGCAGAGTTGGAAGTCATCTCTTGGTCTCTTCCGAAGTGCTGTGCCAAATCTCCGGTCTGGGAGTAAATCTACTCCGATTTCGGAGTCACGGCAATGCTTCACCCCGCTGCCTCAGGGACGAGCTCGGGCGGCGCGATCGATCGCGTTGGTTGACGCGACCGACGTGATTGCCGGCGGCACATGGTGCAGCGATTATTCACCCTTGCGCAGCGGAAAGCTTCAGCACTACAACGCGCCTCAGGGTCGGTCGATCGGGCGCTGATATGCGAGCCAAAGAGCTGCATGTTTAGCAAGGCAAAACGTAAATTCCGGCTAAACCGATCGTGGGGCGGCCCGATCGGTTTCTTCCGACCCCGCGATCGTGCTCAAATGCTGCGCGGTGCCTAACGCGGATTCGACGAAGAACGCAACCGACGCGCAGCCTGTCACGCCACAGGCCGTGGTGATGGGGCCGACCCGGGCGTCGATCTTTCTAGTCGTTACGATTGACCCGCGGCCGGATAGCGTGACCGCCGTCCGCTCGCTCTGCCCAGACCTGGCCAACCTGCTACGTGCAGTTGGGTTCCGCGATACCGCGGCAGGGCTCTCCTGCGTGATGAGCTTTGGATCGGCAGCATGGGACCGGCTCTTCGGAGATCCGCGGCCGGTAGAACTCCATCCGTTCCGCGAGATCACCGCCGGGTCGCGGCACGCGGTTTCTACGCCGGGCGATCTGCTCTTCCACATCCGCGCCGCGCGGACGGATCTCTGCTTCGAACTCGCAACGCAGATCATGTCGGCGCTCGGGGACGCGGTTTCCGTCGAAGACGAAGTTCACGCTTTCAGCTATTTTGATAACCGCGATCTGCTCGGCTTTGTGGACGGCACCGAGAACCCCGTCGACAACGAGGCTCTCGAGGCCGTCCTGGTCCGCGACGAGGATCCGGCCTTCGCGGGCGGCAGCTATGTCATCGTTCAGAAGTATCTGCACGATCTGCCCGGATGGAACGCGCTGCCGACGGAGGTTCAGGAGCGGATCGTAGGCCGCACCAAGGTTTCGGATATCGAATTGGACGACGCCGTCAAACCGACCTCCGCGCACAACGCGCTCACGACCATCGTTGAAGATGGCGTCGAGAAAAAGATTTTTCGCGCCAACGGGGTCTTTGGCCGCCGGGACAGAGCGAGTTCGGCACCTATTTCATCGGCTACGCGCGCTCGCCGCGCACGATTGAGCAGATGCTGCAGAACATGTTCGTGGGGCTGCCTCCGGGCAACTACGATCGATTGCTGGACTTCAGCCGCGCCGTCACCGGCTCCTTGTTTTTCGCGCCGGGGGCTTCGTTCCTTGACGGCGTGACGCCCGCCGGGACTGCGGCGGCAGTGACCGCCTCCGGCCCCGCTCAGACTGACTCTTCGCCAGAGGCCAAGCGCGCGCGCGACGGCTCGCTCGGCATCGGCTCCCTGAAAGGAGAATCGCGCGATGAATAATCTGCACCGCGAGCTTGCCCCGATCTCAGACGGCGCCTGGGCTTTAATCGAAGAAGAAGCGGCGCGCACCCTGAAACGTTATTTGGCAGGGCGGCGAGTCGTGGATGTCAAAGGCCCGGGCGGCGTCATCCTGTCGGCAGTCGGCACCGGCCATCTAAGCAACCTCGAGGCGCCGGGCGCCGGGATCATCGCACGGCAACGCGAGGTCAAGGCGCTGGTTGAGATGCGCGTTCCATTCCAATTGGATCGCCAGGCGATCGACGACGTGGAGCGCGGCGCAAATGACTCGGACTGGCAGCCGCTGAAAGACGCCGCCAAGCGGATCGCATTCGCCGAAGACCGGGCGATCTTCGAAGGCTACGCCGCCGGCGGGATCGAAGGCCTCCGGCAAGGGACCAGCAACAAAGTGGCGCTGTTGCCCGGCGACCCGTCTCATTACCCCGACGCGGTCGCAGAGGCGCTGAGCCAGTTGCGCCTCGCCGGCGTCAACGGGCCATATTCAGTGGTGATGGGCGCCGATGCGTATACCGCGCTGAGCGAGGCCAGCGATCACGGCTATCCGGTCATCCAGCACATCCAGCGGCTCGTCAACGAGGAAATTATCTTCGCTCCCGCGATCGCCGGAGCATTCGTGCTGACCACGCGCGGCGGCGACTTCGAACTGCACCTCGGCCAGGACGTCTCGATTGGGTATGCGAGCCACGACGACAGAAGCGTAAGCCTGTACCTGCAGGAAACGCTGACTTTCCTGCTGTTGACGGCGGAAGCCGCGGTAGCGCTGAAACCCGCATCGCGGAAATAGCGCCGCGCCCGGCAGTGCGCTTGACGCAGTCTGGGTCCAGTTCGGAGACCCGCGCCAAGGCCGAATCGAGGAGCGTTCCGGAAAGACAGTCCGCGACGCGACGCCGGATAGATCGCGAAGATAAACGACGGCCCAAAGGCGTGGAACCACCAAACCGTGTAGTAACTCGAGAAGCGGAAGCCGCGCGCGGGCCTAATCCTCGCGGCTTCGGCAGGGTACTGGGAGTCAACGCCACGATCGGATTCGGACGCAGGGATTCGAGCGCGTGCCCGAAATCACGCGCTTCCTCGAGCGGCGAGTTCATGGTCGCGTACTCGGAAGTGGCCAGGTAGGACCCGGAATTCTTATCCCTTCCAAACCTCCGGTTTCTTTCCCTTCCACATCGCGGGTTGGAAGCCCAACTCGACGCGATGCGGCGTGACCAGCAGCAGTCCGAAGCCGTCTGATTCGGGTCCGCCGGGCCAGAACTCGCGCAGGTCGTAGCCGAAAATCCTGGCCCTCCAGACGCGGCGCTTCTCGGCGGGATCATCGACGAACGCTGCAACGCCGGTCACGGTGAGATGCGCGATCGGGCGGGCCGCGCCCGCTTCCCAGAACAACTCGACATTCGGATCGCGTTCGATCTGCCGGGCCTTGGCGGAATTTCGCTGCGTCGCAATCCAGAGCCTGCGGCCCTCGAAACCGGGGAAAACGACGCGCACTTTGGGCTTGCCGTTGTGGATCGTGGCCAGGTAGGCGCGACCGGCTTTAGCCGCAACGCTGAGCACGTCGTTCCATAACGCTTCGTCAGCCATTGCGATCTTGCCCATGGCTCGTGCTGACTGGACCCGAGCGACAGACACACCGACGCTTTATAGTTAGTCGACGACGATTCCCGGGGCAGGGAATTTGCGGCACATCTCGGCGGCCTCGCCTGCGATACGTCCCAGATGCGCTTCGTCGTCGACGTGCGTGATCGCGTCGTCCATCCATTTGGCGATTTGCCGCATCTCCGCCTCGCCCATCCCGCGCGAGGTGACCGCCGGCGTTCCCAGCCGGATCCCGCTGGGGCTGAAGGGCTTGCGCGGATCGTACGGCACGGTGTTGAAGTTCACCACGATTCCGGCCGCGTCGAGCGCCTTGGCGGCCTTCTTGCCGATCACCTTGCGGTTGGTCAGGTCGATCAGCACCAGGTGATTGTCGGTGCCGCCCGAGACCAGCTGGAAACCGCGATTGGTCAACTCGGCCGCCAGCGCTTTGGCGTTGCGCACCGTCTGATGGGCGTACTCCTTGAATGCGGGCGTGGCGGCTTCTTTCAGCGCCACGCCGATCGCGGCGGTGGTGTGATTGTGCGGGCCGCCTTGCAGCCCGGGGAAGACTGCGCGATCGATCTGCTCGGCCAACTCCCGGCGGCAGAGGATCATCGCGCCGCGCGGGCCGCGCAGCGTCTTGTGCGTGGTGGTCATGATCACGTCGGCGTAAGGCGCGGGATCGGGATGCACTCCGCCGATGACCAGGCCTGCGACGTGCGAGATGTCAGCGAGCAGGTAGGCGCCGACCTCCTTGGCGATCTCGCCGAAGACTTTGAAGTCGAGCTGGCGCGGATAAGCCGTGGTGCCGGCGATGATTATCCGCGGCCGCTCCTGGCGCGCCTTGTCGCGCAGCAAGTCGTAGTCGATGCGATGGCTTTCGCGATCGACTTCGTACGGCACCGCATTCCACAGGCTCCCCGACAGCGTCACACCCCATCCGTGGCTTAAATGGCCGCCGTGCGGCAGCGCCAGGCCCATCAGCTTTTCGCCCGGCTTCGCCAGCGCGTAGTAGACGGCGAGATTCGCCGGCGAGCCCGAGTACGGCTGAACGTTGGCGTGCTCGGCGTGGAACACCGCCTTGGCGCGCTCGACGACCAGCGCCTCCACCTGATCGACGAAACGCTGGCCTTCATAGTAACGGCGGCCGCAATAGCCCTCGGAGTATTTGTTGGTCAGAACCGACCCGGTGGCCTGGAGCACCGCTCGCGAGACGTAATTCTCCGACGGGATGAGGCGAATCGACTCGAACTCGTAGCGCTCTTCGCGCCGGATGAGATCGTAAATTTCAGGATCGGTGCGCTTAAGCTCGTCCACGTCTGCGCCCTCCAGCGATGCTCCAATGATCTGCGCAGAGCGTAGCGCCGCGGAGGGATCGAAGCAAAACTACCTTGGCGGCGGTAGAGTTTGGTCTGCGGCGGCCAGCGAATATTCGGCACGCGACGAAAGGGAGCGGTGTGAGATTCTTCGCTACACTCAGAATGACGTTGAACGGAGCTGTTCGGAATCTACCAAATGATACCATCTGACGTCATTCTGAACGGAGTCTGCGCAGTGAAGAATCTCACACCGCTCACTTTCGCGCCCTCCAAGCGCGGGTGCCCTCAGGCGGCAATCGCGGAACACTGGCCGGCGTTACTGGAGGTCGGGCGGCGTGACGCGGGCGATCCAGGCGCGGTAGTCACCCTCGAAGCCGACCGCGCGCTGGCGCTCGCGCACCCGCGCGAGCACCGCCGCGATCTGATCGGGCGCCAGCGGTGCGCGATGCGACAGCGCATCGCCGATCGTTTCCGCCTGTTGATGCGCTTCCTGCCGGGGCCCCTCGGCGAGCGAAATCGATTGGCCGCTCAGCCCCAGATAGGCCTCCGCGACCCGCACGCCGATCTCAGTCCCGCTTTCGAGCGAGTCCTTGATATTGCCCTTGCCGGTCAGGACGTTGCCGGCGGCGAACACCGGTGTCGTGCCGTCGATCAGCAAGCCGATCTTCTGATTGGCGTAGGTGTAGACCTCGCCGCGTTGCGGGATTCCGGGAATCGGCTCGGGGATGCTGCCGATGGAGCTGACGGTCAAAGCGGCGTGGACCATTTCTCGCGTATCCGGGAGCGTGCGGACCTGCCCGTCGGCGACTTCGGTGCGGCTGAAGATCACGCCGGCCATCCGGGCGTTCTCGACTACGAGCCCGGTCGGCACGCGCAGCTCCTGGAACTCGAACAGAAACTTGCGCCTCGCCTTTTCCAGGATCTTGATACGTGCCTGCCTGAGCGCCTCGGCGCGTTTGGGATTGGCGTCAGCGGGAATGTCCGACAGCGGCATGTCGAGCGCTCTGCGCCGGTAGAAGAGCTTGCAGGGCTTGATGCCGAGGTCGGCCCATTTGAGGCCGCGTGCGGCCAGCACCGGCTCGATTCCCTCGCGCTCCAGCCGCAGCATGTCTTCGGCGATCCCGCGCGCGCGTAGCGCCTTGAGCGTGGTCTCGATTTGCAGCACCTTGACCACGTCGATCGATGCCAGGCCGCCGCCGACCACCGCGGCACCGTCGGCCAACTCGTAGCGCGGTCCACCGTAGGCGGCTTCGAGATAGTGATTGAACCAGTAGATAAGCCGGTTTTGATAGAGCAGGCCGCGATCGACGAACTGCTCGGCGCCTTCGACCGGGAAGGGCCGATCGCGCCACGCGCCGTGCGCGAGCACGATCGCGCTAAAGCCCCAATCCTGACGCAGGTCGTCGAACTGGAGATCGCGGCCCATCCGAGTCATCGGGACGTAGACGACATTGGGATGCGAGAGGCGCTGGTTTATTTCCTCGTACTCATCTTTACGCTGCTTGACGTGCCATCGCGGCAGTCCGTCCTCGATTTTCCCGTACGACCGCTTGTTCTGCTCGAAGACCACGACCAGTGCGCCGCGAGTGGCCAGAACCTGCGCCAGCTCGGCCCCGGCGGTTGCCCCGCCGACCACGGCGACCACGTGCCGCGGCCGTGATGTATCGATTTCAACCATGCGCGAGTAAGTGCATAGCGGTTCGCCGTCGATTAGACAATCCTCCTGCTGCGCTCAACTTGCGCGTGCCGCCCGTGCATGTTTTGTTGTCTTCACGATGGCTGGTGACCGCTCAGTGCCGCGATTGCGATGGGCCGCGATTGCGATCGTGCTCGCGAGTGGGTTTTCGGGCTGCTACTACCTGGGATTCTACTACTACAACTCCAAAGGAGGCGGCACCGAGGCCGCGATCGGCGAAGAGCACGAGTTGAACTATCCGGCGCAGGACGCATTCCTGCTCACGCAGGATGCGCTGCGCGGCGCGGGCGTTTTGTTTGAGGTCAGGCCGCAGGATTCGCTCGTCACGCTCTGGCAGAAGGCCGACAACAACCCCGGATTCCTGCCCTCGATGGCCGGCGTACAGCCGCGCTATCGCTACGAGATTCAGGTCGCGCCGGAGGGCAACTCGAAGAGCAAGGTGATCGTCAATGTCCGCGCCGAGGACGTGCCGGACGAGGATCTCGCGCGCTACAAGGCCAGCGCCCGGCTCGACCTGTTCCGCAAGATCGATCAGGTCGCCGCGCTCACCCCGCCGCCCTCGAACCTGCCGCGCAGCGGTGGCGTGAACTTCGCGCTGTTGCCCAACGAAGACTTGCAGGGACTGGCCAAGCGGGCCACTGGCAACGCCGACAACTGGCGGCAAATCGCCAAGGACAACGGAATATCCTCGCCCGCCGATCTGACGCCCCTTCAGACTATCTGGGTGAACGACAACCTCTTGAGCCGCGCGCCAAAGCAGCCCGGATCTTCGGAGCCACCGAACCAATGAGATTGGCGCTGCTGAGATTGGTTCTGGAAACCCCGATGACTCGGCCTAATCCGGCGATACGGCGGGATCGCCCTCGTACTCGGGGCAAAGCCCTGCCGGACTCACGGCGGCCACCACGGTCAGGAACTGCTCGAACGTCATCTGCAGGTTCAGGAATCCGCCCTGACAAAATACCCATCCGTAGTAGTCGAGAATCTCATCGGGGATCATCACGGGCAGGCGTGGCAACGTCGAAACAACCGGGAACTGGCGTGGCCCACCGAGTTGGGCGCTCTTCAAGGCTTCGGAGGCACGATGATTAGGCAGGTCGACCGCGTCGCGTTCCCACAACGATACAACCTTGGCTTTCGAACTTCTCGCCATGCTCGACCTCCGAATCCTACCACCCTCAGCCACTTATCCCCAGTCTCCCTATTTTAGAGCCGGGCGGGAATCGGTCAAGGGCAACCGGGATGGCAAGTTTGGAGAATCAGAGCGCTTTGCGGGTTCGCGCGAATCCATTCAAAGACTATAAGTACTTGAAAATATTATGATTTCTTCGTTTCAGGCCTTCATTCTCGGGACTGTTCAAGGGCTTACGGAGTTCCTGCCGGTCTCCAGCTCCGCCCACTTGACGCTGATTCCATGGATACTGCTGTGGCCCGACCCGGGCTTGACTTTCGACGTGGGATTGCATTTGGGCACGCTGGTGGCGCTGTTGGCCTATTACGGGCGCGATTGGACCGCGATGGCCGTCTCGCTGGTCGCAGGCGGACGCGAGCAGAAGCGCCTGCTGCTTCGGCTCGTGATCGCGTCGGTGCCGGGCGCGATCGCGGGTCTCGCCTTCGAGCATCAGGCCGAGACTATCTTTCGCTCGCCACTCCTGATTGCTGCGACTTTGGCTGCGCTCGGCATCGCGCTTTGGGCGGTGGATTGGGCCCGGCCGCAGTGGCGAACATTAAGCGAAATTACTCGTCGCCGAAGCGCTTCTGATTGGGCTCAGTCAGGCCCTCGCCATCGTGCCCGGCGTGTCGCGCTCGGGCGCGACGATCACGATGGGGCGGCTGCTCAGGATGCGGCGCGAGGACGCAGCAAATTTCTCTTTCCTGATGGCCACGCCGATAATCGCGGGCGCCGGTCTGGTCGAGGCGCACAAGCTTATCCACACGGGAATCGATCAACCGATGCTGATCGGGTTCGGGGCCGCGATGGTCTTCGGCCTGGCCGCGATCGCGATCCTGTTGCGTTTCGTGCGCAGCCGCAGCTACGCGCTGTTCGCGTGGTATCGGCTGGCGTTCGCGGCGCTGGTTGCATTCATATACTTTTCGCGCAGCACGCTATGAAGCCGCAGCCGCTCAGGGTCGCCGACCACTTTGCCGCCGCGCCCGACGAGGCGGCCGCACTGCGTCGCAACTTCGCGCTCGGCCTGGCGCTATGCATCTACAACGTGGTCACGGGCGCTTTCCTCCCAGTGATCACGCGCTACGGCGCGCTGAACTTGGATCCCCTGCTGTTCTGCGCGGCCGCGGTTTCCACCGCCGCGATCGGTCTGGCGGTCACGCTTTACTATCGCGGCGAGCTCGGCTACCTGCTCGATGGGGAATACCTGCCGCGCCTGCTTTTGATCTCGATCGTGGGTACGGTCTGCACCAGCCTGGCGTTGATCTATGGCCTGCGGCGGATCGACGCGATTGCCGGCGCGCTGCTGTTGCAGAGCGAGCCGGTTTACTCGCTGCTGCTGGCGACGCTGGTGGTCGGCGAGCGCCCGTCGCGTCGCCAACTCGCCGCCACCGCCGCGATCATCGCCGGAATCGGCCTGGTCTTTGCCGGCGGGGTATTCTCGCCGGCTTACGCCGCGTTCCTGGTCGCCCTCACGCCACTGTTCTGGCAGGGCTCGCACGTGGTGTCGCTCAAGGTGATGCCGCCGCTGAGTCCGATTTGCCTGGCGGGCGCGCGCTACATCTATGCCGCCTTCGTGCTGAGTGCGATGCTGCTCGCGATTCGTCCAGGCGCGGTGGCGCAACTGGCCGAGCCGATCGCGCTGGGCGTGGTGATTTTCACCGGCGTGGTGATCTACTTCCTGGGCACGTCGTCCTGGTATGCCGCCATCAGCCGGCTGTCGCTGGCCTGGACCACGGCGCTGGTGGTGCCGGGAATCCCACTGCTGTCGATCGTATTTGCGGTGATGTTTCTCGGGGAACATGCCAGCCGCCGCGAGGTGATCGGTATCGTCATCGCGGCGGGCGGCGTGGTCGCGCTGGTCACCGGCGCCGACCCCCATCGCAAGACACCCGCGCTCGAAGCCGCCGAAGCGCTTCACGTCCCGCTGAGCTGAGGATCGCGGTTGACTATCCGCGACTGCTGGTCTTTAGTGACGCTGGATGCGAGCGGTGTAATTTTTTCCGCGACCCATAGCGAGGAATTCGTCATGCCGCGAATTGTCAGACACGACAAAAACGGTCCCTATGAAATCCCGGAAGGCACCGAGCTGCCGGCGTATATATGCGGCTGCGGGCTCTCGAAGAACAAGCCGTTCTGCGACGGATCGCATCGCAAGACCCGCGACGAGAATGCGACCGAAGTCTACAGCTACGACGACAACGGCCGCATCAGCCTGATCAAGCAGTACTAACTGTCGCAATCTTCTAATCGGTCCGTGGGGCAGCCCGTTGCGCCGCCCGAAGAACGGCGCGATGCGGGCGCGCGGCTCTTCTTGAGCGCCGCCGCGCCCAGGCTCGCCGTCCCTATCCTGCTCGGCCTGGGCGCGATCCTCTACCTGGTCAATCTCGGCGGCTATCCGCTCTACACCAAGGGCGAGCCGCGCGAGGCGGTAACGATCTTCGACATCGTTCACGGCGGGGGATGGATTCTGCCGATGCGCGCCGGGGTCGAGATTCCATCCAAGCCGCTGATGATGCACTGGCTGGCGGCGATCCTGTCGCTGGCGACCGGGAGCGTTAACGAATGGACGGTCCGGCTGCCCTCGGCCACGCTCGCGATCGCCGCGATGCTGGTCTGCTACCTCTACGTGCGCCGCCTGTTTGACGATCGCAGCGCGCTACTCGCGGCGCTGATGCTCGGCACCTCAGCGCAGTATCTGCAAGCCGGGAGCGGCGCGCGAGTCGATTCGACGCTGACCTTCTTTATGACGGTCGCGTTTTTCGAGTTCATCGCGATCGCGGAAGGACTGTCGCGGCGCTGGCTCGTGATGTACCTGGCAGTCGCAGCCGCGGTCCTCACCAAGGGGCCGGTGGGCGCGCTGTTGCCGGCAGTAGTTGCGATTGCGTGGCTCGCGCTCGAACGCCGATGGGACGTAATCGGCAGGCTCCATCTCGCGCCCGGAGCGGCGATCGTCGCAATAGTGGGTGGCGGATGGTATCTCGCGGCCGCATACACCGGCGGCGCCGATTTCCTCCGCAAGCAGATTCTCGCCGAAAACCTGACGCGCTTTTGGGGCGGCGCGCGCTTCAGCGAGGGCCATGCCCATCCGTTCTATTACGTGGAAGCGGCGTTACTCGCGGGCTTCATGCCGTGGTCGCTGCTGCTGGCAGTGTCGGCGCTGGCCTTCGCGCGCGCCCGCGATGCGCTCGGCCCGCGGATGCGCTATCTCTGTGTCTGGTTCCTCACGGTACTGATTTTCTACAATCTGGCGCAGAGCAAGCGCGGCGTTTACCTGCTGGCGCTCTATCCTGCGCTGGCCGCGATGGTCGCCGTAGCCCTGAGCAACGCGGCGCCGCGTTCACGATGGGCTCAACTGTTCGCCGCGCTCGCGGGCCTGGCGTTGTTCATCACCGGATGCGCGGGCATCGGGGCACTGTTAATGCTCAAGACCAGACCCGCCGCGGCCGCCGACCTGCTCGAGCGCTTCAATATCACCGCGCTCGGTTTCATGCCGGCGCTCGGTCACGCGATCGCCGCGCGCTGGATTACGGCGATCGTCCTGTCGCTGGCGATCGCGGGCGCCGGCGTGGTCCTGATTGTTGCGCGGCCTGTGATCGAAGCCACGGTCGGCCTGATCGCCGCGGGGATCGCGGGTATTACGCTGGCGGCGAACCTCTATGTGCAGCCCGCGATTGCCAACACGATCGGGCTAAAGACGTTTACCGCCCGCGCGATGGGAATCATCGGCGATAGCCCGGCCGCGTACCTCGATGGGCTTAACTACGACGTCGCCTTCTACAGCGGCCGGAGCATGCCGATCGTCCATCTCGGCGATCGCGATCAGCCCGAGTATCTGTTTTGCGGGCAGGACGCCTTCGACCAAATGAGCCCCGAACAGAGCAAGGGACTAAACCTGGTTTTCACCAGCGGCCCAACCGCGCTCGACGACACCGGCGGCATGGTGCTGCTGAAACGGCAGTGAAAGCGGGCTCTCTAAACTGCACGGCGGCATGCTCTTGACCATTTCGGGCGGTCGGTCTCGGATGGCGACTCGCCAAGCCTAACACTTCGGCGTGCGCCTCTTGACAGGAAACCCATATTTGTGCCTGAATACCGAAACCGCAAACGGGGGCGGGCAGACCGATTCCCTCGAAGATCGAAACTGTGCAATCTTACTACAGTGCTACCTCTGCGCAGCTACAGCGCCGGAATTGCTACAACCGCCTGATCCAGAGGCCAATTTCGCTAGGTAATTTTCAGGCACGTTTTGTGCTCGCCAAATAGGGAGGAATCTGATGGGGATGGGGACAGTCGTGGTTGCGGCTATCGTTTTCGTGGTGCTCTTTTTTGCGCTGTTTTTCCACTACGCGGCGGAGTTCCGGACCGACACGCAAACTTATACCCATGGGGATGCGTTGAAATCTCTCATCACTGATATAAACCAGGCGCAGCGAAGGATCCTCGTTGTCTGCGAGCGGTGCGATCTGGATGACGCCAGTGATCCAGAAAAACTCGAGTTTGTGAATGCCGCAAAGAGCGCTCACGCGAAGGGCGTAAGCCTCGTTCTGGTGATCCACGCTCAACCTCCCGAGATTCTCAAACAACTGGGGAAAGACGGCATCATCGAAATCAAACCCGCCAAATTGCCCGTTCCCTACGTAGGCCGCGTGATTGATAGAAGGAAAGTCGTTCGGTATTTGGGAACAGACCCCCAAATGTATCCTGCCGGAGAGTACATCTCGGCGGAAGACGCTACTGACATCGCTAGCGATTTAGAGAACCTGGCCCTGGCGGCGTAACAGGCCGTCTCCAAGGTTCTCTATCATGCCCCGCGTTTCCCTCACGGCGACGCCCATACCCAGTGCAACCATTGCGATCGGGTCTGAAATGTCGCATGTTCTTGCAGTGTTTGGTATCTCTGACTTTTGACGATCAGCGCCGTCGCCATCACATCACTGGCATTTTTTCTAGGCGCGGCCGTTTTTGTGTTTGACGATTGGAAGCGTGTTCGTGACAGCCGACTCGGCCGGTGGGGTATCGTCGCGCTATTTCTCACGCCCGCCTTAATTCCGATGATCATTATTGTGCTATCGGCGATGGGCATCATGCGAGTAAGTGGGATTTCGCGGATGGGCGGTGACACGGGCCTTCTGGAAGTTGTATTAAAGCTTCCTGATCCGAGCATTCTAACTAGTGTGCTGGCTTACCTACTCGCGGTCCTTTCATTTGCTCTCCTTTTGCCGGCGTCAGTGGTGATTGGCATCGGATTCAGGGCCGCTCGAAAAGCGAAAATGGAACCGTGATAGAGCGCCCCTGCTCGTACCGGCTGGCGTCTCGGCGCCTTGGTGGAGATTGCGTTAGGTACATACCCCCGAATATCAGAGCCGGCTTTCTCAAGTTTCCGGGGGCATGCTCTTGCTTATACGACGGGGAGAGCCGGGCTCAAGTACCGGCTTAGATGCTTATCGTGACGAACTCTTTCGTTGGGTCGGCGTTTCGAGGGATCGGTTCGCCTTCCTTGAGCGCGCTTTCGATGACGCAGCGGATGGCGTTTTTCGCCATCGCCCGAGCTTCTTCGAGGGTGTCGCCGAAGGTGCAAATCTCCGGAATGGCGGGCACGAACACTTGGTAGGCGCCCTCTTCGAGCGGCGCGAAATACACCCTGTAGTTGTAATCGGCCACCGAGTCACTCCGTTGGGAAAATCGGTAGTGTCTCAGTTTGGCCTTGAAGGCGGTGTCGGCAGGTGGAAGAAAGGATTCGGGATTCTTCGCGCGCCAGACAACGCAGACGCGCGAGAATGACAACGGGATAAGCTTTTTCTGTCATTCCCGCGCGTGGCTGCCGCGCGAGGAATCCCGGATCCTCTGCTGCTCGCCCCACTCGCGAGCACTCTCAAACTGAGACACTACCAGAAAATCGCGGCTCGCTCATGTCCTTGGCTGATTGTAGGGCGTGGACGCGAGCGGTCAAGTCAGGCCATTCGATGGGGCGTGCGGCAGACGAGATACTGAGACCTCAACTCCAGTGCCCTCTCAATGCAGCTTGGTGCGGCGGCGATTGGCGATCGTGCGGGCCAGGCGCGGCAGGACCTCGGCCGCGCCGCCGCGTAGGCTCAGGTCGCAGACGCGCGTGAGTTCCGACTCGTAGAGATTCACCTCGACCATCACGCCGCCGCGCTGCTTCACTTCGATCGCAAAGCCCGCGGCCGGATATACCGTCGCCGAGGTCCCAGCGACGATCACGAGATCGGCGCGTGCGGCCTGGGCGGCGCAGAGCGTCAGTATGTCGGAGGGAATCGGCTCGCCGAACGAGACCGTATCGCTCTTGAGCAGCCCGCCGCATCGCGGACAGCTCGGCGGCAACGCTTCAAGGCTCACCTCGCCGGGCTGAAAGCGCGAACCGCATTCGAGGCATCGAATCAGCTTCCAGTTGCCGTGAATCTCGGCCAGCGCCTTCTGGCCGGCCTGGCGATGGAGGTCGTCGACATTCTGCGTGATCACGAAACGCAGCACGCCCAGCGTTTCGAGCTCCACGAGCGCGAGATGGCCGGGGTTGGGCTGGGCTTTCTGTAGCGGCCCGTAAAGCTCATCGTTGCGCCGGCTGAGCCGCTCCTCCCAGGCCGTCTTCGGATCGGACAGGAAAAGCTTAAAGCGGTTCACCCTCGGTTCGCCGTATTTCGTCCAAAGCCCGCCCGGGCCCCGAAAAGGCGGGATGCCGCTCTCGACCGACATCCCGGCGCCGGTGAGCGCAATCGGGTAGTCCGCTTTGAGAATGACTTCCGCCGCTGCTTCGATCTCACGATCGGTCGCGCGCTGCGCCTGATCCGTCATGCCGCTGAACTCCGCTGTTGGATCGATACCGCCCGATGTACGATTCCCATAGTGCCACATATCACGGTAATCAAGGCCACAACCCCCGCCGAATTGGCCGACGTTTACGCTATCCGGCGCCGCGTGTTTATCGAAGAGCAGCGCGTGCCGGAAGAAATCGAGATGGACGAGGATGACGCGCGCGCGTTACATGTGCTGGCGCTCGAAGATGGCCGCGCCATCGGATGCGGCCGCATGGTTGTGCACGGCGACGAGGCCAAAATCGGCCGGATGGCGGTGCTGCCGGAGCGGCGAGGACAAGGCGCCGGCGCACGCATCCTGGAGTTCCTGGTCGAAGCGGCGCGCGCCCGCGGCTATCGGCAAGCGATCCTGCACGCGCAGTTGCACGCGGAGGGCTTCTACCTCAAGTATGGTTTTACGCCGGTTGGTGAGATATTCGACGAAGCCGGCATCCCGCACCGGCGGATGGAACGCGCGCTGTAGAGGTGAATGAGCCCGACGAGCCTTGGCGACCATCTACGATCGCAGCGAATCGGCACTATCAAGAGGAACCTTCGGGCACCCGGTGCGCGGAACTCCGAACCGCCCAGCCGGCGCTTTTTCCAATCAATTCAGAGTTTGGCTCTAACCAAATGAATCCGTTGAAGCGTGAGGTGTCTATACCTTTCGCGATTCTGCGAGTGCTCCAACTACGAATTCATATGTGTCCTTGACAGCCTGGTTGTCAGGTTGCAGTCTACGCGCATTTTCAGCTAATCGCATAGCCAAATCCAGGTTTCGACCTGCCTTCGCCCATGTATATGCTAGATTATTCAGGGCAGGCCAGTATTCAGGATCGATGGCCATCGCCCGCTGATAGTTTTCCTCAGAAGCTAGATCGTGCCCAAGGTTAGTCTGGAAAGCCGCCAAATTGTAATAGGCATTCGCGTTGCACGGGGATTTCTCGACGGCTTTGATAAGGAGCTCAAGTTGTCGCGGATCTCCTAGCTCTAGCTGCATGGCTTGTTCCAAGTATGGCTTTGCAGACTCGCAACCGCAGAAGAGGTCCAAGCTCCTGCGAAGCAGGATGAGCGTACCAACTGCTGCCGCCGTAGGACTAAGAAACGGCGCGACCAAAAGGGTTGCCACACCCGCCAACAGATCGAATCTCTGATCAAACGCATATGTATGCTTCTTTTTGCAGTAGTCGAACTCGACGCAGACCTTCTGGTAGATCTTCTTCTCGTTCGCGCTGAACCAGATTTGTGCATGGCTGCGAAAGTGGCCCGGCTCCCATTCACGTATCAGGCCAAGCGTCGAAGTGGCCCCACCACGTTCCCCGCTCTCCCAAAGCGATTGACCGAGTTGGAGCCAGAGCTCGTCTAGCAGGCTGTTGAGAAACCCCTTTCGATAGGATCGACAGATGGGTTTGCATCTATATAGTGGAAGGAGGCCAGTTGGGTAGAGGAGGAAGCGGAAGATGCGCGGCTACGATCGGCCCCAGACCACGATGCTGACCCTGGTTAACCCTGAGCAGCGGGTACCAAGCAACCATCCGATCAGGTTGATCAAGGGGCTGGCGGAGGTGGCGCTCAAAGAACTCTCGGCGCGGTTGGAGCAGATGTACAGTGAAGTGGGCCGGCCCTCGATCCCGCCGGAGCGGTTGTTGAAAGCCTCGCTGTTGATGGCGCTGTACAGCGTGCGCAGCGAGCGGCTGTTGTGCGAGCAGTTGGAGTATAACCTGTTGTTCCGCTGGTTCCTGGATATGAACTGGGACGAGGCGGGCTTCGACCACTCCAGCTTCAGCCGCAATCGGGCGCGGTTGCTTGAGCACGACCTGGCAGGCGAGTTTTTCCGCACCGTAGTGGCGGCGGCCCGTGCGCTGAAGCTAACCAGCGACGAGCACTTTACGGTGGATGGCACGCTGATCGAAGCCTGGGCCTCGCTCAAGAGCTTCAAGCGCAGGGATGCGGGCCCGACTGAGCCCCCCGCTGACCCGGGCAATCCGACAGTGAACTTCCACGGCGAGCGGCGCACCAATCAGACCCACCAGTCTACGACCGATCCCGAGGCGCAGCTGGCCAAGAAGGGTGCGGGCAAGGAGGCCAAGCTTTGTTACTCGGCCCACGCCCTGATGGAGAATCGCAACACCATCTTGATCGACTTTCAGGTGGAGCCGGCGGATGGACGTGCCGAGCGGCGCGCGGCGCTGGCAATGGTCGGCGAGAGTCTGCCCGGGCGCCGCAGGATCACGCTGGGCGGCGACAAGGGCTACGATACCCACGATTTCGTGGAGTCCTGCCGTGCGCTCAAGGTCACCCCGCACGTGGCGCAGAATCTGGCGCGCGCAGGTGGCTCCGCCATCGACGCTCGTACTGTGCGCCATGGGGGCTACGCTGTCAGCCAATGGATCCGTAAGCGGGTCGAGGAAACCTTCGGCTGGATGAAGACCATCGGCGGGCTGCGGCGCACGCGCTATCGCGGTCGCGAGCGCGTCCAGATGCACGCCTACTTGGTCGCCGCCGCCTACAACCTGCTCAGAATCGCCAAGCTCAGTGGGGCTCCGGCATGAATCATCAATCCACACCACTGTTCCATGCCGCGCGGCGCATGAAAGTGGCTCGCGGGTAGACCTGTAATCCCAGCGTTGCGCTCTTAACGAACTACGAAACTGAGTAATCAACCCCTTTCCTCAACAGCCTGCTAGAGGACGAGTGCTGTTATCTCGAAGCAATTTCTCGATTTCACTTAACACTTTAGTGCCTTCATAATCGGAACTGCGATTGTCATGTTTTCCCGGGATAGCCCCAGATGAATTTCATTCCTCGCGATGATCCGAAGACGCGACGGCCGTGTCGTCGTCAATCGTTGCTTCTCTCCTTTCGCCAAACCCATCGGCCTAGCGAGGGTGCATACTCGTTCGATACCACGGAGCCCCAATGCTTTCCATCATAAAAGCCTCCCCGGTTTGACGATTTGTTCCGCAAGCAAAACAGTGAGAGCTGCGATCACCAACCTTGCGCCCAAGAGGCAAGCCCGGGAGGGCCGGGCCCCGCTCGGAGCCCAAAAACGGACTTGGAAGCCAGTGTCGCGCGCCGGCGATTGGCTCAGCTTCAGTGTTTTCCTCATTCGCGTGGGCGGCGATCATGGAGGCACTCGCCTCGGGCGCGCGAGAACGCGGCGGCGGCAGGGTATCGGCGGTCCTCGAGTTCCTGGTCGAAGCTGCGCGCGCACGCGGCTATCGGCGCGCGATCCTGCACGCGCAGTTGCACGCGGAAGGCTTCTACTTCAAGCATGGTTTTACGCCGGTTGGCGAGGTATTCGACGAAGCCGGCATCCCGCACCGGCGGATGGAACGCGCGCTGTAGGGATTACGTGCCGGCGACCATCCGGGTGGCACGATCCTGATCGCTACAGTCCCGAAACGAAGCGCACGAGCGACTCCGCGAGGGCGGCGGGGCGCTCCAGGAGCAGATGATGATGCGCGCCGACGATCACCTCGAGGCGCGCGAGCCGGTTCGATTCGAGCGCGCGTTGCGCACCCTCAGCGGTCATGATGCGGCTCAATTCGCCGCGAATCAGCATCAAGGGAATCTGCGCGGCGCCGATCGCGTCGAGCACTTCAATGCCGTCGCTGCCGAAGAAGCTTTCGCGATCGAACTTGAGCGTGTAGCGGCCGTCTTCGGTGCGGCCGAGGCTCTGCTCGGCGATCCGGTCCAGGATGCCGGGCGCGACCGCGCCCTCCGACGGCATCAGGCGAAAGCGCGCCTTAGCCGTTTCGAGGTCGGCGTAGGTCACGGTCGGCAGGGCCCGCAGGCGGCGCAGGAAGCGATCGCGGCCGCGGCTGGAGGTCACTGCAACGTTGATCGCGGCCGCCGCGCGCGCTTGCATCGGATGGCGCTGGACGAAGGCCAGCACCGACATTCCGCCCATGCTGTGACCGACGACCACCGGGCGCTTAAGTCCGCGCGCGGTGATGAAACGCGACAAGTCGTCAGCATAATGCGCCGGCGAGTAGGCCGGGGGGCGGACCCATTCGCTGTCGCCGTGGCCGCGCTGGTCGACCGCGATCAGATGGAACTGCGGCATCAGCGCCGCCAGCGGCTCCCACCACCATGCGTTGGCCGAATTGCCATGGAGCAGAATCAGCGTCGGGGCACCGACGAGATTCCATTCCAGATAATGAAGGCGCGGCGGACCCTCCAGGAAGCGCTGCCTGGCGGGATTGTGCGGCGTGGCCGCAACGCGCAGCGTGTGATCGCTCACGGCAGGTCCGCAAGAAACTTGTCGAGCGCCCCGATCAACGCGGTGGGGTTATCGAGCATCAGATGATGAAACGAATTGCCGATCTCGACGACACGGCCGTGGGGTAGCCGCTCCGCCATCCGGCGCGCCGCGCCGAGATCGAGCACCGGGCTCTCGCTCACCTTGATGATCAGCGCCGGGCATCGGATCTGCGGGAGTAGTTCCCATACTTCCAGCGGCTCGCGGATCATCGTGCGGCGATCGAGCTTGTGCGTCCACTTGCCGTCGGTGGCGCGGCGCGTAAAGCTCTGGCGCGCGACGTGGCGGAAAATCTCGGGCGCAGCCTTGGTCTCGCGCGGCAGCAGCCGGAATTTGGCGATCGCGTCATCGAGCGAGTCGAACAGGCGCGGCGGCCGATCGGCAAAGCTGCGCAGAAAATCGACCGCGCGCTGCGAATAGTCCGGCGTGCTGTCGACCACGACCAGTGCGCGGATCGCGGCGGCGGGCGAAGCCGCATAGAGAATCGCATTGTGACCGCCCATCGAATGACCCACTACGACCGGTGCTCCCAGACCCCATCCGGAGACCAGCGCCTCAAGGTCGGCCAGGTAATGGCGCGAACCGTAGGCCCAGTCCTGCGCCCATTCGCTGTCGCCATGTCCGCGCTGATCGAGCGCGAGCGCATGATACCTGCCGGCGAACGACGGCGCCGCGAAATCCCACCAATGGGCGTGCGCCGATCCGCCGTGGAGGAACAGGAGCGGCGGATTGCCCTCGCCACCATAGTCGAGGCAGTTCAACTCGACGCCGGCGGCCTTGAATCTGCGCGTCTTCATGATCGTCTCAGGAATCGGATCGTCTCAATGGCAGCCGCGCGAGCGGGGCGGCGATACTTCGGCTTTGAATACCTGGTCTTTCATGCCAGCATCTAATGCGTTGTGCGAACGGGCTTGATGCGGATACGGCGACTTCTAAGAGCGGCCGCGCCAGTGTGGCTCGGGTTGATGTGGCTCGGGCTGACGCTCCTGCGGCCTACGCCGGCGTGCAGCCAGGATTCGGAACGCAGCAAGGCGCAGGCCCTGGTCGACGCCGCGATCAAGATGACCGACGGAAACCAGGCGGTCAAGCTGCTCTGGCAGGCGACTGAGATCGATCCCACTCTCAACGACGCCTACCTGTATCTCGGCCTCTATTACAACTCGCGCGAGGACTTCCAAAAAGTCGTCGAGGTCTACAAAAAGCTGGTGAAGTATCAGCCGAAGGGCGAGGCCGCGACCAGCGCGTACCTGAATATCGGCGAAGCCTACCTGTCGTTCAAACCGCCCAATTACGACGACGCCCTGCCCTACTATCGCAAGGCCTATGAACTCGATTCCAGCCTCTTCGCTGGCCGCGCTTCGGATCGGCGAGATCATGGCCAACCAGGGCAACCGGGCCGAGGCCGCGCGCTACTTGAAGCAGGCCAGCTCCAACAGCGGTAAGGACTCGGCGATCGCGGACGAGGCGCGCAAGCTGCTCGATCAGATCGGCGGCCCGCTGTAACGATCCGCCGGAAGTGGCGGCCCTCGCTACGGAGGCGGTGGCGGAGGACCTTGGCCCATTCCGCCGCGCTCCGCGAATCCGGAGGTACCCATCGCACGACGATTCATTCCGGGCAGGAAATAGCGGTCGAGGTCCTTCTGCTGATCCGCAGAAAGCAGCGCGTGGATCTTGTCTGAAGTCTCGCTCAGCACCGCGCGGCGCTGGCGCTCCGACTCGCGGCGCAAATCTTCCATTTTTGATCGCGTCTCATCCAGCACCTGCGCGATCTGATCGTGCTGCTCGGGCGTAAGCTTCAGCACTTGGTCCATCCGCTGGATCAAGCCCCGCGATGGAACACGCATCCAGCGGTAGCGATAGGCGAGCGAACTGGCGGCAAACCCGATCAACAGACCCGCGAGCACGGCGAGCGCGGTGAAGAGCCGGTCGAATCTAGCGGGCAAAGTCGTTGAATGAAACCAGCGTCTCTTCCGGTCCGGCCAAATCGCCGGCGGTCTCGGAAGAACTGCTGAGCGCTTCATCGAGCGTCTGGCGCGGCATCGCCGCGGCGAGATAGGCGGCAAAGCCGGCCGCCGCGATCGCCACGACCATCGCGCACAACGCGCTCCAACCGCGCCCGGAAGTGCCGCGCCCGGAACTGCCGGTCTGCCTGACGATCGACGCGGGCCGGATTGCGCGCGGCCGCGAAGGCGGTGCGGCTTGCGCCGGGATCGTATCGGCATAGAGCAACGGGGCGGTCATCGCGAAGACCCGAAAGGCGCGATCGCATCCGGCGCACTCCGTCAGATGGGACAGGAACGCTGCGCGGAGCGCCGGCTCCAGCGCCTTGCGCCAGAAGGCGGCAAATCCGTTTCTGGTCTCAAAGCAGTTCATTTGCATTCCTGTGCTTGCGCGCCGCCAAGATCCGTTCGGCCTGCTTGCGCATCGATTGACGCGCGCGAAACGCGCGAATCTTCACTTTGGCCGTGCTCCATCCGACGATCTTCGCGATCTCGGCGACACTCATCTCCTCGCTCTCCCTCAGGATGAGGACCGTGCGGTCCTCCGGCTTGAGCGAGTCGAGCAGATGATGCGCCAAATCGTAGGCCTCGCGCCTGGTCTCGGCCGTGGCGACGATTTCCTCCGGCGTGGCGGTCGACACCAGCTCGGCCCAGTTGCACACTGCCGGCGAGCTGAAGTCTGCGATCGATTCCTCCGGATGGCGCCGGCGACGGCGCAACTCGTCGTAGCATACGTTCACAACGATCGCGCGCAGCCATCCGGGGAACGACTCTTCAAGGCGGTAGCTCTTGAGACCGGTGAACGCCTTGATGAAGCTCTCCTGCGAGAGGTCGCGGATTACCTCGGGATCGGAGAAAAAGCGCCTGCATAGCCGCTCGACGCGCTGGCGATGGCGCGAAGCCAATTCGGCAAAAGCCGCATGGCGCCCACTGAGCACCTCGACGACCAATTGCTCGTCGCTCGGTCCCGGGGCGGCGCTTGGCTCCAGCCTCGCTGCCAACGCTGCTTCCATCTCTACTCCTGAATACGTATCAGGCGGCGGCGGGTTACGTTTCATGGCGGCGTTCTACCTTGAATAATCCCTTCGAAAAGGGGCCAACCTGCTACCAACAACAGACTAGCCGGAGGGAGGCGGAAGTGGAAGCCGCGCACGTTCCAGGTCTTGCGGCGTATCCAGATCCATTGTGATTCCGGGGTCGTCGGTCTCCAGATAGCCTAGCCGGGAGGGATCGGCGTTGACTACGGCGCGTGCTCCCTGGTCGAGCGGCGTGTCCATCAGCTCGCCGAAGACCGCGCGATCGAAGATCACGGGATGACCCCGGCGGTCCCCGAAACGTGCGATCACGATCGGCTTGGCGGAGCGGCCGTACTCTGCGACCAATCGCGAGAGAGTGGTGGCGCGAACCGCCGGATGGTCCACCAGATGAACCATCACAGCGGCAGTGTCAGGGCGGACTCGGGCCAGGCCGGTCTTGAGCGAAGACAACTGACCGCGGCCATAATCAGGATTCTCGACGACGACGATTCGCGGGTCATTGAAAATCTCGCGCGGAACCTCGCTGCGCACGCGCTCGGAATATGCTCCCAGCACGATCACCAGTCGCGAAACCGATTCGAGCATTGCAGCGCTCAGGCAATCCAGAAAAGTGCGCCCGCCGATTTTCAGCAGCGGCTTGGGATATCCCATCCGGCGCGACTCACCGGCCGCGAGCAGGATTCCCTCGATCGGGCGCGACACCATCGCGGCTCACCACGGCAGCCCGCACATATCGATCGGACCCTCAGGAAACGGCGACTGCCCCATCTGGAGCACCATCGTCATGCGATTGTAGATCGCCGGCCCCGACGGCTGCGCGAACGAGGTCGGCCCGGCGACCGGCTTCCATCCGAGCCCAGCGTAAAGCGGAGATACCAAGGGATGGCACAGGAGCAAGGCGTGTTCGAGGCGCAGCCGCTCGGCCATGAATTTCACCGCCGCTCGCATCGCAAAGCTCGCGATTCCCTGACGGCGCGATTGTGGCCGTGTCGCGACGCCATTGATCCCGCCGACCCGCAGCGGCGCGCCACCGACCAGAATCTCGCGCGCCAAAATCCCCACGCGGCCCACCGAGCCGCTCTGGTTGCTGACGATCAGATACCAGGACGGCCTGTCCCACTGGTATCTATTAGGTGGAAAATCTTCGAGGAACCAATCCTCCAGCTCCTTCAACTGCTGCGCGGTGAGATCTCTCACCGGGTTGATCTCGATCGTGCCGATCGCATCGCGAGACATCGCGGAACCTCGCTACGCCGACGGCTTGAGACGGCCGAGCTTGACGCCCAGCGAAAGCTGGTCGCGCACGCCACGGCGGCGCTCGCGGATCATCTCGGCCATGATCGCCAGCGCGATCTCCTCCGGCGTCTCGGCGCCGAGATCCAATCCAAGCGGCGCATGCACGCGGTCGAGCAGCTCAGGCGCGATGCCCTCGGCTTCGAGCCGTTCGAGCGCAGCCTTCACGCGCCGGCGCGAGCCGATCATTCCGACAAACCCGCACGGCTTTTTCAGCGCCGCGCGCACGGTCTCTTCGTCGAACGCATGTCCGCGCGTGACCGCGACCAGGTAACAATAGGCGTCGAGCTTCAGCGATTCGACCGCCGCGCCGAACGGCATGACGATAAGTTCGTCGGCGGTCGGAAAGCGCTCGCGGTTCGCGAACGAGGCGCGATCGTCTATCACCGTCACCTTGAAGCCGAGCAGCGCGCCGAGAGTCGCGAGCGGCTGCGCGATATGGCCGGCGCCCGCGATTATCAGTCTGAGCGCGCCCGCAACCGGATCAACGAATACTCGTGCACCGCCGTTGCGTTCGATATGCGTTACCGGACGGAGCGCATTCGCGTCGAGATCGAACAGCCCGGGCGTCGCCTCGCGCGTGCGATGGGCAAGCTGCTCGAGGACCGCGGGTGGGATTTCAACCGGCATCGCAGGCGCGCCGTCCGCGCCGGGCTCGAGCAACGATCGCGCACCGTCAGCGCCGACGCGATTGCCACCGTCGACCAGCGTCAGCAGCGCCGCGGGTGCGTTGCGGCTCGCCGCTTCGGCCAGCCGGCGCGCCATCGACAGGTCGGCCTGCGGCGCCCACAGGTCGATGTACACGTCCATGATCCCGCCGCAGGAGCCGACTTCAGCCTGATCGAAGTCACCGGTCAGGTCGACCTCGGTGAGCCGCGCGCCCGAGCCTTCTTCAAGTAACACTTTAGCTTTGCGAAAGACCTCGGCCTCGCCGCAGCCACCGCCGATCGTGCCGAATTGCCCGTCGTCGCGAATGATCATCTTGGCGCCGATCTCGCGCGGCGTCGAGCCGCGTACGTTGACCACGGTCGCGAGCGCGAAGCGCTGCCCACGCTCCAGCGTGCGCACCGCCTCCGACCAGATTTGCTCGGCGATCGACATGCCATTTTCGAAGCTATCAGATGGCGCGCCGTGCGAAAAACAATCGCGCGCGGCGACGCTTTCACCCACCGCGATACTAACGCGACGCGGCGTTCACTTGCCGAGTTGATCGAGCAGGGCGTTGGCGTGCTGGAAATAACTCATCGCCTGGCCGTAGTTGCGGGTCTTGAGCGCCTGCTCGCCGTTGGCGTCGTCCTGCTGGGCCTGGAGATACAACTTGCGGTCGGCGGACGCGACCGGATCCTCGTCGCGAACGTGCGCAACCCTTAGACCCACGAGCCGCTCGAGCCGGGTCAAATCCTGCGGTGGCGCGAGATCGCCGCCGTGGGCCGGCGTTACGAAGGCCATCGCGGCGACGACCGCAAGCGCGATCGCGATCAGGATCAGGATCGGCGGGCGCACCGGCTCACTCGTCGAGGCCCTCATGCGCTCCATGATCTGACGGGCCAGCGGAGCTTTGCAACCGCCGCGCCGGAATACGGCGTCAGAGCGCGGATTGCTTGGAGGCCTGCGGCTCCGATCCCACATGATGGCCGCGCGGATGGATCATGTGGGCCAGCTCGTAGCGCGCCAGCATCCGATACAGCGTCGAGCGCGATATTTTTAGGATCTCCGCGGCGCGCCGGCGGTTGCCGCTGGTCTCCTCGAGCGAGCGCAACAACGTATGCTTGATTACCTCGTCCAGCGACTGGCCGCGCGGCGCTGCCAGCATGCGCTCGGGCGCCGCCAGCCACGGCTCCGGTTCGCGAGGCGGCTGTGCGGCGAGCGTGGCTTGCTGTATAAGATTTGCGGTATCCGGGACCGGGACGGCCCTGCGCAGATACTCGGGCAGATGGGCCACGTCGATCCGGTCGCGCTCCGCCAGCATCACGGCGCTTTCGATCGCGTTGGCGAATTCGCGCACGTTGCCGGGCCATTCGCAGGCCATCAGCAGATCGAGCGCGCGGCGCGACAGGGATCTGACCTGCTTGCCGAGCAGGCGGTTGGAGTGCTCGATAAAATGGGCCGCCAACGCGTCGATCGCGTCGCGGCGCCGACGCAGCGGCGGGATCATAATCGCCGCCGCGTTGAGCCGATAATACAAATCGTCGCGAAACTGGCCCGCCCGCATCATCTCGCGCAGATCGCGGTTGGTCGCGGCGATGATCCTGACATCGACCTGATAGGTGCGCGGCGAGCCCACCGGCTGCACCTCCTTGGTCTCGACCACCCGCAAGAGCTTGGGCTGCAGCCGGATCGGGAGCTCGCCGATCTCGTCGAGAAACAGCGTGCCACCGGACGCCGAGCGGAAATAGCCCAATGATTCTTCGCGCGCGTCGGTGAATGCGCCCCGCACGTGGCCGAACAGTTGCGACTCGGCCAGCGTCTCGACTAGGTTGGAGCAGTTGAAAGTCACGAACGGCCCCTTGGGCGCCGCGCCCGCCAGATGCAGCGCGCGCGCCACGACTTCCTTGCCGGTGCCCGAATCGCCCTGAATCAGCACGGTGGATTTGTACGGCCCCAGCCGCGCGATAGTCCGCGCCACCTCCAGCATGTGCGCCGATCGCACCACCATCCCGGCCACGTAAGCACATCCGGAGCCCAGCGTATCGAGGTCGATCCATTCCTGCTCCGTGTCGGCGGCGCCGTCGGTCCCGGCCGCGAACACAAATCCGTCATAGCCCAGTGACTTCGCTTCGATTCCCATCTTCCGCCCCTGTTCAGTGTCAACCAGCGACATGGCGCGGTTTCGGAGCAAGACACAGGCCACGTCCCCGTATGCGACGGGGTGCCCGGCGTAGCGCAAAGGCTCGTCCCGTAGTTGGGAAGCCGCTGTGCCGCAGCGCCAATCCCTTGTCGCGGATCGGCATTCCAGTGTCCACTTTTGGTAGTATAATCCTACTATTGGACAACAATCGGCCCACGACCCTTCGCTTGCCTCATAAAACCCGCTGGAGTAAAACATGACATTATGACCGTGTCCCCTCACCCTGATGACGATAACGAGCTGGTTCAGCGGCTGCTCGACGGGCTGGATTTGCCGCAGGTGCCCGCCGCCGCGATTCCGGCCGAGTACGGGCTGCCGCTGGCCGATATGCGCATGGTGCTGGCGGCCGACTATCGCGACGCGCCCGGCTTTCCCTCCACCTCGATGACTCACGAACTGCTGCGGACGGTCGAAAACCTGATCAATCCCTACCGGCACATCTGGAAGTGCTGGCAGGATCGCCAGGACGTGCATCAACTGCGCAAGGTCTTCCGATGGGGCGACGTGGTGGTGAACGCCCAGCCTTATATGCAGGACACCGGGCTATCGCTGTGGGGATTTTCCTGTGAGGCGAGGCTCGACGCGCGCCACAAATTCGTGATTTATCTGAACACCGCGCACGATCCGGGTGCGGTCGCGGTGACTATCGGCCACGAGCTCGGCCATTACGTCTACAACGTAATCGGCGCCGGCACCTGCGCGGAACAGGCCGCGATGGGCAACATCTTCGCGCAGCATCTGACCCAGGAAGAGGAACTGTTCTCCGACGCGGTGGTCGCGCTCTCAGCCTACCGTTATCACGACGTGAAGCGGCTGCTTGGCCCCGGCGACTCGCAACGCGGCGGCGCCGCCGACGCCGGCTTTGCCGATCAGATCAGGGCGGCATTTTCGGCGATCGACGCACAATATCGGATCGATCTGAGCCGCGACGGCCTGACCGCATCCTGGCGAGTGCGCTATCTCACGCTGATGATCCATTTCTTCAAGCTGCGCTGCGCCCTCGCCGACGTTGCCGGAATCTAGCCTCGACAGCGACGCGCCTTCACCAATTCCGAGCGCCAGAAAGCAAACCATTCACCGGCGGGACGCCGGCGCTACTTCGGATCCGCACGGCCGAGGCGACCGTCGCGATGTATGCCCGGGCTCGACCCAAGTCGCCGTGAGTATTGCCTGAGACGCCAAGAAGAAGGGCCGGCGTCGCACCGCTGATTTTCCTTCTGAAGTAGCGTCGGCGTCCCGCCGGTGATTGGCTTGCTTCCGGAACGATCGTGCCGATCGGTCGCGATCGTAGATTGTTTCCAAAAGATGACGGCTTAGGCCGAATGGATTATCGAAATCGGGCTGGAGCAAACCGTGGCAATGCGCTAGGGTTCGCATCGTGGGGCGAAGCAGGTGGGCAGGTGGACCTATTAACGTTGGTTCGCTGGCCAATCCAAAAATCCCACTTCGCCGCCCCACAAACCTTCGGTAGCGGTCGTCGCGCGCACCACTCCAGTTACTGAAACCTCCGCGCGGAGAAGAACCTCGGCAACTCGCAACGCGGCGGCGGTGCCACCCTCGATCCATTTCTTCAAGCCGCCCTGCGCCCTGGCCGACGCCGCTGGAATCTAGCCCCTGATACCTCCTCTCAGGCTTGACCGCGACTTGACCGGCGGGCTAATATGAACCCGAATTCATATTCTGGTCAGCGGAGAAAAGTGCATGATGCGTCGCGGCTTGACAATCGGCTTTGTCATCTGGCTGGCGGCCACAGTGGTGCTCCGATTCGCCGGCCAATACCTTTTGCACCCCGAAAACCTTGCCGCCATCGTGGTGTTGCTGGCCGCAAGCTTTCCGCTGATGGGTTTTGTCGCGCGGCGAATCTGCCTGGACGTGCCGCGCGAACAGTGGCCCGTGGCCGGAATTGGGCTCGTGATGCCCACCCTGGTGCTCGACAGCTTCAGCACGGTTTTCTTCCCGCTCGTTTATCCGAACATCCCGCAGCAGGCCGCGGGGTTGTTCGGAGGGTGGATGCTGTGCTGCTGCGCGGGCGCACTGTTCGGAGTGAGCTTCGCGCGGCGATGAAGCCTGCCCGACGCTCCACCTCCCCAGGATCGCACTCGCGAACCGCCGCGGCGCCGCCGGCAAAGATGTTGCGGCGGCCGGATCTGCTTGCGGGCGAGGACTTGGCGCGGATGCCATCGCAGCGCCGCAGCCGCCTCAAACGTGAAGCGCTGCTCCGGGCAACACTGGAACTGTTCGAGCGCAACGGGTACGAAGCGACCGCGATCGGCGCCATCGCGAGGCGCGCGGAGATCGCGGTCGGCGGCTTTTACCAGTACTTCCGTTCCAAACGCCAGCTTCTGCTGGTGCTCATGAACGAGCTGCTCCAAAAGCTGGAGCAGGCTCGACATGCAGCCCCGGGGCGGCGATCTCAAGAGTGGAATTGAAAGCGTGCTGCAAGCTGGATTGGCGACGGATCTTGCCTATGCGGGCGCGTACCGGGCATGGCGAGAGGCTATGCTGTCAGACCGGCAACTCGCGGCGCTTGATGAGCAGGTGCGGGCGTGGACGACTGGCCGCCTGCGCGTCGTTTTCGGCCTGCTGCATCAGCTTCCGCAAGCTCGACGCGGCATCGACGTTTCTCTGTTCGCGGCCGTGATGGATCGTCTCTTTTGGGACTTCCTCGGGAGCAGCCTGAAGTCGGACCCGCGCTTGGTCGAAATGCTCGGCCACCTCATCTACCACTCGCTGTTTGAGGATTTGCCCGAGCCGGAATCGCGATAGCCTACTCGCTGACCGACATAGCCGGCGCTCGCGGCGGACTAACCCTTCTCTTCCGCGCCCGCGGCCATCAGGTCGCCGGGGCGGCGCGTGGTGTGGTCCGGGTCGATCGCGAGCTTGCGGGTCTGCTCGTGGTAGAGCTGAGCGTACACGCCGCCGCGCGCGAGCAGTTCCTGATGGCTTCCCGTCTGGACGAGATTGCCCTGGTCGAGCACCACGATTACGTCGGCGCCGACCGCAGTTGCGAGCCGATGCGCGATCAGCACCGAGGTCCGGCCCGCCATCAGGCGACGAATCGCGTCGTGAATCAGGTTCTCGACCTCCGAATCAAGCGCCGAAGTGGCTTCATCGAGGATCAGGATCGGCGGGTCCTTCAGAAAGATCCGGGCGAGCGCCAGGCGCTGGCGCTGGCCGGTTGAGGGCTTGACGCCCCGCTCGCCGATCATGGTATCGAGCCCTATGGGCAGCGAGTCGATAAAGTCGCGAATGTTGGCCTGCTCCAGCGCCTTCCAGACCGCCGCGTCGGATGCGCCGGGGCGTCCGTATTGCACGTTCTCGCGCACGCTGGCGCTGAACAGCACCGCGTCCTGCGGGACGATCCCGATCGCATCGCGCAGCGACTTGAGCGTAACGTTGCGCACGTCGGTGCCGTCGATCGTGACGGCGCCCGACGTGGGATCGTAAAAGCGCGGAATCAACCCCGCCAGCGTAGTCTTGCCCGCGCCCGAGCGTCCAACCAGCGCGACCGTGGCGCCGGGCTCGACGCGGAAGTCGACCGCGTGCAGCACCTCGTGGATTTCGCCGTTGCCTTGCGCGGGATAGCCGAAGCTTACGCGCTCGATCCCGATTGCCGCGCGCATTATCCGCAGCGGCACGCTGCGGGGATCGTCGGCCACTTCAGGCGTCACATCGAAGAACGCAAACAGCCGATCGATCGCCGCCAGCGAGCTGGAAACGATAATCGACAGCTCTGAGAAGCGCTGCAGCGGCAGGTAGAGCGCGGCCAGGTAGGCATAGAAGGCGACCATCGTGCCCAGCGCCATCTTGTGACCCAGGATCATCAGCGCGCCCGACCATATCACCACCAGCGGCGCGACGCGGGTGATGAACTCGGTGAACATCTGATGCATCG
Source organism: uncultured delta proteobacterium (assembly GCA_963788205.1). Taxonomy (GTDB): domain Bacteria; phylum Desulfobacterota; class Binatia; order Binatales; family Binataceae; genus CAVVMA01. Next base: position 1,266,080 of record CAWBGG010000002.1, read on the forward strand.
AGGCCAGCTTCACGTTCTTGATCGTAACGTCGTAAATCTCGCTGGTCCGGTCGTGGAAGCGGCGCGCCTCATGCTCCTCGCGCGCGAACGACTTGACGGTGGTGGCCCCCGCGACCTGCTCCTGCAATTCGCCGGAAAATTCCTCGACCACTTCCTGCAGCTCGTGGCTGGCGGCGCGGATCTGCGGCGACAGCGCGCGGATCAGGACCACGTAAAACGGCACCACGCAGAGCGAGATCCAGGCCAGGCGATGGTCGAGCACGAACAGAATCCAGACCACGAACCCCAGCGACGCGCCGTCCATCCAGATGTTGATCATCGCAGCGCCGACGAAGTTCTGCGCCTGCTGGATATCGTTGGTGAAGCGCGACACGATCGCGCCCGACGAATTGCGATCGAAGTACGAATGCGACAGCCGCTGCATGTGCAGGAACAGCGCGTAGCGGAGATCGAAGATCAGCCGATGGCCGGCGCTGCTCGCCCAGTAATTGCGGTAGTAGGTTGCGATCGCCTGCACCACGAACAGCGCGACCAGGGCGATAGTCAGCGCGGCCAGCCTACTCTGCGCGGAGGAGTCCATCCCCAGCGTCCGCGCCAGCCCGACGCACCATCGATCGAGCAGCGCGTTGACCGGCTCGAGCTTGGGCTGCGGCACCAGCAGAACGTCAAAGACGTATTTGAAGGCCAGCGGGAAGGCCAGCGGCAGCACGAACTTCAGGATGCCCATCACGGAGCCGCCCGCGACCAGCCGCAGATGCGGCCGCACGTAGCTCAGAAAGCGCAGCGTCGGCGAGTTGCCCAGCAGCCGCGACCTGAAACCGCCTGTATTTCGAGTAGCCCCGGACTCCATGCGAGTGACCCGTTTCCGCCCCACCCCACCCCCGCTCCGGCGCCGTGATGGCGCCCCAAATCCAGCCCTCGGCGCAAAAAGCAAAAGCGGTCCGCCGATTGGCGCGACCGCAAAACGAGAAATTATTCTGCCAGAGCGATCGCGCTCAGGGAATAGGAGCAGCCGCAAGAGTAACGGCCGGATTCACCCGCTCTGCGTCGGTTTCAGAGACCCAGCGCGAAGCGAAGCGCCGCATTCAGCTCCTCGATCTTCGGGCCGTCAAGCGCGCCAGCCCGTTCGATAAGACAGTCGGCGGGAATGGTAAGGATCGCATCCAGATTTGCGACGCTCGGCCGTGACAGTCCTTCCCCGGAACCGAGGCGAACCTCCGAGCGAATCCGTCGGATTCTCGTGGTAACGGGTGCAACTGTGAGGAGCGTTCTGACGGCATACGATTCGTCGCGCGACAAGAGCACGACGGGACGATGACCCGAGGGCGGTTCCGAGTCCGCCCACCAAACTTCGCCCCGCCTCATTTCCAGGGATTCGCTTCGAACACTCGTCTACTCAGCCGCCGCGCCTGCTCGATTTCGTCGGCAGTTTCCGGATGTTCTCGATACGCTCGCACATACTGCTCAATATCGAGTCGTTCCTGATCGCGCTGGAGCAGCGCTTCCACGGCTCGGCGGAAGAACTGGCTGCGAGTCTCCCGCGTCGCCTTCCGTTCTCTTTCCGTTGCGCGCAGCAGCTGATTCGGGAGGCTAATCGCTATTTTGGCGGCTTTCTTCATTTTCATACTACCTGATTCATACCGCAGTATGACGCCGATGCCCATGTTGCGCAAGCAGCAGACGGAGGGTGGACAGCGCACTGAACCGACGCCCACACGGGGGGGTCGGGGATTCGATTACGCCGCGATACGATCGACGATCGCGGGGATACGGCTGCGGGTGCGGCGGCCGGTTAGACCGGCGAACTCCAGGCGTTCCATGTACTCGCGCACTACCAGGCGGATGAACTTGGCGGTTGCGGTCCGGCCCGCGCTGATCTGCGCCGCTTCGAGGCCGCCGCCGCATATCACGATCATCGGTTCGAGCAACTCCGGACAGCCGAACAGCGCGACCATCACGTGCTCGGTGAGATCGAGATATTCGTCGACCGCGACTTTCTGCGCAGGCCGATGCGCCAACAGGTAGCGCAGACTACCCAGGCCATAGGCGGTCTGGCGCGCCGCGTCCTGCATCGCAAAGCCCATCAACACGCGATCGGCCTTGCGCGGCGCAAAGGCTGCGACCTGCCGGAAGACGGCGAGCAGAAATCCCGCCAGCGACAGGTTGATCGAGATCGACCCGTGTGAATACGTCTCCGCCCACAGCCATTCCTTGAGTCCCTGCTCGGCGCTCACGCTGGCGCGCTTGAGTCCCTGGCCTGTCAGCAACGCGCGCTTGCGAAACGCTTCAAGCAGGCGCGCCCAATCGAGCATCTGGGCGCACATGAAGCTCTTGACCTCGAGGAACTCCTGGTTGACCAGCGAGACCCATCGCGAGGGAAAATCGAGCGAGACCAGCGCGCATTCCTGCAGGAACGTATAGAGCTGGGCGCAGGCCGCTTCGACCTGATCGCTGGGCGCGTCCGCCGCGGTCCAGGGCACGTCGATCGCGGGCGCCCATCGGCGCGACTTGTCTTCCTCATAGAGGTCGGTGACGTTGTCGGACCATACCTCGGACTTGCGATTAACGACATAACCCATGTCGGGCAGCTTGCCCCACTTCTCGCTGCCGCGCGCGGCCATCGACTGATTGCGCCGCAGGTCCTCAGGAAGATCGGTATAGCCGTAGCTGCCGACGTCGAGATCGCGATAGGTCAGGCCGCGCCGATAGTCGGCGGGCTTGCCCTTGATACGCTCGGTCTTGGCGTCGTACCAATGCAGGGTCAGATGTCCCTGCATCACTTCCTGCATCGCCTGCAGGACTTCCTGGTCTTGCGTGTAATCTTTGTCGGCGTAAAAGGCCATTGCACCCTACTTGCGTAGCCTTACTTGGGTAGCGCGCTCATCCGGCGTCAGATCTTCAGTCCAGCTTGCTCCGCGGCCGCCTTGCCCATCTCGTACATCATGTAGAGCTTGGAGCGTTCCTTGCGCTCGGGCATCCCGCATTTATCCAGCCGCTCGAAATGCTCTTCCATCTGCTTCAACTGGAACTGGGTCGTAATCCGAATTCCCTTCTCGATGTTCTCGGGCTTGAGGCCCCCGCCGGCCAGCACGATGAAACTCTCGGTCAGCTCGGTGGCGGCGCCGGCGGCGAACGAAATGTTCTCGGCCTCGTCGAGATGCTTGTGCAGGATCTCGCGCTTTTCGGGGAAATTCTCCAGCACCCACTTGAAGTGCTGCATCCCGTAGCCGACGTGGCGCGCCTCATCCTGCATCACCAGCCGGAAGATTTTCTTGTCCACGTCGGTGGGCGACAGATACTCGCTGAAGCGGAACATCGTGAGCACGTTGCCCTCGGCCACCAGATGCAGCGCGAGCGACATTTCGCTGAACGAATCGGCGTCGCGCAGATGCTTCAACGCCATCTCGTTCATCGGGCTGGCCTTCATCAGGCCCCATCCGGTGGTCAACGCGCGCTTGCGAAAGACCTCCGCGTGCCGCGCCTCGTCCATCGCCTGCGACGCGATGAAGGCGCGCACCTCGATGAACTCGGGATTAAGCCGCGGCAGCCACTTGGCGGGCGTGTCGGTCGCGATCATCTCGACTTCGGTCAGGAACGTCATCAGTTGCGAGAGCGCCTTGCCAATCGCTTCGGGCAGCTCGGCGCCTTCCAGGCGCTCCCACGGGATGTCGGTGGTCGCATTCCACTGGCGCGTGACGGCTTCCTCGTAGTAGCCCTCGGTGTTAAACGCCCATAGCTCGCTCTTGCGCGAGACCTCCGGCTGCGCGTCGGGCAGCCCCGGCGGCATCTCGGCGCCGCGCGGCGCGTAGGAACGGTTATCGCGCACCTTCTCGGGCAACCCGCTAAAGCCGTAGCTGCCAAGGTCGAGATCGCGATAGGTCAGGCCGCGGCGGGGATTCTGGGGCTGCGGCTTGATCTTGTCGGTGGCGGCGTTCATCCAGGAGAGGTCGAGTTCACCGGTCCGCATCGTATACAGCCACTTGTCGACAAAATCCTTGTCGTCCAGGAAGTTGCTCGTTGAGAGGTAACTCATGGGACTCGTCCTCCTAGTTGGCAAAGCTGATGTCGAGGCCGCTGCTCAAATCGAAGAATTCCTGGATCGATTCCATGAAACGATAGAGCTTGTCGTGACCGTCCGGATTGTCGTAGGCGATTTTCAACTGCTCGCCGAAATGGGTGAGCGTGTTGAGGTCGTGGTTGGTGTCGGCCTCGCCGTGGCGCTTGATGTTCTCGATCATCTCGCGCCATACGCGCGCTTCGCCCTCGATCGAGAAGTCGACCTGCTTGAGATCGACCCCATCGACTTCGCGGACGTTCTTCAGCTCAAAAACCTCGAACTCGAGCACGAAGTTTCGCGAGCGCCCGTTGTCGGAGACCTTGACCGCAAAGGTGGCGTCGATAAAGCCCAGCCGCCGGAAGCGTTCCTGCTCGGCCGCCATCCGGGTTTTCAGCGCCTCGAAATATTCAGTCGAAGGAAATTTGATCATGACCCGTGCAATCCTACTTTTGAGCCTACTTGGTGCCATTGGCGCCCGCGGGGGCGGCGGCGAGCTCTTCGGAAATTATATCGTCGAATTTCTGCACCGATTGGGCGCCCAGCAACGGGCGTCCGTTGATAAAGAAGACCGGAGTGCCGTCGGCGCCCAGCGACTTGCCCTCGGCGATGTCCTTGTTGATGGCGTCATCGTACTTGTGCTTGTCCAGACAATCGTCGAACTTCGCGGCGTCGAGCTTGAGGTTGGCGGCGGTAGCTTTCAGGTCCTTGACCGCCAGCTTGCTCGGATCCGCGAACAGCGCGTCGTGGAATTCCCAGAACTTGCCCTGCTCGCCGGCGCAGCGGGCGGCGCGCGCCGCATCCATCGCGTTGGCAAGCTTCTCGCTGGGGAAGTCGGCGAACACCACCCTCACCTTGTCGCCATATTTGGCGCGAATCGCCTTGAGCACGCCTTCCGAGCGCCCGCTATAGGGATCCTGATAGTCGGCAAACTCCACGATCGTCGACCGGGGCGTTGCTCGGCCCGCGCGACGGGCGATCGCCCACCGCGACCGGGTAACGCGGCGGCTGGAGCAGGAGCTTGTAGCCCTGGGCGGCGCGGAGCCTCGCGGTCAATTGGGCCTGCAGCGCACCCCGCTGATGCTCCTTGATCGCCGCGATCAGAGCCGGCTTGATCTGATCGAACGACGCGTTGGTCTGCGCCTTGAACTGGTCGTAGAGCTTGTGCAGGTCCGCGTCGGAAGGTTCCGTAACTTTGTCGTCGACCTGCTGCTTCACATAGGCCGCGGGCGCCAGATGGGCCTTCTTCGCGGCCTGCTCCAGCAGCATCTTGTCGGCCAGTTCTTCAACCGCGGTCCGCTTGAGGTCGTAAAGCTGGATTTGCAGCGATGCGAGCTGCGACCTGAGTTTGCTGTCGATGTCCTGCTCCGTGATATTGTAGGTTCCCACCGTCGCCACGACGGCGTCATTGCTGGTTGCGGCGTGCGCCACCGCGGCGCACAGACCCACCAGCACGGCTGTGGTTACGAACATTCGGCCAATTGATCCCATCTTACGAATACTCTCTTCCCTGTGGTTTAGCTTGTCAGCCCCGTCACGATGCCGGCTCGCGTTGCCGGCGGTTATGAATGCGCCTTGGCTACCCGGTCCGCCGAGGGCGATAGCTCTTCATCGATAATCTGCTCGAACTCGCTGGCAGGCTGCGCCCCGCTCAACGGCCGGCCGTTGATAAAGAAGGCCGGCGTGCCTTCCACGCCCAGCGACGCTCCCTGGGCCTGATCGGTGCGGACGGCGCTCTCGTATTTGTGCTGATCGAGGCACGCGTCGAATTGGCTCTTGTCCAGCCCGAGCTTGGCCGCGACCGCCTTCAGGTCTGCCGGCGCGATGTTTGGTTGCGCTGAAAACAACGCGTCATGGAACTGCCAGAACTTGCCTTGGTCGCCAGCGCATCGCGAAGCCTCGGCCGCGGGCAGTGCGTTGGGATGGAACGAAAGCGGGAAATCCATGTAGACCAGCCGGACCTTGTCGCCGTACTTGGTGCGGACCTCTTTGATCGAATCCTCCGACTTCTTGCAGAACGGGCATTGGAAGTCGCCGAACTCCACGATCGTCACCGGCGCGTCCTTGGGCCCGAGCTCGGGATGGCCCGCGCTCACGACCTGGAAGCGCGGCGGCTTGAGGTTGATCTTGAGCGCCTGGCCCGCACGCAGGCTGTCGAGCAGCTTCGCGCGCTGCTCGGAGTCCGCCTGTTGGGTGAGGAAGCCGATCAACTGCGGTTTGATCTTATCGTACGGCTGTTGGATCTGGTCCTTGTGCGAATCGTAAAACTTTTTGGCGTCGGCGCTGGACGGAATGGCCGCCTTGTCGCTCACTTCGCGCTTCATGTAGTCGCCGATGCTCAAATTGGCCTTCTTGGCGGCCTGCTCGATCAGGTAATCATCCGCCATCGCCTGGATCGTTTTCCGGCGGAGATCGTAGAGCTGGCTCTCGATAGAGGTCAGTTGCGCCTTGAGATGCGAGTCCACCTCTTGCTGTGTGATCGGATGGCTTCCGATGGTCGCGACGACGCGGCTCGGCTCGGCGGATACGGCATACCCGGACGCGACGCCAATCGCGATCAGCGCCGCGGCGAAAGTCTTAATTCTTTTCATTCAAACCCCGTTGGCCCGTTTAATCGTCCCGAATGTAGCACGGATGCTGCCCGGATGTCTGCCGCGCCCGGGAGCGCTCGGGCAGACCGTCCCAAGGCGTTGATTCGGCTATACGTTTTGCGGCGGCAAGCCGGAATGGAATGCCGTGCGGAAGGCCCAGATGGCGAATTCGCCAGCTTTTCCGGCTGCCTTGCCGATGGCACCTTCGATGCTTACACAACCGGTAGAGGTGCACGAAGATGAAGTCGAGAATATTGCGAGCATTGGCAGTTGCGGGGCTTTTGTTCGGGATGCTGTCGACGCAAGCCTGTTTCTTCCCGGGCCGCGGCGGGCATGGCGGACCTCATTACTACCAAAGCTATCGCTATTGGCGCTAAGGCGGAATTAACCGCCATTAGAACCTTCTCCCGCCCGCTGGCGGGAGAAGGTCCAGCGATCCCACCCCCGTTCGGACCCACTTCAGCGGCTCCGATCGCGTGCCGAACTGAAGCACCCTGAGTCGATAACTCCGATGTTTGAGATCAGCCATTCGAAGACCGAGCAGCATCGCTTTGGCGGTCGGAGAGGCGGAACCGCGACTGAAGCAGCCGTTGAATTACGGCGAAGATCATAGCGGTTGAGATACCGAACATGAGCATTCCGTCGGATGCTTCAAGCGGCCCCAACAGCTTCCACCGTGCCGACATGACTACGTCACCGTAGCCCAGGGTCGTGTAGTTGACCGCCGAATGGTAGAAGGCCGCAGCGAAATCAGAAAACTCGCCGCAGCGATCGAACACCAACGCCCACACACCCATCTCGACAAGATGGCCGGCGAGCGCCAGCAACGTGGCGCTCGTTACAAACGTTAAATCGGTCCAGAACCCTACGCCGACGCGCCCACGCTGCAGATCGCGGCGAACTGCCCTGACGATCATGCTCAAAATGAGCCCATGAACGATGATCGTGCAGAGGGTGGTCGCCACACCGACGAGTAGAGGAATCAGCACAGATATTTGAGTCGAGGGAGCCATTTTTGTTCTTGATCTCCTGAGCCATCATCAGAAACGCCGCACAGGCGCATAGCCATTGCGCGCCGGTCCGAACCCGACGTAGAAGATGATGAAGGCGATGCCGACCTTTGCCAACGTCCAGCGCGGGAGACCGGACGCAAAGAATTCGGCCGAACTCAACGTGCCGGAGCCCACTGCTGATCGCTGAGTTCCCAACCGCCGCCGAGCGCTTTGTAAAGATTCACCACGGCAAGAGACTGGTCCCTCTCCGTCTGCGCGAGGGTGTCCTCGGCTGGATAGAGCTCCTGCTCTGCCTCCAGCACTTCATAGTACCTCGCGAGGCCGATGTTGTATCGGTCAAGCGACAGGCGGACGGCGACACTCAACGCCGCCACCTGCTTCTCCAAGGCGGCTCGCTTCTCGGCCAGCCTTTGCTGTGCTACCAAGGCATCTGACACTTCGCGGAACGCCTCGATAATCGTCGCCTGGTATTGGGCAACCGTCTCATCCCAGTAGGCCTTTTGCGCCCGATAGGATTCGTACAGCCGGCCGCCCTGGAACAGCGGCCCGGTCACGCTGGCACCGATGCCCCACACGGCGAAGTTGGTCTTGAGGATGTCGCCGATATTTTCACTTTGACCGCCATAGAGAGGCTGAGAGGCCAATCACCGGAAAGAAGTTTGCCACCGCGACTCCGACCTGCGCGTTCGCGCTGATCATGCTCTGCTCTTCTTGCAAAATGTCCGGCCTCCGCCTGAGCAGGACCGTGGTCTGTCCGGCGGGAGCGTTAAGCATCGGATGAATGGGCAAGTCAGCCCGCTCGATGGTCTTCGGCGTGCTTCCGAGCAGGACGCTGATCGCGTCTTCCTGCTGCGCGATCTGAATTTGCAGAGTGGCGATAGTAGCCCGGCTCGCCTCCAGATTGGCTTCCGCACGTGAGGTGGAGAGTTTTGTATCTGTACCGCCGAGGTACCGCCGCGTGAAGTAAGTCAATGTTTGCGCGTATGTATTTGAGCTGTCGCGCGCGATCTGCAGTTGGCGATCGAGCTCGACCAGTTCAAAGTAGGCTGCGGCTACGTTGCTGACCAGCGTCAGCATCACGCCGCGACGCGCATATTCGGCGGCGAGAAGATTCGCGCGCGCAGCTTCGGTGGAACGGCGAATCCGGCCCCAAAGATCGATCTCCCACGCCATGTTGAACAGGCCTGTGAAGACATCCAGGCTGGTATTAGGGCCGGGGATCGGAGAAAGCTCCTTCTCTCGTAGTGCGTCGCCCTCGTACCCAAGCTGCGGAAAGAATTGCGACGCGGCAACGCCCACCAGCGCCCGTGATTCCTGGATGCGCACGACGGCGACTCGCAGGTCATAGTTCTGGTGCAGAGCTTCGCCAATCAATGCGACCAGCTTGGGGTCGCTGAATACCTGCCACCACGGCAGATCGGCAATCGATGCCGCCTCTGTGGGGCCGAGCTGGCTGCGGAAGCTCGGCGGCGCATCGAATTCGGGCCGCTGATAGTCGGGACCCACTTCAAGGCTCCAGGGCTTCTGCGTTTCGCCCGGCTGTTTCGGAACCGACGAGCAGCAGGCGAGCAGCACCGCGAACAGCGCGAACGTCAATCTGCGGAGCGTAATGGGGTTGACTCCCTATCCGGCTTTGCGCGCCGGCTCGCTGCTCGGCGCCGGCGCCGGCTTCGTTGCGACTTCGGGAGATCCGCTCCGGCGCCCGCCGGCAAGCCGCTCGACGAGCACGAACAGCGCCGGCACCAGCAGGATCGCGAAGGCGCTCGAGAACATCATGCCGACGATCGTGACGGTGCCGATGAGACGCCGGGCCGCCGCACCGGCGCCGATCGCGGTCCACAGCGGCAGCAATCCGATGATGAATGCAAACGAGGTCATCAGGATCGGCCGCAGGCGCAAGCGTGCGCCGTTGAGCGCTGCGTCGATCAGCGCTTCGCCCTTTTCGAGCTCGGCGCGCGCAAATTCAACGATCAGGATCGCATTCTTGGCCGAAAGACCGATCAGCATGATCAATCCGATTTGCGCATACACGTCGTTGTCGAGTCTCCGCGCCCACAGCCCGAAAAACGCGCCGCACACCGCAACCGGAGTGCTCAGGAGCACGCTGAACGGCAGTGACCAACTCTCGTACAACGCCGCCAGAATCAGGAACACGAACATCAGCGAGAGCGCGAACACTCCCGCCGCGCCACCCGCCACCGATTGCTGGTAGCTCATTCCGTTCCACGCGATTCCCATGTCGCGCGGCAGCACCTGCTTGGCTACTTCGGTTATCGCTCTCATCGCGTCACCGGCGCTGTGCCCGGGCGCCGGCACGCCAAAGACCTCAATGCTGCGATACTCGTTGAAGCGGGTCGTGAACTGCGGGCCCGAGGCTTTCGTCATGTCGACCAGCGTTGAGAGCGGCACCATGACGCCCGTTCGATTACGGACATAGAATTGGCCCACATCCCGCGGCGTCAGTCGGTAGTTCGGCTCGGCTTCGATGAAGACCTTCCACACTCTGCCGAAGCGGTTGAACTGGTTCACGTACAGACCGCCCAGCAAGGTCTGGAGAGCACTGTAAACATCCTTGGTGGAGAGGCCGAGCTTGAAGACCTTTTCCCTGTCCAGACCCGCAAACAGCTGCGGGGTAGCGGGATTGAAAAGCACGTTCATCCTGCCGAGCTCGGGTCTCTTTTTGGCGGCGGCAAGAAATTTGAGCGTATTGTCCCAAAGATAATCGACCGACTGACCGGCTCTGTCCTGGACCATCAGGTCAATGCCCCCCGCCTGGCCGATGCCGGGGATAGCGGGCGGCGGGAACGCAAACGCACGCGCTTCAGGCAGCGTGGCGAGTTTGCGGTTCACGGATTCCACGATCGCTTGCGAAAAGAGCTGACGCTTTTTCCGCTGCTCATAGGGTATGAGCTGGCAGAAATAGACACCGGAATTCGTGCTGCTGACCTGCGACAGAAGGCTGTAGCCTGCAATTCCGCTGAAATAGCGAACTCCGGGCTCGTGGCTCAGGATCCCGTCGATCGCTCTCATCGTCGCGGCCGTGCGCTGGAGCGATGCCGCCTCTGGCAGTTGCACATTCATGATGAAGTAGCCTTGATCCTCGTCCGGGAGGAAAGAACTCGGGACGATTCTGCCCAATCCTCCCGCGAGCACCGCAAATCCAATCAACAACAGGATTGCGAGCGCAAGCTTGCGCATGAGCATGCCGCAGGCTCGGACGTAGCCGTTGGTGATGCGCAAAAACCCCCGGTTGAACCAGGCGAAGAACCGCCGCAGCGGCCCGCTTGCGGTCTGGCCGCCTTTGGGCTTGAGCAACATCGCACCCAGAGCGGGGCTGAGCGTGAGTGCATTGAAGGCGGAGACGATGACGGAGAATGCGATGGTCAGGGCAAATTGGCGGTAAAGAGAGCCGGTGATTCCCACCAAAAAGCCGGCGGGAATAAAGACCGCCGACAGAACGAGCGCTATACCGACCAGCGCGCCGCCAACTTCGTCCATCGCCTCGATCGCGGCATCGCGCGGCGACCTGCCCTGCTCGATTTTGACTTCGATTGCTTCGACCACAACGATGGCGTCGTCGACCACGAGTCCCACCGCCAGCACCAGACCCAATAGCGACAGGCTGTTGGTGGTGAAGCCAACCGCGGGAAAGAACATGAATGCGCCGATCAGCGAGACCGGAACCGTAACCAGCGGGATCAGCGTGGCTCGCCAGCTCTGGAGGAAGATGAATACGACAAGTGCGACCAGGCCGATCGCTTCCAGCAAGGTCTTGGCGATTTCCTTCGCGCCCTCGATAATCGGAACTGTGGTGTCGAGGACCAGCGTCTGTTCCATATCGGACGGAAAGTGCTGCGCGAGCTCCGCCATTTTCTTCTTGGCTTTGTTGGCTGCTTCGAGCGCGTTGGAACCCGGATTCTGGTAGAGCAGGACCACCGCCGATGGCACCCCGTTGGTGGTCGCCTGCTGTGTATAACTCTGGGCGCCAAGTTCGATCCTGGCGACGTTCCTTGAGCCGCACCATCGAGCCGTCGGGATTGGCGCGTAGAATGATGTCGCCGAATTCTTCCGCGCTCAGCAGGCGGCCCTGCGCGCGCACAGTATAGGTAAATTCCTGCCCCGGCGGCGCGGGTTCATCGCCCAGCCTGCCGGAGGGATTGACCACGTTTTGCGCCGCGATCGCGTTTGCGATGTCCTTGACCGTGAGTTGCAGTTTGGCCAGGGTGTCCGGCGCGACCCATACCCGCATCGCGTAATTGGCCGCGCCGAAGATCCGTACCTGCCCTATTCCAGGAATGCGCGCCAGTTCATCCTCAATGTTGATAGCGACATAGTTCGATAGAAACGTCTGGTCCCAGGTCCGCTTCGGCGACCGGACCGTGAAAACCAGCAACGGGATCCCAACGGTCTGTTGCGTGGTAAGGCCGTATGCGTTCACGTCGCTGGGCAGGCTGGAAGTTGCCTGCGCCAGGCGGTTCTGGACCTGCACCTGATCGAGATCCACGTCGGTGCCGACTTCAAAGCTGACCTGCAGCGTCATGGTGCCGTCGGAACCATTGATCGACTGCATGTAGATCATGTTCTTGGCGCCGTTGACCTGCTCCTCGATCGGAGTCGCTACCGACTGTTCGACCGTAAGCGCGTCGGCGCCGGTGTATACTGCCGAGGTCTGAATCTTGGGAGGGACAATCTCCGGGAATTGCGCCACCGGGAGCCGCAGGATCATGACGGCGCCGGCGAGCACGAAAACTATCGCGACCACCATCGCGACAATAGGCCGATGGATGAAAAATCTAGACACGAGGCCGGCGTTCTCTCAATTGAGGCGCAGCGTTGGAGGATTGCCCGCCGTGATCCGGCGAGGCCGGCGAAGGAGACGATGAATCTGCCGGCTCAGGCTGCGGAATCACTTCGATTCCGTCTTTGACCTCCTGCAAACCCTCGGTGACCACGCGCTCGCCGGCGCTCAGGCCGTCGTCAATTATCCATAGGCTGCCCACCCGATCACCGGGTGTCACATTCTTCATCGTCACGATATTGTCGGAACCCACCACTGCCACTTGATACTGGCCCTGGGTTTCCGCCACCGCGCGCTGCGGTACCAGCAGCGCGTTATGCCGAATGTCGGCCGCCGCGCGGACCTTGGCATACTGACCCGGACGCAGGATTGCCTCGGGATTGGGGAACAGCCCCTGCACCTCGATGGTGCCGGTCTGGATGTCGATCTGGCGGTTCACCCGATAATAATGGCCCGGATATTTGTAAACGGTTCCGTCGCCAAGAATCAGCTCCAGATCCGGCTCGTCCTTCGACCGGCCTTTGGCCTGATGTTCCTTGATGCGATCGGCGTGACGCAGGTACTCCTGCTCGCTGATCGGAAAGTCGACCTTAATCGGATCAACCTGCGACACCGTGGTCAGAAGCGTCGAAGGCGTAACCAAATCGCCGACCTGGACCGGGGCAATCCCGGCAATCCCGTCGATTGGCGACATGACTTGAGTCCATCCGAGGTTGAGCTTTGCGGTCTCGAGGTCGGCTTGCGCCGAGTTCAACCTCTGCCTGACTAGCGCGCGTGGCCTGCTCGGTGTCATCCAACTCCTGGCGGCTCACCGCGCCTTCGGCAGCCAAGGGTTTGAAACGGCCCAAGTCGAGCTTGTTCTTTTGGAGATTTGCCAGTTGTTGGGCCAGTGCTCCTTGCGCCTGGTCGAGCGCCGCCTGGTAATCGCGGGGGTCGATCTGAAACAGGAGCTGCCCGGCCTTGACGGCGCGGCCGTCTTCATAATTTTGCTTCAGCAGGTAGCCTTGCACTCGCGCGCGGATTTGCGCGTCGACAAAGCCCACAGTTGTACCGACCCACTCTGAGTAAATGGGCACATCTTTTTTGATCACCTCGGCCACGAGGACAGTCGGTGTCGGCGCCACCGGGGCAGGCTTGTGGCAGCCTGCATTCCACAGCATCGAGGCCATAGCCCCGGTCGCGATATAGACGAGCCGTCTCTTCACCGGCATTGGCTCCGGAGGCTGGCGTCCTTCAAAAACTGCCTTCTCACGAAAATCCCGGCCGTCGTGCTCAACCAAACCATGGACACCAGCGCGAATATCTTGGCTGTCGAAAACTTGCGGTGCAACCTCGTCCTCACCACACAAACGGGAATAGCCGGTACCGGACTCTCTGGACATATAGATCGTAGCCTTGGAGTTCGCGCTTGAGGAGCCGCTCCTCGATCAGGATTCGCAGCGCGAGCATCGCGATCGGAATCACCGAGAGCAGCGCGGCGGCGTTGGATTCCAGCCACAGCGGCATCCCGATGATCACCAGGAGCCCACCGGCATACATCGGATGACGCACTATCGCGTAGACCCCGGTATCGATCACCTTTTGCTGTCGCTCCTCCTGATATTTCACTACCGGCGCGGCGAACGCGTTCTCTCTTAGCGAGAGGCCGGCGATCGCCCATCCGGCAACGAACAGGACCAGCCCCAGAAACGAGACCACCGGTCCCGGCGTGCCCATCAGATGAAATCGGAACACGTCCAGCGGAATGAAAACCGTCAAGCCGAAAAACGAGGCCACGAAAATCGGCGTCAGGATCTTGTCAGCGAGCGGCTGTCGCTTTTGTATCGGCAGCTTGAGGCGTTGGTTGAGCAACTCCTCGCGGCCTGGAAACACGCCGAACATCGTTACGGCCCCCGCGATGAAGACGACGCCGAGGAACACCCATGCACGCCACCACTCCAGAGTCCCGGCCGGCCCGAAAAGCAGCACGCCAAAGATCGCGACCTGCATCACGATCGAGCCGATCAATTTGAAGATGAACATGTCCGCCCGCCCGCGCTCAGCCTTCATCCTGATATCGCAGCAATCCGCACGCAAAGCGCCCGCAATCGCCGGGGTCCATGGGACGGCGGGCGCCGGTTCGCAAGCTTCAGAGCCTCGTGCAAGCTTGACAGCCTCGTGATAGACCGGGAGCACAATGCCCGGAGGCGGCGCGATGGGAAAGGATCTGGAGTTCTTTTTCGACTACGGAAGTCCGTGGAGTTACATGGCCGACTCCCAGCTCGCCGCACTGGCGGCGCGCACAAGCGCTACCATCATCTATATTCCGATGCTGCTGGGCGGAGTGTTCAAGGCGACCGGCAATCAATCGCCGGCGAATTCGCCGGTGCCGGCCAAGCTCAAGTACGGCGGGCTCGACCTGAGGCGCTGGGTCAGGCGCTACGGCGTACCCTTCAAGCTCAATCCGCATTTTCCCGTCAACACGATGAAGATCATGCGCGGCGCGATCGCGGCGCAGATGCGCGGCCTTTTCCCGCGCTACCATCGCGCGATGTTCGCCGGCATGTGGGAACAGGAACTGAAACTCGACGACGACGCGGTGATCCGTGCGGCGCTTGATGCGGCGGGACTCGATGGCGCATTGCTCCTGGAGTTGATCGAGCACCAGGAAGTCAAGGACAAGCTCAGGGCGAACACCGATCTTGCGGTGGCGCGCGGCGTATTCGGCGCTCCGGCGTTTTTTGTCGATGGCGAACTGTATTGGGGCAACGATCGGCTGGATTTCGTCGAGGCCGCGCTGGCCGGCGGTTGACCTCACAGCGATCGGCGCGGTCGGAGATACTCGCGCGATGAAATACGGGATGTTTCTGTCGTCCGGTCCGCCGGCGCGCATTACCGAATCGGCCCGCTCGATCGAAGCGGCTGGCTTCGATTCCATCTGGCAAGGCGAGTTCGTCAACTCGGCCCTCATCCCGCTGGGGTTGGTGGCTCCTGCCACCAGCCGCATCAAGCTTGGCGCGGGAATTGTGCTGGCATTCGCGCATAGCCCGGTGATGATCACGTTCGCCGCGCTCGATCTCGACTACCTCAGCGGCGGCCGCTTCATCCTTGGTCTTGGCGTGGCTCATCCGAACCGCAACAACAACTGGTATGCCGGTCACGACGCGGGCAAGCCGGTGAGCCAGATGCGCGAGTACATCCAGCTCGTTCGCCTGATCACCGAAAAGTCGCCGATGGGCGGGCCGATCGAATTTCAGGGGACTTACTATCACGTGCGCGCACGCGACTTCACTCCGCGCCGAACCGCACAGCCGCGCGCGCGATTTCCGGTTTATATAGCCGCCGTGAAACCAAAGATGGTTCAACTCACGGGCGAATTGGCCGATGGCCTGATCGGCAACCCGATGTTTTCGCCGCGCCACGTGCGCGAGAATGTGCTGCCCGCAGTAGCATCGGGGCTGAAGATCTCCAACCGCGACCGCTCGGGATTCGAGGCCCTGGGCCAGTGCTTTACTGTGATCGACGACGACCTCGCAACGGCCTATCGGGTGGCGGCTCGCACCTTCCTGTTTTCGATCTGGGCGCGCATCTACGATGACATCATGACCGCCGAAGGCTTCGGTCATGTGCTCGAAGAAGTCAGGACGTTGCAGAAGGCCGGCAACCTGCAAGAAGCGATCGAGAAGATCCCTCGCGAGATGATCGACGCATTCGCCGCCGTCGGCCCAGTCGATCGGGTGCGCGAGCGGATCAAGTCGCGTGAGGGCCTGCTGGATACGGTCATTCTGGCGGTGCCGTCAACGCAGACCACGACCGAAGAGCAGGATCACTATCGAGCGAGAATTCTTGAAGCATTCGCGAACTGAAAGGAGAAATAAAGTGCGCGAACCGAAGGGAGAACAAAAATGATTGACCTCTACTATTGGCCTACGCCGAACGGACACAAGATCACGATTTTTCTCGAAGAAACGGGGCTGGAATACCGGATCGTTCCGGTCAACATTCGCGAGGGGGATCAGTTCAAGCCGGAATTCCTGAAGATCAGCCCCAACAACCGGATGCCCGCGATCGTCGATTCCGACGGACCCGGCGGCAAGCCGCTTGCGCTGTTCGAGTCGGGCGCGATCCTGCTCTATCTGGGCGAGAAGACCGGCCAGCTTCTGCCGTCCGAAATCCGCGCGCGCTATGAAGTTGTACAGTGGCTGATGTTCCAGATGGCGAACGTCGGTCCGATGTTCGGCCAGCGCGGCCATTTTGTGCGTGCCGCGCCCGAGAAGATTCCGTACGCGATCGAACGATACACCAACGAGTCGCGGCGCCTGCTCGATGTGATGGACCGGCGCCTTGGCCAGTCCCCATACCTGGCGACAGACTACTCGATCGCCGACATCGCAACCTACCCGTGGGTAGTCGGCACACGGCGTGAGCCGGAACAGCTCGAGAGCCGGCCCAACTTCAAGCGCTGGCTCGAGGCGATTTCAGAGCGTCCCGCCGTGAAGCGCGGTCTCGCAGTGATGGCCGACCTGCCGCAGCAGCCGCTCGACGACAAGGCGCGATCGATACTGTACGGCGCCAAGCAGTTCGAGCGCCGCTGATGATCTCTGATCACGGCTGCGTGCCATCGGCTGTTCAGTTGACTATCGGGCGGTAGAGTGTTTTGAGTCTGAGACCAAAGGAGCTATCCAGATGAACGGCACAGCAAAATACATCCAGCCCGGCTATACTGCGATCACTCCGTATCTTTACGCGAAGCTCGACTTGATCGACTTCCTCAAGCGCGCATTCGGAGCCGAAGTGACTCATAATCCCACGCCGGGCGAAGCCGGAAATTTCCACGCCGAGGCCAAAATCGGCGACGCGCACCTGCTGCTCGGCAACGGCTACTTCTCCGATCGGTCGATGTCCGCCGCAGTTTACCTCTACGTTCCCGATGTCGACGCAACCTACAAGCGCGCGGTAAGCCTAGGCGCGGCTTCGCTCCGGGAGCCGGCCGATCAGACCTGGGGCGATCGGGTCGCCGGAGTGAAAGACTCGTCGGGCAACACCTGGTGGATAGCGACCTACAAGCCGGCGAGTTGATCGCGAAGGCGTGCGTGATTGCCGATTCCTAGTGGAGGCTTGCCGATGGAACAATCCCGCGGCCCAGCGCTGACCGTCTTCGCGATCCTGTTCGTCGTGCTCGCGATCTCGGATTTCCTGAAACCGCTCCATCTCGGCGATCCCAGTGCCGGCCTGGTTATTTTCGGTATCAAGACGGCCGGGATAACCAACGCGATCCTCGCACCGCTGTTCGGAATTTTCCTTGTCGTCTATGCGGCCGGGATCTGGCGGATGCGCCGATGGGCGCTGCCGCTCGCGTACGCTTATGCGGGATATGTGATCGTGAACATGATCCTTTTCAGCGTGTTCAGCGCGCGAGGCTCCAACCGGCCCTCAATCGTAATCATTGTCTTGTCTCTCGGCGTCGGAATTGGTGTTCCGGTTGCAACTGCGATTTTGCTTTCGCGCCGCCAAGCGCAATTGACCTGAAGGCCGATCACACCACGGCGCGAAGCTCCCCGGGAATGTCACGGCGGAGCGCGAGCACCGCCGGCACCAGGCTGCTCAGAATTCCAATCGAGACAGCGACTGCGAAGCTTTGCAGCAGGACCCGGCGCGGGAGCGCGAACACCAGCGCGAGCGGCCCGAGTGAACTCGAAAAGCGGGGAATCAGCCTGATAACCGCGAAGGCGGCCAGGCATCCGAACGAGCCGGCCACGACGCCGAGCAGCAACCCCTCGGCGGCCAGGCAGCAGAGCAGGACTTCACGCGTGAAGCCGATGGCCCGCATTACCGCGAGCGTCTGGCGGCGCTCCCGGACCGACATCGCGGCGGTGTTGGCGCTGACCAATGCGATCGCGAGCATCACGATGACCGCGAGCACTCTGGCGCCGTCGAGCAGCAGTCGATAGCCGCCCATCTGGCTCAACGACACTCCCAGTTCGGTTTCGGTCCGGGTTTCTCCCGCTGAGTTGGCGAACTGCTGGTCGATCTGCGCGATCACGCCCGGGATTGAGCGCGACGAATCGACCTTGATCCAGAGCAGGTTGACGGTCCCCGGCCGGCCGAGCACCTGGTCCAGACGATCGCGGCGGAACAGCAGCGCGATGGGCGGCGCCTTGTCCCCCAGCGTGCCGACAATTTCGACCTGGATGTCGATCGGATAGATCGTTCCGCGCAGTGTCACCTGGTCGCCGACCTTCCATCGATACAGCCTCATCAGGGTGGCTCCGACCAGCGCGCCGCTCCGATCGCGGCGAAACCGATCTGCCGCTTCGCGTGAGATCGCCCAATCGGGCCAGATTTCCTCCACTTCCTCGGGATCGATAGCTGCGCTGGGGATCAGATCCTTCGGGTCGCGATACGCCCCCATGAACAGGCTTTCGCCCGACACTGCCACGACGTGGGGCATCGACGCTATCCGGCGGCGGTACGCCTCGGGCAGCGAGTAGAAAAAGCCCGCCTTGTTGTAGCAGACCAATCGCAATGAACCGGCGCGATCGCGCAGGATCTGGTCTACCACGCCCGGCAGGCTCATCAGCGCGGCGAACACGAAAATCGAAACGGCGACCGCCGCGACGGTAAGCAGCGTCCGCCGGCGGTTGCGAAACAGGTTTCGAACGACCAGGGGTAGGAACTTCATGATGGCGGCCACGCGTCACGGCAACCCAGGCGCCATGCACGCGATTCCGGACCGCCCATTTAGCCTGCGCCATCGAGCGTACTTGTCAACCCTGTCGATCGGCCCATTCGATCCGCGTCCGATCCGATCGGCGTCATGGGCGGCTTTCGCTAGCGGGTGGGTCCATATAGAGGACAAGATATTGATATCGATCGAGCGCTCGACCTGAGAGAGGAATGGGATCGGCTACGTCAACCGCGCGCATCAGCCTCGTCATGTCGGGCGGCGGCGCGCGCGGCGCCTACGAGGCGGGGGTGCTTTCTTACCTCTTCGAGGAACTCCCGAAGCTGCTCGGACGTCCGATCCATTTCGACATCGTCACTGGCACCAGCGTCGGGGCGATCCACGCATGCTGGGTGGCTGCCATGCAGGACGACCCAGACGCGGGCCGGCGTCTTACCGAGCTCTGGCGCTCGTTGTCGTTCGAGAAGGTCTTCCCGGTCGGCCTAACGGACGCCGTTCGCGTACCATGGCGTCTGCTCGGATTGGGCAGGGCGAGCGGATGGCTGCCCGCCCGAGAGGATAAGGCGCCGGACCGGCTGCCGGGCCTGTTCGACACGACCCTGCTCGAGTCTATCGTGCGCGAGCAGATACCGTGGAGTGAGCTTCAGCGCAATCTCGACGAGGGCCGGCTGTACGCCTTGGCGGTGGCTGCCACCGAGATCGCCACTGGCCGCTCCGTGGTGTTCGTGGACAGTCCCGGCGGCAGCATGCCGCAATGGGCAGGCAATCCCTTCGTGATCGCTCGTTCAGCCCGCATCGGTCCCGAACACGCGCTCGCCTCGGCAGCGATCCCGCTGATCTTCCCCGCGGTTCGCATCGATCGCGCCTATTACTACGACGGCGGGCTTCGTCTGAATACACCGCTGGCGCCGGCGCTGCGGCTGGGAGCCAACCGGGTTCTGGTGATCGGGCTTCGCTACCAGCGCTCGGCCTACGAGGAGGATCACATCGCGCGCGAGCGAGTGGCGAATTATTCGAGCCTGACCTACCTCAGCGGCAAGGCGCTGAACGCGATGCTGCTGGACCGTGTTGAGCACGACGTTGATCGCCTCAGGCTTTTCAACGCCATCCTCGAGCGTGGCGTCAAGGCTTACGGTCCGGAGTTCCTGGAACAGATCAACGAGCCGATCGTGACGGCGCGCAACGCGCCCTACCGCATCGTCGAGAATCTGTTCCTGCGGCCATCGAAGGATATCGGCGCGATCGCAGCCGAGTGTCTCGAACACCAGTCGCGCAGCCGTAGCACCCGCGAATGGTTAAGCCGCAATGTGGCCCGCTACGCCGGCCGTGGCGCCGTCGGCGAAGCCGACCTGCTTTCGTATCTCCTCTTCGACCGCTGCTACGTAGATCACCTGATAGAGCTCGGCCGGCACGACGCCGGGCAGCTCTCCGAACCGCTCGGCAAGTTCTTCTCGGCGTGACCAGTGAAATGGAAGCCGCCCGCCGAACAACCTGACCACTAGCCTCCGGCAAGGTTGAGTGCCACAGGTCGCGGCGGGCTATTGATTCACCAGACCGCCGTAGTACTGGCCGGTGGACGTCGTCTCCCCCTTTTCGACGGCCTGAGCCGCGGCCTGCTCGGACAGCGTCCTCACCATAGGATAGGACTCGCCGACGATAGAGGGGCTGTAATTGAGATAGGCGAAAAAGTAGAGCGACCAGAAGGGTGAGATGTACTCGATATTCTCGAGCTGGCACAGGCGGACCATCGTTCCCAGGTAGGCTTGATCCAGCGGCGCCCAGAAGTTGAAGGGATCGAGCTTGAAGACATTGTAAGCGTCGCCGCCGGCAAACGACTCGCTCTTGTACAGCCAGGCCTCGTCCATCGTCATGCTCTTGCCATTTTTTTGGGCCAGCGTCGCGACCTGCAGGGCCGTCATGATGTCTGCGGTGCTGGTGATCGGATAGAAATGGATCGCGATCGTATCGAGGTCGGTTTTCACCAGGCTTTGCGCGATCGCGATATTCCCCCAGGTGCCGATTCCGGCTTCGACCTTGGTGTTCCCGCGCTCAAGTCCCGCCATCGCAGCGTTCACATAGGCGGTCCATCCCGCCGGAGTATTGAGCTGAGGCAGGCTCAGCAGGCTGGCTTCGGTGTCGGGCTCGGAGCCCAGGTTCAGCCAATCGGGCGCCAGATCATCGATGATCATCTGGGCGATCTGGTTCTTGTTTTTGGCATACTGGGCCGCAGTCAGGCCCTTGTAGCTGACCGTAATACCCTGTTCGGGAAAAATCGGGCCGGTCTCGACATCCAGCTTCAGGCCGCGCTGGTGAACGTCCGCCGCCACGTCCTCGAAGAACGTCAGATACTGCTCGCTGTTCGCGAACGACGGAAGAATCAGCGGATAGGAGACGGCGACCGTGACGCCCTGGACGTTTAGAGCCTGGAGCGCGTCGAGGTAGGCGTCGACACCATTCATCGCGGTGGCTGCGAGCAGCCCCGGGCCGACATTGCCGTTGGCGGGCAGCAGCTCGGTTCCCAAGGTAACCGGATTGGTCTGCCCCTTGTCCACCGAATTGAGGACCGTATTGCTCTGGTTGATGTTTTTCTGCAGGAAGCCGTAGAGCGCCTTGTATACGGCCGGAATCGCCACTGCGGTCCCAGTCGCGGTTGGGATCGGGATCGACGTAGGGGTTGGAGTTAACGTTGCCGTTGCGGTGATGGTTGCACTCGCCATCGCGGTTGGGGTTGCAGTTGCGGTTGGAGATGGACTCGCGACCGCAGTTGGCATCGGCGTTGGTGTGCCGCGCCGCGTCGCGGTTGGAGTCGCAGAGCGCCGAGCCGCTGGCATCGCCGTCGAATTGGCGAACAGCGCGCGTGACGGCGCCGCGATCAGAACCCACACAATCGCCACGGCCGCGATGCTTCTTCGCATTGCAGGAGCCTACTCCATAAGGCGAAAAGTGTCGATTTCGAGACCGCCGGCACGAGGCCGCGGCGCTGGTTTTCCCGAACCTGTACGCGGCGCTGAGCTTCGACCCATTGCCCATCTGCCGCGCATCTTGAGCGAAATGAAGGCATCTTATGACGTGCTGATCAAAGGAACTTCCCTCGATCGGTTGAGACCCCGCTCGGATCCCGCAGGGCGCGGTCTTTGCATTTAGTGGCGGGTTAACTCCGGGAAGCTCCCCATGATCTTCCCGCGATAACCCAAACCGCGGAGGATACCATCTTGAGCGGAAGCTCGGCACGTCTGCAGGCTATCGAGGCCGTCACCACCTACCATTCGGTCGCGGCGCCCCTGTCATTCGCGAACGTCTCGGCCAGTGAGCTGTTCGGCGCCAACGTCTTCAACAAGTCGGTGATGAAGGACCGGCTCCCCAAGCCGGTGTACAAATCGTTGCTGCGCACCATCGATACGGGATCGCCCCTGGACCCGTCGATCGCGGACGGCGTCGCCTCGGCGATGAAGGAATGGGCGATCCAGAAAGGAGCCACCCACTATTCGCATGTGTTTTATCCGCTACACGGGTTCACGGCCGAGAAACACGACAGCTTCCTCTCGCCCGACTCCGAGGGCGGTGCGATAGCCGAGTTCGGCGGCAAGACGCTGATCCAGGGTGAACCCGACGCGTCGAGCTTCCCCAACGGCGGCATCCGCGTTACCGCCGAGGCCCGCGGCTACACGGCCTGGGACGTAACCAGTCCGGCCTATCTCCTCGAAACCCCCAACGGAATGACGCTGTGCATTCCGACCGCGTTTGTATCGTGGACCGGCGAGGCGCTGGACAAAAAGACTCCGCTGCTGCGCTCACTGCAGGCGCTGAACAAGCAGGCCCAGCGGATTCTGAAGCTCTTCGGTCATAAGGATCCGGCCACGGTGGTTTCGTACGCTGGGGCCGAGCAGGAGTATTTCCTGATCGACCGGCACTTCTTTTTCTCGCGGCCGGATCTGCTGGCGACCGGACGCACGCTGTTCGGGGCGCCGCCGCCCAAGGGCCAGGAGTTCGAGGATCATTACCTCGGTGCCATCCCCGACCGAGTGCTCGGCTTCATGCTCGAGAGCGAGCGCGAGCTGTTCAAGCTCGGAATTCCAGCCAAGACGCGGCACAATGAGGTCGCGCCAGGCCAGTTCGAACTCGCGCCGATGTTCGAGAACGCCAACGTGGCGAGTGATCATCAGCAACTTCTGATGGTCACGCTCAAGCGGGTGGCCGAAAAATTCGGCATGGCCTGCCTGCTGCACGAGAAGCCCTTTGCAGGCATCAACGGATCGGGCAAGCATGTCAACTTCTCGCTCGGCAACGCAACCCAGGGCAACCTGCTCGACCCGGGCGATACACCGCACGCCAACGCACAGTTCCTGGTCTTCTGCGCGGCGGTCATCCGTGCGGTCCATCGATGGAGCGGGCTGCTGCGAGCCGTGGTCGCGACCGCCTCCAACGATCATCGGCTCGGCGCCAATGAGGCGCCGCCGGCAATTATCTCGGTCTTCCTGGGTGAGCAGCTCACGGACATTTTCGATCAGGTGGCCAAGGGCGGCGCCAAGAGCTCGAAGGGGAAAGAAACGCTCATGGTCGGCGTTGACACCCTGCCCACGCTCCCCAAGGATCCCGGCGACCGCAACCGCACCAGCCCCTTCGCCTTCACCGGGAATCGTTTCGAATTCCGAGCCGTGGGATCGTCGCAATCGATCTCTGGACCGCTGGTAGCGATGAACACCATCATGGCCGAGTCACTCGACTATATCGCCACCCGCCTGGAGAAAGAGGTTGCGGGCGACCCCGGCAAGTTCAACGGGGCGGTTCAGAAAATCCTCGAAGAGATTATCAAAGAGCACGGCGGCATCGTTTATAACGGCAATGGCTATACAGAGGCGTGGCACGCGGAAGCCGAAAAGCGCGGCCTGCCCAACCTGCGCTCGTGCGTGGAGGCGCTCCCCGTGCTCGGTAGCAAGGAAACCACCGAATTGTTTGAGCATTACGAGGTGCTCACGGCGCGGGAGCTGCACAGCCGGATGGACGTGTACCTCGAACAGTACTGTCTTACCGTCGGACTCGAAGCGCGCACCGCGATCGAGATGGCGAAGACCATCATCTTCCCCGCAGCAATCCGTTATCAGGGCGAGCTGGCCGCGACCTGCGCGAGCCTTAAGGCGGTGGGCTACACCTTCGACACCGACACGCTGGATAAGATCACCGCGCTGGTGAAGGAGTTGCAGGATGGGATCGCAAAGCTCGAAAAGGTGTTGGCATCCCATGGAGGCAAGACGAAGCTCGAACACGCGGCTCATCTGTGCCACGAGGTGATCCCCGCGATGGCGGCGGCGCGTAAAACCGCCGACACGCTCGAAGGCATGGTTGCCGACGATCTGTGGCCGCTGGCGACGTATCAGGAGATGCTTTTCATCATGTAGGCTTCCGTCCAACGGACCGAGGTTGCTTCGATAGCCTGTCTCAGGAAATGGACACTGTAGCGTCACAACCTCTTAATCTAGCCGGGATATGACAGTGTGGGAGCGCCGTCCGCTCCCGAGGTGGCGGCCGAGGAGTCTGGATGGCTGATTTCGAATACGACCTGATAGCGATCGGATCCGGTCCGGCGGGGCATCATGGCGCGATCCAGGCAGCCAAGTTGCGCAAGCGCGTGATGGTCGTGGAGCGCAAGGCGATCGTCGGCGGAATCTGCATGAACGTCGGCACGATTCCGAGCAAGACCATGCGCGAGGCCGTGCTCTATCTCTCCGGCTATCGCGAGCATGCGATCTACGGCGAGTCCTACAAAGTCAAGGAAAAAATCACCCTGCAAGACCTGCTCTTCCGGGTCGATCCGGTGGTCCGCCATGAAGTTGAACGTGATGCGCCATCAGTTGCAACGCAACAACGTCGAGCTGACGCACGCCGAGGCTTCGTTCCAGGATGCGCACACGTTGCGTCTCAGTCTCGGCAACGGCGCAGGCTCGCGCGAGGTCACCGCCGACAAGGTCCTGCTGGCGGTGGGAACCGAAGCGGTGCGCGATCCCCGGATGCCGCTGGACGGGAAATGCGTCTTCTCCGCCGACGACATCCTGCTGATGGACGGGTTGCCGCAGACCCTCACCGTGATCGGAGCGGGGGTGATCGGATGTGAATACGCGAGCATGTTTGCCGCCCTCGGCGTCCGCGTCACGGTGGTTGACAAGCGCGCCCGCCTGTTGCCGTTTATCGACTCGGAGATCGTCGAGGCGCTCACCTACCATCTCCGCGAGAATCGGGTCACGCTGCGGCTGGGAGAGGAAGTCGATTGCGTCGAGTTGATCGAAGATGCCAACGGCAAGCGCGTTCGGGTCAAGCTCGTCAGCGGCAAGCAGATAGTAAGCGACAAGGTGCTATGCAGCACCGGCCGCTCCGGCGCGACGTTGAAGCTCAACCTCGACGCGATCGGCGTAAAGACGGACGATCGCGGGCGGATAAAGGTGAACCAGTTCTTCCAGTCGGAAGTCCCCTCGATCTATGGCGCCGGCGACGTGATCGGCTTCCCGAGCCTCGCTTCCACCTCAAAGGAGCAGGGGCGGATCGCCGCCTGTCATGCCTTTGGCCTCGAGACCGCGCACACTCCCGAGCTCTTTCCCTACGGCGTGTACACCATCCCGGAAATCTCGTTCGTCGGCCGTACTGAAGATGAGCTGACCGAAGCCGGCGTGCCGTACGAGATCGGCAAGGCCAACTATCGCGAGATCGCGCGCGGGCAGATTCTCGGCGACACGATCGGGATGCTCAAGCTGATCTTCCATCGCGAGACCTTGAAGCTGCTCGGCGTGCACGCGATCGGCGACGGCGCGGTCGAGCTGGTTCATATCGGGCAAGCCGTGATGGCGCTGGACGGCAAGCTCGACTATTTCATCCGCACGGTCTTCAACTATCCGACGCTTGCCGAGTGCTACAAAAACGCCGCCTTCGACGGAATCAACCGCTTGCAGACCTAGGAGCTTGTGCACGTTTTCCCGGTGCCATCGCGATTGTGTGGAGCGGAAGGTAGAGAGACAGGGACATCGCGATGCGATAAAATTCGGCCCTCGTGGCTGCTCGGGCTCATCAGTTCTATGCGGTTGCCTTTGAAGAGAATCTCTCTCTGAAGCAGCTATCTCCGTTCTTCCCCCGAGCCAGAATCAGCGCCCACGAACTATACATGCCGCTGGAGCCTGACGGCGGAATTTACATTTATCCGTTCGGCGCGGTCGTAATGCGCAACGTCCCGCCCGAGCGCAGGGACGCGGAATTGGCCCCGCTGCGTCAGGCGAGTCCCAAGCTCACGACCAAGGTTGTGCGCGAGGACTATTCGGTTATCGAAGACTCGAGCTTCCAAACCGGAATCGTCGACGGCACGCTGCACGTCGATCGCATGACCGCGGCGCGCGAGGCGGTGGTCGCATTGACCGTCGCGCAGAGCGCGGCGATGGAATACTACGAGCGGATCGTCCAGGACCTGTTCGCCCGGACCAACACGCTCGTGCAGCAACTCGCGGAGAAAGGAACCGTCCCGTTCCGCACCCGCCCGTTGCATCGCTTTATCGGTGAAGCGATTTCCACGCGCACCGAAGTACTTTCCGTGCTGCACCTGCTGGACAAGCCGGACGCGACCTGGGACGACCCCGCGATGGACCGGATCTACGATGACCTGCGCGACGAGTTCGACCTTATCGATCGCTACGCAGCGCTGGAATCCGAGCTGCATAGTATCCAGGAGGCGCTCGAACTCGTGCTCGACGTGGCCCGGGATCGCCGGCTGGTTCTGCTCGAAGTCGCCGTCGCGCTGCTGATCGTGCTGGAGATAGTGTTCAGCGTAGTGAGATTCACGCTATAGGTGCGGGACCTTGCTGCGGACGGTCCACGGCAATTCCGAGCCCAATCTGCGAGCCGGGCGAGCCGCGTGGCCGCGCTGGTAGTGGCGGTTTTGGAGTCGGATGGCCGGCAGGGACGCCGGCCACTACCCTGAATGAACCTCCTACATCGGGTAGGGGCCGGTCTCCGCGCCGGCCCGTGCGGTCAAAACCGCCTGCTACCGCACCGTGGTACTGGCCCAATCTAATTCGGCCAGTACCCGCACCGTTACAAGCGTTGACAGCGATCGGTCCGTCCGATAACTAATGGGGTTCTGGTTTGGCCATGTTTGCAATTGTCAGAACCGGCGGAAAACAATATAAAGTCGCGGTCGGCGATCAACTCGCCGTCGAGCGGCTCGAAGGCGAGGTCGGCGCGCAGGTCTCGCTGGCGGACGTTCTCGCCGTCGGCGGGAACGGAACCGCTATCGTGGGCAAGCCCACGGTCGCCGGCGCGTCGATACGCGCCAGGATCGTGCAGCAGCCGCGTGCGACCAAGGTGATCGTGTTCAAGAAAAAGCGGCGCAAGAATTACCGCCGCAAGCGCGGCCATCGCCAGGAGTTGACGCTGCTCAAGATCGAGGAGATCCAGCCGGGAGCCTGATTGGCTAACAGGGAGACCATCCGTGGCGCATAAGAAAGGACAAGGATCCACGCGCAACGGGCGCGATAGCCCGGGGCAGCGGCGCGGAATAAAAATCTACAGCGGACAGCCGGTCCGGGCGGGCAATATCCTGGTCCGCCAGTGCGGCACGCGAATCCATCCGGGACGCAACGTCGGGATGGGCCGTGATTTCACGATCTACGCGAAAATCGACGGCGTGACGAATTACCAGACCCGCGGCGAGCGCAAGGTCGTCAGCGTCGAGCCGAAGCCGCAGCCGTCCGAAAGTGCCGGCGTATCGGCTCAGTAGCTTTGCGGTTCAAAGTGGAAGTATAAAGGCCCCACGGGAAACCGTGGGGCCTTTCGATTTTCGGGCCACCGCTTCCACGTCAATTGAAGGAGTAAACCATATGCGTCTGGGACTGAATGCCGGATACTTCGGCGGAGCTGGGTCGCTGAACCTCGAACCGATTATCGAAGCCGATAAGCTCGGCTTCGATTCAGTGTGGACCGCCGAAGCCTACGGTTCCGACGCGATCTCGCCGCTGGCCTGGATCGGCGCCCGGACCAGCAAGATTCGCCTCGGCACCGCGATCATGCAGATGCCGGCGCGGACGCCCGCGATGACCGCCATGACCGCGATGACGATGGACGCGCTCTCGGGCGGCCGCTTCATTTTGGGAATCGGTCCGTCGGGTCCGCAGGTGGTCGAAGGATGGCACGGGATGCCCTACGGCAAGCCGCTCCAGCGCACCCGCGAGTACATCCAGATCGTTCGCAAGATCCTCGCGCGCGAGCTGCCGGTCGAGCATCACGGCCAGGAATACAACATCCCCTACAACGGGCCGGGCGCGACCGGACTGGGCAAGCCGCTCAAGAGTATCCTGCACGGCCGCGCCGACATGCCGATTTACACCGCGTCGATAAGCCCCAAGGGAATCGCGCTCAGCGCCGAGATCGCCGACGGCCTGATTCCGGTCTGGATGAGCCCCGAGCGCTACGATTTGTACCGGTCCGGTCTGGAGCAGGGTTTCGCCAAGTCGGGCGTGGCCGGCAAGGCCGCGAAATTCGACGTGGCGCCGTTCGTCACCTGTGTCGTCGGCAGCGATCTCGAAAAATGCCGGATGCCGGTGAAGGGGATGCTCGCGCTGTATATCGGCGGGATGGGCGCGCGCAGCAAGAATTTCTACAACGACTACACCCGTAGGCTCGGCTACGAAGACGCCGCGATCAAAATCCAGGACCTCTACTTGAGCGGCAAGAAGGCCGAGGCGATGGCGCTGGTGCCCGACAAGCTCATCGACGAGGTCGCGCTGCTGGGCTCTCGCGAGCGAATCGCCGATCGGTTGCAGGCCTGGAAGGCATCGCCGATCAAGACCATGCTCATCGGCACCAGCCAAATCGAGGCCATCCGCCTGCTAGCGGAGTTGTGCCTGTAGACGCGAAGGGGCTGGCGAAACCCTCAGCTATCCTGATCCGGAAGTAGGACCGGCGTCCCGCCGGTCTGGGCTGGCGGGACGCCGGCCCTACTTCGGATCGGGAGAGATCGCGAGCGCGGGTCCGGGTTGCCTCAGGCAGACCCAAAGCCGCTATCCAACTCGCTATAATCACTCCACGACGATGCGTTTCATCGACGAAGCTAAAGTCTACGTGCACGCCGGCAAGGGCGGCGATGGCGCGGTCGCGTTCCTGCGCGAAAAGTATCGGCCCTTCGGCGGTCCCGCTGGCGGCGACGGCGGCCGCGGCGGCGACGTAATCTTCGAAGTCAATGAAGGCATGTCGACGCTGCTGGACTTCAAGTACCAGCCGCGGCTGATCGCGCGCGACGGCGAGCCCGGCCGGGGCAAGGATCAGAACGGCCACGCCGGCGACGACCTGGTGGTCCGGGTGCCCGCCGGCACGATGGTCTTCGATGAGGACGCCGGCGGCGCGATGCTCGCCGACCTGGTGACGCCCGCCCAGCGCGCGGTGATCGCGCACGGCGGCGCCGGCGGCCGCGGCAATATGCATTTCGCCACTTCGACCCGGCGCGCCCCGCGTATCGCGACTCCCGGCGGCAGCGGTGAGCAGCGCACCGTGCGCCTGGAGCTGCGCCTGGTCGCGGAGGCGGGTCTGGTCGGGCTGCCCAACGCCGGCAAGTCGACGCTGCTGGCCGCGATGAGCGCGGCGCGTCCCAAAATTGCGCCCTACCCTTTCACCACGCTGACGCCCAATATCGGCCGTGTGTTCGTCTCTGACGCGGACAGCTTCACCGTCGCCGACATTCCCGGCTTGATCGAAGGAGCCCATCTCGGCCACGGACTCGGCGTGCGTTTTTTGCGCCATCTTTCGCGCACGCGCGTGCTGGTCTTCGTGATCGATCTGACCGGCGAGCCCGAGCACGATTTCGCCACCGTGCGCGGTGAGATCGAAGCCTTTGACCCCGCGATGCTCACGCGGCCGTCGCTGGTGGCGCTCAACAAGATCGATCTCGTAGCGCCCGAGCAGGCCGCGCTCGCTGCGCAGGCGATGCGCGCCCGCACGGGGATGGAGGTCTTCCCGATCGCGGCACAAGGCGGCGAGGGGCTGCCGCCGTTGATCGCGGCCATCGCGCAGCGCCTGAGCGCGCTCGAACAGCCGGCGCCATGTCCCAGCTGATCTACAAGCCCGATCTGCTCGCCAAAGTGCGCCGGGTGGTCGTCAAGGTCGGCAGCGCCGTGCTCTCCGACGCCGGCGGCCTTCGCACCGAGGTGATCGAGGAGATCGCCGCGCAGGTCGATACGCTCACGCGCGACGGGCGCGAAGTCGTGCTGGTGACCTCGGGCGCAGTCGCCGCCGGACGCGCGCTGCTCGCGCTCAACCGGCGCGGCGCGCCGATCGCAACTCGGCAGGCCGAAGCCGCGGCCGGGCAGATCGAGCTGATGGCGACCTGGGCGAGACATTTCGCCGCGCGCGGACGGATCGTCGCGCAAATTTTGCTGACCCATCAGGATTTGGCCGAGCGCACGCGCCGCCTCAACGCGCGGCAGACTATTGCCACGCTGCTGGGCGCCGGCGCTATCCCGATCGTCAATGAAAACGACACAGTCGCGGTGGAGGAAATTCGTCTGGGCGACAACGACGTGCTTTCCTCGCTGGTCGCCACCCTCACGCAGGCCGGCCTGCTGGTTATCCTGAGCGACGTGGCCGGGGTGCTCACCGGCGACCCGCGCAAGCGGCCCGACGCACGGCTCATTCCGCTGATCGCCGATCCCGAAGCCGAGATGCAGGGCCTGGTGGCCGAGAGCCCCGGTCCGCTCGGCAGCGGCGGGATGGCCACCAAGCTCAAGGCGGCGCGGCAAGCCGCGCGGGCCGGGATCGCCGTGATGATCGCGCCCGGCCGCGAGCCCGGCGTGCTGCTCGCCGCGCTCGATCCGGCGCGCGAGTGCGGCACGCTGATTCTGCCGGGACGCGCGCGGATGAAGGGCCGCAAGCACTGGATCGCCTTCGCCTTGCGCCCCGCCGGTGCGCTGGAGCTCGACCGCGGCGCGGCCGAAGCGTTGCGCGCCAGGGGCAAGAGCCTGCTCGCCTCGGGCATCCGCGGCGTGCAGGGCGATTTCGCCAGCGGCGCCTGCGTCAGCCTGCTCGATCAAGACGGCGTCGAATTTGGCCGCGGATTAGTAAATTATCCCGCCTCTGATGTGCTAAAAGTCAGGGGGCGGCATTCGTACGAGATTCCCCGGCTGCTCGGCTACAAGGTGGCCGACGAAATAGTGCATCGCGACAACTTCGCGCTGCTCAAAGATTTGGCGTGATCTAGGACTTGGCGTGAAAGCTGAAATGGCGCTCGAAACGGAAATCCTCGAACGGCTCTCGGCCACGCGCGCCGCCGCGGCCCGACTCGCGTTGTGCTCGACGGCGGACAAAAACCGCACGCTCGCCGAGTTGGCGCGATCGATTCGCCAATCGACCGCCGGAATTCTTGCCGCCAATCGCACCGATCTCGATCGCGCGCAGTCCGCCGGGATGACCGGCGCGCTGCTCGATCGCCTGACGCTCACCGGCGATCGCATCGAAGCGATGGCGCGTGGGGTCGAGGAAGTCGCCGCGCTGCCCGACCCGGTCGGCGAAGTGATCGCGCGCTGGCAGCGGCCCAACGGGCTGGAGATTTCGCAAGTGCGCGTGCCGATCGGAGTGATCGCGATCATCTACGAGTCGCGGCCTAACGTCACTGTCGACGCCGGCGTGCTGCTGCTCAAGTCGGGCAATGCGGTCGTGCTGCGCGGCGGCAAGGAAGCGCTCTCGACCAACGGGTTTCTGGCGGGACTGATCACCGCCGCATTGGAGCGGACCGGTATCCCTCCCGCGGCGGTGATATTCGTGAACAATCCCGACCGCGACGTGATTGCGGTGCTGAAGCGCCATCCCGAGGCGGTCGATCTGATCATCCCGCGCGGCGGCAAGGCGCTCAAAGAGGCGCTGGCCGACTCGGCGGTGCCGCTGCTGCCCCACTTCGACGGCATCTGCCACACCTACGTCGATCGCGCGGCCGACCTCGCGATGGCCGAGGAGATTTGCACGAACGCCAAGTGCAGGCGGCCTTCGGTGTGCAACGCGATGGAAAACCTGCTGGTGCACGCGGCGGTCGCGGAGCGATTCATCCCCCGCCTCGCGGCGCGCCTGGAGCGCGCCGGCGTCGAGCTGCGCGGATGTCCCCGTACTTGCGCGATTGTGCCGAACGCGAAGCGCGCGACCGACGCCGACTGGGATGCCGAGTACCTCGACCTGATATTGTCGATCAAGGTGGTCGATTCGCTCGACGAAGCGCTCGCGTTCATCGCGCGGCATGGATCGAAGCTGGCCGACGCGATCGTGACCGGCGACCCGCAGGCGGCGGCGCGTTTCGAGCGCGAAGTCGATTCCGCCACCGTCTACGTCAACGCCTCGACCAGCTTCACCGACGGTTTCGAGTTCGGCTTTGGCGCCGAGACCGGCATCTCGACCAACCGTTTACACGCGCGCGGACCGATGGGCCTGCGCGAGCTGACGACCTACAAGTACCTGATCCACGGCCGCGGCCAGGTACGCACCTGACGGGCGGAACTGACGATGCGGGTCGGGATTTTCGGCGGCAGCTTCAATCCGGTCCACTTTGGCCATCTGCGCGCCGCCGAGGAGGTCCGCGAGGCGCTCTCCCTCGACCTGGTCTACTTCGTGCCCGCCGCCTCGCCGCCCCATAAGGCGCAAGGCGATCTCGCCCCGGCGGAGCATCGCCTGGCGATGACCCGGCTGGCGACCAAGGGCAATCGCCACTTCATGGTCTCCGAGGTCGAAGTGCGGCGCATCGGCCGATCCTACACGGTTGACACGGTGCGCTACTTTTTGTCCACGCTGCGCGCGCCCTCCACGGTGCTCCTGATGATGGGGTCCGATCAATTCGCCGAGCTCGAGACCTGGAAGGATTGCGACGAGCTGACCGGGCTGTGCAGCCTGGTCGTGCATTCGCGATTGCCCGAGGGCGAACCCGGCCCGCCGCGTGTTTCGCTTGCCGCCCTGAAACGGTTTGGCTACAGTAATAGCGACGATCATTACGTGCATCCGAGCGGGCAAACTCTTTCGTTCGTCGACACCACCATCTTTCCCATCTCCGCGACTATCATCCGGCAGAAGCTCCAGAAGGGGCGCTCCGTGCGCTACCTGTTGCCCGGTGACGTCGCGGACTACATCGAGCGGCATCAGCTCTACTGACGGATCAGACGCAAGCTTCCGAGTGACTTCGCTGAACAAGGCCATGGCCGCGGTCGAGGCGGCGCTCGAAAAGAAAGCCTATGATCTGGTCGTGCTGCAAGCGCCGCATCTGGACTCGATCGCCGACTACTTTCTGATCGCCACCGGCCGCTCCGACGTGCAGGTCCAGGCGATCGCGCGCGGCATCGAGGAGCGGATGGGCCGTGAGGCGAGCCGCGCGCTGTCGGTCGAGGGCTTCCATCACGGCCATTGGGTGGTGCTCGATTTCGACGACGTGGTGGCGCACATTTTTTTCGAGCCGATGCGCGATTTCTACCGGCTCGAAACCAACTGGACCGACGCCCGCGCCGTGCCCCTGCCCGAGCCGCTACGCTCGCAAGCCGACGGCCTCAAGCTGCACGCCACTGGCTGAAGAAACCTCAGCACACCCTCCCCAGGCCGTGAGGCGCGCAGAAAGAGACTGACCAGGCCAACCTGGGTTCGCGCCGCTTTCGGGACACATGCCTACTTCGGGCATACGTAGCTACTCCCAGCAGGTGTACACCCCGGCAGGGGCGTCCTGGATAGTCACATGGCGCCGGCCGGAGAGAGGTTGAGCCAAAACCGCACTGGAGCCTTGCAGACGGAGACCGCCCGATCTATATGGGTGGTTGAGATCAGAGACTCAAGACGAAAATTCCGATTGAGACCGTCAATCTGGGGAGACAATCGGGGATGCCTTTACCCTCCAGCTAGAAAACCACTTGTTGTGGTGCGCCCTCGGGGCTCAATCTGACCGTCGCTCGCGTTGTATTGAAAAGCCGAAGGTGGTCCAGGCTTGTTCGGGAAGAGGCTCGTGGCAATTCGGACTAAGGATTGTGTCGTGACTCTCACGGAAAAAGGAGAAACTCATGCTGGTCGCCGCCGGAAACATTAACCGGGATTACGACGTGTTGGGAGTTGTCCACGTAGCGGTCAGCCGTACGCTTGAAGGCGCCGGATGCTTAAAAGCCGGCGGTCTACCGACGCAAGCAGCCTATGAAGCTGCGAGTCAGGCCCTGGCGCAAGCCGCCACTGCTTCGGGTGGCGATGGCGTTATCCATGTGTCGTTCGATTACAGAATGGCGACGACAGTCGGGTGTGGCAATGCTGGCCAAAAACCTGTTTTTGAAGTGTATGGCTGGGGAACGGCGATAAAATTGAAGTAACGGCCGTCGTGAGTATCGCGCGTATTTGCACGGCCCTCGTTCGCTTCGCTGATGATCATGGGGGCATCCCTTCTCGCTGCGAAGCGCCAGCCGCGAGCGTGGCGATAGCTCTTATCGGGTTTTACCGACTCGTGTTGTCGCGTTTTCATCGACGGACGTGTCTTTTTCTGCCCTCGTGTTCAAGCCGCGGAATCACGGCCTTGCGAGAGCTCGGTTGGACGCGCGGAATAGCCATGATTCGCGCTCAATTGGATCGGTGCGGCGGCGATTACACACTGCTGGTGTCGACGGCGGGTCAGGTAACACTGTTGACCGGAGATGGAGAGCGCTTCGCGGAAGCCGAGATCTCTCCTACGATTATACCGCGCTCCAGCACGGGGTTGACGATGCGGCCGCTTCGATCAGAAAGCATGAGACCGGTATGACATAGGTCTGGTGTGCGATGACGGGTAAGGTCTTCATCAGCTACTCCTCTGCCGATCAACCGACGGCCGACAAACTCGTGGCCGAGATCGAACGGCGCGGGATTCCATGCTGGATTTCGTCGCGTGACATCCGGCCGGGCGAAGACTACCAGGGAGCCATCGTTGCCGCGATGGAGGCGTCGGCGGTAGTCCTCTTGCTGTTCTCGCGTCACGCGGAGGCGTCGGCTGAAATTCCAAGAGAACTCGGGCTGGCCAGCCGGTTCAAGAAGACCGTAATCCCGGCACGCCTGGAGGACATAGTACCGAGCGGCTCGTTTGCCTATCAGATGACGACCGCGCAGTTCATCGATCTTTTCCACGATTTCGAGTCGAAGGTCGATGGTTTATGCATTCGCCTGGCGGAATTGCTCCAAAGCTCGGCTGAGGTTGCTCAACGGATCTCACGCGAACAACGGCGGCGGGGAAGAAACCGAAAGCTGACGCGTTTTGCAGCCTTTACTCTGATTCCTCTTCTGCTCGCCGCGACAGTCTGGGCGCTTCGGGCAAGGCTCGAAGGATGGCTCGCAGGCCAGATGAATCCCGCCAGCCCGACGGCGCAAGCCCCTGCGGCCCCGTCAGAGCCTGCACCCCTTGCGCGGAACAATCCCGCGCCGGCTGTGGCACCACCCGCCGCGCCGGCTGCGTTGCGGCCTGCGGCGCCCGCCGTGTTGCCACCTGCTGCGCCTGCGGTGTTACCGCCTGCGGCGACTTCGCCTCCAGCGAACGGAGCGCTGGCGAGTCGGACCTACGAGGGCATCCGCTTTGACGTGATGAGTGTCAGGACGGACGGCAATAGTCTGAAACTGCTGATCAACGCAACCGAGACCCAGAAGCGCAACGTGAAGCTCCAGTTCTTATCCAATTCCCCTGCCAATGCGGCCCCGCAGGCAATCGACGACCGGGGCGATACCAGCACGAGCTATCGGGCCGCGGGTATTCCAGACTGCGGGGACTGGCTGGGCAGGTGCGCTGGACGGGATGCGCAATGGTGGTCGAAATTGTACCCGGACAGCCCACTCATAATGACCCTCGAGCTCTCCGGCCCGGCAGCCTTCGCGGGCTCCAGCGTCAATGTCTCGTTCAAGGTATTGCTTGGCATCGAACCGGCGGATGGTGGCTCCCAGCAAACCACCCCCATCCCGGTCGTGTTCACGAACTTACCGCTCAAACCTGGTGCGGCTGGACTCTCCGCGCTGGCGAGCCGCACCTATGAGGGCGTCCGGTTCGACGTGATGAGCGTCAGAGCGGACGGCGATAATCTAAAACTGCTGATCAACGCAACCGACACCCAGAAGCGCACTGCGAAGCTCCAGTTCTTATCTACTTCGCCTGCCAATGCGGCCCCGCAAGCGATCGACGACTGGGGCAATACGAGCAAGAGCTATCGGGCTGCAGGTATTCCAGATTGCGGGGATTGGCTGGACAGGTGCGCTGGACGGGACGCGATATGGTGGTCGAAATTGTACCCGGACAACCCAATCATCATAATCCTCCAGCTCTCCGGCCCGGCAGCCTTCGCAGGCTCCAGCGTCAATGTCTCGTTCAAGGTATTGCTTGGCATCGAACCGGCGGATGGTGGCTCGCAGCAAACGATCTCCGTCCCGGTGGTGTTCACGAACTTACCGCTCAAACCTGGCGCGGCTGGACTCTCCGCTCTGGCAAGCCGCACCTACGAGGGCATCCGCTTTGACGTGATGAGCGTCAGAGCGGACGGCGACAATCTAAAACTGCTGATCAATGCGACCGACACCCAGAAGCGCACTGCGAAGCTCCAGTTCTCATCTACTTCCCCTGCCAATGCGGCCCCGCAGGCGATCGACGACCGGGGCGTTACGAGCGCGAGCTATCGGGTCGCTGGTATTCCAGATTGCGGGGATTGGCTGGACAGGTGCGCTGGACGGGACGCGATATGGTGGTCGAAATTGTACCCGGACAACCCAATCATCATAATCCTCCAGCTCTCCGGCCCGGCAGCCTTCGCGGGCTCCAGCGTCAATGTCTCGTTCAAGGTATTGCTTGGCATCGAACCGGCGGATGGTGGCTCCCAGCAAACGATCTCTGTCCCGGTGGTGTTCACGAACTTACCGCTCAAACCTGGCTCGGCTGGACTCTCCGCTCTGGCAAGCCGCACTTACGAGGGCGTCCGGTTCGATGTGATGAGCGTCAGAGCGGACGGCGATAATCTAAAGCTGCTGATCAGCGCGACCGACACCCAGAAGCGAGATGCGAAGCTCCAATTCTTCTCTAACTCCAATTCTAATGCGGCCCCGCAGGCGATCGACGACCAGGGCGATACGACCAAGAGCTATCGGGTCGCCGGTATTCCAGATTGCGGGGACTGGCTAAACAGGTGCTCTGGACGGGACGCGATATGGTGGTCGAAATTGTACCCGGACAACCCAATCATCATAGTCCTCCAACTCTCCGGCCCGGCAGCCTTCGCGGGCTCCAGCGTCAATGTCTCGTTCAGCGTCTTGCTCAGCGTCCAACCGGATGACGGGGGTTCACCGAGCACGAAACTTATCCCGGCATCTTTTGCGCGTCTGGCACTGAAATAGCGGCGTCTATGAGTTGAAGGATGCGCGGCGATCGAAAGCTATGACGGGCCTGCCCAAACCATCCCCGCGCGATCATCATCTG
Source organism: uncultured delta proteobacterium (assembly GCA_963788205.1). Lineage (GTDB taxonomy): Bacteria > Desulfobacterota > Binatia > Binatales > Binataceae > CAVVMA01. The sequence goes on from CAWBGG010000002.1 coordinate 1,303,639, forward strand.
TTCTCCGCCGGACCCAAGCGGGTGTTGGCGCTGGACGGTGGCGGGGTACGCGGTATCATCTCCCTGGCCTTCCTTGAACGCGTCGAGGCTCTGCTGCGCGCGCAGCGGCAACACAAACTTCCGCCTCAGCGACCATTTCGATCTGGTCGGTGGCACCTCGACCGGCTCCATCATCGCCACCGGCCTGGCGTTCGGAGATTCGGTCGCGCATCTGATCGAGCTTTACCTCACGCTGTCGCGCGAGAGCTTTCAGCGCAGGCATTGGCTCAGCGGAGTGCTGGCACCGAAATTCAGCGCCCAGGCCCTGACAGGCGCAATTCGGGCCCAGTTTGGCAGCGAAACGCTCGGCTCCGGGAAGCTGCCATGTGGACTGGGCATCGTTACGAAGCGGCTGGATACCGGCAGCGTCTGGCTGTTCCACAACAACCCGCGAGGCCCCTTCTTCGCCTCGGAGGGCGACGATCCGGATGCCGTGCCGAATCGCGACCTGTTAATCGCCAACCTGATCCGTGCCAGTACCGCCGCGCCAAGCTATTTCGAGCCGGAATTCATCAATGTGGCGCGCGGTATCGAGGGCGCCTTTGTGGACGGCGGCGTGAGCCCACTCAACAATCCGGCGCTGGTGATGATTATGCTCGCCACGCTCAACGGATACGGCTTCCGATGGCCGCTCGGAGCGGATCGGCTGATGCTGGTGTCGATCGGAACCGGTTCGCCGGCGCGGCTACCGGTGGCCAGGTCGGTCTCGCGCATGCCGGCAGCAGTCCTGGCCGTGACGGCGCTGCAATCGATGATGCAGGACTGCAACTGGCTGAACCAGACCCTGCTGCAATGGATGGGAGCTTCGCCGACCTTGTGGCCGATCGACAGCGAGATCGGCGACCGTGCGGCCGACCAGACCGGCGAGAAGCCTCTACTGCACTACCTACGCTACCATGCTCCGCTTTCGGCGGTCTGGCTCGAGAAAAAACTCGGCCTGCATCTTACCCATGCTGACCTGTCCGCGCTTGAGGCGCTTGACCGGCCCGAGCTCGCTCCCCGCCTGCTCGAGATTGGCCGGCGCGCCGCCGAGGACCAAGTGCTCGCCGAACATTTCCCTCCGGGGTTCGACTCCTTCGATGCAGCGGCAGAGACGAAACCGGGATGAGCAAGAGCGCGGTAGTCGAACCACAGGCCCGTGACGCACGGCCGCGGCTCGCCCTACGGGTCGGAATTACCGGCAGCCGCGATCTCGGGGGCGCGAATTCGGCGCAGCTGGAGGCCGCAGTCGCATTGGCGCTGGACGATATCGCCGCGGCCACTCATGCGAGCGCGAACGATAGCTCGATACGAAGATTTTATGCCGATGCTGAACCGACGCTGACCTTGATTTCGCCTCTGGCCGAAGGTGCTGACCGGCTGGCCGCCAGATTGGCTGTCGCGCGCAAATGGCGGCTCGCCTCACCGCTGCCATTTCCCCGCGCGGAGTACGAGCGGGATTTTCACCATACGGTGAGGGAATTTTACCAGTTGCTTGAAAGTAGCGATCGCGGATGGGCAACTAGTCGAGTTGGCCGGAACGCGCCATAACGAGCAGGACGCGTATCACGAAGTCGGACGCTTTGTGCTGCATCACAGCGATATCCTGATTGCAATCTGGGACGGGCGTCAACCGGCCAAGGTTGGAGGTACGGCGCAGATCGCGAGCGAAGCGCGCGCGCTTGGAATACCAATCATATGGATCGACTCCACGCCACCGCATCGGGCGTCGTTCCTGGGAGAAGACCCCGACGATGATCCTGTACCGTACCAGACTGCGCGCGCGCAGCAGCTTGTCCGCCAAATCGTGGAGCTGCCCCGGGAACCGAAATCGAAACGCCCCCAAGACCAGCTGGCACTGCAATACCTGCTCGGGGAGCGAGTCAGAAGCAGCGGTGACGATCCCGATTTCCTTTATCGGGGGCCGTTCGCCGCGCCGCGATCGTTACTCGGCTGGGTGTTCCCCGCGTTCCTTGGCCTAATCTCCGCGAAGCGGGTGTCACCGGTGACGTTCGCCGGCAAGCCGCAACCCAGCGGCGCAAACAACCCTGCCCTACTGGCTCTGTATTGTCATTTCCAGCGCGCCGACGTTCTGGCCACTCACTATGCCCGGGTTCATCGGAGCGGCTTCGTGCTGATATACCTGCTGGGCTCGCTGTCGTTGGCGGCTGCGTCAACGGCGCAATTTGTGGCTCACTTCTCCGCCCACGGCGAAAGCATCTCGTCCTTGGGCAGCTGGATCGAATTGCTCTCGCTGTCCGGCATTCTGGCCGCGGTCTGGGCCGAGCGGCATTGGCGATGGCGCGAGCGCTGGCTGGATTATCGTTTGCTCGGCGAACTGCTGCGCGAGGCCGATCTGCTGGCGCAGGTGGGACAGCCACTGCCGCAGCGGAGCCTCGCCAGGATCGGCAACGACCAGCGAAATCGGGCCTGGGTACCCTGGCTGGCCGCCGCGATCAGCCGCGCGACGATCCCGATTGCCGCGAACTATGACGCAACCTATCTGCAGTCGGTTCGCGACTACGCGGTTGGAGTTCGGCTGGCGGATCAGATCGAATACCATCGTCATGCGAAAGAGCGCAACGACCGAGTCGGCCGCCGCCTTCGCAAGCTGAGTTACGGTCTATTCTGCGCGACGGTGTTCGCCGTCATGATCGATCTGGGGTGGCCTTGGGCGTCAAGAGCGGGGTTCCCATCATTCCTGGCCGGACTGTTTCCTTCGATCGCAGCAGCGAGCTTCGGAATTCGCAACCAGGCGGAGTTCGATTTAGTCATTAACCGATCGGCGCGGCTTCACGACCGCCTTGAAGAGCAGTCCAGGCGCATCGAGAGTATAAAGGCGATCCACCTGACCCGCGCCAAACTAGGTCGCGCAATTCTTCAAGCGGCCGAGATTCTTCGCGACGACACCGCGGAATGGGCTGCAATCTTTGAGGTCAAGGAGTCCGAGATCGCCTGACAGCCCGTGAACGAAGACTCGCGCGATCCGGAAAGCGTTCGCCGGGTCGATTCAAGCCGAGTTCGTAAACGACTCCGACTTCACGAACTGGGTTTGTGGCGTGCCGATACCCGCGCAACGACCAAGTAAGGAGGTCTGGTGCGGGACCGCCGGCTTCGATGAATGGTCGTCCTGCCCGAGCCTGATACTCACGAATCAGTCCGGCGCCCATTTGAAATTCCATATGGACTTCGGCGGGTCGAATCAATTTATGGACAGGACAAACGGTAAGTGGGGAGTGGCCCGCAGCCGTCATCCGGGCTGGAAGCAACGCTTATTTCCGGCAGACGTACATCGCGGCGGGGGCGCCCAGGATCGTCACGTTGAAAACGCGCGCGATCCTGAATCGGTCGCGCGCGAGCAGCTCGCGTAGCAGGCGGGTCTCCGACGTCAGGAGGACCATCGTGCCGCCCGGCGCGAGCGCGCGATGGAACTCCGCGAGGAGGCGCGGATACAGGCGCGCGTTGCCGGCGTGCGAGCCGGACTTAATTCCCCACGGCAGGTTGGTGACAATCTTCGTTACGCTCCCCTCGCGCAGCGGCAGCTCGGCGGCGTCCCACGGGACCAATTCGAGCGGCTTGTGACGCGGCCCGACGTTGGTCCGCGCGGCCGCCATCGCGTGGGGATCGGAATCGCCGCCCAGCAGGAAGCGATAGCGCCCCAGATGCGCTCGCTCGATCAGCACCGTGCCGGCGCCGCATAGCGGGTCGAGCACGATATCGTCGTCGCGCGGCTCGGAGAGCAGGCCCATCGCCGCCGCGACCGCAGGGCGCAGCGAAGCCGGACGATGCTCCACCTTGTACTCGCGATGGCGCATGCGGTCGTCGCTGAGCCGCAGTGCGAGGACGAACTCGCCAGCGAGCATGGTGGCCCAGAACTCGACCTCAGCGTCGTCGCCAGCCAGGCGCCACCGATGGTCCCCGCTCTCCTCGATTCCGCGTTCGACCGTGCGCTGAAAGTCGACGCGCCGGAATTCGTGATCACCACCGGTCAGGCGCGCGACCACGCGAAAGCTCAGCCGGCGGCCGGAGCGATTACCGGGAAACAGCCGCACGCGCGCGGCCAGTGCGGCGTCGACGTACGGAGCGTCGCGGGCTGCGATGCTGACTTTTTCCAGCGCCGATCGGTCCAGCGGCAAACCTCGCCGATAGGCCACCACCGCGAAAATATCTTCGGCGGTGCGCAGCGCCTTGAGCGCGTCGGGCCGGGGCGCGGAGAAAAACAGCATCCCCGCGCGGCCGGGAACGACGCGCCGTCCCGCTTCTTCGGCGCTGCGAATCCGTGCCGCGGCTTCGTCCCAGGCGATCGCCTCGAACCCGGGCTGCGTATGGACCGCATACAGATTGGGCGCAAAGCGCAGTGCCGCGAGCGCCGGCGGCGCGATCGACGATACGGCGGCGGCTTTTGACGGCCGTGAGCTGACCGGTGATCGGGCTGGCGCGGGCCTGACGGGCTGCTCGCGCCTATTTGGCCCGCGCGACGTAGTCGTGGGTCTCGGTGTTGATCGTCAGAACGTCGCCCTCTGAGACGAAGTGCGGCACCTGGATAACCAGCCCGGTCTCCATCGTGGCGGCCTTGAGCGTGTTGGTTACCGCCGCGTTCCTCATTCCCGGATCGGTGCGCATGACCTTCAAGTCAACGGTCTTGGGCAAGGCCACGTTGAGCGCCGTGGTCTCATGGAACTCGACCACCACCTTGAGATTGGGGGTCAGGAAGCCGACCACGTCCTCGATCAGGTCTTTGGGCAGTGTGATCTGATCGTAGGTCTCGGTGTTCATGAAGTGGAAGTCGTCGCCGTCCTGGTAGAGGAACTCCATCTCGGTCTGGCTGAGCACCACCCGCTCGACGCGATCTTCCGAGCGGAAGCGGTTTTCGGTTTGCGAGCCGGTCTTGATGTTGCGCAGCTTGGTCTGCACCATCCCGCGCCAGTTGCCCGGCGTGATATGCGAAATCATCATCACGCGCCAGAGGTCCTTGTTGTACTCGAGCACCATCCCCGGGCGCAGTTGCGTGGCTTGAATCAGCATTCGTCAGAACAATCCATCCGTAGGAATTTTGCCATCAAGTTATGCATCGAGCGCCCCCGTGGCAAGCCGCTTCAGTGCAGAAGCTTCTGCCACCAGGGAGTGGTGCTCGAGGTCGACGGCGGCGGCGGATAGGCCGGCGGTCCGTAAGGATTCGGATACGGATTCACGCCCGCGCCGTAGGGATTGACGACCCCTGCGCCATACGGATTCACCGCTCCGTAACGATTGATCGCATACGGATTGACGCCGGCGATCATCAGCGGCTGGTCGACGAACTGGCCGTTGTTGTCGAACACGCGGACCGTGACCGGCCCCGCGATCGGGTTGACCGTCGCGGTGAAATTCACTTGCCGAAACGCGCTCGAAGTGATCGCGCCCAGCAGCCCCCCCGTGACCGGCAGGGCCTGCACCTCTATTCCATTCTGATATACGCCGGCGGCCGAGAGGTTCTTGCCCGACAGGATGCCCGCGATCACCATCGCATTGGCCGCTACTTGGCGTATCGAGCTGATCTGCACCGCGAGCTGATTGGGGTTCGGATTCATCACCATCGCGGGCATCGCCGGGATCTCGCTGGCCGGCATGTCCGGCAGCGCCGCGGCCAGATTGATCGGACGCTCAACATATTCGTCGCGCGCGTTGTAGACCCGCACGGTCGCGTGATGGCCGCTCATCTGGAAGGTTTCATCGAAGGGCTGCACGGCAAACGCGTCTTCCTGGTCGAGGTCGATCGGCCGGGTTAGTTTGCCGTCAACATAAATCCCGGCGTGGCTCACGTTGCTGCCGTTGATCTGTCCGATCACGTCGTAGCTGTGAAGCTCGGCATCATCCAGCGTGGCGCTGATGATACTCACCTCAAGGTCGCCAAGCTGGGTGTGCGGCGCGCGCCGGGCAACGTGGCGCTGCGAGGGCGACGACGGAATCTCGGCGACATTGCGGCTGGGCGAATCAACGTCATCCGAAGGGCCCTCATCGCCGATGCTGACCGGCGCGTCGGACGGCGGCCCCAACTCCACTTCCTTGGCTCCGCCCGTCCCCTGAATACCCAATCGCGAGGCGATCGAGGCCTCCGCGCTCAGTCCCGCACCGTCGTAGACCCGCAGCACCATCCCGGGCTGCACGTCTTCCAGCTCGATATCGAAGCTCACCTGCTGCCGGCCGGGTAGTTTGTCCACGTTGAGATCGCGCACCAGCTGGTCGCCGTCGTAGATCCCGGCGGATTTGAGCGCGACACCCTCGAACAATCCTTTGACCCGAACCGAATGGCCGCTCACGGAGTAGGAATCGATCCGAACTTTGGGAACGTCAGACGATTCGTCGGACGGCTTGGAACCCGCCGCGGTGGCAGCGTCAGGAGGCGCCGCGGCATTGGGAGGCACCGCGCCGGGACCGCCGGCGGCGGCAGAAACCGGCTTGACCTGCGCGGCGAGCACGTCGACTTGCTGCTTGAGCGCGTTCCATTGCGAGAGATCGATTGCGCCCGGATGAGCCGCTAGCGCCGTATCCACCGCGCTTCGATCCGCGATCAACGCGGCCATTGCGTGATTTGCATCCGCGGCATGACCCGCATCCGCGCCGCCGCCGGCCTTGAGCGCACTGTTTAGGGCCTGCGCGTCGCCCGCAAAGCTCGCGACCGCTCCCAGAGCTGGATTGCTCGATCCTTCAGATGCAGTGAGCGAGTTCAACAGCGCAAAGGCGCGATCACTGAGCTGCGCGGCGTCGCCGTTAAGCTCCTGCGCATCTGCGATCGGGATCGAGCGCGATACCAAGCCCGCCCACAGCACCACTGCGGCGAAAACGCAGCAGCTTCGGCGACGGGTTCGGGCCGCGATGCGGCCTTCTATCATCGAATGGGAAGGGACCGTCCGCTCATCCCTGCTGCTGTTGTTTGTAGCGCTCGGCAACCAGTTTTACCTGACGGGACAGTTTCAGAAAAACTTCGCCCTCATCGTAGAGGAAAAGAAGCAGCGTCCCGCCACCACCGATTATCAACCCAAGTATGAATGCACCCATAGCTTCATCCCTCCGAACTCTTTCGAGTATACGCAAAGCCCGTACCTAACAGAACCGGCCTCTCTACACGGGCCCTACTGATGGTTACATTGATGGCGCAGGGTAGTCGATGCGTCCGCCGGGCTGCGCAGGCCGACGCCGCAATCGCTGAGATGCAATCTCGCGACTGCACCGGATGTTCCCTCCGGGGCGCGCGATAGCGGGTTGTGCGCACCGCGCCACGATTGTTAACTTGATTAGCAGGCACCGCACTTGCGTTTCATCGGCAGTCCGGCGTCATCGTTTATCCAACGCCGCACAAAACCGGGGAGAAGACCGCGCAATGAACGAACCATTCCACATCGCTTCGCAAAACGGCGCTGCGGCAAAGTCCGCGGCGCGCGAGTACGTCGAATCGTTCGGTATCGCGATCGTGCTCGCGCTGGTGATGCGCGCTTCGTTCGTGCAGGCGTACATGATTCCGTCGGGCTCGATGGAGCCGACGCTCCAGGTTGGCGATCACATCCTGGTCAACAAGATCGTATACGGCCTCAGGATACCCGACACGATCCTGGGCCTGCGGATCGCCGGGCTTCCGCTGGGCAAGTACCTGTGTCACTTCGAGCGCGTCCATCGTGGCGACGTCGTGGTATTCGTCGCGCCCTACGACCGCGAAACCGACCTCATCAAGCGCGTGATCGGCATACCCGGTGATCGGGTCGAGGTCCGCAAGGGTACCGTATGGCTCAACGGCGCGCCGATGGCCGACCCGCACGCTCATTTCCTGTACCCGACCGGAGATCGATCTGCGGACAATCCGCGCGACAACCTTCCGGAGGTGATCCTGCCGCCCGGCAAGTTCTTCATGATGGGCGACAATCGCGACAACAGCTACGACAGCCGCTTCTGGGGTCTCGCCAATGAGACCGACATCGAGGGGCGCGCGATGGTGGTCTATCTGTCGCTCGGACACGAGGGCTCGAGTCTGCTGCCGATCCGATGGGACCGGTTCGGCAAGGTCCTCGACTAGACGGCGCGCGATGGAAACAGCTGCCGAGGCCGGCGCCTTTGAGTCCGAATATCGCGCGCTCACGTCGGGCGCTGGTTTTCGCGTCCTCAATGACCGCGTGATCGTGCGCGTCACCGGCGACGATCGGGTCTCGTTCTTCCACGGAATGTGCAGCAACGACATCAAGGGCCTGCGCACTGGCGGCGTTCTCTACGCACTGTTTCTCACCGAGCATGCGCATGTGATCGCCGACTGTTTCGTCTGGGCCACCGAAGATGCGCTCCTGATCGAGGCCGACCGCGCCTCATGGCCGCGCACGCGCGCTCATCTTGAAAAGTTACTAGTCGCCGACGACGTTGAGCTGGAGGAGTCCGACGCGATCTCGGTAATCGATCTCGAAGGTCCCAAGTCTTCCGAATTGATAACCCGTCTGAAGGCCGCAGCCCCGGTGCCTCAGCCATGGAGTTTCGTTCGCGACGCCGATCTGCTCATCGGCAACCTCTCGCGAATCGGGATACCGGCATTCACAATTCTCGCTCCTGAACCCCACTCCCACTCTTTTGCGGGAGAGCGCGCCGTCGCCAGACTCGGCGATGCGATCGCGGTCGGTAACGAAGCGCTCGATACGATCCGCATCGAAAACGGAATCGCGAAGGTCGGAGTGGACGCCGGCGACAAAACGATCGCGCTCGAGGCGCGGCTGGAGCGGGCGATATCGTTCGACAAGGGATGCTACCTCGGTCAGGAGACGATCGAGCGCGCGACGGCGCGTGGCGGGCTCAAGAAGAAACTCTTCGGCCTGCGCTTCGACGGTCCGCACCTCCCCGAACCTGGCGCGATCGTCATGCTCGACGGCAAGGAAGTCGGCCAAGTCAGCAGCGCGGCATCGTCGCCGCGCTTCGGCGCGATCGGGCTCGCCATCCTGCATCACAGCGCCTGGACGCCCGGCGCCAAGCTCGAACGTCAGGGCCCCATCGCGGCGGTACGAGGCGGTTGTCAGCGACCTGCCGTTCAAGTGATACTTGTGCGCGTGGATCCGGTCCGCGTATCAGTCCCGGGGAGTCTCCTAAAATGGCGAACACACTAGGCAAGCGTTATCTTTGCGAGAAATGCGGCACCGAGGTGCTGTGCAACAAGGCCGGCGCCGGCGCGGTCGAATGTTGCGACGGCGCGATGAAGATCAAGGAAGCGAAACCGCTCCCCTCGTCCGACTAGACCCGGCGGCGCACGATGGCCACCCCCAACGCCGATCTGGTCCTGCACGACGGCGTCGTGATGGGGCATCCCGGCAGCGACTCGGTCGCGATCGCCGGCGGCCGCATCGCCGTCCATGGCCGGTTTGCACAACTCAAGCCGCTGGTCGGCCCGCGCACCCACCTGGTGCGCCTCAATGGCCGCACCGTCTCGCCCGGCTTTATCGATTGCCATCTGCACTTTTTCGGCGCCGCGTCGGTCGCGGCAGGTGTGCAGGTCTCCAAGTGCCGCACGATCGCCGAACTGCTCGCCGAGCTCAGGATCGCCGCCGGACGGACGCCGCCTGGCAACTGGATCACGGCCTTCGGATGCGACGAAGCATTGATGAAGGACCAGCGCGCGCCGACCCGCAAGGAACTCGACTCAGCCACACCGCGCAACCCGCTGCGGCTGCGCCATCAGACGCTCCACGCGTCGTGGCTGAACTCGCGCGCGATCCTGGCACTGGGATTGGAGCGCAAGGACTTCCAGCCTCCCGACGGCGCTCTGCTCGCGGTCGATGAATCTGGCCGCCAGAGCGGGCTCGTGATCGGGATGGAACAATGGATCACGCAGCGGATGCCGCCGGTCACCGGCGCGGCGCTCGAAGCGCGCGCGCGCGTCCTGAGCCGCGAGCTGGCCGCAGCCGGCATCACCGCCTTCACCGATGCGACCGTCCGCAACGGCCCCGACGAAGTGGCTTTGTTCGCCAGGCTGGCGCGCGACGGCGCCATCTGCCAGCGAATCGGGATGATGATCGGCGCGGACCATCTTGATACCAGCGGGCTTGACGCCAGCGCGCTGGAAATCGCGCGCGACGGCGGCATCAATCTGCTCGCAGCCAAGTTCATCGACGCTGCCAACATCGCGGTCACCGCCGAGCGCGCCGCGCTCGCCTTTGCGATGGGCCTCGATTGCGCGTTTCACGCCACCGAGATTGACGAGCTCGAAATGGCGTTGACAGCGATCGCCGCCGCGCGCTCGCAAGCCCGATCGCCGGCGACCGGCTACGCGCGGATCGAGCACGGCGGCCTCATCACGCCCGACTACATTGAGCGGCTGGCCGCAACGCCGGATTGCTGGGTGGTCACCAACCCCGGCTTCGTACACTATCGCGGCGACAAGTATTTGAAGGAGCCGGGGCTGGTGGCGCACACCTATCGCGCACGCAGCCTGCTCGAGGCGGGCGTGAAGCTCGCGGCCGGCACCGACGGACCGGTAACGCCGGCGCGGCCGCTGCCGGCGATCGCGGCCGCGGTGGCCCGGACCTCGCTCGACGGCAATGTGCTCGCTCCGCAAGAGGCGCTCGGAACTGCGCAATCGCTCGCGCTGTTCACCAGCTCAGCGGCGCAGCTGGCGCGCATCGACGCCGGCGAAATCGGCGAGGGCAAGTTGGCGGACCTCGTGGTCCTGCCGAGAGATCCGCTCACGCTGAACGCCGCGGAAATCATGGCCTTGCAGGTCGATTTGACCATCGTGGGCGGCAAGATCGTCTACGAGCGCGGCCGCCCCGCGCTCGCCAACAGCGATTTCGCGGACCTGCGCACGGCGTGAGCGCAAAAGCCGCCAGCCCCGCGGGCTTCGCGACCGTGCGCTTCGCGGTCCGCGACGCGATCGCATGGGTCACGCTCGACCGCCCCGCGCAACTCAACGCTTACAACGTCGCGATGCGCGACGACTTGCACGCGATTCTGACCGCGATTCACGATGATTCTTCAATCCGCGCGATGGTGCTCACCGGGGCCGGGCGCGCCTTCTCGACCGGTGGCGACCTGACCGAATTCGGCACCGCGCCCTCGCCGATCGTCGCCCGATGGGTACGCTTTCGGCGCGACGTATGGGGCCTGCTCCGCCGCCTGCCGATTCCAACGCTCGCCGCGATCCATGGCCTCACGGTCGGCGGTGGGTTGGAGATGGCGCTGCTGTGCGATCTCGCGATCGCGGCCGACGACACCCGGATTTGCCTGCCCGAGACCGGCGCCGGAATGATTCCGGGCGTGGCCGGGACGCAGACCGCTTCGCGGCGGCTGGGACTGGGCCGCGCGATCGATCTTTGCCTCACGGGGCGTTGGATTAACGCCAAGGAGGCGCTACTTGTAGGGTTGGTCGCCGAAGTGGTTCCGGCAGGCAAACTCCGTCGTGCCGCCCAGGTGATGGCGCGGAACTTGAGCCGCCTGCCGCGCGCGACAATCGCGCTGGCCAAGCTCTGTGTATGGGACGGGCTGGATATGCCGCTTAAGCAGGGACTCAGGATGGAGCAGCGGCTGGCCCGGCGATTGGAGCAAATGCGGGTAGCCGAGAGATAGAATATGCGGAGGCAAACAGCTCTGTGAACACGGTCAACTTCGTCTCAATTCCGGCTGCGATCGTTCCCGATCAGGAGGCGACCGTTTTCGGCGAGCGGCGCATGACCTATGCGCAACTCAACGAGCTGATATCGCGGCTGGCGGCGGTCTTCAAAGCGCAGGGCTTGAAGCCGCGCGACGTGGTCGCCGCGCTCGACACCAACTCGCATCAGTACGTCGCGTCCTACTACGCCGCCGCCAAGGCCGGACTGACCTTTCTGCCGCTCAACTATCGGGCCAAGGAACCCGAGCTCGAATACATGATCCAAACCGCCGGCACGAAGTTAATCCTGGTCGGCGATCGCTACCTGGAGCTGGCCGGGCGGATCGGGCCACGTCTCAAGGGCGCCAGGATGTTGGCATTCAACGCTGGCGCCAAGGGATGGATCCGGCTGGGCGACTTGATCGAAAAGGCCGAACCCGAGGAAGCCGAGGTCGATGTAGACGAAGAGGATGTGTCGGTCCTGATGTACACCAGCGGCACCACCTCGCTGCCCAAGGGCGTGATGCTGCGCTTCCGCGACTTCACCGCTTATGTCACGGCCAACGTCGAGCTGGCGGACGGCAGCGATCGCGGCGTGGCGCTGGTGTGCGTGCCTTTCTACCATATCGCCGGCACCACCGCGATGATGACCAACCTCTGGACCGGCCGGAAGCTGGTTATCATGCCGCAGTTCGACCCGCGCAACTGGCTGCAGTTGGTCGAACGTGAGCGCGTGACGCATGCTTTCGTCGTCCCCACGATGATGAAGCAGCTACTCGACGAGCCGGCCTTTATCCGGACCGATCTTTCGAGCCTTACCAACCTGGCCTACGGTGGCGCGCAGATGCCACTGCCGGTGATTCGCCGCGCGATCGAGGTTTTTCCCGCTACCGTCGGCTTCGTCAACGCCTACGGGCAGACCGAAACCACGTCTTCGTTGACCGTGCTGGGACCGGACGACCATCGGCTGCACGGCTCGGCGAAAGAAGTCGAAGTCAAGCTGATGCGGTTGAACTCCATCGGCCGGCCGCTCCCGGACGTGGAGATCAAGGTCCGCGACGAAGACGGCAAGCTGCTCCCGGTCGGGCAGGTCGGCGAGATCATTATCCGCACCCCGCGCATCATGAAGGGCTACGCCGGCCGCCCGGACGACGCGGCGCTCGGCGACGGATGGCGCGCGACGGGCGACCTCGGATGGATCGACGAAGACGGGTACATCTTCTTCGCCGGCCGCAAGGACGACATGATCATCCGCGGCGGAGAGAATATCGCGCCCGCCGAAGTCGAGACCGTCTTGATGAGCCATCCGGGAGTCGATGAAGCCGCCGTTATCGGAGTCGCGTCGGTCGAATGGGGTCAGACCGTGAAGGCCTACGTGGTCAAGCGCTCAGGTCACCACTTGAATCACGATGAACTAATCGATTATTGCCGCTCGCGGCTGGCGAGCTTCAAACGCCCCGAAAGTGTCGAGTTCATCGACGCCCTGCCCAAGAACCCGCTGGGCAAGATTCTCCGCAAGGATCTGCGTGCCAAACCCGCGCGGTAAGCCGCGGCGCGATAAGCGATCGGGCGACGGCGCGATCGAAGTCAGGCGGGAGCGCGGTTGCGTCACCGCGATCTTGACGCATCCCTACCGGCGCAATCGGCTCTCGGCCGCGATGGCGCGATCGCTGATCGAACTCGCCGAGCAGGTCGAAGACGACGACTCCGCTCTGATGCTCGCTATTACCGGCGCAGGCGCCAGCTTCTGCGCCGGCTTCGACGCTGACGTAGATCCGCGCGTAGTTGAATCGCTGGCGATTCTCTCCAAGCCCACGCTGGCGATCGTCAACGGCGACGCGCTCGACGAGGGCTTGGAGCTCGCGATGGCGCTCGATATTCGCGTAGCCGACGCGACCGCGCGGATGGGGCTCACCCAGCTCCAGCGTGGCGCGATGCCCCGCTTCGGCGGCACGCAACGCCTGCCCCGCCTGGTCGGCGGCGGCCAGGCGCTCAGGATGCTCCTCACCGGCGCGCCCGTCGGCGGCGACGAGGCGATGCGGCTGGGGCTGGCCGGCTACGTCGCGCGCACCTCGCGCGAGCTGCCCGCTCTCGTCGCCAGCGTGACCGATGCGATCCTGACCCGCGCCCCGCTCGCGGCCCGGATGGTCAAGGAAGCGGTGCTCAAGGGCTACGATATGACTCTTGAGCAGGGTATAAGGCTTGAGGAAGATCTGTACGCCCTGCTGCAAACCACGGCCGATCGGGCCGAGGGCGTTAACGCGTTTTTGGAAAAGCGCAAGCCGCTCTTTAAGGGCGCCTGAGCGCTGACCAGACGGAAACGGAGCTTGAGTTACAGGATGGCCAACCAACTAGGCAAAGTTTATATCTGTGGCAAATGCGGTTCGCAGGTGATCGTCACCAAGGGCGGCGGGGGCGAACTGAAGTGTTGCGGCGCGCCGATGGAGCAGAAGAAGTGACCGCGCGGCGTTAGGGAAGATGACCGGCGGGACGCCGGTCCTACTTCAGATCGGGTTCCTTTTGCGAAGTAGGACCGGCGTCCCGCCGGTCATTTGGACGTTCGCCTCTCGATCGTTGACAGGCGTCACAGCATCCGAGGTAACAGGGCAATGGACGGTGACACATTCGTCGCGGCGCTTGATCGCGAAAACAACGAGCTGCTGAGAAGGCTTGCTCCCGCCCAGGCGTTGACCGCGGAGAGCGGCGGCGATCTGAGCACGACCACGCTGCTCAGAATCGCGCTCAAGAACGAAATCGAAGCCAGCGAGATCGCCGCGCTCTGGATGGGTACTGCCGGCGACATCGAGCTGAAGCTCGGGCTCGCCCGTCAGGCCGGCGACGAAGCCAAGCACTACCGCCTGATCGAGGACCGGCTGCGCGAGCTGGGCGATAATCTGGCGGGCTTCAACCCGCTGGCCGAAGGATATAGCCCGTTGTTCAATTATCTTCGCGGCCTGCCGACCGACGTTGAACGGGTCGCGGCCGGACAATTCACCCGCGAAGCGATCGCGCTGGTCAAGAACACGCAATTCATCGAGCTCTGCGAACGCGCCGGAGACTCGCCGACCGCCCGGCTATATCGCGAGGTGATTCAAGTCGACGAGCGGTTCCATCATGAGATGGGCGCGAAGTTCCTCACCCGGCTGGCGCTCGACGAGCCGTCGCAGGCGCTCGCGCGCGCCGCGCGCTCGCGCACCCTGGAGCTGGCCGAAGAATTACAGACCCTCGCCTATCGCAAAAAGAAGATCCATCACGCCCCGGGCTGCTGACCGCGGGGAGTGAGCCACCGATGATGTCGCGGCGAGGCCTTGCGCTCCTGCCGGGCGCGGCACTGGCTATCTTGCTGGGCGGGTATGCGTATGCGCACGCGGCCGGCGCGCCAATCAGAATCGGGGTCGGATCGCAGGGACCGATTTCGCCGCAGGCGATGTATCAAGTCGAGCAGGTGGTCGGCGACCTCCCGGGCGTGAAAGTGGTGCCGATCGTGCCGCCCGGCGATATGCTGGCCTGCGTGCGGCGCTTCGTCGCGGGCGAGCGCGACGACCAGCTCGATGGCCTGGTGGTGGTTTCGCTGCCGCCGGATTCATTCAAGGTCGAGCGCGATTCACGCGAGGCCAGCTTCAGCGGCTCGTACAATATTTATACGCTCGACCTCTCGACGCTGGCCGAGGATCGCCACAAGTTCATGTTCTCCGATAGCGAACCGGTCACCGGCGGGATGGCGGCGATTCTCGCGATTCCTGCCAACCTGCTGGCGGAGCGAACCACCGGCACGAAGTTGATCTCCGGCAGCGCGTGGCAGGCCTTTGAGGCCGTACAAGCTCGAATCGAGGCGAAACTGGTCACGGCGACGCGGCTCTATATGGCGAATGCGTCGATTCGCAATACGCGCCCGCTCGATTCGATCCAATGCGCCCAGCATCTGCTCGACGCCGGCGAAGCCGACGCGGCGATAGCGGTGTTCAAGAGCGCCGGCGAAGACAATCCGCAGGTCAACGCGATGCTGGCCGGCGCTCGCGATCAGATCCGCAAGACTCGCGCCGAGACCCTGTTCGGTCAGGCGCTGGGGGCGATCGCCGGCGGCGACCCCGATGCCGCGAGCGCGAAGCTGGCGTTGTACGAGAAGGAACCTGCTGCCAAGGCCGCGAGCGTCGCCGGCTTGCGCAGCGCGATCGGCACGTTGCACCCGCCGGCGCCCGACGCGATCGACGAGCGCGCGCTGCGCGAGTACGTTCCCGGCCTCGATCGCGCGGCGTTCGTCGCGATGGTGCGTGAGGCATTCGCCGCTCGGACCGGCGCCGAACCCGCGACAGTCGATCTGGCCGCGAGCAGCGTGGCGATCTCCGACCAGCGCGCGGCGGCGGGCGTAAAGACCCAGCTCGACAGCTATGCGGCCGCGCTCGCCAGGAGCGCGTGGCTGATGAGCGTCAGATGCGGATGCGCGGCGAGCGCCACGCTGGCGGCTGATCCCGCCGGCGTACTGCTCCTGCAGGCGCGCTCGGGACCCTCTTCCAGAAGCGGGCAAGTCGGGCTACCCTGAGGTCACTTAGTCCGGTACGGGTAGGTCGAATGCGTCATTGTCACATTTGCGGCAAGCATCCATCAGTCGGAAATAACGTCAGCCACGCCAACAACAAGACCAAGCGGCGATGGCGTCCCAACCTTCAGGAAGTCCGCGCCGAGGTCGGCGGCGGCGTAAAGCGAATCCTCGCCTGCACGCGCTGCATCCGCAGCGGCAAGGTCCGCAAGGTCGCCTGACTGGGCCAGCCGCCACCGGATTCGTCAGCGCGCTTGATCCCCCATCCGCGATGGTTCTAAAACGAATCTCTCGCCGATTTATCCTGACGCTCGCGGCGGCGAGCGTCGCGGGAGCGATCGCGACCGCATCTGGGGCCTTCGCCGCCAGCGTAAGCGGCATCCTCACGGGCGCCGACGGCAGGCCCATCGGCGGCAGCCAGATCCATTTCGAGCAGAGCATCACGCACGATCTCTTCCTGCTGAGGACCGACTCCGACGGCAAGTTCTCGATCGATCTGCCCCCCGGCGCCTACGATTTGCGGGGCGATCGCGGCGCGATGATTGACGCGGGGATTATCGTCCACGACGACGACCTCGGGCTGGGCAAGCTCGTCGCGCGCGGCGGATGGAGCATCTTTCATCGCGAAGGCGTGTCCGAAGGACTGGTGACTACGCCGGCGCCATCCACCGCCAACCTGCCGCCGGTCCGGTTCGTAACGGGCGAGGCCGCTACGGAGGCGGCTTCGGCCGCGCCGGCGACCAATACGCCGCAAACGCCCCTGGTCTCCACGCCGCCGGCGGCGAAATAAAAGCGCCGCGCCGGCCACAAGTTCCCGACGACGCAAGCGATCAGGTATCGGTTGCGTAGCGCGCCCCGGGTTCTTTGGGACCATCAAGGCAACTGTTCAGCACCGCCGCCAGCTCGTTCGACCCGTATCGGCTTGGTGACAAAACCGTCCATCCCGGCGCTCAGGCATTTAAGGCGTTCGCCTTCCAGCGCGTGCGCCGTGAGCGCGAGCACGATTGTATGGTGGCCGTTGCCGCGCTCGCGGCGGCGAATCTCGGCGGTGGTTTCGTAGCCGTCCATGTCGGGCATTTGACAGTCCATTAACACCACCGGATACGATGTGCGCGTCAGCTCTTCGAGCGCTTCGCGTCCGTTGCTGGCGACGCGCGGCTCATAGCCGAGCTTGCGCAATTGGAGCGTCGCGACTTTCTGGTTAACGCGGTCGTCCTCAACCACCAGGACCGCGATACCCTGGCGCGATGCGCCCGGCGGCGGCGCATCGCCGTTGCCGTGCGCCAATGTCGGGCTGGGAGCGGACTTGCCGAAGCGCGCGTTGAAATGAAAGGTCGAGCCCTGACCCGGCTCGCTGCGCACCTCGATCTCGCCGCCCATCAAAGCTGCCAGCTTGGCGGAGATCACCAGGCCCAAACCGGTGCCTCCGTAGCGGCGCGCGCTTGAATCATCGACCTGGGAGAAGGGCTGGAACAATTTGCCCATCAAATGCGCGGGAATTCCGATGCCGGTGTCGCAAATTTCAAATCGAAGGATTACTTCATCTTCGCTCTCGGCTTCCAGGCGTGTGCTGACGTTCACGCCGCCGCGATCGGTAAACTTCACGGCGTTGCCGACCAGGTTGCTCAGCACCTGGCGCAGCCGCACCGGGTCGCCATAGAGCGTCGCCGGGACATCGGGCGCGACCTGCAGCGTCAGCGCCAGTCCTTTGCGGCGCGCCTCGACCGACAGCAGCGTGGTTACCGTTTTGAGGATCCGGGCCGGCTCGAACGGCTTGTGATCGAGCACCACTTTGTCGGCCGAGATCCGGGAGAAGTCGAGGATGTCGTTGACCACCGTGAGCAGCGTGTCGGCGCTGGTGCGGATGGTCTCGGCGAATTCTTCCTGCGCCTGGTCGAGTCGGGTATCGAGCAGCAGCTCGGTCATCCCGATCACCCCGCTGAGCGGGGTGCGAATCTCATGGCTCATATTGGCCAGAAACGCCGATTTCAGCCGCGAGGTTTCCAGCGCCATGTCGCGCGACCGGACCATCTCGTCCTCGTAGCACTTGCGCTCGATAGCGGCGGCCAGCACATTGGCAACCGACTGGAGGAAACTCAAGTCTTCGGTGTCGAACTCCTTGCGCGCGAGCGTGAAGACGCCTAGCGCTCCGAACGGACGCTCGCGGCCGAGCACGGGCACGCAGGCTCCGCTGGTGATGCCTCGTTCACGGATCGACGGCGAAACCGCGAAGCGTTTTTCAATGCTGAAATCCTCGACGATAATCGGGGTGGCCGCCCGGATCGCGCAGTCGGCAAGGGCATCCCACGAAACCGCGTCTGGATTCGCTGCGGGATCAGCCGCGGCACTGGCGACCGCGAGCGGTGCACCGCCCTGCACCGGCGACGACTCGAGGACTTGGCAAAAATCAATCTTGAGATTTCCCGCCACCAGCACCGCCGCTTTGCGCATGAAGTCGTCCAAGCGCGGATTGCCCAGCGCCTCTTCGCCCAGCGCCGCAACCGTGGCGCTCAAAAGCGCGCGCAGCCGCACTTCCTGTTCGGCGCGCTTGCGCAGGATCGCATAGCGCAGCGCACGGGCCAGAGACTCGGAGTCGAGGTGGCTCTTTTCAAGGTAGTCCTGCGCGCCGTTCTTCACTGCCTCGAGCATCACCGATTCGTCCCCGAGCCCGGTCAGGACCACTATAGGGATCTCGGGCGCGCAAGTGTGGACCCTCGCGATAGTCTCCAGCCCGCTGCAGTCGGGCAGCGAGAGATCCAGCAGTACGGCGTCGATTGCGCCCTGGCCCAGGCGCTCCAAGCCGCCGGCCAGCCGGTCCTTCCAGTCCAGCTCGAACTGCTTGCTGCGGTCTCCGCGGAGCATTTCGCTGACGAGTCTAGCGTCGCCCGGGTTGTCCTCAATCAGCAGGGCCCTGATCTTCTCGGGGAACATGGCCTGTTACCGTCCCGGCAGCTTTACGATCGTCAGCCAGAAGTCCTGGATATACCTGACCACGTTGACGAACTGCGCCAGGTCCACCGGCTTCACGATGTAGCAGTTCGCATGCAAATTGTAGGTCTTCAGGATGTCGGCTTCCGCGGCCGAGGTGGTCAGAATCACGATCGGGATGCTTCTCAGCTCCGGCGACTGCTTAATCTCGGCCAGCACCTCGCGCCCGTCCATTTTCGGCAGATTGAGGTCGAGCAAAATGACGTCGGGACGGACGGCCCCTGCGTACTTGCCCTTACGATAGAGAAAGTCCATCGCCTCCTGCCCGTCGGACGCCACCGACATGTTGTTGCTGAACTTGCCGTCCTTGAGGACCTCGCGGGTCAGGCGCACGTCGCCGGGATTGTCTTCCACTAAGAGGATCTCGATCGGTTTGGCTTGCATCAGGGAATCCATGCGGCGGCGCCCTCCTCCATCGCTGCCGGCACGGTGAACGAGAACGTCGCGCCCTTGCCGGGCTCGGAATCCGCCCAGATGCGGCCGCCGTGGCGGGTGACGATTTTCTTGCAAATCGCCAGTCCGATGCCGGTGCCGGGATACTCCTCGCGGCCGTGCAGGCGCTGGAAGATCACGAAGATCCGGTCGCGAAACTGCGGGTCGATTCCGATTCCGTTGTCGCGCACCGAAACGATCCATTCGCCGTCGCGGCGCTCGGCTCCGATATGGACGCTCGGCGCGCCGTTGGACTGAAACTTGATCGCGTTGCCGATCAGGTTCTGGAACAACTCGACCAATTGCTGCTGGTCTCCGATCACCGCCGGCAGCCGATCGCAGGTGACTTGCGCACGGCTTTCATTCACCGCCATCGTCAGGTTCGAGAGCGCCTGTCCCAGGACCTCCTGCATCTCGACCCTCTCCAACGGCTTGCCGCGGCTGCCGACCCTGGCGTACGCGAGCAGGTCGCCGATCAGGGTCTTCATGCGGGTCGCCCCATCGACCGCAAACCTGATGAAGTCATCGGCGTCGCTGTCGAGTTTGCCCTTGTAGCGCCGCTCGATGAGTTGCACGTAGCTCGCGACCATCCGCAGCGGCTCCTGCAGATCGTGCGACGCCACGTAGGCGAACTGTTCGAGCTCGGCGTTGGACCTCGCGAGCGCTTCCCGGCGCTCCTCGAGCTCGCGCTCCGCGGCCTTGCGCGCCGTGATGTCAACGATAACGCTCGACACCAGAGCGCCCTGGTCGGTCTCGACCGGGCCCAGGCTGACCTCGATCGGGAACTCGGTGCCATCCTTGCGCAGGCCAACCAGATCGCGCCCGCCACCCATCGATCGGGGTATCGGTTTGCCGTAGTAGGCCTCCCGATGCCCCACGTGGGTTCCCCGCAGCCGCTGGGGCAACAGGATTTCGATCGGCTGTCCGAGCAGCTCCTCGCGCGTATAGCCGAATAACTCCTCGGCGCGCGAATTGACGATGGCTATGTCACCGCGCCGGTCCGAGATAATGATCGCCTCCGGCGACGCTTCGAGCAGCTTCTTGAACCTCCGCGCCTCGAGCTCGCTGGCGGCGGCTTTCCGCTGCTGGAGCTCGCGCTCCGCGGCTTTGCGGGCCGTGATGTCAACGATGACGCTCGACACCAGGGCGCCCTGGTCGGTCTCGACCGGGGCCAGGCTGACCTCAATCGGGACCTCGGTGCCATCCTTGCGCCGACCCACGAGATCGCGCCCGAAGCCCATCGAGCGGCTTACCGGCTTGGCGTAGTAGGCCTCCCGATGCCCCAGGTGGCCTCCCCGCAGCCGCTGCGGCAGCAGGATTTCGATCGGCTGCCCGAGCAGTTCCTCGCGCGTATAGCCGAACAGCTCCACCGCGCGCGAATTGACGATGGCTATTTGGCCGCGCCGGTCCGAGATGATCATCGCCTCGGGCGAAGCCTCGAGGAAGGTCCGGAATCTCGCCGCTTCGAGCTGGCCGCGTTCGGCGATCTCGCTTTGTCGAAGGCTTGCGCGCAGGGCCCGGAGCATCTTGTAAACGAACACGCCGGCGAACGACAGGAACAGAAATGATGCGATTGAGCCGCAGATTATGGCCAGAACCATCAGGTGGAAGTTGGCGACTTGCCGTGCCGTGCGCTGCCTCAGCAGCCCGCGCTCCCGTTCGGTCATCTGGGCGATGTCTTTCAGAATGGTGTTCGTCAGATCCTGCGTTCTGGTGGAGAAAACCAGCTCCTTCGCGGACTTGGAGTCATTCGCCCTTCGCGCGGCGACCTCCTGAGACATGATGTCAATCCGCGAGGCGAGCGCCGGGCCCAGAACGTCGAGCCATTTCTGCTGAACGGGGTTGTCGCTGGTGAGTTGCCGTATGTCTACCAGCTCGCTCGCGGCCCTCGCTCGCCCTGCAACGAAGTGGGCAAGCTCGCTCTCATTCCCGGTCAGGATGTAGTCGCGCGCACCGATTTGCATCTCCTGCATCGCCTGCGTCAGGCCGTCGAGATGTTCGATCACGACATGCGTGTGCTCCAACCACTCCCTGCCGAGAATCAGCTGCTGGGTCAGGAAGTAGCCCACGCAGCCCATCACCACCGTGGTGCCAATTGACAGCGCGTATCCGGCCCAGATCCGCAGGCCATAGTTAGGCTCGCGCGGGTGAGCCAGAGCACCACTGTCGGCGCTGCTACCGGTTGTCGTCGCTTCCGTTCCAGCCCCCATTAGCTTGCTCCACAGCGATCTCGGCGTGTTCTGCCAAAAGCAAAACGGGGGCCGCGAAAGCCAGCCGCGATTAGAACAACTGGGCCTAAGCGAAGTCGCAGCCTGAGACAGCGCGTGCCTCAATCCTGGCGCCGCAAAAGTGGCGGAGCTGGCTTTCCGGCGCCGCGCGCCGTTCGCTATTTCCAGGCCAATCGCTGACCCAGGGAATGGGTCAGGGTCTCGACATCCTTCGCGGTATTGACGTGACGGGGCGGCGTTTCGAAGGTCTCGTAAGGCTTAAGACGCAGCACAACCCGTTGCTCTGCAATCGATCCCTGCTTCATCGTCGGCCACACCGACTCGGGCATCGGCTGGCCCGCCATCACACCCGCGATTTTCATCATCAGGTCGGTGGCGGCCTCAATGTCGGTGTCGATCGTAGCGTCGCAGTAGACTTGCAGATAAGTAGGCGGCCACTTCTCATCGAGTACGCACAGCGCGATTTTCGGATTGCGGCCGATCGCTTTGGCCTTGCCCCGCTCGGCCATCGTGGAGACCAGAATGTCGTCGCCGTCCATTACATAGTAAACGGCCGACATCGAGGGTCCGTCGTGCTTGCGGTTGTAGCCGAAGATCGCCGTGCGATGCGATCGCACAAATTCCATCCGTTCCTGCATGTTCATCGCGTGCGCGCGCTCCTCAGACTCCGGTGGAAGTTTCGCCACCGCCACAGTCGCCTCGATAGTTCCGCCTTTTGGCGCGCGAGGTCAAATCGCGGTTCGATTTTGGCGCGAAAGATCGTAGACTCAGGGGTCGCGCATCGTGATGCGGCCACGCGCCGCGCGATCGAGGGCAAATTGAAGCTGGCAACTTTTACCTATCAGGCGGCGACCCGAATCGGGGTGGTAGCCGGGAACGCGATGGTCGATCTGGCCGCCGAGGCGCCGGAGCTGCCGCGTGAGATGACGGCCTTTCTCGCCGCCGGACGCGATGCGATCGAGCGCGCGCGCAAGGCCGCCGAGAAGAGCACCAAGCGCATCCCGCTGGACCAGCTCCGGCTCGAAGCTCCGGTGCTCCATCCCCCGGAATTTCTGGCGATCGGCCTCAACTACGCCGACCACGCCGCCGAGACCGGCACCAAGGCGCCCGAGTTTCCGATCTTCTTCAACAAGCAGATCAGTTGCGTCACCGGCCCCTACGATCCGATTCATCTGCCACGCGTATCCTCGATGCTGGACTACGAGGGCGAGTTGGGCTTCGTCATTGGCCGGCGATGCCGTCACGTGCCGCGCGAACGCGCGCATGAAGTGATCGCGGGCTACCTGGTGGTTCACGACGTGAGCGTGCGGGACTGGCAATTCCGCTCGCAGACCATGACGCTGGGCAAGTCGTTCGACACGCACGGACCGATGGGGCCGTGGATCGTTACGCCCGACGAGGTCGGCGACCCCCACAAGCTAGAGTTGCGCACCTGGGTAAACGGCGAATTGCGGCAGCATTCGAACACCAAAAACCTGATCTTCGATTGCTTCGCGCAGATCGAGACGCTCTCGACCGTGTTCACCTTGCAACCCGGCACGGTCGTCTCGACCGGAACTCCGGCCGGGTTGCGATCGCGATGAAGCCGCCGCGCTATCTTAAGACCGGTGACGTTGTGCGGATCGAAGTCGAGCGGGTCGGTCACCTCGAAAATCGGGTGATCGACGAGCCCGCCGACAGCGCGATCATCTAGCCCAAACAGAGGCGAACCGCGATGAAGATCAATCCGATCCAGGCGCAAATTGTCCGGCTGATAAGCCAGTTCCACGTCGCGGCGTATCGGCTGTCCGGCGGATGGGGTCCGCTCAACCGCAACACGCTGATCCTCACCACGCGCGGGCGCAAGAGCGGACGCGAGATCTCCAAACCGCTGCTCTACTTCGAGGATCAGGGGCGCATCTATCTGGTCGCGTCTTACGGCGGCAACGATTCACCGCCGGCCTGGTATCTCAACCTGGTCAAAACCCCGGCGGTCAAGGTGCAGGTCGGCAGTTCGATCCGAAACTGCCGGGCGCGCACGCTATCGGCCAAGGAAGCGGAGCCGATATGGCCCGGTTTGCTCGCGATCTATCCCGCCTACGCAGGTTATCAAAAGAAGACCACGCGGCAAATTCCGATCGTGGAGCTGGCGCCGACGTAGTGGCTGGCAAGAAGTGGCACAGGCTTAAGCTCTGTGCCACCGCTACTCGGTCTGCTCCAGAAACTCGAGCCGATTCCCGAACGGATCGCGAGCGAAGAAGCGCTTTTGCCGTGGCAGCGGGCTGCCCTCTTTCACCTCGATTCCGGCAGCCACCAGCCTCGCACGCAACGCGTCGAGGTCCTTGACCATGAAGCCCGCGTGTCGGCCTGAGGCGCGATTGGAACTCGCCGCGTTGCGCTCGGCGCTCAGATGCACCTGCGGCGCACCGCATAGGTACCACGCTCCGGCCGGAGACTCGGCGTGCGTGATACGCTCCAGCGGCTCCAGGCCGAGCACTCCGCCATAGAAAGCCTCGGCCTGCTCAGGTGCTTCAGGTCCGTCATCTATAATGAAATTTGTGTGATCGACGCTGTACAAAAACCCCATGGCAGCCCTTTCCGCCAAAGCGTGCTATTGCGGCATCATCAGTCCAGCACCTGGCGTTCCTGCGCAGCGCGCTCAAACCGACGGGATATATAGTTTGCCAGACGCCCAACGCCGCCGCGCTTCACAAGCGCATAAATTTGGCGCTGGGAATTCAACCTTATGAGAGGATCCGGCCGGTGCGCGACAACCCCGGTCACTTCCGCGAGTACACGAAAGCCGAACTTATCGAAGCGAGACTGAAGCGGGCTTCAGGGGCTCCTGCTAGCCGCCTATATCTGGGTGCCCCAGCAGAAAGATACACTCCCCGCCGGGCCGAAAGTATACCGCTTGACACCGCTTGACTGCGGGTGGTATGCACGTCGGTAGCTTCGCAGCAAAGGAGGGATCTCATGATCGCCAGAAGAACGGGTTCGCGTGCATTCTCTGCACTTCTGATCCTTGTCGCCGCCTTCGCCCTCAGCAACCTCGATGGAGTACCAAGCGCTCAGGCTCAGGGCCTCGTCTGCAACGGCTCAACGGATAACACGACTGCCCTGCAAAACTTAGTGAACGCTCTTGGCTCAGCCGGTGGAACCGTGAACCTGCCAGCTGCGTCTGCGACCTGCAACTTCTCGGGTACGGTGATCTTCCCACGTAATGTGACCCTTGAAGGTGCAGGGCCAGATGCAACTAATCTCCATTATACCGGCTCTGCTGTCGCGATGGTCTGGGCCGACAACGGCTCGTCCACGGCCTATCATCGAGGCGGAGCAAGAGATTGCACGATTTCCGGGACAAACAACACCGGCATCGGCCTTTGGACCGGCGGCGATCCGGCGGGTGTGGTGGCGCCTAGCGGTGTCCCCCGGTTGAGAACTCCGCCTTTGGCGACTTTCTGACCTTCATAAATCTCAAGGTTACCGGCTTCTTTGTCGGGTACCAGCTTGGCAACAACTCCTGGGACATTACGTTCCTCTCGCCCGCATTTATGAACAACACGATTGGTTGGTATCTGCCTTCTAATATATGTAATGCCGGAGAGAATATCACGGTTCATGGCGGTGCTATTTCAAATGGTCAAAACGGTATAGTGAACGACTACGACAATTCAGACCTGGTGCTGAACGACGTATCCTTGGATGGATTCTCGAGTTCGGCGATCGTGGCTGGTAACGCGGCATCGTCTACTCAAGGAGGCACCGTCGAACTCAACAATCCGCATATCGAATACTTCGCCGAGGCTATTTCCGGGCCAGTTTTCTATGTCTATGGCCAGGCCGTATTCTCGTCGATTTCCGTACGCGATGGGGTTATTCAATTTGATAGCGCAACCCCTACCGCCGCAGCCTTGGTAGAGATGTGTGACAGTACTGCGTGTACCACTGCGGGTAACCCTCACACAGAGGCGTTTCAGCTAAGCTGCACGCAGATTCGCAGCGCTGGGAATATCAGTTATACAGGTACTTGCAGCTATACTGCTTCTGGCGTCTGCATCGACAGGGACACAAGCGCACAGGACGCAAAGATTGGTCCGTACAACTATTGGACGGGTTCATCGTTCGGTGCTCCATCTGGCAGTCAGTTTCTACCGGGCTTGGAAAATCTGATTCAGTATCACGGCTCTGGTTCCTACGCCGCTCCGACCTGCAACTCCACCTCACCCCAAATGCCAGTGTGCGTTACTGATGCCGCTGCTTGCGTGTTGGGCACGACCTATGCGAGCGGAGGCGGCGCTGTGCATTGTCGGGTGCAGTGCAACCTGACCAATTGGGTCGAAAGTGGAATCAAGTGTTGACCATGAAACGGGCATGCCTTCGAGGATGAGGGGCTAATCCGAAGGCCGAATCTTCAGAGCCTGCCCGATAGTCGGCCCCCGGACGTTCTAGACTATCTTGCAGGTGGAATTTCAGAAGTTGAGATCCTCGCCGATTTTCAAGGCTGACCTTGAAGCCGAGTGCCAGGGTCACGCGTTCGCGTAGTTTTCTAGTGTCCGAGAGGAAGTCCCGCCGTCGCCGCTTGGCCGAGGCCAAACCATGAGACGGGCGGTCCAGCGCACGCCTGCGGCTCGTTCGACCGCTCGCGAATAGCCGCGATTCTTGCTATGACCCACCTTGCATCTCTCGGAGGATGTCATGAGCAAGATCAAGGCAGCGATGTTCCATGCCGCGAAACAGCCGCTCGAGATTGAGGCGGTCGAGCTCGACCAGCCGCAGGGACGCGAGGTGCTGGTGCGCACCGTCGCGGCTGGCGTATGCCACAGCGACCTGCATTTTGTAGAGGGGCTCTACCCGCTGGTTGGGCCCGCGGTCCTCGGGCATGAATCCGCCGGCGTGGTCGAGGCAGTTGGCGACCGCGTCAGTTACGTCAAGCCGGGCGACCACGTGATCGCATGCCTGTCGGTATTCTGCGGATATTGCGATCAGTGCCTGTCAGGCCATCCGAATCGCTGCTCGAATCGCAAAGAGCTGCAGCGCGCACCCTCCGACAAGCCGCGCGTATCGCAGAACGGCAAGGCGGTGATCCAGTTCGCCGATATCGCGGGCTACGCCGAGCAGATGCTGCTGCATGAAAACGCGGTGGTGAAGATCACCAAAGAGATGCCGCTGGACAAGGCGGCGTTGATCGGATGCGGCGTCACCACCGGCGTCGGCGCGGCGCTCAACACCGCCAAGGTCGAACCGGGCTCGACGGTCGCGGTGTTCGGCGCGGGCGGAATCGGGCTCGCGGCGATCCAGGGCGCACGCATCGCGGGCGCGCGCAGGATAATCGCCGTCGACGTGTTCGAGAACAAGCTCGCGATGGCCAAGCGGCTGGGCGCCACCGACACGGTTGACGCTTCCTCGACCGATCCGGTCGCTGCGATCAAGGAGCTGACCGGTGGAGGCGTTGACTATTCGTTCGAAGCCATCGGGCTCAAGAAAGCCGCCGAGCAGGCCTTCTACTGTCTGGTCCCAGGCGGCACCGCGACCGTGATCGGCATGATCCCGGTCGGCCAGAAAATCGAGATCGAGGGGCGCTACTTCCTGACCGAGCGCAAGCTCCAAGGCTGCAACATGGGCTCCAATCGATTCCGGATAGATATGCCGCGGTACATCGATTTCTACCTGCAGGGCCGGCTCAACCTGGACGACATGGTCAGCCGCAAAGCGCGGCTCGACGACGTCAACGAGGCCTTCCGCGCGATGAAGGCTGGCGAAGTCGCGCGCACCGTCCTCATGTTCGACAACTGAGGCAGAAGCAACCTAAAATCGCTCATTTGGCCCCATTTTAGGGCCTTTTTGATCTTCTGGCAAACTAGATAAAGCCTAAGCTGCAGCCAAGCCCGAGTATCGGGGCTGAGACGGGGAGCCCCGAAAGGCTGCCCCCGGCCGCCAATTCCTGCCCCGGTTCGGTCGCTTCCGGGCCGTGTGGCCCCGACCCGGGTTCGGATGCGGGCGTCCGTCGACCCACTGCGCGGCGGCCGGGGCTCCCGGATCAGGAACCACCGTCACGCGCGCGGCGACGCGTGTGATACTGGCCGGTTTTGCGCTCTCCCGGATGCCCCGTTACCGCACCAGCATCGGGCGGACTATGCTGTCCTTGCTGGCGGGAGAGATCACAATCTCTCCGCTCAGGGGCTCCCAATGGACGAAATCAAGGCGTTTTTCAAGGCGCGCGCGCAGACGCTCGATCTGCTTCCCGATTACTGGCGAGCCCTCATTGCACGCTGGAACGATATTTTCTGGCTTTCAACTCCCACTTTCCCACTTCTGATCTGGTGGTTTTTTGGATCGCCGCCCATGTCGCTAGTCGCGGGGGCTTTTGTCTGGGCCTTTGCTGCCGCTGGCTACTACGCGTGGCGAGACGAGTATCTCAAGCGCACGCAACACCGCTTCAAGACCTGGATTTACAGCTTGGGCATAGAACCCGGTACAAACCGCTTATTTGTGGGCGTTCGCATAACAAATGTGGGTGTTCCTACTTCAATCCACACTTGGCAGGGCGGATTTCGGACATCGCACGGAGGACGAGCTTTTACCGACGGGGTGTTGGTGCAAGGTAAGTTCCCGCCGCCCATCCAGGACATGCGTGGTGAAAACCTGAAGGGTGATCTGCATCGATACGAGACTGGCGAAACGCGCGAGGGATGGATCGCGATGGACATAGGCAGCGAGTCACTTTCGCAAGCCGACATGCGGCAGCTTTTCGACACAGCTTCCGTTCAGTTCACAGACGCCTTTGGCGATTTTTTCGAGGTCCAGTCGTCATCGTCGTGGATGAAGAAACCAGAAAGGTAACTGCTTCGGCTCCCTGGCGTCGTCTCCGCTTTGCTGTAGCGCCCGCCGCTTCCGGGCCGTCCGGCCCCGATCCGGGGTCGGGGGCGGGCATCCATCGACCCGCGCGCGGCGGCCGGGGCTCACGGATCGGGGACCGCCGTCAAGCCGCGCCGTGCGATTGCCCCGCTGGACTACTCAAAGGAGGAGGCATCAGCGAGGGCTTCAGGGAAGGGTATGTTTCCGATGTGCTCGACGGTCATGCCCACTTGACTGCGCAGTAGATGATAAACGTGCTGCTGCTGTGATCTATCCCGGACCCGCACGTCGCTGTAAATCGTGGCTCGTGAGTCAGGATGGGTCACCTCGATCGTGACCGTCGGGGTTTCGTTGTTGATTGGCGGCTCTAAATCAAGAATGCCGCTCATAATCGCCGCCTGCGCAAACCCCGGTGTCAAAGGCAGGAACCCTCTAAACGATTCCTTTATCATCGGTCGCCATGTCAACTTGTCCTTGATCTTCATTAGGAACACCTCGTTCTAAAGGGTTACGGCCAGCCTTCGCCGGGCCTCTTCCCAAATATGTTAAGCATGCTTCCGCTCAATTTAACCGTGAACGGTACAACGACTGTCCACAACGCACGACGGAACTTGTGGATAATTTCGTGATGATTCATTCGCCGGGATCGCGGATTCAGATATCCGGCCAGAGCTCCACAAAACTCAGATCGTTGGCTGCTTAGAATCCACAACTGGCCTCGGGCCAACGACGTTGATAGCTGTAGCTGTGCAAGTTACCGATGACCAGCAATTTTTGGAAATTTCAGTCCCATATTTTTCGCATCCCCAAGGAATCAGACCGTTAGCATGACGCGCGAAGGCTTTAAGTCGCAGTTGTGAGGTTGCGTCTGCCTCGCTCGCGGGCGGGTCCCAGAGCTTGTTCCGGCAGGAAGTTGCCTGAATGTCGCCAAGGCTAACGTAATCGATGCCGACCAAGTCGGCTGGCCTATAGATTTTCACCTCGCTACCGAGGGTTCGGGCGGATGCTTCATCGACGTGCGCCACGCTCACGAACGGTCCGTAGCAGCCAGTGAAATACCAGCCCACAAGCGCAAGCGCGGCGGCGTGCCGGAGCTTCACTTTCACCATCTCCTGCCCCGATCCTGCCCCCCATCGCGCCCGAAATAAAGGGCGGGCCGGGAACCTTCCGGTCCCCGGGCCCATGATCCGCGATCGCGCCTGATCTACTTCTTCGCGCACCTCGCCTTCTTCGTTTTTCCGACCGAACCGTACCGTTCGGAAAAGCACTTTTTGCACCGGGCATCGTGGCGTTTGATGAAGCCGGGGGCTTGGCCGCAGTACCGGCGGATCGGCTTCCATTCTTTTTTGGCCTTGACGACCTTGGCAGGCTTTGCGGCTTTCGGCGCGCGGGCCTTGGTCGCCCGAGCCTTGGATGGCCAGCCCAACCTGGACGAGATGGTCAGCCGCAAAGCGCGGATCGACGGCGTCAACGAGGCCTTCCGCGCGATGAAGGCGGGTGAAGTCGCGCGCACCGTCCTGATGTTCGACAACTAGGGATTTCGACAATTGGCGATTACGAGAAGGCCGACGCGAACGCCCTCACGTTGATGTAGGTTCTGCCGCGCATCGTCAGCAGGCCGTTGCCCGCGTTGAGCCTGCCGATGCGGATCCAGTTCTCGACGGCGCGTGGCGGGATTCCGAAGTGAAGAGAGAAGTCCCTGATCGTGAGCCGCATTGGTGTGCGACGGGAGTCGCCGCGTTGAGTCTGCGTCGCCCGTTTTGAAGACCTGAGGCGTCCCCCATTTGGACGGCGAGCAGCCGTCGAATTTACTCCTGGGTCAGCTTTTCGACCGGAACGCCCGATATCTCATGAAGCTTCATCACGGTCTCGTACGCGATGCGCTTCATGCTGCCGCGATCGATCCATTTGTAGACGGTCCAGCGGCTGACGCCCATCTTGCGCGAGACTGCCTGCACGCCGCCCGACATCTCTACTGCGACCGCGACCCAATTCAACCCGGCTTCAGAACGCTTCACGGCCTTGACCTCAGCCGAACCAGCGCCCACGCTTCAACGCCACCGGAAGTTCCCCGCGTGCAAATGTAGTCTCCGCCGCTCATCCTGTCAACTCTGGTCAACCGGTCGCGCGAGGGATGCGAAGGACGTGCTCGCCGTGACGGCTTTCACGCGAGAGACAGGAAGGCTTTGGATATGCAACCCGATCGAAACTGAATCGGCGCCAGACCGTTCCGCTTATCAAAGCGACCCACTACCCCTCGCCGGAGAGTGGGCGGTTTTGGCGTCGGATGGCCGGCAGGGACTCCGGCCACTACCCTGAATGGAGCTCCTACATTGGGTAGGGGCCGGCCTCCGTGCCGGCCCGTGGCATCAAAGCCGCCCACTACCCTCGCCGGTGGTGGTTTCGTTCGGATCGCGAAAGCTGATACTCTTGAAGTTGGTTACGAATCGTATCCATCAGGTCGTATTCACCAAGGGAGTCGCGATGCTTTCCAAGCTTATTGTCGTATTGGCATTCAGCTCGCTCGCTGCGTTGGCGATCCGGTACCTGAGCGACGCCGATGACACGGCCAGATTGGAGCGGCAGGTGGCCGGCGATCTGGACGCCCTGCGTGAGCATCTGTTCCGGCGCTGAACTCCCCCTGCCTCTCAGACCTTCGTTGCGCTTCCGCCACAAACTGAGCGCGATCGCGATCGTGCTGGGATGCTCGCTCGTGCTGGCCGCCCAGGCACGGGCGGCGGTGGGCGACCGGGCCGCGTCGGCCCAGTTGGTCAGCGAGGCCGAGCAGATGATCGAACAGGCCGGCCAGAGCGACCCGATGGACACTACCAAGGTCAGGGCCGCGGTCGAGAAACTGAAAACCGCCGTCCAACTCAATCCGCGTAACGATTCGGCTTACGTCGATCTCGGATTTTCGTACGCGCTCCTCAAGGAGCCTGTGACCGCGGTGGATATGTATACCAAGGCCATCCGGATCAATCCGTCGGCGCCGAACTTCAAGGAGCTGGCCGACATTTATCTGCGGGTCGGCAACCCCGAGGGAGCCCTGATGGCGGCCAATGCCGGCCTGAGCAAGGACGAGCACAACGCCGGCCTGTATAACGCGCGCGGGATGGCGCTGACCGATCTACACCGCTACGACGAAGCGGCGCGTGACTTTCGCAAGGCGCTCGATCAATCGATCTCGATCGGCGCCGCTAAAGTGAATCTCGATGCGCTCGGCAGCGGCTACGGCGGACGCTCGACGATCACGAAAAAGCCCGCGGCGCCGGGGCCAATAGGAAGCGATTCGGCGGACGCGAGCGGCTCGCTTCAGCCGCCGGTGACGGGCTTTTCCGGCTCCGGGATACAGTAGGCGCATGAACAGCGCTCGCGCAGTTGATGCGTAGTGTAGAGCGTCTCGTGACCGTCGGCCCATTCCAACACGCCCTGCTCGCCCATTCGGCTCAGTTGAATCAGCCGCCGGCTGTCGAGCGGAATTTCCCCATCGGCGCCGCCGTTGCATTCCAGACAGGGGCAATGCCGGCGCAGTTCCGCAAGCGGATAGATACTGTCGTGGCCGTCGATCCATTGCACGCCGACCGCGTAGCGGCAGACTTCGTTCAGTCCCGAATCTTTGGAGTCTTTGACTTGATTATCGGCATGGGAGCACTCTTAGTCGCGATTATAGCGCGGCGGGCGTGAAGATGAATGCCGGAACGAGATCAAACGCGATCTGGCCCGGATGGCCGCGCATGGCGGCGCCGACCTGAGCGCGAAGCATCCCCATTGGGGCGACGCGATTCTGTGCGACGGCTTGCTCTACGCGGCGCACGCGCTCGACTCCGACGCGCCCACGGCCAGAGCCTGGTTTTCGCCCAAGCTTGCCGACGGTCCGCGCACCGACGGATCGATCTGGTTCTGGTCGAGCAGAAGCCCTTCCCGCCCTGGATCTTTACATCCGCACCGGCGAACCGGCCTATCTCGATTACGCACGCGCGGTGGTCTCGGCGCTGGAGTCCAAGGCTACTCACACGCCCGACGGCGCAATCGTGCATCCGCCATCGAAGCGGTCTGGATCGATATTTCGTACTTTTCGGCGCCCGCGATGGCGCGGCTAGGCCTGCTGCGCAATGACGCCGCGCTGATCGAGCGCGCTCTGGATCAGTTGTACCTCCATCAGCGCGGATCTGCTGGACCCGGCCAGCGGGCTGTTCTGGCACGTCGCCTTCGTCGAGCAGCACGCCCACTCTGCGTGCCTTTCAACGGCCTGGGCGATGGCTCCAGTTTGCCAGATCGCGGTGCCCGAGGTGATGGACGAAGTGGCACGCGCCGGACTCAGGGAACGATTCGCGCCGAAGATCGCGCCAATGAACAGGCGCTCGCGCGGCAGTTGAACACGATCGTGGGACTGCCAGTCGTGGCGGCCTTTGGCATACGGTGATCAATCGCGCCGACTCGTACCTCGAGGCGTCGGCAGCAGCAGGCTTCGCGCTGGCGCTCGGGCGCGCGCTACGGATGGGACTGGCCGGGCTCGACGCGGCGCCCGCGCGCGCGGCCTACGAGCGGGCGCTCGCGGCGTTGTGCGACCAGATCAACGACCGCGGCGAATTCACCGGCGTATCGCAGCAGACTCCTCCCGGCGATTTCGCGTTCTACAATTCGATCGCGCTAGGCGCCGCGCCAGTGATTCGCGACCGGAGTATGCCTGATGGCTCTGAGCGAAGCGCTGCGCGCCGACTGATAGCGCCGCAGCGTCTCGGGCCGGAGGACAAGCGTGGCCAACAAGAAGGTGATTGTGATTCCGGGCGATGATGCCGCACCCGAGGCGGTGGCGGCGACGCTCGAAGTTCTGCGCCAATTGCGCCTGGAAATCGATTACGTCGAGTTTCCGGCGGGCGAGCGATGGGTTCGCGGCGAGACCGAGGCACAGGTCCGCGCCGGGATCGGATTCATCCGACTCCACGCTGTTCGGCGCCACCTCCGGCCAGGACCGGCGGGATCGGCTATCTGCGATGGGGCAAGCAGACTTACGCCAACGTGCGAGCAGATCCGCTACGCCAAGGGCTTTGCCAGCCCGCTCAAGTCGCCCGGAGGGAATCGATTTCGTAATCGTGCGCGAAAATCTGGAAGACGCTTACGTCTGCGTCGAAGGCAACCTTCCGGCCTGGCGCCGCTGGGATCAAAGAAGAGCCGGATGACGCGCGCCCGCTCGACACCGCTGGGCGCGGCAAGTACGCGCTCAAGGTCATCACCGAGCGCAACTCCTGCGCCGGGTGGCCGAGTTCGCCTGCCGCCTCGCCGTCGAGCGCAAACGCCGCGGCGGCAAGGGCAAAGTCACCTGCTCTTCGAAATACAACATGCTCATCGAGGCCGACGGGCT
>CAWBGG010000003.1:0-140862 GCA_963788205.1 uncultured delta proteobacterium
CGGTTCAGGTGCTGCATGGCTGTCGTCAGCTCGTGTCGTGAGATGTTGGGTTAAGTCCCGCAACGAGCGCAACCCCTGCCCTTAGTTGCCATCGGGTAAAGCCGGGCACTCTACGGGGACTGCACGGGTCAACCGTGAGGAAGGTGGGGACAACGTCAAGTCATCATGGCCCTTACGTCCAGGGCAACAAGCGTGCTACAATGAGCAGGCACAGAGGGTCGCAAGCTCGCGAGAGCAAGCCAATCCCAAAAAGCCGCTCTCAGTTCGGATCGGAGTCTGCAACTCGACTCCGTGAAGTTGGAATCGCTAGTAATCGCGGATCAGCACGCCGCGGTGAATACGTTCTCGGGCCTTGTACACACCGCCCGTCACGCCATGGGAGCCTGCTGTACCGGAAGTCGGTGCGCTAACCCGCAAGGGAGGCAGCCGCCTATGGTATGGCCGGTGACTGGGGCGAAGTCGTAACAAGGTAGCCGTAGGGGAACCTGCGGCTGGATCACCTCCTTTCTAACGAGTAGCGCGCCGCGCGCCTTCGGGAGCGCGGCCACTTTCGTAGGTCATCCCGCCTGCTTCGCATCCGTAAAAGGATGCGAGGCGGCGCGGACATCGGACCTGGCCGGAAACCGTTTTCAACCCCGTTCGCACTACTATTCGGTCTTGAGAGACCCGTGCCCCGCTGGCGGGCTTCGGTCTTTGAAATGATTCCGGATCCGGATTCGAGCCTGCTCGTACGGCGTGATCGACGTGCGATCGGCGGAGGAACTGAAGCCGGCCTGACGCCCGCATATTCGGCAAAATCGGCAAACATCGGGAGGGCCTATAGCTCAGCTGGCTAGAGCGTGCCCCTGATAAGGGCAAGGTCGGTAGTTCGACTCTACCTAGGCCCACCATCGAGCGCCAAGCGGATGAACCAGTGAATGAAATAAGTACGGCAATCGAATCCGGGAACAAGGAAGCGGAACGGGGCGGTAGCTCAATTGGGAGAGCATCGGCTTTGCAAGCCGGGGGTTGCCGGTTCAATCCCGGTCCGCTCCACCATCGAAAATGGAATTTCTCAGCGGCGCGATCGCCAACCGGTCGCGCTTCGTTTTCAGCTTTTCGCTCCCGTGCAATCGCCTCGGGCGTGCGCGGGAGATGATCCGGTCTTTGACAACTGAATAGTAGGGTATCTTCAAGTGTGGTCTGTGCAAGCCTTTGATGTGACTCGACCCGTAAGTGGTCAAGCTACTAAGGGCACACGGTGAATGCCTTGGCGCAGGCAAGCGATGAAGGACGTGGCTGGCTGCGATAAGCTTCGGGGAGCCGCCTAGCAGGCTTTGATCCGGAGATTTCCGAATGGGGAAACCCGGCGCTCTTAATAGAGCGTCATCGCGCGCTGAATTCATAGGCGCGTGGAAGCGAACGCAGGGAAGTGAAACATCTCAGTACCTGCTGGAGAAGAAATCAAATCAGAGATTCCCAGAGTAGCGGCGAGCGAAATGGGAACAGCCCAAACCGCCTCTAGCAATAGAGTCGGGGTTGTGGGGCTGCTTCAGGGTGTAGCCCGGGAAGTTACTAAAGCTCGCGATAGCCGAAGGCCCCTGGAAAGGGCAACCAGAGAGGGTGATAGTCCCGTAGGCGAAATCAAGAGCTCTTCCTGGAAGCAGTTCCCGAGTACCGCGGGACACGTGCAATCCCGTGGGAATCCGGGAGGACCATCTCCCAAGGCTAAATATTCGCCTGCGACCGATAGCGTACAAGTACCGCGAGGGAAAGGTGAAAAGAACCCCGGTGAGGGGAGTGAAATAGAACCTGAAACCGTGTGCTTACAAGCAGTGGGAGCCAGGTGAGGCCGGAGCAATCCGGTCTCCGGGTGACCGCGTGCCTTTTGCTTAATGAGTCTGCGACTTACTCGGCGTGGCAAGGTTAAGCCGTACAAGAGGCGGAGCCGTAGCGAAAGCGAGTCCGAACAGGGCGTTTAGTCGCGTCGAGTAGACCCGAAGCGGGATGATCTACCCATGGTCAGGGTGAAGCGGCAGTAAAATGCCGTGGCGGCCCGAACCGGTGAAGATTGAAAACTTCTCGGATGAACTGTGGGTAGGGGTGAAAGGCTAATCAAATTCCGTGATAGCTGGTTCTCCTCGAAATATATTGAGGTATAGCCTCGAATGATGGCTGGCGGAGGTAGAGCACTGGATGGGCTAGGGTCCTTACCCGGATACCAAACCTAACCAAACTCCGAATGCCGCCAAGCTTAGTTCGGGAGTCAGACTACGGGCGATAAGGTCCGTGGTCGAAAGGGAAACAGCCCAGACCGCCGGCTAAGGTCCCAAAGTTGATGCTAAGTGGGAAAGGATGTGGGAGCGCTCAGACAACCAGGAGGTTGGCTTAGAAGCAGCCATCCTTTAAAGAAAGCGTAACAGCTCACTGGTCAAGCGAACCCGCGCCGAAAATGTAACGGGGCTCAAGCATCACACCGAAGCCGCGGGCTTCGGCGCTGACACGGCCGGAGCGGTAGAGGAGCGTTCCAGTTGCCGTTGAAGTACGACCGGCAAGGACGTATGGAGGTGCTGGAAGTGATTATGCAGACACGAGTAGCGATAAAGAGGGTGAGAAACCCTCTCGCCGCGAGTCCAAGGTTTCCTGGGTAAAGTTAATCTTCTCAGGGTTAGTCGGTTCCTAAGCCGAGGCTGAAAAGCGTAGGCGATGGAAAGCAGGTTAATATTCCTGCACCACCAGTTTGGCGTTTGAGCGATGGGGTGACGGAGGAGGGTAGGTCAGCCGGGTGTTGGATGTCCCGGTTCAAACCCGTAGGCGGAAGCGGCTGGCAAATCCACCGCTTCGTTAACGCCGAGAGGCGATGTCGAGCGATTGCGTCAGCTCTCGCGAAGTGACTGAGCCCATGCTCCCGAGAAAATCCTCTAAGCGAGCCTGATTGGTGACCGTACCGCAAACCGACTCAGGTGGACGGGTAGAGCATACCAAGGCGCTTGAGAGAACCGTGGTTAAGGAACTCAGCAAATTGACACCGTAACTTCGGAAGAAGGTGTGCCTGCTGGAGTCAGGGGCTTCGCGCCCTGAAGCTTCGGCGGGTCGCAGAGGGCAGTGGGTATCGACTGTTTATCAAAAACACAGGACTCTGCTAAGCCGCAAGGCGAAGTATAGGGTCTGACGCCTGCCCGGTGCCGGAAGGTTAAGGGGACCCGTTAGCCCGCAAGGGCGAGGCGGGGAACCGAAGCCCCGGTAAACGGCGGCCGTAACTATAACGGTCCTAAGGTAGCGAAATTCCTTGTCGGGTAAGTTCCGACCTGCACGAATGGCGTAACGAATTCCCAACTGTCTCGACCACGGACTCAGCGAAACTGCACTCTCGGTGAAGATACCGAGTACCCGCGGCAGGACGGAAAGACCCTGTGCACCTTTACTATAACTTTGCAGTGAACTTAGGGATTACGTGTGTAGGATAGGTGGGAGACTTTGAAACCGGGGCGCTAGCTCCGGTGGAGTCAACCTTGAAATACCACCCTCGCGATTCTTGGGTTCTAACCCGCACTCTTACCGGGTGGGGGACACTGCATGGTGGGTAGTTTGACTGGGGCGGTCGCCTCCCAAAGTGTAACGGAGGCGCGCGAAGGTCCTCTCAGGCTGAGTGGAAACCAGCCGTTGAGTGTAATGGCATAAGAGGGCTTAACTGCGAGAGCGACGGCTCGAGCAGGTGCGAAAGCAGGTCATAGTGATCCGGTGGTCCCGTATGGAAGGGCCATCGCTAATCGGACAAAAGGTACGCCGGGGATAACAGGCTTATCTCCCCCAATAGTTCACATAGACGGGGAGGTTTGGCACCTCGATGTCGGCTCGTCACATCCTGGGGGTGGAGTAGCTCCCAAGGGTTCGGCTGTTCGCCGATTAAAGTGGCACGCGAGCTGGGTTCAGAACGTCGTGAGACAGTTCGGTCCCTATCCGCCGTGGGCGTAGGATACTTGAGGGGCGCTGTCCCTAGTACGAGAGGACCGGGACGGACGGACCGCTGGTGTACCGGTTGTGGCGCCAGCCGCAGTGCCGGGTAGCTATGTCCGGAAGGGATAACCGCTGAAAGCATATAAGCGGGAAGCCCACCCCAAGATTGGGTATCCCGATCGTTAGATCCTGAAGGCCCCTTCTAGACAAGGAGGTTGATAGGCCGGAGGTGGAAGCGCGGCAA
Organism: uncultured delta proteobacterium; assembly: GCA_963788205.1. Classification (GTDB taxonomy): domain Bacteria; phylum Desulfobacterota; class Binatia; order Binatales; family Binataceae; genus CAVVMA01. The sequence goes on from CAWBGG010000003.1 coordinate 4,181, forward strand.
CGCGTGGAGCTGACCGGTACTAATCGGCCGTGCGGCTTGACCACCAAGTTTCAATTTCCCGAAAGTTGAAACGGGCACCGCCTTATATCGCGGCAGGTGTCGAGGGTCAGGTCACGTCGAGACTGCCAGGCCACGCTTGAAAGCCCTACTATTTCAGTTGTCAAAAAAAGTTTCCGGTTGCCATGGCGGAGGTGAAACACCCGTTCCCATCCCGAACACGGCAGTTAAGCCCTCCAGCGCCGATGGTACTGTGTCCACGTTGATACGGGAGAGTAGGACGCGGCCGGGGAATCTCGAAACGCCGGGGCACCTCGCGCCCCGGCGTTTCTGCCTGTGCGTGACAACCTAGCCCTTCAGCGATGCAATAAGTTCCCTGAGGTTTGCGGCCTGGGCGGTCCGCCCCGCGGTTTCGAGACCGCGCACCGCGGCCTCGAAGCAGGTGATGGCGCGCTTGAGGTTCTCGCCCCGGTCGCCGGTCGGTAGGTTCCCGTACGCATGGCCGAGATTCTTCTGGGTCATGGCCCATTGCTGGGGGAAGTCATGCTCGGTGCGGACGCGGAGCGCCGGTTCGTAGCAGGCGATGGCGCGCTTGAGGTTCTCGCCCCCGTCGCCGGTCGGTAGGTTCCTGTACGCATGGCCGAGATTGTTCTGGGTCTTGGCCCAGTCCTGCGGAAAGTCGCTCTCGGTGTATACACGGAGCGCGGCCTCGTAGCAGGCGATGGCGCACTTGAGGTTCTCGCCCCGGTCGCCGGCGCGCAGGTTGCCGTACGCTATTCCCAGGTTGTTTTGGGTCATGGCCCAATGCTGCGGGAAGTCGCGCTCGGTGCGAACGCGCAACGCAGCCTCGAAACAGGCAATGGCGCGCCTGAGGTTCTGGCTTCGGTTGCCAGTGCGAAGATGGTTGTACGCGTTGCCGAGGCTGTTCTGAGTCATTGCCCAGTCCTGGGGGAAGTCGCGCTCGGTGCGAACGCGCAGCGCGGCCTCGAAGCAATCGATGGCGCGCTTGAGGTTCTCACTTTGCTTTCCCGCCCGTAGGTTGCTGTACGCATTTCCGAGATAGCTCGTGGTGGCTGCCCAGTCCTGCGGATAAGTGCGCTCCTTGCGCACGCGGAGAGCTGCCTTGTAGCAACCGATGGCGCGCTTGATGTTCTCGTTTCGGGTGCCGGCGTGTAGGTTGCTGTACGCATTTCCGAGATAGCTCATGGTGGCTGCCCAATCCTGCGGATAAGTGCGCTCCTTGCGCACGCGGAGAGCTGCCTTGTAGCAACCGATGGCACGCCGGAGATTTTGATTCGGGTTGCCTACGGGTAGGTTGCTGTAAACATTGCCGAGATTGCTCTGGGTGCTCGCCCAGTCCTGCGGGAAGTCCTGCTCGGTGCGCACGCAGAGGGCTGCCTCGTAGCAACCGATGGCGCGTTTGAGGTTTTCGCTTCGGTTGCCGGTGAGCAGGCGGCCGTACGCATTGCCCAGAAGGTGATCTGAGTGGGCAATAGCTTGAGGATCCCGGAGTGATTCCGCAGCCGTCCTTGCCTGCTGCGCCAGATCAAGGCGCTTGCCAAAGCGGCCCTTGATTTTGAGATAGTCCGCTAACGCCGCGGCGTACGCGATTACGGAAGAGTAATCGCCTTCCACAACAGAGGCCGCTGCCCCCGCGAACAAATTTTCCAGGTCGGCGTCGATTCGGGCCAGTCCCACAGCATACTCACTCGTCGCAAGTTGGCGGTCGGCAAACTGGAGCACTTCGAGAAAACGAGCCGAGTGCTTCCTCCGCAGTCTGGGCGCCTCGGAGCCGAGCTTTTCCAGCGCGAAATCGCGAGCGGTGCCAAGCATCCGATACCGAGTGCGGCCGAGGACCTCTGTCCATGATAGAAGCGAGTGCGCTCGCAAGGAGTCGAGAAGCCCGACGGCATCGTCGCCGCCGCAGATCTGCTCGACATCCTCGGCGAAGAAGCCGCCGCTAAAGACCGAAAGTTTGGGAAAGAGTGCCTTTTCCGGTTCGGACAGCAGGTTGAACGACCAATCAAGGCAAGCCTTCATGCTCGCGTGCCGGCGCTCCTCGACGGCAGGGCCTGCGCGTTCGAGGAACCTCATCCGCCTTTTCGCGAGGCCGCGGGCGACGTTGCCGAGAGCGAGGTTTCCGACGCGCGCGGCCGCGAGCTCGATCGCCAGCGGAAGGCCTTCGGTCGACTCCAGTATCTTGGCGACGTTCGCAACGTCGGGGTCGCCAACCTCCCAATTAGTGCTCTTTGCCCTTGCCCGTTCGCGGAAGAGCTTGAAGGCATCCAGCTCGGTGAGCCGCGCGGCGTCGGTACCGGGGGTGGGCAAAGACATCACCGAGACGTCGCGCACCTGTTCGCTGTTGAGGCCTAAAGCGATCTGAGAGGTGACAAGCAGATGAAGTTCCGGACATTCGAGGAGAAGCTTGTGCGGAATCAGGGACGCCGAGTGTACGGCCTCGAAGTTGTCCAGGACGAGCAGCGCCGCCCGGCCCTTCATTTCATGGATTAGCGCCGCCTCCTCGCTCTGAAATCCTGCGGTCTTGACCCCAAGGCAGGCAATCAATTCGGAAATAACCGCTTGCTGCGAATTTGAAATGTCAGCGAGGGGAACAAAAAAGACCCCGTCTGAAAAGAGATCGCTCAGACGGCGCGCAATCTGGTCGGCCAGCCGCGTCTTGCCGATCCCGCCCGTCCCCTTGAGTGTGACGAGACGGTGGTCCATGATGTCATCCATCAGGTCGTTCAGCTCGCGCTCGCGTCCGATGAAGCTGGTCAGGAAGCGCAGCGGCAACTGGACCCGGCGGCCACGCGGTGATTGCGGCGTCTTGCCCGGCCGGAGAATTTCGAAGATCCGATGGCGCCCAAGCCCCTTCAACTCCCACATTCCCCAGTTCTGGGCTGAATGCTGTTTCGCCAGCATCCGGGTCTCCTCCGACACCAGAACCTGGCCGCCGGCCGCGAGTCCCTCAACTCGTGCCGCCTTATTGACGTGGGTACCGAGAAGATCAATTCGCCCTGATACCTTATCGCGCAGCACCATCGGCTCGCCCGTGTGGACGCCTATCCTTACTGCGATAAACTCCGCTCCGACCGGAATCGGAGATTTCTCCAGTTCCTGCTGAATCGCGGCAGCGCAAGCCACCGCCCCGTTCACAGACTGAAACCCGGCAAAAAATGAATCTCCGTTGGTCTTGAACTCGTGGCCGAAATGGTCCGCCAAACACTGCCGTATTAACGCATGATGTTTGTCCAAGGCTTGCGCGTAGACTTCATCCCCGATCTCTGCGTTGACGCGCGTGGAATCGACGATGTCGGTAAACATCATCGTGATCGTTCCCGGAACGACCCTACCCTGGGGAGTGATCAGGCGGAGCTCGCGAAGAGCCCCGGAAGATACCTCACTGGCGAGGTCGCGGAACAGCTCTTCTCGGGAATCGTCGTTCAGCGGCACAAATGACGGATAGACCGCTCTGCCGATCCGATCAAGCCGCAGGTTCACGAGATCGTCCGCACGGATATTGACGGATGTTCGCGTCAGGAGTGAGGATCGCCAGCCCCTCCACGATAGCTTGGCAGATGAGCATCCGGTCGAATGGATCGCGGTGATGGGCGGGAAGTCGCCCAAGCTGAAGCACCGCCTCCTCGCTGAGCGGCAGGCTGTCGATTCCGGGGGCGCGCCTTGAATGCTATACGTATATATTCCATACTATGTGTAATGTCGAGGAAGAATCGGAAAGGGCTCCACGTGATCCCTGCTGTTCCCGCGCGCTCGCCCGAGTGCGTATCGTCTGATGGCCGGTAGCGTTGTGGCTGCGGGCCGCGGCGTTCGGCGTACCGCCGTAGTGCTGACACTTCTGGCCCTGCCGATCGGTCTGGCCGGAGGGTCGTTCGCGCTCCTCCATATCATGCTGCGGCTGCCGCCGCGGCTGCGGGGCCTCGGGTTTCTAGTCGGCGGCCCGATCATCTTCGCCCTCGTTGGCGCACTGCTGCGCCGCCTCAGCGGCCCCACCATCGTCGTCGATAGCTCGGCGGACGCATCGACCGCGGAGGTGGACGCACCGTGGATGGCGCGCGCGGATTGGGCCACCGGCGAGATTCGCGCCGGCGCCCGGTCGCGCGTGATCACCGCGTGGGTCGTCGCGATTCTCTGGAGCCTTCTGTCTTCGCCGGCGGCTCTATTGATGCCGCGGGCGATCGCGCAGCGCAGCTACGGGTCGCTGTGGCTGTTGGTATTTCCCCTCGCGGGTATCTGCCTGCTGGTGTGGGCCGCGCGGCGCACGATTCGATGGCGGCGGTACGGTGAGTCGCGATTCAACCTCGCGTCCGTGCCGGGGCAAGTCGGAGGCACGTTGGAGGGGACGCTGCACATCGATCGTCCGCCGCCCGCGATGCATCCAGTGAAGCTCAAGCTCACCTGCGTCAACCGTACCCGCAACGCGGGAAACGACTCGAACGTCGATCAGATCGTGTGGAGCGACGATTCGAGCGCGGTCTCAGACGGTGGCGGGGCGATTCCGGTCGCGTTCTACATACCGGAAAGTTGCCGCCCGACCAGCGATTCCGGCTCGAGCGACAGAATAATCTGGCGGCTGAGCGCGACCGCTCCTGGAGAAGGCGTGCCCTATGCGGCCGAGTTCGAGGTGCCGATCTTCAAGGTCACGGAAACCGTCGCGCAGATCGATGAGGCTGCGCGGGTCCGCGCGCGTCGCGAACACGAGGTCGAGACCCATCAGGAGAAACCGGGGTCACGGATCCGAATCACACCGGCCGCGGGCGGCGCGACGGAGATCTATTTCCCGGCATTTAGAAATCCTGGTCCGGCGCTTTTCGTCGCCGCCTTCTATGTGTTCTGGACAGTCCTGCTGGTGGTGATTCACTACGGACACGCGCCGCTCATTTTCCCGATCGTGTGGGGATTCTTCGACGCCATCATCCTCATGTGGATGGTTTCACTATGGGCCAGGACAACGCGGGTGGTGATCGGAAACGGCCAAGTCACGATCTATTCGGGTATACTCGGCGCCGCCCTGTTCACGCGCCGCGCAGCCGCCGCCGACATCCAGGCGATCGGCTCGGACGTGGGAATGACGATGGGAAATACGGGCTATTGCCGGATGCAGATCCGTTGCCGTGGAAGCCGCACGCTTAATTTTGGCGACGGCATCCCGAGCCGGATCGAAGCCGACTGGTTAGCGGAGCGGATGCGCGAGCAACTGGGACTCAGGAAAGAGCCGGCCTCATCTTCATAAAGCTATAGTCCAAAACTCCCACTTGCATGGTCATCTTCCAATCAGGCCCAATCTTCGCGTAGGCTTTGCAGGCGCGGCCCTTCCAGTTCTGGTCGCGACCCGAGTTCCGATCTCTCCAGAGCGTGTCGATATCCACTACCGCGAAAGCTCCGTCACCGTCCCTGGAGACCTCGATTCTTCTGATTACTCTATTGTTGTGAACCAGATGGTGGGTTGCGAATAGCGCGCGCCACTCTCTGGCCCATCGGTCGCGGTTGAACCTTCCCATCGGCATTACCCATTCGATAGGATCATGTGATTGAGCAGTCGGAGGCCACGGCCAAACCATGTCGGGATGAAAGACCGAGAGCAGGAGGTCGAGGTCCTGAGTATCCCAGGCGCGGGTTTCGCGGTTGACGATTTCCGCAATTTCATCCTCAACGACCATCGCGGATTCTCCCTTCGCGTAATTGCTTGATTACGTCGCCCACTTGTATATCTTCCGGGGTACTCGATGCGATTTCAGGACCATGAAGACTAAACCACGGAGTGTCACTCGCGCAAAAGGGGATCAGGTGAGCGCGATGGTACGGTTCGTCCACAAATCGCTGGCCGCGCGCGCCAATCCGCGAAAAGCGGTCGAGATGGCCGCTTACATGAAGACCGCGATGCGGTTTTACGGCGTGCAGCAACCAGAACGCGAGGAGATCCAGCGCGAAATCACCGCTCGTTTCACGATCACCAGCCATCGCGACTATGAACGTGCCGTGATTTCGCTATGGCGCCTGGAGCGCCGCGAGGGAAAGTACATCGCGATTGCAGTGGCGCAGATGTACCCGGATTTCATCCGGCCTGAGTCGATACTGCTGTATGAACGGCTCATCCGCGGAGGCGCGTGGTGGGATTTCGTCGACGAAATCGCGGGCCGAATTCTGGGGCGGCTGCTCTTGAACGATCGGCGCGAAGTGTGGGCGATTATCGACCGATGGATCGATGACGACGACCTGTGGATTCGCCGCGCGGCGATTATATGCCAGCTCAAGCTCAAGGAGCGTACCGACCATGTGCGCCTGTTTCGCTACTGCCTGGCGCGGGCCGGCGACGAGAATTTCTTTATCCGCAAGGGAATCGGATGGGCGTTGCGCCAGTACTCGTATACGGCGCCGGAGCGTGTCCGTGGCTTCCTGCTCGAGAATCGTAACCGGCTCTCGCCGCTCAGCTATCGTGAGGGCGCAAAAGTCCTGGTCCGCACCGGGCAGATGCGCGCCGGTTAGCTACGGCCTTTTGCCGGCCGCCTTCGATGGGCCAAGCACCGGAGTCGTCAGGAATGGAATAATCCCGACCAGTCCGCCGAGCATCGTGCTCGCGAACCAGAGCAATCCGAGCGCGACCGCGTCGGTGCGCGAAACCCCCGCCATTCCGAACAATACCGTGTAGGCGCCCTCGCGAAGGCCCAGGCCGCCGATAGTCAATGGTATACTCGCGAAGAGGTTCGCGATCGGGATACAGAGCATCATTGCAGAAAGTGGAATTGGCAGTCCCAGTCCCAGCGCGAGTATGTATTGGCAAATTATCAATGCGAGTTGAAGCGCTAGTGAAAGAGCAATGGGAACGATCAAACTGGTGGGGTGGTGCAGATAGGGCGTGACCAGGCCCATCAGGCGCGCCAACCGATGGGGCATCAAGCGCTCGGTTCGTGCGATGAGCGGAGCGGCAAGGTAGCCGGCGAACGACGCCAGGCCGATCAATATCGCGGGCCGGGTTATTGACGCCGGCAGTATTCCGCCATTCAGTGTCCATACCGCGACGGACGCGATCCAGAACAGCGCGAGCAATCCGATCAGGCGATCGGCGACCGCGCTCGCGACGGCTGGTCCGAGCCGGTCGTGCTTGCGGCCGAGGTAGATCGCGCGGGCCGCGTCTCCCCCCACCAGGCCCGGCAGGAAGAGGTTGGTGAACACTCCGACAAAGTAATAGGCGAGGAACTGGCGAAACTCGTCGTGAATCGAGACGGTCGCCGCCAGGAGCTGCCACCTGTAAGCCGACATCACCTGGCTGCCGAGGTACAGGAGAGTTGCGGCAACAAAATAAGCTGGCCGTTCGCGCGCGAGCAGTGCGATGATCGCGCGGCCGCCGGCTTTCCTGATTAAAAAGGCGATCAGCGCGAGTCCGGCTGCCGCGCGAATCGCAAAGCCAAGGTACGGATGGCCTCGCGCCGCGGTGTCTGCGCCCGGCTCCGGGAGCGGGTCAGTTGCTCCCACTGAGTCCCTCTGCACGGAGGATCGCACGCTTGCGGCCCTCGGACGCGATGGTAGTGAAACCGCCGAGCCGCGGGCGCAGTCGCTCGAGGTCGGAATCGTCTAGTACCAGCACCTTGGGTCCGCGCGTGTCCCAGAGCCGGAACAGGCCGTCGTCGGTGGCGAGAAACCAGCTCGCCGCGTCGGCGGAATGTTCCATGCCAAAGCGCAACTCGGTCGGCGGTCCATCGAGAACCACGCGTCTGCGGCTGTAGAAAGCGAGCGCCTGAACGTAGCGATGGTAACAGATCAGCGTTGCGTCGGGAGCCTCAGCCGCGACCGTGCGGCACAAGGCCGCGTAGGAGCGCAGCGGCTCGGCCTCCAGCCGCGCGTAGCTTCCCGCAAGCAAAGCCGCAGCCATGGTCACAACGACGATCGCCGGCGCTGCCTCAACCCGTCGGCGCCCGATCGATAATCCCGCAAGCACGGCGCCCACGATCGCGATCAGCCCTATTGCGCGCAGCGCCGGACCTACCGCCGCCATGTAAGGAGTTGGTAGTCCTGCGAATGGCGCGGCGAGCGCCGCGGCTCCGATCAGACCCATCACGATGGATGCGGCCAGCGCGAAGCGCCGCACCCCGCTTCCGCGCAGCTCGATGCCGATGACGCTATCGGCGATTACGATCGCGAGGGGCGGAAACGCGGGCAGGATGTATGGGATCAGCTTGCCGCTTGCGAGCGAGAAGAATACGAAAATCACAGCCGCCGCGATTATACAGAAATCGCGCGCGGTGCGATTGGCGCTCGCTCGCGTGGCTGCGAGCGGAGCGAGGATCGACCAGGGAAGAAAGCCGAGAATGAGCACAGGAAAGTAAAAGTAGAGTGGTTGTCCGTGGCTGAAATTGGGATCGAAGAACCGGCGCAGGTGTTCGCCGATGAAGTAGAATTCCGCGAAGTCCGGTTGGCGCGCCGTTACGATCAGAAACCACGGCGCCGCGATCACGAAAGTGAGCAGCAATCCGAAAAGCGGATGCAATCGAGCGACCACGCGGCGCAGAGACCTCTCCCCCGACCGCTCTCCCAGAGACGCCGATCGGCGCTGCTCCCAGAACAGAAACACGATCGCCGCTGAAACCGGAATCACGATCGCGATCGGCCCTTTGGTGAGCGTTCCCAAAGCTATCGCGACATAGAAAAGCCATCGCCAGGCGCCACCCTCACTCCACGCCAGGAAGAAGGCGAATAGCGATAAGGTTACGAGGCTGGTCAGCAGCATGTCGGTGGTCAGCACCTGCGCCATCGCGGCGAACAGCGGCGCCGTGGCGAGGATGGCGCCGGCCAGAATCGCGCGGTGAAAATCGAAGACCCGCGCCGCGAAGATCAACGTTGCGATCACGGCCGCAAATGCGGAGGCGGCAGGCACGAATCGCGCCGCGAATTGGCTTGGGCCTCCGATCGCGAACGAAGCTGCCGTCAGCCAGTAGAGCAAGGGCGGCTTCTCGACGTAGGGGACGTAGTTGAGATGGGGCAGGACGAAATCACGCGCGGCGAGCATCTCGCGCGCGATTTCGGCGTAGCGCGCCTCGTCGGGTTCCCAGAGTCCGTAGCTGCCAAGATGGAAAAAAAAGACCGTCGCGGCGAGCGCGGTGACTGCGCCAAGGCCAACCGCCGGGCCCGGGCGTCGCGGCGTCCGCTGGGGGAGGCCGGCGCAGCCGGCCTCCCCCAGCGGCGCTCCCGCGGCGCCAATGTCCACAGCTCGCGTCACGTCGCTCAAGTGTAACTTGAGCGACGTGACGCGCCCAGCGCGCACGGGACCCCGCAGCGGGATGAAATCACCATCGGTGATTTCATCCCGCTGTCCCCTAATACCCCGACGCGCCGCCGCCCTTGCGCGGGTCGAATGCCCCGCGCAGGCCGCCGGGCGCGATCGTGATCGCGCCGACGGCGCCGAGCGACGGTACCATCACGACCTTGTATCCCATCCGCGCCAGCGCGCCGCGCGTCGGTTCGGGCACTCCCGCTTCCGCCGCGACTACGTCGGGCGCGGCCTGCTCGTGAATCCGCGGCGTGTCAACCGCCTGCACCGGGTTCAGGTGGAAATCGAGGACGTCAAGCGCGACCTGGAGGACACCGCTGACGATCGTCGGCCCGCCTGAACCGCCGAGCGTTAGCACGGGCACTCCCTTCCGGGTTACGATGAGCGGCGTCATGCTCGACAGCGGACGCTTGCCCGGCGCGATCGCGTTGGCCTTGGCGCCAACCAGCTTGTAGGCGTTGGGTACGCCCGGCGCGACGGCAAAGTCGTCCATCTCGTCATTCATGATGATCCCGAGCCCGGCCACCATCATCTTCGCGCCGAAGGGCGTGTTGATCGTCGTAGTAATCGTGACTACGTTGCCCTCGCGATCGACCACGCTGAGATCCGCGGTGCCGTGATCGTGCGCGGCTTCGACCGAGGCCGGAGCGGGCGGGTGATGGAGCGCGCGCATCCGGGCCTCCTTGATGTGATCCGCTGATAGCAGCGTGTCGATTGGCACGCGCACGAACGCGGGATCAGCGTACTGGTCGCGATCGAGAAAGCCTTGCCGCATCACTTCGATCAGGCGCGCCAAATACGGTGGCGTGTTGGCGCCCAGGCCGGCGAGTTGTCCGGCCTCCAGCATCCCGAGCATCTCGAGCACCACGCCGCCCGACGACGGCGGCGGCATCGCGTACACGTTGAATTCCCGGTACGAGCGCTCAAGCGGCATTCGCCACACCGGCTGATATGCCGCCAGGTCGGCGTCCGAAACCAGCGCGCCCTGCGATTTCAGCCACATCCCGATCTGCGTCGCAATCGAGCCGCGGTAGAAATCGGCGGGATTGTCGCCCAGGCGCTCCAACGTCGCGGCGAGATCCTTCTCGACAATCGTGTCGCCCTGCTTGCGCGGCGTGCCGTCGGGATTGAGAAACACCGCCTTGAGACCGGGGTCGCGCGCCAGTGCCGGCACGGCATGCTCGATCTCTTTCGCGAGATGCTCGTTGAGTGGGAACCCGTTGCGCGCAAGCTCGATCGCGGGCGCAGCGACGGCGCTGAACTTCAGCTTGCCGAAGCGTCCCAGCGCGGCGCGGATGCCGGCGATCTCGCCCGGCACGGCGATCGCGAGCGGGCCGCTGCGAGCGGCGTCTTCGTCGGGATGACCGTCGCGTATGTACATCGTCGCGCTTGCGGCCGCGGGCGCGGTCTCGCGATAGTCCAGCGCGGAGACCTCGTTTTTCCGCGCCATATAGATCAGCATGAAGCCCCCGCCGCCGATTCCGCACGAGGCGGGATTTGTCACGCACATTGCGAGCGCGGTCGCGCAAGCCGCGTCGACAGCGTTGCCGCCGCTCTGGAGAATCTTAACGCCAGCCTTCGAGGCCAGCTCGCTCTCCGAGACCACCATCGCGTGGCTTGCCTGCGCGGCCCATGCCGCGGCCCCTGGAGTGGCTGTAACCGGCGCGCTGGCAGGCGCAGTCGATTCGGGGGCATTCGCGACTGCGGCTGGCGTCGCCGCAGCCAGCCAGACAACTGCGCAGAGCGCGCAGATTAGAACCGTGTGCGAAGAGTCAAGCGGCGAGCACACCCGTCGGCGCGACATGAGGGGTTTACTAACAGCCGCCGCGAGCGAAAGATAGCCGGGTCTCGCGCAGTTTCGATAGCGCCGGATTAGATTTCGACGCCGCCACATGCTCTGATCGGCTGCGAAGGCAATTCACGGGAGGGCGCCAATGGAATTCGCCGAAATTATCTACGATAAGCAGGATCGAATCGCCACGGTCACTATGAACCGTCCGGATCGCCTCAATGCGTTCACGCCGCGGATGGGGGCGGAGATGAAAACCGCGATGGTCGACGCCGATCGCGACCCGAATATACGCGCGATTATCGTGACCGGCGCGGGGCGCGGCTACTGCGCCGGCGCCGAGATGGGCAACCTCTCGAGCGTGGCGCGCGGAGGCACGCGAGCCACCGATGCGGTCGGCACGCCTTCCACCGACGACCGCTGGCTCGATGAGCATCGCGCCGACTATCGTGGCCAGTTCTCCTGGGTGCTCGCGCTCGGCAAGCCTGTCATCGCGGCGATCAATGGCGCGTGCGTCGGTCTGGGGCTGACGAAGTCGCTCTATTACGACATCAGGATTGCGTCGGAAAAGGCCCGCTTGGGGCTGATCTTCCCGCAGCGTGGGCTCGCGATCGAGCACGGCAGCAGTTGGATGCTCCCGCGGATCGTCGGCCTGACGCGCGCGATGGAGATGGCGCTCACGGGGCGGCTGCTCGACGCCCAGGAGGCCCTGGAAATCGGACTGGTCACGCGCGTGGTGCCGCCCGATCAGGTGATTCCAGCCGCGCGTGCGATCGCGACCGAGATCGCGGCCAAGTGCTCTCCGCTCGGAGTCGCGCAGGCCCGCCGGCTGGTCTATCGCCATCTGTTCACCGACCTCGGGACCGCGATCAAGGAAGATGACGAGACGATGATTCGGATGCTGGGTTCGGAGGACTTCAAGGAGGGCGTCAGCGCGTTTCTGGAAAAGCGCGCGCCGCGTTGGCCGGGCCGCTGAAGGGCCTCGCGGTCACACCAAACAGCCTCGCAGCCGTCCCAAATGGGATGGAAAGGCGACCGCTCTTTACCCTTTGACGAGCCAAAATCTCAGTGTACTGTTGATCTATGGGTCGGGCACGTGAGTTGCTGTCCTAACCTGGGGGCAGCGGGGAGGCTTGTCCTCCTGCCGGCGCCGACGGTAGGTCAGTCGAACCCGTAACTGAAGCGACAGGCTTACGTAGCAGCAGGATGTGGAACAGGAGGCAATCGAAAATGCTCGTACGACACAAGGAACTACTCGGAACCATTGGGTTGATGTTGGCTGCGGTGCTGTTCCTGGCCGGCTGTTCGGGACAACCGCTGTCAACTCGTGAAGAAGGGGCTGGTATCGGCACGGTGCTCGGCGCCGGCACCGGCGCGATAATCGGGGCCGCGGTCGGTCATCCGGCTGCTGGTGCCGCGATCGGCGGCGCACTGGGTCTCGGCGGCGGCGCGCTGGTCGGCAACCAGATGCAGAACGATGAATCGCAGCAGAACCAGACTCAGTCGCAAATCCAGCAACAGCAGCAGCAGATCGAACAACAGCGCCAGCAGATCGAGCAACTCAAGACGCAGCAGGAAACTGAATAGGAGGCTGGCGATGGCAACCCGTGCACGGCTGGCCGGGCTTGGCGCTATCGCAATCGCGGCGCTGCTTTTGCTGGCCGGATGCTCCGGCCAGCCGCTATCGACTCGCGAGGAAGGCGCCGGTATCGGCACGATCATCGGCGCGGGCGCGGGCGCTATAATCGGAGCCGCAGTCGGTGCGCCGGGCGCGGGCGCCGCGATCGGTGGCGCATTGGGTCTTGGCGGTGGAGCGTTGCTCGGCAACGCGATGCAGAATCAGGAAACGCAGCAGGCTCAGACGGACAGCCAGATTCAGCAGCAGCAGCAGCAAATCGAGCAACAACGCCAACAAATCGAGCAGCTCAAGGTGCAGCAGGAAACCGAGTAGCGGCTTTCTATCGGGATGCCTGCGCGTTCCGTCGTTTCCGCGCCGCCGCGGCGTTATCGGGCTTAGATCACTTCAAACGGCGGGCGATTTTCGGCCGGTGTCGGGCTTGCAGAGATCGCACGGACGCATCCCGGCGCGCCGCGCGAGCGCCGGGTCGGCGAACATCATGAGCTTGTTCCGATTCGCCTGCCGCAGCGAGCGGCATTCGGGACGGCAATAGTATTTCGTGCCGCGATCGCCCATCACGCCGTGCAGCTGTTCGCCGCGATCGATTTCGAAGCCCTCTGCGCGGAGCAATTTGATCTTGCGGCCGGGTCCGCCGCCGTAATTGCCAACCATGCAGTCCGCGCGCACCACGCGATGGCACGGGACGTACACCGGGATCGGATTGGTCGCCATCGCGGTTCCGACCGCGCGTTGCGCGTTGGGCGCCCCGGTGGCGGCGGCCAGCGCCTGATAGGTCACGACCGACCCCAGCGGCACTTCGCACAAGCGCTGCAATGCGTCGCGACGGAAGTCGCTATCGACCAAGCTCAGATCGACTTTACGGGTCAAGGCGCCGGCGTTGCCCTCCAGCAGCCGCTTGATCTCGCGCACGACCGGCTCGACCGCGCGCGGGTCCTTGATCGGGTCGAATTTCTGCCTGAGCTTTTCGAGTTGCCGGTCCGTATCCCCGCAATCCATATAGTGGACCAGCACGAGGCCGCGGGAGCCCTCCGCTATCATCAACGGGCCGAGCGCAGAGGCAAACGCGCCGACGGCGACCTCGGGCCGGCGCATGATCGCGAACTTGCGCTCGAGCTGGGCGTGGGCCTTGCGCAGCAATCCATCGACGATCGCGTCGCCGGGGCCTGTCTCGGTCAGCGCTCGATCCAATTGTCGCATCGAATTGACGATCTTCATTTGGCGGCCTCCAGTTTCTTCATCGCCTTGAAGACGCTGGCGCGAGCGCTCTCGTTCGAGCATCCGAGCGCCACGCCGATTTCGCCGTAATCGAGTCCGCCGAACTTTCGCATCATGAGCGCGCTGCGCTGCTTTTCCGGGAGCTTCGCGACTATCCGCTTGATATGGATTACGCCGTCCCAGCCGGTGTGCGCGGGCGCGGCAATAGCCTCGGCGTCGCCGGCGTCGGTGGCGGGTGTCATCACGCGCGAGCGCCGGAGATTGTCGCGGGCGCGATTGCGGCACAGATTGGTCGCTATCCGGTAGAGCCAGGGTTTGAGCCCGTCGGCGGATTTGACCTGCGGATAGGCGCGATAGGCCCGCAGCCAGGTCTCCTGGAACAGGTCCAACGCGTCGTCGCGATCACTCGTCATCCGGACCAGGTAGCGCATGATCGCGCGCTCGTGGATTTGAACCGCCTCCGCGAACGGCGGCGGCAGGCGGAGGCTTTCATTCAGGCCCATCGTGACTCTTATAACCCCGCAACCCCCTCCGCTGTGAACCGGTCGCCATTGTGTGGGCGCGGGCTTTGCTTCGCGGGCCAATGCGAGGTAATTGCGTAGCTGTCGGGCTTCGCAGGGAGGTGGTACATCAATGGACCCGGTCGTGCTGATCGCATTCTGGGCCGCGCTTTTCCTGATCACTCACCTCGGCGTGTCGTCGGTCGCGATTCGGCCGCGACTGGTGGCGGCGGTCGGCGAATCGCCTTATCGCGGAATCTACTCGTTGATCAGTTTCGCGACGCTGGTTCCGCTGGTGATCGTTTTCTTTCACAACAAGCACGCCGGCCCGATGCTATGGAACCTGCGCGACGTCGGGCCGGCGCGATGGCTGGTGTGGCTGATGATGCCGGCGGCTTTCGTCCTGCTTATCGCCGGGCTCATCAATCCGAATCCGGGCGCGGTCGGCGCACCTTCGAGCGCGGGGACGGCGCGCGGCGTGCTCAAGATCACGCGTCATCCCTCGTTCGTCGCGATCTCGATGTTCGGCCTCGCGCACTTGCTGATGAACGGCTTCGCCGGCGACGTGCTGTTCTTCGCGACCTTTCCGGCGGTCGGAATCCTGGGCGGGCTGCATCAGGATCGGCGGAAGCTCGGCGAGATCGGCGACAAGTACCGGGGGTTGATGGCGGAGACCTCGTTCTTTCCCGGCGCGGCATTGCTGAGCGGGCGCCAGCGATGGACCGCGAAGGATACCCCGTGGTTGCCAATCCTGATCGGCGTCGCGACCGCGGCGCTGGTCGTGTTCGTGCATCCGAGGCTTTTCGGCGGCAATCCGCTGTGATGATGAACCATTTGCAAGCGGCTGAAACTCACGTACAATGAATTTTGCCGGCCGGGGTTTGCCCCCCTTTTCCCGGCCAGCTAGGGGGTCGGGAGGAGCAATCCTCCTCGACCCCGACTTTTTTTGAACGATCGTATAGATTTGACTCTGAAGTTCGTCGCTGGCGTGTGTCGGCGGCCTCGCCGGCTATCCGACGAAATCGTCCCGAGAACGAGACAGTGTGCGTTCAGCCCCGAGCGCGCAGCACCAGCACGGAACAGGGCGCGCCGCGCACCAGTTTTTCGGCCACGCTCCCGATCAACATCCGGTTGAAGCCGGTGCGGCCGTGGCTGGAGATCAGGACCAGATCGATGGCGTTTTGATCCGCATAGTCGATGATCTTTGCCACCGGCGGTCCGATCACCACGCTGGTGAAGACTTTTGGAGAATTGACGAGTTGGTCCTTCTTGACGCGGGCCAGCTCTTCCTCGGCCTGCTGGACCATCCCGGCCTCGCGGGCCATCTCGCGCGCCCCTTCGGCGTCGTGGGTCAGAAGAAGCGGCACGAAGATGCCATGCGGAACGACCACGTGCAGCAAGTGCAGTTCCGCGCCCACATCCCTGGCGAGGTCCCACGCGCCGCGCATCGCCTCAAACGAAAAGTCCGAAAAGTCTATCGGCGAGAGAATTTTCTTGACGTTCTGGATCATGGCAGCCTCCCTGCGCTCCATGCAATTATGACCGGCTTTGTGGGCTGTGCAAACCTGATTCGATCTATGCAATCATCGGCAGCCGGCAGGTTCGCGGATTGATTCGATGCGGCAGGTTTTCAAAAGGTAGCATCTTGCGATGAAGGCGACGGTCTTCCACGGTCCTCGCAACGTCCGGATCGAGTCGGTGCCCGATGCCGCGATCGCATTGCCGACCGACGCCTTGGTGCGGATCACTGCGGCGGCGATCTGCGGTTCCGATCTCCACGTCTATCACGCGCGCAGCCAGGCGGTTCCCGGCTTCGTGCTCGGCCATGAGGGCGTGGGAATCGTTGAAGATGTGGGCCGCGGCGTGTCGACGCTCAAGCGTGGGCAGCGCGTGGTAGTGGCGGGCACGGTCGCATGCGGCAACTGCTTCTATTGCCGGCAGGGGCAGGTCTCACAATGCGAGGCCAGCGGTTCGGCGGTATTCGGCTACGGTCCCAACTTCGCCGGCAAGCTTGGCGATATCGGCGGCGCGCAGTCAGAGGCATTGTGCGTGCCGATGGCCGACTACACCTGCTATCCCTTACCCGACGGAATCGACGATGAGGCCGCGGTCTTCCTGGCGGATATTCTGCCGACCGGACTTTTCGGGGCGCTCAACGGCGACATCCGGCCGGGAAATACCGTCGCGATCTTTGGATGCGGTCCGGTGGGATTGTGCGCCGCGATGGCGGCCGGCGTGTTCGGCCCCGCCGAGGTGATCGCGGTGGATACGATTCCCTACCGCCTCGAGCTGGCCAGGAAACTCGGCGCGACCCCGGTCAACGCTCCCGACGCGATGGAGCTCATCCTGGGGCGTACCGGTGGACGCGGCGCGGACGTTGTGATCGAGGCGGTGGGCCACGAGTCCGCGCTGCACGCGGCGATGGCGGCGGTGCGGCCCGGCGGAACCGTGTCTGTGATCGGCGTCTTCAGCGAGCCGAGCTTCAACTTCCCGATCGGGCTGGCCTTCATCCGCGATCTTACGTTCCGAATCGGCTTGGCCAACATCCGCAGCAATATCCCACAGCTCGCGCGGCTGGTCGAAAGCGGCCGGCTGGATCCGCGCCCGATCATTAGCCATCGCCTGGCGCTCGACGATGCACCGCACGGATATCGGATCTTCGACGAGCGTACCGACAACGCGCTCAAGGTGTTGCTCAAACCATAGTGGCCCGTCAATCAGTCATTTCAGAATAAGCATTTCAGGATAAGGTGGTCCCGTGGCAGAAGAATTGATCAAGGTTAGAGTCGAAGGCGAGATCGCCTACATCGCGCTTAATCGTCCGGACAAGCGCAATGCGATCAGCAACGCGGTGCTGCGCGCGATTCCGGACGCGCTGGCCAACGCCGATCAACCCGGCGTGCGCGCGATCATTGTGTACGGCGAGGGCGCAGTGTTCTCGGCGGGAATTGATTTCAGCTCGTTTGGCGGCGAGGGCAGCGTGCAGGGCAACTCCGGCGCCGGACGCGCGGACCTGAGCCGCTTTCGCAACTTCATTGCGGAATCGCAGGCGGCGCTCAATCGTTTCGAGGCGATCGAGAAGCCCGTCATCGCCGCGCTGCACGGCTATGTTGGCGGACTAGGGCTGGAACTGGCGCTGGCCTGCGACGCGCGCATCGCGGCCGCCGGCACGCGGCTCGGGATGCCCGAAACGCGCATCGGTTTGATCCCCGACGTTGGCGGCACCACGCGCCTGACGCGCACGGTCGGATATGCGCGGGCCAAGGAATTGATCATGACCGCGCGCATGATCGACGCCGAAGAGGCCTCGCAGATCGGTCTGGTGAATCGCGTGGTCGAGAGCGGGCGGCATATTCAGGCCGCCGAGGAGCTGGCGCGCGAGATAGCGCGCAACGCTCCGCTTGCCGTCGGGCTCGCCAAGCGGATCATCGATCGCGGCCACGGGCTGGACAAGATGAGCTTCATGGAGCTCGAAGCTCTCGCACAGAGTGCGTTGCTTTTGACCGAGGACTTTGCGGAAGGTGCGCAGGCTCTCGCGCAGCGCCGCGATCCGAAATTCAAGGGACGCTGAGCCGAATCTCGATCTCGCCCTGCCAGCTTGCGCCGGGTGCGAGCTCGCGCGCACCCGCATCGATGCCGCGCGTGGCCAGGTTGAACGCGTCCGGCGCGCAGGAGTAGGGCTCGATTGCGACCACCGGACGATCGAGCGGCGCGTAAACTACCCAGTCGCCGAAGCCGCTGTCAGTCTCTTACTTCCACTGCGATCTTCATTGAAGAATCGATCAGCCTACCGCAGATCATTCCGTCGGCGCCGGGCTCGGCCTCGTGGAATACATCATCGTAGCTTTCGTTGCCGAGCTGACGGGGCGATTTCAGATCGTACTTGCCGCTCACCGGCTCGTCGTGCCCGGTCGGGATCAGGTGTTCGTCCAGCATCCGCCGCTGCGCGCATGGTAACTGGATTTGCAAGCCGGCCCGCGTCCCGGACGGATTCAGCGGGGCGCGAAAATACGGATGCGCGCCGAAACCGAACGGCATCGGCGACGTTCCGGTGTTTGCGACCGTGGCCGTGATACGCAATCCCTTGCCGATCTCATAATCCAGAGTGAGCCGGAACGGATACGGCCACACCGACGTGAGCTGCGGGTCGGACGCCGACTCGAGTTCGGCGGTGAAGTAGTACGGACCGCGGCGCGAGACTCGGAACGGGCGATCGCAGATCAAGCCGTGAATCGCGTGGCCACGCGCCGGCTCGTTGACCGGCAGCGCGTGCTCCTTGCCCTTCCATCTAAACTTGGCGTGAGCGATTCGCCCCGGCCATGGAAACAAAATCGGGATTCCGCTGGAATGCGGCTTGGCGGCCAGCGCCTCGACACTTGGGCTGCCCCAGATCACTTCGAGCGATCCAACCCGATAGCCGAGACAACCGCATCCGAGATCCGCAACAAAGCGCGCAGTCTCATTTTGTGCCTCTATCGCGATGATCTCCACGGCAAACTCCTGTCGCTCGAAACCGCCCTTATGCTTGCAGGCAACGCGGGCCGATCCCACTTGGCGCGCGGCTGTCTCTATCCTTAAGGATGCCAGTCTGGGCGCAGGTTCGTAAACCGCCCGTCCGCAAATGGGCGGCGCACCATCAGCGTCGGGTTAGATCAAACGGGGTTGCTGAACCGGTTCCATGTGGCCCGGAACCGGAAGAGAAGACACGATCAGCGGTCGCGATCGCGGCCGCCGCCCATTCCGCGTCGTTCGCCGCCACCGCCTCCACCACCACCGCCGCCGCTACGGGCCTGAGCTTCGTTGACGCGAATCGCGCGTCCTTTCAGATCTCGGCCGTTGAGCTTTTTGATTGCGGCGTCGGCGGCTTCATCGGTCGCCATCTCGACGAAGCCGAATCCTCGCGAGCGATTGGTAGCGCGGTCGATGATCACTTGTGAACTCTCGACCTTGCCTGCCTCGGCGAAGACATCCTGCAAATCCTGATCGGTCACTCCCCAAGCCAGATTACCTACATACAGTCTGCGGCCCATTAAGCTCTCCTAGCGCTCCTCTGCTCCGTTGCGCACTTCATTTTCTACTCCCGGCCAAGTGCTCGCAGCGAGCATCCAGGCAAGTAGGCAGGCGGCGCTTGCGCAGTTGCGCCTTATATAGCACCGCGAGCCTCGGAAATACAGATGTTCTGCCTATCACGAGTGGAGCCCAAAATGCCAAGGGTCGAGCCCTTTTGGCGTGCCAGCCTGATTGACAATTCCGGCGAAGCCTTCGATCCAACACCTAACCAGACGGCTTTCCGCGCGGAATGGCGCGTCTCACGTTGCAAAAACGTCAGTTTCGGCATATGCGGTGGGAATCGCTATTGAGAAGGGCGGACCGAAGAGGTAGCAGGCAATAGGTATCGAGGCCGAAGCCCGAATTCGACTTTTGCTCATAACACCGCAATCTCTGCGTAACGCAGTTCTGCCCGACCATCGGCGGCGTATGCGGTGCAAGGGAAACTCGCTGCAGAAATTCGCACGAGCGCCGGTGACCGATGTATAAGTACTCCGAAGTCGATTGGCGGGCACCATCGCGAAGGCGACTGAATATAGCCGAAAAACGCCTGCGCATCGGTTTGAAATAAGGAGTCCAGTGATGAAAGGAAGCTGCCTGTGCGGCGCCGTTGAGTATGAGGCGAGCGGCAGGCCCCTCAGTTTCGGGTTCGATCATTGCTCGCGATGCCGAAAATCCAGTGGCTCGGCATTTGCCGTCTGGCTGCTCTGCGAGCGAGCCAACTTCCGCTGGCTGGCCGGTGAGCCGCTCGTCACCGAATACGTTGCGCCGGTCAGGGATACGCCGCCTGGATACTCTCGGACTTTCTGCCGCGTATGCGGCGGCCCATTGCCCACTTCACGCGATGACGTAGTTATTATTCCGGCCGGGACGCTCGATGATGACCCCGGCTTGCGCCCGCAGGGTCACATATTCGTCGAGTGCAAGGCGCCGTGGTTTGAAATTACCGATACCCTGCCACGCTTCGCCCGCAAGCCATGATCCCGGGGTCATCTGGCTGCCGCTATCTACTCCTCTACTACGTAGCTACTCGCAATTGTGCTTGTACATCAGTCCCGAGTTGTGTACGTTACTAACATGTTAACTAGCACATCAAGCGGGGGAGAAGGAGCATCGTTCTAATGCCACGACGACGAACCAATGACGGAGCGCCGGGTTCGGCATTTTCGCAAATCCAGCGCCAGGCGCGCTCTCTGCTCTCCAACCTGCGCAAGGAAATTCGCGGCAAGGAAATAGAGCTCAGGCGTCTCAAAGAAGAAGAAGCCAGACTCGGTGGACTCACCGGAAAGGCCGCATCGATGGGCGCCGTCGGAGTGGGAGCGGGTAGAATCAACTGGCGTGCGGTGCTCAGTCAGGTTCCCAAACAGTTCAAGGCCGCGGACGTTCGGCGCGTGCGTGGACTGAAAGATAAGCGGCCCTCCGAGATCTTCGCCGCGGTCACCCGCTGGATCGAGGCCGGAATGGTCAAACGGCGCGCGCGCGGCCAGTACGAGCGGACCTGAACCGCGGCGCTTCCGGGCCGATCGCGATCGCATAAGCGCCGGCGACAGTGCCTACCGCGTGCTGAGGGAAGACGGAGGCCTGAAACTATCCAGACCCAGCCGCTCAGCCAGTCGGATGCTTCGAGCGATAAAGAGGCCCACTGACTTGTTCTCCCGCGATCGCGAAATTTGACAATTGCTGTCGGGAGGTGTTTCGGAGACAGCAAGATATGCGCAGGTTGCTGCTGCTCGCGAGCGTCACAGGATTTCTCGCCTGCTTGGTGCTACGCGGACAAGCACAGGCTGCCAGCCTCGACTTGGAAGGAACGGCATCGCTCGCGCCAAGCGGGGTATGCACGAAAACCAGTTGTTCGGGCAGTTTGACCGCTTCTCTAGCCGGCCCGCCAATCGGCACCACGAGCGAAACCCTCACGCTGAACCTGGTTCTTGATCCGCGCCAGGCGAGCACTGTCACGAGCTGCTACCCAACGGGCGGCTACGGGGGGATTGGGCAATGGCTATTCGGCAACTTTCGTCGGCGAGATCTGCCCCGCATACGATTACTTCAAGCTCAGCGGCACTGTCGGACTCAACACCGCCGACCTGTGCGCGTCACCGCGGCAGGTGCTGAGCGGGCAGCTCAGTGCGTACGGACAGATCCATACAACCGGACCGACGCCTGCGCCGTCGCCTAAGCCAAGCCCGAAACACCCGGCGAACCCGATATGGCCGATCGATCAGGCGCTCGTGAGCATCATGGGCGTCGCGTCGCAATTGCCCGCGCCTTGTCCGTCGCCATAGAAAACCGGCGAGTTGTAGATTGCGGCAAAATCAGTAATTCGCCACACACAGGGAAAGCGGTTTCTCTGGGCGTTGCGTGCCGACCGGATGCGAAGCCCCCGCCCTCGGCCGCTGGAAAACGCCGTGGACCAAACCCGGCTAAAACCTTGCAGAGGAAAGGCCGTTTGGTGTACACGGTGAGTTGGATCGGAGAGGCAAAACGGAAATCCCGGTTTACCGCGACCCGATGGATGCCTGATGCGGCGCGCGACGAAACGAACGACCTGGAAACGCATGTGATCAATCTTGCGGATTGCAGCTAAAGGCAGATCGCCCCTGTCGCCGCAGAGGCGATCGCCTGAGCTTGCAAACCGCTTGATGGCGGTGCCAGTCTGAATCAGGATCAAAATCGATCATCCCCCTACTGAGATGACACCGTTCGCGCCACGACTTGCGATCCTTCTCTTGCCGGCCATGCTGTTATTGGTCGCGCGGCAATCGCTGGCCGAGATGTGGTGTGGCGATGGTCCCGGAACGGCCCTCAGCCATCCTTGTACCGACGACGACGACAGCCCGGCAGTGTCCGATGCGATCGCGAAGTATCAGGACCAGTGGATCCAGCTTGACGGAGTGTGGAGTATCCGCGAGGGCGACATATATGAAAATCGTGTCGCGGACATCGAGGTTCATGTCGAGCCCGCCTCTATGGACTCGGTGAGAAAACAGATTCCGCCATTCGTGGACGGGATTCCGGTCGTGCTTGTTCCGGGCAAGACGCCTGACGCCACGGGGGGGTTCTCGTCCTTCTCCGTCCGCTTATCAAGTGATCCGGCGGAAAACGCTCGGCGCGCCGAGCAAGAACGCGCTCAGCAAGAAAAAGATCGCGCGCGGGCTGAAGATTTGTACAATTCCTGCACCGCGGTTATGCAGAAGTACCGCGACGTCTGGGATAGCCTGCCGGGAGTGACGGGAATGGGTGCCAAGTGTGATGGCGACCATGGCTGCGATTTCACTACGATCCAGGTCACTGTCCAGCGCGAGCTTCTGCCCGAGGCTCGCCGGGAGATTCCAGACTCCGTGGACGGCGTGCGGATAGTGCTGACTCCTCTGGACTGAACTAAAACAAGGCGTCATGAGGGCGTCCAACCCGCTTATGCCGTTGATCTTAGCCTGGTAGTTTTCGCAGGCTGCTTGCGTTGCGAACGGCCCAACCTGCGCGAAGACCTCGCTACGAAGAATCAGAAAATACCAAACAAGCGGCGTCACCAGAAACGTCCGTTTTCGCATGGGCGGTCGCTCCCCCGAATCCTTCCGAGCCGCCAGCGGCGTGCAACCCCGGCGCGCGCCAATCGCGCACCGTTCCTGTGTGAGGCAAATTGTAGATTGCGGCAAAATCAGTAATTCGCCACACACAGGCCCAAAGCCCCAGTATCACATCACATTCGGAGTTTTGTGCAACGACAGTGGCATTTCTGGTCTTGACTCGGTCGCTGAAACAGCTTTCCGCAAATCTGACCGACGCCGATTGGCCGCCTACTTTAGCCGAGTCGCGGTCTGCGCCGCGCGGGCTGTCGTCATATTGCCGGTGGGAGTAAAGGTATCCGTTCAACGGATCGTAGATTTCCGCAGTCGGGGTCGCCTGAGTCAGCATTTGGATGCAGGCTCCCAAGCTTGGCGGGGGCGGGCAGACAGGTGGCGGCAACGGAATGGCGGGAGTTGCTCCGCCCGCGATCAGCACCCGGCCGTCTTTCAACAGAGTGGCAGTATGCCCGATGCGCGGCATTGTCATGCTGCCGGTCGGTCTGAAAGTCCCCGTCGCGGGATCATAAAGTTCGGCGCTTTGCTGGATGCCCATGGTTCGACGCGAATCCACCCACAATCAGCACTTCGCCGTTCATCAGTAGGGTGGCAGTGTGATCGCCGCGTCCGACCCCCATCGCTCCCGTCTCTGAGAAGGTTCCGCTGGCTGGGTCGTAAAGCTCGGCGTCGTTGAGGTCAGATTGATCGTCGCTGTTTCCTTGGCCACCAGCATCGAGTACCCGGCCATCGCTGAGAGTCGTTGCGCTGAATGAAACCTCGCTCCCGACCCTGGCGACAATCAGGCTGCCTGTGAGCGCGAAAGTACCAGTCGAAGGATCGTAGAGACTCGGCGCTCTTGCTATCGTCTGGTGACGAGCCTACTACGAGTACCGCTCCGGACTGTAGCAGCGCAGCCTCGTGCCCGCTGCGGCGATGAATCATCTTGCCGGTGGGGGTGAAAGTCCCTGAAGAGGGATCGTAGAGCTCGGCCTTCGCGAGATTGAGGTAACCCTCACACGCCCCATAAGGGCTATTAGCCAGGCAGAACCATCCCTGCCCGCCTGCTACCAGCACCTGGCCGTTTGCAAGCCGGGTGGCGGTCTGACTTATGAGGACCAAATTAGTGTTGCCGGTTGGCTGGAAAGTAGCCGCCATTGGGTCATACAGCTCGGTCGTGTCCTCGCAAGTTATGACGCAGCCACTCAGCGACGGTCCGCAGAGCAACAGTTCCGGCGCGGTCGTGGTGCAAGTGCCGGCCGCGCCGACCATCAGCACCCCACCGTTGCCTAGAAGCGTGGTGGTCTGTCCGGCGCGAGGTGCGACCATGCCGCCGGTGGCCGCAAAAGTGCCTGAAGCGGAATCGTACAATTCGGCGGTAGCGATCGCGGAGCCGGAGTCGTCGGCACCGCCGGCAATGAGTACCGAACCAGCGTCGCCACTGGACGTAGCAGGCCAGAGCCGCCCGAGCAATCTCAGTCTGTGCGGACTGCCTGCCGCATCGTCCGAGATCGTCAGCGTGCCCTTGCGCAATGCAGATTGCCCACCGCCGGAGACGTCCGTCGCCGGAACTGCGCCGTTGAAAGCGACTTCAAGCGTGCAACTGGAATCGCCGGCGAGCACGCTTCCGCAGGTATCACTTTCAAGGATGAAGCGCGCGCCCTTTACAGTGACGCCGGTGATAGCTATCGGCGCGCTACTCTTGTTGAGCAGTGTGACGGACTGCCCTTGGCTGTGGCGCCGATCGAACGAGAGCTCGCGGGGACTATACGACAATACCGGGCGAAGAGGCCCACCCTTCAATCCAAGCTCTGCCGCCCCGGCTCTGTAGGCCGGTATAGCGATAGAAATCACAGCAACGAGCAGCGTGATTAGCTGGTACGAAGTGACAACTGCGCAAGGCGTCGGCGATAATTTCGGCGCGCCGCCCCGTCTGCCGGATCTCCTCCTGCTCGTGGTTTTCATCGCCTCGTTCGCGGCTTCAGAGCGATCCTCTCTCTCCTCGAAACTTTGCGCAAGTCGCCTGAAGACGTAGATTGGCATGCGAGCCTGCCGCTCCCGCGCGGGCAATCTGTGAGCGCCAACAACCGCATGCTGAAGTTCGACCGTCCTGCCGCGACCGCGCGGCGTTGAATTTGCAGGAGGGCTATGCCTCGGACTACGGTATAAGGGAGCAAGGCGGCGGCCCGGCCTGACGCGAAATGAAAATGATGAAGCCAAGCGTATTGTGGATACTGTTGATCGTGGCTCCGCTTCCCGGAACTTATGCGCGCGCTCAATCCAGTCCAACTCTGAACCTCGAGGGAGTTGGCGGTGCGGCACCTGTTATATCCTCCGCGACACCGGGAAACGGTTGTGCGGCTGGTTTCTGCCAAGGTAGCTTTGCCGCCACGCTATCCGGCCAGCTCGCGGGCCCGGTTGATTCGCAGCCCCTGGCGATAAATCTCCAGGTCCAACTTCCCCTGCCGACGCCGACTTCGACACCAGCGAGCGCAAGCTCCAATGTGATTGCGGATCCCACAACCATCCAGGTCGCGAAGTCCAAGAAACCGCCCACTCTAAAGCAACGAGTCAAGGACCTTGAGCAAGAAGTGCAATCGCTTATGACCGGCTTCCAGAACCTCCAGCAGGAGGTCCTGAATCTTGAAGAGGGTGTCGGTGGCACTCCCTTCTATGGAGCAGGATGCTATCCCGCCTCGGGCTCAGGCACTTTCGAGGGTAGTCAATACGACGTTGGTTTCGAAGGACTGTTCTGTTCGTCAGGCGGAATGGAGGAGTTAACCGGCGCCATTTGGATTGTTGCTCAGCCGCTGAGCGCAGAGAACGAAACCTGGGCCACCGGCACTCTGGTGGCGTCGGGCGCGCTCCACGTGGCCGCAGTCGGCAATCCGGTGGGGGGCAGCGGCCCGATGGTTGTCAGCGTGATCGGCGCTGTCGGCGAGGTTCCGGCAATAGTTCCGTGAGTGCGGGTCTCTTGCTCGATGGATAACAAGTGTTCGGCCTCCGCGACCTCGCTCAGCTAATGTCGATGCCCACGCGCGGAGGCTGAAGCTCGCTTCCATGGCGGCGGTCAAGACTGCGATAAAGACTATTGAGTGGCGTGCGGACAGCGTCCGCATGATCGACCAGCGGCTGCTTCCCGCGCGCGAGGTGATCCGAACCTACCGCGACTACCGCGGTGTCGCGTCAGCGATCCGCTCGATGGTGATTCGGGGCGCCCCGGCGATCGGCGTGGCGGCTGCGATGGGCGTTGCGCTGGGGATCAAGGGATCGTGCGGAAGCCGCGCCAGAGTGCGCTTCGAGCGGGCCGCGGCGGTGCTCAAAGCGACCCGGCCGACCGCGGTGAATCTAGCCTGGGCGGTCGATCGGATGGGGCGCGTGCTGGAAGACAACTTGGCGCTTACCGCGCCCGCGCTGTTTCGCCGGATGCGCGATGAGGCCTTGGCGATCTGCAACGAGGACCTCGCCGCCAATCGCAAGCTCGGGCGCTTCGGCGCCAACCTAATCGGCAATCCGGCGACCGTGTTGACCCATTGCAATGCCGGCGCGCTGGCTACCGCCGGTTACGGCACCGCGCTGGGTGTGGTGCGCGCGGCACGCGCGGCCGGCAAGCGGGTATCGGTCATCGCTGACGAGACTCGTCCCTATCTGCAGGGCGCGCGCCTGACCGCGTGGGAGCTGCACAAGGACCGCATTCCGGTCACCGTAATCGCCGACAACATGGCGGGCTCGGTGCTCGCGCGCGGCGGCGTCAGTTGCGTGATCGTGGGCGCCGATCGCATCGCGGCCAACGGTGACGTTGCGAACAAGATCGGCACTTACCCGCTGGCGGTGCTAGCCCATCGCCATCACGTTCCGTTCTACGTCGCGGCGCCGCTGTCTTCGATCGACTTCAACTGTCCGGGCGGCGAGTCGATTCCCATCGAACAACGATCGGAAAAGGAATTGACTGAATTTGCCTGGCCGCCGGATCACGCCCCGGGGAGTTGGAATATTCAATCCGGCCTTCGACGTTACCCCGGCCGAATTAGTATCCGCGATCATCACCGAGCGCGGCATCGCCCGCGCTCCGTTCGCTGAGAGTCTGGCCGCGCTCAGGCCGGCACACTGAGTCTTCCGCCTCCTGGGGCGCTTGCGGGCCAACCGGCTCAGTGTTGAATCGATGCGACTGCGCGCTGCCGAACTCAATCAGGCCGCTCTGCTTTCTCCGGCCCCGTGCGTGCGCGCCTCGATGCTGCCGCAACGAGGGCCTTCTTCTTAAGGCGGCGAAGCTCCTCAGCCTTTGGGCTGGCCTGATCTTCGAGGAAGTCGAGGTGGCGATTGAACCAGCTTATTTTGCCGTAACGCTGGAACTCCAGGAAAAGCCCGTCGAGCAGCGCACATTCCGACGGCTGGAGTTTTGACCGGAGGGCACCATAACGGCGCCGCAAGCTGTCGTTGGTGGGTTCGGCCGCGCTGCTTTGGAAGCCTTGAGCGGCGATGTTGTCGCGTATTTGGGGCATTTTTCGATTTTTCGCTCCGGGGTGAGCACAAACCGGCACACCCAATGACATAGTCAATATAGCACGATGCTCACGGGGCCGCATCGCAGCCAGCCGCGCCCGTTTTCGGCCCCGTCGGCAATGCGTCCCTCGATTAGTGTTGCATCGATGCGACTGTGCGCCGCACGAATCAACTCTGCGTATTCGTTCGGTCGCAGTCTCGATTGCCAGGACGCAAATTTTATTGACAAATCGATATCGGTTGTTGCTATCTGGCACATCCGGCCGGCGGCGTGGGAGTTGCTTATGCTGTGGTGGTGGTCCCGCTCGGAATTCAGCGCTATCGGATCGCGCTAGGCCTGTGCCTGGCGATGTCGAGCGTCCTGTATCGCAGCAACGCGCTGTCTGCGCTCGGCTCGATCGTAACCGGCGATAGCAACTACGATCTTAGCGACCCCGTACCAACTAACCTAACGGTCCACTGGATAGCCGGCGGGCCGGACCCGGTGACCGGCGCCGTCCCACAAGCGCGCTCGCCGTTCTACGGCCACGGTGGACCATTGCACTGGGAAGTAGTGCTCGGCAGCGGCCGCTTTATCGATCACCAGACCGACTTCTACCTGCCCGGCGCGGTGCCGATAAATCTGACCCGCACCTATCGGCCGATGGACGATAGTCCACAGTCGTTCGGCCGTGGAACCAGCGACTCCTACGAGATCTCCGTCGAACAGGGCTCTCCGGCGGGGGTCTTCATGGATTTGGTATTGCCCGACGCAACCCGAATTCACTATCGGCGGATCTCGGCGGTCGCGGATCTCGCCGGCGCAGTGTACCTGAATGGCGCGACGCCGGGACCGTTCTTCGGCTCGACGATCTCAAGGCGTGGGCAGGGATGGGATCTGAGGCTTTCCAACGGGACTGTCTTTGACTTTCGCGACTCGCCGGCAAATGAGTATCGCGGCTGCGCGGCGCTGGTAAGTATTACCAGCGCGCGTGGCGAGACCCTCGCGATCAAGCGTGACCGACTGGGCAACAAGCTCCGAATTACCTCGCCCGACGGCGGCACGCTGCTCTTCAGACACGACCGCCACAACCGGATTATCGAGGTGCGCGACAACGAGGGCCAGGTTGCGGCTTACGCTTACGATCGCAGCGGGCGACTCGCGGCGGTTACCGACATCGCCGGCGGCATCAGCCGCTACAGCTACGATACGGCCGGGGGAATCGTCGCGATCACAGATCCGGCCTGCTGGCGCTGGATGAAGATCACCTACGACCAGCATCATCGGGTCGTCGCTCAGGACGTCCTGACCGGGCGCCACAGCCGCCGGTACTTCTACAGCCTCGGCGCCGACGGCCGTATCGCAGCGGCGGATATCATCTTCGCCGACGGCAGCCGCGAGCATCACCGGCTCGACTCCCAGGGCTGCGAGGTGCTGCCGGCTGACGACCCGCCGCCCAGCCGCCTCGTTGACCTCTGAGCGCCTCTCTATCGCCAAAACAGGAGCGGTCTTTAAGGCCCCTCCACGGCCCGGGCTTTTAGCGAAATCGCTGTCTGGCGCTTTCCCCGCCCTTACGCTGTCACTTCGTGTGCGGCGCTTTCAGCGCGCCGTACCCGGACCTTAACCTCTACGCGCGACCCGAGCCGATTGATGATCGACATCAGGCGATCGACGGTGAAGCGCCCGAGGTTCGCATTGCGAATGCGAGAGAAGTCGGTCGCCGCGATGCCGGTGCGGCTGTGCGCGGCGCGCACGCTCAAGCCGTCCCGATCGAGCGCCTTGATGATCTCAGCAGCCAGGATCGCTTTGAACTGTTGGGCATCCGCACTCTCATCTCCGAGGTCGCGAAAAACATTTCCGCTTCCTCGCACCGCTTCCAGCTTTTCTTTCTTCATCACAACATCTCGCTTCTGTTGTCATATATGACAACACTGTCAAGCAAGCCCGCCAGACGGTGGTCAAGTTGGGCTTTGATGTTCCGAGCTGAAAGCCCGAAGCCTCGGTCGATTCCGCTTCCTGCCACCCACCTTCGCCGCACCCTAGGCGCAGGGGTCCTCAGCCGGCAATCGCAGAGCCGAAGTTGACCGCTACCCGCCGGACAGTAGTGGCCGGGTTTGGGCTCTTGATTCTCTAATTGAGACAAGCGATTCCTACGCTGTTGACTATGATGCCCAGCACTGCCAGCGCCGAGATTCATATCGCGATGCCGCCTGATCGGGTGTGGGAGAAGTTGCGCGACTTGAGCAAGCCGCATCTCTATGTGCCCGGCCTCACCGGCTGTCAGATTACGACCGCGCAGCGCGAAGGGGTGGGCGCGAGCCGGCGGGTATTTCAAAAGGGGCGCGCGCCGATGGACGAGACCGTGATCGAGTGGACGGAAGGGCAGGGCTTTGTGATTCGGCTGCATCAAGGCGACAAGTCTCCGCTCCCGTTCAAGGAAGCCCGCTTCATCTACCGAATCGACGCGGACATCGACGGCGGATCGATCTTCAAACCGGCGATTGTCTACACGCTGCGCGGCGGAGCCTTCGGGAAGCTGCTGGATCGCCTGGTGCTGAACCGGGTCATCACCGGGGTCGTGCGGAAGGTCGGTCTTAATCTCAAGCAGTACTACGAGACCGGCCAGCCCTCGAACCGGGCTTACCGGGACTCGAAGTAGGCGCCAGCCTGCGCGCGCATGATCGCTTGAATTCACTTCAGGGTTGGGTCAGGCTTTTAAACTCGCATGGACGACTGACGAGCACGCTGCGACGTGAGTGCAATCGGTACAGTGATCGAGGCGGCTCCCCGCTATGCCGCGCTGCTCCGATCGCAGTATTGGAAGCCTGAGCAACTCGACTCTTACCGCGAGCGTCACCTCGCAAAGACGCTCCGCGCCGCGGCGCAGATTCGGTTTTACGCCGAACGGCTGGGCGGCGCGCCCCGGGTCGAGGATCTTCATCGGCTTCCGGTCCTGCAACGCAGCGACATCGCGGCGCTGAGCCGCTCGCTCCGCTCGCTTTATCCGGTCGATACCCGCTACATCAGGTCGCGCTCATCCGGAACCAGCGGCGATGCGGTCGAGCTATTGTTCGATCGGTCTCATCAGCGCGGTCGATACGCCGCGCGGATCCGATATCTGCGGAGCGACGGATGGAATCCGCTAGCCCGCACCGCATGGTTCAACAGCAGCCGATTCATGGCGGGCAATAGCGACTCTGCCGACGCGGCGTTTGCGAGAAGCCGGTTGATCCGCGTGGGCCTCACGTTCATTTCCAATTCCACTCCTTTTCACGAGCAGGTGAGAATCCTGGCGAAGCTCAAGCCGGCGTTCCTCTATGTGTATCCAAACGACCTCGACGGAATGCTGAGTGCTCTGGAGGAGTCTGGGCAGACGCTGCCCTCGCTGCGCCGGATTTTTTCGGGCGGAGAGGTCGTGACTGATTCGCTGCGCGATCGCGTCCGGCGGCGGTTGGGCCTGGAAACATTTGACAATTACGGCTCGACTGAAGCGTTCATGGCATGGCAATGCCCCACGGGCAGCTATCACATCAACGCCGAGCACGTTTTCCTCGAGGTCGTGGATGAAGCCGGCCGCCAAGTCGCTCCCGGTCAACACGGCCGCGTACTGGTTACGACCCTGGAGAACTACCTGATGCCCCTGGTGCGCTATGAAATCGGCGACTACGCTATCGCGACTGAAGGCAATTGCTCGTGCGGGCGGACTCTGCCGCTATTCGGACAGGTTCTCGGCCGCCAGATGAACCTCTTGCGAACGGTCGATGGCAGCCTGACCTCGGGCTGGCCGCTGGTGAACATCTTGCGGGACGTTCCGGAGCTGCGCTTGTTCCAGATCGTCCAGCGATCGGTCGACCAAATATCGGTGCGTTACGTCGCGGAGCAACCTATGGGCGCGCAGGCCGAAACTCGGATCCGAACCGGGTTCAGCGGTTTGCTGGGAGACCGTGCAGCCGTCGGATTTGAGCGTGTACCGCAAATTGCGCGCACTGCCGGGGGCAAGTTCATGCTCACGCTATCGGAAGTGCCGAGCCAGGCTGCGGTTGCGGCACATGAAAGGTAGGCGATCGCGCAGATGGAGCGCCACGTAGCAGACGCGCTGGCGTGATCCGGGTCTGATCCCTGGTGCTTGCAGACCCCCTGCTGCAGATACAAAATACACCAAACCTCGTTCTCCATTGCCGGCCGACTCGATTGGAGCGTAGAGAGGGGGGGTGCGGGGAAGAGCATAGTCAATAGGGAGATTGAGCGGGGAGATGAAGATAGCAAAGCGGTTTGCTGATCCGTGCACAACTCCAGGTTGTCACAGAGTTCGTGCGACAATGGTGCGGCGAGGGCTTGGCTCCTTGGTAGCCGCGCCTGGGCTGATTCTGGCTCTCGTTGCGACGGCCAATGCGACCGTCCACTGCGTGAGCGCCAACGGCAAAGTGCCCAAGGCGACGGCCAAGCTCACCGGTTGCGCGGCCATGACTTCTTTTATGACGATCAGCAGCGCCGTTGCGGCCGCGGCTCCCGGCGATACCGTGTACGTCGTCAATGGAACCTACTCGGAGATGGTGACGATACCGGCCACGCTTACCGGGCTTTCGCTAATCGGCGAGGAGTCGGGATGCCCGCTCGGCGGCTGCCCGCCGTTTCTACTTGGTGTCGGCGCGCTTGGAAAGCTGAAGACCATCATCAACGCGAGCAACTTGACCAACGGGATTTGGGATCAAGCCAGCAGCGTGACGATCAGCGGCTTCGCGGTCTCCAACGCCAATCACGAAGGCATCCTGGTGCAGGGCGCGCAGCCGACTTGCACTACGGCCTCGCCGCCGGTCTGCACCCCTGCGGGTCCGTCGATCAACCACGTCACCATCAGCGACAATTCCATCACCGGCAACGACAAGCAGGCGACGCCGACGACTTGTCCGGGCGGTCCCGATCTCGAAGCGGGCGATTGCGGCGAGGGCTTGCATCTGGACGGCGTGGTGCTCTCGACCGTAGTGAACAACACGGTTGACGGTAACGCCGGCGGAATCCTGATCACCGACGAGACCGACCCCAACCACGACAACCTGATTCTCGCCAACGACGTAGAGGGCAACAACACCGGCGCCGCTTGCGGTATCACGCTTCCCTCGCACACTCCCCAAGGCAGCTTCGCCAATGCGGGTGCGGCTTGCTTCGGCGTTTTCCACAACACCGTAGCGGGCAACATCTCCAAGGGTAACAGCAACGGGGCAGGGGTTGGAGTTTTCGCTCCCTTTCCCGGCAGCGCCGCGTACGAAAATGTCATCGCCGAAAACCAGCTAATCGGCAACGGCCAGCCGGGCGTCAGCTTTCACAGCCATGCTCCCGCCCAGAACCTCGGCGGCAACACGGTGGTCGGGAACACGATTCAGGGCAACGGAGCTGATCCGTCCCCCGGGCCGACCGAGACTGACGGTCCGGCCGCCGCGACGGGAATCGAGGTCTATGCCGATTTGACCGCGCCGCCGCTTGACGTGCAGATCGAGGGCAACACGATCAGCGACGAGGCCAATGACATCTGGGTCGGCGCGCCAGGTTGGACCAACTGTGGATCGGCTGCCGCACCTTGTTACAATGTGTCCGCTTATCTCAACATTCTGGACGGCGGAAAAACTGCCGTGACGGGCGTGAACAACGTCGGAGCCAGCGCCGCGGTTTCGGTCGGTGCGGCCGACGATTACTGGGGATGCTCCAGCGGCCCGGGTACAGCGAAGGGATGCTCGTCCACAACCGGCAACGTCAGTACGTCGCCGTTCCTGATCGCTCCGGATCTGGGTCCTTTTAGCAAGTAAAGCTCAGGGAGCCCTGCCGGATTTCCGAGCGACCGCGCTACGCAGGAAATGCATGCGGTCTTGCCCCCAGTAGAGCTTGCCGGCATAGACGAAGCTCGGAACACCGAAGATTCGGTCGCGCTGGACCCCTAGGCGCCAACCGGCGGACGCCTCGGCACGAAGCTCTTCGGAATGAGCCGCGGAGAGGATGGCCTCGGGGTCAAGACCGGCGCGACGGGCGGCGTCGGCGATGACGCTGTCATCGCCGAGGTCGAGGCCTTCGCCAAAACGCTTGCGGAACACTTCCAGCATGAAGCTTTGCCCGGCGCCTTGGCGCTCTGCGCCGAGAAAGGCCGCGTGCGAGATCGACCAGTCGGGATCGGCTGCGGAAGGGAAGCGGACGGTCAGCCCGCGCTCGCGCGCCAGCCGCGCGATGTCCTGCACGATGTAGGCAACTTTGTCTGGCATCGCCGCAGGGTCGTTCGGGAAAAGCTCGGGCGTTGGATAGATCGGAAGCCGCGCAATCTCTACCCCAAGGTCCCCCAGCTCCGATTCGAGCCGCTCGGTCGCGAGCCAGGCGTAGGGACTCCGGAAGCTGAAGTAGAACCGAATCGAGTTCTGATTGCTGGAGTCAATCATGTCGTTCGGGGAATGCGCACCTTCGCCCGGCCCCGCTTGGCACGATCCACTAGAGGCGCGCCCTTACTCGCCCGACCAGTTGGGCTTGCGCTTTTGCGCAAACGCGAGCGGACCCTCGATCGCGTCTTTGGATCGAAACAGCTTTGAGGTCGCCTCGTAGCGTTTCGCCGTCGCCTCCTGGAGCGGCAATCCCAGCCCGCCCATCGCGGCCTCCTTGGAGGCCTGCACCGCCAGCGGCGAGCATTCGGCGATCTCCGCAGCCCATCGTTCCGCGGTCGCGATCAGGTCTTTGATGGGCACGACCTCGTTGGCGATGCCCCATCGATGGGCCTCGGCCGCTGTGATGTGCTTGCCGGTCAGCATCATGCCCATCGCGATTTTAAGCGGGATATGACGCGGCAGGCGATGGACGCCGCCGCCGCAGCCAATAATCCGACCCACGGCTCCGGCAATCCAAAGCGCGCGTGCTCGGCCGCGATTATGATGTCGCACGAGAGCGCGATCTCGAATCCGCCGCCGAGCGCGAAGCCGTTGACCGCTGCGATGATCGGCTTGTTGATGTCGTAGCGCGCGGTAATCCCGGCGAAGCCGCCCTTCGCGCGAATCGCCGTTTCGCCGCCGCCGCGAAACTGCTCGGGATGCTCGGCCGTGTATTTCAAATCATTGCCCGCCGAGAAGGCCTTCTCGCCGGCGCCGGTCAGGATCGCGACCCACAATTGCTTGTCGGCCGCGAAATCGTCCCAGACCTGATCCATTTCGAGATGACAGGGCGGATGCAGCGCGTTCATCACCTCGGGACGGTTCAATGTGATGTGCGCGATATGGCCGCGCTTGTCGTATTTCACGAATTTCAAATCCATTGCTTGATTGGCCTCCTTGATCGGGATGAGACGGGCTATTTTTCCTCGCCGAGCAGTTCAAAGAACGCGTCGAGGCTGTGCATCAACTGGCGCTTGATTTGGGCGCGCGTGCCCTCGATGAGATGCATCGTGACCCGCACCGGGTTGCCTTCCTTCACCAGCACCTTCGCGTCCTCGACGCTCACCACGCTATCGGAGTCGAGCAGGCGCAGGCCGTAGATCAGTGTGAGCTTGGGCGACGCGCCTTTGACCAGCTTTAAACCCTGCGCCATCGGGACCTCCAGCTTCGGGCAACGCCGCCTTATACCACAAAGCGCCCCGTTTGTTTCCATCCGGCCCATCGCGGCGCCACCACCCCGGGGCAGCGCTCCCCCCCGACGAAGCTGCGTTGACAAGACGGCAAGGCGCCGCGACAATCACCGTCCGTGGCGCCAGCACGTATCGTGGGCTGTTTGTTTCTCGTGATCCCGATCGCGATCGGTGGATGCGGCCTCGTCTATCGTGCTCACACCGAGGTGCGCGCCTCGCACATGGAGAAGTATCTGCAGCCGGGCGAGAGCACGCTGGACGTTCACAGCGATTGGGGCGAGCCCGACATCAGGAACTACGTCGACAATCACGTCCAGGTGTGGAGCTATGCGGCCAAGGCCAACACCAACGACGTGACGGCGGCGCTCCTGTACACCGCGCCCAAGGAGGGTGACAGCGGACGTTTTGTGGACCTCAAATTCGTCAACGGCCGGCTGGCGTCGTGGAGCGAGGCCGATCACGCGATGCCCAAGAAGGAAGGCACCAGTTTCGACTACGGGATGAACCCCGGAGCGATGCCGCAGGCTGCGCACTATTAGGGTGAAGAGGCTTCGCTAAGCGCCGTCTGTATACTTGCTAGTCGCTTATGCTACTGTGTCAGGCCAGACTCACGCTTGGTGCCGTTCTGGTGAGTTGACTGCTTCACGTGTAGGGTAGTGGGCGGAGCTTCGGGCAGAAACAAGCGGTAAACGATGGCTACAGCGCGCAAGAGCTTCGAATCGATCCTGCTCGACCGCTCATGGATTTCCCAACAGGATCTCGACAAGGCCCGCCAGCGCAAGAAGCCCGGCCAGGAAATCGCCGACGTACTGGTCGAGATGGGCGCGTTGGAGCCGCAGCGCCTCGCGCGCGCTCTGGCCCAGGAATATCATTTTCCTTTCCAGGCCCATATCGACGAGCACGCGCTGGACTCGGAACTGCTGCTCAAAGTTCCGATCAACTACGCCAAGAAGAACAAGCTGCTGCCGATCGAGAGCGGCGAGGATTCGGTGACCGTGGCGGTCGCCGATCCCGCCAATTACGAGCCGCTTGACGACCTGCGCCTGGTGTTCGGCAAGCAGATCAATCCGATCGTTGCGCCCGCCGAAGTCATCAGCGAGGCGATCAACCGCGCCTACGATCGCGCCTCGACCACTACGGCGCATGACCTGATGGTCGATCTCGAAGACGTCGGCCTCGACCGGGTCGCGAGCGAGCTCGCTTCGGAGCCGCTGGACCTGCTCGAGTCCGAAGACGCCGCACCGATCATAAAGCTGGTCAATGGTTTGCTCTCGCAGGCGGTCAAGGACCGCGCCAGCGACATCCATATCGAGCCGTTCGAGACCGAGTTGATGGTGCGCTTCCGCGTGGACGGGATGCTCTACGACGTGCTGTCGCCCGCCAAGCGTTTTCAACCCGCGATCATCTCGCGTACCAAGGTAATGTCAGGACTCAACATCGCGGAGAAGCGGCTGCCGCAGGACGGCCGGATTCGGCTCCGGATCGCCGGTCGTGATATCAACGTCCGCGTCTCGGTGATTCCGACCGCCTTCGGCGAACGGATCGTGCTGCGCCTGCTCGACCGCGCGCAGGCGCTGGTCGATCTCAACCTCGACAAGCTGGGCTTTGTGGGCGATAACCTGCGCAAGCTCGACCGCCTGATCCGCCAGAGCCACGGTATCATCCTGGTTACGGGGCCGACCGGTTCAGGCAAAAGCACCACGCTCTACGCCTCGCTCAGCCGGATCAATTCGCCCGAGAAGAACATCATCACCATTGAGGACCCGATCGAATACCAGTTGCGCGGCATCGGCCAGATGCAGGTCAATCCCAAGATCGATCTGACCTTCGCCAACGGCCTGCGATCGATCCTGCGCCAGGATCCCGACGTGATAATGGTCGGCGAGATCCGCGACGGCGAAACCGCCGAGATCGCAATTCAATCGGCGCTCACCGGACATCTGGTCTTCTCCACCATCCATACCAATGACTCCTTTGGCGCGTTGACCCGCCTGGTCGAGATGGGTATCGAGCCGTTTTTGGTCTCGTCGTCGATCTTGGCCGTGGTGGCGCAGCGGCTGGTGCGCACGCTCTGCCCGACCTGTCGCGAGCGCTACACGCCGCCGCCGGGAGAGCTTAGCCGCGTGGGGCTCAGGTCTGAGGACATCGCCACGCGGCAGGTGTTCCGCGCTGCCGCCAAGGGTTGCAAGAACTGCCGCTCGACCGGCTATCGCGGACGCACGGCGATCAACGAATTGATGATGATGGACGACGATATTCGCGGCCTGGTGATGAAGAATGCCGACGCCGCGACGATCCGCCGCGCCTGCACCAGCCGGGGAATGAAGCTGCTGCGCGAAAACGGCACAGAACGCGTGCTGGCAGGCGAAACAACGTTTGAAGAACTGCTCCGCGTCACCCAGGAAGACATTTTGTAGTCCCGGCTTCGGCCTTGCCGGAGCTATTTCCTCGATCAATTCAAGTGGTGTCGGAGGGGCTCGCCCCGTAGTATAATTTCTGTTTGCGCTCCGCTCGCGCGACGCTCGCGGCGCGCCAAGCCAGAGGACTTCGAAGATGCCGGTATTTGCTTATCGCGGTCTGTCGAACGACGGCCGATCAGTCAACGGCGTAGTCGATGCTGACAGCCCGCGCAACGCCCGCAGCAAGCTGCGCGGGATGGGCGTGTTTCCGACCGATCTGAACGAAGAAGCTGTTGCCCGCTCCAGGTCGATCCGCGAGCGGCTGCCGGCCTTTGGCCGCCGTATCACACCGGCCGAAATAACCATGATGACCCGCCAGCTAAGCGCCTTGCTCGGCGCGGGTGTGCAACTGGTCAACGCGCTGGGCACGCTCGCTGAGCAGTCCGGCCGCAACGCGATGCACAGGATGCTCTCGCAGGTGCGCGAGCGCGTGCGCGAAGGTACCTCGCTCGCCGACGCGTTTGCGGCCCATGCCGGCGTGTTCTCCGATCTGTACGTCAGCATGGTGCGGGCCGGCGAGCAGGCTGCCGCGCTCGAAACCGTGCTCGACCGCCTGGCCGACTATGCCGAGGCGCAGGCGGAGTTCGTCGCCAAGGTAAAGGGCGCGCTGACCTATCCCGTGGTCCTGATGCTGGTTAGCGCCGCAATCATGGGCTTTCTGGTCGCCTATGTCGTGCCGCAGGTGGCGACGGTCTTTGAGCAGAGCAAGGCCGCCTTGCCGCTCGCCACTCAGTTCCTGATCCTGTTTTCAGCCTCTTCCTGACCGGCTACTGGTGGCTGCTCGCGCTGCTGCTGGCCGGGTTCGTGGCCGTAATCATATGGGCCTTCACGAATCCCAAGGGCCGCCGCATCTGGGACACCTGGATACTGCGGGTGCCGTACATCGGCCAGACCATCACGCTTACCATCTGCGCGCGCTTCGCGCGCACGCTGGGCACGTTGCTCGCCAGCGGCGTACTGCTGCTGCCGGCGCTCGACGCCGTGAAACTGGTCATCACCAACGGCCTGATGCGCGACGCGGTTGAGAAGTCCCGCAACGAAATCCGCGAGGGTCATGGCATGGGCCAGACGCTCGCGGCCAGCAAGCTCTTCCCGCCGCTCCTGATCGAAATGATCCGGGTCGGTGAGCGCACCGGCGAGCTCGAGCCCTTGCTGGAGCGTGCCGCCGACGCCTACGAACGCGAGGTCGCCGCTTCGCTCAACCAGATGACGACCTTGCTCCAACCCATTATGACCATCGTGATGGCGGGTGTTATCCTGTTCATGATGATGGCCGTGCTGATGCCGATTTTCCAGCTCAATCAGCTGGTCCAGTGAGTCTGGTCCAGGAGGTACGCGTTATGAAACGCAGGCGCAATACCGAAGAGGGTTTCACCCTCATCGAGATCATGGTCGTAATCCTGATTCTGGGCTTGCTGGCCACTATCGTTGTGCAGAGCCTGCGCGGGGCCACCGACAAGGCCAAGCGCACCAAGGCGATGGCCGATCTTCATGAGCTTCAGACCGCGCTGGACCGCTACTACCTGGACAGTGGGTTCTACCCGACCACCGATCAGGGTTTGCAGGCGCTGGTCTCGCCACCGTCGGGTGGCCGGGTTCCCGCCAACTACGAAGACGGCGGCTACATCCAGCGCGTGCCGGCAGATCCCTGGGGTAGTCAGTACTTCTACCAGAGTGACGGCAGCACCTATACGCTCAAGTCGTTTGGGGCCGACGGCGTCGAAGGTGGCGAGGGTAAGAACGCCGACATTGACGCGAGCCAGCAGTAGCTGGGCCCCCTAAACGCGCAAAACCTAACGTGCAAAAACCTATCGTGAAAGACCCGTCGTGATCGACCGGATTGGCGTCTCTCTTTCGGCCCGCGCCCGCGCGCGGCTGGGCTGCGCTATGCGCACCCCGCGCGGCTTCACGATCCTCGAGATCGCGATCGTCCTGTTCATCATGGGGCTGGTCATCTCGATGGCCCTGCCGCGCTTTGCCGGGATCCGCTCAGCGCATCTCAGGAGCGAATCGCGCCGGCTCGGCCGCCGCGCCGCTTATCTCTACAGCCGGGCGATGTCCGACAAAGTCGTGCTGCGGCTGACCTTTGATATCGACACCGATTCCTATGCCGTATCGCGGCTGGATCCTTACTCTCCCAAGCCGGTGTTCGCGCCCGACACCGAGCCCGGCTTCAGACCGGTGATGCTGCCGGCGGGCGTGCGCCTGCGCGACGTGATCGTCGAGGGCACCGGCGCGGTGACCCGCGGCACTGCCAACTGTTTCTTCTATCCCGAGGGTTACGTCAACGCGACCTACGTTCATCTGATCGACGACTCCGGCACCGTCTTCACGCTCAACTTCAATCCGCTTACCGGCCGGGTCGCGATCGCCGACTCGGACGTCGGCCCGTCGCCCACGATGGTATTGCGATGACGCGCGGCGCATTCTCGCCCGGCTTCACCCTGATCGAGGTGATGATCTCGGTGGCGATCCTGTCGATCGCGCTGGTCGCGCTGCTCGCCCTCGATCACCAGGATTTGCAAAGCGTCATCCACGCCCAGGACATGTCGCGGGCCGCGGTGCTCTCGCAGGCGCTGATGACGCAGGTTGAGCTGGGAGGGTTTCCCCGACCTGGGGACCCGCAGCGGCAATTTCCAGCAGCTTTACCGGAACAAGTATCCGAATTTCAAATGGCGCCAGGTGGTTACCAAGTCGGGCGCATTTCCCGATGTACACAAGGTGACGATCACGGTCTTCTACGGGCCGAAATTCTCGGGCAGCTTCGATCTGGTCGAATTCCTGCACGACCCGAATTACCAGGAAACTCCGCAATAGCCATGCCTGGACGCAGAAAAATGGCCGGCGCGAGCGGATTCACCCTCCTCGAGATGATGCTGGCGCTCGGGATTCTTGCGCTGGTCCTGGCGATGCTTGCTGAATCCTTCAACGTGGTCGCGCACGGCAAGATCCACGCGGAAGCGCGTATCGATGCGGCCCAGGCTGGCCGCACGATCCTGTGGCAGATGGGCCAGGAGATTAACGGTGCCGTCCGCGCCATCCCGAACACGCCCAACGCGCAGCCCAACATGCTCCTGATCGGCGCGGGCCACATGCACTCCGGCAGCGCGATCGACAGCCTTACTATCTCGACCCTCGGCGCCGGCCATCATCGCTCGGTATTCGGCTTCAGCACCGAGGAGCTGGTTACTTATTCAGCGCAGCCCCAATCCCGACCATCGTGGATGGTATCTGCTGACGCGCACGCAGCAGAGCGCCCTGGAGCCGCCCGGGGGGAGTAACGCCGACCTCGGTGGTGCTGGCCGATAATCTGCTCGCGCTGCATATCCGCTACTTCGACGGGCAGATCTGGAATGAAGCTGGAACTCCCAGGACACGGCGAATTCAATCGCCCTGCCCGCGGCGATCTCGATCGATGTCGAGATGGCCAGCGCGATGGGACCGCCGATGGAGATGTCCACCCAGATCGCAGTCCCGATGTCGCCCCAGTTCTTTTTGCGATGAGAACCAAACGCAAAACCGAACGCGGCATCGCGCTACTCGCCACCCTGATGGGCATCACGCTGATGACCATCACGGTGATGGATCTGACTTCAACCGCGATGCTGGGTGCGCGGGCCGCCGCCAATCAGGCCAACGGGCCTGCGCGCCGCATACCTGGCGCGCTCCGGGGTCAATGTCGGATTGGCGCTGCTCGCCGAGCATTCGCGCCAGCAGGCCGACCAGAACGAACCCCCGGTCGAGGGGCTCAACCAGGAATGGTCGCTGCCCTATCCGGCGCTCCCGGTCGGCGGCGGCTTCGCCTCGGTATCAATCGTGGACGAAGAGCGTAAACTCAATATCAATTATCTGGTCAATCCTGACGGCAGCCAGAATGCGCAATTCGAGCCGGTTCTCGAACGGCTGTTCGTGACCCTCGGACTATCGATCGATATCATTCCGGCGATCATCAACTGGCTCGATCCCGATAGCATTCCCGACGGACCGACCGGCGCCGAGGCGGACTACTACATGCATCTCTTTCCGCCCTATGCCCCGCGCAACGGCCCGATGCCGACGATCGGCGATCTCAGGATGATTCGCGGGATTGACGACCCCACCTTCATGAAATTGAGCCGCGTCCTGACGGTGTTCGCCGATCAGCCGCAGACCGGCGACCAGCAGTTGCCGAAGGTCAATATCAATACGGCGCCGCCCGAGGTGATCGTTTCGCTCGCGCCGGATTTGGCGGCCAGCCCCTCGCTGATGGACCAGTTTCTGGCGGCGCGCGCCGAGCAGCCGCTGGGGGCCGGCGGGGAGCAGTCCTCGGCCTTCACCCAATTCCTTGCCGGCTCGGCTGCCTCATTCACCTACCGAAGTTCTTTGTTTACCATAGAGGGCCGGGGTTCTTATGCCGGGGCGCGCAAACTGGTCTTCGCGACGGTGCGTCATCAAAACGCCCCCGGTCCGTCGCAGCTTTTGCAATGGCGTGAGGATTAAAGGAGCCAGAGCCGGATGGCGATGAGGGTGCTCGCTCTTGAGATAGCTGGAGAGCAGGTCCGCGCGGCCGTGGCCGAGCGCTCCTGGGACTCGTTCCGGCTGCTGGGGAACTTTGAAGATGCGCGCGCGGCCGGTGAGGCCGACGCGGTGCCGGCGGTTGCCTCGCGTGCTCGCCGCCGCCGGCAAACCCGATGTCGCAATCTCGGCGATTCCCGGCGAACTGGTAGCCCATCGCGTCTTGACCTTGCCCTTCAAGGACGCGCGCAAGCTCAAGCAGGTGGTTGGATTCGCGCTCGACATTGCCGTTGCCGATCGACGACGCGGTCGCCACCTTCATCCGAATCGGGCAGGACGAAGAGGGCACGCAGGTCCTTGCGGCGGTCGTGCGCCAACGACCTGCAGGACCATCTCGCGTTGCTGGCGCGGGCCGGGCTCGATCCCAAAGTCGTAACGCCGGACCGCTGGCGCTGGCCAGGCTGCTGACTCGCGCTTCGACCGGTGAGCGCAACGGCGACGGCCCGAGCGCGCATCTGGTTTTGAACATCGATCAGGCACGCACGTCGCTGGTGCTGCTGGACCCCAGCGGCGCGCCGCGCGCGCTACGGACGCTGCCCGCCGGCTTGCAGCTCAACGGCCACGCCGGGCTGTCGGAGCACGACGCCTCGATCGTCAGCGCCGCGCGCCAGACGCTGTTGGCCCACGGCGCCGAGTTTGAAGCGCCCGACCTGCTGATCGCCGGTCCGGCCGCCGCGATGCCCGAGGTTAAGACCGAGATTGTCGGCGCACTCGCCGCGGTGCGCGACAGCCGCGTGCTCGACAGCCTGGGCGCTTCAGAAGGTTTCCCCGGCGACTGGTTGCGCTTCGGCACCTGTATCGCGATGCTGCTTGGCGAAGCGCCGGTGACTTCAATCGATCTGTTGAACTTCCGCCAGGACGAGTTCACTTTCCGCAGGCCGCACTTTCGACGCCGCCCCGCTCTACACCTCGGCGTTGCTGGCGATCGGCGTCACGGTGCTGCTGGTGCTTCATGCGGCGCTATCGACTTTCGGCAGCATCCGCCACTTGCACGCCCTGGACCAGCAAATCGCGATAATCGCGGCTCCCGCGCTCGGCGCGCATCTCCGCCAACATTCGCGGCACGCTGCGTTCGGGAATTGCCGACATGCGCGCCCAGTTGAAGCTGATGGGCGGTGGCAGCACGCCCAGTGCGCCGCTGAACGTCTTGTTCGCATTGTCGAGCGCGATTCCTCCGCGCCTGCCGCTTGAATTTTCCGACATCGAGATCGATGAGTCCTCGGTGAAGCTCGACGGCGAGGCCGATTCATTCGGCACTATCGACCAGGTCAAGAAGTCGCTGCCGCCCAGAGCCATCGCTTCGCCGATATCGAGGTCAACGACGCCAAAGTCACCGGCAATTCGGGCAAGGTTGATTTCCATTTGAGCGCCGCGATCGGCGAAACCCTGGTGCCGGAGAACTAACGGAGAACTAACGATGGCGCGTGGAACAACCGAACGAGCCGAGCGTCTGGCGATTTCGATCCTGAAGCGTGTCGGTTCGTTTTATGAACCGTACGCCGCTGGCGGATCCGGCCCTATTTTCAGCCCTACGTGGCCCGCGTGCGCACGCGCTATGAGCGCATGGAGCCGCGCGAGAAGGCCCTGGTCCAGATCGCGAGCGCGGTGGTGGCGGTGTTTGCGGCCTACAATCTGGTCTACGCGCCCTTTCAGAGCCTGCGCCAGGATCTGCGCGACCGGACCGAGACGCGCGAGCGCCAGGTCAACGAGGTCCGCCGCCTGGTGCAGCAATATCGGCAACTCGGCCTGGAAGTCGCTGCCGCCAAGAAGCGCACCGTCCAGCAGGGCCGCGACTTCTCCCTGTTTTCGGCGGTAGAGGGCAAGCTTACCGATACCGTAGGCGTCGCCAAAGTCAGCGTCGATCACGCCGGGCGAGGACAAGAAGATCTCCAAGGACCTGGTTCAGCACAACGTCGATATCTCGCTGGCGGGCGTGAGCCTGCCCGAAATAGTCAACACGCTGTACGGAATCGATACGCTTCCGGTTCCGGTGCTGATCTCCGATCTGCATATCAAGCGCGGCCAGTTGGTCACCAATGCCTTCGACGTGCAGATGACTTGCGTGGCGATTGGCAAGAATGGCTGAGCTGCAAGAATGGCTGAGCTGTTAGAGCGCCTGCGTTCCAGCAAGCGGCTGCTCTACACGGTCTTTGGCTTCGTCCTGTTCCTGATGTTCCTGGTCGCCGATTTTCCCTACGGCGACATGGTCTCCTCGCTGCTCGCCCCCTCCGGCCTCAGGCTCGACTACCAGGACCAGCATCTGAACCTTCCCTTCGGAGCGCGCTTCGACGACGTAACGTTGCGTTATGCAGAAGGCTCTGCCAGCGGATCGATGCTGGTCGAGAGCAGCAACGTGGCGGTTTCGCCGACTCTCGGATCGCTGCTCTTTGGGCGCCCCGGGCTACGGATGGTTGCGAATCTGCGCGACGGATGGCTGCGCGTGACGCTCAGCACGCGCGGCAGCGCCACCGCTGCCAGCTTCACTGCGCATGAGGTCGGACTGGCCAGCTTCGGTACGCTAAGCCAGTTCGCGAAGGGCAGCCTGTCGGGCGAGGGATAGATCGAGCCTCGACGACGGCAAGCCGCTCGACGGCAAGGGGATGGTCGAGTTGTCGGGCAAGGCGCTGGCGGTGCATTTCGGACCGGCGCTGCCGCCGATCGAGCTCGACCAGGCCAACGGCAAGCTCCGGATGGACAATGGCGTGGTGACGATCGAGAACCTGCAGGGGCACGGGCGCGACC
This sequence comes from uncultured delta proteobacterium, assembly GCA_963788205.1. Lineage (GTDB taxonomy): Bacteria > Desulfobacterota > Binatia > Binatales > Binataceae > CAVVMA01. The sequence goes on from CAWBGG010000003.1 coordinate 49,036, forward strand.
TTTCGATTAGCGCGAGTGGAACGATTCAGCTCGCGCCCGAGCTTTTGCGCAGTATCGTGGACCTGAGCGTGACGCTCAACCCAACGCCGTCGGGCTCGCGGCGCTTCGGCGCATTGCTCGGCTTCCTGCCCCATCCGCCCGGCTCCCAGCCCTACACCGTACGCGGCCCGCTGGGGCTCCCGTCGATCAGCTGAACCGGTGCGATCCGCCTGGTGCCGTTCCAACTATTCGCGCCTAAGCGGGGCGGTTTGGCTGAGTGAGCGGGGAAAGCACACGGCTCGCTATAATTCGGAACAACAAGTTGGAACGGCACTAGGCCGGGGCGGCGGCGAAAAAAGGCCCGACCGCCTCTTTGTAGAGTTTGTCGCCAGGCGCGTTCAGATGGTCGCGGCCTTCCAGCCGCACCAGCTCCGCGCCCGGAATAGCTCCGGCCAGAGGCTCCCCGCTTCCCACCAGCTCGTCCTTGGTCCCGACCACGATCATGACCGGTATCCGAATCGTGCCGATCGTTGCCGGATCGAGCGCCGGCAGATCGCCCGACATGCAGGCCGCCAGTGCCTTAAGGTCGTTGCGGTTCGCTTCGGCGAACTGGCGGAACTGGCGCGCTATCGGCTCGGCAACGTCCTCGGCGCGCTCGGCGAGCAGGGCCTTGGCGATCACTCCGCGCCGGCGCGGATCGGCCATCGAGTTCGCGCCGCCCGTTCCGCCTCCGATCCCGCCCAGCACCGCCGCGCGAATCCGGCCGGGATACGAAAGTATGACGCCGAGCGAGATCCACGCGCCCATCGAATAACCCATCAGCAGCGCGCGGGGAACCTTGAGATGGTCGAGCAGCCGCACCACGTCGCCGGTCATATTTGCCTGGCCGTAGGCTTCCGGCTCATGCGGCTTGGCGCTCAGGCCGTGGCCACGGCAATCCATCGCGATCACCCGGTAATTCGGCGCCAGAAAATCGAGCCATCCGGTGAGCTCCCAGTTCTGCTTGAGGTTGGAGGCGAAGCCATGAACCAGCACCACCGGCGCTCCGCTTCCGCGCTCTTCGTAATGAATCGCGACTCCGTTTGAATCGAACGACGGCATCTGGATCTCCTCCGCGCCGGTCTCGCGCTATGCTGTGCAGCCTTGCACGCGCTCGCCGGGACCTGAACCCTGTTACCACGAGCCCCCAGCGCGCGGCCAGCGCCATCGCGGCAAGCTGGCTTGCAAAGCTGCGGCACCGCCGCTAACGCCGGCATGCACCGTCGCTGCGCATCGCGAGTTCGGGCCGCGCCGAGCGATGCGCTCGGGGGACCGCAGGCGAGTCACTGGCAGGCTCGATGTGCTTTAATCGCGGTCATGGGCGCCACACACACCTTGCGCGTGAACGACAAACGGTACGAGGTGGCTGTCGACTATGAAGACACGCCCCTGCTCTACGTTCTTCGCAACGATCTGGGCCTCAAGGGCACGCGATTCGGATGCGGCGAGGGAAATTGCGGCGCTTGCACGGTGCTGATCGATGGCCGCGCCCAGCGCTCCTGCGAGCTGCCGGTCTGGTCCGTGGAAGGCAAGTCGATCATGACGATCGAAGGGCTCGGCGCGAGCGACCGGCTGCATCCACTGCAGCAGGCCTTCCTCGATTTCCAGGCCGGCCAGTGCGGCTACTGCCTCTCCGGGATCATCATGACGGCGGTAGAACTGATCCAAGCGGGCGGCGAACCGTCGCGGCAGAAGATTGTCGAGGCACTCGATCGCAATCTCTGCCGATGCGGGGCTCACGCCCGAATCATCGGTGCGATAGAGGCGGCGTGGAAGAAGTCATGCGAGGAAACACACCGTGACTGAGCAGCGGCTGCCTTGGAGCATCCACGAGAATCCGTCGCTCGACCAATGGGTCGATTTCAGCCAATGGGGTGTCGCGCGCGTGTTTTCCGCCAAGGTCGAGCTCGGACAGGGCATCGTGACCGCGGTCGCACAAATCGCCGCCGAGGAATTGAGGCTCCCGATGTCGCAGGTCGTGCTGGTCTCGGGCGACACTCGCTGTTGCCCCAACGAGAGCTACACCGTCGGCAGCATGTCGATCGAGATCGGCGGAACGTCGGTCAGGATGGCGTGCGCAGAAGCGCGATATGCGCTCGTCGAGCAGGCGGCGCACTTGCTCCAAGCCGATCCGTCGCGAATCACCGTTGATGGCGGCCTGATCCTGATGGATGGCAAACCGTCCGGCCTGGATTACTGGCAAGTCGCGGCGCACGTGGACTGGAAACGCCCGGTCACCGGCGCGATCGCCTTCACTCCACCAGGGGCGCACATCGGTCGCAGCGTCCCGCGGCTGGACCTTCCATCGAAGCTGGCCGGCGGCGCATTCATCCACGACCTGGAGATGCCCGGCATGCTGCACGGACGCGTGCTACGGCCGCCGTCGTACGGCGCCCGCCTGGAATCGCTCGATCGCTCGCGGGCCCAGGCGCTGCCCGGCGTGGTCAACATCTGGTGCAGCGGCGATTTCGTCGGGGTCTGCTGTGAACGGGAATACCAAGCCGTCAAGGCCTTGGAAGCGCTGCGCGCAGGCGCGCGCTGGCTCGAGAGCGAAACGGCTCACGATGGCCGAAGCTGGAAGGAATTACTCCCTTCGCTTCGCGCCATCGATTCCGAAGCGGAGGTTGGTACGCACCCGGCGTCCGTGGCGAACCTGCGGCGAGTGTCCGCCACTTACTCGAAGCCGCCGCTGGCACACGCGTCGATGGCGCCCTCATGCGCGATTGCTCGCTTCGACGACGATCGGGTTACGGTCTGGACCCATTCGCAGGGAGTCTTTCCACTGCGGGACGCACTGGCCGGCGCCTTGGGACTAGAGCGCGAACCAATCGCTGTGATTCATGTGCAGGGCGCCGGAGTGTACGGCCATAACGGCGCCGATGACGCCGCGCTCGATGCTGCCTTGCTCGCGCGGCAGGTTCCTGGCCTCCCGGTGCGGTTGCAGTGGACGCGCGATGACGAACTCGCCTGGTCGCCGCTCGGTTCGCCGATGGTCTTGAAGATCGACGGCGCGGTGACGCCCGCCGGCCATATCGCTGAGTGGACCGCGAATATCTGGAGCGGACCGCATGGCCGGCAACCCTCGCGCGGCGCGGTCAATCTGTTGGGCGCGTCTCACATCGATCCGCCGATTCCGTTCCCTGAAGCTTACGAAATGCTCGGCGCATTCGCCGGCGGCGCGCGCAACTCCGAGCCCGCCTACGACTTGGCCCATCGCAAGATAGTCCTGCATAGCCTGCCGGGCCTCCCGTTCCGCACCTCATCGCTGCGCACTCTCGGGGGCTACGCGAATGTATTCGCCACCGAGTCATTCATGGATGAACTGGCTTCGGCCGCCGGCGCCGACCCGGTCGAGTTTAGGCTGCGCCATCTCTCGGATCCTCGCGCCCGTCAGGTGATCGAGACCGCAGCGCGGCTCTCGGAGTGGCAACCCGATGCCGAGCGTGGGACCGGACGCGCGAAGGGGATCGGCTTCAGTCGCTACAAGAACACCGCAGCCTACGTAGCCGTAGTTGCGGAGGTCAACGTCGAGATCGAGCCGCGAGTCACCAACGCCTGGTGTGCAGTCAACGCGGGATTGGCGATCAATCCGGATGGCGTCATCAATCAGATCGAGGGCGGCATCGTGCAATCGATTAGCTGGACGCTGAAAGAAGAGGCCGGTTTCGATGGCCGCCGCGTGACTACCCGTAACTGGGATCAGTATCGCATTCTTCGCTTCAGCGAGGCGCCGGAACTGAAGGTCGAATTGATCCAGCGGCAGGAGTGCCCGCCGCTGGGCGTGGGCGAGGCGGCTCAGGGCCCCGCGGCCGCGGCGGTGGCGAATGCGGTCGCGCGCGCTCTCGACTTGCGAATCCGTGACCTGCCGATTACACGCGCGAGGATAATCGCTGCGACCAGCGGCGCAACCTCGCCCTGACCACCTTGGCTTGCAAAGCCGCGGCGCTGCCGCTAAGACCAGCATGCACCGAGATTGTTCGCCGCGCTCCGCCTGATCAAGGCCGCACCGGATCGTATCAGCGCTCGCCGGGCGTGAGCTGGGGGGTAAGCTCAGTACTTGCGGTTGCTCCAGCGTTCACGGTGATGGAAGCTGGATTCCCGAAGGCGGGTGTGGCCTCGACCGCATCTGAAGACGACGTATACCAACGGACATAATCCGCCATCATTGGTTGCGGGTTGATCAGGCCACCGGTCGAACCGCCCAAGGTGCCGCCGACCGCCACATTCATGATCAGGAAAATATCGGCATCAAATGGCCACGTGTCTCCCTGCGGAAGGTCGCCTGCCGTGACAATGAAAAACGGTGCTGATGGATTGTCCACATAAAACTCCATCATGTCCGCGGACCAAATCACCCCGTAGGTATGGAAGGCGGTGTCCGATTGCTGGCCGCTGGGGAACTCGTAAGTCTCCGGGATTCCGGTACCTCCAGTCTCGGCCGTGTGAATAGTCAACACGACCCCTGCGGGACCTGGTCCGTAGGCAACTTGAGCGGACCAGTCCTCCATGAAATCCGCTTCGCCGCAATTGGGCCACGAAGTCTCTGGGTAGTCGCTGCCGAGGGACCAAAAGGCGGGCCAAAGGCCTGGCTTGGTCGTATCAGGAATATGGAGACTGGCCTCGATCAGGCCGTACTGAAAGTTTTCTAGGCCTTCCGTCTTCATGCGGGTTGAGAGCCATGTTTCATTGTTGTTGATCGGCTGAATCACGAGGTGCCCGTCACCATCGATATATACGGTGTTGGTAGTAGTGCTGAACTCAGTCGGACACTGTGACGGATTACCCGGGTATCCCGGAGGCCCGCAGTAGACTTCCACCTCCTTGTTGCCCCAACCATGATTGTTCCCGAGGTCAAAACTCCACACGGTGGTGTCCGGAGGAGCTGCAGCGCCGTTAAATTCCTGACACCATTGCGGCGTCCACGTCACCGACCCCGTTGTAATGGTGGGAACGCCGCTGCAGCTTGGGGTGGTGGTGCAGGTCACCGCCACGTTCGTGACATTCGCCCGGCCTACCGTTCCGGTGCTGTTCTTTACGGAGCAGGGTTGGGCGGGAGCAGCAGGCTGACTAAGAACTGTGACGCTGTAGGTGCTCCCGGCGGCGATCTTGCTGCTGAACGTGAAAGAACCGTTCGCGGTTACCGCGAGGTTGTTACTCCCGTTGTTCTGAAGGACGAGCCCCGAGCCGCTAAGGGCCGAGACCGTACCGCCGATGGTGTGCTCTGCCGGCGATGGCGTCGCCGTGGCTTTCCCGTGCAAATCGACGCTAGCCCTGGTTGGCCCGCTGGTCGCACTACTGGTGATAAGGATGGTCCCGTCCACGTTCTTGCCGGGTTCGTCGGGGGTGAACTCAACGTCGACCGCAATGCTGCTCTCGCTGCCGCCCTCTCCCTTGCCGGGAATCGTAGTGTCCCCGCCGCCCGACGTGATGACGTAGTGGGGATTCGAGGGCGGGCCGACGCTTACGTCCAGCGGCAGCTTCCCGTCGTTCGTGATGGTGAAGTGCCGGGTCTCGGAGGTCTTTTTGTCGAGGTTGAGGTCGTAGATCAGCGTCGTGGCCGAGATAGAAAGTTTACTTACGGCTGCCTTGCCGTCTGGTGGCGCATCTTCATCCGATTGCGTCAACGCCGGGCGCGCAGACGCGGCCAGCACAAGTAGCAGCGAGAAACTGAGGCCCGCGATTGACCGCGTAATCGACTTGAAGCGCGTCGCCTGTGCCTCCTTCATACTCCGCTCGGAAAACACTCCAGTTTCGCGCGGCAGGCGTCAACCAGGGTGAGCGAAACCGCGCGGCGATGTTTCGCCACCCGAGGGCGGCGAAGTTGTAAACCAAACGGCAAGCTGGCTTGCAAAGCCGCGGCACTGCGGCTAAGACCAGCATGCACCGGCGCTGCGCGTCGCGATTTCGCGGCGCGTCGAGCGATCAAACCGACCAAGGAGCAAGCGATGTCGATAATCGTGGTCGCCAGATTAAAGGCCAAACAGGGCAGTGAAAAAATCCTCGAAGATGCGTGCCGCGCGATGGTGCCCAACGTCCGTGGCGAGGCCGGAACCGAGAGCTATATCTGTCACCGCTCGGTCCCCGATCCCACGGTTTTTCTCTTCTATGAGGTCTACAAGGACCAGGCCGCATTCGAGGCCCACGGCAACACGCCGTACATGGCCGAGTTCCTAAAGGCCCTGCGTGGCAACCTCGACGGCCACCCGCAGATCGACATGCTGAGCGTGCTGGACAAGAAATAGGATTGCCGCCGCGCCACTCGTCCTGGCGCGCTAGCCCAGGAACGCGAGAATCTCGCGATTCACGATCTCCGGCGCTTCGCGCTGGCAGAAATGGCCACAGCGTTCGAGTTTCTTGAACGTCAGACGCTTAAAGTAATCCTTTAGGTTGTCGCTCCACGCGACCGGGATGATCGAGTCGCTGTCGCCCCACAGCACCATCGTGGGATGTTCGATCGTCCAGCCCGGCGTCAGCGCGGTGATCGGCGCGCGCCGGAACGCCCGATAGTTGTTGAACCCTCCGCGCAGCGCGCCGGGCTGGCTGAACGCCTCGACATACTGCGCGACCTCCGCGTCGCTGAAGAGGTTTTTGTCGTACGACCAGTGGGAGAGAAAGTGGCGCAAGTAGAGTTCGGTCGCGCGCCGCGATGAGCCCACCAGATCTTCCGCCAACTGCAACTGGTGGAAACTCTGGTACCAGGTCTCCTGGATGTGCGTGATGTCGAACCATCGCATCCCGACGCCGGGGTACGGCGGATCGAACAACACCAACCGGCGCAACGCGTTGGGATACTTGAGCGCGAACGCCTGCGCCACGATCGCGCCAATGTCGTATGCAACGATATCGACCGTGCCCAGCTTGAGCGCGCCGATGAGCCCCATCACGTCGCCGGCGTGAGCCTCGTCGGTGTAGCCCTGCTCGGGCGGCAGGTCGGGCTTGTCGGAGTACCCGAAGCCGCGCAGGTCCGGCGCGATCACGTCGAAGCGGCGGGCGAGCTCGCCGATGTTGAGATGCCAGTCGAACCAGAACCCCGGCCATCCATGCAGCAGAATGACGGGCGTGCCCTGCCCCTCGCGCACGTAATGAATCTTGATCGCGCCGACCTGCGCATTATGGTGATGAAATTGCTCGGCCATTTGCTTCCTCCGCTCGGCGATGACGCTGATGCCGATCCGAAGCAGTAGCGCGTCGCGGACGCGGTTTTCAATCCGCCGACGGCGCGCTATAGACTCGATACAGGAGAAACTCTGGAGAGGATGAAACTCTGATGCCGGCGAGACTCGCGCTCCTGGGCGGCCAGCCCGTCCGCACCCGTCCCTTCACGCGCTGGCCCATCTTCGACGAGCGTGAACGCGCCGAGCTGGATGACGTGCTGCGCTCGGGGAGTTGGGGCGGCTTTCCGTCGCCCAATCGCAAGGCGCGAGAATTTGTGGCGCGCTTCGCGTCGATGCAAAGCGTGCAGTATGCGATCCCTACTTCGTCGGGCACCAGCGCGCTGGAAGTCGCGCTCAAGGCGCTCGGCGTCGGCGCCGGCGACGAAGTGATCGTCCCGGCGATCACCTTCTGCGCCACCGCTTACGCCGCGGTCGCCTGCATGGCGCGTCCAATCTTTGCCGACGTGCGCGCCGACAGCGTCTGTATCGATCCCGATTCGGTCAGCCGCCTGATCACGCCGCGCACCCGCGCGATCGTGCCGGTCCACTACGGCGCGACCGTCGCCGACCTCGACGCGCTAATTGAAACCGCGCGCGGCCGCTCGATCGCGATCGTCGAGGACTGCGCGCACGTGCCGGGTGCGCAATGGCGCGGCCGAGGCGTCGGCGGATGGGGCGCGCTCGGATGCTTCAGCTTTCAGTCCTCAAAGCCGATGACCGCGGGCGAGGGCGGGTTGATCACGACCAACGATCCGGAGCTGGGAAACCGCTGCCAATCGTTGATCAACTGCGGGCGCCGGCGCCCCGGCGAGAGTTTCGCGATGCCGCTGCTCGGCGCGAACTATCGGATGACCGAGTGGCAGTGCGCGATCCTGCTCGCCCAGCTCGAGCGGCTGCCCCATCAGATCGAGCTCAAGCGCGCGATGGCGGAGCGGCTGCGCGCGGCGCTGGGAAAAATCCCCGGCGTGATTCCGCTCGTGCCCGACGCGCGCGTCACCCGGCCGGTGATCTACGCGTTCCTTTTCCGCGTCGATCCCGAAGCGCTGGGCGTTTCGCGTAATCGCTTTTTGCGCGCGCTGCAAGCTGAAGGCGTCCCATGCGGAATCGGCAACGAGCCGGTCTATCGCTCGCCGCTGTTTCCGCTCGATGCGCCCGCGTATCAACGCGCGTGCGAGGCCGCGGGTGCTAGGGCCGCAGCCGCGCGCGAATTCCAATGCCCGGTCGCGGAGCGGCTGTTCGGGCATGAGCTGGTCGCGATTCCGCATGAGTTCCTGCTCGGCGGCGCCGATGACGTGGACCAGATTGTCGCCGCGATTGAAAAGGTGGCCGCCAATACCGGCGAGCTGGCGAGCGCGAAAATCGATCGCGCGGCGCTCGAAGTTTCTCCCGCTCGGGCGCCATCCTGAGTTCCGCTCAAAGGGATTTCCCGATGCTGCTGGCAGGCGCCGCAAGAATCAGGCTCGACCCGCCGCTTGGCCTCGCGATGGCGGGCTATGGGAGCCGAATCGGCCGCGCCGCCGCCGTGCACGACGATCTCGCGGTGCAGGCGCTGGTGATTGGCGACGGGCAAAACAAGCTCGCAATCGCCGGCCTCGATCTGCTCGGAATCGGGATGCGGATTGCCGACGACGCCTGCGCGCGCGTCGCCGCCGAATCGGACCTCAGCGCCGACGCGATTTTGATCGGCGCCACGCATACCCATTCGGGCCCGTCGTTCAATATCTTCGCAACTCCCAAGCCCGGAGCGCAGGCCGGTCCCGATCGCGATATCGATTGGGAGCTGGACCTGCCGCGCAAAATCGCGGCGGCGATTCTCGAGGCTGATCGCAATCTGGAACCCGCGCGAATCAGGGTCGCGGGCGCGCATTTTACGCTCGGCGCCAACCGCCGCCTGCTCACTCCGAGCGGCGAGACCCGCCTGTTCTCCAATTACGCGGGCGTTGCCGATCCCGAGGTCAAGGCGCTCGGCGTCTACACGCGTGACGGCGGCGGGGCGCTCGCGTTCGTCCTCAACTATGCCTGCCACGGCGTGATGCTGTGTGAGGACAATCTTGATTACTCGCGCGACTATCCCGGCTTCGCGCAGGATGAAATCGAGCGGCTGGCGGCGGCGAACGGCCGCCGCCCGATCGCGATTTTCTTAAACGGCGCGACCGGCAATATCGACCCGCGCCGGCGCGGGACCTTCGAGGCCGCGTCCGAAGCCGGGACCGAAATGGGCCGCGCAGCTTTCGAGGCGCTGGAGCATGCTCCCGATGTCGCGCAGGCCGCCGTCGCGGCGCGCCGGATTCCGCTCACGCTCAGGCTCAAGGACCTGAGCGCCGCGCTCGCCACCGCGCGCGCCTACGTCGAGCAGACGGCGTTGTCGTTGAAGGCGCACCCGGGTGGGCAGTATCGAGCCGAACGCCTGCGTACCGAAAATGAACGCGCGCGGCGGGCCTTGAGCGCGATCGAGAATCTGGAGCGGATCAACCATCGCGATCGCCGCGTCAATCCGGAGCGCGGCGAGCTCGCGACGCGCGTGACCGTCGCCCGCGTCGGCGAGATCGCGATCGTCGGCCTTCCCGGTGAGCCGTTCGTCGAGCTCGGGCTCGCCCTCAAGGCGAATCCGTATTTCCCGCATACTTTTGTGGCCGGCTACTGCAACGACCTGATTCTCTATATTCCGACCCGCGAGGCCTACGCGCAGGGCGGCTACGAAGTCGAGATGGCGCGGGTCGCGCCCGGCTCGGGCGAGCAGATGGTCGCCTCCGCGCTGAGGTGTCTCGGCGAGTTGCGCGCCGCCTGACCTCGCCAGATCCGTTCGCCGACACCATGGAAATTCTCGGCACCGGCATCGATATGATCGAGGTCGAACGCGTGCGAGACGCGCTCGAGCGGGAGAGAACCGGCGCGCGCTTTCGCGCCCGCGTGTTCACCGCGCGTGAAATCGCCTACTGCGAGTCGCGCGGCCGCGCCCGCTACCAGAGCTATGCCGCGCGCTTCGCGGCCAAGGAAGCGGCGATGAAGGCGCTGGGCACCGGATGGAACCGTAACGTCGGATGGAGCGCTATTGAGGTGGCGCGTGAACGCGGCCATGCCCCGACGATCGTGCTCTCGGGCAAGGCCGCCGCCTTCGCCGCCCGCAAGGGCGTCAAGCGCTTTCACCTGAGTATCACGCACACCGCGACCAGCGCGATCGCCCACGTGATCGCGGAGGGGTAGGGGACAATCAGCGGCCTGTCGCGCTGCGTTACGGAAACTCGCTATCCTTATCTCTTCGCGATGCGATCCCTTCGCGTCGCTCAATCGTGCCGGTCAAAAACTCACCGCTCATCGCTCAGTACCTGCGCGTCAAGCAGAGCGTGCCCGACGCGATCCTGTTTTTCCGCCTCGGCGACTTTTACGAGATGTTCTTTGAAGACGCCGAGATCGGCTCGCGAATCCTCGATATCCAGCTTACCTCGCGCTCCAAAGACGGCGTGCCGCTGGCCGGCGTCCCGCATCATTCGGTCGAACCCTATATCGCCAAGCTCCTGAAAGCCGGGATGAAGGTCGCGATTTGCGAGCAGGCCGGCCCCGACACCGCCGCCAAGGGTCTGATGGCGCGCGAGATTGTGCGCGTGATCACGCCGGGGACCGTCGGCGAAGAAACTGTGCTGGCCGCCGGCGAGAAGAACTTCCTGTGCTCGGTCGCTCCCGACGGCGAAGGTTACGCGCTCGCCGCGCTCGACGTTTCGACCGGCGAATTCATCGCGGCGCGAATCGCCGGGCTCTCTAACCTGCGCGAGGAGATCTCGCGCCTGCAACCGCGCGAAATCATCGTGCCCGCCGAGGCTGAGAAGCTGGCCGACGTGCTCGCCGGGCTCGGTGGTCCGATCACGCAGCTCGACACGGCCGCGATCGCCGCCGGACGCGAGACGCTCGCGCGCCGCCTGGGCTGCGACGCCAACCTGATCGATACCGCCGGCCAGGCGCTCGGCGCCGCCGCGGGCGCCGCGCTGCATTACGTCGAGCAGACCTTCGGCCGCGAGCTGGCCCACCTTCGGCCGCTGCGCCTGTATCGCGCCGCCGAATACATGCGGGTCGACGAGACCAGCCGGCGTCATCTGGAGCTGGTTATATCGAGCGACGGCGAGAAGAAGGGCACGCTGCTTTTCGTGCTGGACGAATCCGCGACGCCGATCGGCACGCGCACGATCGGCCAGTGGATCGTCTATCCGCTGCTCGACCGCGCCCTGATCGCGGCCCGCCACGACGCCGTGGAGGAATTCCTCGAGGCTGATTTGGGCGGCGACGCCGACGCCGCGATGCGCCGGATCGGCGATTTGGAACGCCTGGCCGGCAGGATCGGCAGCATGCGCGCCTCACCGCGCGACTGCCTCAAGCTCTCTCAGGCGCTCGACGCGGTCGCGACGTTGAAGCAGTCGCTCACGAGCTGCAAGAGCGCGCTGGTGCGCGAGCTGGCCGCGCGGCTTGATCCCGAGCCCGAGCTTTCGCGAATCATCAGCGCCACGCTCACCGACGAACCGCCGCAGAGCGCGCGCGACGGCAACGTAATCCGCAACGGCTTTGACCCCTCGATCGACGAGCTGCGCTCGCTGGCCAGCGGGGCGCGCGGCGTGATCGCCAGGCTCGAAGCACGCGAGCGCGATCGCAGCCAAATCCCGTCGTTGAAAGTCCGCTTCAACCAAATCTTCGGCTACTACATCGAGGTGACCAAGCCGCATCTCGATCGCGTCCCGCCCGATTACGAGCGCAAGCAGACCCTGGTCGGTGCGGAGCGCTTCACCACGCCGGAGCTCAAGGAGCTCGAGCGCAAGATTCTCGGCGCCGAGTCCGGCCTGAAAGAATTGGAGCTCCAGCTTTTCACCAAACTCCAGCGCGACCTCAATGCGCATACCGCCACGATTGTCGCGACCGCGGCCGCGGTGGGCGAATTGGACGCGCTGATCGCGCTGGCCAAAGTCGCGGGGCGGCGCGGCTACGTGCGCCCAGTGATCGACGGCGGAGCCGGGCTGTCGATCCGCGACGGACGCCATCCGGTGCTCGAGGCCGGGATGAAGCGCGGCGAGTTCGTGCCCAACGACTTGGAGACCGACCCGGACACGCGCCAGTTGCTCCTGATCACCGGGCCGAACATGGCGGGCAAATCGACCTATCTCCGGCAGGTCGCGCTGATCGTGATCATGGCGCAGATGGGCAGCTTCGTGCCCGCCACCGCGGCGACGATGGGAATCGTCGACCGTGTCCAGACCCGAATCGGCGCGCGCGACGAGCTGCGGCGCGGCGAATCGACCTTCATGGTCGAGATGCGCGAGACGGCGAACCTGCTCGCCGACCTCACGCCGCGCAGCCTGTTGCTGCTCGACGAAGTCGGCCGCGGCACCAGCACCTTCGACGGCCTGGCGATCGCGTGGGCGGTCGCCGAATACCTGCACGAATCGACCCGCGCCAAGGTGCTGTTCGCGACCCATTTTCACGAGCTGACCGATCTTGTGCGCGAATGCCGGCGAGTGAAAAATCTTTCGATGGCGGTGCGGGAGTGGGGTGGCGAGGTCTTGTTCTTAAGACGCGTGGTCGAGGCCGCGGCCAGCCGCAGCTATGGAATCGAGGTCGCGCGGCTCGCCGGCCTGCCCTCGAGCGTTGTCGAACGCGCGCGTCAGATTCTGCGCAACCTCGAACAGGGTGAGCTCGACGAAGCCGGGATGCCGCGCCTGGCGCACGCGCCGGAACCAGGTGGCGCCGCGCAGATGGGGCTCTTCACGCCGTCTGAGCGGCGCGTGATCGACGAGCTTGCGATCGTGGATGTCGATCGCCTCACGCCGATCGATGCGCTGGGAATCCTCGCCAGGTTGAAGACCCGATTGCGCGGCGAGAGTTGAACGGCCCCCGATCGCGAACCGGGAAAGTGTGGCGGATGAGCGGGATGTGGTCGAAATCGGGCGCCAGCGCGGCAGCAGCGTTCTGCGCCGTGCTAATCGCGTTGGGTTCGTCAGCCTTCGGCGCGGCTGCGGCGGTAATCACCACCGTGAGCGCCGAACGCCGCGGCGACGTGGTTGAAATCCACTTCAAACTCATCGGCGCGCCGAAGCTGCGCCTGACCGGACGCGGCAATCAGCTCACGATCGATCTCGGCCGCACCCGGCTCGAAATCCCGCCGCGTCCGCTATTCGGCAATGAGCCTGCGCCGCTCGCTTCGCTGCGAGCGATCGAAAATCCCGGCGGCGATTCGGAACTGATTATCGAGGTCAGCGGCAAGACCGACTACGCACTCGCCCAGCCTCCCGGCGAGATCCTGATTCGCCTGGCGGCCCGCGGGAAAGGTTGGCAACCTCGATGCGCCGCTGAGCGTGGCGCGCCCGCCGGGGGCTGTGCTCGAACGCTCCGCCGCTCCGCGCCCGGTCGCGAATCCCGTCGCACCTGCCGACACCGCGGCCAACGCGGACATTCGCAGCGCCGCCATCCGCGACTCCGGGCTTGAACGGGTTGCGGGACCCGCGCGAGTCGTGATCGATCCCGGCCATGGCGGTCACGATCCGGGCGCTCGCGATGCGAGCGGTCGCATTGCCGAGAAGGATTTGGCGCTCGCGATCTCGCTCCTGCTGGCGCACGCGCTGGAGGCTCGCGGCGTGAGCGTCGCGATGACGCGCGAGACCGATACCTTTCTGACGCTGCCCGAGCGCACGCGGCTGGCCGATCGCGACGATGCCGACCTGTTCGTCTCGATCCATCTGAACTCCAGCCCCAACCCGCGCACCAGCGGAATCGAGGTTTACTACCTCAACAACACCACCGACCGTGCGGCGCTACGGCTGGCCAAGATTGAAAACATGGCGGGGAACGGGGCGGCAAACGGCTATGGCGCACAAGGGCAAGCCAACTTAAACTACATTTTGAGTGATTTGCGTCAGAACTATAAGGCCGGCGAGTCGGCCTCGCTGGCGCGCGTGATCGATTCGCAAACGGTGGCCGAATTGAACGACGCCTTTAGGCTTCAGGTGAACCCGCTCGGCGCGAAAATGGGGCCGTTCTATGTCCTGGTCGGTGCGCATATGCCCGCGGTGCTGGTCGAATGCGGCTTTCTGTCGAATCCCATCGAAGCGGCGCAGATGGCTCAGGCGACCTATCAGGAGCGGCTTGCCGACGGGATCGCCGCCGCCGTAGTCCGTTACCTCAACGCCGATCTCGCCTCGGGAAACCTGTGAGCGAGTTTTTTTCTCCGGCCGATCAGACGGGCCCGCCCGCAATCCCGGCCGGACTGCGCGGTGAAGCGGCGCTGAGCGCAGAGCTGCAAGCCCGCCGCACGCCCGGCGCGACGGCTCGCGCCTATCTTGAAGCGGTGCGCGCGGAGTTGTTCCAGCGCCATCTGGCGGGCGCCAGCGGCACCGAAATCGTCGCCGCGTCGACCCAGGCGATGGACGACCTGGTCCGCGCGCTGTTCCGCTATGCCGATGCCGAGCACGGGCGCAAGCTCAGCCTGCCGCGCCTTAACCAGCGCGTCGCGATCATCGCGCGCGGCGGCTACGGCCGCGCGGAGCTCAACGTCCACTCGGATATCGACCTGCTTTTTCTGCATGACTGGAAAGTCGGACCGTACCTCGAGATCGTGGCTGAAACGGTGCTGAACGCGCTCTGGGATGCGGGCCTGACGGTCGGGAACGCGACCCGCAACCTGCGCGAGTGCGTCAAGATGGCGGCTGACGATCTGAAGGAAAAGACCGCGCTAATCGACTCGCGCTTTCTGGCCGGCGACGAGCGGCTGTGGGCAGAGCTCGATAAGGCGATGATCTCCGACGTGCTTAACCGCAATCAGTTGAAGTTCTTCAAGGCCAAGCTCGAGGAAACCCGCGAGCGCCATCGCCGCTACGGCGATTCGGTCTACCTGCTCGAACCGCAGATCAAGGAAGGCGAGGGCGGCCTGCGCGACCTGCATACCGCATTGTGGCTGGCCAAGGTCAAGTACAAGGTCCATTCGCTCGAAGAGTTGGTGCAGAAGGCGGTCATCACCGAAGCCGAATGCGACGAGGTGCGCCAGGCGCGCGACTTTCTCTGGCGGGTGCGCAACTCGCTGCACTTCGCCAGCGGCCGCCATCAGGACCATCTCACCTTCGAGTACCAGGATCGGATCGCGCCGCTGATGGGCCTGGGCGAGGGAACTGCGGCTGCCGATCGGCTGATGAATTCCTACTATCAGTCGGCCAGCACGATCCTGCGCTTCTCCGAAGGGCTGATCGCGCGCGTTACCGAGGGGCCCGAGCCGGGGCGCTTTTTTCGCCGCAGCGCGCCGCGCCAGATCCGGCCCGGGGTCGTTATCCATCAGCAATTGCTGGGCATCGCCGACCCCGCGCTCTTCAAGCGCGAGCCGCTCAACCTGCTGACGATCTTCGCCGACTGTGAGGCCCACGGCGTGGGACTTTCCGGCAGCGCCTACCAGGCCGTGCGCGATAATGTCGGCCTGATCGATGAGGCATTCCGCCGCGACCCGCGCACCGGCAAGGAACTGATGCGGATTCTTTCGGCGCCGGCGCGCGTCGCCGAGACGCTCGAGGCGATGCATCTGGCGGGCGTGCTGGGCGCGATCATTCCCGAGTTTGGCAAGCTCTACGCGCGCGTGCTCCACGACCTCTACCACATCTATACCGTCGATCGGCATTCGCTGGTCGCGGTGCGCGAGCTGGAAAAGCTCCGCGCCGGCGAGTTCAAGCAAGGCAATTCGCTGCTCACCGAGGTGGCCCGCGAGCTCGATTCGATCCCGTTGGTTTTCCTCGCGCTGCTGCTGCACGACATCGGCAAGGGCCACGGCCACGACCATCACGAACGCGGCGCCACGCTCACCGCCGAGGTCTGCCACCGGCTGGGCCTGGACGGCGAGGAGACCGACCTGGTCGTGTTCCTGGTGCGCAATCATCTGCTGATGTCGCAGGTGGCGCAGAAGGGCGATATCGACGACGACCACACGGTGGCCGAGTTCGTGCGCACCGCGGGCTCGATCGACCGGCTGAAGGCGCTGCTGCTGCTGACCTTTGCCGACATGCGCGCGGTGGCGCCCAACGTCTACAACAACTGGCGCGACATGTTGTTGAGCGAACTCTACATGCGATCGCTGAAGATCCTGGAGCAGGGCGACCGCGAGGCGGTTGATCCTGCGCGCCGGCTCGCGCTGGTCAAGTCCGCCGCCGCCGCGCAGCTCGCGGCCGCCGGCGCGCCCGGGCCCGAGATCGAAAAGTTCCTGGAGCTGATGCCCGACCGCTACTTTCTGATCACGCCCGAAAACGACCTCGCGCTGCACTTCGATCTGATGCGCGCGCTGGGCGACCGCCTGACCGTGTGCCGCCATCGCCATTTCCGCGAGCGCGAGTTCAGCGAGTTCATCGTCGTAACGCGCGATCAGCCCGGCCTGTTCTCGAAGATCGCCGGCGTGCTGACCGCCAACAACCTCAACATCCTTTCCGCCCGGATCACGACCCGCACCGACGCCATCGTGATGGACGTGTTCAGGGTCGCGCACGGCAGCGGCGGCATCGCGCTGGAAGAGGAGCGCTGGCAGCGGGTCGAACGCGACCTCGATCGCGTTATCAGCGGCGAAGTCGACATCGAGCGCCTGGTCGCCGACGCGCATGTCGCGCAGAGCTCGGGGCGCAAGTTCGTGCGCCGCCTGGCCACCGAGGTGACGGTCGATAATCGCTCCTCCGAGCAGTTCACGGTGGTCGACGTTTTCACCCAGGACCGCGTGGGACTGCTGTTCGCGATCACGCACACGCTGTTCAAGCTCGGCCTGCGGATTCATCTGGCGCGAATCTCCACCAACGCCGATCAGGCGCTGGATGTTTTTTACGTGAGCGATCGCGCCGGCAACAAGATCATCGATCTCGAACGGATGCGCGAGCTGCGCGGGGCGCTGCTCGCCAGGCTGGAGGGCGAGGCGGCGGCGGTGGTGGAGGGCACTTCGGCTTGAAAGCGCCGGACTGGGACGACGTCATCGAGCGCCATCTGAACCGCCGCGCGGTCGAGGGCGGCTTGGGCCGCAATTCGCGCGAAGCCTACGGGCACGATCTGCGCGAGTTCCAGACCTTTTGCCGCAAGGCCGGCGCGCAGCCCGCTACGATCGAGCCGCGCACGCTGACCGGCTATCTCGAAAGCATGGCCGAGCGGGGACTCTCGCCCGCCAGCCAGCGCCGCCATCTGGCGACTATCCGCGGGCTTCTCCGCGATCTGGTCGAGCTCGGAATCCTCGCGCGCGACCCGTCGATCAACGTCAAGCTGCGGCCCCATCCGCGCCCCCTGCCGCGCACGATGAGCCGCACCGATATCGAGCTGCTGCTCGAAGCGACCGACCAATCGACTCTGCGCGGGATGCGCGATCGCGCGATGCTCGAGCTGGCCTACGGATGCGGGTTGCGCGTGTCGGAGCTGGTGGGCCTTAAGCTCAACCAGATGAATCTCGCCCACGGACTGATTGTCGTGCTCGGCAAGGGTAACAAGGAGCGATTGGTGCCGATCGGCGGCGCCGCGAAACGCGCGCTCAGAGAGTATCTCCGCGAGCGCAGCCGGCCGGTCGAAAGAAAAAAACCCGCCGCGCGCGCGTCCAAGCCCAGCGACGCCGTTTTCCTGACCCGCTTGGGGCGCTCGATGACGCGGCAGGCGTTTTTCAAGTCGCTCAAGGGCTACGCCGCCAGCGATCCGCGCCTTGGATGGATCAGTCCGCACACGCTGCGGCATTGCTTCGCCACCCACCTGCTGGAGGGCGGCGCCGACCTGCGCGCGGTGCAGGAGATGCTCGGCCACAGCGATATCTCGACCACGCAGATCTACACCCACCTATCCAAGAGCCACCTGCGCAAAGTCCATCGGACGTTCCACCCGCGCGCCACGATCGCAAAGGCGGCGCGGCGTAACGCAGGCCTCAATTGAACGATCCGGGACAGTTCATTGCGGAGCTGTCGATCTGGGCGCTCCCGACGATCTTCGCGATCATCCTGCACGAAGTGATGCATGGCGTGGTCGCGCGCGGACTCGGCGACGATACGGCGGCGCGCGCCGGCCGGCTGACGCTCAACCCGCTCTCGCATATCGATCCGTTCGGGACCGTCCTGCTGCCCGCGATGCTGCTCTTTCTGCACCTGCCGGTATTCGGCTACGCCAAGCCGGTGCCGGTAAACTTCGCGCGGCTGCGAAACGGGCGGATTGGGATGGGGATGGTGGCCGCAGCCGGCCCGCTGACCAATTTCACGCTCGCGATCCTGAGCGGGAGGGTGTGTTCGCTGGGCGTGAGTATGTATGGGCCGCCCCCGATAGCGAGCGGCGGCCTTGGCTCGAGCGTCGCCGACCCGCTGATTCGCATGGCGGCGGCGTCGGTGATCATCAATGTGGCCTTGATGGTGTTCAATCTGTTGCCGCTGCTGCCGCTCGACGGCGGACGCGTGATGGCTGCACTCCTGCCGCTGGGAATGGCACGGGCCTACGCGCGCCTTGAACCCTACGGCTTTCTCATCCTGCTCCTCCTGCTGTATACCCATTGGGTCGGCGCGATCATCAACCCGATCATCAACACGCTCGCGCAGGCGCTATTGTGAGCGACGATACACTTGGCGAAGGCCAACCGGCTTCGGTCGCGACCGCTCTGGAAAGCGGCCTGCGCTTCCGCCTGCCCGTTTACGAGGGCCCGCTCGATCTCCTGCTCCATCTGCTCAAGAAGAACGAGCTCGATCCGCATGAGCTCGCGGCCAGCGTGATCACCGAGCAGTTCCTCGCCCATATCGAGCTGCTCGGATCGTTGAACCTCGACATCGCGGGCGAGTATCTGGTGATGTCGGCGACGCTGCTATTGATCAAGTCGTTCTCACTCCTGCCCGAACCCGCCGCGGCCGATACCGACGAAGCCGAGGACCTCAAGCGCGACCTGGTTGCACGCCTGATCGAATATCAACGCTATCGCGAGGCCGCGCAGAAGCTGGGTGAGCGTGCGATCCTGGGCCGCGACGTGTTCGTCTCGCCCGGCGAGAAGACCGCGGGCGCGCCCGAGTCCGAGGCGCCGATTCGGGTTTCGGTGTTCGAGCTGGTCGAAGCGATGGGCGCGATTCTCAAGCGAATCGGCGACAAGATCCCGCGCCAGATCACGCCGCGCGACATCCCGATCGCGCAATGTATCCCGCGCGTGCTCGCGGCCTTGGCCGATCGCGAGCGGCTTAAATTTGAGGAGCTGTTCGAGGATCTGTCCGATCGCTCATTGGTAATCGCGACCTTCATCGCGCTGCTCGAATTGTGCCGGCGCGGCGAGGTCCGCGCCTGGCAGGAGACGCGCTCGGGCCCGATTTTCCTGACCCGCGCAACGCCGCGAAGCGCCGCCACAGAGACGGCCGGCTGATTCAACTGTGGATGAAGAGCGTCTTAAGGCGATCCTGGAGAGCCTGCTGTTCGCGGCGGGCGAGCCGGTCTCGATCGCGCGGCTGGCTGCGGTGCTCGAAAACGTCGCGCCGAAGGACATCCGGCAAGCGCTCTCCGCGATGGCTGCGGCTTATGCCTCGGGCACGCGCGGGATGGTGCTGGAGGAAGTCGCCGGCGGCTACCAGTTGCGCACGCCCAAGGAGCACGCGCTCTACGTGCGCAAGCTGCTCGCCACAAAACCGCCCCGCCTGAGCCGCCCGCTGCTGGAGACGCTGGCAATAATCGCCTATCGCCAGCCGATAACGCGCCCGGAGATCGAGCAGTTGCGCGGCGTGGATTGCGGCGGCGTGCTCGACACTCTCATCGAGCGGCGCCTGGTCAAAATCGCCGGACGCAAGGACGCGCCGGGACGCCCGATGGTTTACGCCACTACGCCCGAATTTCTCGAGACCTTTGGGCTCAAGGACCTGGAGCAATTGCCCGACTTGGGCGAGCTGCGCGAGATCGACGCCGCGATCGGCGAGATGTCTTCGGTTGCGGAACCGGAAAGCGAGATCTCGCCGCAATTGGAACTGATCGACCCGATGGGCGCGGCGCCGCAGCCGGCGCCGGAGCAAGAACCGCCCGCGGACGAAAGCTCCGACGAGCCGCGCGACTAGGAAACCAAACCACATCCACGCAAATCGCCAGTCCGCCGGGCCCGAGAACACGATGCGCTTCGGACAGGAGTTGCCCGGTAGATTCGCGGTTGAGGAGATTGAGCACGTAATTTGAAACGTAGCGATCGAAGCGGCCGTCCGGCTCGCCGATGGTTACGTTTCCATCGTACAGGCGCACTTCGGCTCGGTCGGAACCTTCCGATGTCACGACCCGAAGAATACCTCGCGTCTCGGCGGAATGCGGCGGCCCGGCGAAGTTTGGCGGTGTCCGTCAGGCCAGCCAGCGGAAGGACTGCTGAATAGACGCCCGACCATTGTTCATAACGCAAATGCCATGGGCCATAATCACGCCGATGGGATCCCAGGCGAGTGTTTTGTTCAGCGCTTCCCGGGCGATGCGCCGCCGAACGAAGCTCAGGCGCCATTCCAGGGGCGCCATCCCGTACGGCTCCGTGATTCGCCACAGGCGCGCCATCGTGGTTCTCCAACCGCGCCAGCCGGGCGTGTCGCGCAAAAACTCCGGCGAGAAATTCTGGATCAGATCGGCGAACAGCGCCGTCCGCGAGGGCCGGTGGAAAAATATGACCTCATCCATAAAGAGGCTTCCGCGAAAAACCGCCTGATCTATTTCCCGCTCCCACTCCTTGGGCGGCAGGTCGCCCAGCTCGCCGCCGAAGTCGAGGTCGCGGCGCTTGCGCGCAAGCGCCGGCAGACCCCATAGCTTCGCGCTCGGATAGGCCGCCTTCCACTCGCCCAGGAACAGGTGATGGATCTTGTTGGGTGAGGCAAGATGCGCCGGCTTGCCCAGGGCTTCCACTTCATCCCTCAATTGTGGGTCAAGATGGATTGGCGACCAGATCCACAAGCCCCCGTAGGACAGGCGCGCCATCGCCATCCGCGTCGGATACGGGAAGGAATAGAAGTCAACGACTGGACCATCGGCGATCCATAGTCCATCGCCGAACTGCCGCAATCTGTCCGGCATCAGGCCTACGCGGCGGCGATCCACTCCCGGGCCTCGGATACCTGGGCGGTCGGGAAAACTCGCAGCTCTCCGGGTATCAGAAAGCGAAAAGCGCCCACCACATGCCTGATCCAGTCGACGTTGGTCACGACGGCCATCCGTTCCCAACGTGAAAGATGCTGAATTCCGATTTTGAAGTCTTCCCAATCGGCGCCCAAATCGATTCCGGCGAATTGCGAGCCCAGTTCGTAATAGAGCCGCAGCTTGGCACTTCGTTTCACTGACTTCTCTATTGCCGGTATCACAGCCTCAAGGTAGTCTTTTCTCGTCACCCGTCCCTTGGCGACCAGCCCCACTACATTGTCGGGAAGGCCCTCGATAATCTCGATCATCGCGTGTCCTCTGGTTGCTCTTCTGACAGTGCTTATCCCGGATTTCCGTTTTACTCTCCGATTTCAACTTGCTTTGTAGACCCACGCGGCTTCCTCGGCAAGGCTTTAGCCCGGTTGGTACACGGTGTTCCCGGGCGGGGCCGGGCGTAAAGAGAGCGCGTGCCAGGTGGGACCAGTGCGGGTGGGGATCCGCCGTCGTCCAAGGGTCAGACCTGGGTGAGCCCGGCCCGGCTCACTCCAGCGGCAATCGAAACGGGGTCTCGCGCAGATGGGCGCGCAGGTCGGCGAGCATCTTGCCGGCCAACTCGCGTGCGCTCTTGCCCGCCGCTGGGCTCAGCCGTGCCAGACGCTGAAGGTCGCGCCGCGAAGCGCTGGCGCGCCTGATCGCATCCTCGCCCATCGGGTCCAACCTGCGGACCGGGGACTTCGGTGCGCGATCGAGCAGGCCCGCGATCGCCTCGCATGAAGCATCGGCAAACATTTCCGCGTCGCGCCGATCTATATTGCCGGGCCCCGCCAGCGCCTTGATTATCCGGTCCCATCCGCGAATCCGCCGCAGGCCGCCCTCGAAAATCATGCGATGGGCCGAAAATGGAACGAGGGGTGAATCGACCGCCCGATCGAGCATCGCATCCAGCGGGCCGAAGTCGAGCCTCAGAACCTTCAAGAGGAGATCCAGGTAGGCTGGCTCTTGGATACTGTCGAAGCACGCCTCGGTATAGATGTGACCGCCGAAACGCGAGCCGAAGTCTCCGATCAGACAGGCGGGCAGAAAAAAATTGTGCGCCACCACGTCGGCGCCGAGATGCGCCAGATAGCCCATCGCAAACGCGATCTGCTGATCGCCGCGGGCCGATTCGAGCAAGGTCAGTCCTGTATCCCAGTTGTGCGAATGGCGTCGAAGCCGGCTCTGCAGGCGGCGCCCCTGCACGATATCCGGCGCCAGCGAGCCGTAAAGGAAAACCTCTGGCAGGTTAAGAAGCGCGGCTTGAAGGGGATGGTCGGGGGTGATAGCCGTCGCAAGCACCTGCATCCCCAACGCGATGTGCGTGACCGGACCCCAGGCCAGGGCCGGGCCCGGCATCAGTACGATGATCGCGGTCGCCAGCGGGGTTAAGATGAGGAAGATCATGCGCGGGGGTGAGTCGTTGATACGGTGCCGCGCTGAGGGGGCATATTTTCAATCCTATGGAGCATAAAGGGCCTGCGCCAGATCGGCGCGTGATCTTCGCCTCGCTACGCGACTACGTGGAGCAGATCCGCGAGGAGGGACTCGAGGGTCTTCCCGCGACGCCGAGCAAGCCATCGGTTGCTCCACCCAAGGCGGCTCCCCAATCGCCGGCGCCAGCGCGCGAGCCGTCCGCGGCGCCCACGGCGATCGAGCTTTTTTCCGCCTATCCCGGGCTGGAGAAGACCGCCGATCTCCGTGCGCTGCGCGAGTTCATCGGCGATTGCAAGCGATGCAAGCTTGCGCCGACGCGCACCAATCTGGTGTTCGGGGTCGGCAACCCGTCGGCCGAGTTGATGTTCGTCGGCGAAGGTCCCGGCGCCGATGAAGACGCGCGCGGCGAGCCGTTCGTGGGCCGCGCAGGGCAGTTGCTTACCGACATCATCGAGCGCGGGATGGGGATGGCGCGCGCCAACGTCTATATCTGCAACGTCGTCAAATGCAGGCCGCCCGAGAATCGCAATCCCGAACCCGACGAAGTTGCGGCCTGCGAGCCGTTTCTGTTTCGGCAGATCGATCTCGTCCGCCCGCAAGTGATCGTCGGACTGGGAACCTTCGCCGTGCAGTCGCTGTTGAAGGTCAAAACCCCGATCAGCCGGTTGCGCGGAACGTGGCAGCAAGTGCGCGGCATCCGCATGATGCCGACCTTTCATCCCGCCTACTTGCTTCGCAGCCCGGGCGAGAAGCGAACGGTCTGGGCGGATATACAGGAAGTGATGAAGGTGCTCGGGCGTCCGATCCCCAAGCGCGGCGAACGCCCGTGACTACGCGCCTATCACGGCCCGGATTGGCGCTGGCTGGTGCGATCGCGCTGGCGACCGTGTTCTGCGGCGGCGCTGCCGCGGCTGAGGACTGGGTCGAGTTGATCAAAATCGATGGGTCGATCAATCCCGCGTCGGCGGATTTCATCGAGGAGTCGCTCGGCGACGCTGCGGCGCGCGGCGCCAAAGCGCTGGTGATCGAGCTCGATACCCCCGGTGGCCTGCTCACCTCGACCCAGCGAATCGTGAAGGATCTGCTGGGCGCGCCGCTACCGGTGATCGTTTACGTCGCGCCGTCGGGCGCGGGCGCCGCTTCAGCCGGGACGTTCATCACCGAGGCGGCCAATATCGCCGCGATGGCGCCGGGAACGACGATCGGCGCGGCCCATCCGGTGGGCACCGGCGGCGAGGACGAAAAGGGCGTGCTCGGCGAGAAGATCGAGAATTTTACCGCCTCGTTCGCGCGCTCGATCGCTCAGCAGCGCGGCCGCAACCAGGATTGGGTTGTGGATGCGGTGCGAAAGAGCGTCGCGATTGACGATAGTGAAGCGCTCGCCAAGCATGTGATCGATATCGTCGCCCCCGACTTGCCGAGCCTGCTCAAGCAGGCCTCCGGACGGCAGGTCACGGTCAACGGCACAACCGTAACGCTGGCGCTTGCCGGCGCGGCCGTGCGCCAGCGGCGGATGACGTTTGGCCAGCGATTGTTCGACGCGCTTGCCGACCCGAACATTATGTACCTGCTGCTGATGGCGGGAATCCTGGGGCTCTACTTCGAGTTTTCGCATCCGGGCGTATTCCTGCCCGGCGTGGTCGGCGCGATCTGCCTGCTGCTGGCGTTGGCGTCGTTCGAGGTCTTACCGATCAATATCGCGGCGCTGCTCCTGGTCGTGCTGGGCGCGATGATGCTCGCCTCGGAGGCGTTCGTGACCAGCTATGGTGTGATGGGCCTGGGCGGCGTGGCCGCGCTGGTGCTCGGCTCGCTCTTTTTGATCGACACGTCGCGCGGCGATCTCGAAGTGAGCCGGGGTATCATCGCAGGTGGCGCGATCGGGCTGAGCGCGATAATCCTGGTCGTCGGTTACGTAGTCGCGCGCGACCGCAGCCGCGCGGCGCATACCGGACGCGAAGGTCTGATCGGCGAAATCGGCGAGGTGCGCGAGGCGATCACACCGGGCGCGCCGGGCCGGGTTTTTATCCACGGCGAGATCTGGCGCGCGGTCAGTGACCAACCGATCGGCGCGGGCGCGCGCGCCTGCGTCACGGCGGTTAGAGGGCTGGAAATCGAAGTCAAGCGCGCATCCTGATTTAATTCTCACTGCATTCCGGAGCGCACGGGCGGAGAGCTGAAGGAGAAGCGAATATGGCGGGCGTCGGCGTAATCATCGTGATCTTCGTGGTGTTTCTGATGAGCAGCATCAAGGTGCTCAACGAATACGAGCGCGGCGTGATTTTCCGCCTGGGCCGGCTCACGCCCTATCGCGGTCCCGGCATGATCATCCTGATTCCGGTGCTCGAACGGATGGTGCGAATCGATCTGCGCACCGTGCCGCTCGAAATTCCGCCGCAGGACGTGATCACCCGCGACAATGTGACGGTGAAAGTCAGCGCGGTGCTCTACTTCCGCGTGATCGATCCGTCGCGCGCGGTGACCGAAGTCAACAACTACCTGTTCGCGACGCTGCAACTGGCGCAAACCACGCTGCGCTCGGTCGGCGGCCAGAGCGAGCTCGACGACCTGCTGAGCCAGCGTGACAAGCTCAACGCGCGCATCCAGGAGGTCGTAGATCTGCAGACCGAGCCATGGGGAATCAAGGTGACGCTGATCGAGATCAAGAACATCGACCTGCCGCAGGACATGCAGCGCGCGATCGCGGCGCAGGCCGAGGCCGAGCGCGAACGGCGCGCCAAAGTGATCGCGGCCGAGGGCGAATTCCAGGCGTCACAGCGGCTGTCCGAAGCCGCCGACATCATGAGCCGCAATCCGATTACGCTCCAGCTCCGTTACCTGCAGACCCTGGCCGAGATCGCGACCGAGCACAACTCGACCACCGTCTTTCCGCTGCCGATCGATCTGTTCGAGCCGTTTGTGCGCATGAGACAGATGATGCCTTCACCGGCGCCGGCGGCCGGCGGCGACAAAGGCAAGACTTGAGCCCGCGGTAGGTGGTCAAGTTCACCGTTGCCGTTCCGAGTTGAGAGTCCGAAGCCTCGAGCGGTCAAGTTCGCTTCCCGGCGTGAGTGGCGGGAGATTCTTCGCTGCGCAGACTCCGCTCAGAATGACGTTGAATGAGGCTCTCTGGAATCTACCAAACGAGACCATTTGGCGTCATTCTGAGCGGAGCGAAGAATCTCACACCACTCACTTTCTAGCCACTCCGGGCGCAGCAGTCCTCGGCCGGCAATCGCGGGGCCGAACTTGACCACTACCGAGGAGGCGATCGTCTCGTCTCGTCCGGCCGCTTATGGCAATCTCTCCCCGATGGGCAAGCGTCCGGCCGGCAAGCTGATTTTGGTTCGTCACGGCGAGAGCGAGGGCAATCGCGATCGTATTTTCACGACCACACCCGCCGAACTGGCATTGACTGATCTCGGCCGCCGCCAGGCCGAAGACGCTGCGGTCGCAATCGGCCGCCGCTTCGCACCCGAGCTGGTGATATCGAGTCCGTATCTGCGGGCGCTTGACACCGCGAAGATCATCGCCGCCGGCCTGGAGCTTCCGCTCGCGGTCGAGCGCGACTTGCACGAGATGGACATGGGAAGCCTCAGGGGCAAGCCATACGACGTCGTACAGACATTTCCCGACTACGATGCGGCGCGACGATGGCTCTGGAAGCCGCCAGGGGGCGAGAGCTTCGAGGGCGTGAAGCAGCGCGTCGCGCCCGTGATGGACCGGCTCGCCCGCGCGCATCCGGGCAAGGAAATCGTGATCGTGAGCCACGGCGGCGTGATGCTCTCCCTATGGGCGCACGTCACCGGTAGTTGGGAAAGCGCGATAGTCCCTGAGAATTGCCAAATCGTCGTGATCGAGCACGCCGGCGGCCGTTACAGCCGCCCGCAGACCGTCAGAGACTGAGCACCGAATCGAGAAACTCGACCGAGCGCAGCCGGCGATCGAGCACGCCGGCGATGAAGCGTGCGATCACCAATGCGCCGTCGGCCCGGGAGGCTTCAGCTTCGGAGTCCATCCCGATCGCGCCCAGGCGGGCGAGCGCGGCCGCGCTCCTTGATTCGATCCTGACTGCGGGCGCCGTCACCGCGGGGCGGCATCGCAGGCACACCACGCTGCCGTGCGCCGGAACGAAATAGGTCTGATGGTCACCCGCTTCGGTCGGCGCGGCGCAGGTGCGGCATCGCGCGAATTCCAGTCCGTAGCCCGCCCACGCCAGCATCTTCAGCTCGTACGCCTGCCGGATCGCGAGCGACGCGTTCCGGCGGCATAACGCCGCCAACGCCTGGGTCAAAATTCCATACGCGCCGGCCGCATCGGCCTCCTCCGAGGTGAGCGCTTCGGCCAGCTCCAGCATGTAACTGCCGAGCGCGAAACGGGCAAGGTCGTCGTCGAGCGTGAATTGCGGCAGTTCGGCCGCCTCGGCGCGCGTGATGAAGACCAACTGGCCGTTGGGACGGCGGCGGAAGTAGAGCATCACGTGCGCGAAGGGCTCGAGCTTGCGCTCAAAGCGCGCGCGCGACTTCCTGGCGCCCTTGGCGATTCCACCCAGCTTGCCGTAGTTGCGCGTTAGCAGGGTGACGATGCGATCGGACTCGGAGTAGTCGCGCGCGCGCAGCGCGATCGCGGCGGATACTTCTTCAGCCGGCATCGTTCACATCCGGCGCAGCATCGTCTGCTGAATTTCGCGGACCTTGCCGCGCATCGCTTCGACGCTCGCGATCGCGCGCCCTTCCTCGCCGGCCTCGCGCATCAGGCTGTCGAGCTTGACCAGAATGTTCGCGATCTTCGTATGCGCCTCGATCAGCGCGCGATGCCGCAGCTCCTCGCTCTCCCATCCGCGCTCGGCGTATTCGCGCAACTCCTCGCTCTGGATAAGCAATTCGCGCGCCTCCTCTTCGTAGCCCTTGACCAGCCGGCGGATCTCGTCGCGCACCTTGGGCCGCTCCTCGGGATCCTTCCACAACACGTGCTCCAGGAACATCAGGTCGTCCTCGGCCACACTGCCGCGGCCCATCACGAGCGCGTGCGCGCGCAGCAAATCGAGCGAGTTGCGCCAGCGCCGATCCGAGGCGATGATCTGGACCCGCCCTAGCTCGCGCCGCAGCTCGCCGATCGCGCGCATCGTCGCGGCCGGAATCGTGACCGCGCGCGCCGCTGCCGACAACTCGCCGCGCTCGGCGAAGCTCAGCGTCGTGCGGACCGGCGCCGGACGGCCTTCGAGCATCTTGAGAAAGTGGAAGTCCTCGGCGATGTAATCGACCACGAAGCGCAGCATGAAGCGATCGTAAAGCGCGGTCAGCTCCTCCTCATCGGGCAACTCGTTGGACGCACCAAACATCGTGACCAGCGGCACGGCGACCCGCTCGCGGCCGTTGTGAAAGACCCGCTCGTTGATCAAAGTGAGCAGCGCGTTGAGGATCGAGGAGTTGGCCTTGAAGATTTCGTCGAGAAACGCGATATGCGCCTCCGGCAGCTTGTGGCTGGTCACGCGGCGATAGTCGTCTTCTTCGAGTCCCTTCAAACTGACCGCGCCGAAGATCTCCTCGGGGGTGCTGAACTTGGTAAGAAGCCACTGGAAATATCGGGCGCCTTCAATTCTGAGGCACAAGCCATCGGCCAGCATCGACTTGGCCGTTCCCGGTGGGCCGATAATCAGAACGTGACTGGCCGAGAGCAGCGCGCATAGGGCGCCGTCGATCAGCTCGGCCCGCTCGAAGAACTCGCGATTGAGTTCCGCGCGGATTAGCGCGAGCTTGGCGGCGGCGTCGGACATCGTAGGTTCGTTCTACCAAAGCCCGCCGCGCGACTTAAGGCCACCTGCGGCAGTGCTCAAGGCTTGGTCTGCGATCGCTCCAGCCGACGACTCCTGCACTTGGAGCGCGGCGAGGGTGAATGGTATGAGATTCTTCGCTGCGCAGACTCCGCTCAGAATGACGCCAAATGGTACAGTTGGTAGATTCCAGAGAGCCCCGTTCAACGTCATTCTGAGCGTAGCGAGGGCTTTCGCCCGAGCGAAGTCGAAGAATCTCATGCCATTCACGCTGCGAAGCGGACTCGACCGATCGAGGCTTTGGGCTTTCAGCTCGCAACGGCCACGTTAAACTCGGCCAGTACCCCATCTGCCGCCGGCTTCGCGCCTTGCCCGCTCCGGCGTGAGGACGCTACAACGATGCGAGGGCGTGCGGGCGCGGCGCGCAGTCCGCATCGGAGGACGCGATGGACAAGGCACTGGCCGGCATCAAGATTCTCGATCTCACCCAGTTCGAGGCGGGAACCTCATGCACCGAGCTGCTGGCGTGGCTCGGCGCCGACGTTATCAAGCTCGAATCGCCTGGCCGCGGCGAGCAGGGCCGCTGGTCGCTGAGCGAGAAGCCGGGCGTCGATTCTTACTACTTTATGTTACTCAACGCCAACAAACGCGGCATCACGCTCAACCTCAAGAGCGCGCAAGGCCGTGATATGTTTCTCGGCCTCGTCCGGAAAGTCGATATTCTGGCCGAGAATTTTTCGCTCGGCACGCTGGAGGGCCTCGATCTCGGCTACGAGTCGCTGCGCAAACTAAACCCGCGCCTGATCTATCTGACTATCAAGGGCTTCGGCACTTGGGGGCCGTATAGCCGGTACAAGAGCTTCGACATGATCGCGCAGGCCTGTGGCGGCGCGATGTCGGTGACAGGCTTTCCGGGTTCTCCACCGCTCAAGCCCGGACCGACGATCGGCGATACCGGCACCGGCGTGCACGCGGCGGCGGCCGTGCTGGCCGCGTATATCCAGCGCGAACGTACCGGCAAGGGGCAGCAGGTCGAGGTCGCGATGCAGGAGGCGGTGCTGAACTTCGTCCGCGTTCCGATGATGGGGACGTACTATACGCATCAGCCCGTCCGCCGCAACGGCAACGCTGTCGGCGCGGTTCCCGGCGATACCTTCAAATGCGCGCCTGGCGGCGACAACGATTATGCGTTCATCTTCTGCAGCACGCCCGAGATGTGGAAAAGTCTCTGCGCTGCGATGGGGCGTGCGGAGCTGGCCCAGGACGATCGCTTCAAGGATGCTGGCTCGCGGCGCAAGAACGCCGACGCGCTAGCAGCCATCATCAACGAATGGACTGCCAGTCACACCAAGCATCAGGTGATGAAGACCCTCGGCGAGGCTGGCGTTCCGTGCGGCGCGGTGCTCGACACGGTCGAGCTTCTCAACGATCCGCACCTGCGCGAGCGCGGCATGATCACGACGATCAACCATCCGGTGCGCGGGGAATTCACGATGCCGGGATGTCCGGTCAAGCTCGAAGACTCCAGCGTCGAGGTCAAGAGTGCGCCGCTGCTCGGCCAGCACAACGGCGAGGTCTACGGCGAATTCCTCGGCCTGGGCGCCGGCGAGCTCGAAGAGCTCAAGCGCCAGGGCGTGATCTAAGCCTGCTTCGTCGGACGCGAACGATGGCGGGTGATCTTTTCGACGCGATCGAATTTCTCCAACGCGACGGCGACGCGTTGCTGAAGCGCTTTGTCCGCGCCCATCGCGGCGCGGTCCATGCCGAGATGCGCTTCGAGGTGGTCTACAGCCAATCGAGCGCGGCCGACAACGGCGAGGCGCGCCACAGCACCGAGAGCGAAGACGCGTTCCTCGGCGTCAGCGTATGGGTCGCGGCGATCGGAACCGGTCGGCGCGGACCGAATTCCGAATGCGTTGCCGCGGGGCAGGGTGGATGCGAGATCGGTCGGCTCGCACGCGATTCCCGCAAGCTCGCCGCCGCGATCAACTCCGCGTTGGGCGACGCCTACGATCGCGCTCGCGCCAGCGCGCGCGAGAAGGCGAGTCTGCTGGCGCATCGCGAGTCGCTCGGGGCAATGCAATGGAGTGCCGCAGCACGATCGCCGATTCGCGATGAAATTCCCGCGATCTATCGTCGCGACCCGCGCGCGCTCGATCCCGATGAGCTCAAGAAATTGTGCCGCGAGGCCTCGGCGGCGGTGAAAGGGCTCGGTCCCCAAATCGCGTTCAACTGGGTCGGCGCGACCAGCGAGCTGCGCCACGAAATCTTTGTCAGCAGCGACGGATCCGTTATCAGCCAGGCTTTCGCGTTCTCGCAAGGCGATTGTTACGTCGTCGCGCAGAGTGGTGACGGCCATCAGGAAAGCTACGACACGATCGGCCAGCAGCGCGGGCTCGAATGCCTGGCGGAGGGCTATCGCAGCGAGCTGATGCCGAATCCCGACCTGCAGACGTTCGCGTTCGAGCTGGCGCAAGAAGCGCGCGAGTTGGCTGCCGCGCCGCTCTTGAATCCGCCCGATCACGAGGTCACAGTCGTCACCGATCCGCATTTCAACGCACTGGTCGCGCACGAGATCGTGGGCCATCCCTGCGAGGCCGATCGCGCGCTCAAGATGGAAGCGGCGTACGCGGGCCGCAGCTGGTTCCTGCGCTCGCTGCGCGACAGCGAAGCCGGCCATCGCGTGGCCTCACCGCTGTTGTCGGCGTGCTCTGATCCGGGCCTCGACGGCTATGGCCAATACCGCTACGACCACGAGGGCACGCCGGGCCGGCGCGTGATGCATTTCGAGCGCGGCGTGTTCCGTGACTTCCTGAATTCGCGCGCGACCGCCGCGGTGCTCGGCGCGCAGCCCAACGGATCGGCGCGGGCGGCCGACGCGCGCTACGTCCCGCTGATCCGGATGTCCAACACCTTCTTCATGCCGGGCGAGCGCAGCCCCGCCGAGATAATCGGCGAAGTCGACCGCGGCTATTACGTTTGCGGCAGCCGCATTCCCTCGATCGCCGAGTCGCGCGAGAACTTTCGGATCTCGGCGCGGCGAGTCTATGAAATCGAGCGCGGGCGGCTGGGCCGGCTGTTTCGCTCCGGCAGCGTGACCAGCGACAGCAAGCGTTTTTTCATGAACGTTGACGCAGTCGGCAACGATCTGCGCCTGATCGCGATCCCGAATTGCGGCAAGGGCCAGCCGATGCAGGCCAAGCGGATGTCCAACGGCGGGCCAACGCTGCGCTCGCGCGCCCGCCTGGCCGGCGGATAGCGATGCGGACTCTCAACGAACTCAAAGCCTTCGCGCGCGAGGCGGCCGGGCTGCTTGCGCGCGAAAAGGATTACTCCGCCTTTGAGGTTTACTGTTCGAGCACGGAGCAGCTCATCGCCCGCCTCAACTACACTTCTGATATCCCTTGCGCCGGAGTCGAGGAGGCCAAGTCGCTGGGGGCCGACGGCTTTGCGATTCGGATCGTATCGGCACACGATCGGCACGAGGCCGGCGCCGCCTTCGAGGCCGCGGACTTCAGCCTGGAGAGCGTGCGCAACGTGCTGGCACGGGCGCGCCGCGCGCGAGTCGCCGATCCGCATTTCCCTGGCTTGCCGACCAGGCCGCGGCACCTCGCGGCGAACACACCGCCGGCGAACGATCTGATGCGCGCCCGCAACGAGCCGGTCGTCGCGGCGGCATGGCAAATCGTGCGCAACGCGATCGAGGCCTTTGGCGCGAACCGGCCAGCGACAGAAACTCCCGGCCTGATCGTGGGCGGCGACCTGTCGCTGATCCGCGATCGGGTTGTGATCGCCAGCTCGAACTTCGGCGACCTGCGCTGCGATCAGGGCGCGTACTTCACCTCGTCGGTCGCGGCGCTGATCGAGTCGCTCGAGGCCAAGGGCACGGCCAGCGCGATCGGGGCTTCGCTCGCCGAGATGCGGCGCGTCGCGCCAACGCTGGGCCGCGACGCCGTTGCGCGGGCGCTACGCTCGGGACGCGGTGAGCATCCAGCGGCAGGCCAGTATCGCGTCCTGCTCGGTCCGCAGCCGGTCGCCGAGATCCTCAACTATATGGTGATGGGTTCGCTGACCACGGGCGCCTTTCACGCTGCCAGCTCCTGTTATCATGGGCGCTTCGGCGATCGCGTGATGAACGCGCGGCTGTCGCTGATCGATGACCCGGCTTTCGCCGGCGGCGCGCTCGCACGGCGTATCACCTGTGAGGGCCTGCCCGCGCGCCGCGTGCGATTAGTCCAGGACGGTCGGCTGATCGGACTGCTCTCCAATTTCTACGGTGCACATCGGCTCGCGACCAACAAGGATCGCGCCGAAAAGCTCGGTCCGCACGGCAACGCGGCGAAATTCGGTGCGCACAGCGGCTATCGACTCGGTGAGGGCGGCGGCCGGCGCTTCGACTCGAATCCGGGCGCGGCGGGCACCAACGTCGTGATGCGGGCGCGGGAGGGACTTGACGAGCGCGCGATGCTCAAGGCGGTCGGCAACGGCATCTATGTCGGGCGCGTTTGGTACACCTATCCGATCAATGGCCAGCGCGCGGGCCAGTTCACCTGCACCGTCAGCGGCGACTCGTATTTGATCCGCGACGGCGCGCTCGCCGCGCCGCTGGCGCCCAACAGCCTGCGGATTGATGCGCATATCGATCAGGTGTTCGACGCCGTGGTCGCGGCGGGCAAGCGATCCCATCCGGCGCTGATTTGGGGCTCGCCCGAGGCCTACTACGTCCCGGCGCTGGTCGCGGACAAGCTAGCGCTATCGCCGGTCGGCGAGAAGTAGGCCTCCGTCTTGCTTCGCCATTCCATGAGCTTGGCGCGCGCGAGCAGACAGACAAATCGCTTCGCGTAGGTTCTTCGGCCTCGCTGCGCTTGCCTCAGAATGGCAAGCAGGGCTCCCCTTAGGTGTCATCCTGAGAGTTTGTGAAGAAATTCGATTTTGGAGCGCCGAGGGGGCGTGGGCGAGAATGGGCGTGGGGAATTGGCGTTTGGTCGGTCGGTTGCTCGGCCGATTGGGCTTCATGATGCCGGCCGCTTCACAACCAGCCCAGCCTGATCGACCGCATCAGATTGTAGGTCAGTGCCGACCAGATTACGACGGTCAGCACCTTGCTCATGCCGCGCACCAGCAGGTGGTCAAGTCCGCGCCAGGTTTTGAGGTCGGCGTTGACCAGTTCGGCGCTGGCGGCGCGCTCCTTATAGATCTGCTTGCCTTCGGCCGAGGCCATGCGCTGGCGATAGGCAGCGATGGCCGGGGAGTCGCCGGGTTGCGGGCTGAGCGGATTGATATGGTAAGTCCGGTTCTCGTGCGGCGGGGAAAACACTTCCACCCCGCGTGCGGCGGCGCGCTCGACCGCCTCGAAGTTCATGTAACCGCCGTCCGCCAGGTGCTGTTGAGGAGCGCGCCCGGTGCGCCGCTCGAGCTCATCGAGCATGGGTTCCAACTGCCGGTTGTCGCTGCCGCGGTTGCAAACCCCGGTCCCCACGATGATCAGACTTTGGGTATCGGTGCCGAACTGCAGGTTGTAAGCGGGGCGAAAGCCGCCGTCGCCCAGCTTCATCACCCGCGCCTGGGGATCGGTGGTCGAAACCCTGACTTCGCGCCCGCGCTGGGGATGGTTCTTGGCCTGGCTGCGCTGCGCGCTCAATTGCTCCAACTCCGCCAGCGCCTGGCTGACACGCTGCTCGCGTTGGCGGGCCGCGCGCTGCCGTGCGGCTTGGACGCGCGCGCTGCGCTGCGGGTCGAGTTGCTCCTCCCGCTGGAGCGCTTCAAGATGGGCACGCGCAGCCTGGAGATGGCGCTCCAAGGTGGGCTGGCGATGGAACGAGGCCTGCCCCGCACTAGCCCGCACGCGGGTTCCGTCCTGCGCCACTCGATAAAGCCGCACCAGCCCCTTGTGGGTCAGCACCGCCAACACCTGACTCATCAAATCGTCCACCGCCGCACTGCTGCGAAAGTCGCTCAGGGTGTGATAGTTGACCGTTACCCCGCCGCAGATCCAGCGATACGCGTCATGCGCCTGGCTAAGCCGCGCGAGCTCCCGCGCGCTGCTCACCCCCTGGCTCAGCCCATACAGCCACAGCGCCAACAGGATCTTGGGGTCGGTCGCATCTCTACCCGCGCTTCCTTCGCGGGCCTTGATCGGCGCGTGAAACCGTTCCAGATCCAGCCCCTCCAGAATCCGCCAGATCGCCCGCGCCGGATGATCCGCAGCCAGCAACGACTCCAGATCGCACGGGCGCAGCAAAAGCTGCCGCCGATTCGCCTCCCGCAACCGCACCGCCTCGTCCATCACCGCACCTCCGCCTCACTCCCATCATCCACTTCTCAATCGCAAATGCGATCCTTCGAAGCCGAAAAATTCACAAACTCTGAGGTGAGCGTAGCGATGCCGAAGGATCTACGCGGAGGTAAGTATCCCCTTGACGGCAGTACCGGAAACTGCTAGATTTGGAGCATGAGCAAGGTTAATCGAAACTTTCCACGACGTTCCGGCGCTTCCGAGAGCAGCTATTCGCGCACGGAATTCGAGCGCCAGTTTCCCGACGATGCCACGTGCTTGGATTGGCTCGTTAAGAAGCTCTACCCAAATGGCGTCTTCTGCCCGACGTGCAAGACCATCACGAAGCATCATCGCGAGAGCGGCCGTCCATCTTACGCTTGCCAGAACTGCGGGCATCACGAACACCCGATGAAAGGCACGATCTTTGAGGATTCGGCCACGTCGCTGAAACTCTGGTTTCTTGCGATCTATATCATGTCGGCAACGCGGTGCGGGATCAGCGCCAAGCAATTGGAGCGGGAGATTGGCGTTACTTACAAATGCGCATGGCGCATGTTCAACCGGATTCGCTCGCTGTTGGACGAAAATGGCGACAGCAGCTTCAAGTTGTCGGGCAAAGTCGAGAGCGATGAAAGTCTCTACGGCGGAAAGAGCGAGAACCGGCACCTCGGAAAGCGCGGCGGCCACAAGGAACACTACAAAGGGAAAACCGCCGTGCTCGGCATGGTCGAACGCGGCGGGCGCGTCGTTACCAAGGTGCTTCCGACTCCGCCAACGTCCGGTGATATTCTCCCGCACCTGAGAGCCAACATTGTGCCTCAGACCATGATCTTCACGGACGAAGCGCGCCTCTATGATCCGCTTAGCATGATGGGCTATGGGCATCGGC
Organism: uncultured delta proteobacterium; assembly: GCA_963788205.1. GTDB lineage: Bacteria > Desulfobacterota > Binatia > Binatales > Binataceae > CAVVMA01. Next base: position 84,687 of record CAWBGG010000003.1, read on the forward strand.
GTGTGAATCATTCTGCGCAGGTCTACGTAGACGGCGATGCGCATACCAACACGATTGAGGGCTTTTGGAGTCTCACGAAGAACGGAATTCGTGGGGTCTATCACAGCGTCAGTGCCAAGTATTTGCAGATGTACCTGAATGAGTACGCCTTCAGGTTCAACCGGAGAAAGAGCTTGCATCTTGAGCAACCGATGTTCGATGCGTTCGCGGAGCGGATCACGAAGAAGGTGTCAGCTTCCGCGTAGCTTTCTCCAAGTCGCTAAAGAACTGATCTCGTTCCGGCTCTGGAATTGGAATGTCACGATTCTTCCGCTTTCGTTTCCGGGCTGGCCGGGAGATCGCAGCTTCAACTGGCGCGTATCTGTTTTTGCGCTTCTTCAATTGCTCGACTGCCACGATAATTCCGGTTGATCTATGATGCCGAAGATTTTGCTCGATGGGACCACCATCGAAATTCCCGAATGCCAGACCTGCCCAGGATCGGATGTCTTCATTTCTTCGCTTACAGCAATCGGCAAGTATCCGTGCACCAAGCCCAACAAATAGGTATCACCGAGGGCAAGCATCTTTTGTGGGCGATAGGTCATAGGCTCTGGGGCCGGAAAGATTTGGACTTCAACAGTCTGACGGGCAAAAACGGGAGAGCCGCTGATACCCTTAAGGGCAAGCGCTTCGATCAGATGCCATTGTGCATCGCGATACCTTCCCTCGGATATCGGTTCACCGGCCATCATCGCGATATGCCCATGCCGGACGACCGGGATGATGCGATCTTTACCTTGCCATCTGCGGAACAGGCCGATTATGAAAATTTCATCTCCGACGCCTATTCCGATTTCCCGCAGATTGAAGTCCCTAATGAACTTTTCAGCAGGAATCGAAGTGAAGGGATATTCAGAGAGGTGCCACGGAAATACTGCGGCATCAACTGATCTGTCGGTCGGATGGTCCCACCATTTGTAAAAATCTGAAAGTGGTGGACTCATTTCAATTTGTGCGTGGTGACGCCTGTCATTCAGGCGAATAGCGAATCGCCGGTTTCGCCCAAGTTTTCGCACCACATGATCGGCAGTAACAAGATAATATCGCCGAGGTGCGGGCGGACGGCGGCCATTGACCAAAAACCCCGTCCCGACCGCCCTGAAGTCCCCCGACGATTCGACACGTCCAAGGTAGACTACAGATTCAAGCCCAGCATCAGGAACACGCATTTCCGGTTTCCCAAGCTTGACCGTACTGCGAATCGTTACGCCTTGCCATGCAAATGGATCGTCGCAATTCCGCTCGCGAACGCGGCCTGCCTTTGTGAGGTTCGCGCCTTTGCCCCTATCAGGCATTGCAGCATCCCTCCGGTACTGCCGTCAAGGGGATACTTACCTACGCGGAGCGATTCTCTTTTCTGCTCACCCCTTCGGCAATCCCAACGTGCGTTCGCCGATGATGTTGCGCTGGATCTCGCTGGTGCCGCCGGCGATCGTATACTGGCGCGAGCTGAGCACGCGATTTTGCCAGCGCGGCGCATCCGGCACCCGTTCGGTGGCCTCGCCGAGCAGCGCGTAGTTGCCGAGCAACTCGGTCGCGAACTGCGCGATCCGCACGCCCAGCTCCGATCCGGACAACTTGAGCACCGAGCCCTCGGGTCCGGGCGGCAGGCCCTTGAGTCTCCGCGTCAGCGACCGCAGCCGCGTGTACTTGGCGGCTTCGCATTCGATCGCGAACTGCGCCAGCCGCTGCCGCACCCATCGATTTTCCCACGCCGGCCGGTCGTCGATCCGAATGCGGCGCGCGAGCTGGACCAATCGCCGCACCTGCGAATGGTGACCGCCGCCGCCGGCGCCGCCACGTTCGTACATCAGGGTGGTCATCGCCACTTTCCAGCCTTCGTTCAACGGGCCGACGAGATTATGCCGCGGCAGGCGCGCATCTTCGAAGAACACCTCGTTGAAATGCGCATGACCGTTCATCAGCACCAGCGGGCGCACGGTGACGCCCTCGGTCTTCATGTCGAGCAGCAGGTAACTTATCCCGCGATGCTTGGGCGCGTCGGGGTCGGTCCGTGCCAGCAGGAACATCCAGTCGGCGTATTGCGCGCCGGAGGTCCATACCTTCTGGCCGTTGAGCACGAAGTAATCGCCGCTGTCGACCGCGCGAGTTTGCAACGAGGCGAGATCGGAACCGGCGCTCGGCTCGGAGTAACCTTGGCACCAGATGTCTTCGCCGCTGAGGATGCGCGGTAAAAAGCGGAGCTTCTGTTCGGGCGTGCCCCATTGCATCAGCGTGGGACCGCACAGCCCGATACCCGCGTATCCCGGCAGCACCGGTCCGCGCGCGCGGCCGTACTCCTCGTCGAAGATCACCTGCTCGATCAGGCTGACAGCGCGTCCGCCGTATTCGCGCGGCCACGACATCCCGACCCATCCGGCGGCGTGCATCCTGGATTGCCATCGGCGGCGCATCTCGAACACTTCGCGATTGGGCGCGACGCGCTCGTCCATCGAGTCGTCGACGCGCAGCTCTTTGGCCAGGTTCGCCTCCAGCCAGGCGCGTACCTTGAGCCGAAAGGCTTCCTGCTCGGGGGAATATTCGAAATCCATGTCAGTTGAGCCGGAATGCGCGGGCGGCGTTGTCCCACAGAATCTTGCGCTTGCTCGCTTCGGGAATCGGTTGCTCCTCCATCTTCTTGAGCGCCCAAGGCCAGGTGCCGTCGGGATGCGGATAGTCGGTGTTCCAGACAAAGTTGTTGTCGCCGGCCAGATCGATCGCGGCCTTGAGCGTCGGCTCATCCGAGCGGCAGGCGACGAAGACGTTGCGCTTGAAGTATTCGGTCGGCCGCAGCTTCAGATCGGGATGCTCGGCGTTGCCGCTGAAGTCCCAATGCTGTTCCATCCGCTGTAGCCAATACGGTGTCCATCCCGCGTCGGCTTCTACATGAACCACGGTGAGGCGCGGGAAGTGCTCGAACACGCCGCCCCAGATCAGGCAGGTCATCGCGTACATCGCTTCGAACGGATGCGCCAGAATGTGGCCCGAGGTGTGAGTGTCCATCCGCTCGCCAAATGACGGCAGCCGCGGCGAGCCGGAGTCGTGGATCGAGATCGGGCGGTCGAGCTGCTCGATTTCCGCCCACAGCGGCCAGTAATCGCGATGATTCAGGTTGCGGCCTTTGATCGGATTGGGACGCACATAATAGCTGACCGCGCCCATCGCGGCCGTGCGGCGCGCCTCCGCGATCGCGCGGTCAACGTCCTGCAGCGGCAGCATCGCGGCGAAGCGCAGGCGCTCGGGCGCCTTGCGGCAATACTCGCAGCTCCAGTTGTTGTAGGCCGCGCAGCAGGCGGCCAGCAGCGCGGTATCGCGGAACTCGCGCCCGAGCATCTGGCCGCCGACGGTCGGATACATGATCTGCACGTCGACGCCTTCCTCATCCATGTCGCCCAGGCGGGACTCGGCGCTGAAGCCGGCCTTGCGCGCGCGCTCGAAGCGCTGCATCCCCTTGGCGACCGCGGCCAGGAACTCAGGCGCCGCGAACGGGTACTTGCCCTCTTCGGCGGTGAACGATTCGCCTTCGACCATGATGGTCTTGCGGCCCGCGGGCGTTGTGCCCAGCCGCGGAGCGGCCGCCTTGAAGCGGTCGTCGATGTACTTCTCCCAGACCCACGGCGGTTCCATCTGATGAGTATCGGTGTCGACGATTTTCCATCCGTTGCGCATTGGCCTGATCCTCGATCCCTTCAATACGACTGCGGCGGGCTTCGCGTCAAAGCCATTGAGTTGTCGGATTCGCTCCGATGGCGATGTCGTGAAAGTGGCTCAGATCCAATGCCGCATCGGCGCGCCGCGGTAGCGCATCCGGGGACGAATCAGCCGGTTGTCGGCGTACTGTTCCAGGCTGTGCGCGATCCATCCGGCGGTGCGTCCGACTGCGAAGATCGCCGCCGGCAGGCTCTGCGAGAAGCCCAGCATCCCGGCGCACACGGTCAAATAGAAATCGAGATTGGGGCGCAGGCGATGGCGCTTCCAGACCGCGGCTTCGACCTTGAGCGCGGTCTCGAGCAAGCGCCGGCCCTTGCGGCGCGCGATCGCGGCCGGCATTGCGCTTGAGCAGCACCGCGCGCGGGTCGCCTTCGGGATAGATCGCGTGGCCGAAACCGGGCGGCAGTTGCTGCTCGCGCGCGAAACCGTCCAGGCATTGGTTGATTCGGACGCCCTCGCCGAGCGCCGCGAACATCCGCTCGATGCGATCGCATGCGCCGCCATGAATCGGACCCGACAACGAGCAGAGCGAGGCCAGCACCGAGGCGTACAGGTCGGCGCCGGTGCTCGCGATCACGCGCGCGGCGAAAGTCGAGGCGTTGAGCTCGTGCTCGGCGCAAGCCACCAGCATGTGATCGAGCGCATGGATTTCCCATTCGGCGGGCGTGGCGGCGTGGGCCGTGCCCAGCAGCCGCGCGGCCATCGCGGGACCGGTCTGGCCGCCGCGCGGTGCGGCATTTCTGGCCAGTGCGAGCGGCAACACGCTGATTATCGAGGTCGCCTGTTGGATTCGCGCGCGGGCGCCCTGATGATGTTCCAGGGCGGCCAGGCTCGGCATCACCGCCGCGAGCTTCCATACCGGCGGCGCGTCCCGGCCGACCGCGCGCAGGGCCGCGGCGACGGAATCAGGGATACGCGCGCCGGAGATTTCGGCCGCCAGCGCCGCGACCTCCTCGAGCCGCGGCGGCTCGCCGCTCCATAGCAGCAGGCATACCTCCTCGAACGAGGCGCGCGCGACCAGCTCCTCGATCGGATAGCCGCGGTAGCAGAGGCGTCCGTCGATAATCGCGCTGACCGCCGATTCGGCGACGATTACGCCCGGCGCGCCGGCGTCCGCGGCGGGCGCCTGCGCCACCGTGACCCACGAAGTCGCCGGCGGCAGGCTGCGCCCGCGCCGTCCGCGCTCGGGGGCGACCACGCCGCGCAGCGCCTCGATATCGTCGCGGCGATAGAGCGCCTGGCGCCCGATCTTGCGCCGATAGCTCTTGACCCATCCGCGGCTCACGTAGGCGTAGAGCGTGCCGAGCTTGACGCCCAGCACGCCGGCGGCCTGTGACGCGGTGAGCATCGCGGCCCCCTCGGAATTGCCCCTGGCCACGGACAGATTGCGCCATCGCGGGCCCGGCTGGTCAAGCGCCTGGTGGCGCGGCGGCCGGACCTGGGCGGTTGCTCGGTGCATGATCGATTCTTCTTGAATCAAGTTATATAAAGTTCTATACAGTACAGTCGAGAGAGTCGAGAGGAGGCGGCAAGCGATGCAAAACTCAGGCGGACAGCAACTGCGCGACGTGGCGGAGCCTAACCTGCTGCGCGAAATCTTTCCCTACGACGCGGTGCCCAAAATCGTTTTCGAGGGCGCGGTCGAGCCGCTGGACCCCGCGCCGGAGTTCTACATTACCGATACGACCTTCCGCGACGGCCAGCAGGCGCGGCCACCTTACACCGTGCGGCAAATCGCCGACCTGTACGCGATGCTCCATCGGCTGGGCGGACCCAACGGTGTGATCCGCCAGTGCGAATTTTTTCTGTATACCAATGTCGATCGCCAGGCGCTGCAAAAATGCCTCGAAACCGGCTACGCGTTTCCCGAAGTTACGGGCTGGATTCGCGCGGTCAAGTCTGACTTGCGCCTGGTCAAGGAGATGGGCCTGGCCGAGACCGGAATTCTGACTTCGTGCTCCGACTATCATATTTTCCACAAGCTCAAAAAAACGCGGCGCGAGGCGTTCGACGATTACATTGGCTTGGCGCAGGCGGCGCTCGATCTGGGCTTGCGCATCCGCTGCCATCTGGAGGACGCGACGCGCGCCGACTTTTACGGCTTCGTGGCGCCGTTCGTGTCGCGATTGATGGAGCTAGGCAAGGCGAGTGGCCGCCCAGTCAAGATCCGGGTCTGCGATACGCTGGGGTTCGGCGTGCCATTTCCGGGCGTCGCGCTGCCGCGTAGCGTGCCCAAGCTGATCACGGCGTTGCGGCGCGAATGCGGTGTGCCGCCGGAGTGCCTGGAATGGCATGGGCACAATGATTTCCACAAGGTGCTCGCCAACGCGACCGCGGCCTGGTTGTACGGATGTATGTACGCCAACGGCACGCTGCTGGGCTTCGGCGAACGCACCGGAAATCCGCCGCTGGAGGGCCTGCTTATCGACTACGTATCGCTAAAGGGCGATACCAACGGCGTCGATTTGTCGGTGATTACGGAAATCGCGCGCTACTTCGAGCGCGAGATCGGGTATCAGATTCCGCCGATGTATCCATTCGTCGGCAGCGATTTCAATATCACGCGGGCCGGAATCCATGCCGACGGGCTGCTCAAGGACGAAGAGATTTACAATATCTTCGACACCGCGAAGTTGCTCGGCAGGCCACCGCGGGTCGCGGTCGACAAGACCTCGGGCAGTGCGGGGATAGCGTGGTGGATCAACGACTACTTCAAGCTCGCGCGCGACCGGCAAGTGAACAAGCATTCGCCGGCCGTCGCGCAGATCGCACAGTGGATCGACGCTCAATATCGCGACGGCAGGACCACCTCGATTTCCGACCCCGAGATGCTCGCGCAAGTCCGCGAGCATCTGCCGCACCTGTGGGAGGAGCGCGTGGCCGAGCCGGCCGCGGCAGAGGGGGTAGGTTAAGGCGAAAGTCGCCCCGGACATTCGATACGCGGAACGGCCGTTGCTACCGTGGTGAGCGTTTCTCGTGTACAACGTCGAGGTGTTCCTCGAACAGGACGACTGGCTCGCACACCTGGTCGAGCTCCCGAACGTTTCGGCATTCGGTGTTGCGCCAGAGAAGGTGCCCGGGGGACTCGACATCGCGTTGAGATTGGTCAAGGAGCTTTACGCAGTGCGGGCAATCGAAATTCTGTCTGGCATCGGCAGCTTGGCCAAGGAAGGAGCCCTAGCAGGCTGTTGAGAAACCCCTTTCGATAGGATCGACAGATGGGTTTGCATCTATATAGTGGAAGGAGGCCAGTTGGGTAGAGGAGGAAGCGGAAGATGCGCGGCTACGATCGGCCCCAGACCACGATGCTGACCCTGGTTAACCCTGAGCAGCGGGTACCAAGCAACCATCCGATCAGGTTGATCAAGGGGCTGGCGGAGGTGGCGCTCAAAGAACTCTCGGCGCGGTTGGAGCAGATGTACAGTGAAGTGGGCCGGCCCTCGATCCCGCCGGAGCGGTTGTTGAAAGCCTCGCTGTTGATGGCGCTGTACAGCGTGCGCAGCGAGCGGCTGTTGTGCGAGCAGTTGGAGTATAACCTGTTGTTCCGCTGGTTCCTGGATATGAACTGGGACGAGGCGGGCTTCGACCACTCCAGCTTCAGCCGCAATCGGGCGCGGTTGCTTGAGCACGACCTGGCAGGCGAGTTTTTCCGCACCGTAGTGGCGGCGGCCCGTGCGCTGAAGCTAACCAGCGACGAGCACTTTACGGTGGATGGCACGCTGATCGAAGCCTGGGCCTCGCTCAAGAGCTTCAAGCGCAGGGATGCGGGCCCGACTGAGCCCCCCGCTGACCCGGGCAATCCGACAGTGAACTTCCACGGCGAGCGGCGCACCAATCAGACCCACCAGTCTACGACCGATCCCGAGGCGCAGCTGGCCAAGAAGGGTGCGGGCAAGGAGGCCAAGCTTTGTTACTCGGCCCACGCCCTGATGGAGAATCGCAACACCATCTTGATCGACTTTCAGGTGGAGCCGGCGGATGGACGTGCCGAGCGGCGCGCGGCGCTGGCAATGGTCGGCGAGAGTCTGCCCGGGCGCCGCAGGATCACGCTGGGCGGCGACAAGGGCTACGATACCCACGATTTCGTGGAGTCCTGCCGTGCGCTCAAGGTCACCCCGCACGTGGCGCAGAATCTGGCGCGCGCAGGTGGCTCCGCCATCGACGCTCGTACTGTGCGCCATGGGGGCTACGCTGTCAGCCAATGGATCCGTAAGCGGGTCGAGGAAACCTTCGGCTGGATGAAGACCATCGGCGGGCTGCGGCGCACGCGCTATCGCGGTCGCGAGCGCGTCCAGATGCACGCCTACTTGGTCGCCGCCGCCTACAACCTGCTCAGAATCGCCAAGCTCAGTGGGGCTCCGGCATGAATCATCAATCCACACCACTGTTCCATGCCGCGCGGCGCATGAAAGTGGCTCGCGGGTAGACCTGTAATCCCAGCGTTGCGCTCTTAACGAACTACGAAACTGAGTAATCAACCCCTTTCCTCAACAGCCTGCTAGAATTTGGGGATACAGCTGATTTCTTCTGGAAAGCTCCCACTCTAATCGACCATGAGACAGAAATTGAGAAGGCTAAGCTGGACGAGTATTTTCCAAACGACACGAGCACGCGGGCCCTGCGGTGGCGGCTCGAATCACGCAAGCTGGAACAGATATTCCCGTACCTAATGTCGGCGGGCAATGTCTTCACGGTTGTATCACTGTTCGAAACGTATCTGCTGCGCCTCTGCCTCCTGATTCAGGCTCTCTCCGGGGCGCGCCTCGGGGACACCAAGGGACAGGGAATTCCTCGCGCCTTAGAATATTTGCGTCACACGGGAATTGAGGGGACACGCCTCCAACTCTGGACTCAAGTCGACGCAGCGCTGAAGATCCGCAACTGTCTGATGCACGCGAGCGGCTTTCTTACGCATTCTCGCGACGCGAAGGAGCTCCGGCGCATTCTCAAAAGCGGGACGTTTTTGCCTCAAAAACATCGCAAGAACAAGGGCATAATACAAATCGTTGAAACGGACCTGGGCCAGCGACTTCAGATTGCCAACGAATACCCTTGGTTACTTTCCTCATATCTGAGAGACTTTTTTTGGGACTTGTGTCAGCTCGCAAAGACGAGCTTTTCAGGAGCGATCCCAAGCGGCAAAGAAGGTAAGCAAAGGGAATGGAAGAAAAGCGAATAACCGACCTCGCCCGAGAGCTAGGAATTTCTGAGCGGGCCGTTCAGACCCAGTTGCGTGAGAAATCGCTTAGCGATGCCCACAAAGAAGACCTTGTGATTGAAAGAATTCAAAGCCGGCTCGAGCGGGGCGGATGGAGATGCGAAGTCAAGTCGGGGCACAAGCACGGAATTGACATAGAAGCTACAAGGGGCTCGGGTCGCTGGATAATAGAGGTAAAAGGTTACACGATGCGATACGAGCAGAACCGAGGCTACTTCCTCTATGTCCTCGGAGATCTGCTGATGAAGATGCACGAGCGGAGCGCAGACTATAGCGTCGGCCTTCCGGACGTTCCACAGTATCGAAAGCTGTGGGAGCGTTTTCCGGCGTTGGCGAAGGAGCGTAGCTGTCTCACGTGCCTTTTTGTCTCCGAATCCGGCGAGATCGATGTGGCTCGCTGAAACATCGCCCTTTGACAACGGCGTTCAGTGATCGTGACAGTGCCCACAAACCGCCGCGGGTGTTCGCAGGGGCAACAAATCGGCTGATTGAATAGCCAACTACACCGGCCTGGCAGCTTCCACACAAAAGGTGCTGGCAGCACATAACGTCCGCCGCCAGTGTCCTGAGTTGGAAGTTCCCGCACAAGCTCGCCTGGTTTGTAAGCCCTCGCCCGCAAGGGTCGGGGTGCGGATCAGGTAGGGAAAAAGAATCCGTCTGTAGGTCCCTTGCCCACACGCTCTCCCACCTTGCGGGCGAGGGCTCAGACAACTCCGCAGCCCTCCCAAAGCGCACCTCGGGCTTTGGCGGCCTAGGCTGCGCCAAGCTTAGACGATGCGAGCGGCGCTGGCCAGCGCCAGCGGTTTCTCATCGAGCAGCATCTCGATTGCGGCGTCGGCGTGCGGGCCGTCGTCGGGAGCGAGCGGATCGTGTGGCTTCAATCGATGGTCGATCACCATCCGGGCGAGCAGCAGGCGCTTGCCGTTGCCGGTTTTCGCGGCTTCCCAGGTCATGAGGATGGCGCTGGTGAGGTTGTAGAGCGCGGTCGCGGCGAGCCGGGCGTGGGTCTCGCTGCGCGATGCGACGTCGGCGGCGAACGAGACCACGCGCACGATCAGTGCGTCGAGCGGGTCACGAAATTGAGCCGGTACTTCCGTGGCTTCCGCCAGTTTCTGCCGCAGCGCCTCGCCGAGCGCCTGATGCGCGTTTGATTTCGTGACCGCGCGCGCGACCACGTCGAGCGCGACGATATTGCTGGTACCTTCCCAGAGCACGCCAACGTGGGCGTCGCGGACCAGGCGAGAGTTCACCCAGTCCTCGACATAGCCGTTGCCCCCGCGCATCTCCATCGCGGCCGTGGCGACGCGGATATTGTCGCGGCAGGCGCGGAACTTGTAGAGCGGGGTGAGAATCCGCAGCAGTTGCGCCGCACCCTCGCCGCCGCGGTTGGCCGCGCCCATCACATGCGCGGTGTAAGCGTACATCGAAAGCGCCTGCTCGGCCGGGACCATGATCTTCATCAACTGCCGGCGCACCAGCGGCATCTCGATCAGCGCGCGGCCAAAGGCGACTCGATTGCGCGCCACCATCAGCGATTCGTTCAGGCAGCGGCGCATCATCGCGGCCGCGCGCACGCCGTGCGACAGCCGCGACAGGTTGACCTGATCCATCATCTGCTTGAAGCCGTCGCGCAGCTCGCCGATCGGCCATGCGAACGCGCTCTCGAGCACAATCTCGCCGCTGGCCATCGAGCGCGTGCCGAGTTTGTCCTTGAGCCGCGCGATTCGGTAGCGATTGCGGCTGCCGTCGTCGAGCCGGCGCGGCATCGCGAACAACCCCAGCCCGCGGGTGCCGGCGGGTGCGCCCTCGGGGCGGGCCAGCAGCAGGGCGAGATCGGCGTCGGCGTGCGAGCAGAACCACTTGTCGCCGTACAGGCGCCACTCGCCCTGTTCGCGGTGCGCGACGGTTTCGAGCGCGCCGACGTCGGAGCCGCCCGATTTTTCGGTCATGAATTGCGTGCCTTTCCATAGTTCGCCCAAGTCCTGCGAGAGCAGGCGCGGCGCGAGCCGGCGCTTCAGATCTTCGGCGGCGTATTTCAGGATTACAAAATTGGTCGTATCGGAAACGCTGACCGGGCACATCAGGCCGAACTCGGCCTGCACGAACAGATACTGAAAGGCGTATTTTGCGATTGGCGGCAGGGGCTCGGACCATCCCAGCACGCCGCCGCGATGGCTCATCGCGTGCATCCCGAGCTCGCCGAAGGCGATCTGCTCCATCTCGCGGTAGGCGGGATGATACTCGATCCAGTCCTCGTCGCGCCCGAAGCGATCGCGGGGATGGAGCACCGGCGAATTACGATCGGCGATCGCCGCCAACACATCAAGCCGTCCTCCCGCCACCTCGCCCAGCCGAACCAGATAAGGTTCGAGATGCGATCGCAGACCGGGTTCCATGTAGAGCCCAACCAGGTCGCGGAACGATTCGTCGATCGAGTAGAAGTTCAGGCCACGGCAATCCGGCGCGATATGATCGGAGCCAACGCGCTTGCGGGCGGCCTCGACGAGCTTGGGGCGGCTACTTGCTTCCACGCCTCAGCTTCCGACGCCGATCCGAGGTCTGTCAAGCTCGGTCGGACGTGGTCGCGGAATCGAAGATCAAGCTTTGGGACTAGCGGCGCTGTCCGCTACGCGCCTCGCGCCCCGGTCCTCGCCGGTCCGTGGCATCTGGGTGTTTACTGTCAGTGCGAGGATATACGTCAGCCCTGCGGGATTCAGGCGCCCCGGGCAGAACGCCAGAACGAAAAGGCATAGGACGAGTACCGAAGTGAAAACGTCGGGCATGATGAAGCCCGTGTGCCACGGCAGGCTGGTCAGTAACGCAGAGTAGAGCGGTAATAGCGATGAGTGCTGTTCATGAAACGATCTCGAAGACGACGCGCAGAATTAGTCGAAGCAGATCGGCCACGATCGTCCTGCAACTCCTGGATCGATTTCTTCGTCTTTAAGATCTCAAATAGCTGTGAACACAACCCAGTAGATATTCAGCCGGGATTCCACTTTAGCTTGCCGGTGAAATCGCTTGCTCAACCAACCGGCTAAAGTGAGGCCATTCGAGCACTTTTTGTCAACCACAGCTGAAATTGATGCTTGTTTCTCACCCATTGAGTCAGGCGGAGCGCTGGCCAAACAGTAAGTCGGGGGCATGGTGCGCGACTGAAATAGCGGTCGCGCAGCTCGCTGGGCCCGTGCCCGCAATGAAGACAGTCCGCCAAAACTAAATCAGCTCGCACCGCGTAGAACGAACAATGTACGGCACCACGACAGGGCGCAGACGGCGCTCGTTAAAGATCACGTGGTCGAGGGATTCGGGCCGGAGCGAACCGATAACCGTCTCGACACAGGCGTTTTGCCAGGGGTGATTGTGGTGCGGTGATGACCTCGGCAATGCCTATCGACGAAATCGGACGGTCCGTTGACTCACCTCCATTTGTACAGTTTCACCCCGTGCTTTGGCGCGGTTAGCTATCGTAAAATGAAGCTGAGGTGCGTACATCGAGAATCACGGCTAGTTGCTGGCATCGCAACTTCAAACCGATAGAACCACGCCGCGGTTAGAAAGAGGGGGGTGTTAGGGAGAACGAATTCATGGGCAAGCGCAAGCTTGCGTCCGCCAATTTTAGTCAGGCGGTCCCTGACCTGATCAACCGGAAGTGGCGCAAAAGCGGCGTGGGCTGGAGCCGCCGTAGTCAACGCTCACTCGCTGTGCTTTTTGCACCGGACTAGGCGCGAGCAGCGCGCCGACGCCAAAGACTACGATAGAGATACCCGAATAGGGTGTCTTTGGTTGAAATAGAATAGACAAAAGGTTTAGGATGCCTCCCTTGGAGGTGCGAACATGGAGAAAGCTGGCAGGGAGACCCCCGATGCGAAGAAGTCGGCGGCCGCGGAGAAGCACACGTCGTGGAAGGACCCTTGGGTGGACGCGCTCGTGCACAATCCGAAGGAGATCCCCGATACGGTGCTGATCGCCGGTTACGTTGGTGACTCGCCAGACGAGAACGCAATTCGCGTCTTTCTCGATCCGCAGTTGCGGTGGATCATCGACGTTCCGGTGGCCGCGATTGCCCACCGCGAACCGGTGCCAAGGAACTTATCTTCGCTGGGTGGGAGCTACTTGTGGATCAACGCAGCCGCCTGGGCTGACTGCAAGTACCACCAGCGTCGGACTACGTGCGTGCCCGCTGCGGGGCAGCCTAATCGTTGAACGGTGACAATCGAAAATGCGCACGACGGCCCCGACCGCCACGGCGCAAGCTCTCGCCAATGCCCAAGGGGTGCACGACCTTTTCGAGCGGCAAGCAGCCCGCGTCCCAGACGCGGAGGCACTGGTGTGGCGCGGCGGAAGTGTCCTCTATCGCGAGCTGAACGAACGGGCTAACCGCCTTGCGCACTACCTCGTCCGAAGTGGCGTGCGACGGGGTCAGCGGATTGGCGTGGCCCTGACGCGGAGCGACGAGCTCATCGTAGGGCTGCTTGCTGTCCTCAAGACGGGCGCCTGCTACGTCCCTCTCGACCCCGCGTACCCAGCGGAACGCATCGCGTTCATGGTAGCGGATTCCCGGTCCGCGTTCATATTGGGTGACGCGGCGATTGAGACAGTCGTCCGTTCGCGTGGCCTCGAATGCCGATGCATCAGTCCAACGTCCGCATCGGTCGCGAGTCTACCCGGGACCAACGTTCGGCCCTCCACGCACGCCCACGACTTGGCGTACGTCATCTATACTTCGGGCTCGACCGGCCGTCCGAAGGGAGTTGCTATCGAGCACCGCAGCACGCTTGCGCTCATCCAATGGGCTGCTGATACCTTCACTGCAACGGAGGTCGGAGGGATGCTCGCGAGCACCTCTATCTGCTTCGATCTTTCCGTTTTCGAGGTCTTTGCTCCGCTATGCATCGGGGGTCGCATCTTTCTAGTTTCCAACGCGCTGGAACTCGCCGATGTGCCCTTCAGAGACAACGTCACCTTGCTGAACACCGTTCCCTCGGCGATGCGCGCACTTCTGCGTATGGATGGACTGCCGCGGAGCGTGAGCACTGTGGTTCTTGCGGGGGAAGCGCTGACGCGCGAGCTGGCCCGCGAGGTTGGAGCGCAGCCAGGCGTTCAGCGAATCGTGAACGCATACGGGCCCACGGAGGACACCACGTATTCGACTTGGGCCGAGATCGATCCTGCAGCGGACGACGTTCCTCCGATTGGGCGACCTCTCCCGGGCAGCTACACGCGTGTTCTCAACGACCGGCTGCAGCTCTGCGCTGCCGGCGAGACGGGAGAGCTCTTTCTCGGCGGTGTGGGCTTGGCGCGGGGATACCTGGGCCAACCGGAGCTCACCGCAGAGCGCTTCTTTCGCGATCCGTTCAGCGAGGATCCCAGCGCGCGCCTCTATCGCACGGGCGATCGCGTGCGCGAGCGCCCGGACGGGCAGCTCGAGTACCTCGGTCGGCTCGACGACCAGGTGAAGGTCCGCGGCTATCGCATTGAGTTGAGTGAGATCGAACGCGTGTTGGCCGCGCAGCCAGGCGTTGGGGAGTGTGCCGTCATTGTCGTGGCGGGTCCTGGAGACGACCCAGGACTCGCCGCGTACTACACGGGAGGGCCCGATCCCGCTGCGCTCCGCCACGCATCGGAGAAGACGCTGCCCAGCTTCATGATCCCAGCGGCGTTTGTTCGGCTCCCAGAGATGCCGCGGACGCTGAACGGAAAGCTCGATCGTAAGGCTCTTCCACCTCCGATCTGGGGCGCGAGCCCAGGAACGGTAGACAACTCCGGTCTGAGGAACCCACGCGAGCATTTGATGGCGCGAATCTGGCGTGAAGTCCTAGTGTCCTGAGTTATAAGTTCGTTGAATAAATTGTAGCCCGTCGGCGTCTCTCGTATAGGAGGAGGGATGCCGATGCGGACCGGGAGACCGATAGCACCTTTGAGCCTGGCGGCTGAAGAGCGTGAGACCTTGGAGCGGTGGGCGCGGCGGCCCAAGAGCGCGCAGGCGCTGGCCCAGCGTTCGCGGATGGTGTTGGAGTGCGCCGTTGGCAGCCCTAATCTGGCGGTGGCGCGCAAGCTCGGGGTTACCCATCAGACTGTGGGCAAGTGGCGCCAGCGCTTCCTGGAGCGGCGGCTGGACGGATTGCTGGACGAGCCGCGCCCGGGAGCGCCCCGGCAAGTCAGTGACGCGCAAGTTGAGCGGGTGGTGCAGCTGACCCTGGAAAGCACTCCCGCCGATGCCACTCACTGGAGCACGCGTGCGATGGCCAAGCGCAGCGGACTGAGTCAGAGCATGATCAGCCGCATCTGGCGGGCGTTTGCCTTGCAGCCGCACCGGGCCGAGGGTTTCAAGCTCTCCAAAGACCCGCAGTTCATCGACAAAGTACGCGATATCGTGGGTCTGTATCTCAATCCGCCGGACAGAGCGCTGGTGTTGTGCGTTGATGAGAAGGCACAGATTCAGGCGCTCGATCGCAGTCAGCCGCTGTTGCCGATGCGCCCCGGCCAAGCCGAGCGCCGCACGGCAGATTACAAGCGCCATGGCACCACCAACCTGTTCGCCGCGCTCGACGCCAAGACCGGGACCGTGATTGGCGAGTTTCATCGGCGTCACCGCACAGCCGAGTTTCGCAGCTTTCTGGAAACCATCGATGCGGCAGTGCCGCCCGAACTGGACCTGCACCTGATCCTCGACAATTACGGCACCCACAAGACCCCGGCGACCAAGCGCTGGCTGCTGCGCCATGCGCGCTTTCATCTGCACTTCACTCCCACCAGCGGCTCTTGGCTCAACCTGGTCGAGCGCTGGTTTGCGCTGCTCACCGAAAAACAACTGCGCCGCGGCGTCCACCGCAGTACCGGCGAACTGCAAGCCGCCATCCGCCGCTTCCTTGACAGCCACAACCGCAATCCTAAACCCTTCATCTGGACCAAAACGGCCGACCAAATCCTCGATTCGGTTGCCAGATTTTGTCAACGTATTTCTAACTCAGTACACTAGCTCTTGAGCGAGTTGGGAGGAACGACCAGTTCTTCGCGTTGGGAGGTCACTCACTCCTGGCAGCGCGCATCGTCGGCCGCGTGCGCAAAGAGACGGGGAGGGCCTTTTCCCTAGCGATGCTGTTCGCGCACCCCACCGTCGCCGGATGCGCAGAGAGTCTCGAGCAGGCCCCGCCGCTCGCTCGCGCTCGCATCTCGCCCCAGCCATTTGAGCAGTGGCCACTCTCGGCCGCACAGAAACAGATGTGGTTCCTCGCGCAACTCACGCCAGAGGACACGTCGTACAACCTTCCGTACGCGATCCGCGCGAACGGTCTCCTCGACCCGGACCGACTGCGGCGAGCATTTGACGAGGTTGTGGCTGGCCATGCGGCGCTTCGGTCGCAGATCGTGACCGTTGACGGACAGCCCATGCAGCGCGTCGTGTCGCGCGTCCCTCTGGCGATTCCACTAGTCGATTTGCGCGGTAGCGGGGATCGCGCGTGGGACGACCTAACGCGGCGCGCAGGAGAGCTAGCCGCGATACCTATCGACTTGGCAGTGGCACCACTCCATCGTGCGCGGCTCTTTCGCCTTGGCGCCTCTGATTGGGCTCTGCTTATCGTCGTGCACCACTCGATCTTTGACGAGTGGTCACTCAGCGTCTTGGTACGAGACTTGGCCGAAGCGTACGAGCGCGACGGTCGTGGGCATCAGCCAGCGGCAATCCATGATTTGAATGTTCTCTCGTCTGTAGTCGGCAACCATTGGGCCGAGGCCCTCGCGTACTGGCGTGAAGAGCTCCGCGTCGTGCCACCCGTCGTTTCGTTGCCGGTCAACAAGAAGGCCCCGCACGAGAACGACACCAGCGGGGCTGTGTCAGCGTTCGTGCTGGATGAGCCGCTATCGCGCGCGATCGAAACGCTCGCTGCGGGCGAAGGGGTCACCGAGTACATGCTGCTTCTCGCTGCGTTCCAAGTGCTCTTGACCGCGCTGACCGGTCAACGTGATTTCGTCACGCTAACCGCGTTCTCCGGCCGGGGCGAGCCGGAGATCGACGCTGCGATCGGTTGCTTTTTCAACATGGTCCCTATTCGCGCCGATGTGCGCGAGTCCGAAAGATTCCGAACGCTGCTCACTCGCGTGCGAAGTCGTGTGCTCGAGGCGCTCGATCGGCAGACGACGCCGATCGACGCGATCCTCGAAGAGCTGCGCTTGCCCCGCGACGCCCATCGTGCGCCCTTCAGTCAAGTCGCCTTTGGCGTCCAGAACGTTCCCTGCGCCGTGGCCGCTTGCGACGGCTGCTCGCTCGAAGGTTTCGAGTTGCGCCCCGAGCGCACGCGGTTTGATCTTTCGGTGTGGGCCGACCGCCGCCGCGGTCCTATTCGGTTCGAATGGACCTTCCGTACGGCACTCTTCGAGGCTGCGAGCATCGCGCGTTTCCACGACCAGCTCGCCACCCTGCTCCGACGGATCGTGGAGACGCCCGACGCCCCCGTCAGCGCGCTGTTGGCGGCCGAGAATGTGAGCGCCCTGGCGGCAAGGAAGAAGCTCCCTCAGCGACTGGTACCCAAGACGTTCAGCCAAGACAACCTCGCGACCCTAGAAAATTGCGCGCTCGGCGATTCGTTGCCGGCGTCGATCCGAGCGCGCGAGGTTGGGCTCAACCTCGCCGAGTGGGCCTGTGCGCACCTAGACACGATCGACCAACACCTGCGCACGGTGGGCGGACTTCTCCTGCGTGGTTTTCGTGTCGAGAGCGCGGCGGACTTTCGACACTTCGCACAGACAATATCTTCCCACTTGATCCGTTATGGCGAGCGCTCCTCACCGCGGACCGAGATCGCCGACGGCGTTTACACATCGACCGATCATCCGCCGGACCAACCCATCGTCTTGCACAACGAGCAGTCGTATACGCTCAACTGGCCAATGCGTATCTTGTTCTATTGCGCGCGGCCTGCGCTCGAGCGGGGGCGCACGCCACTGGCTGACAGCCGACGCGTGCTGGCGCGCTTATCACGAAGCACCGTCGAGCGCTTCGAGCGTCTCGGGGTGCTCTACGTCCGCAACTATTTGGAAGGGATCGGCCTGCCCTGGTCCGTAGCCTTTCAGACCGACGACCGCCGAGATGTCGAAGCCTACTGTCGTGCGTCTTCGGTCGAGGTCGAGTGGCTGGAGCGAGGCCGCCTGCGCACCCGCCAAGTTCGGCCCGCCATCCGCGTCCACCCGCACACGGGTGAGCGGACGTGGTTCAATCACGCTCTGTTCTTTCACGTTACGAGCTTGCCGTTAGACGTCACGCGGTCGCTCATGGCGACATTGCGGGAGGAAGATCTCCCGTACAACACGTTCTACGGCGACGGCTCGCCGATTAGGGATGAGACTCTCCGCGAGCTGCGAGAGGCATATCGCGCCGAGGCCGTATCGTTCCCATGGGAACGGGGCGATGTCCTTGTGCTCGACAACATGCTTGTCGCGCACGGTCGCGAACCTTTCCTCGGAGAAAGAGAGATTCTTGCCGCGATGGTCGACCCCTATCGGGGTCCGGCCCGCCCAACTCCTGGATCGGCCGAGGCGACGTCGTGAGCGACATTGCGAAAAGGGCGTCCCAGCTGCGGGTCAAGCCACTCACCGCCGTGCGCGTCTCGGCGACAGATCTCGTGCGCGAGGAACCGCTGCAGGAAGAGAGTGCGCTCCCCCTTGTCCTCCAGGCGACGTCGGAGGTTAACCTCGCGGAGTGGGTGACTTCACACCGAGAACGCTTGATGGGCGCTCTCCTCGACCACGGAGGTCTCCTCTTCCGTGGCTTCGATGTCGACTCCCCCGCCAAGTTTGGCGCCGTCGCGCGCGCTCTCACCCCGAATCTGCTCGGCTACGTGGAGCGGGCGGCGGCTCGCACCGAGGTCGCTCCAAACGTCTTCACCTCGACTGAACTGGCGGCGGATCAGGTGATTCCGCATCACCACGAGATGTCGTACTCACACAACTGGCCAAGGTACGTCTGGTTTCATTGCGCCCTTTCCGCCTTGCAAGGTGGACGTACTCCGCTGGCGAGCGAGCGGCGCTTTTACCCGCATCTGCAACCCGCGATCAAGCGGCGGTTCATGGCTAACGGCGTCATGTACGTGCGGAATTTCGGCCTTGGGCTAGACCTCACTTGGCAGCAAGCGTTCCAAACGGAGTCTCGGAGTGACGTTGAAGCCTACTGCCGCCGCTCTAGGGTTGCGTTCGAATGGCTCGACCATCAGCGACTCCGAACTCGCCAGATACGCCAAGCGATCTCCACGCACCCCGAGACCGGCGAGACGGTGTGGTTCAATCACGCGCACATGTTCCACGAGTCGAACCTCGTGCCTGAGCTTCGCGAGTCACTCGTAGCCGCCTTCGGCAGCGAAGGGCTCCCACGAAACGCGTACTATGGCGATGGAACCCCGATAGAGACCTCGGTGCTGGATGAGATCCGCGCCGGCTACTCGGAATGCGAAGTCTCCTTCCCGTGGCGGGCTGGGGATGTACTCTTGCTCGATAACTTCCTGACTGTTCATGGACGCCAAGCTTACCAAGGCGCGCGCCGGATCCTGGTCGCCATGGCCGACCTCTACACCGAATCGGAGACCTGAGAATGAGCACCGCATCCAGCTCTACCCCTGGGGAGAATACGACGATCACCGGTTTCCGACTCGCGCCGTCCCAAGCGGAGATGTGGCGGCGGCAAGCAGACGGCCGGCGCTTCGTCTCCATTGCCAGCGCCAGCGTTCGGGGCGACCTCGATGTTGAGCGGCTCGTCAGTGCGCTCGCCGCGGTATCGGCACGCCACGACATCCTGCGCGCGGTGTTTCGCAAGCTACCCGGCATGGAGATGCCCCTTCACGTCATCGAGCAGATCCTCCCTCCGCGGCTCGAGCAGTTGGACTGGCATGGCGTTGACAGTTCGTCCTTGGCGGCATCGATTACCGCGCGCCCCTGGGAGTTCGATGGCCGCGAGGGGCCTTTGTGGAGGGCGTCGCTCGCGCGGATCAACGGGCGGGAACATCTCCTGTTTCTGTCGGCCTCCTCGCTCATCGCCGATGCCCAATCGCTTCGCAACATTGTGGGTGAGTTGGCAGACAACCTAAACGGCACTCCGATCGCGCCTCCGTCAGACGTGCAGTTCCTCCATTACTCGGAATGGTGCCATGAGATGCGCGAAGGCGCAGATCTCGCGGCTGGTCGAGCCTTTTGGGACGAGCTCGGGGACATCCGTGACGCTGGTCTGGTGCTTCCATTCGAACGACCCCACGCTGCTAGTCCAGCGAACCAAGCCGCGACTGCACGACAAGAGGTCGTGGCGTCGGCGCCGCTGGCCAGCATGTCCACCGTGTTGGTGTCTTGGGCCGCCGTGCTCGCGCGACGAGCGGGAGGGTCGTCGGCGCTCGTGCATACGAGGCTTGCCGCGCGGCCGTTCGAGGAGCTTCGCCACCAGATTGGCCCATTCGCGGAGTTTGCCCCTGTGCGCTTGCGATGGGAGGACGACGAGGCGGCGGGGGCGCTCGCCCAACGCGTGGAGCGCTGGCTTGCTGTCGCCGTTGAACAGCTCCCGTTCGCCGACCGAGTTCGAGCTATGGGCACGCCGCGGCTTGGGTTCGTCTACGAGGCGGAGCAGCCTTCCCGCCACGACGGATCCGTATCCTTCGCCGACGTGCGAGCTTCGGACGACTTGGCCGAAAGTGAGCTTCTGCTCCACTGCCAAGCCTCGCGCGACCAGCTCCGGCTGATGCTGCGTTTCGACCCCGAGCGCCATGATGAAGGTCTGGCTCGCCGACTCATAGAGGCGCTTGCGGCGACCCTCTCCGCCTTCGATTCCAGCACCTCGATGGCACGCTTAGCCATGCTGGGTCGCCACGAGCACACGCGAGTCGTGTACGAATGGAACAAAGCGGCGGAGTGCCCACACGACGCGACGTGCATTCACGAGGCGTTCGAGGCGGTCGTTGCCGCGCAGCCCGACGCGCTGGCGGTCGTTGCGCCAGAAACGTCCTACACTTACGCTGCGCTCGACGCGCGCGCGAATCAGACTGGCGAGAACTCTTCAGCGGGCAGGCATTCGACCCCGTGAGCGCGTAGCGATTCTCTTGCCTCGTTGTGCCGACTTGCTGACCGCGGTAATGGGCATCTTGAAGGCCGGCTGCGCCTTCGTGCCGCTCGATCCCGAAAGCCCTCCCCTACGTCTGACGCAGACTGCTTCAGCAAGCGGATGTCGCCGCGATTGTCAGTCGTGATCGCGCGCACGGCAACCTCACCAAGCCTAGCATCCCGGTGATCGAGATCACCGATCAGGAGCCTGCGTCAGGCTCTCTCAAAGCCCCGGAGGTGCCATGCTCACCGACCGATCCTGCGTACCTCATTTTCACGTCAGGCTCGACGGGAACGCCCAAGGCGGTGGTGGTCGAGCACCGGTCGGCGGTCAACCTCGCATGGGCTCTCCAGGAAAAGGTTTATGCCCTTCTTGGCCGCCCGGCCCGCCTGACCCTGAACGCCCCCGCGTCGTTCGACGCGTCCGTGAAGCAGATCGTCCAACTGCTGAACGGGCACTGCCTCCACGTCATCCCCGAAGACGCTAGGCGTGACGCCACTGCCCTCCTCCAACTCCTGCTAGAACAACGCGTCGATGTCCTCGACTGCACGCCTTCGCACCTAAAGTTGCTCCTCGCCGCAGGTTTTGCTGATCGCCTCCGGGCGTGGCCGTCGATGGTGCTCGTAGGGGGCGAGGCGATCGATCCAGACACATGGGAACGATTGGCTCGATACCCCGCGAGGTTCTTCAATGTGTACGGACCAACCGAGGCCACCGTCAACGCGACGATTGCGCGGATCGCCTCCGGGATCCAACCGACCATTGGTCGCCCGATCGCGAACGCGCGCGTGTACATCCTTGACAACGCACAACGTCCAGTTCCGATCGGTGTCCAGGGCGAATTGTGTATCGGCGGATTTGGCGTGGCGCGAGGCTACTTCCGTAATTCCGAAGCAACGGCGCTCCGCTTTCGACCAGATCCCTTCGTGGTTGATGGGCGGTTGTACCTCACAGGCGATATCGGGCGCTTCCTGCCTGACGGCTCGATCGAGTTCCTGGGCCGTATCGACGACCAGCTCAAGGTTCGTGGTTTTCGTATTGAACCAGGCGAGATCGTCGCAGCGCTCCGGCAACACCCGGGAATATCCGACGCCGCGGTCATTGGGGCCACGCATGAGGGCAACACGCGGCTGGTGGCTTACGTCGTGCCCGCCCGTGGTGACGGCCGTGACGCTGAAAGCTTTAAGGCAAGCCTCGCCCAGATCAATCGGAACGAAACCGACTACTTATATGAAGAAATCTTCTCCAAGCACACGTATGTCCGGCACGGGATAAAGCTCACGCATGACGCATGCGTCTTCGACGTAGGCGCCAACATCGGAATGTTCTCTATGTACGTTACGCGCCGCTGCCGCGCGCCGCGTCTGTATGCCTTCGAGCCACTCCCGCCGATCTTCGAACGTCTTCAACAGAACGTCGCGCAGTACGCGGCGGGCGCCAAGCTCTTCCGCTTTGGACTTTCTGCACGCGAAGAAACCGATCGCTTCACCTTTTACCCCGGCTACTCGATGATGTCTGGCCTAGAGGCGTATGCGGACGCGCCCGCCGAGGTTGACGTCATCAAGACGTACCTGCGAAACGAGAAAGCCGGTGGCGCCGACGCGGGCGTATTGCTCGAACATGCGGACGAGCTGCTTGCGGACCGCTTCGAGGCCGTTCGGCATGTCTGCGCGCTCCACCGCCTATCGGACGTGATCCTTGAAGAAGAGGTCGATCTGATAGACCTGCTCAAGATCGACGTGCAGCGAGCGGAGCGTGATGTGCTGGACGGCATCGACGACGAACACTGGCCGCGCATCGCTCAGGTCGTGATGGAGGTCCACGATCGCGCCGGCACGGAGACGGAGGGGCGGATCGGCGACATGCTCGACCTCCTCGAGCGCAAGGGGTTCGAAGTCCATGTCGAGCAGGACCCGCTGCTCCACGGCACCGACCGCTACAACCTCTACGCCTTCCGCCCAGACTACGCGTCGTCTCTAGGCATGAGGGAGGAAGCGCCGGCGCTTGCGACTATGCCGACCATTTCGGAGTTGAGCGACTTCCTCGCGGCGCGCCTACCCGACTACATGATCCCGGCGAGCTATGTCGTCCTGCCCACGATCCCCCTCACCCGGCATGGCAAGATCGACCGCGCCGCGCTGCCCTCGGTCGATGGCCAACGTCCATCGCTTGGGCATACCGCAGCGAAGCCGACTTGCTGGCAAGAGGAGGTGTTGGTCGAGGTGTGGCGCGACGTCCTCCACCTCGACGAGGTGGGCGTCGACGACAATTTCTTCCAGCTTGGAGGCGACTCTATCCGCAGCATCCAAGTACAAGCTCTCGGCAAGTCGCGCGGTTTGCATTTCCCGTTGCGTGCGCTTTTCGCCTGCCAAACCATCCGCGAGCTCGTGCGCCGCGGCCTCGAGGATGCGACGCTAACACAGCAAACAGCCGCGCCCTTTGAGCTGCTACGCGATGTGGATCGCGCACGTCTCCCCGCCGAGGCTGAAGATGCGTACCCACTTAGCGCGCTCCAGGCTGGAATGGTCTTTCATACCGAGCTCACCGGGGAGGCGCCCACGTATCACAACGCCAGCTCGCACCGCATCGGCGCCCCGTTTGAGGTGCTCGCGCTTCGAGCGGCGATTGACGCTGTCGTGGCGGCTCACCCGTTGCTGCGCACGTCGTTCCACTTCGACGCGTTCAGTGAGCCTATCCAGATCGTGCACGCGACCGCGCACGCCGAACTCGAGGTCGCCGATCTGTCCGACCTCCCACCCTACATGCAGCAACGAGTCATCGACGACGAGGCGCGCGCCGAACTCCAGCGTCCCTTCGACTGGGAGGTCGCTCCGCTCGTGCGCTTCCGCGCCTATCCGGTGAACGACGACGCGTTCGTTCTGACGATCGCGGAGTACCACGCGATCCTCGACGGCTGGAGTCTGCACCTGGTGCTCGCGGAGTTGTGCCAACACTACGCGAGGCTCTTAGGGCGCTCGGTGTCACTGTCGCTTGCTCCCCCCGCGCTGACGTACCGACGCTTCCTGGAACTGGAGCGAGCGGCCCGCGAGTCTCCCGAGACGCGCCGCTTCTGGAGGAATTCGCTCGACGGTGCCCCCATGGCACGCCTGCCACGCGCGCTGCCAGAGGAACGGAGCGAGGCGCGGTGCACCAAGGCGCATCCGATTGAAGTTCCGCGGGCGCTGAGCGACGGGCTCTGGGATCTATCGCGGCGCGCCGGGGTGCCGCTCAAGAGTGTCTTGCTCGCTGCCCACGCGTGGACGGTCGGAATCGCATGCGGCGTAAGCAACGTCGTCACGGGGCTCGTGACGAATGGGCGGCCCGAGGAAGCCGGCGGCGACCGAATCATCGGACTCTTCATCAACACGCTGCCGTTCCGACTGACTCTTCAGAACGAAAGCTGGCTCGATCTTGCAAAACGAGCGCTTCAGGAGGAGACCGCGATCATCCCGCACCGATGGATGCCGATTGCGGAGATCCAACGGATGCACGGCGGCAGGCCGCTCTTCGAAAGCTTTTTCAATTTCTCCCACTTTCACGCGCTGCCCGGAAACGGCACCGAAGCTAGCGTCGCTGTCCTCGGGAGCCGCACGCACCCCGCCGACATCGATATGCCCTTAGCCGTGGACTTCGAGATCGAGCCCAACACGGGCGCGATTAGATCGTACATGCAATACGACGCACGAGAAATTGGGCCCCGCGATGCCCGCCATCTCGCCGAACTATACTATCGCGCGCTCAGCGCGATCGTCGCGGACCCTTATGCGAGGTACCAGGCCTTCCTCGAAAGGAACGACGCTGGGAACGCGCGAGGCGTCCGCACAGAACCCGTGACCCCGCCCCCAGAGGCCGCGTTCGTGGGTCCGCAATCGCCACTCGAAACGCAGCTCGCGCGGATTTGGGCCGACGTTCTTGGGTGTGCCGCGTGTCGGTCGAGAGGAGGACTTCCGCGCGCTGGGGGGGCACTCACTCCTCGCCACGCAAGTTGTTGCGCGTGTCCGGCGCGAGACCGGCCTCCCCCTGTCACTCTCCCAATTCTTCCGCCATCCGACGATTTCCGACTTGGTGAAAGTGCTCGTCAGCAGCAGCGAGGGGCGACTATGAACGCCGAGACGTCGTGCACGGATGAACGCTGGATCGTAAAGCCGCGCCCAAACTCGCTCGCGCGCTTGCGGCTCTTCTGTTTCTCGGTCGCGGGGGGGAATGCATCCGCCTTCCACCAATGGCCGGACGCGCTTCCGACCGACATCGAGGTGTGCGCCATTCAGTTCCCTGGGCGTCAGCGACGCATGGCCGAGGCACCATTAACGCGCATGCCACTGGCGATCCTGGCGCTAGAGCGAGCAGTCGCGCCATATCTCGACTTGCCGTATGCCATCTTTGGAACGTGCACCGGCTCTCTCGCCGCGTATGAGCTCGCCCAGCGACTCGTGCGGGTTCGGGGGACGCGCCCCTTCCATCTCTTCGTCGCGTGCTGCCGCGCGCCCCACCTACCTGATCGCGATCAGGCGATTCACGACCTCTCGGAGGCGGCCCTCTGGGCGGAGGTTGACCGGCTCGGAGGGACGCCGGCGGTCGTGTCGGATCATCCCGAGATGAAAGCACTGCTCTCACCGGTTTTGCGAGCGGACTTCGAGCTCGCTGAAACGTACCGCTATCGGGATGCGCCACCGCTTACTTGCCCGATCACAGCATTCGCAGGACGCTCGGACACGATCGTGTCGCCCGATGAGATAGCTGCCTGGGGAAACCACACTACCGGCGGATTCGCGGTTCATATGCTCGACGGGGGCCACTACCTACTAGAGACCGCGGCGAGCGATCTTCTCTGCACGCTCGGCCGCACGCTGGGAGGAAAAACAACCCATGGCTGACAACGGCGTCAGCGACATCGCGGGGAGCCGGATCCATGTGCCAGGCGGCACCATCTGGATGCGAAAGTTCGGAGCCGGTAGCGGCGCGCCAGTGCTGGCGCTTCACGGCGGACCAGGCTCCCCCCACGACTATCTCGAACCGCTGGCCGTTCTGGCCGACGAGCGCGAGATCGTCTTCTACGATCAGCTTGGCTGCGGACGCTCGGATCGCCCCGATGACTCATCCTTATGGGTGATCGACCGGTTCGTCGAGGAGCTCGATGCGGTCGTTGCAGCGGTGGGCGCGCGTCGTGTCCACCTGCTAGGCCACTCCTGGGGCGCGATGCTCGCGGTCGACTATGCGCTCCAGCATACTCACCGCGTGGCGAGCCTGATTTTAAGCTCGCCATGCCTCAGCATGCGCCGCGTTCGCGAGGACATGGCGTCGCTGAGGGCCGCGCTGCCGGAAGCGGTGAAAGGCGTGCTCGCACGATGCGAGGAGGACGGGACAACTGGTTCTGGCGCGTATGGCGCCGCGGCGATGACGTTTTATCGTCGCCACGTCTGCCGCATGCCCGAGTGGCCCGAGCCCCTGGTGCGCTCGCAAGCCGGTTGGGGTCGCCAGGTCTATTTGACGATGTGGGGGCCAGCGGAGTTCACTCCCACCGGCAACCTCGCAAGCTACGAACGCGAAGAACGGCTGTGCGAGCTAAAGTGCCCAGTACTCTACCTTTGCGGCCTCCACGACGAGATCACTCCGCACAGTACGGCCGCATACAAAGCGGCCACGGTGGGGGCGGAGTTCGCGGTATTCGAAGAGAGCGCGCACGTCCCACACCTAGAAGAGCCTGCCGCGTACTGTTCGGTAGTGCGCGACTTTCTTGCGCGGGCGGACCCGCCGTCGTGAGCAGTGCGGCTGAGCTCCACGAGCGCGTCGCACGACTCCCAACGCGCCTTCTCGAGCTCCTCGTTCGCTGGACGCACGTGGACGGCGAGTTGGATCGCCGCATGGAGATGATCCTGCCGCGAAGTCGTTCAGCTCCTCCGCAGCTCTCTTTCGCGCAAGAGCGCCTGTGGTTCCTCGACCAGCTGCAGCCGGGTAACACCGCATACAACCTGCCACTGGTCTTGCCGTTCCGCGATCCGGTAGACGCTCCGCTCTTGCGGCGAGCGCTCGATCTATTGGTCGTCCGACACGAATCTCTTCGCACGACGTTCGCCGTCATCGGCGGCCTGCCCGTGCAGTGCGTGGCTGCGGAATCCTCTATCGAGCTGCAGGAACTCGACATCCGCGGAAGATTCGACGCTCATGAGCACGCTCAACGTGTTCTGCGCGAGCAGGTGATGCGCCCGTTCGATCTGCAGCGTGGACCGCTTGTGCGGGCACTCTTGGTCCACCGCGCACCGGACGAGTCCCTCCTGCTCGTCACCATGCACCACATCATCTCGGATGGCTGGTCGTGCGGCGTGTTCACGCATGAGCTACTCGCTCTGTATGGTACCCTCCTCCAGGAACGGCCTCCGTCGCTCCCCGAGCTTCCGATCCAGTACGCAGACTTCGCGGTATGGCAGCGCGATTGGCTTCACGGAGAGACGCTCGCGGACCAAGTCGCCTACTGGAAGGAGCAGCTCGCGGGTGCGCCTATTCTACTCGATCTTCCAACGGATCCGCCGCGTCCCATGGTGGAGAGCCCTCAAGGCGCCTTTCAAACGCTGGTCGTACCTACCCGAATCGGGGAGCCACTTCGAGAGCTGGCGCGCGCGCGAGACGCAACGCTGTACATGGTGATGCTCGCCGGGTTCGCGGCGCTCTTGTCGCGCTATAGCGGCATGAAAGACGTGGTCATCGGCTCGCCGATCGCCAACCGCAGTCGCCACGAGCTGGAGGGGCTCATCGGCTTTTTCGTCAACATGCTCGCGATGCGAATCGACCTCCGTGATGTCTCAACGGTTGGTGCGCTGATCGACCGAGTGCGTGACGTTGCTCTCGGAGCGTACGAGCATCAAGACCTCCCCTTTGAGAAGCTCGTCGAGGAGTTCCGTCCGCGCCGAAGCCTCGGTCGCAGTCCTGTCCACCAAGTGGCGTTCGTGCTTCAAAATACCCCTGGGGCTGACACGGGGATATCGCCCGTCGAACCGCCGACCTTGGGTTGGCGAGATGATCCGCAGGTCGCGCTTGGCAGCGCGAAGTTCGACTTGACGCTGTCATTCGCCGAACAAGGGGCAGGTCTCGTCGGGACATGCGAGTACCGCACAGAACTTTTCGACCATCGCACGATCGCACGCTTTCTCCGGCGGTACCTCCATGTGCTCGAGGCCATGACGGGCCACCCCGAGGCGCCAGTAGCGTCGTTGCCCGTGAGGTTGCCCGACGAGCCGGACGTGCCGTACCAGTCCGTAGTTCGGGGCGCGATCGCCAGCTCCCATCTTGCGGTGGAGCTCCTGGGTCTGACACCCGAGTCTCGTATCGCCGTCGTTGACGACTGCGAGTTGGCCCAACTCGCAGCCGCGGCGTGCGACGCGGTCGGCGCCACGATCCAACGCGTCGACCACGGAAGCTTGCGCACGAGCGCCGCGACTCACGTTCTTGGCTCGACCGCGGCACTCGCTTCTATAGGGTCAGAGGCGCTTCCGCCCGAGGCGATTGTGTGCGTCGTGGGCTGGCCATGCTTCGATGTCATCTGGACGAAATGGGGCGCGCGCCGCGTCATTGGTCTATGGGGCATTCCAGGCGCCCCATGCTGCGCCCGTCTCACGTTGAATGCGCCGGAGGCGACGCTGGACGAGCCCGTGGAGGGCTGCTTGCTCGAAGTACTCGACCCCATGTTGCGTCGCCAGGTTGTCGACCTGTGGGGCGACCTCCACGTGGGCGGTTCGATCGTTCCACCGCCACTCGCGCCGAGCTCTGAGTGGATCTCCAACCCGTTCGTACCAGGCGGGCAGCTATACCGGACAGGCCTCCGCGCCCGCCGCCGCGACGATGGGCGTATCGAGATTGGAGGACTCATCGAACGCGGCATCCGCGTCGAGGGAATGTGGGTCGATCCGGGACGCCTCCAGGCGCTGTTCTGTCAACACCCGGCCGTAGAGGCGGCGTCGGTCGTTGCACAGGGTGACGGGGATGATGCGTACCTGGTAGCGTTCGTTGTCCCCCGGGGCGAGCGTCGATTGGGCGAGGAGGATCTCACGCGCTACGCCGCCGAGCGACTCCCGG
This sequence comes from uncultured delta proteobacterium, assembly GCA_963788205.1. GTDB lineage: Bacteria > Desulfobacterota > Binatia > Binatales > Binataceae > CAVVMA01. The sequence continues at coordinate 113,801 of CAWBGG010000003.1, forward strand.
CGGGCCTAGTACCTCGCCGGATCATCATCGCCGACGAGCTCCCAGCCCCCGGCGCCGTTGCACCGCAAGCCGGACGCGCCGTAGAGAGCCCGCACACACCGGCCGAAGCAGTCATCGCGCGAGTGTGGACCGAGGTACTTAAGCGGCCGGTGACTGACGTCCACAGCAACTTCTTCGACCTAGGGGGAAACTCACTCACGTCTGTACAGGTCATCGCGCGAATCCGGGACATCCTTGGGGTCGACGTGCCGCTTCACCGACTCTTCGACGCCCCTACGGTGGCGGAGCTCGCTCGCAACATTGAAAGCAATCCGAGCTTCGTCGGCGTCGAGCCCGCGCGAGCGGACGCGCGCGAGGTAGAGCCGGCACTGCGCCGGACGTTCTCGATGCTCGATATCGATGCCGAAGGGCTCACGCAGGAAGCGATCTTGGATCTCGTGCATACCCTGGAAGACTGGGAAGTGGACGAGCTTCTCGAGCAGTTGTTGCCGTATCAGGCATGACCATGGACCTAAACACAGTTACCCCAGCGAAGAAGCGAGCCGTTCTCGCGAAGCTCCTAGTGGAACGTGCCGGCCCCGTTCGCTCCGCCCCCCTTTCGTTCGCGCAGGAACGCCTCTGGTTCCTCGAGCAGCTACAGCCCGGCAACACAGCGTATTTGCTCCCACTTGTGCTGCGCTTGCGCGAGCCAGTTGACGCTGGCGCCTTGGCGCGCGCTATCGATGCCATCGTCGCGCGGCACGAAGCGCTTCGGACGACGTTCGCCGTCGTGAACGGCGTGCCGATGCAGCGAATCGCGTCACGGCTCAGCATCCCCCTTCAGGAACTCGACTTTCGTAGCGCCCCAGACGGCATGGCAGAACTTCGGCGCACGCTCGCGGAGGACGCCACGGAGCCCTTCGACCTCCAGCGCGGGCCGCTGCTCCGGGCGAAGCTCTTGCATGGCCCGGCGGGTGAGACGACGCTCGTCGTGACGACACACCACATCGTTTCCGATGGATGGTCTTGCGGTGTGCTCACGCGCGAGCTTACCGCGATCTACAGCGCGATCGCGCGAGGTGATCTTGCGTCTCTCCCGTCGCTGCCGATCCAGTACGCGGACTTTGCGATATGGCAGCGCGAGTGGCTGCGAGGTGAAACGCTCAGGAAGCAGGTGGATTACTGGAAGAGCCAGCTCTCAGATGCGCCATTGCTGCTTGATCTACCAACCGATCACCCACGGCCCTTAGTGGAGACTCACCGGGGCGCGTACCAGTCCCTAGTCATCTCGGCGGCGCTCACGGAGCGACTTCGAGAGGTTGCCCGCTCGCACGACGTGACGTTGTTCATGGTGTTGCTCGGGACGTTTCAGGGTCTCTTGGCGCGGACCGCGGGCGTCGAAGACGTCCTCGTTGCGTCGCCAACGGCGAACCGCAGCCGCGCCGATCTCGAGCCGCTCATTGGCTTCTTCGTGAACATGCTGTCTCTGCGAGGGAGGTTCCCACGAGACGCCACGGTACGTGAGGTGATCCGACAGACGCGCGAAGTTACACTCGCCGCTTTTGACCACGATCTACCGTTCGAGAAGCTGGTGGAGGAAATGCGCGTCCGCCGCAGCCTCAGCCACGCCCCGCTCTGCCAAGTAGCTTTCGTCCTGCAAGATGCTATGGACGGCCCGCAGCTCACAGAGGCTCCCGGCTCGTGGGCGGAGCAGGATTTCATCTCCCCGCCGGCTGCAGCAGCGGTGAAGTTCGACGTGACATTGTCGCTCACCCCGCAGGGCCGCGGCCTCGTGGGGACTTGCGAATACCGAACAGACTTATTCTCGCATACGACGATGACGCGGTTCTTGTGGCGCTACGTGCGACTGCTCAGCCTAGCCTGCGACCAGCCAGATGCCAAGCTTTGGGATATTCCTCTCGCGCTTGAAGACGAAAAAGTGCCGGAGGTCCGTGGGGTATCGTGGCACGACGCGTCGTTGCGCGCTCGAATTGCCGACCTGGCCGAGTCGTCGGTCAACGCCGAGGAACTCACGGTGAGCGCGCTCGGCACGGCATCGGCCATCGGCGCGACCGCCAGCTCGCGCATATCGGTGGTCGGAGGTGAATCCCGAGTAGTCCTTCTAGCGAAGCTGACCGCAGCCGCGGCCAGCGCTAGGTTCGTAAGTGCGATCGCAGACGCAACGCACGTCTTCCTCGGGCCGCGCGCGCTCGCTGTGCTCCCCCTAAATGCGGTGCTGGTCAACGCGACGCTCGTGGTGGTGGGTTTGCCATGCTTCGACGCTGCATTCGGTCGATGGAAGGATCGACGAGTGGCTGGCGTGTGGGGACCATCTGGCCGTGCTGTGACATACGCTTCGTTGGCGATCACAGAGCATGAGGCGGTCATCGGAACGCCGTTCGACGGGTGCCGTGTCGAGGTTCTTGATGAGCGACTCGAAACTCAGGCCATCGGGCTCCGAGGTGAGCTTGCCGTGGGGGTCGGCACGTTTCGCGGGACTGGGCTCGCTGCCCGGCGGCGCGAGGATGGGCAAATCGAGCTACTAGGCGAGATAGCGCGCATGCTTCGCCTAGACGGGATGCTGGTCGATCCTGGGCGCTTGGAGGCGCTGTTCGCGCAGCATCCAGCCGTCGCCGAAGCGTCCGTCCGAATGCGTTGCGACGGGGACGACCACTGGGCCGTGGCGTTCGTCGTACCGCGCCCAGGGCGCCGGCTCGACGGTGCCGAGCTCGCGCGCTTCGCGAGCGAGCGCCTCCCCGCTGGCTTGGTGCCACGCCGCGTCTTCGTTGGGCCCACGCTACCTGCCTCAGAAGACGCTTGTGAGATCGGGCCGGCGAAGCTCATCGAGAAGCCCCGTACTCCTGTCGAGGCGGTGATCGCCCGCATTTGGGCTGAGGTGCTCAAGCGTCCGCAGCTCGATGTTAACGCAAACTTCTTCGACCAGGGTGGCAACTCGCTGACGTCGGTGCAGGTCATCTCGCGCATCCGCGACGCCCTCCACGTTGATCTCCGTCTTCATCGGTTGTTCGAGGCCCCCACGATCTCCGAGCTCGCGCGTTTGGTGGAACAGGAGCGCACTGACGTGCTGGACATCACTGGTGCCGACGCGCACGACGAAGCGAGCACAGACTTGGTGACCACGACCGACGACGTCGGGCTCGATGCAGGACGCATTCGCCGCGCGCCGCCAGGCCCTCGCCGCCTGCGCGCACCGCTATCCTACTCGCAAGAGCGACTTTGGTTCCTCGATCAGTTCCTCCCCGGCACGACGCTATACCACATGTCGATGCGCATCCCGCTCATGCTTCCGCCGGATCCGCGTCATGTCAGACGTGCGCTCGGCGAGATGGTGCAACGCCACGAGGTGCTGCGGACGACATTCCCTTCCTTGGGAGGATCCCCGCAGCAGGTGATTGGGCCGGCGCTTCCTGTGCCGCTCCCCGTGTCCGATCTGACTCACCTCCCGTTCGCCGAGCGAGAAGTGGCTGCGGCACGACTCGAGACGGAAAACGCTCAGCAGCCGTTCGATCTGGCGCGAGGGCCGCTCCTTCGCATGCGGTACATTCGACTCTCGGACCAGCGCGCAGATCTCGCATTGTGCATCCACCACATCGTGTTCGACGGTTGGTCTCTAAGTATCTTCGTGCGCGAGCTTCGGACCCTCATCGCAGCATACACCACCGGTGCTCGCTCGCCGCTGTCAGAACCGCCCGTGCAGTACGCGGACTTCGCGCGCTGGCAGCGGCGCCGGATGAGCGAAGAGACGCTCACCGCGCACATGGCGTACTGGCGCACCGCCCTCCAGGGGGCGCCTGAGCTGCTCCCTTTGCCCTTCGACCGCGCGCGCCCCGAGGTGGCTAAGCATCATGGCGCGTCTCAGTGGTTCGCCGTGGGTGAAGGGGTGAGCCGCGAACTCTATGCGCTTGCGCGAGCGGAGGATACGACATTGTTCTCTGTGCTCCTCGCGGCATTCGCGACGTTGCTCATGCGGTTGTCCAATCAAGACGACATTGTCATCGGCACGCCGATCGCGAACCGGACCCGCGTGGAACTCGAGGGGCTCATTGGATTTTTTGCCAACACGTTGGTGCTTCGGTGCGATATGTCAGGCAACCCGACGTTTCGCGAACTGGTCAAACGGATGCGCCGGCGTCACCTAGAGGCCACGGAACACCAAGACGTTCCCTTCGAGAAAATCGTCGAAGAGATCCAGCCGCAACGGCACCTCAACCACAATCCGCTGTTCCAAGTCATGCTCACGCTTCAGAACATGCCGGACGCGGATGCGGGCATGGCAGATGCGGCGACTGCATGGCGCGACACGCTGTCACCCGAGGCCGACCCGCTCATTACGGTGACGCGAGGGACATCGAAGTTCGATTTGACGATGACGTTGATCGAGACCGCTTCTGGGCTCGTGGGGGGGGTCGAATACAGCACCGATCTTTTCGACGACGCAACGATCGCCCGGATCATTCGGCACTTCCGGCGCCTGCTCGGGGGCGCCGTTGCCCAAACCGACTTTCCGATTGAGCGGCTCCCGCTTCTCGCTCCCGACGAAGAGCGCGCCGTTTTGCGCCTGGGTTCCGGTATGGAGATACCGAAGCAGGAGCACGACCTCCTGGGACTCATAGATGCCCAAGTCGCGCGTACGCCCCATGCCCCCGCCATCATCGAGGGCAAACGCATCATCGACTACGTCACGCTCGATGCGGACGCGAATCGACTCGCGCGCCAGATCGCTCGGCTCGGTGGGGGCCCGGGCACCGTCGTGGTGCTCTCGATGCCGCGCAGCGCGGAGGCGTTGACTGCCGTCCTCGCCACGATCAGGACTGGAGCAACGATCCTGCCGATGGATCCGGCCTACCCGCCTGTGCGCAGGGACTTCATGCTCGCGGATTCGGGAGCGGTGCTCGCGATCACCACCCCAGAGCTCGCGCGCGATCTGCGCGCGCGAGTTCCCATCATCGAGTTACGGCCGGGGCAGCCGATCGCGCTAGGCGAGTCTTCCACGAGCATTGGAAACACGCCGTCGCCCCAGTCGTCGCTGTACGTCCTCTACACGTCGGGTTCTACCGGGCGGCCCAAGGGGGTGGTGATGCACCACGGGGCGCTCGCGAACCTCGTGGCTTGGCATCACCGGGCATCGCCCGAGATTGCAGGGGCGCGCACGCTGCAGTTCAGCTCGCTCAGCTTCGATGTGTCGTTCCAAGAGTTGTTCGTCGTCTGGAGCTCGGGGGGCGCGCTTGTCGTGATCGATGAAGCGACGCGTGGGGACCCCGACGCACTGCTCCGCGCGCTGGTGGCGCAGCGCGTCGAGCTTGTATTCATGCCTTACGTGGCGCTCCAGCAAATCGCGGAAGCGGCGCGGTCATCGAGCGATCTCCCTCCCCTGAGACAGGTTGTGACGGCGGGAGAGCAGCTTCGGGTCACCCCTGCGATCGTCGAGCTGTTCGAACGCTTGGGGCGGTGTCCGCTCCGCAACCAGTACGGCCCGACCGAGACGCACGTCATCGCTGACCACGTCCTGTCCGGACGACCCCGCGACTGGCCTGCCCTTCCACCGATCGGGCGAGCTATCGATGGCACCGCAGTGCGCGTGCTTGACGGCTGGCAACGCCCCGTTCCGATAGGGGTCATTGGCGAGTTCTACCTCGCGGGTGCCTGCGTCGCGCGCGGCTACCTCCATCGACCTGAGCTCTCCGCGGAGCGCTTCGTTCATGACCCTTGGGGGGCGGAACCTCTTTCCCGGATGTATCGGAGTGGGGACCTCGGACGAATGCATGCGGATGGAACGCTGGAGTTCGTGGGCCGAGCTGACCAGCAGCTCAAGATCCGCGGCTACCGCATCGAACCCGGCGAGGTGGAGAGCGCTCTGACCGAACTCGCGGGGGTCGCTGAAGCGGTAGTGGTCGCGCGAGGCGACACGGCGGATACGCGTGCGTTGGTGGGATACGTGGTCGCTCACCCTGCAAGCGACGCCAATCCCGCACGAATTCGCGAAGCTTTGCTCAGTCGCCTGCCCGAGTATCTCGTTCCGTCTTTGATCGTCGTCGTGCCGACGCTTCCGCTGACACCCAGCGGCAAGATCGATCGCTTGGCGCTCGCTCGAGCGCCACTCGTGGACGACTATCGTGCGCGGCCCACCGCCAAGCCGACGACCCCGTTGGAATCGATGTTGGCGCAGCACTGGCGCGAGTTGCTCGGGCGCGAACACGTCGGCGTGGACGATAACTTCTTCGAGCTAGGCGGGCACTCCCTCCTTGCCACGCGCGTACTCGCGAAAGTCGCCGCCACTATCGGGCAACAGCTCCCCGTGCGCGTCGCCTTCGAAGCGCCAACCATCCGCCTACTCGCTCAGGCCGTTGTGAGGGCAGTCGTGGAACGTCTCGTGGAGACTCGAAGCGAAGCGCTCGTGACCAGGCTCGAACAACGCGCATCGCAAGTCTCCGGCACAGCTTTGACTGCACAAGGCACCGCTGCTGCGGGCGGGGTCTATCGTGCGCCCAGCCATTGTTTTCGCGATAGCTCGACAGCCGTGTGAACGAGCGCGCCGTCCACTTGAAAGCGCCCGTAGCGTTCGCATTCTATTGGGAGCACATCCATTGTGCTCAGCATCACGTTGCTGCCGCGCGGGATCCGGTACCCCATTATTTCGTCGTCTTCCATCGTCGCGCGTCCGATCGCCCACAACCGAGAGATAAATTCGCATCGCCTCGTCGATAACCATTCCGGTGTAGTTTCAGGTTGACGAGATCGGCGATCGCGGGCGGCCTGCTGCTTCGCAAGACCGCTGGAGAAGCTCTCGAAATTCGCGCGTGTGCGCGGGTTCGCGCATGCGTGAGGGCACCGGAGAACCGATGACATGGCCCTGTTTGCACCGATTCTGCAGATTTCTCTCCGGGGCGGGGTGACTCGGGGCCCTTCGCGGATGCCGGCCCCGAAGGCCACCCCATTTCGCCATTCAATCGCCCACCGCGCAGAAGGTGGGCAATACCCCCTGGTTCTTGAGTTCTGTCAGGAGTCAGGTCCAGGAGCCGGCGCGGCGGGATACTCGCAGATTGGCGCCGAAGCGGTCAGGGAACCGTACTACAACTGCGTGCCAATACGAACCTTGCCCTGACCATGTGGCCCTGACCTTGGCTGAAGTCATATTGGAGGCGAACGTTGTAGGAACCATTTTCGAAGATAGGCCCCAGCAATTGCAGTTTTCGACCCGGGTCGAGGTCGAGATAGTAGGGGGCGTTTTCAAACCGTCCGCCGCGCGCGGGATGACGCGTCACGGTGAGGCTGCCGGCGGTCGGCCGGCCCTGGTAATCGATTACCGCAACAATCATTCCATCGGTGTGGTAGCGCGTCGTCGGGCACCCGTCGGTTCCCGTGATCGTCGAACCCGGAGGATAGATTTTCGTTCCGGGCGGAAGCTTCGCCCGCGCCCCCTGTCCCGCCACCGAGCCGTCCACAAACGCGAAACCGGCCAGGCTGGCCCCGCCGATGGACCGTGCCGCATCAGCCATCTGCATATCCGGATATTTCATGTTGATCGTCAGATTCCGCTGGCCGGTTCGGTAGGTAAACATCGCCGCGTCGTAGCCGGGCAGTGCGGAGGCATACTGCGGGTTGTTCGATAATCCAACGCCCTCGCGCGGAGTGCCGTCCGGGTTCAATTCGAGCACATGACTGTTGTCCTCGTCGTGAAAAACCACGACCGCGTAAGGTCCGGGGTCTTCATTACCGAAATCACATTTGGCGCGTCCATTTCGGATCCACGACGAAATGCTCGCCGCGTTGTCCCCACCGGTGTTCAAGGGAAAGCCTTTGGCCGACGTAAACAGCCAGCAATAGACCTGGGTCTTGTTGTTTCGCAGCCCCGTGATTTCGACCTGCATCGTGTTGTCGTTTTCGGGTTGATCGCCGCTCGCGTCCGCGTCGGGGTTGTAAAGTCTTGCATCGTTCTGATCCGGCAGCTCGGCCAGAACCGCACCCCGCTCGTCGAGTGCCGAGGCGATTACCCATTCAGGGCCGTAGAGCGCGATGTCACCGGCGCCGCCATACGAGCCGCGGCTGTAATTTTCGATATGCACGCTTTTGATCTGCTTGCCGCGCAGCCCTTTCGCTCGCAGTTTGGCTACCGCCTCGGGCAGATCAACAAAGCTCGCCGGCATGGGACGTTCATCGTTGGGATCGGCGCTGCCGCCGGGCATCAACTCACCGGCGGGCGAATTAGGCATAAGGGCGAGCGTCTTCTGCTGTCCGGGAGAGTAGAAGCTGAACTGGACTTGCAGACCGCCCTCCGGAGATTGTGCGTTGCTGAATCCCCCGGCAACCAGCTCCATCTGGATCGAGGTCAGAAAGGCGTCGGGCTGCCATTTGGCCCGCACGTACGCGAGGGCACGCTGCGCGATCGCCGGCACGTCGCCCATCGGCCATTGGACTTGCCCCGGGAGCACCTGGCTCGCGGCCGCGCTCTGCATCGGGGCCTCGGACGAGCTGCGGGTCCATTGGACATCGGCGCCGGGGGCGGTCCGGGTCGTCATATGTTCGCCCTCTACGCGAAACGCTCCGACCGTCCCCGAGATGCCGCCTGCGCCGCCCATGATCGAGAACGTGCCGCTGTCCTGGCCGGTGACGTAAAGGTTCGGCGCATAGGTACCGTTTGGTAGCGACGTGATAGTGGCCCGCTGACCCGTCAGCGGTGGAGGGCACGAATCGCCGTAGGAGATCTGCCCCGTATTGGCAATCTCAATCACGCATTGCTGGTTGAAAATTTGCGCCTGCCACCGGCCCACGATCGGATTCCCGGCCGGCGCCGATGAGTCTGACCCGGAATGGCACGCGCAGATGCCGGCGGCGATCACGAGCGCCAGAGCGGAGCGTAGGATCGCGCTCAGTTGGGATAATCGCGGTTGGGTTAGCATTGAATGGCCGATTAACGCCTGATGTCTCATTGCCGTGGTCCTCAGCTCTTGGGATAGCCGATGAAGCGCCGCTCTCGGCCAGCGCCAGCAGAGACAATAATCCCGTATGTAGTAAAAAATCTATGCCCGTTTCCGATCACGTCCCTGCCGAAGAGCCGGATCGGAGCCGCGATTCACCGAACGATGCCCAGCGACAGCATAAGGGCAACCGCCGCCTCGGCTGCGATCCGACAATGGGGTCCTACTCTCCGGTGCCGCTTACCCCTACCGTTGCAGACGGATTGGCTGGGTCGTCGCTGGTAACAGTCAGGGAACCGGCATAAGCCTTCGCCTTGGTGGGCGTAAAGCTCACGATCACGCCGTGGCTCTGTCCGCTGTGCTGTTTGAAGCTCCCGGCCCCTTTCACTTTGAACGGCGGCTTCAGCTTCGCGGCGTTGACGGCGCCGGTCAGTTCTCCCGATCCCGTATCCTCGACGCGGAGGGTCATCTCGGCGGTGGTGTGCAGCGCCACGCTGCCGAAGTCGAGACTGGAACTGCTCAGCGAAAGCGTGCCCGGCTGCCCGGTGCCGGTCACCGATACGTCGATCGTGGGACTGACGGCGGTTATCTGGATCGTACCGGAATCCATCCCGGCCTTGGTCGGTGCGAACTTGATCGCGACGGTCCTGGAATCGCTCGCCGCCAGCTTAAACGACCCGGCGCCCGCAGTGACCGAAAAGCCCTTACCCAGTTTACTAGTCACTACATCGCCCTTGACCACGCTGGCGCTCGAGTTGGTGATAGTCAGCTCTCCGCTGCTGCTCGTGCCGATGCCGACATCGCCGAAATCGACCGGGTTGGGAGAGACCGAAAGCGCGCCGCTGCTGCCGGGCGTCGGCGTCGCACCCGGCGAGGGGTTGCCCGATGACCCGCTGAACACCGCGACAAAGGCGTTCTGGGTGTACACCCCACAGCCGTGACAGGTCGGTTCGAAAGCGTTTGAAGTGGTGGGAAAATCTGGACCGGTCGTGCCTGCTACGTAGACGGTTCCCGAGTTGTCGATCGCGATCCCGCTGTCTACGGTGACCGCGCTGGGGCCCAGGAATGTCGAGTAAACGAGTTGAGCCTTACCGGAAAGCGTGGCATTCAGTTCCGTCACGAAGCCGCTACTATTGCCTTGCTCGCAGCCGGGACATTGGTTTTCGTACGCGTCCGCAGTGACCGGAAAAGTCGACGACTCGGTCGAGCCGGTCAGGTAAACAATCGAGCCGGCCACGGCGACGCCGTTGCCGAAGTCGTAACCGCTGCCGCCCATGTAGGTGGAATATACCAGCGAGTCTTGGCCGCTTTTGGATGGATCGATTTCGGCCGCGAACACGGTGTCATCGGTGTCGTTGCAGGCCGGACAATCCTTCTGGAAGGCGTTGGAGGTCAGCGGGAAGTCCGGCGACGCGGTTCCGCCCGTCACCCAGGCGTTACCGGACGAAGTGACTGCGATGGCGTTGGCGAAGTCCAAGCCACTGTCGCCGCCTAGGTAGGTCGAATATACCAGTTCGCTCTGTCCGCTCTGCGAAGGATCGAGAACCGAAACAAACCCCTCTTCGGTGTTGAGGTCTTCTCCCTGGTCCGGGCAGCCCTCGCAAGTCTGGGCCAGCGCGTTCGCTGAAACCGGAAAGTTGTTGGAAGCCGTCGTGCCGGCCACATAGATTTTGCCGCCCGCCGCGGCGATTCCCGTCAGCACGAGAGGCGCATTCTCGGTGGCATTGTCAGCGCTGCCGAGAAAAGTCGAGAATACCAGCGAGCTTGATCCCGAGAGCGTGGGGTCGAGCTTCGAGACAAACACGTTTTCGCACCCCTGGGTTTGGTCGCCTTCGCAAACGGTGGGGAAAGTCGTTCTGAAGGCGCCCGGAGTAGTGGGAAAGTCGGGCGAGCCGCTGTTCCCGGTCACGTAGATCTTGCCGTCCCCATCGATCGCGATAGCGCCGGCTTCGTCGTTGATAGGAGTGAAAGCGGTCCCATGTCCGCCCAGGTAAGTCGAGTAGACCAGTCCGTTGCCGGCGGGATTGAGCTCGGTCACGAACGCGGAACCGCATCCGCTAACGCCGACCGCACACTGGCTCTGGAAGGCGGTGGTTGCGGTGACCGGAAAATCACCCGACTCGGTGAAGCCGGTCACGTATGCGTTTCCGCTCGAATCCGCGGCGATTCCCGCACCGCTGCCGCCGACCGAACTGGAGTAACCGGGGCCGCCGTAGCTGGTGCCGCCCAGATACGTGGCATAGACGACGGACTGAGCCCCGCTGAGGCTCGGGTTGATCTTGATCACGAACCCATCTTGCAGCGGGCAGTTGGATCCGGTGCATTGTCCAGGGAAAGTTACCGGGAACCCGGGTGGGAAGACCTGTCCCGTGACGTAGACCTGTCCCGCGTTGTCGGTGGCGACTGCATAGCCAATCGCGACGGAGGTTCCGTTCAGGTAGCTCGCGTAGCTCAGCGCCGGATCGATAACAAGTGGACGCGACGAGTCGTAACTGCCGATGCGAAAGCTCGCGAGCGCCCGCCCGCCGGCGGTGGACAGAGCGTAACTGGACGCGACTTCCGAGCGCACGCCGTTGCGCTCTTGGTATGCGAACGGCTTGAGCATCCGGACTTCGCGCGCGCCACTATGTAGCACCAAGTCGCCGGCGACCCCGATCTCGGCGCGATCGGCACCCCCGAGCGCCAGCCCGATCCGCTTCGGATCGGCCCCGGGCGCGACCAGGAAATCGTATTCCAGCCCGCGCCCGCCGCCATGATAGACCAGATCGACGCCCGGCCAGACGCCGCGCTCGGCGACTTCGCCATAGATCGGTATATCGGTGCGCCACTTCGCGCGCTGGTTGCCGATCAGGTAATTGACGTGCCCGCCAAGCGGCTTACCCGCTTCAACCGTCGAATTCGATCGGGCTCCGCTCAACGTGATACTCAACGCCCGCGCCGTGCAGTTCGAATCATTTTCGCGAATGGGTACCAGAGTGCGCCCAGACTCGCCGGCTCTGCGTATTCGTTTACGCCCATTAACCCTGTCGGCGTGGCAAGGCGCGAAGACCATAGTTGCTCCGCCGGAAGTGATCGAGAGCGTGTAATCGCTCAAATGGGTCAAGTAGCGGCCGCTCCCGTCGGCTTGGCCGGCGTTTGGCTCGAAGTAGACCGGCAACGCGTCATAGTGCCGCGCGGCGGCGGGTGTTTGCCCAGCGATCGGCGCTGGGCGCGAAGCCCCGCGAATCGGTACGCGACTCAATAGTGCTGCGCTGCAGATGAACGCCGCGAAACCCGCGGCAGCTCCGAGACGAAGAGCCAGTGTCCTCAACTTTCCGGCGCTATCCATATCATCGCTCGCTGAACCGCCATCGGCAGAGCCTGAAAGAGAAGACCATAGACCATCAGACCATCGGATACGACAAGCACGAGCTTTCCCCGATCGTTCCAAATCCCTTTAATGCGGAATTTTCCTTTTGACTTTCAAAACACCCGATTAGTAGTCGCTCACCGAACTCAGCGTCAAGTCGCGGCCCTGCCGACGATCGCGGCCGTCCCCGGCCCCGCAGTTGAGCCGGGTTCGCGCCCCTTACGCCTGCGACTATCGGCGACACCAACGCCAGTCTGGCGAGCCGCATGAGATGACCAAAAAAACGCGGTGCCAAGCCGCGTCTGGCTTTCTTGTCGCCAGCACGCATCTCGACGCCGAAGCGATCTAGTCGATTCGGCTCGAGTCAAACCTCGAATGGGAACCGCACCTCGACTCCGGTGAGGCGACATGGTCGAGATTGCGCGATGCGCAGGGCTCCCCCAAGGGCTACATTGGTCGCATGATGCGTCAAGCGGCTGTCGCCAAAGAGTTAAATTAGTGGTACCGGAAGTTCAAATCCGCTTCTTGTCCGCCAACGAGTCTGCGATGTTGGCCCTTGTCTAGAGAAACCCGCGCGTGCGCGCCTTCCCGCAGTCGTGCGGGTACCGGAGAGGCCCCGATGCGGACCTGTTCAGGCCGATCCTGTGGATTTCTCTCCGTAGCGAGATGACTCGGGCCCCTTCGCCGATGCCGGCCCCGAAGGCCACGCCATTTCGCCATTCAATCGCGGACCGACGAAGCTAAGGCCACGGACGAGCAAACTGGTGAGCCGGCGCGCAGCGTCGAAACGCGACATCGGCGTATAAGCACGGCCACCGTGCATGTAGCGCTTCTCTGCCTCGGGCGCGGAACCGATTCAGGGCGGTGCGAGGGTTTCCCTGTAAGGCGCGAGGAGCTCAGGCGGGACTTTGAAGATAAACGCGTCGTCTAGCTTGATTGGATCGATCTTGAGGACCGACGGGTAGAACTCTGTGGCCAGCTCTTTGTCTTGGGCCTGCACCAGCTTCCATGTTATGGGGCCTTCGGTCAACACCGCATGCCACCTCCTATCACTTACAATGATCGCGTTCACGTTGTGCTTTGCCAAAAACTCCAGGAGTAGCCAGGGGTCGCCAGGCTGCCAGCGATCGAATCCTTGCGGATCCGGTCCCAGATATCCTTCCGCAATGCGGAAGTACATACCGGAGACCGCCTGCCACAACATACCGTCTCCGTATGGTCTCATCGGGAGGGGCAGAACGACGTTGTTTTCCCGAAGATATTTCCGCTCGAGGCCCGCGCCAATGAATGAGGGCACACTGAGTTGATTGATCCAGAAATCGGCGTTCAGGTTGGGGAGCATCAGCGCAACCGCCAGGATCGCAATCGCGGGACGCACCGCGTTTCGGACCGGCGCGGCAGCGAGCCAAACCGCCGTCATAATCGCCAGAATGAGAAACATGAACATCGTCAGGCGCACGGGCAAGGCTTTGTCGATGAGCGGCAGGTAGAGAAGGAGCTTCCAGGGGAGCGGAAATTTCGCGACGCCTCCGATGTGCAGGGGATTCCCCATCGAAACGATGCAGAAGAATGCGAGCATCGCGATAAGCAACCGCCCGGTCCATTCTCGCCAGTGAGTAAAGGCAAAGGCCAGGGCGATAATGATCAGGCCGGGGCTCAGGTAGGCGGAAGCCTCGGTGAGGTTACCCGGAAACCTGCCGGATATAGTCCTGAATACCTGAAATCCGCCGACAAGATTCGCCGGAGTAGGTATTACAAAGTTGAGCAGATCGGCGGAGAAGGTGCCAGGCGGCCATGGTGGTCCGCCCGGAGCAGGGAAAGCGAACATGTAATAGAGGTACGGACTGACCAGTATGGCGGCCAATACTGCCGCGACCCCCGAATTCAGGATCGCGATGTAGAGCCTCTGCCGGACAGCGGCCGGCGCCAGAGGCACCGCAGCCAGCATCGTGAGACCCCCGAAGAAGGCCAGGGTTGCAGCCAACTCCACCGACATCAGGAACTGCGCGGCCACCAGCAGAGCAAGCAGGATCGTAAACACGCTCGCTGCAATGTCGCCCCTGACGCGACGAATCGCCAGGTAGACGGCCAGCGGGATCGGCCAAACCACCACGAGGACCAGATGTGCGGTCATCTGGGCGACCATGTAGGGCGAGAAGCCGAATACGTACCCGCCCGCGAAAGCGGGCCAGCCACGCCCGGTGATGTAGCGGCAGAGAATGAACGCGGTCCATCCTGCCAGGGCTGGAGCAAGCAAACAGGAAACGTTGAATGCGGCCACAGGGCCGAATGCCGCTGTGATCGGCCACGCGAACAGGCCAAGGAGCGGCATGAAGGTTCTCCAGGCAAGGCTGGCTCCGGGAACCCAAATCAGGTCGCTGAAAAGTGGGTTGAGGCGGTGGTGGAAAGCGTAGGGCAACCAGGCCAGACACCATACGTAAGAGCCCGGGTCGCAGCCTTGGCCGATAATCGCAGTCGAAAAGCGACCGATCAGCGAACGTCCAAAGAAAAATATCGAGAAGGAAAAATACGCCAGCAGAGCGCTCAGGCCCCCAGGCCTGACGGGGGGCCTTTTTGCGCTTCGCCCTGATGTACTTTCGCTCCGGCGTTGACACCGGGCAGACTTACAACACACCCGCAGAGCATACACGGCCCTCTTTTGCCGCGAAAAAGGCTGACTTGGTGGGGGCCCCAGCTCAGCACCGAAAGAACGTGGCATTCAGGACCACCGGTCTTCCCAATTGCTACTTACCGGCCAGTTGCTTCACGTAGGCCACGAGGTCCTTGATCTGGGCGTCGCTCAGGTCGCTGGAAGGTGGCATGATCGGCGCTAATCCAACCGCTGGGCCGCCTTCCTTGATCGCCTTGGCGATCCAGTCGTCGGTCTTGCCCTTGAGGCTCTTTGCGAAATCGTGCGGCGCTGGAGTGAGCGCCGCAGCGGCTGCCCCATCGCCTTTGCCGCTCGCGCCATGGCAGGAGGCGCACTTGTCGTCATAGACCGGTTTGCTCGCATCGTCTGCCCACGCATGTGAAGCAGCCATGGCAGTCAGAGCGATACATGCCGCAACCAGTTTTACGGAATTCAAGAGGATTCTCTTCATCATAGGCGTACTCCTTTTCTATTCGCGCACGTGGATACCAGCCGGGATTTCCGTATCGAGTCTCCGCTTCCGGTTCCGAACCAGTTCCGAAATAGACCGGACGGCCTCCCTTAGCAAGGTTCTATGCCGGTTTTGGTCCACAATCTTTCCAGCGGCGCCGGGAGGGGCCGGTTTCGCGTCAGCTCAGCGTCCTTCGTCGCCAGCGCCCCGGCCGTCGCCGGGTGCTGGTCCAGCCGGCCACCATGGTCCAATGGCACCGCGTAGTCGGAAAAAAGGCCGCGCTGCGTTGACCGCGGCCTCGCCACGAAAAAAACCCAATCTTTTGCGCCCCGGGGGTGAATTTGGTCTCTGGCTATCCTCGGTCGAAAGCTCATAATGGAAATCTGTGGTAGAATTGATGACCGCGCGGGTGCTAGCCGACCATTTAGATCCGGTGAGCCTGCCATGATGCCCTCGATCGACTTCGCTGTCGCGCCCTTTCTGGTTATCTGGGAAACGACCCAGGCGTGCGACCTCGCCTGCATCCATTGCCGTGCCTCGGCCCAACCGTCACGCCATCCCGACGAACTGACCACCGCACAAGGCTTCGGGCTGCTTGCCGAGGCCGCCGCGCTGGGCACTCCGGTGTTTATTCTAAGCGGCGGCGACCCGGTCAAACGTCCCGACCTGTTCGACCTCGTGCGCGAGGGTAAGCGGCTCGGCCTGCGCATGGGGACCATACCCGCCGCAACACCCGCGCTCACCGCCACAGTGGTCCGCCAGTTGAAGGAGGCCGGCCTGGACCAGATGGCGCTGAGCCTCGATTATCCGCGCGCCGAGCTTCACGACGGTTTCCGTGGAGTACCCGGGGCCTTCAACAAGACACTGGAGGCAGTGGAATGGGCGCACCGATACGGTCTACCCCTCCAAATCAACACAACACTCTTCGCCGGTTCGGCGCCGTTTCTGTCCGAGATGGCCGAGCTAGTTGAGCATCTTGGAGCGGTCTTCTGGGAAGTGTTCTTCCTGGTCCCGGTCGGACGCGGGGAAGTGTTGGAGAGGCTCGGGGCGCAGCAGTGTGAGGAACTGTTCGCTGTCCTATACGCGGTTCAGAAAAAGGCGCACTTTATCGTGAAGGTCACGGAGGCGCCCCACTACCGGCGTTACGTCGCGCAACGTGAGGAGGAACGCACCGGCACGCAGTCGCCGGGCGGCCTCGGCACGGTGGCGATGCCCGCCATGCTGCGAAGGTCTGAAGGGCCCGGACACACTGTCGGGCTTGCGCCCCACAGCGTCAACGCGGGCAAAGGCTTTGCCTTCGTATCGCACGCGGGAGAGGTCTACCCGAGCGGGTTCTTGCCGCTTTCGGCGGGAAACGTGCGCTCGCAAAGCTTAGCCGAGATTTATCGTGATTCCGCGCTATTCCGCACGCTGCGTGACTCCACTGCCCTACGCGGCAGGTGCGGCCAGTGCGAGTATCGCACGATCTGCGGCGGCTCGCGCTCGCGCGCCTACGCGCTGACCGGGGATTTTCACGCCACCGATCCCTGGTGCAACTACCAACCTGCTCGGCCCATCACATAGTAAAGTCGCGACCGGGCTCTGTATGCGGAACGCCTACCGAATTGGAGTCGTCACCGCCAATTCCATCCGTTCTTTGCCGACAGGATCCGCAAAGTACTCGATGTATCGAAGCACCAGCGCTCTCTCCCGGGCACTCAGAAGGTCCCTGAAGGCCGGCATCGCTGTCTTCGGCTTGCCGTTGCTTACGACCGAGAAGAGATAGACCTCGCTCTGCTTGCTCATCCAGAGTGTATCGGTGAAATCGCGAGGCTCCGGAGAAAGAAGACTCCCAACCGGACCTGCCCCGTTTCCCCACTCGCCGTGGCACCCTCTGCAATTGCTCGCATAGATGCTGCGGCCCGCATCGTACTCGGTCAATCCGTTTCGAGTCTCAGGAATCGAGCTCGCCGAAACTGGCTGCGGCGCCGGAGTGACGGATTCCCGGTTGAGACGCCGCAAGAAGGCGATCAAACCTTCGATCTCAGGGCCGGAAAGGCTGTTGAAAGACGGCATCGGACTTTGAGGCATTACCGCTCCTGGATCAATCAAATAAGCGCGATACCAGTCGGCCGTCCGCCGCGGCGTCTTGCTAAGGTCAGGAGGTAATCCGGCACGAGCGTCGCGAGCACTGTAGGGACGATCCACGATAGTTCCATACATGTGACAGTGATACATGCATTGCTCTCGAACAAAGACCGCGTAGCCCAGGCGCTCAGTTGAACTGAGCCCGCTTTGCGGGTCAGACTTGCAACCGGTCGCCAGAGCTGTCGCGAGCAAGGCGGTGGCGAAAAGCATCAGCGAGGGGGAAATGGCTGCTGGTCTGCGCGGTAACACGTGCGGCACCCCTGCTATCGCAGCGTGGTCAGGTAGGCTGTTAAGGCCTCTATTTGCCGTTGAGTAAGATCGAGCTGCGGCATCTTACCGCCAGGCATGGCCTCCTCCGGATCATGAAGCAGCTTGGCCAGGTTCTTCGCATCCCGCTTCCTTCCGATATACGTCAACGCCGGCCCAACTTGCCCGCCCCTTCTCCCGATCGAGTGGCACATGATGCAACCGGCTCCATCGAAGAGCTCCCTTCCGTCATAGCTCACCAGGCCCGGGCCAGACATGTCCCTGCCGGCTTCAGCCGCCGCGCCGGACAGTCCGGTCGAACTGGATCCTGCGCTATTCATCAGCGCTATCGTGTGAGGAGATTCTTCCGAGCCGCCGCGCAGTGTTAGCAAGTAAATGATGATGTCTTTTATCTGATCCCGGGAAAGCGAGAACACGGGCATAGTAGAACCCACGACGACAGACTCAGGCCTGGCCAGATGTGCATATAGCCAGAGCCAACTTCGCTGGCTTCCAACCGCAGTGAGGTCGGGGCCTTCCTGCCCGCCGGCGCCTTCGATCTGGTGACAACCCATGCACAGGTAGCGATTCACCAATTGCCTACCGCGAATCACCGCCGACGTGGCCTGCGTCGGCAGGGCCTCGGACCCGTGGCAGTTGTAGCATGCAGCCTGAATGTATTCCCCCTTTACCAACGGGTTTGACAGCCCTTCGCCCTGGCCGTGAGCCTCCATCGTGGTTAGGGCTCTTCCCCCGCCGCCATGACAAATGACGCAACCGAACTTCTCCGGGAGATGACTGCGTAACAGCGCAGAGTGTTGCCTCAAGGGTTCCTGGCCGTCCTTGAACGCCGGGTCGTCAATGGCTATATGGCAGGTCACGCAACGCTCGACCGTACCAACTTGAGTCGGAAGGATTTGCTTTACTTCGATCGCCTGGCTCCTGGCCCACAGCATCTGTGCCGCGGTGTGCGTCCGAACAAAAGCCAAATGGTAGTAAGTTCCTTCATACTTTGCCCACTCTTGGTCGAAGCTGTCGCGAAGAGCCCATCCGAGGGTGACCGTTAGAAGGAGAGCGGCCACAGCGACCCACTTTTCCATAGTATCCAGAGCCGGCCGTTACACCGGCGCACCGGGCCAGGCCTGCCACGGCCAATAGAACTTCCAGTTGGGGCCGCGGCAGAAGACTCCGATCGTTGTAGTCACTACAATCAGTGTCAAGATAAGTGTCCAGACAACGACTATCGGCCTGCGCTCCCGGGCGAACCACACGCCGATTCCTTTTGGCGCCCGATCGACGTAAGGCAGCGCGACGAGGAATGCCGTGAGCAGCACCGGAACGATGACACCACCCCAGAAGGCCGAGTAACTCACCATCTCTTGAAGGCCAAGGAAGTACCATGGCGCCTTGGAAGGATTGTTCGGCTGAAGAGGATTGGCCTGTTGCTCGAGGGGGGCGTTGAACAGCAGCGACGTGGCCATCAGGGCCGCCATCAGAACCAGGAAAACCGCGAGCTCAACGTAGAGTACCGTAGGAAAGGTCTGGACTACCACGTCGGCTCGCGGAGCTGTGGCAACTTTTGCCTCCGCCGGTGCGGTATTTTCTTGTGGATGAGCCAAGCCACCATCCTTGATGACCCGCCAGATGTGATAGTTAATGAGCAGGGCGGCAAAACAAGGTATTGCTATCACGTGTAGCGCATAGAAGCGCAATAGCGCGTCGCTCCCGACTGCGTTGCCGCCCAACAGCAGATAACGGAGCTTTGGCCCGACAAGCGGCGCGTAGCTCGCGATGTTCGTGCCTACCGTCACAGCCCAAAACGAAAGCTGATCCCAGGGCAGAAGGTAGCCGGTAAAGCTCAGCGCCAGGGTCAGAAAGAGCAGCATTACTCCGAGAATCCAGTTGAACTCTCTGGGCGGTTTGTATGCCCCAGTGTAGAATACCCGGCACATGTGAAGCGCGACGGCCGCCACCATCGCTTCACCGCCCCAACGGTGTAGATTGCGCATCAACTGGCCGAAGGCTACTACATAGTCAATGTCCAGGATGCGGCCATAGGCCCCGGTAGTTGACGGCTCGTAGTAGAACATGAGATAGACGCCGGTTATCCACTCGATGACAAATAGGTAGAAACAGATCAAACCGAGGCCGAGGGTGGATGTGGGACTGATGCTTCGGCGGTAAACCCTGGTCGGATGGACATGAAGAACCAGGTTGTTTACTACGACGCCCAGCCGCTGTCGCGGGTTCCACGGGTACGGTCCCCGGAAAATCGATCGATAGATGGCGCCCAGTGCCTTGTGCGCTGCCTTAGGCGAGCCCTTCAGCACCTGGCCGAGATACTGGAACGCGCCGATGTGACCAATGGTCTTCTGGTCCTGCGGCTCGTCCTGATTCATAGGCCGGCGGCCTCCCACCCTGCGGCTTGCTTGAGCGCCCCGCCTTTAAGGCAGCCGAGGACCCTGATCTCTCCGTCGTCAAGAGCAAGCAGCGTTGTTGCTTCAGGACCTGCGCCGGCGTCGCGCAGTCTGGTTCCCCAAGCGCCCTGCTCCACCCAGAACAGGGAACTGCTTTCACACCTCGCTATGTCGGTGACAGTGGCGTCAGAGGACGGGGAAAAACCCGTTGTCCCCAACTGGAAGGCTGATTCCTTCGCTCCCGCCAGAAAGTCCTGGTCGCGAAAGCGGCCGTTTAGCCAGTGGCGACGAACCACCAGGATTTCATCGCTGGTCGCGGACCAGCGCAGGCAGCCAAATGCCGCACCTGGCTTCTCCTCAACGCTGATATTTCGGCCCGTTCGAAGGTCCATCACCACCAGAACATTTCCGGGAGGAGCACCGGGCGTTGTGATGTCGCTCGCCGGTAATGACTCCAGGTTCGATGACAAGTAGGCGAGAAAATCGCCGTCCGCAGAGAGCCGGGGACGCCCGACATAAGCGGTCTCCGCAACGATCTCCTTCGGGCCCGGGCCATCGAAGCTCATTGCCCAGACGCCACTATGGATCATGCCGCGGAAAGGCAGCAGCCCCAGGAAATAGGCTTCCCCTGTTTCCGCGGATCGTCCGAGCGGGACAGGAATCGCCTCTGCGATCGTGTTCCTCGAATCTGACGAGATGGCGACGCGACTATCGCCCGTGTCAACGTCGGCCAGGACGGTGCGCCAGTGCGCATGACGGCTTCGGCTCTCCCGCAAATTCATCTCGGTTAGGATCAATTCCGTCGGGCGTGAACCGAAAGAAAACCCCACAATCGCGAGTCCATTCCCGGGTTTGACCCGGTAAATGCAGCCCTCCCTGAAATTCAGGATCTCTACATAGTTCCGGCACGGATCGACTCCTTCACGCACCAGATACGCGACCCGGTCCGGGGCACCGGTAATATCCATTTCCCCGGAGGGCCGCGTGATGAGCGGAATCAGCGCCCCGCTGCGAAGATCGAGCGCGGCCAGTGTAGTAGAGCCCCATCGAATAGTAGCTACCAGCAATCCCTGATCGGGGAGGACGGGCCAGGCATGCGACTCGCGGCCGAACACCTCGCGAATCCCATCACCTTGCGAGTGCGGATTTTGAGAGTCGGAGTTCGAAGAAGGGCTTTCAGATACTATAGGGGGACTCGGGGCGCAACTCGAGAATAGAATCGAGACCGCGGCAATCGCCGCAACGTTGGTGCAAGTCTTCAAAACAGACCGCTCGATCGGTCACAGAAAACACTAAACAAACTTGAAATAGGTCTCTCTTGGAACGCTGAAACTCGTGTCCACGACCAGTTGGCCGTCGGGAGCCTGGAGGATCCTGAACCAGGGCAGCGGCCTCGGAGCGGGCCCCGCGAGGACCACACCGTTCGCGTCGTACTTGCTGCCATGACAGGGACATTGGTAGCCCCACTCGACTCTGGTGACTGCGCAGCCGAGATGAGTGCAGGTCGCGGACATCGCCCTGATGCCGCGATCGGTCGATATGAGGAACATCCGGTCTTTGCCGAAGAATACCTGGGTCCCCGGGGGAAAGTCTTCGGGTCTTCCGACCTTGATCGCGGTAGGGGGACCGAACGTGACATTTGGCACCAGAAATCGGAGCGAGCCGGCCCCCAGCATAGCCACGGGGAAACTCACTCCGCCCCAGGCCAGTAGGGTCAGGAACTCCTCACGTGTTAGCTTCTTCATGCTTGCGCCCAGAGACAGCCACTACGCGCGATGTCGCCGCGCTATCATGTAGGGCAGTGCCAACTGCGCAGTTGCGGATCAGAATGTTGTAGTGTGCGTCACGCAACGCAGGCACAAAGCCGGCGGCGCTGATGCAGCCTTGCACCTGCTGTATCAAGATTTGCGTCGGGTCCTGGAATTGTTTGCCGGTGGCCATCATGGCCGCGGTGATCGCGTTTATCGACCCCGTACCGCAAAGATCATTTGCGCCGGCGCGAAGAGCCCCCTGGGCTACACCGAAGCCCATGGTACGCCAGACCGCGCGATGGTTGCGGATGTTGTTCAGGACCAGGCGCGCCACGGCAACGTGACGAAGGTATTCACGCGACGTCTCGTCCGGATGCGCGGTCGGCGCCTTGCCGTTGAGCCGGGTTGGTTCGAGCCGGGCCGGCCACACTTTGAATGCGGCAAACCCGTTGCCATGCCGCTCCAGCGCTATGTCCTGATGTTCGCGCAGGGCCAGCAAGTGCTCCACGCGCTGCGCGGGAGTCTCGCCGAAGCCGGTGACCATGCCAACCCAGGGGTTGAGAAGCCCGAGCTTCAGCGCAGAGTCAACGATCCTGAACCAGTTGCGTACCGTAAGCCGTGCCGGGGCGGTACGTGCGCGCACTTCATCCACCAGGATTTCAGCGGAAGCCCCGGGCATTCCATCCATGCCGGCGTCCTTGAGATCGGCTAGAAGCTCTGCGGCGTTGCGGCCGCTGAGCTTCTCCAGACCAAGGATCTCCTCCGGACTGAGTGCGTCAACGTGAATTTCGGGATAGCCGGCTTTGAGCAGACGGAACAATTCGAGATACCATTCGAAAGGCAGATCGGGATTGACGCCGCCCTGAATGAGAACGTCGCGGCCGCCGATTCGCCTGATCTCCTCCATCTGGCGAAGAATTTCATCGAACGTCAGAGTGAAGGCGTCCTTCTGATGCCCGGCGCGATAGAAAGCGCAAAACTTGCAGGCCACGACGCAGACATTCGTATAGTCAATGTTGCCCCCAATCGAGTAAGTGGCTATCTCAGGATCGGTCTGCTGGAGGCGAAGCCCGTGAGCAGCAGCGGCCAGCTCTGGCCAGGGAACCTCGTAGAGCGCAAGGGCTTGTTCGCGCGAAAGACGTCTTCCGGCGACCGCCAGATCGAGCGCATTTGCTGCAAGCGATGGAGTATCAGAGGTTTTCATCGAGGCTCCTCCGCGCATCCGATCGAAGTTCGCATCGGAATAATTCCCGTGGCGCCACCCAAAAGCATCTACGGCGCTGCCGCCACCAACGCCTGTGTCGTAAAGAAGCTCTTGTCCACCGCACCCATGTTGATGTACCAGGACTCTCGCTCGGCGCTCTGGGGCGCGGGCGAATAGCAAATTGACGCAAACCCTGTCTTGAGGTCCTGGATACTGGCCGCGACCTGAAACACGCGCTTGAATGGATATATGGCAACTCGCGCGTCCGGGGCAGCCCGGTCGCGGTACGCCGCCCACCGCACATAATTCTTCCAGAGCTCTCCGTTGCGGTCGTACAAGTCTTGATACACGATGTGGGTCGCTTCCGAGTCCACGTACAGAATGTGCCGGCTATAGAGTTCCTCGGATATCCGGTCGCGCCGGGCGACTCCCTGCACTACGTAAACATGCCGCAGCTCCCAGTCTTCCGGGCACGCACTCGCCCCGCCATCGGTCCGGCACGTGACTTCCGGCACGTTGGCTGCCTCTACGCAGGCGAGCATGTTTTTCTCACCCAGAAAGCGCCAATCGTAGTTCTCGTTCTTTGCGGCAAAGCCCTGGAAGTTGTCGGGTCCCCACGTGACCGCACCGGCTGCAGTGCCCAGAAACGCTTCATTGACCCTGCGCACCCTTCTTATTCCGGGCATCCACCACCAAACGTCATCGCCTTTCGCCGGGTTCGCGTAACGATAGCGTATGAAGCCACGTCCCCTGTCCTCCTCTGGTGCGAGAAACGGATAGAAGCCGGTGAGCGCGTAGCGCCCACTGTTGAGAAAGTCGGGATCGACCGGGATTGGCTCGACCTCGGTCCGGCCCACGAGGTTGTAGCTTGCCAGATGACCGACCTCGAAGTAGTCAATCGGGCGATACGACTGGTTGAGACCGGCATACTCACTGATACAGGCGAAGTCCCTGACGTCATAGTCGTCGGTCGAAGTCGGGCGGAACGTGTTGTTCCACATTATCTTGGTGCCGGCGTCGGGATCATTCGGATCGATAAACGGAAATGGTTCGCCGGCTACGTAGCCGACAAGGCTCCTGCCGTCGGTGCTGAGCCTCACCTGCGGGGCGTATTTTTCGGTCGCCTCGCGATAGGGTGGGGGCCACTCGACGCGCCCGCCAGTCACGATCTTCATCGACATGCCGCCGAGCACTCTCAGATAGACTCCAGGCGAGACCAGGTTTCGTACCTTGTAGGCGTCGCTCGCAGTGACGAAGTCGCCCGGTTTCACTTGCGCGAGAGCGGAGGACGAACCGAGCACAATCAACACGAGCGTGCAGAGCAATGCCACGTGGCATAATCTCGAAACGCTTCCTGGCTGGCGGGTCGTGCGCATGTTTGAGCCCCTGACAAAGTCCTTCATATAGTGGGTTACAACACGCATCCAGCGTGCCACACTTGTCATCAACATTTGGCGCCAAAAAGGGCGCGTTATGTGTGGCCAACGGCTACAGGCCGCGGCTCCATTCGAGCCACCCTTGGATGGCGAATCGGTAAGCTGTCGAAAAGGCGGGATGTGGATGTTCTTTAGTTGCATATTTTCGTCAGCCTCCAAGGACGTGCATGCGCACTGGGCGTGTGTTGTACCCCAATGCTAGTGCTGTTCCAGCGATTTGAACGGCGCTAGAAGAGGAACCCGCTGAAACGCAGGCAGCCTCCGACCAGGACCGCCAGCACTGAGACGACAACGTTGAAGCGGGCTAACCGTTGCATCCAGGTCGCATAGAGCATCGCGTCCTGCCGGGCGCTCTCCACCTGCTGCCTGGTCGTATCGTAAGGGACTTTTATCAAGACTCGAGGCCGCAAGTAGAAGGTGAGAATCGTGGCGGTCACCACCAGCGAAAGCCAGATCATGATCATGCTCAGCAGCGCGACTCCGTAACCGCTGCCGTAGAACTGCCAGGTGATGAGGCGGCAGATCGCCGAAAGCCGCCACAGCAGAAGAAGGCCCGTCAGCGGCAGGCCGCCGAGCGTGATCCAGTTCAGAATCGCGAAGTCCACGCCGATCTTGTCGCCGAGCCGGGCGGCCTGACCCGGCGGGATCACGTCGAGGCGCGGCGTCAGCAGAAAATCCAGAAACACATTGGAACCGACGAAGACCGCGGCGAAAAGAATATGCAGTCCGATCAGAATCTGCGACTCGAAAGTGATAATCACCGGCCACTCCGATAGCTCCCGACCCGGATCCTCTCCAGGTCCGATTCCAGGGCCCGTGCCAATTCTGCGGTATCTCCGTCAACTCGAACCGCGCGTTTCGCCCACTGTCCGCAGTAATCGCATCGGTCACAATCCAGCGAGCAGCGGTCGTCCTGGAAGAAGCGCAAAAATCCGTCCAGTGCGGCGCTCGCGATCTTCACGCGCACGGGCTGGATGCTTTGGCCGAACACCGATTCCGGAGACTGGGTACCGACCAGCAGCCGCGCAACGTCGTCGCAATGCCGCGAGTGGTAGGCGTCCGCGACCGCGGCTATCCATTCGGTGTGCGAACTCGGCCCTTCCTCCATCTTCTCGCGCCCGGCCACCTTGAATATGTCGATGCCGAGCTCTTCATAAATTGATAAATCCTCGGGACGTATCCACGGCGAGCGCAGGTACTCTATCGGGTCGGTCGTCCTTTGCAGCGAACACTGGTAGTAGCAGTAGTCAACATAGTAACGGCCTGCGATACTCTCTCGCGAGTGAGAAATCATGTTGGAATGGTATTGGCGAATCGGACAACTGAGGACGCAGCCTTCGTTGACTACCACCGACAGGCGGCAGTTGACCGCCTTGCGGATGGCCTTCAGATGGCGGAAGTCGCGGTTCACCTGGGGATCGAGATGGATCACCACGGCGCCGAGTTCGGCGAAGAAGCGGGCCTTGCGCGGGTCGTTGACCGAGGCGAGCACCGAAACGTGCAGCTCGAGATCGGGAAAGTTCTGCCGCACCAGCTCCATGACGAATGGATTAGCGGTGACCACTGCGTCCGCGCCGATGTCGACTAGCCATTGCAGGCGCTGGAGTACTTCGCCGCGCCCCTCTTCGGAAAATTCCCGGTTGCCAAGGCAGGTGGCATTCATGACGTAAACCACCTTGATCGCGAGATCGTGTGCCTGCCGTATGTGAGCGGCGACTTCGTCTTCGCTGGCCTGCGAGAGGACGAAGGAGGGACGCAGGGTCGCCTCGGTGGGCAGACTGCCGTAAATGTACTCCGGACGGACGGACGCGATTTGTGGCAGCAGTTCGGGGTCCCAGTTGGTTGGCAGCATGAGTCTCATCTGGCAACCTCGCGGACCTGGGGCGAAGGAATCTCGTGTTTGTCGAACACTTGGCGAAAGCCCCAATTGATGCGCAGACTTCCCAGCCAGATCAGCTCGACCCGCTCTACGGCCAGGCGATCTTGAAGCCGGCGGAGAAGTTGTTCCTCGTTTGCCGCCAGGCCTTCGATCGCGACAGTGAGAATTTCGCTTCGCCGCTTACCGTCCCGGACAAGCAGGACGTTGCGCCCGACCAGCGCGGGGTCTTCCTCGACGCACAGGCGCGCGTCGTAGGCGGCGATTGTCCGATCGCCAACCGCGACGCTGCTTTCGGGACGGCCGTAAATCTTGAGCCTGCGGAAGCCGCAGCCGCAATCGCACGCGCCGGGCTGAAAGGCCGCGAAGTCGCCGGTGTTGTAGCGTACGAAGACGCTTCCGGCGGCGGTGAGTTTGGTCACGACGAGTTGGCCGCGCGTTCCCGCCGCCACCGGTTTGCCTTCGCCGTTGACGACCTCGAGGTAGCACACGTCCTCGTGCACGTGCGGCGCTCCGTGAATTGCACATTCGTCGAGCGCCGCGCCCTCCTGCGTGCCGCCACGCTCGAAGACGTCCCCGACCTCGAGCCGGTCGCGAAGGAACTCGCGCAGCCAAGGTGTCAGCGGCAAGCCGACCACGG
>CAWBGG010000004.1:0-148324 GCA_963788205.1 uncultured delta proteobacterium
TAGAAGTCTCTGGGTGGCGCAGGCTTAAGCCTGTGCCACTAAGGACTCCAAACCCCTCTCCCCCGGGAGAGGGCGAGCCGCGCGGCTCGGGTGAGGGCGCAGGCTGAGGATTAAAAGGTGGGACTCCTGGTTCAACTCTCGGACGTGAAGACCCGCAGCCCGTTGCGGGCGGAGTCCTGAGCGCAGCGAAGGATCTCGCGGAGCCAAGACAGGTGATTGCTTGTCCAGTTGTCGGACGTGAAGACCTACTTGCAGATCGCGAGTACCTTCACCACCGACGATGCGTTACTCACTCAGATAGCCACTAACGCGAGCGCCGCGATCGAAAGCTATTGCCGTCGCTCGTTCAGCGCGGTAATCACCTGCTCCGATATCCTCGATGGCGGCGTGGTCGCGCTCGCGCTTCAATGGCCGGTGGTTGCAGTCGCGGCGCTCGCCGATTTGACGCAGCGCGTGATCAACGAGGTCGTCGCCACGGGGAACGGCGCGGCCCAAGCTGGATTCACGGGCTCGCCTCGGCGCCGCTCCAGCCGCTGTCGGTGCAAGTGGTCGCCGGCAGCGTGGTTGCCGCCGACGACGGCAATGGCAACCTGGTTGGCGCTGGAGTCGCCTCCGGCTCGACGGTGAGCTATGCGACCGGCGCGATCGTGTTCAAATCTACGGTCGCGCCGGCCAGCGGAACTTCGATTGCCGCCGGTTACGTCCCCAACACGGCGGTGCTCTCGCCCATTCTCTACTCGGTCGATAGCGCGCGCGGCCTCATCTTTCCACTGCCCGAGCCACCAGCAGGACTCCGATTCCGGCCGGCCTGTTCCAGTTCCTTGACTTGAAGCCGGCGTGGGATTCGGGCAGCGCCGCTGGCAGATTGGCTATACGGCCGGTTCGTCGGTCCCGGCTGACGTGCCGCTCGCCGCGCTGATGGTGATCGCGGGCCGCTACAATCGCCGCGATGCGCTGGCTCAGGAACAGATTGGCGACTACACCTACAACGCCGCGACCGGACCGAACTCCGGCTTTTCCGCCGAGGTTGAGCAACTGCTCTCGCCCTGGCGCGAGATCGTCATCTGAGCATCCAAATAGCGGCCCACAGGGCCTCGAGAGGTGAAAAAAATCAGTTTTGTCGGACGCGTAGTCGAGATTTATCGCGAGTTGCCCTGGAGCGCATACGGGCGCTCCGCGCCGGAAGGCCATCCGGCCGACGAAAAGCCGACCCGCATCAGCCTGGAGGTCAACGGCTCACTGGAGCTCGCGGCGGTCCTGCCGCCGGAAGTTGGCGGCGATTTCGAGGTCGGGTCGGCAGTGAAAATCGTCCTCGCTCCGGCCGCCGAAAGTGAACTCGCGGAGGCGGCGGGGTGATCGGCGGCGCGTTCAACGAATGGTTCACGCTCTGCCACAAGAGCCGCGCCAGCGACGGGCAGGGCGGATGGACCTACATATGGGCGCAATATGCTACCGAGCATGGCCGGATGAGCCGGCTCGGGAAAGGCGCGGCCAAGTCGCAGGAACGCATAATCGGCGCGCAGCTTCAGGAGTGGGCCTCGCATCTGTTTTTCTGCCGCCCGGGACCGGAGTCGAGCGCGGCAATCGAATCACCGACTCGGCAGGCGTCAACTACCTGGTGCTGGCCGTTCGCGCTCCAAGCGCGAGGCCTCCGCGCCATCTCGAGTGTGAGTGCCGTGAAGTTCAGCAGGGCCAATAGCTCGTCAGCGGAGATAGGACGGCAGCGGCGATGGCCAGCGGAATCATAATCACCTCATGGAATGCGGGCGCGCTGGTGGCCTCGGTCGCAGCTGGCGTGGAGCGCGGCATGAACCTGGCCGTGGCCGCGCTCGCTGACGACGCAGCGCAACTGGCAGGAGTCGCGGGCGGCGGCAAACCGTCCGCACCCGGACAGCCGCCCGCGATGCAAACCGGAACGCTCCAAGCCAATATCGACTCCGATGTGCAGACCGACAACGACGGCGTGCACGGCTTCTTCGGCGTGCGGCAAGGCATTCCCTACGCGTTGCGCATGGAGATCGGCTTCGTCGGCGTCGATTCGCTCGGCCGTCGTTACGATCAGGCGCCGCGGCCCTTCCTGCGGCCCGCGCTGTACAACAATTCGGCACAAGTCATTTCGATAATCGCGGACGAGGCCCGATTTTGAATACCGCCGTCACCGCTCTTCGAGGCTTACGCGGATGAACGCGTTGACCCAGGCGATTTACAGCGCGCTGGCGGCGGACTCCGCGCTCGGTGCGATGCTCGCCACTTACAGCGGCGGTCCGGCGATCATCACCGCCGATCCGGTACCCTACGACGTGCCCCGCCCCTATCTGGTCACGGCCCAGCCGCTGAATGACGAGCCATTCGACGGCAAAAACACCGTGCTCGGCCACACCATCCGTCAGGATCTTCGCGTCGTCGCCGACGCCACCGGAAGCTCGCAATCGATCGAGGCGATCGCCGAGCGCGTCCGCGCGCTGCTCCATCGCCAGTCGCTGGCGGTGACCGGCTATACGATGATCGTCGCGGACGTGAGCGGCCCGGTGGCGGCGCCAAGCGACGCGCGAATCATGATGCTGTCACTGACCGCGCGCTTCGTATTGGTATGATAGTGCGAACGGCCAGACTGTGGGAAATGAGTAATCAGTCGACTATCTATCGTCGTCGCTTGCTCCGTTTGAAGGAGGCGTAAATGGCTACTCCACTTAGCGGCACTGCGGTTCTGGTGCTCGCGCAAACCGCCGCCACCGCCGCGACCGCCGAAGCATTCGGCACCGGCAACGGCACCCTGACCGCTTTCAGCCACACGATAAGCGACCGGCCGATCCAGCCGGGCAGCGTGACTATCACGGTTGGGACCGTGAGCGCCGCTGACGACGGCAGCGGCAATCTGGCCGGGGCCGGCGTCGCCTCGGGATCGACGATCGATTATCTGACCGGCGCTACGACCCTGAATCTGGCTGTCGCGCCCGCCAACCTGGCCGCAATCACCGCGAATTACACCTGGATAACCTACGTCGCGGTCGGTTCGCAGACCGAGGCGAAATTTGACGAGAAGACGAAAGCGATCAACGTCTCCAACAAGTCCAGCCGCAACAAGCTATATATTCCGGGTGAATACGCCGCGACCATTACGCTCGATCATCTGTATATTCCGAGCGACGCGGCGTATCTCCAGTTGAAGAATGCGATGCGCAGCGGGACGGCTGTGATGCTCCAGCGGCAGGAGAGCGGAGCCGCGCTCGAGCAGGCCAGCGCGATCGTCACCCAGATTACCGGGGACTTCAAGGACCAGACGCCTGCGACAATCAGCGTGACGTTCCAGGTATCGGGCAACTGGAGCAGTTGAGTATCCCGCAGTGCGCGGAGACAGCGAGTGCCGAACCAGGAACGCATATTCGAAGCCGGCGGAAAGACCTACACGATCCGCTTTACGCAGAATGCGCTCTACCGCCTGGAACGGGAGAATGTGGCGGCCGCTGACCGTGGCGCTCCGAGCGCTGGGCGTAGTCGAAGTGCAGGCGATGCTGTGGGCGGGGCTGGAGGGTGCGCGCCTGCAGCGGCGCAGCGAGGAGGGTTGCGTTGACGATGCCGAAAGCGCGGATCGCATCCGGCGCGCGCGGCCGTTTACGATCGATGAGGCCGGCGAGATCATCAGAGCGGCATCGGCGGCGCCGCAGCCGCGGCGCCGATCATAGTTGATGCGTGGCGCGCGGCGATGCCGCGTCGCGAGATCGCGTAGCGGACCCGGACCGCAGTGACAAGGACCCTACCTAGGCGCGGCTGACGCGCCCGAGGACCTGGAAGCACGATGGGACGACGCAGTCATGCTGGCAATCGAACTGGGTCTTACCCCCGCGGCCTTCTGGTCTTCCACGCCGCGCGAAGTCGCGCTTTATGCGCGTGCGCGCGCCCGTCGCGCCAGGTTACAGGCGCGCCGCGCGCCCCGCCAGGCCGCCTGGCACGCTGCGGCCTTCCAACGAATCGAAAGACTCCCGCCGCTCGCAGAAGTCCTTCGGCCGCCGCGCAGAAATTCGGCCGGCGAGGACCTTCGGCGGCGGGCGCATGAGCATGACGCGATCGTCGCGCGGATGAGCGAGGCAAGATCGAAATGAGAGGGTGGAGATCGTTGACGGCCCTGAGGCACTGCGATGGCTGACGCGATACTGGGCACCGCGCAGATCGAGATTGTCGCCAGTCTCGATGAGTTGAGCGCCGACCTGGACCAGGCGCTCGCAATGGTCACCGGCGCAGGCGTCGAGTTCGAGTCGGTCTGGAGCCAGGCGGGCGATCAGATCCTCGAGGGCGCCAGCGCCGCCGGCGAAGCTCGCGACTCGTGGCTCTCGCTCGGCGACGCTGCGCAGAGCCTCACCACAGATATCGAGAACCTGATTGCGCAACTGGCTATTGTCAACCCGCTACTAGATACTCTGTCGGGCGGCGACAGCGGCCTGCCGGGCGCGGGCGGGCTCGGCGGCCTGCTGAGCGGCGCGTCCGGGCTGCTCGGCCTGGGCCTGGGCGGCGGCTCCGAAGCGGACGTCGCCAGCGGAATCGACAGTCAACTGCTGTCCTCTCCCACTACGGCCAGCAGCGCCGTCAGTGTCAACGTTCACAATTACAGCGGCTCGCCTGCAACGACGCGTCAGAGCCAGGGCGGCAAGGGTATCGATGTAGTCATCGGCGAAATGAACGCGCGCAACGTCCGCACCAACGGTCCGTTGGGTCAGGCGATCCGCCAGCAATACGGCGCGTCAACGGTGCCGATTCAGCGCTGACGCGTGAGAGATGCTGATGCCGACCTGGCCCACCGCGCTGCCGCAATACCTGCTCACCCGGAACTATACGGAGACCGCGCCGAACCTCGTCATCCGCACCACGATGGACGCCGGTCCCGCCAAGGTCCGCCGCCGCTTCACCGCCGGCGTGCGGCCCATAGATGGCCTGTTGATCCTCTCCGAGGATCAAGTCGAAGAGCTCGACGAGTTCTATTTCAATGATTGCCAGGGCGGCGCACTGAGTTTTCAGTGGACGATGCAGCGCCGAACCCAGGACACGTCGAGTCCCACTGACACGTCAGCGGGAACGGACACCAGCAATCTGCCCGAGACCTTCCCGCCGATGACATTGCGATTTGTGAAACAACCTCAATACTCCGACACGGGCGATGGGAAAAACTACGAAGTGACTATCTCACTGGAGATCATGCCATGAACGAAGTAAGAGACCGGCGGACTAAGACTCTGCTGTCTGCATTGTCGCTGGTTGCTCTCTTGTCCGCGCGTTCAACGTTCGCCCAATCGACTTCTCCTCCGGTCATGGCTCCGCCGGCAAGCGGACAGCAGGAATCTCCAGTGCCGCGCTACGTGGGCTCACGCGCCCCCGACTGGCAGCGATGGGACATCAATGCGCATCTCAACGGCGCCACGCCGATCACGCCTCAACTCGGAGCGGGCACCAGCTTCCCTTCGTTCAATCAGATCATCACGGTCACTGCGGCTCCCTACAACGCCAACGGGGACTCTCGGCAGGCGGCGGACGGCGCGATCAACGGCGGCGGGCTCGACTTTTACTTCAGCCAGCATCGGCTTCGCATCCGGCGACGTTGGCAAGGCGATCTCTATCAACGGAGCGGGCAGCGCCGGCGCCGCATTTCAGGCCGCCATCACGGGATTCGTCAATTCCACTACCGTTACGCTCTCGACGCCCGCCGCAACCACGGTGAGCGGCGCGCTGTTCACCTACGGGACCGACAACACCACGCCGATTCAGAACGCGATCAATGCCTGCCCGGTCGATCTGGTAACGGGATCGGGCTGCCAGTTGCACTTCCAGCAGGGCGTTACTTCGTGACCGGCAACCTCGTCGTCAATCGGGGCACTTCGGGCGAGACCGGCGGTATCTGGCTGGTGGGCGATGGCAACTGGACCAGCCGCATAATCGGCTCGAATGCGATTTCCTCGGGCGCGATCCTGAGTTTCAACCATGTTCAGGCCAATCCGTCCGGGATCGTCGATCTGGGAATCGGCGCAGCCTACGGCGGTAATTTCAACATCGATTGTCTCGAACTGGTAAACTCCAACGGAATCTACGTAGTGGAGGACTGGTTCAGTTCGTGCAACCGGAATCTCTATACCAGCAACACCAGTAGTCTTTGGGTTCGTCAGGATGTTTCCGAATTGGGCAATTCGGCCAATTACTACTTCACTGGCCTCACGACCGGCCGCATTACCAATAACGAAAGTTATGGGTATCAGGATTCCAGCCTGATCGGCTTCGACTTCGAGAGTATCTCGAACGTCGCCTCGGGCCTGCGCTTGGTGGTCGACGACAACGACGAAATCGGCTCGGGCTACCTGGGTTTGAAGATCAACGGATGCACCGGTATCGACTTCGGGGCTTTTTCCCAGAGCGCACCCGTGGGATCGCCCTCGCAGAGTATCGCAGTCATCAACAGCAGCAACCTGTCGATCTCTCCCCGGGTTACCAACACCGCCGGCTTGCCCGTCGGAATCGACAACCTCTCGCACGACGTCACGATCGAAAGTCCCCAATTCTCGGCCGGCCCGCAAAGCAACTGGTCGGGTATCCCGCTGATCGGCGCCGGCGCCGGCAGCTACAACATCCATATCGAAGGACCTCGAAACCCCAACCTGCTGCCGGATAGTGGGAGCTTCCGAAGCTGGAACCTCGCCGCGCCGTTCGCGATCGGTCCCGGCATCGGGCCCAACGGCGAGAATGCTCTCACGCTGGCGGGTACGGGATCGACTCAGACGATCTCAACTTCGAGTCCT
The DNA here is from genome assembly GCA_963788205.1 of uncultured delta proteobacterium. GTDB lineage: Bacteria > Desulfobacterota > Binatia > Binatales > Binataceae > CAVVMA01. The sequence goes on from CAWBGG010000004.1 coordinate 6,777, forward strand.
CAGGTCGCGATCAGTCCGGCGCTGGCCGGAAGCATCGTCGCGTTCGGCGGCTATCTGGACGCGACCAATGTTACAACTGGCGGGCCGCTCGAAATCGCTCTTGCCACCAGCCTCAATCCCGCTGGAATCGCCGTCTGTTCGGTGCCCAACGGCGTCAAGGGACGATGCTGGGGGACTTACGCGTTGCCGGCGACCGCGCTCTCCGCCTTGATGGGCAGCGCCGACACCACCGCGACCGTCGCCAGCACCAGCGGCTTTCCCTCCAGTGGAACGCTGCTCATCGATGCGGAGCAGATTAGCTATTCGGGCACTACCAGTACGACCTTCACCGGTCTTACGCGGGGCGCGAACAGCACCACTGCCGCCTCGCACAGCTCCGGCGCCAAGGTCGGTGCGTATATCACCTATCTGGCGCTGTCGCCATATACGAGCACCAACGGAATTACTATGCCGAGCGGCAAGCTTGCGGTGTTCAGCGAGCTGAAGCTCGAAGTCGCTCCATACGCGACAGGATATTTGACCGGCGAGCAGGAAACGCCGGGCACCATCGCACAGAGTATTACCGATACGGGTTTGACGCCCGGTGGATGCGTCCAGGCCGGAGGCGGCGGCCTGCTCACCACGCCGACCGGAAGCGGATGCGGCGCGATTCTCTGCGCCGGGCAGGTGCACCTGACTTCCGGCAGTGGCAGCCTCGGTTGCTCCGCAGCGACCAGCTCGAGCGTGGTCGTGTGCTCCGACGCCAGCGGAAACAGCAACCCGTGCGGCTCGGGAGTGCCGAGCGGCGGCGCTATCCCGATCTACGGCTCAGGCGGCGATACATGCTCCTGTGTCGTGCATTAGCGCCCGGTGGGCTGCGCGATGAAACCCCATAGCTTGGCGGGCGCCTGCCCCTAGCCAAGCCGCCGGAGAAACCGTAATGCCGCGTACGTTGTCGTCCGCCGCCCTTCAGGCGCTTTACTCCCAGGAGACCGGGACCGCGTTCCTGATTCTGCTGACGATTTCCCATCCGACGCTCGCGGCGCCGCTGTACTTCACGAGCGACGGGGTCGAGACGCTCAGCCGGGGCAACGCGTATTTACCGTTTCCTTTCCAACTGACTATTCCGGACGATCAGGACCAGCAGCTCCCTCAGGCCCAAATCACTATCGACAATGTCGACCGGTCGATAGTCACTGCGATTCGCAACATGGGCACGGCGCCTGCTAGCATTCTGATCGAGATCGTCACGTCTACGACCCCCGATAGCGTCGAGTTCGCCTCCGGCGCGCTGACGCTCCGCGACGTGAACTACGACGCGATGACGGTCACCGGCACGCTCAGTTTCGAGGCGATCCTGGCCGAGCCCTTTCCCGGCGACCTGGTGACGCCGGCGACGATTCCGGGAGTGTTCGCCAGCGTATGACAATGGAGACTGCCTCCAATAGGCCGCCGGACTGGACGTCCAGGTACGTCGGCATTCCTTTTCGCTCGCATGGCCGTGATCGCTCCGGATGCGATTGCTACGGGCTGGTTTGGCTGGTGCTTAAGGAACAGTTCGGCGTGGAGGTTCCTTCCTACGCCGGCGATTACCCCGACGCGCTGGACTGCGCGGAAGTCGCGGCGCTGATCTCTCGGCGCCTATGCTCTTTTTCTGCGGGCGACGGCGGTTCGTGGCGCGCGATCGCGGCTCCCGGTCCCGGCGCCGCGATCGTACTGCGCATCGCAGGCGAGCCGTGGCACGTTGGGGTCGTCGTCGCTGAGCGATGGTTTCTCCACCTCCGTCCGGGGACCGATTCCTGCCTCGAGCGCTATGACTCGATCCGCTGGCGCAAAAGGATCGGCGGCTTTTATAACTATGTGGGATGATCTGCCCCAGGCTGGTGCGAATGGCCTCGTCCATGTCGCGGCCCGCACGTCGCCATTTCTCTCCGAGCGGATCCGCGCCGAGATGCCGCCGGCGGCAGCGTAGGCGATCTGCTGGCGGCGATGCGCCTGCCGCGTGAGGTCCCGGCCCGAATCTTCATCACGAAGTTGCCTTCACCCGGCCGGCGCTGTGATCAGAGGGTGACGATAGACTCGTTCCTGGTCCCGGACTGCGATCGCGAACGAATCTTTCCCGCTGCGGGAGATGTCGTCACGATCCGCGTTATTCCCCAAGGCGGCAACAAGGCGCTGGCCGCGGTCCTCGAGCTGGTCGTGGTCGCGGCCGCCGCGGCCGCTACCTTCTACATCGGTGGCGCTGGTGGAATACTCGCTGCCGCCGGATTCAGCTCAGGCGCGGCGGCTACCGGCGGCGTAATCGCCGGGAGCGCGGTAGGACTGGTCGGTACGCTCATCGCGCGCGCGCTGATTCCGCCGCCGGTGCCGGCGGGTCCCAAGTTCTCCACCGCGCCTGCGTCGTTCTCGATTTCCGGCAATCAGAACCTGCTTGCGCCGTTCGCACCGGTCCCGCGGATTTACGGATCGCGCCTGGTTTCACCGCTGATGGCGGCGGCGCCCTTCACCGAAAATCAGGGCAACAACCAGTATCTGCGCCAGCTTTTCGTGCTGGGTTACGGACCGATCGACGTGACCCAGGTCAAGATTCGCGACACGCTGCTCAGCGACTTCGAGGACGTTAAGTGGTCCGCGCTGGCCGGATTTCCCGACGATCCGCCGCCTCCGATCTACACCGGCCAGGTGATCGAAGATGACCTACAAGTGTTGCTCGCGCAGGCGCCCAACAACGTGCAGGATCTCACCGGCTGGCAGAAGCAGACCACCGGCACGGCCTGCGACGAGATCTCGGTCGATGTCACCTTTCCCAACGGCCTGTTGACGATCGGCAAGAGCAACGGCGCGCATCTGTGGGCGCAGATCGCGATCGCGATTCGCTACGCGCCCACCGGCACCTCCAGTTGGACCTATCGCCCCTGGATCGTCGTCAACGCGGCGACCGCGAGCGTGATCCGGCGCGGCGACCTGTGGGAGGTCCCGCGCGGCCAGTACGACGTGGAGGTCCAGGCGCTCGAACGTCCAGGTCTACAAGGGCGATTTCACCAATCCATTTGTAATCGATTGCTACTGGACGGCGCTGCGCACCATCCGCCGTCAAAGCTCGATCGCGATGGCGGGCCTTGCGGTGATCGGGCTGCGGATTCGTGCCAGCAGCCAGCTAAGCGGCGTGGTCGATCAGCTCAACTGCGTGGCTGGCTCGATTCTTCCCGACTACGATCCGGCCAGCGGCTCATGGAGCGACCGGGCCGGCGCCTGGTTTTACGACTACGACAACCAGGGCGCCGGCGCGTCGGCCTACGGCCTGGATTCGATCGCGCCCCACACCACGACCGCGGTTACGGGCCGCAACTTTGTGGCCAGCGAGCAGTTCGCGACCGGCGACGGCTCAAGTGTCACGATCGCTGCCACGCTCGCGAGCGCGCCGGTGCAAAAAGACAGCTTGCAGGGCAATACCGGCACCGTGCCGTTCCTCGACGACGCGCTGGGCCATATCTATTGCGACGGCGAGAACGTGGCGCAATGGCAGGCGAGCGCCACCTACAGCCGCAACGCGCTGGTTCGCTGCCTCGGCGATGGTAGGGTCTACATCTCGCTACAGAACGCCAACCAGAACTATCAGCCGGGCAGCAGCCCTGGCTGGTGGACGCTCGCGATCGTCGCGGGCTCAATCGACTACCCGAGCGGCCGCGTATCGATAACTTTCGGCGTGGCGTCGGCGGCGGGCGCGCCGATCTACGCCTCGTATGCGCAACAGGTCGTCACACCCGGCGCGGGCAAGGCGTTGACGATCGCGACCGCCGCCGGCAGCGACGGCGCCGCGGTCGCCGGCAAGTCGATCGTGGTGCATCAGGACGCGCCCGACAACTTCACCGCAGTGCTGCCCGCGCAGCAGTTCAATGTCAGCGGATGGTACAAGGCCAGCGCGCCGATTTCAGTCGGAATCCGGATGCGCGTGCTGTTCGGCGTCGCCGAAGACTTTGCGGTCGGCGCGGCGCTCGCCGCGGTCGATATCATCGCCAACGGCGCCGCCACCACTAGCTGGCGTGAAGCCAGCGCGACGGTCGCGGCGCCGACCACGCTGATCGGCGAGGGCCGGAACTTTCTCATGCGCGTGGTGGTCTATCACGAGCCCGACGGCGTCGGCGGCGTCACCGTCGAATGGGACGATATCTCGGTGACTCTGTCTGCCGGCGTGGCGACCCAGCAGCTTCCTAATCCGTCGTTCGATTTTCCCGGGACAATCACGTCCAACCCGGCCGCACATTATCGCAACGTCGTGCAGGGGCCCGCCAATAAGCAGCCGCTGGCCGATTCCCGCCTCGACCTCGCCGCGCTTGCCGATTGGTGGTCGGATTGCGACGCCAACGCCCGCAACAACAATATGATCGTCGATCAACAGCAGACGGTCTTCGACACGCTGCGCGTGATCGCGGCGATGGGCCGCGCGTCGTTCGGGATGTGCGACGGGCTGTACTCGGTGGTCCGCGATCTGCCGCAGGCGGCGCCGATCCAGCATTTCACGCCGCGCAACTCGTGGGGCTTCAAATCGACGCGGGCCTTTCCACAACTGCCGGGCGCACTCAAGGTCCGCTTCATCAATCCCGCCGCCGATTGGCAACCCGATGAGCAAATCGTTTACGACGACGGCTTCACACCGGCCAACACCGCCCTCTATGAAGCGCTCGATCTGACCCCCGGTGTCACCGACCCGAATCAGGCGTGGCGCGACGGCCGCTACCATCTGGCGCAGGCGCGGCTGCGGCCTGAAACCTACGAGCTGAGCGTCAACGTGGAGAACCTCGTATGCCAGCGCGGCGACCTGGTGTTCGTGAGCCACGACGTTCCGCAATGGGGCCTCGGCGCGGGACGTATCAAGGAGGTGATCATCGATTCGAGCGGCAACGCGGCCGGCGTCATCATCGACGAGAGTTTTAGCTTCGCGCCGGGAAATGACTATGTGATCCGGGTCCGCCGCACCGTCGACGGTTCTTCGCTCCTGATTCCTCTGCTGTCTCCGCCCGCTCCAGGAGCCAGTGAGAGTGTTTCATCCAGCGCTCTCACGTTTGCCTCTCCGCTCGCGCCGGCAGCGCCGCAGCCGGCATCGGGCGATCTTGTGATGTTCGGTCTTAACGGCTCGGAGACGGTTCAGCTCCTGGTGACGAAAATCGCGCCCGGCGCCGACTTAAGCGCGACGCTCGATCTGGTCGATTACGCGCCCGCAGTCTACACGGCCGACGCGGGGCCGGCGCCGAACTTCAGCGGCGCACAGGCCTACACGCAGCGCTTGCCGCCGGTGATCGTGTCGGCGCGCAGCGATGACCACGCGATGGCGAAGGATTCCGACGGCTCGGGCACGCCGCGAATCCTGATCGCGCTGGATGATTCGGCGCTCCAGCAACTCGCGCAGCCGCCGCGAGTCGCCAGCGGCGCACTGCCGAAGATCGCCGGTATCCGCGTGCAGTATCGCCTCTCGCCGACCGGCAACGGTGTCACCAACGGCGGCGCGCCATGGTCGAGCACGCAGGCTTATGTGGTCGGCGATACGGTCGCCTCGAACGGATACGTCTGGCTGTGCGTCGAGGCCAACACCAATCAAACGCCCGGCACGCTGGACGGCAGCGGCAATCCCTACTGGACGGTCCTGATCACCACCGTGCAGCCCGAAGCGCCTGAATGGACCGAGATGGGGCTGCAGACGCTCGGCCGCATGCTCCATATCGAGCCGGTCACGCCCGGCGCGATCTATAACGTCCGGATGCGCTACGAGATGACCGACGGATCGGTGACGCAATGGGCCACGCTCGCGGGCCATCAGGTGGCGGGTCAAACCACGCTGCCGCCGGATATCGATCCCACCACGCTGACCGCGATCAACCTCGGCGGCGGCTCGGTCCAATTGCGATGGAGTCCACTATCGTGGCCAAACCTCGCCGATTACGAGATTCGCCAGGGCTCGACCTGGGCCGCCGGCACGCTGGTCTGGCGCGGACGTTCCAATGCGCCCGGGTTTTACGTCGGCGCGTCAACGCCGCCGGTGACCTACACCTACTGGGTCGGCGTGCTCGACACCTCGGGCAACTACGATCTCACGCCACAATCGGTGTCGATCAGCCTGTGATGGCCACTCCACGCAAGGCGATCTCCTCCGCTACCCAGCATTCCGTTACGTTCTACGCCCGCGATGGCGCTTGGCATCACGAATCACATTTGGAGTATCGTGGAGCTTGTGCAAGCGGCGCTTGAGCCGTCAGGTGTGCCGCCGCTACCGACGCTAGCGCAGCTGACTACGCTCAAGCTCACGTGGCGATTCAGACTGATTGTTGGACGTGGTGGAAAAGGAACTAATAGACCACGCTGAATGCGAATAATTTTCGCCAAATGTACGTCACAAACATTGTGTGACGTAATTGCTGTAGATAGTGCCGCTGTGCTACAGAAACGGACGCAGCGGTGGAATCTTGGGCGGGGGAAGCACAACGACATCACAGCCAGCATTATGGCACGTGGATTGCTTGTTAGGGCTTTCTGCTATCGCCAAATGCCCGACACGTTAACGAATTCGACAAGGACTTCGCCGATCTGGACACTATGGTCAAGCGTAAAGACCTAAAAACTGGGTTTCTCTTCGCGACGCCTTCGATGATTGCGGGGGCGGCTCGGCTTCTCGACCTGTGGGGAGTGTTTGACCATTACAATACCGCAGATTCCGAGGAAGAAGCTGACGCCCTTGCGGTCTATTCCGATTGGCGCATCATAGGTCAAGATTTGCGAGACGCCATGAATGATTTCAGCAGTCATTGTCGGTATTACGAAGGGAATATCCACGGGGATATCAACGCAAGGAATTTCTTCCATCATGGGGATATGAGCAACATCCACGTTAGCGATCCAGCTTCAGGCGTCGGACGCACGGCCAAGGTGGTGTGTTGCAGTTGTGGCACGTCGATAGATAACATTTCGACAAGCAAAATGGCCGCCTATCCAACGGGCAGTTTTTCTATGTGGGTAAAGCCCAACCCAACTTTGGAGCGTTGGCGTTGCCTCGACAGTACTCCGACGGCGACGGTTGATCTTCCGAAGCAGACCGGAAAATCTCTAGAATAGCCCCTCACGGTCATCGTTCTTTCAGATGGTTGATCCCGATCAGGTTCTTCCGCCGGAAGGAGAAGAATCGAAGTCGGGCGGCGCCAGGGCGACGCGTGTTACGCAGCGCGTCGAGAGCGTCGAGATCACGATTGGGCCACTCCCGCCGCCAGAGGAGCTATACAAATACAATCAGGTGTTTGAGGGCTGTGCCCAACGCATTGTTGCGATGGCCGAGCATCAAGCCGAACATCGGCAAGACTTGGAACGCACCGTAGTGAAGTCGAACGCGACGGCCCAACTGCGAGGTCAAATATTCGCCTTCACTCTGAGCACACTCATCATCGTCACGGGCGCCTATCTTCTCCTCCAAGGTCGTAATATTGCTGGGTTTGCGCTCATTGGTGGAGACGCGGCCACTCTTGTGGGCATGTTCCTTTACGGACGCCAAGCGCAGGGGAAGGAACGCGAAGGCAAAAAAAACCAAATGCCCAAAGCTAACTTTCCCGACGAAGCCAAATAAGTGTCATAATTTCCCTCCCCGGTTGCCCTGATTCAGACAGCACCCAGCCTTCTCACCCGGCGCGCGGGGACGGCTGGACTGGTAGACTGTTCCCGCGAGCATGTCTCCGGAAAAAGAGCATAAGGCGCTGCACATCGTGCGGCGCCTTCATGAGGGGGGCTTCAAGGCTTACTTGGCTGGCGGATGCGTGCGCGATCGGATGCTGGGCGTGGAGGCCAAGGACTACGATATCGCGACCGACGCCCGCCCCGAAGTGGTGCAGGACCTGTTCGACGAAACGATCGCGGTCGGCGCGCGCTTCGGCGTGATCGTCGTGCTGAGCGGCAGCGATCAGTTCGAAGTCGCGACCTTCCGCGCCGACGCGCCCTACACCGACGGCCGCCATCCCTCCGCGGTCCGCTTCGGCACGATCGAGGAGGATGCGCTCCGGCGCGATTTCACGATCGGCGGGATGTACTTCGATCCCCTCACCGATAGGGTGATCGATCTGGTCGGCGGGATGCGTGATCTGCGCGCCGGCCTGATTCGCGCGATCGGCGACCCCTACGAGCGCTTCGACGAGGATCGGCTGCGAATTCTGCGCGCGGTGCGCTTTGCTGCGCGGTTGGATTTCGCGATCGACCCGGCGACTTGGACCGCGATCAAGCGCACCGCCGCGTCGATTACCGCGATCGCGGCCGAGCGGATCGGCGAAGAGCTGGTGATGATCATGACTGAGGGCGGTGCGTCGCGCGGGCTGGATCAGATGCTCGAGAGTGGCCTGATGCAGGCGCTGCTGCCCGAAGTGGCCGCGATGGTTGGATGCGCGCAGCCCGAGAATTTCCATCCCGAGGGCGATGTCTACGTCCACACCCGGCTGGCGGTCGCGATGCTCGAACCAGGATGCTCCGAGACGCTCGCTTTCGGCGTGCTGTTTCACGATATCGCCAAGCCTCCGTGCCGCGCGATCACCAACGGCAAGGTGACGTTCTATGGCCATACCGAGCGCGGCGGCGAGATGGCCGCCGAGATCATGCGGCGGCTTAAGCGCTCGCGTTTCGTGCAGGAGCGCGTCGCGTACCTGGTGCACGATCATCTGCGGCTTTGCATGGCGCCCCGGATGAGGCCCGCCACGCTCAAGCGGATGCTCGCGGAAGACGGCTTCGACGAGTTGCTGGAGCTGGCGCGGATGGACGCGATGGCCTCGAACTCGTACCTCGGCTACTACCATTTCTGCCGCCGCGCGCGCGCGCGTTTTTCCGCCGAGGAGATCCGGCCGCCGCGGCTGATCAACGGCGACGATTTGATCGCGCTGGGCTTCAGGCCTGGTCCGCCTTTCAAGGCGATCCTGCGCGAGGTCGAAGATCTCCAGCTCGACGGCGCTCTGGCCAGCCGCGAGCAGGCGCTGGATTACGTGCGCACACATCATGTGCCGACCCATCCGTCTTCCACCGGCTGACCGACTTGAATTGCTGCTGATTTGCTGACCGCCAGCCGAATATCCAAACGCTTCGGGCGCACGCTCGCGCTCGACGGTGTCGATTTCGAGGCCCGGCCCGGCGAGATTCACGTTCTGCTCGGCGAGAACGGCGCCGGCAAGACTACGCTTGCCAACGTGCTGGCCGGCCGCTTGCGCCCCGACGCAGGCGCCGTCGCGCTCGATGGCCGTCCGCTCCGTGCCGGCTCGCCCGGCAGCGCGCTCAAGGCTGGAATCGCCGCGGTTCATCAAAGCTCGATGCTCTTCGAGCGCTTTAGCTGGGAGGAAAATCTGGCGCTGGGCGGGTTCTGCGCTGATTCGCGCCGGCTCGATTTGGAGCTGACGGCGGCGCGCGCCGCCGCGCTGGCCGCGAAGATCGGCTTCGGCCTGCCGGCACGCGGCAGCACCGTCGAGCAACGCTCGGTCGCCGAGCGGGTGCGGCTGGAAGTGTTGCGCGCGCTGAGCTTCAATCCCCGCGTGTTGATTCTCGACGAGCCGACCGGAGCGCTGGCACCGACCGAGGTCGCGCCGTTCCTTGATTCGCTGCGCCGCCTGCGCGACGAGGGCCGAATCGTAATTTTGATCACGCACAAGCTGGCCGAGGCGCTGTCGGTCGCCGACCGAATCACTGTGATGCGGCAGGGGCGGGTGGTGACGACTCGCGAAGCGGCAGGCGCCGCTGTCGCGGAACTGGCGCGCCTGATGGTCGGCGAGCTGGCGGCCGACGAAGCACGCGCCACTCATGCGACGGGCGACATCGCGCTTGCGATTCACGATCTCACGCTTGACCACGACGGCCGGCGTATCCTTGACGGCGTGAGCTTCGCGGTTCGGCGCGGCGAGATCGCCGGGATCGCGGGAGTCGACGGTAACGGCCAGACCGAATTGGTGGAGATTCTGGCAGGCGCGCGGCGCGCCACTGCGGGCCGCGTGGCGCTGTCCGACGCGCGCGCCGGCGAAACCGCCCCGATCGCGGTGATCCCGCAGAATCGCGACCTCGACGGGTTGATCCTCGCGATGGCGCTGTGGGAAAACCTGCTGCTCGCGCGCCCGATCCGCCGCCGTCTGGTGCGGCGCGGATGGCTTGACCGGCGCGGTGCGCTCGACCTTTGCCGCGATCTTATCGCGCGCTTTCGGATTCGCGCGGCCGGTCCCGAAGTCACCGCCGCGTCCCTCTCGGGCGGGAATCGCCAGCGCCTGGGAGTGGCGCGCGCGCTGGCTACCCAGCCGCGCGTGCTGGTAGCGCATGACGTATGCCGCGGGCTCGACTTGGCCGCTGCCGCAGAGGTCCATCGCACGCTGGTGAGATTCGCCGCGGCCGGCGGCGCCGTGATGCTGCTTTCCAGCGACCTCGATGAGTTGCTCGAGCTGAGCGATCGGCTCGCGGTGCTGAGCCGCGGCCGCCTGCGCGAAGTCGAGCCCGCAGAGCGCAACCCGGAACGGCTCGGGATGCTGATCGCAGGCGCGTGGGATTGATAGCCGCATGCTCGCCGCATTGCTGAAGCCGCTCGCCGCGCTGGCATTGGCCGCCGCGCTCATCTCGATCGTCCTCTTGGCGCTGGGCGCATCGCCGCTTGGGGTGTTCGCCGCGCTGGCCACCGGCGCTTTCGGCAACTGGCTGGCGTGCACCGACACGATCGTGAAGGCCACGCCGCTGGTTTTCACGGGGCTGGCCGTCGCGCTCGCCTTTCAGGGCGCGATGTGGAATATCGGCGCCGACGGCCAACTCACGATCGGCGCGCTGCTGGCGGGCGCGGTCGGCCCGTATCTGGGCGGCTTGCCCCATCCGATCGCGATCGTGTCGATCCTCGCCGCCGGCGCGATCGGCGGCGCGGCGTGGGGCGGAGTCTGCGGATGGCTCCGCGCGCGCCGCGACGTTAACGAAGTGATCAGCACGATCATGCTCAACTTCGTCGCCGCGCAGTTGCTGAGCTGGGCGGTGCACGGCCCGCTGATGGAAGCCTCGCGCGCTTATCCCGCGAGCACGCCGATCGCCTCGAACGCGCAGTTAAGCCTCTTCTTCGAGCCGAGTCGGCTCAACCTCGGGATGCTGCTGGCGGTCGCGCTGGCGCTCGGATGCAGCGCGCTGTTGTTTCGCACCGGGTTCGGATTCGAATTGCGCGCGGTCGGCCTCAATCGCCGTGCGAGCGCGTTTTTCGGCATCCCAATCGCGCGGCTCACCACGCTGGTGATGGCGCTCAGCGGCGCGCTGGCGGGCCTCGGCGGCGCGGTGCAAATCGCTGCGATTACCCATCGGCTCTACGAGAAGGTTTCGCCTGGATGGGGCTACGAGGCGATCGCCGTGGCGCTGCTCGCCCGTCTGAGCCCCTCGGGTCTGCTGCTGACCGCGCTGCTGTTCGGAGCACTCGACAACGGTTCGCAGGCGATGCAACGCGCAGAGGGCGTGTCGCCGGTGCTGGTCCAAGTGATCCAGGGGATGGTGATCCTGATCCTGCTCGCCTTCGACACCACGACATTTTCCCGGCTGAGCGCCGCGATCAGCATCCGGCGCGCCGCAGATGTCCCCGAACGGCCGGCCGCGCAAGGTTCAGATGCTTGACGCATTCCTCACCGCGACGATCAGCATGGCCACACCGATTCTGCTCGCGGCGCTCGGAGAGTTGCTGGTCGAAGAGAGCGGCGTGCTGAATATCGGAATCGAGGGCGCGATGCTGTGCGGGGCTTTCGCGGCGCTCGCCACCGCGTGGTTCAGCGGCAGCGTGGCGGCGGGAATCCTGGCCGGAATCGCCGCCGGGGTTGCGATCAATGGGACGCTAGCGGTGTTGGCCGTGAACTTGGGCGCGAACCAAGTCGTGGCGGGCACCGCGCTTGATATCCTCGCGCTGGGAATCACGGGCGTCTTCTATCGCCGGATGTTCGGGGCCACGGGCCGGGCCTTTACGGTGCATGCGCTCGGGCCGCTGCCGCTGGGGTCGCTCGCTAAAATCCCGCTGCTGGGAGCCGCGCTGTTTAGCCACAACGTAATCGTCTACGCGGCTTTCGCGATGGTGCCGGTGATCGCCTGGATACTGTCGCGGACGCGCTATGGGCTGGAGCTGCGCGCGGCTGGCGAGAGCCCGCAAGCCGCCGACGCGCTTGGACTGGGGGTTGCGCGCCTGCGATGGCACGCGCTGCTGGCGTCGGGCGTGCTCAGCGGGCTCAGCGGCGCCTACCTGACGCTCGCCTATGCGAACACTTTTGTAGAGGGAATTTCGGCCGGGCGCGGGTTCGTCGCGCTGGCGGTCGTGATCCTGGGGCGCTGGAATCCGTGGGGCCTGGCGGCGGCATCGATCCTGTTCGGCGCCGCGATGGCGCTCCAGTTCGCGCTGCAGGCGCTCGGTACCGCGGTGCCGTATCAGCTCTTCCTCGCGCTGCCCTACGCGCTCACGCTGCTGGTGCTCGCCGGCGTCGGCGGCCAAGCCCAAGCGCCCAGCGCGCTAGGAGAGCCGTACGTCAGATCGTGATGACGCCCGACCGGAGGGTAGTGGGCGCTTTTGAAGTCGGATGGCCGGCAGGGACGCCGGCCACTACCTCTAGATGGAGTCTCCTACATTTTGTAGGGGCCAGCCTCCGTGCCGGCCCGTTGCCAACACCACTACCGACCGCAGGGTGCTGTCCTAGTTGTCCTAATTCGGGCAACAATATACTTGCCTAACCCCGACCCGATGGGGTATGGTTCGAGCAGAACGGGAGGGCCGGTAGAATGGCCTTCCGAAAATACCATGCGGCGGACAGCGAGAACCTGCTTGAAGGCTGGCACGCAATGGCGCGCCATACGATCTTCCAAGCGCAGGAGGGCATCCGGCTAACAATGTCACTCCACGCATATTTCGATGAGAGTGGCAAATGGCACGATGGAAACGGCTTCATCTGCCTCTGTGGCTATTTGTCAGACGATAAAGGTTGGGGCGAGTTTAACGATCGTTGGAATGAGTTGCTCCAAAAGCATCAATTCATGTTCATTCACATGACCGAGTTTTCTTCTGAATGCCATAAACGAAACTGGAGCCAAGAAAAGACCGCCGAGGTGCTGGTCGAATTCATTGATGCAATTCGCACTCAGATGATTGCTGGCTTCGCAATCGGCATAGACGGTCCTTATTTCCGAAGAAAATATGAATTGATAGGCAAGCCGAATGCAGACCCGGCGCTGTTTGCTATCGAACGAATCCTCGGTTCGATGAACGATGCCTGCAAACGGTGGATCGGAGACAGAACAGCACGCATGTTCCTTATGTTCGATGAAGATGAGGAATACTCGATTCAATGTTACAGGAAAATCTCACGCCTGCGTAAAATTCGGCCAGATGTCAAAAAGCTGATTGGCGCGATTGCATTTGGCGACGACGAATACCTCTCGCCACTTCAGGCTGCGGATATTCTCGCCAACCTTACAACACGGTACATGCGCGAGAAGATAAAGACCGGCAAAGACGAGATGGGCGCGTTGCTTACCCGCCTTCTGTCGGCCCCTGAGCCCGGCTACGGAATAATGTGGAAACCCGAACTGTGGGATGCCGCAGGCATAGACGCGAATTGGGATCAACTTAAGCGCGTGAACTTATGGTGAGAGCGTTCACTTAATGGGAAGCAATTAGGGTGCGCCTTATCCACGTGCTCAAACAAACTCTCTCGATCCATCCGGGGGAACGTTCTGCAAAGGGGACATAGGAAACAGTCGCCAACGTAGGCGATTATGGGGGGCTTGACGGATGGGGACCGGGTCGTTTAGAATGCCGCACATGGCCGAGTTGTTGCAATGGCTCAAGGCAGTCCGAAAGCATTGGGTGCAAGAATTGATCGGCGGCGTTTTAATAGGACTGCTTGCGGTCTATTCCGAAATGAGCGGAACGGTGGTTGCGCCCCGTGTGTATGAGTACGCCGCCGGTTTGTTGCTCTTCTACGCGATGTTTTTGGCTTGGCGCGACGAATACCGAAAGCGCCTAAGCTTGGAGGCTGAAGGCGCACTATCCACCCCTCCGTCGTTGCTGCCGACACTCGTCGCAACAATTCAAGGCATTGAATTCGAGAATGGTCCTGCGTATGGGAAAGTGGATTACTGGCCGTCCAATTGCAACCTTGCCCTATCTGTACGCCTTAGGAATCCGACCGATGGCATACCGAGCATGGCTACCGAATGGGGAATTGAGCATCGGGGAAAACTCATCTGTGGCAAGGTTGAGATCGACATAGAACCGGGCCGCTCAGTTGCTATGGCTCTCCTGCCCGCCGGACTTAAGATATATGGGACAATCAGCTTTCGCCTCAAGCCTGAAATGCTCGCGTTATTGCAAGACTTGGACTGGCAGGTTCGATTCAAGGATTCCGCTGACAGGCTTCACTACGCAGAGTTTCCCACATTGCTAAGACAGGACGGCAAGCAATGATCCGCGCCAGATCACTGCTCAGCATCGCCCATGCATCCGGTGAGCGCAGCGGCAGCGGCCTTATCCGGCGTCAGGCTATCGTCGCCGTAGATTATGGTTATCAATCCCTCCACCATGTCCTTCTGTCCGGGCGGGAGCTTGGTTCCGGCCATCGTGGCCCTGATCTCATCCGAAGTCACGCCCTCATCGCGCTTTTCGGCAATGGTCCGCGCCAGGTTCGCCACGATATTGCAACTGGCCAGCTTATCCGATTTCCCAGCCAGAGCGGTCAAGGGATAAAGCAGCAGCGCAACGATCAGAGCCACAACCGCCTTAGCGTTGCACCGTTTGGCCGCGCGCCGCTTCATCGCCCGGTAGTGCGGATGCGTCTTGAAATGATATTCAGCGCAGGGGCGACAGTAGAACATCACGATCTTTTGCGCGTATCGGCTCTTAGACATAGCGCCTCGCCTTCGGGAATTGCAGGCTTAGTTGCGCGGGCCGTCTGGATGCGTGATGCAGAAGCATCCGCCAGTTCGGACGCTTCAGCATCCTGCTATCGCCTCGCCGAAGATGTCGGGGTTTTTGCGATTGTTATGGCGGAATTGGAATTCCGCGAGGTACAGCGGCAGGTATTTCTTGCTGACGTGATGAAAGGTGCCGATGACTCCGCGCTTAAGCAGCGACCAGAAATTCTCGATATTGTTGGTATGTACCTCGCCGCGTACATACTCGCCGACCGAATGACCGACTATCTTGTGCTTAAAGCCGAGCTTGTCCAAAGACGCATAGCCAAGAGCTTCATCGGTCGCGACCAGATCAACCTTGTCGCTCACAACCTTGCGCACGAACCGATTGAGCGTTGCAGCATCGGTCTGCTCGATTACCTGACAGACTACGTTTCCCTTGCGCGCGATGGCTCCGATCACTGTCGCCTTCCCGCTCAGGCCGGTAATGTGCTGCTTCTTGTCCCAATGGCGGTTTTTGTCCTTGCCGCCGATGCCCGTCTCATCTACTTCAACGATCCCCATAAGCTGCTGGAAATCGGGATCGTACATCGCCGCGCGCAAGCGATGGCACATGTACCACGCCGTGCGATAGTCGCCGCATCCGATCTGGCGTTGGATTTGAAGCGCGCTAACTCCCTTCTTGGAGTTGAGTATCTGCCAGAGAACTTCAAACCACGTCTTGAGCGGGTAGTTCGTGTTCTCGAAAATGGTTCCCGCGATGATCGAGAACCGATAGGCGTTACCCTTGCGGCAGGCTTTGTTCGCGCACTCCCATTTCCACGGCTGGGCGATCTTGTAAACCTTGTCCGGCGTGCCACAACGTGGGCATTTAACCCGCCCGTCCGGCCAGCGGCGCTCCTTCAGGAATTGCTTGCAGGCATCGTTCGTCGGGAAGGTTTCCATCAACTGTCTGAGCGTCATCATGAAATGAAATATAGCGCATTACCGTCTATCCGTCAAGCCCCCCATAATCGCCCCAACGTAGTCTAGCCGATCGCTGAGCAATGACAAAAGTAATAGCCTGTCTTTCTCTTCTTCCGTCACTGGCCGAGAACAATCCGGCTTCGCAAGAAGTTGTTAGCGTTACGGCTTGTCGAGTCAGCATGTGCCAAAGGGATTACGAACAGCCTAAGAGCCAAGAGAAAGAGAACAACGATGAAGGCGAGAACAAAAAGCGCATAGAGACAGCCGATTTGATTCGCCTGCAAGCATATGTTGCAGGGGCACTTGTTGGTGCCGCCAAACACTACCATTCGCGAGAATGGCGTATGGGCGTGAATTCCCGCGCGGCAGTCATCGCAAACGGTTGCCATGCGTTCCCCTTCGCTAGCTCGCTCGTCGAGACCGCTTTGGCGTCTTGGCGCGCTTGCGTACCTTACCGGTCTGTGCGGCCACTTCTTTTTTCGGGACCGCGATCAGCGCCTTCATTACCCGCTCGAACCGCTGGAAAGATGAGTGGGAACTGGGTTGGGCGTCTTTTGCCATGCCGCGATTTTACGCCCGGCTTGGCCGCAATTGGAAGCGTGCGCCCGCGCTTGCCCCGGTTCTGCCGACGCTCAACTAAGGGATTCGCCGGTCGGTTCGGTCTTGCCGGTCAACTGCTTGTACGTCAGCCGACGCCCGACCACCGACCCCAGCGTTTGGGCGAACCGGCCAGCATCATCAGTCTTGCGGTTGTTGTATCGGAATGCCTGCTCGTCCAGATAGCGGAACAAGTGGAACGGCTCGACGCTAACGTACGTTCCTTTCAATCCACGCTTCAACAGCGACCAAAAGTTTTCGATCCCGTTCGTGTGGATGTTTCCCTTCACGTAGGTTTCCGCGTGATCGATTACCTTGTGTACGTACTCGCGGTCCAAGCCGAGGTATCCGACCCACGCATCTGTGAAAACATCGGAGCCCGGTTTGACGTGCTTCCGTATCTCAGCTTGCAAGGTGTCGCGTCGCGTATCAGAGACGTGCTTAACGCGAACCTCGCGGGTATTCCGATCCAAGATGCCCATCACGATCGCTTTGCCCGCTCCGCCCGTGCCGGTGATCTTGGCCTTCTTGTTCTTGTGCATGTTGCGCGCGAGTCCGCCGATGAACGATTCGTCGGCCTCAATCTCGCCTTCCAGTTTGGTCCAGAAGGTTCCACGCTGCATGGCTTTGCGAACCCGGTGCAACATGAACCACGCGGTTTTCTGCGTGACGCCAAGGTCGCGCGCGATTTCGTAGCTGCTAATGCCGTTCTTGCAGTTGGTCAGCAGCCAGACGGCGGGAAGCCACTTTTCGAGGCCGATGGGCGAATCCTCAAAGAGCGTTCCGACCTTTATGCTGAACTGCCGCCGGTCGTGCGGAACGCTGCATTTCCAGCGGCGCTGGTTCGCCAGAAAATGGACCTTGGCGCTGTTGCAGATCGGGCAAATCACGATGCCGTCAGGCCAGCGCAGTTGAGCCAAGAACCGAAGGCATACGTCGGGGTCTTTGAAGTACCGAACCGCATCAAGGAAGGTTCGCGGGGTCGCTATCGTGTTCGTTTCCATGCTTGAAATATAGCAAGGATAGGCGGGTTAGTCAAGTATGTTGTTACCCTAATTCGGACAGTACCGACCGCAGCGCGTTCGTTGCGCCGAACAGATTCGCGGTTTATGATCGCCGTGGGACGTCCGATGAAGAAGGTGATCCAGGTCAGGATTTTCCGGGGCGAACAATTCTACGTCGCGGAATGTCTGGACCTGCCGGTCGTAACGCAAGCGAAGACGCTCGACGAACTCGCTGCGAATCTCAAGGAAGCGATCGCATTGCAGCTCGAGGGCGAAGACCCCTCGGACTTCGGGCTGG
Organism: uncultured delta proteobacterium; assembly: GCA_963788205.1. Taxonomy (GTDB): domain Bacteria; phylum Desulfobacterota; class Binatia; order Binatales; family Binataceae; genus CAVVMA01. The sequence continues at coordinate 24,516 of CAWBGG010000004.1, forward strand.
AACCGAACCCCGCTGTAGTCGCAACTTTCGAACTGGACACCGCTATCGGTGCCAAAGCTTAAGCGCCTCTCTGGCGCTCAGCTAATCACCGCCTTCGCTCGACTCGGGTTTGCGGTTGTCGGGCGGAAGGGCAGCCACGTCAAACTGCGCCACGTGCTGACTGATGGCACGCGGCAAACGCTAACGATCCCCACTCATCCGGAACTGGACAAGGGGACCCTTGCCGGGATTCATCGCCAGGCGCTTCGCTACGTCTCGGCAGAAGACCTTCGACCCATTTTCTACAGCGACTAGAGCGCGCGAGGCCCGATTCACACCGCGGCTCTCACCGCGCTGTGTCCGAAGCGCACCGGCAGGTGCTTTATCCCGTTGATGAAGTTCGAGCGCAGGCGCTTGACTTCGCCGATTTGCTCGACGCGCGGCACGCGCTTCACCAGCTCCTCGAACATGATGTTCATCTCCAGCCGCGCGAGGTTGGCGCCCAGGCAATAGTGCGGTCCGCCGCCGCCGAACGCCACGTGCTCGTTGGGGTCGCGCTTGATGTCGAACTTGAAGGGCTCGTCGAAGATCTCTTCGTCGCGATTGGCCGAGATGTGCCAGATGCTGAGCTTGTCGCCGGCCTTGAGCTGCTGCCCGTGCAGTTCCGCGTCGCGCGTCACGTTGCGCCGGAAGTACATCACCGGCGAGGCCCAGCGCAGGATTTCCTCGGTCGCCGACGGCACCAGCCGTGGGTCATCGACCAGCATCGCGTATTGCTCGGGATGCTGAATCAGCGCATACAAGCCGTGCGACAGCGCGTTGCGCGTGGTCTCGTTGCCGGCCACCGCCAGCAGCAGGAAGAAAATATTGAAGTCGATCTCGGACAGCCGGTCGCCGTCGGCCTCGGCCAGCAGGGTGGTGATGATGTCGTCGTGAGGATCCTTGCGGCGCTGCTCGGCGAGGGTTTGCGCATACATGAACATCTCGAGCGCCGCGCCGCGCGCCAGCTCTTCGCTGACCGCATACTCGGGATCGCGGCTGCCGATCAGCCGATTGCTCCATTCGAAGACTTTGTGCCGATCTTCGAACGGCACACCCAGCATCTGCGCGATCACCTGCAGCGGCAGCTCAGCGGCGACCTCCAGCACGAAATCGCACGAGCCCTTGTCAACCGCCTTGTCGAGAATTTCGGTCACCGTTTCGCGAATCGAGTCGCCGAGCGCGTTGATCATGCGCGGCGTGAAGCCGCGGTTGACCAGCTTGCGATAGCGGGTGTGTTCCGGCGGGTCCATCGTGAGCATCATGCGCCCTTCGTCGGTGAGGCTGGTGTTGCCTTGCTCCAGCACGACCACCCCCCCGCGCTTCTGCTCGGATGAATAGGTCTGGGCCTCGCGGTTGACCTCGACCAGATCGCGATAGCGGGTCACCACCCAGAAACCGGGGCCGCGGGGCTCCGGATGCTTGTAGATCGGCGCGTTGTGCCGCAGGTAGGTGAACCATTCATGCGGCACGCCTTGGACAAAGCGGTCCGGGTCCAGCAGGTCAATCTCGCTCGGGTTCACGGCGGTTTCCTCCGGGAAAATGGAGTCGGTTCAAATGTATCAGTTCACACCGGCGAGGCCACCTCGGCCAAATGAACGAGTGGAGGAACTACTGCTTGGAGGCGGACCAGGTGCCGTTGGCGGAGGTGAAGCCGGAGGAGGATGCGGGCGCGGTGCACGACCAGGTGCCGGACGCGGTCGCAGCTCCGGCAGCGCCCACCGAAAAGGTTCCCGTAAACGAGCACGACCCGCCGGCTGCGCCGATACCGTCAATCGTGAAGCTGCCGCTGTCGTTGTCCAGCGTGCCGCTGCCCGCCGCGGGCGCCGTCGTAGTGATCGTCGAGCCGGCCACGCCCAGGTCCAGCGCGCCGCTTATCGGACAGGAGATCCCGCCGGTGAAGAACTGCGTGCCACTGAAGTTGCCCGAGTAAGTGCCGTCGAACGGCGGCGCGGCCTGATCGAATGAAGTCGCGGTCTGACGGACACTGGCATAGGTATTCTGCAACAGACCCTGGCCTTGCATCACGACGGTGCTGACCTGATTGCTGGAGCCTAGATTGAAGGTCTGCACCGAGCTCTCTACCGCCAGGCGCGCCTGATCCGAGGTCTGTCCTAGCGAGACGCCGATACTGATCAACAGTCCGCCCGGACCGAGGTTGGCATACAGCAGCGCTTCCGCCGGTGCCAGCGTGGCCACCTGCGGATTGCCGGCCTGCGAGAGAATCCCCAGCGCTACACCTACAGCGCCGTTCACGATCGCGGCTGCTGCGGCGGCCGCCCCCGGCTGCTGGCAGGCCGGCGAAGTCTCCGAGGCCAGGAACAACTGCGCGATGTCGTTGGTAAACGCGGCCGGATTGCCGGTATCGTTCAGCGCCTGCTGGGCTTGCGCTGCCAGACATCCGCTGCCGCTGGCCTGCGGCCCGATCGCGGGGCCGAACTGCGATACGGCGGCCGATTGCGATCCGCCTGCGCCGGCCAGCGTCGTGAGCATCGCCAGAAGCTGGGTCTCGGCCGTGGTCAAAGCGCTTTGGCCGACCGTGACGTTGACTCCGTTCACGCTTCCCAGCGTGGTCGAGGCGGTGCTGCTGCTGATCGCCGAGATCAGCGCCTCGAGCGATCCCACCAGATCGCCCAGCGAGCCCGAAAGCGAGGCCAGCTGGGTGCCGGCCACCGCGGTCTCAAGCTGCGTGGCGAATCCCTCCTCGCCTTGGAGGAAGGCCAAGGTGGCTTGTTCGGGTGACAACGAAGAGTTCGTAGGCGGCACGGTTATCTTGAGTGACGGCGATTTCGCGCTCAGCGTCGTCCCGGAAGTCAGCGTCTCCTCCAGGCTGAGCGCGGCGCTGCCCGCCGCCAGATCGCCGGTGGCTTGATCGATCAACGGCGGTGCCGTCACCAAAATCGACGCGCCGTTGTTCTGCGCGGCAGCTTCGGGAATCGAGAGCACCGTCTTGCCCTTGAGCTTTTCGCTAAAGGTGACCAGTACCGGTGCATTCGGCGCGAAGCCCGAACCGTTGAGGGTTACCTGGCTGAACGCCGCCAGTGATTTGGAGCTGAGCGACGCGACTTTGGGAGTCTCCCCGGTGCCCGAGAGCCTGACTGTCACCTTGGGACCGCTGGTGAAGGTGATCCTCAGCGAGGCGCTGCGCCCACCCCGCTTCGTGGGTTTGAAACTCACCGAGATGTAGCAACTGGTGTTGGGCTGGAGCGTCTGGCCGGTGCAGCCATCATTCTCGCCGAAATCAGCGGAGTCGCCCTTGAGAGTGATACCGGTGACGGTCAGCGCCTTGCCGGTGGTGTTTTCCAGAGCCGCGGTCGCCGGCGCGATTGAAGAGCCCAGCGCCTGCTTGCCGAAGCTGATCGCCTTGATAGTTGGCGGCTTGCCGCTGGTCGCCTTGTCAGGCTCCCACGCCAGGGCCTCAGCAGCCGCGGAGGCCGGGCCGCATGCGAATCCGGGGGTCGGTGTAGGTGTTGGTATTGGCGTCGGCGTCGGAGGTGGGATCGGCGTGGGAGTGGGCGTTGGTGAAGGCGTCGAGGTAGGCGTCGGGGTCGGGTTTGGTGTCGGTGACGGAGTGGCCGTCGGAGTCGAGGTTGGTGTGGAAGTTGGGGTTAGCGTGGGAGTTGGAGTGGGCGTCGGTGATGGCGTCGGAGTCGGAGTCTGAGTAGCCGTAGGAGTTGGTGTCCGGGTCGCGGTCGGAGTCGCGGTCGGCGTTGGGACCTGCGTAGGAGTTGGTGTCGGTGAAAGTGTCGGACTCGGCGTAGGTGTCCGGGTTGGAGTCGGCGCGGGAGTTGGAGTCGGCGTAGGTGATGGGCTCGGCGTGGGCGTAGGCGTCGCCGAGGGACTAGGTGTTGGCGTCGGTGTAGGTGTTGGTGTTGGCGTCGATGAGACCAGCGGCGCTAGATTGAGTTGAAACCCGAGACTGTCTCCGGCAACGACAGCAGTCGATGACTGGGCGCCCGTATTCGTTCCGCTCGCCGCGATGAGCTCAGTATCGTTCGCGATGTCCGGGCCTGTCCCTGTAACGTTGTGATCGTAAACCAGTTGGTAGCCAGCCGGGATCGTAATTGAGTTGTTATTCGTGATTGACCAGAAAAGCGTGTTGAGCGTGTTGTTCTGAGTGGTGGTTATAGCCGGTGCGCTCAGATTCGTGCTTGCGGTGGTGCAGGAATGCCCGAAGTTTTCCACCGGGGTCGCGCCTACGCTCGCAAACAAGGTAATGCCGGCGTCGCCCAGGTAACTCGCAGGATTGCCCGACGCCTGGAAATTCCAGGTGTATTCAGTCGTCGCGGTTTCACCTGCCTGGACGAACTTGCTATAGACGGCGGTTTGCAGACTACCGCAAGTCCCTGTGTCAACCAGGGTCCAATTGCAGGTTCCCGTCCCCGCGCCCGTGCAGCAGGAGGCCGGGTTATTGGCGGCAATACACTGCGCGTTCGAGGGCGCAATGATCGTGGCTTCCGACGCCAGCGGACAGGTCCCGGTCCCCGCTCCCGTACAGCACGCGAACGGAGGGGCGGCGCCGACCGTGCATTGGGGGTTTTCGCTCTCGATGGCGACCGTCGCAAGCATAAACTCGCCGGCCTGCGCTGTGTTGGGCAGGGTTGCGGTCACGCTGGTGTTCCCGTTCGGACCCGTGTCGGTGGTGGTTGAGGTCACCACGCCCGGCGGCGGCGCCGGCGGCAAGGCGGCCTGGAGCGGCGTGACGACCGGCTTGGCCAGACCCAGGATCTCGCCGACGCTTTGGCCCAACTCATTCGTTACAAAGACGTTGCCGGACCCGTCCAGCGCTATCGAGTAGGGGACGTTGAACGCCGCACCAGCGGGGGCGAAGTTGAGGCCGGTGGCGTAAGCGCTCGCCGCCGTCAGCTCGCTCACGCTGTTGCCGGCGTAATTCGCCGCAAAGACGTTACCCGATCCATCCAGCGCTAGAGAGACGGGCTCGTTGAACGACGCGCTCGCGGGGGCGAAGTGGAGGCCGGTGGCGTAGCCGCTCGCCGCCGTCAGCTCGCTCACGCTGTTACCTGACGTGTTCGCCACAAAGACGTTGCCGGAATCGTCTAACGCTATCGATTCGGGGTTGCTGAACGACGCGCCAGCGGGGGCGAAATGGAGGCCGGCGGCGTAAGCGCTCGCCGCGGTCAGCTCGCTCACGCTGGCGCCGCTGTAATTCGCCACGAAGACGTTGCCGGATCCGTCCAGCGCTAGCGATAAGGGGCTGCTGAACGACGCACCCGCGGGGGCGAAATTGAGGCCCGTGCCGTAAGGGGGACTGCTGCCCGCGGTCAGCTCACTCACGCTGTTGCCAACCTCATTCGCCACGAAGACGTTGCCGGATCCGTCCAGCGCTAGCGAGAAGGGGTCGTAGAACGACGCATCCGCGGGGGCGAAATTGAGGCCCGTGCCGTAAGGGGGACTGCTGCCCGCGGTCAGCTCGCTCACGCTGCCGCTGCCGTAATTCGCCACAAAGACGTTGCCCGATCCGTCCAGCGCCATCGAGTGCGGTGTACTGAGCTGCGCGCCCGCCGGGGCAAAGTTGAGGCCGGTAGCGTAGCCGCTCGCCGCGGTCAGCTCGCTCACGCTGGCGCCGCCGTAATTCGCCACAAAGACGTTACCGGATCCATCTAGCGCTATCGGGATGGGATCGTCGAACGCTGCGGACGCGGGGGCAAACCTGAGCGCCATCTCCCATCCGTCGGGCGCCGCCGCCAGCGTCGGTTCGAACGGCGCACTCACCGACGCCAATCCGTACAGCGCGCTCACGTTGTTCGCCGGGTTGGTGACGATCAGGTGCGCCGCTCCCAGCGTGTCGGTGATCGTGGGAGTTCCCGAGCACATCCCAGGGGCCGCTTCTCCCCCGATGAAGGTCAGCCCCGGGGTGGCATCGCACAAGAGCTGCACGCATGCGGTCGATGACGATCCGGAACTCTCGACGCATCCCGCCAGGATGTTGGCCAGCGTGTCGAGTCGCTTCAGCCCGTCGCAGTTCGCCGGCGGCGAGGCCGAGTTGCAGGCCGCCGCGGTGGGCAGAAAGCTCGACGGATTGCCGCTCACCGACAGAGTGGCCGGCGTGATGCTAGCCAGGTTGCCGAAGCCGGCGTAGGCGTTTTTCAATCCGGTCGCGTTAGTCGATGGCGCACCGATGGTATGCCCGCTAGAGTCGAAGAACTGCGCCAGCGCCCATTGGGCCGCCGCGGTGGTCAGCTCGTTGATCGTGACGCTGGTCGAGGCCGAAATGCTGTTGCACGGACCCAGCGCCGCCATCAGTCCGATGGCCGAGTTGGCGGCATTCACGCCGATCTTGCCTCCACTCGCGGTTACAAAGGTCTGCGGGTTTCCCGCCGGGCAAGTGAAGGAGACGTTGTAGGCAGCGTCGGAGTTCGTAGCCGCGGTCCCGAGCACGCTGGCGCCCAAGCCGTAGCCGTTGGCGCCAGCCGCGTACAGCGTGACGGTGGAACCGGAAATCGGCGTCGACGATCCGCTCACGACCGTCCCGGTGAGATTGAGAGCCGACGATAGAGAGGGCGTGGCGAGAATCGCAATCGCCAAGGCCAGCGCCAACCCGGCTGCTTTTGCTCCGGAGAGTTTCATACGCGGTCCTGGCGCCGGCTCCCACACCCCCAGCGATAAGACGCTAGCACCGTTGCTGTTTGGCGTCGCTCCCAAATGTATCAGTTCAGGGCGCCGGCGCGACATCGGTCAAATAACGAGTGGAGGACTCGTCTGGCGCGAGTGCTTCGCGCCGGAGTTCGGAGGCGGTCACGGCGGTCAACGCCAGCCGGAGTTCCGCCAGCGTTCCCGACCTCGGTCCGGCCTGTTCGGACCGAAACCGCCAACCGGCCGATGCTCAGAACTTCTGCCCGGCCAGCCGGCCGCGAGTTTTCCGGGGGCAAGGTTGGTTGGGATGGGCTAGGGTGCCAAGGCGTGAACCGCGATCTGCCGTCGGTTCTAACGGTTCAACCGGTTCCCGTTCTGTTCGGTCGGTCTTGGATGGGACAGCGGATTTAGAGACGCAAACATAGCTCAACACGCACCAACTAGCGCAGACTGTTGAAAGAAGCTCTATGCCAGACGGCCCTTCTGCTTGCGCAAAGCTAGTTCAGAGCCTAGAAGAGAACCGGTCGAGCGTGCTAGTTTGAACTATAAAATCATAAAATTATTTAGTGCAGACGATTGCGGCAGATGTCGTTTTTGTGCTAGGGATTTGCAATGGGTCGTCAAGTTGTACGGCAAAGTTAACATATTGTAGGGGGGCGGCGATGAAACGCAAAATTTGTTTGGCGCTTGGAGTCTCGCTCCTGGTAGGCTTGGCGGAGTGTTCCAATGCGCCAAATGAGCCGCCCCGAGGATCGGCAGCGCTCGGCAGCGCTCGACCGTTGGCAACATCGGAAGCGGAAAAATCCCAAAGAAATGCAAAGGAAGCGCTAACGCTGGAAGAGGCGAGCGACATCATTGATGTTGGTGGGAAGTCGTTTTCTGCTTCAGATCTAGTTACTTTAGATACTCTCAGCGGCTTTTCGACGAGCGGACAGCGGAAGGCAAAACCGCAACAGCGGAGCCAGCCGAAAAGATCCGCTGCCGACACCCGAGCCAGTTCATCCGACTTCAGTACTCTTCTAAAATGAGCTCCAAGGGCGTTGGTGAGGACAAGACAGAAGGCGAGACCGCAATACCGGAGCCAGTCGAAAGACCCTCAACCGACACCCAAGCCAGTTCTTCCAAAAGCATCATAGCCGAAGGGGCCTTTCGATTGACGCCATTTGCCTGCGGACGGTAATTTTTAATCGCCTGAGCGAGTTCCTTTGGTAGGGGAAGGAGTACTTCGGTAATGACACCGACCACTTCTTCTTTGTCGTCTATAAGAGGAGCGCCAGACATGCCCGGTGTTATGGGCATTTGAATTTGCAAAATGGGAAACGCCCGCCTTACCCCCTGACGCGGATCATCTCGAAGCTCGCCAATGTGTATGGGGTCCGTCGCGCCCGAGCGAATTGAGCTTACGAATCCTTCGAAAAGCGATTTAGCGTCAAAAGCCAACGAGGGAAACCCAATTGAAATCACGTGCTCTCCGATTCTTATTCGATCCTCTCTTTTTGGATCCATAGAGCGTTCGCTAACTTTCAAATGGCAAGGGGTTGATTCCCCGGTCTTTACGAACGCTAGGTCGAAGCTCGCATTATGATCGCAGGCGACAACGGCGGGCAGATTGAGCTTGAAGGACCTCGCCTCGCTCAAATGCACAGTGAACGTGTCGTGCTTGGCGGCGAGATCAACGCAGACCTTTTCGTTGTCCTCATGATCTGGATTCAAACGGTAAGAAGGCTCGAACAGTACATGTGCGGCTGTCATCAGGGTCCCCTTTTCATCGACGAAGAAGCCCGTTCCTGTTTCCTTGGTCCCGGAACCACTTTTCTCCGAAGAAATCAAGACCACGCCACATTTCAGGCGCTCGTATCGACCGACTAGCTCGTCAGCGGCGGAAGCCGGCGTGGCTGTCGGCGGTTGAATCGGGATCATCTGCGCGGCACCTGTCCATGGAGAACACACGACTAGGCTGATCAGCAGGGCGAAAACCAGGCTCTTTTTCTTGCTCGTATGAAACGTTTTCATTTGACTCTTGAAGGTCTCGGCGGGCGTGAGCGAATATGCGGACCAGATGGGCGTCGCGACCCCTTTTTGCTCCCCCACAGTGAAGTCAATCAAGAGTCTGTATAGTGGATGCACCTGGACAGTCAATGGCTGCTTATTCCCACCTGGGTGGCTCCTTGGAAGGCCCGGCAAAGGAGACGCGCGTCGCTCGTTGCGAGCGCCAGCGCGTAGACGGCCGCTCGGCACGGTCTTGAATTTGCCCGCCACTCTGGGAAAGGTTTCGCGCGGCTTTCCCGAGCGTTTGCAAACCCGAGAGCCTCTGAATGAGAATGCGAGGCGCCAACTCGGGGAGAGCAGATGTCAGCAGGGACGGTTCGCCGTCGGCAGTCTCGTCAGCGCGCTGGGGGGGCGAGTGGATCGTCGTTTCCCCGGGGAGGCAACCTTGCGCTGAGTTCTACCACGCTGCTCGAGCAGCTCGAGGTACTCTTCGTCAGGCTTGGGGAGCGAGCTCATCAGCTTGACAAAATCGGCGACCGTGGATTTCGACGGCCTGGCCGGAACGATTTCGCAGACCGGTTGGCCTCTTCGCTCAACCACGAAAGTTTCTCCGCGATAACGCATCCGATTGAGAAGGTCGGAAAATGATCGCGCGGCTTTCGTCGATGAAATGCGCGTTTTCATGAAACCAGATTATCCGGCTTGCCTGCGCACGTCACAATCGGCGCTTTACGCGCCCAAAATCTTCAGCAAGCGGCGCGCGCGGGATTGGGCGCGACTGACGATCGCGGCCTGCGACTGGTCGGACGGCGGTGGGCGCGCCGCGAACGTTGACAGCTCGCGGCGATGATTGGCGATCGCTTGGCGCGCGGCGGTCGAGTTCGGCGATTTGTTGGCTTGGAGCTTCCGCGGGCCCTCGTGGCCGCCCTCTGAGAAGTACCAGTCTTTGAACTCGCCGCGGAATCCGGCCTGGAACATTATCGAGCCCAGGTAGCTGGCTGGCGGCGGGACGCGCAGGACCAGTTCGGCGAAGGTTTCTTCCTGGCCCGGATTTTCGTAGTCGATCATCAAATGGCCGCCGGGGGGAATGAGATCGCCCAGTATCGCGACGATTTTTGCTTCCAGGCCGAGCGCGCGGGCGTCGATAGAATCCGCCGGGCCGGAGATCACGATCGGAAAGAGGCGGCATTCGATCCACGGACTGACGCCGCGTCCGCCCGCGCTGACGATTCCGGTCATCAGCGAGCCCGTCGAAGTCTTTCCCCGGCCGTCGCGAAGTGCAATTTTTACGTAGCGCCATCCGCCGCGGGGCCGAATCGGGCGCATCTCGGAAAGTACGAGCGCATACGCGCCCACTTTTCGCCCCTCCAGGCGCGTCGCGAGCGCTTCGGCGGCGGAGATGCGGTTGGCCGTCATGTTTTGCGTGATCTTTACCAAACGGGGCAGGTTTACTATAACCCGGTCAGCTTAGGGTAATGCGCGAGCCTGCTCTGACCGCCGCCTCATTCCCGACCGCGTACTGCGATACGTGCGGCCGCAGCGTGCTTACCTATATCGGCCTGGACGAGGACGGAGACGAGCGGCGCTTGTGCGTGCATTGCGACACGGTGGCGAAAGCCGCGCTGAGCTGGGTGAGCGCGGACGATCTCGAAGCCGAGGGCTACTACTTCGGTTCCGAGCCCCCCAAAAGCGCGGGCGGCGGATGCAACAGCGGATGCGGCTCCTGCTCGACACGCAAAAACTAGCGCGTGAAGCGGTGAGGAAGGAATTCTTGAGCCCTGCATATCATAGTGACAATTCTGGTCTTGCTCGATTCTTTCGCGGTGTCATTCTCGCGCGTGGGATGCGCCGGGGGCGACGCCGCGTCCGCTCCCCTCTCCCTCCGGGAGAGGGTGCGCGTCCTCGCGCGGGTGAGGGCGAATCGAGCGGAAGTGTGCGGCAGTTCGCCCTCACCCCGCGCCGGTGGCGACTCGCCCTCTCCCGGAGGGAGAGGGAACAGAAAACGGCGACGTACGAGGACACCGGAATCCGGGATTTCCCTCGGTGGCCTCGGGACAGGCTCTTGCGCGCGCCAGGCACGCGCGCGGGAATGACACAAGGAGCGGCGCCGGAGCAGAATCGGTGTCACTGTATTGTGCAGCAATCAATAATAAAGATTCAGGGCAGAGTCCCGGAGGTACATCTTCGATGAAGACCACACTGTCGGTCATCAAGGCCGACGTCGGATCGATCGGCGGACATATCAAGCCGAGCGCGCGAGTCAGGGAAACGATCGAGAGCTTCGTGCGCGACAAGGGCAAGAAGCTGCTGCGCGACATCTATATCAGCACCACCGGCGACGACGTGGCGATCCTGATGTCGCACGAGCACGGCGTCAACAATCCCAAAATCCACGAGCTGGCGTGGGACGCCTTTATGGCCGGAACGCGCGTGGCCAAGGAGCAGGGGCTCTACGGCGCCGGGCAGGACATGCTCAAGGACGCCTTCTCGGGCAATGTTCGCGGGCTGGGGCCCGCCTCGTGCGAGATGGAATTCGAGGAGCGGCCCAACGAGCCGTTCGTGTTCTTCGCCGCCGACAAGACCGACCCCGGCGCGTACAACCTGCCGATGTACCTGTCGTTCGCCGATCCGATGCACTGCTCGGGTTTGCTGCTGTCGCCCAAGATGGCGAAGGGATTTACCTTCACGATCATGGATGTCAACCATACCGAGGGCGACCGTGTGATCGAACTGAACGCGCCCGACGAGCTTTACGACATCGCATGCCTGCTGCGCGACAACGAACGCTTTGTGGTCGAATCGATCCGCAGCCGCGCCAGCCAGGAGGTCGGCGCGGTGGTATCGACCTCGCGGCTGCACAATATCGCCGGCACCTATACCGGCAAGGATGATCCGGTCGCGCTGGTGCGCGCGCAGGGCGTGTTCCCCGCCACGGGGGAAATCCTGTCGCCGTACCGGATCGGGCATTACGTGGCCGGCACGATGCGCGGGAGCCATCACGGGCCGCTGATGCCGGTCAAGTTGAATTCAATGATTTCGTTCTTCGACGGCCCGGCGATCGTGACCGCAGCCGCATTCTGTGTGCACGAGGGCAAGTTCACCGAGCCGGTCGACTTGTTCGACCATCCGTTCTGGGACTGGGTGCGAAACAACGTCTCGCAGAAGGCGGCCGAGATTCGCAATCAGGGCTTTTCGGGTCCCGCGATGCTGCCCTACAGCGAGCTGGAGTACGGCGGAGTGGTCGAGAAGATGGGCGAGCTCGACGCCCGCTTTACGGTGCGCAAGGAAGGCGCAGCTAACGGGCGCAAGAAGAAAGCGGCATAGGCTACGATTCCTACGGTTTGTAGGAAGCGGGCGGACGCAAGAATCGCGTCCGCCCGTAAACTTCTGGCGTTCAAGGTTTGAAGTAGGGCCGGCGTCCCGCCGGCCTGATCTCGCAGATCGATCGCATGACCGGCGGGACGCCGGTCCCACTTCAAATTTTTCCTCCTCGTCGCCGGTGGTGATTCGGGGAGAGGATCCTACAAAGAGATTTCTTTGCTCCTTCACAAAAAGCCGAGTTGGATTGATTCTCGGTCTGGCACTTGGGGCACTTCATTAGATCGGCCCCCGGGACATCACGCTGAACGCAGATCTACTCCGGTGTCCGTGAAGACCCGCTCGAAGTAGTCTGCGTCGCGCTGCAGGCCACCGAGGCCAACCCAGTCCTCGTCGCTCAAGGCGCCGCGCCAGCCCAGGAAAGAGTGCGCGTCTGGACCAACGGGGAAGCGCAACCGCGGGTCGTCACCCTCGATCACGTAGCGGAGCACCTCCGCGACGAGAGTTGGAGACGCCTCCGGCTTCTCGGGGTTGGTGAAGAATGCGTGGAGCCGGCGCCCGTGCGGGTAGATCGTGTTCTGTTTGTATTGGGGCAAATTCGTGGTGGCCATCGGGGTATCGATGATGCCGGGCTCTACCAGAGCAACCTTGATTCCGTAGCCTTTGACCTCCTGAGCCAGGCACTCCGTGAACGCCTCCAGGGCGAACTTCGACGCGCAGTAGGCGCTCTCCGCGAAGTAGGCGACGCGCCCGGCGATCAACGTCACATTGATGATGCAGCCCGATCCCCGCTTCCGCATCGCCGGGAGCACCTGCTTGACGCAACGCACGGCGCCAAAATAGTTCGTCTGCATCACGCGCTGAAACTGCTCGAGGCTTTCGTCCTCGACCGCGTTGGTGGTGAGGATTCCAGCGTTGTTGACCAGCACGTCGATTGAATTGCCCACCTTCCCGAAGACTTGAGCCACTGACGCGTCGTCATCCACGTCCAGCGGGAGGACCGTCACCGGAAGCCTCGCCTCTGCGGCCACCTTCTCAAGGTCACAGGCGCTCGGGTTCCGCATGGTTGCGATGACTTCGTGTCCTGCGCGCGCCAAGAGCAGCGCGGCGTCGTAGCCGATTCCTTTGCTCGTTCCAGTGATCAGGACCTTGGCCATGCTTCAACTCCTTTGTTTCCCGGTGCGTCCATTCGAACTTGTAACCACCTAACCTAACTCCTTCGCTAGCCGATCGGCGGGATCGGGGGCGCCCATGGCGCGGTACATGGCCTCGGCCTCGCGCAGACCCGCTGCCAGCACCTCAGGATCGTCGCGTCCGGCCATTCGGGCCTCCGCTTCGCGCAAGCGTGGCAGCAGGGAATTGCCGCCGCTCTGGCGGACCAACGCGCGGGCTGCGGCAATCACCGGGGCGATCTCGTGTTCCGGCGCGCCCTTATGGACGAGGGCGTCGGCCAGCGCGGCGCGGGTGAGGGCGGCCTGAAACCAGGTGCCGCCCGCATCTGCGGCCTCGATTCCCTCGCGTGCCCTGGCGATCGCAGCTTCGGCGTCGCCGCGAGCCAGACACGAGTCGGCAAATACCGCGAGGTAATAGCTCTGCCAGTCGAGCGCGTTACCCGCGTCACGCGCCTGCGCGAGGGCTTCGGTGAAGCGCTCTTCGCTGGCGCCGTAGTCGCCGTTTAGAAAAAAGCGGCCGCGAGGAAGAATGAAGCCGTGATCTGCGAATACCGGTTCCCAACCGCCTCGGCAATTTCCACTCCCTCCAGGCATGCCCGGCGAAGGTTCGTGGCGGGCACTCGGGAAGTTCCGCGAGCGAGATACGCGCAGACGGGGGGCACCCCGAGGGCCCATCCGAGATTCTCTTGCGCACCGTGCTCGCGGGCCATCCGGATGGCGCGTTCTGCGCGCGGCCAGCACTGGTCGAAACGGCCCGCCTGTGCCAGCGCCCACGCCGTCAAATGCTTGGCCCAGATCAACGGGCTGAAGCTAACCAACTCGCGGCCCACTTGCGGATCCCCGCCGGTGAGCTCAACGATGTGATCGAACGCCTCGAGCGCTTGCGGAATGCGCCCGGCGACGAAGAGCCAGTAGCCATGCGAGGTTTCAACCTGGAAGGTCTCGCCAAGGTCCATGCCATCGTTGAGCATGCCTCTGGCTTCTTTGGCGAGTTCGAGGGCCGCTTCCGCTCGACCGAGCACCCCCAGATAGGTCGCAAAACCGGAGAGCGCGCCGGCTATGGCAGATGGGCGCCCCAGCTCCTGCGCCAGCGAGCGGGCCTCCTCCATGCAGCTGCGCGCCTCGTCCTCGCTCATGCCCAGTCGCCAAGTGCCGCTCGCCAGGATGAAGGTGCACGCGCGCAGCCGCGACTCCTTGGCGTCTGCATCATCGAGCGAGCGGCCGAGGTCGCGCACCTTCCGCCAGTGCCGCACGCCCTCGACCGGATCGCGGGCCGCGGCCCATTCTGCGGCGCGGCGATGCCAGCGCACGGCCTGGCCGAGATCGGCGGCCTCTTCCCAGTGATGCGCCAGCAGCGCCGCCTGCTGGTCGAGGTCCTGCGCATGGGCTGCCTCGATGACGCGCGCGACCGCCGCGTGCAACCGTTTGCGCCGCTCCTGGAGCTGCGAGGCCAGCGCCACTTCCTGCGTCAGCGGATGCTTGAACAGATACTCGGCGACCGGATAAAGCGACTGCTCGTACACGAACTCGGCGTCCTTGAGCTTCTGCAGCGCTTCGCGCAACTGTGGTGCGGCCTGCTCGACCACCGCCGCCAGGGTCGGCTCGTCGAACTCGCGGCCGATTACCGCCGCGGTCTGCAGCACGTCCTTGTCCCGCTGCGCCAGCCGATCGATGCGCGCCGCCAGCAGCGCGTGCACTGAACTTGGCACCTCCAGCTTGTCCACCGGCGTGACCAGCCGATAAGCGCCCTTGCTGCCTTGCAGCTTCCCCGACTCGATGAGATTCTGCACCACCTCTTCGGTGAAGAACGGATTGCCGCCGGTGCGGGCATGAATCGCCTCGGCCAGGCCGGCGGTGCTGCGATCGTTGCCGAGCAGCGCATCGAGCAACTCGCGGATCGCGTCGGGGCCCAGCGGCGCGAGTGGTAGCTGGTGATAGAACGACTTCCCCATCCAGGGCGCCTGGTACTCGGGGCGAAAGTTGAGCAGCATCAGGGAGCGCGTCCCGGCCCGGGCGTCGATCAACGGCTCGAGATACGCCTCGCTGCCGCTGTCGAACCAGTGCAGATCTTCGAGCAAGGTTACCTGCGTCTCGCGCTGGCCGCGCGCCTGGTTCACCCTCCGGACGATGTCGAACATCTGGCGCTGGCGCGCCTCGGGATCGATACGCGGGGCCGGGTTCTCGGGGTCGGAAACTCCCATGAAGTCGAAGACCAGCGGCAGGCTCTCGCGCAGGCTCTCATCGAGCAACAGCATGCGGCCGGCGATACGCTCGCGGGCGGTGGCTTCGCTATCCTGCTCGGTGATGCCGAAGAAGGCGCGAAACAGTCGTAGCATCGGCAGGAAGGGGATCGCCTTGCCGTGCGCGACCCCGGTGGTTTCGTAGGTCATCAAGCCGCGCGCCCGGCATCGCTCGAGGAACTCGAAGCACAGCCGGCTCTTGCCCAGCCCCGCTTCGCCGACAATCCCGATAATCTGGGCGTTGCCCTCCCGCGCGCGCGTTAACGCCGACTCCAGCACCTGCATCTCGTCGCCGCGTCCCACGAAGCGCGAGAAGCCCCGGCTGCGCGAAACGTCTAGGCGCGTGCGCATCTGCCCGAGCCCTTGCAGCTCGTAGACATGCATCGCCCCGTGCACCCCTTTGATCTCCATCTCGCCCAGGTCAGCGAGCGCGAAGTAGCCCTGGATTTGGGCGGCGGTATGCGCCGTGAGGTAGACCTTGCCCGGTTCGGCGATCTGTTCCATGCGGGAGGCGAGGCCGACGGTATGTCCCTGCGCGGTGTAGTCCATGTGCAAGTCGTCGCCGATCTTGCCGACGATCACCTCACCGGAGTTAAGCCCGATGCGGGCCGAGAAGTTGAGCCCGCGCCGCAGGCGCAACTCGTTGGCATAGCCGCGCAGCCCGTCAACAAGATGCAACGCCGCGTAGCAGGCGCGGCGCGCATGATCCTCGTGCGCGATCGGTGCGCCGAACAACGCCATGATGCCGTCGCCGGTGAACTTGTCCACAAAGCCCTCGAAGCGTTCGACCCCCTCCGAGAGGATCTGGAAAAAGCGGTTCATGATCTGCGACCACGCTTCCGGATCGAGCTGCTCCGCCAGCTCCATCGAGCCTTTTCACGTCGGCAAACAGCACCGTCACCTGCTTGCGCTCGCCTTCGAGCACGGCGCGCGAGGTCAGGATCTTGTCGGCCAGGTGCTTGGGCGTGTACGCGCGGGGGAATGGTTGCGAGGACGGGCCGCCGGCAGTAGACGTTGCCGCGGACCACGCGAGAGCGTTCTCCTCCCGCCGGGCGACGCGCTGAATGTCGACGAGTTCCTCGATGATTTCCTCGAGCGACTCATCGTCGAGCTCGAACTGCCGCCGGAGCATCCGCAAGGAGATCCGGCCATTCTGCTCGAGGTGGCGGCGCACTTCGCCGACTACCTCCATGAGATTTGTCTTCACGGTGCGACTTCCTTCGCCAGGCGCGCGGCGTGGGCCGGTGCGCCGATCTCTTCGTAGCCTTTCAGCGCCTGTCGCAGCAGTTGCGCGCGCGTCACGTCGTCGCCGAGCACGGCGGCCAATTCGGCGCGCCATTCACAGAGCGCGGGCGCGAGCGTCTTTGCTCCCGTGCGTTCGATCAATGCAGCCGCGCAGTCGAGAGCAGCTTCGGCGGCGTCGCGAGCCGCCGCGCCGCCGCGACGCAGGAGCGCGCGCGCCATGACGCCGTGGGCCTGGGCTTCGTAAATGCCGCGCAGCGAACGGCGGCAGAGCGCGATCGCCTCTTCGGCCGCGAACTGCGCGGCCGGCAGATCCCCGGTCTGCAACTGGGCCTCGGCCAGGAGGCTCGCGGCCTTACCCGCATTTGCCCTGTCCACGCGCCCGTGGAGGTCGAGAGCGGCCCGGGCCGGCTCGATAGCGTCGGCAGCCCGACCGGCCGCGAGGTGTGCATATGCGAAGGCGAGCGGCGTCCGAGCCATCATGATCGGAGGCTCGCCCAGTCTGCGGCTGATCTCCTCGACTTGACGCGCGCTGGCGAGTGCGCGCTCCGCGTCGTGGGCCAGATAGTGAGCTTCGGCAGCGTAGAACAGGGCATAGCCGGCCGCCTCCGGCGTGCCGTCCTCCTCGGCGAGGCGGCGGCAGCGGCCGAGCTCTTCGAGCCCCTCGGGAATCCGGCCCATCCAGGTGAGGCAGATGCCGCGCCAGATCGAGCACCCGGAATAGGGGTTTAAGCCAACGAGCCAATCCTCCCGAGGCATGTGGCGGGGAAAGCGCGCGAGCCCGTCCTCCGCGATCCGGATCGCTTCCGGGAGCCGTCCGCTGTAAACGAGTGCGTCGGCGAGGTAAAAGCAGGCATTGGCTTGAGCCGCAAGGTCGTCGATCTCGAGTGCCGCACGTTGGTTCTCGATCGCTAACTGGAGAGACTCAGCCACGTCGCCGGTAGCGCTCCGCGCGCGCCCATAGACCATCGACAGGTTCAGATGGGCGCGGCGATCGCCGATCGCGTTCGCGAGGGTCTGCCCTTCCTCCAATAGCGCGCGCGCCTCGTTGAGGCCGGTGCCGATCCGCCATCCCATGTTCAGAAGCTGCGTGCAGGCGGCGATGCCGAGCGGCGCAGCCTCGCGGTCGTCCGGAAGCTCGCGCAACAACGCGCGCACCCGCCCCCAGTGGCGCGTCGCGGCGGCGAAGTCGGTGCGACCCGCCCACTCGGCGGCGCGGCGATGCCAGCGCACGGCCTGCCCGAGATCAGCGGCCTGTTCCCAGTGATGCGCCAGCAGCGCCGCCTGCTGGTCGAGGTCATGCGCGTGGGCTGCCTCGATGACCCGCGCGACCGCCGCGTGCAGCCGTTTGCGCCGCTCCTGGAGCTGCGAGGCCAGCGCCACCTCCTGCGTCAGCGGATGCTTGAACAGATACTCGGCGACCGGATACAGCGACTGCTCGTACACGAACTCGGCGTCTTTGAGCTTCTGCAGCGCTTCGCGCAACTGCGGTGCGGCCTGCTCGACCACTGCGGCCAAAGTCGGCTCGTCGAACTCGCGACCGATCACCGCGGCGGTCTGCAGCACGTCTTTCTCGCGCTCCGCCAGCCGATCGATGCGCGCCGCCAGCAGCGCGTGCACTGAACTTGGCACCTCCAGCTTGTCGACCGGAGTCACCAGCCGATAGGCGCCCTTGCGGCCTTGCAGCTTGCCCGACTCGATGAGATTCTGCACCACCTCCTCGGTGAAGAACGGATTGCCGCCGGTGCGGGCATGAATCGCCTCGGCCAGGCCGGCGGTGCTGGGATGCTTGCCGAGCAGCGCATCGACCAACTCGCGGATCGCGTCGGGGCCCAGCGGCGCCAGCGGTAGCTGGTGGTAATACGACTTCCCCATCCAAGGCGCCTGGTACTCGGGGCGAAAGTTGAGCAGTACGAGGGTGCGCGTCCCTACCGCAGCGTCGATCAGCGGCTCGAGAAACGCTTCGCTGCCGCCGTCGAACCAGTGCAGGTCCTCGAGCAAGATTACCTGCGTCTCCCTCTGTCCGCGCGCCTGGACCACGCGCCGGACCACGTCAAACGATTGCCGTTGCCGGGCCTCTGGATCCATGCGCGGGAGCGGCAGCTCCGGATCGGGTACACCGAGGAAGTCGAAGACCATTGGCAGCACCCCGGCGAACCCCTGGTCGAGCAGCAGCAGGCGACCGGCGATGCGCTCGCGGGCGGTGGCGTCACTGTCCTGCTCGGTAACGCCGTAGAAGGCGCGGAACAGCCGCAGCACCGGCAGGAAGGGGATCGCCTTGCCGTGCGCAACGCCCGTGGTTTCGTAGGTCATCAAGCCGCGCGCCCGGCAGCGCTCCAGAAACTCGAAGCACAGCCGGCTCTTGCCCAGCCCCGCTTCGCCGACAATCCCGATAATCTGCGCATTGCCCTCGCGCGCGCGCGTTAACGCCGACTCGAGCACCTGCATCTCGTCGCCGCGTCCAACGAAGCGCGAGAACCCCCGGCTGCGCGAAACGTCCAAGCGCGTGCGCATCTGCCCGAGCCCGATCAGCTCGTAGACATGCATCGCCCCATGCACGCCTTTGATCTCCATCTCGCCCAAATCGGCGAGGGCGAAGTAGCCCTGTATCTGCGCGGCGGTGTGCGCAGTGAGATACACCTTGCCCGGCTCGGCGATCTGCTCCATGCGCGAGGCGAGGCCGACGGTGTGGCCCTGCGCGGTGTAGTCCATGTGCAAGTCATCGCCGATCTTGCCGACGATCACTTCGCCGGAGTTAAGCCCGATGCGGGCCGAGAAGTTAAGGCCGCGGCGCAGGCGCAACTCGTTGGCATAGGCGCGTAGCCCGTCCACCAGGTGCAACGCCGCGTAGCAGGCGCGGCGCGCGTGATCCTCGTGCGCGATCGGCGCGCCGAACAGCGCCATGATGCCGTCGCCGGTGAACTTGTCCACGAAGCCTTCGAAGCGCTCGACCCCCTCCGAGAGGACCTGGAAAAAGCGGTTCATGATCTGCGACCACTCTTCCGGGTCGAGCTGCTCCGCCAGCTCCATCGAGCCCTTCACATCGGCGAACAGGACCGTCACCTGCTTGCGCTCCCCTTCGAGCACGGCGCGCGAGGTCAGAATCTTCTCGGCCAGGTGTTTGGGGGTGTGGGCGCGCGGACTGCGGGCAAGGTTGTTCGTTGCCGGGTCGTTGGTGGTCAGCGGTGCAGTCGGCTGCACCCTCACCCGCTCGGCGACATCAATGCCGCCTCGCGACCTCTCCCGGTTTGCGCCTGCGAATGGTCCCGCAGGCGCGGGAGAGGTGAGGGTCGCGCCGCACTCGCCGCAGAATCGGGCCGCAGGAGAGTTTTCAAATCCACATTTCGTGCAGCGCCGCTTGAACGGCGCGCCGCACTGCTCGCAGAACTTGAGCCCTTCGGGATTGTCCGCATTGCAGCTTAGGCAGTGCATCTGGTCCTCGGCGATCCGAATTGGAAATGCACAGTATCACAGCGGCCCTTCAGGGCGTGCTCCGGCACTCTTTAGCCAACCGCGTCACCCGGTCAGCATCCCCATCTGGCGCAGCGCTTCGTACACAACGATCGAAACCGCGTTGGCGAGGTTGAGGCTGCGGACGCCGGGCTCGAAGATCGGAATCCGGTATGCGTGCGCCATCCGATCGCGCAGGAACTCGGCGCCGAGTCCCTTGGTCTCGCCGCCGAAGACCAGCATGTCGCCGGGCTCGTAGCGCGCGTCCAGATATGACTTCGCGGCATGAACGGAAAAATACTTGAACGACGCCGGCCCGCTCTGCGCCGCGAATTGGTCCCATCCGGAGTAGGTGCGCAAATCGACCAGCGGCCAATAGTCCAGCCCTGCGCGTTTCAGGTAGCGATCCTCCAGCGAGAAGCCGAGCGGCCCGACCAGATGCAGCCGCGTGCGCGTGGCCGCCGTCAGCCGCGCGATCGAGCCCGTGTTCTGTGGAATCTCGGGCCGCACCAGCACTACATGGAGTGCCGGCGCAATCGCTACAGGAGCCATCGCGAACGGATCATCTCAAGCGGATCATAGCGTGCGGCTGCGATCGGTCTCCCGCGGATGTGCGGATTTAAGCGGATAGCGGCGGCCGCCGATTCTGAGCGCGAAGCCGCCGCGCTCGTCGCCTTCGACACATCCGCTCAGATGGTAGTACGCGCTGCGCAGAAAACGCGCGCGCGATGCGCCGTCCTTGACGCGCGCGTAGAGCACGTTGTGCGCTCCGACTTCGAGCGCCGCGGGATCGAGCGCGATGCGTTCCTCGTCGTTCAGAACCATCGTGAAGCCGGAGCGTGCGTCACCCTCGATCGCTTTGACGACGTAGGGAGCGTCCTCGACGATCACCGGCGCGCGCTCCTCCGCGACTTGCAGATAGTAACTGCCGTCGGGATTGCGCTTGAGGCTGCGGCTGAACAGCAGCGCGATGCGCGGATTGTCGATGCGCTCGTCGTCGCTGTACCAGTTGCCGTCGCGGCGAAATGAAATTTTGCCCGACTCGACTGCGTAGAAGCCCGCACGCGCCATCGTGTCACCGATTGCGGCTGTCGAGGATAATCGTCACCGGACCGTCGTTGGTGAGCCGCAGTTCCATCGTCGCGCCGAACTCTCCCTGCTCGACCTTAACACCCGGCTTGCTGACGAGCGAGAGAAAGTGCCGGTAGAGTTCGCGGGCCTGCTCGGGCGGCGCGGCGGCGGTGAACGACGGACGCCGCCCGCTCCCGGTGTCGGCCAGCAGCGTGAATTGCGAGACCACCAGCAGCTCGCCGCTGACCGCGTCCAGCGCCAAGTTCATCTTGCCGTCGGCGTCGGCGAAAACCCGCATACCAGCGATCCGGTCCGCGATGAAGGCGGCGTCAGCCTCGGTATCGTCGCGCGCGACGCCGAGCAGAACCACGAAGCCGCGCCCGATTTTGCCGACAGTTTTGCCGCCGACGCTGACCTCCGCCCGGCTCACCCGTTGAACAACCGCCCGCATCAGAGCGTCCTACCTAAGGGCG
Organism: uncultured delta proteobacterium; assembly: GCA_963788205.1. GTDB lineage: Bacteria > Desulfobacterota > Binatia > Binatales > Binataceae > CAVVMA01. Next base: position 46,083 of record CAWBGG010000004.1, read on the forward strand.
AGCGGTAACCGCAAGACGATACCGGCGTAATTTCGTCGTGACGGGCTGTCCTCGACGGCGCCGTATCGTATTATATCAATCAGATCCGCGATGCTTCCGGTTTTGTTCAAGATTGGCCCGCTCACCATCTACAGCTACGGTCTGATGATGGCGCTCGGCTTTATCGCCGGCGACTTCGCGATCGCGCGCGATTTCGAACGCCGCGGATACAAGCCCGAGAACGCCTCAACGCTGGTGATATGGGGCGCGATCGGCGGCATCGCCGGCTCGCGGCTATTGTACGTATTCAACAACCTGTCGCAGTACATCGCCGACCCCAAGGCGATAATTTTCTCGGGTTCCGGATTCGTCTGGTACGGCGGATTCGGCGGCGGAATTCTGGCCAGCTATATCGTCGCGCGATATTACAAAATCCCGTGGCTGACGGTGGCCGATGCGTGCGCGCCGGCGCTCGCGCTGGGGCAGGCGCTGGGGCGCGTCGGCTGCCAGCTCGCCGGCGACGGCGATTGGGGACTGCCCAGCAAGCTGCCGTGGGCGATGGCCTATCCGAGGGCGATCGTCGGATGGGGTCCGCAGACCGTGCTCACCCTCGATGGTCACGACAACCTGATATCGGGTTTCTACCCCGGGGTGCGCGTGCATCCGGCGCCGGTTTACGAGACAATTCTATACATCGGCGTGTTTTGGCTACTGTGGAGCTTGCGCAAAAAAATTCCGATCGACGGCCGCATCTTTTATCTCTACTTGATGCTCGCCGGATTGAGCCGGTTTCTGGTCGAGTTCATCCGCATCAATCCGCGGGTCCTGCTCGGATTGAGCGAAGCGCAGGTGATTGCGATCGCGATGATTATAGTCGGCTCCGGCGCGTTTCTGCTTTCGGGCGTGAGAGAGCCGGTGATCGACGCTCGCGATGTGGCGAGGGCGTAGATGATGACGATCAACGATAAGGTTCTGGCGGGCTTAGCGGTCACGCTGCTGCTGATTGGGGTCGCGTATTTGTCGGTTCCACAGTTGGTTCATCGCGGCGTGAACAGCCTCGAATTGTCATCGCGCGAGCCTCCTCCGGTGGCGGCGGGTGATCAGGCGGCCGAGTTCTCGCTGAAAGACCTCGACGGCAATGTCGTCTCGATGGCTTCGCTGAAGGGCAAGGTGGTCTTCCTGAACGTGTGGGCGACCTGGTGCGGGCCGTGCCGCGATGAAATGCCCTCGATGGAGACCCTCTACAACGAGTTCAAGGCCAACGGCGACTTCGTGATGCTGGCGGTGAGCCAGGACCGCCAGGGCAAGGACGCGGTCCGCTCCTACGTTGACCGCAACGGTTATCACTTCAAGGTGTTGCTGGACCCGGACAACACGATCGGCGAGGCCTACAACGTCAGCGGCGTGCCGGAGACTTTTATCATCGACCGCCACGGCCGTATCGTCGCTCATCGGATGGGCGGCTTCGATTGGTCGAGCTCGGACGTGCGCGACGCGCTGGAACAACTGTTGAACGCCAAGGAAGTCTGATACGGCTGCGGCCAACTTGCTGCGGCATTTTGGTCCGGAGCGGAGGGTTTTTCCCAACCGCGCCCCGGAAAAGGAAGATGAAACGCGATTGATTGCAGTGTGGGATTAGGCTGGTCCCGTTTGTTATACTAAACAACTCAAGATTTTCCGAATCAGGAATGTCAGTGATCAAGAAAAATCGATGGGCCATAAGCTTCGCGATTGTGTTGATAGCCTGCTTTGCACTGCTCGAGGAACGGGCCGTGCAACGCGCCAACGCGCTTCCGGCGGATACCTACGAAGACCTCGAAACCTTCGCCAATGTGCTGGCGATCGTGCAGAAGAACTACGTCGAGCCAGTCACCACCAAGCGCCTGATCGACGGCGCCATAACCGGGATGCTGGCCTCGCTCGATCCGCACAGCGCCTACCTCACGCCTGATCTCTACCGCGACCTGCAGGTTGAGACGCGCGGCAGTTTCGGCGGCTTGGGAATCGAGATCACCGTGCGCAATGCGATGCTCACGATCGTGTCGCCGATCGAAGATACGCCCGCCTACCGGGCCGGGCTCAAGTCGGGCGACGAGATCGTCAAGATCGACGATGATTTCACCAAAGACATGACCATGACCGAGGCCGTCAAGCGGATGCGCGGTCCCAAGGGCAGCAAGGTCTCGCTCACGATTCATCGCGAGGGCGTGCCCGACCTGTTCTCGGTAAAAGTCACCCGCGACGTGATCAGGATTCAGTCGGTCAAGTCCAAGCAGCTCGACGGCGGCTACGGATACGTCCGGGTCACCACTTTCCAGGAAAACACCGGTGACGACGTCGAGCACGCACTCGACAGTTTCAACAAGCAGGACCACGGGCGTATCAAGGGCGTGGTGCTCGATCTGCGGGACGATCCCGGCGGTTTGCTCAATCAGGCGGTGAAAGTTGCCGATGAGTTCATCAACGGCGGGATGATCGTCTACACCGAAGGCCGGCTCGAAAACCAGCGTCAGAAGTATTTCGCCCATCGCAAGGACGAGTTCGTCGACTACCCGATGGTGGTGCTGGTCAACGGCGGCAGCGCGAGCGCCAGCGAGATCGTGGCCGGCGCCCTGCAGGATCATCGCCGCGCCGTGATCGTCGGGACCCAGACCTTCGGCAAGGGCAGTGTTCAGACCATCCTGCCGCTCGACGACAAATCGGCCCTGCGCCTGACCACCGCGCGCTACTTCACGCCCAATGGACGATCGATCCAGGCCGTCGGCATCACGCCCGACGTGGAGGTGGATTTGCCCAAGCCCACGCTCGCCGCGCTGGAGATTCCCGGTGGCGCGGTCGAGGAGCATCCGGAGATTCACGAGAGTGACCTGCCCCATCATTTCCAGAACGGGCAGAACAGCGGGTCCAAGCCCGCAAGCGGTCCCAACGGCGAGACGGCTGCGCCGCCGCCTGCCGACAACGGCGAGATGATGCCTGAGGGCGCGAAAGGCGCCAAAGAGATGAAGGATATCCAACTCGACAAAGCGATCGATATCCTGAAGCACTGGGATACTTTCAAGACCCAGCTCGCCCGAACCGATACGCCTCCGGCGTCTTCGAGCAATCCGTGAGCGCTTCGATCTGAGACAGGGCCGGCGGCAACGCCGGCCCTGCTTCACCGGCCCGGCGGCTTCTTGCGGTTGCGACAATTCGGTCGGTAAATCATCATCAGCAAAACCTCACAAGTTGACTCGGTATCGATCGCTCGTTAGCCTCGCAGCAGAATGAAGAGGACGCTGGTCGCAGTTCTGGTCTTCGCGATGGCCTCTCAGGCTGCGTTGTGCTGCGCCTCGGCGGCCACGCAGGCGGCACGCGACATCTGTTGCGCTGTCGATTGTGGACACGATTCGGCGCCGGGCAGTCACCATTGCTGCAAAGTCTCACCCCGGCCCGATAGCGCAGAGGTCGCGCCGGCCGCGTTGACCGCCGCGCAAGCATCACAACTCGCAACGACGCTGTCTGCTGCGCACTTGGCTTCGCCCCCGGCGCTGGCAATGTTGTCGGTCGTATCGAGGCGCGCCAGGCCTCTCACGGTCGTCTTCGACCAGCTCTGTTCGCTTCAGATCTGATTTTCCTCACATCGGTTTTGTCCCGTAGTGATTCGCCTGCGGCGCGCTGAAGTCGCGCCCCGCCGGATCGCAAACCGTACTGCGTAACTTGCAGGCCGCTCCGTCTACGTCGGCTATCGCCGGGAAGCGGCGAGGGAAGTGCAGGTCGTGAAAATGTGGTCGTTCGAACGCAGCCGTCCACTTGTGACGGCGCTGATTGGGTTCGCTGTCCTGGTCACCGCCCGCCGTTTCGTTTTCGCCGCCGAACCGTCCCCCGCGGACGTTCAGGCGACGGCGATCTCGCGGGACAATCACCTCGAAGAGCTGGTCGATGAGGCGCTACGGCGGAGTCCGGCAATCGAGGCCGCCCGGCATCGATGGGAGTCCAGCGCCAAGGTTCCCGTGCAGGTCTCGACTCTTCCTGATCCTCAGATCGGTATTCAGGAATTCACCGTGGGCGGGCCGCGCCCGCTCGAAGGTTACGAGACCAGCGACTTCTACTACACCGGGTTCGGCGTCTCGCAGGATCTTCCGTGGCCTTCAAAGCTCGGCTGGCAGGCCGAGCAGGCCAAAGAACAATCGGAGTATGCGCACCAGGCATACGAAGCGGCGCGGAGGGAAACCGCCGAAAAAGTGCGTGAATCATACTTCGAGTTGTTCTTTCTGAAGAAGGCGCTCGCCAGCCTTGGCGAGACCCGCGACGAGCTCGGCCGGACCGAGAAGATCGCCGAGGCGCGTTACCGGCTCGGACAGGCGCAGGAGCAGGATTTGACCAAATCGCAACTCGAGATGACCTCAACTCTCGAGCAGATCGAGACGAATGAGGATGGAACCGGCCAGCGCCAGGCCGAGTTGAAGGCGACTCTGGGGCGCGACCCGGATTCGCCGGATATCGAAGTCAGCAACGTCGCGCCTGGCAATCTGGACCTCGATCCGCCAGGGCTTCAGCACCTGCCGATCGAGCGCTCGCCGGAGCTCAAGATGGCCGAGGCGATGGAGGCCGGCAGCGCCGACGCGCTCAAACTCGCGCGCGCGAACTACTATCCGGATCTGAGCGTCGGCTACACCTACCAGAAAACCGGCCCGGGCTTGCGCGACTACTACATGCTCACGGTCGGCGCCAAAATTCCGCTCTACTTCTGGCGCAAGCAAACCCCCGCAGTGGAGCAGGCCGCGCTGGACAACCGGGCCGCGCACAGCGAGACGCGCGCGCGCCTCCTCGAAGTCGGCTCGACGGCTCAAAGCCAGGCGATCGCGATTCGCACGGCCGGCCGCGTGATGACGCTGTACCGCGACGGGCTCATCCCGCAGGCGAAGGCGACCCGGGACGCCGCCCTCAACGGATACCGCGTGGGCAAAGTCAACTTCCAGACTCTGCTATCGGCAGTAATCGATTTGCTCAACATGAATCAGGCTTACTACCGGGCGCTCGCCGACCATGATATCGCGACCGCCAAACTTAACCAGATAATCGGAGACGCACCATGACAGTCGGACGGATAAGTCATCATTGTGTAATCGGAATGGTTGTTGCACTGGCGGCGCTTGTATCGCCGCCGCTCGCGCTCGCATCGGGCGCTCAGCCGGAGCCGGTTCCACAGCTCTCGGCGGTCCAGCTCACGCCGGAGCGGCAACGTCTCATCGGGCTTCGATTCGCGACTGTGGAGGAGCAGCAACTGACCGGCCGGGTCGACGCGACCGGCACGATCGAGCCCGACGAGCGGCTCGAAAGCTACGTGCAAACCCGTTTCGCCGGATGGATCAAGACCGTGTTCGCTAATCAGACCTGGACGCAGGTCAAGCGGGGCGAAGCGATGTTCACGATCTACAGCCCCGATCTGGCGAGCGCTGAGCAGGAATATCTGCTCGCGCGTGGCGAGGAACGCGAGGTATCGCGAAGCGGCGTGCCGGGGGTAAAGGACGGCGCGTCATCGACCGCAGCAGCGGCGCTCGATCGGCTTCGGCTGTTCGGGGTTTCGCCGCGCGAGGTCGCACGGCTCGAACGTGAAGGCACCGCGCGGGACACGCTCGAAATCGACGCCCCGGCAAGCGGCGCCATCGCCGAGCGAATGGCGATTCCCAACCTGTACGCGCAACCCGACATGCGCCTCTACACGATCGCCGACCTCTCACGCGTCTGGGTCTACGGCGCGGTCTTCCAGGACGACATCGGCAAAATCAGCATCGGCGACCCGGTCTCGGTCGCTATCGACGCGTATCCCGGCAAGCGCTTCGACGGACGGGTCGATTTCATCTGGCCCGAGATCGACCCTGCGACGCGGACCGCGCGCGTGCGATGCGATTTCGACAACCGCGCGGGCATCCTGCGGCCCGGAATGTTCGTGAACGTCGCCCTCAAACCGGATTTGGGGCGTGGACTCGTCATTCCCGATTCGGGCGTGCTCCGCACCGGCGTTCGCGACATCACCTTCGTCAACAAGGGCGACGGCTACCTGCAGCCGGTCGATGTCGAGCTCGGCTCCCATCTCGGCGATCGGTTTCAGGTTCTCTCGGGCCTCCGCGCAGGCGATGAGATCGTCGCCTCGGCCAATTTCCTGATCGATTCGGAAAGCCAGCTCCGGGCCGCGCTTGGAACCTTTGCGCCGCCTCCGCCCGGCGTGAGCGCGAACGGATCACCGCAGCAAGCGAGTGCGGTCGGAGCAACCGCGAGTCCGGCGACGATCGACCTGACGACCGAGCCGGCGCCGCCGCAACGGGGAACCAACGTCGTCCGCGTCGCGCTGAATGATTCCGGCGGCAAGCCGATTGAGGGCGCCGAAGTCACAGTGGTTTTTTTCATGCCCGCGATGCCGGCGATGCAGATGGCCGCGATGAAGGCGCAGGCCACTGCGACCGAACAGAGCCCCGGCCATTACGCCGCGTCGATCGACCTTCAAAGTGGCGGCACCTGGCAGGTAACGGTAGTCGCGACCAAGGCGGGCCATCAACTCGCCGGCCGCGAGCTCTCCATCTCCGCCACCGGCGGGATGTGACGGGGGAGTAACGCGATGATCGAAAGAACCATCGAATGGTGTAGCAGCAACCGCGTGCTCGTGTTCATCGCGATCGCCGCGATCGCGATCGCCGGCGGATGGTCGCTCGAACGTATCCCGCTCGACGCGCTGCCCGACATTTCCGACGTTCAGGTGATCGTCCACACCCAGATGATGGGTCAGCCGCCCAACGTGATCGAAGACCAAGTCACGTATCCAATCGTTGCCACGATGCTCTCCGCGCCGCACGTCAAAGCAGTTCGCGCGCAGACGATGCCCAACGACTCGTATGTCTATGTCGTCTTCGAGGACGGAACCGATATCTACTGGGCGCGCAGCCGCGTGCTCGAGTATCTTCAGCAGATCGCGGGCAAGCTTCCCTCCGGAGCCAGCCCGGTAATCGGCCCGGATGCGACCGGGGCCGGATGGGTCTACGAGTACGTTCTGCTTGATCGCACCCACAAGCTGAGCCCCGCGGATCTGAGAAGCCTCCAGGACTGGAAGGTGCGCTACGCTCTGGAGACCGAACCCGGTGTTGCCGAGGTAGCCACGATCGGCGGGTTCGTCAAGCAGTATCAAGTCCGGCTCGATCCGAAACGGATGCTCGCGCTTAAAGTCCCGCTGGAGACCGTGATCGACAAGGTCCGCCAGAGCAACAACGAGGTCGGCGGCCGGATGCTCGAAATGTCGGGCGCCGACTACCTGATTCGAGGTCTGGGATACGTCCGCTCGGTTGCCGACTTGGAACAGATTGCGGTCGCTTCCAACAATGGCACGCCCGTCCTGATCCGCGACCTCGGCGTCGTGAGCCTGGGCCCCGACCTGCGCGAAGGCGTCGCCGATTTCAACGGCGACGGCGAAGCCGTCGGCGGAATCGTGGTGATGCGTTACGGCGAGAACGCGCTCAACGTAATCGACCGCGTCAAGCGCAAGATCGCCGAAGTCCAGAAGACCCTGCCCGCCGGAGTCGAAATCGTCTCCGGCTACGACCGCTCCGGCCTGATATCCGCATCAATCGAGACGCTCCGTCGCGACCTGATCGAGGAGGCAGTGATCGTCAGCCTCGTGATCGTTGCCTTCCTGTTGCATTTCCGTTCGGCGCTCATTCCCATAGTCAGCATTCCGCTCGCGCTGCTGGCCACGTTCATCCCGATGTACTGGCTCGGCGTCAGTTCCAACATCATGTCGCTCGGCGGGCTCGCGCTCGCGATCGGCGTGCTGGTCAACGCGTCGATCGTGATGGTCGAGAACGGCCATCAACGACTCGCCGAACGCGAGGGCCAGGCGCGCGAATCGGGCGCCGCCCTAGCCGAGCACGAGCGCCGCGCCACGTTGCTCGGGGCGGCGATGCAAGTCGGCCGGCCCCTTTTCTACTCGTTGTTGATCATCGTGATCTCGTTCCTGCCCGTGTTTCTGCTCGAAGCTCAAGAGGGCCGGATGTTCCAGGCCGCTGGCGTGGACCAAGACCCTTGCGATCGCGGCCTCGTCGCTGCTCGCGATAACGATCGTGCCGATCCTGATGGTCGCGTTGATTCGTGGCAAGCGCCTGCGCGGCGAGAGCGAGAATCCGCTGTCACACCTCTTTCAAGCGCTCTACCTGCCAATCCTGCGATGGTGCCTGCGCAATCGCGCGATCACGATCGCGGTCAATCTCGCTTTTCTGGCGATCGCGCTGCCGCTTGCGCTCCGGATCGGCAGCCAGTTCATGCCGCCGCTGTTCGAGGACTCGATGCTGTTCATGCCAACCGCGCTGCCGGGAATCTCGATCACTTCCGCCGCTGACCTGATGCAGAAGCAGGATCGGATCATCAAGTCATTTCCCGAAGTCGAAACCGTTTTCGGCACCGTGGGCCGATCGGACAGCGCGACCGACAACGCACCGATGGACATGTACGACACCACGGTGATGCTCAAGCCGCGCGAGCAATGGCCCACAGCCATGACTTACGACCGCCTGTTGCAAGCGATGGATGCGAAGCTCCAGTTTCCGGGCCTCTCGAACACCTGGACGACACCGGTGCAAAACCGGCTCGACATGGAGCTGACCGGAATCAAGACGCCGGTGGGAATCAAGGTGCAGGGCCCGGAGCTCGACGAGATTCAGCGAATCGGTTCCGAGATCGAGGAGCTGCTCAATGGCGTTGAAGGCACGCGCGGAGTGTTCGCCGAACGCGTCTCGCAAGGCTTCTACGTCAACATCAACGTCAACCGCGCCGAAGCCGCACGATATGGCCTCACGGTTGGCGACGTGCAAACCGCGATCTCATCGGGAATCGGCGGCGAGAATATCGCGACCGCGATCGAGGGACGCGAGCGCTATCCGATAAACGTCCGCTACCTGGCCGACTACCGTGACAATCTCGACGCGCTGCGCCGCGTGCTCGTGATGACGCCGTCAGGCGCGCAGATTCCGCTCGGCGAAGTTGCGAAGGTCGAGATCGGCCCCGGCCCCACGATGATCCGCGACGAGGACGGCGAGCTGACCGGCTACGTTTACATCGACCTGTCGACCAGCGACTACGGCGGCTACGTCGCCCGCGCGCAGAAAGTGCTCGACAGCAAGCTCAGCCTGCCACAGGGGTATTCGCTCAAATGGTCGGGCGAGTACGAATTTCAGCTCCGCGCCCGCAGGCGTCTCACGATCATCATTCCGGTCGCCTTCGCCGCGATCTTCTTCCTGCTCTACATGCTGTTCCAGTCGGTCGCGGAAGCCGCGGTGCTGATTTTCCCGTGCCTCTACGCGATGACCGGAGGATTAGTCCTGCAATACCTGATGGGTTTCAATTTCAGCGTCGCCGTATGGGTCGGCTATGTCGCCCTGTTCGGAATCGCGGTCGAGACCGGCGTCGTGATGGTGATCTATCTGCACGAGGCGTTGGACCGCAGGCTCGAAGCAGGCGGGATCGATCGTGCGGACATCGTCGCCGCGACTATCGAGGGAGCGGTGAACCGCCTGCGGCCCAAGCTGATGACGGTGACGGTGGTGATGCTGAGCCTGGCTCCGATTCTGTGGTCGAGCGGGATCGGGTCGGACGTGATGAGGCCGATCGCGGCGCCAATCGTCGGCGGGATGGTGACGTCGACGATTCACGTGCTCATCCTGGTGCCGGTGTTCTTCGCGATGATGAAGGAGCGCGCGTTGCGCAACGGAACGCTCGCCGCCTCGGAAGCTGCACACCAGGTCGGATAGCTCGGATAGGGCGCGTGATCGCAAACCCCGGCTAGGTTTCATCGCCGTCGATGGTGTAAGTTCCTCACCGATGGGCGAGCAGGCTCAGCTACCCCTTCAGAAGCGCCGCATCGCGCCCAAGGCGCTCACCGTCACGCAGCTCGTGCGGACGGTCAGGGAGACGCTCGAGCTCACCCTCGATGAATTCTGGGTGACCGGCGAGGTATCCAACTCGCGCGGCGCGCCCTCGGGTCATCTCTATTTCACGCTCAAGGACGAACGCAGCGCCGTCAACTGCGTGATGTTCAGCTCGGCTTACCGCCGGCTGCGTTTCAAGCTCGCCGACGGGATGGAAGTGCTGGTTCGCGGCCGTGTGAACCTGTACGAAGCACGCGGCGCGATGCAATTTTACGCCGAAGAGATGGAGCCGCGCGGCCTGGGCGCGCTCCAGCTCGCCTTCGAGCAGCTTAAGCGGCGGCTCGACGCCGAAGGGCTGTTCGATCCCGCGCGCAAGCGCCAATTGCCCTTCCTGCCGCGTACTATCGGGATCGTCACGGCGCTGCGCGGCGCTGCGATTCGCGACATCATGACGGTACTCCTGGCCCGCTTCCCGAATCTCCACCTGATAATCCGGCCGGCCCGGGTTCAGGGGCAGGGTGCGGCGGCTGACATCGCGCAAGCGATCGCCGATCTCAATCGCGACGGCCGCGCCGAGGTGATAATCGTCGGCCGCGGCGGCGGCTCGCTCGAAGACTTGTGGGCGTTCAACGAGGAAGTCGTGGCCCGCGCGATCCATGGTTCGGCGATTCCGATCGTCTCGGCAATCGGCCACGAGATCGATTATACGATTGCCGACTTCGTGGCCGACGTGCGCGCGCCCACGCCCACCGCCGCGGCCCAGATCGCCGTGCCCGCGATGCGCGAACTGACCCAGCGCCTCGAGGAGACCGAGGCGACGCTCAGGGGTGCGATCGCCGGTGCGATCAACGGCTATCGCAGGGAACTCGGCCATGTCGGCGCCCGTCTTAGAGATCCACTGGCGCTGATCCGCGACACGCGCCAGCGTGTCGATGAGGCCGGCGCGGCGCTCGGCATCGCGGTCTCCGCCAATGTCGCGGCCGCGCGGCGGCGAATCCACGAGCTTGGCTTCAGAGTTCGCGCTCCGCTCGCGCTGATCCGCGACAGCCGCCTGTCGCTCAGCCGGCTTACGTTTCACTTGCGCCAGGTACAGAGCGTGCGCGCGCGGCAGCTTGGTCTTGAGCTCGAGCGGGCCTCCGCCCGGCTGCAGGCGGCCGGGAGCAGAGCAGTCGAGATCAGGCGCGCGCGGTTCTCCGCACTCGCCACGCGCCTCGATTCGATCTCGCCGCTCAAAGTGCTGGAGCGTGGTTACGCGGTCGTAACCAATCCGCGCGATGGACGCGCCGTCGTTGACGCCGCCGCCGTCACGCCGGGCGACGAGCTGCAGATTCGGCTCAGGCGCGGCCGCCTGCGCGCGACCGCGAATTCCCGCGAGCCTTAAACCGATGGCAAAAAATCCCCGGAAATTCGAAGAAGAGCTCCAGGACCTCGAGGCGATCGTCACGCGGATAGATTCCGGTGAGCTTTCGCTCGAAGAATCGATCGGCGCGTTCGAGCGCGGCGTCGCGCTGGTACGCTCGCTCAACCAGAAACTCGATGAGGTCGAGAAGAAGGTCGAGGTCCTGATGCGCGACGCGCAGGGCGAGCTCAAGAGCGTGCCCTACCAGCCGGCGCCCGCCGAGCAGACGGCCGAGAGCGAAGACGAGGACGACGAGTTGCCTTGAGTATCGTGACCCGCGCGCGGCTCGACCTCGAGATGGCGCGCCGCGGCCTGGCCGAGAGCCGCGAGCGCGCGCAGCGGATGATCATGGCGGGCCTGGTGCGCGTGAATTCGCGGCAGGCGGCCAAACCCGATCTCAAGGTTGACCTGACCGCGCAGATCGAGGTGGTTCCCAGCGCCCCCAAATACGCAAGCCGCGGGGCCTGGAAACTGATCGCCGCGCTCGACCATTTCGCAGTCGCCGTGCAAGGGCGAAGCGCGCTCGACATCGGCGCGTCGACCGGCGGTTTCACCGACGTGCTGCTCGCGCGCGGCGCAGCACGGGTCGTCGCGCTGGATGTGGGCTACGGCCAGCTCGCCTCGCGGCTCCGAGCCGACCCGCGAGTGACGGTGTTGGATCGCACCAATGTCCGCTTCGTCGAGCCGGTCGATCTCCCGTATCGCCCCGATTTGATCACAATCGATACCAGCTTTATCTCGCTGCGCTTGGTGCTCCGCGCGGTGCTGCGAATCGCGGCTCTACCGGCTGAGATCATTGCGCTGGTCAAGCCGCAATTCGAGGTGGGAAAAGGCCGCGTGGGCAAGGGCGGCGTGGTGCGCGACGAAGAGCTGCGCCGCGCCGCGCTCGAGGGCATCTTGCGCTTCGCCGCCGAGGCCGGTTTCGAGGTGGCGGGCGCGATCGAATCGCCGCTCAAGGGTCCGGCTGGGAATCGCGAGTTTCTCGCCCTGATGCGGCTTAAGCCCTCGGGTGAGCGTGACTGAATGACGCGCGAGTACTTCGTCGGCGTTGACATGGGCGGGACCAATCTGCGCTGCGGCGCGGTCTCGCGATCCGGCGCGATGATCCTGTTGCGGCGTACGCCCGCCAATGCGATGGCCGCGGCCGACGCGGTGGTGGCCAATATCGCGGCCAATGTCCAGGCGGTCGCGCAACAAGCACGCGGGCGCGGGCTCGGCGCGCCACGCGGAATCGGCGTTGCGGTGCCGGGCCCGCTCGATCTCGTCAACGGCACCGTGACCGCAACGCCGCACGTCAGCGCCTGGCGATCCTTCCCGCTGCGCGCGCGGCTGGAACGCGAGCTCGGCTGCCCGGTCGCCATTGAGAACGACGCCAACGCCTGGGCGCTCGGCGAGTTCTGGCGCGGCGCGGCGCGCGGGCGCAGCGAGGTGGTTCTGCTCACGCTCGGCACCGGCGTTGGAGGCGGGCTGATCGTCGGCGGGCGGATCGTTCATGGAATCGCCGGGATGGCCGGCGAGTTGGGACACGTCACGGTCGAGCCCGAGGGCGTGCGATGCGATTGCGGGGCGCGCGGATGCCTCGAAGCCTACGCTTCTGCCTCGGGAATTCAGCGGCTGGTCGAGCAGCGCCTGCGCCATGGCGCCCGGATGCCCGCGCTGTTCACCGATCCGCGGGGAACTTCGCGGTGAGACGGCTGGCGCAAGCCGCCCGGCGGAGAAACCCCCTTGCCCGCGCGGTGCTCGGAGTCGCGGGCAAGTACCTCGGAATCGCGGTCGCCTCGTTCGTGAATATCTTCAACCCGGAATTGATCGTGATCGGCGGCGGTGTGTCCGGCGCGCTCCCCCTGATGCGCGAGCCGATGATGCGCGAGATAAAGGCGCGTGCCTTCGCCGCCGCGCTCGGTCGGGTCCGTATCGTCCGCGCCGGCCTGGGGGAGCATGCCGGGGTGGTCGGCGCAGCCTATGCGGCAATGAGCGCCCCGGACTGACCCCGGCGCGATTGCCTGAACTGCCGCATTTGCACAGGCGCGCCTTTGGATTACCCTGTATAGTGGTTGGTTGATAAAATCTACCTGATGACGATGAAGACGCGTGCCGCCAGGATGCAGGAATTCAGGATCGCATCCGCCCTCTTGGCGGCGGGGTTTTTTCTATTCACGGCGCGCGTCTGCGCGGCGCAGGACAATCAAGCCGCACCGGCCTCCGACGCTCCACGCGCTGAGCGCCTTCATGAAAGCGATATCCCGGCTCTGCCGGGTCTGAGAATCCAGCGCTCCGGCCCGGAGGAATCCTCGGCGCAAGGCCAGGCGAATCCGGCTGGGGACGCGGTCGCGCAGAGCCATCCCAAAAACGGCGGCCTTTCATACACGGTGCGGCCGGGCGATTCGTTGAGCGCGATAGCGCAGCTCTACGGGCTGGACTCGGGCGAACTCGCCGAGGCCAATCATCTGGACGACGATTCGCTTCTTCGCGCCGGCCAGATCCTGCAGATTCCCAATCCGTTTGCCGCCCAGCTGCATCATTCGCAGGCCACGGCCGATCAGCTCTATTCCGAAGCGCAGGCCTCGCGCCAGAAGAGCCGCATGGACGCCGCCAAAATCCAGTCGCTCAGCGATCAACTCGAGCAGCTCAACGCCGCCAACCTGGATCTTCAGCACGGCGTCAAGGTTCTGCCATGGTGGCGCGGCGTGGCGCTGACCACCGGCGCCGCGGCGCTCCTGATGCTCGGCGTGACCGCGCTGACGGTGCTGGAATGGCTGATGCTGCGGCGGCGCTTCCGCGCGCTGGTCGAGGCCAACGATGCGATTCGCCGCCTGGACCAGAAATACAAGGTGGTGCTCGCCAAGGCCGAGTTGCGCTTGCAACAACTGTATGGGCGCCGCCGAGCGGTGGACGAGGATCGGGAGCTGGCCAAGTCGCCCGACGAGATCGAGATCGAGCGCCTCAATCAGCAGCTTCGCGAGCTGCTGGAACAGCATCTGGAGCGGCTGGGTTTTTCCCGCAGCCGTTCCGCCCGCCGCACCCGTTTTCAGAATCTGCTCGACGGTGTGGAGGAATCCCCGGTCGAAGCGCCCGCCAGCCGCCGCTAACTTCTCGGATTTCAGGGTATGCTACAAGGCAGCGGACTTTGCGTCCGACGGTAGGTTACGCTCCGCCAGCCGCTCGCGCATCAGGCGATGGCTTTCGCGCGTGATCGGGTAGCGCGAGAACACCGCGGCGCTCAGCAGGAAGATGATGCAGGGCACGAGCGAAAACATCCGGCGCAGATTTTCGGCCGCCGCCGGCGAGATCGGCGCGCCGCCCGGCACGTAGCCGATCCAGTCCATCAGCGGACCAACCATCAGCATCGTACACCCGATCGCCAGCTTGACCGCCATTGAGGTGAGCCCGACGTAGGCGCCTTCCTGGCGGCGTCCGGTGCGCTCCTCATCCCATTCGATCACGTTGGCCGAGGCCGAAACCTGCGTGACCCAGATGCCGATCGCGGAGAAGCCCGAGAACGCCATCAGGGAATAGATCGCGATCGAGTTGGCGGGCCCGACTGCCATGAAGGCGAGTAGGGCGCCCGCGTTGCACAGCATCGCGACCACGAACGCCGGCTTTTTTTCGATCCGGATCGTGATCCTGAACCAGAACGGATACGAGAGCATCGAGCCCGCGAAGTAAGCGAGCAGCCATCGCGCGGCCGCGTTCTCGTCGTGATACCAGTACTTGGCCAGAAAGCGCATCAGGACGGCGGGCACGTTGACCGCCATCACGGCCAGCGCGGTCGCGACCAGCAAAATAACGAACGGCCGGTTCTGGAAGGTCGAGCGGACCGATTCGCGCAGGCCGAATTGCTCGCGATGGGCAAACTCGGGGCGCTCGGCGGTGTTGGCATAGGCGATCGCCGCGCCGCCGCACACTATTAGCGCCGCTATCGCACCGGTGACGCGGAAATCGGTACCGGGCGCCAGCAACCATGACGCGCCGAACGGAATCAGCGCGCCGGTCACGTCGCCGATGGTGCCGAACAGTTGGCGATAAGTTGAAAGCCGCGTGCGTTCGTCGTAGTCCAGCGTCAGCTCGGGCATCAGGGCGCCGTAAGCGGTCTCGTAGAGCTTGCGCGCGGTGAGCATCAGGAAATAAAAGCCCAGGAACCAGGCGAACAGCAGCGCCGGCGCCTGCGGGGGCGTCAGCAGCAGAAAGTAGCAGAGGCCCATCGGCGCCGCGCTCAGGAAAAAGGGGCGGCGGCGCCCGGAGCGAAAGCGCGCCCGATCGGAAACGTTGCCCGCCAGCGGATCGGTCAGCGCGTCGAGTGCGAGCGCGAGGAAGAAGGCAAGTCCCGCCAGCGCTGGAGAGAGCCCTCTGCGGTCGGTATAGAAGTAGAGCAGATGCAATCCCAGCAGCGTGGCGCAAAAATTGAGGCCGAGTTGCGCCTGCGAGTATGCGAACAAGGTCGCGGCCCCGACTTTTTCGTTGCGATCCGCCACGGTCTCGCGAGAGTATCCGATAAAGTGGACTTTCCAAACAGCCGAACTTGTGCGGCAAAAACAGGTCTGCGCCGTTGGTTCCGAGGCGCGCTGGCGGCCGCGTCGATAGCGCTATTGTTCGCGGCGTGTGCGGCGCGCCAGGGCGCCGGCGCGGCAGGGCCGGAGGCCGCCTCAAGCGCGAGTCAGACGCCGCTGATCGCGACCATCCAAATCGATTACTCGCGCCGCGACGACTTTCTCCGTTCCGTTACGGCGACCAAGTTCACCGCCGCGGACGTGATTCCGATCGCGGCCCGCGACGAAAAGCCCGGCACCTCGATCGTCCGCTTCGAGGGCGGCGGCGTGCCCGTATGGCAATTCCACGCCGACGAAGGCGTAATGCGCGAGCTGCTCACCGAGGTTCCGCTGATCGCGGCCGGTCGCAAGTACGCCGTCAGCAAGCTCAGATATGGCGAGCTGCCGAAAAACTTTCTTCAGGACATCCCCGAGGTGGGACCTCCCGAGCCGCTGGAGCCCGGCAGCTACTACGTATTCGAAGTCGATCGCGCTTCCGGTTCGACCAACTTCGACGCGATCAAGATCGACCCCGACGGCACGATCGAAAGCTACGAGGCGCAGCCGCGCGCTGGTGAGAGTTACGCGCTCTGCTGCAACGTGAGTCCGGGTTTTGCCGGCGCCAATCCGCCCTGAACGACCGCTTCAGTTTTCAAATTCGCATCTGAACCGCTGGTACGCGTATCGCACGCCGCGTTGATTGCGCACTCCAGTTATGAATATAGATTCATTTCTGAATTGAAGGTCGGAATTGACTGAACATTCAGTTCTTGCTACGAACCACAACGAAATGGCGCAGTTAGCCGAGCAGTTGCATCCGCCGCGAAACCGGTTCGATCGTCGGCGTGAGAAGACCCGGCTAGATCTGCTCGAAGCTGCCCTACGCGTAATCGCCCGCAAGGGATTCCATGAGACGCGCATCGCCGACCTCGCCAGCGAGGCCGATGTAGGACTGGGGACTTTCTATCTCCATTTCAAAACCAAGAACGAAATATTTCGCGAGCTGATCGAGCAAGGCGCCGGCCAGTTGCTCGAGTTGACGCGGCAGGCGAAGGCCGGCGTCCAGACCGCAGCCGCCAAGCTCGAGATCACGGTGAACACGGTGCTCGACGCGGCGGCGGAAAATCGCGAAGCATTCCGAATCGTGTTCGGGCACGGACCCGCATTCCTGGATTTGATGGTGCGCGTGCACGAGATGTTTATCGAAGATTTGCGCGGCGACTTGGCGCCGATGGTCGGAGCCAAGGCCGACGCGATCGCCAACCTCACCATCGGGATGCTCTCGCAAGCGATCGCGTGGCTGCTGGATCGCAGCAGCCTGTCGCTCGCCGAGCTGAAGGGAATCACGGTGAATTTCGCGCTGGGCGGTCTTGAGCGCACGATTGCGCTGCCGGCCCGCTGAATCAGGAGGATTGCAATGGAGAACGAACGGACCGCGGTGAAATCGGAGCAGGACAGCGTCTTCCACTGGAATTACGACATCCTGTTCCCGCAGATGGATCGGCTCTACGAAAACGCCAAGCGCGATCAGTGGAACGTTACCACGGCGCTCAATTGGGACCAGCCGATCGGCGGTGAAGTGCTCGACATGAGCGCGATGCCGATGTTCCAGACCGAGCTGTACAAATCGCTGAGCGAGACCCAGAAGGATCAGCTCATGCGCAAGTTCGCGGCCTGGCGCCTCTCCCAGTTCCTGCACGGCGAGCAGGGCGCGCTGATGGTGTGCGGGCAGTTGGTCGACGCGGTTCCCGACCTCGACGCCAAAATGTGCGCGGCCGCCCAGGTGATGGACGAGGCCCGCCACGTCGAAGGCTTCCGCAAATACATCACCAAGCTCGACAAGATTTATCCGATCGATCCCACGCTCGATCGGTTGCTGAGCGGAATCATCAAGCACGAGCGCTGGGAGCCCAAGTACGTCGGGATGCAGATCGTGGCCGAGGGGCTGGCGCTCGCGGCCTTCCGCTTCATGCACGACGAGACCAAGGACCCGCTGCTGAAAGAACTGCTCCAATACATCATGAAGGACGAGTCGCGCCACGTCGGGTTCGGGATGCTGGCGCTGCGCGACGCATGCCGCAAGCTCAACGGCAAGGAGAAAAAAGACCTCGAAGACTTCACCTTCGCGGCCTGCGACATGATGGTGACCAAGGTCACCGACGGCGTGCCGCGCGACGGCTTCCTCTCAGGCGTCGGGATCTTCGACGAGGTCGGCATCTCGATGAGCGACATCGAGGAAGAGTCTGCGCCGCGATCCCAACTGGCAGAAGGCCGAGAACGAGATGGAGCAGCGCTTCAACTCATTCCTGTTCGTCGACACGATTATCCCGTGCTTGCGCCAGATCGATCTGATCAACCAGCGCACCGAGCCCTGGTATCGCGAGCTCGGCGTGATGCAGATGGCGGCGTAGCGCGCTCAAATCAGGGTTGCGTCCCTCTTTCCGACCTAAGAGAGGGTTCAAGGGCAAGGGCAACAGGGGCCGGCTTCCAAGCCGGCCCCTGTTCTTTTGAGGGTTGGCAGTTTCGGCACGCATCCGCGTCGTCTCGCGCTGCGTTTGCGCGCACCGCCTCGGAGTCAGAGAATTGCAGCGCAATGTTTCGCGATTACACCATTGTTCTCTGGCTGTTGAAACTCGGGAGTTTGATCAATCTGTATTTCCTGGTGAACACACTTCCGCTCGCATCGAGTAACGCGGATGCGTACATCGTCCTGCCTGCGCAAATTCTTTTCGCCGTGTCCGCCTATCGGTGCCTTTTCCCGGTTCGGTACGAGCACAACGTGGTCTTCCACGATTCCATCTTCTCTTCGATCTTCGTGACGCGGCTGTTCGCCACATTCTCCGAGATCGCCTACATCTTTTTGTTTTCTCACGTCCTTCGCCTGCTCAATATAGATCAAGTGCAATGGGTGATCGTCCTTTCCTGGCTGATGGTTGCGCAGGTCGTGATCAGCCAGGGTTTCGTTTGGGCTGCCATACTGACCGAGCAGTTCGAGCTCTACTACTACGAGGAACTAGGCTGGGCGCTCATCTTCGCGGCGAACACGATTGCCAGTGCATACCTCTACCTGACCGTCGGCGCACTCGGGGGTAGGGAAGTTCTTCTCAAGCTGAACCTGCTCTTTGGCGCTGTGTATCTGCCCTGGCAGGTCATTCACCTGGCTACCTTGCGAGCGAATGCGAGGAGGAACAGGGGGAGGACCGGAGCAGGCTCGGCGTCGATTTCGATGCGGTTGGCAACCGGCCTGAAGCGGGCCGTCTGGGTGAAAACCAGACGAACGGATGCCGATTCCTGGGGTGGATTTATCGGCCTGACTTGGATGACAGGTTACTGGGCAACGCTGATTCCGATGTGGGTGTATTACATCGTGGGAGTGCTCCGTGCACACTGAACCCGAGGTCCTGCCCGGCGTGTCAAGCTTGCGAACCGGCGCCCACCATTCCCTTTTCTTGCAAACCCTGAGTTGTAGTGCGAACATTGCAGGCTAAAGGGGAACTCCTATCGAAACTCGCCGACAAGGAGCACAGAATCATGGATCCTGCGACTATGGCGGCGGTGACCGTTGCCGCGGTATCGCCTTATCTGGTTGAGGTCGCGAAAGGGGCTGCCGGCAAAGTTGGCGAGGCGGCCTACGAGGGCAGCGCAAAGCTGTGGAGGTTCCTCAAGAATAAGTTTACTGGCGGCGATGAGAAAGCCCTGGCCCGGATCGAGGGCGAGCCGGAGAACGCCGACAATCAGGCAGCCCTGCGGATCGTATTGAAGGAATGGGTTGAGCGGGAGCCAACCTTTCGCGACGAACTCGCCGCTTTGCTGAATGCGCTGCCGAAAACAGCCCCGCAACAATTCGCCAACGTCGTTGGAGACGACAACGTAGTGGTGGAGGCGGCTGGGAGTAACACGATCTCTATCGGCGGCCGCAAGTGACGAGGGATCCCGGCACAACACCGCCGCCGGGTGGGCAGAGTACCGTCAGCGGAAACTACAACATCATCGTTCAGGCCAACGGCGATGGGATCACGATCGACGTCAACCGCGGCCCGCATCTGACGCTCAACGCGCGGCATCGGTTCGCGCGCGCGCCGGGCAAATATCTCGACCTGCTCAACCCGATCAACCGCGCCATCCCGATGGTCGGGCGCGACGCCGAAATGCGCAGTCTCGAAGCTTGGCTCGGCAGCGGCGGTCCGATCTCGGTTCGATGCCTGATCGGCGGCGCCGGCAGCGGCAAGACCCGGCTTGCGCTGGAGCTTTGCGCGCAGGCGGATGAGCGCGGCTGGTTCGCGGGATTTGTCGATCACGATGAGCTGATCCGTTTTCACAGCCAGCAAAACCTTGCCTCCTGGGGTTGGCCCAAGGCGACGCTGATCGTCGTCGATTATGCGGCGGCCAAGGCACAAGTGTTGCGCGAGTGGCTGGCCGAGCTGGTGAAAGGACCGGGCCGCGCCAAAGAGCCGCCGCTGCGGTTGCTGTTGCTGGAGCGTCACGCGGATGCGGGCCTGGGCTGGTGGCCGGACCTGACGACGCCGCGCGGCTGGGCGGAAGAGGGCCTGCGCGATTTGTTCGATCCGGTTGAACCCGTTCCTTTGCACAACATCCGCGACATCGAAAAACGGCGGCAGATTCTGGAAACGGTGATGGCCGCGGCGTCGAAGATCGCCGGCAAATCAAAGCCGTTGCGTCCTCCGGCCAAGGGGTCTGATCCAGACTTCGACCGCAGGCTCGCCGATCCCGAACTGGAGTTTGCCCCGTTGCACCTGATGATGGCGGGCGTACTCGGTGTCGAGCATGGCGTCCCTCGATTGCTCGCTCTGGGTCCTACCGCGATGGCACAAGAGCTGGCCAATTTCGAGCTCGGTCGAATCGACACGCTGGCTAGGGACCGGCGCTTGGACTTTCATTTTCTGCGCTATCTTGCCGCCGGGATAACGCTCGCCGGGGGCCTCTCGCGGGACGATCTGGCAAAAGTTATCGCGAGCGAGAGCCAGGCGGTGGGGTTCACCGACCCGACCCTGACAGTTGAGCGCGCCCTGCTCGACGCGTTGCCCCGCGAACGCGCGGATCAGGTCGGAGCTATTCTGCCTGATCTGATCGGCGAAGCAGCCGTAGTCAAGGTGATCGTGTCGGCTTGCTGCTTCGGCGCCAATCAAGCGATGGCACAAGCGTGCGCCAATCGCCGTTATGTCGGCCCTGATCCGCACCATCCAGGACTATGCGACCAGGGACGATCATCCGGGCATCGGATGGTTCGACGGGATCGTCGCAGACGCCAGCGATGTAAATGACCTGATGAGCATTGCCAATCAGCTACCGGAACAAACCGTGGTATTTCGCGAGCGCGCTGCCGGTGTACAAGCTGCGATAGTCCAATCGCTCGGAAGCTTGCGGGGCGGGTCCGAGACCCAGGAGCTGGCGGACGTCCTCGCTTCGTCGCTCAACAAGCTGGCCTACAGGCTGAGCGAGTTGGGGCGGCGCGAAGAGACCTTGGCGGCCGCGCAAGAAGCGGTCGATATCCGCCGCGAGCTGGCGGCGGTGCGCCCTGACGCATTCCGCCCCGACCTTGCCGGCTCACTCAACAACTTGGCCAGCAGTCTGAGCGGGTTGGGGCGGCGCAAAGAGGCCCTGGCGGTCGCGCAAGAAGCGGTCGAACTCTATCGCGAGTTGGCGGCGGCGCGCCCCGACGCCTTCCGTGCCGACCTCGCCGCGTCGCTCAACAACTTGGCCAACAGCCTGCGCGAGTTGGGGCGGCGCGAAGAGACCCTGGCGGCCACGCAAGAAGCGGTCGCACTCCATAGGGAGCTGGCGGCGGCGCACCCGGACACCTTCCACCCCCGTCTCGCCGGGTCGCTCAACAACTTGGCCATCAGGCTGAGCGAGTTGGGGCGACGCGAAGAGGCCGCTGCGGTAGCGGAAGAAGCGGTCGAACTCTATCGGGAGCTGGCGGCGGCGCGCCCGGATGCCTTCCGCCCCGACCTCGCCATGTCGCTTACCAACCTGGCCGCCATGCTGAGCGAGTTGGAGCATCGCGAAGAGGCCTTGGCGGCCGCGCAAGAAGCGGCCACACTCTGTCGGGAGCTGGCGGGGGCGCGCCCGGACGCCTTCCGTCCCGACCTCGCCGGGTCGCTCAACAACCTGGCCAACAGGCTGAGAGAGTTGGGGCGGCGCGAAGAGGCCTTGACGACCGGGCAAGAAGCGGCCGCACTCTATCGGGAGCTGGCGGGGGCGCGCCCGGACGCCTTCCGCCCCGACCTCGCTACGTCGCTTTCAGTCATGGCCGACTGCCTGGAGGACGTGGAACGGCTCGAGGAGGCAGACCATGCCGATACCGAAGCTGTGGTAGCACTTTCGCCGTATTTCATCGCTCAACCGCGCGCCTTCGCAAGACGCATGGGTGCGATCGTTCAATGTTATCTACAGCGCCGCGAAAACCTTAGGCGTGAGCCCGATATGGAGCTGGTCGGGCCAATCCTCGCGGTCTTCAAGAAACTGCAGGAGGGCGGCTGATTTCCTTATTTCCCGAACCAGCACCCTTCCTTGACTGCGATTCGGGGTGGCTCTTATAGTGGCGTTGAAAACGCCTCCGGAAGGCTTTCCGTGTCCGGAGAAACCCCCACGCTGACGAGGCTTTGGCGGCAACCTGACGATGAAACGACGCGGCGAAATGACCCTTTCGGAGCGGCTTTATCTGCCTGAGATTTTGAAGGGGTTGGTCGTAACCAACTACCATTTTGTCCGCAACCTCTCGTTGCACATCGCGCACATGATGGGGCTGGCGCGCAATCGCCGCGCCGCCACTACCGTGCAGTATCCCGAACAGCGCAAGCCGTATTCCGACGGCTATCGCGGCAGCCATCGGTTGACGCTCAAGCCCGACGGCTCGGTGCGCTGCACGTCGTGCTTTCTGTGCGCTACTGCCTGCCCCGCGCAATGCATCTATATCGAAGCGGGAGAGTCTCCCGATCCCCACATCGAGAAGTTCCCGCTGCGCTACGAGATCGACACGCTGCGATGCATCTACTGCGGATTCTGCGTCGAGGCTTGCCCGTGCGACGCGATCAGGATGGACACTTACGTGCATCCGCGGATCTGGGGTTTCGATCGCAAGGACTTTATCGAGCCCAAGGAAGTCCTGATGCATCGCTCGCAGGTGCTCGAGCAAAAGGGGCGCGAAGGCAACATGCGCGAGATGCTGGACTGGTATGACGATCAGGCGCGGCAGGTCTACGTCCCGACGCGCCCCGAACTCAAGACCTGGACCGAGCGCGACGTGGCCCATCCGTGGGACAAGCAGCCGCAGCCGCACGCGATCCCGGCGCTGGACCGCCATCACCAGCACAACGGCGGCAAGTAGCAGGCGATGACGCGCGTTACGATCGGGCTGACGATACTGGGCCTCGTGGTGCTGTTCATCGCGTACGCGAAGGGCGTGAGCGTGATCCATGGCGGCGATACGGTGAGCCATATGTACTGGGCGACCGGCGCGTTGGTGCTGGTGGCGCTCGCCAACTTTATCGCGGTGGCGCATCTGGCGCGCGCCGAGCGGATGCTCCAGCGGCTGCGCGCGCTATGCGAGCAGCACGGCATCCCGTTTGAGGGTCTGGAGTAATATACTAGCGATTGGCCGCCGGCGGCTGCCGGCTGTAAGCCATCATCGTCGATGGGTCGAGGGCTCAAATGACTCAGATTGAAGCGGCACGCAAAGGAACCATAACCCGCCAGATGAACGAGGTTGCGGAAGACGAGGGGCTGCGCCCCGAGGATATCCGCGATCTGGTCGCCACCGGCGAGGTCGTAATCCCGCGCAACGTCCATCACGAATTCCGCGCCATCGGTGTCGGCAAACGGCTGCGCACCAAGGTCAACGCCAATATCGGCGCTTCGAATTTCCATCACCTGATCGAAGAAGAGGTCGAAAAACTTTACACCGCGGTGCGCTTCGGCGCGGACGCGGTGATGGATCTCTCGACCGGCACCGACCTCGATCAGATTCGGGTCGAGTTGCTGTCGCGATGCCAGGTGATGCTCGGCACGGTGCCGATCTACCAGGTCGCGTCCGAGGGCTCGATCATGGACTTGGACCGCAACGCCTTTCTCGACGTGATCGATCGGCAGGCGCGCCAGGGCGTGGACTTCATGACGTTGCACTGCGGCGTAACGAAGGAAACGGTCGCGCGGCTGCGGACGCATAGCCGGATAGAGGGCATCGTCTCGCGCGGCGGCGCGCTGCTCGCCGCATGGATCGAGCGGACCGGCAACGAGAATCCGCTCTATGAGTACTATGATGAAGTTTGCGAGATCCTGCGCGCCCATGACGTCACGATTTCGCTGGGCGACGGGCTGCGGCCCGGCGCCACCGGCGACGCGACCGATCGCGGCCAGATCGGCGAGTTGCTGGTGCTGGGCGAGCTGACCGAGCGCGCGCGCCGCAACGGCGTGCAGGTGATGATCGAGGGGCCCGGTCATGTGCCACTCGATCAGATCGAAGCCAACGTGAAGCTCGAAAAGCGCGTGTGCGCCGGCGCGCCCTTCTACGTGCTCGGGCCGCTGACCTGCGACGTCGCGCCGGGCTACGACCATATCACGGGCGCGATCGGCGGCGCGATCGCGTCGGCGGCGGGCACCGACTTTTTGTGCTACATCACGCCCGCCGAGCATCTGCGATTACCCGATATCGACGACGTGCGCGAGGGCGTGATCGCCACGCGTATCGCGGCCCATTCGGGCGACCTGGTCAAGGGCGTGCGCGCGGCCAAGGTGTGGAACGATCAGATGTCGCGCTATCGCAAGGCGCTCAACTGGGAAGGGATGTACGCGATGGCGATGGACCCGGACAAGGCGCGCCGTTACAAGGAAGAAAGCGAGGCCGCCGGCTCCAACGTGTGCAGCATGTGCGGCTCGCTTTGCTCGATCAATATCGATAACGCCGCGATCCGCTTCACCAGGAAGCAGGCGTTGAAGCAGGCCGAGGCCCATGCCGCCTGACGAAGTCCGCCGGCTGGACGCAGAAACCGCCGAGTTGTCGCTGCCCGATCAGCACGGCAATCCGCGCCGGCTCGCCGATTTTCGCGGCCGCAACGTGGTGGTTTATTTCTACCCGAAGGACGATACGCCCGGATGCACGGTCGAGGGCAGGGAGTTCCGCGACCTGTACGCCCAGTTCACGGCCTATGAATGCGAGGTGATCGGCGCGAGCGTGGACTCGGTCGAGTCGCATCGCGCGTTCGCCGAGAAGCACGCCTTCCCGTTCATCCTGCTGTCGGATAAGGGTGGCGAGCTGGCGCGCTCCTTCAGCGTGCTGCGCGCCGGCGTGGCGGCGCGCTCGACCTTCGTGCTCGATCGCGAATTGAAGGTGCGCCGCGTTTTTCACGAGGTTACGCCGCGTGGCCACGCGCAGAGCGTGCTGAACTTCGTGCGCACGATGCTGGAGTCGCATCGGATGCTGGGCGGCTGAGAAGCCGACGGTCGTCTAGACCGGGTTGGTGAGATTCTCTTGTAGGGGCGGGTCGAGACCCGCCCTCAGGCGGAAACGCCCTTGCACGCGCGCATCGCCAATTCCGGCCCCAGGATCAGGCGCAACTCGCTACGCCTAAAAGGCTACGACTACGGCTCAAGGGGCGTATACTTTGTGACACTCTGCGTCCGAGACCGCCTGTGTCTGCTCGGCAAGGTGGTGCGGGACCGGATGCAACTCAACCGCTTCGGGTTGACAGTTACCGAATGCTGGGAGTGGTTGCCGCTGCGATATCCTTACGTCGAACTGGACGAATGGATTGTCATGCCGAATCACTTCCACGGGATCATCGCGGTGTGCGAGGACACGGGCGGGTCTCGACCCGCCCCTACGAGTCCAGACGCTGGCGCGGAGGTGAAGCCACTGGGGCAACTGCTCGGCGCATTCAAGACCACGGCCGCCAAGCGCATCAACGAGATTCGCAGGACTCCTGGTGCTTCTGTCTGGCAACGCAACTACTTCGACCACATCATACGAACCGATCGGGAACTTGAGCGCATTCGTGATTACATTGTGGACAACCCGGCAGAGTGGCTGGCCGATCCCGAGAATCCCGCGGCCGGAAAGACTGAAGATTCTCTCTTGTAGGCGGGGGCGGAACCCATTCACTTTTGCATCGGGGCGCCCGGCGCGCATATCATGAGCGAAGAAGCCGGAAGCAAATCGAGCTGGTGAACTTTATGGCGAGAACCTCCAAAAACATAATCGACGAGGCGCGCGCGAGCATCAAGGCGATCGACCTCGACGAGGCGCGCAAAATGATGGCGCGGCCGGGCACGGTCGTAATCGACGTGCGCGAGAGCGACGAATGGCGCCAAGGCCATATTCCCAACGCGGTCTTTATCCCGCGCGGGTTTCTGGAGTTGCGGGTCGAGGAAAAAGTCCCCGATCACAAGACCCCGGTGATCCTGCAATGCGCCTCCGGCACGCGCTCGCTGCTCGCGGCCCGCACGCTGCGCGAGTTGGGCTACGAGAACGTCTACAATTTGACCGGCGGATTCAACGCCTGGAAGGACAAGGGCCTGCCCTGGGAGGCCGAGCGCCAGTTCACCGCCGACGAGCTCACGCGCTATTCGCGCCATTTCGTGATTCCGGAGGTCGGCGAGAAAGGGCAAGCGAAACTGCTTGATTCCAAAGTGCTACTGGTTGGCGCAGGCGCGCTGGGTTCGCCCTCGGCGCTGTATCTCGGCGCGGCGGGAGTCGGCACGATCGGCGTGGTCGATTTCGACGTAGTCGATCTCTCCAACCTGCAGCGCCAGATAATCCACACCACCGATCGGGTCGGGATGCCCAAGACCGAGTCGCTGGAGAAATCGCTCAAGGCGCTCAACCCGAATATCAAGGTGAATCGCCACGACGTGCGGCTCAGCTCCGAAAACGCGATGGAGGTGATCGCCCCCTACGAAGTGATCGTCAACTGCGGCGACAACTTCCCGCTGCGCTACTTGATCAACGACGCCTGCGTGTTCGCGAAGAAGCCGCTGGTCGACGGCGCGATCTTCCGCTTTGAGGGCAACGCGACCGTCTTCTACGCGGCCAAGGGCGGACCGTGCTACCGGTGCCTGTATCCCGAGCCGGCGCCGCCCGACATGGCGCCTTCGTGCGCGGAGGCCGGAGTGCTCGGCGCGCTGCCGGGGATTATCGGCTCGATCGAAGCGCTCGAAACGATCAAGCTGCTGATCGGCGCGGGCAAGCCGTTGATCGGCCGGATGGTCTACTTCGATACGCTGTCGTCGGACTACGTGCGGGTGCTCAGGATCAAGCGCAACCCGGATTGCCCGGTATGCGGCGACCATCCCACACAGACCACGCTCATCGACTACGAGGCGTTCTGCGGCCTGGCGGCGACGCCCAACGGCGCCTCGTCAGACGGCGCGTCGCATCCACATCCAGCGAGCGCGGACGCGCACGCGCGTAGATAAAGACTCAATCTCGGTTGACCGCGAGTGCGTCAGCCTATTAGGGAGACGAACTCTTCCACGGCAATGCCGGTTGTCCTGATGATGCTACGCAAGGTCCCGCGGTCGAGTTCACGATGTAGGGGCACTGTGACGGGCTTGCGTCCTTCGCAAACCATGCGCACGTGACTTCCACGCCGGCGCGTTCTGCGATAGCCAAGTTTCGATAGAGCAGCTACGCATCGCTGACCGGAGACGAGAGGTAGGCGTACTTCTCGCGCCACAGCTATTTGCGTGGGACCAGCCGCACCACAGGGCGCTTGCGGCTCTGGCGTGCCGCCTTCTGCTGCTTGCGCTGTTCTTTCTCTGCAAGCAACTCCTTGGCGTACGGCTCGGCTTCCTTAATGAGAGGCGTCAGGCGGTATATGTTCGTTCTGCTTCCTCGCCCTGGTTCACGCCGTTCTACGCGTTCGATCAGTCCGAGGGCGTGCATCGCGGCGATGCGGCGCTGGATCGTCCGTGGCGCAACGCCGATCCTTTGCGCCAGGGTCCCCTTTGCCGGGAAAGGGTGATTCTCGGGTTCCCACCAGTAGTCCGCGAGCTGCAGAATAATGTTCAGGTCAAGCGGGTCGAAACCGAACGCGTTCTGTCGTTGCAGAAAGACCGATGGGAGGGCCACCAGCCAGCGTCGACGAGGCGCTTGCCCCACCTACGTTCAATCCTTCCGAGTTCTCTTGAAGATTCTGCGCTTACGGTTTCTGCCATACTTCCGAACCTACGCCCCGAGTTGCAGAGCGGCAAGGCACGGTTCGGCTTCGGGGGGAGACGCCAGTGTCTAGGGCACCCTAGGTATGTGTTACGTTTACATATCGCCTCCTGTGTGATCACGCTTCGTGTGCTTTGAGAGGCTACCCGGTCTTCCCCTGGGCGACGCTTGCGACTCAGGGGCCCGGCGACCCGGGGATCGCCCCCTCCTTTGATTTTTGCCAATCGGAAGGCGAATCATTTCGTACTTTGCGGGAAGCCGCCAGCCTTCCTCAGCTTGGCCCTCCAAGCAGAGTTCGATCGCCTCGCGGATGTTGCGCAGCGCTTCGGTGCGTGTACGTCCCTGGCTGATGCAACCCGGGATCACGGGACATTCCGCGAGCAAGTAGCCATCTTCGCCGGGGCTCAAAATAACGGGCAGTTCCATCGACGAAACCGAGCCTACCATCCGCTCGGTCTTTCTCATAGCGCAACTCGGAACACCCGGATTGCCCGGTATCCGGCGACCATCCCACGCAGACCAAGCTTATCGATTACGAGGCGCTCTGCGGCCTGGCGGCGACGCCGAACGGCGCCTCGTCAGACGGCGCGCAGAATCAACGTCCGCAGCAAGCGGATGCACGCGCGCGATACCGCTTGTAACCAGGATTGCCGCTGCGGCTTGCGCTGCTTCACCGCAGCAACGCTAGTTATTGGCGCAACTGGCATCGCCCGATCACTATTCACTCGCGCACCCTGACGCCCGGGAAGGCTGATATTGGGCAGTGCCTGCGCGGCAGTAGCCGGCGGCGGTACGATCCCGATCGAATAACTGTGGGCGAGAAGCTGGGTGACCTCCGCGAGCGCATCGAGGAATGTCGCTCCCGTGTCTCCTTCAACCGGGTTCACGATGAAAGTCCGGCCGCCGGTCGAGTTCGTGAATTCTTCCAATGTGCGCGCATCGACCCGTTCGTTATCTCCTCCTCCCAGTAGGAAAGGACCCGTAGAAATTCCGACCTTCGGAGCGCTTGGGCTGCCGAGTCCGATCGCATAAATCGACACTCCGCTGCTGGCGGCTTCGGCCAGAACCTCCGCCTTCTTCCTCTCGCTGGAGGTATCGATACCGTCGGTAATCAAGATCAGCACACGGTCGGGATAGTGAGCGGCGCCGAGCACCTGCAAACCTTCGTGAATCGAATCGTAGAGGGGAGTTCTGCCATACGGCACCACGTCCGCCAGACGGATCAGTGCCAGGGTGTGATCGGTAGTCAGCGGCTCGACCAGCTTTACCGGCGGGTTTCCGTAGCCGGCGGCCGCGGTCGACGAACTGTCGCCGGGTTGCGTCCGACCGCCGAGTCGCAAGGTAGCCACTTCGTCGCATTCGTTCAGCCTGTTCATCACGTCGTCAAGCCCATTCCACACCATTTGCAGCTTGCTGAGATCGCTAACCCCGAGCTTCTGCTGCATGCTGCCCGAGGCGTCCGTGATGACCGCAATCGAGGTGGGCGCGCCGCCTTGATTCTCGCGAAAGAACACCATCGGCAGCGGCAACTGGTTCTCGCCCGCCACCACAAAATCCGGCTGCTTAAGGCCAGTGATCGGCTTGCCTAACTCGTCGGTCACGTAGGCGGTCAGTTGGAGGTAGCCGGGTCGGCTTGCGATGTCCTTGGGAGGCGTCTCCACGGGGCAGAGTTTCAGCGGCGGCTGCCCCGTGGTGCGCGCGTGTCGCCGGACGATCTCAGGCGGAGGCGCTTGAAATGGAGCGGCGCATCCCGCGAGTGAGAGCGCCAGCGCTGCCGGCAGTATCCAGGCCCTGGCTTGCAACCTCGCGAAGTCTGCACAGGGCATCGTGGTTCCTCCCTTTGCGTTCGCAACCTGCCGAATGGCTCCATAACATGTGACACAGCCGACCGATTAATAAAAACACTTTTCTGAGGCAAATATCCTATGGCGCTGGGACCGTTTTACGTGGCCGAGAAACTCAAACGCGATGGCGGGTCGCGCGGTGTGGCAATCCTGATGCGTCATGGCGAGACCGCGTGGAACCGTATCGGGCGCGTGATGGGCCGTAGTCCGATCGAGCTCGACGAGGGCGGGCGCGCGCAGGTCGAAGCCTCGATACCTTTCGCCCGTTTGCTCAAGCTCGATCTGATCGTGAGCAGCCCGCTGGAACGCGCGCGCCAGTCCGCGGAGATCATCGCAGCCGGAGTCGGCGGAATCGCGGTGACTGAAGAGCCGCAGCTGGAGGAAGTCCGCTACGGCCGATGGGAGGGGATGACCTTCGATCAGTTGATGAAGGACCAGGACTACCTGGAGTACCGCAAGGAGCCGCTGCGCAGTCCCACGCCCGGCGGCGAGACTATCGAGCAGGTCCAGCGCCGCGGCGTCGAGGCGATCAGCCGCACGCTCGCGGCGAACGCCGGCCTACGGGTATTGTTCGTCTCGCACGGTGACATTATCCGCACCGCGCTCGCCTACTTCCTGAAAGTTGAGCTCGGGCGACTTCAGGCGTATCCGGGTGGACAATGCGGCCTTCTCGGCGATCGAAGTCGCCGGCGATTTCGCGGAAGTGAAGTTCCTGAATCTGCTGCCTGATCCCGAACGAGCGTTCATCGCGCCGTTCTAGCAGCAGGCACCCTCACCCGGCGCGGCGCCGGCCTCTCCCGCAACAGAGCGGGAGAGGCGATCAGGGCGTGCCGCTGGACGGATCGGCCGAGGCGGCTTCGCTGCCGCCGACCGTCACACCCTTGCGCACCCGCACGGTCATCTCCGGATGGGCCGGCACGTCGACCTTGAGACTCCGGTAGCCGCCGGTCTCGGGGTCGGGCGCAACGAAACCTACCGTGTACTGCTCGCGGAGTTCGAGCGTGATTTGCTCGCAGGCATTGCGCAGCGCCTCGCCGTCGCCGACCCTCGCAATTATAAAAGTCTTGGCGCCGGTTTCGCCCGACAGCGTATTGAGAGTCTGCGCATCGACACGCTCTTCATCGCCACCGCCGGGCCCCAGCATAAACGGACCGATTGAGATTCCGAATCCCATCGAGGACGCATTGGGATTGCCGATCCCGATCGAGTAAACCAGCACGCCGAGTCGGCGCGCCTCTTCGACGACCTGTTCGATCGACGCCATATGGCTCGCCGTGTCCATCCCGTCGGTGACCACCAGCAGCGCCTTTTTGTCGTAGCGTCCGCGCTCGACCGTCAGCAAGCCGTCCATGATGACGTTGTAAAGCGCGGTCCGGCCCTCAGCGTGAAGGAGTCCCAGGCGCTCCAGCACCGCGTCGTGATCGGTCGTGAAGCCCTGGAGCAGGTAGGGCCGATAGGAAAACGCGACCAGAAAGATGTCGTCGCGCGGATTGAGATCATTGACGAACTGGGAGATCGCGGCGCGCGCCTGCGGAAGCTTAGGCTGCATGCTGCCCGAGGTGTCCACTATGATTCCCACCGAGACCGGAGCCTTCAGGTCGCGGCGGAAAAACTCGATCTGGCCGTTGGGTGCCGTCAACGAAAAGCTTGATGTCGTCGCGATTGAGCCCGGTGACGTAGCGCCCGGACGAATCGGTGACGGTCAGCGTGACCTGCGCATAGCCGGCCTGACCGCGCAATTGCCGGGGCGGAATCTCGAGTTCCTGTCCGGGCTGCGGCACCAGCGGGCGCAGGTTAGACGGCAGGTCGCCGCCTTGCGACGCCGGCATCTTCGGCAGCTCGAGCACCGAACTGCCGCCCTGCTGGCCCTGCGGCGAGATAATCGTCGCATTCGGCTGGCCAGACTGCTGGGCGAACGCGTCGCGTATCGCGCCGCCCGACAGCATCAGGAATAGCGCCGCCGCCAGCGCTGTCGATTTAATCAAAGGCCGATTCGTGCGCATCGTGATGTTCGCCCCGGTACCGCTATGATCTTCCTACTTGCATGCGCTGGGGGCAAGGCGGAACGCCGGGATGCTCGTGCTGCCTTATAGTTTAGACGTTGCGCCTGGGCGCCCGTTTCATCCCATTCGCCGCCAATGCGCCGCTTGTATGTCGGGTGCAGGATGGCTCAGATTGATGGCACAGATTCAAGGCTGCGGACTACGGAATTGATTTTACAGGAGGCGCCGATGGACATTCATGCCGAGATTTGCGGAGCAATCGATCAGTACAAGCCCAGGGCCTCCGACATCGGACGCCAGATTCACGCCCGTCCCGAGCCCAAGTTCAAGGAGCATTTCGCGGCCGGATTGCTCAGCGGCGCGCTCAAAGAAATGGGGCTCGAAGTCGAAACCGGCACCGGTGGATTGGAGACCGCCTTTCGCGCCGAGTTCGGTGCGCGCGGTCCGACAGTAGCGATTCTCGCCGAATACGACGCCCTGCCCAACGGCCATTCATGCGGTCACAATCTGATCGCGGGCGCCGCGCTGTCGGCGATCGCGGGGCTGGCGCGGGTGCGCGACCGCCTGCCCGGCCGGATCATCGCGCTCGGCACGCCGGCGGAAGAGGGCGGGGGCGGCAAGATTCTCCTGCTCCGCGCGGGCGCTCTGAAAGGCGTCGACGCCGCGATGATGGTCCATCCGACCGAGGGCGAGTTCCGCTCGATGCCGGCGCTCGCGACGCAGCATCTCAGATTCACGTTTCACGGGCGCGCGTCGCATGCCGCGCTGGCGCCGTGGGACGGTGCGAGCGCGCTCGCTGCGGTGCTCCAGACTTTTCACAGCGTCGATACCGCGCGGCTGCATTTTCGCGACGGCTCGCGCGTGCACGGCATCATCACCAACGGCGGCCAGGCGGTGAATATCATTCCGGAGCTGGCGGTATGCGAGTTCCTGGCGCGCGCCAAGACCAGCCGCCAGGTGGCTGCGATGGCGGCGCGGATCATCCGCTGCGCCGAAGCCGCGGCCACCGCATCCGGCGTGAAGCTCGAACATGAGCTGACCGGCGGCTACAAGAACATGATCAACAATGCGCCGATCGCGGCGCGCTACGCCGGTCATTCCGAGGCGCTCGGCGTGCCGAGTCCCGAAGCGCCGCCCGATCTGCCCACCGGCAGCACCGACATGGGCGACGTGAGCCACGAAATTCCGGCGATCCATCCGGTGTTCGCGATCGGCGAGCGCGGGCAAGGCAACTGCCACGAAGACGCGTTCGAGAAGCTGACCGACTCACCGCGCGCCTACGAAGCGATGATCCGGGTAGCAAAAGCGATGGCGCTGACGGCCTACGACCTGCTCGCCGAGCCGGAGTTACTCAAAGCCGCAAAACAGGAATTCGCCACGCGCACCGAGAGTTAGCGGGAACCGCGCGCAGAGGACCACAGCCGCGTTGGCTGCCTGTACTTTCGGGTTCCGTTGGCGTATATCGGCTCTGTGACAGATAAACGCTCCCGGGGGGCGCAGATGAAGTCAACGGTCGAATCCAGTTCCCGCTTTCCGTGCCTCAGCCTGATAGCTGCGCTGGCACTCGTCGTCGGGCTCCTGCAAGCGGGAGCGGTCTTCGCGGCTCAGAGCGCCTCTGGGGCGCCTGAGAAAAAAGCCCCTAAGGGCAAGGCGACGTTCGCGCCGAAGTCGCTCGCCTTTGGGAGGGTCCAGGCAGGCACAACCAGCCAGAAGTCGGTGAATCTTGCCAATGTCAGCGCGGTCGCAATCGACATAACCAAAATCACCGCCACGGGAGCTGGATTCTCGGCCGCCCAGAATTGCCTGGGCACTCTGCCCGCCAGCAACGGCACCTGCGAAGTGGTCGTGACTTTCGCCCCTGCCACTGCGAACAGTGCCAAGGGGACCAAGGGGACCAAGGTCACCGGCACGCTGACGATTACTGATAACGCCTCGAACAGCCCTCAGAAGGTAACACTTTCTGGGACGAAGTTCGGACCTGTGGTGATTCCGACGCCAACGCCGACTCCGACCCTGACTCCCCCTCCGACGGCGACCGCAGCCCCCACGCCGACTGCTCCGGTTACAGTTACACCCGCGCCCTCCGCCACCGGCTCCGTCGCAGCGACACCCATCGTAACGTCAACGCCAGTTCCCACACCGAACATCGTCCTCGGGCAGAATTTTGATGGTCTGGGCCAGAATGCCTTTGGCTTCACCGACGCCGCATCCCCACCAAATCCCGCAGGAGCGGTGGGAGCTACACAGTTTGTGCAATGGGTTAACGGATCGTTTGCCGTATTCAACAAGGCAACCGGATCACTGCTCGCGGGCCCGTCGCCCGGAAACAGCTTGTGGTCTTCATTGGGCGGCGCTTGCGCGTCCAGCAACAGCGGTCAGCCCAACGTCGAGTACGATCGGCTCGCTGCTCGGTGGGTGCTCGCCCAACCGGTGCTCAACGGTTCCTCCGTCTATTGTATAGCCGTCTCTGAGAGTTCAGACGCAACCGGACCTTATTATCAGTACGCGCCCTCTCTGACTGCACTGTCTGCCCCTCCAAGCTCTGCAAAGTTGGGAGTTTGGCCCGACGCTTACTATGCCTCTTTCAACACCTCCGTCGGCGCCTATGCTTGCGCCTTTGACCGCAACTCGATGTTGACTGGGGCAACCCCTGCCGCGCCCATCTGCTTCCCGGCCGGCCCTGCCTACGGCAACCTGCTGCCCGCCGACCTGGACGGCGCAACGCCACCGGCTACGGGCGAACCCGATTTCTTTGTCAGCCTGGGCGCCAGCGCCCTGAACCTGTGGGAATTCCACGTGGACTTCGGGACGCCCGCCAACTCGACCTTCACTGGACCAGCTAGCATCTCCGTTCCGGCATTCACTGAGGTCTGCGGAACCGGCGGGCCTTGCATACCGCAATCTCAGACTTCCCAGACTCTCAACTCACTGGGTGGCCAGCTCATGTCCCGCGCACCGTATCGCAACTTCGGTAATCACGAGTCGCTGGTGGTGAATCAATCGGTACAGCCCACGAACGGAATAGCGGGAATACAGTGGTACGAACTGAGGGGCCTGAGCAGCGGTCCAAGCGTGTTCCAGCAAGGCACCTATGCTCCTGATCCGAACGCGCGCTGGATGGGCAGCGCAGGCATGGATGGGCAAGGCGACATCGCTGCCGCCTACAGTGTTTCTTCCGCAAACATGCATCCAGCCCTGAGCTTGGCGGCGCGTGCGTCGTCCGATCCCGCCGGAACCCTGCAAGCCGAGAACAACCTCATGTCCGGCACCGGCTCTCAAACCAGCACCACTCTTTGGGGGGCCGAGAGCAGTCTGAACATAGACCCGATCGACGACTGCACACTCTGGTTTACGGGGGAGTATCTCAGGGCGAACGGTACGGATTGGAACACGCGAATTGGCTCGTTCGCCCTACCGGCGTGTCCATCAAGCAACCCCGCCATCCAGATCACCTCGATGCCGCCGTTCGGCGAGGTCGGATCCTTGCAGGGCACGGTGTCCAACGTGCCTCCTGCGAACTACCCGAACTACCAGGTGGCTGTGCTGCTCTTCGTGCCCGGGCTGGGGTGGTACTCCAAGCCATTTTGTAGTCCGCTCTTCACCCCCATCAATTCGGACGGCACTTGGAGCACGGATGTCGTCACGGGAGGCGTGGATACGACAGCGACGAAGTACGTGGCCTACCTGGTGCCACAAGGGGCGAACGTGGGTTGCGACCTGGCAATCGACGGCCTCCCCTTGGACCTCGAGACCCAGGCAGTTGCCCGCTGGTATGTGACGCGGGCCAACCCGAACGTTCCCACGGTGGCCTTCTCGGGGCAGTCCTGGGACGTTACGGCCAACTCTGTACCAATTTATCCAGGCCCATGTGTATTCTCCGCCAACAATGTGTCCGTGGACTCTCAGGGTGCGCTGCATCTCGCGATCACGAACAACAACGGCACCTGGAACTGCTCTCAGGTCGTCTCCTCGCAGACCTATGGCTACGGGACCTACACGTTCCAACTGTCAAGTGATGTAAGCGACCTCGACCCAAACGCAGTGGTCGGCCTATTTACCTTTTCCGAAGACCCGGCATACGCTGGGGCGTTCTCCCCCTGGGTGTACAACCCCCCGGGCAGTGGTGCGAGTCACGGCGAATTGGCGTTTGAGTTCTCCCGGTTCGGAGTCGCCGAGGCCGCGAACAACGCACAATTCACGGTTGCGCCGTTTGCGTCCCCATTCCAGATGCCATCGGGCCTGATGAGCTCGACCCATATGATTCAATGGCTCCCCACGGGGATCAGCTTCACAAGCATCCAGCCGAGCGGCACGATCGCGCAGTATACCTATCCTGGAGTAGTGCCTCCCCCGGTCGACAACGGCGGATGGCCGGGACTCGTGCCCAGCCCGCAGGGCGTTCGCCTCAACGCGTGGTTATACGCCGGCGCGCCTCCCAGCAACGGACAACCTGTAGAAGTTGTGGTGAACAGTTTCAACTTCGTTCCGCTGCCTAGTCAGACTCCGACACCAACGCCCACTCCTTCTCCGACACAATCCGCTACGCCGATGCCGACAGGGACACCAACGTTGACTCCAACGCAGATTCCGACTCCGGGTCCGGCTGTGGCGGCCTCGAGCGCTTCGGACGCGCCTGAGAAAAAAGTCGCTCGTGGCAAGCTGACTTTCGCGCCGACGTTGCTCTCCTTTGGGAGGGTCCAGGCAGGCACGACCAGCCAGAAGTCGGTGAGTCTTGCCAATGTCAGCGCGGTTGCAATCGACATAACCAAAATCGCTGCCACCGGAGCTGGATTCTCGGCAGCTCAGACTTGCCTGGGCGATCTGGCTGCCAGTGGCGGCGTCTGCCAAGTCGTCGTGACTTTCGCCCCGGCCACTGCGAACAGTGCCAAGGGGACCAAGGTCACCGGCACGCTGACGATTACTGATAACGCCTCGAACAGCCCTCAGAAGGTAGCACTTTCCGGGACGAAGTTCGGACCTGTGGTGACTCCGACTCCGACGCCGCTCGGGGCACCAACGACGCCAACCCCGACTCCTACGCCGGCTCCTGGCCCGACTTCCACTCCTTCGATTTCAGTTAGCGGCCTAACACAAGGACCGAATTGCACGGTGAGTGGCTCGGTGACTGGCGTCAATCCACCTCAGAACTTCAAGGTCGTCGTATACGCCCAGACCAATGAGTATTATGTTCAGCCTTGTGTTTCCGCTCCTCTGACGCCGATCTCGTCTTCTGCTACCTGGTCGACTCCGTCGCACAGCGGCATCATTTACGCGCTGCTGGTTGCCCCCAGTTATAAAAGCCCGCCTGCCATGACCACCTCCCTCCCTGCAGTGGACGGCGTAAACGTCTTAGCGGAAACACCTTCGGCTGGCACGCTAAACGGGTGCTATGTGGCGGCCTGTCCCTAGGCGAACTCGCGCGTCGATAAGGCTGATGGGCAGCTCTGTCGCCGCGCAGAAACAGCCGGCCGATCCACGAACTTTGACAATTGGACGGCTCTGGAACACAGTTGCGCGGAATTGACAAAAACAGCCGATGGCGGTAACCGCCGGGAAGGAGGGCCAGGCCATGTTCACTCATTCATTTGCCCGCAATAGGCGGCTGCTCGCCATCATCGTTGTAACGGTGGTTGCTCCGATGGCAATCCCGTTGGCATCGTTTGCCCAGGTGATCGACGCTTGCGCAAAAAAGAGCAATGGCGATCTTCGTAAGCTTTATGCCGGCAACAATTGCGCGAAGAACGAGAACGCGCTCTCGTGGAATGTGCAGGGTCCGACGGGTCCCGCCGGTCCCACTGGCGCGACGGGTGCAACCGGCGCGACCGGCCCTACGGGGCCTATGGGTCCTGCGGCCAACAACGCGTGGTCCCTCACCGGCAACGTGGGCACGATGGCGGGACCCGATTTCGTCGGGACCGCTGACAAGCAGCCGCTGGAAATCCACGTCAACGGCGCGCGCGTCATGCTCTATCAGCCGGCTGCGAAGAATTCGATCGACGACACGAGCCCCAATGTGATCGGTGGGGACGCCGGCAACCCCGCCGGCGCAGGAGTTCAGGGGGCGACGATCGCGGGCGGCGGGGGGGTGAGCAGTATTGAGCAACCTCAGGAGCCTGTCTTCAACTCGGTGCAGGCCGACTTCGGTACTGTCGGCGGCGGCGACCGCAATACTGTGAGCGGCGCAGAGGCCACAGTCGCCGGCGGCTACGACAACACTGCGAGCGGTGGACGAGCCACGGTCGCCGGCGGCGGCAACAATACCGCGGGCAGCGACGAAGGGGCGGGCGCCACGGTCGCTGGCGGCGAGGGCAACACTGCGAGCGGCGCGGACGCCACGGTCGCTGGCGGCGCAGGCAACACCGCCGATGGAAACCACAGCTTCGCGGCGGGAACTCACGCACAGGCGCTGGCCGACGGCGCATTCGTGTGGAGCGACAACAATGGTGGATTGTCGCCGACAACTCTTTTCCCTTTCTATCCTTTCTATTCCACCACCCCCAACGAGTTCGCCGCGCGCGCCACGGGCGGCTTTCGTTTCGTCACCGCCGTCGATCCGAAAAATGGCGACGCAACTGCGGGCGCCAGCCTCGCCCCGGGCGGCGGTTCCTGGTCGATGCTTAGCGATCGCAACGCCAAAGCCAATTTCGCGCCGGTCGATGGCCGCGAGATCCTCAAGCAATTGGCCGCGATTCCGATCGAGACCTGGAACTACAAGACCCAGCAGCCCTCGATCCGTCACATGGGACCGACGGCGCAGGACTTTCATGCCGCGTTCAAAGTCGGCGAGGACGACAAGCACGTCACCACCATCGATGCCGACGGAGTCGCGATGGCCGCTATCCAAGGGCTCTATCAGATGATCCAAGCCAAGGACGCCCAACTCGCCCAGCAGAAAAAGCAAATGGAACAGCAGAGAAAGCAAATGGAATCACTCAACGCGCGGCTGGAAAAACTGGAGCGCGAGACCCAAGCCAGCCGCAACGCGACCGCGATGCATCCAGCAAACACGCTCCAACCGCCACGACCCTCGCCAGTCAGCCGCTTCTAGCGCCTGTTCCAACTATTTGTGCCGAAGCGCGGCGGTTCGGATGCGTTACGCCTGCGTTCTAAGCTAGAATACGAATAATGTCCTTCATCGCGCGTAGGCGCCGACGTTGGGGCGCGCGGTCCATTGCGGCGCGCGCTACGTGATGATGTCGAGTGTCTGCATGATGGCGTCGGCGGCGCGCCGGATCGCCGCCTCATCCGGCGGCGCGGCGAGAGCCGCTCTTTTAGCGCTAGTCGCTTGTCTCCTGCTTCCCGCAACGATTTTCTCTCAAACGGGCGAGTTCAGCGCTTCGCCAGACTCGGCCTCCAAGGCCGCCCGCGGAAGGCTTTCATATGAGCCGCATTCGCTCTCCTTCGGCAGAGTCCAGGTCGGCACTTCAAGCACAAAGTCGGTGACTCTGACCAACAAGACCAAGGTCGCCATCGATATCAGCCACATCTCCACCACTGGAACCGTTTACGACGCCAGCCAGAACTGCCTGGGGATACTGGCGGCTGGTGGCACTTGCGAGGTCTCGGTCACGTTCAGTCCGATCCATGCGAAAAAGCCCAAGGGAACCACGGTGACCAGCACTCTCACCCTTAAGGACAACGCCACGAATAGTCCGCAGAGGGTGTCATTGTCCGGAGTAGCGTTCGGCACCGCGCCGCCTGCGACGCCAACGCCAACGCCCTCACCGACTCCGACCCCAACGCCGGTTCCCACACCGAACATCGTCTTCCTGCACAATTTTGATGGTCTGGGCCAGAATGCCTTTGGCTTCACCGACGCCGCATCTCCGCCAAACCCTGCGGGAGCGGTGGGAGCCACTCAGTTCGTGCAATGGGTTAATGGATCGTTCGCCGTATTCAACAAGGCAACCGGATCACTGCTCTCGGGCCCATCGCCCGGAAACAGCTTGTGGTCTTCATTGGGCGGCGCTTGCGCGTCCAGCAACAGCGGTCAGCCCAACGTGGAATACGATCGGCTCGCTGCTCGGTGGGTGCTCGCCCAACCAGTGCTCAACGGTTCATCGGTCTATTGTATAGCCGTCTCCAAGAGCTCAGACGCAACCGGACCGTATTATCAGTACGCGCTCTCTCTGCCCGGACTGTCTGCCCCACCAACCTCTGCAAAATTGGGCGTATGGCCCGACGCTTACTATGGCTCTTTCAACACGCCCGCCGGCGCCTATGCCTGCGCCTTTGACCGGAACTCGATGTTGAGCGGGGCAACCCCTTCCGCTCCCATCTGCTTCCCGGCCGGCCCCACATACAGCAACCTGCTGCCTGCCGACCTGGACGGCGCTATGCCGCCACCGACAGGCGCTCCCGAGCCCTTTGTGAGCTTGGGTATCAACGCTCTGAACGTGTGGAAATTCCACGTGGACTTCGGAACGCCCGCCAACTCGACTTTCAACGGACCTGTTGGCATCTCCGTTCCAGCATTCACTGAGGCCTGCATAACCGGCGGGCCTTGCATACCGCAATCCCAGACTTCGCAGACCCTCGACTCACTGGGGAACCAGCTCATGTCCTGCGCGCCGTATCGCAACTTCGGTAATCACGAGTCCCTTGTGGTGAATCAGTCGGTACAGCCCACGAACGGGATAGCGGGAATACAGTGGTACGAGCTGCGGAACGTGAGCAGCACGCCGAGCGTGTTCCAGCAAGGGACCTATGCTCCTGACGCGAATGCGCGATGGATGGGCAGCGTGGGCATGGATGGGCAGAGCGACATCGCTGCCGCCTACAGCGTTTCTTCCGCAAACATGCATCCAGGCCTGAGCTTCGCGGCGCGTGCGTCGTCCGATCCCGCCGGAACTCTGCAAGCTGAGAACAACCTCATGTCCGGCACCGGCTCTCAAACCAGCACCAGTTCCTGGGGAGCCGAGAGCAGTCTCAGCATAGACCCGATCGACGATTGCACATTCTGGTTTACGGGCGAGTATCTCCGGGCGAACGGCACGTTGGATTGGAACACGCGGATTGGTTCGTTCGCCCTATCAACATGTCAATCAAGCAACCCCGCCATCCAGATTACCTCGATGCCGCCGTTCGGCGACTCTGGATACTTGCAGGGCACGGTGTCCAACGTGCGTCCTGCGAACTACCAGGTGGCCGTGCTGCTCTTCGTGCCCGCGTTGGGATGGTACTCTAAGCCATCTTGTAGCCCTCTTTTCACCCCCATCAATTCGAACGGCACTTGGAGTGCGGATGTAGTCACGGGAGGCGCGGATACCACAGCGACCAAGTATGCGGCCTATTTGGTGCCACAAGGGGCGAGCGCGAGTTGCGACCTGGGAATCGATGGCCTCCCTTCGGACCTCGAGACCCAGGCAGTCGCTCGCGTATATGTGACGCGGGCTAACCCGAACGTCCGCACGGTGACCTTCTCGGGGCAGTCCTGGGAGGTTACGGCCAACTCCGTACCAATCAATCCAGGCCCATGCGTATTCTCTGACTCCGCCAACAACGTTTTCGTGGACCCTCAAGGGGCGCTGCATCTCACGATTACAAACAATGGCGGTACCTGGACCTGCTCCCAAATCATTTCGTCGCAGACCTATGGCTACGGGACTTACACTTTCCAACTGTCAAGTGACGTAAGCGACTTGGACCCCAATTCAGTAATTGGCTTATTTACCTGGTCCGATGACCCGGCATACGCTGGGGCGTTCTCCCCTTGGGTGAACAACCCCGCGGGCAGTGTTCCGAGTCACAGCGAATTGGACGTTGAGTTCTCCCGGTTTGGAAACGCCGGCGACACGACCAACGCGCAATACGTGGTTCAGCCTTATACGAACCCGAACGCTCTGTTCCGATTCACGGTGCCATCGGGCCTGATGAGCTCTACCCACATGATTCAATGGCTGCCCACTGGGGTCAGTTTCATGAGCATCCAGCCGAGCGGCACGATCGCGCAATATACGTATCCTGGCCCTGTGCCTCCCCCGGCCGACGACGGCGGATGGACCGGACTCGTGCCTAGTCCACAGGGCGTTCGCCTCAACGCGTGGTTGTTCGCCGGTGAGCCTCCCAGCAATGGACAACCTGTAGAAGTGGTGGTGAACAGTTTCAGCTTCGTTCCGCTGCCTAGTCAGACTCCGACACCAACCCCCACTCCTTCTCCGGCGCCGTCATCTACGTTGACGCCGAGCGGACCGGCATACCAACGCGCCTTCAGGGCTGCGGCGAGGTGGGGGGCACCAGCCGCATAACCAGCGGATGGTTCGTATACCTGATTAGAATGTCCATCCAGTATTTGTCGGCCATCGCCGCCATCACTTTGTCGCGCATTTCGGGGGCTGATTGCGCCATCACGTGATCGAAGTCCTGGCCGGCGATTTTGATGTTTACGTAGGGTGCTTTGGTGTTGCCGTTGATGCGGCTGGTTGAGGCTGAGCCCAGGCGGATGTATGGCGCGCCGTCGATTACCACCACCCATACCGTTGACCAGTGCTCTTCGCCGCTGGCGTTTATGGTGTAGAACTGGAGCGTCGATTCGTTTTGGAAGAGCGACAAGTCCCAGCCTGTTGCGGCGTTGGCGGAGGTGACGAACAGCATCGCGACTAGAATCGAGGCAATTGAGGCAACTTTCATACAGGGCTCCATCGTTAAGATGTGGATGAGCGAAACGGCTACGGCTGTGCTGCTGGTGAGCGGGTATCGCGCGGCTCTTCTCCTGGACCTTGCGCTGGACGTTGGGCCGCCGGGCCTTGTGCCGGACCTGGCGCCGACATGCGCCGCATCATCATCGCGAGGAGTGCGTCATAGGCGCGATCGGGAAGTATCCAGTGGAACAAGGCCATCAGCTTGGCGTCGGTGCCGACCAGGTAGCGTGTGCGGGGGCGGCGCGCGGTGAGCGCGTGCGCGATCGCCTGCGCAACGCGCTCGGCCGGTA
Source organism: uncultured delta proteobacterium (assembly GCA_963788205.1). Classification (GTDB taxonomy): domain Bacteria; phylum Desulfobacterota; class Binatia; order Binatales; family Binataceae; genus CAVVMA01. Next base: position 88,823 of record CAWBGG010000004.1, read on the forward strand.
TCGCCATCCCTTCCTGGGCTGCGACCAGCCGGCCCATCCGGGCGATCTCGTCTGCATACAGGCGCAAGCCTTCGGGCGGAAGCGAGCGCGTGACCTCGTCGACAGTATCGCGGCTCTTGTCCCATATCGCGGTCTGCACCGCGCCCGGCTCGATCAGTGCGACCTCGATTCCCCACGGCTTCAACTCCGAGCGCAGGCAATCAGAGAGCGCTTCGAGCGCGAACTTGGAGGCGGCGTACGGGGCCAGGAACGGCGTGGCCGCTTTGCCGCCGACAGAGGAGATATTAACGATTCGTCCGCGGCTCGTGCGGAGCATCGGGATGAACGCCTGGATCACCGCCAACTGACCGACGAAATTCACTTCGAGCTGGCGGCGCAGCTCTGGCAGGCTGAGGAACTCCCCCGGCCCGCCCACGCCGATGCCGGCGTTGTTGACCAGCCCGGTGAAGAGTGTAGTTCCCATCGCCTGCTTCACATGCGCAGCGGCGGCCGCGATCGATTGCTGGTCGGTCACGTCGATCATCACTGGGCTGAGCCCCGCGGCACCCGACGCGGTCAGCGCGTCAGCATCGGCGGTCTTGCGTACTCCGGCGAAGACGCGGTAACCGAGCTGCGCGAGGTGAAGCGCGGTGGCCCTGCCGATGCCGGTTGAAGCGCCGGTGATCATCACTGCGCCCTTGACCGCCCCCCTTGCCGCGCCGTTAATCTGGCCGTCGTCTGGCATAGAAAATCTCTCCTGAGCGTCGGAATTACCAAGTATTCCTTCGCGCGACGGCTAACAAGGATGAGCGGTGAATTAGATGATGAGCGCTACGTCACTTCCAGCAGGCAGTTGATGCTCAAATCGGAGCTCCAGACACGATAGAATGGCATCCACGATGCGCGCACCGACGATGCAATTGGGCGACAATCGCTGGCACCTGCGAAGATTTGTGGTTTTCGCTGCGCTCGCGGCATCGCTCGCCTGCGCGCTCGTGTTCGGCCACTATTCGATGAGCCGAGGCGTCCGCCCGCACGTCAATGCGGAGACGGCCGCGTCGGTCGGAAGCGCTCGCGCAGAGTTGCCATTCTACTTCGAGCGCAACGTCGGCCAGACCGATCCTGAAGTACGGTTTGTTGCGCATAGCCGAGGCTCCACGATCTTCCTGACCGATCGCGAAGCCGTACTCTCGTTGCAACCGTCCGCGCCTCGCGCGCATTTCTCCACCGGGGTCCGGCGCGTTTCGCAGCGATCGTCGCCGATCTCACGAGCTGGGAGCGTGCTGCGAATTGCGCCGATCGGCGCCGATTCGGCGGCGACGATCGAAGGCCTCGATCCGCTGCCGGGGCGCGTGAACTATTTGATCGGTGATGACCGCGCCGGATGGCACACCGATATCCAGACCTTCGCGCGAGTGCGCTATCGCGGAATTTATCCGGGAGTCGACCTAGCTTACTACGGCGCCGACGGCGGTCTCGAATTCGACCTGAATGCCGCGCCGCGCGCTGCGCTGGATCGGGTGAAGTTCTCGATTGATGGCGCCGACAACGTCACGGCCGATTCCGCCGGCGGCCTGGTCCTTACGACCGCCTCGGGCCGCGTCACGATGCGCAAACCGCGCGTCTATCAGGATGGCGCGGGCGTCCGCCATTCGCTCGAGGGCAGCTACTCGGTCACGCGCGCCTGCCGGACCTCGGCGTGGACGGTTGGTATCACCGTCGCCGGCTACGATCGCGCCCTGCCGCTGGTGATCGATCCGCAACTGATCTATTCGACCTACTTTGGAGGCGGCGGCAACAACTTCAATGATCTCGCGCAGGTGACGCCGTTCCTGCCGCTCGATATCCAGGGCTCGGACGCCGGATTCGGCATCGCCGTCGACGGGAGCGGAGACATCTACGTCACGGGAATCGCTTACTCGTCGAATTTCCCCGTCGCCAGCGCATTGCAGAAGCACGACAAGGGCTCGGGCAAGCCGCCGGTCCAGAGCTCGAACGCCTTCATCGCCAAGCTCGACCCGACCAAGAGCGGCGCCGCCTCGCTGATCTATGCGACCTATCTGGGCGGAAGCGGCGATCCGTCGAGCAAGGGCAGCGACGGCGACTTCGCCTCCGGTATCGCGGTCGACGGAGATGGCGAGGCCTACATTGCGGGCGGGACCTATTCCCTCAACTTTCCGAACCCGAACTGCGGCTCGTTCGGAATCGGCAACAACAAGGCCGCGTCGAACATCGATAACGGCTTCGTCGCCGAGCTCAATCCCGCCGGCAACAAATTGGTGTACTCGTGCTTTATCCACGGCAGCGACGGCGCGCCGGCGAGCCGGATCGCGATAATGCCCGGATGCGCATCAAACTGCTCCGCGGATGTTTCCGGCGTCACCACCTCGGACGGTCCCGACGATTTCGTGATCGTCAATGGCAACCAGGCCGCCAATCCGGATCAGAATTCCTACAGCGCCACCTACCTGATGGTGATCGCGGGCGGCGGAGGATCGATCCAATACTCCACCTTCTATGGAGGCAGCGGCACGCCCGACGGTGGCGAGGCGGCGGCGGGAATCGCGGTCGACTCGGCCGGCCACGCCTACCTGACCGGGTTCACCTTCTCGGTCGATCTGCCGCTGCAGAACCCGCTGCAAGTCAGCAACAACAGCACGGTGCATCAGGTCCCGACCGCCTTTGTGGCCGAATTCGATCCGAGCCAGAGCGGCGCCGCCTCGCTGGTGTATTCGAGTTATCTGGGCGGCAGCGGCGGTGAGAACGGCAGCGGTATCGCGATCGATCCCTTCGGCCATGTCGTTGTGGCCGGCATCACCGCGTCGGTCGATTTCCCGGTCGTCAACCCGTTCCAGCCGCAGCATAATGGCAACGCCTCGGGCGCCGGCGGACTGTACAACGCCTTCATATCGGAGATCGATCCGACGCAGACTTCGGTGAATCAACTGATCTACTCCACGTATCTGGGCGGGAGCGGCGGTTTCACCTTCAACGGCGACGGCGCGCTGGACCTCGCGCTCGACGGCGCGGGCGATATCTTCGTGGCGGGCGTGGCCTTCTCGGAAGATTTCCCGGTCACTCCCTCGGCATGCCAGCAGCAGAACAACTCGCTCTTCGGCTCCGCCAACGCATTCGTCAGCGAGCTGGATCCCACCCAGACGGTGCCCGCAAACCAGTTGGTCTTTTCCACCTACCTGGGCGGCGATCTGGCCGACGTGGGAACGTCTATCAGAGTTGACAGTTCGGGGCACGCCGCGATCGGAGGAGTGACCTCCTCGACCAACTTTCCGATTACGGCGAGCGCTTTTCAGAAATCCAATCGCGCCTTCAGAAGCCTCAACAACTTTTCGACCAACGCCTTTGTCGCCGAGTTGGACCCGTCGAGCACGCAATGCCAGCTTCCGGTTCTGCGCGCCACTCCGGCGAAACTCGAGCTCGGCGCTTCGCTTTTCGGCGGGACGGCGGCCTGCCCGGCCGGCAGAAAGTGCTCAGGCTGTCAAATCCGGTCACCCCGTTTCAGAGTCAAATAGTGACTATTGACAGCATCACGAGCAGCCCCGGCTTCAACGTGCTCCCTGAATTATGCATCGGACCGATTTTGCCGAAGACCAGTTGCACGATGCCGATCACATACACGCCGGGCGCTCTGAACGCGGCCACCGGCTCGATTACGGTTACTTACAACTCCGGCCAGAGCACGCTCACCGTGCCGGCCACCGGCAGCGGCATCGCGGGTGAAATAGAGGTCAGCCCGGCAGCGCTCGATTTCGGCAAGGTGGCGGCCGGAGCGGGCAAATCCAGGATTGTGAAAGTGGTCAACAAAAACGCAGTAGCTATCGACATGGGACCGTACAACATCGCCGGCCCCGGCGCGGGCTTCGCGATCAGCGACAACACCTGCGCTTCTAGTGTTGACGCCAACGGCGCCTGCGAAATCGAGGTGACCTTCACGCCGGCGGGTCCCGGCAAGCAGACCGGCACGCTTTCGATCGGCAGTTTCACCAAGCACAATCCCACGCTCGTAAAGCTCACCGGCACGCTCCGTTAGCCTGTTCGTTCCAGCCGAAGTTGAAGGCTGTTCGGCGCGGACGCTATGGTGAGCACCATGGGTCGGGCAGCGCGCGGCGCCGCGAACGGAGATCGCGGCCGGTGATCAGCGGCGAGTCGCGCGCGCGGGCGTGGCGATGGCCGCGAGCGCTCCATCTCGGGACCTTGTTGGCGATCGTCGTGGTCGGAACGGGACTCCGGCTTGATCTCCTTTTCCAGCCGATGCGCTACGACGAATCCATTACATTTGTCGCCTATGCTTCGCGGCCGCTGCGTTCCGCGCTTTCGCTTTACCAGAACCCCAACAACCACCTGCTGCATACTTTGCTCGTCCATATTTCGGTCGCGATCTTTGGAACGCAGCCCTGGGCGATTCGCCTGCCCGCGCTGATCGCGGGCATCCTGATGATTCCCGCGACCTACCTGATGGCGGCGGAGTTCTTCGGGCCCAATGTTGGCATAGTTGCCGCCGGATTTGTGGCGTCCTGTTCGGCATTGATTGAGTATTCGACCAACGCGCGTGGCTATACCATATTGTGCGTCTGCTTTTTGCTGGCTCTGTTTCTCGCCAAACGCCTTACCACCGCGAGTAGCCTTGCCGGCTGGGGTCTTTTTGCCTTCGTCTGCGCGATGGGCTTTTACACGATCCCGATCATGCTCTTTCCGTTCGGGACAATCGTCGTCTGGCTGGTTTTCGATCAGCTCTCGCCCGGCCGGACCGGCGGCCGGGCACAGCTATGGAGATACGCGCTCTGGTCATTGCTCCTGACCGGGTTGTTGGTATTCGTTCTCTATTGTCCGGTGCTGGTGACAATGGGCTGGCGGAGCCTGTTTGCCAACCCCTTCGTGAGTCCGCAGCCACAGTTCCTGGCGATGCTGTCCCGCTCGATGCCGGGGAACTATCAGTTGGTCGATCGCGATCTTCCCCCCGTCCTTCAATACGCGCTGGCTATCGGCGTGGTGCTATCGCTGATTTTGCCTCGCCCTGACGCGAGTCAGGCGCTCCGGTTGGCCGCGGCGGCGGTACTGTGGTGTTCGATGGTCTTGCTGGCGCTTCGGGTGTCGCCTTACGACCGGGTTTGGCTCTTCCTGGTCCCGCCCTACTTCGCGCTCGCGTCGCAGGGCTGGAGTTTTCTGGCCGGATGGGTCCCGGACCGCGCGCTCGTGGCGGTGCCCCTGTTGGCGCTCGGCTTGGGCCTCCATACGATTGCAGACCGTTCCGTGCTGCTTGCCGATGTGAACGGTCAGATGCCCGATGGCGAACAGGTCGCGCTTTTTCTGAAGCCCAACCTGACCGCTTCCTGCCCGGTTGTCGCAAGCGTGCCCGCGATTGGGATCCTCGCCTACTATTTCCAGCAAGATCATCTGCCGCTCGATCTGGTGACTTGGGGCCCGGAGCCAAAGCGCCGATGCTTTATCGTGGTCGTCAGCAAGTTCGGCCAATCGCTCGCGCAAGTACTCGCCGATCGCCAAGTGCGCGCCCCCGTCAAGACCGCCACCGTCATAAGATCGTTCGACTCGGCGACCGTCTACCGGGTGGAACTGGAAGAATAGAAATCCGCACTGCCCGACGGGCCGCGATTCGCGGCCCGCCGTCAACGGCTAATCGCTTCGCGTAGGTTCCTTCGCCGAGCCTCAGGACAAGCTCTTCGGCTTCGCCAGGCTCGCCTCAGAGTTTGTGAATTTTTGGCCGGCCGGCAAAGCTCAGCATTGGGTAAACCCTCACCCGGCCACGGTAGCGCCTCTCGGCGCTGTGGCCGCCCTCTCCCAGGTCATCGCCACCGGCGCGGGGGAGAGGGCCTTCAGAACGCCTCTCCCTATCCTGGGAGAGGCCGGCGCGCGCGCGTGAGCGCGAATCCGCGCCGGGTGAGGGTTTACCCAATGCACTCATCCTTCGCGCGAAAAATTCACTACGCGGAGCGATTTGTCTGGGCTCCCGGTTATGCAAAGCTCTCTGGAACAGGGCTACCACCAGGAGCGGCGGCAGCGGCGTTTCACAACCTCGGGCGGGAGTACACAAAATCATGTCTGACGGAAAAAGCTGGACGGCTGATGATCTTCCGGATCTCTCCGGCAAGACGATCGTCGTTACCGGCGGCAATAGCGGTATCGGCTACGAGGCGGCGGTCCAATTGGCGCGCAAGCGGGCGCGAGTCGTGCTCGCCTGCCGCAACATGGAAAAGGCGCGGGCAGCAGCCGCCGGGATTGCCGCGCTGGCGCCGGGAGCCGCGGTTGAGGCGATGGAGCTGGACCTTTCCAGTCTCGCTTCGATACGCAGCTTTGCGGAGAGCTTCAAGGCGCGCAACCGCGTGCTCCACACGCTGTGCAACAACGCCGGCGTGATGGCGATTCCGTATTGCCGCACGGCCGACGGCTTCGAGATGCAGTTCGGCACCAATCACCTGGGTCATTTCGCCCTGACCGGTCTGTTGCTCGACCGGCTGCTGGCGGCGGCGGATGGCGCCCGCGTGGTCACGGTCAGCAGCGGGGCCCATCGGATGGGCCGAATTCGCTTCGACGATTTGCAGTGGACCCAGGGGTATCGCAAGTGGCGCGCATACGGACAGAGCAAGCTGGCGAATCTGCTGTTCGCCTTCGAGCTGCAGCGGCGAATCGAAGCCGCCGGCGCGAAGCTGATCAGCGTCGCGTGCCATCCCGGATACGCCGCGACCAACCTGCAAGCGATGGGTCCCCGGATGGAAGGTTCCTCGTTGATGGAGATGGTGATGGGATTGTCCAATCGCCTCTTCGCGCAGAGCGGTGCGATGGGCGCGCTGCCAACCCTCTATGCGGCTGCGGCGCCCGGCCTGCGCGGCGGCGAATATATCGGGCCGGACGGTCTCGGCGAGATGTGGGGCCATCCGAAACAAGTCGAATGCAGCGCCGCGGCGCAAGATACGGCTGCGGCCGCCCGGCTCTGGCAGATCTCCGAGCAACTTACCAACGTGCATTTTCCGTTGGGAAGTTAGTTAAGCCCGCGAATCACGCGCAAAGGAGCATCGATGCATCCCTCGTCGAACATCACATCAAGCCTCGCACCAGGCTCCGGACAACCAGTAATGCGCCGCTCGGGCAGTGCGTCGGTCTCGCAATTCGGCTGTAGACAGTCAGAATCCGGGATTCCTCGCGCGGCAGCCACGCGCGGGAATGACAGGAAAAAAGGCTGGCTGTCATTCTCGCGCGTTTGCGTTGCCTGGCGCGCGAAGAATCCCGAATCTCTTTCCTGCCGTGGCGAGGGGACGGAGTCGACCGAACCGGCAGGCCGCCGCAATCGTGCCAAACTGACGCACCACCGTCGCTGGGTAGCCGCGATGCTCGCGATAGCCGTCGCGATAGCAGCGTGGGCACCGCCAGCGCGCGCCGGCATCTCGCCACGCGACGAAACGGCGCTCGCGCAGGCGAGCCTGATTTATATCGCGACCGTCCGCAAGGACGGCAATCAGAGCAAGGCGGCGCCGGTCTGGTTCACTCCCGGCGCCGACAACGACTCGATTCTGATTCAGACCGGACCGGGCACCTGGAAGGCGAAACGGATCAGGCGTGGCAGCCCGGTATTGATCTGGATCGGTTCAGCGACCGGTCCGGCGTTTATCGGCAAGGCCGAAATTACCAGCGACACATCGATAAGGGACAAGATCCTCGACGACTTTCGCAAGAAATACTTCGCCAACCGGATGCTCGGGGTTGGCCCCTCGCAGGCCAAGTTCGACAGCGGCAAGGTAATCGCAATCAAGATCACGCCAGTACGCGACTTCCCCGACGGTTTTGAGTCCGCGCCGGGAACCCCCGCTCCCGCGCTGGAGGCAGCCCCTTCGGGAGCGCCCACGCCCGCGCACTGAATTGAATCGACGTGAATGCCGATCGCGCCGGGGTGTGAAGTCAGGCCTTGCCGCGCGCTGCCGCCAAGATGGTTGAGATAGAATCTACTTACTATAGTAATTGATTATGCACACTCGACCGCTGCCGCGCCGCGGGCAATCGAGCTTTTGCATCAAGCGCTTGCACTCGGCCTCTTCGTGGTTGCCACTCCGATCTCGGACAGTACCCAAGTTCGATATAGGATTCTGTGACCAAGAAACACCCAAAAAATGCCCACCAAAAATGGTCGTACAGCCGGGTGATTGATCCCCAACCATAGGCGCCATAGCCCGAAGAAGAAGAACAGGTACAAGGCGAATACGTAGGGAAAGAAACCGGCCCAAGTAGCCAGCGCTAGCGCTAGACTCCGACGTGGCTCAAGTTTCATAACAATCGCGAACGACCACGTACCGCCGATGCTCGCCAATGAACCAACCAAGGGAATGTATGTGTAGAGGTAAAATTCAGTCTGTAACCCCTGAGCCGTCAATACGTAAAGCGAATAGCCTAGAGGCACGAAGAGCATCAGCGTGGTTCCGGCCACGTAGATGTCAAGTTCAGGCCCGGTTAGGCTTGATCGCTCTTCCGTTGTCATTAATGGTCGGGCGCTAGTGGCGGGAAGGCCACCAAAGCGGTGCGGAAGCAAACCCTAATATTTTCCGAAGGCGATTTACAAACGGCTCGGGATACGCCTTTCCGAAAAGGGCGTGGACAGCCGTGAGCGCTTGCTGGTGTTCTAACGGTGAAATTCCCTTGTACCCCTTCGAGGTCGCGTAATACGGCCTATGCAACGCGTGCGAGGGATCGTTTTTCACCCTCTCGATTTCGCGTCTAGCCCAGTAGCGGGATCGAAGCCACGCCGCTGATTTCAAAAGTCTCGCGAGTATGGCAACCAAAGAAACCATGGCCAGAACGCAGAGTCTTGATAACACGGCAATTGTGAAGTCGTACTCCCAAGACATTCGGAGAGCCCTCGGTTTGAGAGATTTTTTCGTCCCTCGAATTATCTCTCAAATTTCAGTGAGCACCAACGTGGTATTGGCCGCCGCTTCGAGACAAATCCACAGGACGAAGCTTTGATCGCTTCGCGGCACGCCCGCGCGCTCGAGCCGCGCCATCGGACCGTGTTAATTGAGCGGATATGGAGCTCCGTTACGCCGCCGCGCTCGCGCTCACGGGCGAAGGTGACTGTCAGTGGCCTATTCCGCAGGTGGCTCTGGCGATCTCGGAGGAACAAATTTATAACTTTCCTCTCTCAATCTCGGCAGTATCTGGTGAATCTCCCTGACTAATGCTCTGATATCGAATTGTTGGCTCCAGAATGTCAATATGCCGCTCGCCGGATCGTAGGTGCGGAATTTATCAATGTCGTCCAGCCCTCTAATAGCGTCGGGGCCGAGAACCGCGTTTACCGGTATCAAAGTAAGGTCAAGATAGTTGCGCCGCTGAGACGTCTTACTCCACTGGTCGAGCCTTTCGTCAAAATGTTCGTAGTTATTGCGCATAGCAACCGCGAGAAGAGGAGAATCATCGGCTAAAGCTATCGAAGCGCGAAGCTCTCGGCGCGCTTCAGCCAAGTGTCCACCCGCGCCCCAAAATACTTTGGAGATGTTGGCGGCGGAATTCAGCAGATTTTGCAGGCTGTAAAAGACGCCAATTGTGTCGTCCCGCACGAGTGCGGCATTGATATCGTGGGCAGCTACAAGCGCAAATTGGCATTGCAGGAGCGCTTGACGTTGAAACATTCGCAAAAGAAATATATCCATAGCACAGCACTACGAGGCGTCTACCCCACCACCAGGAACCAAAGAATCTAGACCGGATGAAGGCGGCTCTACGCAGGATCGCTCAAGTCCCCAAATCCGAGGGTCTTCGGGCTCCTCATTGCTCTGCCCAGATATTGTGAGCAGCGCCGCGCGTGTGATCAAGTTGTGATCATCTTTTCAAACGCGATGGGTTTTTAAGGGTCTGAATGAACCGCCCGAAACGCCAAAAACCCTGAAATTACGAAACTGGAATTGAATTGACGTGAATGCGGATCGCGCCGAGGCGTAAAATAGCGTCGTGCAGCCGGAGCGTTCATCGGAGTTCGTGCAGGTTCCGCTGGGCGTGTTGATCAGGCGGGCGTTGGCGCAGCGCTGTCCGCTATGCGGCCGGGGCGCGATTTTTCGCAGCCATTTCAAGATGAATCGCGAATGTCCGAACTGCCATTCGATATTCTGGAAGGACCCGGGCGAATCGCTCGGTGCGATGTACGTGGACTATGCGATCGCGGCGGCCGCGTTCCTGCTCGCGTGGCTGGCGCTCGCGCTGACCACCCATCTTTCCGACTTCGCGCAAATCGCCCTGCTCAGCGCGGTCGCGGTCGCCAGCGTGCTGATCTTTTATCCGCTCAGCCGCAGCATCTGGACCGTGCTGGTATATCTTTCGGGCGGTATGGAGCGCCCGCCGATTCGGATCGTGCGGGGTGGCAAGGGCGCGTCTTGACGCGATCGGTTAGCGGCGGCGGGCGGCGAGCTTCGTGCGCAGTGAGCCGAGCCGGCGGGCGGCCTCGGCGAGCGTCGCGTCGCTCTTTGAGAAGGTGAAGCGCAGCATCGTGCGCCCCAGTTCGCTGCGATGGTAGAAGCTCGAGCCCGGAACCGGCGCGACGCCGACTTGGTCGAGGAAAAAATCCGCCGCCGCGAGATCGTCGGGGAATCCCAGCGCGCCGATTTCCGCCATGATGTAGTACGCGCCGTCGGGCCGATGACAGACCATCCCCGCGCCGCTCAGCGCGTCGTAAAGCGCGGCACGCTTGCGCGCGTACATCTGTTGCAGCTCGGCGTAGAATGACTCCGGCAGGCGCATCGCGACCGCGCCAGCCTCTTGCAGCGGGTGGGGCGCGCCGACGGTCAGGAAATCATGCACCTTGCGGATCGCCGCAGTCAGCCGCTCGCTGGCGACCGCGTAGGCCAGCCGCCATCCGGTGACCGAATAGGTCTTGGAGAGCCCGCTGATCGTGATCGTCCGCTCAGCCATCCCCTCCAGCGCCGCGATCGAGACGTGGCGCGCGCCGTCGTAGATGATGTGCTCGTAGATCTCGTCGGTGATCGCCAGCGTATCGTGGCGGATGCAAAGCTCCGCGATCAGCTCGAGCTCGGCGCGCGTGAAGACCTTGCCGGTCGGGTTGTGGGGGGTGTTGATCACCACCGCCTTGGTGCGCGGGCCGAACGCCGCTTCAAGCTCGGCGCGGTCGATCGAAAAGCCGGGCGCGTTGAGCGCGACATAGCGCGGCGCCGCGCCGGCGAGTATCACGTCGGGGCCGTAGTTCTCGTAGAAGGGCTCGAAGATGATCACCTCGTCGCCGGGATTTATCACCGCCAGCATGCTCGCGATCATCGCCTCGGTCGCACCGCAGGTGACGGTGACGTTGCGATCGGGGTCGCATTCGATGCGGTTGTAAGCCCGGACCTTGTCTGCGATCGCGCGGCGCAGATTGGGCGAGCCGTGCGTGATCGCGTACTGGTTGTAGTCCTGGTCGATCGCGCGCTTGGCGGCTTCCTTCAGCTCAGCCGGGGCTGGAAAATCGGGAAAGCCCTGGGCCAGATTGACGGCGCCGCATCCGAGCGCCCGGCGCGTCATCTCCCGGATCACGGACTCGCTGAAGAGGCTGGTTTTGTCGGAAATCCCGGTCGGCATCGACCGCCAAGTCTACGCGCCGCAGTCCAAGCGGGCAAAACGCCGTGAGGGCCGGTCGTGTCTCAGTTTGAGAGTGCTCGCGAGTGGGGCGAGCAGAAGAAGATCCGGGATTCCTCGCGCGGCAGCCACGCGCGGGAATGACAGAAAAAGCTTGTTCCCTTGTCATTCTCGCGCGTCTGCGTTGTCTGGCGCGCGAAGAATCCCGAACCCTTTTTTCCACCTGCCGACACTGCCTTCGAGGCCAAACGGCCGGAGGTGCTTGCCGGGGCGCACGGCTGCGCCCAATAGCAGGAATTATGTACTCAAAGTCGGCACAAGGCTGGGCCTGATGGACCCGTGCGCGCCGACCGGGTGTTCAGATCTTACCGTTGGCCCGATGCCCTTCCGCCTCCAGCACCTGCGAACCCTGCTGCAGCCGCCATTGATCGATCGCTTCGACGTTGAAACGCCAATCGCTCCCGATCTTGAAACCCGGAATCTCGCCCTTCTTGAGCAGACGATAGATGGTCGAGCGGTGGACCCGCAGATAATCGGAAAGCTCGTTGACCGTCATCACTTTCGCAGAAACCGGCATGGTATACTGAAACCTCTCTAGTTAATCTATCGTAACTTTAATCTATCAATGTCAACGCCCGGAGCAAAATGAGCCGAGTTTCAGTTCGCCGCGACTCGCTGAGCGGGACGCTAATCAAGGCAAGTGCGACCGCGATTCGGCTGGCGTAAAGCCTCTTATATTATCCTACTACGCTCCAGCGTCGCCTCGGTTTCAGTCTTGTTCGCCGCTGATACGAGGGCTACGGTTGCGGCGATGGCCACGGAGATTCGGGTCGGTACTTCGGGCTTCAGCTACAAGGAATGGCTGGGAAAGTTCTATCCGCCCAAGCTGCCGGGCGCGAAGATGCTCGAATACTACGCGCAACGCCTGCCGACGGTGGAAATCAACTACACGTTCCGCGCGATGCCGCGGGCCGGGATGCTCGAGCGATGGGCCGGGATGGTGCCGGCGCATTTCCGCTTCGCAATGAAGGCGCCGCAGCGGATCACCCATTTCGCGCGTCTCAAAGGCGCCGCCGAAAGCCTGGATTATTTCGTCAAGATTTCTGCCCTGCTGGAGGGCAAGCTCGGGCCGGCTCTGTTTCAGCTCCCGCCGGACCTGAAGCGCGACCTGCCGTTGCTGAGCGATTTTATCGCCCAGATCGGCGGCCGGATTCGCGCGGCCTTCGAGTTCCGCAACGCCTCATGGTTCGACGATTCGGTGCTCCAGGCGCTGCGCGAGGGCGGTGCTGCGCTGTGTATCGCCGAGAGCGAGAAGCTTTCCACGCCCGTCGAGCGGACTGCGTCGTGGGTCTATGCGCGGCTCAGAAAGGAAACCTACGACGGCGCGGGCCTGAAAGAGTGGGCCGAGCGGTTGCAGCGCCTGGGCGGCGACGAGGTCTACATCTTTCTGAAACACGAGGACGCCGCGCCCGATCTGGCGGAGCGGCTGCGCGCCATGATCCCGGGTGCACTGTAGAAGGCGCCGGGTGCGCTGTAGCGGGCTGCGCGGCAACGCCGCCGGCCGGCCAACGTATCTTTCAGCAAGCCTGTCTTGGAGCAAGCCCTCGGAGCGAGCGCAGGCCCCTCAATGAACCCGCCATCCGGAGATTATCGTTACGAGCTGTTGAGCGCAGGGCGGGTCGTGGCGGTCGAGGAAAGCCGGCTGACGGCGGAGCATCTTACCGGCGTCCGCGTCTCGGAGGGCAGCCGCTACGAGGTCGAGGCGACCCTTGATCCCGGCGCGATCGTCAGCGTGATTTCGCTGCGCTACGTGCGGGGGCCGTTCGCGCGGGCCGCGCGCTACCAGGCCGAGACCGATCTGCTGCGCGGCAGTGTCGGCGCGCTTGCGGGCCGCAACGCGACCGAGGTCAAACTCGGCCGTTTTCGCGAGATCGACGCCGAGCTAGTGCTCTTCAAGGCGCTGATCATCGGGCACGCGCGCATCCGCGGCACGAGCCGATTCACCGGCCGAATCGCCAGTATCGACTCCAACACGCTGGTCGCGGCCTCGCGCAAGCAGACCTATCGGCAGCGCGACGCGAGCGGGCTGCGATGGCTATGCGAGCCGCTGCTGGGAGAGTCCGAGTCGATCGACCTGGACGAGCAGGGCCGCGTCGTGCGCCGGATCGACCGGCGCGGAATCGAGACCGTGCTGAAAGCGTTCCACGCAATCTAGCCGCGGGTAGCGGGCGGTTTTGACAGGAGGGGCCGGCACGGAGGCCGGCCCCTACCCAATGTAGGGCTTCATTCAGGGTAGCGGCAGGCGTCCCTGCCGGCCATCCGACTCCAAAGCCGCCCACTACCTACCCGCGGGAAGATCTTTGTGATTTGGCCGGTCGCGATCTAAATCTGCATTGCTATCGCTTCCAACACGTTATAACATGTTTTGGAGGCTAAGAAGTGAACTTCAGCATTCATCTCGAGGACGATATTTTTCGGCAAGTGGATCGAGCTGCCAAAGAGAATGGCAAGACGCGCAACGCGCTTATCCGACAGGCGCTCAGGGAGTGGCTCGCCAGCCGCAAACCCGCCGCATGGCCCGCGAAGGTGGCCGCCTTCAAGGGAATCAAAGCCGCCCCGCGCTTCGAGAGCGGGCGTTCCGAACTCAGGGCGCCCCGAGATCCATTTTGATCCGGTTTCTGCTTGACACTTGCGTCGTCAGCGACTTTGCGCGGGGACAGCCTGAGGTGCTGGCACGGATAAAGGCTACGCCACCTGCGGAAATCGCGATCAGCACCGTGACCGAGATGGAGATAGTCTACGGGCTAAGCCTGAACGCTGCGCTGGCACGGCGTCTCGCACCGGTCATCGACTCTTTTTTCAGCTCTATCCACGTTCTGGCCTACGACCGACCTGCCGCGAGTGCCAGTGCACGGGTTCGCGCCACGCTCAAGTCGCGGGGGCGACCGATTGGAGCCTACGACGTGCTGATCGCGGGCGCCGCACTCGCGCACGGCCTTACGCTGGTCAGTTCCAACCTCCGCGAATTCGAGCGCATCGACGGGTTGCTCCTCGAAGACTGGCGGCGAACGTAGTTCCGCGCAACACTACCAACAAGTCGCCGCAGATCCGGGAGCGTAGCCGGATCAATTGAACAGCATCAGGGTGTTGGCGTTGTCGTTGACGAAGTAGATGCCGGTTCCGCCGGGAGCCACCGCCAACCCGAAGAGCGCGCCGCCGCCGTCCGGGATCAACGTGAAGGTCGCGATCTGCGCGCCGGCCGCCGTGGTCTCGATGATATTGCCGTCGTTGGCATCGACCGCCAGGATGTCGCCGTTGGGCGCCAGTGCGAGCCCGAGCGGCTGGTTCAGGTTGCCATTTGAAGTTACGTCGAGTCCTGTGAATGCGGTCGAGGTGCGGCTGCTCGCTTGCGGGATACCGGCGATTCGATTGCTCACCGTGTCAGCCACGTACAGCGTGTCGGTCTGAGCGTTGTAGGCTGCGCCGGTTGGCCCGACGATCAACGCCGCGGGGTCGGTACGCTCGGCGAAGCCCGACGCGATCACCGTGCTCGATTTCAGGGCCGGTCGCGCCGATCCCTTCGGCATCGGGACGCTGAGGTCCAGCCGCACCACGTTGCCCTGATTGACCACGCTTCCGTTCGCGGTTGTCACGCTGCCATTGAGCACGTTGGTCACGAACAGCGTGGCCTTGGCGCCGCTGTCGAGCGTGGCCATGTCCCACGGCCCGTTGATTCCGGAATGCGTCCCCGAAAATGTCTCGACCGGCGCGCCGCTGCTATCGAGTACGATCAGACATCCGGCGCCCGCGAAACTGGCGCTGCTGCCGCTGGTGGGCAGGCTCCCGACGATGACCCATCCCCGGTTGAGCACGGCCAGCGCCGTAGTCAGTCCGATTCCTCCGGGACAAGCGGGATGCAACGCGCTCGCAGTGAGCGTGGCGAAAGTGCTGAATGCGCCGGCCGGAGTAATCTGCACGATCGTGGTGCCCTGGCCCTGCAAATTGGGACTGTTGTTGAAGTTGCTCACCAGGATGTTTCCCTGCGTGAGACTTCCGATCGTCGCGGGAACCACCGCCACGCCGTAGGGATTCAAATCGCCGTTGGCAGGCACGGTCAACGCGAGCGTAGTCGCGGTGGTGAATGGTCCGATGAACGGACTGGACTGTGCGATCGCATGGCCGCATACGGCTGCGAGCGCGATCGCGGTAACCGCAACTATGCGCGCACATCTTGTGATCACGGGTCGATTCATGATGCTGCCTCTGCGGTTTCAGGGCTTGAATTGCTGATTAAACTCGTACTCCCGGAGGATAGTTCCCGAACGGGCTCTCGCGGGTTTCCGATAGATCGAGGATAAGGCTTGCGCAGGCGGCCATACCAGCCGGCGGCGCGCAAATTTCCACCTGCGCGCCGGACCGATTCGGGAGGGGTGCGCCAAACCGGAGTGATTTCAGCCCGTAACCGGCGCTATCAGGCGCGGACGTCGCCGGCAGAGCCTGCCGCCACCAGCCGTGCCGCCGGCTCGCCTGCATAAGCAGGCGCTCCCTGCTGCGGCATCTTGCAGTCGCCCTCGAACTGCGCGCCCTCGACCAGCGCCAGCCGGGGCGTGCTGATCGTGCATTTCGCGCGCGCCGTCGCCAGCAACTCGATCCGCTCGCTCGCGACCAGCTCGCCGGTCACGCGCCCGGCGATGCTCATCGTGGTGGCCCAGACCTTGGCGCTGATCACGGCGCTCTGCTCGATGACGATCTCCTCGCCCCGGATCTCGCCCTCGGCTTCGCCTTCAATCCTGGTGCGGCCGCGAAAAGTTAACTTGCCGGTAACCTTCGTGCCCGCCCCGATGCGCGATTCAAAAACTCCATCGTCTGCTGTTGCAGCCATTGCAGGATACCTCTCCACTCCGTGAACCGATGCGTGAACCGAGCGAAGCGACTATTGCGCGAAAAACGGCTTGAAGGCAATCATGCGATTGCAGATCATCCGATTGCAGGTGTCCGCCGCGTGCCGCGCAGCTCCACCTGATACGAGTTTCGCATCAAGAATACCGGATGGCGGAGGCGCGATCATGAGAGCATTACCTCCCGAACGTCTGTCGGGACAGGGCCTGGACCCCAACCAGTTCGAGTCGGGAGATCGCACGATCCTCGCGCTGCTCAACGAGCCGCCCGCGCGCGACCAAGTCGATCTGGTCGCGACGATGCGCGCCGGCGCGTACGAAGTATGGTCGCGGCGCGGGATGGTGCGCTTCACGCGGCATCTGGACGATCGCGGCGAGCTGCACTTCGAGATCGTCGAGCAGATCGGCGCCAACCCGATCGCCAATCAGGATCCGTTCGCGATCGCGACCATCGCCGAGGAGCTCGCCGCCGCCGCGGCCAGCGGCAATCCTGCCGGTGATCCCAACCATGCGTATATCGAGCCCGACAGCCTCAGCCATCCTTACGCCTATGAGCGCATCGCGCAGATCTTCGATAGTCCGCGCGGCCCCGACCTAATCGTGAGTCCCAAGTCCTACGCCTTCGGTATCCAGCCGGGCCAGCACGGCGCGCTTGACGTCGTGCAATCGCGCGCGCCGCTGCTGTTCGCCGGCCCGGGGGTAAAGGCCGGCCGCTATCAAATCGCCGCGCGCCACGTCGATGTCGCCCCGACGATCGCCCGCATCATGGGCTTCCCGGAAATCGAAGGGCTCGACCGCTCGGGCCATCCGTCATCCAGCGTCTACCTCAAACGCCAGGACGGCCGAGTTCTGGAAGAGATCATTCTCGAAGAGATCATCGACGGCGAAACGCGCCCGGCCCGCGTCTATATGATCCTGCTTGACGGGCTCTCCAACTCCGAGTTGCGCCATCAGCTCGAGCTCGATCCGATTGAGATCCCCAATCTCGCCTGGCTCGCCGGGCGCGGCGCGATGCTGACCCACGGCTCGACGGTCAACTTCCCGAGTATCACCTGGCCCAGCCACACCGCGATTCTGACCGGCGCCTGGAGCGGCCATCACGATATCGTCAATCCGACTTTTTACGAGCGCGCCACGCGCGAGACCATTCCGGCCCAGGGCAACGTGTTCGATACCGAGCGCTTCGTTTCGCTCGAAGTCGAAACCCTGTACGAAGCGTTCAAGCGCGTGCACGGACCCGCCGCCGTCACCGCCTCGATTCACGAGCCGCAGGGCCGCGGCGCCGATCACGCCGCGTTCGAGCGCCGCATCCTCGGCGACAAGGCGCGGCTCAAGGTGCTCACCGCCGAGATGGTGCACGACGTATCGCCGCGATGGGCCGTCGACGGCAAGCAATCGATGGCGCGTGAAGAGATCGTCGACATCCGCGGGATGGCGCAGGTGATCAACCTCTTCGAGCATTGCGACAGCGTGCCGCCGGTGTTCGTCGCCCACGAATTCGTCTCGACCGACGGCGGCGGCCACGACTACGGGCCGCATCATTCGGGCCTGCGCGAGGCGCTGGTGCGGACCGACCGGCGCATCGGGGCGGTGCTGGATCTGCTGCGGGGCCGCGGCCTGCTCGACTCGACGCTGTTCGTCGTGACTTCCGATCACGGGATGGCGGCGCAGAAAATCGAGCTCAAGGCGAATCCCACCGTCCAGCCGGCGCGGCACGGAATCAAGGCCGTGTTCGCCGAGCCGATGATCTATCTGCGCGATCTCGCGGTCGAGCTCGAATCGCACCCGTGACGGCCGCAACCTCCGCGTCACGGTGCTCGACAACGATCATGCGGTTGACGGCGAGCGGCCTCCGGTCGAGGGTGCGCGCGTGACGTTGATGGAGGGCGAGCGGCCGATCGGCGAGGGTCACACTTCAGCCGAGGGCACGATCGCGTTCGCCACGCCGGCCCATCTCGGCGACGCCCAGCTTTCGCTGCGCGTCGAACATGAAAAATACAACTCGCGCAATCTGCGCGCCGACGGCTCGCCGCTGGGCCCCGACCTGCGCGCCATCCTGTATGCTGGCCGGACGTCTCGGTAGTGGGTCAATTTGAATGGGCGTAGTGGACTGGCGGGGTTCAATACCAATCCGGTTGCATAAGCCGAAGCCTCTCTTCTGTCATTCTCGCGCGTCTGCTTGTCTGGCGCGCGAAGAATCCCGGATTTCTGCTCCGCCGAGCGGGTTCCATCGTACAGGCATCGGGTCAAAATGAGCCCGCAGACGGGCGAAGCGGTACCTGAACCTTGGCGATCGAATTTCACAACCAGGCCGCATTGATTACCGGCGGGACGCGCGGGCTGGGCCGCGCGATCTCGCTCGCCCTCGCCAGGCGCGGCGCCTGCGTCGCGATGAACTATCGCCGCAACGAGGAAGCCGCCGCCGAGGCGCTCGCCGAGGTCCGCAAGCTCTCGCCGCGCTCCATTTTGGTGAAGGGTGACCTCGAAGACGAAGCCGCGGCGCGTGCGATGGTCGCACAAGCGGCGCGCGAATTCGGCCGCGTCGACATTTTGATCGCCAACGCCGCGGCGACCGCCTTCAGGCCGCTGCTCGAGACCAAGCCCCACAACCTCGCGCGGACCTTCAATCTAAGCGTAGGCGGCTTTGTCGCCGCGGTTCAGGAGGCGAGCCAAACGATGCCGGCGGGCGGCCGCGTCGTGATGATCTCGGGCATCGACTCCGTCCGCCATCTGCCCGGCCACGGCGTGCTGGGCGCGGCCAAGGCGGCGCTGGAGAGCATGGTCCGCGATTTCGCCTTCGAGTTGGGCCCGCGCGGAATCACGGTCAACGGAATCAATCTGGGCTATATCGATACCGAGTCCGCGCGCTTCTACTCGTCGTACCTAAAAGATGACTTCGATTCGTTCAGCCACATATGCGCCGAGCGTTCGGCGCTAAAGCGCCTGCCAACACTGGAAGAGATCGCCAACTTCGTGACCCTGGTATGCGCCCCCGAAGCCAGCTACCTGACCGCGCAAACAATCATGGTGGACGGCGGCCTAACGCTAAGCTTCCCCGCCGCCCGCTGATTCTTCAAATTTCCCGTGTGAGTCGGTTCTCGTGTTGCCGTCGAAGGAGTGCCGACGAGCGGCTACCGCAGCTAACCGGCAGCAACTCGGCGTCCCGGCAACGCATCCTTCAGGAACTCGTTGAAGGACTCAGCAAGAAGTGCTCGACGAGCCTCCCAAAACTGTCCGGCCTGATCTATCGCCCAGAGATGACCGTCACTGGGCACGCACTGGCTCTTCAGAACTCTCCCGGGGATTCGCTTTAGATACACCTCTGGTCCCGATTGTCCGATCGATTTGTTTACGTCGCCTGCGATAAAAGCAATGTTGGCAACATTGTCCGCTGTCGATCGGACTTTCTCTGAAAACTGCGCGCGAGGAAGAATATGGTGCCGGTCGACTGAGGTCTGCAGAAGGACTTTTCCGCCGGTAAAGAAATCCAGAATCCCGCGGTGCATGCAGGCAATGTAGGCGGCAAGGAGCCCGCTTCTGTCATTCAAAGCGCCTGCGAAGTCGTCGGCGTCGGCTGTCAGGGACGAACGTATTTGGCGAAGGTTGGCCAGTAGCGCACCGATCGGATCGGAGTCGCGGCATGCGCGCAAATCCTGGTCTAGGGTAGTTTCGCTGGAACCGCTATATCGATGCAGCAGCGCGGCGAGCGCAAGCCACGCCACCAGAGCGCGGGACTCGCGTTGACGAGGCGGCGTGATCGCGCAGAGGACTATCAGCGGAACGAGGAGCGAACCTGACCAGAGGATCTCCATATTAACCAGCCCAAGCTCGCTCCGGACCAGCCCCATGGCCTGCTCAGTAGCCCGCTGAGTCTTGTTCCATGCCGATAGAACCTCGCTTCGCTCAAGTTCATGCAAAGGCGTCCGGCTTCTGCCGTCCGGCTGCGCCACGAAAGCGCAGGCGCGGAAGAGGTGCATGACATTCAGGCGTGTGAATCCATGATGTCTGAGACTTTCGAGAAACGGCACAACCTCGTCCGCAATGAAGCCAGTGTGGCGCGCTGCGACCTTCGCGCTCTCGATGTCCTCTACCTTGAGGCGAACGCCGAGGGTGTTGATGCGAGTGAAAGCGTTGACAGCGTCATCAAAACTGTAATCCACCATCCGCACGAGTGGAACTTCGTATTCCAAGATGTCGCGCACCCTTTCAAACCCCGCTTCGCGCTTGTCCGCGAATGCTCCCCCATCCAAATTTCTTCGAAGCTGGCGGTAGAGATCGTCATCCCATAGATCGGCAACACGGAACCAGTTTCGGTCATTGCGGGTCGCGGCATTCGCCAAACGAAATGCATTTTCCTTTTCCTCAGGATGGAATACGACGTCGATACCTTCGTCGCCGTTCATCGTGCGGGCAAGGGTGATGACGCGCTGCTGGCCGTCAATTAGCCAGCTCACGGTGGGGGCGTGCGTCGGTCGCGGATCTCTGCGGCGCGCTCTCGCTCCTTCGCTGCTTTCCCACAGCAAGAGAGACGAGATTGGGAAACCTCTATAAAGCGAATCAATAAGCTTAGGAGCCTTGCTCTTCTTCCAGACATACTCCCTCTGGAACTCTGGTATCACGATATGGCCTGCGCGGTAGTCGGCCACGAGCTGCTTGACCTTAATTGTCTCGGGTTTCAGATGATGCTGAGTCATGAAAGGTTACCCCCTCGCGCGCTTGTAGTCGAAAGAATCAAACCTCACCACTCTCACATGGCGCCCTTCACTTGCGCGCGCGGCGCACGACGCGCACGTTGCCCCATTTGCCGACTGCGCCCTGCCCGTGACATGACACGCTGCCTCGGCCGGGGTCGATATCTTTTTCGCTCATCAGGCCCATCGCCAGCGTGCACGGCCCCAGCTTGAACGGGACGTTGGAATAGCGCCGGACTTCGGCGCCGTCAATCGCAAAGGTGACGCAATCCGCGGCCGAATCATAGACGATCTCGTAATGGCGCATGCGGCCGGGCGCGTAGCCGTCGCGGATTTCCTCGAACAGGCAGAAGTAGCGCGGCCCGTGCGCGGTTGCGCCGTCGGGCACGCCGGGGAACGGCAGCCGGCCATAGACGGTCGCGGCCGCGTCGTTGCCGGCGAAAAAATCCAGCGCCGCGCCGCTCGAAAAATCCAGCACGTTGAACGAAACAAAACCGTCATAGAGATCGCCCGGCGCGCCGCGGACGATAGTGGCCGCCATGTCGATCGCAAAGCTGATCGTCCCGTCCGGCGGCGGCGCGAAGGTCCGAGCGCTGAAGTACATGTGCTTGGCGTTGTCGAGAAACTGAATCGAATCGTGCCGGCGCGTGTAGGGCACCGCCGCCACGCGCAAAAAGCCGTCCTGCACGATCACGATCGCACCCGGCTCCTGGTACTGCCAGAAGCCGCCGTCGGGAGTCGGAAAGCCCGCGGGAATCCAGTCGCCCTCGCCGGTGATCACCGTGGCGAAGTTGGAGTAATCGATCGCTTCTTCCGCGGATAAGGCCGGCGCGTCGTCCATCGCGGTAAAGTGTTCCTGATTCAACCGCCCGAGGAAAGCACGCCCATCGCCGCTTTTGACCCGTTGCGGGAGCGCGACTTATAGTGGCGATCTAAGGGCCGAATTATGAGCCTCAAGATCACGCTGTTCTCGGATTTCATCTGCCCCTTTTGCTATATCGGCTTCGCGACGCTGCGCGGGATGCGTGCCGAGTTCGATTTCGCTCTGGAGTGGCGCGGCTATCAGATTCATCCCGATTGGCCTGCCGAAGGGATGCCGGGTGAGCGGATGGGCGGTGAGGCCGCGCGCCACGCGGCGTGGGAGCGAATCAACGCGCTGGCCGACTCGATCGAGCTGCCGATGCGTCCGCCGGCGATGCTGAGCAACTCGCGCCTGGCGCTCGAGGCCGCCGAGTTCGCTCTCGATGCCGGCAAGGGCGAGGAGTTTGAAGAGCGCGTCTATCGCGCCTATTTCAACGAGGGCGCGAACATCGGTGACATCTCGGTAGTCGGCGCGCTCGCCGCCGAAGCCGGGCTCGATCGCGCCCAACTCGAGGCCGCGCTCGCCTCGCGAAAGTATTCGCTCAAGGTAGAGAACAATGCGTTGATGGCGCATCAGCGCGGCATCGGTGGCGTGCCGACGTTTCTCATCAACGGCTTTTCGCTGGTGGGGGCGCAGAGTTCCGATGTGATGCGCCAGGTGATGCGCCGCGCCGCTGAGCGCCTGCCCGTGCAGTGAGCGGAACGCCCCCACGTGAAGGAAACCCGCGACGCCGTACGGCTCGACTTGAGGGGCGTGAAATGTCCTCTGAGCTGGGCCCATACCAAGGTGCGGCTGGAGAAAATGCGGCCCGGGCAGACGCTCGAAGTGCTGCTCGATGACCCGCGCGGCGCCCGCGACATCCCGCGCGCCGCCGAGGCAGAGGGTTATTCGGTGATCGAATCGGAGCAGCGCGCCGGCGTGTTCAGGGTGCGCATCGAGAAGTAGGTGGCGGCGCGCAGACAAATCGCTCCGCGTAGATTCCTCGCTTCAGCAACTTCCGCTCGGAATGACAAAATAAGAATCCTCGCTCCTTACCCGTCATCCCGAGCGAAGCGAGGGATCTACACGGAGCGGTTCTCCTTACAGCATCAGCCGCAGCCGATCGGCGAGGCGATGGAAAAATCCGCCCGGCGGGACGGCGCTTTGGGTCTCTATCGGCACTGACGCGCGTGGCTTGCCCTCGACCATTACCGACAGCTGGCCGACTTCGCTGCCCTTCGCGACCGGGGCCAGTAGATACTTCGCCTTGAGCGTGCTCGCCACGCTGACCTTGTTGGCATCGCCGCGATCGACCGTCAGTATCGGCACTCCGACCGGTGCGATCGCGACCGCGTCGGCGGTTCCTTCGTAGACCTGCATCGTCGTCGGCACCGCGTTGCGCCATTCGGGCGTCACCGTCGCGAACGTTCTGAACGCCCAATCCAGCAGCTTTTCGGTCTCGACGCGCCGCTTCTCGGAGCTGCTGGTGCCCATCACCGCCGAAACCAGGTCCGTCCCGTTGGCGCTTGCAGTCGCCACCAGATGGTAGCCCGCTTCGGCGACGTGTCCGGTCTTAAGCCCGTTCACGCGCGAATCGTAGAACAGCAGCGTGTTGAAGTTGCGCTGCGCGATCTTGTGAAAGGTGTATTCCTTGGTCGAGGTGTAGCCGAGCGCCTCGGGGAATCGATCGACCAGCGCGCGCGCCAGCTTCACCATGTCGGCGGCGGTGGTGTACTGATCGGGCTCGGGCAATCCGTCGGGACTCGCAAAGCGGGTTTCATCCAGGCCCAGCTCGCGGCACTTGTCGTTCATCATCTTGACGAATGCGTCGCTGCTTCCCGCCAGGTACTCGGCCAGCGCAACGGCCGCGTCGTTGCCGGACGAAACCATCAGCCCGTAGAGCAAATCGTGCACGCCCACGCGCTGCCCGACGTCCAGGAACATGCGCGACACTTCCTCGTCCATCGAAAGCCGCCAGGCCTCCTTGCTGACCGTTATCTGGGTGTCGAGCGCGATCGCGCCGCGATGGAGCGCGTCGAGCGTCAGGTAAAACGTCATGATCTTGGCGAGGCTGGCGGGCTGCATCCGCTGATGCTCGTTGAACGCGTAGAGCACCGCGCCGGACTTGCGATCGACCAGAATTGCGGACTTAGCATCGAGCGCGAACGGCGCCGGCCGATCGCCCAGCACATGGATTTGGCTGAGCGCGATCACGTTTTCGGGATGCTCCACGCGCGCGCTGTGGTTGCCGTGCCGCGCGGCGAATGCGAGGCCGGCGGAGCATGCCAGCGCAACGGCGATTGTTGCCGGCGCGAATCTGAGGCGGAACCTGTGCGGGAAAGCCATTTCCGCGTTCAGCCGGGGCGGCATTCGGAATTGTCGGGAACCAAATCCTGCGTGGGCACGGTCTCCGGAATCTGGCCGGGCGGCTGCCATTGGAGATGCATCGAGGAGGTGCCCCAGATGTTGCGCTCGCCGGTTTCGATCGAATGCTCGCCCGCGCTCAGATAGACGGTGCCCGAGTCGTTGGGTTTCGAGACATCGCCCGGATCGGCGATTACCGTCTTGTCGTCGATCTTGAGCCAGCCGAGATCGTCGGCGGTGATGAAGAAACGGTAGTCGCCGGCCGCCGGCGCGATGAGCTTGCCGCGCCATATAACCGCCGACGGCGACGGCAACGAGCCCAGAGCCACGATGTCGTCGAAATTGATCTCACTGTTGACGCGCCGGATATGAGGCGGAAAGTCGCCGTTCGGCCGCAGCCCTTCGTAGTAGCATCCCAGCAGCCCGTGCGGCTGGTCGATGCTCGGACGAACCAGCGGACCAAGCGTCGGCGGCAGGAACATCGCAGCGATCGCGATCGTGGCGCCGAGCTCCAGGCCGCGGCGGCTTTTGTCGTCCGGCTGCATGACCTTGCGCACCAGGTAGATCGCCCCCGCAATCCAGGCCGCTCCCAGCGGCCACAGTTGCAGGAATCCGGGCATCCGCACCAGCTTGCCGAGATTGAAGGCGACCGAATCGCCGGCGATCGGCGGGCCGGCAAAATAGGTGCTCTTGTTGTAGGCCAGATCGCCGCGCAAGTACGCCGGCCATACGAAGTCGCGGAACGGATTGGCGTATTCATAGGGCAGATGCGGCTCGGTCGCGGTCGCCATCAGCATCATGAATACCGAGATCAGCGCGAGCGCGCAGAACAGCGGGTTGATCCGATTCGGCAGAAACGCTATCGCGAGCACCGCGAACGGCAGCACCGGCACGAAATGGCGCGGTCCCACCGCCGTCCCGCCGCCCCAATACACGATCGAGTCGCCGTACGAGGCATTGAGCAGCGTCATCGCGATCAGCGCGAAAGCCACCGCCGCGAATTCCGGCCGCAGATCGTCGCGCCGCCAGAAGTAATAGAGTCCCGGGATTACCAGCAGCAGGATCGGATTGCAGAAGAACAGGCCACGTTGCGGATCGAGCATGATGTCCCACAGGATCGAGAGATGGGGATAGGTCACGCCGGCGAAGCCCTTGGCCTGCGCGGCAAAACGATCGCTGCCGGGCAGCATGTAAGCCTCGTAACTCAGGAAGAAGGCGCTGCTGAAGGCGAACTTGTTGTACAACATCAGCAGGTCAGCGACCACGGTCGCGCCGGCGAAGAAAGTCAGGACTTTGCTCCATCCCTTAAGCCGCCACAGCGCGTAACCGCCGACCGTCGCGGCAAGCAGGAACGTAGGGTAGTCGCACAGCACGCCCCATCCCGCCAGCAGGCCGGGGAACAGGCTGTGCCACCACGGCGCGTCGTCATCCTGCGGCATCGCGAGCAGGTAAAACGCCGCGAACTCGCACAGCGCCGCGATCGGCTCGGAGGTGAACTCGGTCGCGTACGGAAACATGATCGTCCCGAACGCGAGCGTTAGTCCCAGCGCCACCGCGCGCGTGCTGTTCGCGCCCATCATCAGCGCCAGCCGGTAGACCAGTACCGCCATGATCGCGACGACCGTGCTGACCGTGGCGACCGTGACTAGGTAGGTGGCGAACGCCCAGTAAAATCCGCTCGGCGGTGAAAGCACGATCCCCAGCAGCGTGGTGATAATGGTCCACGGGACCAGCCCGGTGAACGCGCCGCCGGGCGCCTTGTTGGAATAGATATGCGAATTGAGCTGGACGATGTCGGCGGTGTTGTAGCCGGCGAAACCGTCGATCCAGAGCGAGTGGCGCTCGAGGATCGAGCGAATCAGATCGATCCGCGACGCGGTGCTGTGATCCGAGGCCTGGTAGAAATAGGCGAAAGTGACGATGCAGATCAGGAAGAGCGCGATCTCAGTTTCGCGATTCGATTTTTCCGCTGCCGAGATAATTCTCCGCGGCGCCGCCGTAGCCATCGCGCGGCGGATTTTCTCCAGCCACTGCGACGGCGTCCCGGTGTCGCTGCGCGACGCGAACAGGCCGAAAAGCACCACCATCGCGGCCAGGAACAGCGCCGTGACTTGGCCCGTGCCCGCTGCTCCCGCAGGCGTCGATTCGGTGGCTGCCGGCGCCTCCGCGCTGACGTTCCGGATAACGTCGAGGTCGTATTTATAGGCCGTGTCGGCGGGCGGTTGGTCGACCTTGACGCCCTTCACATCGCGGCAGAAAACCTTGCCGATGTTGAGCGCGGCGAATCCGCCCGAGCGGCATCCCAGAATCACGTCGGCACCCCCGGCGCCCGCCTTGAGGTAGAAGCCGACCGTCGTCCAATCAGTCGTGCCGTGGAGCTGATCGGAAATTATCCCGTCTTCGATCACCGATAAATTGGCGCCGGTGTTGTCCGATGGCACGCCTTCCGCGCGCATGCTGGCCGTGAAGTGGTACCATCCCGTGCCGATGTGCACCTTTTGAATCCATCGCGCGTCGTTGCCCTTGACGCTCGCAATCTCCAGCTCGCCCGGTCCCGTGCCCGTGTGATGCCAGGTATAGGTGCTGAACTCGGGACCATTCTGCCACGCGTCGCCCTGCCAGTGATCGGGTGACTCGCCGGTCCCTTTGGACAGATCGCCGTTGACGACCACGTTGTCGTTGGCCACTTTGCCGGCGGCCACTTTGTCGTCGGCGCCGGCGCGCCGCGCGCCGGCCAGCATCAGGCACGCGGCTATCAACGCGATCCACCATCGCCGTCCAATTGCGCCGCCGATCATCGCCGGCGCCATCCTTGATTGACCTCGCAGGTTCACGGTGTTTATGCTTTACTCGTTTTTTCGGTGACGGCAAATTGTCAACTGCGGTACCAGTTTATGATCCTACGCCCCAAGCCCGCGAGCGGGAGCAGAGGTTCGATGATACCGGGCGGGCCACCGCACGATTCTTTTTCATCCTCGCCATCGTCACGGTAGTAGTAGACGAGATCTGGCTGTCGCGATACGGAGCGCACCCCAATAGTTTCGCACTCACGTCGCTGGTTTCGTCAATCGCCGCGCTGGTCCTGCTGAGCCAGCGTTTCGCGGCATATCCGGCCGCCGCGCCCTACCTGCCCTACCTTCCCGAAACATCGACCTGGAACCTGCTCGGAGTTTTCTTCGCCTTCCTGGCATTCTACGCCGTGACCTGCTCGCTGGAAGCAACCGGGTTCAATGAGCCGGTCCGCCAGTCCTACGCGTACCTGCACGGCCACGCATGGGTTGATACCGTTCCCGGCTACATGGAGCACATTACGTGGCAGGGCCACGACTACTTGGTGCATCCGCCGCTGTCCGCGATCGTGCTGATGCCGGCGGTGTTGATCTGGGGGATGGGGACTAACCAGACCGCGGTTTCGGTTGCACTCGGCGCGCTCGAAGTCGCACTCGCCTGGCGCCTGCTCGGCCTGCTCGGTCTGAGCACCGCGCCGCGAATCTGGCTGACGATATTCTTCGGCATCGGCACCACGCTGTGGTGGGAGGCGACCATTGGCAACAGCTGGGACTTCGTTCTGGTCGTCTCGGTGCTGGCAACGTTGCTGACCCTCAACGAGCTGTTCGGACAGGGTCGTCCCTGGCTAATGGGCATCCTGACCGGCGCGACGGCGCTGGCGCGCAACGATCTCGCGCTCGCGATTCCGTTCTACGCCTTGATCCTGCTCTACAAGGGCCGGCGCTTCGGCGAGCTTTTGTGGATGATACCGGGACTCGCGGTTGCGGCCGGAATCTATATCGGGATGGCCGAGGCGCGCTACGGCACTATCTTCGACCGCACGCTCTGGATTTACTACTTGACTGATCCGATTCATTCCCACGAGCACGGCCCGTTCTCTTATTACTATATACCAGCAAATCTATACACACTGTTTTTCATTGCGCCCTCGTTCGATATGCATTTCCCGTACATTCATCCTACCATGATGGGACAGAGCCTGCCGCTGACGACTCCCGCCTTCGTGCTGGCGCTGCGGCCGAGCTTCAAGCGGCCCATCCCGATCCTGATCGCGCTAGCGGCGGCAATGACGAGCATTCCCAGCCTGACGGTGTGGGCCAGCGGCTATGCGCAGTTCGGTACGCGCTACTATCTTCAGATCTATCCACTACTGCTGGTCCTGATGGCGCTGGGGATGAAGCGGCGGGTCGATCAGATGTCCAAAATCCTGATCGTGGCGTCGATCGCGCTGGTGGTCTTCGGCGTCTGGCAGATTCGCGGTCTCGGGTTCGGATAATCCCAGGCTGTGGGCATAGAGCGACCCCGCGGCGAGCTGACTCTCGATAGCTGCGGAATGGGAATGAAGCGGCGGCAGTTGCTGCGGATTATCGTGGTGGCGCTGGCCGCGTCTTCGATCTGCTCAGTGGCGCTCGCTGCGGGCGAGGAGCTGCTGATCAACGGTCTTCTGACTCAGGGCACGGACGGCAAGCCGGTGGGCTGGCGCTATCAATCGTATTTTCCCGATCCCGCAGCCGAGCAGTATAGTTGGAACGTCGATGCGTCGGGCATCGGAACGCTCAAAATTGTGCATCTCAGGGAGAGTGATTCGCGCTGGATACAGAATTTCCGGGTATCGCCGCGCACCTGGTACCACGTGTCGGGATGGATCCGCGTCGAGCATATAGTGCCGCCCAACGCGATCGGCGCGCACATCTCGATCGCCGAGAATGGCTATAGCTCGGAGGACCTGCGCGGCACCGTTGATTGGCGTCAGGTCGGGTTCTGGATGAAGACCACGGCGGACCAGAAATCGGCGGAGCTGGAATGCCGCCTCGGCAGCTTTTCGTCGGCCAACACCGGAACCGCATACTTCACCGCGATTTCAGTCGCAGAGGGCGCGCCGCCGCAGGAAGTTGAGCGCGCTTACGGCGGCAACGTCTGGGACGCTCCTTCACAGCGCCGGATTCTCATCTGGTTGCTCACTGTGATCGGCGGATACGCAGCGGCGCTCCTGTTCTGGCGCCTGCTCGCGCCGCCTTCGGGCCGTATCCCGCGATGAAGCCCAGGTTCGTCGTCCTCGCTCTGCTTACTATTCTGGCCGGATGGCTCCGCTTCACCGCGACGAGCTTTGGACTTCCCGAAACGTTCCGGCCCGACGAGGAGTACATAATCTCGCGAGCCTGGGGCTTCGAGCGCAGCTGGAATCCCAACTTCGCGATTTATCCGGCGGCGCAGATGTACGTCGACCATCTGGCGCTCTTCCTCAACGCGCGCCTGCGGGGCGAGCGCGGAAACTTCCGCCAGGCCTATTACTCATTCGATAGCGTCTACCTGCTGGTGCGCCGCGTCTCGGCCGGCTTCGGCACGGCCACCATACCGGCGATTTACTTCGCGGCCGCGCCGCTGGGTCCGGCGACCGCGCTGGGCGCGTCCGCCCTGATGGCGGCGGCGACGCTGCATGTGCGCGAATCCAAATACGCCACCACCGACGCCGGCGCCGTCTTCTGGATCACGATCGGCCTGGCGATGATCGTGCGGATGGCGCTGACCGGAAAGGGCCGCTACTACCTTGCGGCCGGGCTGGTCGCTGGGTTCGCGATTGCGACCAAGTATCCAGCCGGCATCTTGATTCCCGCGATCGCCGTCGCCCACCTCGAGGCCCGCGTCCGCGAGGGCCGTTCGCTGTGGAGGTCGTTCCGCGACATCCGGATCTATGTAGCCGGACTGGGCACCATCATCGCCTTTGTCTGCGGCACGCCCTACTTTTTCCTTGATTGGGCGCAGACTACCAACGACTACGTATATCAGCGGGGATTCGTACTCGACGGGTTGCCCAATCCACTAGCCACTTATGGCCTCAGATGGCTATTCCTGCACGCGGCGCCGGCCAGCTTTGGAATAGTCATGATGGCGTTGTTCCTGGTCGCGATGCTCTGGATGGCGCTGCGGCCGCGGCTGGCGACCTATCCGCTGCTGGTATTTGTGCTGGCAGCGTGCGCCTCGATGACGCGCAGCCGCTATGTCTTCTATCGCTACTTGGTGTTCCCGCTT
The DNA here is from genome assembly GCA_963788205.1 of uncultured delta proteobacterium. Lineage (GTDB taxonomy): Bacteria > Desulfobacterota > Binatia > Binatales > Binataceae > CAVVMA01. The sequence continues at coordinate 119,215 of CAWBGG010000004.1, forward strand.
CCTGCGCTGATCATACTGGCGGCCGCATTTCTGGCCGATTTCTATGGGCTCGTGACGCCGAACACCGGCGGCGTGCCGCCGGCGTATTGCTTTGCGCCACGCTGGCGTTGCTCGCGATGCCTTCACTGGCCAGGGATATCGAGCTCAACCGGCTGCTGCTCCGGCCGGATTCGAGGGTCGTGGCGCGCGACTGGATCGAACGCAACATCCCGCCCGGCAGCGCGATCGCGGTCAGCGACATCGGCAACATGTGCGGCAAGCCGCGGATTCCTTCCATCTACCATTGGGTGCAGATTGAACCCGTGGACTCGCTGCGGGCGCAGAATGTCAGTTGGGTGGTCGCGGACAGCCTGCCACAGATAATTTTCTATTCGAGCGGTCCCACTCCCGCACAGGAGGCCGATCTCGCCGCCAAGGCCAAGCTGGTTCTTGACGTCAATGCACCCCTTCCGGGAAAGCCGCCGGCACTCTTCGACCCGACCGACGCCTACTTTGCCCCCATCGGAAGAATCTCGAGCATGAACCGCGCCGGTCCGCGAATCCGGATTTGGCGGCTTGACCCGGAGCCGACCGCAAGTGCGCAGTGACATTCGTTTTCATTCGTTGCAATTTGACCCGATAAACGATCGGCCGCAAAAGTTATCGCGATCGCGGAAGCGGCATTTCGCGCTGCGGACGCTCGCGCTGGGCGCGCTGGTCATCCTCGTGTTCAGCTCCTGCGGCTCGGAACAGGCCAGCGCGCTGCCGGAGCTGCCGGGATCGGCGCCCATCGTCCATCAGGCCGGCGACGCGGAAGTAATCATGGAGCCCGCGCGCGAACTGCAGGAAGTCGTGAGCCCGGCCGGCGCCGGATGCACGCTTGATGCGGCCAAGATCTGCGCCGCCTACGGCCAGCTCGGCAACGCGGCCGGCGATTCCAGAACCGTCTCCTTGCAGATTCCCAACGGCCCCGCGATCGCCGTCCAGTGCCGCTACGCCGGCGGCACGCTGGTCTCAGCCTCGGCCCCGCCGGACACGCCGCTCAGCGAAGATTCCCAGGCCTTTCTGGCCGCCCACGGCTTCTGCGCCGGCTCCGGCGGCTAAGGCAGCTCCCGGATCGGAAGTAAGACCGGCGTCCCGCTGGTCGCCGGCGGCGGTTGCCCCGGCGCGTACGCCGGCCCTGCGGATCGGGGAGGGACCGGCACTTTTGCATATGCTACAAGTTGTACAGATATCTTGACAAAGAGTCTATCTACCTGCAACATAAGAGATGCAATAGCGCAAAGGAGATTAGGGCATGGCTGTTGGGCGGCAGGTATTGGTGGCGGAAACTCCTTCGACCCCGGTCTGGTCGCGGGTATCGTTTGAAGGTCTGCGTCACGCGGGCTCGAATATCGGGCTGGCGATGATGTTCTTCATCGCGGCGTTCCCCAGCGCGAGGGAGGGGATACATCTGGACCGCCTGACTGACACAATCTGGTCGGTCGGTTTGATAACGATGGGAGTATTTTGCGTCATGCGGCCGCGGCCGGTGGCCGTGATGCTCAACTGGCGCGCAATCGTCTCTGGGCTCGGCGCATTCGTGCTGCCCACGCTCATGGTGCGGGCCGTTTTGCCGTCCTCGGGGCTGGCCTACCACGTTGGCGTGGTCCTGGGTTTGCTCGGCATCACGCTCTCGCAGGTGGCCCGCATCTATATGGGCCACACCTTTGCAGTTCTGCCGGCCAATCGCGGTATCGTATCGAACGGGCCGTTCCATTTCGTGCGCCATCCCGTGTACCTCGGATGGATGATGGTGGTAATCGGATTCGCGGCCACTTATCCGAGCCCGTGGAACACGCTGATGATGATGGCGTCCATGGCGCTCACCTTCTGGCGAATCCATCTGGAAGAGGAACTGCTCGGCGCCGACCCCGCCTACTGCGACTACCGGGCGCGCGTTCCGTACCGGATGATTCCGGGCGTGTACTAATGCCGTCCTGATCCCCGGAGCGAGGCGCCGGCGCCGCTCTCCGCCTATTGCGCCTGGCCGCGCAGGCCGGGTTAATTTGGCCTGTGGGTACCTTCCACGACCTTGCGGTCGTATGCCAATCGCTCGGCCAGACCGGAAGCCGTCTCCAGATGGCGCAGATGGCGGGCGAGTTCCTGGCGCATCTCGATACCGGCGAAGCGGAAATCGCCGCGCGCTTGATGGTCGGGCGGGCCTTCGCGCAGGGCGCGGAGGGCAAGCTTGAAGTCAGCGGGCGGGCGCTATGGAAGATCGCGGTCGAGCTGAGCGGCGGCGTTGGGGATAGCGAGGAGATCTTTGCCGCGGCCGCCGATTTCGGCGAAGCGATAGAGATCCTCCTAAAGCAGCGGCCGGCCGACCCGGAACCGACCCTCGCGATCGCCGAGGTCAACGCCTGCTTTGCCGCGATCGCCGCGATTGAGGGGCGGCACGCGCGCAAGCGCAAGCTCGAAGCGTTGCGCGAACTGCTGGAGCGCGCCAGCGCGCTCGAAGGCAAGTACATCGCGAAGATTCTTATCCGCGAGATGCGCCACGGGATGAGCGAGGGCGTCATGATCGAGGCGATCGCCGTGATGGCGGCGCGGCCCGCGGCTGAAGTCCGCCGCATGCATATGCTCGAGGGCGACCTCGGCCGCGTGGTGCACACGCTACGCGGCGGCGGCGCGCTCGACACGGCAGGCGGCGCGGATGCGGAACACGGCGCCGTCCGGGCGCGCCCGCTCAAGCCGATGCTGGCCGCGCCGGCCGCCGAGGTGGCCGACGCGCTCGCGATTCTCGGACCGGACATCGCGCTGGAGCGTAAGCTCGACGGCGCGCGCGTGCAGATTCATTGCGCCGCCGGCGGCGTGCGGATCTTCTCGCGGCGGCTCAATGAAATCACCGCCAGCCTGCCTGAACTGGTCGAGATCGCCGCGCGCCTCAATGCTCGCGGCGCGATCCTCGACGGCGAGGTAATCGCAATCGATGCGGCCGGACGGCCGCTCGCGTTTCAGGAGGTGATGCGCCGTTTCGGCCGCGTACGCGAGGTCGAGCGGCTGCGCGCCGAGCAGCCGCTGCGCCTGTTCGTGTTCGATCTGATGGCGCTCGACGGTGAACTGCTGATCGACCGGCCCTACCGCGAGCGCTACTCCGCGCTGGCCGCTCTGGCCGGCGACGGCCTCGATCTTGCCGACCGGATTCGACCGGCCTCGCTCGCCGAGGCCGAAGAATTCTACGCCCGCGCGATCGCCGCGGGTTTCGAAGGCGTGATGGCCAAAGCGCTGGAGAGCCGCTACACGCCCGGCGTGCGGGGACGTGGATGGCTCAAGATCAAGCACGCGCGCACGCTCGACCTGGTGATCGTCGCGGCGGATTGGGGCTACGGGCGGCGCAAGGGATGGCTCTCCAACTACCATCTGGCCGCGCGCGACGATTCCAGCGGCAATCTCATGGAGGTGGGCAAGACCTTCAAGGGCCTCACCGATGAGGAATTTCGCCGGATGACCGAGCGGCTGACGGCGCTCAAGGTCGATGAGCACGGCGGCGCGGTCGTAGTCCGTCCTGAGGTGGTGGTCGAGGTCGCCTACAGTGATATCCAGCGCAGCCCGAATTATCAGTGCGGGATGGCGCTGCGGTTCGCGCGGATCGTTCGCATCAGGGACGATAAGCCTGCGGCGCAGGCCGACAGCATCGCCACGCTGAGGGCGGAATTCGATCGGCAATCGGCGGCGGTAAAACCGGCTTAACGGAGCCGTGGAGAACGCGGTGGGTTATCCAGGACTCCGACCGGCGGTCACGCCGCGGCGGCCGCCGGTCGGACGCGCATGGCGTCCCGGCCGTGCGCGATTTTCAGCCCCCTGCCATGGGTGCCCGTAAACACTTCAATGGTGGTAATGGACTTCGCTTAGCGCCATCGCGATCGCCTCGAGCTCGCTCTCGCCGAACTCGGCGAGCACGAACTGCTCCGTCTCCTGGCTTTCGCGGCCGAACACGTCGCAGCTCCATCGCTCGGGGCCGAGTTGATTGGTCCTCAGCACGAACGTCGTGCCTTCCAGAACCTCGACTCGTTCCATGGTTGCCACCTCCTCTAGAGTGGTCTCCCCATGGCCCATAGATGGCCCAAGTCCATAAGCTATATACAACAATCTCGGCAAAATGTCTAATGCTAAAAATGAGGGCCGCAACCGCTTGATCAGCGGCCCGATCAAATTGAGCGGCCAGAGCAAATTGATTCAAATTGATTAGAATGTGAGCCGACGGACGAGCGCTTCGGCGATCAGAAGCACGATCGCAGCGGCGATCGGCCACGCGCTGAGCGTGGCGCGGTGCTCGAGCGTCGGCCGTGCCAGCGCGAGGTCGCCCGGCTCCGGGTTGAGCCTGCCGCCGGTCGCCGACGCGAGATGTTCGAGCAAGCCGTAATTGGGCTCCGAGCGCGGGGTCTCGGCGAACGCCGCGGGACTTACGGTATATCCCAGCGAGGGAAAGGTCTGTTCCTTCGCGCCGGGCGTGGATTTCAGCGTGATGAAATACACGCCGGCGCGTGGCGCCTCCACGCTGCCCGCAAGCTCGCCGGGCGCGGTCTCGGACAGAATCGCTTCGCTCCGCAAACCGCCGGGGCCAGAAACCCACGCGCTGATCAGACCCGCCGCGCGCTCCGGATGCTCGCTGTAGTCGGTGAGCTTGATATTCAGCCGGCCCGAGCGATAGCCGAGCGCGACATCGAAGTTCTGCGCCTGGCTGGTCTCCGGCGTAATCCAGGTCAGCAGGCGATCCCACACCTGTCCGAACACGCCGGCGGTGATCCACGCCGATGACCAGCGGCCGCTGGCGTCGGTGGTGACCGCCATCGCCTTGCCCGCGCCGTACTTCCAGCTCGCGATTACCGGCTCGCGCGTCGCACTGCGATCGACGAACAGGTCCATCGTCGCACGTGGCTTCAGGCTCGTGCTCACGTAGCCCCCAAGCGGCGGCAACTGGCGGCCGGCGAGGTCCTTGAGCACCGGGTCCGGCGCGCGGCTTTTGGGCAGAAACTGGTTCTCGACCATCGTCAGCTCGCCGCCGTGCTGGCGCACGTCTTCGAGAAAAATCTCGGGCAGGTCCGCGGCGCTGTCGGTCTGATACGAGGCGCCGCCACCGTATTTGCTGATCGCGTCGAGCAGCCGCAGATTCGCCTTGCGGCCGATCGCGATGGTCGAGATCGTAACGCCGCCGTCGTGATGCATGCTCGAAACCAGGTCGTAGTACTGGTCGGCGGTGCCGCCGGTCTCGCCGTCGGTGAGAATCACCACGTGCTTGATCGACGCGCCGGTCGCGGCCAGCGTGCGCTCGGCTTCCTTCATCGCAGGCAGCAGAAAGGTCGTGCCCCGCGCCTTAAGGCGATCGACAAACTGGTCGAAGTACGGCCGCGTGTCGCGCAGCGGCTGCAGCGGCACGACCACGAACGGCTGCGAGTCGAATCCGATCACCGCGATCAGGTCGTCGTCTCTGAGCGCCACGGTCACCTTGCGGGCGGCGGCCTTGGCGTAGACCAGCTTGTTTTCGCGGCCCATCGAGCCCGACTTGTCGATGATGAGCACCAGCGCGCGCTGGGTCTGCTTATGCTCCGGCGGCTTCATCACCACCGGCATCACCTTGGCGATCTCACTGCCTTCGTAGCCGCCCAGCCCGAAGCTCTGGTCGCCGCCGACCATGATGAGCGAGCCGCCATGCTCGACGTAGCTGGCCAGCGCGCTGTCCGCCGCCGCGCTCAGCCGCGCACGCGGAAGATTGTCGAGCATCACCGCGTCGTAGCCGCTGGGGCTGCCCGCGAACTGCCCGCCGTGCAGCGTCACCACGGTCGGCGCCAGGCCCAGCCGCCGCACTATGCTTTCCAGATAGTGCGCGTCTCTCTCGGCGTCGGTGAGAATCAACACTCTGCGGCGCGCGCCGATACCGACCCATCCCTGAAGCGAGTCGTCTTCCGGATCGAGGTCCATCGCGGGGTTGGCCGGCTTGAAAATCGCGCGATATGAGACCAGCCCGGTATCCTGCGTCTGCACCGGGAAATCGAAGCGCTGCTCTCCCGGCGGAATTTCGACCGCGCGCTGATCGACCATCCGATCGTTTTCGTAAATCGAGATCGTTCCCGCGGCCTTGACCGGGTTCAGATTCGCAATCGTGACTCCGAGCGCGAACGGCAGCGATTGGGAGAGCGCGCGCGGCAGCGTAAGCCCGGTCATCGCGATATTCGGGGCATGCTCCATGCCGGGCGGCGTGAAAACGTAGAGCCGGACCCGCGCCGTGACCAGCGCGCTAAGGGCTAGCTCGGCATCGCCGCGGTTCTCCCATCCGTCGGTGATCAGCACCGCCGGCCCGCCGGCGGCGTCGGGATCCGACGCGAGTTGGCTGAGCGCCGCTTCCAGGTCGGTCGCTTCGGGGCCGCAGGCTTTGCATCCTGCGGTTAGCATCGCGGAGGCCTGGCCGGCGGTGGTTGAAACCGGCGCGCTCGCGAAGATAATCGCCGGGTCCTGCGCGCGCAGCTTCAACTGATCGGTAAGCAACTGCGCGTCGAAGGCGCGCATCGGCGCGGTGATGCTGTCGGAAGCGTCGATAACCGCCGGCCGCGTCGTCCCTTCATATCGATAGATCGATTCCGGCCCCGCCAGCGCGAGCACGATCAGCGCAAGCACGATCGCGCGCAGCATCGGCGCCGCGGCGCGCCGGCCGATGCGCATCAGCCACCATGCCGCGACGATCGCGATCGGCGCGAACAGGTAGAACGCGTCGCGATGCGCGAAGCTCAGATCGCTCCAAAACGTTCCCCAGTTCATGACTCGACCCGCAGGACCGGCCGCCGGCGCCGATACGCGATCAGCGACTCGGCCAGCGCGAGCGCGAGAATCGCGATCAGTATCGATCCTTCGAGCGAAACCCGGCGCGTAAATTCCGCTTCGGCGGCCGCCCCGGCGGCGGACTCCAGTCTGAGTGCCGGCATGTTTTGCAGATCTGAAGCGGCGAGGTCGGCTAGATTCACTGCGCGCAGCGTCTTCGGACCCGCCCCGCCCGCCAGCTCATAGACTCCCTGCTCGGCCGTATCGGTGAAAAGAGCGCCGGGCTGTGCGGCGATTTCGCGTCGCGATGGGAGAGTGATTTTCGTCACGCCGGCTGGCACCGGCCACGGCTCGCCGGTCCGAAACCCGGTGGTGTCGGCCGACAGCTCCGCCAGGTAGCTCAGCAGGTTGAGCGTCAGCACCGACATCGGAAGATTCTTTTTGCCGAGATAGGGGAACGGATTGAAGCCGGTCGCGACTATCCGATGGCCGCCGCGCTCGCCCGCCATCAGCAGCGCGCCGTGACTGCCGTTGACCACCGGCGCCATCCATGGATGGACCGCGAAATACTCGCCGCGCCGCGGCTCGATCAAGCGGAAGTTGACCGCGTCGGTCAGCGGGTCGGGCGTGCGCCATCCGGTGATTTCGGGATTGTCGTAAGGCGTGACCGCGAAGCCGAAGACCGGGTCGCCCGGCGGCGGCATCACCAGCAGCGCGTTGACCGGCGGCAACTCCTTGGGCACCGCGTACTCGAAGATCGCGAGGTCGGCGCCGGCCAGGTCGTCGGGCGAGAATTGGTCGGGCCTGCGCGTTCGCACCGTGACGCCCGGCAGGGTGGAGAGCCCGGCAGCGTCGGCGGGCGTGGGACTCACGAACAGGATTGCGATCGATTTGAGTGCGCTCGCGGTAGCGTAGGCCACGTTGTCCAACGGGAAGTCGTCGGCGGGAGTGAGCTCCGCACGATATGTTTGTGCCGTCGGGAGCGCGGGGAAGTCGAGAGAGCCAATTTCTCCCGGCTCCAGGCGCGCCTGCGAATGGGCGAGCGGGCGGCCGTCGCCGCTGATCGCGACCGCCAGTGTTTGCGGTTGCGGACTGAAATTGGCGATCGTGAGACGGGCGCGTAGCGTGGCCGCGGCGAACGACTCGCGCCGCAATGTGAACGAACCGATCGCGTAGTTCGCAATCGGGCTGCCGACCGTGATCGCACGGACGCGCGGCGGAATCGGCGCATCAAGCGGACGGTCGCCGGCGAAAATTACCCGGGCGAAGCCGGCGCCGGAGACCAGCTCGTCGAGCGTGCGCGCCAGCGCCGCCGGATCGTCGGGCGCGTCACACGGCATCTGGCGGCCGATCGCCGCACGCGCGTCCGCCACGCTCTGGAGCGGCGCGCCGACGCGATGGGGCACCGGCGCGGTGACATACAAGCTGATCTCGCCCGCCCCGGGCTCCTCATCCAGCGCGGCCACGAGCCGGTCGCGCGCCGCCTCGAATCGCGTATTGCCCGCAAGCATGCGGGCGCGCATCGCGGCCGAGTTGTCGAGCACCAGCGCGATCGGATTCTGGTGCGTGGTCGCGAATGGCGCCGCGATCGCGGTCACCGCCAGGATCAGGATCAGCAGCTCGACAAAGAACATCCAGTTAAAGCGCGGGCGGCCCGCAAACGCCTCGGCGCGCGGACCGCGCAAGGCCCGGAAGGCCAGCACGCTCGAAACCGTGACGCGCGCTGGGCGCTCGCGCGCCATATAGGCGAGCACCAGCGCCGGCACCGCGGCAATCAGGGCCAGCATCGCGGCCGGATGCAGCAATCCCATCAGAATCAATTATGCTTTACGGCGCGCCACCTGCGCGACGGATCCGAGCGCGCCTTTGGGCGAGGCTTTTTCCCAGGCCCGCGACGAGCTAGATTCTGGCCGCAGACGGGCATTTGCTCCGCCAGGAGGATTTTCAGTTGAAAGACGTATTCAGCGTCGAAGGCAAAGTGACGATCGTGACCGGCGGCGGGACGGGAATCGGCGAGTCGATCGCGCGCGAGTTCGCCGCGCGCGGCGCGCCGGTGCTGATCGCCAGCCGCAAGACCGAGCATCTCGAACCCGTGCGCGACTCGATTCGCAAGGCCGGCGGCAAATGCGAGATGGCGGTCTGCGACGTGCGTGACGCCGCAGCCTGCGACGCGATGGTTGCCCAGGCGGTGCAACATTTCGGCCGGCTCGACGTGATGATCAACAATCACGGCGCCAGCATCCCGTCGCCGACGCTCAACCTTTCGCCCAACGGATGGAAGGCGGTGGTGGCGATCAATCTCGACGGGACGTTCTTCTGCTCCAAGGCCGCGGCGCGCCAGTTTATCGAGCAGAAAAGCGGCGGCTCGATCATCAACATCTCGTCCACCGCCGGCGTCCACGGCTCCTCCTTCATGCTGCCGTATGGCGCCGCGAAGGCCGGCGTGATCAACCTGACGATCTCGCACGCCTCCGAATGGGGCCCGCTCGGCATCCGCGTCAACTGTATCGCGCCCGGCCCGATCGAGACCGAAGGCGCCGGCGCGCGCGTATGGCCCAGCGAGAAGATGAAGCAGTTCGTCGCGAAATCCCGCGCCCTGGGACGCTTCGGCCGGGTCGAGGAGATCGCGCATCCGTGCATCTTTCTCGCCTCCGACGCATCGAGCTACATCACCGGCGCGCTACTAATAATCGACGGCGGCGAAGGCACGCAGGCCGCGATGTAAGGGTGCGAGCTCTCAGCGCCCCTACCGGAAGGCGGAGGCGAGGCATGCCTTGAGCGAAGTCGAAGAGTTGGCGCCCGCGAGCGCCAGCTAGCAGGGTTGGAGAAACGACGAATAGCTAATTCCCTTCGCCGGATTCGCGGACCGAGGCGGAAGGCTTGACCTTCCGTTTGGGTCCGTGCCTCTTGGGCTTCGCATCAACATCTTTTCGATATTCCTTCTCGCGCCGCAGCATCTCATCGCGCGGAACCGCCAGCACGCGATCTACAAGGCCCGTGAAGGCGTCAATACCCTGGCGTCTTTCCTTTTTTGGGCTTCATTTTTAATATCTCTCCACGCTATAGGCGGAGCGGTGATTCACTCTGAGGGCTAGCCTGGACCGTTACCTTAACTTGTATCTCGACGTCGCTCCTTTGCTCGCCCCTTCGCATCGGCCTATGGAGTCGCGCCGTCCTGATGGAGATTTCGGTGATGAGGTGATCATCGTCGAGCAAACAGAAAAAAGGCCGCTCATCGTCCTCCGGGGTTTCTCGCTGCCATTGGTTCGGCTGTGGAACCGTCAACGCATCGAGGAGAACTTTCATCCTATTGTCCAAGTCGCCGCCGTTAATGATCGCGCCAGGCTCGTCTCGCGACAGAATGGTTACGTCCATTTTGCAGACCAGCTTGAGTAAACCGCCCGTCATCACCAATGGAACGAAGCGGAAGGCACCCAGTGGTCGGGCATACCAGCCACCACCGTCTAGGTAGTGGCCTTTCTCCATCGGGATCATGAAGTATCCGGGCGCGAAAAATTCTTTCAGGGGCGCGGTGGTTCTCCAGAACGTCCGAAAGTTGCTCATGAAACACTCTGTAAATCTTGGCTTTAATTTCGTTCCGGCGCTTTGCGTTGCCCGATTGAGACGAAGGAAGCGGCCCTTCGTAGAGAAGAATTAGCTCGATCGGCATCTCAAAAATTTTTGCCGCCCTTTGAACTGCGGTTCTCCGATTTGAATGGGGCCGGGGCCGCGAGGCTCATAGAGAACCTCGCGCACGCGCGCTACGATGACGTGACCCGGCTGATGAGGCAAGTATATTCTCGCGCGAGCGCAAGCTAGCACGCGCCACGCGCGACCAATCTGGGAATTTTGATCGCGCTTCGCGGGCCTAGCCGCTTGGCTTTGCGGAACTGCTCGGCGCAATGGCCGCATTCGAGCGTAAGCACAGGCTTGGTTCCCGGACCGCGCAGACACGAATACGGCATGTCGGATTCCCAATCGACCTCCGCTTGCGCGTAGTCCTCCGGTTTTCCCGAGGCGCTCCACTCGATCACGCGATGTGTGACAACGCAGATTGCCAGCTCGTTGATCTCATCGCTCCCGCATTTCGGGCAAACAAATCGATCGGTGGTGTGACCGGGCACGCGTCTCTTCGGCTTTGATTTCATCTTAGGATGGAGTCGGTCGCCTAAGGGTTGGCTCGCGAAGGTAGAGTTCTTCGAGCAGCCCCTGGAAAAACCGAATCCCATCCGCATCTGTCGCTGAAGGGTTCAGGACGCGCTGCCCTGCGGGGCTGCCGCTGTTGATCCGGATGAGCCACGCCGCTTCGAGCAGACCCTGATTCCAAAGCGGCGCTCGCCGAATGGCTATTTTGCGCAGGTTCGCCTCGAAGTGGTCAATCCAGGTTCCATCAGCTCCTTGGCGCGGGCTGTTTTCCTTCTCGTCGATAATAGCAACATAGCCGATGACAAGTTCGGGCGAGAGTTGCTGCACGTTTGCTACTTCGCCCATGAGGTCATCGAGACGATTGGGGATGACGCCGGGCAGGTTCTTCAACATCGATTTGAGGGAAACGAGCAGGCGAGGTTTACCGGCAAGGACATATGCAAGGTCCCAATCTTTCTGGCGGCCCAGCCCCCGAATGCCGATTTCATCAGCTTTTCCGCCACGCACGCCGGGAAGCCCAGCACGTTCAAACGCTTCAATACAGTACCGTGCCAGCACGTTGAGCCGCCCCGCATCCTGAGTCTTGCGTTTGAGAAGATCGTCAACGGCCTCGGATAGACTGACAGGCATCAGAGCAGCACGGCCCCTTGAGGGCCAAAGAGACGGGAACGACTTGCCTCCCGGACGATCCGCTCGCGCGCCAGATTTACATATTCCGGATCAATATCGCTCCCGATCGAATTTCGCCCGGTGCGGATCGCGGCAACGGCTGTCGATCCGGTTCCGGCGAAAGAATCCAGGATCGTATCGCCCGCAAATGAGAACATGCAGATCAACCGCTCTGCCAACTCCGCCGGGTATGGTGCCGGATGGCCTTCGCGCGTTGAGGCTCCCTTAATGTCCGCCCAGAAAGGTCGAAACCAGCTCTTCATCTCCGTCTTGGTCAGCATCGATAACGCTTTCTGAAGCGGCGTCGCAGATCGATATTGACCGCCCTTGCGAAAAAACAAAATGTGCTCGATGTCGTTTTTGATCACCTGTCCCGGCTGATAGGGCTTTCCGTAGAATCCCGCACCGTTGCCTTCCACTTCGGTCGCGCCATTGGCGATCTTGTACCAGAGGATCGGCGTCAGACAGTCAAGGCCGATGCGGCGCATCCGAACCTGGATGTCGGCGTGCAGCGGCATGATGTAATGCTTCCCCCCTTTCTTCCGGGGGATGCATACGTCACCAACAACGCAGCAGATGCGACCGCCCGGCGCCAGCACGCGCGTACACTCTCGCCAGGCCTTATCAAGCTCGTCGAGGAAATGCTCGTAGTCCTCGATGAAGCCCATTTGCGCGTCTGAGCGCCGGTATTCCTTTAGGGTCCAATATGGCGGCGAGGTGACGATCAGATGGATCGATGCAGCCGCGATCCACGATAAATCGCGGGCGTCGCCAACCCTGATCTGGTGCGCGGTTCGGTCGAAGGGGCGGGGCCAAGGCCTGGTGCGGTAACGTTCATTGGCCCGCAGCAGGGAACGCAAGCCTTCCGGCGTGTTGTCGGCGCCGTCGATCTCTTTGATCGCCAACCCTGTGCCCGTCAACGCTGCCATCAAGATAATTTCCCTTGCGCGGGGGTCGGCGGAAGCGTCACCAATGTCAGATACATACTCTCGAAATCGATTCACAGGAAGCCCCTACGCGGCAATCCATCTTAGATGAACTGCCCGCTTGCGGTGAAACCCTCTGCGCGAGTAGCTATCTGATCATGATCTACACTGGCGGATGCCATTGCGGGCGGATCCGATTCGAGGTTCGCGGCGATCTCTCCAGGGTCACCGAATGCAACTGTTCGATCTGCGGCAAATCCGGCTTCCTTCATTGGCGGGTTGAGCCCGAGCAGGTCCGCCTGCTGACGCCCGAGTCCGGCATGGCGACCTATCGATGGCACACCGGTCTGGCGAAGCATCACTTCTGTGCGGTGTGCGGCGTGGCGCCTTTGCGCGTCCCGCGCAATGATCAGACCAAGATGACGGTCAACGTGCGATGCCTCGACAATATCGACCTGGGCCAGCTTGAGATCGTCCAGTTCGACGGCCGTAATTGGGATTGACCGGCGGTGGCAGCATGGCCCGGCGCGGGCCGAGCGCCGCTTGTCGGGTCGGCGGCTGCGTGATATCCGAAAACGCGGGGGTTATCTGATTTTGAGCGCCGATCTTCGGCGGCTGATGCGAGGTTTATTGGATGGCTGACAAGAGCTTAGTCGGAACCAGCGGCAAGCCGTTCACGATGCCCGTCGAATGGGGTAAAGTGCGCGAGTTTGCCCGCGCGATCAAGGACCCCAATCCCGTCTACTTCGACCCCGACGCGGCGAAAAAGCAATGCGGCGGAATTCCGATCCCGGTCACCTTCCTGATGACCAGCGCGTTCTGGCAGACCGCCGATTCGAGCCCGGCCTTGAACTTCGACCTGCGCCGCGTGCTGCATGGCGAGCAGGAGTTCGAGTTCCTAAAGCCGATCTTCGTGGGCGACACGCTGACCGGCGTCACGCGGGTCTCCGACGTCTACGAGAAAGACGGCGGCCGCGGCGGCAAGATGAGCTTCCTGGTGATGGAGACCGAATACCGCAACCAGAAGGGCGAGCAGGTCGCGATCTCGCGCTCGACCGTGATTGAGACCGGACAAGCCGTCAAGAAGAGTTGACGCGGCGGTATCGATTTGCGCCTGAAAGTTATTTTTCCTCTCTTTGATCAGCGAGAAGCTTGGACGAGGATGCTATGGCCAGAATAAAGTTCGACGCGGTAAAAGCCGGCGACGAGATTCCCGCGCTGGTGGTGGAAAACATGACGCGCCCCGACTTCGTGCGCTACGCGGGCGCGTCGGGCGATTTCGTTCCGCTGCATTATGATCAGACCTTTGTCGAGGCTGCGGGATTGCCCACGGTCTTCGGCCAGGGGATGTTCACCGCCGGCCTGCTCTCGCATTGTCTGACCGACTACGTCGGCGCCGGCAACGTGCGCAAATTCAAGGTCCGCTTCGCCACCCGCGTGTGGCCGGGCGACACGCTCACCTGCCGCGGCAAGATCACCAGCAAGCTCGAACGCAACGGCGAAAAGCTGGTCGAGGGCGAGGTCGAGGTCGTCAATCAGAAGGGCGAGCCCGCGGTCCGGGGGTCGTTTTGCGCGATTGCCGGCTGACGTTTGGTTGCGGACGGACCGTGGCGGGGGCTGTGGAGGAGGTGCGCGCTAGCGGCGGCTGGTCCATTGTCTGTGGGTCAGGCTCTAGCGCAAAATTCCAGTGATGGGAGAAAATAGCGAGCTACGCTACGTAATTGTCCACGGCCACTTCTACCAGCCGCCGCGCGAGAGTCCCTGGACCGGACTGATCGGCCCCGAGCACGGCGCCGCGCCGTTTAACAACTGGAACGAGCGGATCCTGAGCGAATCCTACACCGCCAATGCCCAGGCCCATATCATGGACGGCCACGTCGTCCGGATCCGCAACAACTACGAGCTGCTCAGCTTCGACATCGGGCCCACGCTGGCGAGTTGGATGGAGCGGCACGGCAAGATCGCGTATCGCGCGATGCGGCGCGGCGACATGCTCTCCGCCGAGCTTCGCGCCGGTCATGGCAACGCGCTCGCGCAGTCGTATCATCATTCGATTCTGCCGCTGCTGAGCGCGCGCGACCGTGAGATTCAGATCGCATGGGGCGTGGAGGACTTTGCTTTCCGCTTCGGCCGGCGCCCCGAGGGAATCTGGCTGCCCGAATGCGCCGCTGACGAAGATACGATGGCAGCCGTGGCCGCGGCTGGATTGAAGTTCACGGTCCTGGCGCCGTGGCAGGGCGGTTTCAAACCGGCCGACGGCGACGACGGCGCTGCGGGGCCGTTCTTGTGGAGTCGCGGCGATCTGAAACTGGGCGTCTTCCGCTTCGATCGCGATCTTTCCGGCACCGTCTCCTTCGGCGACGCGCTCACCGACGGGCGCCGTTTCGCCGACTGGATCGTGGGCCGCGCGATGAGTTTCAAGCCGGGCAGCGCGCTTTTGATCGCGACCGACGGCGAGACCTTTGGCCATCATAAGAAGACCGGCGCGGCCGAGTTGGCGCGCGCGTTTTCGGTACTGGAGCAGCATCCCGGGATCCGCCTTACCAATTGCGCCGAATATATGGCGTCTCATCCGGCGGCCGGCGGCTTCGAGATACCGGCTCCCACCTCGTGGAGTTGCGCTCACGGGGTCGAGCGCTGGCGCTCGAACTGCGGATGCCGTCTGGACGGCAACACCAGCCAGGAATGGCGCGCGCCGCTTCGCGAAGCGATGGAGTTCGTCAAGAACCACGTCGATTCAGTCTACGATCGGTTCGCGGCGCCGCTGCTGGAAGACCCGATCGGCGCGCTCAAGGCCTCGATCCGTCTGGCGATCGATTCGGATCCCGCTGCGCCTGACGCCTTCTTCGGCCGCTATCGCATAACCGACGAGGCGCGCCGCGAGCAACTCACGCGTCTGTTCGAGATGGAACGCGCGGGACATTCCACGCTGGTCAGTTGCGCCTGGTTCTTCGACGACTTCGGCGGACCCGAGGGCAGAATCGTGCTGCGCTGGGCCGCCCGCGCGGTCGAGCTGGCGGCCACGTTCGCGCCGAGTATCGAGAGCGAGCCTGCTCGAGCGGTTGCGCACGATCCATTCGAATCGGCGCGAAATCGGCGAAGCCGCTACCCTTTACCTGAGCCTCAAAACTCGCGAGGCTCGCGGCAGGATATAGCGCTTGGCGTTCAGCTTAGCGGCGATTATCAGTTAATACCGTCTGGCGGCCGTCAAGAAAAAGCAGTTAAGAGGTCGCGAGTTATGAAATCAGACGTGGTTTTGGCTAATTGGATCGCAACTGGCGCTACCTGTTCGACCGCCACCCTGATGATAATCTTGAGTATTCCGATGATCCAGGGGAGTGTGAAGCCCAACCGCGTTTATGGGTTCCGTACGCGCAAGACCCTGTCGGATCCGCGGATATGGTACTCGGCAAATCGAGTGATGGGCAAAGACCTGTTAATCGCCGGCGCTGTGATCTTGGCGGTCGCCGTGATGCTGATAACGTTAGATAGGATCTTTGTGGCATTGCCAGTCGCCATTTTGGATGTCGCAGCCCTGATGGTCGCGCTGGGTATTTCAATGGCTCACGGTCTCTGGTCGCTCAGCAAGAGGTAGAGGCTGAGGAGCCGGCGGCGAAATACCCGACTACTTAATCACCCGAAGGTTGCAACTAATCGCGATGGCGGCCGATATCGAATCCATCCTTAATGAGAAGCGCAAGTTCGCGCCGCCGGCCGATTTCAGCCGGCGCGCCGCGGTCAAGAGCGCGGCCGACTACGAGGCGCTGTGCCGTTTGGCCGACGAGGATCCCGAGCGATTCTGGGCCGAGCGCGCCAAAGACATCTCGTGGTTCAAGCCCTTCGGCAAAGTGCTGGAGTGGAACTTCCCGTTCTCGAAGTGGTTCCTCGGCGGCGAGTTGAACGCCTCCTACAACTGTATCGATCGCCATCTGATGGGGCCGCGCCGCAACAAGGCCGCCCTGATCTGGGAGGGCGAGCCCGGCGATTCGCGCGTGCTCACCTACCAGATGCTCGCCGGCGAAGTGGGCCGCTGCGCCAACGCGCTCAAGCGTATCGGCGTGCAGCGCGGCGACCGGGTCGCGATCTACATGCCGCTGGTTCCCGAAGCGGTGATCGCGATGCTCGCGTGCGCCCGGATCGGCGCGATCCATTCGGTGGTTTTCGGCGGCTTCTCCGCCGAGGCGCTCGCCGATCGGATCAACGATGCGGAAGCGAAAGTCTGTATCACGGCCGACGCCGGATGGCGGCGCGGCGCGCAGGTCGAGCTCAAGCACAACGTCGATGACGCGCTCGTGCGTTGCCCCTCGGTCGAGAAGTGCGTCGTGGTCAGGCGCACCGGCGCGAAGGTCGAGATGCGTGCCGGGCGCGACCTCTGGTGGCACGATCTGGTGGGCCTGCAGTCCTCGCTCTGCGAACCGGAGCACCTCGATTCCGAGCACATGCTCTATACGCTCTATACCTCCGGCACCACCGGCAAGCCCAAGGGCGTAGTGCATACCACGGGTGGCTATTTGGTCCACGTCCTGATGACCATGAAGTGGGTATTCGACCTGAGGGAAGAGGATATCTACTGGTGCACGGCTGATATTGGATGGGTCACCGGCCACAGCTACACCGTCTACGCGCCGCTGGCGGCGGGCGCCACGGTCGTGATGTACGAAGGCGCGCCCAACTTTCCCGAGAACGATCGCCTGTGGAGGATCATCGAGAAGTACCGGGTCAATATTTTCTATACCGCTCCCACCGCGATCCGCACCTTTATCCGCTGGGGCGATTCGTGGGTGAAAAAGCACGACCTTTCGAGCCTGCGGCTGCTCGGCACCGTCGGCGAGCCGATCAATCCCGAGGCCTGGATCTGGTACCACAAAATGATCGGGGGTGAACGATGCCCGGTCGTCGATACCTGGTGGCAGACCGAAACCGGCGGCATCATGATCAGCCCGCTGCCCGGCGCGATCGCGACCAAACCCGGCTCCGCGACGCGTCCGCTGCCGGGCATCGCGGCCGAAGTCGTGAACAGAGCCGGCGCGGCGGTCCCGCCCAATCAGGGCGGCCTGCTGGTGATCAAAAAACCGTGGCCGGGAATGCTGCGTACGATCTTCCGCGATCCCGAACGTTACCGGACTCAGTACTTCAGTCAGATACCCAATGCCTACTTCACCGGCGATGGCGCGCGCTGCGACGAAGACGGCTACTTCTGGATCATGGGGCGCGTCGACGACGTGATCAACGTGTCGGGGCATCGGCTGGGCACGATGGAGATCGAGAGCGCGCTGGTGTCGCATCCGACGGTCGCCGAGGCCTCGGTGGTCGGACGCCCCGACGACTTGAAGGGTCAGGCGGTAGTCGCGTTCGTCACGCTCAAGGGGGGGCGCAAGGGTGACGACAAGCTCCGCGAGGAGCTGCGCGGCCACGTGGTGAAGGAGATCGGTGCGCTCGCGCGTCCCGACGGAGTGCGCTTTACCGACTCGCTGCCCAAGACCCGCAGCGGCAAGATTATGCGCCGGCTGCTGCGCCAGATCGCCTCGGGCGATACGACCCTGGGCGACACGACCACACTTGAGGATCTCTCGGTCCTCGCCAAGCTCAGGAGAGGAGAAAGCGATCGGCTATCGAGCAGCGGGCTGCCTCGTCCTGCACGTAGCCTGCTACTCCCACAGCCGCTGCCACCACCGGCCGGATTCGCCGGGTGAATTCACACCCGCCTTGCGCAGCACCGCGCCGAGGTGCCCATCCGGTCAGCCCGGCGAGCGTCTCGGCCTCCTGTTCGCGCCTGCGATCAAGCTGTTCCACATAATCTCGCGCGGCCGGGCACTCTGCGGATGAGCCCTGCCACGGATGCCTGATCACGTAGCGAGCCTGGAATTGCTCCTGGTCCTGGGTCTCCTGGAAGACCAGATCCTCGGGGAACGTAGCGCGGAGTAGCGCAGATGAAGCCGCGTGATCATCACCTGCGCCTGATTCGCACGCGGATTTCATCGGAGGAGGAGGAATAAAGATTCGGTTTTGCGCCAGCGTCTTCATTCGACCCTAATCCCCGCTCGGCGATTTTGTTCGTACCGGCGCGGCGGGGGAAGATGGCTCCAGGCCTGGAAGGCTGCCCGCCAATCCCCCCCAAGAAGTCATCTGGCGGCCCGCGCTGAAATGATACAAAATGTTACTAGCAGGGAGGGTCGGCAATGGATCTTACGTTCCTTCAGTCGGCCACCAATCGGGCGGTGATCGCTGCCTTGTTCGGTTGCATGGCAGTCTACTTTTCGATCAACCGCGACGATTCATCGGAGACTGCGATTTTCGGGATGGTCGGTCTGGCGCTGCTGGCCTACGCCGCCACGCAGATGTTTCATTAGCGCGGCCCGGCACGCGCCACGTGGCGGGAGCCACCACACGCCGTCGCCCTGGCTGTTCCGGCCGCCACTTCCACGGCGTTCTCCGCTACGAGCGCTCACGCCCGAATCCGTCGAAAATAAAAAAAGAAAAAAAAAGCTACTTCCACGGCGTTCTCCGCTACGAGCGCTCACGCCCGAATCCGTGACAGAAGTGGCGGCCTCCGGGGCGGCATCACGGGGATTTACGTGCGCAATCGAGGTATTGCCTTATGCGGGGGGCGGCGCCAAAGGGGGGGCTTGCGGCGCACCTTGAAGCCCCCGGCACCTTGAAGCCCCTATCTTGGGGATGATAGTCTGCACCAGAGTGGGCCGCTGGCCCATTTTTTGTTGCTCTGTCGTCCCCTGAAAAGTTGACAGTTTCAGCGCCGCTTCCAGGGGGCGAGAAGGGGCGCGAGTCAGTAGTGATGGTACTGGAGCTACATCCGGTCGCCAGGAAGGCTGTGGAATTGCTCGAACCGCATATCGAGCGCCAGGGATTCGAACTGGTCGCGGTGCAATACAAGCGCGGCACGCACAGCTCTATCCTGCGCCTGCTGGTCGACCGGCCCGAGGGCGGCGTTTCGATGGGCGACCTGGAGCGCCTGAGCCCGATTATCGGCGACCTGCTCGAACGTCTACGATCCTGTCGAGGGACGTTACACGCTGGAGGTCGCTTCGCCTGGAATCAACCGGCCGCTGGCCAAGCTCAGCCACTTTGAGGCCTATCGCGGCCGGCGGGTCCGGATTCGGACCCATCAGGCGCGCGATGGGCAGAAAGTCTTCGTGGGTGTTCTGGCCGAGGTTGGTCCGGTCGGTATCGAAGTGGACGACGAAAACAGCCGGCGCCGGCAGGCGATCGGCTTTGAGGAGATTAAAGAGGCGAATTACGAGCACAGATTCGATTAGCCGACGGCGCGCGGCGGCCGCTGCCGCGCGCTTTGCGTTTCGACGCTTTCTTTTGAGAGGGTCTTCGAGGCCCGGACGTGCGCGAATACAACCGCGCCCCTGGGAGAAGCTATGCAGGTCGATCTGAACCGCGTTATCGAGCAGGTGTCCAAGGAAAAGGGCATCGATAAGACGATCGTTGTCGCTGCGGTCGAAGAAATGATGCATTCGGCGGCGCGCCGCACCTTTGGGCCCGATCGCAATATCGAGTCGCGTTACAATCAGGAGCTGGGCGAAATCGAATTGTTCGAAATCAAGACCGTGGTCGAGCAGGTCGCCAACCCGATGCTCGAGGAGAGCCTCAGCGAGGCGCGCGGCCGGCACGATCCCGACGCCGAAATCGGCGATGAGATCTTGATCAAGCTCGATACCGCCACGATGGGCCGGATCGCCGCGCAGGCCGCCAAGCAGAACCTGATCCAGCACATCCGCGACGCCGAGCGAAAGCAGATTTTCAACGAGTTCAAGGATCGGCGCGACGAGGTGGTGTCGGGAATCGTGCAGCGCTTCGAGCGCAAGAACATGATCGTGAACCTCGGCCGCACCGAGGCGATCCTGCCCGAAAAGGAGCAGATCCCGCACGAGCGCTATCGCCAGGGCGACCGCGTCCGCGCGCTGATCGTCGACGTCGATCTCTCGGAGAAGGGGCTTTCGATCGTGCTCTCGCGTACCACCAACGAATTCCTGATCAAGCTGTTCGAGCAGGAGGTGCCTGAAATCTACGAGGGTATCGTCGAGATCCGCCAATGTGCCCGCGAGCCGGGCGGCCGCGCCAAGGTCGCCGTGTACTCCAAGGACTCCAACGTCGATCCGGTCGGCGCCTGCGTCGGGATGAAGGGCACGCGGGTTCAATCGGTGGTCCAGGAGCTGCGCGGCGAGAAGATCGATATCGTGCCGTGGACCGACGATCAGGCCGAGCTGGTGTGCCGCGCGCTCGCGCCCGCCAAGGTCTCGAAGGTTATCATCGACGAAGAGGAGCACGCGATGGAAGTGATCGTGCCCGACGATCAGCTTTCGCTCGCGATCGGCAAGCGCGGCCAGAACGTCCGCCTGGCCCATCGGCTCACCCTATGGAAGCTCGACGTTCGCAGCGAGGCCGAAGCCGAGGAGGAGGCGCGCTCCGCACGCGCTTCGCTCAACGCGATTCCCGGCATCGGCGATATCAATGCGGAGCTGCTCTTTCAGTACGGCTACCGATCATCGGAGCAGCTTGCCGAAGCCGACGAAGAAAACTTCGACGTCGAAGGAATCAGTCCCGAGCGCGCCCGCCAGTTGGTCGTCGCGGCGCGCGGGCATGTGCAGGACAAGCTAAGGCGCGAGGAAGAGGCGGCCACCGCCGCCGCTGAAGCCACGGCCGCCGCCGAAGCTGCCGCCGCCGAAACTGCGGCTGCCGACACCGCCGCCGCAGAGACTGCGGCGTCGGAGACTGCGGGGGATGCGCCGGAAGCGTCCGCATCCGACGCCGAAGCCACCGATGGCGGCGCTTCGGAGCGGACGGCCCAAGCTGATTCCGTCGCGGGGGAAGGCGAGGAAGATGGCGAGTCGATGCAGGGTGAGGCGAAGGAAGAGGAGGTCAAATCCTGAATCCGATTCGCACTTGCCTTGGATGCAGGCGGGCCGACGACCGGCGGATGCTGGTGCGGCTGGCTGCGCTCGACGGCGCGGTCGTAGCGGACCTGACCGGCAGACTGCCGGGACGCGGCGGTTATCTGCATCCGCGCCGCGAATGCCTTGAGCAATTCGTCGGCTCGAAAGTCAGGGAATTTCGTTCGCTGCGGCGCAGGATAGAGCCGGCCGAGCGGCGCGCGATCGCTCAGACGATCCGGGAACGGCTGGAAACGTGACGTATCACTCGACTAAAGTGGATTAAATAACCTGGGCAAATGGCGCGAAAAAGAATCAAGACTCTGGCCGTTGAGTGGGGCGTCTCGCTGGAAGACGCGCTGGCCAGTTGCGTGCGGCTCCGAATCGGCCACACTCATTCCGATTCGAGCCTGCTCTCGCAGGATGAAGCCGACCGCGTGAAGGCCGATCTCGACGAGCAGGCCCACCGCGCGACCCTGCTCAGCCGTGAGACCTTGGTCGAGACCAGCGCGGGCAAGGTGCTCGAGAAGCGGCTGACGGCGACCGTGATGCGCCGGCGGCATACCGAGCCGGTCGCGGCCCGAGCTTTATCGGACGAGCCGTTCCACTTCGAAGTCGAACCAAGCGCGAGCGAGCCGTTCGTCACTTCGTTCGGCGATCAACCGCCGATCGCCGAGCCGGTGCTCGCGACCCCTGAGCCTCAAGTTGATTTGACACCGCCGCCAGCGGCGCCGCCGCCTGTCGCGCAAGCCCGCGCAGAGAGCCCGGCGCCGGTGCACGAGCGTCCTGTTGCTGCGCAGCCGGCCCGGCCACGTACGGCTCCGGCCGCGCCCCCGCTGCCTCATCGCGGCCCCGAACCGGCGGTGGCGGCGGGCCGGACCGGTTTTCGATCCGATGGGCGTACGATCAGTCTGACCAGCAGCGCGCACGCCGCCGCTCCTTCGCTCGATGACGGCCAGCGCGGTCCCAAGGTGTTGGGCAAGATCGATCTTCGCCGTCCGGCGCCACGCCCGGCCGCTCCCGTAGGGCGTCCCATGGGTCCGTCCCGTCCCGGTACGCCGTATCGCTCGGGCGCCGCGCCAACGCCGGTCGCTCCCGAGGCGCCGCCGACCCCGCCCGATCAGCAAAAGCCGGGCGCGCGTGCGATCAAAAAACGGCGCGTCGTCAAGAAAGATGCGAGCGACTTTACCGCTGAGCGCGAGATGCGCGGGTTACGCGTGCCCAAGAAACGGCGCGCGTTGCCGGGCAAGGAGCAGCGCAAGACCGAAATCACCACGCCCAAGGCCTCCAAGCGCGTGGTCCGGATCGCCGAGGGTGTCACGGTCGGCGATCTGGCGCGCAACATCGGAGTCAAGGCCGGCGAGCTGATCAAGAAGCTGATGGCGATGGGCGTGATGTCCACGCTCAACCAGATGCTGGATCCCGACACCGCCACGCTGGTCGCCAACGAGTTCGGCTACAGCGTCGAGAATGTCGCCTTCGACGTCGAGTCCGCGATCGACGAGGATTCCGAAGAAGAAGCGGGCGAGCCCGCTCCCCGTCCGCCGGTCGTGACCGTGATGGGCCACGTCGACCACGGCAAGACCTCGCTGCTCGATGCGATCCGCAAGACCAACGTTACCGCCGGCGAGTTCGGCGGAATTACCCAGCATATCGGCGCCTACACCGTGACTGCGCACGATCGCCAGATCACTTTTGTCGACACGCCGGGCCACGAGGCGTTCACCGCGATGCGCGCGCGCGGCGCCAAGGTCACCGATATCGTGGTGCTGGTGGTCGCCGCCGACGAAGGTGTGATGCCGCAGACGATCGAGGCGATCAATCATGCGCGGGCGGCCAAGGTGCCGATTATCGCCGCGATCAACAAAATCGACCGGCCCGAGGCCAACCTCGATCGCGTCAAGCAGCAACTCTCGGAGCAGGGACTAATCCCCGAAGACTACGGCGGACAAACCATCGCAGTTCCGGTCTCGGCCCGCAGCGGCGAGGGAATCGAGCGCTTGCTCGAAATGATCCTGCTGCAGGCCGATCTGATGGAGCTTAAGGCGGTGCCCGATCGCCTCGCGCGCGGCACGGTGGTCGAGTCGCAACTCGATCGTGGCCGCGGCCCGGTTGCCACCGTCCTGATCCAGCAGGGCACGCTGCATCAGGGGGATCCGTTCGTGTGCGGGGTCACGTATGGGCGCGTGCGCGCGATGCTGGACCATCGCGGCGAGCGCATGACCGAGGCCGGCCCTTCGATACCGGTCGAGATCTTCGGCCTCTCGGAAGTGCCGGAGCCGGGGACCTCGTTCACGGCGCTGGCCGAGGAAGCCAAGGCCCGGCAGGTCGCGGAATTCCGCCGCTCCAAGCAGCGCGAAGGCGAGCTCGCCAAGACCAGCCGCGTCTCGCTGGAAGATTTGAGCCAGAAGATGCGCGCGGGCGAGGTCCGGGAGCTCAAGGTAATCATCAAGGGCGACGTGCAGGGCAGCGTCGAAGCGCTAGCCGACTCGCTGCGGCGCCTGTCCAACGATGAAGTCAAGCTCGACATCGTTCATTCCTCGGCCGGCGCGATTTCGGAAACCGACGTGACGCTGGCCGAAGCCTCCAAGGCGCTGGTGATCGGTTTCAATATCCGCCCCGAGGCCAAGGCCGCCGCGCTCGCCGAGAAACAAGGTGTAGAGATTCGCCTCTATACGATCATCTACGACGCGATCAACGACATTCGCGAGGCGATGGAGGGCCTGCTCGCGCCGACCTATCGCGAGAAGGCGCTGGGACGAGCGGAGGTGCGCAAGACTTTCTCGGTGCCGGGCGCGACGATTGCGGGCTCGATGGTCACCGACGGCAAGATCACGCGCAGCTCGCGCGCGCGGCTGGTGCGCGACGCCCGCGTGGTATGGGAAGGGAAAATCGGCTCGCTCAGGCGCTTTAAGGACGACGCGCGCGAAGTCGCGGCCGGCTACGAATGCGGTATCGGGCTCGAGAATTACAATGACGTGAAGCCCGGCGATATTGTCGAGGCGTTCGAGATGGAGACCGTGCTGCGCAAGCTGACCGCGCCCAAGGCGGAAACCGGCCGGGGCCAAGCCGCCGCTTCGACCTGAGCGGCGAGCATCGTGATCTTGTGATGCCTCTCCTTGACCAGGAGGGCGTTGCATAACCGAGAAGCCAGGCAAATCGCTCCACGAGGAATCTACGCGGAGCGATTTTCTTTTCTGCGGGTTACGAAGCGCCGGCGGGGGTCTGCAACGCCGGCGGCTCGGCGAGCATCGCGCCGTGCGGGGCGAGAGCGGCGGGCGACAGACCGTGAAAGGCGGGCTCGGAGGCGGCCATCTCGGCGAATAGCAGTTCGGCCGCAGCCGGGCGCGTGATGCCGTCGAGCGCGTGGCTTAGCCGCGCGATCACTTCGGTCGCGGCGAGCGCCTCGCCCGGAGGATCGAACGCCCGAAAGATGCGTTGCACGCGGCCCTGAAAATTGGTGAAGCTCCCGTCGATCTCCGGGTAGGCGGCAATCGGCAAGACCTGATTCGCCATCTGGCCGGTCTCGTTCGCGTCGGTATCGAGCACGATCAGATAGTCCAGCGCGCCGAAGCGGCGGACGAAGTCGGCCTCACTGAGCGCGCGAACCAGATCGGCCCTGAGCACGATCATCACCTTGAGCTCGCCCGAGGCGACCGCAGCCGCGAGCCGATCGATTGAACCGGTGGAGAGTCCAAGCGCCTCAAGTCCGCGCGTGTTCGGGTTCTTGTTGGCGCGAATCAGCATATGGTCGTCGCCGCTCGCACCGGGGGGCGTCCATCCAAATCCGCTCAGATGACCTGATCCGATCGTCGTCGTGAGCAGGCGCTTGAGCGCAAAGGCTTCCTCGTTGGTCGCCTGCGCGCCGACAATCGCGCCGATCGCGGCGGCGCCGCTGACCTCCCGAGTCTCCGCGATGCGCTCCGCAGCGCGGCGAATCGCCGCCGCCCATCCCTCCGGTACCAGCCGATCCTTGGCTTGCACCAGCGGCGCGGCCAGCCGGCTCTCGCTCTGGAGGCTGGGAAACCCGTGGCGCCCCTCATCGCACATCCAGTAGCTGTTTACCTCCGGATTGTAGCGCGGCTTCATCCGGTAGATGCGCCCCCGCTGGTGATGGATGTCGATCGAGCATCCGCGTTCGCATCCGCCGCAGATCGAGGGCGAGCGATGCAGGTACCACACCCGCATCCGGAAGCGGAAATCTTTTTCGGTCAGCGCGCCGACCGGGCAGATATCGACGACATTGCCGGCATACTGGTTGTCGACTTTCGCGCCCGGATAAGTGTCGATCTTGTTGTGATCGCCGCGCTCGAAAATCGCCAGCTCGTGGGTCTGCGTAATCTCGTCGAAAAACCGCGTGCAGCGCGCGCACAGGATGCATCGCTCCTGGTCGAGCATCACGCCCGAGCCGATATCGATCGCCTTGCCGCGGTGGTTCTTCTTGCCGAGCGGAAAGCGCGAGGGGCGATCGTCGTAGTCCATGTAGTAGTCCTGGAGCTTGCACTCGCCCGCCTGATCGCAGACCGGACAATCTATCGGATGGTTGATCAGCAGGAATTCGAGCACCGCCGCCTGCGCCTGCTTGACCCGATCGTTGCTGGTATGCACCACCATTCCTTCGGCCACCTTGGTGTTGCACGCGATCTGGAGCTTGGGCATCTTTTCGACTTCGACCAGGCACATTCGGCAGTTGCCGACGATCGTGAGCCCCGGATGGTAGCAATAGTGCGGAATTTCGATGTCAACGCGCTCGGCCGCGTCGATCAGATTGATTCCCGCGGGCGCCTCCAGCGTCTTGCCGTCGATGGTCGTTTTAGGCATCGGGGCGGCTGCCTGCGGGCGCAGCGGCGATAGGCGCCGCGGCCCTCTGCTCCGAATCGCGAAACGGGCAATGGCCCAGCTTGATGTGCTCGATGAACTCGTCCTTGAACTTTGGCACGAAGCTCTTGACCGGCATCGAGAGGCTGTCGGCCAGCACGCAGATGGTATTGCCCTCCATGTTGGTGGCGGCGGAGATCAGCGTGTCGAGATCCTGCATCCGGCCGCGGCCCTCTTCGATATCGATGAGCAGCTTTTCGATCCATCCGGTGCCTTCGCGGCACGGCGTGCACTGGCCGCAGGACTCGTGATGGTAGAAGTGCGCCATGGTCCTGAGCGTGTCGACCATGCAGGTGTCCTCGTTCATCACGATCACACCGGCCGTGCCGAGCATCGAGCCCGCGGCGCGCACCGAGTCGAAGTCCATGTTCACTTTCATGGCCTCGTCGGCAGTGAGCACAGGGGAGGAGGAACCGCCCGGACTGACGGCCTTGAGTTTCTTGCCGCCGACGATGCCGCCGCCAACCTCGTAGAGCACATCTCGCAGCGGGATGCCGAGCGTCAATTCGTAAATGCCGGGCCTATTAATATGGCCTGACAAACAGAAGATTTTCGGCCCCGGACTCTTTTCGGGACCAATCGAGCGATACCAATCGGCGCCGCGCGCGATGATATGCGGAATGTTGTGCATGGTCTCGACATTGTCGACCACCGTGGGACATGCAAACACCCCCTGGATCGCCGGGAACGGCGGCCGATTGCGGGGATACCCGCGCTTGCCCTCGAGCGATTCGAGCAGGGCGCTCTCCTCACCGCAGATGTACGCGCCGGCGCCGCGATGGGTGTAAATCTCCACCGCGAATCCGGAGCCCATCAAATCGGGCCCGACATAGCCGCGGGCGCGCGCCTGGGCCAGCGCGGCGTCGAAGATGCGCTTCTGGACGGTGAACTCGCCGCGCATGTAGACGTAGGCGACGTGGGAATTCACCGCGCGGCAGGTAATCAGGATGCCCTCGATTATCCCGTGCGGATCGTTCTCGAGCTCGTAGCGATTGCAGAACGTGCCGGGCTCGGATTCATCGGCGTTGCAGCACATGTAGACCGGCTTCTTCGAGTCCTTGGGTATGAAGCCCCATTTCATGCCGGTCGGAAACGCGGCGCCGCCCCGGCCGCGCAGGTTGGACGCTTTGACTTCGTTGACAATCTGCTCAGGCGTCATTTCGGTGAGCGCCTTGCGCAGCGCCTGGTAACCGCCATGCGCCTCGTACACATCGATACGGCGCAGGTCGGGGATGTCCAACCAGCGGGTTAGGATTTTCTCCATCGAGTATGTGGTGATTAACGGGCGCCGGCCTGATGCGCGCCTTGCTGATGCTTTTCCTGGAGCGCGCCCAGCTTCTGCTTCTGGCCCTGGATCTTGCGCTGCAACGCCATTAAGGCGTCCAGCACTCCCTCAGGGCGCGGCGGGCATCCGGGAACATACACGTCGACCGGGACGATCCGATCGATTCCGGGCAGCGTGGCATAGTTGTCGTAGAAGCCGCCGGTCGATGCGCACGCGCCGAACGCCATCACCCACTTCGGCTCCGCCATCTGATCATAGACGCGGCGCAGAATCGGGCCCTGGCGAATCGAGACCGTGCCGACCACCATCAGCAGGTCAGCCTGGCGCGGGGTGAAGCGCGGCAGCAGCGCCCCGAAGCGGTCGATATCGTAGGGCGTCGCCGCCAGCGCCATGTATTCCATCGCGCAGCACGCAGTCGCGAACGGATAGGGAAAGATCGAGAACTTCCGCGCCCATCCGATCGCCTTGTCCAGGCGCGTGAGAATCGCGGTGTCGCCGAGCAGGATTTCCTCGCCCTTGCTCAACTCGCTGATCGGTTTGTTACCCGCCATGTTGCTCCGTTCCCGACGTTAGCAAGCGCCGCGCAAGCCGGTCAATGTGATCGGGCGCGTCGGTGCTGGTTCAGTCGCTGTGCGGCTCTGGAAGTTCTTGCTGTTCCTGAAGAGCCGACTCAAGCCACAGTTCCTTTGCCGCTCTGCCTTGTCACATGGCTTCGGAAGGAGACTTTCCGTGGGCCGTGCATCCCGGCAGTTCCGGATATCGGATTATCCAGGCATCGGACTCAGGATCGAAATCCAACACCATTCTGTACGGAAGTTTCTTGTAATAACTCAAGGTCTTAGCCATCGATTTTCTTCCGTCGCGCGCGAAGGCCAGACACCCTCACCGCTCGCGCGCTTCGCGCGCACGCCGCCTCTCCCTGGTCAGGGAGAGGCGCAGACAAAAAATCGCGACGCGACTATGTAGCCTTCATCCGCGCGCCAGCTCGCGCAGCATGTAGGGCAGGATTCCGCCGTGGCGGACGTACTCGACTTCTTCGGGCGTATCGACGCGCGCGATCACCTCGAACTCGCGTGACTTGCCCGCATCGTCGGCCCGCACCTTCAAGCGCTGCCCGACCTTTACGCCGGCCGCGAGCGGACCGATGGCGTAGACTTCGTGCCCGGTCAGACCCAGCGACTGGCGATTCTGTCCCTGCACGAACTCCAGCGGCAGCACGCCCATCCCGACCAGGTTGCTGCGATGGATTCGCTCGAAGCTCTCCGCGATCACGGCGCGCACGCCGAGCAGTTGCGGACCCTTGGCGGCCCAGTCGCGCGAGGAGCCGGTGCCGTACTCTTTGCCGGCAATCACGATCAGCGGCACGCCTTCCTTGCGATAGCGCTCGCTGGCCTCGAAAATCGTGGTCTGCTCGCCGTCCGGGAGATGCACCGTGAAGCCGCCCTCAACTCCGGGCACGAGCTGATTCTTGAGCCTGATGTTGGCGAAGGTTCCACGCACCATTACCTCATGATTGCCGCGCCGCGCGCCGTATG
>CAWBGG010000005.1:0-644519 GCA_963788205.1 uncultured delta proteobacterium
CGGTGGCCAGATGTTCGAGGGCTTGCCGGGCGGACTCGGCGACTTTCACTTGATGGCCGCACGACTCAAGGTATTCAGCCAGCGTGTGGCGAATGTTCTTCTCGTCGTCAACAACCGTCACTTCACCATGGGCAACTCTCCTGTCGAGTCCCTACTTACGCGCTTCGATTCCGACAATCTCGACCGAGACGCTCCGTACCTTGTCAAGCAGCGCTCGGCAGACCGAGCGATGAAAAAGCCGATGACGTGTCCGGCTGTGTCCTACGAAGATGCTCTGACTGGCGCCTGGCGCGCGAAGTGAGCGGCGCGCCTCGACGGGTTCGCGCGCCTTCAGCCAGACGACCTCTACATCGTCGTGGGAGGCACCAGCACCCTCCAGAAGTTGCCGCAGCCGTTCCTTCGCAGCGCACCGGATCGATTCTGATAACGTTTCAACGTGGACCAGATACAGGCGCGCCTCGAGCCTCGCGCGCAGCCTCCAATCCTTTTGGCGTTAAGCGCATCGAAACGCGAGTCATCCGCCGACACGCACACCATCACGCGACTATCCGCGCATGCCGGGACTTGGGTTTCAACCGCGCGTGGGTAGCGTGAGGCCGGGTTCGCCTGAACGTTCGGTTGTTGGCGCCGCTGTATTCAGCGAAATCATGATCGTGCCTCACAGCGTCAACACAGCATCGACGTTGCCGTTAGCACTCGCGCAGCCTTGGTCTTTCCGACCGCCGACAGGCGGCTGCATTCACGTTGATCGATTGACAGTTCATTTCGAAAAGCGCCCCTCAATCCGGGCCGGCCCGGCCCCGCTAACCTTCGACGGTGCGCCGTATCGCTTGCGCAGTTCGAGGTTCACTTCGAGCACGTTGATGATCTTCTCGCCGACCAGTCCGTAGAAGGGAGCTTCCGCATCTTGCTGGAGCAGGGCCTCGATCTCCTGATGCACCTGCGCCGGATCGCGCTTGGTATCAGCAGCCATTCAACGCCGCGCGGATGGACTGGAACTCGGCGTTGTCGAGCGTGATATGGGGGTCAAGCCCGGAGGCCGAAGTCGTCACCATGTCGCCGGGCACCTCCTGGAGATCCGCGTCGGCGTGGTCCTGCCGCCACAGGTCGAAGAAATTCGACTGAATGTCGGAGCCGTCTTTGACCGGTTGGATCACGGTCTCGGTCTTTCCGCCGGGAGTTCATTGGTCACCGCCGAGGGGAACCGGCCCGGATTTTCCTTCGAGAAGGTCTCGAAGAACACCACCGCAAGATCGGGCGCCTTGGGCTCGGGCGTTCCCGGATTGTCCTTGATGAACTGCGCCACCACGGTCGGATGCTTCTTGCCCCATTCGTCCACGTACGCGCCGTGCGTCGGGTCGGCGGTTACCCATCCCTGCGCCAGGCTGTTATGAGCATCGGCCCATTGAGCCACGATATGCGGCTGACCACCGGCTTGATCCTGCTGGAACCAGGCTTCGATATCAGACGCTACCAACTGACCGGCCTTGGGCCCGCTCTTGTACTTAAGATCGGACCCAGCGTGGTCGCGACGCGATTGCGCAGCGTGTAGTTGGACGCCGCCAAAGCCGAAGATGACCCCGCTGACCCATCGTACGATGACGCTGACGGGCGCGGCTGAAAGTACTCGTCCTTGGTAAAAGGCTGCGCGATCAGCGACGACCACCGGCTTTCCATCCGGACCCTCCATCATGCTGCCATTGGCCTGGAACGGGAACACCCGTCTGGCCGATCGCCCATAACGTCAGCGGAGCGATTCCGCACGCGATAACCACTGCGAACAGCAGCGGCCGTAAGACTCTTTGATATGTTTTGCGACGTTTCAATTCTTGCTTGGACACTCGATTCAGACCGCCAGATGCATCGCAACCATGACCACGTCGATCAATTTGATCCCGATGAACGGCAGGATTACGCCGCCCAGACCCCAGACCAGCAGGTTCTTGCGCAGCAGCGCGTCGGCGCCCAGCGGGCGATAGCTGACACCCTGGCGCGATCGGAATCAGCGCCGGGATGATCAGGGCGTTGAATATGACCGCCGACAGAATCGCCGAGGTGGGCGAATGCAGGTTCATCATCGCCCTTTAGGCCGCGGCGGCGTGCCGGCGAACAGCGCGGGAACGATCGCGAAGTACTTCGCGACATCGTTGGCGATCGAGAACGTTGTCAACGCGCCGCGCGTCGTCGCAACTGCTTGCCGATCTCCACCACCTCGATCAGCTTCGTCAGGATTGCTGTCGAGGTCAACCATGTTGCAGGCTTCTTTGGCGGCCTGCGTGCCCGAGTTCATCGCCAGTCCCACGTCGGCTTGCGCCAACGCCGGGGCGTCGTTGGTAATGTCACGACCGTGAACAGCTTGCCCTCGGCCTGCTCACTGCGGATGATGAGGTTCACCTGCGGCGTGCGTTCGGCCGCAAAGCCATCCACGCCCGCGCGCTTGGCGATCGTCGCCGCGGTCAGCGGGTTGTCGCCGGTGATCATCACCGTTCGCACGCCCATCTTGCGCATCCGCTCCAGCCGCTCGCTGATTCCGGCCTTGAGGATGTCTTCCAGCACCGTTACGCCGGCGATATTGCCAGGCCCTCGGCAACCACCAGCGGCGTCGCGCCCTCGGATGCGGCCTCTTCGATGATCTTCTGGAGTCCGCCGGGACTGTCCCTTTCTGCTCGTGGACGTACTTGATTACCGCGTCGGGCGCGCCTTTGCGGATATGGCGGCCGTCGGGCGGATCGATTCCGCTCATCCTGGTCTGCGCCGTGAACGGTACGAACTCGGTGCCGCGCGGGACGGTCAACTCGCCGACGCCGGTAGCCTGTTCGTGATAGAAACTGACTATGCTCTTTCCTTCGGGGGTCTCGTCGGCTACTGAGGCCAGCGCCGCCACCCGGCCGAGATCGCTCGCCGAATAGCGCCCGACCGGAACGAACTGGGTCGCGCGCCGGTTGCCGACCGTGATCGTGCCGGTCTTGTCCAGCAGCACCGTGTTCGATGTCGCCGGCGGTCTCGACCGCCCGGCCGCTCTTGGCGATGATATTGGCCTGGAGCGCGCGATCCATGCCGGCGATTCCGATTGCGGCCAGCAACGCACCGATAGTGGTCGGAATCAGGCATACCAACAGCGCCACCAGCGTCGGCACGTCGGTGCCGAGACTCCTGAGCTGGTCGGTGATGCCGAGATAGCCCATCATGTAGACCTCGGCGTTAAACGCCATCGGCCACAGCGGGATCACGACGATCAGAAAGATCAGCGTGAAAGCGGAGAGCACCAGCGTCAGCGCAATCTCGTTGGGCGTGCGCTGGCGCACCGCGCCTTCGACCAGCGCGATCATACGATCCAGAAATGACTCGCCCGCCGCGGCGGTGATCTGGACTACGATTCTGATCGGACAACACGCGCGTGCCGCCGGTTACTCCCGAGCGGTCGCCGCCGGCCTCGCGAATCACCGGCGCCGATTCGCCCGTGATCGCCGATTCGTCCACCGACGCGATGCCCTCGATGATCTCGCCGTCGCTCGGTATGGTCTGACCCGTCTGCACCAGGACGCGGTCGCCCGGCTTCAAGTCGGACGACAACACCTCTTCGATAATGTCCTTGCCCTTGAGGCGATAGGCAGGCGTGTCGCGCCGCGCCCTTCGCAGCGATTCCGCCTGGGCCTTGCCGCGGGCTTCAGCCAGCGCGGTCGCGAAGTTCGCGAACAGCACCGTCAGGAACAGCCACGCGTCCAGCGCGATAAAGTATGAAACCGGCACCAATCCCTGCGACCCGCCGGCGAGAGCGCTGACTACATATAGCAACGTCAGAAACGCGCCCACTTCCACCACGAACATCACGGGATTGGCCCATTGAATGTCCGGACGGAGCATTGCGAAGGCCTGCTTGATCGCGGGCCTCATCAGCTCCGGCGCGAACAAGGCCTGGCGCCGCGTGCGGCGCGGTCCGATCGTATATTTCAGCCACTGGCCTGTGCCCAGGTTGAGGCTGCGGAATCTTGATTGCTTCCATTTTAGGGGACTCCTCGCGAATCGGGCGCTACTCTTCGCCGCTTAGAACCACTCGGGACGAATCAACGCCACCCAAAGGTATACAAACAAGAAGGCCGATACTGACGCAGTTATGTAAATCATGGTCGGCTCCTCAGATCTTTTCGCAGGCGAGCAGGAACAGGTAGAGGCCCGCCATGGCAACTATTCCACCAATGAACATCGCCGGTAGCCAAATTTCCAGGTTCACTTCAATAGCCTCCGATAGTCATTTCGCCGAATGCATACTCAGTTTGCCGCATCATGTGATGCGGCGTCGCTAACCGCCGAATGGAATTGGACCTAGATGCTCGGCGATAGGTCCCAGCGCCGCCACCGGCAGGAACAGCAGCGCGCCGATGATGATGACGGTTCCCAGCAGCAGGAAGCCGAACGTCGGCGTATCGTCGCGCAGCGTGCCGAGCGTGGACGGAGTCGATTTCTTGGCCCCCAGGCTAGCCGCCATCGCGATCGGCGCAATGATCGGCAAATAGCGGCTGATGAGTATGACGATCGCGGCCGCGAGATCCCACTGCACCGCGGTCGGCGACGGACTGGTATTGTTGTTCAGGCCGTAAGTGACTCCCAGTCCGTCGAACGCCGAGCCATTGTTCGCCGACGCCGACGAAAACTGATACACGATTTCCGAAAAGCCGTGCGGGCCGGGGTTGGCCTCGGCCTTCGTCCCCCAGCTCGTCGCCGCGAACAGTCCGCTCGGGCCGAGAATCATGATCGGATGCACGAGCAGGGCGATCATCAGGAGCGCCATCTCGCGCCCGCCGATCTTCTTCCCCAGGTACTCGGGAGTGCGCCCCACCATCTGACCCGCGACGAAAATTCCCAGGATCAGGAACAGCAGCATATTAATCATGCCCACGCCCTTGCCGCCGTAGATGCAATTCACCCACATGCCCCACATCGGCGCCAGCGACGCGAGCGGGTTCAGGCTGTCATGCTCGCTGTTGACCGCACCGTCAGTCATATCGACCGTTATCGCAGCGAAGGTCGCGCCCGCCGAAGTCCCGAAGCGCAATTCCTTGCCCTCAAGGTTGCCGAGATGCTGATCCACGGGCAGTCCGGCGACCGCCGGCAACGTGAAGTCGCGTTTGCCTCCCGGCGCGCCGACGCTCGGGATCGAGAAGTTTCTGGCTTCAGGATGCGCCGTGAAACCCGGGTTAGGCTTCAAGGTATCGAAGCCGATCGCGACCACAATCGTCCCGACCATCAGTGTCATCATGACCGACCAAATCACCCACGCGTGGCGTAATCGGCCAAGCATTCGGCCGTACATGAAAACCAGCGCCATTGGGAACAGCATCATCGCGACGCATTCCAGGAAATTGGTGAACGCGCTCGGGTTCTCGAACGGATGGGCCGAGTTCATCCCGAAAAATCCACCGCCGTTGGTGCCGAGCTGCTTCATCGGCTCGAAAGCCGCCAGCGGCCCAACCACGATCGTCTGCTGCTTGGCGACGCCCTTGTCGTCGGTGCCCATCGCGGTCGGCTCCAGGGTGTTGACCTGGTAGTTGGTCTGGAACGTCATCGGCATCCCCTGCTGGAGCATCAGCAGGGCGAAAACGAATGCAGCCGGCAGGAACATGTAGGCGACCACTCGCCACATGTCGACGAAGAAATTGCCGACCGTTTTGTCGCTTCGAAAAGCCCGGATTATCACGCTCAGGGCGCAAAATCCGATCGACGCCGACAGGAAGAAGTTGGGCAGGCAGAAAAAGATCTGGCTGAAATTCGAGAAGACCTGATCGCCCGAGTAGTGCTGCAGGTCAGTGTTGGTAATGAATGATATGACCGTGTGAAGGATAGTGGTCGGTTCGATCATCCCGCGGCCGAGCCCGTTCAGCGGCATCCAGGGCTGCAATGCCAGTACGATAAAGCTGAACACGAACATTAGCGTGTTCATGATTAGTATCGAGACCGTGTACTGCTTCCAGTTCTGCGGTCCGCTGTCCAGCCGCTTTTCGAACCAGCGCAGAAAGGCCGGCGGGTGATACTTGCCGTCCATTATCCAGGCGAGATATTTGCTCAGCGGGATCGCGAGCAGCGTGGTGCTAGTAAGGATCAAAATTGGCAATAGCCACATGACTCAAATTCTCCTCTGGTATTTAAGCAATACCTCTGCTTGAGAATTGCCTCACGCCGGTTCGAGCCAGGCACGCTTCGAACAAACGACAGTTCCACGACCGCGACGTAGTGCAGCAACCGTACCAAGACTGGATCCGCGAAAACTCAGTGCTTTTTGCTGACACGGGTGAAGGGTCGAGGACAATTGCAAAGAACTATTGCTTCACTTTGAAAAGCGGCGGAGCAAACGGCTCGAGCGGTGAAGCTTCGGAAACGATCGCTACGTGGATCCCCGCCGGCCCCAACCCAAAACGGCATCCGCTTGAACGACCGTCGGGCGGCCACCGCCCTGACCATCAGCGGTGTAGCGCAGCCCGCTACAGCATGCCCGGCGAATGGATATCAATCACCGGTTTCGTAGAAGTGGAGTTCTTGCCGCTTGGGCTTTCGTTCGCGAAGACCGCGGGATGGTGGAGATTTGAGCGCTACGTCCTTTTGCGCGCTACCCTGGAGCAGATCGAAGCGGAGCAGATCAGGCGTGTACCCTTCACTTAAGCCGCGTGAAATGCATTCAGGTGATGGCAACGCCGATCAGGCGGCCCACTACGAACGTCGTACCAGCGGCACCCAAGCCCAACAGGAGCATCCGGCCACCCGACCGCCAGACCGATACTCCTGTGAAGATGGTGATAGCTGCGCCGATTGCGAACAGCGCTAGCCCACTCAGAGCGAGGCTTGCCGCGATCGCTGCGCTGCCGTTGGCCAGCGTGAACGGAATGATCGGTATAATCGCGCCCAGCGCAAACAGCAGAAACGACGCGATGGCGGCTTCCCGGGCAGAGCCGCCCAGCTCGTTCGGATCGATGCCGAGCTCTTCACGTGTCAGCGCGTCAAGCGTGGCACCCTGATCGGACATCAGTTGCTTCACCACGCGCTGCGCTTCACCGCTGCTCATTCCTTTAGCTTCGTAGATTAGCTGCAGCTCCTGGCCTTCGCCCTTGGGGTCTTCGGCCAGTTCACTCGACTCGATGCGAATCTCTCGCTCGGCGAGCTCGCGCGAACTCGTAACCGACACCCATTCGCCAAGCGCCATCGAGCACGCGCCTGCCAGCAGGCCGGCCACCCCGGTAAGGAGAATCCCGTGGCTGCCAATGGAGGCTCCTGCCACGCCCATCACCAGGCTCAGGTTGGAGCAGAGCCCGTCGTTCGCGCCGAGGACGGCGGCGCGAAGGGCGTTGCCGCCAACCGCGCGGTGACGGCCCTCGATCCGGCCGAGAAAGCTTCCACTGAGACCGCGCGGCTGCGTGCGCACCAGTTGTCCCAGGACCCGGGCATGCCAGCGCTCCTGCGCGCTCATCCGGGTGCCCTGGGTCTCGGGCTGGTTCACGTAAACGTGCTGGTCTACCGCCTCCTTCGCAGCGATAGTTGATAGCACCGCATCCGGCCCCAGTCGCCGCGCGGTCCAGGCGAGGACGCGGCTGCGCCACGAAGGCCGCGGTGCCGGCACGCGCGCTCCCGCGGCGCGAAGGCGCTCCTCCCAGAACGCGATGTGGGTCTCCTCCATTTTGGCGAGGTTGGCGTACACCTTGGCAATGTGGGGATCGCTCTCGCTCGCCGCCATCGCCCGGTACTCGGCAGCGCTGTCAACTTCGTCCTGCCAATTCTCAAGATAGCGCTTAACATCGATTTGAGTTGCCATGTGCTACGAGCCTGGATCGTTGGAGGCTGGCACTCGACGCGGCGGACTATTCGAATTTCCGTGCCGGCAACGGCTAATCCTTCGTTCAGGTGCTGCGCCGTCTACGGCACAGTCGGGTTGCCGGCCTGATCGTAGGTATAGAATCCGCGGCCGGTCTTGCGTCCCAGGTAACCCGCGTCGACGTACTTCTTGAGCAACGGGCACGGCCGATATTTATCGTCGCCGAGCACGCGATGCATCACTTCCATGATCGCGAGGCAGGTGTCCAGGCCGATCAGATCGGCCAGCTCCAGCGGGCCCATCGGCTGATTGGTCCCGAGCTTCATCGCCTTGTCGATATCGGCGACCCGTCCGACGCCTTCGTACAGCGTGTAGATCGCCTCGTTGATCATCGGGAGCAGCACGCGGTTGACGATAAAGCCGGGAAAATCCTCGGCGGTCATCGTGCTCTTGCCGAGCTGATCGGCGAGCGCCTGCGTCCCTTCGTAGGTTTCCTTCGAGGTGGCGAGTCCGCGGATGATCTCGACCAGCTTCATCGCAGGCACCGGATTCATGAAGTGCATCCCGATCACGCGGTCGGCGCGGCTGGTCTTGGCGCCCATTTTCGTGATCGAAATCGAGGAGGTGTTCGACGCGAAGATCACTTCCGGGCGGCAGACCTTGTCGAGTTTCTGAAGCACCGCGATCTTGGCATCTTCGTTCTCGACTACGGCTTCGATCACGAAATCGGCTGCAGCCAGATCCTCGTATCGGGTGGTGGTCCTGATCCGTTTGAGGACGCGCTCGCGATCCTCCGCTTTGAAACGGCCGCGCTGGATCATCCGGTCGAGATTGCGGCAGATCGATTCGAGACCGCGGCGGAGAAAGTCATCCGAGAGATCGTGCATCACGACGTCGAGTCCGGCCTGCGCGGCGACCTGGGCGATTCCGGCGCCCATCTGTCCCGCACCAACCACCCCGATTGTTTTGACAGCCATTGCGCTACAGCTCGATTACGTAGCCGTCGGGATCGGCGACGTATGCGTACGGAAACTGCCCGCCGTGCTTGCCGCGCGAGACCAGCTTGCCGCCCGCCTTTTCGACCTGCTTGATCACCCGATCGTGATCGTTGACGTCCAGCTTGAATCCAAAGTGCTGAAATCCGCCCGCCATCCCGACCGGTTCATCGGGTCCAACCTGGTGCAATGCCAGTGAGTGCCCTCTTTCCTCTGGCACCATGAAGATCAGGTCCTTACCCGCGTTGAAACCGACTTTGAGCCCGAACGCCTCCTCGTAGAAGCGAATCGAGCGCGCGAGGTCGCGCACATTGATGTGCAGATGGTTGAAGCCCTCGGCCCTTATCGGGGCCTTAGCACCTTCCACCTGGCTCACCTGCTTTTCTTTTGGTCGGATGCTGGTCAGCCATGGATAACCTCGTTGCTGATGCTATCACCCGGCTCGCCGCCCGACGAGTCAGCTTCGCTTCGAAGATAGCGGCGGATTTCGCGGGTCTTCTTCCCACGGCATCACGTCGCCGGTCGCGACGAGCCACTCGAGCGTCGCGTCGCGCAGCTCGCGCTCGATTCCCGCAACTTCGGCCTGTCCGCTGAGATTGTGCAGCTCGTGCGGATCCGACTTCCGGTCGTATAATTCGTCATTTTCGTATAGCCGGTAGATATAGCTCCAGCGCTCGGTGCGCATCGCGACCGCCTTGCCCACCAGCGTCGGGTCCTCATGCTGCAGCGCGGCCTTGTTGTGATAGGGGAACGGCGCGCGCTCCAGCAGGTGCCGCTCGTCGAGCGTAAAGCCGCCCTCGGAGAATGCGCGCTCGCGATGGGTCGTGGCGCCATCGCGCAACACCGGCATCAGACTGCCGGCCGAAATGCGTATGCTTGGCCTCGACCTCGGCGAGCTCGAGGAGCGTTGGGAGCAGATCGATCATCTCGACGATTCCATCGCACACCTGACCCTCGCGGAGACCCGGACCGGCGATAATCAAGGGATTGCGCAGCAGGCAATCATGCAGTCCCGAAGGCCATTTTTCCACCAATCCGTAGTCGCCGAGATATTCGCCATGATCGGTGAAGAACGCGGTAACGGTCCGGCCCGCGAATCCTGCGCGTTCGACCGAGCTTGTCACGCGGCTCAACTGATGGTCAACGCGCGAAACCATCCCGTAATAGGTCGCGATGATCTCGGCCCAATCCTCGCGGCTCAGACGGGCGGTGCCATAGCGCTCGCGAATTGCATCCGCGTAGCGCGGTCCGCGCTCGGGCGGCACGGCCGGTATGGGCATCCGCGCACGATCGTGCATCGAGTACCACGGCTCCTCGACCTCGAACGGACAATGCGGGAAGAGCAGCGCGACCAGCAGCGCCCACGGCTCGCGGGGTCGCTGCGCGAGCCAGGCTTCGGCTGTCCGCACGGTGGCTTCGTCGAAATCGAGCGCGACTCCATCGACGTTGCGGCGGCCGTGGTAGAAAGCGTCGGCGAACTTGTGCCCTTGCGGATACGGCGACGGCATGAAGAGCATCGTGGGGCGGACAATAAAGCCGGCGAAGTCGGTGCTCGCCTCTGTAACGCCGGGCGCAAAAGTATCGCCGCGCTGGCCGGCCCATCCGACGTTGTAGCCCGCGTCGCGCAGCAGCTTCAGCAGGTTCGGCTCCCAGGGCTTGAGTAGGTAGCTCAGCCGGCGATGGCCGTTCACGTGCGGATACCATCCGGTGAAGATCGAGGCGCGGCTCGGACCACATACGCTGTGCTGCGCGAAACACTGGCGGAAGATCGTGCCGCGTGCCGCCAGCGCGTCGATATTCGGTGTGCGCGCGATCGTATTCCCGAAGGCGCCGACCGCATCCGCGCGCAACTGGTCGGGGATGAACAGCACGAGGTTGGGTCGGCTCACGATCGTCGTCGGCACCGAATAAGGCTGAGACAGCTTCGTACTATCAGGTACGAATAATATTATTGCGAACGAACCGTACGCATTAGTAGGTCAAGATAAGTGATCTGCTCCAATGGAATTATAGTAATACGCGGCCGTTTGGGTACCTTCAGGCCTTGCAACTTGCCGGCTCCAGAGCGATTGATAGCGGGGTGAGGGGGCGGCCAGCCAGGCGATAGGATCGTGGCTGCCGTCTCGGTGGCCAAGCAGGAGGACTTTGGCAGCGCCCCCTCTCCCGCTCTGATCTCCAATCCCTACTGACCCTCGGCAGGAGTTACGTTGCGCCGATTACCTGCAGCCAACGCCGTCGCTTTGGCCCGCTCCGTCCCGATTCCGCAGACCAGCATTTCTAGTGCTCGGTCGAGATATTCGGCCTTCGCTTGACCGGTCTCGCCGAAAATATCCCGACGCAGAAGATAGCTTGTCAGGAAGTCGATCCAAAGCCGTCCCCAAGAATGAGAATCGACTTCTGGCCGGACTTCGCCGCTGGCCTTGAACTGCTCCATCCATCGAGCGGCATCGTCGTAAAGGCGGCGCAGGATGGCCCTGTAGACTTCCTCGGCACTGGTGCCCGACAGCAACGCTTGGACCTGCAGGAAGCGCACCAGCTGGCGATTCGATTCCATCAGTTCGAGAGATCGGGTGACCGCGAGCGCAAGCGCGTCGGCCAGCGGCAGTCCCTGCGGCGCCAAGATCCCGGCCGCGAGGCCGCTGATCAATTCGCTCTCGGTCAGTATGGATTGCAGGATTTGTTGTTTGGTCTTGAAGTGGTAGTAGAGCAAGCCTTTGGTCGCGTCAAGTTCGAGGGCGATATCGTCCATGGTCGCGCCGTGAAAGCCCTTATCCGCGAACACCTTGATGCCGGCCTTGATAATAGCCTCGCGTGTGCGTGCCTTATGCCGAGCCCTGAGCGGGCTCGATTTCGTTTTGGGTTTTTTCAACATTCCCCTCGGTACGACACATACCGAATCGTACGGATAATACGCGACGGTAGCGAAGTTGCAAGAAGCCGGCCCGCTTCCAGTATCCTGAAAAATACTCACCCAGCGGCGGTCGGAAGGATGCGCGGGCGGCGCAGGCAGGGGCGCGGAAGCCGGGGCGCCGTAGCGTCGCCGGCGGCATGCAGGCACTTTTCTCTGCGCTCTCTACCACGTGTTCACTCGGCCGGTAAAATCTGGGAGAGTTGTGCGACTGCTGGATTGTCGGCAAGTGGCGGAGACACTGAATGCCTGAAAGCACCATGAAGCGAGTTGCGATCGCCTGTGCACGATGGATCGATACCTCGGCCGGCGGCGAACCAAACCCGAATGCCATACA
Organism: uncultured delta proteobacterium; assembly: GCA_963788205.1. Lineage (GTDB taxonomy): Bacteria > Desulfobacterota > Binatia > Binatales > Binataceae > CAVVMA01. The sequence goes on from CAWBGG010000005.1 coordinate 12,039, forward strand.
GGAAACTGATTGGTTGCGCGTGATACCCTACGCCGCCGTTCATCTGATGTGCTTGGGCGTGATTTGGGTGGGATGGAGTCCAGTTGCACTCGCCGTTGCGATCGCAATGTACTTTATCAGGATGTTCGCGATCACGGGCTTTTATCATCGCTACTTTTCTCACCGCACGTTCAAGACTTCGCGCGCGGCTCAGTTCATTTTCGCGATGGTTGGAAATTCGTCGGCGCAGCGTGGACCGCTGTGGTGGGCCTCACATCACAGGCTGCATCATCAGCGCTCCGATGAACCGGCCGACGTACATTCGCCGGTGCAGCACGGCTTCATCTGGAGCCACATCGGATGGATCACGTCGGAGTCGAACTTCGCCACCCACATGAAGGTCGTGCGCGACTTCGCGCACTTTCCCGAGCTGAAATTTCTCGACCGCTACAACGTCCTGGTGCCGACTGCGACTGGCTTTGCGATGTTCGGGCTCGGTGCGATGCTCGCCCACTTCTTCCCGGGCCTGCATACCAGCGGCGGACAGATGCTGATATGGGGATTTTTCATTTCGACCGTGGTGCTCGCCCACGGCACCTTCACGATCAATTCGCTCGCGCACGTGTTCGGGCGGCGCCGCTACGAGACCGGCGACGACAGCCGCAACAGCTTCACGCTGGCGATGGTCACGCTCGGCGAGGGCTGGCACAACAATCATCATCACTATCCCGCTGCGGCGCGGCAGGGATTTTTCTGGTGGGAAATCGACATCACGTATTACGGTCTGAAAGTGCTGTCGCTTTTGGGGATTATCTGGGATTTACGATCGGTGCCCGCGCATCTGCTCGGCGCCGACCGCCTAGCCCCCGCGACAAACGCTGGAGCAGCCGCGATCAAGATGTCGCCGTGAATCCGTGGCCGCACCCCACAGCGGGTTGGCTACGCTCATCTGCGCGATCAACTCACGAATCTCGCGATTCACTTCCGGCCGCCCAGGGCGCGGCGATCGTAGTCAACTACTCGGCCAACGCCGTGTATACCGGCCCGACGATGACGACGAAAGCCGGCAGCCCCTTTCCCTATGCCGCTAATGCGTTGGCTCGGTAGACGTTTTCGATAGCACCTTCGCACCGCTGACTCCAGATCGGCTTCGATTACCGTTATTCGGCGTGGACTTCCGGTCAAAGGTTCAGCACTTACGGGTTCTCGCTATCCACCGGCCTATAACGATTGCCGCATAGCCGATTCGCGGGTGGCTCTACCGCGACCTGCCTTGCCGCTGCCAATCGAAGTGACAAATCCTCAGACGTGCTGGATAAGATTTCGGGGCGCGTTTTATGAACGGCCGCGGTCCCGGCGAATTTCAACCGAAGAATGATCCGCGAAATGAAATTTTGCGCCATAACAGTCTGTTCTGCTAGTAGATCGCGCAGGAACGACATCAGATGGAAGTGGCTCGCAGAAAGCGTCTCGGTGAGCGCCGAGTCGTGGTAACGGGTGTCGGCTTGGTCACCCCGCTCGGGACCGGCGTCGAGAAGAACTGGGACGCACTCATCGCGGGTCGCTCCGGTATCGGGCCAATCACGCGTTTTGACGCCTCCGCGTTTCCCTCTCGAATCGCTGGTGAAGTCAGAGACTTCAACCCCGAGGACTGGATCGAGAAAAAGGACGTCAAGAAGATGGATCTCTTCATCCAGTACGCCGTGGCCTCGGCCGAGCAAGCGATGCGCCAGTCACAATTCAGGATCGATGAAGACCTTGCCGAGCGCGTAGGTGTGCTCTTCGGCGTCGGACTTGGTGGTGTGTCCACTCTCCAGGAATATCACGGCATTCTCCTAACTCATGGCATTAAGCGCGTGTCGCCGTTCTTCATCCCCAAGCTGCTCACCAACCTGGCCGCCGGCAACATCGCGATCCGCTACGGTGCGCGCGGCGTCAACTTTTGCACTGCGAGCGCGTGCGCTTCGGGTAATCACGCAGTAGGCGAGTCCTATCGCAAGATCCGCGATGGTTATCTTGACGCGGCAATTGCAGGCGGAGCGGAAGCGGCGATAACCTCGCTAGGAATCGCCGGGTTCGCGGCGATGGGCGCGCTTTCGACCCGCAACGATCCGCCTGAGAAGGCGAGCCTGCCGTTCGATCGCGAGCGCGACGGGTTCGTGATGTCGGAGGGCGCCGCGGCACTGGTCCTCGAAGAGCGCGAACAGGCGATCGCGCGCGGCGCTACTATTCTCGCCGAGATAGCGGGTTACGCTGCCAATGCCGACGCGGATCAGATCATGTCACCTTGGGCCGCAGGCGAAGGGGCGTCGCGATGCATGCAGGCGTGTCTCGACGACGGCGGGCTCGATCCAAATGACGTGGACTACGTCCACGCGCACGGCACCTCGACGCGGTTGGGCGATATCGCCGAAACTCGGGCGATCAAGAGGGTCTTCGGGGAGCGGGCAGCGAAGGTCGCGGTCACTTCGACCAAATCGATGACCGGTCATGCGCTCGGAGCGGCCGGCGCGATCGGGTCGGTCTATACGGTGCTGGCGGTCCGTTACGCGATGCTCCCGCCGACGATCAACCTCGAACATCCGGACCCCGAATGCGACCTCGACTACGTGCCGGACTGCGCGCGATCAGCGCGGCCGCGTGTCGCGCTCAACAACGCGTTCGGCTTCGGAATCAACGCCACGTTGGCGTTCCGCCCGGCGCAGGGCTAGCACCATCACCACCGGCTGATTCGTTCAGCGACGGACGAACCCGGCAAGGGCTTAGTGCACGCTGATATAGTAATAGCCGGAGGAGGCCCGGCGGGCCTCGCCAGTGCGATCGCCGCGGCCATGCGAGGATTGAATCCACTCGTGCTGGAGCGCCAATTCGAGCCGGTTGACAAGGCCTGTGGAGAAGGCCTGCTGCCGCCGGCCGTGGAGGCACTCGATCGACTCGGGGTGCGGCATTTGATTGACTCGGCGCAGTGCTTTCCGTTCGCTGGAATAACGTTGCATAACGAAGACGGCTCCCGCGCGTCGGGAACCTTGCCGCGTGGCGGCGGTCTCGGCGTCCCCCGGTTGGTGTTGATTTCGGCTCTCATGGCCCGAGCTCAACAACTCGGCGTCAAAGTGCGAGAGCGGTGCGCGGTGGTCGGTTTCACGCCAGGCCGCGACTCGATAGCGGTTGAAACCACCGGCGGCGTGATCAACACCAATCTGCTGGTGGCCGCTGACGGCCTGAGGTCTCGGCTACGCCGCATCGCAGGGCTCGAAGTAAGCGCCGGCGAGCCGCGGCGCTTCGGGATACGTCAGCATTTTCGGGTCGAGCCGTGGAGTTCATGCGTCGAGGTTCATTTCGGGCGAGGGGTCGAAGCCTACGTCACGCCGCTTGGCGCAGAGCTCATCGGGATCACTTTTCTTTGGGAAGAGGAAACATTTTGCGGCGCGCGCGGGTTGAGCGATTTTATCGGGCTCTTTCCTGCCCTCGCATCCAGACTGCGCGGAGCCGAGGCCTGCTCGAAGGTTCGCGGCGCTGGGCCGATGCTCCAACGCTCGCGGTCATGGGTCGCACCCCGATTTGTCATGGTCGGCGATGCCGGGGGCTATATAGACGCGATAACCGGGGAGGGACTGTCGCTAGCGTTCAGCGAGGCGCTGGCCCTGGGGCGAGTAATTCCCGACGCGATTTTCGGCGGCTCGCCACAGTCCGCGCTGGCTTGCTATCAGCGTCAGGCCAGCCGCGACTTTCGTCACTTCGCGCTCGTCACGCGTCTGATGGTCAATCTCGCGCGCCGACCCCGGCTGCGACGGTGCGTCGTTCGCGGATTGGGCCGCAGTACGAGAACCTTTGACCTGGTCTTGAGTTGGTCTCTTGGTAAAGCACCGGAAGCCTTGTCCGTGAGAAAACCCGCAGGCGACGCGATCAATCAGCACGGCCGATCCGCCCAGTCGGCGCGAGCAACATCAACGTTCTCCCTTTAGGCAGTGGCTGCTCGCAGGACAATTCTTGAGGCGATCGGACTCCGCAAGAGTTTTGGCGCACGGCTGGTCCTCGACGATTTGAGCCTGATCGTAAACGCCGGCGAGATAGTCGGCCTGCTCGGTCCCAACGGCGCCGGCAAGACCACGACTCTTTCGATCCTGGCCACGCTGCTCAAGCCTGACCGCGGCGAGGTTCGCATCGCGGGTGCGCCAGGACCCGCGAACGTCAACGATTTTCGACGCAAGCTCGGCTATGTTCCGCAATCGATTGCGCTCTACCCGTCGTTGAGCGCCTTGCAGAACCTCGTGCTGTTCGCTCGCGTGCACGGAATCAAAAAGCCACAGGCACGCGCCTGCGCGATGAGGGTGCTGGAAGAAGTCAGTCTTGCCTCGCGCGCCCATGACGCGGTAGCGACCCTCTCCGGCGGCATGAAGCGGCGGCTCAATCTTGCCTGCGGGATGGTCCACAGCCCGGAGGTGCTAATGCTCGACGAACCTACAGTCGGAGTCGATCCGCAGTCCCGCGAGCACATTATGCTCACCGTGCGCAGGGCTGCCGACGCCGGCGCCACCGTTGTGTACAGCACGCATTACATGGAAGAAGTGGAGCTCCTGTGCGACCGCGTGTTGCTAATCGACCACGGCCGGGCGGTAGCCGAAGGAACTGTCGCCGAGATAATCGCCCTGGGAGGAACCCACCCTCGAATGGAAATTACCTTGCATGAAAGGCTGCCTTCCGATTGGTGGGTGGGTCTGGACGGAGCCAAGGAAATTGGGCTCTCCGTGGACGGCGGCAAGGTCACGCTGCAGCTCGCGAGCCTGGCTCAGGTCAGTAACGTGCTCGAGCGCGTCCGCGCGCGGGGCGGCCGCGTCATTGAATTCAGCGTGCACAGTCCGAGCCTTTCTGACGCGTTCATGGCGCTGACGGGTCATGCGCTGCGCGAAACAGATCAGGACTCTCACTGAGACCGCGCGATGCTGCGTACCGTCTTCTTGATATTTCAGAACGAGTTCCGCCTCCTGACCAAAGATCGCGTGGGACTGTTCATGTTGATTCTGGCACCGGTGACGATCATCGCCGTGGCCGGGTTTTCGCTGGGCAACATCTATTCGCAGCCCGGCGACCACACGTACGTGATCCCGGTGGTCGACCAGGATCATAGCGCGATCGGCGAAGCGATAATCGAGGCGCTGAAACGAGAACCCTCGATCGCGGTCGAAGTAGCGGCCGGGATCGATCAGGCGAGCGGTATCGTCATCACGCGCGACCGGGCTCCGCTCGCGATTCTGATTCCGCCTGACACGACCGAAGCGATTAAAGCGGGACGCCCGGCACGCATGATTCTGTACGTCGATCCCGCCAAGCGACTCGAAGTGACCGCAATCGAGGTCCGCCTCGGCGAGCTCTGCCAGAGGATCACCGCGGCATCGCTGGATCGAGCGGGGAAAAAGATGGCCGCTGACGGCGCTGCATTGCACTCTCGGCTCGATCGTCTGGCCAACGGGCTGAAGCTGCTCCAGTCGCAGATGGGACGCTTTCGCGAACAAGCCACCCGTGCACAAGCGGACGCGCTGCGCGCGTTCAAGCTCACGATGGCGCAGGAATTCCGCGCGGTCGAACTTCAGACCAACGCAGCTGTCGCCGATTCGATCCTGCAAACGAAGTCCGCCTTGGCGAAGGAGATGGGCGCGCGGCGCGACGCGATCGATGCGGTCAGCCAGTATCTGGTACGCCTGCAATCCAGCGAGCGCGAATTCGATCGATGGCTCGCGGCGCTGAAGGCGGCCGCGGGTTCGCACGCCGCGGACATTCCGCAGCCGCCGGCATTCCCAGAGCCTCCGTCAAAGACGCAAATGGCGGAACTATCGAAGCCGCTGGAGCTTCCGATATCTCAGCCGGTGTTGCCGGTGCCAGCGATGCCCGAGCTCGAGATCAAGTCGCTGCCGATGGCGCCTCAGCTACCGGGGCGCGACTTAGTGAGCGAGATCGGGACTTTGCTGCCATTGGGACCGTCGATCCTTCCCGGAGACCTCGGTTGGAGCGAGCGCGCGGTTGCCGGGGGCAACCCGCGCTTAAACGCATTCGATCAATACGTACCGGGTTTTGGGATCACTTTTCTGCTGGTTGGGATGCTGATGGGGTTGTCGCTCGGACTTATCGACGATCGCGATTGGGGCACGCTCCAGCGGCTGCGAGTCAGCGGTGCGCCGCTTGGTGGCACGCTGACAGGTAAGCTCTTGTCACGCTTTCTGATCGGCCTTATCCAGTTGATCCTGCTGTTCGCGACGGGTTGGTTATTGTTCGGCGTATCGCTGGGGCGCAATCCGATCCTGCTCCTGATACCTGCGATGGCGATCTCGTTTGCGGCCGCCGCGTTCGCGCTGGTTATCGCGAGCCTGGCCCGAACTCACGATTCCGTGATGCCGATCGGCGTGGTCGCCAGCATGGCGATGTCGGCGATCGGTGGCTGTTGGTGGCCGCTGGACTTCGAACCGCAATGGATGCGCGTGGTCGCTCTATGGCTGCCTACCACGTGGACGATGCGAGCCTTCAATGACCTGACGATGCGCGGCCTCGGGGCATCAAGCGTCCTGCAGTCGTCGGCGGCAACCGCCGGCCTGGGTGTGATCTACCTCATAGCGGGCTTCATCGGCGCATCCCGCCAGTACCGATGAGCGGGACGAAGCGGCGGCGCGACCGGAACGCCTGCGCGTAGGACGCTCCCAAGGCCCGCTCTTCGGCGGGTATCCTCACGTACAGCAACGCCGCGTTCGCCACCGAAAAAACCATCGCGGTGATCCACAAGCTGCGGATCAGAGGCAGGCAGACGAACTCCATCACGACCGCTAGATAGTTGGGATGGCGAATGTAGCGAAAGGGCCCGCTGGTCACAGGCGACTCGCCCGGAATCACGATTACGCGCGTGTTCCAGCGCCGGCCCAGCGCGTATACGGTCCAATAGCGCAACGCTTGAGCCGCAATCGTGCCGCCGATCGCGAACGCCGCGACGATTCCCGAAGAAGGCTGGTCGCGGTGGGTCAGGCTCTCTACCACGCACGAAGCCAGGAACAGCGCATGAACGATTACCATCACCCGGTAATGTCGTTGTCCCGATTCGATACCGCCACGAATCAGAGCAAGTCTGGCGTTGCGGCGCGAGAGCACGAGTTCCACGCCGCGCTCGGCAGCGATCGCACCCAGCACCAGCAGGTACTGGCTCTCCGAAATCACCACTGCAGCAGGACCATCTCGGAGCAAAACCCGGGCCCCATCGCCATCAACAGGCCGTAGTCGCCGGGCTGGGCCGCGCCGTCCTCCAGCAGCTTGGCGAGTACGAACAGTACCGACGCCGACGACAGATTGCCGGTATGGTTGAGCGACTCCCAGGATCGTTCAAGCGCGCGTGGCGGCAATTCCAGTGAGTCTCTCGATCGCCTCGAGCACTTTGGGGCCGCCGGTGTGCGCGATCCAGTGACTCACGTCGCGGCGATTCAGTCCATGGTCGGCAAGAAATGAGTTGAACGTCGCGGCGCAGGTTTGCGCGCACAAGTTCCGGAACCTTCGCGCTCAGCACGATCTTGAAACCGCTGGGCGCTATTTCCCACCCCATCATCTGCTCGCTGTTAGGGTAGAAGACCGAACGGCTATCAAGCACCCGCGGTCCGATTGAATCGGCGCGCCCGCCGCCTTCGATAATCACCGCAGCCGCGCCGTCGCCGAAGAGACCCGAGGCAACGATGTTAGCGATAGAGAGGTCTTCCTTCTGGAGCGTCAGAGAGCAAAGCTCGATCGAAAGCAGCATACATATCTGGCCCGGAAACGCGCGCGCATAGTCGGAGGCCCGGGCGATCCCGGCCGCGCCGGCAACGCATCCGAGACCGAAGATCGGCGTGCGCTTGATGTCGGTCCTCATGCCGAGCCGGTTGACCAGGACCGCGTCGATACTGGGCACGGCGATTCCCGTGACCGTCACGAAAAAGATGTGATCGATGTCGCGTGCGGTCAGGCCTGCTTGTCTGAGCGCATCCTCAGCCGCCCTCTGCCCTATCGCTGGTGCGACCCGATTCCACGCCTGGTTGGATTTGGCGAATGAGTCGAGCCCGTAGTACTCGGCCATAGGGATCGAGAGGTAGCGTCCCGACACTTGCACCGCTTGATGCAACCGATCGATCACGCGCGGGTTCAACCCCTTGCCCTCCCATCCGGCGCGGAAGGCGGCCATCAGAGTTTTCTGGTCTACGTAGTGCTCGGGCAACGCCGTCGCGACACTGCGAAGGCGCGGGAACTGAAGCTCCGCGGAAGTCAAAGAGGCATTCCTCTCGCAGGCAGGTCGGAAGCGCCGCAATCGATGAGCATGAGCATCGTTTTATTGACTCCGATAGTCCGGGAAAAGTTCGCAGGGAGGCTCTTGGCTACCAGGCTTCGGAAGAACGCTTGGGAGTATCGCCAACTCACTCAGCTTCGCCGAGTATCGTCAACGCGGCGGTCGTCGGCTCAAGCCAGAATCGGATCTGTTCGTAGACCGCAGGATGGTTGAGAAGCCGCAGATGGGTCATCATCCCCAAGTGGCTCTTGTTCGCGGCTCGAAACGAGACGCGTCGCGCCGGCTGCACGCCGCGACCCAGGGCGCTCGGAAATCTCACCAGCATGTCGCCGAGAATGAAGCCGAGCGGATCGCTCGGGCTTTCCGTCACGGTCGCGGCAACGAAGTAGTGCGCCGCGGAGTCGAGAAACGGGATGTCATGGCGATTGTCCTTGAGCAGCGCGTCAGCATCGCGTCCCCGCCAATCCTCCTCGACCAGATAGCCAAAGCGCAGGTCTTTGATCCCGTCGCTGCGGCCATTGACGATGTTGGCGATCTGCCGCGTCACGTCGGACACGTTCAACGCCCATCCCATCACGTTCCCGAGCTTTTCGAGCGGCGCCCCAAGATGCGGAGTGCCGAGGCAGAAGATATGGCGAACGGAGCCGATCCAGCCGTTTCGACGTTGCTTGCCCTGATGGCACGCGCTTCTCGCGACCAGCCCGCCCATACTGTGGCCGACGAGAACGATCTCCTCCACAGTGACGGGCCATGCACTGACCAGCTCTTCCATTTTCCCGGCCAGTAGCGCGCCGTTTTCCGAAACGTGCAGACCGGAATTGTAGCGGAGGTAAAGCGGCGTGTAGCCGAGGTCTTGTTCCAGAAGCGACCCGTATGTCGTCTCGCGGTTGCCGTATCGTTCTTCCGAGTAAAACCGCCACACCTGCTCGTTGCCCGCAAGACAATGAACGAACACGGCGAGCTTTGGGCCGGCACGGGGGTATGTACGCCGGAGAGTCTCGGCGTCCAGGGCGACGGTTTGACCCTGATGACGAAACTCCATGCGGGTCCGCAAACCGTTTCTATTCCGTTCCAGATGGTCGCCGACCAACCCGTTCAGCGCGCTGATGGCGAGATCCAGGGCGGCGGGCAGCGGCTCTTCTTTGGCCGGCGGTGTCTGTTCGAGCGGCGTTAGCGCCCAGTCCGCCGCACCCCCGGCCAATTCCATCAGGCTGCGAAGACCCCAGTAGACACCGCCCGCGATTCCGTCGTGAAGCATCCGAACCGCAGCCGCCGGGATACGGGTCACCGGGGCAAGTTCGAGCGCCTCGAAAGGACGCCGGGCGATCGCGGCATGCATCTCCTCAACGGTCGTTGTGCCGCCGTTGACCGCGCTTACGAAGAGGTCCTTGAGCCCGCGGATTGCGTCGATATTTCGCATGCGTCCTACCGGCAACCATAGAGCCGGTGGCATCCGCACGCAAGGCGCCGGGCGATGGAAAATCGTTTCAACTTGGTCGCCGAAGAATTTCTGCGACTGCACCATTTGAACTATGCCACAGCGGTTGTCTGTGACGCGCCGCCGCTCGCCGAAACCCTCAGAAAACTCCGTGATCCTTGAACCACAGCGTCATACGCTTCCAGCCGTCACGAGCCGCATCGGGCCGGTAGCTGGGGCGATAATCCGCGTTGAAACCGTGCGGAGCATCTGGATAGACGATGATCTCGGAGGGTTTGCCCGCGGCCTTCAGTGCCGCGCGCATCGCGTTGACCTGCACTGCGGGTATTCCCACGTCCGCGCCGCCATAGAGACCAAGAATCGGCGCATTGATCTGCTGAACGAGGTCAATTGGATTGTGTGGACTCATCTCCGTCTTCGGACGTTCGAGCGGACCATACCAGGCGACGCCGGCCTTGAGCGCGGAATTGTGCGCCGCATACAACCACACCTGTCTGCCGCCCCAGCAGAAACCCGTAATCGCGAGCTTGCCGGTGTCCGCCTTGCCGGTGCTCTTTGCCCAGGCAACGGTTGAATCAAGGTCCGAGGCCACTTGGCGATCGGGCACCTTCCCTACGACCTTCATGATTTCCCGCATGTCGCTCATCCGGCCGACGTCGCCTTCGCGCGCATAGAGTGCGGGCGCAACCGTCAGGTAGCCAAGTTTCGCCAGACGTCGGCAGATGTCTTTGATGTGTTCGTGAACACCAAAGATTTCATGCACGACCAGCACCGTGGCGAATGGCCCACCGTTCGAGGGCATCGCCCTGTAGCCGGCAATGCTACCGTCGGCGACCGGGATCTCGACCTCGCCCACGGTAAGGCCGCTGCTGTCGGTCGTGATTGTCTCGGCCGAAACGGGTAGCACGGCAAGGGCGAACCCCGCCGTGATGCCGCCCACCAGGAATGCGCGGCGCGACAGTTGAGTGTCTGGTGGCTTTCTATCCGAAGGTTGATCCGTGCTCATACAGAGTTCCTCCCGCCCGCCACGCGCCGGTTGAGAACCTCGCTAATGAAGATAGCCCCGCTCTTGATCAGGCGAGACAGTCGCGGCGGTCTTCTTCCAGGCATGCCTGTCTCCTCATCTCGCGCGGCCAATCCGCCGCGGTTTCATTTTTCCGGGTCGCTGTGCTTGCCGCGCCTGCGCGCCGGCGTCGCGCACGTGTTGCCCCGGCCGGCTATTCGTTCCAGTGATTCCACCGCAATTCTCACCGCTTTGCGTTCTTGCGCGGAGAGCGCGATCAGGCGGTCCGCCATCCAGGCCCGCCGCCGCTCGGTGATGAGCTTCAGCAGCCGATGGCCCGCGTCCGTGATCATCAGGCCGACGCGCCGGCGGTCCTTGAAGGATCGCGGATCACGTGCGACCAATCCCGCGGCTTCCAGCCGCTTGACGCGTTCACTCATCACTGAGCGAGCGACGTTGTCGGCAGCCGCCAACTCGGAGACGCCCGCCCCTGGGCTACGTCTTAGTTCGGCCAGCAGCATCGCGTCGGCACCCGAGGCGCCGGCTCCCGCGCTCTGGGCCCGCAATTCCCGGTTAAGACGAAAGACCAGGCGTTGAAGCTGGTGTGCTAAATCTTCTGGCCTGCCGCTTGACTTCAACCGCCCATTCTCCCATTGTTCGTTAAGCTAACTATCAGGTTTACTCGAATGATTCGATATCCCTATGCGGCGCCGGTCGAGACTACCAGAGCTGAGGCCATGTCGCGGCGCTGGTCCCGGTTGTCGCTGGCGTTGTTGATTCTGGCCGCGGTCGCTGCCGGCGGATGCAGCCACCCAGTGCGCGAGCAACACGTGCTCGATCCGGCATCGCGCCGAGTCACGCCCTCCGGCACAGTCGTCGGCTTCGTCGGCGAATACGGCAGCCACGCATGGCTGGGCATTCCGTTCGCCAAGCCGCCTATCGATGCGCTGCGATGGCGAGCACCGCAGCCGGCCGAACCATGGACCGTTACGCGCGAGGCCCTCGATTTCGGCTCGCCGTGCACGCAGTTCCCCAGCCCGATCGGCGGCTTCGATGGCAAAGCGGGGCAGCTTGTCGGCAGCGAGGATTGTCTCTACCTCAATGTCTATGCGCCGCGGACTGCCGAGTCCGACGTGCCGACGGGCACCGCGCGGTGGCCGGTGATGGTGTGGATACATGGCGGCGGTAACGCGGTCGGTTCAGGGCAGTTGTACAACGGCGGCAACCTGGCCGAGACGCAGAAGGTCGTGGTGGTGACGATCAACTATCGCGTCGGCCCGTTCGGATGGTTCCGCCATCCCGCGCTGCAAGGCGCCGGCACCAATGAACTCGACCGATCGGGTAACTTCGCCCTCCTCGACATCATCCGTTCGCTCCAATGGGTGCGCGACAACGTGGGCGCTTTTGGCGGCGATCCCGGCAACGTCACCATCTTCGGTGAGTCGGCAGGCGCCAACAACGTCTACATGCTGTTGTTGGCCCCGCAGGCGCACGGCTTGTTTCACCGCGCGATCTCCGAAAGCGGCGGCCTGAACATGAGTACCATCGCCGAGGCCGAGCACTTCACCGACGATCCCGAACCGGGCCGCACGAACAGCTCCAATGAAGTGCTTTTGCAACTGCTCATCAAAGATCAGCGCGCCGCCGACCGCGCCGCAGCCAAGACCCAACTCGCCGCGATGAGCTCCATAGATGTCGAGCGTTACCTGCGCGGGAAGACGAATTTCGAGATCCTTTCGGCCTACATGACGACGCCCACAACGGCCAATATCGACCTGCCGAAGGTCTTTGGCGACGGCGTGCTGCTGCCACAAAACGATCCGCTGCAACATCTCGCGCGGGCCGACGGGTACAATCGGGTCCCCGTGATCGCCGGAACCAACCGCGACGAGAACAAGCTGTTCCTGTTCTTCGACCGCAGGCGGGTGCAACGCATTTTCTGGCTCGTGCCGCGCCTGCGTGACGAGGCGCGTTACAACCTTAGTGCCGAGTACATGGCCAGGTTATGGAAGGCGGGCGGCGCCGACCAGCCGGCGGCAGCGATGCGAACCAATCAGGACAACGTGTTCGTTTACCGCTTCGATTGGGACGAGGAGCCGCATGTGATGGGCGCGGATCTACCGGCCATGCTCGGGGCTGCGCACGGTTTCGAGATCCCGTTCGTCTTCGGCCACTACGACCTCGGACGCCAGGCCAACGTCATCTTCTCCAGCGACAATGAACCAGGCCGCTTGGCGCTCAGCAAACAGATGATGTCGTACTGGGCCGAGTTCGCCTATAGCGGCGCACCCGGCCGCGGCCGCGACGGTCAGCAGCCGCAATGGTCGGCGTGGGACAACAGTGCGCCCACCAATCCGAAGTTCATCATCCTGGACACGCCGGCCGGCGGCGGCGTACGGATGACGTCGTCCGGCACTCAAACGGCAGCGGCAGTGCTCGCCGCGGTCGACACTGATCCGCGTCTGCCAACGCAGCGCGACAAATGCATGATCTTCCACGATCTGGTGAACCGATCGCGCGGGTTCACCAAGAAAGACTATCCAACCGCCGGAAAGAGCGGATGCTCGGCGTACCCGTTCGATACCTATCCTTGGGACGAATGAGAGGTAACTCAGCGCGGAAGGCAAGCCATAAGAAATCCGAAAGCCAGGGCATACGGAATTATGAGCAGCGATTAGGGAGCAGGAAACGGGGGAGCGTTCAGACGGAAGATCAGAATTGGTACTTCCATGACTTTCTCATGGTAGAACGCGTGCCCGTAAAGGCCGTTCTCACCGAAACACTCGCCGTGGTCGGAACAGACTACGACGGTAACAGGACGGCCGCGCGCGCGGAAGAAATCGATCACCTCGCTCATCTGCGAATCGAGGAACTCCGCGCACGCGACTTGGCGCTGGAAGCTTTCCTCGTCAAGTGTCCAGTGCTGCTCGAGAATCGCGCGCTGGTTGAAGATTCGAGGCAGACTGAACCGCTCGTCAACCTCGCTCTTGCGGCCACGCATGCCCTTGTGACGGAACGGACTGTGCGTTTCGCCGTAATTGAGAAAGGCGAAGCACGGCCGCGATGACGAATCAGCTTCCAGGCTCCGTAAGAGCCGTCGATTCTGTTCCTGCGCGTCGATGCCGGTGACATGAAAGCGCTCGAAGCCTTCGCGCAGTGCGGCCGCGTCGCGGAACCAGTCCATCGCGGCGATGCCGACCGTGAAATAGCCGCGCTTGTGGAATCCAGTCACGATGTTCGTGCCGGGCGGAAACGTGACCATCGGCATGTTACGGACGTGGCGATGACTGATTCGCCATAGTTGCTGGAGATGACGATTGTAGAATGGCAGAGGCTCGAAAACGTGGGGCAGAAATCCGTGGAACATCGCCACGTGTGAAGGCAGAGTGTACGTCGCCATCGCCCAGCCCTTCTTTGCCTGGCCGAATTGATCCATCACGGGAGTTTGGGCTTTTACGTAGGTATCGAAGCGGCAGGAATCCCAGGTGACCAGGAGAAAGTCTTCGGAATCGTCAAGCACCTGGACCCGGCGGCGAGAGCGAAACGGAAACCACTTCATGTTTGGTTCAGATACACTTTGCCGGGAAGATCTTCGCGCCCGGTCAAAGCCGCGCTCCGGCGGTCCGCGCGGGCGCATCGGGTTACTACCTCGACGAAGCGGTCGCGATGCGCGGCAACCGAGTACCGTTGTTCTGCGCATTGCCGCGCCGCTTTTCCCATCCGCCGCCGCACCGCCGGCTCGGCCAACAAACCAATCGCATCGATCCATTGTTCATCCGAATCGGCGAGCGCGCCGGTGATGCCGGACTGGATCATCTCGCCGTGGACACCAACCGGATTGGCTATCACTGGCAGGCCCGCCGCGTAGTATTGGAGTATCTTCAACCCACACTTGCCTTTACTCCATGGATCATCGGGCACCCAGCTGATACCGATATCGCTGGCGGCGATTTCCGCGGCTTCGGTCGGTGCGCCCCATCGAATCAGAAGCATCGGCGGGCGCGCAAACTTCGGGAATCGGTCGCATATGAGTCGCAGCCGTAATTTCGGAAATCGAGCAGCCAGTTTTCCGAGAAGATCGCGCCGCCGTTCGATGCCATGCAAAGTGAAGGACGAGCCGATCCACACCAGGTCGAGGGTCTCTTTCGGGTGATGATTGGCTAGTGGATACCTGCCTGGATCGACGCAAGTGGGGATCACATGAACCGAGTCCGCGGCCGCCCCACTTGCAACGGCGTGTTCCTTAAGAAAGTTGTTACCCGCAATAACCGAATCGGCCGCGCGCATGACATTTCCGAATCGACGCTCCCGCCGCGAGGAGGCAATTCCTATCGGATGATATGAATCGCGATAGAACACCGCGTCATCAAAGTCGAAGATGAAGCGCCGGGCGTTCCTGCGCAAGTACTTGAGCTGATACGCGGGGAGCAATCGGCGCTGCAGAAACACCACGTCGAATGCCACGACCTTCGAGAATAATCGCAGCCTCCTTAGCGGGTCACGCGGGATTGCCGCGAAGGTGAGCGAACAGCCAGCGTCGCCCAGTGCCGGCGCAAATGCCGCCAATCGATAGCGCGCACAGACATGATCGGGAGTTTTGATCAGCGCGATTGCTCTCATTGGCCTGTGTTTTTGCGAATCTGCCCTGTAGCGCGGCCAGATAGACGGGCGCCGGGTCTGATGGCGGCGAAGTGGATGCCCTTCATCAGGCGCTCTCGCGATTGGTTCTAACCAAGGAGCCACCGTGGACTTCTATTCCCACGGTACGCGTCCGAACTTACGAATTGCGATCTCACGGATTAGGTCGAAATATCGCTTCAGATGTGTGCCCTTGCTCCATAGCCCGCTGACCATCCGGTATCCGTTGTCGCCCAACTGCTTACGCAACGATGGTTCACCCGCGAGACGCGCGACGTTCGATAGTAACTCCTCCCGACTTCGGTAAAGAAGCCCCCCGCGGCTGTCGCTGATCATTTCGCGAAGCGCGCCGTGATCGGGTGCGATGACCGGCGTCTTGTGCGTGAATGCCTCCAGCACAACTGTCGTAAAGACTTCGTAGACCAGCGAAGGTACGATACACGCGATGCAGTGGGCATAGAGCGGACCAAGCCCCTGCTGAGTGACATGACCGAGAAAGGTGACACGCGGGTTACTGGCGGCTAAGGCCCGCAAATCATCTGCCTCGGAGCCATCGCCGGCAATCACCAGGTCCAGCTCAGAAATTTGCGTCCATGCTTCGATTAGCGAACGCGCGCCCTTAACGGCTTCGAGACGGCCAACGAACAGGAAGTAAGGACGAGGATGCGGACTGGGCAGCCGGCCGTCGCCATCTGAAATATCGACAAACAGCGGAAGATAGCTCATTGGACGCGTGAAGCCCCGCCCGGTATGCATCCCAGCGGCGAATTTGCTTGGCGCGATGAATTGATCCACTTCTTTGATCCATCGCCCCAACTCTCCGGTATAGCGCCAGATCTGGGGCGGCCGTCGCGCGAGCGCCATACATCGAATGCACTGAGGCTTCTCGCACGTGCGGCGGTTGAACTTCCACAGGACATGCGTCGGGCAAATCAGCCAATACTCATGCGTCGTGTAGAGCTTCACCATCTCGCCGCCTTCACGCCTTAGGGCCAAAACCTGGGGACCGAAAAGCGACGCGTTGTGATAATGAATCACGTCGGGTTGGCTTCGGTTCACGATCTGCTGAATGCGCCGTTGTTTGAGCAACGGCTGTCCGGTCTGATGGGAAAGCAGCGGCGAAAGAAATCCATATCCGCTTCGCAGGCTATGCACCCTTAGATTTGGGCGCAAATCAACGTCTCCGTCGCGGTTCGGCGGATGCTGCAGACGATAGGAATCGACGCAGTGAATGACGTTGACCTGATGGCCCTGCTCAGCCAGTGCATGCGCCAACCGGGAAACATATATGCCGTCGCCGCCGAAGCAGTAAGGCGGGTAAAAAGTTGTGATTAACAGAAAGTTTAGAGGCCGGCTCACCAATAAGTCACTGGCTGGGGCGACCTCTCAACGCGCACTTGACTTGGCCAGATCCGCCTTCGCCGTCAGCCAGACACCTCAACGGACTATAGCAAATTATTCAGGATCCGAAGTGGCCGATAGTTTCCGCTGCCGCCCTCGTGGCGCGGGAGGGTCGCGGTTTGCGGAAATCCGAACCGGACCAATTCGCTTCGCCCTCGCTTTCAATTTAGAATCTCGGTATATCATGCACCGGAGGTTCTTGTTTTCGCTCTTCTACCTTCAAAGTGGTCACAATTTAGCTCGTTTCAAGTCACCCCGGTGATTTTTGCGAACCACAATTCCATACTAACGGGGGTGGGTGTACGTTATCGGTCGGGCCGAGAACTCAAAACGGGAGTCCGGATAAGGGCGTAGGGGGTTTTCTACAGCAGATGCAGAGTCGCTAGACCTTCAAGTTCGGAACGCCGGAACTTAGATCGGCGACCCGGTATCGCAACGGAGCGCGCCGACTATGGGGACCACGCCATCGGTAACGATCGGGGTCATACCCCGCGAGCGGTTCAACTTGGCAGCTGAGGCGATCAGACGAATCGTCGAACACACGAGCGTGCCGTACCGGCTTGTGATCGTCGACTGCAACACACCGGAGCGCTACCGCAGCCAAGTCGAGCAGGCCCTGCCCGCGAACGCGCCCGTTGACGTTCTCAGATTCGACCGCTATCTGCTGCCGAACGAGAGTCGAAACCACGTCGTCGCCGCCACCCATTGTGAGAACAGCGAGAACGATGCGTTCGTCTGTCTGATCGACAACGACGTGCTCGTGGAGCCGGGATGGCTCGAGCGGCTCCTCGCTGCTTGCGAGGAGGAGTCCGCCGGCGTGGCCCGTCCAGCCGTCCTCAAGTTCAGCAAGGTGCACTTCGACTGCAGGCTCGGCCCCGCCTCACTCGCCATTGGAAGTCCCGGGCACCGGTCCCGGATCGGAGGTTGGACTCGAACGAGCGAGTTCGACCCCGACCAGGGCCGCAGGCGGGTCGAGTGGCTCGAGATGCATTGCCTCTTGTTTCGAACGAGCGTCTTCTCGGTCGTTGGACAGCTCGACGAGACGCTCAACACGCGCGAGCACGTGGATCTCTCACTGGCACTGCGCGCCAAGAACGTTCCGATCGTATTCGAGCCCTCCAGCCGCGTACACTTCGTGCCGCCGCCGCCCGTTCGCGCCGATGAACGCGCGTTCTTCTTCTTTCGCTGGGACACGAGCAAGGCGGTCGCTTCCAATGCGCGCGTGAAGACGAAGTGGAACCTGGCACACTACCGAAGCAACATCGACTGGGTCGTGGCGCGCCAGTCGCGTGTGGATCGTGTCCGCCACTTCGTCAACGAGCTGTCCGAGCGCCTGGCCTTCGTGCGGAGCCTGCGCGGCCGGATCGAACGGGCCGTCAACGAGGGCCGTAAACAGTGGAGCCGATCAATGGCGCGGCGCAGGCTCGGGAACTTGACCGGCCTGGAGGCCGTCCCACTGCGCAACCCGATCCATGATGAAAACACTCGATACATTCGTGCCGGCTCCGTCACCTTCGGTGTGGAGCGACGCCTGCCACGCCACAGCGATCCTGGCGTGTCGCTGCACGTCTTCACCGAGCACGACGGCGGACGGCTCCTGGAACGCTTTCGGGTCAACTGCCTCCACGACTCGCCGCACTATCACTACATCTTCCAAGATCAGGGCATCAACCAAAAGTTCTGGATCGACCCGCTGGCGGTCAACGATACGCAGGCCTGGGCGCTGGATCTGATCCGGCGCCGGCTGCCGCAGATCTTCGCGACCGTCGATGGTGCCGAGACCGCGGCCCTGGCCGACATGGTGGAGATCGACCGCGTGCTGCCGGAGGTGGCCTCCGCCATGCGAAGGGCCACCGACTGGACGGTGGATTTTGGACGAGCGTAAGCAGCGGAGCCTCGAACGGAAGGCCGACACGCGGGAAGCGCGCGCTGAGGTGCGCTCTGGAAAACCCGCGGCCTCGATCATCGTTCCCTTCCGCAACGCGGCGCAGTGGCTGCGCCCCTGTCTGGAGAGCCTGCTCGCTCAGGATTTCAGTGACGGGCCCTACGAGATCGTCGCGGTCGACAACGGCTCCGGTGACGAGTCGGCTTTAATCGTTCGCGAGTTCCATTCGGTGCGTCTGGTTTCCGAACCTCGCGTAGGGTCGTACTCAGCGCGCAACCGCGGCGTGGAGGCATCGCGCGGTTCGGTTCTCGCCTTTACCGACGCCGACTGCACGCCGCAACACGACTGGCTCCGGCGCATCATGGCGGCCTTGGATGATCCACGCGTCGAGATCGTTCTCGGCCACCGCGTACCCGCGTCCGCGTCTCCGATTCTCGCGCTCTGGTCCCAGTATGAGCGCGCGAAGGGAGAGTTCGTGTTCTCCGGGAGCCTACTCGATCTGTACTATGGCCATACCAACAACATGGCGGTCAGGCGTTCCGCATTTGAGGACCATGGCCCGTTCCTCGAGCGCCCGCGAGGTTCGGACACGGTCTTCGTGCGCCAGGTCTTGGATGCTCTCGGTGATCAAGCGGTCGTATTCCGTCCGGATGCAAGGGTGCGGCACCTCGAGCTGACGGGATCTACCGCGTTGCTGCGCAAGCAGTTCATCTACGGGCGCAGCAGCGCCTCGTACGGCCGTATCGTCGATGTCCGTCCACTCAGTTACAAGGAACGCTGGCAGGTGTTTCGGCACACCGTGGAGCGTCAACGATACTCGGCTCGTGACGCCGCTGTTCTCCTGGGCTTTCTCGTCGCCGGCGTGGTCGCATGGGAGCTGGGGGCCGCAAGCGCCTTGCATGGGTCGAGCGCGTCGCCCGCGCCGCCGCCTGCTGGGCGTGCGGCCAGCTCCTGCGCTCGCTCCGACGAGCCTCGCGCCGATCAGACCTCCTAGCCCCAGATATCGACCGAGCTCGATATCACGATCCTGACGTGCCGCGCCGGGAGACGCGCGGGTTGGGCCTTCGGAACGGAGTGCCAGGACCGGTTGGTGTTCAGAAGCACGACCATGCGATTCGCTCGCGCCGGTACCCTGGTGGTCGTGGCTACGCGGTCACGCACGAGCGAGTAGGCCTTGGGGACGCGACCGTTCAGGAGTCTACGCAAGAGCTGGAGATCGATCCCGCATCGATGGAGCATCAGTCCGCCCTCGAGACTGGCGGCGTCCTCCGGGCGGTCGAAATAGACGAGCATCGAGATCAGCCGGCGACGTTGATCCCGATGCAGAGGTCCGTAGCTGCCCTCGTTGGATTCCGAGAAGTCGAGCCGACACCAAAGCTCGTGCGGGTCGTGCTCTACTCGGCGCAGGCTCAGACGTTCCTTGTCTATTCGATCCTCGATGTACGGAATGTAGCGCGCCCTGGAGAGATCGAGCGTGCAGCCGTCGCGCTCCCAGTAGCCCCCGAACTGGTCGATCATGAAGTTGACGAACGCCTGGCTCTGGATCATGTGAAAGACGTCCTCCCAGGAAGGACTCCGCTTCAGATGTCGCTCGTACTCCTCATCCCCCCAATACAGCGAGTGCTGCCCGTTGCCGGTCCCCGACCTCGCCCCGATGCTGGGAAACTCGTCACGCAGCTTCTCGTATACGGCGGGGCGGAAGAACTGATCGGCGAGCGCATGCGGGAACGGCCAAGCGACAGAACGCAGGTGGCTGACGCCGAGGTTTCGCTGCAACGAGTCGGTCATGAAAGCCTGTGCATACCAAAAACTCCGAAAGCTTCGAAAAGTCTAGTCAGTATGGAGCGACCGGCTCCGATTCACAGATATCGTAGGTGAAAGAGAAGCTACCCGGAATCACCTCCGGGCCAACCGGCGTGCTGATGCGACATATGCCAGCCGTGATTTTCGTCGACACTTGTTCGCGATTCGCGGAGGGTCCCGGTTTTGTGGAAATCCGAGCCGGACCAGATCGCTTCGCCCTCGCTTTCAATTTAGAATCTCGGTATCGGTATTAGGCTTGCGGGTATTCTGATTCAGTGCAAACTGCTCCCACTGTAATCATAGGCTGTGGTCCGGCGGGCCTGACCGCGGCCTATGAACTGGCCAAGGCCGGCCGTCCGGTGGAGATACTCGAACAGGATGGAGCGCAGGTCGGCGGTCTTTCACGAACCGTAGATTACAAGGGATTCCGCTTCGATATCGGTGGACATCGTTTCTACTCCAAAAGCCGCGAGATCGAGGAGCTGTGGGACGAACTGCTTGGCTCGCGCCTTCAAACCCGTGCGCGGCTCTCACGAATCTATTTCCGCGGAAAATTCTTCAAGTACCCGCTGGAGCTGCACGACGCGCTCACCAACCTCGGATTTGGCCAGGCGCTCGCGTGCGGATGGAGCTATGCGGTTGCCCGGGTCATCCCGCGGCGCGCGAGCGACAACTTCGAGGGCTGGATGGTCGCGACATTCGGCCGTCGATTGTTCGAGATGTTCTTCAAGACCTACACCGAAAAAGTCTGGGGAGTGAGCTGCAAGGAAATCAGCTCCGATTGGGGTGCGCAGAGAATTCGTGGGCTCACCTTGGGCTCGATCCTGCGCAGCGCTCTGCGATTGCCCACCCGGGGTGGCCGATCGGTAAAGACTCTGGCCGACCGGTTCCGCTATCCCGCGCTCGGTCCCGGCGAGGTCTGGCAAGCCGCCGCCGCACGCGTACGGCAACTTGGCGGCCGCATCCAGATGGGCGAGCGCGTCATCCGCCTCATCCGCAACGGCCGGCGAATAACCTCGGTCGTCACCTCGGGCAGCAGCGGCGAGCGTACCTGGCCGGGCGAGCATTTCCTTTCCACGATGGCGATCGCGGATCTGGTCCCCGCCCTCGACCCGCCACCGCCGGCCGCAGTGAAACATGCCGCGTGCTCGCTGAAGTACCGCGACTTTATGGTGGTCGCGATGATCCTCGACCAGCCGTCGGTGTTCCCGGATCAGTGGATCTACGTGCACGACCCGAGGGTGAAAGTTGCCCGGATCCAGAACTTCAAGAACTGGAGCGCCGCGATGGTGCCCGACCCGCGGTTCACAATGCTCGGACTGGAGTACTTCTGCGCCGCAGGCGACGGTTTGTGGGAGACTCCCGACGACCGTCTGCTGGCGATGGCGCAGGCGGAACTCGCGATGCTCGGACTGGCCGGCGATTGCGCGGCCGTTCGACGGCGTGGTCGTCCGCCAGCGCAACGCGTATCCGGTTTACGACCGCGATTACCGCGCCAACGTAGCTCGCGTCCGCGAGTTCATCAGCCGCGACGCGATCAATTTGCAACTGATCGGCCGCAACGGGATGCACAAGTACAACAATCAGGACCACGCGATGATGACCGGTCTGATGGCAGCGAGAAACATCATGGGCGCGTCGTACGACCTGTGGCGCGTGAACTCCGATGCCGAGTACCTGGAAGAGGAGTCGCAGCGGTCCGACCCGGGGTCGCGGATGGTGCCGATGCGGACCGCGCCGAACTCCGCTCCACTACGCTCCGCGGCGGTCCCACCGGGACTGCCGCTCGCCCTGTCTGATGACGAACCCTGAGCCAACCGCCCTCAGCATGATCGTGCCCGCGCGCAATGCCGCGCACACGCTGGCCCGATGTCTCGAGGCGATCGTTACGCAGACCACCGGCGATGATGAAGTGATCGTGGTCGACGATCACTCCGATGACGGGACCGCCGAGGTTGCCAAGCGCTTGGGGGTCAAAGTGATCGCGATGCCCAGTCATCGGGGGGCCGCTGCGGCCCGAAATCGCGGCGCGGCAGAAGCGGCAAACGCGGTCTTATTCTTTCTCGACGCTGACGTGGTGCTGGCGGCGGGAGCGCTCGCGCGTGCACGCGAGGATGTTATGGACCTCGCGTTCGACGCGATCGTCGGCTCCTACGACGAATCGCCGCCCGAGAGTTCGGCGGTGAGCAGGTTCAAGAATCTTGCTCATCATTTTTTCCATCAGCGAGCGGCGGGCCCGATAAGCAGCTTCTGGGGCGCGTGCGGACTGGTCCGTCGCCAGACTTTTGTGGCGTTGGGCGGTTTCGATGAAAAGCGCTACGTCGCGCCTTCTATTGAGGATGTCGAATTTGGTTATCGCCTGACCGATATCGGCAAGCGAATTCGAATCGACCCCGGCCTGCGCGTCACTCACTTGAAGCGATGGACGCTGGGGTCCCTGCTCGCAACCGACTTCACGCGGCGAGCCATTCCGTGGACCGTCCTCTGTCTGGAGCGCGGAGGTCTGTCTTCGGATCTCAACTTCTCGTGGGATCAGCGCATCGCTGCCGTCGTCGCAGTCGGGTTGGTGGCTTGTGCGCCACTACTATTCTGGCGCGCGGCGGTGGTGATGTTCATCATGCTGCTAGCCGCGTCGCTCGCGATCAACCGGCGGCTCTACCGGCTTTTCTACGCCAAGGGTGGCGTCCGTCTGATGCTCGCCGGATTCGGCCTGCAGCAGGTCTACTACTTGTACTCTCTGGGCGGCCTCGCGGCGGGTGCGGCGTTATTCGCTTGGCGCTCGTCATCGGAGTTGATCGACCGCGAGGCGGCGGGAGCGATCTCAACGAACCGGAAGATAGCCAGGCCGATCGTGTGGCTGGCCGCGGTGCGGCGCAAGTCGTAAGAGTCGTTTTCGGTAGTGACATGCAGTCCATCGAAGAGCCGACCCGACGTGCCGATTTGCCCCTCGATTGGCGAGACCAGCAGCGGCCGCTGCTAGCGCCGGCCCAGTAGTCCCATACTCGCCGCGCGACCGAACAACCGCCCCACGCAGCGAAATTGCGGAAATCGCCGCTTCATGCTCGCGCGGCTTTCTCTGGTCGCGCGAGATGATCGAAATCTGCCGCACACGCGCCGATTTCAGCGATCCTGCCCGCGGAATGCTCGACGCCTGCGACTTCATCGCGCCTCAACGATATGACCCCACATAGCGAGGTGGCGGAATGAGAGCGGGAACTTCCGAAATGCGATGTTCGAGAAGCCCGCGCAACGAAAGGACTCCTCCAGCTCCACCACCTCGTAAAGATTCGCCTCCCACCATCGGCCGATGAGTGGCCGCATGAGCCAGTTGCGACGGGTGATGAAGAGCACCAAGCTCGCTTCCCGGTTCAGAAGTCCACGCAAGCCAGCCAGCGCCTCAACTAGCCGATCCCGTGGAAGATATTCCAGCATGGACGCGGAGACGATGAGGTCGTAGTGGTTCCAGGACCCCGGCAGAGTATCCAGTCGAAGGACATCGGCCTGGACCACCTCGATGCCCTCGATCTCCCACGTGCGAAGGGTCTGACGGAAGCACTCGAGCATCGCCGGAGTGAGATCGAAACCGTGAAAAGGTCCGAGATGAAACCCACGCCGGAGCAGAGCCTCTCGTAGGGCGAGGGTGACGATTCCGGTCCCACAGCCCGCATCGAGAACGCGGAGACCGGAGCGGAGGAGCGGCGACGCCGAGAAGTAGGCGCGAAGTCCCTGCGGGTAGCCTACAAAGCGGACGAAGCGAATGTAGCTTCGGCTTCTATCCGTGTAGAGCCGGACCGGATCGGAGGTCTGGCTCATGGCCGGCTGCGACGGAGGGCGGAAGCCATCTGCGCGGTTAACTCCCCGCTGAGGCTGCACCGAAAAAGGGGGTTCTTTTGTCGCCGTCGCATAGGAGCGCGCGCCTCGTGGGCTACGTGCGTTGCGGCCTCCGCGCCCGGATGGTCAGTGAGCGGACCGTATCGGCGACGCGTTGAACGTCGATCCCGGCGGCCTCCGCTTGGCGGAGCATCTGTTCCGGCACCATGGTAAGCGCCACCGCGCCGTAACCTCTGTCGTTCACAACCTCAATATTGGAGAGGCCGGCGGCAGCGATAGTCTCCAGGTACTGGTCACGCAGCGCGGCGCCGGCGACGCACCCGGTCAGCGCCGCCACATCCGCGGCGATCACCTCGGGCAGCGGTTCATTGAGTACCACGTCGCTGATTACCATTCGTCCGCCGGGGCGCAGCACGCGAGCCACTTCGCGGTACACCGTTGCTTTGTCGGGGACCAGGTTGATCACGCAGTTGGAGAGCACCACGTCGATGCTGGCGTCCTCCACCGGCAAGGCCTCGATATAGCCCTTGCGGAACTCGACGTTGCTCAGGCCGGCCCGGCGCGCGTTCGCGCGGGCCTTGGCGAGCATCTCGTCGGTCATATCGACGCCGATCACCCGCCCCGTGGGGCCGACCGCGCGCGCCGCCAGGAAGGCATCGAAGCCGGCGCCCGATCCAAGGTCGAGCACGGTCTCGCCCTCGCGCAAGGCGGCCGCGGCGAGCGGCGCGCCGCAGCCGAGGCCAAGGTTGGCGCCCTCCGGGACCGTCGTGGTGTCTTCGGCTGAGTATCCGATACGCTCGGCGATCTGCGCCGGCTGCGGGCCGCCGCAGCCAGCAGCGGGATTCACGCTGCCGTCGCGCGCGATCTCAGCGTAACGCTGGCGCACCATTTCGCGGACCTTTTCGGGTGGTTTCGTCTGTGCGGTGCTCATCTTGGTCTCCTCTCACTTCTCGTCTTGTCTGGCGTTACGGTTCGCTACGCGGCGGGCAGCACAACGGGATGATCGACCGGAATTGCTCGATCATCCGCTCCATACGCGTCACGACATTGCTCCCGTCGAGTTCGAAAAACACTTGCCGCCCGACCTTCTCCCGGCGCACCACGCCGGCCCGGTGCAGGATGGCGAGATGGCGCGAGACCACGGATTGGTCCTGCGGAACCTGCGCGGCGATCGTCTGCACATCTGATCGTCCACGCGCGGTGAGCAACTTCACGATCTCGATGCGCACCGGTTCGCACAGTGCGCGGAACAGCTCCGAGTCGACGATCGCTCCCAACTCGTGGGCGGCGCGCTCTCGGCTGCGGCGGGTGGGAACGGGCATGGGAGCATGCGGCCTCATTGATTAAAGCATATATGCACATAAATGCATATGTCAAGCAGTTGACCGCTGGCGGCCTTCAGACAGAGCGATTTTCGATGTCATTATGCGCTCTTGACCTCGCGCCGCTCGGGTCGCGCGATTGTGGCGGCTAGCGCCGGAAAATATCTGCGCTGCGCCAGCCGCGAGACATCGACCAGCCCGATCATCACCGGAACCTCAATCAAAGGCCCGATTACCGCTGCGAATGCCGCGCCGCTGTCGATCCCGAAGGTCGCCACCGCGACTGCGATTGCCAGCTCGAAATTGTTCGAGGCCGCAGTGAAGGACAAGGTCGCAGTCTGCGGGTAGGTGGCGCCGACGCGCCGGCTCAGCACGAACGACAGCGCGAACATGATCGTGAAATAGAGCAGCAGCGGAATCGCGATGCGGACTACGTCGAGCGGCAACTGCACGATTCTCGCACCCTTGATGGAAAACATCACGACGATCGTGAAGAGAAGAAACACCAGCGTGAGCGGGCTTATCTTCGGAACGAAACGCTCGCGATACCAGGGTTTGCCCTTGCGCCGGGTGAGAGTTTTCCAGGTGGCCAGACCCGCGATGAACGGGATGCCGAGATAGATGCCGACGCTTTCCGCGATCTTGCCGATCGTGACATCAACGATAGCGCCGCCCAATCCGAGCCATCGGGGGAGCACCGTCACGAATACGAACGCATAGAGCGAAAAGAAGAGCACCTGAAAGATCGAGTTGAACGCAACCAGGCCGGCACAATAGTCCGTGTCGCCGCCGGCGAGATCGTTCCAGACGATTACCATCGCGATACATCGCGCGAGGCCGATGATGATCAGGCCGGTCATATACTCCGGACGGTCGCGAAGGAAAATTACCGCGAGCGCGAACATCAGGATTGGACCGATTATCCAGTTCTGAACCAGCGAGAGACCGAGGATTTTCCAGTCCCGAAAGACGTCGCCCAACTCGTCATAGTTAACCTTGGCCAGCGGTGGATACATCATCAGGATCAGGCCAATCGCGATTGGTAGCGAGGTAGTGCCGACACTCAGCCGATCGAAAATGATCCGTACGCCTGGCGCCGTCGCCCCCAGCGCAATCCCGGCCGCCATCGCCAGGAAAATCCATAGCGTCAGGTAGCGGTCGAGAAACGAGAGCCGGCGAAGGACCGGCGTCTGTGCCATCGTCATCGTTGCACTCATTGCGCACTCCTGCGTGTGTCGGCGGAGGTGTGGGACTTGGCTACGGTTCGCGCCCTTCGGGAAGCTTGATTTTGCCGATTTCTTTCACTCGCTGCCCCAGAGCGAAGCTGTCGAGTGTCTCGATTCTCAGGCTCGTGAAGATCTTGATTCGATTCTCGAGTTCCCGGTAGATGCGAAAGAAGAAGCGGCGCGTCTCTTCGTCACTGCCTCGAAACGCCGCAGGGTCGGAGGCGCCCCAATGCGCGGTTATCGGCTGGCCCGGCCATACCGGGCACTGTTCAGCTGCCGCCTGGTCGCAAACCGTGAACACGAAGTCGAGCGGCGGACTGTCCGGACGCGGAAAACTCGTCCCAGCTCTTGCTGCGCAAGTTTGAGGTGTCGTAGTTCAGCTCTCGGAGCAGCTTGAGCGTCATCGGGTGGACGGCGCCCTTGGGATGGCTTCCGGCGCTGAAACCTTTGAACTTTCCCTTGCCCCACCGTCCGATCGCGCATTCGGCCATGATGCTGCGTGCGGAATTGCCCGTGCATAAAAACAGGACGTTGTATTCCCTATTGGCCACGGCGCGATCGTCCGGTGAGGTTCGATTCACGCTTGGGCTTTCGATGCGCCGCAGCACGCGCTGGCCGAAGAAGGGGCCGGTGCGCAGCACGAATCGGAGGCGGGTGGTTTGGCCGCAGCGGCTGGACGCGGGGCGCGGTCGTTGCCGTAGACCGTGTTCTCACCGAAGGTGTGAAACGTCTCCCACGAAATGCCGCTCGGATCGGACACCCAGCCTTTATTGCCGCGCGCGTAGCAGCACGCGGCGTTCTCCTGCTTGACCACCGACTGCCCGGCGGCGTCGAGCCGTCCCGCGATAGTCGCCAGTTCTTCATCCGATTCGACCTGCAGGCCCAGATGATCCAGACCCACCGAGGTCGATCCCGCAGTGATCGCGAAATTGACGCGCGGATCGTCGAGCATCCATTTCGCATACTCGGGTTTGAGTACCGCGGGCTCGGTGCCGAATAGCGTGGAATAGAAGCGCACCGAAGAATCAAGGTCATCGACCCGGACGTGAACGTGAAATCGTTTCATACCGATACCCTCCGACTATTTTTTGGCGTGGCAATTTGTTGAGGCGCACATTCGGCTCCGCAGCCCGGCTCGGCGGCGGGACTGCATAACTCCGCCCGGCCGCCGCAGCAGTTCTCGGTCAGGTACGCGAGCAGATCGTTCATCGCCTTGAAATTGGCGCTGTAGATGATCGACCGACTCTCGCGCCGTGACTTTACCAGGCCCGCAAACCTGAGTTGGTTCAGGTGAAATGACAGCGTCGGCGAAGGCTGACCCAGCCGCGTGCCGATCTCGCCGGCCGGCAGCCCTTCGGGACCCTTCTGCACCAGCAGACGAAAGATGTCGAGCCGAGTCTCTTGCGCCAGCGCGCCCAGCGCCGCGATTACGGTTGATTTCTTCATATTTTTATATTTATAGAGATATATGCGCATTAAGTCAAGTCCCCTAAGGAACTGAGACCATGGATATCAATCAGCCCATCACCGGGCCCCTGCCGTCTGGAAGGTTCCGAAATCGCGAACGACAGGCTGGATTTACCGGCCGAACCGCCAAGAAATCGCCGAGCCTGGCAGGCGGGTGTCGAGGTCACTTCGAGAAAGCGCCGCTTAACGAACCACCGGAAACAGGCCGAGGTCGTTGGTCGGCGGGTTGAGCCGCGTCAGCTGCGGGCCAGGTGATGTGCCCCGTCATTGCTATGTCGATGTCTACTTCCTTGGCGACTGTCAGAAAGAGAACGCTCGGATCTTTGAGGCCCCATTCAACGTACGGAATGGAAAAGTGGGCCGTCGCGACTAGGTCGTCGCCCTTCAACTTTCCCTGCGCCTCGATGACAGTCTGGTGCTGGCCACCATGTAGCACCAGGACCCTCTCCAGCTTCGCCTGGAAATTGCCCTGATCGTCGAGATGCCCGTCGAAGTGCTGCGGATTGAAAGTGATCTCAGGATAGATCTGCGCTTCGAGCACGCTCGCCTTCATCCGATTGTCGCGCAGGCTGTCGCCGCTTTCGCCACTTGCAGCATCGACGACGACTGAGCCCTCGGCGTGGCCTGTGGCAGAGTCGGCTTTAATAATTCCGCGCTTGAGTTGGAATTTACCGTGCGTGGTGTGGAGCGCGCCGCCAAGCCTGAACTCCACTCGCGTCTTGGCTGGATCCAACTCCAGAACGCCAAAGCGCGATTGCGCGGATGCTACGGTAAGAACCGGAGAGCCAAGCGCGACGACGATAGTTATTCCGATCGCGGCGGCAATTCGATGGATAGTCATTAGGCATTATCACCGTCGAGGCAGCTCCCTCGCTGTTCTCAGATGACATGGATTGTTCGGCGCGCCATTCCGATTGCCTCCGTCCAGAAGCTGGTCGAAGTATGCATGAGCTTCACGACCGCCTCCATCGCATTTACGAATTCGTCGAGCTGCGCCTCAGTAATAGTGAGCGCTGGCGCAACCTTCAGGGGCAATGTCCGTTGCGCTGTTGGAATTGCGTAGCGGCTGCATAGTCAGTTAGGCGGCATTCTGTGCCGTGTCAAGTTTTCCCTCAGCACGATTGAGTTGGGCGTCGTGGGCGCGCAGGGCGGCGAGCAGGGTCGCCGTGGCACGATAGCCGGCGATTTGCGGAAGCCGCGTTCGGCTTCGAGCACTCCAGCCGCGGTCCAGCGCAGCACCATGGTGCCGCTCTGCCAGCGTTTGACCCGGCGTCCGATCGCGCGCACCCGGCTGAACAGATTCTCGATCAAGTTGGTGGATGACAGCACCCGTGCGAGATTCTCGGGCAGTCCCAAGCGCATCACGGTCAGGGTTTCCTCTACTCCCTCGCGCAGCGAGGCGGCGGCGCCGGGGTCCTGATGCTCGAGCCGGCGCGTGAGATTGTCGAGCCGGCGCCGAGCGCTGCGGGCGTCGCGGGTCGCGTAGACTTGATTCATCGCGCTGCGGACCGAACTGCGCAGCCGCTCGGGCAGGGCGTCAGTGACATTGCGCTTCTTGTGCTCGCGGCAGCGCTGAATCAGCGCACGGCGGCCGAACACCTCGACCACCGCCTTGTGCAACGCTTTGGCCCCGTCGATCACGATTAACAACGAGCGGTTGGTATCCAGCCCGCGCTCGACCAAGTCGGCGAGCAAGGCCTTGACCGCCGCCGCGTTCTCGGTCGCCCCTTCGCGCAGGCCCAGCACGTGTTTGCCGCCGCGCTCATCGACCCCCACCGCCACCAGCACCACGTGCTCGCCGAAGTGTACCCGTCGATCAGCAGCGCGACCAGGCCGAGCCCGCGCAGGTCGCGGCTCATCAGTTCCGCCAGCTTGCGCTCAGTGCCGTAGACGAACCGCTCGCTCAGGTACGAATCATACTATTGCGAACGGACCGTTACGCATTAGTCAGTCAAGATGGCCGCACTATTGCTAAGTAAACCCGGCGATCGCCAACAGGAGAGAGACCATCCGTGTCCTTCGACCGCAACAGCGGATACATAGCCGGGCGCAACGCTCAACTCCGCTAGAGACCAACCAAGCGCTTCGCCTGAATCTGGGCGGGTGCCCAGCAGCGCCGCAGGTTCCCCGGGAATCAGCGAGAACGTCGAACTGATCCAGGGGCAGCGAAAGTCCTTCGCCTCTCGCCTTGATATATGCTTCCTTGCGGGTCCAACACAGAAAGAAGGCGTGTTTCCGATGGCCGGCCGGAAGCGCCCGGAGCGTCACAATCTCACGCTGCGAGAAAAATCGCTCGGCTAGCTGCTCTACTTCCAGGTCCTCGCGCATGAATTCGAGGTCGATGCCGAGCTCGCGCCCGCGAGTAACCGCATAGAGGGCCAGTCCGTGAGAATGGGACATGTTGAAATGAATCTTATTCTCGCCGGATTCCCCGGCCAGGGCAGGCTTACCCTGGCAGCCGTAGCAGAACGAGACGGATTCCGCCGCTCTGTTCAAATAAAAGCCGAGAATCCGCCTGAGCATTCCGCGAGCGACGATGAAGCGCTCGCGATCTCTCTGGAAGTAAAACCGCTCGGCTCTCGCCCGTTCGTCTTCTGCAAGCGTATATAGCAAGCTATTTATCTGTGACGGATTGTGGTCCAGCTCGGCTCGCCAGACATGCACCTCGTCATTGCCTAGTAACGAGGTTTTTCCCGGGAGACGCCACGGCGCAGGCCCAAAAACGGTGGTGGACGCTATGGTCACGTGGTCGGTCTCAGCAGTCCTGCTGCAGTTCCCGAGAGAGCATCTGAAGAAGGAGAGGCTGAGTTGTGTTCGGGAAGAAGTGGTCACCGGGAAGCATTCGCAACGCAAAGGAGGCCGTTGTCTGATCGCGCCAAGCTTCAAGGTCGCTGCGGCTCACTTTGCCATCCTGCGAGCCGCCAAAGGTTGAGATGGGGCAGTTAAGGGGAGGCTCGACCGAGTACACATAGGTCTCGTAAACTGTGAAATCTGCCCGCAAGGAAGGAAGGACGATCTCCATTAGTTCCTCGTCCTTCCACACCTCCATCGGGATACCGTTGAGGCGGCTCACTTGCGCCAAGAATTCTCTTCCGGGCAAAATATGGATCGGTGAGCCTCGACGAGGGATCTGAGGCGCACAGCCCGCGGAGACAAACAGGCGAACGGGATTTACACCATACTGTCTGCGGAGCCGACGTGCGAGCTCAAAGCCAACCAATGCGCCCAGGCTGTGGCCGAAGATCGCAAAGGGCTTGTCCAGAAGTGAAGATAGCGCTCGGGTTAGAGCCTGGATAAGCGGTGCAAGCTCAGTGAAAGGACGCTCCATCAACCGGGTACTCCGTCCGGGGAGTTGAATTGGGCAGACCTCGACATCCGCTGGCAAGGCGTTGGACCAGGCGCGAAACATCAGGGCACTGCCTCCCGCGTACGGGAAGCAGAACAAGCGGAGCCGGGCCCGTGGGTTAGCCTTGCGGCCTGCTATCCAGGAACCCAGAGTCGCAGTGTCGGTCGTGGGCTGGCTCACATCTAGAGTCCGCGCGGCCGGCTTTCAGGCTCGTCCATGTTCTTCCTCAGGGTGAGTGGCCTCATGTCAGTCCACACTTCTCTAACGTAAGCCAGGCACTCCGCCTTGGAGCCGCTCTTCCCTCCATCCCGCCAGCCGACAGGGTTTTCTCGCTCGGCAGACCAAATCGAGTACTGTCCTTCGTCGTTGACGACGACCTTATAGTTTGTATTGTTTTCTTTATCGTCGTTGTTCATTGAGAGTCCCTCATTAAGCCGGTCCGTGGCCTAATTACACCGGTGAACGATTCCTCAGGTGATCGCACCTGGCTAAGGCAAGTCTTCAGTTTGAGAGCCAACACTTGGACATGGGGGTGGTAAACCATGTTGGCGTGGTTGCCCTGCACGGCATGAACTTCGACCCCTCCAGCGGCCCATTCACCCCACCCCAAGGTCGGATCCAGAGCGGGGAACGTTCTCGCAGGGTCCTCACTAGCTCTGAACAGGGTGATGCGACCAGGGTAGCGACGCATTACGAAGTTCCGTGTAGCTCGAAAATCGCCTTTGCAGAGCTCGAGAAACCGATGAGCCTGGGAAACGCCACTTAGGTTTACTCTACACCCATTGAGGGCAAAGGCGAAAGCGGAAACGTGCCGCCGACCCGTAGCGTTTACTGAAACACTTGCGGCATCGGCGATCCTGCCGCTTGATGAAGCTCGGAGCCAGGTCGTCGCTCCCGCAATAGCGGCACACCAGCTTGTCTGACTTCAACTTCATCTGCTTCCCGAGCAGCCGTGCGGCCTTGGCCTTTCTCGGGGCAGTCCTCTTCCGAACCGCCTTCTTGCCAGGCAGCCGGGCGGCGCCCATCTGATCGCGCTGGGGCACTGACGAGGTTTCGACCAGAAGGTTCTGCGCGTTTTCTTTGATCAATTTCGCTTGTTTCATTTCTTTCGATCTCCCAAGCCGTATCGGCTCGCTGGGCAGGTTTGCTCTGTTGCTCGCGTGAAGCGAGTCATCGCGCTTCGGTCCTTTCGAGCGGGAAAGCCGCTCGCTATTGACGGCGTCTTGAAATGGGCGATTGGAAGGCGAATGCAGATTATGGGATCACCACATGCGACTGCCCACCAAAAGAAGGCCAGGGGAAGCTCGAATTCCCCTCTCCCGACCCGTCACTTTCGCGAAAAGTGACGGTTCGCAGGGACTGGATGCCCGCTGCGACAAGAGCAATGTGTGTGTGTCAGCCCGGAGAAGAGGCGGGCACCACATGAGACGGAACCCCACAACCGCTGGTTCAGCACCGGTCGCGGAGCAGTTGGCTGACCTGACCAGCTTATCCAGGGAGGGGCTGAAGGAGCGCTGGCGGTCGCTTTACGGAACTGAACCGCCGCGCAACAGCAGCCAGGAATTCCTTCGGGGAGCGATCGCCTACCGGCTGCAGGAACGGTCCTTCGGGGCCCTCAAACCCGAGATTCGCCGGTCGCTGGAGCGCGCGGCCGGCGATGCCAGCGAGCGAAAGCCCATCCGGATCGAACCGGCTCGCAGCGCGACGCCTGGAACCGTGCTGCTCCGCGAATGGCACGGCAATCGGCACCAGGTGACGGTGTTGGATCACGGCGCGATCTATCGCGGCAAGCGCTATCGCTCGCTGTCGGAAATCGCCCGCGTCATCACCGGCAGCAAGTGGTCCGGTCCCCTGTTCTTCGGACTCAGGTCGAGTGCAAAGGGGGACTAAGATGACGCATCCTAGTCCATCGATCCGCCGCTGCGCGGTCTATACGCGCAAGTCCTCAGAGGAAGGACTGGAACAGAACTTCAATTCGCTCCACGCCCAGCGCGAAGCTTGCGAGGCGTTCATCCGCAGCCAGGCCGGAGAGGGCTGGCGCCTGATCAAGGCCCATTACGACGACGGCGGCATCTCGGGCGGTACCATGGAGCGGCAGGCCCTTCAGCGGCTCTTGGGCGACATCAACCACGGCCTCATCGACGCGGTGGTGGTCTACAAGGTCAACCGGCTGACCCGCTCGTTGGCCGACTTCGCGAAGATGGTCGAGATCTTCGACGCCCAGTCGGTTTCCTTCGTTGCCGTCACCCAGCAGTTCAATACCACCACCTCAATGGGGCGGCTGACACTGAACGTTCTGCTCTCGTTCGCCCAGTTCGAGCGCGAAGTCACAGACAAGATCGCGGCCTCGAAGGCCAAGGGCATGTGGATGGGTGGCACGACTCCACTCGGATACGACGCCCGCGAAGGGAAGCTGGTCGTCAACCGGCCCGAAGCGGAGACCGTCAAAAACATCTACCAGCGCTATCTTCAATTGCGCAGCGTCCGGCTCCTCAAAGAGGATCTCGACGAGCGCGGCATCAAGTCCAAGATTCGCGTCTCCAAATCGGGCCGCCGTTCCGGTGGCTGCTCATTCTCGCGGGGAGCGCTCTACGAACTACTCTCCAACCCGATCTACGTCGGAGAGATCAAGCACAGGAAAGTGCGCCATCCTGGCCGCCACGAAGCCATCCTCGATCGGGAACTGTGGGAGAGTGTACAGGAACAGCTTCAGAACTCGGCGGTTCGAGGACCGCAACCTCGGACCAGCGCGGGCCCCAGTCCACTGGCGGGCAAGCTGTTCGACGAAAACGATGAGCCGCTGTACGCGTGCGGCGCGGCAAAGGGCGGCAAAGGGCGGACGCCGCTACCGCTACTATGTGTCCCGGAAGTTGGTCCGAGGCTCGGCTGAAGCCGGGACCGGATGGCGGCTGGCAGGGCCGGAGGTCGAACGAAGCGTCGCTGCATCGCTCGCTCTCATGCTCAGCGAACCCGCTGCGATCACGGAAGTTCTACAGCGCGCGGCTCTGTCCTCTCAGGAGACCACGGCGATCCTGAAGGCTGCCGAAAGCGCCGCAACCCAACTGGAATCTGAGCAGAAAGCGTCGCCGAACGCTCTGAGCCTGGTCAGTCGCGTCCAACTGCGCAAGGACGGAATGGATCTAAGCATCGACCTCGCTGGCCTACTGGTGCCCGCAGGACGCCACACACCTCTGATTCTGACTCGCTTGGTGCCCCTGCAACTCAAACGTCGTGGGGTTGAATTGCGCTTGGTCATCGGGGGCGAAGCCGGTCGGGCGCCGCGCGGCGATCCCGCGCTCTTAAAGGCTGTGGCCCGAGGATATCGCTGGTTCAACGAGCTGGTTTCGGGCCAAGCAGCTTCCGCAGCCGAGATAGCCGAGCGCGAAGGCTTGCGAAAGCAATACGTTGGGCGGTTTCTACCGCTGGCGTTTCTAGCGCCCTCTAGCGTCGCAGCGCTCGTTAGGGGCATGCAGGCCGCCGAACTCAACGTCGAAGCGCTTACCCGCGGGGACCTGCCGCTGGACTGGGCGACCCAACAACGTGAGCTGGCACCG
The DNA here is from genome assembly GCA_963788205.1 of uncultured delta proteobacterium. Classification (GTDB taxonomy): domain Bacteria; phylum Desulfobacterota; class Binatia; order Binatales; family Binataceae; genus CAVVMA01. The sequence continues at coordinate 47,219 of CAWBGG010000005.1, forward strand.
CTCTGATCCAAACCTAGGCTTTTGGCGACGAAGGGCGTCGCCTCCAAAGTAAACTGCGCGAGGGCGGCTGCGGAGAGGAATCGCCAAGAGGACCGCTTTGAGCACTCTTCGACCGCATCTCCGGTTGACCTTGATCGCGGAAAACGCCCAGCACCGCGCTAATTTCGACGAAGCGAACGGAGAATCTGAAGATCTCGCGACTCGTTGGCGGAGAGGGAGGGATTTGAACCCCCGGGACTCTTGCGAGCCCACACGCTCTCCAGGCGTGCGCCTTAAACCGGGCTCGGCCACCTCTCCGCGCCGGACGAGATGCCAGTATGCCATCGCTCGCTCCGCGCGCGCCACAGTGCCCAAATCGTAGGGGGCTGGCCTGATTGGTCCGGCGCGTAGCAATCGTCCAGAGCCCGCTGCGGTCGCCTCCGAAGCTGGCTGGCAACCTAACGCTCGGGCGGCGCCGCCTTGCTTCTGCCGAGGCGTGCAAAGTATACGGGAGTCGAGCGGGAGTCAGTCCGCCGGGGCGGCTCACCGCGGGAGATTCTCGATGCTGTACACGCCGATCTGCGATTACTTCGGGATCAAATATCCGATCGTGCTGGCCGGGATGGGGGGCGTAGCGATGCACAAGCTGGTCGCCGCGGTCTCCAACGCCGGTGGACTGGGCGTGATCGGCGCGGCCTCGCTCGGACCGGACCAACTGCGCGCCGAGATCCGCAAGACCCGCGAGCTGACCGACCAGCCGTTCGCGGTCGACCTGCTCGCACCGCTCCCCGACATGATGCGCCCGCACATGCCGGTGCTGATCGAGGAGCGCGTTCGGATCTTCGTCGCCGGACTGGCGGTGCCGTCCGAGTTTATCCAGACGATGCACGAACATGGGATGAAGGTGGTCGTGATGTGCGGCAAGGTGCATCATGCGCTCAAGGCGCAGGAGGCGGGCGCCGACGTGGTCGCCGCGCAGGGCACCGAAGCCGGCGGCCATACCGGCGAGATCGGCGGGATGGCGCTGGTTCCGCAGGTGATCGACGCGGTACGACTGCCGGTGCTGGCGGCGGGCGGAATCGCCGACGGGCGCGGGGTCGCGGCGGCGCTCGCGCTCGGCGCGCTCGGCGCGATTGTCGGCACGCGCTTTATCGCCACCGATGAGGCCGCCGCGGCGATCGAATACAAGGAGGCGATCGTCAATGGGCAAGACGACGTCACGCTTCGCACCCGATGCTACACCGGCAAACCCTGCCGCGTGATCCGCAACCCTTACGCATCGGAATGGGAGAAAGATCCCTCGAAGATCAAACCGTTCCCACAACAAATAATGGTCTCTCAGCAAAATCACGTGATGAACTATTCGGCCGAGCACGCCGATCCGCAGCGAGTCTTCATGCCTGCCGGGCAAGGATCGGGAATGATCAAGCAGATCAAGCCCGCGGCGGAAGTGTTTGCCGATCTGGTGCGCGAAACCGAAGAGAATATCGGTCGGATGGCCTCGCTGCTGAGCCGTCCCACCGGCGCCGCGCACGCCGCGAATCTGCGCTGAGCGCGCCCGCACGGTTCAGCGATGGTCGAAGGCCGGCTCGCAGTTGTTGCCGAACGTGAATGAATAGAGCGAGAGCGGCGCGCCGGCTGCGGTCAGCTTGAGCGTATGCGATCCGAATTGCGGATTGCCGATTAGGTAGTACATCCGCTTACCCAAAACCGGCACCGACGTGCGGCCGTCCGCGCCGGTTTTTACATCGGCGCCCATCGCGTCCTTCGCCACCGGCTTGCCGTCTTGCGTGACCTCGAGCGGCTTCACCGATCCGTCCTCGGAACCCGCGACCAGATAGACCGACTTGGCCTCGTAGCGGAGCGTCAACGAATTGTCCGACCCGGCTGCGCCGTCGGAGTGCTCGATCGATTCGGGAGTCGCGAGCCATCGCCCATTGAGCGCGTAGCCGTTGGGCGGGATGTCCGCTGGGGCCGTATATGAGGTCAGCTCACGCCGGTATCCGCTCTCGTTGACCAAGTGATCTCCGCGCTCGAAGCCGAGATAGGTCTCGGGCGTTTCCTGCGCGCATCCCGCGATCGGCTCGGCCTGCTCCGGCGTCGGTGCGAACCTCGGCCCGGTGAAGTCGAGATGCGGGTTCGCCTCGGTGAGCAGCTTCTGGATCTGGCTTTCGAACTCCAGATATTGGCCCTCCCCGACGTGGACGAAAGCGATATTACCGTCCTTGTCGATCAGATATTTCGCCGGCCAGGCCTCATTGTGAAATGCGTCCCAGATTTTGTAGTCGCTATCGACCGCGATCGGAAAAGTCAGGCCGAAGCGTTTGACGGCCTCGCGCACGCGCGCCGGATCCCGCCCGAAGGCGAACTCCGGCGTGTGGACCCCGATAGTCACCAGGCCCAGCGGCCCGTATAGCGAATTCCATCGGCGCAGGTACGGGAAAGTCCGAATACAGTTGATACAGGTGTATTCCCAGAAATCGACCAACACGACCTTGCCGCGCAAATCGGCGCGGCGCAGCGGCGGCGAGTTGATCCACGCTTCGCCGGTGAAATCGGGCGCCGGCACGCGCGGGGGATCCGCCCACGAAGCCACCGGTATTGCCAACGAGATCGCGAACGCCAGAACCAGCGGCATGATCGACCGTTTCGCCAGTCGCGCGAAGAGTCTGTTCATCGGTTGGATTCTCTCATTTCAACATGCGTTCTTTTCTGTCACCCTCGCGCGTGGCTGCCGCGCGAAGGGTCCCGGATCGGGATTCCTCGCGCGCCGGACAAGGCAGACGCGCGGGAATGACACCGGCAGGCTTCGGATATGCGCAACCAAGTCAAAGAGAATTCACTCCGCTGATCAGACTGAGCCATCAGTATAACGAAGGGCGGCTTGACTGCGACGCTATCCGTACCTACCTTCAATTCTGGACACGAGGAGAATAGTTACGATGGCCAGCGACAATGTCGTTCATGTAAGCGATGCCAACTTTGAGCAGGAAGTGCTCAAGTCTCCACAGCCCGTGCTGATTGATTTCTGGGCGCCCTGGTGTGGTCCGTGCAAAGCGATCGCTCCGGTTATCGATGAATTGGCCGGCGAATACGCGGGCCGTCTGAAGGTCGTCAAGATCAACGTCGACGACAATCCCGAGGTTCCCGCGCGCTACGGCGTCCGCGGCATCCCCAATCTGCTGATCATCAAGGGCGGCGAGGTCAAACAACAGATCGTTGGCGCAGTGCCGAAGGGCCAACTGGTGCGCGCTGTCGATAGCGCCCTGGCCTGATCGCGCCCAATCATCTGAGTTAGATCGCGCCTACTTGGTCGCCATCCCGGGCGAGGGCGCGGGAGCAGGCGCCGACCCGCCGAGCGGCGAATGTTCCAGCCAGTAGCGCACCAGCGCGTCGCGCCGTGTCTGGTAGGCGTCGCGGACCTCCGGCGGCACATACCCCAGCAACACTTGGTTGTAGGCCAGCACGTGCGGCGCCAGTTGCGATTCGCGCAGGAGCATCGAATCAGAGGGCAGGAAAGCCGTCAGCAGAAGCACGCCGAAACCCGCCATCACCGACGCGACCGCGGCGCCCACCACTCCACCGCCGAGCCGGTCGGCCCAGCTCAGATGGACAATTTGCAACAGCCGGATCAGGATGTTGCCCGGCCGCCTCCACGCCGGCGAAGACGATCGCGAACACCGCGATATATCCGAGCAGCGCGATCACCGCCGGAGCGGCCGACGGTCCCAGCACCCGCTCGGCGATCGAACCGCCGGCGGCATGGTATTGCCCCGCGAAGTAGACTCCGGCGATTAGCGAGGCCGCCGAGGTCGCCATCCGCAGCACCCCGCGCGAAACCCCGTACAGCGCGCCGAAGGCCGCCGCGCCAATGATCGCGTAGTCCAGAGCGTTCATCCGCCATGCGGCCGAGCCGCCCGCTCCTCCCTGTACTGATGAAAGACTTTACCTTATCGCGGCGCCCTGCGACACGCCGCTTGTTTTGTCCGCGTGTCTGGAGCAGGAAAGACCTTCAAGACCTGGCCCGCCTGATGCGGCGCTTTGCGGAAGACCTTCTCGCGTGGCGCGCGTAACATCCCGCCTGAATTCGTTGAGAAACAGCAGTGCCCGAGCGCTGCGGACACAAAACTCCAGCAGGCCGCCGAGCGGGCCTGCCGAGAAGCCGCGAATTCAATTCGGGGAATTGTGGAGCGGGCGACCGGGGTCGAACCGGCGACGTCCAGCTTGGGACCGAATTCGAGCCGGGAAAGCCGAGGGACGACGGAGATAAAGAAGGCTAACTTCCTGCGGTTTTCCGATCAGCACGAACCCTGCTCTCCTCCCGCTTTCCGCCAGTTTCCCGCCGAATAGCCTGAATTTAGCCTGAAACGATCCGCCCATCGAGATTGAGGTGACGTCCAGCTTCGTAGGTGCCCCGAGCCGAGCGCGCCGGGGAAACTCGACGATGAGAAATCCCAGAGCCGCAAGGGGTTTCTGACTTTCGAGTCCGAGCCTAGACCCCGATTTTCCGTTCCGCTTCGGTCAATTTCGACAGAACGTTGCCAGAAAGAAATCAGCTAAAGCGAACCGCGCCGGATACGCTCGAGGCGCGGCTGACACGCGAGCTTGTTGTGCTGCCGGTCGACGGCCGCTACAACGAAACGGTGATGGATAAAATCACCGGACTGGTAGGAAGCTTTCTATTGGGCGTGCGAAGCGGGAGGATCGTCTCGGCTCCGTCGCGCCGGCACGAATATTGGTGAACGCGGGGCGCAGGTCATGCGGCAGGGCATCGACGAGACGAAAATACCCCGGATTGAGGGCGCGAAGATCGCGATCCTCAAGTCGCGCTGGTATCCGGACGTTGTCGAATCTCTTGCGGATGCCTGCCGAAGCGCTCTGGCGAAGGCGGGCTGCTCATCGGTGTCCGAGCATACGCTGCCCGGCGCATTCGAGCTGCCATTCGCCGTGCATCATCTCGTCCGTAAGGTCGGCCAACGCTTCGATGCAATCATCTGCCTAGGCGTGACCCTGAAAGGCGATACCTTCCATTTTGAAATGATCACCCCGGAGGTGTTCGCCGGTCTCGCGCGGCTTAGCCTCGAAATCGACATTCCGATCCTTGTCGAGATCCTGCCCGTGCTCGAGCTCCGTCACGCTGTCGAGCGTGCAGGCAAGGACGAGTTCAACAAGGGTCTTGCCGCGGCATCAGCCGCCGCCGAGATTATCGCATGGCGCCGATCGGCCGGGTGATCTTCGGCGTTCAGATACGCGGAGAGCCGCGCGTCGCGTGCCTTACCGATCCGCGGGATCCCGCCCGGCATGACCGGGGGCATGTCTTGCTGGTTGGCGATGGGCCGGAGGCTTGCGTTATTAAGCTCCTACCGGCCGCGTTCTCCCGCCACGCGGAACAGGAACAGCGGGCATTGCGCGCGCTCGAGACTATCCGACCTGCCCTGTTAGCCGTTCCACGCGGAGAGTTGGAAAGTAGGCAAACCGCTAGGCGCCGCCCCTGCGGCAGTGGTTGTGGCGGAGTTCGAGGCGTGGCAGGAGCCGAAGACGCTGAGTTCATCACGCACGCTGTCGATAAAATGGCCCTATGAGCGAAACCGCGAGCTATTCAATTCTGCTTGTTAAGGGTGAATCCCTTAAAGGCAGTCCTCTAGCGGACAAAATCATCGCTCTAGACCGAAAAAATATGGAGGCAACGCTCAGGGCGGTCGGGCGCGCCTTCCCGGAGGATCGGCGAAGAATTACGTTATTCCACTCGTCGAATCGAATGATTGTTGCTACAAAGGCGCAAGAACTCGCTGGATACGCGGACTACTGCGATGATTTAACCGACCCTCAAGATTTGTATCTTTCATCGATTCAAATCGAGGCCACACACAGAGGTGGACCGACTTTCAAACTTCTTTTGTCCAACCTTTTGATCGATCTGAAGTCGCGGAAATTCAGGACAATTAAGGCCAATATTCAGAAATCCAACCCGCGCATGATAGCAATCGCGAAGAAGATCGGGTTTGTTATTGAAGAGAATCCCAAAAGTCCCTCAACTCTGACCGTGTTCGCAAAGCGGGAAATCTTGGACTCTCCGAAATTGAATCGTCTGTTCGGTTCGATTTGAGTGTTCCGATAACTCTAGCTTTTGACAGTCGGCAAGGTCCATTGAACTAAAAAGTCTCCCATCGTCATGAGTCGCCGGACGCGCAGCCATTCGCATATCCCGACATCCTAGACCATCCGCGCGGCTGCTCGACAAAGTGATGGAAAGGGCTCGTTGATCGTGACCGCAAACGACTACTGGTTATCGCTGGAAGAGCCGTGGCGGACGGCAGTCACACTCGCGTGGGAGGCTTACGTCGGCGGCAACGTAGGAGTTGGCGTGGTTCTGACTGATCCTCGCGGACGTGTTGTGGCTGTTGGAAGAAATCGCGTGTCGGACACGGAAGCACCGCCAGGAAGGCTTCGATCGACACCCATCGCCCACGCCGAGCTTGATGTCCTGGGGCAATTGAGGCCGAGCGACTATCGACGCCACACTCTCTGGACCACACTCGAACCCTGCCCGCTCTGTTCCATGGCCATTATCACGAGCAACGTCGGGAACGTTGCTTTTGCAGCAAGGGACCGGCTCTGGCACGGAATATCCAGACTCACGGAACTCAATGAATTCATCGCAAGCCGTTGGCCTGTCCGGCGCGGACCACTCGGCGGCGCCGTTTCCGTCTTCTGTGAATTGCTTCCCCTTCTTTGGTTTCTGGAGCATAAGCCGAGTGGAAGTGTCGTCGCGAAGTACGAAAGCCAACATCCACGACTTCTGGCGCTCGCTGAGACCCTTCGCAAAGATGCGCGATTGATCGCTCTCAGGGCCGATTCGGTCAACGTTGCGCTCAGTCAACTTTGGACCGATCTCACAGCGATCGAAGCTGCATAACTGTCGGACGCGCCCAGCCGATCTTCACAAGTATCTGATTTTATTGGGTTGGAGGGAAAGAAATCCAAGTGCCCGCGCAGATTGTTTTGTGCGGGCGCGCCGCCGCTCGCCACGGCCGGCCGATCAGATTTAAATAGGTACATGAACTCAGTTTATATCGACCAGCTTCCGCATCATGTCGGCGAGCAAGTCACGCTGCGCGGATGGCTCTACAGCCGGCGCTCGAGCGGCAAGGTGCATTTCCTGCTCGTCCGCGACGGCACCGGAATCTGCCAATGCGTCGCGTCGATCGCCGACATCGGCGCGGAGAGTTTCGCCGCCGCCGATCATCTCGGGCAGGAGACCTCGCTCGAAGTCAGCGGCATCGCGCGCGCGGACCGGCGCGCACCGGGCGGAATCGAGCTGGCGCTCAAGTCGCTGCGCATCTGCTCGCCCTCCAACGACTATCCGATCACGCCCAAGGAGCACGGCGTCGATTTCCTGCTCAGCCGCCGTCATCTGTGGGTGCGTTCGGCACGCCAGCATGCGATTCTGCGCGTACGCAGCGAAGTTGAAGCGGCCTGCCGCGACTTCTTTCATGAGCGCGGCTTCGTGCTCTTCGACGCGCCGATTCTGACTCCGACTTCGTGCGAGGGCACCACCAATCTTTTCGAATGCGACTACTTCGGCGAGCGCAAGGCTTATCTGACGCAGAGCGGACAGCTTTACGCCGAAGCCGGAGCGCTCGCCTTCGGCAAGGTTTACTGCTTCGGCCCGACCTTCCGCGCCGAAAAATCCAAGACCCGCCGCCATCTGACCGAGTTCTGGATGGTCGAGCCGGAGGTCGCCTTCTTCACGCTCGAAGAAGACATGCAACTGGCCGAGGATTTTGTTGCACACATCGTCGCGCGCGTGCTCGATCGCCGGCGCGAAGAGCTCAAGGCGCTCGAACGCGACGTGAGCAAGCTGGAGAAAGTGGCCAAGCCGTTTCCGCGGATCACATATGACGACGCGATCGCGCGGCTGGCGGCAAAGGGACTGACTGTGAAATGGGGCGATGATCTGGGCGGCGACGAAGAGACTGCGCTGTCGAGTGAATTCGATCGGCCCGTGATGGTCCATCGCTATCCCACGCAGTGCAAGGCCTTCTACATGAAGGCTGACCCTGACCGTCCCGAAGTTGCGCTATGTGTCGATATGCTGGCGCCGGAGGGCTACGGCGAGATCATCGGCGGCGGACAGCGCGAGGATGATTACGCCACGCTCGAGCGCAAAATCCGCGAGCACAACCTGCCGCTGGAGCCGCTGGACTGGTATCTCGATTTGCGCCGCTACGGCTCGGTCCCCCATGCCGGATTTGGGATGGGAATCGAGCGGATGGTGGCGTGGCTGTGCGGCGTGCATCATATCCGCGAGACGATCCCCTTCCCGCGCATGATGGAGCGGCTGGAGCCATAGCGCGCCGACGCCGCGTGCCCGCAATTGGGACATGACGTGGACGCGAACAAAGGGCCAAGCCTTGAACAACCGGCGGGCAGATCATCAGATTCAGAGGCCCGCGCCCGCGAATGCAGGTAACAGGATCGACTTCTCCAGCGTTTCTGGTCTCATTCCGGTCTTTTCACTGCTATTTCTGACGTTCTACTTCACGTTCGTCGTGCTCTACAATTTCATTCATAACTTCTACCCCCCTGTCGATCCCTCGCTCATTCTTCCTGCGTACCTGCCTTTCCTGGATAGGGACGGCATCGAGACTCCCTTCATGTTTTCCGCCTTCCTATTCTATGTCGTCGCTGCGTATCTGGCGATCAAGGTGCGGCACATATTCTCCCTCAGATTCCTCGAACCTTGGGGCCTCCTTTCCCTTGTCCCGGTCCTCGCTGTGCTCCTTAAGACGCAGTCAACAATGTTTGTGCCGCCGGACACTTTTCTGACACTTACTATCCTCATCGGTTCTGTTCTTCTCGTCGTTGTACTGTCCTACGTGATTTCAAATGGCCCCAGTCCTCGCCGGCGGTACATCTCTCTTTCGCTTTGGATTATACTCGCTTCGCTCTTGTTCTCCTCCTTGGGCATGCCGAGTGTATTTGACTACGATTACCTCATTGCGCCTGCCCTCAAGATTATCCAGGGAGAACGACTTGGCGCCTTTTACATGCAATACAGCCTCCTCGGCACCTATCTGTTCACGGCCATGATGAAACTCGGGTTCGACCTGCTAAATATGCAGCTGGTGTTAGCGGCGTTGTTGTTCGCCTGGTTCATATTTTACTATTGGTTGATCTGCGTCTTGGTAGAGGACCGATTCCTGCGCTTCTGCTTCATGCTCTCTCTTGTTATTGTCCGCCTAATGGCTAATACCGGCGATCCCACTTGTTTCCCTCAGGTCCTTCCTTTCAGGCTCGACTTGTGGGTGCCTCTGTTTCTCGCTCTTCACAGATTTGGAATCGTATCTCCATTCACAATAGTGATTTTCGGGGTCGCCTACGTTCTGGACGATACCTTCGGCTTGTTCTACCTTGCGGTCTATCTTCCGTTCCTCGCCGCCCAAGTCTATCAAATCGCCAGGCGCGGCAACGCGGCGTCGCTTCCATTGAAAGGTCTCGCCATTGGATTGAGTGTGGTTGCGGGTTGTATCTGGCTTCACTTTCATACTTTTCACTCGTTGGTATCACCCGCCGCCTCTCTATACCGGAACCTGCAGATCGGTTTCATGCCGATTTCGACGCACTCGGTCTTTTGGATTCTGCTGGCAATTGTCCCATATTGCCTGTACCTCTTTCACGAAGAGGACTATCAGGAAAGGCGGACTGAATACCTGTTCCTGGTCGGACTGGCGGCCGTCGAACTTGTGTACTTTTACGGCCGATCCCACGAGAACAATCTCTTGAACATTTCGGGGATCTTTCTGGTTCTGATCTTTGTTGGTATCGGCCAACTCGAAAGACTGTATGGATTCAGGAAACTCGCCGGCGGCCTGGCAACGGGCTTTGTAGTCGTCGCCGCCGTAGCATTCGGAGGCCAAATCAATGACGACCTGCAGCTTAGTTTCAAGCACGTTACGCAAGGTCCGCTGTTCGAAGCGCGTGAGAAGGACGACCTCATGAACGGTAGCCCCCGCTTCGAGAGCTTCTATCCACCGGGACAGAAAATCTTTGTTGTGAGTTCGGAAGACGCCTATTACAACTATCGGCATCATCTTCCACAAGTAGGCTACATGGTTCCATTTAACGCGCACGTGTATCGGGCTGAGCTGCGGGCTTTTCTCGTGGACCTGCTTAACAAGGGATATAAGGTCGTATTGTGGGAAGAGAATGGCGCGAGCCGGCCCCTGGTGGAGATCGCGGAAACAGACGGGATTGCCGATATCATTATTTCCGATGCTAAGGCGAAGACCGAAACCACGTTTGTGATAGTCCGGCGAGAGGGTTTTGGGGAGCTTCGGTACCTCAAGAGAGCGGACTTCAGCCGGCGATGAGCGGTCTGCGGATTGAAACCACCGTTGGGCAATGGCCATTCCTGGCCGGAGGGTTGAGGACACGCTCGCAGGAGGTTATGGAGACGACTCGTTCGCTTCACGAAGCTCGCGGCAACGTAGCCAGCGACTCGGTGACAAGCTTCCGCGAGGAAAACCCCGGTCGCGAATGCCAGCCTACAACACCCGGATCAGGGCGGTCTGCATGCAGCCGCAGCCGAAGGCCATCGCCTTATGGCCCGCGAGAAACTCTCCTATAGCTTGCTTGACGCCTTCGAGGTGGGTGTCGTGGATCAGGACCAAGCCTCGGTCGTTCATTTTCTCCCACAGAAAATTGAGGCTGTCTATCGTGCCCTTGTACAAGTCCACATCGAGGTTGACGAAGCTCAGCCGTTCTCCGTTCAAGACCGAGCCGCTCTCAGGAAAGAGTCCCTTGGTCAGCGTCACACCCGGAAAGTCCTGTAGGTAGGCGGCAACCGCCTCCTGACTCATTTTGTACTTGAACTGTTTCATCCGGAGCCACTTCTCGTCCTGACGGCCCACATCCGGCAGTCCCTCGAAGGTGTCAAATCCGAAGAACTTCTTGTCGCCCTTGAGGGAACAGATGATCCTGGCACTGGCGCCCTGGTACATGCCGATTTCAGCCATGTTGCCGGCGACGCTCAACTGCATGCGCGCAAGCTCGTGCAGCGCAAAAACATCAAACGGCCGCATCCTCAGCTCGGCTCCCCGGTAGGCGGCCTCGATTAAGTTGACGGTCGCGGGCTCTCGATAGAACCTCAGGAGGGCCATCTGGAACCGGTCAGCCAGGAATTCGACGGCGCCGAAAATTGGCTGGCGGCGGATGAGGTTGGCAAATGTCTTATTCATTAGTCTTCCAAAGCTTGATCTGTCATCGCATCGCACTTAAGAATCGGTCCCAGGCTCCTACCGGCAAGAATCACCACGTTATGTCGCGGTCCCACACAGCCACCTTAAACAACCCGAGATTGTAAACCTGGGCCGGCTTTCCCCAATCGGTCACCGCATCGGCGAGGCTCAACCCCTCGAGCTTTGCTGCCGGCTCGTCCCAGGCCAGAAACGTACGTCCATCGCCGGGCTCGGAGTACCATTTCGGCGAGCTCAACCAATCCAGCGGCGAGACTCGGCCTTGGGCGAACTTAACAGCTCGCATCCTGACTCTGCCGCTAGTCTCGACGGTCACGATATCGGCGTCCCAGTAGGGACCATAGCCATGGTGCAGGCCCTGCTGCTCCAACCAGTTTCCCAGCTGGGCAAAAGGGGACTCCGTTCGCTGAACCCGCATCCAGGTAGTTGTGGACAAGACGACCGATGCCGCGACCATCACAGCCAGCGCGGCCCACCCTTCGCGCCGGAAGGCCGGCGAGAGATCCGACAACGTTCTTCCGGAAATGACAGCCCCGAAAATAACCGCCGGGACGAGGAACCGTTCATGCCCCTGGGCAGGCACGTCGAAAGACTCCGAGAATAGACACATCGCCACATCCGCAGTGGCACCGATAGCCAATACAGTAGATATCCAGTCAGTATCGCCGCCTGTCATGAATTTCCACACCACCGAAATCACGCAATAGACGACAAAGACCAAGGCCGCGAAACGAATGAAACTCAAAATAGTCAGCGGCTGCGCAGCGGCTCGGCCGAAGAAGTCGCCGCCGAACAGCAATATGAGAAAACGCGATACCGCCAACGCATTGCCCGGCAGCTCGCTGTACGGGGCGATTCTCGTACCAAAATTCACGGTCTCGGTGAACCCCCCGGTCGCCCGCACAAGCACATGTAGGGCCCACATCAGGATCAGGGCGCCGGCTATCGACGCTAGAACTGCGCCCTCGGCACCGGAGAATCCGTTCCTGATTATTCCTGCCAGCGCAACTATCACCAACGGCGCGAACAAGATCGGAACCGCGAACGGGTCTCCATATAATATCAGCCCAAGTACGACCGTGACCAGGAGCAGACGCCGCAGCGGGCGAAGGGGGCCGGCGCTCTTTCGCGGTGGATATACCAGCGGTGCAAGCAATCCAACTGCCACGAGGCAGAGCGGCAGGGTTGCTCCATGGCAGTTGCCTGTAAGAGCCTGCCAGGCAAATGATGTCATTTGGTTGCCCAGGCAAGGGCAAGGATTGGCGGGTAGATCGATGAGCCGATTGACCCACGGAGCGGCCAACAAGCCGAGTATCGAGAACGCGAAAAGCTCTCCCGGCACGGTGGCCGGCGCAGACCGCTGCGTGCGCACGAGCCAGACCGCAGCGGCGATCAGGACCGTAAACGTCAGCGCGGGAATCTCGTTCATCGCCGCCGGATGGATACCCCGAATCGCGGTGTAGGTTGCGAAGAGGGGCAAGTAGGTAGTCCAGAGGTGGTCGGTCGGCATCGTCCATCCGTGGAGGTTCCAGTTGCCCTTGCTCATTTCATCACCCATGAGGACGATCGCCGCGTTATCCGAATGATGACATATGAGCGAAGCACACCGGTTCGCCACCAGGAAAAAGACGATCGCGGCGCCTACGGCCAGGCCTGCGCGCGTGAGTCGCATCTGCATTGCGGGTCGGACCTAGGAGGAACGATCGTCGAGCAAGCCTAGCGCTACCTGGGCAATGTCACCCATCCGGCGCTGGAGGAATTCCTGCGAGCCGGTTACGTGCCCAGGTGGGTCGGTTATCCCGATTTTGCGAAACCCGACTCTGCCGACGCCTGCCGTCAACAGCGCATCGGCCACCGCGGTACCCAAGCCTCCGTAGATAACGTGCTCCTCGACGGTAACTATCCGCCCGGTCTCAGTCGCCGCCTGCACCACTGCGCTAACGTCCAGGGGCTTGACGGTAGGCATACTCAGCACCCTAGCTCTAACGCCGTTGCGCGAAAGCGCTTCCGCAGCCTCGACAACCTTGCTCAAGATCCCGCCGGTGCTGATCAGCGTCAAGTCAGAACCCTCGCGCACGCGAATTGCTTTGCCCAGTTCAAAATCGGGCTCCGATAGGTGGACCACGGGTTCTCCGGCCTTGCCGATGCGGAGATAAAGAGGCCCTTCCGATGCCGCAATGGCCTTGACTGCCAGCCGAGTCTCGACCGGGTCGCCTGGGGCGACCACGGTCATATTTGGTAATGAACACATCACGGCGAGATCCTCGATCCCGTGATGCGTATAACCCTGTGTGCCGTAGGCCAGTCCGCCCCCAACGGCGACGATTTTCACGTTGGCCTTATGATAGCAGACATCGTTTCGGATTTGTTCCAGACAGCGCAGCGTGGGGAAATTCGCGATTGAATAGGTAAACACAGTGTTGCCGGTCAGTGCGATTCCGGCCGCGATGCCGGTCATGTTCTGCTCCGCCACACCTACGTTGAGGTAGCGCTCGGAAAACCGTTCCGCGAACGGCTCAACCACTGAAAAACCCAGGTCGCCAGTCAGCAGCCAGATCCTGGGGTCGGCCGCCGCCAATTCACACAGAGTGCGAATGAACGCGGTTCGCATTAGCGCGATTCCAATTCGGCGAGTGCAAGCTCGAGTTCCTCGCGGCTGGGCGACTTGTAGTGCCACAGCAGGCGGTTTTCCATAAAGCTCACGCCGCGACCCTTAACAGTATGTGCCAGGATCGCAGTTGGCTTGCCTGCTTCAGGCGCAGTTGTCAGGGCTGTCAGGATTTGCCGGTAGTCATGACCATCGATCTCGCGGACATTCCAGCGAAAGGCGCGCCACTTGTCGGCAAAGGGATGGAGCTCCAGAACATCGGCCACATTACCCAGGCTCTGGATCTTGTTGTAGTCGATGATGGCGAAGAGATTGTCCAGTTGGTGGTGGGGTGCGAACAGGGCCGCCTCCCAGGTCGAGCCCTCGTCACACTCACCGTCGCTGAGCATGACGAACACGCGGAAGGGCAACCCTTGTCTCCTGGCGGCCAAAGCCATTCCGCAACCGATCGAAAGCCCGTGGCCGAGAGACCCGGTAGATACCTCTACGCCCGGTACTCCATGATGCGTGATATGGCCAGCCAGCGGCGCCCCATCGTCGCAGAAGCGGTCCAGCCACTCCTTGGGAAAGAACCCCTTCTCGGCAAGGCAGGCATAAACCCCGGCAGCCGCGTGTCCCTTGCTGAGGATGAAGCGATCGCGCGCGGGCCAGTTCGGCTGCTCTGGCCTGACGCGCATAACCGATCCATACAGAGTCGCCAACAAATCGGCCATCGACAGCGATGAGCCCGCGTGGGAAGCCTTCGCCCGGTGCGTCATCCGAACGACATGGGCACGGATGCGCCGGGCCAGTTCAGCTATCGAATCGTCTTCCTTGGCGTTCACGATACCACTTCACAGTTTCTGCCAAACCTTCCGACAACTGAATCCGCGGCTTCCAGCCAGTAGCGCCGGAAAGCCTGGCGATGTCAGCCTCCAGATGCATCACCTGGTCGGGACGGTATGGGGTTTTGCCAAACCCGAGTGGAAGTCCCGGCTTGACCAGGTCCCGGATCATCTCCACTATCTCACGGATGGTCCGGGTTTGACCAGAACCGACATTGAAAACTCCCTTGAGATTGCCGCAAGCCGCACTATATATCGCGTCGGCTGCGTCAACTACGTGGATGTAATCCCAGAGCTGTTCTCCCGCAGTAAGCGCCGGACGTTCTCCGCGCAATAGCGATAGAGTCAGGTAAGGAATCAGCCACGACTCATGGTCGCCTGGTCCGTATGAAGAAAACAGACGCATCCATACGAAGCGAATGCCAAATTGTCTGCACAGGCAATCTGACAGGTGAAAGGCCGCCAACTTGGCCGCGCCGTAGAGGGTGGTTGGGTTGCTCGGCGTTACTTCGCTAATTGCAACCGGATGGGGCCCATACTCGGCGTGTGATCCCAGCCCGATCCAGTTTCTCACTCCGAGCTTGCCCGCCTCAACGATCAGGTCGGTGGAGATCTTGATATTTTGCAATTGCGCCAGATCGTTGCGATGCTTGTTGAGGACGCCCCACCAGGCGAGATGGACGATCGTATCGGGCTGGAAGTCTGCCAGTTCTCCTAGGAACGAGCTAAGGTCGCGGAGGTCGCCGTTGATGAGTCGGATGCGACTGCGAATATCGTCAAGCCGCGCGGTGCTGTAGCGATCGTGCACAAGCACTGCGATCTCGCTTCCGCCTGAGAGAAAGCGGCGCACCACCTGTGAACCGACGAATCCAGCTCCGCCAGTGACGAAAACTTTCAACCCCAACAGCCTCCGATGTACTAGACGCCATCAACCGCTTTTGACATGTTAGCAGAGCGACTTGGAGCCTCCGCGTTGTCATAACCAGCAACAAAGGCCCCACCTATACAAAACTTCATCGGATAAGACAAGTGCGGTTTTATTCCTACTCAATATTCGAAACCTAACCTGTCCGTGGCCCCGGTCCCGCTGCAGGGCCCCCGCGATTAAATTGTTACTATCAAATTGAGTCATTGCTATTGAGAGGAGACGGCGCGGTGAAGCGATCACGGCTTCTCGAATTTGAGCATGAACCGGTCGCTGGTGCCGCGGCGCGCGCCCGCGGCGCGTGGCGCCGTCACCCAGGTGCGATCGTCCATGGGATTGCGCAGGGCGCTGGATTCGCCGTCGAGCCTGAAGCCTGCCTTGCGGATCTCGTCGATCACCACGCTCTCGTCGATCCGATGCAGCGTGACATCCTTAATGCCGCTGCCCGGCTTCGCGCTGTGGTCCACGATTCCGTACACGCCGCCGAACTTGAGCGCCTTTAAGACTGCGGCATTGACTTTGTCGCGATCGACGCCCTGCAACACCAGGTCATGGTAGTTCATGTTAATGATCACGGCGTCGAGCGATTCCCGTGGAACCGCAAGCAAGTCGGCGGCGCCGAAGTCGCAGGTGACTCCGGTCACGTTCTTGAGAATCGGCCGTCGCAGCCGCTCTTCCCACGCCTGCGCGACAGCATGGTAGGCCGGCGGGAAGTTCGGATTCTGCGAATAGACCGTGCCGGTCGGTCCGACCGCTCGCGACAACAACTCGGTCGTGTAACCGCCGCCGGCAAAGAGGTCGGCGACCTGCATTCCCGGCGCGATCCCGAAGAACGCCAGCATCTGGGCGGGCTTGCGTCCCGCGTCGAGGCTTTTGTCCGCCGCCGGCCGATCGGGCGCGCTGACCGCGTTCGCGATATTGGCTGGAATCTGATCAGCCGGAATCGGCGGCGATTCCTGCAAGGTGGCATTGCCGGCGCTCTGCTGGGCAAATACCGACCGGATTCCGACGCACGCGGCGATTGCGATCGCGATCAGAACGCCGACTATGAGCTTGGTGATAGTCATCCTGGTTCTCATCAAGGTTTCTCCCTGAGAGCTTATGGGACCTGCAAGCCGGCGGCTTTCGCGAGCTTTCTCTGCCGGTCGTCGAACGTGTTGAACGTGTCGCTATCGAGGGCGAGCGCGGCGGCGACGTGAATGATCTCCAGCGTGCGCGTGCCGAATTTAGCCGTCCACTTCAGCGCGAGGCGGCTGGTCTGCGCATAAGCGGCTTCGGGCAGCGGCTTCACCAGCAAGACGCCATCGCGCACGTCGGCGCGGAACGCGGCGGATGAGGCTTGTGCCTGGGGCGGACGAATCTCCCTCCGAAAAAGGCGCAACTGCAGGGCGTTCGTCAACTCCAGCTCTCCGAACGTCGTGAGCAGGAGCGGAAGCGGCGACTTTTGCATCCGTCGCGCAGCCTCGGCGGAATTTGCGTCGGGACAGTACAGAGAGACAAGAAAGCTGGTGTCAGCGTAGGCGTTCAATTTCAATAGCGGCCGCGTTCCCCGGCAACGAGTCTCGCGCCGCTCACTCTGAGCTTCCGGTCACCATAGATGGTCCGCAAGCGAGCCAGGAAGTCGGGGCGCCGCCGCGGATTTGCCGGGGCTACCGGGACCAAGCGGGCAATTACCCGCTTGCGCCTGGTGATCTCAATCTTCTCGCCTTCTTGCAGAAGCCGCTCAACTTCCGGGAACCGATACCTAAGATCGCGGACGCTCGCCCGTCTCATGTGATGCATTCTAGCATCACCTCGAGCGAGTTCCAAAGTGGCGCTCGCGTAGGTAGTGTCTCGGTCTGGCCTCGAAGGCGGTGTCGGCCGGTGGAAGAAAGGACTCGGGATTCTTCGCGCGCCAGACAACGCAGACGCGCGAGAATGACAACGCTACAAGCTTTTTCTGTCATTCCCGCGCGTGGCTGCCGCGCGAGGAATCCCGGATCTTCCGCGCTGCTCACCCCACTCGCGAGCACTCTCAAACTGAGGCACTACCTCGGGTAAGGGCCGGTCTCCATACTGGCCCTCTTCGCCAACGTAATTGTCTTCAGAGCCATGAATCATAGTCTCTTCGGACGATGGAAAATCGCGCGATGGGATGAAACGATCGCGTTGATCCGGCGACGGGACAGGCGCATTCTTCACCATCATCCGCAAGCGCATCAGGAGAACCCATGCAGCGGGAAGTGTATAACGAACTCGAAAAGTCGCTACTCCAGCGCGCCCGCGAGCTGGTGCCGATCCTCGCCGAACGCGCGCCCCAATGCGAGCGCGAGCGGCGCGTGCCCGCCGAGACTATCGCCGATCTCCGCCACGCCGGCTTCTTTCGTATCCTGCAACCCAAGCGCTTCGGGGGTTACGAGCTCGACCCGCAAATCTTCTACGACGTTCAGATGACGCTGGCCGAAGGATGCATGTCCACCGGATGGGTCTTCGGCGTGCTCGGCGTGCACAATTGGCAGATGGCGCTGTTCGACCTCCGCGCCCAGCAGGATGTGTGGGGCAAGGACGACACCACGATCACGAGCTCGACCTACATGCCCAAGGGCCAGGTCAAACACGTCGACGGCGGTTTCCGCTTCAGCGGGCGATGGGGTTTTTCCAGCGGCGTCGACCACGCGAAATGGATTTTCCTTGGCGGTATCGTGCCGGCTCATGAGGGCCGCGGGATGCCGGATTATCGCACCTTCCTGTTGCCGCGCTCGGACTTTGAGGTGGTCGATAATTGGCACGTGATGGGCCTCAAGGGCACGGGCAGCAAGGAGATTGTGGTCAACGACGTTTTCGTCCCGGAATATCGGACCCATCGCATGATGGATGCGTTTACCGGCACCAGTCCGGGCCGCAAGGACAATCCCGCGCCGCTTTATCTGCTGCCGTTCGCACAAGTCTTCGTGCGCGCAGTCTCCTCCGCGTCGATCGGCGGGCTGCAAGGCGCGCTCAACGCCTTTCGCGACTACGCCGGCAAACGGGTCAGCTCCAATGACCTGTCGCGCACCGCGGACGATCCCGGGGCGCAGCTCGCCGCCTCTGAAGCCGCGCTCGCCGTCGAGGAGATGAAGCTCGCGTTGTATGCCAGCTTCGACTCGATGATGGCGACGCTGCGCCGGGGCGAGCAACTCGATCTGCAAAAGCGGATCGCCTGGCGCTACCAGTCGGCGTGCGTATCCGAGCGATGCTCGGCACGCATCGATAGCGTGATGCGCTCCTGCGGCGGGCAGGGAATCTACGTCGATAACCCGATCCATCGCTTCTTTCTGGATATCCACGCAGCGCGTAACCACTACGCCAACAATCCCGACAAGCTCGCCCGGAATTTCGGCGGCGTGCTGTTCGGGCTCGGCAGCTCGGATTTCTTTGTATGAGCAGTGAACCCGGCCGCGCGCTCGACCCGCGTGGCGATTCCAAATGGGATCACCAGTTCGACGTGGTGATCGCCGGCTCCGGCGGCGGCGGCATGACCGCCGCTATCTGTGCCCACGACCTCGGGCAATCGGTGGTCGTAATTGAGAAGAGCGATCTCTACGGTGGCACCACCGCGATCTCGGGCGGCGGCGTATGGATACCCTGCAACCACCTGATGGGCGCGCTCGGCGGCGCCGACAGCTACGACGACGCGCTCACTTACATCAAGGCCGCCACGCGCGGGATGGTCGCCGAGTCGCGGCTGCGCGCCTATCTCGATCACGCGCCAAAGATGGTGCGCTATCTCGAAGAGAAAGCGCGCACGCGCTTCTGCGCGATGCCCACCTATTCGGATTACTACCCCGAGATGCGCGGCGCGAAACCCGGCTATCGTACCTGCGACTCCGTGCCTTTCAACGCCGCGCAGCTCGGCGAGGAATTCGCCCGGATGCGGCCGCCCACGCCCGGCACGCTGATCATGGGCCGCGTGCAGATGACCGCCGACGAGGCGCACTCGCTGCTCACCAAGGAGCGCGGCTGGATTCTGCTCTTCATGCGCAAGCTGGCGCGCTACTGGCTAGACCTGCCGTGGCGCTTTCGCACCAAGCGCGACCGGCGCCTGACGCTGGGCAACGCGCTGGTCGGGTCGCTGCGCCGCTCGATGATGGACCGCAATATTCCGCTGTGGCTCGAAACGCCGTTCGAGTCGCTGGTCTATGATGGCCGGCGCATCACGGGCGTCACCGCGATTCGCAACGGCAAGATCATCCGTATCGGCGCCAACCGCGGCGTGATCCTCGCAGCCGGCGGTTTCGAGCACAATCAGGAAATGCGCGAACAGTTTTTGCCCAAGCCGACGCAGGCCGAATGGACGATCACGCCCGAGGCCAACACCGGCGACGCGATCCGCGCCGGCCAGAAACTCGGCGCCAGGCTCGACCTGATGGACTGGGCGTGGTGGGCGCCGACTGTGACCGTGGCCGGCCGCGAGAAACGGCGCGCCCTGTTCGTCGAGCGCGCGCTGCCCGGATGCGTGATGGTCAACCGGCTCGGCAAGCGCTTCGTTGACGAGGCCGCGCCCTACCAGGACATCGTGACCGCGATGTTCGAGGACCATAAAAAAACCCACGCCAACTTCCCGGCCTGGCTGGTGTTCGACGCCGACTTCCGCCGCAAGTATCCGGTCGGGCCGCTGCTGCCTGGAATGGTGCGGCCGGACTCGTCGCTGCCCAAGCACTGGGCCGACAAAGTGTATTACAAGAGCGACTCGCTGGAGGATCTGGCGCGCCGCATCGGTATCGACGCGCAGGGCCTGGCCGAAAGCTGCAGGCACATGGGCGAATACGCCGCCACTGGCAAGGACACCGAATTCGGCAAGGGCAGCAATACCTTCGATCGCTACTACGGCGACCGCAACGTCAAGCCCAACCCGTGCCTCGGTCCGGTCGCCAAACCGCCTTTCTACGCGATGCGTATCGACGGCGGCGACATCGGCACCAAGGGCGGTCTGCTCACCGACGAGTTCGCTCGCGTGCTGCGCGAAGACGGCCAGCCGATCGCCGGCCTCTATGCGACCGGTAACACCTCAGCCGCCGTGATGGGGCCGAGCTATCCGGGTGCAGGATCGACTATCGGCCCGGCGATGACGTTCGGCTACGTCGCCGCGCATCACCTGGCAGGAGTGTGATCATGCTCAAAGGGAAAGTCGCAGTCGTAACCGGCGCCAGCCGCGGCGTCGGCAAGGGAATCGCCCTGGCGCTGGGAGCCGAAGGCGCCACCGTCTATATCACCGGGCGCAGCGCGAAGCAGAGTGACAGCCCGTTGGGCGGCACCGTATTCGCCACCGCCGAGGAAGTCACCAAACGCGGCGGGCGCGGAATCGGCGTGGTATGCGATCACAGCCGCGACGATCAGGTTCGCGCGCTCTTCACGCAGGTCGAAAAGGAATCGGGCCGGCTCGACATCCTGGTGAACAACGCCTGCGCGATTCCTGATCAACTCGCCGAGACCGGGCCGTTCTGGTCCAAGCCGCTCGATCTGATCCAGATTCTCGACGTCGGGATGCGCTCGAATTACGTCGCCGGTTTCTACGCCGCGCCGATGCTCAATCGGCAGGGCGGCCTGCTGGTCAACATTTCGTCGCCCGGCAGCCGCTGCTATCTGCACGGGCCGGCCTATGGCGCCGGCAAGGCCGCGACCGACAAGATGGCCCACGATATGGCGCACGACTTCAAGCCCTTTGGCGTGGTCGCGGTCTCGATGTGGCCGGGGTTCGTGAAGACCGAGCGCGTGATGCAGGGTATCGCGGCCCATCCGAGGCACAAGTACGCGGCGTTCGTAGAGATGGGCGAATCGCCCGAGTTCACCGGGCGCGTGATCGCGGCGCTGTTCGCCGACCCGGATCGCATGTCGCTCTCCGGCCAGGTGCATATCGTTGCCGAGTTGGCCAAGCGCTACGACGTGAAGGATATCGACGGCAAGGAGCCGTTCTCGCCGCGCGCGGCGCTGGGTGGCCCGCCCGAATACTCACCCGCGATCATCGAATAGCCAGATGGAATAGCCAGAGGCAGGCCCACGGACACGCGACCTCCTATCGCGCAGGATCCCGACTCCCTTCCAATCGAAGCGCCCCTGCGCGTCGAGCGCGACGCCGATATTACTTGGAGCGACCACTGCGACGTGCTGGTGGCCGGCTTCGGCGCGGCCGGCGCCTGCGCCGCGATCGAAGCCGCTAAAGCCGGCGGCGCGGTCATCGTGACCGATCGCTTCGGCGGCGGCGGCGCGAGCGCCAAAAGCGGCGGTGTGGTCTATGCCGGCGGTGGCACGCGTTATCAGAAAACCGCCGGCTACGACGACACCCCAGACGCGATGTACGAATACCTGCGCCACGAAGTCGGCGACGCGGTCAGCGACGCCACGCTCCGTAGCTTCTGCGACCAGAGCACCGCGATGGTCACCTGGCTGGAAGCTCTGGGCGTCGAGTTCGATCCCACCGTGCCGCCGCGCAAAACCTCGTATCCCGCCGACGGCTACTATTTGTATTACTCCGGCAACGAGGCGGTTAAGGAATATCGCGGCGCGCATCCGCCCGCCCCACGCGGCCATCGCGTGAAGGGCAAGGGACTCTCGGGTGCGATCTTTTTCCGCACGCTGCGCAAGGCGGTCGCCGATTTGGGCGCGCGCGTGATGACCCAGGCCGCGGTGCGGCGGCTGGTGATCGACGCTCACGACGGCAGTGTGCTCGGCGCCGAGGTTTGGCAAATCGATCCCGGCAGCGACGCGGCGCGACGCCATAAGCGGCTCAGCCGATGGGCCGAGCGGCTGTTCCCGGTCGGCAGCCTCGGCGACGCGCTACGCCGGCGCGCGCTGGCGCTGGAACTCGCGGCGGCCAAGCCTCGGCTGATCCGCGCGCGAGGCGGCGTGGTGCTCAGCACCGGCGGCTTCATCTTCAATCGCGCGATGGTCTCGCGGCATGCGCCGCAGTACCTGGGCAACTTCCGGCTGGGCACCGCCGGATGCGACGGCAGCGGAATCCGGCTGGGCCAGTCGGCGGGCGCTGATTGCGCGCATCTGGAGCGCATCTCGGCCTGGCGGTTCATCAATCCGCCGCTGGCGTGGCCGCGCGGCATGATTATCGACGCCGAGGGCCGCCGCTTCTGCAACGAAGAGGTCTACGGCGCGCGCCTCGGCTACGAAATGTGCGAGCATCACGGCGGCAAGGCCTGGCTCGTGATCGACTCGGCGATTCGGCGCGAGGCGATGCGCGAATCGCTGTTCGGCGGGCTGTGGGCCTTCCAGAGCGGCCCCGCGATGGTGTTGATGCTGATCGGAAGCAAGCGCAGCCGCTCGATCGACGATCTCGCCCGCCGCCTCAAGATCGACCCGGCTGTGCTGCGCCAAACCCTTGAAGCGTACAACTCGGCCGCGCGCGGCGATGCCGACCCGCTGGGCAAGTCACGCGACCTGATGCAGGCGCTCAAAAAGCCCCCGTTCTATGCGATGGACGTCTCGGCCGGCCGGCAGGTGTTTCCGTGTCCCGCGCTAACTCTGGGCGGGCTCCGCGTGGACGAGGCCACCGGCGCGGTAATCACCGCCGACGGTACCGCCGTGCCCGGGCTGTACGCAGCCGGGCGGGCCGCAGTCGGCATCGCGTCGAATCATTACGTGAGCGGTCTCGCGCTGGCGGATTGTATCTGGTCGGGCCGCCGCACCGGCCGCAGCGCGGCGCTCGCCGCCAGAGAGGGCGCCAACCAAGCCCGCGCGACCGCGTGACCAATGTTAGTGTAAGACCGACTGCACCGTTTCTCCTTCCCGTTTCGGGAAGGCGAGTATGCACCTATTGACGGCTCGCTTATTCTGCGCTATATTTTGGGTGTGAGAAAGAAGCAGAACAAGCATGAGCCGAAATTCACGATCCAAATGACGTGGCCGCAATTCGAGCGGATGTTCCCGGATGAGGATTCCTGCCGCCAGTACCTGTCGGATCAGCGCTGGCCGGAAGGCGTCGTCCTTTGCCCGCGTTGCGGAAGCGCCGATAACGTCTACGCGCTCCAGAGCGCAAAGCAGCCGTGGAAATGGGAGTGCCGGGGCGTCGCCTGCCGGAAGGGCCATGCATATCGCTTCTCGGTTCTCGTCGGCACGATTTTCGAGGACACGAAGATTCCCCTGCGCAAATGGTTTTGGGTTTTGTTCCTGCTGCTGACGAGCAAGAAGGGGATGAGCGCACTTCAGATTCACCGGACGATTGAGACCGGCTCCTACCGGACCGCCTTCTATCTGTGCCATCGGCTCCGGGCCAGCCTGAAAGACCCGGAGTTCAAGAAGCTCATGGGCGTGGTCGAAATCGACGAAACCTACATGGGCGGCAAAGACCACAACCGCCATTGGGACAAGAAACGCGGCGGAAGCGGAACCTTCGGCAAAACCGCTGTTATCGGCGCGATCGCCCGCAAGGGGAACGTAGTCTGCCGGATGATCGAAGCGACCGACACGCCGGTACTGGACGGTTTCGTGCGCCGCACCGTTGACGAGAAAGTCTCGCTGGTAGCGACCGACGAGCACAGCGGTTATCGCCTGCTCAAGTACGGATACCCGCATGAAGTGATCAAGCACAGCACGGGCGAGTACGTGCGCGGCGAGGTCCATACGAACAACATCGAATCGTTCTGGAGCCTGCTCAAGCGTGGGATTATCGGCACGTACCACAACGTCAGCAAAGCCTACCTGCCGCTGTACCTGAATGAGTTTTCGTTCCGGTTCAACAACCGCAACAACCCGGACATCTTCGGCAAGGCGATAGCAGGATGCTGAAGCGCACCGACTGGCGGGCGCTACAGCAGAGCGCAGACGACGCCAGCGGGATTCAACTGGAACTGAGGTTTCCGAAGAGGGCGAACCATGCCGCGCAAACTCGGTGATCGGATTCTCTTTTTCTACTGCCACACGTGCAAAGCCTACCAGGAAAAAACCAGCCCACACTTCGCCGCGCAAAAGCGCAAATTCGCGGCGCGGCGGAAGGCCGAAGCCAAGGGCAAGAAGTGGCCCGCGTAGCGGCAGATATTCCATTCAGGGCTTCTCGCCGACGATCAATATCGCGGCATTCGGACTAACTGACGACTGGGTGATGCCCCATAGTAGTCCCGCTTTCGTAAGCGCGTCCTTGAGCACCTGCGAGCAGGCCGCGTCTTTGCCCCCCACATGCAATCCGACTGGCTCGTTCAATGGATCGGTTTGTGGCGGCACCTCCTCCCGAAACAGGATTTGCCACTGCGATTCTCTAAACAGTTGCATGAACTGGGCCGCGTAAAACGCCGACTCGTGGTTTTTCGACCAGACCATATCGACCTTGCACGGGCGTCCCTTAAGAACAGGAAGCATCGCAGTCACCTGTTCTTGCGTCAGGAACCGCTGGCTATCCAAATGGACCTGCACAAATACATAGCCAGCAAGCAGCACAGACCACACGATTAAGGCTATTCCGCCGAAAACAATCCAGCCCAGAATCGGCCACGCGGGATGCCGTTGGACGTACTTTCGCGGCTCGCCGACGAGAGCCAGATAGCCCACGCCTCCGACAACCAAGGACAAAGTGAACCACCACGAACCGACTATGGTCGCAGCAAAAGCGACGCTCCCGCCCATCATCTTCGCGGCCTTGAGCCAGAACTGAATGCGGCTCTGCCAATCCGGTACGTTGATAACGATCGCGAGGATAAGTGGCACCAATCCGGGCCATTTAACGCGGGAAAAGAGGAACCGAATAACCGATTTGCGGGGCATCTCAGCAAGGCAGCATAGTCTGCCCAAGCGCGGAGCGGTAACGGCGAATCGTCGCCGTCCGCTGTATTAGCAGCACTGTTTTCACTAGACTCTGCCCCGTTGTCCCAATTCTGTAGGAAAAACGGGCGAGCCGTCAATAGGTACATACTCGCCTTCGGGAAGGGGACAGGGGCCAGGGGTTAGGTCTTTAGATTTCGGATAGAATCAAGAAACCCGATGAGGTGAGGGACGCGATGGGCAGGGTTCAAGGCAAAGTAGCAATCGTAACCGGCGGGGCCGGCGGTGTCGGCAGGGAAGATTGCCTGCTGCTGGCGCGCGAAGGCGCTCGCGTGGTGATCACCGACGTCAATGAAGACGGCGGCCGCGCGCTGGCCAAGGAGATCGGCGAGCCTGCGATGTTCCTGCGCCACGACATCTCATCCGAAGACGACTGGAAGACCGTGATGGGCGCCACGCAGGATCGCTTCGGGCGCGTCGACGCGATGGTCAACAACGCCGGCATCCTGCTGCTCGCCTCGATCGAGGAAACCAGCCTCGAGCAGTGGCGGAAGATCCAGCGCGTCAACGCCGACGGCTATTTCCTGGGATGCAAATACGCGGTCGCGGCGTTCAAGAAAACCGGCGGCGGTTCGATCGTCAACATGTCGTCGTCGGCGGCGATTATCGGCATGCCGATGTGCCCGGCCTACAGCGCTTCCAAGGGCGCCGTCGCTGCGCTTACCCGCAGCATTGCGGCCTGGAGCAAGTCGCGGGGCTACCGGATTCGATGCAACTCCATCCATCCCGATGGCATCCTGACGCCGATGATTCTGCCGTTGCTGGGCAATCCAGACCCCAAGGCGCTCGACGTAGAGAGCATCCCGAACACCCGCTTCTGCGCTCCCCGAGACGTGGCGAATCTGGTGCTGTTCCTGGTCTCCGACGAGTCGCGCTTCATCAACGGCGCCGAACTGCATATCGACAACGCGATGACGGCTTCACCTATTTAGCGGTCAGCTTGATGTGACCGAACCGGCTTACTATTCGCTGCGCGTCGGCGCCGTGATCGAGGAAACGGCGGACGCTAAGTCGCTGGTCTTCGAGATTCCCGCCGAGCTGGCCGGGACTTTCCGCTACCGGCCCGGCCAGTTCCTCACGTTGCGCATTCCTCACGAGGGGCGGCATCTGCTGCGATGCTACTCGCTGGCCAGCTCTCCGCTTGCCGGCGAGCCGCCGCGCGTTACGGTCAAGCGCGTCGCGCAGGGCCGCGTCTCGAACTGGCTGTGCGACCATATTAAGGCCGGCGATGCGATTGAGGTGAAGCCGCCGGCCGGCCACTTTACGCCGAAATCGCTCGCCGGCGATTTTCTGCTCTTCGCCGGCGGCAGCGGCATCACGCCCGTGTTTTCGATCATCCACTCGGCGCTGCTCAAAGCCGGCGGGCGGCTATGCCTCGTTTACGCCAATCGCGACGACCGCTCGGTGATCTTTCGTAACGCGCTGGCGGCTTTGGCGCGCGCCAATCCCGCTCGATTGCAAGTCATCCACTGGCTCGATTCGGTGCAGGGCGTGCCGTCGGTCGCGCAGCTCGCGGCCATCGCGAATCCCTGGCGCGCCACGGATTGCTACATCTGCGGGCCCGAGCCGTTCATGGAATGTACCATCGAGGCGCTGCGCGGGCTCGAAATCGATCCGGCGCGAATCCACGTCGAGCGCTTCGTCTCGCTCCCCGATGAAGAAGACGTCGCGCCGGCGCCCGATTCCGGTGCGTCACAGGCCGGGCAGATTCGGCTCGAAGTCGAGCTTGACGGGAGTCATTTCGATCTCACCTGCGCCGGCGACGAGCCGCTGCTCGACGCGATGTTGCGTGCCGGCCTCAAGGCGCCGCATTCATGCCGCAGCGGCGCATGCGGCTCGTGCATGTGCACGCTGCTCGAGGGCCGCGTTCATCTGCGCCACAACCAAGTGCTCGACAAGAACGACCTCGCCGAGCGCTGGATCCTCGCCTGCCAAGCGATCGCCGACACCCCGCACGTGAAGGTGCGCTTCCCGGATTAAAAACCCCGTCCTTCCAATGAAGCGTAGTCAGCATATGGGAAAGTCGTCGGTAGGCCGGGCGCAAGCGTTGAAGATCGAGAAGTATGCTAAGGCCGTCGCCGGCGCGAACGACGACCTCGATCCTGCCCTCGAAGCCGCAGCAGTCGAGACGCTTCTCAGCGCCGACGATGACCGCTCGCCCGACTAGTCGCGCCGCTACCCGCCAACCTTGCGCTTGCGATAGTCTCAATGGACGATGGCGCCGCGACATCGCGCGGGGTTAAACGAATTCGATCGCTCTTATCGGAGGTTCGCCTATGATCGACATCAGGGCACTTGCCTATATCGTTGCGGAGTCGACTGACCCGGCCCGCTGGAAACATTACGGCGAGAACGTGCTCGGCATGGCGACTGCCGAAGCGCCCGAAGGCGGCGTCTATCTCAAGATGGACGATCGCCCGTTCCGCATCCTTGCCCAGCGCAGCAGTGCCGACCAGTACCTGGCCTCGGGATGGGAGCTCGCCGACCAGCCCGCGTTCGAAGGCGCGATCGCCGGTCTGAAGCGGGCGGGCGTCGAAGCCACGCGCGCCACGGATGCCGAGCGCACCGCGCGCAAGGTCCAGGACATGATCTGGCTGCGCGATCCGTCGGGCAACCGCCATGAGCTGGTATGGGGATGCAAGTCCGACGGGGCCCGTTTCATTTCGCCGCAGGGAGTCTCCCGCTATGTCACCGGCGACATGGGGATGGGACACGCGGTGTTGCCGGCGCCGAACTTCGACGCGACCTGGAATTTCCTGCATGACGTGATGGGCTTCGGGCTCACCGACATCCTGCGCCTGCGCTTCACGCCTGATCCGTCCGAGCCCGAAAAGCGCATCTACTTTTTGCATTGCAACAACGCCCGCCATCACAGCCTGGCGCTGTTCGAGTTCCCGATGCCCAATGGCTGCGTGCACCTGATGCTCGAAGTCGATTCGGTCGACGAAGTCGGACGCACCTACGATCGGATGCTCAAGAACAACGTCAAGCTGATGGCCACGCTGGGCCGGCACGTGAACGACCAGATGATTTCGTTCTACATGGCCACACCCTCCAATTTTCCCATCGAGTTCGGCTACGGCGGGCTGGTGATGGACTGGACCCGGCACAAGGTGATCGAGACCACTTCGCCGAGCCTTTGGGGCCACGATTTCAGCGTCGGCTTCAAGATGTAGCGTCGCGCGCGTGATGAACAAGACCATGACGGCGGCGGACGCCGTCGCCAATCTGCGCAGCGGGATGACGCTGGGAATCGGCGGATGGGGACCGCGGCGCAAGCCGATGGCGCTGGTCAGGGAACTGCTGCGCTCGCCGGTCGGCGGCTTGACGCTCGTGAGCTACGGCGGACCGGACGTAGGGATGCTGTGTGCCGCCGGCAAGGTCAAGAAGCTGGTCTACGGCTTTGTCTCGCTCGACGCGATTCCGCTGGAGCCCTGGTTTCGCAAGGCGCGCGAGGCCGGCGCGATCGAAGCTCATGAGCTTGACGAGGGGATGCTCCAATGGGGGCTGCGGGCCGCCGCGATGCGGCTGCCGTTCCTGCCCACGCGGGTCGGGCTTGGCACCGATGTGATGACCGTAAATCCCGATTTCAAGACCGTCAGGTCGCCGTATGAAGACGGCGAGGTGCTGCTCGCGATGCCGGCGATTCATCTCGACGCCGCGCTGCTCCACGTCGACTACGCCGATCGTCTCGGCAACACGCAGATTCTCGGACCCGACCCGTATTTCGACGATCTGTTCGCACGCGCGGCGCGCCGATGCTTCGTAAGCTGCGAGCATTTGACCGACCGGCTCGATCGCACGCGCAGCGACACTGCCAAGGCCAACTACTTCGAGCGCTACCTTGTGACCGGTGTGGTCCACGCGCCGTTCGGGGCCCATCCGACCTCGTGCGCGCCGCGCTACGGATGGGATCTGGACCATCTCAAGCGCTATTGCGCCGGCGCGGCCGAGGAGGGCGGCTGGTCACGCTATGCCAACGAGTTCTTAAGCGGCGCCGAAACGGACTATCAAGCCAGGGTCGGCGGCGCCGAGCGGATCGGCCAGCTTCCGATCCCGGTGCTGTGAGCGATGCTCTCTGAACTTCCCCGCCGAGTTTGCGAATTCTTGAGTTACGACGGCAGCGGGCAACCCTCACCCGGCGCAGCGCCGGCCTCTCCCTGGTCAGGGAGAGGTGCAGACGTAAGAGGATCGGGGCGAGGTCTTGGATGACCCAGAACCCCGATTTCACCCTGTGCGAGTTGGTGATCGTCGCCGCGGCGGAGGCTTGGCGCGGCAACGGCGAAGTTATCGCCTCGGGTATCGGCGTCGCGCCGCGGCTCGCGGCGGGTCTCGCCAAGCTCACGCATACTCCCGAGTTGCTACTGACCGACGGTGAAGCCTACCTGGTGGAGGAGCCGGTGCCGCTCGGCCCGCGCGGGGATTACCGGCCCGGCTTTGCGGGCTGGATGCCGTATGCGCGGATGTTCGAGTGCCTGTGGCGCGGGAATCGGCACTCGATGACCACGCCCACGCAAATCGATCGCTGGGGGCAGAGCAACCTTTCCTGTATCGGCGATTTCCGCAAGCCCAAGTCGCAGATCCTGGGCCCGCGCGGCTTTCCCGGCAACAGCATCAACCATCCAAGCTCGATGTTCGTGCCGGCGCACGGTCCGCGCGCGTTCGTCGCCGGCGAAGTCGATATGGTCGGCAGCGTCGGCTACAACTCGGCGCGATGGCCCGCCGGCGTGCGGCGCGATTTCGTCGCCCTGCGCATCATCGTGACCGATCTGTGCGTGATGGACTTCGGCGGACCAGAGCATGCGATCCGCGTCACGTCGCTACATCCGGGCGTCGCCTTCGAGCAGGTTCAGGCGGCGACAGGTTTTCCCCTGCTCAAGGCTCCCGACCTGGGCATCACTCCCGCTCCGACCGCCGAGCAGCTCGCGATCATTCGCCGCCTCGATCCGCACGATCTGCGCGCCACCGTAATCCGCGGCAACCCTCCCGGCGTGCGCGCGTAGAAGTGAGCATCGCTCGGTTCCCTTGTGACTACCGAAGAAACGATGCCACCCGGGAGGGTCAACGCCAAGGCGTGCCAACCCCGAGCCACTCGGTTCGCTTGACCCTTCCCAAGCGGCACCCGCCCCAGCTTGCAGCAGCGGCGTGAGCCGTAGGACACTCGTTTTTCAATGACCGCGATGCTCCATACGGCGCTGTGCGAGCTGCTTGGATGCCGCTATCCGATCGTGCAAACCGCGATGGGCTGGGTGGCTGACGCCAGGCTGGTCGCCGCCACCTGCAATGCCGGCGGCTTCGGCTTCCTGGCCGGCGCGACGCTCGAGCCCGACCATCTTGAAGACGAAATCCTCAAGACCAAATCGCTCACGAGCGCGCCGTTCGGAATCAACTTTCATATGTTCCAGGCCAACGCCGTCCAGGTGTTCGATCTCGCCGTGAAGCATCGAATCCGCGCGGTGAGCTACGGCCGTGGACCGGACCAGGCCACGGTGCGCCGCCTGAAAGACGCCGGCGTGCTCTGCATGCCGACGGTCGGGGCGGTCAAGCACGCGGTCAAAGCGATCGAGCTGGGCGCGGACGTGATCACCGTGCAGGGCCAGGAGGGCGGCGGTCATACCGGGACCGTGCCGACCTCGATCTTGCTGCCGCAGGTGCTCGACGCCGTAAAAGTTCCGGTGGTTGCAGCGGGCGGCTTCTGCGACGGCCGCGGTCTCGCCGCTGCGCTCGCCTGCGGCGCCGCGGGTATCGCGATGGGCACCCGCTTTCTGATGACGAAGGAATCGCCGGTGCCGCTCGCCACGCTGGAGCGCTACGTCGGCGTGCGCGATACCGATCTTATTCGTGTCTCGCGCGCCGTGGACGGGATGCCGCAGCGCATGATCGACAACCCGTTTTTGGTGCGGCTCGAACGCGCCGGGCGGATTCGGCGGCTCGGAATCGCGCTGGGCAGCGCGTTGCGATGGAAGGCCCGCACCGGCATGACGATCGCGCAGATGTTCTCGACCGCCCTCAAAGCATTGCGCGAAGACGAAATGTCGGTCGCGCAAACGCTGATGGCCGCCAACGCGCCGATGCTGATCCAGCGCGCGATGGTCGAAGGCCATCCTGATGAAGGCGTGCTGCCGAGCGGCCAGGTCGCGGCGGCGATCGGCGAGCTTATGAGCTGCGCCGAGGTTATCGAGTCGATCGCGGCCCAGGCCGAGCGCTGCCTCGACGCATTGTTCGGGCGCACTGGCAATGGAGAAGGCAAATGAAGCAACCCTTTCGCACGACGATCGAAGCGGGAATCGCCGAGCTTGTGATCGATCATCCGCCGGTCAACGCGCTCGACAGCGCCGGATGGCACGCGCTGGCCGGCGAAATCGAAACGCTCGGCCGCGATGCGAACGTCAAGGTGATCGTGATTCGCGCCGAGGGGCGCGGCTTCTGCGCCGGCGTGGATATCAAGGAGCTGGCGGCGCATCCGGAGAAGATCGTCGCGGTCAACGCCGGATGCCACGCCGTCTGCCGCACGATCCATCGCAATCCGCTGCCGGTGATCGCGGCCGTGCACGGATTCGTGCTCGGCGGCGGAATCGGCATCTGCGGAGCGGCCGATATCGTGCTCGCGGCCGACGACGCGAGCTTCGGCGTGCCCGAAATCGATCGCGGCGCGATGGGCGGCGGGGCGCATCTGCAGCGGCTCTTTCCGGTGCAAAAAGTGCGGCATATGTACTTCACCGGCGATTCGATCGCCGCGGCCGAGGCCTACCGGCTGGGCGCGCTGGAGCGCGTGGTGCCGCGCGACCAGTTGCGCGCGGCGGCGCTCGAAATCGCGCGCAAGATCGCCGCCAAGAGCACGGCGATGATCAAGCTTGCCAAGGAATCGCTCAACGGAATCGAAGACGGCAACCTCGAGGACAAATATCGATGGGAGCAGGGCTTCACTCTGCAGGCCTACACCAGCTCCGATTCGAGCGAGACTCGCAAGGCCTTTGTCGAGAAGCGCGACGCGCGCTTTCCCTCCGGCAGCGGAGCGTAACGAGATGGATTTTGCGCTGACGCCGGATCAGGAAAAGATCCGCGAGACCGCCGAGAGCCTGCTCCGCGGCGCGAGCCGCTCCGCCGCGGTGCGCGCCGCGAGCGAGACCGACGCGGGCTACGACCCGCAATTGTGGAAACACCTCGCGCAGGAACTTGGATGGTGCGCGACTCACATTCCGGAAAAATACGGCGGCCTCGAGCTCGGATGGGTGGAGCTCGCGTTGCTGATGGAACAGATGGGCCGCCGGCTGCTCTGCGCACCGTTCTTTGCCACCGTATGCCTGGCCGCGACCGCGCTGATCGAGACCGCCAGCGAAGCGGCCCGGCGCCGATACCTGCCTGAGATCGCGGCGGGTAAGCTGGTCGCGACGATCGCGCTCGGCGAATCGGGAATCGATTGGAACCTCGGCGCGATTGGCGCTGCGGCCACGCCAGTCGCCGGGGGCTACGTCCTGAACGGGAGCTTCCGCCATGTTCCCGACGGCGCGCACGCTGCGTTGATCCTCGTGGCGGCGCGACTCCCAGGCGCCAATACGCCCGGCCTGTTCGCGATTTCCGCCGACGCACCCGGAGTCAGTCGTATCGCGCTCAAAACTATCGACGCCACGCGACGGCTGGCCGAAGTGAAACTCAAAGACGTGCGGCTCGCGCCGGATGCGCTAATCGCCGAAGGTGCACGCGTGACCGAGGGCCTGACGCGCACCGCGGCGCTGGCCGCGATCGCGCTGGCGGCCGAGCAACTCGGCGGCGCGCAACAGTGCCTGGACATGACGCTCGCCTATGTCAGCGAGCGCGTGCAATTCGGCCGGCAAATCGCTTCGTTCCAGGCGGTGAAACATCGATGCGCCCAGATGATGGTGCAAATCGAGGCGGCGCGTTCGGCGGTCTACGGCGCAGCGTGCGTCGCCGCGGCCGCGCCGGCCACCGATACGCTCGCGATTGAGTCCGCGTGCGCGAAAACCCTCGCTTCTGAGACGTTTTTCTTTTGCGCCCAGGAAGCAATCCAACTTCACGGCGGCGTCGGCTTCACCTGGGAATATGATCCTCATCTCTACTTCAAGCGTGCGCAGGCCAGCTCTGCGTGGCTCGGCGCGCCCGACGCGTTGCGCGAGCGGGTCGCCGCCGCGATCCTCGATCGCGCGTGAGGGTTGGCCGATGCGCCTTGAGTTCTCCGCCGAAGACGAGCACTTCCGCCGCGAAGTCGCGGACTGGATGCGCGCGCATCTGAGCGGCAAGTTCGATAGCCTCCGCCAGGACGCCGGCGGCGGCGGCTACGACGACGCGAATGTCGAACTGCGAAAAGCCTGGGAGCGCGAGCTTGCGGCCGGCAAGTGGACCTGCGTGGGATGGCCCGAGCAATACGGCGGGCGCGGACTCTCGATCAATCGGCAAGTGATCTTCCATGAGGAATACGCGCGCGCCGGCGGTCCCGGCCGCGTGGGCCATATTGGCGAGGGCTTGATTGGCCCGACGCTGATCACCTTTGGCACCGAGGCCCAGAAAAATCGCTTTCTGCCCCCAATCGTGGCCGGCGCCGAGTTCTGGTGCCAGGGTTACTCCGAGCCGGGCGCAGGCTCCGATCTCGCCAACGTGCAGACCAAAGCGTATCGCGATTCGGCCGGCGGCGAATGGATTGTCGAGGGGCAGAAGGTCTGGACTTCGCTCGCGCACGAATCGGACTGGATATTCGCGCTGGTACGCAGCGAGCCCGGTTCAGCCGGCAGCCGCGGCCTCTCTTTCCTGCTCATCCCGCTCGATCAGCCGGGTATCGAAATCCGTCCCATCCGCCAGCTCACCGGCACCGCGGAATTCAACGAAGTGTTCTTCAACGGCGCGCGCACCGCCGCCGACAATATCGTCGGACAACCCGGCGGCGGCTGGACGATCGCAATGGGGCTGTTGAGCTTCGAGCGCGGCGTGTCGACGCTCGGCCAGCAGATGCTGTTTGCGCGCGAGCTGGAGCTGGTGGCGAAGACCGCACGGGACAACGGCGCCGCGCGCAACCCGGCGATCCGCCAGCGGATCGCACGGTCCTGGATGGGCCTCAAGGTGATGCGCTACAACGCGCTGCGAACGCTCTCGCGATCGCAGGACGCGATGCTGGCGCGCGAGGCGCTGATGTACAAGTACTACTGGTCCAACTGGCATCGCGAGCTGGGCAAGCTGGCGATGGACGTGCTCGGGCCGGATGCCGACGTCGTTACCGGCGATCCGGCGCGCGCGCGCCTGCAGCGGCTGTTCCTGTTCAGCCGCGCCGATACGATCTACGCCGGCACCAACGAAATCCAGCTCAATATCATCTCGGAGCGCGCGCTTGGGATGCCGCGCGAGTGGCGCCCCGAGCGCAAGTAAAGCAGGAGCGGCACGCAATGGCGATTCCACCACCTCCCTACGTTCCCGGCCACGGCCTGCTTGAAGGCAAGTCGGTCCTGATCACGGCCGCGGCCGGCTCGGGAATCGGGTTTGCCACCGCGCGGCGCTGCGCCGAGGAGCGCTGCCGCGCGCTGATGATCTCGGATGTTCATCCGCGCCGGCTCGAGGCTGCGGTGGCCAAACTGCGCGACGAAACCGGGCTCGCCCAGGTCTACGGCAAGCTCTGCGACGTTACGGTCGAAGAGCAGGTGCGCGCGCTGGTCGCCGAGGCCGACGAGAAGCTCGCCGAGACCGACGTGCTGGTCAATAATGCCGGACTGGGCGGCACTCGCCGGGTTGTAGAGATTACCGACGAAGAGTGGCACAAGGTCGTCGATGTCAGCCTGACCGGCACCTTCCGCATGACGCGCGCGATGTTGCAGCGGATGCAACCGCGGCGGCGCGGCGCGATCGTCAACAATGCCTCGGTGCTCGGATGGCGCGCGCAGAAATCGCAGGCGCATTACGCCGCCGCCAAGGCGGGCGTGATGGCGCTCACGCGATGCAGCGCGATGGAGGCCGCCGAGTATGGAATCAGGATCAACGCCGTCGCGCCCAGCCTGGCGATGCACGAGTTCCTCACCAAGACCTCATCGCCGGAATTCCTCGAGCATCTAGCCAGCCGCGAAGCCTTCGGCCGCGGCGCAGAGCTATGGGAAGTCGCCAACGTGATCGTGTTCCTAGCCAGCGACTACGCCTCCTACCTGGTGGGCGAGGTAATCGCAGTGAGCAGCCAGCACCCGTAGTTTTGGCCTGACCGCGATGGGAGTTTGACCGCGGGAGCCGGGATGGGGTTGGATGAGGGCGGATAGGCGAGTATGCGGGGCCTGACAGCCGGCCTCTCGGCGCTGCTGTTCTGGCTCGGACAGGCCAGCGTTCTCGCATTAGTCCTCATACTCGTAGTCGGGGTCCCTTACAGCTTTAAAACCGCCAAATTCGTAGCGGCAGATTCGATAGAAGGCCGTTCGACGTATGATGCCGAGCGCGTCAGCATAATCGATGAACCCGATCACGTAGACCCACCATTCGGCCGCGGCGAATCCGTATTCCTGAGCCTCGTGAACTACAAAAGGGGATACGACGGCAATCGGACAAGCGACACCGGGTTCCAGCCGGAGTCTTTCTGGAATGACGTTGTCGCCATGCTCGCGCACAAGGGGGGGCCTCATCAGCAGCGCGCCGTGATCGCCTTGGAGCGTGCAATTGCTCCGGACTATTCGGGCGTTCGTCCCGCCACGATTCACTATCTCGAACTGAACCCGCAACTTTTCGCCGGCCTTTGGCTTTTCTTGAAATTCTACCCGGCGGACGCTCAGGCGCGGGCGATGAGTCTGGATGAGAGCCGTGCTCGCGATTTCTGCCTGTTTTTCGATGGACGCCCACTGCTTCCAAGCGAAGAAGGTGTAGCTCGCCCCGACTGCACACAGGATGAATTGGAGGAGCACCGATGGCGCGTACCAGGGCTCGTATTTGGCATATTTCTGCCTTGCGGAAGCTTCTTTTTGGGCGCGTATAGCACGCAGCGCTTCGAGCAGCGCAGACTGCACGACTTCCCCTCGGGCGCGCGTATTCAGCGCTTCGAGCAGCGCGGATTGTGCGGACTGAAAGGCGGCAAGGGGGACGGTTGGTTCTTGTTGTCGTTGCTGAGTGCTTTCGGCGTTTTCTGCGGAGGGGCGCTTATGTTGATCGCGCCGAGGATTTTCTGATGAGACGCCCGCGTTTGCTGCTCCGATCAGTGATGCCAGCGCGAGGACCGGCAGGAGAATCCCTCTCACGCGGGCCACTTTTTGCCTTCCGCTTCTTTTCCGCCGCCGCCCATCCGGATCGTTGCGACGGAGGCTTGGTCCGTAGGCGCTCCGGCCCATGTTTGAAAGCGTCTGAAACCCTCGCTCAAATGCGAGTTTTAAGGCCGCCACCGCCCCCAGATTCAATCAGCGCTGCTTATATTCATCAACCGTCTTCTGGCTGAGGAACCAACCCTGATCAACGCACGCAGCGGCGACGCCGTCCCAGCCATGAAACGTATCCGCAAGACCCAGGATGCGTGCTCTGGCCTCGGCTGGCTGTATCCCCTCGGACTTAGCCAACTCGTCGATTGTGTTCTCGGTAACTTCAGCGGCCTCGGCCAGAGCATTTGAATCCGAAGCGTGTAGTTGCTGAACCATCAGGCCGGCACAGAAAATCTTCAATGTTCTCATTTGTTCACTGGCCGAAGCGCCGCCAGGAGCGGTACCCAGACCGGCCAAAATAACGAATACCGTGATTCCGCAGCCTATGAATCTGCTCATCGGTTTCACTCCAGCGCCCTGCGGCGCATCAACATCAACTCCGAGTAGAGATCCGCCAGCGCCTTGGCCGAGAGCAGGTCCAGCCGGGTTACAGGCTGACCGGAAGTCCTCTGCGCGATCAGGCAGGTCCTGCTCGTCATTTAGACCCAGCGCCTCGGCCCGCTTCATTAGAACCTCCAGCTTTGGACTCGGCAATAGGCTCCCGTAACTACATCATCGGATGAGCAAGGGAAGCCCGTGATCGACCTTTTTCCGTAGCGCCGGCCTCCGCGCCGGTGATTCCTGCTGCATATCTATTTTGCGAGCTTGAAGGGCGGCGTGAAACGCCCGAGGTCGAGCGGCGGCGCCAACGGTGCGGCCAGCGGGGGCTGGTAGGGACTGGATTCAAGTCCCGCCGAGGCGGCACAGGCAGCGTTGGGCTGGTTCTCGAAATTCGGGGCCAAGCACGGGCCCGAGAGGGTAGGCAGCCTGGGGCTATCCACGAACATAGAGCAGGAGCCGACGGTCAACGGCTGCGCGGGCCTCTTAAGGAAATAAAAATAGCCGTTTGGAAAAGCCACGAAAGGGAGGGTCGCGAACTGGGCGTCCGTCGGTTCGAGCAGGAAATATTGCGTGCCCGAACAATCGCCGCTCGCAAAGAGGACGCAGCAGGTAGGCTGCCCGGTATAGTTGTAAACGGAGATGAAGCCGGTCGGGGAGATCGGCAGGGCAAGCCATTGGCCGTTAACCTCCCTGAGAGCAACGTCGCCATAGATGCTGCCCCCGGCGTCGTAAACACCGATCACCCTTTGTTTCGAATCGACCACATTGAGTGCCTGCGCGTGCGCCGGACTCCGGCCGGCGACGATGAGCAATGCCAGAAGGATTCCTATTCGGCTCGCTTCCTTCATCGGAAGCTACCTCTCGCCGGGCTTCCATTCGTGGCCGCAGTTCAGACAGGTGATGACGATCTTGCGGCCGCCGATCAGACCGCCCAAGAGCCCGACCGGCCCGAGCAGTACGCCGCCCGCCGCTGCCCTTTTCAGGCTGAAGCCTTTCTTGTTTGCGGTGAGTTGGTCCGAGCCGCATGAGGGACAAGTGAGGCGGTCGTCTTCGTCGTCTGCCATTTTACAAACCTACCCGTTAGGTCAAATTTACCCGCATCGCCGGTCAGCCGCGAGCCGAACCCGCCGGTACTACTTCCGCCGCCGGCCCTACTTCGGAAAAGAAACCGGCACCCTTCGAGCAGCCTCAGGGCAGGCTCCGGCCGGCGCTAGGGGAGTCCGAGCCCGATTCGAAGCCCCAATCACGGCGGCGCCAGTCACCGTGGGAGGTCTTCCAATCGAACGCCGCGTCCGGCCGCCAACGCCTCACGCGCTCGCGCAACCCGGCTCAGAAATCCGCGATCGTGTTCGAGGCGATAGTCGAACCATTCCTCCTCGCTTTCGAACCCGACCAGCACACCCGCCGGCTTGCCGTGCCGCGTGATCACGATTTCCTCGGACTCCGCCAGACGCAGGAATCGCGAGAGGTCGTCTTTGACTTCAGCCAGAGCCACCTGGCGCATCGGGCGTTGCGTGCCGGGCGAGCCGACGCGCCGCCTCGGCTTTCGTGACGATCGCGAGGATCTCGGCGGATTCGTGCGTGACGTCATAAAAGATTCTCACCTCACCAACCCGGAGACGATACTGTGGCCGACCCAAGCCCCGCAGGCGTTTGATCCGTAGCTTCGGGTAACCTGCTAAATCGCTCCGCGTAGGTCCTTCGGCTCCGCTCCGCTCGCCTCAGGATGACACAAAAGGGGGCCCGCTCGTTTGTCATTCTTGAGCCGAGGCTTGCCGAAGGCGAAGAATCTACGCGGAGCGATTTGTCTGGCTTCTCAGAAGGCGGGCGGCGCTTCAGTTGATTGTCTTGTCGGCGCGGAGTTCTTCCAGTTGCGAGCGCTCCAGGCCCGCCTCGCGGAGGATCTCCTCGGTATGCTCGCCCAGGCGCGGCGGCGTGCGCCACAGCTTCATCGGCGTTTCCGTAAAGCGCGCGCCCGGATTCGCCACCCGCACGCGGCCGGCGTCGGGATGCTCAAACACCGTGAAGCTCTCGTTGGCGGCGATCTCCGCGTCATCAAACAAAGTGTCGTAATTGTGTACCGGACCGCAGGGAATGTCGGCATCCTCGAGCGCCTTGAGCCAATCGGCCGTGTCGCGCTCCTGGAAGACTTTCGCGAGCCCGCGCATCACGCCGCGCGCGCGTTCGACCCGGTCGGGCACGCTGGTCCACCATTCGGGATGGCCCGCGGCGGCGCACAGCCGCTCGTATTGGGCGTCGGTGAACGGCGCGATCATCAGCCATCCGTCGCGGGTCTTGAAGGGATCGAGCGAGGTGTTGCGCGGCGCCTGGCTCTTGAGCTCGTCTTCGCCGACAAAGGTGTAGCCATAGAGTGTGTCGTTGGCCGCGAACGCGACCATCGCCTCGAGCATCGGCACCCTGACGTACTGGCCGACGCCGCGGGTGCGCGCCGCGTGCAGCGCGCTGACCACGCTGAGCGCCGCCGTCATACCGCTGACCTTGTCGGCCAGCGCC
Organism: uncultured delta proteobacterium; assembly: GCA_963788205.1. Taxonomy (GTDB): domain Bacteria; phylum Desulfobacterota; class Binatia; order Binatales; family Binataceae; genus CAVVMA01. The sequence goes on from CAWBGG010000005.1 coordinate 86,869, forward strand.
ATCTTAACCACCGCGGGCTGCCCGCTCTTGCCGCCCTGCACCTGCGCGATACCCGCGTATCCTTGAATGACCGGATCGTACGCCGGATGGTTGGCGAGGCGGCCCTTGGGACCGTAGCCGCAGATTGAGCAATAGACGATTTTCGGATTGGCGCGGCGAATATCGGCGTATCCGATTCCGAGCCGATCAGCCACGCCGGGGCGATTGTTCTCGATCAGTGCGTCGGCGCGTACCGCCAGCATCCGGACCAGGTCGCGGCCGCGTTCCTTCTTGAGGTCGATCACGACGCTGCGCTTGTTGCGGTTGAATTGCACGAAATTTGCGGACACGCCGTTCTTCTTCGGCCGTCCGACCACGCGCATCGAATCGCCCTCCGGCGGTTCGATCTTGATCACGTCGGCGCCGAGGTCGCCCAGCAGCATCGTGCAGAACGGGCCCGATACCACCGCGGTCAAATCCAGAATCCGAAAGCCGGCTAACGGTCCTTCAGCCATCTGCGTGTGTCCTCTCCGTCAGGTCGCTCCGCATCGGTCGCGGAGCCACGGGATCATAGGGAATAGTCGAGCGCCGCTGGTTTGGCTAGTGGGACCGGGATTGCGAACGGTAAGCCGCGATTCAGTCCGGCTTGCGGCGCATCCGGTTATGCTGCATCGAGGGCAATTCGCGGCGCACGCGTTCCTGGTATTCGAGGTCGATCGGCGCGACCACCACGCCCTCGTGATCGGCAGCGCGAGCCAGCACGCGTCCCCACGGATCGACGATCATCGAGTTGCCGTAGTCGCTGAAGCCGTGGACGTTGGGGCCGAATTGCGCGGGCGCGACCAGGTAGCATTGATTCTCGATCGCGCGCGCGCGGATCAGCACCTCCCAATGCGCCTCGCCGGTGGGGAAGGTGAACGCACTGGGCATCGTGATGACTTTCGCGCCGGCGTAGGCCAGCTCGCGATACAATTCCGGGAAGCGCAGGTCGTAGCAGATCGTAAGGCCGATTCGGCACAGCGCGGTATCGGCGGATACCACTTCGGAGCCCGCGAGCTTGCCGTCGGATTCGCGAATCGTCACCCGGCCGGGAAGGTCCACGTCGAACAGATGGATTTTGCGATAGGCCGCCAGCCGCGCGCCGTCGCGGCCCAGCAGGACCGAGGTGTTCCAGGTCTTGCCCTCGCCACGCGCCCGCTCGGTGGCCTGTTCGGTAATAGATCCCGCGACCAGATGAATTCCGAGCTCGCGCGCCAGCCGCGCCATGATCGTAATCGTTACACCGTCGAGAGATTCGGCGGCCACCCGTTCGTCGATACGCTGGCCGCGCCAGTTGAAGAGCTCCGGCAGCGCCACCAAATCCGCGCCGCGCGCCGCAGCCAGCCGGATGAGACGCTCCGCGCGTTCGAGGTTGGCCGCCTTGTCGGCGCCCGCGCTCATCTGGATCGCTGCGGCCAGGAAGCTCATCTTGTCGGGTTCACTTCGCGCATGCAGCGCCGATCAGTATCGCGGGACTGACGGGTCGGCCTCGATCGACCATGCGTCGATTCCGCCGGCCAGATTCAGCACCCGCCCGAAATCCATCCGGGCTAGATAACCTGCGACCTGGGCGCTGCGCAATCCGTGATGGCATACGACGACGATCTCGGCGTCGGGGTCCAGATCGCTGATTCGCGACGGGATGTCGCCCATCGGGATATGCAACGCGCCCGCGAACGACGCGATCGCGATTTCCTCGGGCTCGCGGACATCAACTACGACCAGGTTCTCGCCGCGCGCCAGCCGATCCTTCAGCGTGCGCGGACCGATTTCACCGGCTTCGGCCATCAGCGCGCCGCCGCGAATCGCATCAGGCCGCTCGCGTGGCGGGCCAACCCGGCGCTGGGAACCTTCGCGTCACGATTCGATTTGGCGTCCTGATTCGATTTGGCTGTCGTGGCGCCGCGTGTCGCGTTGGCCGAAATGGCCGCGGACTTGTAGCTCGGGATGAGCGGCAGCGGAATCGCGAAGACGAAACTGTCCTTGGCACCGGGCGCGATCGGATCGAAATGGGGCTTTTCGTTGAGCAGTTTGGCGATCTGCGGGTCTTCGAACAGGGTTATCGCGCCGTGATTGTAGGTGTCCTCGCTGTAGACCGCGCGCCCATCCGCATCCCGCATCGTGATGACGAGCCGGACATACTTGATCGGCCGCGACGCGATATTGGTCACTTTGCCGCTGACGATCAGGTCCGGCGGCCTGCAACATGAACGCAGGACGCTGTCCGAGGTGATATCGATCTTGACTTGCGGATTCGCCACGACCTCGGCCAGCGGATGGCCATCGGAGCCGAGACGGATTTCCGCGATCGGCGTGACTGCGGCGGCCGGAAACGGCTGGTTGCGCAATTTAAGCTGCACGCCGGCGGCAGCGAACGGAGCCAGACCCAAAATCGCGGCGGAAACGATCAGCAGCGGCTTTTTCATTCGCAGCCAGCCTCTATGCGCCGATATTGATAGCGCGGGCGCGTAGTGTCAACGTTCGATCAACTGCGAGCGATTAACCGCGAGCGATTACCCAAGAATTAGTTGGATCATGAACCAGGCCGGCGACGAGGCTTTCATGGCCCTTGCCATCGCGCAGGCGCGCCGCGCGGCCGAGCAGGGCGAAGTTCCGGTCGGCGCAGTCGTGGTAGTCGAGGACCGCGTGATTGCCGCCGCGCACAATCGTCCGATCGGGCTCGCCGATCCCACGGCCCATGCCGAGATTCTGGCCATCAGGCAGGCCGCACGGGAGCTTTCGACCTACCGGCTGACCGGCGCGACAATCTATGTGACCCTGGAGCCGTGCGTGATGTGTGTGGGCGCGATGGTTCACGCGCGCATCGCGCGTCTGAAGTTCGGCGCGCGCGACGAGAAAGCCGGCGCGGTGGGGTCGGTCTACGACTTGGGGCGCGACGGCCGCCTGAACCATCGCCTGGAGGTCAGCGCCGGCCTGATGGAGCCGGAGTGCGCGGCGATCGTGCGCGAATTCTTCAGCGCCCGGCGCTAGAATCGCTCGATGCGATTCCCAGGCAGCTTTCCCTGACAACAGGTAATCACTAACCTGAACCCGCGATGCCGAGCGAGAAAGCCAAGGAAAACAAGTCGCTCACAGCCACTTGCGTGGCGTGCAACAAACCCGGTTCGACGGAAACGATGGTGGCCCTGACCGGCCGGGAGAACGGAACACCCCGGCAGTTCACGGTCTGCATCCCGTGCGCGAACCACGGATGGCGTCCACCGGGCTTCGCCGGGGTCTACACGGTCCGCCCTGCGCCTTAAGATGGCGCGTCAATCTCGTTATCCACAGCGGTTCCGCCCCTCACTTCGCAGAATGCGTGACTCGCTGTATGGTATGAAGGGTGGCTTTGATGACCTATGCACCGGTATGTCCGGCGCGGCCTATGAGATGCGAAACTGATGGCGTGACTGCGATGGCTCACAAAACGGTCTTCCTGGATCGCGACGGCGTTATCAACAAGGTCGTTTTCCGCGACGGGAAGCCGGTCGGACCCCGGCTGGTCTCGGAGTTCGAAATCGAAACCGGCGTTGACGAATCGCTAGCGCGGCTGCGCGCCGCCGGGTTCAAGCTGTTCATCGTAACCAATCAGCCGGACGTCGCCCGCGGCCTGCTGACTCAGGCAGCCCTCGACATCATGACCGGCAAGATTATGGCGCAACTCGCGGTGGATGCGGTCCGGGTTTGTCCGCACGACGATCGCGACCGATGCAGTTGCCGCAAGCCGGGCCCCGGGATGCTGCTCGATTTGGCGCGCGAGCACGACCTCGATCTGACCGAATCGTGGTTCATCGGCGATTCGTGGAAAGACACGATGGCTGGCCGCGCCGTCGGATGCGAAACCATCATTCTCGACCGGCCGTACAACCAGGACGCTCCCGCCGACCGCCGCGTCGGCGATTTGCGTCAGGCCGTCGAACTGATTCTTGAAGGGGTCGCAGAATGACGGCCGATCTGAGCGGACACATCCAGTCTTATCTGCGGGAGGCGGAAAAGATCTGCGCGACCATCTCGCAACCCGCGGTCGCGCAAATCGTTGAAGGGCTCATCGAGCTTCGCAGCCGCGGCGGAAGGCTTTTCATTCTCGGTGTGGGCGGCAGCGCGGCCAATGCCTCGCATGCGGTCAACGATTTCCGCAAGATTGCCAACATCGAAAGCTACACGCCCACCGACAACGTCGCCGAGCTGACCGCGCGGATCAACGACGACGGATGGGATCTCTCCTACGCGCGCTGGCTGGCGGTAAGCAAGCTGCGACGCGGCGACGCGGTGCTGGTGTTCTCGGTCGGCGGCGGCGACCTTGAGCGCCGCGTGAGCGTGAACCTGGTGGAATCTATGCGCCTGGCGCGCGAGGCCGGCGCGAAGATTTACGGAATCGTCGGCCGCGACGGAGGCTATACCGCCCAGGTCGCCGACGCCTGCGTGATTGTGCCCAGCGTGAACCCGGCGATGGTCACGCCGCACACCGAGGCCTTCCAGGCCGTCATTTGGCATCTTATCGTTTCGCATCCGGCGCTGGCCGCCAACGAGATGAAATGGGAATCGATCAGGTAGTCTGGTCTGAAAGACAGCTTTGGTGGGTGGGGTATTGGCATGAAGATATTCGTTGACTCGGCGAATCTGGGCGAGATCGAAGAGGCGCTGCGGCGCGGCTTCGCCTGCGGCATAACCACCAATCCTTCGATCCTCTCCAAAGAGGAACGGACCGATTTCAGGACCCATATCAAGAAGATCATTGCGCTGCTCGACCGCTACAAGCTCAAGATCCCGCTGAGCGTGGAGGTGTTCACCGCCGATCCCAAGGAGATGGTCAAGCAGGCGAGCGAGTTCATTTCCGAATTCGGCCGCTACGAGGGCATCAACGTAAAGGTGCCGATCGGCTGGAACGAGCTGGAGGTCATCGCTCAGTTGAAGTCGCGCGGCATCCGCGTCAACTGCACCTGCTGCATGTCCTTCAACCAGGCGATTATGGCCGCGCGCGCCGGCGCGGACTTCGTGAGCCTGTTCTTCGGCCGCATCAAGGACATCGGCTACGACGCGCGCACGGTCGTGGCCGACGTTCATCGGGTCTTCAAGGAATGGTCTTCGCCGTCGCAAATCATCGTCGGCAGCATCCGCCACATATGCGATATCAACGAGGCGTTTCTCGCCGGCGCTGATATAGTCACTGTGCCGCCCAAATTTTTTCCGCAAATGGTCAGTCATCCAAAGACCGACGAAGCGGTCAACCAGTTCATTACCGACTTCAAGAACTGGACGGCTCCGGCACGTTGATGCGTCGATTGGCCAATCTGCGCCCGGCCGCTTCGCGCGGTTCGCGTTGAAAGTGAGGCGGCCATGATCATCACCAGGACCCCCTTGCGCATCTCCCTTGGCGGCGGCGGAACCGACCTGCCCTCGTACTATCGCAAATTCGGCGGCTTCGTACTCTCGGCTGCGATTAACAAGTACGTATACATCACCATCAACCAGACTTTCTTTCCGGGCTACCTTCTCAAATATACGGAGATGGAACAGACCGAATCGTACGAGACCGTGCGTCATCCACTGATTCGCGAGGCGCTACGCTTGCATCAGATGCCGCCTCGTCTCGAGATCGTTAGCGTCGCCGACGTCCCGGCCGGGACCGGCATGGGCTCATCGGGGAGCTTCCTGGTCGGCTTGCTGCACGCGCTCAACGCCTTCAAGCGCCAGCCGGTCACGGCCGAGGGGCTGGCCCAGCAGGCATTCGAGATCGAGATGGTCCGGCTCGGGCAGCCGGTCGGCAAGCAGGATCACTACATCGCGGCCTACGGCGGGCTCGCCTGCCAGGAGTATCGCACCGACGAAAGCGTGGTCATCACGCCGCTCAAGATTAGCGAGACCGCGCTTTGGGAACTGCGCGACTCGCTGATGCTTTTCTTCATCGGCTACACCCGCGCCGCTTCGGGCCTTCTTGCCGATCAGAAAAAGAAATCCGAGCAGGGCGACGAGCAGATGCTGGAGAATCTGCGCTTCGTCAAACAGCTTGGCCTCCAGATCAGATGCCTGCTGGAAGCCGGCGATATCCGCCGCTTTGGCGAGCTGATGCATGACCACTGGATGCGCAAGCGGGGCCGCTCGGCCGGGATGTCCAACCAGCGCGTCGACGAGCTCTACGAGCTGGCGCGTTCCCACGGGGCGACCGGCGGCAAGCTGGTGGGCGCGGGCGGCAGCGGTTTTCTGCTCTTTCACACCAACGACCGGCGCCGTTTGCGGGCCACGATGGCCGCGGCTGGCGTCAACGAAATGGATTTCGGGTTCGACTTCGACGGCTCGGTGGTTTTGCTGCGCAATCGCTGAGGCGCGGCCGGGAAAAAACGGCTTCACCCTGGTTTTGCCGAGGCGCGCTGAAAAAATGCCTCGGTGTCGGCGAGACCGGCGGGCGAGCCGATCTCATAGAAGCGATCGCGCACCTCGTATCCGGCCAGCAGCCCGCGGCGGGCCAAGTCGCCATAGAGCTCCGCCAGATCAAAATGCGTATCGGCCGGTTGCGCGCTGACCACGCCGGCTTGGAACACGCCGAGACCGTAATCGATATGGCGCATCGCTGCCGTTCGATTGACCTTGTCGTAGCAGCGGATCACGCCATCGGCGAACTCGACGTTGCTGGGCTCCAGGCGGTCTTCATTGCGAAAGAGCGTCATCAGCGCCGGCAGCCCCGAGCGGCGAAAGGCCGCGTACACCGCTCGAAGCGAAGTGTCCAGGTAACTGTCGCCGTACATCACCATAAAGCGCTCGCTGAGCAGCGGCAGCGCCCGCCGCAGCGCGCCGCCGGTGCCGAGCGGCACGTCGCCGTCGCGCGAGTAGCGGATGCGGCATCCGAACTGCGCGCCATCGCCGGCGAACGACTCGATCTGCTCGCCGAGATGCCCCGAGCATACGACGACGTCGGTGATTCCCTCGCGCACCAGCAGGCGAAGCTGATGGGCGATGAAGGGTGCGCCCGCCACCTGCACCATCGACTTGGGAATCGTCGCCGTGATGGGCCGCAGCCGCGTCGCCAGCCCGCCGGCCAGCAACGCGAGCGGCGGCATCGCTTCAGCCGCTGATCCGCTCATCGGCAATCAACTCGAGGAGCGAGGCGCGCAGCGCTTCGCGGCAGTTGCGGCGACAGGTCCATCCGAGCGCCCGGATGCGATCGGTGTTAAGGCGCACGATCGGAACGTCGCCCTTCCAGCCGCGGTCGCCGCCGGAATACTCGAAGCGCGGATGGGCCGGCAGCGCCAGGCATTCCACCGCCAGTTCCGCGATCTCCGTTACAGTGATGTAGTCCCCGGTCGCGACGTTGAAGGCTTCGAAGGGCTTGGTACGGCGGCGATCGGCGAGCAGCACCGCAGCGATCACGTCCGAGACGTGGATATACGATTTGCTTTGCGTACCGTCGCCCAGAATCGAAAGGCGCGCAGGATCGGCTTTCAGGCGGCGCACGAAGTCGAAGCCCACGCCGTGCGTCTGGCGTGCGCCCACCACGTTGCCGAAGCGAAAGGCGCATCCCGCAAGGTCGAACATGTGGCAATACGAGCTGATCAGCGCCTCGCCCGCCAGCTTGCTCGCGCCGTAGGTCGAGACCGGCGTCAGAGGCCCGTAATCCTCGCGCGCCTCCAACTCGCCCAAATCGCCGTACACGCCGCTGCCTGAGGCGTAGAGGATGCGCGGCACGCCGGTCCGCCGCATCGCCTCGACCACGTTATTGGTGAGCATCGTGCCCTGGTAGAAATCGATCTCGGGTTCCCTGGCGGCGCGCGCGATGTCGGGATTTGAGGCCAGATGAATCACTACGTCGTGACCCGCCATCGCCTCGGCAAGACGATCGATCTCGCCCACCTCGCCGCGCACCACGCGCAGCCGCGCATCGCCGCCATACCGCTCGTAATGCCATTCGCGTCCCGAAGAGAAATTATCGTAGAGGGTCACGCCGGCTACGCCGGGGTCGGCCAGCAGATAGTCGGTGAAATGACTACCGATAAAGCCGGCGCCGCCGACGATCATGTAGCGCTGGCCGGAACTTGCGCCGGTTGATTGAGTAGTCATCGATATTTCACTTTTCGGACGACCCGAGTGTCTCCGCGCCGCCGCTTGAATGATGTGCGTCATCGGCTCGATCCGCCGCGGGTATCGCGATCAGCATGGCCGCTCCCGTCGCCGGTGAAGCGCGCTTGTCCCTTTTCCGGTCGCCAACGATTGGTATCCGAATTCCTCAGGCATTTATTGCCGTCCCGTGGGATCCCGCTCAGGCGTATGGATAGCAACGCTTCGTGGGTGTTCTCAAGCACCCCACACGGGCGGGCGTGACTCTGGCTTTTTCGGTGGTTTGGAGTTTTGATTAGGAGAGCCGGCGGCGAATGGGCGAAGCAATCTTGTTCAACCGGCGCGGGCGCGGCCTCAAACGCGGCTTTGAAAGCGAGGAGCATGGCTATTCGAATCGGAACCGCCCCGGTCAGTTGGGGAATCATGGAAGTCGAAACCGCATGGGGACATCAGCAGACGTTTGGCTCCGTGCTGGACCAGATGGTGTCGGCGGGCTACGACGGCACCGAGCTGGGTCCGTGGAATTTTCTCCCCACCGATCCCGCCAGGCTCACCGCCGAGCTCTCGCGCCGCAACCTGCGCCTGATCAGCGCGTTCGTCCCGATTGATCTGGCCGATCCGGCGCATCATAAAGAGGGCGCTGAATCGGCACTCGCGACCGCTCGTCTACTGGCCGCCTGCGGAGCGCCCGTGATGGTGCTGGCCGACGCGATGAGCGAGCGCCGGATGGCGATCGCGGGCTCTGTGGTGGAAGAGCGCGACGGACTCACCGGGCAGCAGTGGAGCACGGCGGCCAAATTGCTCGAAGATGTGGCCCGCAAAGCGAAAGCCCTCGGGGTGCGATCGGCTTTCCACCATCACGCCGGAACCTACATCGAAACCCCACGCGAGACCGAGCGCCTCCTCTCGCTTACTGATCCTTCTTTACTCGGCCTTTGCCTTGATACCGGACATTATTTGTACGCTGGCGGCGATCCCGTCGAAGCGGCCCGACGGCACGCCGCGCGCATCTGGCACCTCCATTTAAAGGACCTCCGCGGCGATGTGCTCGATCGCGTTCGCAGGGAAAAAATTGGCTTCCTGGGCGCGGTAAGTGAGGGAATTTTCTGTGAATTGGGCGCCGGCTCAGTTGACCTGCTGGGCGTAATCCGCGCCCTGCAAGCGGGTGGCTACGATGGATGGGCGGTCTTCGAGCAGGATGTCGATACCAGCCAGCCCGATATCGAACCCATGAAAACCGCCGCTCGCAGCCGGCAATATCTTCGCGACGCCGCGGGACTTTAGGAATAGCCATACGGCTGGGAGGAGTCAGTTGTGCCATATATCGCCAACGATCTGTTGATTCGCCCCCAAGCCTCTGTCGGCGGTGAACGGCTGCGGGTAGACAAGGCGATTTCGCGCTTCGAGTATTTGACCTTCTCCATTCGCGGGCCGAAAAAAGGCGAATCCTTCAGCGGCCGCACCAATCAGACCGAGTTGTGTATCATGATGCTCGGCGGTACCTGCTCCGTCGAATCGTCAGCCGGCAGTTGGCAGCACGTCGGCAAGCGCGCGAACGTGTTCGCCGGCATGCCCTACGCGGTGTATCTGTCGATTAATACTGACTATACCGTTTACGCCGAAACCGATTGCGAGATCGCGCTGTGCGCGTCACGAGCCGAGGAACCGCATCCCGCGCGCCTGATCACTCCCGAAAACGTCGAGCTCGAAGTCCGCGGCGGCGGCAACGCCACCCGCCAGATCAATCACCTCATCAAGCCCGAGTTCGATGCCCAGCGCCTTTTGATGGTGGAAGTCTATACACCGAGCGGCAATTGGTCGAGCTATCCGCCACATAAGCACGATGTACACAATCCACCCGACGAAGTTGATCTCGAAGAAATCTATTACTACAAGATCGACCGCCCTGAAGGGTACGCAATTCAGCGGCTGTATTTTTCAAACCGCAGTATCGATACGGCGCTGGTCGTGCACGATGGCGAGTTGGTATTGGTGCCGGAGGGATACCATCCGGTCGTGGCGGCGCACGGCTATAATGTGTACTACCTAAACGTCCTGGCCGGGAGCGCGCGCTCGATGGCGGCGTCGGACGATCCCGACTACGCGTGGGTCCGCCGGGGGTGGCGGGAGAAGGATCCCAGGGTGCCACTGGTAGGCCGATGACGCAAGCGCCGGCTTACGATGTGCTCGCGATCGGCCGCAGCTCGATCGACCTGTATTCCAACGACATCGGAGCGCCCTTCACGGACATCAAAAGTTTCGCCGCCTACGTCGGCGGATGCCCGGCCAACATCAGCGTGGGCACGCGCCGGCTCGGACTGCGATCGGCTTTGCTGACCGCCGTCGGCCAGGATTTGGTCGGCGATTTCATCCTGAAGTTTCTCAACGATGAAGGCGTTGATACCGGGTTCATCGCGCGCAAACCCGGCCGCCGAACCAGCGCCGTTTTGCTGGGAATCGAAAAAGAGCGATTTCCGCTCATTTTCTATCGTGACAATTGCGCCGACATCGAACTGACTATTGACGATATATTGAGGGCGCCGGTCGCCGAAACCAAAGTGCTGGTCATCACGGGCACCGCGCTCAGCCGCGAGCCCAGCCGCAGCGCCACGCTATACGCGGCGCAGCGCGCGCGAGCGCACGGAGTAGCAGTCTTCCTGATCATCGATTTTCGCCCCGACCAGTGGCACGACCATCGCGCCTTCGGCGTGACTATCCGTTCGGCGTTGCATTTCGTGGACGTCGCGGTGGGCACCAGCAATGAAGTGAAAGCCGCGATGCTCACCGACGCGTTCGCCGTGTCGGTCGATCATTCGCAGATTTCGGACGCGAAAGTGAGCGGTGATCTGGATGACGCGATTGCGGCGGCGCTCGAAACCGGGCTCGAAGCCCTGGTGGTCACCAGCGGCGCGGACGGAACCGTCGTCCACACGCGCGACGGAAAGGTTATTGCCGCGGAGCCGTTCAAAGTCGAACTTGTCAACCCGCTCGGCGCGGGCGACGCATTCGCCAGCGGGCTCTTGTACGGCTACCTTAAAAAATGGGACTGGAAAAAGAGCGCGCGCATGGGCAATGCCTGCGGCGCCATCGTGGCTACCCGGCACGGCTGCGCCAATTTCATGCCGCACGAACAAGAGGTGATGGCGTTTGCCGCGCAACGAGGCGGACTCTGATGACAGGCTTCCGCTCGACAGAAGTCCTGCCTCCCGCGCTTTACCAGCAACTCATTGAGTTGCGCGTTTCAGATCCCGATCGTTCGCTGCGCACGGCTTTGCGCCGCAATCGCAGGGCGAAAATAGCACCCTTGGGCAAGCTCAACCTCGTTGCCGCCGATCATCCCGCCCGCGGTATCGTTTCGATTGGCGCCGATCCGATCGCGATGGCCGACCGCCGCGATTTTCTCGCCCGCGTGCTCAGAGTCCTGTCGAGTGACGTGGTCGACGGCGTGATGGCGACGATGGATGTGCTCGAGGACCTGCTCGTTATCCACGACTTGATTCTCGAACGCGGTGGGCCCGCAATCCTCGATCAGAAGCTGCTTATCGCCAGCCTCAATCGGGGCGGGCTCGCGGGCAGCATCTGGGAACTCGACGATCCGATGACGGGTGCGTCGCCGCAGACCTGCGTCGATTGGAGACTCGACGGGGCGAAGGTGCTCCTGCGCTTGTGCCTGGGCGACGCCGGCTCGCTCAAGACTCTGGTCGCTGCCGCCGAAGCTATCACGCGGATGAATGCGCACTCGCTGCCGACCTTCCTCGAAGCGCTGCCGGCAGTGAAGACGGAAAAAGGCTTTCAGATCCAGAAGTCCAAGGAGGCGCTTGCGTCGGCCGTGTCGATCGCTGCGGCGCTGGGCGACAGTAGCCGCTATCTGTGGCTGAAACTTCCGTACTGCGACGAATACCAGGTGGTGGTGCGCGCCACCTCGCTGCCGATTCTAATCCTCGGCGGTGAATCGAAAGGTAACGCCGCTCCGTTCCTGAACGAGATCGCGGCGGCTATGACTGCCGGATCAAACGTCCGCGGCGCTATGGTAGGACGCACGGTACTCTATCCGGGTAATCTCGATCCGCTCGCGGTCGCCGAGGCGGTGGGCGCGATCGTGCACAAAGGCAGGTCGGTCACCGAGGCTCTGGCGATCATGGGCGGTGCGCCGGCCGCGATTGCGCCGGCTGCGCAGCCATCTCCGGAGGGCCGGTAAGCGCCACGCCATGCAGACGCTGCGACTCACCATGGCTCAGGCGCTCGTCGCCTTCCTCAAGAATCAATATGTCGAGCGTGACGGCCACGAGACCGCGTTTTTCGCCGGCGCCTGGGGAATTTTCGGCCACGGCTGCGTAGCCGGAGTTGGTCAGGCGCTCCAGCAGAACCCGGATTTTCGGTACTATCTGTGCCGCAACGAGCAGGCGGCCGTGCACGCCGCGACGGCGTTCGCGAGAGCGAATAACCGTCTGCGAACCTTCGCCTGCGTTTCATCGATCGGGCCCGGCGCCACCAATATGGTGACCGGCGCCGCCACCGCGACTATCAACCGGCTGCCGGTCCTGCTGCTACCCGGCGATATCTTTGCACGGCGCAATGTCGCTCCGGTGCTCCAGCAACTCGAAACTGAGTATTCGCAGGATATCTCGGTTAACGATGCCCTCCGCCCGGTTTCCCGTTACTGGGATCGGATCAACCGCGCCGAACAGCTTCCGTTTTCCTTGATGGAAGCGATGCGCGTGCTGACGTCTCCGTCGAGCACCGGCGCCGTCACTCTCGCGCTGCCGCAGGACGTCCAGACTGAAGCTTGCGACTACCCCAGCGATTTATTCGACAAGCGGATCTGGCACATCGCGCGCCCACTTCCAGAGCGCGTCCTGCTGGAACGCGCCGCGCAGTGGATTCGCGCCAGCCAACGGCCGCTGATTGTCGCCGGCGGCGGCGTCATTTATAGCGGCGCCACCGAAGCCCTGGCTCGCTTCGCCGCCCAGACCGGCATCCCGGTCGGCGAGACCCAAGCCGGCAAGGGATCGCTGCCGTTCGACCATCACCAGAATCTCGGCGCGATCGGCGTCACGGGAACGCCCGGCGCCAATATCAGTGCGCGCGAGGCCGACTTGATAATCGGTATCGGCACCCGCTATAGCGACTTCACTACGGCTTCGAAGACCGGGTTCCAGCATCCCGGAGTCAAGTTCATCAATATCAATGTGGCCGAATTCGACGCCTTCAAACACTCGGCATTACCTATTGTCGCCGACGCGCGAGCCGCGCTGGAAGAGCTGGCCGCGGCGCTCGGGTCATATCGGGTAACCAGCCAGTACGCAGCGGCAGTCGAGAACCATCGCCGATTCTGGCAACAGGAAAGCGATCGCATCTTCGCGGTCCGCCACGGACCGCCGCTCAGCCAGGGCGAAGTGATCGGCGCCGTGAACCGCGCGTCGCGCCCGCAGGACGTGGTGGTATGCGCAGCCGGGAGCCTGCCCGGCGACCTTCACAAACTCTGGCGCACCATGCAGCCGCGCGGTTATCACGTGGAGTATGGCTATTCGTGCATGGGTTACGAGATCGCGGGCGGGCTTGGCGTAAAGATGGCCGACCCGGCACGCGAAGTCTACGTGATGGTCGGCGATGGCTCATTCCTGATGATGTCGTCAGAAATAGTCACATCGATTCAGGAAGGCTGTAAACTGAATATCGTTCTGATAGATAATCACGGCTACAGTAGCATTGGTGGATTGTCGCAATCTGTCGGCTCGGATGGATTCGGAACCGACTACCGCTATCGCAACGCGGAGACCGGCCAGCTCGACGGCGAGCTGGTGCGGGTGGATTTTGCCGCCGCCGCACAGGCGATGGGCGCCTATACGATTCGCGCCACGACCTTTGCGGAGTTCGAGGCAGCGCTGGAAAAGATCAGGACCGTCGCTCGCACCAGCGTGATCGTGATCGAAACCGATAAGGAAGCGCGCGTTCCGGGCTACGAATCGTGGTGGGATGTCGCGGTCGCGGAGGTGTCCGAGATGGACGCGGTGCGAGCGGCGCGCGTGGAATACGAAAAGGCAATCGCCAGGGAACGGACCTTCATCACGCCCCATAGGAGTTAGCCAACTGCTTACCGAGGTCCGAAATTGCATCGGCGGCAAATGGAGCACGCCGCGCTCCGAGCTGCGTACGGAAGTGACCAATCCCGCCACCGGAGAGGTTATCGCGCAGACCGCCGATTCGGGTGCGGCGGGCGTCGAGGCGGCCGCGCGCGCTGCCGCGGCGGCATTCCCGGCGTGGCGCAAGACCCCCGTCGGCGAGCGCATACAAGGCCTGTTCCGCTTGAAGCAGTTGCTCGAAGCCCATTTCGACGAGATCACTCGAATCGTCACGACCGAGAACGGCAAGACCCTCGCCGAAGCCCGGGGCGAATTGCGGCGCGGCGTCGAGAATGTGGAGGTCGCCTGCGGCACGCCAATCCTGATGCAGGGCTACAAGCTCGAAGATGTCGCGCCCGGAATCGACGAAGTCATGGTCCGCCAGCCGCTCGGCGTGGTCGCCGTGATCACGCCGTTCAACTTCCCGGCCATGATTCCGCTCTGGTTTCTGCCCTACGCGATCGCCTGCGGCAACACCGTGATCATGAAGCCGTCCGAGAAAGTGCCGCTTGCCGTTCAGAGAATCGTCGAGCTGATCCATGAAGCGGGCGTCCCGCCCGGCGTAGTCAACCTCGTCAACGGCGCCAAGCCCACGGTCGACGCGATTCTCGATCACCCGGAAATTCGCGCCGTCAGTTTCGTCGGCTCCACTCCGGTTGCGCGCTATATCTACGCGCGGGGCGCGGCGGCGGGCAAACGGCTGCAATGCCAGGGCGGGGCGAAGAACCACGCGGTGGTGCTGCCCGACGCGGACATCGACGCGGCGTCGCAGATCATCGCCGACGGCGCCTTCGGATGCGCCGGGCAGCGCTGTCTGGCGGTTTCGGTAGTAGTCACAGTGGGAGAAACGCGAAACTCCTTTCAGAAAGCGATCGGCGATCTCGTCGGCAACTTGCGCGTCGGCTCCGGGCTGGACGAGGGCGTGCAAATGGGGCCGCTCATCACTGCGGCCAGCAAGCAGAGAGTCGAGCGGCTGATCGGCAAGGGAGTCGGCGACGGCGCCAAACCGATTGTCGATGGGCGCGGCGCCACTATTCCCGCTTATGATCGCGGCAACTTTCTGCGGCCGACGCTTCTGGATGGACTACCTGCGAACAGCGAACTGATAGACACTGAAATCTTCGGTCCCGTACTCAGTATGGTACACGCCGCCAATGTTGACGACGCCATCGCGCTAATCTCGAATAGCCGCTATGGGAACCAAGCGTCCATTTTTACCAGCAGCGGCGCTTCGGCCCGCAAATTCAGGAACGAAGTGCCGCCGGCAACGTCGGTATCAATATCGGTGTCGCGGCCCCGATGGCCTACTTTCCGTTCAGCGGATGGAAGGACAGCTTCTTCGGTTCACTCCATGCCCAGGGACGCGACGCGATCGAATTCTACACCGACAAAAAGGTCTGCGTGGAACGCTGGCCGAAAGACTGGTCGAGAAAATTTTAGCCGGAAAATTCTAGGGGAGAACGAGCCGATCTCCGCGGGACCAGCGCCGGCGAGGATCGCCCGGTGACGCGCGTCGCACCGGCTGCCTGAAGCTGAAAGGAATTTAGATCATGGGTCGTGAAAAGCTGCGATTGGGTGTGTTCGGCGTCGGCCGAATCGGCAAGATCCACATCGGAAACCTGGCCAGCCGAATTCCCGCGGCCGAACTGACGATCCTGGCCGATGTCTTCCCGCAGGAACTGGCCGCGGTCGCAGCGCGATTCAACGTCGCGCGGACGGTTTCGGATTACAGAGACGTGCTGAGGCTTGCCGATATCGACGCAGTCGTGATCTGCACGCCAACGACTACTCACTATCAAATGATTCTCGACGCAGCCGCGGCAGGCAAGCACATTTTCTGCGAGAAGCCAATCGATATGTCAGTCGATCGGATCAAGCAAATCAACGCGGAAGTGAAAAAGCGCGGCGTGCAATTGATGGTGGGCTTCAATCGCCGCTTCGATCCCAACTTCCTGAAGGTTCGCGAGCTGGTTAGAACCGGGAAAATCGGCGCGCCGCAACTGCTAAGAATCACCAGCCGCGATCCGTCCGCACCCTCCGAGGAGTATCTGCGCGCAGCCGGCGGCCTGTTTCTGGATATGACGATCCACGATTTTGACATGGCTCGCTACCTGACCGGCAGCGAGGTGGTTGAAGTGTACGCCAGGGCGAACGCGTTGACCGATCCGGTATTCAAGAAGCTCAACGATTGGGACACGGCCGTGACCACGCTCACGTTCGCCAACGGCGCGCTGGGAACTATCGACAACAGCCGCAAGGCGGTTTACGGCTACGACCAGCGCGTCGAAGTGTTCGGTTCCAACGGCATGGCTATGGTAAAGAACAACACGCCCGATAACCATGTATATCTCGACGCGGCCGGTACTCACTCGTCGCTCCCGCTGCACTTTTTCATGGAACGTTACACGGAGTCCTATCTCAACGAGATGCAGGCGTTCGTCGATTCGGTTCGGAACAGTACGCCGGTGCCGGTAACCGGCAATGACGGCCTGATGGCGGTAGCGATCGGCCTGGCGGCCGCGAAATCGGTGCGGGAAAATCGCGCGGTCAAGCCGAGCGAAGTCTCATGACAGGAGCACGACAACCATGAAAGAGCGGCTGAAAGTCGGGCTCATCGGTCTGGGGCGAATGGGCCGTGTGTACGCGGCCAACCTGGCCCATCGTGTGCCGAATGCGCAACTGTGCGCGGCGGCAGACGTGCGCGCCGATGTCGCCGAGGGGCTAGCCGAACAATACGGTATTCCGAAGTGGTACAAGAATCACCACGATTTGATAGACGACAAAGATATCGACGCGGTTGTTATTGTTACGCCGACCAGTACGCATCACGACCTGGTAATCGACTGCGCAAAGGCCGGTAAGTCCATCTTCTGCGAAAAGCCCATATCGCTGTCGCTCGCCGATGCCGCGGAAATGCTCGAAGTGGTAAAAAAGGCCGGCGTGTTCTTTCAGATCGGGTTTCAGCGCCGATTTGATTCCGGATACGTTGAGGCTCGGAAGAAGATCGACGCGGGAATTATCGGAACGCCGGTCGTTTTGACCTCGACCTCGCGCGATCCATATCCGCCGCCGCTCGAGTTCTGCGATACCAAGGCGAGCGGCGGACTAATCATCGATTGCGGCATTCACGACTTTGATTTGGCGCAAATGTATATGGGACCCGTAAAGAGCGTGTTCTCCGTCGGCGGCGCGCTGGCCTATCCCGAAATGAAGTCGGTCGGCGATATCGACAATGCGATCATCAATATGGTGTTCGAGAGCGGCAATCTCGGCGCCGTGCACCTAAGCCGCAATTCGGTGTTCGGTTATGACATCCGCACCGAAATCTGGGGCACCAAAGGCTCGCTGCAGATTGGCTATTTTCGGCAAACGCCAATTCTGGTGATGACCAAAGAAGGGATTACTCACGATGTCGTTCCCTACTTCATGGAGCGGTTTGAAAGCGCCTACCTGGCCCAGATTCAGGATTTTGTGGCGAAAGTTCAGAGCGGCGGCGAGCCGTCGATCACGGGCGCAGACGCTGTAAGCGCCCTGCGTGTCAGTCTGGCTGCGACCGCGTCGTGGAAAGAAAGCCGGCCGGTCGAGGTCGCGAGTCTTAGGTAGAAAAGCATCATGAAAATCAGTGAGCAGGAGCTGGAGGGGGGCTTTCCTGACGACGGGACTCCCTCGCCGGCACAGGTGAAGGGGGCCTTCTCGCGCATTCCGGAGGAGCAACTGAAACATCTTTTCACGTTGACCCATCGCGATCCGCACTCGATCCTCGGCGCTCATAAGATCGATTCCGGCGTGGTGGTTCGGACCTATCGCCCCGATGCCGAGCGGGTGTTTCTTCTGGTCGATGACGAGCCGTCGCGGATGATGGCCGAACGGCCTCAACGGGGGTTGTTCGAGGTTCGGATTGAAGATTGGCCGGCGCCTGCGACATGTCGATTCGAGGTGCATTACGCAGGCGGCGCGGTAGTGACTATTCGCGATCCATACTTATTTCGGCCGGCGCTGGGCGATCTCGATTTGCATTTGTGGGCGGAACAGAAGCACGAACGCATCTGGGACAAGTTCGGCGCTCACGCCCGCGAGCTCGAAGGCGTGCGCGGAGTTTCATTCGCGGTCTGGGCGCCCAACGCCGCCGGCGTCAGCGTGGTGGGAGATTTCAACAGTTGGGACGGCCGCCTTCACATGATGCGGATGCTCGGCGGCTCGGGCGTATGGGAGGTGTTCGTTCCCGGCCTCGCGCCGGGCTCGCTTTACAAGTACGAGATTCGCAGGAAGGACGGCGGAATCTGCATCAAGAGCGATCCGTTTGCGGCGGCGGCTGAGTGCCCGCCGGCGTCGGCCTCGAGGGTCTACCAGTCCGGCTACGTATTCAATGACCAGACCTGGATTGCCGAGCGCGGACGCCGCGATCCGCTTCACAGCCCACTTGCGATTTACGAAGTTCACCTGGGCTCGTGGCGGCGGAGGCCCGAGGAATCGAACCGTTCACTCACCTATCGCGAACTTGGCGAGGAACTGGCCGACTATGTCTCCGACCTGGGCTTCACTCACGTCGAGTTCCTGCCGGTCACCGAGCATCCGTTCAACGGTTCATGGGGCTACCAGACCACCGGTTACTATGCTCCCACGGCGCGCTATGGCGCTCCCGACGACTTCCGCTACCTAGTCGACCATCTGCACCAGCGCGGCATCGGCGTGATTCTCGACTGGGTACCGGGCCATTTCCCCACCGACGAATTCAGCCTCGGCCGCTTCGACGGCACCGCGCTGTACGAGCATATCGACCCACGCCAGGGTTTTCATCCGGAGTGGAATACCTACATCTTCAATTTCGGGCGCAACGAAGTGCGAAGCTTTCTGCTGGGCAGCGCGCACTACTGGCTAGAGGAGTTCCACGCCGACGGGCTTCGCGTCGACGCGGTTTCGTCGATGCTCTATCTCGACTACGCGCGACGGCATGGTGAGTGGATACCAAATGCGTATGGGGGAAATGAGAACCATGAGGCAATCTCATTCCTGCGCGAGCTCAACCAGCAGGTTTACGCGCGCCATCGGGGAGTGCTGATGGTTGCCGAGGAGTCAACCGCGTGGGCGGGAGTGAGCCGGCCAGTGTACGCCGGCGGGCTCGGGTTCGGCTTCAAGTGGGACATGGGATGGATGCACGACACCCTGGATTATTTCACCAAGGAGCCGGTTCATCGCCGCTACCATCATCGCGACCTGACCTTCGGCCTGCTCTACGCATGGTTCGAGAATTTCATCCTGCCGCTATCGCATGACGAGGTGGTCCACGGCAAGCGCGCGCTGCTCGACAAGATGCCCGGCGATCGCTGGCAGAAGTTCGCCAATCTGCGCGCGCTGTTCGGCTACATGTGGGCGCGATCGGGCAAGAAGGTGCTCTTCATGGGCGGCGAGTTCGGCCAGTGGCGCGAGTGGAATCACGATCACAGCCTCGATTGGCATCTGCTCGGCGAGGCCGACCATCGGGGCGTGCAGGGCCTGATTCGCGATCTGAACCGGATCTATCGCGCCGAGCCCGCGCTGTGGGAAGCCGATCACGACCCGGCGGGCTTTCAGTGGATCGATCCGGACAACGCGGATGAAAATACGATCGCGTTCCTGCGCATCGCGCCTTCGACCGGCCGCCGGCTGCTTTGCGTGGGCAATTTCTCACCCGTGATGCGCACTGAATACCGCGTCGGCGTGCCCGCGCCCGGTCTTTATCGCGAGATTCTCAACACCGACTCAACGCTCTACGGCGGCAGCAACCAGGGCAACGCCGGCGCCGTGATGGCCGAGCCCAAGCCGTGGCACTCGTTCCAGCATTCGTTGCTGCTCAAGTTGCCGCCGCTGGCTACGCTCTGGTTCGAAGTCCCGCCAAACTGATTCCGCAGCCGCCGCTCAGCGCGCCGACGATCCTTCCCGCCGAGGGCGTTTATCACGCGGAACTGAATGCGGCCCGCGCATTTCGAGTCGCGACGCGAAATGGGGTAAGATTGTCGCCGGATGGAAGAAGATCCCGATATTGACGCCGAGAGCCTACACGTGGCGCACCGATGGTGCCAGCTTAGAGGAGCGGGCTGGTCGCTTCGCGACAAAATCGGTAGGGGCGGCACTGCTCCAGTTTTCGAGCTTACCTCCCCGGACGGCCCGCGAGCATTGAAAGTCTACGACAAGGCCTTCTCGGCCGGAGAAGGGCAACATAGAGATCAAGCGTATCGAGCAGCAGATTGCATTGCGAGGCCACGATTGCGCATCTCTAGTGCAGGTCTATGACGGGGGACCATTCGAGGGCCGGCTCTTCCTGCTCATGAGCAGGGCGCCGGGGAGAGAACTTGAAAAGCGTCTTCAGGATGTCCCTCGGGACAAGATCCGTTACATAATAGATCAAGTAGCGCGGGCAGTCTTGTTCCTGAGGAGCAAGGAGCTCTGCCATCGCGACATAAAGGCCGCAAACGTTTTCATCTCCGACGATTTCGGCCAGGCAACGCTGCTCGATCTTTCGGTCACCCGAAACATATACGACCCTGTCGGACTGGGTACCGATCATGACGGCCAGCTGCCTATTGTTGCAACGGCACGTTACTCGCCACCAGAATACCTCTTCCGTCTGCTAGAGTCCGGCGTCGAGCTCTGGCACGCTTTGGATGTTTATCAGTTGGGCGGCCTGCTGCATGATTTGATCGTGAAAGAGCCCCTATTTCAATTGGAATACCTAAGATCTAGCGAGAACAGATACCGATTCGCTTGGATTGTCGCCACCGTTGATCCGAAAATACAGGCGGACGATGTCGATCAGGACCTTGTCTTTATCGCGCGCCGGGCGCTCGATAAGGATTGGCGACGACGATCGGCTTTAAGGTTGGAGGATTTTCTAGCGGACTCGAAGGCTCAACGGGATCGCTCACTTGAGGCCCTTGGCCTAACTGCTGGTCTCCCGCAGGCCTATCGAACAAGGAACGATAATATTGCGGCCCGACTGCAACGTGTGACCGGCATCGCGAGGAGTTTACAGCCGGCAGTTTTAGAACGCCTGCGAAACGGGGGAGTAACGGCGCAACATTTCATTGAACCCGGCGCGGACGACAACTCCAAAGTGCTGCGCTTTTGCTGGAGCGCGCCGACGCCCGGCAATGACGCTAGTTCCAGCTCGGTTGAGTTTCGCCTAAACTTGAGTTTGAAGGTTCAGAGCGATGGCACCTTCTTCGAGAGCTCGGCTGGATTGGCAGTCGTAGTCGATAGCCGTCGGCGAGAGGTCGCCATGGATTTGCCTCGCGTCGAAGATGGTTTGGCGGACTCGCTTCTAGTCAGTCAGGCAGTATCGGCCTTAGGGGCGTTGGCCGTCGATCTCGGTCGGGCCTCGGCCTAGCCCTAGGGGAACGTATGTCGCTTTGGTGGGCTCGAAGAGAACAACTTGACCAACATCAGCTCTCGTTAATCGAGGGCCTACCCCTCCGCGAGAGTCACCTCATTCTGGGCCCGCCAGGTTCCGGCAAAACCAACGTATTGCTGCGCAGAGCTCAGTTTGTCCGCGGACAGGAGATGCCAAATGTGCTGGTCTTAGCTTTCACCCGTTCGCTTACGGAGTTTGTCAAGACCGGTTGCTTCGATGATCAGGCGCGCGAGATTTTCCCGGAGAGCTGCGTGACGACACTGGAGTCGTGGCTCCGCTGGCTCTACAAGGAACACCGCCGAGCCCTGCCCGATAGAGAAGACGATCTGGGCGAATAGAAGAAGAAGCTTGCTGAGGGCGCTTTCGACTTCCAGGAGCAGGGGCTTGTGCCGCGATATGACGCGCTGTTCATCGACGAAGCTCAGGACCTGATGCCAGAAGAGGTAGAAGTATTGGCTCAATGGAGATCCGTTCTATTTTTCGTGGGCGACGATCGGCAGAAGATTTATGAACATACGGACGGCTTGAAGGCAGTGCGAGCGATTGTGCCGTCGTCGCACGAGCGAGTGCTTCCATTCCACTACCGCCTGGCACCTGAACTTTGCCGCATGGCGGACCGAATCCTACTTCCAGGAGCCGGAGGCAGCCTGGAGGCGTCGGAACATTACAATGGCCCGAGACCAGGCCAAATCGAAATATGGGGCCCGCTCCACCCGGATAGACAACTTGAGCAGGCGACTACAAAGTTGAAGGACCAAGTACGAGTCTACGCCGACCTCATACAACAGGGAGATCGGCTTGGCGTAGTTGTCGCCCGAAAGGATGCTCGAGACATAGTCTTCGCGCACTTCGAGCAAGATCCAGTGCTGAAGGGAAAATCCAAAATCGTACGCGCAAGAGAAGACGGTGATGATCTGTATGATCCGTCGTTCGATCCCGACGTTCCGATCTGTATCCTCACGGTCCAAGGGTGCAAGGGGTTGGAATTCAGGTCCGTGCATTGGCTTTTCTGCGAGGAGCTGAGTCGGCACCACAACAACGAGCACTATTACACGGTAGTCACTCGGGCGAAGACGAGCCTCGATATCTATTACACGAAGACGCTGCCCCAAGTTCTCGCGCGAGCGCACTCGAAAGGCGTGCAACCTTGGTGACCGATATGCAATCCGAATATCTCTTTGCGGCCACGACCGAGCCTGAGTTAAACGACCTGTTGGCGGGCCGCGAGGCGGGGAGCCCTATGCCTTGGTTAGGGCGGCCCGCTCCCCTGCAGCTTGCAACAGGTTCAACCGGGGTGCTGTGGAGGAAGCCGCGTCATCTTGCTGAACCGGTACAAGCTTTGATCTTGGTTGCTCGCGAGGAAGACCAGAGGCGTCTTTGCGGACGATTCGCCCAGCTTCGGAGCGACCTTTCTCCGTTGACTTCGTGGTGTCACCTACTCACGCCACGGCGGTTTGAGTCGTTGGACTCATTGACGCGTTACCCGGATCTCGGCGGTCTGGAGGCGGCTTGGACCGGGTTGATCGTTGCGGAAACGCTCCTTCTAACCGAAAGGTCGCTGGCCCAACTCCGCATCTCCGCGTGTCTGGCGACGCAAAGCTTCGCGCTCGCGCGCGCGAAAGCCCTTTGGAGCCCCGCCTCGGCGCCCGAAATCCTCAAACGGTTTGATGACGCGCAGCAATTCCTCAGGGCGGAGGATGGCATCTACCGCGGAGAGTCGCGCATTGAAAGGGTGCGAGCCGCCCTTCATCCCATTTGGGCATCTCTCGCGGGAGCATCGGGAGTGGAGCCAATCGTAGAAAGCCTCGTAGAGCTTCGAGATGCTCGATTGCGCGAAGATAAGGAGGAAGCTCGCCGATTTGCAGCGCCTCTGGTGGGATCGATACCCGAGGCTAGACTGTTCGACAAGCTGGCAGATCTGACTTCAGAGCAACGGCTTCAGGTTTTCGATAAAATCATGGATAGCCTCGAGGCGACGATGGGTCGTGAGCCGATGCGGCGAAGTGGCCTGACGCTACTTGCGGGGTATCTGGCTACTGTTGCCGCTGGGGGATCTCCTAGCCTCACTCTTGCACAGTCTAGTGCGCAGCGCTGGCCCGAGATCACTGCATGGGCGTATACCGTCGGAGGAATTGGTGAGCGTATAGTTTGGACTTCCGCTTTCGACGGTCTTGGGAGATTAGTCGCTCGCGAGTTGCTACGACCTCTCAGGCTTGATGAGCCTCCAACCTGTGATTTTGCCCTTGATGAAGCACAGGTACTGGTCGATCCGAAACTGTCGGATCCGCTGGTTCACCTCCGGATTAAGCAATCGAGAATAGTCAGCGTGGCCCTTCTGCCCGGCGTCAACGTGCTCATTCCCATCAGCGACTCGGCAGGGCAGGAGCCGAGAAAGCCTGAGTCTGGCTGGACAAAGCGCCAAGCGGAGCCGCCTGCCGCAGCCCATACTGGAGGCGATCCGCTCGCCGTTCTTGCCGATGCCATCTGGCCATACCTCCGCATCCGCCTAGAGGGTTCTTTCCGGTCGGCCCAAGGCACTGGCCCCGCCTTTCGCGAATCGGAAAAATCACCGTCGAGCCGCGGCAGACAGAGGCCAACTTCCCAATCGGGCCTTCCACTAAGAGAGCCGGAAAAATAACCAGCCCTCGGATCGATTTTGAACCCTCGCTTCGGGGCTCTCTCCGCCTTGATTTCCGGGTAAGAGTTTTGGCATCGACGTCGGCATGGGGACGCCGCTCATCAGCCGCCGCTCAGCGCGCCGACGATCTGGACTTCGTCGCCGTCGCGAAGCGGGACCTCGAGAGTGCGCACCTGCTCGCCGTTGACGAAGAGCTGGATATGGCGGCGAATCCGATCCTGCTCATCGATGATCCGGAAGCGAATTCCGGGAAAGCTTTGGTCGAGGCGACGCGTGAGATCGGCCAGCGTGACGGCATCTAGCGCGATCTCCGTCTTGCCGCCGGTGTACGAATGCAACTGGCTGGGGATCCGCACGCGGATCATGGGACCATCGCCACTCCGACCGACAGAATCCGCTGCATATGCTCCGCGATCCGCTCCCACGACGCGCCTTCATTGCGGCTATACCAAAGCTCGCCGCTGGTAGTGCCAAAGTAGAGCCCGACCGGTTCGCATTGGTCGCCCGCGAAGGCCTGGCGCAACACCGTCCACCACGCCTGCTCGCGCGGCAGGCCGCGATCCTGCCGCTGCCATGATTCACCGGCGTCGCGCGTTTGGTAGATCGCGGCCTTGCCGCCGATACAGGTGCGCGGCCACACCGCCGTTGCGTCCATCGGGAAAACCCAGGCGGTGTCGGGATCGCGCGGATGGAGCACGATGCCGAACCCGATGTCGCCAATCTCGGCCGGCATGTTGCGCCCGATCCTCACCCATTCCTCGCCCGGACGGTCCAGCCGGTAGATACCGCAGTGGTTCTGCTGGTAGAGGCGATCGGGCCGCGCCGGATGAATCTGCAAGCAATGCGTATCCTGCCCGAATTCCGGATAAGGATCGGGCAGAAAGTTGGCCTCGACGTTACGGTTGAGCGGCCGCCAACTCGCACATCGATCGGCGGACTCGAATACGCCACCCTCCGAGGTGACCAGGTAGAGGTGCGCCGTGTCGCGCGGATCAATCGTGATCCACTGCGCCATCGAACCGTCCGGCGTGCCGACTCCCATCGCGCCCCACTTGGGATACATCGGATGGCGGTTGAAACCCTCGACCTCGGCCCACGAAAGGCCGCCATCCTCGCTGCGAAACAGGCCCGGCGGTGACGTGCAGGCCCACCAGACGGCCGGCTCGCTCGCATGTCCAGGAGCAATCGAAAAAGTGTAATCGACCGCGCGGGCCTCCCAGCCCTCGGGGAATTTGCCGAACCTGGGCGGATGGGGAACCTCCTGCCAGTTGCGGCCCATGTCGGTCGAACGGAAGATGGTCGGGCCCAGATGGCCGGTACGCGACGCCGCGAGCATCGTGCGGCCGTCGCGCGGGTCGAGCACGATATGGTTGATGATGTGGCCGAGAAAATGGGGACCGTCCAGGCGCCATCGCCGCCGTGCCGCGTCGCTGTAAAAGATGAACGCGCCCTTGCGAGTGCCCACCAGCAACGCGATGGTCGCGGCCTTGGGCGCGCGAACGGGCTGCTGAGCGGCGCGCTTGCTGCGGGTGCGCCGCGCGGCGACTGCTTTTTTGGTGCGGATCATGTTCCCGGCATCCCCTGGCGGAGCAAATCCTAACTTCGACCGGCTCATGACTGCAAACCGAATCGTTGCCGTAGCCCGCCAATCATGCTTGCATGCTTGAACTCTGGCGTGTGAATTGAGAGGACGAAACCGATGGGACGCAAGATTCTTTTCATCACCACCGACCAGCAACGCTACGACGCGCTCGGATGCAACGGCGGCAAGATCGCGAAGACGCCGGTCGCCGACTCACTGGCCGCCGCCGGTATCAATTACCATCGCGCGCACAATCAGAACGTGGTCTGCATGCCAGCGCGCTCGACCATGATTACCGGCCAGTATGTGCGCACGCACGGCGTGCTCGCTAACGGCGTGCCGCTGCCGGTGGATGCGCCCAGTATCGCTGCGTACCTCCACGAAAAGGCCGGCTATCGCACCGCGCTGCTGGGCAAGGCGCACTTCGAGCCGATGTTCGACATGGGCCGCAATTACTTTGAGAACCAGATGGCGCTCCAAGGCTCGACCGGCCCTTTTCGCGGCTTCGAGCGGATGGAGCTCGCGATGCACGGTCCGATGGGCACGTGGCATTACTCAGTGTGGCTAAGAAATAATTTCCCGAAAGAAGTTGACGGCTTTGTTCCGCTGCTCCAAATCGAGCGCGAAGCGGGCGGCGACACCGGCGCGCCGCAGGTCAAATACAATCCGATTCCCCGCGAGCATTATCACACCGATTGGGTTGCCGATCGCACCATCGCATTCCTCGATTCGCTCGCGGACGACGAGGACTGGTTCGTCTGGATGAGCTTTCCCGATCCGCACCATCCGTGGGACCCGCCGGCCTCGGAGGCGCGCCGCATCAACTGGCGCGACCTCGACCTGCCACCGGGCCATCCGGGCTCGCGCGACAAGATCGAGCAGATTCTCGCGCAGAAGCCGCGCCACTGGCTCGATTGGTACGAGGGCCGCTTCCGCAACAACGAGGGCGGGCCCTGGATGTTCGTCCCGTGCCAGCTCACGCACGATCAGGTGCGCGAGATCAACGCGCTAATCCACGTCGAGAACGAGCTGATCGATGAAGCCTGCGGCCGCGTGCTGAAGCGAGTCGCGGAGCGCGGATGGGATTCGCATACCGACGTGTTTTTCACCACCGACCACGGCGAGTTGCAGGGCGATTTCGGATTGCTCTACAAGGGGCCGTATCATGTTGACGCGCTGATGCGCGTGCCCTTCATCTGGCGCCCCGCGCCGATCGCCAACGTGAAGCCCGCTGCGATCACCGAGCCGGTGGGCCATCTCGACCTCGCGCCGACCTTTTGCGAAATCGCCGGCGTGCCGGTGCCGCAATGGGTGCAGGGCAAGCCGCTGCCGGTGGCGCCCGGCTCCGACCGCCAGCGAGTGATCACCGAATGGGACAGCCAGTTCGTGCAAATCGGAATCCATCTGCGCACCATCTATCGCGACGGGTGGGTCTGCACGGTTTACGAGAAGAGCACGCGCGACTATGGATTCGATCTCACTCCGGTGATGGCCGGGATGGGAGAAAACCTGCCGTTCCCCGATATCAACTACGACGGCACCGAAGGCGAGCTCTACAACCTAACCGATGATCCACTCCAATGGCGCAACCTATGGAGCGACGCCGGCTACGCCAAGATCAAATCGGACTTGATCGCAGACCTGCGCGACAATCTCCCGCCGCCGCGCACGCCGGCGCTCGCGGTGGAGTCGCCGGTGTGAGCGGCGAGCAACGGCGCCGGGCCATTCTCTTGCTGACGAAGCCCGACTCGAAAAATTGGCAGCTCTTTTCGGGAGTCGATTCCCAGAGTAGACTACTACCTGTTGTTGTCGCGCACACGAGGAGGAGTTATGCCGAACGCGCTTTACGATCCGGAGATCCAAGAATTGCTGAAAGACCCGGCAAACCGGCTTGCGATTGACAACGCGATCCGCGAGGCCAACAACGCAGGAAATGCGACGGCGACGGCCACAATGGGAAAGAGGACCTTTCGGATCAAAGTAATATCGCCCTTCACGGGAGATACCGAAACGAAAAAGCGGAACCTTCTGACCGAAGTAAAGCGGAGTCTTCTGACCAAAGTAATGTCGGTCTTCACGCGCTCGCGCTAGTTCGCGCCGGCCGCGTTCACTCACACACGCGACATGGCGATTGCCTTTCAGGCATTCCTTTTGCTGCTATTTTTTTCCCGGGCGCCGTCTTCTTCCTGGCCCTGGCAGGCGGGGCGTCAAAAGGCGCAGAAGTGCCGGCGTTGACCGGATCGTTCACGCGAAATACGGCCATCGCTCTAGTTAGCGCGTCACTCTTCCACGTCCTCTGGTTGTTAGGCATTGTTTTCGTACCGTCCGGGACACCGGGAGTCGCGTACAAAACCGCTGCGCCGCAGTTTTTTACACTTTTGTCTGGCGGTGAGCAAACCACCGAGTACAGGGACGCAGTCGCATTAGTCAGCCGCAATCTCGTCTACATGTCGGTCTATTTTCTGACAGTCATTGCCGGCGGTGCAATTGCTGGTTGGGCCTGTCGTTTTTTCATCGAGCGGTACCACTTGGATCGCAGATGGGTTTGGCTACGTTTCAAGCCGCCATGGTATTACTTGCTCAGCGGCGACTATGTAGGTGACGGGCGTTTTATGATAGTTGCTGACATTCTTACCGAGATTAACCAAAAACCTGTCGTGTATAGCGGCTGGGTCGTCGGGCCATGGTTCGACCACGATGGAGACCTCGACACGATCTTTATCGAGCACGTAACGCGCGAGTGGATGAGAACCGGCGATGAGGAGGCGAAGGTGCAAGTCCCAACGAAGTTGTCGATACCAAGCGACATCTTCGCGATCAAGTTCAGCGAGGTTAAGAATATCAATATCCAATATATCGAATTCCAAGATCCCGATAATCCGGAAAACGAGGTAGGAAACCCAGCGGCTGCGCCAATCGATGCGCACTGAGCCTCGGGCGAGAAGGGGACGGATACGCCGGGCCCCCAAAACTCTTCGGGCTACTGGCACCTGCCCAAGCCGCGTATCCTAGGCTTCCACCGTCCGCGACTTTTCGGGGCGGGAGAGCTAATGAGCACATCTATGGCGACCAGGCGTCCGTGCTGGTCCCACTGGGGCTCCTCAGCGCGGCACAGCTCCCGATGGGGTGGGTCGGAACCGCCCGCAAGATGATGGATCGGCGCTTGCGCTCAACCCTTGATTCGCTAGCGCCCGCGACCGACATGGTTTCTGTTGCCTCGCTGCCGCGTTGCCAAGTCCGACACATTGCTAACTCGCCGCGCCCATGAACTCCGCGAGCGCGGCGGCGAGGTTGTGACTGGCTTTGGACTCGCCGCCGAGTTTGATTAGCGCGTAGCGTTCGTCCGGGTCGAGCCGGTCCCAGGCTCGCTGCGTGAGGTTGCTGCCCAGCTCGTGCGCGCGCTCGACCAATAGCGGCGGCGGCACAGCAGGAGGATTCGCGGCGCGGCGCACTTCGTCGGGCAGCTCCTTGGGCCGGGTGCCGGCGCGCGCGATAGTCACTTCTTCGATGAACAGTCTTAGCGCCGCGATCTCATCGTCGCTATTGGCCGGCGCGTGGCAAATCATCAGCCGCTCCCCGCGGCCCAGTTGCTGCCATTGCGCAAGCCCGATCTTGATTCCAACCGCGTCGAGCTTGCGCCGCGCCTGCATCGGAACGCAGCTCAGTGATTCGTAAATCTCGGCTTCAAAGCGAAACTGCCTGATCATCCGATGGCCTCGCCGTATGCGATTGCGCGACCGGCTCGACCGTCACCGGCGTGCCGAACAGTACCGCGGTCCCGCTGGCCTGATCATACGCCTGATCATCGGTGAGTATATTGGTGTTCACACCGGCGTGGGCCTTGGCGACCGACAGCCGCGATTCATCGACATCGTGCCCCCAACCGTGGGGCAGACTGACGACGCCCGGCATCAGATCTTCGGTGACCTCGACCGGCGCGATTACGCTCCCGACGCGGCTGGTAACGCGCGCCGCGCTGCCGTTGCCCAGGCCGATGCGCCCGGCGTCGTGCCGCGAAATCTGCAGCGTGCAACGATCGCGGCCTTTCACCAGCGCCGGCAGATTGTGCATGAAGGAGTTGCTGCAGCGCAGATCGCGCCGGCCGATCAGGACCAGGTCGCCGTGCCGTTGCGCGGCCATCCGAGAGCGCAGGCGGCCAAGATCATTGATGAACACCGGCGGGCTCAATTCGACCATCCCGCTTTCGGTGTTGAGGATCTCGCGCAGCCGCGGCTGGAGCGGGCCGAGATCGATCCCATGTGTCGCGGCCTTCAGCTTCGCGAGCGTCAACCCGTCGGGCCGGCGGCCGAAGCCGTCGCCGTACGGTCCGATCCTCAAGAGCATCGCGACGATTCGCTCCGGACCGATCGATCCGTTGGGCTCCGCGCCGGTGAACTCCGCGATCACCTCTTCCACGCCGAGACCCTCCCACCCGGTCTTGGCTACCGCGCCCTCCACCAACTGGCGAAAGACGAAATCATCGAAGTCCTTGGCGGAGAGCGCGCCCGCGCCCATCAATCGCGCGCTGATTTTGGAGAACACCTCCCACGCGGGCGGGCATTCGGTGTGGGACTTCAGCGGCCAGGACCACTTGGCAACGTTTCGAACCGAGAGCGAGTAGAGACCGATTTCGTAGTTGGCTTCCTCGGCGGGCGACGGCGTGGGCAGGATGATATGCGCGTGGCGCGTGGTCTCGTTGATGTAAAAGTCGACCGCGACCAGAAAATCCAGCGAGGCGAATGCTTTTTCGAGCTGCGCGGAGTTGGCGGCGCTGCGCACCGGGTTGGTCATCAGCAGGACCATCGCGCGAACCTGCCCTTCGCCCGGCGTGAGAATTTCTTCGCCCATCGTCGAGGACGGGATCAGCCCGCCCACTTCCGGCTGGCCGCTGACGCGGCTGTGCCAGCGCCCGATGCGAAAGCCCTTGCCTTGGCCCAGGATGTTGATCGGCGCCGCCGGCGTGGTGAACATCACGCCTCCGGCGCGGTCGAGATTGCCGGTGAGCAGGTTTACGAGATCGCATCCCCAGCTTGCCAGCGTGCCGAATTCCTGAACGCAGGTGCCTAAACGCCCATAGCAGGCCGCGGACTCGGCGGCGGCGAACTCGCGCGCGATACGCCGGATGACCGGCGCGGGAATTCCGCAGAACCTCGCCACTGATTCGGGAACGAATTCCTGCGACGCAGATCGCACGGCGTCGAGACCGATGACCATCCCCTCGGCCGCGCCGAGCTTGACCAGCCCTTCATCGAACAGCGTGTGAACCAAGGCGAGCAGAAAAGCCGCGTCGGTGCCGGGCCGGATGAACTGGTGCTCGCTCGCGATGCGGGCGGTCTCGGTGCGGCGCGGATCGATCACGACGACTTTGCCGCCGCGCTCGATTACGCTTTTGAGGCGTCCCGGCGCGTCGGGCATCGTCATCAGGCTGCCGTGCGAGATCGCCGGGTTCGCGCCGATCACCAGCAGGTAGCGCGTGCGATCGATGTCGGGAACCGGAACGCCGGTCGGGAAGGGTCCGCCGAACATCAGGCCGGTCTGGACGATCTTCGGCAGCGTATCGATCGCGGAGGCGTTGAAGACGCTTTTGCTCGCGAGTGCGCGATGCAACACCAGCCGGTAGATCACCGCGCCCAGGTCGTGAACGATCGGATTGCCCGTGTACATCCCGATCGCGTCGTTGCCGTATTTCTCGCGAACCGCGATTAGCCGCGCAGCGACCTCGTCGTAAGCCTGCTCCCAGGTGATCTGCTCCCAGCCGTTGGCGGTGCGGCGCACCGGATGTCGCAGCCGATCGGGATCGTGATGCAACTCCTTGAGCCCGTGGGCCTTGGGGCAGATGAAGCCGCGCGAGAACGGATCGTCCTTGTCGCCGCGCACCGCGACGATCGCGTCGCCCTCGACCTCGACCGCGAGCCCGCAGGTGGCCTCGCAAAACGGACAGACCCGATGGACGGTACGGCGATCGGACATGTTCATCCTCTCCTTTCGCGATTAGGGTCAAGATACGTCGTCACGCTGGTCCTTGCAAAGGACCACTTTATGCTGGATCAATGGGTCCACTTATGCTGTTCGATCTCGACGGCGAGGGTGCCCTTTACCGGCAGGTCTTTCGTGCGATACGCGCGGAGATCCTCGCGCGCCGATTGACGCCCGGCGCGCGGCTGCCGTCCACGCGCGCACTGGCCGCCGCGCTGAAAGTTTCGCGCAACGTCGCGGTGCTCGGGTACGAGCTGTTGCTCGCCGAGGGCTACGCCCAGGCGCGCACCGGCTCAGGCACGATGGTCGCGTCTACGCTCCCCGAAGATTGGCGCGTGACCGCAGTATCGCCGCCGCCGTCCGGGCGGCGGCCCGCCGCGCGCAACGGATCGCTCCGGCTGGCGCCGGCTGGAGCGCGAGCACTCGCGATCGCGCGCCGCCGGCCGGTCAAATGGGAGTTGCAGCCCTCGCGGCTGCCATATGATTTCCGTTTCGGACGGCAGGCGTTCGGCGCGTTTCCCAACGCGGTGTGGTGCCGGCTGCTCGGCCGGCGAGCGCGCGGCGCGAGCCTGCGCGACCTCGACTACGGCCCTCCCGAGGGCCGCCCGGAGCTGCGCGAGGCGATCGCGGAGCGCCTGCGGCGCCTGCGCGGAATCGACGCGAGCCCCGATCGCATCGCGATCGTCAACGGCTCACAGCAGGCGCTCGACCTGATCTGCCGCACGTTGATCAAGCCCGGCGACCGGGTGCTGATCGAGGAGCCTCACTATATCGGCGCGCGATGGGTCTTCAGGGCCGGCGGCGCGAAGCTGGTCGCCGCGCCGGTGGACGCGAGCGGGATGCGAATCGCGCGCGCAGCGCCGGCGCGGCTCGCCTACGTTACGCCCTCGCATCAGTTCCCGACCGGCGTGGTGATGCCGCTCGCGCGCCGCCTGGAGCTCCTCGAATGGGCCGCGCGCTACGACGCCTTCGTGGTGGAGGACGACTACGACAGCGAATTCCGCTACGAGGGCCATCCGTTGCAGGCGCTGGCCGGGCTCGACGCGCAACGCCGCGTCGTCTATGTGGGCACATTCTCCAAGCTGATGTTTCCGGCGCTGCGGCTGGGCTACCTCGTTCTCCCCGAAGCGCTGATCGCGCCGATTGTCGCCACCAAGGCGATCGCCGACACGGGCACCGCCACGCTCGAGCAACTCACCATGGCCGACTTCATCAGCGAGGGCCACTTCGAGCGCCATCTGCATCGCTCGGGCGCCCGCAACCGGATGCTCCGCGCCGCGATGCTCGAAGCGATCGCCGAGCACTTTGGCGATCGCGCCGAAGTATGCGGCTCAAACGCAGGACTCCACGTCCTGGTATGGTTGCGCAGCCGCGACGGCGGCGTGATCGAGGCGGTCAGCGACAAGGCCCGCCGCGCCGGCGTCGGCCTCTATTCAGTAAGACCGTACTACCTCCGCCCGCCGCGCCGCAGCGGCATTCTGCTCGGCTACGGCCCGCTAAGCGAGCGCGAAATTCGCGAAGGAATCAAACGGCTGGCGACAGCGCTTGTTTAAGCAATTCCGCGTGGTTCAAGTCAAGCCGATCATTTTTGCGGAGGACACCGACCAGCGCCTCTTGGAAGGCGTCTTCGTACCTCGGCCGCGAGACGAGATTGTTTCGTTGGCGTAACGTCGAGGTGAGGTGGCATCGGATTCTAGATTCGACGCCATCCGCGTCGTCTTTTTCTCTTGACAACGTAACTGTTGTTTAGTAACTACGGAAGCCGTACGGAGCCTGCTCGATGTGGGCTGCCCAAAAGGCCGGGGATCAATGAAAAAACTGAGGGCTTGGCGATCGGCTGGCGACGCTCGAGTTCGGGGTTAAGTCGAAGATAGTAAGGCTGCATCACGCAGCTCAAGCTGATGCATGGCTAGGCGTCTGGGTCGGAGTTGAGAACCGAAATTCCGCTACAGCTGTTACAGGGAGGGTGCGATGCCAATCGAAAAAGCAGATGAACTATCACTACCGGAAGCCCTTAGGTACGTCCCTGTGTGGCGCAAAGGCGATCCCGGCCCCGGCTGGCCGTGGATCATCGGAGAGGTTAGCGCCGAAGCGCGGGTACAACTGGTCATCAGCCAGCTCCAGTTCGAAAAGGAAGTAACTGCGGCGCAATTGAAAGCCATCGATCGCAATATCACGATTCTCTCTGGCGTCGCCGCCAAAAAGTAGCGGCCGGAGACGCAGGGCAGTTTTCACAGCTTGCGGCTCCCTGACCCTTGGGGGCCGCTAGCCTCGACTCATACCTTCTCTGAATGCCTCTGGCCGAGGCAGGGAGATTGGCAATGGCAGAGTCACTCCGTGGCGATACTCTGAGCCGCACCTCCACGCCCCTCGCGCGGCGCGAGAGCTCACGCCCAGTTATGCTCATCGGCTTCCAGGAGCAGGCAAATCTCGGTCTCGGTTATCTCGCGGCCACGCTCCGACGGGAGGGTTACCGTGTCGAGGTTTTCGATTTCGAGCAGGACCGCGAGGATATTCTGGCGGCCGCCAAGTCGCTCGACCCGATCCTGATCGGTTTCTCGCTGATTTTCCAGTTCTACGTCGATCGCTTCGGCGCTCTTATCCGCTATCTCCGCGATAATGGCATCACCTGCCATTTCACGATGGGCGGGCATTTTCCGAGCCTTAGCTACCAACACACTATCGAGCTGGTCCCCGATCTCGACAGTGTAGTGCGTTTCGAGGGCGAAACCACCTTGTTGGAAATGGTTGATTTGCTGAGCGTCGGTAAAGACTGGCGCAACATAACCGGCATCGCGTACCGCAGCGGCGATGGAGTCGTGGCCACTGAGCTGCGCCCGCTGGTTCCCGATCTCGACTCGTTGCCCTACCCCGAGCGCGACGCAGGCCGCGGCACGGCTATCCTCGGTCGTCGTGCGATCCCGATACTGGCGAGCCGCGGGTGCATCCGCACGTGTTCGTTCTGCTCGATTCACGTCTTCTACCGGGTCGCGCCCGGCAAGGTAGTGCGCACCCGCAAGCCGGCGAAAGTGGCAGAGGAGATGCGCCTGCTGCACGAGCGCGATGGAATCACCATCTTCCTGTTTCAGGACGACGACTTCCCGCTGTACGGAGTGGTGTGGCAGCGATGGGCCCGCGAGTTCGTCGCCGAACTGCATCGCAACGGACTGCCCGGGCGCGTCATCTGGAAAATCAACTGCCGCGCTGACGCCGTTGATCCGGGGTTGTTTGCCGAGATGCGCGAAGCCGGCCTGTTCATGGTGTACATGGGACTCGAATCCGGCAGCGAAGAAAGCCTGACCACCCTTCACAAACAGATCACCGTCGAGGAAAACCTGCGCGCGGTCGCAACACTCAAAGGCCTCGGCATAATGTTCGAGTTTGGCTTCATGCTCTTCGATCCTTCGACAACGTTCGAATCGGTGTGCGACAACCTGGATTTCCTGCGCGCGATCGTCGGCGACGGGGCCGCGCCGGCCACCTTCTGCCGGATGATTCCCTACGACGGCACGCCCATTAAGGATGAGCTTGCCCGCGTGGGCCGCCTCAAGGGCGACATCTGTCATCCCGATTACGATTTTCTCGATCCCCGCGTGGATGGCTTCTTTCATGCATTGAACCAGATAGTCCATGTTTCAGGATGGATTCACGGCATCGGCGCGCTGACCGTCCAACTGCAGTACGTCAAGGGCGAGCTGGCCGCGATGGAAGCGCTTTCCCCGCCACTTCCCGGCATTTCCGACTACCGCGAGACGGTCCGCGGAATCACCAAGTCCGCCAACACGGTGCTGTTCCGTGTGGTTGACGATGTACTTCGCCAATATCGTGACGGAATGCCGCATCGATGGACCCCGCAAAAGGTCAGAGAGGCCTGCGTGGAGTTCCAGGAGAGTCTGGTGAACGAGCGCAATTCATTCGTCGCCCGCAACCAGGCGACTCTTATGCGCGCCCTAGAGGCGGACTCATCTATCGCCGCCTCCGAAGCCTCCTAGGCCGGATTCTCGCTTCTCAATGAAAGGTATAGTCCGGATTCGGAATGTCGCGATCCCTTGAGGTGCGAAACTCCGCAAGCTCAGAAGCGCCTCGTGGAAGGCGATTCACCGCTAAAGGATCTCGCAAACTCTTCGGCCAACCGCTTAGTGTCCAAGAACCGCTCATAAGGAACGGTGCCGCATATAACGTCGAGCCAGCGATCAATTTCCTGTCCCGCGGCCTCCAACTCTTCGACCGCGATCCTGTAAACGTCAGAACCGCTGAGAAGGATGGTCTCCCTGGAACCGCCTTCAGATCCCTTCTTTGTGATCGCCGGATGATTCAGGATATCCCGCAACGCCTTGAGTTCCAGAGGCGGTGCCGCGCCGGATAGGCCTCGATGACCAACGAGGAAGCTGTGGACGGCTTCAACCTTGCTTTTGAGCGTCCAGCGGCCCGGGTTCCTTGGCCAATAGGCGGCGAAGGAGTCGTCTTCTCGTAGAACGCTGAAAACGTCTGAAACAACACCGTCAAGGTGCGAGAAAAGCGCAGCAGTAGCCGCTCGAACGCAGCGATAGCGCTGGGCAAGGTCGTCTACCCGCTCCGACACTCGGGCCTGCTCGGTGAAATATAAGAAATCCTCCCAGGTGTCGCCGATCAGATCGATAGCGAAAATAGTCGCGTCTTCGCCGGTAGTTTCTATCGAGGCACGAACTTTCCTGGCCCGAGCATCGATAATGACGTGTGTCCCCAATGCGACCTCTTCGTGCGCTAACTCTTATTTAGCCGGGATTTCCGTTCTGACTCCCCGATTCCAACTCGCCTTGTAGACCGAACGCCCCTCTTCTGCAGGACTTTAGCGGGTTTTGGTCCACGATGTTACCAGCAGCACCGGGGGCCGCATTCGCATCTGGTGGGCACGCAACGCCGGGATCATGCACGGTAGCCGTTGAGTGATCGCCATTAACCTGTTGTCATCGCCGAGGCTGATGTGAAAAAATTGCGGCCTGGACGCTCCGACGGCGTCTCGCGACGAGGATCAGTTTGACGACTAACGAGGATAGGCTCAGCCGGCGGCGGTTTGTCCGGCTTGGCCTGCTCGCTTCGGCGGCTTGTTTTCTGCCGAGCCCGGCGCTGGCGGCGCTCTGGCCTGCCGGCCACGGCGCTCGGAAGCTCTCGTTTTACAACCTCCATACCGATGAA
Source organism: uncultured delta proteobacterium (assembly GCA_963788205.1). Lineage (GTDB taxonomy): Bacteria > Desulfobacterota > Binatia > Binatales > Binataceae > CAVVMA01. The sequence continues at coordinate 123,816 of CAWBGG010000005.1, forward strand.
ACCCTGACGACCGTCTATTGGGCCGATGGCAAATACGTTCCGGAGGCTTTGAGCGAGATCAATTACATCCTGCGCGATTTCCGGCGCAATGCGGTCAAGCCTATCGATGCGCGTCTGCTTGATCTGCTGCACGCGCTGCGGGCGAATCTCGACACCAACGCTGCTTTCCAGGTGATCTCGGGCTATCGGTCGCCGCTGACCAACGCGATGCTCCGCCGCGCGAGTGAAGGGGTGGCTGCGCACAGCCTGCACCTCAAAGGACAGGCGATAGACTTGAGAGTGCCGGGCAGAGAACTGTCGCTCGTGCGCGACGCCGCGCTCGCATTGCGAGGTGGCGGCGTGGGCTATTACCCTCGTTCTGATTTCGTACACGTGGACGTCGGCCGGATACGAACCTGGTCGTGAATCGCGTTTGCCGACGGGCTCTCATTCTGGCGGCGCTGCTGGCCGTCCTAATTTCGCCAATTTGGCTCGGCTACGCATTATGCAAGGAGCCGGCGGCCGGCAACTTCTCTGCTGGCAGCCCGCAGGGCCAATCCGGCGGGAATTTCTCAACACAGGCCCAAGGGGAAGTGAAGGGCCTGATTGACGCCGGAATGCTTTCCGACCTGCGTTGGCCGAACTTTACTGATTATCGGATCCAGGTCAGCAAGTTTTACGATTCCGGCGGCTATTCGGCGGCCTGGGTGCGGGACGGTCAGCCAACTCCGCAAGCCCGCGCGATGATCGACCTCTTCAAACAGGCTGCGATGAGGGGACTCGACCCGGAGGCCTACGACGCCTCGCGCTGGGACGGCCGTATGGCCAAGCTGGCGCCGTCGGTATCGCCTCCTGACGAGACCGACCTCGTGCACTTCGATCTGGCGCTTACCGTCTCGACGATGCGTTTCATCTCCGACTTGCATATCGGCCGGGTGAACCCGCAGCATTTCAAGTTCGGTCTCGACGTCGGACCCAACAAGTACGACCTGCCGGAACTTCTGCGGACTGAGGTGCTTCAAGCTCAGGACGTCGATGCGGTAATCGCGAAGACCGAACCGCCCTACTCCGGCTACCGGCGAGCCAAGGCTGCGCTGGCGGCCTATTGGAAGCTCGCCCAGCAGGGCGACGGCGAGCCGCTACCGATACCGGACAAGGCCGTCCGCCCCGGGAAAACGTATAAGAACCTGGCGCAGTTGATCGCGCGTTTGCGCCAGTTGGGAGACTACCCAGCTTCCCGCAGCGATACGCCGCCGGACGCGACAATCTATGACGGCGCCGTCGTGGACGCCGTCAAGCACTTCCAGCAACGGCACGGTCTGGAGCCCGACGGCACGTTGGGCAAGACCACTATCATCGCGCTCAATGTTCCGCTGAGCGTTCGAGTGCGGCAGCTCCAGCTCACGCTCGAGCGCTATCGATGGATGCCGCCCCACTTTCCCGAACCGCCTCTGCTGGTGAACATCCCCGAGTTCCGGCTGCGCACCTTTCATTGGGAGCCGCACGGGCCGGGAGGCCACCTGTCGATGAATGTCGTGGTCGGAAAGTCCTATCACCATCAGACGCCGGTATTCGCAGACAACATGCGATATCTGATTTTCCGTCCTTACTGGAATGTCCCGCCTTCGATCCAGCGCTCCGAGTTGGTGCCGAAGACCCGGCGCGACCGGAATTACCTGGCGGAAAAAGGCTTCGAAGTGACCGACAGCCGCGGCGAATTTGTGACCGATGGGCCGGTGACCGACGAGGTCCTGAGCGGACTTGCCACAGGCGCGCTCAGTATCCGGCAGAAGCCCGGCCCCAAGAATGCGCTGGGTCTGGTCAAGTTCATATTCCCGAATTCTTACAACGTGTATCTCCACAGTACGCCGGCACCGGAATTGTTCTCACGAGCCCGGCGCGATTTCAGCCACGGCTGTATCAGGGTTGAGGATCCGGTCGCTCTTGCGGCCTGGGTGCTGCGCGACAAACCCGAATGGAGCGTGGACCGAATACGCGCGGTGATGAACGGCGACCAGACGGTGCAGGTCAATCTCGACCAGCCAATCCCGGTCCTAATCCTCTATGCGACCGCGCTGGTCGAAGAGGACGGCGAAGTTCTGTTCTTCGACGACATCTACGGCCACGACGCAGAGCTCGAGCAAGTGCTGGCCGGCGGCTATCCATATCCGGACTGAATGGCATCATGAAGTCAGAAGTGCTCGCCTTGACTGTCGGAAGAACCCGATCCTTAAATGAAATTGACAGGACTGGATTTGAGCCGAGGTGATCCGCCCGATGGAAACGCTGTTCCGGAAAATTCTATGCCCTGTCGATTTCACCCGTATCTCGATTCCTGCCCTCGAACTGGCGCGCAAGCTGGCTAAACAGAACGGCGCGAGCGTCATTTTGCTCTGCGTGATACCGGCAGCTTCTGCGTCTGAACCCGACCTGCCGCGGTTTGCGGAAGACAACCTTCGCGCCGTGGCGCACAAGTGGCTCGCGGGCGAAGTGCGCCACGAGACTGCGGTGCGCATCGGCGAGCCCGCGACCGCCATCCTGGCGGCCGCCGAGGAACTCGGCGCTGACGTAATCCTGATGGCAACCCACGGCCGGACCGGAGAAGACCGTGCGCGGTTGGGCAGTGTCACCGAGCAGGTGGTGAGCCACTCGACACGCCCGGTGGTAACGATCAGGCCGGAGTAGACTCGTCTTGGACGGGCAACCGCTCGGCGGCCTGACGTTGTTAGCGCATCAACTGCGGAACAAACGAACTCTCCGACACGTCGCCGTGGTTGATCGCCTGCGTAAAAGACGAATGGGCCGGAACCAGCGATCTGAAGTAGCCGGGCGTAGCGACCGGGAAGTAGAAGCTGCCCGCGATATCGAACAGATTGCCCCCTTCGGGCGAAGGCGTCATGCGCCACAGCGGGATCGTCGACCCGCTCAGCTCGCCGTTCTGATAGAACTCGGCGGCCAGCCATACGTAAATCTCGCTGTCGATGTAGACCACCGTGCGCTGGTTGGGGGCGTGCGGCCCGGCGCGCGGCGTCATCTCCACGATATAGGCGCGGCGTAACTGGAACGGTTCCTCCGTAAGACGGAAGGCATCGCCCGACGGCGCGATTCCGGCCGGCTCGTGATCGGCTTTCATGCAGGCGAGGATCGCCGTCGTGCCCAACAGGCGGTAGGAATAGATCTCGGTTTTGGGCAGCGCGTATGCCCAGTACGGCTGATGGCATCCGCGGCATCCTTCGGCGGGATACTCGAGAGTGATCGCCGAACGGCGGACGCGGCGCGTGGCCTGGTCGAAACCATAGAATTCGTCCGGGCTGGCGGGATCGAGATGGCGAATCCAGATTCCCGCGCCTTCCGCGGCGAGACCCCCGAGCGGGATGTCAGTCCACTTGTTGCAGCGGGCCTTCCATTCGACGCCGGTCGCGTTTGCGCCGAGCGTTGGCCTGGGATCGACCTCCGTGCGATGGGCATACCTGAGGAAGTCGAATTGCTCGCAGGCGAAATCGTGATCGCTGTCGGACAGCACTCGGCCGGGGCGGTTGGGATCGACGCTGTATCCGCTGCTGCCCCATGGCGCGAGCGAGAAATCGTCGGGCATCACCGGGCCCATGTGCCAGTTGTAGGCGATCTTGACCGCGGCTTTGGGGTCCGCGAAATCGATCAGCGCAAACGGCATCCCGGCGACGTAATTCTTGAGATGATCCTGACCGTCCAGCGCCACCTGCGGCCCATACTTCTCGGTGGCGCGCTCGAATCCCGCCGACCATTCCAGCCGCTCGGTGGGAGTGATGCGCATCCGCAAGCCCAATTTCAACGCCGACTTCGCCGCCCCCGGGAGCTGATTCGAAAGCCGGCCGGCGTCTGCGGCAGTGACGATGGTGCCGGGAGGAAGCAGCACGGCGGGCGAACTCGGTGCAGCCGGGCTGGCGATCGGCGCTGGCGGCGCAGTCTCCGGCCCCGCAAAGGCCGGACTCGCCGCGGCGATCAGAGCCATCGCGGCCAGATGTCGGATGAATCGCATGAACTTGGCGCCGACTATGACCTTCCGGCGGCGACCGTGATAGCCGTCAGTAGTTGTTGAGTCTCGCCAGGCGGTCGGCGTGGAAGTTTGCGTCGCCGAACAGCTCCTGGCACACGCGGACGCGCTTCATGAAGAAGCCCAGGTCGAATTCGTCGGTCATCCCGATACCGCCGTGCATCTGGACCGCTTCCTGCACGGCGAGTGTCGCGGTGGCGCCGGCTTTGGCCTTCGCTACGGAAACGATCGCGGCTGCGGCGTCGAAAGATTGGTCGAGCGTTTGCAGCGCTTTCAACACCGCCGAACGGGTGAGTTCCAGATCGCAGTAGAGCTGCGCGCAGCGATGTTGAAGGGCCTGGAACTCGCCGATAGGCCCGGCCGAATTGTTTGCGCTCCTTCAGATAGCTCACGGTCCGGCTGAATGCTTCCTCAGCGGCGCCGAGGAGCTCCGCCGCCACACAGGCGCGCCCGACGTTCAGAACGCCCTCCAGCGTGCTCCATCCCGCGTCGATCTCGCCAAGAAAGGCGTCGGCGGCTACATTTACGTTCTCGAAGATGAGCCGCGCTGAATTGTGGCTATCGACCATCGGCGTCCGCTCCGACCGCAGCCCTTTCGCCTTTCCGTTTACGAGCAGGAGCGTCAGGCCCCGAGTTTCACCGGGTGTGCCACAGGTCCGGGCCGCGACAATCACAAGGTCAGCCGCGTGACCATCCACCACAAAGGTCTTGGCGCCGTTGAGAGTGAATCCGTCGCCGGCGCGAGTGGCGGTCAGAGCGGTTTTTTCGGGCCGATGTTTGGCGCCTTCATCCACCGCCAGAGCGGCGATCAGATCGCCGGCGGCGATTCGCGGAAGATACGCGGTTTTCTGCGCGTTGGTACCCGCCCGCGTGATCGCGGTAGCGGCGAGCAGCGCCGTCGACAGAAAGGGCGAGGGCGTCAGCGTGCGTCCCAGCTCCTCCATCACCACGCCGGCTTCGACATAGCCCGAGCTCAAGCCGCCGTAGTCCTGAGGAACAAGGATTCCCGTCCAGCCCATCTCGGCGAAGCGCTTCCAAAGCCCGCGCGAGAATCCCTCCGCGTCGCGGCTGTCACGGAGCTGGCGCAGATGCGCGATCGGCGCATTTTTGCTCAGGAAGCCGCGCGCGTTGTCGCGCAGCATGATTTGTTCCTGGTTGAGAACTAGCGACATCTAGGCGCCGGGCAAACCCAGGATGCGTTTGGCGATGATGTTGAGCTGAATCTCGCTGGTCCCGCCTTCGATAGAATTGGCCTTGGAGCGCAGCCAAGTGCGTGCGGCATAGCCGTCGCGCGATCGGGGACCTTCCCATTCGAGCGCGTCCGATCCGCCCGCAGCCATCAGTAACTCATGGCGGCGTTTGTTGAGCTCGGTGCCGTAGTATTTCAGCATCGACGATACGGCCGGATGCGCCTGACCGGCCTTGGCCATATCGCCAATGCGCTCCATCGTCAGGCGGAACGCTGCGGCGTCGATCTCAAAGGACGCTATCTGGCCGCGCAGCACAGTGTCGGCCAGGATCGCATGGTCGGCGCCGATCGTTTCGCGAGCGATCTGGCCCAACGGCCGGCCCTCCGACGCGGTCCCCATCCCGCCGATCATGTCGCGCTCATGGGTGAGCAAGTACTTGGCGATTGCCCATCCATGGTCGAGCTCGCCGACCAGGTTCTCCTTCGGAACCAGCACGTCGTCAAAGAAGGTCTGGCAAAAAGGAGATTTGCCCGAGATCAGCGTGATCGGCTTGGTCGATACGCCGGCGCTTTCCATATCGAAGAGCAGGAAGCTGATGCCTTCGTGCTTGGGCGCGGCCGGGTCGGTGCGGACCAGGCAGAAAATCCAGTCGGCGTGATCGGCGTACGAGGTCCAGACCTTCTGGCCGTTGACCACGAAGTGATCGCCCTTGATCTCCGCGCGGGTCTGAAGCGAGGCGAGGTCGGAGCCCGCACCGGGCTCGGAATAGCCCTGGCACCAACGGATCTCCCCACGTGCGATCTTGGGCAGATGCTCGCGCTTCTGCTTCTCGGAGCCATACTTCAGGAGCGCCGGACCCAGCATCCAGATACCGAAGCTGTTCAGCGGCGGGCGACATCTCAGCCGATGCATCTCCTGGCGCAGAATCTTGGCCTGGTCGCGCGAGAGTCCGCCGCCGCCATATTCGCGCGGCCACTCCGGGACCGTCCAGCCCTTTGCTGCCATGCGCTCCAGCCAAAGCCGCTGGGCGTCGGATTGAAATACCCAATGCCGGCCGCCCCAGCAGGCGTCTTCTTCAACCTGAAACGGGCCGCGCATTTCAGGGGGACAATTCGCCTCAAGCCAGGCCCGCGTTTCTTTGCCGAAGGTCTCTAGATCATTCATAGCTACGTCGAGTCCTATTAAATCTCGCTGCGTGGTTCAAGCCTACGCGTTGCGCGTTTCATCGGCGCGACGCGTAACCCATTGTATCATCAGATCGCGAGGCTGTAGGCGCCGCCGCGCTCCAGCGCCTTCCTGTAGGCGGGCCGCTGGTGCAAGTGCGAAATCCAATGTTCGATATTGGGGTAAGCGCTGCGCTTGCCGAACGCGCCGGCGACCTCACCCACAAAGCTCATCTGGATGTCTGCGCCGGTCAGGCCGTCTCCGACCAGAAACTGCCGCCCTTTCAACCTGCCATCGACGTATCCGAGATGATTGGCGATCTCGCTCTCGATACGCGGTGTCAGTGGCGCAGCGGCTTCGCCCAGCCGCATCGCGTAGAGGTTGAGCATCAGCGGAAGCATCGCGGAGCCTTCCGCATAGTGGAGCCATTGCACGTAATCGTCGTAGGCCGGCGTCTCGGGCGCGGGCTGCAGGCGCCCCTTGCCATGGCGGCGGATGATGTAATCAACGATCGCGCCCGACTCTATGATCGTGCGCCCGTCGTCGGTGATTACTGGTGACTTACCCAGCGGATGAACCGCGGTCAGTTCAGGTGGCGCGAGCCGGGTTTGCGCGTCGCGTTGATAGCGTTTGATCTCGTAGGGCAGGCCGAGCTCTTCCAGCAGCCACAAAATTCGCTGCGATCGGGAATCATTAAGATGGTGAACAACGATCATTTGAATCTTCCTCCGTCTTGCCGGCGTTAGAGGGTTCTATAGCCTAGTTGACGCCGAAATCGTACCCGCAGATCAAAAGGACGGGACCAGCTCGACGCGGCGGTTCTGCGCACGTCCATCGGGGGTGTCATTGGTTGCGACAAAATTGGTTTTGCCCATCCCGCGGGGTATCAGGCGGCCGGCCTCGATACCCTTGCCCGCCAGGTATTTGGCAACCGCCTGAGCCCGCTGCAACGACAGCTTCTGATTGTATTTGTCAGTGCCCCTGGCGTCGCAATAGCCGTCAACGTAGACGGTCATGTTCGGATGCGCCTGGAGCGTGTCGGCCGCTTCGTCGAGCAGCGGCTCGTCTTCGGGCCGGACCACCGACTCATTGTAGCCGAAATGTACACCACGTAGCGTAAGCTTTTCGCGCGGCGGGCGCGTCGCGGGCGCGGACCGCGCCGAGCGTCCCGAAAAAGGACCGCCGCCACTCACCATCAGCTTTTCCTTGTCCGAAAGCGGTGGCGCGTGCGAGGAGATCGGCCGCAAAACCAGCGGACCGGCAACCGCGCCCGCCGCCATCCCGAGCAGCAATCCGGCGCCGCATCCGAGGTAATAGGCCTGCGCACGATCGGCATGGATGAACGAGGCTTCGGTGCATCCCACCGCGGCGCCAAACGCCGCGCCTGCAATAGCTCCGCGAACGATCTTGCCGCGCGTGGTCATGGTCGAGACCGGCGCGCATCCGGGCAGCGCGCAGAGCGCGGCCAATAGCAGCGCGATAAGACCGCGCTGGGCCATGCGCCGCATTGAGCCGTTCCCCCGGTATGTCATTGGCGGCCGATCTCGCCCTCACCGGCGACAAAAAACGACGCCCAGGCGAACGGATGCGCAAAGTAGGCCTGGTTGGCCCTGGCTTCGCTGGTCAGCAGGTGGCGCATCCCCTCGCGCAGCGCGTCGGCCCGCGATACGCCGGGGCGCGATCCGTAGTAACCCAGCACGCTGCTCATGAGTTGGCGCGTAGCCGCGTCGTTGACGCTCCACTGCGAGACCAGCAGCGACGGCGCTCCCGCGTAGAAGAACGCCTGCACCAGTCCCGAGAGTCCCTCATCGTTCTCTCCCGCCTCGCCGGTGCCGCAGGCTGACAGGATCACCCACTGCACGTTGAGCAGCTTGAACCCCAGGATATCCTCGATACGCAACAGGGCGGTGTCGCCCTGACCGGTGATGGGCGTCAGCACCAGCGCCGGCTCGGTGCAGGCCTCCATCTTACCCGCGGTCAGGGCATGGGTCGCGAAAGCGATTATTTTGGCTCGGCCGAGCCGCCCGGACTGATTCAGATCGATCACGCTGGAGCGGGTCGCATTGGAGCCGGTGAACAGTTCGGTGCGGCGATCGGCGCCGAGCGCCTCGGCGTCGGTGGTGAGCTCGGGTCCCGCGCCGGGCAGCGGACACAACGCTGCGACCGCGTTGGGCACGCACGAGTTGACCATCTCGATACCGCGCCCGTTGCTGCAATCGGGATTCAGCGCCGGGTCGCCGATGCCCAGAAAGGGCTCCGCGCCTGATACGGGCGCGCCGCTGGGCGGCGACGAACGCAACATCCGTAACGCCGTCGCCGAAGGCAGTTGGTTGATCGCGTACTCGGCATTGAGCAGCCAGGGAATTGCCGGGTAGAGCTCGGTCAGGTCCTTCGGCGAGGGCGCGAGCCCTTGCTTGTAGTTGGTGGCCAGCGTCGCATAGGCGGCGCCGTCCGCACTGGTGATCAACGCCGCGAGCGGCACCGGCAGCAAAGCGTTGTCGGGGACGACGATCAGATGGCGCGTGCCCGCAAGCTCGGACTCCAGCGGCTTCAGCAACAACGCGTAAAAACCGTAAGCGTCGGCCGCGTCGAAGGGTGGAACCTGACAATGCTCGCCGACCATGTCGCAGGGCGGCACGACACTGGATCGCAACCGCGAGACCATCGCGCGCAGAGCGCCGCGGTCGATCGGCCGGTCGCGATAGGCCGGTTCTCGACCGGGCCTCAACAGCCACGCCAGCACGCGATCGTCGAGCGTGAAGTAGCTGACCATCGCTTCGTCGGGGCGGAGCAGTTGCTGCGCCTCGCCGATCGTGATCGGGTCAGGCGCGACCAGCTCCGCATACCTTGGGAACTCGCCATAGAGCTCGTGACTGGCGGCGGCCAGCGATTGATCGAGCTGGCTGTAGCTCTTTTGCAGGCTTTCGATCAGGGCCGCATCCTGCTGCCCGGCCGGCTGGGAGTACTGGATGTCAAGTGCTTTGCCGGCCGCTACGTATTGCGAGCTTAAGTCCTGGACCCGGCGGACCAACGCCGCGATAGCGGGATCACCCGCCGCCGCGCGCGCCGCCGATTGCGCCATCGCGGCCTGCGCCGGACCACCCCGGATCTGCTCGGCAACCGCAAAGGCGTCGCTTGAAGCCCGCGTCGGTCCGTTATCGAACTGCGGGTCGCGCGCGATCATCCCGAGCAGCTCGAGGTATCGGACCAACTCGGCATTGAGCGGCTTGAGCAACGAGCGCAAGCCAGCCTCGCCCAGCCCGGCGTTCACGCGCCGCACGGCCAGCATCGTCTGGCGCGCCTGCTCGAACAGCGCGCGGGCGCCGCGCAAGTCGCCCTGCGCCTGTTTGGTTTCGGCCAGTTGCGCGAGCGCGTCGGCAACCTCGGGATGGTTGGGACCGAAGCTCTTGCGCCGAATCGTCACGGCCCGTTCGAGCAGCGGTTGGGCGTCGGCGTAGCGGTTCATCTCGCGGTATACCGCGGCGAGGTTCCTGAGACCGGTCGCAACGTCCGGATGGTCCGCGCCCAGCGTTTTCTCATCAATCGCGAGCGCGCGTTTGTAGAGCGGCTCGGCATCGGCGTAATGGCCCTCCTGCACGTAGAGTCCGGCGAGATTGTTGAGACTGGTGGCGACGTCGGCATGGTTGGGGCCCAGCGCCTTTTCCCGAATCGCCAAAGCGCGCTCGTACATTGCTTTCGCGTCGGCGTAGCGCCCCTGATCGGCGTAGAGCAGCGCGAGATTGTTGAGGTCGGTCGCAACTTCCGGATGCTCCGCGCCGAGCGCCTGCTGATCGATGGCGAGCGCGCGCTTGTGCAGCGGTTCGGCCTCGGCGTAGCGGCCCTCGTAGCGGTAGAGAATCGCGAGATCGTTGAGGGTCGCGGCGACTGCCGGATGATCGGGCCCGAGAATTTGGTCGCGGATCGCCAGCGCCCGCTTGTAGAGCGGCTCGGCCTGCGCGTAGCGGCCCTGATCGACCTGTAGCTGCGCCTGCTCGATTAGGCTCTTCGCCACCGCCAGGTTGTCCGAGCCCAGCGCCTTCTGGCGAATCGCGAGCGCCCGCTCCTCGAGCGGCTCGGCGTCGCCGTAGCGGCCCTGATCGCTGGCCAACACGGCCAGATTGTCGAGGTCGGTTGCCACTTCGGGATGGTCAGGGCCGAAAGTCTTTTCGCGGATCGCCAAGGCGCGCTGCTCGAGCCCTTCGGCTTCGGTATAGCGGCCCTCCTGCCAGTAGAGTCCGGCCAGGTTGCTCAGACTGGTAGCCACATCGGGATGGTCGGCACCCAGGGCCTTTTCGCGAATCGCCAGCGCCTGCTGATAGAGCGGTTCCGCGTCGGCGTAGCGGCCCTGATCCTGATAAACCAGCGCGAGATTGTTCAGATTCGTCGCGAGTCTCCGGATGGTCGGGGCCGAGAACCTTCTGATTGATCGCGATCGCCTGCTTCAACAACGGTACGGCCTCGGCATAGTGGGCCTGGTCGTCATTGAGGATCGCGAGGTTGTTGAGATCGGTCGCACGCTCGGGACGATTGGGGGCCAGCGCCTTCTGGTCGATACCGAATGCCTGCTCCAACTGCGGCTTGGCCTCGGCGTAGCGTCCCTGCTGTTCGTAGAGAATCGCGAGGTTGCCCAGATCGGTCGCCACTTCGGGACGGTCGGGACCGGATTTTCGATCGATCTCGAGTGCTCGCTTGAGCAGCGGCTCGGCATCCGCATAGCGGCCCTGGACCTGATAGAGGACCCCGAGATTGCCGAGCGCTACGGCGGTCGCGGGATGGTCGGGCCCCATCGACTTTTCCCAGATGTCCAGGGCGCGCTTGTACAGCGGCTCCGCCTCGGCATAACGGCCCTGGCGAAAATACAGGCGCGCCAGCTTGTTGAGAGTTGCCGCGGTCTGCGGACGATCGGGGCCGAACTGGCTTTGGTCGATCTCGAGCGCGCGTTTATAGAGCGGCTCGGCCTGAGCGTATTGGCCGCGCGCCACCTGCGAGTCGGCTTCCCCTTCCAGCGGCCAGGCCTGCCCGGCGCCCGCTGACTGCGACGACGTAGCCGGAACGGCGCACGCATTGAGGGCGACCATCGCGACAATCGCGAGTGCGGCCGAGGCAGACTTCATTTGCGACTCGCGGGCCGATCGTCCGGCCGCTGCGCGCTATCGGCCTTCGCGGGCCGTCGATCAACCGCCTCGGGATTGACCACGAATACGCCGTCCCACGATTCGGGCGGCGGATGCGCGATGAATTCGCGCGCCCGGCGCGCCATCACCGATGCCGGATTGAGCTCTCCGGGGCCATCCGCCACGGCGTTGCTTTCGGTGCGCGACAATTCTTCCCAGATCGCCGCCGCTTCGGCGAAGCCTCTGGCCCGATAGCACGCGAGAGCTTTCGCGAACATCTCGATCCGGGCCGCCTGTTCCGGCGCAGCCTCGGCCCGCGCGATGATCGGCTCGTAAACGGCAGCCGCTTCGCTGGCGCCTTTGACTAGCAGCCAATCCAACTCTCGCAGCAGGAATTCATCGGCGGCCAATTGCGCGGTGTGGCTGCCGATCACGATCTGACAAGCATAGATATCGGGTGCGCGCTCCAGGCGTGACGCCATGTTAACGGTCTGGCCGACTGCGGTGTAATTGTAGCGCCTTGCGGTGCCGACGTTGCCGACCACGGCGGGTCCCGAGTAAATCGCGATCTTCACCGCGAATCCTTCGGCGTCGCGGGCCTTATCCTCGATCTGCACGCGCTGGACCGTGGCCGCCGCGGCGAGCGCCGCTCGCACCGCGTTGCGCGCATGATCGTCGTCGCGCGCCGGCGCTCCCCAAATTGCCATCACGGCGTCGCCGATGAACTTGTTGACATAGCCGTTGGTATTCTCCACCTCGTCCACTACGTAACCGAGGTAGCGGTTGACCGTCGCGGTCAGAGTTTCCGGATCCAGCCGCGTTGACATCGCGGTAAAGCCGGTGAGATCGGCGAACATGATGGTGACTTCGCGCCGCTCACCACCGAGCGTCAACGCCGCAGGATCGTGCGCCAATTGGTCGACGATCGCGGGCGCGAGATAGTGATGGAAGGCGCGATGGATCCGGCGGCGGGCTCGGTCCTCAACCAGGTAGCGCACGCTGTAAGCGATACCGGGCGCGGCCATCAGGGCCACCAGTGGGATTGCGAGCGGTATCCAATAATCGCGCTGCAACGCCACGACGGTCGCGATCACGAGCGCTGCAGCCATCGCAGCCGCCACGGCGACGGCGGTCCATGGCGCTAGCAACGAGCCCGCGAGCGCGCCGAGAGCAGCGGTCAACGCGGAGACCGCGGCAACGATAGAGCGCGGCGCGATCGCGGTGAGCTCGCCGGTCGCAACCGCCTCAATCGCAGCCGCATGCAGAAACACTCCCGGCACCGTATCCGACAACGGATCGGAGGCGCCCGATCGTCGGAGCCCACACGCCGCGACGCTGGAACCGGCCATCGGCTTGGGCAGGAAACGCCCCGAGGCCTGCTTGCGATCTTCCTCGGGCAGCGTACCGCCGAAGAGCACGATCTTTCCGCCGAACGCGGCGCGCAGCGTCTGGGGGCTGCTCTGCTCGCAGCGGATTACGTTAACGATTGAGTAGGTGGGAATCGATTCGAGATGGCGGTACGGGGCGATCAGGACTTCCGCCGGCATCTTCAAACCGGCACGCTGCAAAACCAGTGCGGCCAGCGTGGGCTGCGGCCCGGCGCTGCTGTCGATAGTCGATGCGACGCGGCGAAAGCGCCCATCAGGGTCGCGCATCATCTCGGTAAATCCGAGTGAATTGTAGCCGACGCTGAAGGCGAACGGCCGGGCCGGCAGCGTAGTCGCCGAACGGGAAAGCACCACCCGGTCGCGATATTTGTGCAGCGCGGCCAGGAATGGCAAGGCGAAATTCGGCCCGATTCCGGGAAAGGTGTTGGGATCGTAAGCGAAAATCTCGTCGAACCCGGCGGCCTTCGCGCCCGACTCCATCACCGCGGTCAGCGCGCCGGCCCATCCGGGCTCGAAGAACACCCGCGGATAACTCGCCAGGTCGGGCGCGTCGAGGCTGCGCCGATCGAGCGCGACTACCGCGACCGGCGAATCGCCGCTCCGGCGCGGCGCGAAGAGTGCGGCGCGCGCGGCGATCTGGAAATCGAACAAGGTGGCATCGGCCGCGGTCGGCGGATTCATCGCGAGCGTGGCCACGGCGGCAGTTATCGCGCACGCGATCGACGTGAGCTGCGGATGGGTGCGATGAGCACGTCTGGCGACTGCGGGCCGGTCAGACACCTGCGTCCTAATCGACGCGTATCACGACCGGCGGGCTGGTTCGCAATGCTTTCGGCGCTGCGACCGCCACGAAACGCATCGTGCTCGAGGGCTCTGCGGGAGATTTCGGGACAAAAGTAATTTCGTAATGAACTCCCACGGTGAGCGGCTGCAGGTCAGCCGGCCAATCGAACCGCGGCCCGATCAACTTTACGGTGCCAATCGGCGCGTTCTTTTGGGTGATATTGGCGGCGGCAAAGGACTGGCTGCGCGCTCCCACCAGCACAAAGCTGGGCCGGACAGAGAGCCGGGGAACCTGACTCGAGGGCTCGCCCCCGCGCATCAACTGGGTCAACGCCTCGCCGCCGGCCTTGAGGACTACTTCCTGCTTGCACGGCACCCGTTCTTCCGAAGTCTTGGCGCCCGCGGAAGTTTTGTAGCCCTTGGCGGCGAGATCGACCCGGCCGCCCGTCACCGTGACTTCAGTGCAACTGTAATAGTCGTCGAAGATCAGCTTCCCGTCGGCGCCCAAGTTCAACTGCGTTCCCGCGGTCAGTTCGGAAAACGGCGTTACCGCGGGCGTGACCGAGCCGGAGACGTTGACGACCAGGGCGGCTGGCGCCGGCGCCGATTGAGCCTGCAACGAAAGCGCGAACACCACTATCGCGGCGAGCATGATGCGACATCGCCATGTGTTCACCCTCGCGAAATTCGTTTCGCGATCGCCGGTACGTGTGATGGATGGTTTCATGATGAGGGCCTTTGGGCCCGGTCTGTCAGGACTGCCGGGACCGAAGCGGGAATCGGCTGGAAGGTTAGCGAAACGCCCGGTTCGATGCAAAATGAAATCGAGCGGGCACGAAGGGTCCACAGTGGAACACCGGCGTGGGTGCGAAGTAGCAACCTCATGATTAAATTACAAATTTATCGACCGCGTCGGTCGGCTAAGAGCGCTGCGAGTAGGTCACGAACAGAGTTTGGTTCCGCGCGGGCTCTGGCCGGGCGCGAGTTCCCGCGGGTAACGGGCCGAATAGACAACCAAATCAGTGAGCTATTCGGTTGACTTGGATAAGCTTATGCGCCAACAACTTTGAGAGGCTTCTTGTATCAGAAAAGCGACTTGATTAGCGAATTCCATAGACGATGAGTGGCCAAACTCCAGGGACGGAGGAAAGCGGACACCTTTCCGCGACGGGACGGGCAAACTTGTCGTTTGCCAGCAAGGCCGACATCGCGGAGTTCGTCGAAACGCTCGAGCGCTACGAACGGGGCGAGTTGACACCCGAGCAGTGGCGCGGATTCCGCCTGGTTCGCGGCGTCTACGGACAGCGCCAGGATGACGTGCAGATGCTCCGCATCAAGGTTCCGCAGGGAATCCTGTCGGCGGCGGCGCTGCGCGCGGTGGCGGATTGCTGCGAGCGATACTCACGCGGTTTCGCGCATATCACCACCCGCGAGAACATCCAGATGCATTTCGTCCAGCTCTCGGATAGCGAGGCCTGCATGGAGCATCTGCTCAAGGCGGGCGTCACTACACGCGAGGCCTGCGGAAATTCGGTTCGTAACATCACGGGATGCCCATTCGCAGGGGTATGCTCCACCGAGCCCTTTGATGTCTCGCCCTACGCGGACGCGCTGACGCGCTACTTCCTGCGCCATCGCCTCACCTCGTCGTTGCCGCGCAAGTTCAAAATCGCATTTGGCGGTTGCGATCCCGATTGTGCTGGTACCGCTATCAACGATATCGGCTTCCGCGCGCGGGTGCTGGGGACCAACGGCAGCGCCCAGCGCGGCTTCAGAATTACGGTAGGCGGCGGTACTGCGACGCTCTGGCAATCGGGATGGTTGCTCTACGAGTTTTTGCCCGCCGACCAGATCTTCAATGTGGCCGAAGCGGTTCTGCGCGTGTTCCATGCGCACGGACAGCGCAAGAGCAAGGCCAACGCCCGGATGAAGTTCCTGATCCGCAAGCTGGGCTGGGACGCATGGAAGAAACTGTTCGACGCGGAACTGAAAACCGTGTTGGCCGAGGGCGGCAATCGCCTTCCGTTCGATCCGCAAAACCCTCCGCTCGAGGACGAACCGCTCTGGAGGCGCGCCGTGCCGCCGTCCGAGGCTGAAATCGCGCGCCGGGTCGCTTCCGCGCAGGTCAAGGGACCGGGAATCGTGCCCGACAAAATCGCGGAAATCCCGCCCGCATTTTCGCGGCCGCAATTCGAGCATTTCCGCCTCACCAATGTTCGTGCCCAGCATCAAGATGGCTACCTGGCGGTGACGATACGAGTGCCGATGGGCGACCTGACCGGCGAACAATTTCGCGTGGTGGCCGATCTGGCGCTCGCGTTCGGCGACGGCAGCGTGCGTACCACTCTGCAGCAGAATCTCGTGATGCGATGGGTGAAGCGGGACGACTTGCCCGCGCTATATAAGCGCCTTCGAGCTGCGGGCCTGGGCGGCGCCGGCGCCGACACTATCGCTGATGTGACAAGTTGTCCGGGGGCCGAATCATGCCGGCTGGCGGTGACCCAGTCGCGCGGACTGGGTCGCGAGTTGTCGGAGTTTCTGGATTCGCGCACCGATTTGGCCGAGAGCGCTGCAGATGCTTCGATAAAAATCAGCGGATGCCCGAACGGATGCGGCCAGCATCATATAGCGGCGCTCGGCTTCCAGGGCGGCTTGCACCGGCTCGAGGACGGCAGCGTGATTCCTCAATACCAACTGATGGTTGGCGGGGGGTTGGACGGTGAGACGGCGCGGTTTGGCCGCCGCAGCGTAAAAATTCCCGCCCGGCGCGTGACCGAAGCGATGCGCCGCCTGCTGGAGTGGTATCGCGACACACGCGCTGAAGGCGAGAGCGCGGAGCAGTTTTTCCGCCGCGCCAGCCTGGATGAAATCGCGCGCTCGCTCGCCGATCTATGCGCCATCGGTGCCGACACCGCCGGCCCCGAGGACTATATCGACATCGGCGAGGATCACGCCTTCACCGGCGAGACCAAGGACGGTGAGTGCGCGGCTTGAGAGAATTCCGGGATGGATGAGCATCTGAACGATCGGACCATGGACGAGCTGCAGGCCGGGCAGGTCGCCCTGGAGCTGGAAGGCAAGGAGCCTCAACAGGTGCTCGCCTGGGCCGTCGCGAGGTTCGGGCGGCAGCTAGGCATTTGCTCAGGGCTACAAGCTGAAGGCTGCGCGCTGATCGACATGGCGTGGCGAATTGACCCCGAAATTCGCGTCTTCACTATCGATACCGGCCGCCTGCCCGAGGAAACCCACGACTTGATCGCCCGCATCCGGGAGCGTTACGGAATCAAAATCGAAGTCTTCATGCCCGAAACCTCCAGAATCGAAGCGATGGTCCAGCGGCACGGTAGCAACCTCTTCCGCGAGAGTGTCGATCTGCGGCTGTTGTGTTGCCAGGTGCGCAAAGTGCTGCCGCTGCGGCGCGCGCTCCTGAACTACCAGGCCTGGGTGACCGGGCTCAGACGCGATCAGAGCGTAACCCGGGCCAATTTTCCCCGCATCGAAATCGACCACGACCACGGCGGGATCGTTAAGCTCAATCCGCTCATTGACTGGACCGAGCGGGATGTGTGGGATTACGTACGGCGCAACGAAGTGCCGTATAGCGCTCTCTACGACAAGGGCTACAAGTCCATCGGATGCGCGCCGTGCACGCGTGCAGTCTCCGAGGACGAGGACCCGCGGGCGGGCCGATGGTGGTGGGAGAGCGGCGCACCCAAGGAGTGCGGGATGCACTGCGCGATCGAAAGCGGCAGCCTGCAAAAGAAGACGGCCGCGGTGCTCGGCGCCAAGGGCTTGTCGGAAGACATCGCTGACACCCATCGTAATGGCAGCCCCGGGGATCATGGGCCGGTCCAGCGCTGACCGCGCCTAGCTGCGGCGCCGCTTCTCGCATTTTGTTATGACACGGTTTCGCCGGGGGGCGATTCAGGCTACAATCCGTCCTCGACGTTTCTCCTGCTGCTCGGTTTACCCACGCGGGCTTACTCCAGGCGGTAACATCGATCGGAGGTTTCCGTGCGCGTATTTCTGATTCATGTCCGCGATCCCCAATTCTACTCCCTGCCCGCCGAGACCCGCGCGGACAACGGTAATATCCGCATCATGGGGTTCCCACCGATCGGAATCATGTCGCTTTCGTCGGTGCTCAAGCGCGCCGGGCACGAATGCGTCATGTTCGACCAGGCCAACCCCGAGACCCCCAACGAGACCATCATCGATCAAATCCGCAAGCAGCGGCCCGAGCTGATCGGACTGAGTTTTCTCAGCACCACCAGCTATCCGTACGCCAAGATTCTCGCGCGCCAGATCCGCGCCGCCGATTCCAGCGTCAAGATCGCCTTCGGCGGTGTGTTCGCGACCCTCAACGCGACGCTGGTGAAGATTCAATGTCCTGAGATCGACTTTGTGTGCCGGGGCGACGGCGAGCAGTTGATTCTCGATCTTGTTGCGCAATACGAAGATCCGGTGGCAGTTGCGGGACTCACCTGGACCCGGGACGGCAAAGTAATGAACAATCCGACCCGGCCCGCCGAGCGTGATCTCGACCAGTGGCCGTTTCCTGACCGCGAGGGACTGGCGCTCGATTTCATCGAATCGATGCCGCTGGATGTACCTGCGGTGCTTTCGCTGGATCGCTTTACCACCATGCAGACCTCGCGCGGATGTCCGTGGCCGTGCGTCTTCTGCGACATACCGATTTTCAGCCAGGGCAAGTGGCGCTCGCGCGGCGCCGAGCACGTGGTGGCCGAGTTCAAGCATCTGCAGCAGCTCGGCTACGGCGCGGTCTACTTCGTCGACGATCATTTTTTGCTCCAACCCAAGCGGATCGAAGCGATCTGCAACGGGATCGTCGAGAGCGGCGTGACCGTGCAATGGGGCTGCGAGGGGCGGGTCGATTCAGTCGCGCAGCATCTGTTTCCCGCGATGGCGAAGGCGCATTGCCGCACCATCATGTTTGGAATCGAAAGCGGCAGCCAGAAGGTCCTCGATCGGCTCAAGAAAGAGCAGACCCTCGAGGAGATCACGGCCGCGGTCGTCAACGCCAAGCGCGCGGGCATCGAGATCGTGCACGGCTTTTTTGCGGTCGGCAATCCCGATGAGACCGTGGAAGACTTGCGGGCTACTTTTGACTTCGCGGCGCGGCTTCCCCTCGATACCTTCAACTTCAACCGCCTGTGCGTCTATCGCGGCACGCCGCTGTGGCAGGAGTACATCGCGCGCGGGCTGGTCGATGAGGACCGGGACTGGTTCAAGTATTTCAAATGCTCGGAGATCGATCCCACTTGCCTTTCGGGCGAGGAGATCAACCGCGAGCGCGTTGCCGGGATGCGCCGGCTGCTGCTGTACAAGCTGACGCATTACCCAGTGCAGACGCTTCGCTTGCTGCGCCGCTTCGGGCGCCACATGCGGCTGCGCGATCTCCTCTATCTGATCGTCAAGCCCTTCATGGGCAAACGCAGCGGTCCGACCCCGGCCGAGACGATGTCGCGCGCGGTCGAACATCGCGAACTCAAGGATGCGGCCGCGGCCCTGACCCAGGTCCCCGACCGGATGCTCGAAGAGGCCGTGCGGGCATCGAGCCCGCCGCCAAACTAAGCGCCGCACCACATTGGTCTCGTGGCGCAATCCAGTTCCGCACAATATAGCTCGCGCAAAGTCCATCGGCACGGGTTCTCGAGTTCTCTCACGCACTGCACGTCTCGCTCAGCTACGGTTTTCCACAAAATCTTCCGGTTAATACTTGAAAACCATAAGGTCTGGGAACAACAGTAATTAAGGTAGTCGCTTGCTCACAAATTCGGTTCCGATCAAATCGCCAGCACCCCGCGATCGCTTGAGTGCGCCTGGGGCGGGAAACGGGCGATCGCCGCTGACGATCCTGGGCGGCGGTCCGGCCGGTCTCGCGGTCGCATTCTATGCGAACCGGGCTGGTATTCCGTTTGTCCTGTTCGAAAGATCCGCGGAGCTTGGCGGCTTGTGCCGGACGTTCAGATATGGCGCTCACTCCTACGACTCGGGAGCACATCGCTTTCACGACCGCGATCCTGAAATAACCGCCGACGTTCGCCGCATCATGGGCGGCGAACTGGTGTCGGTAGATGCGCCGAGCCGGATCTACGATCGCGGCCGTTTCATTGACTTTCCGCCGACTCCGCTCGACGTGATCTTCTCCGGGCTGCGTGTGCGCGAAGCCGTGAGCATCGGATTCGACGTGCTTCGCTCACGCTATCGAAAGCGCCCGATTCGCAGCTTCGCCGACATGGCCGTGGCGCAATTCGGCGAGACCCTGGCCAGGCGGATTCTGCTCAACTACTCGGAGAAACTCTGGGGCTTGCCCGCGGACCGTCTCTCCCCCGATGTCGCGACCCGGCGGTTGCAGGGGATGTCGCTCTCGTCGCTGTTGGTCGAATTATTCCTGCCCTCCCGCAAGACCCGCCACATCGACGGAACGTTTCTCTACCCGATTCATGGTTACGGACGGATCATCGAAAGGCTTCAAGAGACGCTGCCATCCGGCTCGGTCCGGACCGGATGCGAGGTGCAAGGATTTGACTGCGAACGAGGACGGATCCGGCGCATCCGCTTCAAGAGCGCTCCCGCTTTCGAACCGGCCGGCCGAATCGTATCGACCCTTCCGCTCACTGTGCTGGCGGGATTGCTCGGCGCTGAGCTGCCGGCAACGGCGCTGGCCGCGGCGCGGGAGCTACGCTTCCGCCAGATCCGCCTGTTTTTCATTCGGCTCAAGCGGGCGCAGGTCTCGCCCAGCGCCTCGATATACATTCCAGACCACAAGTTCTGCGTCTCGCGGCTGTATGAGCCCAAGAACCGCTCGAAGGCGATGGCGCCGGAAGACGAGACCGCTCTGGTGGCAGAGGCGCCCTGCTTCGAGGGCGATTCCGTCTATGCGATGGACGCCGAAGATCTGGCTAATCGGGTCATCGGAGAACTTTCCGAACTGGGTATTATCAATCGCACCGAAGTAATCGAGTGGCGGCATCATATGCTGCGCAATGCATATCCGGTTTACTCACTGGACTACGAGAAAGCGGTCGAAGTGATACGAAAGGATATTGCGGAAATAGGCAATCTCGACTTGCTAGGGCGTGGCGGTTTGTTCGTTTATACCCACCTGCACGATCAAATGCGATTCGGCAAGGACTATGTAAAGGAACTGGCCGAAGCCCAGCCGGCCAGAGTCACCGCGGCCTGACCCGGCCATCGCCGAGTGCAAGCCATCCCGCAATCGCGATCAGCAGCGTCAGCGCCATCACCGCTTCGACGGTCCAGATGCGGCGGACGAAAGTTTGGCCCGAGTTGCGCGCCTGCGCGACGCGCTGTTCAATGAGCTGAAGGAAGGAACCCCTGCTGCGCTTCGGGAGCCAGCGTATAGCCATCTCGCAGGGGAGCAAATCGAGGTTGAACTGTGGACTGGCGGGCGAAGGCGGACCGTCGGATCTGACCAGCCTCAGGTCGCGAAAGAAAGCCCTGCCAGGCGACTTCAATGCGCAATCGATTCTAACCCGCGGATACGAAGCAGGTACCTTGAAATAGACTTCGGTTCTGGTCCATTGAGCATACCGCTGCGGGTCGGTCTCGACTCCCCATAACTGGTTTGACTGGTCGATTCCGAGTTCGGCGGTTGTGGGAGTATCGGGAGCGAGGTCTTCGGTTCGGACCTCCGCACTCAACAGATACCATCCGGCGCTCAGGCTTAGGGCCTGAATCCAGCGATCCAGGCCATTCGCCTGTTCTGTGATCCTCAATTCCGCAGGTGCGCCAGGAGCATGGGACCACGAGAACCCGGTGGTATTGGACCCGGACCGCCCGTAAAGAGTGCGCTGAACCCAATCGGCCGGCGCAGTGCCGGCACCCTGAGAAAGGTCGCCGTTAGGCAGAAGATTGTCGGCGGCAGCGCATCGCACCGGAGTATGGAGTGCGGCCAGCAACGCCAGCAGTGCTGCGAACCGGCGCCACGCCAGCCCGGCGGCTGGGATATCGTGCGAATTCAACGAAGCCATCGCTCCAGGCCGGGTGCGTACCACCAAAGCCTTCGCTGCAATTCGGCCAAGGGCACTATCTGTCCGGTCTCGATCGGAAACAGGTAGACGAACAGGAGAATCGCGGCACAGATGAAGGTCGCGGCGGCGAATCTGCCCGCGTAGAGCGCGCCGCGCCGCAGCGACAATGCGTAGCCGGCGCCGATCGCGACCGCAGCAACTGGGGCGAGCATCCGTAAGCCCAGCACGAGCGCTGGTAGAACGCAGATCATCAACCCGATTTGCTCCCATCGCCGCGCCCTGCCCTGCCAGCATTCGGCCACGACAGCGCCGACGGCGAGGAACCCCACATATACCGATGACATGTAGTGATAGAGAAACTTGAAGCGGAAAATCGGCAGCCACATGGCCAGGTAGACGATGTAAGCAATCAGCAGAAAGGTCCGCGGGACGCTTCGGGTGGTGAGCGCCTGAGCGGCGAAAATCACCATCGACAGCACGATCCCCCACCATACGACGGGATTGCCGAGGCCCAGGATCAGCAGCCGGTCTGGCTCGAAAAATTTGTGGTTCCAGTAGACCAGCGGCCGGAGCATCAGCGGCCAGGTCCACATCGGCGATGACAAATTCGAGGTCGTCGGCAGAGCGCGGTTGACGGTGACCGACCATCCGGCGAAGGCAAAATAATCACCAAGCCCTTGCCACCAGCCAAACCAGTAATTCGGAAAGAATATGCACAGATAGATGAATGCGCTGATGCCGCCGACCAGGGCCAACGCGGCCGCGGCCGGGGCCATCGTGGCGGAAGTCAAACGCCGCGGAAACGAACCGGTTTCCGACTGGCGTCCGGCAATGTCGAAGATCAGGAAGCCGGCAACCAACGTGGCAGTCACCATCGGAATGAGAAATTTGGATCCCAGGCAAAGGCCGAGACTGACTCCCAGCCACACCAGCGCGCGGCGCTGTGATATCGGATTGGACTGCTGCGAATATCGAAACAGCATCAGGAACGCCCAGGCCGCGAACGTAATGTGGAAGATTTCCATGATCGCGAACCGGGAATCGACCAGGAACAGACCGTCGCACAACACAAACAAAGCGGCGAGTGCCCCGGCCAGACGCGAGCCGAACATCCGGCGTCCAACCAGAAATGTGATTCCCACCAGCGCGCTGCCGCAGGCGGCGTTCGCGACTCGCCATCCCCACGGAACATCACCTAAGAGCCAGATGCCCAGGGCGATCAGGTGTGTGGCCAGAGGCGGATGGTAGTCGAAAACCGGGATGGAGTTGAGGAAATCATGGGCCTGCCCAACCATGATTACCTCATCGAAGACCGGCGTGGGGGGCCATGCTAGCCGCCAGAAGCGGGTGAAGATCGCGCCCGCCATCAGCGCGCATAGAAGCGCGCTATCGGCCAGGAGCCAGTCGGGCGCGGCCACGCCGTCGGTCAAAATGCAGGCGCGACGTTCCCCCTTCCCTACCTGGAAAGGGGTCAGGGAGACAGGTGATTCGGACAACGCCGGCTCCCTCAGTCGGGGAGCAGTTCGGTGTTCCAATACGCGCTATCGACCGCGGTGAGAAACGGCATCCACTCGCTGTAGCGCCGCAGGCTGAACATCTCGGAGCTGAACGGCGTCCACTCCGGACGCCGCGGCCTGCGCACCAGATGCATTCCGGCCTCTTCGGGAGTGCGACCGCCCTTGCGGCGATTGCAGCTATGACAGGAACAAACGATGTTCTCCCAAGTGGACAATCCGCCCCGCGATCGCGGCACCACGTGATCGAGGTTCAAATCGGTGCGCGAGGAGTGCCGCCCGCAGTACTGGCAAGTGTTGCCATCACGGGCAAAGATGTTGAAGCGCGAGAAGCGCACGTGCCGCTTGGGTATGCGCTCATACGCAATCAGCAGCAGCACCCGCGGCACGCGAATTACGCCGCCGATAATTCCGACCCGCTCATGGTGCAGATCGATAGCGAGGTCGCGCCACGAATCGAAGTCAAAGGTGCGGTACTGCTCGTCGACCGCGCGCGCCACGCCCTGGTAGAGCAACGCAAAGGCGCGCTTGACGGAAGTCACGTGCACAGGCAAATAGGACCGGTTGAGGACCAGCACCTTGCTGTTGAGCAAAGCGGTACCCCTAGCCTGGCCCGGGAGCGTGGTCACGGCGGCGGACATACGAGAAAACGACTATCGGCTGCCATTCAGCAAGTCAAGAACGGATGGGACTAAACCCGCGTAAATCCGGCGCTTTCGAGCCATGAAGGTTTGCCTTGCACTCACGATTTTAGCTTAATATGATCGCGGCAAGTGAATTTCCGCACCGATGCGAGCGAGCGCGAACTCACCACCCGCCCTCAAGGCCGGCCCCGATTGTCAATCAAAGATGAATTGCTCTGCCGCGCGGTTCTGAGCGTATCCGCCAGACCAGATCCTTCAGCCGCGATGTCCGGAGGGGCTTGCGCGTGAAGCGCGAAATCATAATCAACGTCTCGCCGCTCGAAGTCAGGCTTGCGCTGCTCGAGGACGGTTCGCTCGCCGAGTTCCATCTGGAGCGTGGCGAGCAGCGCGGGCTGGCCGGCAACATCTACAAGGGACGCGTCACGCGCGTGCTGCCGGGGATGCAGGCTGCGTTCGTCGATATCGGGCTCGAAAAGGCCGGCTTTCTGCACGTCTCGGATTTTCGCGACGAGATCGAAGCGATGGGCGCGGTCGCGGAAGATATCGGTGAGGGGGATATCAGCGAAGAGGACGTAGAAAGCGAGCGAGTCGGCGCCCCCGAGCTGGCGATGCCGACGGCCGAGGACGGCGCTGCGCCGGACGCCGAGGCCGATGCGGCGCAGCAGCCATCGGGGGGACGCTCGCGCCGGCGCCGCCGGCGCAGCGCGCCGCGCAAGAGCCTGCCTATCGAACAGCAGTTGCGCCGGGGCCAGGAGATCATCGTTCAAATCGCCAAGGAGCCGATCGGCGGCAAGGGCGCGCGGCTCACCTCCCAGGTCTCGATCCCGGGGCGCCATCTGGTCTACACCCCGACCGGCAACCGGCTGGGAATTTCGCGGCGGATCGAAAGCGCCGAGGAGCGCGCGCGCTTGCGCGCCGCGGTCATTGAGCTCAGGCCGCCGCAGGGCGGCTTTATCGTGCGCACCGCGTGCGAGGGCGTGAGCCGGCGCGAAATCCAGCAGGACATCAACTTTCTCACCAAGCTCTGGCACACGATCGTGAAAAAGAGCGAGCGCAGCGGCCCCGCCTCGCTGCTCTACAGCGATCTCGATCTGCCCCTGCGCGCGGTACGCGACCTGTTCTCCAGCGAAATCGAGCGGCTGTGGTGCGACGACCGCGCCACTTACGATCGCATCGCCGAGTTCGTCCAGAGCTACATGCCGCGCCTGCGCTCGCGCCTGTCGGCCTATGACAGCGACGAGCCGCTCTTTGATCGTTTCAAGATCGAGCCGCAGATCATGCGCGCGCTGGAGCGCAAGGTATGGCTCAAGTCGGGGGGGTACCTGGTCTTCGATCAGGCCGAGGCGCTGACCGCGATTGACGTCAACACCGGCCGCTTCGTCGGCAAGCGCAGCCAGGACGAGACCGTGCTCAAGACCAACCTCGAAGCGGTTGAGGAGGTCGTGCGCCAACTGCGGTTGCGCAATATCGGCGGGATTATAATCGTGGATCTCATCGATATGGAACGTGAGGCCGATCGCAAACGGGTCAGCGAGGCGCTCAGCCAGGCACTTAAGCGCGACAAGGCGCGGACCAGCACGCTCAAGATTTCCGAACTGGGGCTGGTCCAGATGACGCGCAAGCGCACTCGCGAAAGCTTGGGACAACTGCTCACCGAGCCGTGCCCGGGATGCCTCGGGACCGGCGCGGTCAAGTCGGTCGCGACGCTGGCCGCAGAGGTCTTGCGCGGGATCCATCGCGAGGCGCTCCGCCAGCACGCCAGCGACATGATCGTGGTGAAGCTCAGCTCCGAGGTCGCGCGCTATCTCTACGGCGCCGGCGCGGGCGCGCTCGACGCACTCGAAAAGCGCCTGGGGCTCAAGATCGTCCTGCGCTCCAAAGACGGGCTGGGACCCGGCGCCTTCGAGCTCAGCCAGGCCCCCGCTGCCGCCTGAGCGCTCGCCGGCCTCAAGATCGCGCCGCTTCTCTACTTTTGCCCCGCCGCCTTCGCAACCGCCACTCCCGTCTGCAATTGTGAAATCGCCTTGTTGATTGCATCGCCTGCCGGACCGCTATGGCCCTGCTTCAATTGTGCAATCGCGCGGTCCATTAAATGCAGCGCCCGTTCGCGATGGCCCTGGTAGTGCTCGCCCGCTTCAGTGTTCACCGCATGCCTGACCTGCTGCAACTGGGTGATAGTCTGCGCGGCCGTTTGAGTGCTCAACTGGGCTCCGATCTGCTGCAACTGGGTGATAGCCTGGGTCATGACTGGGAACCGGTCCTGCTGCTCCATCCCCTGGGCCGTCGAAACGCCCCCTGACAACGCAATCGCACCACAGATCAACACCGCTCCCAATGCTGCCGCAACTAATTTTCTCACAAGCCTTCTCCTCTTTAGCAGTCCGTGCTTCGCCCCGTATTCTTCAGTCCGGAAGGTCGGAATGACACTAGTCAAAACATAATTGACGCGGGCGATCAATTGCTATTCGGCACACGCGAGCCGGCTTCAGAGGCGCAAAGCAGCTAGGCGTGCGGCGTGCGATAGCGGGCCAGGGTTTCCGCGATCACGCGCAGGACCTCGCGATTGGCGATCATCCCTACGTGCGTGCCCGGCACTTCCACGTTGGGCTCGCCCGCTTTAACGCAACTGTGGGGGATTACCACGCCGTCGTCGCGGCTCCATAGCGAGTAGGCCGCGACACTGGCCGGCAGCGTGGTGCCGACGTTGCGCACGTACTCGCAGCCGCAATCCTGCGTCAGGCATCCGGGCCGTTTCGCATACAGCGCGCGCGACAGGCGGAGCATCAGATGCACCCCAGCGGTCGCGCTCTCCAGGGTCGTAGCACCGACCGGTGTGCCCAGCGTGATCACCAGGTCGGCGATTTCCGGAGCGCGGCGCGCCAGCTCGCGCGCCATAAAGCCGCCGCGGCTGTGACCGATCACGGCTAGTGGCCGGCGATGTTTCGCGCGCTGGCGGCGGGCCGATTTGATCAGGTCTGCGATCGTCTCTTCGCCGCAGCGGTTGTTGATTCCCAATCCCCAGGTGCGCACGTCATAATCCAGCCGGGCCAGGTCGCGCCGCAGGATGAACAGCGAGGCATCGTTGCCCCACAGGCCCGGGACCAGCAGCACGCCACTGCCGTCGCCGTGGGGAAGGCCGTCGTCCCATAGCCGCCCGAGCGCGCCGATGAACTCGGTTCCCGACCACATCTCACCTATCAGAGCGCCCAACCGCATTCGCGCCATTGATCAGGTTCTCCCCGGCGGGTTAGTTAACCCTTGGGCTTTCCCCTGCGCAGGGGAAGCCGAAACGGAGCGAACCGTCACGATGAGCCATCGCACGATGAACCCTCCCTGGTGGCAAACCGCTGTATTCTACCAGATTTACCCGCGAAGTTTCGCCGACTCCAACGGCGACGGAATCGGCGACCTGGACGGCATCACCGCGCGCCTGGATTATCTCAACGACGGCACCGGCAAGTCGCTGGGCATCGACGCGATCTGGCTGAGCCCGATCAATCCCTCCCCGCTCAAGGATTGGGGCTACGATGTGAGCGACTATTGCGGGATCCATCCCGATCTCGGCGACCTGCCGAGCTTCGACCGGATGCTCACCGAGGCGCATCGGCGCAATATCCGGGTGATCCTCGACCTGGTGCCGAATCACACCTCGGACCAGCATCCGTGGTTCGTCGCGTCGCGATCCTCGCGGAGCAATCCCAAGCGCGACTGGTACATCTGGGTTGAGGGCCAGCCCGATGGGCCGCCCAACAACTGGCTCAGCGCCTTTGGCGGACCGGCATGGGAGTACGACGCAGCCACCGCCTCGTGGTACATGCACTCGTTCCTCGCCGGTCAGCCCGACCTCAACTATCGCAATCCCGAGGTGGTCGCCGCGATGCACGCTGTGATCGGATTCTGGCTCGACCGCGGCGTAGACGGTTTTCGGGTCGATGTGATCTCGTACCTGATGAAAGACGCCGCGCTGCGCGACAATCCACCGCGGACTGATTCGAGCATCTTTACCCGCCGCGATCCGCAGGGCCAGCAGCTTCATCTATATGACCAGGAGTTGCCCGAAACGCACGACGTGATTCGCGGCTTTCGCAGCGTGCTCGACCGCTATCGCGACCGCATGATGGTCGGCGAGGTGTGGGTGCGCGAGCAGCACGCACTCGCGGCGTTCCTGCGGCCCGATCAGATCCAGCTCGCGTTCAACTTCCGTTTCTTCATGTGCCCGTGGGAAGCCGCGGCATTCCGCAGTGTGATCGAAGAGAGCGAAGATATCCTGCCGCCGCAGGGCGGCGCGTGGCCGACTTACACGCTCTCCAATCATGACTTTCCGCGCCATATCAGCCGCTACCAGAGCGGCGCCGAGACCGAGGCGCGAGCACGCGCCGCAATCGTGATGCTGCTGACGCTGCGCGGCACGCCCTTTTTGTATTACGGCGAGGAAATCGGGATGCGCGATGTGAACGTGCCGTTCTTTGCCTCGCGCGACAAGGTCGGGCGCGACGGATTCCGCACGCCGATGCAATGGTCTCGCAGCGGTGGCTTCACCACGGCGGACCAGCCGTGGCTGCCGATGGGCGATTGCGCGGCGATCAATGTCGAGTTGCAACGCGACGACGATCGTTCGTTGCTGTCGTTCTATCGCCGCCTGATCCGATTGCGCAAGAAAACTCCCGCGCTGCTCGAAGGATCGTATCGCGCGCTGCCGGCGCCGGACGATTGCCTCGCGTTCTGTCGCGAGCGCCCCGATGGAAACAGCAGCCAGCGCGTGATGGTCGCGATCAACTTCGCCGATGCGGCCCGTCGCTTCGATGCGCCACCCGGCACGATACTGCTGAGCACGATAGACGGTCGCGAGCGCGAGCGCGTCGGCGGCTCGCTGGCCCTGTCAGCCAACGAAGCAGTGATAATCGAATTGTCGCGGTGAACCCGCGCCGATTCTGACGCTCAGGGCGCGGCTTCCTCGCGCTCCCATCGTGCGGTGGATTCCGCGATCCCGTCTTCGATCGACGCGAAGCTCGCTGTGAAGCCCGCCGCGCGGAGCCCTGAAATGTCGGCCTCGGTGAAGCTTTGGTACTTCCCTCGCAGACTATCGGGAAACGGAAAATACTCGATTTGGCCTTTATTCCCCAGCGACTTGATCAACGCTCTCGCCACGTCGTTGAAGCTGGGGCTCGCTCCCGTTCCCACGTTGAAGATTCCCTTGACCGTCGGGCCGCCGGCGAAAAAGCGGTTGACGCTGACCACGTCGCCCACGAACACGAAGTCGCGCCGCTGCTCGCCGGGGCCGAAGCCGTCCGTCCCCTCGAACAGCCGCGCGCGACCGTGATCCTTCAACTGCCGATAGAGCTGGTACACCATCGAGGCCATCTTGCCCTTATGATGTTCGCGCGGCCCGTACACATTGAAGTAGCGCAATCCGGCCACGGTGCTCTGCGCTTCGCCCATCCGCACGCGAACGTGATTGTCGAAAGCCAGCTTGGAGAGCGCGTAGAGGTTCAGCGGCCGTTCGTCGGCCGGAATGGCACGCCACGATCGTCCCGCGCCATAGACCGCGGCGCTCGAAGCATAGACCAGCGGTGCCTTCCGTTCGATTGCGAAATCCAAAATGCGCTTCGAAAATGTGAAGTTGTTTTCCATCATGTAGGCGCCGTCGGCCAAGGTCGTGTCGGCACACGCACCCTGATGGAAGATGACCTCGATCGGCTCGCGCAAACTCCTGGCGGCCATCGCCGCCAGAAACTCATCCGGCGGCATGAAGTCCGAGAAGCGCAGGTCGCGCAGATTGCGGAAATTTTCCGCCAGCCGGTCGACGATCAAAATGTCGGCCTCGCCGCCGGCGTTGAGAGCGCCCACCAGGTTGCTCCCCATGAAGCCCGCTCCTCCCGTGACGATGATCATGCGCGTTACGCCGGTCGCGACGTTAGCCGCGTGATTCGAGCGCGCGGCCGAGCCGGCGCGGCTGGCGCTGTTTCCAGCCGCCCTTATGGTACGCGTAGCCCGCGATCAGCGGCAGCGCAATGGTGGCTTCGCAGTAAACCATCTGCTCCCAGGTGGTATCGACCTTGCCCCAACTGCTGGCCTCCTTGAGCGTGCTGCCGGAGAGCGCGCCGTCGCGCACGTCGGCCACGGTAATCTGGATAGCGTACTTGTGCATCGGGACCTCGCGTCCCAGAATTTCCGCAGCGACCACGATGTCCTGGGCGAAGTTCTTGGGCACGCCGCCGCCGATCATGAGCAGGCCGGTATGCTCGCAATTGAGCTTCACGCGCGTCAGCTCGAGGAAGTCGCCCGCGCTGTCGATCGTGACCTTGGCGCTCTTACCGCGCGCGGCCTGATGCGCCACCAGGCCGAAACCCGCCGAACAATCGCTGAACGCCGGACAGAAGATCGGCACGTCTTCGCGAAACGCCTCCAGGACTATGCTCGCGCCGCTGCGCGCCTCGACCTCCGACAGATACCGGCCCATCTCCGCGATGAACTCGCGCGACGTATACGGCCTGGGTTCCAAGCGGTCGGCGATCTTGCGGATGGTCTCGTCGCAGACTCTAAGCTCGTCCTCGTCGATCAGCGTGTCGTAGATCCGGTCGATACGCAGCTCGCGCAGCTTGTCATCGTCCATCCCAGCCTTGAAGCGGTCGGGCGCGAGGTAATGGCCATAGCCAAGCGCTTCGAAAAAGTCCTGGTCGACGATGTTCGCGCCGCTGCTCACGACCGCGTCGACCATGCGGTTGCGAATCATGTCGGTGAACACTTTCTTGAGGCCGGCGCTGATCAGCGAGCCGGCCAGGCACAGGATCACGGCGCAGCTTTCGTCGCGCAGCATCCGATCGTAGATACCGGCCGCGCGAGAGAGGTCGCGCGCGCTGTAGGCCATGTGGCTCATCGCTTCGACCACGGGCACCACGTCGTGGGCCGTGATGTCATAGTGCTCGATTCTTTCGCGGAGCAGACTTTCCCTGGTTGCCGTCGTCATAGCGGTCGCGCGCCTCCAGTCAGCATTCATCGGCCTCGCGTAACGCAAGGATAACGATCGCGGGGCGCGCCGGCAAAGCAAGCACGACGCCCTGCGCCTTGAATCGCTCACCACCCTGTGCGCTAATGGGCTCGCGGGACCAAGCGCCGCGCACCGCACGCCGCCTCACAGGAGCAATCGCGCCATGGTCGAAAAAACTATCAAGCTCACCGGCATCTCGGCCAACTCGATAGAAGACGCGGTGCAACTGGCGGTATCGCGCGCGGGCGTGACGATCTCGGGAATCCACAGCGCGCTGGTCAACGAAGTTTCAGCCACCGTCGAGAACAACCAGGTCGTGCGATGGAAAGTAACGGTCAGCCTTACTTTCCAGGTGAAGGATCAAATTCACGAGTGAGTGAAACATCACTCGCCGCGCTGCATGTGCGCAACAGCGGCAGCGGAGCTTGCCAGTGGCGTCAAAAGTAGTCGAAGTTCATCCCGGCATCTTCGAGATTTTCCTGCCGCTCCCGATGCGGCCGACGATCATCAACGTCTACCTCATCGATTGCCGCGGTGCGTGGGCGCTGGTCGACACCGGCATGAACACCACCGACAGCATGGCCGCGCTCGAAGACGGCTTCAACCAAGTCGGCATCGGGATCAAAGATCTCGAACGTCCTGATCAGCACGCATCACCATATCGATCACTTCGGCGCCTCGGGAGAGATTCAGCGCCGCAGCCGCGCGCGGGTCCATCTGCACGAGCTCGAGCTCGAGCGCGCCAACCACATGTTGGCGTTCGGCACCATGGCGATGGTCGATCGGCCCGAAGCGCGATCATTTTTCACCAGCCACGGTTTTCCGATCGACGATTTTCCGGCGCAGGGGATGCGGCCCTCATGGCTCGGCACCTCGCTTTACAGTCCCGCCACCAAGCTCGACCGGACGATCGCCGACGGCGACATCATTGCGGTCGGCGAACGCCAGCTCGAAGTGGTGTGGACTCCGGGCCATGCGCCGGGACACAACGTCATTTATCTGCGCCGCGAAAAGGTGATGATCGTCGGCGATCACCTGCTGCCGAAAATCACGCCCCACGTGGGAATTTATCCCGACACCACCGGCAATCCGCTCGGTGATTTCATCGCCTCGCAGCGCAAGGTGCAACGCTTCAACGTCGAGTTGGTGCTGCCCGCGCACGGCGGCGTCTTCCACGATCATCGCCATCGCGCCAACCAGCTAATCGAGCACCACCGCTATCGCGAGTCCGAAATGCTGGATCTGATTCGCAAGCGGCCGCAGACTGCATTCGAGGTGGCGCAGCAGGTGTTCGGCACCGAGGAGCGGCCGATCTTCCATGTGATGGCAGCGACCTTCGAGACTCTGGCCCATCTCGAATACTCCTGCCGCGAAGGACGCGCGCGGAAGGCTGAGATGGGCGACAAAATCGTCTTCACGGCGCAATGAACTCCTCGAAACGGTCTTGCGCCGCTTGCCCGAAGGTTTGATAATTGGCCCGACCGCGTGTATGTTGGCGCTGCTTTTGAGTCGGGGGAGGAACGCGCTGTTTGCCTTTCGATACGGGTGGGCGGTGTTCAGACTGAAGGAGGAATTCATGAAGAACACGATCGCGTTGGCGCTGGCTTCGGGGCTATCCGTGATTGTTGCGGGATGTGCGGCTGGAGGTGCGGGAAGCGCGGGCGGGGGAGCCGCTGGCACTTCAGTGGCTTCCGGGGGAAGCGAGATCAGGAACTTCAATCTTGAAGTCAAATGTCCCGGAATTCACTACTTAAAGAGTCACGGCAAGAGCGATTCGGACATCATGGAGCAATTGCAAGTCGAACAGTCCGACATCGACGCGTGTGAGGCTTGGGCTGCTGCTCAGCCTAAGGGATACGTGCCGCCTCCGCCGGCTGGAGTCGCGGCTGTCGCTCCGGCTCCCGCGGCGGTAGCCGCTCCGCCTGCCACCAAGCAGTAGCGCCTTCGAGCGTATCGGTCGGGCCGTTGCGGAGGCGCCGCTGCGGCTTGGCAGCGGCTTGCCTGAAAACGAACGAAGCGGCGTAGCGTGCCCGTAAGCACGCGCGCCGCTTTTCGTTCTGTCCTATGCGTTGTGAAATTCCGCGATCGGAATCAGGCGCGATCCGAATCGGGATTATTCGAGCTCAGACTGCCTGAGACATCCGCCGGCTTCGCCGCTGCGCAGGCGCGCTGATCCGGCCGGCTCGCACCACTGGCGAGCGACGGGCCAGCCGCCGCGGAGAGGAACCGGCCAGTTGCTGGGTGCGCCAGTCGAGCAGCCCGCGGCGCAGGAACTTGGGCTCGATTCCCAGGGTCTCGCAAACCGTATCGAACGAGAAGGGGCCTTCCCCACCCTCGTTGCACAACCACTCTTCAGCCTCGGAGAACAGGCGCTTGCGCGGCCCGCCCTTGGCGTCGGAGTTGTTCTGGAAACATCTGAGCGCGTCCTCGAGAAGCGCCAGCATCAGCCGCTTGACCGGCCGCAGCGCACTGTCGTCGCGCCGGGAGTCGTAGTACTGGTCTGGAGTAATTACGTCAGGTACCAGCAATGGTCCGAGAGCCCCGTTTTCCCATTCCATTTTGAGCAACCCTCCTCACTTCGCGCTACCGGATGGTCCCCTGAGACGCCGCCGGCTCGCAGGCTTGGTCTCATGCAGAAGCAACACTTATGCCTAAAGTCTGAGCGCATCTGCTATCAACACGCAAGCCAGTTTCAAGCTGCAAAAGTGCGATGGATCAGCCTACCGGTTCGCGTTCTGCGAGAACTTTTGCGTTTTGCAAACCGGATTACGTGCGGAAGGTCCCGGAATTGGCACCTCAAGGCTCCCTTTTCGCGACGCTCATTGACTGCTTACGCAGGATTTCACCTGCACATCAGACGGGCACGGACTGCATAGGAGATCAGATGGTTCCGGGGTTCCTGTTGCAGCAGCGAATCATCGGCTGCTCCAGACGCCACCGCCGCTGTCAGCCGAGCTACCGAACTGCTCAAACCCGCAAAAGAATCGCTTCGGGAAACCGGAAATACCTGCCTACTGGATGGTCCCGGAGCCGCCGCCGTCCGATCCGCCGGGACCGAGTTTGCGCTCTTCGAGGCGAAAGCTCAGCACGTCCAACAGGCATCTGGCGCGCAAGTTGAGCGCCTCCAGCAGGGTCTGTTTTTCGAGCGCGGTCAGATCGAGGTGGAAACAGAGAAAGTTGACCAGATCGCTCCCCCGCAAACCCCCTTCCTCCACCGCAACCCGCCAGGTCTCGATAGCGGAATCGCCGATATAGCTGACCAGCATCGTACGCAGCGATCTCATCCCCTCATCGTCGAGGTCCAGGGCCTGCGGTTTCACCGGACACCAGTCCACCTTGGCCCGGCGAAAGGAACGATCGCGCAGTTCATGGGCGATTCGGAACTCAGCGAGCCCTTCGAGCACCAGATTGAACCGTCCGTCGGGCAGGCGCACCAGACTGCCGATCCGCCCCGCGCATCCGACGGCGAAAATATCGGGATACTCGTAGTAGTCGCGTTCCCAATCGCCCTTGAGCAGCATCATTCCGATTACGCCCTCGGCTGGTCCGACCTCGGCGACCATCTCGCGATAGCGCGGCTCGAAGATATGCAACGGGACCCTCACGCCTGGAAACATCACCAGGTTGGGAAGGGGAAAAATCGGGATGATGGGCGGGAGTTGCTCGATGGTGCCCACGGGATAGACGCGAGTCGAACCGGAAAACGATCGTCCCTGATTGCTGACGAAAGAAGTTTACACTCAGGCCCCCGCCGAGACTACCGCGGCGCGGAACCTTGACGGGCCAATCGAAACTTGATTCATGCTTCTCAAGGGCTCTCTCATCAATCAACGCCTGGTTGCAGCCTCCGAATCTTCGGGGGTTGGGGAAGGAGGATGTCATGGACTTGAGCGGAACCGACGCAATCCTGATGCTGCTGCGATGGGGTCACTTTCTGGCCGGCATCACATGGATTGGCCTGCTCTACTATTTCAATCTCGTGCAGACGCCGTTCTTCGGCGAGACCGAAGCTCCGGTGCGCAGCGGCGCGATTCAGAAACTGGTGCCGCGCGCGCTCTGGTGGTTTCGATGGGGCGCGATGTTCACGGTAATATTCGGCGTCGCGTACCTGCTGATCTGGTGGGGGGGCCTTAATTGGAGCTTTACGTCCACGTCCTGGACCGTCGTGATCTTCACCGGCGGCGCGATGGGACTGATCATGTGGGCCAACGTCTGGTTCGTGATCTGGCCCAACCAGAAGATCATTATCGCCAACGCGATCGCGATGGCGGGCGGAGCGGCGGCCAATCCCGCCGCTGCGGCGGCGGGTCGCCGCGCCGGGCTCGCCTCGCGCACCAACGTATTGTTCTCGATCCCGATGCTGTTCTTCATGGGCAGCGCGACCCATTACCCAATGTTCGCCTATCCCTCGACCAGCGGTCTGATCGAGTGGGCGATCGTCGGCGGCGCGGTTCTGCTGTTGGTCGAACTGAACGCGCTGATCGGCACACAGGGTCTGACCAAGAGGCCGCTCGATTCGATTCCGGGCGTAATCACGGCCGGCTTCGTTCTCTGGCTGGTGATGTTCATCGTGATCGAAGTCAGCCTTCTTTGATCGGCTAAACGAACGCGACAAAACGTCGAGAACCGATGTCGAGAACCGTGAGGGCGCGCTCGAGGCGCGCCCTTACTTGCCGGTGGCGGCGGCCTCGTCGAGGAACGCGGTGAGATCGTCGATATGCCCGGCGAGCTGCGGGAACGCACGCATCGCATGCGTGGTCCGCTTGGGCGTGTATCCGGGCGGATAGCTGAGGTGCAGGACGCGCGCTTCGACCAGCTCGCGCGACGACCCGGCGATCGGGGGACCTTGGCTGCCCGGTTGATTGGGATCAGGACTATGGCAGACCACGCAATTCGACATGTAGATCTGCCGCCCCATCCGGGCCGGCGTCATCGGCTTGGAGTTGCACGCCCCCGCCAGGAACGCAATCGCGGCAGCCTGCGCGAGCACTAACCTGGTCGTCACTTGATTTTCCTGCGGCCCGCCTAAACCGTCCGTTTGCCTCGGATCCGATCGGCCATCAGCTCCGCGATCATCACGGTCGGCAGATGCGTATTGGCGCGCACGATCTCCGGCATGATCGAGCAATCGATCACGCGCAAGCCCTCCACGCCAATCACGCGGCAGCCGGAATCGACCACCGAGCGTGGGTCGGACGGTGATCCCATCCGGCACGTGCCGGCGGCGTGCTGCGAGTCGAAGCAGTTGGCGGCCATCCATTGGTCCAGCGCCGGACCGTCGGGCAGCTTGTCCCTCGCGCCCGTGAGCGGGTTCCCGAATCCGACCCGCTCGGCGATCGCGTCGATCCGCGGATGACGCGCCAATTCCTGGAGCCGCCGCAGCCCGTCGCGCATCCGTACCAGGTCGCGCTCGTCGCTCAACATCTTGAACCGCACGTCGGGGTCAGCCTCGGGCGAGCGGGACGTAATCCGCAGGTTGCCGCGTGACCAGGTCTGGTAGGCCGCCATCCAGATAAAGCCGAAGCGCAGCGTGTTTTCGCTGAATCCAAGCAGGTTCATCGCGAGCAGGAACATATCGTTCTGACCCGCACCGCCGATCCCCGAGCTGTACCGCACTACGCAGTTGGTATGCCGGAACTGCGGCGCCGCAACTCGGCCCTCGGGCTTGAGCACCAATCCCAGCGCGATCATCGGATGGTCGATCAGATCGTCGCCGACCGGCAGGTCCGCCACGACGCGAATCCCCAGTGCGCGCAGATCGTCGGCCGGTCCGATTCCCGAGCGCATCAGGATGGCGGGCGAATGAATCGCGCCGGCGCTGAGGATGATTTCGCCGCCGGCGATGCGCCGCGATCCCTCACGCGTATGAACCTGCACTGCCACTGCGCGGTGGCCGTCGAGCTCCACGCGATCGACCAGCGCGTCGCCGATGATGTGCAGGTTGGCGCGGCCGCGCGCCGGTTCCAGATACGCGTCGTTGGTCGAGACCCGCGCGTCGTTGCGGCGATTCATCGCGTAGGGCGAGACCCCGGTGCCGGCGGGCGCGTTATGGTCGTCGCACCATCCGTAGCCCAGGTCCATCCCAGCGTCGCGCAGCGCCTTGTCCACGCCGCCCCATTGTTCCTGCGGCGCGCGCCAGACCGGAATCGGACCGCCGCGGCCATGATACGGCTGCTCGCCGAAATCCAGATCGTCTTCGAGCTTGATGAAGTACGGCAGAACATCTTTGCCCGACCATCCGGTGCATCCCTGACGTGACCAGAGGTCGAAATCATCGAGCGGCGCGCGAATCGCGATCTGGCCGTTGATCGCCGAGCTGCCGCCGACGCCGCGACCGCGCCAGTACACCAGCGGCTCCTGCGCGTCGGTACGCCGCGCCTTGAGACTCGCCCAGAAATATTTTTGCATCCGCTGGGGATCGAGCATCATCCCGGTGGGATTCGCGAGCCGCATCTCGGCCGGCGCCTGCGCCGAGCGATAGTCCGGTCCCGCTTCGAGCAGCAGCACGCTGCGCGACGGATCCTCCGACAGGCGCGCCGCGAGCACCGCGCCCGCCGATCCGGCTCCAACTATGATGACGTCATATGCGCGCGTGCGGTCGCTATCCGATAGGCTCACGATGCACCTGTGACGGTCGGGACAAATCTGGAGAATCGTCCAACACCGCGGGAGCCAAGGCAAGCCGCGCACGGCACGATTCGCGACTGACCCGCACGCCGGCCACGTCCATTTGAGCGATGCGCGCCCGTGATGGTAGCGTCACGATCGCAGCGTTGCCCGGCGCCGGAGGTTCATCACGATGCATACGGAGCTTTGCGATCGGCTTGGAATCGAGTTCCCGATTTTCGCCTTCAGCCATTGCCGCGACGTGGTTGCCGCGGTGAGCAAGGCGGGCGGATTCGGCGTGCTCGGTGCGCTGGGCTTTCCGCCCGGGCGCCTGGAAATCGAGCTTAATTGGATCGATGAGCATGTCGGCGACAAACCCTACGGCGTCGACATCGTCATCCCCAACAAGTACGAGGGGATGGGCGAGCTGGATCCGGCCAAGATCGAGCAGCAACTCCTCGCGGCCGTGCCGGCTCGCCATCGCGCGTTTGCGGAGGAGATTCTGGCGCGCCACGGCGTGCCCAAACTCCCCGCCGATGAAAGGCCGCCGAACCAGCTCCTCGGGTGGACCAAGGCGACCGCCACTCCGCAACTCGACGCGGCGTTGCGGCACGACAAGGTAAAGCTAATCGCCAATGCGCTGGGCACACCGCCGGAAGACGTCATTGCCCGCATCGGCGATTCGGGCCGGATGGTGGCTGCGCTCTGCGGCTCGGCGAAGCATGCGCTCGCGCATAAGAAGGCCGGGGTCGATCTCATCATCGCGCAGGGCCACGAAGCCGGCGGCCATACCGGCGAGATCGGGAGCATCGTGTTGTGGCCCGAAGTGATCGACGCCGTTGCGCCGACGCCGGTGCTCGCTGCAGGCGGCATCGGAACCGGCCGGCAGATCGCCGCCGCGCTCGCGATGGGCGCGCAGGGCGTGTGGACCGGATCGATCTGGCTCACCGTACTGGAAGCGGCGGCGCCGCCCGTCGAGCGCGAGTTGTACTTCCGCGCCACCAGCCGCGATACCGTCCGCTCGCGCGCGTTCACCGGCAAGCCGGCCCGAATGCTTCGCAACGCCTGGACCGACGCGTGGGAATCGGCCGAGTCGCCCGGGCCACTCGGGATGCCGCTGCAATTCATGGTCACCGCCGACGCCGTCGCGCGGGGCCATCGCTATCCCGAAAAGGCGAAGGACGTGATGTTCGCGCCGGTCGGGCAGATCGTCGGCCGGATGAACGAGCAACGTCCGGCGCGCGAAGTGATCTATGAGATGGTGCAGGAATATCTCGACACGATCGAGCGCCTCCAGAAGCTGACCCCGCTGGCTGGCGAGTGATTATTTCTCATCCACCAATTCCGGGAGAGTACCGATGAGCGATCAGCCCCACGCAATCGTTGAGCGCGATGGCCACGTCCTGACCATCACGATGAACCGGCCCGAGGCGCGCAACGCGCTCTCCGGCGAGATGCTCGACCTGATGGCCAAGGCCTGGGACGAGGTGAATTCCAATCCGGAAATCCGTGTGGCGATCCTCACTGGCGCCGGCGGAGCGTTCTGCGCGGGCGCCGACCTGAAAGCGATGACGCGCCAGCATCCCGGCGACACCTTCAAGCAGGGCGAGCGCAGCGGCGGGACCAATCTCGCCGTGATCAAGTCGCTGCTCAAGGGCTTTCATCTCACTAAACCATTGATCGCCGCGGTCGAAGGCGCCGCGATCGCCGGCGGCACTGAAATTTTGCAGGCGACTGATATCCGCGTCGCAGGCGAGAGCGCGAAGTTCGGAGTCTCCGAGGTGCGATGGAGCCTGTTTCCGCTCGGTGGCTCGAGCGTGCGGCTCCGCCGCCAGATTCCCTATACGGTCGCGGCCGACATTCTGCTCACCGGACGCCACATCACCGCGGCCGAGGCCAAAGCGATCGGCCTCATCGGCCACGTCGTCCCCGATGGACAGGCGCTGTCGAAGGCCAGGGAGCTCGCCGCGATGGTCGCGGCCAACGGCCCGCTGGCGGTGCAGGCTGTGCTGCAAGCGTTGCGCGAGACCGAGTGCTTGCCCGAGGATCAAGCGATGGTCGTCGAAGCGGGAATCGGGATGCGGGTCTTCATGAGCGAGGATGCGAAAGAAGGTCCGCGCGCGTTCATGGAAAAGCGCAAGCCCGAATTCAAGGGCCGCTGAGCGCTTCTCATCGGTGCCAGCCCCGTTACGGCGAAAGCGCCACTATCCGCGCGGCGTCAGCGTGACCGTACACAACAGCCCATGATGATCTGAGTAGGGATCGTCGAAGCACCGGTTCATGATCAGTTCCAGCTCGGCGCGGGCACTCCATCGTTTTGAGTTAGTACTCAGTACGTAGTCGATCCAGGTCGGCTTTCCGTCGCGGAGATCAAAGTTCGTTCCCCGCCCTTCACGCGCGTTGACGGTGAGATCGATCCCCATCTCCGCGATCCGCGAATAGAGCGGCTCGCGGCAATCGGTATTGAAGTCGCCCGCGATTATGGCCGGGACGCCCTGGTCCAGCCGGGCGATGAGAGCGCCAAGCTGCCGGAGCTGCGCGTCGCGGACGGCGAAGTAGTCAGAGCCTCCGTACTGCGATTGTAAGTGAGTATCAACTGCGAATAGCCGTTCTCCGTCGCGCTCGAGACTGACTATCAAGGCGCCCTTGCCGCTGAGGCCGTCGCCCTCCCAGATTTTCCAGGCCGGCGCGCTCGCATCGTAGCGATAGAACTCCGGCGCTCCGCGTACGATCCATCCAGACGCCGCGCGGACCAGCGCGAGCAATCCGCCGCTGGGAGCGCCGCGCCGGCGCGGGACGCACGATGCCTTCCACTCGGGATGCAACGCGCGCATGAGGATTTCGACCCCCCATCCGCTCCATATTTCCTGGAGCAGGATCACGTCGGGAGCCAGCTCGCGAATCTTCGCGCTCGCCCGTTGGATCCGGCCGCGCGGATCTTTCGAAATCGGCCAGGGCAATCCGTGCAGATTCCAGCAGAGGACCGAGAGCTTCATTTTCCGCTGTGAGCGGCCGGCGAGCAGCGGCCCTTCGGTGAGCCTAGCGCTTGCTCAGCGGGCCTTCGCCCGCGGCCGCGCGCTCGACGCCCTCAGTCGCGCCGCCAGGTTATCTTTCAACTTGAGACCCAGCCGGATTGGGCGGGTCAGGAAATGCAGCGGACGCAGCGCGCGGGGCAGCGCGACGAACTTCGACTCCTTGTCGGTCGGCGCCAGCGCGCGGTCCACACAATAGCTGATTCTCTGGCCGGTGCGTTCGATCGATAGCAGCGGAATGAGCCACGGCTGCGAGAGCGGCGTAACCTCGGCTTGCGGCGCGAACAGCCGCCGCGCCACACGGCCCGCCAGCGCCGTCACCTTGCGATCGTCGCGCGCCATGCGCACTAAATCGTCGGGCAACTCGGCGCCGAGCAACTCGTGCGCCAGGTGGAAACCCACCAGCACTATCCGGCGGGCACCGATCGGCGCGGCCTTTTCGAGCGTTGCGCCCCAATCGGTATCGCGATTCGCGCGGACCATCCCGGCGATGTCGCATACGTTCGACAGGTGCACCCAGCCATGCTTGGTGCTGTGCGCGCACAGCACCAGCATCATGTCGGCGGGCGACAGCGTGCGCACGGCGCTGTCGCCGATCGCGATTCGCTGTGCGCCGGCCAGCAGCGCCGCCGGCTCGGGCGCGAACGGAAAGTTGCGCGGCATTATCTGCCAGTGCAGGTCGAGCACCCCGATGCCATCTTTGCCGAAGAATGCGTCTTCGCATTCCTTGCGTACGGTCGTGTCGCGGACGTCGTACTCGATGGCGCGCGAATAGCCCTGCGCCGCCAGCACCTTCGCCACCGTCGCCACATCGGTATCGCGAACCAGGACATCGAGGTCGCCGAACTGGCGCATCGCGACGTCGCCGTAGGCCATCAGCGCGAGCGTCGGGCCTTTGTAGGTCAGCGCTTGGATTCCGCTCGCTTCGAGCGCGTCCATCAACTTCGCCAGCTCGCCGCTCAGATACCGCGCGCGCAGCAGATTGCGATGGAACTCGCGCTTGAGGCGCTCGAGCGCATCCGCTGGAACGCGGTCGGCACAATCGGCGCTCAGGCAACGATAGAGTATCGGCACCACTCGATGCAGAGTCGCCAGCCGGCACACGGAGCTCCAATCGATTGCTTGGCGCGGTCGATCCAGAAGGCTGGAAACGGCTTGGGCGGCAGGCGGATTCGCGCAACCGGCGAGCAGTAGCTCGGCTTCGGGAGTCAACTCGAGATCGCGCATCAAGGGTATGTCCTGCGCCGGCGCGGGAACTGCAAGGAGCCTAACACGGCGCCGCATCGTGGCCTACGATGCTGGCCTGGTTTCTGTCTGACTGTCCCGTTTTGAGCAGTGGGTCAGCTTAAGAAATCGCGTTGCGGTGATCCTTGGCCTGCGGCGCAGAGTTAGTGAATTTTGATTTGCGGTGGCAGCGGGTAACCCTCACCGCGAGCGCGCTTCACGCGCGCTCGCCGCCTCTCCCTGGTCAGGGAGAGGCACTCAAGGACCGCCTCGCGATCTTTGGTCTGCGCCTCTCCCTGACCAGGGAGAGGCCGGCGCTGCGCCGGGTGAGGGAGCCTGCTGCCACGCAAATGGAAGCTTCACGAACTCCTGGCGCAGCGAGAGCTGTCCCGAGTCTGTCGAGGGCAATCTGCACGGAGCGATTCGTCTCACTTCAAACTGACCCACTACAGGGTTTTGAGCAAGGTTGGCTGGTTTTCAACGATAACAGTGGAGAAACCAATTCGCCGGAAGGTGAATAAACTTGTTGACGCCGGCATCTTTCAGGTAGTGATACCAATTGTTCCCGTTCGATGAAGAGAATTGCCCGATCCGCCATCTTCCTTCCCAAAAAAAACCCCGGCGTGTGGTTGCCCAGACACCGGGGGGATTAAGCGCCGTTTCCCGTAGGAAGCCGACCTACTAACAATCTAATAGCCGTCCCTCCCTAGTCAAGGGCAGAAAAATGGTAGCGGGTCAGGTTGATGCGCGGAGGGATCCGGCGCCAATTCAGTTTCAATCAGGTTGCGAACTCGATCGCATAGGCCATCGCGGTGTCAATCGAGCCCGAGCTCTTTCTTTATCTGTGCCCATGGCCGGGTGCCTTTGCGGGCGACCTCGCGATGCGCCGCGCGGGCGGCCTTGAGCTCCTCGCGCTCTTCGATCTTTTCGAGCAGCACCATGTCCTCGATTGGCACCACCGCCGCCAGCGGACGGCTGCGCCGCGTCAGCACGATCCGGTCCTTGCCGTAAGCGACACGATTGATAAGGTCGGAGAAGTGCTGCCGGGCAGAGACCGTGGTGATCGCCCCAGTGGCGGATTTCTTCTTTGCTGCCATCGGTGATCCGTCTCCTGAACGCCGAAACTGCCTCAATTGTACATTTCCGCCAATATGTCCACCAGCGTTCGTTGGCGAGCTTCACTGCGCCGCGCTCCGCAGGACCTGGACCTCGTCGATGATCATGCCGGACAGTGGGCCTCCACGGGACTCGCTTATACCATGCTCGCGTGCGATAATTATGTGTTTGCATGCGATAATCGCGCGCAATAGGAAAGGAATTGGGCTGGAAATGAACCGGATTCGACAACCAGTACGAATCGTGCCCAAGGGCTGGGGCCGAGAGGTGTGGATCGCCAACAACGACCTTTACTGCGGCAAGATTCTCGAGATCAAAAAGGGCAAGCGCTGCTCGCTGCACTTTCACAAGCTCAAGACCGAATCGTTCTACCTGCGCGCCGGGCGGCTCAAGGTGCTGGTCAAGGAATCGCCCGAGGCGCCCACGATCGAGGAATTCGAGCTGCAAGCCGGCGAGTGCATGGATGTGCCGCGCGGCCTGGTCCATCAGATGGTCGCGCTGGAGGACGCCGAATTGTTCGAGTTCTCTACGCAGCATTTCGATAGCGACTCCCATCGCCTGGTCGCCGGTGACTGAGATCGCGGACACGTTGTCTCGCGCCCGCGATGCGGGGAAGTGACTATTTCATGGCCAAGATCGCATTAATCACTGGCGTCACCGGACAGGACGGATCGTACCTGGCCGAGTTGCTCCTGAAGAAGGGCTACGACGTCCATGGCATCGTGCGCCGCACCTCGAGCTTCGCTACGGGGCGGATCGATCATCTGCGCCAGGGCTTCGCGTCCAGCAAGGGGCTCCAGCTTCATTACGGCGACCTCGGCGACGGCACCGGGCTCAGGCGGATAATCGAGCAGACCCGCCCCGACGAAGTCTACAATCTGGCGGCGCAATCGCACGTCCGGATCTCCTTCGACCAGCCCGAGTACACCGCCGACGTGGTCGGCCTCGGCACGCTCAGATTGCTCGAGGCGATTCGCGATCACAACAAGCGCCACGCCCGCGAGGTGCGTTTCTATCAGGCCGGCTCATCCGAGATGTTCGGCAAGGTCGCCGAGACCCCGCAGAGCGAGACCACGCCGTTTCATCCGCGCAGCCCCTACGCCTGCGCCAAGGTCTACGCCCATTGGCAGACCGTCAACTATCGCGAGGCCTACGGGCTGTTCGCCGTCAACGGCATCCTGTTCAACCACGAGTCACCGCGCCGCGGCGAGAACTTCGTCACGCGCAAAATCACCCGCTGCGCAACCCGGATCAAGCTCGGCCTGCAGGACAAGCTGAGCCTCGGCAACCTGGAAGGGCGCCGCGATTGGGGCTTCGCCGGCGATTACGTCGAGGCGATGTGGCTGATCATGCAGCAGGAGA
This sequence comes from uncultured delta proteobacterium, assembly GCA_963788205.1. Taxonomy (GTDB): domain Bacteria; phylum Desulfobacterota; class Binatia; order Binatales; family Binataceae; genus CAVVMA01. Next base: position 167,971 of record CAWBGG010000005.1, read on the forward strand.
AACCCGAGGATTTCGTCATCGCGACCGGCGAGAACCACTCGGTGCAGGAATTCATGGAGCTGACCTTCGAGCGCCTGGGGCTGGATTGGCGCAAACACCTGGAGATCGATGCGCGTTTCCTGCGCCCCTCGGAGGTCGACGTGCTCTGCGGCGATTCCAGCAAAGCCCGGCGCGTGCTCGAATGGCAACCGCAAGTCAACTTCAGGCAACTGGTCGATTTGATGGTGGACGCCGATCTCCAGCTTGCGCAGCGCGAGCTGAGAAGCCTGGGGAAATAGAGCGCGAGTTTGAAAACTCCTCAGTTTGTTTAGCGCTTGAGCGGCGCGGCTGAATCAGCCGCGCCTCTTTTTTTCTGTTCTTGGCATTACTCAGTCGATTTCTCTGCTGACCGACTGACCGGGCTATGGTTAGTCGGTCGGGAAATTTTTCCACTCGAACGATCGAAAACAAATTGCGACCGGGCTCCCGCATCGCTAGATTGATAGTCCATTCAAAAATTTTTCGCTGAGGTTGAGCAGGTAGTGTGATGCAGAACTCAGATTCTCCGCAAACACTCACTCTCCGTACCGGATCATTTTCGCGCCGATCGGTCGTGCTCTCCGAAGCCTTGATAACCGTCCGCACCCGCCAGCCGATCGAGTTCGTCGATCTGACCGACGAGATCAACCGCCATCTCGCAACCGGCCACGTCGAGCGCGGCGAGGTGACGGTCTTCTCGCGGCATACCACCGCCGCGATCAAGATCAATGAGGCCGAGGAGCTGCTGCTCGAGGACTTCAAGCACTTCCTGCGCCGCCTGTGCCCGCCCGAGCAGGGCTACAATCACAATGACATGGCGCGTCGCAAGCCGCCGATCGCGCCGGACGAACGCCCCAACGCCCACTCACATTGCATGCACTTGCTGCTCTCGACCAGCGAGACGATCCCGGTTGCCGACTCGCGCCTTGCGCTCGGCACGTGGCAACGGGTGTTTCTGGTCGAACTCGACGGGCCGCGCGAGCGCCAGGTCGTGCTGCGCTGCGCAAATTACGTCCGCCACGAGGCCGCCGAATTGGTCCAGCCCGTCGCGGTGAACGGCTTCTCACGCCGCGCCCGCAACGGCGACAAGCTCGAGCGGCATTAGCGTAGTGGTTCGAAGCGCGCTGACGAATTTCTGAGCCTTCTGCAGCTCGCGAAGATCATCAGCGGAAGCAGGCACGCTCCTGGATCAGGAAGTAGGACCGCTGTCCCACCAGCCATGACCGGCGAGACGCCGGTCCTACTTCCAGAGGGGGGGAACCCGCGAGAGGCGAAGCTTCCGCGCCTCGCCCGCTCTTTCGCGGGAGAGGCGGCTCGCGCGCGTGAAGCGCGCGAGCGGTGAGGGTGCCTGCTGCGGCGCGAACTTCTAGCTCAGGACACTGCGGCTTCCAGCCCGCGATCGAAGCCTTCTGCGTCGGCCGCCGAGAGGCTGAAGTACTTGGCCTCGGGATGGTGGAACACCAGCGCGGTCACCGAGCTCTCCGGGTCCATCATGTAACCCTCGGTCAACTTGACGCCGATTTGCTTCTCGACTTCGAGCAGCTTGAAAAGCTGCACCTGATCCTCCAGCCGTGGGCAGGCGGGATAGCCGAACGAAAAACGCCGCCCGCGATAGTGGCTCTGGAACAGATCCTTCATCGTGAGTCCGGGCGGATCACCGATTCCCCACATCTGGCGGATTTTCAGATGCAGCAACTCGGCGAAAGCTTCGGCGCCCTCCAGCGCGAGCACTTGCAGGATATGCGAGCGCAGATAGTCACCCTGGTTCTTCCATTGCTCGGCCAGTGCGCGCACGCCGTCGCCGACGGTGGTCGCAAACATGCACAGGTAATCGATCCGGCCCGACGATCGCGGTGCCACGTAATCGGCGAGGCAGAGGCCCGGTTCGGCGCTTTGCCGGCCGAAGCTGAAGGTCTCCACGACTGTTCCGGAGTCGGGGCTCAGGATCAGGAGGCGGTCGCCGTCCGAGGCGGCCGGAAAAAACTTGTACACCGCGCGGGCGCTGATATCCGGCCGCGCAAGCATCGTTTCCTGAACCGCCTCGACTTCGCGCTTGAGCTCGATCGCTTTCGGATCGCGATCGGCGAGCGCGTTTAGGAAGTTCTTGAGTCCCAGATGGTGCGTGTAGAGCATCACGGGATTGATGTACCTGAATATTTCGTCGAGATCGTAGCCGTTCAGCACGTGCAGGCGCAGGTCCGGCGGCGACGGAATGTCCACGTCGGTGCGCACCGATGATCGTCCGCGCACCGGCTTTGCCGCCACGGCCGCGGGCCTGGCCTCGGTGAGCAGCTTGTCGGTCTGCACGGCCAGCGCGACCGCGAGCTCCTCGCGGCGCTCGGCATTCATGATCTGATGCGCCAGATCGAGCCCGGCCATCGCGTCGTTGGCGTAGGCCACCAGCCCCTCGTACTCGGGCGCTATCTTGATCCGCGTGAAGCGCGAAGATAGCGCCGCGCCGCCGACCAGGATCGGACATCTGATGCCCGCCGACTTCAGGTCCTGCACCGTAACGACCATCATCTGGGCCGACTTGACCAGCAATCCCGACAGCCCGATCGCGTCGGGACCGTGCTCGCGGTAGGCCTTGATCAGTTCTTCAGGCGGCACCTTGATCCCCAGGTTGATCACGCGATAGCCGTTGTTCGACAGGATGATATCGACCAGGTTCTTGCCGATGTCGTGAACGTCGCCCTTGACCGTCGCGAGGATGATGCGGCCCTTGTTGGCCGCGTCGGCTTTTTCCATGTGCGGTTCGAGATGGGCCACCGCCGCCTTCATCGCTTCGGCTGATTGCAGCACCTCGGCCACGATCATCTGGTTGGCGTTGAACAGCCGTCCGACTTCGTCCATCCCCTTCATCAGAGGGCCGTTGATGATTTCGAGCGGCCCGCGGGCCCTGAGCGCTTCATCGAGATCGGCGGTGAGGCCGTCCTTCGATCCCTCCAGAATGTAGAGTCCGAGCCGCTCATCCAGCGGCAGCGAGCGGCGCTGCTCGATCGAGGGCTTGACCTTCTTTTCGCGGAAGTAGGCGGCGAACGCCGCGATCGGATCGTCGCCGCGCCACCAGATCAGGTCCTCCGCCAGGCGCCGCTCCTCCTCGGGGAGTGAAACGTAGCGCTCCAGCTTCTCGGCGTTGACGATCGCGAGATCCAGGCCGGCCTGCACGCAGTGATACAACATCACCGAGTTCAGCACCTCGCGCCCCGCTTCGGGCAGCCCGAACGAAACGTTGGACACGCCCAGCACGGTCTTGCATCGGGGCAGCGCCGCCTTGATCAGCCTGATGCCCTCGATAGTCTCGACGCCGGAACCAATATAATTGCGGTCGCCGGTACCGACCGGGAACACCAGCGGGTCGAAGATGATGTCCTCCGGCTCGACGCCGTAGTTTTCGGTCAGCAGCTTGAACGAACGCTCGGCGATCTGAAGCTTGCGCTGGCGCGTGACCGCCTGGGCTTGCTGCTTGTCCTCATCGATGCATCCGACGACCAGCGCGGCGCCGTAAGAGCGGGCCATCGGCACCACGCGATGGAAGCGCTCCTCGCCGTCTTCGAGGTTGATCGAATTGATCAGCGATTTGCCGGGCGTGCGCTTGAGCGTCTCTTCGATTACGCGCGCGTCGGTCGAGTCGATTACGATCGGAACCTTGATCTTTTTTACCAGCAACTCGACGAACTTCGTCACGTCGGCCATCTCGTCGCGGTCGGGGTCCTGCAGGCACACGTCGAGCACGTGCGCGCCGCGCCGCACTTGCCGGCGACCGACTTCGGCCGCCTCGTCGAATTTGCCTTCGCCGATCAGGCGCTTGAATTTGCGGCTGCCGAGCACGTTGGTCCGCTCGCCGACCACCACCGGGCGGGTACTCTCATCGATCACCTGCGCTTCGATTCCCGAGATGATCGAGCGCCGCAGCGTCGCAGCCACGCGGGGCCGCTTGCCTTCGACCGCCGCGGCCAGCAGCCGGATATGCTCGGCCGTAGTCCCGCAGCATCCGCCCACCAGGTTTACCCATCCGTTTTCGGCGAAGCGCCCCACCTTGCGGGCGAGCATTTCGGGGGTCTCGTTATAACGTCCCTCTTCGTCCGGCAGCCCGGCGTTGGGGACGCACGCGACATTGAAACGCGAAATCGACGACAGCGTGCGCAGATGGTCGGTCATGAAGTCGGGGCCAGTGGCGCAGTTCAGACCCATCCAGAGCAGGTCGCGATGCGCGATCGCGGTGTAGAACGCCTCGACATCCTGGCCGCCAAGCAGCGTGCCCATCGTTTCGATTGTGCCCGATACCGCGACCGCGACATGCGCTCCGAGTTTTGCGGCTGCGCGCTCGACTCCCAAGAGCCCAGCCTTGCAGTTGAGCGCGTCCTGCACGGTCTCGATCAACAGGATGTCTGCGCCGCCCTCGATTAGCCCCTCGGCCTGTTCCTGGTAGGCGGCCGCCAACTGATCGAACGTGACGCCGCCGGTCACCGAGATGCTCTTGGTCGTCGGCCCCATCGAGCCCGCCACGAAGCGCGGCTTGCGCGCCGTGCTGGCGGCGTCGGCCACTTCGCGCGCGAGCGTGGCGGCGATACGATTGATCTCGCGCGCATGCTCAGCAAGCCCATACTCGGCGAGCACCACCGAAGTCGCGCCGAAGGTCGCGGTCTCGATAATGTCCGCGCCGGCGTCAAGGAAACCGCGATGCATCGTGCGGATCGCGTCGGGACGGGTCCGCACGACATTCTCGTTGCAGCCCTCGAGCTCCGGCCCGCCGAAGTCCTCGGCTTGGAAATTGAGCCCCTGGATATAGGTGCCGAAGGCGCCGTCGAGCACCACGATGCGCTCCGCGAAAACCTCCTTGAGGAGCTTGATCCTGTCCGTATCGGTCGCCATTGTGAGAAATCCGCCGTCGCCGGCGGAACCCGGATTCCTGAGTCTAGTTCAAGCGGCTGAACGTGTGAACACGCGAGAGATATCGCAAGCGGGTCGGATTGCGCTGGTAACCGGCGGCGCCGGCTTTATCGGCTCTCACCTGACCGATGCGCTGGTAGCGTCCGGTGCGAAGGTGCGGGTAATCGACAACTTCGCCAACGGCCGGCGCGAGTACCTCAATCCCGCCGCCCAGCTGATCGAGGGCGACATCCGCAACCTCGATTCAATCGCGCGCGCGTTTGCGGGAGTCGATTGCGTCTTCCACGTCGCGGCGCTGCCGCGCATCCCGCTTTCCATCGAGCGCCCGGTCGAGACCCACATGGTCAATGTGATCGGCACGCTCAACGTCCTGCTCGCCTGCCGCGACGCGAAAGTTCGCCGGATAGTTTATTCGGGATCGTCCTCGGTTTACGGCAATCAGCCGGCGATGCCGCTGGTCGAGACGATGATCCCGAATCCGCTGAGCCCCTATGCGTTGCAGAAACTGGTCGGGGAGCAGTACACCCGCATGTTCCATCGGATGTGCGGGATAGAAGCAGTGTGCCTGCGCTACTTCAACGTCTTCGGGCCGCGGATGGCGATGGAGGGGACGTACGCCACGGTAGTCGGAGCTTTCGTGCGCGCGCGGCGCGAGCGGCGGCCGCTCCCGATTCACGGCGACGGCGAGCAGACCCGGGACCTAACGCACGTGCGCGACGTGGTGCGCGCCAATCTGCTGGCGATGAATTGCGCAGCCGACGACGGCAGCCCGATCAATATCGGAGGAGGCTGCGAGGTGAGCATCAATCGTATCGCGGCGATGTTCGGGGGCGCGACGGTCTCGATGCCGCCGCGCCAGAGCGACGTGCGCCGCACGCTCGCGGACTGCACGCGCGCACGGCAGATCCTGGGCTGGTCACCGCAACTGACGATCGCGGACGGGATCGGAGAGATGATCGCCGCCGCCTCCGCGCCTGCGGCGTAGCCGGCCGGCGGACCCGAGAATTCAACCCCCGAGGAGAAAAACATGATTCCGGCCTGGCTCTCTTTTTTCGACGCGATACTGGCGGTCGTGCTGGTGACAGTGGGGGTGCTTGGCGCGCACTATTACTTTGTCGCGCCGTTTGTGGGCTTTCAGCTCTTCGCTTTCGGCTTCGTGCTGAGCCTGGTCGGCGCGATCGCTGGCGTGATCGGAATGTTGATGACCCGCTCGGGGCCTCGCGCCTTCGCGCGGCCGCGTGCGCTTTTCGGCACGGTGGTCAGCCTGGCGATCTTCGTGCCGATATTCCTGATCGCGCTCAGCGGGCGCAGGTATCCCGCGATCAACGACATCACCACCGACTTCGACAATCCCCCCGAGTTCACGTACGCGATCCAGATGGCCGACAATCAGGGGCGCGACCTGAAATACAACCGGGCGAGATATGCCGATCGCCAGCAGGCCGGCTATGGCGAGCTCGCGCCGCTCAAGACCGGTGTCGACACCGTTGGGACTTTCGCCAGGGTCGAGGATACGGCCAGGCATATTCCATCGTGGGTGATCACTCTCGACGATCCGAACACGCACACGCTCGAGGGCGTCGCGACCTCGAGGCTGTTTCATTTCCACGACGATTTCGTGATCCAGGTCCGGCCGGCGACCGACGGGAGCGGCAGCTTGATCGAGATGCGATCCAAATCGCGCGTCGGTGTCGGCGACTTTGGCATGAATTACAAGCGGATCCGGATGTTCTTCGATACGTTCCAGGCCGGGTCGCCGGGCTGACAGCGCCACCCACCCCTTTTGCTTGTATCGCCCGCCTCGCCCCGTCTATTATGTTAAGGTTTAAGGAGCGTTATGACCGAAATCAGCATGAAGCAGCTACTCGAGGCTGGGGTCCACTTCGGCCATCAGACCAGCCGCTGGAATCCGAAGATGAAGCCGTATATCTTCGGCGCGCGCAACGGAATCTACATCATTGACCTGCAGCAGACCGTCAAATTGTTCCGCTCCGCCTATGACTTCGCGCGCGATCTCGCCGCGCAGGGCGGCACTATCCTGTTCGTCGGAACCAAAAAGCAGGCCCAGGACATCGTGCGCGAGGAGGCCGAGCGCTGCGGCATGTTCCACGTCAACAACCGCTGGTTGGGCGGGATGCTGACCAATTTCCAGACTATCAAGGCCTCGGTCGAGCGGCTCAAAAAGCTCGAAGAGATCCTGGCCGATCCGGAAATGATCCATGCGCTCACCAAGAAAGAGATGAGCGACAACGGGCGCGAGCATACCAAGCTGATGGCGATGCTCGGGGGAATCAAGAACATGCGCAAGCTCCCCGACGCGCTGTGGGTCATCGATACCAAGAAGGAAGAAATCGCGGTGGCCGAAGCCCAGCGGCTCGGAATTCCGGTGGTCGCGGTGGTCGATACCAATTGCGACCCCGACCTGATCGCCTACCGGATTCCGGGTAACGACGACGCCATCCGTGCTATCAAGTTGTTTACCGCGGCGATCGCCGATGCGGTCATCGAGGGCAAGCGGCTGGCGGAGGAGCGGCAGAAAGGCGAATCGGACCTCGATGGCGGCAGCCCCGACGGCGGGATGAGTCCCGAGCCGTCGCCGGCGGTCTGACGATCCCGACGGCATGGCAGCCCGGCGGAACGCTCCGACAGCGCCCGTCTCAACTTAATCCGAGCTTACTACCGGATGAACGGATGGCAGAACTCGACGCAAAATTAGTAAAGGAACTGCGCGACAAGACCGGCGCAGGCGTGATGGATTGCAAGAAGGCGCTCGGCGAAGCCGCCGGCAACCTGGAAAAGGCCGTGGTGTGGCTGCGCGAGAAGGGTATCGCGCAGGCCGCCAAGCGCTCCGGCCGAGTGGCCTCAGAGGGCTCGGTCGGCGCGTACATTCATGCCGGCGGCAAGCTCGGCGTGCTGGTTGAGGTCAACTGCGAGAGCGACTTCGTGGCCAAGACCCCCGAGTTCCAGACCCTGGTCAAGGAAGTCGCGATGCAAATCGCAGCGACCAATCCGCGCTGCATACGGCGCGAGGAGCTGGCGCCCGAGGTGATCCATCAGGAGCGCCAGATCTACGCTTCGCAGTCCGAGGGCAAGCCCCCTCAAATCGTCAACAAGATCGTCGAGGGCAAGCTGGAGAAATTCTACCGCGAGGTCTGCCTCGCCGAGCAGAGTTACGTCCGCGATCCCAATCGCACGGTTTCCGATCTGGTCGGCGAATACGTTGGCAAGCTCGGCGAGAAGATCGAGATCAGGCGCTTCATGCGGTTCCAGCTCGGCGAAGGTCTGAACGGCAAGGGCGCGGCATGAAGGTTCTGCGCGGCGGACGATAGCAGCCGGGGGGCAGGAGTCTCGACAGACGATGGGCGAAGTCAGCGCTTCACCCGCCAAGTCCCGCTTTCATCGGATCCTGCTCAAACTCTCCGGGCAGGCGCTCGCGCCGGCCAAGGGCAGCGGCATCGATCTCGACGCCGTCGGCTTCGTTGCGCAAGAGGTCAAGCAGGTCATCGACCTCGGCGTTCAGACCGCGATGGTGATCGGCGCCGGCAACATCCTGCGCGGCAGCGATTACGAAGCGCGCGGGATGGATCGGGCCGCCGCCGACCACATGGGGATGCTGGCGACGGTGATCAACGCGCTCGCGCTCCAGAACGCGCTGGAGCAGCTCAACGTCCACACCCGGGTGCTCTCGGCAGTCGAGATGCAGGCGCTATGCGAGCCGTATATCCGCCGCCGCGCGATGCGCCATCTCGAAAAGGGCCGCGCGGTAATCTTTGCCGCCGGCACCGGCAATCCATATTTCACCACCGACACCGCCGCCAGCCTGCGCGCCGCCGAGATCGGCGCGGAGGTCATTTTGAAGGCCAGTCATCAGGTGGACGGGGTTTACGATCGCGACCCGCTCATCGACCCTTCCGCCAAGCGTTTCGACCGCCTGACCTACCTCGAAGTGTTGCAGCTCAGATTGCAGGTGATGGACTCGACCGCGATCAGCATGTGCATGGAAAATCGTCTCCCGATCCTCGTTTTCAATTTGCGCAAAGCGGGTAATATAAGAAGGGCGGTCTTGGGCGAGGCAGTGGGAACCTCGGTGGAAAGCGGCCCCTTGCAATGAAAGACGACGTTATCGAATTGGCCCGTCACGAAATGGAAGGCTCGGTTGCGGCGTTTAAGCATGAATTGTCGCGGGTGCGGACCGGGCGCGCTTCGACCGCGCTGGTCGAGGGCTTGCACGTCAACTATTACGGCGCCAAAACGCCGCTCCGGCAATTGGCCGGTCTGGCCGCTCCCGAGCCGCGCCTGCTGGTGATAACGCCGTACGACAAGGGCGCCACCCACGAGATCGAAAAGGCCATCCAGACTTCCGACCTCGGCCTGACCCCGATCAACGACGGCAAGGTTATCCGGATTCCGATTCCCGAGCTGACCGAGGAACGGCGCAAGGATTTGGTCCGTCACGTGCGCAAGACCGCCGAGGATTTTCGCGTCTCGATCCGCAACCATCGCCGCGACGGCAACGACATGCTCAAGGATCTCCACAAGGAAAAGAAGATCACCGAAGACGATCTTCGCGCTGGCGAAGCCAAAGTCCAGCAGTTCACCGCCGATTTCATCGAGAAGCTCGACAAAGTGCTCGCCGCCAAAGAGGCGGAGATTATGGAGGTCTGAGTCGCGTCGGAGCCTTAATGCGGGCCGATCGATCGTTCCCAACAGCACGTGGCCATCACACTCCCACTGGACGAATTCCCCCATCTTTCGCTCGACCCGGCGCGGTTGCCGCGCCATGTCGCGATCGTGATGGACGGCAACGGCCGCTGGGCGAGGCAGCGCGGGCTGGCCCGCTCTGAGGGCCATCGCCGGGGCAAGGACTCGGTGCGCGCGGTGGTCGAAGCCGCCCGCGAGCTGGGCATCCCGTATCTCACTCTGTTCGCTTTCTCGAACGAAAACTGGCTGCGCCCCAATACCGAGGTGCGCTTCCTGATGCAGCTTTTCCATCGCTACCTGATGACCGAGACCAAGCGCATGATGAAGCGCGGGATCAAGGTGGTCGCGCTGGGCGACACCGAACGGTTGCCGGTCCAGGTCAGGCGGGCGCTCGCCGAGACTATCGACATGACCGCGGGCAACGGCTCGATGACGGTCGCGCTGGCGCTCTCTTACGGCGGGCGTCAGGACCTGGCCCGCGCCGCCGCGCGAATCGCCCGCGAGGTCGTGGCGGGAACGCTGGCGCCCGATGAAATCGACGAGCACACCCTGGCTTGCCATCTCGACACCTGTGGCCTGCCCGATCCGGATTTGCTGATCAGGACCTCGGGCGAGCTCAGGATTTCCAATTTCTTTCTCTTCCAGCTCGCCTATACCGAGCTCTACTTCACCGAGGCGCGCTGGCCCGATTTCCGTGAGCGCGAGTTCCTGACCGCTCTGGCGGCATACCAGGGCCGCGAGCGGCGATTCGGAACCGTCGAGAACGGCCCCAACCACAGCCTGCGTGCTGCGAACTAGGCTCCTGACCGCGCTGGTCGCGCTGCCGGCGGTGCTCGCGCTGGTGGTGCTTCCGCCCGGCTGGTTCTTCACGATCTTCATCGGCGCCCTCGGCGCGGTGGGACTGTATGAAATCGGCCTGATGACCGGCGCGCGCCGCGCATGGCCGATTCTGGTCCTGCTCGGCGTCGGCGGCGCTCCGATGGTTCTGATGCTGTACCGTGGGCGCGGGAGCTGGATCGCCGTGGTCTCGGTGCTGATCGCGATGCTCGCGCTGGTCGTGATGGTCGCGATCGCCGGGGCTTACGGCGAGCGCGAGGGCACCGAATTGACCATCCTCGGCGCGCTCTATGTCGGTACGACTTTCCCTTACTTCGCGCTATTGCGAAACCGCGAGGGCGGCATCAATCGTCTCATCCTGATGCTCCTACTGGTGATCGCGAGCGATACCGGCGCCTACTTCGCAGGCCGATCGCTGGGCCGAATCAAGCTTGCGCCCAAGGTAAGCCCAAATAAGACGGTTGAAGGCGCGCTGGGCGGACTGCTGCTCGCCGTAGCCGCCGGATGGCTGCTCGGGCGCCTGCTGGTGCCGGCCTGGCCGCTCAAGATGCTCCTGATAAGCTCGGTCGCAATCGGAGCAGCCGCACAGCTTGGCGATCTCGCCAATTCGGCCTACAAGCGCGTCGCCGGGGTGAAGGACTCGGGATGGATGTTTCCGGGACATGGCGGGCTGCTCGATCGTGCATCGAGCCTAGTCTTCGCAGTGGTGTTCACCTATTATTACACGTGGTGATGGCTTTCGCGCGCGATTCGACCTGCCATTTAACCTGCCGGACAGGGGTTTCAATGTCCTTATGCTGACCTCCATCGTGGCCGCAGTCGTGATCCTCGGGGTTCTGATCGTCGTCCACGAGGCAGGTCATTTCGTGATGGCCAAGCGTTGCGGCGTGCGCGTGCTGCGATTTTCGATCGGCTATCCGCCGAAACTCTGGTCGTTTCGCCGCGGCGAAACCGAATATGCGCTGTCGGCCGTTCCGTTCGGCGGATACGTGCGGATGCTCGGTGACGAAATCGGCGACGAGCCCGGCACCAATGACGCCGAACTCCTGCTCGGCGAAATCGGCTTCGATCTGATCGCCGCTGAGCGGACGCGTGGATTTGTCCCTTCGAGCTCCGACCCGGAAGAGCGGTTGCTGGAGGTAGCGCGGCGCGTGAAGCAAGCCGGTAGCGGCAACGGCGCGATCGCGATCTTCGGCCGCCAGCCGAGTCCGCTCGAGTCGATGCTGCTGGAGGAAGTCGAGCGCCGCGGCTCGACCAGCGAGGCGATCACCGCGCTGGCTGCGGCGCGTCCGCAAGCCCTGCTCGAGGCATTAAGGGCCCGATCGTTCCCCACCCAAAGCGTGGCCAAGCGGCTCTTGATCGTGTTGGCCGGTCCGCTCGCGAATTTCCTGTTCGCGCCGGTCGCGCTGCTGATCGTCTTTATGTACGGCGTTCCGCATCTGCTCCCGGTGCTCGGAGAAGTGCGAAAGGGGATGCCGGCGGCGGCGGCCGGTCTGCGCACCGGCGATCACGTGCTCGCCATCAACGGCCATCCGCTGAAAACCTGGGACGAGCTTTCGGAAACGGTCAGGAATAGCGGCGGCCATCCGCTCGCCCTCGACCTCGAACGCTCCGATAAGATCGGCACTCATCGCGAGTTCGTGACGCTGGCGGCGTCCCGCGAAACTTCCGGCGCGCTACTGGGCGCCGGCGGCGGCTGGGTGATCGGCGTGATGCCGCGCGGCGACTCGGCGGTCGAGCGGCTGGATCCGTTCGCGGCCGCGGGCCGCGCAGTGGTCGAGACCGGCACCATGACGGTAATGCTGGTTTCGGGGATTGCAGAGATCATCAAGGGCACCACGCCGCTCAAGGAGGCGATGGGCGGACCGATTATGATCGCCCAGTTGGCCGGCCAGCAGGCCCATCAGGGCTTTGCCAACGTCGCTCTTTTCACGGTCATGCTGAGCATCCAGCTCGCGATAATCAACTTGGTCCCGGTGCCGATGCTCGACGGCGGACACTTGGCGTTTTTTCTCATCGAGGCGGTGCGCGGCAAGCCGGTCCCGATGCAACATCGCGAAATGGCTCAGCGCGTGGGCCTGGTAGTGTTGGTCGCGCTAATGGCGTTTGTCATCTTCAATGACATCTCGAGAATTGTTCAAGGCTGATCGCCTCCTGGCGAGCAGCCGCTGGATGGGTCCGGTGTTGGGCCTCGACACCGGCACCGCCATAGCCAGCCTCGCAGTCGTCGCAAACGGACAGATCCTGGGTGACCGGTCGCGATCGGCCGGTCCGCACGGCGCGGCGCTGCCCGACGCGGTCGCCGAACTGCTCGATTCGGCCCACATCGGGATTCGCGATCTGGCGGGCGTGGCGGTGGCGATCGGTCCCGGCTCGTTTACCGGACTGCGGATCGCGCTCAGCTATGCGAAAGGACTGGTCGCGGCTTCGGGATGCCTGATCTGCGGCGTGCCGAGCCTCGACGCGCTGGCGCTGAGCGCGCTCGAATCAAGTGCGGCGCCGGCGGCTCAATTCCTCTGTACCATCCTGGACGCCCGCAAGGGCGAGGTTTATGCGGCTCTTTACCGGATCGTGTCCGATGGGTTACACAAGTTGTCGGACGATTTGGTGGTGACTCTCGACCGGTTGATCTCACGGATTCCGGATAGGACGGTGCTCGCGGGGGACCGATGCGCGGCGCAGGCCGAATCTCTCATCCGCGAGCAGGGCAGGCAGGTGACGGTACTGGCTGAAGCGGAACTGTCGCCGAGGGGTGTGCTCGTCGCTGCGCTTGGCGCGGCCAAGCTCGCACGCGGCGAGGCGGAGCAGGCTGTCATCCTGGAACCTCTTTACGTCAGGCCGCCCGAGGCAACGCTCGGTGCGGACAGTGCCAACCGCGTGAACGCGGTTACGGAGGGGCTATGGAGCAGAGAGAACTCGATCTCATTCAGCGGCTTGCAACCCACGATCAGGAGCTGAAGGCGCTCTACGACGAGCACCAGGAGCTCAAGCGCCAGGTCGAAGAGTTGCGCGGCAAGCATTATCTGAGCGCCGCAGACGAACTGGAAATGAAACGGGTCCAAAAGCTCAAACTGGCGTCCAAGGACCGCATGATGGCGATCCTCCAGCGCCATCAGAACGAGGCCCGCTGAACCGGCGTCGCTCCGCGATGCGCGCGCGAACTTCATCCCGATGCCCAGTCATACCATATCGGTATTGGTCGAAAACGAATTCGGCGTTCTCGCGCGCGTCGCCGGGCTGTTCTCCAGCCGTGGCTTCAATATCCAGTCTCTGACCGTCAACGAGGATCCCTCGGATCCGACGGTCTCGCGGATCGTGCTGGTCACGTCCGGCGAAGAGCAGATCCTCGAGCAGATCAACAAGCAACTGAACAAGCTGGTCTCGGTCATCAAGGTGACCGATTTCAAGGATGTCAACACCGTCGACCGCGAAATGGTCATGGTGAAGGTCGCGGTCGACGAGCGCACGCGTCCCGAGCTGGATTCTATCGTAGCGGCGTTCCGGGCCCACGTGGTGGACATCGGGCCGCGCTCGGTGACGGTCGAGATCACCGGCGATTCGCCGAAGATCCAGGCTTTTATCGAGTTGGTCCGCCCGCTCGGGATAAAGGAAATCGTGCGTTCGGGAAAGATCGCGATGGCGCGGTCGGTCCAGTTGAACGTCAATCATGGCCGCGCCAGGCATAGCGCCGAATAAGCGTCAGCCCGCAGCAAGCGCCAGGAGCAAAGGATGAAGGTTTATTACGATCGCGACGCCGATCTAAGCGCGCTCAAACCCAAAAAGATCGCGATCATCGGCTTCGGCAGCCAAGGGCACGCCCATGCGCTCAACCTGCGCGACAGCGGGATGAACGTGCGGGTCGGACTGCGCAAGGGCAGCCCGTCGTGGGACAAGGCCGCCAAGCAGGGGCTCAAGGTGATGGAAACCGCCGCGGCCGCCAAAGAAGCCGACGTCGTGATGGTTCTGGTGCCGGACGAAATGGGCGGCGACATCTACCAAAGCGAGATCGCTCCGTCCCTGAGCGCCGGCAATTACCTCGCATTCGGCCACGGTTTTAATATCCATTTCAATTTCATCCAGGCGCCGAAAGACGTGAACGTCTTCATGATCGCGCCCAAAGGCCCCGGCCATCTGGTGCGCTCGGAGTACGTCAAGGGCCGCGGCGTGCCGTGCCTGCTCGCGATCCAGCAGGATCCGTCGGGCGACACCAAAAAGATCGCGCTCGCCTATGGCGCTGCGATCGGCGGGGCGCGCGCCGCGCTGCTCGAGACCTCGTTCAAGGAGGAAACCGAAACCGACCTGTTCGGCGAGCAGGCGGTCCTCTGCGGCGGCCTTACCGAGCTAATCCGCGCCGGCTACGAAACCCTGGTCGAAGCCGGCTACGCGCCCGAGATGGCCTACTTCGAATGCCTGCATGAAGTGAAGCTGATCGTCGATCTGATCTACGAGGGCGGCATTTCAAACATGCGCTATTCGATCAGCAATACGGCCGAGTACGGCGACATGACGCGCGGCAAGCGCGTGGTCGGGGAAACCTCGCGCGCGGCGATGAAGAAGCTGCTCGCCGATATCCAGTCGGGCAAGTTCGCCAACGAATGGATCGAGGAGTACCGCGCCGGCCTGCCGCATTTCCGCGAGCTGCGCAAAGAGGGCGAGCATCATAAGGTTGAAGAAGTCGGCCGCAAGCTGCGCGCCTTCATGCCCTGGCTGGCCAGCGACCGCCTGGTCGACAAGTCGAAGAATTAGGCTTTTAAGCGTTGCGTGCCCACTAGACGGCGCCCACTTTTCGGCGACGCCGGAACACCGTGGGTCAGAACCGGGCTAAAACCTTGCCGAGGGAGGCCGTTCGGTCTATACAGCTAGTTGGAATCGGAGAATCAAAACGGAAATCCCAGACTATTACGGCGCCGCGATAACGTTCGTGCAAGCGGCCAACCAGGCGACAGGAGCTCCTAACCATGGCAGCACCTCAACTAAACACTTACTTCAAGACCTTCACAACCGATCGCTTGGGTCAGATAGACGTGACCGGTATCTTGAACGTGGAAGCCTACCGCAAGGTTAGCGTTGAAATCACTCAGTTTCCCCATGTTGCAGTGAGCATGACTGTCTCGTGCGCCATGGGTAAGCTCTCCGGTGTAACGCTGGCACAGAGCGTGGGTCAATTTGCGCTGGGCACCGCAGGCCAGATATATACCTTCGAGGTAGTTGGTCCCGAATTCAGCGTCCTTCTAACTGGCGGCCCACCCAACACCGATGTGCCCATACAAGCGTGGGTATTTCTAAACTGAACTCGGTAACGCGATCGAAAGTGCCTGGCAGTCCGAGCATCGACCCGACCGCCGGGCTTGCGGTGTAAGGGCCGCAATCGGTATTCCAGACGAAGCGAAAGAATTTCGCAATCACTCAGGCCCTGTTGAACAGCCCTTCTCACGCACAACCTCGCGGCCCCGACCGACCTGACGGCGCTCTGGACGCGCCGCCGCGATGCTCGGAATAGCCGCCGAGGGTGCGGCGATCGCGCTCGGCGCCGGCGCCGCCGGAATCTTGGCCGTGATCGCCGGCCTGCACTGGATCGGCCTGGCGCTGCTGCTGGTCGCGATCGCAATCGCGGCCTTCTTCCGCGACCCCAATCGCACGCCGCCAGCGGCCAAAGGTATCGTGCTCTCGGGCGCCGATGGCAAAGTGACCGACGTCAGCGAGCACGCTCCACCCGGTTTGGAGGGAAACTTCCACCGCGTGTCGGTCTTCATGTCGCCCCTCAACGTGCACATCAATCGTGCGCCCATCAGCGGCGAGGTCGTTTCGCTGCAGCATACTGCCGGCGAGTTCCGCGCCGCCTTCAGCGACTACGCCAGCGAGCATAACGAGCGCAATCTGATCGTGCTGGATGGCGCCGACGGCGCGCGCCATGCGATGGTCCAGGTCGCGGGCTACCTCGCCCGCCGCATAGTCTGCCGCCTGCAAAACCGTGATAAGGTAGAAGCAGGCCAGCGGATCGGGCTGATCATGTTCGGCAGCCGCGTCGATCACTTCATGCCGCTCCAGTATCGCGTCGTGGTGCGTATCGGCCAGCGGGTCCGGGCCGGCGAAAGTGTTATCGGAGAGCTCATGACGGGAGCGCGAGGGCAATGAAAAGACGCCGATTCGAGCGCACGGCGGGCGAGCGGCCGCGAGTGCGGCTGATCTCCGGCCGCTTCAAGGAGCAGCGCAAGAAGGTTGCTGCACCGCTTCGACGCGGCGTGTTCCTGGTGCCCGTGACGATTACCTCGCTCGGCCTGATGGCCGGGTTCTACTCGCTGGTCTCCGCGATCAACGCTCATTTCGAGCTGGCCGCGGTGATGATCATGGTCGCTTTCATTTGCGATGGACTGGACGGGCGCGTCGCCCGGATGTCGCGCACCTCAAGCCAGTTTGGCGTGGAATATGACAGCCTGTCGGATATCGTGGCCTTCGGCGTCGCACCGGCGGGGCTGATCTATACGTTTGCGGTACGCCCGCTGGGGCTGTGGGGATGGATCGTCAGTGGCATCTTCGTGGTCTGCTCAGCGCTGCGCCTGGCGCGGTTCAATATCCAGACCGCCAGCGCCGACAAGCGCCGTTTCACGGGTCTGCCGGTTCCCGGCGCGGCCCTGATGATTGCCGCCCTGGTGCTCGCTTACAGCTACTGTGAGCTCGATTCGCCGCGCACCCTCGAAGCCACCGCCGCCTTGCTGACCATCGCACTGTCCGCGGCCATGATCTCGCGGATACCCTATCCCAGCTTCAAGTCGGTAAATCTGCGCCGCACCGCGCCGCTTGAAATATTGATCGGCGTCCTGATTGCGGCGGCGTTCTTCTTCGCGATGCCGCAGCTAACCGCGTTCGGCGCGGCGCTGGCCTACGTGCTTTCGGGCCCAATCCTGATGCTCAAGGGCGAGAAGATGACCAAGAAGGTCTCCGTGCTGCGCGCAGTCGCCGCCTCGAGCGCGCCAGGCAATAGCGGCGAGCCATCGGCGGATCACAAGAAGACCGCATCGCTGGCGAACCGTCAGGACGATCACGCCTAGCCAACTGGGTCGTTCCCGGCGCCCTTCGCCCGACCTCAACTTGACTCTCTCTCGCCTCGACGCATAGAATCTCTCCATCATGTCGTTCTCAGCCCTGCTGCTTACGCTGCTGCTCGGACTGGCCCTTACTGGGGCCCGCACCGGGCGTGTCGCGCAGCGGGCCTGAACGGCTCAGTAAAACTCGCGACCAACGCCTCGGGTGGGCCAAACGAGCCGCCCGAGGCGTTTTCTTTTTCTGCGCGCGGCTGGTTGGCCCCTCTGAGTCGGATAGTTGCAGATGAGAGGTGAGAGACATGGCTGACGGGAACCAGGCCCAATCGGACTCCGGCGATTTCGTACGGATTTTCGACACCACCCTGCGCGACGGCGAGCAATCGCCGGGCGCGACGATGAACGTCGAAGAGAAGGTCGCGATCGCGCGCCAACTGGAACGGCTCAACGTCGATATCATAGAGGCGGGCTTCGCCGCGTCCTCTCCCGGCGACTTCGAGTCGGTGCAGCGCGTCTGCCAGGCGGTGAGCAAGCCGGTCGTGCTGAGCCTTTCGCGCACGCGCGAGCAGGACGTCGATCAGGCGCTCAAGTCGGTGGAAAACGCCGCCCGCCCCGGCATCCATATTTTCATCGCGACTTCCGATATCCATCTCAAGTACAAGCTCAACATGACCCGCGAGGACGTGCTCAACGCGGCGACCTGGGCCGTCACGCGCGCCGCCAAACGCCTCCATCATATCGAATTCTCGTGCGAGGACGCCTCGCGCAGCGATTGGGATTACATGGCGAAGATCTGCGCGGAAGTGATCCGGGCCGGCGCGAAGATCATCAACCTGCCCGACACCACCGGCCATGCGATTCCCGAGGAATACGGCCGAATGTTCGCCTGGATGCGTGAGAACGTGCCGGGCGCGAACCAGGTGATCTGGAGCGCGCATTGCCACAACGATTTGGGGCTGGCGGTAGCCAATTCGCTGGCCGCGATTCGCAACGGCGCGCGGCAGATCGAATGCACCGTCAACGGAATCGGCGAGCGCGCCGGCAACACCTCGATGGAAGAAGTCGTGATGGCGTTGCGGACGCGGCGCGACCTGCTCGGCGTCGAAAGCCGCATCAACACGCGCCAGATCTATCCCGCCTCGCGCCTGCTCTCGCAGGTGATCGGGCAGCCGGTACCGCCCAACAAGCCGATCGTGGGCGACAACGCCTTTGCCCATGAGGCCGGAATCCATCAGGACGGCGTGCTCAAGTACAAGCTGACCTACGAAATCATGAAGCCCGAAGAGATCGGAATTCCCTCCAACAAGCTGGTGCTCGGCAAGCATTCGGGCCGTCACGCCTTCCTCAATCGGCTGACGGAGCTGGGCATCGACACCGCGGCGATCGATCTCGACAAGGCCTTCGCCGAGTTCAAGGCGCTGTGCGACAAAAAGAAAGTCGTCTACGACGACGACATCCTGGCCCTGGTCAGCGAGGAGTTCCGGCGCCTGGGCGATCAACTGGAGCTGGTCGACTTGCAGGTCAGCTCATCCGGCAAAGAGACGCCCCATGCGCGCGTCACGATGCGCGTGAAGGGCGAGGAGCGTATCGAGGCGGCCAGCGGCGACGGGATGGTCGATGCCACCTACAAGGCGATTCTCAAGATCGCCGGCGTCAGCCCCGTGCTCGAGCGCTACTCGGTCAAGGCGATCACCGGCGGCACCGACGCGCTCGGCGAAGTGAGCTGCATGCTGCGCGAGGACGGGATGAGCGTCGCAGGCCACGGCGCCCATAGCGATATCATCATGGCGAGCGCGCTGGCCCTGGTTAACGCGCTCAACCGCCTGCGCGCCCGCGGGCCACATCCGCAGGTCCGCGCCTCGGATGGCCCGTAGGCATGGGTCTGCCCGTGGTCGGCTGAAGTCCGAGCCCTCCCGGTTAAATCCGCAAGACAATCGCTCGGGGGCTTGCCGAGGGTTGCACAGTTGGGCTAATTGCTAGAGCGCTTGGCGCGTGAACGGGAATTTCCTCAAAAGCCCCACGAAACTAATCGACTCGCCGCGGTTTTCACCACTTGCTGTAACGCGCTAACCAATGGCCCATAAAATTCTGGCCCTCAAGGGCGACGGCATCGGACCCGAAGTCGTCGCCGAAGCGATGCAGGTCCTCAGGATCATGGCACGCCGCTCGGCGGTCGACCTCGAATTCCGGGAAGGCGCGATCGGCGGTCACGCGCTCGACGCGCACGGCACTCCGCTGCCCGACGACGTTCTCAAGCACGCGCAGGAGAGCGACGCGATCTTGCTCGGCGCGGTCGGCGGCCCCAAGTGGGACAATCCCAATGCCGAGAAGCGGCCCGAGCAGGCCCTGCTCGGATTGCGCAAGGCGCTGGGACTGTTCGCCAATCTCCGCCCGGTGAAAACGGTCAAGGAGTTGGCCGCGTCCTCGCCGCTCAAGGCGGAAATCGTCAACGGCGTTGATCTGGTGATACTGCGCGAGCTGACCGGCGGCATCTACTACGGCCAGCCCAGCGAGCGGCGCAAGACCGATAAAGGGCGCGAGGCGGTCGACACCTGCTTCTACACCGAGCAGGAGATCGAGCGTGCCGTGCGCTTCGGCTTCGAGCTGGCGCGCAACCGGCGCCGGCGCCTGACCTCGGTCGATAAAGCCAACGTGCTGTCCACCTCGCGCCTGTGGCGCGAGGTCGCCGCTGAAGTCGCCACGGATTTCAAGGATGTAACTTTCGAGAACCAACTCGTCGACTCGATGGCGATGCATCTGATTCGCCGCCCCAAGGACTTCGACGTCATCGTCACCGAAAACATGTTCGGCGATATCCTGACCGACGAAGCCTCGATGCTGGCGGGCTCGATGGGATTACTGCCGTCGGCGTCGCTGGGCGAGGAGCTCAACAGCGCCGGCTATCGGGTGGGACTCTACGAGCCGATTCACGGCAGCGCGCCGGATATCGCGGGCCGTGATGAGGCCAACCCGCTCGCCGCGATCCTGTCGGCCGCGATGCTGCTCGAACATTCGCTCGGGATGCGCTCCGATGCAGAGGCGATCGAGCGCGCGGTCGAGGCGGTGCTGCGCGAGGGCTATCGCACCCGCGACCTCCATACCGGCGGCACCGGCAAGCTGGTGGGATGCAAAGCCATGGGACGGCTGGTACGCGAACGAATCGAAAGCCAGGAAACCTGAGATGAGTGCGGCAGCCGGCCGCGATTTGAGACTGGCGATCGTCGGCGCCACCGGCACGGTCGGGGCGCGCTTGGTGGAGTTGATCGACGAGCGCCGGTTTCCATACGCGGAATTGAAACTGTTCGCTTCGGCCGATTCTTCGCCGCAGCGCATCGAAGTGGGCGAGCGCGAACTGCCGGTCGACGGGCTCCGGAGCGCTGGCGAGCTGGCCGCGTTCGACGTGGTCTTTCTGGCGATTCCCGAGCAAAGCGCCGCCGAAATCATCAAAGGCATCTCCATGCCGGCCGCTTCCTCACCGCTGCTGGTCGACCTGAGCGGCGCCGCGCGCAGGATATCGCGCGCGCCGCTGGTCGCGCCGGGACTTACCCCGCGCGAGGTGATCCCCAAGCTTGCCGCCGGCGGTATCCTCGCGGTCCCCCATCCCCTCGCTTACGCGCTGGCCACGCTCGAGCACGCGCTCGACGCGCGCGCCGAGTTTATCGCAGCGACCGCTATTCTCGGCGCGAGCGTTGGCGGAAGAGAGAGCATCACCAGCCTGATCACTCAATCGGCCGAGCTGATGAACGCCAAGCTCAACTTGGGCGAGGGCGAGCTTCAACTCGCCTTCAATGTCTTTCTCGATCCGCGCGAGGACACAATCGCGGACGAAATTTCCGCGCAGGTCGCATCGCTATTGGGCTACTCGCCGTCAACGGTGCTGCTGGTGGTGCAGGCCCCCACCCTGCACGGCACGGCGCTCGCGCTGTCGCTGAAGCTCGATTGCGAATCGGTCTGCCGCAAGCTCAGGGAGGCGCCCGGCCTGCTGCTGGTCGAAGACCGGGCGCCGGAATTTCGCGGTGTAGTCAACGCAGTGGGCGAAGATGCGATCCTGGTCAGGGCGTTGCATCGCCCGCCCGGGGTCGCGCTCTGGTGCCTGTTCGACAGTGCACGCCTGGCCGCGCTGCCGGCCTTGTGGGTGGCCGAGAATCTCCGCGCGGGAGGCGGCTCGACTCTGGCGTGATTGCCGCGCGATGCAGATCAAGCTCACTCTCGAATACGACGGCACCAACTACTCGGGCTGGCAATATCAGAGCGCGCAGGATTCAATCCAGGCGCGGATCGAATCGGCGCTGGAGCGGATCTTCGCTGAGAAGGTCCGCGTCCGCGGCGCGGGACGAACTGACGCCGGCGTCCACGCGCTCGGGCAGGTCGCGTCGTTCGCGCTGCCGCGCGCGTTCGATCCGGCCGAGCTGGAGCGCGCGCTCAATGCCCTGCTGCCGCCGGATGTCGTCGTGCGCGCCGCGCATCCGGCGGGCGACGACTTCGATCCGCGGCGCGACGCGCGGCTGCGGGTCTACGAATATCGCGTGCTCAATCAGGCCTGCCCGTCGGCATTCGAATACCGCTACTCGTGGCTGGTGCGCGACGAGCTCGACCTCGACGCGATGAACGAGGCCGCGCGACGATTCGTCGGCGAGCATGATTTCGCGGCTTTCCGCACCCTCGGATCGGAGGTGAAGAGCACGATCCGGCGGGTTCAACTCAGCCGCTGGTCGCGCAACGCAGCGCTCCTGACGTATCGAATCGAAGCCAATGGATTCCTGCGGCACATGGTGCGGACGATGGTTGCGGCGATGGTCGAAGCGGGGCGCGGAAGACTCGAACCGGCCTCCGTAACCAGGCTGATCGCGGGCCGTGATCGTGCGCTCGCGCCTGCCGCGGCGACCCCGGCGGGCCTGTTTCTAGTCGAGGTGCGCTACTGAGCGGCCTCCAACCTGTTCAAAAGCTCGCCGAAATCGCCGAAAAAAGCTGGTTTTCGGCTTGTTTCCCTTGAAAAATGTTTCGTACTCGTTCACGCTCTGATGAGCCCAAATCAGGGCGCCTCAAGGAGGAGGATGATGACGCAGTCCCAGGTCTCAGCGCACCTCGCCGAAAAAGTGCAGATTACCAAGAAGCAGGCGAAGGCAGCTCTCGAAGAGCTCACCGCTCTCATAGTCAAGCAACTCAAGAAGGAAGGCGCTCTGCGCCTGGCCGGGCTGGGGATTTTCCGCAAGCGCAAGACCAAGGCGCGTGTGGGCCGCAATCCCGCCACGGGGGAGCCGATCAATATTCCCGCGCGCACGCGGCTGCGTTTTACCGCGGCCAAAGCGCTGAAGGATTCCGTACTCGGAGCGAAATAGCCTTCGCACCGCGAAGCCGGGTTGGTGATTCGGCTGTGTGCTTCGCGCTGGTCTGAATCGGTGGCGCCGTTGCCGGATTTGTTCACCGCGCACGGCGCCCACCACGGCAGCTATCAAATGGGCGTGTGCCTGCGCCGACAGGATGGCAGTGTTGCCCTATTCCTTCTGGCGTTTGTCTTTTGATTCGGCCGCCGTGGCCGTAGTTGCGGCTCGCGATCGCTCAAGGTATTCGCGGATTCGAATCTCGTAACCCCTGCCCGAGGGGTTATAGTAGCGCTGCCCGGAGAGCTTCTCGGGCAGGTACTCTTGCTGGACGAGCGCGCCTTCATAGTCGTGGGGATAGCGATAGTCCTCGCCGTATCCGAGCCGGCGCATCATCGGCGTAGGCGCGTTCCGCAGATGCAGCGGCACGGGTAGCGCGCCCTGCCCTTTCACGTCCGCGCGCGCGGCCAGCAGCGCCCGATACGCCGCGTTCGACTTCGGCGCGCTGGCCAGATAAGTAACGCCCTGCGCGAGTGGGATTACGCCTTCGGGCAGTCCCACGAAATCGACCGCATCTTTGACCGCGATCGCGATCTGCAGCGCGCGCGGGTCGGCGTTGCCCACGTCCTCGGCCGCGAAGATCACCATCCGGCGTGCGATGAAGAGTGGATCTTCGCCCGCCTCGACCATCCGTATCATCCAGTAGACGGCCGCGTCAGGGTTGCTGCCCCGCATACTCTTGATGAACGCCGAGATGACGTTGTAGTGCTCCTCGCCCGCGCGATCGTACAGTAACGCCTTGTGCTGGGCGGCCTCGCTGACGCGGTCGCGCGTGATGACGTTGGAGCCGGCCTGATGAGCCAGCGCCGCGGCGACCTCGAGCGTGTTGAGCGCGCGGCGCGCGTCGCCGGCGGCCAGCCCGATCAGCTCCGCCCTGGCGTCGTCTTCAAGCCGTATCTGCAACTTGCCGAGGCCGCGCTCGGGGTCGCTCAGCGCGCGATCGACCAGCGTCGCGATGTTCTCCTCGGTAAGCGGCTGCAGCACCAGCACGCGGACCCGCGAGAGCAGCGGCGATACGACCTCGAAGGAGGGGTTCTCGGTGGTCGCGCCGATCAGCGTGATGAGTCCGCTTTCGACGTGCGGCAGCATCGCGTCCTGCTGCCCCCGGTTCCATCGATGGATCTCGTCGATGAAGACTACGGTGCGCTTGCCGTCGATTGCGTGGCGCTGGCGCGCCACCTCCACCGCTTCGCGCAGATCGGCGACTCCGGCTGAGACCGCGGCGATCGCAATCAGCTCTGCGCCCGATTCGCGCGCCAGCAGCGTCGCGATCGTAGTCTTTCCGCTGCCGGGTGGTCCCCACAAAATGATCGAGGGCAGCGAATGCGCCGCCACCATCAGGGTCAGCAGCTTGCCGGGACCGAGCAGATGATCCTGGCCCACGACTTCATCCAGGCGCGCCGGACGCATTCGGTCCGCCAGCGGCTGTCCGGCCGGCTGCCTTCCGATTGCTCGGAACAGACTGTCTTGGGCGGCGTTGCGTTTGGGCACTGGGGTGGAAGCTAGCACAGCACGGAAGCGCGGCTAAGGCTGCCTTCCGGCCCCGTTTGCAGTATCGCGCCGCGCTGGACTAGCCTCTGAGGCGGGCTGGACAGGAGCCGGCACCGCACATGATCGTAGGCATCGATATCGGCGGGTCCACCACCGATGCGGTCGTTTCCAATAACGGCGACCTCCACGTTGTAACGATAGAAGCCAACGACCCGGTTGCGGCGGCCGCCGGCGCGCTGGGCAAGCTGATCGGCGATCTCGGTTTGCGGCTGGAGCAAATCACCCGCGTCGCGGCGACCGGGGCCGGTGCGCGCGCGCTGGGCGATTCGTTGCTCGGGCGGCCGGTGCTCAAGGTTGACGAGTTCACCGCGATCGGGATCGGCGGCACCTGGCTGGCCGGCAAGAACGAGGCGCTGGTGGTCTCGCTCGGCACCGGCACCGCGATCGTCACGGTGCGCGACAATCATATCGAACATTTCAGCGGCACCGGCGTCGGCGGCGGCACGCTGCTGGGCCTCGCCAAGCATATGCTCGGGGTCTCCACGATCGAGACGCTCGAAGCGCTGGCCGAGCGTGGCGATCTGAGACGCGTCGACCTGACGGTGCGCGATATCGCGGGCGGCGCGATCGGCGATCTGCCGCCAAACGCGACTGCGGCCAACTTCGGCAAGCTCAACGCCGACGCGACTGCGGAGGACAAGGCGCTCGCGATCATGAATATGATCGTCGAGGTGATCGCCGTGTTGAGCCGGGCCAGCGCACGCGCCTGCCATCAGCACGACATCGTGCTGACCGGAAAGCTCACGCGCATCTTCCGCTTTATGCAGCGGCTCAGGAAGCTCGAATTCGCCTTTGGCCACGGGATGGTGATCCCGGAGCACGCCGACTACGCCACCGCGATCGGCGCCGCCCGCAAGGCGACGCAGGCGTGAGATGTTGCCTGTGATGATGGAAAGGCACAAGAAAAGGCGACTCGAAGCCGCGGGATGGAAGGTCGGCAGCGCGGAGGAGTTTCTCGGACTCAGCGCCGATGAGGTGGAACTGGTCGAGCTGAAACTTGGACTAGCCCGCGCGGAAAAAGCGAAGAGGAATCGGCTCGGAATGACGCCAGTCGGCGGCCTAACCGAGAGGGGTCCATTGCGCTGAGGCAGCGCCGTGTCCCGCCGTAAATCGGAGCGCGTGCCATTCGAGTTCAAGCTCGCGCGGTTCAATTCCTAGCAGATACACGTACTCTACTTTCGGGTCTTCGGCGGTACGCCGGTTGAGCAGTTGCTCCGTTCAGATCACCCGGTCGCTGACCCGCTTTTGGGCGCTGGCGACCTCGTCTTCCGTCGAAGGGGCCGAACGTGCCTCAAGATACGTAATGCCAACCTTGAGAGGACAACGAATATAGGCCAGCCTGACAATCTCGTCCAAAAAGCTCCCCAGATCGTTCTCATGTTCTATTGCGGCGATAATTGGGAGGGGATACTTCTTGGCGACCATTGGGGAGTCCGGCTTGAAAAAGATGATGTCGAGATGAAAAGTCTCCTCGCGGAACTCTAACTTCATCTTTCGCGCAACGGAACGGATGACGGACTCTTTCTGAGGTGACTCTGGGTAGAGCATGAAATGGTTAAAGAGTTCATTGTTCCTCAAAAGCTCCTTCCACCGCTCTTGGCCAAAAGCCCGACGCGCCTCGCGATATTCCTCCAGAAAGTGCTCACAAAAGGAATCACCCTTCGACATAGGTTGCCGTCCCCCTGCTTCTTCTGAGAGGCCGCTTCGGGCCAACTATAACGTCTAACTCGGCGCCGCTTACGGCGCGGTCTGGCAGCTTCTTCCAGCCGACCTTTCGAAGCGCGGTGGCGAGTATCTTCTCCGCTTTTGAATTGCTCGCCGCGGCAGGTGATTTTAGCACAGTCAATCGGGGGAACAACGGTTCTCACCTCCGCAAACAGCCTCGAAACGTCCGTTCCAAGCTCGGCACGCTTAACGATAGAATAACTCGCCGCAGGCGGTCGGGTGATTGCGCTCGCGCTGCTGCGAAAACCTGTGATCGGATAGACACTCTTATGACCTGCGAGTTGCTCAAAGGATTCCGCATGCTCGACCTTACCGACGAGAAGGGCGCGCTGTGCGGCAAGATCATCTCTGACTTGGGCGCGGACGTAATCAAGGTCGAATCCCCCGGCGGATGCTCGACGCGGAACATCCCGCCCTTTCTGGAAGACCAGCCGGGCCCCGACCGCAGCCTCTATTTTCTGGCCTACGAGGCCGGCAAACGCTCGGTCACGCTGAACCTGGAATCGCCTGATGGGCGCGCGCTGCTCGCCGACCTGGCCAGTAAAGCCGACTTTCTGGTCGAGTCGTATCCGCTCGGTTATCTCGATTCGATCGGGCTGGGCTACGAGGCGCTCTCGAAGCTCAACCCGCGCCTGGTTTACACCTCGATTACTCCGTTCGGCGATCGCGGACCGGGCAAAAACTACAAGGCCGAGGACATCGTGATCTGGGCCGCCGGCGGCATGATGTATCTGATGGGCGAGGAGGGCAAGCCGCCGATCGAGATGGCGCTGCCGCAAGCCGGTCTCCACGCCGGCGGCGAAGCGGCGATCGCCTCGCTGATCGCGCATTATTCGCGCCAGACCGACGGGCTCGGACAGCGCGTGGTGGTCAACATGCAGGCTTGCATCGTGTGGACGCTGATGAACGAGCAGGCGATGCCCATCCTCCATGGCGACCATCTCGAACGCACCGGCGTTTACACCGGCGGACTCGGCGCGCGGCGCAAGATGGTCTACCGATGCCGTGACGGCTACATCTCCGCCGTGATTGGAGCGGGCGCTTCGACCAAGGCGCTGGTCGATTGGCTGGCAGAGGCGGGTTTCGCCGCCGACTGGATGAAGCAGAAGGACTGGAGCTTCTGGACGCCCGGCATCTTTATGAAGCCCACTGAAAAAGACTTCCAGGAAACCGACGAGCTGGAAGATTGTATCCAGCGCTTCTTCAACACCATGACCAAGCAGGAGATTTACGATAGCGCGCTCAAGCGCCGGCTGCTGCTGGCTCCGGTCGCCAACGTCGCCGACATCGCGGCCGACGTCCAGCTCAAGGCGCGCAACTTCCTGGTGTCCGTGCCGTGCGACACATTGGGCCGCGTGCTGACGATGCCCGGGCCTTTCGCGAAGCTCAGCGAGACTCCGATCGGTCCGCCGCGCCGTGCGCCACGGCTGGGCGAGCACAATCAAGAGGTGCTGGGCGATTGGCTCGGCTTGAGCGCCGATCGCTTAAAGCAGCTTCGTAACTCGGGCGCTATCTGAGGGAGAACGATCATGAGCCGTTACGCGTTCGAGGGAGTTCACGTGCTGGATTTCTCCTGGGTCGGCGTCGGCCCGATCACGACCAAGTACCTCGCCGACAACGGCGCCGAGGTCATCCGGATCGAATCGGCCGCGCGGCCGGACGTGCTCAGGATCGGGCCGCCGTGGAAGGATGGCCGGCCGGGGATCAATCACAGTCAGTTCTTCGCCAGTTTCAACACCTCCAAGAAAAGCGTCACGCTCGATCTGAACCAGCCCAAGGCGCGCGAGCTGGTGCTGCGCCTGGTGCCGTGGGCGGACGTGATCGGCGAGAGCTTCACACCCAAGGCGATGCGCAAATGGGGGATGGATTACGAGCAGCTGAGGAAGATCAAGCCGGAGCTGATCATGTTCTCGACCTGTATGCAGGGTCAGACCGGGCCGAATGCGATGTATCCCGGATTCGGTCAGCTCGCGGCCGCGCTATCGGGCTTCTACTACATCTCAGGCTACGGCCCGAACGATCCGCCCAGTCCGCCTTACGGCGCTTACAGCGATTTCGTCGCGCCGCGGCTGCTGGGCGCGGCCGTGATTGCGGCGCTCGACTACCGCCGCCGCACGGGCAAGGGACAGTATATCGACATGTCGCAGTACGAGGCGGCATTGCACAACCTCGCGCCCGCGATCATCGATTATTTCGCGACCGGGCGAGTGCTCGGGCCGCGCGCGAATCGCTCGGCGCGGTTCGCTCCGCACGGCGCCTATCGATGCCGCGACGAGGCCGGCGCTGAGCGATGGATCGCGATCGCTGTCGTGGACGATCAGGAATGGCGCGCGATGCTGGCTGTGTTGGGCGATCCGGCCTGCGATTCGAAATTCGCGACGCCTGCGGGGCGCCTCGCGCATTTCGAGGCGCTGGACGAATTCGTCTCGCGGCTGGTGCGCGATCGCGAGGCCGGCGCGCTCACCGTCGAGCTTCAAGCCGCGGGCGTGGCCGCCTATCCGGTGCAGAACTGCGTGGACCTGCATCAGGACGACAATCTCGAGGCGTTCGGCTTCTGGAACTGGCTCGAACACAAGGAGATGGGCGCCTGCGTCTATGAGGGCTTGCAGCATCGGATGAGCCGCACGCCCGGAGAACTGCGCGCGGCGCCCACACTCGGCCAGCACACCGACGGAGTCCTGACCGGGATGCTCGGCCTGAGCGCAGCCGAAATCGATCAGCTCAGGAACGAGCGCGTGGTATTCTGAGCGCGGGCCTGTCAGGCCCGTAACGGATTGCGCTACGAACTGCAGATCGCCCTGCGCTACCTGCGCGCCCGACGGCGCGAAGCGTTCATCTCGGTCACGACCCTGTTCACCGCCACGGGCGTGATGATCGGCGTTGCCGCGCTGACGATCGTGATCGCGGTGATGAACGGCTTCGAGGCCGACCTGCGCGAACGTGTGCTCAGTCTCACCCCACAAATCCAAATCCTCAACTACGAGACCCCGATGACCGACTATCCCGCCATCGAGGTGGGCGCCAACCGAATCGCCGGAGTGGAGGGTTCCGATCCGTTTCTGGTGGGACAGGCCATGATCAGCTCGGCGCACGGAATCAGCGGCGTGCTGATCCGCGGCGTCGAACCGGACAATCCAGTCGTGATTGCGGAGCTGGGGCGCTATGTCGATCGCGGTGCGCTGTCGAGTCTCAGCCGGAAGTACCCCGCCGGCTCATCCGGCTCCGGCGCGGCGCCAATCGCCGCTATCGCCATCGGCGGTACCCTCGCTGACAAGTTCAAGCTGAAACCGGGCGACACGGTAAAGCTGGTCGCGCCGATACTGTCGGGGCCGGATTCGGAGCTGACCACCAAGAGCGCGTCGTTCGAGGTCGGCGCGATCTTCGACTCGGGAGTGAACTACATCGACAAAGGTATCGTGTTCGTCAATCTTCCCGTCGCGCAGACGTTCTTCGGGCGCGAGGGCAAGGTTGACGGGGTCGAGGTCCGGCTGGCGAACCTCGACGATACCACGCGCGTCACGGTGGCGCTCAGCCGGGCGTTTCCGCATCCATATCGGGTCCGCAACTGGATCGAATTCAATCAAGCCGCGTCGGCGGGATTCGCGATGCTGAAGCGGGTGTACTCGCTGGTGCTGCTGCTTCTGATCGGGGTGGCGGCGTTCAACCTGGTCGCAACTCTGATCATGGTCGTAATGGAAAAGCGCAAGGACATCGCGGTGCTGATCACGATGGGCGCGACGCAGGGAGGCGTGCGGCTGATATTCGTGATGAAGGGGCTGATCGTCGGCGCTGCCGGCACCGCCGCCGGCCTAATCCTGGGCGGCCTGGGATGCTTCATCCTGGCGCGCTATCACTTCATAACAATTCCGAGGGAAATATACGGGATTTCGACCCTGCCGATCGAAGTCGCGCCGCTGAGCTTTGCGGGCGTCGCGGCAGCCTCGCTCACCCTTTGCCTGCTCGCCTCGCTCTACCCGGCACGCCAAGCGTCACGCGAGCTGCCGACCGCTATTCTGCGCTCGTAAAGGCGACCGGCTCGCGACGGACTCAGCGCCCGGCCTCGCGTGGTCTAGCCTTCGCCGGGTTCCGGATTGGGCTTGGGCGCAAGCTTGGGCTTGCGGACTACGAGAGTCTCGTGGCCGCGCACCTTGATCGTACGCGCCGGCTCGGAGTGACTGTTGCCCCCCGAAACGTGGTCAGTCCGATGCGGGCGTGCGGTCGTCCTTCGCCGCCGCCAGTCACTCAGCTCCTCCGAGAGCTTTGAGGCCAGCGAGTCGCGCTCCTGGCCCGCTTCCCTCCCATCCTCATCACCCTTGACCTGATTACCGTCTCGGTCTTCCAAACTCATCTGGCTCCTCTTCTCCTTGCAACCCCGTTAAACCTCTCTATTCAATCTCTCATCGCGATCGCTAAGCCATTTATGTTCAATGAGAACTCTGCAGGGGGGAGCGCTCAATCACGGTAGTCTTGGGCGGTCAGCGGATGGTTTTGTATCCTGATTGGTCCGGTACGGGGGCCTTACCGGAAAATATTCGTAGGAAATGTTTCGCTGAGGGGTGTCTGGCTGGAGATGCTTTTGGCACCGGGCCCTCATCGCGAGGGCCCGGTGCGAACTTTACAGACCTCTACTGCTGGAACAGGCTCTGCATCCGGAGGGCCAAGCCCATGTCGCCCGCGATGCGCAGCTTGCCGCTCATGAACGCGACCTGGCCATTGAGCTTGCCGCTCAGCATGTCCAGGTAGTCCTGCGCGGTCATCGAGATCGTGATGCTCGGTGAGGCGTGCGGTCCTTCCTTCACCTCGCACTTGTCGTTATCGATCGAGACGTTCCATTTGCCGCCACCGTCGCCCGACAGATCGAACACGTAAACGGCTTTGAGACCTTTCGCCGCGTCCTTGTTGAAGCGGCTTGCCATCATATCAAACGCTTGTTTACACGAAGTTGGTGCAGCTTCTGCCATGGGAAATGCAAACCTCCTGATGGGGAAGAAAACTCGCTTGTTTCTTAGCCATATAAGCCCGCGTTGCAAAACTTGTCAATAGTCTGGAGCATTGATTCGGCAGGCCCGTTAGGCGGCCGATGCCTCAAAAGATACTTCCGGGAACGACCATGATCAGGTTCGTTCTCACCTTCACCGGCGCCGCTTGCTCGGTGACCGTGACCGCGCGCTGCTTCTCCATGTCGGTGGTCACCTGCCCCTTGAGGTACGCATCGCTGCCGATCACGGTCGCGGTGACTTTGCCCAACCCGGCATTCTGCAGTTCGCGATTGATCTTCGCTTCGTTCTCGGCCCATTCCTCTCTATCGGTGATCAGCGTGTTGACCACGTTGTTCACCCCGGGCACGCCAGCCACCGCACGCTCGGCCGCGGATCTGGAATCGCTATCGAAGACCTTGCCGAACAGCGTCACGGTGCCGTTGTCGGTATACGCCTTGACGCGATTAAACCTGCGATCGGCGCGCAACCGGGTCTGCACTAGCGTCAGCAACGATGGCCGTGGAGTCGGGGTCGGTTTCGGCTTCCGCCGGGGATGCCGCGTCGGCGACGCCGCCGGGATCGGAGACTGCCGAAGGCGGCGTGGGGCTGGGCGCCGCGACTTCTGTGGGAATAACTTCAGGGGTCGGAATTAGCTCCGAGGCATACTCCGGCGGCGCCGCAGGGTCGAGGTGGGCAATCTTGTCGGCCAGCGTCTTGTCGATATCGTCGCGCTCGGCCCCGTCGCGAGCGAAGATTATCGGATAGTCGACCTCCACCGCGGTGCCGCCGAACGAGCTGTACCGCCATCCCATCATGGTCTTGACCACTTCTGCATCGAGACTCGGATTGGGCGCGGTCGAAATCAGCACGCGGCCCTCGGTTACTTCGCCCGACGGCATGACCTGCAGCCGCACCGCCATTCCGTCGTGCACGGTAGCGTCGGAGGCGAGCGACCGCCGGTAGAGGTCCATCAATCCCGCTTCGTTGTCGCCGAACAACTTGCCCGAAGCCGCTTGATCGCGCTCGGGTGCCGCGGCCGATTCGCCCGTAACCTGCACGGCAACCTTCTCCGAGAGCGCGACGATCGGGCCGGCCGCAACCGCCGGCGTCGCAGCGATAGTCGGCGTGGGCACCAACGCGGGGTTCGGCGGCTGTCCCTGGCTCAGATGAATCGCGAACCATGCTCCGCCGGCCAGCGCCACCAGCGCGGCCACGATGTAGATAATCCTCCCAAAGATGCTCCCGCCGCTCGAGGCGGGTTCGAGCGGCTCGTCGTCGAAGGTCGTCCTGCCGGCCGAGGTTTGCGTCAATTGTCCGGGCGTGGCCGACCCGGCTGGCGGACTGGCTTTCGCATCGGCAAGCCGCGCGCCGCAAAAATTGCATATCAACTCGCCGGGCTCTGCCTTGCCGCCGCATACCGGACATTCGATGGCCGGCGGTGTGGGCTCAGCGATGGCCGTGGTCCGGGTCGATGCGGCGTCGGCGGTAAGCGCGCTGCCGTCGGCATCGCAGAACCGCTCGCTGTCGGGAAAGCTCTTGTGGCATTGTGGACAGGTTTTCATGGTCGAGGCTCGCCCTTTGCTCGCGCGATCTGACTGACAACAAAATGATACGCAGGCCTTGCCGGCAAGACCATCCACCCGGCCGGCGGAAAAGACACCCGCGCGGACTCAGAACCTGGACATCAGATGCTCGTGATATTGCTCCATCGCGGCGAGGGCGTCGCGAGTGCCGGGGCCGCCTGCCACGATGATTCGCGAGACGCCCATCGCGGCGAATTCCCTCGCCTGATCGAGCGTGAGCTGGCCGCCCAGGCGCGGGCTGACCGTGATCTCCAGCGCGATAGTGCGATTAGCCGCACGTTCATGCTCGCGCAGCCGCGCGATGATCGTGCGGGTCTGCTCCATCTCTTCCGCGATTCCGTACCATCCGTCGCCGATCTGCGCCGCGCGCTTGAGCGAGGGCTCACTATGGCCGCCCATGACGATCGGCGGATGGGGCCGCTGGACGGGCTTGGGCTCGAATCTGAAACCCTCGATTCCCACCGTGCGCCCGCGATAGACCGGATCGCTTTTGCCCCACATCTCTTTCATCAGCGCCAGATACTCGCGCGTGCGCCGCGCGCGATCTTTGAAGCTCATCCCGACGCCTTCGAACTCCTCCTCCAGCCATCCGATTCCCACCCCAAAGATGAACCGTCCACCCGACAGCACGTCGAGACTCGCGACCGCCTTGGCGGTCGCAAACGGGTTGCGCAGCGGCACCACGAAGATTCCGGTCGCGAGCCGAATCCGGCTGGTGATTCCGGCCACGTAGGCCAGCGCCAGCATCGGATCGTGCAGCGGCGTCTCAGGCGGCGCCGGCAGCCGTCCGCTCGCACTGTAGGGATAGCGCGACTTGTAGACCACCGGCAGCAGGATATGCTCGGGAATCCAGAGCGACTCGAAGCCCAGCTCCTCGGCCTTGCGCGCGATCGCGGCGAGACTCGACCCCTGGGTTTGAAACAGGAACGTGCCGAATTTCATTGACGCCTCCTTCGCGAGCGATCCGGGCAGCGATACCCGGCTCGCTGTTCGATAACCGCGACTGTAGATCGCGCCGGGAACCGGAGGAAACGGATTCGCGCAGGGGCGCGCGCGGAAGAAGGGAACTATCGCGGCTGGCGCGTGGCGTCCTTGGAGGTCGTGCGGTGGCCCGCCGCCGGCGCATTAGGGGCCGCCATGCTTCGCGCGAGCTCCAGACACGGCGCGCAGACCGCGATCGCGTCGCAGCAGGTCTGGCGCATCACCAGCCATTCGTGCGGCTTGCCGCACACCGCGCAGTGTAGCTCGCCCGGAGCAAATGGTGACGGCGTTACCGTCATGCCCGGAAGCTGAATTTGCGCCAACGCCGCCATCGTGACCCGATCTTCGCGGCGGGTCAGCTATAAGTCAATCTTGAATATGGACAATTAGAATACTAATCCTACTTATAGTAGGATTCCATCTGGCTATTGGCCAAATGAAAGGCCGTCCGTGCGGACGGCCCTGAGCTGAAAACGATCGCTCGGTAGCGCGGATACGGAGAGCGGACTCAGCTCGCCAGGTCCAGGCGCTCCTGCGCGTGCGGGCGGCGCACGTCGGTGGCCAGATGCAACCGTTCGAGCGCCACGATCACCAGGTAGCCGACATCAGGCTGGCGCCACGACCATCCCAGCCGCGCCGAGCCGGGCCGCGCGTGATGATTGCGATGCCAGTTCTCGCCTTGCAGGAAATGCATCAGGCCGAGCCACGGCACATTGCGGCTCGAGTCCTCGCCGCGCGTGACGCCGGGTTGCTGATGGCAGATGCTGTTTACGAAGCATTGAGCGTGCAGCGCAAACACCAGCCGGATCGCTCCCAGCCAGAAAAACGCCGCCAGCCCGAAGTACAATCCGCTGAAAAAAGACACTGCCAGTATCGGCACTTGCAGCCAGCGCCATGCGGCCAGCGATTTGAGGTCGGCCCCATAGCGCTCGATCGGCGGATCGCCGGCCTGCCAGAGCCATCTGAGATGCGCCCACCAGAATCCGCCCCACATCGGGCTCGAAATATCGTCGGGCGTGTCGGCCTTGGCATGATGGAGCCGATGGCCGGCCGCCCACGTGAGGGGATTGCCCGAGCCGTTGGCGACCGCGAAGAAGATCAGGGTCGAGCGCACCCACGGATTAAGTTTCAGCGCGCGATGCGCGATCGTCCGATGGTACGCGACGGTGGTACCCAGCCCGCCAATCCAGGCCAGCGCGATTGCGCCGAGCAGAATGCGCCATCCCGGCAGCGGATACAGGATGAGCCCGACCACGGCCGTGACGTGAATCAGCATGATCCAGAGGAACACGCCGAGATCGTGCTCCCCGGTGCGCCACCAGGGCCACTCCCAGGGCCGGATTTGGCCCAGAGGCCGGCTCGCGCGAAGCGAACGGCCGGGAAGCGGATCGGTAATGGTGGCAGCCTGTTCGGCGGCGACAGTGCTTGACATCACGTGCAACCTCCTCGTTTCTTGCCAGGAAGCGCACGCGAGAGAGAGTCCGAATCAGCATTTGGGATTCGACTAGGAACTGCGTCCGAGGCTCTTTCACAATATGCCTCGCGATGGGGCCAGTAAAGCCGCCCCCGCCGATGACCGAGCGTGAGCCTGCTAAACCGGCGCGGACGGCAGGCGGAAGAGACGCGAGGCGTTGGCGGTGGCTTGCGCGGCCAGGCGCTCGGTTGAAACGCCGCGCAGGTGGGCGAGCACTTCCAGCGTTCTGACCACGAAGGCCGGCTCGTTGCGCTTACCGCGCAGGGGCTCGGGCGCCAGATACGGCGCGTCGGTCTCGACCGTCACGGCGTCGTCCGGCACCGCCGCGGCCGCCGCTCTGATCGCGTTCGCGTTGCGGAACGTGACGATTCCCGAAAACGAGATGCAAAATCCCAGCTCGACGAAGCCGCGCGCGGCCGCAACATCGCCGGTGAAGCAATGGATCACACCGCCGGCGCGCGGCATCCCCACCTCGCCCACGATGTCCATCACGCGCTGCTCGCCGTCGCGGCAATGGATCACCACCGGCAAGTCCAGTTCACCGGCCAGCTCCAGATGGCGCCGCAGCGCGGCCTCCTGCGCGTCGGCCGGCGAGTGCATGTAATGAAAATCCAGACCGGTCTCGCCAATCGCAACCACTTTTTCGGATCGCGCCAACTCGCGCAACTCGGCAATTCGCGTTGCGTCGCAGTCCTTGGCGTCGTGCGGATGGACTCCCACCGCCGCGAACACGCCCCCGTGCTGCTGCGCAATCTCGACCGTGCGCCGATCGTTCTCGATGGGCCCGATCGCGCCGACCGAAATTATAGTGCCCACGCCCGCCGCGGCGGCGCGCGCGAGCACGCCCTCCAAATCGCCGTAGAGCTTGGGATCGGCCAGATGGCAATGCGTGTCGATAATCACTTCACCGCCAACGCCACCAGCCGCTCGGCGCGATGGTCGTACGGCGTGCCAGCCAGGCTGCCGTAGAACGTGACGGCGCCGAAGCCGGCATCGCGAAGCAGCGCGGCGAGCTCCGTTGCAGAATAGAGTCGCACCGAGACGCCGCCTTCCTTGATTCCGTTGGAACCGACCAGAGTCCATCGGCTCTCGACCCGCTCCCAGGCCCCGATGAGCTTGCGCTCCTCGAGAAACAACGTGCCGTCGGGAAACCGGCTCCAGTCGCGCTCGCGGAACTTGCGCGCGAGGACCTCCTTGCCGTTGATGTCAACCACCAGACGCCCGCCCGGTTTGAGCGACGCAAGCAAGTTGCGCGCGACCGTCAGATCGTCGGCCGGATCGTCAAAGTATCCGAACGACGTGAACAGATTCAGCGCCGCGTCGAATGCGTCCGGCCGTACAAACGCGCGCGCGTCAGAGCAAACCAGCTCGACAGCGAGGCTCTCGTCCGCGGCGAGCTTGCGCGCCCGATCCAGGTAGCGCGCGGTCCGGTCCACGCCCGTCACCGCATAGCCGCGCCGCGCGAATTCGAGCGCATGCCGCCCCGGGCCGCAGCACAGATCGAGCACGCTCGCTCCGGGCTCCAAGCCGAGCAGCTTGATCAGCGAATCGACTTCCGAACGCGCAGCCTCCAGGCGCGCGCCGGTGAACATGTACGACCCAAAGGTCTCCCAGAAGTCGTCATCTTCATGCCAGGCGCTCACTTCGCTTTCTCGATTCGCGGGAAGAGCGGCACCGGCGGGTTGACCCGATGGCCTTTCCTGATTCCCTGACCGAACGGCGCGCGCGCAATTTTTTCGTCAACCGCGAGCATCTCGAACATCCTGCGCGAAGTGACCGGCATGAACGGTTCGAGCGCGTCGGCAACGACGCGCAGCCCTTCGAGCAGATTGGCGAGAATCCATGCAACTCGCGGCATGTTCGCTGGATCTTTTGCCAGCGAGAACGGCGCCGTAGCAACTATGTACTTATTGGCCGCATCGAGCGCCTGCCAAATAACCTCGAGCGCCCGATTGAAGCCCAGCCCCTCGGTCATCGCTCCCGTTTGCGAGTCCAATCCCGCCAGAAGGCCGCATAACGGAGCGTCCAGCGAGCCCGCGGCGCCTGCACTAGGGTCTTCGGTCACTTCGCCATTGAAGTAGCGCG
Source organism: uncultured delta proteobacterium (assembly GCA_963788205.1). Taxonomy (GTDB): domain Bacteria; phylum Desulfobacterota; class Binatia; order Binatales; family Binataceae; genus CAVVMA01. Next base: position 205,219 of record CAWBGG010000005.1, read on the forward strand.
CGGCCATCGCGAGCACACGGCTGGTCAGATTGCCCAAGTCATTCGCCAAATCAGCGTTGTAGCGCTCGACCAGCCGCTCTTCGCTGAAATCGCCGTCCAGCCCGTAGGTGAATTCCCGCATCAGGAAGAAGCGCAGCACGTCCGGCCCGTACTTTTTCTCATACTCGATCGGATCGGGAACATTGCCCGAGCTTTTCGACATCCGCTCGCCGCCGAAGTTGATCCATCCGTGGACATTCAGATGGCGAAAGAGCGGGAGGCCCGCCCCCAGCAGCATCGCCGGCCAGTAGGTCGCATGAGTCTTCAATATGTCCTTGCCGATAAAATGCTCAGTGACCGGTAGCAACTTGCTAATCGACTGGAGTGATTCGTCAGCCGCCTCCGGCAATTCGCTGAAGTAGGCCCAGAACGCGTCGTACCAGACGTAGGTTACGTACTTCGAGTCGAAGGGCAGCTCGATTCCCCAGTCCAGCCGCGCCTTCGGGCGAGAGATGCACAGGTCCTCCAGCGGTTCGGCCAGCATGTTGAGCGCCTCGTTGCGGTAGCGCTCGGGCCGGATGAAATCCGCGTCGTTCCGAATCCGGCCGACAATTTGGCCGCGATACTTTTCGAGCTTGAGAAAGTAGTTGCCCTCTTTGATCTTCTCGACCGGATTGCGGTGCACAGGGCAGATTCCGCCTTCGAGCAATTCCTTTTCAGTGTAAAAGCGCTCGCATCCGACGCAGTAAAGGCCCTCGTAATCCTTGAAATAGATGTCGCCGCTGTCGTGCGCGCGCTGGAGCATCCGCTGCACAAATTTTTGATGCGCCGGGTCGGTGGTGCGGACGAAATAGTCATAGCTGATGTTGAGCTCGGCGAAAGCGTGCTTGAACGCGGCGGCGATCCGGTCGACGAACTGCTTGGGCTTGAGCCCCGCCGCCGTGGCGGCACGGTAATTCTTGTCGCCATGCTCGTCGGTACCGGTAACGAATGTAACGATATCGCCCTTGCGCCGGTGATAGCGGGCAAAGACGTCGGTGGTGAAAGCCTCCATGGCGTGGCCGACGTGCGGCGGCCCGTTGCTGTAGCAGATCGCGGTCGTGATATGGATTCGTTCAGCCATCTATCCGAGGCGATTTAGTGGTCTGCGCCCTCACCCGCCGGGCAATTTGCTTGCGCAACTCGCCCGCCGACCTCTCCCGGTTTGCGCCTGCGAACGATTCGCAGGCGCGGGAGAGGCAGGAGCCAGCCGCGGCCGCGTTTGTTGCACCTCTCCCGCGCCTGCGCCAGCAGGCGCAAACCGGGAGAGGCCGCTGGGCGGCTCACTTCGTGAGCCGCCCAGCGGGTGAGGGCGCATCGCTCATTACTGCGGGCGCTGATCAACCAGGTCCTCGAGCGTCGCTTCGACGATACCGCCGTCTTCCCCGCGCTGGATCAGCACGGTCTGCTTCAGGATATTGTGACGCACGACCTTGCCGTCGCCCTTGACGCAAAACACCTCCCGGCCGACCGGCGGGAGATTACGCTTGAGCTCGACGTAAGTGGCGTATTCATAGCGCAGGCAGCACTTCAGCCGCCCGCACATCCCGGCCAGCCGCGACGGGTTCAGCGCCAGTCCCTGCTCGCGCGCCATCTTGACCGTCACCGCCTCGAAGTCGCGCAGCCACGAGGAGCAGCATAGCTCGCGCCCGCAGGGGCCGACGCCGCCGGTGACCTTGCTCTCCTCGCGCGCGCCAATCTGCTTCACGTCGATCCGCACGCGCAGCGTATTGGCGAGGTCGCGCACCAGGTCGCGCAGATCGAGCCGGTTCTCCGCGATGAAGTAGACCAGCGCCTTGCGCCCGTCGTTGCTGTAGTTCACGTTGACCAGCTTCATCGGGATCCGGCGCTCCTGTATTCGATGCAAGCACAGGCGCCGCGCCGCTGCTTCGAGCTCGAGCGTTTCGGCCTCGGCGGCCAGATCGGTTTGCTCCGCGAGCCTGACCACCGGCCTGAGCGCCGACAAGTCCAGCGTCGCGTTGGGCTCATGCGGCTCGATCTCGACGGTGGCCAGGCGCACGCCGACTTCGCTATCAACGACCACCCGATCGCCGCGCCGGGGTTGCAGATCGCCGGCCAGATAGTTGTGCAGATGTCCCGTGGGTTGCAGGCTGACCGCGACGATTTTCGGCAGCTCTTCGAGATTGTCGAAAGGATCGATATCGCTCGCCACTATTGACTCCGATGGTTCCGCATCGCAGCCGCCGCGCCCATCCACCAAGCCTCAGCCTGGAGCCTGGGATTGGCCATCCCTTCGACCGCGGAAACCGCCTTAACCGCCGCGCTGGTGATCGTCGCGATCACCTCAGCGCTGAGATTATTCCGGAGCTCGGTCATCACGTCCGCCAGCTCGGGCGACACCGATATGGCCTCGGCCCGCAGCAGCTTGACGCATAGTATTTCCTCAAGCAGACGGGCGATCAACTCGAAGTTCTCGACCGCCTGCTCGCGGCTGGCAAAGTAGTCCTGTGCCAGCCCGACCGCGGCGGCGAAGTCGATCTGCCGCAGGCGTTTGAGCGCGGCGGCCAGCTCCTTGATCGGCGGCGGGTCGCCGTCGATCAAGGCGAGCGCGCGGGCGGCGCTGCCTCGCGACAGGCGCGCCAGCGCGCTGACGCGCACCGGGTCGAGCTGGGCGTGCGCCGCGAGTATCGCCTCGACATCCGCGATCGCCAGCGGCCCGAACCGCACCGGACGCAGCCGCGAGCGCACCGTATCGAGCAGGGCATGCTCGCTCTGCGTGATCAGAAAGATGATCGCCGTTCCGGGCGGCTCCTCGAGCGTCTTGAGCAGCGCGTTCTGCGCCGGGATATTGAGCGTCTCGGCGTCGTTGAGGATCGCGACTTTGACCGCCCCGCGCGACGGGCGTATCCAGAGCTGCGCGATCAACTCGCGGACCTGCTCGATCAACACGTCGGTGCGGTTTTTCGGCCGCACGATGCAGTGGAAATCGGGATGCACCCCGACGGCGATTTGCACGCACGCCGCGCAGCAATCGCAGCGTGGGCCGCGCTCGCCCTCCGGCGCGCGCATGGGACAACGATCGGGCGTGCAGCAGAACTTCGGTCCGGGTGAGCGCTCGCACAAAAGCCCGTGCGCCAGCCCCTCCGCCACCAGCATCTTGCCGACGCCGGCCGGGCCCGCGAATAGGTAGCCGTGAGCGGGGCGCGTGGCCAGTTCGGCCTGGAGTCGCGCGAAGGTCTCGCGATGGCCGCGCAGGCCGTCTAGCGGCATCGGCTGATCAGCTCGTCGGCCGCGCGCCGGATATCGGCGGTGACCGCGCCGAGCTCGCGCACGGAATCGATTACCGTCACGCGCGTGGGCTCGGCTTTGGCGATCGTAAGAAAGCCGGCGCGAACCTTGCGATGGAACTCCAATTCCTCGCCCTCGAAGCGATCGGGCCGCCGCACGTCGCCGCGCGCGCGGGCACGGGTGCGCGCGAGGCCGGTCTCGACCGGACAATCGAGCACGATCGTAAGGTCGGGCTTCATCCCGTCGCTGGCCAGCCGGTTAAGCTCGCCGAGCAGTTGCAGGTCGAAGCCGCGGCCATAGCCCTGATAGGCCACGGTCGAGTCCGAGTAGCGATCCGAGATCACGATTTTGCCGCGCGCCAGCGCCGGCTTGAGCTTCTCACGCACGTGCTGGGCGCGATCGGCCAGCACCAGCAGCAGCTCCGAGGCCACGCTGAGCGAGACCGCCGGGTCGAGAAAAATCCCGCGAATCGCCTCGCCGGCGCGGGTCCCGCCCGGCTCGTGCGTGACGGTCACGCCGTGGCCGGCGGCGCGGAGCGCATCGCCAAGAATCGCGGTCTGGGTGGTCTTGCCGGAGCCTTCGATTCCTTCCAGCGTGATGAAGAGGCCACGATTCATGCGCCATTCAGGCTATCAGCCGATGAATCCCGGCTGAAAGAGCGCGTAGATTCCGGCCGCCAGCGACAGAAACGGGCCGAACGGCACCGCGGTCCTGAGCAGTGAAACGTCAGCCTCCGGCGCGTCGGACGCGGGGTCGGCGCCTTCGACCGGCGGCTCTTCGGTGTCGCCCGAAAGCGCCGTCACGATGCCGCCGATCGCACCCAGGAGCGAGCCGACGAACAGCGTGAACAGCACCCCGCGCCAGCCCAGAAACGCACCGACCATCCCGACCAGGAACACATCCCCCATCCCGACGCCCTCCTGCTTGCGAATCAGCAAATAGACCTCGCCCAACGTGAACAGCACGCCGGCACCGAGCGCGATTCCGCCCAGCGAAGCCTGCCAGCCGATGTCGGGCATCACGAAGCTGGCGCACAGGAAGCCGATCACGATTCCCGGCATCGAGATGACGTGCGGAATAATTCGCCAGTCGTAATCGATCAGCGAGGCCGCGTACAACGCCGCGCACAGCCCAAAACGCGCCGCCGCCTCGGGCAGCGCAAAGCCCAGGTAGAGGTACAGCGCGGTCACCGCGAGCGTCAATTCGGTCAGAAAGTAGCGAAACGGAATCGCGCCGCCGCACATCAGGCAGCGGCCGCGCAGGCCCAGATAGGCCAGAATCGGGATATTCGCCCAGGCCGGAATCGGATGGTTGCACTTGGGACAGAACGAGCGCGGCCGGACGATCGAGAGATCGCGCGGCAGCCGGTAGGCAACCACGTTGACGAAGCTTCCGATACTCGCGCCGAAGATAAAGGCGAGCGCGGCGCCCAGGCCGGGTGGCAGTTCCGTCATCGCGTCAACTCCTCCTCTTCACCGGCCCCGCCTATCGGACCATCCCTTAACCCTATGATTGCGGGCCGCAGAGTTCCATCGTCAGATCGTAGGTCGCGCGGATGCCGCGGTTGAGGTTCTCGACCGAGAGCCGCTCGTCCACGCCGTGAACCCGGCCGGTCTCTTCCGTGTCAAGCACGATCGGCACGAAACCATAGGCGGGCACGTCGCGCTCGCGCAGAAAGCGCGAGTCGGTGCCGCCCGCGGTCATCAGCGGGACCACCGGGTCGCCGGGAAAATCGCGCGCGACGGTCTTTTCGATCGCCTCCCACGCCTCACCGGTATCGGGCGACTCGGAGGCGTCGTCGGGTTTCTGGATGTACTCGATCGAGATTCGCGAGTCGTCGAGCTGGTCGCGGATCCGGGCCAGGAATTCGTCGGAGTCGGTGCCGGGCAGCAGGCGGCAATCCAGATCGCCCTCGGCGGTGGACGGAATCACGTTCACCTTGAGACCCGCGCTGAGCACGGTGGGCGAAATCGTGTCGCGCATCAGGGCCTGCACCTGGTAATCGGAGAGCGGCCCGCGCATCGCGAGCGACAGCATCGGCGGGATCTCCAGATGGGCCAACTCGAAAGAGACCGGAAAGTTCATCTGCGGCGCGATCGTGGTCATCGCGCGCTCGAAGATCGGAGTAATCCGGATCGGCGGCTGCCGCTGAATTACGCGATTGAGCGCCCGCAGCAGGATCAGCGTGGGATTGGAGGGATTCGGCACCGAGCCATGTCCCGACTTGCCGTGCGCGACCAGCCGCAGCCACATCACGCGCTTTTCGGAGACCGCGACGCGGAACGTCACGCCCGTGCTGTGCAGCCAGTTGCTCTCGCCGCTGCCGCCCTCATTGAATGCGAACGCGGGATCGATCTCGTCGAAGTGATTCGCAACCATGAAGCCCGCGCCGTCGGCGCCGCCGGCCTCCTCGCCGGCGTTGACCATCATCTCCAGGCCGCGCCGCAGCGCGACGCCCTGCCGCTTGAGCGCCAGCATCGTCATCAGCGCCATGATTCCGTGGGCCTTGTTGTCAATCGCGCCGCGAGCCCAGATGTAACCGTCGGCGAGATCGGCGGCGAAGGGCGGATGGCTCCAGTTGGCGGCGACCACCGGGACCACGTCGGCATGCGACATCAGCAGCATCGGCTTTACGCCCGGCGGTCCGGGGATGCGGGCGATGAGACTCACCGCGCCCGGCTTGGAGGCGAAGGTGCGGGTCTCGATTCCCTCCTTGCGCAGAATTCCATCGAGATAGGCGATCGCGGCGCTGGTATCGTCGGGCGGATCGGAGGTGTCGAATCGCAAGTAAGTGCGGAAATAGTCGAACGCTTCAGCGTCGACCTTGTTCCAGTCGATTTGGCTGGATTGCGCCGGCGCGCCGGCCGGTCCGGCAGCATCGGCACGCGACAGCGCGGATGTGAACGCGGCCGCGGCGAGCAACGCAGCGCTGGCGATGAACCGGGCATTTTTCCCCATCGGCCTGACCATCACTTCTGGCATCGCGGGCAGTAGAAACTCGCGCGCTGCCCGACCACGACATTGCGAATCGGCGTCGAGCAGGTATAGCAGGGTTCGCCCTCACGGCCATAGACTTTGAGGCGCGCCGCGAAAGAACCGGGGCGGCCGTTCGAATCGCGATAGCTGCGAAAGGTGGTGCCGCCCTCGCCGATCGCCTCGCGCAGCACCGGCGCGACCGTCGCGGCGACCCGCGCGAGCTCGGCGCGGGTCAGCCGTCCCGCGCGCCGTGTCGGCCGCACACCCGCCCGAAACAGAATCTCAGCGGCGTAGATGTTTCCGATTCCCGCCACGATCCGCTGATCCATCAGCAGGTTTTTGATCGCGACACGCCGCCCGCGCGCTTTGAGCGCCAGGTACTGTGCGGTGAACGCTGTGTCGAGCGGTTCGGGCCCAAGCCCGCGCAACTCAGCCGTGGTTTCGAGCGCGCCCGCCGGAATGAGCTTCATCAGTCCGAAGCGGCGCGGATCGTTGTAGACCAGGCAGCTGCCGTCATCCAGCCGCAACTCGACGTGATCGTGCCTGGCGTCGAGCGGGTCGTCGATCGCATCGTCTTGGTCGCCGAAAATCGGGCCGCCCGCTGCGGTACCCGCATCTGCCGGCCGATGAGTCAGGCTGCCGCTCATCCCCAGATGCACCAGCAACGCGTCGCCACTCGCCAGCATAAGAATCAGGTACTTCGCACGGCGCGTGAGCGTTTCGATACGCCGGCCTGCGATACCTGCCGCGAAGCCACGCGAGACCTTCCGGCGCAGCCGCGGTTCCAGAACCTTGGCGGAGACGATCGTCCGCCCGCTCGCTGAGCGGGCGAGAATTCGCCGTAGCGATTCGACCTCGGGCAGCTCAGGCATTTTCCGTTCGCGCCTGCAACGCCCGCGCGAGCCGAACGAAGCCGGCAGTATCAACGGTCTCGGCGCGCGCGCCGGGATCGATCGCCGCGCGCGCGAGCGCAGCTACCGCGCGCGCCGGTGCGATTCCGAGTCCCGCCGACAGCGCGTTGCGCAGCGTCTTGCGCCGGGCCGAGAAGGCTGCGCGCACCGTGTCGAAGACCATCACCTCCTCGTTATCGGCAAACGGCGAACGGGCTCGCGGGCGCATGACCAGAACTTCGGCATCGACCTTGGGCTTGGGATGGAAACTGCCGGCGGCGACCCGGAAATGCGCGTCGATTTCCCAGCACAGCGCACTCACCACGCTCAGCATCGCGTAGTCCGGCTCGCCGGGCCGGGCGCGAATCCGCTCAGCCACCTCGCGCTGGAACATCAAGACCATCCGCGAGATCATTGCGCGCCAATCGCACAGTCGGCGCAAGATCGCGCCCCCCGCGCTGAAGGGCAGATTGCCGATCACCACCATCGGCGATTCGCGCAGCAGCGATGCGCTCTCCAGTTCGAGAAAATCGGCCTCGATCACCTCGACGTTGGACACAAGCTCGAAGCGCTTGCGCAGCTCGGCGGCAAGCCGCGAATCGAGCTCGACCATCGCGAAGCGCCGAATCGGAGAGGCCGCGATACGCTCGCTCAAGATTCCAAGCCCGGGTCCGATCTCAATCACCTCGTCGGTCGGGCGCAGGCGCGCGGCGGCGACGATCCGATCGGCGATCGCGGGTTGAACCAGAAAGTTCTGGCCCCGCCCCCGGCTCGGCCGCACACCCGCACTCGCGAGCGCGCGAGCCGGGCTCCATTTCGCCCTCTGGGGCCGATCTCCTGATGTCCGAGCGTTCACCTTAAGGGGTTCATGCCGCGACCTGACGAACCAGCCCCTAATAACGCCGGGTTGGCTTCGCCGTCGATTGCGAGCGGGTCGCCTGGCGTTTTCGGGCGTTGCGTAGCCGCTAGGCGCGAAGCCGACCTCTCCCGACGCTGTGGGAAGCGCCTTGCACTCAAACCGAGATTGAATTTTCCGCTTGTGGATCGCCTGGTGTTGGTGCTACTCCGAATCACGATTCAACATGGAAATTCCGGTCAAGATGAGAATGGTGCTCGAACTGACGAGCAAGTCCTGAGTCTGTCTCTTGCCCTCGGAGGAAGCCCATGAGCCTCTGGCAGAAGCTTACCCGTCGCAGCCAGCAGCCCGAAAAGCCAGCCGTTTCTCAGCATGGGAGGCCAGACCGCCAAACGCCTTCGGCATCGAAAAGATCAGTTGATAGCAGCCAAATCGCGCTGGAGCGAATAATTACCATTGAGCCGCACATGCGGGCTCCGGGTCAACCTAAAAACCACAGCTTTGCCGAGTATGCCGCGTTGTCGCCGGACGGCGCAACACTCGCGACGCGAAGGTACTATGACGGTTCGCTCTTCGTTGTTGATGTGAACACGAACAAAGTCGTATCTAGCTTCAAACCGTCCGCATACGGAAGGTTTCAATTTACGCCAAGCGGAAAGGAGCTCGCCATTGGCGAAGAACGCTCTGTTATTCTGTATGAGACCCAAGCGTGGCAGAAGGTTCAGCAGACGAGCGAAGTTCCTGCAAACGTTTCCCGATTCGGCGTTTCTCCGGATGGTTCGCTTTTGGCAATTCCCTACAGTGGGGGCGTGCTGATCTGGAGCTTTCGTGAGGCCTCTGCGGTCGCGCAGAGGAGCTTTCCGTCAGATGGTCAGAGTCAGTGCTTTATGGCGTGGTCTCGCGATTCCGCGTTGCTCGCGACGACTTGCCGGAAGGAGGGCACGGTCTGGTCGAATGGGGAGTGGGGTCAGACTTATTCGTGGAAGGGTCCCGTCGCGAATGGGATGCAGTACGACGTTATGGCGGTCGACTTCACTGTGGACAAACTATTAATTGCAGGAGACCAGCTAGGATGTCTAAGCGTGATAGACATTCGTAGCGGGGCAGTCCGCCAGCTCTCGAGTCCCGGGAGACTCTCCGGTCTTCGCGATCGGTGCGGCACCCGTCGGGTCGATCGTCGCCGTCGGTCGCGGCAATGGGTTTCTTGAGCTGTGGGACGTAGCAGAAGGTCGGCGGTTGGCGAACGTCAGAGGTCACGCGGATTCGGCGGGCGTGGGCAAGTATCTCGAGTGTATCGCGTGGTTCCCAGATGGACGCCGGCTGTGTACGTGGGGCGGCTATGACGCGAGGATCTGGTCAATTCACCCGCCCAGCTCTGATGGGATGACGCTGAAACCGCAGGGGAAGGAGAAGGGAGTATCCGAGAAGGAGACGCGGGCCGCGCTAGCCCGACATCTTTCTGAAAAGAAGGGTTGGGGGAGTTACACGTTGGATTTCCTTGGCGCTTCCATGCGCGATGATAGACTTGCTAAAAGGATGTTTGACCTCTTCTGCGAACAGGCAGCAGGCGATGGAATGGATTTCGTCGTCGTTCGTGGGACCCTACGGGACGACGCGGGGACCAAGCACGTGGTAGTGGGCGTCATCTGCCCGAACATCGAGAACAAATCTGGACAGCGATGGGTCGCGGGAATGGTGCGCAAGCTTCCGGATCTCAGGGAGAGCAGAGGCCTGGGGATTCGGGACCGAAACGCGTGCGAATACGGGTACGACAGCTCGCCGCTCGCCGTTCATCAGTATATGGCGATCGGCGGACGATAGCTTGCAACCTAGACAGGCGAAACAGATGGAACACTGCTCAGCGCGCAACGCCGAGGGGGAAATCGCGGGCGCGGTTACGGCGTTGGGGCAAGATCGGAACCTCTGCCCAAAATGCTGGCGACAGCTCCTGTCGAACGAAGCTGAACTAAGAGAGACGGTGGTTTCTCACAAGCGAGCAGGCCGACTTTCGGAAGATGAGATGGATGTCTGCTACCGGTGCCTGAAGCATAGCGTGTCACCTGCGAGCGCGCGCGCCGGGGCCCATTTCGCCTTCTCGGGCCGGTCTCCTGATGTCCGGACGTTCACCCGAATAAGTGCGATCTTGCGAGATGATACGCCGCGGGCGCAAGTGCATGCCGGCCGCTCCGGCGGCGGGTTTCGCGACCGATTCAGGACCTGGAACGCGGCACCTTGATACCGCGCCGCATCGCGTTGCGGATCGCTTTTAGAAACATCGCACCCGGTTTGACGCGCGTTTGATGCGGCGCCACGGCAGCACGATCGCCCTCCAGCCTGCGCAGGTACGCCAGCACATCCCGCGCGCTGACCCTCCGACCGACATTCTCGAGACTTCGGAAGCGCACCTTGCGATCGCGATCGATCACAAACGTCGCGGGAAACGCGATCCCGCCTTTCTCCGCGCGGTTGAGCAAGCCCCATCGCTCGACCACCTCGCGGCGCGGGTCGCACAACACCGCAAAGGGAAGTTCGAGCTCGCGGGCCATCGCTTCGGAGCGGGTGCGGTCGTCAACTGAGAGCGCGACGACTTCGGCGCCGGCGTTGCGCAACTCCGCGTAACGGTCGCGATATTCCGCCAACTGGCGGAGACAGAACGGTCACCAATGGCCGCGATAGAAAACCAGTACGAGCAAACCGCCGGCCGTCAGCTTCGACAGCCGGCGCGGGTTTCCGCGCGCGTCTTCTAGCGCGAAATCCGGCGCAAGATCGCCAATGGCGGGAACTGCCAATCCATCTGGAATTTTTCCCGGGGTTTTCGATTTTGCCGGAATTTCCATTTTGATTGCGATCTCCTACAGCGCCAAGTTGGCTTCGGCGTCGATCGCCAGCGGGTCGCGCTCTCCGCGCATCAGGCGGTAGCTGCCCGCCAGCGCGATCATCGCGGCGTTGTCGGTGCAGAAATTTATCGACGGCGCCACTAGGCGGCGGCCCTCGGCGGCGGCGGCCTCGGCGAGCCGCTCGCGCAGGCGCGAATTCGCTGCGACCCCTCCGGTGACTGCGATCGTGTCGGCGCCGGTCTCGCGCGCCGCCGCGATCGTCGGCCGGACCAGCATATCGACCACCGCTTCCTGAAAGCTTGCCGCCAGGTCCTCCGGCGCAGTCGCGGGCCCGGCTTCGCTGGCCAGAAACGACGCGACCGCGGTCTTGATTCCGCTGAAGCTGAAATCGAGCGGCGCACCTTTGACGCGCGCGCGCGGCAGCCGGAAGCACTTGCGATTTCCGCGCCGCGCGAGCAGGTCGATTATCCGGCCACCCGGATAGCCCAATCGCATCAGCTTGGCGACCTTGTCAAAAGCTTCGCCGGCCGCGTCGTCGCGGGTCTGCCCGAGCATCCGGTAACGGCCGAAATCCTCGACCACGAACAGCGCCGTATGGCCGCCCGAGACGACCAGAGCGAGAAACGGCATCGCCACGCGATTCTCAAGCAGCGGGGCAAGCAGATGGCCCTCGATATGGTTGACCCCGATCAGCGGCAGGCCGCTGGCCTGGGCGATACCCTTGGCGCACATCAGGCCAACCAGCAGCGATCCCACCAACCCAGGTCCACGTGTCACGGCGATTCCATCCAGGTCGCCCAAGCCGCATCCGGCGCTCTCCAGCGCCTGCCATATAACCGGCAGAATCGTGACCACGTGATTGCGCGAGGCCAGCTCGGGCACCACGCCGCCGTAGCGGCGATGAATCTCGTCCTGATTAGCGACTGCGCTGGCGCGGACCCGCACCTGTCCGGCGCGTTCGGTTTCGATCACCGAGGCCGCAGCGTCATCGCATGATGATTCGATACCCAGGATCAGCATTGGGGATTCCCGCGAATCACCCTAGCGCGCGAGACCGGAGCGCGCCACGTAAGGCCATCGCGCCAGACTGGTTCACTCCACGTTGCTGCCCGGTGCGGGGCCGGGTGGATTCGATTCGGGCGGGGCGCCGGGTGGCGCCATCGCAGGCGGTGGCTCCACGCCCGACTCGGGCGGCGGACCGATCGTACGGGTGGGCAGGCCGCCCGTATCGGGCGCAGCGCCAGTGTCGGGTTGGGTGACGGCGGGCGCGAGCCTGACGTAACCCGTCCGCGCCATCAAATTGTAGGGCGAGGAATCCAGCGCGCGCCGGTAAGCTGAGGCAGCCTGCGGGATCTGTCCCGATTGCTCATAGCAGGCGCCCTCGAAGCTCAGCGTCTCGCCGAGCCAGGTTGGATCGTTCGCGAAACCAATCTCCGCGCGCTGAAGAAAAGTGAGCGCCTGATGGGGGTCCTTTTTCAGGGTGTAGGCGCGGCCCAGATAGAAGTACGCGAACGAATTGCTCGAATCGATCGAGAGCGCACGGGTCAGGGATTTGATCGCGCCTGTGGCCTGGCCGTTTGAGACCTCCTGGCGCGCCTGTTCGGTAAGGCGCAGCGACGCGGCGCGCGAAGGGGTCTGCGCATGATCGATCAGCGCGGTCAGCGGCGCCTCGCTGACCGGCATCGTGGGGAGCGTATCGAGATCGACCGGCGGCGGCTCTCCCAGCGGCGTCGCCGCGGGGTCCGCGCCGCTGGCGCTTGCTGGCGCGGGCGAGGCCGTCGCAGACGGCTGCGGAATCGCCGACGGTTGCGGAGTCGCAGACGGCTGCGGAGTCGCGGCGAGCGGTGTGGATGCAATGACGGTCATCGGCGGCGCCGGCATCGCCGCGGCCGGCGTTGCTTCCACACTCGCGACGGGCGTGGCCATCGCGGTCGGCATCTCTTCGGCCGGCAGCGTTTCCTCACTGAGACCCGCGCGCGCCGGCGATACCGGGCCTAGCGCGAGCAGCAGCGCGGCGAGCGCGAAGGCGAGGCCAGGAGGCGTCCGCGGCGTGGTGTTCATCAATTGTAACTGATTCCGGGTAATTCGTTCCGCTAATCGTTCGGATCGGTGCCCGAATCAGCGGGCTGTGAGCTATGGTCGCTGGCCGCGACCGGCATCGGCGCGCATGAGCAGGGTTGGTTCGGTTCCATCCCCTTGGGGAATATCCCTTCCGTAGCGATCGGGCAAAGCGGACCCGCCTTGCATCCGGTCAACGGATCGACTGCGGCAACGACCACGCCGGGCGGCGGGGTAAAGTCGAGCACCGGACGCGCAGCGGTCGCGGCCTTCATAAAGGTGGTCCAAATCGGCAACGCGGCCTGCGCCCCGGTCAGGCCCAGCTCTTCTTTCTTGTCGAATCCGGTCCACACCACGGCGAGCAAGTCGGGCGTGAAGCCGGCAAACCACGCGTCTTTCGAGTCGTTGGTGGTTCCGGTCTTGCCCGCGGCCGGACGAGTGAAACCCATCTTGCGCGCGCCGTAGCCGGTGCCGTGATTGATCACGTTTTCGAGCATGAAATCGATCGTGTAGGCGAGCTGCGGTGACAACACTTGCTCGGCAGTCAGCTCGTGGCCCTCGATCACATGACCGTCCTTGTCGACCACCTCGGAGACCGCGAACGATTCAACCCTGAGACCACCGTTGGCGAGGATCGCGTAGGCCTGCGCGACCTGGAGCGGGCTGACCTCGATTCCGCCCAGCACGATCGACGGATAGGGCGGCAGATCACCAAAGCCGAGCTTGGCCGCCATCGCGCGGACCCGATCGAGTCCGACCGCGTTGGCCAGGCGCGAGGTCGCCGAGTTGAGCGATTCCATCAAGGCGAATTCCAGCGTGACCGGCCCGAAGTAGCGATCCTTGTAGTTGTTCGGCGTCCAGCTCATGTCGCCGTAGGTCCAGGTGAACGGCTCGTCGTCGATCATCGACGTGGGCAGGAATTTGCCCTCACCCGAGAAAGGTTTCATCCAACGCGGCCAGATAGGTGACCGGCTTGAACACCGACCCGGGTTGGCGGCGCGATTGCACGATCCGATTGAGCTGGCTGGTACGATAGTCGCGGCCACCGGCCATCGCGCGGATTTTCCCGCTCTGCGGCTCAATCGCGATCAGCGCGCCCTCGAGCCGGTCGTCGGCTTCCTTGCGCCGCAGCCGCGGATGGCGGGCTTCGAGCTCCTCCAGATTCTGCTCCACGGCGTGCTCGGCCAGCTTCTCCATATGCACGTCGAGCGTGGTGAAAATCCGCAAGCCCTCGCCGGTCAGGACTTCGGGCGGATAGCGCTCGGCCAGCTCGCGCTTGACGTAATCGACGAAAAAGGGCGCGTCGTTGCTCTCGGTATAGACCTCGCGGGCGCGCAGCGGCTCAGCGACCGCGTCATCGTAAGCGGCCTTGCTGATGTACCCGTCCTGGAGCATCGAGGCCAGCACCTCGTTGCGCCGCACGCGCGCCAGATCCGGATGGCGCAGCGGGTTGAGCCGGTTGGGCGAGCTGATCATGCCCGCGATCGCGGCCATCTCGCTGATCGTCAGGTCGCGCGGCTCCTGCGAAAAGTAATATTCCGCGGCTTCCCAGATGCCGTAAATGCCTTCCTGCCCGCGCTGGCCGAGGTAGATGTCGTTGACGTAGTTCTCGAGAATGTCCTCCTTGGAATAGCGGCTCTCGGCGATGTAGGCCATGATCGCTTCCTTGAGCTTGCGCCGGTAATCGCGCCGCTTGTCGAGGAAGAAATTCTTCATCAACTGCTGCGTGAGCGTCGAGCCGCCCTGTGTGATGTGGCCCGCCGTGAAGTCCACCCACGCCGCCTTGGCGATTCGCACCAGATCGAGGCCGTGATGCTCATAGAAACGATGGTCCTCGGCGGCGAGGATCGCGTCGATGAAAGCGGGCGGGACCTGGGCGAGCCGCACCAGGCGGCGCTGTTCCCAACTGCCCTGAAAGATACCGCTGATCAATTCGGGCTCCAGCTCCATCGAATAGAGCGGCTGGCGCGAGAACGGATCACGCATCGCGGTGATGGTCTGGTCGGCCGGAGCGAGTGTGAGCTCGACCATTTGGCCGGGAAAACTGTGATCCGGATAGGCAAAGCTGTGCAGAAAGAGCTCGAGCTTGCCGCGTTTGGCGTCGTAGCTGTATTCGCCGCGCGCGCCGACCTTACCGCCGGGCGGCACCGGATGGTAATTGAGGCGTGCCAGCCGCTCGAAGAAGCCCAGGTCATTGAGGTTCTGGCCCGCGTAGACGGTCAGCGAGTCCGAGTAGATTCGCGAGGGGAGGTCCCAGCGCTTGCCGGAGAAGCGCTCGACCACCTCGGTCTCGAGCGACTGGTAGTAGACATAGAAAAAGTAGAGCAGCGGCGGCGCGGCGAACAGGACCAGGGCAAACCCGCTGAACAGCGAGATCTTGATTATCCGTCTGAACGACATCTGCGAGGCGGCGCTCCGGGCCTGTCACGGCCGAAGCCGCGCCGGCGACGCTAACCCTGCGGCTTTACCGGCATGTAGAGCGTGCTGTCTTCGCGCTTGACCAGCAGCAATACGATCTTGCCCTTGCCGCCGGCTTTCAACGCCCGGTCATAGGAGGCTACATCTTTCACCGCCTGGCGATTGACTTCCAGGATCAGGTCGTGGGCGCGAATTCCGGCCTCATCGCCCGAGCTGCCGGGCTTGACCGCCGACACCACCACGCCGCTCTTTTCGGCGATTCCAAGCTCGCTACTCAATTGCGGAGTCAGGTCCTTGACCGAGAGTCCGAGAGCCGATTTCTCGGGCGGCGCCGCACCTTCTTCTCCGGCAGCGGACGCGAACTCCTGCTCGCGCGACGCGGTGATCGTAACGGTCAGGTCCTTGGCGGCTTTGTTCCGGATAATCCGGAGGCTTGCGGTATGCCCGACCAAAGTGTGCCCAACCATTAAGGGCAGCTCCTGCGAATCTCCAATCGGCTGATTGTTGTATGCGACGATCACGTCGCCGCGCTGGATGCCTGCGGCGCGGGCGGGGCCGTCCTTCAGCACGTCGGCGACCAGCGCCCCGCGCGGCTCACCCAGGCCCATCGCGTCCGCGATATCGGGCGTGACTTTTTGCACCAGAATACCCAGCCAGCCCCGCACCACCTTGCCGCTGGTCCTGAGCATGTCGACTTCGTCCTTGACGAGGTTGATCGGGATTGCGAAGCCGATGCCCATGCTGGTTCCGGTGCGCGTGAAGATCGCCGAGTTGACGCCCACCACCGCGCCGCGCAGATCGATCAGCGGGCCGCCGGAGTTGCCCGGATTAATCGACGCGTCGGTCTGGAGAAAGTCGTCGTAGTTGCCGGAGATGAAACGGCCCTTGGCGCTGACGATCCCGGCGGTCACTGAATGGTCGAAGCCAAAGGGATTGCCAATCGCCATCACCCACTCGCCGACCTTGACCCCGTCGGAGTCACCCAGCGGCGCCACCGGCCAGTCGCGCGCGGCATCGACCTTGATCAGTGCGATGTCGGTCTTCTCGTCGCTGCCCACCACCTTGGCCTTGAATTCGTTGCCCTGATTGGTGGTCACGATAATTTCGGTGGCGTTCTCGACCACGTGATTGTTGGTCAGGATGTAGCCTTGCTTGTTGATGAAAAAGCCTGAGCCGAGGCCTTTGGAATGCGGACTGAAGTGCTCGAAGGGCTGGCCGAACTCGTTTTCGCTCTCGCCCTCAGCGCCCGACCCCTCCTCCTGCTCGCTGGCGATGTTGACCACCGCCGGGCTGAGCTTGGCCGCCAAATCGACGAAGTCGGGAAGTGTCTGGGCCTTGCCGGCGTGCTCCGATCCCGACAGACCGTCGGTCCACAATTGCTGGGCGCCCGCAGTGTTGAACGACGCGGCCGCGATCGCCGCGACGACCAGGAACGCGAAACTCGCTCGCCGGAAGGAAGAAAATTGGAACGACACTAGCGTGCAGCTTGGCGTGCAATCTCCACGTATTTCATGCGCAAATCAAACAGAATCGCCTGGAGGAAACCCTCCTCGTCCGGCCCGAGGTTGCCGCGGGTTTTCTCCTGCAGCATCCCAAGGATATCGATCAACTGTTGCGCGCCAGCCAGATCGCGGCCGTGCTCTCCGGTGGCGGGATCGGGAATCTCCCCCAGATGGAGCAACGCTTGAGTCGAGAGCCCCACGACGAAGGTGGAGAAGGTTATTTCGACCGACGCCGCGCTGCCGGAACGGTTGGCACCCGTCGGGGCCACCGGCCCCGGCGCCGGCCGCGCCGATCGATCCAGCGGTGGTTGCGGCGCGTTTTCCGCCGCTGAAGCGGGCTGGTCGCCGCCGCCGCGATGCTCGGGTTTCAGTTCGCCTTCGGACGAGAAGCGCCGGCGATCCTGGACCTTGAAGCCCTTTTCCTTTTCCTCGCTGTTTTCCATCGCCGCCTTGCCCCGCCTGCGCTTACGCGCTGCCACCCGCCGCCATGTGCTCGAGCCGGCGGATGCGCTCTTCGATCGGCGGATGAGTCGAAAACAGCCGCATCATGCCTTCGCCGCTGAGCGGATTGACGATAAAAAGATGAGCGGTCGAAGGACTGGCGTCCAGCGGCATCCGCTCGTTGGCCGCCTCCAGCTTGTGCAACGCGCTGGCCAGGTACATCGGATTATGGACCAGCCGCGCGCCGCTGGCGTCGGCCTGATACTCACGGGTGCGTGAGATTGCCAGTTGAATCAGCGTGGCCGCGATCGGCCCCAAAATCGCCATCAGGAGCAGGCCGAGCGCGCCGCCGCGTTCGTCCTCATCGCGCCCGCCGATGCCGAAGATCGCAGCCCATCGCGCCCAACTCGCGATCATCATCACGGCACCGGCGAGCGTCGCCGCTACCGAGCTGGTCAGGATGTCGCGATTGATCACGTGCGACAACTCGTGCCCGAGCACGCCCTTGAGCTCGCTGCGGTTGCAGATGCGCATGATACCCCTGGTGACGGCCACCGCGGCGTGCTTGGGATTGCGTCCGGTCGCGAACGCGTTGGGTGTGTCGCTGTCGATAATGTACAGCCGCGGCATCGGGATCCGCGCCGCCGCTGCCAGCTCGTTCACGATCGCATACAGCTCGGGAGCATCGGTCGGTCCCAGCGGCTGGGCGTTATAGGTCCGCAGCGCGATCTGATCGGAGAACCAATAGCTGAAAAAGTTCATCACGGCCGCAAAGACGAAGGCCATCTCAACGCCGCGGCGTCCGCCCAACAGGTCGCCGAACAGCATGATCAGCCCGGTCATCGCGCCGAGCAGGATGGTGGTTTTGAGCACATTATTCATGAATTGGTTCCGTTGCGATCTTGCGGCTGGCCTCGCCCGTTTATTGTATCAGGGAGTGGCTCTCATTCCACAAGATAATCACGGTCCGGGGCAGATGCCTGGCCGGGCGCCGGCCAGTAGGCGTTGACCAGGGGAGATCAACGATAGGTGGTCGTGGTACGGCGCAGGATGCTGGAAACTACGATCAAGCGCCGGTCTGCGTGGATATCAAACAGGATTCGATAGGCGCCGACGCGCCGTCGAAAGGCGGGCAGCCGTGGGTCGTGGAGATGAACGGTGTCGCCCGCACGCGGATCACGCTGCATCGCTTCGAGCGCGGTGCCGATAGCCGCGGTATCTCGATCAGGGAAGGTTCTAAGCGCTTTTCGCGCGGACTTTACGATGACGACTTGCCAGTTCATCCTCGAGCTCGGCGAGCGTCACGAATTCGCCGCGAGCGAACTCCCGGCGTCCGCGGGCTATGGCGCGCCGCTCTTGCGCGGTGGGCATTTCGACGGGCAGCGGTCGCGCGAAGTATCTGCGCAGCGCTTCGCGTACCAGCTCCGAGCGCGTTCGATCTTCTGCCTTGCGCATCACCTCGAGCTGCGCCGCCATCCGGCGCGGCAAAGAGATCGTAAAAGTCGTGGTGCCGGTCTTTTGCTGTGACATATCGTCTCAGGAACCCTCGTGAAGGCCCGTCAGCTTTCTGCTCAAATATTAGTAATAATTCATAGTTTATCATAGCGAGCCAAGCATCTGGAACGCGGCGTCTGCGACTGTGCCCGTATCCAGCGCTGCCAGCGGTGTGCTCTGGAGAACCCTCACGGACTTGCCCAGCGGGCGCCATCGCGCAGGGTCCGTCGCTCCGAACAGCGCGATTCCCGGCGCGCCGGCGGCTGCCGCCAGATGCGACACGCCCGAATCATTGCCCACAAACAGCGCCGAGCTGGCCGCAATCGCAGCCAGCTCGTTCAGCTCCAGACCGGTGAGGATCGCGCAGCCGGCCGCGGCGAAACACGATTGCAGCGTGGCCTCGGCGGATCCGAGCGCGATCGCGACCGGGTGGCGCGGCTGGAGCTGCCGGGCAAGCTCGACGAAGTTTGCGGCGGGCCAGTTCTTGGCGGCGCTCCCGCTGCCGGGCAGCAGCAGCACGAAGCGGCTCGCCGTGAGGCCATGCTCGCTCAGTCGGCGGGCGCCGCCAGCTATGTCTTCGGGCAAGAGATCGATGCGGCATTCGAGCGGCGCGCCGGGCTCGCCCAGCGCCTCCAGATAGGCCGCGGCAACGTGCCCCGGACCTTCGGGCCGAAACGGATGGAAGCTCAACTCCGCGTTGGATGCGATCGCGAGCGCGTGGCGAAAGCTGCGATTGCCGGCTGCGAAGAACGAGTAGATTCTCTGAAACCCACCGAAGAACTCCCGCGCGTCGGCGCCTGCTTCAGCGAACAGCAGCGTCACTTCGCGCCGGTCGATAGAATGCGCCGCCGCAACCCGCATCCGGCCGACCGCAAATCGCGCCAGCTCGCCGCGCGCCATCAACTCGATCGCCGCCCCGCGATGGCGCCGCTCCAGCGCCGCAAGCGTGGGGAGGATGCAAATGAGATCGCCCAGCGCGCCGGGAAAGATCACCAGCACGCGAGGAGCATTGCTGGGCGGCGAAGGCGTCAAAGCACCCTGAAAAGTTCGTAGGCAAAATAGATGAACAAGCCCAGCAGCACGATTTCATCCACCCACAGCACCACGCGCTTGATCAGCCCCTCGTGCATCAGGTGGCGGGTCAAAAACCCCACCAGCGCGAACAGCACCAGCGCCGCGACCACCGCCGAGGTGTGATGGACCAGCACCCGGATGGCCTCGATATGGATCCATCCTGACAGTCCCTCCGCCGGGGTGCCCGCGCCTGCGCTCACAATGCTGAATTATGGGTCAAGGCCCCATAGCTCGCAAATCAGGCGGCCCGCAAATCAGCTCGGCGCCCGGCCAGCACGCCCACCCTTGACACATCTTCAGTGTCCGCTTAATAGAATTAAGTATCCGCTTAATTGTATCGGCGATGGGAACCGACCGCAATCTGAACCGCACCCGCGAACGGATAATGTCCGCCGGGTTGGCGGAGTTTTCCGCCCACGGTTTCGCCGGGGCGCGCACCGACGCGATCTCGCGCCGGGCCGGCGTCAACGAGCGGATGATCTTCTACTGCTTCAAGACCAAGGAGGGCCTGTATCGTGAGGTCCTGCGGCGCAAGCTCGCCGACCGGGCCAGCATGTTCGAGTCGAGCGCGGACGATGACTTCGCCAGCCGGCTGGTGAAGGGTTACGAAACCAACTGCCGCAACCTGGACCACGTACGGATGTCGGAGTGGGAGGCGCTGGCGGGCGGAACGCGCCGCCTGGTGGCCGAAGACGAGCGCCGCGCCCTGCTCCGCATCGAGGCCGCGCAGTTGCGCCAAGCCCGCAGCCGCGGCGAGCTGCCGGCGGACGCGGATGACCAGATGCTGCTGATGGTCAGTATCGCGCTCAGGCTTGCGCCGCTGGCATTTCCGCAGATAACGCGGCTGGTCAGCGGCGTAGCGCCCGACGATCCCAAATTTCGCCGCAAGTGGGCCAAGTGCCTGCGCTGGGTCGGCAATCGCATCGCCGGCGAGCATATCGCCAAGCATATCGCGACGTCCGCCAACGGCGCTGCCGCAGAACCAAAAAAGGTTGACCGCGTAATGAAACGCAGCAGCCTGAGCCTTGAAACCCGGTCGATGCCATTCGGAAGCCGCGCCGCCCAGGCGCCGGTCCGAGGCCCGAGCAGCCGCCTATGATGTGGCTGGTTCGCATGGCGCTGCGCCGCCCAATCTCGATCGCCGTGATGGCGCTCCTGATGCTGGTGCTCGGCGGCCTTTCCTTCGAGCTGATGAACGTCGATATCTTTCCGGCGATCAAGCTGCCGGTCGTGATGGTGGTGTGGAACTACCCCGGACTCTCGGCGTTTCAGATGGAACGGCGAATGGTCTGGATCAGCGAGCGCGCCTACTCCACTACCGTCAACGGAATCGAGCACATCGATTCCGAATCGATGAACGGGCTCGGCATCCTGAAGGTCTACTTCTACCCCGAAGCCGACATCGGTGGCGCGATCGCCCAAATCAACGCGGTCTCGGAAACTATCCTTTCGATTCTGCCGCGCGGCACCGAGCCGCCACAGATAATCTCCTACGACGCCGCCAACGTCCCGGTCGCGCAGCTCAACATCTTCAGCGAAACGCTCTCCGAGCAGCAGCTCTTCGACTACGGCCTCAATTTCATCCGCATCAAGCTCTTCACGATCCCGGGATTTTCCAGCCCCGCTCCGCTCGGAGGCGTGCAACGCGCCGTGATGGTGAACCTCGATCCGAACACGCTCTACTCCAACGGCTGTCGCCCGCCGACATCGGCACCGCGCTGGCCTCGGCCAACGTGGTGATCCCGTCGGGCACCGCCAAGATGGGCGACTACGAGTACGACGTCGACCTCAACATGAGCCCCGACACCGTGCCCGACTTCAACCAGCTTCCGATCAAGGTGACCAACGGCGCCACGATCCACGTCGGCGACGTCGCGCCGGTGTCCGATACCCATCAGCCGCAGACCAACGTGGTGCGGGTCGACGGCCGGCGCGGCACCTATTTGATGGTGATCAAGCACGCCGACGCCTCGACGCTCGACGTGGTCAATGCGGTCAAGCAGGCAGATCCCGCAGATCATGGCCTCGGCGATCAAGGGGATTAACCTGACGCTGACCTTCGACCAATCGACCTTTGTGCGCGGAGCGCTGTGGGAGGTGGTACGCGAGTCGGCGATCGCGGCCTTCCTGGTCGCACTGATGGTGCTGGTGTTCCTGGGCTCGCCGCGCAGCACGTTGATCGTCATCACCTCGATCCCGCTTTCGATCCTGACCGCGATCGTCTTGCTCAAAATTACCGGCCAGACCCTCAACATCATGACGCTGGGCGGCCTGGCTCTGGCGGTCGGGATGCTGGTCGACGACGCTACGGTCGAGGTCGAGAACATCCATCGCAACCACGCGATGGAAAAGTCGCTGCTGGTCGCGATTCTCGACGGCGCAAGCCAAATCGCAACGCCCACGCTGGTCGGCACGCTCGCGATCTGCGTCGTGTTTTTCCCGGTCGCGCTGCTCGGCGGGGTCGCCAGGTTCCTGTTCACGCCGTTGGCGCTGGCCGTGGTCTACGCGATGCTCACCTCGTACTTCCTCTCGCGCACGCTGGTCACCACGATGGCGCATCACCTGCTGGCCGACGAGCACGAGGAGCACGACGGACCCGGCCGCTGGGATCGCTTCGTGCGAGGCTTCAACACGCGCTTCGAGCGGATGCGCGAGCGCTATCGCGCCGCGCTCGCGATCTTCATCGCGCGCCGCGGGCTCAGCTTGTCCTGTGTCGCGATCGCACTGGGCGCTTCGATGTTCCTGGCGATCGCCGCCGGCGAGGATTTTTTCCCAACGGTCGACGCGGGCATGATGCGCCTCCACGTCCGGATGCCCAGCGGCACCCGGATCGAGCACACCGAGTACGTCGTCAATCGCCTCGAAGAGGAGATTCGCGGCGTCATCCCGGCCGCTGAGCTCGCGGGCATCAGCGACAATATCGGCCTGCCGATTTCCTACGATCTCGCCTTTTACCAGACCGACAGCACCGGCCCGCAGGACGCCGACCTGCTGATCCAGTTGAAACCCAAACATCGGCCGACCGCCTGGTACGAAACCCAAATTCGCGGCCTGCTGGCGCGGGACTATCCCAACGTGACCGGGTACTTCCAGGCCGCCGACATCGTCAGCCAGATTCTGAACTTCGGCCTGCCTGCCGCGATCGACACGCAGATCTCCGGCAACGATCTGCAATCCGACTACAAAATCGCCTCGCGGCTCAAAGCGCGGATGGAGCGAATTCCCGGGCTGGTGGACATCCGAATCGCCGAGCCGCTGGACTATCCGGCCTTCAAGGTCGATGTCGATCGCGACCGGGCGCTCGAGCTGGGCGTGAGCGAGCAGCAGGTGGCCTCCAGCCTGCTGACCGCTCTCAGCGGCAACAGCCTGCTGCAACCCGACTACTGGCTCGATCCCAAGAGCGGGGTCAATTACACGGTGATTTCGCAATCACCGCAGCATTTTATCGATTCGGTCGAGGCGCTCAGGCGGATTCCGGTCGCTGGTTCGGCGAATTCCTCCTCGAGCGCCCTGCCGTGCCGGTACCGGCACCGCGCCGCCCCCGCCCAATTCGATCTCGCCACCCGCCCAGATGCTCGGCAACGTCGCCACCGTCACGCACACCGTCGATCCTTCGATCATCGCGCATTACACCCTGCAGCGCGTGATGGACGTGAACGCCGGCGTTTCGGGACGCGACCTCGGCAGCGTGAGCGACGCGGTCCAGCGCGAGATCGCCAATCTGGGAAAATTGCCGCCCGGCACCCAGATCACGATTCGCGGCCAGAGCCAGGCGATGCGTCAATCGTTCGGCACGCTGGAACTGGGTATCGTGCTCGCGATTGTGCTGGTCTACCTGATGATGGCGGCCAATTTTCAGTCGTGGATGGAACCGCTGATCATCATGATGGCGGTGCCGGGCGCGCTCGCCGGCGTGCTGTGGTTTTTGGTGCTGACCCGGACTTCGATCAACGTCGAATCCCTGATGGGCGCGATCATGGCGGTCGGAGTCGCGGTTGCCAACAGCAATCTGCTGATCACGTTCGCCAATGAGCTGCGCGAGGAAGGCTATGGTCCGGTGGAAGCCGCGATCGAAGCCGCGCGCATCCGCTTGCGGCCGATCCTGATGACCGCGCTGGCGATGATTCTCGGGATGCTGCCGATGGCGCTCGCGCTGGGCGAAGGCGCGGAACTCAATGCGCCGCTGGGCCGCGCGGTGATCGGCGGGCTGATCGCCGCGACCGCCATGACCCTATTCGTGGTCCCGGCCGTATACTCGATTTTGAGCCGCACCCTGAAAGGAAAAAAGGAACGCGACGCGGAGATTGAAGCGGTAACCCTCCCCGGCGCGTAATCAGACAATGGAAGAGGATCCAAAAAAATACGTCGGCCCCAAGCCCGGCAGACTGTTCGCCACCGGACTGATCGGCGCAGTCATTTTGGTTGTTGCTCTGACCGCGGGGCTGGTATTGAGCCGCGATTTGACCGTCGAGCGGCAGACCTCGGAGCTCGCGCAGGCCGCCGCGCAGGGCAGGAATGTCCTGGTCGCCAGGATCGCGCAGCGGCCGACGACGCGCACGATTGAGCTGCCCGCCACGGTCCGCGGCTATATCGAAGCCCCGATCTACGCCGAGGTCGCCGGTTATCTGGGCCGGATCATGGTGGATAAGGGCGACCGCATAAAGCGCGGCCAATTGCTCGCCGTGCTTCTGACCCCCGACCTCGACAAACAGGTTGCCAACGCCAAGGCGAACTACTGGCTGCAGGAAGTCACCGACGAGCGCAACCAGGAGCTGGTGAAACAGGGCGTCGTCGCGCAGCAGGTTGCCGACACCTCGCGCGCCGCGATGCTGCAGGCCAAGGCCACTTATGAGCAACTGCTCGCCGAGCAGAACTACAGGCGAATCACGGCGCCATTCGACGGGATCGTCACGGTGCGCTACGTCGATCCGGGCGCCTTGGTCGCCGATGCGACCAGCTCCACGGTGAACAGCGGCACTCCGATCCTGCAAGTCGCGACGCTGGCGCCGTTGCGCGTCTATGCCAACGTGCCGCAGAGTCTCGCGCTGTTCATCAAGAATGGCCAGCAAGCGGCGATCGGCACGTACGAGCATCCCGGCAAGCTCTTCAGGGGCCCGGTGATTCGCCATCCCGAGGCGCTCGACGACGCCAGCCGCACGATGCTGGTCGAGGTCGACTTACCCAACACCGACCTGGCCCTCTATCCCGGCATGTACTCAAGGATGACCCTGACGGTCGCGGCCTCCGACTTGGGCCAGATGGTCCGCGATGACGCGCTGGTGTTCCGGGGCGGGAAAGTGTTCGTAGCCGTGGTGCGCGGCAATCGCCTACATCTGGTAGAGGTTAAGTTGGGCTACGACGACGGCCAGAACGTCGTCGTCACCGGTGACCTGCACGATGACGACCTGGTCGCGCTCAACGTCGGACAAGCGGCCGAGGACGGCCAGCTCGTGCATCCGGTGTCCGACCAGAATTGAATGGACTGAGATCGGATTCGCGCCGCGAGCGCAGAGCGCTCTGTTGATGCGCATCATGCGGCGCGTTGTCATCGCGACAATCAATTTGCTAGCCACGTAGCCGACGCAATGTATCCAGTGCTATGAAGAGGACCGCGCAATCACCCGCCACCTACGGCGGTGCCGGGGTCGATTCGCGCCTCGAGGAGGCCGGCCTTGCCGAGCTTGGCGCGTGGGTCAATCGGACCTTCGCGCTTAACCCGCGCAAGCCGCTGCTCCCGCTCGGATACTTCGCCAACGTTATCGAGCTCTCGCCCGACCAGGGATTGGCGATTTCCACCGACGGCGTGGGCACCAAGCTCCTGATCGCGCAGGCGCTCCGCAAGTACGACACGGTCGGGATCGATTGCGTCGCGATGAACGCCAACGACATCATCTGCGTCGGTGCGCGGCCGATCTCGATGGTCGATTACATCGCCGTGCAGAAGATCGAGCCCGGCTTTCTCGCCGAACTCGGCAAGGGACTCTACGCCGGCGCCGAGGCCGCCGGGATCAACATTCCGGGCGGCGAGATCGCGCAGGTCTCCGAGATGATTCGCGATGACGTTCGCCAGGGCTACGGATTCGATCTGGTCGGGACCTGCGTCGGAACCGTCCATCCGCAGCGGATCATTATCGGCCAGGCGATCGAGCCCGGCGACGCGGTCGTCGGAATCGCCAGCAGCGGAATCCACAGCAACGGACTTACGCTCGCCCGGCGCGTGCTGTTTCGCGAATCGATGGCGGCGTTGTCGGAACATGTCGCCGCGCTGGGCAGAACCCTGGGCGAAGAGTTGCTGGCTCCAACCCACATCTATGTTCGCGAAGTGATGCAGATGCTCGCCGACGGGTTGGCGGTCAGGGCGCTGATTCATATCACCAGCGACGGCCTGCTCAATCTGGCGCGGGTTGCATCCGAGACCGGCTATGTAATCGACGACCCGCTGGAGTCGCCTCCGATTTTCGCGATGATCCAGCAGGCCGGGAACGTTCCCGACCACGAGATGTTCCAGGTCTACAACCTCGGCACGGGCTTTTGCGTAGTGGTCGCACCTCACGATGCCGACCGGGTCGTGAGTATCGCGCGCCAGCACGGCCGCCGCGCCAAGGTGATCGGCTATGCCGTGCGCGACCCCGAAAAGCGGGTCTGGATACCCTCGGCCAAGCTGGTCGGCAAGGGCGACGGCTTCGAGCCCGCCACCGATTTGCCGCCCGCCCGTCCGCCCCGCCACACCGCGCGCTAGTGTCTCGAACGTCGCCGCGACAACTCGCAACACGGCGGTGTTTACCGCTAGAATCGCCCATATGCCTGTAAGCGTCGCGCGTTCTCCCTTGGAACTGATCGGCCATACCCCCGTCGTTCGCCTCAACCGCTTGCCGGGCAAGGACGACGCCGAAGTCTGGGCCAAGCTCGAAAACTACAATCCCGGCGGCAGCGTCAAGGATCGAATCTGCCTGGCGATGATCGAGCAGGCCGAACGCGAGGGACAGCTCAAGCCGGGCAACACGATCGTCGAGCCGACCAGTGGCAATACCGGCATCGGCCTGGCGCTGGTCGCCGCCGTCAAGGGTTACAAGCTAATTCTCACGATGCCCGACACGATGAGCGAGGAGCGCCGCTCGTTGCTCGCCGCCTACGGGGCGCAACTGGTGCTCACGCCCGACACGCGCGGGATGCACGGCGCGATCGCCAAGGCCGAAGAACTGGCCCGCGAAAATCCGGACTACTTCATGCCGCAGCAGTTCAGCAATCCGGCCAATCCCCGGATGCACTACACCAGCACCGGGCCTGAGCTGGTCGAGCAGTTGCCGCAGATCGACGCCTTCGTTTCGGGCGTCGGCACCGGCGGAACGATTACCGGCACCGGGCACTATCTCCGTGAGCATCTCAAGAACAAGCTCGTGATCGCCGCGGTGGAACCGCGCAACTCACCGGTTTTATCCGGCGGAGAGCCGGGCTTCCACAAGATTCAGGGCATCGGCGCGGGCTTCGTGCCCGAGAACCTCGACAGCAAGGTCTACGACGAGATTATCAAAGTCGGCGACGATGACGCGGCGGTTTACACGCGGCGGCTGGCCCGCGAAGAAGGGATGCTGGTCGGAATATCGTCGGGCGCGAACTGCTGCGCCGCCCTGCAGGTCGCGCACCGCCTTGGCAAGGGCAAGGTCGTGGTGACGGTTTTCTGCGATACCGGCGAGCGCTACCTGACCACCGACCTCTTCCAGGCCGAAGGAATTTAGCAAGGAATTTAGAAAGACCGGCGGGACGCCGGTCCTACTTCGAATAGGGAACCGCAGCAAGACCACGACGCGATCCCAAGTAGGGCCGGCGTCTCGCCGGCCAGCCACAGCTACCGCAACCACATGGACGCAATCGACGCCAAACTCGCTCACTTGCGCGGCGTCTTCGTGCCGCTGGACGCGGTGCTGATCGCCTTCTCGGGCGGTGTCGATTCGACCCTGGTTCTGAAGGTTGCGCACGACACGATCGGCGATCGCGCGCTGGCGCTGACCACCATTTCGCCCACGATGCCTGCCGAGGATCGCGACACCGCGATCGCGATGGCGCGTCAGATCGGCGTGCGCCATCTGATCGTCGAATCCAACGAGCTGGAGATTCCGGGCTACGCCGCCAATCCCGTCGACCGCTGCTACCTGTGCAAGACCAACCTGTTCACGGTCTGCGAGGCCAAAGCGCGCGAGCTTCGAATCACCGCGATCGTCGACGGCCTCAACCTCGATGACCTCCACGACTACCGGCCGGGGATAAAGGCGGCGACGGAAAAACTGGTTCGCCATCCATTGGTCG
The DNA here is from genome assembly GCA_963788205.1 of uncultured delta proteobacterium. GTDB lineage: Bacteria > Desulfobacterota > Binatia > Binatales > Binataceae > CAVVMA01. Next base: position 233,336 of record CAWBGG010000005.1, read on the forward strand.
AATCGGAGCTCACCAAGGCCGAGGTGCGCGAGCTCTCGCGCCGGCTGGGACTGCCCACCTGGGATCGCGCCGCGTCACCGTGCCTCTCCTCGCGCTTCCCCTACGGCACCACGATTACGCCCGACGGGCTGGAAAAGGTTGCGCGCGGAGAGCAGCTCCTGCACGCGCTCGGCTTCAAGGTCGCGCGGGTGCGCTATCACGGCGAGGTCGCGCGGGTCGAAGTCGAGACCCATGAGATTGAACGGATGCTGAAGCCCGAGATCCGCGAGTTGATCGACCGCGAGCTCAAGAACATCGGCTTCCGGTTCGTGACGCTCGATCTGCGCGGCTTCCGCTCCGGCTCGCTCAACGAAGGACTGCCGATCGCCAATGGAAAGTAAGGCCGATGGCGGCGGCGGATTCGTCGAGAGCGCCGAACTCTACGACGCGATCTACCATTTCAAAGACTACGCCCGCGAATGCCAGCGTATCCGCGAGCTGATCGACGGATCCGTCGCGGGCGCGCGCACGATCCTCAACGTCGCCTGCGGCACCGGGAACCACGCGAAGTTCTTGAAGGATCACTACGCGGTCGACGGCGTCGATATCAACCCAGACTACCTGCGCGCGGCACGCGGCAAAAATCCCTCGGGCCATTACGCTTGCGGCGACATGACCGATTTCGATCTCGGCCGCACCTACGATGTGGTCACGTGCCTGTTCAGCGCGATCGGCAATGTCAAAACGGTTGATCGGCTGGAGCGCGCGATCGCCTGCATGGCGCGCCATACGCGGCCCGGCGGCCTGCTGATGGTCGAGCCGTGGTTCACGCCTGACCGCTGGAACCCCGGGGCGCAGTACATCCATACCGGCGAGATCAATCGCGGAGTCGGCGCGGACAAGGTCTGCCGGATGAGCCTCAGCGGCCGCGAGGGTAATCATTCGGTGATCCTGTTCCATTACCTGCGCGGCACACCCGACGGAATCGAGCATTACCAGGAGCGGATGGATTTCGGCTTGTTCACTCGCGACGAGATGACACAGGCTTTCGAATCGGCGGGGATGCAGGTGCGGTACGACCCCGAAGGCCTGATGGGCCGCGGCCTGTATCTCGCCGCGCATCGGGGCTGATCCCGCACTGCGCGCCCTGATCAGAACCACGACATAGGTGCTCACTGCCTTCTTGCCGCAGCCCGGTAGGGACTGCGATAATGCCGCGTGGGGTAGAAGGGTACGGGGCACGGTATGCGAGAACGCACTTGCGCCCTGGTGGTTGTGGGTAACGAAATTCTTTCCGGCAAGATCCAGGATACCAACGCCTATTTCGCGGCCTGCGAGTTGCGCAAAGCCGGCGTTGCACTGGATCGAATCGCCGTCGTCCCCGACGATCTCGATGCGATCGCCAGCGAAGTCAAGCACTGCGCCGGCCGCTTCGACGTGGTGATCACCTCCGGCGGCGTCGGTCCGACCCACGATGACGTCACGATGGAAGGCGTCGCGCGTGCGTTTAACCGCAAGCTCGTGATGGATCCCGAACTGACGCGCCTGATTCATCAGCACTTCACCGATCGCGTCAATGCCGCCGGCCTCAAGATGGCGGAAGTGCCGGAAGGATCGGTGCTCAACCAGGCGGATGACCGCTGGTTCCCCACCGTGCAGTTCCAGAACGTCTATATCCTGCCCGGAATCCCGCAGCTCTTCGAAGCCAAGCTGCTGGCGCTGATGAGCCGTTTCGCGGCCGACCCGTACTTTTCACATGCGATTTACCTGAACGCGAGCGAAGGCCGGATCGCGCAGCATCTCAACTCCTGTCTCGCCCGGTATCCGAAGCTCATGCTCGGTTCGTATCCCAAGCTGAACAATCCCGAGTATCGCGTAAAGCTCACGCTCGAATCCAAGGATCGCGACTATCTGGAAAGCGCCTTTCGCGATCTGCTGGAAGCGTTACCCAAAGATGCGGTGGTAAAGACCGAATAAAGGTCGTGGTTGGAGGAGGTTTAAGATGTTCAAGGTGAGGAACAGGGTTTCGCCAAAGGTTTCGCGAAGGCTTTTGATGGCCGCGCTCGCGCTGGCATTGCTCGCTGCGCCCGCGCCGATGTTCGCCCAGGATTTCAGCCCGCTGACACCCGACCCGGCGCAGGTTCCGCAGCCGGCTGGCGGCGGCGTCAACTGGGGCGGCGTGGGATGGGGCGCGCTTTCAGTGTTCGCCAACATCCCCTACGTACCGGCGAAGCTTCTCTACGCGCTTACGGGCAGTCTGGTCGGCGCCGGCGCATGGGCGATGACGGCGGGCAATACCCAGGTCGCCAACACGGTATGGCGCAGCTCGCTGGGCGGTGACTACGTGCTCACGCCGAGCATGTTGCAGGGCAAGGATCCAATCAGCTTCGCCGGTCCGACTTCGACGGCACCGGCGGCGGTAACGGTAAAGTCCGCGCCCGCGATCGCGTCGAACAGCCCACTGGGCGCCACTGTGGCGTCGTCGGGGCCGAGTCCGGCGGTACCGGCGGCGCCTGATCAGGGCACCGGCCCGGTGGGTAGCCGCGCCGACCGGAGTATCGAGTAAACTTGCCGGCGCACTGAAAAATGAAAAAGCCGCGGTTTCTCTGGCGCTCGACCTGCACCACTTGCCGCAACGCGAGGGCGTTCCTGCGCGATGAGTTGGGCGTCGAACTCGACGAACGCGACTACGCGCGGACGCCCTTGAGCGCCGAGGAGCTGGCCGAGATCTTCAAGGGCCGCGATCCGCGCGAGTTCCTGAATCCCAAGAGCCCGGCCTTCAAGGCCAAGGGACTCGATCCGGCCAAGCTCACGCCCCGGCAAGCGATCGATCTTATCGTCGAGGATTCGCGCCTGATGAAACGCCCGCTGGTGATAGCAGGCAAGCGGATTATCGCCGGTTTCGATCGCGAGCAGTTGCGCGCCGCGCTCTCCTGAACCATCCCGGGCCCGGCCGCCGTGCGCGGCCCGCGTGCATCGCGCGGGCTGCGATGCTAAATCCTGACTGCCGGCCCGTGCCCGGGAGGTTATTCGATGGACGAACTCTGCTTCGCCTCCGCCAGCCGCCTTGTCAACCTGTTGCGCACCCGCGAGGTCTCTTCCGCAGAACTGGTCGCGGCCTTCTTTGAACGAATCGAGACGCTCAACCATAAGGTCAACGCCGTCGTGACCCTGGTCGAAGAGCGCGCACTTGAAGAGGCCGAGGAATCCGACCGCAAACTCGCCCAGACCCCCCAAGGACGGCCGCTCGAAGGGCTGCCGATCACGATCAAGGACCATATCGCGACCGCCGGCGTCCGCTCGACCAACGGGATGAAGCTCCTGGAGCATCATGTGCCCAATCGCGACGCGCCGGTCGTCGAGCGCCTGCGCGCCGCCGGCGCGATCGTGATCGCCAAGACCAACGTTCCTGAAATGTCGATGGACTACGATTGCGACAACCCGGTATTCGGCGCGACGCGCAATCCGTGGAACCTCGACCGCGTGCCGGGCGGCTCCAGCGGCGGAGAAGCGGCCGCGCTCGCCGCGGGGTTCTCGCCGCTCGGGATGGGCTCCGATATCGGCGGCTCGATTCGGGTGCCGGCGCATTTCTGCGGCGTAGTCGGACTGAAACCCGGCTGGGGAACCGTGCCGCCCAACGGCGCGATGGTCGGGCCGATCCCGGAATTCACTCCGCTGGCGCCGCCGTGGATCGAGATGGCGGTGGTCGGACCGCTGGCCCGATTCGTCGATGATCTCACGCTGGCCTATAACCTCGTGCGCGGAGCGCATCCGAGCTCGCCGCATACCGCGCCGTCGTCCGAGGCGCGTCCCGAGACGGTCGATTTGAAGCGGCTACGATGCGCCTTTTTCACCAGCGGCGGCCCGATGCCGGTGGCGCCGGAGATCAGGGCCGCGGTACAGGGCGCCGCTCGCGCGCTCAATAAAATCGGCGTGCCGGTTGATGAGAAGACGCCGCCGATCGCGGACGCCGCCGGTCTCTGGATGCAATACCTCACGGCCGACGGCAACAGGCCGCTGCTCGCCGCGCTGGGCGAAAACGCCAAGCTGTCGCGCGAGCGGCTGCGGCTGCTGTTCCCGCCTGTAACCGATATGGCCGCTTCCGAGTTCTTTGCGGTTTCAGTCACGCGCGACGCGTTTCGCGCCGAGCTTGCGAACTTCATGGAACGCTATCGAGTAATCCTCTGTCCGGCCTTCTGCACCACGGCGTTCGCGCAGGGCGGACTGGCAGTCGAAGTCGAAGGCCAGACCTGGCCCGTATACACCGCCGGATGGCCGAGCACCTGGGTCAATCTCGCGGGACTGCCCGCGGCGGTCGTTCCCGCGGGACGCGATCGCGACGGCCTGCCGATCGGCGTCCAGATCGTTGGGCGCGCGTTCGAGGAAGAAACCGTGCTCGCGGTCGCACGCGCGCTCGAATCCGAACTCGGCGGCTTTCAGCGCCCGCCGCTGTAGCTCCGGCCCGGATATTCGCGGTGAAAGTCAAAGCCGCCGTTGTGCATCGGGCCGGGCAGCCGCTGCAGATCGAGCAGGTCGATCTCGACGGTCCGCGCAAGGGAGAAGCGCTGGTCGAGATCAAGGCGACCGGCGTCTGCCATACCGACGCGTACACGCTCTCTGGCGCCGACCCGGAGGGTCTTTTTCCAGGCATCCTCGGCCATGAGGGCGCCGGCGTGGTGGTCGAAGTCGGGCCGGGGGTAACTTCGCTGCGGCCGGGCGATCACGTTATCCCGCTTTACATCCCCGAATGCCGCCAGTGCCGCGCCTGCCTCTCGGGCCGGACCAATCTATGCACCGCGATACGGGAAACGCAGGGGCGCGGCGTGATGCCCGACGGGACGAGCCGGTTCTCGATTGGCGGCGCGAAGGTCCATCACTACATGGGGACCTCGACCTTCGCCAACTATACGGTCGTGCCGGAAATCGCGCTCGCCAAGGTCCGCGAAGACGCTCCCTTCGACAAGATCTGCTACATCGGATGTGGCGTCACGACCGGGATCGGCGCGGTGATCAATACCGCCCGGGTGCAGGTCGGCGATCGCGTGGTGGTGTTCGGGCTGGGTGGAATCGGACTCAACGTCGTGCAGGGCGCGCGGCTGGCGGGCGCGGGAATGATCGTCGGGATCGATCTCAACCCGGCGCGCCGCGCTATCGCGGAGAAATTCGGCGCCACTCATTTCGTCAATCCCGCCGAGGTTGGCGGCGAGCTGGCGCCGTATCTGGTTGATCTGACCGGCGGCGGCGCGGATTTCGCTTTCGAATGCGTAGGCAATGTCAAGCTGATGCGCCAGGCGCTGGAATGCTGCCAGCGCGGATGGGGAACGAGCGTGATAATCGGCGTCGCCGCGGCGGGCGAGGAAATCTCGACCCGTCCGTTTCAGCTCGTCACCGGCAGGACCTGGAAGGGGACCGCTTTCGGCGGCGCCAGAGGCCGCCGCGACGTGCCGCGAATCGTCGATTGGTACATGGAGCGCAAGATCAATATCGACGATCTGATCACGCACGTGATGCCGCTCGAGCGCATCAACGAGGCGTTTGATCTGATGCACCAGGGAAAGTCGATCCGGACTGTAATTACGTTCCAGTAGGCAAGCGCCTTTGCCTGACTGCGCCTCGCGCGCCCAGCGGCTCGCTTCGCGATACTACGCGTTGCATGACCACGAGGAGCGAAACCAGCCCCCGCCGGCGCCGCCGAAACACCGCGGACCAAAACCAGGCTAAAACCTTGCCGAGCGAGGTCGTTTGGTGCACAGGCGAGTTGAAATCGGAGGGTAAAGCGGAAATGATTCAGTACTGAGATCGCGCTGGTTCCAACCCGTGCTTCGCTCCTAGAAAGCGGGCGCGTTCGATCCTGTCGCAATTTGGAAGGGGCGCCGACCTCTGAGCAACAATTGATGAAGAGGAGGGTGCCGGAAATGGGAGCAGGGAGAGACGGGGACGGGCACGGTATCTTGAAGGGGGTCGGCGACCTGATCGACGCTCGGTTGCACCTCGCCTTCGGTGGGCCGCCTCACTACAAGCACAAGAAAAGTTGCGAGCAACTAAGCAAAGGGGCGATCAGGGATTTCGACGGTCGCGCGTTCATCAGCGAGATTTATGAAAAGCTGAAGCAGAACGGCCTTGAGAAGCTCCAGCGAGGCGGCAAGCCGCCGACCAAGGAAAACTTTCGTTGGGAACCACACACTGACTTTTCCTCCGAACATAGCGGGCTCGAGGTTCCGTTCGAGCGGACCGTAGCGACCTTATCCAAACTGCCCGAAACAGAGGGATTCAACTTGCGCAACTGGACCAACCAGATGCCGGTTGCCTCTGGTCTCACCGACCACCCAGAAGGCAAGCGCTGCATTGACCTCGTCCACTGCTGCGGCGGGGGTGCGTACGACTTCATCGAGTTGAAGACCAGCGGCCCCAACGATAGCGACAATCCGCTACATGCGGCAATCGAAATCCTTCTCTACGGTCTTATCTACGTTTTCTCACGGGTGCACAGAGAAAAGCTGAACTATGACGCGTCCAACTCCAACCCTTCCAAACCAAACGTACTAAGCGATGACACGAAGATAGTTAATCTCCTGGTAATTGCTCCCAAAGCGTTCTACACGCGGTACAACCTTGAGTGGTTCGAGAAACAGCTCGACTCGGGCTTGGCAGCATTGCCGAAAAGCCTTTCGCCGGTGCTCAACGTGGAGATGAGCTTTCGATTCGAGGAGATCGCTAGCAACTTCGTAGTGAACGCCGGCGATCACGGTTTCGTCATCACCTTCGAACCTAAACCGGTCAAGTGGAACGAGCGCACTGCCTAGCTGCCGGCAGCCAAGCCTCAAGTTTCACCTCTCGACGGGGCTTGGCCTTCGGCGCCCGCTGGGAGCCGGCTCTGGCTCACGGCGTTCGCGCGATTCCGGGATTTGACCAATTCCTGACGACCGAACTGGAACATTTCGGGCCGCAGTACGTGTGCGCTTGTCTGGCTATGGCTGACGCCCGCAAGCTCCGCCGTGAAGCCAAAATTTCGTTGATGCAGTCCATAATGCATGAGAAGCGTGGCACGCTACTCGGACGGCTGTGCGACGGCTCTACATGGCCAGACGCAGGCCTGAAGGCGCTCGCCAAACTGAACACGACCGAATGCCGGCGCGCTGATTACGTGAGGTTGGCCGGATACCTTAGACAGCCGAAAACCGCGAAAGTGCTCGCGCACGCAAGGCACCTCTCGCCCGAAATTTTGCGCGCGATCTGGGAGCTTCCGGACTGGATCTGTTTGCCCAACCTGCTGCCAATTCTCGAAAAGCCTGAGGGCGTCGCCGCTATTAAGGCTGCGTTCAGGGCGCACCTCTGGGATCTGTCGCGCGAGCTTAAGCGCGGCGTGGTCAAGTCTTTGAGCCGCGTGAACTCTCTTCGCGAATTAAAGGCGCGGCTGCAAACATGGCGCGAGCGGCTGCTTTCGCGAGAGCCATTCCCGGAACCCCCGATACCCGGGAATGATCGTCTGAAGCCGTTAAGCTCGTCCGCCGAAATGCAGCGTGAAGCGCGAGAAATGCGAAGTTGCCTTCATAAGTTGATAACGGAAGTCCTCGACGGAGCTGTGTACTTCTATTCCTGGAACGGTTCGGAGCGAGCGACCGTGCTTGTAATTCACGGGTCTGGCGAGCTAACTCACCTGGAAGTGAAGGGTAGGCGGAACGCTGATGTAAGTCCGGACACTATCTCGGAAATCGAAAAGCTGATCGAGGAGCAGTTTTCCCTCGCTTCGGTCTCTCATCCCGGGCGCTTGATCGATTAGAACGGATGCGTGTGCGAATACATCGCGGCACGAAAGAGGTTGGGGGCAACTGCATCGAGTTGTGCACCGCCGGTAAAACGTTGCTGCTGGACATGGGAATGCCGCTCACCGCGCCTGACCCGGCGAGCGTCAAGCTGCCCCAAATCGAGGGATTGGAGGGAAACGATCACAACTTTCTCGGCATCGTCGTTTCCCACCCGCATTTCGATCACTACGGGCTCATCCAAAAGGCGCCTCCGGACACCCACATTTTCATCGGCAGCGATGCTGAGAAGATTCTGCGCGCGACCATTCCCTTCGGTTCCTTCGGGATGAGGTTTCAAAATGTCACGCATTACCAGCATCGACGCCGCTTCGAAGTCGGGCCGTTTCAGATCACCCCCTTTCTGAACGACCACTCCGCCTTTGATGCCTATTCCTTTCTGGTTGAGGCCGATGGCAAACGCCTCTTTTACACCGCCGACCTGCGCGCACATGGTCGTAAGGCGCGGCTCTTCGACGAATTTCTGAAGACCGCGCCGAGAGGGGTCGACCTCCTTCTGATGGAGGGCACGACCATCGGGCGCGACGATAAGAACGAGCCCACCCAAACCGAAAGCGAACTGGAGGATGAAATAGTCGAAAGCCTGAAGCTCACATCCGGACTGGCGCTGGCTTATTTTTCCGCCCAGAACATCGATCGGTTTGTCACTTTCTTTCGCGCCAGCAAACGAGTCGGACGGACTTTCGTAGCTGATCTGTACCTCGCACATATCCTTGACGCGCTGGGGCGCAAGACTTTGCCCAGCCCTCGCGAGTCCGATCTGCGGGTTTTTCTGCCGTCTGCGATGAAGCGAAAGATTGTCAGAGACAAAAGCTTCGAGCTGGTCGCTCCCTACTATCCACGCCGAATCTATCCGGAAGAAATCGCAAGGCGAGCGGGCGAACTGACGGTAATCTTCCGGGCTTCGATGGCGGCCGACTTTGAACACGCCTTATCCGGCGCCAAACTTTTCTATTCGCTTTGGCCGGGATACCTGGAGCGGGGCGGATTCGATCTCAGGGCCTGGTGCGCGGAGCGTGGTATCGGCTTCGAGATTCATCACACCTCGGGCCACGCCAGCGTCTCTGATTTGAAAAGGTTGGTGCAAGCGCTTCAGCCCAAGCGCCTCGTTCCGATTCACAGTTTCGCGCCCGAACGATTTGGAAACTTTTTCCCGAATGTTCAGACGGCCAACGACGGAGAATGGTTGGACATTTAACCGGTTCCAGTTCGTGATACTTCGATTCAGAGAAGTGGAAATCCCCGGGTCACGCGCTCGGGATGAACTAGCCCGCTCGTAAATCGGCCCAGCGGGGGGGAACTAGATGCCGCGTGAAGTCAAACTTGAAGCCGTTGCCGCCATCTCTTTGGACCTCGAATAACTCGCCGAAATACTCGAACCGGAACTGGAGGTTCACCAATCGCCCAAGCCGGCGGCTGGCAATGAACCTGCTTAATCCGCTGTTAATCTCGGTGGACAGGCATTCTAACTGAAATGGTGCGTAAAGACTGCGCGGCGCGAGTACACACAAGGTTATTCCCGTGGCTTCGAGCAGTTCCGTTGCAGTGGCGAAATTCTTTGTGCTGTTATGAGCGTCCGGTCTTTCATCGTCGTTAAGATAATCATCGCTAATCTTGGGCGTCCACCCTCTCTTTTCGAGTTCCGTACGATTGGCAACCACGAACAAATAGGCGGCGCTATATTTCAGAATCTCCATAGCCGCGCCCAATACTGTATCGCCGGTATCCTCAGACCGTGAAAACTTAAGCTCCACGAAGTCATAAAGCGCTTTGCCCTTGCGACAGATCAAATCGACGCAGTTTTTTCCTTCGCCTGCATTGCTGCCGTCTTCCTTCGCAACCAGACCAGCAGCGACTGGTATCTGGTTGAACCACATAGGGTAGGGAACTCCTTCCTCACGGCTAATCAAGCTTTGAAGCCTCGAGAGCGACGCGACGTTCCTTTCCAACGGGACTTCAAATGCTCTGTGCTTCGGCGACCAACTCCACGTCATCCGTGGAACCCACAGTTTGGGGCTAGGCGTCCGGGGGCTGCGTCGCCAGTTGCCTTCGACCAATTCATAGACGTCGCACATGAATTCATCCGTCTTGAAGCATCGATCATCTTTACTGAGACGTTCAGCCGCGGCTCTATGCTTGAAGCGCGGGGCCTGGCCATATTTCTTCCGGTCATCAGGAATTCCCAAGAGCTCGTCGATCTTAAGATCGACGCCTGCAAAGAGTCCGGCCTTAACGTCGGTTGCCATATTGAATTTCCTTTTGTAGGTCGAATTTAGAAACCGGCAACGGGTCGGGCGCCTGAGCAAGCCCAGGGCCCCGGGGCAACTCACTTCGTGAACTCGGGCATGATCTCCTTGGCGAACATCTCGAGCGTGTCGGGGATCGGGAAGCTCATGAAAAAGTAGGTCACGCCCAGCTTCTCGATTCGGTCGCGAATCTCTCGTTTGACCTCGTCGATGGTGCCGGCCAGCACCTGCGGCGAGCGGCGCGCGGCTTCGATATCCGTCACCTGCATCGCAGCGGCCGTCGCCTGCACCATCGCCTCGGCCTGGCTCTTGTCGCGCGCGGTCAGCACGTAGCTGTTGCCCGAGATCTCGATCGCGTTGGGATCGCGTCCCGCGGCTTTGGCGTAGCTGCGCAGCGTTTCGATTCGCCGGCCGAGCTCGGGCTTGTCGAACTTGAGCGCGTCTTTCAGATCGACTTCACCGCGCTTGATCGGCGGAATGAGGTTGGCGATGTCGGCCTCGGCGGCGGTGATCTTGAGCACCTTCTTTCCCGAGCCTCCGATCAGCAGCGGCGGATACGGCTTCTGCGTGGGCTTGGGGGAGTTGTAGGCTTTCTCGATCTTGAAGTAGCGACCGTGATAAGTCGGCTCGTCCTGGGTCCACATCGCCTTGAGCACCTTGATTCCATCGGCGAGTTGGTCGATACGCTCCGCGTTCGACGGATACGGGAAGTTGTACGCCGCGTATTCCTCGCGGAACCATCCCGCGCCCACGCCAACCGTCACCCGGCCGCCGCTGATATGGTCCAGCGAGGAGGTGATCTTCGCGAGCAGCGCCGGATTGCGGTACGACATCGAGGTGACCATCTGGACTAGCCGCACGCGCTTGGTCACCGCGGCGAGCGCGCTCAACGCCGTGAAGCATTCCAGATGCGGCGTCTGCGGCGTTTCCGTCAGGCCCCGCATGAAAAAATGATCGTCCAGCGAGACCGAATGGAACCCCAGCGCCTCGGCGCGCTCGGCGGTCGCGCGCGTGACTGCAAAGTCGTGGTTGGGCAGTGAGACGGCGAACTTGATCTGACGCATCATTGAACTCCTTTTCTGGAACTCCTTTCTGATCGGCACTTGTCTGCGCGGCGGCCAATCATGGCCGCGGCCAAGTTAAGATAGGTTATCATGCAACACCTGTGGCGCGGGAAACGTTCCTAACTCCTGCGCAGCGTAGCGCCGCCGTCGGGCAGCGTGATATCGGTGCTGCGCCACAAGTACCAGGTGGCGACGCTGCGATACGGGCGCCAGCGCTCGCCCAGCCTGCGCAATCGCTTGGCGTCGGGCAGCTTGCGCATCCGGTACGCTCTCTTCGCGGCGGCGCGCACGCCCAGGTCGTCGACGGGCAGAACGTCGGGCCGCCACAAGTTGAACATCAGGAACATCTCGGCGGTCCATCGCCCGATTCCCTTGACCATCGTGAGATGCTCGATAATTTCCTCGTCGCTCATCCATCGAAAGCGCCTGAAGTCGAGCCGATTGTCGGCCACATGCGTGGACAGATCCTTGATGTAGAGGGTCTTCTGGCGCGAGAGCCCGACTTTGCGCAGCATCTCATCAGGCATCGCGAGCACCGCGGCCGGGGTCGGAAAGCCTTTACTGCCCTCGAATGCCGCGACGAAGCGATCATGAATGGTCTGTGCGGCGCGGCCCGCGAGCTGCTGGAAAATGATCGCCCTGACCAGCGCCTGGAATCGCTCCGGCCGCCGCACGGGACGGTACGGGCCGGCGCGCTCGATTAGCTGCGCCATCACCGGGTCGACGCGGCGCAGATGGGCAATCGCGGCCCGAGCGTATGGCGGTGCAAGCGTTGCCATCGGCGCATCGTATGCTAAGCGGAGCGCGGCCCGCTCGCAAACTGACCCCAAGCGCTTTCAAGTCGAGCCGGTTGCGTGCCTAAATAGCGGAAGCTGCGGCGGAGACCACTGGGAAGATGAGCGAAGATCATCGGATACTCATGTGCGCCGAGAATTTGCGCGACGGAATGATCCTCGGACCGATCCACTACCTGGTCTCCGCCGAGCAGGTGGACGGGTTTGCGCGCGCACTCAAGAGCAACAATCCGCTGTTCACCAGCGATGCGGCCGGCGGACAAATCGCGCCGCCCACGATGCGGTTGAACGACTACGCCCTGCTGATCGCCGCGCACTTTCGCGGCGGCTCAGGCGGCGTCCATGCGAAACACAAATGCGAGCTGTTCGAACCGATGCGGGTAAGACAGGCGGTCAAGGCCTCGGGCAGGATCGCGCGCACTTATCGCAAGCGGGGCAAGTTCTACTTCGAGCTGGAATACGAGACGCGCGACGCGCAGAGCGACCGACTTCTGACGCGCCAGACGATCACCTCAGTGCTCTTGCAGGAAGGCGAAATGCGATGAACCAAGCGGATCGTATCGAGACCGGGGTTGAGTACGAGTCGGCGCCGTATCTGCTGGACGCCGAAGCTGCCGAGGCCTACGCACGCTCGGTGGAGTCGCCGCGGCGGCGCAGAGGCGAGAGTATCCACAGCAACCAGCAGGCGGCCACGCGCGCCGGTTTCAAGGCGCCGATCGCGGCAGGCGAGCAAAGCCTCGCAATCGCGGCGCAGCTTATCGCCGATCGCTTCGGGATGAACTTTCTTCGCGGCGGCAGCTTCGAGGTCGCGTTCATCAAGCCGGTGCTCTTCGGTGAGCGGCTGATCGCGCACCTGCGCGTCGTCAGCCGCGGGAAAGACGCAACCGCGCTCGAAGTATGGGTCACGAGTGAGGCCGGAGAGCGCGTCCTGGCCGGGACGGCGGCGGTCGCCGCCGGCGCGCGATGAGCGGCGAGATCGCGGGAAAGACCGGAGCGGCTTCAGCCGCGGCCGATGCGCCCCCGGTACGGCGGCCCACTCCGATCTGGCGCCGCGCGATTCCCTACCTCGGCACCGCGATTATTTTCGTGCTCATCTTCTGGCGGATTCCGGTCGGCAAGGTGCTGCAGGCCCTGGAGCGCGTGCCGGCGCTCGAATTCATCGGCATCTTCCTGCCGTTCGCGGTGGTCTATTTCACCTTCGATTCGTTTTGCCTGACCTGGGTGGTGCGGCGCTTCAACGCGGATTTGCGTTTCAGCGAGGTGATGCCGATCCGGGCGAGCATGTACCTGCTGGCGCTGCTCAACACCAGCCTCGGACAGGGCGGCGTGGCCTACTATTTGTATCGAAGGGCCAAAATTCCGTTCTTCGAGGCGCTGAGCTCGGTGCTGTTCATCGCGGTGCTCGAGATTTACCAGCTCTTTCTGTTTTCCACGCTGGGCGTGCTGTTCTATTCGCCGGCGAATCCACGGCTGCTCGAAGTCACGCACGGGCTGCGAATCGCGTACATCGTGGCGTGGATACTGCTGTTCGCGATCATGGGATTCTTCGCGATGGCGCGACGCAACGCCGATCTCAGGACCGGAATCGAACAGTCGCGCTTCGGCGCTGTGCTGAGCACGTTCATGAAGGCGCGCCCGCTCGACTATCTATGCGTGCTGGCGATCAAGGCGCCGACGTTTCTCGGGTCCATCGTCGCGCAGTATTTCGCGCTCGCACTGTACGGCATCTCGATTCCATTTCTGAAGCTGGTGCTTTTTCTGCCGCTGGTCTTCCTCGCCGCAGCGTTGCCGATCGCGATCGCCCATCTCGGCACCAGCCAGGCGGCGTGGTTGCTGTTCTTCTCGGACAACGCCTCGCAACCGGTGATTCTGGCTTACAGCCTCGCCGCGCATTTCATCTTCATGTTGTGTAACGGACTGGTCGGGCTATGCTTCCTGCGCCGCGCGATCCGCGAGCTCACGGAGCTCGAGACGGCGAGCTGATCAATCAGGCCCGAAAACGCGAAAGCCTTCGCGCGACGCGGCGCCGGCCAGGCGACGATCGAGCGTGACAAACCCAAGGCTCGAGGGATGGCCCTCCGCAGCTACCAGAGCAGCGCCGAGCTGGAGCGCATCAGCCGCTCTGAGCGGATAGGTCTCAACAACGCGCTCGGCGTGCTGCCGCACCGCCTGCCACTGCGTGACTTCTAACCATCTTCCGTGCGCCCTGAGCAGTTGCTCCCAGGCAGCGTTCAAGCTGTTGGCCATCGATGGGTCCTCGCGTTGATGGCGTGCAAACGCAGACAGAGCCTCAACCCGCGACATCGACCACACCACGATTTCCGGATCATCCACGAGCCAACGAGCTACCCTGGCAGACTCCTGTTCTACGAGAAAAAGTGGCACCAGAGCGGAACTATCCCAGAACCTCACCTGCCGCTTTCTCGCTCTTCAAGCAGGAGCTTCAGAACACTACCGCGTATCTTTATGGGCTTGTGATGCTTGAACCAGTCCGCCATGTTGCCCTTGCCGCGGCGGATGATTCCTTTTCGTTCTAGGCGCGCTATGCGGGCCTCGTCGCCGTCTTTAGTAGACGGTTTGATTTGCTCGACCGGAACGAGTCGCGCGACCGGGATGTCGCGATCGCAGATCATTACCGTGCCGCCCGCACGCACGTGATCGAGGTAGCGCGACAGATGGTTCCGCAGTTCGGCGATGCCCGCCTTTTTCATGTAGCCATTATAGCCATGTTCGCTGTAATAGGAATCTTCGCGCGAAGCGGTCTATCGTAACTATTGCCCCGGATGCTCCGATAGCCAGACCTTCTCAAAACGCGTTGGGCGGATGGGATTCAGCACGTAATCGTGCACCCAGGGTTGGCGAATCACATAGTTGACCGGATAGTAGAGGAACACCCACGGCGCGTCCGCGATCGCCATCTTCTCGGCCCGTTGATAGAGCGCATAGCGCTTGGGCATATCGCCGATCGGCGCCGCCTGAGCCATCAACGCGTCCATCTGCGGATTCGAGTAGAACGAGTCGTTGTTGGCGCCCCATTGCTTGCGCGAGAGCAACACGTCGAGGAAATTCTCCGGGTCGGGGAAATCGGCCTCCCACGCGATCAGAAACACCGCGACCGTTTGGGGCTGGCGAATCGCCTCCAGAAACGGCCCCCACGCGACCGGCCTCAGCGCGGCGTGGACTCCGACCAGCGCGAGGTCTTGCTGAATGGATTGCCCCAGCATCATGAAGGTCCGGTCGGCCTGCAACCAGATGGTCGGCGCGAAGTCCCGGCCCACGCCGGCCTCTTCGAGCAGGCGGCGCGCCTTGGCCGGGTCGTAGGGATAGCCTTCAACCGCGGGATCGTAGCCAGGCAGGCTGGGCGGCAGCACGCCGCGCGCGACGACACCGCGTCCGTTCAGCAGCGCGACCATCTTCTTCTTGTCGATCGCGTAGTTGAACGCCTGGCGCACGCGCACGTCGCTGAATGGCCACATCTGGCAGTTCATGCCGAGGTAGCGGGTGGTGACCGTGATGTTCTTGAGGGTCAGCGCCTTGAGCGCCGGAGTTTTCATCACGTATGGAAACTCGGCGGTCGGAATCGTCGAGACGTCGATTTCGCCGGCCTCAAACTTGAACCAGTCCAGCTCCTCGCTGACGCCCACCAGCATCACGACCGCGTCCAGATGCGGCAGGTCGCGGATAAAGTAGTCCGGGTTTTTCACCATCACGATCCGCTGGCCGCCGATCCATTCTTTCAGAATGAACGGGCCGCTCCCGACCACGTGCCGCGAGAAGTCTTCGCCCCATTGCTCGGCAACCTCGCGCGGCACCGCGGAGGCGAACGGCATCGCGAGCTTGTGAACGAAAATCGGGTCGGGAGCGCTCAGCCGGAAGACGATCGTCCAGGGATCGGGCGTTTCGATTCCGCTCACGTGCGCCGCGCGATGGTCGGTGAAGTAGGGTGCGCCGGCGATCTCGCGGTAATATTCCATCCCCTTCGAGCGGTTCTTCGGGTCGAGCACGCGTTCGATTCCGTACTTGAAGTCGGCGCTGGTGACCGGGCGGCCATTGGTGAAGCGCACGTCGTTGCGGAGATGGAACGTAAAGGCGGTCGAGTCGGGAGAAGACTCCCACTTCACGGCTACGTCGGGCTGCAGATCCACACCGTCGTCGCTGTAGCGCACCAGCGTGTCGAAGACCATCTGCTCGAAGGTCCATGAAGGCGTGTCGTATCCGGCCGCAGGGTCCATCGTGGGAACATCGTCGGTGAGCGCCAGATGCAGCACTTTGGCGCCGGGCGGAAAGTTGAGCGGCGGCGCACCCGCGTGGCATCCGGCGAGCATAGACATAATCACCAAGGAAGCGATTATTGCGTGAAAGGCGCCCTCACCCGCCGACCGACTTGCTGGCGCAATTCGCTCGGCGGCCTCTCCCGGCTTGCGCCTGCGGCCGGGCCGCAGGCGCGGGAGAGGCGACTGAGCGGCAACCACTACTTCTGTGCGCGAGCCTGTGTATCTCTGAAACATCACCTTCCGCCGCGGCGGCGCAGGAAGCCGTAGCCGAGAAGATTGAAGGCCAGCACCGCATAAAAGATCGCTAGTCCCGGAAAGGCCGCGAGCCACGGCGCGGTGCGGAAGTAGATGGTGGCCTCCTCGATCATCCGTCCCCAGGTCGGCGTGGGCGGCGGCACACCCAGCCCGAGAAAGCTCAGCGCGGCGTCCAGCAGCAGGATCGACGAGGTGCTGAGCGCCGCCATCACCACGATTGTCGAGAGCACGTTGGGCAGCACGTGCCGGGCGATCAACCGCGACGACGGCGCGCCGAGCGCGCGCGCCGCCAGTACGAATTCGCGCCGCGACATCGAGAGCGTCTCGGCCCGCACCACGCGCGCGATTTGCGTCCATGAGACCAGCCCGATCACGGCCAGCAGGGTCAGCAGGCTGGGCCCGATCACCGCGACCAGCGCCATCGCGAGCAACAATGGCGACAGCGTAAGCATCACATCGGTGAAGCGCATCAGCATGAAATCCATCGCGCCGCCGAAGAATCCCGAAGCGAGGCCGACCACCACCCCGATCGCCATCGTGACCGCCAGCGCGGCCAGTCCGACGCTCAAGGTGATTCGGGTGCCGTAGATTATCCGCGAGAGCACGTCGCGTCCCAGCTCGTCGGTGCCGAGCGGAAACGCGGCCGAGGGGAAGCCGGGGTCGCCGTAGGTCGGAGCCACCGCGCGAGTCGGATCGTGCGGCGCCAGCATCGGCGCCGTCAGCGCGACCGCGACCAGCACCAGCACCATCGCGCCGCCGACCAGCTCCATCCGGCCGGGCCGCGGCTTCATCCGATCTCCGTCAGGCGGATACGCGGATCGAGCCAGGCGTACAAAATATCTACAGCCAGGTTGGCCGCGACGATTATGAAAGCCGAGAAGAGGACCGTGCCCATAATCAACGGGATATCGAGATTGAAGATCGCCTCGAAAGCGAGCCGCCCGATACCGGGCCAGTTAAACACAGTCTCGGTAAGCACCACGCCCGAAAGCAGTCCCGCCAGGTCGAGTCCCGCCAGCGTTACCAGCGGCAGCAACGCGTTGGCCATCGCGTGCTTGAGGAGCGCGCGCATCCGCGAGAGCCCCTTGCCGCGCGCGGTGCGGATATAGTCCTGGCCCAGGGACTCGGCCAAATTGGTGTGCAGAATCCGCGAGTAGTAACCCGCCGAGCCGAGCGCCAGCGTGAGCGTGGGCAGCACCAGGCTTCTTGCATCGCCGAAGCCGCCCAGCGGAAAGGATCGCAGGTAGAGCCCGCCCGCGATCAGCAGCATCGTACCGAGCCAGAAGACCGGCATCGAGACCAGCGCCAGCGCGATCACCAGCAGCGCGTTGTCGAGTGCGCGCCGATTGTAGGCCGCGGCCGCGACGCCCATTGGAATGCCGATCAGCAGCGACGCCGCCATCGCGGCGAGCGCGAGAATTGCAGTGGCCGGAAAGCGGCTCACGATCAAATCGGTCACGTTCTCGCGGCGAATATATGAGCGGCCCAGGTCGCCGTGGAGCGCCCGGTCGAGATAGCGCGCGTATTGGACGTATACCGGCAAATCGAGTCCCAGCTCGTGCCGGATCGTCGCGAGCGTTTGCGGGTCGGCCTTGGCGCCCGCGATCGCGACCGCCGGATCGGCGGGCACCACGAACGCCAGCGAAAAAGTCACGAGCGAAGTGCCGATCAGAACCGCGGCGCCAAACACCAGCCGGCGGAGGAGGTAGAGGATCATCGCGTGGCGATCATCCGGTCAGCGCGCCGCGCTCGAGGAGCGCGCGCCGCAGGATGCGCTCGGCGCGTTCGCGATGGCGCGCCGCTTTTCCGTAGGGTTTTTTGCTCCTCTCGTCAGGAGAGTCAAGCGCAGCGCGGACGTCTGGACCGGCCGAATCGATCAGCTTCTGCATCTCTTCGAGCAGCTCGTCTCTCGCCAAGGCTTCGTCGGCATCCGGCGGAACGAGTAGGCCTCCGCCAATGTCGATCAGTTTCTCCTTCTCCGCGAGCCGCTTGAGCGAGCGGTAGTGAGCCAGGAAGGCGGCGAGCGAAGAGTAGGGCGTCACGGCGCCGGCTGTTGCACATCAGCCATCCGGCCCTCGAAGTACCCTAACGGCGGGGCTGAATCACCGGGCTTGAGCATTAGTCATTCGATTTCGTAGACGAGCGAGACATGGGCGGGAACGGTGACCTCGCCGGCCTCCATTGGCGTCTGGGTGCCGAAACCACGGGAGGCGCCCGTCGCCATGCCGCTGACCTGGAATCCCGAGAAGGCCGTCGCCTGGACCTCCGAGACGGTCGAGGCGGTATAGATGCGTTTGAGTTTCACGTCGAGGCTCGCCGCGAGGGCGCTCGCCTGAGCCTGCGCATCTTTGGAGGCCTTCGCGACGGCCTCACCGCGCGCCTGCGTGTCGTTCTTGAGCGTGAACTCAAGGGAGTTGATTCGATTCGACCCTGCTACGATCGCGGTGTCGACCAATGGCCCGATAAGACTGGTGTCGCCGGTCTCTACCGTAACCGAATTCACCGCGCTGTAGCCGATCACCCGCCCAGTCTGGTGTCCCGGGCGCTGGTCATACTGCGGAACAAGCGAATACCCGCCGGTCTCGATCCGCCCTTTGTCGCCCAGCTTGGACCTGAGCGCTGTGGACACCTTGTCAGCCAGCGTGGCGTTGAGTTGCGAAGCTTGATCGGCGGTCGCGGCATGAGTCTCTATGGCGACGTTGATCGAAGCGGTGTCCGGCTTGGCGCGGACCTCGCCATTCCCCTCGACGATGATCGTTCTGAGGCCGGGCGGAATCGAAGGGGTGGGAGCGTCCTGGCCAGCGGCGGAGGGCGCGCTCGCCGCAATCGCGAGCAACACCAGAATCGCAAGCGCCACAGAGTTGGGCCGCCGCATGGCGCGGTCCGATTCGCGCGTTTCTATTGATAACATCGGAATCTCCAGACTAAGCTGCGACACGGGTCGCCATCACGATGATTGAATCGGCGCCGACAAGCGAGGTCAAGGAGCAGCATGAAGGGTAAAGCCGCGGTACTCAAGGCATTTCGCCAGCCATACGAAATCCAGGAATTTCCGATCCCGGAGGTCGAGCCGGGCGCGATTCTAATCAAGGTATCGATGGCGAACATATGCGGCTCGGACCTGCATATCTGGCGCGGTGATCTGCCGCTACCGATTCCGCCCGAGGGCGCGATTTTCGGCCACGAGATGACCGGCCGGGTCGCGAAGCTCGGCGCCGGCGTCTCCACCGACAGCATGGGCGACTCGCTCAAGGAGGGCGACCGAATCGTCTATTGCTATTTCAATCCGTGCGGCAAGTGCTACCAGTGCTTGCTTGGCCATCGCGCCGCATGTCCCAACAAGCTCAACAACATGACCGGCTCGATCAAGAATCCGCCGCACTTTCTGGGCGGGTTTGCGGAGTACTACTACCTGCGGCCTGGAATGTTCGTCTTCAAGGTTCCCGATTCGCTGTCCGACGAGCTGGTCGCGCCGGTGAATTGCGCGCTCAGCCAGGTGATCTACGGACTGAGCCAAGTCGGTTTGCGCGTTGACGATACAGTCGCGATTCAGGGTGCGGGAGGGCTCGGGCTCAATGCGATCGCAGTCGCGCGCGAGATGGGCGCCGGGCTGATCATCGCGATCGACGGCGTGCCGGCGCGGCTGGAATTGGCCAAGCAGTTCGGCGCCGACGTAACGGTCGATATCACCAAGGAGAGCGCGCTCGGAAAGGTATTCGACGTGACCAAAGGGCGCGGCGCCGACGTGGTTTGCGAGCTGGTCGGCCTGCCGGCGGTGGTTCCGGAGGGCCTGATGATGGTCCGCCAGGGCGGAACGTACTTGGAGATCGGGAACATTTCGATGGGCCAGAGCGTGCCGATCGATCCGTCCGCGCTGGTGTGGGGCAACAAGAAGATCATCGGGGTCGTGATGTACGATCCGTGGGTGATTCCCAAGGCGCTCCATTTCCTGGAACGCACGCGCGAGAAGTATCCGATCGGCAAGGTGCTGTCGCACAAGTTCCCGCTCGCGAAGATCAATGATGCGTTCAACCAGGCCGAGTGGATCAATCGCCAGAAGGACGTAGCAATCACTCGCGCCGCGCTGACGATGGAGTAGGGAAGACGCCGCTCAGTTGGCGCTACTGAGATGCTGCGCGCAGAACATAAAGCGGCTTGGCAGCGCGATGGATTTTTCATCCTCGAACGGCTGATCGAGCCGGCCGCGGGCGACGCGATGCTGGCCGAGACGATCGAGCTGGTGCGCCGGATCGTTCCGGCTGCCAACCCCGACAGCCAGTTCTACAACGTTGATGGCGCGATGATTCATCTCGAGAAGAAGCCGAACCTCCAGGCGCAGGTTCCCGAGGATCACGTCTCGAAAGTGTTCACGCTCCATCGGCGGCCGCGCTTTGCCGCCTTCGCGAAGTTGCCGGCGCTGCTGGAGGCGCTCGCCGACCTGATGGGCCGCGACCTCGACTGTTTCCAGAGCCAGATGATCTTCAAAAATCCGGGCGCGATGGGCCAGCCGTACCATCAGGATTCCTTCTACTTCCAGTTCGACCGCCCGCAGATCGGAGTGTGGCTCGCGATCAGCGCGGCGACGCTGGAAAACGGATGCCTGGTCGTGCTGCCGGGATCGCATCGCGAGCCCGTCCATCCGCACGTGGTGCCGCAGCGCGCCGGATCGAACTACGGCTACCTGGAAATCGTCGATCAGGATTTCAGCGGCGAGATCCCGGTGCTGATGAATCCCGGCGACGTGCTGATATTCAACGCCAACCTGATGCATCGCTCGTTCGACAATCGGGCCGCGTCGCGGCGCGCCGCACTGGTCTATCATTACGCTCCCGCCGGCACGAAAATCCTGGGCCAGCACTTCCCGGTTTTTGATTTCATGCGGGCCTGCCGCGAAGGCCGGCCGGTCGCGGCCTGAATCGCGCGTATCGGCGAGATCAGCGCGATCGCGGTTGAATCGCGCGGCGCTCTCGGTCTGAATAGTAACTTCGATGGCGGACAAACAGGACGAGCGCAAGCCGGACGAACGGAAGATCACGCCGCGCAGCCAGGACTTCGCGGCCTGGTACAACGACGTGGTGCTGCGCGCCGAGCTGGCTGACTATTCTCCGGTGCGCGGCTGTATCGTTTTCCGGCCCGACGGCTTTGCGATCTGGGAGACGCTACGCGACGAGCTGGATCGGCGAATCAAGAAGACCGGCGCCCGCAACGCCTATTTCCCGCTCTTCATCCCGCAAAGCTTTCTCAACAAAGAGGCGCAGCACGTCAAGGGCTTTGCGCCCGAGGTCGCAGTTGTGACTCACGGCGGCGGCAAGGAACTGGAAGAGCCGCTGGTCGTGCGCCCGACCTCCGAGACGATCATCAACCATTTTTTCGCGCAGTGGATTCATTCCCATCGCGACCTGCCGATGATGATCAATCAATGGTGCAACGTCGTGCGATGGGAGATGCGCACCCGGCTGTTCCTGCGCACCCTGGAATTTTTGTGGCAGGAGGGCCACACGGCCCACGCCACGCGCGCCGAGGCCGAGCGCGAGACGCTGATGATCCTCGATCTGTATCGCGCCTTCTGCGAGGACTTTCTGGCGATTCCGGTGGTGGCCGGCCGTAAGAGCGCGGCGGAGCGCTTTCCCGGCGCGGACGAGACCTACACCGTCGAGGGCTTGATGGGCGACGGCCGCGCGCTCCAATGCGGCACTACACATTTTTTGGGGCAGAACTTCGCGCGCGCCTTTGAAATCCGCTATCTCGACGAGCGCAACGAGCTTCAGCAGCCGTGGCAGACCAGTTGGGGCGTCTCGACGCGGCTGCTCGGCGCGATCGTGATGGCCCACGGCGACGACCAGGGCTTGCGCATCCCGCCCACGCTGGCTCCCACCCAGGTCGTCATCGTGCCCATATTCCGCAAGCCCGAGGAGCGCGACCAGGTCCTGGCGGCCGCGCGGACGGCGCTCCTAGGACTGGAGCGCGCCGGCATACGCGCGCGGGTTGACGAGCGCGAGGGCGTCACGCCGGGGTTCAAGTTCAACGACCTGGAGATGCGCGGCGTGCCGCTTCGGATCGAGATCGGGCCGCGCGACGTCGCCGCCGGCGAAGCCGTCGCCGCGCGCCGCGATTTGCCGGCAGGGCAGAACAAATCGAAGCTCAAGATGGAAGCGCTGGCGGAAAACGCTCCCGCGATTCTGAATGAAATTCAGCGCAACCTCCACGAGCAAGCCAAAAGGTTACGCGACAGCGAGACGCGCCAGTTCAGCGACTATGCAAGCCTGCGCACGCAGATGGAGGGCGAAGGCGGCGGCGGTTTCGCCGATATCCATTGGTGCGGAAACCCGGTTTGCGAGACCACGATTCGCGAACAGACCCGCGCGACCTGCCGGGCGATCCCGCTCGATCAGAAGGGCGCACCGGGCAAATGCATCGTCTGCGGCGAGACCGCCACGGAGCGCGCTCTGTTCGCGAAGGCCTATTGAAGCTTCCGGCCGAGCATCCAGCCAGTTCTTAGCCAGGGACGCTACCAGCGGCTGCTAATCGTTTGCGCGCCGTGCTCGTCGGCCAGGCGCAGGCGCCGATGGCACAGATAGATCAGCACCGGCTGAAGCACGCGGGTCAGAACCATGATGGTGAGCGCTCCGCCAATTACGACGATCGCGAGCGGGCGCTGGGTCTGCGCGCCGATCCGGGTTGAGAGCGCGGCCGGCAGCAGCCCCAGAGCGTCGACCAGATCGGTCATCATCGTCGCGCGCAGCCGGCGATCCGAGCCCAGCACGATCGATTCGGCGAAACGATTGCCCTCGTTCCAGAGCTGCCGGATGTAGAAGCTCAGCAGTATCCCGTCCATCACCGCGATCCCGAAGATCGATATAAAGCCGACCGCGGCCGAGACGCTGAACGGCGTGCCGGTGATGTAGAGCGCGAGCACTCCACCCAGACAGGCCACCGGCACCTGCGCCATGATGATAAAGGTGTCGATCAGCGAGAGCGTCGCGCCATAGAGCACGCCGGCGATCAGCACCAGCGCGAACGGCACGACGATCTCCAGGCGGCGATTGGCCTGTTGCAGCTCGCCGTACTCGCCGGCCCATTCCAGATGCACGCCTTCGGGCAGTGTGACCTCGCGAGCAACCTGGCTTTTGGCCTCCTGCACCGCGCTCTGCAGATCACGGTCGCGCACGGCGAACCGGATCGGAACGTATCGCTCCAGGCCCTCACGATAGATGAACGACGCACCCTCCGCAGCCCTGATGTCGGCGACCTGTCCCAGCGGCACGAAACCGCCGCCGGGAAGCTCGACGCGAATCTGCCGGATCGCCTCCAGGCTGGTGCGGTACTCGGGCTTCCAGCGCACGACCAAATCGAAGCGGCGATCGCCCTCCAGCACCTGCGTGACCGCCTGGCCGCCGATCGCCGCCTGCACCACCGCCGCAACGTCGCCGACATTCAGCCCGTAGCGCGAGCACGAGGCGCGGTCGGGCGTGATCAGCAGATTGGGCTGGCCCATCGAGCGATAGACCGCGGTATCCACGATACCGGGAATGCCGGTCATCACCTCCATCACCTGGTTGGCCACGCGCTCGTCCTCCGCCAGATCGCCGCCGAAGACCTTGACCGAGTTGGTGCCCTTTACGCCGGAGAGCGCCTCATCGATGTTGTCTTCGATATTCTGCGAGTAGCCGAAGCTGACGCCGGGAAATTCCTGGCGCAGCTTGCCGTCCATCTCACTGACCAAGTCGGGCTTGGTCAGACCCGGCCGCCATTGCGAGCTGGGTTTCAGATCGATGCTGAACTCGGCGTTGAAGAAGCCGGTGGTCTCGGTGCCGTCGTCGGGGCGCCCGAGTTGCGAGACCACTTGGGTAACCTCGGGAAACGTGATGAAGATGCGGCGCATCCTGGAGACCAGCCCGGCGCCGTGCTCCAGCGAGATCGTCAGCGGCATCGTCGCGCGCGCCCACACGTTGCCCTCTTCCAGCTTGGGCAGGAATTCGCCGCCCAGGCGGGGAAACAGCGAGAGCGCACTCACGACCATCACTGCGATCACAGCCAAGGTCAGCCTGGGCCAGGTGAGCACGCGCACGAACATGCGGTGATACAGGCGCTGAATCGCCGCCCACACGAAGTTGCGCGACTCGCCGATGTTCTTGTCGAGCAGGAAGGAAGCCAGCACCGGCGAAAGGGTCGCCGCGAGCAGGATCGCGACGCCCAGCCCGTAGGCGTAGGTATGCGACATCGGCGAGAAAATCGCGCCTTCCACGCCG
Organism: uncultured delta proteobacterium; assembly: GCA_963788205.1. Classification (GTDB taxonomy): domain Bacteria; phylum Desulfobacterota; class Binatia; order Binatales; family Binataceae; genus CAVVMA01. Next base: position 258,020 of record CAWBGG010000005.1, read on the forward strand.
CGCATCGTGAACAGCGGCAGGAACGCGATCATGAAGATCAGCGTCGAGAAAAACATCGGGCCGCCCACTTCCTGCGCCGCGCGCAGGATAACGTGATGGGTACTCTCGTGCGGAGACTCGCCCGCAGCCAGATGGCGATGGATGTTCTCCATCACGATTACGCTGGTGTCGATGATGATGCCGAAGTCGATCGCGCCCAATGAGATGAGATTGGCGGGCGTGTCCGACAGACGCATCAGCGTGAACGCGCCCAGCAACGCGAGCGGGATGTTAATCGCGGCGATGATCGCGGTGCGCAAATTACCCAGGAAGAAGACCAGCACCAGGAACACCAGCGCCATCCCGATCGAAAGGTTTTCGATCACCGTGCGCAGCGTCGTATCGACCAGCCCGGTGCGATCGTAGTAGGGAACAACCTTGTAGCCGGCGGCATCAGCCCCGCGCGATTGATCTCCTTGACCTTGGCCTCCACGCCCTTGAGCGTCGCAAGTGTGTTACCGCCCCGGCGCATCAGGACGATTCCGGTCACGACCTCGTCACGGTCGCCGCCTGCCCCGCGCTGGACCATCCCGACGATTCCCAGCCGCGGCGCATAGCCGATGTTCACGTCGGCGACATTGGACACCCGGACCGGCGTGGATTTGTTGGCTGACAACACGATGTTGCCGATGTCGTCGAGCGAATGGATGAAACCGATGCCTCTCACGTCGAAAGCCTGCTCGCCTACGGTCAGGTAGTTGCCGCCGACGTTGGTGTTGGAATTCGCGATCGAGTTGATCAGCGTCGCCAGCGGGACCTGGTAGTAATTGAGTTTCTGCGGGTCGACTTCGACGTGGTATTCCTTGGTGAGTCCGCCGAAGCCCGAGACGTCGAGCACGCCGGGCACGGTCTTGAGCTGTTTTTCGAGCACCCAGTCTTCGACTTCCTTCTCGGCGATCAGGTCGCGATAGGGACTTTGAATCCAGTAGCGGTAAACCTCGCCGATGGGATTTTCGGGCGAGATGCCCGGCGCGATTCCGCGCGGCAAGTTGATGAAACCGAGCCGGTTGATGGTCTCGACGCGGTCCTGGTAGTAGTCACTATCCCACTCGAAGTAACAACGGATGTCCGAGAGGCCGAACAGCGAGATCGAGCGCATCGCCTGAAGATCGCGCATCCCGGCCATCCCCACTTCGAGCGGAACCGTGACCAGCTTCTCCACCTCTTCAGCGCTGAGTCCGCTAGGCAGCGTCAGCACCTCGACCATCGGCTGAACCGGATCGGGATAGGCCTCGATATCGAGCGAGGCGAACGAATAGATCCCGGCGACCACCAGCGCGAGCGCGGCGCCGATGACGATTACGCGCTCCTGGAGCGCGAGCCCCATCAGGGCGCGAATCATCGCCTGGAACTCCCGCGGTCAGGAACTCTCGCCATGGGCCTGATGCCACAGCGCGTCGACTTGCATCGATTCGCTCGAAACCACGCGCTCGCCGTCGCCGAGTCCCGAGATGATGCGCGCGTAGCCCTGCTCGTTCCATGAACCGATAGTCACTCGCCGCCGCTCGATCAGACCTTCTTTGACCTGCACGAATGCGTAGTAGCTATCGGTCTCGAAAACCAGCGCGGTCTGTGGCACTACCAGCGCGGCCCCCGGCGCGGTGATGATCCTGACGCGCGCGAGCATCTGCGGCTTCAGCTTGCCGCCCGGGTTGCGCACCGCGCAGCGAATCTGCGCGGTATGCGTATTCGGATCGATGTTGGGGCTGATCTTCGCGATCGTGCCCTTGAAGACCTGATCGGGAAAGGTGGTCGTGAGGGCCTCGAGCTGCTGGCCTTCATGGACGCGGGCCAAATCGTCTTCGTAGATGTCGGCGGTGATCCATACGTCGTCGATGGTGCCGACGGTGAACAGCATGTCGCCCGGATTCACCGCGCCGCCGCGGATCGCTTTGTTTTCGACCACGATCCCGTTGATCGGCGCGCGCATCCAGACGGTCGGGGTCGGCGCCTTGATCGCGGCGATGTCAGAATCTGCCATTCCCAGCAACTCGAGTTTGCGCTTGGCCGCCGATGCCATCGCCGCCGCCAGCCCACCGGCGTCCGCGATACCCGGCATCGCGCTCAAATGCGAGGTCGAGAGCGCCTGCAGGTACTCGGCTTGCGCAGTCATGAAATCGGGGCTGTAGAGCGCGACGATCGGCTCGCCGCGCCGCACCGTGTCCCAGAGCGAGACGCGGGTCGCGTCGATTCGCCCGGCCACGCGCGAGACAATCGACGCGACCCGGCGATCGTCGAAGCTGATTTGCCCGCTGGTCTCGAGCGCCGCGGGCAACTCGACTCTGGTCACCGCCGCGAATTGCATCCCCGGCACGTCCTGCTGCTCCAGTTTCATCAGCTCGGGACCGCTGGACTGATGGACAAGCTGCGGGATCGCGGCCGTCGGTTCGCTGGCGGCGCGGCTGGCCGGCGAGCTTTCGCATCCGGAGCCGAGCACGGCGATCACGCCTGCCACGATCGCCGCCGGCCAAAATCCACGCGCGATCATTTCGGCAGCGGCTCCCCGATCGCCTGTTCCAGCGCGACCCTCGCGGCGAGGAACTGGTTGGCGGCCTGCAGGTAGGCGGTCCGCGAATCGTAGCTTCGCAGGAGCGCTGCGGTCAGGGTCGTAAAGTCGACCTTCCCCGCAGAATAGGCCGTCAGCGCGACCTCGAAATCCTGGCGCGCGAGCGCGATCAGCGTGTTGCGATAGAGCCTCGCGGACCGGTAGGCCAGTTGCGCCGAGCGGTACAGCGTTGTCACCGCCGCGGCGGTCTGGCTCTTTATCGAGCTCAGGTCGGAGCGCGCCGCGTCCAGATCGTATTCGGCTTTGGTCACATCTTCGCTCTGCCTGAGCCAGAAAAAAATCGGCAGGTTAAAGCCGATCGTGACACTGTGATCTTCGATGCGGTGGGAAGCCGGCGCGCCGCTGGTGACCAGATAATCGTCAAAAATATAACCGACCGAGTAATCGGGAGCATATTCGAGCTTCGCCAGTTGCAGGGCGGTGGCGGAATTGCGCTCGCCGAGCGCCGCCTCGATTATTTCCTGTCGAACCGCGATCGCGCGGTCGGAAAGCGTGTCGAGCGGGATCGTGATGGGGTTGAGCTCGAGACTCCGATCCAGCGGCAGCGGCTCGTCGGGCGGCCGGTAGAGAAGCTGGTTCAACTGGGTGCGATCGTTCTGTTCGGCGACCCGCGACTGATCCTCTTGCTGCTGCGCCGCAGCGAGATCGACTTCGGCGCTGATGAAATCGGTTTGCGTGACCTGGCTCGCGGAATAAGCAACCTGCGTGACTTGCAGGACGCGTCTTAAATTGGCGACGCGCTCAGCAGTCACGTCCGCCAGCGCGTAGTCGAGGAGATCCTGATAGAAGGCGGACTCGGTCCGTGCACGGAGGTCGCGAAGCGTCGCGACGTAGCTCAGGCGCGCAACTTCGGCCGTCCGCTTGGCGTTGTCGGCCTGAAGAAGCGCTTTGCCCGGAAACTGAAAAGACTCCGTGACCTGCAGAGTGTGTTCCGAGGCCTCCTGGAACGGGTTGCGCGCGCTGTCGATGTTCATGAAGGTGAAGATCGGGTCGGCTGGCGCGTAGTTCTGCTTGATCGAATGCTCCGCGCTCCTCCATCGGGCCCGCGCGGATTTGACCTGCGGGTTGGCTTCCAGCGCGACCTCGACCAACTGGTCGACCGTCAAACCGGGCTCGGAGGCCGCCTCAACCCGTAGCGAGGCCACGAGCAGCAGCGCCACGGCCACAGTCGCCTTCATCGCTCGCATCGTCGTTCACCAGCCCGCCTATTGAGGTGTGGTGATCCCGCCGAAAGCCGCGGTCTTGCACCTGGCCGCCGCGGTCGCTTGAGCCCCGTACGGAACGCACCCGGAATATCAATTAAACAGATTTGGAACGACCGGGGAAAGCTAGGGAAGACTGCATAGCGATAGTTCGGACAACTCACGCCTTCCCGTTCTTCAACCCGCTTCTGCTTCTACGAACAAGCTGCTCTATGGTTTCCTTTTGCGATGCGGCGCACAGGCGCACCCGCTCTGATAGACTGAAGTCGAATCCCTTTTTGGAGCAGCCGATGGCCAACGAAGTACTAGCCCCGGACAAGTTTTTTCTCAGCCGCTTTGGAATGAGCGAGCGCGCCTTCGAGCGGATTCTCGATACCGCGCTGGAGCGCAAAGCCGACTACGCCGACCTTTATTTCGAATATCGCGACGCTGAATCGATCGGCCTCGAGGAATCGATGGTCAACCGGACCAGCAAGAGCGTCAGCCATGGCGTTGGCGTGCGGGTCTGTGCCGAAGATCGCACCGGCTATGCCTATTCCGACGAGGTGACGATCGACCGGATGAAGCTGGCGGCCGAGGCCGCCCGCGCGATCGCCGACCAGCGCGGCGAACGCCCGGGCGTGGTCCAAGTCGGCCAGCCGGTCGCGCATCACGCTCTCTACGACCTGCCGACCACGCCGCTCGACGTTCCGGTCGAAGAGAAAGCCCGCCTGCTCGACCAGATCGACAAGGTTGCGCGCGCCTATGATCCGCGCGTGAAGAACGTGATCGCGTCGTTCGCGGCCGAGCGCAAAGTGGTGATGATCGTCAACAGCGACGGACGCATCGCCGCCGACGTGCAGCCGCTGTGCCGGCTCAACGTTTCGGTGATCGCGCAGGATGGGAGCAACCGGCAGGTAGGCACCTTCGGCGGTGGTGGCCGCGTCGAGTACCGCTACCTGCTCGAGGGCGAACGCTGGAAGCAATATGCGCTCGAAGCGGCGCGCCAGGCGATCGTCAACCTGGATGCGATCGACGCTCCAGCGGGCGAAATGGTGGTGGTGCTGGCGCACGGCTGGCCGGGAATCCTGCTGCATGAGGCGATCGGCCACGGGCTCGAGGGCGACTTCAACCGCAAAGGTGTGTCCGCCTTCACCAATCGGATCGGACAGCAGGTCGCAAGCCCGCTATGTACGGTGATCGACGACGGCACGATGCCCAACCGCCGCGGCAGCCTCAACGTCGACGACGAAGGCACGCCGACTTCGCGCACCGTGCTGATCGAAAAGGGAATCCTGCGGGGTTACTTGCAGGATCGGCTCAACGCGCGCCTGATGAAGACTGCGCCGACCGGAAACGGCCGGCGCGAGAGCTTTGCGCACAGCCCGATGCCGCGGATGACCAACACCTTTATGCTCGCCGGTGACTCGACTCCCGAGGAGATTATCGGTTCGGTCAAGCACGGGCTCTACGCGGTCAGCTTCGGCGGCGGCCAGGTCGATATCACCAACGGCAAGTTCGTCTTTTCGGCGAGCGAGGCATACCTGATCGAGGACGGCCACGTGACGCGGCCGGTCAAGGGCGCGACGCTGATCGGCGACGGACCCGACGTGCTGACGCGGGTCTCGATGGTCGGCAACGATCTGGAACTCGACTCGGGTATCGGGACCTGTGGCAAGGATGGACAATCGGTGCCGGTGGGCGTCGGGCTGCCGACTACCCGGATCGACGGCATCACGGTCGGCGGCACGCACGCATAGGGAGCGTTATCGATGGAAGGATTGGAACTGGCGCAATGGGCGCTGGCGGAGGCGTCACGCAAAGGCGCGACCGCTGCCGAGGTCCTGATAGTCGGCGCCGAATCGCTCTCCGCAGGCGTGAGGTTCGGCGCGGTCGAGAAGCTCAAAAGCTCGCGCGAGCGCCGGTTGGGCCTGCGCGTCTTTACCGGCCAGTCTTCGGCTACCGCCTCGACCGCGGACCTCGATTCCGCGGCGGTCGGCAGCCTGGTCGCGTCGACGGTGGCGCTGGCGCGGCTGACCGCGTCCGATCCGTGGTCGGGCCTGCCCGATCCGGCGCTCCATCCGCGGATGCTCGCCGAGCTGGAGCTCAGCGATCCGAAGCATGGAATTATCGACGCCGATAAGGCGCTGAGCCTGGCGCGCGCCGCCGAGGGAGCGGCCCTGAAGCTCGACAGCCGAATCAAGAACTCGGAAGGCGCCGAGTTTGATTCGGGCACCTATCGCGTGATGTTCGCCAACAGCCAGGGATTCTCCGGCGAGTATGCGGGCACCTCGTACTCGCTGACGTGCGTGCCGGTCGCGCGGAATGGCGATTCGATGCAGCGCGACTACTGGTACACCGCGAATCGCCGCTTCGAGAAGCTCGAAGACCCCGAATCGGTCGGGCTGACCGCCGCGCGCCGGGCGCTGCGGCGGCTCGGGGCGCGAAAAATCAAGACCACCCGCGCGCCGGTGGTGTACGATCCCGATCTCGCCGGCGGCCTGATGCGCTCGATGGCGGGTGCGGCGTCGGGCCCCTCCTTATATCGCGGGGCCTCTTTTCTGATCGGCCGGCTCGGCACGCAGGTGGCTTCGCCCAACGTGACGATCATGGACGACGGCACAATCGTGGGCGCGCTCGGATCAAAGCCGTTCGACGGCGAGGGACTCAAGACCACGCGCAAGGCGATCGTTGAGAAGGGAGTGCTGGCAAGCTATCTGCTCGACAGCTACTCGGCGCGCAAGCTGAAGCTCGAACCGACCGGAAACGCAGCCCGCTCGGTCGGCGAGGCGCCGACCGTCAGCGCGGCCAATCTGTATCTGCAACCCGGACCCTATTCGCCGGAAGAAATAATCCGTTCGGTGAAGCAGGGACTATACGTCACCGAGCTTATCGGAGTCGGCATCAACATGGTAACCGGCGACTATTCGCGCGGCGCCAGCGGGATGTGGATCGAAAACGGCGAGCTGGCCTACCCGGTGCAGGAGATCACGATCGCGGGCAACCTGAAAGAGATGTTTCAATCGATCGAGATGATCGGCAACGACCTGCACTGGCGCTCGTCCACGGCCTCGCCGACGATCAAGATCAGCGAGATGATGATCGCGGGCGAGTGATCGCGCGTCTGTCTGTCATTCCCGCGCGCGTGTCTGGCGCGCGCGAGGAATCCCGATCAGGCCATCCGAGATTCTTCGCGCGACAGACCTCCAGACGCGCGAGAATGACAGCCACTCGTCCCCCTATGCGAAGCTCCGGTTGCCCAGAGCCTAGGAATGGTTAAATTGAATGCCAATGGACCCTAACCGATTCACCGAAAAGCTGCAGGAAGCGCTCGGGCGCGCCCAAAGCGCCGCGCTCACCGCGCATCATCAGGCCGTCGACGTCGAACATCTGCTGGTCGCGCTGCTGGAGGACGAGCAGGGACTCGCCTCGTCAGTGCTCAAACTGGCCGGCGCCGATCGCGCGTCGGCCCTCAGCAAGCTCAACGACGAGATCAAGAAGCTGCCGAGCGTGACCGGAGGCGGCGCAGAATCCGGCCAAGTTTATATGACCCAGCGGCTAAGCGGCGTGCTCGCGCGGGCCGAGCAGGAAGCGGGCAAGCTCAAGGACGAGTACATCTCGGTAGAGCATGTGTTGGTCGCTGCGCTGGACTCGCCCGGCGCGGCCGCGAAGATTCTGCGCGAAGCGGGACTGACTCACGACAAGCTGATGGGCGCGCTCAAGAAGGTGCGGGGTAATCAGCGCGTCACGTCCACCAATCCCGAGGCAACCTATCAGGCGCTGGAACGCTACGGACGCGACCTGACCGCGATGGCTACCGGCGGCAAGCTCGACCCGGTGATCGGCCGCGACGAGGAGATCCGCCGCGTCATCCAGGTGCTCTCGCGGCGCACCAAGAACAACCCCGTGCTGATCGGCGAGCCGGGAGTCGGCAAGACTGCGATCGTCGAAGGATTGGCCCAGCGAATCGTGGCCGGCGACGTGCCCGAGGGACTCAAGAACCGGCGCGTGGTCGGGCTCGATATGGGCGCGCTGGTCGCCGGCGCCAAGTTCAGAGGCGAGTTCGAGGAACGGCTGAAGGCCGTGCTCAAGGAGGTGCAGGAGTCGGCCGGAGACGTAATCCTGTTTATCGACGAGGTCCACACCGTGGTCGGTGCGGGCGCCGCCGAGGGCGCGATGGACGCCTCCAACCTGCTCAAGCCGATGCTCGCGCGGGGCGAGCTGCATTGTATCGGCGCAACCACGCTGGATGAGTACCGCAAGCATATCGAGAAGGACGCCGCGCTGGAGCGGCGCTTCCAGCCTGTGATGGTAGAAGAGCCGAGCGTCGAAGACACGATTTCGATCCTGCGCGGGCTCAAGGAACGCTACGAAGTCCATCACGGGATTAGAATCAAGGACTCCGCGCTGGTGACCGCGGCAACGCTGTCCAAACGCTACATCACCGACCGCTTTCTGCCCGACAAGGCGATCGACCTGATCGACGAAGCCGCGGCCAAGCTGCGCACCGAAAAAGAGTCGCTGCCGGCCGAGCTCGACGAGGTCAACCGCCGGATCATGCAGTTGGAAATCGAGCGCGCGGCGCTCAAGCGCGAGACCGATCAGGCTTCGCGCGAACGGCTGGAGAAGCTCGAGAAAGAGCTGGCGGAAGCGCGCGAGAAACGCGACGGGTTGAACGCGCAATGGCAAAGCGAGAAGTCGGGGCTGGAGGGAATCTCCAAACTCAAGGCCGAGATCGAGCAGACCAAACTAGCGATCGAAAAAGCGCGCCGCGAGTACGACCTCAACAAGCTCGCCGAGCTGCAATACGGCAAGCTCGCGGGCCTCGAAAAGCAATTGGCGGAGCACGAGTCGAAGCTGATCGGGAAAGAAGGCGGCGAGCGCCTGATCAAGGAAGAGGTCGACGAAGAGGATATCGCGGAGGTGGTCGCGCGATGGACCGGGGTTCCGGTCTCGCGCCTGCTGGAAGGCGAGGTGCAGAAGCTCAATCATCTGGAGGAGCATCTGCACAAGCGCGTAATCGGCCAGGACGAGGCGGTTTCGGCGGTGGCCGACGCGGTGGTGCGGGCGCGCGCGGGGTTGAAGGATCCCAACCGGCCGATCGGATCGTTCATCTTCCTGGGGCCGACCGGGGTCGGCAAAACCGAGCTAGCGCGCGCGCTCGCCCAGTTCCTGTTCGACGATGAAGCCGCGATGATCCGGATCGACATGTCGGAGTACATGGAGAAGCACACCGTCTCGCGGCTGGTCGGCGCGCCGCCGGGCTACGTCGGCTACGACGAGGGCGGGCAACTGACCGAAGCGGTGCGGCGGCGCCCGTACTGCGTGATCCTGTTCGACGAAATCGAAAAGGCGCACGCCGACGTCTTCAACGTGCTGCTCCAGATTCTCGACGACGGGCGGCTGACCGACGGCCATGGCCGCACCGTGGACTTCAAGAATGCGGTCGTGATCATGACCTCGAATATCGCCGGGCAGTTGATCTTGTCGTTCAAGGGCCAGGACTACGAGCAGATGAAGACCCAATGCCTCGACGTGCTGCGGCAGAGCTTCCGCCCGGAGTTCTTAAACCGCGTCGACGAGATCGTGGTGTTCCATCCGCTGCAGCGCGAGGAGTTGCGCAAGATCGTCGATATCCAGCTCGAACGGCTGAGCGAGCGCCTGAGCGAGCGGAAGATCGACCTCGAGCTGACCGCCAAGGCGCGCGACTACTTTGCCGACCGCGGCTACGATCCGGTTTACGGAGCACGGCCGCTCAAGCGGATGATTCAGCGCGAGCTGGAGACCGCGCTCGGACGCAAGTTGCTGGCGGGCGAGATCCGCGACGGCTCAATGGTCAAGGTCGACGCCGGCGCGCACGGATTGGAGTTCCACAGCCGCGCGCTCAAGAGCGCGGCGTAAAACGACTACTCGGCCAAGTATACGACTGTCTGAATCCCTCTCCCTCCGGGAGAGGGCTGGGGTGAGGGCGATCTCGCGAAAATTCTCGGGTGCGCGCCCTCACCCGCGCGAGGACGCGCGGCCTCTCCCGGAGGGAGAGGCATCCAGTGCGGCTCACTACCAGGCCGTCAAATCCGCCTGATCGACCGAGGATTCAGACGCTCCTACGGCTTTTCGAAGCCGTAGTCGAGCTTCATCGCGTGGCGCACTTGCGCCATCGTGGCCTGCGCGGTCGCGCGTCCCCGGCGGGTGCCTTCCATCACGATTTCACGGACCTCTGTAGGCTTGGCGGCAAAAGCGGCGCGCCGCTCGCGAATCGGGGCCAGAAACGCTTCGAGCGCGTCGAACAAGCGCTGCTTGACCTCTACGTCTCCGACCGTGCCCTTGCGATAGCGCTCCTTGAGCTCCTCGACCTCGGCTTTATTTTCGTTGAACGCATCGTGATAGGCGAAGACCGGATTGCCTTCGACATGGCCGGGATCGGTGGGATGAATCCGTGTCGGGTCGGTGAACATCGACATCACGCGCTTGCGCAGCGTCTCGGACGAGTCACCCAGGTAGATACAATTCTTCAGCGACTTGGACATCTTGGCGCCGCCGTCGGTTCCGGGCAGCCGCGCGATATTCCCGAGCATCGCCTTGGGCTCGATCAGCGTCTTGCCGTATAGCGAGTTGAAGCGGCGCACGATCTCGCGCGCCTGCTCGATCATCGGGAGCTGATCCTCGCCGACCGGCACTAGGTCGGCCTTGAAGATCGTGATGTCGGCGGCCTGCGAAATCGGATACGACCAGAAGCCGACCGGAATATTGCGGCCGAATTCGCGCTGCTTGATTTCGTCCTTCACGGTCGGATTACGCTCGAGCGTGGCGACCGTGACCAGATTCATGAAATAGATCGTCAGCTCGGCCAGTTCCGGCACCATCGACTGAACCACGATCTTCGACCTGCCGGCATCGAGGCCGGTGGCAAGATAGTCGAGCGCGACCTCAAAGACGTTGGCGCCCAGGGTCTCGGGATGCTCAAAGTTGTCGGTCAGCGCCTGCACGTCGGCGATCAGAATGTAGGTGTCGTATTCATTTTGTAGCCGGACGCGGTTTTGCAGTGAGCCGACGTAGTGGCCCAGATGGAGCGGGCCGGTCGGCCGATCGCCGGTGAGAATCCGTTTGGCCATTGTGATCTAATACTGCAACAGGCTGCGCAGCGTGGCGAGGTCCTGCGCGATGTCCTTCATCTCTTCGCCCGGCTCGGTCTCCAGGCACATCGGGATGCCGCAAAAGCGCGGGTCGTTGACCAGCCGCCTGAAGGCCTCGACTCCCAGGTGTCCCTTGCCGATATGTTCGTGCCGATCGACGCGCGAGTGAAACGGCTTGAGCGAGTCATTCATATGGAAAGCCGCCAGCCGGTCGAGCCCGATATGCTGGTCCAGCTCGGCGAAAGCGCGCTCGTAGCCGGCGGCGTCGCGCAGGTCATAGCCGGCGGCAAAGGCGTGCTGGGTGTCGAAGCACAGCCTAAGGCGCTCGTTTTCCTTCACCGCGTCGAAGATTCGGCCCATCTGCTCGAACGAGTAGCCCAGCACGCTGCCCTGCCCGGCGGTGATCTCCAGCGCGACTTTCACCTTGAAGCCCGCGCAGGCCTGATGCGCCTGATCGATCGAGCCCGCGATGGCGGCGATTCCCGCCTGCTCGCCCGAGCCGACGTGCGCGCCCGGATGCGCCACCAGGTAGGGCAGGCCGAGCGCCTCGCATCGCTCCAGCTCGTCGATAAATCCTTTCACGGAGCGTTGGCGAAGCGGCTCGTCAGGCGCACCGAGATTGAGCAGGTAGGAATCGTGGGCGATTACGGTTCGAATCGCGTGTTCCTTCTGATTGCGCTTGAAAGCCTCGATCTCATCGCTGCCGTAAGGTTTTGCCGCCCATTGGCGGGAGGACTTGGTGAAAATCTGGATGCAATCGCATCCGATCTGCCGCCCGCGCGCCGGCGCCTCGTGCACGCCGCCGGCGATCGACACATGCGCGCCCAACAGCGGTGCTTTAGCAGCGGCGGTTTTGACGCTTGCGGGGGTCATGGTGAGAGCTCGGGCGCGAAGTCGGCGCCGCGATGAAATTCATATAGAAGCGAGGCACTGAAAGCGAGGGGCGGCTTGCGAGGCTGCGGCGCTCGCGGCTATTGCTTAAGGATGCCACGAACCGCAGTTTTCGCGATCGCCGCGGCGCTGGCGTTGGCCGCGGGATGCCTGAAAGCGGCCGAACTGCCGCCGCAAGCTACGGTCTCCGAGATCGAACCCTCGGGCCGGCCTGCCAAGGGGCCCGGCTGCACGATGCCGATCCTGCGCGACGAGCCGCTGACCGACTTTCGCCAAGTCTCGATTATCGAGGGGCTTGGACCCCGGTTCGGAGTGGAGAGCGACGTGATGCCGGTCGTGATGCGCGCGGCGTGCGAGACCGGTGCCGACGCCCTGCTGATCAAGGCCAGCAAGAGCCAGACTTCCGAGAACATGACCGGGTATTACATCAATGCGGTCGCGATCATTTATGTTAAGGGGAACAAAGTCGTCAGCGGCTCCTCGCAGCCGGGTCCGGGCGGCGGCGACGCGCGGCCTCAATAGAATTCCTAAGGATCATAAGAATTCCCAGCATCATCAGAACTCCAAGGATCATCCGTGGCGAAGCGCCCAATTAAGAATGTCGGCTTGATCGTCAAGCGCGAAAGTCCCCACGCGCTGGCTATCGCGCGCGAGCTCAGCGCCTGGATAACCTCGCGGGAGCTGGTCGCGATGGCCGCCGAGGCGACGGCACGGGAAATCAACGCCCGGCCGCTGGCGATCGAAGAGCTGGCGCGGCGCGCGGAGCTGATCGTGGTGCTCGGCGGCGACGGCACGCTGCTGGCCATCGCGCGGCTGATCTGCGAGCGCGAGACGCCGATCCTGGGCATCAACCTCGGCGGGCTCGGCTTTTTGACTCAAGCGACGATCGCGGAGGCGCACAGCTCGCTGGAGCGTGTGCTGGCCGGCGACTACGAAGTTGACCGCCGTATCATGCTGGAGGCCTCGGTGATTAGCGGCGGCAAGGCAGAGCACGCAGAGCCCCTGCGCGCGCTGAACGACGTGGTGATCAACAAGCGCGAAGTCGGCACGCTGCTCGAAATCGAAGTGATCGCCGATCGCCAGCCGTTCTGCTTCTATCGCGCCGACGGGCTGATCGTCGCGACGCCCACCGGCTCGACGGCCTATGCGCTGAGCGCCGGCGGCCCGATCGTATTTCCCACGCTCAACGCGCTGGTGCTGGCGCCGATCTGTCCGCATACGCTGAGCAACCGGCCGGTGGTCCTGCCCGACACCTTCGAGCTGGAGATCCGCGTGACCGGCAAGCTCGCGGCGGCGCTGACGCTCGACGGACAGCAGATGGTGCCGCTCGAGCCCGACGACGCGGTCAAGGTCCGCAAAAGCAAGAGCGTGGTGGCGCTGATCCGTTCGACCCATCCGTACTTCGAGATCTGGCGCGACAAGCTGCGCTGGGGATAAGCGTGCTGCTCGAGCTGCGAATCCGCAACTTCGCGATTATCGAGGAGGCGGCGCTCCAGTTCGGCCCCGGCCTCAATGTGCTTTCCGGCGAGACCGGCGCGGGCAAGACGATCATCATGAGCGCGCTGGCGATGCTGCTGGGCGCGCGGGCCTCGCCGGAGTTGATCCGCGTCGACCAGAAGGAAGCCGCGGTCGAGGCGTTGTTCGATTTGGAGGGCGACGGCGAATTCCTGCGCGACGGCGAACGGCTGCCGGGCGGCGATCAGCACGAGTTGCTGGTGCGGCGCGTGATCGCGGAGGCCGGCCGCTCGCGCGTAGTGATCAACGACGAGCTGGCGACGGTAAACAGCCTGGCCAAAGCCGGCGCCGCACTGGTTCAGATTTACGGCCAGCACGAACAGCAATTGCTGCTGCGCCCGGAAACCCATCGGCAGATCCTCGATCGCTACGCCGGGCTCGAATCGGAGCTCGCCGAATATGGCGCGGCTTACGAGCGGGCGGCCGCCATTCGCGCGCGGCTGGAGGAACTAGCGCGCCGGGAACGCGAGCGCGCCGACCTGATGGAGCTGGCGCGCTTCAAGCTGGCGGAGCTGGAGCGGGCAGAAATCGCGCCCGGCGAGGATGAGGAGCTGGCCGCCTCGCGCGCGGTGCTTGCCAACGCGGCCAAGCTCGCTGCCGCAGCCAACGACGCGCAGGAGATGCTCTACGGAGCCCAGGATGCGGCACTCGATCTGATCGCGCGCGCGCAGACCCGGCTGGGCGAGGCGGCTGCGATCGATCGCAAGCTCAGCGAGCCGCTCGAATTGATCGCGGCGGCGCGCCTGAGCCTCGAAGAGGCCGCGCACGAACTGCGCTCGTATGCGAACCGAATCGAGGCCGATCCGGCGCGGCTCGAAGCGATCGAAACCCGGCTGGCCGAGCTTAACCGCCTCAAGCGCAAGTACGGCGGCACGCTCGAGACCGCGCTGGAGACGCTGGCGCGCTCACGCGCTGAGATCGCGGAGCTCGAAAAAATAGAGGAGAACAAGGGGCGCGCCGAGGCCGAGCTTGCCGCCGCGCTCGATATGCTCGCGGCGCTCGCGAAAAAGCTCAGCGCGCGGCGCCATCGCGCCGGCGCAGAGCTCAAGCGCGGGATGGAAACCGAGTTGAAGGCGCTCGGGATGCGCAATCCGGTCTTCGAGGCGCGTATCGAGAACTACGCGGAGCGCGAGGCGGGCTTCGTCCACGCCGGTGCGGCGTTGGGACCGAGCGGCTCCGATGTCGCCGAGTTTTACCTGTCGCCCAATCTGGGCCAGCCGCCGATGGCATTAGCGAAGATCGCCTCGGGCGGCGAGCTGTCGCGGATCATGCTGGCGCTCAAGAGCCTGGAGGCGCGCAAGCGCGGCGTCGCAACCCTGATTTTCGACGAGGTGGACGCGGGCATCGGCGGCGCGATCGCCGAAGTGGTGGGCCGCAAACTCAAGCTCTTATCGCGCTACCATCAGGTGCTCTGCATCACGCATCTGCCGCAGATCGCGGCCTTTGCCGATACCCACTTTGTGGTGGAAAAAGAGCAACGCCGCGGCGCGACGCGCAGCCGCGTGAACGCGTTGAAGGCGGCGGATCGCGCCGAGGAGATCGCCCGGATGCTGGGCGGCGCCGAGATCACCGATCACATGCGGCGGGCCGCCCGCGAGCTTCTCGATCGCGCGCAGGCGTGAGCGGAAATCGCGCGGGCTCTACGACGAGCGCGGCTTGAGCTTGCTGTGCGCGGCGCGTTCGTAGCGCGTGGCCGCGATCCGCTTGTATTGGCGATCGGCGAGCCACGGGAATCCCGGCACGTACCACAGATACGCCAGCCATCCGGTGATTCCGTCCTGATGGCGCAGGATCTCGTTGATCGCTCGCGCCCCACGATAGACGCGTCCGCGATCGTCCACCGCGTGCAGCTCCTCCAGCAGCTCGTCGAGCTTGAATTGCGGAAAGTGCTCACGATGGGCTGGATCCTGCAGGTCGAAGATTTCGATCGCCATGCTGCGGTCGTAGCGGCGGACCGCCTCGGCACCGCTGCGGCACATATCGCACGCCCCGTCGATCAGGATCGCGAGCTTGCCCGGCGACGCCGTTCCCGCCACGCCCGCGGGATGATCCATATCAGCGCCTCGACAGGCGGGGGTTTTGCGCGGCGTGCAAGAGCTTGAGCTGCTCGCTGTGGATACGCCATTCGTAACCGTCGAGCAGCGACAACCATCCGGCCTCAACCGTGTTGGCCGACTTGGCGAGCGTGGCCCAGGTGCTGTGGCCGTCGGAGAATTTCTTGATCGACATGACCTCGGCTTCGGTCGATTCGCCGCTGCCGTGCATGTACGTCTCCGTCACGCGCACCGCTTCGAGGAAAGGAAAGTACTTGAGCAGGGCCTTGCGGAGCGCGAGATCGAGCGCGTGGACCACGCCGACGCCGCGCGCGGCCTCGGTGTCCTCGGCATCGCCGACCTTGATTACCACGGTCGCGTCGATGGTCATCTTGCCTTCGTAGTAGTCGTCGATCACGCGGCGGCGCACCACCTCAAAAGGCGCCACGTAGTTGCCGGCGGTCCGCAGCTCCGCCAGCTCGCGGGAAGCCTGCGGCACGTCGGTCTCGAAGAAAAAAGAACCGCCCTCTTCGCTCATCGCCATCACTGCTGCCTGATTATCACGTCGCGGCCAGAGCCTTTCAAGGCGATTCGTCGGCGGGCAGTGTGCGGTTTTGACAGCACGGGCCGGCACGGAGGCCGGCCCCTACCCAATGTAGGAGCTTCATTCAGGGTAGTGGCCGGCGTCCCTGCCGGCCATCCGACTCCAAAACCGCCCGCGATCCGGCAGCCAGGAGCGCCTCGCGAGTGCGGTGGCGCGACGCTTACATCGCGAGGCCGCCGTCCACCTGGATAACGGCGCCGGTGATGTACGCAGCGGCGTCGGAGAGCAGGAACGCGGCGACCGGCGCGGCGTCGGCCACGGTGCCGAAGCGCCCCAGCGGAATCAGGTTGAGAGCGGCGGCGCGATTCTCCGGCGGCATCGTCGCCGTCATGTCGGTCTCGATAAAGCCCAGCGCCATCGCGTTGACGCGCACGTTGAGCCGTCCCACTTCCTTGGCGAGCGCCTTGGTGAGCCCGATCACTCCCGCCTTGGAGGCCGAGTAGTTGACCTGCCCCGCCATCCCGACGATTCCGCTCACCGAGGCGATGTTGAGGATCGCGCCCGACCGGGCCTTCATCATCATGAAGACCGCGGCGCGGACGAAGTTGTAAGCGCCGGTCAGATTGGTGCGAATCACCTCGGCCCAGTCGTCTTCGCTCATCATCACGATCAGCTTGTCGCGGGTGAGTCCGGCGTTGTTGACCAGGCCGTCGATACGGCCGAAGGCGCTCTTGGTCGCATTCACCATCTCGCGCACGCGCTTCAAGTCGCCGGCGTCGGCCTGGAAGGCCAGCGCCTTGACGCCCATCGCCTCGATTTCGCTCTTGAGCGCCAGCGCCGGCGCTTCGCTCTTCAAATAGTTGAACGCGACGTTGGCGCCGCGGCGCGCCACTTCGAGCGCGATCGCGCGGCCGATTCCGCGACTCGCGCCGGTTACGATTATGCCCCTGTCTTCGAGGTCCTTCATTCTATTCGGCTCGGTTCAACTCGCGCTCAAGTATCGCCCGATACTGCCCGATGTACGATAGGTACTGATAACCGAAGCCGCGCTCAAGTTCCGGGTCATATTGCGGCGGGGCGCCGCCAAGGTCAGCGACCAGCCAGGTGAAGACCATCCATTCCTCGGAGCGCGGAGCCTTGCGCAATTGGTCGCGCTTGAGCATCACGCGTTTCAGATCGAGATTGAGAATCCGCGCGAGCAGCGCGACCAGCTCGCTGGCGTCGCGGAGCATCTCGTCGCGCGCGAAGAGATTCGCCGCGTAGATCATCAGATCGGCCAGACAGGCCTCGACCGAATCGGGACTTGCGCCGCGTCGATAGTCGGCCAGCGGTCCCGCCGCCGACAGCGCAAAGGCCATGAAGTCGGCGTTGCCGCCATTGAGGATCGAGATGAACTTGACCGCGTGAGCCGAGCCCGCTTCGGCGAGCCGATGGTTGAACCTGGCCAGGCCGGGACCGGCGAGCTCTCGCATGAATCGCCGCCGCGAGGGCGAGAGCCTGAATATCAGGCCGGAGAGCAAATGGCCCTGATTTGGAGCGCTTTACGTGACCTGCTAAATCGCTTCGCGTAGATCCTTCGGCTTCGCTAGGCTCGCCTCAGAGTTTGTGAATTTTTCGGCTTCGAAGGATCGCATTTGCGATTGAGAAGTGGATGATGGGAGTGAGGCGGAGGTGCGGTGATGGACGAGGCGGTGCGGTTGCGGGAGGCGAATCGGCGGCAGCTTTTGCTGCGCCCGTGCGATCTGGAGTCGTTGCTGGCTGCGGATCATCCGGCGCGGGCGATCTGGCGGATTCTGGAGGGGCTGGATCTGGAACGGTTTCACGCGCCGATCAAGGCCCGCGAAGGAAGCGCGGGTAGAGATGCGACCGACCCCAAGATCCTGTTGGCGCTGTGGCTGTATGGGCTGAGCCAGGGGGTGAGCAGCGCGCGGGAGCTCGCGCGGCTTAGCCAGGCGCATGACGCGTATCGCTGGATCTGCGGCGGGGTAACGGTCAACTATCACACCCTGAGCGACTTTCGCAGCAGTGCGGCGGTGGACGATTTGATGAGTCAGGTGTTGGCGGTGCTGACCCACAAGGGGCTGGTGCGGCTTTATCGAGTGGCGCAGGACGGAACCCGCGTGCGGGCTAGTGCGGGGCAGGCCTCGTTCCATCGCCAGCCCACCTTGGAGCGCCATCTCCAGGCTGCGCGTGCCCATCTTGAAGCGCTCCAGCGGGAGGAGCAACTCGACCCGCAGCGCAGCGCGCGCGTCCAAGCCGCACGGCAGCGCGCGGCCCGCCAACGCGAGCAGCGTGTCAGCCAGGCGCTGGCGGAGTTGGAGCAATTGAGCGCGCAGCGCAGCCAGGCCAAGAACCATCCCCAGCGCGGGCGCGAAGTCAGGGTTTCGACCACCGATCCCCAGGCGCGGGTGATGAAGCTGGGCGACGGCGGCTTTCGCCCCGCTTACAACCTGCAGTTCGGCACCGATACCCAAAGTCTGATCATCGTGGGGACCGGGGTTTGCAACCGCGGCAGCGACAACCGGCAGTTGGAACCCATGCTCGATGAGCTCGAGCGGCGCACCGGGCGCGCTCCTCAACAGCACCTGGCGGACGGCGGTTACATGAACTTCGAGGCGGTCGAGCGCGCCGCCGCACGCGGGGTGGAAGTGTTTTCCCCGCCGCACGAGAACCGGACTTACCATATCAATCCGCTCAGCCCGCAACCCGGCGACTCCCCGGCCATCGCTGCCTATCGCCAGCGCATGGCCTCGGCCGAAGGCAAGCAGATCTATAAGGAGCGCGCCGCCAGCGCCGAACTGGTCAACGCCGACCTCAAAACCTGGCGCGGACTTGACCACCTGCTGGTGCGCGGCATGAGCAAGGTGCTGACCGTCGTAATCTGGTCGGCACTGACCTACAATCTGATGCGGTCGATCAGGCTGGGCTGGTTGTGAAGCGGCCGGCATCATGAAGCCCAATCGGCCGAGCAACCGACCGACCAAACGCCAATTCCCCACGCCCATTCTCGCCCACGCCCCCTCGGCGCTCCAAAATCGAATTTCTTCACAAACTCTCAGGATGACACCCAAAAGGATCTCTGATTGTCATTCTGAGCCGAGCTTGCCGAAGGCGAAGAACCTACGCGAAGCGATTTGCGGCGGCGCGCCGCTCACTCCGTCAGGCGCTGAACGACGAACCACAACCGCAGGTGCGGCTGGCGCGAGGATTGTCGAAGCGAAATCCGGCGTTGTGCAGGCCCTCGACGTAATCGAGGGTCATCCCGCCGATATACGGCAGCGACAGTTCATCGACGTAAATCTTGATCCCGTCCAAGTCCGTGACGACGTCGCCATCCTTGTGCGAATCGAAGTTCAGCGCGTACTGGAATCCCGAGCATCCACCGCCGGTCACGCCGATTCGAAGCCCGACTTCGGCGCCGAGCTTCTCCTTCAAGTGCATCGACTTGACGATTTCCAGCGCCTTGGGCGTAAGCTTGAGTGAAGTATCGACCGGTGCCGAACCGTTCGAGGCGGGTTCGTTGTGCTCATTGCGCAATTCCTCTGACATTTGTGACCCTCCAGGAAGGGAGCGCCAGCAGCACACCGCATCCCGATTAGAAAGTAATGACGCCTGACCGCTCAGTCAAGGCAGCGCGATAGCGGGTCATTCCCAGGGCACAGTTGAATTCTGCCGCTAATGGTCGCGCGCGTATCGGCGCCTTTGCGACTCAAATGTGCGCCGACCGCCGCCGCGCCTCGCATGAATGGGCTCTATCATCGGATTGAGCCCGCACACCCTATCGCTTTACGCCAGAACCAACCCAATATTCAAAGTGACCAACTACGCTGGCCACTCGCGATGGCATAATCGGCGCGAAGGTATACTGGAAGGGTCGTGAAGCTGGAGGAGGCCATCGTCAAGGCGGCGCAGCGCGAGGGTTTTGTGCTGGCCGGATTCGCGCGCCTGCGGCGGCTCGACCATCGCGAGAAGTTCTACGCTGGATGGCTCGGCGCCGATCGCCATGCCGACATGGCCTATCTCGCGCGTGATCCCGAGCGGCGTTTCGATCCGCGCCTGCTCGATCCGCGGCTGCGCTCGGTGGTGAGTCTCGGCTATCCCTACGACACGCCCGCGCCGCCGCGAATCGACTGGCGGGCAGACTTGCGCGGGCGAATCGCCGCTTACGCGCTCGGTATCGACTATCACGATCGGGTGCTGAAGAAGGCGCGCGTAGTCGCCGGGACGATCGCGGCGATGCGGCCCGGCGCGGTGACGCGCGCCTACGTCGATACCGGGCCGGTGTTCGAGCGCGAATGGGCGACTGAGGCGGGCATCGGATGGTTCGGCAAGAACACCAACCTGCTCAATCGTGAACACGGTTCGTATTTTTTCCTGAGCGAGATTTTCACCGACCTCGAACTGGAACCCGACCACGAGCCGTATCGCGATCATTGCGGCACCTGCCGCCGATGCCTGGACCTGTGCCCCACGGGCGCGCTCGCCGGCGGTTACCTGATGGAGCCGCGGCTATGTATCAGCTACCTGACGATAGAAAATCGCGGCCCGATACCGATCGCATTGAGGCCGAAGCTCGGCGAATGGATCTTCGGCTGCGACATCTGTCAGGAAGTCTGTCCCTGGAACGATACGCGCGCCTCCGATGGCGCCGAGGAACTCGCGCCGCGGCTGGCCGAGTTGCTGGCGCTCGACGACGCGGGCTTTCGGCGGCGCTATGGCCACAGCGCCGTCAAACGGGCCAAGCGCCGCGGGCTATTGCGCAACGCATGCGTGGCGCTCGGCAACAGCGGCAATCGCGAGGCGGTGCCGCCGCTGATCCGCGCGCTGGAAGCGGAGCCCGAAGCGCTGGTGCGAGCGCACGCAGCGTGGGCGCTGGGCCGATTGGGCGGTAGCGCGGCGCGCGCCGCGCTGGATCGGCATCTGCGAACCGAACCCGATTCGGAAGCCGGCCGCGAAATCAAGGCTGCGCTTGGCGAAACGGCCAATTAACGGCGCTTGCCAAGCGGGTGCCGCGCGTCGGAGACTCTTGATAGACGCCGGCCATGAACGATGCACGGAATCAATTCGCGATGATCGCGGCGCGCGAGCCGGTTCCCTTGGCGCGCGGCGCGCTGCTGATCGCCAAGGAAGAGTATCCCGAGCTCGACGTCGACAAGTATATCGATCAGCTTGCCACGCTGGCGCGCGAGGCGGAGCCGGCCGTGCGCGCCGGCGCCGATACCGTCGAGCGCGTGCAGGCGCTCTCGCATTTCCTGTTCGAGGAGCGCGGCTTCGAAGGTAATCGCGACCGCTATAGCGACCCGCGCAACTCGTTTCTCAACGAGGTCCTCGACCGCCGCCTCGGAATTCCAATCACGCTCTCGATAGTCTATCTCGAAGTCGGGCGGCGGGTCGGAATCGACCTCTACGGGGTCTCGTTCCCGGCCCATTTCCTGGTCAAGGCGGTCGACGAGCGCGGCGAGTTGATGATCGACCCGTTCTGCGGCGGCGTGATCCTGGGCCTCGACGAGATTCGCGCGCGGCTGGCGGAGATCTACAACCAGCCCGTAGAGGTGCATCCCGCGATGCTCAAGGCGGTCGGCACGCGCCAGATCCTGGTCCGCCTGCTCCGCAACCTGAAGGCGATCTACGTGAACGCGTCGGATTGGACGCGCGCGCTGGCGGTGCTCGATCGCGTCCTGCTGCTCGATCCGCGCTCGCTCGACGAGCTGGCCGAGCGGGGCGCGCTGTTCGAGCGCCTGGAATGCTTCCAGGCGGCGCTCGACGACTTTCAGAGCTTCCTCTCGCAGGCCGGCGCGCATCCCGCCGCCGACGTGGCGCGCGACGCGGTGGTGCGCCTGATGCGCCAGGTGGCGCGAATCAACTGACGCAGCGCGCGCGATGGCCTCTGCGCCCCAACCGTTCGATTTCTTTGCGGCCAGCCGCGCCGCGGTGAAAGATCACGAGCTGCGGCGCAAGCTCGAAAACGCCAGCGGGCGCCATCTCGAACACCTCGCCGAGGTGGTCGCCGCATTTCCTCCGTACCAAGCCGAGCGCGATCGCGCGAGAGAGATCAAAGAAGATGCGATCGGCCGGCTCGATGAGTTGCTGGGGCAGCTCAAAGACCGGCTCGAAGCCAACGAGTGCAAGGTGTTCTTTGCAGCCGACGCCGAGGCCGCGCGCGACTACATCCTCGGCGTCGCGCAAGCGTGCGGCGCGCGGCGCACAGTCAAGGGCAAGTCGATGACGACCGAGGAGATCGAACTCAATCCCGCGCTTGAACGCGCCGGGATCGAGGTGGTCGAGACCGACCTCGGCGAATATATAGTCCAACTGCGCGGCGAGCGGCCCTCGCATATCATCACGCCCGCGATCCATTTGTCGAAAGAGGACATCGGCGCGCTGTTCGCCAACAAGTTTGGAATTCCCTACACTGCGGAGCCCGAGCAGCTCACCGCGGTCGCGCGCGAACGGCTGCGCGAAGTGTTCCTGAGCGCGGAGCTGGGAGTGGCCGGCGTTAACTTTGCGATCGCGGAGACCGGCACGCTGGTGATGGTCGAGAATGAAGGCAACGGCGGCTTTCATCCTCGATGCCCGAGACTTTCGTCGCCGTGATGGGAATCGAAAAGGTGATTCCGAGCGTCGCCGGCCTGAGCCACTTTCTGGAAATTCTCGCGCGCACCGCGACCGGGCAGAAGCTCACCACCTATACCAGCCTCATCACTAATCCGCGGCAGCCGGGCGAGCTCGACGGCCCGCGCGAGATTCATGTGGTAATCCTCGACAACGGGCGGCGCGCGATGCTGGCTGATCCGGTGTTGCGCGAGGCGCTGTATTGCCTGCGATGCGGCGCGTGCCTCAATGTATGCCCGGTTTATCGGCGTATCGGCGGCCACGCCTACGGCGCGACTTACGGCGGACCGATCGGATCGATTGTCAGCCCTTCCCTGTTCGGCAGCGCGGCCGGACATCTGCCGTTCGCCTCGACGCTGTGCGGCGCGTGCCGCGACGTCTGTCCGGTCAAGATCGATATCCCGCGCATCCTGCTGCATCTGCGCTGGAAAGAGAGCGAGGGCAGTAAAACGCCGATCAAGTGGCCGCCGGAGATCGAACGGGCACGATCGGGCGCGCGCGCCTTCGCCCGCCTGGCGCGCTATCCACGGCTGATTCGATTCGTCGGGAAGATCGCCGCGATCGCGCTCAAGCCGTTCGCACGCAACGGTTATATCCGCAAGCTGCCGCCGCCGTTCAGCAACTGGACCGAAAGCCGCGACTTTCCCAAGCCGCGCCCGTCATGAACCCGGCGCCACGCGCGCAGCCCGACGCTCTCTGCGGCGCAGGCGACCTCATATCCGGCTTCGTGCGCGAGCTCGAGCTGGTGGGCGGCCATGCGACCGTCGCGAATTCCGAAGCCGAGGCCGCCGGACAACTGAGCGTCCTCGCGCGCGCCGAAAACGTTCACCGTGTCGCGATGGGCCGCGGGATTACCATCGATCTCGACGCGTTCGTGCCGTCGCTCTCGCACGCCGGGATCGAAATCGTACGCGCCGATCAGGTCGCCGATAGCGATCGCGCCGCGATTAGGGCGCGAATCGCGCGATGCGATCTCGGTCTGGCCGAGGCCGACTATGGGATCGCTTCGACGGCCACGCTGGCGGTCGCGGCCGATGCGACCCGGCCGGGCGCGCTGACGCTGCTGCCGCCGATTAGCGTCGTGATCCTGCGCGCAGAGCGAATCGTGCCCGACCTCGCGGCGATGTTCGCGCAACTCGGGCCGGCGACGCTTGCGGAGCGCCGGCTCACACTGATCACCGGGCCCAGCCGCACCGCCGACATCGAAAAGCGAATCGTGATGGGCGTGCATGGCCCGCGCGCCCTCCACGTGATCCTGGTGCGAGGGCGCGATGGATGAGGTACAACTCTTTTCGACCTGCCTGGCGGAAGAGTTTTTCCCCGAGGTACCGACCGCGGCGACCGCCGTGCTTGAACGGCTAGGTCTGCGCGTCCGCACAGCGCGCGGCGCTTTCTGCTGCGGACAGGTGGCGTTCAACGAGGGGCTGCGCCGCGAGGCGGCCGAGCTGGCACGGCGCTTTCTGGACAGCTTCGATACCGGCGCGCCGATCGTAATTCCGTCGGGATCGTGCGCCACGATGGTCAAGGTCTTCTACCGCGACCTGCTGGCGGATGATCCGTCTTTGAGTCGTAGGGCGCAGGCAATCGCCCCGCGCGTGTTCGAGTTCTCCCAGTTCCTGGTCAACGAGTTGAAGGTCAAGGATGTCGGCGCGCGCTTCGAGCGGGCCGTCGCGTACCATCCTTCATGCCATCTGCTGCGCGAGTTGGGCGCGCGCGACGAGCCGCTGCGGCTGCTGAGCGGCGTACGCGGTATCCGGCTGTGCGAACTGCGCGATCGCGAGGAATGCTGCGGCTTCGGCGGCCTGTTCTCGGTGAAATTCCCGCACATCTCGGCCGCGATGCTCGAAGACAAGCTCGCTCGCGTAGCGGAGAGCGGCGCCCAGGTGCTGGTCGCCAATGACTGCGGATGCCTGATGCAGATCGCGGGCGGAGCCCATCGGCGCAGCCTCGCGCTCGAAACGCTTCATCTCGCCCAGGTGCTCGCGTCGCGCTAGGTCCTGAGTTAGAGGTTTCCATACAAGCTCACGGGCTTGTGAGACGCGGCGCGCCGCCTCGCGTCGGATCCGGTTTAACTTAGGGGAGAGGAGGACTGACTTGACGTCTTTCGAACGGGACAATTTTTACGTTGTAACCGGATGCTCCGGAGGCGGCAAATCGGCGATCATCGACGCCCTGAGGGCAAGGGGATTTCTATCTGTCGATGAAGCCGGGCGCCAAATCGTTCAGGAGCAGGTTCGGATCGGCGGCGACGGAACGCCCTGGCAGGATCGCGAGAAATTCCGCGAACTCCTGCTCTCCCGATACATGTATCTCTTCGAGCAAGTCACGGAACAAAGTCGCCCGGTGTTCTTCGATCGCGGCATCCCGGAGATAGTCACCTTTTCGCGGTCGCTCAACGTTGCCGTTCCTGAGCATCACCGCGCAGCCGCTGCTATCTACAGGTACGCCCGAAGAGTTTTCGTCACGCCGCCGTGGCCGGAGATTTTCAAACCCGACCAGGAGCGAAGACACTCGTACGACGACGCTATTGCGGAGTATCCTCTGACACTTAAGGCCTATTACGAGTCCGCCTATCAGCCTGTCGAAGTTCCCCAAGCACCGGTTTCTGAACGGGTTGATTTCATTCTACAGCGAGTGCGCGGCTAGACATGAGACGCCCCAAGACTGTCTGGCTCATATTCCTGTCCTACTGCCTTTCAGCGGCGTGGCTGTTGCTGAGCCTGATCGTTATACCTTCGTGGACCACATCGTTGGGTCTGGACCAGAATACTGATTACGCGAGTCCTGGAGCGTTCGACTATGCGGCGGATATAGTTATCGCGGGGCTCAGTCTGGCCGCGGCAGTTTCGCTCTTTCGCCTGCGCCGCGCAGCGGTGCCCTGGTTTACCAGCGTGTTAGCCTTAGGGCTCGTTCTCTACATCCGCACCATATTCATGTCCAACTGGATAGATGCATTCGACCTTGGCGAACTTGCCTTCGCGTCCTTAGGCTGGCTCACCACTCTCTCCGTGCTGCTATACGCGATGAGGCTAAGGCGACGCGGTATTCTCACCTGAAATAAAGACACCCTTCATCCCGGCAGATCCCGGCTGTAGGAAACCGGGGAGCACGCCGACGAGAACCGCCTAAGATCTGCTTTGATATGTTTGGGCGGCCAACGCGAGGCAGGGTTGGCCCATTGCCGCGCGGAAAGCGCCGTTGATTCAAAACGGTGCTTGAACCTCTGCGCTTGCAGACGGACTGAGCGGGATTCAAAATAGAAACTTCGGCTCGGTATTCGCACAGGCTCAAATCCCGGGAGGCGAGGGGAAAACTATGAATAGAGGGCAGGATTTGTTGTCACGCGTGCGCGCTGGCGCATCGCGAAGCATCGGTGGGGCTCTGATGCTCGCCGTTGGGCTCGGAACTGCAACGCTCGGTGGATGCGCCTCGTTCACGACGCCCAATCCGAATGCGGCGAAGGAGTCGGTCGTGGCGAACTTCGATCTCTCCAAATGCCAGGTGATCCAGCCGAATCTGTACAAATGTCCCGCGGTCGACAAGCCGATCTGCAATCCTGATTTCGCGAACTCAGATGTCCAGTGCATCAGGGTTGAACAAGAACGGCAGCGTCGAGGTCCTCAGCTTCGCGCGGTAGCACGCCAAGCTTCAAGTCCCGCCGCTTGCTTGGGCTTGTGGCGGCGGGACAATTCTTTCTTCGCGATCTGGATCTGCGGCGCGAGCTGGGTGCGCACGGAGAGCGGCGCCGCCATGCTGGTCGCCGATGACTGCGGATGCCCGATGCAGATCGCGGGCGCAGCGCATCGCCGCGGCGTGGCGATCGACACGCTTCACCTGGCCCAGGTGCTCGCTGCGCGGTCGGACGCATGCGCTACTTACCGCCCCTTTGCGTTTGACATCTTTGCCTATTCAGGCGTATACGAAGCACCTGGAAGAGGGGTGTATTGCGCCGTTAACTTTCCGCTCGCCTTTTCGCTTCGCAAAGGAGGTCCCCGATGGTCACGCATTCGCTCGTCGTCAACAAGGGAATTAAACCGCCGGCACTGCTCGGCTCGCGCTCAAGCCGCGGTCAAGGGACACGGCACAGGACCCGGATAGACCGGCAGAACGGGACGAAGAGGCGAGCCCTTTTCGTCCTCACTTTTTTCCTGCTGACAGCTTCAGCCGCTCCGTCTTTCGCGCACCCCGCTTTCAATTCTCCAGAGGGAATGGCGATTGACGGCAATGGACTCTTGTACATCGCGAACTATGGAGCGATCGGAGCGAACGCGAACAGCATATTTGTGTTCAACACCAGAGTGGCCGGACAACCGCCTTTTATTGCCGCGATCGCGCCGGCGGGTCTGGACGGACCTACTCGGCTCGCCTTCGATTCGGGGGGAAATCTCTGCGCGACAAACACCAGAGGCAACTCAATCACATGTTATACCGTTCCCGCGGGACACTTGGCTAGTCGTTGCGTGAACCCTAATATCACACGTCCGCTCGGTATAGCGTTCGACGCTAACGGTGGGTTCTACGTAGCAAACAACGCCAGCGTGGCTCTCTTCAACCCCCCATGCCAGTTGGTCCCGCCCCTTATCAATTTCATGGCACCAGGCGTGATGACGATCGAAGGGCAAACCCTGTTCCTCGGTCTCGGTCCGGTAGCGTCCCCTGACTCCGTTAACGAGTACAGCCTAAATCACTTCCCAGGTCCCGTGCTGCAAGCCTTCGCGGCAAGCGGACCGACAGGTCTGGCATTCGACAATGTTGGCAATAATCAAAAATTGCTGCTCGTCACCGACTACTACTCGAACCAGGTGGCCGCGTTCCTCCCCAATGGGGTGCAGGTCAATCCCCCGCTAGTAGGCACCCCCAACGGGGGAGCTAATCCCAGCGGGATTCTTGATCAGCCGGAAGGAATCTCGGTGGACTCCCAAGAGCGTGTCTGCGTGTCGAACAGCGGCAACAATACCGTCTATTGCTGGAAGCTGGCGATAAGGCCGGGACCAACGCTCGTGTGGACGCCTCTGTGGAGCCTCTAGCGGCAATTGCGCGGAGTTTCCCCGCTTCACGGAGCTATGATGGCATTCGACGCCGCGGCTGCCTTGTGTGGAGGGGCACACCAAGGATCGTCCGATTAGCGACTCGCTGAGGGGCCTATGCGAGCGTAAAAGGCGGCGAGAGACCGTGGCCGGGAACGCTACGAGAACGAAGGCACATCGGCATAACGTACCAATTTAACGCACAAAATGGAGAATCTATATGACGACGATCCGAAGCACCTGGACGAGACCGACTCCTCCGCCTTTGACCGGCCTCCTGCCGGTCGGCGATTGGTCCGGTTCCGCGACGATGGCGATCCCGCGTGGAACGCTTATGGCGCAGAATGATGCGACTAACTTGTACATCGGCCTTGACCTGACGGCCGAGACTGGCACCGCTAACCCGAACGACTACTTCTGGTTCATCGTCAACATCAACGACAACGGCGTCATCGATTCGAACCGGGACAAGCTGTTTAGCCCCTGGCCGGGCACGCCGAACCGTCTGGGCATGTGGCTGATGGCGGGCCCGGGCGCGACTTGGCCGGCGCCTAACAGTCAGGTTATCCCGTCGCAAGTCAGCATCGGCTTCGGTCCGTCGATGAATTCGGGGACCAACCACCGCCAGTGGCAAATCGCCTTCGCGCTCTCCGACCTTGGCATTACCATCGACCCCAGTGGGCCCGCGCCGGTCGTGGACTTTGGCTTGAGAATCGCCACGTCGTCGCCGAGCTTCGTCGGCGAGACGCCCCCCAACCCACTGGGAGACTTTAGCGACTTCAACCAGATCATTCTCGCGACCGTGCCGTACGCGCTCTCCGGCAACACGGGCCCGGTCATCGCGAGTGTTGGGTTAGTAGGTACTGGCTTCATTGGAGCTGACGGCTACTGTAACATCCCTGCTGCCACACCGTACTACTTCAACCCGCAGGATGCTGCCTTCAGCGGCACCCTCAATCAAATCGGCGACGGAGCGACGTTGACCGCTTTGTGGGCCGCCGGCGCCCGAAAGTACAAGGTTCTGCACAGATTCGGCAACACTGCGGCCGACGTGGCCGCCGCGGCCTGGACCCCGATCCTCCAAAGCTGGGCGAACTTTCAGATCGTCGGCGCTACCAACGTCTGGCAATCTTTCGGACCGGACTCGAATGGCTTCTACTCGATGGTGGATCCCGCGCTTTCCTACACGATCCAGAACCTCGTATTCCAGTGGACGACGGCGGGCGAGCCTGACGGTCTCCACCAGTTCGAATTCCAGTTCTTCAATGCGGCCGGCGTCGCGGTTCCTTCCCCGGCACAGGTGTTGACGCTTAAGTTGGACAATCAACCGGCAACGGTCCAGTTGATCGACGTTCTTCACGCGGGAGCGCCCGTCTCGCCATGCGCGATCGTAAATCTGTCGTCGGCGACGGACGGCGTGCAGCTTGTCTATGAGGCGTTTGATCCAGAAGGTGACCTCTACAGCTTCGCCCTGTCGGCCGAATATGGCCAGGGCCTCACGGCGAGTATCTATTCGGATAACTATGCCGCTCACGCAAACGCGGCCAACAATTGGCAGGGCGTGTCGAGCGACACCCGACCGGTCCCGCCCGCGGTGTGGGTGCCACCGACCACCTGTGCCTATCTGTTCCAGATTTCGGCATGGACCCGAACTACTGATGGATATCAGTTCCCGGTGCTGGAGAGCACCGACTTTCAGACCGTAACCCTGATCAAACCGGGCTTAACCCTCAGGCCACTTCCGCTTGTCGGGGCGGCGCAGGTTGCCGCGAGTGGCTTCGAGCAGGCTACCGCCATTCGCCAGCCGGTGAAGGCACTTGCCGCGAAGCCCTAGTGACACCATTGCGGCGTGCTGCCCGCCACGTAAATTGTCGTTGGGCTGCAAAGCAGCCCAACGCTGGGCCTTCAAAGGGAGCTAAGCGGCGGCATAGAACAGAGCGGAGCGGAGATCTGGTTGGAGATGCAACTATGAGGGGTCACGATACCCGGGAGATAAGGTTCGGACGTGAACTTGGCCTCCACATCGGTATGGGACGGGCACGCGAAGCGCTTACGACGTGGCCGTCGTGGTTGGATCGCTGCCGAGGCCGCAGCCGATGACATCTTCACAAAAGCTTTGCTCTAGTCCATCAGATCGCAGAACCCTGGGTTGGGCACGGTCACTTGGCGCTGTCCTTCGCCGCTCAACTCTGTTTGTGACGCTCGGCGGCGCTCTAGCAGGATGCGGAAAAACGGTCGTTTCTCATTGGATTATGATGTAGAGTAGCTAGTGAGCGGGGTTTGAGGAGGATGTGAGGATGCGCGGGACGGATCACCAGCAGTCTGGGATGTTCAGCTACATTTCGGCGGAGCGACGGGTGCCCCAAGACCATCCGCTGCGCCCCATCCGGGCGATGGCGGAGGTGGCGCTGAAGCAGTTGGGGCCGGGCTTCGATGCGCTTTACGCCCGCAACGGGCGTCCTTCGATCGCGCCGGAAAAGCTGTTGCGTGCGCTCTTGCTGCAGGTCCTGTACCCGGTGCGCAGCGAGCGGCTGCTGATGGAGCAACTGGATTACAATTTTCTGTTTCGCTGGTTCGTGGGGCTCAACCTGGATGAGCCGGTGTGGGATGTGACGGTGTTCACCAAGAACCGCGAGCGGCTGCTTAAGGGCGAGGTGGCGGCAGAGTTTTTCAGCGCGGTGCTTGACCAGGCCCGCCTCCAGGGCCTGCTCTCCGACGAGCATTTCACCGTCGCCGGCACGCTGATCGAGGCCTGGGCCAGTCACAAGAGCTTCCAGCGCAAAGATGTTGACCCCAAGACTCCGCCGGACGATCCGGGCAACCCCAGCGTCGACTTCCACGGTGAGCGGCGCCGCAACGCCACGCACCAATCGACCACCGATCCCGAGGCCCGCTTGGCCCGCAAGGGGGCCGACAAGCAGGACCCAAGGTTCTCGCCGGCCCTGACCAAGGACCTAAACGGACTCCCGCCCGCGCTGATCATAACGGCTGAGTTCGATCCGCTGCGCGACGAAGGCGAGGCGTACGGCGAGAAGTTGCGGGCGGCCGGCGTCCCGGCCGAGGTGACGCGATATGAGGGGATGGTCCACGGCTTCTTCTCGATGGGCGCGTTATTCGAGAAGGGCAAGGCCGCCATCGCGGAGTCGGCTGCGGCGCTGCGCAAGGCCTTCTCGAAGTAGCGACCCGAGACGCAGATTCCGCGTCAATCGAGGTCTTCCAGATCGACCCAGCCCGCTTTTTCGGCGCGTTCGTAGGCGGCATCGAACATGCGCCAGAAGCGTTTGTTCTGAGACAACGCAAGGACCTCCAGGTCGGTGTCCTCGGTAATTGGCATCAACGCGGCACACGCTCTGCCGTTTTTGGTTATCACGACCGAGCCCGTTTTCGGGAGTTCAGCGATCAACCGGTTCAGCCTGGCCTTGACCTCGCGGACATTTTCTATCTTCACAGCGTAAACCTCTTGCCGTCGATTAAAAGCTGGTTGCCTTCCTTGCGGCCGATCAGAACAATTCTGACTTCGCTATCGAGCACTCGATAGAAGACTCGAAGCTCTCCCGCCCGAAACTCAAAGCTAGCGTGTTCGGAGGGTCGCCGAAGCGGGAAGCGGTTCCGGTTGGCAACCGTGGCGTCGCCTTCTACGAGCGATGCCCTGATCGCCTCTTTGAGCCGCGACCGTTGCGCTGCACTGAGCTGCTTGAATTGCCTCGCAGCGTCTGGCGAGAAGATCGCTCTGCGCTTCGCCATCAGAACCAGTGTAGTCTCAATAGAGACTACCTGCAAACCGAGCCGGCCGCTCCCGGTGATCCCCGGAAAAAGAGGGTTGTTTTGCTACGCGGCTATTGGCTCAGCCCAGGCGGTCTTCGACAAAATCCGAACTTGCCGGGACTCCAGAGCGCCGAGCGGGACGCCGGGCTGCGGATCCTTGGTTAACGCCGGTTGCATGGGTCAAAAGTCACCGTCAAAATGGAGCACGGAAAAACGCAATGAAAAGGATCGTCTTCTACAAGACAAAATGGAGCAGGAAGCGCGAGCCTTTCCTATGTCAACTAGCAGACAAGGCCCATTATCCCGAAGTGAAAGCGTGGGTCGAAACTCCAGCCCGATTTCCTGCGATCCCATATAAGGAAATCGACGACCTCATGTACCAAACGAGGAAAGGCGATGGATTTGAGACATTGGCCGTAAAAACTGCCAAGAAAATTGCTGACAAAATTGAGGGGGATCCCCAGAGAAAGCGGAAAAAGGGAGAGATCCGAGTCACTGTTAGGGTCAAAGAAGACAAAGGTTTTTGGGTGGACGCGGTCGAAAAAAGGAACGTGAAATGACCTCTGAGGGCCGCGCCGCTATACGCTCCCGTCAACCAGTGGCAAGCTCCGTGCGCAGCCTGCCCCATAGCTCTTGCTCGCACTGATGAGCACCGTTGGCGAGCACCCGCTCGTCGGGGCTCGCAGAGATGGCTCAAACGAAGATAACGGGACTCCAGAGCGCCGAGCGGGTCAACGGCGGACAAGGGGTGTTGGGAACGCTCTGCCTGGCAGTAGTGAATCCAAAGGCGGAGCTCCCAATGGATCGGTATCGAGACCATAGCGTTAAGCGCGCCAAGTCGGTAACAGAATCGGGGCGCCTGCCAGTTTATGTGCTGACGCCGGACTGCGGCTTCATTAACGCCGACCAGCCTGTTCCCGCGGAAGCGGCGCGCTTTAAATTAAAGAAGACTTACAAACACAAGGTCGAATTTGTTGCGGGTCAGCTTCACGACTACGGGATCTCCCGACTGACATTTCTTATTGCTCCGTTCGACGCTCGCCGCCTAGAGTGCCTGTGTTTGATTGTGTTGGCCTGCTATCAGGCAGGGGTAAAGTTGGAGCTATTCGACGAGGAAGGGAAAGCCTTCCCGGACTGGTCTCCCATCGTTGAGCACGCCAAGGCGGCAGAGCGCCGCGTTAGAGAGGGAAGCGAGTCGGTCGAGGAGGCTTTCGCGCCACTGATTCCGGTACACGAGAACGACGGGTGGGTGCGGTTTTCGCGCGGGGAAGCCTACGCCCTGAAGAAGGATTTCGGGCATGCGCATTCCGACTTTCTTGCCGCGCATGTTCTCTTCCCAATCAGGTATTGGAAGGAGAAGGCGAAGGAGAGGGCTGATCACGCTCTCAGTGAGCTTCGTCGGCGGACTCGCGGACTGGATCATCCGATGAAGTCGGAGCGAGACCGGATCTCCAGCCTCAGCCTTCCTACTTTCATCACGGACAACCTCTGGACGATTCTCGATCTTGTCGATTCTTGTCCTCTTCTGGCGATAGACGGGGCGCGAAGCTTAGTGATCTGGATCATCATGGAGCGCGACGAGAACCGTGCCCGGGATTACAAAAATGAGAAGGGTGCATTCTGGGTGGCTATCGAGGAGCTGGGAGTGCGCTCTGAGATTAAGGAGGCAATGCGACTCATCTTGAATCGTCGAATCGAGAGCGAGTATGGGGGACCAAGGCCGCCTCCCAAAAGAATAGCGCGCGACTGCGCGGGGGCGCTCGTGAAAATTCTCTCGGGCATATATAGTCCACGTTCGCGCTAGGATTTAATCCACAGTCGTTCGATTTTCTCGCCTTTCATGCCAGCAATGCACCGTCCGTCCTGAAAGGGAGGAGGATTCCGCGCGCCCTTTCAGGGCGTATGATCAATAAGAAATTGCTTAGCGCATTCGTAATGCCAGTTCGTCTTTGTCGGCGTGTCGAACCGTTCGAGCACACAGCCGGGCGCTTTCGGCGCCTGCGCCGAATTATAGAATACCTTCCTCCGGCTCTCGGCCGCGTTCGTTACCGCACAGAACAAGGGCACGTAGTCCTTGCCGCCAAAGAAAATAATTTGTTCATCCGTATCTCTCGGCAGCATGCAAAAGTCTCGATAAGAACGATCCGCCTTTCGCCGGCGTTTGTACGTTTCGGCGCTTTGGCTGAAGGTTATGTCGTAATACGGCATCAGAAAGTCGGCCCTGACCAACCCCCAACCTGCCGACAGTATGTACACATTGTTTGGGCCAAACCGACCTACGAGCCGACCGTAGATTTGATTCTCGTAGAGATAATAGGCCTTGTACAACCCGAGCGGATTGCCTTCGACATCGTTGTATGACAGCAACTGATCTCGCCAAGTCTTATCGTTCTCTGCCCGATCGTCAGGCCGCGCGTGCACACAAGCATCATCATTGGGAGCCGCTTCAGGATCGGCCACAAAAACGACCGGCTTTCCGTCCGGCAATCTGAGGTGTCCCGCGCCCGGCCGCTTGGTCGCGGCGCACTGAATAACGATGATCATGCCGCGCGCTCCGTCATGGATACCAGCTCTTCCAGCCTATCAAGGAAAGCAGGATCGTAGGCTTCGGCGACGTGGTTTTGATTCCAGAGTCCTGATTCCCGCACCAACTCCACATTGGAGCGATGGCCGAGCCAAGTCTTTGAGGGAGGATCGATCTTAGCTTTATTGTAGTTGCTTAGCAGGGCGATTGAGTTGCGTTCGATATATCCGCGCGCACTCTCCGGGCCTGCTTCGTCTTCGATAGCAAACCACATGAAAGGCATTGCGCAGATGGTGTCGCTGACCTCGCACTCGAGCGGATGCTCGGCCGCACGCACTTCTGCGCTGGCCGTAATGCCCTTGTTCCACGTGGGGTAATCTTTTCTGTCGCGTTCGATGAGCGCATCGCCAACAAGAGACCTGAAAATTGAGGTCCTTTGGTTGCCACCGCCTGTTCTCAGTGGCCCCCTGTGCTGTGACAAGCGCGTCCAAATCGTCGTCCTGGCACCCCTCTTCAGCGCGTGAGTCCCGACTCTCACGACTCGCAATCCGGTTCCGGTTTCTGCCCGGTTCTCGCCAGATTCCCGGAAGAAGTAGACGCCGCGTTCCGGCCAAGCCATGCGTCCGTTACATTCCGATAGTCTGCGTGCCCCGCCGATGTTCTGTTCAACCTCGCTCAGTGTCGAATAGAAGCGGATCAAATGTTCAAGCCGGTCCATCGTCCATATTCTTGAATGCAAAGGCCGCCGTTTCAAGATTCAGATACAACCACTCGATAAAGCCCAGGGCGGAGTGGAGATCGCCGAGGTGCTACCAAACCGGTTCGCCGGAAGTTGGTCAACCGGTGGCCATCACCGCCAATCTGGCCCGATGCCCAGGTCTGGCGGCGCTTGTTTGGGCGCGTGGCGGCGGGATAATTTGAATCCGTCGCCGACGTGAAGCCGTTTCAGATTTACAACACGCTCAGCCGCAAGATTGAGGAATTTCGTCCGGGCGAGCCGGCGGCGGTCAGCTTTTATTCGTGCGGGCCGACGGTCTATTTGCCGCAGCATCTGGGGAACCTGCGCGCGTTTCTGTTTGTCGATACTTTGCGGCGGGCGCTGGAGTTCAACGGCTATACGGTTCGGCACGTGATGAACGTTACCGACGTGGGCCACATGACCTCCGACGAGGACGCGGGCGAGGACAAGATCGAAAAGACCGCGCGCGCCCAGGGCAAGAGCCCGCGCGAGGTGGCCGACTTCTACCTGGCGATGTTCCGGCGCGACGCGGAGCGGCTCAATGTCAAGCTGCCGCCGGGCGAGCTGCTGTGCCGCGCGACCGATCACATTCCCGAGATGCAGGCGCTGATCCAGCGGATCCTCGATCGCGGCTTCGCCTACGTCGCCCAGAGCGCGGTCTACTTCGACGTTGAAAAATACCGCGGTGAGAATCGCGCCGGGCGCCTTTCTCGGCAGAGCCTGGATGAACAGCAGGCCGGGCAGCGCCTGGAGCATTCGCCGGACAAGAAAAGTCCGCACGACTTCTCGCTCTGGATGCTCAATCAGCCCTCCCATCTGATGCAATGGCCGAGTCCGTGGGGAAACGGCTATCCGGGATGGCATATCGAGTGTTCCGCGATGGCGATGAAGTATCTCGGCGAGACCATTGATATCCATTCGGGCGGCACTGACCATATACCGGTGCATCACGAGAACGAGATCGCGCAATCCGAGAGCGCGACGGGCAAGCCGTTCGTGCGCTACTTCGTGCACAACGCTTTTCTGGTCGGCAAGGAGGGGGCGAAGATCAGCAAGAGCGCGGGCAAGTTCCCGCTGCTCGACGATCTGATCGCGGCGAATATCGATCCGTTCGCGTTCCGGCTGTTCTGCTTCGGCGCCAAGTACCGCTCCGAAGTGGTTTTCAGCGACGAGACCGTCCGCGCCGCGCAGGCCAATCTCGACTATCTATATGAGTTCGCGCGCAACCTCAGCGAAATCGCGGATGCGCCAACCGACAGCGGCTGGGCAGAGGAGTTCGACGCGCGCTTTACCGAGGCGATCAATTACGATCTCAACACCGCGCAGGCGTTGGCTGTGGTGCTCGAACTGGTCGCCGAGGCGTATCGGCGCAACGACCGGCGCGTGTGGAACACGCTCAAGAAATTCGACACCCTGATGGGCCTCGACCTCGAAGCGAGGCGCGCGCAGGCGCGGGACGCGGCGTTTCCGCCCGAAGTCGCCAGGCTGATCGAGGAGCGCGCGACGGCGCGCAAGGAACGCAACTTCGCGCGCGCCGACGAGTTGCGCAAAGAAATCGAGGCGAGCGGATTCGAGGCCAAAGACAGCCGCAACGGCTCGACCTACGTGCCGCGCCATTGAGGCAGTGTTATCCGCCTTGCAGGCGATAACGAAGGTCTCTTAGAATCGATGGCCCGTGAGAGGCCATCGTAAAGGCAAGCGATTAAATGAAGCTCAAGAAATTCGACAGCCGGATGCAGGCCACGCATGAGGGACCCGAAGTCAAGCATCTCAATCCGGCCGACGCGCCCTACTACCTGCCGATTGGCGACGAAGTCG
The DNA here is from genome assembly GCA_963788205.1 of uncultured delta proteobacterium. Classification (GTDB taxonomy): domain Bacteria; phylum Desulfobacterota; class Binatia; order Binatales; family Binataceae; genus CAVVMA01. The sequence goes on from CAWBGG010000005.1 coordinate 294,407, forward strand.
AGATCTTCACGGCCGCCTACAAGGCGCGGCTGCCGGTGCTGCTGAAAGGTCCCACCGGATGCGGCAAGACGCGCTTCGTCGAGCACATGGCGCATCAGCTTAGCGTGCTGCCGGACGGGCCGCACGAGCTGATCACGGTGGCGTGTCACGAGGATTTGACCGGCAGCGATCTGGTCGGGCGCTTTCTGATCCAGGCCGACGAAACGGTCTGGGTTGACGGGCCGCTGACGCAGGCGGTGCGCGGCGGCGCGATCTGCTACCTGGACGAAGTGGTCGAAGCGCGCAAGGACACCACTGTGCTGATCCATCCGCTCTCGGACCATCGGCGGATTCTGCCGATAGAAAAACGCGGCGAAACGCTGGAGGCGCATCCGGGGTTTCTGCTGGTGATCTCCTATAATCCCGGCTACCAGAGCATCCAGAAGAACCTGAAACATTCGACGCGCCAGCGCTTTGTGACGATCGAGTTCGGCTATCCTCCCGCGGAAAAGGAAGTGCAGATTATCGAGCACGAGGCCGGCGCCGATAGCGAGCTGGCGCTGCGGCTGGCGCAACTGGGCGAGAAAGTCCGTCACCTGAAAGCTTCAGGGCTGGAAGAGGGCGTTTCAACCCGCCTGCTGATCTACGCCGGCGAGCTGGTGCGGCAGGGAATCGCGCCGCGGCGCGCGGCCACCGTGGCGGTGACCTGGTCGCTCACCGACGAGAGCGACAGCAAGCGGGCGATCGACGAGATCGTCAAGGCGATTTTTCCGTGAACAGATACGCCGTGAATCAACGCGCAAGCGGGGCGAGCATGTTGAGCCTAAATACCGGCGGCAAAAGTTGGCCGGGTCGCATCACGGTTGCACTGATAGTCGCGTTATCGATAGTCGCGCGCGCATCCGCGCAGGAAGGGCCGCCGGTCGCGACGGCGCCGAGCGGGCCGCGCCTGGATTTCCCCGCCGGCCTGGATAGCGACGGCAGCGCGGTCTACGTCGCGAACAGCCGCAACGACACGATCGCGAAAATCGATTTCACCGGCGCGATCACGATCCTCGCGGGGCAGTTGTTCAAGGAGGGCAGCAATGACGGGAGCGGGGCCAACGCGCGCTTCAACAGCCCCGACGGATTGACGGTCGCGGCTGGCGCGCTGTACGTCACCGATACCAACAACTCCGACCTCCGCAAGATCATTCCGGCCACCAAAGCGGTCACGACGATCGCCGGCACGGCCAATACTCCCGGCACCGAAGACGGACACGGCACCGAGGCGCATTTCAACCTGCCGACGCAGCTGTGCACCGACGGCAAGGGAACGATCTATCTGGCCGATACCGGCAACAGCACGATCCGCAAGCTCGCGCTGGCCGACATGGCCGTGACCACTATCGGCGGGCAGACGCCGGATGGCGAAGGCAAAGACGACGGCCCAGTTGGCAAGTCCAAGTTCAACCGGCCGCGCGGTGTCGCCACCGACGGCAAGTTCGTCTACGTTGCGGATACGGCCAACAACCTGATCCGCAAGATCGACCTGTCCGGCAACGTGGCCTCGACCGTTGCGGGCAGCGGCGCCGAGGGCAAGGACGACGGCAAAGGCACCGCGGCCTCGTTCGACCATCCGGAGGCGCTCGCGACCGACGGGACCACATTGTATGTCGCCGACGCCGACAATCACGCGATCCGCAAGCTCAACCTCACCGACGCAACGGTATCAACGCTGACGCTGCTCAACGGGCATATCGGCTCCGGCCTCGCGATCAGCAAGGACGGCCGCACGCTCTATCTTTCCGATACCACCGAGAACGCGGTGCAACTGGTCAACGTCTCCAACGGCAATGTCATGCCGCTGTACCCGAAGTGACACACCGATGCGCCTCTCCCCCGCGCCGGTGGCGATGACCAGGGAGAGGCCGACGAGCGCTTCGCTCGGCGGATGAGGGTGAGGACGAAAATGATCGATCTGCGCAGCGACACTGTTACTCTGCCGACGCCCGCGATGCGCGAGGCGATCGCGCACGCCGAGCTCGGCGACGATGTCTACGGCGAAGATCCCACTGTCAACCGGCTCGAAGAGATGTCCGCAGCGATGCTCGGTAAGGAAGCGTCGCTCCTGGTCGCGAGCGGAACGATGGGCAATCTGATCGCGATGCTGGTCCATTGTCCGCGCGGCTCCAAGGCGATCGTCGGATCGGAAGCACATACCTACCATTACGAAGCCGGCGGTGCTTCGGCATTGGGCGGAATCGTCCTGACCCAGGTGCGCAATCACGAAGGCGGAGTAATCGATCTCGAAGAGCTGGCCGCCGAGCTCAACCCGCCGGACGATCCGCATTACGCGATGCCCGCGATGGTCGGGCTGGAAAACACGCACAATCGATGCGGCGGAGCGGCGGTGAGCCTGTCGCATTCGGAGCAGGTGGCCGGGTTGGCGCGCGCTCGCGGCGTCGCGATTCATCTGGACGGCGCGCGCATCTTCAACGCCGCGCTCGCGCTCGAAACCAGCGCGGCGAAGATCGCCGCCTCGGCGGATTCGGTCTCCTTCTGCTTGTCGAAAGGCCTCGCCTGTCCGGCCGGCTCGATGTTGTGCGGCAGCCGCGCTTTCGTTGCCCGCGCGCGGCGCGCGCGCAAGATGCTGGGTGGCGGGATGCGCCAGGCCGGCATCATCGCCGCGGCGGGGATCGTCGCGCTCGAAACGATGATCGATCGCCTCGCCGAGGACCATCAGAATGCCCGCGCGCTCGCCCACGGCCTCGCGCCGATCGCGGGGCTGCGCGTGCAGACCGTCGCGCATCCGACCAACATGGTGGTTTTCGACATTAATGGTGATGCGCACTCCGCGCGGCGCTTTGCCAAGGCGTTGCAAGAACGCGGCGTTCTCGTAGGCCCTCGTGCCGCGACGACCTTTCGCGCGGTCACCCATTACGGCGTGACGCGGGCCTATATCGATCGCGCCATCACCGCGGCCGCCGACGCGGCTCGCGAGGCGTTGGGCAACTGACGCGGGCGAGCGGCGCGATGGATTCGCTCGAAGCGTTGTTTTCCCTGCGCGGGCGCGTCGGGCTGGTCACCGGCGCATCGTCCGGTCTGGGCCTCGAATGTGCCCGCGCCCTTGCGATCGCCGGCGCGGATGTCGCTCTGGTGGCGCGGCGCGCCGAGCGGCTCGAGTCGATCGCAAGCGAGCTGTCACGCGACTACGGCGTGAAGGCGCTCGGGGCCGCAGCCGATATCACGAGCGAAGCCGAGCTCGATCGCATAATCGAGCGGACCGTCGCGGAGCTCGGCGAGATCGATATCCTGGTGAACAACGCCGGAATCGCACCGACCGGGCGGGCCGAAAAACTCTCGCGCCAGGATTGGGACGCGGCGCTCAGCCTCAACCTGACGGCGCCCATGATGCTCTCGCAGCGGGTCGCGCGCCGCCTGATCGAGCGCAAACGGCCGGGGCGAATAATCAACGTCACCTCGATTCTCGCCTACGTCGGAAGCGCGGTGTACCGGCTCTCGGCCTATACGGCCAGCAAGGCCGCGCTCGCCAACCTGACGCGCCAGCTCAGCGATCGAATGGGCGCCGCATGGAATTCTGGTGAACGCGATCGCACCCGGATGGATCCCGACCGAAGCCACCGAAGCCGGAATCGCAAAGCCGGGTAATCGCGAACGGATGGAAACGTTCACGCCAATGGGACGGCTGGGCAGGCCCGACGAGATTCGCGGCGCAGTGATCTTTCTCGCCAGCGCCGCGTCGAGCTACGTGACCGGCTCGGTAGTCGCCGTCGACGGCGGCTACCTGAGCTGGTAGTCGCGCCGACGCTGGATCGTCGCGCTCAATCTCGCGATCGATCTCGCGGGCCGAGAAACCTGTCACCGTTGTAGTGGATAAGATGCTCCGGGAGTTCGGCAATCCACACTTCCGTATCCCAGGCGATCTCGCTGATGTGGCGACGAAACTCCGTCATGTCGGGAAAGGCGGAGACGTAAATCAGTCCAACCGGACAATCGGCCAGGATACGTTCGAGCTCCAGAACGCGCTTTTGGGACATCGGTCCATGCGAGGTGACAGCTTCAACGAGGAAAACCCAGTCACGTTTCTCGTCAAATATGATCACGTCCGGTAGCTTGTCATGCTCTGTGAGCGGAAAGTGGAGGGCTTTCAGGGCTTCCGCATGTATGTAGAGATTCTTCTGTGCAGCGTCACCCAGATAGAGGAGCTTCGGGCGTTCCGCAAACTGCGGTGCGAATTGCTCTACAATCGCCTTCTGGAGTTTGTTGTGTGCTCCCGGCGAGAGGCTGACCAGTTTCCCGTCGGGAAAACGTACCGGAACGAGGCGCTTTGATCGTCGTCTCTCGAATATCTCGATCAACGCGGGTCGGCGCGATAGGAATCCAGCAACGGCACCCTCCCACCCGCTTTTCCCGTAAGATCTGACCGCGTGCAGGGCCGCTTCGGAGATCGCGTAATGAGCGCGAGGACTGTTCGTGGGTAACTCTGGAGCGAACGGATTATAGTCGGCGACGCCGGCAAGGACGAATTGGTGTAGCACTTGGCGGCGAACCGTTTCGCGTGTGTTGGGCGCATAGGTGACCTTGTAGTGGTCACGGATGAAATCCATGACGCCTTTCGTCACGGTCCGGCCTTCCCGCTTCGCCAGACTCCACGGATCCTTTGCGCGAATACCGCACAAGGCCAGCAAGGTCAAAGCGGAAATCTGGTTCTGTTGAGGTCGCGGAAGACCGATCGCCTTTAGGATGGTTTGGGCTTCAGCGATCCTCTCTGACCTTTTCACTTGCGAGTCCCGATAGCCTCTCTGACGATTTCCTCCAGGCTTTCACTGCCATCGCCCACCGCTTTGGCGCGTCGACCGATCATCAGGATCGTGTCGCGAGCCGGTAAAGGCATCGCCCGCAGCTCGGTCGCGCTCACCTGCGTATTGCCGCTCGACACCCTGAAGTACGTGTCCAGCAACTCGCTGTTGAGAAGAGCTGCCAGTCCAACCGCCTCGTCTTCCGCCAATTCTCCACCGGGTCGATGAATGTAGTTCAGGTGATTTTCAATTCCGATTAGTGGACACGAAGAAAAACGCTTGAGCCACGGCGACGCCACCAACCTACGTGGTTCTTCCTTGGCGCTGAAACGACGGAGCAGGACGTAGTTCCGGTTGGACAACAGCAGAGACCTTTCGCTCGCGGTCCGTCTTATGTACTGCGGTTTCCGGAAACTGTTTGGAAATGAAATCCGCATTGGATGAACGTGGTTCATCCAGATTAGAGGAGCATAGCTATCGGCTGGCACACCGGCTGCGTCCAGGAACTCCGTTGCCCGAAAGGGCACGACCGGACCCGTCGAAATATTCATGCCGTAATCATGCAGAGACCCGCTCCAGGAATCGACGAGCCGAAGGGCAGCATCTTCGTCCTTCAAAATTGGCAGTTTCAGCACCCTGTCACTGCCGGGCTTTCCGAGGGCATCTTCGAGCGGCAACGACCGACGGATTGAACTATCAAGATCGGCAATCCCGACGCTGCTCGAGATGCATAGCTCGGGGCAACCATCACGAGACTGCCAGCCGCGATCTCGAACGCCCTTTAGTATAATGTTTTCCTGCAACACGGAATCGCGACCGAAGGCCTCGCGGCGAGAGCTGAACACGTGCACTCGCGTGGGGCGCACGCTTGCGAAAAATGTTTCCCGGAAAAGTCGAAAGTATGGACCTGACGTGAAACTGCGCGGTGTTATGAAGAGGAACTCTCCGCCTTCACGGAGAAGGGCCGCGCCGGCCGCCATGAAGAGAGCATAAATGTTCGGCTGGCCATGAACGACGGACGTGGCTGCTCGGGCACGCGAGTCAGAGCCGGCAATCTTGAAGTAAGGAGGATTCGCGATAACAAGGTCGAACGGATGGACCTTCTGTGAATGGAACAAATGGTCAGTGGTCCTGAGAGCTTGTGTGTGGGCTGAAAGAAAGTCCCGCTTTTCGACCTTCGCGCGCACCGTAATCCGGCGCTTCGCCGCCCATCGCTTGAGATTCTCCAGCACATCCACGAGGACATCCTGTAAGTCATGGTCGGTTTCATAGGCAGTTAAGTCCGCCTCCTGAAGCCGAGTGCCGGAAGATGCCAGCCGTTCTACAACTGCACAGAGCAGCGTTCCGGAACCGGCCGCAGGATCGAGGATGCGCATGGACCTTGGGCTGTCATTCGCCAGGGCAGCCATGAAGTCGGCTACTGCCAGCGGGGTTAGATAAAGCCCTGCAGCTTTGCGCTGAGCGGCGCTCTTGTTCGCTACGACCTCAGCACCACCTCGGTCCGCGTACCAGGCGAGGCGATCAACGGAACTATGCTGATCCTCTTTTACGAACACTGAGCGTGCCCTATACAGAGTGCTCGCCGTCAGTATTGGCCGTTCGCAATCACAGTTTCAACCGCACGGTTCCCTCCCCTCGTGAGAACGCGAAAAGTGAATCGGCACCCAAGGAAATGAAGTTCCGCCGGCGTTGGGCGACGGGCGTGCTAATTTCGGTCAGAACAGGTAGCGGCGGGTGTTGATGCTGATCAGGACGCCCATCGCGGCCATCATTGCGATCAGCGACGAGCCGCCGTAACTTACCAGCGGCAGCGTCAATCCCACTACCGGCAGGACGCCGCAGGCCATCGCGATATTGATCGTCACCTGCCAGAACACCAGCGACGCCAGCCCGATCGCGAGCAAGGCGCCGAAGCGATCGCGCGCGTGACGCGCGATCCATACGCCGCGCGCGATCAGCGCGGTGTAGAGACCGAGCAGCACCAGCGAGCCCGCGAAACCCCACTCTTCGGCGAATACCGAAAAGATGAAGTCGGTCGATTGTTCGGGCAGAAAATTCAGCCGCGCTTGGGTGCCCTTGAGAAAGCCCTTGCCCCATTCGCCGCCCGAACCGATCGCAATCTCCGACTGAATGACGTGATAGCCCGCGCCCAGCGGATCGGATTGCGGATTGAGGAAACTGACCAGCCGCTGGCGCTGATACGGCTTCAGATAGTGCAATCCCAGCGGAGCGGCCAGCATCGCGATCAACGCCAGCCCGAGCAGCACGCGCAGATTGATCCCGCCGGCAAAAATCAATGTCGCGGCGATAGCCAGCATCACCAGTGCGGTGCCAAGGTCGGGCTCCTTTAGCACCAGGCCGACCGGCAGCAGCACCAGCAGCGCCGGCACGATCAACTGCAGCAAGTTGATTCCGCCCTTGGGCGGCTCCTCGCGCAGGTAACGGACCATCACGAGCACCAGCGCAATCTTCACGACCTCGGAGGGCTCCAGGTGGAAGAAGCCCAGTGCGATCCACCGGCGCGCGCCGAGCGTCGAATGGCCAACCACCGAGAGCGCTGCCAGCAGCGCGATCGCGATTGCGTAAATCAGATAGGCGTAGGTCGAGAGCGCGCGATAATCGACGAGCGCGGCGACCAGCATCACGGCTAGCCCCGCGGCGATCCACATCGACTGGCGCACGACCAGCGGATGGAATGAGCTGTGCGGGCCGCCGTAGGAAGCGCTGAGCACGCTCAGCATCCCGATGCCGAGCACGCCGAGGATCAGCGCCAGCAGCGTCCAGTCGAAATGGTAGATGAGTCGGCGGTCGAGCCCGGGAATCAAGGCCATCTTAGGGATTAGCCTCTTCAGTGGCGACCAAGCCCGCGGAGGACGCGCGCGTCATATCGCGCGACGGCTGCGGCTCAGGAGCGGGGTACAGCTCGAAGAATTTCTGCATCACGTCATGGACCGGAGGTGCCGCGGCAGATCCGCCATGACCGCCGTGCTCGATCAGGCAGGCGATCGCGATTCGCGGATGGTCCTTGGGCGCGTAGGCGATGAACCACGCGTGATCGCGGTACTTCTCGGGCTCCTTGTCCTCGGCCACGCGCTCTCCTCCGTTTTCCTTGACCACCTGCGCGGTGCCGGTTTTGCCGCATACCGTGATGCCCTTGAGCTGGGCCTTGTGCGCGGTGCCGCCCGGACCGTTGACCACGTCGGCCATCGCGTCACGGACAGTCTCGAGGATATCGGGATCAATGTTGACCTTGGCTTCGATCTCGGGGTCGTATGACTTGGCGACGCCGCCGTCGAGCCCCTCGACCATCTTGACGATGTGAGGCTTGTAGCGGATGCCGCCGTTGGCGATTTCGGCGGCGAGTTGCGCAAGCTCGAGCGGCGTTACGTTCACGTAGCCCTGTCCGATCGCGACCGACAGCGTTTCGGCGGGATACCATCGCTCGTGAAAGCGCTTGCGTTTCCAGGCCGAGGATGGAACCACGCCGCCCTTTTCATTGTCGAGCTCGATTCCGGTGGGCTGGCCGAAGCCGAGCAGATGCGCCCATTTGGCCAGTTTGTCGATCCCCAGATGCATCCCGACATTGTAGAAATAGACGTCGCAGGACTCGACGATCGCGCGATGCAACGTCAGGCCGCCGTGTCCCTGCTTGCGCCAGCATCGATACTCGCGATTCCCGTACCAGATGCCGCCCGGGCAGAAGTAGGCCGTGTTATCCTTGAGCGTGCCCTCCTCCATCGCGGCGATCGTGTCGACCAGCTTGAAGGTCGAGCCCGGCGGGTAGGTTCCCTGAATTACGCGGTCCTGCAGCGGATGGTCGGGGTCGGTCATCAGCTTGCGCCACTCCACGCCGCTGATCCCATTGGCGCCGAACATGTTGGGATCGAAGGTCGGATGGCTCGCCATCGCGAGGATCTCTCCGTTGTTGGGATCGAGCGCGACCAGCGCGCCGGCGTGATCGCCCATGGCCTGCTCGGCGACGTGCTGGAGATCGAGATCGATCGTGAGCACCACGCTCTGGCCGGGCCGGTCGGGATTCTCCTTGAGCAGGCGCAGGCGCCGCCCGACCGCGTCAACTTCAATCTCCTGGCCGCCGCTGGCGCCACGCAGATAGGGCTCCCATCCCCGCTCGAGACCGAATTTTCCGATCTCGTCGCCCATGTGATAGCCGGCCAGCTTGTGCAAATCCTGCTCGTTGGTCTCGCCCACATAGCCGAGCAGATGGGCCGCCAGACTGCCGTAGAGATAGTGGCGGCGCGGCGTCACTTGCAGGCTCACGCCCGGCAGTTCGAGCTGATGGGTCTCAAGCGCGACGAGCTGCGGCCACGTGAGCCGCTCCTCGACGGTGATCGGATCGTAAGCGGGACGTCCCTCATCTTCGGCTTGCGAGATCGTCCCGGCGATATGATCCGACCCGAGCAGCGTCTCGAGCCGTTCGATAGTCGCGGAGAGGTCTTTGCTGTCTTCCGGTACGACCACCGCATCGAAGGTCGGACGGGTATCGACCAGCGGGCGATGGCGCCGGTCGAAGACGATTCCGCGCGGCGCCGGCACGCGCAGGGTGCGAATCCGGTTGCGATCGGCCAGCTCGGCCATCTCCGGGCTCTTGATCACCTGCAGGTAATAGAGCCGCACCGTCAGCACGAACAACGCCGCCATCATCAGCGTGAAAAGCACGACGAGGCGGGGTTCAAGCTTGGGAATGCCAGTGTTTTTGCGGCGACGGAACAAACCAGCCAAGATATAAGCCCCTACAAGTCAGTCTACTCGCGCGCGTTTCCAAGAGGCAATCCAGGCCGCCTGTCGGTAGTGGTCAAGTTTCGTCGTGCGATTGCAGCCGAGGGCTCCTGCGTCTGGAGTGCGGCGAAGGTGGGTGGTGTGGGATTCTTCGCTGCGCAGACTCCGCTCAGAATGACGTCAAATGGTTACGTTCGGTAGATTCCAGAGAGCCCCATTTAACGTCATTCTGAGCGTAGCGAGGGCTCTTGCCCGAGCGAAGTCGAAGAATCTCATGCCATTCACGCCGAGAAACGGGCTTGACCGCTCGAGGCTTCCACTTTCAGCTCACAAGGGCAGCGCTGAACTTGACCACTACCAGCGTGTCGGAGAGGGGCCGGGGGAGAGGTTCATCAGAGGCCCGCATTCAACCTGTTAGAAGAACGCCGCCCGCTGCGTTAAGCTCGACCGCGATGCGGAAATCCTGATGGGATCGATCACGCTAGTCACCGGCGGGGCGCGCAGCGGCAAGAGCGGGTACGCCATCGAGCGTGCGCTGGCGTATCGCGGTTCCCGCCGCGTGTTCGTCGCGACCGCGCAGGCGCTCGATGACGAGATGCGCGCGCGCATCGAGCATCATCGCGCCGCGCGCCCGCCGGAGTTTCAGACCCTCGAGGAGCCGCTCAACGTGGTGGCCGCGTTGACGAGGCTCGGGGACCGCGCCGATGTGGTGGTGCTCGATTGCCTGACGCTGTGGGTGTCGAACCTGATGGTGATCCATACCGATGACAACGCGGTGCTGACCGAGGCGGACGCGCTAGCCACGGCCCTGCGCGATGGCGCCTGGGCGAGCGTGATCGTAACCGACGAGGTGGGCGCGGGCATCGTGCCGGACAATCCGGTCTCGCGGCGCTTTCGCGATCTGCTGGGTTGGACGAATCAGAAAGCAGCGAAAGTAGCTGATGAGGTGGTCTTGATGGTGGCGGGGCTGCCGCTGCGGGTGAAGTGACCCGCCGGATCGGTCGTGGGCGGTTTTGACAGCACGGGCCGGCACGGTCGCCACCGGCGCGGAGGCCGACCCCTACCCCATGTAGGAGCTTCATTAAGGGTAGGGGCCGGCGTCCCTGCCGGCCATCCGACTCCAAAACCGCCCACTACCGCCGAATCAGATGCACATCACCACGAGCACGATCGTTTCCACGATTTCACCCGCGGCGCCGAGCAGGTCGCCGGTCACGCCGCCCAGCCATCGGCGGTAGAACGCGCGCATTGCGAGCGCGGCCAGCGCCGCCGCCGCGCACGCCTCGACCATCCGTAGCGAGGGCGCGAGCATCGCGGCCAGCGCCGCCGTTGTCATCGCGAAGCCGAAACCCTGGTCGCCGCCGGCTTCCAGCAGGGACGAACCCGCACCCTCTGCGCGCAGATACTTAAGGCCGCGGCTGACCGCGACCATCGCCCATCGCGCGAGGCCCGGCGCGAGATACAGCGCCGCGCTCCGGCGACGACCCACGATGGCGGCGAGCGCGGCGGTTTTGAGCGCCAGCGCAAAGAACAGCGCGAGCGCGCCGAAGCTGCCGATCGCGCTGTCGCGCATGATTTCGAGCGCCCGCGCGCGATCGCGGCCGGCGCCCAGCGCGTCGGCCGTGTCGGCGAGTCCATCGAGATGAACCGCCCCCGTCAGTATCGCAAGCGAGAGCACGATCAGAATCGAAGAAAGCGGCCGGCCAAACGCGAGCCCGAGTAATGAATCTTCAAGCGCCAGCAGCGCGCCGATCATGAAGCCGGCGATCGGGAACCAGGCAAATGATTCGGCGAGCGACTCGCTCGCCGCAGCGCGGCGCGGGCCGATCGGCAGGATGGTCAGAAACGCCAGCGCAAGGCGCAACGGGTCGAGGAATCGCCCCGCGCGATCGTCACGCTCGTGCGGCGCTGGGTCTTCGCTCACGTGATTTTTTCTGACACGCCGGCGCCGGCGAAGGTCGCCATGTTGTGGAACAACTCGAGCGCCGCCCTGATCGCCGACATCGCGAGCGCTGCGCCGGTGCCTTCGCCCAGCCGCAGGTCGAGATCGAGAATCGGCCGCGCCTTGAGATGCTCCAGCGCGAGCGCGTGACCACCCTCGGCCGAGCGATGCGCGAAAAACAGGTAATCGCGAAGCGCGGGGTGAAGCTCGCCGGCGATCGCCGCCGCGCTGGTCGCGATGAAGCCGTCGACCACCACGGCCACGTGATGGGCCGCGCCGCCGACGCATGCGCCGGCCATCGCGGCGATCTCGAAGCCGCCGAGCACACCGAGCCGCGTGAGCGGATCGTGCAGCGCGGCGCGATGCAGCGTGAGCGCTCGAGTTGACGACCTCGACCTTGTGGCGCAAGCGCGCGTCGTCCAGGCCGGTGCCGCGCCCGGCCATGCGATCGGGAGGCAGGCCGGTAGTGGCGGCCAGTAACGCCGCCGCCGCGGTGCTGTTGGCGATTCCCATCTCGCCGATCCCGAGCGCGGTCACGCCCGCGCGCGCCGCGTCGCGCGCCACCTCGATTCCGACTTCGATCGCGCGGCGCGCGTCGGCCGGCGACATTGCCGGCTCGCGCATCAGGTTGCGCGTTCCGGGGCCGATACGCCGATAGCGCACACCCGGCATCGGGTCGGCGCTGGTGTCGCTCTCGACTCCGACATCGATCACTTCAAGCCCGAAGCCAAAATGGCGGGCGAGCACGCTAATCGCGGCGCCGCCCTCCGCGATATTGCGCAGCATCTGGATCGTGACCGCCTTGGGATAGGCGCTGACGCCTTCGTCAGCGACGCCGTGATCGGCGACGAACACCGCGATCGTTCCACCGCCCCAGCGCGCGGCGCCGTCGCGGCGAATCGCGGCGTAACGCCGCGCGATCTCCTCCAGACGGCCCAGGCTTCCCAGCGGCTTGGTGAGCGAATCCAAGCGCGCAAGCGCGGCGTTGGACGCGTCCTGATCGACCGGACTTATCGCCGCGAGCGTCTCCTCGAGCAGGCTCATCTGCGATCGGCCGCTCCTGCGCGATCACCGATCGCGCGGCGAATCATCCGGCGAATCATCTGGAAAGATCTCGCGCCAGATTGCGCCGTCCTCGATCGCTTTGACCAGGGTGTCGGCGCGGCCGTCACGCGCGGCCCATGAATCAAAATGGAGCAGCGTGCGCGGCGGCAGCCGCTTGGCCCATTCCGCGCTCTCCAGTATCGGACGTTCGGGAAAATCCTTCACGTAGCCGATGCAAAGATAGGCCACGGGAATGATGTCTTCGGGGATCGCAAAGATCTCGCGCAGCGCGTGATTGCGAACGATACTCACCCATCCGACGCCGAGCCCCTCGGCGCGCGCGGCCAGCCACAGGTTTTCGACCGCCAGACAGGCGGAGTAAACCTCCACGTCCTCGATGCTGACCTTGCCGAGCACGCCGGGACCGAAGCGATCGGGCTGGCAGGTAACGATCAGGTTGAGCGGCGCTTCGAGAATGCCCTCGAGCTTCAGCGAGAGAAATTTCTCGCGGCGCGCGCCGCTGAACTGCGCAGCGTTACGCTCGCGCTCCTGGTCGAACACGCGGCGGACCTGGCGGCGGCGTTCGAGATCGCGGACCACCACAAAGTCCCACGGCTGCGTGAAGCCGACGCTGGCCGCGTGATGGGCCGCGATCAGCACGCGCGCCAGCACGTCATCCGGGACCGGGTCGGGAAGGAACTCCCGCATATCGCGGCGGCGAAAAATCGCCTCGTAAACGCCGCGCCGGAGCTGCGATGCGAACGCGTGCCTGTCTGCGGAAGCCATCGTATGCGACCGGCCGCTAGCGCATCGCCGGGCTAGGTCAGGCGGCCGCGGCCTTGCGCGCCGCCTCGAGCACGGCCTCGTAGTTGGGCTGGTTGGCCACTTCCTTGACGTACTCGACGTGAGTCACATTGTCGTTCTTGTCGACCACGAAAACCGCGCGCGCCAGCAGATGAAGCTCCTTGATCATCGCGCCGTATTTTTCGCCGAACTCGCCGCGCTGATAGTCACTGAGCATCGTGATCTTGTCGACTCCCGTCGCTCCGCACCATCGCGCCTGCGCGAACGGCAGGTCCATCGAGATGGTCACGATCTGCACATCGCCGGGAAGCTTGGCGGCTTCCTCGTTGAAGCGGCGGGTCTCCATGTCGCAAACCGGCGTGTCGACCGACGGGATCGCCGAGAAAATTTTCACCTTGCCCTTGAACTGGTCGAGCGCGACCGGGGCCAGGCCTTTCCCGGTCGCGGTGAAGCTGGGGGCCTTCTGTCCGGGCTTGATCTCCGGCCCGACCAGCGTCATCGGATTACCTCTCATCGTTACGGCGCCTTTGCGTTCTTCCGCCATACTTACTCCTCCGTGATCGGTCGTTGAAAATGATGGGGGACTCCGACTCTATTCGTTTGGCTCCGGGCCGTAAATATGCGCGGGCTGTTCGATTGCGCGCTCAGAACGCGTGCTGACTTAACGCGCCCGCGGGAATAAAATTTCGATGCAAAGGCGGCCGGCGCCAGAATCACGCCCCTTTGCCCAGGTTCAGGCAGGTTCAGCGAGGTTCAGCAACCGATGGCAAACCTATCCGGCCCGCATGGGGCAATCAGAGCGAACGGTCTCTCCCCAGGAAATCACCAGCGCGCGAGCGCCAACGGACGCCGCCCTCGACTCGCCAAGCCGTTTGACCCGCGGCTCAGGACGCGCCCGCTGATCGCGGTCTTCGGCAGTTCGCGGGCCGCGCGCGGCGACCAGTTGTTTCGCGAGGGGCTCGCGATGGGCCGGGCGCTGGGCGACAACAACTTCGACGTGATGACGGGGGGCTACATGGGTGTGATGGAAGCGGTCAGCCAGGGCGCTCACGACGCCGGCGCGCGCGTAATCGGGATCACGATGAAGGGCTTCGAGGATCGCGCCAATCCCTACGTGATGGACGAGATTTATACCGCGAATTTCTACCAGCGTTTCCGATGGCTGATCGATCGCGCCGACGGCTGGGTCGCGATGCGCGGCGGGATGGGCACGCTGGCCGAGGTGACTTTCGCCTGGCAGAAGCTGTCGCTGCGGATGTTCGCGGAACGGCCGCTGGTGCTGGTCGGTTCGCAATGGCGAAGCATCCTCGATAGCTGGTTGCAGAACATGACCGTGCGCGGCGATGACTATCGATGCCTGAGCGTGGCCCCGACGCCCCAGGCGGCGTGCGCGGCGCTGCGAGTGTTCTTCGCCGATCATCCCGACGCGGCCCTACCCGGACTGGCCCGTCGCTGATTGGCGTGGTGATCGCTTCCCACGGCAGGCGTGCGTGCCGGCCCATTGCAGCGTCCGGCGATGCTACCGGTAGACGAAGACGCCGATCAGGCTTCCGATCAGGAGCAGGCCGTTGGCGGCGAAGGTCATCATCGCGCCCGCCGCGCGGCCTTTCGGGTCCGCCAGGTAGCCGCGCACGTAAACCACTCGCGCGACAATGTACAAAAGACCCAGCAGCGCCGCTCCTCTGCCGGTCAGCGTGAGGCCGCAAAGCCATAGCGCCGGCAGAAACACGATCAGCGATTCGAGCGTATTCTGATGCACGCGGAAGTAGCGCTCGAACATCGGATCGCCGGTGGTGGCGGGCGCTTCGATCTTGTAGCGGCCGCGCGCCTGCCCGACCATCACGCCCAGCACCAAATACTCAATCAGCGCCAGCACCGTAACCAGTTCCATCGAATGGATCCCCCGCATATGAGGCATAAAGTTTCTTCTCCTTCGCGAATAGCTATCGTTGCCGGTATTTTGCGATGCGCTCAGCTTCGATCTGATCGGCGACTTCGCGGGCCGGACGCGCGGGCACGAAGCCGGCCGTGTAGTCGGTCTCCTCCCACGTTCGATCGTTCGGATCCCATACGTAAGGTAACTCCACGATTTCGCCCGGACGCGTGATAGTCCCGAACGCGCGCATCGCGTCGCGGACGATCTGGCGCTGCAAGTCCGGTTGATGCGGCTTGCCGGTCTGATGGCCGAGCGGGAAGTTCACGAACACCGCTCGCGGCGGCTTTACCGCCCGCGTGATGTCGGGTGCCGAGGTCATCGTCAGCGTCGGGATTCCGGCTTCCTCAACCGCTCTGGCTATCAGTCCAACGCACTATCGCGCAAGTGGTCGGAACACATTCGCGCTTCACCCGCCCGCCGCAGAGCGCGTCCAAGCTAGATGCTCTTGATCGAGCGCAGGGAGCGTAGCCACGAAATGAAAGCCGTCAAAAAACCAAAGCCGTTGCGGCAGGTCGTTCAAGGGGCTGTGCAAACGGCGACTAAGGCCGCCTTGCTCGACGCGCTGGCGCGGTGCGATAGCAACTCGAGCGACGCGGCGAAATTGCTTGGGATTCCCCGATATACTTGTTACCGCATGATGCGCCGCTCCGGTCTACGATTCAGCCGCGAAATAAAAGAGAAGTGAAAGTGCGAAGACGCGGGGCAACCTCAGCAAGGCGGCGGCGCAACTCGGCATTTCGCGTTGCACGGTCCATCGCCTGATCCGCCACTTCGGACTGAAGCGCGAAGGCGGGGCGCGGTACACTTGATCGGCAGACGCCGCGATTCGCTCGCGCCGCTTCATGCCGCCGGTGCGTGCGCCGATACGCCGCCCCCTTCCCCAGCGGCGCTGGAGACACCGTGGGCCACAAAACGGGCTAAACGTTGCAAGGGCAGACCGTCTGGGTATATGTAGCGAGTTGGAATCTGAGAGTCAGAACGGGAATCCCGATACAGAGAGGGGAAATTCTATGCGGTTTTGGTTCGTTGCAGTTTCGGTTGCTTTCTTCCTGGTTCAGGGCTGTTCTGGGTCGAGCGGTTCCAATTCGTCCAATGCCACGTCTGACTGCCTAAAATACTGCGGCACAGGATTCTGCGTTACGTTGAACGGTAACAACAGCTTCGCGGGGTGCTGCGGCAATACCGCTCCCTTTTACTGCCCGTCGAGTAATACCTGCACGCCGAACGCGACCTCATGTTCGGCGGGCCTCAGTGCCCCCGGCTGCTGCTGAGCCGGAATGCTCGTAGTCAAAATGAGGTGTGGCCGACCGCTGGGAATGTCGGGTCATCTAAACGCTAGACCGCTACTCTGGCGGGGGCCGTGCTCTTCTCTAGTCGTCCTCATCTCGCTAGCGGCGATGCTCGGCGCGCGGGTTGCAGTCGCCTCAGGGTGTCCCCAAGCGTCGCGTCGAATCCCCCTCATCGTCGCTTCCGGGGAAGACCTCAAGATCAGAGTGGCGGGAACCGCTGAAATCGCTCATGGAGTTCCGTTTGCGATCATCGAAAAACACCTCTCCGGCAAACAGACCGTTGTTCGACTTGGCGAACGCATACCTAACGTCGGGATCATAGTCAAAATCTCGCGCGACCAAATTGAAGTAGCCCGCTCGGGTCTCAGAATATCGCTACGCGTTTCAGCCGCGTCAGGAGCTCCATCAGTTGGGGTGCCAAAGCCGAGCCCTTCCCTGCCGCCCGCTCGTGTGGCATTTGGGACCCTGGACAATTCCGCTAAGCGGGTTACTACCGATGGCTCCGACCAGGGCGTCACGGTGCTGGGGCCATGCCGTTTTTCGATCCGGCGCCAAACCCTGCTCGACAACTTGGCGAATCCGTCGTCTTTTTTCACGCAGCTCACGGCGGCTCCCAGCTTTAACAATGGCGGCGTCAATGGCTTCGCAATCACGGACATTCAAGCAGGCACATTCGTCTGGTACTCCGGTCTGGTTCCCGGCGACATCGTAACCGGAATCAACGATCAGCCTCTCAACAATCCGAGCGCGACGATGGGTCTGCTTGCAGACTTACCCTATCAGAACAGCATCGTCCTTGAGATTTTACGGGGCGGGCATCCTCTGCGCGTAGAATACGACATCCAATGATACGAACGGGTTCGGGGGTCTGGCTATGACGTATGTGTGCTGGACGTGCAAACAGGAGTCTGATGATCCGGCAGCGCGTAGACATCTCGCCGCGGAATGTCCGAGCGGTCATGCCCTCAGGCCGGTACGACCGGCGTGGCTTCAGTATTCCGCCTCCCTAGTCGAGATGGGATTGCTCTTCCTCTTCTTCGATATCTCGGGACCGGTTGTCGCTTCTCTGGGCTACCGCGATCTCGCGCTTGGAATTGTTGCAATCTGGATGGCATTGTCCGTTGGGTTCGTATTTGTTAAGTGGTCCGAATGGCAAAAAGTGCGGTCGTTCGACACAGCATCCCGCGTCTGCTTGGAACGCTTTCGTGCGTCATTTGTAGGTGGTGTAATGGGCCTCTTCCTCGTCTGGTTGGCGGCGTATTTCAGATACCTGCGGGCGTAGACGGAGCGCAGTTCTGTGGGCTGGCTCATAGCCTCATGCATTCTTGCTTTACTGATCCGCTGGTGGACGAAAGCAATCGTTTTGCGGGGGAGCAGGGTGAACATGTATCTGACGCTAGCCATCGCGGCGGGGTCCGGCGCTCTCGTTTCCGCTGCGTGTTCGTTCACGCTTGCACAGGACTTTCCTGGTACTTATGCTCCCGTGATACTTTCTTTCTGGTGGATAGCGGCGACGCTTTTCCTGGCTACGTGGCTCGCTCAAAGGCCTCGGCGTGAGCGAGAGGAGTGGCAGCGCATGGAGATGCGGTTCTTCGACACAATGACAGGAGGAGGCTTGATAGTCGGCGCGATGCTTGCCTCTTTCATTTTGAGCCGTGCAAGTTCGTAGTCAAGGTCGGTGAACAAGCAAGTCTGCTCAACATAGGGAAAAACGACCCACCCCTTCGGTCGCCGACCCTGTTAGCGCGACCGCCGCAGTCCGCGGATCGATAACCTCGCCGCGCGGCCTCTCGCCGATCACGATCTCGCGCAGCCGCGCGTTTCGCCACGGGCGATGAAGCGCCGCGCCCCGAAGCCAACAGCGGCGGGCGTCGGTTAACACCATAACCGACTTGCGCCATACGGGAAGCATACCGGACGGCCTCAGATGATCGGTAGAGCTCTATCTTTGGAAGCACATGGGAGCGTGAGATTTCGTCCCAAATTTGATCGGTTACGCCCTCCGGTACTTCGCGGTGCGCTCGGCTTCGATCTGGTCAGCGACCTCGCGGCTCGGACGCTCTGGCATGAAGCCGGGAGTGTAGTCGGTCTCCTCCCAGGTTTGATCGTTCGGATCCCACATGTAGGGCAACTCAACGATTTCGCCCGGGCGCGCGATAGTCTCGAACGCGCGCATCGCGTCGCGGACAATCTGGCGCTGCAAGTCGGGCTGATGCGGCTTGCCGGTCTGATGGCCGAGCGGGAAGTTCACGAACACCGCTCGCGGCGGCTTTACCGCCCGCGTGATGTCGAGTGCTGAGGTCATCGTCAGCGTCGGGATTCCCGCTTCCTCAACCGCTCTAGCTATCAGTCCAACGGACTGATGGCACACGGGTCAGGCAGGCACCAGGTAGAACGCATCGACGTTCGCCGCGCGCAGCTCGCGCGCAATTTTCGGCGCCAACTCCTCGCGCACCTTGCGCGCCGAGTAGACGCCGCCCATGAAGCTGAAGGCGGGATCGGACAGCTCGCCGATAACGCCCGCGGCTTCGAGCTCGCGCATCCGTTCGAGCGGGAATACGCAGTTGGCGTCGGCTTCAGCGTCGGCGGTCGGATAGCCGAAGTGCCAAACGTATAGATCGGGCGGCTGCGCGTCTTTCGGGATTCGCCGGTACGAGGCGTCCTCGCGATGGAACCGCGGCTGGTCGCGATAGAGGATTCCGCCGGAGGTCATCAAGGCGACCTTGCAGCGCGCGATCGGCTTGGTAAGTGGCGTCCAGGGAATCGCGTCGTTCACGACCCATCGATAGTGCAAATGGTCGCTGTAGAGCTCGCGCGTGCGCGGGATGTAATCGACTGGCATGCGGTCTTCCCCGAGAGGTTATGAATTTTTCGATCGGCGGGCAACCTCACCCATGCTCGCGCCGCCGACGCGGCGCGGCCGCCGTCCGTCTTCTGTCACCCTCGCGCGTCGTTTTGCCGGCGCGCCCCCTACGAGGGCAGGCTCCGGGTCTCGGGATTCCTCGCGCGCCAAACAGGGCAGACGCGCGGGAATGACAACCAAAATACACTGTGCCTCGGCTCAAACGCGGGTCAGCTCGCGCTCAGACCGCCGTCAACGATCAACTCGGTGCCGGTGATATAAGAGGCTTCGTCGGAAAGCAGAAAGACGATCGCGCTGGCGACCTCCCACGGCGTGCCCTGGCGGCGCATCGGGATTCGCGGCGCCACCAGCGCCTCGCGATCGCCGCTTAGCCGCCGCACCATCGAGGAATTAATCAGCCCCGGCAGAATCGTGTTGACGCGGATGTGGTCGCGCGCATGCGACATCGCGGCCGACCGCGACAGTCCCAGCAACGCGGCCTTGGTCGCTTCGTAAGCTATCATCCGGTTGCTCCTGAGCGCGGCGAGCGACGCTACGTTCACGATCGCGCCGCCGCCGGCCTTGGCGATCTCCGGCACCGCGTACCTCATCATCAGAAAATGGCCGCGCAGGTTGACCTGGAGCATCTTGTCGAATTGCTCCGTGGTGGTCCCGGTGAGGTTGCCGCCGATCGCGATGCCCACGTTGTTGACCAGCAAATGGATCGCGCCAAAGAAGCTCACCGCCGCCTGCACCGCGGCCCGGCACGATTCCTCATGGCTGACGTCGGTCTCGACCGCTTCGGCCAGGTTGCCCTCGCCCCGGATAAAATCGGCGGTCTCTTTGGCGAGCGCGAGCGACCGATCGGCGACCACGACGGTCGCGCCTTCGCGCGCGCATAGAATCGCCGTGGCGCGGCCGTTGCCGATCGAGATCTGCTCTCCCGCCTTGGGCGGTCCGTCGGCGCCGCCGCCGGCGATCAGCGCAACTTTGCCGCTCAGGCGCCGGGATAAATTGGCCGGCGAATTGGTCGCTGAATTGGCCGCCGCGTTTGCATTTGCCACGATGAGCCTCCTGCCGGCGCTAAATCGTTTCTGACACGCCCGGGATGAACAGCGGTTGCATCTCGTAGTGAGCGACGTCGGCCTCGAGCTCGGCGCGAGCGGGCGCTTGCGCTTTTTCACCGGCCGCGTCGAGAATGTCGCGCAGGATCGTCGCGTCGCTCGACGTGTTCAGGAACAGTCCCGGGCGGCTCAGCACAAAGTGGACCGCGCGGCGCAGCGCCTGGCGATCGCGAAGCGGCTCGTACCAACTGAATTTGCGCTCGCCGCCATTTTGCCAGCGCCGGCGCGCGGCCGACTTGATGGTCTGGGCCGCGACGCCGCGCGCCTCGCAGGCTTTCAGCAGCGGCTCGACTTCGGCGGCATACGCCGGAATTCCCAGCATCGTGAAGTTGTAGGGAAACAGCACCGAGTCGAAGGCGAACCGATCGAGGCTCCGCAGATGCATCGCAGCGACGCGCGTTCCGTGGCCGGTTACGCCGATAAAGCGGACCAGCCCCTGCGAACGCGCCTCGACCAGCGCTTCGAGCGCACCGTGCGGCCCCAGCGCCGTGGCCCATTCGTGCTCGTCGACCAGATTGTGCATCTGGATCAGATCGAGCCGGTCGGCGCGCAGCCGCTCGAGTGACCGATGGACGCTCGCGCGTGCACCCTCATAGCCGCGCTCGCCGGTCTTGCTGGCAAGGAAAAAGCGTCCGCGATGCTCGCGCATCCAGGGACCGATTCGCAGCTCCGAATCGCCGTACGAAGCCGCTGTATCGATATGGTTGATGCCGTACTCGAGCAGGATTTCGAGCACCCGGTCGGCCTTCTCCTGCTTCATACCGCCCAGCGCGGCGGCGCCGAAAATCACCCGCGTGCTCTGATGGCCCGTGTTGCCGAATGGACTGGTCTCGATCATCTCGCACCTCGGCGGGTTGCCCCGCGGCCCGCATTCTAGAGCGCCATGCTGAGTCCGATCGCGGGACCCACGACGTTCACGCCATGATTATAGTACTTCGGCTCCGACAGATAGGCATTGGATATATGCATATATTCGATGCCGGTCGAAATGCTGTAGCGATCGCTGAAGTTATATCGCACTCCGGTACCGAACATGAAGGTGAAAGTGAAGTCCTGTCCCTGGCCGTTGGGCCACTCGTGATGCGCCACCTGATACGGCTGCGCGGCGTCGGTAAATCCGAAGCCGCCGCGGATTTCCGCGTAGGGCGCCACGCGCCAGTTGGGCTGGACGAAATTGTAGCGCAGGCCCCCGATGACCGCCGTGTAGTACGATTCGGGTCCGTGGGCGATCACGTTGTAGGAACCGCCGATAGTGAAATCAGTGTTGCCGCGCCAGAACGATCGCCCCTTGATGTCATACAGATGCCAGCGCAGCGAATATATCATCGGAACCAGAATGTAGTTCGGCAGACGGGGTTCGCGGTGGAACGCGTCGCCCAGCAGCGGACCCAGAATGAGCGGCGTGTTGTAGAACAGGCATCCGGTATCGAACGAGGCTTCGAGCTTGTTTTTGGAGTAGATTTTGCTGTTGGAATCCGAAGGCGCGGAGTCGATCGCGGCCGCGGCCGGAGCCGGAGGCTCCGCCTCCTGGGCAAACGATCGGGTCGCGAGCGCGAAGCCTGCGAGAACCAGCGAAAGAATGATCGTGATCAGGCTTCGCATGGTATCCGGCGACGAGCCGACTTCCGCGCTCGCGATACCACGCTGAACACGATATCAGAACACCGCGCGGCGGCAGGCGGCGCGCTGCCGCTAATGCGTACCGCCCAGCGGAGGAACATTCACCGGCGTGCCCTTGTAGCAGCCCACCGTGTAGGGAAATTCGGCCGTCGCGTGGTAGTGATACATCTGCTGCGGCACGCCGTCCCATACGATTTCCGAAGTATGGCCATGGCACTCGTCCAAATCGGCGTTGGTAAGGGTCTTGCCGTTTTCCACCGGACCATAGATCCCGAACCCGTCGAATGCATACCCGACCAGCACGTTGCCCAGCGAGTCGGTAATCCCGAGGTCCACCACCCCCTGCGAAATGTTGTGATAATGGTAAACAGAATTCCCCTGCGGATGACCATTGTATGAATCCTGCAGCTCGTGGGCGACTGCGTCACGCAACAGCGCATCGAAACCATTGAACAGAGCCACTCCCGTGATGGCGATACCCACCTGGCCTCCTTCGCAGCTGTCCGTGCTCGCGACCACGGGATTGGCCGGCAACGAGAACACCACGTTTTGCGCCCCGATCGAGTTCGGATTCTGATCGTACTTGTAAGCCGGGTCGGTCTTTTGAATCGGGAAGATTCCGGTGGGGTGCGGTGGCAGGTCGTTGCCCATTACATCGCGCTCGTCGCCGTTGAGCACGAACGAGTACGACCAGTCCGGCCAGTTGACGCTGCCCTCGACGTGAATCTTCTTGGATGGATCCCAGTACTTCCCCTCGATCCATGGGCCGTTGGTGGCAGCACCTCCGCCTCCAGGCTTGATTCCCTTGCATAGATAGATCGCGCCCTGGGCTGGCGCGGTGTAGCTATACTTGTTGTCGCCGAGCGGCAGCAAAGTAGCCTCGGCGCTCGGAGTGGCATTGGGCGTGGGCGACGGCGTGACGCTCGGGTTCACCTTGGGCGTAGATGATTGCGTGGGACTTGGCGTGAGCGTCGCGGGCGAGGTCGGCGTCGGCTTCGCGCCCTTCGGTGTGGGAGTCGGCTTTCGTGTCGGTACTGGCCTCGGAGTCGGAGGCGGCTTGGGCGTTGGTGGTGGGGGTGGGGGTGGCATGAGCCCCGGACCGGGAGCGCCGATCCCAATCTGCGGAGCGGATTCCTGGGCTGCGCCTATCCCGCTGATAACCGGCAGGAGCATAAGCAGCAAGAGGACAAGCAGACAGGTGACCAGCGGCGCGAGTCGGCACGCGGCGATCGGCGATCGTGGCGGCGCGATTTTCGCGCTCGTACCGGCCGCTGCTGCGCTCTCGCCTGAAACGCGAAACATTCTGTCGTCTCACCGCATCCGCTGCTCGCGGCTCGCGCTCATAGGCCGGCGTTTTCGGCCCAGTCTGAAAGCACTGGCAGCCGGTACTTCTCGCCCGAGTAGGCCTTGAACATCAAGAACAGCCAGACCCCAAAAAAGCCCAGGTTGACGAGGAATTCAACCACTCCGAACAGACCCGCCAAGGGCCGAAGAATCCCGGCGCCA
The DNA here is from genome assembly GCA_963788205.1 of uncultured delta proteobacterium. GTDB lineage: Bacteria > Desulfobacterota > Binatia > Binatales > Binataceae > CAVVMA01. The sequence goes on from CAWBGG010000005.1 coordinate 318,032, forward strand.
AGGCCGAGGATGATGTTGGCCGCGAACCACGCCACCGAAAACGCGATCGACTGGCGGGCGTGAAAGCGCACGTACTCGTCCTTGTCGTAGGGTTCGAGATAGAGAAATATCACGCCGGTGACGAAGAACAGCAGGTAACTGAGCGCTGCGATCAGATTGCTGGGCGAATGGGTCTCCGTGCCGTCCATGGCTAACTCCTGTCCCGGTCGCGAATCGAAGAACGCGTGCGCGTCGAATTAATATCTGTACGAAACACCGGCCGGGAACGCAATCGCCGACCGCAGCGCGAAGCTTGCAGGAGCGGGTTGGCCTGACAGTCGCTGGTGGCGGGCGGGCGCGATGCCGCGAGGCTCGCGGCCTGCCCGGAATGTCGCGGTCTTATTTCCGCAGCCGCTTGAGCGCCGCGTCGGTGGCGCGAGCGGCCGCGATCATCCCGAGCTGCGCGGTGATCGTATCGACCAGTTGACGGCGCGTGACCGGCTTGGCCAGGAAGTCGTCCACCCCCAGGCGCATCGCCTCCGCGCGCGCATCGATATCGTCGCGCGCGGTGACCATGATAATCGGGATGTCCGCCGTGGCGGGATGGGCCTTGAGCGCGCGGCAAACGTCGAAGCCGTCCATCCCGGGCATCATCAGGTCGAGCAGGATGACGTCGACCTGGTTCTCGCGCACGATCCGCAGGCAGGCAGCGCCCGAGCCGGCTTCGAGCGCGGCGAATCCTTCGCGCTTCAAATGATGCGACAGGATGGCCAGCGTGTCGGCGTCGTCGTCGACCACCATCACGCACGCGGTCTTGCCGCGGTCTCCGTCACCGTTGCCCATCGTTCTTTGAGGGAGCTGCGTCTCGAGCCTCGGGCGGCGCGATCACGCCGCAGCGCCTGAGCTTGGCCGCGAAGGTCGTGCGCTTGAGCCCGAGCAGCCGCGCCGCCGCCTGCTTGTTGCCGCAGGTCTGGCGCAGCGCCTGGTTGATCAGGCGGCCCTCCATCTCGTGCACCATCGCGCTCAGATTGATCCCGCCGCGATCCAGCGCGACCTCCGGCTCCTGGATTCTCGCGCCAGCACGCAGGTTGGGCGGCAGATTTCCCACGTCGATGGCCGAGTCCTCGCACAAGATCGTGATGCGCTCGACTACGTTCTCCAGCTCGCGGACATTGCCCGGCCAGTCGTACGACCACATGTGCACCATCGCCTCGCGGCTGATCTCGAAATGACGTCCACGGCGGACGCTCGCGCGGCTCAGAAAGTGCTCGGTCAGGGTCGGGATATCGTGGCGGCGGTCACGCAGCGGCGCGACGCTGATCGGCACGACCTGCAGGCGATAGAAAAGATCCTCGCGAAACGCGCCCTTGCCGATCAGCACGATCAGATCCTTGTTGCTGGCGGCGATCACGCGCGTATCGACTCGCGCGGCGCGATCGGCGCCGACCGGCCGCACCATGTGATCTTCCAGCACGCGCAGCAGCTTGGCCTGCAACTGGAGTCCGAGCTCGTTGACCTCGTCGAGGAAGATCGTGCCGCCGTCGGCGGCGCTGAACAGGCCCTGGCGGGACCCGGCCGCGCTGGTAAAAGCACCCCGCTCATGCCCGAACATTTCCGATTCGAGCAGGTCGGTCGGGATCGCCGCGCAGTTGACCGGCACAAACGGCCTTCCGCGCCGCGGCGAGGCGGCATGGATCATCCGGGCGACAATTTCCTTGCCGGTGCCGCTCTCGCCGGTGATCAGTACGGTCGCGTCGGTTGGCGCGACGCGCTCGACCAGCGTGCGCAGTTTGGCGATCGCTGGATGGTCGCCGATCAGGCAGTACGCCGAACTGCCATTGAGTTCCGCTGCGGCGATTTGAAGGCTCGGTGGCACTGTCCCCCGCTGTCCCCTTTTCTGCCAGCCGGAAAGTGTCTGACGAGCAGATGCTCGCACGATCGCCCGCCTGTTGACAAGCAGTTGACGCGATATTTGTTCTACGCAGAACTTGATCAATCCACCGCCACGCGAATGCTGCTCATCAGCGCCCATCTAAGCGCGGATTTAATCGACGGTCTCGCGCGCGGGCCTCAGCCTTCCGGAAGCTCGCTGGTCATATCGAGCCACGCGAGCATGAATTCGTTGATTATCGACGGGTCCAGCCCGGTCGCGCCGCCGCCGTAGACGGCACCGCTCCTGGGCGCGGTCGCGGGCGGCGTTTTCGCGTAGGCGACGCCCTGCGCCAAATCCTGCACGAACCGCTCGGCGAGGCCGGGCGCAGTCTGCGGCAGCGTAACGCACATGTGAAAGCCGGGCGGATGCTGCAATCCGTTGAGGCGCCATCCTTTGGAGGCCATGTAGTCGGCAACGTGATAGATGTCCACGGCGTCGGAGGTGAACGCGATACAATACGTCGGGTCGCCGATAATCGTGATCTCCGGAACGTTGGCGGCGCCGGCCTTGATCGCGTCGGCGGTGTTCATGATCCGGCGCGCGGCCTTTAGGTATCCGCTCTCGCCCATCGTGACCATCGCCGCCCAGGTCGAAGCGGTGATTCCGGCCGAGCGGCTGCCCGCGATCGTCGGCGAGGCGTATAGTCCGCCCTGCCATTCGGTGGTCGAAAAATACTGGCGGCGGCGCAGCGCCTTGTTGCGATACAGGACCACCGACGCGCCCTTCAGCCCGAAGCCCCATTTGTGCGTGTCACACGACATCGAGGTGACGCCGGGCAGGCGAAAGTCGAAGACCGGAATCGGATAGCCGAGCTTTTCGATCCACGGCAGGATAAAGCCGCCGAAGCAACTGTCAACGTGCAGCCCGACGCCGGCTTCCAGCGCAAGCTCGGACAGCTGGTCGATCGGATCGATCAGCCCGTGCGGATAGTTCGCTGCCGAGCCGGCAATCGCGATGGTGTTCTTCGTGATCCGGCGGCGCATCGCCTCGACGTTCGCCAGGTAGTCCTCACCCACCGGCACCCGGATCAACTTGACGCCAAAATAATGCGCCCCCTTGCTGAAGGCGGGATGAATCGTGTCCGGCACGACCATCTCGGGCTCGGTGATTCCCTTTTCGGCCCGCGCCCGGTCGCGATAGGCGAGAATCGGCAGGATGATGCTCTCCGTGCCGCCCGAAGTGATCGAGCCGCAAACTTCGTCCTGCGGATTGCGCGCCCTGGCGGCCTCGCTGTGAAGCATCCGCGCCGTCATCGAGATGATCTCGGACTCGAACTTGGTGCCGCTCGGGCAGACGTCGCGTTGCAGGAGATTGACATGCGAGAACAGCGCGAACACGCGGTTGAGGAACGCATAGTGGTCCTTGCCACCGTGATAGTAGGTTCCCGAGATCTTGCCGGTCTGCCAGATCGCGTCTTCCTCCTGAGCGATCGTCTTGAGCTCCTTGATGATATCGGCGCGCTTGCGCCCCTTACCCGGCAGCGCGGGATGGCTCTGGAAGCGCCGGCGATAGGGATACAGATCTCCCAGCGGCCCCGACGATGACGATTCCTGCTGCTCTTTCACTTCTTCGGACATGCCATTCTCCTTGCCGCTCTGCAAATCTGACGGGAGCACCCTCAGGCTAGAGCAGATAGGCTGACATTGGAACTCGGCGGAAGATGACGCTAAGCTAGGGCATGACTGCCGATGAACTTTTCGGCCACGCCCGGCGTTTGAGCCCGGAAGAGCTGTCGCGCTTGGCGGCGAAACTTGAAGAGTATCTGTCGTCCGCCGTAACTGAAGCGGCGTCCTCAGGCCAGAGCTCGTACGCCCATACACTGGCGCTTTGCGGGATGGGGCACGATGATTGGTCCGACGTCTCGTCTCACAAGCGAAAACATCTCGCGGAAGCTTACGCTACGAGGCGCGATGGGTGAATCGCGTTTTCGTCAACACCTTCCGCGTGCTCACGAGTTGAGGCGTTGGTAGATCGGCTTCGTCCGTTTGTAAAACTCCATGAACTCCCGGTACTGGCGATCGTAGACCGCGCGGTTCGCCGCGATCGGATCGTAGACCGCGGCGATCTTCACCAGCGCCGGAATGTCGTCTACCGCGATTGCGCCCAGCGCCGCGAACGCTGCCAGCGCCGCACCGACCGCGTTGGCGTTGCGCGGGTTGGCCACCTGGCGCACCCGACGTCCCAGGATGTCGGCATGGATCTGGCACCACAGGTCAGACTGCGCACCACCGCCGATGAAGTTCAGATGCGCGAAAGGCCGGCCGATGAATTTCTCGACGTGTCCCATGAGCCAGCGCTGGTTGAAAGCCACGCCCTCCATCACCGCGCGCACGTAATGGCCTCGCGTAGTGGCCGCTTTCTGATTGAAGAACGCGCTGCGGGTGGCCGGATCTTCCGAAGGCGCTAGCACGCCGTTGAGCCATGGGGTGAAGATCAGCCCGTCGCTGCCCGGCGCGACGCCGGCGCCGAGGCGGTTTAAGTCTTCATAAACGTCGGGCGGCGCGGCGCCGTCGGGGAAAAGCAGGTCCTTCAGGAACTCAAGGCAGCGGCAGGCCACGCCCTGCTCGGCGGTGACTACGTAGCGGCCCGGCAGCGCGGCAGGCATCGTCGAGATCATGTGCAGCGGGTCGGTCTTCTTGGCCGGCACATGACAGCTCATCCAGGACGTCGTCCCGATGTAGAAATATCCGTCATAGTCGCGCACCGCGCCCGCGCCGATTGCCGCGGAATGGCCGTCGCATGACCCCATTACCACTTTGGTCTCCGGCGAAAGCCCAAGCTCGTCCGCGACTTGCGGCTTGATCGGGGCGAGCACCGCGTTGACCGGCAGCAAGTCCGGCAACTTGGCCCGGTCCACGCCCGCCAGCCGCAGCAGCTCCGGCACGTAATGGATATCGCGCGGATTGCGATTGTCGGTCAGCCAGTACGGAAAGATCGTTCCATAGGAGGCGGCGAAGCGGCCGGTGAGCCGCAGATTAAGGTAGTCCATGGGCTCGAGAAGTACGCTCGCACGCGCATAGATTTCCGGGCGTTCGTGCTTCAAAAACAGCACATGGCCCAGCCCGTCCATTCCCGATTGCACCGGCGCGCCGCCCGTGAGCCTGATCCATCTGATGAGCTTGGCCAGGCCGTAGCCCTTGATGCGCGGCCATCCGTCGACCACGGCGCGGTTGTAGCGAGCGCCGCGCGTATCCATCCAGGAGATCGCGTTGCCCAGCGCGAGGCCTTGAGCGTCAACGGGAACCGTGACGCCCCATTGCGTAGTGCACGCGATCGCGATGACTTGCGCGGGTGCTACCGCGGCCGCGGCGAGGGCGGTCCGGGCGGCTCCGATGACGGCGCTCCACCATTCTTCGGGATTCTGCTCTGCGCCGCCGCCGGCACTGAATATGGTCCGGATCGGCCGCAGGCCCGACGCGGCGACCTCGGCGCGATCGGACACCAGCGCCGCCTTGGCGCTCCCGGAGCCCATGTCGATCGCGAGCACGTACTTGTTGCCGGCCGCCGCCATGCGATTTTCCTATCACACCGGGGCGTTCGCCGCCGCCGCTGCGAACTTCTATCGTCTGCAGGCCGGAGAGGCAGGATCTACTTGGCGACGCCGCTCAGCTTGACTTTCTGGGGGTTGGCGGCGGCATCGTCGCTGACCGTCAGGACCGACCCATAGGAACCCTTCTTTTTCGGCGTGAACGCAACCTCCAACGCACAGGCGCTTTTGGCCTTGAGGGTGCCGACACATCCGTTGGCCGCGATCAGCGGTATGAAGACGGCGGTGTTGCTGTTCACCTGGATAGTGGTGATCGTGACCGGAACCGGGTTGGCGTTCTTGATTCTGATGGTCTTGAAGCTGACGTGATTGACCGGCAGCGAACCGAAGTTCAACGCCTTGGCGGAGTACGTCAGCGCCCCGAGCTTGCCCTTGCCGCTGAGCGACACGACGATCGGCGCGCCCTTGGTCGCATTGGTGGCCACAGTCAATGAGCCCGGCCGATTTCCAAGCCTGGTTGGCGTGAAGGTCACCGCCATCTTGCAGCCGCTGCCGGAGGCCAGGATGGTCCCGCAGGTGGTCGCCTGACTGTAGACAGCGAAGTCGCCCGAGATCGTGTAGCCCTCGAAAGTAGCCGGAGTCTTTTTCTTGGTCTTCGGATTCGTGATCTTAACTATCAGCGGTGGGCTAGTTCCCCCCTGGCCCCCGATCACGACCTGGGTGGGGAACTTGAAATGCGCCGGAGTGAAGACGAGCGCCACCGGCACGGGGGTCGTACTCGCTGAAGGCGTGGCGGTCGGAGTCGGTGGCAGAGTCGTCACAACTGGGGTTGGGGCGCCCGGCTGCGTGACCGGCTGTTCCGTCCCGCCCGCGATAAGAACGTCGCCGCTTTCCAGAATTGAAGCGGCATGATTGACGTGCGGCGAGCTCATCGCGCCGTCGGCGGCAAACGCGGCCTGCGACGGATCGTAGAGTTCCGCGCTCGCGAGCACGCTGCCGGCAGCGTCAAGGCCGCCCGCGATCAGCACGGTACCGTCGGCGAGCAGCGTGGCGGTATGCAGCGAGCGCGCGCTGATCATGCTCGCCGCCGCCGTGAAGCTGGCGCTGGCGGGATCGTAAAGCTCGGCCCCAAAGATCGCGCTGCCGCTCGCGTCAGTGCCGCCGACGATCAGGACCGTGCCATCCTCGAGCAAGGTCGCGGTGTGGCCGGTGCGCGGGGTTATCATCGCGCCGGTCGCAGAGAAGCTCGCGCTAGCGGGATCATAGAGCTCGGCGCCGCCGATCGGATTGCCGTTGGCGTCTACGCCCCCGGTGATCAAAACCAACCCGTTGGCAAGCAGCGTCGCAGTGTGATCGGCGCGCGCAGTGATCATCGCACCGGCCTGGTCAAATCCGGCTGATTGCGAGTTGTAAATTTCGGCGGCGCTGACCGGGCCGCCGGAGCCGATTCCGCCGGCAATCAGGACCGTTCCGTCTTCCAGCTCGGTCGCGGAATGGCGGCTGCGTGCGTGAGCCATCGCACCACCCTGCTGGAAGCTCGCCGATGAAGGATCGTAGAGTTCAGCGGCGCTGAGCGGATTGCCGGTCGAATCGAGGCCACCAGCGAACAGGACCTCGCCGGTCCCGAGCAGCGTAGCGGTATGCCGCACGCGCGCAGAGAGCATCGCCCCGGTCGGCGCGAAAGTCGCGGCGGACGGGTCGTAGAGCTCCGCCTGCGCGACCGTGACCCCGCTCAGGTCCAGCCCGCCGGCCACCAGCACCTCGCCGTTTCCGAGCAGCGTCGCGGTGGGATCGTAACGATCCTGCACCAGGCTCCCGACTGCGGTGAAGGTGGCGTTTTGTGCGACGTAGAGCTGAGGGCTGGCTGAAGTCAGCGCCGCCGCGCCATTGATCGGACGAGTGAGGGCAATCAGCGCGACCGCGCTGAGAGCGGCAAGCGTCAGAACGCCGAGCAGCGATCGGGCGACGGGCCGATCAGCGCGCCACATGACTTTGGCCTACTGGCGTCCCAACTTGATGCTCCAAGCGCCAAGCGGACTCTGGCGCTGCTCCCCATCTATCGCAGAGTCACCACGCCGAGCCCGGTCGGGAGTCCCTGCACCTGCACGGGTCCGGAAGTACGGTCCACGCCGATCGCGGTCACGGTCTGGACCGAGCGTACCGGCCGCTTGGCGGTGGCACCGGCCCGGCGCATCGAACCGAGCGTACCCGTCATCGTGAATTGCACCGAGCCGCCTGGCGGCACATTAAGCGGCTCCCTGAAGATGAAGGTCTCGGTCGCGCCGGGGTTTTTGACGATCGCGGTCTCGAGGGCGGGATGACGCGATTTGCCGACCACCTGGCCGGTCAACGAGACGCGCGAGAAAATCGCCGCCTGACTCAACGCCATCGTGACTTCGGAGAAACCCTCCGCGCTCCCGCTCAGATTGGTCACTTGAATGCCGCCGCCGTTGACCATCGAACCGGAGCCGCCGCCCACCTTCGCGAGCCTGGTGAGCGAGACCAAAGCACCGGCCGGGGCCGGACCGCTTGGCGGGTCGAATAGCTCCGAAGAGTCGGTGACATTGAAGTCATCGTCCACGCCGCCCGAGAGCAGGACCATCCCGTTAAGCAGCATCGTAGCGGCCTGGCCAGCGCGTGGGGTCAGCATCAGGCTCGCGGCAGGCCTGAATGAAGCCGTCTCGGGACTGTAGATCTCCGCTTCGTTGACCACCAGATTGTTGTTGCCCTCGCCGCCCACGATCAACACCTCGCCATCCGGCAGCAGGACCGCAGAATGGTTGTAGCGCGCCACCGCCATTCGGCCCACCGCGGTGAAGATCTGGTTGGAGGGATTGAAAATTTCAGCAGTAGCGGTTGCGCCGTTGTTGTCGACGCCGCCGACGAGCAGCACCTGCCCGCTGTTGAGCAAGGTGGCGGTGTGGAATTCGCGCGCGTCGGTCATCGTGCCGGAGACCGCACTAAAGTTGTCGGCGACCGGATTATAGGCCTCGGCACTATTCAGGATGTTGCCGTTGGTGTCGCGTCCGCCAGTGAGCAGCACCGCGCCGTTAAGCAATTGAGTCGCGGTGTGGAACACGCGCGACGACACCATCGTCCCAGCCGACGCCGTAAAAGCGCCGCTCTTGGGATTGAAGATGTCGGCGTTGTTCAGCACACTCCCGTCCGAAGTAATTCCGCCGGCATAGAAGCCCATCCCGGTGATCAGCAGGGCGGTCGAGGAGTGGCCCAACCTCGGATGCGACATCGGGGTGAGCTGGAATCCTCCCAGCACGCCCCGCGCGATCGTGTTGGAGAAAGTGTCGTACAGATCGGCGTCGGCGTGGACCGTGCCGGTCGCGTCAACCCCGCCGGCGAACAGCAGGCGCTGATCGTTGCATGTGCAGCCCGCGTTTAGAAATTCGGGAAACAGCGTGGCGGTATGGAACGATCGCTGGGTTGACAGGTTGGGCCCGGGTGAGAAGGTGGCGCCGTCGTAGAGACTCCGTGCTGGACAGCGGGCCGAATGCGTTCTGCCCGCCCGCCACGATCGTCACTCCGGTGAACAGGGTCGAGGCAGTGTGGAACTGCCGCGCGGTTGCCATCGGGCCGTTGGGCACGAAAAATCCCGGCGTCGGAGCGAGCAAGTCAGCCTCGCTGGAAGCCAGCGCGGAGCCGCCGGTCGGCACACCGCCGGCAATCAGCACCAGGCCGCTGGCCAGGAGCGTGGCCGTGTGAAGGTCGCGTGCCTCGTTCATCTGACTCGCGAGCGCGCTGAAAGTCTCGCTGGTGGGATCGTAGATCTCGGCGCTGGAGAGCAGATTGCCGAAGTCATCGCCGCCCCCGGCGAGCAGGACCCGGCCATCGTTCAGCAGGGTCGCGGTGTGATCCGCCCGCGGCGTGGTCATGGTGGTCGAGCTCGAAGCGGAGCTGCCGGTCAGGCTGAAGCGGCCCAACGTGGGGTTGTAGATTTCGGCGGTCGGCACCACGTCCAATCCGTCGTTACCGCCGGCGACCAGAACCGTACCATCGTTGAGTAAGGCCGCGGTGTGGCTGATGCGAGCGTCACTCATCGAGCCCGAAGCACTGAAGAGCCCTGCGCCAGCATTGTTCGCCGGCGCAGGCATGAACCGCTCTGAGGTGGCGGTGACGTTTCCGGCGCTGTCCCTGCCGCCGACAATCAGCACGGATCCGTCGCCGAGCCGGGTGGCCGTATGGGCCGTGCGGCTGTCGTTCATGCTCGGGTTGCAGAGCGGAGGAGTTGCGCTCACGCCGCCCACGCAGATGAACTGCTCCAGCACCGGGTCATAGATCTCCGCGGTGTTCAGGATCACAGTTGCGTCCTGCCCGCCGGTAATCAGAACCTGCCCGTTGTTGAGCTTGGTTGCGGTATGCGACGCGCGGCTGTCGCTCATCGTGTTGGGCAGCAAAGTGAAGGTCTGAGCCGAGGAACTGAAGATCTCGGCCGTGTTCAGCAGGTTGCCGTTGTTGTCGATGCCGCCGGCGAGCAACACGCCGCCGTTATCGAGCAGCACCGCGGTATGCAATTTGCGCGCGGTGTTCATGACACCCAAGAAAGTGAACACGCCGGTCGCCGGATCATAGAGCTCTACGGTCGCCTGCGCAGTGCCGCTGACATCCTGTCCGCCGGCGAAGAGGATCTTGCCGCTGGGCAGCATCGTTGCGGTGGCGTTGGCGCGCGCCTGGGTCATCGTGTCGGTGGCGACGAACAACGGTGATGGATCGCCGGCCCCGCCGGCCACGCCGGCGATCAACGCCGCGATCACGACGCTGATCGCGAGCGCCCGCGCGCTTTGCGATCGCATCTGTTGCTCGCGCGCACGAAAGCCGCCAGCGACACGGGCCCCCCGCCCACTATCTGCCGCCGTTTTGATACCTCGATCCATGTCCTGAGGATACGGTCCTATCGATCCCGATGAGCCTCCGCACTGACCTGCGCTTGGCGCTTGCGGTTCGCCCGTCGGCGGCCGGACCGTATTACGACGATAAAGGGCAGAAGTATCGTGAAACACACTGAAAATCAAGTTTACGCTCGCTTCTTTAGCTTTATTGGGGTCAAGATGCGCAACCTGAAAGCGCTGGCGCGTCATGAATTCACTATCAACCCAATGCGCTCTCAATTGTTCCCCGCCTGCCGCGGAGGTGGAATCACAGATTAGACGAAGCGGCTTGCAAGGCGTTCAATTCTCGGGGCTTTTAAGCCTCTTCCAAAAGAGAGCAGAGCGGGCCAGCAGCGCCAAATCGTCGGTCGAGTGCCGCCGTAACTAAGTTTTCTGACGTATGTTGACGATGCGTCTGGAGGGCATACGACATCGGCGCGCGGGGTACGTTCCTGATCCTCTAGTTATAAAGCTTTTCAGACAGTTTTATTGGACTTGAAAAATCCCAGGTTCTCTTGTTATATGACGCTCGTCAACGCAGCAGGCAGGAGGGATGGCCCCGGGAACGACTTCCGGAGCTGTCGTGTCGATGGTAAGTTACGAGAAAATTACGCCACTGTTGCGCGCGGAGGAACCCGCGTGATTCAAGGTCAATTGGTTGGCCCGCCGCCTTCCGAGCCGCGACCCAAGCGGCCCGGTGCTTTCGATATTCTCGGCGAGTTACGCGTCCCGCTTGAAGTCCTCGGCTTTCCGTTTCGGGCACTGCGCCATCCGTGGCCGCGATGCTCCAACGGCGACGCCAAGACCGTGATGCTGATTCCCGGCTTCATGGCCGGCGACTTCTCGCTCAGGCCGATGGCGCGGTTCCTCGATTGGCTGGGACATCGCACCGAGTTCGGTGGCATTTGGCAAAATGCGCGATGCCCGCGCGCGACAATCGAGCAACTAGTCACGCGGTTGCGCGAGATCTCTGATCGCGACGGCTCGCCGGCGGTCGTAGTCGGACAGAGTCTCGGCGGCGTCTACGCCCGCGAGTTGGCTTTCCGCGAGCCGGATCGGGTCGAGCGGGTCATCACGCTGGGCTCGCCGATCAACGCGCCGCGCGAGTCGTGTCATCGAGCGGTGCGCGTGGTGGCCGACTCGATGGCGGCGATCAGGGGCCGGCGCGAGGGATGTCTCACCGAATCGTGCTCCTGCGGCTTGGAGCTCACCCGCCGGCGCGTGCAGAGCGTGCCGGTCACGGTGGTCTACTCGCGCACCGACGGGATCGTCCACTGGGAGAGCTGTATCGATCGCACGGGCTCCCCGATGGTCGAGCATACCGAGGTGATGGGCACCCACGTCGGGATGGCGCTCAGTCCCGATGTGTTCCGCATCATAGCCGATCGGCTCGCGACGCCGCGGCGCGATTCGCGGCCGCCGGTCAACCGGACCTTGCGCCTGGTTCAGCTGCGTCCGGCGCCGGCGCGCTAGAAAGAGTTCCTTTCATCCCTGCCTCGCTTCGCGCGCTTCCGCACTTGTCTACACGTAGTATTTAACTAACTCTTTGTAGGTACCAGGGGGGTATCTGCGATGGGTTGGGCCGGGCGTGAGTGCGGATGCGACAGGCGTTTGCTGTGGGCGTCGGCTGCGTTTTTCCTCCTGGCGCGGGCGGCGCCCGCAGCCGCCTATGGCGGCGGCGCCGGCGCGATGGTTCCCCAGGCGCACAGCCAGCAGGAGCATAGCCAGTATGTCGGCCAGGACGAACCCTCGCTGGTCTTCTATTCGGACGCGCCGGGTTCCGGCAACAATCTCGCCTACCTGATCCGGCTGCCCGAGGATCCGCCGCCGGCGGGCGGCCAGCTCGCGCCCGGCGCGGTGGTCAATTCACAGCTCTTCGAGAGCTTCTGGTTCGGGATGGCGATGTGCGACTCGCAATCGGCGCCCGAAACCGATACGCCATGCGTCGCCGACAGCGACGCCAACATCTACGACAATCCCGATCAGGCGGCGCCCGACTATATCGGCAAGCATCCGGGAACCGCCTACATGGAGCTGCAATTCTATCCGCCGGGTGCGCCGTTCAGTCTCGACGACACCCACTGGGACGCGGCGCTGATCATTTTCAGCATCGGCTACGATCAGAACCGCGGCGTCGCCAACAACCCCGATTGCCTGCAGAAAGTCGGGCTGGAGAGCATCAACTCGGCCCACGTCACGCTCAACGGCAACTCGGATCTGCCCGCTGGTCCGCTCGCCCCGATCGCGGCCATCCCCGACCCGAATTCCTACCTGGCGATGAACCCCGGCAACGTCATAAGCCTTCTGATGCACGACACGCCGCAGGGCTTCCAGGCGATCGTGGTTGATTTGACCACGGGTCAGCACGGCGCGATGACCGCCAGCATCCCCAACGGCTTCTCCCACGTGATCTTCGATCCCGACGGTTCGACTTGCAGGTCGGAGCCCTATTCGTTCCACCCGATGTACAGCACGGCTGGATTGCACACGCGTGTGCCGTGGACGGTGCATTCCTACAACGTGGGAATCGCGGTCGAGATCGGTTACTCCTTCCCACCCGGCAGCCCGGGCGACCAGTTCGATTCTTACTCGTACCTGCTCGATTGGCCCGGCACCGCGCCGACCCCAGCCGCCGACCGCAGCTTGCATCCGCAGCCGATCCGGATCTCGAGCCCGGTCTCGTCGCCTCCCGGCGGCTTGCTGCGCAACTACCAGTATGCGGCCTTCGAGGCCGACCTGCCCTACCTGGAGAGCACCTGCAACGGCAGCACCGGCGCCGGATGCGTTAACCCGCCGCTGGGCGCAGAGTTCTATCCGCTTTACACTACCGGCACGATCGGCGCGTTCTCGGCGGCGGATGTGTATGGCAATTCGGCGGACCGGCAATCCAGGGAACTACCGACAACTTCGGAAGCTCGTCGATTACCGAGTATGCGAATCTACTCGAGCTCGACTACCCGGGATTCGAATCGTTCGCCGATTTCAATCGCGTGCTCGACAACAATCCGTGCGCAGTGAGTTCGCGCGAGATGCCACGTCTGCGCCTACCGGCCGAGCTCAGGTTTCAGCCCGAGCAGATTGGCGCAACCAGCCCGCGCGAAACTGTCGCCGTCATCAACCGCGACCCGTGGCCGATCCAGATCTCGAATGTCACAGCCGACGGCGACTTCGCGGCGCACGATACCAATTGCACAGGCGCGCTGCCGCCGGGCTCTACGTGCTACGTGGACCTGACTTTCAGCCCGCAGCTCACAGGCGCGCGAACCGGATGGCTCACGGTCAGCGACAATGCGATCAATTCACCGCAGCGGGTGCGTCTGTGGGGCAGGGGACAAGCATCGGTCGTCCCGGCCACGGCCCCCGCTCCGAAGGGCAAGGACTCACGCCGGGCTCGGAGGAGCAAGGCCCGCGCGCCGAAGGTCACGAAGGCCAAAGCCCCGAAGACGACGCGGAAAGAGTGGAAGCCGATCTGCCGGTACTGCGGATCGAAAGATCTGGCCCCGAGCTTCATCAAACGCCACGATGCCCGATGCCGAAAATGCTTCAGCGATCGGTACGGCTCGGCCGCCAAGACCAAGAAGGTGAAGCGGGCGAAGAAGTAACGGGCCGCGATCGCGGATCATGGGGCCGGGGGCCGGAGGGTCTCCGGCCCTATCTTTACTACTTCTTGCCCGTCCCCTTGAGGGAGACTGTCAGCGACCGATTGCTGGCGTTGCTTGTAATGGTCAAGCTCCCTTTGCGTGTTCCCGTGCCTGTCGGTTTGAACGTAGCCGATAGCTTGCATTTCCCGCCGGGACTGAGTGGACCGACGCACGTGCCTGCTGGCACTGCGAAGTCGCCAGAGGCGGACACACCGAGAACGGTTATCGTCTGATTTTGTTTCTTTGTCTTTGCGTTCGTCAGTGTCACAACCTGAGCCTTGCTGGTCGTGCCTTCGGCCCGCGCGACGAAAGTCAGCGACGCGGGGCTTGCGGCGAGCTTAGCGGCAACCGGCGCGGGGGTCGGAGTGGGTGTTGGCGTAGGCGTAGGCGTAGGCGTAGGCGTCGGAGTCGGAGGTGGGGTTGGAGTAAGCGTCGGGCTCGGCAAAGGTGTTGGCGTCGCGGTCGGCGTTGGTGTCGGTGAAGCTGTACGCGTCGGGGTCACGGTTGGCGTCGGGCTCGGCGAAGTTGTTGGCGTCGGGCTCGGCGAACCCGTTGGCGTCGCGGTTGCAGTCCCGGTAGGTGTCGGTGTCGCGCTCGGCGTTGGAGTTGCCGTTTGGGTTGGGGCCTGTTCAGGGCCGATTGCTATTGCCACAGGTACATCGAGTTCCGTGGCGGGTCCGGCAATGGCAGCGCTCGGCGCGATGTTCCCATTGCTCCCCGCCGGATAGGCCGTCACAGTGCTGTTGTTGTAGTTCGCAACGTAGATGTTGCCGCTGGGGTCCACGGCGATACCAAAGGGAGTCTCCAGGCCGGTATTGGAACCACCGATAGTGGAGCTCGGCGCGACGTTTCCGTTGCTCCCGGCCGGATAGACCGTCACCGCGTTGCCGAGGTTCGCGACGTAGATGTTCCCCTTAGCGTCCAGGGCGATACCCCAAGGATAGTTGAGACCCGTATTGGGGCCACCGATAGTGGAGCTCGGCGCGACGTTCCCGTTGCTCCCGGCCGGATAGACTCTCACCTCTGTTAATGCGATGTCCGTCACGTAGATGTTGCCGCTGGCGTCCACTGCGATACCACGGGGCTCGCTGAGGCCGGTATTGGAACCACCGATAGTGGAACTCGGCGCGACGTTCCCGTCGCTCCCGGATGGATAGACCGTCACCGTGGCGCCGATGCCCTCGTAGGGGCTGTTCGCCACGTAGATGTTGCCGCTGGCGTCCACCGCAATACCAAGGGGATCGTTGAGGCCGGTATTGGAACTACCGATAGTCGAGCTCGGCGCGACGTTGCCAGTGTTCCCCGCCGGATAGACCGTCACCGTGTTGATGGCGCTGTTCGCTACGTAGATGTTGCCCCTGCCGTCCAGGGCGATACCGGTGGGATAGACGAAACCCGTGCTGGAACCAGCGATGGTCGAACTCGGGGCGACGTTCCCGTTGCTCCCGGCCGGATAGACCGTCACTGCGTCGATGTAAAACTCGATGCCGGGCTCGACCGTAGGGACCGCGACGTTCATGACGTAGATGTTGCCGCTCGCGGTATTAAGACTCGGACTAGCCGCACCCCCCGTCAACGCGTCCGAGCGCGGGGCAAGCGCAAGCAGCGCGATCACCCATGCGATCGCACCACCAGCGAGCAGCCCCCCGACGCGCGCACCCCATCGCTGCAAATTGGCACCCTTCCCCTACTATACGCCTTTCACTTGGAATGGCCCCGCATCATGGTCCCCGGATCGGGGGCCGCCCTTTATTTCGGGCGCGGAAAGATGCAGGATCGGGGGGAGAGGGGGTTCGATGCACGAGGACGTTCCCAAGCACCTCGAATTCATCCAAGCCACGATCGCCCGAATGGCCAGCAATTCGTTTCTGCTGAAGGGCTGGTCTGTAACCTTGGCGGCGGCGGTGAGGGCGCTTGGATTCTGATGAAGCAGATACCGACGAAGGACTTTTTCCTCTTCTTCCAGCAGAGATTCGCAAATCTGAAACAGATTGAGGGCCTGTCTCCGACTGCGGCGGTGCGGCGAAACTCGAGCTTCAATCCTGAGTTGAACATCTTGCTCGGCGCCGAACTCGACGCACTGGCGAACTATTGGAGCCTGAACCAGGGGCTGTCCTTTAGCAGCCCCGCGTGCCGCCTTGGGGAGTTCCTCATCGCTCACGCTGATCGTCTCATCTGGCGCAAATGCAGTCACGTTAGCCTGTTGAAGCGTGCCAGAGACGAAGCGGCCAAAGTCAAAACTGGACGAGGGCCGAAGCTGAGCGATCCTATGCGACAATTGCCGGTACTTGAAAAAATGCTTCAACGCATACTCGCGCGAGAGCTTTTTGACCCGACAGAGGACACGCACGCAGTCCGGGATTGGAGGATAGACCCCGACCTTGATACGCTTTGGGGCCAAAAGGACGTTGAAGTGGCTGGCATTAGGCAGTACTGGTTGTCCGCAAGTCGTTACGGAGAAATTATCTATCGTCATCATCGGTGCGCGTGGGTCCATGCGATCGATCCGGACCCCGAGTTGGAAACTGAATGCCCAGTACTGGCTGGCCCGACGCCAGAGCCTCACTATTTTAGCGGGAAGCCCCGGTTGTGCATCCCAGCCGAGTTTCTACTTGTGAGTCTGGAAAAGGCTCTGAACTCTTTTGAAATCTCCATGCAAGAGACGTCGCATGTAATCTTGAGGGCTTAACGATGGACAGCCGCCTCCGACCCCGGATCGGGGCCACACGGCCCGGAAGCGGGCGAACCGGGGCGGGAATTGGCGGCCCCGGAGCCCGGATCAGGGCTCTTCTAATCTCAGCCGGGATACTCGGGTTTGGCTTGCATTCGAGGCTGCAGCCGGATTACAAGAGTGCAGAAAACCCCGTAAAATGGGCGATTATGAGCGATTTAGGTTGCTTCCGCCGCAGAGCGTGCGTCTGTGGGGCAAGGGACAAGCGTCGGCCGTCCCGGCCGCGCGATCAACTCGTGCTCCGGCGCCACTCCCTACGGTGCACGGCACACGATCGCGAACAGGCGATGGAACACCTTGAGCGGGTCGTCCGGGAATCGCTCGCGCAGGAGGCCTTCCAGCGCGCGGTCGAACTGCGCGACGCGATCGGGGCTCAAGCTCGCGCCCACGCCGGCGCTGGCGCGAACTCGTCCCCGCCATGCCTCATGGCTGTAGACCGCGTCGAGGTCGAGCGAGAAGCTCTCGATCGCGCGGAAGCCTGCGACCGCAACATCGCGCAGGAATGGCGGATACATCCCGTTGCCGCCGCCGAATTTCCACGCCGGGTTGTGATGCTGGATCAACTGCTCGGTCGCCTCGACCACGTTGCCTGGCAGCGGAATCCAGTCGAAGTAGGCGATAACCAGCGGCCCCTGCGCAACGAGGACTCGCCGCGCCTCGGCCGCGGCGCGCGGCCGGTCGAACCAATGCCAGCACTGGCCGGCCCCGACCACGTCGAAGCTGCGATCCGGGAAGGTCGTCGCCTCGGCCCGCGCCATCACGTAGACCGTCCCCAGTCCCTCCTTGCGATCGAGGGCTTTCGCCTGTTCGATGAGCTCGGCAGACGGATCGAGCCCCGTGACGTCGCATCCAAGGCGCGCGAAGCCCCGGCCCAGCGTCCCCGTGCCGGTCCCGAGGTCCAGGATGCGCTGGCCGGTACGCCAGACGCCGAAACCGGCAAGACGCTCAAACAGGACGTCGGGAAATCCAGCTCGATGTTGGGCATAGTCGGCGGCAGTCTTGCCGAAGTCAACTTTCATTTCCGGCCTCACGTGGATGTGAACGGAATTCGGCAACCTCAGTCGATCAGTAGCACGCCTCCGCCACCGCCATCGTAGCAAGCGCGTCGTCCGCGCTGGAGATCAGCGGGTAGTGGTCAAGCCTGGTTCTGCGATTGCCAGCGCAGAACCGCTGCGCCCCTGAGTGCGACGAAGGCGGGTGGTGTGAGATTCCTCGCTTCGCTCGGAATGACGTCGAATGGGGCTGTAGGGCATAGCAGGTGACAACATCATGACGTCATTCTGAACGGAGTCCGCGCAGTGAAGAATCCCAAACCGCTCACTTTCGCAGCTGACCAGACGCACGCGAGCGTGAGAACCTTTCTGAGCATTGCCTGCCCGACCCGTGGCAGCAAGCGCGTCGGTTTTCTTTCCACAAGGCGCTTGTGGAGTGCAGCCAGGCAGCACGACCGGGCTGAAAGTCGCCCAACAGACCGCATGGTTTATGCTTCACCGGATTCGCAAGGCGATGCATGAAGCGCGGCAGTTTCGAGAAGTTCGGCCAAACCGGCCCGGGCGAAGCCGATGAAACCTTCTTTGGCGACCTTTCCCGCTTCATGCACAAGGACAAGAGAGCCGACAAGATGACTGGCACCTGTGCGGGCAAGGAATTGGTCATTGGGCTGTTGGATCGCGCAACGGGCAAGGTGCGCGTGAAGCAGATTGTGAACCGCAAACACCGCAGGCTGCAAAAGGGCAGCGCGTGCGAACGTTGAAGTCAGCTCCCAAGCCTTCACCGACGAACTGGCGCCCTAGCGATGCGGTGAGTAGCGGCGCCATTTTAGCCCGGATTCCAACCTAGGTAGGCTACCGCAACGGCCATGAGTGCCGTCACGGCTAGGGTCGCAGTTTCTTGATCTGTCACAAACGGGAAATCCCTCCCTGCCTTTACGTACAGATGTCGCCCTTTGCGGCTGAACAGACGATAATGCGCCGCCTCATTCACCGGATGCATTGCTATCAGAACATACGCCACGGACAACTCGATAGTGCTCCGAGAGTCATCGAGCTTGCACAACGGGAAAACGACACAAAGGAGCGAAGTCGCAATGAGAGCGACGATATTCAAGCAATCAGGAATGGGAAGCCACGTTCGCCGACCTTGATCGCCGACGGCGATCTCTCTGTTTATCCGCCAGCCGAAGGCAGCAAACTGTAGAGCGATTAGGACCGCGACGGGCTTTTGATCTATCATTCGCGGAGCCGCGGCGCGAGTTTCTGCATGAAAGCTTTAACATTATCGAAAATTTGTTCTGCCTGTTCTTCCGAATAGAAACCGCGAATGTGCATCGTGTAGTTCCGCCAAGCGTCTTTCAGAACGCCGAAATGACTGGCCGCTTGCGCGTAGAACTCTTGCTGCTCTCTGCAATCGGGAAGCGCCTTCCACGCTGGGTCTTTGTGCATATTCCTGATCCCGCTTTCGAGTTGGTCGATAGCAGGAGCCCAGCTAGTATGCTCCAAGGAAACTCCGAAGGCTTTGCCTAAAGCCGCCAAGCCGATTTCAAGAACTCGCATTAGATGGAATACGCACGAGGTTGATCTGTCCAAGCTTAAACACATGCCAGATTCGGCAATATCGTATGTGGCACTCGGAAACGCGCTGGCGACAGGGTTTCCAAAAATATGTGGATCGTTTGCTTTCGGGAAAAACTGCGCCCGTTCGGCAGGCACGTAGAAAAAGACCTTTCCCTTGATTTCTTTCTGGGCAAGATTTTCGACGGTTGTGATCTGATCTATGAGCCACTGAAAATTTTGGTGCCTGCGGAGGGTTTCCAGATCGTCGATCAGTTCCTTGACCGTATCGGCCGTAATTTCCAGACCGATTTTACGAAATTCCGGCTCGACATGCTTAAGCCCGACAGGGCTTTCTCTCTCGCCTTGGCATCGAGAGGAAGAGAGGGGACAAGTATAGGCGCGCTCCCATCAGGAAAAGATCCGCGCCAACAATCGTGCTTGATCTCCCGGAGGGCAATGCCACACCAAAAGAACATACGTGCTGAGAATTGAAGCATTTTCTAGCCAGGTTATCAGTTGATGGGGATGATCCTGCTAAGGCCGCAAAGCCAATCCCTGCTGTTCTCCCCGCAGGCCCGCAAGGCCGACCCGAAATGAGGGACGGATGGGTCAACTAGGTTATTCTTCAAGAATAGGCCCATCCTGTTGCATCACTTTCCGATTGGTCCCGCTGCCCGAAGCTTTTCATTCCCGTCTCCGCGGTTTGTGAATGGAATTCCTTAATCTCAATCGATTTTCGCGATTGGCGTGGCGCCGTGGGCGCTCGATTCGTAGCACGCCTCTACCACTGCCATCGTCGCGAGCGCGTCGTCCACGCTGGAGACCAGTGCGCGATCCTCGCCGGCGACCACGCGCTGAAGATTCGCCATCGGACCCTCGAAGGCTTCCAGGAACCACGAGCCGCGTAGCCCCACCGGCGTCCATCCCGCGCCGCCGGCCGTGACTTCGAGCGCGTCCGGCTCACCATGCGGATAATTGAGGTTGACGCCCATCTTGGCGATCGCGGCGCCCAGCGTGCCCTCGATTTTCAGTTGCGACACGGCCTTGAGCGACCCGAACTTGTGGGTGTGGTTGAGCGTCAGGCTGCATCGCAGCATGTCGCCGTAGTCCAGGATGATGCTGCTGCGCACGTCGGGATAGTCGGGCATCGATGGATAGCGCGCGCCACGGCAATAGACGCCGCGCGGTTCTCCGCAGAGCCGCCGAATCAGATCGAGGTAGTGAATCGAGTGGAGCAGGACTTCGAGCCGCGGCACTCCTTTGAGGAACGCCCAATAATCCCACGGCGTGTGCAGGTTGAGCCGCACTTCGATATCGGTCAAATCGCCGAGTGCTCCGCGCGCGATCAAGTCTGCCAGCGCCAACATGTTGGGCGCGAACCGCAACTGGAAGTTGACCGCGGCCAGCAGTTTTCGTTCCCGGCAGATATCGCGGATGCGGCGTGCGCCCGCCAGATCACGCCCCATCGGTTTCTGGATCAACACTGCCGCGCCGGCGGGGATCCGCTCCACGATGCCCGCGATATGCTGCGGCGGCACCGCAACGTCGAAGACTGCTCCGGGCATCGCCAGCGCGTCATCGAGCGAATCGAAGACCCGCCCGATCGCGAAGCGGCTCGCTTGCGGATTGACGTTGAAGATTCCGGCCACCTGGAAACCAAGCCGCGCGTAGACCGGCAGATGCGCATCGCGCACGATACTGCCGGCGCCAATCACGACGATCGGGCGCGGCGCGGACGGCAGCGGCCAGCTCTGGCGCAGGCCGGCGTATGAAGTCGCAAGATCGCTCATCGGCGGTCGTCGACGGTCAGCGGTCATCGACGGTCAGAAACTCTCGATGCTAGCATGCGGCGCAGAGGAACTATCCATGCCACGCACGATCACCAGCCTCCGCGTCCGCGATATCCGGACGCCCACCTCGCGCAGCCGGGCGGGCTCCGACGCGATGCATACCGACCCCGATTACTCGGCGGCCTACGTGGTGCTGGCCACCGATGATCGCGACGGGCTACAAGGCCACGGCCTGACTTTTACGATCGGGCGCGGAACCGAAGTCTGCGTCGCGGCCGTCAACGCGCTCAAGCCGCTGGTGGTGGGCCGCAGCCTCGAATCGATCACGGCGGATATGGGCGGCTTCTGGCGCAGCCTTACCGGCGAGAGCCAACTGCGCTGGATCGGTCCCGAAAAAGGCGCCATTCACCTCGCCACCGCGGCGATCGTCAACGCGGTGTGGGACCTATACGCCAAGGTCGAAGGCAAGCCGGTCTGGAAGCTGGTCGCCGACATGACGCCGGAGCAGTTCGTCGCGTGCGTCGACTTCCGCTACCTGAGCGACGCGCTTACGCCGGCGCAGGCGCTCGAAATATTGCGCGGCAACTTCGCGACGCGCGCCACACGCGAGGCCGCAATCCGATCGTCCGGCTATCCCGCGTACATCACGTCGGCGGGATGGATGGGCTACCCGGACGACCAGGTGCGCGCGCTGTGCCGCGAGGCGCTGGCCGCAGGATGGACTCGATTCAAAATCAAGGTGGGACTCGATCGCGAGGAGAACGTGCGCCGCTGCGCGATGGTGCGCGAAGAGATTGGTCCCGAATGCGCGCTGATGCTCGACGCGAACCAGGCCTGGGACGTCGGCGAGGCGATCGCGCATATGCGCCCGCTCGCCCGCTACCGGCCGCTGTGGATCGAGGAGCCCACCAGTCCCGACGACATCCTGGGCCACGCCGCTATCCGCCGCGCGATCGCGCCGATCGGCGTCGCCACCGGCGAGCATTGCCCCAACCGCGTGATGTTCAAGCAACTGATGCAGGCCGCTGCGATCGATTTCTGCCAGTTCGACAACTGCCGGCTGGGCGGGCTGAACGAAGCGATGGCGGTGCTGCTGCTGGCGGCGAAGTTCGGCGTCCCGGTATGCCCGCACGCCGGCGGGCTGGGTCTTTGCGAATACGCCCAGCACGTATCGCTGATCGATTACATTTGCGTGAGCGGAAGTCTGGACAATCGCGCGATCGAATTCGCCGACCATCTGCACGAACATTTCCTGAACCCGGTGACCGTGCGAGGCGGACGTTATATCGCCCCGGCCGCGCCCGGCTTCAGTATAGAGATGAGTCCCGCCTCACTGGCGGAGTTTGAATTCCCCGGCGGCGCCGCGTGGAAGCGCTAAAGGCGCCTTTTTCTTATGGAGGTAGACTGCCGTCTTCGGTCACGAGCTCTCCCGCAGAAGAGAAATGACGTCATTCTGAGAGTTTGTGATTCTTTCGCGCGAAGGATGAGTGCATTGGGTAAACCCTCACCCGGCCACGATAGCGCCTCTCGGCGCTGTGGCCGCCCTCTCCCAGGATAGGGAGAGGGCTTGAGAACGCCTCTCCCTATCCTGGGAGAGGCCGGCGCGCGCGCGTGAGCGCGAATCCGCGCCGGGTGAGGGTTTACCCAATGCCGAGCTCTGCCGGCTGGCCAAAAATTCACAAACTCTGAGGCGAGCCTGAGAAGCCGAAGAGCTTGTCCTGAGGCTCGGCGAAGAATCTACGCGGAGCGATTCTCTTTACGTGAAGAGAACCCTTTACAGCGAGTACACCAGCCGCATCTCCGCCCACCATTCGCCGGGACGCGCGCCGGCAACCGGCTCCTGCATCAACGCCATCAGCGCCTGCCATTCCTGGATGCGCGGGTCGCTGCGCTCATAGCGGGCGAAGTCGCGGGCGGGATCGAAATCGTCGGCGGTCTCCATGAACATGAAGAGCTGCCGGCCCAGTATCCAGATCACCATCCGCCGGATACCGATCGCCTTGAGCCCGCGCTCCACTTCCGGCCATACGCTGCGATGGTGCTCGATATACTTCGCGATGATCGCCGGATCGTCCTTGAGGTTGATGGTCTGGCCGTAATGCTTCATCGCCGTTTTCTCAATAGCTAGAAGACCAGCACGCCGCCGTCGATCGGATAGGCCTGCCCGGTGATGAACGCGGCTTCATCCGAGCACAGGTACAATGCCAGCGCCGCAACTTCCTCCGGCGTTCCCATCCGGCCCATCGGCTGATACTCGGACAGCTCACGAAACATCTCCTGCTCGCGGCCGGGATAATTGCGGCGGATATAACCGTCGACGAAGGGCGTATGCACACGCGCCGGACAGATACAGTTGCAGCGGATTCCCTGCTTGACGTAGTCGACTGCGATCGAGCGCGTCATCGCCAGCACCGCGCCCTTGCTCATCGAGTACGCGAAGCGATCGGTAAGCCCGATCAGCGAGGCGATCGACGCGAGATTGAGAATCACGCCGCCGCGATGTTGCAGCATCCGCCGCACGCCGGCCTGCGAGCACAAATGGATGCCCTTCACGTTGACCGCATACACGCGATCCAGATCTTCCTCGGACGTGCTTTCGACCGTGCCGATGTGCGCGATCCCGGCATTGTTGACCAGAATATCCACGCGCGCGCCGGCCGCGTCGACGCGCTCAAAGGCGATCCGCACCGAGGCCGCGTCGCCCACGTCGCATTCGATCGCGTCGGCCGCGCCGCCTGCCTGGCGCGTCGCAGCCACCGTATCCGCGGCTGCGCCCACGTCGCGATCGAGCACGAAGACTCGCGCGCCGTTGCCGGCCAACGTGAGCGCGATCGCGCGGCCGATGCCGGAGCCGGCGCCGGTCACGAGCGCGCTTTCCCCATCCAGGCGAAACATCTGCGTCAGCATTATAGCTTGCGCGGTCCGCAAAAAAGTTGGCGGGCGCGCGGCCGAACTACGCGGCAGCCGCGAACGCCGTCCGGCAGCATAATCCTCTAGTTACTATTGCCAACTGATAGTTCACTTGACACTGCGCTGGAGCGGGCTGAATATTTTTCTCGCGGCGGGCGACCGAACGGAACGTGGTAGTAAAATATAACTCACTGTATATCCACTTCGAGATGCGCCGCCGGCTACGAGCTGCGGGTGGCGCGCAGCGGCGCTGAGAGGCTCCCATGACTATCGCCAGGCGTACGGGCAACGGCGAGGCAAGGTTCACGGCCGGTCAGGCCATGGTCGAATACGCATTGATCCTCGCCGCCGTCGCATCGACGCTCTTCCTCGGGATGAAGCTGCTGGGCACCAAGTCGCAGAATACTCTCTCCGCGACGACCGGCGCCGTCACCTACGACCTCGGCAGCGGAAACACCGTCGGCAGCACGAGCGACAAGTGACCAGTCTCCCACTCGCCCCAAACTAGCGGAAATACATAAAGACCCGCTCCAGAATTGCCGCGACATAGTACAGGCCGAGCAGCGGTGCGCAAGTTCTGACTACCGCGCCAACTGGATTGGGCGGCGGTGCGAATGACAGCACGATCGCGAGTGCGTAATTGAGCACGCCGCCCCAATGGCCCAGCCGGCTGCGAATCGGCGCGCGCGCGTCGCCGCGAAGCATCGAGTCGGCGCTGTATTGCGTAAATGACGCCGCGATCAGCGCCGGCACGTAGGCCGGTATCGCGCCACGCCACGCTTCGCCTCCAAGCACCGCCAGGACGAAGCTCACATCGGCCACGCCGTCGAGCCATCGCCCGGCCCCGCTCGAGGTGCCGAGCATCCGCGCGATACGCCCGTCAAACAGGTCGCTCAGCGAAGCCGCTACCGCGATCGATCCCAGCCCGATCGTGCTGCCTGGGCGGGCACCGAACAGCGCTATCCATCCCGCGGCCGCCGCGAACCGGCCGGCCGTGAGCAGGTTCGCCGCGTTGGCGCGGGTCCATCCCTGGGGCGCGGATGCGATGTTGCCTGGCGCGGTCAAATTCGCTGGCGCGTGTGTCCTTCTCAACCGCCTGATACAATCGACTGATCATGGCAGCCGGCGATAGACGCGTAATTCAGGTGGTGAGCCACGGACCCTCGTGCTTCGACGGCGTGGTGGCCGCCGCGACGGTGGCGCGCTTTTACCAGGGCCATCGCGTGATCCCGATTCTGGCCGCCAACGGTGAGAGCGACGAGAAGCTCCAGGCGCTGAAGGCCAAGTCCGGCGGCGACGGTGACGAGATCTGGATCACCGATCTCTCCTGGAACACGGTCGAGACCGGCGCGCATCTGAGTTTGCTCGCTCGGGCCGGCGCCGCGATCTACTGGATCGACCATCACCGGACCGCAGTTTCCCGCGCCGACGCGCCCGAATTCAAGGTGCCGTTTCGCGGCAAGGTGCTCTCGGAGCGCTATTCGGCGGCGCGCCTGACGTTCAATTATCTGCGCCGCAAGCTGGCCGGCCGGCAAGCGAGCAAGGCCTTCGAGCGCTTCTTCCCGCTGGTCGAGCTCGCCGACGATCACGATCGATGGGTCAGGCGGCTGCCGGCCTCCGCCGATTGGGCGCTGGCGATGCAGACGCTCGGCGGAGCGGCATCGTACAAGGAGATCCTGCGGATGGACGAGCCGCACATGACTCCCGCGCTGCGGGCCGCGATGGAGCAGGGGCGCGAGGCGATGGCGAAGAGTCTCAAGCTGGCGCGTTCTACATTGATCGAACGGCCGCTCGCCAACGGACTCAAATTGCGCACCGCCTGCTGCTTCGGCTACAGCAGCGAGGTCGCCGCCGAGCTTTACAAAGATCAGACTCGGACCGTGATCGCGCTGTTCGATCTGCGAAGCCAGGGCGTGAGTCTGCGCCGCAGCGCCGATTGCGAGGTCGATCTGTCGCAGACCGCACGCGGCTTCGGCGGCGGCGGGCACGCGGCCGCGGCCGGCTTCATGCGCGGCGACCTGGCGCAATCGCCGGCCGAGAAGCTGGCCTCCGTATTGAGCGAACGGCTCGAATCGCTGCCCGCTTAATAGCGAATCGATGACCGGCGAGACGCCGGTCCTACTTCTGATTGGGACCCTCCTTCTGAAGTAGCGCCGGCGTCCCCGCCGGTGATTTTCCTTGTCAGCGGATGATCTGCTACGCTCGCGCCGCCATGCGGAAACGAATCTTTGGTAGCACCGGCCTCTGTAGTGGCGCCAGCCTGCATAGTGGCGCCGGCCTCCGTGCCGGCGATTCTCTCTCACAAGGGTAGGAATCTTCGACATGAACGACGTAGCAATCGTTTTGATACTCGGGCTGACCGCGGGAATTCTGGGCGGATTTTTCGGCGTCGGCGGCGGAGTGCTGATCGTCCCCGCGCTGGTCCTGCTGCTCGGGATGTCGCAGCACACGGCGGTCGGCACTTCGCTGGGCGCATTGCTGCCGCCGGTGGGAGTTCTCGGCGCGTGGGAATATTACCGCCACGGTAATCTCAACATTCCGTACGCGCTCTACCTTGGAATCGGCCTTTTGATCGGCGCATATATCGGCGCGGTCGGCGCAGCCCATCTGTCGGGACTGGTGCTGCGGCGCGCCTTTGCGATCTTCCTGATCTTCGTCGCAGTGCGAATGCTGATGCGCTAAGCGCGTCACCGTGCCGCAGCTTGCGGGGCTTGGGGCGCGGGACTAGATTCGCTTTCGATGGACGCCGCGCTCGAGCAAATCTTGAACCTGCTGCTCGAATCGGAACGCGCCGGCGCGGTTGCGCTGGAGCGTCTGGCGCGCGAAGTCGAGCACGACGAGTTGCGCCGGTTTCTGCTTGCGGCCAAGGCCGACGAGGCGCAAAACGCGGCCCGCATCTCCGAGTTGATCGAGTCGGGCGGCGGCCGACCTTCCGATCGCACCGGCCCGTTCGCGGCGAAGGTCGCGGCGCTCGGCACGTTGCGCGAGCGGATGGGCCTGTTGTCGCGCGGACAGGAATGGGTGGCGCGCAAAGTCGAAGAGGCGCTGGCGCTCGCGCCCGACGGTCCGATTCGCGACTTCCTGCAGCAGATGGCCAACCATCATCGGCACGAAGTCGAATGGGGCCGCGCCGAAGTGATCAGGCTGATGAACGACCTGCCGTAAGAGTTCCGCAGCCACACCTCGCCCCCGTCTGCGGCCGCACCGTTCCTGCGCCAGCGGTCACACCTCTCCCGCGTCGGCGGCTTGGCCGCCCACGCGAACCGGGAGAGGTCGGCGAGCGGATTGCGCGAGCAAGCCGCTCGCCGGGTGAGGGCGCAGCCACCGCCGGCGCTGCTTTCACCCCAATCCCAACATCGCGCGCAGGCGTTTGGCGTTGAAGCCGACCATCGTTTCGCTTCCGACCCGGATTACCGGGACGGCGCGGAAGCCCAGCCCGATCAACTCGTCACGCGCCGCGTCGTCGTCGCTGATATTTTTCTCAGTATATTTCACGCCGTTATTGGCAAAGAATTCCTTGGCCTGTTTGCACGCGGAGCATCCCTGCCCCGTGAAGATCGTCACGTCCATCACGATGTCCTCCCCGACTCCCAGCATAACCCCGGCGCACAGCGCAGACTATCGCCCGGCCTCAGGAGCGCTCGGACGGCGCGGCGTGGTTGATAATGTTGACACCATGTATACACGGCGTGTAGAGGTTGGGATGGGTAATCTTTGCCGGTCGCGTAGCGAACGTTTATGCCGACAATTTCCAAGTGGGGCAATAGCCTTGCCGTGCGCATCCCGGCGCGCTTTGCGGAGACTGCGGGCCTCGCAGAGGGTACGGCAGTCGACCTGAAAGTCCAGTCCGGCCGCCTTGTCGTGGCGCCGATCCGTGGCCAAAAACGCAAATATGACTTGCGGCGTCTGGTCGGCAAAATCACCCCGGAGAATCGCCACAAGCTGCTGGAATGGGGCAGGCCGGTTGGTAAGGAAGTTTGGTAGACCGTCACGGCCAGGTACGTCCCAGAACGCGGCGATTTTATCCGGCTAGACTTTGATCCGGTCTACGGGCGAGAACAAGCCGGACTTCGGCCGGCGGTCGTGCTGACCTCTTCCCCATTTAATGGCCGGACCGACCTGGTGGTGGTATGTCCGATCACCAATCAAATTAAAGGCTATCCTTTCGAGGTCGAAATCCCGGCCGGTGGCGCAGTCACCGGAGCAATTCTGGTCGACCAGATCAAAACGGTCGATTGGAAGAACCGGACGGCAAAGTTCCTCGCCAGATGCCCCGCCGCGGTGTTAGCCGATGTCGACGCAAAACTTCGCGCGCTCCTGACTCTGTGAACTTTCCCGTCGCAAACGGTAGAGGAGGGCTACGGTGACAGCGCCCCGGTCTGCCGAGCCGTTTAGCCGTTCGGTGGAGATCTTCTTTGTTCTGGTACTACTCGGGCTGGGGATAGCCGTGATTTCGGATGCGCCGCTGGCCTTTGACGCGGCCTCTTACTTCTTCCTGCTGCTTGACCGTCACCAGTTCGCCGTGCATCACAGCCGATTCATAAGTATTCCACTTCAGATTCCGATGCTGGCCGCTACCAGCCTCACTCAAAACGTCCGCGTGTTGCGGCTGATCTACTGCGCGACCTATGCGTCAGTTCCGGCCCTCAGCCTGGCGGCGTGCTGGCTCATCTGCCGCTCGCGGCGTCCTTCCCTCTTCATCTGGCCGGCCATGTCAATATGTATCGGCGCGCTCCCCGGGCAGTTGTATTTCATTGCCGGATGCATCATGTCGGCGACCCTGATGTGGCCGGCGCTGCTTGGGGTCCTGCTTGCAGGACCTGCGCTCGCCTTCCCCCTGGTCGCGATAGCATCAATCGGCGCGGCGGTTTCGCATCCCTGCGCCGCCATCCCGCTGGCCTTTACGATGCTGGTCGCGATTGTATCTGCGATTGTTCGGCCCCCAGTGCGAAAAACGTCACTGTGGTTTGCTTTGGGTGCAGGGATACTATTACTCGCACGGACGCTCGCACCGCTCGACAAATATGAAAGAGGGAGACTCAGCCTTCACACGGTCGTCTTAACACTGCACCAGGCCGTGTTCGGATGGCCGCTGGTTGCATTAGGCTTCACCTTCGTCGCCGCTCTTGTCTGCCTGACTTCTGCGGGGTCGTTTGCGCGCAGGCTTCTGGCTGTACCGCTGTGCCTCGCCGGCTTGGCTCTGCTCGTATGGGCGTTTAGCCCGGCAGACTGGATGAAGTGCTCGAGATTCAAATATTGGGTGCCACCGGTTTCGCTGATCTTCATGACCGGGGCCGCATTGGAGGTGCTGAGGCCGGGAGCCTCGGCCCAGCCACAGCCACAGCCGCCAGCGGCCCAGCTCTCGGCATTGCCGGTGATCGGAGCGGTTTTCCTGGTCGTCCTTTCGATTCAGAGTCTGCAATGGGGGCGAATGAGCCGCAGGCTCACGCAGGATCTGGTGGCTTCCGATCGCGGCTGCGTTTCCCAGACTTCTGTCGCCTGGATTCGCCAGACTGCGCTGGACTATTGGACTGTGACGTTCTATGCAGCCGATTTGCAAGGGCGGAAACCGAGGACATTGCTGCTTGCGAATGATCGCGCATGCGGAACCTTCGCCCGGACCGGCGATGCGACTTTTGTGGACAACGGAAGCCTCCGGGCCGTCAGGGGTCGCGGTAGCGGCTGGTTTGACTTTGAAGATGCCCGGTCAAGAACCGAGCGGCCGCCGAGCTGAACCATGGTGCCGAAAACTCCAGGGTTCGGGGCGAAAGCTCCGTTGCGGGTTCGAGTCTCGCCCCCGATGCTCGGCGTCGGGCGAAAAATCAAAGCGTGAGGCGCTCTGCACTCCGGCGCTGTTTAGTATAAAAGAGCAGTCCTGAGGCGATACGGGGGGGGAATTCCGATGCTGTGGGCGATCACGTCGTACTTCAATCCGGCTGGCTATAAGAGCCGGTCGGCAAACTACCGGACCTTCAGGAAGCACCTGGCGGTCCCACTCGTCACGGTTGAGTTGTCCTTCAACGGGCGTTTCGAGCTCCAACCCGGCGACGCGGACATTCTCGTGCAACTCGCCGGCGGCGACGTATTGTGGCAAAAGGAGCGCCTTCTGAACATAGCGTTGCGCCATCTCCCCGCCGCTTGCGACGCCGTCGCGTGGCTCGATTGCGATATCATTTTCGGCTCCGATGACTGGGCCGAGCGCGCCCGCGCCGCCCTCAACGAGTTCTCGATGGTTCATCTGTTCAGCGAAATCTGGATGCTCGCGCCAGGCGCCCTCCCCGATCCGTCCGGCTGGTCTTCGGTCAGGTGGATCCTTCCCGGGGTGGGACGCAGCATCGCGCGCGGCGAGCTCGGACCCGATGACATGGCCGTGTCAGACCCGCCCACAGGATCGCGCCCGCTTCAGGGGTTCGCATGGGCAGCGCCCCGGGCTTTGCTCGAGCGCCACGGATTTTACGACGCTCGCGTCGGCGGCGGAGGTGATCGCGCGATCCTCTGTGCCGGATTGGGGCAATTCGATTACTGCGTGAATGCTCAGATGATGAACGATCGATCTATCGGGCACTATCGGGCCTGGGGCGATCGCTTCTACGCCGACGTCCGGGGCAAAATCGGCTACGTCGAAGGCCGCATCTTCCATCTCTGGCACGGCGCCTACCCTCACCGCCGGTATCGTGAACGCCATCTCGAGTTGGCCAAATATGGCTTCGATCCGTTTACCGACATCGCACTTGACGCGAACGGTTGCTGGCGATGGAACTCCGACAAGCCGGGTCTGCACGACTACATGCGAAGCTACTTTCCGTCGCGACACGAGGATGGTGATCCCGCGCCGGAGCATTCCTGAGGCGCTAGAGCAGTAAGCTACTTGATGCGGCGAGTGCTTTTCCTGATCGACCGGTTTCCCAGTCACCTCTACGCGTCGTTTGGCCTCGCGCGCCGGCTGGAGAAGATTGGATGTGCGGTCGAGTACTGGGGTGATCCCGCCGCCGGCGCGATCGTCAAATCCCAGGGACTCAACTTCCGGCCGCTTGACGGCCTCTGGTCTCGATGGCCGGAGGAGCTTCATGCGCTGCGCGAAGTGCCCCGCGTCCTGAGCTCGGAGACCATCGCGAGGCGCCGGAGAGCAGAGCAGGTTCGCGACTCGATTCACCGGGTCCAGCAGGCGATCGACCTCAACCTGCTCGCCTTCAGGCCGGATCTGGTGATCCTCGATCCATTTCTCCTGGGCTACGGACCGTTGTTTTTCCAGCGCGGAATGCCCGCAGTCGTACTGAACACGAAAGCGCCCGCCGGGCCAGACGCATTGGTCCCGCCCTACACCTCCGCTTTGATTCCGGGCGAGAGCCTTTCGCGTCGCGCGCTGGTTGGTTTCGCCTGGCTCGGCCGCCGCCTGAGCTACCGCACTCGACGCCTGGCGATACTCGCCACTAGGTATGCTGGCGTGTACGTGCACGAGCATCTGGTCGCCGAAATTGCGCGACAGGCGAATTTTCCATTGGACGCGGAACGAGTAGTCGATTGGCTACCCTTTGATCTCCACTTTCGATCGATACCGGAGTGGGTGCTCTGGCTTCCTGAGATGGATCTGCCACGCGCGCAGCCGCTTCCGGACCGTACCAAGTACATTGGCCCGTCGGTGGACCTGGAGCGGGTCAAGCGGCATGCTCCCGTCACCAGGGCGGCTGGTCAGAAGTTGGTTTACGTGTCGGTCGGGACGATGCAGGGAAGGAATGACAGCGATGTGAGGTTTCTCTCCAAGGTCATCGAGGCCTTCAGCGCGCTGCCGGACATAGCCGTGGTGATCTCAGCCGCAACCAGGCCCACGCTGGCCGCGCTCCCCGCGCCACCCCCCAACGTGCACACTTTCGCCTTCCTGCCCCAACTCCAGCTTCTGGACAGCGCGGATTTGATGATTACT
This sequence comes from uncultured delta proteobacterium, assembly GCA_963788205.1. Taxonomy (GTDB): domain Bacteria; phylum Desulfobacterota; class Binatia; order Binatales; family Binataceae; genus CAVVMA01. The sequence goes on from CAWBGG010000005.1 coordinate 349,856, forward strand.
CACGGTGGAGCGGGCGCGTATCGCGAATGTATCGTCAAGCAGGTTCCGATGCTCGTGTATCCACGCAACGGGGATCAATTCGGCAACTCGGCGCGAATCGTTTTTCATGGCGCGGGCCTGCGCGGCCGCCGCTTCCGCGCGACTCCCGCGTCCATCCGCCGCAATGCCCTGCGCATCTTGGGCGACGCAAGCTTTCGCCGGAACATCGTGCAAATCAGGAAGTATCTCGAGCACTATGAGTCCGACGCCTTTCTCTGCGCGGCCCTGGACGATGCGATAAATCAGCCCGGCGTCGGCAACCGATAATTCCGGGCAATTTTTCCATGCCGCTCGACGACGTGATCTATTCCCGCGTGATCTCCTCCCGATAGATCGCGGCTTGGCCGGGGCCCTCGGCGACCGACACCTCGATCGCGACAATGTCGGCGAGCGCGGCGCGTGCGCTCAGCGCTGCGCGCAACTCGTTGAAGATGAAGCGCGCCAGCTCTTCGGCGGAGCTGTGCACGATCGGCAACGCGCAAACATCTTTCGCCGGCAGCACGAACTCGTCGCTCTCGTAACGCACCCTGATTCGATCGCCGTCGCGCTCGATCTTCAGGCAATCGCTGTTGAGCGGAATGATCGTGCGCTCGTCGATGCGATCGACGATCTCTTGGGTGAGCTTTTTGATCAGCCCGAAGTCGAGCACGTAGCCGGTGGCGGCCAGCCGTCCCTCGACCCGTACGCCGACCTGGTAGTTGTGGCCGTGCAGCGGCTCGCGAAAGCCCGGATAGGCGATAAAGTGGGCCGCCGAGAATTTGAGGTTCTCCTTGGCGACGTGAATCGAAAACGACGACTTCATTGGATCGATCCATAGCCGAGCTACGCGCCTTAGCCTAGCGGTGCCGGGCGCGCACGCATCCCGCTCGGTGCGTTCCTTGAGATGCGGCGGCGGTTCTGTTAGCTGCACTCTCATGCGCGTACAAGTTGGCGACATCAAGATGTTCTTCGACGTCGAGGGCGCCAAGCTGCGGCCCGACGGCCCCACGATGCGCGAGCTGCCGACGCTGATCCTGCTCCACGGCGGGCCGGGCGGCGATCACTCGTCATTCAAGCCGCATTACGCGGCGCTGACCGACGTGGCGCAAATCGTCTACATCGACCATCGCGGACAAGGCCGCAGCGATCGCAGCACGCCGGAGCTGTGGAACCTGGCGCGATGGGCCGACGACTTGAAGGCGTTCTGCGAGGCGACAGAGATCGTGCGGCCGATCGTGCTCGGCGTGTCGTTCGGCGGGTTCGTCGCGATCGCCTATGCGACCCGGTATCCCGACCATCCGGCGAAGCTCGTGCTGTGCAGCACGCGCGCTGGCTGGCCCGAGCCCGAACGCGAGGCAGCCGAGTTCGAGCGCCTGGGCGGCAAGCAGGCCGGCGACGCCGCGCGCCGCTATCTGTGCGGCGAAGACCCCGATGCCGACGCGCTCCGCGACTACATCAAATTTTGCCGGCCGCTCTATTCGCGTGCGCCCTATAATCCGGAGCGCGACGCGCGCCAGCAGTGGAAGCTCGACGTCTTGGGCGCGTTTCGCAAGGGCGAGGATTACACCTTCGACTACCTGGACGACTTGAAGCGGATCAAATGCCCAACGCTGGTGCTGGCCGGCGAGGAAGATCCGATCACGCCGGCGTTTTACTCCGAGCAGATCGTGGCCGCGATGGCGCCGGGGCTGGTCCGCTTCGAGCAGTTTCCCAACGCCGGCCACGGTATCTCCGCCGACGCGCCCGAACGGTTCTTCGCGGTGTTGCGGGAATTTATCACGTCCTGAATCTTTGCCGCGGAGCAAATATCCGCGAGACTGAGGCAAATGCGATGACCGACTTTGGCGTTGTGATGTTCCCGGCCGACTTTGCGATTCATCCGGCGGAGCTGGCGCGCGCCGTGGAGGAGCGCGGCTTCGGCTCGTTGTTCTTTCCCGAGCACATCCATATTCCGGCCTCGCGCAAGACGCCGTATCCCGGCGGCACCGAGATGACACGCGAATATTGGCAATCGCACGAGCCCTTCGTTGCGCTCGCCGCCGCCGCGGCGGTGACCTCGAAAATCAAGCTCGGCACCGCGGTATGCCTGGTGGTCGAGCGCGATCCGATCCTGCTCGCCAAGGAAGTCGCCTCGCTCGACACGATCTCGAACGGGCGCGTGGTGCTGGGAATCGGCGGCGGATGGAACGCCGAAGAGATGGAAAATCACGGCGTGCCGTTCAAGCGGCGCTGGAAAGTGGTGCGCGAGAAGGTGCTCGCGATGCGCGAGATCTGGACCAAGGAGGCGGCCGAGTTTCACGGCGAGTTCGTGAATTTCGACCCGATCTGGTGCGGTCCCAAGCCGGTGCAGAAGGGCGGCCCGCCGATCCTGCTGGGCTCGTTCTCCAAGCGCGCGTTCGAGCGGGTGGCCGAGTATTGCGACGGATGGATTCCGGTGAACATTCCGGGCTACGACTTCGCCGCCGCGGTCAAGGCGCTGCGCGAAACCGTTGAACGCGCCGGCCGCCGCCCTGATTCGTTGTCGTTGACGATTCCGGGCGTCGCGCCGAAAGAGGAAGAGGCGCGCAAGTTCGTCGCGATGGGCTTCGATCGCGTCCTGTTCGGATTGCCGCCGGCCGGCCGCGACGTGATTATGGGACTGCTCGACCGCTACGCGGCGCTGGTGGCGAAACTCGCGCGCGGCTGACGACCGGTATGTTCAGAGAGCCTCGCGTAACCATAGAAAAGAGGATCGCTCCGCGTAGGTCCTTCGGCTTCGCTAGGCTCGCCTCAAGATGACATCCAAGGGGAGCCCTGCTTGTCATTCTGAGCCGAGCTTGCCGAAGGCGAAAGCCTGTCCTGAGGCTGCCGAAGGAAACCTACGCGGAGCGATTTGTCTGGCTTCCGGGTTGCGAACATCTCTGTTCAGGAATCAGCTTCACGGGCCGGCGAGTAGCACGGCTAGACTGGGATCGATCGCACCGGTAAAGCGCTCGCGATAGTGGGCGAGATCGAGCGACGTCGCCCGCTCGAAACGCTCGCGCTCGGCGTCGAGCGCGGCCGCCGTGTGGTACGCAACCTCGCGCCGCAATCTGGTGTCGGCGTGGATCCGGCCAGCCAGGTCGGCAACTCCCAGGCCGTGCACGCCGCCCAGGATGCATTCGGCGAAATATCCGATCTGGCCGTCGCGATCGATTGCGAGCCGATCGAGCGCGAGCGCCTCACCCAGGCTAAGAAGCCGGTCCATTCCGCATTCGCTCCGCCGCGAAGCCACACAGGGATCGCCGCTGCCGTCGTGGCCTGAACCGATCGCGACGATCGCGACGCGGCCGTCGTCCAGCGGCACGGGATGGAAAATGTATCCAGGCGAAGTGTACCCCACACGCTCGCAGAGCGCGCGGCGATAAGCGGGCAGATCGAACCCGGTACGCTGTGCGATGTCGAGCAGGTAGGCGCCGAGCGGCTGGCCGGCGGATTCGGCCAGCGCGATCAGCTCGGCGAACTTCTCAGGGCTGTACTCCTCGCGCCGCGCGATTCGCTGGGCCCAATCGCGATCGAACACCAGTCCCAGCGCGCCGACTCCCGCTCCCTTGCCGGCGAGCCGCCCGGTGATTGGTTCTCCGGCCACGACAGGTTCGAGATCCATCGCGAGGTAGTCGCCGTGGCTGGAGGGCTTCGCCAGTCCGCGCCGGGCGTTGCCGAGCGAGACCGGAAACGCCTCGCGTGCCAGCAGGCGGCTGCCGCCGCCGCGCCGATGCGCGAGCATCCCGTAGCCTGAGAGCAGCGATCCGTAGCCAATCAGCAATAGCGTGTCGTTATACATGAGGCGTTGTGTTGTGGGTCGGTGCCCTCACCCGCGTGTCACGGCGTTTGCAAAAACGGCAAACGCCGCGCCACTCGCCGTCTCCCGGAGGGAGAGGGAATCTGTGGAGTCCCGTACTCAAGTGCAAACGCCATCTGATCACCTCTCTTCCCGCACTGGATTCCCTCTCCCTCCGGGAGAGGGCCAGGGTGAGGGCGCATCCGCCAGTAAATGCAAGCTCAACCTTTTTTCGCCAACCCAGCGGGATTCACTATATCCACAACAATACACCTCGCGCCGGGTCGCCCGTGCTCTGAGTAATTCCACGAATATATAATGATAATTGGGCGCGATACTCATTGAGACGCGGCGCGATGTCGAGGTCGGTCTTGAAATCGACGACCACCCATCGCCGAGCGCCGTTGCTGCGCTCGACGAACGCGAGGTCCACGATGCCCTCCATCGTCACGCCGTCATCGAGTTTGAGAAGCACCGGACATTCGCGCCGGCAATCGTGCGCCGCGCGCGCGCCTTCGGCCATCAGGCGCGAGCGTAGCGCGGTCTCGACCGCTGTGATCGCTGCGGCAACTTCGTCCGCCGAGGCACCTATCATCCGGGCGTGAAACGCGGCCGCGGCAGCGATCGCATCGCGAGGCGCGTCGAACGGCACGCGCAGCAGCGTAGCATGGACCAGCGTGCCGAATCGCACCCCGTGCGGGCGTCCCGCCTGGCGCGGCAGCTCCTCGACCTCGATTTCACCGGCGATCGGAATCGCGCTCGGAACCGCGGCAATCTCGGTCGCGGTCGCGACCTTGATTGCCGGCGTGATTCCCGAGGCGATCGTCGCGTCGCGTTGCGCGCTCCATCTGTGATGCAGCTCCTTGCCGCGCTGCGAACGCTGACCGCTCTCGTCGGCCTGCAGGAGCTTGTGCTGGCGCAGCCCCATCGTCTCGCGCACGTCGAGCTCGAGCGTGAAGGGATCCCACCAGACCACGCGATGCTCTCCGGCTTGCGGGCGATGCGTGCCCGGCGCGACCACTTTGGCTTTGGCCGGCGCCTTGGGCGGGCGCTCGCGCACGCTGTCGTCGCCGAATTGGGGACATCCGAGCGGCTGCGTCGCGAGCGGCGCGCGCCGCGCCTTGAAATCGGGGTAGAGCGCTGGATTTAGCCTGGCGAGCCATCCGTCCTGCGGATCGTCGCCCACCACCGGCGCCACCAGCAGGTCGCGCGCGCGCGTCGCGGCTACATAGAGCAGCCGCACGGCTTCTTCCTGATCGCGGCGCATCTCATCCTCGCCGCGATCGAGCAGGTCGCGCGGAGCGCATCCGCCCAGCCGCAGCGCGCACAGCCGCCGCTCGGGATCGATAAAGCGCTGCGGCTCGCCGCGAGTCTCGTTGCAGGTGATATCGGCCAGGATCACGACCGGGAACTCCAGCCCCTTGGCGCGATGGACGGTCATGATGCGCACGCCTTCGGTGCCTTCTTCGACCACCGGCGCTTCGCTGGCCTCCACGCGCTCGGCCCGCGCTTCGAGCTCGTCGACGAAGCCGCGGAATGAAATCGCGCCGCGGCGCGCCTCATAGCGGCGGGCCTGGTCCATCAGCCGCATGATGTTGGCCAGCGCCTGCTCGCCCGTGGGCCAGATCGCGATACCGGCGTGGGCGCGGGTTGCGCCCATCAGGCGCGCGATCGTGTCGGCGATCGGGCGGCGATTGCGCCCGCGATGCAGCTCGCGCAGGATTTGCAGCGCGCCGCCGACCTCGGCGAGATGAGGCGGCAACTCCTCCGGCAGCTTGCGGAACGGGTGGAGGCTGCCGAGCGTTTCACGAGTCTCGCGGAATTCGAGCAGCGCGGCGTCGGAAATCGCGAACAGCGGTCCCTTCAGCGTCGCGAACACCAGCAGCTCATCGTCGGGCCGCTCGATCGCGCCGAGCGCGTTGCGAATCGCTTCGACTTCTTCGCGCTCGTTGAACGAGCCGCCGCGCACCAGCACGTGCGCGATGTGGCGCGCCTCAAGCGCGCGGACATAGGGCCGGGTCACGTCGCGGCCGTAGGCATTGAGGCGCCGGAACAAAATACAGATGTGGCGCGGCTGCAGCACGGTGCGCTCGGCGGGACGGTCGCGCTCGGTGACGGTCCAGCGGCTCTCTTCCACCAGCCATCGGATCAGCGCGGCGACCGCGTCGGGCAGCGACTCATCGAGCTGCCACTTCACGACCCGGCCGTATTGGCCGTAAGGAGCGGGCACGGGCAGCGCGACGATCGCCGGTTGCGACTCGGGCCCGGGGCGAAACCGATCGAGCGGCGCGTAGGCCGGCTGGGATGCGGATTCAGTGGCCATCAACGGTGCGAAGACCGCGTTGACCATCTGCTGGAGTTCCGGCACCGCGCGAAAGCTGACGGTGAGATGTTCGAGTGCGGCGCCGCGCTCCAGCAGCCGGCGCTTGACGCTCTGGTAGAGCGAAACGTCGGCGCGGCGAAAGCGGTAAATCGACTGTTTGGGATCGCCGACGATAAACAGCTTGCCCGCAACCGGCGTTACGCGCGTCCAGTCGGCCGTGGTCGGATCATCGGCCGCCAGCAGCATCAGGATCTCGGCCTGGAGCGGATCGGTATCCTGGAATTCATCGATGAAAATATGGCTGAAGCGGCGCTGCAATTCGGCGCGCACCGCGGCGTTGTCGCGTACCAGGTTGCGGGTGATCAGGAGCAGATCGAGGAAATCGAGCAATCCGGCGCGGCGCTTGACGTCCTCGTAGCGGGCGACCACCGGCCACAGCTCCTCGCGCAGCAGCGGCGCAAGGTTGGCGCCCGACTGGTCGCGGAATAGTTCCAGGCGCTGATGGAACTGGTCGCGGCGGGCGATCACATCGTCGCGCCCCAGCGGCCCGAAGTCTTCGCCCCATCCGCGCCATCGCCAGCGCCCGCCCGGTCCCCGCAAGAGCCCGAGCAGCGTGGCTTCAAGCGCGTCGTAGTCGCGGCCGCGCACCGCTTCGAGCCGAATCGCTTCGGTGATCGCGCGGCGAATTTCGTCCAGCGCCTTCTGCAAGGGATCGTCGTCGCTGGAGAGCTCGGCCAGCTCGCCGAGTTGGAGGGCCTCAGCGACCAGCCGATCGATCTGCGCGTCGCGATCGAAGGTCTCATGCGGCCACGGCGCATCGAAGTCGCGCCATTGGAGCAGCTCGTACGCAGCCGCGCGCAGGATCGGGCGCGGCCCCTGGCGGTCATTCAAATCGCGCCGGCAGAGCATCCGGCGCACGCCCTCAACCGGCGCGGCCAGCACCTGCTCGAACCATCCGTTGAACGCCGTATCGAACAGCCCCTCGGTGACCTCTTCGGGCGCGACTTCGAACATCGGATCGACGCCGGCCTCGACCGGGCGCTCGCGGAGCAAATCGGCGCAGAACGAATGGATCGTTCCGATACGCGCCTCTTCGAGCTGGGGCAGCGCACCGAGCAGGTTGCGCCGCGCCTCGTCGCTGCGAGCGGGATCGTTTCGCGCGCGCTCGATCTCGGTGCGCAGCCGCAGCTTGAGCTCGCCGGCGGCTTTTTCGGTGAAAGTCACGGCGACCGCGCGATCGAGCGTGGCCCCTCCCGACGCGATCACCGCGACGATCCGGTTCACCAGCTCGGTGGTCTTGCCGGTGCCGGCGGCGGCTTCGATTATCAGCGTGGCCGCGAGATCGCCTCGGATCCGATCGCGCGCTGCCTGATCGGCGAGCGTCATTGGGTCTCCCGTAGGCGCATCAGGCTCTGGACCTGCGCCACTGGCTTGAGGCTCGAGCGCAGCTCTTCGTAAGGTCCGCACACGCGGCGATAATCGCAGTAAGCGCATTCGCGCGCGCCGGGGATGGCGGGCATGAAGCCCTCGGCAAGCCATTCGCCGATCGTGCGGGTGACGGCGCCGATCGCGCTGAGCGCCGCCTCGTCGATCTTCACGATCCGTTCTTCGTAACCGCCGGCGGCGGTGCAGTAGTACAAACGGCCCGCCTCGACCGGCTCGCCGAGCAGGTTTTGCGCCGCGAGCGCGTAGAGAATCGGTTGCAGCGTCTTGCCGCCGCCGACAATCACGCGCTTTTCAGCCCAGGCCTTGCCGGTTTTGTGATCGGTAATCCGCAGCCGGCCGGAAGGATTGCGCTCGACCAGATCGATTGAGCCGCGCAGCCGCAAGCCCGCGACGGCGACCGGGTCGGCGCTGCTGGCCGGGTCGGCCTGATCGCGATCGGTCAAGCCGAAGGCGAGCTCGAAGCGCTCGGGGCACCATCGTTCGGCGTCGGCAGCGGCGCGCCGCAGCCACTCGCGCAGATCGGCGCGGATCGAATCGATGCCGTCGCTCCACACGCGCTCGATCGCGGGTGCGAGTTCCTCGTGATATTTTCCTGCAACGCGCGCCAGCGCCGCATCGACGCGCACTTGCGCATCTTCGAGATTGGCGGCCGTTACCGGCAGGAGATCGGCGCCGCGCAGCTCGCTTAAAATCTCGAACTGGACCTCGTGGAACAGCTTGCCGCGAGTGAGCGGATCGATCACTTCGATCGCTTCGGCTTCTTCGCGCGGCGCGAGCCGATGGACCGCTTGGAGGAAAAAGCGATAAGGGCAGGCGGCGAAATTCTGCAAAGCGGTGGGCGAGTACGAGCGCGCGCCGATCTGATGGCGCGCCAGCGCTGCGCGGGTTGATTCCGGCGGCTCGACCAAGCCGTCGGCGGGGGTCCAGCGCCGCAGCCAGCGCCGCGCCCGCACGCGCAACGCGCGCGCCAGATGCGGATTCGCATCGAGCAGGTAATGCGCCGCGCCTGTCGTGGTTTCGGGATGGGCATCGAGGAGCTGGTCGAGCACCGCCAAGTCGAACTCGGCGGCGTCGATCGCGTCGAGCGGATCGGCCGGCGCGGGCCATCCCAGCCGAATCCGCTGGTCGTACGCGGCGCGGCGGGCCAGCTCGTCAAAGCCGGGCAGCGCGCCCTCGCCAGCGCGCAGGATTTCGAGCGCGTAGAACGACGGCACGCGCGGCCGGCCCTGATCGAGGTCAACCCGCGGCCAGGAGAGCATCACGCTCTCGCGCGCCGCGCCGGCCGCGATCCGGAGCGCGAGGCGTTCATCGTCGGCGCGATTTTTCTGAATAGGGAGCGCGGCGCTGACGCGCTCGCGAGCCGCGTCGGCCAGAATCGGATCTTCGGTGAGCTTTTTCGGAAAGACGCGCTCGGCGAGTCCGGGCACCAGCACCACGTCAAAGGCCATCCCGCGCGCGTAGCGGGCCGGCGCGACGAACACCGCGCCGTAGCGGCGGCGCGGCGGCGGAACTTCGAGCATGCCCAGCCGCTCGGCCAACACCAGACGCACCTCGTCGAGGCCGAGCGGCCCCACCGGTCCCATCGGTTCGAGCTCGGCAAGCGCGCTGAGGACGGCGGCGCGATCACGCACCGCCGAATCAACCAGCGCGCGCAGATGGCCCAGCCATTCGCTCCAGATCGCCAGGCGCGGCAAGGAACTCAGCGCTGAGATCATCGGCAGCGCGATCTGCTTCAGATGGTCGAGGTCGAGCGTACGCCGGGCGAGCGAGGCCACGCGCGCCTCGTCATCCTGCACTTCGGCAGCCCGTTTCGCGAGCTCGGCGCCGAGCCCGCTGAGGCGTTTCTCCCAACGCTCGCGGCTACCGATCACGGCCGCATCGACGATGATTCGTTCCCATCGCCACGGCGCGCGCAGCGTCCCCTCGACCACCGGAGCGGGATCGGCCGCGGGCGCCTGCGTTTGAGCCGGCGGTGCGGTGACTTCGAGATCGCCGGCCAGCGCGCCCGCGCCCATCTCGAGGTCGGGAGCGATGAACTCCTGGCGCGGGACGGAATCGCCGGGCGCAGAATCTGAGAGGTCGGGAACCTGGGCGAGCGACAGATACTCGGCGAAGCGGCGCGCGGAAAGATTTTCCGCCGCGCAGGCGAGCAGCGCCAGCAGCGCGCGGCCGCCGGGCTCGGGCCGCGCGGTGCCGCGCGCGAAATAGGCCGGCACGCCGGCGCGCCGCAGCGCTTCTTCCAGATAAGGCGCGTAACGCGCGGAGGCGTGGAGCAGCACCGCGATACCATCGAACGGCACGCCGCGCCGGGCCTCGGCCTGAATCCGCCGGGCGATCTCGACGCACTCCTGCATCTCACCCGGCGCGGAGCGCACGGCGACGGTTGAATCGAGCGCGCGCGGCGGCGGGGTCTGGTCGCTGAACAGATAGTTTTGTAATCGAATCAGCGAGGAGACCTCGCCGCCGTTCGCATCCGGCGGCGGGGGCTTGTCGGCAACAACACCGAGCGCCGCTTCGAGCAGGCGCTCGCTGCGCGTGTCGCCGTTGGGAACCGTCGCGAGCATCGCGGGCGAGCGGGCCGCCAGCGCGGCGATCAGATCGCGCTCACAGATACTTTCGATCGGCACGTCGAGCAGCAGCGTGGGAAGCGCGGCGAAGCGCGGCGGCGGATCTTCCAGCGCACTGGCGGCGGCGATTTCGAGCACGCCGGCGCGATCGATCAACTTCGCGTCGGCCAGCTCAGCCTCGAATTGCCTCAGAATCGCGGCGAGCGGAGCGCCGATCGCATCAAGGCGTTCGAGCGCCTCAGGCCCGACACGGTTAAGGCGCAATTCGCTCAGCGTGCGCGCGAGTGCGCCCGGAAATCCCGGCCGGTTGGCAACCGGCTCGAAGTATCCGAGACGGCCCTCCACAGCGAGCCGGAAGACCGCGCGCGCCGCGACCGCTTGCGCGGCCAGCCCGGTTGCAGGGGCGACGCCGGTTTCCGCCAGATGTTCGGCGGCCAGCAGGCCAGCGAGCCGGTTGAGCGTCAACCGATGGATTCCGAACAGCGCGCCGCGCGCGTTGGCCATCTCGCGCAGGAGATCGTCACTAGCCTCCCAGTTGGGCGCGACGACCAGCGCCTCGGCGCCGGGCGGGATGCGGTCGAGCCACGCTCGCGCGGCGGCGATCCGATCGGCGGCGCGCGGCGAGTTGATGATCTGGTGCGATGCGGCCATCGGCGACAAGAGCCCAATGTAGCGCGTGGGTGGGGAGCCGACCTAGCCCCCGCAACCCGCAGAAGAGCATTCTGTCGCAGGCGGCAAAGGTCGCTCCGACGGATTCAACAGTCCTGCTTTTGGGTGAAAACAGGAACTGGAAAGGAACTCATTGCTCGTGCTATTCACCGGCGGTCAGGCCCCCTGCGCGGAAGAACGGGCCAAAGATCTCCGCCGCCTTGGTGCGCAAGTCGTGGTCGGCAACCACAAAGATTAGCCGCGTGGAAGCCATCCGTAGCTGCTTCGGAGTGTCGCGAAAAGGAGGTGGCAGATGGTTTCACAATGGCCAGTTTGATTACTCCCTACGGAAGTGCGAAAGCTCTGAAAGTTGCGCGGGATCTGGATTCGAAGGTCGAAGCTTTGCCAACCGCGGCGGCTGCCGGAGCGGCGCCGCCTCGTCTTTAGGAGCCGTGGCGACGCCCGATTCATCAATCGTGAAGTTCAAAAGAGGACGGCGACCCCGGAACTTAATCAAAGGAGTGATGACATGAGCACGATCACTACAAAAGACGGCACACTGATTTACTACAAGGACTGGGGAACGGGACAGCCCGTCGTCTTCAGCCATGGATGGCCACTTAGCGCTGACGCGTGGGAAGACCAGATGCTGTTTCTCGCCTCGCGCGGCTACCGATGCGTCGCGCATGATCGGCGCGGTCACGGCCGCTCTAGCCAGCCCTGGAACGGCAACGAGATGGACACCTACGCCGACGACCTCGCGGCTCTCGTCAACACACTCGATCTGAAAAACGCGATCCACGTCGGTCACTCGACGGGCGGTGGCGAGGTCGCCCGCTATATCGGCCGCCACGGCACAAAACGTGTCGCCAAGGCGGTGCTGATCGGCGCGGTGCCGCCGATTATGCTCAAGACCGCGGCCAATCCCGGCGGCCTGCCCATCGAGGCGTTCCACCAAATCCGCGCCGGCGTTACTGCCGATCGCTCGCAATTCTTCAAGGATCTGAGCGCGCCATTTTACGGCGCCAACCGGCCCGACGCTAAAGTCTCGCAAGGCCTTCGCGACTCGTTCTGGCTGCAAGGGATGCAATGCGGTTTCAACGCCGCCTTCGACTGCATCAAGGCCTTTTCCGAGACCGACTTCACCGTCGACCTCCAGAAGTTTGATGTCCCGACGCTTATCATTCATGGCGACGACGACCAGATCGTCCCGATTGGCGCCTCGGCCCTACGATCGTCCAAACTGATAAAGGGCGCACGTCTCGAGATCTACAAAGGCGCGCCGCACGGCATGTGTTCGACCCTCAAAGACCGGGTCAACGCTGAACTCTTGTCGTTCTTCAAAGCCTAGCCAATCCGATTACCGAAAACATGGCGCGACGGGACACCTTCGATCGCGCTCGGCAGGCCTTGTACGCAGCAAGTCAAAACGGCAAGCCCGCTGGCCGATAAGGAGGTAACAAACGCTCGCGCTTCCACGGCAAGAGCGCTATATCGTCGAGCAGGTTTTGCCGAGATGAATCCATCGGAAACCCAGCTTCGGATCATGATCGATATGATTCCCGCGATGGCGTGGTGCTGTCTCACCGACGGCACCACCGAATTTCTCAATAAACGGTGGCTCGACTACACCGGGCTCTCGCTGGACCAGTCCCTCGGCTGGGGATGGCAGGCCCCAGTTCATCCTGAGGATTTGGAAAAGATCATGGAGGTATGGAGAGCCATTCTGGCCTCTGGAGAACCGGGCGAGGGGGAAGCCCGGCTGCGGCGGTTCGACGGCGAATATCGCTGGTTCCTATTTCGTGCCGAGCCGTTTCGCAACGAGCATGGCACGCTCGTGAGATGGTACGGAACGAATACCGATATCGAGGACCTCAAGCGAGCCGAAAAGGAGCTCCGCGATCTGGTCGACTACGTTCCGCAGCTCATCGTTATCCGCGGGCCCGACGGACGTAGTCTACACGCCAACCGGGTCACCCTTGACTATCTCGGCTGCACCCTCGAGGACTTTCAAGCGGCAGACTTTGATCGGGCAGTGATCCATCCGGACGACTGGGACAGGTTGACGAGCACCCGCAGCCAGATCTCCCGCAGCGAGGCATTCGAATTCGAATCACGAATGCGCGGGAGGGACGGCCTCTATCGCTGGTTCCTATTCCGCTACAACCCGCTTCGCGACTGTGACGGACGCGTCCTCCGCTGGTTCGTGACCGGTACGGAAATCGAAAATCGGAAGCAGGCGGAAGAGCGAGCGCAAAAGGAGAACCTGGCGCTGCGTGAGGAAATCGACAAGGTCTCGATGTTCGAGGAGATCGTCGGAGCTTCATCGCCTCTGCAAGCGGTTCTTTCCCGAGTCGGCAAGGTCGCCCCGACCGAATCCACGATTCTCATCACCGGCGAAACCGGGACGGGCAAAGAGCTGATCGCCCGCGCGGTCCACAAGCTATCGTCACGGGCGTCGCGAGCCTTCGTCGGCGTGAACTGCGCGGCGATCCCGCAGTCGCTGATCGCTTCGGAGCTTTTCGGCCACGAGAAAGGAGCGTTCACCGGAGCCTTGCAACGCCGGCCAGGCCGCTTCGAGATCGCCGAAGGCGGCACGCTGTTCCTTGACGAGGTCGCAGAGCTCCCCGCTGAGACCCAGGTCGCTTTGCTGCGGGTCCTGCAAGAGCGCGAGTTCGAGCGCGTCGGCGGCAACCAGCCGATTCGGGTTGACGTTCGCGTGATCGCCGCCACCAATCGTGACTTGAAGGCCGCCATCGCATCCGGCGCTTTTCGGAGCGACCTTTTCTATCGCCTGAGCGTATTCCCGATTGAGATTCCTCCGCTGCGAGAACGCAAGGACGATATTGCGATGCTGGTCGAGTACTTCATCGACCGTTACGCCAGCGAGGCGGGCAAAGAGATCCGAAATATCAGCAAGAAGAGCCTGGAGCTGCTTCAGTCATATCCCTGGCCCGGCAACGTTCGCGAGCTCCAGAACGTTATCGAGCGATCGGTAATTCTCTGTGAGACGGACACCTTTTCAGTTGACGAGAGTTGGTTGTCGCGTGAAACTCCACCGACGTTTTCGGCGAGCCAGTCGCTGGTCCAAACGCTGACGACGCAGCAGAAGGCGATGATCGAGGCCGCGTTGGCGGAAACGCGCGGTCAAGTGTCCGGCCCATCGGGCGCCGCGGCCAAGCTCAGCATGCGCGCCTCCACGCTGGAATCCAGGATCAGATCACTTAAGATCGACAAGCACCGCTTCAAGAGCCCCTAGCGGGAGTCCTTTTGACCCCGTGCTTTCGCGATCCACTCCCGGACGTATGCGGGGCAGTTTTCGAGCGTGATCCCCTCGAGCTCCCAACGCGCGAGAGCCGCCAGCACGTCCCGATCGACACGCTTCACCTCGCGCATATCAAGGATGATCGGAAGATCCTCGCCAACGAAGGCTTCCTCCAACTCTGCGGCATGATCGACGTCGATGCGGCCGCTGAGCGTGAAGAGCACGAAGTCAGGATTCGCAGACCTAACGATCTTCAGCATCGATTCTTTCTTCAGCCGGCTCGCAGGTGATTCCAGAGCCAGAAGCGTGCCGTGGCTCAAAGCCGCGCAAGTTTCGCGGTCCACGCCAAAAATCGTAACGCCGCCCCGGCAATTCGCGCACCGGAGTCGCGACTCTTCACGAATTCGCGAAAACTGACGAACGGGTGTTCAGCATGTTCCTGGCCGGAGCGGCCACCGACAAAGGAGAATTGCGGACGCGGCGGCAGGAACGACCCTTGCACAAGGCCCGAGCGCTCGACGTTCAGAATCGAATTTGAATCGAAACGGAGGAAGCCATGTCGCAAAGCGGCAGTCATACCAAACGCAGTGAAAAAGGGCTGCTCACGCCCGACAACTGTGTCGTAACCCTGATCGATCTGCAGCCCCAGATGCTCTTTGGCGTGTCGAATTTCGACCGCCAATCGATCATCAATTTCAACGTCGCTCTCGCCAAGGCGGCAAAGGTATTCGGCGTCCCGGTCGTCCTGACCACGGTGGAGACCAAGAGCTTCAGCGGGAACATGTGGCCGCAAATCCAGGCCGTTTTTCCGGGGCAGTCGCCGATCGAGCGTTCTTCAATGAATTCCTGGGACGACCGAAACTTCGTCGCGGCTATCGAAAAGACCGCTCGAAAAAAGATCGTGTTGTCCGGACTGTGGACCGAGACCTGCGTCGCGCTTCCCACGGTCCAGGCGATCCACGACGGCTATGAAATCTATGTGGTTGAAGACTGCTGCGGCGACGTAAGCCAGCTTGCTCACGACAACGCGATGAAGCGGGTGATCCAGGCGGGCGCCAAGCCGGTCACCTCGTTATCGGTGATGCTCGAGTGGCAGCGCGATTGGGCCCAGACTGACACGTATGACGCGGTCATGGACATCGTGAAGAGTCACTACGGAGCATACGGCATCGGCGTGGAGTACGCGTACACGATGGTGCACGGAGCGCAGCCGACGAGGTTTCCCGAGTACGTCGTTCCGGATGCTGCGGCGCACAAGTAGCAGACTCGGATAGGGACGGCATCGCCACTTGCTCTGCCCAAGTCGTGAAAGGAGTCTCGCATGCAGCCTGACAGCATCGTTCACAACGCCAGGATCGCGACGAATGGCGTCCCGTCGTTCGCCGAAGCAGTTGCCGTCAAAGACGGCAGGATTAGTGCCGTAGGTACGGATGAAGAGATTCTGCGGCTGCGCGGACCAGAAACGAAAGTCATTGACGGCAACGGCCGGACGGTTATTCCCGGCCTCAACGATTCGCACATGCATCCGATCCGCGGCGGCCTGAACTACAATATGGAGCTGCGTTGGGATGGTGTGCCATCACTCGCCGACGCGCTGCGCATGCTCAAGGATCAAGCGGAACGCACCCCGCCTCCGCAATGGGTACGCGTCGTGGGCGGTTGGACGGAGTTCCAGTTCGCCGAGCGACGGATGCCGACCCTCGATGAAATCAACAAGGCCGCTCCCGAGACGCCGGTGTTCGTGCTGCACCTTTATGATCGCGCGTTCCTCAATGGCGCCGCGTTGCGCGCCGTGGGCTACACGAAAGACACACCCGAATTTCCGGGCGGCGAGATTCAGCGCGACACACGCGGCAATCCGACGGGACTGCTGATCGCGCGGCCGAATGCAACGATTCTTTATGCCACGCTATTCAAGGGGCCAAAGCTCGCGCGCGAAGACCAAATGAACTCGTCGCGCCTGTTCATGCGCGAACTGAACCGATTCGGCATCACTAGCGTGATTGATGCTGGCGGCGGATTTCAGAACTATCCCGACGACTACGAAGTTATTCGCGAACTCCACAAGCGCGGCGAGCTGACGGTGCGCTTCGCCTACAACCTGTTCACACAGAAGCCCAAGCAGGAACTCGGCGACTTTCAACGCTGGACCCAGATGACGAAGCCCGGCGACGGCGACGATTTCTACCGGATGAACGGCGCGGGCGAAATGCTCGTGTTCTCAGCGGCGGATTTCGAGGACTTCCTGGAGCCACGCCCGGAAATGCCGGGCATCATGGAAGATGAGCTAACGGCGGTCGTACATCATCTGGTCGAAAATCGATGGCCGTTTCGCCTGCACGCCACCTACGACGAGACTATCACGCGCGCGCTGAACGTGTACGAGGAAGTGAATCGCAAAATTCCATTCAAGGGTCTTCACTGGTTCTTCGACCACTGCGAGACGATCTCAGATCGGAACATCGAACGCATCAAGGCGCTCGGCGGCGGCATCGCCGTGCAGGACCGGATGGCGTTTCAGGGCGAGTACTTCGTTGATCGCTACGGCAAAGCTCAGGCGCAGCGTACTCCGCCGATCAGGCGGATGCTCGAGTTAGGCGTCCCGGTGGGCGCGGGCACGGACGCGACGCGAGTTTCAAGCTACAACCCGTTCATTGCACTGTACTGGTTGATCACCGGCAAAACCGTAGGGGGCACCGCGCTCTACCCAGCGACCAGTCGCCTTGATCGCGAGGAAGCGCTCCGTCTCTACACGGTTGGGAGCAGTTGGTTTTCTTCAGAGGAGAGTAACAAGGGTTCACTCCTGCCGGGACAGTTAGCCGATTTCAGTGTTCTCTCCGCCGACTACTTCTCGATTCCGGAAGAACAGATCAAGGATCTCGAATCGGTGCTGACGATCGTCGGAGGCCGGGCGGTTTTTGCTGCGGCCGAGTTCCAGCGACTAGGCCCGCCGCCCCTGCCCGTCAGTCCCGGATGGTCGCCCGTCAAGACTTACGGCGGGTACGCTCGCACGCACAGCCCGCAACCGCATGCGACACACCGGGCATGCGATCGAGTTCACGCGCGCGGGTCAAAAGGGCATAGATGGGTCTTCGGCGGGTCTCGGCTGTGGAGCCTGGGTTGTGATTGCCTCGCCTTTTCCTAGCACCGGGTAAGACGGACCGGATAACAAAACACCAGCGTGCCGTTTCGACGAGCGAGGACTAGTCATGGATAAGAACGCAAAGGAGTCATCATGATCACCGCTACGATCGGTCTCGCTCTCGGCTTGGTCGTGGGCTCCGGATGCCGGTTCTTCGACATCCCGTCGCCGGCCCCGCCACGCTTCATTGGAGCCTGCTTACTGCTTGCGATGACGTTAGGCTTCGTCGTCGCCGACCATCTCTTGCCCGCCGGAGAGACGCTCGTGCGTCTGGTTGGGCCATGAAGTCGGCGATCGGTCTGGCGCTCGCCTTCGCGGTGGGGTTCGCCTGCAGGGGGTTCGGAATCCCGTCGCCTGCACCGCCAGTGATTCTCGGCGCCCTTCTGGTGATGGCCATGACGGTCGCTTATATCGGGACCGATCGTTGGATGGCACGGCCGGCTAAGAACGCAATCAACTGCGGCGGGCCAAGCGGACTTCAACCATCCCGGATCCCTCCGAACCCTCCCAAGCACTAGCGGAGGCATGCTTTGCGACTCAAGTGTCGGAATTGACATGAACATCGGGGCTGGGTTGATTGCGGAACCGATCCACGCATCGCAAGAGCCGCGCTATCGAAGGCGGGGAGTCGCTGATATTTCGCTGTTCACTGCCCTGTTTGTCATGATGCTATGCGGTAGTGCGTTCGCTCAAACTCCTCAACCGATGCCACCTGGTCCCCCATCTGATCCCGCTCGGCCACTTCTAACGCCGGTCGATCAAGCCGGCGAAAATTTCAGCTTCCTCAAGGACCCTTCCAAACGTACGGATTCCTGGGATCCCCTGAAGTACATTCCGCTCAACGACGGCGGCGATTTCTACCTGACTCTCGGGTTCGAAGACCGCACTGAGTATGAATGGCTTCAAAACGCGAACTGGGGCGCGGGCCCACAAACGATCAGCGGCTACTGGCTTCAGCGGGTCATCCCTGACGCAAGCGCGACCCTCGGTTCCCATTTCCGCATGTTCGCCTCGTTTCAATACGAAAAGGAGCTGGGCAACAACGCCGGTCCGCGCCCAGGTATCGACGAAGATCAAGGCGACTTCCACGAGGCCTTCGTTGACGTGAGCAGCGGGTTTGACGATCCCCGCTCAGTGACGTTGCGGCTCGGCGAGCAGGAACTCGTTTATGGGACTGGCAGGCTCGTGGACAACAACGAGGGAGTGAACGTAAAGTCGAGTTTCTACGGTGCGAGAGTGATTGCCCGAACCGAGTGGCTTCGTCTTGAAGTCTTCGGCGTCAAGCCAACCGAGACGAATACCGGGACCTTCGACGATCGTCCGACCTCGCAGCAGACGTTTTGGGGAGCGTACGGCACGGTGCCGGCGCGTCTGGTTGATCAGAGCGGGCAGGCCGACGTGTATTACCTTGGAGTCGACACCACGCGCGCGTACTATCAGCAAGGCAGCGGCCGCGAGATTCGCCACAGTATCGGAACGCGACTATTCAATCATCAGCCTGGTGCGCCATTCGAACCTGGCTTTGACTACAACTGGGAGTTCGTTTATCAGCTGGGCTCGTTCGGGCCGAACTACATCAACGCCTGGACCGTCGCGACTGAGACGGGCTACACCTTCGCGGAGCCCTTCACGCCCAGGCTCGCCTTGCGCGCGGACGTCGCAAGCGGCGGACAGCATCCCAACGGCGGAACGCTGAACACATTTAATCCTCTGTTTCCTCGCGGCGCATATTTCGGGCCGAAGCTTACAATGTTTGGGCCGTACAATTTCTTCGACGTGCATCCCGTCCTAATGCTCACGCTGCTTCAGAATGTCACTTGCGATTTCGATTGGGGTTGGTTCTGGCGCGAGAGCCTGGATGACGGTGTCTACTCGATTGGCGGTGCCTTATTGCGACCGCATGACGGCAGCAAGGCAAGGTATATTGGTAGTCAAGCGAACTTCGAACTGCGATGGGCGCTGGATCTGCATACGACCGTCGCGATTAATTTGGCTGGTTTTCTGACCGGAGGTTTCCTTAAAGACACCGGCCCGGCGGGGAACGTGGCATTGTCGAATGTCGGAATTACCTACAAGTTTTGAGCCGGAGCTTTGATCGGAGGCAATGATGCGAGGTCTATTTTTCCAAGCCACGGGCTCATTGGCGAATCTGACAGTCCAAGAGCTTCCCATGCCGGCTCCGAAGGCAGGTGAAGTTCTCGTAAAGGTCACTGCCGCTGCTGTCAACCCAAGCGACGTGAAGAACGTCCTGGGAAAGATGCCGCAAACCACGTTGCCTCGAGTTCCCGGTCGTGACTTCGCCGGTCGCGTGGTCTCCGGAGATTCTCACTGGCAAGGCAAGCCCGTATTCGGAACGGGAGGGGATCTCGGTTTTGGCAGAGATGGGAGCCACGCCGAATTTGTCGCTGTTCCCGTGGAAGCCCTAGTCGAGATTCCGCCCGAGTTAAGCGACCGCGACGCTGCTTCGATCGGAGTAAGCTATCTTACCGCCTTCGCTGCGATCGTCCGAACGGGGGAGGTGAAGAGCGGCGAAACCGTACTCGTCACCGGGACCACGGGCGCGGTTGGGTCGGCAGCAGCGAAGATCGCAAACTTCAAGCGAGCGCGAGTGCTGGGAACTGTGAAATCGAGTCGAGAGCTCGGAACCCGAGATGACTTGTCCTTTGTGGAATGGATCGATCTCGAATCAGGTCCTCTCCCGGAATCGGTGAAGAAATTGACCGACGGCAAAGGAGCCAACCTCATCCTGGATGTCGTTGGAGGACCGCTGTTTCAGCCGTGTCTTGAGTCTCTCGCCCAGCGCGGCAGGCAGATCGCCATCGCTTCGGCTGGCAGCCCTCGGGTGACTTTCAACCTCGTGGACTTTTACCACCAGGAAGCCTGTCTCATTGGCATTGACACGCTGAGGCTATCGTTCGGTGAGGCGGCAGAAATTCTGAAGGCCCTGCTTCCTGGTTTCAAGGCGGGTGTCTTCAGTCCTTCAGCCGTCGAAGCCGTTTCACTCGATCAAGCAATTTCCGCCTATCGATCAATCGATGAAGGAATTTCCAGGAAAAAGTTTGTTATTGGATTTTCCTGAAATCGGCCCTGGAAAAGGGCCTGGCTGCAACCCGGCGGTCGAAGCGCGGTCGCGACGGTCATTTGTCGGTCCTGTCGCCGGTTCATCTAATTAATCGGAGATTGCGAGGCGGGCGGCAACGGTGCTACCTGTTGCCAGCGCAAGATCGCGACCTCATGTGTGAATAGACTATGAACACGAAGCCTGCCCCCGGTAAGCTGTTGCGCCTCGCTCTGACGACAGTCTGCGCGATTGCGTTCTCGACTCTCGCCGAACATCCGCCAGTACTAGCCGACCCGGGTGACCGGGGCGATGGCGCCACCACGACACCGATTCAGCATGTGATCGTGATCGTCGGCGAGAATCGCACGTTCGATCACGTTTTCGGCGGCTACGAACCCAAAAGCGGACAGACGGTGTCGAACCTGTTGTCGAAGAAGATAATCAATCCAGACGGTACGCCGGGTCCGAACTTCTCGCTCGCCGCGCAGCAGCAAGCCAGCGACACCGACACTTACTCGATCACTCCCGCCAAGACGGGACCGTATCCGGCGGTCGACCGGCCCAATACCACCGGCGCGCTCGGACAGACGCCGCGCGTCGGTGATTCGAGGTTTCCGCTGACTCTCCCCAACGGACCCTATCAGATCAGCAAGTACACGCCGTACGCGGGCGGCTTCACCGGCGATCCGGTGCATCGTTTTTTCCAGATGTGGCAGCAGTACGACGGCGGAAAAGGCGACCTGCTGCAGTGGGTCGCGGAGACGGTCGGGACGGGTCCGCAAAATGCCCACCCTGCCACTCCCGAGAACACGTTTCAGGGCGGCGTCGCGATGGGTTTTTACAACACGGGCGCCGGCGATGCGCCCATCTTCAAGTTCATCGCCGACCACTACGCGATGAGCGACAACTACCATCAGGGAATAATGGGCGGGACCGGCCCTAACTTCTTTTATCTCGGAACCGGCGACGTCGCATTCTTCAGCGACGGCGACGGCCATCCCAAAACGCCCTTCGCCGGGCAGATCGAAGATCCGAATCCGCAGCCGGGCGCCAACAATTTCTATCGTCGCGACGGCTACCGCGGCGGTTCGTATGTAAACTGCTCGGACCCTGCGCAGCCCGGCGTCGCCGCGATCTTCAAATACCTGAAGTCGCTACCCTACAAGCCTTTCAGAGACGGCAACTGCGCGCCCGCCACCTACTACTTGGTCAACAACTACGACCCCGGATACAAGGCCGATGGCACTCCGGACCCGCCCCACAGAGCCGGCGACTTCAGGCTGCCGCCGCAGACCGTACCAACTATCGCGGACTTACTATTCGCACATGGTATATCGTGGAAGTACTATATAGGCGGATGGAAGGACGGGAATCCCGACTATAACTGGTGCTCGATCTGTAATCCGATGCAGTTCGCCAGGTCGGTGATGACGACGCCGTTGCGCTCGAATATCCGTGACGTGCCGAATTTCTACGCCGACGTCGTGGCCGGCAAGCTGCCGGCGGTTTCGTTCGTCAGGCCGTACGAATTCTACTCGGGTCATCCGGCAGACTCGGCGCTCTCGGTGAACGAGGACTTCGTGGCGAATATCGTCAACGCCGTGATCGCCAACCGCAGGCTGTTCGCCAACACCGCGATCTTCGTCACGATGGACGAAGGCGGCGGCTTTTACGATTCCGGCTACATCCAGGCTATCGACTTTTTCGGCGACGGCCCGCGCATCCCGCTGATGGTAATATCGCCTTATACCAGGCCCGGATTTGTCGATCATACTTATGCGGACCACGGCTCGATACTGAAGTTCATCGAAGTCAACTGGAAGCTCCCCGCGCTCTCGCCGCGCAGCCGGGATAACCTGCCCAACCCGATCGCGTCCAAAGATGATCCGTACGTCCCGGCCAACGCTCCCGCACTCGGCGACCTGATGAGCGCCTTCGATTTCCACCACTCGCGCGACGCCCACAACGCCCCGGCGATAGCCCCTTGATAGCCTTCGCACGTCCGCCGGCGGCTCGCGATCTCGTTTCGTTCAGAGCTACCCAGCAAGCGCGGCGCGGATTCGTGCGCCGAGAGTAGCATCGACCTGGGTCCAGTATTGGACCGCGCGCTTCTGCATGTCGGGCTTAACCCCGCCCTTCAAGTGCCCGACGATATTCGTGACCAAGTGGTCGCGGTCAGTGCCGGACAATACCTCGCGATACAGCGTGCCGGGCTGGCCGAAGTCGTCGTCCTTGGCGTGTTTGACGTACGCAGTTCGCGCGATCTCGCCCGCATCGATCTGCCAACTCGGGAGTTCGTAGGCCGGGTCTGCCTTGGGCCCGCCAAACGAGTTGGGCGCATAGACTGGACCGGGCGGATTGCTGTGGCGCATCGCGCCGTCACGGTTGTAGCTGTGTACGGGAGAGAGGGGCCGATTTACCGGCAGCTCGAGATAATTGGTGCCGATACGGTGGCGGTGGGTGTCGGGATAGCTGAAGAGCCGGCCCAGTAGCATCTTGTCGGGACTCGGACCGATACCTCGGACCAGATTGGCCGGCTCGAAGGAGGCCTGTTCGATCTCGGCGAAATAATTCTCCGGATTACGATTCAATACCATGCGGCCGATCGGGATTTGCGGATAGTCCTTATGCGGCCAGACTTTGGTCAGGTCGAAAGGATTGAAGCGATAGTCCGCCGCATCCTCGAAGGGCATGATCTGCATCTCCAACCTCCACTCCGGTGCATCGCCGTTGGCGATCGAGTTGTACAGATCGCGCAGATGGAAGTCCTGGTCCTCCGCCGCCATCGCCTTGGCGTCGGCGTCGGTGAAGTTCTCGATGCCCTGCACGGTTTTGAAGTGGTATTTGACCCAGAACTTTTCGCCGCCCGCGTTCTCCCACAGAAACGTGTGGCTGCCGTAGCCGTTCATGTGCCGCCAGGTTCGTGGAATGCCGCGATCGGTCATCAGGAATGTCACCTGATGCGCTGATTCAGGCGATAAGGTCCAGAAGTCCCACTGCATATTGTTGTCGCGCAGATGGTTATCGGCGCGGCGCTTTTGCGAATGGATGAAGTCCTGGAATTTCTGCGGATCGCGGATGAAGAAAATCGGCGTGTTGTTGCCGACCAGATCGTAGTTGCCTTCCTGGGTGTAGAACTTGAGCGCGAAACCGCGGGGATCGCGGACCGTATCGGCGGATCCCGCTTCCTGAGCGACCGTGGAAAACCGCGCCAACATGGGCGTCCGCAGGCCTTTCTTGCTCAAGAAATTGGCTTTGCACCAGGGCGTCACGTCCTCGGTGACCTCGAAGAAGCCGTAAGCGCCTCCGCCTTTGGCGTGAACCACACGTTCGGGGACCCGTTCGCGGTTGAACTGAGCCATCTTCTGGATCAGATAATGGTCCTGCAGCAGGATCGGACCATTGGGGCCGGCGGTAAGTGAATGTTCGTCGCTTGCAGCCGGAATGCCCGCATCGGTGGTCGTTATAGGAGGTGTCTTATCGGCCATGGTGATCTCCTTCATCAACTGAGCCGGAATTTCCGTTTTACCTTGCTAAACATGCGGCTCTTAACTCGCATATCCGCGCCGGGTTGACCGACCCTGAGGCGCCTTGCAGCGCTCAAGCTTTCTACCGGCAGGCGTGAATAATCGCCGCACCAAGCTGTGCAGCCGGGTATCACGTCCCAGTAAGGGCGCGATTTACCGTGAGGTTTCAGGATGGCTCCCCGGGCCGGATTCGAACCAGCGACCCGACGGTTAACAGCCGTCTGCTCTACCGACTGAGCTACCGGGGAGCGAACCTCTCTTGGTATCCGCCTGCGCGCGCTAAATCAAGTTGCCCATGGCCATTGCGGCGCTTCAATGGCCGATCGTGCTCTTGGCCCGGGCTTTCTCTTCCTGCGCTTGGGCGAGCGCCTCAACGGTCTCGGCGATGTACGCCGCGGGCATCACGCCAGCCAGCCCGGTCAGTGCCGAATCCGTATCTGATTGGGCTCGCGGCTCCATCATGCCGAACAAAACGTAACGGTCGCCGGCATGCGCGAACACCGGTGCACCGCTGAATTGAGGCGCGCCCGGAGCGTCAACAAAGTACAACGCCTGGCTGCCCGCGCCGTTCACGGTGGCCTCGGCCGCGTCGGCCACCGACACGCGGCAAAAACGCGCCAGCGGGACGAAGCGCTGCTTGGGCTCGCCCAGCGCCGCCACGGTCAGGTAGAAGCACGGCGCGCCGGCATCCACACTGTCGGGGATCTCGCCCTCGCGCGCCTGATTCACCTCGGCGAACAGCATGCTGAGCGGAATCGGCGCGATGTTGGCGCTCGGAGCGCCGTAGGGCAGCACCGCGATATCGGCCGAATCGTGCTTCAGGTCCAGCAGCCAATGGCTCTCGGCGGGCAGCGGATCTTCGCGGCTGGCGCCGGTCTTGGCGTCTTCGAGCACGACTTGCAACTTGGCGATCGGATCGCCGGCGGCGCTCAGCAGAACGTGGCGCGCGGTCACCAGGTATACAAACGAGCTGCCCGCAAACAGCTTGCTCGGCACCTCGACGAAAAACGCGCTCCCTAGCATCGTGCGCCGTCCGTCCCGGTTCGCAACGATAGCCGCGGCGCTGCGCAGGGTCTGCGTCGGGATCGATTGCGCGCGGGCTTGCGCCGGCCAACACACCATCACGGCGGCGATTAAGCTAGCCGCAACACCACGCAACATCGCTACGCTACCTGCTCGGAATTTTCTCACGACAACGTTTCAAGATATCAAAGGTACAGCATCGACATAAGGCCGGATTTCCGTTTCGATGGGGTGATGGCGTCTGCTTCCGACCCCGCGCAGCCCTCGGCGCCGTTGGACGATCACTCCGAATCATTGATCTACGACAGCGAGCAGGCGTGGGAAACGGCGCGTCCCACCGTGCGGGTCCTGATGGCGGCACTTTTCTACCAGGGCTACGCCGGCTCTATCGTCGCGATCGCCTCGCCCTGGATCGCGCGCAGCTTCGGCCTTGATGAATCCGCGGTCGCGCGCGTGTTTGCATGGCTGGCGATCGCCTCGTTCGGTTCGCTCGCGCTCTCCCGGATGGCCGATCGCGTGGGCCGCCGCCGCGTGCTGATCTGGTCGACCGCCGCGATGCCGGTGTGCGCGCTGGGCGCCGCGCTCTCGACCAATCTGGCGCTCTTCATCGCCTTCGAGATCGCACTCAACGCGTTTATCGGGGCCGCGGCCGCGTCGTCGATCGTGATGCTCGCCGAGGCGCTGCCGATCGCCCGGCGCGCGACCGGCCAGAGCATGGCCGGCTTCGCCGCCGCGCTCGGCTCCGCGGTGTGTGTCGTGGCGATGCCGGCGCTGGCGGGTTACGGATGGTCGTGGCGATGGATGCTCGCCGGGGCGGTCCCGGCAATCGTGTTTCTGCCCCGGATGGCGCGCGCGATTCCGGAGAGCGAACGATGGCAACTCGCAGCGCGGGCGGGCAGCGCCGCCGCCGGCACCCGCTTTTACGACGTTTTCATCCCGCTGTATCGCAGGCGCTCGGTCACGATGATCATCTGCACACTGCTCGGCGCGATAGTTAGTGAGGGGATGAGTTCGTGGAGCTACTTCCATGCGGTGTCGGTGGTCGGAATGTCGGCGGGAGCGGCCAGCACGATGATGATTCTCGGCGGAGGGCTCGGGCTCTTCGGCTTCCCGGCCGGCGCCTGGTCGTCCGAGCGGTTGGGACGCGTGCCGACCGTGGTTGGATCCGGGGTCGCGGTGGCAGGCGGCGTTCTGCTCTTCTACTGGGGACCGCCGACCGGATTCGCGCAGCCGTTCCTGTGGCTGTGCGCCGCGTTCCTTTTGCTCAACTTCCTGAGCAACGCGGTCACGGTCGCTACCAATTCAGCGGCGACCGAGTTGTTCCCGACCGCGCTGCGCGGCACGATGCTGGGCTGGTTCGCGCTCATCGGCGCGATCGGATCGCTGCTCGCCGAGGGCACGATCGCGGTTCTGACCCGCCGCCTGGGTCAAGCCTCGGTCGTGGTCGGATGGCTGGCGTTGCTGGCCGTGCCGAGTGCGATTCTGTTTGGGATTCTGATCGACGAGACCCGCGGCCTGTCGCTCGACGCTGCCGCCAATGAAAACGCCTTCCGCGCGTCGCGGCAGTAGCCGAAGCCATCCCTCGCTCAGCCCTGGAACATCGTCGAACCAATGCGAAGGGCCGCATCGCAATGCGGCCCTTTCGTCTTACGTCCGCGATTTCTACGGTGCCGATCTACCAGCGCCGGTTGCCGCTGCTGCGGCCGCCGCCCCCGCCTCCACCACCACCGCCGCCGCCACCGGGGCGACGCCGGTCGCCGCCGCCACCGCCACCACCGCCCGGACCGCGAGTGCTGGCGCGCGCCTCGTCGATCTTGATCCGCCTGCCCTTAAGGTCGGTGTCATTGAGGGTCGAGATCGCCTGGGCCGCCTCGTTCGCATCCGTCATCTCGACGAAGCCGAAGCCGCGCGATTGGCCCGAGAACTTGTCCGTCACCACGACGGCGCTTTCGACCTTGCCGGCCTGCGAGAACAGCGCCTGCAGATCGTCCTGCGTGACCGCATAGGAGAGATTTCCTACGTACAACTTGGTGGGCATTTGAGCCCTCCTTCTGATTGATTTGCCGGCAGCTTCGCAGACAGGAGTTCCTGAGCGGTCAGCGCAGGAGCTACGTGAAAGCTCGCGTCCGAGCGTTTTACTTACTTCCAAAAAGTCTAGCGACGTTCGCCGGGCCAGTAAAGTATTCCCGCCTCGCGGGTAGTGGTACAGTTTGATTTTGTGCGTATCCATCAAACTCTGAAGGTCACGCCCGCGATGGCGGCTGGTGTCACGGGCAAGCTTTGGGAGATGTCTGATATGGTGGAGCTGTTAGAGGATTGGGAGCGCGCCAAATGATCGGTCTCCCATTACCCCGTGGGTTTTTCGATGAATACCCGCTGTTTTATTCCAGCAGCGTCACGAGCCCGGACCCAAACCGCCTCAATCAGAGGTATCGGGCGTGCATCGAGTGGAACGAGGAGACGATTCGGGGGAACCGCATTCTGGACCTTGCCAGTCACGACGGTCGCTGGAGCTTCGCGGCTCTCAAGAGAGGCGCGGCCAATGTCGTGGGGATCGAGGCGCGTGACCATCTCGTCCACGCGGCGGGCGCCAATCTATGTAGATATGGAGTGCCGGAAAATTCTTTTCGGTTCATCTTGGGAGACGTTTTTGAGAACATCGACAGAGTCGAACCGCACAGCGTTGACGCCGTTTTCTGCCTCGGATTTTTTTATCACGTGGCAAACCACATGCTTCTGCTATCCAAGATCGCAAGATTGAAGCCAAAACACTTGATTCTCGATACTGAGATTAGCCTCGATCCCCGTAGCGTCGTTTTACTGCATAGCGAGGACCCCGAGGTAGAGGCCAATGCTGTTGGCGTTGGGTCGGACGCTTTCAGGCCAGTCTTGGTCGGTAGGCCCAGCAAGACGGCGCTGGAGCTTATGTTATCTAGCTTCGGATGGAGCTTCGTCTATTATGCTTGGCACCAAGCGGGCATCAGTCGGTGGGACACTATTGAAGATTATCACGAAGGCTGGCGCGTTACATTGCGGGTCAATTGCGCACCATAATATTTTATCGGCCACATTCAAACTGTACCACTACCGCCTCGCGCCGCCGATCGCGCGCCCAATTGAGGCAAACGCGCGGCGAAGCGGCCGCGATTTTCAGGCCAGGCCCAGGAACTCGCGCATGTAGCGATTCACCAGCTCGGGCTTTTCCTGCTGCACCCAATGGCCGGAGTCCGGGATGTATTTGATCTGGAACGGCCCGCTGAACAGGCCCTCCATCCCGTAGGTCAACTCTTTGCCGAGCGCGAAATCCTGCTCGCCCCAAATCAGGATCGTCGGGGCGGCGATCTTGCGTTCAATCCATGACGGCTGCCGGAACGCGCCGCCCGCGCGCATCAGGGCGCGGTAGTAATTGATCGCCGCGGTCATCGAGTACGGCCGCGCGAAAGCGGCGCGAAAGTGAACGAAATCATCGTCGCTGAAAGCGTTCTTGTTTGCCGCGCTGTCGCGCATCGTGCGCGCCAGCGAAGCAAAGCCGCGCGCACGCAGCATCGCCTCGGGCAGCCATGGAAGCTGGAAGAACAGGATGTACCAACTGCGCGCCATCTGCCAGAAGTTGAAATGGCGCAGGTTCGAGCGGAACTTGGCCGGATGCGGCACGTTCATGATGATCAGGCGCTCGACCACGTCGGGGCGAATCATCGCGGTCGCCCACGCCACGATCCCGCCCCAGTCGTGGCCGACCACGATCGCGCGCTGCCTCCCCAGTGACCCGATCAATCCTGCGACGTCGTCCACGAGCTTGTCGATCGTATAGTTGGAGACTCCAATCGGCGCGTCGGTCTCGCCATAGCCGCGCATCTCGGGCGCCACGCAATCGAGCACGGACGAGAACTCGCGCAACTGATGGCGCCACGAGTACCAGCATTCGGGGAATCCATGCAGCATCACCATCAGCGGATTCTTGCCATCCCCCGCCCGCGCGATCCGCATCCCAAGGCCGTTGGGCAGAGTGAGCTTCTCGAAATGCCAGGGATCGGTCATGCGTCCCCTACGCCGCGACCTTGGTCGTGCCTTGCAACGCGGGGCGAATCGGATCGCATACGTAGCGGAGCTTCGGCAGCGTCACGTCGCAGGTGGTGAACGTGGCCGAAATCGGATTGGTGAAGTTCAGATAGCCGTTGGCCCGCCATGCGTCCAAATCGCACTGGATCAGGTGCGGCCGGCCACGCTCGGCTTTGATGAATGCGTACTCGGGATCGACCTGAACCAGTATGGCTTTGTTGTCCGGCCTGGTACGCGCCAGATGCATACTGGCTATGTACTGGATATCGCCGCCCGAAATAGCATCGCGATCCAGCAGCTCGATTTCGAGCACGGTCTTTCCGCCCGCCGTCACCCGTGCGTGCGCGCGATCGTGCCGCTCGACCAGATGGATTTCACCCGCCGTGACCGGATAACCCCATCGGCTCGCCAGCTCGCGGCGCGCGTTCTCGTTGTCGACGAAGCTCGCGAGCACGAAGCCGCGCGGCCGCACGCCGCCGCGGCCCATCACCCGGATCTCCGCGATAGAAAATGGCCCGGCCGGGCTCTCGGGATACGAACTGACGGTCAGACTCGCATAGCAGGGAATCGCCGGATGCATCGCCGGGGGAATCAGATAGTCCGCGCTGAGATCGTCGATCTCGTGCGACAGGTTCAGGATTTTCGCGCGCTTGAGAACCCAGGGCTCGGTTCCGTAGCCGTCGATAATCGGCGCGGAGGCGGCCCACGATTTGATGTCGAGCTTGCCGAACCGCGGCGGCATCAGCGCGCCCCCGCAGCCGCCGCGGCCTGCATCGCCGGTTGGCTCTCGTCGGGTTGAAAATGCGGCATCACTTCCTTGGCGAACAATCGCAGGCTCTTCAGAACCTGCTCCTGCGGAATCACCTCGATCGCGTTGAGCAGAAAATTCACCCGGTCGACGCCGACCGCTTCCCACTTCTTGAGCACTTTGACGATGCGCTCGGGATTGCCGACCGCGAGCCCTTCGGGCAGGCCCGATTCATCGCCCGGCCCGGCCGATTCCTGGCGCAGCTGGGGCAGCAATCCCAGCGAAGGATAGGACTTGGTGGGATAGGCCTCGCGCGCGGCCAGCAGTTGTGCCGCCAGATAGTTGAAGGTGCCCGACAGGCGCTTGCCGACTCGCGCGCCCTCGGCTTCGTCCTCATGGCAGAACAAAAAGTTGACGGTTGCCACCTGGTTGTTGACGAAATCGCCGACCGGCTCGCAGTTGCGGATAATCTGCCGGTACTTGTTGACCTTCTGTTCCTGTTCGGCGAAGCCGCCGAACGTGAGTCCCAGGCTTCCGAGCCCGCGCTCGGCCGCGTCGATCTCGGTGCCGGGGCTGGTCACCGCGACCCACATCGGCGGATGCGGCTTCTGGTAGGGCTTGGGAAGAATCGTCCGCTGCGGCATCGACCACGAGCGCCCCTGATACGAAAAGCGCTCCTGCGTCCACATCTTGGGCAGGCAATGGACGAACTCGTCCCAGGTCTTCTTGGTCTCATCGGGATTGGCGCGAAAGCCGCCGAGCTCGGTCCAGGTCGCCGAGCGGCCGGTCCCGACTTCGAGCCGCCCGCCGGAGATGATATCGAGCGTCGCGGTGCGTTCGGCGATCTTGATCGGATGGTTGAACTCGGGGACACAGACCACGATTCCAAAGCCGGGACGGATTCGCTCGGTCCTGGCGGCGCAGGCGGTGAGAAAAATCTCGGGCGCGGAACAATGCGAATATTCCTCCAGAAAGTGATGCTCGACGGCCCAGACCTGGTCGAAGCCCAGCTTGTCGGCCAGCACCACCTGCTCGAGCGCGTGGTCGTAGACCCGCTTTTCGGCCTCGCGATCCCACGGGCGCGGCACGGAAAGCTCGTAAAAAACCCCGAATTTCATGAGCCCGGCACCT
Organism: uncultured delta proteobacterium; assembly: GCA_963788205.1. Classification (GTDB taxonomy): domain Bacteria; phylum Desulfobacterota; class Binatia; order Binatales; family Binataceae; genus CAVVMA01. The sequence continues at coordinate 380,613 of CAWBGG010000005.1, forward strand.
CTGGTTCCGGTCGCTTGGCGCGATCCGGCCTATCGCTCGTTTATCGCAATCCCGGCTTTGGTGAAAGTCCGACTCCGCACCCATGCCCTACTACAAACGAGGTATGGCACATGGAATTGCGTCATCAGTCGCGGCGCATCTCGTCAAGGTTTCCCTCCCAGTGAACTTTGCCGCGGAGGCTTCGAATTTTCTCTTGTCTCCTGATCTGCACGAAGAACTTGAGCGCTTCTTCAACCGTCGCGCGCTTGGTTTTGGTATGAGCGAGCTTCATCGCAGTGCGCATGAGCTTGTCGTCGATTTCGATATTGGTTCGCATCGGGTCGGCCTCTTTCGCTTACGCTACGACGCAATCGTACACATCGCAACGTCGCCGCGATGCCCGTCTTACAGCTCGCGACCGTGACGCTCGTGGCCCAGCGCGATCACGATCGCGGCGCCGATCAGGACGATCGTCGCGACCATCGCGAGCGCGCCGCCGTAGCCCATCCGGACCGCCAGCAGCGCCTCGACGAAGGCGGCGTTGGCCGCGAACAGCACGCCCAGCTGGTAAGCGAGTCCGGCGAACAGCCCGCGTACTTCGGGTGGCGAGAGCTCCGTGAGATGGGCCGGAATCACGCCCCAGGCGCCCTGCACCATGAACTGCATCACGAAGGCGCCACAGGTCAGCCAGGCCAGCGAAGAGGGGTAGATCCACAACGGCACCGCCAACACACCCGCGAGCGCCGCGGCGACCATCGCGCGCCGCCGTCCGATCCGATCGGACAGGTAGCCGAACGCGAGGCCGCCCGCCAGCGCGCCCACATTGTAGATGAGCGCCACGATGGCAACTGTGCGCGGATCGAGTCCGTGCTCGCGCTGCAGGAAGGTCGGGTACATGTCCTGCGTGCCGTGCGAAATCAGGTTCATCATCGTCATCAGCACGACCAGGTAGACGAATGATCCCAGGTTGTTTCGAATCGCGCGCCAAATCGCCGCGCTCTCCGGCTTCGAGCGCTGCCAGGCCTGCGACTCGGGAACCTTGCTGCGGATGTAGAGCGTGAGCAGCGCCGGCAGGCCGCCGATGAAGAACAACGCCCGCCATCCGAAGCGCGGAAAGACCAGGAAGTATGCGCCTGCGGCGAACAGGTATCCGACCGCGTAACCCTCCTGGAGCAGTCCCGAGAGCGTTCCGCGCGAGGTCGCGGGCGCGGCTTCCATCGCGAGCGCCGCGCCGACGCCCCATTCGCCGCCCATCCCGATTCCGTAGAGCGCGCGCAGGAACAGGAAGGTCCCATAGTTGGGCGCCAGCCCGCTCATCACTTCGACGATCGAATAGAAGACTACGTCGATCATCAGCGGGATGCGCCGTCCGTAGCGGTCGGCGATCCATCCGAAGATCAGCGCGCCGACCGGCCGCATCATCAGGGTCGCGGTGATCGTAAAAGCGATATCCGGGACCGTGCGATGGAAGTCCGACGCGATCGCAGAAACGACGAAGACCAGTACGAAAAAGTCGAACGCATCGAGCGTCCATCCGAGAAAGCTCGCCGCCAGCGTATGGCGCGCCTCGCTGGCAGTGAGCGGTCGCGCATCGGCGCCGGAGACGGAGGCATGGTTCGAGGGCATAACGCAATGCCATATCGGAACGACGCTGCGACGAAAAGGCCGGCGGGACGCCGGCCCTACTTCAGCAATCGCCTGCGCTCAGAATCCTTCACTCTTCGATCCGAAGTATGACCGGCGTCCCGCCGGTCGTCCCAGGAAAAATCGATCGCTCCGGCCGGTGAGGTTTGTCCATCCGCGGCGAACTGTGGTTTCATTCGTCCCCGGGAGCAATTGCGATGTTCAACGGAATCAAAGTCATCGACGCGGACGGGCATGTGATGGAGCCCAATGAGCTTTACGACCGGTACCTCGAAGGCCGCTTCAAGCCCGATCTGGAGGACCTCAAGCGCGAGGCCGCGGCGTGCATTGGATGAGGCCAGCCGTTGCAGCGCGCTACCTGCGCTTGGGCGCGGGTTTCTGCGGCTGGGGGATCCTTCCGCTGCGCTTGTAGGCGGCGTAGTCGGCGAGGATTTCGGCGTGATCGAAGGCGAGCGGCGACGGCGGCTGGTCGCGCGCGAACAGCCCCACCGCTTTCGCATCGTCAGCCGCAACGGGCGCTCCGCTCGAACGCCCCACGTATACCACGCTGATGGTGTCGCCGCGCGGGTCGCGGCCGGGACGCGAATAGACCCCCAGCAGGCCCGTGAGTTCCACCTCCAGCGAGGTCTCCTCGCGCATCTCGCGGATCGCGGCGGCCTCCACGCTCTCGCCCAGATCGACGAATCCGCCGGGGATCGCCCATCCGGGCGGGAAATTCTTGCGCTCGATTAGAACGATTCGGTCGCCGATTTCGATTATCACGTCGGCGGCGATAGGCGGGCATACGGGGCGCGGCATGCGATCATTACAACCACGAAGTGGCGGCGATTGACAACGCCGCCGATGCGCCACAAAGTTCGACTGATGCGACTCGCGCGCCTGTACGACTTCGGCGACATCCGGCTGGAAGAATGCGCCCGCCCGGAGATCGGGCCCGACGACCTGCTGGTCCGCACCCGCGCGTGCGGAATCTGCTCGGGCGACATCATGCCGTGGTACCTCAAGCGCAAGGCGCCGGTGGTGCTCGGGCACGAGCCGGTCGGCGTGGTCGAGGAAGCCGGCGCCTCAGTGCGCGGCTTCAAGCCCGGCGATCGGGTGTTCGTGCATCATCACGCGCCCTGCTTCAATTGCGCGGCGTGCCGGCGTGGACAGTACGTCCATTGCGCGACCTGGCGCGCCAGCAAGATCACGCCGGGCGGGATGGCCGAGTACTTCGCGGTCGGCCCCGCCAACCAGCGCGATTCGTTCAAGCTGCCCGACCACGTCGGCGACCTGGACGGCGTACTGATCGAACCGGCGGCGTGCGTGGTGAAATCTATCGAACGCTCGGGGCTCAAGCCGGGTGAGACGATCCTGATAATCGGGCTCGGCATCATGGGTATGATGCACGTGCGGATCGCGCGCCATCGTGGCGCGGGCCTGATAATCGGCGCCGACCTCTTTGAGCAGCGCGCGGCACGGGCGCGCGAGCTGGGCGCCGACCACGCTGTCGCGGTCAAGGGCGATGATCTCGCCGAGCAGGTGCGCGAGATTACCGGCGGCGTGATGGCTGACGTCGTGATCGTCGGTCCCGGCAGCGCGATGGCGCTCAGCGCGGGAATCGCGGCGGCAGGCGGAGGCTCAACGGTGGTGCAATTCACCTCAACACCGCCCGACGAGGAGATGACGATCAAGCCGCACGACCTCTACTTCAACGAGGTCCGGCTCATCCCGAGCTATTCATGCGGTCCCGACGATACGCGCGAAGCGATGAACCTGATCGAGCGCGGCGTGATCGCGGCATCGGACCTTGTGACCCATCGCTTTCCGCTCGCGCAGATCAACCAAGCCTTCTCGGCGGCACAAAAGCCCGAGGCGCTGAAGGTGGTCGTGACGTTCGAGGACTAGTGCCGTTCCAGCTTGTTGTTCCGAATTATAGCGAGCCCTGCGCTTTTCCCGCTCGCTGATCCGAACCGCCCCCGCTCAAGCGCGAATACTTGGAACGGCACTAGCCTGCGCGATCGTCACCGCTCCGCCCTGAGGCCGGGGCGGCAGGCCGAAAAGAGCGCCCGCCCATTGGCGGACGCTCTTTCGTATAGATCGAAACCGGGGTTACGGAGCAGCCGGAGATGCGGCAGCGCCACCTTCGGGAGCGGGAGCAGCAGCACCGCCGCCGCTGTCGGCGGGAGCAGCCTCACCACCCTCGGCCGCCGCGGCCTTCTTGTGATGGTGATGCATGGCGTGATGCTTGGGGGCCTCAGCCGTAGTCTTGGCGGCTATGGCCTCAGCGCGATCAGCCGCCGCCTTCGCATCGCTGGCAGCCTGATCGACACGGCTGGCCGCAGCCTGAGCCTGCTGCGCAGCAGCCTGCGCTTTGCCGGCAGCCGCTTCAGCGCGCGACGCCGCCTGATCCGCCCGCTGCGCCGCATTCTGCGCGCGCTGCGCGGGGTCGGGCTGGCCTGACGAGCATCCCGCCAGTAACGAAAGGGCTAACGCAGCCCCCGCAAGACCAGCCAGTTTAGAAGATTTTCGGATTAACCCTTCCATCATTACTCCTCCTTGAACACCTCTTGCGGCAGCCCCATTATAGTTACGGACCGCTCGAATCGTTGATTGATTTGCAGACCGGGGCTAACCGTGAAGCTTACACGCGGCGAAATGCCGCTGCAATGCTTTTTCTCGAATGGCCCCGTTGGCGACATGACATTCATACCGCGCGATTACTTTGCCTACAGCGCAAAGCCTGCTCTAGACACAACGGGCTAGAAGTCATCGCCGCCGAAATCGTCCATCCCCTCCATACCGCCCATCCCTCCCATGCCACCCATTCCTCCCATCCCGCCCATTCCACCCATGCCGCCGCCCGGCATCGGCGGGGCCGGCTTTTTCTTCTTGGGCTTTTCGGCGATCGCGGCTTCGGTCGTGATAAACATGGCGGCGGCGCTGGCCGCGTTCACCAGCGCGGTGCGGACAACCTTGGCGGGATCGATCACACCGGCCTTGAACAGATCCTCGTAGGTCTCGGTCGCGGCGTTGAAACCGAAGTCGTCCCTTCCTTCGGCGACTTTGTTGCAGACCACTGAGGCTTCGAAGCCGGCATTGGCCGCGATCTGCCGCAGCGGCTCTAACATCGCGCGCGCCACGATCTTCGCGCCCGCCTTGCGCGCTTCATTGAGTCTCAGGTTGCCGAGATCTTTCGAGGCGCGCAGCAACGCGACTCCGCCGCCGGCCACGATTCCCTCGTCGACCGCGGCGCGCAACGCATGCACGGCGTCGTCGACCCGCGCCTTCTTTTCCTTGAGCGCCACTTCGGTCGCGGCGCCAACCTTGATCACGGCGACTCCGCCGGTGAGCTTCGCCAGCCGCTCCTGCAATTTCTCGCGATCGTAGTCCGAGGTAGTCTCCGCAATCTGGGCCCGGATCTGCTCGATACGTCCCTGGATTTCGGCCTTCTTGCCGGCCCCGCCGACGATTATGGTGTTGTCCTTATCTATACTCACCCGGCGGCATCGGCCGAGCTGGTTGGGAAGTACCTTCTCCAGCTTGATCCCCAAGTCCTCGGAGATCACGCTGCCGCCGGTCAGGATAGCCATGTCGGCGAGCATCTCCTTGCGCCGATCGCCGAAGCCCGGCGCTTTGACCGCCGCGACCTTGAGCGAGCCGCGCAGCTTATTGACCACCAGCGCGGCCAGCGCTTCACCGTCGACCTCTTCCGCGACCACCAGCAGCGGCCGTCCGGCCTGCACGATTTTTTCGAGCAGCGGCAGGAATTCGCGCAGGTTGGAGATCTTCTTCTCGTGGAACAGGATCAGCGGCTCGTCGAGATCGACCGTCATCTTCTCCTGATTGGTAACGAAATATGGCGACAGGTAGCCGCGGTCAAAGCGCATCCCCTCGACCAAGTCGAGCGTGGTCTCCAGTCCGCGCGCCTCCTCGACCGTGATCACGCCCTCTTTGCCAACTTTGTCCATCGCGCTGGCGACGATCTTGCCGACTTCCTTGTCGCCGTTGGAAGCGATCGTCGCCACCTGCACCATCCGCTCGTTGTCTTTGATCGGGCGCGACATTTTTTTGATCGCCTCGACCGCCGCGCTCACCGCCGCCTCGATTCCGCGCCGCAGCTCCATCGGCGGCATCCCGGCGGCGATCAGCTTCACGCCCTCGCGCACGATCGCGCGGGCCAGCACGGTAGCGGTGGTGGTGCCATCGCCGGCGGCGTCGGAGGTTTTCTGGGCGACCTCGCGAATCAGCTTCGCGCCCATGTTCTCGAATCGATCCTCGAACTCGATTTCCTTGACCACGGTGACGCCGTCCTTGGTCACCAGCGGCGCGCCGAAGCTGCGCTGGATCATTACATTGCGTCCCTTGGGGCCCAGCGTAACGCGGGCGGCTTCCGCCACCATCGTGGCGCCCGCGATTATTCCGGTGCGTGCGTTCTCATGAAGCTCAACCTGTTTGGCCGACATTGGATCGACTCTCCCTGCAAGGGCGAATTTTTAATGAAACCGGGGCTCAGACGTCAGCGCTGATACACGGCACCATTAAAGTTAAGCACTCCCGCCAGCTTTGCAAGTGGTCGCGCCCTTTCGCTGGTCAGATTCGCGTGCAAGGATTAGCCCACAAGCATTATCGCACGACGATTATTGCAAAGGATTATCAGCATGTTCATTCCCGTCCGCACCAAGTCCGATTTCCTCTCACCGCCGTGGCGGCTGGCCCTGATGGCCTCGGGCGCCGGTCTGCTCGCCGCCACCATGCTCTACTCACGCGCCACTGCGCTCAGACCGGCTTGGTCCACCTTTGCCGACGCGCGCACGGCCGTGATGCTGCATGCGGTCACGCTTGCCCAGGACGAAGGCGGCGACGACGAAGAGTCCCAAATCCCGGTCGAGCAAATCGAAAAATACGTCGCCGTGTACAAGGCGATGCAGCGCAATCACAGCCTCAGCGTGGATCAGGCGGCGGCCGCGCAGGGACTCTCGGTTGGCGCCTTCCGCGATATCGAGGGGCGTATCGAACGCGACGATCTTATCCGCGAACGCGTCCGGCAAGCGCTGCGGCCCGGCGGCGAAGCCAGCGTGCACCTTCCGGGAGCTACCTCGCCGACGCCGGCTCAATGATCGAATCAGGTCAGGGAAAGCAGCACGACGCCTGACGAGAGAGTGCGCGCTCCTCTCGTCAGGCTCGAAATCGGTCGGGAGCTTTTACTTCGTAACCGAAGTAGAGAAAGCAGCTTCCATCCGCGCCACGGCGTCGTTGGCCCGGCGAACCGCGTCTTCTGCGCCGCCCGCGGCCTCGTCGGCCTTCTTGGCGGCCTCGTCAGCTTGAGCGCTCGCATCTTCCGCGCTCTTGGCGGAGGCTTCGGCCTTGGTCGCAGAAGCTTCTGCCTGATCGCTGGATTTGTTAATCGCGTTCATATCGGGTCCGCAGGCCGCGAAAAGCGCTGCCATGCTGAGGATTCCCAGTAGACTTGCCAACATCTTCATCCGAACACACCTCCTACCTATGTCCAGTTCCGAAAAGCCAAAATTAAGGTGAACGATGCAATAGTTACAAATCGATCCATCCAGCGCAAGGTGTTTGGGCGCCAGCGCTCCAGGCCGGATCCTTATCGGGCCGCCAGGGCCGCCATGATCGGATTCCGCTTCGATCAGAATCATCCGGGCCGGTTGTGCGCAAGGTTGACAGGCAAAACTTCGGGCGGTTATCGTTTCGATTAAACTGGTCCCGGTTGACTTTCCGGGCGCGGCTGTAAGCTTAGTCTACAAGGCGATCTCAAAAAAGCCGGAGTATTAATGGCGACGACGATTACCAGCGAATGTATCAACTGCGGCGCGTGCGAGCCCGAATGCCCCAACACGGCGATCTACGCCGGCGGCGTGCCATGGGAATTGAACGGCGAGACCCATCCCGGGATCGCGCCGGATATCTATTACATTGTGCCGGCCAAGTGCACCGAATGCGTCGGCTTTTACGATCATGAGGCCTGCGCGGCGGTCTGCCCGGTCGATTGCTGTATCCCAGACCCTAACAACCTGGAGAGCGAGGCGGTGCTGCTGGAGCGCGCCAAGGTGCTGCATCCGGAGCAAGCTTTCGGCGCCGATTTCCCTTCCCGCTTCCGCAAGGAGAGCGCTCCCGCAGCGGACGGCGACGCCGCGGCGGCCAAGGCCGCCAACGGCGCAGCGGCACCAGCCGCGGCAGCCACACATGCACCGGCAGCGCCGACGCCAGTCGTTCCCGCGGCTGCTGCGGCCCCATCAAGGACGGCCGCGGTCGCTGCGCCGATCGCGATGATGAATCTTCCCAAGGATGTCGGCGCGTTGCCGGGTCCGATCGGCGAAAAGCATTTCCCCGGAGAGCTGGAGGACGATTTCGAGGCTTGTCTGGGCGCGGTCGAGACCGGACCGCTGAAGGGCGCGCCGGTTCCCGTCCAAATCGCGATGCGATTGGCTGAGCCGCTGCTCGGCGCGATGCCCGACGCGGCCAAGACCCGGCTCGAGGAGTCGGTCGGGGCCGCAGGTTTCTCGCGCGCGCGTTCGACGGCCCTGAACATCGTGCTCGATCTGATCCTCTATCCGGCGCTTCTGACCGCCTTTTCGGTAGCGGTGGTCGGCGATCCGTTGTTCTCGCTGCATACCCGCGGCTGGATCACGCTGGGATTGTTGGTCGGCTCGGCGGAAGCGATCTGGCGTCTGCGCGAGGGAATTTTCCAGGCTCGGCCGGCATCCGAGCTGGTCTATCGCGCGGCCTCCTATGGATTGCTACTCGCGCCGCTCGGGACAATTCTGGCGCGCGGCGTGCGGCTCAATCGAAGCGTGCGCAAGGTGGGCTTCGACGGCTTCACCAGCGATCAGCACGACGACAAGCTCGAGCGCGATCGGCGCTACGGTACCGTCTACACCGTGATGGAACAGGCCAACGCTTACCTGGTCAGGCTTGAGATGCCGCGGCGGATACCCGCCTCCTCGCTGAAGCGGCTGTGGAACCTGCCCGACGAGATGCCGGATTACGATTACCACATCGCGCTCGAAGACGGGGTGCTCGCGATCAAGGCGAGCGTGCGCGGCGAAGCCTTGCGGCGGCTGTCGTATATATCGGCATCGTTCCCCGCCGACTTCCTGACCCGCATCGAGTTCGGCCAACCGGTGGCGAGCTTCAAGCATCGCCTGCGCAACAAGGTACTCGAGGTCATCGTGTTCAAGGGCGAGGCCGGCGAGATCAGGGACGCCGCGTAGCGGTTCCTGTCGCTATCGGTTTACGCTGTGATTCGAGCGGGCGAGCAACTGGCGACGCGCGTCCAGATTCGCGATGCGACCCATCGCGATCTTGCGCGGATTTTGCAAATCGAACGGCTCTCGTTCCCGCAGCCTTGGAGTCTGAGCTCTTTCGAGCGTGAGCTGACGCTGCCGTTTTCGCGCCTGATGGTGGCGAGCGCCGGAATGCCGGACAATCGCGACCCGGCGGGATTCCTGTGCCGATGGCTGGTAGCGGATGAGTCGCATATCCTCAACATCGCGGTTCAGCCGGAGCTGAGGCGATTCGGGATCGGCGCCGAATTGCTGCTCAGCGCGATTGGCGAAGCCAAAACGAAAGGAGTGCAACTCGTAACATTGGAGGTAAGGCGTTCCAACTTGGCGGCGCGATGCCTTTATCGCAAGTTTGAATTTGAAGAACGTCGTTTGAGGCGGAACTATTACGCGCCCGGCGAAGATGCGATCGTTATGGAGCTTAGATTTGCCTAGACATTTCAAGCACTTTTGAGACGAAATAGCCTTCTGTCGCGTTCAGCCATTGACAACTCTTCAGTGCCGTGGGGGTACCAAATCTGTCACATATGTGCCATAATTCGATTTGGTCAGGCTTCTCGGGGACAGCGGTGAACTACGGTCATCAACCGGCCCCGAAATCCGCGGCCCACGACCACGGACGAATAACAGATGAATCTTTCATTATTCAAGAAAGGCGAAAAAGTTGTTTACCCTGCCCATGGCGTAGCCGTCATCGATGACATTCAGGTCCGGGCAATCTCGGGAACCGAACGAAAGTTTTACGTGCTGCGGATTCTGGGCGCCGAGAAAATGACCATCATGATCCCGACTGAAAACGTAGACGCAGTAGGACTCCGTCGCGTGATCGGCAAGGATATGGTCAGCAAAATCTACAAGATCCTGCGAGAGAAAAAGGTCGAAGTCGATACGCAGACCTGGAATCGGCGTTACCGCGAATACACGGAGAAGATCAAAACCGGCTCTCCGCTCGAGATCGCAAAGGTGCTGCGCGATCTTCTAGTATTAAAGGGCGATAAAGAGCTTTCCTTCGGCGAGCGCAAGATGCTGGATACGGCACGCAGTTTGCTCGTCAAGGAACTCTCGATCGCGAAAGCTCATCCGGAGGAAAAAATCATGGAGGAGCTTCGCGAAATTTTCCCCAACTGAGTGTGGGCAGATTGAACTTGCCAAACTGAACTTGCCCGACCAACCAAGTCGCTTTTTCAGAGGCCGGACGGACATTTGAATCGTCCGGCCCCTTTTCATTTTCACATTGATGAGAGCCTCGGCGATAGTGGTCGCGGCCGGCAGTGGCAAGCGGTTGGGATCGGACCTCGCGAAGGCCTTCGTCCCGCTCGCGGGGCATCCGATGCTCTACTACGCGCTGCGCACGATTGCGTCGGTCGATTCGATCGTCGAGGCGGTGGTCGCGGTGCCGGCCGGGATGGAAGGGCAAGCGCGCGCCATCGCTGATTCTGCGGGGCTCCGGATTCCGGTCAAGCTCACGCCCGGCGGATCGGAACGCCAGCACTCGGTCCATCTCGCGCTGCAACTGACCAGCGCCGAGAGCGACCTGGTAATCGTTCACGACGCCGCTCGTCCGTTCGCGACGCGCGAAATCTTCGAGGCTTGCCTCAAAGCCGCGTCGCGAGCCGGCAGCGCTATCGCCGCAATCCCGGTGTCGGACACCTTGAAGCGCGCGGAGGGGAAAACCATCAGCGCGACGGTCGCGCGCGGCGGTCTGTGGCAGGCGCAGACTCCGCAGGCGTTTCGTCGCGAGCTGCTGATCCGGGCGCATCAGCAGGCCGAGGCCGAGGCGAGCGCGGCGACCGACGACGCCGATTTGGTCGAGCGGCTGGGCCCGAAAGTTGAGATCGTCGAGGGCGCGGCATTAAACTTCAAGATCACCACTCCCGCCGATCTCCAGCTTGCCGCAGCCCTCGCGGGCTCTTACCTCGCGCTATGATTGGCGTCTCAATTTTACCAACATTCAGTTGACAACGAAGACCGAAGCGTGGTAGGCGGCAATCGATTGCTCGAGAGCACAGCACGCGAAGAGCGAGCACAGGGGGTAAGCCATGTGCAGGAATTGTCGGAGTGTGGTCGGCAGTTTCCGGATAGCGGCGATTGCGACCGCCGTGGGAGTGTTCCTCAGTCTGCCAGTATTCGCGCAAACCCACAAGACGCCGCCCACCATCACCGGTATTTCCCCTCAGAGCGGGGTCGTAGGGACAATCATCACCGTTACCGGGACTAACTTTACCGCCGGCGCCACGAGCGTCTCGTTCCCCGCCACCGAATCGACTAGCGTCAATTCGACCAATGTCAACGTCCTCAGCGCGACCTCGCTCACCGCCCAAGTTCCGAGTACCGCGACGAGCGGACCGGTCTCCGTCATCTCTCCCGCCGGAACGGCGGTGAGCTGCATTGTCTCGGGGGGGGGACGCCACCTGTACTCCCGCCTTTATTGTCGAGGATAAGTACTCCCCACACCCCCCGGTCACCGTTACCTCCACTACCCAGGATGATTACGTTATCGACCTGAACACCTTGAATATGGACGCCCTCCGCTACCTGGCCCCGGCCACGAACAATTGCCCGTCTCCCAACGGTTCTTCGAGCGGTTCTTCGTGCTCTTCCACGCAGATCGACTTGTCTTACACTTTCATTGAGAATCTGCAAACGGTCGCGGACAATTATTCCGGCGTCATCGTTTCGCTCGGTTTTCTCAAAGCCGCCCACTCCGGGCCGGGCTTTATCGTCGTGGACAACACGGCGGACGGTACCTTCGGCATGAATGCCGGAGATGTCTTGCAATCGGTCTTTCTTTCCACCGCGGCCTGCTCCTCCATTTGCCAGCCCAACGACACCACTTATTCAGCGGACGGAGAGCTCTCGTTCCCCCTCTTGAATTGGTCGGCGGACCCGCCGAACGCAGATTCCGTCTCGGGCGCCAGTGGAATTTGCGCCATCGTGACCCTGGCCCATATCCTTACGTGGAGTCAGGTCGTGCCGGTGGACTGGGACGGCGTGGTCAGCGGGGCCAACTGGTCGTCCGATTTCATGAATCGGATTTGGATCCAAGCCGGAAGACACGCCAGTGGAACCCCCAATGCCAGTTTGGGAACGGCTTTTGGCGCCGCCTGGAATACCGTCACCTACGGAGAGTTCGCCGGCTTTACGCAACCCTCCGCGCCAGGCTTCCCAGCCTGGCTCTTCGCGGGAACGACCATCCAGCAGTGGTGCCAGGGAATCTCTGCCGATCCGAATAACTCCTGCATGCTGCGCCTGATCCGCAGCGGTGGGGCTCACCTCGAACCCATCAACTCGGCGACCTGGGACAATGCGGCAAGCAAGTGCGTGCTGGTCACCGAAAATGCGGGCAGACAGGGACGTCCCCCGGGGACTGACGTTCCCCGCGCGCCTGGCACCCACACCTGGGAGGTCAGCGGGACCGCCGCTGCGACCACCATTGCGATAACGGCCGGAGACCACGATCGCTTCTGGGCCGGGCGAGGTTATACTAGTGTAGTGTCTCACAAATAACTTTACAATGGGGACAGGTTCTGATATGGTCTCTGCGGGGTCAAGCAGGAGGCGACGATGTGGGACGCGGCAGAGGCATTGGATGTCGATGAGGAGGCTAGGCGGACGCTGCGCGCTTGGGTGAAGGCCCGCAGGTCGCCACAGCGAGTAGTGATGCGCGCGCGGATCGTTTTGCTTGCCGCAGAGGGGACCGCCACGCGCCAAATCGCACGCGAAGTGGGCACCAGCAGGCCCACCGTGTTGTTGTGGCGCAAGCGCTTCGCCGCTGGCGGGGTGGGCGCGTTGCTGCGTGAGGCACCAGGCCGCGGAACGTCCCGCATCGATCTCGAGTATGAAGATCAAGCAGATCGTTGCAGCGACGACTCAGACCAGGCCACCGGGAGCCACTCACTGGAGCACCCGCACCATGGCGAAAGCCCGGGGCGTGAGCCCGGCGACGGTGCAGCGTATTTGGGACGCTCACGGCTTGCAGCCCCATCGGGTCGAGACCTTCAAGTTGTCGCGCGACAAGCGGCTGGTAGAGAAATTAACCGACGTGGTGGGAGTCTACCTTAATCCGCCGGATAAGGCGGTGGTTTTGTGTGTCGATGAGAAGTCGCAAATTCAGGCCTTGGATCGCACCCAACCGGGGCTGCCGCTCAAGAAGGGCCGTTGTGGAACCATGACCCATGACTACAAGCGCAACGGCACCACGACCCTGTTTGCGGCGTTGAACACATTGGAAGGGACGGTAATCGGGACCTGTTACCCGCGCCACCGCAATATCGAATTCCGCAAGTTTCTCCGTCGCATCAACCAGACCATCCCCTCTGACCTCGCGGTGCACATGATCCTGGACAACTATGGCATTCACACCCATCCGAAAGTGAAGAGCTGGCTCGCCAAGCATCCCCGTTTCCAGCTCCACTTCACGCCGACCTCTTCGTCGTGGCTCAATCTGGTCGAACGTTGGTTCCGTGAGCTAACCGACAAACGTATTCGGCGCGGCGCCTTCGGCAATGTTGCCGAGCTGATTACCGCCATCAACGAGTTCATCGCGGTCAGCAACCACGCACCCAAACCTTTCGTCTGGACAGCCACGGCGGACAAGATTTTGGCTAAAATCTCTCATTGTAAAGCTATTTTAGAGGCAGTACACTAGCGTCCAGTCGAAATGTGGCAAAGGCTACTTCCGGTGGCGTGCATCCGGGGAGAAGATGAAGGGGACCGTCTGGAATTGAGATCGGATCCCGCAAGCGGACCTCTTTAAACGCTTATGCCCCGGACATCTCTAATGTTTATGACACTTGGCGTCTCAACCTTGCGCAGGCTGGCCGCGAATTTTATAATCGCCTACTAACCAAGCGGACAGGCGGCTCCTCAAACATGGATGTGATGAAAACCCTCTTTCTTAACCCCCCTTCCTACGCCGATTTCGACGGCGGCGCCGGCTCGCGCTACCAGGCCACCCGCGAAGTGTGGTCGTTCTGGTATCCGACCTGGCTGGCCTACCCCGCCGGGATGATTCCGGGAGCGCGCCTGCTCGACGCACCGCCGCATGATTACGACTTGGCGCGGACCGTCGCCGAGGCGAAGAACTACGACTTCGTCGTGCTGCATACTTCGACCCCCTCGCTCAGGATGGACGCGCGCACGGCCGAGGCGATCAAAGCCGCCAATCCGGATTGCACCATCGCTTTCGTCGGCGGCCATCCGACCGCGCGGCCCGAAGAGGTGCTCGCGCTCTCCAACACGATCGATGTTGCCGGCCGCAAGGAGTTCGACCATTCGATGGTCGAGGTCGCGCAGGGAATCGACTGGAGCCGGATCAACGGCATCAGCTACCGCCAGAACGGGAGTATCCATCACAATCCCGATCGCCCGGCGATGACCGACGAGGAGCTGGACAAGCTGCCGTTCGCCACCGAGGTCTACGCCCGCGACCTCGACTACCTGAAGTACAACAGCCCCTATTGCCAGTATCCGTATGTTTCGATGTACACCGGGCGCGGATGCCCCGCGAAATGCACGTTTTGCCTGTGGCCGCAGGTCACGCAAGGCCATCAGTACCGCGTGCGCAGTCCCGAAAACGTGCTCGAAGAAGTGCAGACCATGAAGAGCAAGTTCCCCAGGATGAAGGAACTGTTCTTCGACGACGACACTTTCACCGCCGACCCGGCGCGCGCGCGGCGGATCGCGCAATTGCTGAAGCCGCTCGGAATCACCTGGTCGACCAATTCGCGCGCCAACGTTGACTACGAGACGCTGAAGATCATGAAAGACGGCGGGCTGCGCCTGTTCGTGGCCGGCTACGAGACCGGCAACGCGCAGATCCTGAAAAACATCAAGAAGGGCGTCGGGCTGGAACGCGCGCGCCGCTTCACCAAGGATTGCCACGAGATCGGCATCCTGATTCACGGCACTTTCATCTTGGGCCTGCCCGGCGAAACCCGCGAGACGATCGAAGAATCGATGAAGTTCGCACGCGAGATGGATTGCGAGACGATTCAGGTCTCGCTCGCGTCTCCCTATCCCGGCACCGAGCTGTTCGAGTACGTCACCAAGAACGGCTACCTGGCGGTCGATCCGCTGCTGGATGAATCGGGCTACCAGAAGTGCACGATCAAGTACCCGGGACTCTCCAACGATGAGATCTACGGAGCGGTCGAGCGTTTCTATCGCAGCTTCTATTTCCGGCCGCGCTACATCTTCAAGGCCGTGCGCAAGATGGCCGGTTCGCCCGAGGAGTGCAAGCGGCTGTTGAAAGAAGGCGTGCAGTTCCTCTCCACGATGCGCCAGCGCCGCGCGCAGACCCAGTCCGCCGCCTGACGGGACGACGCGAGCGCCGGCTTTCGGTTCCCCTTCCCTGGTAGGGAAGGGGCCAGAGGTTAGGTTCTCTGACTTTCCTTCTTCTCCTGCCAACGATCGGCGTGGCCGCGTCGCTCATCTACTACGCAGCCGCGACCGTCGCCGCGTTGCGCTTCGCCTCGCGAACCGAATCACCCGCGCCCGCGCTGCCCAAAATCGCGCCGCGCTTGTGCGTGCTGAAACCCCTGCATGGCGTGACTCAGAGCCTCGGCCCGAACATCTTAAGCTTCCTCGAAGCCAGCTATCCGCGTTCCGAGTTCGTCTTCGGCGTCTCTGACTACGAAGACGCCGCGGCCGAAATTCCGGTCGCGCTCAAGCCCCGCTATCAATTCGCCAACATCACGCTCTCGGTGGGCGAGGAGCCCGGCTGCGCCAATCTGAAAGTCGCCAAGTTAATCCGGATGGCCGAGCGGGCGCCCAAGGCGGAAATTTTCGTGCTCAGCGACGCCAACGTCTCCGTCGAGCGCGACCATCTGTTGCGCGTGGCCGGTGAGCTGGTCGCGGACGAAAAGACCGGCGTGGTCACCTGCGTCTATCGCGCGCGCCCAAGCGGCGCGATCGCCGCGCGGCTCGAGGCGCTGTACGTCAACACCGACTTCGCCCCGATGGCGATCCTGTCGGCGGCGATCGAGCCGCTGCGGCACGCATTCGGGGCGACGATCGCGGTCAAGCGCGCCACGCTCGATTCAATCGGCGGCTTCCGCGCGCTCAAGGATCTGCTCGCCGACGATTTCTTTTTGGGCCGGATGGCCGCCGAACATGGCTACCAGGTCAAGCTTTCCAGCTCGATTGTCACGCTCTCGTGCGAAGAGTCGCGCTTCGCCGAGTTCTGGAATCATCAGTTGCGATGGGCCCGCACCTACCGCACGGTCCGTCCCGTGAGTCTCGCCACGATTCTCATCCACGGAGTGTTTTGGGCGCTGTTGCTGGCCGCGGTTTCGGGCTTCAACCGCTACGCGATCCTGGCGCTGGCGATCGTGCTGGGCGCGCGCCTGGCGATGGCCGCGGTGATCGTGGCCCGCGTGTTGCGGCTCCCGGAGCAGCTTTCCGACCTCTGGTTGGTGCCGATAAAAGACCTGATGATGACCGCGATTTGGTTCGCCAGCCTGGCCGGGAATAGCGTTCTGTGGGGCGGCCGGCGCTTTGAGATCCTGGCCGGCGGTACGATGCGCGAGGTCAAGGGCTGAGTCCGCGCGTATGGCCTTCTACCTCGGCCTGTCCGTCGCCGCCAGCGCGCTGCTCGCGCTCGGTTTGCTGATGATGAAGAGCCGGGCCGCGAGCTTGCCGCTCGCGCGCGGCGCGCGCATCCCGGCCGCCCTGCTCGCGTGGTGCGGCGACCCGATCTGGGTCGGCGGACTCGGCGTACAATGCGCCGGCTATGCGCTCGCGGTGATCGCGCTCTCCGGCGCCCCGGTCTCGCTGGTCGCGGTCTCGATGCAGGGCGGGATCGCGCTGTTCGTGCTGTTCGCGATTGTGTTACTCGGCGAGCGCGCCGGCCCAATAGAATGGGCCGCGATCGGCGGCGTGATGCTCGCGATGGTGATGCTGGCGCTGTCGCTCGGCGCAGGCGCCGCCGAGCAGCCGGCAGCGGCGTCCACGATCGCGATAATTTCGGCGGCGCTCGCCTGTGCGGCTGCGGCGGCGGGCGCGGCGCCCGTGCTCCGGCGCAACGGTACCGCGGCCGCGATCGTGTCGGGCTTCGCTTTCGGACTCGGCAGTCTCTACACCAAGGCGCTGACGCAGGACTTCATGGCCGAGCCGGGCGTCGCGATAATCGCGCGCCTGGCGGGCGACCCATACGTCTGGCTGATGGTCGCAGCGAACGTCACCGGCCTGATCGCCTTACAGAACGCATTTCATCGCGCGCGCGGCATCATCGTGATGCCGCTGTCCTCCGCACTCTCCAATGTCGTCCCGATTTGCGGCGGTATGCTGGCCTTCGGCGAGCGGCTGCCGGGAAGCACGCTGGCGGCCGCGATGCGCGCCGGCGCATTCGCGCTCACTATCGCCTCCGGCGCGCTGCTCTCCGCGACGCGCGAGCCGCAGCCGTAGCGACGCGCCGCAGCCTGGCGATCAAATCGGCGCCCTGCGACGCGGGCGGCGAAACCGGCTAGACTTGCCGATGTGTCTGACGGCGCGCGCGCACACCTTGGAACAATCGATCGGCTGCTGCTCGAGCTGATCGAACAGCAGGAGCGCAAGGTGCTCGATCTGGCGCGGCGGATTCATTCCGGGCTGACCGCCGAGGACATCCGCAATCCGCACGATTTTCCCGATTTGATCGCAGTGCCGGAGTGGAACTTCGAGGATGGGATCCTGGCTGGGCTGCGTAGCGCGCACATGGCGCTACGCGCGAAGCTGCTCGAATAGACCGCAGAGGAGATCTAACCCCTTGCCCGTTTCCAGAGGCGGGCAGGGACGCCCGCCCCACTTCAGAAAAGACTTCTTCGGTTTCTTCAAAGAGCGCTCACCCAAGACCGGCCCTGAGCGGCGCTGGAACCCTTCGCCAAACTCTAATGACCCAAAGCTATTCTCAAAAGGCTATTCTCAAAAAGCTATTCTGAAGTGGGGCGGGCGTCCCTGCCCGCCTCTTCATCTCTGCCCGCCTCTTCACATGAGGCCCATTTGGCCATTCAAGGAGGGCCATCTCCATTCAGTCCCGCGATCCACACCCAGCGATACTCGACGATTTCGGGCCATCTCTTGCGGGGGTTGTTGGCTATGTATTCAAGTTTCTCCGTCAACTCGCTCCGAATGAGCCGGTCGAAATACTCATCTTGCCAAACCCCGCCATGTCGTCGGTGCTCGCGCTGTAGGCGATTGGCCGTGAATGACTTCCACGAATGAATGATAGCGATCAGGCTGTGAGGGTCTATGGGCCGTACGACCACGTGAACATGATCGTTCATCACGACATAGCCGAAAAGCTCGTAGCGCCGTCCTTCAAAGTGGCGTAGCGCATCTGCGATCAGATCGCGCTCCTCGGCAGACAGCGGCGGCGTCAACTCTCGCAGGCGCCAAGTGACGAAGTAGACTCCATCCTTCTCGCGCCAATGGGGAAGTCTCCTGCGATAGTATTCCGAATCCCCCTGAGGCATTGCGCGCTTGCTCGGGCGGGCGGCCGCGAAAGCTCGCTCGATTCCAGAGTCTCTCTTATCCCACGGCGGCGCGTTTTTCGCGCTCGGGTTGTTCCTTGCGCGGCGCGGCCTTCTTGCGGGGCTTCTTGGCCTTGGCTTCTTCCGACGAGCCGGTGAACTCGATGATCGACAGGTCGGCCGCGTCACCGCGCCGAAACCCGTACTTGATCACGCGCGTGTAGCCGCCGGCCCGATCCTTGAACCGCGGGGCGATCTCGTCAAACAGTTTCTTGACCGCGTCGCGTGACTGGATAAACGCGAATGCCCGCCGGCGCGCGCTCAGATCGCCGCGCTTGCCGAGCGTGACCATCCTATCGGCGAAGCGCCTAAGCTCCTTGGCCTTGGCGTCGGTGGTCGTGATCCGGTCGCTTTTGATCAGCGCCAGCACAAGGTTGCGGAACAGGGCCTTGCGATGAGCGCCGGTCCGGTTAAGCTTGCGGCCCTGGTTGAGATGACGCATCCGATGTTCCTCCGGGTCGGCGCGGCTCAGGCCGACTCGCGCCGCTCCTGTTCCTCCCACATCCGATCGAGCTCGCTGCGCGGCGGCAGATTATCCAGGCGCATCCCGAGCGACAATCCCATGTCGGCCAGCACTTCCTTGATCTCGTTGAGCGACTTGCGCCCGAAGTTCTTGATCTTGAGCATGTCCTGCTCGGTGCGCTGCACCAGCTCGCCGATATACTTGATATCGGCGTTCTGCAGCCCGTTGAACGCGCGCACCGAAATCGGCAAGCCCTCGACCGGGCGGTAGAGGTACTCGTTGATCGCCGCCGGAGTCGGCAGCACGCCTTCACCGCCGGCTGGCGCTTCAATTTCCTCGTCCACGCCCGCGAAGATCGACATCTGATCGCGCAGCACGCGCGCGCCGTAGGTGAGCGCGTCGCGGGGGCTGATCGAGCCGTCGGTGAAGATCTCGATCGCGAGCCGATCGTAGTCGGTACGCTGTCCCACGCGCGCATTGGTCACCGTGAAGTTGACCTTGCGGATCGGCGAGAAGATCGCGTCCAGCCGGACCGTGCCGATCGGCTCGCCTTCATCGGCGCGCTCGGCCGGAACGTAGCCGCGGCCGGACTTGATCACCAGCTCCATTTCGAGCTCGGCGCCCTTGTCGAGGGTCGCGATATGCTGCGTCGGAGTCAGAACCTCCAGGCTCGGCCCGCCGGCGATGTCGGCTGCGGTCACCTCGGCTTCGCCCCGGGCCTTGAGCGTGGCCGTGACCAGCTCGCCCTCGTGCAGCTTCAGCCGCACTTCCTTGAGGTTAAGCACGATATCGGTCACGTCTTCCTTGACGCCCGGAATAGTGGAGAACTCGTGCAACACGCCTTTTATCCGGACGCCCACGACGGCGAAGCCCGGCAGCGAGGACAGGAGTACGCGCCTGAGCGCGTTGCCGATCGTAATACCGTAGCCGCGTTCGAGCGGCTCGGCGAAGAAGCGGCCGTAAGCCGGCGTCAGCTCCTTCTCTTCGAACTCCACGCCCTTCGGTTTAATCAAGTCACGCCAATCGTTCTGCATGGTCTCTCCGACAATGGAGAATTTGGATAATCACTGCGGGCCGCATCCGGCTCGCGTCAAACTACCGCGAATAGTGCTCGACGATGAGTTTCTCGCTGATCGGCATCGTCAGGTCGCCGCGCGCCGGCAGCGAACGCAAGAAGCCGCGGAACTGCTCGCGCTCGAGCGTGATCCAGGGCGGCGCCCCGCGCCGTTGCGCCAGCTCGATCGCTTCGACGATCACCTTCTTCTGACGGCTCTTTTCGGTCACGCTCACGACCTGGTTGACCGCCACCAGGTACGAGGGCACATCAACCACCTTGCCGTTCACCTCGATATGCCCATGGCGCACGAGCTGGCGCGCCTGGGCGAGTGAGCTGGCGAATCCGAGCCGATAGGCCACGTTGTCCAGCCGGCGCTCGAGCAGGACCAGCAGGTTTTCGCCGGTGATACCGGGCATCCGTTCCGCAATCGTGAAATAGCGGGCAAACTGGGTTTCCAGCAGCCCGTAGATCCGCTTGACTTTCTGCTTTTCGCGCAGCCGAATCGAGAACTCGGAGAAGCGGGTGCGCGCCTGACCATGGACGCCGGGCGGATAGTTACGCCGCTCGATCGCGCACTTGTCAGTATAGCATCGCTCCCCTTTGAGGAAGAGCTTGAGCCCTTCCCGCCGGCACATCCGGCATACCGGACCGAGATTTCTGGCCACGTTCGCCTGCCTCCGTCCTAAACTCTGCGCCGCTTGGGCGGACGGCACCCATTGTGCGGAATCGGCGTCACGTCTTTGATCGATTGCACGTTGAGTCCCGCCTGCTGGAGCGAGCGGACCGCCGATTCGCGTCCGCCGCCCGGCCCTTTGACGTAAACTACTACGCTACGCATCCCAACGTCGGAGGCCTTGCGAGCCGCCGCTTCCGCGGCCATCTGCGCCGCAAACGGCGTACCCTTGCGCGACCCCTTAAAACCAACTGATCCCGCGCTTGACCACGCGACCACCATTCCCTGATGGTCGGTGATCGTGACGATGGTATTGTTGAAGGTGGCGTGGACGTGCGCGACGCCTTCGGGCACCGTACGCTTGGTGCGCCGGCGCTTGGGGGTGGGCGCAGCGCCTGCCGCAGCAGTTCCGCCCGCTTCGCCTTGGGGCGCGGGCTGCTTCGGCGGTTCGGTTTTGGTTTCCTTCTCGTCGGCCATCGTTATCCCTTAGACGGTGCTTGCTTCTTGCCCGCCACGACTTTGCGAGGTCCCTTGCGCGTGCGCGCATTGGTATGCGTGCGTTGGCCGCGCACTGGTAATCCACGGCGATGGCGGATGCCGCGATAGCATCCCAGGTCCGTCAGCCGCTTGATCGACTGCTGCACCTCGCGCCGGAGATCGCCCTCGACCTTGTAGCCGTCGTCGAGCACCTGGCGGATACGCACTTGCTCCTCAGGCGTCAGGTCGTCGCTCTTTCTGCCCTGATCGACGTTGGCCGCCTTCAAAATTTTGAGCGCCGCGGCGCGCCCGATGCCGTAGATATACGTCAGCGCGATTTCCATCCGCTTGTTTCTGGGCAGCTCAACTCCCGCGACACGCGCCATCGGGGCAACCTCCTATCCTTGACGCTGCTTGTGGCGTGGATTGGAACACAGGATGCGCACCACGCCCTGGCGGCGTACCACCTTGCAGTTCTTGCAGATCTTTTTTACCGAGGGTCGGACTTTCATGATTGATCGTCAGCGCATCCGGTACGTAATCCGGCCGCGGCTCAAATCGTAAGGCGACAGCTCTACGGTGACCTTGTCGCCGGGTAAAATCTTGATGTAGTGCATCCTCATTTTGCCCGAAATATGTGCCAGCACCCGATGGCCGTTTTCGAGCGAGACGCGGAACATGGCGTTGGGCAGCGCCTCCAGCACGGTGCCTTGCACTTCAATGGCGTCGCCCTTAGACATGCCCCAGCTCGCTCAGGATCTGCGGCCCGCTCCCCGTAATCGCCACCGAATGCTCGAAATGCGCCGACAGCTTTCGGTCAGCGGTGACGGCGGTCCATCCGTCGTCCAAAATTTCCAGGTCGGCGCCGCCCTCGTTGAGCATCGGCTCGATCGCGAGCACCATCCCTTCCTGCAGGCGGGGATTCGGCATCCCGCGCCGGAAGTAATTGGGCACCTGCGGGTCTTCATGCAGGCTGCGGCCGATACCGTGGCCCGCGAATTCCTCGACCACCGAGAATCCGGCGCGCTCGGCGACTTCCTGCACGGCGCGCGAGATATCGCCCAATCGATTGCCGGGGCGCGCCTGCTCGATTCCGGCGTAGAGCGCTTCACGCGTGACCTTGAGCAGGCGTTCGGCGCGCTCGGGAATTTTCTCCACGGCTACGGTCCGCGCCGAGTCGCCGTAAAATCCCTGGTACACGACCCCGAAGTCCAGCCCCACGATGTCGCCGGCCCGCAGCTTGCGGCCCGAGGGGATGCCGTGAACGATCTCCTCATTGATTGATACGCACAGGCACTTGGGATAAACCACGCCGCGCGGCGCATAGCCCTTGAAGGCCGGCTTGGCGCCTTTCTGGTAGATCAATTCTTCGGCCATCTGATCGAGCTCGGCGGTCGTGATTCCGGGGCGCACCGCTTCGGCCAGCGCCGCGAGGATCTCGGCGACGATCTGGTTCGCCTTGCGCATCAAGGCGATCTCTTCCGGAGTCTTGAGCAGGATCACGCCGAACCCTTCGCCTGCACCCGGGCGGCCGCCGGCTGCGCGCTGGAACCGTCGAGCGCGCTCAGGATTCGCCGGTTGATCTCATCGGCTCGGCCGACTCCATCGACCTGGACGAGCAACCCCAGGCGCTCGTAATGCTCGAGCAACGGACGGGTGCTCGCCTTGTACACTTCGATCCGCATCCGAACCGTGTCTTCCTCGTCATCCTCGCGCTGATAAAGCTCGCCGTTGCAGGCGTTGCACACATTGACGTTGCGCGGCGGATCGAAAATCGTGTGATACATCGCGCCGCAATTGCGGCAAGTGCGCCGCCCCGAAATTCGCTTCACGACTTCTTCGTCTGGAACGATTATCGCGATCACTTTGTCCAGCTCGGTGTTGCGCTTCTGCAGCCTGGCCCGCAACGCCTCGGCCTGATCGACCGTGCGCGGAAAGCCGTCGAGGATGAACCCCGCTTGCGCGTCGGGTTTCTGCAGACGCTCGTCGACCAATTGCAATACCAATTCATCAGGCACCAGGTTGCCGCGGTCCATGTAACCCTTGGACTGCGAGCCCAGCGGCGTGCGATGGCGCACGGCGTCGCGTAACAACTCGCCGCTGGCGACATGCGGCACCTTGAGCCTTTCCGCCAGGAGCCGGGCTTGTGTGCCCTTGCCCGCGGCCGGAGGGCCAAGCATCACCAGCCGCACCGGCTAGCCCCTCCTCGACTTCACCCGCCCGCGCCGCATGAAGCCTTCGTAGTTGCGGGTCAGCAGATGGGTCTCGATCTGGGCCACCGTATCCAGCGCCACTCCGACCACGATCAGCAGCGCGGTGCCGCCGAAGTAGAACGGCACGTTGAAGCGCTGGATCAAAATCGTCGGCAGGACGCACACTGCGCTCACGTAGATCGCGCCGCCGAGCGTAATCCGCGATAACACCCGGTCGATGTACTCGGCGGTGAACCGTCCCGGCCGAATCCCCGGGATGAATCCCCCATTCTTCTTTAAATTGTCCGCTACGTCAACCGGATTGAATGTGACCGCCGTGTAGAAGTAGCAGAAGAAGATTATCAGGGCCACGTATACCAAATCGTATATGAGCCCGCCGGGCGTCAGGAACGCCGAATAGTCCTTGAGCGCGGGCACGAAGGTGGCTACGGTCGCCGGAAAAACCAGAATCGACGAAGCGAAAATCGGGGGAATGACCCCCGAGGTGTTGATCTTGAGCGGCAGATGCGAGGTCTGGCCGCCGTAGACCCTTCGCCCCACCACGCGGCGCGCATACTGGACCGGGATGCGGCGCTGGCTGGTCTCGATATAGACGATTCCGCCCATCACGGCGACCGCAACCGCCAGAATGAAGATCAGCAGGAAGATGCTCATCTCGCCTTCGCGCACGAACTGCGCCGTGACGCCAATCGCGCCCGGCAGCCGCGCCACGATGCCGGCCATGATGATCAGCGAGATGCCGTTGCCGATTCCGCGCTCGGTGATCTGCTCACCGAGCCACATGATGAAGATCGTGCCGGCGGTCAGGGTGACCACTGTCAGCAGCCGGAAACCCCAGCCGGGGTTGTAAACCACCGAGCCGCCGCCCGGTGCCTGGATTCTCTCCAGCGATATGGCGATCATCATCCCCTGCAGCAGCGCCAGCCCGATCGTGCCGTAGCGCGTGTACTGCGTGATCTTGCGCCGGCCGGCCTCGCCTTCTTTGTAAAGCTCGTCGAGATAGGGCGACGCGATCTTCATCAGGTCCAAAATGATCGCGACCGAGATGTACGGCATGATGCCGAGCGCGAAGACCGAAAAGCGCTCCAGCGCGCCGCCCGAGAACAGGTTGATCCATCCGAACAGGGTCGATTTCGCCGCGTCGAAAAACGAGGCCAGCGCCTGCCCGTCGATCCCAGGCGTCGGCACCGCCACGCCGATTCGATACACGGCCAGCATCGCGGCCGTGAACAACAGCCGGCGGCGCAATTCCGGGATGCGCGAGGCGTTTGAAAACCCCTCAAGCATTCGATCTCATGCGCTTTGCAGCAACTCCGCGCTGCCGCCCGCGGCAGCGATTTTCGCGCGCGCTCCGGCTGAAAAGGCGTGGGCCTTGATCGTCAAGCGGGTCGTAAGCTCGCCGTCGCCGAGGATCTTGACCATCCGCCCCTGCGCAACCAGGCCACGCTCCGCCATCGCCGCCGGATCGATCGTCGCGCCGTCGGCGAAAATCGCCAGCCGGCCGAGATTGACCTGCTCGTGGCGCTCGCGGCGGGCTGCATTCTTGAGCAAGCGGCGAAACCCGCGCTTGGGCAGCCGCCGCTTGAGCGGCATCTGGCCGCCCTCATAACCGGGTGGCGTATTGCCGCCGCTGCGCGAGCCCTTGCCCTTGTGTCCGCGCCCCGAAGTCTTGCCGTGGCCCGAACCGATTCCACGCCCGATTCGCTTGCGGCGCCGCTTGGATCCGGGGGACGGTTTCAGCGTGCTCAAATCCATAGTTTAACCGCCGCCGTCAGTCCTTTAGAACTACGACCAGATGCGCGACCTTGCGGATCATTCCTTCGACCATCGGCGTGCGCTTAAGCTCGCGCTCGCGGCCGACGCGGGTCAGCCCTAAGCCCCTGAGCGTTTCACGCACGCGCTGGTTGGTACTGATCGGGCTGCGTGCGAGCTTCACATGTATCGTGTCGGACATCGGGATCTGTTCCTTAATTCGCCTTGATTTGATCACGCCGCCGCGGGACGCTCGGGCTCGCGGCCGCGGGCACGCGCTATATCGCGCGGGTCGCGCAACTCGGAGAGCGCCTGCATGGTCGCCTTCACCAGGTTGTGCGGGTTGGAGGAGCCCAGCCGCTTGGTCAGGATATTGCGGATGCCGGCCAATTCGACCACCGCGCGCACGCCGCCGGCGGCGATAACTCCGGTACCTTCCGAGGCCGGCTTCAGAATCACCTTGCCGGCGCCGAAGCGCCCGATCACTTCGTAGGGAATTGTGCCTTGCCTGAGCGGGACGCGCATCAGGCTCTTGCGCGCGCGCTCGACGCCCTTGCGGATCGCCTCAGGAACTTCGTTGGCCTTGCCCAAGCCGAAGCCGACCAGCCCACCCTGATCGCCGGCCACCACCAGCGCGCTGAAGCTGAAGCGCCGGCCGCCCTTGACGACCTTGGCGACGCGATTGATGTGCACGACCTTCTCTTTGAGTTCCAGTCCCTGTGGATCTATACGTTCAGCCACGATGCTCTCTTCCCGCCGTCGGTTGGTTCAGAACTTCAGCCCGGCCTCGCGGGCCGCGTCCGCCAGGGCTTTGACCCGCCCGTGATAGAGAAAGCCGTTGCGATCGAAAACCACTTCGCTGATTCCGCTTTTGAGACAGCGATCCGCGATCACCTTGCCGACCGCTTTGGCCGACGCGACGTTGCTTTTCTTGTTCAGATTCGCCGGCAGATCGGCGCCCAGCGTTGAAGCCGAAAACAGGGTGCGCCCCGCTTCATCCGAGATGATCTGCGCATAGATATGATGAAGCGAGCGGTAGATCGAGAGCCGCGGGCGCGTGTTGCTGCCCGCAACCTTGCGCCGCACGCGTTCGCGCCGCGCAGTACGTTTTTCCGTCTTCTCGGTAGCCATCGGAGTTCCGTTCAGGCCGCGCTTGCGGTCGCCGCAGCTTTGCCCGCCTTGCGGCGGATGGTCTCGGTTGCGTACTTGATACCCTTGCCCTTGTAAGGCTCGGGTGGGCGAAGCTCGCGGATCTGGGCCGCGACCTGCCCGAGCAATTGCCGATCGGCGCTCTCCAGTGTAATGACCACCTGGCGTTCGACTTTCGCCGTCACGCCCGCCGGCAACTGGTAAAGGATCGGATGGGAGTACCCGAGCGTCATCTGGATATTAGTCCCCTTGACTTCGGCACGATAGCCTACACCGTTGATCTCGAGCACCCGGGTGAAGCCCTTGCTCACCCCCTCGGCCATGTTGGCCACCAGCTTGCGCAGCAGGCCGTGCCGCGAGCGCTGATCCTGCGAGTCGCCCGGACGGGTTACGACGATCTTCGAATCGCTGATTTCCAGCCCGTATCCGTTCTCGATCTTCAACTCGAGCTTGCCCTTGGGCCCCTCGATCTTGAGCGTGCCGCCGGCCAGCGCCGCCTTGACGTTCTTCTCCAGCGGGACCGGCAGTCTGCCTATGCGCGACATTACAACGTTCTCCCTACCAGACCGCGAGCAGAATCTCGCCGCCGACTTTTTTGCGCTTGGCCTCGCGGTCGGTCATCACGCCCAGCGGGGTCGAGAGCACCTGCACGCCGAGTCCGCCGCGCACCCGCGGCATGTCTTTGGCGCCGGTATAGCGCCTTAGGCTCGGCCGGCTGACCCGGCTTATTCCGCGAATCACGGGCTCGCGCTTGTCGGAGTAGCGCAAGGCGAGCGTGAGCGTGCGCTTGGGCGCCTCACCGCCGGACTCGACGCCGTCGAGAAAGCCCTCGGCCTGCAGCACGCGGCAGATCGCCTCGCGAATACGCGAATGGGCGAGTACCACGCGCTCGTGCCGCGCGTGCATCGCGTTGCGAATCCTGGTTAACAATTCCGCAATCGGATCGGTCTGCGACATCGGCTTTAAAGCTTCCCTACCAGCTCGCCTTGACGACGCCCGGCAAGGCGCCCCGCAGCGCCAGCTTGCGCAGGCACAGCCGGCACATTCGAAAGCGCCGGTAATAGGCGCGTGGCCGCCCGCACAGCGGGCAGCGGTTATGCTTGCGCGTCTTGAACTTCGGCGTGCGCCGCGCCTTGACCATCAAGCAGGTTTTCGCCATCTCAATTCGCCTGCGGTTGAGGGGCTTGGGGAGCGGCGGAGCTTGGGGGGCAGCCGGGGCTTGAGGCGCGGCGGCGCGCTCCAAGGCGCCACGGAACGGCATCCCGAGCGCGTGCAGCAGCATCTGTCCCTCAAAGTCGCTGCGCGCCGTGGTTATGATCGAAATAGTCAGACCCTTTACCTTCTCGATCTTGTCGAGATTCAACTCCGCGAAAATAGTATGTTCGCGCAGGCCCAGTGAGTAATTGCCGCGCCCGTCGAAGGCCTTGTCGCTGACGCCGCGAAAATCGCGCACGCGCGGCAGCGCGACGTTGGCCAGCCGGTCGAAGAATTCCCACATCCGCTCACGCCTGAGCGTCACCATCGCGCCGATCGGCATCCCCTTGCGCAGCTTGAAGTTCGAGATCGCCTTGCGCGCCCGCGTGATGACCGGCTTCTGGCCGGTGATCTGCTTGAGCTCTTCGACCGCGCCGTCGAGCACCTTGACGTTGTCACGGGCTTCGTTGAGCGCCATGTTGACGACAATTTTGCCCAGGCGCGGCACGCGCAGCCGGTTGTCGATCTTCAGCTCCTTCATCAGATGCGGCACGATCTCGCTCTCGAAGCGCAGCCTCAGACGCGCCGGAATCTTGGGCTCCGGCGGACGCGGCTCGGCGGGCTGGGGCGCGGCCTGCTTTTCGGGCGCGGCGCCCTTGGGCGGCCGTTTGGGCCGCGCCTGCTGGTCGCCCTTGCCGGCCTTGTCGCCCTTGTCAGGACGATCGGGCTTGGCGGCCCGTTCGGCCTTGGCGGGCTTTTTGGTTTCGTCGGCCATCACTCGTTACCCACTGATTCTCCGCAGCGGCGGCAAATCCTGATTCTGGCGCCGTCGGCGGCGGCTTTGCTTCCGATCCGGACCGGCGCGTTGCAGCGGTCGCAGAAGATCATCACGTTCGAAATCGCGATCGGTGCCTCTTTCTCGACGATTCCGCCGGGACTGGCCGCACCGCGCGGGCGCGAGTGGCGCTTGACCACGTTGAGCCGCTCGACCAGGATGCGCCCGGTCTCCGGCACCACGCGCATCACCTTGCCGGTCTTGCCGCGATCGCGCCCGGTGACGACCATCACCATGTCGTTCTTCCTGATCCGGCTGTGGGTCGTGCGCGCCTGCATCACAGCACCTCCGGCGCCAGCGAGATGATCTTGAGAAAGCGCTTGCCGCGCAGCTCGCGCGCCACGGGCCCGAAAATACGCGTGCCGATCGGCTCGTGCTGGTTGTCCAGCAGCACCGCCGAGTTGTCGTCGAAGCGGATATAGCTGCCGTCGTCGCGGCTGATTTCGCGCGCGGTGCGCACGATTACGGCCTTGGCCACCTCGCCCTTTTTGACCTTGCCGTTGGGAATTGCTTCTTTCACTGAGACCACGATCACGTCGCCGACGGTGGCGTAGCGCCGACGCGAGCCGCCCAGCACCTTGATACACATCACCTTGCGGGCGCCCGAGTTGTCCGCGACGTTCTAGGATTGTCCTGGTCTGCACCATCGCGGGTTATCTCTCCGCCTGCGCGATCACGCGGCTGACGCGCCATCGCTTGTTTTTGGAGAGCGGACGCGACTCGATGATCAGCACCCGATCGCCTTCGCGGCATTCGGATTTTTCGTCGTGCGCCATAAAGCGCGCGCGGCGCTTGACCCGCTTGCCGTAGAGGCCGTGTTCGACCAGGCGCTGGATCTGGACCACCACCGTCTTGTTCATTTTGGCGCCGACGACCAGCCCTTCGCGCCGCTTAACTAGCTGCCGCATCGTTAACCTTCGGGGCCGTGCCTGCCGGCGCCGCCATGAGTTTTTGCCTGATCACGGTCTTGATCTGCGCCAATTCCCGGCGCGCCCGCCGATATCCGGCCGGATTGTCGAGCTGATTGGTGCGCAGCTTGAGCTTCAGCCGGAAAACCTCTTCACGGGCCTCGCGCTCCTTGACGCCGAGGTCTTCGGGGCTCATCTCCCTGAGTTCATCAAGCTCCAAAGGCCCCTCCCTCGCGCTCGACTACGATCGTCCTGATCGGAAGCTTGTGCGCCGCCAGCCGCATCGCTTCTTTCGCGGTCGCGTGATCGACACCTTCCATCTCGAACAGGATTCGTCCCGGACGCACAGTCGCGACCCAGCCTTCGGGCGGACCCTTGCCCTTGCCCATGCGGGTCTCGGCGGGTTTCTTGGTGAACGGCTTGTCGGGGAAGACGCGAATCCAGACCCGGCCCCCGCGTTTGATATGGCGGGTCAGCGCGATACGGGCGGCCTCGAGCGCGCGCGCGTCGATATATGCGGTCTCCACGGCCTTGAGCCCGAAGTCGCCAAAGGCCAGTTGCAATCCGCGCGATTCGAGTCCGCGCACGCGGCCCTTCTGCATCTTGCGGTATTTGACTTTCTTGGGTGCGAGCATCGGTTATTGCTGCGCGTGAGCGCCCGAGCGCTTGGCTTCTTCTTCCTGGCGCGTCAGGATTTCGCCGCGGAAGATCCAGACCTTGATTCCGATTATGCCGTAGGTGGTATGCGCCTCGGCGAAGCCGTAAGCCACGTCGGCGCGCAGCGTCTGCAGCGGCACGCGCCCCTCGCGATACCATTCGCGGCGCGCAATCTCGGCTCCGGCCAGACGCCCCGAGACCTGCACTCGCACGCCCTGCGCGCCCATCCGCATCGCGCGCGTGACGGCTTCCTTCATCGCGCGCCGAAACGCCACCCGCCGTTCGAGCTGCAAGCCGATATTCTCGGCCACCAGTTGCGGATCGAGATCAGGACGGCGCACCTCGTGAATATTGATGAAGGCTTCCTTGCTCTTCATCAATTTCTGCACGTCGGTCTTGAGCTTCTCGATCTCGACGCCCTTCTTGCCGATCACGATTCCAGGCCGCGCGGTGAAGATATTGATCTTGGCCTTATTGGCCATCCGTTCGATTTCGATCCGCGAGATTCCGGCGTGATACAGGCGCTTCTTGATAAAATCGCGGAGCTTCAAGTCCTCGTGCAGCAGATCCGCATAGCCGTGGCCCGCAAACCATCGCGAGTCCCATCCTTCGATGATTCCCAGACGCAGCCCCCGCGGATGTACTTTCTGTCCCACAAAAAACTCCTACTCAGGGCGCTCGTCGATAATCACCGTCAGATGGGCGGTGCGCTTCAAGATCGGCGTGACGTTCATCCGCGCGCGCGGCATCGAGCGCTTGACTATCGGGCCGGTCTCGGCCAGCGCGCGTTTCACATAGAGCCGGTCTTCGTCCACGTTTTGCTGGCTGCGGGCGTTGGCGACCGCCGACAGCAAGGCCTTGGACAGAATCCGGGCGCCTTTTTTGGGCGTAAAATCGAGGATCGAGAGCGCCTCGTCGACCCGCTTGCCGCTCACCAGGTCGCACACCAGCCGCAGCTTGCGCGGCGAGATCCTGATGAACCGGTTTTTGGCTACCGCTTCCATTGATCGACCTTGGCCGCCCCGGCCTTAACCGCCCGCCTTGGGCGCAGCCGCCGCAGGCGCAGCCGGAGCCGCAGGCGCTCCTGGAGCGGCGGCAGGCGCCGCACCGCTCTTGACCTCGGTCTTGCGCTCGCCGGAATGGCCATGGAAGGTGCGCGTGGGCGAGAATTCGCCCAGCTTGTGACCGACCATGTTCTCCGTGCAGTAGACCGGGATAAACTTGTGGCCGTTATGAACCGCGAAAGTCAGGCCGATCATATCGGGCAGGATCATCGAGCGGCGCGACCAGGTCCGGATGATCCGCTTGTCGGAGGCGCCCGCGGCGGCGGTGACTTTCTTCATCAAATGTCCGTCGATGAACGGACCTTTTTTAGTCGACCTTGGCATCTGTTCGCTCGATCCCCGGGTTATGCCCACGGGCCTCCCGGCTATCCTCGCTTGCCGCGCGGCTGGCGGCTTACGATGTAACGATCCGACGGCTTCTTGCCGCGGGTCTTGTAGCCCTTGGCCGGCGTGCCCCACGGCGACTGCGGATGATTCCCCTTGGAACGTCCCTCACCGCCGCCATGCGGATGGTCCACCGGATTCATCGCCATCCCGCGCACATGCGGCCGCCGTCCCATATGGCGGTTGCGGCCGGCCTTGCCGATCGACATGTTCTCGTGCTCGAGATTGCCGACCTGGCCGATAGTGGCGCGGCACTCCGCCTGCACCATCCGCTGCTCGCCCGAGGGCAGCTTGAGCAGCGCGAACTTGCCTTCCTTGGCCATCAGCTGCGCCATCACGCCCGCGCCGCGCGCCATCTGGGCGCCCGCGCCGGGCTTGAGCTCGACGGCATGAACGAAGGTGCCGAGCGGAACGTTTTTCAGCGGCAGCGCGTTGCCGGGCTTGATATCGGCCTGCGGGCCGGACTCGACCCGATCGCCCGGCTTGAGACCCTCGGGCGCCAGGATGTAGCGTTTTTCGCCGTCGTTGTAATGCAGCAGCGCGATATTGGCGGAGCGGTTCGGATCGTATTCGAGCGCGGCGACCACCGCCGGCACGCCGTCCTTGTTGCGCTTGAAGTCGATCAGCCGCAACTGGCGCTTGTTGCCGCCGCCGCGATGGCGCATCGTGATGCGCCCGTTATTATTGCGGCCGCCCGAATGGGACAGCGGCGCCAGCAGGCTCTTCTCGGGCAGCTTTTTCGAGAGCCCCGCAAAGTCCGAGATCTGCATGAAGCGTTGTCCCGGGGTACGCGGATTTAGCTGAATCAATGCCATCGCAAAATCAACCGGGACCTAGAGGCCCTCGAAAAATTCGATCCGGTCGCCTTCCTTGAGCGTGACGTAGGCCTTTTTCCAATCCGGACGCTTACCCGCGATCCGCCCGCGCATCCTCTTTTTGCCCAAAAAGTTCGCGGTCCTGACCTTCAGCACCGTGACCTTGAAAAGCTGCTCGATGGTCTGGCGAATCGCGCCCTTGCTCGCGCTCCGAATCACGCGGAACACCACCTGATTGGCCTGCTCGCTGGCGGCGGTTCCTTTCTCCGTCACGCAGGGGCCGAGGATCACGCTCTCCGGGTTCATCGCGGGGCGCCTCCCAGCCGCTGCTCGAGCGCATGGGCGGTGCTGGCGCTCATCAGGAGCTGGTCGTAATTCAGCACGTCGTAAACGTTGAGTCCCGCCAGCGGCAGGACCTTGTGCGCGGCCAGATTACGGGCCGCGCGCGCAAATCCATCTTCACCTTCGCCGATCAGGATCAGCGCGTGGGTAAGTTCGAGTGAATCGAGCAACGCCTTGGCGGCCTTGGTCTTGGCCTCGGCCAACTCCAACGAATCGATCACTTTGAGCTTGTCCGCGCCGGCCCGATCCGAGATCGCCATGCACAGCGCCTGCCGCCAGGCCTTTTTCGGAATCTTATATGAGTAGTCGCGCGGCTGCGGACCGAAGGTGGTGCCGCCATGACGCCACAGCGGCGAGCGCGTGGAGCCGGCGCGCGCGCGGCCGGTTCCCTTCTGCCGCCAGGGCTTGCGTCCGCCGCCCGAAATCAGGCCGCGAGTCTTGGTGGTAGCGGTGCCCGCGCGCCGCTTGGCAAGCTGCATCCGGACCGCCTCATGAAGCAAGGTCTGCTCGCCGGCGCGGCCAAAGACCCGCCCCGAAACTTCGAGTTCGCCCACTTTCTCGCGCTGGGCCGAGTACAGCGGCAGCTTCACGGAAGCGATTTGCGCCCGCTTTTCAGGCATGGACGACCACCACTGATTTGCGCCGCGGCTTGGCGGCGTGCTTGACCGTGACGATCCCGCCGTCGGCGCCCGGCACGGAGCCGGCCACCGCGATGGCGTGGTCTTCCGTCAGCACCTCGACCACTTCGACGTTCAGGATAGTCGCGGCTTCGTTGCCCATCTGACCCGCCATCCGCATTCCCTTGCGTACCCGGCCGGGATACGAACGGTTGCCGATCGAGCCGCCGTGGCGGAAGTATTCGTGCGTGCCGCGCGAGCCGGGAAAGCCGGCGAAATGATGGCGCTTGATAACACCCGCGTAGCCGCGGCCTTTGGAGACCCCGCTCACGTCGACCAAGTCGCCGGCCTTGAACACGTCGCCCAGCGCGATCGCCTGTCCGAGCTTCAGCTCAGCCTCGCCGGCCTTCTTGAACTCGCGGGTTGCGACCCCGGCTGCGACGTTGCTCTTGGCGAAGTGGCCGCGCTCGGGCTTGGTAACGCGCGAGAGCTTCTTTTTGCCGAAGGTAACCTGCACTGCCTCGTAGCCGTCGGCCGGCGCGGTCTTGAGCTGCGTGACGGTACACGGTCCTAGCTGGATAACCGTTACCGCGCGCATGCGCCCAGCCGCGTCGTTGAGCTCGGTCATGCCGAGCTTTTTTCCAATCAATCCGGTCAACATCGCAAATGCCTAGCGGGCTACTCGAGCTTGATCTCCACGTCGACGCCGGCGGCAAGATCGAGCTTGCCGAGCGCATCGATAGTTTGCTGGGTCGGCTCGAGCACGTCGAGCAACCGCTTATGGGTCCTGATCTCGAAGGCCTCACGCGATTTCTTGTCGACGTGCGGCGAGCGATTAACCGTGAACCGTTCGATTCTGGTCGGCAGTGGAATCGGGCCGGCGACGCGCCCGCCGGTCCGGCGGATAGTATCGACAATCTCGCGCACCGACTGGTCGAGCAGGCGGTAGTCGTAGGCCTTCAGCCGTATGCGGATCTTTTCGTTCATCCTGTCAGCCACGCGCCTTTAACACCTGCTTCCCAATTAACTCCGGTTACTGCCCGTCCGGTTACTGAACTATTTTAGAGACGACGCCGGCGCCGACCGTGTGGCCGCCCTCGCGGATAGCGAAGCGCAACCCTTCGTCCATCGCGACCGGCGTGATCAACTCGCCCATGATCTTGATGTTGTCGCCCGGCATCACCATCTCGGTGCCCTCAGGCAGGCTCAGCACGCCGGTCACGTCGGTGGTGCGGAAGTAGAACTGCGGACGGTAGCCGGTGAAGAACGGCGTGTGCCGGCCGCCTTCGTCCTTGGTCAAAATATAAGCCGAAGCTTCGAACTTGGTATGCGGCGTGATCGATCCGGGCTGCGCCAGCACCTGGCCGCGCTCGACCTCTTCGCGCTTGAGTCCGCGCAGCAATACGCCGACGTTGTCGCCGGCCTGGCCCTCGTCGAGAATCTTGCGGAACATCTCGACTCCGGTCACGACCGTCTTCTGGGTGTCGCGGAAGCCGACGATCTCGACCTCTTCGCTGACCTTGACCCGGCCCCGTTCGACGCGGCCGGTGACTACGGTGCCGCGTCCCGAGATCGAGAACACGTCCTCAATCGGCATCAGGAAGGGCTTGTCGGTCTCGCGCTTGGGCTGCGGGATATAATTGTCGACCGCGTTCATCAGCTCCAGGATGCACTTGCACTTCTCGCAATCTTCCTTGCCGCAGCCGCATTCCAGCGCCTTGAGTGCGCTGCCCCGGATAACCGGAACGTCGTCGCCGGGATAGTCGTATTTCTTGAGCAGCTCGCGCACTTCCAGTTCGACGAGATCGAGCAACTCGGGATCATCGACCATGTCGACCTTGTTCATGAAGACGACCATCGAGGGCACGCCGACCTGATGGGCGAGTAGGATATGCTCGCGGGTCTGCGGCATCGGGCCGTCGTTGGCGCCGACCACCAGGATCGCGCCGTCCATCTGGGCGGCGCCGGTGATCATGTTCTTGATGTAATCGGCGTGGCCCGGACAATCGACGTGGGCGTAATGGCGTTTGGTAGTCTGGTAT
Organism: uncultured delta proteobacterium; assembly: GCA_963788205.1. Lineage (GTDB taxonomy): Bacteria > Desulfobacterota > Binatia > Binatales > Binataceae > CAVVMA01. Next base: position 415,673 of record CAWBGG010000005.1, read on the forward strand.
TCGACGTGCGCGATCGCGATCGTGATGCCGCGTTCGCGCTCCTCGGGCGCCTTGTCGATCTTGTCGAACGGCGTGAACTCGGCCAGCTTGCGCGCGGACAACACCTTGGTGATCGCCGCGGTCAGCGTCGTTTTGCCGTGATCGATATGACCGATCGTGCCGATGTTGGCGTGCGGCTTGGTTCTCTCAAATTTCGCCTTGCCCATCGTTGTATCCTCCGGATAATGCTCGCGTCGCCGGCTGGTCCCTAAGCTGGCGCGCTTTCGCCGTCACGCGCTGTCAGTTCCTGAGCAATCGCATGCGGCACCGGCTCGTAGACCGCAAACTGCATAGTATATGTCGCCCGGCCCTGCGTGATCGAGCGCAGCCGGGTAGCATAGCCGAACATGGTGGCCAGCGGCACGCGCGCGTCGATCACCTGCGCGCCGGCCCGGCTCTCCATGTCGAGAATCTTGCCGCGGCGCGAGTTCAAGTCGCCGATGACTTCGCCCATGAATTCCTGCGGCGTCACTACTTCAACGTCCATCACCGGCTCGAGCAGCACCGCGTCGGCCTTCTGCGCCGCTTCGCGGAAAGCCAGCGAGCCGGCGATCTTGAAGGCCATCTCGGACGAATCAACGTCGTGTTGCTTGCCGTCGAGCAGCGTGGCCCTGATATCGACCATCGGATAGCCCGCCAGCACGCCGGTTTCCATCGCCTCGACGATTCCGTCTTCGACCGCCGAGATGAACTGGCGCGGAATCACGCCGCCCTTGGTGTCGTCGACGAACTCGAAGCCCGCGCCCTTGACAAGCGGTTCGATCCTAATCTCGGCCACACCGAATTGGCCATGGCCGCCGCTCTGGCGCACAAAGCGGCCCTCGGCCTCGGCGGGCTTGCGGATCGTCTCGCGATAGGCGACCTGGGGCTTGCCGACGTTGGCGTCGACCTTGAACTCGCGCAGCAGGCGATCGACTATAATCTCAAGGTGCAATTCGCCCATCCCTGAAATCAGGGTCTGGCCGGTTTCCCGGTCGGTACTGACCCGGAACGAGGGATCTTCCTTGGCGAGCTTGTTCAGCGATTCGCCCAGGCGATCCTGATCAGCCTTGGTCTTGGGCTCGATTGCGATCTGGATGACGGGTTTGGGGAACTCGATTGCTTCGAGCACGATCGGATGGGCCGGGTCGCAGAGCGTATCGCCGGTGCTGGTATCGCGCAGGCCGACCGCGCAGATGTCTCCGGCCAGGACCTCGGAGATCTCTTCGCGCTTGTTGGCGTGCATCTTGACCAGCCGGCCGATGCGCTCACGCTTGCCCCGCGTAACGTTCAGGACCGAGGCGCCGCTTTCCAGCTTGCCCGAGTAGACCCGGATGAAAGTCAGCGTGCCGACGTAGGGATCGGTCATGATCTTGAAGGCCAGCGCCGCAAACGGCGCGTCGTCGCGCGGCCATCGCTCTTCGGTCTTATCGAGCTTGTCGCCGGTCTTGCCGACCACCGGCGGCACGTCCGCCGGCGAGGGCAGGTAATCGACCACCGCGTCAAGCATCGGCTGCACGCCCTTGTTGCGAAAGGCGGTGCCGAGCAGCACCGGCACCAGCTTCATCTGGAGCGTGGCGGCGCGGATGGTCCGCTTGATCAGGTCGGGCTCGGGGCTCTTGCCCTCCAGGAACATCTCCATCAGCCGCTCGTCGTGATCGGCCAGCTTCTCGATCATCTTTTCACGGTAGCCGGCAGCCAACTCGCGCAACTCCTCGGGTATCGGAGTGACCGTATAGTTCGAGCCGATCACGTCGCTGTCCCATACCAGCGCCCGCTGCTCGACCAAGTCGACCACGCCGCGGAACTTCTCTTCGGCGCCGATCGGGACCTGGAGCAAAAGCGGGTTGGCGCTGAGCCGCTCGCGCATCTCGCCGAGCACCCGTTCGAAATCAGCGCCGACGCGGTCCATCTTGTTGATGAACGCGATGCGCGGAACGTGATACTTGTCGGCCTGCCGCCATACGGTCTCGGACTGCGGCTCCACGCCGCCCACCGCGCAGAACAGCGCCACCGCGCCGTCGAGGACCCGCAGACTGCGCTCGACTTCGATCGTGAAATCGACGTGGCCGGGCGTGTCGATGATGTTGATCCGATGGTCGCGCCAGAAGCAGGTGGTGGCGGCCGAGGTGATCGTGATGCCGCGCTCCTGCTCCTGCACCATCCAGTCCATCGTGGCGGTGCCTTCGTGCACCTCACCGATCTTGTAATTGATGCCGGTGTAATAGAGCACGCGCTCGGTAGTGGTGGTCTTACCGGCATCGATGTGCGCCATGATACCGATGTTGCGCACCCGTTCTATGGGAGTCTCACGAGCCATCCAAAACTCTTGGTGTACTACCAGCGATAGTGGGCGAAGGCCTTGTTGGCCTCGGCCATTCGATGGGTATCTTCGCGTTTCTTGACCGCACCGCCGCGATTGGCCGCCGCCTCGAGGATTTCCGCGGCCAGCCGTTCCTGCATCGACTTTTCGCCGCGCGCGCGCGCCGCCTGCACCAGCCATCGCATCGCCAGCGAGTTGCGCCTGAGCGGCCGCACCTCGACCGGGACCTGGTAGTTCGCGCCGCCCACGCGCCGCGATCGGACCTCGACCGCCGGCCGCACGTTCTCCAGCGCGCGCTTGAAGACCACCAGCCCGTCCTCTTTGGTGCGATTGGCGACTACGTCGATCGCGCGATAGAGGATATTCTCCGCGACCGACTTCTTGCCGCGCTCCATCACGATGTTGACGAACTTCGCCACTGTGCGGTCGTGGAACTTGGGGTCCGGGATGGTCTCCCGGACTCTCGCCTGGCCTTTACGCGACATAATTTTACTTGGGCTTCTTGGAACCGTACTTGGAGCGGCCCTGGCGCCGATCCTGTACGCCGATAGAGTCGAGCGTCCCGCGCACCACGTGGTAGCGCACGCCGGGCAGATCTTTCACGCGTCCGCCGCGCACCAGCACCACCGAGTGCTCCTGCAGGTTGTGGCCGACGCCCGGAATATAAGTGGTCACTTCGTAGCCGTTGGACAATCGCACCCTGGCCACCTTGCGCAAGGCCGAGTTGGGCTTCTTGGGCGTGGTGGTCTTGACCTGGGTGCAGACGCCGCGTTTTTGCGGCGAGCTCTGCAGGGCCGGCGCGCTGGTTTTGTAGCGTTTCTTGACGCGCGAGCCGCGAATGAGCTGGTTGATAGTCGGCACGTTAAAATTTCTCGCCGCGCAAAATCGGTTCGCGCGAATTCAGTCTCGCCTTGCGCACCTTTGGAATCGGAAGCTTATGGCGCGCGCAAAGAATCGGGTTGCAAATAAACCCCCCAAGGGCAATCCCTCGCCCTTGGGGGGAATACCCATACTTAGGAAAAAATAACCACGCTGTCAATCGCCCCCGGCTGCGGCAACCGGGGCGGCGGCCTCGGTTTCCTCGGCGGCCTCGCCGGCCGGGGCGCCTTCGGTCTTGATCTCGAATTGATTGTAGGAGGGCATCCCGGTCCCGGCCGGAATCAGGCGCCCCATGATCACGTTCTCCTTGAGCCCGACCAAGCGGTCGACCTTGCCGTTGATCGCGGCCTCGGTCAGCACGCGGGTGGTCTCCTGGAAGGAGGCGGCCGAGATGAAACTCTCGGTAGACAGCGACGCCTTGGTGATCCCGAGCAGCAGCGGCTCCGCGATCGCGGGCTCGCCGCCCTTGGTCAGCACGCGGCCGTTCTCCTCATCGAAGCGCCACTTCTCGACCTGGTCGCCGACCAGGAAATCGGTGTCGCCGACCTCCTTGATCCGGACCCGGCGCAGCATCTGGCGCACGATCGCCTCAATATGCTTGTCGTTGATCCGCACGCCCTGGAGCCGGTAAATCTCCTGGATTTCGTCCACCAGGTATTTGGCCAGTGCCTTCTCGCCCAGGATCGTCAGGATGTCGTGCGGATTGGACGAGCCCTCCATCAGCGGCTCGCCGGCCTTGATCAGATCGCCCTCGTGCACGCCGATATGCTTGCCCTTGGGAATCAGGTACTCGCGCGGCTCGCCGACCTCGGGCGTGACCACCACCTTGCGCTTGCCCTTGGTGTCCTTACCGAAGGAGACCTGGCCGTCGATTTCCGAGATCACCGCGAACTCCTTGGGCTTGCGGGCCTCGAACAACTCGGCCACGCGCGGCAGGCCGCCGGTGATGTCCTTGGTCTTGGTGGTTTCGCGCGGGATCTTGGCGATTACGTCGCCCGGATCGACCGTCGCGCCGTCGGGCACGCTGATATACGCGCCGACCGGCAGGTAGTAGCGCGCTTCCTGTCCGCTTTTGCTGATCTTGGTGGTCTTGTCGCTGGAATCCTTGATCGAGATACGCGGGCGCACGTCGAGGTCCTTGAACTCGACGATCACGTTGGAGCGCGCGCCGGTGCGCTCGTCGACCCGCTCCTCCATCGTCTTGCCCTCGAGGATGTCGCCGTACTTAATCGTCCCGCCGACCTCGGTGATGATCGGCGTGGTGTACGGATCCCATTCCGCGATCAGATCGCCGCCCTTGACCGTGTCGCCGTCGGCCTTGCGCAGCTTGGCGCCGTAGACCAGCGGATAATGCTCGCGTTCGCGCTCGCGCCGCACGCCGTCCTCTCCGACCACCGGCTCGGCGATTACCGCCTCGCCATGCCGCGACATCACGACCAGCAGTCCGCCCTTGCTGCGCACGCTGTTGACGTTATGCAGCCGGAGCACGCCGTCGTTGCGCGCCTCCAGTGTGGTCTGCTCGGCGCGCCGGCTGGCCGTGCCGCCGATATGGAAGGTGCGCATCGTGAGCTGCGTGCCGGGCTCGCCGATGGATTGGGCCGCGATCGTCCCGATCGCCTCGCCCAGATTGACCAGATGGCCGCGGCCGAGATCGCGTCCGTAGCACTTGACGCACACGCCCTGGCGCGTCTGACAGGTCAGCACCGAGCGGATCTTGACCCGCTCGGAGCCCGCGTCCTCGATCGCCTTGACGTCGTCTTCATCGATCATCTCGTTGGCGCGGACCAGGACTTCGTTGGTGAAAGGATCGCGGATGTCTTCCAGCGCGACGCGTCCCAGGACCCGGTCGCCGAGCCCTTCGATAATCTCGCCGCCTTCGACCAGCGGCGTCATCTCGATACCGTCGATGGTGCCGCAATCCTGCTCGCTGATGATCGAATCCTGCGCCACGTCGACCAGCCGGCGGGTCAGGTAGCCCGAGTTGGCGGTCTTGAGCGCGGTGTCGGCCAGGCCCTTGCGCGCTCCGTGGGTCGAGATGAAGTACTGCAACACCGTCAGCCCCTCGCGGAAGTTGGCGGTGATTGGGGTCTCGATAATCTCGCCCGACGGCTTCGCCATCAGGCCGCGCAGTCCCGCGAGCTGCCGAATCTGCTGCTCGGAGCCCCGCGCGCCGGAGTCGGCCATGATGAAGATCGGGTTGAACGACGGGCCGCTGATGTCCTTGCCGTGCTTGTCTTTGCCGAAGACCTGAGTGGAAAGACCCTTGATGACCTCGGCGCCGATCTTGTCCTGCACCTCGGCCCAGATGTCGATGACCTTGTTCTGGCGCTCGCCGTCGGTGATCACGCCGTTGTTGTACTGCTTGTGGATTTCGCTGACCTGCGCCTGCGCCTCTTCGAGCAGCTCGGCCTTCTGCGCGGGAATTTTCATGTCCTTGATCGAGATCGAGATTCCGGCCCGGGTCGCGAAGTCGAAGCCCATGTCCTTGAGGCGATCGGCAAAGATGACGGTCGCCTTGTTGCCGGTGCGCCGGTAGACAAGGTCGATCAGGTTGCCGAGCTCCTTCTTCTTCATCGTGCGGTTAACTTCGGCAAACGGCACGCCCGGCGGCACGATGTCATAGAGCAGCACACGGCCCGGCGTGGTCTCGATGCGCTCGACGTGGGGCTTCAGCGCCGCGGCTGGCACTCCGTTGCTCTTGGCGGCGCGGCGGCCCTTGCCTTTTCCGTCCGCCTTGGCGTCGGGCGCCGGCTTGGCCTCGGCGGGCGCGTCGCCTTCCTCGCGATCCTGCTCGCCTTCCTTCAGCGGCTGCATCCGCACCGTGACCTTCGCGTGCAGGTCGACTTCGCCGTGGTCGTAGGCGATTCGCACCTCCTCGGGACTGGAGAAGAACTTGCCCTCGCCTTTGGCGAGCGGACGGTCGCGCGTGAGGTAGTACAGGCCCAGCACCATATCCTGGGTGGGCACGATGATCGGCTTACCGTTGGCGGGTGACAGAATGTTGTTGGTCGACATCATCAGCGCGCGCGACTCGACTTGCGCCTCGATCGACAGCGGCACATGGACCGCCATCTGGTCGCCGTCGAAGTCCGCGTTGTAGGCGACGCAGACCAGCGGATGAAGCTGGATCGCGCGGCCCTCGATCAGCACCGGCTCGAAAGCCTGGATACCGAGCCGATGGAGCGTCGGCGCGCGGTTGAGCAGCACCGGATGCTCCCGGATTACGTCGTCGAGGATGTCCCAGAACGTCCTTGCCCTCTTTCTCGACCATCTTCTTGGCGCTCTTGATCGTCGTCACGTAGCCCTTCTCTTCGAGCTTGCTGTAGATGAAGGGCTTGAACAGTTCGAGCGCCATTTTCTTGGGCAAGCCGCATTGATGGAGCCTGAGCTCGGGGCCGACCACGATCACCGAGCGGCCCGAGTAGTCCACCCGCTTGCCGAGCAGGTTCTGGCGGAAGCGTCCCGACTTGCCCTTGAGCATGTCGCTGAGCGACTTGAGCGGACGCTTGGAGGGTCCGGTGATCGCGCGTCCGCGCCGTCCGTTATCCAGCAGCGCGTCGACCGCTTCCTGGAGCATCCGTTTTTCATTGCGGATGATGATGTCGGGGGCGTTGAGCTCGATCAGCCGCTTGAGCCGGTTGTTGCGGTTGATCACGCGCCGGTAGAGATCGTTCAAATCCGAGGTCGCGAAGCGGCCGCCGTCCAGCGGCACCAGCGGCCGCAGGTCGGGCGGAATTACCGGCAGGATGGTCAGGATCATCCATTCGGGCTTGTTGCCGGATTCGCGGAACGCGTTGACCACTTTGAGGCGCTTGGAAACCTTCTTGCGCCGCGCCTCGCTGCTGGTGCTCTTCATCTCGACCCGCAGCTCTTCAGCAATCTGGTCCAGAGCGAGCGAGCTCAGCATGGTGCGAATCGCCTCGGCGCCCATCTCGGCCTTGAAGCCCTCACCGTACTGCTCGCGCGCCTCGCGATACTTGCGCTCGGTCAACAGCTCGCGGACTTGCAGCGGCGTCTCGCCGGCGTCGATCACGACGTAGGCCTCGAAGTACAGGACCTTCTCGAGTTCCTTGAGCGTCATGTCGAGCAGGGTGCCGATTCTCGAGGGCAGCGAGCGCAGGAACCAGATATGGGCGACCGGCGCAGCCAGATCGATATGGCCCATCCGCTCGCGCCGCACCTTGGACTGGATCACCTCGACGCCGCACTTCTCGCAGACCACGCCCCGATGGCGCATCCGCTTGTACTTGCCGCAGTTGCACTCGTAGTCCTTGGTCGGACCGAAAATCTTGGCGCAGAACAGCCCGTCGCGCTCGGGTTTGAAGGTCCGGTAGTTGATGGTCTCGGGCTTTTTGACTTCGCCGTGCGACCACGACCGGATCATCTCAGGCGACGCGATCGAGATCCGGATCGCGTTGAAGGCCAGGGGATTTTTCGGCTTCTCGAAAATGCCAAACAGATCTTCCATTGGTTTTCTCCCTGCCCCTTATTCGCCGGGCTCGTGCTCCATCAGTTCCATGTTGAGGCACAGCGACTGGAGCTCCTTGACCATCACGTTGAACGACTCGGGCAAGCCCGGCTCGAGCGTGTTCTCACCCTTGACGATCGCCTCGTACATCCGGGTCCGTCCGGCCACGTCGTCGGACTTGACGGTCAGCATTTCCTGCAGCGTGTAGGCGGCGCCGTAAGCTTCCAGCGCCCACACCTCCATCTCGCCCAGCCGCTGGCCGCCGAATTGCGCCTTGCCGCCCAGCGGCTGCTGGGTGACGAGGCTGTAGGGTCCGGTCGAGCGCGCGTGGATCTTGTCCTCGACCAGGTGATGCAGCTTCAGCATGTACATCACGCCGACCGTCACCGGCTGCTCGAACTGGTCGCCGGTGCGTCCGTTGTGCAGCGTGCATTGTCCGGTCTCGGGCAATCCGGCGCGTCCCATCAGCTCGAAGATTTCCTTCTCGCGCGCGCCGTCGAACACCGGCGATGCGACGTGGATACCGTTGCGGCACTTGGCGGCGAGCTTGGGCAGCTCTGCGTCGCCAAGCTCCTCGATCAGATCGTGCCCTTCCTTGTCCGGGTAGGTCTCGCGCAGCCGCTTTCTGAGCTGCGCCGCGCTGGGCGAGTTCTCCAGCTCGCGCTGGATCTGGCGTCCCAGCTCGCGCGCCGCCCAGCCCAGATGGGTCTCCAGGATCTGGCCGACGTTCATGCGCGAGGGCACGCCGAGGGGATTGAGCACGATATCGACCGGGGTGCCGTCGGCGAGGTACGGCATATCTTCCTCGGGCAGGATCCGCGACAGAACGCCCTTGTTGCCGTGCCGGCCCGCCATCTTGTCGCCGACCTGGAGGCGGCGCTTGATCGCGACGAAGACCTTGATCATCTTGATCACGCCCGGCGCCAGCTCGTCGCCGGCCTTGATCCGATCAATCTTGGTCACGTACTGCTTCTTCACACCCTCGACGCTCTCCTCCATCGAGGAGAGCGCGGCGCCGGCCTCTGTCATCGCCGTGTCGTTCTCGACCCGCAACTGGCGCCACAGGGTGGGAGAGAGGTCGTCGAGTTGATCGGCTTCGAGCGTGTCGCCCTTCTGCAGGACGACGTGGCGCTCGTCGTCGAGCACGCGCCCGGCGAGTTTCTTGCCGGCCAGCGAGCGCTTGAGCTTGCGCAGCGTCTCCTGGCGGATGATGCGGATTTCCTCGGTCTGATCCTGCTCGAGGCGTTGGACCTCGAGGGTCTCGATTTCCTGCGTGCGATCGTCCTTGACCACCCCGCGACGCGCGAATACCCGCGCGTCGATCGTCGTGCCTTCGACGCCCGGGGGAACGCGCAGGCTGGTGTCGCGCACCTCGCCGGCCTTCTCACCGAAGATCGCGCGCAGCAGTTTTTCCTCGGGGCTGAGCTGGGTCTCGCCCTTGGGAGTGATCTTTCCTACCAGGATATCACCCGGACGCACCTCGGCGCCGATGCGGATGATTCCGCTGGAATCGAGATCCTTCAGCGCCTCTTCGCCAACGTTGGGAATATCGCGCGTGATCTCCTCGGGCCCGAGCTTGGTGTCACGCGCGATACACTCGAACTCCTCGATATGCACTGAAGTGAACAGGTCTTCCTTTACCACCCGCTCCGAGATCAGGATCGAGTCCTCGAAGTTGTAACCGCCCCAGGGCATGAACGCGACCAGCACGTTGCGTCCCAGCGCCAGCTCGCCCATGTCAGTGGCGGGACCGTCGGCAAGCACGTCGCCGGTCCTGACCCTTTCACCCTTCACGACCACCGGGCGCTGATTGATACAGGTGTTCTGGTTGGAGCGCTGGTACTTGACCAGATTGTAGATATCGACTCCGGGGTCGCGCGTATCGCGCGCGATCTTGTCGGCGCGGACGACGATCCGCTCGGCGTCGACGCTCTCGATAGTGCCGTCGCGCAGCGCGATCTTGGTGACGCCCGAGTCCCGCCCGACGGTCTGCTCCAACCCGGTGCCGACCAGCGGCGCCTCGGTCTTGAGCAGCGGCACCGCCTGGCGCTGCATGTTGGAACCCATCAGCGCGCGATTGGCGTCGTCGTTTTCCAGGAACGGGATCAGCGACGCGGCCACCGACACCAGCTGATTGGGCGAGACGTCCATGTACTGCACGTCTTCGGCGCGCACCACCGTGAACTCGCCGCCGATTCGCGCCGAGACCATCTCTTCGGTGTAGCGCCCGTGAGCGTCGATCTGGGCGTTGGCCTGCGCAATCACCTTGTCCTCTTCGTCCAGCGCCGAGAGATAGACGATCCGGTCGCTGACGCGGCTCGAATCAACCTCGCGGTACGGAGTCTCGATAAAGCCGAACTCGTTGACCCGCGCGTAGGTCGAGAGCGCCGCGATCAAGCCGATATTGGGTCCTTCAGGAGTTTCGATCGGGCACACGCGGCCGTAGTGGGTCGGATGGACGTCGCGAACCTCGAAGCCCGCCCGCTCACGCGTCAGTCCGCCCGGTCCCAGCGCGGAGAGCCGCCGCTTGTGCGCGATCTCGCTCAGCGGATTGGTCTGATCCATGAATTGGGAGAGCTGCGAGGAGCCGAAGAACTCCTTGATCACCGCCGACGCCGGCTTGTAGTTTACCAGCTCCTGCGGCATCAGGGTTTCGATATCCTGCAGGCTCATCCTCTCTTTGATCGCGCGCTCCATCCGGACCAATCCGATCCGGAACTGATTCTCGACCAGCTCGCCGACCGCGCGCACGCGCCGGTTGCCCAGATGGTCGATATCGTCGACCTGGCCGTTGCCGTTCTTGAGCTCCAGCAGGTAGCGCACGACCTCCAGGATGTCCTCGCGGCGCAGTGTGCCCTGTTCCAGCGGCACCTCCAGCTTGAGCTTGTGGTTGAGCTTAAGCCGGCCGACCTTGGACAAGTCGTAGCGCTCGGGATTGAAGAACAGATTGTTGAAGAAGGTGGTCGCGGTTTCCTTGGTCGGCGGATCACCCGGCCGCAGCCGCCGGTAGATTTCGACCACCGCTTCTTCGGGCTCGCCCAGCTTGTCCTGCGCCAGCGTCAGGCGCAGCGGGCCGCCGCCCGGCTCGCCCTCGGTGTAGAGCACCTCCAGCTTCTTGATCCCGCGCTCGCGGAGCTTCTCGAGCGTCTCCTCGGACAGCTCCTCGTTGGTTTTGAGCAGCACCTCCCCGGTCTCGGGATCGGGCACGTCGTGGGCCGAGATCCGTCCGACCACTTCGTCCAGCGCGATGGGAACCTCGGTGATCTTCGCCTGCTCCATCTGGCGCACGATCGCCTTGATAAACTTGCGGCCCTCGCGGGCGATCACTTCGCCGCTCTTGTCCTTGACGTCGCGGCTGATGCGCCCGCCGAGCAACTGGTCGGGCTTGAACTGCTTGGCGTAGGATTTGCCGTCGAGCAGGATCACGTCCTTGCGGTAGAAGTAGTTGAGCAGATCTTCGGTGGTCATCCCGAGCGCGCGCAGCAGCACGGTGGCGGGAAATTTGCGCCGCCGGTCGATACGGACGAAGAGCACGTCCTTGGGATCGAACTCGAAATCGATCCAGCTCCCGCGATAGGGGATCACGCGCGCCGAGTACAAAAGCTTGCCGGTCGAATGGGTGCGCCCCTTGTCATGCTCGAAGAACACCCCGGGCGAGCGATGGAGCTGCGAAACGATGACCCGCTCGGTGCCGTTGACCATGAAGGTGCCGTTGGAGGTCATCAGCGGAATTTCGCCGAAGTAGACCTCCTGCTCCTTCACGTTTTTTATCGAGCGCCGTCCGCTCTCGACGTCCCAGATCACCAGTTGAATCTTGACCTTGATCGGCGCGGCGTAGGTCATGCCGCGCTGATGGCATTCCTCGACGTTGTACTTGGGCTCGCCGAGCTCGTAGGCTACAAACTCCAGCGAGGCGGTCTCGTTGAAGTCCTTGATCGGAAAAACCGACTTGAAGACCGCCTGCAGGCCGGTGTCGGTGCGCTGATCGGCGGGCACGCCGGCCTGCAAGAACTCGTCGTAGGAGCGTTTTTGAATCTCGATCAGGTTCGGGATATCGATAATCTTCTTGATCTTGCCGAACGAGCGGCGAAGCCGAAGATTATTCGTTACAACCTGCTGCTGAGCCATTTTGACCTCAACGGCGCTTCCGCGCCTGGTGACCGCGACGGGCGCTCGATGCGCCCTGACAACAACGCTAGCGGCGCTCGCGCGCCCGATGGCCTCGCCGGCTATCCGGCGAAGTCATCGGGCGCCTGGGGCGATACGACCCATTCGGGAACAGGCCATCCCAACGCGCGCAAGGACAAGCGCGAGTCGCGGCCGAGACCGCGTCGCGCACTTCGCGCCCGGAATCCTGTAACGGACCTGGACTGTAATGTCGCAGGCTGCCGATCTCCTACTTCAGCTCCGCAGAGCCGCCCGCATCGACGAGCTTCTTCTTGATCTCCTCCGCCTCCGCCTTGCTGACCCCTTCCTTGACCGGCTTGGGCGCGCCGTCGACCAGGTCTTTGGCTTCCTTGAGGCCCAGACCGGTGAGCTCGCGGACCACCTTGATGACCTGGATCTTCTTGTCGCCCGAGCCCGTCAGGATGACGGAAAACTCGTCCTGCTCGACGGCTGCGGCCGCCGCGCCGCCCGCCGCCGGCGCTGCGGCCGCCATCGCGATCGGCGCCGCCGCGGACACGCCGAGTTCCTGCTCAAGTTCCTTGACCAGAGCCGCCGCGTCCATCAGCGACATGTTCTTGAGGTAGTCCTTGACCTGCTCGCGGCTCACTTGTGCTTCTGACATTTTCCTCTGACTCCTTTACGCGCGTCGAATCCGGGCGGATTGTGGGAGCGCCCTGTACTTCGCATTAGAGCGTCCGGTTGTTCACTCCGGCGCTGACTCACCTTTTGATTCAGTCGCGGCGGTCTCGGCTGCTGCCGCGCTATCCGCTGGGCCACCACCGCCCGCGCCGCCGCCCTCGCCCTTCTTTTTACCGATCGCGTCGATCACTCTGGCCAGCGCCGAGCCGGGTTCATTGAGCAGCCGTACCAGTCGCGTCGCCGGCGCTTGCAGCAGCCCCAGCAATTGCGCCAGCACGACCTCTTTGGGCGGCATCGAGGCCAGCGCCTGAATCTCCTCGGTAGTGAGCGGCTTGCCGTCCAGCACGCCGCCGCGCAGCTTGAAGCGCTCGCCCAGCTCCTTGAACGAGGTCACGGTCTTGGCCAGCGCGACCGGATCCTCGAAGCTTAAAATGATTCCGACCGGGCCGCCGAGCTTGGCCTCCAGCGGCGCAAATTGGGTGTCCTTGATCGCGCGCCTGATCAGCGTGTTCTTGGCCACCCGCAATTCACCGCGCGCCGCGCGCACCCGCCGGCGCACCTCGGTGGACTCGGCCGCAGTGATCTTGTGGTACTCCGAGACCAGCGCCATGTTGGCGCGCTTAAGGCGCGCGGAGAGATTGCCCACCAGCGCGCTTTTTTGTTCCTTTCTCATCTATATCTATACCGTTCTCGGCTGGACCGGTCGTCAGGCCGCAGTCGCTACGCGGGCCTCGCCGGGATCAATCTTCACCCCCGGCCCCATCGTCGATGACACCGCGACGGTTCGCACGTAATTGCCCTTGGCGCTGGCCGGCTTGGCGCGCACGATCGCGGCCAGCAGCGCATGCGCGTTCTCCAGCAGCTTGGGCTCGCCGAAGCTCAGCTTCCCGATCGGCGCGTGCACCACGCCGGCCTTGTCGACCCGGTAATCAACCTTGCCGGCTTTGACCTCGGCGACCGCCTTGGCGACGTCGAAGGTCACGGTGCCGACCTTGGGATTGGGCATCAAGCCGCGCGGCCCGAGGATCTTGCCGATACGCCCCACCAATCCCATGATATCGGGCGTCGCGATCACGCGATCGAAGTCGAGCCAGTTCTCTTCCTGGATTTTCTTGATCAGGTCTTCACCGCCGACGAAGTCGGCGCCCGCGTCGCGCGCCTCTTTTTCCTTCTCGCCCTTGGCGAGCACCAGCACCCGCGCGACCTTGCCGGTGCCGTTGGGCAACACGACCGTGCCGCGCACGTTCTGATCGGCCTGGCGCGGGTCGACATTGAGCCGCACCGCCATCTCGACGCTCTCGTCGAATTTGGCCAGCTTGGCGCCGGCGACGATTTTAATCGCCTCGTCGAGCGAGTAGCGCTTCTCGCGATCGATCAGCTTGGCGGCTTCGCGATATTTCTTGCCTGCCATTGGTTATCCCTGGACCTCGATTCCCATCGAGCGCGCCGTGCCCTCAATAGTCCTGACCGCCGCCTCGAGGTCACTGGCGGTGAGGTCTTTGACCTTGGTCTTGGCGATCTCCTCGACCTGGGCGCGGGTGACCTTGCCAACCTTGTTCTTGCCCGAGGTGGCCGACCCCTTTTCAAGCCCGGCGGCCTTGAGCAGCAGGATCGAAGCCGGCGGACTCTTCAGAATGAAAGTGAACGAGCGGTCGCCATAGACCGTCACGATCACCGGGATCACCAGCCCCGCCTGCGCCTGGGTCTGCGCGTTGAACTGCTTGCAGAACTCCATGATATTGACGCCCCGCTGGCCGAGCGCCGGCCCTACCGGCGGTGACGGATTGGCCGCTCCCGCGGGAATCTGCAATTTGATCTCAGCGACGACTTTCTTGGCCACTTGACATTCCCAGGCGTCGGATTCGCCGCCGGCACGATCGTCGCACCGGACAGCGCAATTCCTTGGCTGCTACGATTTTTCTACCTGCACAAAGTCCAGTTCGACCGGCGTGGCGCGCCCGAAAATCGAGATCAGCACGCGCACTTTGCCCTTCTCAGGCCGCACTTCTTCCACCGTGCCGTTGAAATCCTGAAACGGGCCGTCGACTACCTTGACCGCCTCGCCCACCTCGAACAGCACCTTGGGTTTGGGCCGCAGCGCCCCTTCCTGCATCTGCTGGGTGATTTCGAGCACTTCGGACTCGGGCACTTCGGGCGGGTTGGTCGAATGGCCGACGAAACCCGTCACCTTGGGCGTGTCCTTGATCACGTGCCAGGTTTCGTCGTCCAGCTCCATGTTGACGAAAATATAGCCGGGAAAGAATTTGCGGCTGGAGATCTTGCGCGCGCCGCCTTTGCCCAGCTCCTGCACCCGCTCGGTCGGCACCAGCACGTCGCCGAATTTGGCTTGCAGCTTCATCGCGCGGACCCGCTCTTCGAGCGCGGCCTTGGCCTTGTGCTCGTAGCCGGAATAGGTATGAACGACGTACCATTTGCGGGCGCTCGTGCCGCTCTTGCTCGGGCGCGCTTCGCCCGACGGCGCCTCTCCGAGCCCTGAAGTTTCAGCCTGCGCGTGCATCTAAAAACCCACTCGCGTCTTTGTGTTCCCGGCGTTTCAGCCCAAAAGCTGGCGGACCACCCTGGTCGCGCCCAAATCAACCAGCCCCAAATACAGCCCCATCATGATGACCAACACCAAGACCACGGCTGTGGCCTGCGCCGTTTCCTTGGGCGAGGGAAAATGAACCTTCGATAGCTCCGTCCACGACTCCTGGACGAAACTGATTCCCTGTTCGAGGTAACTTCTCAGTTTATCCATTTTCGGGTCTGATTACCAGTCCCTGTTTAATGCTTGGCGGGCCAGGCAGGGGTCGAACCTGCAACCCTCGGATTTGGAGTCCGATGCTCTGCCAATTAGAGCTACTGACCCTGATTTGCGCCGGCGCTGTAGTCGCCATCGAGCGGCCTCGCCACCCCGCCTCTGGAGCGGCCGTGGTCAAACCTTGGTCTCCTTGTGGAGGGTGTGGGATCGGCAGTTTGGGCAAAACTTCTTGATCGAGAACTTCTCGGTCTGGAGCTTCTTGTTCTTGGTGGTGTTGTAGTTGCGCCGCTTGCAGGTGTCGCACGCCAATCCGATCAGATCTCTCATGATGGCCTACCCGTTACCTCCGAAAATTCTCAAAGCCCACGACGGGAATCGAACCCGTGACCTCTTCCTTACCAAGGAAGTGCTCTTCCGACTGAGCTACATGGGCAAACATCAACTGCCGCATGCAAAAACCAACCGCCGGGAGCAGCAGATTGGAGCGGGAAACGGGACTCGAACCCGCGACCCCGAGCTTGGAAGGCTCGCGCTCTACCAACTGAGCTATTCCCGCTCTCCGGCGTTACTGGTGGAGAGGGGAGGATTCGAACCTCCGAAGGCATAAGCCGGCAGATTTACAGTCTGCTCCCTTTGGCCGCTCGGGAACCTCTCCGCAAAGCCGCCCGGTTCGCGCCAAGCCGATGGCCAGAATCGAACTGGCAACCTACTGATTACAAATCAGTTGCTCTTCCGTTGAGCTACATCGGCGCGGACTAAAAGTTGAATATTTATTCGCTCGTTTCGCCGAAGTCAAGCCAAATGATGCCAATTCAGGGCGGGTCCGGCAAGCTCTTTGCTTACGCCAGCCTCGCGGACCGGCCCGATCTCCGGCTCGGGCCGGATTGACGATTGATATATCTCCGAGATATATATCATCTACGATGAAGCGCGCTATCGCCAAGGTCTTTCGCACCGGTCGCAGCCAGGCGGTGCGGATCCCGAAGGATTTTCGGTTCAAATGCGACGAAGTCTATATCGAGCGCGACGGCGAGCGCGTCGTTCTGACCCCACGTCCGCGCTCGTGGAAAGAATACTTCGCCCGCGCCCCGAGTCTGCCGGCGGACTTCCCCGATGAGCTGCCCGACCCGCCAGCAGAAGAAGTCGAGCCGTTTTGAGTGGCCAGGGTGATGCTCGACAGCGACATCTGCGTCACCATCATGCGCCATCGCGCGCCCGAGGCAAGGCGGCGGCTCGAGCGAGCCACGCCGGGAGAAATGGCGGTTTCCGCTATCGTTGCGGGCGAGCTCTGGACCGGTGTGGCCAAATCGCGCGAGACCGAACGAGCCACTACGGCTTTGCGGGACTTCCTTGCGTTTGTGCAAGTGCTCGACTGGCCGGCTGAAGCAACCGGGATCTACGGCGAGATCAGGGCGCGGCTGGAGTCTGTCGGGCGCTCGATCGGAGCGTTGGATACGCTGATCGCAGCTCACGCCGTCTACGAGGGCGCCACCCTGGTCACGCGCAACCGCTCGGAATTCGATCGCGTCGCCGGACTGAAGGTTGAAACCTGGGACAGCCTATGATGTGAAGCGGCGCTGGGATCTTAAGGAAAGAATGGACTGGACGGCGCCGGATATCCGCCCGGATACGGGGCCGTCGGGTAGGGATTCGCCGAGCCGTAGGGACTCGTGGAACCGAAGGAATTCGGGAATCCCATGCCGCCGAAGCCACCCATCCCGCCGCCCGAGGAGAAGCCGCCCCCGCCCATCAGCATCGGCAGCAGCTTCGTCATCCAGTCTTGTGGATTCTGCTGTTGTTGCTGCTGCTGATACGAAGACGCCTGCCCGCCGCCGTAGCCCGGGTAACCTCCGCCCTGACTCTGATACGCCTGCGCGCTGCCCATCGGCGGAGGCGACGGAATCTGCGCGCCGCTGGTGTCAGCGCCCGCGTTATCGGACGGCTGCGCCGGAGCGCCGTTGGCCACCATCAGGGAGGGATCGATCTTGATTCGGTTCGCGATCGCGATGTTGGGGTCGCCGATCAGGCTGCGGGTCTTGTCGGCCGCATCATTCTGGCCGAACGACGTGGCCACGTACCCGTAGAGCACGACCTGGCGCGAGCCGCTCGCGTCGGTATAGGCCTGCGCACCGACCAGCGGCAGGCGATGGGCGTGGAGGTAGTCGGTCAACTGCTCGCCCAATTGCAAGTCGGTCAGACTGCCGGCCGAAAGATGAGGCGTCGGATTTTGGCCAGTGGGCGGTCCCCAAGCCCGGGAATAACCGGGTTGAGACGCCGGGTTGGCCGAGCCGAAACCGGCCGGCGCGCAGGCCTGAAGCCAGAGCGCCACGACCGCAAAACAAAGCGCAGGAATCGCGCTCCCGATACGCTTCACAAGATAAGTCTACGCCCATCCTGATCGGCGATTCAAATTCGGGTCAGGCGGCGCTAGTAGGCGGTTTTGGAGTCGGATGGCCGGCAGGGACGCCGGCCACTACTCTGAATGAAGCTGCTACATTGGGTAGGGGCCGGCCTCCGTGCCGGCCCGTAATGTCAAAACCGGTCGCTACCGGCCGGCGTCAAGCGCGTCTTCGTGCGATCTCGAACAGCGCGACGGCTGTCGCTACCGACACGTTGAGCGAGTCTACTTTCCCACGCATCGGGATACTCACCCGGAAGTCGGCGGTCTTCGCGACCAGTTCGCGCACGCCGCGGCCCTCCGCGCCGACCACGATCGCGAGCCGCCGCGTGGTATCGAGCTCGCACAGCGGCGTCTCGCCGCCCGGCGTCAGCGCCGCGACCCAGTAGCCGGCGTCCTTCAGCTCGCCGAGCATCCGCGCCACGTTGCCGCATTGAGCGATCTTAAGATGCACCCACGCACCCGCCGACGACTTGATCGCCGCCGCGGTTACCGGGCAGGTGCGATCGCGCGCGATGATCACCGCGGTTGCGCCGGCGCCCTCCGCCGAGCGCAGGATCGCGCCGAGATTGCGCGGGTCGGTAACGCCGTCAACGATTACGATCGGGTCGGGCGCGGCTGCGATTAGCTCCTCGAGCGGCGCGTAGCCGTATTCTTTGATGATCGCCGCGATACCCTGATGGCGCGCGTCGCGGCCCGCGATTCGCGCCAGCGTCTCGTCGTCGGCCGCGACGACCTGCCCGCCGCTCGTGCGCACCCGCTCGATCTCGGCGGCGAATCGCGCCCGGTCGCGCTCCCGGATGTGCAGCACTCGTATCGAATCGGCCGCAGCGGCGACCAGCTCTTTCACCGGCTCGACGCCGAATACCACCTGGTCATTCTGATTCGCCTGCCGATTCCCTTGGCCGCGATTTCCATCGAAATGGCGCTCGCGCCCCGCGGCCGTATCCGGCCGAGGCGCCTGAGGCTCGGGGCGGAACGGGCGCGCCTTGCCGCTGTCCCTGGGATGGCGGGGTCTCATCGCTCGGGATAATACTCACTTGAGTGGCCGCGATGCGACGAATCAACCTGATACTGGACCGCTACGTGATGCGCGAGGTGATAGCGCCTTTTCTGATGGGCGTCGCCTTGCTGACCTTCGCGCTGGTCGCCTGCCGGCTGCTCAAGCTGACCGAGATGGTGGTGAATCACGGCGTGAGCCTGGGCGAAGTCCTGGGCCTGATCGGCTTTATCATGCCGGGCTTTCTGGAATTGACCTTCCCGATGGCGGTGCTGCTGGGCGTGCTGCTCGGCTTCGGCCGAATGTCGAACGATCAGGAGCTTACCGCGGCGCGCGCCTGCGGTATCAGCCTCTATCGATTGGCGGTTCCGGCGCTGGCGATCGCGATCGTAGTCTACGGGATTGCGAGCTGGTTCGCGTTCACGGTCCGGCCGTGGGCCAACGCGAATCTGGCCCGGCATCTGTACGAGATAACCCGCACGCGGACCTCGGCGGGACTGCAGGAAAAAATCTTCAACCGCAATTTTCCCGGCCTGGTGCTCTACGTCGATCGGGTGTCGCCGGCGGACTCGAGCCTCAGCGGCGTGCTGATCTCCGACGAGCGCGATCCGGGCCAGCAGAATACGATCGTCGCGCGGCGCGGCTTGCTGCTGCCCGACAAGCGCCAGAAGACCGTCACCCTGCGCCTGTTCGACGGCTCGATCTTCGGCCAGGACCTGCAGAACCATGCCTCCAACGTCACCAGCTTCGGCAGCTACGACCTGACCGTGCGGCCCGAAGAGGAGTTGGGACTCGAACAGCGCGACCCCGAAGAGATGAGCCTCACGGAGTTGCACGCCGCGATCGCCGGCGGGCGCGCGGCGGGCCATCCCGACTACGAGGCCGAAACCGAGCTGGCCCGCAAGTACACGGTGCCGCTCGCAACGCTGCTGTTCGCGCTGCTGGGCGTGTCGCTGGGGCTCAAGCCGGCGCGCGGCGGACAATCCGAGCGCTTCGGCGTGAGCGTCGCGCTGTTCTTCTTCTACTATCTGCTGATGCGGATGGGGCAGACGCTGGCGGAACGCGGCAAGCTCAACGCGCTGCTCGCGATGAGCCTCCCCAACGTGGTGTTCACGATCCTGGCGCTGTGGCTGTTCTATCGCAGCGCCACCGACCGCGGCGATCAGGGGCGCGGCCCCGGCGATTTTATCTGGGACCTGGTCGAGCGCCTGGAGCGCAAGCCGGCGGCCTGAAACGATGCCCACCCGGCTCTCACCGACGATCGACCGCTTTTTGGCGCGGGGCTTCTTTGAGCCGTTCATCGTATGCGTGGCCGCATTCACCGCCAGCTATCTGCTCGGCGACATCTTCGAGCGTTTCAACGACCTGATGCAGTACGGCGGGCTCGGCTTGCTCGGCGTGGAGTACTTCGTGCTGAAGCTGCCGCTGATCGTTTCGCAGATTCTGCCCGCGGCCTGCCTGGCCGGCGCGCTGCTGGGGTTCGCGCTGCTCAACCGCAGCGGCGAGGTGCTGGCCTGCCAGCAGCTCGGTATCAGCCGGCTGGAGATGGCGGCGCCGGTGCTGATGGTCGCGGCCGTGATCTCGATCTTCAATTTCCTGCTCAGCGAGACCGTAGTGCCGTTCGCCACCCGCGAGGCGCATTACCTCTACTCGGTGGAGATGAAGAAACGAAAGCTGATCGCCGTGTTTGCCGACCACGGAATCTGGGTGCGCGTGCGCGACGGATTTCTCTCCGCCGACGCCTACGATGCGGGCCATAAGGAGCTGCACGGTATCACGCTGTATCAAATCAGCCCGGACTACAGCCTGCGCAATATCGTCCACGCCGAGAGCGCCCGATGGGACGGCAAGGGCTGGCAGCCCGAGGAGCTCGAGCCGCCTCAATGTCCAGGCCAACGGCCAGGTCTCGCCTGCCGAATCCGACACGCTGCGCATCGACGTGAAGCCGGCCGACTTCGGGATGCTCCGCCAGGACCCCGAGGAGTTCAGCCTCTGGGAACTCGACCGCTATATCCATCAGCTCCGGCGCAAGGGGCTGGACCCCGGCGGCTACGTGGTCGATCGCGATCTGAAGTACACGATGCCCCCGGCGTGCCTGATCATGGTCGCGCTGGGAATCGCGCTGAGCCTCGACCCGCGCCCGCGCAATCTCGGGCTGGGGCGCAGCTTCGGCCTCGCGATCGCAATCGGCTTCGGCTACTGGCTGGTGCTGGGACTAACCGCCTCGCTGGGCCGCTCGGGCCTGATCCCGCCATTAGTCGCCGCGTCGGTCAGCGACCTGATCTTCCTGACTATCACGGTCTCGATCTTTCTGTTCGGCGAGGAGCGCTAAGCGTCGCGCGGCGGGCGTCACGCTCGGTGAGATGCAGAGGCTCTACCTGCGCGACGGCGAAAACCGACAGCGGTCAACAGTTTGGTGCCAAGTCGGTGCCAGTTTTCGAGAAGCGCGGCGACGTGATCGATCAGCGGCCTGCGGCGGCGTGGCGGCGCGACTTCGGTTCGAGAACAACTCACTCTTCAATAACGTTACCGCTGATATCCACAAACAGGCAGTCTATGCCAGCACGGCGTTTAGCCAGAGCCGGAAGGCGGTCCCAAAGACCACGGTAGCGGGGTAAATCAGGGAAAGCCAGGCTGTATCTCGCTTTCTCATCGTCCATTCTTTGTAGAAGTTCCGACAGAGCGCTACCGAAGTAGTTGCCCTGTTGTGGTTCCTTTCCATCTGCCCATCCTTTCGCTTCGATGATCCAGCGTTGTCCTGACCTTGTGGCCAACACGTCGATGCCTGGCTCCTGGCCCCACTTTACTTCTTCCACTCGCCAACCTCGCCCCTCGAGATGTTTCTGCAACAGGTCTTTCACCTCGTCCTCTTCAAGTGGATTAGGGTTCCGCTTTCGCAAGCGCTCCAACAATTTCCGCTCTTCTTCGCTCACCAATGCGCCCATTTTGCTGCTCTTTATCCGCAGTAGTTTCGAGAGCGTGCTTGGTTCCTTCTTCATAGAAAATGCTCACAAAGGGAGCGCTGGAGCCGCTTTTTCTTCACCGGCCACAACGTCGATTACGCCCTGGTTTCGATCTCAAAGCCCAGGCGCATCAAGATGCCATACGCTTGTTGAGACGTGAAACTCGCTGGCGGTATGCGGAGCGCCTTGGCAAGTACGTCTTTGATCGGAAAGGTCCTACGCCCAATTCTGACGCCATACTTTTTGACGGGTGGCGGCGGCCAGCCCTCAACACTCGTCGCTACCTGCTGTGGAGTCAGACGGTGAACCGTCCCATTTAGCGTGAAGGTGAGCTCGCGATTTGGCTCTGGCATTTGACCGATCCTTTGGGAGAAAGATTTCTTCACTTCCTCCTACTACTCTTCCGCTTGCGCGCCGTCAAGAGATGGGGTAGTGGGTCAATTCGGGGTGCTGGGAGACGAATCGCTCCGCGTAGATTTCTCGCTGCGCTCGAAATGACAGGAAAGGAGCCTCTTTTTGTCATCCTGAGCTGCAGGCGAAGGATCAACGCGGAGCGATTTTTCAAACTGACCCGCTACCCGCCGGCCACTGGAGCGTCACCACCCCGGCCAATTGGCGGATTATTTTCCGGTTCGAGGACGGCAACGTCACCGACGTGGATTTGATCGACTACCATTGAAAGGAGATTGCGAGATGGCCATGAAGAACCCGCCGCATCCCGGGCTTGCCGTCCGGCACGACTGCCTTGCACCTCTCGGCCTGACTGTAACCGAAGGCGCCAAGGTGCTGGGCGTTACGCGCCAGGCCCTTAATAACCTGCTGAACGGCAAGAGTGGTATTTCGCCGGAGATGGCCGTGCGGCTGGCCAAGGCGTTCGGCAGCCGGGCCGAAATCTGGCTCGGCATCCAGCTCGATCACGACCTCGCCCGGGTGCGCCGCCGCGAGAAGCAGCTCAGCGTCAAACGGGTGACGAAGCCCGCTCACCCCGAGCTTTCGCACTTACCACCTTCCGGTAGTGGGCGGTTTTGACGTCACGGGCCGGCACGGAGGCCGGCCCCTACCCAATGTAGGAGCTTCATTCAGGGTAGTGGCCGGCGTCCCTGCCGGCCATCCGACTCCAGAACCGCCCACTACCCGCGTTCGTCTGCGCCGCGAATGGCGATCGCGAAACTGCTAGCATCTCGAATGTGCCCGCCCTCGATGCGATCGTCCTCTCGCGATTGGACCCGTCCTGCCTGCTCGGATTGCAGTCTCCATTTTCTCGACGCCGTTGGCGCGCGCCTTAGTCGCTCTGTACTGATTGTCTACTCGATGGCGGGGCGAGAGGTCTCGATCTGCCGCTACCATCTTTATGACGGCGCGGACAATCGCGGCGGCATCGCGGCCTATCGCCGGCTGACCGGCGGCCGAATCTATGGCGCGGGCGAGGGATGGCTCGGCGTCGCGCTGATCCTGCCCACGCGCTCCGCCTTGTTGCGCGAACAGGATTCGCATCTGAAACCCGATCAGGTGATGAACCGCTACGCGCGCGGCCTGATGCAGGGTCTGCGCACGCTCGGCCTGGATTGCTTCTATCCCGGCCGCGACGCGATCACGATCGCGCGCCGCGAAATCGCGCTGTGCTCGTTCGAGACTGCGGCCAACGGCGCGCTGCTCTTCGAGGCCGTGCTGGCCGTGAATCGCGGGATGGAAGAGGTGATGCACGATCTCGAACGCTTCGATCCCGACGGCGCGCTAGCGTCGACGATGTACGATCGCGAGAACTCCACCAAGGCGGTGCGCGAGCTGGGGCGCGACTTGCCTGCGACCGCGCTAGCGGAGGCGATCGTACGCGGCTACGGCGATACGCTCGGCGAAATCGAGCCGCGCGATCTCACCACGGCCGAGCGAACCGGCGGCGAGCGGCGCGGCGCGGCGCTGCTCGCCTCCGGATGGCTCAACGATCGCAAACGCGACGCCGCGCTCGACCACGTCGGCCGCTTCAGCTCGCAGCTCGGCTTCGTGGAAGCGCATCTCAAGCTTGGACCCGGCGGCGCTATCGATCGCGGCACTATCGATCGCATCATGCTGTCGGGCGATTTCCTGGCGAATGCGGCCGGCATCGAGCGGTTCGAGAGTGCACTCGCCGGCCAGCCGCTCGATCTCCCTGCGGTCTCGGCCGCGGCGATCGGCGCCTTCGGCGACGGCTCGAATTACATCCTCGGTCTGGGCGATCTGGCCAACCTTGTCAAGCTGGTGATGAAGGCCGCATGAGTATCGATACGAAAAGCGACCCGCTCGCGGCTGCGCTCGAATCAGACGATCTCAAGCGCCAGCTCGAGGCGATCGCGGAAGTAACCCGCGAGGCCCGGGCGCGCTGCTCCGAGCGCGCGCTGGCCGCGTTGATCGAATGTCTCGGCGACAGCCGAAAGGTGGTCCAGCGCCGCGCCGCCGACGCGCTCGGCGCCGCCGCTGCCCACGACCCGCGCATCGTTCCCGGCCTGCGCGCCGCGCTCGATAGCGAGCCCGCTGGCCGCCGATGGGGCGCCGCATACGCGCTGAGCCTGATCGACCGCGCGCTCGACTTGCGCGCGCATAACGCGCTGCTGGAAGCGCTCGCCAATCCCGACGGTGACGTGCGATGGGCCGCCAAGGATTTGCTCGTGCGGCTGGCCGGCGAACATCCCGATGAAGTGCGCCGCAGCCTGATCGCGCTGCAAGAGCTTCCCGAGGGCCATCCCGATGACCATCGCGATCACAACGCGCGCAAGATGGCGCTCTACGCCCTGCGCGACCTCAAGTTTGCCGGCCCCGAGGTGCGCGCGATGGCCGCGCGAGCCAGCCGCGCCGCCGAGAGCGCGGTCAGACTGGCCGCGCTCTCACTGCTCGCGCAACTGGCCGACGCGAGCGACGCCGCGCAAGGTGAAGCGGAAGATGAAGCGATCGATATCGCGCTGCGATGCCTCGAATCCGACCCCGACCCCGGCGTGCGGCGCGCCGCCGCCAGCGCGCTCGGCCATCTCGGCACTGCGCCCCGCGCCGCGCAGGCGCTGGAGCGTGCAGCCAGCCAAACCGCCGATCCCGGCCTCGCCAAAGCCGCTCGCCACACGCTCGCGCGCATAGCAAAATAGCACCGGGGCTGGAGCAGCCGGCAAGATTCGAGAATGACCTCCGCTATGACCTCAAATCCAGCGAAAGAGCTTAATCAGCCGGCGGTGCGCGACTTCCTGGCGGGTGCGCGTCTGGCGCATCTGGCGACCGCCGATTCGAGTGGCGCGCCGCACAACGTTCCGATCTGTTTCTGGTTCGATGCCGCGAATTTCTATTTCGTGATCGATCAGAAGCCCAAGCGCAGGACCGGCGCCGCGCTCAAGCGGATGCGCAACATCGCCGAGAACTCGCGCGTCGCGCTGCTGATCGACCATTACGAGGAGGACTGGGCGCATCTGGCCTTCATCCTGGTTCACGGACGCGCGTGCGTGGTCGAAGACCCGGAAGAATACATGGCGGCATTGCGCGGCCTGCGCGACAAGTATCCGCAATACCGCACGATGGTCCTCACCAGCGCGGACAAGAACCTGGTAGTGCGCATCGAGCCCGAGCGCGCCCATCTGTGGGGCGCACGGTTCGCCCCACCACCGTGAGCCGCGAGCGGCGAATCCTCATCGGACCTAACCCCTAGCCCCCTTCCCGGCACGGGAAGGGGAACCAAGTTCACCACGAACCGAACGCCCCTATCCGTATCGGAGAGGGGGCGCGGGTGAGGTATTCTTCCCCCGATGATTCGCGCTGTGATCTTTGACCTGGACGGCACGCTGGTTGATACCGAGTCGCTGCACTTCGCGGCGTACACGGCCGCGCTGTGTGAGGAGGGAATCGAGCTGAGCCGGGCCGAATACTTCAGCCGCTTTCTCGGCTACACCGATCGCGAGTGCTTCACCGCAACCCTTAACGAGAACGGCCGAGCGGCCGGCGAGGCCGTGATCAAGCGCCTGATCGATCGCAAGTCGGCCGCCTACATGCGCGCGATCGGCGATCGCGACCTGCTCTATCCGGGCGCCGCCGGCTTCGTGCGCCGATGCGCCGAGCGCTTTCCGCTGATCGTTGCGACCGGCACGCTGCGCGCCGAGGCGGAGCTGCTGCTGGAGCGCGCCGGGCTCCG
Source organism: uncultured delta proteobacterium (assembly GCA_963788205.1). Classification (GTDB taxonomy): domain Bacteria; phylum Desulfobacterota; class Binatia; order Binatales; family Binataceae; genus CAVVMA01. The sequence goes on from CAWBGG010000005.1 coordinate 441,430, forward strand.
CCGTCTTTTTGTAGATATAATCGCCGCCGAGGATGTCGAGCGCGGCAAGCCCGAGCCCGACGGCTTTCTCGCCGCGCTCGGACGCCTGGGTTTTGTGCTGCGCCTCCGCCCGCCGATCGGGAATGCCGAATGCCTGGTCGTCGAGGACACTGCCGCCGGCGTCGAAGCAGCCCGCCGCGCCGGGATGAGGGCGCTCGCGATCGCACAGACCACCCCTGCGCCGCGGCTCGCGGCGGCCGCGCTCGTGCGAAGCTCGCTTGCCGCGACCGACCTCGACGATGTGTTGCGCCGGCTTTCGCAACTGCGCTAGTGCCGTTCCAACTATTTGCGCCTAAGCTGAGCGGTTCAAATGCATTACACCCACGTGTTAATGAGAGAGCGGTATAAGCGACAACAAGTTGGAACGGCATTAGCACCATCGACGAAGTCATCGAGAGATTGAGCAGCATGTCGAGAGCGAGACTTTTCCAATTCCTGCCGAGCCCGTTCTGCGCCAAGATTCGTAAGATCCTGGAATATAAGGGCGTCGAGTTCGAGGTGGTCGAGGTCGATTATCTCGAACGCAAGGAGCTGATCGTCGCCTCGGGCCAGGTCCAGGTGCCGGCGCTGACGCTGGCCGGCGGCGAGACGATCGTCGACTCCGGGCGCATCGCGATGCGGCTCGAGGAGCTTTTTCCCGAGCCGACGATCCTGCCGCCGTCGTGGCGCGGGATGCATCTGGCGATGACGCGCTATATCGAGAGTGAAGTCGAGGATGCGATCTTCCGCGTCGAGGTGCCCGACACGATGGAATACTGGCGCGCGCGCGGCACCGACCGGCTCGCGATGTGGCGCTACGTTCGCGAGCGCCGCTACGGCATCGGTTTCTGCGATCGAATGGTCCGCGAGCGCGACGCCAACTGGGAGCGCGTGCGCGCAGTGCTGGCGCCCTTCGAGGATTCGCTCGGCGAGCGCCCGTTCCTTTTCCGCACCATCGGTTTGGCCGATTTCGCGCTCTACGGCACGCTCCACTCACTGGCTTTCACCGGCGTGATGAAGATTCCGGCGGAGTTCCCGGCACTGCGGGCTTTTTTCGGTCGAATCGACCGGATTACGGCGTCGCTCGAACCCGCGTAGCCGCGCGGGTTACGCGATCTCGATCGTCGCCAGGTGCAGGAAGCGGCTGAAGAGCGCGCCGCCGAAATCCAGCCCGACGTCGTAGAGCGAGGCCGTTCGGCCCGGCACCAGAATCTGATGCGCCTCGTCGGAAAAGGCGTATAGCGCGCAGATCGCGAGCGCCAGATGCGGCCGGCGCGCCAGCGGGCCGCGAATCAGCAACCAGAACAGAATGAAGTATTCGGTAAAGTGCGCGGATTTCCGAATCAGGTAGTGGCAGTTGGCGATCGTCAGCGGCGACGCGGTGGGCATCAGCCACCACAGCAGCGGCTCGATCAGCCGAGCGCTATAGGCCGAGGAGAAATATTCGGTCGACAGTATGAAGATGAGGGCCGACCACAACGCCACCGGCATCCACTGCGTCATTTGAGACGGTGCGCCGGGCTCGATAAGGGTTTCGGAGTTCGCTTGCATGCCTTAGCCGGGAACTGCCGGGCTAACTCCGGCGAGCAGCCGCGTCAGACTAAACCCCAGTACCACTTTGATTATACAGTTCCCCACCCGGGTTGAAAGCCGGCGCGGCGACCGGCTTTGCGGTCGAAGGTTGCGCGCCGGATCGCGAACGCCGTCACCTGTTGGCATATCACGATGACCCAAGCTAAGCTGAGCCCGCTGCGGATGGCTTGACGGGCCCGCAGCGGGGAACTTTCGCGGATACTCCGCCCCCGAGCGCGGTCCATGACCGGCGGGGTGGCTGCAAGGCAGGTCTCGAAGCGAATTGCGCGGCGGAAACGATAAGGTAGTCATTCTCGGGGCCAACGGCACGATGGGCAGCGGCGCGGCCGCGATGTTCGCCGGCGGCGGCTGTCATATCACGATGCTGGCGCGGGACCCGGCCAAGGCCCGCGAGGGCCTCACCGACGCGCAGGCGGTGGCCAAGGCCGAGGCGGTGGCTAATAACGTCACGCTCGGCAGCTACGAAGGCGACCTGGATCGCGCGGTCGCCGATGCGACGCTGATTTTCGAGACCCTGGCCGAAGACCTGACCCTCAAGCGCGAGTTCTTCCATCGGGTCGATCATCATCGCCGGCCTGATTCTATCGTCGCGACCTGCTCCTCGGGGCTTTCGATCGCCGAGATGGCGCGCGGGCGGAGCGAGTCGTTCCGCCACAACTTCCTTGGCATCCATCTGTTCAATCCGCCGCACATGATCACCGGCACCGAAGTCGTGCCGCACGACGGAACCAATCCGGCGGTCACCGCCAAAGTCGTCGAGATGCTGCGCAAGCGCTTTCGCCGCAAGGTGATTATCGCCCGTGATCGCCCGGCCTTTGCGGGTAATCGGATCGGCTTCAAAGTGCTGAACGAGGCGGCGCAACTGGCCGGCGAGCATGGCGTCGCGTTTATCGATTACCTGGTCGGACCGCATACCGGGCGCGCGATGGCCCCGCTGGCCACGATCGATCTGGTCGGATGGGACGTGCACAAGGCGATCGTCGATAATATCCATGCGCTGTGCGAAGACGACGAAGCCCACGCCTGCTTCAAGCTCCCGCACTGGGTCGAAAAGGGCATCGCGGAGGGCCATCTGGGCGACAAGACTCCCGAGCGCGGCGGCTTCTACCGGCGCGACGGCAAGGCGATCGAAGTGCTCGATCCCGGCACCGGCCGCTATGAGCCCTTCAAGGCTCCCGCGAAGATCGATTTCGTCGAGCGGATGAAGTCGCTCAACCGAGTCGGCCGCTATCGCGACGCGATGGCTACGCTGGCTGCGGCCTCAGGATGGGAAGCGGACCTCGCGCGCCAGGTCGTCCTGGGTTACGCGGGCTACGCGCTCAATCGGGTCGGCGAAGTCGCCGATAGCGCCGCCGACGTTGATACGATCATGAGCTACGGCTTCAATTGGGCACCGCCAACGGTGATAATCGATCTACTCGGCGCCAGGAAGTCGATCGAGATGTTCGAGCGCTACAAGCTGCTGGTTCCGCCGGTGGTTCAGCAGGCCGCCTCAAACGGCGGCAAGCTCTACACGGGCGGGATATTGGACTACGGCCGGACTTTCGTCGGTTAGATGCTTAGGTTTCCTAGGTTAGGAGGGTCATACGATGAGCACGCCGCCAGTATACGTCCTCGGTGGAGCGCAGACCGATTTCGCCCGCAACTGGACCAAGGAAGGCAAGCATTTTGTGGCCCCGATGCGCGAGGCGACGATCGGCGCGCTGGAGGCCACGCGAATCGAGCCCAGGGAGATCGAGACCGCCCACGTCGGCAACTTCGCCGCCGAGCTTTACGCCAAGCAGGGCCATCTCGGAGCGTTCTTCGTCGATATCGATCCCGCGTTCTCGGGACTGCCCACCAGCCGGCATGAGGCCGCCTGCGCCTCGGGCTCAATCGCGATTCTGGCCGCGTCGGCGGAGATCGAAGCGGGCCGCTACAACCTGGCCGCGGTGGTCGGAATCGAGCAGATGAAGACCGTCGATCCCGGGACCGGCGGCGACTTCCTAGGCACCGCGGCGTGGTACGATCGCGAAGCCAAAGGAATCGAATTCCCGTTCCCCAAGCTGTTCGGCCGGCTGGGCGACGAATACGACAAGCGCTTCGGCCTCAAGGACGAGCATCTGGCCCATATCGCGGCGGTCAACTATTCCAACGCCCGGCGCAATCCGCTCGCCCAGACCCGCAACTGGTACATGAGCGAGGCGCACGCGCAGAAGACCAGCAAGTACAACACCGTAATCGGCGGCCGGATCAAGGTGAGCGATTGCTCGCAGGTTACTGACGGCGCCGCGGTGATCTTTCTCGCCTCCGAGAAGTGCGCGGCCGAATACGCCAAGCGCCGCAACCTCAAGCTCGATACGATTCCGCGAATCCTCGGATGGGGCCATCGCACCGCGCCGATCGAGTTCGACACCAAGGTTGCCGAGAGCCGCAACAACGCCTACGTGCTGCCCCATACGCGCCAGGCGATCCTCGACGCGATGCGGCGCGCGGAAATCAATTCGGTGTGGGATCTGCAGGGAATCGAAACCCACGATTGCTTCACCACCTCCGAGTACATGGCGATCGACCACTTTGGATTGACCAAGCCCGGCGAATCGTGGAAGGCGATCGAAGACGGCGTGATCGAAATGGGCAACAAAATGCCGATAAATCCCAGCGGCGGATTGATCGGCGCGGGCCATCCAGTGGGATGCACCGGCGTGCGCCAGATGCTCGACGCCTACCGGCAGGTGACCGGCACCGCCGGCGAATACCAGGTCGAGGACGCCCGGAAGTTCGCGACGCTCAACATCGGCGGCAGCGGCACCACGAGCTGCGCATTCGTAGTGGGTAAGTAGCAATTTTAGCTCGGATCTCCGGGCGGTGCCCCCAACGGGATCCCGGTTCAATGCTCGAATGGGGCGGCTCCGGAGCCATAGGGGCGACAACGCTGTAGACCTTCGGAAAGGAGGGGCAAACCAATCGCCGTCTTAAAATGTCTAGAATGTCTGATGAGTTAGTTTCCTGCGTGCAGGATATTGTCGAAGATCCCCCTGACGTTTTGATCGTTGGCTCGGGTCCAGCAGGCGTAGCGGTAGCTGAACGTTTGTACGAAAGGCCCGAGATTCGCATGGCGATTCTCGAAAGGGGCGGAATACTTACTCTCACCCATATCAACAATGTCTTCCCAAACCGCCGTCGGCGCGACTTCATAGAAGCCTTCAAGGAAAGCGCCTGGGAAGGGGATTTTAAGGATGGAGGGCTGCTCCTTCCGGCGCTTGGGGGCAGAGGCATCGCTTCGGGCGCGCACCTGAGGCGCTTCGACGACGATGATTACTTGCTCTGGGAGGATGGCCACTGGCCGCAAGACGTAATAAGGGACCTGCCGAAATACTACTTCGAAGCCGAATTCAACAGAAGGGTGAGCCTGACAGCGATCCGTGGGCCGGCTCAGGTGTGGGCCAGGGGAACACTCGGTGAATTTAAGGCCTATCCCCCTCCCGTTGGTGTAGATTTGTGGTCAAGCGGGGGCTTTGACGTAGGAAGAGGCTACGACAGCTCTGTTGCGCGCCTGTGGCGACTCGTCCTGGAAGACTCCTTGGAACACGGCAGGCCAAGGCGGCTTCGCATTTCAACGAACAACCTCGCCATCGGAATCAAATGTGAGAATTCGAAGGCAGTCGCCGTGACTTGCCTCGATACTTTAAGACCATCTCACTCGCCTGTTCAGCTGAGTCCGCTCGCCTACTCCTCCTATCGAAACTAGACGGCGGTCGCCCAGCCACGGGGTGCTACCTGGCGGAGCATATCGAACGTCGGGCGAAAATAAGAGTCCGGGTTCCTCGGGCGGAGTCGGGCGAAGGCGTTAGCTTAATCATCCCTCCACGCAGCCGCGACCAGATAGAGCGTTTCCAGCTGCATCTACGTGGAGAGGTGGACCGTGACGCTCGCGACTATCACATCATCGACGTGGGCGGCTTCGCTGCAATGGACCCTAGTCCTAGAAACAAAACGGTGCTATCTGCCACGAGCAGAGACAAGTTTGGGTTGTCTAAAGCTCACGTCACCCTAACGCCTAGTGGCCCCGACGAAACTCGAGCAAAGCATATGTGTGATCGGATCAGGGAGGTCGTCAACAAGCTTGGAGGAAAGTTCATAACGAATCAATTTCCCTACGAAGGTGTGGCTCCTCGGTTCGTCGATGACGATCAGACAATTCAGGTAATGGATCGCGGTCGAAGCTACCATGAGGCTGGTACCTTGCGGATGGGTACCGAGACTGATCATCATTCGGTCACGGACCACTTCGGCAAAGTTCAGGGGATCGATAACCTCTTCGTGGCCGATGGGTCGCTCTTTCCGTGCGTCGGCATAGCAAACCCTATGCTCACCATAACGGCCTTGGCCTACCGCACTGCCGATAACTTACCACTATGAAAGACCTAAGGGCGTGGCGTCTCGCACAGGCTCTACTTTCGGTCGGTTAAATCATGATGACGGCGGTAGTAGGGCGAGCGAACCGGGTACGAGTGCCGTAATCCTCGATGGTTCAGTGCCTTGGTAACTGCGTGCGTAAATTGGACTCGTACAGTCTCATTGTTTGCGCGTCGCTAAGACGATTGCCTGCTCGGATCCGGCGATTTACTCTCGCGGAGCAGGATAGAAATCCTCGTCGAGGATCTGCTTCGGGCTCCACGGGCATCGCGGCGGGAAGAGCTGCTCCCACCGGTCACGTTTCATTCGCATTTCGTTTCCGGCCAGCCGCAGCGCGACGCTGTATGCGCGTTCAACGCTTTCCGGCAATTCTGTCTGCAGGCTCGGGCTGTCGTGGAACAGGTCGGCGATCTCGGCACGCTGCAGAAAAAGGTTAGCTCCCCAGCTACGCGAACGGCGGGCGAGCTGAAATCGGCACTTCAGCAGGTGGACAAGAATGCGCGTCAATCTGGAGCGCAGCTCGCGCCGCTCGCGCTTGGCCAAGTCCTCGACCTCCTCCGCCAGATGTTCGATATCGAGCGCCTCGAATCGCCGCTCGCGAAGCGCGGCCGACTGTTCCAGCGACCATGCGTAATAGTCCTGCCGATATAGCGAGGAAAGCTCGTCAAATTGCGTTGCGCCGTGCATGACGATTAGCCTAGTCACTCTCTGAACGTATCTCCAGCAGGCCCCGGTACGGGTCGGACCCCGGCGGCGAGTGGGTGACAAGATGAAACTACGAGAGCTTGCTTCGCGTCTTGGACTTGAGTTGCGCGGCGACGGCGAAATCGAAATCGCCTTGCCGGCGCCGATTGAGGCCGCCGGGCCCGGCGCGATCACCTTCGTGGGGTCCGCCCGGTATCTGCCGGCGCTCCGGGAGAGCAGCGCCGCGGCCGCGATCGTGCTCGAAGAGTTCGCCGCTGCCGCGCCCTGCCCCACGCTAATCAGCCGCAATCCATATTTCGATTTCGCCCGCGTGCTCCAACTCTTCTTTCCGCCCTATCGGCCGCCGGCGGGAATCGATCCGACCGCCCGGATCGGCGCTGGCGCGACGATCGGCGAGGGGGCCTCGATCGGCGCCTACTGCGTGATCGGCGCCGGCGTCGCGATCGGCCGCGACGCGGTGATCCATCCCCACGTCACTATCTATCCGCAGGTCCGAATCGGCGACCACTTCGTCTGTCACAGCCAGGTATCGATCCGCGAGGGCGTCACGATCGGCGACCACGTCACGATATTGAATGGGGCGGTTATCGGCGCCGACGGCTTCGGCTTTATCGAGCACGAGGGCACTCTGTTCAAGATTCCGCAGGTCGGCTCGGTGATAATCGAAGACCACGTCGAGATCGGCGCCAACACCGCGATCGATCGCGCGACCGCCGGCGCGACGATCGTCCGGCGCGGGGCGAAATTCGACAATCTGGTGCAGGTCGGCCACAACTGCGAGATCGGCGAGCACTCGCGCTTTGCCGCCCAAACCGGCTTGGCGGGCTCGACGCGGATCGGGAAGTGGTGTCAGTTCGGCGGACAGACCGGATGCGCCGACCATATCAATATCGGCGATCGGGTGCTGGTCGCCGCGCAATCCGGAATTCCCGGCAATGTCCGCGACGACACGGTAGTCGGCGGCACGCCGGCGGTCGAGATGCGCGTGTGGCGCCGAATGGTCGCGGTACAACCCCGCCTGCCCGAGCTCGTGCGGCGAATCCGCGCGCTGGAGAAGCGGCTCGAAGCATCCGCGGGCAAGGCGCAGGGCAGCTAGCGGATGCCTACGCTGACTTCTCCGCCTTTTCGGCCCGTTCAGCGCGACTGGATTCGTGGGGACGCTCGGCCCTCTCCGCGCGCTCGGCCTTGTCGCTGCGGTCGGCCTTCTCTGGACGGCCGGGCTGCCCCGGATGGCTCTGCGTCAGCACGTCGACGAACTTTTTCACCGCCGGCGACAGCTCGCGCCCGCGCTTGTAGATGATCGCCAGCGGCCTCGTGAAGGTCCCTTCCTGGAACTCCAGAACCTTGAGCGTGCCCCGCGACGTTTCGACCTCGACCGTCAGCTTGGGCACGATCGCGACGCCGATTCCGATTTCGACCGCGCGCTTGATGGTCTCGATATTGTCGAACTCCATCGTATAGACCGGCTTGACGCCGTGGTCGCGCAAAATCCGGTCGGCCGCCTTGCGGGTGGGGATGTCGCGCTCGTAGCCGACGAACTTCTGGCCCGAAAGCTGCCCGAAACTCACCTTGTTCTGCCTGGCCAGCGGATTGTCCGGCGGTACCACCAAGACCAACTCGTCGCTGCGGAACGCCACCGTGACGATCTGGCTGCGCTTGGCGGGATAGGCGACTACACCCAGATCGATCTTGCCCTCGACCAGGTCCTCGTAAATTTTGTTCGAGCGAAGATATTCCAGATGGACGTTGACCGCGGGAAAATTGCGGAGGAATTCAGTCAGGTACGGCGGCAACTCGTGCAATCCGACGCTGTAGACCGTACCGACCCGAATCGAGCCGGCCACCACCGAGCCGATCTCGCGCAGCCGATTCTCCAGCTCCATGAAACGGCGCACGATTTCCTTGCTCGCGTTGTAGAGAATCTGCCCGGCCGCGGTCGGTTTGACTCCAGCCCGCCCGCGTTCTATCAATCGGCAATCGTACTTGTCCTCCAGGCTGCGGACCTGTTGGCTGACCGCCGATTGGGTTACGAAATTTTGCGACGCGGCATAAGAGAAGCTGCCGCTCTCGATAATGTCGCAGAAGACCTTAAGCGTCTCGATATGCATTGCCCTTAGCCTGAGTATAAGGCTATGTGATGGCCTATGCCGAGGCAACTAGTAGCAATCTTAAAGCTGCCGAAGCCGCGTGGAAACCCCGCGACCGGCTGGGCTGACCCGCTGCGCGAGATTCGTTCCATGCCCGGTCATCGGATGCTAATTCATCTTTGAGGAGCGTATAGTATGTCTGTATTGCTCAACGACCTCGACTTTTTCGCTCTCGACGATCTGCTTTCCAGCGAAGAGAAGATGACCCGCGAGACGGTCAAGCAGTTCGTGGACCGCGAAGTCCTGCCCGGTATCGAAGGCCATTTCGCGCGCGAAACCTTCGCCTCGGAACTGGTGCCGCGGATGGCGGAGCTCGGAATGTTCGGCGCGAATCTGAAGGGTTACGGATGCGCCGGGATGAACAACGTGGCCTACGGACTAATCATGCAGGAGCTCGAGGCCGGCGACTCTGGATTGCGCTCCTTCGCCTCGGTGCAGAGCGCGCTCTCGATGTACGCAATTTATGCCTTCGGCTCTGAGCAACAGAAGCAGCGCTACTTGCCCGAGATGGCGCGTGGGAAGCTGATCGGATGTTTCGGCCTGACTGAGCCCGACCACGGCTCCGATCCGGGCGGGATGGAAACGCGCGCGCGCCGCGACGGCCGCGGATGGATCCTCAACGGGACCAAGCGATGGATCACCAACGGGACGATCGCCAACGTCGCGATCGTATGGGCCAAGGTTGACGAAGGTATCACCGGCTTCCTGGTCGACAAGGACACGCCCGGATTCTCGGCGCACGATATCAAGGGCAAATTCTCGATGCGCGCGTCGGTCACCTCCGAGCTGGTGCTCGAAGACGTGCGGCTGGACGACAGTGCGCGCCTTCCCGAAGCGCGCGGGCTCAAGGCGCCGCTCGCCTGCCTCACGCAGGCCCGTTACGGAATCGCGTGGGGCGCGATCGGTGCGGCGCGCACCTGTTATCGATGCGCCCTCGAATACGCCAAGTCGCGCAAGCAATTTTCGCGTCCGCTGGCGGGCTACCAACTCGTGCAGAACAAGCTCGTGAAGATGATGACCGAAATTACCAAGGCGCAGATGGTCTGCCTGCGGCTCGGGCGGCTCAAGGACGAGAACAGGGCGCGTCCAGAGCACGTATCCTTCGCCAAGCGCAACAACGTGAGCGAGGCGCTCGATGTCGCGCGCGTCTGTCGCGATATCCTGGGCGCCAACGGAATCGTCAACGAGTATCCGGTTATTCGCCACATGCTCAACCTCGAGACCGTCAACACCTACGAGGGCACTTACGATATCCATACCCTCATCCTGGGCCGCGACATCACCGGCGAGAGCGCCTTCGAATGAGCAACCGGCACGGAGGCCGGCGCTACGCAAGCAAAGAGGCAACCTTTCCTTTTCGCGTCGGCATCGCTTCGTGCTAGATGCCAGTCAGGAGATGTCATCATGATTAAACCAAAGGCCTTCAGTCACGCCGGACTTCGGATCAGCGACCTCGGCAAGGCCAGGAGCTTCTACGAAGGCGTGCTCAGCCTCAAACCGATACCGCGTCCCAACTTCGGCTTCGGCGGCGCCTGGTATGGCCTGGGCAACAATGCGATTCATCTCATCTGCAGCGAGAACCACGGCCGCAAGATCGATCCGCTCGGACCCCATCTGGCGATCGAGGTCGAGGACTTCGACGCGACCCGGGCGCGGATCAAGGAGCTGGGAATCGAGTACCTGGAGGGGCCTTCTGGGATGGGCGCCGGGCGCCAGCTCTGGATCCTCGACCCCGACGGCAACACGATCGAGCTCCGCACCGAGAACTAGCTTCCATGGCGAGCGCCGTGAGGAGATCCGCCGCTGCTCTCGCGATCGCCACCTCATTACTCGGCGCGGCCAGGGCCGTATCCGCGCAGCCCTACTATCTTCCGAACGCGGCCAACTCACGAATCGTAACGGTCACGAGAACCGGCAACGCCGGCGCCGCATTCACCGTCCTCACGCAAGCCGTCGCGATAAAGGAAACCAGCCCCAGGGAAACGATCGCGCATTTCGGCGAGGTTTACGCATTCTCGCCGTCGTTCATCGCAGTCCGTCGCGACCAGCCGACCGAAATCAGCTTCTGGAATCTCCAGCCCGACGACGATCACAACCTGATGCTGGCCGATCCGCGCTTCAACGTCCTGATGTTCATCGATCTGCCGCCGCTCAGGAAGACTTCGTACGTCTTCACCTTCCATCAGGAAGGCCTGTTCCCGTTCTACTGTACGATGCATCAACCGGAGATGAGCGGCCAGATTCTGGTCCTGCCGCCGACGAAGTAGGGCCGGATCGCAACGCGACCAGCGGGAGCACCGCGGCTCAAATGAGAAAAATGACCGGCGAGACGCCGGTCCCACTTCGGGAAGTAGCGCCGGCGTCCCGCCGGTGATTCGATTTCAACTTCACGCCCGAAGCGCGACAAGCTATGGAGTCTCGTCTTGCTGTCATTTCGAGCGAAGTCTGCGCAGTCGAGAATTCCAGGATTACTCACTTCATACGAGGATTATGATAACTACCAGCCTGACGACTTTGAGCCGGGGATCAGGAACCGGCTCCAGCCGAGGAGGCTAATGTGACCGTTTGCGTCGCTGCGAGTTCATTGCTGCATGATGGATGCGTCGTCGGTGCTTGCGACATGATGTTGTCGCATTCGGATGACTCAATACCGGCGACCGACGATGTTGCTCTCAAACTGATTCAGCTTAGTAGTCGCTGGTCGGCAATGTACGCGGGCTCTCCGACTTACGCGACGGACGTTGTTGCTCGTGCCTCTTTCGCCCTTAAACAGCGAGGATTGACAGAAGGAATGGCCGAGACTCGAAAGGCCATGCAGGACGCCTGGAACGCGGAGCTTCGAGCGCAGATCGAAAGCACGATCCTAGGCCGCTACGACATGTCCCTTGAGGAATTTCGGAAGAAGGGTCGTAGGCAATTCGGCGACAGCGAGTTCGCTATAGTAAACAAGCTAATCCGAGAGTTCAGCCTGCGAACATCGTTCCTGGTGTGTGGTACGGACAAGCAAGACTTCCCGCATGTCTTTACGGTGTCGAGTGTCAACGGCTCCACAATCGTAAACGATCCCGCAGGACGTGGCGCTATAGGGACCGGCGGCCAAATGGCGTTGGGCGCCCTGGGTGCTCGCAAACACTTGGCGTCGCTCCCGGTGCGTGAGCTGATCTATCGCGTGTGCGAAGCAAAGTTCTCAGCGGAGACAGCTCGCGGGGTGGGCAAGGGCACGATCCTGACTGTATGGCGCAAAGGATTTGAGGCTCACGCGTGGGGGACCCAAATTGATCAGTTCAGAAGTATCCGAGAACGGCTGAGCAAAGAGTCTGCCCCTGACGATGCAATTGACGCCGTGAACGCGGCCTTTGCTCATACTGGCGTGTTCATGGGTTTACGCTGAGATTTTCAAACGACTGCACGTTCGCGTCAAGGAAAACGCGCTCTTTTCGTCGCACGTCAGGCAAGCTTCAAAACGCCGGCTGGCTTGACGCGGTCGATCCCGCCCAGGTCGAGTCCCATCCGCCGGACCTCCGCGCTCAAGGTTCTCTTCGATCCGGTTCTGCCCATCTTTCTCACGCGGGAAATCTGGGCGCGTTGACCTCTCAGCGGCTATTGTCCTGCTTTGGTCGATCTGTCGTGATCGCAGTAAGGTGACTTCAGGGATTGGAGACTGAGAACGGTAGGTCGATCTACTCGGGCCTTCCCGATCCGGCGATCTTGAATCGATAGCAGAGCGCAATTGCCCCTGTAAACACGGCGGTCGATAGGAACAGGGTAGCGATGCCGTATATCCGCAGAGTAAGTACAGAGGTCACATCTGTGGCCACGGATGACCCGATGATGCGGCCCACAATTCCACGAGCAAAACTTATCGGAATGGAGGACAGCGTGATGACTCCGAGAATGCGAAGCACGACCCCCTTCGTCTGACGCCAGGCCGCGTTGACCCCCGCATAGCGGTCCAGCGCGAGCGCTGTCAAAAGGAACATGAATCGCCAACCGACCCAGAGCACTATCACGAGGGCCGTAACGGTCATCGCGATCGGAGCCGCTGCCCAATTGGAGTCATATGCCCACCACAGGCAGATCCCCACAGGACCTACCAAGAGGACACTCAGTATTATTTGTGCCACAAGATAACGAATCTCAACCCGGCCGAATGTGAAATAGGACCTGTCAGCTACTGAGGCCGTGCCCTCGACCGCAAGTTTCGTCCATCCGACAAAGAACGGAACGCCACAAAAGTCGAGAAAGCCCAACCAGACCCCGTTAAAGTACCAATGCCCGGTCACGCTCGCTAAGAAGCCGCCGATAAACTGCGACAGGATGGTCAAGCCAACCGGAACAGCAGCCAGTCGGACGAATACTTGCAAATGCTTGAAGGGAAGGAGAAACGCCTCTTTTGCCAGTGGCTTGACCGGTAATTTTGGGGAAGGCTCCATTCACATCCTCCCTTGGCTTTGCAAGAGCGCGTCCTCGGAGCAACGAGCGCTGTGCTCGGCGGGAACATAGCGCTGCATATGGGTCGATGTCGAACCGGCCCAGAAGAACCGTATTCCTGGCTCCGAGGCTTCGACCCGGCAAGCGGCGGCGTCGCACGTCAGGCAAGCTTCAGAACGCGAGCCGGCTTGACGTGGTCAATCCGGTCCGGATCCAGACCCATCCGCCGGACCTCGGCGCGCGCGCGCCGGTAGTCGGCCGCGCTTACGGCATTATTGAGCAAAAACTCCGCGCGCCGCTCGCGCGTATAGACTTCGACCGGCATGACCACCGCCGGTCGGATCAGGACGCCCTCCGCACGTTCCTCGGCGACCGCAAAGCTTCCCTCTTCGAGACCGAATCGCCGGCGCAGCTTGGCCGGAATGACCACGGTTCCCCTTCTGCCAATTCTCGTCGCTGCCGTTTTCATGTTCTGTCGGAATCTCCGATTGTCAGACGATGATAACGGAAATGCCTCTCTCGGCGAATCTCCCGCCGATCGCTCGAGCCCCGCTTTTGCGAGCTCACACCAACCCGTGGATCTTCGCGAACGGGTCGTTGGCCGGGTCGCTATGCCATTCGTATTCCATGCGGACCGCGGCCTTCTCGGCGTCGGCGTGTGACGCGAGCTTCGCGATGATCGCCAGCGCCATGTCGATTCCTGCCGAGACTCCCGATGATGTCCAGAACTTGCCGTCTTCGACCCATCGCGCCGACTTCACCCACGTAACCCCCGGCCCCTGCGTCACGACCCACTGAAACGCCCACTTGTTGCTGGTCGCGCTTTTGCCGTCGAGCAGACCCGCGCGCGCCAGCAACGCGGAGCCCGTGCATACGGAGGCTGTAATCTCGGCCTGATCCGAAAGCTCGCGGATCGAGTTGAGGAACGCCGCATTGTTCACTCCATCGCGCGTCCCGATACCACCGGGCACCAGGATCAAGTCCAGATGTGGGCAGCTCCTCAAGCTGTATTCCGCGATTGCTTTGGGTCCTTGCGCGCTCGCGACCGGCCCGGCCGTATCGGCAACCATCGTGAGCTTGAAGCGATCCGGCACCATCCCGAACGCCTCCAGCGGCCCGAAGACGTCGAGCAACTCGAAGCCGGGAAAGAGGATCACTCCGACGGTTCTCTGCTTTATTTCCATCGCTACACTCCTGCCAGCTTGCGCGCCCAGGATGCGACCGTTTTGAAATCATACTCGCGGTAGGCTTGCAGCTTTTCGGCCTCGAAGCCGCCTTCGGCATGCACCGCGAGCACCTCCTGATAGCCGCCGAAGTCCGAGGCCGTCAGATCGCCGATCAGATTGATCAATCGCAGCCGCGCTTCCGCGCCGAAGCCCGCTTTGCCGCCCAGGTACTTGAGCACGTATTCGCGGGTCGCCTCGCTGGTCAGATCCTCGGCCGCCGGCGCCGTGACCAGCAGCCCGCCTGCGAGGTCCTGCACGATTTGCACCGCCTGATGGTAGTTGTGGGCGAAGTGAAATTTGGCGACGTTGGTGAGCAGCGTGTTGGGCACCGCGACTCCTTCTTCGACCGTGCACGAGGCGGCCGCGTGCTCGATTAGCCCGCGCACGACGGTGTGATAGGCAGCCAAATGGGTGAGCTTGTCGCGCACGTGGCCGGCGCTGAGCACGCCGTTGGCCTCGGCGATCGCGTAGCCGGCGCCGCATAGCAGCTCCAGCAGCGGCAGCTTGTATGAAACCGCGGTGAAGCGATGGAACCGCACGAAGGTCAACGCCAGCAACCCGGCGAACTCGACCTCGCCCTGCAGAAACACGCGCTCCCTGGGTACGAACACGTCGTCGAACACGGTCAGCGTTTCCATCATCTTGTGCCGCGCGCTGATCGGATGCTCGATCGGGTCCTTGTCGCCGCTGCCGTGCGCGCTGGCGATCAGTCTTAGCCCCGGCGTGGCGACGGGAATCGCAAACGCGACCGCGTACGCGCGGTCTTCGGGCCGCATCGCGCGGGTCGGCAGCACGATCACCTCATTGGTGTTGGTCGCGACCGAGGTGTGGACCTTGGCGCCGCGCACCACGATTCCGTCGGCGCGTTCCTCCACGATTCGCACGTAGTAGTCGGGATGCTCCTGCGCAGACGGCCCCAGCGAGCGGTCGCCCTTGACGTCGGTCTGCGCGACCGCGACCGCCAAATCGTGGTCGCGGCAGTAGTGATGGTATTTCTCGACGCGCTCGCGATATTCGGGCTTGCCCGCGGCGGCCATCTTCGCGCCCAGGATGCGCAGTGCGAACAGCGCGTCGGTCCCGATTTCCTTGATCAGCACGACCAGCGTCGCGCCTTCGCGGGTCGAGGCCGCGATCAACCGGCTGCGCGCCAGCAGATCGTCCGCGCTGGCCGGCACCTGATAATAACGGCTGTACGGCTCGCCGCCGTCGTCGGCCACGGCCAGCTCGCGATAGCGCGGATCGTGCGCCATCCGGTAGTCGATCGCCGCATGCTCCACCGCGATTCCGATCACGGGATGAGTAGTTACGTCGGCAACCTTCTGGCCGCGAAAGAAAACCGCGCGTCCGTCGCGCAGCGAATTTTTGTATTGTTCAACCGTTCGTAGTCCCATAAGCGTCTATATTGTCGTCGCGAACCGCCGCGTGTCGAGCGCGGTATCCGGCCAAAACGGGCACTTTTGAATCTGCGTTCATCTGTGGTTAGTTCCGCTCTGGAGGAAACTCGCGATGAGCGCTCCCACGATGTTCGACCTGGCCGGAACTGTGGCGATCGTCACCGGCGGCAATGGCGGGATCGGCCGCGGGATCGCGCTGGGACTGGCCGAAGCCGGCGCGGCGGTCGCGATCGTGGCCCGCAACCCGGAAAAGAATCGCGCCGTCGCCGCCGAGCTTAAGGCGCTGGGCGCCCGCGCGCTCGCGCTCGAAGTTGACGTGAGCGATCGCGCGCAGCTAAAGCCCGCGCTCGATCAGGTCGAACGCGAGCTCGGGCCGGTGAATATCCTGGTCAACAACGCCGGAATCTCCGTGATATCTCCCACCCTCACGCTCGAGCCGGCGCAATGGGATCTTGTGCTCGAGACCAATCTCACCGCATGCTTCATCTTGTCGCGCCTCGCCGCGCAATCGATGCTCGCGCGCAAGGCCGGCAAGATTATCAACGTGGCGAGCGAGTACGCCTTCTTCGGAGCGCTCGCGGTCCCGGCCTACAGCGCTGCCAAGGGCGGCCTGGTGCAACTTACCAAGTCGATGGCGATCGAGCTGGCGCGCCATAACATACAGGTCAACGCGATCGTGCCCGGATGGATCGAGACCGCGATGACCGAGCCGGTGAAATCCGGCCCGTTCCATGACGAAATTGTCATGCGCACGCCCGCGCGCCGCTTCGGCAAGCCCGAAGAATGCGCCGGCGCGGCGGTGTTCCTCGCCTCGCACGCCTCCGACTTCGTGACGGGAACGTCGCTGTTCGTCGATGGGGGATATCGGATTCGCTGACGGCGTCGCGCATCCGAAAGCTTATCTGTCGGCGCGCGATCCAATACTATCGGCGGCATGAGCCGCAGTACTTCACATCCCGCACCCGCGACGCTGCCGGCCCTCAAGCCCTTGCGCGTGCTCGCCGCCGGCGAAGTGATTCTCGACCGCTATCTGTGGGGCGAGGTCTCGCGCATCTCGCCCGAGGCGCCGATCCCGGTGCTGCAAGTCCATCGGCGCGAGGAGAAACCCGGCAACGCCGGCTTCGTGATGGCGAACCTGCGGGCGCTGGGCGCCACGGTCAGCGCGCTCAGCGTGGTCGGCGCCGATCGCAACGGCTCGATGCTGCGCGAGATCTTTCGCGACCTTGGCGTCGACACCCGATCGATCCTGACCGACCCCGATCGCCCGACGATCGTGAAGGAGCGGATGCTCGGCTCGGTGCAATCCGCCAATCGCGCCACGCAGCAGCTCTTGCGCGTCGACGACGAAGACCCGCGCCCGCTCGAACCCAAACTGGAGCGGGCGTTTCGCAGCCGGCTCAAGCAGGAGCTGCGGCGGTCCGATGGCGTGCTGGTTTCGGACATCAACAAGGGCCTGATGACGCCCGCACTGCTGCGCGATCTGATCGACGGCTCGCGCACGCGCAAAATCCCGATCGTGATCGATCCGCGGATGACCCCGGACTTTGCGATCTATCACGGCGCCACCGCGATTACGCCCAATCGTTACGAGAGCGAGCTGGCCACCGGGATCAAGCTCACCGATCGCGAGGCCTGGCGCGAAGCGGCCGAAACGATGGTCGACAAGCTCGGCCTGCAGGCCTGCCTGATCACGCTGGATCGCGACGGGATGTACCTGGCGGCGCGCGGCCACGCCGGAGTCTATATTCCGACCGCACCGCGCGAGGTTTACAACGTCACCGGCGCCGGCGACATCGTGTTAACGGTGTTCGGGCTCTTCGTTATCGCCGGACTGAGTTTCCCCACCGCGGCGACAATCGCGAACCTGGCCGCGGGAATCGAAGTGAGCCGCCACGGCGCCGAGGTGATCACGCCGGAAGATCTGCAACGCGCGCTGGGCCAACAGCACGATCGCTACGGCGACAAGATTCTTTCGATCGACGAGCTCGGACTCGCGCTTGATCGCGAGCGCCGCTCGGGCCGGCGAATCGTTTTCACCAACGGATGCTTCGACCTGCTTCACGCCGGCCACGTGCAGATTTTGAGTTTCGCCCGCGGCCAGGGCGACGTGCTGGTGGTGGGCGTCAATAGCGACCGCAGCGTGCGCGAGATCAAGGGCAACGGCCGCCCAATTTATTCGGCCGCCGAGCGCACCCGGATTCTCGCCGCGCTCGAAGCCGTCAACTACGTCGTGGTCTTCGACGACCCGCGGGCCGAAGAGATCGTGCGCGCGGTCAAGCCCGACGTGCTGGTCAAAGGTGAAGACTGGCGCGGCAAAACGGTTGACGGCGGCGACTTCGTGGAATCGCACGGCGGCAAAGTCGTCCTGGCGCCACTGCTCGAAGGCCATAGCACCTCGATCACGATCGAGCGTCTCAACGGCGATCGCGCCACAGGCAAGACTGTGCGCTCCGCATCGAGCCGCTGAACGATGGGATGTTCCAGAGTTGACGATCGTCACCATGAACGCAAAGCGTATCGCGAAGCGCGCGCGAAGGCGCGGTAGGACCAACTGGGCGCGCTTCGACGCGATCGGCGAGAGGGCCTTGACGGCTGCCGCTAGGTCCGATCCGGATGCTCAACCTACGGACGCCAAGTTCTGGAAGAGCGCGAAGCTCGTGATGCCCGAGCGCAAGGAACCCATTACGATGCGCATCGATCGGGAGGTCCTCGACTGGTTCAGGGCGCGCGGGCGGCGGTACCAAACCCGCATGAATGCGGTCCTGAGGGCCTATATGCAGGCGCGCGAGAAATCGTGAGCGGAGACCCAGCGATGAAGTCCTGGAGATTCGGTCAGCGGCGGCCCAGAACTAATTCGCGCGTTAGTCAGGGATTCTTGGTCCCTCCTTTTCCGGTGTACGGGTTCACGTTACCTTTCGCGCTCCAATTGTTGGCCTTGGAGTGATCGGGTGCGGATCGGTGGTGGGCCGTGACATACGTGCCGTTCCGCTTCGTATAGCCCCGGACGTGGACGGACGAAGAAGATGAATGGCCGCTATGGAAGCCGTGAGAAGAGTAGCCTCCGCCGTGACCGCCGCTGTGCCCCCCGACGCCGCGCGCGAGAGCTGTTAGCGGCAGCCCGAGAAGCGCTATACAAACCAGAAGCGCTAGCCAGCGACGGATCGCTGTTTTCATTTAGAATCCCCCCGCGCATGTCTAAATCTCGCCGCGCGCGTGGTATCGGACGCGTTTCGCTTGCATTCGTCGTGCGGGCTTGCGAGGGCTAATTTGTAGCCCAAATTAACTCAAGCCTTCGAGCTCATGCAGAATCGTGAGGATGTATGTGGAATTGTGAGTTAGCGTCCCCAGTGCTTCACGCGAGATGCGTCCCTTCAGATAGTCCGGCCATCTGTCAAAAACCTTCATAAAGTCGTTTTCTGAAATGTTTCGCAGGTTATTGTTCTTGAGCTTCACGGTGATCCGTTTTGCTTCAACATGCTCAATCTCGAACGCGCTCGACAAGTAGCCCGCCCTGCTCCACGTCTTCATTTGCCGCATTGTAGGCAGCCGTTGCAGTGCTGACCAGCATTCTGAGGGTGATCTGAATGTGGCCATAGAAACTTGCCTTTCTTCAAGCACGACGGCGAGGCAAATCGGGGCGGTGCTCTTAGGCTGGCGCTGTCCGAGGTAAGAAATTTCGGGCGGGAAATTGGGACGCTCTCTAGTCCGGATCATCAGGTTGGACTGTTACCGTTCCTACAGCATCTCCTTCTGAGTTATCGATCTCTACCGGGTCGTCACCACTGGACTGAGTCATGGCGCCTGCTCCGTTGTCTGTCGTTACCGTACTGTCCCCACTGGAGTCGGTCTCGACTTGGGCCGACGGACCGTCGTCGTCCTGAGCCCTCACCGGCTGAACGCCTAGGAGCAGAGCCAGGCCTGCCAGTACAACGATGACTTTCCTCATGATCGCACCTCATCCAGAAGCAAGAGCTGGCACCAGTTTTCTACGATACGCCGTCGAGACGGCAAACTGAACTCTCGAGCGCGACCAAATAATACTAGCGCTTCGGGGTCAGCTCGGCTACCACCTATCGCTTCCTCGAAGACGCGGAGCGCGTTTTGCGCGGAATCCGCCCGCCTGCCGCCTCTACTTGCTCGGGTGGGCATGACTGCAGTATCCTCGCGACATTCCCAAAACTGCGAGCATGGGAGACCAACGCCGTGCCGAAAATTATCGACAGCCCCACTGACTCGATTCGTGTCGATCGCGTCTCGCCTTTGGGAGCGCCGATGATCGAGTTACGAATTGGGGAGCAGCAAGGGTCACGCTACGCGCTTTTAAGAGCATCAGAAGCCCGCCTTTTGGCCTACGTTCTTTTAGCCGAAGCGGAGAGACTGGTTTGACGAAAGAATACCGCTGCGCCAAATGTGAAACCGCGCTGACAGTAGAGCAGGTCAAAGCTCGTCGGGGCGCACCGCACTGTGCTGACTGCGCTCTCGCCCTCGATCTTGAAGCATACAAAGGCAAATTCGCATTGGTCGTCTTGGCGGTTATTTTGCTTTTGTTTGGGTTATATCGGTGGTTCGCCGGTTGAAAGCGAAAATTCAAAACCGGCCACTACCTTGAGACAGCGGCGGGCTGAAGTCCAGGGCGGGGTAAGGCAAGCGATCATGCGCGCAACCCGAGACTCGATCTGACCCGGTTGGCGACGCGAATCAGCTCCGGCATTCCGAGCAGGTACGCCAGTCCGACATAGACGCCGCCGAAGACCGGTATCACCGCCAGGGCCATCAGGCGCGGGCCCACGCCGATCAGGCTGACCTTGACCACGAATCCGGCCGCAGACGCCGCCAGCGCCATCGACCATAGCTGCATCAGGAACGCGCGATTTAGTCCGGTTGGCCCAATTCGCCGGTTGAGCGATCGGCGGAGCATCGCGAACTCCAGCCATCCGGCGGCGCCGGCCGAGACCGTAAGTCCCGCCACGCCCCAGCGCTGAGCAACGCCGAGCATCGGTGGCAGCGGAATCGCGCACAGGTAGCCGAGCACCAGCGTCAGCGCCACGCGAATCACCGCAAACTTGAGCGGTGTGCGCGTGTCCCACAGCGCATAGAAGGCCGAGCTGTACAGACGGCCCATCGTGACCGCGAGCAGGCCGATTGACGAACCCGCCAGCACGGCCCATACGTAGAGCGCGTCGCGATGGGTAAACTGGCCGGACTGAAAAATCGCCGCCGCGATTACGTCGCCAAGGAACAGGAACGCCGCCGCCGAAGGCACGACCAGGAACGAGATCTGGCGCAGGCCCGCGTTGAGCCGCGTGCGGAGCGCCGCCGCGATTTGCTCCGAGGTTCCCGACGCGCGCGACATCCCCGGTAACTCGGCCGCCGCCACCGACATCCCAAACAGGCTGACCGGCAGGATGTAGAGAATTTGCCCGTAGTTCAGGGCCGCGACGGCGCCGGTCGGGAGCAGGCTCGCGAGCAGATTATCAACGTAGCTGCTGAACTGGACCACGCCGCGGCCGGTCACGACCGGAACGAAATTGTTGAAGACCGCCCGCAGCGACGTAGCGGTGTGGGCGAAATTGAACTGCACGCGCCGCATCAGCGGGACCATCTGCGGGATCTGCACCGCGACTTGCAACGCCGCGCCCGCCACCGCGCCCCACGCCAAATCGATCGCGAGACGTTCCTCCGCGCGGCGCGGGCCGTAGATAATCAGCGTCGCGATGATCGCGGCGTTCCACGCCACCGGTGCGGTGTACGACGCGAAAAATCGATGGTGGCTGTTCAGCACGCCGAGACACCACGCCGACATCACGAGCAGCCCGCTGCCGGGAAAAAGGATCCGCACGAGAGCGATAGTCAGCTCCCGTTTGCCGCCGTGGAAGCCGGGCGCGATCGCGTCGATCAGATATGGCGCCGCGAGCACACCGATCACGACCAATATCGAGGTCGCCAGCGCGAGTATCGCGCCGACCGCCCATGCGACCAGGTCGGCGGTCTCGTCATCATGATCGGCGAGGAGGCGGCTGTAGACCGGGATGAACGAGGCCGAAAGCACGCCCTCGCCGAACAGGTTCTGCAGGATGTTCGGGATTCGGAAGCCGGCCTTGAAGGCGTCGGCCGCGTCGGAATTGCCGAGATAGTGCGCGAACACGCTCTCGCGGATCAGTCCCGCGATTCGGCTCAGCAGTATTCCCGCCGCGACCACCCCGGCCAGGCTCGAAGCGGTGGCTCCGGCGGGGCGCGGCGCCGCGGCGCCGACGCTGTCGCTCTCGAGGGAATTTTCGATCTTCGGGCGGCTCATCCAGTTATGACGTCCGGGTATGACGGCCAAGTATATCGGCGCGGCCAGACGGGTTGTAGCTGGCGCGCAGCCCGTGAGATGCTGAAACCGCTGCTGATGGCCTTCTCGCTTTATATCCATATTCCCTGGTGCCAATCGAAGTGCCCCTATTGCGATTTCAATTCGCATGCCGCGGCCACCTGGCCCGAGGAAGACTACGTATCCGCGCTGAACACCGAGCTTGCGCGCCGCGCCGCGGATCCGCCGTGGGCGGGCGCGCGGATCAAGACCATCTTCCTCGGCGGCGGTACGCCCTCGCTGTTCAAGCCTGAATCGATCGCGGCTTTGATCGACGCGAGTGATCGCCGATGCGGGATCGAGCGCGGCGCGGAGATAACGCTCGAGGCCAATCCGGGCACTGTCGATGCGGACAAGCTGCGCGGCTTTCGCTCGGCGGGAGTAAATCGAATCAGCTTCGGCGCGCAATCGTTCGATAACTCGATCCTGAGATTCCTCGGGAGGATTCACACCGCCGACGAAACGCGCGCGGCAGCCGCGATGGCCCATCGCGCGGGCTTCGAGCGCCTCAACCTCGACTTGATCTTCGCGGTGCCGGGTCAAACGGCGGCGAGCGTGCGGCGCGATATCGAGAGCGCGGCGGCGCTCGGCCCCGACCATGTCTCGGCGTACAACCTGACCTTCGAAGAGGGCACGCCGTTTTTCGCCGACTTGAAACGCGGGCGCATCCGGCCGCATCCCGACGAAGAGCAGGCCGCGATGTTCGCGATGGTCCGCAACGAGCTTCCGGCGCGCGGCTACAAGATGTACGAGATTTCCAACTACGCTCCGCCCGGCCACGAGTCGCGCCACAATCTGGCCTACTGGCGGGCCGAAAGCTACCTCGGCATCGGCGCCGGCGCCCACAGCTTTGCCCTCACCCGGCGAGCGACTCGCCGAGGCGAGTCGCTCGCCGACCTCTCCCGGCTTGCGCCTGCGGACAATCCGCAGGCGCGGGAGGGGTGCTCCAGTCGCGGCTCCTCCCCGCTATCTCCTCTGCCTCTCCAAGAAGAGGGCGCTTTTCTGTTCCCTATCCCTGACCAGGGAGAGGGCGAGGGTGAGGGTATCGGCCGCCGATGGTGGAACGAGCGGAGTCCCGCCCGTTACATCGCCGCGGCGGCGCGCGATGGTATCGCCGAGGCCGGCGCCGAAGTGATCGACCGCCGCGCCGCGGCAGGAGAGTTCGTCTTTCTCAATCTCCGCCTGCGCAACGGCTTCGCGCTTGACGACTTCAAGACGCATCTGGGATGCGACTTCGACGACCTGTTCGGCGCGCGAGCCGCGCTGCTGTTCGAGTCGGGGCTGCTGTTGCGCGAAGACGGGCGAGTGCTTCTCAGCGATCGCGGCCTTGAAATCGCCGATTCGATCTTCGCCGAGTTCGTCTGAACGCCCGTCCGCCCCGGTTACGCTGTAACCATTGGCCACAGCCGCCGAATTAGCAGTGGGAGACTCCCTGCAATGACGACTGCCGAGGTCTGCCGATTCGGCACCGGTCTCGCCGATTCTTTTTTCGGCCAGCCGGATCGTGTAGTCGATAGCTCGCGTGGTCGCAGATTACCTACGGCTGGACCAGCGGCGGCGAGCCTCGTGAGCGGAACGCCCACCAGCGTCTCTGAAGAACGCAGCCGCAGGCGTGCGATGCTGATGGCGCGCGTGCAGGACGGCGATCGCGAATCATGCCGCCTGCTGTTCGACGATGTCGGCCCGATGGTGATGAGTTTCCTGCGCCGGCGTATCGCCGATCGCAGCGAACTCGAGGACGTTTACCAGGATGCGATGCTGGCCCTGTTCCAGGCGCGGCACACCTATCAGCCCTCGCGCCCGCTCGAACCGTGGCTGTTTGCGATTGCCCGCAACGTCGCGGCCGATCACGCCCGCAGCTACTGGACGCGCGCCCGCTTCGAGCAACTAACCGACCGGATTCCCGAAAGCGCCAGCCCGGAGCAGCCGCAGCCTGAACCCAGCCTGCGCGACGCGATGGCGCGACTGCCGGAACCTCAGCGCGAGGCGTTTGCGATGCTCAAGCTCGAAGGCATGACCGTCGAGCAGGCCGCGGCGCGCGCCGGCACCAGCGTGGGAGCGCTCAAGGTCCGGGCGCATCGCGCCTACAAGGCCTTGAGGAAGATCATCCGTGAGTGAATGTGAACGAAATGGCTAGCGCGCCGGAACTATCGGGCTTCGAGAAAGTCCATCGCGAGCTGGTCGAGCGCATGGCCGCCGAGCTCACACCAGTGCGCCGCGTATGGCCGGTGAGCACGCGGCTCGCCCTCTGGATACTGCTCGAAGCCGCGATGCTGCTGTTGTGGATCCGGCACGGCTACCGGAGCGACTTGCCGGAGCAGCTTCGTAATCCCTGGTATCTGGCGAGCGTCGCGGGTTTCTCCGCCGCCGCGCTGATCGCAGCCGCCCGCGCCCTGCGCGCGGCGATTCCAGGGCGGGAATCCAGCCGACTGGGACTCATCCTGATACTGGCGCTGGCGGCAGGCTCCGCCCTGCTGCTGTTCCACGAACCGGTTGACGAACAAATCGCGATTTCAGACTTCATCGGCCACGGCATCCCCTGTGCGGTCTGGATCGTTAGCCTGGCCGCGATTCCGTGGCTCGCGATGCTCTGGGCAATCCGACGTGGCGCCCCGCTTCGTGCCGCGACCGAGGGCGGTCTCGCCGGAGCGGCCGCGATGCTGTTCAGCTTCGCCCTGATGCGCCTGGCATGCCCGCTGGACGAGCGATTGCATCTGCTGGTCTGGCATCTGATGCCCGCCCTGATTGGAACGGCACTGTCGGCATGCGTCGGCGCCGTGATCCTTCGCCGCCGCCGGGCGCTTTGAGAATCACAACTCGCCGGGTCGGTAGGCGCGAAGCGCGCGGCTGATCAGATAGTCGATACTCACGCGTCCCGGGCCGGAAATCATCAGCCAGACAAAGGCCAATGCGTAAAGCGGCTCGTCCAGCTCGACAAAATCGTCGAGCCCGGCCACGTGCTTCAACTTTACCGACAAGATTGCGACGATCATGTTGATGATCATCGGGATCGAGACCAGGCGCGTCGCCAGCCCGGCGATAGTCAGCGCGCCGCCGATGCATTCGGTGTACGCCGAGAGCGCGGCGTTGAAATAGGGATATGGGATGCCCCATTCCTTGAACCGCATCGCGAACGAGTCGAGATCGTGCAGCTTGCCCCATCCGGTCTCGAAGAAGAAGTAGCCGACGAACAGGCGCGTCAGCAGCGCCGCGACCCACCATAACGAAGATACGCGCCCTATGATGCGGTTCGCCAGGCTGAGCAGTGATTTCAGGTTCATCGGAGCCTCCCTATCTCCCGAAGATACCCGCATCGGCGCGGAAAGTTACGCCCCAGTCCGAGGCCGGGCCGATGCGGTAACTTTTGCCGCGCATATCGGAATTACTCCTGCAAGCCGGCAAAACGCCCGTGACCCTCGAGCAATCACGGCGCGTCTAAACGGCGGACCCATAAGGCATAGACGCGCGAAGGCAACGGAGGAAACAGATGAAGAACGGTACTAAAGGTGCGGTGATCGCGTCGGCGGTGGCGGCGCTGTTCCTGGCCGCAGGGGCATTGGCCCAGGATTCGGGAACGGGTTCGGGAACAGCCTCGGGCAGCGCTTCAAGTGCGAGTGCGCCGCAGGTGAAGTGCGTGGGCGGCAACGATTGCAAGGGCCATAGTGGCTGCAAGAGCGCCGAGAACGACTGCAAGGGCAAGAACGCATGCAAGGGCAAGGGCTTCGTGATGACGATGACCAGCGATGAATGTACGTCGAAAGGCGGCAAAGCAGGGTCATAACAGCGCGATCGGCGGGGCGCGCCGTCCGCTGCGGCGTGCCCCGTTTGTTGCTCCGTAGCGCCAACTTGAACCGATGAATCGCGCTGACTTCCCCTTCCTCGGTTTCGGTGTCGGCTTGCGCCGACCCCACTATAGCCACGTGATCGAAGCGCACCCGGCGGCCGATTGGTTCGAGGTGGTCTCCGAAAACTTCATGGTGGACGGCGGGCGGCCCCTGCAAGTGCTGGAGGCGGTTCGCCAGCGCTATCCGATCGTACTGCACGGCGTCTCGATGTCGCTCGGCTCGGCCGATCCGCTCGACCGCGACTACCTGTCGCGCCTGCGCGATCTGGCGCGCCGCTTCGAGCCCGCCTGGATCTCCGACCATCTGTGCTGGACCGGGGTGGACGGACGCAACCTGCACGATTTATTGCCGCTTCCCTACACGGAGGAGACGGTGGATTGGGTCGCGTCGCGAATTCGCCAGGTGCAGGAAATATTGGAGCGCCCGATCCTGATCGAGAATGTCTCCAGCTATATGGCCTTCGCGGCCTCGACGATGACTGAATGGGATTTCCTGAGCGCGGTTGCAACCGAGTCGGACTGCGGAATCCTGCTCGATATCAACAATATTTTCGTCAGCGCGTTCAACCATCACTTCGACCCGCAGCGCTATATCGAGGCGATACCGGTGGAACGCGTCGTGCAATACCATCTGGCCGGCCATAGCGATCACGGTGCCTACCTGCTCGACACGCACGACCATCCGGTGCCCCCCGCAGTCTGGTCGCTTTACGAGCAGGCGGTGCGGCGCTTCGGCCGGGTCTCGGCGCTGGTCGAATGGGACGACAACATTCCCGATTTCCCCGTGCTGGAGGCGGCCGCCGGGCAGGCGCGCGCGAGCTACGACGCCAACTATGATCCGTCCGCGCGCAACGACTCGGCGGAGCCGGTGACATGCAGCCGCCTTTGAGAGAGCTGCAGGCGTCGCTGGCGCGGCTGATCACGGCACGCGACGGCGTGGAACAAGGCTTGGCCTTCGAGCGGGAATTGCCGGATGGCAGGCTTGATACGCTGATAGTCGGCGACCCGCAGCTATCGGCGGTCGATCGGATCGGGATTTACGCGAATGCGTACTTCTATCGCCTGCTCGACGCGATTAAGGAGGATTTTCCGGTCACGCTCGCGGCCATCGGCGATGCCGAATTCCACAATCTGATCACGGCTTACCTGGTCGAATATCCACCGCAGCGTCCTTCGATCAATGACGCGTCGCAGAATCTCGCGACGTTCGTGCACGGCTCGCAGGTCGCGCTAAGACGGCCGTTTCTCCACGATCTGGTTCGCGTCGAGCGCGCGTTCGTCGAGGTCTTTCTAGGCGCGGACGCAAAGCCGCTCGGCTTCGAGGATTTACGCCCGATTGCGCCGGATCAATGGCCGCTGATCCAAATGCGATCGCATCCGAGCCTGCAAGTGCTCGAATGCGAATGGCGCATCGACACGATGATGCGCGCGTTCCGGGCCGACACTACGCCCCCGCAGCCCGGGCATGAACGCACTTCAATTCTGCTCTGGCGCAAGAACTGTGAGGTGGACTGCCGCGCGCTGGACGAAGCCGAGCGCGCCGCGTTCGCGGTGCTCAGAAAAGGTGGCGAATTCGCAGCGGTATGCGCGGCAATCACGGCGCATACCAGCGACGCCGGCGCTCCCGCCGTAATCAAGCGGATGCTCTCGCGCTGGCTGGCCGACGAACTCTTGGTGCGGGCGTGAGCATCGATTTCGGGGCCGGCGGGACGCCGGCCCTACTTCCAGATCGGTCTTTTCGGTTCTGTTTCTATCCGGATTATCCCTGCGTCAGCGCTGCCTCAACGATCTGCGCGACGCGGGCTGGCGTTGCAAGCCGAATGAACACGCCCAGGCGCGGGCCGCGCTCTTGCCCTAGAATCGTCCGGTACATCAGCGGGAAAATCTTGCCAGGCTTGTCGTAGTACTTGCGGCCAAATTCGTAGATCGTCTTCTCGATTTCTTCCGCGCTCGCATCGGGATGCGCCCCGAGATACGCCGACAGCGCTTGCAACTGCTCGCGCTCGCCGTCTGATGGGGTGTAGCGTTGCTTGTTGGGCTCGATGAAGTCGGCGTAGAAATTGAGCGCGCAATCGACCAGCGACTCCGCCATTGCGAGCGTTTCGGGATCGCTATCGATTCCGGGGTCGTAGCCTTTCAGATAATTCCAGATCAGGCTCCGGTCCGAGGTCCCCAACGCGGCGACCAGATGCATGATCATCCCGAAGCTCAGCTCCGAGTTGAACTGCTTCGAACTGGTCTTGTGGAAGACAAACCCGAGCGGCGAATTGCGGCGCGCCTGCGAGCCGGGATCGGCTTTCGCATAGACGCGCAACTCGTCGAGGTATTCGTCGACGTATTGCGGAATCGACTCGAGAAACAGCTTGCGCGCGCGGCGCGGATTGAGCATCAGAAAATACTTGAGCACTTCGATCGGCGCATAGCGCTGCCACTGGTCGACGCTGACTCCCTGGGTGCCTTTGGATTTCGAGACTCGGCCGCCGCCGGCGTCCAGGAAAAATTCGAAATGGAACCCAAGCGGCGCACGGCCGCCGAGAACATCTACTATCCGGGCCGAAAGCCGGGCCGAATCGATCAGGTCCTTGCCGTAAAGCTCGTAGTCGACCCCCAGCACGAACCATCGCAGCGCCCAATCGACTTTCCATTGCGCCTTGGCAAGACCCCCGAGCACGCTCTGCTCGCCCTTGAAGCCGCATCCGTGAGACCCGCCAAAGGATCGCTCGCACGAGAATTCGACCGTATCGCGATCGGGATGATAGGCCGTTACGCGCGTCGAGTTGATCTGGCCGCACGACGGACAAAGCGGCATCAGCGGCGACCATCCGGCGCGATTCTCCTCGCGCAGCGTCGGCGCGACTATCGCGGTGATCTCGGCGTGCTTTGCGAGAATGAGCCGCAGCGCGTCGTCGAACCGCCCGCTGCCGTACATCTCGCTCGAACGGGGCAGCTCGTAATCCACTTCTACCGGCTCCAGGAATTTCACCAGCAGGCCGACCATGTGCTCTGAATAGCTGCCGCAGCATCCGGAGGGATCCGGAATCCTGGAGACCGGCTGGCCGAGATGCGACGCCATCTCTTCGCGGTTGGGGACGTTGTCTGGAACCTTGCGCAGGCCGTCCATGTCGTCGATGAAGACGATCAGGCGCGTCGAGATATGAGGCTCAAGCGTATTGAAGGCGTGGCGTACGTAGGCGGGACGCAGCACCTCGCACATCGTACCGAGATGGGGCAATCCTGAGGGGCCGAATCCGCTCTCGAAGACTACCGCCCGCGCGGGATCGTATTTCGCGATCCGCTGCGTGAGCCGGCGGGCCTCCTCGTAGGGCCACAAGGTGGCTTCGCCGGACGTTTCTGGCGCGGTTGCCATCAGTT
Organism: uncultured delta proteobacterium; assembly: GCA_963788205.1. Lineage (GTDB taxonomy): Bacteria > Desulfobacterota > Binatia > Binatales > Binataceae > CAVVMA01. The sequence continues at coordinate 470,910 of CAWBGG010000005.1, forward strand.
ATTCCTTGCCCTTGAGCACGCGCGCCACCGCCTCGCGCACCCATGGGTCGATCTGCAGGTCGCGCATTTTCTCGGAGGCGAGCCGCAGCTTGACGCCGCAGTTGGCGCAAATCCACGCCTCCTGGCAGAAGCCGCCGTCGTCTTCCACCTTAAGATGCAGCAGCCATTGCGTAAACGGACGCCGGCAGATTTCGCAGCGCCGTTGATCCTCAGGAATTGCCATAAATCGGGGCTCAATCGGCCTCTTGCAACAATATCATTGATTCGCTGTCCCGCGCTGTGTTACTGGGGAATCTGTCCGATGGTTGCTCAAACGAGCGCTTTCCCGCTTTCGCCGTCGCGACCCGACGGCGCTCCAAGCTTCCGCACCGGCTGTTAATCGCTTTCCGGCTGCCGCTGCGCACGTGTGCGGTGCAGCACTCATTTTTATGGACCAAACCCTCACCCGGCAAAAGCTAAAGGAACTCCACGCGCTGGTCGGCGACAACGACCGCATCGCGATCCTGGTCCAGGACGATCCGGACCCCGACGGAATCTCCAGCGCGATGGCGTTGCGCACGTTGCTGGGGCGCAACAAGCTCACCACCCCGATCTTCAGCTTCGGCCCTGTCACGCGTCCGGAGAACCGCAGCATGGTACGCCTGCTCGAAATCCAGATCGAGCGGGCCAACACCGAGGCGCTCCAGAGCTTCGACAAAATCGCGATGGTCGACGTGCAACCGCTGTATTTCCACGACCGTCTCGATCGCGCCGACATCGTAATCGACCATCATCCAGGCTATGTCCCCGGCGCGGCCGCCTTTGAGGACGTCCGCACCCGCTACGGCGCGACCGCCACCCTGATGACGGAATATCTGCTGAGCGCGGACGAACGGATCAGCGAGCGGCTCGCCACCGCCCTGCTCTATGGAATCAAGAGCGACACCCTGATGCTATCGCGGCGGGTCACCGACAACGACCTCCAGGCGTTTACGCATCTCTACCCGCTGGCCAACTACGGCTTGCTCCGGCAAATCGAGCGGCCGGAGTTGCCGGTCAGCTTCGCGCGAATCCTAGCCCAAGCGATGAAGCGAATGGAGGTGAAGGACGGCTTGGTGGTACTGCATCTGGGACGCGTCGCGCGCGACGACCTGATCGTGCAGATGGCGGACTTCTGCCTCGATTTCGAGGGCGTCGAATGGGTCGCCGTCGCCGGCAAGCTCAACGGCAAGCTTGCGATCGCAGTGCGCAATCACGGCACGGTCGCGAGCGCAGGCGAGCTCGTGCACGAGTTGTTCGGCGATATCGGCAGCGCCGGCGGCCATCGCAATATGGCCAAAGCCGTGATTCCCATCCGCGCGTGGCGAAAAAGGGAAGGCACGACCCGCGACCGGACGATCGAGCTTCGCCTTCGGGAGCTGTTCGCCGTGGCGATCAAAGGCGCCGGCCAGGCCGAGTCGCGATCCTCCAACGGCCGCAACGGCGGCTGAGCAGCGTTTACCTGCGCGGTGCTTGTCTCTATCTTGGAGCCGTGAGCGCGGCGGAGGCGACGGTCGAGATCAAGAACAAGCTCGGATTGCATCTGCGCGCCGCCTCGACCCTTGCCCAGGCGCTCGGCAAGTTCAAAGCTTCGATCACGCTGGCGCGCGGCAAGGAGCAGGTCAACGCCAAGAGCGTTACCGCGCTCATAATGCTCGGCGCGGGCCTCGGCACCAAGCTCAAAGCCAAAGCCGACGGCGACGACGCGCGCGAGGCGCTCGCGACGCTCCAACGGCTGTTCGAGGAGCGTTTCGGCGAAGAATAGCGGACGCGCGTGCGAGGTCGCGCCAGCCCGCTCCTGTCGCTTACCGCGCAAGCTTGACCCGCGACTGAGCGGTTGGTTATATGACCCCAAAATCGACGCTTTTGTGGATGGCCGCTCGGCGCTCGAATACCAGTTCAAATCAAGCGCCGCAAACAAAAAGCACCCTGCTGCAATCTGCGCAATCTGGATCGTTGCGGGCCGCGAACCGGGAAGCTGACTCGGCCAGTGAACGGTGAACTCGCGAGGAGCCAATTTAAATGCCGCTTAAGGATTTCCTGTTCACGTCGGAGTCCGTGTCGGAAGGGCATCCCGACAAGATGTGCGACCAGATCTCGGATGCCGCGCTCGACGCCCTGATCGCCGAGGATCCCAACTCGCGGGTCGCGCTCGAGACGCTGGTCAAGACCGGACTGATCGTGCTCGCCGGCGAGATCACCAGCCGCGCGCGGCTCGACTACACGGCGATCGCGCGCAAGGTCGCCTGCGAAATCGGTTACGACGATCTCGAAATCGGGTTCGACGGCAATCGATGCGCGGTGCTGACCGCGATCGAGCCGCAATCGGCGGATATCTCGGCCGGTGTCACCGAAGGCGAGGGCCTCCACAAGGAACAAGGCGCCGGCGACCAGGGGCTGATGTTCGGCTTCGCCTGCGACGAAACGCCCGAGTGCATGCCGCTGCCGATCTCGATCGCGCATCACCTGATGCAGAACCTCTCGGCGATGCGCAAGGCGAAGAAAGTTGACTTCCTGCGGCCCGACGGCAAGAGCCAAGTGACCGTCCGTTACGTTGATGGCCGCCCGGTCGCGGTGACCGCAGTCGTGGTTTCCACCCAGCACTCTCCGGGCGTCAAGCACGAGACCATCCGCGAGTTCGTGATCGAGGAGTTGATCAAAAAGACCATCCCGGCGCAGTACCTCGATCGCGCGACGGTTTATCATGTCAATCCGACCGGCAGCTTCGTGATCGGCGGGCCGCATGGCGATTGCGGCCTGACCGGCCGCAAGATCATCGTCGATAGCTACGGCGGCTATGGCCGCCACGGCGGCGGCGCATTCTCGGGCAAGGACCCGACCAAGGTCGACCGCTCCGCGTGCTACATGGCCCGCCACGTGGCACGCAACGTGGTCGCGGCGGGATTGGCGCGCCAGTGCGAAATTCAGGTGGCCTACGCGATCGGCGTTGCCGAGCCGGTCTCGATGCTGATCGACACCTTCGATACCGGCGTGGTTCCCGACGCGAAAATCTCCGCCGCGCTACGCGAGCTGTTCGACTTCAGGCCCGCCGGGATAATCAAAACGCTGGATTTGAAACGCCCGATCTATCGGGCCACCGCGGCGTACGGACATTTCGGCCGCGTCGCGCAAAACGGCCTGTTCCCATGGGAGCGGACCGATATGGTCGACGCGCTGCGTAGCGCCTTCGGCTACAACGGCAGGCGCTGAAATCGCGCACCGCTCCCGTTCCCGACAATCTGTCTGATGGAGTAGAACCGCATGGCAGCAAAAGCCGCCAAGACCAAACCAATAGTTCCGGCCCGCAAACCGGCCGCGTTGCGCGGCGGCGAGGCCGAACGCGGCCACGACGTTCACGACCTCGGCCTCGCCGAGGGGGGCCTGCGGCGCATCGAATGGGCTGACGGACAGATGCCCGTGCTCAAGCGGGTGCGCGAGACCTTTGTCCGCGAACAACCGCTCAAGGGCAGGACGCTCGCCGCCTGCCTGCACATCACCTGCGAGACCGCCAACCTGCTGCGCGCGCTCAAGGCCGGCGGCGCGCAGGTCGTCTGCTGCGCTTCCAACCCGCTCTCGACCCAGGACGACGTTGCGGCGGCGCTTGTCAAAGAGTATGAAATTGCTACTTACGCGATTCGCGGCGAGGATCGCGATACCTACTACAGCCATATGCGCTCCGTGCTCAAGCATCACCCCTCGATAACCATGGACGACGGCGCCGACCTGGTGAATCTGCTCCACAACGAATTTGCCGCGCAGGCCTACGAAGTCATCGCCAGCATGGAAGAGACCACCACCGGCGTGATTCGGTTGCGCGCGATGGAACAGGACGAAGCGCTCAAGATCCCGGTGGTCGCCGTCAACGACGCGCAGACCAAGCATCTGTTCGACAATCGCTACGGCACCGGGCAATCCACGATGGAGGGGGTCATCCGCGCCACCGGCGTGCTGATCGCCGGCTCGGCGGTGGTGGTCGGCGGCTACGGATGGTGCGGCCGGGGCGTCGCCTCGCGGGCGCGCGGGCTCGGCGCCAACGTGGTAGTCACCGAAGTGAACCCGGTTCGCGCGCTCGAGGCCGCGATGGACGGTTATCAGGTGATGCCGATGGATGACGCCGCCAAAATCGGCGACTTGTTCATCACCGTCACCGGCGACAAGCAAGTGATCAACGCCGATCACTTCGCCATGATGAGGGACGGCGCGATCCTGGCCAACTCCGGCCACTTCGACGTCGAAATCGATATCGCCGCGCTCAAGAAGATGGCGAAAAAGGTCGAGCCTGGCGTGACCCGCAACGTCAACGCCTACCATCTCCCCAGCGGCCGCCGACTCTACCTGCTGGGCGAAGGACGGCTGGTAAATCTTGCCTGCGCCGAGGGCCATCCCGCGCAGGTGATGGACATGAGCTTCGCGACCCAGGCGCTGACCGCGCGATGGGCCGCCAACCGGAAATCGCGCCTCGAAGTGAAGGTCCACAACGTCCCGCAGGATATCGATGACGAAGTCGCGCGCTTCAAACTCGCCGCGATGGGCATCAAGATCGATGCGCTCACCGAAGCGCAGCGCAAGTACCTAACGAGCTGGGAATCAGGCACCTAGCGACTTTGAGGCGCATCGAAGATGTCTGAGCCCCTCTGAAGTAGCACCGGCGTCCCTGCCGGTGATTCCGGCTCGCTGGATGGAGCTTACAAGCCATCTGAGTTTGTGTAAGGATTTGTTAACTCAGGGACGCTAGACTACCCTTCTTGCGCCAAAGCCGTATGGCTATCACAATCCGGCCGGGCCAACCCGAAGACGCCGAGTTCGTCGCGACCGTGATGCTGCTCGCGTCGCGCGGGCATCTTAAGCGAGGCTTGTGGGACCTGCTCATCGGCCGCGATGACTCCTACTGCCTGGACTTTCTCACCCGGCTGGCGCGCTCGGAGCCGGCCACACTCTGCCACTACTCCAGCTTCATCGTGACCGAATGCGACGGTCATGCCGCGGCCGCGCTATGCGGCTTCGATCCCAATCAGGGCGGATGGCCGGCGGTGATTCAGCACCGCGAGAAAATCGCGCAGCAGCTAGGATGGACGCCCGAGGACTTCGCGAAGTCCGGCGAACGCGCGGCTCCCGTATGGCCCTGCATCCCGGGAACGGCCGAAGGCGCGTGGGTAGTAGAGAACGTCGCGACGCTGCCCGAATTCCGCCGCCGCGGCCTGGTCAATGCACTGATGGAAAGCATTCTCAATGACGGCCGCCGCCGCGGCCATCGCCAGTCCCAGATCACGCTCTTCATAGATAACCTGCCCGCGCAAAAGGCCTACGCAAAGGCCGGTTTCAAGCACTTCGACGAGCGCCGCACCCCCGACTTCCAGGCCGCGCTAGGCTGCCCCGGCTTCCAGCGCATGATGCGGGATCTCTGACAAGGCCGGTTGACGTTTGTATAGGCGTTCGCCTACACTGAGCTGCGTGCATGCAAAGGAGCATCTTTTCGGGATTCGCGTGGGACAGCGCCAATCGTCGCAAGTGCCAAAAGCACGGAGTCTCGATCCCTGAGATCGAATATGTCCTTGCGCATGCCGAGACTCTGATAATGCCCGACCTCAGAAACTCGCAAAGTGAGCCGCGCTTCCTCGCAATCGGCCAAACGCAAGTGGGGCGTTACACTTTTGTGGTTTTCACACCTCGGCAACACAGCGGCGCGGCGCTGCTGCGGCCGATAAGCGCTCGCTACATGCATGGGAAGGAGATCAGAAAATATGAGCAAGAGATTGCCCGCGCTCAGAAGCGATAAACAGGCGGAAGATTTGCTCGATCAGGACCTGTCCGACTACATCAGCGCGGAGAATCTCGCTCCGTATCCGTTCGAGTACAGGCCCAAGCAGAAGTCAGTCAATCTACGGATCTCCGAAGAGCTACTGAGCGCCGTTCGCGCCGCCGCGCGGCGGCACGGCATTCCATATCAACGCTACATCCGCCAGGCGCTGGAAACCGTACTGAAGCAGCGCCAGAGACCATAAGTAGTCATGCGCCAAGCTCCTGTGTCATTCTCGCGCGTGGCTGCCGCGCGAAGAATCCCGGATTTGCTCGGCTGAACCGCTTTCGTGGGCTACCGGACTGGTGCGCGTGCAGCCTGATCGAGTTGGTGAACTCTGACCGGAAGGACTTGAGCGACGAGTAGTAAGAGCTGCAACCGGAGTCCGGGATTCTTCGCGCGGCAGCCACGCGCGAGAATGACAGCCGTGAAGAAGGCGTCCGCGACCGGACTAAAATGGCTCGCTGCCCCGTAGGCGATCGCCGCCCGGATATCCTCCGCAGTCAGATGCGGATAATCCTCCCGCAACTCGCTTTCAGTTTCTCCCTCGGCGAGCTTGCGCAGGATCAGTTCGACCGTGATGCGGGTGCCACGGATAACCGGCTTGCCCATCATCACAGCCGGGTTGATCTCGATTCCCTCCGTCGTCATCGAGCCCTCCCTCCCACGCCGATGATATCGTCGATTAATCACTTCCGGCAACGCGCCGCTTGGGCCGCCGCGAGGTGTCAGCAGGCCGGATCGTACAGTATGTACGGATCTGATTTGCGGTAGCGACAGCGGCGCCTGCCCGAACACCCGGTCAATCGACTTGCGGGACGGGCGCGACGGCTCTTGAAACCTCGACTGGCGGCTCGCGGCGGCTGACTTCTTCGCCCGCATCGGGTTTCAGACGCAGGAACAGCAGCGCCGAGAGTAACGCCAGGATTCCGGTGATTACGAAGGATGGCGTGAAGTCCCACGCTGTCAGCGCGGCGACGCCGCGGTTTCCAAGGCTGAGGTGCAGCAGGAAAGCCGCGAGCGTAACGCCGAGGCTCAGGAACAACTGTTGCGCCATGCTCGAGAGGCTGCTCGCGCCGCTCATCGACTCAACCGGGATATCCGAGTAGGCGAGCGCATTGAGCGCGGTGAACTGCAGCGAGCGGAAAAATCCGCCGATCAGCAGCGTGAGGATGATAACGCTGTATGGCGTCGAGGGGCGGAACAGCGCGTAACTCGCAAAAATGCAGGCGCATAGCGCCCCGTTCCCGATCAGTACGGTGCGGAAGCCCAACCGGCGAATGATCGGGCCGGCGGTGAACTTCATCGTCAGCGCGCCAACCGCGCTGGTGAAAGTGAGCATCCCCGAGGCGAACGGACTGAGGCCAAACACCAGTTGCAGCAGCATCGGCAGCAGAAACGGCAGGGCGCCAATACCGATACGGAACATCCCGCCGGCTACTGCGGGCGCAGCGAAGGTCGGAATCTTCAGCAATTCCAGATCGATGATGGGATGATCCGAGCGCCGCGCGTGAACCACGTAGAGCGCCATGCAAACCGCCCCACCGCCGATCACAATCGCGATTAGACTGGGCGGAATCACTCCCCGGCCGACGGCTTCAAAGCCAAAAACGAGACCGGCAAGCCCCAGTCCGGTAAGCATGAAGCCATACAAATCAAGCGGCGGTACGTCGGGCTCGCGGAAGTTTTCGATATACATCGTGACCAGTGTCATGCCGAGCACGCCGATCGGCACATTGATGAAAAAGATCCATCGCCACGACCAGTAGGTAACGATGAATCCGCCTAGTGGCGGCCCGACCACCGGTCCCATCACCGCCGGAACGGTCAGATAAGACATCGCTTCCACCAGGTCTGCCTTCGGCACGGTCTTCAGTACGACCGCGCGGCCGACCGGGGTCATCATCGCGCCGCCGAAGCCCTGCAGGATGCGCGCGGCGACCAGTTCCATCAGCGAGTGCGATAGCCCGCACAGCACGGAGCCGACCGTGAAGATCGCGATGGCGGTGCGGAACACCGTGCGGGAGCCGAACTTGTCGGACATCCAGCCACTGATCGGGATGAATATCGCGAGGCTCAAGAGATAGGAGGTGATCGCGAGGTTGAGCCTGATCGGATTTTCGCCGAGCGACCGCGCCATCACCGGCAACGCGGTCGCGATGACCGTCGAGTCCAGCAGCTCCATAAAGAGCGCGCATCCGACGATCAGCGGAACCAGGAATTGGGAAAAAAGCCGCCTGGCGCCCCTCGGAGTCACCTCTTCGCGGTCGGGATACTTTGACTGCGCGAGCATTGCCCTTCAATCAGGGACTTTGGCAGGCACGTTGGCGCCCGACGGCCGAACGGCTGGAGCTGCTGGCGTCGCGCGCGCACCGCGCCTCACGTCTCCAGGCTCATTTTCGAGTAGCGGCGATAAAGCTCGCCGCATCCGAAGCATAGCGCGATAAGGCCGAGCGCAACGAAGAAGCGCGGCGAGCTGGGATGCCATAGCGCGTCGCCCAGGAACGCGAACAGGATCGTTCCGGGGATCATCCCGATCATGCTCGCCCAGAAATAATCGCGGAAGGAAATCGGCGAGGCGCCCGCGAGCAGGTTCAGAAAGTTGTAGGGAATGACCGGCACGATCCGCAGATAAAAGATGATGAAAAACCCGTTGCGGGCGATCTTGTCGATCATATCGCGGAAGCGCGCCCCGACCGTCCGTTGCACGAAATCCCGGCCCAAAAAGCGGCCGGCGGCAAACGCGATCAGCGCGCCGAGGTCGGCGCCGACCAGCGACCAGACCGATCCCCAAAACGTGCCGAATGCGAGACCCGCCGCGATCGTCATCACGAAACCCGGAACCAGGAACGAAGGCCCCACCGCGTACAGCATCACGTAGACGGCCGGTCCCCACGCCCCCCACGTGACTACTTGCTGCTTGATTAGATGCGGGTCCCTGAACCATTCCTGATGGACCCACAGCAGCCACGCCGAACCGAGGACCATCGCGGCGATGATCGCGGCTTTCAGAACGTCGAGCGCGCGCGAGGGCGTGATCGGGACGGGCTCCTCGAATTTCGGCATCGGCTTTCCGGCGGCCATGGCTGCGATGATATGGGCGAGGCACGCTTCGGACAAGCTCACAGTTGGTCCCGCCGCCGCGCGTTGTTCCGGGCGCCGATTGTTAATAAAGTCGCCGCCGGGAGGTCATCAAATGAACGATCTGGCGGGCAAAACAGCGATCATCACCGGCGGCGGTCACGGAATCGGCAAAGCGATCGCGCTGGCCTACGCGCGGCTGGGCGCCAGGCTGGTGCTGGCCGCCCGTTCACCGGATCCGCTGAAACAAACCAGCGCCGAGGTCGAGGCGATCGGCGCGTCTGTGATCGCGATTCCCACCGACGTATCGAAAGAGGCGGACTGCGTCCGGATGGCCGCGCAAGCGCTGGCGGCTTTCGGCCGTATCGACATTTTGGTGAACAACGCCGGCATCTCGGGACCCACCAAACGAATCACGGAACTGACCCTTGCCGAATGGCAGGAAGTAATCGACATCAATCTCACTGGCGCGTGGCTGGCCGCGCGCGCCGTGCTGCCCGCGATGGAGCGGCAAGGCGCGGGGATCATCCTGAACATCTCGTCCGGCGCCGGACGGCGGGGCTTTCCGCTGCGCTCGCCTTATGCCGCCTCAAAGTGGGCGATGCTCGGGCTGACGCAAACCCTGGCCGGCGAATGGGGCGACAAGGGCGTGCGGGTCAACTGTATCTGTCCCGGCGCAGTCGAAGGTGAGCGAATCGAACGCGTGATGCGCGAGCGGGCCACGACGATGGGCGTGCCTTACGAACGGATTCGCGCCGGATTCGTCTCGGGCGCCGCGTTGCATCGGATGGTCACCGAAGACGAGGTCGCGCGCGTCGCGGTCTTTCTGGCCACCGATCTCGCCGCCGGGATGACCGGTCAGACGATCAACGTCGACGCCGGCAGCATCATGAACTGAGGGGCCTTCAAGTCCCCATCACATCATGATAGGATTGCATTGGTCGCCTGAATGACGGGCGATCCGGATTTTGAGCTGCAGCTGCTCCTGAGCCTCGATGGAGAGGAGTTCAGATTCACCAGCAATTACCGGATCAAGTTTGTGGCGCACCGGGTCAGGTCCACGCGGGGACGGCCAGGACGGAATCAAATACAGCCTGACGCTGCACGATCCGGACGGTCGCAGAATCTATGGGATCGACAATGCCCACAGGGCCGAGCGAAAGCAGGAATTCGATCACCGGCACGCCTACGGCGGACTCAAAATAATTCCCTACGCGTTTCGCGGACCGGTTGCGCTGCTGGAAGATTTCTATCGCGAGGTCGAACGGATATTACACGAGCGGGGCGTAGCATGAAGCGCAAGCACAAGCTCGGAACTTTTCGGGAATTCAAGGAATTCACGCTCGCCGTGGCAAGAGGCGAGCGCAAGGTCGATCCGAAAGAGCCCAAAATCTGGTACGAATCGGCCATCGGCTCGGGCCGCAGCCGCGGCGAGGTCAAATTCCAATCGCTCGAGGCCGGGGCGAAGCTGCTCTCAGCCGGGAATCGTCTGCTGTTGCGGACGATCGCGGCGCGGCGCCCCAGGTCGATCGCCGAACTCGCGGCGCTGACGGGCCGCGCCGAGCAGAACGTGTCGCGTACGCTCCACAAGCTGTCGGCCGTTGGCCTGGTCCGGCTCGACCGAGGCGAAGGCCGTGCCTTTCAGCCGGTGGTCGCCGCACGCAAAGTCCACTTCGAGATCGACCTGCTGGGATAGCATCATGAACTGAGGAGGCAGACTCAACGCGGTCGCAGGTTCCGCTGAGGGCTGGACGGGGCCTTCCGCTTGTGTATACACATGTGGTCACATAGAAAATGGAGTTTGAGTGGTCGGAGGCCAAGCGGCTCAAGGTACTGAAGGAAAGGGGCCTCGATTTCATTGATGCTCAAGCCCTGTTCGACGGAAGGCCGCTTGTGACAGTCCCCTCACCGCGCAAGGCAGAAGACCGTTGGCTGAGCATCGGCGAGTTGGACGGCCATATGATTGCGGTCGTGTGGATTTGGCGCGGTGCGGCGATCAGGATTATCACAGCCGGGAGAGCAAGCGATGCGGAAAAACGGCGATATCAAGCGATATTCGGCTAAGCAACTAGCCGCGATGAAGCGGAAGGGGAAGGGCCGTACCGATTGGGCGAGGCTTGAGGCTATGAGCGAGCCGGAGCTGAGAGCCGCAATTGCCGCCGATCCAGATGATGTGCATGTAGAAACGGACTGGACGCGCGCGGTCGCCGGCCTGCCGCCGCGCAAGCGGGGCATTCACATTCGCCTGGACGAGGATGTCCTCACCTGGTTCAGGAAGATGGGTAAAGGATACCAAACCATGATCAACAACGTGCTGCGCGCTTTCGTGGAGAGCCGCAGCCAAACCGGTTCGCATTCGCATCTCGGTAATGGAAAGACCCGGCGTGCTGCTCGCCGCCAAGGCGCGGCTCACCGCGCGATATCGTGATGGCGCACCTCGGCCGCGTAGCCGTGCGCCGACAGCCGCTGCTTCAACTCCTGCGCGAGCATCGGCGAGCGATGCCGCCCGCCGGTACATCCGAGCCCGATCGTCAGGTAGCTGCGGCCTTCGCGCCGGTATAGCGGCAGCAGAAATTCCAGCAGCTTGGTTGTTTCTTTCAGGAAGCGGCGCGCCTCGGGTTGCGCCTCGATGTAATCGCGCACGCGCGAGTCGAGCCCATCGAGCGGCCGCAGCTCGGGCACGAAGAATGGATTGGGGATGAAGCGGGCGTCAAGCACCAAATCCAGTCCAACCGGCATCCCGTATTTGTACCCGAAGGACACGATCGCGACCGTCATCCGATCGCCCGCCGCCGATCCCAGCACCACCGAGGTGATCACTTCGCGCAGTTCGTGCGCCGTCAGCGTGGTGGTATCGATCACGCGGCTGGCCCGCTCGCGCATCTCGGCCAGCGCCAGGCGCTCGCGGATGATGCTGTCGGCGACGCTGGCGCCGCTCTGGCCCATCGGATGGGGCCTGCGGGTCTCCGAATAGCGGCGCGCCAGCACCTCGTCCGAGGCGTCGAGGAACAAAATCTCCGGCGGGAAGCCCTCGCGTTCGAGCTGCTCGAAGATCCGCCGCCAGCCGGGAAAGAACAGCCGCTCGCGCGAGTCGATCCCCAGCGCGATTCCCTTCAGCGCCGCGTCGCGCTCGGTGGCCAGCTTCACGACCGAGGGCGCCAGCGCTACGGGCAGGTTGACGCAGTAGAATCCGAGGTCCTCCAGCACCCGCATCGCGGTGCTGAGACCCGACCCCGAAACTCCGGTGACGATTAATAGCCGCGGGCCCCGCCGGGCGGATTTCTTTGCGCTTGATTTCGCGCGCGCCGGCGAAGGCTTCATCGGGAAAGGCCGGCCCAAGCGGGCGGCTCAGTAGCGGCTGTCCTCTTCCTTGATCAGGCGGTAAAGCTCGGCGGCGTCGGCGGCGGCCAGCAGATGCTCGCGGAAGGGCTGATCTTTGAGCAGCCGCGAAACCCTCGCCAGCGCCTTCAGATGGAGACTCGAGGAGTCTTCGGGCGCGACCAGCAGGAAAAAGAGATGGGTCGGCTTGCCGTCGAGCGAGTCGAAGTCGACGCCCGCGCGATGGCGCCCGAAGATGCCGAGGATTCCCTTGACGCCTCCCAGCTTGCCGTGCGGAATCGCGATCCCGTCGCCGATCGCAGTCGAGCCCAGGCGCTCACGCTCCTCCAGCACTTCGACCAGATCGTCGATCCGGATCTCCTTGTAGGTGCCGCACATGTGCTCGGCGAGCTGGCGCAGCACCGCAGGCTTGTCGTTGCCCTTGAGGTCCGGCACCACCATCTCCGGACTCAGTATGTCATTGATTTTCATTTCAGGGTGATTACCAGCTCGTTATCCGTGAAGGACCTGAAGTTTGCGCCGCGCGCAGCCCGCGTGACCGATCGGCGAACCGCGGGCGCTGCCTGATCGGCTCGTTCCGGGCCTACCTTATAGGCGGCCCGGCTTGGATAAGATCTCGATCCCTTCGGCGGCGCTCAATAGCTCGCCGGTAGACCGCGAGCGCACTTTGCGCGCTTGGGTTTTTTCCACGTGTTTTTTTAGCTGCCGCTCGACCTTGGCCGCAAGCAGATCGATCACGGAATACAGATCCTTGGTTTCCTCCTGCGCGGTGACTGCGAAACGGCCGGACTTGACGGTAACTTCACCGTGCTGGCGATATTTGTCAACCGTGAGGATGAGATGGATTTCGCAGGCACGCCGTAAATACTTCGCGACGTGCGCCAGCTTCCGCTCGCCGTATACCTTGATCGCCTCAGTCGGTTCGACGTGGCGGAAGGTCACCGCCACGCTGGCTTGCGGCATCGCGATGGCCGCGGCCTTGCGCCCTAGTTCTCTAGCCGCGGCTCTGCTTCTTTTGCCCTCGCGTGGTTTCATCACCAATCCTTTCTCATCGCTCATTGCGCCGGCCAGAATCGGCCGGGATTCAGTCGGGCACTTTGCGGCTGGCCGAAGGCAGGATGCCCAGCGCCTGCCGGTACTTCGCGACGGTGCGGCGCGCGATGTTGATCTTCTCGCCGCGCAGCAGCTCGGCGATCGCCTGATCGGAGAGCGGGTCGTGAGCGTCCTCGCCCGAGACCATCGCGCGGATCCGTTCCTTGACCGTCTCGGCGCTGACGTCCTCGCCGTCGGCGGCTTTGACTCCCGAGGTGAAAAAGAACTTCAGCTCGAAGATTCCCTGCGGCGTATGCGCGTACTTGTTGGCGGTGGCGCGGCTGATGGTCGATTCGTGCATGCCGATGTCGTCGGCAACGTCCTTGAGCACCAGCGGGCGCAGATGGCTGATACCGTGGTCGAAAAAGGCGCGCTGGAACTTGACGATCGATCGCGCCACTTTGAAGATCGTCTGCTGGCGCTGGTAAATCGACTTCACCAGCCATCGCGCGGAGCGCAGCCGTTCCTGGAGATATTCCTTCGCGTCAGCCGCCACGTCGCCGTCGCGCAGCACGCGTTGGTAGTAACCCGCCAGCCGCAGCCGCGGCACCGCGCCGTCGTTGAGCGTGACTACGTAGTCCTCGCCGACCTTCAGGATATAAACGTCGGGAACGATGTAGGCCGGCTCCGGGCCGCTGTAGTCGCGGCCGGGTTTGGGTTCCAGCAGCCCGATTATCTTTGCGGCCTGCGTGACCAGCTCGGGTGTCGCGCCGCAGGTCTTGGCGATTTCGCCGTAGCGATGCTTCTCCAGGAGATCGAGATGGTTGAGCACGATTCGCGCCGCGAGCGACTCTTCCATCCCCAGGTTCGTCAACTGCAAATGCAGACACTCGCGGAGGTCGCGCGCGGCGACGCCGGGCGGATCGAAACGCTGCACGCGCTGCAGAACGCGCTCGATCGTCGGCGCGTCGGATTCGAGCTTGGCAGCCAGCTCGTCGATCGGCGTCTGGAAGTAGCCGCTATCGTTCAAATTGTAGATGATCGCAGCCCCGATGCGCTGCTCGGCCTCGGATAATCCCGACAGCCGCAGCTGCCAGATCAGATGGTCTTCCAGCGAGGCCTTGCGGGTCAGCGTGGCTTCGAGGGTCTGCCGATGCTCGTCGTCGTGCTCGGGGGCCGGTTCTCCGCCCTGCCAGTTGTTGGAATAATTCTCGAGGTACTCGCGCCAGTCGAGTTTGTCGAGCGTGCCGAGCTCCTTGAGCTCGATCGCCGCATCCTTGGCGTCAAGCGCCTGCTCCGGCGCCTTTTCCGGCACTCCGTCAAGGCCGTCCCAGGTTGGCTCGTCCCCGGACGGCTCGGCGCCGTTGTCGGAAGGCGGCCCGGGCTCGGCGTCGGCGGCGACAGGCGCTTCACCGGTTTGCGATTCGGATTCGCCCTGGCTTTCGGCCGGACTGCGATCCAGCGGCTCCAGCATCGGATTCTGCTCGAGCTCGGCCTGCACCACCGCCTCCAGCTCGGGCAGCGACAATTGCAGGATCTTGATCGCCTGCTGCAGCTGCGGCGTCATCACCAACTGCTGCCGCAGCCTGAGGTCTTGTCCGAGCTTTACTTCCAGAGCCATCTGGGGCGCGCGCTAATCCTTCTGACCGGCGGAATGATCCTCCGGCCCACTGGCCTGATTATTATCCTTGGTTTTGTCCTTGTGAGGGAAGATCACTGCGCGCGCGCCCTCGACGACGCTCTTCTGGGTGTCGAGATAAACCAGCACCTTGCTCCCGGTGATTTGGTCCGGCCCGTCATGGATTACCGGATTGCCGGTCATCGTGACGATCCGCGCGGTCTGATCCAGGACGGCGTGGTCGCTGGTGGACCATCGCCCACCCTGCGTGATCTTGACGTTATGGTCGCATACCACCGACTTGATATCGTTGAAATCGACACCGTAGTAGACGTGCATCACGTCGCAGACCAGGTCGCTTCCCGATTGGATCGCGTGCACGTTGCCGGTCCAGACGATGATCTTGTTCTTGTAATCGAGCGAGAGCGAATCCGACGTGATATTGATCGGGCCCTTGCTGGAGGAGAACGGCGCCTGAAAGCCGCGATTGTCCGCGGCAGGAGCGCCCGCGCGCGAGTGGTCCGGCTCGGCAGGCTCGATGGCTGCCGCGGCCGGGCCCTGGCGAATGGATTGGGGTTCGGGCGGCGAGGCGGTCGCAACGGAAGCGCCAGCCGCAGAGGCCGCGGCGGGCTTGGCGGCGGGCGAATCCTGCGCACGCGCCGCCGGCGCCACGCAGGCGCAGAGCAATGCTACCGCGGCGGCAAAACGCCCGATCGCGCCAGTGCGTGCGCCCGTCAAAGGACCTTCCCGGCGTCGGCGGGTGGGGCGGTCTCAGCGGCGCGCCGGCGCGGCGTCACCTCCGTGCTGACCTGCGCATGGAGATTGAAAAGCTGCTCATGCGGATGCGCGCTCAGGCCGACTCCGACCACCTTGAGGCCCTGGCTTTCGATCGTCACCTGGCCGGGCACGGTCAACTCGTCGCTGTCGGGCATGAACACGGCCTGCTCAGCGTGGATTACCACGTCGCCATAGTGGACCAGCAGCCCGCCGCTCAAGTCCGCCCGATTCACATGATTCCCGTTCATTTTCAGGTCGGCGATCGGAGCGTGCAGCTTCACCGGCCGGCCGTCCTCCGCGACCATCGCAACGTCGGCGTCCTGAAGCCGGAGCGATTTCTTGTCGTCGGAAAAGCTGGCCTGGCGTGCGGTCAGTTCCCACTGCTTCTGATCGCCCTTCATTTGCGTCCAATGGAAGTTACGCGCGGAAAGCATCGAGCCGGGAATGACGCTCGCGGCCTCCTTGATTAGCTGCTGGCCCGTGCGATGGCGGACGACCCAGACGGTGACAATCAGGACGGCTGCGAGCACCACGCTCCCCAGCCCTGCGAGCAGCTTGGCAAGACGCCTGGGACTCATCGGCTTTCAGCGATCAGACGCTATCAAGCGACCCCCCGTGGTGTAAACCAAGGGTGATCGACGCGTTGCCGCCTGGCTCAAGAATCGCGGCCTTAAATTGGCGTCGAGTGCTGCTATATTGATGGCTGGGCAGAAGCCGTGGAAATTCGTCATCATCAGTTCGAGCGGATAACGCTCGACCCCGACAAGTGCTTCGGCAAGCCGTGTGTGCGAGGACTGCGGTTTCCGGTCGCTTCGATACTCGCCTACCTAAGCGGAGGCATGACGATCGACGAGATGCTCAAAGAGTGGCCCGAACTCGAGCGCGAAGACATCTACCAGGCCCTCGGATACGCAGCAGCCCTGATGGAGGAGCGTGTCGTGCCCTCGGAGCGGCGGTGAAATTCCTTCTCAACATGAACGTCCCCAGAAAGCTGGGCAGGCTCATGGAAGCCGACGGGCACAAATGCCGGCATGTCGGCGAAATCGCGATGGCGCGGGCCTCGGATCAGAGCATCCTAGCCGAGGCCAAACAGAGTGGAGAGTGCGTACTGACCCACGACCTGGACTATGGCCGCCTGATGGCATTCTCCGGGGAGTCCAAGCCATCGATCGTGATTTTCCGGTTCCGGCAGGCCGATGCCGACAAATTGTTTCATCAAATCACGAATAGCTGGCGAGAAATCTCGGAGGCTCTGCAGGTGGGCGCAGTGGTGCTGTTGGAAGAAGCCGCGGCCCGTATCCGAAGGCTTCCGCTGTTACCCAACGCTTAGCTCCGTCAACACCGGAGTAGGCAGACGCTGGGTGGCGTAAACCAAGGGGCCCTTCGAGTCGTTTCTTCCGGGGGGAGCGGGGTTGCGTCAGTGCGGAGCGCGGACCGTCGCGCGCATCAGGTCGTCGAGGCGTTTCAACTCATCCAGCAGACCGGGCAATTCATCGAGCGGATAGGAACTGGGGCCGTCGCTGAGCGCGCGCTCCGGATCCTCGTGCACTTCCATGAAGACCCCGTCGATTCCGACCGCGACTGCGGCGCGCGCCAACGGCGCAACGAACTCGCGCTCGCCGCCCGAGCTCTCGCCTTCGGCGCCCGGCAATTGCACCGAATGAGTCGCGTCGAAAATCACCGGATAGCCGAAGCTGCGCATCACGACCAGCGAGCGGAAATCGGTGACCAGATTGTTGTAGCCGAACGAGAAGCCGCGCTCGGTGAGCAGCAGCTTGCGATTACCGCTCGACTCCGCTTTGTGGACGGTGGCGCGCATGTCCCACGGCGCGAGGAACTGCCCCTTCTTGAGATTGAGCGCACGCCCGCTGGCCGCCGCGGCGTGGATCAGGTCGGTCTGGCGCGAGAGCAGGGCCGGGATCTGGAGCACGTCGACCACCTCGGCCACCGCACGGACCTGGGTCGATTCGTGAACGTCGGTCAGCAGCGCCACGCCCAGGTCGCGCTTGACTTCGGCCAGGATGCAAAGCCCGCGCTCGAGGCCCGGTCCGCGAAACGAACGATGGCTGAGGCGATTGGCCTTGTCGAAGGAGGCCTTGAAGATCAGCGGGATTCCCGCGCCACGCGCAATCGCGATCAGCCGCTGCGCGTGGCGCATGCATGAGTCGCGATCTTCGATCACGCAGGGACCTGCGATCAGCACCAGCCGATCGCCGCCGAAAACCGCCTCGCCGACCTTGACCTGCGCCACACTCACGAAACCGATCTCAACTCCCTGACCTTGGAGCGCTCAGGCTGGGCCTCGGCGCGCCTGACGACCGCGGCGCGAATCAGGCCGCGGAACAAAGGATGGCAATCCAGCGGGCGCGATTTCAGCTCCGGATGGAACTGGCAGCCGAGAAACCACGGATGGCCTTTGAGCTCCATTATTTCCACCAGCTCGCCGTCGGGCGAAGTGCCGGTGGCTACCAGGCCGGCCTTCTCGAGCGCGTCGCGATAGGCGTTGTTGACTTCGTAGCGATGGCGATGGCGTTCGGAGATTTTCGCGCGCCGGTAGAGCGAGACCGCCAGGCTCCCCGGCTTGAGCTCGCAGGGATACGCCCCGAGCCGCATCGTGCCGCCTTTGTTGGTAACGCCCTTCTGGGTCTCCATGATATCGATCACCGGGTCGGGCGTATCGGGCAAGTTCTCGGTGGTATTGGCGCGCTTGAGGCCCAGCCGATCGCGCGCCACCTCGATTACCATCATGTGCAGGCCATAGCAGATACCCAGCGCGGGAACCTTCTTTTCGCGCGCGAAGCGCATGGCGCGGATCATCCCTTCGGTCCCGCGTTCGCCGAAACCTCCGGGCACGATAATCGCGTGCGCCTGGGCCAGCCGCTCGTCGACGTTCTGCTTCTCGAGCTCTTCGGAATCGACGTAATCGGTGACCACCCGTGCTTCGTTGGCGATCGCGCCGTGCGCGATCGCCTCATGCAGGCTCTTGTACGAATCGACTACGTTGACGTATTTGCCGACCACCGCAACGTTGACCGTGAGCTTAGGGTTCTGGGCGGCCTTGACGATCCGCCGCCATTTGGCGAGATTCGGCGCGCCGGTCCAGATGTTGAGCTTTTCCACCACCCGCTGCTCGAAGCCTTCGTCGTGGAACTTGAGCGGAACCTCGTAGATGGTCGCGACGTCGGCGGCCGAGATCACGCAATTTTCCTCGACGTTGCAGAAGTGCGCGATCTTGGCCTTGACCTTTTTTTCGAGCTGGCGATCGGAGCGGCATAGCAGCAGGTCAGGCTGAATTCCGAGTCCGGTCAACTCCTTGACGCTGTGCTGGGTGGGCTTGGTCTTGAGCTCGCCGGCCGTGGGAATAAACGGCACCAGCGTCAGATGGACATAGAGCACGTTCTCGCGCCCGAAGTCCCAGCGAAACTCCCGGATCGCCTCTAGGAACGGCAGGCTCTCGATATCACCGACCGTGCCGCCCACCTCGACGATAATCAGGTCGGCGCCCTCGGCCGCCATCGTGATCCGCCGCTTGATCTCGTCGGTGATATGCGGGATTACCTGCACGGTCGCGCCCAGATAGTCGCCGCGCCGCTCCTTCTGGATCACGGTGTCGTAAATCTGTCCGGTGGTGCAGTTGTTCCGCCGGCTCATCCGGGTCTGGACGAAGCGCTCGTAATGGCCGAGATCGAGATCGGTCTCGGCGCCGTCGTCGGTTACGAAGACCTCGCCGTGCTGAAGCGGACTCATCGTGCCCGGATCGACGTTGATATAGGGGTCCATCTTGAGCAGCGTGACCTTGAGCCCGCGCGCCTCCAATAGGGCGCCGAGCGAGGCCGCCGCCAGACCTTTGCCAAGCGAGGAAACGACACCGCCGGTTATGAAAATGAACTTGGTTTTGCTGCGTTCCACCGATCTCCTCCGCCTCCCCCGCTACCGTGCCGGCGCCGCGAAGCGGCGGGCCTGCGCAAGGTCCTCGGCTGTATCTACCTCAAGCGATGGCGCCACGGAAGGCACCACCCGGATTCGCCAGCCGCTCTCCAGGACCCGCAACTGTTCGAGCTGCTCGATTTGTTCGAGCACCCCCGGCTTTAGCGCCGCAAATTGCAGCAGAAAGCCGCGCCGATAGCCGTACACGCCGATATGACGCAGCGCGGATTTCGGCACGCCGCCTTCACGGGCCAGCGGAATCGGGCTGCGCGAGAAATAGAGCGCGTCGCCGCGCGCATCGCAGACCACTTTCACCACGTTGGGATTGCGCCATTCGGCTTCGGCCACGATCGGGGTCGCGAGAGTCGCCATCTCGATAGAGGTGTCGGCGCGCATCGGCGCTGCCAGCGCGTCGAGATCCGCCGGCGCGATAAAGGGCAGATCACCTTGCACGTTAAGATAGATATCGGCCTCGATCTGGCGGGCGACCTCGGCGATTCTATCGGTGCCGCTGGGATGCGACGCGGAAGTCATGATCGCTTCGCCCCCGGCCGCGCGCACCGGCGCCGCGATTCGCTCGTCGTCGGTCGCAACGATCACGCGCTGGATCGTTCGCGCGGCGCAAGCTTGCCGCCACACGCGAACCACCATCGGTACGCCGTCGATTTCCGCCAGTGCCTTGGCGGGCAAACGGTTTGAACCGTAACGCGCCGGGATGACGGCGATCACGTTCATACGAATTTGACTGCGCGGAAAGGGACTGCCCTGCGAAGCGCGCGGCATGATAATTCGTATCGGAGCCGGCACCGCCTGTCAATTTGGCGCCGACGCGGTTGCCAACAGCGCGCGGCCGCAACGAGCCTTTCACCCGCGCCGCCCGAAATCGAAAAGCGCGCTGCGTCGAATAGCCTATGCGATTCCCCCTCCCGCGTCGGGAAGGGGCACGGGTCAGGTCCGGACGCGCCGGCGGCGCATCCGGCGCTTGCGTGCCATCACTTGAGTCGGACTGGTGCGCCGTTTGCGCGCCATTTTGAGATTGCGGCGATTGCGCTGTCGCGAAGCTTCTTTCATCTTGTCCCCTGGGAATGTTCGGCTTCGGCAGCCGTGACCGGCGGCAGGTCCGCCGCGCTCGACGCGCTGGAGGGCGGCGCTTCACCGACCGGAATCGGCGAGATCGCATTGACTCTAGCCAGCTCCCCGGTGCCGTCGCTCACTATCACCTGGCCCAGCGCCTCGCCGTTCACGACCGGCGCGTTGATCACCTGGAGCATGTCGTACTTCAGGCGCAGATCGTTCACGTCGCTCTTGCGCACCAGGAGCTTTACGTCGCTGGCAGCGATCGGCTGGATCACTTCACCAGTCTCGACCTGCACATGCACCGGCAGCAACTGTCCCTGGTGCAGCAGCGACACCTGGCGGAACGTGTCGAAGCCCCATTCCATCAATTTTGCCGCCTGCCGGAAACGCTCGGGATTGCTCGGCGCGCCGAGCACCACGGCTATCAGCCGCATCTCACCGCGTTTGGCGGTGGCGGTGAGATTGAAGCCGGCCTGGAAAGTGAACCCGGTCTTGAGGCCGTCGCATCCGTCGAAATGGCCGACCAGATGGTTGGTATTGCGCAACGTACATTCGCCGTCATCGAAGGGCGCCGTCTCCAGCCCCGTCCATTTGAGGATGTCGGTTCGACTGATCAACTGGCGCGCGACTGTGGCCAAGTCCACCGCGCTGGTGACGTCCGCGTCATGGGTGGGTCGCGGCGGCAGGCCGTCGACGGTCTGGTAGAAGGTCTCCTTCATGCCAAGCTGCTGGGCCTTCGCGTTCATCATCCGCACGCAGGCTTCGACCGAGCCTGCGACCTTCTCCGCGATCGCCACCGCAGCGTCGTTGGCGGATTTGATCACCGCGGCCTTAATCAGCTCGCCGAGCGGATAAATCTGCCCCTCGCGCAGACCAAGACGCGAGCCTCCGGTCTGCGCGGAGCGCTCGGAGATTCTGACCGGATCGTCAAGCGACATGTGCCCGGCATTGATTTCGTCCTCGGCGACCAGGATGAGCATCATTTTGGCCATCGAAGCCGGCGGCCATTCCATCTCCGCGTTGGTCGCGAACAGGACCTTGCCGGTGTCGGCGTCCTCGAGCAGAGCGCCCCTGTACAACGGCGCTGGCGCGGCGGCGGCTGCCCGATGGGCTTTGTGCCGGGGCTTCTGAGCGGCCCGCGCCGGAGCAGCCGGCCCGAGCCAGCCGAACAGAAAGATCGACAACGCGATCAGCGATAGATAGAAATTCTGCCGCCTGGCCATAGCACCCCCACCCGACCCCATCTTCCCGGCGCCCGCGCGACGACCGTTACTCATGAGTGAATCCGTTCATGTCGTCGTCAGCCTTGGTTCCGCTGTCTTGCATCCGCTTAAGGATCGCCAGATTGTCGCGCGCCGGAGCGTAATCCGGGACTTCATCTACCAGTTCCGTCCAGACCGCGCGAGCCTGATCGTAATTACCCTGCTCGGCGTATATCACACCGAGCGTGTTGTGCGCGTCAGCCTGCCGGGGATCGAGGCGCACCGCGACCAGCATCTCCTGCTCGGCCTGCGGCAACATACCGCGCTGCTCGTAGGCCAGCCCCAGGTTGAAATGGGTTTCCGGCTGCGCAGGCGCGAGCAGTGTGGCCAGGCGCAAGACCTGGGTCGCGGAGTCCAGATGCCGGCCCTCCAGATAGAGCAGGCCCAGGTTGAGAAACAGCTCCCAATCGCTGAGTCCCAGATCCACCGCTTTCTGATACTCGCGCAATTCCTTTTCGTGCTGCCCAGTCAGGCCGTAGGAGAATCCGAGATGATAATGGGCGAGCGCGTTGTCGGGATGCTCGCGGATCACATCGACATGGCGCCGGATCGCCTCCGGGTAGTTTTCCATTCCCAGAAAGTAGTCAGCGAGCGGATCGCAGACTTGATCGTCGGGGCCGCTCCGCGCGGCGGCTTGCGCAGCGGCCGGCCATGGCAGGGCCAAGGCGGCCAGCAACAGCAGCCGGAGCAGATGGTGTTTTGATGGCCTCAACGTCGTCAACTCCCGCGACGCGCTCAAATCCGCGCGTGCGGGAGTCAACGCAAATGTTAGCGGGAAACCCTGAAAGTAGAAAGCGCCGCGCTACGCGCCGCTTTCAGGGCGGTTCGAACCGGCAGCGCCGCTCCGAGCGGCGGCAGATGACCTGCCGCCGCGCCCCAGCCGATCGTATTTATTGACGGTTGCGGTCTTGCCGCGATTAGGGAGCTGCCGGAGTCGCTTCCGCCGCAGGCTTCTTGTGATGCTTGTGTTTCTTCTTCTTCATAGGGGCCATAGCCGGCGTCGCCTCGGCGGCAGGGGCAGGCGCCATTGCCGCGGGGGCCGGGGCTGGCGCCGGAGCAGCGGCAGGGGGTGCGGCCGGAGCAGCAGCCGGGGGGGTCTGCGCAAAAGCGGGAATCGCGAATGCGGTTGCAAGCGCCGCCGCGGTCAGTAACGACAAGGTCCGTTTCATATTCTTCCAGATCTCCTTTTTTCCGTGTCTCCCGGGCCGGCCGACACGACCGCCCGCGTACTTAATCCCGATAGCATGCCAGCGGCGTGCCAGACGCGAAAGACCCCCTGTGCATGATTTTCAATCTCCAGGCTCCTGCGAGCAGCGTTATGGTAGCGCAATCGGTCTACCAGGCACCCGCTTTGGTGCCCCGTCGAAGTCACGACAAGATGGCGAAAGCAACGCGACGATCCAGCTGCCGGGCGCGCTGCCGGTGCGAATCTATACTTTTCTCCTGCCCGCCGTTCTCAACTCCACAAAAAGTCCGAACAGCTCCTTGAAAGCCCGCGTAATCACCTTGAGATTGGCGCCGGACTGCTCGCCGGCCAACCGCGGTAGATGACTCACATCGACTTCGCAAATTCTGGCGCCCCGCCCCGCTACCCGCGCCATCAACTCGGTCGAGATCATCGCGCCCTTGGCCTGAAACTGAAGGCCCTCAACGAACTCGCGCTTAAAAAGCTTGAATCCGCAATCGATGTCGCTGGCTTGAACGCCGAATAACAGGCGCATGAAGATTGTCCAGGTGCGGCCGTTGATCCGCCGCATCAGCGGATCGGCCCGCCGCACCCGCCTTCCGACTACCACGTCGTATTGCGGAACGCGCTCGGCCAGCCGCTCGACATCGGCCGGATCGAACTGTCCGTCGCCGTCGCAGAGCAGAACGTACGGTTGGGTCGCCGCCGCGATTCCCGAGATCACCGCGCCCCCATAGCCCCGGTTCACCGGGTGATGCACCACTTTGACGTGCGAATCGGCGGCGGCAAGCCGATCGGCGATCGCGCCGGTGCGGTCGCGGCTGCCGTCGTCGACCACAATCACCTCGTACTGATCGGCGACTTTGGGCAACTCTGCGACAAAGCCCTTGACGACTCGCTCGACGTTGCCTTCCTCGTTATGCGAGGGCAGAAAGACGCTCAGGCCCGGCAGGCGCACGTCAGTCTAATCGCCCAGCGACCGGTAGCCGCCGCGATAGAAGAGCAGGGGTTTGCCCTCAACGGTGCCGGTTTCTTCGATTTCGCCGAGATAGATCGTATGGTCGCCGCCTTCGTAGGCCGCGACGATTTTGCACTCGATGTACGCCAGTACGCCGCCCAGTATCGGCGCTCCGTTGGCGCCGATCCGGTAGCTTACGCCCTCGAACTTTTCACCGCCGCTCACCGCGAAGCGGCGCGAAATATCCTCCTGATCGGCGGCGAGGATATTGACCGTGAAGATCTTGCTCTGTTCGAAAGAGGCATAGCTCTCGGCCTTCTTGTCCACGCACACCAGCACCAGCGGCGGGACCAGCGAGACCGACGAGAAGGCATTAGCGGTCAAGCCGAAATAGCGCCCGCCGCCGCCGTGGGTGGTCACCACCGTCACGCCGGTGGCGAAGTGGCCCAGCACGCGGCGTAGTTCATTTTTTTCGATCGCCATTGGCTCGCGATGCTACCAGACGGTTTTCGGACGCGTCAAATTAGCGCCACGCGACGCGCGCACAGGCTCACGACCATCCTGAACGATCGCGCGCGATGACCTCGCGGCCGCCCAGGTAAACGTAGTCGAGATCGAGCGAGGTGAGCGGCCGATCGTGGCCGTTGACGCGGACCCCAACCGGCTCGGCCACGCAGAGTGTGTGATCGCCGGCCACGGTCGCTTGTGTGACTTTCGCCTCGATCGAAGCCATCGCCAGCTTGAGCCACGGCACGCCGAGCTGCGGCGAGAGATCGTATTCCAGCCCCTCCAGATTGTCGGCCCGCCTGGCTTGCTCCGACAAAAAGTAGTCTTCGAGCGCCTTGCCGCGCGCGCCCAGGACGTTGAGCCCCATGACGCCCGTGCGCGATACCGCCGCGCGCGTCTGATGGCCATTGTCGATCGCCGCCATCAGCAAGATGGGCGCGCCCGACACCTGCGTAACCCACGAAGACGACATCCCGTGATGGCGCCCGCCGTCATTCACGGTGAGCACGTAGATACCGGTCGTGAGGCTCGCGAGCACGCTGGCAAGCTGGCTATCCATTCGTATTGTCCCTTCTCGCATTGTCCTTTTTGCCGGCTTCGGTCTCGGCTCTGAGAATTGACCTGCGCGATGGGCGCCCGCAAAATGATCATCGAAGGCGACCACGACCAAATGACCGGGCGAAGCGTGCATCGTGTCCTTAATATCCTGATCCGAACCATCCTGGTTTTCGCCGCCGTCGCCGGAATTTCAGCGCCGCGCGCCCGCGCACAGACCGTCTCGCCGCCGGCGCAATCGGCGCCTGCCGCGACCGTCGCCGCGGTCTATCCTCCCTCGCATACAGCCGCGCCCGCCGCGATACCCTCGCCAGCGCACGCGCAAATCGACGGCGCGACCACTGAGACGCCCGGCGAGTTGGCCTACCGCCGAACCGCCGACGCCTCCGTGCTCGACAAGCATAACTGGGCGCTCATGGCCTACAAGCAGCGTCATCAACTGATCCTCTACTATCAGGGCCGGCTCTACAAAACCTATCACGCGGTCTTCGGACGCAGCCCCGAAAGCGGCACCAAGCTATGGGCCGGCGACCGGCGCACTCCCGAGGGCCTCTACGTGATCGTCAAGAAGTACCCCAGCCGCAGATGGAAATGGTTTTTGCGCCTCAACTATCCGAACAAGGTGGACCGCAACCGCTACGAAGCTCTGCGCGAGCAAGGGATTGTACCGATCAGCGGCGGACGGCCGCTGCCAGAGGGCAACGCGATCGGAATCCACGGCACCGATATGCCGATCCTCAACCAGGGCGACGTTGATTGGACCACCGGCTGCATCTCGGTCGACAACCAGGCGATCACGGAGCTCGATCGGCTCGTGCCGATCGGGACGATGGTAGTCATCGAGCCCTGACCTCAACGCCGATCGCGGCATCAGCAATGGCCTCGCCTCTCAGAGGGCGGTGGAATAAGAGTTGATCACGCGGCCCTGACAGCCGCGGCGGCGATTGATAGAGTTCTCGCCGCACGGGCCTGGGGAGGCTCCGTGATGCGGCCGATGGTCTGCATCGTGGTTCTTGCAACGGCGGCCAATGGGTTGGGCGCATGCGGCCCGTCCGCCACTAGCCGCCGTTTCTTCAAGTCGCTCAGCGCCGACAGCCATCCGCTCGCAGTTGCAACCTTCGAGGAAGCCCGCCTTCCGATCGCTCCCAACTCGCATGGTGTGATGGCCGGTTACATTCCGGCGGCGGAGGACGACGCGAACGATGATCCCCGAGATGCGCGCTTTACCTATCTGATCGATTTCCGGGTGGTTTCGAGCCGCGCGATGGGCGAGCAACTCGAATGGCGCGGCGTGCGCCGCATATTCTTCAGTCCCCGGGGCGCGCACGCATCATTCGCCGATCTCTCCAGCTTCAGCCATGGCCGCCAAATCGAGACCGACACGGTGAGACTCATGGGCGACTACGACTCCGCCGACACCCATCTGACGCTCCAGATGCGGGTCTACGAAAGCACGGTCGAGGCGGTCCAGTTCGAGGGCCAACCGGTCGCCGCGCCCGAGCACGAGCCGTCGCTTTTCCTGGGTATCTGGCGCGACAACATCAACGGATGGATGCTCACCAGCTCGCCGACGAACTTCTGACGATGAAAGCGCCGACCGTCATAGTCGCCGTGCTGGCCCTGGCAGCCGCAGGATGTGGCGTTACAGCTCCGCCGGATCGCTCGGACGCCGAGCAGCCGACCGCGGTCGCGACTTTGGGACGTTTCACGATCGGTGCACGAGGCAGAATTTGGGGCTTTGCCGCCGACTGGCCGATCGATGGGCAGGAGCCGGCTCCGGAGTCCGGTAATCCGCGTTTTACCTACGTCACCGACTTTCGGATCATTGAGCTCAGCCCCGCCGACCCCCACTTGCCGATCAAGGCAACCGGCATTCGGCGAATTTACTTTCATCCGGGCGGTCTGCGGCCAGCGCTCGGCAACGTCTCCCGATTCGTCAACGGCGAGCCGATCGCGATTGAGGAGGTGAAATTCACCTTCGAGTATCTGCTCCCCATCGGGGAGGTGAAGTTGCGGATGCGAGCGCGTCAGACTTCGGCGCGGGCGTTTGAGTGTGACGGGCGGACGATCAGCCCCGCGGTGGAGCGCGATGAATCGTTTGAGATGTTCGGCCGCTATTCGGCTCAGTATCGCGGCCTGCTGCTGACTGCCACCGGCACCTGAGCGCGCGGCCTTAGTGTCCCAGCCGCTCCATCGCGTTGGGCTCGAAGAACGACTTGGTGACCACGCCCATGTTGATGTACCAGCATTCGTGCTCCTGAGGCTGGCGTCCGGGGGTGTAGATTACGGTCGAGAAGCCGTTCTGTACGTTCTCGTCCACCAGCGCGGTCTGAAACATCCGCTTGAACGGATATATCGCGACCGTGGCGTCGGGCACCGGTCGATCGCGATAGGCATTGAAAGTTGCGATCGTCTTCCATAGCTGGCCATCGCGATCGTACTCGTCGGAGGCGCTGATGAACCAGCCTTCGGAATCGATGTAGAGCACGCGCTTGGGGATTGTGACGCCGCTCCCGAGCAACGCGATTTTCTTGGCGGTCGCCTCGATCACATAGAGCTGGCGCATCTCCCAATTCTCGGGACAGACGGTTCGGCTGCCATCGAAGGGGCACGGCTTGGCCGGCGAATTTGCCGCATGCGCGCAGGCCAGCATCGGCTTTTCGGCCAGCAGCTTGTAGGTGTAGTCCTCGATCTTGGCGGCGAAGCCAAAAAAGGAGTCGGGGTCGAGATTGTTGGCGTAGGTGGACGGGCCGCCGCCGCCCTGGTCGGGCAGGATACCCATTGTGTCCGAAAGCGTAGTCGGCGAGATGCGGCGCTTGAGCCGGCTGTGAGGATTGTAGTACCAGGCGTTGTCTTCCACGCCGGGAGAAATGCTCCGATAGCGTACGAAACCGTAGCCTCGCAGTTCGGCCGGCTCCAGGCACGGGTACGCGCCGAAGCGGTAGCGGATACCGGCGCCGGTCGCCTCCGGGTCGGTCGGAATCGGCGCGACCTCGACTCGTCCGGTGTTGTTGTAGAAGGCGAAGTGCCCGATGACGATATGCGCGACCGGATCGGCCTCACCGGTGCCGGCGGCATAGCTGGCGAGCTCGACATCCCGAACATCGACATCGTCCGTATAGAGCGGACGATAGCTGAAATTCCACATCACCTTGGTCGCGCACTGCGGGTCGTTCGCGTCGAGCAGCGGAAACGGCTGACCCGCCACATAGTTCTTGAGCTCGCCCTTGGCGCCCAGCGCCACCTGCGAGGAGTACTCCTCGGTCGCGCTCTTGTACGGCGGCGGCCAGTCCAGGCGCTCCGGCGGGACGATCTTCATCTGCATCCCCTGTTTCACCAGGATCAGGTTGCCCGGGCTCACCAGGTCGGCAACCTTGTCGGCGTTCTTGGGGGTGATCACGTCGCCCGGCTGCACGGCTGCCGAAGCGGAAGGACAGACGATGCCGGCGAGGGCGAGAATGACCGCAGCCGCTCTGGAAAAGGTGCGCATAAGCCTCCATGCAGAGCGGTGGCCCTGCCGTGCGGAATTGCGTCCTGACACGGCATCTTACGTCACAGCGGACGCGAGGGAAATCTTGAAGCTCAAGGCTCGGGGGGACGAGCGGCCAGCGGACGGCGGCGCGACATCAGCGCGTAGACCGGCACGCCGCTCATCACGATCAGAAGGCCGGGCCAGGTATAGCGGGGCTTGACCGCCAGCAAGTCTGCCATCAAGGCGAGCGCCGCGACGATATACGCGGCCGGTATGTACGGGAAACCCCACGCCCGGTAGGGCCGGGGGCGCCCGGCGTGGGTGGTGCGCAGTACGAAGACCGCGCCGATAGTCAATACATAGAATAGCAACTGGGCGAAGACTACATAGTCCAGCAGCTCCGAATAGGTACCCGATAGCGCCAGCAGGCACGCCCATGCCGCCTGGATCTTGAGCGCGGCGCCCGGCACGCGCGCGCGGTTGAGGCGCGACGCCGCGGCGAAAAACACGCCGTCTTCCGCCATCGCATAGATCACGCGCGCGCCGGTCAGGATCAATCCGTTGGCGCATCCGAAAGTGGATATCATCACCAATATCGCGGTGAGCGCCGCCCCCGCCCGGCCCCATACCATCTCCATCGCGGCGGCCGCGACCCGGTCGCTCGCCGCCCCGGCCATCCCGGCGGCGGGAAGCTCGCATAGATAGGCCACGTTGGTCAGGACGTAGAGCACAATCACGAGGATCGTTCCGCCGGCGAGCGCGAGCGGCAGGTCGCGCTGCGGATCGCGCACTTCGGAGGCGGCGAAGGTCACGGTCGCCCATGCGTCGGCGGAAAACAGGCTGCCAACCATCGCGGCGCCGAACACACTCAGGAATCCCAGCGAGAGCGGCGCCGACCCGAAAAAGGCCGCGTGACTCGAAAAGTTCGCCCGGATCGCGTCTGGGTTGGGCGCCAAGACGCATCCCAGCGCGATGATCAGCAAGAGCGACAGCGCCTTGGCCGAGGTGAAAACATTCTGGACCATGCGGCCCGCGTCGAGACCGCGCAGATTGGTCGCGGTGAGCATCACGACCACTGCGATCGCGCCCAGGCGCTCGCCCGAAAGGCCCACCGAACCCCATCCCAGCCATACCCGCGAACCCAGCGCCGGCCACAGCACGCCCGCGAAGCGCGCGAAGGCGACCGCCACCGCCGCGACCGTGCCGGTCTGAATCACCAGCAGCAGGGTCCATCCGAACAGGAAGGCGCAGAGCCTGCCGTAGGCCTCGCGCAGGTAGACGTATTGCCCGCCGGCCAGCGGCATCATCGCGGCCAGCTCACCGTAGGAGAGCGCGCCCGCGATCGTCATCAGGCCGCTGACGATCCATACGGCGAGAATCGCGGCCGGCGAGCTTACGTGGCGCGCGATGTCGGCTGAGACGATAAAGATCCCCGAGCCGATCATCGAGCCGGCCACGATCGTCGCCGAGTCGAAGAGCGACAGGGTGGGCTTGAGTCCTTCCGATTCCATCAACGACCCGCGCCGGCGGCCTCGCGGTCCGGCGAATCACCGATGGGGATACGTGGCGCGAGCCCGACATGCAAGCTCTTTAACTTTTGCGGGAGTCGGCTTATGTGATGTATGCAGAATCGTTCAGTTGAAAGGAGTCACCGATGGCGTCAAAGAAACCGGCGGCAAAGAAGCCCGCGGCAAAGAAACCGAGTCCACATCTTCGTCAGCTCGAGCAGCTTCGCGACACGATCCTCGGACTGCGGGACAAGCTCGAGAAGGAGGCGAGCCAGCACAAGCTCCAGAAGCGGCTGGCTGAAGAGGCGAAAAAGGCGCGCGCCAAAGTCGCCCAGCAGGTCGACGTGCTCAAGAAGCACGGAGAATCGCTGACCAAACAACTGCGCGGAGTGATCGCCGAGGCCGAGAAAAAACAGAAGCAGGCGCGCGACGAGGCGATCGCGAAGGTAGCCGAGCTTAGCAAGGAGCTCGGGCTTAGAACTGCGGAACTCAAGCGTAAATCCGCCGAGCTCTCCAAGCTGGCGATGGAATCGGCCGAGCGCGCCCGAGCGATCATCACCGAGCCGGCGGCGCCCGAAACATCGTCCGCCGCGCCCGAGGCTCCCAAGCCGCCCGAATCCTGAGATCGCGCGCGGGATTGCGAGTGGTGCTCGGGTCAGCGAATAAGTAGCTGGCGACGGCGCGAGAGTGCAGCGGAGAATCGATCGAACCGAGGATCGATCCGGCGAGAGCGTCTTTGCGATCGTTCCATGGCCAACACCGATCAGCAAAGATCGATGCCGGCCGTGGAAGGTTCAAAGCTTGGTCTGGATCAGGAAGCCGTCGCCGCCGGAGCGGGAGCCGCAGGCGTAGCTTCCGGAGCCGCCGGGCTCGCCTCAGCCGCGGCGGGGCTGGCTTCCGCAGGAGCCGCCGACGCCTCGGGCGCCGCAGGAGGAGCTGTCTCCTCGGATTTCTGACAGGCCGCGAACAACAGAGTCGCCAGTGCCAGGATCAGGATCTTGCGCATCGCTTCCTCCTTGATTCCTCTCACCAATCGCGCAGCAAAATGACGAAACGGCGCTAAGGATACTTTAGGCCGTGGGCCACTTCAAGCGCGCCCTTGTTGAACGAATGCGTAGCCTGGTGACAAAAGCCGCGCAAGGAAATTTGATTGTCGCGAGACAGTCTGTAGAATCAAATCCGCGTCATCACATTACCCCGGAGGGGAGGGCAGAGATTGGTGGAGAGGCGGAGTCGGACGGGAATGGGTGGACTGGTATCGTCAAATCAAACATCTCGAGTGATCGAACCTGAGCTCGATATGAATCGTCAGAGCCCGCGGGTTGCGGCGAGCGTCTTTTGGCTGCGCGATCTGCTGCGCGTATTCGTGCCGGCGGGCCGCTCGACGGCGCCGCCGATGCGCTCGGTAGATCGCGAGCTCGAAGAGGCGTGGCCCTCGCACGATCGTTGAGTTGCCGCGGCGCGGCGGCAAACCGTGCTCGGAACCATTGCTCAAGCGCACAAAAAGGGACAGCCGATGGGCGCAATCGTACGAATTTCCAGCAACGCACCGTGGGAACCGATCGCGGGATACTCGCGCGCGGTAAAAGCGGGCGACTGGGTGTCAGTCTCCGGCACGACCGCGACCGGCGCGCAGGGCGGCCTGGTCGGCGTGGGGCAGATGTACGTGCAGGCCAAGCAGGCGATCGCCAACCTCGCGGCGGCGCTGGGCCGGCTCGGGCTTGATTTGCGCCACGTGGTGCGCACGCGGATCTTCGTGACCGACATCTCGCGCTTCGAGGCGGTGGCGCGGGCGCATCGTGAGGCCTTCGGCGAGGCGCGGCCGGCATCCACGATGGTCGAAGTGCGCAAGCTGGTTCATCCCGACATGCTGGTGGAGATCGAAGCCGACGCGTACGCAGGCGACGTGGGAGTAGCGCCCGCGACTCACGCGCCTGCGGCGGTTCAGGCCGCGCCGCCGATGGCGGCGCGGCCTGAACCGCTACAACGCCCCGCAGCACCGAAGGCGCCAGTTTTGCCGCCCGCCGTCAAGGCGGCGGCATCGCCACCTCCGGCAAAGGTCGCGCCGAAGCCGGCACTGTCGAAGGCCGTCACGAAACCGGCACCATCAAAGGCTGTGGCGAAGCCAGCGCCGTCGAAGCCAGCGGCGAGTCCGCTGCCCAAGGCCAAGGCGGCTGTGCGCAAGCCGCCCAAGCACCGATAGCGTACTCTCCGGCTGCGCGCCTCGACCTCCCGCGCGCGCCGCCTTTTCTGCCCCTCTCCCTGACCAGGGAGAGGGCGCGCGAGCATCGCGAGCGCGGGTGAGGGTTGCCTGATTTTCTTCACAGCGCGTCCCGAATCTTTTGCAGTACACCCTCGGTGGCGTTCAGCACCTCATGATTCCAGAATCTCAAGACTCGATGGCCTCGCGCAGCCAATAGCTCCTCTCGCTTCAGAGCCTTGGCGCGTTCGAGATCATGTTGCCCGCCGTCTACTTCGATTACCAGCCTGCGTTCGCGGCAGCGGAAATCGACGATGAAATTGCCAATCGGAAACTGTCTGCGAAATTTGAGGTCGCCGATTTGTCCCGCACGAAGGTGAGACCATAGTCGTGCTTCGGCATCAGTCTGTTCGCGCCGCAAGCGGCGGGCGCGATCATGAGGTCCGATTTCAGCCGTGCGTGCGTGTTTGATCTCAGGCTACCCTCACCCGCGCTCACGATGCTCGCGCGGCCTCTCCCTGGTCAGGGGGAGGCGTTAGGAGACTGCGCTATCGCCGATGGGCTGCATGCACACCCTCAGTAGTTGCACAGCACAGCCGCCGCCCTTCCACAGCGCCCTCAATCCTTCCACAGATTGTTGGCGGCGTACTTGAGCACCACGTCCACGCATGATTCGCAATAGCCGTTCTCGAGCAGGTTCTTGACCATCGAGCCGTACTTCTCGCCCTGCTCTTCGTCACGGGTGCGGGCCTTGGTGATAATCCTGGAAATGTCGCGCACCGAGGTCATCAGCTTCTTCTCGATCGCCTCCTTGAGCGGCTCGTAGCTGCGATAGCTGATCTTCTCGCCGCGGCGTGAGGCCGACCACAGATAGGCGATCACTTCCTGGCGGAAGCCGTCGGCCGCCGAACCGATGATCGCGATCTGCTCTTCGATCGACTTCAGGAAGCCCTCGTCGGGGGGCAGCTCCTCCTTGGTATTGCGATCGCGGACCCTGGTCTTGTTGACGTAGGCCTCGGCGTGGTCGAGATAGTTCTGGAACAGCGATTCGGCCTGCTCCTTGTACGAGTAAACGAAGGCCCGCGTGATCTCCTTCTCGAGCAGCTCCAGGTACTCCTTGTGCAGCGTGTCCTGCAGGAACTCCAGGTACTGCTTGCGGTTGTCGTCGGGCAGGTCGGCCTCCTTGGTCATCGAGATCAGCGCCTCGCGCACGTTGATCGGATTGATACAGTTTCCCGACACGTTGTCGGACAGCGCGTTGTCCAGGGCCTTCATGATAAAGCGGGTCGAGATGCCCGACATGCCCTCGCGCTTGGCGTCTTCCTTGAGCTCCTGCACGTCGATTTTCTTGGTGCGCCCCTTCTCGACCACTTCCTCGCCGTTGTATAGCCGCAGCTTGGTCATCAGATCGCACTTGGAGTTGGGCTCCAGGCGCGACAGAATCGCGAACATCGAGGCCAGCTCCAGCGTGTGCGGCGCAACGTGCGCGCGGAAATCGGAGTGGCGGATGATCTTCTGGTAAATCTTGACCTCTTCCGAAAGTCGCAGGTTGTAGGGCACCTTGACCACCACGATGCGATCTAAAATCGCCTCGTTGGTGTGGTCGGCCTTGAACTTCTGCCACTCGGCCTCGTTGGAATGGGCCACGATACAAACGTCGACGTAGACCATCCCGTGGCGTCCCGGCGCCGGAATCACCTTTTCCTGGGTCGCAGTGATCATCGCGTGCAGGTACTCGGTCTCGTTCTTGAACACCTCGATAAACTCGACCAGGCCGCGATTGCCCACGTTGAGTGCGCCGTTGAGCTCCAGCACGCGGGGATCGCCCTCGGAATATTGATCGAGCTTGGAGATGTCCTCCGACCCGATCAGCACCGAGGTGTCCTGATTGTTGGGATCGACCGGCGGCACCACGCCGATTCCGATCCGATTGCGCTTGGAGAAGCCGCGGCTGATGATCGGGAACTCCTCATAGCGCTGGCCGAACTCTTCCTTAAGACGATAGCGGCAGACCGGGCACAGGTCGCCCTCGATATGCACGCCGAGCATCTTCTCGAACTCGCGGCGCAGATGGCGCGGAATCAGATGCAGCGGCTCCTCATGCATCGGGCAGCCGTCGATCGTATACACCGCCTGCGATTGCTCCAGGCCGCGCTGCAAGCGTTCGACCAGCGAACTCTTGCCCGAGCCGACCGGGCCCATCAGGTAGAGCACCTGCCGGCTCTCCTCGCCCTTCAGCGAGGCGGAATGGAAGTAGCGAACGATCTGCGCGATCGTCCGCTCGATGCCGAAGAACTCGTCGGCGAAGAAGTTGTAAACCTTGAGCGGCTCGTCCTTGTACAGCCGCTTGGTGCGGGGATCGTCGCTCTCGTGGATGTCGCGCGTACCCATCGAGCTGATCAGATCGTAGATCCGCGCGTGGGAAAGCTTGGTGGTCACCGGGTCGGACTTGACCCGCTCGAGGTATTCCATCAGCGTGCCGCGCCATTGCTTGGACTCGCGCGCCGCCCGGTCTTCTCTGATTACCCGTTCGAAAGCGTTGCCGTTTCCGTCGGACATCGTTGACTCCTTTGGGAGGTTGGCCTGTCGGGGTTGGCCTGAGGGGCCGGCAATCCGGGGGGAAGGTGGAGGTTCGCCGGTTGTGCTATTTTTGGACCTCATCCGCTCAATAAGTATAACGGACGCTACAACACCGCATCAAGCAAACTTCTAGCCTTGACTCGTGCCGATACGCTTTGGCGCTGGATATATCCACAAGAGCCATCACCACCGCTCCGCTCCGTTGATTCAGCGGATTCACTAAACCCTGCAATCTTGGACTCATTCCCTCACCGGAATATTCTCGCCTGCGGTGAGCTTCCCACCGCTCTCGCTGATCCTGGCCGCGAACATCTGCGGGTCATGTGCGAATCCCACCCACCATCGATCACGCACGGCCTGGCGAAGGTAAACGGCCTTCTGTTCCATCGTGCGCAACGCATCGAGATCGTAGGCCTGATTCCACGCGGCGCGCAGATGCGAGCGGGTCGGGACGATATCCGCGAGATGCGCGAAGCATCCGCCGCTGCCGCGGAGAATCGCGATCTGATGGTCGCGCGTGTGGCCGCCGGTCACAACCGCGCTGAGCCCCGGGATCACCTCGATATCGCCGTCGGCCGCTTCGATCATCGCGCCGACCGGATCGAGGCATTCGGCAACATGGCGATAGGCGGCACGCAGCCGCTCGTTGCGGCTCTCACGCGCGATCTCCAACTCGCCGCGTTGAACGAAGATACGCGCGCGAGGGAACGAGGGCTCGAACGCGCCCGATTCGCGCCGCCGCACGATACCACCGCAATGGTCGAAATGGAGATGCGACAGGATAACGTGCGTGACCTCGCCGGGTTCCATCCCAAGCGCGCGCAGCCCGTCGAGCAGCCATCCGTCGCCGTGATCGAAAATCCTGCGCTCGTCCGCGTTGAGGCGATTGCCGATCCCGGTGTCGATCAGGACCGCGTCGCGGCCCTTGATCACGAGCGGACAGGTGAGATTGAGACGGATCCGATTGGCGCCGTCGGGTGGATGCTCGCGCTGCCAGAGCTCGCGCGGCACCACGCCGAGCATGCATCCGCCGTCGTTGCGCCACAGGCCGTCGGTCAGGAAGGCGACGCGAAAATCACCCAGCTCGATGGTCGGCGGCGTTTCCATAGCGTCGGTTGAAGTTCGGCTCAGGCTCCCAGCAGCCATAATCCCAGGCCGAGCGCGATCGTTCCGGCGACTGCGCCAAGGCCAGCGAGCTTCATCATTGAAGACATCGCCCGCGCCGGGTCGTGAGGCATCTCCGTCTCGGCGCGCCGCGCAGCGCCCAGCGCGAGCGCCATCGCGAGCAGCAGCCCGACCTTGAGACTAAGCACCGTCACGAACGCGCGCGAAAAATCGTAGTGGCGCGCGTCGCCGGCAATCGCGAGATTGAGTCCGCCACTGGCCGCGAGAATCAGAGCCGCAGCCAGGTTCACGCGATCGAGCCTTGGTGCCACCTTCATACCGAACTCCCGCCACTCGTCCGTGCCGGGGGTGAGCGCTGAGCCGGCCAACACGAACGACGCGCACGATCCGGTCCAGACCAGCCCGCTCAGCGCGTGCACCCAAAGCACCACGATCCTCAACAGGCCGGCGTCTTTCAACGCCGCTTTTCCTTTCCGCCCATGCTGACTCGCCGCCAGAGCACGAAGTGCTCGGTTCTAAGGTAAGGAGCGAAGCCGCTTTCAATCAAGGCGCCGGGCCGAAAGGAAACGAGCGGCATCTGCTGTATCGACGAGTCGGCAATTATCGCATTGACCTTGCCGTCGTCGATCGCATGGCGCATCTGTTCGCTCCAAAAATGGGCCGACGATCCGATCAGCTCAAAGAAGTCTACGTTCGCGAGCCGGCGGCGCGCCTCGAAGAATCCATACTTCGTGAACTGCTGCTCCGCCTCGCGATACACGCCGTAGGTCTCCGGGTACCGGATCAATTCGCGGCGCTGGGCCAGAAAGCAGATCAATGATGGTGCGATCACTTCTTCATCCGGCGCGCTGACACTGCTCAGGCCGTCGCTCAGGGCGCGCAACTCGCTGCGATCGACAAAGCCGAATCCATAGACGCTCGCATGCCAGTTCTCATTGACCAGCGGCGTTAACCACAACAGACATGCGCCGACCAGGACCAGGCTCAGCGCCGGACGCCGCCATCCACGCCCGGCCCCGCGCCGCGCGCCGACCGCCTCGCGCAGATCGCTCAGGATCCAATCCAGACCCAAGCCTGCAACTATTGCGAGATAAGGCAAAAAGTCGAGATAGTTGTGCGCCCACGATGTCGGGCTAAGCAGGCCAAAAAATCCGTAGTTGAAAGCCGCCAGCAGCAGGATCAGCCAGAGCGCCGGAGCGACGCGACGCTCGCCGATCATCCGCGCAACTCCGATTACGAACAGTGGAACCATTGCGTCCAGGATCGCTCGCGGGTAGTCGGCAACCTCGATCCACGGCAGCCGTCCCTTCATAAAATGGAAGATGAAAGTCTGGAAGAGAAACTCGAATCCGTAGAGCTCGTAGAGAAACGCCGAGAATGCGATCAGTCCCGCCGCGATTCCGATTCCCGCTACGACCGCCTGTGTCCGGCGTCCTTGTACGACGCCGACAAAGCACAGGATCGCCGCGGCATCGACGATTGCCGTGAGCTTGATCGCGCATGCGATCGCAAGCAGCGCCGCGACGATCGCGCCGTGGCGCATCGATGTGAGGTCGTCTCGCAACGCGACCAACGCCGCGGCGGCGACGGCCACGCCCACGAAGCACTCGCGCTCGTAGAGGTGATAGCGAAAGACGAGCGCGGCAAAAGCGTATAGAATCGCCGCGCAGATCGCTGTCCGCCGTCCGGCGGCTTTGTAGGCCAGCGCGCAGGTCATCACGCTGGTCACATAGATGGCGGCCTCGTTGAGCACTTCGATCGAAAAAAGGCTCGCGCCGAAGAGCCTCAAGTAGCCGGCGGTGAACCATTCGAGCAGGGGCATGTGCGGATGGACGAAATCCAGATAGGGGCGCATCCCGACACTCACCAGGTAGGCGTCCTCGAGATAAAAGTCGTCCTCGATCCATACCTGCGGATAGAGCAGCCGAACGATCCGCGGCACCGCCAGCAGCAGGAGCATCCACGCCGCCAGCGCCAATTCGGCGGGCGCGCTTGGCCTGTCGCGACGCCTTGAAGATGCCCGCGCCATCTAAGAGATCCGCCGCCGTCTCAACGCCGCCGCCGCGGGCGCGCAACCATCTCGCGCCGCGCGACGCGGTGATACTCGCGATCGTGCTCGGCGGCGCGCTGATGCTGATGGCGCAAAGCGGGTTCAAGCGCGCCGTCGAGTTGATGCCCTGGCCGGACGGCCTCGAGTATGCGGCCGCGGCGGTGAATCTCGATCAGGGCGCCGGCGCTGTGCTTCATTTCGGGGGCTATTCTTACCCATCGCGCTACACTCAAGGCTACCCCCTGATCCTGGCCGCGGCCTTTCCGCTGCTCGGCCATGACGTGGCGAATCTTGGCTACGCCACCGTCGCGCTCGCGATGCTCGCGATCGTCGCGCTCTACGTACTGACGCTGGAGCTGTTCGGCCGCCCCGCCGCCGCCGTCGCGAGCGCCTTGCTCGCCGCCTCGCCGGTCTTCATTACCTACTCCACCCTGGTTATGAGCGACGTGCCGGCTCTCGCCGTGACGATTCTGGCCGCGCTCGCGATGCTGCGTGCGACCCGCGCTGCGGAGGCGCGCTCGGCCTCCGATACGGCCGTGGCCTACTGGGCGATCTTCGGATTTCTCGCCGGCTTCAGCGTGATGATCCGGCCGACCAACGCAACGATCGTGATCGGAGCCGCCGCCGCGCTCTTCGCCGCGCCGCCGATCGCGTCAGGTTCGCGGCGAACGCGTGCGTCGCTGGCCGCGTTCGCAGTCGGGTTCGCGCCGATGCTCGCCTGGCAGGCGCGCGAGAACGTCGCGCATCTCGGGAGCGCGTTCGCCAGCGGCTACGCCTGGTGGGTACCCGAGGTCTACGGGACATTCTCGCGCACCTTCAACGCGGCGTATCTTCTCGGTCCCACGATGCCGCGCAATCCGTCGGGAAATCTTCCCGTTTATCTGCTCGCGTTGTGCGGCCTGGATGGTTTCAGCAACGGGGCGGGCGCCCCGCACTTTTATCTCTATCCTTTCAGCGCGGCTGTGTTCGCCGCGATCGGCCTGGTCTCCGCGATTCGCGCAACAGAGAATCGCGCTGCGCGCCGAGTCGTATTTCTCGGCGCGGGTTTTCTGGGTGCACTGCTGGCGGTTTACATCTTTTACGTCTTCACCGAGGTCGCATTCATCCTGCCCGGATGCTTCATCATTTTCGCAGCCGCGGGCCACGGCGCCGCAATCGCGAACCGCGAGCTCTTCGCGCTGCGATCGCAACGGCGCCGTTCGATAGCGGAGCACTCGATCGTCGCCGCGGTTGCGCTGCTCGATCTCTTGCTCGCGATCGCGATCGCGCGCGACGTCGCCGATCGGATAGCCGTGCCGCCGCGCCAGTCGGAAATCGTGCCGGCGCTGCGAACACTCGATCGCAACCTCGAACCCGGCGCGGTAATCGTCAGCAACGTCGCGCTTCAATTCCTTGAGCTGTACGTTCCAGCGCCCGGCCGCACCTTCCTTGGGCTACATTCCTTCGATCCGGGTGGCGAATTTACCGACTACCATCTGGCTCGGCTGTTCGCGAAAAAGTCGCGAGACGAGAAATCGCCGGGCGCGCGACGATGGACCGGTTCGATTCCTCCGGCGCTATTCGACGCCGCCGGAATCGTCAACGCGACGGCCGATTCGCTCGCCGCGCAGGCGCGCGCGGGCACGCCGATCGATCTGCTGCTCTGGACCGCGGGCGATTCCGACTACGCGCAAATCCTCAAAGACGAGCTGGATCGATTGGGCGATCGGTTCACGCTCGACGAAACCTCGCGCGCGGGGCCGCTGGTCCTGTATCGCCTCAAGCTGCGATGATCTTCCATTCCGCGACTATCCGCACTGTTATAACATTTGTTATTATCGCAAAGCGTGGGGGCTTGCCGTGAGTTCTGAGGCTCTGAAACTTCGCCGCGTCGGCAACTCGCTGGGGGTGATACTTCC
Source organism: uncultured delta proteobacterium (assembly GCA_963788205.1). GTDB lineage: Bacteria > Desulfobacterota > Binatia > Binatales > Binataceae > CAVVMA01. The sequence continues at coordinate 510,877 of CAWBGG010000005.1, forward strand.
TCGCGAAATGATCGCGGAGCTGGGCGTCGAGGAGGGCGACCAATTGTTCGCCGTACGAACGCCGGAGGGCCTGAGACTCACTCCCTACGATCCGCACTTCGCCGCCGCAATCGGGAGCGGCCGCCGCACGATGCGCCGCTACCGCAACGCGATGCGTGAACTCGCGAAGCGATAGATGAAGGCCCGGTGGCTGACCAACGATGAGGTGATTGCACTCCATGACGAAGCGCTCGCGCAATTCGGCGGGCGCGGCGGTGTACGCGACCGCGGCCTTCTCGAGAGCGCCCTGGCCAAGCCGCGCAAGCCGGTTGCTCACGGCGACATCCCGTCGATCTTCGATCGCGCCGCCGCCTATTGTATCGGCATCGCCGGCAGTCATCTCTTCGTCAACGGCAACAAGCGCACGGCCTTCCTGGCCGCGGCCGCATTCCTGGATCTGAACGGCTATGAGATAACAGCGACCGAGGCCGAAGTCGTCGATACGATGATTCAGGTCGCGAAGGGAGCGCTCGACCACCAGCGCCTCTCGATCTGGTTCAGGGACACCGCAAGCTTGAAGATAGATCTCTAGCAGGCTGCGGAAAAACGGACGATTAACATAGCGGGATGTGCTTGCGAGAGTGTTGGCATGGACTGTGAGGGCGCCGAATGAGGTTTAGTGGGTCAAGGGTCGCGGTTCTTCACCCGATTGCAGGTGGCTCAGGGAGCAGCCAGCGCCAAATTGCGCATCCTGACCAGGTTGTAGGCGGCCAGCGCGAAGCTAAACATCCAACCGACCCGCGCCACGCCGCGATGGCGCGTCTTGCGCAGGCCGGCGACCGTTTTGAGCCAGCCGAAGATCTCCTCGATGCGTTTACGTTTGCGCTGGCTGATCAGATAGCCGGGATGACGCGTGGTCCGTTGATCGATGATAGTGGAGCGCTTGCAGGCCAGGTGTGGAGTGACTTGGTGGTCACGCAACTGCTGAATAAATTGCTTGCGGTCGTAGCCCTTGTCGGCGCCCAGAGTCACTCGACGCCAGCCCGGGAGCTTTTCCACCATCGCCAAGGCCGCCTCCGGTTCGGCGCGGCCGCTGGCCTGAGTTACGCAGCCTTGGACCGCGAGGCCGTGGCGGTTCTCCATCAGCACATGTCCGGCGTAGCTGAGCTTGGCCTCCTTGCCGGCCCCCTTGCGGGCCAAGCGGGCCTCGGGATCGGTGGTCGATTGGTGCGTGGCGTTGCGGCGCCGCTCACCGTGGAAGTCGACGCTGGGGTTGCCCGGATCGTCCGGCGGAGTCTTGGGGTCAACATCTTTGCGCTGGAAGCTCTTGTGACTGGCCCAGGCCTCGATCAGCGTGCCGGCGACGGTGAAATGCTCGTCGGAGAGCAGGCCCTGGAGGCGGGCCTGGTCAAGCACCGCGCTGAAAAACTCTGCCGCCACCTCGCCCTTAAGCAGCCGCTCGCGGTTCTTGGTGAACACCGTCACATCCCACACCGGCTCATCCAGGTTGAGCCCCACGAACCAGCGAAACAGAAAATTGTAATCCAGTTGCTCCATCAGCAGCCGCTCGCTGCGCACCGGGTACAGGACCTGCAGCAAGAGCGCACGCAACAGCTTTTCCGGCGCGATCGAAGGACGCCCGTTGCGGGCGTAAAGCGCATCGAAGCCCGGCCCCAACTGCTTCAGCGCCACCTCCGCCATCGCCCGGATGGGGCGCAGCGGATGGTCTTGGGGCACCCGTCGCTCCGCCGAAATGTAGCTGAACATCCCACACTGCTGGTGATCCGTCCCGCGCATCCTCACATCCTCCTCAAACCCCGCTCACTAGCTACTCTACATCATAATCCAATGAGAAACGACCGTTTTTCCGCATCCTGCTAGGAGAGGCCGCGGATTTGCGAGCCGGGAATGGCGAGATTAGCGCTCGCGGTTTCGAGTTCTTGTTAACTCGTCGCGACAGGCGCGCTCGAGGTGAGCGAGATCTTTGCGGACGAGTTTCCATATCACCGGAGCGGAAATGCTCTCATAGTCATGGCGGAGCACGTTTCCGATGGCGGCCACTTTCGGCCACGGGATTTCCGGGTGCCGATCCTTTAAATCGTCAGGCAGCCGGCGGCTGGCCTCGGAGATGATCTCGACGCCCCGTTGTACCATCCATTGTTTTTGCAGTCGGTCTCGAAGGCGGCGAGCGGCATATCGCCAATCACCTGGCGGACGCGCTCAATCGCTTCGATGATGTCGTCAAGGTGCGGGGTGGCGGAGCGATTGGACATCAAAACACCGCAACCGCGGCCGCTTCGATCCGGCGCCGTAAGACCTTATGGATGCTGTCGCGCGTCATGATGTCGGTCTTGCGGCCGAGAATCTTCGCCGCGGCTTCCTTCACATCCATCAATTCGAACAGGCCGAGTTTCCCTTTCTCGTAGTCGAAGAAGAGATCGATGTCGGAATCCTCGCGCGCGTCGCCACGGGCGGTCGAGCCGAACAAATAGAGATGCTGAACGCCCAGCCGTTTGAGCTCGGTCTCGTGTTCGCGCAGGCGCGCAATGGCTTCGGCTCGGTTCACGATGGGATTGTAGCACGGGAGCGCGTTGCCTCCGTATCTTTTCGGCCAAATCCCAAAAGGATCGTTGGGCGTCAGCGGGAGCGGATAGGGTGTTTCGGCCGTCGCGCAGGCACACTGCCTGCACCCGGCAGGGCCGGGTATTCCTGGATCTGAACGGCTATGAGATAACGGCGACCGAGGCCGAAGTCGTCGATATGATGATTCAGGTCGCGCAGGGAGCGCTCTCTCGATCTGGTTCAGGGACACCGCAAGCACAGCCGGCACTTTCATGAGCAAAAGCTTGCCATCGGGTCGATAGCAGCCGCGTCGGACGCTCCAACGAGCAGCGAGCTGGCGAAGGCTCGGCGAGGGTCGCTGAAGAGCTGCTTTTAAGGCGTTTCCGGCGCAATCACTTACAGTCTGGCCCGGAGATCTTGTCACAGCACTGGGAGACGTTCTGACAGGATTTCTTGTCCGACCATTCAAGAACCCGACCAACAGTCATCTCGCACACTCCAGCCGTCAGACAGCAGCACTTGTCGCTGTCATTCGCCGCTTTGATATTTTGACTTGCATCTCCATTTTGCTTAGACTTTCGTTGTTCAAATCCTGATTGCGAACAACGGCTGTCGCAACCCTGCATACATTCTGTATATCGTCCCTCACAGTCCGACTGCGCTTGCCCGGCGGCAATACAATCGCTTAGAACATGCCTGCAATAAGCTTGGCAATCCGCGCACGTCTCAGCGTTTGCCGGAATGCCCGAAAGGAAGAGGAACGTCAACAGCACCGCAAGTGGAAAGAATACCTCAGAGTTACCTCGCATGCCCTATCCTCCCATATCCGCTTCTTCCGCTCGACAACAGAGCCTTCGTATTTTATCATTTGTTATGGGTTTGTTGCCGTGACGCCAACTGGAACGGTGCCGTCCAGCACGATGGCGCTCAGATAGCAGGCTTGCCCGATTTGAGGTTCGCAGTTGAACAGGTTGCCGCCTAACGGCTGCGAAAAAGAGCCCGGTCCGGAGTAGCTCCATGTAGCGCAAGGGATCTGGCCCAGCAACATATACATTGCTACTTGAATCCTCGCCGGTCCATGCACCTGGAAAGTCTCCGTCGCTCCTATACGGGAAGAACCCAAAGAAACGCGTCCAGGCTCGCCAGTTTGAACGATTTCGCCTGGAATTTTAATCGGCGTCGGTCCTAGTTTTGGTGGAGGGTCGCATTCGCACTTTGCCTCGCACCAACCAAGGACTTGGGGATTCGGATAGCAACTGGCATGCGTTGTCCTTGCGTCGCAGTTAATCTCGGCGTGATAAGGGCCGTAAAAGCCACAGTCGATAGATCCATGATCCACCGGTCCACTCTGCGGCGTAGCTGCCTCTTGTTGGACGGCCATTTGTCTCTCAACTTGCCGCGTCTGTTTCTCTAGATTCTTCGCGTCACCTAGCACACTCGCGACGCCGGCACGTTCTTCCGCAACGAAATCGTTTATCCCCGGTACGCGTCCTTGCGAAACGCCGAGTTTGACTAGCTCGGCGTCAATTTTGTTGCTGGTCAAAATGATCACATTCAGCGTCTCGACGTTCGATTGGAATAGTTGCGAGTTTTTCCAATCGAGATGTTTAACTAAGGTATCGAGTCCTTTAATTTGGTTCGGCAGGTCTGGCGTTGCTTGCCGAATCGCGAAGGCTGCCTGATCATGGAGTGCCAAGCGAAGATTGCTAGCGACCAGAGCTCTTTCCACGGGAACTTGTCTTCGCATTGGTGAGTCTGCCAAAGGGGGATTGGCATAGGCTTTGTCTAGGTCATCAAGATCCGCATTGATTTGATCCATGTCGGTTACGTATCGTGCTAGGGCCTCAATATTGGGGTCCAGCCGGTGAGCGTCGGTCCAGGCGATTGTGTGGAGCTCATCTGTCGCGGACGCACCCAAAGCAATGACTCTCTGCCACTTTGCCATTGCCCAAGGTTCCGAGTAAGGGGGTAACGAGGAGATGAGCCGCGATGCTTGCTGCACGGGGTTCTCGGCGGTCGCGCTGTGTCCGCCCGACTGGATTACAGCAACGACTGGGACTAGATAGAGATGCTCGTGAGAGGCGCATATTGTACCGAATCGTACGAATCGCAAAGCTGCCGTAGTATCATTTACACACGCGACGAGATCTGCTGCCAATTTCTCGCCCGCACCACAGATCTTGTCGGGTGGTGCTAAACGGGCAGAAGCAGAGTCGTAGTTAACGCAAGCGTAAGGCGTCGGGCGTCTGGGACACAAGGGGGCACTGGAGGGGTACAATGGATTCACGTGATCTGAATCGATACAGCACGGCGGTAGATGTGTCACATTGATTGGATCCTCGCGGGGATCGACACAAAGCTCGGCAGGCAGGGCTGAAGAGATATCTCCTGCGCTCGCGCCAGCTGGCGTCCGCGTTTCGGATGATGTCGGATTTACACCAGCCAGTGGTGTGGCAACCGACGTGCACGCTCCGAGAAGGAGACTAAGCAGTACCGTTGACCATATCGCTACGGCTCGCATTTTCTCATTTCGCCGGGATTTCCGTTTTGACTCTCCGATCCAACTCACCGTATAGACCCAACGGCCTTCCTCTGCAAGGTTTTAGCCGGTTTGGTAGTGGCCAGTTTTCAATTTCCATCGGCTAGAGCCGCCAAATCCTCGAACGTCCAGACGTGATCGCTGATGCCCGCTTCCATCGCCGGGGTCACGCGGAGCGTCTGATGGATTCTGACGAAATTGTAGTAGACGCAGAAGATCGCGAACATGTGCTTGTGGTTAGCCAGCTTCTTTGAAAAAGCGTTTGTCAGTCCTGTGAACCTGCGGTTCGACATGCGGATCGTCAGATTCGCGCGTTCGACAAAAGACGTGCTGATATGGGCCGGGTCGGGATTGCCGTGGATCACCTTGCGGTCCGTACCGAGGCAGACTGCTGGACTGTAGCGCCGTTCTGGTGTCGTCTCTGGCGCATTACCGTACTGCTTAACCAGCATGGCGTAATCGATCATCGTGCCGAAAGCGCCGTCCACCGCGTCCAGATAGGCGCGATGCCCGTCGCTCGTTAGTTGAATCCGATTCGCCAGCCGATTTGATACGTCCATCATAAACGCATGAGCCGCGTCCGCGTCGCGCGTTCCGACGAGCCAGCCGATCATCAACTTGGAATCGGCATCAAGTGCGGTCCACGTCCACACGTCGCCATAGCCGAATTCGAATTGCCCACGCTTCTCTTCCGGCACGTTCTTCGCCTTGGCGTGAACGAAGCTCCAGATTTCATCGACCTGTACGCGTTTCGATCCGAGGCCGCGAACATGCTGATCGTGGTATGCCGCGCATGCGGTTCCCGCATCCTCGATGAACTTGAGTACCGCGTCTCTGGAACAATCTTGCATCCGCGCCGTAGCGCGCGCCGACGATCCTTCGCAGAGACATGAAAGGAGTCGTGCCCGACGAGCAATCGGCAATCTGTTCATGCCACTATTATGCTTGCTCGTGTAAGGAATGTCAAGCCTTATATGTCTTGATGTTTTCGTTGGTATTGACCGTCCTTGGCAAAATCAGGTAATAATATTCCATGAAATGGACAAGTATTCCAGAGCCCCGCGTGGTGTTCGAAGAGATCGGCCCGTTGGTTCCGCATTTATATGCGGCACTAGAAAACGGAACGATGAAGGCGCGTGAATACTTCGAGTTGGAAAAACAGGTGATCAATCGCTATCTTGCGCCAGAGATCGTCCGCTACCACGCGAAGATGTACCTCGACGCTGTTTCCAAAGGACTTTTCTCGACTGAACCGCTCGCGCGGAACGGTCTTTGGATAAAGGGCTTCGGAGATGTTGAAATTCGGGTGTTCAAGTCTTTTGATGGCGAGCTTCCAATTCCAGGCTCAAAAGCGAGGCAGGAATACTACGAGCAACTGACGCTTCCGATATTTCCGAAGGAGCCTCTCAAACTCGCTGTTTTGTGGAACGTAGGGCACCCCTACGATTTGCAGCTTCTGAAACTGGCATGCCCACGCACAAGCGACCCCGAAAAGATGCTGGTCGAGGCGCACTGGTATGCGCCTATTCCGTATCCGACGCGAAAGACTTTTGAAGTTCCGCCCTCTGAAGAGCATTCGGTGGACAAGCTAATTAAACCGAAGCGGAAAAAGCCCGATACCGGAACCCATGACGAATCGAAAAAATGACTGTAGGAGAGCGCATCAGACAGGCTCGCGAGTTGCGCGGAATGAGCCAGAGCAAACTGGCCAAAGCCTTGAATCTTAATCAATCGGCGATCGCGCATTTCGAGGGCGGAAGAAATGACCCAACCGAAGAACTAATCAAGGCCATTTCCTTTCAGACTGGCTTTCCGCCTACATTTTTCAAGCAAGGCGAGGCTCCAGCCTTTTCTCTCGGATCGCTCATGTTCAGAGCGCGAGCGGCCATGACCGCTCGTGACCGACAACAAGCGTATCGCTACGCGCAATTAGTGTATGAAATTGCGGAGAATCTCAGCCGACAGCTTGAGGAAATTCCGGTCCGCCTTCCCCACATCGAAGAAGAACCAATCAGGGCGGCGCGAGTCATGCGGCAGACGCTCGGAATCGCCGAAAATGAGCCTATCCAGCGGGTAATCGGTCCGCTAGAGGAGAATGGCGTGTTCATCTTGGCTCTACCCTTGAAATCCAAGACGCAAGACGCTTTTTCGCTTTGGGCGGGCAACAGCGAACGGCCTGTAATCGCCCTCTTCGCGGATAAACCGGGAGATCGTATACGCTGGAACGTCAGTCATGAACTCCGGCACTTAACGACTCGCTCAAAAGGCACCCTTAACGAGATCGAGGACGATGCCAATCTTTTTGCTGCTGAGTTTCTTCTACCCGAAAGAGCAATGTTGGCCGAGATTCTTCCGCCTGTCACGTTGTCGAGAATCTTGGAGTTGAAAGCGAAGTGGGGAGTAGCGATTCAGGCGCTAATTCGCAGAGCGTTCGAGTTGGAGGTCATTTCTGAGCGGCAATATCGGTATCTCTTTGAGCAGATCGGCCGTCAAGGATGGAGAATCAACGAGCCCATTAACGTGCAGCCAGAGAAGCCGCGGGCGCTGAGGAAAATGGCAGAAGTCATTTACGGAATGCCGTTGGATTACCGAGCAATCGCGATGGACTTGCGATTGCCCTACGTACTAGCGAAAGAGCTATTCGAGGGACATGCTGGCGCTACCGCCAAGGTCCAGAAGCAAGGCCAATTGCTATCGTTCAGGTCGTCTCCTTCGGACGCTTCCAGCGGGCGCGGGCGGCCTTCCTCGCAATAGCCGTTCGTTCCTTGCCCGTAAGGTTCTTCGCGCGAGCGAGACCGCCTTTCGACGCCCCGAGCGCCGATAGCGCCTGAGCGTGCGGATTCTTGCCCTCTGCGGGCTTCAGCACGTCGCCAATCGCCTCTTCAAAAACGCGGAGCGCGTTCTGTGCGAAGTCCGCTCGCTTGCCGCCTCTACTTGCTCGGGTAGGCATGAGGCCAGTATCATCGAATCGGACCGCGACAATCAAGAGAGGGACCGCATGCAGAAGAACAAGATTGAACGCTCAAAAGATGGGAAGGGGAAAACGATGTATGTTCCCCTGAGCGTCTACCGAAGTGGCAAAAATGGCCTCACAATCTCTTGCCCCGATCCAGACCACCCATTCAAATTCGGCACAAAGCCTGAGCAGCTTAAGAAATTCAAAGAAAAATTGGAAGAGCTTTTCAGCAAGTTTGTCGATCTCGCTGGGGTTGACCACGAAGCTGTGAAGCGCGCCGAAACAAGGCTGCCTCGCGGCTGGCGAGACGATTAATTTCAAAACCGGCCCCTACCGCCGGTTTGGGTCCACGGTGTTTCCAGCGGCGCCGGGAGGGGGCCTGTTTCGGATCTGGCGGGCTAGCCGCGCTCCCCGCCCGCCGGTGCCCCATAGCGGCGCTTGAGGAACGCGTACACCGGCCATCCGGCGAGCGCGATCACTATCGCTGCGGCGAAGCCTTCGGTTGCGTTTTCGGTTCCGAGCGCTAGCCCGAAAGTGGCGGTCCAGGTGAGCATCGGGGCGATCACGATCGCGTATAGCGCCGCGCGGCTGCGCCCGATTACCAGGCGTCCGTCGTGGCCTGGATGGGTCCGCCGGAGTTTCAGCAGCGCGCCCATCTCGAGCGCCAGCGCGCTCATGTAGAAGAACACGTCCATCACGACCAGCGCCACGAAGCCCAGCGGCAGCAGCATCGAGTAGACCGCACAGCAGACTACAATCGATTTCCAGGGCGTCGCGGTCGAGGCCATCAGATCACCGAGCGCGCGCGGCAGATAGCGCTCGCGCGCCAGCACAAACGGCATCCGCGATACCCACAGCATCCCGGCCTCGAAAATCGCGAACGCGGAGACGCCGCCGCCGATCGCGATCGCGGCGCCCAGGTAACGGCCGCCGACCATCGCGCCAGCCTGCGCGAACGAACCGGTCCGCCATTCGGTCACGGCGCCCGCGCCCGACGTGGAGACCATCAGCGGCAGCAGATATCCCAACGTCACCAGCGGCAGCGTGACTGCGATCGCGCGCAGATAGTTGCGCCCCGGATTTTCCAGCTCGGCGGCGACCACGCTCAGGTTCTCCCATCCGCCGAAATTCCAGATCACGATCGTGAGCCCGGCGCCGAGCGCGCTTGCGAATCCCGAACTGCCCATATGGCCCGCCGGTAGTTGCCAGTGGATCAGGCGCGGCATCCCGAGCACGACCAGCGCGGCGAACGGCGCCAGCAGGAGACCGGTGAGCACTATCGAGGCGTTGCCGACCGGCCGCACCCCCATGATGTTGAGCAGCCCCGACGTCCACACCAGCGCGAGCGCCAGCGCAGCCTCACCCGCCCATCCCAGCGGAAAGATGAACGACAAATAGGCGCTGAACATGATCGGATAGATCGCCATATCGACCGCGGTGTAGAGCAGGGTCAGATAGGCTTCCAGGAAGCCGGCGAACGGGCCGAAGGCCTCCTTGACCCAGAAATAGAAGCCCCCTTCGACCGGCATCAGCGCCGTCAGCTCCGCCGCCATCAGCGCGGTCGGCAGGCTCAGCGTGAGCGGCACGATCAGGCAGAGCGCAATCGTCAGCCGGGGACCGGCGATCCGGACCGCGTCTTCCAGCCCGTAGGCGCCGCCGCTGACCACCAGATACATCAGCGCGACCAGCGGAATCAGCGATAGCCGCCGGGTTACGGCGGCGCCGGGCGCACGGGCCGGGTCGAAACCGAACTCGCCTGTTGGCGTCTTTTCCAGCAAAAGAAACCCTTCGCGCACTCCGGCCTCCCGCTCTACCCGAGCGGGGTAAAGGGCGCAAGGATTGGTCGCCGGTCAGGTAATGGGCGGTTTTGACAGCACGGGCCGGCACGGAGGCTGGCCCCTACCCAAGGTAGGAGCTCCATTCAGGGTAGTGGCCGGCGTCCCTGCCGGCCATCCGACTCCGAACCCCACGACCAGCCGGTCCGTGGCGATCGCCCGGCAGACCGCGGTACATAAGTTGTCGCATCCGCCTCGCGCAATCTCTACAATGAATTGGATACAATCCGGGAGAGCGTACGACGGTTGTCGCGTTGACGATCCGAAAAATATCGTGTTAGCCAGAATCTATTGGTCGAATTCCTCTCGCGGCCGCCTTCCCAAAATGAGCATCGCCATGCGGCGCGTGCTTGCGGCGCTGGCCGCGCTTTCGATCATCTCGCTTGCGGGATGCTCTACGCTCCGCCGCGGCGGCTCGAATCCGCCGCCGGCCACGGCTTTGTCGAAGCCGCTGCCCTTTGACGGCGTCGAGCCGGTGCCGATTCCGCCTGAAGCGCATGCGATGGCGGCCTTCCTGAAGGCCGAGGTCGCCACCAACGAGGGCGATCGCGAGATCGCGCTGAGGGAGTACGAGCAAGCCGTCATCTACGATCCCGACAACGCGGAGCTGCTGGTCAGGCTCTCCACGCTCTACGTCCGCGACGGGCGGCTGAAGGAGGCGATGGCGCAGGTCAAGCGCGCGGTGGCGATCGCGCCTGATTCGATCGATGCGCGGCTGCTCGCGGCCGGCGTCAGCTCGGCGCTGGGCGACGACGATTACTCCGAGCAGCAGTATCGCGAGGCGCTACGGCTCGATCCGCACAACCAGGAAGCCTACCTGTACCTGGGTACGCTCTACGCCAAGCGCCACAACTATGACGAGGCGCTCAAGACTTTCCGGCAACTGATCAGCCTCGATCCCAGCTCGTTCCTGGGCTACTACTACGCCGGCCGCGTGATGGCCTCGGCCAGGGACTATCCGCAGGCGGAGAGCTACTACCGCAAGGCGCTGAAGCTCAATCCGCAATCCGAGCTGGTGCTGCTCGATTTGGGCGTGCTGCGCGAAGCCGAGGGCAAGCAGCAGGAAGCCATCACGCTCTACCAGAAGATCCTGCAGATCAATCCGAACAACGAGATGGTGCGCAAGCACCTGGCCGAGCTCTATTTGGGCGAGAAGAAGTACAACGAGGCGTTGCAGGAATTCCAGCGCGTCGAGCAGAGCAGCACCTCGCCGACCGACACCCGGGTCAAGATCGGCCTGCTTTACTTTGAACGCGGCGACTACGATCGCGCCGCCACCGAATTCAACCTGGTGCTCGGTTCCGAACCCGACAATTACCACGTCCACTACTATCTGGGCACCGTGTACACGGAACTCGACGAGAACGACAAGGCGCTCGCCGAGTTTCAGAAGGTGCCGGCCAGCGCCGACCATTACGTCGAGTCGCGCCTGCAGTTGGCCTATCTCTACGACAAGACCGCGAAGTACGACCAGGCGATCGCGGCGCTGAACCAGGCGCTCACCCAGCGCCCCGACAACAGCGAGATAATGGGCTACATGGTGGGCGTCTATCGCGAGAAAAACGACATGACCGCCGCGATCGGGCTGGCCCAGAAGATGGTCAACCTCGACCCGCGCAACGACAAGGCCCATTTCACGCTCGGCTCGCTCTACGACGAGAACCATCAGAAGCAGGACAGCATCGTGGAGATGCGCAAGGCGATCGAGCTTAACCCCGGCAACGCCCAGGCGCTGAACTATCTCGGCTACAGCTACGCCGAGCAGGGCAGCCATCTGGACGAAGCCGAAAAGCTGGTCAAGCACGCGCTCGATATCGAGCCCGAGGACGGCTTCTACGTCGACAGCCTGGGATGGGTCTACTTTCAGAAGGGCCAGTACCAGAAGGCGGTTGAACAGCTCGAGCGCGCGGTTACGCTCACCGGCGACGACCCCACTATCGTCGAGCATCTCGGCGACGCGTATCTGAAGATCGGCAAGGTCAGGGAAGCTCGCCACGAATATCAGGACGCCTTGAAAAAGGCCCAGGAGACCGATCCGAAGGCCCAGGAACCCGACCAGGCCGACCAGATCGAGCGGCTGAAGAGCAAGCTTCAGGGCCTGCAGAGTGTCGGGAGCGCCGCGCAGTAGGCCGCCGGCCGCGCTCGTCGGTTCGGCGGGCGGCGCATCCCAGGCGGCCGACGCGATGCGAATTGCGCGGGCCGCTCTCGCGATCGTGATCACGATCGCGGTCTCGTCCTGCGCCCTCACGGCTCGTCAACCCGCAGCGGCGATTGCGGCACCGGCTCCCGTCGCGGATCAGACCGCACGCGCGGCGCAATTGACCCGCGCGCTCGCCGAGCGCGATCGCGAACTGGATTCGATGCAAACCCCGGCCGTGATGGAATACTCCAATCCGGGGCACCATCTGAAGGCGCACGAGGTAATCACGCTGCGCCGCCCGCAGGATTTGCGGATCGAAGCGATGTCGCCGTTCGGAGTGGCGCTGGTGGTCGCGGCCAGGGACTCGCAGGTCGCGATCTTTCGCTCCTCGGACAACACCCTGATGCGCGGGAGTGCGACCGCCGACACGCTCAACCGCTTCACGCAGGTGCCGCTGGCGCCGAAAGCCGCGGTCGATCTGCTGATGGGACTCGCGCCCGACGCCGCGCTGCTCTCCAAGGTGCCTGATTCAGTGCGCCTGGAGAACGGCACACTGATCGCCGCGTATCGATCAGCCGACGGCGGCACCATGGAACTGGGATTCACCGGCGATCAGCTCACGCTCGTGCGGCAGCAGCTTGCCGACGGACGAACCGGTTGCGAAGTGCGCTACAGCGATTTTCGCGATATCGGCGGGCTCATGATGGCCTACCAGGTCGCAGCGGACTTCCCGCTGGTTCACAGCGAGGTGAAGTTCCGCTACGAGCGTCCGATCATCAATGGCGCGATCGCGGATTCGATGTTCGAGCTTACGCCCGGCCCCTCGACCAAAGAGATCGATCTTGATCGCCAGGCCCGCTCCCGAGATGCCGCGCTCGATGGCTAACCGCACGCGAATCGGCCTGCGCACGCTGTTGCCCGTCTTGATCGCGCTGGCGATGGGCGCCGGATGCCACGTTAATCGCGCGGCGCCCGACCATGCCAAAGACCAGGTGCTCAACGAGGCGACGATCAGCGACCCGCGAACTTTCAATCCGCTGCTGGTTACCGACAGCGCCTCGGGCCAAGCCCTCAACGGTATCTTCGAGGGCCTGGTAAAGATCAATCCGGTCACCACGCTGCCCGAGCCGGACTTGGCCTCGAGTTGGGACTTGAGCGACGGCGGCAAGACCATCACGTTTCATCTGCGCCAGGGCGTCAAATGGTTCGACGGCCAGCCGCTGACCGCGCGCGACGTGCTCTTCACGCTGCGCGCGATCTACGATCCCAAGGTGCCCAACAGCACGCGCCCGATCCTCACTATCGACGGCCAGCCGATCAAGGCAACCGCACCCGACGATTACACGGTCGTGATGACGATGCCGCGGCCGTTCGCGCCGATTCTCTATTCGATCGGCTTCGAGATTCTTCCCGAGCACCTGCTGAAAGAGCCGCTCGACGCTGGCAATTTCAATCGCACCTGGGGAATCGACACGCCGCCCGAGAAAATTATCGGCCAAGGCCAGTTCGAGATGACGCGCTACGTCCCCGCGCAGTTCGTCGCTTTCCAGCGCAATCCCGATTACTGGATGCACGACAACACCGGTGGGCAGTTGCCGAGACTGCACGGGCAGATGCTGCTGATCGTGCAGGACCAGAACGCCTCCTATTTGAAATTCCTGTCCGGCGGCACCGACGTTTACGCGCCCCGTCCCGAAGAGGTGCTCGATCTCAAGAGCAAGGCTGCGTCGCTGGGAATAACGATCACGGACACGGGAATCGATACCGGCGAGCTGTTTTTCTCCTTCAATCGCAACCCCCATCATTATGTCCGCGATGGCAAAACCGATCCGAAGCTCGCATGGTTCACCGATCCGGTCTTCCTGCGCGCGATCGCGCATTCAATCGACAAGCACGCGATGGTCAACCTCTGCTTCCACGGGCTCGGCGAGCCCGCCGTCGCTGGCATCTCGCCCGCCAACAAGATTTTCTACGATCCCAACCTCAAGGATTATGACTACGACCCCCGGCTCGCGGCCCAGATGCTCGAATCGGCGGGCTACCATTTGATCAGGCCCGGCGTGCGCAACGATCCGCACGGCGTTCCGCTCGAGTTCAACCTGATGACCAACACCGGCGTCGCGGTGCGCGATCAGATGTGCGCGATCTTCAAGCAGGACCTCGCCGGCCTCGGAATCCGCGTCGACTACCGTCCGCTCGAGTTCACCACGCTGGTCGAAAAGCTCGATTCGACTTTCGATTGGGATTGCGTCCTGATCGGTTTCACCGGCGGTATCGAGCCCAACAACGGCGCGAACTTCTACCGCTCGTCGGGCAATCTGCATATCTGGAACCCAAGCCAGAAAACCCCCGCCACGCCGTGGGAAGCCGAGATCGATCGCTTGCTCGACCAGGGCTCGGCCGAGATGGACACGAAAAAGCGCGCGCCTTATTACTGGCGAATCCAGGAAATCCTGCACGATCAGTTGCCGGTTATCGAAACCGTCCGCCAGATGACCTTCAGCGCCTACAAAAACCAGCTCGAGAATTACAACCCCACGGTGTGGGGGCTCGACCAGCCCGAGTTGATCCAGTTCCGCGCCGACTGAGGTTGGACGGGCGGCGCGGCTGATCGTCTGATCCCATGCTTCGCTTCATCCTCAAACGCCTGCTCAACATGATCCCGCTCATCATCGGGATCACATTCCTGTCTTTCCTGGCGATGTCGCTCGTTCCCGGCGATTTTCTCTCCAGCCTCAAGCTCAACCCCTCGATCTCGCCCGACGTAATCCGCCAGATGGAAGCGGAGTTCGGCCTCGACAAGCCTCTGCTGGTGCGTTACCTGCGATGGCTCTGGAGCGCGATCCACCTCGACTTCGGCATCTCGCTGGCTTATCGGGTCAGCGTGTTCGGGCTGATCTCCTCGCGCGCGCTGAACACGTTGATCCTCGCGGTGTGCAGCATCCTGTTCTCCTGGCTGCTGGCGATTCCGATCGGCATCGTGGTCGCGGTCAAGCAGGACACAATTTTGGATCGGGTGCTGTCGTTCGTCGCCTTCTTCGGCATGTCGCTGCCGGGCTTTTTCTTCGCGTTCCTGGCGATGTACCTGGCCTCGCGCACCGGATGGTTCCCGGTCGGCGGCACGGTTTCGGTCGATTATGCGACGCTGGATTTCTGGAGCAAGCTCGCCGATCGCACCAACCATCTGGTGCTCCCAGTGATCGTGCTGGGCACGTCGGGGATGGCCGGCCTGATGCGCCTGATGCGCTCGCAGATTCTGGAAATCAAGAATGCCGAGTTCGTCCGCACCGCGCGCGCCAAGGGACTTTCCGAGCGGGTCGTGATCTTCAAGCACGTGTTACGCAACGCGCTCAATCCGTTTGTCACGCTGGCGGGCTACACCCTCGCCGACCTGCTCAGCGGCGCGGCGCTGGTCGAGGCGGTGATGAACCTGCAAGGGCTCGGCCTGCTGCTACTCGACGCGGTCCGCTCGCTCGATATCTACCTGGTGATGGGATCGGTGCTGATGGGCGCCGCGATGCTGCTGTTCGGCAATCTGCTCGCCGACATCGCGCTGGTGGCGGTCAACCCGCGCGTCGATTTCTCTTCGGGCTCATGAACGCCTCGGCAGCCGCGATCGATCCCCTATCGCCCAGCGCCGCATCCGGCGCGCGTATCTCGCGATGGGCGGCCGAGGCCGCACGCGAATGGCGATGGGCCTCGTGGCCGGTGCGCGCCTCGGCGCTCTGCCTGCTCTTTTTCTACCTGCTGGCGGCCGCGTCGCCGTTCTTCGCGCCGTGCGATCCCACGCTTCAGTATCGCACCATGCCGGATTGCCCCCCGATGGGGCTTCATCTAAGTGAGCCCGCAAATTGGCCGCGTGGCGTGCTCTACGCCTATCCGATGCGGATCGAGGATCCGATGGAGCGCAAGTACACCGAAGATCGCAGCCGCAGGATCTACCTGCACTTCCTTACGCGCGGGCATCTCTTCTCGACCGCCCCGGACGATCCGCCCTGGTTCGCGCTCGGCAGCGACGGCTTGGGGCGCGACCTGCTTTCGCGGATCATTTACGGCTCGCGCGTGAGCATGTCCGTTGGCCTGGTCGGCGTGCTGATCACCTTCACGCTCGGGATCACGGTGGGCGCGTTCTCCGGCTACGTGGGCGGATTAACCGACAATCTGATCATGCGATGGTCGGAAATCGAGATGTCGCTGCCGTCGTTCTATTTCCTGCTCGCGCTGGCGGCCGTGATCCCGCCCGGCATGAGCACCGCGCAGACTTTTTTCCTGATCGTCACGATCATGAGCTTCATCAGTTGGGCGGGCCTGGCGCGAATCGTGCGCGGGATGGCGGCGTCGGTGCGATCGCGCCCCTACGTCGAGGCGGCGCGCGCGCTCGGCGCGCCCGCGCTGCGCGTGCTGGTCCTGCACGTAATCCCCTCGGTACTGGGCTACGCGGTGGTCGCCGCCACGCTCTCTATCCCAGGCTTTATCCTGGGCGAGAGCGCGCTGTCGCTGCTCGGGCTGGGAATTCAGGAGCCGGCCAGCAGTTGGGGCAATCTGCTCGCGCAGGCGCAGGACGTGCAGAACATCGCGCGCTACCCATGGATCCTGATTCCGGGCGGATTCATCTTTCTGGCCGTGATGTCGTTCAACTTCCTCGGCGACCATCTGCGCGACCGGCTCGATCCCGCCAGCGCCGCCGCGCTCTCCCGCCGCAGCGCCGCCCGGATGTGGCGATCCGCCCGAAATCGCGATAGTTGAGAAATTGCACTCAGGAGGAGCAACCATGCCCACCGAATCAATCGCGAAAGTAGCCGCGCTGCGCGGCAAGCTGGACCATCCGGTGATCGACGGCGACGGCCATCTGATCGAAGCCGCCCCGCTGTTCGACAGTTACCTGCGCAAGGTCGGCGGCGCCGAGCTGCTCGATCACTATCGCCACGAGCTGCGCGAGCATCCGACTGGTTCGCGCGGTAATCGCGACTCCGGCGACATGCGCGGCGCATGGTGGGGCATCACCAACGACGCCTACGATCTGGCCACCGTGATCGCGCCCCGGCTGCTCCACAAGCGGATGGACGAGATCGGAATCGATTTCGCGATCCTCTATCCCACCCTGGGCCTCGCCTTGCCCACGATTTACGACGCCGACGCGCGCCGCGGCGCCTGCCGCGCGCTCAACACGATGAACGCGGAGATCACGGCCGGATGCGCCGATCGGCTCACTCCCGCCGCCGCCATCCCGATGCATACGCCCGACGAGGCGATCGCCGAGCTGGAGTACGTGCGCAATACGCTTGGGCTCAAGGTCGCGATGATTCCGCCCGGCGTCGCGCGTCCAATCCCGGCGCTCGAACGCACCGCCCCCGCCGCTTTCCCCTACGCCGCATACTTCGATTGCTACGGCCTGGACAGCGCTTACGATTACGATCCGGTCTGGCGCAAGTTCCAGGAGCTCGGCATTGCGGTGACCTCGCACGGCGGCGTGGGATTGCGCTATCTGCCGCTGGGCCGCCGCTCGCCGAGCAATTACATGTACAACCATATCGGCGGCCACGCCTATCAGCAGGGCGAGTTCTGCCGCTCGCTCGCGATGGGCGGGGTCGCGTCGCGATTTCCCAAGCTCAACTTCGGCTTCCTTGAGGGCGGCGCCGGATGGGCCTGCGATCTACTGCACTCGCTCGAGGAGCATTGGGAAAAGCGCAATCGCGCGGGGCTGGCCAACTACGACCCGGCGCGGCGCGATCGCGCACGCATGAATGCGCTGCTGGTCGAATACGGCGGCAAGGAGTGGATCACCGACGAATCAACCGGCAGGACGCCGCGCGCCTACGACGAAGGAATCGACCGGCACGCGGGCTCGATGGACGATCGTGACGAATGGGCGCTGTGCGGCGTGAAGGAAGAGCACGACTTCGCGCGGATGTTCCAGAGCTTCTTCTTCGGCTGCGAGGCCGACGACCCCAGCGTCTATCGCGCGCTGGACGCGCGCGGCAATCCCTTCCGCTCGCGCCTGCAGGCGGTGTTCAGCTCCGATATCGGCCACTGGGACGTCCCGGACATCAAGGTCGTGCTGATCGAGAGCCATCGCCTGGTCGACAAGGGATTGCTCTCCGACACCGACTATCGCGACTTCGTTTTCACCTATCCGGCGCGGCTCCATCTGCGCGGCAATCCCGATTTCTTTGCCGGCACCGCGGTAGCCGGCGCGGTCGGCAAGCTCGCCGCTTGAGCCGCGAGTGCGATCGTGAACGGCGCAGAGAGCCTGCTTCGCACTGCGGCCGCGGCCGGCGTAGAGGTATGTTTCGCCAATCCCGGCACTACCGAGATGCCGCTGGTTGCGGCGCTCGACGCCACGCCGGGAATTCGCGCCGTGCTCGGACTGTTCGAGGGCGTCTGCACCGGCGCGGCCGACGGCTACGGCCGGATGGCCGATCGGCCCGCGATTACGCTGCTCCATCTGGGACCCGGCTTCGCCAACGGCATCGCCAACCTGCACAACGCGCGGCGCGCGCGCTCGCCGATCGTCAATCTGATCGGCGATCACGCCACCTGGCATCTCGCCGCCGACGCGCCGCTCACCTCCGATATCGTCTCGCTCGCCCGGCCCGTGTCGGCCTGGATCCGCTCGGCCCAAAGCTCCAAAACGCTGGCCACCGATATGGCCGCGGCGATCGCGGCGGCCGGCCATGCACCCGGCCAAATCGCAACGCTAATCGTCCCGTCAGATTGCCAATGGGATCCGGCTGACGGCAGCGCCGCGCCGATCGCGATCGAGATCGTCCCGCCCCCGGCGCCCTCCGGCGATGCGATTCGCGCGGCGGCCAGCGCATTTCGCCGGTCGGGATCGAAGGTCGCGATGCTGCTCGGCGGACTCGCGCTGCGCGAGCGCGCTTTGGCCGCCGCAGCGCGAATCGCCGCGGCCTCGGGATGCAAGCTGCTTTGCGAAACTTTTCCCGCCCGCGTCGAGCGCGGCGCGGGGATTCCGGCCGTCGAGCGGCTACCCTACTTCCCCGAGCAGGTGCTCGACGCGCTCAAAGGCTTCGAGACTATCGTGCTGGCCGGCGCGCGTGAGCCGGTCGCGTTTTTCGGCTATCCCAATTTTCCCAGCCGCCTGGTACCGCCGGGATGCGCCGTCGAAACCCTTGCGACGCCCGAGCAGGATGTAATCACCGGGCTCGAAGCGCTCGCCGAAACGCTCGGCGCCTCACGCTCATCAGCCGCCGCTTCATCGGCCGCAAGTCGCCCTGCCCTTCCCGCCGGACCGCTCAACGCGATGACCGCCGGCGCCGCGCTGGCTGCGCTGATGCCGGAGGGCGCGATCGTGATGGACGAGGCAGCGACCACCGGCTTGCCGTTTTTCCTCGCGTCGCCCGGAGCGCCACGCCATACCTACCTGTCGCTGACCGGCGGCGCGATCGGACAGGGACTCCCGTGCGCGACCGGTGCGTCGGTCGCGTGCCCGGATCGCCGCGTGATCGCGTTCCAGGCCGACGGCAGCGCCATGTACACGCTGCAGGCGCTGTGGACCCAGGCGCGCGAGGGCCTCAACGTAACCACGCTGCTCTGCAACAACCGCAGCTACCGCATCCTCCAGGTCGAGCTGCATCGCGCCGGCGTGGCCGAGCCCGGCCGCAAAGCCCGCTCGCTCACCGAACTCAGCAATCCTGATCTCGATTGGGTGCGACTGGCGCGCGGGATGGGCGTGCCGGCCGTGCGCGTCGATACCTCTGAAGCGCTGGCCGAAAATCTACGCCGCGCCTTCGCCGAGCCCGGCCCGCAACTCATCGAGATGGTGCTGTAGGAGATCCGCCGTTCTGCCCTCGCCCGCGATTCCGCGGGAGAGGGCAAGCCGCGCGGCCGAATGACTCTGCGTCCTTCATGCTTTCCGCGCGGCGCGGGTGAGGGTCCCTACAGACTGTTTTGCAACCCAGTCACTCGGTCGGACCCACCCTCGCCCTCTCCCGGACACGGGAGAGGGAACCTAAGCGAAGCGCCTTCTACCAATATGACTAGTGTACTGAGTTAGAAATACGTTGACAAAATCTGGCAACCGAATCGAGGATTTGGTCGGCCGTTTTGGTCCAGATGAAGGGTTTAGGATTGCGGTTGTGGCTGTCAAGGAAGCGGCGGATGGCGGCTTGCAGTTCGCCGGTACTGCGGTGGACGCCGCGGCGCAGTTGTTTTTCGGTGAGCAGCGCAAACCAGCGCTCGACCAGGTTGAGCCAAGAGCCGCTGGTGGGAGTGAAGTGCAGATGAAAGCGCGCATGGCGCAGCAGCCAGCGCTTGGTCGCCGGGGTCTTGTGGGTGCCGTAATTGTCGAGGATCAGGTGCAGGTCCAGTTCGGGCGGCACTGCCGCATCGATGGTTTCCAGAAAGCTGCGAAACTCGGCTGTGCGGTGACGCCGATGAAACTCGCCAATCACGGTCCCGGTCTTGGCGTCGAGCGCGGCGAACAGGTTGGTGGTGCCATGGCGCTTGTAATCTGCCGTGCGGCGCTCGGCTTGGCCGGGGCGCATCGGCAACAGCGGCTGACTGCGATCGAGCGCCTGAATCTGTGCCTTCTCATCGACGCACAACACCAGCGCTCTGTCCGGCGGATTGAGATACAGACCCACGATATCGCGTACTTTGTCGATGAACTGCGGGTCTTTGGAGAGCTTGAAACCCTCGGCCCGGTGCGGCTGCAAGGCAAACGCCCGCCAGATGCGGCTGATCATGCTCTGACTCAGTCCGCTGCGCTTGGCCATCGCACGCGTGCTCCAGTGAGTGGCATCGGCGGGAGTGCTTTCCAGGGTCAGCTGCACCACCCGCTCAACTTGCGCGTCACTGACTTGCCGGGGCGCTCCCGGGCGCGGCTCGTCCAGCAATCCGTCCAGCCGCCGCTCCAGGAAGCGCTGGCGCCACTTGCCCACAGTCTGATGGGTAACCCCGAGCTTGCGCGCCACCGCCAGATTAGGGCTGCCAACGGCGCACTCCAACACCATCCGCGAACGCTGGGCCAGCGCCTGCGCGCTCTTGGGCCGCCGCGCCCACCGCTCCAAGGTCTCACGCTCTTCAGCCGCCAGGCTCAAAGGTGCTATCGGTCTCCCGGTCCGCATCGGCATCCCTCCTCCTATACGAGAGACGCCGACGGGCTACAATTTATTCAACGAACTTATAACTCAGGACACTAGCCCGACGCCGTACAATTTCTTCACGACAGTACCCGCCGCCAAGTGGCGCTCGCGCGAACCGCACCGAAAATGCTAAGGACCTCAGCGATGGGCACTGCCTACTTCACGCCGGCGTTTTTCCGTTTCCTCCGCGAGCTGGCCGCGAACAACAACCGTGACTGGTTCCAGGCCAACAAGGGCCGATATGAAAGCGCGGTGCGCGATCCGATGCTGCGCTTCATCTCGGATTTCGCGCCGCGATTGCGCAAGCTCAACCGCAACTTTCTGGCCGACCCCCGCCCCATCGGCGGCTCGATGTTCCGCATCTATCGCGACACGCGGTTCTCGCACGACAAGAGCCCTTATAAAACCAGTTGCAGCGCGTATTTCCATCACGCCGCGGGAAAACAGCGCGATATCGAGACCCCCGGCTTCTATCTCCACCTCTCGCCCGGCGAGGTCTTCCTGGGCAGCGGGCTATGGCATCCACAGAGCCCGGCGCTGGCGAAGATTCGCGACGCGATCGTCGCCCGTCCCGAGAAGTGGAAGCGCGCGCTGGCCTGCCGCGAATTTCGCGCCACCTGCCGGCTCTCCGGCGACAAGCTGCAGCGCCCGCCCAAGGGCTACGATCCAAATCACCCGCTGATCGAGGACCTCAAGCGCAAGGACTTCGTAACCGTAACCGACCTGAGCGAGAAAGACGCCTGCGCGCCGCGCTTCATCGATCGATTCGTCGAGACGTACGAAGCGGCAGCGCCCTTCATGCGATTCCTCACCGAGTCGCTCGGTCTGCCTTGGTAGCCGCAGCGAGCCGCCGGCGCGCGATCTTAACGTACGCGGGATCTTTCTCGACCCCAACCCATCGGCGCCCCAGCCGCTAGGATTTGGTTGCTCCCGAAAGCTGGACGGCCTGCAGAGCCTACCTGCGTCGCCTCCCGCCGCCTGGCCTGCTTCGCTTCGGCCAACGCCCGTTGGGGCGGACGGGCGGCGCCTTTTCCGAATCGTTCCGGGAGATCGCGTTCGATGTTACGGGCAGCCCTTGACGGGCCCGAGCGGCCTTAAGAACCGGGAAGACACGGCCTCCAATCACTCGCGGCCTTCCGTCCTTGCTCCCTGCTAAGACCCACCACCAGTTCCGCCGTGTTTGCTTTCCCGTGGCTCCCCACACGGCCATTGTCTCATCGATCAGATCGGCGACATCGGCGTAGCCGTTCTCGCGAAGCCAAACTCGTGCGTCGTCGTGCGCAGACACGGTTTTCAGAAAGAACCTACTGGCGTTCCACAACCTTCCAGATGTGGAGGCGGTCACGCATTCCACTCTCTATGAGCCAAATTTCGGCCTCGCCGTTGACAACTTGGATAATGCTCTGCACGAAGAGTGCGTTAAAGAACCACCTGATCTGCTTGGCTTCGTTCGGACCGCTGCCGTCGTCTGGAGGCGATAGGTCTTCGAAGTCTTGCAGCGAACGCAGCTCCCGCTGAGCCGGCATGCCACAAGGGAAAATGAATCGCACTATGGCCGTGGTTTCGTCGATTAGATATCTGTCGCCGTTCGCTTCCGCCTCGGCGGCGCCCCTCATCGTGAGTAGCCGTTGCGCTCGGAACCGGCCAGCCACTGTCGAAATTGAATAACCGAGGAAGCGCGCAGCCAGCCATTTGCAGAGCCGAGCGAAATAACTCTCCTCCGATTCGCTGCGTTTTTTCCTAAAGTGCGATACGAGTTTCGACCGATCTAGAGCCTGCAATCGGGCAAGAATGGTGTCCTTATAGAACAGGGAGTCCAGGGTCGTCCGCAGGTGGGCTTCGTTCGTCAGCGGCATAAAAAACTCGAAGACCAGAACGCATCTATGCGCTAGCCGCGTGTAATCGGAAGACACACGGCGAACCTGTGTCACGTGCTGTCGGAAGGCTTCCCAACGCACGAATGGACGAAACGCTTCGCTCACGTGGAATTTCCCTTGACTTGCAGGAACGGCGAACTGCTTGAACTGTTTGGACCCATAGGTCTGCCAAGTGCTCTTTCGTCACGGGGTGATGGCCCTGAATTCGGTCTCCGTGAAGGGCTTCCCAGACCTAAAGCGTGTGACGAGAAATCTGAAGACCCGACGCTGATTCCTGGTCCTGTTCGGGTCGCGTCTGCTAGCCATTTCCTCTCAGAGGCTCCCGCCGTTAGCCTTGGCGACGAACGATTCGAGTGTAAGAATGTCTACTCTGCCGGTGAGCTTCATATACTCATCCAAGCCCCCGCCAGTGTAGAAGGCGCGCAGTTTCCATCCTCCGCCACCGAGCACTAGGTACGCTTTCTCGTACCACCCCCCCTTCAACGCGTTTTCCAAGCACATTACTTCGAAGGG
The DNA here is from genome assembly GCA_963788205.1 of uncultured delta proteobacterium. Classification (GTDB taxonomy): domain Bacteria; phylum Desulfobacterota; class Binatia; order Binatales; family Binataceae; genus CAVVMA01. The sequence continues at coordinate 534,382 of CAWBGG010000005.1, forward strand.
AACCTTCTGCTCCGCCGTACCCGCCACTTGCTGCCACCTCGGGGTTACGATGAAGCGTCTACCTCTGCTTTCGGCCACCACCTCCGCGACGTGCTTACCGCCGCCTAAGCGTTCACCGATCGGGACTCGGCGCCGGGAGAAATATCCCCCTCTTTCGAGGGCGGCGAAGATCATCTGCTCCATCGCCGCGCCCGTGCCAGTGTCACGCACCGTCATTCTTATAAATTCCTGGTAGCTAGAATCTCATGCACCGGGGTCCGGTCGCCCGTGCAGCTAATGAGCCTGGGGCCGAGCAACCGCCAGACCTTGAATCCGAGCTCTTCGTACAGTTGCACGATCCGCTCGGTGGCTTGGTTAGATAGCACGACCGGCCCGGGATGCCGAGCCAGCCACCCCCCCAATCTGACTTGATCGCCCCAGGCGAAGTCCTGTTTTGCGTAGTGCGTAAACTCGACGTCGTAAGGCGGGTCCGCGTAGACGAAGTCGCTGGGGCTCAGCTTCACCTCCTCGAAATCCGCAGACATGAACGACCACGCCGAAAAGGCATCGCGGTATTGTGTGAAATCCCTTCTGTAAACTATGCGCGCGTATCGGCCAAAAGGCACGTTGAACTGCCCCTTGCTGTTGAACCTGCACAGCCCGTTGTAGCAAGTGCGGTTTAAGTAATAGAAGAGACTTGCCGCCTCCCTGCTGTTCGCTCGACCCTCTGCTATTAGGCTATTGAATCGCTGTCTGGAGTCGTAATAAAAGGCCCGGTCGTTTTCCAATGGCAGAGTGATTCGCAGGCCTTTCTTCAGCCACAGATAGAAATTGATCGTGTGAGGATTGATGTCGTTGATCAGAACTCTGCGGGGCATCAACCCTAACGTGATCGCCAATCCCCCGCAAAGAGGCTCGACAAACCGCCGAGACCTGTGAGGGCCCCACAGACGCGCCAAGGTCGGAACAAGCCAGCGCTTCCCGCCGGCCCACTTCAAGGGCGGTTTTAGTGCGACCGGTCCGGGCGCTAACTCCGCAACCGCTGCCACGGATGCCGCTACACGCGCGGCGGCTGTCGGAAGGAGACTCGCCGCGTCGAAGTATAGTTATTCGCTTGTATTGTTCGGCACCTGGCCTCTCTGAGTTCGCGCCCTACATTAGCGCGAGAGTTCGTGCTCGACCAGCACCAGCCGGTCGTTGCCGAAGAACATCGAGCCGTCGACGAAGATGGTCGGCGAGCCGAAGCCGCCGCGCTCGATCAGCTCGTCGGTGTTGGCGCGCAGCCGATCCTTGTGCTCCGGCCGCGCGATCTTGTCGAAAAACTCGGCCGGGTCCAGGCCGGCCTCGGTCACGATTTCGCGCAGCACCTCGTCGCGGCTGATGTCGCGATCGTCGCCCCAGTAGGCCCCGAACACGCCCCGCGAATAGCGCGGCAGTGCGTCGTGCTCCAATGCCACGAATGCGCCGCGCATCGCCTTGACCGAGTTCACCGGGAAAACCGTCGGCTGGATGATCTTGAGTCCGTACAGGCGCGCCCAATCCTGCAGGTCTTTGCCGTAGTAGCGCGCCTTGGCTTTCACCGGATGCTGGCGCGTTTCGTATACCGAGGGATTGATGGTGTTGAAGATGCCACCGACCAGAATCGGCTTCCATATCAGGATGGCGTCATGGCGGTGCGCAAGCTCTTCGATTCGGCTGAAGGCCAGATACGTCCACGGACTGGAACAGTCGAAGAAAAACTCGAGTTTTTTGCTCATCGCGATTGACCCCTCCCAGCCATAGCACGCGCCGCCGCGATAATCATTCCACTATCGCGTAGCTCGTGTTCTTGCTGCCTCCCTCGCTGCGGATGAGGATACCGAGGTCGGCGAGCTCCTTGATGTCGCGCTGTGCAGTCGCCATCGAGCACTTGGTGATCGCCGCCCATTTCCGCGCGGTGAGCTTGCCGTCGGCGCCATCGAGGAATCGGTTGAGGACCTTTCTCTGCCGGTCATTGAGAGCGACGAGCGCGTAGCGCTGCCAGAAATCAGCCTTGCGCAACACGCCGGCGCAGGCCTCCTCGGCCGCGTCGAGCGCTCCGGAGAAGCACTCGATGAACCAGAGCAGCCGCGCGGTGATATCAAGGTCGCCTTTCTGCGTGCTTTCAAGCGATCCGTAGTAGCTGGAGCGGTCGCGGCGGATCTGGCCCGAGAGGCTGTAGAATCGCTGGGGCGAGCATTCCGAACGAGCCAGGCTCATGTCGGCAAGCGCGCGGGCGATGCGGCCGTTGCCGTCATCGAACGGATGGATGGTCACGAACCAGAGGTGAGCCACCGCGGCGTGAAGGATAGCATCTATCGTCTGCGGCTGGTTGAACCATGCCAAGAAGGCTTGCATCTCGGCCTCGACCCTTGCGGCAGGGGGAGCCTGAAAGTGGATTCGCTCATGGCCTTCCGGGCCCGAAACTACCTTCATCGGGCTATCAGCGTCATCTCGCCATGCGCCGACTATGATCCGCTTGAGACCCGAGAACCCGGTCGGGAAGAGGGCCGCGTGCCATCCGAAAAGCCGCTCGCGGGTCAGTGGCGCGGCGAAGTTCCGGGTTGCGTCGAGCGTCATTTCGACTATGCCTTCGACCCGGCGATCCTCGGGGCCTACGGCGGCATCAGGCACCCCAAGCCGGCGCGCGACCGAGGATCGGACGCTCTCGCGGTTGAGGATTTCGCCTTCGATCTCTGCGTTCTTCAGGGCCTCTTCGGTGACAGCCTGCAATTCGGCTTTGAGCCGAAGATCGAAACCCAGCCGCTCCATGCCGGCCGAGAAGTTGTCCCTGCTTGAGTTGGGCCGCGGCAAGCGGTCGGAGAAGCCGGTCGCTGTTCCAGCGAAAGCGCGGCCAATCGGGCAATTCCCAGATGTACATGTTCGCCTCAATTTATGAGGGGAATATAGCCGGATCCGCCTCAACCTGCAAGAATTCACATCATAAGATGATGTGAATCTTCCCTCATTCCCCTCAACAGAATGAGAGCGCGACCCGTCAGCGGTCAGCGGGAGCGATGGGCGTCGTAGTTCGAGTCGCGGTCGGCTTGGCGATGGGAGCGGTCGCCTCGACCTGGACGAGATCGGCGCGCAGCTTGCCCACGAAGGCCGTGGTCTCGATCCGCAGCGGCAGATGGCGCTGGTCGGCGGAAACCCAGAGCGTGGTCTGGCGCACGGTCTTGCCCGCGTCCTTTTCGCTGATGTACGCGATCGCGGGGATGATGCGTAGTGCGTCGAAATCACCCAGCGGCGTCGTGATCCGCTCGCGCGCGGTGACCGCGAAATCGATCACGTAGCGGCTGCGCGCGCTGAAGACGTTAAAGCGCAGCTTTTGCCCGAGGCTGAGCGGCTGCGAGAGCGCCATGATCGCCCCCGAGACCGGGCCGAACGGATAGTCGGCGCTGTACCGGCTGGTAGCACTGCCCCTCTTACTGCGCTTGACGGCCGTGACCAGCCTCGCCCTGCGGTCGAAGCTGAGCCGGTACTCGCTGTCGCGCCGGTTCTCGGTCTGCCTGATATACATCTCGCGCGGGGCGAGCGAAGCCCGGCTGAACTCCTCGCGCACGTAGTCGCGCAGCTTGTAGAGCAGGTCGACGCCGGGGCTGGTGCGAACCCATACTTCGCCCTTCCACATCCGCGGGTCCTTCTCGTCCCCGTTCACCACGATTCGCGCCTCAGCCGCCGGAATTCCGATCCACGAAGCGCGAAAGACCAGTTGCTCGCCCCGATGGAGCGGCATCGGACCCGGCGCGTAGGAGGGGATCGTCAGTCCGTCGGGCAGCGGCGAGGGCGCCGCATGCGTCCGATCATCAGCCGCCGCAAGAGTCGTCAGCGCAAGTAAAGCCGCCACGATCAACAGCCGCATCGCCGCGCGCATCACCGGCGTCGCCATCCGCAGCGCCGCCACCCGCGCCGGGGTAAAAAGGTCACTTGCAATTGAGGCCATTATCGCCAATGATCTTAGCGAAGATTTTCCCAAATCTTGCGGTACTGCCAGGCAAGTGAAAACTCTCAAGATTGGCCTCTTTTCCTCGCTGATCGCCGTTCTAATGGCGGCGCCCGCGTTCGCGCAGGTCGGCAGCGCGCTCAGCAACAATCCGATGATCCACCAGGGGCCGATGGGACAGCAGGCCGGAATCGGCGACATACAGCAACGCGCCCAGAGCGAGACTCCGGTCGCGATCGTCAAGGACGCTAGCAAGGCGATGGACGACGCCGACCCCTTGGTTCGCGTCAAGGGACTCAAGTCGTTGGCCAATATCCAGAATCCCGACGTCAACGGAATCCTGCTCCGGGGCTTGGTTGACCCGGACATCCGCGTCAAGATCAAGGCGATCGACATCCTGGGTAATCGCGAGGTGAGCGACGCTGTGCAGCAGATGTCGCAGATGCTTTTCCTGCGCTCCACCGAAGATGCCGTGAAGCTCCATCTGGTCTCCGCGCTGGGAAAAATCGCCGACGCGCGCGGCACGCTGCCCGTGATGCAATATCTCGAAGAACAGGGCGACGAGCGCAGCCGCGGCACCGCGGTCTTCGCGCTCGGCGAGATTGGCGACGCGCAGGCCACCGACACTCTCACCAACGTCGCGACTGAGGACCACAGCGAAAAGGTGCGCCGGTTGGCTCAAGAGGCGCTGGAGAAGATTGACGGCGAGCTTCCGGCCCAGCATTCCTCGCGGCTGGCGGCATCGCAGGACGACGCGCCGGTGCCCACCGATCAGCGGCTTTTCAAGCTGCGCCAGATTGATGAGGAAATCCAGAAGCAAAAAGGCTACTGACCGCGGCTGAGCCACTCGCCGGCCGTCACGTTGTCGCCGCACCACCTTCCGTCCGCGACCATCGCCCGTCCGTTCACGATCACATGCTCGATTCCAACCGGCTCGAGCGCCGGTGATCGAAAATCCGCGCCCGAGGCGACCGTATCGGCATTGAAGATCGTCAGGTCGGCGGCGAAGCCCGCCGCAATCAGCCCGCGCCCGGCAAGCCGCATCCTGCGTGCCGGCATGCCGCTGAACTTGTGCACCGCCTGTTCGAGCGTCAGCAATCCAAGCTCGCGCACGTAACGGCCCAGGATGCGCGGGTAGGTGCCGTAGCTGGCGGGATTGTGATGTCCGTGCGAGGTCAGGATGGTATCCATCTCGAACGCGTTCAGCGGATGGGCCATCGCGGCGCGCAGCGCATGCTCGTCGTGATCGTCGCCGCTATACGTATGCAGCATCACGCGCGCGCGCCCTTCGCTCTCACGCGCGATCGTAAGGTAGGCCTGCGCCGGATCGAGCTTGAGCGCCGCGGCGATTTCACCGAAGAATTTGCCCTCGAATTCGGCCAGCTCCGGCTTCACGGCCCATAGCAGTTGTGCAGAGTTATGGATAAAGCGGCTCTGCGGGCGGAACGCCTCGAGCAGCTGCGACCATCCGTCGTCGCTGCGCAACAGATCCATCAGGCGGTCTTGCGACCAGGCGGGAAAGAGCACGCGGATGGTGGTATTGCCGCCGGTGTAGGGAAAGGTGTCGAAGGCAACGTCGACGCCGTCGTTGCGCGAGCGCTCGATTTCGCCGATCACTTCAGTCGCGGTGTCCCAACTGCGGCGCCCGACGAAGATCAGATGCGAGACCTGGAGCGGCACGCGCGCCGTGCGCGCCACGTTGACCATCTCGCGCACCGCGAGCACGTTGTGCAGCGCGGGACTGTCGAAGAACAGCGATCGGGCCGAGTAGGCCCGCAAATGCGAGGTCAGCACGCCGCCGGCCGCGCCCGCCACCTCAGCCAGCGCAGCCAGCTCGGCCGGCTTGGCGATCATGCCGGGAAAATAACCCAGCCCGGTGGAGAGCCCGATCGCGCCGTCGGCCATCGCGCGCTCCAGCATCGCGCGCATCGCGCGCAACTGCTCATCGGAGGGAGCGCCCGCGTCCAGGCCCATCACGCACAAGCGAATACTGCCGTGGCCCGCCAGATGCGCAATGTTGAGCGCCATTCCGTTGCGCTTGAGATGGCCGGCGAGCTCGGAGACTTCCTGCCACTGCCAATCCAGCCGGTGCTCGAGCAGCATCCGCGCTGATTCGTCCAGCAGCCGGTAGCATTCGCGCCGCACCGGCGCGGTCGAGAACCCGCAATTGCCGCCGACGAAAGTGGTCACGCCCTGAAGCAGGAAGGGCTTCAAGATCCCAGGATGCTCGGGGATCGGCGCGATCCAGTCGGAATGGGAATGCAGGTCGATAAAGCCGGGCGCGACCATCAGGCCGCGCGCGTCGATTTCGCGCGGCGCGGTTGCGCCGGACGCATCACCGGGCGCGATCAGCGCGGCGATTTTGCCCCCGGAGATCGCGACATCGGCGGCGAATCGGGTCGCGCCGCTGCCATCGATAACGGTGCCATTGCGGATGATCAGGTCGTATTCCATCGCGGCCCGATTGTCGCGCGCATCGCGCACAGACGCAAACGTTGCAGCCCCGCGCGAGAAGCAATGCGGCGTCTGACTCTTAATCAGAGGGTCCCGGGTTCAAGTCCCGGACGGCTCGCCCGCAACATCACAAAAGGAATCGTCGCACACGCGGTCGGGCTTCCCGGATCGGGAACGGGCCGGGCGCCCCCCGGATCGGGAACCGCCGTCAAGCGCGCCGCGCCTTAGAAAGGCGGACCCGATCCTTCGACCGAGGTCGCCCGAATGCGCGCGCGATCGCGCCGGAGAGGGGTTTCAGACTGCGCCACCTTTTGATGCCAGATCACGAGACAGAGAGTCGAGAAGCCTATAAGTTTCGTGCGTGAAATTGTCCAGGTCAAAGGCGAAACAAGTCTTGTCGTGAGCGTATGAAATTGCGTTCACAATTTGCTTCGAGAGTTCGACAAGCTTTCTTATCTCGTCGGGAGTCAAATCCGCTTTCAGGAAGGCGGCACCGTAATCCAATTTGTAGTCGGTGTGCGCGTACAAGTTGTTGCGGAGAATACAGACCTTGTGCCCGATTAGCTTGGCTTCCGTGAGTTGCTGGCTTAGCACTTTACACAACCCAGGCCGCGAGCTAAGCGCTTGGTCGATGTTTACGGTCTTCGGCTTTTTTTCATAAAGCTTGGCCAAAGAAATCATCGTCACTGTGAAATGAGCGTCGAGAGTTGCGGCGAAGAAGACGGAGTGTTTATTCAGTGCTCCTTTGTACCTCTGGCGATCCTCACGGTTGCTGCAGGCCCACCAGATTTGGAAACTGTGCTGGGCATCCAGCAGGATCTGTCTCAGTTCGCTGATCCGCTCGTATGGCTCTCCGTCAGGCACGTCTTCCTTTAAGGCGATCGCGCTCACGATGCCGGTCAAGGAGCGGATTCCTGCCCCCGATCCTGCCCGCCGTCGCGCCCGAAATAAAGAGCGGCCCTCGATCCGGGGACCGGGGCCACCCGGCAACGCGCGGGTTCGGTCGAGCTTGTGCTTAGGGTTTCGTCCCGACTCTGTCGGCCAGCTTTCTGAACGCGACGGCGTTGTTGTCTTTCTCTAGGACGTAGACTTCGATCGGATGTGGCCCCTCTCCAAGCGCGCAATCGTCAAGGTCACCCTCGCTCTGCTCGTCGCAATTTACACCACCGCGTAAGATCGTTGGTTGCATGTCCCAATAGATGGGATCACGGACCTCCGAAATCAGGTAACATGCTTTGCGCCAGGCGTCAGGCCTCTGCCTCACCCATACGGAGTTCGTCGGGGTTGGCTTCTCAAGCTTTCGATGGTGCTCTGACAATTCCCACTGTCGGGCTTCTCTAGGCGTGATGGTTTTGATGGAATCCAGCATATCTTAATCGCCCCCCGGCCTGATGCGGCCGTGAAATGTCGGTTCATACCTTCTTCAATAGTACCAAGCTGGTTTACCCTTCATCAACTCGACCCCCTTTAGACCTCACGCGCGGGTTGCTCGCCCCCTATCGTTTTGCGGTTGCCTTGTCGATCATCCGGTCAAATTCCTCGTTTCGTTCGTCGCGCGGGTAATCGGCGAGTACGTCGAGCACGCGTTTCTGAGTCTCGCAGGCCATGCTGGTTAGAATGGGGAGCTTGAGCCATGAAAGGTCGTTGATGGCATCAAGCTGCAAATTTGAGTATTGGGAAATGCAACCAGTTCCGGATGCAGGGGTGTTACTAGTTCCAGAGGCAGGGGCGTTGTCGACCTCCCAGAAACCACCGAGAAACAGAAGCAGCGACACCCCCGTTATCGCCCCGAGCACTATTAAAATGTTTTTGATCACCTTCATCATCCGCGCGCCTCTATGTTGCATTTTTATTCTATCGGTAGGTTCCAAGCGAATCTAGCGGAAGGGCCGGGAGCCTTCCGGCCCCGGCCCCACTGACCCGCGATCGCCGCCGGTCACCTCTTCGCGCGGGCCTCTTCGCAGGCTTCTCGGAATAACGTTCACGGAAGCATCGGTCGCAGCGCCGGCCACCTCCAGCTCAGACCGCGACGATTCGAGTCCGGCCGCTCACAAATCATCAGGCTTGAGTCCGGTTTTGCCGGCGACACGGGTTAGCGCTGCGGGGCCAATCTCGGCGTCGTCGTGAAGGCGAAAGTGTAGTCGGGCCAGCCGGGACGGCTGAGGCGGCGATGGGAACCGGATTAGCGCTTAATCCGCCAGCCGATGCGCTGGAGGGCGGCCAAGACACGCTTCGCTTTTGTCGCCGGCCAAGCGCTCACGCCGCTACGGCAAAAATGGCGTCAGCGACTTCAGGCGAGCGCTCGCCGTGCTCGATTTCGTCGGCGATGACACGCAGGGCCAAGACCTTCACTCTGTCGATAGCTTCTGCGCGCGTTGCGCCGTAGACCATGACACCGGGCAACTCCGGAATGTCGGCCAGCCAGCGGCCATCGTCTTCACGCTCGATTTCGATTTCAAGCCGCATCGAATGCCCATTCCCTCTAGTGCTTACTTGCATAAGTTAGCGTTACATGATAAGGATACGGCATGGTCAAGGAAGCCGTGCCGATTGCGGTGCTGCCGGAGGATCGTCGGGTGCTTGAAAGCTGGGTTAGCGGCGCGAAGACCGAGCAGCGCCTGGCGCTGAGAGGGCGTATTATCCTGGCTGCCGCGGCTGGAAGCAGTAGCCGGGCGATTGCCCGGGCGCAAGGCGTTCGAGCGGCGACAGTGAGCAAATGGCGCGGCCGTTTTGCGCGCCGCGGGCTCGCGGGTCTGCACGACGCCCCGCGCTCGGGCGCCCGGCGGCGTTATGACGAAAGCACGCGCCGGCGGATTCTGGCCAAGCTCGACGATCCGCCGCCGCGCGGCCACGCGGCCTGGAGCGGCGCGCTGGTGGCTAAGGCCTTGGGCGACGTCTCGGCGCATCAAGTCTGGCGGGTGCTGCGCAGCCAGCGCATTCACCTGCAACGGCGGCGCAGCTGGTGCATCAGCACCGACCCGCAGTTCGCGGCCAAGGCGGCCGACATCGTGGGGCTGTATCTGCATCCGCCCGACAACGCGGTGCTGCTGTCGGTGGATGAAAAGCCTCACATCCAGGCGCTGGAGCGGGCCCAGGGCTACCTTAGGCTGCCCAACGGCCAAGCGGTGGCCGGCTTCAACCATGAGTACAAACGCCACGGTACCACCACCTTGTTTGGCGCGCTTGACGTTCTGACGGGCAAGGTGGTGGGCGGCCACTACCACCGCCGCCGGCGGCGCGAGTTCTTGGACTTCATGAACGACGTGGTGGCACTTTATCCGGCAAGCGAAATTCACGTGGTCCTCGACAACCTCAGTACGCACAAGCCCAAACACGACCTCTGGCTGGCGCGCCACCCCAACGTGCACCTGCATTTCACCCCCACCCATGCCAGCTGGCTTAACTTGATCGAATGCTGGTTCAGCATTCTGGTCCGGGCGGCCCTGCGGGGCGCCAGTTTCACCTCTCCACAGCAATTGCGCGAGGCCATCGATGAGTTCATTCAAAGCTACAACCAGACTGCCGTGCCCTTTGAGTGGACCAAAGAAACCGTGCGCTCCGTGCACCCGAAGCCCCGTTACGCTGATTTACGCAGGTAAGCACTAGGCGGCTGTAGCGCCCAGCCGAAGGTGGCCGACGCCCGAACAACGCGCGGAGTTGATAATATCCCCGCGGGAAAATTCTGGCAACGCAGCGGCCTGACCGGTGGTGGGCAATTTTGACAGAACGGGCCGGCACGGAGGCCGGCCCCTACCCAATGTAGGGGCTTCATTCAGGGTAGTGGCCGGCGTCCCTGCCGGCCATCCGACTCCAAAACAACCCACTACCGATCTGATCACCGCCTAATGCATGCTCGCGCCAAGTCCAGACGCGAACGATGCAGCTAAACCCGGATCAGGCCGTTGACATTCCCGGTGGGGCGCGGAAGATTCGGGAAGACCCTGCCGACCTGGGCGTCGTCCAGACCGAGGTGCGAGCGCAGCACGGTGGCCGCGACTTCGCGAAAGTCGGTCGTGACCGACAGATCGCGCTCTTCGTAGAGGTCACCGGCTTCGAGCCCGGGCCATCGCCCGTAGACCTTGCGGCCGCGCACGCGCCCGCCCATCACCCACATCACGTTGCCATGGCCGTGATCGGTGCCGCCGTTGCCGTTCTCCCGCACCGTGCGTCCGAACTCCGAGATCACGAGGATCACCGTGTCCGAATAGGCCGGCCCCAGCGCCTTGATGAAGCCGGCGAGCCCCTGGCCAAGGCCGCGCAGATGGCCGGCGAGCTGGCCATTGGAGGAGCCCTCATTGACGTGCGTGTCCCACCCGCCCAGCGACATGAAGGCCAGGCGTATCGAGGAGTCACGCGCGATCAGGCGGGCGAGGCGATCGGTATCGCTGGAGAATCCGATCGGCGACGGTGCGCCCGCATCGGCCACGCGCATGTCGTCGGCGATCTCGGCGAATAACTTCTGCCGCGCGGCGCGCCCCTCCTGATAGGCGTGGCTCAATGGATCATTCCCGGTGTAGAGCCGATCGAAAACCTGCTCGACGATCGGACGATCCATCGGCGTAGGCTGCTCCGCCGCTCGGCCGGTCTCGATATTGGCGACTGCGATCTTGCCCGACATGATTCGCGGCACCACCGGACCAAGACTCACCGCCGCGGTGCTGGGATGCGCTCCGGGCAGCGCACCGAGGGTGCGATTCATCCAACCGTCGGCCGTGCTCTTTACGCCGGGGGTTCCGCTCTCCATGTAGTCCTGCGCGTCGAAATGCGAGCGCGTCGGGTCGGGAGAACCGCAGGCGTGTACGAATGCGAGCGTGCCGTCGCGCCACGAATCCATCATCGGGGCGAGCGCCGGATGCAATCCGAAAAAGCCGTCGAGGTCGGGCATCGTGCTGATGTCCCTGCTCGCGCTCCGCCCGATCGCGATCGTGGGGCGTGCGTCGTAGTAGGCCGGGTCGCCGTGCGGCGCCACTACGTTGAGCCCATCGACCGCGCCGCGCAGAAAGACCGTCACCAGCCGCTTGCGCCCCGCCGCGAGCGTGCGGGCCGCCCACGCGTGCGGACTCAACACGATTATTCCGGAGGCCGACAGAATCGCCGAGCGCCGCAGGAAAGTGCGGCGATCGATCGCTTGGGCTTCCGGATGCGATCGAATTGCGGAATCGCGGTCTGCGCGTTTCATTATGGTCTCGACCTCATTTGCGCATGAACTCGGGACTGCCCAGGATGACCGCGCTGCACAATTGTTCCGGAGCCGCTTCCATCACCGCCGCGGTCTGTGCTCCGAAATGGCCGCCCAGCGTTGCGGCCAACATCGCCGCGCCGGCAGGCTCATGAGTGGAACTGAAGTCCACCCGCTTGACTGCCCCAGTGCCGGCGCCATCGTCGGCGGGCGGTGCGTCCAGCCGCAGCCGTCCCGCGCCGAGCGCCGTCGCGAAGTCCAGCCGGCGCATCATCGCGTCAGGATTCAACCAGGCATCTTGCGTGTTCTTGTACCCGTCGGGAGTCTGACACTGGTACAGCGGCATCCCCAGGCGCGCGATCGCGCCCAGCAGCGGCCTGAAGTTCCGCACCGGTATGGCAGTCGCGCGCACCGCCGAGAGTACGCATTGGTAGGGCGTCTTGAACTTCGCGAAGAAGTAGCGCTTTTGCCAGAACTCATCGCTGTCGAACAGCGCGGCGAGCACCGCGCGGATGTCGCCGTCGGTCTGGTTGAAACGCGCGGCCAGCTTTTTCACCAGCGATGGCGGCGGCTGGTCGGCGACGAAGTACTGCGCCAGCTTGAAGCTCAGGTGCTGAGCGGTCGCCGGGCTGCGCGCGAGAATATCGAGGGCCTGCTCGCCCTCGTCGATTCCGGAACCCTTGATCGTGCGCCCCAGTAAGATCTTGTCGCTAAAGTCGTGGCGACGCGCATCGAAGAGGAATCCATCGCCGGTCGATCGGGCCAGCTCCGTGCGCGCCGGCTCCATCTCCGGGTACTCGAAGACCCGGAACCTTCGGCGGCGGTACGATAGCGGGCCGCGACGCTCGTTCATCCCCGGACGCGGCAGGCCCCATCCGGTGAGAATCCGCGCCAGCGCGATCACGTCGGCCTGCGTGTATCCTCCGTCAACGCCCAGCGTGTGCAGTTCCATCAGCTCACGCGCGTAGTTCTCGTTGATTCCATCCTGCTTGCCGCGCGCGCCCGGACTGCCAGGTGCGGTGTTCTGCCAGTTGTCGAGGTAAAACAGCATCGCGGGATGTTTCGCGGTCGCGCCCAGCAGATCGCGAAAGCGGCCGAGCGTATGGGGCCGAATCGCCTGCTGCTCGTACGCGCCGGTCCAGATCAGGTCGGGGCCTTTGCCGGCGAACACGTTGAAGTGATTGAACCAGAAGTCCGCCATCACCTCCTGCAACTGGCGCGGACCCTCCAGCGCCCGCCGCACGCGCGCCGCCATCGCCTGCTGAGGGACTATCGTCCGCCGCTTCTGGGCCGCTCTGACTTCGGGATCGGCCTCAAATCCAGCGGCTGGATCCGCGCCGCTCATGCCGCGCTTTTGCGCGAACGACTTTCGCGCCTGATTGAGAGGAATTTGATACTTAATGAAGAGTGCGATCGGGCTCATCGCGATGGTCTCGAGCCCGGCAATCTCGCGCACCAGGCCGCCGGGTTCGGGGATGGAGTCGGGGTTCAACTGCTCGTGGAGATAGCGCTGGACGCCGATTCGCTTGACCCGATCGATATCGCCCGGCGCCGGCCCGAGCGAAAGGCGGCTCAGAACGTGGATTACCCTCAGATCATTGGCAATTGGTTCGGCTTGAGCGTCAGTGGCAACCATTCGGAGCCGCTTCCGGCGGGCGCATTTCGCCCGGTAGTGAATACGCCTCGTGCGGCGCGGGGTTTCGGGTCTAACGGGGCGCGCGGCCCCAGGCTTCGATCAGGCTTTGGAAGGCGCGTTTGAGCTCGGGGTCCTTGATTTCCGGGAGCTGAATCGCGTGGCGCGTGGGGCGCGGCACCGAGCGCAGGCGCGGCCGCTCGCGACGGCTGAGCGCGCCCCTGACGAAGCGGATGTCGCGCACCGAGTCGTTGCCGAGCGCCGCGCTCAGGCGCTCGCGGATCTGGAGCTTCATCAGGCTGAGCTCCTGAATCCACATCGCGCTCGAAACCTTGATTATCGCGACGTGGAACTTGAGCCCGGCCACTTCAGTGCGGCGCGCGATGGTCTCGCCGACCACCTCCGGCCAGGCTTTCACCAGCCGCAGGATGTCGAAATGGCCTTCGGCGTCGAGCTTGTCGACGATAGAAAGCAGGGTGCCGCGAATCCGCTCGGGACTCTTGCGCTGTCTGACTGCCACGGTCCGTCTACGATAGCGCCGCAATCGCGCGGCGGGAATGGCGTGCCGGCCATCCGATTCGCACGCCAAGGTTGTAGACAATCCGATCGCAGAGCGCAGCCGCTCCGGAGCGGAATTTTGCCCCCTCGCGATGCGCTCACGATGCAGTCGCGCCGATCGGCCGACGTTACCGAATCGGCCACTGTGGATTTCTGGAAACGAGCGCTCTTGACCAAGGCTTTGCGTGGGCCGTTTCGCTTCGTTACAGGTTCTCGCGAAGGCCCGAATCCTGATTAATTTATCTTATATATAGTGTGGCTTAATAAGAGATTTTCTTATAGAGCGAAACAATTGCAAAGGAGTTGTCAACAGCCTAGTATATGCGTTGTCAACAGGGTGCATACACAACAGGTTGTGGTTCCGGCATTGACATTTTACCCCCCGCGATGGCATCTAGAGCCTCGCGTATGCTCGGAACGGCATCGGGGATTGTCGGTCGAGTGGCGTCATGGAAAAGAAACAAAGACGTGACAATTGGGGAGCCGAGAGTGGCGCAAAGGCGGATGGAGGAGGTGGGGTGATGGCGGGCGGCTTGGACAGGAAGTCGGCGGAGTTGGCGCAGCACGCTGCGGGCGCCGAACGCGGTATCGCTATACCGCGCTATTTTACTCGCCCCGGAATCGATCCGATGGCCGAGGTCGAGTGGGAGATACGATCGGCGGTGATCGCGGGCGAAGACGGGCGCGTGGTCTTTGAGCAGCAAAACGTAGAGGTGCCGCGTAGCTGGTCGCAGACCGCGACCAACGTGGTGGTCTCGAAGTACTTCCGTGGACCTTTGGGCACGGAAAAGGATCGCAGCGCTGCGGCCGGTCCCAGGCGCGAGACCAGCGTCCGGCAACTGGTGTTGCGCGTGGTCGATACCATCACCGGATGGGGCGAGCGCCAAAATTACTTCCGCGCCGCCGAGGATCGCGACGCCTTCAAGGCCGAACTGACGTGCCTGCTGCTCACCCAGCGGGCCTCCTTCAACAGCCCGGTGTATTTCAACGTCGGGATCGATCCGAAGCCGCAATGCTCGGCCTGTTTCATCCTCAAGGTCGATGACAACATGGAATCGATCCTCGGCTGGTACCGCAACGAAGGCATGATCTTCAAGGGCGGCTCCGGCTCGGGCGTGAACCTTTCGGCGGTGCGGTCGTGCCGCGAGAAGCTGTCCTCGGGCGGGACCGCCTCGGGTCCGCTCTCGTTCATGAAGGCGGCCGACGCCTCGGCCGGCGTGATCAAGTCGGGCGGCAAGACCCGGCGCGCCGCCAAGATGGTGGTGCTCAACGCGGAGCACCCCGACATCGAAAAGTTTGTCAAGTGCAAGCAGGACGAGGAGCGCAAGGCCTGGGCGCTGATCGAGGCCGGCTACGACGCGTCGCTCGACGGTGATGCCTACGGCTCAGTCTTTTTCCAGAATGCCAACAACTCGGTGCGCGTCCCCGACGAGTTCATGCAGGCGGTGCTCAACGACGGCGAATGGCAGACGCGGTTCGTAAAGAGCGGCGAAGTCGCAGAAACCATGCGCGCGCGCGATCTGTTGCGGACTATCGCCGAGGCCGCGCACGCCTGCGGCGACCCCGGGATGCAATTCGACACCACCATCAACCTGTGGCACACCTGCCCGGCCTCAGGACGCATCAACGCCTCCAATCCGTGCAGCGAGTACATGCACCTGGACAACTCGGCGTGCAATCTGGCCTCGCTCAACCTGATCAAGTTCCTCGACGAGCGCGGCGAATTCGACGTCAAGGCCTTCCGCCACGCGGTGGCCTTGATGATCACTGCGCAGGAAATCCTGGTCGACAACTCCTCGTACCCGACCGACGAGATCGCGCGCAACGCACACGCTTATCGCGAGTTGGGGCTGGGCTATGCGAACCTGGGCGCGCTGCTGATGGCGCTGGCGATGCCGTACGACTCGGATCAGGGACGCAGCTACGCCGCCGCGATCAGTGCGCTGATGACCGGCGAGGCCTACGCGCAATCGGCCCGAATCGCGGAAGCGATGGGCCCGTTCGAGGGTTACCCGCCCAATCGCGACGCGATGCTCAAGGTAATCGAGCATCATCGCGCTTGCGCCCGCGACCTTGATGCGACGCTGGTGCCGCTCGATCTGCTGCGCGCCTCGCGCGAGGCGTGGGACGAAGCGCTGCGGCTGGGCGTGGTCGCGGGCTACCGCAACTCGCAGGCGACCGTAATCGCGCCGACCGGCACGATCGCTTTCATGATGGATTGCGACACCACCGGCATCGAACCCGACATCGCGTTGATCAAGTACAAGAAGCTGGTCGGCGGCGGGATGCTCAAGATCATCAACCAGACCGTGCCGCGCGCGCTCAAGCGCATCGGCTACGATTCCAGGGAGATCCAGGAGATTGTTGAGTACCTCGACGAGCACGAGACTATCGAGGGCGCACCGCATCTCAAGGACAGCCATCTGCCGGTCTTCGATTGCGCGTTCAAGGCGCGCTCGGGAGCACGCTCGATCCATTATCTCGGTCATCTCAGGATGATGGGCGCCGTGCAGCCGTTCGTTTCCGGCGCAATCTCGAAGACCATCAACATGCCCGAAGCCGCGACCGTCGACGAAGTGGCCGAAGCGTTCGTCACGGCATGGCGGCTCGGGCTCAAGGCGGTCGCGATCTACCGCGACGGCTCCAAGCGCACGCAGCCGCTCAACACCGGCCGGAGCAGCGACGCGAAGACATCGGCGTCAACGGCGGTATCGGCGGTGGCCGCGATGCCCGCGGCGATCGCAGCCCTGCCGTCGGAGGAGTTCCGGCCCGTCAGGCGCAAGCTCCCCGACGAGCGCCGGTCAATCACGCACAAATTCGATATCGCCGGCCACGAGGGATACATCACGGTCGGCATGTACGAAGACGGCACCCCGGGTGAGATCTTCGTCCAGATGTCGAAGCAGGGCTCGACCATCTCCGGCCTGATGGACTCGTTCGCGACCGCGATCTCCTACACTTTGCAGTACGGCGTGCCGCTCAAGTTCCTGGTCGACAAGTTTGCCCATATGCGCTTTGAGCCGTCGGGGTTCACCAAGAACCCGCAGATTCCGTACGCGAAATCGATCGTCGATTACCTGTTTCGATGGCTGGCCTCGAAATTCCTCGATGAGCAGGCGCGCCAGGAAATCGGCGTGATCGAGTCGTCGTCGGCCGTCGGCCAGAGAGCGGAGACTGCTTACGCACCGGCGGCGACGCTGCACGACGGCAAGGATTCCAACCTGCGTCAGGCCTTCATCAACCAGGCGGACGCGCCGCCATGTCCTGATTGCGGATGCATCATGGTGCGCAATGGCACCTGCTACAAGTGCCTGAACTGCGGCACTACCAGCGGATGCTCATGAGCAGATTTGCGTATTTCGGCTGCGGAGCAGGAGGAGGAGCAGGAAGAGGAAGGGACTCCGGGGGAACATTGAGAGCGCTGGGGAAGCCTGAGCTTGGCTGCGGAGTGGCAGGGGAGATGGGACCGAGAGCTGGCGACAGGTGTTGAGGGTTCCCCCGGAGTCCGCCGGGAACGTTTGCTAACAGGCGGTTGCGCGCCGCCTGAGAAAGGTGCGGTGGCTGGGTGGATGCGGTGGCGGATAGGAGGGCCGGGCTGACCCGGCCCTCCACTTTTTGTTGGCAAATCGCTAAGCTGATTTCGGCTCGCTTCACGCGAGCCTGATCGCACCAGCTAAAAGGGGCGAATGATGCAGGATTACTGCCGATGTTGCGCAAAGACCGAACCGCAGGTGACTCTGCGCTCTGAGGTTCTAACCGATCCCCGGTCCGGCGGGACTTGCCGGGTGCCGATCTGCCGCGAATGCGAGGATAAGGCGCGCCGCGGCGATCGCGATACCTGGCAGAAGCTCAAGCCCTTCATGTCCGGCCCCGGCGACTGAGGTCCCGATCGCGCGCCTGCGGGCGGCTTTTTAGACGCGGGCTTTTAGGCTAGCTTGCTCGGCAGAATTCACGCTGTCGGAGGAGAGCCAAGCGATGCAGTGGCCTCGGGGGATGGAGCCGGAGCACTCGAAGGTGTACGCCCGCAACGAGATCAAGATCAACGCCGACCAGACCCGAATCTGGAAGGCGCTGTGCAGGGCCGGGCTATGGCCGACCTGGTACGCCAACTGCGGATGGCTGAAATTCGAGAACGGCCGCGGCCCGGACCTCGAACTCGGCACCACTTTCACATGGAAAACCTTTGGCGCACGCGTGCGCAGCACGGTGCGGGTCTTCGAGCCGGCGCACGCGCTCGAGTGGGACGCCAAGGCGATCGGACTGCGCGCTTATCACGGATGGCAACTCGAGCCGGCCGTTCGATGGCGTATGGGTCATCACCGAAGAAACGCAGAACGGCCCGCTGCCGACCCTGCTCCGATGGTATCTCCGGCCGACGTTGCATCGCGGGCATCAGCAATGGGTGGAGAGCCTGCGCCGGATCGCGAGCACTGAGTGAGCGTTGGCATCGCGATCGCCGGCGCCGCCCAATAGTCAGATCGCAGCCGCGCCGTCCAACCGCACGCGGAACGAGCCGCTGCGATCGGTCACCAATCCGGCGTTGGCGAGGAGTCGGGACACCAGGATATACGGCAGCGCGTACCAGTATTTCCGCCCGGCGAGATCCATCACGTGCGCGCGGCCGCTCTCGTCGGTGATTTGCTCCGCCTTGCCGGTGAAGGTCTGGTCGGCGATCTTCAGAGTGACGCCGGGATTCACGTTGAGGTTGCGCGGCCATTGCCGCTTGAGGTTCGCGGTCGGCAGGTAGAGCATCGCGCCTTCCACCAGAAACCAGATCGTCACCTCGTAGGACTTGCCCGATTTGCGCCCCTTGTGAGTCAGTTGCAGGGTCTGATTTTTTGTCACTCGCGCCAGGCGCGCCGCCAAGTCATCCGCCATTGGTGCCTCCCTCAATCCGGCTGTTTGAGATTTAGATGAAAATGATGGCTGCTGATCACCATCCGGTTGC
This sequence comes from uncultured delta proteobacterium, assembly GCA_963788205.1. Taxonomy (GTDB): domain Bacteria; phylum Desulfobacterota; class Binatia; order Binatales; family Binataceae; genus CAVVMA01. Next base: position 553,097 of record CAWBGG010000005.1, read on the forward strand.
GCAGATAGAAGCGATGGGCATCGAAGCGTTGCACGCCCGAGTCCAGCGTGAGCGCGCGGCATCCGTTGGCGCGCGCATGCTCGGCGAGCCAATCCATCAGGAGCTGTCCGTATCCACGCGATCGGGCGCGCGAGTCCGTCACCAGATCATCGACATACATGAACTTCCCGTTGACGAGATTCTCTGTGATCCGAAACCCGGCCACCGCTTTCACAGCGCCGGCATCCTCGACGTACGCGAGCTGAAATCCATCCGCTTCGATGCGCCGCACTTGCGCGACGAATCCGGCTTCGATCAGCTCGGTGCGAAGTTCTTTCATCACCGTGAAGCAATTGCGGATCTCTTCGTCGCTGACCGCGATGCGCACCAATCCGCGAATCCCCGCACTCACTGCGATACGCTGGTCATCACTTGACCGGTTGCGTGGTCGGCGATATCGACTACGACCGTCCCAGTGATGCTATTGCGACTCTTGGCGTCTTTTATTCCGTCCTTCAGGTCGCTCAGGAATTTCTGCTTCGCGAACGGGGGCATCGCTTCGATCGGAAAATTGTTCATCAGGACCACCGCCTCCAGCCGCTCCGGCCAATTCACCGAATCGACCTTGGGCCCCACGAACGGGATAGCGCGGACCGCGGACTCGACATCGTCGTGGAAGTCGGCTGCGTCGTCTTCCTCCGCACTCGCCGTCTTTCCATGCGGCGCGCCGCCCGCCGCGTTCGTCGCGGATGCGAGCCTGCTGCCCGGCGCGGCTGGAGCCGGCGCCTTGGCGACCGTCGCCGGCGGCGCACCGGTCAGCTTGCTCATGACCTGGTTCACCTTGGCGCGCGCGTCGTCGTCGGGCGCCAGCTTCAGCGCCTGCGCAAACGCCTGGCGCGCGTCGGCAATGTCGTTCTGATCGCCATAGGCGATACCCATATTGAAGTACGCCTCGAAAAATCCCGGCTTCAGCTTGATCGCGCGCTTGTACTGCACCACCGCCTGATCGGGATTGTTGGTGTACAGATACATCGTGCCCAGGTCGGTGCGTACCTCGGGATCGTCGGGCCGCTCCTTCAGGTAATGCTCATATGCCGCGGTCGCCTGGTCGTAGTTCTTGTGATCGAAGTTGAGGTTGCCGATTCCGCGCAGCGCATCCGGATCGTCGGGATTCAGCTTGAGCGAATGGGCGTACGCCTCCAGCGACGTTGGATAGTACGAGGGATCGAGCATCGCAGCGCGCAGCGTCACGTCACCGTACTTGTCCCACGCCGCGATGTCCTTGGGTTTCGACTCGGCGTCTTTCTCGAGCCTATCGATAAAGCTGCGCGCCTCAGCCGGCAGCTCGACCTTGGGATGCCCCGGCGGAAGCTCCGGATTGTTTTGCGCGGCGCTCTGCTGCTCGGGTGTCGGCGGCGCCTCCGTGGTGATCGAGGCGATTTTGGCCGGGGTGGTACTCGGGACGACCAGATATACCACCAGCAATCCAACCGCCAGTATCGCCAGAAAAACGCCGACGAAGGCCGCGGTCAGATTTAATCCGCGGATGCCGCCGGCGGCCGACGGACTGAGCTGCCGACCGCATTCGACACAGAATTTCCCCGCCGGGACCACCGGGGCGCCGCAATGCGGACAAAAACGCATGAGCAACTTCCTATCGTAGCGCTAGCCGCCGACGCAACACAGATCACCGCGCGGTGGTGGTCAGGTTCGGCGTAGCCGTTCCGAGCTGACGTTGAATGGTGCTCTCTTGAATCCACCCAAACGAGCCCATTTTGACGTCATTCTGAACGGAGTCTGCGCAGTGAAGAATCTCACACCACTCACCCTCGCCGCACCTTAGGCCCAGGGGTCTTCCTCTGGCAATCGCACAACCGAACTCGGCCACTACCCGCCGCGCCGTCGTGGTCACGTCGCGGCGGTTTCCAACTTGCAAAGCGCGTGTTGTATAGTCGCGCCCGCACGAGCCGCCCGACAAGGAGAAGACCGCGCCGCCATGAGTTCCAACGCCGCCGAAATTCGAGCGCAACTCCTCACGATGGTCCGCGACCAGACCGGTGATCCTCACGCGCAGGTCAGCGAGCCGCAACCGCTGCCCGGCCATGCCGGGCTGAGCTATAGCTTCGAGCTCGATTGGCGCTCCGATACCGGCCCAACGCACGAGCAACTGGTGATTCGTCTCGCCCCGGCCGGGGTCAAAGCCGCCGGCCCCGCCGACATCGCGCGTCAAGGGCGGATCATGGCGTCGCTCGCCAACACCAGTGTTCCGGTCCCTCCGATACGATGGATCAGCGAGGATCCGCGATGGTTCGGGCGGCCGTTTTTCGTCGGCGGGTTCGTCGCGGGCGAGAAGCTCGGCGAGATCCAGCTCACGGCCGAGCAGGCGCGCCCGATAGTCCACAGCGCGGTCAAGACGCTCGCCAGCCTTCACGGCCTGGATTGGCGCTCGCGCCGCGACGCGTGGGGCGAGCCCACCAGCCTCGCGGAAGAGATGAAACGGCTGGACCATCTGCTCGATCGCGATACGCTCGACCCTGCGGCGGTGGCGCTCGCGCCGCGCGCGCGCGACGTGCTGCGCTCCAGCCCGCCCGCCGCGCCGCGCATCGGATGCGTTCACGGCGACTTCCAGTGGTCGAATCTCCTGATCCGCGAAACCGGCGTGGCCGCGGTGATCGATTGGGAGCTCGCGCAGGTCGGCGCCACCCTGCTCGACCTCGGATGGCTATGCCTGTTCTCCGATCCGGATAGCTGGCACACGCCGATGCTCATTCCCGAACGGCTGCCGTCAACGGACGAGATCGCCGCGATGTATACCCAGTCGGCGAACTTTCCGGTTTCGATCAAGGAAGTACGCTGGTTCCAGGCCTTTTCGGCCTATCGTTTCGGAGTGATCACGGCGTTTAACCTGATGCTCCATAGGCGCGGCAAGCGCCCCGACCTGATGTGGGAAGAAGTAGCCAAATCCGCCCCCCGCCTATTCGCCCGCGCCCTCGAACTGGCGAGCTGACAGAGTAAGAATCCCCGCTCCCAACCTGTCATCCCGAGCGCAGGCTGCCGGAGAGAGGGATCTACGCGGAGTGATTTTCTTACGCCTCTCCCCCGCGCCGGTGGCGATGACCAGGAGTCTGTCCTGAGCCTTGCCGAAGGAAGAGGCCGGCGCTGCGCCGGGTGAGGGTATCTGCGTCACCCTCCGCATCAACGCACTGACTATTCCACTGTTGCACACTTGCAACATCATTTTGACCAAATAGATAGTGATTCGCGATGGCTATTGCGCTACTCTGATCCAAATGGGCAGAGGCGCCAGGCGCGGGAGGCCAACTTGATAGCGACGACCAACGGCATCGGCAAGGAACGGCGAGTACTGGTCAAGGACCTCGAGAGCCGCATCAGCGACCTCGAAAATCGCATCACCGATCTGAGCGCGCACTTCCAGCGCATCGATCAGCGGCTGCAGAAGATAGCGGACCTGCTGGCCCTCTCGCCGCCCCGCTCCGCATAGCGCGCCGGCCCGCCCCACGCGATCGACTTCCGCGCTTTTTTGTCTGCGCCTCGCCCTGACCAGGGAGAGGCCGGCGCTGCGCCGGGTGAGGGCGGCTGCTGCCACCGCAAATCGCTCCGCGTAGATTTCCCTCGACAAACTCGGGACAGGCTCTCGCTCCGGCATCGCCCCCGGCGCATGCCTGCGCTCGGAATGAAAAATAAAAATCCGCGCTCCCCACCTGTCATCCCGAGCCCTTCGGCTTCGCTCAGGGTAAACTGCGCGAGGGATCTACGCGGAGCGATTCTGACCGGCCCCTCGCCCGCTCTTTCGCGGGAGAGGACGCGGCGCGCAGCGACGCGGGTGAGGGTGCCTGCCGCCACCGCAAATCGCAACTACCGCCGTCCGCCCCAACTCAGGTTGACTCTCCACCCCGCTTTCGCTTAGCTGAGAGGTTCGCCTGTCAGCGGTGGGGCTGTAGCTCAATTGGGAGAGCGCCTGAATGGCATTCAGGAGGTCGGCGGTTCGACCCCGCTCAGCTCCACTAATTCAACCAAGGGGTCGCGCCCGTTGAGCGCCCGGGCCGCTAGGTAGCTCATAGTAGTAAGCCGAGACCTTGCGGACGCAGCAGGTCGATCCGGTCCAGCTTCCGTGTTCGCGTTCCTCCTCAGCAATAAGGGCGGATAGCCTCCCTCGGAAGGCTCGGGCGATCCCTTCGGCGACCTCGATCTTGGGTCTGCGTTCTCTGCGCTCAGGAAGACCGACATTGATCACAACGGAGCACCCTCGATGTTGTGTCTGCTATGTTCGAGAAGGACGCTGGCTCATCGCGTAGGAGCCGGACGTGCCGCGGCACCAAATGATTCGACCCTCTCGAAGCCAGAAGTGGCATCCGCAAGTGTTCCTGCGCCAAATCGATGGATCCAGCGAGGGGATGCCGCTCGGATGTTCAGTAAGCGCCCAGAGGGGGAGGTCGTCGGGCAGAAGGTTCAAGTTCAACGTATCGCCACAGCGCCGCCTTGGACAGGCTAACGCGGCGTAGACTGGACGGCGACCTTCGGTCACGACGTACAGCGTGCGGCGGTTCAGGCGGTCGGGAAGATCTTCTGTCTCCATTATATGATAACGACGCCACCGAGCCGAGAATTGGCCCGACAACCAACGGCCAGCGCCCACGACGGCGTTGCAAATCACGTTGGCGAGGTTGTAGGGAGTCACCTTCCCTCGCTTAGCTCGGCCTGATCAAGCAGGGGTACAACGTCACCCCGGCCGACGTGCTTCGCCATAAGCCGACACGGTACCGCGCTCTCAGGCTCCGGATAGAACAGGAGCTGGCTGACGCTGACCCCGATAGTGGCGTAGTCGCGGTTCGGCTCATCGCGGAAGCCATGAAGACGGGCGAGCAATTCATTGACAGCGAGGCCCGCGAGCACAGTGTTCACGCTGATTACTGCGGGCCGCTCCTCCTTCACGTTTCGGATATATCCGGCACGCCGCTGGTCTTCATAAAAGGCCGGATTCTGTCGTTTCAGTCCCTCAGCCCGAACATCGTCCATCGAGATTGCGCCCCGGCTAACGAGGCTTGATGCGCCGGGCTGGAGATAGTGGACGTAGCCACAGACTTGGGTGATTGCCCCGGCATCATCGGCATCCAGCGCGACACCTACGTCTATAAAGGGCAGCACATAGAACGTCGCCAGCAGATTGGCGAGGAAGCGTCCTTCGGAAGTGTCGACGCACCCGAACACAGCGTCGCAGCCCGCGACGGCGCGCACGGCGTCGGGGTCGTAAAGGTTGGTGGGGTACGGCTCGACTATCGTCCCGAGGCTGGCTCGCTCGATGGCGGCGGCAGCTACCTCCACTTTCAAGCGCCTTGCCTCGGCGTCGCGCGCGCTCGCATTCAATATTCGGTTCAAATTCAAATCTTTCACCACGTCGTCATCAACGATCACGAGGCGCCCAATTCCCAGTCGCATGAGCTGCTCAACAACGATACTGCCCGTCCCCGAGCACCCGATGACGGCGGCCGACATGCGACGTAGCCGGCGGGTGGTGGCCTCGCCAAAAGCCTGAGCGTGCCGTTTCGTAAAGTCGGGAAGCGGGTCGACCGCCCGCGCGCCGTCAAATTGGTCCGAGTGCCACACTAGGAGTTCGTCGCCGACGACAGAGACCGTCGCCAGGGACGAAAATGCTCCAGAAGCACCAATCACACGTCCGAACATTCGGCCATCCGGCAGCATAATAATACTAATGTGCGGTACATCGGTGTCGATCCAACCCGCAACGCGGGGAAAGAGATCCCTATCCGATCGATCGTCCTGATCGGAAAAGCGTTCGAGGCCGCCTGGGTGGCCATGGATCTTGGCTACGCTCAGCCCACTCCGATCCGCGTTCTGAAGCCAGGGAATCATTACGTGGGTGAGCCATGCGACCGATACCGGAGACCGAGCGGTACACCGGTCATGTGGCACCGGGTTGATTTCTCGGACGAGCAATCGGTGCCGTTCGCTACCGGCACGACGGCCGCACAGGGCGATCGCTACAGCTTCTTTGCCGTCCCCGGGGAACAGGTGATGCCGCAGGGCTTGGTGCTGGGCCCCGGTGAGGCTCAATGTTGTCTGGGCCATCACGCTGCCCTAGAAAATTCGTTCGTGAGCCATGCCTGCACGTAATGAACATGAGTGGCCAAATCGTCCTCGCCCTCGACCCACGGATTCTCACTTGTGCGATGGCGCGACCATCGCTGCCAGCTTCGGCCGTCCAAGATCTGAATCACCTGCGTTTGTGGAATTGCGCGCTCGTCGCCCCTTACGAGTGCCGGGCAGAAGTAGGCCATATCTAGCGCTCCAGGTGGGTAGCCGGGCGCGATGTTGATCGCAATATCAGTTGCGGAATAGTTGTAACCAGCAGGCAGCGGCGCTTCGTGGAGGAGCAGCCAACGCAAACCGTTCTCCACGATTGTTTCCCAGCGGACTCCGATCCGGTCGAGAAAAGCCTCGTCCGACGCGGGTAGTCGAAAGTGCCGGCGTGGTTCCGAGGAGGGGGTCACAGTTACCCGTCCTGTGCCGTCTTGAGCATCGTCTTGAACTTCTCGATGCCCGGCCGCGCGAGATCGACGACTTCGTCGAGTTCGATTTTCTCTAGCGCGCCGCCTCTCAGCACCTGTCGAAGAATGTACTTCTCCGGCGGTTTCTTCTCGGCGAGCTCAAGGATCTCGCGGCCGGTAATCTTGGGTCCATTGACCCTGATTTTCTCCTTATCCACGCGGATCAAATAAGCCCTGGCGTGCGGGTGCGGGTGACGGCAGGCCCTGGCACATTCCTCGATGTCGACAATCTCGTGAACCTCGTTGTTTTCTTGCGGTTCCATGATTTGCTCCTTCTTTGAGACCCATGTTTTATCCGTGGCCCCACGTCTACATAGATAACAGCTAGAATTTAGCTAGTCAAGAGGGTTATTTAATATATTATTCGCTTGATTTTTATGAGTTTGTCGGCTATATTGTTTCACGCTGGAGGTGATTTGGATCATGAAGAGAACGATGACACTGAACTTAACCGAGCCTGAAATGATCGCCCTCGAGGATCTGTCGGTTCGGAAGGAGGTGAGCAAAACCGCAGTCCTTCGACAGGCTTTACGTCTCTACCAATTGGTTGAGGCAAGGGGCCTCCGCGGGGACAAATTTCTGTTCGAGAATGAGAAAACGAAAGAGAAGTCGGAGTTGATGCTGCTATGAGCGGTAAATCCTCGATCGTCTATCTTTTGGAAGTCGGCAGCGGGGAAGGAGTAGAAGCAGAGCTTGCGGAGCCGATTGAGGAGGTCCATCTGCGCGATTGGGAAAGCAAGTGGATGCCAGCGCTATGGAAAGCGGTCGAGCGGCTTAGTCAGTCGGGCGTAGCAAGATCTCGCTGGCCGCAGAGCCGACATTGGAATTGGCGCCAGAAGATGAGCTCCATTAGAGGACTGCTGGCGCTTCCGACTTTCTGCATCGTGTGCCGCGGCGTTACCCAAGGATTGATGATCGTCGATCTGACCAGGTCGTCCCGATTGGATGAGCAGAAAGGTAAACCACTGGTCTACATTCACTACCTGGAGAACGCGCCATGGAATCGGCCTGAACTTCAGGATCCTCCGACCTACCGCGGCGTGGGCACCTTGCTAATCGCAGCGGCGATTCAGCTGAGCCTAGATGAAGGGTTCACGGGGCGGCTTGGGCTCCATTCGCTTCCGCAGGCGAACGCGTTCTACGCGAACACCTGTGGAATGTCGGATCTTGGCCCCGATCCCTCATACCAAAACCTGAGCTACTTCGAGATGACAGGCGAACAAGCTCAGGCGTTTATTGAGAGAGGAAGAAAGCAATGAAATTGGAGGTAACAAAGGAATGGTGTTTGGCGATGGCTCGACGAGAAGGCAACGCGGAAGTCGGTGCCGGCGCTGCAGCGTCCGACCCGGAACGCGATGAAGCCTCAGATGCGGCTGCCGCGCCATCAGTTCGTGTGGACGAACCGCAGGTTGCGTTTGGCCCCTTTGTTCAACTTATGCGTCGAAAGCAGGGCCTTACGATCGAGAAGTTGGCAGAGGAGGCCGATCTTGACCTCAGTGAACTGGTGATCATTGAGAAGGAACCACACTACAGACCCGAACCCAGAACGGTGCACCAACTGGCGTCAGTCTTTAAGGTGCCAACTAGGCGGTTGTTGGAACTGTCAGGAAACGCGGTGGCAAAGGACGTGCGATTTCGGCAGGAGGCGGTACGGTTCGCCGCGCGCTCCGGACCGATCAATAAACTGACGCCCGAGGAAACAGCCGCGCTTGAGCGGTTTGTCAAGTTTCTAAGCGACGACAAGTGACTGGAAGTGTGTCTTTTGTGAAGAATGCCTTTCTTCGAGAGAGCACGGCGCGCGACATCGTCGGCAAGGTCGATCGGCTGTTGAGGGGCATCGGGAACCCCGAACCTCCGCTGGACCTGCGTGAGGTGCGAGAACTACTCAAGTTGGACCGGGTATTCTATAGCGGCAGCAATGATGGTCCGCTTGCCGAATCGATAAGCAGGCTGAAGATCGCGGGGAAACAGGTGCTGGCGCGGCCCATGCTACTGTACGAGGCAATTCGAAAGCTGGATCTCAGGGCGCTCTACGTTCCCGACAGAAAGCGGATATTGCTCGATCAGTCCATTCCTGAAATCAAACATCGCTGGAACGAGGCACACGAGATTGGGCACAGCCTACTTCCTTGGCATGACGAGATGATGCTTGGGGACGATTCGTACACACTGAGGCTTGGCTGCCACGAACAGATCGAAGGTGAGGCGAACTATACGGCGGGCCAAATCCTTTTTCTGGGTCCCAGGTTCGCGACGGCTGCAAACGATACTCAACCATCTCTGGGAGCGATTCGGAAGCTGAAGACTGTCTTTGGAAACACGATGACGAGCACGTTATGGCGCTATATCGAATGCACGCACCCGGATTTGCCCATGGCGGGCGCGATTACGGTGCATCCGCACATCACCCGCCGTCCCGACGATTTCAGTCCCGCTGAACCCTGCCGGTACTATGTTCGCTCGCCCATGTTCGCGACGCGGTTCTCCGCAATTGATGAAAAGACGATATTCAGACACATTACATCGTATTGTGGGGCTCAGAGGGGCGGCCCTCTCGGCGAAGCGGAAATCGCGCTCATTGACGTCAATAGCATACAGCACGTCTTTCGCTTCGAAACGTTCTACAACAGGTATGAGGCCTTGACCCTCGCCGTTTACCTGAGGCCGCGCTCGTCGACGTTGTTCGTCACTCGGTAAGAGCGGAGGTGGAGAAGGTGGAGGACTGGAATGTTTTCGACTTGAAAAGCCTTCTTAGACATTTGTGGTTTTTTCCCGCGGCGAACACCTGACCGCACCGGGTCCTGCCGCCGCCGAGCGTCGGCGGTTCGACCTCGCTCAGCTCCACCAATAAAATCAAGGGGTTTCCGCTTCTCAAACATCGGCGGACAGGCGAATTGTCCGCATCTGTCCGGTTTTTCAAGCCGCAATGAGCCGAAATCCCTGGATGCAAATCAGTTTCATTTGTGCCCTCTTGTGAAATAATAATGCAACATATAATATGTGTCTATATCTAGATGAGAAGGCTGGCAGCAACACCGAAGTGGCCAAGGCAAAGACCAGGGCAGCCGATGGAGAGCGCGGTGGCACGAATTCTGGGCGACCTTGAGCAGCGCGGGGGGCTCAAGGGCTCGGATGTCGCGAACATCGTCAATGCGTCGCGGCCTACAGTGTCGCGATGGAAGAGCGGTAAGGCCTCGCCGCCGCTCGCGACCCAGACCATCATCGCCGACCTGCGCTACGTCGTCGATCGACTGTCGGACTTCTACACGCCGGCGGAGACGCGGCTTTGGCTTCACGCGAAACATCCGTTGCTTAACAACGAACGCGCCATCGACCTGATCATCGCGGACCGCACGCAGGAAGTTCTCGCCGTTATCGAACGCCTCGACGCCGGCGCCTACCTGTGATTGCCCGCGGTTGAACTGCGATGCCGGGAGCACGGAAGCCGCGCGATCCCGCACTGCTCGACGCACTGGATGCCTTCGATAGAGTCCGTTACACCGGAGATACCTGGCGGGTTGTACGCGGCGGCCGGGATCCTCTGCAAGGAAGTGCTTCCGGCGGACGCTGGGATCCCACCTTGTTTGACGTACTCTACACCTCCCTCAATCCGGATGGAGCCGTGGCAGAAGTCAACTTTCACCTGTCACGTCAGCCGGTCTTTCCGTCCAGGATCAGGTACAGACTGCATCGCATCAGAGTCAGGACGACCAAGGCTCTCAGGCTTCCGGATTTAGACGCGATGGTTCCGCTTGGTGTCGATCCCGCCAGATACCGCGAGCTCCTCTACGAGCCGACTCAGGCAATCGGTGACGCGGCCTACTTCCTGGGTTTCGACAGTATCATCGCCCCGAACGCTCGCTGGTCGTGCAACAACCTGATCATGTTTACCGATCAGATCCCGGTCGCCGACCTGGAAGTCATCGAGTCGTCGGAAGTCAGTTGGGCCGAATGGCGGAAGAAGCTGAAATGATGTCACCGCTTACCACGCTCGGACTCAGCACCTCCGTATCATGGCTCTCGACAATCGGATTTGCCGTAGCATGGCTGGCGCTGATGTTGGCCTACAGCCCATTAGCGGACCGGGTGGCGACGCGATGGGTTGATAAGCCGCCAACCCTGGACGCGTTTCGCGCGCTGCAGCAATCCAGAAGCAAGCTCCTGATTGGGATCGTAGTGGCCTGGGTCCTCGGGGGATTTTTGGAAGAACTTGTCTTCCGGCGAATCATCCTTCAATCGATTGAAGCACTACTGTCGGCTTGGTTCGTCGCGCCGATCGCAACTGGCATCGCGGTATGTGCCGCCGCTCTGGGAGCGGGTCTCGTTCACTCATACCAGGGCCTGCGAGCCGCGATCATCATAACTCAGCTCTCAGTTCTATTTGGCCTGCTATTTGTCGTAAGCGGGCACAACCTGTGGGCTGTCATATTGCGCCACGGGCTGTACGACACGATCGCGTTCGTCAGGTTTGCCAACAAAAGATCTAACTATTCAAGACTTGACGGCGATTCGTAGCGGGCGAGTCCTACGCTAACCCGCCGCCATCAGATATCTGAGGCTGGCAAGCCCACTTCGCGCCGAACCATGGGATAGGCGAGCGCTGTGTCACCCAACACAAGCTCTCGACGCGCTTGAACTCAGTGACTAGCGACGCCCTTCGCCGCTATGACCGGCGGCGGCAGGTCCACCGTATCCCCCGGCATGAACGAAGCTGGTATGGTGCTCAACGCCCTGAAAATGCGCCTCCCACGGATGATGTACCGCAAATACAGGCGCGTAGCCGCGGCCATAGACAGGCCATCCATAGGAGTAGGGAGCATAACCGGCGACCGGATAGCCGTGGCCGTAGCCGGGGGGTACGAAACATCCAGCCAGCCCGCACATTAAACCTATTAGCACGATAATTTGGATTAAGCGTTGCACAGGGGAACATCTACCTCTCGCACCGGGGTTCTCAACGTGCGCTGGTTAAGGAGCACCCCAGGCCGGTTTGCCGTCTTGATTGTAGAAAGCCAACCCCGGAGTGTCGGTGGCCGGAATATCCAGACTGGTGCGCAACTTGCCGCTCGGGTCATAAAGCCCGAAGCCCGGCGTTCCGTCCAGACCCAACGCGAGGGTCTCGCGCTCCTTGCCGGTCTGATCGTAGAGGTCCAGGCCGGGCGATCCGTTGGCGGCAAGGTCCAGTGTGACCCGGGTCTGGCCTTTGCTGTCATTGAAGTTGAGACCCACCGAGCCGTCACTCATAACACCCATCGCGCCCCGCACTTTACCGTCACTGCCGAGCAGCACGAACTGCTGGGCCTCCAGGCTTTTGCTCTGCTGCGGCGCCGCCTGCGCCATCAGAACCAATGCGCCCGCGAACAGTACCACGGCGCCCGTCACCAGCTTAAGCCGCCGCTGCGCGCGCTGGAGTTGCACCTGCTGATGCTCGAGTTGTCTAACCCGTTCGATCAGCTCACCTGTTGTTTGCTCCATGTTCCACATCCGCTCTAATCCGAAAATTCCATTTTGAATCCTGATTCAGACTCGCACCGACACGAGGCAGTTTGCAAGCGCGAAGTTCGAGCTCCGTTTCGGGGCCCGGAAGGGTCAAGCGATAGCGCCGCCGCCGAGCGCCGGCAGAAAGTAGACCTCGCTCGATTCGTTTACCGCGTCGAGCAGGCCGCCAGTCGCGATCTCACCGTCGATCGACACTGCGATCGACGGCTTTACTTCGTCGCCTTCGACCAGTTGCGCGCGAATTCCGGGGAACTGGCGATCCAGGTCGTCGATTAGCGCCCGCACGTTGCGGCCGCGGGCGATGGCGCGTTCGCCGCCGGCGGTGAACTTGCGAAGCGCCGCCGGGATAAAGACCGTTGCCATGTCCGCGCCGGCGCGTATCGATTCGGGTCCGACGGCGCTTCAGTCCGCCGCCACTAGCCGGGCCGGCTCCTGCCGCGCGGCCAGAATCGCCTTCAGCAGATGCGGCGGCGACATCGGCAGTTGGGTCATCCGCACTCCGACCGCGCGATAGATCGCGTTGGCGACCGCCGCCGGCGGCGGCACGATCGAGACCTCGCCGACGCCGCGCACGCCCAGCGGATGGGTCGGGTTGGGAACCTCGACGATGATCGTATCGATCGCCGGCAGGTCCAGGCAGGTCGGCATCCGGTAGTCGAGCAGGCCGGTGTTACGCAGCACGCCCTTGTCGTCGTAGAAATATTCTTCGTTGAGCGCCCATCCGATTCCCTGCGCGGTCCCGCCTTGCATCTGGCCCTCGACGTAGCTCGGATGAATCGCCCGGCCCGCATCCTGCGCGACGGTGCAGCGCAGAATCTGGACCTTGCCGGTTTCGGGATCGACCTCCACGTCCACGCAGGTGGCGGCAAAGGCGGGCGCGGCGCCGCGCGCATTGAGGCTCGCGCGCCCGACGACAGGTCCGCCCGCGCGGGCGAGCCGGCCGGCCATCTGCTTGATCGTCATCGGCTTCACGCCGTTGCCCTTGGCGGCAAAGGCGCCGTCGCGGAACTCCAAATCGTCGGGTTTTTTGTCCATCAGTTTGGCGGCGCGTTCCTTCAACTGGTTGATCGCGTCCTGCGCCGCCTGATAGACCGCCATCCCGGTGGCGAAGGTCACGCGGCTGCCGCCGGTCACGTCGGTATGGCCGATCGAGTCCGTGTCAGCCACCTGCGCACGCACGTCGTCGAACTTAAGCCCCAGCACCTCGGCCGCGATCATCGCCATCGAGGCGCGGCTGCCGCCGATATCCGGCGAGCCGGTCACGACGCTCGCGGTGCCGTCGGTATGGATATTCACGGTCGCGGAGGATTGCATCCCGGCGTTGAACCAGAAGCCCGCGGCGACGCCGCGCCCGCGATTGGGACCGGTCAGCGGCGACTTGTAGTGCGCGCTGTTCCTGATCGCTTCGCAGGTCTCGATGAATCCGATGCGCCGGAAGGGCGGGCCGGCGGGATGGGGCGAGCCTTCGCGCGCGCCGTTCAGGAGCCGCATCGCGAGCGGATCGATCCCGCATTTCTCGGCCAGCTCGTCGATTACAGTTTCAGCGGCGAAGGCGGCGTTGGTCGCGCCCGGCGCGCGATAGGCCGCGGTCTTGGGCCGGTTCACGACCACGTCGTAGGCGTCGATCTGAACGTTCTCGATCACATAGGGGGCCAGAATCGTCATCGCACCGGCCATCACGGGCGAGCCGGGAAAGGCGCCGGCCTCGTACGCCATCCAGACTTTCGCGGCGACAATTTTGCCGTCCCTGGTCGCGCCCATCTTGACCTTGATCGTCGAGCCGGAGGTCGGGCCGCTGGCGCGCAGCACTTCCGCGCGGCTCATCACCAGCTTCACCGGATGGCCGGTCTTCTGCGATAGCAGCACCGAGAGCGGTTCGAGATAAATGGTGGTCTTGCCACCGAAGCCGCCGCCGATTTCGGCCGGCACGACCTTGAGCTTGCCGACCTCGATTCCGAGCACCTTGGCGCTCAGCGAGCGCACGTCGAACGCGCCCTGGGTAGAGCAATAGATCGTCGCGTGGCCGTCGGAGTTGTAGATTCCAACCGCGTTGTGCGGCTCGATATAGCCCTGATGGACCATCGCGGTCTTGAACTCTCGCTCGACGATATAGTCGGCGGACTTGAAGCCCGCTTCGGGGTCGCCCTTCTTGATCGGCAGATGCATCGCGACGTTGGTCGGCTGGTCGCCGGACTCGGGATTGCGCAACTCGGGAAGCAGGATCGGCGCGTCAGGCTCCATCGCGCGCTCCACGGTCATCACGGGCGGCAGCAACTCGTAATCCACTTCGATCAGCCGCAGCGCCTCCTCCGCGATATGCGGGCTGGTCGCGGCCACGGCGGCGATCGCGTGACCGTCGTAGAGCACCTTGCCGTGCGCGAGCACGTTCAACGCCAGATGGCGCGGGTTCATCGCGGCTTCGCCGACCGCCTCGGTCTTGTTCTCGGGCAGCGCCGGCAGGTCGGCGGCGGTGATGATCGCCTTGACGCCCGGCAGCTTCAGCGCCTTGGCGGTGTTGATCGATTTGATCCGCGCATGCGCGTGCGGACTGCGCAGGAGCTTACCGTGCAGCATCCCGGGAAAGGCGTAATCAGCGCCGTACTTGGCGCGCCCGGTGACCTTGTCGGTGCCATCGGGGCGAATCGGCCGCGTGCCGATAACTTTGAAGTGCGGGGTCTGGGTTGGTTCTGGCATTGGTCTAACCCCTATGTCCTGCCTCTACCTACTGGAGGGTTTTGCATCATTCTGAGCGCACATCGTTAAGAACCTCGGCCCGGAGGCAAGCGGCGAATGCGCCCTCACCCTGACCCTCTCCCGGTGGGAGAGGGAACTGGAAAGCTGGTGAGTTCCCACGGAGAGCCTCCAGGATTTTCTCTCTGGCGAAGCAGAGCAAGGAAATTGGCTGGCCTCAACAAGCAGCCTGAAATTCCCTCTCCCTTCGGGAGAGGGCGAGCGGCGCTGTGTTTGCGCTCTTGTGCAAACGCCGCGCCGCGCGGGTGAGGGCGTCATGGACCGCGTCAAATCGGGTGAGGAGATCACGACATTCCCACCCGAGGTTACGCGGCGCCGCGGCGCGCGTGTGAGATCTCTTTCGCCGCATCCTGAACCGCGCGGACGATCTTGTCGTAGCCGGTGCATCGGCAGAGATTCCCCGCCAGCGCGTAGCGGATTTCCGCTTCGCTCGGGCTCGGATTGCGATCGAGCAGCGCCTTGGCCGAAATCAGGAAGCCCGGCGTGCATATTCCGCACTGGAGGCTCGCGTCCTCCAGGAACTTCTGCTGCAAGGGATGGAGCCGGGCGCCGTCGGCGAGCCCCTCGACCGTTACGATCTTGCGCCCCTGCGCCTCGACCCCGAGCATCAGGCACGAGCAGACCGCGCGCCCATCGACCAGCACGGTGCAGGCGCCGCAATCGCCGGTCAGGCAGCCTTCTTTCGAGCCGGTCAATTCGAGCACGTCGCGCAGGGTCTCGAGCAGGCTCTGGCGCGGCTCGCAGAGAAACTCGGTGGTCTCGCCGTTGATAGTCGCTTCTACCTGTACTTTCCTCGACATTACTTTCTACCGTAATCCTTGTCTATTAGTTCTTGCGCGCGCGCTCCGCCGCGATCGCAACCGCACGCCGGGTCAGCACGGCCACGATATGGCGCCGGTACTCGGCCGTCCCGCGCATGTCATCGATCGGCGAGCTGGCCTCGGTCGCGAGCCGACCGGCCTGCTCGAGCGCCGCCGCGTCGAGCTTCTTTCCGATCAGCGCCGCAGCCGCCTTGGCAGCGAGGATCGGCGTCGGCCCGACCGCGGCCAGCGCGATTCGCGCGGCGACACACTTGTCGCCGTCGAGCGTAATCGAGGCGCCTACGCCGGCCACCGCGATATCCATCTCGTTGCGGGGAATCAGCCGCAGATAGGCGTCCGACGAATGGGCTCGCGGCGCGGGAATGAGAAACTCGACCAGCAACTCGCCCGGCTGCAACACGGTGCGTCCCGGTGAGAGCACGAAGCTCTCGACGGGCGCCTCGCGCGTACCGGCGCGGCCCGCGATTTTCGCGATAGCGCCGAGCGCGATCAGCGCCGGAGTGGTATCGGCCGCGGGCGAGCCGTTGCACAGATTGCCGCCGATCGAGGCGCGGTTCTGAATCTGCAGCGACCCGATCAGATGCGCCGCCTCGGTCAGACCGGGGTAATGCTTATGCATCAGTAGACTCTCGTACACCTCGATACACGGAACGGCGCCGCCCAGGCGCAAGCCGGTCTTCGCGTCGAAGCTCAGTTGGCGCAACTCCGGGATATTCTTGACGTCCACCAGATGCTCCTGGCGGCGCACGCCGGCGCGCATCTGGATCAGGATGTCAGTGCCGCCGCACAGCGGCCGCGCCTTCTCGCCCAAGCCGCCGAGTAGCTTCAGCGCCTGCTCGAGCGTAGCCGGAGCTTCGTACTGGATTTCGTGCAAGGCTGACGGTCCTCCGGTTCCAGGCGGCATGACGCTCGCCCGAACATCTCACCCGAACACCTCATTAAATAGCGTACCCTGCGGCCGCGGGGCAATTAAGAGCCGGCGCACACAAACCGGTCCCGGCCTATTTGACGAGTCAACGGTCGCGGCCACAGCGATCGTAGAGATTCCGCCGGCCTACCCCTGTGACTGCGAAGGTCTTATGTTGGGATGTAATTTTGGGTAACGAAAGAGGGTATGCCTGCGGTGATTGCGCCCAATGCGCTCGTAGGAAATCGCTACCGAGTCATCTGCCCGCTGGGCGGCGGCGGGATGAAGCAGGTCTATCTCGCCCACGACACCCGGCTCGCCAACCGTCCCTGCGCGCTGGCCGAGATGATCGACAGCTTCGCCGACCCCAAAGACCGGCAGACCGCAGCTGCCGCATTCCATCGCGAGGCCGATATGCTCGCGGGTCTGGCGCACAATCGCATCGTCCGTATCTACGACAAATTCAGCGAGGGCAACCGCCACTTCCTGGTCATGGAGTACGTCGAGGGCGAGACCCTGGAGGACAGGCTCAAGGCGGCCGGCGGCAAGCTCGACGAATCCGCGACGATCGACGTCGCTCTGCAGGTTCTCGACGCGCTCGAGTACCTGCACTCGTGCACCCCGCCGGTGATCTACCGCGACCTCAAGCCTTCCAACTTGATAGTCAGCGCCGACGGCCGCGTGAAAATGGTCGATTTCGGCATCGCCCGATTCTTTCAGCCGCAGGCCACCGCGACCATGGTCGGAACCCAGGGCTATGCGCCACCCGAGCAATACAAGGGCAAGGCTGAGGCGCGCAGCGACCTTTACGCACTCGGCGCGACCATGCACTTTATGCTGACCGGGCGCGACCCCGCGCTGGAACCGCCTTTCATGTTCCCTCCGGTCCAGCAGCTATGCGCCGGATGCAGCCCGACGCTCGTAGATTTGATTACCGAAGCGCTCGCCCTTGACCTGAAGGATCGCGTGCCCAGCGCCGCCGACTTCAGGCGCCGGCTGATGAGGCTCAAAAACCCCACCGCGACCTCGATCGCGTCGCCCCGCAGCCCGCGCCCGACGGCCTCCAGCGCGCCTACCGTGGCCGCCCTCGATGCGCCATTGTGCGCCCATTGCGCCAAGCCGATTCCTGCCGATGCGCGCTTTTGCCCCTATTGCAGCGCCGATCTCTCCGTTGCGCCGCAACCGCCGGCGCGGGAACGAACCGGAGTCGCAGCTCGCGCTGCCCTATTAGCGGGCGGTATCCTCGCGCTCTTCGCTCTCGCCTTCACCGGGGTCTATTACTACCAGCAATATCAGGGGGAACAGCAGCGCGTCGCCGCTGCACGCGACCAGCCGCTCCAAGCGTCGGCCGGTACATTTCGCGACTGCGACGGGTGCCCGGAGATGGTGGTAGTGCCTGCGGGAAGCTTCACGATGGGCTCGCCATCATCGGAGCCGAAGCGCTCCCCCGGCGAGGGTCCGCAGCACCGCGTAACCATCGGCCAAGCCTTCGCGGTCGGCAAGTACCCGGTCACGCGCGACGAATATTCGCGGTTTGCGTCGGAGACCGGCCGCGACCACGAAAACCC
This sequence comes from uncultured delta proteobacterium, assembly GCA_963788205.1. Taxonomy (GTDB): domain Bacteria; phylum Desulfobacterota; class Binatia; order Binatales; family Binataceae; genus CAVVMA01. The sequence goes on from CAWBGG010000005.1 coordinate 571,209, forward strand.
CGGTTTTCCGCAAACGGGCAGGCATCCGGCAGTGTTGGTAAGCTGGGATGACGCGAAAGCGTATGTGGCATGGCTTAGTCAGAAAACCGGGCACAGCTATCGTCTATTGTCCGAATCGGAATATGAATATGCGGAGCGCGCCGGAACAACCACCGCCTACTGGTGGGGCGACAGCGACGCCGACCTTTGTGGATACGCCAACGGCGGTCCGTGCAATCACCACGGCACGGTACCGGTTGGAAGTTACCCGGCAAACGCCTTTGGGCTGTACGACATGGCGGGGAATGTATGGGAATATACCGAAGATTGCTGGAACGAGAGCTATGCGGGAGCGCCCGACGACGGGACGGCTTGGACGACGGGAACTTGTATCGTGCGTGTCGTGCGCGGCGGCTCGCGGTACAGCGGCGCGGGGTACCTTCGCTCCGCGTTCCGCTACGCGCTCGGTGCCGGCAGCGGCGACGCCGAGGGCTTCCGTGTTGCCAGGACGCTATAGCCTCTCGCATCTTAACCTGTGCCTGCTCATAGTTCCCTGTGCTCTGTAAACATCGGCTGTCTGGCAACATCGCGGTCCGATGCGCAACAGGGCGCGCGACGGTTCCTTGCGAGGGAGGAAAACAATGCCTTGGGAAGGGCCGAAAAAACTGCGCGAGTTGTTAGATCGACCCGGTGGTCTCGACCCAGCAATTCTCCCAGAAACTTCCGGTCTGTATGTCTTCTCGTTGAAACGGTGGGAACATGAGCCAGCAGACCTACTCTATCTAGGTTCCGGGCATGCGACTGAGAACACGAATCTGGGCCACCGAATCGCCGCCGAGGTTGCGTCCGCTCTAGGATTTTGGGGCAAAGTTGCAGGCCACGGTCATGGCGGCATCCTTTTGTCTAAAAAGTACTGCCGACCGAATGGGATAAATCCCTTGGACCTTCATTTAGGTTGGCTCGTCCTGCCGAAGAACATTTGTCCCGTCCCCTGTGAAAAAAAGCTCCACGCGCGTCACTATCACGAGCTGTCGCCACAGCTACTGAACGGCCCAAGGGTGAACCGCTGCGGAAGGGAGACTTGCAGCAAGCGCGAGTGTGCCGACATTGCGAAGGGCTCTCTGAGGTGCGCGCATTGTTATGCAGAGCTATAAGAAAGGGGTGGCAGCGAGCACGATCGCGCTATTTCCCAGTATTTCCCGGCGGGCCCGGACTCTCCGACTCGATTGGCTCAAAGTCGCGTTCGAGGCCAACCGTCAGACGGTTCCGGTGATGGGTCGGTTTGACTTGACCGTCAGCTGATGAGGCGCTCGGCTTCAGCCAGCAAGGTATAGGCGAGTATCCGTTCGGCGGTTGGCCTGAGATATGCCCTGAGCGAGTTGCCGCGTTCAAGCCGCAACTCCATGTTTGCGGTCACACGGCAACTGAGGGCGGCGACGCGCCTGAAGGTCCTGCGAGCGCGCACAGCCGATCACCCGGCGCAGAACCCCAACTGCGAGGCGACGAGCGCGGCGCCACGGGCCAGCGCGGGGGCCTGGTTGCCCATCAGCGCGAAGCGCGGGTCGCTGGTCTGGCCGCGCGCGTAGCGGGCGTAGATTTGCTCGACTACCGTGGCGTTTTTCCAATGCGCCCACGCGCGATAGAACGCCATCTGACTCAAGTCGCGCCCGGTGCGCTTGGCGTAACGCACCATCATCTCGTCGCGCGTGAGAAATCCTGGCGCGAGCGTGTGAACGTGGCCCTGGCTGAGATCGAGCAGTTCGGGCGGGTCGGTGCGATCGCGCCAGTAGCCCATCGCCACGCCGAGATCGATCAGCGGATCGCCGATCGTCGACATCTCCCAATCGAACACGCCGACCACGCGGCCCGGATCGTCCGCAGCCAGCATGATGTTGTGCAGGTAAAAATCGTTATGGATCAGCGCCGGCGCCTGCGACTGGGGCAGATGCTCCAAAAACCACGCGCCGAGCTGGTTCATCAGCGGCACCTCGCGGGTCTTGGCCTTTTCCCAACGGCCCATCCATCCTTTGATCTGCCGCTCGACGAAGCCTGCGGCTTGCCGAGGTCGCCAAGTCCGATCGCCTGGTAATCGACCGCGTGGAGATCGGCGAGCGTGTCGACAAATCCCTCCGAGATTCGCCGATAGACGCCGGGATCGTCGGGAATTTCAGGTGGCAGCGGCTGGCGCATCCGGATCAGCGTACCCGTCCGGCGTTCCATCACGAAAAACGGCGCGCCGATTATCGAAGTGTCCTCGCAGTAGAGCATCCCGCGCGGCGCCGGCTTGAACGCCCGCCACGCTCGCGAGAGCACGCGATACTCGCGCCCCATGTCGTGTCCGCCCACCGGCAACGGCCCGAACGGCGGCCGGCGCATCACCCATTCTTGCGGCCCGAAGCGCAGCAGATAAGTGAGATTCGAATGGCCGCCGCGAAATTGCTTGACCGCGAGCGGCGCATCGGCGCCGGGCAGCTTGTCGCGCAGATACGCGGCGAGCTTGTCCCAATCGAGTTGTTCCTCGGCCCGGATGTCGCCGTATTCGGGGGTTATTTCTTCGACGGCTGGCGGCATCGGTGATTCTTATTCCGCCCAGCGGCGCAGTTCGCGGCGCGCGATTGTCATGCGATGGACTTCGTCGGGGCCGTCGGCGATCCGCAGCGCGCGCGAGTTGCGCCACATCCCGGCGATCGGCGTGTCGTCGCTGACACCGGCCGCGCCGAACACCTGGATCGCGCGGTCCGTCACGCGCATCACCATGTTGGCCGCCATCACCTTGATCATCGCGATTTCCTGACGTGCCTCGCGCTTGCCCACGGTGTCCATCTTCCACGCCGCATGCATCACCATCAGGCGCGTCGAGTCGATCTCGATTCGCGAATCGGCGATCCATTCCTGGATATTCGCCTTGTCCTTCAGATAGCTGCCGTGCGTGTAGCGGGTGTTGGCGCGCTTGCACATCAATTCGAGCGCGCGCTCAGCGACTCCAATAGTTCGCATGCAATGATGGATTCGGCCGGGCCCCAGGCGTGCCTGCGCGATTCCGAAACCGTCGCCCTCGCGGCCCAGCATGTTGGTGGCGGGCACGCGGCAGTCCTTGTAGATGATCTCGCAATGGCCGCCGCCGCCGGTGTGGCCCATCACCGGGACCGCACGCACGAGGTTGAAGCCGGGCGTATCGGTCGGAACGACGATCTGGCTGGCGCGGCGATGGGGCGGCGCGTCGGGATCGGTCACCACCATCGTGATCGCAAAGGCCGAGCCGATCGCGCCCGAGGTGAACCACTTGTGGCCGTTGATCACGTAGTAATCGCCATCACGCACCGCGCGCGTCTTGAGCAGCGTGGGGTCGGAGCCGGCGGTCTCCGGCTCGGTCATCGAAAAGCAGGTGCGAATCTCGCCGTCCAGGCATGGCTGGAGGTAGCGCTGCTTGAGCTGCTCGGAGCCGAACTCGGCGAGAATCTCCATGTTGCCGGTATCCGGCGCCATGCAGTTAAACGCCCGCGCCCCGATCACGCTGCGGCCCATGATTTCGCACAGCGGCGCGTATTCGTAGTTTTTGAGCCCCTTGCCGTATTTCTCGTCGGGCAGGAACAGGTTCCACAGCCCTTCGGCCTTGGCCTTCTTGCGGATGTCCTTGATGACTTGCGGCTCTTCGTGGCTGTTGCTGAGCAAATGCTGATGGAGACCAGCCTCGGCCGGATAGACGTGCTGGTCCATGAAGGCCGCCACCCGGCGGCGCAAATCCTCGACTTTGGGCGGAAGCGTGAAGTCCATTTCGTTCCTCGTCGCGAGCAGAATTTATTGGCCAAGTCATAACGCAGGTTGCCGGCAAATAGAAGCGGTGATACGAAGAACAAGAGGAAGCGACGACTTGGCAGCAGGTACGCGGCGAACGGAAATCGAACGAACCCGTCGATCGTGAAGTTTCGCCACGCCGCCCCGCTCGCGCTCACCGGCTCGTCTCTGATGTTCCCGCCTTTGGTGTGTTCGAGGAGGAGATGACGCTCGAAACCTGGGCTTTCTTCTGCATGACCGAGACGCTCCTGTGCCTCAACCCGGGACCGTCTGTCCTGCTTGTCATCTCGCTCGGGATGACACGCGGCCAAGCCGCGGGGATCTTGGCCGCCGTCGGTGTCCTTGCAGCAAACGCCGTTTACTTCGGTCTTTCGGCGACCGGGTTGGTAGCCGTTCACACGATTTCTGCGCAGGTGTTTTTCGTCATCAAATGGATCGGAGCTGCATATCTGATCTGGCTCGGTGTGCGAATGATCGTGCGATCTTTCACGCGGCAGGCGGATGCCTCGGTACAACTCTCGTCCAATTCCAGGGGGCGCTCCTTCTGGCAAGGCTTCGTCACGCAGGGGGCAAACCCCGGTCTCATCGTGTACTTTACTGCAATCCTGCCGCAGTTCATCGACCCGAAGGCTCCCCTTGTTTGGCAGGTCTCAATTCTCGCCCTCAGTTCTTTCGCCATCGAGTTCGTGGTGCTGTCAACTTATTCTACTATCTCTCACCGGGCAGGCCGCCGCGCAGCGCCTCGCTTCCGCCCAATGGTCGAACGGCTCGGGGGTGGCCTTCTAATTGGAGCTGCGGTCGGACTCGCGACACTTCGGCGTAGATAAACGCACTTCGCAAATCAGCCGGTACCAGGAGGACGCAATGCCAATCGAACTCGCCAAACCATGCGTGGATGTCGGCTTTTTCACCAACCGGCTGGACGAGATGCGCGCGTTTTACGGCGAGCGGGTGGGGCTCCCGTTCGAGGAGATGCTGCCGGTGGGCGGCGGCGTGCGCCAATATCGCTACGGCCTGCACGGCTCGGTGCTGAAGATCAACCATGCGCGCGACCCGCTGCCGGCGCGTATCGAGGGCGGCTACCAGCGGCTGACTATCGCCGACAAGCGCCTGCCAATCCCGATGCGGCTCAACGACCCGGACGGCAACGAAATCGAGCTGACCCCGGTCGGCCGCAGCGACGTGAACCAGATCGAGATCCATATCGGCGTCAGCGACACAGCGCGCTTCGAGCAGTATGTGGGTGAGGTGCTCGGCGGCCACCGGCTCGGCGCCGGCCGCTTCAAGTTCGGCGAGACGATCCTGAGCTTCTCCGTCGATCCGGCAGCGCAGGGCGGCAGCAAGCCGGGCGCATCGAGCGCGGCCGAGGCGATGGCCTCGATGCGCGCGGTAGGATTCCGCTACATCACGATTCAGGTGCGCGATTGCGACGCCGAGCATCGCCGCATCGTAGCCGAAGGAGCCAGCGTGGGCGTGACAGAGGGTGCGCCGCCGCTCACGCTCGGCAGCGTCGCGCGAATCGCGTTCATCCGCGACCCCGACGGCAACTGGGTCGAAATCTCGCAGCGCGCCTTACTGACCGGCGCGCTGCCGCACGGTTAGCGGACGGCGTCAGCCGGCGGCAACCGTCTTCCTCTCTGTCACCCTCGCGCGTTTTTTTGCCTGGCGCGCGAAGGGTCCCGGATCCGAGATCCCTCGCGCGCCGGACAAGGCAGACGCGCGGGAATGACAACCCTAAGTAGTCCGTCCAGCCAACGGAATGCTCTGCCCCGATCCATTTTCAGCGGTTACGCAAAGCCCCCCTGATCTGATCGGGCAGAGGCGAGGAGGGGACCAGCGCGCGCCCTTCAGAATTTGCCGTGGCGGCCGGCGCCGGCGGCGAAGCGCTTGGCGCCGGCGACCGTCTCGCCGGCCGTGATGGTGCCGATTCCGTGACGCCATTCGTTGTGGATCGCGTCTTTCAGCGGCATCGTCCAGCCCTCGTACGCCGACATCCGATCGGAGCGCAGGCATAGTTGCGGGAACGCGGCGAGCTGATTGGCCAGTTCGCGCGCGGCGGCGAGCGCCTTGCCCGGCTCCGCGATTCGATTCGCCAATCCCATCCGCAGCGCCTCGTCGCCCGAGACTCCGCGGCCGGTGAGGATCATGTCGAGCGCGTTGCTCATCCCGATCAGGCGCGGCAGCCTGATCGTGCCGCCGTCGCACAGTGGCACGCCCCATCGCCTACAAAATACGCCGAAAACCGCGTCGCGCGCGGCCACCCGCAGGTCGCACCACAGCGCGAGCTCCAGACCGCCCGCGACCGCGTAGCCCTCTACGGCGGCGATCACCGGCTTGCCGAGCAGCATCCGGGTGCATCCCAGCGGTCCGTCGCTGTCCTGGGCGGCGCGATTTCCGTCGCCGCGCGCCACCGCCTTGAGATCCGCGCCGGCGCAGAAATAACCGTGCGTGCCGGTCAGAATCGCGACCGACAGCGCGGCGTCGGCGTCGAATTTCCTGAACGACTCGGCCAGCGCGGCGGCGGTTTCGCGATCGACCGCGTTGCGCACCTCGGGCCGATTGATGGTCACGGTCGCGATCGCGCCGTCGGTTTCGTATGTGACGACACTCATGAGCGCGCTCCCTTATTCCACGATGTGATCGAGATACTCGGACAGCCCGTAGCCGACTTTGCCGTCCCATTTCCACTCGGTCATCCCTTCGGCGATTCGCGTGACTATCCCGGCGCGCCGGTTGCGCAGCGGAATCATCGAGAGCACCTTGCCGGTGATCACGAATGGCGCGCTGCCGTCCTGCGCCTGGCAGGTGACCGTGATCGAGTCGTGGAGCGCCTGCTCGCCGGCGAACTCGGTCTGGATATTGACCTTGGTGAGATTGACGTGCGGCTGGCCCTGGCGCGCGATGAATCCGCCGATCCGCTCGCTGCCGTCGCGCTGGACGGTAATCGTCGCCATCGCGCCGAGCGTCTGATCGAAGTTCATGGTGAGCCAGCGGTAGTACTTGGGCGCCTGCCAGTAGCGCGGTCCCCAGCTATGGTCGCGCAGGCCCAGGCCGTCGAGGCTGAACTCGCGCTCGCCGACGACCAGCCGGCCGGCCGCGCGGCCGTGCTGCTCCAGATGGCCGCGAGCGAACTCGGTGCTGGAATCGCCGCTGGGCTTGATACTTTCCCATCCGGTCGCGGTTTTCTCGCGCAACTCGCCGCCCCATCCGGGCGCGACCGCGTAGTAGTCGATCTCCAGCCGCGTCGCGGCGTAGGGATTATTCTTGAAGGCCTGGCGCGGCTCCGCCATTTCGAGCGGGTTCTTCAGGATGCAAGCGTTGCCCAGGTAGGTTACGCGATGATGCTCGAACGGCTTGAGCACCTCGAACTTGAGTCCGCCTGCGTCATGCGCGCGATTGTCCTTGATCTCGGGGCGGCCGAACATGAAGCCCACAGTGCCGTCGGGCAGATAGAGGCAGACCGTCATTTCTGCGTAGCCTTCGTTGGGCCGATTGCCCAGCCGGACAAAGCCGCCGGTCTTCTGCGCGCGATCGTAGAAGTTGTAGTAGGCGCTTTCGTTGAAGTTCGACTCGCCGGTGTTGGGATGCATCACGTCGTCCTGGTCGAGCAGGATCACTTTGTATTCGCCCATGATTCGGATCTCCTCTTTCGTCGAGGTATATTGTGTACCACGAAATTGCGCAGGATGAGGAGGAAACCGCGCTGCTGCGCGGGACACGACTCTGTTCAGCCGTCTGCGATAGAAGACTGTCTCGTGATGAGCCAAGCACCCGGACTTGATTCGGTGATTCGGGCGCGGTGGCTTCTCCCCACCGCCGCGAACTTTTCCGACAATCTTGTTGGCGCGTGCACGAATTTCACATTCAGGGACGAGCGGGCGGTCCGACTGACAGCCTCGTCAATGATGGCAAGAACCTCGTCGACAAATGAAGGGGTGACCGCGTCAACGCTTGAGAAGTCCAAAACGATTTCGTCGTCGCCGTTGGCCAAAGAGGAGGTCAACGCCCGGCTAATGGCCTGAGCAGACTCCCTGGTCACCAAGACCCTTCTCTGCAGCAGGTCGTATACTCGAACCGTCTCCACGATGATCCGATTCCAATCTTACGTTGGTATAGAAGCTGATGCCAAGGTGCCGGGGAACGGCACGGTCCTGCTAGCGGCACCGCGCGGAGAACCACCGACGGTCTGGAGCATCCCTATGCCAGAGTGGATAATCAGCTGGCGCCCCGGTTTACTCATTTCCTCAGCAACTCCGAACAATCCTATGCCCCGGCGGTCTGAACCTGTGCCGCTAATGCCCTCGTCGAGCGCCAATTCTATCGCATTCCAGTCATAGGGAACCTTGTCGGTTAGTTCGGGATTCCGCTCCAGAGAGCGGCGTATTCCGATTCCTCCGTCGGCTACCGCGCAGACAAACTTTTGCCCATCGGCAAACTCATAAAACTGAATCAGCCCGAATGCGCCGATCTCCGACCCTGAATGCTGTGCAGCGTTCATGGCAAGTTCGGCGAACACCTCGCTTACAATAGGGTATAGATTTGCGGCGCCCACTGCGGTCCTTTGAAGGCTGTCGTGAGCCAAGTTGGTGATTCGGTCCACATCGCTCTCTGTATCAAATCGCGTCAAGGGCAAGATGAGTTGCTCCGCGCCAAGATTAGGTACTCCTCGATCATCGACCTCTACCCCGCCTGCCCGAAGGAGTTCGAACAGCCCTACCGACTTGAGGTAAATGCACACTCCGAGGTTCTCTGGCACGAGAAACCGACAAGGGATTCCGCGTGCCCGCGCGAGCAGCGGATAGACCGCGCACCAAAGGACGGCGGCCGGCAGAATGAAGATGCATTCCCGGGCGTCCACGTCGAGTGAGCTCTCCCTGGAGGTCGATTTCCGAGGATCAATCAGCCGCCGGAGTTCTCCTGCGTGAGCAAACCTTTCAGGGACCTGAACCTTCATTGCGATCCGAGAAACTCTTGTAAGCGCTGGATGATTCTCCGTCAAACGTCCGGCGCATGCCATCCACCCGCCAGAACCAGGCTCCTAGTCGCGTCTTCCGAGCAACTGCGCCAAGCCGTCGCCGAGCAGGTTGAAGCCGAGCACTGAGATTCCGATCGCGAGGCCCGGTGCGGTCGTGACGTGCGGCGCGACCAAGATGAAGGCGCGGCCCGCGTCGATCATGTTGCCCCAGCTCGGGAGCGGCGGCCGCACGCCGACGCCGAGGAACGAGAGCGCCGCCTCCGCGACGATGATCCCGCCCACGCCGAACGTCGCCTGCACTGCGATCGGTCCGGCCAGGCCGGGCAGCAGATGCAGCAACAGCAGCCGCGAGGGGCGCGCGCCGAGCGCCCGCGCCGCGCTGACGTATTCGCGCTCGCGCAGCGACAGCACTTCGCCGCGCACCAGCCGCGCGTAGCCGGTCCATCCCATCGCAACCAACGCGATCACCAGGTCGCGCAGGTCGGGCCCGAGAATCGCGGCGATCGCGATCGCGAGCAGAAAACCCGGAAAGGCCAGCACGATATCGACCGCGCGCATCATCACGCCGTCGATCCATCCACCCGCCAGCGCCGCGACGCCGCCGACGAGCGCGCCGATCGTCAGCGTCATCGCGACCACCGTGGTTGACACGCCCAGCGAAATTCTCGCGCCCCATAGCAGCCGCGCCAGCACGTCGCGCCCCAGCGCGTCGCATCCCAGCGGATGGCCGGGGCCGGGCGGAGCAAGGACGCTTCCCAGATCGATCGCGAGCGGGTCTATTCCGCATATAGCTGGCCCCGCGATCGCGGCGGTGGCCAGCATCGCGACGATCGCGCCACCAATCAGCAGTGATGGATTTCGGCGCGGCAATTTCACGAGAGCCGGATCCGCGGATCGATCAGGCCGTAGACCAAATCGGTCGCCATGTTAACCGTCACGTAAGTCAGCGCGTAAACCAGCACGCAGCCTTCGACCAGCGGATAGTCGCGCGCGCTGATCGCGTTGATCATCAAGCGGCCCAGGCCCGGCCACGAGAAAATCATCTCGGTCACGACCGAGCCCGCCAGCAGCGAGCCGGCCTCCAGCCCCAAGAGCGTAACGACCGGCGTCAGCGCGTTGCGCAAGCCGTGGCGCATTATTGCGGCGGTCTCGGAAAGCCCCTTGCCGCGCGCGGTCCGCACGTAGTCGGCGTTGCGGACCTGCGCGAGGCTCTGGCGCAGCATCCGCGCCAGGATCGCGGCCAACGCCGTGCCGAGCGTGATCGCGGGAAGCACCAGATGCGACAGGCCGCCGCGCCCGGTCAACGGCAGCCATCCGAGGTCCAGCGAGAGCAGGATCATCAGCAGGGGACCGAGGTAGATGTGAGGAATCGAGATGCCGAGGATCGCGAAGCCCATCGCCCCCAAATCAACCGCGCCGCCGGGATTCGCGCCGGCGATGATCCCGAGTGGGAACGCGATCAGGATCGCGGCCAGCAGACCGGCGCCGGCCAGCTCGAGCGTGGCGGGAAAATGGTCGCGGATCAGCGCGGCGACCGGCGTGTGAGCCGAGATCGATTGGCCAAGGTCGCCGTGCGCCAATCCACCGAGGAACACGAGGTACTGAATTCCCAGCGGCTGATCGAGTCCCATCGCATGGCGGAGCCCCACGATGTCGGCGGGAGCGGCGTTGTCGCCGAGCATCACGAGCACCGGGTCGCCGGGCACCAGATGGATCAACGCGAAGGTCAGCGTGGTCACGCCGAGCGCGACCGGAATCATCGCGAGGATCCGGCGGATGAAGTAACGCGTCATTCGGCGGGTTCCAACCCGGCGCCCGGCGCCCCGGCGAATCTCAGGTTGGAGAACGAGCGCAGGCTGCCGTTGGGAAATGGAGTGAAGCCGGCTAGCCTCCGGCTCATCACGGCGACATTGTCCAGCCACCAAAGCGATACGTAGGGCAGATCGTCCGCGGCGAGCGTCTGCACCCGGGCGTAAATAGCGCGGCGCGCGGCGCCGTCCAGCGTTACGTCGCCCTGCTCGACCAAAGCGTCCATCTCGGGATTGGAATACGAGCCGCGATTCAGCCCCCTGGGCGGAGTCATCTTCGAGTCGAAGACCATATAGTAATGATGCGGGTCGTTGATTCCGACCCACTGCATCGAGGTGAGGTCGAAGTTGCCGCGCTGGATGTCGCTGTAGAAGGTCGCCCACTCGTTGCTGCGGACCGTCAGCGCGATACCCACGCTTCTCAGCATCGCCTGGAGCGCCTCGCCGAGGCGGCGGCCCTCGGGCGTGGCCTTGTAGACCAGCGCGAGCGGTCTCATCCCGTCGGTGCCCGCGGGATAGCCCGCTTCATCGAGCAGGCGCCGCGCCGCCGTGGGATCGTAATTGTAGCGCGTAACGTTGCCGTCGTAGGCCCAATTCTCCGGCGTAAGCATTCCCGTCGCGACCCGCGCGGTCCCTTGCAATATCGCGGCGGCGATCGCGTCGCGGTCGATCGCGTATGCGATCGCGCGGCGTACGCGGATATCGCGCAAACGGGGGTCGCGAAAGTTGAACGCCAGATATTGATAGGCGCTCCCCGGCGACTCGACCACCGACAGCTCCGGCCGCGCCTTCAGGTAGCCGAGCAGATACGGCTCGAGGTTGTTCTCGGCGAAATCGCATACGCCCTCAGCCAGTTCGAGCGCGCGCACGGTCGGGTCGGGCACGATCTTGAAGACGATTCCGCGCGGCGCCGCCTCGGCAGCAGGGGCGAACGGATTGCGCTCGAGCACCAATCTTTCATCGCGCGCGAAACTCGCCAATCGGAACGGGCCGCTGCCGATTGGCGCGCCGAAACTGCCTACGGTGCCCAGCGTGCCGGACGGCACCACGCCGAGCATCGCGCTCTCCAGCGCAGGCGCATAGAGATGGCGGGTGACTATCTCGACGGTGTAATCGTCGCGCATGCCGACCGATTCGATTGGCGCCAGGCCGGCGCGTTTGGGCGACAGATTGGCCGCATCAGCGACGAAATCGTAGGTGTACTTAACGTCACGCGCGGTGAGCGCACGGCCGTCGCTGAAGCGGGCATCGCGCCGCAGATGAAAAATGAGCGAGGTATCGCTCGGCCGCTCGATACTCTCGGCCAAGTCGCCGATGAACTGGCCATGCGCGTCGATCTTGACCATCGAATCGAAGACCATCTCGGCGATCCGCGACGAGATCGCGTCGGTCGCGAAGCGCGGATCGATCGCGAGCGGCGAAGTCTCAATATCGACTTGCAGATAACCCGGCAGCTCGCGGAGCGTCGCGTTGTGCTCGCAGGCGGCCGCTTGCGAAAGTACCAGGGCCAGGAAAAAAAACCGGCGCAGTGGCGAGAGCGCCCGAATCGTGCGCGTGCGCGGCCTTGGGATCATCTTGGGATCTTGGCGCCTGCCGCCGATAATAACAGAAGTGCGCGACGTAGTCGCTTTGCGGCCAGAGGAGGCGGCGCGATGGACCAGGGATGGAAATCGAAAGTGTCGCTGCGGCAGGGCGACCTGACCGAGGCCCGGGTTGACGCGATCGTCAACGCCGCCAACAACGACCTGCAACTCGGCGGCGGCGTGGCCGGAGCGATTCGGCGCAAGGGCGGCCCGGCGATTCAGCAGGAATGCGACCGGATTGGCTCAATCGCGATCGGTGAAGCGGCGGCGACCACGGGCGGAAAGCTCGCGGCCCGCTACGTGATCCATGCGGCCAGCATGCGGCTGGGCGGAACGACCTCCGAGAAGGCGTTGCGCGATTCGACCCGCAACTCTCTCAAGCGCGGCGCTGAGCTGAAGATCGAATCGATCGCCTTTCCGGCGATCGGAACCGGAATCGCCGGGTTCCCGACGGAGCGCTGCGCGCAGGTGATGCTCGACGAAGCGCGCGCCCATCTGGGCGGCGCGACCACGCTCAAGAGAGTCGAATTCGTGCTGTTCGATCGGCCCGCGCTGGAGACCTTCGAGCGAGCGCTCGCCAAGATGTAGTATGCAGGGGAAGTCTCTAGTACAACGACTGAAGTCAGGTTTGTAGGCTCTCGGAGAAATTGATCAAAATGGCGCGAGTCGTACCATCGGGAGGAGATTTGACGGGCTCGAACTCCGATTTGCAACGATGGGGGGCGCGCGTCGGGACGTTGCTCGCCGGTGGCGCGATCGCCGGAGCGATCGCGATGCTTGGGTTGGCTCCGCGCTCGGGCGCGACGACCGGCAGCGCCGCCAGTCCGAGTCTCAACAACGCAATGGCGGCGATTTTCGTCACCAACAACGGTTGCAACAGCGTCACGACCTACCCCGCCGGGGCCACCGGCAATGTTGCCTCCATTTCTCCCGGCACGGGCCTTTGTAGCCCCGCGAGCGTCGCTTTCGACTCCGAGGGGAACATCTACGTCGCGAACGGCCAATTCAACACGGTGACGGTCTATCCGGCCGGGAGCAACGGGAACGTACCGCCGATCTCCACTATCGGTGGTCCCAACACGGGGCTCGACGCCCCCGGTGGCATCGCCCTGGACGCCAAGGGGAACATCTACGTCGCGAACAGCGACAGCAACACGGTGACGGTCTATCCGGCCGGGAGCAACGGGAACGTACCGCCGAGCTCGACTATCGCTGGTTCCAATAGCGGCCTCAGCTTCCCCGACGGTATCGCGCTGGACGCCAAGGGGAGCATCTACGTCACGAACGGCGACAGCAACGCGGTGACGGTCTACTCGGCCGGGAGCAGCGGGAATGTCGCGCCGAGCTCGACCATCGCTGGTTCCAATACGGGTATCAACTATTATCCCACTGGTATCGCCCTGGATGCCAAGGGCAACATCTACGTCACGAACTACTTCAACACGGTGACGGTCTATCCGGCCGGGAGCAGCGGGAACATCGCGCCGAGCTCGACTATCGGTGGTCCCAATACCGGCCTCAGCATTCCCACTGCTATCGCCATGGACGCCAGCGGCAACATCTACGTCACGAACTCCGTCAGCATCACGGTGACGGTCTATCCGGCCGGGAGCAACGGGAACGCCGCGCCGAGTTCGACTATCGGTGGTTCCAATACCGGCCTGGACGCTCCGAGTGGTATCGGCCTGGACGCCAGTGGGAACATCTACGTCGCGAACGAGGGCAGCAACACGGTGACCGTCTATCCGGCCGGGAGCAGCGGAAATGTCGCGCCGAGCTCGACCATCGGTAGCTCCAATACGGGTCTGGACTTTCCGAGTGGTATCGCCCTGGACGCCAGCGGCAACATCTACGTCACGAACGGCAAGAGCAACACGGTGACGGTCTATCCGGCCGGGAGCAACGGGAGCGTCGCGCCGAGTTCGACTATCGGTGGTTCAAATACGGGACTGGACCGTCCCCAAGGTATCGCCCTGGACGCCAGCGGGAAGATCTATGTCGCGAACGAGTTGAGCGACACGGTCACGGTCTATCCGGCCGGGAGCAACGCGAACGTTGCCCCGAGTTCGACCATCGGTGGTTCCAATACGGGTCTCGACCTTCCCGAAGGTATCGCGCTGGACGCCAGCGGCAACATCTACGTGGCGAACTACAACAGCACGGTGACGGTCTATCCGGCCGGGAGCAATGGGAACGTCGCGCCGAGTTCGACTATCGGTGGTTCCAATACCGGCCTCAGTTTCGCCTTTGGTGTCGCCCTGGACACCAGCGGCAACATCTACGTCACCAATGACGGCAGCGAAAACGGGGGCTCCGACACGGTGACGATCTATCCGGCCGGGAGCAATGGGAACGTCACGCCGAGTTCGACTATCGTTGGCTCCATTACGGGCCTCAGCGATCCCTCTGGGATCGCCGTGGATGCCAGCGGGACCATGTACGTCGCGAATTTCGGAAACGATACGGTGACGGTCTATCCGGCCGGGAGCAACGGGAGCGGCGCGCCAAGCGCTACCATTGCGGGGCCCGCCACGGAACTCGCTTTACCTTCGGGAATAGCGGTCGTCCCTGGACAGGCCTCAACGCAAACGCCAACCCCAACTGAGACCTCTACCTCCGTGGCCACATCAACGCCGACACCGACTCCGACAGCCACGCCGACGCCGACGCCTATACCAGCAGGCGGGAAGCTCTCGGTCTCGACTCGCACGCTCGCCTTCGGCGCCATCAAGACGGGCAAGAGCCGTAAGCTCTCGTTCACCATCAAGAACACCGCGAAGAAAACGCTCTACGGCGATGTGGACGACAGCGCGCTTTCGGCTCCGTTGAGCGTGACGGTCGGCACCGGCTCGTTCGCCCTGGGCCGCAACAAGGTGCATAAGGTGACGGTCGAGGCGATGCCAACCGCAGCGGGCGCCTTCTCAGGGACGATCACCATTCATTCCGGCGATCCCAAGCATCTGACGGTTAGCGTGACGGCCAAGGGGCGCGCCAAGAAGTGACGGAAAGCGCGGCGATGGGGACCAGGGCCCGCGCTGGAGACCTTCGAGCGAGCCTTGGCCAAGATGTAATATGCGGGGGAAGTTTCCCGTACAACGACTAAACTCAGGTTCGCACGATTTTAGCGAATTGCGTTAGACGCACATGCGTCGTACTCTGCGAGGAAAGATGCGACCGAAATCCGATTTGCAACGATGGGGTGAGCGGGTCGGGGCGTTGCTCGCCGGTGGCGCGATCGCCGGAGCGATCGCGATGCTTGCGTTCGCTCCGCGCTCGGGCGCGTCGACCGACCGCACCATTCCGAGTCTTAGCAACGCCACGGCGGAGATTCTCGTCACGAACGTCGAGAACGAGTCCGGCGGCGACACCGTGACGGTCTATCCGGTCGGGAGCACCGGGAACGTCGCGCCGAGTTCCAGTATCAGTGGTTCCAATGCCGGCCTCGACGAGCCCCGTGGTATCGCCCTGGACGCCAGCGGCAACATCTACGTCGCGAACGCCGACAGCGACACGGTGACGGTCTATCCGGTCGGGAGTAACGGGAACACCGTCGCGCCGAGTTCCAGTATCGGTGGTTCCAGTACGGGCCTGTACGTTCCCGATGGCGTCGCCCTGGACGCCAGCGGCAACATCTACGTGACAAATCAGGTCGGTGGGCCGCTCGGCACCGGCTCGGTCACGGTTTATCCGCCCGGGACCAACGGGGACATCGCGCCGAGATCGACTATCGCTGGTTCCAATACGGGCCTCAGCCATCCCTATGGTATCGCACTGGATGCCAAGGGCAACATCTACGTCACGAACCCCACGGTCGCCACGGTGACGGTCTATCCAGCCGGGAGCAACGGGAACATCGCGCCGAGCTCGACCATCGTTGGCCCCGGTACCGGCCTTGCCAACCCGGAGGGTATCGCCCTTGACGCCAGCGGCAACATCTACGTTGTGGACGAGAACAACACCACGGTCGCGGTCTATCCGGCCGGGAGCACCGGGAACGTCGCGCCGAGTTCGACTATCAGTGGCTCCAATACCGGCCTCAACGCTCCCTTTGGTATCGCCCTGGACGCCAGCGGCAACATCTATGTCGCGAACGCCTACCTCTCGAACCCCGCCGACAGTGCGGTGACGGTCTATTCGGCCGGGAGCAACGGGAACGCGGTGCCGAGTGCTACCATCGCTGGACCCATGACGGAACTCGCTTACCCTGAGGGAATAGCGATCCTCCCTGGACCGACTCCAACCCCAACGGCAACTCCAACGCCTACTGCGACGCCAACACCGACGCCGACGCCCGCCGGGACTGCAACCGCTACGTCGCAGGCGACCGGACTTCCCACGCAGTCTGGAGCGGCCACGCCTACGCCCGGCCCGACAGCCAGTGGCTCGACCTCGACGCCGACTGTTACCTCCGGGGCCACACCAACGCCGACACCGACCCCCACGCCCACGCCGACACCCACGCCCATACCAGCGGGCGGAAAGCTCTCAATCTCGACCAAGACTCTGAACTTCGGGACCATCAAGATTAACAAGACCAAGAAGCTCTCGTTCACGATCAAGAATACCGCAGGGAAAGGCACGACCCTCAGTGGCGATGTAGACGACAGCGCGCTTCCGGATTCGCTGAGTGTGACCGCGAACGCCGGCTCGTTCAGCCTCGGCCACAACAAGTCCGTAAAGGTGACAGTCGAGGCGAGCCCAACTTCAGCGGGTGCCTTCTCAGGGACGATCACGATTGATTCCGGCGATCCCAAGCATCCGTCGGAAACCGTGACAGCCAAGGGGAAAGGGAAGTCGTAACGGAAAGCGTGCTCGTATCGTTATCCGGCTGCAAAGCATAGAGTCCGCCTTGTAACGGTCGGATTGTTCCCTTTCATATAAGCCCGGGAATCAGCCCGGGCTTTCTGTTCGAGAGCTTCCCCGACAAACCCAATGCTTGCACGGAGGGCAATCGTGCCCAACTCCGTGCTCTGCATTCCGCAGGGGGTCGCCGTGGCGAGATGGGTTAGAAAGGGCGCAAGTCGTATCGTCGGAAATTTGATGCGACCGAAATCCGATTTGCGGCGATGGGGAGCGCGTGTCGCAGCGCTGCTCGCGGGTGGCGCGATTGCTGGAGCGATCGCGATGCTGGCGTTCGCGCCGCGCTCGGGCGCCTCGACCGGCAGCACGGCCAGTCCGAGTCTTACCGGCGCAATTGGCGAAATCTACGTCACGAACCTCTCTGGCAGCACGGTGACGGTCTTTCCGGCCGGGAGCAACGGGAACGTCGCGCCGAGCTCAGCTATTGGTGGTTCCAATACGGGACTGGACAGCCCTTTTGGTATCGCCCTGGACGCCAGCGGCAACATCTACGTCGCGAACGGCGACACGGTGACAGTCTATCCGGCGGGGAGCAACGCGAACGTCGCGCCAAGCGCGACTATCGATGGTTCCAATACCGGCCTAGACGTTCCCGCGGGCATCGCCCTAGACCACAGCAGCAACATCTACGTCGCGAACTACGGAAACAGCACGGTGACGGTCTATCCAGCCGGGAGCAACGGGAACGCCGCACCGACTTCGACTATCGGTGGTTCCAACACCGGTCTCAACGGTCCCATTGGTATCGCGCCGGACGCCAGCGGCAACATCTACGTCGCGAACCAAGGCAACGCCACGGTGACCGTCTACAAGGCCGGGAGTAACGGCAACGTCGCGCCGAGCTCGACTATCGCTGGCTCCAATACGGGCCTCAACTCTCCCTACGGCATCGCCGTGGACGTTAGCGGCAACATCTACGTCGCGAACCAAGGCAGCTACACGGTTACGGTCTATCCGGCGGGGAGCAGTGGCAACGTCGCGCCGAGCTCGACTATCGGGGGTTCCAATACGGGCCTCAGCGGGCCCGTTGGCATCGCCCTGGATGCCAGCGGCAACATCTACGTCGCGGACTACACCGGCGGCACGGTGACGGTTTATCCGGCCGGGAGCAACGGCAATGTCGCACCGAGCGCTGACATTGCGGGGCCCGCTACGGAACTCGATTCACCTTGGGGAATAGCGATCGGCCCCGAACAGGCTCCAGGTCAAACAGCAACCCCAGCGCCGAGCGCGACACCGACTGCCGCTCTGACTCCCCCAACGCCAACGCCTCCGCTCACGACGCCAGCGACCACGCCGATTGTGACGCCGATGCCGACGCCTGCTCCGGCGTCTACTCCGACTCCGGCCGGATTCGCATGCGGTCCGGCTTCCGGGAGCTGCCGAGGCCCTGGCGTGGGAGCCCGCCAAGGCAACCAGCGGCAAGCCGCCGACGCTCAAGGCGTTCAGCTTCGGCAAGCTGGCGCTGGGCGCCACGAGCCCCTCGATGACTGCGGCTTTGGAAAACACCACCGGCAAGGCGTTGACCGTCACTGCTATCACCCTTAAGGGCGACTCCGCTGATTTCGGCGAGAACGACGGCTGCGCGGGCCAGACGCTCCAGCCCAACACGAGTTGCTACATCTCGGCGGTTTTCAAACCGTCGAAAGCCGGCGCCCAGAGCGCCACGCTGAGCATCACCACCAGCGGTCCCAAGGTGACAGCCGGGCTCTCGGGCACGGCAGAGGCGCCCAAAGTCGCGTCGCTCAGCTCCAAGTCGCTGGCGGCGTTCAGCCAGCTATCGCTCAACGGCTCCGGCTTCGTGCCGAACGCTGCCGTGCTGGTCACCTTTACCGAAAAGCTCAAGGGCAAGACGGTGCTCGCGATTCCCGAAGCCGCGGCGCAGAACAACGGCGCGTCGATTCTGGTCACGGCGCCGCCGGTGATCGATCAAGCCACCGGCAACCTGGCGGCGGGCAGCGCCACGCTCAGCCTGGAGGAGACGCTGACTTCAGGGACGACGCTGAGCGCGAAATCGCCGTCGCTCAAGATAACCGTGCCGGCTACGAACCCTTCGTTGTCACCCGAACAAGCCACGCTGGCCTTCCTGCAGGGCGAGGCAGGCTTCGCCACGCAGCTCGAGACCGCGGTGGCGGGCACCCAGCTCGCCTCGCTTGCGGGCTCGCTGAGCAATCTGGTGGGCTCGCTCGACGCGCTGATTTCGGCGATCAACAACAGTACCGCCTCGACCACGCTAGGGAGCGTGAACGGCGTCAACGTCACGGTCAACCAGGACGCCTTGAGCACGGCCGAGACCCAGCTTTTAGCGATGCTCACGACGCTGGCGGGCGCGGGCGGATCGCAATCGGCCGTATCGCAGTTCGGCCCGGCTCAGGCCAGCGGCAGCGGATGTCTGGCGGCGCAAGCGATGCAGGCTCTCAGCGACACCGGCAATTCGACCGCGTTCATCAGCGACATTGCGCAGTTGTTCCTGGCCTCACAGAGTTCGCCGGCCTGCCAGCAGCCGGGGGCTGCGGCCGCCGCAGCCGGAATCGTCAACGGCGCGGTGGGTGTGGCGCTGGGAGTCATCTCGCAAGCCGGCAATCCGCAGGTGGCCGCGCTCGCGTCGGCGGAAGCGCTGCTGTACGCCAACCTCGGTCCAGGCGGCCAGTTGATCAATACCGGCGTGACGCTGGCGCAGACCTCGGACGCGGCGCGGCTGGCGGTCGAGAGTTCGGCGCAGACCTTCAATCTGGGCTCCAGCAGTCAGGTCAGCACGGTGGTGATGCAAAGCCAGGGTCTGTTGCAGAGTACCTACACGAGCACCGGGCAGACCGCGACTTCATTCGATCAGGCCACGCCGCCATTCGACGGTACCTACTCGGGCACTTTCACCGGCACGCAGTTCTTCACCGGCGGGAGCTCGTGTTCGATAACTGGCGCGCTCGGCTTGGGCGTAGCCGGCTCGACGATCACTGCGACCGCGCCCGGAGCGGGCAGCGGCACGCTGACCAACAACAACGGCAGCTTCACGGTCGATGGTATCGGCGGAACCGGCTCCTCCTGCTCGTTCACGGGAACCTTTTCGGTGAACGCTAGCGGAACGCCGGCCGCGTCGGGCACCTGGTCGTGCACCGCGCCGAGTTCCTCCTCCGGCTTCACTTCCGCCACCGGCACCTGGTCCGCGTCCAAGCAGTAGGCGCTCGCTGCACCGACCCTATTCCAGCCCGTATTTACGGCGTTTGCGCCAGAGCGTCGCGACGTTGATGCCGAGCATGTCGGCTGCTTCTTCGAGCGTCACCGCTTGCTCCAGGACGACTTCTATATGCCGCCGTTCCAGGTCTTCCAGCGTTAGCCCGGCGTCGGTGCGGCGCGGCTCGGCCA
The DNA here is from genome assembly GCA_963788205.1 of uncultured delta proteobacterium. Taxonomy (GTDB): domain Bacteria; phylum Desulfobacterota; class Binatia; order Binatales; family Binataceae; genus CAVVMA01. Next base: position 591,572 of record CAWBGG010000005.1, read on the forward strand.
CTATCTTGTCGGGCAGGTCGCTGAGCGTGATCGAGTTGGCGCGGCTCAGGATTACCGCCCGTTCAATCGCATTGCGCAGCTCGCGCACGTTGCCGGGCCACGCATAGGCGGCCAGCGCGGCGCGCGCGTCGGGCGCGAGCGTAAGGCCGGGTTTGTGATGGACCAGCGCGGCGCGCTCGACGAAATGCTCGGCGAGCGGCACGATCTCGCTCGGCCGATCGCGCAGCGGCGGCACGCGAATTTCGATCACGTTGAGCCGATAGTACAGGTCCTCGCGAAAACGCTTTTCGCGCACCGCCTGTTCGAGCGGCTGATTGGTGGCGGCGATGATGCGGGCGTCGATCTTGAGCGTTGCCGCGCCGCCGACCCGCTCGAAAGTCTTGTCCTGCAGAAAGCGCAGCAGCTTGGCCTGCAGCTCCGGCGAGAGATCGCCGATTTCATCGAGAAAGACCGTGCCGCCGTCGGCGGCCTCCAAGCGGCCCGGCTTGTCCTTGATCGCGCCGGTGAACGAGCCGCGCACGTGTCCGAACAGCTCGCTTTCCAGCAGATGCTCGCTGAGGGTGGTGCATGCGACCTCGACAAACGGGCCGTTCTTGCGCGGGCTGAGCTCGTGAATCTGCCGGGCCAGGATACTCTTGCCGGTGCCGCTCTCACCGGTGATCAGAATCGTCGCATCGCTGGCCGCGACCGCCGCCGCGGTCTCGGCCACTTTCTTGCTGTGCGGCCCCAGAGTCAGGAACGCGCCGGGCGTTCCGATCCGCTCCAGCGTGGTCTTGAGCGTGCGGTTCTCGGCCCGCAGCGTCTGTAATTCCAGCGTGCGCGCGACGACTTGCCGGATATGCTCGGCGCTGAACGGCTTGGGCACGTAATCGCTCGCGCCGCGGCGGACCGCCTCGACCGCGTCGGGAATCGAGCTGTACGCGGTCATCATGATTACCGGCGTCGCGGGCCGGATACGCTTGACCTCGTCGAGCAGCTTAAAGCCGTCCATCCCCGCCATCCGGACGTTCGACATCACCAACTCGGCGCCGCGGTGCGCGAGTATTTCCAGGGCGCGCTCGGCGCTGTCGGCCTCGAGCACCGAAAAGCCGACCGGCTCCAGCGTGGCGACAATCATGCGGCGGATGTTGCGGTCGTCGTCGACCACCAGGATGCTAGCCAATCACTTCCTCCCTGAGCGGAATCTCGACAATGAAGCGGCTGCCCTCGCCGCGTTGGCTGCGGGCGAAAATCCGGCCGTTGTGCGCCTCGACGATTTCCTTGGCGATATACAATCCCAGTCCGGCCGAGCCGGCGCGCGCCGGCTCATTGGGAAATTGCGCGTACGGCTCGAAGATCAGCGGCAACACGTCGGCGGCGATTCCCGGCCCGGTGTCGCTCACGATCACGCGGGCGGTCCTGGCCTCGGACTGGATCTCGATCGCGATTGTACCGCCCGCCGGCGTGTAGCGCAGCGCGTTGCCCACCAGGTTGGTGATTACCCACGGCAGCTTGATCGGATCGCCCCAAATCGGCACCTGGCCTGCCCCCGCGCATACCTCGAGCCGCAGATGCTTCTCCTCGGCCTGAAGCTTAAACGCCGCGCTGACCTCACGCACTATCTGGTCGAGCATAATCGGCCGCCGCTCGACACCGATGCGGGCCGCGCTGTTGCGCGAGGCATCCAGCAGGTCGCTGGCGATGGCCTGCAGGCGATTCACGTCGTCGCGGATGGTGGTCAAAATCTCGCGCTGGCGCGCGCCGGTCTCCGTGGCCGACGCTTCGCTCAGCAGCTCCGCGCCGATCGACAGCGAGGTCAGCGGCGTCTTGAGCTCGTGTGACAGGGTCGCGATCAGATTGGTGCGCGCGCGTTCCTGGTCGCGGATGAAAGTCACGTCCTGAAGCAGGATGATCGTCCCGAGCGGGTCGCCATGCGGCCCCATCCAGGGCAGCTCGCGAGTCAGGTAGGTATGGTCGCGGCCGCGCACGAAGACCTTGAACTCAGCGGGCGCCGCGCCGTTGCCTGTCTGCTTCGGATCGCCTTCGCGCAGGCGGGCGGCCAGCACCCGTGCGACGTGCGCGCTGCGGGCGGCAAGCTCGCCGAGCTTGTGGCCCGCGACGGCTTGCGGTTCGAGATCCAGGATCGCGCCCGCGACCTCGTTGAGATGCACGATCGCGCCTTGATTGTCGAGCACGATCAACCCGTCCTCGACACTCTCGATAATCGCGGCGCTCTTGGATCGCTCGCGCATCAGCTCGTCCAAGCGCAGGCGGTAATCGTGCTCCAAGCGCCGCGCCATCGCGTTGAATTCATCGGCCAGCGTCGCCAGCTCGGCGGTGCGCAGCGGCGACATCGCGCGCAGCGATTGCTCGTTGTCGATCGCGCGCAGCGTATCCACCAGATGCTTGAGCGGGCGGACCACCAGCGTGCGCGCAAAGAAGTAGCTCGACGCAGCGAGCATCGCGACCACCACCACCACGATCACCAGCTCTTCGGTGCGCAGCCGGCGAGCGACGTTGACTGTATGGCGATCGGCGCTGAACATCGCATGCTCGTTCATCGCCACGAGCTGGTCCGTCTCGGTACCGAGCCGGCGCGCGAGGCCGGCGCTCTCGGCAGTCGCGGATAATGGCGTAGCAAAGAATCGATCGCCGTCCGCCGCGATTTGCGCGGCCACCCGGTCCTCGCCCGGCTCGGTGATGTTCCCCTGTTCAGCGGCGAGCCATTGCCGGAAAAGAGCTTGCGCCTGCGACGCGCTCAGATCGCCGGTTCTGAATGCGGCGATCGCGCCGGACATCTTTTGCGCGGCCTGTATCGACTGGTAGTTCCGCGAGAGCGCGCGGTTGACGGAGCTTTCGAGCACCGCCAGGCGTGAGATCGCGAGCACGCCCAGCGCCGCCATCAGCAGCACCAGGATCAGGTTGGTCAGCCATACGCGGCCCGCGAGCGACCACCACAGACTGCCGCTCGCGCCGCGCGCGCCATCTGACATGACCGCATTCTAACGCCCACGCCGGCGCCAGTCGCAAGCCAATAGAGGTCTGCAAGAGGATCGCATTATTGCAAAATGCACGACTCAAATCCGCAGGCGTCATTGCGGACCGCAATCCGCCCAAATGGCGCCTTTGGAATCACAAGAGAAATTCGGGGGCGCAGACTTTGCAATCTGAAACGTCGGACTAGGCTCTTTTCGCTCTGAAAGGATCACAGAGGATTCGTTTGGCCGCTAATCCCAGACTCCAACGGGTCACCCAGGCACCTGGGCGGACCGGCAGGTTCAGCAAGAACACCCAGGTAATCGTAATCAGCACCGGGATGCTGACCTTCATCTCGTTCTGGCGAGCGTCGGCGGTCGTGCTTTGCGACCTTGCCTCGACCGCATACTACATCGGCGGAATCGTGGAGCAGGCGGTGGGCCGCTCGGCGCCCTACTTCATCCTGGCGGTGATGCTCTTCTCCTACGCGGTGCGCGCCGTCTATGTCGAATCGTGCTCGATGTTCACGCGCGGCGGCGTGTATCGAGTGGTGAAGGAAGCGATGGGCCCGACGCTGGCGAAAATCTCGGTCTCGGCCCTGATGTTCGACTATATCCTCACCGGCCCGATCAGCGGTGTGTCCGCCGGCCAGTACATCACCGGTTTGATGAACGAGTTGCTCCATCTGGCGCACGTCGGCATCGTCTTTCCGCCGGACCTGACCGCGGCTTCGTTCGCGATCGCGGCGACGGTCTACTTCTGGTGGCAGAACATCCTGGGTATCGAGGAGTCGAGCGAAAAAGCGATGCGCATCATGCAGGTCACCACCGTGATGGCGGTGCTGATGATCGTATGGTGCGGGCTGACGCTCTACCTGCGCGGCGCGCATCTGCCGCCCTTCGAGCTCAAGCTACCCGATACGTCGCTGGGATGGCTCGTGCATCTGCCTGCCGCCCGCACTATCGGGGCGTTTGGCATCCTGATCGCGTTCGGCCATTCGATCCTCGCGATGTCGGGTGAAGAGTCACTGGCGCAGGTGAATCGCGAGATCGAGGCGCCCAAGCTCAAGAATCTGCTCCGCGCCGGTTTCGTCATCTTTCTATACAGCCTGCTGCTGACCGGGCTGGTTTCCTTTTTCGCCGTGATGATCATCCCGGACAGCGTGCGGATGGCGAACTACAGCGACAACCTGATCGGCGGGCTCGCGATGTACATGGTCGGGCCGCTGTGGGCGCGTCTTGCGCTGCGCGCCTTCGTGGTGTTCACCGGATTCCTGATCCTCGCGGGAGCGGTCAATACCGCGATCGTCGGCTCGGTCGGCGTGCTGACGCGGGTGGCCGAAGACGGCGTGATGCTCGACTGGTTCCGTAATCCGCACAAGCGTTACGGCACCAACTACCGGATCGTGAACCTGGTGGCCGGCCTGCAGATCGCGACTATCGTGATGTCGCGCGGCGACATGTACGTGCTGGGCGAGGCCTACGCGTTCGGCGTGGTGTGGAGCTTTGTGTTCAAGAGTCTCTCGGTGCTGGTGCTGCGCTATCGCGAGAAGTATCACCGGCTGTGGCGGATGCCGCTCAACCTGACCTGGTTTCGTCCCGGCGGCCAGGATTTCCCGCTCGGGCTGGCGCTCACCTTTCTGGTGCTGCTCGCCACCGCGATTGTGAATCTGTTCACCAAGCAGGTCGCGACCATCTGGGGCCTTTCGTTCACTGCCGGCCTGTTCGTGGTCTTCTCGATTTCCGAGCGGATCAACGGCGCGGTCGCGCACGAATACGGCGAGGAGCCGGAGAAATTCAATCTTCAGATAATCGAGGACGGCCAGCAGATCGAGCTCCCGCGCCACGCGGGCGATGCCGGCGAGCGCAAGCTGATCGCGATCCGCGACCCCGCCAACCTTGCGCATCTGCATCGCTACTTGAGCGAACGCGACGATGCCGACCTGATCGCGCTGACGGTACGCAACGAGCGCGGGCTGGCCTCCAGCGAGGGCGCGCAACCCTTTACCGATGATGAAGAAAAACTCTTCAGCAGGGTGGTCAAGGTCTGCGAGGACCACGGACGCGCCGTTACGCCGCTGGTCGTGGTCTCCAACGATCAGCAGTTCGCGATCGCGAACACGGCCTTTCGCCTCGGCGTGAAGGAAGTCGTGATGGGAGTCTCGGCCAAGTTCTCTCCCGATGTGCAGCTCGAGAACTTCGCGATGCACTGGGGCGCGCTGGGCGACGACGAACGCCACGTGAAAGTCCGCGTCCTGTCCGACGACCGCGACATCCGGGCGGAGATCTAGCCGCAGCACCGCCGAGTGCGCGTCGGGGTCGGCGCACATTGTCGGATTGTTTTCGCTTCCGGAAAAACAATCGAGTGCGCGACCTTAAGACCGTGTTCCTTTCCTGCCTTCCTATGCTATATCCCTTTGGAGGACGTTCATAGGAACTGCCAAAGGAGGGAATTTGATGCCTGATTTCGTAGATACTCTTTCCCAACAACAGCAACTAACGCCGGTTGAGGTAGCCATACTACGATCCGCCGGCGTCCGCTCCGTTCAAGACGTGGACAGTCTGGTGCGGAACTTCCCCTCACTACATACGGTCGGGATGCGAATCGCCCTCCTGTCGGCCGCGGTGATGCCGCGCCTGAGCGTTCCATTTGCGGCGCTGGCTACGAGTATCGCGGCAGTTCGAGCGCAGCGGCATCTGTCGCGAGGAGCGGTCCATCCCCCGGGCGCGCGCTGGGCGCGCGGAATGTCAGTGCCGATGCCGCCGTTGGCCGCAGCGATAGCGCAAGCAGCCGCACCCGCCGGGCTTGCGGGCGCTATCGACTTGCGCGTTGCGTCGTGGCCGGTGCGCAATCAAGGCCAACGCGGGACTTGTGTGGCCTTCGCGTCAACCGCATGCGCCGAAATAAGGCGCTATGTAGTCTCGCCTTCTGGCCCCACCGGCTTATCTGAACAGTTTCTTTATTGGGCTATCAAAACCAAGACCGCCGATCCCAACCCAAACACCGACGGCACTTGGCTCCAATTTGCCCGAGATGCGCTCGCAGCCGATGGAATTTGCCCGGAGAGTCTCTGGCCTTATGTCGGGCCGCCGATCCCGGGAAATGTGTCTCAAGCTGGTGGTGGCAATCCGTCCGCGGCGGCAATCGCAGCCGGCGCGGCGAATACCTATGTGTCCGGCAATTACCAGGTCTTTAATACGCCAGGCGGGGGTGCCTCTGCGCTGCTGAATGCTCTCCAAAACGGGAAACCTGTAGCGATCACAGTGCCAGTCTTCTCGGATCCCACGGTTCCGAATGGCGCCGACAACTGGTCAACCGGGTCCGCTTGGTCCTATGGCAGGATTCTGAATCCGCCTGCGACGGCCGTTGCGAGTGACGGACATGCGGTTTGCGTGGTCGGGTACCAGCCTGACCCTTCGGAACCAAACGGAGGATATTTCATTTTTCGAAATAGTTGGGACGTCGCATGGGCATACACGGCTCCCTCTCCGGGGAACAGCTACTCCCCCCAGCCAGGCTATGGCGACATATCCGCGACCTATATCGAAGACTACATTGGGAACTGCTGCAACTATAAGAGCCACCCACCGCTTCGAGAGCGGTTAGGCCGCAACTAGCACTTGCTTACTCCGGCCCGCCTGGACTCATCGGCTATTTCGAATCCCGCTTGAGTAGCGACGGATTCAGAGCCCCGTAACCGTGCTGCCGTCGCGGCGGGCTAAGTATCGCTTCGTCTACATGACCTCGGAGCTGGTCGCGAAGCTTGCTCACAGCGTTGAGAACATCAGCGACGCTCCAATTCAGCTCAGCGGCCACGGCGGACGGGAAGGAGTTGACGTAGGAGACGAACTCAGCGGCATTTCGGACCCCGTGCGATGCTAGCGCCGAGGCCACATCGCGCGGCAGCAGCAAGGAACTTGCCTCGTGGACAGATGCACGAAAATCACCGGGCTCTGCGGGCCAGTCAGCCGCGCGAATTTGTAACGGATTCATCAAAAAAATTATAGCTCCATATGAGCACCCTTGAAAAGGGTCCGCCCGCGTAGGCTTTAGTATACAGCCTGGCCTCAAAGGAAAGGGGGGACTGCGGGACAAGGGAGTTCTTCTTCAGCGCCCAGATGGATTCGCAGGTCTGGGCAGAAATCTAGCGGGCCCTGAACTTCCCGCACAAACGCGGCGGGTTGTAAGCTCTCTCGCAAGCCTGAGACCCTTGAAGTAACCTTAACAGCCTCGCTCCGCGTAGATCGCTCGCGGAGTTAATCGCATGCCCACTGCTATTTCGCACTTGATCGATTTCTGCTCCGGCAGGCTGCCGCAGCGGACTCTCCGGCGGATTTTACTTCCGCTGATCCTGGCCTCATATTTCGGCAGTCTGACGCTTGCGATCTGGATGTATCCCGGTCCCTTCGACTGGCGCACCAGGTCGATGTCGAAACTTCTCTATCCCAGCAACAATCCGCAATTTCACTTGATAGGATCCGTCGGCGTGGCGATCGCGGGCCTGTTGGCGATTCCCTTCGCCGGTAGCATCGGCAGGCGGCTGCGGGTCATTTCTCCGGTACCGGCGGCGATCGGCGCGCTTGCATTCGGCGCGGGAGCTATCAGCTTGATTCTCGGTGCCTTGATAGTGTTGCAGCCTTTCCTCCACGAAATGTTCGCGCGCGGAGCAGGGATCGGCCTCGGCCTGGGGATGCTGGCGTTCTACTTGTGCGCGCTCAGAGGACTCGCGGTCCCTCCAGACCAAAGGCACACCCGGCCCCGGATCTTTCTCGCCTGGAGTGTGATCGTGCCGCCCGCGCTGATAGTCATCGTGCTGCGATTGCTGGCTGCCGCGCATTTTCAATGGTCGAATCCGGTCTATCGGGCTATAGAAAATCGATCGTTGTGGCACCTGGGACTTTGGGAATGGATCGGCTCGACCGCGGTATTTCTGTTCCTGCTCGGCGCCGCCCTGTTTCTGCCGGAAAACGATTGAGTCAAAAGTTCGCCGCCGCTGCGTCCGGCCCCGATCGCTCTCCTGTGATGGCGTCGGGAATCCCGCTATGATTTTTCCCTCAGTCCGATGATCGCGATCGTCGATTACAAGGCCGGAAATCTGACCAGCGTGGCGCACGCGCTGGAGTTCCTGGGCCATCGCCCCGAGATCACCGATCGTCCGGAGCGCATCCGCGCCGCCGAACGGATAATCCTGCCCGGCGTTGGCGCAGCCGGCGCCACGATGGAAAACCTCGTTGCGCTCAAGCTCGACTCCGTGCTGCGCGAACAGGTGATCGAGGCCGGCAAGCCTTTCCTCGGCATCTGTATCGGAATCCAGGTCCTGTTCGATCGCAGCGAAGAAGACGACGCGAAATGCCTGGGGTTCATCGCCGGGCGTATCGGGCGGTATCCGAATTCGGTTGACGGGCGCGCGCTCAAAGTTCCGCAGATCGGATGGAACCGCGTGCGCCAGACCCGAGCGCATCCGGTGTTCGCGGGCGTGCCCGACAACACCCACTTCTACTTCGTCAATTCCTACTACCCGATTCCCGACGATCCTGCAGTTACGATCGCCGAGAGCGACCATGGCGTCACTTTCGCCGCGGCGATCGCGCGCCGCAACATTGTCGCCACGCAGTTCCATCTCGAAAAGAGCGGCGCGGCGGGACTCAAGCTGCTGGACAATTTCTGCCGGCTCGGGGCCTGACGATGCTGGCCAAGCGAATCATCCCCTGCCTCGACGTGCGCGAGGGCAAGGTTACCAAGGGCGTCCGCTTTCTCGAGAACGCCGACGTGGGCGATCCGGTCGCGATGGCGCGCCATTACTACCAGCAGGGCGCCGACGAGATCGTCTTTTACGACATCACCGCCTCCAACGAGCGGCGCGGGATCATGATCGACGTGGTGCGCGCCGTCGCGCGCGAGATTTTCATCCCGTTCAGCGTCGGCGGCGGCCTGCGCACGCTCGACGACATGCGTGCGGTGCTCTTGGCCGGCGCCGAGAAGGTCTCGATCGATTCGGGCGCGGTGCGCAATCCCGCGCTAATCTCGCAGGGCGCGCGCGCCTTCGGCAGCCAGTGCATCGTGCTCTCGATGCAGGTGAAGCAAACCGGCAAACGCCCCGGCGTGGCGTCGGGCTACGAAGTCGTGATCGACGGTGGGCGCGAATTCACGGGCAAAGACGCCATCGAATGGGCGCGCGAGGGCGAGCGGCTGGGCGCCGGCGAGCTGTGCGTCAATTCGATCGATCGTGACGGAACCAACCTTGGCTACGAGTTGGAGCTGACGCGCGCGGTGAGCGAGGCGGTAACGATTCCGGTGATTGCGTCGGGCGGCGCCGGCGAGCCCGAGCATCTGCGCCAGGCGTTCACCATCGGCGCGGCGGACGCGGCGATCGTCGCGTCGATCGTGCACTACGGAACCTACCCGATTCCCGCGCTCAAGAGCTATCTGAGGGGCCACGGGGTCGAAGTGCGCGAGCAGATCACCATTGAAGGCATCACGCCATGAAAATCGCGCTGGTGGTCTCCGACTTCAATGGCGAAGTGACTTCGCTGATGCGCGATCGGGCGCGCGCGCAGGCCGAATCGCTGGGCGCCGAGATCAGTCACGAAGTCCACGTGCCGGGCGTCTTCGATATGGGACTGGCGATCAAAAAGTTGCTGCGGCGCGACGACGTTGACGGCGTGGTGATCCTGGGCGCGGTGATCAAGGGTGACACGATGCACGACGAGTTGATCTCGACGGTGACCGCGCGCGTGGCAAGCGATCTCGCGCTGCAATTCGACAAGCCGGTAGCGCTAGGCGTGACCGGTCCCGGAATGACCGACGCGCAAGCCTACGATCGCATCGACAACGCCCGCAACGCAGTCGACTCGGTGGTGCGGATGATCCTCACGCTCAAAGAGCTCGGCTAGCGTCCGTCACTGATAGCGTCTGAACTGGTCCCACATCTCACCCAGCGGGGGATGCATCCCGTGACACACGATGATCGGGCCGTTCTCGTACGGCATCACGTATGGCGCGCCGATCGATCCCGCGATCTCTGTCTTCCGGCAGAGATCCTTCCAATGGTCCGGATCGCCGTTGACGTGGATCAGCACGCTGCCGTCGTGGCCGCGCGGGCCCCACAGGAAGTACTGGGCCTGCCCGCATAAGGCCGGCGGTAGTCCGTCGGCCCGGCCGTATACGTCGATCGCGGCGGCCTCGCCGTAGTCGACGGTCATTATCGCGGCGCGGGCGCGATCGTCGGGCGGCAGCGATCGGTAGACCGCCGCGACCTGCTGCTCCATCCGGCGCCATCCCAGCTCGTCGGAAAAGACCTGCGTGAGCGGCGCGCCGATCGCGGTCAGCTCGTTGGCGCCGGGCCGCAGATGGGTCCGGTCCAGATAGCGGGCCAGCGCCGGCGGATCGAGAATCGGCAGCACGACCGGCGCCACCGGGACGAACATCGCTACGGCCGCGGCGAACCACAGCGCGCGCAACCATCGCGCGACGCCTTCGCAGGCGACGGCGCCGGCCGCGAACATGGCCGGATACGCCGGCGTGAGATAGTAGTCCTTGCCGTGCGATCCAATGACGATTGCGGTCGCGGCAACGAATGCGATCGACAGAAAGCGCGCCGGTCGCAGCCGCGCGGAAGAAAACGGCGCCACGACGCCCGCGATCCAAAGCGGAGCGAGCACAAAGTTCATCGCGAGGATCTGCCCGACTTCGAACCGAATCGGGCCGCCGGTCAGATTTCTCTTGCTGGTCGCGTAATGGATCATCACGAAGAACGGCCATCCGTGGAGCGCCTGCCAGATCAGGCTCGGCGCTCCGATCACCGCGCAGGCCAGCGCGCCGTACCAGAGCTGACGCCATGCAAAAATTCGCCGGGCGCTCGAAACAACGATTCCGATTCCGAGCGCGATCAGCCAGATGCCGATGCCGTATTTCGCCTCCAGCGACACGCCGGCGATCACTCCCGCCCATAGCAGAGCGCGCCGGTCGCCATCGATGACCGCACGGGCGAGCAGATAGGCACACGCCGTCCACGCGAGCGGCTCGAAGCTCGAGGTCGTGAGCGTGCCGGCCAGCGCGACCATCACCGGCGCCAAGCCGACCGCGACCCCAGCCATCCACGCCGACGTCCGATTGCCGCCGAGCGTCCGCGCGAACGCGGCCGTCAGCGGCGCCAACGCGACCAGCGCGGCGATCGTGGGAAGGCGCAGCGTCCAGGTGTGATCGCCGAAGAGCTGGGTCGCCGCCGCCAACAGCGCGACCAGCGGCGGCAAATCGGCGTAGCCGAAGGCCGGATGGCGCCCGCATGCGATGAAGTAAAGCTCGTTGCGGAAAGTATCGTAGCGTCCCGCCAGCGCGAAACAGACGATCGCCAGCAATGCGGCGAACGACCATACGATCGGGTCTGCCCTGATCGCCGTGCGCATCGCGCCGAGAAGCGAGCCGGGACTCGCGGGCCGGAATTCATCACTCATCGCGCGCCATTATCTACCGCCGCGACCGCGCAGTCTCTGTTCACAGATGCCTCCCGCGTGGTTGAGGCGAAGCGGCGCAGTTCCTATACTCTCCGGTTGGTGGTGTTGGCGATGGCAGGCGGGGCAAGCGCATCAACTCGGACTTTCACGACTCGGTCGGCGGCGCGTATCCTTGCGGTTTCTCCCGATCGAATTCGCTATTGGGTAAAGCATCGCCTCATCCAGCCCAGCGCCACCGAGGGGCGCCAGTACCGGTTCGCCTTCAACGATCTGCTCGTGATGCGGCTGGCCAAGGAGTTGCTCCCCAGCCGGCGCCATCTGGAAACCATCCAGCGCTGCTTCGACCGCGTGCGCGGACTGATTGGCCCCGCCCGGCCGATGACCTCGATGCGGCTGTGCAATGAAGACGGACGGATCGTGGTGCGCGAGCGCCGATTCGCCTTCGAGGCCGAGAGCGGGCAGTTGATCCTGGATTTCGATTCGCTGCCGGCGGTCTTCGCCGCCGACGAAGAGCCCGATGCGAAACGGACGCGACCACTGGGGCGCGTATCAGCCGCGTCGCAGGAGGCCATGCTGGCGCGCCGGATGTTCACCGAACTGCTCGCGACCGGTGCCCGCAACGCCCAAGTCCATCTCAAGATCGCCGCGGTGTTGGAGCGCGACGCCGGCCTATCCGCGGCGCTCAAGCATCTGCTCAGCGCCGCGACTATCGAGCCCTCGAACGCGGAAGTCCACGAGCGGCTCGGGGCGCTCTATCGCGGCCGCGGTGAAGACGACAACGCGATCCGGAGTTTCCAGCGGGCGCTGGAATGTGACCCCACGCTGATCGAACCCCATCGCAATCTCGCCGAGCTCTACGAACAGGCCGGGCGCAAGCGCGACGCGCTGCGTCATCTAAGCGCCGTCAATCGCCTGACCCGCGACAATTAGCACCCGCGCGGCAGGCTCCGTCGAGCTATACTGCTGACGCGGCCGGAGCACCGGCCGCGCGGCCGACCGTGCATAGCAAGCTCAAAGACGCGATCGAGGACTTCAACCGGGGCCGGTATTTCGACGCGGCCGAGCGCTTTGAGCGCTCCGCCGCGGGTATCGAGCCGGAGCTGAAGGAGTTGGTGGGCGCGCTTAACCGGGTCGCTGCGGCGTTGCATCTGCGGTTCAATCGCGGCGGCAGGCAGTCGTCGATCAACCTGCTGTCGCAGGCGATGCTCACGCTTGACGATTTCAAGCCGGCGCGCGCCGGTATCGATATCGAGCGGCTGTCGACGGAGATTTCCGCCTACACCGAAGAGTTGCGCTTAAGCCCGCGCAACGAGCTGAGTGGAGCGCGCTACCGCCTGCGGCTGTTCACCGAGCGCCGCCGCGCGCCGCGGATCATCGTCAGGTAATGACGCCCGCCAGGCAGTGAGGTTGATGAGCATCGCCGCGCGCATCTCGAGCCAATCGCGACGCCGCGCGCTCGACGCGTTGCGTACCGCGATGCTGGGATGCGCGCGATGCCCGGCGCTGGTGCGATGCCGCTCGCGAGTGGTGCCCGGACACGGCGCGGCCCCGGCCGTGGTGGCGTTCGTGGGTATCGCGCCGGGCCGCTTCGGCGGCGATCGCACCGGAATTCCTTTCAGCGGCGACCGTTCGGGCGATCTGCTTCGGCAAATGATTCATGCGGCCGGGCTGCGCCGCGTCTTCATCACCAATCTGGTGCGATGCAACCCGCGTGACGCGCGCGGCCGAAATCGCGATCCCAGCGCCACAGAGATCGCCCAGTGCCGTTCGCATCTGCGCGCCGAGCTAGAGCTGGTGCGGCCGGGCGCGGTCGTATGCCTGGGGCGCATGGCCTGGCGCGAGCTCGCCGGCCGCGATGCGATCTTCAATCCGCGTCGCCCCGCGATCGCGAGCGTCGGCGGATTGCGCCTCTACCCGATGTACCATCCCGGCTACGTAATCCGCGGTGCTTACGCACGCCGCGAATACGAACGCGACTTTCGCCGCCTCGCAAAGTCGATTGACACTGTTGGAGCCTCCGGCAATGCTTTCCTGCGATGGACGTTACGCTCGAATTTGTCCGCGAAGGCCTTGAGCGCGCCCGCTACGTCACCAACGAGCGCGTCGAGACCGCGATCTTCCTCGCGCTCGCGCTCGACAAGCCGCTCCTGATCGAAGGACCGGCCGGCGCGGGCAAGACCGAGGTCGCCAAGGTCCTGGCCGACACGCTCAAGACCGAGCTCATCCGCCTGCAATGCTACGAGGGCCTCGATGAGGCGCGCGCGCTCTATGAATGGAACTACCAAAAGCAACTCCTGCGCCTTCAGGCCGGCGAGGACGCGGGGCTGCGATGGGACGAAGTTTCGGAGCACATCTTTTCGCGCGATTTCCTGCTCGAGCGGCCGCTGCTCAAAGCGATCTCCGCGCCGCACAAGGTGGTGCTCCTGATCGATGAAGTCGACAAGGCCGACGAGGAGTTCGAAGCCTTCATGCTCGAACTGCTTTCCGACTTTCAGGTCAGCGTGCCGGAGCTAGGCACGCTGCGGGCGGTCGAGCGTCCGGTGGTCGTGCTCACCTCCAATCGCGCGCGCGAGCTTTCCGACGCGCTGCGCCGCCGCTGCCTGCATCTGTTCATCGACTTTCCAGGCGCCGAGCAGGAGCGGCGCATAATCGAGCTCAAGGTGCCCGAGCTCGACGCCAAGCTCGCCGCCGCGGCCGCGCGGTATGTCGGCACGCTCCGCAAGCTCCAGCTCAGGAAGCCCCCTTCGATCGCAGAGACGCTCGATTGGGCGCGCGCCCTGCTGCGCCTGGGCGTCAAGGAGCTCGACACTCCCGCGATCCGCGCGTCGCTCTCGGTGCTGCTCAAGCACGAAGACGACCGCGCGAAAGCGGAGCATGCGTCCAGCAAGTCTGCGTCTGCTGCTTCGTCCAGAGATGGCGGACGGCGCGCCGTATAGACATAGACTTGCCAGCGTGATTGCAATTGCAAGGTAAGATTGGATTGATGAGTTGCAGAACGGCGTTGGGGATTCATCTTGACAGGGGACGTGCCGCCGGTACATATTAAGAAGCGTCAGGAAATACGGAAAGAGCGCCTAAGCTGGGTGCAAGCGCTCGCCCGCCGGGAACTTCCCGGTCTCCACCCAAGAGTGGCCATATCCAAGAGGTACCCGGCGAAGTAGTTTTCGGTCGAAAAAGGCCCTCCCGCACGGAGGGCCTTTTTCATTTTGGAGGCGATTTGATCGGTTTTCCTACCGACGTGTTGTACGCGATCACCGAAAATTTGATTGGGCTGGGAGGTCGGCGCCGACCGCGCGGTATTCGTTCATCAACATAGGCGCTCTCTACCCTGAGAGTCAGCTCTGACGCGGGGTTCCCGCTTTTCGAGACCCTGAAGAAGACCGAGTATTCAACTCGTCTTCCGCCCTCGTCCAAGAATTCCACCGTCAGAAAATTTCCCTTCCCTGTGTGGAAGCACTTCCGAGAGCCGATGTTCCGAACAATGTCCGGGAGCTGTATCGAGAGCCAGTACCGCCCCGCATCGAAGAGCCGCGTTTCACGGCCGTCACTATAAGCCTCCGCCGAGGCGAAAGTTTCGCCTTCTGCGATTCCCCGAGTAAAGCAATGCATGCTGAACAAGACGCTGATGCAATATGACTGGCTCGGGTTTCCGTCTTTTTCAGGAATTACGAATTCAAATTCAAAGGGCTGGAGATGGCTGAGATCATAGACCTTCTCGCCAATCTTCGCCGGCCGCCACTTCACCCCGGTCTAAACCCGTTTCGTAGCCAAACCCACGCGCGCTTCACTCAGAGTCGAGAACCCTATCACACGGTGAGCATCAAGGGCCACGGAGAGCACGATGACGACTCTGATGGGCCGCCGCCGCGCGAAGGCGGAGCATGCCTTCCAGCAAGTCCGCGTCTGCTGTTTCGTCCAGAGGTAGATGAAGGCCCGGAAGCGCGAATAGCCGCTTGATAGCCATTGAGTATTCGCCCGAATACTCACTCCCCATCCACAAGTTGATTTACACTCTTTCGCACGCCTGATATGTGAACCTGCGGCCGGGCGCTCCTCTTTTTGCCTGTCATCCCGAGGCGAGCGCTCCGCGCGAAGCAGAGGGACCCCGGCCTTCGAGCCCGCTTGCAGACCGGTTTCCTTCGCCCTTCGGCCAGGCTCAGGGTGACATTGTCATTCTCGCGCGTCTGCTTTGCTGGCGCGCGAAGAATCCCGGATCTGCTCGGCTGAAGCGCATCCAGTGGGAGGACTTAAGCTATAAGTACCTGCAACCGGAGTTCGGGATTCTTCGCGCGGCAGCCACGCGCGAGAATGACACAGGAAAGCTTTGGAGACGCTCGATGCCGGAAATGCTCCAAGGATCGCTACGGCGCGGGCGCGAAAACGAAGAAGGCGAAGCGCGCGAAGAAGTAGACCAGCCGCGATCGGCGATCACGGGGCCGGGGCCGAAGGGTCTCCGGCCCCTTCTCGTTGTTGGGGCGTCTTTACTCAGACAGAAGAGTGAACGGAAAAACGCTTATATGTATTCCCCACAGTACAAATGTAACCGCAAGCCAAAGTAGAAAGACACCGTAACCAAAACTGATCATGAAGCGATAGGTGCCTGAGTGCGGTTTGCTCCAAGCTCCCTTACATTCTGATATCGCGCCGAAAACGGCCAGCGCATAGAGGGGCCAAAACAAGGCGGGTCTCACTCTTTCACCTGTTTAGTGTGCGGTTTTCTCAAGCAGATCGTGATTGAAGAGCGCGAAAACCACCTTCAATTCACTTTTTTCTTTTCTGCCGGGCGCTACTTTAGCCCACACTGCCTCCGGGTCCTTATACGCCTCCGGTTTTGACATCAAGATTTGCCATACGGCCAAAGCGTATCCTTTGCTACTCTTGGATTTGGTATATGTTCCCCTTGGAACGTCTTTGACCAATCCATTCTCGCATAAACCCAAATAAGCCCCTCTGGGGCAACTCTTTTTCCGCGATGAAGGTCGGCAAGTTGTCTCCTTCACCGCCTCTTCCCATGCTTTCTCCGCAGAAAGGCCGCTCTCCCTAACCAGGCGAGTCGCTTGGATCGCCGCGTCACCGTATTGCCCCATGCACAGGAGACATAGCAGCTTCCTCGTTCCAAAGCAGCCGTCTCCCGCGTAATCGATGAGGGGGCCGGTCGAGCAAAACTGATGACCGGGATGGGGCAGATTTACGGCCGATTAAGGCCCCGGTCCCCGGATCGGGGGCCGCCCTTTATTTTGGGCGCGGGGAGGGGCAGGATCGGGGGCAGGAGATGGTGAAAATGAACCTCCGCCACGCCGCCGCCCTCGCGCTCACGGGCTGGTATTTGATGATCCCGCCATACGGCAGTGTGGATTCGGGTGAGTCTCCACCATTAGCCGACTGGACTATCCAGGGGGTGTTCGACAGCCGCAAGGCTTGCACCGAGTTCCAAAAATCGTGGCGGGGCCTAGTGTCCGATATGACGCCGGATAATGTGGGCGGCCTGTACAAGAACATGACTAACGACATGGAACTTCGCGAACTTCAAATCAGACGGCTGCGTGATATAACCGCGCGCTCTCGATGTCTGGCTAGCAACGACCCTCGCCTCAAGGGGAAGCATCCCACTTCATCGGATGATCCCGCAAATTAAAGCCTGCAAGTGATCTCTATCGGTGACGGAGTAGACGAAGGAGCGAGAAAAATGGACTCATGGAGCGAAGAAACGAAAGCCCGACATAGAGCCGAGATCGATGCAGTACGTGACCTTTTGCTGCAATGCGCGAATTCGCGCCGCAGGATTACCTATGGCGAGGTGGGAAAGCAGATAGGAAAAGGGGCTTTCCATTTTCGCACCCAGGGACAAATACTGGGGGCTATTTCCCGCGACTCCTACAGCGAAAGGCGTGTGATGCTGTCGGCTGTAGTGGTCGATCAAACAGGCTCTCCCGGCGAAGGGTTTTTCACTCTCGCCCAAACGCTAGGTTTGCGGTTCGACGATAGGCTCCTGTTTCATCGGCAAGAACTGACCCGAGTTTTCGACGCCTATTCGCAGACCCACGGGTAGATGGCGTGTCCCTGATCCGGGGCCGCTTTTTCCGGTAAATGGCTGGTAAAGGGGAATGGGGCGACTCGGAAGCCGAAAACCCCGGAAACGGGGCTTTCACTAGGAAATAAGGGCATAATTCCCCATTCCAAGACCCCCATTTCCCCTTGCTGCTCAAGCACGAAGACGACCGCGGGAAGGCGGAGCATGCCTCCAGCAAGTCCGCGTCTGCTGCTTTGTCCAGAGATAGCGGGCGGCGCGCCGTATAGACATAGACTCGCCGGCGCGATTGTAATTGCAAAGGTGAGGTTGATGAGTTGCAGAACGGCGTGGGGGATTTTCCTCGCGGCGCTGATCCTCAGCCAGGCCGGCGCGACCGCGGCGCTGCGCGCAAACGCGTCGTCCGATTTCCGCTCGAACCGGACCATACTCCACTCTGATCGTCTCCCGCTTGCCCGTGGCGCGACGCTCGGCGCCGGCTACGGCGAGTTGCCGCTTAGTTTCGAGCCCAATCAGGGCCAGAGCGATCGGCGGGTCAAATTCCTCTCGCGCGGCAACGGCTACTCGCTGTTCCTGACCGCCACTGAAGCCGTGCTGGCTTTGAGCAAGCGCGGCCAGCAGGACCCGCCCGAAATGTCGGACCCGCGCGAACGGATACCGCGCGTCGCGCCGGGGTCGAGCACAGCGCGGCGCAAGGGCGAGGTCGCGATCGTCCGGGTGGGATTGGTGGGCGCGAATCGGAATCCGCTCGTCGAGGGTATCGATCCGCTCCCGGGCACGGCCAACTACTTTATCGGCAAAGACCCGCACCGGTGGCGCACGCGAATTCCGACTTACTCGCGGGTTAGATACGGCAAGGTCTACCCGGGGATCGACCTGGTCTATCACGGCAGCAACCAGCGCGAGCTGGAATATGACTTCGTAGTTGCGCCGGGCGCCGACCCCGCCGCGATCGCGCTGCGCTTCGATGGCGCCCGGCGCCTGACGCTCAACGGCCGCGGCGATCTGATCGTGCACGTCGCCGGTGGCGAGCTGATCGAGCATGCGCCCGTGGTGTTCCAGAGTATCGGCGGCGTGCGACGAACCGTCGCGAGCCGCTACCGGCTGCGCGGGAGCCGGCAGGCCGTCTTCGAGTTCGCGGCCTATGATCACACCCGCGCGATGGTGGTGGATCCCGTCCTCGCCTATGCCACCTACCTTGGTGGAAGCGCGGCTGCGTCTTCGGCCTCGGCCATCGCGGCTGACGCCGCCGGCAACGCCTTTGTGACCGGCAACACTGAGTCGCCCCAGTTTCCGGCCGCCGCGGCTGCGTTTCAGATCGCCCTTGAAGGCAGCCAGAACGCGTTCGTTACCAAGCTCAACGCAGGCGGCACCGCGCTGGTGTACTCCACCTACTTGGGCGGATCTGAAGCTGACGCCGGCGCCGGTATCGCAGTGGACGCGGCCGGCAACGCGTATGTGACCGGATCTGCCTCTTCGCAGAACTTTCCGACCACGGCCGGTGCGTTTCAGGCCGCGCTCAAGGGCGGCACCGACGGGTTCGTAACCGAGCTCAACCCCAGCGGTACGGCGCTGGTCTATTCCACCTACCTGGGCGGAAGCGGAAGTGACAGCGCCACTGCTATTGCGGTCGATAGCACCGGCAACGCGCACGTCACTGGACACACCGGCTCGGCTGATTTTCCGACTACGGCTGGTGCCTTTCAGGCCACTCTCAACGGTGGCGCCAACGCCTTCGTGGCCGAGCTCGCTCCGGGCGGTGGCGCGCTGGTGTACTCCACCTATCTCGGTGGAAGCTTGGCTGATAATGCTCTTGGCATCGCGGTGGATAGCGCCGGCAACACCTATGTTAGTGGCGAAAGCGCCTCGCAGGACTTTCCAACCACCGCTGGCGCGTTCCAGACGACCCTCAACGGCCTCGCTAACGCCTTCGTAGCCAAGCTCAACGCCAGCGGCATGGCGCTCGCCTACTCCACCTACCTGGGTGGAAGCCGGATCGACGCGGCCACCGGCATTGCGGTGGATAGCGCCGGCAACGCATATGTAAGTGGCGAAACCCGGTCGGGCAACTTCCCGACCACCGCGGGTGCGCCCCAGCCCGTTCTCAAGGGCAACCCCAATGCGTTCGTGACCGAGGTCAATCCGGGCGGCACCGCGCTAATCTACTCCACTTACTTCGGCGGAACCGGTATGGACGTCGCCAGCGGAATTGCACTGGATGGCGCCGGCAACGTATATGTGACTGGCTCTACCACCTCGACCAACCTCGCCACTACGACCGGCGCGTTCGAGACCGCGTTTAACGGCGGCTTCGATGCGTTCGTATGCGAGTTCAACCCGAGCGGCACGCTCGCGTACTCCACTTATCTCGGGGGAAGCGGAACTGATGCGGGCGACGCCATTGCCGTCGATAGCACCGGCGATGCGTACGTGACCGGCTATACCGGCTCAACTAACTTCCCGGCTACGGCCGGCGCGTTCCAGACTTCGCTCAAAGGCAGTCAGAACGCATTCGTGGCCAAGCTCAACCCGGCCGGTACCGCGCTCGTCTATTCCACCTACCTTGGGGCAAGCCCCGGAGACATGGGGAAGAGCATCGTGGTCGATGCAGCGGGCCACGCGTACATCGCCGGGACCGCCTACGCGACCAACTTTCCGATCAGTTCTACGGCCAACTATCCGGTTACGGACGGCGCGTTCCAGACCGTGATCGATGGCAGCGCGGACGCGTTCGTTACCGAGCTAAACTCGACCGGTACGGCGTTGCTCTACTCCACCTATCTCGGCGGAAGCGGGTCGGACTCCGCCAATGGTATCGCGGTGGATGCGAACGGCAACGCCTATGTGACTGGCGCTACCAACTCGACCGACTTTCCGACGACGGCCGGAGTGCTGCAGACCGCCCTTAAGGGCCATGACGACGCGTTCGTGGCCCGGCTCAGCGCGACGGGCGCCACGCTATCGTACTCAACCTACCTCGGCGGCAGCGGGCCTGAGGTAGCCAACGGTATTGCGGTAGATGCCGGCGGCAACGCCTATGTGACTGGGAGCACTGGCTCTGGCGACTATCCGGTGACCGCCGGCGCGTTCCAGAGCACTCTCAAGGGTAGCGCAAACGCGTTTGTTACCAAAGTCAACTCATCCGCCACAGCGGTCGCGTACTCTACCTATCTGGGAGGAAGCGGAGCCGATTCCGCCACCGGTATTGCGCTCGACGCTGCCGGCAATGGCTATGTGACTGGCTATACCGATTCGATCGATTTCCCGACTACGGCCGGTGTGCTCCAGAGTGCGCCCAAGGGCGCCGGCGACGCGTTCGTGACCAAGCTCAACCCGAGCGGCACGGCGCTGGTGTATTCCACCTACCTGGGCGGCGCCGCGATTGACGCCGCCGCCGGCATCGCGGTTGATACCGCCGGTAACGCCTATGTTAGCGGCGAAACCGGGTCGGCTGATTTTCCCGCCACCGCCGGCGCCTTCCAGACCATGCTTAAGGGCAGCGCAAACGCATTCGTCGGCAAGCTTAATCCCAACGGCACGGGGCTGGTGTATTCCACCTACCTAGGCGGCAGCGCGATTGACGCCGCCGCCGGCATTGCACTCGATCCGGCAGGCAACGTCGATGTGACCGGCCAAACCGGCTCGGGTGACTTTCCGGTCACGGCCGGCGCGTTCCAGACCGGCCTCAAAGGCAGCTCGAACGCGTTCCTGACCGAGCTCAATCCGGCCGGTGCGGCGCTCGCGTATTCGACCTACCTGGGCGGCAGCGGGATTGATGCATCCAATGCGATTGCGGTGGACAGCGCCGGGAGTGCGTATGTAACTGGCTATACCACTTCGACCGACTTTCCCGCCACGGCAGGCGCGGTCCAGACCGACTCTCAGGGTTACGAGGCCGCGTTCGTGGCAAAATTTCCGCCCGCGGCAACTCCCACACCGACCCCAAGCTCGCTATCGATCACGCCTCCATCGGTGAACTTCAACCAGACGGGCATCGGCACTGCGGTGAGCGCCATGATCAAGCTCAAGAACATCGGCAAGAACAAGCTCTCCGGCTCGTTGAGCAATAGCGGACTGGCTGGAACTCCGTTCAGCCTCGCGGCCGGCGCGGGCGCTTTTCAGTTGGCGCGAAATCAGACCAAAGCGGTCACTATAAAGTTCAAGCCGGCCTCGCCTATCACCTACTTCGGCACTATCACGATCAAGAGTAACGATCCGGGCAACCCGGCCGCACAGGTCGGAATCAGCGGGACCGGAGTGCCCGGCACGCTCTCGGCGCCGAGCGCGCTCAACTTTCCCGCGGTCAAGGTGCACCAGAGCAGGTCGCTTAACCTCTCGATCAAAAACACGGGACTGGGCGTTCTGCGCGGGAGCATCAACACGAGCAAGCTGACCGCGCCGTTCAGCGCCAAGGGCGGCAGCTTTACCCTGCGCCACGGCAAAAGCCGCGCGATAGCCGTAAAGTTCGCGCCGGCCGCGGCGGGCATGTTCCAGCAGACGATTTTGATCACCAGCGACGGCGCACCGCCCAGCAGCGCGTCGGTCTCCTTAATCGGCATCGGCAAATAGGGCCGGGTCATTAACTCGAATATCGGGAGAGAGCATTTTCAAAGATCCATCCGCCGGCGAATAATTCTTCAGGGCGGCTTCCGATTCCGGTGGCCGAATGCTGTCATTCCCTGCGCCGCCGCCCCGCGTCCGCCCAGATCCAGGGCCGGATGCACGCCTTCATCGGGCCTTAAAACCGGCCCTGGTTCTCGCGGTCGGCTTGACGCGCGCCGCTCGGTTTCCTAGTCTCTGTGCGGCCGCGATCACGCCACCTGAGCCAACGGGAGAAACCGCAATGTCAAGCCGCACAAGGGCAAGCCGTCCTGTTCTCTGGGCGATGGCTGCGATCGCCTTGAGTCTTATTAGCCCCAGCGCGACAAGCGCGATCTGCCCTAGGGGGTGCCCAGCAAACTCGTTCTGCCAAGGAGACCAATGCGTCACATCGATTCCGAATCCCTGCGCGGGGTGTACCCCCCCCAACGAATGCATAAACAACATCTGCCTTCACGTTCCGCCTAATAATTGTCCAACAGGGGAAACCCCATGCCCCAGCGGTTTTGCAACCAACCGTACCTGCGTCAATCTGTCTAATAACCCTAACTTTTGCGGAGACTGCTTCATTCAATGTACCGAGGGGGCGAGCTGTTCCAAGGGCGTTTGCACGTGCACCTCCGGAAATTGCACGACGTGTCCCCCCGGGAAGGCCGACTGCAATAACAATAACGTTTGTATAGATCTCGCAGGAAACAATTACCACTGCGGGATGTGTAACAATGCCTGCTTATCCCCCATGAACGGTGTCAACGGCTGTTTCAACGGCAAGTGCACGCTCACCTGTGACAAGGGCTACTGCCCTAACGGCAGTGGCCAGTGCAATAGCGCTAATACTCAGACAGATCCCAATAATTGCGGAACGTGCGGGAACGTCTGCTCGGGGGGCCAGACCTGCCAGGGTGGCGCCTGCAGCTGTCCGAGCGGCACTTCCCAGTGCGGCAACAGTTGCGTCAATGAGAGCAACGATCCGAACAACTGCGGGGCCTGTGGAAACGCCTGCTCAAACGGCAACACCTGCCAAGGTGGCAAATGTGCCTGTCCGGCCGGGCAAACGAGCTGTGGCGGCACTTGCGTGGATACTAAATCCGACCCCAAGAATTGCAAGTCCTGCGGCAATGTCTGTTCAGCCCCCTCACATGGGACCTCCACTGGCTGCTCCAACGGAACGTGCACTTGGAGCTGCAACAGCGGCTCTATGGATTGCAACGGCAGCAGTTGCTCGCAGTGTCCTACGCCGCCTGCGAGCGCTCACGTCGCTTGTACTAACGGATATTGCGGGTGGCTCTGCAACAACGGCTATAAGAACTGTCCTGGCAACAGCTGCACGCCGGAGGGCCAGACCTGCGGTGGCTGTAGTTCGAGTGAGACGGACTGCAACGGGGTCTGCAAAGATTTGAAGACCGATCCGAACAACTGCGGGGGTTGTGGCGTGTACTGCGGGGCCGGGTTTACGTGCACGAACGGAATATGCACAAGCACCTCAAGCCCGACGCCCTTCAAGTGCACCAACGACCCGACAGACTGTAACAGCCCGTGCCCGGACAACTGCAACCAGTGCACGTCTGGGACCAACAATTCATATTGTACTGGGCAGAATTTCACCTATGCCTGTTACTGCCAATGATGCTGCCGGTGCACGGTCGGTAGGTTCACGGTCCGGTCGCCGGGGGAGAAAGCCGGTGACCTCCGGGTTCCCGATTATGCCGTCGAAGATTTCGAACGGGGCCGCCTGACCCTGCGCGGCGGCGAGGAGCGCCGGCGGCGTTAGAAGCGCCGGCGTGAACATTTGTTGCCGAAACTACCCCACTGAACTATTTGATCTTGATTGAGCATCTGGATGTCCTACCCAAACTCTTCGATGAGCTTTTGGTCCCGACCTCTGTTGTAGGCGAACTCAAGCATCCCGAAGCTCCAATCGCGGTACAGCGGTGGAGCGCGAAACCTCCGAAATGGCTGAGGGTTCGCCGCATTAGCGGCATCGATCCCGCTCTCGACTACCTCGGAGCAGGCGAGCAGGAAGCGATTGCACATTAGCCAGTCAATGAGGCGGGCGCGATGACTAAGCAGCGCATCCTGATTCAGGGCGGTCATATCCTCACGATGGACCCGCAATTGGGCGATCTGCCCGCCGGCGACGTGTTGGTGGAAGACGATCTCATCACGGCGATCGCGCCCCGAATTCAGGCCCTCGATGCCGAGCTGATCGACGCTCGCGGCCATATCGTGATGCCGGGGATGGTGGATACTCATCGCCATACCTGGCAGACGCAGATGCGCGGGCTGTGCGCCGACTGGACGCTCAATGACTATTTCAATGGTGTCCGGCTGGCGCTGTGCCGGGCTTACAACCCTGAGGATGTCTACATCGGCAACTACCTCGGCGCGCTCGAAGCGATCAACGCCGGTGTCACGACCATCCTGGATTTCTCGCATTGCAACAACACCCCGATGCACGCCGACGCGGCGCTCGACGGCCTGTCGCACGCGGGAATCCGGGCGCTGTTCTGTTACGGCTTCTTCGCCTCGAGCCCTGATAGCCGTGCGTTCGCCACGCACAGCGCGCGCATCGCCGACCTCGAACGAATTTCCGCGTCGTTACAGCCCGGTGGATTGCTGACTACCGGTGTGGCGCTCACCGAAGTTGGATTGGTTCCATGGGCCGACACGATGGCCGAGATCGAAGCGGCGCGGCGCGTGGGCGGACGAATCGCCGCGCATACCGGATGCGTATGGGGTTCGGCGATTTGCATGGGCGTGCGCGAGATGGACGCCGCCGGTCTGCTCGGCGCCGACCAGGTGCATATCCATTGCAATGCGCTTGGCGACGAAGAATGGGCGATGCTGGCGCGGTCCAACGCCAAGGTCTCGATCTCGCCCGAGACCGAGCTGAACATGGGGATGGGCGCGCCGGTGTTCGGCAAATGCCGCCAGTTCGGAATCAAGCCCACGCTCAGTTGCGACATCGTGTCGCTGAATTCGGGTGACTTGTTCACCCAGATGCGGCTGGGGCTCGCCTATCAGCGCTTCGCAGACAACGACCTGATCAATCGTTCAGGCGCAATGCCCGAGAAGCTCAGCTACCGCGCGCGCGACGTGCTGCAATGGGTAACCGTCAACGGCGCGCAGGCGTGCGGGCTCGAAGCGAAGGTCGGCTCGCTCGCGCCCGGCAAGCAGGCCGACCTGATCGTGCTGGGCGGCGATTCGTTCACGATGCGCCCGCGGCACGACGCCGCGGGCAGCGTGGTGTTCCAGGCCACGGCGCATGACGTGCGCGACGTGATGATCGCGGGCCAGCTGGTCAAGCGCGCCGGCGCGCTGATCAAAGTCGATCTGCCGCGCGTGCTCGACCGCGCCGAAAAGTCCGCGCGGGAGATTCTGGCGCGCGTCAGCGCCGACGCGCCGGAGTCACCTCTCTCTTCACTGCCGATTCTGCGGCGCGATCGGGAGCGTCAGGTATGACGCGCAGCCGCGCTCATGCCTCACGGTCTGCAGCGCCGGACGCATTTCGGCGTCGGCGAACAGATCGTGGCCGGTATTCGGATTGCGATCGAAGCGCGGAAAGTTGCTCGAGCTTACCTCCAGCCTGATCCGATGGCCCGCCTTGAAGGCGTTGGCGGTGGACCACAGGTCAATCGTGAATTCGTAGCCTTTGCCCGGCGTCATCAGCGCCGCCACCGAAGACGATTCGCGGAAGCGCGCGCGGATGATGCCGTCGGTCAGGTTGCGCGCGAAGCCGCACGGCGAAACGTCCACCAGCTTGGCGGTGAAATCGGTATCGGGCGCGGAAGAGGCCGCATACAGCGTCAGCGTCACCGGGCCGATCACTTCGAGGTCTTCGGCCAGCGGCGCACTCGAGTAGACCAGCACGTCGGCGCGCTGCTCGATCGGACTCTGATCAAACGCGCCGCCGCGCAGCGCCGGCGGATAGCAGCATAGCCCGCCGCCGTGCGTCGGCGCCGGATCAAACGGATTGTAAAGAAATGAATCAGGAGGTTCCGCGCCCGGCGAATCGGCCGATAGCGCGCCGTCGCCGGCGGCGCTGTTGGCGCGGCCCCGGCTGTGCAGGTAATAGCGGCGGAACTCGGCGCCCGGAACCGGCCAATCCTTGTATTCGCGCCATTCGTTGGCGCCCATCACGTAAATTCGCGCCGCGCCGTCGCGCTCGACACCGTTGGCCTTGCCCTTGAGCCAGTAGTCGAACCAGCGCAGATGCGCGCCGTCCACGTCGGATGAGATCGGGCTGGCGCGGAAGCCGTAGTCGACGTCGCCGACCAGATTGGTGAACGGCACCGAATGGTTCCACGGACCCATCATGAGGCGCTGCCCGATCCGCGCCGCTTCGCTGCCGCCGCGCGACCTCATCCCCAGGTAATTGCGAATCGTGCCGCCCTGAAAGATATCGTGCCATCCGCCGATATTCAGCGCCGGCACGGTGATTTGGCGGTGGCGCTCCTCAATCGAGAGCCCGCGCCAATAGTCATCGTAGCCCGGATGCTCCAGCCATTCGAAGAAAAACGGCGCACCGGCCTTGAACAGCGGAAATTCCTTGAGCGGCGTGAAGGGCATCTGATCGACCATCCGATCGATACTGCCCATCACCGCTCCAAGCTCCGCCATCGCGGCCGGATTGGAGCTACGCTCGCGCAACAGCCGCGGCAATGCCAACGCGATCATGCACCAGCTTACGTTGAAGAAGAGCGCGAACGCGCCACCCTGATAGGTCCATCCGTCGTGATAGTCACTGGCCGTGACCGACGGGGCCATCGCCTTGAGACTGGGGGGCGCCAGCGTGGCCGCCAGCCATTGCGTCGCGCCCATGTACGACGGTCCGTAGGAGCCGATTTTGCCGTCTGACCACGGCTGGCGCGCCGCCCACTCGATCGTGTCGTAGCCGTCGCGCGGCTCGTCCTTGAAGCAGGTGAACGTGCCGTCGGAGGCAAAGCGCCCGCGGCAATCCTGCACCAGCACGTTGTAGCCCGCGCCCGCGGCACGGAGCGCGTCCAGCGTCATCATCGAGATTGCCGGCACCGACTTGTCATACGGCGTGCGATTGAGCAACACCGGGAGCCGCTCGGGGCCGTCGGGCCGGTAGAGGTCGGCCCGCAGCACGCATCCGTCGCGCATCGGCGCCTCGAGATTTTTTTCCACGATGATTCTCGGCATGTGATACTCCGGACCTGACCTGTAACTGGCTTGTAGCCCGCGCTGTGCGATCGCATCAAGCATGCTGCGCAGATTTGACAAAATCGCGAGACCGGCAATAAGCTCTGCCAGATACCGCCGGACAGGAGTAAGCCAATGAGCCGCGACTTCGAATTCAAGCAACTGCTGCGCGCCTATCGCAGCGGCATAATCACTCAGGAGGCCTTCGAAGCCGAGATGGCCCAGCTCGAGCGCAGCGGCTCCGCGCCGGAGTCCAACGACGGCCGCGGTTTCCAGGCCTTCGGCCGGACCTATAAGTCGGAGCGCGACGCGATCATCAGCTTTCTGGACAAGGTGCGCGCCGGAGAAGCCGGCGGCGGCGAAGCGTTCGCCCGTTGGGCCGCGGTATGCAAGACCGATTGCATCCGCAGCGGGCTCAGGATGGTTGCCGAGCGCGAGAGCTACCACGCGCGGGTCTTCGAGCAGCGTGTGCTGGAGCTGGGCGGCGAGAAGCGCGCGAGCATCAATGAGGAAGGCCGCAAGGCCGGCGACTACCTCGCCAATCCCAACGTCAGCGACGTTGACAAGCTGCATCGCCTGGCGTCGCGGACCGGCGAGGCCAAGGACGCCGTCAAGCCGATTCAGGAATTCGCCGCCCTAATCAAGGAAGATATCGAGACTCGCGAAGCGCTCAGGCTGTTCTGCGAAGACGAGTTCTCGACCGCAACCTGGCTGCGGGAATCCTGCGTGGCGCTCGGCGGCGCGAAAGCCGCGGATGCCGAGCCCGCCAAGGCGTAGCACAGCCTCGCCCCGCCGGCTCGACATTCTTTGCGATGCGCGGCGCGCGCCGGCTAATGGGGCAGAGCGTTGGTGTTGGGGCCCGTCGGCAACACCGGAGCGCCGCCTGGCGCGCTCGGCGGCATGGCCAACGGCGGCACGCCCATCACATTACCGGATCGCATCCCTCCCATAGGGCCGCCCATCCCAGCTATCCCGGGTCGGGGCCCCGGCATCTCGCGCTTGGTATAGCCCTCGGGGATGGAGAAAGTATCGGCCGGCAGAGTCTGCGTCGTGATCTTGGTGACCGTGGTTTCAGACAGCATCGGCGGATGATTCGCTATTATCTGGCTCATCTTCGCAGCCTGCTCCGGCGATAAGCCGGGTATCGAGATGCTCAGCAGCTTGCGGCTGCTGTTGGTGGCCAGCGGAATGCCGCCCGGCATACTGCCGGTCTCGGTCGCGCCGCCTCCGGTCGCTTGCTCGAGCTTGAGCGCGGCGGCCTTCTGGAAGGCGGCGTATTCGGCCGCGCCGGGAGCCTCGGTGGAATAGCACGCGGTGCTGGAAGACTCGCTGTTCGGTGTCTTGGTCGAGGTCGTGTACTCCTCGCATTTGTAGCCGGCTACGGTGCGGGTGTTGCCGGTCTTCTTGTAGCCGAAGCGGTCGCCTATGAATTGCCTGACCATCTGGCCCTGCGGACCCTTGGGCGGAAAGGGTGACTCGAAGTAGGTCTTGGTGGCGCCGTTGACCATCCTGAGCGTGCCCTTGTCGAGATCGACAATCATGAAGCGGCCGCCCTCCAGAATCACCTTTTCCTTGTGGCCCTCGACCATGACGGTGCGCTGATGCGCTCCTGAGGCCGGGCCGCGGGTGCCGGAGACTGTTTCACTCTGTTCCACGACTACGCCGGCCCGCGCGGCGACGTTCCAAAGCATCGCGATTGCCGCGCATGCGGCTGCAATTTTTTTCATAGCCAGTTTTCTCCCTGCGCGCGCCCGATTTCCAGGACCTGTTCCCGTGCAGCCCCTGCCGCTTCGTCCTGCCCCGCGCGCTCTGCGAGCAGGCGATAAACCGCCAGGCTGATCAGCCCGAACAAAACCCAGACCAGTTCCTTGATCCGCCTGAGCAATCCAACCACGAAGCCCAAGCCCGCCGGATAGCCCAGCACGGCAAAGATCAGCGCTTTGCCGCCCTCCTGGCTGACGAGCTTGGCCGGAATCAGAAAGGTGGCGCGCTCGATTAGCTGCCCCACCGCCTCGACCACCAGCACGACCATCAGCGGCGCCGGTTGATGGAGCAGCCGGAGCAGGATGTAGATCTCCACCGGCCCCAGGCTCCATGCAAAAAGGTAGCAGGCGCATGATGCCACCAGCCGCAGCCGATGGTTGGCGTAGAAGTCCTTCAGGATCGCATCGGCTTCGGCAGCGCCCGACTTCACCTCGGGATCGTTGAACATCGGCACGATTCCCGAGGCGGCCTCGAGCAGATGGGAAAACGGCCGCTTCATCTGCACGAAAAAGAAGCCGCCTATCAGCGCGATCGCGAACGCCAGACCGCCGATCACGGCCCAAAAGAGGCTGCGCACTTGCCCTTCCATCGGAATAGAGATCAGCAGTGCGGCGGTGACGAACCCGATTTGTCCGATCGCCTCGGCCAGCGCCGCGATCACCACGGTCGCCATCCCCACCGGCATCCTGAGTTTGCGCCGCACCATCGAGGCCATCACCGGCTGCCCGCCCAGTTGTGCGGTGGGCGTGATATAGTCGACGGCCTCACCCGCGATTCGCACCGCGAACAGTTGCGGAAAATGCAGCCCGCGCGGCCGATTCACGATCGCCACCCACCATCCCAGGGCGTTGGCCGCGCGCGCGACGGTCTCCAGCGCGATCGTAAGCGCGAGCCCCCACGCGGCCAGCCGCAGGTACTCGACGATTTGGCCGACCCCGAAGCGCCTCAGGAACCACAGGTAAAATCCCAGCGCGACCAGTATCGCCAAGGTCTCAAAGCGGACTATTAGGGTCTCGATTCTTCGCATCAGGGACGCAGCCTGCTTCTCCATTCTGGCGGGGGTTAGATGGGCATTGTTTCAGCGCTGTGACTAGGGCGCAAGCCGTACGGATTGCGGACGCCGGCCTGATCGAGCGTCGAAAAGCGCCGGAAAACGCCTGCCTTCGCATGGGCGTTGACAGGACGTGGTGAGCGCGGGAAGAATTCGGCAAATCCGATGGCGCTGAACGGCTTCCAGGTTATTGACGCGGACGGGCACGTCACCGAACCCGCCGACCTGTATCGTACTCATATCGATCCGAAGTTTCGCCCCGCGATCGAAGCGATCCTGAAAGGCGTGGGCGCCGGCAACCTCGGTATCATCCCCGCGCTGTATCCCAAATGGCGCTCGGCGGCACGCGCGCTGGGCGAAACAAAAGAGAACCCGAGCCTCAGCAAGTTTCCCTCGGGACGGAATCATCCGCAGGCCTCGCCGGCGGCGGCTACGACCCCCACGAGCGCATCCGCGATATGGATCGCGAGGGGATCGACGTTGCGGTCTGCTTCGCCACCGTCGCGACCTCGGTATGCGTGGTCGCCGACCCCGAATTCGAGGCCGCGCTGGCTCGCGCCTACAACCGATGGCTCGGCGAATACTGCTCGGCTTATCCGGCGAGAATCAAAGGCGTCGGCATCGTGCCGCAGCGCGATATGGCGAAATGCGCCGCCGAAGTCGCATGGCTTGCGCGGGAGCCATGGGCGGTCGGAATCATGACCTTCGGTAATCTCGATGGACGGCTCGCGGACCATCCTTACTTCGATCCGCTTTATCGTGCAGCCGCGAACGCCGGCCTGCCGATCTGCTTTCACGGCGGCACCGATCTGCCGCCATTCGCGCCCGGCCGTGAGGATGTTGGCGACAACATGTTCCTGATGCATCTGACCGGCCACGTATGGCATCAGATGCGCGCGATGGCGTCGGCAGTCGGCGGCGGCTTGTTCGAGCGTTATCCAGAGCTGCGCATCGGATTCTTCGAGGGCGGCATCTCATGGGTGCCATGGTGGGCCGAACGGATGGACGACCATTATCGGCACTTCGGCGGCCACACGCCGCATCTGAAGCGCGCGCCCTCCGAGCATATGCGCGGCCCGCGATGCTACTTCACGTTCGATCCCGACGAGGAGCTGCTGCCAGAGGCGCTGGCGTCGCTCGGCCCCTCGCGCCTGATGTGGGCGTCGGACTATCCGCACTTCGACGCGCGCTTTCCCGACGCTGCCGAAATGATCGTGAATCACGC
This sequence comes from uncultured delta proteobacterium, assembly GCA_963788205.1. Classification (GTDB taxonomy): domain Bacteria; phylum Desulfobacterota; class Binatia; order Binatales; family Binataceae; genus CAVVMA01. The sequence continues at coordinate 622,813 of CAWBGG010000005.1, forward strand.
GCGACTAACAGACGATCAGAAACGCGCGGTGCTCTCGGAGAACGCGTTGAACTTCTACAGGCGGCTGGGCGACAGGTGAACGCAGGGCGCCGTTGTTCACCTCTCCCGCGTCTGCGTCGTTGACGCAGCCGCGAACCGGGAGAGGTCGGCGGGCGCTTGCTTAAACAAGCGCCCGCCGGGTGAGGGCGTGCGCGCCCGTGGAAACCGCTACACCTTGAACCGGACGTGGATGATGTCGCCGTCGCGCATCACGTAGTCCTTGCCCTCGAGCCTGAACTTGCCTGCTTCCTTCACCTTCGCTTCGGAGCCCGCCGCGGCGAAATCGTCGTAGCCCATCACCTCGCAGCGGATGAACCCGCGCGCGATGTCGCTGTGGATTTCCGCCGCGGCCTCCAGCGCGGTGGCGCCATTGCGCAGCGGCCACGCATGCGCTTCGGGCTCGCCGACGGTGTAGAAGGTGATCAACCCAAGATGGCGATACAGCGCGGCGATCAGCCGTTCGCGGGCCGGCCGGTCGAGCCCGGCCTCGCGCAGCAACTCGCGCTGCGCGTCGGCTTCGAGCTCCCACAGCTCGGCCTCAAAGGCGGCCGCGATTCTGAAGACCTCCAGGCCGCGCTCGCTCAGCGTGGCGCGCTCGGCCGGGCTCAATTCGGCGGTTGCACTGTCGGTGTCGCAGTTGACCCCGACCATCGCGGGCTTGCGCGAGATGAATCCGAAGCTCGAAAACGCCTGCAGCTCCTGCGCCGTCATCTCGAGCGTCCTGAGCGCGTTGCCGGCCTCCAGCCATTTGAGGCATCGCTCCAGCGAGGCGCGCTCAAAGTCGCTGAGGCCCTTGTCTTTCTTGAGCCGTTCGTAGCGCCGCTCGGTCTGCTCGAAGTCGGCGAACACCAGCTCCGCCTCGATCGCCTCGATCGCGGCCGCGAGCGGCACCCGATTGCCGCCGAACTGCGGGACCACGATCAGCAATGCGTCGAGATCGCGAATCAGCGGAAGCAGGCTCAAGTCGAGGGCCGCGCCTTCCTTTTGCTCCTTGGGATTGGGCGCGAAGTCGAGCATCGTCAGCTCGGCGGGCACCAGTTTCTTCGACTGATGGGCCTTGGAGAGAAAATCCAGCCGCGGGTCGGCGACCTTGATCTGCCCCAGCCGCGCGCGATTCTTGGCGTCGGGCTGGCCCGGAATGGGAGCCATCCCGGTCAACGCATGAAACACGGTCGATTTCCCGGCGCCTCGCGCGCCGATAATTCCAGACTTCAAGGTCGAGTCTCCAAAGCCTCAGAGCGTGGCACATCGGGCGGCGGGGAGAAAGCGATTGCCGGGGATGGTAGTGGCCGGTTTTCAATTGTCGTCCATCCAAGGCTCATCAGGGGGCGATAAACACGGGCAGGTGCAGGGCCGCAGCACCTCTCGCCCGAACTGGCGATTTTGTTGCAATGGACAGTCAAGCAAATTGTGCTGGAAGCTGCTCAGGCACCGCCGGATGCCGGGGGATCGGACGACCATGAACCGAGTATTAGCGCGCCTTGGGATCGCCAGCGAGGTGCGCTATGCCCGTGAATCCGATATTACTTGGGCAAGCCGATCTGAATTGGCCGGTGGAAGTTATGAGATTCACGCTCACGTATAGCGGGCCGCTGCATGCCGCATCCGATGGTGACAAGCGGACGCAGGACAAGCATCGGCTACGGGAAGAGTTTCAACCACAGCTTCGCGATGTCTGGAGCACAACCGCAGAACTTGGCGCAAAAACGTTCAACGCGCAGCGGCTCTCACGAACCAACCCCGAAAATCCCCCCGATGAGGCAGCGCTTGATCTTCCCTTCAAGCAGATCGGCGCATTCCGGTTCGTACCGTTAGTTAGCCGCATTCTATTCATGGTCTGCGATTTGGATATCTTGTTCCTGCGTCGCGAACCGCGCGGTTTCATCGTGAACTTTGGTGGCGATATCGATAATCGGTTGAAGGTGCTTTTTGACGCGCTGCGGAATGCCGAAGGATGCGAGCGAACTCCCCTCGGCTAGCGCAATTCCAGATAAATCAGAAACACCCTTCGCATGTCTGCTGGAAGATGACAGCCTCATTACGAGCTTCCGCGTGGAGTCGGAGCGGCTATTGGGGCCGCTTGCGCCAGACAATAAGGCGAACGTAAAGCTCGTCATCAAAGTAACCGTCAAGCTTCAACGCCTGACCTATTGGAACATGGGCTTAGAGAATGGCTAGCGCGAAGGTGCGCCTAGTTAATGTTCACGACGAGGATAAATAACAAAGTAGACTAGCCCCTTCGCAAGGTTCTCATAGCGGTGAAAGGTCCAGTCCTCGTCGCGATTCATGAAGGTGTGCCACACCATCAGGCCGAACATCATCCCGGCAAGCTCCGCGTTGCGTCTAGCCGCGTTACTCCAGATGGGCTCATATGGGCCGCCGGTCCAGTCTGCTCCAGGTATCCAACTACTTGTCTGGATATCCTTGCCTAGTCTCATGTCGGCGTCGATCTTTGCGTTTAGAGCATCTTCGATCGCATCAAACTCAGCCGTACTGAGCCGTCTACGCAAGACTTGCCAAGATTCGTCGTGGGGAACACTGTGGATTTGCTCGGTTCCGTCTGGATTCCAAAGCATATGCCTTCCTCGCCCCAATCTTGAACGATCATCGCGGGCAATGGTAGAACGACGAAAGCCCCGTCGAGTTGGCGCTTGACGGGGCAGTATAGGCTTGTCGTGAAGGAGCGGAAGACAACCAATAAACCAAGCGACTGAATCTTGCCTGGAGATTTTAGTCGTTCAATCTTGCCGTTTGCTTACGCTCGCGAGCCATAGCGTAGCGAGGGCAGACGCATGCTGCAAGAGGACTGGCTTGGCACGCGGAGAAGCGACTTTCTAGCAGGCTGTTGAGAAACCCCTTTCGATAGGATCGACAGATGGGTTTGCATCTATATAGTGGAAGGAGGCCAGTTGGGTAGAGGAGGAAGCGGAAGATGCGCGGCTACGATCGGCCCCAGACCACGATGCTGACCCTGGTTAACCCTGAGCAGCGGGTACCAAGCAACCATCCGATCAGGTTGATCAAGGGGCTGGCGGAGGTGGCGCTCAAAGAACTCTCGGCGCGGTTGGAGCAGATGTACAGTGAAGTGGGCCGGCCCTCGATCCCGCCGGAGCGGTTGTTGAAAGCCTCGCTGTTGATGGCGCTGTACAGCGTGCGCAGCGAGCGGCTGTTGTGCGAGCAGTTGGAGTATAACCTGTTGTTCCGCTGGTTCCTGGATATGAACTGGGACGAGGCGGGCTTCGACCACTCCAGCTTCAGCCGCAATCGGGCGCGGTTGCTTGAGCACGACCTGGCAGGCGAGTTTTTCCGCACCGTAGTGGCGGCGGCCCGTGCGCTGAAGCTAACCAGCGACGAGCACTTTACGGTGGATGGCACGCTGATCGAAGCCTGGGCCTCGCTCAAGAGCTTCAAGCGCAGGGATGCGGGCCCGACTGAGCCCCCCGCTGACCCGGGCAATCCGACAGTGAACTTCCACGGCGAGCGGCGCACCAATCAGACCCACCAGTCTACGACCGATCCCGAGGCGCAGCTGGCCAAGAAGGGTGCGGGCAAGGAGGCCAAGCTTTGTTACTCGGCCCACGCCCTGATGGAGAATCGCAACACCATCTTGATCGACTTTCAGGTGGAGCCGGCGGATGGACGTGCCGAGCGGCGCGCGGCGCTGGCAATGGTCGGCGAGAGTCTGCCCGGGCGCCGCAGGATCACGCTGGGCGGCGACAAGGGCTACGATACCCACGATTTCGTGGAGTCCTGCCGTGCGCTCAAGGTCACCCCGCACGTGGCGCAGAATCTGGCGCGCGCAGGTGGCTCCGCCATCGACGCTCGTACTGTGCGCCATGGGGGCTACGCTGTCAGCCAATGGATCCGTAAGCGGGTCGAGGAAACCTTCGGCTGGATGAAGACCATCGGCGGGCTGCGGCGCACGCGCTATCGCGGTCGCGAGCGCGTCCAGATGCACGCCTACTTGGTCGCCGCCGCCTACAACCTGCTCAGAATCGCCAAGCTCAGTGGGGCTCCGGCATGAATCATCAATCCACACCACTGTTCCATGCCGCGCGGCGCATGAAAGTGGCTCGCGGGTAGACCTGTAATCCCAGCGTTGCGCTCTTAACGAACTACGAAACTGAGTAATCAACCCCTTTCCTCAACAGCCTGCTAGAGGGGTTGCTGGATCTCGACAACGGGATTCCGCGCGTGCGCGGCGGTTGGCATCCGCCTGCTTTCGCGAGAGCTGCTCGATTTAGGTTTCAAGTGGTGGTCAGAATGATCGAAATCTACGCCGACGAAAGCGGAAAACTGAATGATTCACACTTCCTCTGCTTTTGTGCGTACATCGCCGACAGCGAAACGTGGCACACGTTCAATGAAAAATGGCGCGGCCTTCTCGACAGAGATGCCCGCCGCTACATTCACATGCGGGAACTGACGAAACTGGGGAACGCGGAAGTAGATCGGCAGCTTGCAGACTATCAGAAGGCAATTCAGGAAAATCTGCAAGCGGCAGTTGCGGTAGGTCTTGACCTCGACTACTACCGGACGATGGACAGATGGAAACAGCAATTGATCGGAAAGCGCAAGCCGATGCAGTTCTGCTTTTCTCGATTGATGCGATTGGTCATGAAGAAGATTCAGGAGTGGGAGGCTCAACTGGGCGAACCGTACCCCAAGGGGTCGGGCTCGCTAATTTTCGATGACGACGAAGAATACGCGGTACAATGCTACAGGCTGTATGCGGAGATTCGGAAAGGCAGAGCCGACGTTAAGCGATTCTTCAGTGTCTTTTCTGCGGCTGACGATGAGATCGTGACCGGGCTTCAGGCCGCAGATGTCCTAGCCTGGTATCAGAACAGAGACTTGCGCCATCGGCTGGTGGCGAATCAACCTTTGAGCACCAGCGATCCCGCAACGCAGCCCTCAACTTTCAAGAGCGAATTCTACAATGCCGCTGGGCTTGAGGGGGCGGTCATAGAAATCGTTGCGCGCGAGCTACCGCCTAGCTTATGGTTTTAGAAAAAACGAGGCGGCACCAGCAGAGGGGAGTCGAGCCCCTGACCCCCGGATTCGTGGTCCGGCGCTCTCCCAGCTGAGCTACTGCCCCAGTCACAGCAGCAAAACTCTCTCTGCTGTTGTGGCTGACCACACAATCGCCCCCCGAACTCGTCATAATCCCCGTCCCACTGTCTGCCGCATCTGCATCTGTACTGCCGGCGATCTTTTGAGCAAGGCTCAACCTCCGCGTGGCCTTCGTTGCAGAGCATGATAATTTGCCTCCACGAGCCTAGCGTGATGGCTAGCTACTTCTGTTCGTGGCTGCCCTCGACCATCTGAGGCACTAGCTGAATTCCGGCGTCGTTGGGACACGGATAGACAAGCCACCACGCGCCATCCTTCTCGGCGATGAAATGGATGAGACTGACAAGCGAATTCGCGCCTCGTTGCCAATCAATCTGGAGCTGATAGCTCGGCGCGACAGGAAACGCAAACTTATCTGGCGGCAGAAAAGGAACCTTGAAATCTCCCGGGAGAGCGGTGAAGGAAACTTTATAGCCAGGAACAGGTAGACTTTGGAACTCTTGCCCCTTCAAGAGGTCGAAATATTCGGCGAAGTTCTTGCATGCCAGGACCTGAGGGTGGATCAGGGTTTTCACCCGTGCGGGATCTTTTGATTCCAAGGCAGCGATTAAGTTTTGGGCGAACTGTTCTCGCGCTGGGTCGGCCGGAGCGTTCTGGGCGAAGGAAGGATGGCTTGCGCCAACGACGGAGATGAATGCGAAAGCCGCAAACGTTATGGTGGCAAGCAGTTCTGCTGAACATCTGAAGCTCATCCCGAGGAGGGGGTTGGGACTCGGGGTTTTGCCGGGGCACGTTGCCATTGTTCTTCCTCCACATGGTTGTCACACTATCCGCATGCCTACACGAGCAAGTAGAGGCGGTCAAAGAGCCGACTTTGCGCAAAACGCGCTCCGCGTTTTCGAGGAAGCGATCGGCGACGTGCTGAAGCCCACCGAGGGCAAGAATCCGCACGCGCGGGCGCTGGCCGCGCTCGGAGCGTCGTAGGGCGGGAAGGCGCGGTCAGCGAAGCTATCTGCCCAACGCAAGACCGCTATTGCGAGGAGGGCCGCGCAAGCCCGACGGCCTGTGAAATAGAATCATCGGGGAATGGCAGCAGCATTGTCCGATCGTATTTCGGGGCGACGCGATCCATCGCGCGGCGGAAAGTATCGTACTCTCCATCAGCAAAAGGCCTTGCCAAGAAAAATCGTTCCCGACATATGATGCACAGCCTCAGAGCGTGGCAAATCGGCCATACCCTCCATGCATACTTTTTGTGAAAATACGGTAACCGAGGGTTCCCCTGGCATCGCGAAGCCGAAAATGTGCGGCCATACCCGGCTGCGATGACTCTTTCTGCCGCTGTTCGCTCTCGCCGGACGTGGTGGCGGCGAATCGGAAAACCCGGACGCCGTAGCCCTGGCCGCCGACAACGCTTGACCCTTGGCGGACCAATGATGAATACTCGTACGAGTCAATAAGGAATAGCCCATTACGATCCCGATCTCGGGAGAATGACTATTGCCCGGTGACCTTTCTAACGAAGCGAGGAAAGCTTGTGACCCAACCTGCCGATGACAAACCCGCCGACGGCAAGCTCCCGGTCAAGTACGTTCTGTACACGCACTACCCAAACCCTGACGACAAGGAATTCGAACGGTGGAAGAGCGGGACCATTAGTCTCCCCGACCTGGAAAGCATCAAGTCCCTGGGTTCTCGTGTCAGGTCGCTGCGCGAGCTTTTGACCGCGCCGGGATATGAAGGTCTGGTCGTGATATTCTATGCACTGGGGCTGCCCAAATGCTTCGATGCCATCTCCCAACGCCTCGCTGCTATCTCTGAACGCAAGACAATAGCTACGCTTGTTGAGGAATATCCGGAGTTGCGCTTCGCCAGCGACTTAAGTACGTACATCAGTCTGGAATTCGGCAGAGACCGCCAACTTCAGAATCGAATCAGGTTTATCACGGCGCTGGATCTCTATGAGATTTTTTCTCGCGCTAGTGAATTCGAGGCTGACCATCTGAAAAAGTGGTTCATCGGTGACACTTCGGACATCCATTACGACACGCCGAAGATCGCCGAAGCGATCGTGCGACTCAGGTTGCTTGGAAATGGGGTTCCTGTCTTTCGACTGGACTGGGATGTTCTGCTCAGGGAGAAGACCGACGTCAACCAGTTGTTCAAGGCCGTGGCGATCTGTCTAAAGGCTTACCGCCTGCGCCTTGACGATCCCACCGTCGCTACCTTTTTGTTTTCTGCTTCGTACGATACAGGTCCGCTCAAGGGCGCGGCTGAAGGCGCTACCTTTGAGGACTGGCGTGGCGCCTTTGCGACTAGGGTTTTCCCAGCCACACGGATCATGCCCGATCTCCTTGCGCAGGCCAGAGGGGAACGGGGAGAACCAATCTCGTGGGAAGATTACGCCAGCCAAGCGTTCGACGAGCGACTCGCACGACAATTCTATGGGTTGAACCCGGATGAACTGAAATGCAATGGAGTGGCCGGACTGACCAGCATCGGCGCTCACCCGCTGGTTTCTGTCATATCGGGCGCTTTCCTATGTCTAAGCGACGGTGCCATTCTTGACCTGCCCCCGTTCAGCAACTTCAGAATGAACGTGAGCTGGATAGACGATCATCTGAAATATTCCCTCCATCGTGAGCTTCGTCATTTGACCTCACTTGACCTCAAACTTGCGGAGCCCCCTTTGAGCGATGCAAAGTTAGATGACGTGATGGTCGCGAAAGGGCGTGCCCGAATTGACGAAAAGTTTGCAAAAGATGTGTTGGAGAAGTATCTGCCCACGCTGCTTTGGGGTACTGTCGTCGATGCTTGGATAAACCCAGACCCACTTCTAAAGTGCCGCCCGGACGACCTCTCTGAGGAGGAGAGGTCCCGATGGCGCGAGCTGTTGAACGGGTGAGTCCAGCGCATTACTGCCGCAGTATCTCCAGTTGGCCCTAAAGACTGGCCGAGTCGAGCCCCTTCAGGCGAAGCTGAGGCCGCTTTTGATGGAGGAGGCTTTGAAGAGAGTTACCCGGGTGAGGAGCATCTGGTCTGAATTGAGACACGGCGCTGTTGAGACCTTCGCTTCGATATGGGCGAGGGGGTCGGTCGGTGAGTTCTTTCCCGATCTTGGGGAAGGTCGCGGCGCCGGTATCGCCCCAGGGCGGGCCCCGAAGCAGCCGATTGATAACATAACCCAACTAAACGGAGTTCTCGGACTCGATCTTGAGCATCTTGTTGAAGATGCCCTTACGTACATTGAGTGGACCGTGCACTGGCCTAAGATTGTCCGCATAGTTCGTTCCTTTGAACAGGGTACCTTGCGAACGGACATGAGTTGGCGCCCGCAAGCACAAGAAAGTCCCCGTACGCTCTGAACGTGCCAGAATCAAAGGCCTCTTCAAGAGGAAAGCATAAGCGGAACTGATACGCCCCAGCCTGCCAAGGATTCCCAGTTCGGAACCAGCAGGGCCACGCGACCGCAAAAAGGAGAGGTTCACAAGCACTTCCGTGATTTAGGTGGTTGCGCTCGCGGTATTGCCCCAGGGAGGGAGCCGGGTGCTCCAATTGAGAACGTGGACCAACTGAACAGCTCGTTAGGGGGCGGTCTTAATGAGGTTGCCGAAGACGCTCTGACCTATATCCAATGGACTCTGGACTGGCCCAAGGTTATCGGCACAGTTCGTTCGGTCAGACCGGGCGCGGTTCGAACAGACTTGAGCTGGCCAATCAGAGATGCCGCGATTCTCAGTGCCTCGGACGGCTGATAGCCCTCCGCGACCCGAGGGGGCGGTCTTCTACGGCAGTTTGCATTCAGATCCGAACAGCGAAGCCAACGTCGAAGCCGCCGCCGCCTGCTTAGAAACACGCAAAGACGGCCTCTCTTCACTTGCCTGAGTCTTTGGCCAAAGTCGAACAGGAATTCGGCTATAAGGCCTCCCGTCGGACTCCGAAGTCCTTGGAGGAGGCGTTCTTTTGTGGCGCCGCAGACGGCGCCGGGTGCCCCACGGTTGGCATAGAGGCATGATCTGGGTAAAGTGGGGCCGCGAGGGCTGTCGCGATTACCAGACCGGCGGCCCTGTAATGGAAGATGGCGGTGTCAGTTGCGGTGGAAATGGCTGGCGAGGTCTTGCCTGAAATCGCGCTCGCGCGGGCCGAAGAATGGCTTAACGAAAAGATTGCTTTGTTAGATCATGCCGACACCGTGATAGCCTTTGGCCGCGACCTGTTCCCGCTTCTACAACATCAGGATCGCCCGAATGAGATAAATACCGGCATAGAAGACCAAAAGAAGATTTTCGCTTTGGCATACTCCCCGGGGCGTCCCCGTCTTGCTCTTGCCGAGCTTCGTCCGGGCATTTGGGCGGCTGTAACTGTAGAGGAAGCGCATGCACATTTCCGTGGCGATATCCAGGTCTACAAATGGTTGTTCAGCAAATGGCGGTAGCACGCGCGAGCAGAAACGCAAGACAAGTGACGGCGATGTTTCCTGCTTCAAACCACGACGCAATAACCCCATAAGCCAGGAAACCGAACGCGAACCTTCCTCCGGAACAGAGGAGTCACCATGCCGGTAGAGATGGGCCGAGAATATCTGGAAACACGGCCGCTGCGCAACTACAGTGAGAAGTTGGGGGTTTGTATCCTCGCCGCAGGCCTTGCCAAACGCCTGGAGCCAATCTCAGGAATCATCGCCAAAGGGGCTTTCCCCTTAGGTGGAAGAATACCAATCATTGAACTCCTGGTGCGAAAGTTTGTCGCCGCGGGAATCCCTAACATCGCAATGAACCTGCATCGAGTCCCCGAATCGATCCGCTCCTATTTTGGCGACGGGGGCCGGTTTTTGGCAAACATAGTCTATGTAAACGAGAAGGTTCCCAGCGGAACTCTCGGCGGAGCGATCAAAATGCTCCGGGCGCTTCAACACAAAGGTTTTCATCCGGAAAGAGTTCTGGTTCCCAGCGGCGACATAGTGTCCGGCGTCGGCATGGAACAGTTGCAGGAGATGATTGCCCAGCACAGGAAACGCCGGGCTGCGATTACAATGATGCTCGCACCCATTCCGTGGCATCGAAGGGGTGATTTCGGAACTGTCGTTCTCGACGGCACTCCGGCTGGAAAAGACGTAGCACCTGGCACATATGCGCGTATCGTGGACTTCGTGGAAAAAGACCCGGATTCCCCGAGCAACGAGAATAACGCCTCGCATTACTTAATCGAAACGGACTTTCTTCTGGAGCTCGAAGCCTATCTGACTCCGGCCGATCCGGGGGTCGAGGAGGCGTGCTACGATTTCGGCAAGCATATTTTCCCGGGCCTAAAAGGCAGAATTCCTTACTTGAAATCACTGACGCGAAGACAAAGCGACTTGTACGGATACGAGCCTGGCACGCTGTGGTTTGATGTTGGCAACAAGAGAGATTATCTGACGGTCAATAATATCGTCCTCAATGGCCAAATAAAGGTTCAGTTGCCGTACACGCGGTATCCATGGGGCTGGATGGGAGAGCAGGTGGAGATTGACTTTAGCCGAGTGACAATTAGACCGCCGGTTATCATTGGAAATCGGTGCACGATCTTCCCTGGAGCAGAGATAGGCCCCAATGTCGTTCTGGGCGACGGCTGGACCTGTCACAAGGGCGCTCGACTTAAAGATGCGGTGTTATGGCCCTATTACAATTTCAAGTTGTCCAGCGACGAACGAAGGCCGAGGGTCAGTAGAATTACGGAGGTGAGAGAAGGTGTCGTGGTTGATACCTCTATAATAGTGGGCGGGGTCATCGTGTCCGATATAGTAGACAAAGTCGTAGACTTGTCTCCGGATGGAGATCTGGATATTCGAAGCATCGACTGGGTTCCTCAGGGTCCGAGAATCTAACACGTTTGAGACATGCCATTAACGCTCTCCGCCCGGATGGTTGTCGCCGCGTTTGTAATCCTGCCAGTTGGCCATCGCGGTGTTGACGTCGCGCTGCTGGCGCTTTTTCGTGTCTCCCCCCAGCAGTATTAGAAGCGTCTCACCATCTTTGCCGAAGTAACCCCTGCAGCCGGGGCCGAAGTCGAGCTTGTATTCGAAGATGGCAAACGAAAGTCTGCGCTCCTTCGCTTATCAGCCCGACAAACAGGAACAGAAGACTGCTACTTTGCCGGGCGCTGGACCAAATCGACGCCGTTGCCAGCGGGATCGACCACGTTGGCCAGCCGGCCGCCGCCGGGACGCTCCTGGATGGGGCCCTCCATCGTTCCGCCCGCGGCCTTGGCGCGCGCGACTGTCGCGTCGAGGTCTGCGACCACGAAATCCAAATGCACCGGCGTCCAGTGGCGCTGGTAGCTGCGCGGAATTTCCGCATCGGGCGAGGCCGAGCTGCCGAACGGCATCTCCATGATCCAGAAGACGGTGTCGCCGTCGGCCATTTTGGCCCATCCCGAATCGCTCTTGACCAGCGTAAGCCCGATCGCGCGATAGAACTCGACGGCCTGCGCCGCGTTTTCCACGTCGATACATACTTCGAACATCGCTGCTAACCTCCGGCCTGCGGCGATTGGAACCTGATTTTTCCGGTCTTGATTTGCGCCTCCGCATCCTTCGCCAGCGCGAGCGCCTGGGGCGGAATTCGCGCGGCTAGTTGCGGATTCATGATCACGTTGACCATCCCGTCTTGCATGCCGAATTCGATCATCGCGGGATGAAAGTTTCCCGCCTTGACCTCGGTGGCGATTTTCAGGAACGCCTGCGGGATGTCGGTGACTGCGCTGGCGAGCACCACGTCGGGTGCGACGTCGTTCTGATTGCGATTCGCGCCGAAGGCGTAGATGTGCGCCTGACCTGCGGCCTGGAAAACGCCGAGGCCGGCGGCGTCAGCATTGTGGAACAGCAGGTCGGCGCCCTGGCTGATCTGCGCCAGCGCCGCCTCTTTCGCCGCGCCGACATCCTCGAAGCTGCCGATGAAGCTCACCAGCACGCGCCCCTTGGGACGCACCGAAAGAAAGCCGCGCTTGAAGCCGTCGAACGTCAATCGGATCGCGGGCAGCTCGATGCCGCCGACGGCGCCGACCACGCCGCTCTTTGAGATCGCGCCGGCGATCACGCCCTCGACGTAGGCGGCCTGCTCGATCTTGAAGGTCAGCGAAGCGACGTTGCGCGCGGAGCCGCTGCCCGACGTGATCACGAAACTGGTCTGCGGAAAGTACGTCGCGACCTTGAGCGCGGAGTCGGTGTACTCGAAGCCGTGGGCGAAGATCAGATTGAAGCCGCGCGAGCCGAAGTCGCGGAACGCATCTTCGAAGTCAGCGGGCGAGGTGGTCTGCACCATCGCGGTCTCAGCGCCGAGCTGCGATTTGATCAGCTGCAACCCGTCGAACGCCGCCGCGTTCCATCCGGCGTCGCTGACCGGACCGGGAGTCAGCAACGCGACGCGGAAAGAGGCGGGCGTGGCGCCCGATGCGATCGGCGCGGCGCAAACGATCGCGAATGCAATCGCTGCCGCGATGCTCAGCGCGATCGTGGACCTGCTCATGATCGGCGGCAGCATCGCCGTATAATGCCCTCGCGCCTTTGGACATTCCAGCGTCGCTGTTTGTAGGATGGAGCGTGCGCCGTCATGGCGCGGAGGGTTTGAATGGCCAATCCGCCACAGATGCTTGAAGGATATCGCGTGCTGGACTTCAGCCACTGGGTGGCGGGACCGACCTGCACCCGGATTCTCGGTGAGATGGGCGCCGACGTGATCAAGGTGGAGCGCTCGGCCGAGGGCGATCACGTGCGCGCGCTCGGCGTGGTGCGCGACGGGATGAGCACCTACTTCTTCCAGCACAATCATTGCAAGCGCAGCCTCGCGCTCGATCTCCGCAAGCCGCGCGCGGTCGAGCTGGTGATGCGGATGATCCCGAAGATCGACGTGGTGGTGGAAAATTTCGCGCCGGGAGTGATCGGCGCGATGGGCCTCGGCTACGACGTGCTCGCGCGCATCAACCCGAAGCTCGTGATGGCGTCGATCTCGGTGGCGGGGCAGGCCGGGCCGCTGAGCAGCAAACCCGGCTATGACTATCTCGGCGCGGCCTACTCGGGAGTTCTCGATCAAATCGGCGAGTCCGATCGGCCGCCGTCGGTGCCCGGAATGGCGATCGGCGACATCTCGGCCGGCGTTGCCACCGCGATGGCGGTCGGCTTCGCGCTGCTCAATCGCGAGCGCACCGGCGAGGGCCAGTTTATCGACGCGTCGCTGATCGATACCTACTTCCATATGCACGAGCTGTGTGTGCCGCTGGTCTCGCTGCGGCCGGGAAAATTCGTACCCAAGCGCACCGGCTCGCTCCATCCGACGGGCAGCCCGGTCGGCGTCTTCCAGGCCAGCGGCGGCTATATCTTTCTGGTGGTCCAGCAGCACGAGATGCCGCGGTTGTGGCGCGCGCTCGGCCGCCCGGAGCTGGCCGGTGATCCGCGCTTCACCACGCTGCGCGATCGGCTCAAGAACAACCTCGCGCTCAAGGAGATTATCGAGACCTGGCTCGCGAGGTTCCCGGATCGCGATTCGGCGCTGGCCGTGCTCGATCGCGAGCGAGTGCCGTGCGCGCCGGTCTACAAGCTCCAAGAGGCGATGGCTGAGCCGCATCTGCGCGAGCGCCGCACTGTCCGGCGGGTGAAAGATCGCGCGCTCGGCGAGTTCGATATCCCCGGGATGCCGGTCCGGTTCTCGTCGTTCCCGACCCGGACCGACGTGAAAGCCTCACGCGTAGGTGAGGACAACGCGCCGATTTTGCGCGACGTGCTCGGGCTATCGGACGGGGAAATTGCGGCGCTGTATGCCGAGCATATTCTGTTGCGCGCACTGGCGGCGCAGGAGCAATCTGTCAAGTCTGTGTAGGAGGGCGATTCGATGATAAAGACTCAAGGCCTCACCCATATCAACCTCAACGTGCGCGATATCAAGAAGTCGCTGAAATTCTACCAGGAGGCGTTCGGGCTCCAGGTAAAGTCCTGGGAGGGCCAGGGCATGGTCTTCCTGAACACGCCCGGATGCCGCGATACGATCACGCTTTGCCAGGTCGGCGAGCAGCTACCGGTCGGCAGCGGCGGAGTCACGCATTTCGGGTTCAGACTCGCCAGCAAAGACGACCTCGACTTCGCGGTCAAAGAGATCGAGCGCGCCGGCGGCAAGGTGCTAAGCCGCGGCGAGCACGCGCCGGGATACCCGTACGTCTACGTCACCGATCCAGACGGCTACGTAATCGAGTTGTGAAGCACGCCGGTGAGAAGGCGCTCGAAGCGCTGGAACCGATCCTCTCAAGGCTGCGCGAGTTCGACGGCTTGCGGGAGCGCAAGCGCGGTGCCTTCTACCGTAAAGCGGCCGCATTCGTCCATTTCCACGAGGACCCAGCCGGATTCTTGGCCGATCTGAAGTGCGGGGAAGATTTCGTGCGCTTCCCCGTCAACACGCGCGCCGAGATCGAGGCTTTCATCCGCGAGGCGAAACGCGCGCTGGCGCCCTGAATCACTAATGGCCGGCGCTCGGGCGGTCGCGGCGGCGCGAGGGCGGCGGCGCCGAGGGCATCGGGCGCACCATCAGCGCCGGCTGCGTGATCTTGCTGGGCGGCGGGCCGACGCGATGCAGCGACTTCATATCGTCGCCGCAATGCGGGCATCGCTCATCACTCCACTTCACAACCCGCGCGCAGTGCGGGCATTTGTAGCGTTTGCGGCCGATAAGGTAGAAGACCAACCCGGTCAGCGCCGCCATCAGGAGCCCGATTGCTGTCTGGTACATGATCAATTAACCGCGAACGGGACGGCCTACCGATCACAATACCGCACAGCCGTGCCTATATCACCGGGACGAGCGGGCAATAGGCGCCGCCGAGCGCGGCCCGCGCCCGCGCGATTCGCTCGATCCACTTGAGGGTCCCTGCCAGACTCGCCGCGCCAACTGATGCGTGCGCGCCGAATCCTCCGCTCATCAATTGCTCGATCACGCTGGGCTGCTCGGGCAGCTCGACGATCTCGACCGGCGCGCCCGGCGCGAGCTTGGCCTCCTGCTTGGCCGAATCGAGCGCCGCGTCCAAGCCGCCCAGCGTGTCCACCAGCTTGATCCCCGCCGCCTGCGCGCCCGTCCAGACCCGGCCCTGCGCGATCTCATCGACTTGTTGAATCGTCAAGTGCCGCGAGTCCGCGACCAGCTTGACGAAGCGCTCGTAGGTGCTGCCCAGCAGTTGCTCGCGCAGCATCTTTTCCTGATCGGGGGTGAAGTCGGTGAATTCGTCGAACATCTCGAAGTTCGCGCCGCGCGTGATCGAGCCGCTGTTGACGCCGAACTTCTGCGCCATCGGGGCGACGTTGAACTTGCCCAAAAACACGCCGATCGAGCCGGTGATCGTGCCGGCCTCCGCGAAGATCCGCTTGGCGGGCGTAGCGATCCAGTAACCGCCCGAGGCGCCGTAGCTCGACATGCTCACGACTATCGGTTTGTCGAGCGCGGTGAGTTCGGCCTCATGGCGGATCAGCTCGGAAGCCAGCACCGATCCGCCCGGAGAATTGATTCGAAACACGATCGCCTTGACCGAGCTGTCGTCGCGCGCGCTCTTGAACGCTTCGACCATCCGGTCCGAAGTCATCGAGGTTCCGCTGGGACCAAGCTCGCCGGCCTCACGTACGATATCGCCGTCGCCGTAGATCACGGCGATTCGGTTGCCGCCGTGGATGCTCGGCAAAATCCGCGGACGGACGTAATCGTCGTAATCGACCAGCCCATGCTCGTCGCCGCCGCCGTAATGCTTGATGCGATCGTCGAAGGCATCCTCGTACTCCAACCGGTCAACCAGATGCATCTTGAGCCCGGCTTCGGCGCTCAGCGGGGCCTGATCGATTATGGTCCGGATCGCATCCTGACCCAGATGGCGTTGATCCGAGATCTGACTGACGAGCTGGCTGTAGAGATCAGAAACCAGCGCTTCGTCCTGCTCGCGCTGGCCGGGTGTGAAATCCTGCTCCGTGAAAATGTTGATCGCGCTCTTGTACTTGCCGAGCGCCACGAAATCGGGGTGGATTCCAAGCCAGTCGAACGCGCCGCGCGCAAAGATTTCCCGCACGCCCACCCCGATCAGGTTAAGCTCGCCCTCCGGCATCATCGCAACTTCGTGCGCAGAGGCTGCGACCATGTAGGGCAGATTACCGGGTCCCTCCTCTCCGGCGGTTTCCATGTAGGCGGTGGTCCACTTGCCGTGGCTCTCGAAATCCTTGACCAGCGCGGTGATTTCCTGGGCTTGCGCGAGTTCCATGTCGGGATCGATGATCTTCAGCGCCGCGCCGACGATCCGCCGATCGCGGCGGCCTTGTCGAGCGCGCTACGAACCTGGTTGAGCGGCGTCTCCTTGCCGGCGCCGAGCAGGGCGCTGATTCCGCCGCGTCCCCGTTCGACCACCGGACCGTCCAGCGTGACCACCAGCACCGAGCCGGGTTTGACCCGATGGTTCACGTAGTCGGCGATCACGGCGATCATGAGCAATACGGCGACTATGACCGCGGTCCTCAGTAACCATCGAAACAGCCTCTTCAACATGCGGATCTCTCCAGGTGGCGCTTTATCTCGTGATCGATACGGGCTCGATCGCTTGAAAGCGCCGCAGCAAAATTCAAATGATGATCAACTGTACCAGTACCGGCGGCGCGTCGCATCGGAAACCGCCGGAGCGCGGAGGACATAGATGGGCATGCGTCGAGTGATGATCGCGGCGGCTGCGCTGGGCTTGGCCCTGATGGCTATGCCTGCCGCAGACCTACGCGCGCAGGTAGCCGCCCCGATTGTGCCGACTCCGCCCCCGGCGCCGACGCCCGCGCCAACTCCCTTTGCACCGCTGACGGCGCGGACTTTCTCATGCAGTTGCTCGTCGCCGGGCCAGCCGGTGATATGGATGGGGCGGGTTTCCGCGTCGAGCTACATTTTGGCCGAGCAAGCCGCCAAGGGTGGGTGCCTGGGATATGTAGGCTCCAAGCCCGTCTCGCCGTTTATCCAGCCTCCGTCGAGCAATATCTTCGGAGCGCCGGCGCAGGCCTTGGCCGCTCCGAAACAGTGCACCTCCTGCGCCTGCAATTAGTGAGACTCGAGGCTCGCATCGCGCCGCTCCGGTTACGGCGAATGGCCCAGCGGGATGCGCTCGACGCGCGAGTCGTCGAGGTAGACGCGCTGGCCGAGTTGTGTGGCGATTAGAGTGGTGACGATCCGCACGCCCTGCAATTCGAGCGTGGTCCTCATCGCGAGCGGGCGCGCGTAGCCCGCGCCCCCGCTTCCGTCGCTCATCGCCTCTTCGATCACGCGTCCGGTCGGGTACACCGCGCCCGGCCCCACGTTCGGCTCGAGACCCAGGATGCGCGACATCGTGGGCCCAACGTCGGAGTTGCTGGTCGGGCTCCGATCGGCGTAGCCCCTGCGGAAGTCGGGGCCGATCGCGGCGCCGAAGTTGTGCAGTTCACGACTGCCGGCCGTGCCATGCATTCCCTGCCCGGTGCCCAGCCCGTCAGAGTAGTTCACGCCCTTCACCGGATGCACTAGCGCGCTGGATTGGTTGGGTACAGCGTGCTGGCCCTTCGCGTCGATCGCGAAGGCCGGATTGCCGGGACCGGTGAGCGTGGAATTGTCCATGTCGGGGAACTCACGAAACGAGATCACCAGATCCGGCGAACGCCCCTGATTGTAGATTCCCACCGAGGCTTCGGTGAACGTGCCGGGAATCCAGCCGAGATAGGCAGCCTCGTGATGCTGCCGGTCGCCAGCCGCCGGCGCCGCATCGCGCGCGAAGATCGGCCCGCACCATTCCTGAGCCTCGGCGAAGTTGACGATCTTCTGCAAAATGTCGCGCCGCGCGTCCGCGGTCTTGAACGCCTCCGGCGACAGGTAGATGAAATCGCTGCCGCCGTTGCGCACGACCATCACCTCCGTGCTGTCTTCGGATTTCTTGAGGCCCGCCGCGACCAGCGCTCCGCTCAGATTGACCTTCATCCGCACGGTGGCGAAGCCGTGATCCGACACGACCATCAGATCGGTTCGACCCTCGAGCCCGCTGTGCGTGATCGCGTTGCGAATCCTGCCCAGATCGGCGTCCACCGACGACAGCGCCTGGAAACTCTCGGCTGTGCCGAGACCGGCGCGATGCTGCGTCGCGTCGGGGTCGCGCAGCCACAACACGATTATCGCCGGACGGCAGGCTTCCGCCGCCGCCTTGGCCGCGGGAAGCGCCTTTTCGAGCGCAACCGTGGTGTAGAACGCATCGCGCGTGGCGGTCGCGCCGTCATTGGGCGGCGGCTTGATCGCATCGGCGCCCGGCGGGACCGCGATCAAGTCGTCGGTCGCAAACAGGAAGTCGCGATGTGGCTCGTTCAGGAAATCGCGGCCGTCGTTGAGGCCGCCCACGCGGTTGTCGAACAGGAACGCCGGTCCGGCTTTGCCCATGATCGCGATATAGCCCCGCTCGCGCTCCACCTCCTGCTCAACGGTATCGAGCGCGAGCAGCCGGCCGTCAAGTACATCGGGAGCGTTGAGTCGGGCGAGAATCTTGGGGCCTTCGAGCGCCTGCGCCTTCGCGAGCAGGGCGGTGGCCTCGGCGGAGAACTTCGCGGCGGGTCTGAAGTACATCACGTTGCCCAGCACCCCGTCAACGCCTGGTTGTGCGCCGGTCGCAAGCCCGCTCGCGTTCACCATCGTGAGCGTCGGATAGAGGCTGTGATGGTGGTCGAAGCGCACGCCCTGGCGCGCTATCGCGAACAGGTTGGGCATGTTCTGCTGCGTCACGAGATCGGGCCGCAGCCCATCACATACGACCAGAAAAAAGATCCGGCCGCTGGCGCCGCTCGCGCGCGCCCGCACGGCAGCGATCGGTGCGCCGGCGAGGAACCCAAGCACCAGCAGCATGAGCAGGATTTTTCGCTTCACAGCAATTGTTCAATAAACCGGTCGGCGCGCGCGCCTGTCAATCGCGCCGCATGATCATTCGAAGAAATGTTCCGTCGGGCGCAACGGTGTTGCTGCGCCGGCGATTCGCTTTTGACGCGGGCCGCTGGTTTTGATTTGGTAACTTATTGGTATCTTGGCGGAGGAAATCAATTGCGAATCGCGCTCATCGGACAGGCGGCCTTCGCCGAGAAGGCGCTTGCTACTCTGCACACGCGCGGCGAGGAAATAGTCCACGTCTTCGCCCCGCCCGAGGCTCCCGGCGGGCGGCCCGATCCGCTCAAGTCCAAAGCGCTCGAGCTCGGCGTGCCGCTCAGCCAGCCAAAATCGTTTCGCGGCGACGCCGCCTTTGAGCATTTCAAGTCGCTCGGGGCTGACTTGGCGATCCTAGCGTTCGTCACGATAATCGTGCCCGAACGGCTCCTCTATGCGCCGCGCTTCAAGTCGATTTGCTTCCATCCCTCGCTGCTCCCGCGCCATCGCGGCGCCAGCGGCATCAACTGGGCGATAATTCACGGCGACCGCGAAACCGGCGTCACCTGGTTCTGGCCCGACAAGGGGATCGATACCGGGCCGATATTGATCCAGCGGCGCGTGCCGATTGAGGAGAGCGATACGACCGGCTCGATTTATTTCAACCGGCTCTCTCCGCTCGGAATCGAGACCCTGATCGAGTCGGTCGATCAGATCAAAAATGGAACCGCGCCGCGCGTTGCCCAGGACGAACGACTCGCGACCTATGAGCCGCCCTGCCGCGACGAGCACGCGCGCGTGGACTTCGGCAAGCCCGCTGCGCGAGGTCTACAACCTGATTCGTGGATGCGATCCGCAGCCGGGAGCGCATGCGATGCTCGGCGAGCGGCGGCTGCGTCTCTACGACGCCGCCTTCGAGGCGGGCGAGCCGCACGCCGCGCCGGGCACGATCGTCGCGATCGACGGCGCCGGAATGCGCCTGGCGCTGATCGGCGCCACGATCATCGTGCGGCGCGCGCGCTTCGATCCGAATCCGAAAAAGGCCGCGCCGCTGGAGTTGGTGGAGTCGGGTGAGCTTCGCGCCAGCGCGAAGCTCACCTGAATCTGCACCTCTCCCACCGGGAGAGGTCGGCGCTCCTGCGCCAGGTGAGGGCGGCGCGCCACTGACTCCACCGGCATCGCTGCGCCGGGCGCGGAGCGTTTTGCACCGCTGATCGAAAGAGTATTCTCGAAACGTCTCATGCTCGCGCCGATACCGCGCCGGCCTCAGGCGCGCAAAGGAGGCGGTGGCTATGCGTCTTTGCGTCGGCACTTCAAAAGGAATCGTGATGCTCAATCCGAGCCGCCCGCGGCACCCCGTTGATGGTGCTCGCGGACCCGTCTTCGATCTGGTGCATGGCCCAGGACTGCCGCGATCCGGGATTGATCTACGCCGGTGCGAGCGCGTTCGCATCGATGGGTAACGCGGGCGGCAAAGGATCGCTCGCGCCCTCGAGAGATGGCGGCAAGACCTGGACCGATATCACGCCCGCGCTGGCGCGCGACGAAGATGTCTGGGCGGCCGCCACACCGCCCGACTCGCCGGAGGAGGTCTTTATCGGCACTTCGCACGCGCGCCTGTTCCGCAGCCGCGACGCGGGCCGCGGCTTCGCCGAGTGCAAGCGCTTTCTGGAAGTTCCGGGGCGCGACAAGTGGACCTTTCCGCCTCCGCCGCATATTCCACACGTGCGCTCGATCGTGTTCGACGGCACCAATCCGGGCACGATGTACGTCGGCGTCGAGGAGGGCGGGGTGGTTCGCTCGCGCGATTGCGGCGAGAGCTTCGAGGTCCTCAACCGCGGGCTTTACTGCGACGTGCATACGATCGCGATCGACCCGGCGGGTTCGCGCCGTCTGTATGCGACCACCGGCGGCGGCTTCTACCTGTCCGAAGATGCGGGCCGCGCGTGGCGCCGCGTGACGCAGGGCTTCAATCGCAGCTACACGATTCCGATCCTGATCGACAGCGAACAGCCCGAGGTGGTCCTGCCCACAGCCGCGGCCCGGACCGCCTCCGCTATGGATGGCGGGCGGAGGCGCCGAACGGCGCCACGTTCCGCAGCCGCGACCACGGCAACAGTTTGAGCCAATCGCGTCTGCGAGCGGACCGGCGCGGGGCATGATGATGCGGTTCGCGCGCGACCCCGCCGACGCGGGCCGGTTCTTCGCCGTGATGAGCGACGGCACGGTTTTCGCCGCGCGCAATCACGGCCAGAGCGAGCCATTGAAAAATTCTGCCGCCCGCATACGACATGGTGGCGCTCGCGTAGGAGACCTCACCCCCGGCCCCTCTCCGACACGGAGAGGGGAGTCTGGTTCATGAGCTGAAATTCCCCTTCCCTGTTAGGGAAGGGGCCAGGGGTTAGGTTTCCGCCCGCAGCCTTGCGTGCGACGTGCGCTCGCCGCATCCTTGGCGGCATGAACACGACGCGCCGGGCGGTTCTGAAAGTCGGCGTGGTGGATTTCGGCGTCGAGACCACCACGCTCCCCAACGGTGTAACGGTCGATCTCCCGGTGGTGCGCCATCCGGGTGCTGCCGCGATCTGTGGCGCTCTACGGCGACGGCACGATCGCCACGCTCCGCCAGTATCGGCACGCGATCTGCGATTATCTACGTGAGATCCCGGCGGGATGCCGCAACGCGGGCGAGAGCCCGCG
>CAWBGG010000006.1:0-352004 GCA_963788205.1 uncultured delta proteobacterium
AACCGCTCGTAGCGCTCATAATCCTTCCAGGCGAAGCTCTGCCGCAAGCGAGTGACGTACGGAGCCAGCGCTTCGGCGGTGTAATCGGCCGCCTTGTGGGCCTCGATGATGGTCTGGGCGGCCAGCACACCCGAAGCCATCGCCATGTTGGTTCCCTCATGGAACAGCGGGTTGGCATTCACCAGACCGGCAGCGCCGCCGATCACCATGATGCCGTCGCCGACGAAGCGCGGCAGATGCTGCGGCGCCATCTCGGGGATTAGGTGCGCGGAGTATTCCTCGGGCGTCGTGCCGCGCAGCAGCCTGCGCACGACCGGATGCATCTTGAATTGGTTGAGCAATTCGTCAGGCTGGATGCCGAGGGTCTGGAGCGCGCTCAGCGAGACGCCCAGTCCGACCGAGATCGTGTCGCGATTGGTGTAGAGAAAGCCCGCGCCCATCGCGCCCTTTACGGCCTCGCCCCCGAGGTACTCGTAGGCGGCGCCCTCGTCGCCTTCCAACGAAAAGCGGTCCTCGATAATCGCTCGCGGCAGTGAGACGATTTCCTTGATCCCGAGAATCACCGAAAGCGGCAATTCGCCGCGCAACCCGGCCGACTGAGCGATAAGTGAATTGGCACCGTCAGCCGCGACCACCACGTTGGCCTCGACCTCGCCGCCCGCGCGGCGCGCACGCACGCCGGTCACGCGTCCATCCTTCATAAGGACCTGGTCGACCACGGTCTGGGTGACGAACATCGCGCCGGCGTTCTCGGCCTGCTGTGCCAGATAGCGGTCGAAGTGAGCGCGCAACGCGGTAAAAGAATGGTTGTAGTAGGGCGGCTCAAAACCGAGGAACTTGAACGACAGCGCGAGCTCGTCGTCCCGCGACAGCATCGAGAAACGCTTCTCGACCACGTGCCGCTCGACGCATCCCTGGCCGACAAAGTCGGGAAAGAATTTGCTCAGTACGGTCGTATAGAGCACGCCGCCGAACATCGCCTTCGAGCCGGGGAAGTCGCCGCGCTCGAACACGATCACCTGGAGACCGGCCTTGGCGAGCATATAGGCGGCCATCGACGCGCCCGGTCCGGCGCCAACGATCGCTACATCGAAACGATCCGCCATCAGAATAAATTCCTGATCGATCCTGCCCGTATCGCGGCGATGCGCGCTGCTTCTCCCGCGGCGCCCGGCGCTTCTCGGGTTACCGTGCGCGGGACCTCCAAGGGTCAGGTAGCCCGGAATTGTGACCCCGATTTCCAGGACGCGCTGCTTCGCGACAGCCCCAAACTGCGCTTTCTGCGGAACTTGTCAAGAGAAATGCGGGGACGCCGGGTGAGTGGTCAGGGCAAGGTTTCGCGGCTGGTCGCAACGACTATCCGCGCGCGTGTGATCGGCAGGTCACGGATTCGCAGGTCGAGGTCGGCGCCGGCTATGCGCTTGCGCGGGCCGCGGCAGAAGGAATCTCCGTCTGTGAGTTCCGCACGATCCGGCTCATCAGGTCGCGATGAAGTATCGCCGACGCGCAGAGCACGCCGCCCATAAGCGCTCCCGCGACGCCGCAGCTTGTCACGTCCTGGCCGGTGAGGAACAGGCCGGGGATCGGGGTTCGCGGGCGCAGCAGAGGATCGCCGAAACGCGCGGGAATATGTGCCAGCCCGTATGTTTCACCGCACGCGTAGTTTGCGAAGTGACGGGTCGTGACCGGCGTCGATAACTCGCAGGTGTCGATCTTGCCCTCGATCTGCGGCACGTAACGATACAGCACCTCCAACAACCGCCGTGTCAGCTTGTCCTTGAGCGCGGCGTAGTCACCCGGACGCTTCTTCCATCGCGTATCGGCCCAGCGCGCGAAGGTGTCCCAGTGCACCAGCGTGACCACGTCGATGGTCGAGCGCCCGGGATGGCGCCGGATGAAGTCGGGATCCTTGGCCGCAGGGAAGGAGATGAAAACCGGCGGCATCGGGCCGTCTCCATCTGCGAGCGCATTAGCGAACGTCTGCTCATGCCGTTCATCCGGATAGACCCAGAAGTTTCCCTTCGGCAGCCCAAGTTCCTCGGCGGTCTCGCGCAACCCAATATAAAGGCACAGATGCGCGATCGAGGGACGAAGCACGCGTGGATTCGGCATAGCGCGCCGGCGCTCAGCCACGCCCAGCGGGAGAAGACGCCCCATGGTGTTCATCACCCCCGCATCGCTGATCACTATAGGTGCCCGAATTATCGCACCGTCGGCCATTTTCACGCCCACCGCACGGCCTTTCTCGACAACGATCTCCGTCACCTCGGCGTTGATAAGTATTTTGCCGCCGGTCGCCTCGATCACGGGCGCGATGGCCTGAGCGATCCGGCTCGCTCCGCCGACCGGATAGTACGCGCCGTCAAAGTAATGGTTGGCGACCAGCGCGTGGATGGCGAAGCTGCTCTCCGCGGGCGGGAGTCCGAAATTGCCCCACTGTCCGGTGAGCACGGCGATCAGCGTCTGATCGCACGTGAGATCTTCGAGCACTGAGCGCGTCGTCCTTTCGGCAAGACGCATAAAGGAGCGCCGCATGAACGGACCCGCGATCGCCGAGATAGCGTTCGGCAGCGCCTTGGCCATGAAGTAGCTGCGCGACGCCGACACAAGTTCACCGACGAGGGCGAAGTAGCGATCGATCGCGGTCGTCTCATTCGGAAAATGGGCCTTGAGGTCGCGGCGCAGGTTGTTGGCGCCGGCGCGCAATTCGTACACCTGATCGCCGATAACGATGCGATCGTAGACCTCGCCAAGCGAATTCCACTCCAGGCTTCCATCGGTGACCGCGTCGAAAACGGCACGCAGCATCTGCCCGGGCCCAAGCTCCCCGACGTAATGCACGCCGACGTCCCATTCGTAGCCCGGGCGGCGAAACACATGGGTGTATCCGCCCGGCGTGTAATGGCGCTCCATCACGAGCACGCGTTTTCCGCCGTAGCGGGAGAGCAGCGCCGCGGCGCCAAGTCCGCCAATTCCGGAGCCGATGACTATCGCGTCGTACCCGCCGCTCGCGTGATGGCTGTGGTAAGGTTCGGCGATTCTCCCTCTGATCGACATGGGCTCACCTCTCTCGACTACGAGCACGGCCCGCAACGAATTGCTCAGCGGCGCTTCGGTTCACTTGCCGAGCAGTCATGTTGGCAGTGTAAACATTTGATGTTGACGTTGTCAACAATCCGCGCAACACTCAAAAGGGGTGATGTCTCGCTCAAGGCTCCGGCGCGCACGCAAGCGCTATCATCACGGGCGGCTCAGGCAGGCGCTGCTCGACGCGGCACTGGAGATTGTCGCCGAAGGCGGCCCGTCAGCGTTGTCGTTGCGCAAGGCTGCGAGCCTTGTCGGGGTCAGCCATACCGCTCCCAAGCGCCATTTTGCCACTGTCGGTGACCTGTACTGTGCAATAGCCGAAGACGGCTATCGCAAGCTGCGCGCGTATCTGCTCGAACGCGTCGCGCAGAACGCCGGGGTCACACCCGTCCAAGCGCTGGCAATTCTCGGCGTGGCGTACGTCGAGTTCGCGACTAGCCATCCCGGACACTTCCGCGCCATGTTTCACTCGGGAGTAGTCGATCGCGCAGCATCCCATCCACTGGAACAGGCTGCCGGCGAAGCATTCGACGTGCTGGTAGAGGCCATAGAGCACTGTCGGCAGGCTGGCGAAGTCCGTCCGGCGCCGCCTCGAGAGCTGGCGCTGGGGGCATGGGCATTAGCCCACGGGCTCGCAGTGCTCGCGGTCGACCATCAACTGGTGAACCGGGGCTTTTCTTCCGACGATCCGGTCGCGCTCGCGCGGGAAGCAACGCAGCAGCTCTATCTCGGGCTGCGGTCGGATCTATAACAACTCGTTGTCGCGTCTGGCTTGCACGCTCACCCCACCTACGCGTGGAGGATATCCTACCGCTGCTCAACGTCCCCAAGGCGAGCCCAGTGGTCTTGCCCTGTTAACTGTGAGGGGGCGCGTGAAATGTAGACGAGCGCGTGCGACGGCAGGTTCACGCCGTGGTGGCTGGCGCAGAGAGCTGCGTTTTGATGTGGACGTAGCGGGTCACGCCGGTGCGCGTGATGAGGCCAACCAGCTTGCCCTGGTCGACGACCAGCAGCCGTCCGATATCGGCAGCCGCCATCTGCCGGATCGCATCGATGACGCCGGCGCCGGGGTCAATCTCGATTGTCTGGTCGGCGGGCCGCATAACCTCGCTGATGCGCCTGCTCGCGCGCTCGGACGCGGGACAGTCGCGCACCTGCGCGAGTGTCACTAGGCCCAGTACTTTTGCATCCGCTGCGACCGGAAAGCCGCCGAAACCGTGGCGCAGGAAATAGTTCTCGATGGCATCGGCTACCGTTTCATCGGGGCCGAGCACGATCGGATCGCGCACCATAATCTCGCGCACGCGCGGGCCGGACAGCATCTGCTGGACGAGCATGTTCTGGTAGCCCGATGACGCGGCGCTGCGCAGGAACAGCCCGATGAATATCAGCCACAGCCCGCCGATCAGCCCGCCCCCGAAGATCTCCAGCGCGCCGAACGCGACCAGTCCCCACGCGATCGTGTTGCCCCAATCGGCCGCCGCCGCGGTCGCGCGGCGCAGATCGCCCCAGCGCATCCACAACGCTGCGCGCAGCAGGCGCCCTCCGTCGAGCGGAAATCCGGGCAGCAGGTTGAACAGTGCGAGTGCGAGATTGATGAAGGCCAGATAGGAGAAGACCGATTCCCACAGCGCCGTCGCCGGAGTCGCGGCGACCCCGCGCGCGATCAGCCAGAAGATTCCCGCCATCACCAGCGAGCTGAGCGGACCCACCGCGGCGATCTTGAGCTCATCGATCCCGCTCTTGGGCTCGTGCTCCAGCTCCGCCATTCCGCCGAAGATGAACAGCGTGATCCGGTGCACCTCCTCACCGAGCCGGTTCCCCATCGCGGCGTGGCACAGCTCGTGCGCGAGCACCGAGCCAAAGAACAAGATGGCCGCCACCAGTCCCACCAGCCAGTAACTGCCGGTCGAATAACCGGGATACTGCGCCGGGAAATATCCCGAGGCCAGTGACCACAGGATCAGCGCGAAGATGATCAGCCAGGAATAGTCGATGGCGACCTGGATGCCGGCCACCTTGAAGATCTCGATCGCACCCTTGCGCTCCGCCGCCATTGGGACCTCCGCGTCCTAAGACCGCGAATCTACGCGACCCGAACGGCCATGGTAAGCGCTGGGCGACTGAAAGTCCCGCGCACAGCCGCTACTTCCCGTCGCGATCGCCATCTCCGAACGGTCAGGCGGTCGTAGCCGGAATTTCCATCTCAAGCAGCAGGCGACCGACTTCCGTGATCGATTCGCAATAGCGGGCTGCCGATCGATAGAGACGCGTGATAACTTCGGCGCATGACCGGAGTGCAGGCCGCGCCATCCTCGACCGAGCCCGCGGCTTGGACGCGCGAGCTTCTGGCTTCGCTGGGATGCGCCTGCGATCCGATGCGCCACGAGTTGGCCATCACCGATCGCGATCCGATCCTGCCAACCCGATTTCGCGTCGGCGAGGCGGCGGCAGCGGCGCTCGCGGCGCAAGCGGTTGCCGCGTCCGACCTGTGGTGCCTGCGGGGCGGCGCGCCGCAGCATATCGAGCTTGACGTTCGGGCCGCGGCGGCTTCGCTGGTTTCCTTCGCCCTGCAGCGCGTCGCGGGAGTTACGATCCCGCGCGGGCCGCTCGCCACGACGGCGCTCTATCGCGCACGCGACGGGCGATGGATTCACCTGCACGGCGGTTTTAGTAGCCGCGAGGGAACGCTCGCGCTGCTCGGTTGCGCCGACCAGGCGTCTGCGGTCGCAGAGGCGGTATCACGATGGGATTCGCAGGCGCTCGAGGGCGCGCTGGCGGAGCGCGGTCTTTGCGGCGCGATACTAAGGAGCGCCGATGACTGGCGCGAACATCCGCAGGGGATCGCGCTGTCCGGAGCGCCGGTTGTCGAGTTGATGCGAGTCGGCGATGCTCCGCCCGAGCCGCTACCGTCGTCCGCTGCGCGGCCGCTCGCGGGAGTGCGGGTACTCGATTTGACCCGCGTACTGGCGGGACCGACCTGTGCGCGCACGCTGGCGGAGCACGGCGCCGAGGTGCTGCATGTGCGAAGCCCGCGGCTCCCATTTATCGAGCCCTTCGTGATCGACACCAATCCCGGCAAGCGCTCCTGCTATCTCGACCTTGAACGCCCGGACGATGCCGACCGGTTGCGCGTGCTGGTGCGCGATGCCAACGTCTTCTCGCAGGGCTATCGTCTGGGCACGCTTGCTCGACGCGGCTTGGGGCCCGACGCGCTGGCCGCGATGCGCCCGGGAATCGTGATGGTTTCAATCGACTGCTACGGCCATCAGGGACCGTGGTCGGCGCGACCCGGATGGGAGCAGCTTGCGCAGACGGTTTCCGGGATGGCGCACGAGCATGGGGGCGAGAGCACGCCGTCGCTGGTTCCGGCCGCGGTCAACGACTACACCACCGGATACCTGGCGGCGCTGGGAGTGCTGGTCGCGCTCGCTCGCCGCGCAGTGGAAGGTGGAAGCTGGCACGTGACCGTTTCGCTCGCGCGCACTGCGATGTGGATCATGTCGTTGCCGCGCACGCCTGCCGTGGCGTCACCCGCGGGTCTCGATCTCGCCGCCCTCGCGCCGTGGTTCATAGAAATGGACACCGCATGGGGACCGCTCAAGCGGCTCGGACCGATCGCGCGGATGTCCGAAACGCCCCCGCGATGGGATCTGCCTCCGGCTCGGCTCGGCAGCGATCCGCCGCGCTGGGAATGACGAGTCGGCGGGAAGTCTCGTACCCTTGGGCTTGCTGCGAAGTTACTTGGAAACTCGAAACTCCTTGAAGGAAATCTCGTCGGGGCTTATCGACGCGCCCAGTTCCACTTCGCCTTCTGGCTTCTAGTGCTTACCTGCGTAAATCAGCGTAACGGGGCTTCGGGTGCACGGAGCGCACGGTTTCTTTGGTCCACTCAAAGGGCACGGCAGTCTGGTTGTAGCTTTGAATGAACTCATCGATGGCCTCGCGCAATTGCTGTGGAGAGGTGAAACTGGCGCCCCGCAGGGCCGCCCGGACCAGAATGCTGAACCAGCATTCGATCAAGTTAAGCCAGCTGGCATGGGTGGGGGTGAAATGCAGGTGCACGTTGGGGTGGCGCGCCAGCCAGAGGTCGTGTTTGGGCTTGTGCGTACTGAGGTTGTCGAGGACCACGTGAATTTCGCTTGCCGGATAAAGTGCCACCACGTCGTTCATGAAGTCCAAGAACTCGCGCCGCCGGCGGCGGTGGTAGTGGCCGCCCACCACCTTGCCCGTCAAGACGTCAAGCGCGCCAAACAAGGTGGTGGTACCGTGGCGTTTGTACTCATGGTTGAAGCCGGCCACCGCTTGGCCGTTGGGCAGCCTAAGGTAGCCCTGGGCCCGCTCCAGCGCCTGGATGTGAGGCTTTTCATCCACCGACAGCAGCACCGCGTTGTCGGGCGGATGCAGATACAGCCCCACGATGTCGGCCGCCTTGGCCGCGAACTGCGGGTCGGTGCTGATGCACCAGCTGCGCCGCCGTTGCAGGTGAATGCGCTGGCTGCGCAGCACCCGCCAGACTTGATGCGCCGAGACGTCGCCCAAGGCCTTAGCCACCAGCGCGCCGCTCCAGGCCGCGTGGCCGCGCGGCGGCGGATCGTCGAGCTTGGCCAGAATCCGCCGGCGCGTGCTTTCGTCATAACGCCGCCGGGCGCCCGAGCGCGGGGCGTCGTGCAGACCCGCGAGCCCGCGGCGCGCAAAACGGCCGCGCCATTTGCTCACTGTCGCCGCTCGAACGCCTTGCGCCCGGGCAATCGCCCGGCTACTGCTTCCAGCCGCGGCAGCCAGGATAATACGCCCTCTCAGCGCCAGGCGCTGCTCGGTCTTCGCGCCGCTAACCCAGCTTTCAAGCACCCGACGATCCTCCGGCAGCACCGCAATCGGCACGGCTTCCTTGACCATGCCGTATCCTTATCATGTAACGCTAACTTATGCAAGTAAGCACTAGCCCGGTTTAATTCCGGATCTCCGGCATCGGCTAGGAGGGTGGTCGCTCCGCTTGCGCTGAGCGCTTGTTGGCCGAGGAGCCGCCAAGTTGGCGCGCCGGACGCGCCGGCCCCGATTCTGCCCCAATTTCTCTCTACAGGCGAGCCGCTTCAGTGGCGAATGGGCGGTAGAGCATCGAGCAATGCCTTCGTCCGCGCAGCTATACGACGCTCCGTGACTCGATCCGTGTGAATGTAAAGCTGATTTGCCTTTATCCCCGCGAGCACCATCTCGCCGACTTCGTCGGGCGGAACACCCTGCGCTAAGACCGTCGAAGACAGCACGATCCGTGCGTCCCGGTCCTTCCTTTCTTCGGCAGTCAGCTGGTCGGACGGCTGCATTACACGGCTGTTCTTAAGGATGTCGGTGCGAACCGGACCTGGGCATAGAACGCTTACTCCTATCTTGAAGGGCTGAAGCTCCAACTGCAGGGCCTCTGAAAGCCCGACCACCGCGAATTTCGAGGTGTGATAGGGCACTCCGTTTCTACCTTCTGCTGACAATCCTGCGGCGGACGCCGTATTGACGATGTGCGCGCCCCCGCCACGCTCGATCATGTGCGGCATAAAAGTCTGGATGCCGTTGATCACGCCGTTGAGGTTGATACCTATGACCCAATCCCAATACTCGTAGGTCATCCGAGTGACGGGAGCGGCTCCCGCGACTCCCGCGTTGTTGCAGAGGATCGAGACGGGGCCGAGGCGCGATTCGGCCTCGTTGGCCAAGCGAGCATAGGCTTCGCGATCGCGCACATCCAAAGTAAACGTCTCCACCGCCGTGCGCGCCCCAAGTTCGGACTTGGCCGCAGCCAGCGCGGACTGGTCGATATCGGCGAGCGCGAGTTTCACGCCTGAGCGGGCGAACGCCCGCGCGATGCCAAGTCCGATCCCGCGCGCTCCGCCGGTGATAAACGCCGTCTTTCCATCAATTCGATCCATGAGTCACCTTCCTCGTCTCGCCGCTCGAACGAAATTCCCGGGCGAAGTCGGTATGGCGCTCGAGTAGCACGACCTCGATACCGCGTCTGGCAAGCAAGAAAGACAGTGCGGCGCCCGCCGGACCCGCGCCCACGACAATGGCTTGCGTCCGCTCGCCGTCACTTTTGGTTGACGATGCCTGGTTCAGGATAGCGCTCAGAACGGGTAATTTATGCCCGTGAAGATCGTGCCGCCTTCGCCGCCGATACCGACGTCGACATACCCGACCACGAATGGCTCCGCGATCCCGCGCACACCGACGCCGCCGACCGGATGCAACTGGTCGGCGGGATTATCGGTCATCGTGTGAAAAACCTTGCCGGCCTCGACGAACGGCGCCAGCTCGATGACGCCGTGAGTGCCGAACACGTTCAGCTCGTAGATCCGGCTGCGCATCTCGAGGTTCGCGACCGAAAGATTGTTGTCCACGAAGCGGCCGGTGCCGTAGCCGCGCAGCGTTTCCTGATCGGTAAGCAGGCTGTCCTCGCCGCCCAGCCGCGCCATCGCCCAAAACGGAGTCTCGCCGCCCGCCGGCGTGAATTGAAGAAAGACGTGGCCCGCCAGCGTGAAGCGGTTCCCCAACGGAACGTATTCGCGCGCTTCGCCGCCGAAGCGGCCATAGGAGACCGAGCTCATGAAACTGCGATCGGTAATGTCGGCGAAAGCCCGCAGGAGCTGGCCTTTGCGCGGGATGTCCTGCGAGTCGCGGGTGTCGTAGGAGAGCATCAGGCGGTTGTTCACGTCGGAGCCGCCATTGATGCCCTTGACATGAGGATAGACCGTCTGAGTCTGCGGCAGGTTCTCCAGAGCGCCCCTCAGGATTCGCACGTAGCGCGGCTTCTCGACCAGCGATAACTGCAATCGCCGCGAAATATTCCACGTCATCGTGGCCAGCCCGTAGACCTGCTCCGTGGTGTAATTGCTCTGGCCGCCATGCTCGGTCTGATTGCCGATCCCGAAGAAGCGTTCGGTGGGATCGCGCTCGAAGAAGAAGCGGCCCTCGAACGAAAATGCTTCGGAATGGGTCCGGCCAGCCGAGTAGAACAGGTCGGCATTGCGCGCGATGTTCTGCGCGGCGCCGCCTTGCGCGTACCATTGGGTATCGTCGGAAGGATACGACAGATAGCGGACGTTCCCCCCGGCTCCCAGGACCGTATTGTAATTGATGTCAGGCGCGAAGATGTCGGTGATTTGATGGCGGTCGTCGGTGAACAGCAGGATTGGCAGGATCCCGGCCGTCGTGCCCTGATTGGGGTCGGTCGTGATCTCGGGAACCGGAATGAACGAAAACGGCCAGGTCCGCGGATCGATCAGGCTGAAACTATAGGGAGCGTTGGTCGGCGTGCCGCCCATATTCGAGGGAGCGGAGCCGCTGCCAGCGCCTGCGGTTGGAGCGGGATTGGCCGGGCTGACCGGGCTCGATTCGGCGGAGGGGGGCGCGGAGTCGGCGTAGACCACGGCGCTGCACCACAAGGTCAGTGCGAGCAGAATCGCGGTCAGGCGCGATAGACTTCGCGCGATTGACATAATCCAGACGAGCGTCGCCATCCAAAAGATGATTGGTCAAGTGTGCCATCAATGGATCGTCGGCGCCACCTTTATTGAGGGCAACATCGCGGCCCACGAATGTCGGCGATCCCGCGCCGCCCTCCCCGAGGGCGGTGGCGCGCGGCGCTTCTCAGCAGGCGTTTGATATGGGAATATCCGCCGTGG
This sequence comes from uncultured delta proteobacterium, assembly GCA_963788205.1. Taxonomy (GTDB): domain Bacteria; phylum Desulfobacterota; class Binatia; order Binatales; family Binataceae; genus CAVVMA01. The sequence continues at coordinate 10,761 of CAWBGG010000006.1, forward strand.
GCTTAAACCTGAGGAGGTTTCTCTGATGCCGAGAATTGATGGCGGCGCGTTGGTCGCCAGGATAATGCACGAAAACCGGGTCCGTTACTGCTTCACGATCAACGGCGGGCATCTGTTTCCGATTCTCGCCAATTTGAAGAGCAACGACATCAAGATGATCCACATGCGCCACGAGCAGGCCACGGCCTACGCCGCCGACGCTTATGCGCGCCTGACCGGCGAACCCGGCGTATGCATGGTGACCGCGGGATGCGGCCTGACCAATGCGGTCACGGGCCTGTGCGTCGCGGGGCTGACCGGAAGCGCAGTGGTGTGCATCTCCGGACAGCATCCCAACACCGAGGACCATCTCGGCTCGTTCCAGGAAGCGTACGGATCCGAAGTGGTAAGCAGCTTTTCCAAGTTCACCAAGCGCGTGACGGACTGGAGCTCGATCGAGTTCGACGTGCGCTCGGCGTTTCGCGAGGCGATCTCGCCACCGCAGGGCGTCTCGCTGGTCGAGATTCCGCAGAACATCCTCTACCACGGCGATGATGAAGCGCGGCAGCGCAAGGGCGCGCGGCGCTTCACCGCCGACGACGTGCGCTCACAGGGCGATCCGTCGCATATCGATCGCGCCGTCGAGCTGCTCCACGCCGCGCAGCGTCCGTTGATCGCCGGGGGCGACGGACTGTTCTGGTCGCAAGCCGGACCCGAGATCCGCGAGTTCGTGGAGCTCACCTCGATTCCGATCTACACCCGCCGCGCCGGCCAGGGCGCGGTGTCGGAGGAACATCCGCTGGCGATCCGCGGCGCGTTCAAGAAGCCGTTTACCGGCCGCGCCGACGTGGTGCTCGCGATCGGCTTCCGCTACTGGAGCGGCGAGCATTTCGGCCAGCCGCCGACCTGGACCGATCAGGCCAAGTATATCCAGGTCGACCCGACGCCCACCCGGATCGGATGGCAGGTCGGAGTCGATGTCCCGATCGTCGGCGATCCCAAGCTGGTGCTGCGCCAGTTGATCAACCGGATCAAGGAGCTGAAGCTCGACTTCTCCAAAAACCGCACTTCCGAGTGGACCAAAGAAGTTGCGGCGACGCGCGCCCGCTTCGACACGCAGGTCCGCGAGCAGAACCAGAAGGCCTACCAGAACCGCCCGATCCATCCGGCGCGATTGTGCGACGATCTGATCTCGGTGCTAGACAAGAATTGCACCACGATCATCGACAGCTTCACGCTCTCCGGATGGATGAGCCGCGCCTTCACTTGCCGCTTCATGGGCCAGGTGGTGGACGCCGGGCCGCTGGCGCCGGTGGGACACGGCGTGGGGATGGGAATCGGGGCGCAACTGGCGCGGCCGGGCCAGCAGGTCGTAGTGATCAGCGGCGACGGCGGACTGGGAATCGGCGGCTTCGATATGGAAACCGCGGCGCGCTACAAGTTGCCGGTCATCACGGTGCTGTGGAACAACAGCTCGTGGGGCCCGAACTTCGACCAGATGCCGTTCCTCAAAGACAAGACCGATCCGTTCAATATGCTGCCCGACATCCGCTACGACAAGATTTTCGCCGAGATGGGCTGTCACGGCGAGCAGGTCGAGACGCCGGAGCAGATAATTCCGGCGCTGGAACGAGCGTTCAAATCGGGCAAGCCCGCGATGATCAACGTGATCGGCGACCCGTCGGTCGGCAATGCCACGCTGGGCGGGAATCTGCTGGGCTCGACCGGATCGAACTAATCGCAACGCGCTTGTGGTCCGGCCTCGCCTCAATCGGGGCGAGGCCGGCGCGAGCGCACGTCGGGTCTCGCTCGCGCTGAAGTCCGCTCATCGCTGAGATAGTCTGAAGTGCGTGAACCAGCGCAACCGACTTCGCATCCTGATTCCGGCGGCATCGCTAGCCCTTACCGGATGCCTCCTGGCCGGATGCCACCGCGGACCGTCGTGCCCGCCGGGCGCGATTCTGATGGGCGAGCCGCCTCCCGACGGCCAGGAGCAGTGGTGCCAGAAGATCGTCAATGGCCAACCCGTCAAGGAAGGGCTGTTCACGCTCTATTTTCCCAACGGTGGCAAGATGATGGAGGGCCAGTATCAAGACGGTAAGCAGGCCGGCGAATGGGAGACTTGGTATCAGAACGGACAACGATCGGCGGTCGATCACTTCCACGACGGTATCCAGGACGGACAACATCTGGGTTGGTACGACAACGGCCAGCCCGCTGCCCAGGGGGCTTATGTCAACGGCAAGCGCCAGGGAACCTGGAAGCGATGGGACCCCAACGGCTTCCGCAACTGGGAAGAAGTCTACAAGGACGACAAGAAGATCTCGTAAGGGCAGGGCGCTGGATCGGCATAAGGTAAACGACAATGAAGCGGGAATATGATTTCAGCAAGGGCAAACGCGGCCCGGTACTGCCGCCAAGCCCGGGACGACTCGAATTACGATCAGACTCGATAACCAAGTCATCGAATACTTCCGGAAAACTGTAGATCGGGCCGGCGGCGGGAACTATCAGACTTTGATGAATCGCGCGTTGCGCGAATACATCGCAGGTTCGCGGCTTGAAACCGTCGTGCGTGAGGCGGTCCGGAAGGAACTGAAGGCCGCTGCGGAAAAGCCGCCGCGCCGGATTCACGTCCAACGGCGCGCCGCGTCAGCGTAAGCGAGCTTCGCCGCCCGCGCTGGTGCGTCAATACGACGAGTGCGATCGCGAGTCGACGTCGGCGTTCCGGTGGGATCAGGCGTCGGCGTTGGCGTTTCAGAAGTAGGAGTAGCGCCGGCGTCCCCGCCGGTGATTTCTAAGAAGTAAGGAGCAGTACGCTACGAAGCGATCCGTTCATCCTTCAAGCTTGCGCTTGAGCACTTCGTTGACCACTTTGGGATTGGCGCGGCCGCCCATCTTTTTCATTATCTGGCCGACGAAAAATCCGAACAGCTTGTCGCGTCCGCCGCGATACTCCGCCAGCTTGGCCGGCTCGGCGGCCAGTATCTTGTCGCAGGCGGCCGCGATCGCGGCGTCGTCCGAGACTTGCGCCAGTCCGAGCTCGCCGATAGTCACCTCCGCGCCCTTACCCGATTTGCACATCGCGGCGAACGCGGTCTTGGCGGCATTGAGGCTGATCTTCTGCGCCTCGACCATCGCGAGCAGCGCGCCGGATTGCTCCGGCCTGGGCACCGCTTCCGCGATCGGTTTGCCGCTCTCGTTGACGACCCTCAGCACTTCGGTCATCACCCAGTTGGCCGCGCCCTTGCGATTGTTCAGGCCGGGGAGCATCGCCTCGAAATAGTCGGCGACCTCGCGCTCGGCGGTCAACACGTTGGCGTCGTAGGGGGAGAGTCCCAAGTCGGCCGCGTAACGCGCGCGGCGCGCCGCCGGCAGCTCCGGCATCGACTTTTCGACCTGCGCGACCAACTCGCGCGAGACCAGCAGCGGTGGCAGGTCGGGTTCGGGAAAGTAGCGATAGTCGTTGGCGAACTCTTTGGAGCGCATCGGGCGCGTGACCTGGCGATCGGGGTCCCACAGATGGGTTTCTTGCGCGATTCGTCCGCCGGCTTCGAGCACCTCGATCTGGCGGCGGACCTCGTACTCGATCGCCTTTTCGACGAAGCGGAACGAGTTGAGATTCTTGATTTCAGTCTTGACCCCGAGCTCGGTGGCGCCGCGCTTTCTGACCGACACGTTGACGTCGCATCGAAAGCTCCCTTCCTCCATCCGGCCGTCGGAGGCGTCGACGTAGCGCAGGATCGCGCGCAGCTCGCGCAGGTAGCCGCCGGCCTCCTCGGCCGAGCGCAAATCGGGTTCGCTGACGATTTCGATCAGCGGCACGCCGGAGCGGTTGAAATCGACCAGGCTGTAGCCCGCTTCGTGGACGTTCTTGCCGGCGTCTTCTTCCAGATGGATACGGACCAGCCGGATGCGCCGCGGCGTACCGACATCGCCGGCACCCTTCCAGGGCAGGCTCCGGCCGGCGCCACTCCCTTCCGCGGGGATCTCGACGTAGCCGCCCTTGCATACCGGCGCTTCATATTGGCTAATTTGATAACCCTTTGGCAGATCGGGATAGAAGTAGCTTTTGCGGGCGAAGATCGAGCGCGGCGCGATTTCGCAATGCGAGGCGAGTCCCATCCGGATCGCCAGCTCGACCGCGCGACGGTTCAGCACCGGCAGCACGCCCGGCATCGCCATGCACACCGGGCAGACGTTATGGTTCGGCGGCGCGCCGAAGCCGGTCGAGCATCCGCAGAACAGCTTGGCGCGGGTCAGCAGATGGGTATGGACTTCGAGTCCGATCACCCCTTCGTATGCGTTTTCGGCCATCGCCTTTTCCTACAGCAGCGGCTGGCGGCGCTTGAAGACGCCGGCACGTTCGTACGCGTCGGCGGCGCGGAAGATCGTCTCTTCGCCGAACGGCGCGCCGATAATCTGCACTCCGATCGGTAAGTCGCGACTGTCGTAACCGCACGGGATTACCATCGCGGGCAGTCCGGCCAGATTCACCGAGATCGTAAAGATGTCCGAGAGGTACATCTGGAGCGGATCGGCGGTCTTCTCGCCGATCATGAAAGCGGTGGTCGGCGCGGTCGGCGTCACGATCAGATCGCATTTCGTGAAGGCCTGCTCGAAATCGCGGCGGATCAGCGTGCGGACCTTTTGCGCCTTGAGATAGTAGGCGTCGTAATAGCCGGCCGAGAGCGCGAAGGTGCCGAGCATGATCCGGCGCTTGACCTCGGCGCCGAAGCCGCGCGCGCGGGTCTGATTGTAGAGTTCGACGTGGTTGTCGGCCTCGACCCGCAGGCCGTAGCGGATACCGTCGTAGCGGGCGAGGTTGGCGCTCGCCTCGGCGGTCGCGATCAGATAGTAGGCGGCGATCGCGTAATGCGTATGGGGCAGCGAAATGTCGATTGTCTTGGCGCCCATCGCGCGAAAATTCTTGAGCGCGGCGCGGATCGTACGTTCGACGTCGGGATCCATCCCTTCGACGAAATATTCCCTGGGCACGCCCAGCCGCACGTCTTTCACCTCGCCGGTGAGGGCCTGTTCGTAGTCGGGAACGGGACGCGCGGAGCAGGTGGAATCGCGCGGATCTCTTCCGGCCAGCGAGCGCAGCATGATCGCCGCGTCGCGCGCCGATTTAGTGAACGGCCCGACCTGGTCGAGCGACGATGCGAAGGCGATCACGCCATAGCGGCTCACGCGGCTATAGGTCGGCTTCATTCCGGCCACGCCGCAGAAGCAGGCCGGCTCGCGAATCGAGCCGCCGGTGTCGGTGCCGAGCGCGGCCAGGCACTCATCGGCCGCGACCGCCGCCGCCGAGCCGCCCGATGAGCCGCCCGCGACCCGGCCGAAGCCGTACGGATTGTGCGTCGGGCCGAAGGCAGAATTTTCGGTTGACGAGCCCATCGCGAACTCGTCCATGTTGGTCTTGCCGACGAACACGGCGCCCTCAGCACGCAGCTTCGCGATGACAGTGGCGTCGAACGGCGGCACGAAGTTCTCCAGGATGCGCGACGCACAGGTCGTGCGCACTCCGCGCGTCGCGTAGATGTCCTTGATACCGAGCGGGATTCCGCACAGCGGCGGCGCCTCGCCGGCCGCGAGCCGTTGGTCAGCCGCCTGCGCCTGGGCGAGCGCTTGCGGTTCGCAGACCGTGATGAAGGCGTTGAGTTTGGGCTCAACCGCGCTGATCCGATCGAGACAGGCACGGGTCAACTCGACGGAGGTGAATTCCTTCGCACGCAGGCGCTTGTGCGCCTCGCTGATCGTCAGCTTGTGAAGTTCAGATCGCATCGTTTCAAACCTAACCCCCTGACCCCCTTCCCGACACGGGAAGGGGGAACGGATTTCCACCGACAGTGCTCCCCTCTCCGTTTCGGAGAGGGGCCGGGGGAGAGGTTCTCTTCATTCGATTATCTGCGGCACCTTGAAGAAAGTTCCCTTGCGCGCGGGCGCATTGGCGAGCATCGCCTCGGGGTCTGGAGCGTTGGTGACTTCGTCCTCGCGCATCGGCGTGCCGGCCTCGCCCACTTGCGCGGTCGGTTCGATGTCGCTGGTGTCGAGCGCGTTGAGCTGGTCGACATATGCCAGCATCTCGCTCAACTCGCCTTCCAGGCGCTCTTCTTCCTGCGCGGTCAATTCCAGGCGCGCCAATCGCGCGACGTGGCGGACCTGCTCGCGGCTGATTTTCGCTTGCGCCATGTTCAAGCTCCGTCCGGATCGTAACATCCCCACGGAGCCAAGTCAGGGCCGCTTGCGAGCCGGCCGTACGGCGTTTAGCTTGGAGCGCAAGCGACTTCGTCGGGCTGCAAAACGGGCGCGCAGACATGGTCGACGCAGTGGTTCAATGGGTTCGCGGCTGGATGCGCCGGCTTTACGATTCCCGCGGGCCGCACGCGCCGATACCGCTCGGACGGACTGGGGAGCGCCTGGCGGAGCGGCATCTGAAGCGGGCGGGCTACCGGCTGCTGGCGCGCAATTTCCGCGCGGCCGGCGCCGAGATCGATTTGGTTGCGGCCGAGGGCGATACTATCGTGTTCGTTGAGGTGAAAACCCGGCTCGATATCAAAGCTGGCCGGCCCGAAGAGGCGGTCGATAGCCGCAAGCAGGCGCGGATCCGCCGCGCCGCCGAAATCTATTTGAGCCGCCATCGCGCGCATAACGCGCCGGTCCGCTTCGACGTGGTGGCGATAACCGGAGCCGAACGCCGCGTGGAGCTTTTCAGAGACGCATTCTAGATGCTCGATATCAAGCTGATCAGAGACAATCCCGGCTTGGTCAAAACGGAGATCGCCAAGACCGGCTTTGACGCCGCCGAAATCGACCGCGTGCTCGAGGCCGACGCTGGCCGGCGCAAATTGCAGCACGAGCTGGACGAGCTGCGCGCCCGGCGCACGCGCGAATCCAAAGAGCTGGGCAAGGCCACGCCTCAGGAGCGCGACGCGAAGCGGGCCGCGATGCGCGAGCTCGGGGATCAGATCACGTCGGGCGAGCGCGAGCTCACCGAGCTGGAAAAGCGGTTCGAAGAGCTGATGCTGCAACTGCCCAACCTGCCGCGCCCGCAGGTGCCGGTGGGCAAGGACGAGAGTGAGAACCGGCTCACGCGCAGCGAAGGCGAGCAGCGCACGTTCGCGTTCCAGCCGCTGCCCCATTGGGAAATCGGCGAGAAGCTGGGAATTATCGATTTCGAACGCGGCGTGAAAATCTCCGGCACTCGATTTCATTTCCTGGTCGGCCTGGGTGCGCGGCTGGAGCGGGCGCTAGTCGCCTGGATGCTCGATGTCAAGCGCGAGCAGGGGTATGTGGAGGTCGCGCCGCCCCTGATGGTGAATACCGCGGCCGCGATCGGCACCGCTCATCTGCCGAAATTCGCGGACACGATGTATCGCGATATCGAGGAAGATTTCTGGTTCGTTCCGACCGGCGAACTGCCGCTGACCAATTTTCACGCCGGCGAAATTCTCGAGGCCGAACGCCTGCCGATCTATCTCACCGCCTACACGCCATGCTTCCGGCGCGAAAAGATGTCCGCCGGGCGCGACGTGCGCGGAATCAAGCGCGGCCATCAGTTCGACAAGGTCGAGATGGTCAAAATAGTGCGTCCCGAGACTTCCGATGACGAGCTCACGAAGCTGGTCGACGACGCATGCGAAGTCTGCCGGCGCTTGGGGATCGCGTTTCGGGTCCTGGAGATGTGCTCCGGCGATCTCGGCTTCCAGGCCGCGGCCAAGTACGACGTGGAGATGTGGGCACCGGGTTGCGCCGAATGGCTGGAGGTTAGTTCTTGCTCCAATTGCTGGGACTTTCAGGCCCGCCGCAACAATACGCGCTTCAGGCCGGCCAAGGGTGCCAAGACCGAGTTCGTCCATACTCTCAACGGGTCGGGACTGGGGCTGCCGCGCACGCTGATCGCCGTGCTGGAAAACTACCAGCAGGCCGACGGCAGCGTGGTAGTGCCGCCGGTGCTGCGGCCCTACCTCGGCGGCGTCGACGTGATTCGCTCGGCCTGAGCAGCGCGCGGAGATTCGCAGGGATTTCGCTTTTCCGTAACATTGCCGTAACCGCGCGTGGATAAGTTCAGTGAAGGCTGGCTGCCACGTCGCGCAGGTGTGTCCTGAGCGGTGGCCGCCGGCAAGCGCATGCGGAGCGAACCGGAAGTGTCGGAAATCGCAGAAGCCGTGGAACATGAGATGCCGGTAGCTCGGCAGATGCGCGAGCGTTTCCACGCGCGTCCGGTTGCCGATCGGACCTTCGTGGCAGTCACGATGGCGCTCGCCGCGGCCATCCTGATTCTCGTATTCGGGATGGCGCTGGCGCTGATCAGCCAATCACGTGCGTCGCTGGCCGCTTTCGGATGGCATTTTCTCATCAGCACCGATTGGGACCCGGTCAACGATCAATACGGCGCGCTGCCGTTCATATACGGCACCGCGGTATCGTCGGGATTGGCGCTCATAATCGCGGTGCCGCTCAGCCTCGGCGTGGCGCTATGCCTCAGTGAGATGGCGCCCGTCTCGATCAGCCGCCGGCTCGGATTTCTGGTCGATCTGCTGGCGGCGATTCCGAGCGTGGTCTACGGATTGTGGGCGGTCTTCGTGCTCGGGCCGTGGCTGCGCGACGTTGTGGAACCGCCGCTCTCGCACTTTTTGGGCTTTATCCCGCTCTTCTCGGGAACCGGCGCCTCGGTAAGCATGTTCACCGCTGGCGTGATCCTGGCGATCATGATCGTCCCCTATATCTCGTCAGTCTGCACCGAGGTCTTTCGAGTCGTGCCGCATACCCAGCGCGAGGCGGCACTCGCGCTCGGCGCGACCAAGTGGGAGATGGTCAAGATCGCGGTGTTGCCGTACGGACTTTCCGGAATCGTCGGCGCGATCATCCTCGGCCTGGGCCGCGCGCTGGGCGAGACGATCGCGGTCGCGATGGTGATCGGAAACCGGCCGGTGATCTCGGCTTCGCTGTTCCAGCCGTCCTCGACGCTGGCCAGCGTGATCGCCAACGAATTTGCCGAAGCGACCTCGGATCTTTATCTCTCGGCGCTGATCGAGCTGGGCCTGGTGCTGCTGGTGGTCGGGCTGGTGCTCAATATCGCGGCGCGGCTGCTGGTAATGGGAGCCACGCAGGGGCAGAGGGCGTGATGACCGCAACCGCAGCCGCGAGCCGGCAGTACCAATACCGCAAGCTCAAGAGCAACGTGATGATGGGCGTGACGGTGGCCGCTACCGTCGTTACGCTCGCGCCGCTGTTCCTGGTGCTGGGCTATCTGCTCTTGAAGGGCGCCAGCAGCCTTAACTTCGACTTCTTTGTTCATCTGCCGAGACCGGTTGGCCAGAGCGGCGGCGGGATGGGCAACGCGATCCTCGGGACACTGCAGATCGTTGGTATCGCATGCCTGGCCGGCGTGCCGATCGGAATCGGCGCCGGCTTGTACCTCGCCGAGCATCGCGGCAGCCAACTTGCCAACGCGGTCCGCTTCGCGGCCGACGTGATGATGGGTGTGCCGTCGATCGTGGTTGGGATCTTCGCCTACGCGGTGGTGGTCAGGCCGATGGGCGGATTCTCGGCGCTGGCCGGCGCCTTCGCGCTGGCTGTGATCATGGTGCCGCTGGTGACGCGCACCACCGAGGAGATGGTCCTGCTGGTGCCGCATGAGATGCGCGAGGCCTCGCTCGCACTCGGCATCGCGCGCTGGCGCACCTCGATTTCCGTAGTGGTGCGGACCGCGCTGTCCGGAATCGCCACCGGCGTAATCCTCGCGGTCGCGCGCGTCGCCGGTGAGACGGCGCCGCTGCTGTTTACCGCCTTCGGTAATCGCTTCTGGTCGACCGGCCTGCGCCAGCCGGTCGCGACGCTCACGGTTCAGGTCTACACCTATGCAATTTCGCCGTTCCAGGATTGGCAGCGCCAGGCCTGGGCGGGCGCGTTGGTCCTGACTGGCCTCGTGCTCGCGCTGGAGCTGGGCGTAAGATGGGTCACGGGCGGAGCGGCCAAAGCGCCTCGTTAAAGCGATGCCGGACAAGCTCGTCACCCGCAATCTCTCGGCCTTCTTCGGCAAGGTCCGTGCGCTCAGGTCGGTTACCATCAACTTCTCGGCCAACCTCGTAACTGCGATCATCGGTCCCTCGGGATGCGGCAAATCGACCCTGGTGCGATGCCTCAACCGGATGCACGAGGTGATTCCGGCCGCGCATGCCGAGGGTCACGTGCTGCTCGACGGTGACGACATCTACGCGCCCGGAGTCGACGCGGTTCAGGTGCGGAGGCGAATCGGGATGGTCTTCCAGAAGCCCACACCGTTTCCGACCATGTCGATAGAAGAGAACGTCGCAGCCGGGCTCAAGCTCAACGGCGTCGGTCTCAAGGCCGCCGAGCGCGACGAGATCGTCGAGCGCAGCCTGCGCCAGGCCGCGCTGTGGGAAGAGGTCAAGGACCGGCTCCGCAAGCCCGGCGGCAGTCTCTCGGGCGGGCAGCAGCAGCGGCTGTGCGTGGCGCGCGCGCTGGCGGTCAAGCCCGAAGTGCTGCTGATGGACGAGCCGTGCTCGGCGCTCGATCCGATCTCGACCGCGCGCATCGAGGAACTGCTGCTCGAGCTGAAGGAGGGTTATACGATCATAATCGTGACCCACAATATGCAGCAGGCCGCGCGCACCGCCGATTACACCGCCTTTATGTACGCGGGCGATTTGATAGAGTTCGGTGAGACGCGCCAGATCTTCACCAATCCCGCCCGCCGCGAGACCGAGGACTACATCACCGGGCGGTTCGGCTAAGGCCGCGCGAGGCGCAGATGGATACGACCCAGCCCCAACATACCAATCGCCAATATGAAGAAGACCTGCGCGAGCTGCGCGCCGGATTGATCAAGATGGGCGGGCTGGTCGAGCGGCAGATCGCGGAGGCGGTCGACTCGCTGGTCAATCGCGATTCGGAAAAAGCCCGCGTGATAATCGCCGGCGACGCCGAAGTGAACCGGATGGACATCGAGTGCGACCAGCGCTGCCTGAACCTGCTCGCGTTGCATCAGCCAGCCGCCGGCGACCTGCGCTTCATCACCACCGGGCTCAAAATCACCACCGACCTCGAGCGGATCGGCGATAACGCGGTCAATATCTGCGAGCGCGCGGTCGAGCTCAACGAGGAGCCGCAGCTCAAGCCCTACATCGACATTCCGCGGATGGCCGAGGTGGCGCAATCGATGGTCAAGGACAGTATCGACGCCTTCATGCGCCACGACGTTGAGCTGGCGCGGGAAGTGATCGATCGCGACGACGTGGTCGACGATTTGCAGCATCAGATCTATCGCGAACTGCTGAGTTACATGGCGGAGGACCCGCATACGATCGGCCGCTCGACCAAGATCCTGTTCGTCTCGAAGTACCTCGAGCGGATCGCCGATCACGCAACCAATATCGCCGAAATGGTGGTCTTTATGGTGAACGGCAAGAACATCAAGCACATGGACAAGAACCAGGGCGTACGATGATGGGCGCGGCGGTGAAACCGGCCGCGGCGGGGGTCCGCCGCAGAATCCTGGTGGTCGAGGACGAAGCCGACATCCGGGAGTTGATTCGCTACAATCTGGAGCAAGAGGGCCTGATCGTCGAGGAGGCCGCCGACGGCGCACAGGCGCTCGAGCGGATCGCGCGGCGCGCGCCCGATCTGGTCGTGCTCGATCTGATGCTCCCCGGCATGCCGGGACTCGAAGTCTGCCGCAAAATCCGCTCGACGCCGCAGACCGCCAACCTGCCGATTCTGGTCGCCACCGCCAAGGGCACCGAAGTCGATCGCGTGCTCGGCCTGGAGATGGGCGCCGACGACTACGTGGTCAAGCCCTTCAGCCCGCGCGAGCTCACCGCGCGGATCAAGGCGCTGCTGCGCCGCGCGCATTTGCTCGCCGAGCCCGAGTCGTCGGGCGTATACGATCACGGCCGGCTCAAAATCGACTTCGATTCCTACCAGGTGTACGTCGAGGGAAAGCGCAAGGAGCTGGCGTTGCGCGAGTTCGAGTTGCTGCGCTTTCTGGTGCAGCATCCGCTGCGCGTCTACAGCCGCGAGCAGTTGCTCGACATGGTCTGGGGGCGCGACACCTTCGTGGAGCCGCGTACCGTCGATGTGCATGTCCGCCGGCTGCGCAAACATATCGAGCGCGACGACGCCAACCCGGAACTGATTCTCACGGTCCGCAGCGTAGGATATCGCTTCAACCCGGACGCGCTTGGGTAAGTCGCTCAACCTGCGCCTGCTGGCGGCAATCGCCTCGGCCCTGTTGCCCGCGACGATCGTGGTCGCGGCGCTGGCGGAGTCGGGCGCGCCGCCGCTGTGGGCGCTGGCGGCGATAATCGCGGGCGCGATCCTGGGCGTGATGTTCGCGCGCTCGGCCTCGCGGATCCTGTCAAGGCGGGTCGAGCGGCTCGACGCGATCGCGGCCGCATTGGAGAATCGGCGCGCGCCAGCCCATCTGGTCGGCGAGGAGGCCGACCCGATGAGCCAGGTCGAGCGGCGCCTGCTCGCGGTGGCGGACTCGATGCTGGCCGAGCTTCAATCACTCGGCGAGCAGCGCGACGAGTTGGAAACCATCCTGCGCGGGATGACCGAAGCGGTGGTGGTCACCAACCGGCGCGGCGAAGTCGTGCTGCTCAACGGCGCCGCCCGGCTGATGTTCGCGCTTAATTCCGACACCGACTATCGCGGCCGCGATTTCGTTGAGCTCTGCCGCGACCCGCGCGTGCAGGAATTCGCCGCGGCCGCGATGCGCGGCGCAAACGGGCAGGTGACGAGCGCGGAATTCCTTATCCAGTACCCGGCGCAGCGCTACCTGCAAGTCAATGCCGCGCCGGTGCGATCGCCGGCGGGCGCGACCGCGGCCTGGGTGCTGGTCTTCCACGACCTGACGCAGCTCAAGTCCTACGAGACCCTGCGCGCCGACTTCATCGCCAATCTTACCCACGAGCTGCGCACGCCGCTGAGCGCGATTTGCGGCTATGCTGAAACGCTGGTCGCGGGCGTAGACGATCGCGATGCGCAGCGGCGCTTCCTGGGAATTATCCAGCGCCAATCGCGCCGCCTGGCGCGGTTGCTCGATGACCTGATTTCGCTCTCGAGCCTCGAGCGCGGCCTGATGCCGCTCAAGATCGAAGCGCTGAAGCCCTGCCGCGTGATCGAGGAGGCGGCCGAGCTGATGCACGAGCAGGCGCGGCAGCACGACCTCGAACTCGAAACCAGATGCCTGCCCGGCCTGCCCGAAATCGGCGCCGATCACGACCGGCTGCACGAGGTGATGCTCAACCTGCTCGACAACGCGATCAAATACACGCCGCGCGGCGGCCGGATAACGATCGAGGCGCGTGCCGCCTCGGCCAACGGCGCGCAGGCGGCGCCCGGTATCGAGTTGATCGTGTCGGACACCGGCGAGGGCATCCCGCCGGCGGACATCCCGCGCCTGACGGAGCGTTTCTACCGCGTCGATCGCGCCCGCTCGCGCGAGCTCGGCGGCACCGGCCTCGGTCTGGCGATCGTGAAGCATATCGTGCAGTTGCATCGCGGGCGATTGAAAATCGAAAGCCGCCTGCGCGAGGGCACCACGGTAACGGTCTGGCTGCCGGCGGCGCAGGCGTGAGCTGGCTCAAAGGTCTGTGGTACGCTGGCCGCCTCGGGCCTTTTCGACGCACAGGAGAGTTGCCAATGATCGCAGTAATTTTTGAGGTACAACCCAAGCCCGAACGCTATCAGGAATATCTCGACCTTGCGGCCGCACTCAACCGCGACCTTGAAAAGATCGATGGCTTCATTTCAATCGAACGCTTCGAGAGCATCCAGAACAAGGGGAAAATCCTTTCCCTCTCGATATGGCGGGACGAAGAGGCCGTCCGGGCCTGGCGTCGTTACCCGGACCATCGCGATGCCCAGATGAAAGGCCGCGTTGAGATTTTCAGCGACTATCGGCTTCGGGTCGCCGAAGTTATCCGAGATTACGGAATGTTCGACCGCGAGCAAGCGCCGCAAAAGTTTCCGGACGTGCCGCGGCCCGGCTAGATTCGGTTCCGTCGCGCAGCCCCGGCCTTGCGAGCAGGCGCGCGATGATGAATGATCGTCATCCTGCGCGGCGCGCCCTTAGCTCAGCGGATCAGAGCAACAGACTACGGATCTGTGGGTCGGGGGTTCAAATCCCTCAGGGCGCGCCAACCAATCTGCCCAAGGCCAGCCGCGCGATGTCGCTTTAGCGAGCTAACGGTCGTGCTAGCGTCGATTTCGATCGGTCCTGACCTCAAATGAAACCGCTGGATGCGCGTGCCGTATTTATTTGCAGGATGCAAACGATTGCCAGCCCGATGCGGGCGCGGTCGAGATGCACAAGGGAGATAGTAAGATGTTCAGGACTCGCGTGATTTCGTTTTTCATCGCATTGTCGCTGGCGGGAGCCTCGGGCGTGGCGATGGCACAAGGTGGAGGGCACCGGGGCGGAGGCGACCGCGCGCTCTTTGTGCTGGCAAAAGCGGCGGGCTTGACCGGGACGGCTATCCACACGGCATTCAAGAGTGACGCTAACCTGGCGACCGATCGCACTAATATGAAGAGCACGCACCAGGCTCTGCTGGCGTGTCTGGTCACCGGCGCCGACTGCACCAGCCAGGCCACCGCTTACCTGAGTGCGAAGCAGGCCTTGGCGCAGGAGACGCTGAGCGTGTGGCAGGGACTCTTCAAGGGCAACCCCAACCCTACCAATGCGGCCACAGTCCTCGGCCAACTCCAGCAACTGCAGGCGCAGCGCCAACAGATTTTTCAGCAAGCCTTCTCGGGCGGCGGCGAGTAATAGCAGGAGGCTTACCGGCAGGAGCTCTGGCGGCTAGTGCCGTTCCAACTTGTTGTTCCGAATTGGCCAGACGGTGGTTTAGGTACCTTTTCCCCTACCGCCCCCTCTTAGGCGCAAATAGTTGGAACGGCACTAGCAGTCCGGTCTGACCTGGTCAGCCCCCTTTCGCCTCTGCGCGGAAGGGGGCCGTTTCGATCTTGCAGGCCGCTGCGCTTTGGATTCAGTCCCGCTGCGGGACCGGGCCTCAGCCGCCCGACGCGATCGCTTGGCGGCGATCGCGCTCGACATCCTCAAACCATGCCGACAGCTCGTTGGTCATTCTGGCCACGCGCTCGGGATGTGCCGGCGCCAGGTCGTTACGCTCGAAAGGATCGTTTTTCAGATCGAAAAGCTGAGGCGGCGGGGCAGGCGGCCTCGATCTTTCGGGCAACGGACCGGCGTCGATGTCGTGGTATTTCTCGGGGTGGTATTTCGAGTCCACGTCGATCCCGAAATCTTCGCCGGTGGGAAACATCAGCTCGCGAATTGCGGGGCGCACCAGCTTCCACTTGCCATCGCGCATCGCCGCGTTGCACTCACCGTCGGGCGTGTAGCGATTCCATTGCCAGAAGCGCTGCGATGGCACCTTGCCCGGCTCGCCCTGCAGGATCGGCGCAACGCTGATGCCGTCGAGCTGCAAATCGGTCGGAACTTCGACCCCCGCCAGCGCCATCAAGGTAGGCAGCCAGTCCGTGAAATGGATCAGCTCGTGAATCTGGCGGCGGCCGTCGATGCCGCCGGGCCATCGCAGGACCATCGGCAGCCGGATACCGCCTTCGTAGACCAGGGTCTTGGCGCCGGCGAATCCGCAATTGAAGCGATCGCTGCACATCTCGCCGTGGCCGCCGAACTGCGGCCCGTTGTCGCTGGTGAAAAGCACCAGCGTATTGTCCGCGATGCCGCTGCGGTCGATTTCTTCGAGCACGCGCGCGACGCCGCGATCCATGCACTGAATCATCGCGTAGATGGTGCTGACGGCGAGCGTGAAGTCGCCCGAATCGCGAAACGGCGCCAGGTCGGCCTCGTGCGCCTCGAACGGATAGTGCGGCGCGCTGTAGGCGAGATGGAGAAAGAATTTTTCGCGCTGATGGCGCCGGATGAACTGCGCGGCTTCTTCGGTGAGGACATCGGTGAGATAACGGCCGTCGGCGCCCGCGATACTGCGGTTGCGGTCCAGGCGCCATTGCCAATAGGGCTGCCATCCGCCGCTGAAACCCGCGAACTCGTCGAAGCCGCGGCGATTGGGATGGTAACGCGGATCGAGCGCGCCGTTGTGCCACTTACCGACCAAACCGGTCGCGTAGCCTGCGCGCCGCAGAAAATCCGCGATAGTCCGTTCGCGCAGCGCGAGCCGGTCCAGACCGCGCATCTCCAGCGTATCGAGCACGCCGGTGCGATGCGGATAGCGGCCGGTGAGAAGCGACGCGCGCGCGGGCGCGCACACCGGCGACGCCGAGTAATGTTGCGTCAGGCACAGTCCGTCGCTGACGAGTTGATCGAGCGTTGGCGTGCGCGATGCGCCGTAGTTGAAGCATCCGAAGTCGCCGTAGCCCATATCGTCGGCGACGACCAGGACGATGTTCGGCCGGTCGGTCACGTCTGAAATGAAACCACAGATGAACCGCCATGAACACCGGTCCGGTAGTGTCTCAGTTTGGCCTCGAAGGCAGTGTCGGCAGGTGGAAGAAAGGATTCGGGATTCTTCGCGCGCCAGACAACGCAGACGCGCGAGAATGACAAGTTTGACAAGCTTTTTCTGTCATTCCCGCGCGTGGCTGCCGCGCGAGGAATCCCGGATCTTCTTCTGCTCACCCCACTCGCGAGCACTCTCAAACTGAGACACTACGACCGCTGCGCTCGGGACGCCAGGAAGGGAGCGAGGATTCTTATCTTGTCATTCGGAACGGGGTCATGCGCCGGGGGCGATGCGGAGAGAGGAATCTACGCGGAGCGATTCTCTTTGGGCCCTTGCCCGCTCACGCGTACGCCGCTTCGGCGGTGCGCATCTCGTAGCGAATCGGCATGTGCTTGATTCCGCCGACAAAGCTCGAGCGCAGCCGCTCCATCGGGCCGGCCGGCTCGACGTAATCCAGGCGCTCGGCGAGCTGGCTGAAGATAACCTCCAGTTCCAGCCGGGCGAGATTTGCGCCCAGGCAGAAATGCTCGCCGATTCCGAACGCGACGTGCGGGTTCGGATCGCGCGAGATATCGAAGCGGTCGGGATGCTCGAAGACTTCCTCGTCGCGATTGGCCGACGGATAGAACAGGCACAACGTGTCGCCGGCCTTGATTTTCTGCCCGCGCAGCTCGGTGTCTTCCTTGGCGGTGCGCGCGAACTGGATCACCGGCGTGGTCCAGCGCACGATCTCCTCGACCGCCGGCGCGATCAGCGACGGGTCGGACTTGAGCAGGCGCCACTGCTCGGGATTCTCGATAAAGGCCTGCAGGCCGCCGGTGGTCGCGTTGCGGGTGGTCTCATTGCCGGCCACCACGAGCAGAAAGAAATACGACAGCAGCTCGAAAGTCGGCAGCGGCTGATCGTTGAGCGTGGAGTTGGCGATTACGCTGGTCAGGTCGTCCTGCGGCTCTCGCCGGCGCTTTTCGCACAGCTCGTTGAAGTAGTTGAACAGGCCGATTCGCGCACGGTCCATCGTCTCCTGGAGCGAGGTGCCCTGCTGGAATTCCGGATCGGCGCCGCCGATAGTCTCATTGGTCCAGGTGAAGAGCTGCTCCCAATCCTGGCGCGGCACGCCCAACTGCTCGGCGATCACGGCCAGCGGCAGCTTGGAGGAAATATCCGTTACGAAATCGCATTCGCCGCTCGCGGCGGCCTGGTCGAGGATGCCGCGTGCGATCTCTTCGATCTGTGGCTGGAGCTGGCGGACCGAGCGCGGCGTGAAGCGCTTGTTGACCAGCCCCCGATACTTTCCGTGTTCGGGCGGGTCCATGTCGAGCAGATGCTTGAACGGCATCTGTCCGGGGTCTTCGCCAGGGCCGGGCGTTCCGTACTCGTTGGTGACGATCAGCAGGCGGGGAGCGTTCAGAAAGAGATTGGGCTGGGTCCCGATCGCGAGAATGTCGGCGTGCTTGGTGATTGCCCAGAACGGCTCGTAGAGGTAGGGCCGCTCACAGCGGAAGACCGGCGCGTGCTTGCGCAAGTACGCCCATTCCTTATGCGGATAGCCGTTGCGGGCGTAATGATCGGGCGTGATGATATCGAGTGTGTCGAGCGAAAGACCGTTGCTGCCCATGCCTGTAAGTCTCCGTCAGTCTTTTCTATACCGATCCGCGCGCGTGTCAATGGACGGCGCCCCTCGGCGTGGTCAAATTTGAAATTCGGCAGCAGGCAACCAAAATCAAAGGGTCGGGAAGCTGGATATTTCCTGGCGTTTGGGCTACAATGTAGCTCAAAAGCAGGTTAACGCCATGACTGACAATTCCGTCGTTCGCGCCCGCATCAATGAACGCACCAAAAGGGAAGCCGCTGCGGCGCTGAAGAAAATCGGCCTTACTGTGTCCGATGCCTTTCGCCTGCTGCTGGTCCGCGTCGCGGCGGAAAAGGCCCTGCCGTTCGAGCCGCTCAAGCCCAACGCTGAAACCGTAGCAGCGATGAAAGCCGCGCGCCGGGGCGAGCTGGTCAAGGTCGGCAAGCCGGACAAACTGCTGCGAAGCCTGAATGCGGGAGATTAAATACACTACCCGCTTTCAGCGTGACTACAAGCGAGAAAAATCCGGCCGGCACAGCAAGAGGCTGGACGCCCTACTCATGGCGGTCGTCAACTTGCTCGCCGCCGACACGCCGCTGCCGCGCCGGAATATCGATCACCCACTGTCCGGCGAATGGAACGATCACCGCGACTGCCACCTCAGGCCGGATCTCGTTCTCATCTACCGCAAGCCGGATGACGACAGCCTCGAACTTGTACGCTTGGGCTCGCATAGTGAGCTTGGGCTGTGAAACGGTGGCGCTCGGCGGGGAAGGGTGACGGCTAGCCGAAATCTTCTTGCTCGCCGGGGAGGGCGCGGGCCGCTCGGGTTTCGAAAAGCGGCGGTTCCTCACCAATTGGAGCCAGATAAGCATAGCCGTTGAATCCGCCTATTTTTTCTTCAGCGCCTGCTCGACGCCGGCCATCCGGCGCCGGTCAACCCTAAAGTTGCCGGCATTGCGCAACGCCTGGCCGGCGGCGAGCAGAAAGTGATGCGAATGGGCGCTGCGGATCGTCGCCGCAAAGCCCATCGCGTCCTGCGCCTGGTTGACCGCCAGCTTGAGTAGGCGCAGCACAAAGCGATCACTCTCCGCAATCCGGCGGGCCATCGCGAGCGTCGCTTGCTCCAGCTCCGCGCGCGGCACGACCGTGTTCACAAAGCCGGCGCGCATCGCCTCGTCCGCGTCCATAAAACGGCTCTGGAACAGCACTTCCTTGGCCTTGCGCACGCCGATGTCCCACGGCACCGAGAAATACTGGGTGAGCGAGGGCAAAAATCGCGCGTCGTCGGCCGCGACGATCAGGTCCATCGCGGAGGCGATCATCCATCCGCCGAAAATGCAAAAGCCCTGCACCTGCGCGATAGTCGGCTTGGGCAAATCGCGCCAGCGCAGCGTGTTGTCGAGGTAGAGGTCCCACGAGCGCTTATGCTGTGCGCGGATTCCCCCGCCAGGGGGCCGCGCGGCGTAGTCTTCGAGCTCTTCGGGCGTGCCGAGATCATGGCCGGAGGAAAAATGCTCGCCCGCGCCCGACAGGATGATGACCCGCACGTCGTCATCGGCGATCGCGGCGCCGAACGCCTGATCCAGCTCTTCGAGCAAGACGCGACTCTGCGCGTTGCGCTGGCGCGGGCGATTGAGAATCACGCGCGCGATACGATCGTCTTTTTCGTAAACAATCTGACGGTAGGACATGGCGCTGACCTCCGCGCCGCAGCGGCGCTGATGCGGCCCAAGCGTAGTCGCGAGCCGGGACGATCGCCAGCGTCTGTTTTTTGGAAGTGCGGGCGGTGAGTGCGAGAACCTACGAATCAAGGGTCTGCTACCATCGCCGGGGCGGGCCGATGACAATCTTCTATCGCGTTTTCCCCGTTTAATCGAAATTGTCATTCAATTACGATTCAAGGACCTCGATACTCCGAGGGATCTTCACTCGTCGGCGGAGATTAGCTCGATTCAGTTGGGGCAGGTTGCGTCGCGCGGACAAAGACGGATACAGCATGACACAGTCCGTGAACGACCTCGCTAACGCGTTTCTGCTGGTCTACGCGGGATTGTTCCCAATCGTTAACCCAATCGGCGGCGCGCCGATTTTCCTTGGCCTGACCCGAGAGTGTACCGAGAAGGAACGCAACGCACTTGCGCTGCGTGTCGCGTGCAACAGTTTCGTCCTGCTGCTCGGCTCGCTCCTGGTCGGTTCGTATGTGCTTGAGTTCTTCGGAATCACCTTGCCGATCGTGCGTGTCGCCGGTGGGCTCGTCGTCACTGCAACCGGCTGGAACCTTCTCCAGGCAGGATCTTATGGGGACGACGAGCAGGCCGGGCATCGACCAGTAGTATCGACCGACGGGTTTTATCCGCTCACGATGCCGATTACCGTGGGCCCAGGGTCGATCGCGGTGGCTATCACACTTGGCAGCCAGCGGCCGCGAGTGGCTCTACCGGAGGTCGCACTACTCGGGGGCGCGGCCGTTGCTGGCCTGGTCGCGATCGCCGCGACGGTATACGTGTGCTACCGATTTGCCGAGGGGACCGTTGGAGCGCTCGGCGAGCACGGCGCCAATGTGTTGGTGCGGCTGTCGGCGTTCATCCTGCTCTGCATCGGCATCGAAATTATTTGGAACGGCTACAGCGCCCTCGTCCGTGTTGCCGGCTAGCCGACATTCTCTCTTCGGTTGGCTCGCCGTATGAGTCCAATCGCATTACCACCGAGTGGCTGAGCCATCTGCAGATCACCGATCAAGACAAGGAAGAGACTTGTCACCTGAACGCCGAACGCATCCTGCACTAGATCTGGTACACGAACAGCTTCTCTTCCTTGGGGCGCAGGAAGACTTGCTTGCCGGGGACCAGGGCGAGGGCGCGTGAGCGGTCGTGGCCTAGCTCGACTTGCACGGGATCGCCCCAGGCCGTCACCAGCTCGACCTTTACCTGCGGGCCGGCCGGATTCACGCTGCGGACGGTGGCGGGAAACTCGTGGCCGCCGTTGGGCTTGAGCAGGATCTCGATCATGTGCGGGCGGACGGCGAGCACCGCCTTGCGACTATCGTCGTGAGGGCGGACGTGACCGGCGTCCATCTCCATCTCGGTGTCGCCGATATACAACTTTCCGTTCTCGACCCGTCCGTGGAAAAGATTCACGTTGCCCAGAAAGTGGTGGACGAAGGCGTTGGCCGGATGATGGTAGACCTCCTCGGGAGTGCCGACCTGCTCGATATGGCCGGCGTTCATCACCACCACGCGGTTGCCCAGCTCCAGCGCCTCGTCCTGATCGTGGGTCACGAACACGGTGGTGACCCGAATCTGCTCGTGCAGATGGCGCAGCCATTGGCGCAACTCGCGACGGACCTTGGCGTCGAGCGCGCCGAACGGTTCGTCGAGCAGCAGCACCTTGGGCTGCACGGCCAGCGTGCGCGCGAGCGCGACCCGCTGGCGTTGGCCGCCGGAAAGTTGCGAGGGATAGCGGTCGGCCAGGAAGTCAAGTTGCACCAGCTTCAACAATTCGTGCACGCGCGCGCCGATTTCGGCTTCGGTGGGACGCAATCGGCGCGGCCTCACGCGCATCCCGAAGGCCACGTTCTCGAACACCGTCATATGGCGGAAGAGCGCGTAATGCTGAAAGACGAAGCCGACTTCGCGATCGCGGAAACTGCGCGTCGAGTTGTCGGCGCCGTTGACGATCACGCTTCCGCTGTCGGGCTTCTCCAGTCCGGCGATTACGCGCAGCAGGGTGGTCTTGCCCGAGCCCGAGGGGCCCAGCAGCGCGATCAGCTCGCCCTCGGCGATTTCGAGATCGACGCCGCCGAGCGCGACGAAGTCGCCGAAGTTCTTGCGGATTCCTTTGAGCCGGATACTCATGCGGCAACTTTCACGATTTCTTCCGCTTGTCCTAGTGGAACCGGAATCGCGCCGCGTTGCTCCAGCCAGCTCTTGAGCGCCAGGGTCGCGAGCGCCAGCAGCGTCAGCAGCGAGGCGACGGCGAACGAGGCCGCGAAATTATAGTCATTGTAGAGGATTTCCACGTACAGCGGCATGGTGTTGGTATAGCCGCGGATATGGCCCGAGACCACCGACACCGCGCCGAACTCGCCCATCGCGCGCGCGTTGCAGAGCACCATTCCGTAGAGCACGCCCAGCTTGACCTTGGGCAGCGTGATACGGGAAAAAGTCTGCCAGCCGTTGGCACCCAGCATCACGGCGGCCTCTTCTTCGGCAGTCCCGGCCGCCTGCATCACCGGAATCAGCTCGCGCGCGGCCAGCGGAAAGGTGACGAAGATCGTGGCGAGCACGATACCGGGTTCCGCGAAGATGATCCGCAGGCCGTGACTCGCAAGCCATCCGCCGATCGGCGTGCGCCGTCCCAGCAGCAGCACGAAGATCATCCCGGAGATCACCGGCGAGACCGCGACCGGCAGATCGATCAAAGTGGTGAGCGCGCTCTTGCCGCGGAACTCGAAGTTGGCGATCGCCCACGACGCCGCTAATCCAAAGGCGACATTGAGCGGCACCGCGATCGCGGCGGTCAGCAGCGTGAGCCGAATCGCGGCGCGGGCCTCGGGGTCGGAGATCGACGCGAAGTAAACCGCCATCCCCTTGCGCAGCGCTTCGGCAAAGACCGCGGCCAGCGGCACGAGCAGGAACAGCGCCACGAACGCCAGCGCGCCGGCCGTGACCACGATCCGGACAGCCGCGGGGTCGGTGGTCGCGGGACGGCGCGGGGTGATCGAGCTGATCGAACTGGGAGTTGACGACTTTTGCTTCATAGTGGCGGCGCGATGCCCGGCCTGGTCCTGATCGCTTCGCTTTACGCCATCAGGCGGCGGCTGCTCCAGCGCTGGAGCAGGTTGATCGCCAGCAGCATCAGGAACGAAATCGACAGCATCACGATTGCGATCGCGGTGGCGCCGGGATAGTCGAATTGCTCGAGCTTGCTCATGATCAGCAGCGGCACCACTTCGGTGCGCATCGGCATGTTGCCCGAGATGAACACCACCGAGCCGTATTCGCCCAGCCCGCGCGCGAAGGCCAGCGCGAAGCCGGTGATGATCGCGGGCATCATCGCGGGAGCGATCACGCGCACCATCGTTTGCAGGCGGCTGGCGCCGAGCGTCGCGGCGGCTTCCTCGGATTCGGGATCGAGATCTTCGATCACCGGCTGGACGGTGCGGACCGCGAACGGCAAGCCGACGAAAGTCAGTGCCAGGATGATCCCGAGCGGCGCGAACGCGATCCGCACTCCGAGCGGCTCGAACCAGCGGCCGATCCAGCCGTTGCTCGCGTAGATAGTGGTCAGCGTGATGCCGGCCACGGAGGTCGGCAGCGCCAGCGGCAGATCCACCAGCCCGTCGATAATGCGCCGACAGGGGAAGTCGTAACGCACCAGGCTCCAGGCCAGCGCTGGCCCGAAGATCGAATTGATCGCGGCGCCACCGGCCGCGGCGGTGATACTCAACTTGTACGCGGCAATCGTGCGCGGCGAGGTAACAATAGCTAGGAACTCACGGAAGGTGAGCGTTGCGGTCTTGAAGAAGATCGTGGAGAGAGGAATGAGCACGATCACGGCCAGGTAGACCAGCGTGTAGCCCATCGTGAGGCCGAAGCCGGGCAGGATAGAGCCGCGTTGATTCGAGTTGCTCATTGACGGTGAATGATTTTGAAAGCTGATGCGCTGGCTCCCTCAGAGCCCTCTCCCACAGATGGGAGAGGGTTTGGGTGAGGGACCTTAAGATTAAAAATTCTGTAAGTGCCCTCACCCGCGCCGCGCGGAAAGCCGCAAGGACGCAGAGTGACCGACCGCGCGGCTTGCCCTCTCCCGCGGCATCGCGGGCGAGGGATTCGGAGCGTCAACCCTAAAGCACAAGTCATAACAGTAAACTGACGGTCTACTCGTTCACTTGCTTACTTGCCGGGCTCATAGATCTGATCGAACACTGCACCATCTTCGAAATAGGTCTTTTGAGCGCGCTGCCATCCGCCGAAAGTGTCGTCTACCGTGAACATTGGCAGACTGGGAAACTGCTTGGCGTACTTGTCGGCCACGGTTTTCTGCCGCGGCCGAAAGAAGTTTCGCGCTATGACCTCCTGGCCCTCATCGGAATAGAGATATTTCAGGTAAGCGGTGGCCAAGTCAGTCGTGCCGTGGCGTTGCGCAACCTTGTCGACCACTGCGACCGGCGGCTCGGCCAGGATACTTACTGACGGGTAGACGATTTCGAACTTGTCGCCGCTGAACTCCTTGAGCGCGACCAAGGCCTCGTTTTCCCACGCGATCAGAACGTCGCCGAGCCCGCGCTCGACGAAGGTGGTAGTCGAGCCGCGCGCGCCCGAATCGAGCACCGGCACGTTCTTGTAGATTCGGGTCACGAACTCGCGGGCCTTGGCTTGATCGCCGCCGTTGCGTTTGAGCGCGTATCCCCACGCCGCCAGGTAATTCCATCGCGCGCCGCCTGAGGTCTTGGGATTGGGCGTGATCACCGAGATGTCGGGCTTGGCCAAATCGTCCCAGTCCTTGATTCCCTTCGGATTACCCTTGCGGACCAGCAGCACGATCGTTGAAGTGTACGGCGTGCTGTTGTCGGGCAGCCGCTTCTGCCAGTCGGCGGGGAGCTCCTGGGTCTTTTCGGCGATCGCGTCGATATCGTAGGCCAGCCCGAGCGTGACGACGTCGGCCTCCAGCCCGTCGATCACGGCGCGGGCCTGTTTGCCCGAGCCGCCATGCGACTGCTTGATCGATACGTCCTGTCCCGTTTTGGCCTTCCAATACTTCGCGAACACTGCGTTGTAGTCCTCATAGAGCTCGCGGGTAGGATCGTAGGATACGTTGAGGATAGTGGTCTGGGCGCGGGCCGGCGCGGCGAAGGCGGCGCCCGCGATAATCGCGAGCGCCGCTAGCCACCATACAGCTTTGCATGTAGTTTTTTTGATTTTCGCCGTCATCCGCCAGCCGCTCAGAACGCGAGTTGGGCCTGGGTCAGGAAGGCACCCTCACCGGGCCGATTGCGGTCGGTCGCGCCCTTGTAGAAGGTCGTCCACAGGTATTCGAAATCGAGCTTCACGTTCTGCGACAGGTACCAGTTGAGTCCACCGCCGTACTCGGTCGCGCTCTCGGCGGACGTGGTAGAGCTAGCGAACTTGTCCGTGAAGATGTCTTTGTCCACGTTCAAGCTTCCGAACCGCGCCTTGATCTCCCATGCACCCCAGCCGCCTTCCGACGGATTAAACGCGCGCGCCGGCTTGACCCCGTAGTAACTCTCACTCTCGCCGGTGAGCATGAACCCCGCCTGGATCTGCCAGGCGTGATTGGCGAAGGTCTCGTAATCCGCGGCCGTGTACTTGTGGGTCTTTTTCTTCTTGCCCTTTCCCGTGGTGTACGACTCGGCGATGTGGTCGACCGAGCGTTGAGTATCGTCCACGTAGTCCGCCAACAATCCGAACGGACCTACGTAGTAGTAGCCCTGGGGCGAAAAGCGATAACGAGGGCCGGCTGCGCTGACCGTGCTGGCATAGGTGAAGAAGGTTTCCTGCCCGGAGCTCTTGTATTTGGTCAGCGCGCCGCGCTCATCGCCATAGCTCCCCGCAAAACCCGCCCCGAGTCCCTGCAAGGGTACGATTCCCGAATCCTTGAAGGGCAGCGCGAAGAAGCGGCCGACAAAGTCCTTGGCGTCGTTGCTGTCCGAATCGACGGACGCGGTGTTGTTGGTCACACCGTTTAGGATCGCGAGCTGGTAGGTCAACTGATGGTCAAGCAGGTCGCCGTGAAGCATCGTGCCAAGATCGCGGTTGGGGATCAGGTTGGTGGTAAGACCGCGCTGGATGAAGAGCAGATTCGTATCCTGCTGAAGCCGTTCGATTCCGAACGGCGACTTGAACTTGCCGGCCTCGACGCGCGCGGCATCGCCGAACGGATGCGCATCGAGCCAGGCGTCCTGCAGGACCGTGGCGCCCAGGCCGAAGTCCGGCTCGATGTGGTAGTCGTAATTTTTGAAGACTGTGCCATCGAAGATCGGGCGGACGCGGTTGAGCAGGAAGCTGCTGCTGGTGACACCGCCGGGCGCCGTCTTGTCGTCGCCGTTGCTGTAGAACTGGCCATCGGCCTGTACTAGGCCGTGGACGTTCAGCCTGAAGTCGCCGTCGGTCGACTTGACGGTGAGACCCTTCGCGTCGACCGCTACGGTCGGCAGCTCGGCGAAGCGGCGCTGCTCCTGCTGTGCCTGCGCCTGCTGCTGTTGGGCTATCGCCTGTTGCTGTTGCTGCTGCGCCTGTTGTTGTTTCTGCTGCGCTTGCACTTTCTTGTCGAGCGATTGCACTTGTTCGTCGAGGCTCTGTAAGGCCTTGAGCTTGCGCTGGAGCTGGTCGATCTCCCTCTGCAATTCAGCCACCGAAGCCTTGGGCGTCGTCTGCGACCATGACGGCGGCGGCCCTATCAGCAGCATTCCCCCAAGGAGGGCCGCGATGACCGGTAACGTGGACCTTCTCATTGTTCCTTTCCTTTCCCATTTTGGAACCTCCAGTTGTCCGGTCAGTTCGCGTAATTAATTGGTTGCCAGCCACACCATCGGGTCAAACATCCGCAGTTGGTCTGCTACGATTTGTCGAAGCGGAACTTCTCCTTGCGCTCGATCTGGACCACGCGCGCATTCTGGATAACGATCTCGACCGAGCCGTAGCGCACCGTGGCAACCGCCTCCAGAATCTTGCGGACGATCTCGGAGGAGGGGGGTTGCTCGGAGGGCGGCTGCGGCGCACCTGATTCAGTCCCGATATTGCCTGCTGCGCGGGGCTCGTTTTTCATCCAACTATCTCTATTAGCTTACTAGACTAATGGGTTAATTTTTTTTAGATGGAAAAACTGAGCGACTCTTTTCCCTCGACTGCCAGTTGCACCCGGGTGAGTAGATCGGCCAGCGAAGTTGAATCGAGGATCTTTGAGGTCGCGTCGCGAACCTCTTTCATTATCATCCTGATCCCACAGGTCCTTTCGTCACGGCATTCGCGGCATCGCATATACGCGGTCTTGCTGACGCAGGGCAGGGGGGCGATCGGCCCTTCCAGCACGCGGATCACGTGACCGACGCTTACCTGATGCGGCGCGCGTCCCAGAAAATAGCCGCCGCCTTTGCCCTTCTTGCTTTGCAGAATCCCCTGGTTCTTGAGCTCGAGCAGAATTAGCTCGAGGAATTTGCGCGGGATTTCCTCGCGCTGGGCGATATCGGAAATCAGCACCGGTCCCTGCCCGTGTTCTTTCGCGAGCACCATCAGAGCCTTGAGCGCATACTTGGTCTTTTTAGACAACATTCCCGATTGACTGAGTAGACTAAAGATTGAGACAAAACGTGTCAAGCCCGGCGAGCCGGAACTTTTTGCCGCCCGGCCTCCGCCTCAGGGCATTGACGGTATCGAAGGCATCTTGCTGGGGAGTTGTGACGTCAGGCCGCTGGTGGCGTTACTGACGGCACACGATGCCAGAATGTCGGTGGCGTGCTGCGCCACATACCCTTGCAGCAGGCTAGTCGCGCTGGGCAGCGGCAGGTTCGTGCTGCCTGCGAACGCCGAAGCCGCAGTCGACATCACGCCAGGGTTGCTCAGGGCGGACGGGCCGGCAGCGGCGGCACTTGGAAAATGACTTGCGATCGCCGAGCACAACGCGCTCTTCGCCGCCGACATCTGGTCGCCGGTGAGTGCCCCCGCCGCTTGCTGCGCGGCTTGCGGCATGGAGGCGCCCGTGTCTTGAGCGCGCAATCCCGCCGGCCACGCCAACAGTAATGCCAACGCTGCGAGAACAGCCAATCGCTTCGACCAGTGAGTGATCATTGTAGTTCCTCCCTGCTTGCATGGATCGCATTTCCTCGACTATTGCAGGCCAGCGAGCTGCGCAGACCAGGAGCCTGCAAACGCGTGAGAAATCGCCGCTTCGGGAAACCAGAATACTGCGCTCGACGGCTGGTAGCCAAGCGGCTTCCGCGCTCGATCAGTCTGAATCGAATTTCATCGGTGGCGGCTACCGTTTCGGGCGCGACGCGGCTATACAGAATGGCATGAAGGTGTCGCTGTTCTATCTGCCCTCGATCGGGAGCCGCGCCGATATCGAACTCGGGATGGCCGGGATGCGCGGCGATCTCTACGACCGGATGCTGCACGAGGTCTCCGCGCAAGCCCGGCTGGCCGACGATTTGGGCTACGACTCGATCAGCTTTACCGAGCATCATTTTCATATCGAAGGCTTCGAGCTTTCCAACAATCCGATCCTGCTCGATTTGTACATCGCGATGCAGACCAAGCGGCTGCGGGTCGGCCAGCTCGGGATCGTGCTGCCCGCGCAAAATCCGATTCGCGTGGCCGAAGATATCGCGATGCTCGATCACATGACCGGCGGCCGGGTCAATGCGGGCTTCGCGCGCGGCTACCAGCGCCGATGGGTCGATATCATGGCGCAGCAGACCCACGGCATCTCGGGCGCACAGCCGCATCAGCATGACGAGATCGACGCCGCCAATCGCGAGGCGTTCGAGGAATGCTTCGCGATTATCAAGAAGGCGTGGAGCGACGAGATGCTCACGCATCAGGGACGCTACTGGCGAATCCCGCCCGGTGATACGCCGTGGACCCTGGAGGCCACGCGGTTATGGGGCCGCGGTGTAACCGGCGATGTGGTTAGATCGGTCGGCGTGGTGCCCAAGCCGGTGCAGAAACCCCATCCGCCGATCTTTCAGCCCTTCGCGTCCTCGGAGCGCAGTATCCGATGGTGCGCGCAGGAGGGCGTCACGGCGATTCTGCCGCCGCTGCATCCGGCGATCGAGCGCAGTTTGTACGATCTCTATGCTGAGGCCTCGGGCCTGCCGCCTGGCGAGGGTATCGGCGTGCTACGTGATGTAATAATTGCCGACACTGAGGAGGAGGCGCTGGCGCTATGGGGCGACGGCGGCGTGTTCTGCGGCCGGATGTGGTTCGAGCCGTTCGGCTTCTCGAAGGGGATGGAAGATCCGCGCACCGGCGAGCATCCCGACGTGCGCGGCAGCGGACTGGCGCTGGTGGGAACCGTCGATTCAGTCACGCGCCAGCTCGAAGGCCTGATGAGCAGGCTGCCGGTAAAGTGGCTGTTCGCCTGGATGTACAATGGGCTGGTGCCGCACGCGAATCTGATGAAATCGATCGAGCTGTTCGCGACCAAAGTCCTGCCCCGCGTGTCTGATTGAAAGGAGAAAGGTGGGCCAATCTGAAGTGGCGGGAAACGAATCGCTTCGGGTAGATTTCCCTCGCCTCTTGCGGTCCCTCCCGATCCGAAGTAGGGCCGGCGTCCCGCCGGCCGCGACCGGCGAGACGCCGGTCCTACTTCCATCCGAAAAACACAGCGCAGGGCTCATTCAGCTTGGCCCACTACCAAGGAGACTTCTATGCCGGCAATCGGAACTGTCGCAGAGCTTTGGCGCTATCCGTTCAAATCGATGGCGGGGCAGCGGATGCAGAGCGTGCAAATCGACGCGCACGGGATCGCCGGCGATCGCGGCTGGGCCGTGCGCGACGAAAGTGCCGGCGAAATTCGCGGCGCCAAGAAAATCCCGGCGCTGCTCCAATGCCGTGCCGCGTATGTATCGGAGCCGCGACTGGGCGCTCCGATCCCTGAAGTCGAAATCACCCTGCCCGACGGCGAACGGATCCGCGCCGGCGAGGCCAACGCGGCGGCGCGGCTGTCGGTCGCGCTCGGAAGGACGGTCACGCTCTGGCCGCTCCAGCCGCCCGCGGCGGTCGAGCATTATCGGCAGGGCACACCGGACAATCCTGATATCCTGGCCCGGCTCCGCGAGACCTTCGGCCTGACGGCCGACGAACAGCTTCCCGACCTGTCGCCATTCATCGCGCTCGGCCTGGACCGCTACGCCACGCCGCCGGGCAGCTACTTCGACGCGTTCCCGATTCACGTCTTGACCACGGCCACGCTGGCACATCTCGCCCGCTTCAACCCCGCCGCCCGCTTCGATGTGCGCCGCTTCCGGCCCAATATACTGATCGATCTCGGCATGATTCGTCCGGGCCCGGTCGAGGCTGGATGGCTCGGCAAGGAACTTCGGATCGGTGCGGCGGCCTTCAAGCTGGTCGCCAATTGCCCGCGCTGCGTGATGACCACGCTGCCGCAAGAAGATTTGCCGAAAGATCCGTCGATCCTACGCACAATCGTAACCGCCCTCGGCTCGAACGTGGGCATCTACGCCGAGTTCGCCGGCACGTCGGCGGCAACGATCGCAGTCGGCGACGCGGTCGAAATCTGAGAACGGGTCTATCTGGCGCCAACGTGCCGCGGTGAAATGGCGCATGCCAAGAACTGCTCGAAGTCGAGGGGCCGCGCGGGCCGTTGTATGCCGCTAGTCTTTTGAAAGTATTCGTGCCGCCTTACTAATCTTCCTGGTTATGTCCGGCAGCTCTTCGGAAACATAAGACATCAAATGACTTCCGACGTCCTTGCTGAAGTCCTCGTTCAGTTCTGTCGGAATCGCGATTTTCTTTTTCCTGGCCCAAGCATATTCGGTTGCCCGAAGCTTCTTGTCTTCAAGGACTTCATATATTGCTCGGGCAAGGCGAGGCGAACGACTGACGTGGATGGCGATGTGAAGATCTAATGCACGGTCTGCTACGGCGGGCGTCTGTAATTCGATCGTTACGAGTGCGCCATCGTTCCAGCCAAGCGGTGTGTGTATGCCTTCAATTCGGTCCCATTCCTTGCTTACAAACCGAAAGTACTGGGCCGACATGGAATCCGGTCTCAATCTTTTGTCCCTTGCGATGACCGAATGCAGATACCTGTGCAGCGATTCCACATACGACGGCTTGTTCTCGAAAATGAAATCGAATGCCCGCTGATGCTTCTGATACAATTCACGGGCTCGCTTAGCAAGCTCCGTATCTTTCACGACGTGTCTCCTCAGAACTTGAATGTATTGTTCCAGCACGATGCGATGGCCGTCATCAATTCGTATCGAGTTCTGCCGCAGAACGCTCTTTAGCAAATCTGCCACACTCGAATAATCGAGGTTCACCCATTCCTGCTCCCTTGGTCGTTCGCCTTCGGGCGTGAGATAGACGAAGAGCTTTACATAGTCAGGATACTGCTGTTCGATGCGTCGTCGATATCGATCGAGCTGACCTTCGCCTGCCTCATCATCGATCTTGTTTTCGACGACCGCGATGAAGTGGAGGAGAGGATTCCTGATCAGAATATCCTTGCTCTCCCATTCGCGAATGACGTGTGACCGTGCCAGATCCCACTGCTCTATTTGTTCGGCCGAGAGGCTGAATTGTTGAGGATTTCCTCTGGCGATCGCGGCGCTAAGAAACGCTTTCAGAAAAGAGGCCCGAAGTCCGTGGCTCGCATCAGGATCCAGCAGATAGGCGAGAAAGTTGCTGTGTTGGAGTTCCCGCCTCTGAACTTGGAGAACCTCAAAAATGTTGAAGGCTTTCAATTCGTCATCGATCAGACGGATGGAGTCTATGTCCGCTTCGAGGCGATCGAAAGCCGCGCGGATTTGCGAGCCTTCCAGTTGTCGTTGCTGATAATCAGATCCGGACATATCGACCTAGATTTCTATTTTGCCTGCCTTATCGGCTAGGATTTTCGCGAGGAGCGGCCCTCCTACCCGTCAGTCCAGCGCGATACCTTACCAAAGATAGACAACTGCTTAGTGTGTCGGGGCCTGCTGTTACTGAGCGATCGAGCGTCTGCCAGTTCCCGCGACCACAAGCTGCGGCGAGCAATTTTGCGTCATCGCGCCAATAGCTCTTTACACAAGTTCCAGCCGGACTTGACGGCCCACGGCCGAAGCCGCTTTGCGCAGCGTACTCAAGGTTACCGCTTCGTAATCTGGATCGAGCAAACGGTCGAGGGCGGCGCGGCTGGTTCGCATCCTGCGCGCCATCTCAGCCTTGGAAAAGTGTCTTTCCTTCATGGCGGCTTCAACCTGCCGGGCGAGGACGCGCTTGATGGCGCTCGCCGTGACTTCCTCGTAGATGCCCTCCTCGCGGAGCCAGCTATCGAAAGATGACCCGATGTGTTTCTTTTTCATGTGGCTGCTCCTTTTCGGCGTTCAAGCGCCAGAGCGATGTCGCGTTGCGGGGTCTTTTGAGTCTTCTTGATGAAGCCGTGAAGCAGCACCATCTCTCGTGGTCTGCGGAAAAGAGGACCCGCGCGATACGGCCGCGCGGCAGGCGGCTGCGGACTTCCCACAAGTCGCGGCCGAGCGAACGAACCAGCGGCATCCCGAGCGGCCATGAAAACTCAACGTCCTTGATGTCCTCGCCGATCGCCTTCCGGTCTTCTGGCTCAAGGCCCTTTAGCCACTCACGCACCGGCTCGCGCCCGCTATCGGAGCGATAGAAGCGTGCCGGCAAGCGCTTGAGACTCGGATTCATAGGGCACAGTATCATTTTTGATACGTGTCTTCAATGCGCTTGGTCATCAACAGGCGCGGTTCATTGCGCCCTTGACTGATTGGGCGGGCCCTGTCGAAACTGCATTAAACATGTCTGAGCTAATCGAGGCAGCGGCCGAGCCTGCGGGCCCGCGCCGCCAGGCCGCGCCATTGCCGCCGCCTGACCGGCTGCGCCGCGAGATCTGGGCGTTGTCGTGGCCGGTGATCCTGTCGTTCGGACTCGATTCGGTGCTGGGCCTCGCCTCGATGCTGATGGTGGGGCGGCTCGGACCCGAGGCGGTCGGCGCGGTGGGCCTGGGCACCCAGGTGCTCGGGGCGGTGCGGGCCGGAATCGCCGCGATCGGCACCGGCACGGTCGCCCTGGTCGCGCGTGACGTGGGCGGCGGCGACCACGAACACGCCGAAATCGTGCTCACCCAATCGGTGGTGTTCGGGGTGATCATCTCCAGCCTGGTCGCGATTCCGGTGATCGTGTTCGCGCCCCAGGCGATGGCGCTGTTCCATGTCGAGGGGCGGATGGCCGACCTCGGCACGCGTTACCTGCGGGTGGTGATGCTGTCGGAGCCGTTCCAGGGAATCTTTTTGATGTGCGCGTCGGGCCTGCGCGGCGCCGGTGACACGCGCACGCCGCTATGGATCGGCGGGATTATCGACGTAATCGCGATCGGCCTGAACTACGTGCTGATCTTCGGCAAGCTCGGCCTGCCCGCGATGGGCGTGGACGGCTCGGCGGTGGCGGCGCTGATCGCGATTTCGATCGGCGGGGCGCTGTTTTTCTGGGCGCTCTCGTTCCAGGGGTCGGTGCTGCGCTTCCGCTGGCGCCGGATCTGGCCCGACTTCGAGCTGGCCTGGCGGATTATCAAGGTCGGCTATCCGGCGGCGATCGAACAGCTCATCATACAATTTGGCTTTTTTGCCTACGTAAGGTTTGTGGCCAGCTACGGCGACAAGCCGGTCGCCGCGTACTTTATCGGTGTGCGGATTCTGGCGCTTTCGTTCCTACCGGGCTTCGGCTTCTCGGCGGCCGCGGCGACGCTGGTGGGGCAGGGACTCGGCGCCGGCGATCGCAAGTTCTCGCGGCGCGCGGGATGGCATACCACCTACATGGCGATCGCGATGATGACCGGGCTCGGCCTGGTGATCTATATATTCGCGCGTCAGATCGCCGTGCTGTTCATCGCCGATCCGGCGGTGATCGCGCTGACGATCACGTTCATCTATGCGCTCAGCGCGGCGCAACCGCTGATGGCGATCGACTGGACGCTGACCGGCGCGCTACGCGGCGCCGGCGACACGCAGTTCCCGCTGTTCGCCTCGGTCGCCGGCTTCTATGGGTTGCGGCTCGCGCTGACGATCCTGATCGTGCATTACCACGGCCCGGTGAGCCTGGTGTGGTGGTCGCTGATCGCAGACTACATCATACGCTCGGCGCTCAAGTCGGCGCGCTTCTGGTCCGGCCGCTGGGAGAACGTCGAGGTGTGACGCGCGGTCGCGCGACGGCGAATCAAGTCAACCGGCGCGGCGCACGCGCGCAGGCCGGGTTTGAAGTTTTGCGTCGACCAGCCGATCGATGGCTTCTCTGACAACGTCAGCGATCGAACGCCGCTCCTCGAACGCGATTCGTCGAAGAACTTCGTGCTGCTCGCTTTCGATCGCGGCAAACAAGGTCACCGGCGACTTGAGTTTCTTTTCACGTGCCATTGGAGATAAATCTCATCGATGCTTTGTTTTTCCTCGGACAATTATCTCGCTTCTGATCGCCAACGTTTCGACCGGACCCACAAACTTCAGATAAATGGCTTCCTGCTCGAACCTTTCGCTCAGCACCGTTTCGGCGTACCTACGAAGCCAGGAGCGCGACCGGGCGGTGTCTGGGACGTCAACTTCGAGTAGCGCCAGTGTGTCCTGATGAAGGATGCCGTTGTTCCACCACAGTCCTTTGGCTTCTCCCTCCGCGAACCGGAACAAGGTTCCGCCTCCAAACCGGAGCGAGATCTCGTTGGCTGTCAGAAGAAATTTTTCGTCTTCAACCGCCTTGCGCACGCCACCCTCGTCGGCGTTGTAGTACACCGGCAACGGGATGAGCACCGTCACCACTTGGTTCATATGTCAACCTCCTTCATCCATAACACCCTCCCAAGCCCAACACCGAGGTTGACTGACCAATCCTGCAATCATACTAGTATAATCGCATAAAAGTGTCAACCGACAACCTGCGACCGCGATTGCCGTTTCCCGTTGACGCGGCCGCCGCGGCCAGGAACCCGAATGCTCCCGACGCGATCGAGGGGACGCTCGACCAGATCCTCTTTGCCAACGATGAGAACGGCTACGCGGTCGCGATCGTCAAGGTCGACAGCGGCGCGGGCGACTATCAGGACGTAACCGTGGTCGGAAGCCTGGCCGGACTCGAAGTGGGTTCGACCATCCGTGCCGCCGGCCGCTACGAGACTCATCCGCGCTACGGCAAGCAGTTCAAGGTTGCCGACTTCGAAACGCTGCGCCCGGCCAGCGTCGGCGCGTTGGAGCGCTACCTGTCGCACGAGATCAAGGGCGTGGGACCGCGGCTGGCGCGCAAGATCGTCGAGCATTTCGGCGTCGCGCTCGGCGAGGTCCTCGACAACCAGCCCGATCGCCTGCGCGAGGTGCGCGGGCTCTCGCGCGTGGTGGTGGCGCGAATCGCGGCCGCCTGGCGCGATTCGTCGGGACTGCGCGAGCTGACGGTGTTTCTGCGCGGTCACGGGATCGCGGCGGCCTTCGCGCGGCGGATTCACAAGCTCTACGGCCGCGAGTCGCTCGAGACGATCCGCCGCGATCCATATCTGCTGGCCCGCACGATCAAGGGCATTGGCTTCCGCACCGCCGACGCGGTTGCGAATCGGCTCGGAATCCCTCGCAACTCGCCCGAACGCGCGCGCGCCGCGGCGCTCTACCTGCTCGAACGGATGGCCGAAGAGGGACACGCCTACGCGCCGCTGGAATATCTGGAAGCGAGCTTTCGCTCGCAGCTCGAGATGGAGCCGGGGCTGGTCGAGGCCGCGGTTGCGGAGCTGGCCTTAAGCGGCGACGCGGTGGTCGAGGAGGCCGGCGGTTCGCGCGCCGTATACCTGACGCGGTTGCATCAGGCCGAGACCAACCTCGCGACGCGGATTCACGCGCTGGTGGCCGGGCGCGCGCTCGGCGGCGCGATCGTCGAGCGCGCGCTCAAAGCGGCCGAGCATCACGGCGAGACGGTACTTTCGGCGGAGCAGAAAACGGCGCTGCGCTATGCGCTCCTCAGCCGCGTCAGCGTGATCACCGGCGGCCCGGGCACCGGCAAGACCACGCTGCTGCGCTCGCTGCTCACCGCGCTCGATGTAGCCGGTCTCAAGCCGACGCTGGCCGCGCCGACCGGGCGAGCGGCGCGCCGCCTGGCCGAGGCGACCGGCCGCGACGCGAAGACGATCCATCGATTGCTCGAATACGCGCCGGAGAGCGGGACCTTTATTCGCAACGAGTCGTTTCCATTGCGGACCAACTATCTGGTGATCGACGAGGCCTCGATGATGGACCTCGAGCTGGCCTCAAGCGTGCTCTCGGCCCTGATGCCCAACAGCTCGCTGCTGCTGGTCGGCGATCGCGATCAGTTGCCGTCGGTGGGGCCGGGCAGCGTGCTCAAGGACGTC
The DNA here is from genome assembly GCA_963788205.1 of uncultured delta proteobacterium. GTDB lineage: Bacteria > Desulfobacterota > Binatia > Binatales > Binataceae > CAVVMA01. The sequence goes on from CAWBGG010000006.1 coordinate 46,869, forward strand.
ATCGCCTCGGGCCTGGTTGCCGTCGCCGAGCTGCGCGAGGTCTATCGGCAGGCGCGCCAGAGCCTGATCATCGCCAACGCCCATCGCGTGAATCGCGGTGAGCCTCCCCAGATCACCAACGATACGGCCGGCGACTTCTTTTTTTTCGAGCGCAGCGCGCCCGAAGATGTCGTCGCGACGATCAGGGAGCTGGTGCACAATCGGCTGGCGGGCAAGTTCGGGATTCGCGACGCGCGCGATATCCAGGTGATCACGCCGATGAATCGCGGGCCGCTCGGCACCCAGGCGCTCAATCGCGAGCTGCAACAATTGCTCAATCCCACAGGGCGCGGCGTGCGCGCCGGCGAGCGTGAAATCCGCCACGGCGACCGAGTAATCCAGTTGCGCAACAACTACGACAAGGGCGTGTTCAACGGCGAGATCGGACGGGTCAGCGCGGTCGATTCCGAAAAGGGCAAGGTCGAGGTGGCGTTCGAGGAAACCTCGGCCTTGTACGACCTTTCCGATCTGGACGAGATCGGACTCGCCTATGCGATCTCGGTCCACAAGAGCCAGGGCAGCCAGTATCCGGCGGTCGTGATGCCGCTTCATCAGAGCCATTACCTGATGCTGCGGCGCAATCTCCTCTACACCGCGATCACGCGGGCCGAGAAGGTATGCGTGCTGGTCGGGACGCGCAACGCGCTCGCGCAGGCGGTGCGCAACGAGGAGGAGCGCCGCCGCTTCAGCCGCCTGGCGGAGCGGCTGAGGGTGGACTGATCGCGACGCCGGACGCAGCCGCAAAATTCCTGTAACCGCCGCGGCGTTCGCGCGTCTTTTAGAAACTGTAGACGCCCCCTCTCGACGCGCCCGGCGTCATCGTCCGGCGCGCGTCGGCGTTGCCAACCAAGGGGGCGCGTCGCAGCGCCTGCGGCGGATCGTTCGTCCTCCCGGCGATCCGCCGCTCTTTCAAACCCTCACTTTTTGCCCGTGCCCTTGAGCAAGACGGTCAGCGACGGATTGCTGGCGTTGCTTGTAACTTTCAAGCTTCCTTTGAGGGTTCCCGTGCCTTTCGGCGTGAACGTAATCGAGATCTTGCACTTCTGACCGGCGCTCAGCGGACCGACACACGCACCACCTGGGACAGCGAAGTCGCCACTCGCGAGGACGCCTATAACAGTGATGGTGTGATTTTGTTTCTTGGTCTTGGCGTTGGTCAATGTCACGACCTGAGCCTTGCTGGTCGTGCCTTCGGCTCGCTCAGCGAACGTGAGGGAGGTGGCGCTCGCGGCGAGCTTGGCCGCAACCGGCGCCGGCGTCGGAGTCGGCGACGGGGTCGGGCTGGGGGTTGGCGTAGGCGTCGGGGTTGGGGTTTGGCTTGTAGGCTGTTCAGGGCCGATCGCTATTCCCGCAGGCAAACCAAGTCCGGTGGCGGGTCCGGCAATGGTAGCACTCGGCGCGACGTTCCCGTTGCTGCCGGTCGGATAGGCCGTCACAGTGTCGCTGTGGAAGTTCGCCACGTAGATGTTGCCGCCGACGTCCAAGGCGATACCAGAGGGCACGCTGAGACCCGTATTGGAACCATCGATAGTCGAACTCGGCGGGGCGTTGAAGTTGCTCCCGGCCGGATAAACCGTCACCGTGTCGGGGCCCGGATCTTCGCTCTGGCTGCCGTCCTCTGTGGCGTAGATGTTGCCGCTGGCGTCTACGGCGATACCACCACACTCGTCGAGACCCGAGTTCGCGAAGAGCAAGAAACAGGACTCGCCGGATAGGGGCGAGGTACAGACCGTCAGGAATCCCGCTAAAGCCGTGCCTAATCCGAGGCTCGCGACGTAGACGTTCCCGCTGGCGTTCAAGGCGATACCAACGGCAGCGTCCAGGCTGGACCCGATAGTCGAACTCGGTGCGGTGTCTCCGTTGCTCCGGGCCGGATAGACCGTCACCGCGTTGCTTTCCAGAGAACTGGCGGGGGCTCCTGCCGCTTCGAAGTTCGAAACGTAGATATTCCCGCTGGCGTCTAGGGCAATACCAAGGGGATAATTGAGACCGGTATTGGAACCACCGATAGTGGAGCTCGGCGCCACGTTCCCGCTGCTCCCGGCCGGATAGACCGTCACCGTGTTCCCCTCGGAGTTCGCGACGTAGATGTTGCCGCTGCCGTCCAAGGCGATACCCTCGGGATAGTTGAGACCCGTATTAGAACCGCCGATAGTGGCGCTCGGCGTGACGTTTCCGTTGCTCCCGGCCGGATAGACCGTCACCGTGTTCCTGTAGACGTTCGTGACATAAATGCTCCCGCCTGTGTTGCTGAGACCCGGAGCGGCCGCGTTGCCGGTCGACGCGCCCGAGCGCGGCGCGAACGCAAGCATCGCGATCGCTCCGGCGATCGCGCCAAACGCGAGCAGCGCGCCCACCCACGCACCCCATCGCTGCAAATCGGATTTCAGCCGCATGTTTTCCGCAGAGCACGACAGGTGCGCTTAACGCATTTCCCCGACATCCTGCAAACCTTACCTCAGTCGCGAGTATCTAAAACTTGACTCTTGCGGAAGCTGTGATGCATGCATGGGCGACCTGAGGAAGAACGGGCTGCTAAGCAATTCCATCGTCAGCCGCCCGCAGCACATTTCTCGCCGCGTCTTGGAAGGTAACGCGCCACTCCCGCCGCGATTGTTTTGCCGACTTCTCGCTGACCGGCAGTGTAAAGCTGAGTATTCCGTACGCGTGCGCCCCCTGTTCTATTGGCCGCTTCTGCGGGTCGAGGTTTTCTCCATCAAAATGGAATCTCCGTTCCCAAGCCCGCACGCCCGGCTCCCTTCCAACAGTAAGTGTCCAATCGGTTGCCACAGTGGGTGGTCCGCTATTGAAGATATGCGTATTGATCAAGACCGCGGTTACTTTAGGGCCGCGCTGAAAGTAGTTCGTGCCCGCAATGGATGCCCTCAGCCCACTCAGCCGAAATTGCTCAAACTCGCGGGCATTTTATTTCGATCCTGGCGTTCTTTCTTCCAAATTCTATAGACAGCGACGAGCAAGCCGAGCGCGATGACCAACAAAAAGGCCCACGCTGGTGGCACCCTGCTGGGTCAGATAGCCCACAAGCGACAAAATCGCCGCGCCCCCGCCATAGAGGCAATAGGCCCAAGCTTCCGAGAAGACTGACCGTGTGAATGTCCATACGCCGATTGGCTTTTCCTCAAACATTTCCGCGCTCGCTCTCGGGGCTGATTATGTCGCCGCGTCGCGCAAGAACCAAGTCCTAGATATTCGTCACTCCAGCCGTCGCCCCTCGCGATGTGGGATCCGGAGCCAGACTGTCCGCCGAATTTCACTCGCGGGGTGGGCGGGTGCGTTTCCCCTTAGTGGGCGCGAGCTTACGCAGCGCTTCGATAGTCGCCTCGGCCTCGACCCGGATCGCGTCAGGATCGTGGCCGCTCTGCTCGGCGATACGCTCGACCTCTGCGATTGTCTTTGCATAGTCATTCCTGAAGCGGCGGTTGATTTCCTTCCACGGAATTCCGGCCAGCGCGTCGATCACATTGGCCGGCGGCGCGGGAATCAGGCCGCGCTTGATCAGGACCGCGATCGCCGGATAGCCAAGATAGCCCTGCCAGTACGAGGCGTTGTCGTTCGAGGAGACCTCGCGTCCGTCCTGCGATGCTTCGACCTGGTAAGTTTTGTTCCCCTCAGACGATGTGACCGACGCGCCAGTCGCGTTCTCGATTCGGATGCGTCCGTCGCCCAGCGCGCCCATCGCTTCGTAGACCTTCACCAGCGGCGGCATTTTCCATGGCATCGGCATGCGAGCAGAATTACCACTAACGCCTTCGGGCCGCACGGCCTTTGTCGCGCAACGCCTTTGTCGATAGCCCGCCGGCGTCGTACTATCTGTCCATGGCAAACGCACCGATCGGCAAGCTCGACCATCTGGGAATTGCGGTTAAGAGCGTTGCGGAGGCACGCAAGTTTTTCGAAGAGATCCTCGGCGCACGCTTGCTCTACGACGGCGACCATCCTGCGGCCGGCTACAAGCTTTGCGAGCTGGATCTCAACGGCTTTACGATCGAGCCTCCTGGAGCCGCTCGGACCCAACGGCGAATTCCTGCGCAAATTTATCGAGAAGCGCGGCGAAGGGATGCATCATCTGACCTTCAACGTGCCGAATGCGAAGCACAAGGCCGCCGAGCTCAAGGCCGCCGGCGTGCGCGTGATCGACGAGACCCAATGGTCGGCCGACTCGTTCGAGGCTTTCATTTCGCCGCGCAGCGCCCACGGCGTGCTGATCCAGATCGGCTCGGGCTATCCCACGCTCGCCAACGATCCGGCGTGGTTGAAGAAGGAATAGGGCGACTTTCTTACGGAGCCAATGCGATGCAATCCACGATGATGAGCTATCCGCTGACGCTGACCCATCTGCTGGAGCGCGCGGGGCGCTATTTTCCCAAAGTCGAAATCGTTTCGCGGCTGCCCGACGGATCGATTCATCGCAGCACTTATCGCGACTTTCATCGGCGCGCCAAAGCGCTGGCCGAAGCGCTGACCCGGGCGGCCGGCCTGAAACGGGGCGATCGCGTTGCGACCCTGATGTGGAACCATTACGCCCATCTGGAGGCGTTCTTCGGAATTCCGGCCGCGGGCGGCGTGGTTCATACGCTCAACCTGCGGCTTGCGCCCGACGACATCGCCTACATCGCCAATCACGCCGAGGATCGGTTTCTGATCGTCGATGACGCGTTGCTGCCGCTTCTGGAGCGGTTCAAATCACTCGCGCGCTTCGAGCGGATATTCGTCGTGCCACTGGCCGGCGGCGCGCCTGCGGCCGGCTACGAAAATTACGAGCAGTTGCTGGCGACCGCGAGCGGGAATTTCACCTACCCCGAACTCGACGAAAACGAACCGATCGAGATGTGCTACACGTCGGGCACCACCGGGCGGCCGCGAGGCGTGATTTACTCGCATCGCTCGACGGTGCTGCACGCCTACAACGCAGCCCTGGCGGGCGCGATCGGCGGCGTGCGCGACGTCGCCCTCGCGGCAGTGCCGATGTTTCACGCCAACGCGTGGGGATTTCCGCACGCGCAGGTGCTGATCGGGGCCAAGCAGGTGATGCCGGGTCCGAAGCTCGACGCCGTGAGCCTGCTCGACCTGTTCGAGGGCGAGGAAGTGACGGTCGGCGCCGGCGTCCCGACGATTTGGCTGGGGGTGCTCGAGGCGCTCGATCGCGAACCCAAGCGATGGCGGCTCAGCCCGCGCCTGCAACTGATGGTCGGCGGGTCGGCGGTCCCTGAATCGATGTTGCGCGGGTTCGACCGCCACGGGATCACGATCGTGCATGCCTGGGGCATGACCGAGACTTCGCCGCTCGCGACCGTCGCGAAGCTCAAGCCGCACATGGATTCGCTGCCGGAGGATGAGCGCTATGCGGAACGGCTCAAGCAGGGGGTTCCGCTGCCGTTTGTCGAGTTGCGGGTCCGATCGGAGGGCGCCGACGTTGCGCCCGACGGAAAATCGATCGGCGAAGTGCAGGTCCGCGGGCCGTATATCACCGGTCGCTACTACAAGCTGCCGCCCGACAGCGACAAGTTCACCGCCGACGGATGGCTGCGCACCGGCGACGTAGCCACGCTCGACGCCGAGGGCTCGATCAAGATTACCGACCGGATCAAGGACCTGATCAAATCGGGCGGCGAATGGATCAGCTCGGTCGATCTCGAAAACGCCCTGATGGGCCATCCGGCGGTGGCCGAGGCTGCGGTGATCGCGATTCCCGATCCCAAGTGGGACGAGCGTCCGCTCGCGGTGATCGTGCTCAAGAAAGGCGCCCACGCCACGCCCGACGAGCTGCGGGAATTCCTGCTCGAGCGGAAATTCGCCAAGTGGTGGCTGCCCGACGAGTTCGCCTTCGTCGCCGAGATTCCGCGCACGTCGACCGGGAAGTTTCTCAAATCGAAGCTGCGCGACGAGTTTCGCGATCGCGCCGCGGCGCGCGCTCCGGCCAACGTGGCCCAGCCGGCCGATAAGTAACGGGCGCGCCGCCCCAGCCGCGAAAGCTCGCAGCTCGATAGCTTGCCGAACGGCCGCCGCATCCGGCCATTTTTTGCAGCATCCGTCCCGCGATGGCGATTGTGTATTCATCTTGGGCGATAGCGTGGACGGCTCAGGAGCGATCTAATATATAGGGCCTTCGGATCGCCGGGGCGGGTGAGCATCGCGCCTGGGAAGCGAGGAGATTTCGTGACGAGTACAGGCTTGCGCGCCGCCGTGTTTGCGGCTGCTTGGGTGATGGTCGCGGCCATCGCCGCGGGCGCTTCGCCTCATCAGGCAGATCCCGAGTCCAAAGCGAAATCTACGCCGACCCCCAAGCCGCCCTTCAGCCGGATGGCCGTAAAGCCCGCGACCATCACGTTCAAGGAGATCAATCTCAAAACCGGACCCACGGTTGAGACCCACAATTTCACAATTAGCGATACCGGCAACGCTACGCTCGATTCGATCACGGTCGCGGCGACTGGAAGCACGGCGTTTTCGGTCGCCGCGGCGCCAGCCACGCTTCAGCCCGGTGCGGTGGCGACCGTGACCGTCCGGTTCCAGCCGTCCAAGGCCGGAACCTTCGCGGGAAAGATCGCCGTCACGAGTGCGGCCACCAAGGGCGCCAAATCGGTGAAGGTCCACCTCAGCGGCTCCGCGAAAGGAAAGCTCCCGACCGCCACGCCTACGCTGATACCGACCCCGACCGCATCGCCGGCGCCGCCGACACCCACCACGGGGCAGCCGACACCCACTTCGACCGCATCGCCGCCGCCTCCGAGCGCGGGTGCGCCGGCGGCCATCTTTGTAGCGAATAGCGACTCGGACGCTATCGTGGGATATCCGATCGGAAGCAACGGCACGGCGTCGCCCAACTTCGAGCTCGGCGGCGCCACCCCGTTCGACCTGCCCTTGGCAGTCGCGTTTGATTCGCTCGGCTACATGTACGTCACCGACAACGAGGGCGAAGCCATCTCGGTGTTCGCGCCCGGCAGCAACGGCCACGCCAGCCCGATCGCCGTGATCAACGGTTCCAACACCGGGCTCTTCATGCCGTCGGGGATCGTGGTCGGCATCACCGGCAAGATCTATGTCGCCGACTACGGCACCAGCAGCATCCTGGTGTTTCCGCCGCTGGGCGACAGCACCGGCAATCTCAACGAGGCCCCGGTCGCCACGATCTCGGGCTCGAACACCGGCCTCTCGAGTCCCTCTGCAATCGCGCTCGACGCGGGCGGCAACATCTACGTCACCAGTATCTTCACCACCAGCGTGACGATTTTTCCACCAATCGGGAGCACGACGGGCAACCTCAATGAGAGTCCCACCGCAACCATCGTCGGACCCAACGGCGCTGGTAACTTGACCGGCCTTGGCGCGCCGCTGGGGATTGCGGTCGACGTAAGCGGAAAGATCTACGTCGCGAATTCCGGTTCGAGCGAGAACAGCATCACGGTGTACCCGGCGCTTGGAACCAGCGTGGGTAAGCTCAACGAAGCCCCGATCGCGACGATCGCGGGGACCAGCACCGAACTGAGAAATCCCCAAGGCCTCGCGCTTGCACCCAGCGGCGCCATCTTTGTTACCAACATCAACTCGCCCAGGGCTGCGGACGCCGAGACCATCACCGAATATCCCGCGCTGGGCAGCAGCACCGGGAGCCTCAACGAGGCGCCGCTCGCACGCCTCAACGCCTCCGGTGCGGAGTTCCTCACGGTCCGGCCGCTGATCTTCGCGGCGAATTCGACCGATAGCGGAGCCGTTACCGCCTTTGCGGCCGGGAGCACCGGCAGCGTCGCCTCACCCGAAATTATCGACGGTACCGGCACCGGGCTGATGGGCGGCGCGCCGATCGGCGTCGCGCTCGATGCCAGCGGGAGAATCTACGCCAGCAGTCCGAACTTGGGCACGATTGAGGTGTTCGCGCCCGGCAGCAGTGGCAACGCCGCGCCGGTCGCGACTATCAGCGGCGCGCAAACGGGTCTGGGCGAGGCGCCGGAGAATGCTCCCTTGGGCGTCGCGCTCGATGCCGGCGGAAATATCTACACCACGACCACCAGCAACAGCGTGGTCGTCTTTCCACCGCTGGGCGGCGGCTCCGGCAATATCAACGAGTCGCCGACGGCAACTATCAGCGGCGCGAGCACGATGCTCAACAGTCCGACCGGCCTGACGATCGGCGCGACAGGCAATATCTACGTGGCGAACTCCAGTGGCGGCGTCACGATCTATCCGGCGCTCGGCAGCGGCACCGGTAATCTCAACGAGCCGCCCACAGCGACGATCGCCGGCTCCAACACCGGACTCGGCGCCGCCAAGGGGATCGCGCTCGATGCTGCCGGGAGAATCTACGTGACCAACGAGCAAACCATCAGCGTGGAGGTGTTTGCCCCGCTCGGAAATTCCACCGGGAATCTCAACGCCGCACCGATCGCAACCATAAGCGGCGGCAACACGGAACTATCGGTTCCGATAGGAATCACCATCGACACGATCGGGAATATATATGTCGGCGACTTCAGCGCAGGAATCCTCGAGTATCCACCGCTGGGCGGCAGTACCGGGAATCTCAACGTTGCGCCGATCGCTTTGATCAGCGGCGGCAACACCGGTCTTGATCAACCGGAGCTGCTGACGATAGCGCCGTAAGCCCCGCCGAGCGGGCGTGTATCGCGCGCCCGCTCGTATCGAGTGATCGACCTTCCACCGCTCGCCTCGCGCCCCCGGTTGTGAAAGCCTAGTGCCGTTCCAACTGTTTCGCGCCTAAGCGGGGCGGTTCGGATGAGCGAGCGGGAAAGGCGCATGGCTCGCTATAATTCGGAACAACAAGTTGGAACGGCACTAGCCCTCGTTTCCACTTCATCGCGGGGAGATATTTGCGATGCGCGCAGTCTGGATCACCAAGAGCGGCGGGCCGGAAGTTCTGGCTGTCCGCGAAACTCCCGATCCGGTTCCAAAGGCCGGTGAGGTGCGGGTCCGCGTCGCCGCATGCGGGATGAATTTCGCTGAAGTCTCGGCCCGTCAGGGACTCTACCCCGACGCGCCCAAGCCGCCGTGCGTGGTCGGCTACGAAGCCGCCGGCACCATCGATATGGCTGGCGACGGCGTCGATAGCGGATTGATCGGCAAGCGCGTGATGGTGCTCGCGCGCTTCGGCGCCCATGCCGACCAGGTATGCGTACCGGCCGGGTATGCGTTTCCGATTCCCGACGAGATGAGCTTTGAGGAAGCCGCCGCGATACCGGTCAACTATCTTACGGCCTACCAGATGCTGTTCCGGGTCGCGCAGATCCGTCCCGGTGAGTCGGTATTGATCCACGCCGCGGCTGGCGGCGTGGGATTAGCAGTGCTCCAACTGTGCCGCACCGTCGAGAATATAGTCACGTTCGGGACGGCTTCGGCCTCGAAGCATGAGGTAGTGCGCGCCAACGGCTGCTCCCATCCGATTGACTATCACACGGTCGATTATTTCGTGGAGATCATGCGGCTGACCGGCGGCAAAGGCGTCGACGTGGTGCTCGACGCGCTGGGCGGCAATGACTGGCGCAAAGGCTACCGGCTGCTGCGGCCCGCAGGGCGGCTGATCGCGTTCGGGTTCGCCAATATGCAATCGGGCAATACGCGCAGTATCTGGCGGATGATTCGCCAGATCGTGACCGTGCCGCTCTTCACGCCGATCGGCCTGATGGACAAGAACCGCAGCGTGGCGGGCGTCAATCTGGGCCACCTGTGGGATGATCCATACCTGCCGCTCGCGATGAACAAGCTGCTGATCATGTATCGCGAGGGCCAGATCAAGCCGCATATCGACTCGAGCTTCCCGTTCGCTCAGGCGGCGCAGGCCCATCTGCGCCTGCAAGAGGGCAAGAACATCGGCAAGGTCGTGATGGTGCCGTGAGTGAGTGAAACTCGCGCACCTTTGACATTGAATTTTCCGGGATATTGAACAAAATTCCCGGCGCTGAAATGCTGGATCAAGCTCGCGCGAGGTGCAAGGCAGGGGAACATGGCAGATGCTCTAATCGACCCGATCGCGTCGCGCCTCAGCGATCGTATCCGCCGTATCGCAGCCGACCAGCGCGTGCCGGGCGTCGCAGTCGGAATCGTGCGTGATCAGGCGCTGGCCTGGAGCGCTGGCTTCGGCTGCGCCGATCTGGCGGCGCGCCGTACGGTCGACGAGCATACGCTGTTCAGCGTCGCCTCGATCACCAAGACCTTCACCGCCGCCGCGATCATGCAGTTGCAGGAACGCAAGCGCCTGGGACTCGACGAGCCGGTCGGCCGCTTCCTGCCTGAGTTTCGCGCGGTGCGCGATCGCTTTGGCCCGATCGATCAGATCACGCTGCGCCGCCTGCTGACCCATCGTTCGGGGCTGGTCGGCGAGGCGCCGACGCAGCATTGGACTACCGGCAAGTCGCCCACGACCGCCGAAATTCTCGCGACCCTGCCGCGAATCGGGATCGCGATCGAGCCCGATTCGGCCTTTAAATATTCCAATCTGGCTTTTTGCCTGCTCGGCGAAGTGGTCGCGCGCGTGTCGGAGCGATCGTACGCAGATTACGTGAACGATGAACTGCTGCGGCCGCTCGGGATGGCCGCGAGTGGCTTCGAGCTCGATGCGGCGCGTAGCGCGAAGATGGCCACCGGCTACCAGCCCCATCCGCACGAGGACCTGCCCGCGGAGGCGGTGGCACAGGAGTCCGGCGCGCTGGCGACTAACGGCGGCCTCGCCGCGGGCGGCTTGCGCTCCTCGGTCGCCGATCTGGCCAAATGGATCGCGCTCCAGTTCCGCACCCGCGATCGGGCTGGCGAGGGCGATTCTGCCGATCGCAAAGTCGTGCTGAGCGCCAGGTCGCTGCGGGAGATGCATCGGGTCTCGTTCGTCGAACCCGACTGGAGGTCAGGCTATTGCCTGCCGTGGTGGGCGTCGCGAATCGGCGACAACATCTATCTTCATCATGGTGGCGCGGTCGAGGGTTTTCTGAGTTTCGTCGCGTTCAACAAGCTCTATCGCGTGGGAGTGATCGTGCTGACCAATGCGACCGACCACTTCGCGCAGGAGGCGATCGCCTTCGAGACCCTGGAGACCCTGATGGCGTGCGAGAAGGAGCTGCGCTCGGCCGTGGTTGCGCCGCCTTCGATTCCCACCCCGCCCGAGTTGCGGCATCTGCTCGGCCGCTACCGAAGGCCGTTCGGCGATCTGCTGATCGAGTTCCGCAACGGCGCGCTGGTCTTGGCGATTCCCCCCGGTGGGTCATTTCGCCCCACGCCGCCGCCGTCGCCGCTAATCGCGACCGACAAGTCCAACGTATTTATCGCAAGCGCCGGGCGCCCCGCCGGCGAGCCGATCACCTTCGAGGTCGCGCCCGACGGCAAAGTCACGGGCTTCGTGATGGGCGAGAACGGTTATCCCTATCGCAAGATCTCGTAAGCCCGGCGCGCTTAACAGTACGGCGCGCATCTGCCAGCATGGGCGCGCGGTCGCGACCCGCGCCGGTGGCGACGCGCGGTAGATGAAAGAACGAATAGCTGCGCTGCTCAACGACGCGCTGGCGCGCGCGCATCGCGCCGGCCTGCTCAAATCGGCCCGCGCCGAGTTCAACGTCGAGGCGCCCAAAGATCCGGCCCATGGCGACGCCGCCGCCAACCTGGCGCTGGTGATCGCGCGGGCCGAGGGCAAACCGCCGCGCGCGATCGCGGAGATCATCAAGGATCAACTCGAGGTTGGCGGCGACATCGCCGAGGTCACTATCGCGGGTCCGGGGTTCATCAACTTCCGGATGGCGCCGGCGTTCTGGCATAACGAGCTGCGCCGCGCCGCGACCGCGGGCGCGGCCTTCTGGCGCCCGCAAATCGGCGCGGGCCGCACCGTTCAGGTGGAGTTTCTCTCGGCCAATCCGACCGGGCCGCTCACGGTCGGACACGGACGCAACGCCGTGCTCGGCGATACGATCGCGCGCCTGTTCGAAGCGACCGGCTATCGCGTGACTCGCGAGTACTACTTCAACAACGGCGGGCGCCAGATGCGATTGCTCGGCGAGTCGGTGCGCGCGCGCTACCTGCAGGAACTCGGCATCGATGCCGCCCTCCCCGAGGATGGCTACCAAGGCGAATATATCCGCCACATAGCGCACACGCTGGTCGCGGAGCATGGCGATGCCCTGAAGGATCAGGTGGATAGCGAGATCTTCCGCGCGGCGGCGGAGAAGGCGATCTTCGACGGCATCCACGCGACCTGCGCCCAGTTGAAAATCCGCTTCGACGTTTTTACCAACGAGCTCGACCTGATCCGCGACGGCAAAGTCGACGCGGTGATCGAGGGCCTGCGCCGCCGCGGCCTGGTCGCCGAATATGACGGCGCGGTATGGCTGCGCGGTGAGCCGCTCGGATTACCCAAGGACCGTGCGCTGATTCGATCCGGCCCGAACAAGGAACCCATCTATCGCACCCCCGACATCGCTTATCATATCGATAAGTTAAAGCGAGGCTTTAACTTGATCATCGACGTGTTCGGCGCCGACCATATCGCCGAGCACGAGGATGTGATCGCGGCGGTCAAGGCGCTGGGTTACGACACGGCCGCGATCCGGGCCATCATCTATCAGTTCGTCACGCTCACGCGCGGCGGCGAAAAGGTCAAGATGTCCACCCGCAAGGCGACTTACGTCACCCTCGATGAGCTGCTGGAGGAAGTGGGCGCCGACGTGGCACGGTTCTTTTTTCTGTTTCGCAAGCACGACAGCCATCTCGATTTCGACCTCGACCTGGCCAAGCGCCAGGCGCCCGAGAACCCGGTGTTCTATGTGCAGTACGCGCACGCGCGCCTGACGGGCGTGTTTCGCGAGGCGGCTCGCGCCGGGATCGATCTGCCCACCGAACCCTCGACGATCGATCCCACGCTGCTCTCGCCGGAGGAGTTCGACCTGGCCAGGAAGCTGCTCACGATGCCCGCGATAGTGGCGGCGAGCGTCGAGACCGTGGAACCCCATCGGATACCCTTTTTCCTGCTGGAGCTGGCCGGCGACTTCCATCGCTACTACAACAAGCCCGTCAATCGTATAATCGGCCCCGACCGCGCGTTGACTCTGGCGCGGCTCTTTTGGGCCGGCCTGATCAAAGAAGGAATCGCGCGCGGGCTGGAGTTTCTGGGCGTGAGTGCTCCGGAGCGGATGTGAGCGACTGACGATGCGCTTTGAAATACGAACAGGCGGCGCGCTTTTGATCCTGATCGGGCTCGGCTTGCTGTCGGGCTCGGTATTCCTGCTCGGGCTGGTCGCCGGCTACGAGATGGGCCGCCAGCAGGAAGGCAATCGTCAGTTCGCCTCGGTCTATCCGCTGCCGCCCGCGCCTGCCGCGGCTTCCTCGCCCGCGACTGGGGCAGGCGCAGGCATCGAATCCGTGCCTGCTCCTGCCCCTGCAGCGCCGGTAGAGGAACCGCCGCCGCTGGCGGCCGCTCCGACGCCCGAGGCGGAGCCGCCGCCCGCAATCGCGGCAGTGCCACCACCGGAGGCGCCTGCGCCTGTAGCGCCCGCGCCAGCGGCCCCGGCGATCGCCGCGCCCGAGGCGAGCGCGGCGATCGCAAGCGCGCCTGTGGTCCCGGCTCGGCCACCGATCGCGCGATCATCCACGACCGAGGGCTCCGCCGCCCACGGAGAACCCGAAATCAGCTCGCCGGCGGTGTCGCAGCGCCACCGTGGCTACAGCATCCAGATCGAAGCGGTGATGGACAAAAGCGGCGCCGACGGGATGGTCGCCAAGCTGCGCCATCTGGGCTACGAAGGTTACCTGGTGGAGACCCTGATCGGCGGCGAGACCTGGTATCGCGTCCGCATCGGACCGTTCCCGACCGAGGCCGAGGCGCAATCCGCCGAGCAGAAGCTTCACGCGGATTACACTGGAGCAGTAGCTGCGCCTTGACGCTGAAGCCGCGATGCTGTGTGGCGAGGCTAGGGGAGAGGTGACAGGCGGCGGCGCAAGCGGAGCCTCGCGCGAACACAATCGCCTGCGCCCAGCCGATCGGGTGGCGCACGATTGGTATCGGTTCGTTCTTTCCTTCCCGCCGCATCTGGTGCGCCACTATCTCGACCAATTTCAAGTCGGCCCCGGCGCAACGATCCTGGATCCCTTCTGCGGCACCGGCACGACGCTCGTCGAGTGCAAGAAGCTGGGTATTCCCAGCGTGGGAATCGAGGCTAACCCGATGGCGCACTTCGCCAGCGCCGTCAAACTCGATTGGACGCCCGACCCGGATGGCCTGCTGGAACATGCGGGACGGATTGCCGGCTTGGCATCGTCGAGACTCAAACGCGCCGGCCTCAACGATGACCACGCGGCGGGCGCTGCGAATCATCGGAACGCGGCTTCGACATTGCTGACGCTCCCGCCCGAGACCCTGAAATTGCTGCTGCGAGATTCGATCAGTCCGCTACCGCTGCACAAGACGCTTCTTCTGGTAGAACTCCTGGAGAAACACGCGCATCCTCAGTTCGCCGGGCACGAGCGGCTGGCGCTGGCCCGCGCAATCATCTCCGACATCAGCAACCTGCACTTCGGGCCGGAAGTCGGAGTTGGGCCGCCCAAGGATGACGCCCCGGTCATTTCGAGTTGGCTAAGGCGCATCAAATCAACGGCCGACGATCTGCGCGCCTTGCGTGCTCAGGCGCAGACCGAAGCCGTAGTCCACAATGCGGACTCGCGCAGCTTATCGGAGGTGTTGGCGCCCAAATCGATCGACGCGGTGATCACGTCGCCGCCATACCCCAATGAGAAGGACTACACTCGCACGACCCGTCTCGAGTCCGTGATGCTGGGTTTCATCCGCAGCAAGCAGGATCTGCGGACGCTCAAGCAAACCCTGGTTCGGTCCAACACGCGAAGTGTCTACAAAGTCGATCGCGACGACGCTCTGGTCGCCAGCCACAAAGAGATTCAGCGTATAGCCAATGCGATCGAGACGCGCCGCATCGAGCTCGGCAAGACCTCGGGTTTCGAGCGGCTCTACGCGAGAGTGACCAGGCTCTACTTCGGCGGGATGGCGCGGCACCTGGCAGATCTGCGCAGTGTCCTGCGGCCGGGCGCACAACTCGCCTATGTGGTCGGTGACCAGGCTTCATATTTGCGGGTGATGATTCGCACCGGACAATTGCTCGCCGATGTAGCCCGATCCCTCGGATACGAAGTGCTGAGCATCGACTTGTTCCGCACCCGGCTCGCCACCGCGACAAGAGCGCAGCTTCGCGAAGAGGTGGTCGTCTTGCGTTGGCCGGGGAAAGCAGCATAGGTGGTGGGCGTTTTCCAATGGCAAGCGAGCGAATCTACGCTTCGATTATCGAGAAGATTTTTCTATCTAAATTCACGAAAGGCGCTCGGAACGTTGAGTTCGAGCGCGAGGACATCGTGCGATTTGCCAGAGCGCTCAACGTTAGCTTGCCAAAAAACCTCGGCGATCTGGTTTACAGCTTTCGATACCGAGCAACATTGCCTGAGAGCATCCGGTCGCTCGCGCCGAGCGGACAGACATGGATCATCCGGTCCGCCGGTCGGGCGAGATATAGGTTCGAGCTGGTCGCGGACAAACCAATCGTTCCTAATCCAAGCATGAGTGAGACAAAGGTTCCGGACGCAACCCCCGGCGTCGTCGCGAAGTACGCCTTGAGCGACGAACAAGCGCTTCTCGCTAAGGTCCGGTACAACCGCCTGATTGACATTTTCACCGGCGTTGCCTGCTACTCTCTACAAAATCACCTCCGCACCACGGTGCCGACCCTCGGTCAAGTAGAAACAGACGAGATCTACGTGGGCGTGGACAAGAAAGGCTGTCACTACGTGTTTTCTGTGCAGGCAAAGGGCGGCGCGGATCGACTCAACATAGTGCAGATAGAACAGGACTTCGCGGTCTGCGGGCATAAATTCCCTTCCTTGATCGCGCGTCCGATCGCTGCGCAATTCATGCCCGGCCAAGTCATCGCGCTGTTCGAGTTTGAGCTGGGACCGGGCGGTGTCGGAATCGTTTCGGAGAAACACTATCGCCTCGTGCCGCCTGACGAGGTGACGGAAAAAGACCTCGCGACGTATCGTTTGAGAAAATCGGATTGACGGGCTTCGCAGATTGTTCCCATTCGGGAAACGAGGAAACAAATGCGAACAGCAGCGGACGCCCTCACCCGGCGCAACGCCGGCCTCTCCCTGACGAGGGAGAGGCGGCGAGCGCGTGCCAAGCGCGCTCGCGGTGAGGGTTGCCCGATGCCACCACAAATCAAGAATTCACAGACTTTGAGCCGCAGGCCAAGGACTAACTCAACGCGTTTTTTTCGGACTGGGCCACTAACGGCGCGCGGATAGTGGTCTCTAGTGTACCGGCGTGACCAGTTCTTGAACCCGTGGCATGGCGGAGGATGAAAAACAAAACAATCAACGGTCCCGCTGAATCGATACCTCCCGAGACCCGGGCGTTGTGGGCGCGAACGACCCTTCGCGTGGCTGCCGGGAGATACTGCCTGGCCAGCATCCCGAAGACGATGCTTACCGAAGCGGTTTCGCTCGTCGCAAAAGAGGATGGACGCTTCGCGGCGCTGATCGTTGAAACAGACGAGGTCTCGCTTACGATCAGGTATACAAGGTGGCGAACGAGCCCGCTTAAAGGGCGTGCATCCGCAGAGAGCGGCCCGTTTCGCGTAATCACTTTTGCGCTCGAGCTCGACCCGGCGGTCGTTGGCTACTTCGCTCCGGCAGCGCGCCGCTTGGCTGAGGCCGGCATCCCGATCGTTCCGCAATGTGGATTTCTGAAGGACCACTTATTGGTCCGGGAAACGGATCTATCGAAGGCGACGGAGGCCCTGGAGAAACTAATCGCCGATTGCAAGACGCCGTCCGGGCCATAGTCCGGTGTGAGTCTCGAACCCGATCCTAAAGTGAAACCGAACCACCACCCGGCGCGCGTTACTGTCCGAATTAGGGCAGCACCCTCCCGCGAAGTGCCGTCTGGTCCGCCGCTTGTCATTTCTCATCACGCTTGGAATGATCTGCTGCCGTGAGCGCACCTTCGAAGCTTGAGCTCGAGCGCTTCGTCTCGACGTTTCCATATTCGAGCGAGGCATTCCTGGTCGACGAGGTGCTGTGCGTCGACCTCGCGCAGCGAGAGATCGAAGCGCGTATGGACACGACGCGCTCGCTGCCCATCGCGCGGTATCAAGTGGGCGATCCAGGCATCCATCCCCGCCACGTATCGGGGCCCGACCTTGTACTGCTGACCGGCAACCTCGGCTGCCTTCACGCCTACTTCCTGCACGGCTGTCGTTGGGAGGAGGGATGGGTCGGGTTCGGCAACCGCATCCATCGTGCTGATTTCCGAAGTCTGGTAACCATCGGACCGCCGCTCCGGCTCCATTCCAAAGAGACCAAGGCCCGCGAAGGGCCGAAGCGGGTTGTGCTGCGCTACGAGTTTCGCTTCTGGCAGGAGGAGAGGCTAGTCTACTTTGGCGACCAGTCGGCAATCTTCGTTAAAGGTTGGGCGTTCGAGGAAGATTAGCCGGCATTTCCCTTTTTGACTCTGCCGATCAAGGCTCTATCGAGCATTCTCGGTTGAAATGTAATCGTGCGGTGGTGGCCGCCCTTGTATCTGTCGAGAATCATGGGTACTGCCCGCAGTGGATTTCTTGAGCTGATCACGCAAAAACCGCAGCGACGATGCTGCCAACTTCCGCGTGTGCTGCGTTGAGTTCTTCGGCGGAATTGGTGGATTCGCTCAGATAGGCCGCGACCATGATTGGTGCACGTCCGGGTGGCCAAAGGATCGCATTAACGTTGACGGCTCCGTTGCTGCCGGTTCCAGTTTTATCGCCTACGATCCAATCCTGTGGCAGCCCGGCGCGAAGGCGACTAAATCCCGTCTTGCAATTCTTCATCCAGTTTACGAGCCTGCTGCGCGCGCCCGGCGACAAGGCATCGCCGACAAGGATCTTGCTCATGGTCCTGATCATCGTATCAGGCGTTGTCGTATCACGATCATCTCCCCGAATGTTGCTGTTGAGGCTCAATTCGGTCCGGTCGAGCCGGGTGATAGAATCGCCCAACCCACGCAGATAATCGGTTAGACCCGGAGGTCCGCCAATCAGACTCAGGAGGAGATTCGCCGCAGTGTTGTCGCTAATTTCCATGGTTGCGCCGCAGAGATCGGCAATCGGCATGCTTCCTTCGGCAACGTGATCCCGCGTGAACGGAGAGTACTCGATCAGATCGGCGGTAGAATACGAAACGCGCTGA
This sequence comes from uncultured delta proteobacterium, assembly GCA_963788205.1. GTDB lineage: Bacteria > Desulfobacterota > Binatia > Binatales > Binataceae > CAVVMA01. Next base: position 65,139 of record CAWBGG010000006.1, read on the forward strand.
TCCAGAGACAGCCGTCCTCTCTCAACATGACTCAGTACGCTAGCCACCAGTAGCCATTTGAAAGTTGAACACATCGCGAATCGTTCGTCCCCGCGATAGGACAATTGGTTGCCGCTGCCAGTATCAAGGGCGGCGATACCCAGACGACCGCCGAGCCGTGCTTCGATCTCCGCGAAGTTCAAATCGATTTGCTGTTGCCCCGAGGGAATCTTATCATTTCGGCCGTGCACGATTCGACGGAAATTTCGCTGGAAACCGTACAGAGAGGACAACAAGGGCGCATCATGGGGACGCAAGCAGACGATGAAGCGCAGATATTGCGCCTGGATAGCGAGTGGAACGAGGCGTATCGGCGCCACGACCGCGCGCCGTTGGCTCACATCCTCGCGGATGACTTCACCGGTTTGACCGGTTCGGGCGAACCCGTCACGAAGGCGACGCTGATGATCAACCCGCCGGGGCGGGCCAGATCGGTGACATTCAGCGAGCAATCCGTGCGCGTCTTCGGAGACGCCGGGATAAGCCGGGGACGCCTCCAATTGGAGTTGGACGACCGCCGCGTCGACCAGCGCTTCCTGCGTGTCTTCGCTAAGCGGGACGGAATTTGGCAGGCCGTCTCGGTCGCGGTCACGCCCGTCGCCGCCTAGCTGGGTGGGACGCGGTGGTTCGGATGCGGGATGTGAGAATTAGGACGCTCGAGCTTGGGCAAGGAACCGACAAATTTTAAATTAGGGCACTACACGGAAGCTTCGGACGTAGTGAAGCGAAGATTGACCAGAGCTGGCATTTCGCTGGTGGCCGCGATGAGCCTCCTGCCGCTGGGGGCGGGATGCGGATATTTCAAGGCCGTCAGAAGTTGTGCCGCGGTCGGCGCCGTCATCGGCGGAATTGTCGGAGCCTCAGCCGGCGCCGCGCTCGGCCAGCAAACCACGGCTCACGCTGGAGCGGGACGCGTTGGAGCGGGCTTTGCCATCGGACTGGCAGGCGGTGCGCTGCTCGGCGGAGTCGCGGGTCATTACATGTGCGATCCGGCGGCACCGCCACCCCGATAGAGATTCAGACTCACGCGCTGTCGGCTTGGCGACGCGGCCTCCCCATTGCGGGGAGGGGCGCATTCGGCGAGTGCTCACGCCGCGGAATTTCCTTTACTCGCGGCCGGCGGGACGCCGGTCCCACTTCAGAAGCAGCAGAGAAGTAGCGCCGGCGTCTCGCCGGTGATTGGTCCCTCTATCCTGCGAAGCGAGGACGTCGGCGCCCGGTGAATTGACAGGCGGCGTATACTTGGGTAGTTAAATAGTCACGATGAACCATACCAGCCGGATGACGAAGTCGTGGGTTTGGCGTTTTCTCGCCAAGGCGCACGCCTGCGATCCGGCTTTGTAAGCACCAGCAAAACGGATTTTCTGAGGGCCGCAGGCGAAAACCTCCTGCGGCCTTTTCTTTTTTGGAGTTGTCAGGTTGCAGGCGAGCGGTATCGGAGGAGTTCCCGGAGCAGGAACGAGGCAAGATGATCAGACCGAGCGAACGTGAATTCGAAGAACTGGCGGCGCGCGGCTTCAACCTGATTCCGGTCTGCCGCGAGTTTCCGGCCGATCTCGAAACGCCGGTGTCGGCCTTCCTTAAGGTCGCGCGCGGCGACTACGCTTTTCTGCTCGAGAGCGTCAGGGGCGGGGAGAAATGGGGCCGCTACACTTTTCTCGGCTCCGAACCCTCGACCGTGATTCGCGCGCGCGGCGATCGGATGGAGCTGATCAAGCCGGGCCGCGCTGTCGAGGTGCGTCCGGTGAAGGATCCGTTCGAGGCGCTGCGCGCGGAAATGAAACGCTTTCGCGCACCGGAGCTCGACTATCTGCCCAGGTTCTTCGGCGGCGCCGTCGGCTTTCTCGCCTACGATATCGTGCGCTACTTCGAGCGCCTGCCCGACGCGCCGCACGACGATCTCGGCACGCCCGATCTCTACCTGATGTTTACCGACACCGTGATGATGTTCGATAACATCCGGCAGTCGCTCAAGATCATCGCCAATGTCCCGATGGAGGAGTTCGGCTCGGCGCGCGAGGCCTACCGAAGCGCGCGCAACAAGATCGACGAGCTTGCCTCGCGGCTCGACGGCCCCGTGCCGCGCCCCTCGCTCGGCGAAGCGGCGCCCGGCAATGGCGGCGGCGAACCGCGTATCACCTCCAACCAGACCCGCGAGGGCTACATGGCCACCGTGCTGCGCGCCAAGGAGTACATCGCGGCAGGCGACGTTATCCAGGTGGTGCCGTCGCAGCGCTTCGAGGCTGCCCTCACTGCGCATCCGTTCAACATCTATCGCAGCCTGCGGACCATCAATCCGTCCCCGTACATGTTCTACCTGCGCCTTGGCGATCACACGTTGGTCGGAGCCTCGCCTGAAGTGATGGTCCGGCTGGAGGGACGCGAAATTACGCTGCGCCCGATCGCCGGCACTCGCCCGCGCGGTGTGACCGAGGAAGACGATCGCGCGATGGAGCGTGAGCTGCTCGCGGATCCTAAGGAATGCGCGGAACACGTGATGCTGGTCGATCTCGGGCGCAACGACGTTGGTCGCGTGGCCAAAATCGGCTCGGTCGAGGTGACCGAGCTGATGGTGGTCGAGCGCTACTCGCATGTGATGCATATCGTGTCCAACGTGCGCGGCGAATTGAACGACGGTCTCGACGCTTTCGACGCGTTTCGCGCCACCTTTCCGCAGGGCACGGTTTCGGGCGCGCCCAAGATCCGCGCGATGGAGATCATCGACGAATTGGAGCCGGTCCGGCGCGGAGTCTACGCCGGCGCGGTCGGCTACTTCAGCTATACCGGCAACATGGACACCGCGATCACGCTGCGCACGCTGACCATCAAGAACAACCGGGTCTATATCCAGGCCGGCGGCGGCGTGGTCGCTGATTCCGATCCGGGCGCAGAGTACGAAGAATCGGTGAACAAGGCCCGCGCGATGGTACGGGCGCTGAGCGCCGCACGCGAATTCGAAGCGCAGGCACTCGGGAGGTAATCGCGATGGCTACTCCATCGACGGCGGCCGCGCCGCTCAAGATTCCAAAGGTCCTCAAGATTCTGATGATCGACAATTACGACTCGTTTACCTACAACCTGGTGCAATACCTCGGCGAGCTGGGAGCCGACGTCACCGTCTATCGCAACGACGCGATCGATATCGCCGGCGTGCGCGCGGCCCGGCCCGATGCGATCGTGATCTCGCCGGGGCCGTGCACGCCCAAGGAAGCGGGAATTTCCGTGGAGCTGCTCAAGACGTTCGCCGGCCAGCTGCCGATTCTCGGCGTCTGTCTGGGACTCCAATGTATCGGCGAGGCCTTCGGCGGCATGGTGATCCGCGCCAGCCGCCTGATGCACGGCAAGAGCTCGCCCATCCTGCACGACGGCAAAACGATTTTTGCCGGCTTGCCGAGGCCGTTAGACGGTATGCGCTATCATTCGCTGGTCGTCGACGAGCGCTCGCTTCCCGATTGCCTGGAGGTGAGCGCGAAAACCGCCGAAGGCGAGCTGATGGGGCTGCGGCACAAGCGCTTGCGCGTCGAGGGCGTGCAGTTCCATCCCGAATCGATCGGCACGCCCAAGGGCAAGGATTTGCTCCGCAATTTTCTCGACTCTGTGCGCGCGTGACCAACTTGCGCGAAGCGTTCGCGGCGGCTCTCGCCGGCCGCTCGCTCGATGCCGCCGAGGCTGAGTCCGCGATCGGTGAGATGCTCGACGGCGGCGCGCCCGAGGCGCTGGTCGCGGCGTTCCTGGTCGCGCTCAAATTGAAGACCGAGACTGCCGCGGAGCTGACCGGCGCCGCGCGCGCGATGCGGGCGCGGGCACGGGCGCTCGACCTCGGCCAAGATTCGTTGGCAGATACAAGTCCGCTGCTCGACACCTGCGGCACCGGTGGCGACGGCGCCGGCACCTTCAATATTTCCACCGGCGCGGCGCTGATCGCTGCGGCGGCCGGAGTGCGTGTCGCGAAGCACGGTAATCGCGCCGCCAGCGGAGTGATCGGCGCGGCCGACGCGATCGAGCGCCTGGGAATCAAGGTCGATCTCGATCCCGAGGGGCTGCGCCGATGCCTCGATAGCGCCGGCTTCTGCTTTATCTTCGCGCCGGCGTACCATCCCGCGATGGCGCGCGTGGCGAATCTGCGCCGCGCACTGGGTATCCGCACGCTGTTCAATCTGCTCGGGCCGCTGGCGAATCCGGCGCGGCCCAGCCGCCAGATAGTGGGCGTGCCCGAGCCGCGACTGATCCGGCCGATGGCCGAGGCGCTTGGCGCGCTGGGCGTAGAGCATGCGATGGTGGTCCATGGCCAGGACGGCCTCGACGAGATCTCACTGTCGGCGCCGACGCGAGTTGCCGAGGTCCGCCGCGGCGATGGCGGCATCCGCGAGTACGCGATCGCGCCCGAGCAATTCGGTTTGAGCCGGGCGGATTCCGCGCAGCTTAGGGTCTCGGATGCCGACCAGGCGATCGCGATGCTGCTCGGCGCGCTTGCCGGCGCCGCCGGAGCGGCGCAGGATGTGCTCGCGCTCAACGGCGGCGCTGCGATCTATGTTGCGGGCGCGGCGGATTCGCTCGAACGGGGCGTCGAGGCGGCGCGTAACGTAATCGCGTCGGGCCGCGCGCTGAATACGATCGAGGAATTGCGGCGCGTGAGCCAACCCGATAAAGCCGCGCAACACCTATGAACTCGATTCTCGACAAAATCTTCGCCGCCAAGCGAATCGAGGTGGAAGCGTCGCGCAAGGCGGTCTCGCCTGCGGCGATCGCCGCCGCGGCTGCGCGCGCGCCGCATCCGCGGCCTTTCGTCGCGGCGTTGCGAGAGCATAAGCCGGCGGTGATCGCGGAGATCAAGCGCGCCTCGCCAAGCAAGGGCGATATCATGCCGGAGATGGATCCCGCGCAAGTCGCGCGCGACTACGCCGCGGCCGGCGCGGCGGCCATCTCGGTGCTGACTGACGCGCACTTCAAAGGCTCGCTCGACGATCTCCGCGCCGCGCACGAAGCCGTCGAGCTTCCGATCCTCCGCAAGGATTTTATTCTCGACCCGTACCAGGTGTTCGAGGCGCGGGCCGCCGGCGCCGACGCGGTCTTGCTGATCGCGGCGATGCTCAAAGAGGGCCAATTGCGCTCGCTGGCGTCGCTGGCGCGCGAGCTCAAGATGGCGGCACTGGTCGAGGTCCACAACGCAGCGGAATTGCGCGTTGCGGAGAGCATCGGCAGCGAGCTTATCGGGATCAACAATCGCGACCTGCACAGCTTCGTGACCGATCTCGCGGTCACCGAACAACTGCTCGCGCAATACAGGGGCAGCGCGCTGACTCTTGATAGTGGCCGAGAGCGGTATCGAGACCTCGGTCGGACATCCGCCGGCTCTACGCAGCCGGCGCGCGCGCATTCCTGATCGGCGAGAGCCTGCTGCGCGGCGGCGCGCCGCGCGAGCGGTTGAGCGCGATGATGAGCGCGCCGATGATCGAGTAGCGGTAGCGACGCGATGAGTGTGCAGGTCAAGATTTGCGGTGTGACGCGAGTTGACGACGCGCTCGCCGCGGTCGACGCGGGTGCCGATTTGATCGGCCTGAATTTCTATCGCCCCAGTCCGCGCTCCGTCGCGCTCGACCGCGCCCGCGAGATCAGCCGCGCAGTCGCGGGACGCGTGAAACTGGTGGGCGTGATCGTCGGCGCCGCGCGCGAGCTGGCCCCTATGCTCTGCGCTGAGCTGCCGCTGGACTTCGTTCAGGTCTATGGCGATTGCGGCGCGGAAGAAGAGGTACTGGCGGGTTTGCCGGTCGGCGTCATCTGTGCGCTCCGCTTGAAGCCCGGCGCCGCGCGTGAGCAGCTCGATAATCTGTGTGCGCGAGATTCGCAGCAATATGTTTTGCTGGACAGCTACGATCCCAAGCTCTACGGCGGAATCGGCAAGTCGATCGCGCTCGAAGACCTTCGGGGGCTCGATCTGAGCCGCGTGTTTATTGCTGGTGGGCTCAGGCCGGAGACCGTGGCCGAGGCGGCGCGGCTGGGTCCCTACGGCGTCGATGTTGCCAGCGGCGTCGAGTCGTCGCCTGGCATCAAGGACCATCTGAAGCTCAGGAGTTTCATCCGCAATGCAAAATCTTCCTGATAGCCACGGCCGCTTCGGCGCCTATGGCGGCCGCTACGTCGCCGAGACGCTGATTCCGGCGCTGCTCGAACTGGAGCGTGCCTACAAAGAGGCGCGCCGCGATCCGAAGTTTCGCGCCGAGCTGTCCCGCTACGCGCGCGATTACGTCGGGCGCCCGACCCCGCTGTTCTTAGCCGCCAATCTGACCGCGCGCCTCGGTGGAGCAAAAATCTACTTAAAGCGCGAGGACCTGTGTCACACCGGCGCGCACAAGATCAACAACGCGCTCGGCCAGGGGCTGCTCGCGGCCCGGATGAACAAGGCGCGCATCACGGCCGAGACCGGCGCGGGGCAGCATGGGGTCGCGGCCGCGACCATGGCGGCGCTGCTCAAGCGCGAATGCGAAGTCTTTATGGGCACGCTCGACGTTCGAGCGGCAATCGCTCAACGTGTTCCGGATGAAGTTGCTCGGGGCGAAAGTCACCCCGGTTGACGCGGGCAGCAAAAGTCTCAAGGACGCGCTCAACGAGGCGCTCCGCGACTGGATCGCAACCGTCCGCACCACCTACTACCTGATCGGCTCGACCGCGGGGCCGCATCCGTACCCGATGATCGTGCGCGACTTTCAGTCGGTGATCGGGCGCGAAGCGCGCCGCCAGATCCTCGCCCAGGAAAACCGGCTGCCTGACGTTCTGATCGCGTGCGTCAACGGTGGCTCGAACGCGATCGGCCTCTTCTATCCGTTTCTCAAAGATTCCGGCGTGCGGATGATCGGGGTCGAAGCCGGCGGCCTGGGGCTTAACGGATCGATGCACGCGGCGACGCTGAATGCCGGCAGCGTCGGCGTGCTGCACGGGAATCGCACCTATCTGTTGCAGGACGAGCTCGGGCAGATTCGCGAGACCCATTCGATTGCGGCCGGGCTCGATTATCCCGGCGTCGGCCCGGAGCATAGCTATCTTAAAGATGCCGGCCGCGCCGAGTATGCGAGCGTGACCGATGCCGAGGCGCTCGACGGGCTAAGACTGCTCTCCGAAACCGAAGGGATTATTCCGGCGCTGGAGAGCGCACATGCGGTGGCCCACGTGGTGAAAGTCGCGCCGGCGCTGGCGAAGGAACAAGTCGTGATCGTCAACCTGTCGGGCCGCGGCGACAAGGACATGCAGAGCGTCGCGAAAGCGCTGGGCGTGTCGCTCTAGCTGGAGGATGCGGTGACAACCAGGATTGATCGCAAGTTCCGCGAGCTGCTCGCCTTGAACGAGGCCGCGCTGATTCCGTTTATCGTCGCGGGTGACCCCGACCTGGGGCACACCGCGAGGTTGATTCGCGAGCTCGAGGCGCGCGGCGCCGATATCATCGAGTTGGGTGTGCCGTTTTCCGATCCGATGGCCGACGGGCCGGCCAACCAGCGCGCGATCGCGCGGGGCCTCAATGCGGGCGCGTCGCTGGCGGCGATTCTCGCCATGGTCAGCGACCTGCGCCGTGAAACCGAAGTGCCGCTGATCCTGTTCGGCTACTACAATCCGATTTTGCACTATGGATGCGAGCGGCTGTGTGCCGATGCGGCCCGGGCCGGAATCGACGGCCTGCTGGTGGTCGATTTGCCTCCCGAAGAGAGCGCCGAGCTTGCCCGCCCGGCCCGCAAGGCCGGCCTCAACCTGATCTATCTGCTCGCGCCAACCACCCCGATTGAGCGCAGCCGCAAGATCGCCCGTAGCGCGAGCGGCTTTCTCTACTATGTGTCGGTGACCGGTGTGACCGGCGCGCGCGCCGATCTGGCGTCGGACCTCGAGCAGCGGGTCCGCGAATTGCGCACCGCGACCGATCTGCCAATCGGCGTCGGGTTCGGAATTTCGACTCCCGAGCACGCCCGCGCGGTCGCCTCGTACGCCGACGCGGTGGTGGTCGGCAGCGCGCTCTCGACCGTGATCGAAAAGCACGTGGGCTCGCCCGATCTCATCACCGCCGCCGGCAATTTCGTCGGCTCGTTGAAGGACGCGATCAGGTCCGCGCGCGGGCCGGCCGCCGCCGCTGCGACCCGGTAGGACGATGGCGCTGCGGGACAATCGCAATCGCGCGCCGGCCGTGCCAATCGCAGGCCGCGACGAGGGATCCGGCGACGACGACATCTGGACTAAGTGTCCGTCGTGCAAGGAGATCACCTTTCGCAAGGAGGCCGAGCGCAACCTCAACGTCTGTCCGAAATGCGGCTTCCATCTGCCGCTGACGGTCGAGCAGCGGCTCGCGATCACGATCGATCCCGGATCATGGCGCGAGTTGTTCGCCGACCTGGCCGCCGGCGATCCGCTCCAGTTCGTCGACACGCGGCCCTATACGGAGCGGCTCGCGCAGGCCCGGCGTGCCAGCGGGCGCAATGACGCGGTAGTGACGGGCGTCGGCACGATCGAGCGGCGCCGCGCCGCAATCGGAATCATGGATTTCGGCTTCATGGGCGGGAGCATGGGCGTCGTGGTGGGTGAGAAGCTGGCCCGGCTGTTCGACCATGCGCGGGCAGCACATCTGCCGGTGATCGTCTTCAGCTCGTCGGGTGGCGCGCGGATGCAGGAGGGCACGCTGTCGCTGATGCAGATGGCGAAAGTCGCGGCCGCGATCGCGCGGCTGCGCGACGCGCGTCTGCCGTATATCGCAGTGGCCTGCGATCCGACCATGGGTGGCGTAGCCGCATCGTTCGCGAGCCTCGGCGACCTCAACCTGTCGGAGCCGGGGGCGATAATCGGGTTTGCGGGCCGCCGCGTGATCGAGCAGACCACCAATCAGGTGTTGCCCGAGGGCTTCCAGCGTGCCGAGTTCCTGATCGCCCACGGCATACTCGACGCGATCGTACCACGCCATCAGATGCGCTACGCGCTGGCGACGCTGCTCAAGATGCTCGTAGGCCCGAGACCACGCTCCCGCGTATCGCGCCGGACGGCGCCGCGAGCGTAGGCGCGCCGGGCGCAAACTTTCGCGCTGGGCGCTCCGAAGCTAAAATAACCCCTTCCGCGCGGTGTTCCCCATGGATCGGCTTTCCGAAACGCTGGACTGGCTCTTTGCGCTCGAAGCGCGGGGCGAAATCTACAAGCTGGAGCGCACCGAGCGCGCCTTGGCGTTGATTGGCGACCCGCATCTGCGCCTGAACGCGATTCATATCGCGGGGACCAAGGGCAAGGGCTCGGTCGCCGCGATGCTCGATTCGTGCCTGCGCGCCGCCGGCTACCGATGCGGACTGCACACCTCGCCCCATCTGGTCCGGCTCAACGAGCGGATGAGGATCGACGGCATCGAGATTACGTCCGAAGTGATGCTCGGCTATATCGACCGCCTGCGCGCCACCTACGAGCGCAATCATCTCGATCTGACCTTCTTCGAATTCACCGCGGCGATGATGTTCCTGTACTTTGCGGAGGCGAATCTCGATATCGCCGTGATCGAGACCGGACTCGGCAGCAGGCTTGATTCGACCAACGTGCTGCGTCCGTTGCTGAGCGTGATCACGCCGATTGGTTTCGATCATATGGACCGGCTCGGCTATACGATCCCGGCGATCGCGGCCGAGAAGGGTGGGATCATCAAGCCCGGCGTGCCGGTGGTGATCGGTGCGCGCGATCCCGAGGCGCGGGCCACCCTGACGGCGATCGCAGCGGAGCGCAGCAGCGCGGTTACGATGATCGATCGCGATTTTTCATACCAATCGCACGCGCCCGCACACCGAATCGACTACCACGGCCGCGTGCTCGACCTCCTGGATGTAGAGCTCGGCGTGGCCGGCCCGTTTCAGCACGAGAACGCCGCCATCGCACTGGCCGCGATCGAATCGATACGGGCGGCGGGCCGCCCAATCGAGGAGCCGGCGATCCGCAAGGGCCTGGCCGAGGTCAAGTGGCCCGGCCGCTTCGATATCGTCTGGCGCCGCCCGCTGGTGATTCTCGACGGCGCGCACAACGAGCTGAGCGTCCGCGCGCTGATCGAGACGCTCGACGTCGAGCTCGGCCCGGAGGTAAGGCCGCGGCTGATCTTCGGATGCCTCGCCGACAAAAAGTGGGAAGTGATGGCGGAACTTTTGCGCACGCGAATCAAAGACGTAACGCTCACCCGGCCGAAACCCAAGCGTCCGCTCGAGCCCGAAGCCCTGGTTGCGCTGTTCAGTCCGTACGTGCCGGCACGGGTGATAAGGGAACCGCTCAGCGCGATCGGGCAGGTGATGGCGGAAGCGTCCGCCGATGAGGTAATACTCGTGACCGGCTCCGTCTACCTCATCGGGGAGGTTTATCCATGGTTCTTGTCGCGCCAGGGCGGCCGGGGAGCTGTTCTCTGAAGTCTGTCGGTAAATCGGCCTGGATAATGCTGTGGGCGCTGCTGCTCGCGGCTCCCGGGTGGTCGCAGGCTCAGCCCGCGCAGGGCTCTCGCGCGCTGGAGGCGTCGCATCAGGATGTCCCGGCAGACGTGAGCGGCACTGAATTCATCTATGACTACAAGACCGACACGATCGTGGTGCGCGGCAACGCGCTGCTGACCCAGGGCCCCACCGTGCTTCGCGCCGACGAGCTTCACTACGCGCGCAGCAGCCGCGAGGCGCGCGCTTACGGCCACGTCAAAATCAATGACCCCGAATGCGATATCACCGGCAGTCAGGCCGAGTTGGGCCTGGACGACGAAACCGGACGCCTGCTCGACGGCGACGTGCGGCTGCGGGGCGACAACTATCATCTGGAGGGCAAAGAGATCACCAAGCTGGTTGGCCAGCACTACCTGGTCCACGACGGATACTTCACGACCTGTGGATGCGAAGGTACGCCCTCGTGGAGTATCACCGCCGATCAGATGGACGTCCATCTCGGCGGCACCGGCTCGGCCACCGGCGCCCGCTTCGACATCCTGGGCCGCCCGGTCCTGGAACTGCCCTACGCGATCTTTCCGGCCGACAGCGAGCGTTCCAGCGGTCTGCTTTCGCCGCGGATGGGCGAGTCGGGGCTGCGCGGCTTCCAATACTTTCAACCGCTTTACCTGGCGATCAACAAAAGCTCCGACGCCACGCTCGCGCTCGATGTGGAGAGCAAACAGCGGGTCGGCTTCCTCGGCGAATACCGCGCGCTGAGCGGAGAAGACGACTATTTCAGGCTTACCGGCGGCTACATGGACGAGAGCATCAACAGCAACCGCGCCGGCGACGTGGTCGATGATCAGATCACCGATCCGCACATCCCGCTGGATCGCTACGAGATAATCGCCGACACCCGCGAGCATCTCACGCCCGACCTGGCCGCGTACGGAGATACGGTGAGCGTCAGCGACAGCCTCTACCTGCGCGACATGAACGTGTGGACGCTCTCGCGCGGCTATGGCTCCGACTTCGGCACCACGCGCGATGCGCTCTCGCATTTCGGCCTGCTCCAGAGCTTCGGAGATTCATTTCTGCGGCTGCAAGGAACCTGGAACGAGGACTTAATCCAGGATCAGCAGTTCGCGCTCCAGACTCTGCCCGAGCTGTTGTTCAGCGGGCGCAGGGACCTGGGTGGCGGCCTCGCGTACTCCGACTACGATCTGCAGGCCGTCAACTTCTGGCGCGAGACCGGGGTCAGCGGTACGCGATTCGATCTCAATCCGCGGATTACAGTACCGGCGCGGATCGGCGACTACCTGACCGGATTCGCGACGCTCGGCGCCCGCGAGACCGTCTACGACAGTTCCGGTCACAATCTGGGCGTGACTCCGGTGGGAACCGACCGCCTGGACTACAACAACAGCGTCACAGTCGGCGGCTTGAACGAGGGCGGACTGCGCACCCGCGAGCTGCTCTATGGCAGCGCCGGGATTTCGAGCGAGCTCGAGCGGATCTACGACCTCAACTGGTCTTCGATCGAAAAGCTCAAAAACACTATAGAGCCGATGGCGACCTACAGCTTTGTGCCCAATGTCGCGCAGGGCAGCCTGCCGCTCTATGATGAAGTCGATCGCGTCAACCCGCGCAGCCTTGTCACCTACGGCGTGATGTCGCGATTCTTCATCAAGATGCAGCCCCGCGCAGTGCAGGCGCAGGAAGGTGGAGACCACGTCGCCGAAGATCAGGACGACGAAGATTCATCCGGGCTCGAGGAGGCCGGTGGGAACGCGAATGGCGACTTGGTGCGCGAGGTCGCGAGCGTCAGCCTGCTCCAGGCCTACGACCTTTCGCAACAAGTCGGTCCCGACGGATCGCACGGGTCGGATCTCGATCTGAACGCGAGCCTGTTTCCGACCAGTCTCGCGTCGTTCGGGAGCGCCGTCGGTTACAATCCGCAGAGCGGCAAGATTACCGCCGCGAACGTCAATTTGACCGCGCGTCCACCTTGGGGAACCAGCCAGTCGCCGCTTTACATGGGGCGCGCTGCCGAAGGGCCTTTCCTGCAGGTCATGTACAACTTTGTCAACGGCACCGCGCCCAGTAATACCTTTGAAGCGCGCGCCTACTACGAGCTGTTCGATCGCATAGGCGCGTTTTACGCTCCGCTGTATGACATCCAGGCCGGCAAGATGCTGTCGGCGGAATACGGGCTGCGGCTCAAATCGACATGCAACTGCTGGGCGGTCGATCTCGGTGTTACCCAGACCACCAATCCCAACGAATTGCAGTTCCAATTCGAGCTCACGCTCGGCGGGCTCGGCACGTTGGGAGAAAACCCCTTCGGGCGCAATCCGTTCCGCAATTACTATGGCGGCTCCAGCGGGGTCCTGCCCACGCTCTCTCCGCAATAGCAACTGCCGCCCTTTGAGTTCCCTCCACCAGGTCAGGGAAAATAGCCGGGCTCCGGAGGAGTGCCGCTCGAGCTGCACTTGAGGAAGTCGCGCGTTCGCGCTGTCGGCGCGTGCAAACAGAGCGGAGTCATTGTCCTGGCGGATGAGTTCCCAGCCGGCGGCGCTCTTCATCACTGCTTCCGCCTTCGACCTAGGAGGAATCAGGACGAAGTCATGCGGATAAGACTCAAGGACCTTATGCGCATCGCGCCTTGCGAAGTAGAAATCTAGATATTGGTCGAAGATACTCAATGGATAGACTGAGTCATAGCGGCCGTCGATAAAGACTTTTGACTCGGGTGCATGCCAAATGAAATATTGAGCCCAGTTGTAATCGACCAGCACGTTCCCCTTCAGGTCATGTGCTTTCATGAATGCGACCGCTCCCGAAGGGTAGGCCATGTCGGTTGCGAGGCGAGTGGAGAAGAGCCCGGCTCGGAGCCCGAAGACAATCGCGATCGCTCCCACAAACCACGGGTTCAGCGGCGACCGCTCGGGCGGCGGGTCGAAGCGTGCCCCTGCGACCGCCGCGCGCCTGCGCAGATGAGCCGATAGCAATGACACGTGATGGGCGGCCGGCAGGGTGCTGGCAATGACCGCCAGCGGCATGTTGCGCATCGCGGCGAAGGCGGCGAGGCTCATGACCGCCGCCAGCGCGACGAGCGTTAGGTCGTCGTCTTTGGGTTCGAGCACGAATGAGATTACGAACGCCGCAATCAGGCCGAGCACGCACAAGTAATAGGCAACACCCCAGTGGCTAAATCTCCACTGACTAATCATCGCCTGGCCCAGCGGCTTCCAATCCTGGAAGATGGTGCTGGCTGCGTTGATGCGCACCCCGTTCAACACGGCCAGCCAATTGCCGATGCCATACGGCGAAAGCAGTGTGGCGAGCGTGCCCGCCAGGGCGAGGAATCCAAGCCGCCAGCCGCGCGCCAAGCCACGCCCCGCCAGCAAGTCCTGGACGCCCACGACGGCCGCATAGGTGCCGAGCGTTGCGACGCCGATGATATAGCCGCCGTGCAGATTCACCCATAACGCCATGATAGGAATTGCCAGCCAGAGCGGTCCCGAGCCGCGATAATTGTCCCGCGCCAGGATGGCGAGCAGAGCCGCGAACAGCAAAAACGTGAAGAGTTGCGGCCGGAATTGCATCTGTGGTGCAAGCGCCACCGCGGCAATCGTCAGCGTAGGAAACTGGACCGACGCGGCAGCACCGGTCTCCGCCAGGCCGAGCACGACAAACAGAATCGTCGCCGCCGCGCAACCGAATTTCCAGAGCTTGAGCCCGAAGACGCCCAGAGAATTGTAGAACAACGCCATCACAACTTGGGCCAGCCATTCGGTATTATGCCAAGGCCGCCCGAGCGCCGAATAGGAATAAGGATCGGTCATGATCAGGCCGCGGTGATGAAGCGTGGCCTGGCCGAAGCGGACGTGAGCCCACAAATCCGGATCAGTGTGTTGCCACGCGCTGGCTACGATCATCATCAGCAGCACCAGCGGTGGAGAATAGTGCAACAACGATAGACGGCGCCCGGTTCGTTCTCGTGTCATCTCAGATGGCTCAGGTAACGAGAGAGAATCCGCTTCGTAGGGGACCGCGGCATACTTGAAGCATCCCGCCTTTTCGCTCACCGACGTTGTTCCCTTGTTCCCAGGCATACGTAGCCACTTTGGCCTTTTGGCTCCGCAGATTCGTGCAAGGAGTGCGCCAGTTGACGGCACCGCACATGTAATTGCATTTGGCGGCTATACAGTCAGTAAGACCGTCGCAAGAGGTGTTTCATTGTCGCAACACGGTCGCGTCGTTGGGGTCCGAGCGCGCACAGGGCCAGGCTCGCGCTCGCGTGGCACGATTGCCGAAAGACGATCGCTGACCCTTGCGGGTTTGAGCGCGCGGCGTTAGCGTCACCGCGATGAGCGAAAGCCACGATAAGACCGGGCCGTCGGCCACGATCGATACCGCCGGCCTTCAGCGCTTCATTCGCGATCGCAAGCTCGGCGCGGCCGACGATCTGCGCTGCGAGAACATCTCGTTTGGCCATTCCAACGAGGTTCATCTGATCCATTTCGACGGCAAGTCGTGGGCGCTGAGGCGTCCGCCGCGCGGGCCGTTACTGCCCACCGCGCACGACGTGTTGCGCGAATACCGCGTGCTCAAGGCGCTGCAGGAGACGCCGGTTGCGCTGCCGCGCGTCTACGCGGCATGCGACGACCACGGTTACATCGGCGCGCCGTTCTATCTGATGGAGTACATGCGCGGCGAAGTGATTCGTGCGGACGGCCGTGCCGGCGCGATCGCCACGCCGGCGTATCGGCGGGCCGTGAGCGAGGCGATGATCGATCTGCTGGCGGCGCTTCAGGCCGTCGATTGGCGGGCCGCCGGCCTCGAAGGCTTCGGACGTCCCGACGGCTATCTGCAGCGCCAGCTCAAGCGCTGGGTCGATCAGCTCGAACGGACGGTTCCTCACACCCGGCCGCTGCCCGTGATGGAAAACGTCAAGCAATGGCTTGGCGCGCGGATGCCGGATTCGCCGCCGGCGACGATCGTGCACGGCGACTTCAAGCTCGACAACGTGATGTGGCACGTCACGGAGGTGCCGCGGGTGATCGCCCTGCTTGACTGGGAGATGTCCACGATCGGCGATCCGCTCGCGGACCTCGGCTGGATGCTGACCTACTGGCCGGATCCGGCCGGGGCGCGCCAGATTCCCGCCGCGATCGAAGGCGGCGCAGGATACCTGACCCGGCACGAGATGGCCGAGCGGTACGAGGCGAAAACCGGGCGCGCGATGCGCCATTTTGCCTTCTACGAGGTCTTCGCGCTGTTCAAGCTCGGCGTCATCCTGGAGGGCAGCTACGCGCGCTTCCTCCACGGACAGGCCGATGATCCGATGTTCGCCGAATTGAAGGGGCGAGTCCCCGCCCTCGCCGACGCCGCATGGTCGCTGTGCGAGTCATCGCGCGGGTGAGTCGCTCGCGTCGAGTCAGCGGTCTCAATCTTTAAGGGCTTCCCAGTCGCTCTCGTCGGAAGCGGGCGAAATAATATCGCCAGTGATGCGTACCGTCCCAGCCATCGAGCCGAGCCAGCGCTTACGGCGCTTGGTCGCACGTGCCGGGATGATCTCGGCAACGGGCTTGCCGAATCGAGTGACGAGGATGGGCTTGCCAGTGCGCTGGATCCGCTTAAGAACCTGAAAACAGGTCGCCTTGAACTTGGAGATCGCGATGGTCTCCATGATTATCACCCCGCCGAGGAGCGGCGGGCGACGCGGGCGGCTAGCGCGAACATTGCCGCCGCGAACGCCAGTGCGATCGCGAACGGCGCGGCGAAGTGCGGCGTCGCGCCGAGCGCAGCGGGCTCCGCGAGGTACAACCCCTCGCGCAGCGCCGTCATCCCGTAGGTCAGCGGATTGAGCCGCATCGTCCATCCCAGCCATCCCGGCACTCCTGCGGCGGGGAAGAACGCGCCCGACAATAGCCAGATCGGAATCAGGATGAGGTTCATGATGGCGTGAAAGCCCTGCGTGGATTCGATGCGCCACGCGATCGTCAGTCCGATACTGGTGAGCGCGAACGCGATTGTTCCCATCGTCACGACCGAGACGGCGACCGCGGCCGCGTTGAGATGGATACCCGCCAGCGGCGCCAGCACCAAAAAGACGATTCCCTGCATCAGCGCCAGCGTGGTCGCACCGAGCGCCTGGCCCATCACGACCGTCTCGCGCGCGATCGGCGCGACCAGCACGCCTTGCAGGAATCCCTGCTTGCGATCTTCGACCGTCTGGATGGTAGCGAAGATCGCCGTGAACAAAAGCACCAGCACGATCATGCCGGGATAAAAGTATTCGACGTAGTTGATTCCCGCGGGCATCCCGCTGGGCCGGAATGAGGCTTTAAGCCCGGCGCCGAGCAGCGTCCAGAAAACCAGCGGCTGGAGGAAGGCTCCGATCAGGCGGCTGCGCTGGCGCCGAAAGCGCGTGATCTCGCGCCACCACAGGGTCGCGGCCTGGATTGTGGTCTCTTTCATTCCGGCCCCGCCGCGGAGTCGGCGAAGAAGCGATGGCCAGTCAGGTGGACGAAGACGTCCTCGAGCGTCGGCTTGCCGAAAGTGACGGAATCGATCTCGTCGCCGAACGCGTCCACGACCTCGTGCACCAGCTCATGCCCGCGCGGCCGCTCGATCCGAATCGTGCCGTCGACCAGCGTCGTTTTAAGGTGCATCCGCTGCAGGAGCTTGCGCTGGAGCGTCTCCGGCGAATGGGCGTGGATCACCACCACGTCGCCGCCGACGCGCTCTTTGAGCTCGTTGGGCGGCGCGAGCGCCACCAGCCGTCCCTCATGGAGCACGCCGATTCGATCGCAGCGCTCGGCTTCTTCCATGTAATGGGTGGTGAGAACGATCGTCGCGCCGTCGCGCTCGCGCAGGTGCGCCAGGTGATTGGCGAATTCGCGGCGCGCCGCCGGATCGAGACCGGTGCTGGGCTCGTCGAGCAGCAGGATCTCCGGCTGATGCAGCAACGCTTTGGCCAGCTCGACTCGGCGCTGAAGTCCGCCGGAGAGGGTTTCGACCAGATCGGTGGCGCGAGACTCCAGTCCCAGCCTGTCGAGCACCGCCGCGATTCGCTCACGCAGCCGGCGGCCGATGATTCCATAAAGATGTCCGTGATGGCTCAGGTTCTCAGCGACGGTCAGCTTGCCGTCGAGACTCGGATGCTGGAACACCACGCCCAGCCGGCGACGGACCGCGATCGTCTCGCCGCGCAGGTCGTGGCCCAGCATCGCAGCCGTGCCCGATTGAATCGGCACGAGCGTTGAGAGCAGCTTGAAGAGCGTGGTCTTGCCGCCACCGTTGGGACCCAGGAAGCCGAAAATCTCGCCGCGCAAGATCGCGAAGCTGACATCGCTGAGCGCCTGCCTCTCGCCGTAGCTGAAGCCGAGCGAGGACACTTCGATCGCGGCGGGCGGGAACTGCGATTCCGCGCGGACTGACGCCGGCGGATTGGCGACGGATACCTGACTCATGGGCGTGAATGTGTCAGCCGATTATCGCGCCCCGCGCCGACGCGAGCAATCGCGTCGGCTGATGCCGGGACGCTACATCGTCGTCACGGCGCCGCGTTGCGTGTCGGAGCCCGCGAGCTATATTGTCAAATTCGAGGCATACCGCAGCCTTTGCGAAATAACCCGATGGTCGCCGACGATGACAACCGACCGGATCGAGATTAATCCAAACGTGATGATGGGCAAGCCTGTCATCAAAGGAACGCGAATTACGGTCGAACTCGTGCTCCGCAAGCTCGCGGAGGGCGCCAAGGAGGCAGATCTGCTCGACGCCTATCCGCGGCTGACTGGCGAAGACATCCGGGCCGCGATCGCCTACGCAGCCGATACGATCGCACACGAAGAAATCATCCTCCTCTCCACGCCTCAAACAAGCTCGAAGCCGTAGGCGGTGCGTTTCGTCGCTGATGAAAGTTGCGACTTCGCCGTTGTGCGAGCGCTGCGCTCCGCGGGGCACGACATCGTCGCGATTGCTGAAATCTCTCCCCGCGTCGGCGATGACGAAGTCCTGATGCTCGCGCGAGACGGCGGAAGGATTTTGCTCACCGAGGACAAAGATTTCGGCGAACTCATCTACGCCAGAGCGCTAAAGAGCGCCGGCGTGATCCTTTTCCGCTTTCCCGTGGCCGCGCGCGTCACGATGGTTGCGGCAGCTCTCGATGTGGTAACCCGAGTCGGCAATAAGCTTTCGTCGCAGTTCACCGTTGTCCAGCCCGGGCGAGTCAGAATCGGCAGCAAGGCCTGATTTATTAACGATCCTGCACGAGAGGGTTGGGACAGAATCGCCTATGCGGTTGTCACGGCGCCGCGCGAGGCGGAGGAAACCACGCTCGCGTACTTCACCATCACGCCGCCCGCGTAGCGCGGCTTTGGCGGCTTCCATCCGCGCAGCCGCGCATCGAGCTCGCTTTGCGAAATCTCCACGTCTAGGCGGCGTTTGGCGACGTCGAACAAGATCGTATCGCCATCGCGCAACGCCGCGATCGGTCCGCCGACCGCGGCCTCGGGCGCGACATGACCCGCCATCATGCCGTGCGTCGCGCCTGAGAAGCGGCCGTCGGTGAGCAGCCCGACCGAATCGCCGAGTCCCTGGCCGACCAGCGCCGCGGTCACGCCGAGCATCTCGGGCATCCCGGGCGCGCCCTTGGGTCCCTCGTAACGAATCACGACCACGTCGCCGGCCTTGATTCGCCCCGCGGCGACGGCGCTGAAGGCCTCTTCCTCGCTGTCGAAAACGCGCGCCGGTCCGCGATGCGTCATGCGCTCGTGGCCGGCGACCTTGACGACGCATCCTTCGGGCGCGAGATTGCCTTTGAGGATCACCAGGCCACCGGTGGGCTTGAGCGGATTTTTGAGTGGACGCACGACCTCCTGGCCGGGCGTTTCGGTGGCCGCCCGCGCCTCCTCGCCGATCGTCCTGCCGCTGACGGTCAGTTCATTTTCGTGGAGCAATTTGGCTTCGAGCAGCCGTCGCGCGATCAGCCCCATCCCGCCGGCGGCGTAGACGTCGGTCGCGACGAAGCGGCCGCCGGGTTTCAAGTCGGCCAGCAGCGGCGTGCTTGAGCTGATCTGGTCGAAGTCGTCGATTCCGAGTTCGATGCCGGCCTCGTGCGCAACTGCGAGCAGATGCAACACCGCGTTGGTCGACCCGCCGGTCATCGCGACCGATGCGATCGCATTTTCGAGCCCGCGGCGGGTGATTATCCGGCGCGCGCGGATGTCCTTGCGCAGCAAGTCCATCACCATCCGGCCGGTGTCGAACGCGACCTCTTTCTTGTGCGGATCGACGGCCGGAACGCTGCTGCCCGTGATCGGCGAGATTCCCATCAGCGCGAACGCGGTCGCCATCGTGTTGGCCGTGAACTGGCCGCCGCACGCGCCCGGTCCGGGGCAGGCGCGATCTTCCAGCCGCTTGAGCGCCTCGCGCGACATCTTGCCCGCGGCCTCGGCGCCAACCGCCTCGAACACGTCCTGAATCGTCACGTCGCGGCCCTCGAATTTTCCCGGCTGGATCGAGCCGCCGTAGAGCATCAGCGAGGGCAGGTCGAGCCGCGCCAGCGCCATCACGGTGCCGGGGATGGTTTTGTCGCATCCCGACAGCGCGATCACGCCGTCGAACAGATGGCCGCGCGTGACCAGCTCGATCGAATCGGCGACCACCTCGCGGCTGATAAGCGAGGCGCGCATCCCATCGGTACCCATCGCGATTCCGTCCGAGACCGCGATCGTGTTGAACTCGATCGGCGTTCCGCCGGCGGCGCGTACGCCGCGCTTGACCTCTTCGGCCAGCGTGCGCAGATGGATATTGCACGGCATCACTTCGATCCACGTATTGGCGATTCCGATTAGCGGTTTGCTCAGGTCATCGTCGGTGAAACCGACCGCCTTGAGCATCGCGCGCGCCGGCGCCCGCGAAGGGCCGTCGAGCAATACACTGCTGTGCCGCCTCATTGCGTTGCTTTGTTCCGCCATGTGACCTCACCCCGGTCCCCTCTGCTACGGAGAGGGAGAAAGACTCTTCTTTTCTGACACACTTTGCAGTGCGATCAAAAGCCGCGCGATCATCCGCGCCGCCACGGTAATCGCGGCGGCGCTGCCACGAACGTCAGCGCGACCATCGCGCCGAAGACCAGGTAGATAGTCGTGAAGAGCCACGACGGCGCGTTGTAGAAGATCAATTCGTGAGCCCAGTAGCCGATAAAGTCGCCGCGATAGCCCGCTTCACCGCCGCGGGCGCGCAGCGAGTCTTCGAGCACCGTCAGCGGGCACATCGTGCCGGTTATCGCCTCGATGCAGACCATCGCGATCGCCGCCAGATGAGCGGCGCGGAAGCTGAAGCTTCGCACCCACTCGCGGCGCATCGCGATTCCAATCAGAATCGCGGCGAAACCCACGACCACGAAGCTCACATACGCGGCGTGGAAGACTACGACCAGGTCCGCCAGCATGTGATATTCGACCATCCGAGTCTCCAATCGGTATCATAGAGGACGGTGACGAGTTTCGGCAGATGAAGCGCCTTATCGATCAGAGCTTTGAGGTGGCGGTGCCGCTCAAGCGCGCGTGGGACCATCTGGCCCGGATCGAGAACTGGCCAAGCTGGGCCCGGCACATCAGGTCGGTAACCAGGAATCCGGCCGGGCCGCTATCGGCCGAGACGCAGGGCGTGATCAATCTCAGGCTTGGAGTCGCGACCACTTTTAGGATGATCGAGTTTGAGCCGCCGCGGCACTGGAAGTGGCGCGGGTCGCTGCTGGGAGCGCGAATCGACTACGATCATGTCTTCACGGAGGTCGCGCAAAATCGGACGCGGGTGCAATTCACGATCGATGGGTCCGGATGGCAGGTCGCGCTGATTGGAGCGCCCTTCGCCAGCGTCTATCGTCGCAATCTGCGGCGCGCAATTCCCCCGCTGATCGCGGAGATGGAGACGGCGAGCCGCACCGGCTAGTGCGGCGCGTGCTCGTTGCCGTTCGCGGGAGGCAATAAATAGAACGCCAGTCTGTGATTGGGGCTTACGATGGCCGGCGGGCCGAGCGCAGCGGTTAGCAAGTCCTCGATAAGAACGTACTCGTGCGGTGGATAGCCGAAACGATCAACATAGATTCCGCTGAAGCCGCGACGGGCCAACTCCTGGATGGCGGACGGAATGGGCTGCGCGGTCACGGACTGCTCCCAGGCGTCGCCGGCCGAGCCCCTGATAGAGCCGTAGCTCCAGCGCAGATCGCGGGAATGGAGATAACCGCGGAACAGCTCATAGTCTTCCATTTGGTTCATCGGCGGACTCTCAGGAAACGGCACATAAGGAAACTCGAAAATCATGGCGCCGGGAGAGAGGCGGCGCTCGATTTCATCCACGAATTCCTGGTCGCTCGCGTATTGCGCGATAGCCTTGGAACGGGAAGGGTACCACGAGCCGGGTGGGCTCTGGTCGAGAAATCCAGCCACCAGAATTGGCGCGAGCAGCCAGGGCGCAGCGCGCCGAAGCGCGGGCCGCGTAAGGCCAGCGACAGCACGGTCCCAAAGCAACGCGGCGGCGAGCAGCGCGCAAATCGCGATGTATATGCTAATGCGATTGTAGGCGCGGATCTCGGGGAAGATGTAAATGAGCCCGGCCGATAGTCCGCCTATGGTACCAATCAGCAAGGCGGTGATGGTCAGCATGCTGAGGCTGTCCCACAAGGGGTCCCGGCGAAGCCCGAAAACCAGACAGACAATGATCGCCACAAAACCGAGGTCGGCGATCGAGCCCAACGCAGCATACGCGCTCTCGTTCGCGATAGTCAGTTCGGTGGTGTCGTATATTTTCCGGATATGCGCCATTAGCCCGAGGCGATGGTAAGAAGGCGGCAGCAGCATCTGCGCCATCCGCAGCCCGTAAACTTCCGCGGAACTCGGCGGGCGGAAGACCGCGCTGTGAATCGCATTCGCGCCGTGTTGCAGCAGGAATACGATATTGGGGCTGAGCGCGATCACCACCGCGGCCGACACGAGCGCCGCACAGGCGGTGGCGGCCAGCAGCGGCCTGAAGCTGTGTCTGCGAAGGCTGCCTTGAACGCCGGCGACCAGCAACAGGCCCGCGCCAAAGAACGCGTAGTACACCCCGGCCAGTCCGCTGAGTATGCAGATCACTCCGGCAAGGAATCGCAGCCTTGCCGTCAGCGGATATCCGCAGCCAAGCCACAAGATGACAAATGTGGTGAGCGGGACAATATAGTATGAAGCCAGCCAGAGATGACCTTCACCACGAAGGAAATGGCTCGGCAGAAACGCAAATAGTATGGCTGCGGTGGCCGACGCGGGAGCTGATACCGAGAAGCGGCGCATCAGGAACAGAGCGCTCAGCGCACTCAGCGGGAATCCGAGCAGATAGTATAGATTGAGAATCAGCGCCCAGTCGTGCGTGAAGAAAGACATCCCGCGGACGATCAGAAGGTGTAGCAGATCGGGAAGAGGGAAAGCGCGAAAGTCGAGTCCGAACGGAGCGCCGACCGCCGGGTTGTAGAGCACCGAGCCGTAATCGATGATGGTTTTGATCGCGAAGCCGTTCAACATCGGATCGCTGCCGACATAGTAGAAAGGTACTTTGAGGTGGGCGCCGGCGAGGTCCATGTGCCAGAAGAGCATCAGGATCGACAGCGCCGCGACGCCGGCGTACAGTGCCATTTCGCGAGGCGATCCGTCATGCCGTTGAGCGTCTTGCAGCCCGGGAGGCTGGAGGATCCTGGCAGGCGCGTGTTCCCGGGCAGTCTTGGCAATCGTCAAGGGCTTCATCGGATCGGCAGGCAATATTTGCATGAGCCGGGCCCGGAAAAAAGCGCCACTCGGGTCGGCGGAAAAACATACTGGCGGACGTTGTCACTCCGTTGTAGACTTCTCTGACGCCGGGCTCCGAAGGTCAGGCTCTTGAGCACAGCAGCGAGCGCTCCCGCGAAGCACTGCGGATCGTAAAGGCGATCCCGCCCGCGCAGAGCGAGCGCTCTGATTTACGGTGGCTTCAGCGAGCACCCGGCCGTATAAGCATTTGCAATCCCTCGGAAGCTGAGATAGTAACTTCGCGTCTGGCCTATGCGGCGGAAAATGAAACAGACTGTCGGCGGCCATATTATGGGCATAAGATCTGCCGGCGCCGTCGCGAAGGCTTTCGCGCTGGGTCTGTGTGCGGTCGCGCTCGCCGGTCTGATGGTGGTGCTGGCTTGGCCGGCGGGGGCTCAGCCGCAGTCGCGATCGGGGATTCGGGCGGAAGTCGGCGGTCCCGATCCGGCGCCCGTCCCGGCGATATACGTGGCGAATTTGGGCAGCAATGGCCTCCCTAGCAGCGTCACAGTCTATCCGCTGGGCATCACCGGCAACGTTGCCCCGCTCACGGCGATCATGGGCAGCCTGACGGGGTTGAATGCTCCCTCCGGGATCGCCGTAGATAGCAGCGGCAACATCTACGTGGCGAATCGGGGCGCCAATAGCGTGACGGTCTACGGGGCGGCCAGCAACGGCAACGCACCCCCCGGCATCACGATTTCCGGCGGCAACACCGGGCTCTCCAGTCCGGTGGGGATAGCGTTGGACGCCAGCAGCAACATCTATGTGGCGAATCAGGGCGCCAATAGCGTGACGGTCTACGCGGCAGGCAGCTACGGCAACATTACGCCCACGACCACGATCGCGGGCAGCAACACCGAGCTTTCCAGTCCCGAGGAGATCGCGGTCGACGGCAACGCCAACATCTATGTCGTGAATTCCACCGGCGTTTCGGGTAGCACCGTGACGGTCTACGCGCCGGGCAGCAACGGCAACGACCCTCCCATCGCCACGATCCAGGGCAGCAGACTCTTCGTTCTATGGAGTAGCGCTGGACAGCAGCGCCAACATCTACGTTACGAAACCCTTCTTCATCGGCGAGTACGTGCCATACCTGGCGGGCAGCAACGCCCTCGCCGCGCCTACCGGCGGGATTGGCGGCCTCAAGACCGGACTCAACAATCCTCTCGGGATCGCGCTCGACAGCGGCAGCAACATCTACGTCACGGACTCCGGCGCCGTGGTCGAGTATGCGGCCGGCAGCAACGGCAACGTCTCGTCCGTCGGTGCGATCAGCGGGCAATCTACAGGCCTGAGCTTGCCGGCGGCCGTGGCTATCGGCCCCTACGCGCTGCCGTCTCCGCCGACCCTGCCACCGCCGGCACAAGCGTTGTTCGTGGCCAACGCCAGTTTGAACAGCGTCACGGCATTTCCGCTGGGTGGCGGCGGCGACGTCTCGCCGCTTGCGGCGATTGCGGGCAGCGCCACCGGGCTTTCCTTCCCGGAGGATGTCGCCATCGACGGCAACGGTGGAATCTACGTGACCAACTCCGGGAACAACAGCGTGACGGTCTATCCGGCGGGCGGCAACGGCAACGTCGCGCCCAGCGCCACGATCGTCGGCGACAACACCGGACTTAACGATCCCTTCGGCATCGCCGTCGATAGCAGCCGCAACATCTACGTCGCGAATGATCTCGACGTTGGGGGTACGGTGACCGTATATGCGGCCGGAAGCAACGGGAACATTACGCCCACCGACACGATCGCGGGCGGTTTGACCCTGCTTTCCAGTCCGGCCGGGATAGCGCTCGACAAGAGCGCCGACATCTTCGTCACGAACTCCGGCAGCGACGCCGTGACCGTTTACCCCGCGGGCAGTAACGGCAACATCGCGCCCAGCGCTACGATCATGGGCGACCTCACCGGGCTCGAGGATCCGGCCGGGATAGCTCTGGACAGCGACGACAACCTCTACGTGGTGGCGCCGGTCGATACGCTGATGGTCTATCCGGCGGGGAGCAACGGCAACATCGCACCCAGCGCCACAATCGTCGGAGGCAACACCGGACTCAACGCCCCCCTCGCGATAGCCGTCGACGCCAGCATGAACATCTACGTTGCGAATGCCGGCCCCAACCTGGGGGTCTATGCGGCAGGCGGCAACGGCAATGTGCCGCCCGCTGCCACGATCAGCGGCCCATCCGCCGAGCTTGGGGGGCCCGTAGGATGGCCCCAGGGAATAACGATCGGCCGGTTTGTTCCGGCGCCAACTCCCACGCCCACGCCGACCGCGGGGCCACCGACACCTACGCCCACACCCATCCCGACGCAGACGCCCACCCCCACCCCCACCCCCACCCCCACCCCCACGCCGACGCCAACACCTACTCCTACACCCACTCCAACCCCGACCCCGACGCCTACTCCAACGCCAACGCCGACATTTACTCCAACGCCGACGCCGACACCGACACCGACACCCACTCCAACCCCGACGCCTACACCTACGCCTGCTCCGACCCCGACTCCGACTCCGACTCCAACACCTACTGCCACACCGACACCGACGCCTACACCTACGCCTACTCCGACCCCGACTCCGACACCTAGTCCCACTCCAACACCGACGCCGACACCCACTCCGACGCCGACTCCAACACCTACTCCGACCCCGACTCCGACGCCGACTCCAACACCTACTGCCACACCGACACCGACGCCTACTCCAACGCCAACGCCAACGCCGACACCGACACCGACTCCAACACCTACCGCCACACCGACGCCGACACCTACTCCGACCGCGACCCCGACGCCGACTCCTACTCCTACTTCCAGGCCGACGGCTACTCCGACGCCGATGGCCAGTCCCACACCGACGCCGACGCCCAACCCGACACCCACTCCAGCGCCGACAGCTAGCGAACTAGCACCGTCGCCCACGCCCACTTCGGTTCCGACCGCGGTGCCGACGCCGTCACCAACCGCGTCGCCGAGCTTCCTGTCGATCACGCCGCCATCCGTGAGCTTTGAGAACGTGGGGGTCAACACCACCGCCAGCGCCACGATCAAGCTCAAGAACCTCGGCAAGAACAAGCTCTCCGGGTCTTTGAGCAATAGCGGGCTGAGTGGAACGTCGTTCAGCCTGGCAGCAGGCTTGGGAAATTTTCATCTGACTCGCAATCAGACCAAGGTGGTGACGATCAAGTTCAGGCCGACCGCGCCGGTTGCGTCCTCCGGCAGCATCACCATCACGAGCAACGATCCGGCCAATGGGGCGGTGCAGATCGGGGTAAGCGGGACAGGCGTGGCGGGCCTGCTGTCGGTACAGTCCGCGCTCAACTTTCCGACCCTGAAAGTGGATCAGAGCAAGTCGCTCAAGTTCGCGATTGAGAACATCGGGCTGGGCGTGCTGGACGGCAGCATCGACACCAGCGGATTGACGGCGCCTTTCAGCGCCACCGGCGGCAGTTTCACCCTGGCCAGCGGCAGGAGCCGGGTCGTAACCGTCAAGTTCGCACCGTCAGCGGTGGGCATGTTCCAGCAGACGATTACGATCACCAGCAACGGCGCTGATCCCGCTAACGCGTCAGTTGTGATCACCGGTAGCGGGCGCTAGATGCTAAAGGTCCCTCGGAGGAGTGCACCATCAATTTGCTCGGCGCTAGTTCTCGGTAACGACAGGGTCTAGCGCGCGGGGCCGAGTCAACAGATCACCCGGAGGAGTCGTTGCGGTCCCCGGTGAACGTCCGTGTCTCATCATCGTACGCGAAAAGTTCGGCGTATCTTCCCCAACCAATGACAGCTCGTAGAGTCTTCTCCGCATCGTTCGGGTTCAGATGGTCCTCAAGCTCGGGCTCGAATCTTTCTCGAGGGGCCCGATGGCCCTCGCGCTCGTCGAGGATGTGGCGAATGTGGGCTGCGAGCGGTACGAATCGGAGCAGATGCTCCCTGAACAGCCGCTTGCGTTCCTCCGTCTCGATCTGGCCGAATACACGGCCCGCAGCAGTCAACTTGATTGCGCCGTCCTTGAGTTCAGCGAACTCCAGGATGTGAAGGGCCTCGGCGATGAGAAAGAGGTCGCCAATGTCCAGGGCGAGCGCGCCGGCGATCGTGGCCAGCTCGGCGGTCCCATTGTAAGGTGGCGAAGCCAGCGCTTCTATGAACCCGCCGATTCGATTGCTCGAAACCGGGGGCAGCGGCTGCACCAACCCGCCGTGAAGCTGTTTCAGAGCGCCGAGTGACTCGATCGTGCGCGACGTGAGAATCGAATAAAACTCGTCAACAATGTCATGAAACTCGGTATCCAGCCGGTTGCGCGGATGCGGCAAGGGAACCGGGATCTCGGCGGCTATGCGCCCGGGATTTGAGGAGAGGACGAGGATCCGATCACACATCATGACCGCTTCTTCGATGTTGTGAGTTACCAGCAGCAGCGATTTGGTGGGAAGCTCGTGTTCAATCCATAGATCGAGGAAGTCGGTCCGTAGCGTCTCGGCCGTCAATACGTCGAGGGCCGAAAACGGCTCATCCATAAGAAGCAAAACCGGCTGGATTACGATCGCCCGCGCAAAGCCAACCCGTTGGCGCATTCCGCCTGACAGCTCACGCGGGTAAGCTGACTGGAAACCATCGAGGCCAATAAGATCGATCGCGGACATTGCCCGGCGGCGCGCTTCATCGCGAGCCAAACCGAGTGCATCGAGGCCGGCCTCCACGTTCTCGAGCACGGTAAGCCAAGGGAATAGCGCAAAGCTCTGAAATACGACTGCAATGCCTTCGGCTGGCGCAGACAACGGCGTCCCGCGATAAAGCACATGCCCGGAAGTCGGCTTGATAAGCCCTCCCGCGATGCGCAGCAGGGTTGACTTCCCCGAGCCTGAACGGCCGAGCAAGCCGAGCATCTCGCCTTCTCGCATTGTCAGGTTGATATCGGCCAGCACGGGCAACGGTTCGCCGGATGGTTTGGCGAAAGCCTTGCAGACCGTGCGCATTTCGAGGATCGGGCTATTGGCCGGAGCCGGCATCAGTTGCTCTCAATCGAGCCGTGTCCGCCGTTCGGCAAGGGCGTAGAGCGGCCGCCAGATAAGCCGGTTCATCGTGATGACAAACACTGACATAACGGCGACGCCGAGCGCGATGCGCGGGTAGTCCCCCGCTTCGGTCATCCGTGCGATGTAGGCGCCGAGCCCCGAGCCGCTCAGTCTGGTTGGTCCCCAACTAACTGCCTCCGAGACGATACTCGCGTTCCAGGCCCCGCCGGAAGCCGTGATTGCTCCGGTCACGTAATAAGGAAAGATTCCCGGGAGCATCACCTCCCGCCACCAGTGCCAGCCCCGGATACGGAAGCTCGCCGCGGCCTCTCTGAAATCGCTCGGAAAGGCGCTGGCGCCCGCGATAACATTGAACAAGATGTACCACTGCGTCCCGAGAATCATCAGCGGAGTGAGCCAGATCTTGGGTGCGAGGGCAAACCGGACGATTAGAAATACCGCGATTGGAAAGAGGAGATTTGCCGGAAAGGCGGCAAGAAACTGTGCGATCGGCTGGACCTTCTCGGCCAGCTTCGGCCGCAGTCCGACGCCAACACCGATCGGGACCCAGATTACAGTCGCCAGAGCGATCAGGATCACAACGCGAAGCAGAGTGAGGACTCCATTACTGAGAGCGATGGTAACATCACCCCAGGACAACTCGGGTTCGGCAAATTGCACGAGCTTCCATCCCGTATATGCGACCGAGCCGAAGATGGAACCGTACCAAGCCATATCAATCGCCCGGTGCGGCGGCCTCCAGGTGCGTAGCCAACGAGGTCTTAAGGGGAGAGCGAGCCGGGCTCGCGCAGCCATCTGAAGGGCCCTCCCGATCGGTTCCCCAAGCACTCGAACCAGGCTCGCCCCGCGAAACAGGTCAAGCACCCAGCTCCTCGGCACGACCTGGGCTGCGGTTTGTTCAAACCGGAACTTGTCGGCCCAGGCCACCAGCGGACGAAAGAGCAGTTGATCGTAGATAAGGATCGTAATCGTCATCGCGAGGATGGCCCAGCCAACCGCGGCGAGGTTGCGCTGCTGGATGGCGAGCGCGACATAGGATCCGACGCCGGGAAGTGCGATTTGGATGTTGCCGACGGAGATGGCTTCGGAGGCGACGACAAAAAACCAGCCGCCAGACATCGACATCATCATGTTCCAGACCAGCCCTGGCATGGCGAAGGGCACCTCCAGCCTCCAAAATCGCTGCCAGCCGGAGAAGCGGAAACTGCGGCTTGCCTCCTCGAGATCGGTCGGAATGGTTATCAGCGACTGATAGAAACTGAACGCCATGTTCCAGGCTTGGGCGGTAAAGATGGCGAAGATCGCGGCAAGCTCCGGTCCCAGCGAAGTGCCGGGAAAAAGTGAGACGAAGAAGACGACCGTAAAGGAGAGATAGCCGAGCACCGGCACCGATTGCAGAACGTCCAGCAACGGTATCAGCACCGTTTCGGCCCGGCGACTCTTGGCCGCCGGCGTGGCGTAGGCAAACGTAAAGATTAGCGAGGCTACGAGCGCGGCCAGCATGCGCACGGTTGTGCGGAGAGCATAGACCGGCAGAAGGGCCGGTGAGAGGGAAATCCTCGGCGGTCGGATGGTGACGAAGGGTGCCACCATCTCATGGGCGCCGGATCCGAGGAGGATCACGATCCCGAGCACCAGCAGCATGGCGACGGCATCCCGCCAACTCGGGATGCGCTGGTGCCACGCTCTTCCGATCAGAATCTCGGCATGCTGCTCCACGCTTTCGCCTTCCCGACAGTCGCGGATGAATTAGTCTCGCAATTCGAGCAGCCTGATCGTCCTGGATCAACCGTTGAGGATCGTAGGCGCGTGTTCAGAAGACATCGCAATTCTCCAAAAGGGGCCGTTTCAGCAGTATAATCGACAAACCAACTCGGGCGGTCGGTTATTCATTTACATGCGCCGCGCTCAATCCAGCGGATTGCGAATTGGTCGGGCCGCATGATGCTTTGGTCAATTTCCAGAATGGATATCGGCGCTTCGACGAGGTCTGGGCTCGCGGCGATTTCCATTTCGACAAATTTCTTCGCGGCCAAAGGCGCCCCCATTTTCTCCCAGTCTTTGTGGACGCTGATGTACTTGGCTATCGCCTCAGTGACGCCCGCAAGGAGTCCCCGGTGGCTTTGGGGGTTATCTGTGATTTCATCCCTCACGACCCGAACGGTTCCGTCACGTTGAATTTGGAAGCCACGGACAAATACCGAAAGGCGGCGGTTTTCGATGCCGGCAAAAAGCACATCAATGAAATCTCCGCTCGTCACCGCGCTCGCATAGTGAGCGGACTCGTGATCGTGCAGATATTGGACAAGCCTAATAGTTGGGGCATTGGCAAGCTGAACAAAAGCGTCAGCTTTCTGTCGCAAATCACCAGGCTGGTTACAGGCATCGGTTGCCAGTTCCTGAAGGTCAAAGTGCGGAAAGGTTTTTGTGAACTGGCCTGCCATCGAAAATACGCAGTTCGCGGTATCGATGATTTTGCACTGCTTCGTCCTGGTCTGCGCATCTTCGTGGCGGACAAGGCTGTCCGCAGCCAGAATTATTCGATGGTGTTGGCGGTCGATTAGCCCAACGATCGAGGTAGCGAGGCCCGACGAGGGCCACAGCAATGTTACAAGAATCTCAAATGCAAGCGCCGAAACGATGAAAGTTGGACGGCGTTGACCAAGCATCGGGAGGTTGGCGAGATCGCTCTCACCCTCCCCCTTTAGTTGGACCGTACAGGAGGATCAACGGCCCGACGCGCCAACATGCCTCAATGTGAGGTTCGCGACAAGCCGCTGAGAGCGGAATTATTCACAAGGCATCCAGGGGTGGGGGAGGTGGGTAGACCGGGTTCACTTCGCCCGAGCGGCGGTTTGACCCCTCGCGTAAAATACAAATGATTCTGAATCGTGGTATGCTCGCCGGATTGGAAGGCCGTGAAGCGCGTCCAACCTTCGGGAGCGACGAAGACGTGCAAGGGTGCGCGCTACAGGAAACCCCCGCACCGGGGGCGGCGCGACGCGAATGCCGTGAAGGAGTTAAGGAGTGTTAACATGAGAGTCGATTGGCGGCCGGTTATTGCGCTGCTTCTCCTGGCATATATCGCAGGTCCAGAACTCGCACTCGCCGAGGACACTGCCAAACGCGACTATGTCGTCTACTGTTCGATTTGCCACGGTACCGATGGCCGCGGGAATGGCCCGGCGGTAGAGGTCATCCCCGGGCCCAAACCGGCCGACCTTACCGGCTTAGCCAAGACTCATCAGGGGAAATTCCCCGATGACGAGGTTCGCAAGATCATCGATGGACGAAAGCCGCTACCCGGCCACAACGACTGGGACCTCACCAATATGCCGCTGTGGGGTATGCAGTTCCAACAAGAAGGCAAGGAGTTCTCGCCCGAAAGCGAATCCAGGGTTCAGCGCAGAATAGACGCGCTCGTTGCCTACATCCGATCCATCCAGCGTGACTAGCAAGCAACCCTCGCTTGCAGCGATTCTTCGCTGCTGTCATTGCCGAAAATGCGATCTGTGTGATCGCGGCTTCCTGGTCGAGGAATTCTCGCTTTCTCTCCAGGGGACCACGGGGGCATCGCGCAGGATTCATCGAGCGATTCTCGCCGCGGTTGTATCTGTGCTTTTGTTCGGCGCGCCCAGGCCGGTTGCGCGGGCAGCGGTGACAGCCGCCTGTTCCGCCTCCGAATCGAGCGGCGAATATTGCGTGGGCGCATCCAAGCGCGAAATCACGCCGAGTTCACCGGTCTATCTCGGGGGTTACGGCTTCGGTCCCGTAAGGCTATCGACCGGGGTCAGGAATCCCATCTACGCGCGCGCAATCGCGATCTCGCGCGGTGAACGGACCGCGGTCTTCTGCGCGATCGACACGCAAGGGCATTTCCTCGCCTACCAGGAGGGCGGCGCGCGCTATGGCTGTGCAGACATCCGCCGGCGGGTATCGAATGACGCCGGCATTCCCGAACGCGCCATAATCATCGCCAGCACGCACGATCATTCCGGACCCGACGACATTGGAGTGTGGGGCGGCTTACCACCGGAATACCTGAACTTCGCTGCCGACCAGACCGTCGCCGCAATCGAATCGGCACTGCGCGACGAACGGCGGCATCTTTGTACTCCGGCGAAATCGATACCGGGCCGTCCCATCTTCTGAGAAGCATGCTCGCCGCGTATCCGCTCGACACCAAGTTGCGCGTGCTGTTCGCGAAGGGTTCCGACGGCGCGCCGTTTGCGACGCTGATCAACTTCAGCGCGCATGTAACCGGGCTCGGTAAGGACAATACGCTGATCTCGCCCGATTGGCCTGCCGCGGCTGTGGAAGCTGTCGAGAAAGCCCACCCCAATTCGACCGCACTCGTCATGGTCGCCTCCGTAGGGCGTACCCAGCCCGATCTGAAAGCGATCGGAGCCCGAGGGCCTTTCACCGCTGAAAGCTACGGCGCAACCGTCGCCAGGCTCGCTCTTGAAGCCGAGGCGCAGGCGGCGAAAATCGACGGCCCGATCGCGACCGCCGAAACCATCCTCGAAGAGCCAGCCGATAATCTCGTGCTGGCGAGCCTGATGACCAACGGGAAGGCCGGTGTCAACCGCGTGATGCGCTCGAATCGCGAACCCTATATGGCGGACGGCAAAATACGCACGCTGGTGGGCGCGGTGCGAATCGGCCAGCTCTTCTTCGCCGCGGTGCCGGGCGAGTCCTTTCCCGAAACGCAAATCACGATGGAAACGCGCGTGGCCGCGCAAGCGCATTACCTATTCTCGCTTGCCGAGGATCAGCTCGGCTACGATCCGCCGCCTTACGAGGTGGGCATGATCGAGTTTGCAAGCCCGTTCGACGAGGGGCTGTTCATCATCAACCCTCGCTTCGGCGCGGACGTTACACGCGCGCTGCTTGTCGAAGCACGCGAACTCGGCTTTGCCGTCTCCGACACAAGCTACACCGGTGATGAGGGCCGGGAAGCACGGGGCCTGGTTGATTCAGTGGAGGGGGTGATCGGCAGCGTGGAGGAGCCGCTGGTCAGGCGGCTCGTCCTGCTGGCGCTCTGGCTAGGATACGACCGCTTTCACTGAACGGGGCGCACTCGGCGCGCCCTGGCGCGGTTCACTTGAGTCCCCTACAAGTGGACCGCAGAATGTGGCATGGTCCTCTTGTCAGCTAATCGCTAGGCAGGTTCGCACCAGGAGGAGAGCAATGACCGCCAGGTCAGTAGCAGTTGTGATTCTCGCAACCGTGGCGATCTCAATTGCGGCCGATCGGGCAGCCAGCGCCACGATGCCCGGGCCCAAGCCGGACGCGCTGGCCGAGCCCAAGAGTACCTATCAGGCGGGATTTCCCACCCAACTTTACGAATTGGCCCTCCCGGCCGAGAACCCGCAAAGCGCGGCCAAGGTCGCCCTGGGCAAGGCGCTCTTTTTCGACGCGCGGCTTTCGTCCGACAACACGATCTCATGCGCGAACTGTCACGACCCGCATAAGGGTTTCACCGACCAGCAGACCACCTCGGACGGGGTCCACATGAAGCTCGGAGAACGCAACGCGCCGACCATCCTCGACGCAATGTTCAATATCGAGCAGTTCTGGGACGGCCGCGAGCCGACGCTCGAGGCGCAGGCCCGCGACCCGATTCTGAATCCGATCGAGATGGGAATGCCGGACCGCCAGACCGTGGTTAACAAGCTGAATTCGATCGCCGAATATCAGAGTCAGTTCAAGGACGTATTTGGAAGCGCTCCCGACTACGACGACATGACCAAAGCGATCGCGGCGTATGAGCGTACGCAGGTCGCGTTCGACTCGGCCTTCGACCGTTATATGGCGGGCGACGAAAACGCGCTCACGGAGCAACAAAAGCGCGGATGGGCGATCTTCAACGGTCAGGGCCGTTGCATGTCGTGCCACGGATGGAACCCGACGCGCCCGCTGTTCACCGACGATCGCTTCCACAACATCGGGGTGTCGGCTCACAAGTCGGACTTCGTGCCGCTCGCTCGCCAGGCGCTTGGCGAGTTGACCAAGGGTGGTGCGAGTGCGCTCGACATCGATCGGCTGGCGATCCAGACCGACATGAGCGGACTGGGCCGCTTTTTGGTCACCAAGCAGCCGCACGATATCGGTGCGTTTCGAACCATGGACCTGCGCAACCTCTACGTCACGCAGCCGTACTTTCACGACGGCTCCCAGGCAACGATCTGGGACACGCTCGATCACTACAACAAGGGCGGCGTGCAGAACGCGTTCCTCGATGGCGGAATCGTTCCGCTGGGCTT
Source organism: uncultured delta proteobacterium (assembly GCA_963788205.1). Classification (GTDB taxonomy): domain Bacteria; phylum Desulfobacterota; class Binatia; order Binatales; family Binataceae; genus CAVVMA01. Next base: position 99,716 of record CAWBGG010000006.1, read on the forward strand.
GAGCGAGCAGCAGGAAGACGACCTCGCGGCGTTCCTGCTCGCGCTCACCAGCCCGCCATACATGGCGCAAGCGCGGGCGGAGTACCAGCGTCAGTTCAAGCTCTCGCGGACCACCCGTCCGCAACGCGACCGCGCAGCCGCGATGGGACTCGCCGGCCGCAACGGCCCCGGATTCGCGGGACCCTTCGGTGACCTCGGGCCGGGACAGGCCCAGATGAAGGAAAATCCTGCGCTGCTGGGTGGAGACTGATACTCGCGAGGCTTCGAGGGGAGGACAATCCGATGGCAGCCCGTCACAAGAGCATCGAGACGAAATTCTACGAAGATCGGGAGCGCGTGCTCAAAGCGCTGCGCAATTGCGACCGCCGAACATTCCTCAAGATCGCGGGGGCCACGATGGGCGCCGTTGCGGCCAAGGGCCTGATGCCGCCGCATACGTTCCAGCTCGTCACGATTGCTAACGCGGCGGTCGATAAGGACTTTTCCGGCCAGGGCGCGCAGGGCGATCGCCCCTTCACCTTCGCCTACATCTCGGACGCCCATCTATACGACCGCACGCTCAACCAGCGCTTTGTGCGGAGCATCGTCAAAGCCGTCGACGACGTGAACGCGCTCGACCCGCAGCCCGACTTCGTGCTCTATGGCGGCGACCTTGCCCAGCTTGGCACCCCGACGCAGCTCGAACTTGGCCGGCAGATACTCAGCGGTCTCAGGGCGCCGGTGAAAATGATGGTCGGCGAGCACGATTGGTTCCTCGACCTGGGCGACAAGTGGCAGGAATTGTTCGGCCATCCGACTTACTCGTTCGACTGGAAGGGCGTGCACGTGATCGTGCTGCAGAGCGTCTATGAGAAGGATTTCTGGACCGCGCGCAGGATGACGCCCGCGGAGCGGATGCAAACCGTCGCCGGTCTCGACAACGGCGTACAGTCGCGGTTCGAGGTGGGCGATCAGCAGCGCGACTGGCTCAAGCAGGACCTGTCAAAGGTCACGACTGCAACCCCGATTCTGGTCTTCTCACATTCGCCGCTCTACAAGTACTACCGCAACTGGAATTTCTGGACCGACGACGCCGACGAGGTACAGGCTATTCTGAAGCCTTACGACAAAGTCACCGTCGTCCACGGCCATACCCATCAGATGTTGCAAAACCAGATCGGGAACATCAGCTTTTACGGGATGCTCTCGACGGCGTGGCCGTGGCCGTACGCTCCTGAAGGACTGCCGCCACTGACTATTCAGATGAATCGCGCCGATCCGTTCGATCAGTTCGACGGTTGCGGCGATGGACAGTTCACCGCGCGGGCCGATGGTCTTGTCGATACCGTCTACAACCTATGGGATCGCAATCCTGTCACGATAAAGGCGGACTATCTGGTCAGCCAGGGAAAGACTGAGCGCCCTCCCGCGCCTCAATTCGCGAGCTACTAGGCAGACGCCAGGCAGCGGCGGCTTTGTTCCATCTGAGGGCGCATCGCATGCGGTGTGGAGGCGAAATGAAACCCGAACGAAAGTTGATCGCGGTAGCGTTGTTGGGCGCGATCGGCGGCGCAATGGCCCTCTATCTCAGCCTCGGCAATGATGGTGCCAGCGCCTTCGCCCAGCCGATGCCAACCCATCAGGTTCCGCAGGCAAAAAATGGCGGTGTCGTCATTCAACTCTGCGACGGTGTGACCAGTACGGAGGTAGCGGGGCTCAAGCCCGGTCAGGCGATGAGCCGCAAGCAGGCCCTCGCCGTCACCAGCGCGCTGATGGACGAATGGCAGCGCCGCCATCCCGATAAGCAGTGGGTGACCGCGCAGGCCGATACTGGCAGCGCGGCTCCTTCATCGTCGGCGCAAAGCGTCGGAGCGGCGCCCGGCAATGAAGGTATCGCCGGACCCGGCGCGTCGGGCGCAGCCGCGCTCAAGAGCCAGCAGGGCGACACCTACGCCAGCTTTGGCGCGCGCGACCCCCTGATCTGGAAGGCACAGACCGACGCTTTCGTGGACGAGGGCAACAGGATTTTTCACTCGGTGAAGCTGCTCGGCGGCACTATCGGCGTGAGCTGTGACATGTGCCACCCGAATGCCGCGAATACTCATCCGGAGACCTATCCAAAATATCAGGTCCAGCTTCAGCGCGTGGCGCTGCTGCGCGACATGATCAACTGGTGCATCGAGAATCCCGTCAAAGGAAAAACCCTAGACCCCAGCGATCCCAAATTGCGAGCGCTGGAGGCTTACATTCTGGCGCAGCGCAAGGGAACCGCGCTCGACTACGGCAAGCACTAATCGCGAGGGCGTGCAGTTAAGGACAGCCCCGGCCTGTCGTTCGAGGACACCCCATCACGCGCATGCGATGCAGACGTTTATCATTCCGCAAGTGAAATCCGGGTTCAAACTTTGCGTTTGCAAACCGCGTGATCCTGGCGCCAGTCTGAACCGGTTTCAAAACGGAAATTCCAACTGAGTTCGGTCTGATGCGCAGGGCAGCGGCTGGCGTCACTCAATATCGGGCGGCGTCGTCGCTGGTCGCTCTACTGATCGGCGTGCTGACATTGGCCGCGCCCAGCCCGCTGTCGGCTCAAAATCTACTGCGCAACGGCGACTTCTCCGAGGGCCGCGGAAACATCCCCACGGGTTGGTATCACGAGAGCTGGGTTGAAGTGCCGACCACCAGCTTCAGTTGGACCAAGCCGTCCGGCGGCGAACCCGGCTACGTCACGGTCAGGAACGATACTGAAAATTCGGCGCGATGGATCCAAACCGTTCACCTGAACCCCGGCTGGTATTACGTCGGCGCGCAGGTCGAAACGAACGATGTCGGAAGGGCGGCGGGGCAAACCGGCGCGATGGTCAGCCTGACCGGCTTGGGCCTGATACTCGAAGATATCGAGGGCACCACTGACTGGCAGAATCGCTTCTTCTATTTAAAGGTCGGGCGCGGCGGCGCCGACGTTCAAATCGCGCTCGGAATCGGTTTTTTCTGGGGATTTGACACCGGAGGGGCCTCGTTCCGCAGCGCGAGTGTCGTGCCGGTAGACGCCCCGACCCCGGGGGTGCCGGTGATCGACGTGGACAAAGTCAACGCGCACTACGGGCAAAGCAGCTCGTGGTGGATAGTGCTGGTCGTAGCCGCTCTGATGGTCACGGCGGTATATGGATGGATCATTTTTCCCGCGTCGGCAGCGTTTCGCGCCAGCGCCGCGGCCGTGCACGGCGCCGGAGCGTGGTCCGCAGCCGATACCGCAAATCTTGCCGCGCTGACCGTGATTGCCGCCATCACGCGATTATGGCGCCTGGGCTATCCGCAGGGTGTGGTCTTTGACGAGATCTTCTGGGTCGGCCAGGCCGGCAGTTACCTGCGCGGCGAGCAATATATCGATCCTCATCCGCCGTTGGCGCGCGAGTTGATGGCGCTCGGGATGTGGGCCTTCGGCCCCGAGCATTCGTGGGCCTGGCGCTTGTCCGTCGCGGTGGTCGGCACGCTGCTGGTAGCTGTCACCTACCTGCTCGGCCGCCGATTGTTCCAATCGCGATTAGCCGGGGTGCTCGCTGCGTCGTTGATAGTCTTCGAAGGCACCTTCATGGTGGATTCGCGGATTGCGCTTCCCGAGATCACCTACCTAACGCTCGCGGCGATTTCCTACTTGCTCGTGTTTCGTTTCGTGCAATCCTCCAACCCGCATCGGGAGCGGTATACGCTCTTGCTGCTGGGAGCGGCGCTGGGGCTTGGTCTCGGCGCGAAGCTCCTGCTGCCCGGCGTTGCGCTCCTGCTGGTAGGCGGAGTCATGGCCTACGCTCTCGCGACGCAATGGCCGGCGCTCGATGATCGCGGCCGCCGCGGGCGCTACCGCCGCGGGAGCTATCGACAACGCTATCGGATGATCGGCGGCGTAATGCTGATCGTCGGTTCGACGTCCGCGATTTGCTACGTCGCAACCTTTATCCCGAACTTCATCTGGCTCGGATGGCGCGGCCCGGGAGCTTTTGCGGCCTACTATCACGACTTCAGATCGTGGGAGCGGAGCGTTAATGAAGTAGGCGATTTGCGCGGATCACCGTGGTGGAGCTGGCCCCTGATGGCGCATCCATTTCTCTATTGGCGCGAGAGCCCCGGCGCCGACGCGGTCACGTCGATCTGGTTCGGCGGCAATCCAATCCTATGGTGGGGCGCAAGCGGCGCGATATGCGTGACCGCCGTGCGGATGGTCAGGCGGCCCAGCCTCCGGGCTGCTTTCATCCTGGCCGGTTATTTCGGCTTCCTGATTATCGAAGTGCCGATCACCCGCGTAATGTATCTGTATCATTATCTTCCGGCGTTGTTCCTGGCGTTCCTGGCGCTCGCGGGTCTGCTCAACGATTGTTGGCAAGGCCGCGCGCAGCGCTGGGAGCAGGCGCTGATCGCGGTGCCGATCGCCGCGTCGGCGGCCCTTGCGATCGGCGGAACGATCGGAATTGGCGTCGCGACGGCGCTGGCGATCGGGTTCGGCGCGATCGTGTGGCGGAGCGCTAGTCCCGGCAAATTGATATTCGTATCGTTTTCCGCCGCGGCCCTGATCGCCTTCGTCTACTTCTTTCCGGTCTGGTCGGGGATGCCGATCTCACCTGCGAGTTTCGAGGCGCGGATGTGGATGCGCGGTCCGGGCTTGTTTGATTGGGCCAGCTATTGAGGGCGCCAGAGAGAAAATCCCTCGGCGGAGCCTGCTGCCGAGACGGCCGAAGCTGGATCGGTTCATCGGGATCGTCGACCGGACTCCGGAAGAAGATAAGGGGCAGCCGGCCGAACAGCAGAGCGCCCACTTGAAGACGACCGTCACGTCGGCGTTCGCACGAACGACCGGCCGATGGATTCGGCGGCGGATTAGATCGAACTTTCGGCTCGACGCAAGTAAACGCAGACACGGGCCGTTGGCGCCTGAATCGAGAGTTCCCGGCTTTAGAAGTCGAAGACTTTACGCATGGTCGCAAGGACTCCCTTTGCGGAGCGGTGGGCAGTGGCGTGGCTTTGAGGTTGAGCGGTTCGCTCGCTGGTTTCGGCGAATCTGCGGGCCGCGACTTCCGCGATAGTTGCCCCAGCGTCGGGTTTGGACTTGAACAACCTGGCGAATGCCTCGCGGGCAATCTCCCAGACCTCGACATCCGAGGCCGCGCGAACCGTGGCGTTGCGCGGCTCCCCGGTCAGCAAGGCAATTTCGCCAAAGAAGCTTTCCGGCGACGAGTCCTCGATATAGCGGATGCGTTTCTCTCTGGCTCCGCCGGCGCCTTTGGCCGTCACCTCGACCTTGCCCCGTCTGAGCACGTAAAAGCTGTCGCCAATCTCACCTTGGCGGATAAGGACCTCGCCACGGCCGAAACGGCGCACTCGAATGGTCGGAACCAACACGCCCAGTTCTTCATCGGTCAGAGCGTCCAGGAGATAGACGCGCCGCAGCTCCCGGATCGTATCGCCGCCGGCACCTTCACGGGCCGTCTCCGGCGCGCGCTCCGCCCGCGCAAAGATCTTGCGGGTCGGAAACGGAATCTCGATTGCGCTACGCTGGAGCGCATACCACAGACTCCGGGTGATTCGGATCCGGACCTGCTCTTGAACCGAGTAATCGGCGATCCAGAACCTTATCCGGTAGCGAATCGCCGACTCGCCGTATTCCCAGATGTCGACCTCACTCTTGACGATCTCGGGAACGTCGTTGACGAGCGTCTGGATCGTGCGCTCGACCTGATCGGGCGGGGTCTCATAGCCCAGACCGACGAAGATTTCATCCGCTACCGGCTGGCCGGACGAATAATTTACGAGCAGTTCCCTGGCGAGCAGGGTATTTGGGATTTGCACGATTTCGTTAGCGCGAGTGATAAGCCTCGTTGCCCGCCATCCGCTTCCCTGGACTCGTCCGACATGATTGCCGAGCCGGACCCAGTCGCCCGGCACGAACGGATGGCGATACTGGAGCAGAAGCCCGGCGAAGAAGTTGCCCTGCAGAACCCAGCCCGCCGTCAGAGTTCCGACCGCGGGGATGGCAATCAGAACGCGCGGCGAGATTCCCAGCATGAAGCGGAATATTACGAGCGCGGTGGCGCCGTACAGCGCGGCCAATATGACCTCGGCAACGATCGTCGAGAGATCCGCCTTGCGCCCTCGCACGGCCACCACGCAGGTCTCGACCACGAGCCGAATCAATCCGAAGAGCACAAGTATCAGCGCCGCCGCCCGCCAGTAGACCGTCAGGCTTCTGACCGGCTCTGCACGCGGCGTCATCAAGTCGAGGATTAGGCCCACCGAAAGCATGATGAAGCCCTGCGGCTTGAACATCCGCTTCTGACGCCGGAGCGCGATCGCAAACAGTGCGCTGGTAAGGGCCAGCAAGCCCTCGATCCAGAAGTGTGCTTCAAGTCCGTCGAAGTACGGTTCGAGAAGCGTCTGAAGTGGCGCGTTCATTTTCGTCAGAACACCCGGTTTGAATCCCCTGCATCATCATTACGTTCGGATCTAATCTTCGGCAACGACAACGGAAGCCAACGCCGGCGACGTGTCAAGGAAGCGCCCCATCGCGGCGCAGCAGAGCCTCGACGGAGTCGTACTCTCGCGACTGGAGCTGCAGGGCGGCGGCAAAGAGCACCTCGTCGGGGCGCTCGCCGTCGCCGCGCAGGAGGAAGTCCAGCGCTTGGCTTTCTTCGCTCCGCTTCACGAATGCGTCCAGATACGCGCGCCGGACCTGCGCTGCATCGGTCAAGACCGCGCCGTGTTCCAGAAAGAGGCGAATGGCCGCGAGCTGACAGAAGTTGCAATCCTTCGAGACGTAGAGCCGCGGAAAATCTCAGCCACGCGGCGAGCAGAGTAAGCGCCGTGACCAGAACAATTCGCTCTTTTTTGCCGATCCTGGGCAGAAGAAACCACCTCTGATGCGAATCTTATTGGACTTCAGGCCGAGCTATCATAAGGCGTCAAATCGACATCGGCAAAATCGTGTTTTGCGCAACGGCGTGCCACACCTCGATCTTAAGCATGGTCGGGTTCAGAGCTTCCTGGCCAACAAACTCAAAGCTCTGACGAAAGTTCGCCGGCGCATCGGAAGTATAAGTTGATCAATCGGCGTGGGGTCAGCCGGACATGAGTTCGCTTGCGCGCGCTGTACGACTGCCACAGGACCGCATCGATGCAACGTGCCCGGGTAATCAGGAGGAAAGTCCCCGATTACATAGGGGAGGTCCGGGCTAGCTTTGCCGTTCTCGATAGAATCGGGCCGGGACCCGCCCCGCGGATTGCCCAATATTTCCACATGGACCCAGTAGTTCTCCAGGGGCTTGAACTGATAATCCACGCACGTGCTGGACAAATGATCGTCGCAGGAATGCCGACCAAAACGCCGACTACCGCTTCTGATGCCGTAAGCCTCAAATGCGCCGGCGAACTCATTTGAACCGTGCGCTGCGTCTTGAAGTTACCGAAAATTGGATCCCAACACAAAACCTTCATAGTCACAGCGGTAGGGCAGGTCAAATCTCTGGGATCGCTCGAGTCGCGACCGCTGCGCGGTCGCGCGTCTGTGCCGGTACCGAAGCCAACGTCGCGTTCTACAGTTCCAAGGGGCTACGAAATCCTGGGCGAGCTGTGCCCGTTGGGCGTCAGGCAGTGGCGGATGTTCCAGCGCAAGCGCTTGGTCACTTCATTCCTCCACCTTCTCAAATGCCGAGCGTCTCCGAACTCGTGCGGCAACTTCCGTCCGCTTTCGTCCCCGCGTAAAATCTGCGCTGAAAGGCGACTCGCGTGAGGCGGCTGCAGTACACGTTCCTGCTGCTCGTTATTGTGCAGGCTCTGCATTCACTTGAGGAGTTCGCCGGCCGCTTGTACGAGGTCTTTCCACCGGCCCGCTTTGTGAGCGGCCTCGTCTCGCAGAATCTCGAGCGTGGGTTTATCATCCTCAATGTCGCCCTTCTGACCTTCGGGCTCTGGTGCTTTTTCTGGCCGATACGGCGCCGCTGGCCATCGGCTGCGCTCTGCGCCTGGATCTGGGTAGGCATCGAGCTCGTGAACGGAGTCGGTCATCCCTTGTGGAGCCTCTCGGTGCTTCGATATACGCCCGGAGTGGCGACGGCTCCGGTACTCTTGGTCCTCGCGCTCTATCTGGCTTGGCAGCTTGTGACTGTCGCGTGAAGGGTAACCGCTTGGTACAAACTGATGGAAGCGTTCAGCTCGCGCCGTGGTAAATCGCGGGTAACGACCTCAATAGGAGTGAGGAATGGAACTGGGACTTCAGTACGAGATCCAGCGCAGTCGGCCGCACTACGACGGCTTCATGTACGACATCTACCATCAGGCTACCGAACAGGTGAAGCTTGCGGACCGGCTCGGCTACCATTCGGTATGGACGGTCGAGCATCACTTTCTCAGCGAATGGTCATACTCGTCGGCGCCGGAGGTCTGGTACGGCGCGCTCAGCCAGGTGACGAGCCGGATCCGGCTCGGTCACGGCGTGTGCCTGTTGCCGATTCCATTCAACCATCCGGCGCGCGTCGCCGAGCGGATCGCGGTGCTGGATATCATGTCGAACGGGCGCGTCGAATGCGGCACCGGCCGCTCGATTACGGAATCCGAGCTTGGCGGCTTCAATATCAACCCCGAGGACTCGCGCCCGATGTGGGAAGAGGCGATCGGCGTGCTGCCGAAGATGTGGACGCAGGAGGTCTTCGAGGGCCATGAGGGAAAATTCTTCAAAATGCCGCCGCGCGAGGTGATTCCCAAGCCGATCCAGAAGCCGCATCCGCCGCTGTGGGTGGCGGCGACGCAACCCACGACCTGGGAAGTGGCCGGACAAAAGGGCATCGGCGCGCTGGGGTTTGGAATTTCGGAGCTGGGCGTCCTGGACCATCTGATCGGGTCGTACAAGAAGGCGATCCGGAATTGCGAGCCGGTCGGGGCGTTCGTGAACGATCGCACCGCGGCGGCCTCGATCGCGGTCTGCGCGCCGACTCGCGAAGAGGCCAAGAGCATCGCGAAGGAAGCGATCGACTTCACCACCCGCAAGGCGGCCGAGCTGTTCACGCCGTTCGCGAAGCAGGAAGTGAAGGGCTACGAGTACTACAAGAAGATGGCCGAGTTGGTGGTCGCGACGGGCGATTACCGGCTCTCGATGGCGGACCTCGACAAGCGAATCGAGACCGGCGCGGTGATGGTCGGCGACCCGGAGGATTGCCTCAGGGTAGCGAAGCGCTACGAAGCGGCGGGTGCCGACCTGCTGCTGGTGCTAGTGCAGGTTGGTGCGATACCGCATGAGAAATCGATGCAGACCATAGAATTGCTCGCGCAGCACGTAGCGCCGAAGCTGCGCGAGGGCAACGGCAAGTCCACGGCTCCGTAGTGGCAGCACGCTTCGCGGCGGCTGCGCAAAACTCCATCTCGTGCCACTCGCCGTGCGCGCGCCGGCATAATCGAGGGGTCGAGCCGGTCGATTCTCTACGTGCCTCTTGAGCAGCTTTGCCTGAGCCCGCAATGCGGGTTTTCATCAACTGTCGAAGGCAATGCTTTGACTGTTGATGATCGGATCGCAAAGCTCCCGGTCGTCGAGGCGGCACGCGAGATCTGGAACTGATGAACGCCGGCGTACGCTCCAACGATCCCTGTGTGCGCTTCACCGGGCAACACACTGTGGTCGAGGCATTGCGTCGATTCGAGCGATCAGCCTCCCGGCGGTTGACTTCGCGGAGCGCGGCGCTCGAGTACCGTTCCGCCGAGAATCACCTGCTTAATCATCCCGAGATCGCTGATGCGGGAGACCGGATCGCCGGCCACGAGCACGAGGTCGGCGCGTTTTCCGACGGCGATTTCACCGAAGTTCGCATTTTCACCAGCCAGGAAGCGGGCGTTGTCCCACGTCGCGGTCCGCAGTGCTTCAGCCGGCGTGAGACCCGCCTCGACCAGCTTCACCAGCTCGAGATGAAGTCCGGCGCCGGGCAGATCGTACGGGTTGCAGGCGTCGCTGCCGGCCAGGATCGGAATCCCGGCTGCACGCAGTTTCGCGACGTTGCGCCGACGCGCATCGTGAGCGGCCGTAGCCGCTCGCATGAAAGAGGCCGTCATCTCGTCGAGCGGCGGCGGCGGCTCAAGAAACGCGGCGATGAGTTTAGGCCCTGCCACCTCCAGCTCGATCGGCAGAAAGTCCGAGCGGCTGGTACGCGGAGTTCCCGCGACATCCCAGACCGCGAGCGTGATCACGACCGGTACATGAGCCGCTTTGATCACGGCTACCGCCTCGTCGGATATGTCCTCGCGCCACGGAGAATGAGCCAGCGCATCGACGCCGCCCTTGACCGCGTCGATTGCCTCGGCCGAACTTCCGATATGCGCGATCGATTCGAATGCCGGCCCGGTGGCCAGCGTCGGTGATAGCCGCGATCATATTCCGGTCGAGTCGCGGGATATTGCCACTGCCCCCGGCGTCGAGCGCGAGTTTGATCACGTCCGGCCGCTCGGGCAGAAGGTCGCCAACCGCACGCCGCGCCTCGTCCGGAGTGGAGACTTCGCGGGTCGCGCGAGGAACGACGTACCATCGAAGGTAGAAGGGCAGCGCATCACGCAGAACCTCTGCCGGATGGCCGCCGGGAACGGTGAAAATAGGACCCGCAGCGTAAACCTGCGGCCCCAGGAGTTCGCCCTTCGCCACGCGCTCGCGCTCACGAAAGATCGCGGGGCTCATGCCGCCAAGATCGAGAACCGTCGTCACGCCGGAGTAAAGAAAGGCTGCGAGGTTCGCGTCAACGTCGGGCAGCGACACCTTCCACGGGGGATCGGATGCCGCAGAGGTATGCGTGTGAACGTTGACCAGCCCGGGAAGCAAGGTTTCACCGCGGCCATCGACTTCGAGCATCCCGGAAGCCGCCAGTCCGGGTGGTCCGATAGCCTCGATGCGGCCGTTTTCCACCACCACGTCGCGCAGGCCCTCGAGAAGTCTGGCGTTGGGCGCGTCAAATACACGGACGTTGCGGAGGACCAGCGATCGTGACTCATCCGATGGACGCGACACGAGCGGCGTCTCATGCGTGCAACCCGATGCGCCAACGACGCCGATGACCAACGCAATCGCACCCACCTTCGCGCTTCTGATCACACCAGTTCGCCGGTTCGCTGCCAAATCGAGTCTCCTGTTTTCATCTCAACGGTCTTCATTTCAACGCTCCGATCCCGTACTCGCATTTCCGACCTCAGAAGTCAGCCTGCCGCGTCCTGGTTGGCCCAGCCCGTTTCATACGGCGCGGACATTCGGCCGATCGCGTGCAAGTGCTTGAACTTCCACTGGCCGTTAATCTTCACGTAATGCTCTTCGTAACGCGCGGCCAGCCACATCGCCCGATTCCCTCTGCGAAAAGTAAAGGGCCCGAGAAAATGCCAGCTACCTCTCGCACTGTCGCCGTTGACCTCGATAGTCGGATTCATCACGAGTTCCGGAAAACAGATCATCGTTGCAAGTCTGGTTGCGCTGCAAGCCTAATCTGCTATCCCGGTCGTGAGATTCCCTGCTATTGAGGTAGCACCGAATCGAAAGGAGCCGAACGATGGGCAAGCTCGACGCGAAAGTTGCGGTGATCACGGGTGCGGCGAGCGGGATGGGTCGCGCGACCGCGCTCCGGTTTGCGAAAGAGGGCGCTGCAGTGGTCGTCGCGGACCTCAACTCACAGGGCGCCGAATTGGTCGTGTCGGAAATCGCCGCCGCGGGCGGGCACGCCCTGTATCAGCGCACCGACGTGATCAGCGAGGCGGATATCAAGTCCGTGATCGATCGTGCGGTCAAGGAATACGGACGCCTCGACATTACCTATAACAACGCGGGAGTTGCCGGAGCGGTCGGCAGGCTCGAAAGCACCAAGGCCGAGGATTGGGACAAGACTTTTCATATCTTGACGCGTGCCGTGTTTCTGGGAATCAAACATTCGGTTGCGCCCATGCAAAAGGCGGGGGGCGGATCGATCATCTCGACCTCATCGGTAGCAGGGCTGAGAGGAGTCGCCGGTCTCACGGCTTACAGCGCGGCGAAGGCCGCGGTGGTGAGCATCACACAATCGGCCGCGATCGAGTTGGGCCGCGATCGAATCCGGGTGAACTGCATCTGCCCGGGCGTAGTCGTCACGCCGCTGATCGCTCGGGGTGTTCCCGGCGGTGAAGAGGCCGTTGCGAAGAACATGGCAGGCACGCAGCCTATCCCGCGCGCCGGCAAGCCCGAAGATATCGCCGCGATGGCGTTGTTCCTGGCCAGTGACGAGGCCGAATGGATTACCGGCGCCGCGATGGTGGTTGACGGCGGCATCAACACCGGAAATGTACGCGCGAGGATGGCGCAACTTGGCAGCGCGGGTTTTTCCGGGCCGTCTTTCGAGCGATAGTCGACCGATGACGGAGGCGAATCTCTATCTGGCGCCGGCTTCAGTTTTCAGCGAATCGACGAACCCGATCATTGCTTCGATGGCCACCGAAAGATTCTGGGCTTCAGTACGGCCCGACCTGGCTCGCGGCTTGAACGAATGGTCGCCGTCCTCGATCCAGAAGACACGAATTTTGGGCGATAGACTGTACCTCGCGACCTCGTCAGGGCGGCCAAACGAATCGCGTGTGCCCTGAAGGATCAAGGCCGGCGTGCGAAGCTTCTCCAGATGCTTTACGCGAGCGCGTGCCGGATCGCCGGGAGGATGAAACGGATACCCAAGGCATATCAGCCCGGCCGCGCCGATTTCATCGGCGATCATGCTCGCGATACGGCCGCCCATCGATTTTCCGCCGACTACCAATCCGGCGACCTTCCCGATCTTTGCCACGACGTTGCGCCACGATTGCATCAGCACGGCTTCCCGATCGGGCGCGCTCCGTTTGCCGCTGATGCGACGCGCGGCCATGTACGGAAATTCGAATCGGACGACGCGCAGGCCCTTTCGCGCAATACCTTCAGCGATCGCGTTCATGAAGGGATGGTCCATTGGAGCGCCGGCGCCGTGCGCAAGCACCAACGTGAAGGGCGCGTTCGTAGCGCCGTCCACGATCATCGGAACGTCATCGCCCCGGAGCGGTGAGTTGCCTTTCGCTCTCATTTCAGCTTCCCTTGCCAGGTCCAACCCAACGCCGCCCCGTTGCGGATTACACCTATCCGCGCGCGTTCGCCGCCGCTACTTCATGAAGCTCCGGACGAGCTGCGCAATCTGATCAACTGCGGTATCGAGCGCGAAATGGCGCGCATCGAGGACGTGGACTTCGGCCTTCCGCACGTCGCGGCGATAGGCCTCCGGTTCCGAAAGCTCGAAAGACAGGTCGTATTTGCCCCAGAGGACTTCGGGAAACGGAGTCTACGGAAGTAGACCCGATGCGGCACGATGAGCTAGTGCGGGTTATCGCAGCGGCGGAGCCGTGGCTTGCGAAGCTCGTTACGTGCCTTGCCTTCACGGGCTTGCGGCCACGCGAGCTAACCGGCCTGGAATGGTCCGGCGTGGATTTCGAGAACAAGCTGATCCACGTCAGACAGACGGCGTTGCCGGACGGCTCGCTTGGCTCGCCGAAGACGCGGGGCTCCAAGCGCGACGTGCTCATGATCGAACGGGTTGCAAAAGCCCTAACTGCTCAGCGGAGCGTAGCCGGCGCCAAGCGCTACGTGTTCGGAAACTCCAATGACAAGCCGCTCGATCTGACGACGATCCGAAAGCATTGGGCGCGTGCGCTGGCCGCTGCGGGCTTGCCGTACCGGAAAATCTATTCCCTGCGGCACTCGTACACTTCGTACCTGATCACGGCGGGCGCGAGCATTCAGGAAACGGCCCAGCAACTCGGACACTCTACTATCGCGCAAGTGGTCGGCACGTACTCGCGCTTCACCCGCCAGCCGCAGAGCGCATCGAAGCTGGACGCTTTTGATCCAGCGCAGGGAGCTTGACCCCCATGCAGAAACTACCCGACTTGATCGAGAGTCAAACTCGCAAATCGTTAACTGAGGCGCTGGCGAAGACGAAAGGGAACGTCAGCCGTGCGGCGGCGCTGCTCGGGGTATCCAGGTATACCGTGCATCGGATGATCCGCCGCTTCGGTCTCAAGCGCGAGGGCGGAGTGCGGTACATTTGATCGCCGGACGACCGGGCTACGGAGCCTACGCGCGCCGTCGCTCCGCCGCGTCGGGCCGCGTGGGTTAACGGACTCGCTATCGAGAAGCCCGTGATGTTGGAATCACTGTGCCGGGGCGGTCAGACGGAAGCGCGGGAAGTGGGGCAAGCCCCGCGTGATCTGTCAGTGCTTTGTACGCCTGTTGAGCTTCGTGGCGCGCGTGACGCCAACTCCGAAGCGCTTGAACAAATCGGTCATAAGTAGGCCATTCCTTAATGGGGCGTCCTTCCTTGGATTTTTGGTGTGAAAACTCAAGGTTAACTTCCGTCGGAAGCAACACCAAATCGCACTTTTCTATTGCACGTTGGGCCGCATCTAAGTCGAACCAAATTTCGTCCATTGTCTCTTGCGCGGCGATCAGCGCGTTTCGTTTTTCAATGTACGGTCGTGGATCGTCCATCGTTTTTGATTCCTTGTTATGCGCAGTAGGCGGCCTCTGCGGTTTGGTTTATGCCTGCATTCTACGCCGCCGCAGACCGCAGATCGATCACGTTGCCGCGCGGCTCCGTCGCGGGTCACGATCTCGCGGAACCGCGCGTCCCGCTTGATAAGCGCAAAAGCGAAAACGGGAGCCCCGACAGTCGCAACGAGCATAAGCGCCGCTATCGTGTTGCGGCGGCGCAACATCTCTGGCGGTCGAAAGCACAGAAAAAGTCGGCGACACCACGCTAGCCGGTTCGTTGGGCCGATGGCGCGTTCCTTGCGTGAGATCGACAGACGGTCGGACGCGAGGGGGATGAGAGTGATGAACGCACGAACCGCTTTACTATTCCTGCCATTGTTTCTGGTTGCAGCATGTGGGGAGATGCAGTACGTGCCTCCTGAGTCTTCTGGCGGAAACGCATCAAACTCAGTCGTCGTACAGACCCCGTTTGATGAGGCTTGGTCGCGCGCGATACCGCAGATTGGGAAGAGCTTCTTTGCTATCAACAACATCGACAAGAGTTCAGGAATACTAAATGTAAGCTACTCGGGTGATCCTGAACAATACGTTGACTGCGGAACGATTCATTCGGAGTTCGGCTCTGCGGCATTCGATTTTCCTGCTGCCAGAGCGGAACAACAGTTTCTAGGGCCATCCGGCGTCAACCCGCCCCGAGGCCAATTCGACAGGAGAGTGTCCCTCGATGGTCGCATGAATATCGTGTTCGAGCGTGCTGCTGCGGGTTACACAAGGGTAACGGTCAACGCCATGTATGTGGTGAGCAGTAGAGAGACAAGACAAGCTTGCGGCGTTTTTGGTGGTTGCTATGCACCGGCAGTCATCTCCTCGGATTCTGTCACGTTCAACACGGGCGGTGAGGGGAAGTTTGGAGACGGGACCACCTGTAGAGCAAAAGGAAGTTTCGAGCAGGCGGTCTTGGGTCTGATCACCGAACCCCAACCGTCGTTCAGCGAAGCCAATGCCGAGGCGCTTCCCGCAACGCCAGTAACGCCGCCGAGCCCGGCCCCGTCCGCTTCTCCGCAAGCGGCACCTTCGGCGCCTTCTGCTCAGGGCCGGGTCACTGCGGTGCGAACAAGTGGAAGCGCGAACGTCGGCCCGGCGCCGGATCGAGACGGCTGGATCGAGGTGAGGTAGGCCGTTGGAGCCTCAGAGGCCGAAATTTCGTGCCGCCGCTCGCAGATCGCTAGTCCAACTGCTCTCCGCTGCTGTGTTGCTGAATTCCTGTGCTACCGCAACTCCGCCGATAGTCGCGGTGCCAGCGACCGATCAGAAGGCCGCGCACGATACACTCGTTTTCCCTAATGGTAGTAGCTTGGACGCCTACCCCAACGCGAAGGCCCCGAGTGTGGCGGTCATGAATGAGGACGGCGCTCAGGTCGCAGCGGCCTGCATGGTCGCTGATTGCAGCAGTCTGCGACTCCAGGTCCACGGCACCTCAAAAGTCGTGACGCTCGCACCGGGGGGGTATCAATTACTCCAGACCAGCGACCCTAGGCTAGTGCTGGTAAATGACGTAACTGGGCGCGAGACAATCGGCTATCTCGGGAAAAACAACGGGGACAATGGGAATAAATTTTTCCCGAACTTGCACGATGATGGCGCCTACAAGTTCTTCGGCAGCGAGTCAGAAGCCGTATCGTATGAGCACAAGGGAGACGGGGCCAGGTTGGCCGGAAAGATCGTGCTCTACACTCTGGCGGGCGTACTGATTCTTGGCCTGATTGTCGTGGCAGTCTACGCTGACCAGCAAGCCAACACGATCACGACGACATGCACGAGTAACGCGAACAGCGCTACCTGCAAGAGCAGCCCGGCGCTGTAGTGCGCAACTTGACAGGGAAATTCTTTTTTGGCCGATGCAGACTTCTGATGAGAAGGAGACGGAGCAAATGATCAAGGCAACCTGGCGAGCGGATTTTTTCGACAATCGGGACGGCGTAAAACCAAATCGCTCGAAGCTTATCACCGCTGAAACCGAGAATGAAGCGGCAGAGAAAGCTGCGGCTCTAATGGAAAACGCTATGCGGGTTGATGTAATCCGCACTGTCACTACGCGCTGAACGAATTAGGACGGTGCCGGGCCGTTCGCGCCGCGCGGCGGGCTTGAGGTGTTACCAAGCTGCCGCCGCCGCAGTCCACAGATCGATCACGTCGCCGCGCGGTTTCGCGCCGGTCACAATCCCGCGCAAACCGCCCATCCCACTTGATGAGCGCGCGCGTTGCGCTGAGCAAAGACCGCGCATAATATCCCGACGATGGCCGCTGGCATCGCCACAACCGACCGTTGCACCGTTGACCTGACCGGCGCACCGTTGCCACAAAAGGTGCTGCCAAAATGTTGCCAAAAGCCCCTTTACCCGCCTTTCGGTTCGGCGATATTGCGCGCTTCAAAACGCCATAACCACTTGATAATATTGAGCTTTCTGACAGCGCGCCCCCTTAGCTCAGATGGATAGAGCACAGGATTCCTAATTCGATTAGCTATTGTCCGCCGATGTTCACTGAGTAGTAAAGTGTTGAGGTCTCCGGCGACTGAGTATCCGTTTCGTCCGCCTCTGTCCGCCCGTGTTCAACGTCGGGGCTGTCAACTTGGCTGTCAGTTTGTCAGAGCAAAGGCGGCGTACCCCGGTCGCGGGCGGCCTTCGTCGCCAGAGATGCGGCGCTCCCGCACGCCAACGCCCCGTCAAGGCGTTTTCGCGGTGCGGCTTTGGGGGAAGTAGACCCCCCTAGGGGTGCGTGAACCCCCGCGATGCTTTCGCGACGGGCGCTGTTCCCGGCCCCAGATGCGCGCAACGAATTTTTTTCGGGGCTCCCCGGTCCACGCTCGCCGAAAAGCCCTCGGCTCCCCCTTTGATTTACCGGCGCGGCGCCACTCCTGTCGTTGCCAAGGACGGACGCCATCCACCGTTGTAGTGACCGGCCGTGTGAGGTAAGCGAGAGCAAGGTAAGCATCGCGCACGAGCGAAAGGACCGGCCCTTTTGCAGCTACAGTTGCCGCACCGCAATCTCGATGACATCGTGCAAAAGGTGTCGGCGCAGTTCTTCCGGCACGCCTTTGACGACATCACTTGGTGCTTCGTCTTCCAGCGGGCGCTCGCTTGCATCTCCTCCGCATCGCGAAACATTCGGATTCACAACGTTCTCAATGCCCCGGATGTGCCCGAGGCTGTATTCGTCACGATCGTCTTTCACGAGATGCTTCACTTGGAGATCCCGCCAGGCCGGACCCGCAGTGGCAAGGAGAACATTCATCCGCCGGAGTTCGGGGAAGCTGAGCAACAACGGTCGCCCAACTACGACGCGTCATGGGATTGGCTGTATACGAACTTGCCACTGCGACGCCGGCCGCGGCTCCAATGCACCGACATCGTGCCGGAGGTGACGCGGCTGACGCCTCAGCAGCGGGCGTGGGCACGCGAGCAGTTCGGTGTCGAGCTACCGCGAGTGCTCCGTTCCGACGAGCCATCATTCCGGCGCATCGGCATCGAGACGTGGCGAATGGTCATCGCGGCTTCTACGTCGAGGAGCTAACCAGGGCGGTTTGGCCCCAGAGCCTTGGGCGGCCCCGCGCGGGGTAGAGGCAATCTCGATCCGCTGACTGTGCTACTTGAGTTTCGTCGCTCAAAGGCTCATCGGACCTCTGCACCGCCGGGCTTTCAGAGTCCTCGAACCGGAATCAGCCATCCGCATCAAGCGCCAGCGGTCAGGGCGCTTTCCAGATCGGCTTTCGATCCTTGTCGTACAGTTTCAACCCCGGACCAGCCCTAGCGGCCAATAGCTCGGCGCGGAGCGTTTCCTTTTCATCAAAGAGCCCCAACGCGGAGCCATCCTTGCTGGCATCTAGGGCAGCGCGCAGCGTCTCCTTTTCATCGAAGAGCACCAACATGGGACCGTCCTCACCCGTTGCTAGCTTAGCGCGATGCGTCCCCTTTTCGTCGTAGAGCTCCAACGCAGGGGCGTCCTTTTGGGCGCCTAGGCCAGCGCGCGGCGTTCCTTTTCCGTCGAAGAGCCCCAACATGGGACCGTTCTTACTGAACGTTAGCATAGCGCGCGGCGTCTCCTTTTCGTCGTATAGGTCCAACCCAGGGCCGCCGGGGTTAGTGGCCGTTAGGTCAGCGCTTCCCTTTTCGTCGACGAGGTTCAAACTCGGGCCGTCCTTACCCGTCACTAGCATAGCGTGCATCGTTCCCTTTTCGTCGAAGAGCGCCAGCATCGGGCCGCCCTTGTCGACCGCTAGGACAGCGCGCGTCGTTCCCTGCTCATCGACGATCTTCAGACTCCTGACCACCAAGTCCTTGGCAGACGAATCGGCGGCGCGTGCCTCCCGTGTCCTTGGGTTCGGGCTGAAGGCGAGCAGCGCGACTAGAAGAACCATCGTTGCCGTCGCGGCACGCTTCCAAAGCCTCACTTCGCGCTCGATCCGCGTAAACCGCTCCTCGATAGCTTCAAAACCATTCTCGTTCATATTGCGCTCCCCACGACGCACCGGCGCCGTCGCCTAAATGAATGCCCGCGATTCGCTGTTCGGTCGGAAATATCGGTCGCTGACGGCTACCACGGGCGAAACACTGCGACCTATGGCCCCGGTATCGTGTGGCAGCTAAAGCCGTTCATCCACGGCTGACAGTCGGTGTGTTGCATCGGACTGACAGACGAATCTTCGACGCTTCGGCTGGGCGGGGAAGCTGGGCGAAAGGCTTGCTCCATCTCGGCGTTTTCCAACCGGGTCTCGAAATCCTTCAGGGCAGCCTTTGCCTCTTCGCACTGTAAGGGGGAGAAGCCGCAATGCTGTTGAAGAGCCTGATCGCAGCGAGCCAGAAGTGAATTAGCGGCAGGATCGGCTACGGGGTCCTTGCCGCCCTGCATCTCCCAGCGAGTTTCCTGCTTCGCTATTTGCTGACAGGCAAGATCGGCTTTCGCTGCGGCCTCACAGGCCCGCTCCGTGGCTGTGTCGCTCGGACAGGCTTGATTGACCGCTGCGGTCAACTGAACGTGCTTCCGCTCCAGGTCTTCTCGTGCAAGTTCCTGATTGAGGGTGCCGTTCTTTGCGGCGGTGTAGCGCCTCGCGAAGTCAACAACCGAGTGCCCTGAACAGGCGCAACACACCAAAAGAGCAAGCAGGGCGAACGCGTGAGCGAGCGCCAAGAAACCTCGTCGCAACATCCAGATTCACCCCGACGACCGGAAGCGGTCTCGTGCAAAATTTGCGCAAAGGATAACGCATTCCCGCTGTGACTCATAGTCCGTGGACTCTGAGTCTACGGCGGGTTTA
Organism: uncultured delta proteobacterium; assembly: GCA_963788205.1. Taxonomy (GTDB): domain Bacteria; phylum Desulfobacterota; class Binatia; order Binatales; family Binataceae; genus CAVVMA01. The sequence goes on from CAWBGG010000006.1 coordinate 119,542, forward strand.
CGTGTCCGCCGATGACCCGGCCGACCACCGACATCACCCAGAAATTCGGCAGCCGGGTGCGAGCGCTCCGGCATCAGGCCGCCCTCAGCCAGGAGGAATTCGCCGCGCGATGCGGGCTGGACCGCACCTACATGAGCGGCATCGAACGCGGAAAACGAAACGTGGCGCTGCGCAACATCGAAGCGATCGCGCGGACCTTGGATATCTCGATCTCCCAACTGATGAAAGGCCTCTAACTGCGCACCCGGCGAGAAGACCGGGTCCGGTTGAAGTCTCATCGCGGTCCGTTTACAAGTAGTGGTGAGAGTCCCCAATGAAGCGATCTCGCAAGCAGCGCGCGGCCAGCAAAGCGGCCTTCGCCCTCGCGGCGCAACTATCGCCGGAACAGCGGAAGTACCGGGCGCAGCGCGCCGCGCTCGCCAGATACGATCGGCCGGCCTTTGAAGCCCTCCAGGCTCATGAAGCTGAGCGCCAAGCATTGACCGGAGCGGAGCGGGCGGCCGTCCAGATCGTTAAGCGGGCCTTGCAAGAGCGCTGGGCGGAACTGTCCGATGGGGTCGAGCTCGCGCTGCGCGCCGCGCTCCGGCTGGGCGCCACGCCCTGCCTCCTCCCCGATAACGATAGGCTGCATGTCTACCGTTCCGAACTCGTCACGCCGGCTATCTGGCAGACGCTGAAGGAGAACGAGCGGGAGATCGTCGCTGTGCTTGCGAAATACCCGCCTCCGCCACTGCCGGGAACCGCTGAAAACTCGCATCATCAGTCGCCGTGAAAAGCCCTTGATTTGATTGGGTCTGCCGTCCTTTTCTTTGACGACGAGGGGTTCCTTTCGTGCATCCTCCTCGGCGCGCGCTCAAGGCTGAAAACCCCTTGTTAATCTTAAGGGGTCGCAAACGGCGCCCACGGCGACGATTCAGCTTGCGGCCTGCCTGCGCCGCCAAGGGACACCCCAATAGGCTTCACATCTTGAGACGCGAGCCGAGCGCCAGCACTTCGGAGTTTCTGCATCGGGGTCCGCGCATCGCCGGATGATTCGGGTCTGGAGTCCTAACGATCTGGAGCGCCATCAAAGCGCGAGTGACCCCGTACTCCAGCGCCTCGAAGTTTGAAACGTCCACTGTGAACCGCTCGATCGCGCGGATAGCGTTGAGCGCGTGAACCAACGCGGGGTTGCGGCGCCAGTTCTCCTTGTTATGTTCTTCTTTCAGTTCCGTCCAAATGTAGTCGGCCAGGTGCTCAAGCGCGGCCTCGAAGTCGCCGAGAATTGGATCATCGATCATAGCAAGGTCCTCCCTTGGTTCAGGCGTCATTGCGGCGCGCAACCTCACTAGTGCCGAGCGATTGACGAAGGAAGTATATGGGGACCGATGTTCGGCTCGGCGGTCTTTGTTACACCTAGTGTGATGTCCCGGAGATTCGATGAATAAGCCACGAAAGAAAGGGAACGATCAACCCAACGACGCCCGCGACGCTGACCACTAAGAGCCAAACGGGATTTGCGTTGAACCAATCGACGAGTCCTTTTAGTGAACCACCGTGCAGGTCCCACCAACGGGTGTTCGTCTTCAAATTTTGGTCATGCGCGCGACCGGCGATGTTGGCGATCACGTTGACCTTGCGCAGAGTCGATTGATGCAGTCCGACGTAATTTTTAGCCTCGAAAGCGGCGGCTTCTTCAGCTCCGCTCATGAAATTCAGCGGAGTGATATGGTTTTTCGCGAGAAGCGTTGGCATTCGAGGGTGGCCGGTGTATCCGACGCCGTAGATGTTGATGAGAATGCGAGCCAGGTCGAATTTCTGGTTGTCGGCAATAATCGTCGGCTCGCCGCCGAGGACCCGGAATCGGTGTTCGAGCGCCTGGAAGCCATAATTGAGATCGCGCATGTTCCAATGCAGCCACCTGCATTCCTTGTGGCGGTCGACAAATTCATAGAACTCCTTCAGCATCTGCCGCTCGAGATTGTCGTAGTCGGAATCAATAGCTTCCAGCTCGGACTTTCTCTCGGCGATCTGGTGAATCGAGAATGAATTCGTCTGGCCCGAGTCGAGGCATCGGATTGCTACGGAGGTAATGCGAGGGGACGATTTGCGCTGCCAGCCGTAGAAACTCTCACATGAGTAGTGAATGATCAGAGTCGTGTCGGCGTGCTGAAACAGGTAGTCGAGCGTACTGCGGGCTCTCTTTTGCTTCTTGTAGTTAGTTTCGCTCACAATGCCTAAGCCGGAATTTCCGTATTTGAATCTCCGATTCCAGCTCGTCTATTATACCTTTTGCGGGCCGCCCTCGGCGCATCGAGCGCCATCACAGGACCGCGCCTGTAGCTCGCGCGGTTGCGGCTGGCCGGGCCAGTGAGGGTTCATCCATCGCATCGGGGGAACCGCAGCAGGCTTCGCCGCGCGCGCAGGATCGTGATGTAGCCGGCCGCCACTTCGGCGATCTCATCTTCCTCTTGGAGCACCGCGGCGAGCCCGCGCGGTTGTTCTGGCCAGAAAGAGCGGACCCACAAACGCTCGCGGGACCAGCCGAGCCTCAATGCTTCGGGCTCGATGCGGGCGATTTCGGACCGCACCGTCTCGGGAACGCGCGGGTCGGGCTGCCAGCCGTCCGCTAACGCGAGCCTGTCAATTGCGTTCTCTTCGTCTCGGCTGATGACGACGGGCGAATCGGCAGTACCGATCGGCGCGGCAGTGACGAGTGCAAGCAACTCGGCCTTGTACGCGCGGACTTTTTCCAGAAGCGCGGGATCGGCGGCGCTGGCCGGTGTTAACCGCAGTTTTCCGGTCGTCGCCGGCTCAAGCCGGACGCCGCATTGCCGAAGCTCTGCAAGAACCTGAAGCGCCTCGTTCATACCTCGATGCTGTCATCATCGGCGTGTGAGTCCGGTGAGTTAGGTGAGTTATTTTCCGGCTGTTCGGACGCAGGTGACACGCACACATTTTCGCCAGCCGCGCCGTTTTTGGGGGACTGTGTGTGTGTCGCTCCATTTGGAGCGGGCGCTCTGGAACTCAGACGACTCACATAACTCACACGCCACTCCATCGCCCGTCGGATCGAGCCATCACGGGATAGGCGGAAATCGCCGAAAACCCTGTCTTCGATTGATCGGCACCACGCGCCAAGCCGCCGTGCATCAATTTTCGCCCGCTCGGTTCGATCTGCGGCGACCATCAGCAGCCGCTCCCTCAAGTCCGCGTCGCCTTCCCGGATTACGTCGGCGACCAGCATGGGGCGATCGCCGAACAGGTTATGCCATGCCGACAGGATGCTTAGCGCCGAGTCGCGTTCTGGATCATTGACGATGATTCGCTCGCGAGTCTGGTACGGGTCGGCAACTCCGAGCCAAACGAGAGGCTCGCGAATTTCGCGGGACCAATGATCGAATCCGCCCCACGGCCGCACGTTCTGGCGGGGGCGACCGGCGGCATAGTAGGCGCGTAGGATCGTGAGCGCAGCGATCGCCAACCGTTTCCGATTCTCAATTAGATGTTGCGGGAGATCAGGAATTTGAAACGCGCGCTCTTCGGGGTGTTCTACTTTCGCGTCAATTCGAGAGAGCAGCGCCCGGGTTGACATGTCCCCCAGGAATGTCAGGTTGTTTCCGGTAGCGGTCCAGAGAACATTCGTCTTTAGGCGCAGTACCCTGTTTACACCAAGCAGCCGGTCGGAGTATTCGGACTGAGTAATCGCCCGCGCCAAGTCCGGGGAATAGAGCGGGCGTGTGATGTTGTCCAAGTTGACGATCGCCTGGCCCTCTCGGAGGACGGACGTGATCGCCTTGCGCAACTCGTCCTCCGTCCGGGCCACGCCAGTTGATGGAGGCTTGCGCCCCGTGGCGATGATGCCAACCGATTCAGCGAGGAGAGACTTCCCGCTACGCTGGCCGGGCGCGTCAAACCCGAAGAGCGGGGCGGATTCCAGCAAGCGCCGCTGAACGGCCGTGAGGATTGCCGCGAGCAAGACCGCGCGCGCAGCTTCATCCACGAACGGGAACTCCGAGAACGGCGCGATCAACTCGCGTAGCGCGGTTTCCGCGTCCGCGCGTGTCGGCTGCTCCAAGACGGCGGGCCAATCGGCATCGGCGTACAAAAACAACCCGGTCGATTCGTCATAGCCGGACTCGCTCAGGATCAAGCCGTCCGCCAGCATGATCGGGGCTTCGATAACGCCCGTCAGTACGGGCAGATTCCAGTTGCCGATTCGAGCGAGATAGGTTTGCGGGACACGCGGTGGGCAATCCGCCGCCTTTACCTCGTTGCCGTCCGGTCTGGCCCAGAAGATGAGTCGTTCGAGAGTTTCCTGAAGCTCGATGGCTGACACGGCGGCAAGCTGGACAGTCCCGATCTGCCGGCGCAGTCCAGCGCGTTCCGTTTGACGATCAAGGGCGATGACCTTCACGATCTCGCTTGCGCGCTGAAACATCTTGAGCCGCACTGCGTTCACAGCCAGCACGCCCTCAGCCCGATCGACAATTTCGGGGATGCGGCCGGGCGAGATCAGAATCTCCGGCCGGTCAGTCGTTGGCCTGACGGGCTTGCGTAGCTCGTCAGTCGCCAGCGCGAGCAGCGCATCGCGGATTTCGGCGGCGCCCCTGCCGGCGGCTTTTCCGCGGGCGATAAAGTCATCAAGTCCGACCTTTTCGCCGTGTTCGCCGGCCGACAGATAGATCAGCTTCGCCGATGCCTTATGGGATTCGAGCAATGCCTTGAGCCGGCTCAGCGCCAGGTAGACCCCAGGCTTTTCCATCACGTCGGAATCGAACGCGATGTAGACGGCTCGCTCGTTCGCCGCGATCCATTCAAGGTCAGGTAGCGCCGTCTTGCCGCCAGCGGCGTTCCGGCCACGCCAGCCGAAGACCCCACCTAGTGTCCTGAGTTAGAAATACGTTGACAAAATCTGGCAACCGAATCGAGGATTTGGTCGGCCGTTTTGGTCCAGATGAAGGGTTTAGGATTGCGGTTGTGGCTGTCAAGGAAGCGGCGGATGGCGGCTTGCAGTTCGCCGGTACTGCGGTGGACGCCGCGGCGCAGTTGTTTTTCGGTGAGCAGCGCAAACCAGCGCTCGACCAGGTTGAGCCAAGAGCCGCTGGTGGGAGTGAAGTGCAGATGAAAGCGCGCATGGCGCAGCAGCCAGCGCTTGGTCGCCGGGGTCTTGTGGGTGCCGTAATTGTCGAGGATCAGGTGCAGGTCCAGTTCGGGCGGCACTGCCGCATCGATGGTTTCCAGAAAGCTGCGAAACTCGGCTGTGCGGTGACGCCGATGAAACTCGCCAATCACGGTCCCGGTCTTGGCGTCGAGCGCGGCGAACAGGTTGGTGGTGCCATGGCGCTTGTAATCTGCCGTGCGGCGCTCGGCTTGGCCGGGGCGCATCGGCAACAGCGGCTGACTGCGATCGAGCGCCTGAATCTGTGCCTTCTCATCGACGCACAACACCAGCGCTCTGTCCGGCGGATTGAGATACAGACCCACGATATCGCGTACTTTGTCGATGAACTGCGGGTCTTTGGAGAGCTTGAAACCCTCGGCCCGGTGCGGCTGCAAGGCAAACGCCCGCCAGATGCGGCTGATCATGCTCTGACTCAGTCCGCTGCGCTTGGCCATCGCACGCGTGCTCCAGTGAGTGGCATCGGCGGGAGTGCTTTCCAGGGTCAGCTGCACCACCCGCTCAACTTGCGCGTCACTGACTTGCCGGGGCGCTCCCGGGCGCGGCTCGTCCAGCAATCCGTCCAGCCGCCGCTCCAGGAAGCGCTGGCGCCACTTGCCCACAGTCTGATGGGTAACCCCGAGCTTGCGCGCCACCGCCAGATTAGGGCTGCCAACGGCGCACTCCAACACCATCCGCGAACGCTGGGCCAGCGCCTGCGCGCTCTTGGGCCGCCGCGCCCACCGCTCCAAGGTCTCACGCTCTTCAGCCGCCAGGCTCAAAGGTGCTATCGGTCTCCCGGTCCGCATCGGCATCCCTCCTCCTATACGAGAGACGCCGACGGGCTACAATTTATTCAACGAACTTATAACTCAGGACACTAGCCCGATGCAGCACAAACCAATTGAAATAGCTGAGTCAGCTTTCGGGATGCCTTCCGTAATGAAGAGCGGGATCGCCGGATCGCCGATGGGCGCAAGCTTGCAGGCTTCGCGACGGCGGCTCAGGCGCGGGTGAACATCGAGCAGCATTCGACTGCCCGCCTTCATCTCGTACTTGCGCGGCTTTCCCTTTTCGTTCAACCGCGGCTTGTCAGGGCGAAGCTGGTAGGACTCTACGGCGCCACGCACCGACCAAATCGGGATGACCAGCGCTGGAACTAGCTGCTGGCTCCGTCCGAAGCCCAGCCGTTCAAGCTCTGATTTCTTGCTCGCGCTCCGATAGCCGCGTTCTCTCGCTACCTCATCGGCCACCGCGCGGGCGCGAAGAAACTGCCAGTGCTGCTCAAGCACCACGATCCGGCTCGCGCTCATCGCGCGGCGCGCTCGCCGTCCGGGCCGGACGCGGCGGTTTCGACCGTGCTTTCGGCGAGGAAGCGTTCGAGCTCAGCGGTTGGATAGAACACGCCGGCCAAGCCGCACGAATCGCGGGCGGCCCTCTTGCCGTCACTGAGGATCGGCGCGTGGCCGGGGTCAAGTCCGGCATCGGCCATCGCGGCGCGGAAGTCGTCGATCGCGTTCATCGGCGCTCAGCGCTGTCGCACTCGCCCGTTGCGCGCCCTTCAATCAGCTTGCGTAGCATGTCGGCCGGAACCCGAAGCAGGTTGCCGATCCGAATCGAGGGAAGGTCGCCTTTGTTGATGAGCGCGTAAGCCGTAGACTTCGATACCCCGATCATAGCGGCGACTTCATCCACTCGAAGTAGCAGGCGATCCGTCTGAACCTGTCTCATTTTCAAACCTCTCGCGCCTGTCGCGCGCGGTCCAAACATTCCACCCTTGACCGTGTGTTTCAATTAGGGTATAACAACGTATAACCATGAGCGGGCGGAGACACTCCAAGGCCGAGCCGATTCTGGATTCCACCCCCGAGCAGCGTGCCCTCGGTGGCGCTCAACTTCAGCTTGGCGGCCCGCTCAGAGCGCCCGTGTGGCTGGTGCCTCAAGTCGAGCTTCACAACTTGGCCTACCCGCCCAGCACCGAGCCGGAGCCGTGTTTGGTCTGGCGCTTTTGGAATAATGGACGGGTCGGCAAGACACGTCCGGCCGACGCGGCCAGGGGCGCGCTCGATGCCTTCCTCAAGCTCAAGGATGCGTCTGACAAAGCGATCATGGAATTCGCTCAGGAGTGGGGAGTACTCGGACTCTGCAAACACAGAGAACCATTCACGCACAACCATCGGATCGACATATCGATGCCGCTGATAGCAGCTTCCCAAGAGCGATGCCTACCGGAGGGGGACGCGGGAGCGGGAGTCTACCTTGAGCCGGTCGCGGCGTGGCGCGGACTCATCAACGAAGCCTCGATGATTGTCCGAACAGTCGCGCAATTGCTTAGTGCAGAGCCGCTGTCGAGTGTGGCGCCCAAAGAACGCGAGCGGGTCCACCTGGAACGGCTGAGGAAGTGGACAAGAGTGCACCGTGACACGCAACACTGGATCACGCGCTCTGCGGCCGGATGGGCCGTGTACGAATTCCCTTCGCCGGGTGTCTCTGACAGCGCCGAATGGGTAATGCAAAACCCTCGGCGACTTCAGCTTACCGCCGACTTGCCGATGCTCTACGACGTGCTGGCCTTCCAACTCGCGCTGGCGATCACGCGCAGTGAGGGCTTGTTTGTGTGTGCCGCATGTAATCAGCCGTTCGTCCGGGCATCGAGGCCGGAGCCCGGCCGACGGGTCTTCTGTCGTAGTTGCGGGCGCCGGGCGGCAATGCGGTTTTTGATGCGCAAACGACGAGCACGCGAAAAGGAGAAGAAGCGATGAAGTCACGCAAGCGCAACGCGGGTGAGGGTTCGGTCTTCGAGCGCGCGGACGGGCGCTGGTGCGCTCAGCTTGACCTCGGCTGGCTGGACGGCCGGCGAGTCAGGAAGTACATTTATGGCGCTACGGCTCAGGAAGTCCAGGACGCGCTACTCAAGGCGCGCACGGATCGCGCCGCCGGCCTTCCGGTCGTGGTCGAGCGGCAGACGGTTGCTCAGTTCCTACAGGACTGGCTTGAGAATAGCGTCAAGCCTTCCGTGCGGCCCTTGACCCATGAGCAGTACCGCCAGCACGTCAAGCTCTATCTGGCGCCGCTGCTCGGCGGGCATCAGCTTGCCAAGCTGGCGCCCCAACACGTCCGCGCCTTCATCAAGCGTAAGCTTGAAGACGGACTATCGCCGCGCACGGTCCAACTCTCGCTCGTTATCCTTCGGCGCGCACTCGGGCAGGCCGTCAAAGATGGGTTGGTCGCGCGCAACGTCGCGAAGCTGGTCGATGCGCCTCGCTGGAAGCGGCCGGAAGTCAAACCGTGGGAGCCTGCCGAAGCCGCCCGGTTTCTCGAAGTGATCAAGGGGGAGTCGCTGGAAGCGGCCTACCTTGTCGCCTTGAGTCTCGGGCTTCGTCGGGGCGAAGTGCTGGGGCTCAGATGGTCCGATGTTAAACTCGAAGCGAAAACCATCACGATCGCTCAGGCTCTCGCGCGGGTTGGGGGGAAGCTCGAATTCATCGAGCCCAAGAGCCGCCAGTCCAACCGCACCGTTCCCATTCACGACGGCCTTGCGGCCGTGCTCAGGAATCATCGCCGGCGCCAGCTTGAAGAACGGCTCGCGGCCGGATCGCGCTGGCAGGACAGCGGGCTTGTGTTCACAACCGGGATCGGAACGCCGCTTGAGCCGCGCGCCCTCAACGGAGACTTCGAGCGGATCATCGCGGCGGCCAGCTTGCGCCGTATCAGGTTCCATGATCTGCGCCATTCCTGCGCCAGCTTTCTGCTCGCCCAGGGCGTTCATCCGCGCGTCGTCATGGAACTGCTCGGGCATTCTCAGATCAGCCTCACGATGGAGACGTACAGCCACGTCCTGCCGGACGCCATGCGGGAAGCCGTCGCGCGCGTGGGGGCTTTGCTTGGCACCGCAGCGGCGGGTTAGGCTGCGGGCGTTATGGTCGCTGGCGTGATGTCCGTCCACGGTCGAGCGAATGGCCAAAATAGGCCCGTTTTGAGGCTGGTGGCTGTCAATTTGGCTGTCAAACCGGCCAGCAGTAGGGTGCTTAGGCCCAAGAACCCTTGATTTCATTGGCGCGCCCCCTTAGCTCAGATGGATAGAGCACAGGATTCCTAATCCTGGGGTCGGCAGTTCGAATCTGCCAGGGGGCGCCATCGAGCACGCTTTTGCTCGCCTTGGCTCCGGCGCCTGGTATCCAATTTGGTATCCATCTCGGGCTGCGTCGGAGGGATCCAAAATCACGGCGCTCGGAGGAGGCCCCGAGCTACGGTGCGTTGCGCGCGTTGAAGCGTGCGCAGAGTGACGACTAGCCCTATTGTTCACGTCAGGGGCTCGATGGAGCTGATGCTGCACCCATCGAATCCGCTTGGGCAAAGACTCTGTGACTGCATTGAGGAGCTGGGCCTCCTCCCCGGCGCTTTCCCACCAAAAGCGAAAGATATTTGACCGTGATGGGCGACCGGACTAGCTTAGGCTACGTCGAACATGCAATCAGCGCGTGCGTCGATCAACTTTCTCCGCAGGCGTAGCGGAATTTACCTTAACCAAGCGCGCCGATCGATTTGGATTCAGGCTCGCGACCCCGAGGACTTCGAAGCCGCGCGCCCGATTTTCCGCTGGTTTCGCGAAACGGTTCTAGTCGACCGGTTCGTGCTTACCTCCAGCCGCCAGCAGACATGCGTCTGGCTCAAGGCGCGGTTTCCGAGTGACCATACGTTGCCGCTTCCCTGGGATGCGAGCCCATTCGCTGGCCGCTTTTTTCGCCAGCTGCATCCGCTGATGATCGTATGCATCGGAGAAAGCAACCCACTTGGGCCGATCGCGCTCCATCATGCGCGCAGCTTGAACGTCCCTCTGGTTCTGATCGATCTCGCCGCTCCACCGCCGGCGCTGGTGCTCCCTTACGTCCGGCTCTTGTGCGTGCGTTCGTCGGCCATAGCAGAGCGGATCGCGGCAATGGGCGTGTCGGCCGATCTAATCCGGGTAACTTGCGCGCTTCGGTCCAGCCGCGGGCCTAATCAGGCGCCCGCAGACGAGGGGGGCCGGTTGACGATTGAAGCACTCGACCCGGTCGTGGCTGGACTCCCACCGCCAAGCACTGTGCTCGACTCGACGCCGGCCCGTCGAATGCACCAACTTGCTTGCACTCCACTGGGCCGTCTGATGGCCGCCGACCGCTCGAAACGCCGACTGAACGACTGGGAGGCCCTGCGCAAGCGGCTGCAATGCCCCAATACGATTCTCTGCCTGGGCAACGGCCCATCGTCCGAGGATCCGCGCCTTCTCGATATCAACTACGACGCGCTGATGCGTGTGAACCACCGGTGGCTGGAGCGAGGGATGCTGACCGAACCCGATATGGTGTTCGTCGGCAGCCCTCGCACGACTGCGCGGGTCCGTTCGTGCGTGTTCGGTTTCCGGACCATCGCCTGGGAGTCGGAGATGATGCTCCGACATTTGCTCCTGGACAGGAGCGTGCGAAGGCTCGAGTACTTCACCTACGAGCGAGTTTCGCCGTTCCTGAACGACGGCGCGTGGCCTTGTCCCCCTACCAATGGGGCCGTCATGGTTGCGACCGCAGTCGGCCTGCAGCCGCAGCGGCTGATCCTGGCGGGAATCGATCTCTTTCTCGATGTGCGCGGCCGCTATCCGGGCGACACGCTCGGCGAAAACGACTATCCGCAGATGCATTCCCGCAACGTGGATGTTGAGATCCTCGCGCGTGTGCTCGCGGATTACCACGGCGAGACCGTGATTTTGAACGAACCGCTGCGCGAGGCGCTTTCGGCAAGGTCCGGATCAGCGCTTTCGACCGTCGCACTCGGCGCCTGATCAACGCGACGCCCGGCCTCAACGCCTGGTGAACCCGGGCGACAACGCATTGCGATGCCCGTCAACACCGGCAATCCATCGATTGCCGCCGAGCGGATGCGGATCGACGTGATGCATACCGAGCGAGTTCCAGCCGAATCGCCCCCTGCGAAGGACAGGGTGTTCCATGACCAGTCTCTCCGCGTAGTCGGTAGGTGTCAGCTTGGTGACTTCGAGCGCCCAAACCTGCCGGCCATACCAGGGAGAGTCGTCCTGCGCATACCGAAACAGCCTGCCGCCAGACTCGAAGACGCGTCCCGCCGGTCTGGCCAAGTGCGGATTGGAAGTGACGACCGGGCTGCGGGGATGCTCGGTCCAGGGGCCCTCGATTCGCTCAGATCGGTAAAGGCACAGGCTGTCATTGCGCGCGGGGTCGGCAACAGTAAAGAGCCACCAACTGTCATGATAGCGAACGAGCGACGAATCGGAGTACGGTTTGCCGGCGAGAAGGTTCCCAGCAAATTCCCATCGGATGGGAAATTCAACGGCGCGGTACAGGCGAACCGCCAGCGCATTGCCGCTCTCGGGCACCATGTAGATTTCGTCGTTGTAGGCGAACACATATGGGTAGGAAAGGTGAAATGGCTCCTCAAGCACAATGCGCTTGTAGGTCCAAGTCAAAGCGTTGTCGCTTTGCGCGTAAGCGATCTTTCCGCGGCTGGTTCTTTCGTCCAGCACTTCGAAGAACATGTACCAGAGCGATTCCTTGCGAATCATGAACGGGTCGGCTACAAAGCGGGCCGCTACATCGCTTACGTCCCTCGCCGTGAGCACCGGATTGATAACGCCCGGCGATCCGCTTAGCGCAAACGGCGAATCGCCCGCATAAATGCCAATCGACCACCGCCGCACGCGCCGGAACATGAAGCTGATGGAAATCGTTTCGGGAGATGGTGTCAACGGCTCCATCGTCCATTGCCTGCTTCTCACGCGCGAGCTGGTGCGTCGCGGGCATTCGGTGACGGTCTTGTGCCGTCCTGAGTCCTGGATACGCCGCGAGCTGCGCTCTGATCCGGTGGAAGTGGTCGAGTCTGATCTGCATCGACGGCCCCTGGATGAGGTGCGACGGGTCGCCGCGATCGTTCGCGCCAAACAGATCGAACTGGTGCATACCCATATGACAGCCGCGCACGTCTTCGGCGTGCTGCTTCGCTGGATACGCGCCGCGCCGTGCGTCGCGACCGCTCACGCCGATAATCGCCAGTGGCACTGGATGTTCAACGACCGGGTTATCGCGGTGTCGGAAGCCACGCGCAGATTCCACACCAGGTACAATTGGGTCTCCAGGGATCGAATCGAGGTGATCCACAACTTCGTCGATTACAGTCGTTTCGCGGCCGTGGCCCCGGAGGTCAGGGTGCGGATGCGAGCGTCGCTGAAGGTTGATGGCTCATGGCCACTGATCGGGTTTGTCGGTAACGTCTTTGCCGAGAAGGGATGGCTTGACCTGGTGCGGGTGCTTGCGAAAGTGTCCGTGGCGGTGCCGAACACCCGCCTGCTGGTCGTCGGTGATGGTCCGGCGGACTATCGCGCGACGCTCGAAAGCGAGGCTGCCCGGCTGGGCGTCGCGGCGCAGATTATCTGGGCCGGGCGGCGCTTCGACATCCCCGAGATTATTTCCGCGATCGATCTCTTCGTTTCAGCCTCCCACGATGAGGCATTCCCGCTATCTTCGCTCGAAGCTATGGCGGCGGGCGTTGCGGTGGTGGCGGCGGCGGTTGGAGGCTTGCCGGAGCTCGTTGGTGATGGAGAGACTGGCGTTCTGGTTGCCCCCGGCGACCTTGACACGATGGCAAATGCGATAGTCACACTTCTGCTCGACGAGAATCAGCGAAACCTGCTTGGCGAGGCTGGCAGGCGTCGCGCGCGAGAGCGTTTTTCGCCCGAGAGCCAGATGCCCCGCGTCGAGAACGCCTTTGCGCGCACCATTGCGCGATCGAAACGGCACACGCTTCTATCCGGTCTGCGAAGAGTGAATTGAATTCGGGAGTATTTACCTGACGCAATCCGCCTCATTTCTTGCATTGGTGTTGATTTCGCTCGTATAAGCTACGCTAGTTTTTTCGACCTTCGGGGTTGCGGCTTCGGCCAGCCGCCGGGCGGCTTCTTCACTTGAAGCGCCTTGGTGACGGCATCTTCCCAGTTGCCTTCGATTTTCAGGACATCCGGGGCCGGGCCGGGCGGCTTGCGGGCCTTTTGTGGGCTCTTTTTCATCCGGCCTCGATCGTGTCAGGCTTGGCGGGCCATGCGCGACGAGCCACTGGTAAAGCTCTATGACCAGCTTCGGGATTCCGCAACTGCTGATCTGAAATCGGCGGCCGTCGCGGGCGAGCTGGCGTCGCTCTGTGAACTGTCGCTGGATTTCGTTCGCCGCCGTGCCGAGCTTGTGGACCTGATATCGAACGTGCCGGGCAAGACCTACGCGATGGCGCGGCTGAAACACGGTGCCCGATCATCAAGGCCGATAAACAGGGCATTATTCGACCCCAAGATCACCCGTTCGGAGATAGCCTCCGTGCTTAATGGCGGCACCGCGACAATCGCCGAGGCACGGCTCGGCCAGGTTCTCTATACGCTTGCGCTGAGCTATTGCTTGGCCGTCGATCTGGTCTCGGTCGGCAACAAGAAGTCGCCCGGTACTTTCTTTGAGATTTTCGTCGGCCATCTGGCCGCGCGCCGCTTCAAGGTGAATCCGGCGCGTCAAATTGCGATCCCGTCGCTCGAAATCGAAAATACGCTTCCGACCGATTTCATTTTCGACCTTGGTCCGAACAAGTCGAAGATACACATGCCCGTCAAGATTTCCACTCGCGAGCGGGTCGTTCAAGCATGGGCTCATCAGAAAGTGCTCGAAGGAGTACACGGCGCGGGGCGCTTCCGGGGAGTGTTGGTGATTCTGACTGAGACGAATAAGCAGAAGGAAAAGTCCGTGGTCGAAGTCTGCCTTCCCGGCCAGTGGGCAGCGTATCAGATGTATATCGCCCCAATGCATCGAGTGTACTATTTCGATGTACCGAAAAGGTATGAACCTTTGAGAGACAACTTCCCGCACATTCAGATTTGGCCGTTCTCGCGGTTCTTTCGTGAGTATACCCAGCTAGGAAACCCGAGGAACGACTAGACCCCGCCCCATCGCTGCTTTCCGCCGCGCTTCCAGAACACTATGAAGTACGAGTGATTCTTCCGGGCGTGAACCTGCTTAGCGATCCGACTCACGCCGGGCTTGTTCTGCCGTAGCAGCACGAACAGGTCTTCCACGCAGAATCCTAGCGTCTCGTAGTGATTGATGATTTCGACGTGGCTCAGGCGCTGTTGGTTTGCGCACACTTCGTCTTGGCACTTGACGATGAAAATGCCGTGCTCCCTCAAAACGCGATACACCTCCTTGGCCGTCTCGAAATACAGGTCGAGCACTGCTTCATGGTACTTCTTGCCGGAAGTCGCGCCATTGTTCCGGTAGTACTGCTCGAAATTCTGATGTCCAACGTGCGCCGTGCCGCCCGGCGTGTGCATATAGGGCGGATCGAAAACTACGCAATCAATCGAGCCGTCGCGGTAAGGAAGCTTGCGGCAGTCCGTTCCGCTTGAAAGGTCGCTTGCCCGCAGCCGATAGTTCTTGCGGTCCACGCCCTTCCAGAAAATGCCCTGTCCATAGGTAATATCCGCGACCATGCTACCTGGGGCCACGTAGAGTGAGAGGATCTGCGGGAATAGCTCGTCGTTCGTGCCCTGCATTGCGGAAAAAACTAGCTCGTTCGACGGCTTGCCGTTGCGAACGCGGCGGCTGGTTTTTCGCTGCGGTGATTGAACAGCGCTGGCCAAATTCAAACTTTGCTGTATGCCCTGCATTAAAATGGCCTACCTTGCGCCGGGGTCGGCGAGAGCGTCGCCAATGGCGCACGATACCGCACCCGCTTCCCCTCGCCGCATCGAATTGCAAGCTCAGTTCGCGCGCTATCGTCGATCTTCCGCGCGTTCCAGCAGAAGTCAAACTCCGCGACGTACCTGTGCAGGTGTTTTCGGCTGACGTTGTGGAAAGTTCCGTAAATCCCTCGCTTGAGCAGGGAAAAAGCCGACTCGACGGTATTGCTGTGCGCGCCGTCCGACTTCGCGTACTCGCCCTTTTGGTGGTCGGTCATGCCGTGCCGCCGAAATGGTTTCGCGATCCTGGTAGCGCGATAAACCGGGGCGCTGTCAGTCATTAGATGAGAATCGAGCGTCACATTCTCGCAGAGAATCCGCCCGACGCTCGCGACGTGTACGTCCGCTGTAACGAACGAGTGAATATTCCCGCCGCGCTCAACCAAGGACACAACCGGGCCCTTGTGACCCAGCCAGCCTTTCGCGCGGCCCCGACGCGCCTGTTTGTTGCGCGGCTGTCCGCCGACGTAAACCTCGTCCGCTTCCACGGTCCCGCTCAGCTTCGGCTGCGCGGAGTAGTCTTCCTGCATGGCAAAGCGAATCCGGTGCATCATGAACAGCGCGCTCTTGTAGGTAAGGCCCGTGGCACGCTTGACCTGCAAGGACGAGATGCCCTTCTTGCTCACGGCTGCGGCCCAAAAACCATAAGCCCAATGACGCAGCGGAATCAGGCTATCTTCGAGCACTGTGCCGACGCGCACCGTGTACTGTTTCCAGCAGCCTTTGCAGAGCCAGAGGAAGCGACGATTGCGTCCCCCGGTCTTGCGATCCTTCATCTGGTACACGTTGGTATCGCCGCCGCAATGTGGGCAGCGCGGGCCTGTTTCGGCCCAACGCTGCGCCTCGAAAAACTCGACCGCAGCCTTTTCGTCCGAGCAGGCCCGTGGAGGGGCTGGGATAACCGCCGACTTGTCGGAACCAACTTTTCTTTGTCCCTTTGCCACGATTTAAATACAACGTATTAGGATATCTGTGTCAAGTACTACTTTCGCGTCGGGTATGTCCCGACAATCAATTCGATATCAATCGGCTTGCAGGGCAAATCGACCAGACAGACCTGCATATTGTCGCTCTCCAGGGCAATTTTCACGTCGACTCCGGTTGCCTCGCGGATAGCCCTCTGAAGGGCGGTGACGCAAACTCCGTGGCGGGCAACAATTACGAGGCCAGAATTACCCGCGGCCCACGGCGTGAATGGGGCTGGCTCTGGATACCCAGCATCGTCGAGTGCCTTGGATATGTCGGTTGCTAAGAGTTGGGCACCAGCGTCATTTGGCTCGCTAGTCACCCAAATCGCAGCTTGCCCGGCGCATCCCTTTGCTATTTCAAGGCACGCTTTCAACTGCCGCTTTTCGTAGAAACTGAGGGCCCGCCAATCTTTTGAAAACTGTAGCCACACTTGGTGCGTGGCAATTATCGCCGCTCCCAAAAGAACTAGGGCAACGTTCAACCAAGGGGGCGTCTTTTCCGTACTGCTGAACCAGCGCCACAATCGCTGGCCGAAGCCAATCAGTGCGGCACCGAAGATGAGCCAGAAAAGGTTCATCGCGGTGCCCTCTCCGAATAGTATTGGCGAAAAGGGCTGCATCGTGCGCGAATCGTAGGATCGCCCGCGCTTCACCACAAGCTTGGAAAGGGAAGGAATCTGTGCGAGATTCCGGCATGAAACGTCGGCGACCACGAGGCGGAAGGCAAGAAATGACCCGCGTGATCGCTGTACTCTCATTGCTTCTGATTGCGGCGACACCATCGCCCCTACAAAACCAGCACCAGAACAAAGCCGCAGATCATCAGGCCGCAACCGAGGCAATCCAACCAGAACCCCTGAAATCGCCGATCGTAACCGCCGCGATGAGCCTGCCAACCCCCAACGCTCAGACACGCAGCAGCGCCGAGCTGCCTTGGAGTTATTGGGAGTCGATCGCGCCGGGGACTTGGGGAACTTGGGCGTTGGCCTTGTTCGCGGGAATCGCGGCTTGGATTGCTCTGCGTACTCTCAGCGCAATTGAGGAGGAAGCCCGGATCACCCGTCTTGGCCTTAAAGCAACCCGCGTGGCAGCGAACGCCGCGAAGGACAGTGCCGATGCAGCCGTTGCCGCCAGCAACGCATACGTATATCTGACGGATGTCCATCTCGATGTTAAGAAACTGGACGACGCTGGTGTCGGGGTTGCCGATCCGGGTTTCCAGTTCACACTTAGAAACTACGGCAAGACTCCCGCTTCGCTCACCGAAATGTGCTGGGAATATTGTATCGTTTCCCGATTGCCAGACTCGCCCGCTTACAAAAACCGGGCAGCCCAGTTTGATTTGCTGATAGTACCGAGCGAAGGAGACATTCCGTTTGAAAATCCCTGGAGCCACCTTTTCGGAACCTACCTTACCGAAGAGGAATTTGATCCCGTCAGAAAGATGGAGAAGCCCTTCTACATGTACGGGTATATGAGGTATCGGACCATGTTCGACCGAACCTACCGCGTCGGCTTCGTTTACCGCATCAACGCCAAGGGCGAAGCGCAGGTCATGACTCCGGATTTTGCCCCGGCCTACATATATCGCCGCGAAGAAAAGCAGGCAGATGAGAAGACCCGTCCATCCGAACCGCGATAGAAAGGGCAGGGCCGCCCAGAGCGGGCATCTTAATGGAGGGTCATCGGACGACGAAGAACCAGATGAATCGGGATTATTGGGACGGTCGGATTGCGTTAAGTACACACTCCCGATTGAGTTGCTATCCAGGCTGTGTGTGCGGGCGCTCGTCGCGGCGAATTCGCGACAAAGAGAGGACCTCGGCGAGTACCGTCCCGGCGTCGATAGCTTCGATATGGCGGCGCTCGGCGTCATCGCGGTAGGCGTGGTGGAACGCCGCGCGCGACACCTGGAGAACACGATGGCCCGCTCCCCAAGGGCCGGTTTGCTCCGGCCACGTCGGTCCGAACAGAGCGACAACCGGAGTCCCCACCGCGGCCGCAGCGTGCATCGGGCCGCTGTCGCCGCTTACGGCCAGCAACGCGCGCCGGTACAGGCATAGCGCTTCTTCGAGTGTCGTCTGCCCCACCATCGAGGGCGGCGGCGACGGGGCCATCATCGCGAGCAGGCGACCCGCCTGGTGTTCGTCGCCCGGGCCTCCGGACACCACCACCGGTAATCCGAGTTCCTTACGAATCCCCGCGATGAGTACCGCCCAGCGCTCGGCCGGCCACACCTTTGACGGCCAGCGGCCAAAGGGGTTCGCCAGGACAAAGCCGCGCAGCGGTGCCCCCGCTTTGTGAAGTTTGGCTTCAAGGGCGCGGTCGGCCGCCTCGGAGCAGAACAGCCTGGGCTCGAGGTCCTGCACCGCGATTCCTGCGCGCTGGGCGACCTCCGCGCAGACCTGCACCGCGTGTCGTTCTGTGTCCGGATGGACCACCTTGTGCCATCCGGGCCGGAAACCGCCGCGACCAACTCGATACCGCGCCTGACTCGCGTAGACCCAGGCGGCAGCGCGAGGGTGCCCCTGAAAATCGATCGCAAGGTCAAAGCGAGGCCCCCGCCGCGCAGCAAGCGCACGACGCGCGCCGATGAAACTCGAGAGAAACCTCAACCGTGCCGGGTCTGCGGCGATCACGCCGTCCACATGCGGATCGCTGCGAAACAGCGCTTCCCACGTCCGAGCCGCCACCACCAGGAGTTCAGCGTCGGGACAGGCCTTTCTCAGTGCCCGCACACACGGCGTCACGTGGACGATGTCCCCGAACGAGCCCAGCTTGACGGCGAGCACCCGGCGCGCCTGAGTAAGATCGATTGGAGCTGCGTGCGCAGCCGCTGAACTGTCAACGTCGAGCATAGCCAGCACCCTCTTTATGTAGCGGATGTGGTAGAGGAATCGAAGGACGGGCAGACCCAAATAGCGTGATGCCTTTGATCGTGGTCAACGACTTTTCACGGGCAGGATGGGCCGATTCGGCCGCCGGTGAAGCGCGTGCGCGCTGGTGCTGCGAGCAGCTCGAGCAGGCCGCAATACTCTGCTTGCAGCCGCCGCTTTTCGACCTCAGCGAGGATGACCGGCGCTTCCTGTGCCGCGTTCAGCAAACCGATTCGGTAGCGACCAAGAATATTTCATACCGGCCGGCGACGCGCCGTCTTGGCGGCTACGCCGGATCGAACGCCGACGCACAGCGGCTCAAGCGATTAATGGCCGGCTACGCGGAGTCCATGCGGAAGACCGCGGTGCAGCTGCTATCGCCATACACCGGCGGGTTGCAAGTCGATCTCACCAGCTTTCGTCCCATTGAGGAACGGGGCCGCCAGCTGGAAGCGCGCGCGCGCAACGACTTGATACACATCGACTCCTTTCCCAGCCGGCCGGCGCGTGACAGGCGAATCCTGCGCTTCTTTACCAACATCCATCCCTCTGAGCCACGGGTCTGGAAGACCTGCGAGACGTTTGAGCTGCTGGCCGATCGGATGGCGCGCGATGCCGGATTGGAACGATACGCAGCGCAAGCCAACCGGTTATTGCCGCGTCTTGGACGACGGTTGGTCGCCGCGTTGGCATCGATCGGGTTTCCAATTGCGAGTTATACGCCCTACGATCGATTTATGCTCGGCTTTCATGACTATCTAAAGATGAATGACAGCTTTCAGGCGAATTGCCCCAAGGAGCTAATCGAATTTCCGCCCGGCTCAACCTGGATTGCTTTCACCGATGCGGTTCCCCACGCAGTGGTGTCCGGCCAAAATGCGTTGGAGCAGACCTTTTTCGTCCCGATCGCTTCGATGCTACTGCCGCACAAGAGCCCGTTGCGCGTGCTGGAGGCGATTAGCGGCTCACGACTCGCTTGACTCCCGCGGGAGTGACGTGGATGAACACAGAGAACGGCGAGTTTTATTGGGCGATGGGTACATACAGGCCGGCTGCGGTTCTCAGTGCGGGTCATCCGGTTCGCGAGCGCCCGATCCGTATCGCCTGCATCTACGTTCGGACAGGATGCCCGAACCCGGCGAGTATGGACGGCATCCGCTTCTTTCGCATGGCGGAAGCATTGTCCCGCCGCGGCTTCGTCGGCGATCAGGGGGTGAGGTTGAGCACCAGTTGAAGTCCGTCCTTTCCGCAAGTAGATCCGGTTAATCGTAGCTGCAGTCACCCCGGCGATCTCTGCGAGTCTAAAGCAGGATTGGCGGTTCAGGTGGTTTAGGATTAGGCTGGCGTGGGTTTTGGGTGAGAACGTGCGGAGAGTCAGAGGCATGCTGTGGGCGATGGGCTTCCGCCTCCATCCGTCCGGAAGACCCCGCGCGGCCGATAGCGCTCCATGACTGCGCATCGTATCGCCTACGCTCTCGAATACTTTCCGAAACTGTCCGAGACCTTTGTGGCCTCCGAGATCGCCGAGTTGCGGCGGCGCGGAACCGAAATCCTTATCCTGTCGCTGCAGGATCCGCCCGATCAGTTGCGTCACGACTTCGTCGTCAATCAGAGGCTGGACGAACTTACCGTCTACGGCCCGCAGGAGTTCTTGGCACAGCTCAGAGAGTTCAGGCCGCAATTGATCCATGCGCACTTCGCCGGTAGCCCGACCAGAATGGCGCGCAGGTTGGCCGCCGCGATCGGCGTGCCATTCACCTTCACCACGCACGCTGAAGGACCGCCGGCGGATTTTGCAGAACAATCGGCATCCGCCGCCGCGGTGGTGACGGTCTCCGAAGCCACCGCCCGCTATATCGGGCGGAGGTTTGGCATACCGCGCGAGCAGGCTCTGCGTGATCCCATGTGGCGTCGATACGACGTGCTTTACCCCCGTCGA
Source organism: uncultured delta proteobacterium (assembly GCA_963788205.1). Taxonomy (GTDB): domain Bacteria; phylum Desulfobacterota; class Binatia; order Binatales; family Binataceae; genus CAVVMA01. The sequence continues at coordinate 140,240 of CAWBGG010000006.1, forward strand.
TCGTGAAGCCGGCTCATCAGCGTTACCGGCGCCTCAGGAACCCGGGACCATGCTCTGCGTCGCGCGCCACCATCCGGAGAAGAATCTGGGCCTGCTGCTCGAAGCGTGCGCGACGCTCCGGGTCCGCGGCGTGAAATTTCGATGCGTCATGATCGGCGACGGTCCCGCTCACGAAGAGCTGATCGGAATTCGCGCGCGGCTGAAACTGGAGCCGCTGGTCGAGATGGTTGGCGCCGCCAAGCAAGCCACGGTCATTGAGTGGCTCAGGCGCGCGTCGGTCGCGGTTCTGAGCAGCCACCGGGAGGGGATGCCGCTGAGCCTGATGGAAGCGGGCGCCTGTGAATTGCCGGTGGTCGCCACGCGCGTCGGCGGCATCCCGGAGCTGGTCGAAGACGGAGTGACCGGCCTCCTCACTCCGCCAGGCGACGCGGCGGCGCTGGCCGATGCGCTCCAGCGGCTGCTGGCGGACCCGGCGCTCCGGGCCACAATGGGCCAGGCGGCGCGGCGCCGTATAGCGGCGAACTTTTCGCTACCAGCGCAGGTCGACAGCCTGCAGGCCCTGTGGTCTCGCATCCTCGCCGCACATCGCCGAGACTGGACGATGGGCTGATGCCATCGGCGATCGCTTGCTATTTCAATCCGGCCTGCAAAACCGATAGGTCACCTATCTGAGCTCCAGGAAGGATCTGTACGCACGCTTGATCGCGGTGGAGCTACCCTTCAGCAGCTTCAGCTCGACAATCTGGTGCAGCCCACCGGCGGGCATTCAGCATGGCGCTTTCCCATGCGTCGATCTGATAGGCGAAGCTCATCTCGCGGCGCTCGGCATAGGCGAGCGCGGCGGCGGATAGCTCTTCATAGTGCCGTCCACCCTGCCAGAGTTTGCGCACCGCGGCGGCCCAATCGGAAATCGGCTGCTCAGGGTCGAGCAGGATTCCGCCCGGCCCGACGGCCTCGGGCAACCCGCCTCGGGACGAGCCCACTACAGGGATGCCGCTGATTTGGGCCTCGGTCGCGACTCGCCCGTAGGTTTCTTCCCAGACAGACGGCGCCAGAAGAATGCTGCATTTCCCATAGACGACGCGCATGTCGTTCTGCGGCGGCAGAAACGTGACATTGGGAAGCGCCTGGAGTTCTTGCCGCAGGTGGTGCCGGTGCTCGTGCTTGAGTCGCCACGATTCGACCAAGGTAAAGGGAATCTCCGGGCAGAGGCGGGCGATACCGAGGGCAATGTCGCGGCCTTTGACGGGGTGGGGATTTATGAAGGTGACGTTTTCCTTCGTCCTTTTGGTTCTATATCTGTCAGCGGAAATATAGGGATAGATCACGGGCGGGTTGATGCCGTAGGCGGCGCGATACCTGTCCGCAGTGAAACGAGAGTTGGCGACGAAGGGAGCGTTGCCCAAGTCCCCGAAGCGCCCGCCGAGCTCGTGAAATTCCACACTCTGCAACAGCACCAGGATGGGAATCTGCGTGCGCTTGGCTGCCCGAGCCATGCGTACCGGCCTACCTACCATGACAACGATGAGTTCGGGCCGCTCTTTATCGGCGACGTAGTCCAGCGCGTTCCACGGAAACCATGAGCGCCACACGGGATATCCGGACACGGAATCGCGAGCCACCTTGCAGCCGGAGAGCCCCCGGTTGATCTGCATCTTGATGCTCGACTTCCAGCCGAACAGACCGGCCGGCACGTTGATGTTCGTTTCCCAGCGCCCCAGACTGGCTTTCTTCAGTCCAGCCAGTACGGCAACCCGGTGTCCTCGATGTTTGAGGTCGATGCACAGTTCATTCGCTGATGACTCCATGCCGCCGTACGCTTGGGGAAGGTATGAATGGGCAGTTACAAACAGTACTCGCATATTGACGCTGCTTTTGATCTGAGCGCGAAGCCCGAATTTAAAGATGCCGCACGCGTGGGGTTGCGTTCTTCACGATCTTTTCAGGTTACCAGTCACCCCAGGCAAAGTTGCAACACATCCATCCTGCGGGAACTGGTCCATGGGACCGGTCAGGAATTTCGTGTTTGAGTCGGTGGTTGGTCAGTCAATCGCCCATTAGGCTTATCAGGAATTTGGGTCTCGGACGAACGGGCTCCGCTGGCCGCGGCCCAGAGCTTGGCGTACTTGATAAACTGAGAAAATCCACTCAGCGTGCATAGAATAAACCCATGCCAACCGTCCAAAAAGCCCTTCCCTCGGAAATACATCCATAAGAACTTGCGGAACGGTGCGACGATCAGGTGATATCCGGGATTTCGGCCTCCCAGAGGCGGTATGTCGAGAATTTCCAGATCGGTGTAACGGTTCGCCTTCTCAACGTAGTGGCGGATGGAATCGTAGCTGTAGTGATTCATCGGCGCTGTCAGATGGAGTGCTCTCCCACCAATGACAACCCCCTCGTGCAGGTGGACGTTCGGGTACCGACCCGCGCCTCTCCTAAACAGCCGCAGCTGATAACCGGGATACCAACCACAGTGACGGATCCATTTGCCGCAAAAAAACGTACGACGAGCGAGGTTGTATCCGTCCACATCCAGCGGCGCGCGTGGAATTTCGGTTTCGATTTCGGCGATCAAGTCCGGGGTTAGTTCCTCGTCCGCGTCCATCACCAGAATCCAATCTCCCGTACATCTCGCCAGTGCCCAGTTTCGCTGATCGGCATAGCCTTGCCACGGGCGGATGAAAACTTGCGCGCCCCACTCGCGTGCAAGCGCCACCGTGTTATCTCGGCTTTCAGCATCCACCACGATGACTTGAATTTCTTGAAACAAGTGCGGGGAGAACCGGAAACTGCTCAGACAACGTCCGAGGTTACGTTCTTCGTTTAACGTTATAATGGCGATGGAAAGGGTCAGCCCCGACGGGTTCATTTGCCCTCTGTGGAACTTTCAGCAGCGACAAGCATCAAGATGAAGAGACACGGGCCTGACTCCGCCCAATCAGCGGCCGCAATTGCCGGGCACTCGGCCCCGCGCAAGCGAGTCGAACGCACCCAACCTCGCAAGGGTGTCTACAACCTCTTCAGGGCCTATCGATCTCAGGCAGTCATAGTGGCCGAAGCGGCAGGTGCGGGCGAGGCACGGACTGCATTCGATGGCGCGGTAGATGACCGCGGCTTTCGATCCAATCGGGGCAGTGCGGCCGGGGTCGGTTGATCCGAAGATCGCGACCGTCGGGATTCCCAGCGCCGCCGCGGCGTGTGCGCATCCCGAGTCATTGCCGACAAACCCGTCGCAAATGGACAGCAGTGCAATCAGCTCGCCGATCCCCGTCTCGCCCGCGGCCACGATCGCCGGACTGCCGGCGCGAGCCGCAACTTCCTCACATTTGGCGCGCTCGCCTGGCGCGCCCACCAGCACGCACTCTGCGCCGCGCTCCCCCAGCCGATCGATAAGCGCCGAGTAGCGGCTTGCAGGCCATTCCTTGGCCGGACCAAAAGCGGCCCCAGGCGCCAGGGCGATGATGGGACATCCGGGGCGAAGCCTGTGCGCCCCGAGCCATTGGCGCATTCTTTCGCGATGCGGTTCGTGCACATCGAGCGCCGATTCCCGCGCGTCATCATCGATCCCGAGCGTGGACCGAATCATCGCGAGCCAGTATTGCGACTGATGTGCACCGGCTCCCTCCCGCGGCGGAAATACCTTGTGCGTCAGGAGCGGCCCGCGACGGTAGCGGACGTAGCCCGCGCGCGCAGGCACCGCGGCCAGCGCCACCCACAGCGCGGAGGAAAAACTGTTCGGAAAGAGTATCGCAAGGTCAAAGCGCGCCCGGTGAATTCGCAACACGATCCGGGCGGTGTCTGCGAACCCGCGCATTCCGTCGGCCACCGTGTAAGGAATCACTTGGTCGATCCAGCGCGCGCCGTCGAAAAAACCCGCGAGTTCTTGCTTGACGAGAACCGCAAGATGCGAGTTCGGCCAAGTGCGGCGAATCGCGCGAAGCGCCGGCAGACTCATCACCGCGTCGCCCAGCCAATTGACTTCCTTGACCAGAATGCGCTGCGGCGTGCCGATGCCGGCCGTGGCCGGAGCCGGCCTTTCAATAATTCGCGCAATTCGCGGCTGCTGCATCACTCGATCTTGCGATTATCCCACCGCAACTAGGGCGGCATAGAGTCTATCGCGGCACTTGAGACACTGTGACCATGAACTTGCCGCTCGGGGTGCGCCCGATCTCAGCGACCTGCTCGAACGCGACCGCCGTCTGCTCTCCCAAATCGTTGCGGAACTTCGCCTCGATTAGGCGTTCGCTCTCGGCGCTAAGCGGCCGGTCAGCCACATAGCGCACGCAAATCTGAGCGATCGATTTCTGCACTATCTGGAAGAATTTCACCTCCGGAAATCCTCTCAGTATGCCCACCGCCGGCCAGCTTGACCTCAGGCTGCCGTCCGGCTTTCGAAACAGATTTGCTTCGCGCCCGAGAACTCGCCCGAGCAGCGGCAGCGTGCGCCCGCAAGCGCATCCGCCGCGCGCCGCGATCGCATAGTCGCCGATCTCATAGCGTACCAGCGGCATCAGGTAGTTCTCGAGCGTCGTAACGAGTACCTTGCCGATCTCGCCCGGAGCCGCCGCGCGGCCGGCTTCGTCGACGATCTCGATCAACACATGCTCCGCATTGACGTGATAACTGCCCTCGGGACACTGGAACGCGAGAAATGCCTCGGTCGACCCGTAGTTGTCGCGCAGGTCGAGACCCAACCGCTTTCGCGCGCGCTCGCGCAGCGAATCATCCACGACTTCCCCGCCGCACAGGACGTGCCGAAGCGACGGCAGACTCTGCCCCGTCTCTTCCAGCGCGCGCAAGATCCCGTCCATGCCGCTGGGGAATCCATACACAGACACCGCTCCCAGTCTGGCCAGCAGCTCTGCCTGCTCGGGGAACGGCGTTGCAGTCGGGAAAAACTTCACGCCGAACAAGGCAAACCACCTTATCAACTCGGCTTGGGTTTGATAGTCAGGATCGGTCTCCGTTAGCAGCCGCGCGCCAGCGAACCAGACACTGCGCCCGAGCGGATTCCATCCGTTCATGCGCAGGTAACGAGTCCTCGCGGCGTTGCGGCCCCGCTGGTGAGACGAGTCAAACAGCAGCTTGACTGCGACCCCGCTGGTCCCCGAGGAGCGCTCCTCAAGGAAGCGCGTGCCGACCGGATAAAGCGAACGGACCGATAGGCTGAGCGGCTCGACATCGGAGCGCTTCAGTACGGGAAGCCTGTGTAAATCCCCGGCACGCGGCGCGGTACCGAGGCGTTCGGCATAGAAGGGAATCTTCGCCGCCGCGCGAAGGGTTCTTTCAAGATGCTGCTCGCGATAGGATTCGAGCTTCTCCGGCCGCCAGTATTGCGACCGGAGAAGGGCGGCGTACCGCGGTGCGGCTTCGATCAGTCTCGCGATTGCACTCACGTCAAAGGATTCTGCCAAATTCGACCGAGGTCTCAAATGACGGCCAGGCTGAGCCGTCGGAGGCGGCGCATTCGGCGGCGTCGGTAGAGCGCGTCGGGTTTCACTTCCGCCGGCTCTATTTCACCTATCCGACTCTGGAATGCAAGCGACGCGCGGTCTTGAATTTGAGGCAAGGGCGACTGGTCGCATTCTCATCTCGGGTCGCCGAGCCAGGCCACCCAAGAGCTGGCGGGATGCGGAGCGGAGCTGGCTCACGTCGCACAGTGCGGGCACTGCCCCGTCAATCATTGCAATATCGCTACATAGATGTATCGTATTATGTATGCGGGTCTTCAAACTACTCGCCTGGATCGTGCTCAACGTGGGCATCTTCGGCATCATGCTATTCGTCCCCGCCGGCACCATGGACTGGAGGCGCGCGTGGGTCTTCATAGCCGTAGTTTTTGTAGCCTCATTTGCGATCGCCGTTAACGTCCTGGCCCATAGCGAGGGCCTGCTCGACGAACGCCTCAAGTCTCCCCTCCAGAAGGACCAGCCACTGGCCGACAAAGTCATCCTGCTTGTGTGTCTTGCCGCCTGGGGCGGCGTGATGGTGTTCATTCCACTCGACGTATTCCGCTTCCACTTGCTCCCCACCCCCGGATTCTTCGCCTCGCTTTTGGGATTGGCGCTGGTCGTCGTGGGTTGGTGGGTGATGTATCTCTCCTTCAAGGAGAATGCTTTCGCCGCATCGGTGGTGAGGCATCAGAAAGAAAGACAGCAGGTGGTGGTCACGAGCGGAGTCTACGGTTTCGTGCGCCATCCGATGTATGCGGGCGGCGTACTGGGCTGGATCGGCGCGTTGATGTGGCTCGGATCGTATGCGTCGGCCTTGCTAACCATCGTTCCGATTGGAACGATAGCTCTGCGGATCCTCTTCGAAGAACAGTTTCTGCGTCGCGAGCTGCGGGGGTACGATGCGTACTCGGAAAGAGTACGGTACCGCTTGATTCCTTTTCTCTGGTAGGCGCGCCAGGAATGCCGCGCAGTCGAATGATGAACTTTTCGCCGCTTAGCTGATGCGACAACCACGCCGCGATAAACGCTCGAATGAACCGAGACCGAACGGTCCGGGGCGGCCGAGAAGCCCGGCCGCGGATCAGGCAATCCTGCAGGCCGCATTGAAGCTGTTCATCGAGCACGGCATCGACGGCGCGAGCATCGAGCAGATCGCCGAGCGGGCCGGAGTCGCGAGGACCACGGTATACCGGCGCTGGTCATCGAAGGAGGCGCTGCTCGCGCAGGCAATCGCAAGGGCAAGGGGCGCTCCTGAACAGAAGGCGATGGCGAGTCGGGTGGCGTTGCGCAGCCTGGCGGGGCGGCTGGCGGATGCGCTGGCAGAGACCGTGACCGCGCCCGACTACCGCAAGCTGGTGGCTAGACTGGCTGGTTCCGTCCCAAGCTGTCCGGCCCTGATGTCGACTTACTGGAATAACTACGTGGTCCCGCGCCGCCAAATGGTCCGCGGGCTTTTGGAGAGAGCACGTGGCCAGGGCTCACTGCGTGAAGACTCCGATCCGGAGATTCTGCTCGACCTGATCGGCGGGGCGATCATGTATCATTTGTTGATCCGGCCGGGTGAGCGCACCGCCCGGCAGATGCGCGTGTACCTGTTCAAGGTGCTGGGCGAACTCGGTCTGGGCGCTACAGCAAATCGGTGACGGTACGCAAAGCGCCCGAGATGCCGCCAATCCCGCAGTCATTTGATGGGGATTCCTCGAATGCCATCACATCGCGGAGCAGGTCACCTCTGAAGTTCTTCGTGCTGGTTTTCGCCGTTTCCATTCCGTTCTGGTTGGCCGGCGCCTTGACCACGTTTCAGCTATTACCTGGCCTGCCGGTGAGTTCGCTCATGTTCTTCTGCCCGGTGACCGCGGCTCTGATTTTCGTTTACAGAGAGAACAAGACCGCCGGCGTCAGCGAGCTGCTAAAACGATCCTTCGATTACAACCGAATCAGGGCGAAAATCTGGTATGTACCTATCGTTTTTCTGAACCCTGGCGTGATGGTCTTGTCGTATGGACTGATGCGCTTTATGGGGGTGCCGCTTCCCACCCCGCAGTTCACAGTTCTGGCGGTATCGGCCATGTTCCTTGCGTTCTTTATCGCCGCTTCGGGTGAAGAGCTGGGCTGGTCGGGATACATCATCGACCCGATGCAGGATCGGTGGGGCGCGCTCCGGGCCGCCGTTCTCCTGGGGTTGGTGTGGGCGGCTTGGCATATCGTCCCGTTGCTGGAGGCTCAGCGATCACCGGCGTGGATCGCCTGGTGGTGTCTCTCCACGGTGGCAGCACGGGTCCTGATGGTCTGGCTCTACAACAACACGGGCAAGAGCGTATTCGCCATGGCGCTGTTCCACGCCATGACAAACGTCAGCTGGCAACTGTTTCCGATCCACGGTTCGTACTACGATCCGCGTGTCAGCGGCCTTATCGTCGCATTCGCGGCCGCAATCGTCACAGCCGTATGGGGGCCACGAACGTTAGCTCGATACAGAAAGACCTGACCGGGTCGGCCGCGCCATGCGTCGCGGAGATAACATCCGCAGCATGATGGTGGCTGCCGGAATCAGGAAAAAGAGCGAGCCTGGCACCCACATGATCACTCCGGCCGCAATCTGATCGTCCAGCGGCGTGATCCCGCCCAGCCGCGGGGCCGACGCGTAGAACGGATAGATCAACCGGTCGGAGAAGGCGAGGATCGCCGAGAGGATCGTGTTCTGCACGTCGGCGAGCAGAAGATAGGGGACCATCGTCCATCGCGGCCAGTGCGGAACGCTCGGCCACGGCTGCACCACCGGGAACCAGAAGAGCAGCGCCGCCACGAGAAAGCATCCGTGCTCGATCGCGTGCCAATCCTCCGATCTCAGCGCCAACTGGAACGGGCCGGGCGCGTGCCATCCCCAGAACGCCACCGCCATCGCGAGCCAGCAGGTTACGGGATGGATCACGCCGCGGCCGAGCCGGCGGACGGCCTTCGATCCGATCGGCGGTCCGAGCGCCGGCTTCGCGATCGCCGCAGGGAGTCCGCGCAGTATCGGGATCGCGGGCGCGCCGAGCAGCAGGAGCGGCGGCGCGACGAACATCAGGATCATGTGCTGAATCATGTGAATCTGAAGAAGCAGGTCGTCGAACGCGGCCAGTGGCGACGCGATCGCGATCAGAATCGCCGCTAGTCCTGCCAGAAACGCTCCAAGGCGCCAGCGCGGAAAGCGCTCCGGCATCTGGTGATGCAGCCTGACGAAGCCGCGCATATAGATGATGCCGGTGACAATCGATACGACCACCACGTCCGTCGGGACGGTCCATGAGGCGAGCGCAGCTTGTGCGATCGGGCTCATCGGCCTCTATCTGGCTGGAGCCGCGGCGGCGGGCTCGCCTGCCGGATGCATGGTCTCCAAAAAAGCTACGATCGCCGTGACCTGCGCCGGGCTCAGGTTCTTTCCGTAGGCCGGCATGTTGCCGCCGCCCTGCACGATCTGCCGGACGATCTGATCGGCGGTGAGCCGCGTGGCGGTGTCATCGAGCGCCGGCCCGCGCATCCCGCCAGCGCCGCCCAGCGAATGGCAGTTGCGGCATTGCTTGCTCTGGATCAGCAGCGCGCCCTGCAGCTCCAGCGGCGTGCGTCCTTTGACGTAGGCGACCGGTATCGGCGCCGCGCTCCACGCATCCATCACGGGCGACCACGGCGAGAGCGTCCCGAGCCAGGTCAGCGTGCCGACGGCGACCAGGACCATAATGACGATGATCACCGAGATCGGGCGGTTGCGATAACTCTTCTCGCCGGTTCCCGACAGAAACGGCAGCGCGAGCAGGACGGCGATCGCGGCTGGCGGACCGGCCAGCATCAGGAAGGTCTCGGTCCACGGCGGCAGCAGCGCGAACAGCGAGAACAGCCACAGGAAGAAGAAATCCGGGCGTGGAACAGTTTGTATGATCGTCGGATCAGGCTGGCCGTTGGGACCGATCGGACCCTCGATCGCCGCGACCACCAGCAGGCTCAGGATAATCAGCCCGGCGAACACGAGGTCCTTCTCCATCGCGTAGGGGACGAATGGCTCGCCGTCGCGTTCGACCAGCTCGTGATACTGGCGCAAATAAGTCTCGCGCCTCACCAGCCGGCCCGGCATCGGCCATTCGTTGATTCCGAGCCTGAGCACCAGGAACAGATGCAGCGTAACGAAGCCCATCAGCAGCCCCGGGATCACGAACACGTGCAGCGTAAAGAAACGCGAGAGCGTCTCACCGGCGATAATCGGCCCGCCGAGCACCAGGTCTACCAGCTTGTAGCCGATCAACGGTGCGCGGCCGATAATCGCCGCGCCGATGCCGAGACCCCAGTACGCGTCCTGATCGAACCGCATGATCTGACCGGTGAAAGCCATCCCCAGCGTACACAGCAGCAGGACCACGCCGGCCAGCCAGGTCAGCTCGCGCGGGTACTTGTAGGCGCCGAAGAGAAAGACCTGCACCATGTGCACGATCATCAGGGCGACCATGAAATTCGAGCCCCATCCGTGCAACGCGCGCAGATACCATCCGAGCGGCTGCTGGTAGTTCAGATAGAGCAGGCTTTTCCACGCGCCCGCGGCCGAAGGAGCATATACGGTCGCGAGGCATACGCCAGTGACGAGTTGGAGGATCAAGGTGACCAGCGTCGCGCTGCCGAAGACGTACCACCAGCTCGCCGAGCTGCGCGGCACGGGATGCGCCGCGACGTCCGCGATCGTCCCGCCCACGTTGAGGCGGTCGTCGAGCCAACGGCCGATGGTTTTGAGGCTCGGAATCATACGTGACTCGCCATGATGTAGCCGAAGTATGACCTGACGGCGGCCCGGCGTGGCATGGGATTCCTCGCCGCGCTCGGAATGACAACATTGATACCAGCGCCCCTTGTCATTCCGAGCTTAGCGAGGAATCTCATGCCACCCATTGCTCGCTGAGGTCCTGCCATTTTGGATTCCCCGATCTGACGAGGTCTAGTCTCTTTTTGCGCGTCCAGGCTTTGATCTGCTTCTCGCGGGCGATTGCGTCATAGACCTGATCGAATTCCTCGAAATGAACAAGGCGGTTGACGTTGTAGCGCTTCGTGAAGCCGGGAAGAGTGCCGTTCTTGTGCTCGAAGACCCGACGCTCCAGGTCGTTCGTCATGCCCGTGTAGAGCACACCGCCGCGACTCGCCAGGATGTAGACGAAGTATGACCTGATGGCGGCTCGGCGTGGCATAGGACTCCTCGCTTCGCTCGGAATGACAACGGTGCTGCTACGCTCTCGGATTCCCGAGCGTCGGCAGCTCGCCGGCGCGAATCCACAGTTCGCCGCGCTCGACCTTCCAGTCGTATTGATACAAGCCGCGCGGCGGCGGTCCCGACGCGTGCCTGCCGTCGGCATAGAAGGCGCCCCCATGGCACGGGCACATGAACAATCCCGCCTCCTGGAACCATCGCACGGGGCAGCCGAGATGGGTGCAGTTGATCGCGAACACCTGGAACGATTCGCCTACTACCCGCCGCACCCAGCATGGAATCCTGGTCGTGTCGCCGTCCCACGGTCTTGCGAACGGGTTGACGTAGGTCGCAAGGCGGGTCTGATTTTCCGGGAAGTCGCCGAGCGGTCCCAGTGAGATCCAGCTCAGCCACTTGACGCGGCGCATCGGCGAGGCGACGTAGCCGAGAATTGGAATTGCGAGCACGGCCACGGCGAGTGCGTTTATCAACACGCCGACGCGGAGCAGGAAACCACGTCGCGAGGTTCCTGCGGCTTGCGTGGGTGCTTCAAGCGGTCCAGTCGATTTTGACGTCTGTCCCATCGGTCGCTCTCTCATCAGGGCCTATCAGCGCGAATCCGCCGTCACCGCCTGCGCTTTGCAGCCAGCCATGCGACGAGGTCCGAGACCTGCTTTGATTCGAGCGGCCGGCCGGGCACGTAGCTACGCCAATCGGGATGGCCCAGGTCTGGCCGTCCCGCGATGATTAGTGTGCGCAGCGCCTGATCGCTCACCAGCGACAGGTAGGCCGCATCCACGATCGATCCGGCGCGGTCGCCGGCATTGCCGTTCGGACCTTGGCCGCCGGGGCCATGGCACGATTCGCAATACTCCGAGTACACTTTTGCGCCTCGCTCGCGATCTGCGCTGCCCTCGGCCGCGTAAGATGGCGCAGACCCGGCGAGCGCGTCCGGCTGCGCCCATCGCTGGCGCATCCCGGCAATCAAGATGTCGATTTGCGCATCAGTCAGAGAGCCGCCGTCGCTGGCCGCGAACGGAGGCATCGCGGTGCCCAGACGCCCTTGCGCGATCACCTTGCGTATTGAGGCGTCGTCGGCCAGCGCGAGGTAAACCGGATTGTTCAAGGGAACAGCCGCGCCCAGCGTGCCGTCGCGGCCATGGCAGCCGGCGCAGTTTTCACCGTAGAGCCGCGCGAAGTCCTTCACCTCAGAGGGTGAGATCGGCCGATCAGCCGCCAGCGGACGGCCCGGCATCCAATCGCAGCCGCCGGCTGCGATCCCAACGGCGATCATAGCCGCGAGACACGCAGCCGCCGCCAGCCGGCGTCGTCGCATCGCCGTCATTCGCGCCCCTCGCGGATACCGACGCCGGGGGCCTCGATACCGCTGCGCAATGCGAACGGCAGATGCTGGAAAGTCGCGATCCGCTCATAGCGCGCGGTTACCAGGCCCGCCATCAGGCCGAACGCGATCTGGCAGATGATGAATCCGCCCCACTCGATTCGGGCGTCGAGCAACGGGTTGATCGCTCTCAGCGAGGCCCAGATCACGCTCGTCCAAAGCAGCGGGGCGACCAAGCCGCCGAACAGCGCGGGAGACCTGGGAAACATCGGGAGCATAATCCCGTACAGCAGGCCCATCAGCAGCGAGAGGACCGCGTGAATCACAAGCGCCTGAACGAAGGCCTGTTGGTTGAACGTGCACAGCGTTGCCAGGTCGGCGCGCGCCATCTCGGGGCTGATGGTCGCCGCGAGAATGTTGATCGTGTACCACGGGCTGCCGTGCATGATGATTCCTTCCAGCGACGCGAGTACTGCCATGAGGAAACCGCCGGCGATGCCGCCTTTGATTCCCGCCGAGTAGGGGTAAATTTCCAGCGGCAGGCGCGCGCGATGGCCATCTTCGCCGACCTGGAGCCTAGCGACGCCAACGGCGACCGGCGCGACGACGGTGTCGGCGGCCGTTACGGTGACCGGCTCGTGATGCTCGACGGGCAGCACTTCGCGGAACCATCCGATCGCGCCGGCGATCGCGAGCACAACACCAACGGCGCTCACCGTGGCGGTCGTAACAAGTCCCGCGCACCCCAGGGTCAATCCCAGCGCCATGACCATCGGCCATGCGGTTGGCGCCGGCATCTCGCGCGACATTAGACTTGGCTCCGCGGGATTTTGCTGCGCTGGATTCTGCGGCTGCTCGGCTTTGCTGTCCATCGCAGCCTCGTCAGCGGCCGACTACGTAAACGGTGAGGAATACGACCACCCACACCGCGTTCGACGAAGTGCCAGTACCACGAGAGCATCTCGGTTCGCTCGGCGTGGCGCTGGTCCACGTAGCCCAGCGTGGTGAAGATCAAGACCAACATGATGAGAATGAGGCCGATCGTGACGTGGAGCGCGTGCAGGCCGACCAACGAGTAGTAAGTGGTGCCAAACAGATTGGTGCCGATGGTCAGGCCACGCTGATAGATCAGCCGGTGCCATTCCATCGCGGTCCCGCCCAGGAACTCTGCTCCCAGCGCGAGCGTGATCAGCCACCACAGGCCGAATGCCCTGGTCCAGCCGTTGCGCAAGGCGCGGACCGCGAGCGCGATCGTGATACTGCTCGAAAGCAGACAGACCGTGTTCACGATCGGCACTTCGAGCACATCGCGCGGGTAGGGGCCGGTGAGACTCTTGCCTATATAGAAGATGTAGGCGACTACGAAAATCGAGAAGAACGCACTCTCGGTCAGGATCAGACCCAGCATTCCGACCCGTCCGCGTGGCGGCAAAGTCCACGGCACGGGTGGAGCGGCTGCGACAACGGAAGTCATTTGCGGCTCCGGTTCATTCGTACTTCCAGTCGGGATCTTCGGGATGCTTCAAGTCCCACAGCGGCCGGCGGCTCTGGACGACGGGCGCAGCCGCGAAGTTGTACTCGGGCGGCGGCGAAGTCGTTGACCACTCGAGCGTCCACGCGTCCCACGGATCATTGCCCGCCACGGCGCCCGATTTGAGCGACGTGACCACATTGATGAGGAACATCAGGATGCCGAGGGCCTGGACCAGTCCGCCGATCGATTCGATCAGGTTGAGGGTCTCCAGCCCGCGGCCCGGCTGATAGGTATAGATGCGGCGCGGCATCCCTCTGAGCCCGGCGAAGTGCATCGTGTCGAACGTCAGATGGAAGCCGATCAGGAACAGCCAGAAGTGCCAGCGGCCCAGGCGCTCGCTCAGCATCCGTCCAGTCGCTTTGGGAAACCAGTAGTAAATCGCCGCGAAAATCATGAAGACGATCGCGCCGACCAGCACATAATGAAAGTGTGCGACCACGAAGTAGGTTTCGGTGAGCTGCCAGTCGAACGGGGCCACCGACAAGAGGATCCCGGTCAAGCCTGCGATCAGAAACTGAAACAGGAAGCCGATCGAGAACAGCATCGGCATTTTGAAACGGATCTTGCCGCCCCACATCGTGCCGAGCCAGTTGAAGATTTTGATCCCGGTCGGGACTGCGACCAGCATCGTCGAGGCCGCGAAGAAGGTGTTGCCCGCCGGCGTCATGCCGACCGCGAACATGTGATGCGCCCACACGCTCAGGCTGATGAAACCGATCGCGCACGACGCCGCGACCATCACCTCGTAGCCGAAAATCACCTTGCGCGAGAATACCGGGATAATCTCCGAGGCGAAGGCGAAGGCCGGCATCACGAGTATGTAGACCTCGGGATGGCCGAAGATCCAGAAGAAGTGCCGCCACAAAACTGCCGACCCGCCGGCCTGGGTGTCGAAAAAATGCGCGCCGAGAAAACGATCGAGCAGCAGCATCACCTGCGCGGCCGCCAGCGGCGGCAGCGCGACCAGCATCAGAAATGACGTCACGATCGCCAGCCACGCCAGGATCGGCATCCGGGAGAGCGTCATGCCCTCGCATCGCATCGAGAAGGTGGTCGCGATCAGGTTGATTGCGGTCGCGGTCGAGCCGACGCTGGTCAGGAAGATGCTCAGGATCCAGTAGTCGATGCCGTTGCCGGGCGAGAATGCGCGCTCGTTGAGCGGTGCGTAGGCGAACCATCCGATGTCGGGTGCGCTGCCGGCGCCGTACAAACCTTCGCCGCCGATATAGCTGAAGTAGAGCAGCAGGCTGCCGAAGAGCCACAGCCAGAAACCGAACGCATTGAGGCGCGGAAAGGCGAGATCGTTCGCGCCGATCATCAGCGGCACCAGGTAGTTCAGGAATCCGGTTAGAATCGGCATCCCGACCAGGAAAACCATCGCGGTGCCGTGCATCGTGAGCAACCGGTTGAAGGTTTGGGGAGCGACCAGCCCGGCTTCCGGGATCGCGAGTTGCAACCGAATCGTGAGCGCCTGCAATCCCGCGACCAGCAGGAACACCAGACCACCGCCGATATACATCAGGCCCAGACGTTTGTGATCGACCGTGATAACCCATCCGTGCAGCCTGCCGAGTAGCGGCAGCGACTGATCGACTCCCGCGGGCGCCAGCGCCATTTCCTGTTCTGTTCCGGTGATGCTACTCACTGTGGGCCTACTTGAGCGTCGCCATGTAGGCGGCGACGTCGTCGAGGTCTTTCCCATTGAGGTTCATCGCGGGCATCAGCACGCCCGGTTTCATCACCGCTGGATCAGTAAGCCAGATCCGCAGATGCGCCGCCGTGTTGAGCGCGGTGCCGGCGCCGATAGTCTCGCGGCTCATCAGATGGGTGAGGTCGGGACCGAAGCGGCCGTTGGCGATCGTGCCCCGGACCGTGTGGCAATTGACGCACGCGGTCGATTCGAACACCTCGCGGCCATGTGCGACCGCCGGGTCCTGGACCGCGGTTTGCCGTTGCGCGGCGACCCATCGATTCCAATCCTCGCGCGGCTCGACGACCACCCGCAGCAGCATCAGCGCGTGCTCGGTGCCGCAGAACTCGGCGCATTGCCCGAGGTAAGTTCCGGCCTGATGCGGGTCGATCCACATGGAGTTTTTCTTGTTCGGTATGATGTCGGTCTTGCCCGCGAGACGCGGCACCCAGAAGCTATGCGCCACGTCCGCCGACTCCAGGTCGAGGAAGGTCGGCGTCGGATTGGCGGGATCGCTCACCGGCACGTGCAGCTCGTTGGCAGTCACGATGCCGAAATCCGGATACTGGAATTCCCACCACCATTGATGTCCGATCACGCGCACGCCGATCGCGCCCGGGGGTCTCGGAGCCGCCTGCACCGTGTAGATGGTCCGAGCGGTGGTAAGAAGCAGGACGAAGACGATCAGGATCGGAACGGTCGTCCACGCCAGCTCGATCGGATTGCTTCCGTAGACCTGCGCCGGCTCCCGATTGTCGTCGCCCGCGCGGGCGCGGAAACGAATCACGCTGTAAGCGAGCAGTCCGGCGACGACCAGAAAGATCGCGCCGGTGAGCGCCAGAGCGAAGATCGCGATCGAGTTGACCTCGGCGGCAGGCGTCGAGACCGGAGCGAACACGCTGCTCGGCGGGAGCCGCGAGTTGGCCGCGCCCATCCCCCAATCGTCGGCGAACGCGGGCACGGACATACCCAGTGCCAGCAGCGCGAAAGATAGAGGCTTCGTTCGCCCCATCATCTTCTCTAAATCCAATTGCATCGGCGGCCATCCCACTGCCGTCGCTGCCAACCGCTTACGGAGCCAGCTAATGCTCCGCCGCAGCCAGGTATATGCTCGAGCTTAGTCAACGCCGACGTTTCCGTATTTCGGAAACACGCGGAGAATAGCGAATTCGTGTGATCTTAAAAACACCCGCAGACGGGGGTGCAGCGCCTCTATGCACTCGAGAGACCGCAGCCGAAGGCTCGCGTCAGACCAGCGACTGATATGTCGGCGAGTGGCGATGCGCGCAGGGCTTCTGGAAATCAGCCAGGTCGCTGCGTGTTAGATGATGGGGCAAGGCGCGGACGTTCGGGCTCGATTTCTGAGTGTCGCTTCGATCTCGGATGGTCTCGTAGCACCTCGGGAGACATGGCCATCGGCGAAGCCGGGCGCTAACCTGTGCCTATGAATCAAGTGCTGCGCGGCGGATGTCTTTGTGGAGCAGTCACGTATGAAGTGGCAGAGCCATTCCAGAGCTTTGTCTACTGCCACTGTTCGCGCTGCCGTAAAGCGAGCGGCAGTGCGCACACCGCCAATCTGCGCGTCGCCCCGGACCAATTCACCTGGACCGCTGGACAAGACCTGGTCGTGCGCTTTGATCTGCCCTCAGCGCGCAGCTTCTCCAACACGTTCTGCTCGCGATGCGGCTCGCCGCTGCCGCATCATTCGCGGAGCGGACGGGAAGTAATTGTGCCGGCGGGCTCTCTTGATACCGAGCCCGCGATCCGCCTCCAGGCTCATATGCACTGGAGTTCTCGCGCTGCGTGGACATCGATTGCCGATGATCTGCCGCGCTTTCCCGAGGGGCCCGCGTGACTGCCCTTCCTACTTGCCGAGATGCTGGTCGAAGAAGC
Source organism: uncultured delta proteobacterium (assembly GCA_963788205.1). Classification (GTDB taxonomy): domain Bacteria; phylum Desulfobacterota; class Binatia; order Binatales; family Binataceae; genus CAVVMA01. Next base: position 157,364 of record CAWBGG010000006.1, read on the forward strand.
GAGCGATCTCCGTGAAGGCTTCCTTGGTCTCGGGCGCATCGGGGTCGGCGAGATACTGGGCGTGGGACATGCCCTCGAACACCTGTAGAACAGCTTCCACACCGGCCTGACGCAGCTTGCGATGGGTGCGGACCGTGTTACTGAGGAACAGGTCGCGCGTGCCGCTGGTCAGGATAGTGGGCGGGAAGCCGTGGAAGTCGCCGTAGATGGGAGAGAGCTGCGGGTCTTTCAGATCATGCCCGTTGGCGTAAAGCTGCGCCCCGCGGCCCAGCATGCCGTTGTAGCTCACCAGGACATTGTCGAGCCATTCATTGGTCCTGTAAGTGTCGCCGGTCTCGGTCATGTCCGACCACGGCGTACCGGGCGCGATCGCCGCGGGTAGCGGCAGGTGCTCCAATTTGGCGCGCAGAATCATCGCCAGCGTCATACCACCGCCGGTCGAGCATCCGAAGATCGCCATGTTGCGCGGCTGCTCCATTTTGATCGCCGCTTTCCACACCGCCATCGCGTCGTCCATCGCCGCAGGGTAGGGATGGTCGGGCGGCATCCGATAGTCAAAAGAGATCACCTTGAAGCCGCCGAACGCGGCCATCAAGGTGGCTTCCGCGGTTCCGGCCTCGCCGGAGTTGAAGATGTAACCGCCGCCATGCACATGTACCAGCAGGCGATGGCGGTTGGCAGGCGGGATGACCCTGGGCGTAAGGATGAAGGCCCTCACGCCGCCGATCACAGCGGGCCGCATCGTGACACCCAGCTTCTCCCTGAGGGCCGGCAGCGCGGCTGCGCCGTCGGCGGCTTGTTTGGCGATCAGCTCCTTCCACTCGATGGCGTCTTTCGGGTTGGCGTTCCAGTATGGATACGGCTTCGCGATCACGGCCTGCAATTGCGGGCTGGCAGTGTCGGGCACCGGGATCCTGCGCGCCGGCACAATGCGCGGACCCGGCTGCGCGTTGGCAGCGTTCAGTGCCGCCACGACGGCGGCGAAGTCGGGCGCGTTCTGCGCCATCGCGGCCGAGGCGAGCGCCGCGCTCAGGACCATCGCGATCGCGGTGGAATAGCGGGAGAATTTTAACGGAATTTCCATTTTGAATCCTCGCATCAACAACAGTCCGCCTGCAAACGCAAGGTTCAAGCCCGGTTTTGAATCAAAGGCGCTTTCCACGCAGGCGAGTTCTGCCGCGCGTTGACGCCCGAACACCGACAAAGTGAGTTATGTATAGTTCCCTTGGCATCAGTTGAGGCGCCCTCTACCGAACTCCTTGCCTCAAGAGTAATTTAAGGGGCATGAGACCGCGACTGTCCGGGCTCTCTCTGAGGGGGTTCAAGACGATCCGTGAGCTTCAGAATTTCGAGCCAGGTTCGCTCACGGTTCTGATCGGACCCAACGGCGCGGGGAAAAGCAATTTTATATCGTTCTTTCGGCTGCTTTCTTGGGCGCTTGTTCCTCCTGGTCAGCTCCAAACCTACGTGGCCGGGCAAGGGGGAGCCAGCGCACTCCTGCATGACGGGAAGACGCGTGCGCGAGAGATCGAAGCGACCCTGTGTTTAACGACAGACGCCGGCCTGAACGAATACGGCTTTCGTCTGTTCCACGCCGCAGGTGACACGCTGGTCTTTGCGGAGGAGTGGTTCCGATTCCGACGTCCTGACCACGACAATCGTCCCGCTCCTGGATTGGGGGCAGGACACAAGGAACCACAACTGATCGCCATGGCGGAAGGAGGGAACAAGACCGCGAAGATAATTCACGGGATGCTGCGGCGCATCATCGTCCACCAGTTCCACAACACGTCGCCGACGGCCCGAATCCGCCAAAAATGGGATATCGACGACGGTCACAGGCTGAAGGAGGATGCCGCGAACCTCGCCCCGTTTTTGTACCGCCTCGAGAGGGACGAACCGAGGCACTACCAGAGGATAGTTGACACCATCCGGTTGATTCTCCCGTTCTTCGCGACCTTTGAATTTCAGCCCGAAAATGGCCGGCTACTACTGCGTTGGCAAGAACTTGGATCGGACAGCGTCTTCAACGCATCGCAGGCCGCCGACGGTATGCTCCGCGCTATGGCCCTTGTGGGGCTCCTGCAGCAGCCCGAGCGCGACCTTCCAGAACGTCCTCATCCTCGACGAACCTGAACTGGGCCTACACCCGTATGCCGTTGAGATTCTGGCCGGATTGCTGAAGACGGTGGCTAGGCATGTACAAGTGATCGTCGCTACTCAGTCGGTTTCACTGATCGATCGGTTCGATCCAGAGAACATCGTAGTAACGCAACGCTCGCACCAAGAATCCAGTTTCCGGCGCTTAGGAGCGGAAGAGTTCGCCGATTGGCTCGACGAGTACACTCTCTCAGAGCTCTGGGAGAAGAATGTGCTGGGAGGTAGACCCTCGCATTGATGAGACTGCACCTGGTAGTCGAAGGGCAAACAGAGGAAGGGTTTGTTAATGAAGTGTTAGCTCCGGAGCTCGGTGCCCATCACATCTTCATCGACGCCCATTCAATCACTACTGGAAGAAGGCACGGGCGCCTTTTCCGAGGAGGATGGGACAGCTACGGAAAGTTGTCAAGAGACCTCAGGCGCTGGATGAAAGAGGACCAGAACGCCGATTCTTGGTTCAGCACACTGATCGATCTCTACCGCCTGCCGGAGGACTTTCCAGGATACGCCGCCTGTCAAACAATTCTGCAACCACAGAAGCGCGTGGAGTGCCTTGAAGAGCAGTTCCTGCACGACATCAGGCAGCAGTTTGGAGACAGCGTCGTCGGCCAGCGCTTCCTTCCTTACGTTCAGCCTCATGAATTCGAAGCGTTGCTGTTCTCGGACCCCGGCAAGTTCATCAACGCGTTCCCGGACGCGGAGAAAGCCGTCATACAGCTACAAGAGATCCGTGCGCAGCACGGAAGTCCCGAAGACATTGACGACGGCGAAACCACGGCGCCGTCGAAGCGCATTCTGCAAATTCTTCCAGACTACGTCAAAACAGTCTCCGGCATCTTGATAGCGAAGCGGATAGGATTAGCAGCATTTCGCCGCGAATGCCCCCATTTCGATGCCTGGGTCGCAAAGCTTATCCAGCTTGTCACCGATGGCCCAGCGTAGATTGCCCACTTCAGCGGCTTTCGCTCACGATGACCTGCAGCGCGGGTAGTGCTACCGTCAGATGGGCCCGTTACCCAGCCAGGCCGAGTTGGCGCAGGATGGTTGCCGAATCGAAGTAGACTCGCTCGCAGATGATTCGATCGTCCTTGAAGATGAATAGCGCTACCATCCGGCAGCGGAAGGATTTTCCGGTGGGCGGGATGCCCCGCATCGGGCCTTTGTGCGTGCCGAGCAGGTCGAACTCGACGATTAACGCGTCGTCGGCGTGATGGAGGGCGTGGACCTCGTTGCGCTGATCGGGGAACGCGGCGCGCGAGGCGCGATAGTAGGCCATCACGGCGTCGGCGCCGTCGTAGACTTCGCCGTCGGCGATCAGCTCGTAGCGCGGATGGGCGAAGGTCTTGAGCGTGTGCTCGAAGTCCTGGGCGTTCTCGGATTCCATGTGGTCGCGGACTACGGCTTCACGGCGTTGGCGAAGGGTGGGCGATTGGGTCGGCATCGGAAGGGTCCTCCTCCGGGATGTTATGTGGCAGCGGTGCGTGGCGTAGTCCAGAGTCGCGAGTTCGTGGTGTGGTGAAGAGGTCTGGGCCCCTTTGGTCCTGGTCAAGGAAAGGCGCAAACCTTCTCCTCTCGCGGTCTCGATCCGAAGTAGGGCCGGCGTCCCGCCGGCCGCGACCGGCGAGACGCCGGTCCTACTTCCTGATCCAGGAGAGGCGAGGGTGGCTGACTCCGCCAATGTCCATCGAAAAAAAACACAACCTCTCGGATAAGACAAATAGTAGCGTGTCCGCTTCGTCTCTAGCGACTGGCGGTGGTGTGCGATTCGCATTCGGCGAGGCGGCGGCGTAGGAAGTCGCGCTCGCGATCGTTGCGGACTATCGCGAGTGCGCGGCGGTACTCGGCGGCGGCGGATGGCCATTGTTCCATCCGGCGCAGGAAGTCGGCGCGCGTGGCGGGGAGCAGGTGGTATTCCCTCAGCGCGGGCGCGTCGGCGATCGCGTCCAGGATCGCGAGTCCCGCGGCGGGGCCTTCGACCATGCTGACCGCGATTGCGCGGTTTAGCTCGACTATCGGTGACGGCGCGATCCGTTGCAGGCGGGCATAGAGATCTGCGATCTCGCGCCAGTTGGTAGCGGCCCAGGTTGCGGCCGTGGCGTGGCATCGTGCGATGGCGGCCTGCAAGTGGTAGATGCCCGCGCGGACATCCGCTGCTTGGACTTGCGCTGTTTGGCCTTGCGCCCTTTGGAGGTGATCGAGGCCGCGGCGAATCAGTTCGTGGTCCCATCGGCTGCGGTCCTGATCGGCGAGCAGCACTACGTTGCCCTCGGTGTCGGCGCGCGCGCGATGGCGGGAGGCCTGCAATTCCATCAGGGCGAGGAGAGCCAGCGGCTCAGACTCGGCGGGCATCAGCTCACAGAGCATCGTGCCGAGCCGAAGCGCTTCGATGGTGAGGTCGGTGCGGGTCAATTCAGACCCGGCCATCGCGGCGTAGCCCTCATTGAATATCAGGTAGATGACCGACAGCACCGATGAGAGGCGCGCCGGGAGCTCGGCGGGATTCGGGATCGCGTAAGCGAGCTTGCGATCGCCGATGGCACGCTTGGCGCGCACGATGCGCTGGGCGACGGTCGCCTCCGGCACCAGGAAACTGCGCGCGATTTCGGGCGTCGAAAGTCCGCCGATGAGTCGGAGCGTCAGCGCGACGCGGTTCTCGACCGGCAGGTCCGGATGGCAACAGATGAAGATCAGCCGCAGGCGATCGTCGGGAATAGTTTCAGGGTCGTCGTGCGTGGCCGCGTGCGATTGGAGCGTCGCCTGCTCGCGGGCGATCTCCTCGCGCTTGGAGCGGTAGATCCGCGCCCGCCGGATGTGATCGATCGCGCGATTCTTCGCTACCGCGGTGATCCACGCGGCGGGATTTTCGGGTGCGCCGGCGGAAGACCAGTGCTCGATGGCGGCGACCAGGGTCTCCTGCAGGATTTCCTCGGCGCGATCGAGGTCGCCCAGCAGGCGCATCAGGGTGGCGACGATCCGGGCCGACTCGCGCCGGAACAGATCGTCGAGCATCGCGCGATACGCCGCCGGTTGGACTTGCCCCTGCGCCATCGAGGGGCAAGTCTAGCGGCCCGGCCGGCCGAGTGCGAAACCGGGCGCGCGCCGCAGCCTACATTTCCCAGACCGCGTTTACTTCGATCGAAAAATAGGGCGGGAAGCGCTTGGCCCATTCGATTGCTTCGGCTACCGACGCGCAATCGATCATGTAGTAGCCGCCGACTGCTTCCTTGCTCTCGGTGAACGGGCCGTCGATCACGACCGGCTTGGGCCCGCGCGCCAATCGCACAGTCTTGGCCTCGTCGGTGGGGCGCAGGCGGGCCGAATGGACCAACTTGCCCTGCGCTTGCAGGTCTTCGGTGATTTTCTGAAAGGCGCCCATCATCTTGCCCATTTCAGAATCCGGGACGCGTGGCGCCTTGGGATCATTCACGATCAACAGCATGTATTTCATCGCTATCCTCCTTCGATTTGTCGCGGTTCGAGTTTTCCGCTTCGATTGGTCGCGTGCATTGCCCCTTGCTGTCAAGTCAGATGCGTCCACCACAGTCCGCAGGGTATGACCTCGGTGATGTCGCCTTCCACGAATGAGTACTTTTGCGCCCATCGCGCCGCCTCATCGCGGGAGGCGCATTGCAGCACGCTGAAGCCGCCGATCACCTCGCGGCCTTCGGCGAAGGGTCCGTCGGTGGTGACGACGCGGCAGGCGCTCTGGCGCAACGTGATCGCTTGTTCGGGCGGTCCAAGGCGCGCGCCCGCGTAACAGATCGATTCGTCCATGAAGCCCTTGCGCACGTACTCGGCGGTTACGTCTCCGGCGGTGCGAAAGATCCGCTCCGACTCGGCTTCGGATTGGCTGGCGGGCGCCGATCCGAACTGAAGCAGGAACTTGGAGGCGAGCGCGGGCCGGTGGCCGTGATAGATGAATGCCATATCGCGGACGGGACGAATTTCCTGGATGTGGGTCTTATGATCGAAGTCGATGCTCCGGTACCATTCGACCGCCTGTTCGCGGGAGTCGAAGTCGATGACGTCGAAGCCCGCCAGAACTTCCTTGCTTTCGGCGAACGGGCCGTCGGTGACGGAATGTTTGCCGCCCTTGAGCCGCACGGTCTGCGACTCCTCGGTGTCGTGAAGACCGACGCTGAAGGTCAGGTGACCGCGACCCGCAGCCGAGCGCTGGGCGAATATCCGCACGAGAGCATCCTGATGCTTCCTGATGCGACGCTGCTGCTCGGCCTGCGACAGTTGAGGCCACTCGCCTCTACGCTCAAAGCCCATGAAGATGAATTTCATCGTCTCGTCCTTTTGTCTTAGCGTTGGGCGCGGCGGCATCGGGCCGTTTCGCCCTTCACTTGCTACGACGATCCAGCCGCGCCGATTTCGACACGATGGTTCGCGAATTTCGGGGCTTGAAGCGGGCGCGAGCGGCGAGGCTCGGCGCATCGAGGCTCGTTCGCGGTGATACCGACGAGGCACAGCTCAGTGAACCGCGTGACGGCAGCTTCCATCATGTCCATCGCGTCGAGCAGGTTAATCGCGGCCGCGCCCTCGAAAACATTGAGGTCAAGCTCGCCGCGCTCCAGCGCCAGGCGCGCGGTCCGTTCGCATCCCAGCACCTGGAAGCAGCATTGCAGCAGGGTTTCCGCGATCACCGGATTGATCTTGCCCGGAAAAAATGACGAACCCTCCTGGACGCTCGGGAGGATAATTTCGGCGAAGCCGCCGTCGGGACCCGAAGCGAGCAGGCGAACGTCCTGCGCGATTTTGATGAGCACCTCAGCCAGTATCCCGAACTGTGCGGCGACTTCGGCGAGGTCGTCGATGTTCTGCGCGGCGTCGTAAAGATTGTCGCGACGGCGAAGGCGCAGGCCGGTAAGCTCGTTGAGACGCGGAATCACGGCGCGGCGATAGGCCGCCGGCGCGCCCTCGCCCGAGCCGATGGCGGTGCCGCCGAGATTGATTTGCCGCAGCGCCTCGACGCTGCGATCGAGCGCGGCGATTCGTCGTTCGATCGCCGTCGCGTGACCGCCGAACAGCTCGCCGAGCGCGACCGGTGATGCGTCCTGCAGGCAGGTGCGCGCGATCGCGATCACGCTGCGCAATTGCGCGGCCTTGGCGCGCGCCGCACTCGCGCACGTCGCCAGCGCCACGCGCGTCGCGGTCCATCGATGAAGGATCGCGATTCGGATCGCGGAATGGCATACGTCAGCGGTCGATTGCGAGGCATTGACGTGGGCCTTCGGATGCACCGGCGCGTAGCTGCCGCGCGGCGCTCCAGTCTGTTCGTTGGCGAGATTGGCGATCACCTCGTTGAGGTTCATGTTGATCGCGATACTGCCGCCGCCGCCGAGCACGTCAACCGGGAATTGATCGAGATGCTCTCCCGCAATCAGCGCGTCGCAGGCACGCTCGATTGCGGTGGCCACGCGCACGTCGAGCACGCGCGCGGCGCGATTGGCGCGCGCGGCGGCCTGCTTCACGATCGCGAGTGCGCGGATAATCGCGGGATAGTGCCCGAGCGTCTTGCCGGAGAAACTGAGATTGCGAAGCGCGCGGACGGTCTGGATTCCATACAGCGCGCCGGCCGGAACCGCGAGCTCGCCGAGCAGGTCGCGTTCCAGGCGGGGCGTTGGGCGTGGACCGGCGGCGACTTGCCTACGCCGCTCGCCCATAGCGGGCCAGTTGCAACAGCTTGCTGCTCCGGGTGCCGGGCTTGGTGTCGTACGCCAGCAGCGCGACCAGCCGCGTGATACGGCCGCGAATCGGCGTCACGCGATGGATCGAATTGCGCCCCTCGAACAGCAGCATCGTGCCCGGGCACATCGGCACGCGCACGACCCGATCACTGGAGTCCTCGAGCACCTGCTTTACCGTGGCGTAATTCTCTTCGCCGGCGCTGCGGATCAACGGAGCGTACTCGAAGTCGCCGCCGTCTTCGGCGTCGCGCAGCGCGATCGAGGTTACGAAGTCGGTCTGATCGTAGTGCCAGAACAGCTTCTCGCCGTCGCCCATCACGGCCAGATTGAGCGCGCCCATCGGATCGGCGTAACGATACAGGCGTTCCTTGGCGAGCGCGGCGCCGATGAATTCCATCAAGGGATCCCATTCGTAGAGCCGCCGCAGCGCCGAATCGGCCGGGAATTGATCGTAGGCGATTACTCCGACCGACGAGGTGCCGAAGATCCGCCGCGGATGGTCGTCCGGAAGCGTGAAGTCCGGATTCTCGATATACGCGGTGCCGGTTACGACGCTGTGATAGGCCCGGGCCGACAGGGCGTCGCCCTCCGCAACCAGTTGCGCCACGCATTGCGGAGTGAGGAAACCCGGCAGCTCGCAGGCGCCGGTCTCGTCGAGCTGGCGGCGACAATGCCGCGTCAATTCGCGCGCCGCGTCGCCGCGCAGATCAGTGATCGGATCAGCGATCGAGATCGATCATCTGCGCCGGCGACGGGTTTGCCTGCGCCACTTCGGTGCGGTTCGATTCCATGCCGCGTGCCTCCTCGCCGTGGAGGATCGGAGCACAAAACATTTCGCACTGGCAAGCGGAGCGAAATCGATCAGGGCGGGATCGGCCAAGTCAGGAGCGACCGGCCATGAAGAATTGGAGGTTTTAGTGTTGGACGGAGGCGCGTATGGCCTGGACTGCTATGGTACGGGGCTTCTCTTAGCAGGGGGGAACTTCCACGTCCTCCGTCCAACGAGCGTCAGTAGGAGCAGACTGCGTGCCATTGGCGAAGGGCCACTTTCTCTTGGATTCGTGAACCGCGCAACTTCGGATTGCACAAGGGGCGGGCAATCGTTGCGCAATCATACGGCACAGAGACTTCGGGATGTTACAGGCGAGCTTGCCGGAGTCGTCCCGGCTACCCCCTTGCGCTCGCGCCGCGCTCAGGACAAGGTTTTTCAAAGGTTGCAAAATCCAGCGCGCGTTCATCGGCTGAGATAGCTGGGAAAGTTGCGGCGGAAGGGCGCCGGGCGACTTCAGGTCAAGCAGGTGACACCGAACGACAATCTGTCATTCGAGAGGACCGGAGATGGCACCCTCTTGATCCGCCTGCAAGGGGCATGGCGGATGCGCCACGGGATGCCCTCGGCGAGCCGGATGGAACAGGAGCTTCACGCTGGGTCCGCTCCGCAGCGGGTCGCGTTCGAGTCCGGCGGGCTCGCCGAATGGGATTCCAGCCTGCTCAGTTTCGTCTGGTCAGTGAGCGAGCTTTGCACGCGGCGCGGTATTGAGGCCGACCCAAGCGGACTGCCGCACGGCCTGAAAAATCTGCTCGAACTGGCCGAAGCCGTCAAGGAAAAAAAAGACGACAGTCGCGGCAAGCGGCGGCCGTCGCTGGTCGAGCGCGTCGGACGAGTCAGTATTGCGACGGCGGACTCGCTCGGCGAATCTCTGCGGTTTCTCGGACAGGTCGTGGTCGCGTTCGGCAACCTTGCCCGCGGCAGGGCCCGCTATCGCGTCTCCGACCTGTTCGAGTACGTCCAGGACTGCGGCGCCAACGGTCTCGGTATCGTAACCCTGATCAGCTTCCTGGTCGGAGTGATCCTGGCCTTCATGGGCGCGGTGCAGCTTCAGCAATTTGGCGCGCAAATCTATGTGGCGGATCTGGTCGCGATAGGGACGGCGCGCGACATGGGTGCGATTATGACCGCGATGATCGTAACCGGCAGGACCGGCGCGGCGTTCGCCGCGCGGATCGGGACCATGAAGGTCACCGAGGAAATCGATGCGATGACTACGATGGGGATTTCGCCAATCGAGTTTCTGGTGCTGCCGAGAATCATAGCGCTGACCCTTATGATGCCGCTGCTGTGTCTCTATTCCGACTTCATGGGAATCATCGGCGGGGCGTCGATAGGCGCCAGCATGCTCGGGTTGTCGCCCGCCGCCTATATGGGCGAAAGCATCCACGCCCTTCACGCGCACGATCTGCTCGGCGGGCTGTTCAAGAGCCTCGTCTATGGGATCCTGATCGCTTTCGCCGGATGCCTGTGCGGCTTCGAATGCGGCAATAGCTCTTCGGCGGTCGGGGAAGCGACCACCAGGGCTGTGGTAATGAGTATAGTATTGATAGTCGTGAGCTGCGGTATTTTCGCGGTGGTGTTCAATATACTCAAGATCTGAGCGCGGTCTCGGGAGATCCGGTGGCGGAATCGAAAAGAGCAAACGGCGGCGGTTCCAGGCGGAATCAGGGCGAGTGCATCGAGGTGCGCGGCCTTACGATGGCTTACGGCGACAATCTGGTGATGCACGACCTGAACTTCACGATCAAGCGCAGCGAGATCTTCATAATCATGGGAGGCTCCGGTAGCGGCAAGAGCACGCTGCTGCGTCACATGATCGGCCTTATGGAACCGGCGGCCGGCGAAGTGCTGTACGAGGGGCAGAGCTTCACCAAGGCCGGGCCCGCGCAGCGTGAGGCGATGCTCCGGCGCTTCGGCGTGCTGTATCAGGGCGGCGCGCTGTGGAGTTCGATGACGCTGAGCGAAAATATCGGGCTCCCGCTCGGCGAATTTACCGACCTGAGCTTGGCCGAGATCCGCGAAGTCGCCGCGCTCAAGCTCGCGCTGGTTGGACTCAGCGGCTTCGAGGACTTTTATCCGGGCGAGATCAGCGGCGGGATGCAGAAGCGGGCGGGCCTCGCGCGCGCGATGGCGCTCGATCCCGAGGTCTTGTTCTTCGACGAACCTTCGGCCGGACTCGATCCGATAAGTTCGAGCCTGCTAGATGAGTTGATCCTCGATTTGCGCGACAATCTCGGTTCGACCGTGGTGGTAGTGACGCACGAGCTGGCGAGCATCTTCAAGATCGGCGATGACAGCGTGTTCCTGGACGGCGATAGCAAGACGATGATCGCGAGCGGAGCCCCCAAGGAGTTGCTCGACCATTGCGGCGATCCGCGAGTGCATCGCTTTCTGACCCGCGCCGGACCGGAAATCGGAGACCATCATGGGTAAGAAAGCCAATCCGGCCATCGTGGGAGCGTTCGTGTTGGGCGCGATTGTGCTCGCAGTGTTGGCGACCATAGTGCTCGGCGGGGGACGGCTCCTTCAGAAGAAGCACGAGTACGTGCTGTTCTTCGAGGGCGACGTGAACGGCCTTCGGGTCGGCGCGGCGGTGAAGATCAAAGGCGTCGAAATCGGTTCGGTCGTACGGGTGCTCCTCAACGTAAAGACCGCGCAGGGCCCGGCGCAGTCCGTGTCCAGCGGTTTCAGGATTCCAGTCATTATCGAGCTGCAGCAGAGCCGGCTGCTGAGTACCGGCGCGACCGAAGTCGATCTCGACGACCCCCAGGTGATGACAAGCCTGATCGACCGGGGGCTCAGGGGACAGCTTTCGATGGAGAGCTTCGTGACCGGCGTGCTCTATGTCGATCTCGATTTTCATCCCGGCACGCCGGCCACCTTCGTGCTGTCGGAGCGAGCCAGCACGCCTTACCAGGAAATCCCGACCGTGCCGACGCCGCTCGAGCAGGTCCAGTCGGCCGCGAGTAAGCTGATCGCGCAGCTCGAGCAGGTCGATTTCCAGAAGCTGTCCGAAACGGTCCGGCAGACCCTCCAATCGATCAGCCAGTTGGCCACCTCGCCGCAGCTCAAGATCGCGGTCGACAACCTCGCCAAAACCGAGCAGAGCCTCGAACAGGCCGCAGTTGGTATCCGGCAGGCGACGGCGAAACTGGATAAACAGATCGGCCCGCTGAGCAGCAGCCTGCGTGCGAGCAGCCAGGCTGCCGGCGTCGCGCTCACCCAGGCGCGCACGACGCTGGCTTCGGTCCAGGATTCGTTCGGACCGGATTCGCCGCTGGTCTATCAGGCCGGCCAGACAATGCAGGATCTCGATGACGCCGCGCGTTCGATGAACCAACTCGCGGAGTACCTGCAACGCAACCCCAGCGCCCCGGTGCGCGGCCGATTCTTCTCCAGGACGGCTCCATGACCAACGCCCCAGCCCGCGCCGCCGCGATCGCTCTGCTGGTCGTCCTGGCCTGCGGATGCAGTTCGCTGCTCGCGCCGCAACCCGACCTGTCGAAGTTCTTCGTCCTCACTGCGACCAGCACTCCGGCGCCGTCCGCGGCGGCGGCAGCAACCGATAGCCTGACGATCGCGCTGGGACCGGTCCGGCTGCCCTCGTATCTGACCAGCCACGACGAGATCGCGACCCGAATTGCTCCCAACGAGATCGAATATTCGGCCGCCGATCGCTGGGCGGAACCGCTGGATGCCAATTTCAGCCGGACGCTGGGGAAAAATATTCTCAACTCGCTCGGTGACGTCCAGATAGTAACTTTTCCGTGGTTCAAATCGACTTCAATCAACTATGCGATCGAAGTCGAGGTCGAGCGCTTTGAGCGCGACCCGAACGGCGCTACACAGTTGGCGGCGCGATGGACGATCAAGGACGGCAAGAGCGGCAATGTCCTGCTGGTGCAGGAATCAGACCTCCATCATGATGCGCAATCTAAAACGGCGGAGGGAGCCGTCGCGGCGCTGAGCGCCGATGCCGGCGATCTGAGCGATCAAATCGTCACGGCGGTGCAGCGACTTCAAGAAGAGAGCAGCCGCCACGCGCGAAAATCGGCCGCGTCTCAGGCGCAGTAGGACCATATGTCGCGGCGGCTCGTTGCGAGCGCTTTAGCGGCCTTGGCGATCGCCGGGAGCATGGGAGTGCAAGCGTGCGGCGGCCAGCAAACCACCCAGACCACGGTCGTTACCGCGCGTCCCAACGCCACTGATAGTGATGCGAATGCTCCTCAGCCCGTCACGACTACGACCACCACGACTACTACATCCAGTGGCGGGAGCGGCGTGATTGGCGACACATTGAGCGTGGTCGGGACGATTATTCTGTTGCCGATCAAAATCGCCGTCGACGCTATCTGGTTCATACTCTGAGCAGGCTGGCCCTTAAGTTGAGATAATCCACTCGAAGCTGCGAGCGCGGCCAAATCTGTCGTAGAGAATCGAATGCTCGGAATCGCGATTGTTTTCGGGGCGCTGGTCGCTTTCATCACAATGGTATGGTGGATGCCCCGCTCCTGGTATCGAGAACTGCTCTACCCGGGCGGCAGACCGAATGCGCTCTCCAGCCGTCTCAACTCCGCGTGGGCCGCAGTCTCCTCGTTAGGGATCACGCCGTCGTTCATAGTCAGCCTGGAAACCAGAGGACGCCGGACAGGAAAAAGGGTGCGAGTCCCGATGGTCGTGGCCGAAGTGGGGCGCGAACGCTATTTAGTCTCGATGCTAGGTGAGGGCGCCGACTGGGTGCGCAACGTGCGCGCCGCCAATGGCGAGGCGGTGCTGAGTCATGGCGCCGCCCAGCAAGTTAGGCTGGAGGAAGTGCCGGTCTCCGAGCGCGCCCCTATCTTGCAGGCATACCTTCGGCGGGCGCCGGGCGCGCGGCCGCATTTCGATATCGATCCCGAAGCTCCGATAGAGGAGTTCGCGCGCGTCGCGCCGCGATACCCGGTGTTTCGCCTCGCGCCGCGCTAGACGGTCGACGCGACCGTCGCTAATGCGCCGGCCCCCAGTCCAGTCGACGCGATCTGGTTCATACTCTGAGCCGGCTCGGCTCTAGGACCACGCCCCGAGCGTCAATGCGGCGCCGAGCGCGACGCTGTAAACGCCGCTCAGGAGCATCACGGCGGCCTGGATCCATCGCAACGCCGAGGCGAGCCTGAACATGCCGGCCGATACGGCTGCCATCACGCCGGTCATCGCGGCAAGACCCGCGACGAATACCATCACGCATAGCAGGCCGGCCTCCCATCCTCGCATCCCGGCGGCGAGTACGAACAGGGCGAGTTGCGTCGGCGTCTCGAGTCCCGCGCCGTGAACCAGGCCGAGGATGAACGCGGGCCGCACGCCCGTGACCGCTTTAAGCTCCGCATCGTGATCGTGCCTTGCTCCGTTTCGCGCCAGAGCCCCAACCGCGCGCCGGATCGCTGCGGCGATAAGAGTCACGCGGCTATATCGCACCATCGTTCCCGGCTTGGCGAAAAGGACATAAAGCACGTAGGCGCCGAAAATCATCAGCGTTACGCCGACCAGGCGCTCGACGACCGCGCTGGCGCCTTGCGGCAGCGATAGCCCGAACGCCACCGACGCCAACCCGATCGCCGCGATCGCAAGCACATGGCCCAGCGTGTAGAACGCGGTCCATTCCAGGGCCTGCCGGGATGACTGTGCCGAGGTGGTGAAATCGCTGATCGCCGCGATGTTGTGCGATTCGAGCGCGTGGCGCAGGCCGAGCACCAGCGCGGCGTAGAGGCAAGCTGACAGCAGCAGCGGCTGGCCGGCGGCGAACACGCTATATCATTGCACGCTGACAGGAATTCGCACGTCGAAGGCGGAATCTATCGCCACGCCGTCTTTGACTGCGGGAAAGAATTTCCATTGCGCGAGGGTGGCGAGCAGAATCTGGTTGAGGCGCGGATTGCGGGTCGGCTTGGTCAGGGTGACTCTGACGGTCCCGTCGGAGGCGACGGTGAAATGGGCCACCGCTTCAGCCTGAAAGACATCTTCGCGCAAGTCATCAGGAATCGTGGGAACGGGATGGAAGATGGCGCGTGCGCCGATGCTGTCGGTGCCGATACCCTCGCCGGATCCGGCTCCGGCGGGCGGGGCGCTCGCTTCAAGTGCGGCGACCGCGCCGCCGGTCGAAATTCCAGTCGCGGAAGTTACGGCGCCGTGCAGCACCGGCGTGTTCTTGGCGATCACCGGAGCGGGTTCCGGCTTCTTCACGTGTACCTTCGGTTTCGGCTTCACTTTCGCCGATGCAACTTTCACTTTGGGTCCGCCGCCCTGCAAACCGCCGATCGGGGGCGGCAGCTGGATGATGTGAACCTCGATCGCCTCGCGATGGGGTGGCGCCACCGGCCTCTGGTCGAGTACGACCGAGAAGCCGGCGAGCATCAGCACGGTTGTGAGCGCGCCGGGAGCGAACCACGCCAGTCGCCGCCACGGCGGCTCCAGCCGCGTCGGTTCGCAGATCGGGACGTGGGCTCTCATGTCCATCAGTTCAACTCGTGGGCGCCTTGGGCTGACGTGAGCGGCAGTTCTCATTTAATTCCGCCATAGAGCGCCCGGCGCGGACCGTACTGATTGGCGAACACGCCGATCCCGGTTCCGTTACGCACCGGGTAGCTGTGGTCGAACAGGTCCACGATCGAAACCCGCGCCTCCATCTTTCCCATTTATGGATTTCCGCCCGCTCGCCCTATGGCCGGGAGTGGCACCGTGATCCCGCCGTAGATCGCTTGGCGCGGACCATAGCCGGGTTCGAATATCCCGATACCGGTGCCGTTGCGGAGTTCGTTGACATGATCGAAGGCGTTGATGAGCACCACGCGGGTCTTGACTTCACCGACGTTAGGCACTTCCCAGCCCTTTTCCACCGCCAGATTAATCTGGTAGTTCTGGGGCAGTTCCTGCGTATTGGCGAAGCCGGCGCGCAGGCCGCTTCCGTAGAGACCATCCAGACTGAACAGGTAGCTCATCCAACGGTAGGTGATTCCTCCGGAGGAGGTGTAGAACTGCGTGTGATCGAGGTAAATGTAGTGGCTGGCGATATAGCTCACTTCCTGGGGCGAGAAATTGAACTGGCCGGTGGCGAGGTCATTTCCCTGCGCGACCGAGTAGGTGAAGTTGGCGCGCATACTCAGGTTTTCCCAGGTGTAAACGGCGCTGCTTTCCGAGCCGTAGATCCGTCCATTCTTATAGTTGAATGGCACAAAGACCGGAACAAAGCCGAATTGTCCCAGATCGATCAAGTCCTGTGAGAGGCGAAAGTAGGCGTTCTCCTCGAGGGTCAAATGAGGCCCGAAATGGTGCAACACGCCGGTGTCCCAATAATAATCCTTCTCGGGCAGCGGCGTCAGTCCCCCGGGTGCGACCGCGGCGGTGGTATTTTGAAAGGCCGTGAAGCCTCGTGGCGAGATGGTTTCGAAGTCAGGGGTCTGAAAATAGCGGGCAAACCCGGCGTGAAAATCCGTGTCTTTGTCGAGCTTATAGAGCAGGTTAACGCGCGGGCTTGCTTGATTGCCGTTAATGATCCCGCTTACGCCGTCCCATCGGATGCCCGGGTCAGGGTGAGTTGTTCGTTGATTTGCCAGATGTCCTGAAGGTAAACGCCATAGAGCATGTTGATGTTGTTAAGGTTCTCGACGACGGTGAATGGAGTGTCTTTAGTTTGCACTCCAGCCGAGTTGGTCGGAAAAACCAGCGATGAGTCATCCAGTTCGACGCCGTACTCGCCAAGATAGAAACCCGCCCCGAAATTGTGGGAGCCGAAGTTTTGCAGGTCGAACTGACGGGACAGATCGGTCTGGAGAGTATTGTCGAATTCGCTATGGAAGGACGTCGAGGCGACGCCTTGATAGATCAAATCGCCAACCGGATCCGGAGTGAACGTGATGGTGCTGTAAGCGCCCGTGTAAGCCACCTGGTAGTTGATTGCAGGGCCGGCCACGCCGCTCAACGCGAGTGTCGCGAAGTAGTAGTCCTGGTCGAGGCTCTCATTGATGTCGGTTGAAGGATAATTTGCGGGATTTACTCCGGCCAGGTTGTAGAGTGGCGGAAGTCCCGGCTCGTTAGGGATCTGGCTGTTGTTGACCGAAACCCCGGTAACCAGGCTCAACTTGGTGAGCGGATTGATCTCGTAAGTAAAGTAGCCGAAGCCTTGACCTTGATCGGTGAGGTTGTGGATCGGGGTGTGGCCGGGCGTGGCCGAACTGAAAGCCAGATTGTTGTGAACATACGTCCCGGTATAGAAGTAGCTTAGCGCTCCCGCACATCCACCATATTCGAAGCTCGGTTGTACGGTTTCCCGCTGCCCGCCATAGAATCCCACATTTCCGCCAGGATTGGAGCAGCCGTCTTTGGTCTGCATATCGAGCACACCGGCATCCCGGTAGCCGTAGGTGACCGGCAGGATCCCGGTGATCAAGCTCAATCGCGTTACGAAGAAGCTATTGAAAATTTGGCCGAATCCGCTGAAGCTATCCATGGGCATCATGACCCCGTTGATGCGCCACTGAAGGTCTTCGTGTTCGCCATCCACATGAATCTGTTGTTCGTCGTCCTGGACTACTCCAGGCGCCTGAAGAAGGACATCGTTGACCTGGGTATTCGCGCCTTGTGGAAGAGCAGCGAGGTCATGCTCTGTCAGCGTATACTCGCTGTTGCCCGTTTCTGAGATGGCATTGGGCTGGGGATTGAGCACGGTAGTTACCACCTGGAGACTCAGCGCGGTTTCAGCTTCAAGAGTGATGTCGAGCTTGGCGGCTCCCCGGGACGTCACCGCCACGAACGTGGCTCCCTTCCTGAAGCCATTCTTATTCGCCATTAACGCATACGAGCCATTGGGCACGCCGCGGAACTCGAAGTTGCCGTTATTGCCGCTGCGCGCGCGCGCCACAATATGGCCATCCTCCGTCTGCAAAACTAAATGCGTATCGGCCAGCGGCCGGCCGAGGGCATCCTTAACGGTTCCGGTCACGACGTTTCCAGTCGCACCTTGCGCCGCCGGTTTTTTGTCCGCGGCGTAAGCGGTCGATCTCAAAAAGGGCAGGGCGAGCATAATTGCCATCCCGGCCATCGCCAATGAAAGCCTTCGCATCGCATACTCCTCCAGATGCCAGCCGGTCGCCGCGCCGATTGGGCGTGCGACCTCGCGCGCGTGGTACTCAAGCGCGCATCACCTCGATTGTTCGAGAAGGGTGGAGTTTAAACGGATGCGGGCGGGGCCCGGCCAAACAGACTCGAACGATACGCACTAAACAGCCGCGGCTGGGCCGCGCAAGCTACTACGCGCCGCGACCAGAGCAGCGTGTCGAGCGTCGGGATAACGGTGAAAGCGTACGGAGAATTGAAGTGGAGCAGGCACGCCGCGCACAGCCCATCGTCCACCGCCGCGACCGCGCCCGCCGAGTACTTGATCTGTCCCGCGAGCGGATGGAAATGCGCGGCGCTCAGCAGTTGCGCCAAGACCAGAACGACTGCAGCGAACCGCGCGGTGCTGCCGCCGGTTCGCGCATATGCCTTCAACTCAGGCTCCATCTCGATGCCGCCTCGCGATTCAACTCAGTCGAACAAGGCGGTACAAGAACGGTGCCGCTTTTGCACAGCAGGATCAAGCGGGGGAGATCGATTGAAAGAGATCGATCCAATGATCGGGGCCGCGGAGGCTGGAAAAATCTGATCGGGAACCTGACGCTGACAAATTGATTTTAAGGTAGGTGAGGGGGGATGCGGAAGTCCTCCTGCCAAACGACCATGGGTCAACCAATCCGGCCCATGCCGCTTGTCCCCCCTCACCGTAACAAGCCCTACCTACAACAGGTTGCTGGCAATTTTCAAATGACTGAAAATATGCCTTTGGTCAGTCGTGGTCGACGACTCGCCGGGTCGTGGTGCGCCAATCTCTGGCCATTCAAGGTGACTCATAGTGCGACAGCGCACCGAAGCCGATCCTGCCGATGTTGCACGGTTGCGACATAATTAGTTGCCCCGGCGCACAATCGATTCACGCCGCCTCGTCTTTAACGATGGAATTTCGTGCTTTAGCGTGGCACGAATTCTGTTACCTCCTCACGCGAAGGCATCGACTATTTTGACCTCGCGGGGCTGAAAATCAAGCGGGAGCTCATCTCGAGTCATCCGTAGATTGGCAACCCATCGATGCCGCGCTCAGAGAAAAGGTGAGGTTCAATGGCTGGAGAGAAAGATCGCACATTCGGTGAAGTGATACGCAGGCGTCGTCGCGAGCTCGATCTCACCCAGGGTGAGCTTGCCCAAACGATCGAAACTTCGACCCCCTACGTGGGCTTGCTCGAGTCCGATCAGCGCCATCCTTCCGACGCGATCGTGAGCAAGCTCGCAGACGCGCTGGGACTGGATCGAGGCGAGCTTTTCTTCCTCGCCAATCCCGACACGCGCGAGCTGCTCAAGACCGAGGTCCAGACCGAGGACTCGGCTTCGGCGTGGGAGCAGTTCCGCGCCGACCAGAAATTGCATCGGCTGCACGGCGTGACGTCCGAGGAAATGGGGATGCTGCAGCGGGTCGCGCTGATGGGCGAGATCGGCAGCGCGCGCGACTTCGTCTATATCCTCAATACGGTCCGCCAAGCGCTCGCGAAGTAAGCGCCGATACAAGCTCAATCTCAAGGTGCAGCGGGTCGCTCCGGCCCGCGCACCTTGGATAAAACTAGGTAAGGATTCGATCGCGATTCGCTCCGCGATCAGGTTCTCCTAGATCATCTCCCATAAATTTGAGCCCTCGGCGTATTCGGCTTGGCTGCGCTCGGCGAGGCCGTCGGGGCTGAAGTTGGGCTCGCCGGAGCTGCGTGATGCGCTCGGCGACCCAGTCGGCATTTCCATCCTGGCCCCAAGGTTTGTGCGGGTTGCATCAGCGGGCCTGCCGCGCCTATCGTGCCTGACGCAAAGCCTGATACGAGTTTTTGACCGGAGGTCTTGGCCGATGGATCTCAAAGATGCGATCGCGCTTGTCACCGGGGGCGGTTCCGGATTGGGCGAAGCCACCGCGCGCGAGTTTGCCGCCGCCGGTGCCAAGGTCGCGATCCTGGACCTGGAGTCTTCGCCCGGAGCCAAGGTGGCCGAGTCGTTCGGCGACCAGGGCATATTCGTTGCCGCCGACGTAGTCTCCGCCGATGGAGTGACGGCGGCGGTAGCCAAAGCGGTGGCCCGCTTCGGCACGATCAACGTAGGCGTCAATTGCGCCGGAATCGGGCGCGCGATGCGCACCGTTACGCGCGACGGACCGCATTCGCTGGAGCTGTTCAACAAGGTAATCCAGGTGAACCTGATCGGCACCTTCAACGGGATCAGGATGGCTGCCGCGCAGATGGCGAAAAATCAGCCCAACAGTGAAGGCGAGCGCGGCGTGATCGTCAACACCGCGTCGGTGGCGGCCTTCGACGGCCAGATCGGGCAGGCGGCCTATTCCGCCTCGAAGGGCGGCGTGGTGGCGATGACCCTGCCGATCGCGCGCGACCTGGCCTCGCTCGGAATCAGGATCTGCACGATTGCGCCCGGCACCTTCGACACCCCGATGCTGGCCGGGCTCCCCGGCCCGGCGCGCAAAGCGCTCGAGGCGACGATCCCGTTCCCGTCGCGGCTGGGACGGCCCGCTGAGTTCGCCGCGCTGGCCCGCCATATCGTGGAGAACTCGATGCTCAACGGCGAGACGATCCGGCTCGACGGCGCGCTCCGGATGGCGCCGCGCTAGGCGGAGCGATCGGCCGGGTGATGTGCCAATTTGCGCCTTCGTGAGGTGCACGCACGCGCATCGCTCCATCGAGCCCTCATTCAGGACGCCGGCAAACCCCTACTTGATGGCGTAATTCCAGCCATACTGACGTATGGTCCGCGCCTTGCTCGACCTCTCCCCGGTTCCAGGGCGGGGAGGTGTTGCAGGCATGAAACATTCAGTTCGCCGGGCGATCGGAATGGTTGCCACGGCCTTGTCGCTTGTCGTGATTCGCGGTCCGGTGCTCGCGCAGAGCTGGCCGGATCCGTCGGCATCCGATTCCGCCGAGTCTTCCGATGCGACCACGTCGTACGGGCTCAGGCCTGGGGCGCTGCCGGGATCTTTCCATCGCGACTCCGCGTCGACAATTGACGGGTGGATCGCCCATCAGGACGTGGAGGCGATCACGGCGCATGCGTGGAAGCTATGGGGCGCGGTGACTGCGCTCACGGGCCAGGAATTCCGCGGAGCGGCCGCGCCGACCTTTCTGACTTTCTGGCCGCAGAGCGACGTTTTCGCGCCCGATCAGCAGGCTAGCTCGCTGCGTCAGAACCCGCCGGCGATTAGATTCGAGCGGCCGCGCCAGTTTCGGAAATTCCGCCATCTGCTGGCGGAAGACACCACGCCGCAGCCGTTGCCCGGAAATCAGAACGTCGTCGTGACGGTGCAATACAACAACCCGATGTATCGGCACGTCCAGAAGAACGGGTACAACAATCCCGGCGTATTGCAGAACATCAACAACGGATGGGGTGCCGGCACACCGTTGGCGGACTGGAACCTCGCGCCGTTTCCATCAAACTCCGTGATGACGAAGCCGAGCTACCTGTTTGCCTACGCGAATCAGCCGACCCAGGTGCAATACTGGACCGGGCCGGCCGACAGCATCATGCCGTCCACGCCGGGCTACGGCACCTGGACCAACTGGATGTGGGTGCTGCCGCCCGGATGGAATATCCAGCAGTTCGAGCAGACCCAGGCCGACGGCCATCCGGTGGTTTCAGTGGACGATTTCTATCACTTCACACTGCAGCCGCAGGATTTCCTGACCACCAGCCCGCTGGAAGGGGCCAGCCTGTTTCCCAACAATCCACTGACCGGCAGCGGTTTCAATCCCGGCGACTATGCGCTGCTGGTCGCGATGCATGTGTCTTCCAAGGAGATCCCGAACTGGACGTGGCAGACATTCTGGTGGTCGCTGACGCCACCCGAGCTTCCCGACCTCGCGCGCGAGATCATCAAGCGGCCTTTCAATCATTATCAGGTCGCGGTCGGCTACTCGTTCACCAGCGACGGGACCACAGGGTCGCTGCCGACGGTCTGCTATAACCCGTACCTCGAGGCCGGTTTCGACAACAGCGTGTTCTCATTGCCCGGCCAGTTGGGAATCGAGTCGAACTGCATGAGTTGCCATCGCGCCGCAGTGTGGCCTGCGATCGCGCCGGCCAGCGCGCCGGCCGGCACGATTAATCCGGGCTACGTCGCAAACGGGCTGATCGACCCCGGAAATGCTTACCTGTTCGGCGGGCAGACCAAGACCGATTTCGTATGGGGCGTCCAGAACAATGTCGCCCCACCCGGCACAAGTCCCTGAACCAGGCACCGGCCGAGGTTTCCGGGTTCGGCGGCACGAGAGCGGATGGCCTCGGCCAGATTCTAGTGTTCAGCGGGCGGGCGGATCGAAGCTGGTGCGGACGCGGCGGCGGGAGCCGGTTGCGCGAGCGCGGCGTGCGGCGGTCGCGCTGCAAGCTCGGGACTTTCCGCGCGAATCGACGTGATCACCACCCCCTTGCCGTAACGCGGGCCGCCGACCATCAGGACGCCCCGATTGTTGAGCTTCACGTCGGTGGCAACCATCAGCGTCTTGGCCTGGAAAACCGAAAGCCGCATCGAAATCATGCCGCCCTCGATTCCCCGCGGCTCGACCTGCATCAGGCGGCCACCCGGCAGTGAAAAAGAGATCGCGTGGCCGCCGCATGAGGTGTTGCCGCGCTGGCTGCTGAGCAATCGGTAGGTGGTGTAGGAAAACACCGACTCCAACTGATGGCTGATTGGAGTCAGCCGCGTATCGGTGCCCTGATTGGTGTTGGCAGCCAGAACGGACGAGACGTTTACTGCGATCGCGCAGGGAGGGCCCTCAGCCGCCGCCCAATTCGCCGCCGAGACCAGTCCCATCAGGATGGCAAGACTCAGCGGCCATCGCGTCATCGGCCGTTAGCGCTGATCAGGCACCCAGATCACAGAGGTCGTATTCTCGGGAGCACTCCACACCGCGACCGACGGTACGTGGCTCTCAAGGCTCGCGATAACCGTGCGCGGTTCCACGGTCGGCGTAAAAATCGTGGGGCTGACTTCGTTCTGCACGAATTCAACCGTCGGCTCAGCGCTGTTCGATGCTTGCGGGGCAGACGCAACCTGCACCTGCGAGGCTTGCCCGACCAATCTGGTCGCGTAGGGTGCGATCAGGAGGGCGGTCAGCGCTGCGGTGGCAAGGCCGGCAGCGCTCAGCGCGAACCCCGCATTCAGGTGCTCGCGTGCGGACTCGAAGTAGCGGCGGATCCGAACATGCAGTGGCGGCGTGAGTTCGGCAATGCGCTCGAGCACGGCTCCGGTGAAACCGGACAGGTCGGGCTCAACCGCGATCGCCCGCAACTGTTCGCCGAGCGCGGCCCCGGCCGCCATCTCGGTCTTGCAGGAGGAACATTCCGCCAGATGGCGGGCCACGTCCTGCTGTTCGGTTCCTCCGAGTTCTCCGTCCTCGAAAGCACCGAGCATCGGGACTATGTCATCGCATCGTGCTGTCGCCATTTAACTCTCCGCTACGTCCTTGAGCATCTCGCGCAACCGGCTGCGAGCATAGTGCAATCTGCTCATCACCGTCCCGCGCGGAATTTGCAACGAATCACTTATCTCGTCGTACGACAGGCCCTCTACTTCACGTAGTAGTACCACAGCTCGGTGCTCAGGGGTCAACTGATCGAGCGCCTTTCTGATCCTCGCGTTAAGCTCGTTGCGCCGCAGCTCGCCGTACGAATCGCCCAGCGGGGTCGGCAGGCGGTCAATCTCGCTCTCGGCGTCTTCGCCCCGTAGCACCACGTGGCGCCCCTCGCGGCGGCGAAAATCGATCGTGAGGTTGTGCGCGATCCGATAGAGCCAAGTCGAAAAGCTCGAGCGCGATTCGAATTTTGACAAGTTCTCAAAAGCACGGACAAATGTCTCCTGCGCAAGCTCAACCGCATCATCCTGATTGTGGGAGATGGCCAACGCCACCCCGACAACCCGCCGCTGGTAGCGTTCGACCAGTTGGCCGAACGCCTCCCGATCACCCCGTTTGGCTCGCTCGATAACCTCAAGCTCGTCCGCATCTGGGGTTCCCGGTGTTCTCAATGCAATTAGACGCGCGCGGTGAACCAGTATTCACCCTCAATGCGGCCTCGCGACAGGATGGAGTTCGGCCCAATTGGGACCCGATTTGAGGTCGACCCGAAGCGGTACTTTGAGTTCGACGGCCCCTTCCATTTCGCTATATATAATACCACATAGCTGCTCTATAGCAGCCATATCGACTTCAAACAGGAGCTCGTCATGGACTTGGAGCACCATCTTGGCGTCCGATCTGCCCCGCCAGCCGATGATACAGCCGGACCATCGCGAGTTTTATAAGTTCGGCAGCGCTGCCCTGAATCGGGGTATTAGTTGCGATCCGCTCAGCCTGTGATCGCGCCCCGCCATCGGGGGCATTGAGCTCAGGCAGGTAGCGGCGCCGGCCGAACATCGTGGTGACGAAGCCCGACGCCCGGGCGGTTCGCAGGCATTCGTCCAGATAGGAGCGCACCCCGGGCAGCCGTTCAAAATACCGTTTGATGTAATCGGAAGCCTCTTTCAGCGCAATTCCCAATTCACCCGCCAGCCGCTGCGGTCCCATCCCATAAATGATCCCGAAATTGATAACTTTTGCGAGCCGGCGGGCGTTCGCGTCCACAGCCTCCGGTTTGATTCCCAGCACCTCGGCGGCGGTGCGGACGTGGATGTCGTCGCCGCTGGAGAAAGCCGCCAGCAACGTCTGATCGCCCGAGAGATGGGCCAGGATCCGGAGCTCGATCTGCGAATAATCCGCCGACAGCAGCATCGCGCCGCGCCTGGCGACGAACGCGCGGCGGATTCTCATCCCCTCTTCACTGCGGGCCGGAATGTTCTGGAGGTTCGGGTCGGTCGAGCTGAGCCGTCCGGTGGCTGTGAGCGCCTGATGGAACGAGGTGTGAATCCGCCCGGTCTTCGGATCGATCAGCTTGGGCAGCGAATCACAATAGGTGGATTTGAGCTTGGCGACGGTGCGGTACTGAAGCAGTTTGCGCGGCAGCTCGTGAGTTTCCGCGAGTTTGGTCAGCGCGTCAACGTCGGTGGAGTAGCCGCTCTTGGTCTTCTTGAGCCCCTTGGTCGGCAACTTCAAATCGGTGAACAGGACCGCGCGCAGTTGGATCGGTGAATTGAGGTTGAACTCGCGCCCGGCCAGCTTGAAGGCTTCGCGCTCAAGGCGCTCCTGCTCCGCGCCGAATTCATCGGCAACCGCCTTGAGCGCGGCGGCGTCGACCGCGATTCCAGTCTCTTCCATGTCCGCGAGTACGGCGGCGACCGGCAGCTCGATATCGCGAAACAGCGGCCGCAGTCCCTGCTCTTCGATCCGTGACTCCAATAAACCGCGCAACGCGATAATCAGTTCCGGCTCGGAACCGGCTGCCGCGCTGCCGCCGAGCGGCGCGAGGTGCTCGTGGTAGAGATCGTCGAGAGCGGGTTCGGCGCGCCCCGGATTAACCAGGAAGCCGGCCAGCATAGTGTCGAAATCGACCCCCTGCAGAGC
Organism: uncultured delta proteobacterium; assembly: GCA_963788205.1. GTDB lineage: Bacteria > Desulfobacterota > Binatia > Binatales > Binataceae > CAVVMA01. The sequence continues at coordinate 182,647 of CAWBGG010000006.1, forward strand.
GATTCCGATCCGGTGCAGCGCGCGCAAATGATGCTTCAAATCGTGACAGGCTTTGGGCGGAACGGCCGCCTCCAGCAGCGCGCGCGTGCGGATGATATGGTCCGCATCGACGATATAGCTGCGCTCTCGCCCCTCGCCCTTGAACTTGAGCGGCGCGTGGCTCGTATCGCGATGTGGAAAGGCGAGTGTAGCGGATTCTCCGGGCTCTTCTGATGACGAGCCATTCCCGTTTGACGCGCGACGATCGCTCTCGTCGGCCAGATGGAATGCGATGCGGGGCGAGCGTGCGAGCTCGTCCAACATCGCACTCAGATCGGCCGCATCAACCTTGACCTCGGTGGTCACCGGCATCGCGGCCTGCGACGGCGCAAGCTCGGCGAGCAGCGAATCGAATTCCAGTTCGCGCAGCGTTTCCGCCGCCGCCGCGACATCGATTCCGGGCCAGCTCAGTTGCTCCGGTTCGATCGCGATCGGTACGGCAGTGTCGATACTGACAAGCTTGCGCGCCAGCTCGACGTCGGCGCGATGCTCCTTGATCGCTGCGCCGAGCCGGGCGGCGCCGCGGATTCCGGTTTCCTCCAGCCGATCGAGATTGGCGAACAACTGCTCGATGCTGCCGAACTTCTGGATCAGCGCAGTCGCGGTTTTCTCGCCGACGCCCGGCACGCCCTTCACGTTGTCGATCGCGTCGCCCATCAGGGCCATCACTTCGATCAGCGCGTGCGGCTCGATGCCGAATCGCGCCCGCACTTCGCGCACACCGGTCCGCTTGTCGCGCATCGTGTCCCACAAATTCACGTTGGGACCCACCACTTGCATGAAGTCCTTGTCGCCGGTGATGATCGTCACGTTGAACTTCATTTTGGTGGCGCGGAGCGCGAGCGTTGCGATCACATCGTCGGCTTCGTAGCCCTCCAACATGATGCTCTTGATGCGAAAAGCTTCGACAATGCGATGGATATACGGAATCTGAACGATCAGGTCGTTGGGCGGGGCAGCCCGGTTGGCCTTGTAAGATTCGAACAGGTCGTCGCGAAAGGTCTTGGCCGGCGTGTCGAAGACCATCCCGATGTAGCTGGGACGCTCCTGCTTGAGCAGCTTGAGCAGCATCCGAATGAACCCGTAAACTGCATTGGTGGGCATCCCGCGCGAGTTGTTGAGTTGCGGCAGCGCGAAGAAAGCGCGGAAGATGTATCCTGACCCGTCCACCAGATAAAGGGTCCGTCGCTCGTCGTGGATGGCCGCCTGCGGCATGGCTTGAAAGTTACCGGAGCCGCTGGCAAAGCAATAGAGTGTGGTCGGGTGATCTTCTCTCTCGCGCGAATTTTGCGTTGGGATGGAGGTGAGGGCGCCGCTTCGGCGCTCGGCACCCCATATTGACAGTCTCGGAGACGGTGGCTAACTAATCAGTGCCGATTCGGGGGCAATGAAGGCCCGGCAGCCGTTCGGCGATCGATTCAGTGATTTCGCCGAGGGTGGCTGACTTGCGGCGCTACAAAGACTCGCATGATTGAAGTAAAGAGCCTGACCAAGGCCTACGGCAATTTCGTCGCGATCCAGGACGTTTCGTTCAAGGCCGATCGCGGCCAGATCCTGGGTTTTCTGGGTCCGAACGGCGCCGGCAAGACCACCACGATGCGGATCATCACGGGCTTCATGCCGGCGACTTCCGGCACCGTGCTGGTCGACGGCCTCGACATCTTCACCCAATCGCTGGAGGCGCGCCGGCGTATCGGCTACCTGCCGGAAACGCCGCCGCTTTATGCCGACATGCGGGTCGACGGATTCCTGCGCTTCGTCGCGCGGATCCGCGGCGTCGCGCGCGCCAAGCTCGACGAGGCGGTTGAACACGTGATCAAAGTCTGCGGCCTCGACGACGTCGCCAGCCGCATCTGCGGTCAGCTCTCCAAGGGCTACAGGCAGCGCGTCGGGATCGCGCAGGCGCTGGTGCACGATCCGCCGGTGCTGGTGCTCGACGAGCCGACCATCGGGCTCGATCCGCGGCAGATCCACGAAGTGCGCGATCTGATTCGCGGACTCTCCGGCGATCGCACGATCGTGCTTTCGACTCATATCCTGCCCGAGGTCTCGCAGATCTGCGACAAGGTCGTGATCATCGCGTATGGGCGCGTCGTGCTCGAGGAGAGCCTCAAGGCGCTGCCGACCGGCACTTCGCTGGAGGACGTCTTTCTCAACGCGATCGCCAAGGAACGCCACACCGACGCCGCCAGCGCCGAAGAAACGCTCGAGGAAGTGGAAGCAGGACACAGCGCATGAAGAACGCGCTCACCATCGCCGGCAAGGAGCTGCAAAGTTATTTCGTGCAGCCGGTTGCGTATGTCGTGATGACGGTGTTTCTGCTGCTGAGCGGGTTTTTCTTTTTCGCCCTGCTCCGGCGCTTCAGCGTCATCCTGCAAATTTACGGCGCGATGCAGAACGCCAGCCAGCTCCAGCGCTGGAACCTCAACGAGATGGTGATCGAGCCGCTGCTGCATAACATGGCGATCGTGCTGGTAATCCTGGTGCCGGCGATCACGATGCGGAGTTTTGCCGAGGAAAAGCGCACCGGCACCTACGAATTGCTGCTCACGGCGCCGCTTCGCACCGGCGAGATCGTGGCCGGCAAGTTTATCGCGGGAGCGTTGCTGGTGCTGATCATGATCGCGCTGTCCGGCCTGTTCGCGCTGATGCTGGCGGTCTTCGGCAATCCGGAGATCGGCGTGATGGCGTCGGGCTATCTCGGCCTGGCCCTGTTGGGCGTCAGCTTCGTCGCGGTCGGGATGTTCACCAGCTCGCTCACTCAGAACCAGATCATCGCGGCGATCTCGTCGTTCGGCCTGCTGCTGCTGCTCTATGTGATCTCATGGCCGGCGCAGGCAGGCGGAGCGGAGTTCGGCGGGCTTTTGAAATATCTCTCGCTGCCCGATCATTTCGGCCAGATGGTCTCCGGGATCATCGATACCCAGGACATCGTGTATTTCCTGAGCGTGATTTTCGTGGCGCTGTTTCTTACTCAACGGTCGGTCGAGTCCGCGCGCTGGCGCTAGGATAAGGAGGCGGAAGAGCGGATGCGGCGGAATGCAGGGCTGGCCGGACTTATCGGCTTGGTGCTGCTGGCCTTCGGGCTGGTCGACTATTTCATCACCACCGGTTTCCGGTTCTTCGTTCTGGTCAATCTGTTCGGCGGCGCGTTCGCGATCGTCTCGTGGCTGGTGTCCGGCCGCGGAACTATCAGCGCGATCGCCGGCGGACGCGCCGCTCGCTTCGGCGCCAACGCCGCGCTCTACTCGGTGGCCTTCGTCGGAATCCTGGTCGCGATCAACTATCTATCGACCGTCTATCATCACCGGGTCGATCTGACTGAGGAGAAGGTCTTCAGCCTGTCGCCGCAATCAGTCCAGATCGTCAAGTCGCTCGACAAGCCGCTCAAGATGTACGGCTTCTTCGAGGGTGGTCACAATCCGGTGGCGCAGAGCCTGTACGACAACTATGCCTACGCCTCGCACCACGTCACGGGCGAGATCGTCGACCCGGACCAGCATCCCGAACTCGCCGAGCGCTTCAAAGTCACCGTGATGGGCACGACCCACCTCCAGTACGGTGGCGAAGATGGACAGGGCACCAATGTCAACGAGCTCACCGAGGAAGCGCTGACCAACGCCATAATCAAGCTCACCAAGAGCGGCAAGCAAGAGCCTCTGCTTCAGCGAAGGCCATGGCGAGCCCGACCCCGACGATAGCGGCAGTGGCACCGGCTTCGGCGAGCTGGGCAAGGCGCTGGAGGGCGAGGGCTACGAGATCAAGAAGGTCCTGCTCGCCACCGTCGCCGACGTTCCCGCCGATTGCACGATGATGGTCGTTGCCGGGCCGGTCAAGCCGATGCTTCCGCATGAGTTCGACGAGTTAACCGATTACCTGCGCAAGAAAGGCAAGCTGCTCGTGATGCTGCGGCCGGATCGTCCCGACCAGCCGTTCGACGAGTCCGGGCTGATCAAGTTTGTCGGCGACTGGGGCGTCAAGCCGGGCAAGGACATCGTCGTCGACCAGGTAGTACGGCTGTTCGCGGGCCCGGCGCTGGGACTCAATCCGCTCGTCGATAGCTACGGGGTCCATCCGATCACTCACGACTTCAACCAGCGCACCGTGTTCCCGATGACCCGCTCGGTCGAGCCTGACGAGTCGCCGAAGGCCGGGCTGACCGTCACCGGGCTGGCCAAAACCAGCGACACTTCGTGGGGCGAGACCAATCTGAAAGAGCTGTTCGAGCATCAGACCGCCAAGCTCGATGCCGACGATCGCCGCGGACCGATAACCGTGAGCAGCGCGGTCGAGGCCAATCTGAAGACGCTCAATCTTGGCGACGGGACGGCACGCCTGGTGGTCTTCGGCAGCACCGATTACGGCACCAACCAGTACATCAATGAGTTCTACAACCGCGACTTTTTCGTCAACGCGGTCGACTGGCTGGCCGGCGAGGAAAACCAGATTTCGATTCGGCCGCGCACGCTGCGCTCTTCCCGCTTCAGCCTCACGGTCGATCAGTTTGCGGTCGTGTTCGCGCTGTCGGTGCTCTTGCTGCCGGAGTTCCTGCTGATCGCCGGGATAGTCGTGTGGTGGGAGCGGCGTAACTAGGCGGTCGGCGTCGGCTCGAGCGGGATGCAACTCCGCAGAACGATCATAGCCCTGGTGCTGCTCGCGCTGGTCGGCGCGGTGGCCTACCTGGTATCGAAGCGCGAGCCGGTGGAGACCTCCACCAAGCTCTTCAAGATCGAACAGGCCGACATCACCGGGATCGATCTTAAATATCCCGACCGGGAAATCGAGATTGCCCGCGACCAAAGCGGCAAATGGCAGATAGTCAAGCCGATTAAGACCGACGCCGATCAGACCACCTGCGATAATCTGGCCCGCGCGATCGCCGATTGCGAGCTCAAGAAAACGCTCGAGGGACAGCCGGCCGATCTGAAACCGTTCGGGCTCGACAAGCCGCTAGTGGTGGTCACGGTCACGACCAAGAGCAAGGGTGTGCTACCGTCGATCCTGGTCGGCAAGAACACACCGGTGGGCTTCGCCGCTTACATCAGGACCAGCGACAAGCCGGCGGTGCTGCTCACCAGCTCGGCCTTTCCGCCCGGGATGCAAAAGAAGGTTGACGATCTGCGCGATCGCGACTTGATGACCTTCAAGGTCGACGACGTGCAGAGGCTCGTGCTCGAACCCGACCGCGGTCCGGCGATCGAGATCGATCGCGACCACGATCAGTGGAACATCGTGCAGCCCGCCAAATATCCCGCTGACTCGACCGAGGTGCATCAGATTCTGAGCCAGCTCGCCAACTCCAAAATCGCCGACTTCATCTCGGACGCGCCGACCAGCGTCACGCAGTACGGGCTCGGGCACCCGCACGTGACCGTCACCGTGTTCACCGGCAAGGAGAACGCGCGCCAATCGCTGCTGTTTGGTTTCAAGCAGTCCGAGCAGGGCAAGGACGGTATCTACGTGCGCCGCGGCGAAAGCAGCCCGGTCTACACGGTTCATCCTTACGTGATGTCCGACGTGAACAAGGACCTGATCGATCTGCGCGACAAGACCGTGCTCGAGGTGAAGCCGGCCGACGTCCATCGGATCGAGGTCGTGGCCGGCGCGAAGAAGTTCGCGCTTGAACGAACTCCAGCCAACCAATGGCAGCTCGCCGACGGCGCCAGCGGCAGCGCCGATTTGCCGCTGGTCGAGCGCTTTCTGAGCACGATCCAGTTTCTCAAGGGTTCGGCGATTGCCGCCGACCCGATGACCGATCCGAAAAAGTTCGGCCTCGACAAGCCGGCCGTGGAGATCGCGTTGACCGGAAAGGACGGCAAGAATCTCGGCACGATCAAGCTGGCCAAGATGGAGCAGGAAGCCTACGAAGGCAACAAGCCCGTATCGAGCGGACGCTTCGTCTACTATGTGAGCTCCAGCCAGGGCACACCGGTCTACACGATCGACGACTTCAACTTCGACCAGCTCAACAGGACCGCCGCCGAGTTCCACTCGCACGCCACCCCCGCAGCTACCGCAACGCTTCGGCCCGGTTCCTGATCCTGACCCGCCAGAAACGGGTGAACGAGATGCCGGATTAAACGAGTTCCAGCCTTTTAAGCTTCAGCCGGTCGGCGCGGACGTGGGCAAGATCGTACTGCGCCTGTTGCACAAGCCAGCTTTCTGCGCTGCCACCGAAAACCTTCGAGAGCCTCACGGCCATTTCGGGCGATATGCCGCGCTTCTCGTTCACGAGTTCCGATAGGGTGGTGCGCGTCACTCCAAGGGCGGCGGCGGCGTCCGTGATGCTCAAGCCCAAAGGCTCAATGCACTGGCGGAGTACAAAGCCTCCGGGGTGGGGTGGGTTCTTCATCGGCATTTCGTAATGCGTAATGTAACGCATGTCAAGAACAATTCCGAAACGGGAACGGACGAGAGGGTTAGGCGCAAGTCGCCACAACTTTTCCCTGATCAAGCAGGCGTGGCTATAGCCGCTTCGGTGCGGCAGCCTGCTACCATGCTTGTGGCATGGTCGAAGCGATCCTGTGGGACAATGACGGCGTCCTGGTGGACACCGAGGGCCTGTTCTTCGCGGCCACGCGCGACGTGCTCGCGCGGGCACAGGTCGTCCTGACACGCGAGGTCTATCTCGACTTCGCGATGGGGAGCGGGCGGAGCGTGTTCGAGTTGGCCAAGGCGCGCGGATGGACGCCCGACGACATTGCGGCGGCCCGACGCGAACGCGACGCCGCCTACGCCGCGCTGTTGCGCAGCAGGCCGTCCCTGGCGATCGATGGAATAGCCGAGACCTTGCAGGCGTTGCACGGACGGGCCCGGATGGCGGTCGTCACCAGCACTTCGCGCGAGCATTTTGAGCTGGCTCACCGGCGCACCGGCATGAGGCGATTCTTCGAGGTCGTCGTCGCGCACGAGGACTACGCCCAAGCCAAGCCGCATCCCGAGCCCTATCTGACCGCATTGCGCCGGCTCGGATTGCATCCCGGCCGATGCGTCGCGATAGAGGATTCAGAGCGCGGGCTTACCGCAGCGACGCGCGCCGGTCTGCGATGCATTGTTATCCCGAACGAGCTCACGCGCGGATGCGCTTTCTCGGGCGCGTCGGCGGTACTCGCCGATAGCAGAGCACTCCTGGCTACGCTCGCTTCATTTCAAGCGGACATACTGTAGCGAGAATCAGTCATACTGTAGAGAGTAGCTGCGAGGTGGATTCGGCCGCCTTGCAAAGCGGCGATTGCGCAGTCGCAAAGCCGCACACCAAGCCAGTCACCTGGCGACTGCCGTCGCGGCTTTTAACATCCATTAGCTATAATAGCCCCTATTCATGATGTTCAGAGCGATCGGTACATCTTGTGCTTTCACACAGATCGGTACGAGGGCCTCTGTTTCGTCTAACTGGTAGAGGCAAGGGCGATGGGGCTGGGAAATCTGCTTGGTGAGCTTCGAGTTGTCCGCGAACTGGTGACATTCGCCACCGATACGATCTTGAACCCTGACTCCTGCGAGAGTCTCTATCGTTCGGAAAACGGTGCGACGCCTGCCGGCATCCTGCTGATTCCGGGATTCATGGCCAGCGACGTGACTCTCTATCCGCTGGCACGCCGGCTCGAGCTGGTGGGCCATCGGGTGTTCTTCGGCGGGATCTGGTGCAACGCCGACTGTCCGGTTCAGACCGTGCAGAATCTCGAGCAAGTGTTGCGCGATGCGGCCCAGGCGACCGGTGACAAGGTAATCGCGATCGGCCACTCCTTGGGCGGTATCTATGCGCGCGAGCTGGCCAAGCTCTTCCCCGAGCTGGTCGAGCGCGCGATTCTGCTGGGCGCGCCGCTGAAACATCCGGTCGAAAGCACTAACCATCCGATCAAGGCGATGGCGACTATGATGGTGAACTTGCATCGGGCCTGCCTCCATGGGTTCGGGCTATTTCACGAGCAGGCGCTGAGATTGCCGCAGGTTCCGCCGGAAGTGCCGGAGACAATCGTCTATACCCGGAGCGACGGTGTCGTGGACTGGCGAAGCTGCCTGGAGAGCGGTCCCTGCGTGGAAGCGATCGAGGTCTCGGGAAGCCACTGCGGACTCGCGATGAACGTGGAAGTCTGGAACGTGATCAAGAGCCGCCTCGGTCGCGCGTCCGCAAGTCCCAGAATGCGAACCCGCGCGCGCGACGCGATGCGGCGCCTTCCGTCAGTGCTCAAGCGGCCAGGCCATTTCAGGCCGCCGTATCTTCACCTGGTCAAACGCCCCCCGACCGCGGCCTGACTTCCTGCTCGCCTGAGTGTTCGGTACATTCTTCGGCTGAATATCGAATGTCCGCACGGCGCGCGCCGTAACTTCACGCGCACTCGCAAGTTTTACTATCTGGGGTGCATCTGCTCTAAGGAGAATCGTCATGCCGTCACAGGACAAAGTTCCACCGCCCAGCGCGATGCCGCTCTCGCTGGGTCTCTACCAGATGGCGACGGGCCACTACTATTCGCTGGCGCTCGGCGTCGTCGCGAAAATGAAGATCGCCGACCTCCTTAAGGATGGTCCGCGGCACTACGATGATCTCGCCAGGGCGGCCGGCGCGCACGGGCCGTCGCTCAATCGCGTGCTGCGCCTGCTGGCCAGCGCGGGCGTGTTCGAGGAGCAGGAGGGCGGCAAGTTCGTCCTCACGGGCCTGGGGCAATATCTGCGCAGCGACGTGCCGGGCTCGATGCGCGCTTCGGTGCTGCTCTTCAGCGGCACTCATCAAGCGTGGCAGGAGCTCGAATACTGCGTGCAGACCGGCGAGCCCTGGTTTCACCGCACTGATCCCACCGCTGACGGCTTTGCGCTCATGGCGCAGAATCCCGAGCAGCTTAAGATTTTCGATCAGGCGATGGCGACTTTCGCGCCGATGACCTCGGCCGCGGTGGCTGCGTCATATGATTTCTCGACTTTCGGTACGGTCGTGGACGTGGGCGGCGGCAACGGGGCCTTGCTGATCGGAATTCTCAAGGCGAATCCGGATTTGCGCGGAATCGTCTTCGATCAGCCGCACGCCGCCGAAAAAGCGGCGGGCAACATCGCGGCGGCCGGCCTGGAATCACGCTGCCAGGCGGTCGGCGGCGACTTCTTCAAGTCCGTGCCGCCCAACTGCGACGCTTACCTGCTCAAGCACGTGATTCACGACTGGAACGACGATCGTGCGCTGGCGATTTTGAAGAACTGTCATCGCGTTATGGGTCCCGACAGCAAACTGCTGATCATCGAGGGCGTCTATCCGCCGCGTATCGATCAATCGGACTCGAGTCAGGGCGCGGCGCGAAACGACGTTAACATGCTGGTCTGCACCGGCGGCCGGCAGCGCTCGGAAGCCGAATTCCGCTCGCTCTACGACACGGCCGGGTTCAGGTTGACCAGAATAGTCCCGACTCCGGCCCGCGTGTGCGTGATCGAAGGAGCGCGCGCTTAGGTTTGGCCCGCTGTTCCGCACGCCGGCGTGCACCGCTAAGCTGTAGAGGGCGGCATGATGAAAGCGGTCATAATCGGCGGCGGAATTATCGGCGCTTCTATCGCGTGGCGGCTGGGCCTCGACGGCGTCGTGGCCACCGTTTTGGAGCGCGGCAGGCTCGGCCAAGAAGCGTCGTGGGCCGCCGCTGGGCTGATCGGACCGCAGGCTGAAGCGCATGAGCCGGGGCCGTTCTTTGATCTCTGCGTACGTGGCAAGCACGCTTTCGACGCGATCATCGAGCGGCTCATCCACGAGAGCGGCGTCGACCCCGAGTACGACAGTCACGGCGTGATCTACGCCGCTTTCACCGGCGAGCAGCGCGCCGAGTTGACCGAGCGCGCGCGATGGCAGCGGGCCGCCGGGGCGTCCGTCGAGGAGCTGACCTCTGCGCAGGCTCGCGGGCTGGAGCCGGCGCTATCCGCCGAAATAATCTACGCCCTGCACATGCCGACCAATCGCCGCGTCGAGAATCGCAAACTCACGCAGGCGTACATCAATGCCGCCGTGAAGGCTGGCGCCACCTTCCACGAGGGCGAACGAGTCGAGGCGATCGTCGGCGCCGGAACGCGCGCGACCGGCGTTTGCACCGCCGCCGGCGTGCTCCACGAGGCCGATGTGATCGTCAACGCGGCGGGTGCGTGGGCCGGCGAGATTCGCGGGCTTGAAGCCGACGCGATCCATTTCCGACCCGTGCGCGGCCAGGTCGTATGCTTCGAGACCCGGCCGGGACTGATCGGCCGGTCGCTGTTCTCCGCCGATGGGATCCTCGTGCCGCGCCGCGACGGTCGCCTGCTCGCCGGCTCGGTGTTCGAGGAAGCCGGCTTCAACAAGAGCGTTACCCTGGACGGGCTCGAACGAATCACTCGCGCCGTCCACACGATGGTTCCGTCGCTGGACGCGATTCCATTTCGAGAGGCGTGGGCCGGGCTGCGTCCGGCTACTGACGACCTGATGCCCGTGATTGGCCGTTCACCTGCACTTGCCAACGTGCTGTACGCGGCCGGCCATTTCAGGAGCGGAATTTTGCTTTCTGCTCTGACCGGCGAGGCAATCGCCGACCTGGTCGGAGGGCGCCAACCGCCGCCGGAGATCGCCTGCTGTTCTCCCGCCCGCTTCGGCCCGCAGCCCGAGAATCGGAGCACCTCGTGAAGGTGCTCGGACTGGTCCGCGACCTGTTCTTTCGCGCCAAGATCGACGCGGTTGCGCGCGCGACCGGCGCCGGCGTCTCCTATGCTTCGAGCCTGGATTCGGCGCTCAGGCAATGCGCGGACGACTCGTTCTCGATGGTCTTTGCCGATCTGTCCGATGCGTCGCTGGCCGGGGCCGAAACGGTGGCGCGCCTGCGTGCCGCCGCGCCCAACGCGCGGCTGGTCGGGTTCGCCTCGCACGTCAACGTCAAAGTGCTCCGCGCGGCGCGCGACGCCGGGTTTGATCAGACCCTTTCGCGCGAGCAGTTCACGGCGCAGCTTCCAGACCTGTTGTCGCTCGGTTGCTCTTCGTGACTATAAGTCGGGTTTTCCAACGTACAGGCAATCCTATGGCGGCGGTTGTCTGGACGATCCTCGGTCGCCAAGGGGCTGCGATCCCACCTCGGCGCGGGCCGCTGTAACCTGAGCCCGCCCCGAGCGTCCTTCAAGTATTGAACGCGTTGAGGAGGTAAGGGTACGTGCCCGAGGAATCAACTGGCAGTCAGAGCCCGCATAACGGCGGAGCGCAAGAGCGGCTCGAAAGGCGCCTGGACCGGATCGAAATTGAAATCCTGCGCGAGAATCGATGGTGGCGAGGCGGCTTGATCGCCGCACTGGTGCTGCTGGCATTGGCGATTCTGGTTGCGGGGCATCATCGCCGGCCGCGCGGCATGGGACCGATGGGGCCGGCAGGGTGGGGCACCCAGATGCCCTACGGACAATTCGGCGGCGGCTATCCTCCGCCGTGGGCTTCCCGCGGCCGCGGTGGATGCGGCTGCGATGGAGACGGAGCGCACGGTCCCGGCGGGCCGAGACCCGGACCCGAAGGCCGGTAGTCGTGCGGTGGGTGCCGCTTCAAGCGTTCCAGGCGGCCTCGCGCGCGCGATCGGTAAGGGCACCGTAGGCCGCGATCATCCGCCGGATATACTCCGCCAGACGCTCGCTCTGGCGCACCAGGTTGAACTCCGCCTCGATCCGTTCGCGCCCCGCCAGGCCGTAGCGACGGCGAAGCGCGGGGTCCGCGGCGAGCCGTCCAAGCGCTTGTGACAACCCGGCAACGTCGTCTTCCTCGACCAGCAGGCCGGTCCGCTCGTGGATTACCGCCTCCCGAATTCCGCCGTGACGCGTGGCGACTACCGGCAGGCCGGTGGCCATCGCTTCGAGGATGGTATTCGGCACGCCCTCAACCTGTCCCACCTCGGGGATGAAGACGCTGGTTTGCAGACAAATGTCAGCGTTGGCGAACTCCTCCGCTAACGCCTCGACTGCCATTTCACCGCGAAAGCGGATTGAGGCCGTAAGCCCCAAGCGTGCCACGAACGCCTGAAGGTCCTGTTCGCGTCGATGGTGCTCGGGCTTGTCGGTACTGCCGATAAAATCCAGCGACGCGCCGGGAAAATGGCGGACGAACTCCGCGAAGGCTCGGATCGCCAGCTCGTGGCCCTTGGCTGGCCGGAACCGGCCCGCCATCACGATTCTGACTGGCCGTTGGGTTTCGGCGCGCGCCGGGACGGCATAGCAATCCAGATCGATCCCCAGATGGCAGAGCAACGTGCGCTCCGGCGCCATCTGATATTCGAGCAACCGATCGACCAGGTTCTGACTCACGGCGACATAGAAGGCCGCCGGGGCAGCGCGCAGCCGCGCGTAATCGGCCGCGTACTTGCGCCCGTGAAGCTCCAGATTGGCGTCATCGCCATGAAAGATCGCCATCAGTGGCACCGACCACAGACGCGCAAGATGCAGTCCCCGCACAGCCGAACTGAAGTGGCCGACTATCGCGTCAATCCGGCCGTAGCGTTGGGTCAGCAGCCGGGCGGTTGATGCTGCCAACGAGGGCTCACTCAGTGCCTTGAATTCCTGGTGCCGCAGCACTTCGACCGCGTTGGCGCGGGTGTCGCCGGGATCGTCGTCTTGCGGAAAGTAGCCGGGGTTGGTCCCGCTCAAGACGATGTTCCGGAAGTACGGATCCAGCCCGACCGTCGTGCGCCAAGCCCCCGGATGATGGCGGCGTCCAAACTCAAAAGTGCAAAGGTGCAGGAGCGTTGGCAGCGAAGGTCCGCCGCGCGGCTGGCTTGCAATGGTCACTTTGCCGGCTCCGCCGCAGACTGCCAGCGGCCCGCTGCGGCGCGCGCCGCGTCCGCGCCCGGCTCGCCACCCCCGTCGGTCAGGATCACGAGCTTGGGGCGCAAGCGCTGCACGATCCCGAAGATCGCCGCTTCATGGTTGGGATGGCTCAGCACCACCAGGCGGCGAATGCCGGAGTTATCCAGCGCCGTCATGTTGTGATTCCGTTCCGCGCCGGGGCGGATGCGGCGTAGAGTTGCAGGAACTCCCGCGTCACGGTGTCCCAGTCGCGCATCGTGCGGCTGCGGACATGTCCCTGCGCAGCGAGGCGTGGAGCCGTCTCATCTAACACCCGCTCTATTCCACCCGCTCCGTCCGCGACCAGCGTTCCCTTCGAGCCCAGGACAACGATTTTCATCGGGGTTGGCCGGCAGTCGTCTGCATAACGGATCGGATCCCGGTAGCATCTAAGCCGACGCGGGGCGCTATATCCAGTCCTACGCGGCCAGAATGCCGAAGAAACGGAAAGATTGCTGAAAAAGCGAAGGCTGCCGAGATTCCCTCAGCAGCCTCCTGCCCAATACGATTTACCTCTTCGATGTTGTCAGGCCGCGCGACACGGCCATCGATTCAGTAGATCCATTTATCCTGCTTCTTGTCCCAGCGGAAAATCTCGGTGGTGTTGGTAATGCTGTCGGGCTTGGGCGCCGCGTGGCGGGCTTCATCGAGCGTCTTGCCTTCCAGCTTGTACTCGAACTCCTGGTAGAAGAGCTTGCCGACCGGGATGCCCTTGGACGACTGCTTGCAGCTGCATTGCTGGATTTTTCCATACCCGACGTAGGTTGTACTCTCCAGTCCGCCGCCGTCCAACTTCCAGGCCAGATGCGCGACATTGTTGCGCTCGCGCTCCCGCAGCTTTGCGCCCCAATCGCTGCAGAAAGCCGGGAATTGCTTCTCGGCCTTGGCGAACAGCCGGTCTGAAAGCAGCTTTCGCGGCGAGAGCTTCTCCAACTCCGCCTTTACGCGCTGGAGCCTCGAGGCGGCCGTCGGCTGGGACGCCGCGGAGGCGCCCGCCTGCGGCGCAGCGGCTGGAGAGGCCGCGGGCTGCGGGGCGGCCGCCTGCGCGGCAATGTCGGGCTGCGGCGAGGCGCACCACGCGGCGCTGCCCGACAGCACGGTGGAACCCAAGGCGATTGCAACGATTGCTGGTAGTCGCATAATCCTACTTATTGCATGTTTTCGCATGCGACCCAAGAGCCTTTTTTCGCTGCTTCGCGCCCGGCTGCCGCCGCGCAGCCTCCAACGTGTCGGCCGCGTTTTCAGCTCATTGCGGAACCAGTTCCACGCGCCGGTTCTGTGCGCGCCCTTCGTCGGTGTCGTTGGTGGCCACGAAGTCGGTCTTGCCGAATCCGTGCGGAACCAAACGGGTGTCGGGAATTCCCTTGCCTTCGAGGTACTTGGCGACTGCGGCCGAGCGCCGTTCTGACAGCTTCTGGTTATAATCGTCGCCCCCGATCGCGTCGCAGTATCCGTTGACGTCGACGGTGACCTCGGCATGGGCCTTGAGCGTCTCGGCCGCTTCGTCGAGCACCGGCTCGTCGTCGGGACGGATGTCGGACTTGTTGAAGTCGAAATGGACGCCCCTAAGCACCAGCTTTTCCTTGGCTGGTGGCGGCGGCGGTGGCGGTGGAGGCGGCGGCGGAGGCGCCGCCTGCGCGACCTGCTGTGGCGGCGGTGGCGGCTTCAGCGGATCGCAGATGAAGTGTCCGGCCACGGCCCCGATTACGGCTCCAACCACCGCGCCCCCAACTCCGGCGTAAACCCGGTTGTCGGGGTGCGCTTGGCTGACATCGCCGCCATGCGTGTGGTTGACAATAACGATGCCTGAAGCGGCACCGGCGGCAGCGCCTGCTACCGCTCCGAGTCCCGCGCATTGACCCCATTCTCTCGGCTGTTGCATCTGCGCACAGCCCGCCAGCATCGCCATGCAGTAGATGAGACCGGCGAGCGCTGCGGCTGAAGCCATTCCCGTCCTGTGCCTCATGAAATCCTCCTCCCGCGAAAGTTCCAGACCAAACCGGTAACGATTTTCCCCAGACCCCCGGCGCCCCGGTTAAAGCGGGGCGTTGGCACTATATTCCACAAAATCTGACGATCGGAAAGGGGGCGGAACTCCCTGTTCCGCGCGGAACGACACAGAAACCCCCGCAGGGCGGTGTCTCGCAATCTCCCCCGGCCATAGTCAGGCAGCCTAAACCGGTCCGAACCGAGGTTCAAGACTTGCGGCTCAATCTTGCTACAATGCCGGCATGCTTTCGCTGGCACGTGGCAAGGAAGGCACTTTCCGCCTGGTCTCGGGCTATCGTCCGCAGGGTGATCAACCCGCCGCGATCGAGGCGCTCACCCGCAATGTCCAGGACGGCGTCAAGCATCAGGTGCTGCTGGGGGTCACCGGTTCGGGCAAGACCTTCACGATGGCCAACGTGATCGCGAAAGTGAATCGGCCCGCACTCGTGATCGCCCCCAACAAGACCCTGGCCGCGCAGTTGTACAACGAATTCAAGAGCCTGTTTCCCGAAAACGCGGTACGCTACTTCGTTTCGTACTACGACTACTTTCAACCCGAAGCCTACCTCCCCTCGACCGACACGTATATCGAGAAGGACTCCAGCATCAACGACGAGATCGACAAGTTGCGCCATTCGGCCACCAAAGCCCTGCTGGAGCGCAACGACGTGCTGATCGTTGCCTCGGTTTCGTGCATCTACGGCCTGGGCGAGCCGGAAGTGTACTTCGAGATGCTGGTCTTCCTCGAGGAGGGTCAGAACGTCGAGCGCGATCGGATGCTGCGCAAGCTTGTGGATATCCATTACCAGCGCAACGACTACGATTTCCATCGCGGCACCTTCCGCGTGCGTGGCGATACCGTCGAGGTGTTTCCCGCCTACGAAGAGAGCCGGGCGGTCCGGGTCGAGTTCTTTGGCGATCAAGTCGAGGCGCTGTACGAGATCGACCCGCTGCGCGGCAAGGTGATTCGCAAGCTTCAGAGCGTGGCAATCTATCCGGCCTCGCATTACGTGACCACCTCCGATCGGATGGAAACCGCGGTGCACAACATCCGCGCGGAGCTCAAGGAGCGGCTCGAATTCTTCCGCGCGCACGACCGCCTGCTCGAAGCGCAGCGCCTGGAGCAGCGCACGATGTACGATCTCGAATTGCTTGCCGAGATGGGCTTCTGTCCGGGAATCGAGAATTACTCGCGCCATCTCACCGGGCGCGCGCCGGGCCAGCCGCCGCCCACGCTGCTCGATTACTTTCCGCATAACTTCCTCGCGTTTGTCGATGAGAGCCACCAGACGATTCCCCAGCTCGGCGGGATGTATCGCGGCGACCGCTCGCGCAAGGAAACGCTGGTCGAGTTCGGCTTCCGGCTGCCCTCGGCGCTCGATAACCGGCCGTTGAATTTCGAGGAATGGGAGGGGCTGGTCAGCCAAGTGATGTACGTTTCGGCCACGCCCGCCGACTACGAGCTCAAGAAATCCGGCGGCCTGGTCGTCGAGCAGTTAATCCGCCCGACCGGGCTTATCGACCCCGAAATCGAGGTACGCAAGGCCGGGACGCAGGTCGACGACCTGCTCGAACAAATCCACAAGCGCGTGGAACTGCGCGAGCGCACGCTGGTCACCTGCCTGACCAAGAAGATGGCCGAGGACCTGACCGACTACTATCACGACCTCGGCGTGCGAGTGCGCTATCTGCACTCCGATATCGAGACTATCGAGCGGGTCGAGATCATCCGCGCGCTCAGAAAGGGCGACTTCGACGTACTGGTGGGAATCAATCTGCTGCGCGAGGGGCTCGACCTGCCCGAAGTGTCGCTGGTCGCAATCCTCGACGCCGACAAGGAAGGCTTTCTGCGCTCGGCGCGTTCACTTATCCAGACCATCGGCCGCGCCGCTCGCAACTTGAACGGCAAAGTGATCATGTACGCCGACGCGATGACCAACTCGATGCGAATCGCGATCGACGAGACCGATCGCCGCCGCGCCAAACAGTTTGTCTATAACGAAGAGCACGGCATCACGCCGGCGTCGATCGTCAAGGCGATCGATGCGTCGCTGGTCGAGATGTACTCGCCCGAATGGGCGGTGGTTCCGGAGATCGGCGATGAACCCGGCGAAAAACCGGAGGTTGTTCCGCCGCACGAGCTTCCCGATCGCATCACCGCGTTGCGGCGCGAGATGATGGAAGCGGCCGTCAAGCTCGAATACGAGCGCGCCGCGCAGTTGCGGGATCGGATCAAGCGGCTGGAGCGGATGGCATTCGGGCTGGATAAACAGAAGCCCGCCGCACCGGCGAAGCCGCCGGGCAGCGCCCATTCGAGCGCCAGCGATCAGGCGGAAGGTCGGCACCGAGGTCACAAGATAGTGGGAATCGGCGCCCAGAACCCCAGCCGCACGCGCGGCCGCCGCGGCGCTGGCGCCGCCACCGGCGCTGCCGCCGGAGCCTCGCAGAAGCAGGGCCGGTTGAAGCTGGTTCCCGATCGCCCAGATTAGACTTCTTGATCCCACCGGAGAAAACAGTTGCGAATCATTTCCCTCGAACGTGTCCTGGTCGCCGTCACTGACTTCGATCGATCCTGCGACAACTGGCGCAAAGCCGGCTTCTCGCTCGAGGTCGCCGCGAACGGCGCGCATCCGATCCGCAGCGCGCGCTTCGCTTCCGGCGCGGTAAGCGTCGAGCTCTGCGCCGCGCAGGGCGCTCCCGATCCCACCGATCCGATGGCGGTGCAGATGGCGGAGGCAGCCGCGCGCGGCGGCGGGATCTTCGGATGGCTCTGGGGCGTGGCCCACGCGGAGGGCGAGGTCTTTGCCGAACGCTCGCGGGCCCACGAGTTGCTCAACGGAGTCTTCACCGGCGCGATCGCCAAAGCGCGCGAATCCGCACCGCCTGCCGCCCCGCCCAATGCCAACACCGTCGCCTGGCTGGAGCACATGGTCGTGATGGTCCCGCAACTCGACGAGGCGATCGTCGCCTTCGAGCGCGTCGGCTTGCCCTGCAAGCGGGTTCGCGAGGCCGGGCGCGGGATGCGTCAGGCTTTCTTCAAGCTGAAAGAGAGCGTGTTCGAGCTGGTGGGACCGTCGGGTACCGAACCGCGATGCTGGGGGCTGGCCTTCATGTGCAACGACGCCGCCGCCGCGGTCGCAGTCGCGCGCCGCAACGGTCTTAAGGCCACGGAACCCAAGCCCGCGGTCCAGGGCGGGCGCATCGCGCGGATCGTCGAGCCGCTCGACGGCGTAGCCGTCGCCTTCATGGACCGGCGCTAGCGTCCACCGGCGAGCCGGTTTGCCCGGCCGGCGCCGGCTGACAGGAGGCGCCCAATCCGGCCGCCCCGGCCGATTGCCTCGCCCTCTGCCTCAATGATATAAAATCCTACAGTATGTTATCTGGAGGAGGGGTGGGCATGCGCGGGCATACGTATACGCGGCGTTCGATCTCTCGGTTCGGGGGATTGCTGTCTGGATTTGCGCTGGTCGCGGTAGCGGCGATGATCGCGATCGCGGGCACTCCCGGCAGCGCCGGCGACACGACCGCCGACGTAGCCCTGGGGCAGACCGATTTCGTCCATAACATGGTGAATTTCGGCGGCCTCAACGCGCTCAATGCGCCGGGCGGGGTCGCGATCGACTCCGGCGGTCATGTTTATGTCGCGGACGTCGGGAACAACCGCGTGCTCGGATTCGCGAATGTGGCCGCGCTCGCCAACGGCGCTTCGGCCGCGATCGTAATCGGCCAACCTGATCCCTTCTCTTACGCCTGCACTACCACGCCGGCGGGCCTTTGCCTTGGTGGCCCGACGTGCGTCGCCTCCAACACGAATGTCGCGGGCGTCGCGGTCGACGCGAGCGGAAATCTATACGTTGCCGATGCCTGCAATAACCGGGTGCTCGAATTCAACTCGCCTTTTAACAGCAACGGTGTCGTCCAGGGCGAGGCGGCCAATCTGGTATTCGGCCAGGGAGGGAGCTTCACCGCAAATGCCTGCGCCAGCGATCCCAACGGCCTCTGCGTGCCCACCGGCGTAGCCGTCGATTCGACCGGCAACGTCTTTGTCGCGGACATGGGCAACAACCGCGTACTTGAATACGATCGGCCGCTGGTTGCCGATAGCGGCTGTACGCCCGATGCGGCCGGAAGGGGATGCTCCGGCGACACCAATGCCGACTTGGTCTTCGGCCAGTCCGACTATATTGATCCGGACGGAAGCCCCGGCTTCCAGGGCTGCAACGACGGCGTCTATCCGGGCGACGATGACGGGACTCATCCTCTCGGTCTGGGTCCGGACAGTCTTTGCGCTCCGTCGGGCGTGGCAGTTGACGGCGCCGGCAACCTCTACGTGGCGGATACGATCAACGCGCGAGTGCTCGAATATAATCCACCTTTTACCCCGGGACCCGACGGCAGTGGGCCGGTCGCAAATCTGATCTTCGGGCCGGCCAGCTTTTTCGCGGTAGGCGCCTGCGGCGACGGCCTTTGCGGGCCCACGGGTGTAACAGTCGATTCCAGCGGCAATCTGTACGTTGCCGATCCCGCGGGCAGTGTCACCGGTCCCCCAGGCAGCGACGTGGTCGAGTACTCGCCTCCGTTCATAGTTGCACCGCCGATAGACGTCGTTCCCATTCCAACTAAGGGAAACCTTCCGGCGCGCAGCTTTGGGCTCCTAAACCCCTACGGCAACCCCAATGGCGCGGCGAACCCTCCGTTCCGCGCAGCCTTTTGTAACGGCAATCAGATTGCGCTCAGCGCAGGCAGCCTCTGCGCGCCCGCGGGCGTGGCAGTCGATCCAGCCGGCGATCTGTTCGTGGCCGATACCAACAACAACCGCTTGCTGGAGTACTTCACGCCGTTGTCGATCACGAGTGTGCCCGGGTCAGGCGATAATGTCGCCGACTTGGCACTCGGGCAGATCGACCTGATCCATAACATGGCGAATTTCGGTGGTCTCACTGCGGTCAACGCCGCGGCCGGAGTGGTCTCGGATGCGGCCGGCCGTGCGTACGTTGCAGATATCAATAACAATCGCGTCCTGGGATGGAGCAGTATTGCCGCTCAAGGCGCTGGACTTCCCGCCGATATCGTCATCGGCCAGCCCGACCCCTGGTCATACCTATGCGACGTTCAGTACGCGACGTACTCTGCCAGAGCAACAACGCTCTGCTTTTCCCTCCAGGGGGTCACGGGCGGCGGAGTCGCGGTCGATTCGGCCGGCAATGTGTGGGTTGCCGACTTCAACAACAGCCGCGTGCTCGAATATGACCAGCCGTTTGCGAGTGGGATAACCTGGGGCCAGCCGGCCAGCCATGTAATCGGGCAGCGCGGCGCTTTCTACACCGGCTATTGCGTCGGCGGACCCCTTCAGCTGGATGCCGGCGACGACGGCCTTTGCGGCCCCGAGAGCGTGGCGCTCGACGCAACGGGCAACCTCTACGTCGCCGATGCCGCCAACAATCGCGTGGTCGAGTACGATACGCCGCTCAAGAATGCTGAGTTGGGCCTGGACTACAGCATCGCGGACCTGGTCTTCGGCCAGCCGAACCTGTCGTCGAAGAATTGCGCCGACGGCGTCATCTCGACCGACGCGTCCGGGACCGGGCCGGACAGCCTGTGCGCGCCGCGGGGACTTGCGCTCGATTCGGTTGGCAACCTCTATGTGGCCGACACCGGCGACAACCGCGTGCTCGAGTACAATTCGCCGCTCCTGGCGACTCAGACCCCGGGTTCAGGCGACAATGTCGCTGATTTGGTCCTCGGCCAGTTGGGCAGCTTCACCCAAGTCGGATGCAACCTGGGATCCGGGGGCCTGTGCGCGCCCACGGGAGTGGCATTGGATTCGCTCGAAAATCTCTATGTCGCTGACGCCAGCGACAATCGCGTGGTCGCCTACAGTGATCCGATCGCGACCCTGGACAATACTCTCGGCGCCACGCTGGTCTTTGGCCAGAACGGTTCGTTCTCCAATAGCCAGTGCGGCAACGGCGGCACGACCGAGACCACTCTTCCCGTACCCGCATTCGCTGTACCCGGCACACTGATAGGAGTGCCCCTGGCCGGGCCTGTGACACCGACTCCGACCGCAACTCCGAGTCGCAACGCGCTCGATGCGCGGGTCGGTTCTGCGGCCGCGATGGTAAATCACGATGCGATAGCCGATGCGCAGGCGACCCCCGGCCTGCTCAGCGCCGACAGTCTGTGCGATCCGGCCGCGGTCGCAATCGATCCCGCGAACAACCTATACGTGGCGGACGCGGGCAACAATCGCGTGTTGAAATTCGATCAACCGGTGGTGCCGACGCCAGCGCCCACCGGCATTGCGACGCCGGGCCCCACGCCGACTCTGGCACCCGGTCAGACCCCCGTGCCGACTGCAAGCCCGACCCCATCCGGTCCGACCCCGACTCCGGTCGCGCAGGAACTCACGGTGACGCCCAAGTCGATCAACTTTAGCAACGTGATGCTCGGCACTACCAGCAAGCCCAAGCTGATCACGATTACCAACAAGGGCGGCAAGAAGAAGGGGCTTACGGTGAGGATCATGGGCGAGACCTCATCGCTGGCGGCCTTTGCGATAACGAGCCCGTGCGCCCAGACCCTGGCGCCCGGGCAGAGTTGCAAAGTCGGGGTCGCGTTCAGCCCGGGCAGCAGTACGACCTTGCAGGACGGGCCGCTGACGATCTACGCGAACTCGGTCGGCTTCCCGCGTTCGGTCAGCCTGCACGGCACGGGGAAAGCGCCGCGCGGACCGACGCCAACTCCGATCGGAACTCCCGTCGCGCAGAAGCTCACGGTCACGCCCACCTCGATCAACTTCGGCAACGTTCTGCTCGGCACTACCAGCAAGCCCAGGCTGATCACGATTAGCAACAAGGGCAACAGCAAAAACGGGCTAACGGTGACGATCACCGGCGAGACCTCATCGCTGGCGGCCTTTGCGATAACGAGCCCGTGCGCCCAGACCCTGGCGCCGGGGCAGAGTTGCAAAGTCGGCGTCGCGTTCAGCCCGGGCACCAGCACGGCCTTGCAGGACGGGCCGCTGACGATCTATGCGAACTCGGTCGGCTTCCCGCGTTCGGTCAGCCTGCACGGCACGGGGAAAGCCCCCAAATGAGCGCCTATCGCGCGATCTAGGAAGCGGCGGCGGCGCCGAATGCGGTCCGCAGCGCAGCGGCGACCTGCTCGACGCCGCGCTTGCCGATCTCCGCGACGGTCGACATCGATACGAAACCGTGAATCGCGCCGTCGTAGCGCGTGCATGTGACCGGCACTCCGGCTTGGCGCAGGCGCACGCCGTAAGCCTCGCCTTCGTCTCTTAGCGGATCGAACTCGGCGGTTAGAATCAGCGCCGGCGGCAGGCCGCGCAGGGTACTGGCCCGCAGCGGCGAGGCCAGCGGATTGGCCCGGTCGGCCTCGCTCGGCAGGTATTGCTGCCAGAACCAGATCATGTCGGCGCGCGTCAGCAGGTAGCCTTCGGCATTGGTCCGGTACGACGCGGTATCCATCGCGGCGTCGATGACCGGATACAGGAGCACCTGATGGAGCAGCCGGGGGCCGCCGCGCTCGCGCGCCATCAGGGCGACTACCGCGCTCAAATTGCCGCCCGCGCTGTCGCCGGCGACCGCGATCCGATCCGGGTCCGCACCGACGGCGCCGGCGTTGTCGGCGACCCATCGCGTGGCCGCGTAGGCGTCTTCGGCAGCGGCGGGAAATTTGTGCTCGGGCGCCAGCCGGTAATCAACCGCCACGGTGACGCATCGCGCTCGGTTGGTCAGGATACGGCAGAAGTCGTCGTGGCTTTCGATTCCGCCGATTACCCATCCGCCGCCGTGAAAGTAGACCAAGGCGGGAAACGGTCCGGCGCCCTCGGGCGCGTAGATCCGCACCGGAATCTCACCCGCGGGCCCCGGGATTCGACGGTCTTCGGTCCTGCCGACCGGCTCGGGGTTGCGGCCCGCGAGCGACATCGCTTCGAATCGGCGGCGGGCCTGCTCGGCGGTTTCGGCCCGCAGCGGCAGCACGCCGGCCGCGGCC
This sequence comes from uncultured delta proteobacterium, assembly GCA_963788205.1. Taxonomy (GTDB): domain Bacteria; phylum Desulfobacterota; class Binatia; order Binatales; family Binataceae; genus CAVVMA01. The sequence goes on from CAWBGG010000006.1 coordinate 205,498, forward strand.
ATCTGATCGACGACCATCTTCAATATCGGATCGAGCGGCATAAGTTCCTCCTGCCGTCGGCGGGGACCGCCGCCTGATGATGATATAATCTCGGCGCATGTCAAAGGGATCGTACGACACGCTGGTGCAATATCCTGAGCAAGCCGCGGATGCCCCGGAGCAGCCGGCCGAGGAGCCCGCGCTCGACGACGAAATAGCGCGCCAGCTCGACGCGATCCCTCCCACGCCCGGCGTCTATCTGCTGAAGGACCGCGCCGGCAAAGTGCTCTACGTCGGCAAGGCCAAGTCGCTGCGCTCGCGGGTGCGGGCCTACTTCCGCCCCGGTGATCGCGAGGGCGACGGCCGTTTTCAGGTCCGGTTTCTGATGCGCAAGGTGCGCGGCTTCGACACCCTGGTAACCACCAGCGAGAAGGAAGCGCTGATTCTAGAGAACAACCTGATCAAGCAGTACCATCCGCGCTACAACATCCGTCTCAAAGACGACAAATCCTACTTGAGCGCCAAGATCACCAGCCATCCCTGGCCGCGGATCACCGTCACCCGCAAGATCGTCAAGGACGGCGGCACCTATCTCGGTCCGTTCGGCTCGGCCGACGGCCTGCGCGAGACCATCGACGTGATCCGCAAGATCTTTCCGCTGCGGACCTGCTCGGACGCGGTGTTCCGCAACCGCGCGCGGCCCTGTATCGAATACCAGATCAAGCGTTGCCTGGGGCCGTGCTGCCTGCCGGTCGATCGCGCCGAGTACGAGCGCCATCTGCACGCCGCCCGGATGCTGCTGGAGGGCAAGAACCTTGAGCTGCTCAGGGAGATGCGCGAGCAGATGAAAGCGCATGCGGACCGCCTGGAGTTCGAGGAGGCGGCGCGGATGCGCGATCGGGTGCGCGCGATCGAAAAGACCGTCGAGCGCCAGACGGTGCTGCATCATTGGGGAATCGATCAGGACGTGTTCGGGCTCTACCGCGAGGGCGGCTCTATCGAAACCATCGTCCTGCTGGTGCGGGGCGGCAAGCTCACCACCACTCAAAGCTGGAGCTTCCAGGATCTTGAATTCGCGGACGAAGACGTGCTCGCCGACTTGCTGACGCAATATTACTCCGGCGCGCGTTTTATCCCCGACGAGGTGATCCTGCCGGTCGAATTGGAGGACGCCGACGTGCGCGCCGAGCTGCTCGCCGAGCGGCGCGGCAAGAAGGTGGAGATTTTCGTACCGCAGCGCGGCGAGAAGCGCAGCCTGTTGGAGCTCGCGATGGAAAACGCCCGGCAGAGCTTCGCCGCCCGCCGCGACAACGAAAAAATCCGCGAGCGGATGCTCGAAGAGCTGCGCGTCAAGCTTCATCTGCGCAACACTCCCAAACGCATCGAATGCTACGACATCTCGAATTTGCAGGGCTCGATGGTGGTCGGATCGCAAGCGACCTTCGATGAGGGCGAGCCGCAGAAGAGTCTTTACCGGCGCTACCGGATTCGCACGGTCGAGGGCCAGGACGACTTCGCCAGCCTCTATGAAGTGCTCAAGCGCCGCCTCGAGCGCGCGCTCCGCGAGCACGAAAACCCCGATCTGTGGGTGATCGACGGCGGCAAGGGGCAGCTCAACGTCGCGCTGACGGTGCTCAAGGAGTTCAACCTGTCCGATCAAATCGACGCGATCGGTCTGGCCAAGCAGCACGTGCTCAACGACGGCCGCGCCGCCGCGGTGGTGAAGTCGGAGGAGCGCGTGTTCCTGCCCAATCGGAAGGACCCGGTGGTGTTGGCGCGTAACTCGACCGCGCTGTTCCTGCTGGTTCGCATCCGCGACGAGGCCCATCGCTTTGCGATTACCTACAATCGCGAGCTGCGCCGCCGGGCGCGATTGCGCTCGGTGCTCGACGACGTCGAGGGCATCGGTCCGGTGCGGCGCCGCGCGCTGCTGCGCCATTTCGGCAGCCTGAGAAACATCCGCGCGGCCAGCGTCGAAGAACTGGGCGCGGTCAAGGGGATGAACCCGGAGTTGGGGACCGAGGTCCGCCGCCATCTGGACGGCCTCGGCGCGCTGCTCGACCCGGAGGAGGAATCCGAGGCCGCGGCGCAACGGGCCGCGTCGAAAATCGTCTAGCCGTCAGGAAACCGCACTTGACTCGTTTGTAGTACTCTACTACTTTTTGTTTTGTCGCCAGCGCGAGCCGGGCGGATGGCAAAACACCACCGCGCCACGCGGTCGGAACCCTCCAGCTGTCCGCCCGGCAAATTTCCCCGCCAAAGATTGTCTTGATCGCCGCAGCCGGCGCGCGCAAACCTCGCCCACCCTAAGAGGCGCCCTGATTGTCATTCTGAGGTGAGCGCAGCGAAGCCGAAGAACCTACGCGGAGCGATTCTCTTTTCGGCGGTTATGCAAGGCTCTCCCGACCAGCAAGAGGCCAGACCTTCGAGATCTAGGTGAGGGTGTTCTGGCCCCGCGATTGGCCGTCCGCGCGGCGCGGCGCCTTTTCCCACACCGTCCCCGGCGCGCCTCTTTCAAAACCGCCCCGACGGGGCTATACGCTGGCGTCAGGTGCTCGCACCGAAGGGGGAGCAGGCCATCGCTGCCGCTTCGTCCACTCCATCGCCCGCGCGACGCGCGCCGGCCACTCCGGCCGCGCCGCAGCTAGGCCCGAGCCCTTGGCGAAGTAGCGCCGCCGGCGGCGGCGCGCCCGTCCGTTCGCTGTGGGAACAGCTCGCGCAAACGCCGCCAGTCTATTGGGTCGCGATCGCGATCGTGACCGGCGACGGCCTCGGCAACTTCGGCCTTTACCTTCCGCTCTCTTGTGCGATCGCCGCCGCACTGGTTGCGATGGCGCTCTTTCTCGCCCGTCGCCCCGCGCTTGGGATCGCGCTCGCGCTGGCCGCAATCGCGGCCGCATCGACGATACCGGTGCACGAGCTGCTCGCGCCTGCGCCCGACGCGGTGAGTATCAGGCGCTTTGCCGACGGAGCGCGCGTAACTATCGAGGGAGCGCTGGTCCGCGAGGCCGAGCCGTATCACGGCCGGACGCATCTTTTCGTCGGCGTCGAGCGCGCTGGCGAATCGGATGCTGCGATGCGGCCGGCGAGCGGTACGGTGCGCGTGACGGTGCTTTATCCCGCGGGCTTCAAAATCGGCGAGCGCGTGCGGGTCACATCGCGCATTCGTTTTCCGCGCAACTACGGAAACCCCGGCGAGTTCGATTACGAAGGCTTCCAGGCTCGCGCCGGTGTGGCGGCCACGATGGTGGTGACGACCGCGCGAGCCGGCGCGGAGTCATCGATCGAATCAATCGGGTACCAGCGCCGCTTTCCTGCCTCCGCGATCGAGGAAATCCGTGCGCGGATCGGCGCCTTTATCGACGCGAACCTGGACCATCCTGAGCGCGAGGAGATGCGCGCGCTGATTATCGGCGACCAGGGCGCGATCGCCGAGGACCTGCGCAACGACTTCGCGCTGACCGGGATGGCCCATCTGCTGGTGATCTCAGGTTTGCACTTAAGCTTCGTCGCGGCCGCGGCCTTCGCGGCGGCGCGCCTGCTGCTGTCGTTCTTTCCCTTCCTTATGATCAAGGGATACGCCAACAAGCTGGCCGCGATAGCCGCCGCGATCGCAGTCAGCGCCTACGCGGCGATTGCCGGCCATCACATTTCCACTGTGCGCGCCCTGGTGATGATCCTGGCCTACCTGTTCGCCGTGATGATCGATCGCGCGCGCGAGGTCACGGCGAGCCTCGCGCTGGCCGCGCTGGTGATCTGCTTGGCGATACCGGGTTCGACCGCCGACCTCGGCTTTCAGCTCTCGTTCGCTTCGGTGATCGCGATCGTACTTGGGATGCGGCGTTTCACGGCGCGATGGGATCGCGCGCGCGGCTTGGACGCCACCGGCTCGATCGGCGGGCGCGCCGCCACGATCGCGCTGGGCTATTGCGCGGTCTCATTCTGGGCGATGCTCGGCACCGCGCCGCTGACGGCCTATCACTTCAACCAGTTCGCGATCGTCGGGGTCATCGCCAATGCGGTCGTGGTGCCAGTGATGGGTTTCGCCGGGGTGATTCTCGGCTTGGTGGCCGCCGCGATGAGCTTCGTGTCCGCGCCGGTGGCGCGCGTAGTGTTGTCGCTGGCGGGCCGGTTCCTCGCGGCCGGTACGTGGCTCGCGCGATGGTTCGTCGCGTGGCCTTTCGCCTGGACGCGCACGTTCACGCCCACGCTGCCGGAGCTCGCGATCGCCTACGGCTTTTTGGGGCTGTGGCTTAGCTGGCCGCTTTCCAAGGAGGATCGCGCGCCCGACCAACCTGGTCGCCTGCCGCAGCCGGTGGCGCCACCGTCAACGCCGCGTTGGCGGCTCGCCATCGCCGGCCTGCTCGCTGCCGCGCTGGCCTTGGACGCGGCGTGGTGGATCCGCGATCGCTATTGCAATTCCGACCTTCGCATCACGTTCCTGTCGGTGGGGCAGGGCGATTGCGCGGTGGTACGGTTTCCCGGCTCGCGTGTGATGCTGATCGACGGGGGCGGCGAGTTGGGCGAGTTCGATCCCGGCGAACGAATCGTCGCGCCTTATCTGTGGTCGCGGAAAATCATGCGCGTCGATTACCTTGCGCTCAGCCATCCCGAGCTCGATCACTTCGGTGGCTTTACCTTCATCGCGCGCAATTTCCATCCGGGAGAGTTCTGGACGATCGCGGCGGCGAGCTCCGATGCCAGCTACCTGGAGCTGCTAGGCGCGCTGGCGCAAGCGGGCGCGCGCGTCAAGCTGGTCGATTCGTCATTCGCGCCCACCACGCTCGGCGGCGTCACCGTCCGATGCCTCAACCCGCAGCCCGCCGAAGTCGCCAGTCGCAACGATAGCTCGATGGTGCTGAAGATGGTCTTCGGCGCGACCTCGCTGCTCTTCACCGGCGACCTCGAAGCGAAAGGCGAGCGGTCGCTGATCGCAGCCGTGCCGGACTTGCGCTCGACGATCCTGAAAGCGCCGCATCATGGCAGCGCGTCGTCCTCGACCGAGGAGTTCGTCGCGATGGTTCATCCCGCGATCGCGATTATCTCGGACGGGTACCAAAACCGCTTCGGGTTCCCGGCGCAAGAAGTGGAGGATAGATATCGCCGCATCGGGGCCGAGCTGTTCCGCACCGATTTGGACGGCGCGATTGAAATCGACGGGACCCGCACCGGGATGCGTCTGCGCAAGGGCGTGCCGGCTCGAGCCTCGTCCGGCTGACGAACAGGTTACGCCGCAGGGACGGCCATTCCCTTTTGGACCGCGGGGCGCGCGGCGATCGCCGTGATCCATCGCGCGACGTGGGCCCCTTCACCTACCACGTCGGGCTTGATCCCCTTGATGAGCTGGAAGGCGACCGCGACCCACGGATAGGTGGCGATATCCGCGATCGAGTAGGCGCCGGCCAGGTAGTCGCTGCGTGCGAGCTCGTCGTCCATCACTTTGATCAAGCGCGCCGATTCCGTGACGTAGCGTTCGATCGCATACGGAATCTTTTCCGGGGCCGCATTCGCGAAATGGCTGGCCTGCCCGATCATCGGGCCGATGTTTGCCATTTGCCACATCAGCCATTCGATCACCCGGGGACGGCCCGGACCCGAAGCGGGCAGAAACTTGCCGGTTCTTTCGGCCAGATGGATCAGGATCGCGCCGGACTCGAAAATCGAGACCCCGGCCTCGCTGTCGACGATCGCCGGAATCTTGCTGTTGGGACAAATCTTCACGAACTCGGGCTTGAATTGATCGCCGTTGCGGATGTTCACCGGATGCACGTTGTACTTGAGTCCGCATTCCTCGAGCATCACGGACACTTTGCGGCCATTGGGAGTCGTCCAGGTGTAGAGATCGATCATGGCTTTTCCTCTTCGCTTGACGGACGTTGGTGCGGCAGACTGGCGAACCTATAGCATGCGCGCAGCCAGGTGAGATTGGTCAGCGCGCAAAGCGCGTCCAGCGCAAAGTCGGCGCGCTCGTGCCTGTCGGCGGCCGATGCCACTACCGCCGCAACCGCATCGCACCATGCGCAATGGCAATCGCGGCCGGCCGGCGCTTGCACCGGCTCAGGGCAGGGGCGCGGCAGTCAATGTGAGCGAGAACCCGCAGGAGCCGCCTGCAGCGGCACCGCCCAATCCCATTGATAGCGCTTGCGGCTCTCGTCGGATTCGACGTGGCTCATGATGTTGTCGCCGCATCCGCTGCAGAAGAAGTAAACGCGGTCGGGATTGCCGACGCCCAGCGCGAGTGCTTTCTCGCCGATCGGCTCGGCCGAGAAACCGCCCCCGCAGGCGCTGCATCCCGCCTGGGACAGAACTTCCACGCGGTTGACGAGCAAAAAATCTTGCATTGGCTTACGTGCTCCTCGGGCTTAATGTTAATTCGCGGTCAGGGCCTTGGCCATCGGGCCAATGCCGTCGTCATCCGCCTGTGCTCTGAAGCGCTCTTGACCAGCGCGTTACGGAATCTCATTCCGGGCGCCACTTCAGATACCACGTCGCGACATTCTGTAGCAAGTCAAATCTTCTCGATAGTCACTATTGAAGCGCGCAGCCGGCAGATCCGGCCTGCCGGGAACGCCAGCCCGGAGTGAGCGAAGGCAGTCCTGTATTGAATAAACCGCATCGTACCTGAGTCGAATCTATCGAGCCCGGACGGTTGATTCCCTGCCTGAGTTACTTCCTCCGCTTGTCCCGGCAGTTACTACAGCATGACGGAAAGCTTAAGTAATTGTATGCCGCCGCTTTGCGTTAGCAGGAAAACGATCTATAACGTTGTGGTCGCCTCGGGCGCCGGGGGCCAGTTCTCCATGTTTTGCGCGTCGTGCGGCAAGGTCAGCGTAGAGGAGCAAAAGCTCTGCATCGGGTGCGGGTCTGTGCTCGGCCCGGCGTGCCCATGGTGCGGTTCATCCAATCCCTGTGGCGCCACGTTTTGCTGCGGATGCCGTGCCCAGCTTTCTGAACCCGGTTCGGCCGCGGGCTACGCAGCACAGCTCCCAGAACCGGAATCATTCGCCGCGGGGCGCTACCAGGTAACTGCCTTCGATCACGCGTCGGGCGCAAAACGCGTCTATCTGGCGAACGACAGCCGGCTCGGTCGCAAGGTCTCGATCTCGGTAATTTCAACCCGCGGGCTGTCCGACGACGCGCGCGCGCAAGTGATGCAAGTCGCGCGTGCGGCGGCGCGATTGGCCGGCCATCCCCATATTGCGGGCGTCTACGAAGCGGGCGAGGAGGACGGGCTGGTCTACGTACTGAGCGAGTACCTGGCCGGCGGTTCGCTCGACGATTTGGTCTCCCGAGTCAAAAATCACCGCCTGCCGATCGCCGACGTGCTGCGAATCGGCACGGAGATTTGCGAAGCGCTCGAATATGCGCACTCGCTCGGCGTGGTCCACGGCGATCTGGCCTGCGCCAGCGTGCGGATCGCGCCGGAAGGCTCGGTGAAGCTGACTGACTTCGGCCTCGGCCTCCCTTTGACGATCAATCTTTCGGAACTGGCCGGCGAAAGTATAGCGGTCGAAACTCCCGCCTACGTGGCGCCCGAGCAACTCCTGGGGCGGCCACCCGAGCCGCGCAGCGATCTGTATTCGCTGGGCGTGATTCTCCACCAGATGCTGGCTGGGGATCTGCCGTTCGTGTGGGGAGATTCAGCCGATCGGATTGCGCGACGGGTGGCGCCCAAGCCGCTGCAGCTGGATCGCCACGACATTCCCGAAGCGCTGCAAAGCTTGGTCCGCAGCCTGCTGCAAAAGCGGCCCGAGCGGCGCCCGCCGAGCGCCGCGTCGGTCGGCGGCGAGCTGCGCTGGATAGCGGCTACGCCGCGTCCGGGCCCGATATCTATCGTGTTGGAGGCGGCTCCGCTCGACAGCCACGACGTGTCGCTCGATATGAGCGCCGGCGGGGCAGCGCTTCGGAGCGCGAATCCGTGGGCCGCGCTGAACGTGGTGAGCTACGCCGCGCCGCTATCCTCGGCGATCGCAGCCGTCGCGATGCTCGCCGTGCTCTCGGTCGGCTCGATGCGGGTTGCCTACAAATGGTTCGGGCAATTCAACTCCATGGCGGCGCCGCGCGCCGAGTGGCCGCAATTGGCGACTGAACGCGCGGCTCGGTCGATCGCGATCGCATCGGCGCCTGCCGAGCCGAAACCGCTGGCCGCGCCGGCCGCCGCCCAGCCGAACCATGAAATGGCTTCGATCGCCGCTCTCACGAGTCCGGCTGCACCGGCCGCAGAGAATCGCGCGCATTCCGCCAGCGCGGATTCCGGCGGCGGCGCCGAAGCCTTCCAGGAACTGTTCGATCTCGCTCGCGAGGGTAATCCAGACGCGCAAGCTGCGCTCGGCAATATGTATCTGCGCGGCGAAGACGCCTCGCGTAACTATGCCGAGGCGGTGCGCTGGTTCGAGCAAGGAGCGGCCGCCGGCAACACCCAGGCCCAGGTCGGGCTGGGTTACATGTACGCTATCGGCAAGGGCGTGACCCAGGACTACAAACAGGCGGTCAAATGGTTCCGGATGGCGAGTGCGAGCGGCGATCCCGACGCCGAGTACAATCTAGCCGTGATGTACGATCAGGGGCAGGGCGTGTCCGCCGACCGGGCCGAGGCGCTCAAGTGGCTGCGCCGCTCGGCGGCGCAGGACGACGTTAGCGCACAGTACGAGCTGGGCCGTAAGTATATGGAAGGGCAGGGCGTTGAGCAGGACTATTCGCGCGCATTGCAATGGCTGCGCAAGGCTGCCGGACACGGCAGTATTCCGGCCGAGAACGCGCTCGGCTACCTCTATGAAAAATCCGGCTCCGAGTTGCGTGATTACGCGTTGGCGGCGCGCTGGTATCGCAAAGCCGCCGAGCAGGGCGACGCCAGGGCGCAGTTGAACCTCGGCATCATGTATGAGGACGGCGAGGGCGGCGTCGCTGACTACGGCGAGGCCGTGCGATGGTATCTGAAGGCCGCGGAGCAGGGCGAAGCCTACGCGCAGACCCGGCTCGGAGTCGTTTACTGCAAGGGCAAGGGCGTGGCTCGCGACTATGCCAAGGCCACCGAATGGTTCCTGCGTGCCGCCAGCCAGGACGAGCCCAAGGCCGAGTACAATCTGGGCATAATCTACGACACCGGCCTCGGAGTTTCCCCCAATTACGCCGCAGCCGCGCGCTGGTATCGCAAGGCTGCGGCGCAGGGCAATGCCGACGCGCAATACAATCTGGGCTACCTATACGAACACGGCCAGGGTGTGGCGCGCGATACCGCCGCGGCGCTGGAGTGGTATCGCAGCGCCGCCATCCAGGGCGATTCTTCCGCGCTCGAACGGGTCAAGGTTCTCCAGTCCAAAGCGGACTGAGTATCCAGCCTTCGCTGCCGGATTCGCGCTGCGTTGCTTCGCGCGCGCGGGCGGGGAATCTTGTGGACACACCGCTGGAGGTCCCCATGAGCGTCGCATCGAACGCCGATTGCAAGCAGGAGGTGGGCGTCTTCGCCCCGGTCATCAATCGCAGCCGATGCGAGGGCAAGGAAGATTGCGTGCGCGTATGCCCCTACGACGTGTTCGAGATGGGCAAGCTGACCCCCGAGCTCAAAAGCGCGTTGCCGTTCGCCGCCCGAATCAAGGCGATGCTTCACAGGAATCGGCAGTCTTTCGCGGTTCGGGCGGACAACTGCCACGCCTGCGGATTGTGCGTCGCGGCCTGCCCCGAGCGCGCGATCACGCTCGCTCGCGCTGCTCTGCCGGCGTAGGGGAAGTAGGATGGCCGGCAGGGACGCTGGCCGCTACCCTGAATGAAGCTCTTACATGGGTAGGGGCCGGCCTCCGTGCCGGCCCGCGCTCCCGTGAGTCGGCCGGCCCTTGTACCGTCGGCGGACTCGAACTAGGTTTGCGAGATAATCCTCTTTTCGCAGGAGACACAAAATGGGTCGCAAGGTATTCGTCGTCGGCGTCGGCATGACCAAGTTCGAGAAGCCGGGCTCGAAGGCGTGGGACTATCCGGACATGGCCAAGGAGGCCGGCAGCAAGGCGCTGGCCGACGCGGGAATCCCGTTCGATCAGGTGGAGCAGGCGGTCGTCGGCTATTGCTACGGCGAATCGACTTGCGGTGAGCGCGCGATTTATGGCCTCGGCCTGACCGGAATTCCGATCTACAACGTCAACAACAACTGCTCGACCGGCTCGACCGCGCTGTTCATGGCCAAGCAACTGGTCGAAGGCGGAATCAGCGACTGTGCGCTTGCGCTCGGCTTCGAGAAGATGGAGAAGGGCTCGCTCGGGGCGAAGTATACCGATCGTACCAACCCGATGGACAAGCACTTCCAGTTGATGGTCGAGTTGCGCGGCTTCAAGCCCGCGCCCGCCGCGCCGCAGATGTTTGGCAACGCCGGCCGCGAGCATATGGAGCGTTACGGCACGACCGCCCATCAGTACGCAAAGATCGGCTGGAAGAACCACAAGCATTCGGTGAACAATCCCTACTCGCAGTTCCAGGATGAGTACTCATTGGAGGATATCCTGTCCGCGCCGATGGTCTACGAGCCGCTCACCAAGCTGCAATGCTGCCCGACCTCGGACGGCTCGGGCGCGGCGATCGTGGCCAGCGAGGACTTCGTGAAAAAGCACGGCCTGCAGAACAAGGCCGTCGAGATCCTCGGTATGGCGATGGCGACCGACTTCAAGAGCACTTTTGACGAGAAGAGCTGCATCAAGATGGTCGGTTACGACCTCTCCAAGGCGGCGGCGCAGAAAGTCTACCAGCAGAGCGGACGCGGCCCCGAGAACGTAGACGTCGTCGAGCTGCACGATTGCTTCTCGTGCAACGAGCTGATCACTTACGAGGCGCTCGGGCTTTGTCCCGAGGGCAAGGGCGGCGAATTCGTCGACGCCGGTGCGAACACGTACGGCGGCAAAGTGGTGGTGAATCCATCGGGCGGGCTGATCTCCAAGGGCCATCCGCTGGGAGCCACCGGACTGGCGCAATGCGCGGAGCTCAACTGGCAGTTGCGCGGCGAGGCCGGCAAGCGGCAGGTCGAGGGCGCCAAGGTTGCCCTCCAGCACAACCTGGGACTCGGCGGCGCCGCGGTGGTCACGATGTACCGCCGCGCGCAGATCGCGTAGCAGCGGCCTGCGGATCAGGTTCCCCTTCCCGTTTCGGGAAGGGGACAGGGGTTAGGTCTTTCTCGAAGGGTGGCGCGCGTCACCCACGGCGGAGGATTCCGATGAGCACCAACGGATCGAGTTTGCGCGAGCGTTACGGCGAATGGGGACTCGTGACCGGCGCGTCTGCCGGGATCGGCCTGGAGTTCGCGCGCGCCTTCGCACGCCAGGGGCTATCGTGCGTGCTGGCCGCGCGGCGCGAAGACCGCCTGACCGCGCTCGGACATGAGCTGTCGGAAAAATACAAAATCCAGACTCGCGCGGTCGCGGTCGATCTGGCCGAGCCGGGCGGCGCCGACCATCTGGCCGACGCGGTCGCCGACCTGCCGATCGGAATCCTGGTCAACAACGCGGGCTTCGGCTACGCGGGACGCTTTGACAAGCTTGAGACCGATCGGCTGCGCTCGATGGTGATGGTCAACTGCGTGGCGCCGGTCGTGCTGACCAGCCGGATTCTGCCCGCGATGGTCAAGCGCGGGCGCGGCGCAGTGATAATCGTCGGCTCGGTAGCCGGCCGCCAGCCGCTTCCGCTGCATGCGGTCTACAGCGCGACCAAGGCCTTTGATTTGTTCCTCGGCGAGGGGCTATGGGGCGAGCTGTACGGCAGCGGGATTGACGCGATTACGGTCGAACCGGGAGCCACCGCCACTGAGTTCTTCGCCGTCGCGGGCGAACAGGTAGGGACCAATCATGGCGAGCCGCCCGAAAACGTGGTGGCGACCGCGCTGGCCGCGCTCGGCAAGCAGCCGTCGGTGGTCTCGGGATGGTTCAACTACGTGCGCGCCAATCTCGCGCGCTTTCTGCCGCGCTCGACCACGGCGCTGATCGCCAAGCGCGTGATCGAAGGACAGACTCCGCCCGCGCTGCGATGAAAAAAGCCCTCGCTCTGACCACCGAAGAGAGTCAATTTGCCGCTCCACAAGCACCGTGATAACTTAAAAAATTGCGCTTCACGCCGGGGCGGCGTACCCAAGTGGTAAGGGAGAGGTCTGCAAAACCTCGATGCAGCGGTTCGAATCCGCTCGCCGCCTCCATCCGACCCGAGAATTCGACATGACCAACGAAGAGCTGGTCAACTCGATTGCCCACGCAACCAAATTGCCGAAGAAGACCGTAGCCAGGATTCTCGATCTCGCTTTCGATCAGATCGCCCGCTCGATTCGCAAGGACAAGCGCTTCTGGGTCCCCGGCTTTGGCACCTTTACCGTCCGGCGCCGTAAGGCGCGCCCCGGATACAACCCGCGCACCAAATCCGCGATGATGATTCCGGCGGCGCGCACGGTCGGCTTTCGTCCGGCGCCGCAACTCAGGAAAGGACTGTGAGCGACGAAGCGTCCACGCGCCTCAAGCTGGAGCAGCGCAAGGGCTGGGATGCCAGCGCGCCCGGATGGGCCCGCTGGTGGCCCACGCTCGAACGCGGCGGCGGCGTGGTATCCGAGCGTCTGGTCGAGATGGCGCAGGTCGCTCCCGGGCATCGCGTGCTCGAACGTCGCGACCGGAATCGGTGAGCCCGCCGCTACCGCTGCGCGCAAAGCCGCACCTGCTGGATGCGTGGTCGCAACCGATCAGTCGCCCGAGATGCTGGCCTTCGCGCGCGAGCGCACCGCCGCGCTCGGACTCCATAACCTCGATTTCGTTGAGGCCGACGGCGAGTCACTCGCGCTGGGCCATCACGGCGCCGATGGCAGCTTCGATGCCGCGCTCTGCCGATGGGGCCTGATGTTCATGCCCGAGTTTGAAGCCGCGCTCCGGCGGGTCCATCAGCTGCTCAAGAGCGGCGGATGGTTTGCGACCGCGGTATGGGGCCCGGTGGCCGAAGTTCCGATGGTCAGCCTGGGCGGCGAGCAAGTGCGTGCGCTGGCCGCGCAGCCCGAGCCCGCGCCGGACGCACTCGGCCCCCTGCGTTTGGCCGACACGAAAATCCTCGAGCAGGCGCTGCGCGATACTGGATTCCGCGCGCTGCGGACGGAGCGAATCGCAGTGAACTTCGAATTCGCCTCGGCGCAGCAGTTTGTCGAGTTCCGCGAGGAAGTGTCGAGCGCTTTTCGCGCGATGCTGGCCGCTAGGCCCGCGGGCCTGCGGGATCGAATCCGGGCGGTGATCAGAGACGCAGCCGGCCGCTACGCCGGTCCCGACGGCGTAGTGCGAATGAGCAATCTCTCGATCTGCGTGGCGGCGCAGAAGTAGCGCCCGACGCCGATCAGGGAAAATACTGCGCGCGTGAGGCGGTCGCCGTCACCACCGCGCCCCCGGATTGCGCGGCGGCGAGATCGCTGCGGCCAAAGAGCGCCGCGTCGCCGTCCTGGTACAGGAGCTTCCAACCGGCGGTCTTCGCGATTACCCCGTCGGCCTTCGACTTGGGCGGGACCAGCACGAAATCATTACGATAGTGTTCCAGAACTTCGCGGGCGCCATCTCGCCCGAAGTAGAAGTTCAGGTATTGGTCGAGGATCGCCGGCGCGTAGACCGAGTCATTGCGGCCGTCGATAAAAACCCTCGACTCGGGCTCCTGCCAGATGAAGTATTCGGCCCAGTTGAAATTGACCAGCACATTGCCCTGCAGGTGATGCGCCTTCATGTAGGCTATCGCTCCCGACGGATAGTCCGTGTCAGTCACGATATGCGTGGAAAACAGGCCGAGGTAAAGCGCCAGAGCGACCACGCCGGCTCCGGCGAGCCACGGATTGACCTCAGAACGTTCGGGCGGCGGCTTGAAGTGCGCGCCGTTCGCCACTGCGCGCTCGCGGAGATTGGCGAACACCAGCTCCATGTGGCGCGCGACCGGCACAGCGCACGCGATCGCCGCCAGCGGCATGTTGCGCACCGCGGCGAACGCGGCGGCGCTCATCATCGCAGCGATCACCGCGAGCGGCAGGTCGTCGCCGGCCGGGTGCAACAGGAATGATACCGCGAAAGCCGCGATCAGCCCGAGCACGCAAAAGTAGTAAACCAGGCCCAAATGATTGGCGTGCCACTGGGCTGCCAGCGAATGGGCCAGCGGCTGCCAGTCGTTGATCACCGAGCGGAGCGCGTGAACCCGCAGCGCGTTGAGCACCACCAGCCAGTTGTCGAGGCCGTACGGCGAAAGCAGCGTCGCCAGCGTGCCGAGAGCGGTGATGAGCCCAAGCCGCCAAACGCGACTCCATCCTCGCCCGGCGAGCAGGTCCTGCGCGCCGGCCACCGCGGTATACGCGGCGAGCGTGCCGATTCCGATAATGTAACCGCCGTGCAAATTCCCCCACAGCGCCATGATCGGAATCGCCAGCCACAGCGGCGCCTTGCCGCGATAGTTGTGCCGCGCCAGAATCGCCAGCAGCGCGGCGAAAAACATGAAGGTGAAGAGCTGCGGCCGGAATTGCATCTGCATCACCAGCGCCAGCGAGGTCACGGTCAGCGTGCCGAGTTGCACGGTGGGGCTCGCTCCGGTCTCGGCCATCGCCAGCACGACGAACAAAATCGTCGCGGCGGCGCAGCCGAATTTCCACAACTTCAACCCCAGGACGCCGAGGTTGTCGTAGGAAACCGCCATCACCACTTCGGTCAGCCATTCGTGATTGCGCCACGGGCGGCCCAGCGCCGAATAGGAATAGGGATCGCTCAGTAGGGGACCGTGATGCTGGAGCGTCAACTGACCGAAACGGATATGCCCCCACAGATCGGGGTCGGTTCCCTGCCCCGAGTCCGCCAGAATCACCATCAGCGCCACGAGCAGCGGAGCGTAGCGAAGCAGCGAGACGCGGCGGCGCATCATGCTTGACCCGGATAGTTCGCGCATCGCCGGCGGCGTGCTAGGCGGCCTCGGTGCGTCGCGGGACCATCCTGCCGCCCTCGTCGTTGGCGTCCTCTTCGAGGTAGAGGGCGTCGGAATTGACCCGCCAGAGGTCGTATGAACCGCCCATGATGTTCCAGGCCGCCATCAGCCCGGTCATCATCGCGTGGTCCTGATTGTCGTACTTGTGCATCCCGTTGCGGCCGGCAAGCTGGAGATTGGGCAGCTCGCGCGTGATGAAGTCGCGGATCACCTCGACCGCGCCGCGATAGCCGGCGTCGTAAACCGGGTAGGCAGCGCGCTGGCGCACCACGGTCCCGTCGATCGCTTCGGCCTGATCGCACAGCCCCAATCCACTCAGCTCGCGCGCCGCTAGCGCGATCAACTCGGCATCCGGCGCGTTCCACATCGAGTCCGAATCGAAGCAGAAGTACTCCAGCCCCAGCACGCTGTAGCGCGGGTCGGGCACCATCGCGGGGCTCCAGTTCTTGAAGTTCTGGATCCGCCCCACTTTGACGCCGGGATCGTGGATATAGATCCATTGGTCGGGAAAGATGTCAGCTTGATCGATTATGAGCGCGACCGTGATGAAGTCGCGATACTTGAGGCTGCGCGCGGCCTGGAGCACCTCGGCTGGCGCCGCCGGCTGCAACGCCTCGATAAGCGGGCGGATCGGCATCGTCGAGATGAAGTTGCCGCCCTTGTGGATGCGCTGGCCGCCGGCGCTCGCGGTCGTGACCGAGGCCACCGCGCCGCCCGCGCGCCGGATCGAGATCACGCTCTCGCCCATCCGCACCGCACCGCCCCGCTCCAGAATCCGGTCGCGCATCACCTGCCACATCTCGCCCGGTCCGTGGGCGGGATAGCGGAATTTGTCGATCAGCGTTTTGATCACCGGGCCGCCGTTTCTGGAGCCGAACGAAAGTGCGCGTTTGATCAGCGCGAGCATCGAGAGGTCCTTGATCCTTTGCGCCGCCCAGTCGGCGCTGATTTCGCTGCAGGGAATTCCCCAAACCTTTTCCGTGTAGCTGCGGAAGAAAGCCTCGTAGAGCCGCCGGCCGAACGCGTTGGTGACCCACTGCTCGAAGCTCGTGATTTCGCCATGCGGCTTCAGGCGCGCGGCCAGGTAGCTGCTCAGGCACGCCATCGACTCGACGGCACCGAGATTTTCCAGCACGTTGCGAACTTCGAGCGGATACTTGAAGAAGCGTCCCCGGTAGTAGATTCGCGACAGCCGGTCGCGCACCAGCATCCGATCGCCCAGGATTTCCGTCCAGAGCTTTTCGATGTCCGGGTTTTTTGAAAAAAAGCGGTGGCCGCCGATGTCGAAGCGGAAACCCTTGTAGGAGACCGTCCGTGCGATGCCGCCGACGTACAGCGGATCCTGCTCGACCACCGTCACCCCCCGGCCCTTGCCGCATAGCTCGTGCGCGGCGGTCAGCCCGGCCGGGCCGGCGCCGATGATTACTGTCGGGTCTTTCTGGTTCCTGTTTTCGAGCATACCTCTCCCCGCCGGCCTTTTGCTTCCCACCACTGAAGCAGCACGCTCCATGCCAGCATACCCAAGAGTATGGAAATGCAACAAAGCGTAATTGCGGCGGAGGGTTGGACCCGTACGGCACGCGGTCAGAGACCGGTGCGCGTTCAATCCCGCGACCACAGGTGCAATTGTGCAACAGCGCTCGCCGTCAACCGGCGGTCCCATACCGGGCCGACTGCTTTAGCCGACTGGCTCTGGAATTTCCGATGATGGAGCGGCGGAGGGGAAAGGGAGCGCGCGGCGGCGGGTCCGCGTCATCTCACGCTGCGCGTTCGCTACTCCTATTCCGCAGCGGAACACCTGTGGCGCAATCAGGCTTGACCCGCACAAAATCCCTCAGTACCGCGAGTAACACTGCCGAGCAGATGATAGGTACGATCTGTATCGTCGTCATCAACACAATAGCCCACCCAAACACAGGCATGGACCACAGCCAAAGCATTAAGCCTGGTTTTCTTGTCGCCTCGGCTACCTGCCGCTCATACTGCGCATAATAGCATAACGGGATGATCGCCAGAAGAGTGTCGTACTGCTGATAGTATGGCACGCCCAACAGAATGCAGCAGCCCAGCACGCTATTCGCCAAATACTCCTGCCTTGGTCTCCTCTGCCACACGGCATAGACAACGCCGCCCATTGCCACCGATACCAGGTATTGCAATTTTAAGGCTGTGCCGGGGTCGAACCCTGTTAGGCGTAGGAACGAAAACACCGTTGGCTGTACGGCGTTGGACTTCAGCCACTCAGACAAGAACGATGACCTCGAAAACTGGACTATCGTGAAATAGGACGCCCAGAGTTGCGGACCCCAGATAAGAAGGCTGCCAATTACCAACGCAGCCAGGGTGGTTAGTGCTGAGGATAAGCACTTCCATTTCCTGGCAGCTATTACAGCGATCACACAATAAAAAGCGAATTGTGGCTTATAAAATAAAAGGCCGAGAAACAAACCGGCCAGTATTGGGTTGCTATCGGTGTGGCAAAGAAATCCCAGGATCAGGGCCACGCTGATAAAGGCATTTTGTCCCCAGTAAAGATTCAGCAAGACCGCAGGAAATGAGAGTGCCAGGTACAAGACATTTGCGTTGCGGAAAATCCGCCAGATGGGTAATGCGTATAACAAAAGACCGACGCCAAGCCATAGGCACCAACTCCAATAGACCGGAATCGCGGCCAATGGCGCAAAGAGCATCAAAGCGTTAGGTGGATAAAAGAAGGGCAATGAGCCTGGAATCCTGACGCCATAGAGACTTTCCATCGCGTGATGGTGTTCAGCAAGATTATATACACCTTCAGGATGGCCCGTTATTGCTAACTGTGAAGCTGCGTCGAAGATTACAAAATCCCTGCCCAAGGGGAGTGCTCCGCGAGGGTTCGGATCTCTAACAACTGTGGTGACAACCGCAGCCAGGGAACAGAGAAACACTACGCCATAGCAGACCTTATTGAGCAGCGTTCTGTTCATCAAACCCAATCCTGCCCGTAAGAAAAAGAGCGGGGTTTGAAGTCTGGTCAACGCCCGTTTGCCCAACTGATTGACGAACCCGAGCAGCAGCAGCCCGCCCGTTGCGCAGCCAGAGGCTAAGCGTCGGCCCCACGGTTCTCGCCCGCTCCAGTCTCGGATGCCAACGCAAGGAACGCGCCATCGGCCCAACGCACAGGCTAGCGTGGTGTTCGCGCATCCAGCGCCCTTCGACCCGCCGGAGAGGTTGCGCCGCCGCAACCGGATAGAGGCGCCCATGCTCGTTGCGACTGTCGATTTCGGGCCCCATTCGTGCGCGGCCTCTCGGTCGCTTTGGCAGACTTTGTCCCGAGCGCGCGTGTACGTGGTGGTCGCGCTCCCGACGCGCAAGGAATCGCCGGCCGCGCGGGGCGGCGTGCCCATCAGCGGTGCGGCGTTGCCGCTGCCGTTCCCCTAGCGCGCGATGCCTTGGTCGTTTCAGGCCTGCAACGGCGGGCAGGCGACAGCGGCATGGCGCGGGTTGGCGCGTCTAAACATGCCACTTGACGCACTTGTATAGTTATACTACTTTTAGTTGAGGAGATTCGGCCAGGGAGGCAGTCAGGTGGCCAGGAGAAAAGCAACGATGAACAAGCGCGAAGACATTCTGGGGCGGGTCCGTACCGACCGGGCCCTTCTATCCGCCCACGGCATCACCGACGAGGAGCTGGAGTTCCTGGGCAAGGTCGATATGTTTGGCACGCTCAAGAGCGTCAGCGACATTCTCTTTATTCTGGAGTTGTCGCGCCACTACCGGGCGCAGGCCCGGCCGCAGGACTGAACCGGCCCGCCGGGCTAGAGCAGGCGCAGTTCTTTCATCGCAGTCCGGAGTCTCTCCGCCGGCGCCGGGGACATCGGCGTGAGCGGCATCCGCAGCTCGGCGCAGCATTTGCCCATATACGCCAGCGCCTGCTTCACCGGAATCGGGTTGCTTTCCAGGAACAGGGCGCGCATCAGGGGCAATAGCCGATAGTGAATCTCCCTGGCGCGTGCGAAATCGTTCTCCAGCGCCGCCGCCACCAACTGATGCGCCTCGCGCGGCATCAGGTTGCTCAGCACCGAAACGGCTCCCGTACCGCCCAGCGCGATAATCGGGACCGTCAGCGAATCATCACCCGACAGAACTGCAAGCCGATCGCCGCACAGCCGCCGGATGTCGGAGATCTGTTCCAGCGACCCCGACGATTCCTTGACCGCAACGATGTTCTTGATCTCGCACAGCCGCGCGAAGGTCTCGGGCAGGATATTGGAGCCGGTGCGGCCGGGGATGTTGTACACGATCAGCGGCAGATCGACGCTGGCCGCGATCATTTTGTAGTGTTTGAAAATCCCCTCCTGCGTGGGCTTGTTGTAGTAGGGCGAAATCAGTACCGCGCCGTCGGCGCCGGCCTCGCGCGCGAAGGCGGTCAACCGGATCGCCTCGGCGGTCGAATTGGAGCCGGTACCCGCCAGCACCGGCACGCGGCGGCGCGCCTGTTGCACCGCGAGCTTGATGATCTGCTCGTGCTCGACGTGAGTGAGGGTCGCGGATTCCCCGGTCGAGCCGCAGGGAAAGATTCCGTCGATACCCTCCTGGATTTGCCACTCGATCAGCTCGCGCAGCGCAGGTTCGTCGACCATGCCGTCGCGAAATGGAGTCACGATCGCGGACAATGCGCCATTGAACATCAGGTTCGACCTCTTTGATTACGCCTTGACCAGCTCGGCGGTTTCGATTTCCACCCGGCCCTGGAACACCTCGACTGCGTCGCCGGTCATGAACACGTGATTAGCGTCCGCGCCGCCTTCGCGCCATTCGATCTCCAGCTTGCCGCCGCGCAGCTCGATCGTCGCGGTGCGCTCGGCGCATCCGGTCAGCACCGCCGCGACCAGCGCGGCGCACGCGCCCGTTCCGCAGCCCAGCGTCTCGCCCGAACCGCGCTCCCACACGCGCATCCTGAGATGGCGCCGCGAGATCGGCAGGATGAACTCGGTGTTGGTCCGCCGCGGAAAGAACGGATGGCTCTCGAATTCCCTGCCGAGCGCCGCGAACTCGCTATCCGGCAGGTTGAAAATCTCGTCGCTCGTCACGAACACGACGCAATGCGGATTGCCCATCGAGACCGCAGTAATCACCTCGGGTCGGCCCTGAACATCGATCTTGCGCCTAACGATTCTGCCGTCAGCCGCGACCGGAATCTCGCGCCCCTCCAAAATCGGCTCGCCCATATCGACCGTCGCGCCGACCACGCGCTCGCTCGCATCGAGCCTGAGAGCGACGGTTTTGATTCCGCAATCGGTCTCGACCGCGAGCGGATTGCAGCGCGCGATGCCGCGCTCCCAGGCCAGTCGCGCCATGCATCGGATACCGTTGCCGCACATCTCGCCGCGGCTGCCGTCGGCGTTGTACATCTCCATCCGGAGGTCGGCGACGCGCGAGGGACAGAGCATGATGATGCCGTCGCCGCCGATGCCGAAGCGCCGGTCAGACAGGCGCCGTGAGAGCGCGGCGGGATCTGCGGGCCGCACCTGGTTGGCAACAATGTAGATGTAGTCGTTGCCGCAGCCCTGCATTTTGGTGAAGTCGAGCGTCGCCATCAGTCTATAAATTTTGCCTACAAATCGATGATTTTCTCGCCGCGAATCAAATCCTCAAAGGTCTCGCGCTCGCGCACCACATGCGCCTTGTCGCCGTCGACCAGAATCTCGGGCGCGCGCGGACGCGCGTTGTAATTTGAGGCCATCACGAACCCGTACGCGCCGGCGCTCATCAGGGCCAGCAGGTCGCCCTCGTTGGGCTCCGGCAGCGGCCGTTCGCGCGCGAAAAAATCGCCGCTCTCGCATACCGGACCGACCACGTCGGCGACGATCTGGCGCGCGCCGTCACGCTGCTCCACCGGCCAGATCGCGTGATACGCCTCGTACAAGACGGGCCGAATCAGATCGTTCATCGCGCCGTCAACCACGACGAAACGCTTGACGTCGGTTTCCTTGACGTAGAGCACGCGGGTCACGAACACTCCCGCGTTGCCCACGATCACGCGGCCCGGCTCGGTGATGATCTTGAGCGGGAGTCCCTTGAGCGGCGCGAGAATCGCTTTCGCATACTCGGCCGGAGGCGGCGGCTCTTCCTGGTAGGGAATTCCGAGGCCGCCGCCGAGGTCGAGATTCTTGAGCATGATTCCGTCGCTGCGCAGGCTATTGACGATCGCGGCGACCTTGCCCGCCGCTTCGGTGAACGGCGAGGTGTCGGTTATCTGCGAGCCGATATGCGTGCTGAGTCCGACCAGCTCGAGCTCGGGCAGCGCGCGAGCCTGAGCGTAATACTCCATCACCTGCGCCAGCGGCACGCCGAACTTGCTGGTGCGATGGCCGGTTGAGATATGCGGATGGGTCCCCGGGTCGAGATCGGGATTGACCCGCAGGCTTACCGGTGCGCGCTTTTTCAGCCGGCGCGCCACCGCCGCGATCCGATCGAGCTCCGGCGATGACTCGGCGTTGATCATCAGGATGCCGGCCGTGAGCGCGGCCTCGATCTCCTCGTCAGTCTTGCCGACGCCGGAAAAAACGATCTTGCGGGGCTCGGCGCCGACCCGCAGGCATCGCATCAGCTCGCCGCCCGAGACCACGTCGAATCCCGATTCCATCGACGCGAACAGCTTCAGCACGCTCAAGTTGCACAGCGCCTTGATCGAGAAGCAGACCAGATGGTCGGTACCGGCGAAGGCCTCGCTGAAAACCCTGAAATGACGCCGCAGGGTGCGCGCGCTGTAGACGTAAAATGGCGTGCCGACCCGCTGCGCGAGATCCGCGAGCGATACGTCCTCGGCATAAAGGCGATCGTTGCGGTAGTTGAAGTAATGCATCGCTGAAGGCGCCTTGCACCCCGCTCCCCTTGTTTCCTCAAGGGGTGAAGAGAGTTTTTATCATAGCGCAGACCTGGAGATAAGCGCGCACCCCATATGGATCGTTCTCCTGCCTCGGCCCCAATTTGCTCGAAGCGCACGATACGCGTATGGTAACGACCCTCTCCGGCAAGGGGCCAAAGGGCCCGGTGTCCACCCATCTGGAGCGCAGCCAAATCGGGTCGCGGCGGTGCGACATTCTTCGCGGCTATAGCTAAACAAGATGTTGACAAGGGGATGCTCTGCGGCGAAAGCCTGTGCGGGGAGCTTACGAATTCGAAATAATACAGGAAGGTAGCAGAGAAAGCTGCCAAGCGCGAAGCGCAGGACGAAAGCATGTTGAATCTAGGGCTCATCGTTTTATTGATCCTCATCGTAGCATTAGCCACAGGGGTGGCCCGCCTTCTTATCCTCGCGCGGCGCGCGGGTCGGGGTGGCGAGCAGCAGCGCATCGCGCCTGAGCGGAGAGCGTTAGAGACGATATTTAAGCAAGCGGGCGCAGTCGTGGCCGTGATCGCGGTTCTCATTGGATTCCTTCAGTTCTCTCTGGACGAACGGCAAAAGGTTGCGTCCGAGGAGCAGACCCAATTCGCGGAGAGCCTAGGGAAAATCGGCTCAGACGATCCCACGGCGAATCTCGGAGGCATCGCGATGGTCGGGCAGCTTGGAGAGGTTGACTCGCTCCGGCACTGGGCCATGCTGGAAGCATTGACAGGCTACGTACGGTCGGCGGCTGCGCGTCCACAGGAGGAAATCAGACTAGAGGGCTCAACTAGCGATACACGCTACATTGAGCCGGTCGGGAAACCCGGTGCTGCAGAGCAGGAGTATGACTTTAGAACTAGCAATGCCATTGAGCCCGTCGGAGCTTTATTCATCCCGACCCAATTAGCAGTATCCATTCTTGGAACACGCGAAACCAAATACGAAGAGCCACAAGTTCTAGAAGACGTTCCTCGCGCTCGCGTCTATCTCCAGACCGATACTCATGAGACGCCGATTCAATGGCCGACAGAATGCTCCAAAAGCGAGGTACTGGAGCAGCTGGACCAAGATTGGCAGAAGACATACAGATTAGACTCCCCTGCTCAACTTGTCGGAGAGATACCGGAGATCTGCCCGAGCCCAAGCCAGTCTCCTGATCCTGATATTCCCCATCGGCAGTGGTTGGATCTATCGAAATCGAAGCTGCTTCAAGCAGATTTCCGCAATATGCACTTTGAGGGAGCCGAGTTAAACGACTCGGATTTTTCATTCTCGTCTTTCGCGCTCGGCAAGTTTGCGAAGGCGGCGTTCGAGAGGAGTTCATTGGTGGGTACGGATATGTGGGCTGTGGATTTGCGGGAAGCGGATATGAGGTGGGCGGACGTGCGGGGCTCGGATTTGGGACGGGCAGACTTGCGGGCCGCCACCTTGAGTGGCGGAAATTTCTCTCGCGCAAATTTCTTCGAGGCAGACCTACAGGACGCGGCTCTCATCGTCAGTAATCTCCGTGATGTGCAGACAATGGCAGGCGCAAACATGCATGGAATTACTGCGTTTAAAGCTGACTTCAGTGGCGCCCACGTCGCAGGCGACGGCCATCAATCGGTATGCATGGATGAGTCCTACCTGAGACAGGCCTTGCTAGTTGGCGCAGATCTGCGTGGTGTTGATCTGCGGAACGCTGATCTTGAAAAAGCGGACTTAAGGGAAACCAACTTGCGTGGTGCTAATCTGCGTGGTGCCAGCCTTGAGAATGCCAACTTAGAGAGAGCCGATTTGCGCGGCGCGAGGCTTGACGGTGCATCGCTTCTTGGCGCGTCTCTTCGTGGTGCACATTTGGAAGGCGTCGATCTTAGTCACGTGATCGCCTTATCGCGCGAGCAGATCGCGGCAGCGAAAACGGATCCCGCAACGACCTTGAACCCTTTAACGAACGAGGCACCTCGTCGAGCAGCGGAGACTGTCAGAATCGTCAGTGTCGGTGAGAGCCCATGTACACCCCGGACGAGAACCTGGGAGGAACGGTTCCCGCTATTTTCCAATCCAACTCCAGCGGCGGTTCCAACGGCCTCCAAAGTTCAAGACGGACATCAATAAGGCAGTGGACTCGGCGCGGGGAGGGCGAAATTCGCTGGATTGGCCGGCGGCGGCGGCACGATCCGTGTGAACGAAACCTGGTTGGACGGGTCGCTGCGATAACCGTCGCTGGTCGTCGAGACCACCTGGTAGCGGTACGTGCTTCCCATCACGGCCGTGATGTCAACCCATTCAAGGCCCTTGATCTTCTGAAAACGTTCCCGGTCGCTGACCGGCAATTCGGCCACCGGCGCCATCGCCGCTTCTCCCTGCGCGCGCATCACGACGAACCCCGCCAGATCGCGCATCGTCTGGCCGCTGGTGTAGCTATCGGGCCGCGGCCACGCGAGTCGTATCCCGTCCGGGTCGGGTGATGCCAGCAGGCGCGTGATGCGCTCGGGCTTGGCATCCTCGGGCGGTACGGGCTTGCTCTTGATGCCACATCCCGCGAGCGCGATCGCAACCGCGAGCGCGAAGCCTGCCGGCGCGAGCGCGCGGCGCGCGCCACTCATCGGCGCGCAAGCTCCGCCAGCCGGCGCCGGACCGCGGCCGGAGCGGGTCCGCCCGCAATGCTGCGCGCGGCGAGCGAACGTTCGACCGACAGGACCTCGAGCGCGTCGCGGCCGAAGGCGGGCGATTTACGGCGCAACTCGGCCAGCGTGAGATCGGAGAGCGACCGCCCGGCCGCGATCGCCTCGCGCACAATCGCTCCCACGATTTCGTGCGCATCGCGAAACGCAACGCCGCGGCGCACCAGATATTCGGCCAAGTCGGTCGCGAGCGCCCATCCGCCCGCCGCCGCGCGCATCGCAGGCGCGTCGAATTGAAGCCGCGGCCACAGCTTCGCCGTCAGGTCAAGAGCGGGCTTGAGCGCGTCGAGCGCGTCGAACACCCGCTCCTTGTCTTCCTGCAGGTCCGAGTTGTAGGCCAGCGGCAGGCCCTTCAGCACCGTGAGCATCGCCACCAGGTCGCCAACGATGCGGCCGCTCTTGGCGCGAATCAATTCGAGCAGGTCGGGGTTCTTCTTCTGCGGCATCATCGAGCTGCCGGTCGAGAATTCATCCGGTAGCGCGACGAAGCCGAACTCGGCGCTCGACCAGAGAATGATTTCCTCGCCCATCCGCGACAGATGGATCGCGCACAGCGCCGCCGCCGAGAGGAAATCAACCACGAAATCGCGATCCGACACGGCATCGATGCTGTTCTGCGCCACGCGGCGAAAGCCCAGCTCGCGCGCGACGGCGCGCGGATCGATCGGCAGCGTGGTCGCGGCCAGCGCGCCGGCGCCCAGCGGCATCACGTCTACGCGTTCGCGCGCCTGCGAAAAGCGCTCGCGGTCGCGATCGAACATCTCGACGTAGGCGAGCAGGTGATGAGCCAGCGAGACCGGCTGCGCGCGCTGAAGATGCGTATAACCCGGCATCGCGGTTTCGACGTGGCGGCCCGCGACGCGCAGCAGCGCGGCGCGCAGCCGCGCCAGGCACGCCAGCACTTCGCCCAGTTCCTGGCGCAGGTAAAGCCGCAGATCGAGCGCGACCTGATCATTGCGCGAGCGCGCGGTATGCAGCTTCGCGCCGGCGGCGCCGACTTTCGCGATCAGGCGGCGCTCGATCGCAAGATGGATGTCTTCGTCGGACAAATCAAAGTTGAAGCGGCCGGCGGAAATCTCGCGCTCGATCGCGCTCAGGCCCGCGGTGATACGCGCGGCCTCAGCCTTCGCGATCAGTCCCACCTTGGCGAGCATCCGGGCATGCGCGATCGAACCGCGGATATCGCACCGATAGAGCCGGCGGTCGAACGGAATCGAGGCGGTGAAGGCCTCGACTTCCTTAAGGCGGCGGCGCGCGAAACGCCCGCGGATCAGGTTGCCTGGTGGCGTTTGGCCGGCCTTGGCCGATCGGGCGCGGCCTCTCACCGGGCGGAGCGGGTTTCGCAGGGGCATCCGCGCGCGGAGCAACTTGTCACGCCGTTGGGATGGGTAATGTGGACGTTCATCTTGTGGCGGCATTTCGGGCATTCGTCGGTATGCGTCCGCGGCACCGCCTTGAGCTGAGGACGCGGCGGCTTGAACTGAAGAACCTTGCCCATGCGCACCCCCTTATGGCTTACGCTCGCGGGCGCGATCGGCGGCAACCCGGGCCAGCGCCCGCAGGCGATGGGCCGAAATCCGGATGAATCCTTCGGCGTCGGCTTGCCGGTAGCCGCCGGCTTCCTCGAAGCTGGCGATCTTCGGATCATACAATGAGTAGGGTGAGCGCCGCCCCGCGATCGCAACCCCGCCTTTATACAGCTTGAGCCGCGCGACGCCGGTAACATTCTTCTGCGTGTCGTCGATCAGGGCCTGCAACGTCTCGCGCTCCGGCGCGAACCAGTAGCCGTAATAGACCATCTCGGCGTAGCGCGAAATCAGCGAGTCGCGCAGATGCATCACTTCGCGATCGAGCGTGAGTTGTTCGACGCCACGATGGGCATGGCCCAGGATCGTGACGCCCGGACTCTCGTAGACGCCGCGCGACTTGATTCCGACGTAGCGGTTTTCGACCAGATCGACGCGGCCGACGCCGTGGCGGCCGCCGATTTCGTTGGCGCGCGCGATCAACGCCGCGGGAGCAAGGCGCTCGCCGTTGATCGCGATCGGATCGCCGCGCTCGTATTCGATTTCGACGTACTCGGGCCGGTCGGGCGCCTGCTCGGGCGCAACAGTGAGGCGGAACATGTCGCTGTACGGCTCGCGCCACGGGTCCTCGAGGATTCCGCCTTCGTAGCTCACATGGACCAGGTTGCGGTCCATCGAGTAGGGCTTCTCGGCCGTCACCGTGATCGGAATTTTCTTCTCGTTGGCATATGCGACCAGATCGGCGCGGCCCTTGAAGGTCCATTCGCCAAGTCGCCACGGCGCGATGATCTGGAGCTCGGGCGCGAGGCGGGCGAAGGTCAACTCGAAACGCACCTGGTCATTGCCCTTGCCGGTCGCGCCGTGGGCGACCGTGTCGGCGCCTTCCGCGCGCGCGATCTCGGCCTGCTTTTTGGCGATCACCGGGCGGGCGATCGATGTGCCGAGCAGGTAGTAACCCTCATAGATTGCGTTGGCGCGCAGGATCGGGAAGACGAAATCGCGCGCGAACTCCTCGCGCAGATCGGCCACATAAAGCTTGCTGGCGCCGGTCTTGAGCGCCTTTTGCTCCATGCCTTCCAGCTCTTCGGCCTGGCCGACATCGGCGCAGTACGCGATCACCTCGCAATCGTAATAGTCACGTAGCCAGCGCAGGATGACGGAGGTATCCAGGCCGCCCGAATAGGCGAGCACGATTTTCCTGACCTTCGCGTTGGGCACGATGAGGCTCACGAAGCGGCGGGAGCGCCGCTCTGCACTTCCGCGAGGATCGCGGGCTTGAGCAGCCAGACCATCACGGCCTTCTGCGCGTGCAAGCGATTCTCGGCCTGATCCAGCACCGCCGATTGCGGACCATCAATCACGTCGTCGGTAATCTCCTCGCCGCGATGGGCCGGCAGGCAGTGCATCACGAGCGCATCGCGCCGGGCATGCTTGAGCAACGCGCGATTCACCTGGTAGCTGCGAAAATCGCGCCGGCGCGTGGCGGCTTCCTTCTCACGTCCCATCGAGGTCCAGGTGTCAGTGTACACGATGTCGGCGTCCTTGACTGCGGCCAACGGGTCGTCGGTCAGATGTCCAAGCTCCTCGCGGCGCATGCGATCAAGAAATGACTCCTCGGGTTCGTAACCCTTGGGACAGGCGAGCGTGAGCTGGAAATGGCCGAAGGCGGCGGCCTCGATCCAGCTTTGGGCGAGATTGAAGCCGTCGCCGACGAACGCGATCTTGAGCTTGCTGAGATCGCCGAAGCGCTCGCGCAAGGTGAGCAGATCGGCGAGCAACTGGCAGGGATGGAGCAAATCGGTCAGGCCGTTGATGACCGGCACCGAGGCTTCGTGCGCCAGCTCGACGCACATCGAATGGGCGAAGGTACGGATCATTATGAGGTCGACGCAGCGCGAGAGGTTGCGCGCGACATCCTTGACCGATTCGCGTTCGCCGATCCCGATATCGTGGGACGCCAGGTAAATCGGGTGGCCGCCGAGCTGCGCCATCCCGGCCTCGAAGGTGATTCGCGTGCGCAGCGAGGGTTTCTGGAAAATCATCGCCAGCGTGCGCCCGCGCAGCAGATGATGCTCGTGGCCGCCCTTGAGATCTTGCTTGAGCCGCGCTGCGAGCGCGAGCAAGCCGTCGAACTCGGCCTGCGAGAGCGAACTCAGCTCGATGAAATTCCGTTTCATCGCAGCGCCTGCTCGATAATCGCGAGTCCCTCGTCGGCCTGGCCGACCGTGAGGTTCAGCGGCGGCAGAAGGCGCATCACGTTGCCCGCGGTGGCGTTGACCAGCAGTTTCTGCTTGACGCACCAATCGACGAGCGGCCGCGCTTCCTGCTTGAGCACGATCCCGATCATCATTCCCTGGCCGCGGACCTCGACGACCTTGTCGCAGCCGCGCGCGATCGCGCGCAGCTTGTCGATCAGATAGGCGCCGACTTTGGCGGCGTTTTCGATCACGCCGTCGTGTTCGAGCGCGTCGAGCACCGCGAGCGCCGCGGCGCAGGCGACCGGATTGCCGCCGAAGGTGGTGCCGTGGCTGCCTGGCGTGAAGCTTTCGGCAAGCTCCGCGCGCGCCAGCATCGCGCCGATCGGTATCCCGCCGCCCAGCGCCTTGGCCAAGGTCAAAATGTCAGGTTTGATCCCGGCGTGCTGATAGGCGAAAAGGCGGCCCGTCCGTCCGCTCCCGGTTTGCACCTCGTCGAGAATCAGCAACAGGTTGGCGCGGTCGCATAGCTCGCGCACGCGTTTTAGATAGTCTGCGCGCGGCACCACCACGCCGCCCTCGCCCTGAATCGGTTCGATCATGATCGCGACGGTCTGCGGGCCAATCGCCTGTTCGAAGGCTGCCACATCGTCGAACGGAACTAGCCGAAAGCCGGGCATAAGCGGCTGAAACCCCTGGTGGTACTTCTCCTGGCCGGTGGCGGTCACAGTGGCGAGAGTGCGGCCGTGAAATGAGCCCAGCGTCGTGAGGATCTCGAAGCGTCCGCCGCCGCGATTGTGGCCCCATCGCCGCGCCAGCTTAATCGCCGCTTCGTTGGCTTCGGCGCCCGAGTTGGCGAAAAAGATGCGCGCGTCGCCGACCGCCTCACAAAGCCGCTGGCCCAGGCGCGCCATCGGCTCGGTGTGAAAGACGTTCGATACATGCGTCAACCGGGCGGCTTGCTCCTGGATCGCGCGCACCACGCCCGGATGGCCATGTCCCAGCGAGGTCACCGCCAGGCCGCAGAAAAAATCCAGGTACCGGTTGCCCTCGGGGTCGTAAAGGTACGCACCCTCGCCGCGCACGAACGCCAGCGGCTGACATCCGTAGACGTTGACCAAATATCGATGGGTGAGTTCGACTATTTCTGCATTGTTCATCGCGGTCTAATCCGCAGATTAGCGGCGGCGGGAATGTCGTCCAAGAGGGCGAACGGCTTATCTCGCGCGGACGCGGCGCGCGGCGCGCTTGAGGTCGGTGACCTTGGCGCTGGAGCTGACGACCTCGGTGCCGATTCCCAGCCGCGTGAAGATTTCCAGCAGCACGGCGTGGCGCACGCGCCCGTCGAGAATGTGGGTCTTGGCGACGCCGTCCTTCAGAGCCTGGATGCAGCATTCGACCTTGGGGATCATTCCTTCCGCGATTACGCCGCGCGCGATCAGCTTCCTTGCGTGCCCGGCCTCGAGCGTCGAGACCAGCTTGCCCGCCGCGTCTTTCACGCCCTCGACATCGGTCATCAGGATGAGCTTCTCGGCGCTCAGGGCCGCGGCGATCTTGCCGGCGGCGACGTCGGCATTGAGGTTGTAGGTCAGGCCGTCGCGTCCGTAGCCGATGGGCGCGATCACCGGGATGAAATCGGCGTCTTCGAGCGTCCGGATCACGCCCGGGTTGACCTCCACGACTTCGCCCACCAGACCGATATCAACCTCGCTGGAGCGCCCGTCTTTTTCGCGCACGACCATGTGCATTTTCTGCGAAACGATCAGGTCGCCGTCCTTGCCCGAGAGTCCCACGGCGCGGCCGCCCTGGCGCGAGATCAGCGCGACGATGTCCTTGTTGATCCGTTGCAGGACCATCTCGGCCGCTTCCATGGTCTCGGCGTCGGTGACCCGCATCCCGCGCACGAAGCGCGACTTGAGCCCCAGCTTGCCGATCAATTGGGTGATCTGGGGTCCGCCGCCGTGGACCACGACCGGCTTGATGCCGACCAAGTCGAGCAGCACGATGTCCTGGGCGAAGGTCTCACGCAGCTCCTCGGACTGCATCGCGTGGCCGCCGTACTTGACCACGAAGCTCTTGCCGCGAAAGCGCCGGATGTACGGCAGCGCTTCGGCAAGCACTTCGGCGCGCTCGATCAGCTCGCGCACGTCGGCTCCCAGGTGACGCCGATCTGAAGCCCTCTCCCGTGACCGGGAGAGGGTAAGGGTGAGGGTCCTACAGCGGCGGAGCCGGATTCTGCCGGGCCCCTCACCCGCGCGTCACGACGTTTGCAAAAGAGAGCAAACGCCGCGCCGCTTGCCCTCTCCCGCGGCAACGCGGGCGAGGGGCAGAAAAAGCCCCGGGCAGCGAGGAAGACGCGGAACGGCAGTACACCTTCTCCCGCCATGATTCGATCCATAAGCCGCTACAAAATGTAACGCGACAGGTCTTCGTCCTTGACGATGGGGTCCAGGCGCTCGTGGACGAACGCGCTATCGACCTTGATCTCGCTGTCGCCCAGCTCCGGGGCGTTGAACGAGACCTCTTCGAGCAGCCGTTCGAGCACGGTATGCAGCCGGCGCGCGCCGATGTTCTCCGAGCGCGCGTTGACCTTGGCCGCGATCTCGGCCAGGGCCGAAACGCCGTCGCCGGTAAAGCTCAGGCGCACGCCCTCGGTCTCCATCAAGGCGGCGTACTGGCGGGTGAGCGCGTTTTCGGGCTCGGTCAGAATCCGGATGAAGTCTTCTTTGGTCAGCGCCGCAAGCTCGACCCGAATCGGAAAGCGGCCCTGGAACTCGGGAATCAGGTCCGAGGGCTTGCTCATGTGAAACGCGCCCGACGCGACGAACAGGATATGATCCGTACGCACCGCGCCGTACTTGGTGTTGACGGTCGAGCCTTCGACGATCGGCAACAGGTCGCGCTGCACGCCCTCGCGCGAAACGTCGGGACCGCCGCGGCCCGACTCGCGCCCGGCAATCTTGTCGATCTCGTCGATGAAGACGATCCCGGAATGCTCGGCGCGGCGGATCGCCTCGTGGGTGACGTTCTCCATGTCGACCAGCCGCAGCGCCTCCTCCTGGGTGAGGATTTCGAGCGCCTCGGGGATTTTCACCGAACGCTGGCGGGTCTTTTTGGGCATGATCTGACTGAACAGTTCCTTCATGTTGACGCCCATCTCCTCCATCCCCTGGGGCGTGAACACTTCGACCATCGGCATCGCCTGCGCGTTGACCTCGACTTCGACCTCGCGCTCGTCGAGATGGCCGCCGCGCAGGAGTTTGCGCAGCTTCTCGCGGGTTTCGGCATGGGAATCGCTCTGCGCCTCGAGGTCGCCCTCCGGCGTCACGCCGATCGGGCGGCGCGCCTTGGTCGAGGGGGGAAACAGGATATCGAGCAGGCGTTCCTCGGCGGCTTCGCGCGCCCGCACCGCAACCCGCCCGCGCTCTTCTTCGCGCACCATCTTGACCGCGATCTCCACCAGGTCGCGAACGATCGATTCGAACGTCGCGGCCGACGTAGCCGACTTCGGTGTAGCGCGAGGCTTCGACCTTGATAAACGGGGCCTGGGCGAGCCTGGCGAGGCGGCGCGCGATCTCGGTCTTGCCGACTCCGGTCGGCCCGATCATCAGGATGTTCTTGGGCGCGATTTCGTCACGCAACTCGGGCGCGACGTTCTGCCGGCGCCATCGGTTGCGCAGCGCGATCGCGACCGCGCGCTTGGCGTCGTGCTGGCCCACAATATAGCGGTCGAGCTCGGAGACGATCTCGCGTGGCGTCATCACCTGCGGCGCCGCCGATTTGCCGTTCTGCACTGCGGGAATGTTCACAGTTCCTCTATTATAAACTGATCGTTGGTGTATACGCAGATTTCCGAGGCCACTTTCATGGCGCCTTCGGCGATCTGCCGGGCGCTCATGGCGGGTGCGTGACGCACCAGCGCGCGTGCGGCGGCCAGCGCAAAGTTGCCGCCCGAGCCGATCGCGAGCAGGCCGTCGTCGGGCTCGATCACGTCGCCGCCGCCCGAAATCAGCAGCGAGCCCTCCGCGTCGGCGACGATCAGCATCGCCTCGAGCCGGCGCAGCACACGATCGGTGCGCCAGTCTTTGGCGAGTTCGACCGCGGCACGCCGGAGATTGCCATTGAACTCCTGAAGCTTGGCCTCGAACTTGTCGAACAGGGTAAGCGCGTCGGCGGTGGAACCGGCGAACCCGGCCAGCACGCGATCATTGTAGAGCCGGCGCACCTTGCGCGCGCCACGCTTCATCACGGTCTGGCCCACGCTGACCTGCCCGTCACCGGCCATCACCGCGTGTCCGTCATGCCGCACGCACAGGATAGTCGTGCTGCGGACCCGGATTTCGCGCTCAGGCTCGCGGATGGGCACGGCGATAGACCTCCTTAAGATGAGCGACGTTCA
The DNA here is from genome assembly GCA_963788205.1 of uncultured delta proteobacterium. Taxonomy (GTDB): domain Bacteria; phylum Desulfobacterota; class Binatia; order Binatales; family Binataceae; genus CAVVMA01. The sequence continues at coordinate 238,071 of CAWBGG010000006.1, forward strand.
GATGCGTGTAGCGCTGGGTGGTGGCGAGGCTCGCATGGCCGAGCATCTCCTGAATCGAGCGCAGATCAGCGCCGTTGTTTAGCATATGGGTCGCAAAGCAATGGCGCAGCCCATGCGGCGTGATCGGCGTGCGCAGCCCTGCGGCTTGCAGGCGGCTCGCCAGCAGCGCCTCGACCGCCCGAGTCGTCAGGCGGCCGCCGCGCAGATTGGTGATCACAGGCCCGTTGGGCTCCCATGCGACCGGCATCGCGCGGCGCCATTCGGCGAGCGCTGCCAGCGCCGGCTCGCCGATCGGCACCAGCCGATCCTTGTTGCCCTTGCCCCGCCGGACCATCACCATCCCGAGTTCCGCGTCGATATCGCGCCAGTCCAAGCCGCACAGCTCACTGACCCGCAGGCCCGAGGAGTAGAGCGTCTCCATGATCGCGCGATCCCGAAAGCGCGCCGGGGTCAGGCCGCGCGTCTCCGTTTCGATCAGGCGGCGAACTTCGTCCTGCTGCAGGATCGCCGGCAGGCGGCGCTCGCTGCGCGGCGAGCGAATCGCGCGCGCCGGATTCGCAGCGTCCGCGGCTTGCTCGCGCCATCGGAAGAACGCCTTGATCGCGAACAGCCGGCGCTGGACGGTCGCGGGCCGGCGCCTGCGATCCATCAGATCGCCCAGGTAGCCGCGGATGTCATCCGAACTAATCTCGCCGGGCACGACTTCCTCTCGGGCCTTTGCGCGATCGAGCAAAAAACGCCGGAAGTCCATCAAGTCGCGCCGATAGCTCAAAGCCGTGTTCGGAGCAGCACGCGACGCCTTCGCAAGCGCGGACACAAATGCCTCGACCTCGTCCACCATGCCCCACCTCAACTCGCACGGACCAAATCCAGAGGTTATGCTATCAAGGGAGTTCCGCGCAAAGAAGCATGGGGTTTAGTTGGGTTACGGGCGGCAGCACCCTCACCCGCGTGCGCAACGCGCGCGTCCTCTCCCGCAAAGGAGCGGGCGAGGGCAGACAATCGCATTGACGTTTAGGACGAGAAACGAGCGATGAATTGCTGGCGGTGCGGGATCTCTATTGAGACCGGCGAGCGAGTTGGGTTTCGCGATTGCTGTCCGAAATGCGATCGGCCGCTGCATGTCTGCCGCAACTGCGGCTTCTATGACCCCGGCTACCACAACCAATGCCGAGAGACGATGGCGGAATTGGTGGCGGACAAGGAGCGGGGCAATTTTTGCGAATATTTCAAACCGGCCGCGTCGCGAGCGCAGCGCCCGAATTCTCCTCCGGCGGCCGACGACCCGGCGCGGGCGAAGCTCCAGGACCTGTTCAAGCCCAAATGATCAAGCGGGAAGTCGCAACGCTCGCGGCGGCGCTGGTGCTGTTGGTCGCCGGATGCACGCCGCCGAACAGCGCGCGCGGCGTGGTCGATCGCTTTATCGAAGCTCATTACATGGCGATCGATCTCAAGGCGGCCGAGCCGCTGTGTACCAGCGTGGCGCTCGACAAGCTCCACAAGGAGATCGCGCTCACGCAGGGGCAGCTGATCGACGCTGATACTCGCAAGCCGCTGATCCATTACAAGATGGTCGCGCAGCGCGGCGAGGAAGATCACATCACCTTTTTGTTCGTTGCCACCATCGAGGTGCCGGACGGCGGCTCGTTCAGGAAGAACTGGATGATCGCGGCGCGCAAGGAAGGCGCCGACTGGAAGATTTCCAATTTCGGCGAATACGATTGATCACGCGGGGATGGAAGAAAGGCTGGCAGCGATAGTTCTGGCCGCGGGCTTGGGCACGCGGATGCGCTCGGCGCGCGCCAAGGTGCTGCACACTCTAGGCGGCGAGCCGATCATCGCGCGCGCGATGCAGGCGATAGCGGCGCTCGGGCCGCGTCCGCTGATCGTAGTCGTCGGACACCAGTCGCGCGAGGTCGAAGCGGCCGCCCGGCGCGCGAGTCCCGACGCCGATTTGCGTTTCGCGGTACAGGAGCACCTGCGCGGCACCGGCGACGCCGCCCGATGCGCGATGGCGGGGCTGCCGGAAGCTTTTGACGGTGAAGTGCTGATCGCTTACGGCGACATGCCGCTCATACGCGCCGATACGCTGCGGGCTTTTTTGAGTGAGCATCGCCGGCGCGGCGCGGCGCTTTCATTGATCAGTGCAAAGCTGCCGGAGCCCGGCGCATACGGCCGCGTAGTGCGCGACCAATCCGGTGCGCAGGCCGGTGCGGTGCAGGCGATCGTCGAGGCGCGCGACGCCTCGCCCGAGCAGCTTGCGATTAAGGAGATCAACACTGGCATCTACGCCGTGAAGCGGCGATTCCTGGAGGCCGCGCTAGCCGGCATCAACAACGACAACGCTTCGCACGAGTACTATCTTACCGATCTGGTCGCGATCGCGCGGGCGCAAGGCGTCAGGGTCGAGGCGTGGGTTACCGACGCGCCGGCGGAGTTCGCCGGAATCAATTCGCGCAAGGAGCTGGCAGAGATGGAAGCTGAAATCCGTCAAGCGGTAAACGACAGGCTGATGGAGGCGGGTGTGACGCTGGTCGACCCTGCCACGGCCTATATCGGCGAGCAGGTCGAAATCGGACCCGATTGCGTGATCGGTCCCAACGTCCAACTCCTGGGCAAGAGCCGAATCGGTGCTGGTGTGCGGATCGACGGGACCGCGTGGCTGCGCGACGTGACGGTGGGCGATCGCTGCCATCTGAAGCTCGGCGTAAACGCCGAGGAATGCATGATCGGGCCCGATTGCGAAATCGGACCGTTCGCCAATCTCCGCGCCGGCACCGAATTGGAGGGGCACAACCGGATCGGCAACTTTGTCGAGACCAAAAAGGTGCGGATCGGGCGTGGCACCAAGGCCAGCCATCTCGCTTATCTCGGCGACGCGATTATCGGACGCGAGACCAACGTCGGATGCGGCGTTATCACGGTCAATTACGACGGTTACGACAAGCATCTGACCCGAATCGGCGATCGCTGCATGGTCGGATGCGACACGCAACTGGTCGCGCCGGTTAAGATCGGCAACAACGTCTACGTGGCGTCGGGGACCACGATTGTGCGCGATGCCGCCGACGGCGCTCTGGTGATGTCGCATCATCCGCAGCGCGAGAAGCCCGGATGGACCGCCGCCTGGCACAAGCGCCATCAGGGGCGCGATCGCGGCGGCGAATCGTCGCCCACCGCGACCACCACGACCAAGGAGTAGCTGCGCATGTGCGGAATAATGGGATACGTCGGACCCAGAGACGCCTACCCGATCCTGCTCGGTGGCCTGAGACGGCTTGAATATCGCGGCTACGACTCGGCCGGAATCGCGACCATCGCGATCAATGGCAAGCTCGAAATCCGCCGCGCAGTAGGCAAACTCGACAATCTGCGCCGATTGCTCGCCGATGCGCCGCTGGCGGGCCGAATCGGAATCGGACACACGCGATGGGCCACGCACGGGCGCCCGTCCGAGGAGAATGCCCATCCGCATAAAGCCGGTCCGGTCGCGGTGATTCACAACGGAATCGTGGAGAACTATGTCGATTTGCGCGCGGCGTTGCTCAAGCGCAATCACAAGCTGCGTTCCGAGACCGACACGGAGCTTATCGCCCATCTGATCGAAGAGCGCCTCAAAGAGGGGCTTGGACTCACCGAAGCGGTCCGGATGGCGGTGCGAGAGCTGCGCGGCTCGTTCTCGATCGTCGTGCTGTCGGAGACCGAGCCGGACAAGTTGGTCGCGGCCAAGACCGCCACCCCGCTGGTGGTCGGCTTCGGCCAGGGCGAGAACTTCATCGCCTCCGATATTCCCGCGCTGCTCGAGCATACGCGGAGCGCGATGGCGCTCGAGGACGGCGAGCTGGCCGAAGTGAGCGCGACCTCGGTGCGCGTGATGACGTTCGACGGCGCGCCGGTATCGCGCCAGCCGCGCACGATAGAATGGGACGCGGTGGCCGCGACCAAGGGCGGCTTTCAGCATTATCTGCGCAAGGAGATCAGCGAACAGACGCAGGCCTGGATCAATACCCTGGCCGGACGCGCCACGGCCGGCTCCGCGACGGTCAACTTCGAGCAGGAGCTTTTGCCGGCGGGCGGTCCGCAGGCGATCAGGCGGATCGTGTTCGTGGCGGCCGGCGCCTCGTACATCACATCGCTGATCGGAAAATTCATGGTCGAGGAGCTCACCGGAATACCGGTCGAGGTCGATTACTCGCACGAGTTCCGCTATCGCCGCCGGCGATCGACGCGCAAACCCTGATTCTCGCGGTCTCGCAGTCGGGCGAGACCGCCGACACGCTGGCCGCGATCGAAGAAGGCAAGCGCCATCGCAGCCATCTGATCGCGATCACCAACACGGTCGACTCCTCGATCGCGCGCAAGGCCGACGCGCAGCTATACACCCGCTGCGGACCGGAGATCAGCGTCAGCACCACCAAGTGCTTCCTGACGCAAATCGAGGTGTTCTACCTGTTCGCGATCCATCTGGCCGCCCGGATGGGCCGGCTCTCTGAACGCGAAGTGGCCGGGATGCTCAAGCCGGCCTTCGCGATACCGGGCCAGATTGAGACGGTCCTGACTCTCGAGCCTCAGATCCAAAAGATCGCGCGCATGTACAGCACGGCGCGCGATTTTCTCTTTCTCGGGCGCGGCTTCAACTATCCGGTCGCGCTCGAAGGCGCGCTCAAGCTCAAGGAAATTTCGTACATCCATGCGGAAGGCTACGCGGCTGGCGAGATGAAGCACGGGGCGATCGCGCTTATCGATGACGACATGCCGGTCGTGGTGCTGATCCCACACGACCAGGTGTTCGCCAAGACGCTCTCGAATCTGAGAGAAGTCGAGTCGCGCCACGGGCGAATAATCGCGGTCACCGATCGCAAAAGCCCCGAGCTGGAGAAGATCGCGCGCGACATCATCGTGGTACCGCCCACCGATCGGATGCTGACGCCGGTGCTGATGACGGTGCCGCTGCAACTGCTCGCGTATCATATCGCGGTCTGCCGCGGCACCAACGTCGATCAGCCCCGGAACCTGGCCAAGTCGGTGACTGTGGAATAGCAGGGGCGGCTCAGGATTCGGCGCGCGACCGCTTCAGCGGCGGCGCGCCGCCAAAAAAAGCACGGCGGCTGCGACGCCATAGCGCCGCAGCCGCCGCGAGCGTGCAAGCCAATCAAACTGCTTACGGCGCAGCTTTGGTCATCGCCTGGACCGTGCAGAACTGCTTGTCGACCGCGCCCATGTTGATGTACCAGCACTCGCGCTCAGGCGTGTGCTGGCCGGGCAAATAGCACATCGAGGCATACCCGGTCTGCGTATCGTAAGAGCCCGCGCCGACCACGAATTCACGCTTGAACGGATAGATCGCGACGCGAGCGTCCGGCACCGGACGGTCGCGATAGGCGAGCCAGTACAGATTCGTCCGCCAGAGTTGCCCCTGCTGGTCGTAGGTGTCGATGTAGGGCTCGAACCACACTTCCGAGTCGAGATAGACGACCGTCTTCGAGTCCAGAGCACCGCTGGCCTGCCCGATTGCGCGCCTCGGCGTCGCCTCGACCACGTACATATGCCGCATCTCCCAGTTCTCGGGACAGGCGGTCGATCCGCCGTCGTAAGGGCAGGTCACTTCGGGAGAATGCAGCGCGTGCACGCAGCCGAGCATCTCCTTCTCGCCGAGGAATTTGTAGTTGTACTCTTCGGTTTTGGGGTTGAAGCCCGAGTAGTGGTCGGGAGAAAAGGTCTGCGCACCGGTCGCGGTGCTGTTCAGGCTCTCGCTGAGCCGACGGACACGGCGGCTGCCCGGCATCCAGGTCCAGGTATCGTCGCCGCGATTCGGGTCACCGTAGCGATAGCGAATGAGTCCTGTGCCGCGCGCGTCCTCAGGAGCTATTATCGGATACAGCGCGAACAGCCAAAGCCGATTGCTGACCTTGAAGTCGGGGTCGATCGGAATCGGCTCGACTTCGGTCCTGCCGACCAAGTCGTAACCCGCGTAGTGACCGACTTCGATGTTCTCGATGACGTTCTGCGCATGGCCGGGCGCGATGTACTCGCTCTGACAATCGAAGAACCGCAGGTCGTAATCGTCGCTCTGGAGCGGACGGAAAACGTTGTTCCAGATAAGTTTGGTGGCGACATACGGATCGTTCACGTCGATCAGCGGGAAGGGCTGGCCGGCGGCGTAGCCGATGAGGCTGCGATGGTCGTTGCTCAGCCGCACCTGCGCCGAATACTTCTCGGTCGCTTCCTTGTAGGGCGGCGGCCAGTCCACGCGGTCGGTCGTTATGATATTCATCCGCATGTCGTGCCTGACCAGGTAGTAGACACCGGGCGAGACCAGATCCTGGACCTTGTCGGCGTTTTGCGCAGAGATAACGTCACCAGGCTTGACCCCTCCGGCCTGCGCACTCGCGCCGAGAGTCAAGGCCGCACAAATGAGCGCGGCGCCGAATACGCCCCTAGAGACCAGGCCTTGAACCATGTTGCATCCTCCCAAAGGTGAAGAAAGCCCCCAACCCCATTAATTTCCTAACCCCTAGCACGATGAACACCAAATGTTCAACCGGAGTTCCGGGCCGGCGGTGGATGATTGCGAACCTGGCGTCCCGATGGACCGTGGAAATGCTGGTGGAAAGGCCGTTATTCAGGCCGAATTAGGCCCGGTTCATTCGTAGCGCAGCGCGTCAATCGGGTTGAGCATCGAGGCCTTACGCGCCGGGTAGTAGCCGAAAAAGACCCCCACCGCCGCCGAGAAGACAAAGCCGCCGGCGATCGCGACCGGGGAAATCAAAGTGGGCCATCCGGCCAGCGCCGAGATCGTCTTGGACGCACCCACTCCGAGCAGGATTCCCGCCACGCCGCCCAGCACGCTCAGCAGCACCGCCTCGACCAGGAACTGGAGCATCACATGGATGCGGCGCGCCCCGATCGCCATCCGGATTCCGATCTCGCGCGTGCGCTCGGTGACCGACACCAGCATGATGTTCATGATTCCGATTCCGCCGACCACCAGGGAAATCGAGGCGACCGCGGCGAGCAGCAGAGTCATCACGCGGGTGGCGCTCTCCGACGCCTGCGCGATCTCATTGAGGCTCCGGACGGTGAAATCGTCATCCTGTCCGGCCTGAATTCGATGCCGTGTGTGAAGGATCTTCTGCGCCTGATCCATCGCCAGATCGACCAGTTCCCCGCTCTTGGCCTTGACGAACATCATGTTGACCACGCCCGAGATTTTGAGCGGGCTTCCGAACGGGCTGATGATCGCCGCGCCCGATTGGTACATCGCGCTGTTGGCGTTGGTGACGGGCACATTGATGTAGGGATTCAACACCGGATTGGTGGATCCGGTGGTGGCGGACGAGACGGCTGCGCTGACCTGCGAGGTGCCGAGCACCTTGCGCTCGGCGGTAACGAACGGCAGCAGCACGACATCGTCCTGGTCCTGGCCGAAGTTGGACTGGCCCTTTATCGAGAGCACGCCAATCACCCGCAATGGAAACCCCTTTACCCTGATGGTGGCTCCGATCGGGTCCTGATCTTCGCCAAAGAGGTTGAGCGCGACCGTGTTCCCGAGCAGGCAAACGTTGGCCGCGTTGCGTTCTTCCGCATCGGTGAATCCGCGTCCCTGTGCGACCGGCCAGTCGCGGACGGCCAGATAGCTCGAAGTGGTGCCGTTGATGCTGGTCCCCCAGTTCTTGTTGCCATTGATCACCTGGGCGTTCTGCCGGTCCATGTAACTGACCATGGCCGTGGCCGATGACTGGTTTTTGATCGCTTCGGCGTCGGCGACGGTCAGAGTCGAACGGCTGCCATAGCCGATACGAACGCCGTTGGAGGTGGTCGCGCCGGGCAGGACGACCAACAGGTTGGTCCCAAGGCTCGCGATCTGCTGCTCGACCGCAAAGCGCGCGCCGTCGCCGATCGCGACCATCGCGATCACGGCCGCGACGCCGATAAAGATCCCGAGCATGGTGAGTGCGGCCCGCATCTTGTTGCGCCGCAGCGCTCGCGCCGCCGCGCCCAGCGCCATCGCACCGAACCGGAACGCGACTCCCACGGCGCCCACCTCGCGCGCCGCGACGGCGCCGTTGCCGGATACCTCGGCTTTCGCGATCGTGACCGCCGGCGCGGCCGGCTTGCGCGTATCCGATACGATGACGCCGTCCTTGAAGGTCACCACGCGGTCGGCGTATGCGGCCACGTCCGGGTCATGCGTCACGACGATCACCGTGATTCCCTGGTCGCGGTTGAGATGGCGGATGAACTCCATGATCTCGGCGGAGTTTTTCGAGTCGAGATTTCCGGTCGGTTCGTCGGCGAGCAGGATCAGCGGCTGGTTGACCAGTGCGCGCGCGATCGCGACCCGCTGCTGCTGCCCGCCGGATAGCTGGTTGGGCAGGTTCTGCTCGCGCCCGGTCAGACCGACCATCCGCAGCAGCTCGGAAGCGCGATTGCGGTCGTCGTCGGTCCGCGTGGAATAAAACAGTGGCAACTCCACGTTCTCGCGCGCGCTGGTGCGCGCCAGCAGGTTGAAGGTCTGGAAGATGAAACCGATCTGGCGGCTGCGAATCGCGGCCAGCGCGGTCTCGTCGAGCTTAGCCACGTCCTCGCCGTCGAGCAGGTAGTTGCCGCTGGTGGGCAGGTCGAGGCATCCGAGCATGTTCATCAGCGTCGACTTGCCCGAGCCCGACGCGCCCATCACCGCGACGAACTCGCCGTGCTGGATCGTCAGGTTCACGCCCTGGAGGGCGTGCACCTCGATGTCACCCAGATGGTAGGTCTTGGTGAGCTCGCGAATTTCGATGACCGCGGCCATCGGAGAATGCTCAGTGGGGCAAGTGCCCACCGCCCAACCCTCCCCCCATCCCGGGCAGTCCGGACGATTGGGAGCCGGACTTGACCACCGGGCGGACTTCGTCTGTTACCACTATGTCGCCAGGTTTCAGGTCGCCGCTCAGGATTTCGACGTTGACACCGTCGTCGAGTCCAGCCGTTACCTTGACGGGCTTGATTTCCGAGCCGTCGGGGATCCACACGCGCCGGTTGCGCCGCGAGCGCTTGCCGTCCAACTCGGTGTTGCTCCCGGCCGAGGCGTTCCTGGCCCCGCTGCGTTTGGGGGAGAATCGAAGCGCGTCCATCGGCACCCGAATCACGTCGTCGCGCCGCGCCGTAACGATGGTCGCGTTGGCCGTCATGCCGGGCTTCAGCAGCAATTCCGGATTGTCGACATCGAGCACGACGTCGTAGGTGACTACGTTCTGCACGGTGATCGGGGCCTGGCGCACCTGGGCGACCGTGCCGTCGAATTCGCGGTCGCCGTAGGCGTCGACCGTGAACTGCGCGTGCTGTCCGACCTGCAAGTCGCCGATATCGGACTCGCTGACGTTGGAGTCCACCTGCATCTTGGTGAGATCCTTCGCGATCAGGAACAGCGTGGGAGTCTGGAAGCTCGCCGCGACCGTCTGCCCGACATCCACGTTGCGCGAGACCACGGTCCCGTCCACCGGCGAGACAATATCGGTGTAGTTGAGATTGAGCTGGGCATTGCGCAGGCTGGCCTGCTGTTGTTCGATCATCGCCTGATCGAGATCGATTTGCGCGACGGCCTGATTGTAAACACTGTGCTGATTGTCCACCTGATCCTGCGTAACCACGTTTTCGGGGAGCAGTTTGAGGTCGCGCTCATAGGTGAGCTTCTGGTACACGAGGTTGGCCTTGTCCTTTTCCAACTGGGCCCTCGCGTTGGCAACCTGCGCGGTCGAGAGCGCCACCTGCGCCGCGAATGGGCGCGGATCAATCTTCGCGATTACCTGGCCGGTCTTGACCGGCGAGTTGAAATCGACGTTGATGGCCTGAATCGGCCCCGAGACGTAACTTCCGACCTGCACCGTGACGACCGGATTGACCGTGCCGGTCGCCGTGACCGCGCGCACGATCGACCCGCGGCTGACCGGCTCGGTGATGTACTTCACCTGGGCCGAGCGCCCGCCAAGGAGGTACCAACCGATCCCGGCCACGATCAGGACGGGCACGAGTACTCGAAGCGCTAATTTTCGCATCGTGAAAGAGTGTATGTCCCGGCCGCACGCGCGGCGACGGACTGGCTGGAACGCATAGTATTATATCTATCTATAAGACGCTCGAAGCGTGTGGTGGTTTCAACTCCAACGCTCCGGAGGGTCTTCTGGAGGCGTCTTGATACGCGCGCGGGCGCGCGTGTGACCGGGGAGGTCTTGAGAGTCATGGCCGAAGCATCTCCGTTGGGCGGAATCAAAATAATCGATCTGACGCGCTACCTGGCAGGCCCGTTCTGCACCCAACTGCTGGGTGACTACGGCGCCGAGGTCTTGAAGATCGAGCCGGTGCGCGGCGCGCGCTCGGAGCTCGGCGATAGCGGCGGCGTCGACAGCTATTTTTTCCTGAGCGCGAATCGCTCCAAGAAGAGCGTGCTGATCGATATCAAGAGCGCGGAAGGCCGCTCGCTGCTGAAAAGGCTGATCGATTCGGCCGAACGTCGTGGTCGATAACTTCCGGCCGGGAGTGATCGACGCGATGGGGCTGGGCTACGAAGAGTTGGCGGCGCGCAATCCGCGAATCATCGCATGCAGTATCTCGGGCTTCGGGTCGAGCGGGCCGCTGCGCGATTTTCCCGGCTTCGATCAAATCGCGCAGGGGATGTCGGGCCTGATGAGCGTGACCGGCACCGCGGAGAGCGGTCCCACGCGGGTCGGAATCGCGATCTGCGATCTGCTGGCGGGTATCTTTGCCGCGCAGGGAATTTTGCTCGCGCTCGAAGCGCGCCATCGCAGCGGTCGGGGCCAGCGCGTCGAGACTTCGCTGCTCGAATCGATGGTCAGCATCCTGAGCTGGTTGGCCGGCATCTACTTCGAGACCGGCAAAACGCCGGCGCCGCAGGGCAACCATCATCCGCTCTCGTCGCCGCATGGCGTGTTCAAGGCATCCGATCGTCCGTTAAATATCGCGGTGGGAAACGAAGCGATGTGGGCGAAGTTCGTCATTGTGATCGGACGGCCGGAACTCAGGGACGACGAGCGCTTCAAGACCGTCGCGCTCAGGATCCGCAATCGCGCGGCGCTGACTGGTGAGATCAATCGCGCTCTCGAAGTTCACGCCGCCGACTATTGGATCGAGCTGTTCAATCGCGAAGGAATTCCGTCGGGACCGATCCTGACGGTCGAGGAAATGTTCAAGCATCCGCAGATCGCGGCGCGCGAGATGCTCCTGCGGCTCGACCATCCGGCGCGCGGAACTTTCATGACCACCGGATTGCCGGTGAAACTGTCGCAGACGCCGGGCGCGATCGCGCGTCCACCGCTGGCGGGCGAGCATACCAATCAGGTGCTCGCCTCGCACGGCCTTGACGCAGCGGAAATCGCACAGCTGCGCGCGTCGGGAGTGATCGGATAACGTCAGCGGTCTGGCCGGGGCCCGCAGCTTCGGCATCAGGAGCGAAGCTCTTTTTGACCCTGCCCACACTGCCGCGCGGAGCCACTTTCTGTTCCCTCTCCCGCAAGCCGGGAGAGCGACTGTGTTGGGAGTCAAGCGGGGCGGCGCGTTGCCCACAAGGTCCACAGGCGCTGGGATTTTGGGCAGTATCCCGCCTGTGGACTTGTGGACAACGCGCCGGTGGCTTAAGCGGGAGTGGGGCATGGTGGGCTCCAGGGCGTCTGATGTTTGAGCATCGCATTGAGGATGGTGAGCAGCTTGCGGGTGGCAGCGAGCAGGGCGACTTTCTTGGGCTTGCCCGCCTCGCGCAGGCGGCGATACAAGCTGCGCAACGCGGGGTTACAACGAATCGCGGAGAGCGTCGCCATATAGAGAGCACTGCGCACGTCCGCGCGCCCGCCGAAGATGGTACTGCGCCCGCGCCAGGCGCCGCTTTGCTGGTCGAACGGCGCGACGCCCACCAGGGCCGCGATCTGCTTGCGGTCCAGCCGCCCCAGTTCGGGCAGCCGCGCCACGATGATCGCCGCGGTCACCGCGCCCACGCCCGGCACTTGGTCGAGTTGTGCGCAGCGCCGGCCAAGGGGCGGATGGTCGCGCAGGCGCTGCTGGATCTGGCGATCAATCGCATCCCGCTCGCGTTCCAGGGTGCGAATCACGCGCGCGATGCTGGGGCGGATCGAGCGCGGCGCCTGCTGGCTGCGGTTGCGCTCCGCGCTCAACATCTTGATCACCTGCTGGCGGCGCATCACCAACGCTTTAAGCTCCTCGTCGGCCGCCTCGGGCGCCGGCGTGGGCGCCGGTTGCATCCGCTGGGCGAACTCGCACAGCCCGCGCGCATCCAGCCGATCGGTCTTCGCCAGGCGCCGGCCGGCTTGAGCAAAGTGATAGGTGTCGCGCGGGTTGACCAGGGCGGTGGGTACGCCCGCCTCCCACAGCGCCAAGTAGGCGGCGCGCTCGTAACCGCCCGAAGCCTCGATTACCACCAGCTGGACCACGCTTTGACTCAAGTGCTCGAGCAGCGTGGCGAGGCCCAGTTCATCGTTGGACACGCTGAACGATTGACCGCTGGACAGGGCCACTTCCAGCGTGCGCTTGCTCACATCGACTCCAACCGATATCGCTCCGTCCATGACCCGCTCCTTGGCTGTGCCGGCCCCGCCCTTCCTTGCGCGATTCGGGCTGTGCCTGTCAGGCCGCCCCAGCGACTGTTCGGGCTCTGGGCCGGAGTTATGGGCGCGGCGACCACGCTCTCCCGCGGCCTCATTAGACCCAGGGCAATTCGGCCTGCCGCGCCCTCGTCCTACTCCATCTTCGGACTCCGGGGGCAACATACAAGGGCGAGGGTGAGGGTCGTACAGAAAGTAATGGGAAATAAAGACTCTGTAGGTGCCCTCACCCGCGCCGCGCGGAAAACACAAAGGAATTGGACTTCGACCGCGCGGCTTGCCCTCTCATGCGCCGGGGGCGACCGCGCCAGCGCGGGCGAGGGACAGAAAAGCTTCGCTCCTTCGTGCGGAGGTCACTTCACTTGCTGAGGTATTGCTCCAAGTCCCCGGGAGTGCGGATGCCTCTGCGCCTGGCAATCCTGCTCCAGTAGTTCTGTATCGCGCGAAATTCGCGCGTTAGATGTTCCACCCTATTTAGCCGGGGAGCGCCTCGGACTGCGGCGCCCGCCTTGTTGCCGTCAGTTCGCCCGGTCTTCAACGCGATCCTCAAGGACTAGCGCGATCGCCTCTGCCAGATTCTCGCGCGCCTCGTCCTTGGTCAGGCCCTGACCATTTGCGCCCGGAATTTCCGGGCAGTACGCGATGTACCATTTGCCGTCGCGCTCGATGACTGCGGTAAATTCATTGCGCATTGGTGCGGCTCAGGGTTCCTGCTCGACGAAACCTTCTAGATTGCGCGAGCGGCTGGTTTGGCGCAGCTTGCGCAGCGCCTTGGCTTCGATCTGGCGGATCCGCTCGCGAGTGACCGCGAACTGCTTGCCGACTTCCTCGAGCGTGTAGTCGGTCTTCTGCCCGATCCCGAAGCGCATCCTCAGGATCTGCTCTTCGCGCGGCGTCAGCGTGGCGAGCACCTTGCGGGTCTGCTCGCCCAGATTGCTGTGGATCGCCGCCTCGACCGGCGAGGGCGCCAACTCGTCCTCGACGAAGTCGCCCAGCGAGCTTTCCTCCTCGTCGCCGATCGGCGTTTCGAGCGAGATCGGTTCCTTGACGATCTTCAGCACTTTCTGGACCTTGTCGAGCTGCATTTCCATCTGCTCGGCAATTTCCTCAGGGCTCGGCTCGCGTCCCAGGCGCTGGACCAGCAGCCGCGTGACGCGCAACAGCTTGTTGATGGTCTCGACCATGTGGACCGGGATTCGGATCGTGCGGCCCTGGTCGGCGATCGCGCGCGACATCGACTGGCGAATCCACCAAGTCGCGTAGGTCGAGAATTTGTAGCCGCGCTGGTACTCGAATTTGTCCACCGCGCGCATCAGGCCGATGTTGCCTTCCTGGATCAAATCGAGGAAGCCCAGGCCGCGATTGGTGTAGCGCTTGGCGAGGCTGACCACCAGGCGCAGGTTGGCCTCGGTCAGCTCCTTCTTGGCGCGCCGGCTCTTGTCCTGCCCGGCGGCGACCATCTCGAGCGAACGCGCGAAATCCTCGCCGCTGGCCTTGACCCGCTTTTCGACCACCTTCATTACGCGCTGCGCTTCGCGGATGCGGGCCCCGATGTCGAGCAGGTTCTCGCGCGTACCGTTCACCTTGAGCACGTGACGGCGGTCCTCGGCCCCGCCCGCTTCCTTGAGGAGCTGGTTCTTGGTCCGGCCGGTGGCTTCTTCGTAGCGCTGGATAAGGCGCTGGGAGCCGCGATACTCGGTAAGCAGGCGGCGCATCTCGCCGATCGCGGCTTCCATCACGCGGCGCGAGAGGCCGATTTTGTCGAGTTCCTTGCGGATCCGATCCTTGTAACGCAGCCGCTTTTTATCGAGCCTCGGCTTGCGCCGCGGACCGGGCCGCCCGGCGAGCTCTTCCTCGACGTCGGCGAGCTTGGCGCGCAACTCCTTGAGCTTGCGAGTGGCGAGGAAAAGCTTTTTGCGCTGCTTCTCATCCGCCTCGGGGCCGCGTTCCTCATCGGGGTCGGACGGTTCCTCGGCCTCCTCGAAGATATCGCGCAGGTCGGCATCGCCGGTTTCCACACCGTCGCCCAGGCTAATCACGAAATCCAGCGTGACCGGCGAATTGAGGATTTCGGACTCGACCTCGTTCTCGCCCGCCTCGATCCGTTTGGCGATCTCAACTTCCTGCTCCCGTGACAGGAGCTGGAAGTTGCCCATTTCCTTCAGATAGAGCCGGACCGGGTCGGAGGACTCGCCGAGCGAATCAGCCGGAGTCTCGGCAACCTCTTCGGCTTCTTCCTTGGCCTCGGGCTCGGCGTCGGCGTCGGTGGTCTCGGCGCTGGGGACCTCGTCGAGAATCTTGATATCCAGGTCCTCGAAGCTGTCGAGCGCCGCCCGCAGATCAGTCGGCGAGGCCACGTCCTGCGGCAGGAAATCGTTGACCTGCTCGAAAGTCAGGTAGCCCTGCTCACGGCCAAGGTCGACCAGACTGCGGAGGTCTTTACCTTCGTATTTCTGCTTCATGCCTGTAAAAATCCCGTCCCGTGCAGGGTTGGCCCGCTGAAAAAAGGGGCGCGATCGGCGGCAATAGGCTTGAACGCGTGCGTAGCCTCGATTGCCTCGTCAATGGACAAAGCATGCGAAATGGGAAGACCCGAAACATTGCACGTTAGGCCGAATCGCGCTACCAGTCAAATCCTTTCGCTGAGCCTCGTAGCGTGATCCCATCTCGACGCTCCCGCCAAACGTTTTTGCAGGGAAAACGACGCAACCGTTCGCATCCCCACAGTTGTTATTATACACACGAAATGCGCTTGTGGCTCGTAAGCGGCGCCGGCTCCTTGGTCTGTGGCCTTTCCTGCGGATGTCCTCATTAGTTGGACGTTACTGCCCCTTCCATAATTTGGGCCTTTGATTGCGCACCTTTTAGTCCTGCTCGGCAGCTTCCTGGTGATTCTGGCCGGCTCCGAGATGTTCACCAACGGGGTCGAATGGGCCGGGCATCGGCTCGAAATCGCCGAGGCCGCGGTCGGCAGCCTGCTGGCCGCAGTCGGCACCGCCCTGCCGGAGACCTTTATTCCCGCGGTCGCCCTGATGGGCACGCGGGCACCGGGCGACGCGCATCAAGCGGTCGGGATCGGCGCGATAGTCGGGGCGCCCCTGATGCTCTCGACGGTGGCGCTGGCCGTGATGGCGCTGGCCTCACTCGCCTATCGCCGGCGGCGCACGCAGCTAGCCCTACAGGTTTCCAGCGCAGACGCGCGGCACGATCTGCGCTTCTTCATTGCGATCTTTATGGTGGCTGTCGCGCTCGGGATGCTTCCCCTGGGCGAGACTGTGCGTCGTCTGGCGGCGGCCGGATTGCTCTGCGCCTACGCTTTCTACGCATTCACGATGCTGCGGCTCAAGCGCGCCTCCGGGAGCGAAGTCGAGCACGGCCTGTACGTGGAGCTGACCTTCGGAGGCGACCCGATGGCGCCGCGCGGGTTGCCGATCGCGCTCCAAGTGGTGCTCGGCGTGGCGGCGATGCTGTTCGGCGCGCGCGAATTTGTCGAGCAGGTAGTGACGCTCTCGCAACACCTGAGTCTCGCCCCGGGCGTGGTGTCATTGATCTTGAGTCCGCTCGCCACCGAATTACCCGAGAAATACAACTCGGTCGTATGGATCCGCCAGCGCAAGGACCATCTCGCACTGGCCAACATCACGGGCGCGATGGTTTTCCAGTCGTGCATCCCGGTGGCGTTGGGAGTCGCGTTCACACCGTGGCATCTCACCGCGCCCGAATTGCTGGCTGGCGCGATCGCGCTGGGCTCCGCCGCGATCCTGTTCGTTAATCTCCGCGACGGCGAGTTGGACACGCCCGGCCTGATGGTCGGCGCCGCCGCCTATGGCCTGTTCCTGATTGGGCTTCGATTCCTGGGCGCGCTCTGAACACGACGCGGTTGTGAGCGCATCCGCAGCGATCCACAATCGTGATGGATGCACCTGCGATGAGCCGCTACCAGGCGATCCGCGATCAGTTCAATCACAGTCGCCTCCTGTTCGGCGATCCCGATGAACGCGGCATCGTCGCGCTCGAAATCGCTCCGCCGACAGAGGTCGAGATCTTCCGGCGCGTCGAAGGACAAATTGTCCGCGAGCGCCGCCCGTTGCAGCTCTTCACACTCCTGTCCGACGGCGATTTGCTGCAAGGCTTCAAGGCGCCGCACACGCTCGTAAAGTTAAAGGATGACTTTCACTTCCGCTACCTGGCGAAGTTCGGCGCGCTCGACACGCTGGAGGCCGCCAAGCGCCATCTGCGCCGCGTAACCGGCAAGGCGCCTGGCGCGTCCGACGCGCCCTACTTCGTGCTGGCCGATCCGGTCGAGCAACATCTGATGCTCACCGGCACGACGTTCTTCATGGGCGTGCAGTTCGCCGATCTGCGCCGGATGCAGATCGATATCGAGACCTACATCAGCGACGGGTTCGAGTTTCCGTCGGCCGCGCGCGAGGGCGACCGCGTGATTGCGATCGCGATCACCGACTCGGCCGGCTTTGAGCGCGTGCTCTCGGGCGCCGCTATGGACGAGCCCGCGATGCTCAACGAATTCGTCCGGATCGTCCGCGAGCGCGACCCCGACGTGATCGAAGGGCACAACCTGTTCCGCTTCGACTTGGAGTATCTCGAAGCGCGCGCCCGCCGCCACAGCGTAAAGCTCGCGCTGGGACGCGACGGCAGCGTGCTCAGTGCGCGCGCCTCGCGCCTGCAGATCGCCGAACGCGTCATCGCCTACCGCCGCTACGACGTCTACGGCCGGAGCATTATCGATACCTGGATCCTCGCCCAGCATTACGATATCGCCAGCCGCGAGCTCGAAGGCTTCGGCCTGAAGGAGCTCGCGCGCCATTTCCATCTCGCGCGCGCCGGCCGGGTCTACGTCGATCCGGCGCGAATCAGCGATGCGTTCGACCATCACCGCGACGAGCTGATGGAGTACGCGCTGGACGACGCGCGCGAGGCCGGCGCGCTGGCCGAGATGCTCTCGCAGAGCTACTTCGTGCAGGCGCAGATTTTCCCCTACTCGTACCAGAACGTGGTCCTGCGCGGGAACGCGACCCGAATCGACGCACTGATAATGCGGGCCTATCTCGCCGCGGGCCATTCGATTCCCACCCCGAACGATCCGTCCGAGGTGATAGGCGGTTACACCGAGATTCGCCGCTGCGGCGCGGCGCGCAGCGTGCTCCACTGCGACGTCACGTCGCTGTATCCCTCCTTGATGCTTCAGTACGGTCACGGGCCCGCCGCCGATCGCCTGGGCGTGTTCCTCAAGCTGCTCGCCGACCTGCGCAGCTTCCGCGTTCAGGCCAAGGCGTTCGCGCGCGAGCTGGCGGGCGCCGAACGGCGCAATGCGGAGGCGCTCCAGCAGACCTTCAAGATCCTGATCAATTCGTTCTACGGCTATCTCGGCTTCGGGCTCGGCCATTTCAACGATTTCGCGCAGGCCAACGCGGTCACCAAGCGCGGCCGCGATCTGATCAAGCGCGCCGTGGCGGAACTGGAAGCGCGCGGCGCGCTGGTAATCGAGGTCGATACCGACGGGATCTATTTTGTCGCTCCGCCCTGGCCGCGACGATGACGCGGCGGCCGAGGCGCTGCTCGAAGAGGTCGGCGCGACGATGCCGGAGGGAATCAGGCTAGAGATCGACGGCCGCTACGCCGCGATGTTCAGCTACAAGATGAAGAACTACGTGCTGCTCGATGAGAGCGGCGAGATCACGATTCGCGGCTCGGGGCTCAAATCGCGCGGACTGGAGCGCTTCCAGCGCCGCTTTATGGAAGAAATGTTCCGCCTCCTGCTCGAAGAGCGGCGGGCCGAAATACCGGCGTTGTTCGCGAGCTACACTGAAAAGCTCGAGGCGCACCAATTCGAGATCGCCGACCTCATGAAGACCGAAACGCTGCAGGACTCGCTTGAAGCGTATCGCCAGAAAATCGGCGGCAAACGGCGCAACGTCTCGGCGCCTTACGAGCTGGCGCTCAAGGCGGAGCGTCCGTACCTGAGTGGCGATCAGATTTCCTACTACGTGACGGGCCGCAACGCGCGAGTCAAAGTCAACGCGGCGGCCAAGATGGCGGCTGAGTACGACCGCCGCGATCCCGACGAGAATGTCGAGTATTACAAGGCCAAGCTCGCCGAGCTCTACGCCAAGTTCAAGCCCTACGTCGATCGCCCCGGCCTGTTCGCACCCTCCGAGGTGGACGGCAGCGAGCAGGCACAGCAGCAATTGTTCGGCAAGCCATCGCCGGATAGCGGAGAGTAAGCACCGTCTTCTTATGCGGCCCGGACGGCAAACCCCACTTTGGGGAAGTGATTGACCAGCTTGCCGAGGCCCGGTTCCTCGCGTTCGATCGCGATCTCCCAGGTCGAGCTCGCTACCACCGTACCGCTCACGGGATCGAAGCCGTAGTCGTCGGGCGTAACGCTCACTTTCATGCCCGGCTTCAATCCGTTGGGATCGCCCGGGTCTTCCGCCGCGCGCGTCGAGGGCTGGCTCTCGCGTGCGATCTTCAACGCCTCATCGGGATCCATCGGGCGGACTTCGCCGTAGCCCATCGCGTCGATCCGCTCGAACCATCGCATCAGATTGGCATTGCCTTGCGCGAGCGCGAACGAGGTCGGCTCGATGCGCAGGAACCACACGCAATGGAAGCAGGCCGCATCGGCAAGGCTGAAGGCGTTGCCCAGAATAAACGGCTGGCCGGAGACCTGCCGATCGATCATCGCGAGGAACGCGCGGATCTGGTTGCGCGCGTCCGGCGCGGTCTGGAGCAGCTCGGTGAAGTTCGCCCCGCGCATCATCTTGGAGCGATCCTCGATGAACTCCTTGGGCACCATCGCAGCGAGCTTCTCGAAAATCGTCGGCGTAATCGAAAAGAAGAAACGCCGATCCGCCCACTGGCTGACGATCTGGCAAAGACCTTCGCTCGCGCCGGGATAAATGGTCGGCTCCGGGAACAACTCTTCGAGCTTGCGAACGATGATTCCGGTATCGCAGTAGATCTCGGCGCCGAGCTGCATCACCGGAATCCGCCGGTAGCCGCCGGTCAGCGGCGTCAGCTTCGGCTTGGGCATAATCACCGGCTGATCGACCGAGCGCCAAACCACCTTCTTGTGCGCAAGAACCTTGCGGACCTTCTCGGAGAACGGCGAAGTCGCGTATTGATGCAGAATGATTTCGGCCATCGTTAAACTCCCGGCAGGTTTTCCTCTGTTAAGCCGATCTTTTGTTTAGCTGATCTGCGCCCGCGGTTGCGAGCGCGGGGAGATGCGAGAGCCACCGAATTTCCGCTTGTCACTAGACCGCTTTGGGCGTAAATAGGCGGCGAGCCTCATCGTGGCCAGCAGATTTATCGCGAACCGCACGCTCGACGTTTACCCGCGTGGCGCCTATCGATGGGCGATGCTGGGCCTCACGGTGCTCGCCACGATTCTGGCCTCGTACGAATTCCAGCTCGCACCGCTGTTGCCGCTGCTGCTGCCGTACCTGCACCTGAGCCATGTCGGCTACGGCGCATTCATAACGTTCGCGGTGCTGATTTCGGGGGTCTCGGCGTTCTTCGGCGGGCCGCTCGCCGATCGCTACGGCCGCGTGGTCCTGATCGACATCTGCCTCGGCTTCGTGACGATCCTGACCTTCGCCAACCTGCTCATCACCGGGATCGTTTCGTTCGTCGTGGTCCGCATCTCGATGGGCATCGTCGGCGGCATGATGGCGGGCGCGGGCGCCGCGCTGGTACGCGACATGTCGCCGCGGCTCAGCCGTGCGCTGGCCTTCGGGCTCTTCACGATCGGGCCGGTCGGCGCCAACTTTCTCGCCAACGCGATCGCCGGCGCGACGCTGCCGCTCTATCACACTTGGCAGTCGCAAATCTGGATAATGGGCGCGCTCGGCGTGTTGATGTATGTGCCGATCCTGCTGTGGCTCAAGGACTTGAGCCCCACGCTGCGCTTGCAGATCTTCCGCAGCGAGATCGCCTCGATGCAGGCCGAGGGACGCCGCCTGCCAACCGCGGCCAGCTCCCCTCCGGCACGCGCGCGGCGTTCGCCACTTTGCTCGCCCATCCGGAGGTGTGGCTGCTGGTGCTCGGGATCACCGCCAACCTGACGCTCTACTTTGCGATTCAGGTTTTCGGTCCGCTGATGTTCACCGAAGCCTACGGCTACAGCCCCGCGATCGCCGCGCGGATCAACGCGAACTTCTGGTTCGCCAATCTGGCGGTGCTGGTGCTAACGGGCGTGGTCTCGGATCGGCTCGAATCGCGCAAACCGATCGCGATTTTCGGCGGTATCTTGAGCGTTGCGCTGATGGGGATTTGGGTAACGACTTTCGGCCGCCATCTGCCGCAATCAACCGTCGCGATGATCGCCACGCTGATGGGATGCGTGCTCGCGATCGCCTATGTGCCTTGGGCCGCGCAGTTCTCCGAAACGCTCGAAGATATCTCGCCGGCGCTGCAAGCGACCGGCTGGGCGTTCTTCGGACTGGTGGCGCGCGGATGGGTCGCCGTCTCGGCCCCGCTCAGCCTGTACGTCGCGGTGCATCACGGCTGGGGCGCCTGGATCGAAGTCTCGATGGCCGGGATGACGCTCTACGTACTCGCGATGATTCTCTCTCGCGGCCGATTCGCAACCAACCGCGCACCCAAGCCATCGCGAAGCGCCGCCGCCTCTCCAGCAGGCGCTATCCGCTAAGTTGCGCGATCGCAATCGCGATGAGCACACCTATCGCCCGATCATCGCGATGCGCGGCCCCAATGGACTAATCTAGCCCCGACCAATCAGGTCCGGGGCGGCCTTGAGGCCGGGTAATCACCGTTGAGTAATCCATTTCTCGAAATCGAAAACCCGCAGCCGTGGGGCCCCGGTTCCTTAAACATGATCGCGGAGGAACGCCCGCAAGCGCTCGCGGAGATAGTCCGTGTCGCGAGTCTGGGCGAAAAGCCGTTGCCTGAGAGCGCCATAGCTCGCCACCTTTAGGATTGATCGGAAACCCGCCTGCGGCCCGGTCTCGACCCGACGGTCGGGAAAACGTACACCTTCGGTTGACGAAAATTCCACGCCTCCGTTTGCAATCGCCGCCGCCGAGCGCTATAGCCCGACACGGGAGCAGACGTTTTGATCATCCCATTCCCCAGATTCTGACCGCGAGCGCGCGTCGCCTCAGGTCGGCTAGCGCTCGCGCCGCAAGGGAGGTTTAGTGGTGATCACGATCGCAGTCATCAGGGAGACGGACCTGACCAACGATCCGGACGAAAAGCGGCGGGCCCTCAACGGCTTCATGCTCCTGACGTTTGACGGTCCAGCGCTGACCGAGCAGTACCGCGGCGAAAAGGGAGATGTCCGCAAGCAACTCGCACCATCATAGGCTTGGCGGCGTGGGAATCGAACCGATGGGCCCGCGACCGAGCGATTGCGATTACTCTTCGTAACACCGAAAAGGAGAAGAAATATGCAAGCAGAAAAAGCCACAATTGGGAACCGGTGGTGCTTTGCCTGGCCCGCCGCACGCCGTAGCCTCTCCGGGAAGGACAGGGCGGCGCTTGTGAAGGCCTCCAAGTGGAGTCCGGGCGATGTGATCACGGTCTCGTTTCTCGACGGCGACCCCGGCGTAAAACAAAAAGTCAGCTCCGTAGCGCAGCAGTGGGTTTCTCCAGGGCTTGCCAATCTGGCTCTCGATTTCCGGAAGAACACTACTGACACTCTTATACGTATATCGTTTCAGTATCCTGGATCCTGGTCCGTGATCGGAACCACCTGCCGGCAGATCACTGACAAGACGCAGCCCACGATGAACTTTGGGTGGCTAGACCCGGCTTCTGAAGCCGACGAGATTCGCCGCGTGGTGTTGCATGAGTTCGGTCATGCGCTTGGGTTGATTCATGAGCATCAGAACCCGGACCCGGACCATCCTATCCAATGGAATAGAGACGCCGTAACTCGAGACCTATCCGGACCTCCAAACGACTGGTCGCCTGAAGTCATTGAGCACAACATGTTCGAGCCCTACGCAGCTAAGGAAAGCAACTACACGACGCTGGACACCAAATCGATCATGATGTACCCGATTCCTGCCAACTGGACGTTGAACGGATTGTCGGTGGGCTTGAACAGTGACTTGTCCGCGGTCGATAAAGAATTCATCCACGCGCAGTATCCGTAGCACCACGAGCAAGGTATCAGATTTATGGCAATCGATGATTGGGCCATTGTCGTCGGGATCAGCTTTTATCCGGAACTCCCGCCCCTGGATGGTCCCGAGAACGATGCGGTCGCGTTCAATGAATGGCTCGTCTCGCCGAGTGGCGGAGATGTGCCGGCTGATCACATCGCCAAAATCCTATCGTCAAAGTTCCCTCATGCAGACAAGGCAGCGCACGCCGAGCCGAGCAGTCTCACTGTAGAACAAGCGTTCGATGACCTCCAGGACGTTGCCGAAAACAATCGCCTCGCTGGAAAGGGCCTCACGGTCGGCCGCCGTCTCTACATCTATCTCTCAGGACACGGTTGCGCACCAAGATTCAATGATTCGGCGTTGCTAACAGCCAACGCAAACCGAATAAGGGTTGGTAATCACGTACTCGGTAGGCTCTACGCCGATTGGTTCGTCCGTTCCAATTATTTCAGTGAAGCCGTGCTTTTTATGGATTGTTGCCGTGAGAATTATCCTCAAGCACCTCCAAACATACCTCACTACATTGATGTGAACGGCCCAGATCCGGATAAGGCGAAGACGTTTTACGGCTTCGGCACGAAGTGGTCACGACTTTCGAGAGAACGTCTAATGGACGACGGCAAGGTTCATGGCGTTTTCACCTGGGCCCTATTGAAAGGACTACAGGGCCACGCTTGCGATATCAACACAGGCCAGATCACTGCAGCGAGTCTTGGCAATTACCTATACAACAACATGAAGACTTTTCTGACAGCAGAAGACATCGCCGACCCCGAGGTCCCAAAGGAACCTGACCTGATCTATGATAGCAACTCGGCAAGCGGCCTCGTGTTTGCAACCGTTCCCGTTGTCCCGACATATCCTGTCACGGTCGACCTGCCGCCGCCCTCGCAGGCAAGCAGATAGAGATCTTGAATGGTAAGCTGCGGAGGGTGGATTCTGTTGTTGCGGTACCCCCCGCTTGGCAGGTACAACTAAAGCGTGGAACCTATCTTGCTCAGGCACTCGATGCCGGTCTGCAAACGCCGCCCTTCGAAGTGACAGGCATAGGAGAGGTCAATCTCCACTTCTGAACCAGATAGCATGTTAAACCTGCATATCAAGGCAGAAGATTCTGCCACGGAGATCTTCGTGATAAGCGGTGAGCTGCATCTGGAGGCTCGCGGTTTAGGCGAGCTCGACACGAAGCCACTGCCGGCAGGAATCTACAAGATCAAGACCAGGACTGGAGGCGAGACGCGGGAGCAGTATGTGGTTCTCCGGCAGCCCGACCAAAGGGTGTTTATCCCACGTCTTGATTTCGTTTCCCCGGCTCCCTTGGAGCAGACGCTGAGCAGCCACGAATATCACGAGCGAGCCGCCGAAATCGAGAGCAAAGGCATTCACCTTGTAGTGGGCAATGGGAGTTGCATTTTCATTTTTTCGCGCCAGTGGTCCCCTCAGCAGTCGAAAGCTCAGAGTTCCAGGAATCCCGCTCGCGGTCTTTGCCTCCGCGATGCATCCGGCGAGATCGTCGCGAATCTGGAGACTGCCAGCAAGACGGGAGATCAGGATCGTGACGCCTGGGCGGCGTGCAATATCCAGCTGAATCCCGGTGTTTATCGCCTGTCTCTTGACTTGCCTTCGGGTGGTCGCCTGGAGCAAGCTGTGGTCGCGTGTGCAGGCTGGCAGACTCAGATCTTCCTCTTGTCTCGTAGCTATGGTACGGATTCCGACACCACCCGCGCCGACTTGGCAAGTGCGGCAATTCTTATGAAACAGCTTGGGTTCGGATTCACAGGCGGGGATCCGGAAAACCGGATGACAGAGCTGGCAAGACTCGGCCTCGCAAATCGTCGGAAGATTCTCTCTTCTGACGTCCGTGCGATGTTCGATAGCAGCTTTGATAACCCAATGCTCGGAATCTACGGCGGGCATCTCTTGTTGCTCGACGACCAGCCGAATATGAGCCTCTTACAGAAGGTAATCGGAGCTCTCCGGCATATGGTTCCTGGTCACCCGGATGTGGAGGCGCTCGCGCTGAAGGCCGATTTGGGGGTTGGCACGTTTAAGTTTAGTTCGCCTCCAATGCTCAGGCACAGTTGGACTCTCATTGTAGATGCGACCGTCCAACAGCCCGATTTAGTGCCGATTGACTCATGGGCTGCTCACGCAGCGGAGAGTTTGTGGAGTGAGGAACCATGGCTGCTCTGGACGACAGAACAGCCATTCGCGCAGGAAGTGAGCCAAATGGTGATTGAAACGTTGAAAAGCACGATGAAGCCCTTCGGAGTTCGGGCGGCGAGACGTGTCAGAAGTTCCGAATCACCTTTCGCGGCTATACGTGCGATGCGGGCGAACACCTCGCCCAGCGAGCCGCAGGGCGCCCAAGCGGAAGCCTTCAGTTCGCCCAGCGAGCCGCAGGTCACCCAAGCGGAAGCCTTTGCTTCGTCCACCGAACCGCGGGGCGCACAAGCGGAAGCCTTCATTGAGCCCCAGGTCTACACAAAGGACATCGGATTTTTGGTCCGTAGCCTGAAAATTCCCCGATCGAACATTGAGAGGATGGTCAAGACTATCGCGGATGAGGATGCGGCGGCGACGCCGCTGGATACGAAGAGCTAGCGTTTAACCCAAGGGCGGATGTGAATTCGCCATGCTCAAAGTTGAGCTCAGAGACAACCGCATCTTCGTGGGAGAGCGCTTTTCCGTCGGATTTCAACGCACCCTAAGAGTCCCCGACGATGGACGGGTTTATCCGCTCCCTCCGGGACTTGGCCTCTTTCCAGTCCATCGCGTCGATGATTACAAGGCGCGCGTGCCGGCGTCGTGGAACGAACGCGGCGGCTATTTTATTTCGCTCTATCAGCGGGAAGCGGTATGGTTGGGCTTTGGCGGAGTGGTATGGAAGCCGAACGCCGTCAAGATTGGTGTGGGCGGCATTAACGCAATATCCGGCGAACTCTGGAATGAGGTGTTAAGCACGCACCCGCAAAATTATATCGTGTGCCCCAAGCAGCCCTGGCTGGACGGTATCAACGCAGGACATGGCTACATCCGTCAGTTCGTTGCCATGCCTTTGGCAGCCGGGTACACCGTTGAAGGTCAAATCACGGGGAGAGAGGAGCTTGGGGGCATCCAGATTCTGGTATTCGAACCAAAGCCGGGGCGATTTCCGGAGCAGCCGCCGTCGTTGTTGTCCACTGACAGTCCAGCTCCCATTTCGATGGTAGTAGAGCACCAGACGGCCGAAATGGGTCTCGCAGCTGGAGGAATGACGAAACAGAAGATTTACCCGGATCCATACGGTGTCGATGCCTGGAGCCAGGACGCTCGGGCATCCATAGTCGTCCACATCCTCAACAGCCGGCGATATTCACAACTGACCGGAGAAAGACCACCGCTGACACCTATTAGTGCGCAAACCTACATCGAACGCGGCTTCCCGTGGTTCGAGCTGTATGACGAGCTGGAAGGAGACGTGGAAAGCCCCGACACTCTGGCGAGAACCAAATCGGTAACCCAGTTGGAATCCGAGAAAGCCCTGGAAAAAGGGCGAGAAGAGAATGCGGATGCGTCCCGCGAGCAGATCACAAAACCTCGTCATCGCTAGGGTCGTGCGGCTGCCAAAAACTCAAATCCGAACCGGCGCGTTCTTTTCCAACGCCATTTAGCCGAAACACTCGCGAAACCGAACCGGACTGAATGCCATGGCTGAAGTGCCATGCACCCCTGGCGCGAAGATCCTGCTGGAACAAGGCGCACTGAGATTTCTGTTATGGCAGTGCCCTGCACTTTTTCCTTGGACGTTCCGTCAGCGCTCGCCATTGCGTCTCGCGAAGCGATTGTCTATCATCTTCTCGTTTTCGTGCTCGATCTGAACCGGCGTGTGACGCTTCGACTTTGCGCAGAAGGGGATAAGAAACATATGGCCGAAAATGCGAATACCGAAGACCGCAATCGGTGGTGCTTCGCTTGGTTTCAGGCCCGGCCACCTACCACTGCTCTGGAAAAAGCAGGTCTTCTGACATCTTCGAAATGGCCCGATGGCGGGACCATTAAGATCGCGTTCCTGGATGGAACGGCTCAACAGGTCGCCTTGGTGAAACGTCTGGCCCTTGGGTGGATTACAAACCTCGCTAACTTAAACTTCTCATGGGCGGACGATCCGTTACGAAGCGACGTGAGGATATCGTTCCGATACCCCGGTTCATGGTCTGCAATCGGCAACACGTGCCTAGATGTGCCGAAATCCAAACCCACGATGAACTTCGGTTGGCTCACGCCGGATGTAGCGGAGACTGAAGCGCGACGTGTAATCCTGCACGAGTTCGGTCACGCGATTGGTCTGATCCACGAGCACCAGAGGCTGGATCCGGCGGGCTGGAATCGGCACGCTGTGGAGGACGACTTATCGAAGCCACCCAACAGCTGGGACATGGAAACGATACAGCACAACATGTTCGAGGTCTATCCGCCCAACGAAGTCGATGGCACCACGCTCGACACGACCTCAATCATGATGTACCCGATCCCGGCCAGCTGGCGGACCGATAGTCAGTCATCGAATTTGAACACTGACCTGTCACAAACAGATAAAGTGTTCATCAAAAAGATGTACCCGTGATATGGCCTTAGCCGACCACGCACTGGTTGTCGGGATCAATTGGTACCCGGATCCTAAGATCGGCCAATTAAAGGGCGCGCACGCCGACGCTCGCGATTTTCATGGTTGGGTGATCGATCCGCTAGGTGGTCGCGTTGATCCGAAAAACGCGCCGCTGATCCTGAGCGCACCTGGGGCATCTCAGGCAGTAGAAGACGCTACCCCTACGCGGAGTCAGGTCGAGGGTTTTTTTCGTAAGATCGACAGGTGCGCGAACGCCAACAACGAGGCCGGGCTCGGTTTGAAGGCAGGGAATCGCCTTTATATGTTCTTTTCCGGTCACGGGTTTGCGCCATCGCTCGACCTCTCGGCGGTGCTGATGGCGAACACCACCTCAACTGCGTTGGACAATCTCTCGGCTAAGCTTTGGGCGGACCGACTGTTTGAAGGAGGCTGGTTCAACGAAGTTCTACTCTTCCAGGACGCGTGCCGGAGTTCGCTCAGCGCTGCCGAATTGATGCCGTCGTTTCTTAAACGTCGCAACAATCCGGGTACGGTTCGATTCTATGCGTTTTCAGCAAAGGAGGGGAAGGTCGCTTTAGAGAAGCCGTGGGGAAATAACCGCAATGTTCGGGGTGTTTTCACAGTGACGCTTATGGAGGGCCTTCGCGGCGGCGCACGGTGCCCTGAGACGCGCGACATTACTAGCGGGCAGCTAAAAGTCTACTTGCAAGAAAACATGAAAGCCAAGCTGTCGGAATCGGAGCTTCAGGACGACCGAGTGGCGAAGGCGCCCGAGGTGTTTGATCCAGACCCCTGTGTAATCGTGAAGGCACCGCCGGATGGCGCCGCAGCAAGCAAGTTCCCGGTGGTGATCGCACTGCCCACGGCACATCTTAACGCGCGAATTGTAGATTGGAAGATGGTGGCGATCGCAGATAACGCTGGTACGCAAGATTGGAGATTATCGCTGCCGGTCGGGCTCTATAAGCTGGAGGTCGAGAATCGAAACTATCAACTGTTTGAAGTGAATGGTACGTTGCAGGCTGACGGTGCCTCGAAGGAAGTGCATGTCTCAGTCAACTAGCGTGCTTATAGTTAAGACGCCGGACGAGCTTTCTGAAATCTCCGTGCTCAACGGTCGTTGCGAGCAAATTGGAGCCGGAATCGGCAAACTTGAACAGAGCCTAACGCCCGGGCTCTACAAAGTTCGTGTACGCGTCGGTTCGGCGGTAAGTGATCGGCTGGTATCGCTTGACCAGAATCGTGCGATCGAGTTTACGGCGGATGAACTGAGCTTTCCGACCCCGGTACCGCTCGCAGGCACGTCGATGTCGCGCGAGGCACACGAACGAGCTGCCGGAGAGATGAGTGCAAGCGCCCCGAAGGATCTGCGTACAGGCTCTATCGGTGAAACGGCGACGATCTTAATTTTCGCGCGCGATTGGTCTGTGCAAAACAGAGCTGAGAGCCCGCCGTTGGCCGGCCTCACTTTGCATGATGAGAACGGCGCAGTGATGCTCCGGCTGGAGGACGCAGGTGACGTGCGGCACGAGGGTGACGTTTGTGCCGGCGTGAGGGTCGCCGTTACGTCGGGAGCTAGTCGTTTGCGGCTCACGCTCCCCGACGGCACAGCCTATGAGCGCAGTATCATCAGCGTCGGGCGTTGGGAGACGCAGGTTTTCATGCTGATGCGCGACTTCGGCGACGCTCGCCGGGCAGACTTGGCGAGTGGCGCAATCGTAATGTCGCAAACACCGTTTGACCCGTCCGGGAGGGGCGAGCGCGCCGCCGTTCTGGCG
The DNA here is from genome assembly GCA_963788205.1 of uncultured delta proteobacterium. Taxonomy (GTDB): domain Bacteria; phylum Desulfobacterota; class Binatia; order Binatales; family Binataceae; genus CAVVMA01. Next base: position 267,226 of record CAWBGG010000006.1, read on the forward strand.
CGCTACGCTTTGACTCAGAATCGCAAGCTTGCGGGCGCGGTTTATCGCGAACTGTACAAGCTTAAGTTTGACGACCCGATTCTCGGTCTGCTTGCCGCGCATTTGCTGCTGCGCGATTCGCCAACAGAAACCCAGACAATCGAGACGGTGCTGGGAAACCTTCGGGGACTGATCGGAACGAGCCACCCTGATGTTCAGGCGTTGGAGCTAGCGCGCCGCGGTAGCACGCCGCACGCTTTGCGATTCCCACCACTGTTGCGCGCGAGCTGGAACGCGATTGTCGCGGCCAGTGTCACATCGGAGGTGACCATCGCGCAAGAGTCCCCTGCAGAGAGCGTCGAGAAGTGCGTGACGGCGGCCGAACCCTGGCTGGTCTGGCGCGCTGACGAGCGCCGCTGTAAAGCTCAAGAAGCGAGGCTCACCGCGCTCAGAGATTTCTTGGTAGCCTATGCTGGTGCGGCCATGAAAGACGATGATACGCCGCGGAGTCGGACCTTCGCTTTCACAGATGAACCCGAGGTGGGGCTTTCTGTTGAGGCAGCCTCGCTCAAGGATGATCCCGACACAAAGGTCCAGCTTGCTCAGAGTCTAGGCGTTACGGGTTCCACTTTGGACTCAATGCTTGATGCTGTTTCGGCGCTCAAAAACTAAGTGTATCCTCAGCGTAAAGCTTAGAAAGTGCGTATTGAAGCGAATCACTCATGGCCGACTCCGACAAATCCTGTTTCGAGATATACGGTAGAGGTTGGACCGTGTCTTTCCAGCGTCGTGTTTCCGACACGAGCGGTCAAGGTCGATCGCCCAACCGTGGTGTCCTGCCCTATCACGAGGTAGAACGTCGGCCAGGCTACCTCCTCGTAATCGTCCCCTTGCTCGAGGGGGAAGCGATTTGGATCGGGGTGACGCTCAACCGCGCGGACGTTGTAAAGGCGGAGACCGGCTATGGCGATTCTGTCGTCGCCACGGAGCTGGGTACTTCGGCTGACGGCCGTCGGACGTTGTGCTTCGATTCTGTGCGGCGGCATCTTGGCGCGCGAGCAATCGACTACAGCAGCACGCCCGTCGCGCGCACGCTGGACGAAATTGGACGGGCAAGCCTAAAGCTGGCCTTGAGCAACGACGAGTACGAAACGTACTTGGGCGTCGTCCTCGTTACCCCAGCGCTGTTTAGTGACGTAAGTGGACGACCCGCGCCTACACCATCGTCTCCGGAACAGTCTTACGGAGGCTGGCGGATGCCCTAGGATCGTGAACGCTCCCGTCCCCTCGCGGGGCCTCACCGCTATTCTGGGTTTGTTAATTTCCGGGAGAATGGCTGGAGTCCGCAACCCCATGGCAGATTTGGCCGGCATTGCGTAGCCCAAGCGCCGTGGTGACGCGGTCGCGACCGAGAGTTGCTGCGGCGCGAGCCAAGCTTCGGCCGATCATGCGCAAAATGATCGTCGCCGTAGCTTTATGGCGATTGCGGTCGAGCTTTGAATCCGGCCGAACGAACTCGCAAGCCGTTACTCCGCCTGAGGATCTATGCAATAGGCCCTTCAATCCGAGACGCGGTGACATTGACATCATTCGTGCTCTCCGACCTAAATCCGGCGCTTAAACCGAGTGTTGACATTGTATGCGGGCAGAATTAGCGTTAGGATGAATTTGCGAGGGTAAGACAACGCGGGAGCGATGTTTGGGTCCAGGCCGCTGATAGGAATGCCGCAAAGGGCCGGGATAAGTTAATGGATGAGCGCTCCGTCCTGAATCTTCAACTCGAAAATCTGCGCCAGGAACTCGGTTTTACTCAGACCAGCTTTCTGGATTTTGCGCAAGACGAGGGCAGGGTTAACAAGAGCCGCTTCGACGTTGAATTGCTCGCCCGCGTTACTTCGCGATTGATTCCACTGTTCGAGCAGCAGAGGCAGGCGCTAGAGACTATAAAGAACGACAATTCCGAAGGAAAACCTCTGAATGATTGCTGGAATCAGTTTCAGCGCGTCAAGCGAGACTGTGCGGCGCTCTTCCAGGAATGCCTGGAACTGACGCACGGTGCGCTGGGACGCGCCGCCGGGCTCGATCAGGGGGTGTGCGCGATTGCGGATTCGCTCTTGAAACACCTTGGCGACCTCGCAGACCTCAAGTGGGATCGGTTTACGATCCTGGACGCAGGCGAGTCCTTTTGCGATACGGCGCAGGTGATTCGCGTGCGCTATCCTGGCACCAATATCTGGAACCTCGCGATCATCGGCCACGAATTTGGACATTTCATCGCGCGAGAGCTTAAGGTCAAGCGTGCGGACGAGAGTTACTACTACCCATTGCGTGAGTTCGTTGAGAAGGAAGCGAGTGTCCAGCCACGTGAACGACAGCTGTTATGGGAGCGAATAGCGGACTTGTTTGCAACTTACAGTCTGGGGCCGTCGTTTGCTTTCACGGCAATTCTGCTCCGATTCGATCCGCCAACCGCATCGGTTTCTCGCGCAGACCATCCGAGCGACGCCGAACGAGCCTATCTTGTGCTGAGAACCCTTGAAAACATGGGTGAATACGGGGAAGTCGTCGATGAATTAAGAAAGACCTGGCACGCCAGCCTCAAATCGGCGGGGTGTCCAGTCGCGCTTGACTCGGTGGTGAAGGCGAATCTCGACAGGCGAATTAAGGGGATATATGAATGGGTAGACCGTCAGCTGGTGAATGTTCGTTATCGCGGCTGGAATCGCGCGCGAGCTGTGGTCGACGAGATGGGCAGGCAGGAGGGTGACAGACTGGAGTTGCCGGCCGGTACGGAGTTGGCTGACGTCCTGAATGGGGCGTGGTTGTGTCGCGTATCGGAGAAGGCCTGCACCAATTCTCGAGTGACGCAAATCGCTTTGAGGGCTCTCGATGCCTGTAAGCAAATCATTCGTCGGAATTGAGCCCTTTTCCGGCGCGCTGACGTATCATGAATGATCCGATCCTGAATGAGCGCCTGAACGCTCTGAAGGGGAATCTGAATCGCGTCGCGGATGCAGGCATATGGACGAAGGAATGGAGTGATCTTTTCAAGCTGCTTAGGATTAAAGACGATGTGAAAAGTGGTCTCGACGAGACCCTCGCATGTCCGGCTCGGGATTTGGTGAAAAGGATCGAGCAGATTAGAGATATCCCTTCGATCACCGAAGCCTGGAAGGAATATCGAAAAGCGGCGGATCAGAGCCGGCCACTGTTTCGCGAGTGCATGGAGGTGCTCGGAGGTCTGGCTTTTCGGGCCCACTCTGTAGACAACAGTATCTTCCTGATCGCGGACTTGTTGATCCATCAGTTCGCGGACACCACGCGGGCAGGTGCCACGCTAACGGTCCCCGCCGCTCAGGAAGCAATGGCACTGACGCTGGGGCGCATCATCAGGCTGCCCTTTCCGGAGTGGACGGTATGGACCCTGCCTTTGATCGCTCGCGAATATGGGCAGGTGGTCCTAACCCAAAATCGGACACTGAAGGATGCGCTTGCGGCGAGCATGCCCGAAGTTCGCGAACCGCGGGTGTTAGCGCTCGTTACCGATGCTTTTGCGACCTACCTGATGGGGCCCGCTTATGCATGCGCTTTGATCATGTTGCGCCTGGATCCCACCGTCGCGCACGACGAAATCGATCAACAGCCAAACGCGGACAGCCGAGCGCGCATGACGCTTCGGATGTTGAAGCGCATGAACGACGAAGTGTCCTTCGCGAAGCCCTACACCGAACTGATTTCCCACCTGGAGGAGAAGTGGGCAACCATGCTCAAGCAGGCCGAGGTGACCGATCGCTCCACAACTGCGGACGAATTCCTTGCCAAGCTGCTCGACCTGACTTGGTCCGAGTTTTATTCCAAGCTGGCGTTCGTCGTCAGGTATCCGCTTACGAAGGACGACGGCTGGTTCGTCTCCTCGAATTACAGCGATGAATGGAGCGAGGCTCTGAAGCAGGATGATGGGCAGCCCTTAAAGGTCACGGGCGTAACGACGAGCAGTAAATTGCGGGACGCGCTCAATGCAGCCTGGATCTGCAGAATAAAACATTCGGACAAGGCGAGCGACATCGCCAACATCGCCAAAGCCGCGAAGGACCTCTGCGAGGACATCGTGACCATTTTGAATCCGGCAGACCGGCCCGCGTCTAGCAGTAGGGCAGACCGGCCCGCGTCTAGCAGTAGGGTTGTCGGAAGTCCTACGCTCTCGGGTCGGAAGTGAGCTGCCGCATGTCTGGAGCGGACGACAAAAAACTCATCCAATCATCCGCAAGCGATCGAGCATCGGGCCTTTTGAGCTCCGAGCGATCCGGGCGCCCGCCGCAGTCGATTCTTGAGATCGGCCCGCAGTCTTTGTTGGCGCTGAAAGTCGAATTGGAAAACGCCGAAGCGGCCTTCAGCGGCGCTCGTTACGACGAGGCGCGTGCGATCGCGGAGAGAGTCCAGGCAACTGCTGAGCGCTTCCTCACGGGAGCGCCGCAAGATCCGGGGGGGAGCGAGCGAATAGATCCCGGCCTCTTGCAGGCTGGTGCCTTGAGCCTCGTCGCGCGGATCCACGAGCGCCAGGGGCGTCATGAATTAGCGCGCGAGACGGCCGCGCGGGCGGTCGAGATCTTTAAGCTCTCGGCTCAATCGATAGGTCTAAGTGCACGCGACTACTATAGTTTAGGGTCTGTTCTGCTGACGGTCGGATGCGAGGAGGAGGCAATCGAGGCACTCGAGCAGGCGCGCAAGTGCGGCCCCTACAGCGCCGAACTGTACGCGTTGCTCGCCAACACTCTGAACAATCGCAAGATGTACGAGCGCGCCGAACAGGTCTTGAACGACGGATTGCGCATCGCTCCCGGCGATAACACCCTTCAACGCGCTATGGGTGAGGTGTTCGAGGCCAGCGGGCGCTTGGATAAAGCCGCTGAAGTCTATCTGGAGGCCGGCACGGCTCTTGTCCAGGCCAATCGTCTGGAGGAGAGTTTCGATCTGCTCGAGCACGCAAGACGCTTGCGGCCCGAAAACCCCAAGATCCTCGCGACCATTGGCGAGGTTCTTCGACTGAAAACCATGTACGCGGAATCTCTTGGGGTTATCGAACAGGCGCTTTCCCTGGAGCCGGACAACGCGCAGGCATTGGCGACCAAAGGCGCCGCACTCCGAGGTCTGGAGCGTAACGTGGAAGCCTTGGAGGCGCTGAATCGCGCCTTGGCCCTGCAATCAGAATGGCCGTTCGCCCTGAGCGTAAAGGCAGACACGCTAAACGGCTTGGGCCGCAACGACGAGGCTTTGGCAGCTATAGATCAAGCACTGGCCCTCGCACCGGGTGAACCGTGGGCGCTTGGAACGAAAGGCCAGATTCTTTGTGCGCTTGGTCGCTACAAGGAGGCGATTGAGACTCTGCAGAGCGCCATCAATACCGCCCCGACCTTGACTTGGATGCGACTTATCCTGGCCGATTCGTTGAGGGGAGAAGGGCGCAATCAAGAAGCGCTCGCGACCCTGGATAGCGTTTTGGCCGCTACGCCAAACGACCCGTGGGCGCTCGGCAGGAAAGGAAGCATCCTGAGCGCGCTGGCGCGCAACGAGGAAGCGGTCGCGACGCTCCGACGAGCCGTTGCAGAGGCGCCGCAGGTCCCTGGGCTCCTGGGGGAACTGGCAGCGTCTTTGCGTGCTTCCGGTCAGTACGACGAAGCCTTGGCAGCAATCGGACGGGTGCTCGACAGTGATCCGGATAACGCATGGGGCTTGCGTGAAAAGGGAGCGAATCTGACCGCGCTCGGCCGCTATGATCAGGCGATCGAAGTTCTTCAACGCGCGCTTCAACTCGACTCGAAGTCCGCATTCGCTTTTTCCGTCCTCGGCTCAGCCTTGGCAGCGACTAGGCGGTATCAGGAAGCGTTATCAGCGTTCAATCAGGCACTCGAATTCCAACCAGATAGCGCGACATTGGTGAAAAAAGGGGACGTGCTTCGCTCGATGGGGCGCTACGAGGAAGCATGCGTTGTGCTGCGGCGCGCCGTGGAGCTCGACCCGCAATCCTCCGCGTTTGCAGAACTCGGTGATTCGCTGCGTCTGGCTGGCCGCAATGAGGAGGCGCTTGCCGCGCTCGATAAAGCGCTCGCTCTTGACCCCAACAACGCTTGGTTGCTCGGTACTAAAGGGCAGGTTCTTCGCACACTGGGTCAGTTGGACAAAGCGATAGAGGTACTGGGTCGCGCGATCAAAATCGGCCCTGAAATGAAATGGCTGCACGGCGAACTCGGCGAGGCGTTGCGTTTGGCAGCGAAGTTCCCAGAGGCCCTGGCCTCATTCGACCGTGCCGATGCTGACGACGGTTTAGCTCTTGCCAGCAAGGGTGCCACGCTGTGGGCATTGGAACGCGACGAAGAAGCGCTGACGATACTCGACCAGGCTCTTGGTCTGCATGAGGTGGATCGCCAATGGACCCTCGGAATGAAGGGAACCGTCCTCAACGATGTGGCGGAGTACGAGGCCGCGCTGGCAGCCCTGGACGAAGCGCTGGGCTTATCCGGGGGGGCTGACTGGATCTGGGCACAAAAGGGGTGGGCGCTCTATTGTCTTGGACCGAGCCGGGCTGAGGACTCGCTCGCGGCACACGAAGCTGGACTGCGGCTCGCTGGGGAATCCGCCATATGGCTCCAAAAAGGTGTCGGCGATGCGTTGCACCTATTGGGAAAGGAGGAGGACGCGGGCAAGCAATACCGCGCCCTTCTGGAAGTGTGTCACAAATCGCGTGCTCCAGAGGTTGCGGACGCAATGTATCTCAGCGGGTGGTGTCAATACCGGTTGGGGGAGTTCGACCAAGCCGTCAGCACGTTGATCGACGTAGTCTCGCACCAGCCCGACCGTCTATCGTACCGTTTTGATCTCGCGCTCAGCATGATGTGCAGTGGACGGCATGAACTCGCCGAAAAAGAATATAGAACGGGCGTTCAACTCGTTAGTGCGAAGAATCCGTTGCGGCGTCGAAGTTTACTTCGGGTGGCGATTGATGATTTGGCGGACGCTTCGCGGACGCATCCTGAACTCGTAAGCGCGCCCCAGATGCAACGTTTCATCACTATTTTAACAGAAGTTTACAAACCGGTCATGGACCTTCACCCAAGAAAGTTGCAGTACAAGGCGGTCACCGCTGAACCGATCGGCCAAACACCGTAAATACTCCGGTTACCGTCTGCGCGGAAACTCTCGAGACCGTCAGCCGCTAGGCTCCCGCTGGTAGCGGTTCCAGTAGGGTTCGATGCCAGCCGTCGGGTGGTATCAGCTCCGCGTGCCGGACATTCTTGCCTGACCCGGCGTCGGGGATATCGGCTCGCAGCTCGACCGGCTCCTCGTCCCACCTCCGCAATCTTTGCGCAGAGTTGCGATTGTCGCGGCGCCAGTCTTACGGAAATTCGAAGTAATTCCTGCCGTCCTTCTGCAACCCGCTGCCGGTGATTCCGGGAAGCAGCACAATCACCTCGGGCATCGGGTGTCTCGCCATGATCAACTTCCTTTGTTATTTGGCCGCGCGGACCTTTGCGGCCGGGTCGCCGAAGACCAGGTAATTTTGCGCGTCGCAACGGGTGATGAAATCGCTGGCGAGCCTGCTGCGTGATTCGGCTGTGTCGGAGTACCGGCCAGTCTCCTTGTCTTCCAGGATGTTCGCCAACTCGCGGTTCATTTCGTTGTAACGCATGCTGAGATCGGCCATAGCCAGCCCCGGAGGTTGGAGTTTCAGCAACGTATCTACTGCCGTCCGGAACGGAGCGAGCCTTGGATGCCAAATCCCCTCGATAAGCGGATCATTCGGATCATCGAAGCCATGCAACCACGCGGTGTCCAGATGACCGATAAATGCTGTTGGTCCCCGCGGATTCGCTAGCAGCTTCTTCGGCAGGGCCGCCACAAAATCGGTTTCGGCGTTGCGAGCGGGTATCCCGAGACTCCAGTTGGCGAAATCGCTTATCGCAGGCGTGCCATAACCGTAGCAGGCGAACTGGAAAAAGACCGCGCCTTCCAGAAAAGGTTCATCACCGGGAATATCGTCGGCGGTCACCAAATAGTCGGCGATCTTCTTTTCGGCTCCATCCCGCTGGCAACAGATCGCGCCATTGATTCGCTGCTGTACATCGAGGTTCTGGTTGGTTGCGCCGATTCCGTGGCTGGCGGTGTATAGAATTGCCGGCTTGAGGCTCCGAGCCGCTTCGAGTAGCCGCTCCTTGGTGGCATCGGCGGCCAATATTCGCGTTACGTGAAAGACGCTGTTGGACTCCGCGAAATTCGCGAGCGGTTCGACCATGTACCTTCGGCTGAAATAGGTCGCGTCATAGGAGTTGTTCCGTCGCCTGCCATAGTCGGGGCCAAAGAATATCGCGTTCGCCGACGCAGTGGGTGAATCAGCTTTCTCGAGTCGGATCACTTTATCGACATAGCTGGACAGATTGTCGAGCTTGTCGAACGCCACTCGGCCGACCAAAGCGGCCACTTGCATCGTTGACTGGAAGTGGAACGGTATCAGGCCGGGTCCGCCGACGATCAGCACGTAGCGGGGTCGATTGGGGGAAATCGACAAGTAGTTATCCGTCATCCACCGGCTCCAGTCGGGGTGCCCGTCGAACACGAGACAGTCTTCCGGGTTCTGCATCTCGCGATGCCTGGCCAAGGGGCGTAGGATCTCGACGATCTTCTGCCGATTCGGGTCATCCCGATGGACCAAAAAAGTCCATCCGGCCGACTTCGGATCGGCGATATTGATCGCGGGTTGACTCTCGAGTTCTTCGCGAAACCCCGCGTATGCCTTCGTCTGCTGATGCGAGATCCGAAGACGGCTGGCGTTTTGAGCCAGGGAATTCTGCAGGCGACCCGCAAAATCTGTCTCGTCGAGCGGGTCCAGCAGATTGTCACCATCGGGATATCGTAATCCCAAGCCAATGATTTTCATGACTTTGCTGCAGATAGCGTATTCCGATCTTCATCGATCGGATGGAATGTATGTTCTTGGTGGCAATCCTCGATTGGTTTGTCATCCACACCGCGGTTCGGCCCGCGCCCGTCGGCCTGCCCGTGGTTCACGGCTGTTATGCCGCATCAGTCCTTACTGCGGGCGGCCGTAGAACCCGACGCTGGGCGGAACGGGATCATGCGCGTCTTTGCTTTTTATAAGCGAGAAATCGACACCGACTCTAAAGTCGCACCGCTAATCTGGGTTGTCAACAAATCTGGCTCGCTTCAAAAGGACCAGCCGGGAGCGTCCAGAAATTTCCTTGACCCGTCCGAGCCATTTCGAGAATAGGCAGCCGCGCGGTTTGTGCCGCGCGTGATGCCATATGCAGTTGCTCACCACCACTCATCGGCGTAACGTTTTGGACTGCGCGATTTGACCGAAAAAGGGGCATCCCGATATGGCAGACAACGCCGCAACGACCCGCGCGCTTACACCCGAGCAGCAGATACTCAACGACCTTTGGGAAGCGCACGTCCGTGACGAGTTCGTGACTCGAGATACGGACGCGACGCTTGATACCATGGTGCCCGACGCCTACGTCAACCATGTGCCGGTGATGACCGGCGGCGTCGGGCGCGAGGCACTGCGCGCGTTCTACGCAAGGCTCTTCATCCCGCAAATGCCGCCTGACACGGAGATCGTCCCGGTCTCACGGACCATCGGCACCGACCGGCTGGTCGATGAGATGATCTTTCGCTTTACCCACACCATGGAGATGCAGTGGATGCTGCCGGGCGTGCCGCCGACCGGCAAGCGCGTGGAAATTCCGCTGGTGGCCATCGTGCACTTCCGCGAGGGGAAGCTGGCCCATGAGCACATCTATTGGGACCAAGCGTCCGTCCTGGTCCAGCTCGGACTCCTCGGTCCGGCCCAACTCCCCATCGCCGGCGTCGAAACCGCCCGCAAGGTACTGGATCCCAGCCTGCCCTCGAACGCCCTGATTCGCTAGGATCCCGATTCCGTCCGATCTGTTACACCGATCGAATTTTCGCGACAGGCGCTCGCTACTGCTGACTGATCAGGCTCTGATAGAAGGCGCCCGTCGATGTGGTCAGCCCTTTTTCCAGGCCTTGCGTGGCGGCACTGCTCGAGAGCGTTCTGAGCGTCGTATATGGATACGCGTTGAGCGCGGGAGTGTAGTTCAAGTAGCCAAAGAAATAGAGCGACCAGAACGGCGACATGAATTCGACGTCCGCCACGCGACACATCCGGGCCATCGTCTGCAGGAATTGCTGATCGAGCGGCGCCCAGAAGCTGAAGACATCGCGCTTGAGCTGGTTGTAATAGTCGTTGATGTTGCCGGCAGGCAATGACTCGGTGCTCTTGTAGAGCCACGCCTCATCGAGGATGACAGCCTTGCCGTTCTGATGCGCCAGCGCGGCGATCTGAAGCGCGGTCTTCATGCTCTGGGCGCTGGTCGGATAGAAGTGAATCGTCATCGCATCGAGGCCGGTGCTCGCCAGGGGTTGCGCGATCGCGATATTGTCCCAACTGCCGATTCCCGCGGCGATCTTGGTAGCGCCGTGATCCAGCCCGGCAATCACCTTGGTGATATGGGCTGACCATCCTGTGGGAGTATTGAGTCTGAGGAAGCCCGAGCAATCCCGCCTCCGTGTCGGGTTCGGCGCCAACGTCGAGATAGTCAGGATGGAGCCCGGCCAGAATCATCTGAGCCATCTCGTTTTTCTGTGCTGAGTATTGGCTCTGCGTCAGTCCCGCATAGCTGACCGCCACGCCCTGCTCCGGAAAGATCGGGGTGGTCTCCACGTCCAGCTTCATCCCGCGGCTGCGGACTTCATCCGCCACCTGCTCGTAGAACGAGAAGTACTGGGCGTGATTCGGAAACGTTGGAAGAATGATCGGATAGCAGACCTCCACCATTACGCCCTGGACGCCCAGCTTTTGAAGCCCGTCCAGATAGACCGTCACGCTCTCCATCGCGGTGGGCGCAAGCAGCCCGGTGCCCACGTTGCCGTCGGCGGAAAGCAGAGCCGCGGCGTATGTGAACTGATTGGTCTGCCCGGTATCGGCGGGATCGAGAACCTGGTTGGCCTGGTTGAGGTCGTTCTGAAAAGTGGAATAGAGCGATGTATATGCCGACGGGACGCCGCTTGCCGCAGGCGAGGGAACCGGAAGGTGAATGAGCTGTGCATGCGAGGCGTGAGGCAGCACGAGCAGCAGCAAAGCCACCGGCACGATCAGGCTGATTGTCGCCTTGTTCAGAAGCCTTCGCTCCATGTGAAATGCTGCCTATTTTCTCTGCAGACGGCAGACCCACGTGAGCACACGTTCTTCCCCACGCTGTCCGCGCGCAATGGGCGCTCCCTCGCGGGAGACCAGCGAGGCTGTGGTCATTGGCTCAAAATCTCTAAACACACGACGCTCGAAAGTATCGAGATTCCACCTATAAGGATGCGCTAATCCGCCTCCCAGCCGTTCGCGAACGTCACAGTTGAGCAAAAGCTGGCCGCGCGGGCGCAGCACTCTTGAGATCTCCTCAAGCACCTTGTCCGCGTCTTGAGTGTGGTCAAGAGCGTTTCGACAGTAGACATAGTCAAACCGCGCCGCCTCGAACTGAAGATGCTCTCCCCTTCCTTGAGAGGTCGAAGCGTAAAATTGCCATCCGAACGTTTGAAGTTGTTGGTAGAACTCGATCAGCGGATCGATCGCATGCACTTCTGCGCAATGGACCAGGGAAACCGATTGGGGCGTTGGACCGCAGCCAACGTCGAGGACACTCTTTCCTTCCATTGCCTCGCCCGGAATTTGGAAATTGTTCGGGTTTGAAGGGCGCACGCAGAATGGATTGAGTAGGGCTCTATGCTTGGTCCACTCGTAGTATCCTGCATAGAAGTAATATCTGGCCTCGAGATTGAGAACGGACGGATCTTGCTCTTGCCAATAGCTTTTCTCCGTGATCTGGGCGTCCTGATAGCGAAAGGTTGGAACTGGAGACCAGTCATCTATATAGGCGATTTCGCGGTCCGTCATTGTTGCCTTTCGGAATCTGACACCCGGATTGGCCCGTACCCAACTTACCCACAGTGATAATCCAAAACAATTCCGTCGGCGCCATCGCCGGACAATGCCTCGACGCGTTTCCCGTGCGTACCGCCAAGCGCATCGGCGAAGGGGCCGGGTTACCTCGCCGAAATCCGCAGAATCGGCCCGAACAGGCCCCGCGCGGGTTCCCGCGCCGAGGTGCGCCAGGCCCCTCGCGCGATGCTTCGATATACGCGCGCTTCCTGTTACGCTTTGAAATTCGGATTTGAAATCCGACTGCCGCCATGGATGCGCCTTCGACACAGCCAAACGGACCAGCCGGCCCGCTCGTGAGCGGGGGCAGCGGTGCGCCGCAGGCGCGCGAGATGAAGCTCGCCGGATGGGGCCGCTATCCCGTCGCCGACGCGCAGGTCTACCGTCCCGAGAAGCTCGCCGAGCTGGCGGCGGTGGTCACCGCCGATTCCACCAGCCTCACGCCGCGCGGATGCGGCCGCGCCTATGGCGACGCCGCGATCAATGATCACAACCGGGTGGTCGATTTGCAGCGGCTCAACCGGATGCTCGCGTTCGACCCGGAAACCGGCATCCTGCGATGCGAAGCCGGGGTCACGATCGGCGAAATCATCGACGTGTTCCTGCCGCGCGGTTTTTTCCCGCCGGTCACGCCCGGCACCAAGTTCGTCACGATGGGCGGCTCGCTCGCCGCCGACATTCACGGCAAGAGCCATCATCGCGACTCCTCGCTCGCCCGCCACGTGTTGAGCTTCGATCTGATGCTCGCCTCGGGCGAGGTGCGGCGATGCTCGCGCGAGGAAAACGCCGACCTGTTCTGGGCCACCGCCGGCGGGATGGGGATGACCGGCGTGATCCTGCAGATGGAGTTCCAGCTCAGCCGCGTCGAGAGCGCGTGGATCGAAGGCGAAGTGATTCGTGCGAAAAATCTCGACTCCGCGTTCGAGGCCTTCGAGCGTTCGGAGAACGACTACCACTACTCGGCGGCGTGGATCGATTGCGCGACTTCAGGCGCCTCGCTGGGACGCTCGGTGCTTTTTCTGGGTAACTTCGCGCCGCCCTGCGCGGTCGCTCCCAAGCGGCGCGCCAACCCGCTGATTTTTCATCCGCGCACCAAGGCTGCGGTGCCGTTCGACTTTCCGGGCTTCGCGCTCAATTCATGGACGATCCGCGGGTTCAACGCGGTCATCAACGCGACGCACTCCACCGCCGGGAAGCGCTCGGTGGTCGATTACGATTCGTTTTTCTATCCGCTCGATTCGATCCACAACTGGAACCGGATCTACGGCAAGCGGGGCTTCGTGCAATACCAGTGTGTCTGGCCGCCGGCCGAAAGCCGCGCCGGTTTGATCGAGACCATCGAAGCGATCGCCCGCAGCGGCGGCGGTTCTTTTCTAACCGTGCTCAAAAAGTTCGGACCGCAGGAGGGAATGCTCTCCTTCCCGATGCCCGGCTATACGCTCGCGCTCGATTTTCCGGTCGGCGACGCGCTGTTCCCCTTCCTGAACCAATTGGACGAGATGGTGCTCAAGCGCGGCGGCCGCGTCTATCTAGCCAAGGACGCGCGCATGAGGGCCGAGACCTTTCGCGCCATGTATCCCAACCTGCCGCAATGGCAATCGATCAAGGCGAGCGTCGATCCGAACAATCGCTTCTCGTCCTCGCTCTCGCGCCGCCTCAACATGGTGCCCGCGTGAAAAAAGGCAATCAGTCGCGATGCGCATCCTGATCCTCGGCGCGACTTCGCCGATCGCGCGTGCGCTGGCCGGCGAATTTGCCCATGAAGACGAGGCCGACCTGTATCTCGCTGCGCGCGACCCCGCTGAAGGCACTCGTATCGCGGACGATCTGCACGTCCGTACCGGGCGCGGCATCCAATCCGGCACCTTCGACGCGCTGGACTTCAACTCGCATCCCGAGTTCGTGCGCGGCGCGATCGCGGCGATGGGCGGCTTGGACGGAGTGGTGGTCGCGTTCGGCACGCTCGGCGATGAAGCCACGGCGCAGAGCGATCCCGCCGAGGCGCTCAAGACCATCCATCAGAACTACACCGGCGCGGTCTCGATCATGACGCTGGCTGCCGAGCATCTTAAGGCGCAGGGTCACGGCTTCATAATCGTGCTCGGCTCGGTCGCGGGCGATCGTGGCCGCGCGAAGAATTACGTCTACGGTTCGGCCAAGGGCGCGCTCGCGCTTTTCACCGGCGGCCTGCGCGGACGCCTGGTCAACTCGGGCGTGCACGTGATGACCGCGAAGCTGGGTTTCGTCGACACGCGGATGACCTGGACACAGCCCAGCGGGTTGACGGCGTCGCCGGAGCAGGCCGCAAAGAAGCTCCACCAAGCCTGGCAACGCGGCCGCGAGGTCGTTTACATCCCGAGCTTCTGGCGCCCGATCATGGCGGCGATCCGAATGGTGCCCGAGCGATTTTTCAAGCGGCTGAGTTTCTGACCGGTACTGGCGCCCCTTCCCGCTCAGGGAAGGGGACGGGGGTTAGGTTATGCCTCAAGAGGAATTACGGAAGATCAAATTTCCCGGCGCGGTGGATGCCGACGGCCATATTCTCGAGGACGCCGGGCTGTGGGAGCGGTACCTCGAAGAAAAATACAAACCGCGCGCGATCCGAATAAAAAAGGGTGACGCCGGCTACGAATACCTGGAGATCAACGGCCAGCCCTCAAAGTTCCTGCGCGCCGGGATGCTCGCTGCACTCGCCGGGATGGGCGCGACTCGCGACACGGCCCATCGGATCGTCTCGCCCGGCTACGGCGCCAACGCCCCGTTCGGCGCGATGGATCCCAAAGAGCGCCTGGAACGAATCACCGCCGAGGGCCTGGAAGCGGTCTTCCTGTACCCCACGCTCAGCCTGCTCTACGAGGTCGAATGCACCGACGCAGACCTGGCGCAAGCCTACACTCGCGCCTACAACCGCTACATCACGGATTTCTGCGCGGACAGCGGCGGCCGCCTGCTGCCGGTCGCGCATCTGTCGCTGGGCGATCCCCAAGCCGCGGCGCGCGAGCTGGAACGCGCGGTGAAAGCGGGATGCAAAGGCGGATGGATTTGCCAGTTCACGATGACGCGCAAGCCGCATGCGCATCCGGATCACGACGTGCTGTTCGCCAAGGCCCAGGAGCTCGACGTGCCGCTCGGGCTGCATCCGTCGCTGGAGCCGGTGTGGGCGATGTCGGGGCGCTACGACTGGCAGTACCAGCACAACATGTACTATTTCAATAACATCACGGCGGCCGACGCGGTGCGCCACGCCTTTACCAGTTTCTTTCAGTTCGGCACCTTCGACAAATTTCCGCGCCTGAAGCTGGTCATTCTCGAGGCCGGCGCGGGATGGATCTCCTACTGGCTTGACCGGATGGACGCGGTCTACGGCTCCGCGCTCGGGATGACGGTGCCGCTAAAGCACAAGCCCAGCTTCTATTTCGGCCGCAACTGCTGGATCTCCGGCGACCCGGATGAGCGCTCGCTGCCCGCGATGGTCGAGCTGTGCGGCGCAGATCGTTTCTTCTGGGCCTCTGACTTTCCCCATCCCGACCACGTCGGCAACTATATCGAGGAAGTCGAGGAGTTGGCGGCGAAGCTCCCCGCCGCCGCATGCGCCAAGGTGCTCGGCGAGAACGTGATGAAGGTCTACGCCTGCGCGTAGACCCTGCGACAGTTGATTGGCGCTGGCAGCAGGCAACCCTCACCGCTCGCGCGCTTCACGCGCACTCGCCGCCTCTCCCTGGTCAGGGAGAGGCGCAGACAAAAACATCGCGAAAGCGATCCTACACCTCTCCCTGACCAGGGAGAGCCCGGCGTTGCGCCGGGTGTGGGTTGCCTGCTGCCACGGCAGACAAGCAATCCAGGAATTCAAGCACCGAGTATGTGAGCAGGCGACTCGGGCATCAGCGCTCGTCTCGCTCCTCGCTGATCGTCTGCGACATCGGAGGGCCCTTTATCTTAATCGGCTTGCGGTAGGACATCGGACCGCGCTTCGTGGCACGTATCAGCAGTCCCTCAGCAGCCATCCTGTCGAGCACCGCTTCGATGTCGGGCTCCTTCCGGATAGGAGTCACGCGCGATCGTTTGCGGCGACGCATTAGAACCGCGCGACACGGCTACTTAACCGTCCAGACATCGCCGCGATGGAGCAGCGTTTTTACGTCGCCGGGGCCCATTTTGGCCTTGGCGTCGGCGAGCTGCTTGTTCATCGCGCCGTCGTAGGTTGGGCGCGAGACCGCGTAGAACACGCCGATCGGCGTGGGCATCGGCGGCTCGAAATTGGCGAGCATGAAGGCCGAATGGAAATTGGTCTCGTCGTGCACCACCAGGTCCTTCTCGCTGAACTCTGTGCCCAGCTTGACGACCTCCGGGCGCATCCCGTTCATCCGGATTCCCTTGTCGCGGCTCTTGCCGAAGATCAACGGCTTGCCGTGCTCGAGGATCAATTGATGCTCGGCCTTGATCTGCTTGTCGCTGAGATCGTTGAATGCGCCGTCGTTGAAGATGTTGCAGTTCTGGAGAATCTCGATAAACGCCGACCCGCGATGGGCATGGGCGCGCTTGAGCATTTCACCCAGATGCTTCTGCTCGACATCGATGGATCTCGCGACAAAGCTCGAATGCGCTCCGAGTCCGAGCGACAGCGGGTTGAACGGAAAGTCCACCGAGCCCATCGGCGTGGACTTGGTGACTTTGCCGACTTCGGAAGTCGGCGAGTACTGGCCCTTAGTTAGCCCGTAGATCCGGTTGTTGAAGAGCAGGATTTTCAGGTCGACATTGCGGCGCAGCACATGGATGAAATGGTTGCCGCCGATTGAGAGCGCGTCGCCGTCGCCGGTGACCACCCACACGTCGAGCTCCGGACGCGATACCTTGAGACCGGTCGCAATCGCCGGTGCGCGCCCGTGGATCGTGTGGAAACCGTAGGTGTTCATGTAGTAGGGAAAGCGGCTCGAACATCCGATACCCGAGACGAACACGATGTTCTCGCGCGCGATGCCCAACTCGGGCATCGTTTTTTGGACCTGCGCCAGGATTGCGTAGTCACCGCATCCGGGACACCAGCGCACTTCCTGATCGGAGACGAAATCCTTGCGGCTTAATGCCGTTGCCATTTGTTCAACCCTCCAGGGCGCGTCCGATACGGCCGGCGAGTTCGCTGACCTTGAACGGACGGCCCTGAACCTTGTTGCAGCCCACCGCGTCGATCAGATAATCGGCGCGGACCATCTTCAGCAGTTGTCCCATGTTCATCTCCGCCACCATCACTTTTTTGAAGCGGCGGAGCACCTCGCTCAGGTCGGGCGGGAGCGGGTTGAGATACCGCAGATGGACTTGCGAGACCTTTCGGCCCTTCGCGCGCATCTGCTTGATGGCCTCGCGAATCGGGCCGAATGTGGAGCCCCATCCGAGCACAACTAGGTCGCCGCCGTCGCGGTCGCCGAAGATTTCGGTGGGGGCGATTTCGCGCGCGATACCGGCGATCTTGCGCGCGCGCAACCGGACCATCATCTCGTTGTTCGACGGCGAATAGCTGACGTTGCCGGTCAGGTTCTCACTCGAAAGTCCGCCGATCCGATGCTCCAGGCCGGGGGTGCCCGGAATCGCCCACGGGCGTGAGAGGGTCTGCTCGTCGCGCTTATACGGCAAAAACCCCTCGGGATGGGTGGCGAATTCAACCTTGATCGGCGGCAGCTTGTCGGCGTCCGGCACCAGCCACGGCTCGGCGCCGTTGGCGAGCTGGCCGTCGGTGAGCAGGATCACCGGGGTCATGTACTTGACCGCCAGGCGCACCGCCTCGTAGGCGCATTCGAAGCAATCACTGGGCGTGGCCGCCGCGATAATCGGGATCGGCGATTCGCCGTGCCGCCCATACATCGCCATCAGCAGGTCGGCCTGCTCCGGCTTGGTCGGCATCCCGGTGGACGGCCCGGCGCGCTGGATATCCGTGATCACCAGCGGCAATTCGACCTTGACCGCCAGCCCGATCGCCTCGGCCTTCAGGTTCATCCCGGGGCCCGAAGTGGTAGTGATTCCAATCGCGCCGCCGAACGCAGCGCCGATCGCTGAAGAGACGCCGGCGATCTCGTCTTCGGCCTGGAAGGTGTAGACCGGAAAGTTCTTGTATCCGGCCAACTCGTGCAGGACTTCGCTGGCCGGCGTGATCGGATACGAGCCCAGGAACAGCGGGCGTCCGGCCTTTACGGCCGCGGCCACGAAGCCCAGCGCCGTGGCGCTGTTACCGGTGATATTGCGATAGAGTCCCGGCGCAATCCGAGCCGGGCCGACCTTGTACGAGCTGACGAACATCTCGGTGGTCTCGCCGAAGTTGTATCCGGCTTTGAAGGCCCGGAGGTTCGCCTCGAACAACTCGGGGGTCTTCTTGAACCGGCCCTCGATCCACGCGAGCGTGCTTTCGATTGGGCGCTGGTAGATCCAGGACAGCAGGCCCAGCGTGTAGAAGTTGCGGCAGCGGAAGACCTCGCGGTTGGTGAGCCCGAGATCGTGCAACGCCAGCGCGGTGAGCTTGGTGATCTCGATTTCGAAGACCTGGTACTTGTCCAGCGAATGGTCGGTCAGCGGGTTCGAGGTGTAACCGGCGCGCTTGAGGTTCGATTCGGAAAAGGCGTCCTTATCGATAATCAGCACGCCATTGGGCTGGAGATCCTCCAGGTTGGCCGCCAGCCCCGCCGGGTTCATCGCGACCAGCACGTCAGGCTCGTCGCCGGGCGTGAAGATCTCAGAGCTCGAAAAGTTCAGTTGAAAGCCGCTGACGCCGGCCAGCGTGCCCGCCGGAGCGCGGATTTCCGCCGGAAAATCCGGCAAAGTTGCGATATCGTTACCGGCCAATGCCGATTCTGTGGTGAACTGCATCCCCACCAACTGCATCCCATCGCCCGAGTCCCCCGCAAACCGTATTACGACATGGTCGCGCTGCTCGCTGGGCTTGGCCGCATGCGCTTGCGTGCTGGCGCCGCCGTTGAGCTCTCGGGACCCGGCGACATTCCCCGCCGCCGCCTCAGGTCGTACAGCCATCGCAGTCAAATCTCCTTAGGGGTTACCAGAAAACCCTTAACTTAGACGCCCGCTGCTTCACGAAGCGGGGCAAATAGATTGAGAAGCTGAGATTAACTATAGCTAATGCAAGGAAAGTGTGGAAGGGTGGGAAATTACCGCACCTGGAAGGCTGTGAATTCAGCCCGAAACTTCGACCATTCCTGCTCCACATCGCTGACCCGCGCAGCCGGCGAACCGTCATGCGCCCACGCCGCCAGCGCATTGAGGGCGCGGCGGCGCCCCTCGGCCACAATCTCGACCCGGCCGTCCGGACGATTCCGGACCCATCCGGTGAGCGCCAGCGTGCGTGCCTCGTCGGCGGCGGCGCCGCGAAAGAATACCCCCTGCACCCGCCCGCTGACCAGCAGATGTAGCCGGGCGTAATCGTCACCGGCGGCGCTCACGCGGCCTCACCTTCGAGCAGCGCGATAAACTGCCGCTCATCGAGGGTCTTCACTCCAAGGTCGGCAGCTTTGCGCAGCTTCGATCCGGGCTCGGCGCCAGCCACGACGAAATCGGTCTTGCGGCTGACCGACGAGGTCACGCGCCCGCCGACGGCCAGGATTTTGCGCTCGGCCTCCTCGCGGCTCATCGTTCCGAGCGTCCCGGTCAGGACGAAACTCTTATCGCGCAGCGCACCGCGGCCTTCGGCTTCGGCCGGAGCCTTGAGCTCGAAGTAAGCGGCCAGCCGCGCGACATCTTTGGCATTGCGCGGCTCATCTAAGTACTCGCGGATACTGCGCGCGACTTCGGGCCCGATATCGCGCACCGCGCGCAGGTCATCTTCGCTGGCGCGCATCAGGTGATCGATCGTCCTGAAGCGCCGCGCCAATTGCCGCGCGGTATGCTCGCCGACGTGGCGTATGCCCAGCCCGTTGATAAAGCGATCGAGCGTGGAATGCCGCGAGCCCTCGATATTGTCGAGCAGGTTCTGTGCGCTCTTGTCAGCCATCCGCTCGAGGCCGACCAGCTTGGCCTTGTCGAGCGTGTAGAGGTCGGCCAGTTCGCGGACGATCGTGGTCTCGACGAGTTGGCCAACGAGCTTGTCGCCGAGCCCGTCGATATTGACCGAATTCTTGGAGGCGAAATGGCGGATCGACTCGCGCACCCGCGCCGGACAGTTGACGTTGACGCAAAAGTAGCCGACTTCGCCCTCCTCGTGCACGATCGCGCCGTGGCACACGGGGCATCGCTTCGGCATCTGGAATTCCGGCGCGCGCGGATGACCCTTCTTCGTGACGTGAACGACGTACGGGATAACGTCGCCGGCGCGTTCGAGCAAAACCGTATCGCGCTCGCGGACATCTTTGCGGCGGATCTCATCGAGGTTATGCAGCGACGCATTGGAAATCGTCACGCCGGCGAGCTGAACCGGCCTGAGCTGCGCGACCGGCGTCAGCGAGCCGATTCGGCCCACCGAAACTTCGATCTTGTCGATCAGCGTCTCGGCCTGCTGGGCCTTGAACTTGTATGCGACCGCCCAGCGCGGCGATCGCGAGACCTCGCCGAGTTGCTCCTGGAGCGCGAATGAGTTGACCTTGGCGACCACGCCGTCGGCCTCGTAGTCCAGGTCGTGACGCCGCTGCGTCATCTCGTTCCAGAACTCCAGCACGCCTTCGACGCTCGGGCACACACGCGACAGCGGGTTGGTCTTGAGCCCCAGCGCCTTGATTCCCTCCAGGAACTCCCACTGGCTCGTGAACTTGATCCCCTCGATCACGCCGGGAGTGTGGCAGAAGATGTCCAGCGGCCGCGCGGCGGTAATTTTGGGGTCGAGCTGGCGCAGCGAGCCGGCGGCGGCATTGCGCGGATTGGCGAACAGCGGCTCGCCGGCGCGCGCGCGCTCGGCGTTGAGCCGCTCGAAGGCATGGCGCGGAATAATCACCTCGCCGCGCACCTCCAGCAGCGATGGCATATGTCCATGGTGCTGGCCGTGATGCGGCCCGCGATGCGAACCGATGAGCCGCAACGGGATGCTCTTGATCGTTCGCAGGTTCGAGGTGACATCTTCTCCGTTGACGCCGTCGCCGCGGGTCGAGCCGCCGCGCAGCACGCTATCTTCGTACATCAACTCGACCGCCAGGCCGTCCAGCTTGACCTCGGCCACGTACTCGATATCGGCCTCGGACTTGAGCATCCGCTTGATCCGCTGGTCGAACTCGCGCATCTCGTCCACGTTCATCGCATTGGCGAGCGAGAGCATGGGGCGGCGATGGACCACGACGGCGAACTTCTCGCTGGGCGCGGCGCCGACCCGCCGGGTGGGAGAATCGGGTGTGACGAGTTCGGGATGCGCTCGCTCGAGCGCCTCGAGCTGGCGTACCAGCACGTCGTACTCGGCGTCCGAGACTTCGGGGTCGTCGAGCACGTGGTAACGGTAGTTGTGATGGTTGATCAGCTCGCGCAGCCGCTCGGCCTCGGCGCCGAGATCTCGTGGTGTCGTTGGCATCGGCCTCTATTTTCTTAACCCTTGTATCGCAGCAAGACAGTTGCGTAGCAAGGCGCGGCCGGGCTCAACCGCCGCGCATCATAGCAGCCAGGAGGTGGTGGCCATCTGACCTCCGCGTTAGCGAAAAAAACCTACTGTACGCTTAATCCTGACCGGGCTATCATCCGGGCAGGTACGGGAGTGGACGGTCTCGGTAACGGACGTCCGCGACGCGGGGCTCGCAACGGGCCGCGCGGGGAGGGAACGATTATGCTGCGCAAATTCCAGATCAAATCGTCTTTAGTTCTGGCCGTGACGATAGTCGCGCTCTCGGCGGCTCAAGGATCGGCGCGGGCGGGCACCTTCAGCGCCGCGTTGATTGATTGCTCGTCGAGCCCGGCGATTCAGCCCTCGCAGTATTCGCCCTGCAGCACCACGGATCAATTCCAGACCGGCGGCAAGGGATCGGTCACCATCAGTGATACGGGAGAGCTCACGATCTCGCTCACGAAGGCGAATTTCAACACCTCATACACCGCGAACTTCGTGGCGCTTGACGGCAGTTCGTCGGCTCCTCTCGGCACTGCGATGACCGACAAAAACGGCGATGTAACCCTGCGCAAGACGGGCGTCTTCAAGTTCGGAGTCGGCGGCGCTGGCAACGTGGTCGTCACCTCCGGCACGAGCCCCAACGTCGGAATCGATTTCGTCAGCGGCGTCACGATTTCGTCTACCGGGCTGCCGTCGGGACAGGACTTCGAGCCCGCGCTGGTCCGATGCGCCGACGTCACCGTCCCAGCCATGATCAAGGGCTGCGGCAGCGACCCGCTCAACAACGGCCACGCGCAGATCGAAAACGACAGTGGAGACTTGACCATCAAGATCAGCGGCGCAAAAACCGGCGCAACCTACACGGCAGTCCTGCTGGGCCAGAACGGAACCTCGCTGCAGCAACTCGGGACGCTCAAGCCACTGACCAACAATAAGAACAACAGCTGCCTACTTTCTCGTGACCGAAACAGCCTATGGCCAAAGCGCCTCGGTCTCCGGGACCGTTGAGGTCCTGAACGCCGGCACGCTCGAGTTCGTATCGGGATTCAAAGTCACCGAGCATCCCGCCTCCCCGATGGTTACCTCCGGTGACCTGGTGCGATGCTCGGAGGTGACCAACCCCTCATTGATCCCGAGCGGCTGCGGCAGCGATCCGCTCGACACTGGTTCGTCGTATTCGGTTGACGCGAGCGGCAAGCTCACCGTCTCGCTGCAGGGTGCGTCGCCGAGCACCAACTACGAGGTCTTCTTCCGTCCGATCGACGATTCGGGCGACCAGGACACCGGCCTGGAACTCCCGACCGGGACAGCCGGCAACGACTCGGGCAGCGTGAGCTTCTTCCCGTCCGGATCGATCTCCGCCGGGGATATCGTCGTGAAAGAGGTGCCGAGCAACGGCGAGGCCGAGCCCGTCCAGTTCATCGGCGGCTTCGCGGTGAAGTAGCCGCGCGTCGCGAGTACGCCTGACGCATCGCCGGCGAGCGGCCCGTTGATTCGGGCCGCTCGCCGCTTTCGTCTCAGCGCGCCGGGCTTGTAACGGCGCCGCTGTTCGCCGGCGGCGCGATCGGCGCGTCCGTCACTTTCAGCGTCACCTGGCAGGTGTCGCTGTCTTCGTCGCCGGTGGTAAAGCACAGGCGCGTGACCGTGCTCGCCTCCGACGCTTGCAGCCGCCGCGCAGATGGATGGCAAATCCAATGGCCATTGGCCGCCAGATGCATCGCGACCGCAAAGTAGCGGCCCGATGGCAGCGTTCCTGAGCCGGCCGCGGCCAGGTCTTGCGACGCGACGATATCGAAGCCGTCGTGCGCGGTGTCCAGCTTGAACTGCATCAGGAAGATTCGCCAGTGGCGGCCACCCGGTCCGCCGGTTTCGTAGCGCATCGGCTTGTCGCTCGAAAACGCGGGCTTGTCGCGGCATAGCCACGGACGCGGCTCGGCCGCGAAGGCGGGCGCGGTCGCGAAGCCGGCCAGCGCCGCGACCATCGCAACCACGCCGAGATTGCGGCGGAGCGCTACTCGCCGCACAACTCGATCAACCGGCCGATGATCTCGCCGAGCCCGGAATCCTTGGGCGTGAACAGCGCCTTGACGCCCAAATCGAGCAGGCGCTGGCGATCCTGTTCGGGGATGATCCCGCCCATCACGAGCTTGATGTCGCTGGCGCCGCGCGCTTTGAGGAACCCGATTGTCTCTTTCGCGATCGTCATGTGCGCGCCGGCCATGCTGCTGATCGCCAGGAGGTCGGCGTCTTCCTGCAGTGCGGCTTCGGCCAACTGAGCGGGGGTCTGCTTGAAGCCCGCGAGAATCACTTCCATCCCGGCTTGGCGGCAGGCGAGCGCCAGCAGCTTGATCGCGTTAATATGGCCGTCGAGCCCGGCTTTGCCGAGTGCGATTCGGATGCGGCGCTTCGCCACGGGTATCTTGAGCGCCGGGATGCCGCTGACCGATTCGAGGATCGGCGGGACGTAGCGTCCGTGCGTGGCGCGCTCCAGCGACTGACTCCATTCTCCGGTGGTGCCACCCGCCCGCGCGAGGTCCAGCGTGGCTTCCATCGTCGGCCCGCCGACGGCCGCGGCTTTTTCCAGTGCTTCGCGCGCTCTCGCGACGGCGGCGTGGTCGCGATTCGAGCGCCATCGCTGGAGCGACGCGATTCGCTCCTGCTCACTCCTCGCCTGCGCCGCCGAATCCTCAGCGATACCGCCGGGCGGAGCCAGCCCGATCTCCCCCTGGAAGGCATTCACGCCGATTTGTACGATCTCGCCCGACTCGAGCATCCGCTGCCGTTCGGCCAGCCGCCGCGTCAACTCCGAGCTGATGATCGAGATCGCGCGCGCGTAGCCGGCCTCGCGCAATTGCCGCGCACTGGCCTCGGCCTTTGCCATCGTTTCGTGCGTGAGGTCCTCGATCACCTTACTGCCCTCGAAGATGTCGCCGTAGCGGGTCAATTCGGTTTCGTACATGAGGATCTGCTGGGTCCGCAGGCTGAGCAGTTGCTCGGCCTGATCGGGGAGCGCCAGCGCTTCGCGAAAGCCCGGCAGTTGCAGCGCATTGACCCGCGCCCCCGCCGACATCAGGACCGGCAGCGCCTCGTACGCGATCCGGATTACGTTGAGTTCCGGCTGCTGCTCGGTCAGTGTCAGCGAGCGCACCTGGCATCCGGCGCGGAACAGCACGCCTTCGATCCCGTACTCCTGTTGGCAAAGCTTCGGCCAGAGCTTGAAGTACGCGCGGATTTTGCAGATCTCAGGAATCAGCTCGATTCCGCTGTTGATGAAGAACGAGATGCGCTTGACGGTTTGCTCGAAGTCCGCCGGCGCCAGCTCGCGGCGAATCGCGTCGAGCAGCATCAGGGCGTTGCCGAAGGCGTAGCCCACTTCCTCGGCCGGGCCCGCGCCGCTTTCCATATAGTGGTAGCCGCAGCAGTTGATCGGGTTCCAGTTCGGCACGCGGGTCACGGCGAACTTGATCAGCTCGGTCGAAAGCCGGAACGAAACGTCGGGATGAAAGATCGAGGTGCCGCGCGCGACGAATTCCTTGAGCAGGTCGTTCTGCGTAGTGCCGCGCAGCGCGGTCCACGCCACGCCGTGGCGCTCCGCGACCACCAGGTACAACGCGAGGATAAACGGCGCGGTGGCGTTGATCGTCATCGAGGTGTTGATCTCGCCCAGCGGGATCCCCTCGAACAGCTCCTCCATGTCGCGCCAGTGGCAAATCGAAACGCCGGCCTTGCCGACCTCGCCCGCCGCGACGGCAGCGTCGGGGTCGAAGCCGTTTTGGGTCGGCAGGTCAAACGCGATCGAGAGCCCGCGCTGGCCGTGGCTCAGGTTCTCGCGGAAGCGGCGATTGGCCTGGCGCGCGTCGCCGAAGCCGGCGTAGGTGCGGATTATCCAGGGCTCGCGAGGGAGCTTCGCTTCGGCGTGTGATGGAGGGCTGCTGGGCGCGTCGCGCATCGGCTCCAAGCGTAACGGCGGCGCGGGTTGGATTCCAGTGCGGGACCGGGCGTCGGTATCTGGCATCCTGCGGGCGTCGCGTCGGATCGCCCCGTTGGCTCGCAATGCCGAGCCGGCCGCCAGTTCCCGCTGCTATCTGCGCTCGGCCGCCCGCTCGATCCGAACCGCACGCCGGCGCGATCGGGCGCGGCGCGCTCAGACTTCACTCCCGAGGTCAGCGCGTAGAGTTCGCGGCCCGCGCTGACCAGGGTCTGCTGGTCGAGCGGGAACTCCAGAAAAACGTGCAGGATGCTGAGCGACAGCAGCACCAGGAACCCGGTCTGGTAGTCATAGGCGTAAATCGCCAGTGACGCCAGCCACAGCGCTGCGATCCAGAACGCGCGCGTTGCGGAGATTTGATTCCACTTGATGATCGAGGTCTTCGAGAACCAGTTCAGGTAATGGTACAGATACGCGAACGCGATGAACCGCATCACGGTCAGTCCGGCTTGCGACCGGTAGAGATCGTCGGCCGAGCGAACCGGGCCCAGCGCCAGTCCCTTGATCAACATCCGGTTCATGAGCTCGAACGTCCGGTAGAGCTCGCGCACATGCGGACTCACCTGATAGCGAGACGCGGCAGGCGCATACAGGAAGAAGCTCAGCGCGCACAGCGCGAATACCGCCAGCGACGCGAATCCCGATCGGCTCCGGCTTTTCAGCGCGCCGATCAGAATGAACGCGCCGGTGAAGACAAAGACGTGGACCAGCGTCGGCAGGAAGATGGCGAACACAACGCGCAGCGCAGTCGCCCGCTCCGCAACGAAGAAAGAGAGCACGACCAGCGCGAGCAATGCGAGCTTGTTCGCGGATCTCCTCGCGAGCATCAGGGCAGTTACGCCGAAGAACGCAATGTACTGGATCGCGGCCTGGACCTGGCCTTCGGTGTAGGGTTCCCATTTCAGCAAAGAGACCACGCCGAAAAGTCCGCAGATCCCAAACGGCAGCAGGTAATCGTATTTGCCCTTCAGGTAGTAGCCGCGATCGTGCAGCCATGAGATCTCAGTCAGGTAGTGCAAGGGACCCAGAACCGCATAGGCGAACAGGAAAACCTGAAACGGCAGCGCGAAAGCCGCCCCCGCCGAGAAGACCATCAAGAAGATGTTCAGATAATTGACGCTGTCGATGGTCACGACGGCTGCCCCGGCGCTGAGCGCGCAAGTGTCAGCGCGCAGGTGCCGAAAGCATACTCGCGGTTCAGGAGATCGCGCAAATGCGCCGCCGCTGCACGATCAGGCTTTGAAGCGCCGACGTAACGGCGCTGCGCGCCGGATTCCAGTGCGTGACCGGGATTCCCGTCCCCATCGTCACGCAATCACGCGCTGGCAGCCTCCGCCGCTAGCGGATGGCGTAGAGGTTGTCGTCGTCGGAGCCGACGTAGATCGTGCCGTCTCTGCCCACCGCCGGTGACGAGTCTACAGCGCCGCCAGTGATGAACGACCACTTCTTGCTGCCGTCAGGGTTGAGGGCATAGACACTGGCATCGTCCGAGCCGACATAGATGGTGCCTTCTGCACCTATCGCCGGAGAAGATTTCACCGCACCGCCGGTCGCGAACTTCCATTTCTGGGTGGCGAAGACCTGGGAATTGGAAATAGGAGTAGGAGTGAGCGCGTACACACTGGTGTCATCCGCGCCAAAGTAAACCGTGCGGTCGGTGCCGATCGCGGGCGACGATTCCACCTGTTGGGGGGCGGAGGTGGAAAAGACTATTGGGTTGGCCCCCAAGCAGAGACCAGAAGGGGAAGGGGAAAAGGCGGCAACCAGACCAATTAGATCGACTGGGGAGGTCGTGGCACAAAACGCGAAGCCGTCGTTGTAGTTCACGAAGTGGGGCTCGGCACCGACGTAGATGTAGCCATCACCGTCTACAGCCGGAGAAGTCGGGTCTGCACCGCCGTATTGCCCCCACGTTTCTGCGCCGCCGGGGGCGATCGCGAAGAAGCTGCCATCATTGGTGCCCACGTAGATCGTACCGTCTTTCCCTAGCCCAGGTGACGAATTTATTGCGGCAGGTGCGGGATCCGCCCAGTTCTTACTGCCGTTGGGGTTGATGTTATAGAGGTTACTGTCCGACGAGCCGACAAAGATGTTGCCGTTAGCCGCTATCGTCGGCGACGAGTACACAGCGCCGCCGGTGGTGAACGCCCACTTCAGGCTGCCGCTAGGGTTGATGGCGTAAAGTTTGTCGTCGAGGGAGCCGACGTAGATGGTGCCATCTGCACCTATCGCGGGAGAAGATTTCACCGCGCCGCCGGTCGCGAACATCCACTTCATGCTGCCGTCGGGGTTGATGGCATATAAGTTGTCGTCGTCCGAGCCGACGTAGATGGTGTTGTCGGAGCCTATCACGGGCGAGGATTCCACCATGCCGCCGGTAGTGAACTTCCACGTCTGACCACCAGCGTTGAGACTAGTATCGAAGGTGCTCAGACCCGTGTGCTGCGGGTCATGGTGGAACATCGGCCAGACGGAAGGAGTGGGCGTGGCCGTCGGGGTCTGAGTTGGCGTCGGAATGGGGGTCGGACTGGGGGTAGGACTGGGGGTAGGAGTGGGCGTGCCTGTCGGAGTCGGCGTCGGCGTCGGCGTCGGAGTTGGAGTTGGAGTTGGCGTCGGCGTCGGCGTCGGAGTTGGAGTTGGAGTCGGCGTTGGAGTTGGAGTTGGAGTCGGCGTCGGAGTTGGCGTCGGAGTCGGAGTTGGAGTTGGAGTTGGAGTCGGCGTTGGAGTCGGAGTTGGAGTTGGAGTTGGTGTCGCCACGGGTCCGAACTTCGCCCCGGAAAGGCTTACCTTCTGAGGGTTGTTCGAGGCGTTATCTTTGATTGTCAGCGTGCCGGCAACCTTGGTTCCCTTGGTATTTTTCGCGCTGACCGGGCTGAAAGTCACCATTACCGCGCAAGCGCCGCTGGTGGGGGCCAGAGTGCCCAGGCAATCCTGGGCTGCCGAGAATCCGGCTCCGGTCGTGGTGATTTTGGTTATGTCGATTGCGACCGCGCTGGCGTTGGTAAGATTCACCGACGTCTGGCTGGACGTGCCCGCCTGGACTCGGCCGAAGGAGAGCGATTTCGGGGTGAAGCTCATCTTGCCGTGCGCGGCTTTTTTCTCAGGCACGCCCGCGCCCTGAGCGCTCGACGTCGCCAGAGCCGTCCCAAACAGCATGAGGCTAACGACGATCGTCAGCGCGACTACCAGGCTGAGGCGCGGAAAGCGGGCGCTAAATTCGGCAGTTGAACGCATGGCGGGCTCCTCCAGGGAGAAAGGTTTACGCGAACAGGTTGGATAGCCCATCACTTTGAAATTTGCAAGCGCAGAGACGAACGGCCGTTAGGGCGGAGCTTCAGCCTGATTCGCGCGCGAAGATTCGGTCTGATCACCGAGTTCGGCGGCCAACGATTCTATCAGTTCCATGCCGGAGAGGCCGCGATACTCCTTTAGCTCAATCACCGGACTCTGGATGGATTCGCGCAGACGGGCGAGGGCGCGACGGGACATCGTTGCGCGATCGAGTTCGGCGCGGGCTAGATCGCGCAGGTGGGCGATCGTCTTTAACTTGCGCAGGTCGCGGTTGGCGGCGAAGCGGGCTAGATCGGCGGCGTCGAAGGTGGCCGGGTTGCTTCGATTTAGAATCACGGCTGCGATCTTTAGTCCCATCGCGGTTAGGGCTTGGTAGATTTCGAGAGTTTCGTTGAGCGATAGCAGGTCGGGCGTGGTCACCTGGATTATCGAGCATAGGTGCTCATCGCGGAGCATCCGGCTGATGTTGCCCGCTTCGCGGCCGACGATACTTTCGCCGAAGGTCTCGCGCGCCGCTGTCGGCATCTTGAGCAGGGTTAGCGCCTGGCCGCTCGAGGGCGCGTCGAAGATCACCCGCGTCCATCGGGCTTGGCTCTTAGGATTTTGCTCGACCTCGTAGTACAGCTTGCCGAGCATCATCAGCTCGCGCAGTCCGGGGGCTGCCTGCACGAAATACTGGTAGAGGCGGCTGGCGAAGACCACGCTCAGAACGACGCGTCCCGGCACCACCAGCCGCAGGTATTCCTCCAGCGCGCGACTTCCGTCGAGCACCATTAGATGAAGATTTGGGGCGGCCTCGACAGGTGCGAAGCCGGGGTCGCATCCGAGCTGCGACGCTAGCGGGGCGTGCGAATCGCTCTCCATCGCCAGCACGCGCGCGCCGCGACGCGCGGCCGTGAGCGCTAGCGCCGCGCTGACGCTGGTTTTGCCGACGCCGCCCTTGCCGAGCAGGATCAGCGCGCGGCGCTCAAGTGCCGGATTCACCAGCGGATGAGGCTGGCGCCCCAGGTCAGGCCGCCGCCGCATGCGATCAGCAGGACCAGATCATCGCGCTTGATTCGGCCCTCCTCGACAGCTTCATCCAGCGCGATCGGGACCGAGGCCGCCGAGGTGTTGCCATAGCGGTCGAGATTCACGTAGACATCCTCGGGCTTGAGCCCCAGCCGCTGCGAGACCGCGTCGATAATCCGGATGTTGGCCTGATGGGGCACTATCAGATCGATCTCGCCGAGGCTGACGCCGGCGCGCTCGACGACTTCGCGCGTGACCGCTTCCATGCTCCGCACCGCGATCTTGAACAGCTCGGGGCCGCGCATCTTGAGCGCGTCGTCGCCGGCGCGGCGCACCTCGGCGTCGAGCGGACTGCGCACGCCGGTGGCGCGCAGCGTCAGGAGATCCCACGCCTCGCCGGAGGAGCGCAGCAGGCTGGCGAGAATGCCGCGCGGACCGGGTTCCGAAGCGATCACGGCCGCGCCGGCGCCGTCGCCGAACAGCACCGCGGTCGAGCGGTCGGTCCAATCCACCATCGTGGAGAGCGCATCCGCTCCCACCACCAGCACGCGGTTGAAACTTCCGGCGCGCAGCGAGAAGTCGGCGACCGCGAGCGCGTAGACGAATCCGGAGCAGGCTGCCGCCACGTCGAAGGCGGGAATCGAATTGACTCCCAGCAGGTTTTGCAACTGACAGGCGAAGGACGGGAACGCATACTCGGAAGAAACCGTGCCGACCACGATCGCGTCGAGCGAATCGGCGGCAAGGCCGGCCTTCTCCAGCGCCTTGCGGCTCGCCTCCGCCGCGACGTCGGCGAGCGATTCTCCCGAGCGCATCACGTGGCGGCGGCGGATTCCGGTGCGCGCGGCGATCCACTCATCGGAGGTGTCCATCCGCCGTTCGAGGTCCTGGTTGGAAATCACCGCACGCGGCGTGGCGCGGCCGGTCCCCGCAATTATCGAAGCCATAGGTTGATTCAGCTCAGAGCTCGTGAATTTTTGGCCGGCCGGCACAGCTCAGCATTGGGTAAACCCTCACCCGGCCACGATGGCGCCTCTCGGCGCCGTGGCCGCCCTCTCCCAGGTCAGGGAGAGGGCCTTTAGAACGCCTCTCCCTATCCTGGGAGAGGCCGGCGCGCGCGCGTGAGCGCGAATCCGCGCCGGGTGAGGGTTTACCCAATGTACTCATCCTTCGCGCCGAAAAATTCACAGACTCTCAAGCCGGCGGCAGGAAAGCCAACGTGGTGTTGGTGCCGCCGAAGCCGAAGGAGTTGTTCAGCGCGAGGCGGATTTTCGCCGGCCGGGCGCGGTTCGGTACGTAATCAAGATCGCATTCGGGATCGGGATGCTCCAGGTTGATGGTCGGCGGTATCAGGCCCTTGTCGATCGCCAACACGGTGAAGACCGACTCGATCGCGCCGGCGGCGCCCAGCGTATGACCGGTCATCGACTTGGTCGAGGTAACCGCGATCCGCGCCGCGCTCTCGCCGAAGACTTTCTTGATCGCCTGGGTCTCGGCCACGTCACCCTGTTCGGTCGAGGTGCCGTGCGCGTTGATGTAGTCGACGAGGTTGAGATCGAGCCCGCCGTCTTCCAGGCAGGCGCGCATGCATCGCGCCGCGCCCACACCCCCGACCGAAGGCGAGGTCATGTGATAGGCGTCGCAGTTGGCGCCGTAGCCGCCGATTTCAGCGAGAATCGGCGCGCCGCGCGCAAGCGCGCTATCGCGCTCCTCCAGAATCAGCACGCCCGCGCCCTCCGACAGTACGAAGCCGTCGCGTTCGGCGTCGAACGGCCGGCTGGCGGCCTCGGGACGATCGTTGCGGGTCGAGAGCGCGCGCATCACGACAAAACCGCCGATCCCAAGCGCTGTGATCGCCGCTTCGGCGCCGCCGGCGATCGCGCCGTCAAGATAGCCGTCGCGAATCATGCGGTAGGCCTCGCCGACGGCGTGGCTGCCCGAGGCGCACGCGCTGGTGGTGCATAGGTTGATGCCGCGCGCGCCGTAACGAATCGCGATATTGCCCGCGGCCAGATTGCTGATCAGCTTGGGGATGAAAAAGGGCGACACGCGCCGGAGGCCGTGTTCGAGGAAGATCAGGTGATATTCCTCAATCGTACACAGCCCGCCGATTCCCACGCCGACGAGCACGCCGAAGCGCTCGGCGATTTCCTCATCGATCTGTAGGTTTCCCCTGCATGAGTCCCGACTGGCGCATCGCCTGCTCTGCGGAAGCCATCGCATACTGGATGAAGAGGTCCATCTTTTTGATCTCTTTTTTTTCGATCCAGTCTTCGGGATTGAAGTCTTTGACCTCGCCCGCTATCCGGGTGGGAAACTGTGAGGCGTCAAAACGCGTGATTGGGCCGATACCCGAGCGGCCCGCGGCCAGCGCCTCCCAGGTCTTCTCGACGCCGGTTCCGAGCGGAGTGACCACACCCACCCCGGTGACCACCACGCGGCGGTCTCCGACGCGCTTTTTACGAGCCGCTTCCATCGCAATCTCCCTCGCACTACTTTCTATCAAAAGCGCGCGCTGGTCGAGAACACCGCCGGTGACAATCCGTACACCGCTCGCGTCCGCATCTCATCATCCTTAGCGCTTCGTCCTTGAACGCACCGCGCGACAAGTGGAACAATTGCCGCTATGCCCCCGAACGACAAAGCCGATGAGTTGTTCATCAAGCTTGCCGACGGTCTGCGCGAGCTCGAGGTCGTGATCGGCGAAAAAGCGCGGCCCGTGGTCGCCGGGGTCCGGGCGGAAATCGAGCAGGTCGTCGCGCGCCGCTCGAGCGGCGACCCGCTGGGCGCGCTGGAGTTGATTCGGCACGCGATGGAACGGCTCGCTGCTCTCGGCAGCCAGCTCGATCCCGAGGAAGGTGCGATGATGCGCGCGATGGCCGCGCGCTTCAGCGCGGCGCTGTTTGCCGGCGATCGCGGCGTGGCCAAGGAGACCGTCGGCGTGATGCGCCGGCGCGCAGGTGACAACAAGGACGACGAACCCGCCGACTGGTGAATTTCGCGGAGCGGTAAGGAGATTAGGCAAGTGGCGCTCGCGACCGACATAAATCTCGCGCAAACGGAACTGGATCAGCTCTGCATCAACTCGATTCGCGTGCTCGCGATCGACGCGGTGCAAAAGGCCAACAGCGGCCATCCGGGGATGCCGATGGGGATGGCGCCCGCGGCCTATCTGCTGTGGACCCGCTTCATGCATCACAATCCCGGCAATCCCCGCTGGCTCGGACGCGATCGCTTTGTGCTCTCGGCTGGGCACGGCTCGATGCTGTTGTACTCGTTGCTGTACCTTACGGGATACGACCTGCCGCTGGATGAGCTGAAGCGCTTTCGCCAACTCGGCAGCCGCACGCCCGGCCATCCGGAGTACGGTCACACGCCCGGCGTTGAGACCACGACCGGCCCGCTCGGCCAAGGCTTCGGCAATGGGGTCGGGATGGCGATTGCGACCAAACATCTGGCCGCGCGCTTCGAGCGCGACGGTTCGGGACTCTTCGACCATCGGATTTTCGCGATCTGCGGCGACGGCGACCTGATGGAAGGCATCTCCAGCGAGGCGGCGTCGATCGCCGGACACCTGGCGCTCGGCAATCTGGTCTATCTCTACGACGACAACCACATCACGATCGACGGCAAGACCGAGATCGCATTCACCGAAGACGTCTGCGCGCGGTTCGATGCTTACGGATGGCATACGCAGTCGGTCGCAGACGGGAACGATCTGCCGGCGATCGCGCAGGCGATCGAAAACGGATGCGCCGAAAAGGGCCGGCCCTCGCTGATCCGGATTCGCACCCATATCGGGTACGGCAGCCCCAATCGCCAGGACACTTCCGAAGCGCACGGCAAGGCGCTGGGCGTCGAAGAGGTCAAGCTCACCAAGAAATTTTATGGATGGCCGCTCGAGCCGGATTTTTACGTGCCCGACGCGGCGCTGGCCGAGTTTCGCAAATGCCGCGAGCGGGGCGCGCAACTCGAAGCCGGATGGACGCGCCGGTTCGATCTCTATCGCCAGGCGCACGCCGGTGAGGCCGCCGAATTCACGGCGATGATCGAAGGGCGGCTGCCACAGGGGTGGGACTCGGAGCTGCCGGTGTTCACGCCCAAGGATACGATCGCAACCCGCGAGTCAGGCTCGAAGACCGAAAATGCGATCGCGAGAAAAGTCTGGAACCTGTTCGGCGGCTCGGCCGACCTCAACGAATCGACCTTCACCGACATCAAGGAGGGCGGCGACTTCGAGGCCCGCAGCTACCTGGACCGCAACCTGCACTTTGGCATTCGCGAGCACGCGATGTGCGCGATTCTCAACGGTATCGCGCTGCATGGCGGCTTCATCCCGTACGGATCGAGCTTTCTGGTTTTCACGGACTACTGCCGGCCTTCGATTCGGCTGGCCGCTCTGATGGGCATCCACGTCATATTTGTTTTCACGCACGACTCGATTGGCGTCGGCGAAGACGGCCCGACCCATCAACCGATAGAGCATCTGGCCGCGCTGCGCGCGATTCCGAATTTGACCGTGCTCCGTCCCGGCGACGCCAACGAAGCTGTCGAGGCCTGGCGCGTCGCGATGACCCACAACCAAGGGCCGCTGATGATGGTGCTGTGCCGGCAGAAGCTGCCGACCTTCGATCGCGCCGTGATGACGCCGGCGCGCGAGGTGTCGCGCGGTGGGTACGTCCTGACCGAAACTGCGGGGCGCGCACCCGACATCATTTTGATCGGGACCGGCTCGGAGCTTCAGCTCGCGGTTGGCGCCAAGGCCGAGCTCGAGAAGCAGGGGAGGGCGGCTCGGGTCGTGAGCATGCCGAGTATCGAGTTGTTCGCGGCCCAGACCGAGGCTTATCAAGAGTCGGTGCTGCCGCGCGCAATCGTGCGCCGTCTGGCTATCGAGGCCGCCTCGCCGCTGTCGTGGTACCGATGGGTTGGCCCGTCGGGCGACGTGGTCGGGATGACGACGTTCGGCGCCTCCGCGCCTTATCAGGACGCGATGAAGCATTTCGGCTTCACGGTCGAAAACGTCGTCGCCCGCGCGCTAAAGGTGCTGGATCGGGCATGAACAAGCCGAATTTACATGAGTAAGCCCAATCTCATCGTCCTCGATGATCCGCAGGCGGTCATCGTCCGCGCGGCCGAAGAGCTGACGCACATCTCGGGCGAAGCGATCTGCACGCACGCCCAGTTCACTCTGGCGCTCTCGGGCGGGTCAACGCCGGCCGAGATGTACGAGCTGCTCGCGGCGCGCTTCAGGCTCAGCGTGGACTGGAAGGAAGTTCAGTTCTTCTTCGGCGACGAGCGCTGCGTGCCGCCCGACGACCCGTCGAGCAACTACGGTATGGCCAACCGCACGATGCTCGCGCCGCTCGGAATCAAGCCCGCGCAGATCCATCGAATTCGCGGCGAGCTCAAGCCAGCCGATGGCGCCCGGGCGTATGAGGAGGAGCTGCGGGGATTTTTCGGGCTGAACGAGGGCGAGTTGCCGCGTTTCGATCTGGTGCTGCTCGGGCTGGGCGCCAATGCGCATACGGCGTCGCTGTTTCCGGGCGATCCGGCGATCCATGAGAACGCGCGGATGGCGGCTGCGGTCGAGGTTGACGATCCCACCTGCCGCGATCGCATCACGCTGACGCCACCGGTAATCAATCACGCCGCGCGCGTCATGTTCATCGTGCACGGCGCCGGCAAGGCTGCGGCCGTGCAACAGATCCTCGAGGGCCTGCGCGACCCGGATCGCTTTCCGGCGCAGATTGTTGCGCCGCCGCAAGGCGAAGTGATTTGGGTCCTCGACCAGCAGGCGGCCGGCCGGCTCGCGGGCCGCTAAAATCCGTTGCGCGGCGATGGTGAAGTTCTTTTTCCGCCACTGGACCGGGACCGTGGTCATCGCCGTGCTGGCCGGCTGGGCGGTCTTCTACCTGCCGGCGAGTCCGTCGTACGCGGTCTTTCAGCTCAAGCGCGCTATCGATGCGCGCGACGGTGACGCGGCCGCGCGGTTCATCGATTTCGACAGCGTGGTCAAGCACGCCGGCGACGAACTCGCCGCCGAGCGCAGCGGCGGCAATCTCCTGGGTCAGTTCCTCAGCCAGAGCGCGGTGGCGTTGCTCTCCGGGCCGATGGCGAATGCGGCACGAGCGTGGGCGAAGAGCGAGGTCGAAAATGGCGAGCGGGACGTGCAGATGCCGGCTGCGGCGGTCGCCGGCGCAATCGTGATGCTGCATCGCAATGGCGACGCCGCTTACACCAGTTTCCGCGACGGCAAGGGACGGCAGTGGGAGGTCCACATGGCGCGCAACGACGAGGGGCAGTGGCAGGTCGTAGAGGTCAAGAACATTCGCCAGGTCCTCGAAGGGCTCCAGCGCCAGGAGCAGCAGTCGATCGATACTCCCCGCTGACCGGAACCTGGCTTGCGAATAATCCTCTTCGGCTCGAGCTGCGCTGAGAGCGCGTGGGCGGCGGCGATCGGGGCAGGCCGGAGCACGCGATGAGACTGCTTCGATTCCTGGCGATCGCTCTGCTGGTCATCGTTGTCGCCGGCGCCGCCGCCGCCGGCGTGATCTTTTTGAATCGCGATCGGATCCTGAGATCAGTGCTCGCGATAGTCGATGCCCGCACCGGTTTCGCGATCGAGTCGTCATCCAGCGCGATCGAGCTGCGCGCACATCTGGTGGTCGTGCTGCGCGACGTGCGCGCGCTTGCCGCCGGCCGCGAGATCGCGCGGGCCGCGCGGGTCGAAGCTCAGGTGAGCTATCACGCCATGCTCTTCGACGGCGGAGTCCCGCTGGAGGTTCTGATTCTCGAGCGCCCGCAGGTGAGCATCCCGGGGCAGCCGGTGGCCGTCTCAGCCGATCTGCCGCCCTTCGATCTGGCGCTGCCGAAGGCGCTGGACGGCGTGCTGCAGACACTGTCGTCGATCACACGCAAGCTTCAGATCATCGATGGTTCAGTGGCCGATGATCGCGGCGCGTTGATCGTCAGCCATTTCAATCTCAAGGGTTACACCCGCCGGCATCTGCATCGTTCGCCCTGGTGGGTGGATTTCGGCTTCACGCGCGACGCAAATCCGGGTGGGGGATCGCGATGGTCGGGCAGCGCCAGACTGGGCGAGATGCATGGCGATACGCCGCCCGGCCTCGCGCCCAACGCGGCTGAGGCCCGGCTGTGGGGGTGGAACCTTCGGCTCGAAGGACTGCAAATCGCTCACATCGCGCCGAGTGGCACGATGCAGAGCGAGATGAAGATCACGCTTGATCCCGACGGCAGCGCGGCCGGCGCGATCTCGTTGACGGCCAGAGACCTCGCGCTCCACAACCAGGCGACGGTCGCGCTCGGGGACTATTCGCTTCACGCCGGGTTGGCATTGTCGGCGCAGCGTTTCGAGCTCAAGGATATCGCCTTGAGGCTCGTGCAGGGCCCACCGATCCTGACCGGACAATGCCGCCTGGATGCGCCTTACGGGCCTGATCCGCAAATCTCGGTGGCGGCGAGCGGACTGCAGGCGGACGTGGCGCCGCTCAAGCAATTCATCAAGTCGGGCATCGTTGCGTTGCCGCCCTGGACCCTCGCGCTCGCGGACCGCGTGAGCGCCGGGCGCCTCGTGATTGCCGGCCTCACGCTCGACAGCTCGCTCGCAGAGCTATTGAAGTCGCCGGGGCCCAGCCTGCGTACCGGAAGCTCGCTCGACGCGACCGTGGATAGCGCCGCGGTCGCGATTGCGCCGGAGACCAAACTGCTGCCGCTGCGCGAGATCGCGGCGAAGGTGAGCTACCGGCGCGGCGCGTTGACGATCAATCAAGGACAACTGCGGGCGGGCAACTCGCGACTTTCGGATTTCAGCGTCCGTGCCGACCTGGCCAAAGACGCGCTCAATGCGCCATACGACCTCAGCGCGCAGGGTGACGCGGATCTCGGCGAGCTTTACCCCGCGATCGCTCGAGCGGCGGCGCGGCTCGGCGCCGATCCCGCGCGATGGGTCAAAAGCATCGGCGGACTCGCCGGGTTCAAGCTTCGCGCCAAGGGCCGGCTCTTGGGGTTGAACCAACCGCCGCTGCCGCGCGATTACTCAGGCGAGATCGTGCCGAACAACGCGGTGGTCACCTTCAAGACTCCGGCGGTCGCGGTCGCCGTCCGCTCGGGGCGCGTTACGATCAGCCCCGATCGGTTGCAATTCAGCCGGGCCGAGCTGGCGCTGAATCCCGGCACCGCGATCATGAGCGGCGCGATTGCGCTGGGCGGGCGCGCGCTCGCGATGCGTGATCTGGCCCTGGAATTGCGCGGCATCCCCGCCGAGAAGTGGCTGCCGATGATCGTCCCGCCCGATCAGGCCGGCGCGCGCGGTCTGGTCAACGGAACCGCCGCGGGCAGCGTCGATCTGGCCCGGCCCTCCAGCTATTCCGTCAACGGCGCGCTGACGATCGGTCCCGGCGAAATTCAGTTCGGCTTTCTGCGCTCGCCGATCGCCGTGCGCCTGGCGACCCTGACGCTTAAGGGGCACGACGCCGAACTCGAGATGCCGTCGGCCATGCTGGAGGGCCAGGGACTGAATATGAAAGTCGGGATTCTGGATCTTCAGAATCCGGCGCTGCGTATCGACGCCGTGGCTCAGCGCCTTGACCTCCAAGCGCTCAAGTTCGTGCGCTTGCCCTGGTCGCCGCAAACCCCGGCGAGTCTGCCCGGCAGCAAGGCGACGGGGCACGTCGAGGTGCGGGCCGGGAACTTTGCCGCGCTGCCGTTTACCAATCTGAAGACCGACTTTGATCGCAACGGCGGTGACTGGCGGGTGTACAACCTCGACGCCACTTCACTTCAGGGCCGGGTCGATTTGGAACTCAGCGGGCGCCAGAAGGACGACTGGATCCGAATCAAGGGGCGCGTGGCAGGCATGGACGCGGGTGCGCTGATGTTGGTCGCCGGCCAGCAGCATCCGGTCCTGCTCGGCAAGATTTTCGGCAACTTCGATTTATGGGCCGACACCGACGCCGATTTTTTCAGCACGATGGCGGGCAAGCTTTCAGTGGTGGTCAAAGACGGCCGCGTAGAGCGCCTCACGCTGCTCTCGCGTATCCTTGGATTGATCGACCTGAAGAACTGGCTGAGCGCACAGGTACCCGATCCGCGCAAGACCGGCCTGCCGTTCAGGCTCCTCAATGCCTCGTTCGCCGGACGGAGCGGCAAGCTCTACACCAGCGATCTGCTGCTCGACGGTCCGGTGATGGACATCACGGGCGCCGGCTCGGTCGATTTTGGCGACGGCAGTGTCGCGATGGAAGTTGGCGCGCTGCCGTTCCAGACCGTGAACTGGCTGCTGAACAAAATCCCGCTGATCGGCGGCAACCTCTCTCAGACCAGCATCCTCGCGGCCTACTTTCACGTCCACGGCAAGCTGAGCGATCCGCAAGTCACCGTCAGCCCGATTACATCCGCTGCCGAGCTGATCAAGAAAACCCTCGCCCTTCCGATCAACCTCATCCGGCCCAACACGGTGCAGTAGAGAGCGGGCCGCGGTCGAACGATGATCGAGCTTACGCTATATACTCGTTCCGGCTGCGAGCTGTGCGACGAGATGGAGGCGACGATCAATAAGGAATTGCCGCACTTCGAGGCGCGCCTGATCCGGGTCGAAATCGGCGGCGATCCCGAGCTCGAGGCGCGCTTCGGTCAAGAGGTGCCGGTGCTGTTCGTGAACGATCGCAAGGCCTTCAAGTATCGATGCTCGCCGCGCGAGCTGCGCAAGCGCCTGGCGCGCGAGGTGTCACGCTGATGGCTGCAATTTCGCAGGTAAGGATCGTACTGATGACCGCCGGCAGCGAGGAGCAGGCGACCCGGATCGCGCGGGTGCTGGTCGATGAAAGGCTGGCAGCGTGCGTCAACGTGGTCGGCCCGATACGATCGATCTACCGATGGCGCCACGCGGTCGAAGACCAGGCCGAATACCTACTGCTGGCGAAGACCCGGGCGGCTTTGTACGCGCGC
Organism: uncultured delta proteobacterium; assembly: GCA_963788205.1. GTDB lineage: Bacteria > Desulfobacterota > Binatia > Binatales > Binataceae > CAVVMA01. The sequence continues at coordinate 307,003 of CAWBGG010000006.1, forward strand.
CTCGCACAGCGCGTGAAGGAGCTTCACAGCTACGAGCTGCCCGAAGTGCTCGCGATTTCGCCCAATTCCGGCTCGGCGCGCTATCTGGAGTGGATAGCCGAATCGACCCGGCCTGAATCGAACAACGCGCCCGCCCGGCGCATGCGCGGCAAGAAGAAAACTCGCACTCGCGCAGTTCCGCCGCGCAGCAAATAGGCCCGAATGGAGACAACGCCGATGGCAAATCAGGAAATCTACCTGCGACAACTCGAAATCGGTCCGATGGCCAACTTCGTCTACCTGGTCGGCGATCCCGCGGCGCGCAAGGCTGCGGTGGTCGATCCGGCCTGGGACGTAAGCGCGATCTGCGACCTCGCCGAGCGCGAGGGTTACGCGATCGACAAGATCCTCATCACGCATTACCATCCCGACCATCTCGGCGGCCGGATGATGGGCCGTTCGATTCAGGGCGCGGCTGAGATGCTCGCGCGGGTCAAGGCCAAGGTTTACGTAAATCGCAATGAGGCCGAGGGCGCGAAGCAGATCGCCGGGCTCTCCGATTCCGACCTGGTGGCAGTAGACGCCGGCGACGCAATCAAGGTCGGCGACTTGGAGATCAAGTTTCTGCACACGCCGGGCCATACGCCGGGTTCGCAATGCTTTCTGGTGAGCGGCAACCTGATTTCCGGCGATACGTTGTTCGTCAATTCGTGCGGGCGCGTCGATTTGCCCGGCTCCGATCCGGCGGCGATGTATTGCAGTCTCAACCACACGCTCAAGAACCTCGACGACTCGACCGTGGTCTATCCGGGCCACGCCTACGCGCCGCAAGCCAGCACGACTATCGCCGAGCAGAAACGCCGCAACATGTACATGCGCTTCAACAGCGTCGAAGAGTTCCTCGACGCAATGGGCGTCGGAAGGTAACGGGCGGCGGCTTGACCAAATGATATGACCGGCTTTTTCGTACGGGTAGCGATGTTCTCCGGTTCTGAGAATTGACGCCCGAGATTTAGCGTCCAAGCTCTTTCCGGTTAGCTATCGCTTTGATCGGCGCCTAGCTCGCGCCAGACCAGGCCCCAGCGGACACCGTGGTCGCTTACTGTCACGCTATCGACCCCCGCGCGTTCCATCACGCGCGAGAGGATCATTGCGCCGGCGAAAATCACGTCGGCGCGGCCTTCGGCGAGGCCGGGAAGCCTTTTGCGTTCCGCCAGCGGTAGCGAGCCGAACCGGGCCACCGTGTCTTCGACCTCGCGGCGCGTCAGGCGATAGCCGTGAACGATCGCCGGATCGTAAGTATGTAGTCCGAGCGCGACGGCGCAGACGCTCGTCACGGTCCCCGCGATCCCAACCATGATGTCCGTCCGCAGGTCCCATCCCAAGCCGTCGAGCGCGGCGTCGATAACCTGGCGCAGCTCGGCGGTTTCGGTGGCGGCTGGAGGATCGTTATGCACGATGCGCTCGCTGAGCCGGACCGAACCGATTTGCAGGCTCGCCATCATTAGATCTTGCCCGGGTTCCGCGCGGATAAGCTCGGTCGAGCCGCCGCCGATGTCGACGATCAACAGGCGGCGAGCGCGGTCGATATGCAAGCCGTTGACGACAGCGAGCCACGACAGGTGTGCCTCGGTCTCGCCCGAGACGACCTCGAGTCCAACGCCAGCGCGCTGGGCGACGCTCGCGATAAAGGCGGCGCCGTCGGAAGCGTCGCGCAAAGCGGAGGTGGCTGCGGTCACGATCTTCTCAGCGCCGAGCGCGCGCGCCTGCTGCGCGAACTCGACGATGGCTTCGAGCGTGCGCGCGGCGGATTCGGGATCGAGGTGGCCGGTGCGATCCACGCCGCGTCCGAGCCGAGTGATACGCGAGAAGTCGGCGAGGCAGCGAACCTGACCGTCGCCAGTTCGCTCGGCAACCAGCATCAGGACGGTGTTGGTGCCGACATCCAGGGCGGCGATCTTCATGGGCCGGCGGCGAGCGCCGGGGCGTCGTCAATCGCGGGCGCGAGGCCGTGGTCCGAAATCCAGCGATCGATTGCGGTCAGGGCGCGGCGGCCCAGTTCGATCTTCTTGATGCGGCCGCGCGCGGCGCTGTTCGATTCAGGCATCAGGCCGTAGTTCGCGTTCATCGGCTGGAATTCGCGGCGGCCCGGATCAGTGACGTAAGCGATCAGCGAGCCGAGCGCGGTCTCGGGCGGCGGCACGATCAAATCATCGGCGCTGAGCATCCGCGCCGCGTTGATCGCGGCGAGCAGGCCGGCCGCGGCGGACTCGACGTAGCCCTCGACGCCGATCATCTGGCCGGCCAGAAACAGGTCGTCGCGCGTGCGCATCTGGAGCGTGGGGCGCAGCAGGCGCGGCGAATCGATAAAGGTGTTGCGATGGAGCGAGCCCAGGCGCACGAACTCGGCGTGCTCGAGGCCGGGAATCATCCGCAACACGCGGCGCTGCTCCGGATACGTCATTTTGGTCTGGAATCCGACCATATTGTAGAGGCGGCCGGCGCGATCGTCCTGCCGCAACTGCACCACCGCGGCGGCGCGGCGGCCGGTACGCGGATCGAGCAGGCCGACCGGGCGCATCGGGCCGAACGCAAGCGTCTTGGGACCCCGCCGCGCCATCTCCTCGATCGGCATGCAGCCCTCGAAGTAAATCGGCTTCTCGAACGGATGGAGCGCGACTTTTTCGGCGGCTACTACGGCCGCAACGAAGGCGTCGTACTGCGCCTCGTCCATTGGGCAGTTGATATAGTCGTCGCCGCCCTTGCCGTAACGCGAGGCCTTAAACGCGATACTCATGTCGATCGAGTCGGCGGTGACGATGGGCGCGATCGCGTCGTAAAAATAGAGATGGCGCGAGCCGACCAGTCGGTTCAAATCGGCTCCGAGCGCCGCGCTGGTGAGCGGTCCGGTGGCGATAATCGTGGGGCCGGGGGGTATGGCCGTCACTTCCTGGCGCGCGACCTCGACCATCGGATGAGCGAGCAGCGTGTCGGATATGGCGCGCGAGAACTCGTCGCGATCGACCGCCAGCGCCGCGCCGGCCGGCACGCGGGTGCGATCGGCGGCGGCGATTACGAGCGAGCCCAGGCGGCGCATCTCTTCCTTCAGCACGCCGACCGCGGTCTCGAGCGAATCGTTGCGCAGCGAGTTGGAGCAGACCAGCTCGGCGAACAGGCCGGTCTGGTGGGCCTCGGTGCTGTGAACCGGGCGCATCTCATAGAGGCGCACGCGGACGCCGCGGCGCGCGAGCGCGAAGGCGGCTTCGCTGCCCGCCAGCCCTGCGCCGATAACGTTTACGATCGTATCAGTCACGAATCGATCAGCGGCTCGCAGGGTCGGTGACGATCCCGGCGAACAGGATCGCGCCGGAGCGCTGCTCGGTGATGGCGAAGAAGAAGGGATGGTCGACGACCATCTGGAAAGGTGGCGGGCCAGTATGCATCCTCATCGCAGTGGCGACACCCACCGAAGTCACGGCGGCGGCTTCGGTGCCCTCTTCGTCGACTTTTACCCAGGTCTTGTGCTCGACGTCGTTGACTAAGAGCGGCGGCGGAGGCGGATGGATTCGCGAGAAGTCGGCCTTCCCGGCGTCGAAAGCAATCGCCATCCGCGTCGTCGCGAGCGCGTCGTTGAGCCGCTTCGAGTACGACGACTCAAACCTCGGCATCACGATCGTTCCTTTGCGCGAGGCGCGGGCGCCGGTCCATTGGCTCCAGTGCTGCGCGTCGAGCATCGCTGCAAAGTCCGCCAGGCCGGTCAGCTTGCGGGGCAGGAAGATATCCATCGCGAACCGGTTGTTGCCATAGGCGATACGGATCGCCTGAAAGTCCGGGTTCTCCAGGTAGGGGAACTCGCCGCCCTTGGTCATCATCATGGCCTGCACGGAGCGATCGGGATCGAGGTGAAAGGTCCGCGGCCGGGTCGCCTTGCGGACGAACGGCGATTGCCAGCGTCCCTTGAAGTATACTGCGTCGGTGAGTATCAGGCGGGTGCTCCGTTCAGTCCTCGAAATGATGGTCGGAATCCTGCCGTGAGTATTCTTATTCACCCATGCGTTGATGGCAGCGACGGCCTCATCCGGCTTGCCCTCGAAATCAAGGCCTTCGGAAACGGCGTCGTAAAATTCGCGGCTCGCGTTGAGAAAGTCCGGGTTGATCGGAAAACCGGACTGGGTCCAGAGCGCGTTGGCAATTTCCATCGTGACGGCGGGGTCGGCCTTTTGGAGCGTCACCAGCAACTCGTGACCGGCGCGATTGAAATCCCGCTCGTCGAGCGACTGAACGCCGATCGTTTTCGCGATTGCGGTCCTGGTGTCGCCGGCTGCTCCGTTGGAGGTCATCGCAAGCGCGAGCCACACGCTCAGCGGCGAGACGATCACGTTCTGGCCGTTATCGGTGATGAGCGTGCGCAGCAGACGGAAGCCGAAATCGTTGACGGCGCCGGAAAGATTGGCGCTCGGGCCGACCGCGGCTTGGGATCGCTCAGCAGGGCTGGACATCGCGATACAGACGCCGATCGCGGCGGCAAATGCGGTCGGCCAAATAGCGGATCTCAGGGCTTTGCTCCCGCGTTCTCGATTGTATAACCGCAGCATTATCCGCCCGATGCCGGCCCGCTGAAAAGAGCGCGGCGGGAACTCGGCCGGGCCTTTTTCTCGGCCACAAGTGCCCAATGGCCGGCCCGTCTCGACGCCTTAACATTCTGTATCAGGAAGTAGCCAAAATGTGAGGAGCACTTGAAAAAGCAGCGCCCCGATGCGATGTTTCAGGAGGCTCTCAATCCTCAGCAAGGAAGGGCTTCCTCCGTGTCGGCGAGGGTCGCGACTTCCCGGCCGCGACTCTCGCCTCTCCCAAAGGAGAGGCTTCACGCAACCAGAAAGGCAACTCGGCCGGTATGCGCCCGCGCATGGCCGCGCAGGCGTGAGAGACCGCTGAGCGCGGCGCGGTTCAGGCGGCGGCGGGGCCGCGGTAACCGCATCCTTCTTTTGGGCACTGCCAGCGAGTGCCCTCGCGCTTGCTGACCTTCTCGACCATCCAGCCATTGCCGCAGGTCGGGCAAGCCTGGCCGACCACGCGGTCCCAGCTCGCGAACTTGCACTCCGGATAGCGGCCGCATCCAAAGAAGAGTTTGCCCTTCTTGCTGCGCCGTTCCTGGATCTCGCCGTCCTTGCATTCAGGACATTTGACGCCAGTGCCGACCGGCTTGCCCTGCAGGCGCTTGATCCCGTCACATTCCGGATAGCCGGAGCATCCCAGGAACTCCCCGAAGCGGGAGCGGCGGCGCACCATCGGCTTGCCGCATTTGTCGCAGACCTCGTCGCTGACCGCGACGGTCGCCTCGCGCGCCGTGATCTTGCCCTGCTCGTCGCGCGCGAACTCCTTGGTGTTGGTGCATTCGGGGTAGTTGGAGCAGCCGAGGAACTCGCCGTTGCGGCCCCATTTGATGACCATCATGCCGCCGTCTTTGTCGCACTTGATATCGGTGGCGAGCCCGGTGCGCTTGACCGCGGGCATTTTCTCTTCGGCCTCGCCGAGACGTTTCTGGAAGCTCCCGTAGAAGCGCCGCAGGGTTTTGACCCAATTCTCGCGGCCTTCTTCGACCTGGTCCAGATTTTCCTCGAACTGGGCGGTGAAGCCGACTTCAAGGATATCGGGGAAGGCCTTCACGAGCAGGTCGCTGACCACGCGGCCGAGCGTAGTCGGGCGCATCCGCTTGCTCTGGTCTTCCTCGACGTACTCGCGCTTTAAGATGCTGGTCATGATCGCCGCATAGGTGGAGGGCCGGCCGATCCCTTTTTCCTCGAGCTCCTTGATCAAGGTCGCCTGGGTGAAACGCGGCGGCGGCTGCGTGAAGTGTTGCTCGGGGGTGAATTCGAGCAGCTTCAGGACTTCACCCTCGGTCATTGCGGGCAGCGTTTCGGCCTCTTCGTCGTCGGATTTCTCGTCCATCCCTTCGGTGTAGACGCGCATGAAACCGTCGAACTTGACGACCTGTCCGGTAGCGCGGAAGACCGCCTCGCCGGCGTCGATATCGACGGTCGTGCGATCGTAGACCGCCGGGTTCATCTGGCTCGATACGAAGCGGTTGAAGATCAACGTGTAGAGCGCGAGCGCGTCCTTTTCCAGGTAGGGCGCGACCGAATCCGGATCGCGCTCCAGCGCCGTCGGGCGGATGGCTTCGTGGGCTTCCTGCGCGGACTTGGCGGACTTGTAGAGGTTGGGGGTCTGCGGCAAGTACTGCGGCCCGTAGCGATTGGCGATATATTCGCGCGCTGCGGCCAGCGCCGCGTCGGAGACCCGCGGCGAGTCGGTGCGCATATAAGTGATAAGGCCGACCGCGCCCTGATCGCCAAGCTCGACTCCTTCGTATAGGCCTTGTGCCAACTTCATCGTCCGGGAGGGTGAGAAGTACAGCTTACGCGCGGCCTCCTGCTGCAATCGTGACGTGATGAAGGGAGGCGTCGCCGTCCGGCGGACCTCCTTGCGCTCGATTTTGCGAACCGTAAACTTGGCAGATTCGCAAGCTGCAATAATCGCGCGGGCCTCGTTCTCGGGGAGCTTGTACGCCTTATTGTCGATCCGCTGATCTTTGTGGCTATAGAGCCCGGCCTTGAACTGCGGTGGATTGGCGGCTTCGAGACGGGCGTCGAGGGTCCAATATTCCTCGGCGCGGAACGCTTCGCGCTCTTTCTCACGCTCGACGATTATCCGCAGCGCGACCGATTGGACCCGGCCGGCGCTGATCCCGCGCTTGACCTTGTCCCACAGCAGCGGGCTGATCTGGTAACCCACCAAGCGATCGAGCACCCGCCGAGCCTGCTGCGCCTCGTACAGGTCGCGATTAAGCTCGACAGGCTTTGAGATCGCCTCTTTCACGGCCGAGGCAGTTATCTCATGCAGTAGTATCCGCTGAACGTCGCCGCGGACCTTACCGAGCCGGTCGGCGATATGGAAGGCTATTGCTTCGCCCTCGCGGTCGGGGTCGGTCGCGAGCAGGATCTTCAGTTTGCCCTTGGCCGCGGCCTTGATTTGCTCGATTACCTTGGTCTTGCCCGGAATTACGTGGTATTCGGGTTTGAAATCATGTTCCAGATCGACGCCCAGCCGGCTCTTCGGCAGGTCCATGACATGACCCACCGAGGCAGTTACCTCGAAATCCGAGCCCAGATACCTTTTGATGGTCCGCGCTTTGGCGGGTGATTCTACTACGACGAGATTGTTTGCCACTCTGTATGAGGCCTCCTCCGACCCCCCCTCTGACCATACCCCCTGCTGGATATGCTCCTATAACTAGGAGCGCGAGAAAAGCTTGCCCGGATGCTGCCGGACCAAGCCCTGGAGCTCCAAGTCTAGCAGGAATCTAAGCACGGTTTTGGCATCGAGCCCTGAACTCTCGATAATTGCGTCAGCATGAAGTCTTTCGTCATCTTTTAGAGAGTCTAAAATGAGCTTAGCATCTTTGGAGACCGGTGGGGTAGGGGCGGGTGTCTGCCGCTCGACGGCACTGTCAACCGGCGGAGTCTTGGTCGCGGACGCCAATTGCGGCGCTAGATCCTCGATTACGTCTTCGACGCACTCGACCAGCCGGGCGCCTTCCTTCAGCAAGCGGTTGCTCCCGCGCGACTTGCCTGAGAGCGGGCTGCCCGGAACGGCGAATACCTGCCGGTCCTGTTCCAGGGCCATCCGGGCCGTGATCAGCGACCCGCTTCGCTCGGCCGCCTCGACGATCACGACACCCAGGCTCAACCCCGACAGGATTCGGTTGCGGGTGGGGAAGTTCTCGGCAATCGGAGCGGTGCCGAGCGGCAGTTCGCCCAGCAGGGCGCCACGGTTGGCGAGGATCGAGTCAGCCAACCGGCGATGCTCGGCGGGGTAAATCAGGTCGATACCGCATCCCATCACCGCGATCGTCACTCCTCCGGCGTCCAGTGCGCCCTGATGCGCCTCGCCGTCGATGCCGCGCGCCAAGCCGCTGACCACCACGAAGCCTTTGGCCGCCAACTCGAAGCCGAGTCGACGCGCCATCCTGAGGCCGGCCTCGCTGGCCGCGCGCGCCCCGACCACCGCGACGCAGTGGGCCTCACTCGGCGGCATCGTACCGCGCAGGTACAGAAAGGGCGGCGGGTCAGCGATATGGCGCAACAGGGCCGGGTAGTCGGAGTCGGACCATCTGACCAGCCTGCCGCCGATGCGCTGAAGCTCGCACAATTCCAGATCGATCGCGGCAAAGCCGTCGAAGCTGGCGATATTGTGAGCGGCTGGGCGGGGAATTCCGGCCTCGACCAGGGCCGATTCGGCCTGCGCGAAGATCTGCTCCGGCGACTGGAAGGCTTCCAGCAGCAATCGGGCTGTTCGCGGCCCGACGCCCTTGGCGCGGCGCAACGCCAACCAGTACGCATCGGGAGTCGGCATCTTGATGGTCGCGCAGCGGCGGCGCGGTCTCCTCTTTCGCAGGTCGGATGGCCTGCTTATAATAAGAAACGCTTAAGTAGGCCAGCGGTGAACGGAGCGTTACGGTTTCTTGACCCGTAATCCTGGATCAAATAATTAGACTCCACCATCATTCTGGCCCTCAGACCTCGTTTTGCGAACAGGCGATAGTCGGCCCGGTAAAGTTCCGGCAGAGGACGGGGGAGGAAAACTTATGAACGACAATGGGAATGGAAAGTCGGCGATCGACAAACAGATTCTCATTTTCAGCTTTTATCGCGACGCCGAGTTGCGTGGCGCGCGCCTGCTTTTCAACTTGCTCGGCCATTTAAAGGATGGCGACGCGCAGGTCAAGATGTCCAAGCATCTGGCGGACGAGACCCGCCATGCGTGGCTGTGGACCAAACGCATCGCCGATCTAGGTGGCACTCCAATTCCGATCGAAGACGGCTATCAGCGCCGGCTCGGGCTGCGCACCGGCGTGCCCAAGACCGTAATCGACCTGCTCGCTCTGACGGTGGTGGTCGAGGAGCGGGCGCAGCGGCGCTACATGGCCCACGCTGCCCTGCCTGACGTGGATGAGACCACTCGCCAAGTCCTCAAGGATGTGACCGAGGACGAGAACTGGCATCTGGCCTGGATCGAGAAAAAGATGCGCGAGATCGCCGCGGCTGAGGGTAACGAAGATCACGCCGAACGGGCGCTCGAGCGCTATCGCGAGATCGATCGCGAGGTTTGGGCGACGCTCGCTGCCGACGAAGCCATGCTGATGCAGGCCTGACCGGCGGCTGCGTTACGCCGCCGTCACGCCGGCGGCCGGCATCCCCGGCGCCGGACCCTTCGCGGTTTCGAGTGCGCGATTGAGCTCCAGCCGCATCGCCGCGGCAGCTTCGGCTGCGGCGAGTGGAGGTGCAACTCCAGGACGGGTGCGATACGCGTACATCAACGAGCGGCTGGCGTTTACGATTGTTCCCAGCCCGTCGGATCGTGCCGCCGCGATCGCGTCGACGGTCGTACCGCCTTGGGCGCCGTAACCTGGAACCAGGATTATCGCATTCGGCATCAGCTCGCGCGCGCGGCGCGCCTGCGCGGGATACGTCGCTCCGACCACCGCGCCGATCGCGCTGAGCCCGCAATCGCCGATGAAGTCGCTGCCCAGTCCTCTGATACGCGCCGCGACCGACTCCCACACCGGCTTGCCGCTAACGAGCAGATCCTGAAACTCGCCGGATGACGGGTTCGAGGTCTTCAGCAGTACAAACACTCCGCGACCCTCGCGCGCCTTGACCACGAACGCCATCATCGCGTCGCTGCCGAGATAGGGATTCATCGTGACGGCGTCGCATCCGAAATCACCGTGTCCCAAGTACGCCTCGGCGTAGGCCGCAGACACCGATCCGATGTCACCACGTTTGGCGTCCGCGATGGTGATTAGGCCCAGCCGACGCGCCAACGCGAGCACCTCGGCGAGCGCGCGCATCCCGGCGATTCCCCGAGCCTCGTAGAACGCGAGCTGCGGTTTGATGGCGACGACATACGGAGCGCACGCTTCGACGGTATCGCAGCAAAAACGGGTAAGCGTGTAACCGTCGGGAATGCCGGGGGCGTCGGGCGCGTCGAGCTGGGGATCCACGCCCAGCACGGCGATGCTCTCCTTGCGGCGCTGCGCGTCTGCCAACCGGTCGGCAAAATTCATTGCGCCCATCATCGCATCCCGGACGTTGCCTTTCCAGCTTGTCGATGAGCATCCTTGCCTCTAAACATCTCGGCGATCGCGCGAGGTCGCCGGGCGAGGGTGACGACGATGGTTCGATTCACGATTGTGAGCAGAATCCGGATGTTGGCGGCGATCGCGCCGGCGATCCTGCTGATCGCGGCACCGTTCCTCGCCGGGGGACTATACGTCTTCGGCCACCAGATCGACGCGCTCCAGGAACGCGAGCTCTCAGCGCGAGATGCCGCGCGCGGCATGGATGTCGCGGTGTACCAGATGGAATGGGCGCGTACGCAGCCCGAGCGCGACGAAATCCTGCTTGATCAGCGGCGCGCCTTCGCCAACGCGATCGAGCTCGCCCGCGATCGTTCCAGCAGCGACAACCAGCGCCAACTGATCGACGCGATAGCGCAACTATCCGCGCGGCTTTTCGAGCAGTTCCGCACCAGCCCTCCCGACGAGCAGAGCGTCGATGCCAACGCACGCAACCTGCACGGGCGTATCGCCGATCTGATCGACGCCGACGATAGCGTCCTAACCGACGTGGCGGTTAGGAGCCGTCGTCAGGCGATGCGGCTGATCGTCGTCATGATAGTGGCCGGACTCGCGATCCCGTGGCTGTGCTTCGCGATGCTATACGCGACCGGCGGCGCGCTGCGAGGCGAGCTGCGCGCGATACGCGCCAGCTTCGAGCGCCTGCGCGACCGCCCGCCGCTCGCGGACCTCGCCTCCGATCAGGATCTCGGTGCGATCGACGAATCACTCGCGCGGCTTGGATTCCCCAAGCCCAATCCGATGCTCGCGGAGTAGCGACGATGCTGCATTGAATTGCGACATGTATCATTCGATTCGATCCAACCGAATCCGGATCGGCCGAAACGGTACCAGTCAATGCAGCTCGGAAGCGATACGCAGCCAATTTCAGAAGAATCAAGCCCGCATTGGTTAGTGTGCGCTTGAGCAACTAAAGCGATGTGCGACCTTAGCAACTCACACTACGCGATAGTAATGGCGTCCGTGCGAATCCGCTCCTGATTACATAGCTAGCGGGCCGTAGCGGGCCGTTATCACCGTTGGAGGTTACCCGTTGGGGCTGGAGCGAAAGTTGCTCCCGTGCCAAGGGGGGACTCATACCGTGGCTAATCGACGATACCGACTCGCGCAAGCTCATCATTCGCATGAGCTAAGTCTGCTTTTTCTGATCGTGATCGCGCTGTTCGCGGCGAGTTGTGGCGGGAACAGCGGCGGAAACAGCAGCGGAGACCAAGGCGCGTCCGCGGAGCCGGCTGCTTTCGTTCACTTTGTCCCCAATTCGCATCCGTTCTGGAGCAACCCCGAGAACTGGACGACGGAATTTGGCCCCGCCTACGCCAACATCCTGCTCGCGCCGAGCAACTTTGTGCCCTGTCGCGGCGGCCCCTACGCACTTTGCTATTACTCAGGCCCCAGCTCCGGGCCGGAGGATCTGTCCTGTACCTTGTCGGCGGACGGTAAGTACGCCAACTGTCAATGCTTTGATATCCCGTATGGTGTCTACTTTGTCGATATCAATGCAATCCTCAACTACTCAGTCTACCAGGATACAATTGCCCAATGCGGAAGCGACGGCAGCAAGTGCGCAATGCTCAACTCGGCTCCGGTGTGTCAGTCGGTCAATCAGGGGAATTTGATTCCCGGTGCGAAAATGTTCTCTACCTTCAGCTTCGACTGCGTTCCCACCAACGGAATAGGCCAGACGAGTTGCACGACCGCGCCGTATGCGGGATGCATGACCGCTCCCTGTTCGGCGACCAATCAACCGGGAATCGTTCAATGTTCGTGTCCGACTTTCAGCGGTCCGTATCAGGTTGGGCAGAACGCCCAGACTTGTACGCTGGGAGATGGGCTCGTATGGTCCGCCGCTTACGCCCCGCCGGCAACGCCGGCGGCCACGCCGTCGCCATCGGCCGATACGCGTGCAGATGCGGCAGCCGTTCCCAGCGCAAGCGTTTGCGTGCCGGACGCTCCAGGCGGCTATGGCTGCCCCCTGTACAAGCCGGGAAGCACCGTTTTGCCAGCGGATAGCGGCGTCGACTGTCAAAAGGTATGCAATGAGTATGGCGCCTGCGCGCACGACAAAGGTGTGCAAGCGGGGTTTACGTGCGACGCGACCTTATGCACCGACGAATGCAGCGACCGCGACCTGGTGGGCCCTGCCTGCTCTGCGCTGACAAAGTGCGACCTTTCGGAAATCGTCAAAGCCGAGCAGGCCGCCCAATGCAGTTGCTGCGCAAGCCAGCTATGCGGCTGCACGCCAAACCGCGAAACCAACCGGGCGATCGCATCGTTCAATCAGCGCCAGCGCGATCTTGCGATCACTCCGCAATGCGACATCAACGGCACGCTATGCGGAACGCCTTGATCGTGGTGAAGGGGGTGCCCCTGCTGAAAACGTCAGCGGAGCCGAATTCTGAGAAGCTGGTTTAACTTGGACCAGACACCCCCTGCCGGTGTCATTCTCGCGCGTCTGCTTTGCCTGGCGCGCGAAGAATCCCGGATTTCTGCTCCGCTGAGCCGCTTCCATGGGCGACGACGGACCCTGATTGGAGGGACTTGAGCGAGGAGCAGGAAGGCCCCAGCCAGAACCCGGGATTCTTCGCGCGGCAGCCACGCGCGAGAATGACAATCCCGAGGGAGGCGTTCACAGCCGGGTCAAAATGACCCACTACCTCTCCCTGCGCGCGGATGCGCAGAGCAGTCTGAGCAAACCAACTCTCCCGAAGGTCAGAGCGTCGAGACCAACGCGCGTAACCTGCGCGGGCGTATCGCAGACCTGATCGACGCCGACGACAGCGTGCTGACCGACGCGGCGGCTGCGAGCCGCCGCCAGGCGACGCGGCGGATCGTCGTCATGATGGTGGCTGGACTCGCGATCCCGCGGCTGTGCTTCGCGCTGCTATACGCAACGGGCGGCGCGCTACGAGCCGAGCTGCGCGCGGTACGCGCCAGCTTCGAGCGCCTGCGCGACCGCCCGGCGCTCGCAGCCCTTGCCTCCAATCAAGACCTGAGCGCGCAGGACTTGCGCGCGATCGACGCGTCACTCGCACGGCTCGGATTTCCCAAGCCCAATCCAATGCTCGCGGAGTAGCGGGCACCAGCGCGAGACGCGAAGCCGGCCCCTCCAGGCGCCGCTGGAAGGGCCGTGGGCGGAAGCCGGCCTGGAACCTTGCACAGGGAGGCCGTCGGGTCTATGTCGAGTCTATAGGGGATCTGGAATCGGAGACTCATACAGAAATTCGGATTAATTCTATGCTCGGCATGCGTATCGACCGAAGATCGCGGGGGAGGGCGCGGGGCGGACGGGAACGGCGGGTGCGGACGGCTCTCGCCTAGGATCACGAAGGGGAGAACGCCCTATGGGTACCCGATCGCGACAGGTCGTCGGATCTCCGGATTTCTCTCGGTCTTGCGCCGAAGCCCTTTTCTCCTTGCCATTCTGGTTGACGGCGCTTGCCCTCGTACTCGTTTTCGCGCCGATTGCTGAAGAGCAATTGGCGTCGAGTCCGTGGCCGATGTTTCACCATGACCTCAGGCATACCGGCCTCAGCCCGGTGGATACCTCCTCTAACACCGGCATGCAGAAGTGGAGCTCCGCTACGGCCAACCCGGTGTTCTCGTCGCCGGCGGTGGGGGCCGACGGCACCATCTACGTCGGCTCCTATGACGACAACGTGTACGCGATCAATCCCGCCACCGGCATGAAGAACTGGGCATTCACCACGCGGGGCAGTGTGCAGTCGTCGCCGGCGGTGGGGGCCGACGGCACCATCTACGTCGGCTCTGGTGACGCCGACGTGTACGCGATCAATCCGGACGGCGGCCTGAGGTGGGAGTTCACCACGGGCAGCTGGGTGGCCTCGTCGCCGGCTGTGGGGGCTGACGGCACCATCTACGTTGGCTCCCAGGACGGCAACATGTACGCGATCAGTCCGGACGGCAGCCTGAAGTGGAAATTCACCACGGGCGGCCCTGTGTGGTCGTCGCCGGCGGTGGGGGCCGACGGCGCCATCTACGTCGGCTCCTACGACGACAACGTGTACGCGATCAATCCCGACGGCAGCCTGAAGTGGGAGTTCGCCACGGGCGGCCCCGTGAGGTCGTCGCCGGCTGTGGGGGCCGACGGCGCCATCTACGTCGGCTCCGACGATGACAACGTGTACGCGATCAATCCCGACGGCGGCCTGAAGTGGAAGTTCGGCACGGGCTACCTTGCCGACTCGTCGCCGGCAGTGGGGGCCGACGGCACCATCTACGTCGGCTCCGGCGACGGCAACCTCTATGCTTTGGGCGCGACCGCGATGACTCTTACACCAACGCCGACTCCGACGCCGACGCCAACACCAACCCCTCCGCCACCGACGACCTCGTTGGTTGGCATCCAGAGCCAAGTATCGATCACTAATTTGGCGGTCTCCAACAGCCCCACTAGTGCTTACCTGCGTAAATCAGCGTAACGGGGCTTCGGGTGCACGGAGCGCACGGTTTCTTTGGTCCACTCAAAGGGCACGGCAGTCTGGTTGTAGCTTTGAATGAACTCATCGATGGCCTCGCGCAATTGCTGTGGAGAGGTGAAACTGGCGCCCCGCAGGGCCGCCCGGACCAGAATGCTGAACCAGCATTCGATCAAGTTAAGCCAGCTGGCATGGGTGGGGGTGAAATGCAGGTGCACGTTGGGGTGGCGCGCCAGCCAGAGGTCGTGTTTGGGCTTGTGCGTACTGAGGTTGTCGAGGACCACGTGAATTTCGCTTGCCGGATAAAGTGCCACCACGTCGTTCATGAAGTCCAAGAACTCGCGCCGCCGGCGGCGGTGGTAGTGGCCGCCCACCACCTTGCCCGTCAGAGACGTCAAGCGCGCCAAACAAGGTGGTGGTACCGTGGCGTTTGTACTCATGGTTGAAGCCGGCCACCGCTTGGCCGTTGGGCAGCCTAAGGTAGCCCTGGGCCCGCTCCAGCGCCTGGATGTGAGGCTTTTCATCCACCGACAGCAGCACCGCGTTGTCGGGCGGATGCAGATACAGCCCCACGATGTCGGCCGCCTTGGCCGCGAACTGCGGGTCGGTGCTGATGCACCAGCTGCGCCGCCGTTGCAGGTGAATGCGCTGGCTGCGCAGCACCCGCCAGACTTGATGCGCCGAGACGTCGCCCAAGGCCTTAGCCACCAGCGCGCCGCTCCAGGCCGCGTGGCCGCGCGGCGGCGGATCGTCGAGCTTGGCCAGAATCCGCCGGCGCGTGCTTTCGTCATAACGCCGCCGGGCGCCCGAGCGCGGGGCGTCGTGCAGACCCGCGAGCCCGCGGCGCGCAAAACGGCCGCGCCATTTGCTCACTGTCGCCGCTCGAACGCCTTGCGCCCGGGCAATCGCCCGGCTACTGCTTCCAGCCGCGGCAGCCAGGATAATACGCCCTCTCAGCGCCAGGCGCTGCTCGGTCTTCGCGCCGCTAACCCAGCTTTCAAGCACCCGACGATCCTCCGGCAGCACCGCAATCGGCACGGCTTCCTTGACCATGCCGTATCCTTATCATGTAACGCTAACTTATGCAAGTAAGCACTAGCTCCTGCCCCGACGGCACCGACCCGGCTGGAGCGTGCTTTACCGCCCAGCAGAACTTTTACGTGTACCAGCTTACTGACCTGAATGTACCGTCGTACTGGGCGCAGAACGTACTTTTGTTTAGGCAGAGGGTCGCAACAACTGGTGACTGTCCAGGAATCAGCGCCAGTGCCGACCCGCACATATGGGACGCCAAGCCGATTGGCGAGATCTTTTCGGTGAACCCGTCCACCGGCCAAGCAGGTTACCCTCTCGCTAATTTTCCCGCGTGGGCCACCCTGTCGGCAGAAAATCTTTCCGGCGGCGGTCCGCTGAGCGAGTTGACACCGATCCAATCCTCTTGTCAGAGCGGAACCTCTTTGGGTAATTTCTCGTTTACCTTGACGTCTACCATCGAGGACGCGGCCCTCCCGATCGGCTCTGAGCAAATCCACTTTGTTGCTTCTGTTGAAAACTCTGTGCTCGGCAATACCTATTCTGGTAACCCTCTTAATAATGTGCTTTTTGGAATTCCAGTTTCTCTCCTGCCATTTTCGTTCGTTAGTCAGTCTATTCCCGCGTCCGCCTCTTATGCATACATTAGTAGCTGGAGCGCGGAGCCCCAGCTAGCGCTCGTGGGGTTTCCCACGGACAACGCGGCGGCCTTCGGATTTCCGACCTTCGGCACCGTGAGCTCTCAGGTGCAAGTGAGCGGCCAGGGCTGGGTAGCGGCGTCGCAGCAGGCGCCTCTCACGCAATCTTTCACGCAACCAGGCCAAGTTGTGCCCTGCGCCTCGACGGGGGAGACCTCGACCGGCCTGGGCTGGAATGTAGACCCGTCAACTTCTGTGGCGGGCTTCTTCGGCCTCTCGACCTGCGGCAGCGCGGGCCTGTATCTTGGCGAGGGCGCGACCTTCCTCCCGAACCCAGGTGATACGTGTCCGCCACAGCCCTCACTCAACTGTTTCCCCAGCAATACTACGACGAGCTCGGGCGTGGTCTACCTGCCGATCGGAAGCCCGCCCGTCAGCTCGGTGGGCGTTGGCTTCTCCAATGTGACCGGCAGCGGCAATACTACCGCCGCTGTGAGCTATGGTCCTCCATCACCGGCGCCGAACTTCCAGTTCGGCGCAAGCGAGCCGACCTACGTTGATATCACCACCACCGCGAACTACACGGGCCCCATCACGGTGTGCTTCAACTACGACGCCTCGGCTTTCGGCGTTCCGAGTAGCGTCCCACTACTGCATGCACAGTCGCAGTCATCCTGCACGTCGCCTAACCAGCCGGTGCTCTCAAGCCAGGGACAATACAGCGGGTGGTGCAACGTCACAACTTCGGACGCCGTCGCAGGCAATTTAGGGACGGTCTGCGGCACAGTGAACGACCTTCCCCCACCGCTCCCGACACCTACGTCAACGCCAACACCAACCGCGACCCCGACTCCAACTCCGACACCAACTCCAACGGCGTCGCCGACTCCAACGCCAACGCCGACACCTACGCAGGCCCCGACACCTTCACCGACCCCGACACCGACCGCAACGCCTACGCCGATGCCGACCCCAACTGAAACACCGACGCCGACGCCAACCCCTAGCACGAGTCCAACGCTGACGGCGACGGCAGCACCAACGCCGACTCCGACTCAGGCGCCTACGCCGACCGCGACTGGCACGCCGACGCCATCACCGACGCCTACTCTCACGCCGACGCCTACTCCGACTCCGACACCGACAACTACGCCAACGCCGACGGCGTCTCCTACGGCCACGCCGACTCCAACCGAGACCCCAACCGCGACGCCAACGGCGACGCCTACTCCGTCTGCGACGCAGACAGCAGCTCCGACGCCTACTCCAACACCGATGGTGACCCCGACAACTACTGAGACATCAGCGCCCGCTGTCACGGCGATTCCAACGGCAACCCCGACAGCTACATCTACGCCGACACCGACTCAGACACCGTCTCCTACACCGTCGCCGACTCCGATACCCGCGGGTGGAACGCTTTCACTCTCGGCCAAGAGTCTGAACTTCGGCACGATTAAGATCGGCAAGAGCGCCAAGCTTCCATTTACGATCACGAACATTACGAAGACCAAGAAGTCCACGCTCTATGGCGACGTGGACGACAGCGCGCTTTCTTCGCCGCTTAGCGTGACTGTCGGCGCCGGCTCGTTCGCACTCACCCACAACAAGATCCAAAAGGTGACGGTCGAGTTTGCGCCATCCGCGATCGGGCCCTTCTCCGGGACGATCACCATTTATTCCGGCGATCCGAAGCATCAGATGATCGGCGTGACGGCCAAGGGGAAGGGCAAGAAGTGACTTAGCAAAGCAGACGGGAACTGGAGGCGCTGAGAAGCCAGACGAATCGCTCCGCGTAGATTCCTCGCTTCAGCGACCTTCCGCTCGGAATGACAAAAGAACGTGTGCTCTACCTGTCATCACGAGAGTCTGTGAATTTTTTCGGCGCGAAGGATGAACGCATTGGGTAAACCCTCACCCGGCCACGATGGCGCCTTTCGGCGCCGTGACCGCCCTCTCCCAGGCCAGGGAGAGGGCCTTTAGAACGCCTCTCCCTATCCTGGGAGAGGCCGGCGCGCGCGCGTGAGCGCGAATCCGCGCCGGGTGAGGGTTTAACCAATGTTGAGCTTTGCGGCCCAGGCAAAAATTCACAGGCTCCGAGCGTGAGGCGAGGGATCTACGCAGAGCGATTCTCTTTTCCGGAGGATACGCGAAGCCCCCTCAGACCATGGGAGAACTCAGTCATCTTCAACGCACCTCGAATTGAGGAGACTACAGCAACGCGCCGCGTAGTGGTTCGTCGCGGGTTGGCGGATGATGAATCAGGTTCAGCGCCCATCGATGGGCTTGCTGTAATGCGTCTTCGGCGCGCTTGAATAGGCGTTCGCGGTACATCGTGTTCCAGACGTAGACGTCGACCGACGGCTCGTCGCTGAGCGTGATGTCGAGCATCCAGTCTTCCAGCTCGGGGCCGCATACCAGGAGGCGGACGACGCGGCCGTGGTCGAGCACGATTCCGCGCGCTTCACGCGGGAGTCTGAACTTGTCTTTGATTTTTCTGACCAGGTGCGGCGGATAGTGCTCCTCGGTCATCGCGAGGTAAGCCCATTGGCCGGGCGCCGGATTGGCCGCGCGTGCGATCCGCAGGTTGTTGTCGGTCAGGTCTTCTTTGGCTTTGTCCTGGTCGTAGCCGCGCGCCACTTCGTAGAAAGCCATCGCCACCGGCAGCTTGGGCAGCTCCGACTCGGCCGGCGCGCCCTGCCTGGGCCGTTTCTTGGCGGTCTCAACCCACCATCGATTCTGGACGTTCGGCTTTTGCGCCATCGAAGATCCCTTCGCGGAAAATTTCTATACGGTAGCTCGCCTACGGGTAGTGGGCGGTTTTGGAGTTGGATGGCCGGCAGGGACGCCGGCCACTACCCTTAGTGAGGCTCCTACGTTGTGTAGGGGCCGGCCTCCGCGCCGGTGGCGACCGTGCCGGCCCGTGCTGTCAAAACCGCCCACTGCCCGCCTACGCGCGCCGGGCCTTTCTGCGCCGGCGGATCGCGGCGACAGCGCGCCGGCGGCGTAGGCCGCCCGCGCGCCGCGACGCCGCGGCTGCCGTGCGCCGTGATCGGATCGGGCTGCGGCGCGACGCGCCACGTGTAGCGCGATCGCCGAGTCCGAGCACCATCCGGCGTGTGAACGATTCCGCCTTGCGTTCGGCGTCGGCCCAGAACAGGAAGTGGCCCATCTCGTGATAGATCATCTGCACCCACATCCGCTCGCTCTTGTAGATTCGGCCGCGCTTCCAGTTTTCGGGATGGACCAGCAAAATACGGCCGTCTTCCATGGTCTTGCCGGCGGTCTTGCCCCAATCGAGGTACTCGTACCATTCGATTTTGGGACGCTTGAGATGGTAGAAGCTGCACAATTCGGAAATCGCGCGGCGAAACGCGGCGGGCCGATGGGTGCGGAAAAAGCTCGCGAGCTTGCGGTCGATGGCTTTGCGATGGGCTAGCGGTGGCACGATCATTCGCACGGTAAAGCGCCCTCCAAAAGACGACCGATCATACGGAGTAGGCCCGGCGGCAGTCAACGAACGACTCGCAATTACCCGAAAACACTAGGTTTTCCGGCCATTTCGGCGGCGAGACGGCGTCCCCTCGAGCATCGCCGGCGCTCGGTTGCTCGCGCCGTCAGGCGGAACCCGACGCCCCTCGTTTCAGAACGAAACTTTGATCGAACTTTGGGTTGTTGAACCGCTTGCCGGGACGCTTATGGCGCCGAGAGTTCCGCTCGCGGAGCGAGAGGCCTGCCCACATGTTCCGCAGGTTCCGATGCCCCATCCAAGGGAGATTGTGTCGCTGTCTGCCGATGATAGAGCCCATGAATAAGGCAGCGTCACGGTACATTTCGCCATCGACCCGCTACGGGTCGCGGATGCGCCGGCGGATCCTGAAAAGGAAAGCCCACTACTCTGATCAATTACAATGGCAGAGACACCGCACGAGATGGTCTCGCTCATCGGGATTGAGGGTAGAATCGCGATTGTGAGAGTAACGACCAATGTCCCCGTGGTTGGTGTAATCGGAGCCGCAGTTGCCGCGCCCTCGACCGGCTTCTGAGGCATCGGAATGAACCTATTGGTTTGCGGGTCAAGGTATCCCGGGATGCCGGGCAGCGCACCCATTGGCATTTGGCTCCAGGCGGGCTGGACTGGTGCGACAACACACGCACAAGCGAAAAAGAGTGTAACGAGTTCCTTCATTCCTCTGCGTTCAACCGGAATGTTTAATTTTGAAATCCTGATTCAGACTCGCACCGACACCGGGCGGTTTGCAAACGCGAAGTTCGAGCCCGCGGTTGAGTCCAATGCGCTTTCCAGGCCCGTCGGCCGGCTCTATATCGACCGCCCCGTAAGCCCAACATGATCCCGGTCCGCTATAACCTGCGCAGCGTGGTGGAGAGAACCGCGACCTCGCTGATGACGATTCTCGGCGTGGCGCTGGTCTCGATGATCTTCATCATCCTGTTTGGATTTATCGGCGGGCTGGAACGCACGCTGCTCAACGCCGCGGGCGACAACTGGATCGTCGTCAGCCGCGGCGCGCAGGACGAAACCTCCAGCTACATCTCTCACGACAAGATCGAAATCTTGCGCGTGCGTCCGGAGATCGCCCTCGATAGCGCGGGCCAGCCGCTGATCTCATCGGAGATTTTCGCCGGTGTGGACGTGAGCCACGACAAGCGGATCAAGGAGTTCGTGTTGCTGAGAGGCGTCGGGCCGATGGCTTACCAGGTGCATCGCAATATGCACCTGATCGACGGCCGCTGGCCGGTACGCGGCAAGGGAGAATGGGCGGTCGGGGTCAAGGTGGTCACGAAACATTCGTATCTCGCGCCGGGAAAGCATTTTCATTTCGGCCGCCGCGACTGGCAAATCGTCGGCGAGTTCGAGGATCACGATAGCGCGCGTGAGTCGGAAATCTGGACCGACTTCGAGGACCTGAAAGTCGACGCGCAGCATCGGCAGGAAGACACCAACTCGATGCATCTTATCCTCAAGCCGGGCGAGAGCGGCGCGTTTCTTGCGGCGCTCAAGAAAGACGGCCGCCTGACGCTGGACGCGATGACCGAGCGCGACTATTACGCCGCGCGGACCCAGGTTGCCGCTCAGCTTCAATCGCTGGGATTGACCGTTGCGCTCGCGCTCGCGGTCGCCGCGATCTTCGGCGGCATGAACACGATGTATACCGCGGTGGCGCGGCGCGAGCGTGAGATCGGCGTGCTCAGAGTGCTGGGCTTCTCGCGCGGCGACATCCTGGGCAGCTTCGTAATCGAGAGCGCGATACTGGGCCTCGCCGGCGGATTGGCGGGAGAGCTGCTCGCACTGCTGGTCGCGTGGGGAACTGGACTCAACAGCCGGCTGATGAGCGTCGGGACGCTGTTTTTCTCGTACCGGCCGACGGTCGCCGCAGTCGCGGCGGGCCTGCTCGCGGCGGCGTTAATCGGAGTATTCGGCGGCCTGATGCCGGCGTGGCGCGCCGCGCGAGTCGGGATCATCGAATCGCTGCGGGAGGCGTGATGGCCCTCAAGCTGCTCATCATCGTGCTCCGCAACCTGCGCCGCCAGCCTCGGCGCACGATCCTGACGGCACTGTCGTTCGCGATCGCGGTCTTCATCTATACGGTTCTGGTCGCGGTGCCGGCCTCGATGGATCAAATCGCGGCCGACGCTGCCAAGGGCCTGCGGCTGGTCGTAACGGCGCACAATGCCTACCTGCTGCCGGCCCGCTACTGCAACCCGATCCGGAAGATGCTGCACGTCGTGGGATGCTCCGCCCAGATCGCCTTCACCGCCATCTACCAGGACCCGCGCGACGTCTTTGTTACCTTCGGCGCCACTCCCGACATCGTGTCGGTCACCGGCGGCGGCTACGAAGTGCCGGCCGAGCAGACCAAAGAGGTACTCGCGAATCGGCGCGGCGCGACGATCGGCGCCGTGCTGATGCGCGAGCATCATTGGCAACTGGGTAAGGAACTGACTATTCGCAATCCGTCGGACGCGAAGATGGCCCTGACGGTCATCCCGATGGTCGAGCTTCCGGACACGGTATTTACCTCGCGGATGTTCTTCTTCAATCGCAAGCTGCTCGACGACGCCGTCAAGAATTTATACGGAGAGGATATCCAGGACCGCGCCACCTATATCGCCGTGAAGGTCGACCGGGCCGACAACCTGGGGCTGGTGATGAACGAGATCGATGAGAACTTCCATAACTCCGACGCCGAGACCGAGACCGTGACCGAAGTCGATTCGCTCGCCAACGTCGTATCCGGAATCGGCGACGTGCGCGCGATCATCTATAGCCTCAGTATCGTCGTGCTGCTGACGGTCCTGATGATCGCGGCGAACTCGATGGCGATGATGGTGCGCGATCGCGTCGGCGAGGTAGCGGTGATGCGCGCGCTGGGTTTCACCGGCGCGCACATCGCGGCGCTGCTGATGGGCGAAGCCGCTCTAATCGGCCTGTCGGGCGCGGTGATCGGAGCGCTGGCGGCGCTGAGACTTTTCGGCGGAGGGATAAGCCTGGGCGCCGTGACCGGCCCGCTGGGCTACATGGCGGTGCGGCCGCCGACCGCGATCGCCGCGGTCGCCGCCGCATTCGCGGTCACCCTCCTGAGTGCCGCGCTGCCGATCGCCGGCGCAATCCGAATCGCCCCCGCGATGGGCTTCCGGAAGATCGTGTAGTGTCCTGAGCGCGAAGTGTGTTGAAGACCTCTGAGCCTGTCCTTTACATGAAATCGGAGAGCGCCCTGAGTCTGAAGCGCGCTGAACGTCTGAGCCCTCTGCCAGAAATGGGAGAGGGTGTGGGTGAGGGTTCTACAGAGAGTTATTTTTCCTGTCTGACCCTCACCCTAACCCTCTCCCGGCTTGCGGGAGAGGGCATGAAGGCCACGTGAGTTTGTGGGCGAATTTCCAGCTCGGCACGCCGGGTTGCGATCGCTCTCACCCGATCGCGCCCAGCTCCTTGAGCCGCGCGATCTCTTCCCATGAGACGCCGGCCTCGCGCGCGACTTCTTCGGTATGCTGGCCGAGTTGCGGCGCCGCGCGATACGAGGCTTCTTCGGCGCTGAACTCGACCGGGCTCTTGACGATGCGGCAGTCCGGAATTTCGGGATGCTCGACCTGTGCGATGGCGCCGATCGCCGCTAGCTGCGGATCTTTCAGCACCTCTTCGTTGCTCTGGACCGGCGCCCAGAACAGCCCGTGGCGATCGAAGAGCGGCGCCCATTGCTCGAGCGTACGCGTCGCCACTACCTCCTCGATCTCGCGGGTGACCTCGCGGCTGTGCCGCAAGCGCGCGTGGAAATCGGTGAAGCGCGCATCGCTGAGCCATTGCGGCTGGCCGAGCGCGGCGCAGAAATCTTTCCGATGGCGGTCGGCCTGGAGCATCACGAAGTAGATCCACTTCCCGTCTTTGCATTGATAGGAGTTCCAGAGCGGATTCACCCGCTCCTTGCGGCTTTCCGGCTGGGGTGCCTGCCCGGCGATCAGCGCGACGGTCAGGTCGGTCGCGTTCATCCACAGGCCCATCGAGAACAGCGAGATGCGCACTTCCTGGCCGCGCCCGGTCCGCTCGCGCGCCAGCAAGGCGGCGGAAATTGCGCCCGCGAGTCCGAGCCCGGCCGCATGATCGATCATGCCGGGCCGCTGCGCCGGCGGCGGATTACCCGGCTCAGCCACCGTGGCCATCAGGCCCGAGCGCGCCCACGCCGCGGCATAGTCGAACGCGGGGCGCATCCGATCAGGCCCGCGATGGCCGTAGCCGTTGAGCGTCGCGTACACCAGGCGCGGGTTGCGCGCGCAGAGCGCAGAGTAAGCCAGACCCATCCGCTCCAGCGCGTCGAGGCGGAGATTGGTGATAAAGACGTCGGCGCGGTCGATTATCTTGAACGCGAGGGCCTGCCCCTCGGGGTTGCGCAGGTCCACCGCTACCGAGCGCTTGTTGCGATTATCGAGCTCGAATCCGGGCCGGACCCGCAGGTCGGTGTTGTAGGTCGCGCGCGTGGTCGCGCCGCGCATCGGGTCGCCGCCGCCGGGGTCTTCGAGCTTGACTACGTCCGCGCCCCAGTCGCCCAGTACGGCGGCGCACGACGGCCCCGCCACCCACATTCCGAGTTCGACTACCTTGATGCCGTTAAGCGGTCCTTGCACGATTGAATCTCCTTCCCGATTTTGGCTAACAGGCCGAACCCCCGCAGGCAAGCCGCCACCGCAGACACCTCACCGCTCGCCAGCTTCACGCGCGTTCGCCTGCCGTCCCTGAAGTAGGACCGGCGTCTCGCCGGTCGCGGCCGGCGGGACGCCGGCCCTACTTCTGAGCGGGTGAGAGTAGCCTGCTGCCACCGGAATGAAAAATCAGAACCACGAGCGCAGCGAGGAATCGACCGCGCGGAGCCAATGGCCGCGGTAATCAACTGTCGGAAGAGATTAAAAGCTGTCGGTAGGATTCGGTTTCAGGGCTTCTCCCCGCAGATGCAAGGGGGAGAAGCTGCAGGCGTTCCCTGGCTGTGCAGGGCGCCCGCCGGAGAGGCGATCAGCGCTGGTGCGCGCGGCGGCGCTGACTACGCGGGCGATGGCGCACGCGATTGACGGTCACGTTGTGCGCGCGTCCCGATTCTTTCAGCCGCAGGCGAAAAGAGGCCAGGCGGTCGTTGGTCTCCGATAGCCGCCGGCGCAGCATTTCGGGTTCGATCCCCAGGCCGTCGCAGACGTTCTCGAACGAAAACGTCTTGCCGCTGGCCGCGGTGAATACCCACTCGTGCGCCTCGTTGTACAGCCCGCGCTTGCGCACCGAGCCGTTGCCGCGGCAGCTATGGATGATATTCACGGCGTCGACCAGGACCGCGAGCATCAAGCGTTGTTCGCTGCTGAGCGATTGCGTGCCGGTCAGCTCGAAGTACTGGCTCGGCAGGATTATGTCGGGAACGGAAGGCGAGTCCCAGCCGCTCCGTGCTGCGGAAACCTCTTGCATGATTCAACCACACTCCCTCTCTGCGCCGGGCGGCGAATCGGCCTCGCACAACTCAAAGCGCCAAAGCCGATTCGGTCGAAGCAGGATTCGCCGTAATGACGCAAAAGACTACTTTACGTCATAATACTGTTCCACAATGCGTGTTGCAAGCCAGAAACGTCAGGACTTGCCGAAGCGCACCGCGTCTCTATTAGAGGCACTTGCTCGCCGGGTTGCGATATATAAGTTTAGGTCGATGGATTGAGGGGCCTGGGTTGAGGGCCGGCGCCCCAGCCGTCTGATATAGTGAGGCCGCCAGGCCGGCCCGCGCGGCGAATCCGGCGGAGGGAATCGAAATGACGGATTTTCACGGCGTTGACGGCGCGAAAAATTTCCGCAAGCTGCGCCAGCTCAAGCCCGACCTGTTCAAGAGCTTCGTCGATTTCGATCAGACCGTGTTCAAGGACGGGGCCGTGCCGGGCTTCCCGGCGCTTCTGGAAACACCGTAGACCAAAACCAGCTCAAACCTTGTCGAGCGAGGCCATTTGGTCTATACCGCGGGTTGGAATCGGAGCGTGAAAACGGAAATCCCAGCGTAAAGAGGCTTCAACGAGCGGATTGTGAGACCGCCCACACGTTTCTGGCCCGTACGGGGAGCACAACGGCTCCGCCTTTCCTAACGTGCGCGCCTTCATCGGGGCCCCACAGGCCCCCATCACAATGGCTTGCCGGGAAGGAGGCAGAAAGATGGCAACCGCAACCGCAGGCAAGATCAACAGGGTGAACGGCCTCAACGTCGAGGCTCTGCGCTCGACCATCGCGGCGATCCAGAAGGATCCCGCCAAGGGCATCGTCGAGTTCCGGGTGAAGTCCGCGTGGAAGGGACAGACCCGCAGTGAGACCAGCGTCAACTCGTACATGATCGGCGGCCAGCAGGTGAAGCGGCCGTTCCAGGTCACCGTCAACGAGCCCTTCGAGTTGCTCGGCGAGAACGCCGCCCCCAACCCGCAGGAGATGTTGATGACCGCCCTGAACGCCTGCATGATGGTGGGTTACGTCGCCGGCGCCGCCGCCAAGGGCATCACGCTGGAGAAGGTGGAGATTGAGACCAAGGGCCAGCTCGACCTGCGCGGCTTCCTCGGCATCGACGCCAACGTCCGCCCCGGCTACGAGTCGATCCAGTACACCGTGCGCATCAAGGGCAACGGCACAGCCGAGCAGTTCCGCCAGATCCACGAGACGGTGATCAAAACGTCGCCGAACTACTTCAACGTCTCGCGCCCGATCCGCCTGGACGCGGATCTGGTGGTAGAGAAGTAAGGAGACACACCATGATGATCGCACGTTGGCATATTGACGCTCGCTTCGGTCATAAGCAGACCGTAATCGATTCTATGAAGACATGGTCTCAGGAAATTGCAAGCCGCATCGGTTGGACCAAAGATAAGCTTCGCATTGCATCAGGCTCAATCGGCGCCCTCGAATCCACCATCGAAATGGATGTGCTCGTGCAGGATCTAAGTGAACTCAACGCGTCGTGGGACAAGCTCGGCTCGATACCTGCCCACAGGGAATGGAGCAAGCAAATCGAGCCCTGCATCGTCTCCGGTACGCCGCGGTGGGAGGTTTTCCGGATCGTGGAATGACCCGCACTCGAATCGCCGCATGCCACCCAACTGCGGCGTACAGCCGACGCCCGCCGGCGGGCGCGGCTGACGCCGAACGCTAAACAAGTCATTCCCGCTGATGGCGATAACCGCGGCTCATATGACTCAGTGCCCATGGTGCATTGACGTTCACACCAGGCGGGCCAAGGAGAAGGGCCTGACTGACGAGGAAATCGCGGAGGCGATCTTTGTGGCGATGGCGATGCGGGCGGGCGCGGCCTTCAGTCACGGCGCGATCGCAATGGCGGCGACCGAACCGGAGCATAAATAGCCGCCCGCGTGCGGCGTTTGATCGGGAGGAGAAACGTGGAGCAGGTGAAGTCTGATCGCAAGACCCGCGCGATCGCGATCGGCGGGATCAAAGTCGGCGGGGGCGCGCCGGTGGTGGTGCAATCGATGTGCGCGACGCGCACTATCGATATCGACCAGACCGTCGCGCAGACCCATCAACTGGCCCGCGCGGGCGCCGGTATCGTGCGAATCGCGCTCGACAGCGAAAAGGAAGTCCCCGCGCTCAAGGAAATCCGCGCGCAGACCCGGGGCGTGGTGCTCTCGGTGGACCTGCAGGAGAACTACAAGATCGCCGGCCAGGTCGCGCCGTACGTCAACAAGATCCGCTACAACCCCGGCCATCTGCATCATATCGAGAAGTCAAAGAGTATCGAGCAGAAGGCCGGATGGCTCGCCGCGGTGGCGCGCGACCACGGCGTTGCGATCCGGATCGGCGTGAACTGTGGATCGGTAGCGCCCGCCTTTTTGGAGAAATATCCGGGCGACCAGTTGGGCGCGATGGTCGAGTCGGCGGTGTTTCACTGCGAGTTGATGGACTCGTTCGGGTTCGATCGCTTCGTGGTCTCGCTCAAGGATTCCGATCCCGCCAAGGTGCTCGAGGCCAATCGCCGCTTCGCCCGCCGCCGTCCCGACGTGCCGCTCCATCTCGGCGTCACCGAGGCCGGGCTGCCGCCCGACGGGATCATCAAGACCCGCCTCGCGTTCGAGAAGCTGCTCGCCCAGGGAATCGGCGAGACCCTGCGCGTCTCGCTCACGCTCCCCAACGAGCGCAAGCACGAAGAGGTGATCGTCGGCCATCGGATTATTGAAGATGTCGCCGCCGGCCGGTTCATTTCGGTGCCGGATTTCGGCGCCGGACTGAACATCATCTCGTGCCCCTCCTGCTCGCGGGTGGAGAACGAGAAGTTTGTCGAGCTGGCCGAGCAGGTCAAGGAGCTGACGAATTACGCGGCGCGCTACAAAATCACGATCGCGGTGATGGGATGCCGGGTCAACGGACCCGGCGAAACCGACGACGCCGACCTGGGCCTGTGGTGCGGACCGACCACCGTCAACCTCAAGAAGAAGGACTCCAAGCTCGGCTACTTCGGCTACGATGAAGTTCTGCCCAAGCTGCGCTACGAGCTCGACAAGCTGATCGCCGAGCGCAGCGCCGCGAACTGATCGGACGCTGCTCCGGCGTCTGCCCCGCCAGAGTGCATGTGGTCGCTGAGATTTTGGAGCGAAGCGCCCTGAGTTCGGTAGGGACAAGCCCGTCACTTGACTGCGTAATGGATTCGATGTCGGATCCGGCTCACATTCATCCATCCGACCGGCCCCGCGTAACGAAGTCTCCGGACGAGGAACGGGTCTACGCTCGGATTAAAACATACCTTCCGCATGGGTGGCATGCCTGGCATTCGATGAAGCTCCGGTATTCGGAAGCCGACTTCGTGATCGCAGCACCCGGCCACGGATTCTTCGTGGCTGAAGTTAAAGGCGGCCAAATCAGCTACCGCGATGGCGTCTTCAATCAACTTCAACGCGGTCGGTGGGTTGCGATCGATCCTCTGGCCCAAGCTCATTCCGCGCTCAGGGAAATCAAAACCCGTTTTGACGAACTTCGAATTAAATGTCCGCCCTACGAACCTCTGGTGATCATGCCGCAATGGCGTGACGATTTGCCTACGAACGATGATCTTCGCGGCAGATTCATCGGCGGTTACGAACTTGATTATTTGGACGAGGCACTTCCGGCCATTCTGAATCAGTCGAAATTTCTCGTAACGGGCAAAGAAGGCGATGACTGGATAGGAGTCCTCGACGGGCTTTGGGGACGATCCGAGGCTCAGGCACTGTCTCTCGGGAAGGTCGGGAAGTGGGACGGGCGCGCTTCGGCCGAGTTCGACCAGGAACAACTTCGCTGCATCGACGAGATGCTTGTTCAGAATCCTCGCGCGTTAGTTTGCGGAGGTGCCGGAACCGGCAAGACTTGGATTGCCCAAGAAGCGGCGCGGCGCATGGCCGCAAAGGGGAAGCGCGTCCTGCTGGTGTGTTTCACCGAAGCATTGGGGCATTGGCTTCGTCAGGAACTCGCCCCAGCAGGGATAGAAGTGTGGCCCGTTAAGCGCTTCGGGCTCCATCTTCTGGAGCTTGCCGACAGCCCGCTAACGGCCCCTGAGCAACGAAGAGATTGGACTCCCGATTTTTGGCAATCTGTGATTCCACGCGCACTCTCTCAAGCCGCAGACGTTATCGCGAACTATGCGATCGATGTTCTCATCGTTGACGAGGCGCAAGACTTTGACTCGGATGATTGGGCGCTTATCGAACGTCTCTCGGGAGCCACCGAGCACCTCTGGTCTTTTTGTGATCCCGCCCAAACTCTTTGGCTTGGCCGTTCGCTCCCGGCCGAGAAGCTGGGGCCGAGATATCTGCTCATAAGAAAATACCGGTGCCACGAAACCATTCAAGCTTTGGCAAGCGTCTATGAATCCACCGCCGCAGACGGTCCTGACGAGCTAACCCTCTCGCTAATTGCCGAAGGTGCGAACAAGGGACGCATAGCGTTTGTGCGGGGCGAGAGTAGAGGCGCACTGAGCGGTTTGCTGATTACTGAGATCAACCGACTACTCGATGGTGGGCTAGATCGGAGTGACATCGTGATCGTTTCGCTAGTCAGCAGAACTACGCAGGGAGCAATTGCCTCGCTGGGGAGGTTGGGAAGGTACAGACTAGTTCGGGCCGACGACGAACGAATGGGCGAGGAAATCGTGGCCGATAGTGTTTTCCGATTCAAGGGTCTGGAACGGCGCGCGGTCATTCTTACTGATCTCTCTCTGCGATCGCCCGAGGAGGCAGCCATGCGCCGAGCAAAGATGTACGTCGCGATCACCCGCGCCCGATCCTTCATTCGAGTGGTCGACACGGGCAAGGAGGTGCGGGGCGAGCCAGAACTGGCTGCCCTGCTGGAACGTCTGGAAGCTCGCTAGGGGTGCGAAATGAGAGCTGTATCTGGTGCCCAAGGTACGATGAGGTCGAATTTCGAAAGAGGCCGCGACTTTCAAATGCGCGCGCGGCAAGCGTTGGCGAAAGTATTCGGCTTTGAGTTCGATCTGGAGGTCAAGCTTCCGATCGGTAACCCGCCCAAGCCTCACAAGTTCGATCTAGCTTCCCCCGATAGAACGATTGTCGGTGAATGCAAAGCCTTCGCGTGGACTGTCTCCGGAAATGTCCCTTCAGCTAAAATCTCCACTCTGAGAGAAGCGGCGAACCATCTGCTACAGCTCCCGATCGATACGATCGCATTCATTGTGATGGAACGTGATTGCCATCCGGCGAGGGGAGAAGCACTTGCCGACTACTTCGCCCGATTAAATTCGCACCTCCTCGGGCGGGTGTCCCTGTTAGAATTGTCGAGCTCCGATACGCTGAGGCTCATCCAGGGGAACTTCCCGCCCCCAACACGAGCGAACTGATTCGGCGCTCTGAAGCTCGTTTGCCGGGTTCGACCTGTTGCGCGCAAGCCTTTTCGCGCAGGCATGAACCCGTCACTTGACCACGATGTAGTAGGCGACCGAGCCGTCAAGGTAATGAATCGTCTCGGCCGGCGGGGCCGGGGGCGGATTGTCTCCGCCGAAGATAAACACGCCGTGCTCCATCGATGCGAACAGTGATTGTGCGTTGAACGAAGGGAACAGGTAGCGATCGAAGCCGAACACTTTTCCGAACATGCCGTTTTCCCGCACTACGCGCGTGCGCTGAAACAGTTCCGGCGGATAGGGCCGGAAGAACAACACGAAAATGTAGCCTGTGCCCAGGTCCGTCAGGAACACGCGCGGCCCGTCGCCGAACTTCTCGCTATCGCGCACTACCTGGTCAAGTCCGTATCTGAAGTCACTTTCCTCCAGGACTGGATAATCGCGAAAGTATACCCACACAAACCACGAGCCGCTTACTATCGTCGCGATTACTATTGCAACCGCCGCGCCGAGCTTGAGCATGCGATTGCGAAAGTCGAGTTCCAGCAGGGTGGTGAATCCCAGTGCGGATAGCAAGGTCCACGGAGCGAACGCCAAAATGCTGTGCAGCGCATGAGGAGCAGGCACCAGCATCGCCGCCGGCAGCACGCCAAGCACGATCCATCCCAGCAGCACGAGCGCGAGCTTGCGCCGCCGCGAGCCGATCAAGGCGGTCAGTCCCAGGGCGATCAGCAGCGCCTGTTCAGGCAGCAACTGGCCGAGGCCCGGTGGATGGAGCGTCGGGTTGGAATCGCCTTGCAGGAAGAGAAACGACGGGCCGAAATAGCTGGCGAAGGCGGAACCGAACTGGTCTATCCGGTCGCGCATCGAACCCTCGCCGCTGAAGACCGAAATCTGCTCGAAGCGCGCTTGCATCTGGGCCGTGTGCCGCAAAAGCAAGATGCCCTGCGGCAACGCGAGCAGCACGACCAGAGCCATCGCCACCGCCGCCGCGCCAGCCGCGCGCTCCAGTTCCCGCCAATAGCAGAGCGTCAACCATCCGATCATCAACGGCACAAACGCCTTGGTAATCGAGTACGCGTAGAGCGACAAGCCGAAGCACAATCCGCTCAGGATCAGCCAATGGCTCTTGCGCCGCGCCAGCCACAGGAAGAAGCAAAGCATCGCCAGGTCGATGGTAGCGGAGGACGTGGTGATCTCCAGCGCCAGGCGGCTGAGATGCAACTGCCATGGCGAGAGGGCGACCAGCACCGCCGCCATCGCCGCGCCCGGCCATCCCAGCAACAGGGCGGCCATCGCTGCGATCGCGGCCTGATCAGCGACGCCCCATAGCGCGGCCCCGAGCCTGATCGTCGCCGGTTCGAGTCCGAACGCGCCTACCAGTGGCGCCAGCGAATAGTCAAACAGCGGCATCCGGTAGTCATCGAAGCCCTGAATGACCAGCGGGAGGAAATTGCCGTGATGGTCGCGGCCGGTCTTGAGGATCGAGTACGCGTCGTAGCCATTGCAGGCTTCGTCCGGATGCAACCCGGGCGGCAACTGTCCGAGGCGCATCACGCGCAGCCCGATTCCGGCCACCATCGCGGCGGCCAGAATCACCACGCTCAGCCGGTTGACGATCGGCGGGAAGGGCGAATAGTCACTCCGTCCGTGATGAGCCAGAGAGCTCACGCCGCGGCGCGCTAGGCGGGGCTCTGAACGTGATTCAGCAGGCCGCGGCCGAGGATGATTTTCAGGTAGGGAATCAGATCCATCGCCGCCATCTCCTCCGGCGTCGCCCACCGATACTCGACATGCTCATCGGGCCGCAGCGTGACCTTTTGATAGACCAGCGTGCGGCAGGCGTAGAACACTTGCACATAAGGCTGGGCGGGCATCTTGTTCACGCCGAGCAGGCGCTCGACGGCGATATCAAGCCCGGTTTCTTCCCGGGCCTCGCGCAAGAGGCACTGCTCAAAGTCCTCGCCGAGCGCGAGATGGCCTCCCGGCAGGTCCCAGGCTCCGGCCGCGTAATGCATCTGCGGGGCGCGCCTGAGCAGGATTACTCTGCCGCGATTGGCGATCACGCCGTGAACGCCGACAAAGAATTGGGTCTCAGCCATCAGGGATTCGAGCGCTCCGGGTGATCAGACTAACGGGCCGGCTCAGACAGCGCCACCGCAGGTTGCAGATGGCAGTGGTCAAGTTTCGCCGTGCGATTGCACCCGAGGACTCCTGCGCCTGGAGTGCGGCGAGGGTGGGTGGTGTGAGATTCCTCACTGCGCAGACTCCGCTCGGAATGACGTCAAATGGTATCGTCCAGTAGATTCCAGAGAGCCCCCTTCAACGTCATTCTGCCATGAAAGTCGTCGACCTCGGTGCGCTCGCCCAGGCCCAGTAGCTCATTGCACAGGCTGGCCCGCTCTCCAAACCCGCGCGCAACTCGACTCTAGACTTTCGTCCCGCGTGGCGGGTCCATCGGACCCGTGAACGCCTGAGCGAGGTCGAAGAATCTCATACCAATCACGCTGGGAAGCGGACTCTACCGCTCGAAGCTTCGGACTTTCAGCGCGGAACGGCAACGCCGAACTCGACCGCTACCTTGCGGCCCCGCGCGAATCCTTCTGCGGGTAATCGAGCGTTCGCCCAAGGCGGTCGAGCGCGCCCTCGCCGGCTGATGCCGGCGAACGTGCGAAGTGTGTCGCCCCGAATCAGTGACGAGTACTAGCTAGGCGATAGTGCCGGCCAAATCGCTCAGTAGTAATCCACCGGATCGATCTGACGCTTGGCGCCCCAGTAGAAAAGCATGTTCTCGGTCAGTCCCTGCCAGGTGAAGCGGCTGGGCGGCATCAGCAGCCGCTTGAACATCGACTTGAGCGAGTAGAACTCCGTGGTGCATTTCCACACGCCTTCTTCGACGTCCATCGGCGACATGTTTTTCGGCACGAACATGCATCGGAAGTTGTTGGTATACAGGTCAGCGTCGGGGATGATTACGCGGCCCTCGGCTTCGAGCTTGGTCCTCATCGGAGTGCCCACGCGCGGCGTGACGGTATTGAAAAACGCCTCCGGGGCCCTGACCTCGTGGAGGAACTTCATCGTATCCTCGAAGATTTCCGGATGATCCTCGTCGAGGCCGAACAGGAAATTCAGTGAGTAGTAGATTCCATATTTCTTTAGCCGCGCCAGCAGCTTCTTGTAGTCGCTAGTGTGGTTTTGAATCTTGTTCATCGACAGCAGGCTTTCCTGGCTGACCGACTCGACCCCGATATTGACATGGAAGATGCCGGCCTTGGCGGCCAGGTCGAGCAGATCCTCGTCGTGATTCGAGTTGATCGTCCATAGCGCCGAGAAGCGGATGTTCAGCGGCGTGAGCGCCTTGAACAGCTCGCGCGCGAACTTGTGCTTGCCGGTGAGTTGGTCGTCGATGAACTGGAAGCGGCGAAAGCCGGTGATCGCGATGGTCTGCTTGATCTCCTCGACGATGTCGTCGATCGGCCGGGTGCGATACGAACCATCATAGAAGACCGGGATTTCACAGAACGAACAGCGGTAAGGGCATCCGCGGCTGGCTTGGACCGGCACCGCCTTGAAGAGGTAGCGGTTGAGCTTCAGCAGCTCGTGGCGCGGGCGCGGCAGGTGCTTGAGGTCGTGGAGCTTGTCCGATTTGTAGACCGGCTTGAGCTTGCCGTCCTGCCAATCGCGCAGCAGCGGCTCCCATACCAGGTCGGCTTCGCCCTGGACCACCGCGTCGGCGTGCTTGAGCGCCTCCTCGGTTTGCAGCGTGGCGTGAAAACCGCCCATCACGACCGGGATACCGCGGCGGCGGAACTCGTCGGCGAGCTGATAAGCGCGCAGCGAAGCGCCGATCGTGGTGGTCATCCCGACCAGGTCCCATCCACCCTCGTAGTCGATCTCCTCCAGCCGCTCATCGCACAGCGTCACTTCGAAATCGTCGGGTGTCAGTCCCGCCATCAGGGGAATCATCAACCCCATGATCAGGCGCCATCGCGTTTTGTGCGGCGTGCCGTCGAGATGGACCGTCGTGGGTTGTACCAGCAATATGCGCGGCTTCTTCATGGTATCCCCGCTCGCTTTTCTAGTTGGAGCCCGCAACGAGTTGTTTGCGCCGGGCCCGGTTGGTCATCTGCCACATCGCGAAAGCGAAAACGTAGGTTCCGAAGGCAGTTCCCCAGGCGAAGTATTCGATCCGATTGATCGCAGCCAGAACCACCAGCAGATAGGCAAAGTCGCGGCCGGTCACCTGCTCGACGCGGGCGATCCAGGCCGCGGCGGCGTTGCTGGAGCGAAGCGCACGCTCCACCGACAGCGCGCACAGCCCGAACCCGATCAGCAACAGGGCCAGCAGATAGAAGTAAGCGGTGCTTCCGCTCGCGCGATAGCAGCCCGTCATCAATCCGATGAACACCGCGACATGGACGATATTGTCGGTAATCCGGTCAAGCTTGCCGCCCGATTCGGTCTCGCACATCTTAAGCCGCGCCAACTCGCCGTCGACACCGTCGATCGTGATGCCGGCGAGGAACAGCAGTGCTGCAAACAGCCGCCACCAGTAACCGGGCATCGCGAACATCGCGGCCGACGTGAACCCCAGCGCGGTGTTGAACAGTGTCACCTGGTTGGGCGTGATCGACGTGCGTGCCAGCCGGTAGCTGATCCGCCACGAGACCTTGCGGTCTAGCAGGCGCGCGAGGAGGCCGTCGGTATGCGTGGTCTCGAAGCGAATCGATCGCGCCAGCCGCAATTCGGCTTCGCGGCCGTCTTCGGGGCGGCGGTCCAGAGCGTAGGGCAGGTCGGAGTCGCTGCCGGGCAGCGCGGCCGGCTTCTGAAACTGGTCGAGAACTTCGCCCAGCGGTCCCGTGGCCAGCAGTCCGCCGTTACCATCAACGCTCGCCAGTGTGTTCACCCGGTCGGGTTCTGCCGCGTGGGTCGCGATCATCCGCTTGAGCTGCGAGCGGGCAAAAACCAGATTGCCCGCCATCGCGAGACAGGGCCGCTCGCGCCCGAGGCCGATCGGCTGCGCGAGCAGCTCGTCGAACGAATCGACCAACGCGACTTTGGGGTTGCCGCGAAAATCGCCCAGCGCATCTCCGAGCTCGCTCCCTTGGCGACGCTCGATGAAGATTCGCTTAACTCCGGCGCGCTCGCAAATCAGGACGAGGCGCTCGAGCAACGGGCGCCCGAAGATTACTTCAGCGGAGCGCGAGGGCGCTCGGATTAGGGCCGTTTCTATCAAACCGTGTCTCGGAGCAAGAATTTTTATTACGAATAGGTTAACTAGAGGAATCTACCGGCCTAGTCAACGCATTCCAAGAGAACCTGATTCACTAACCATCCGGTCCGCCGTCCAGCGCGAGCTTGTGATTCGGGTCAGGCGCCTTGCCGACTGGCAGCCTCGCTAGTGGCCTCGCCCTCGGACTGATAGGGTTAGAGGTTCGTGGCGAAGCTGCGCGCGTTGCTGTTCGATTTCGGCGGTACTCTGGACGGTACGGCCCACTGGCTGGATCGGTTTCTGGTGCATTATCGGGCCTGCGGGATCGAGATCGACCGCGACCAGCTTGATCCCGCTTTCCATCTCGCGACCGCAAGCGCGTACCGGGCGACCGAAAAGATCAGCAAGATGGGCTTGCGAGAGAGAATCGATTTTCTCCTGCGCATCCAGATGGACCATCTGAGTTGCCTCGGACCTGAGCACTTGGGCCAACGATTTCAGCAGATGGGACCCTCCGGCGTTGCGGAATTACGAAATCGAATTGGCGCGGCTTTTGCTGATGAGTCCCTGCGCGGAATGAAACGCAGCCGCGAAGTGATGATCGCGCTGAAGCCCCGATTTAGGCTCGGCGTGGTATCGAACTTCTACGGCAATCTCGACCGCGTGCTGGCGGAAGGCGGGATACTTGAGCTGATGGACGTTACGGTGGATTCGTCATCGATCGGAATCTTCAAACCCGACCCGCGAATCTTCGCGCCCGCGCTCGCGGCGCTGGCCGCGTCGTCGAAGCCCGAGGAAGTCGCGATGGTCGGTGATTCGCCGGACAAGGACTGCGCACCAGCGCGGCGCGCCGGGATGAAAGCGATATGGCTGCGCAACCCGCCAGATCGCGTGCCGCCGCGGGAGCTGGGTGATTTCGCCGACCTGAAAATTAACGCACTCGACCAGCTGCTGAAACTTTGATGGGCGAAAATTCAAGCGCTGCGATCCTCGCCGCCGGAAGCGGCGAGCGCCTGCGTGCCGCCGCGCACGGGCTGCCCAAACCACTGGTCGAAATCTGTGGACGGACGCTACTCGCGCGTCAGGCCGAGGCCCTGCTCGACGCGGGCGCCAATTCGGTGCTGGCGGTAATCAATTCCGAAACCGCGGGCCTGATTCGCGACCGCGCCGTGAAACTGCCTCGCGAACTTGAACTGGTGGTGCGCGACACGCCCAACTCGATGGAAACCCTTTTCACGATCGGCGAGCGACTGCGAGCCGAGCATTTTCTGCTCGCTACGGTCAACGCGATCGTGGCGCGTCCGGAGTTCCGGCGGTTCGCCGCCGAGGCGCGCGAGCTTACGCCCGGCGCGAGCGGCTTTGAAGGCGCGCTCGCGGTTGTGAAATGGCGCGGCGACCGCCGCCCACTTTTCGCTGCGGTCGCCGCGGATGGTCTCATTCGTGGATTGGGAGGATCCGAATTAGGCGAATCAGGCGGATCCGAAACGCCGCTGGTGACCGCCGGCTTGTATTTTTTTTCGACCGCGATATTCCGCTTTGTCGAACCGGCCCGAGCTTCGGGACTGGGCGCGATGCGCGAGTATCTGAGCTATCTCATCCGCGCCGGGATGCGTCTGAAAGCGATCGAGGTGAGCGGTGCGATCGATATCGACGAGGCGCCTGATTTGGCCGCCGCGCGCGCGATGCTCGGAAACCAATCGGGGCCCGCGTTCGTACGTGAAGGCCGGGAGTGACCGAGATGCGCGTGCTTGGAATCTATCGCGAGCGTGAATTCTCCCCTGGCAAGGTCGATGTCAACGCGGCGATTCTTGACGCCGTGCTCGACCAACTGCGCGGCAACGGGTTGGAGACCGCGGCGGCAGAGCCGTCGCGGCTGGGCGCGTGGCTGGGTCGCCAGCTCGATCTGGTGCTGGCGATGTGTCAGGGAGCAGGCCCGTTGCGCCAGCTCTCTGCGCTGGAGCAGGCCGGCGCGGTCGCGATCAATTCGGCGCTCGCGATCCGGAACTGCTATCGCGATTTGCTCAACCCGGGACTCGCGCGCGCCGGCGTTCCGATTCCGGCCGGGACGCTGGTCGAGACCGCGGCGCCGCTCCAGCCGGGCTCGATACTCGGCCTGGAGCTCTCGTTGCCGCTCTACGTCAAACGCGGCAACCTGCATGCGCTTGGCGCCGACGATGTCCAACGCGTCGCGACCCTCGACGAGTTGCGCCGCGCGCTCGGCGACTTCGCTGCACGCGGTGTCGGCCAGGCCTACCTCCAGCAGGAAATTGAAGGCGCGCTGGTGAAGTTTTACGGCGTCAGCGGCGGCGAATATTTCACCGCGTTATCCGACGGCGGCGAGCTCCCTGAAATGGTTCATCGCCAGATCGCTGTGGCGGCCTCATCCGCGGCGGCCGCGATGGGCCTGGACGCATGGGGTGGCGACGCCGTGGTCGGCCCGGACGGCGGCTTCAGGATTATCGACTTCAACGATTGGCCGAGCTTCGCCCGCGTGCGCGAGTCGGCCGCGCATGCTATAGCACGTCGCGCGCTCGCGCTGCTCCAGCGTGCCCGTTTGAGCGCTTCGCGGGCCGGGCTGCCATAGCGCAACGCCGAACATGAGCGAAAAATTACCGAGAATCTCGTCCGCGGTGCCGGGACCGAAGTCGCGCCAGATCTTCGCAGAAGAAGAGCGCTATATCGCACGCTGGCCGCCAGCGAATTTCGTCGCTGGCCGGTGTGGCCTTTCGAGAGCGGCGAGGGCGCTACGCTCACCGATGCCGACGGCAATGTCTACGTAGACTTCTTCGCGGGCGTGGCGGTCGCGAGCCTCGGCCACGGCCATCCGGCGCTGGCGCAGGCGATCGCCGATCAGGCCTCGCGCCTGATGGTCGGCACGTTCGCGACTCCCGAGCGCGCCGAGGCCTTCCGGCTGCTCAGCGACGCCGCGCCCGGCCGGCTCAAGCGGGCGCATCTGTACAGCGGCGGGGCCGAGGCGGTCGAGGCCGCGCTGCGGCTGGCCCGCTCGGCAACCAAAAAACACGAGGTGCTCGGTTTCTGGGGCGGATTTCATGGCAAGACCGGCGGTGTGATCGGGCTCATCGGTGACGAGTTCAAGCAGGGCTACGGTCCGCTTCCCGGCGGCAACTACTTGGTGCCGTACGCCGATTGTTACCGATGCCCGTTCCAGCTCGAGTATCCCCAATGCGGGATGTTCTGCGTCGAGTTCGCCGCCAAGCAGCTCAAGAACTCTTCCGCCGGGGCGTTGGCGGCGGTAATCGTCGAGCCGTTTCAGGGCACCGCCGGCAACGTAATTCCGCCCGACGACTATCTGCCCGCTGTCAAGCAGATCGCGCGCGATAACGGCGCGCTGCTGATCGCCGACGAAATGATCACCGGCTTCGGCCGCACCGGCAAATGGTGGGGTGTCGAGCACAGCGGCGTCGAGCCCGATGTGATGACCGTCGGCAAAGGGATGGCCTCGGGCTTTCCGGTTTCGGGCGTCTTGCTGAGCGACGACTTCGCGACCGCCGAGCCGTTCGCCAAGCCGAGCGCGTCGTCTTCAAGCTATGGCGGTAATCCGCTGGCCGCGGTGGCGGTGGCCGAGACTATCACGCAATTGAGGGCGAGCATCTGGTCGAGAATTCGCGCACGGTCGGCGCTCTATTGCTGACGCGCCTGCTCGAGCTCAAGGAGAAGTATGAATTCATCGGTGACGTTCGCGGCCGCGGCCTGCTGATCGGAATCGAATTCGTGCGCGACCGCAAGACCAAGGCCCGATCAGCCGCAGAGTCACCGAAACGATCTTCAAGGAGGCGCTCAAGCGCGGCCTGCTGATTATGGGCTACTTTCGCACGTGCGAATCAATCCGCCGCTGGTGATTAGCGAGGCGCAGGCCGAGGCTGGCCTCGCGATCCTGGATGAAGTCTGCGCCTATGTGCGCGACCATCTGGACTGGCGGGCGGAAGCGGTAGCGATGGCTGACGCCACGCGTGACCGGAAACCGCGGGTTGTTCTGCGACCTGGTGGGCACGCTGGTCAGGTTCGACCAGAACCGCGAGCTGCCGATGGATGCCGCCGGCAATATCCAGCATCGAGCTGCTGCCGGGGTGGCCGAGAAGCTCCGCCCGATGCGCGATGCCTTGATCTGTATCGTTACCAATCAGGCCGGGGTCGCGCGCGGCCGCTTTACGCTCGAGAAGGTCGAGGCCGCGATGGCCGAGGTCGACCGCCAACTCGGCGGAATCGTGTTCGGATGGGAAATCTGCCCTCATCAGCCGAGCGACGGATGCGAATGCCGCAAGCCCAAGCCGGGGATGGTGAAAGATCTCGCCAAGCTCTACGGCATCGACTTGGCCGCATCGACGATGGTCGGCGATCAGGAAATCGACGAGTGCGCCGGCAAGGACGCCGGGGTCGGCGAGTTCGTCTACGCCAAGGATTTCTTCGGCTTGAAGTAACGGCCGTGAAACTGCGCGGCGGAATCTCCGGATTTGGCGCCGTCGCCGCGCAGGCCCATCTGCCGGGATGGCGCACGCGACCGGATGTGCAAATGGTCGCGGTGCATGATCCGGTTCCCGAGCGGCGTCATCTCGCGCTGCGGCTCATCAAGGGCGTTCGCGGTTACGAAGATCTCGACCTGATGCTCGACGGCGAGCGCCTCGAATTTCCTCGATGTCGCGAGCCCCCGGCCTTCATGCGCCGCCGCGCGCGCAGGCCTCGAAGCCGGCGCCCACGTTATCGTGGAGAAGCCGCTCTGTCTCGATTTCGCCGAATTCGACGCGCTTGCCGCGATGGCCGCCGCCAACCGGCGCGTCCTGATGTGCGTGCATAACTGGAAGCATGCGGCTGCCTACCGGCTCGCACATACGATGGTCTCGGGCGAGCTCGGCCCGTTGCGCTACCTCGCGCTCGAACGGTCGCGCACTGAGCCGGCTGGCGCTGGTGCGTCCGGTGCGGCGTGGCGGCTTAGTCCCGCTCTCGGCGGCGGAATCCTCATCGATCACGGATGGCACGTTTTCTACCTGATGCACTGGCTGATGGGAGCGCCGCCGCTGGAGGTTTCCGCTTGCCTTGGTTCGCCCGCCGGCGAAGTGGTCGACGATATTGCCGATGTGCGCGTCCAATTCCCCGGCGACCGGATCGCGTATTGCCATCTCTCGTGGCGCGCGCCCGCGCGTCGCACGGCCGCGGTCCTCTTCGGCGAGCCCGGCGTGGTCGTGTTGGAGGGAGACCGGGCCCGTCTGACCGATCGCTCAGGCGCCATACGCGACTTCACGGCGGCGGACGCTCCTGACGATTCGTATCATGCGGCCTGGTTCGCATCCGTGGCCGCCGAATTCGAATCCGCGATGGGGCAGGGTGATTGGCAACTCGCTGCGACAAATATCGCCGAGGCTCGCGCGGCGCTGGCCGTCATAACCGGCGCACGCCAATCCAATCTCGCCCACGGGACTGCGATCTCGATCACCGCCTGACCGAGCGGACGGGAACTCTTGACTTTCTTTTCGTAGGGGTTAAAGTTCCATTGACCGCTAGGTTAGCGAGGGTACGAGAAGACGAGCGGTCGCGACCGTCCGGGAAAATTACAGGTCGCAGGGCTTAGGTTGGCTGTTCTTGCCCGCACGCTCGCGGGAATGTGGAGGGTTGGTAGCGGGCGACGCGGGGTATTACGGGGTTCTTACATTGCGATGACTTCAGTAGCAGCCTCGCGGGCGCAGGCTCAGGATTCGCGCGACGAGATCCTGAAGGCCGCAACCGGTCTTTTTGCCGGTCGCGGATTTCACGAGACCTCAATGTCAGAGGTCGCTCGCGAAGCGCGGGTCAGCAAGGCCTTGATTTTCTGGCACTTCAAGACCAAGGAAGAGCTGTTTCTGGCCGTATTGAACCGCCTGCTGGAGCCCTACGCGATCGATTTTGCTGAGGAAGCTGCGGCGCTCAACGAGCGCGACCAGATCTTGAAGCTGGTCGAGATGTATCTGGCATTCGTTCGTGACAATGTAAGCTCAGTGCGCTTTTTTATCGCTCAATTACTCCATGGCGAGCGGCT
This sequence comes from uncultured delta proteobacterium, assembly GCA_963788205.1. GTDB lineage: Bacteria > Desulfobacterota > Binatia > Binatales > Binataceae > CAVVMA01. Next base: position 348,883 of record CAWBGG010000006.1, read on the forward strand.
CTCGGACGGCCTGAACGATCAGGTGCTGAAAATTTACGACGGCTATCGAAGCATGCTAATCGAACTCGTGCGCCGCGCCCAGGAAGGGAATCTCTGCGGGCGCGATTTCACCCCCGAAGCCGCCGCGGGGTTTCTGCTGTCGGCGCTGAACGGCACGCTGGTCGAGATTCTTTTCATGGGCCATGGAGCGGTCGACACCGAGGCGACCGTCGCGATGCTGCGGCGATGGTTGTTCCAGGAAGCCCCGCCTGTCGCTAACGGCGGCAACAGGGCCGTTTCCTGATTTCGCAACAACTGGTACGAGAACCGCTGGAGGGGAAACCACTGTTATGCGCATGCCGCTGCGACTCATGATCGATCTTGGCCGCTATATGACCCGCAAGAAGCGGTCGGGTGACCAGTACTTTCCGCTGGTCCTGATGCTCGAACCGCTCCACGCCTGCAATCTGGCCTGTATCGGATGCGGCCGGATCGTTGAGTACAAGGACACGATTCGTGACCAGATGCCGCTCGAAGAGGCGCTGGGTGCGGCCGACGAAGCCGACGCGCCGATCGTCTCGATCTGCGGGGGCGAGCCGCTCATGTACAAGCACATCGCGCCGCTCACCAAGGGCCTTATCGAGCGCCGCCGCCATGTCCAGATCTGCACCAACGCGCTGCTGCTGGAGCGCTTCGTCAAGCAGGTCGAACCCAATCCCTACTTGAGCTTCAACGTCCATATCGACGGGATGCGCGAGACTCACGACCGGGTGGTCGATCGCGACGGAGTGTTCGACACCTGCGTGCGGATGATCAAGATGCTCAAGGAAAAGGGTTATCGCGTGCAGACCAACACCACGGTCTTTCGCGAGACCACCGGCGAGGAGATCGAAGAGCTGATCAAGATGCTTGACGGGCTCGGCGTGGACGGGATGCTCGTGACGCCCGGCTACCACTACCAGGTGCTGGAGAACGACATCTACCTCAAGAAAGAGGACATGCCGTTGAAGTTCCGCAAGATCAAAAAGCTCGCCGAGGACTATCGGATCATCAACACGCCGATCTACCTCGAGTACCTGACGGGCGAGCGCGACCTGCTGTGCAGCCCGTGGACCACCGTCACCCGCAATCCTCAGGGCTGGAAGGGCCCCTGCTATCTGATCACGAACGGCCACTACAAAACGTTCCAGGAATTGCACGCGGCGACTGATTGGGAGTTCTACCGGACCAAGCAGGATTTCCGCTGCCGCGACTGCAAGCTGCATTCGGGTTTCGAGGGCACCGTCGCGCTCGAGGTCGGCAAGAAACTCAAGGACACGTGGGCGATGGTCCGTTACTACGCGGCTTGAGGATTCGGGGCGGCAGAGCTCCGGCCGGCGGCTGACGCCGCCGGCGTGACTGGCTGGGCACCTTGCATTTTCAGGTGCAACTGAATGCGACAGGCAAAGCCTAATCGTGCGTCGATCCCGCGCCCTGCGCGCGCTGCCGCCCCGGCCGCGAGTGCGCGCGCCGTTGCGCGCCAGACGCCCGGCGCTCGCGTGGCGGTATTCGACCTCAATCGCTATCTCGCCGAACGCGCGGCGCTGGTCGAGCGCGAGCTTGCCCAGGCCGTGCCCGAATGCGACGGGCCCGCCGCGACGCTTTCCGCAGCGATGCGCTACAGCCTGCTCGGCGGCGGCAAGCGGCTGCGGCCGATTCTGGCCTTGGCCGCCTGCGAGGCGGTGGTGGCCGCCTTGAGAATGCGATCGGCTTCGCTTGTGCGATCGAAATGATTCATACCTATTCGTTGATCCACGATGACCTGCCCTGCATGGACGACGACGATCTTCGCCGCGGCCGGCCCACCAATCACAGGGTCTACGGTGAAGCGGTCGCCACCTTGGCCGGCGACGGACTTTTGACCGACGCCTTCAGGATCGCCGCGCGCGGGTCGTCCGCGGCCGGCCCGGCGGTGGTGCTCGATTTTTTCTCATCTGCAGGCTCTGTTGGCGCTGTGGCAAACGCATCCCGCTCTGCGCACCGGACAGCAATGGCATATCGGCTGGGACGAAAGCTACTACGCTTTTTGCGCGAGTCACCGAAGAGAAACTGCTGGTGGTGTACAACAATTCTGCCTCTTCCCGCGATTTGAAAATTCCGCTCGCGGATACGCCTCTCCAGGGTGCCCAACAGCTCCAGTTGCTGTTCGGTAGCGCGGCCGCTGGTCTTGCCGGCGACGAAGTGACACTGACCCTGGCATCCCGTGCCCTTGCAGTTTTCAAGGTCCACTAGGCGCAAGATCATTTACAACTTAAAGAAGGCGGCACAACATGGTTGTTGTGAATGGCATCTACCTGTCGGTCAACCTTGATGGATCACGCCACTTCGCTGCGCACTGAGACGAATTCACGCCGCTATAGACACTTCTTCTCGCTGATCGTCTGCGTCGTGTTCATTGGCTGTATTTTCTGTTCAGGACAACAGGCGGACAGCGAGACGAACTCGCCACCCGACGGTCCGAAGCCGAGTGTTACCGAGAAGAGTTTCTTTGCGCGCTTGGCTGAGTTTTACCGCAAGGATTGGTCGGGGACTACTCCTTCCTCGCCGGCCCCGGCACGGCGTGGGGCACCGTCGCCGCTGGATTCTCCACCGTTCCCGAACTCAGATTGGTCCTATGGCGGCTCGCCTGTGATTGGAGAGCCGGATACGAACAGCTATCCGCTGATGACCGCCATCAACGAAGCTCAGAAGCCGGACCAAGATTTATGGATGGATCGATCCGACGCTGAACTTCAGCACCTCAACGCACAGCAACTCGCCGGAGGCGAACGATCTATATTCGAATCGTTTGGAAATGAATCAAATCGTTCTCTACGCCGAGCGGTTGCCGGATTCAGTGCAGCGCGATCACATCGATTGGGGCTATCACCTTACCGCCCTCTACGGCACAGACTATCGCTTCACGATGGCGAAAGGCTATTTCAGCGGCCAGTTGCTGAACGACCATCATCAGTACGGTTTCGATCCGACTCTTGAATATGTCGATGTCTACATTCCGCACGTGGCACAGGGTGTGAACGTAAGAATCGGGCGCTTCATCTCCGTGCCCGGCATCGAAGCCCAGTTGGCGCCCAACAACTACATTTTCAGCCATTCGCTGTTGT
>CAWBGG010000007.1:0-1093926 GCA_963788205.1 uncultured delta proteobacterium
CCTTTACGCTGCCGACGTCGGTCACTACGGCGTTGGCGACCAGACTGGGCGCCATCGCGGCGAACGCTTCGGGAATCGTACGCACCGGCATGGCGAGGACCACCAGGTCCGCATCGCGAGCCCCCTCGGTGGGATCCTGCGTGACGCGATTGACGATCTTGCGCTCGAGCGCGATGTCGAGGTTTTTCCGGGTGCGGCCCAGGCCGACGATCTCGCCGACCAGGCCCTCGCGCCGGGCGATCATCGCCAGCGAGCCGCCGATCAGCCCGACGCCGCATACGGTCATCCGCGCAAAGAGGGGCCATCGGGTCAGGACCTCGTGGTCACTTCGGAGAGCGCCGCGACCAGCTTTCGATTCTCGCCTTCGAGGCCAACGCTGATCCGCACATGGCGCGGCAGGCCGTAGCCGTTCATGGCGGACGATCACGCCCTTGCGCAGCAAGGCATCGTAGATCGAGCGCCCATCACCAACGTCGGCCAAAATGAACTTCGCCCGACTCGGGACGAAGTCGAGTTTCAGGCGCTCAAGCTCGCGTTCCAGGTACTCCATCCCAGCGCGATTGTTGTCGAGCGTGCGGCGGACGTGCTCGCGGTCTTCCAGGGCGGCGATCACCGCCACCTGGGCGAGCGAATTGACGTTGAACGGCGCGTACGTCGTCGAGCAGGCGCACGATGTCGGGGCGCGTCACCACGTAGGCCACGCGCAGACCCGCCAGCCCGAAAATCTTGGAGAAGGTCCGCATCGTGATCAGAAAACGCATCCCGTCGTGATCTTCGAGCGAGTCGGGATACTCCGGGTCGCGAACGAACTCGAAGTAGGCCTCGTCGGCCACGATCACCACGCGCTGGGGAACGCGCTGGAGAAAGCGCTTCCACTCCGCGCGCCGGTAGATAGTCCCGGTGGGATTGTTCGGATTACCCAGAAAGATCACGCGGGTGTTTTCATCGATCGCGGTCATCGCGGCCAAGTCGAAGCTGTAGTCCTTGCGCAGCGGCACGACCCTGGCCGTGGCCCCTGCCGCCGCGATGGCAAGCTCGTAGATCACAAACGAATGCGCCGCGATCACCGCATTGAGGCCGGGGCGCAGAAAAAGAAACGCGATCAGGTTGAGAATCTCCGCGCCGCCGCATCCGGGGAAAATCCGATCGGCGTGATCTCAAGCTGCGCCGCGATCCGGCTCTTCAGTTCGAAGCTCGCACCGTCGGGATAGCGATTGAGCTCCGGCAACGCTGCCGCGATCGCCGCGAGCGCGCGCGGCGACGGGCCGATCGGATTCTCGTTGGAGGCCAGCTTGACCGGCTCGCCGATACCCAGCTCCGGCGCTGAACCTCCTCTATCGGCTTGCCCGGCTCGTATGGATTGATCGCCGCGACCGTGGGCAGCACGAGAGCATCAGGGTTGATTTGCGGCTTGATTGGCGACGACAACGAACTTGCGAACGCCGGCTACTCAGCGGGCGGCCTCGCTTCAGGATACGATCCCAGCACCTTCAGAAAAAGCGTCTTGGCGCTCCAGCGCCTTAAGCGCGCGCTTGAGCTTGGGGTCCTCGCGATGGCCCGACAAATCGACGAAGAACAGATCGCAGGCCCGCGAGCGCATCGGGCGCGACTCGATCTTCGAGACATTGACCGCGTTGCGGGCGAACAGGCCGAGCACCTCGTGCAGCGCGCCGACCTTGTGGCGCACCGCAAACACCGCACTGGTCTTGTCGGAGCCGGTGCGGCCCGCCGGATGCTTGCCGATCACCACGAAGCGCGTGGTGTTTTGCGCAAGGTCCTGATATTTTCCGCGATCACCTTGAGTCCGTAGGCGGCAGCAGCTTTCACCGACGCGATCGCGGCGCAGGACGGATTCTGCCGCGCGTTTGGCGGCGAGCGCGTTCGAGGCGACCGCCTCCAGGCGCATCGGGGATAGTTGGCCGCGAGGTAACCGTGGCACTGCGCCAGCGACTCCTGACGGGAAACGATCCGCCGAATCGCGCCGTGGTTGCCGTCGCGCGAGAGCAGCGCGTGCCGGATTGGCAGCAGAATTTCGCCGACGATCGCCAGCGGCGTGTCGATCAGAAGATCGAGCGTCAGCCTGATGCCGCCGTCGGTCGAGTTCTCCACCGGCACCACGCCGAGCTCAGCGCGGCCGTTCTCCAGCGCCTGGAAAACCTCCGCGAACGACGGCTCGGGAACCATCATCACGCTGATTCAAACTGGCGGAGGGCGGCCTGATGCGAATAGGTATGCTCGGGGCCAAGGAAGGCGACGCGCAGATCGGCTTCGAGCGCTACGCAGGCCGACATGATCTCGGTGAAGATAGCGCGCACATGCTCGGCGACCAGTGGTCCGGTATTCGCCGCGAGCATGCGGTCGATCACCTCGCGCACGCGGCGGGCCATAAATCGGCGTGCCATCCGCACGCTGTCTGAGCCGCCCGACTTCCACGCACAGGCGGGCGCGCTCGTTGAGCCGGCGCAGCAGGTCCAGGTTGAGCGCGTCGATTTGCGCGCGCAGTCCCGCCAGAGTGGGCTTAGCCGATGCGGTCTTTCTCGCCTGCCGTGAAGCCATCGCGCTGCAATGGCTAGCCGATTGGATGCAGGTTTTCAACGCGCCGCTTAAGGCGTCACGCCTTTACGCTTGCGATGAACGGGGCGCCGATCGCGGCCAGCCTGCGTTCTCGCGCGCGGCGCAGTCGACCGGCCCCAGCCGCAGCAGAGGCTTCAACTGGCGAGCGATCGGAGCGCCCAGCGCGGCCGCGGCCTCCGCGGGCGCGTGATGGGCTCCGCCAGGCGGCTCCGGGACGATGCCGTCGATTACCTTGAGTGCGAGCAGGTCGGGCGCGGAGAGTCGCAGCGCCGCGGCTGCGTCGGCAACCTTCTCGGGTCCCGCCTCGCGCCACAGAATAGCAGCGCAGCCCTCGGGCGTGATCACCGAGTAGCACGCGTACTGTTGCATCAAGACTACGTTGGCCACCCCGAGCGCGAGCGCGCCGCCTGAGCCGCCCTCGCCGATCACGCACGCAATTACCGGGACCTCCAGCCGGGCCATGGTTCCAGGCTGCTCGCAATCGCCTCGGCCTGGCCGCGCTCTTCCGCGCCCAGTCCGGGCTCGGCGCCCTGGGTGTCGATAAAAGTGATCAGCGGCAGGCCGAAGCGATTGGCCAGCTCGTAAACGCGCAGCGCCTTGCGATAGCCCTCGGGATGGGGCTTGCCAAAGTTGCGCTCAATCCGCTCGCGCGTCGAGCGGCCCCGTTGATGGCCGACGATCGCCACCGGCTGCTTGCCGAAATAGCCCAGCCCGGCGACGATCGCGCCGTCGTCGGCATATCTGCGATCGCCATGCAGCTCGAAGAACTCGCCGATTAGAAAGCCGATGTAATCGAGCGTCTGCGGGCGCATCTGATGGCGCGCCAGGCGCACGCGTTCGATCGCGCTGAGATCGGCCTCGAACTCGCGGGCGGCCTGCTTGCGCTCAGCGACCAGCCGGGCACGCTCGCGCGGATGCCTGGCGGCGGCGATCCGGCGATCGAGATCCTCGATCCGCGTCTCGAGGCCCGCGCGCCGATGCGTGCCCGATTGCGTCGTCATTCATTGGCTGCCGCGCGCCCGTGGCGCGAGAAACCCGCTCAGCAGTGTCAGAGCTTGTTCTCCGCCCGCTTGCGCATCAAGCCATGTGATTTCAGGGTCGCGGCGAAACCAGGTGAGCTGGCGCTTGGCGAGCCGGCGGGTGTCGCGTTTGGCGAGCGCGATCGCGGCCTCCAGCGTCATCGCGCCGCGCAGATAGGCCGCAATCTGCCGATAGCCGATCGCGCGCATCGCCGGTGTATCGATTCCATAGCCCGCCGCGAGCAGCGCGCGAACCTCCTGCACCAAGCCGGCCATGACCATCGCGTCGAAGCGCCGATCCAGCGCCGCATACAGGCGCTCACGCGGCAGGTCCAGCCCGATAGTCAGCGTGTCGTATTCGGCGGAGTCGAAGCCGTGGCGGCGCTGATGGGTCGTGATCGGCGTGCCGGTCAACCGGAACACCTCCAGCGCGCGGACGATCCGATAGCGATCGTTGACCGCGATTCGCGCCGCCGCTTCCGGATCTGCTGGTGCGAAGTTGCGCATGTAGATAGGATGCGCCGTGCTCGGCCGCGAGCGCCGCCAGCTCGGCGCGAATCGCGGGCGAGGCCGGAGGGCCGCCGAAAATTCCCCGGCGCAAGACGCGCAGATACAGGCCGCTGCCACCGGCGACGATAACCGGCCTGTGGCGCGCGACGACTTCGGCGATTGCGGCGCGGGCCCGCTCGCGGAAGCCGGCCACGTCAAGCGGCTCATCCGGCGCGAGCAGATCAATAAGATGATGCGGCACGCGGCGGCGATCCGCTATCGAGGGCTTGGCCGTCCCGAGGTCCATCCCGCGGTAAAACAGGCGTGAATCCGCATTGACGATTTCGGCGCCGATCCGCTCGGCCACTTCTAGCGCCAGCGCCGACTTGCCGGTCCCAGTCGGCCCGACGATAAAGCCGACGCGGACCTTGGTGCTCGTGTCAGCCACAGTGGACACGCTGGCCGCCGCTGAGTTCATCGCCGGAACACTTTCATCTGCGAAACATCCGCTCGATCGATCCGCGGCGGAACTCGATATGCACTGGCCGCCCGTGTGGGCAGTTGGTCTTGAACCGGGTGCGGTCGAGGTCGGCGAGCAGGCTCGACGATCTCATGGGTCTCTAGCAAGCGGCCTACGCGCACCGAGCCGTGGCAGGCGAGGTCTGCTTGAGCAAATCCTCAAAGGCCGCCTCGCCGCGCAGGCCAAATCCGCCTTCTCCCATGCTGGCGATCATATCAGAGAGCAATTTGAGACCGCCCTCCGGTCCGAAAACCGCCGGCGTGCCCTTGAGCACGATCGTGGTCGGCCCGAACGGCTCGACCTCGAAACCGAGCGCTTGTAACTCGGAGAGCGCGCCCTGCACCTGCGCAGCGCGCGCCGGATCGAGGTCTCGAGCCGTTTCAGGCGCCAGCATCTGCTGGATCCTGATACTGCCGGAGCCAAGCTCTGCGCGCAGTCTCTCGAAGGTGACACGCTCGTGCGCGGCGTGCTGATCGACGAGGATCAATCCATCTTCGCCTTCGAGCGCGATGTACCCGGCGAAGATCTGTCCGACGATACGCAGGCGGGAGTAAAGCGGCACCGCAGCCGCGATGGGCACAGGCGTGCTTGTTGGCGGAGCGAGCGGGGCGGGCTCGGCGGCCGTCGCGGCCGCCGAGCCCGTTCCGCTGTAGCCGAGGCCGAGCGTGCGCTGCTCAGCGCGCGCCGGCGCTGGCGCGTCGGGCACCAGCCGCAGCGGACGCGCCGCGTACGCGTCGCGCTCCGCTGCGGCTGCTCCGGCGCGCATCGTGGGCGCGGGAGCGGAGTCGCCGGAGGGCGCGGTGTCCCCCGGCGACTCCGCTCCCGCATCGCTCGGCGCGAGTGCCACCGCTTGGGTGACGGCGGCGGCTCCCGCCGGCGTCATGGTCTGATCGGCCAGCCGATCGCGCAGCGAATGGAACACCGCCTCGAATACCGAACCGGCCCGCTTGAAGCGCACCTCGGTCTTCATCGGATGCACGTTCACATCGACGTTGTCGGGCCTAAGCTCGACGAACAGGACGGCCGCCGGATGGCGTCCGCGCGGCAGCAGCGTCTGGTAGGCCTGTGCGATCGCGCGGATCAGAGCCCGATCGCGCACCGCGCGCCGGTTGACGAACGTGAACAGCATCCGTGCGGTCGGGAATGACTCCTGGCTGACGGAGGCAAACCCGCTCACGCGCAGCTCGGGGCGCGCGGTCTCGAAGGGCAGCATCCGGGTGGCGAGCTTGGCGCCGAAGAGCTGCCGGATGCGCTCGATCAGGGAGCTGGCGCGCGGCAGATCGAAAAGGGCGCGCCCGTCGGCCGACAAGGAGAACGCAACCGGATGATTGGCCAGCGCCAGGCGCTGGATCGCCTCTGCGATCGCGCCCTGCTCGGTGGCGACGGTCTTCAGGAACTTGAGCCGCGCCGGGGTGTTGAAAAACAGGTCGCGCACCTCGATTCGCGTCCCCGGCGCCATCGCGCAGGCGCGGTTCTGCTCGATCTCGCCACCCACGATCGTCAGCTCGACGCCGTGGGTATCCGCGGCCTGGCGCGTGCTCATCTTTAGCCGCGCGACGCTGGCGATAGAGGCCAGCGCTTCGCCGCGGAAGCCGAGCGTGCGGATCGCAGCCAGATCGGACGCGTCGCGGATTTTCGAGGTCGCATGGCGGCGGATCGAAAGGATCGCGTCCTCCGCGCCCATCCCGGAGCCGTCGTCCGCCACGGTCAACAGGTCGCAGCCGCCCTTGGCGATCTCGACGCTGATCGACTTCGCGCCCGCGTCGAGCGAATTTTCGACCAGTTCCTTGACCGCCGACGCCGCCAGCTCGACCACCTCGCCCGCCGCGATCTGGCTGGCGATCTGCTCCGGCAAAATGTGGATTAAGCGCTTGGCCATGGCCGGGAACGATAGACTCAACAATGGATACTTCGGCGGCGATTCTCAAGCCAGTAACCCTGTTCATGGGTGCACAAGCATGCGATTGTTACCTCGGGTCCGCTTCTTGCTTTACGAACACCTCGGGAGGAACCCATGTTGAGTTGGCTAATCGTTGGACTAATCGCGGGATGGCTCACCGGCAAGATCATGCACGGGCGCGGTTACGGGATGGTGATGGATATCGTGCTCGGACTGGTCGGCGGCGTGATCGGCGGATGGATTTTCCACGCGCTGGGAATCATGGTGTTCGGGCTGATCGGCGCAATCGCGATGTCCACTATCGGCGCCGTATCGCTGGTCGGCGCAGTCCATCTCCTGCACGACGCAACCTGAGTCCTGCGGCAGCCGCGGCGTCTGCGCGATCAAACGCTCACTCGTAGTGCTGCTTTGGCAATGCTGGTCCGCGGAAATTCCGCCTAATGAAGATCCGATACTCGTCGGTTTTGGTGTTATTTCTGATCGCTGCGAGCGCCGGAGGACTCAACGCTACTTCCATGAATGCGCCCGGCTGCCCCAGCCGCCAGGACATCGGCGATCTCATCGTTCTGAGAGTGTGCGGCTCCTATTACGAAATGGGGCGGCAACAGGTCGAGCTTCTCAACGGCGAGTCCCCAGAACGATACAGCGTCGCCGCGCAGTACGAATTTCAGCGCCGTGCCTGGACCAACGCTGCACCCCGGTTCGGCATTAGTTTCAAGCTGCTGGACTGGTTCAGCGTGCCCAGCCTGGCATGGCTTGGGCCGGCTACCGATGACAGCGGTTTCTATCAGGAAATACGTGGGATCGGCGACGGCATCGGCGTCGGTAGAGCCGACGCCCTCCGCTTCTGGCTCGGCGCCCTTCTCGGCGGTTCGACTGGGTTCGTGGCGACCCGCACGGCGACCGCCGACGGCGGCGCGATTGTCGGCCGCAACGTTGACTGGTCTGATCATTACGGCCGGTACCGTCCGACACTCGTCATCTACCACCCGGACAATGGGGACCTTGCCTGGATCTCGGCCTGCTGGCCGCTCAGCGGCGCTGCGGCGGTCGGAATGAACGAGGCAGGACTGGCCTTCTCGTTCAACTTCTTCGCCGGCGCCGATGATCTGATCGGAACGCGACTGCCCCAGTGGCCGCATCGTCGCGTGCTCCAGAAGGCTCGCACCGTTGAAGAGGCGACCAAAATCCTCACCGGCGCTCGGCAGAGATTTATCGGGGGATTTTTCTCCTTGGCCGACGCCGCCGGCAACATCGGATTGGTCGAATGCACCGCCGGTGAATGCGCGGTCTACCGTCCCGAGGGCGATTGGTTTGCCCAAGCCAACAACGCTCTCACCGAGCAGATGACCGCTCATCAGGACCTGCGCCTGGAGGACTCCTTCATTCGGCGCGCCGCAATGGAGGACGCGGTGCGGCCGCATCTGGGAGGAATCACGCCTCAGATCGCATCACAGATTCTGCGTTACCATCAGAACACTCCCTATGTGAACGATCCGACGGTCGCAAATCCAAGCGTGCTGAACGCTGTGGTGATCCAGCCCTCGTCGCGAACGCTGTGGGCTTCGACCACGATGCAGCCGCTGGCGCCATACGGTGAATTTGTGCCGTTCGCGCTGGACCCGGGCGCATCCAACATTCAGTCTTTTCCCGCGGATTCCGGGCTTGGAAAGGCAAGCCTCAATCAGAGTGCCGCGATTGTCGCCGAAATCAGGCAAGCGCAACGCCTCTTCGATGGCGGGAAGGTCGCCGAGGCCGGCAGAATTTGGGACTCGATGGCAGCGCGTCAGGAGAAACTGGCCGATCCTTACCGGCTGGCGTGGGCACGCGCGCGCGTTCGTCTGACCGCAGGCAAACTGGATGAGGCCGACGGCCTGCTCGCACCCATCGACTCGGACGGCGTGATTCTCGACCTGAGAGTGCCCGGCGTCGTTGCGCGTGCCGTGATCGCGGACCAACAAGGACGACGTGACGACGCGATCAAACTTTACCGGCGCGCCCAAAGTCTACTCGACGCTAATCCGCGATTCAGGATCGTGTTTGTAGAAAAACTGGTCACCGCCGGGCTGCGCGCTCCGCAGACCGGGTTGGGCTTCAACTTTTTGTCCGACTTCGATCTCCAGGGAGTTCCCCACTGAATGGGAATCGCGGTGATAGCCGGGGCATCGCAATTGCTTGTTCGGGGCGGGCCGGAAGCTGGCGATCCCCCACTTTCATCCTGAGGACTTGAGCCTGATGCATCAACCCCGCTGTTTAGCGGACTTTCTCATGCCCGGATGCCTGGCTGTTCTCGGTGCCCTCGCCGCCCTCGCGGTGTTCGCAAACGTCGGTGCTGCCGGCGCCGCGGACGTATCCTGGTACGGTCCCCAGCCTTACGGAGACAAGCGCAGCGCACTCTACAGCGGAGTTGTCGTTTCGTCGCAATACCTGACGATGCGCGATGGAACCCGAATCGCGATCGATTTGCTGCTGCCGAACGGGCTTGCCGCCGGCACGAAGATTCCGGCTATTCTCGATCAGACTCGCTACTGGCGTTCTTACCGGATTCGATGGCCGTTCAGTCTGTTCTTCGGGCCCAGGGACGCCGAGGCGGAGAAACTCCGGTTCGTGACCCACGGCTATGCCTGGATAGATGTTGACGTCCGCGGCACGGGCGCGTCCTACGGAACTTGTCCGACGCCGGCCTTTTCTCTCGACCAGATTCGCGACGGTGCGGAAATAGTCGATTGGATCATTCGACAGCCGTGGTCGAACGGGAAAGTTGGCGCAACCGGTATCTCATACGGCGGCACGACCGCGGAGTTACTACTCACCAACCAACATCCCGCCGTCAAAGCGGCGGCGATTCGGTTTTCCCAGTTCGACCTCTACACGGACCTCGCCTTTCCTGGTGGGATTTGTTTCAACTCTTTCATCGATACATGGGCCGCGTTCAGCAAGTCGCTCGATGAGGGACGGGTACCAGCGAGTATGCCGCTGTGGATGCGAGTGGGCGCAAAGTTGGCCAGCGCAACCGTCCAACCCGTTGACGAGGACCGTGACGGCTCTATGCTGTCGGAGGCGATCAGTGGGCACGCGGGGAACTATGATGACTATGCCGAAATACCGGCGTTCACCTATCGGGACGACGTAGCAGCGTCCGGCCTGAGACTCGATGCCATCAGCCCGCACAGTTACGCGAATGGCGCCCGGGTATCCGAGGCTGCGGTTTACAGCTACTCGGGATGGTTCGACAGCGCTTACGTGCACTCGGCGATCAAGCGCTACCTGACCCTGACCAATCCGGGCAGCCGGCTGACTTTGGGGCCCTGGCCGCACGCCGGGCAACACGCGGTCAATCCCTTCGGATCGAGCGCCGAGCCGAGCTTCGATCAGATCGGCGAGTTGCTCCGATTCTTCGACTATCACCTCAAGGGTATCGACAACGGAATCGCAGCGGAGAAGCCAGTCCACTATTTCACGATGGTGGAAGACAAGTGGAAGTCCGCGAAGACCTGGCCACCGCCAAACGTCAAACCGACGCCCTTCTACCTGGCTGACGGCAACACGTTGAACTCGCAGGCGCCCCAGGCTGAGGGCCAGGATGCCTACCGCGCCGACAGCTGGCCGGCGCGGGCGAACGCACCCGGTGGGACGGACTACTCGGGCCTGAGAATGTCGGTTACGTCGATCGAAGCTCGATGGATGCAAAACTCCTCTTCTATACTTCCACTCCGCTGACGCAGGATATGGAAGTGACGGGGCATCCAATAGTCACATTGTTCTTCCGCTCAACCTCCACCGATGGTGAGTTCTTCGGCTATCTGGAGGATGTAGACGAGCGCGGCCGAGTGTTCGCAGTCACGGAAGGAGAGCTGCGGGCAATTCATCGCAAACTCAGCGCCGCGCCGCCGCCTTACCGCGACGCCGTGCCGTACCATAGCTTCAAGCGCGAGGACGGGATGCCGCTGGTGCCGGGTCAGATCACGGAGATGGTCTTCGACCTGCTACCTACTTCGTATCTCTTCCGGCAGGGGCATTCGATCCGGGTCGCCGTTGCCGGCGCCGATCGGGATCATTTCTCGCCGTCGGCGGGCGACCCGGCGCAAGTGCAATTCTTTCGCGGCGGCGCCCACGCCTCCCGCATCGACCTTCCCGTGATACCACGCTAGTGCTTACCTGCGTAAATCAGCGTAACGGGGCTTCGGGTGCACGGAGCGCACGGTTTCTTTGGTCCACTCAAAGGGCACGGCAGTCTGGTTGTAGCTTTGAATGAACTCATCGATGGCCTCGCGCAATTGCTGTGGAGAGGTGAAACTGGCGCCCCGCAGGGCCGCCCGGACCAGAATGCTGAACCAGCATTCGATCAAGTTAAGCCAGCTGGCATGGGTGGGGGTGAAATGCAGGTGCACGTTGGGGTGGCGCGCCAGCCAGAGGTCGTGTTTGGGCTTGTGCGTACTGAGGTTGTCGAGGACCACGTGAATTTCGCTTGCCGGATAAAGTGCCACCACGTCGTTCATGAAGTCCAAGAACTCGCGCCGCCGGCGGCGGTGGTAGTGGCCGCCCACCACCTTGCCCGTCAAGACGTCAAGCGCGCCAAACAAGGTGGTGGTACCGTGGCGTTTGTACTCATGGTTGAAGCCGGCCACCGCTTGGCCGTTGGGCAGCCTAAGGTAGCCCTGGGCCCGCTCCAGCGCCTGGATGTGAGGCTTTTCATCCACCGACAGCAGCACCGCGTTGTCGGGCGGATGCAGATACAGCCCCACGATGTCGGCCGCCTTGGCCGCGAACTGCGGGTCGGTGCTGATGCACCAGCTGCGCCGCCGTTGCAGGTGAATGCGCTGGCTGCGCAGCACCCGCCAGACTTGATGCGCCGAGACGTCGCCCAAGGCCTTAGCCACCAGCGCGCCGCTCCAGGCCGCGTGGCCGCGCGGCGGCGGATCGTCGAGCTTGGCCAGAATCCGCCGGCGCGTGCTTTCGTCATAACGCCGCCGGGCGCCCGAGCGCGGGGCGTCGTGCAGACCCGCGAGCCCGCGGCGCGCAAAACGGCCGCGCCATTTGCTCACTGTCGCCGCTCGAACGCCTTGCGCCCGGGCAATCGCCCGGCTACTGCTTCCAGCCGCGGCAGCCAGGATAATACGCCCTCTCAGCGCCAGGCGCTGCTCGGTCTTCGCGCCGCTAACCCAGCTTTCAAGCACCCGACGATCCTCCGGCAGCACCGCAATCGGCACGGCTTCCTTGACCATGCCGTATCCTTATCATGTAACGCTAACTTATGCAAGTAAGCACTAGGGCGGTTCCCGGCAGAAGAGGCTATTCACGACGGGATGTGAGCGCGCGCGTTTGCGCTGGCTATGGCGGGGCGCTTGCAATCGTACGCGCAGACGGGCTAGGCAGCGCTATGCGCAAACGCGAGCCACGCCCACCGTTCATCATTTCCGGCCGCGACGTGCCCGAAACTCGTCATCACTACCCCAATAGCGACGAATCCACCGGCTACGAACGCGCCCTCGGTCGCGCCGCTGGATTGCTCAAAATTGGAATCAACCTTAAGCGGCTGCCGCCTGGAGAGCGAAGCTCGTGGCCTCACGCGGAGGAAAAAGAGGAGGAGTTCGTCTACGTTCTGGAGGGGAACGTGAGCCTATGGGTGGACGGCGTGCTCTATGCGATGCGGCCGGGTGGCTTCGCCGCGTTCCCGTCGGGCACCGGCATCTGCCATTGCTTCATCAACAACTCCCGGCGCGACGTGCTTCTGCTGGTCGGCGGCGAGGCGGCACGCAGAGACAGCCGCATCTTCTATCCGCTTCATCCCCAACGTCGCGGCGATATGCCGTGGAGCGCATGGTGGGAGGACGTGCCGAAACGGCCACAGGGATCTCACGACGGGTTGCCCAGCAAGCTGCGCCAGAGGATCAACGCGGGACGTAAGCCGACGCCAGGCGGTTCTTGAGTTCTTGCACTTTCGGTTCGAATGGATGCGGCGATAGCCGCGACGCCGGCGGTGGGCGGTTTTGACAGGGTGGGCCGGCACGGAGGCCGGCCCTACCATGTATGACCTTCATCGGGGTAGTGGCCGGCGTCCCTGCCGGCCATCCGACTCCGAAACCGCCCACTACCGAGAACCGGTCCGGGTTGACCGGCGCGGCCGGATCGGCGTAGCTATTCCTGAATTTCCCGAAAATGAGTTCCGTGCGCGGAGCGCGCGTTGCAACTCGGAGGCGTCTATGGAATTCGGCTTGCAGTTCTTGGGCAAGAATCTTCAGGAACTGCGCGACATCGCGCAGGCCTCCGAGCAGCTTGGCTACGATTTGCTGCTGCTCCCGGATCACGTGGTCTACGAGCAAATCGGCGGCTCTTACGACCCGCATCAGCCCTCATGGGATCAGATGATCTCGCTGGCGCTGATCTTCGAGGCGACCAAGAAGATCCGCGCCGGCCATCTGGTGCTCTGCAACCTCTTTCGCCATCCGGTGATGACCGCGCAGAGCTTGGTTACGCTGGACCATCTGAGCGGCGGGCGGCTGATCGCAGGGCTCGGCAGCGGTTGGACCGAGACCGAATTCAAGATGACCGGCATTCCGTTTCCGCCGATCGGCCCGCGTCTTAGGATGCTCGATGAGGCGCTGAGCGTGATCCGCTCGCTGTGGACCAACGAGCGCACGACCTTTGACGGTGAATTCTACAAATTGAAGGATGCGATCCTGTGGCCCAAGCCGGTGCAGAAGCCGCATCCGCCGATTCTGCTCGGTGGCGGCGGGCACGGCCTGCTGCGGATCGCGGCCAGGCACGCCGCGACGATCAACCTGATCTCCGAGGCGGGGAAAGCCGGGCGCATCGCGATAGAGAACGTCAGAAAATTGACCGATGAATCGGTGAAGGAAAAGGTCGGGTTCGTACGCGCGGAAGCCGCCAGGCACGGCCGCAAGGCCGAGTCGATTCAGATCAGCAACATGATCGCAGTAGTGATGCTAACCGAGTCGGCCAAGGAGACAGACTCGACCGCCGCGATGGTGGCGCAGGGGATGGGTTTCACCGCCGAGCAGTTGAAGGCCTCGCCGTTCACTCTGATCGGCACGCCCGACCAGTGTGCCGCGGAGCTCAAACGCCGCGCGCGTGAGTGGAGCATGTCACAATTCATCTTCGCCGGCACGCTGGACCTCAAGATGATGGAGCGCCTGGCCAAAGAAGTAATTCCGCGCGTCAGGCAGTAGCGGAGCACGTTCACACGGCGCTGAAACCTTCGCGGCTGAAGAGCACGCGATCGTTGCCCAATCGGGCGCGCAGCGCGGACATCAGCTCCGCTTCGGCACCGGGACGGAACCATTGCTGGTAGCCGAGCCGATCGTATAGCTGGCCCATCCCTAGCGCGCACGAGCGGCGGCCATTGGCGCCGTCGCCGTCGAAGTAGGTATCCACCACGACGCGATCGGCGGCCTCGGCGGCGATTGCGGCCAGGCGCTGCGGATTGTTGGGCAGCATCGGCGCGATCGCGAGCTGCACGAAAATTCCCGCCGCGCGCAGCCGGCGCGCGGTCTGGAGCCTTCGCGCGATCGAGGGCGAGGTCGGCGTGAGCACGCGGCGCACGCGCTCGTCGTCGGTCTCCAGCGTCAGCGAAACGATGACGTGCTCGCCCAGCCGGCTAAGCAGGTCGATATCGCGCTCGACCATCGGGCTGCGGGTCTGGAGCAGGATTCGGCGTGGGCGAAGGCGCGTGAACGCTTCCAACGCGCCACGCGAGAGCCGCATCCGCCGCTCGATTCCCTGGTACGGATCGGTCGCGCTCGACATGAAGATCGCCGCGCTGCCGAGTTGTCCCTTGCGTTCGAGCGCGGCCAGTTCCTTCTCCAGCAGGCTGGGCAAGTTGGTCTTCGCGATTACCCAGCTGCCCCATGGTCCGTCCGCCGCGTGCGCGACCGGCAGCGTGCGGACGTAACAGAACGGGCAGCCCTGCGCCGCGCCGAAGGCGCATCCGATGTACGGATTGAGCGAGTAGGCGAATCCTCTGAGAAAGCCGCCGGTGGGCGTCAGCGCCCGCGTAGCCTCTTGCGCGATGTAGCTTCGCATCGCGGCCGCATCTACGGTGCGCTCGCCGCCGGCGTATTCGGCACCGCGACCGGCGCCCAGAACGCGAGCACGCCGTCGGCGACGCGCCTGGGCTTGCCGCCGTCGATTGGAAGGATCATCACGCCCGGCGGCGGCGTATCGATCGGTTGCTCGGGCGGCTGCTCGGGCATCGCGCCGTGTAAGGGCTTTTCGATCGGCAGGCCGGCAAAGGTGATCGCGCTTGAATCGGGCGCCCAGATACTGTGCGAGAGCGCAAGCTGGTCGAAGTAATGCCACGCCAGGGTCTCCTCGTTGGTGGTAAGGAAACTGCCGAGCTGGCGGCTCTTTCCGGTGCGCAGGTCGATCACATTCCAGGTATAGAAGGGCTGCTCGGGAGGCACCGTGGCATAGGCGATGCGTCTGGAGTCGGGCGAGAAGTAGAAAGCGGCAACATCATCGTTGACCAGCCGCTTCACGCTGCCGTCGCCGACATCGAGTAGGTTGACGCCGTCCATCACGGTATGCGGCGGCAACTGCGCGGTCGCGAAAGCGATATGCCGCGAATCGGGCGCCCATACGAAGCTGCTCTCACCGACCATCAGCTTGGTCATCGCCCTGGGATTCCTGCCGTCGCGATCGGCGATATAGAGGTGGGCGATGTCGTCCTCGCTGGCCACGAACGCAAGGTGCGCGCTGTCGGGCGACCAGCACGGCGTCTTGAACGGAGAATTGCCGCTCGACAGGACGCGCTCGACATCCTGGCTGGTCGGCGTGACGTTCATCAGTGAGACGCGCTCGGCACCGCCCGGCCCGGTGACAGTGGTATGCAACAGCAACTCGCTCTTGAGGTTCCAGTCGAAGTAAAGCGGTGCGCCCGAAGCGACTATTCTTATCGGTGCATCGCCGCGCGCCTCGGCCAGCATCAGGGTGAGCCGGTCGTCGGGTTCCGTCACCAGAAAGGAAAGCCGTTCCCCGCCGGGCAGCCAGAAGAGGTAAATCCCGCGCTCGGTCGAGCTTTCGAAGATCCTGGTCGAGATCATCGTGTCCAGGTCGTAGACATACACACCGTAGGAGGGACGGCCCTGCTTGCCACCCGACGAGAGGCAAGCCAGCTTGCGGCCGTCGGGCGAATAGGTGGGCCATGCGAACTTGGTGGCGCCGTCGTCCTGCGGTTGCTCGAACGCGACCGGACGCGCTCCTGCGCCGCGCGCCTCAGTTCCATGCACTGGGCACGTGACGCATCGCGGGCGGACGCAATCGCCGCCGCATTCGTAGATGTTGTCGTCGATACCGACGAAAGCCAGCCGCGCGGCAGATGAGCTGGCGGGCGCGGCAGCCAGCGGGACCAGGAGCGAAGCGGCCGCGGCGAGCGAGGCAGCCCACAGTCTTCGCCACGATTCGCGCACGAGTTCCAAGATCGCCCCTCAAAAGCGCCAAAGCAAGCCCAATTGCAATACCACCAGCCTGGCCGGCCATCGGGCGCTGCTGGCGGAATCCGGGGTTCAAACCCGCGTTGACAACCGAGCTGGGACAGCATCAGAATAACGCTATGCGACGCGTGATCTTGGCCCTGCTGGCAATAGTGGTTCTGGGCGTTCCCGCCCTGTGCCGAGCCGACGAAATAGACGAGAGGCAGAATCCTCAGGAATACAGCGACGAGGACTCGCAGCCGTTGAAGGTCGCGAGCTACTTCGTCGCGCCAGTGGGTTTCCTGCTCGAATGGACGGTGGCGCGCCCGCTGCACTATCTCATGGAAGATACTTTCCTGGCGCCCGCAACCGACAGCACGTATGGAGAGGATTACGCACCAGCGCCGATTGTGGAGTTGCCGCCCCCGGATTATCTGCCGGCTCGCGACCCCATACCCAAGTTCCACACCTTCCGTGAAGAGACCCTGACCGCGCATTCGCCGGCTTCGGCACCCCCGGTTGAAACTCAATCGGGCGCACCGCCACCCCCGGTTGAACCACAATCGTTGGCGCCTCCGGCGCCCACGACCGACTTCAGCAGTCAGCCGGCACTGACCCGACCGTAGCGGATCTGCGCGGGAACGGCTGCCACAACGCCGCGATCAGGTTGGAGCGGACCGCGGTAAATCGTCGCGTTTGCCTGCGCGCCTGCCGGCGCGGTAGAATTTTAACTAATTGGACATGCGGTGATCCAAGCAAGTCGCCTTATGCATCGCCACTGTTTCTGGTGTTAGTGAGGAACCTCGATGGCAGCGGTACCCAAGGGCAATGTGCCCGTTGACCAGACCCAACTGAAAATGGGACGCGCCCTAGAACAGGCCCGGGCGCGCGCCGAGAAAGAGAAAGCCGAGCCGTCGTCGCTGTGGAGCCGGCGGGACTTTCTGGGGCGGCTGGGATGGGGCGGCTTTGGCGTCTTCTCGATGCTCGGGCTGCTGGCGGCTGTGCGCTCGGCATTTCCGCGCGTGCTGTTCCTGCCGCCGTCGCGATTCAAGGCCGGCTTCCCGAACGACTATGTCATCGGCGAGGTCAGCGAGAAGTTCAAGCAGGACTACCGCACCTGGATCATCCGCACCAAGGCCGGCTTCTATGCGATCTTCGCCAAGTGCACGCATCTGGGATGCACGCCGCGCTGGCTCAACACCGAGCAGAAATTCAAGTGCCCTTGCCACGGCTCGGGCTACTACATCAGCGGACTGAACTTCGAAGGTCCCGCGCCGCGGCCGATGGATCGCTTCAAGATCTCGCTGGCCGATGACGGCGAACTGGTGGTCGACAAATCGGTTGTGTATCGGATGGAGCCCGGTGTCGATCCCAACGAGCAGCATCCCGAGAGCATCCTGAAAATAGCCTGATCTGCCGCGGTCCGCGCCGCCGC
Source organism: uncultured delta proteobacterium (assembly GCA_963788205.1). GTDB lineage: Bacteria > Desulfobacterota > Binatia > Binatales > Binataceae > CAVVMA01. The sequence continues at coordinate 17,369 of CAWBGG010000007.1, forward strand.
GCCGGTCGCAATCCCTACCGAGGAGTTCTGTACGTGCCTATAGCTAATACTGGTTCGGTGAATATCCATTACGAGACCTACGGCGACGGCGAACCGCTGCTGCTGATCATGGGATTCGCGATGCCGGGGGCGGCCTGGTTGCCTATGCTGCCCCTGCTGACCGGATTCAAGTGTATCTACTTCGATAATCGCGGTACGGGAACATCGGACAAGCCGGCGGGAACCTACACCGTTCCCGAGATGGCCGAGGACGCCAGCGGCTTGCTCAAGGTACTGGGAATCAACCAAGCCAAGGTCTTCGGCGTTTCGATGGGCGGGATGATCGCGCAAGAACTCACGCTGCACCATTCCGAACAGGTCGAGAAGCTGGTGCTGGGATGCACGATGGCGGGTGGGACGACCGCCAAGCCGGCCGCTCCCGACGTGATCGAACGGCTGATGACCGGGAACGCCCTGATGGCGTCCGAGCCGGACAAAGCGCTCGACATGATCCTGCCGATCCTGATACCGGCGGATTTCATCGCAGCGCATCCGGAGCTCAAGCCGATGCTTACCGCCGCGATGGCGATGGCGCCGCGGACTCCGGCGGCGGCGGTCGCCAGCCAGGCCGCCGGCATCATGCAGTTCAACGCCTACGATCGCCTGCCGCAGATCAAGTGTCCCGTGCTGATCGTGCATGGCGACAACGACGTGCTCGTCCCCACCGCGAACGCCGCGATCATCAAAAGCCGGCTGCCCCAGGCGGAGGTGATCATGATTCCCGGCGCCGGCCATGCGTTCCAGGCCGCCGACCCGGTGGGAATCCATCAGCGGATCGTGAGCTGGCTCAGGAACTAGTGTAGTGTCTCACAAATAACTTTACAATGGGGACAGGTTCTGATATGGTCTCTGCGGGGTCAAGCAGGAGGCGACGATGTGGGACGCGGCAGAGGCATTGGATGTTGATGAGGAGGCTAGGCGGACGCTGCGCGCTTGGGTGAAGGCCCGCAGGTTGCCACAGCGAGTAGTGATGCGCGCGCGGATCGTTTTGCTTGCCGCAGAGGGGACCGCCACGCGCCAAATCGCACGCGAAGTGGGCACCAGCAGGCCCACCGTGTTGTTGTGGCGCAAGCGCTTCGCCGCTGGCGGGGTGGGCGCGTTGCTGCGTGAGGCACCAGGCCGCGGACGTCCCGCATCGATCTCGAGTATGAAGATCAAGCAGATCGTTGCAGCGACGACTCAGACCAGGCCACCGGGAGCCACTCACTGGAGCACCCGCACCATGGCGAAAGCCCGGGGCGTGAGCCCGGCGACGGTGCAGCGTATTTGGGACGCTCACGGCTTGCAGCCCCATCGGGTCGAGACCTTCAAGTTGTCGCGCGACAAGCGGCTGGTAGAGAAATTAACCGACGTGGTGGGAGTCTACCTTAATCCGCCGGATAAGGCGGTGGTTTTGTGTGTCGATGAGAAGTCGCAAATTCAGGCCTTGGATCGCACCCAACCGGGGCTGCCGCTCAAGAAGGGCCGTTGTGGAACCATGACCCATGACTACAAGCGCAACGGCACCACGACCCTGTTTGCGGCGTTGAACACATTGGAAGGGACGGTAATCGGGACCTGTTACCCGCGCCACCGCAATATCGAATTCCGCAAGTTTCTCCGTCGCATCGACCAGACCATCCCCTCTGACCTCGCGGTGCACATGATCCTGGACAACTATGGCATTCACACCCATCCGAAAGTGAAGAGCTGGCTCGCCAAGCATCCCCGTTTCCAGCTCCACTTCACGCCGACCTCTTCGTCGTGGCTCAATCTGGTCGAACGTTGGTTCCGTGAGCTAACCGACAAACGTATTCGGCGCGGCGCCTTCGGCAATGTTGCCGAGCTGATTACCGCCATCGACGAGTTCATCGCGGTCAGCAACCACGCACCCAAACCTTTCGTCTGGACAGCCACGGCGGACAAGATTTTGGCTAAAATCTCTCATTGTAAAGCTATTTTAGAGGCAGTACACTAGCGCCCGCCGCGCGCAAATCCCGGGGGCTGCCCGCGAGAACGTGACGCGATGACCAAGTCAGACCGATTCATCAAGCCGTTCCGGATCGACGACGGGAGCGGCTTTCGGCTGAAGGATCACGATCCCGGCGCCACCCTCGCTCTCAAATCCAAAAAGCACGCCGAAGAGCTTCTGGCGCGTGGAATCACACGGCTGGCCGCCTTGCAGGAAAAGCTTTACGCGGAGAATAGCTCGGCGCTGTTGGTGATCTTTCAGGCGATGGACGCGGCGGGCAAGGACAGCGCGATCAAACACGTCATGTCGGGGGTGAACCCGCAGGGATGCGAGGTGTTTTCCTTCAAGCAACCATCCGGCGAGGACCTGCAGCACGACTTCCTGTGGCGGAGCAGTTGCCGCTTGCCTGAACGCGGCCGGATCGGGATCTTCAATCGCTCGTATTACGAAGAGGTCCTCGTCGTCCGCGTACACAAGGAGCTGCTCGAAAACGAGCGCATCCCAAAGCAGCTTGTAACAAAAGACATCTGGAAGGAGCGCTTCGAGGACATCAACGCCTTCGAGCGCTATCTGACGCGCAACGGAATAGTTATTCTCAAGTTCTTCCTCAACGTCTCGAGGCGGGAACAGAAGAAGCGCTTCCTGGACCGGCTCGACGTGATGCGTGGCGGGAGCTGGAAATTCTCGATATCGGACATGAGGGAGCGCGAGCACTGGGACGAATACATGGAGGCCTACGAAGACATGATCCGGCACACCGCGACCGGCCACGCTCCCTGGCATGTCGTGCCGGCCGACCATAAGTGGTTCACACGAATCGTGGTTGCCGAGACGATTGTGGACGCGCTCGAGGAGCTCAACCTCGGGTTTCCCAAGGTCGATTCCGCCAAGCTCAAGGAACTCAAGGCCGCCCGCGCCGCCCTGGAAGCGGAAGCGGACTGAAAGCCGCCGCGGGCTCCTGATCGCAGGTCAGGCGCCGCTACCGGATCACGAAGGCTGGGCCAGCGCTTCCTCGCCGAACAGGAATTCCTCGATTTCGCCGATCCGGTGCGAGGCGTCCTGATACCCGATGTCGATTAACGCCCGGGTAAAGCTCGGGTCGAACAGCAGATAGCTCATCAGGTCGGCGCTCTGCGCGTCGGGAGTGCCCAAGCCGTCCATCATGTAGCGGATCGCCAGCGGCATCCGATGAGCGAACGCGGCCGCCACCAGCGCCAGGTCCGAGGAGGGCGCAATCGTTAGCGGTTTGACCACCCGCAGATTAGGGGTGGTTGCGCCGGAGTTGGAAAGGTTGCCCGCCGCCACCAGCTCGTTCATCCGGATCAGGTGTTCGAGGTCGGCGTCGAGATGGTCCAGAAAGAGCGCGTTGAGGAACACGCCGCAGATCTGCGCGATCGCAGGTTCGGCGGCATGCGCGGAGCCGACCTCATCGACCGCTACCTCGGCCTGTTGCAGCGCCGCCGCCGCCGAGGAGCATCGCACGCCGATCGCGAAGATGCGGCTGGCACCGAGACGAATCGCCGGACTGAGCGGAGTAACCAGACGCAACGCGCCGTCGCCGAAGTAGCATTCACTGGCCGACGAGGTGCGCACCCTCACCGGCGGGAACAGGATCGGAATCGCAGCCGAGGCGCATACATGCTCGGGCGTCAGCTCGGTGCATACCGTCACGCGCCGCGCCCGGGTCCAGATCGGATGGCCGGGACGGCCCTGGACGAACGTGAACGATCGGCCCGAGTGGTAGCTGGTGGCCGATACCGCCGCGGCGAAGAGCTCGCCGCGCGTGATGGCCTCGCCGATCCCCTCCAAATGGAGCGCTTCACGCAGCGACGAGTACAGTGGCGTGGTGTCCCAAATCGAATGCACATGCCCCGCGCCGAGCAGGCCGCCCAGCGACAAGTCCCACATCCAGCGCATGCCTCCGCGCGCCAGCGAGAACAAATCCGCGCGGAAAACATTGTGCACGGTGAGCTTGGCCCACAGCTCGGCAAGGTCGTTGGCGCTCTGGCCGAAGTTGCGGCTGCGCGCGGCAAGGAACGCCCCGTTGATTGCGCCGGCGGAAGCGCCGGTCACGATCGCAAAGGGCGAGGTCCCGCTGCGCAGCCGCGGGATCTGGCCGACGCGCTGCATGACGCCCGCCTGATAAGCGCCGCGCGCGCCACCGGCTGTAAGCACAAGACCGAGCAAAGCCGTCCACCCCCAAAAGCTAATTCACGGTTCGATGGAGTATACCCATCGCGCGATCGCACCCCACGCTCCACGAACGTGGGCAGATCGCACTGAAGCAAAAGCTGCGCCGATTTTCCCAATAGCTGCGGCACGCCGCAAGCGACGGTTTTCATGATCCGTCATCGCGGTCTTGCCGATCGGGCCTCTATCGAGCGAGCAACTGCCGCTCAAACTCGCAGAGTGCGTTCCAGGTCACGGCGCAGGCGGTATGCGAACCCGTAACTTCCGGCCGTATCGATGGAATAATCAACTGTGGCCGAGACGATCGAACAAATAGCGCTTGCGGCGCGATTTTATGCCAAGAGTTAGGCAATGGCCGAATCCAATCCTCTTCCTGCCAGCGAGATCACCAGCGAGAAGCTCTACCTTCGCCGGCGCGAGTTTATCCGCAATTCGCTGCTCTTCACGGCCACCAGCACGGGAATCGGCACTACCCTGCTGTGGCTGATGCGCGGCCTGCGCGCCAAGGACCATAAGAAGCCCGTACCCTCCGCGATTGCGCAGGATTCTTCCGCGCTGACGATTGCGCGCCGCTTCGATTACGCCTCGGGAGAAGCCAGGACTCCGTACGAGAGCGTAACCACCTACAACAACTTCTATGAGTTTGGCACCGACAAGAGTGACCCGGCAGCGAATGCGCATACGCTGCGATCGCGTCCGTGGACCGTGAGTATCGAGGGCGAAGTGGCGCGCCCGCAAACCATCGACATTGAACAGGTGCTCAAATGGTTTCCGCTTGAGGAACGCGTCTATCGGATGCGCTGCGTCGAAGCCTGGTCGATGGTCATCCCCTGGGTCGGATTTCCGCTCGGAGATCTGCTGAAGCGTCTCGCGCCCACCTCGCGCGCGAAATACGTCGCGTTCACTTCGCTCCTTGATCCCGAGCAGATGCCGGAACAACGGACCGATCTTCTCGATTGGCCCTACGTCGAGGGTTTGCGCATCGACGAGGCGATGCATCCGTTGACCATCCTGGCGGTCGGGCTCTACGGCCGTGTGCTTCCAAACCAGGACGGCGCCCCGCTGCGTCTGGTGGTTCCGTGGAAATACGGATTCAAGGGAATCAAATCGATCGTGAAGATAGGCCTGACCGAGCAACCGCCGCGATGCACCTGGAATATCGCCGCGCCCAACGAATACGGCTTTTATGCGAACGTGAACCCGGCGGTCGATCATCCCCGCTGGAGCCAGGCCACCGAGCGGCGCATCGGCGATTTTTACCGCCGGCCCACGCTGCCCTTTAACGGCTACGCGGATCAGGTCGCGGGGCTCTACAGCGGGATGGACCTGCGCAGGTTTTTTTAGTGCCGTTCCAACTATTTGCGCCTAAGTTGGGCGGTCCGAATGCACTACACCTACGTGTTAATGAGCGAGCGGTATAGGCGCATGGCCCGCTACAATTCGGAACAACAAGTTGGAACGGCACTAGCGATGGGATCATCGGTTCGAAACCCGCCGCTGCCGTGGCTCAAGCCCGCGGTGCTCACGGGATCGATGGTTCCGATCGCGGCGATCGTGCTGCGCGCGTGGCGCAATGACCTCGGCGCGGATCCGATCGCGCAGGCGCTCAACCAGCTCGGATTGATGGCCCTGGTTTTCCTGGTTGCGGCGCTGGGCTGCACGCCCCTGAAGACCATCGCCGGTTGGACGTGGCAGATGCGCCTGCGGCGGATGCTCGGCCTGCTGGCCTTCTTCTATGCTCTACTGCATGTCATCACCTATACGGCGCTCGATCAGGGGCTGGATTGGCACGCGATTGTGGACGACATCGTGAAGCGCAAGTTCATTTTGGTCGGGTTCCTGACTTTCGTGATGCTGGTTCCGCTGGCCGCGACCTCGACTAATGCGGCCGTCAGGCGGCTGGGCTACACGCGATGGAAGCAGCTTCATCGCCTCGCCTACGTGGCGCCAGCGCTGGCCGTGCTCCATTTCATCTGGCGTGTCAAGCGCGACATCCGCGAGCCGGTGACGTACGGCGTCGTGCTCGCTACGCTGCTGCTGGTGCGCGTCGCATACCCTTCACAGGTTCGCCCGCAGGCTCGCCCCCGTTTCTGATCGTGTGCGGATGGAACCCGCACCGCATCGCGATCGCGTTACGGACGCAGAATCGCCGCCCGGGCGGACTGCTCTGACCGCGGGGCTGGTGCTTACCGTCGTGTCAATCGCGTTCGAGGGCCTGGCGGTCCCGACCGTCATGCCGAACGTCGCGCGCGAACTCGGCGGGCTGAAAGCCTACGGATGGGTCTTCAGCGCCTTCATGATCGCCAATATCGTCGCGATCACCGCGACCGGGCAACACACCGACCGCAAGGGGCCGCTCGGCGCATTTGCCGCCGGCCTGCTGCTCTTCGGCTTGGGGCTGGGACTGGGTGGGTCCGCGCCGTCGATGGCAACGCTGATCGCGGCCCGGATAATCCAGGGGTTCGGCGGCGGAGCGCTCTCGGCTGTGGTCTACGCATGCGTCGCGCGCGCTTATCCAACCGAGCAGCAGCCCCGGATGCTGGCGCTACTGTCAACGGCGTGGGTGGTGCCGGGGCTGATCGGTCCGGCACTGAGCGGGGTCGTCGCCGATCATTTTGGCTGGCGGCTGGTGTTTTTCGGGCTGCTGCCGCCGCTGCCGATAGTCGCGATACTCACGCTGCCGGTCTTGCGGCGTTTGCCTCCGGCAGCGACCGCGGCTCCGATCGAGAACCGGCTCGGATCAGCGATGCTGCTGGCGGCCGGGCTCGTAGCGCTGCTGCTGGGGCTTCAAAGCCGCCTGTTTCCGTCGGGGCTCGGATATCTGATTTCCGGAACCGCAGCCGCCATGTACGGATTGCGCCGCCTGATGCCCGCCGGGACATTAACAGTGCGTCCCGGTCTGCCGGCGGCGCTGGTCGCGATGGGGCTTATCTGCGTGGCGTTTTTCGGCGCCGAAACACTCATTCCGTTGCTGCTCACGTCGCTGCGCCATCAGTCCCTGACCGCAGCCGGGTCGGCGCTGACGGCAGCGACACTTAGCTGGACCACCGGCGCGTGGATGCAGGCTCGGCTCGCCAAGTCGCGAAGCCGCCGCGCCGTGGTCGGGGCGGGCGCGGTGCTGATCGCGATCGGTGTCGCCTCGGTGGCATCGTTGCTCCGCGAGGCGACCCCGATCGTGATGATCTGGATCGCGTGGGGCATAGCCGGCCTGGGCATGGGAATCGCTCATGCGACCACCAGCCTGACGGTGCTCGAGCACGCGCCGGCCGGTGGCGAAGGGGCGGCGGCGGCGGCGCTCCAGTTGGCCAATGTGGTCGGCGTAGCGCTGGGCGCGGGTATCGCCGGGGCGATGATCGCCAATTTCGGGCTGGCCGTCAGCGGATTCGCACTCGCGCTCGCTCTGATGACGGCCGCCGCGATGCTGGCGGTCGCGACCGCGCTACGCCTGCCCGGTCCCGCGCCAGGCTGATTATCGATGCGAGAAGAATGACACGCACCCGCTCGAGCCCCGCCGATTCGGCCCCACGCGATCCGCGCGGCGGCTTATTCGTTGTTGCCGCAGTATGCCTCGATCCGATAGCCGTCGGGATCGACTACGAACGCCGCGTAGTAGTTCTCGCCATAGTCCTTGCGCAGGCCGGGTTTGCCGTTGTCGCGGCCACCCGAGCGCAGCGCGGCCGCGTGGAAGGCGTCAACCGCCTTGCGGCTGCGCGCATCCAGACAGATGTGCAGGCCCGATGATTCGTTCGGCGCCACCGGCTGCGTGACGCTCATTATCCACAAGCGCCCGCCGTCGCTGCCGTAACCCAGGTATTCGCTGCTCTCAGCCAGGCACTTGTAGCCGAGCGGCGCCAGCGCCGCGTCATAAAAACGCCGCGCCGTGGCGAGGTCTTTGGCCCCGATCGATACGTGATGAATCATTGCCCGTTCCTCCTTGCGAGAGTGTTGTGAAACCGCCCCAATCCGCACATTAATCTGCCTAACCCTCATGATGGTTAGAGGCTTAGATCAGTGCGGCGCGATTGTCAACGGGCATGAGGGTTAGTATTGAAGACGCGATGGCGGGTTCTCATCAGGTGGCAAGTCCGGGCGTTCTGGTCCTCGCGCCGCGCCTGGATCTTTGCCTGGACTATGCGAATACGCTCTTCTGGCGCGGCAGTATCGGGCAGGAGAGCCTCCACAGTTTCCCGGATTTGGTCGGCTGGTGTATCGCGAATGGCGTGCTGCCGGAGCGCGCCGCCGGCGAGTTCCGGGCCTTGCCACAGAGTCATCGGGCGCTCGCGGCGACGCTCTTCAGCGAGGCGATCGCGATTCGGGAGGCGATCTATCGCATCTTTTATTCAACCGCTTCGGGAGTGTCGCCCGCCACCAGCGATTTGCTGACAGTGAACGCGGCCCTGAAAGATGCGCCGGCGCGAACCAGGGTCGAGAAGACCGCGCGGGGTTTCGGATGGCGCGTCGAGCGCTCAAAGCCGACCGTTGCAGCGCTGCTGGCGCCGGTGCTGTGGTCCGCAGCCGATCTGCTGGTCGGGCCAACCCTCGCAAGAGTGCGCCATTGCGCGAACGAAGGCTGCCGGTGGCTATTCCTGGATGGCAGCAAGAACGGCACGCGCCGCTGGTGCTCGATGCAGGCCTGCGGCAATCGCGCCAAGGCCCATCGCCACTATCTGCGCCAGAAGCACAAGTGAACGAGAGCGTTGCGGTCCGAATCATGCTGCGAAACGGAAATTTCGCCTGACATGTCAGTGGCTCTCACCTTCCTCCACGCAGCGAAGCGATATCGCGGTCTCATGCGCTCGCAGTATTGGAGTGACGAGGAACTCCGGACCTATACGAGAGCTCAACTCGATAAAACGCTGCTGGCCGCGGCCCGGATTCCGTTCTATGCCGCGCGCTGGGGCCGTCGGCGCCCTGAAGCGGACGATCTGAGTGCGCTGCCGATAATTCGCCGCGCTGAAATTCGCGAGCTCAATCAATCGGTCTTGAGTCTCTACCCACCAGGATTTCGTTACTCTTCAGACTCTTCGTCCGGATCGACCGGTATGCCGGCGGAATTCATCTTCGATGCGTCCCATCAAGGCGGGCGCTTCGGCGCGCGGGCCCGCTACCTGCGCAACAATGGCTGGACCCCGCTACGCCGCACGGTCTGGCTTATCTACGCAATTCTTCCGACCGCTCCCGGCGAAGATGAAAAGCTGATGCGCAGCAACCTACTCCCCGGAAATCATTTCGTTTTTCCCGCGCCTGATCTTAACGGCCAGGTGGACCGGCTTTGCCGCCTCGACCCGCTCTTCCTCTACACCTTTCCGTCCTATCTCGAATTGCTGCTTAACCGGCTTACCGAAACCGGCCGCAAACTCGCTTCACTAAGGAAGGTGTTCACCGGAGCTGAAGTCCTGGAAGACTCGGTGCGGGAACGCGCGCGGCAAGTGCTGGGGGTCGAGATCGCGGAAAACTACGGATCGACGGAGGCGTTTTTGGCCTGGCAGTGTCCGCAGCGGAGTCTGCATGTCAACGCCGAGCATGTGTTTATCGAAATTGTCGATGAGCGCGGGCGACCGGTCGCGCCCGGACAGATTGGCCGGGTATTGCTGACCACGCTGGAGAATCGGCTCGCGCCGCTGGTTCGTTACGAGAACGGCGACTATGCCGTCGCCGCCGAGGGCAAATGCCCGTGCGGACGAACGCTGCCCTTGATCGGCAAAATCGTGGGTCGCGGGATGAATCTGTTTCAGTTGAGCGATCGCCGCATGATCGCGCCGTGGCATCTCTCAACCGCGGTCAGGCAACGCGCGGAGGTGAGACAGTTTCAGATCGTGCAGCGTACGGTCGAGCGCTTTACAATCAGGTTCGTTTCAGATTGCGCCTTGAGCGCGGAGGCCGAAGAAGAGATCAGGGGAGGTTTCCGCAAAATCCTGGGCGCAACGGCATCGGTGGATTTCCAGAGAGTCGCAGAAGTTCCTCGCACGCGCGGCGGCAAATACATGACCGCGCTTTCGGAATTGGTCACGCAGTAGGCGCAAGCGCGTCGAGGCAAGCAGCGACCTCCTGCGGATATATTCCTCCGCCCGCGTCCCGTCTCATTGCATCGAGCGATCAAAGATCGCCGGCGTGACGCAACTTTTCGGAAACTTCTCTCATCACGGTCGGAGAAAGTCGGCCCAGCGGATCGAGCTCTTGCATCGCCGCGAGGGTCGATGGCCGCACTCGCATCGAAGCCTCGCGGAACTGGCGGCGAAGCTCCTCTCGGGTAATCGACTCCTCGAGCATCTTGAGCGAGCGACGAATCACCTCGGTGTTGGACCGGGCCTTGAGTAGCCGTCGCAACCGCCGGACTTGCGCATGCTCCTTCGCGGCCAGCGTGAACGATGATTTGCCGACGGCATGGGATTTCATGCTTATTCCATACCTTCGGCGCATCTTCAGGGCAAATGTCGACTGAACGCCGAGAGTCTCGCTCTGGCACTAATTGAACCAGGAGCGGCTTCCTATGCTGAGTTCAACTTTTCATCCATACGCGAGCAGCGCGCTCGCTGCGAGCGTGAGCGCGAAGGCGCCGACGCGCAAAGCCGCGGCGACCGGATCGGCGGGAAGGCGTTCGCCGAAAGCGAGAATTCCGCCTACGATCGGAACCAGGCTCGATAGTGCCGATGACAGCGGCATCACGATAATTCCACGCGCGCGGCGAAATCCGTTTTGCAAGGAGATCAGCCCGACCGCGTTCGCCGCGCCGACCAGATAGAGGTAGGGATCGCACGCCAGCCGGGCTGCGACCGTCAAGTTCCGCTCGCCCAGAAAAAGTTGGGTCAGAGCTTTGCTGTAGAGCGCCGCCAATCCGAACGCGACGCCCGCAACGATGGCGGCTCCGTAGCCGCGCTGACCAAGCCTGACACCTAGCAGTGCCGCGGCGCTAACCAGAACAAAGGAGATCGCCACAAGTTCGCGAGGGCTGCCGATTTGCTCGGCCTCGCCCCCTCTCACTGAGCAGGCGAGCATCGCTATCGCGAGAGCCACGCTCGCGATCCCGGCCCATTCGGCCCCGCTCGCACGCTCGCCCAGGAAGACGATCGCGAACAGAAAGAACAGCCCGACCCCGCCCTGCATCGCAACCGCGACGAGCGAGACCGGCGCACCAGCGAGCGCAATGAAGTAGAGCAGGTAGCCCGCGAACTGGAGACCCAGGCCGCCGATCCATCCCGGATCGCGCACCCACGCGACCACCGCTCGAAACATCCCGGCGCCCCACGCGAGCGGAAGCGCTCCCGCGCGGATCTTCATCATCAGAAGCCCGACCGCGTGCAGCGCGCCCGCCGCGATCGCCAATGCGAATACCAGGCCGATAGGCGATCGCATCATTATCTTTCATTACTGTTCGAGGCGGGCTCCCAGAACGTAGTAGATTGTCTCCAGAGACGGCAGTACGAACCAATTGTGACTCCCAAATCCAATCGCCAGGAACAAGCCCCAGACCGAAAACACCGTCCCTACATACTGGGGATGCTTCAGCAGCGAAAAAGGAAACCCGCGGCACCAGGGAATCTGGTAACCGTAGCGATTGCCGTAAAATACTCCGACGGTCCCCAGCCGATAGAACACACTGAAGTTCAGAATCTGCCCGCCGACGATCAATAATCCTCCCACGAGCTGAGACATCGTTCCGCCGGCAAGCGGCGAGAGCGCACCGTACCCGTTGCAGTAGCACCAGCCGGCGAACACTGCGAGCTGAATGGCCTTGAAGCAGTAAAAGAGTTTCCGCAGGGCAACCACCGGCTCTCCAAACTGGGCCATCAGCGGCCGGGCGCAAAGCCTGCGAAATGATTCCGGGTAGCGCCACACCCACATGTAGCAGATGCGCTCGAGGCTCAGCGCAGCCGCGGCGGCCAGAAAGATCCGCAGACTCATCTTGCTTCACCTCTTTGCGCGTCACCGAGCCCCAAGATCCGGTAGGGACTGGCATAGTAGGCGCCAAGGTCAGTGAAGGGATCGGTTACCAGCTTGATGAACCAGATCATCGACGTTCTAAAGTCATGTTCCCAGATCAGATAGACAACGCGCCCAAAAACCACGGCCACCGTCAGGAAAAACCACTGCTGGGCGACCGCCGCACTTATCGCCGTAAGAGTCTCGAAGCCTACGGAGCCGGCCCTCAGCAACTGTATGGCCGGGATCAACAGATATCCTGCCACGATGATTGACTTGTTCCGGGTATTGAATCCCAGCAGTGCTGCTTCTTTGTCGTGACACGGAGGCTCCAGTATTGCGTGGCCGAACTGCCGGACGAAAAGTGCGGCCAGACCGAGGCCCATCGCGCGCGTCAGATTGGAAAACGCCAGGAAATAGCAATATATGAAAACGCTCGAACTAAGCAGGTGAAACAACTGATTGATCAAATTGCTATGTGATGCGACATGATCGTCCGCCTTGCGCTGCATCACTTCCGTGTAGAAGCTCCTTAGCGGTTTGGGAACCTGCACCAGGCTTCCCGCCATCTCACGAATCAGGTTAATCCGCATCGTTTTGTCCCTCCCGGGTTGCTGCTCCTCATTCAACCACCATCCATCGCCTTTCATCTTGCGCGCCGCGTTGAATAACGCTTCCTGCAGCGTCTGATAGTCTGACGCTGAGAAATCCAGGCTGCTCAGGCAGCGGCCCGTCCCAACCCAGCTCAGCGTGATGTCTTCCGCGCGAAGATAGTACTGAAGCAACCAGTTGTAGCGGCCGGGCTCCTTGAACAGCACGGTCCACACGGTTGCGAGGTTGACGACCCTGATCGGCAACGACGACTCTGCGAAGCTTTGATTGCTGGAACGAACCCATTGATCACAGCGCTCATTGGCCTGCTGATAGAGCTGAGCCGTGTCCGGTTGCACCAGCCATTTGAGGAATTCGTTCATTGTGCCCATCACCGCCGGATGGGCCGAAAAGGTCCCGATCACGTAAGCCAGGCGCATGGGATGCCCGGGATCAAACCGTCGCATCAGCGCCGCCTTACCGCAGACCAATCCGATCGGCATCCCGCCCGCGACCGTTTTTCCGTAGACGACCATGTCGGCCTGGACGCCGAAATACTCCTGCGCACCGCCCGGGGCCAGGCGAAAGCCGGTGAATACTTCGTCGAAGATCAGCGGGATTCCATACTCAGTACAGAGCTCGCGCAATGTGCGTAGCCACTGTGCATAGCCGGAAGCCGAGTCTTGAGTTTTGCGTACTCCACTGGTTAGCAGGATAGTATCGCTGGGCGGCGGCTGATTGGGATGGAAAGACTGAATCGGATTGATCAGAACTGCCGCGATCTCTTTGGCCCGGCGCCGAAGGACGCGAAGCGATGCGGGATGCATGTCGTTCAGCGTCAGGCAATCGTCGATACTTCGTTCGCTGCCCAGCCCCGGTTGCACGCCGTCCCACCACCCGTGATAGGCGCCGGAGAAGCATACGATCAGCTTCTTGCGGGTATTGAACCGTGCCATGCGCACCGCGGCCATCACCGCTTCGGTGCCGCTCATGTGAAAGGACACTTCGTCCATACCCGATATGGACTTGAGAAGCCTGATATTATCAGCGACGATCGGATGAAGCGGGCCCAGGACCGGACCGAGATCTTTCACCCGCTCCCAGCCCTTTTCCATCCACTCCTTGTAGTGGTCAAATCCCGCCACGTTGAGTCCGTACGAGCCGCTCACATCCAGGGTCCAGTGGCCGTCGAGATCGCGCAGTTTAGGACCGTCGGATGCAGTCACCACCGAGCAGAGATTGAATCTCTCGCGCATCAAACGCATGAACGGGAAGGGCACGCGGTTGGCGTCGGTAAAGCGCAGGTCAGAGAAGCTCTCCCGGATCTCGTTACCCCACGCAATCGAGTTTGCAAACCTCGTCTGGAGAAAACCCGCCAGGCGCTCGATAGCCTGTTTGCGAAGCACGACCCATCGATCGCCCGCTCCGTCGGCGCGCAGGAACTCGTCGTCCGAATAGTCACGAGACTTAACCCATTTCGAGAGGTACCGTGAAAGCGGGGGCGCCACCGCGAGCGCTCGCAGAGTCAGAAACTCGGTTGCGAGCCTTCGCATGACCATAACGCCCGAGACCATTAAAAGGAGCAGCACCACCACGATCCACTTGTCATCCCAGCCGAGGTCTAAGCGCCCGCCCGAATCAAGGCCGAAATTCGCGATTAGTCTTTGCACGGTCTCCATCGCCGACATTTCCACGTCCTCCTTCCGTGCTTACGCAGCCAAAACCGGGTCGATCTCCGCATCGGTCTCCCGGCGATCGCCGGTCAGCAACGCTTCAAACCTTTCCACCACGCGCGCCCAGTTCGCGGACGTTATGTACTCACGCGCCTGCCTTCGCATCCGGCTGAGCAATAGCGATTCACGTAGCAGCATGGCTCCGGAAGCGACGAAAGCCTTCGCGTCTCCATAGGGCACCAGCACGCCGGTCTCGCCATGCCTGATGTGGACTCTCGCGGCCGCATAGTCATAGGCGATCACGGCCAGGCCGCTTGCCATCGCTTCCAGCGTGACGTTGCCGAAGGTCTCGGTCTCGCTGGGAAACAGAAAAACGTCGGCTGAGGCATAGTGCCTCGCGAGCTGGTCACCCGAATGCATGCCGCGGAAAATGAGATCGGCATGGGCTCTTCGCAGGGCGGCAAGCAGCGGCCCGTCGCCGACGATCACGAACTTTACGCGGCCATCGATGTCCTTCATCGCATGGTAGGTATCGATGGCAACCTGCAGGTTCTTTTCCGCCGCCACCCGCCCCACGCAGATTACTGCCAGATCGTTGTCCGCCAGGCCCCACTGATGGCGCAGTTCGGCAGAGCGGCGTTCCGGCGTGAACAACTGACTATCGACGCCCCGGCCGAGAACACTCACATTTCTGAATCCGAGCAGTTGCAGCCGCTGTCGCAGCTCCTGGCTGGTAACCAGAGTGCCCATCGTTCGGTTGTGAAACTTACGGAGATATCGAAAGACCAGAGGCTGTAGCCGGCTGGCCAAATAGTATTTTGCATAACTGTGATAGTTGGTATGAAACCCGCTGAAAACCGGAAGCTCCAGGCGCTGCGCCGCGCGAACTGCCGACCATCCCAAGGGTCCCTCGGTTGCCACATATACCGCGTCGGGCCGGCGTTGGGTCCAGTAGCGCAAGAGGAGCCCGCCGGCGGGCAGGCCGAACTGCAACCCTTTGTACTTGGGCAAGGGCAGGCCCCGAACCAATGTAACTTGAGAATCGTAGTTGCTAGGGAAGCAGTCAGCCATCGCCTGCCGCGGCCGAATAACCTGCACCGCATGGCCACGCGCGCGCAGCCCCTTCACCAGATGCGCCAACGTCAGCGCAACGCCGTTTATTTCCGGAGGGTAGGTTTCGGTCACGACGCAAAGGTATCGAGATCCGGCCTGCTGATGAGTGGTGGACGGCGTGGCGGCCATTAGATCATCGTCTCGATTGGTTGCTCCGAGGCGATCGTTTGCCGGTCGATGCCCGGTGACTGCCCGGGTCTCCACCTCAGCAACTGCAGAGCGCCATCGTAGTCTTCGACCAGGGCGGTGCAGCTTTCGACCCAATCGCCATCATTGAGATACAGAACGGGACCGATGTGACGTTGCTCGGGCTGGTGGGTATGCCCGCAGACAATTCCGTCCGCGCGCTGCCTTCGAACGATCCGAACAATCTCCCCTTCGTCAGAGTCAGTCGCCGCAATATAATCGACTGCCTTGGTGACCGGCCGCTTCAAGAAGGCAGACAACCCACTGTCGGCATTGAGGCGCTCGCGGATAGACCACGCGTTTATTCGCAGCGCGAGGTTGTAGGCTTGGCCACCCATTCTGGAGACCCAACCGACCGAGCTCAGGGAATCGTCAAATTGATGACCGTGAATCACAAGCAGCCGCCTGCCATCAGCAGTCACGTGGACGATTTCCGAGTGGGTAAGAATCGGGCCGAACAGGAATTCGACCAGATCGAGATTCATCTCGTCATGGTTTCCTGGCAGGAACACCACCCGCGCGCCCTGATGACGCCAGTCCGCGATCTCCCGTACCACGGCTTCCTGGTCCCTGCTCCAATACCAGGAGCGCCCATGGGTCCAACCGTCGACTATGTCGCCGACCAGGTAAAGGTTCTCAGCTATGTGGCACTGGAGAAAATTGAGCAACGCATCGGCTTTGCACGCCCTGGTGCCGAGATGGAGGTCGGATATCCAAACCGAGCGGAAGGAAAAAGCTGACGCGGCACGGACAGCCACACTCGGCCGCCAGCGCGTTGAGCACTCAGGGTCGATCAACCGGTCATCAGCCATATCCATAAGAGCCTTCCCAACCCCAGCGCCGTATCCGCTCCCAACGGGCTCAAACTTGATTTACTGTACTAGCCAGACGGAATTGCGTCGATGCAGAAATGTTACGAATGTTTGAAGATTGCACTATGCAGCCATTAATCCCAGCGCTAACGAAACGCTTCCTATAGTACATTGACGACCCTGTCTCTATTCCATTCGATGCTCACGCGGGTACTCACAAGAGCGTAGTATCAAGTCCCGCAAGCCAAATGAGGCATGTCGGAGGACCGAAGATTACAATCCTATGATGTCATTGGCGGAAGCGGGGATCGTCATCGGCGACACAATCGATTGGCCGCTCCGGAGCGTCCTGGACGCTGTTTTCAACCGCGGTGCATTGCGTGAAAGAGTCAAATTCGTGGTCTGACACGCGCCTCCACTCGGACAGCGCCGCCGACGTATCGCCCATCGGAAAGTAACGCGAAGCCGGGGGCGTGACGATAGACCACCGGCGGTCAGGCGCGGGGTCTCCGGCAGCACAACCCAGTGCAGCCATCATCAGGATGAGGGCGACGACACCACGAAGCTTCACGCCCAAACGCTAGCAGCTCACTGTGTTACGGAAGTGTGTGCAATTTAACCCTCGCCAGATTTCCGGCTTCAGTGATTTCCAGACGTTAGATGGTGGGGGCAGAATGCGCATCTTCACTTCCAACGGATGGTGGGCGACGCAGCGGGTCTCTACCGCACAGCAAAGCGTGCCATCCTGCCTTCGGGTAGCGTATGATGGTTGGACGAGGTCAGTTCCATGGCAGAGAAGGATTTTCACGTAAGCTTGCCGCAAGAGGTCGTGGGAGCGTTTGGCTGGAGCGACTCGGAAGTGCCACGCCGCGTGCGCGAGGCTCTCGTAATGGATCTCTTGCGCCTCGACCGGCTTTCGGAAGCGCAAGCTGCGTCAATTCTCGGTCTCGCCCGCTGGGAGCTTCTCGATCTCATGGGTCGCTACGACGTGCCGGCAGTTCGCATGAGCGTCGGGGACCTCGATCGAGAGTTGGCCACCGAGGTTAAGCGCAACGGCGCCACATGATCGTTTCCGATGCCGGTCCCATCATCATCTTCGCCCGCGTCGGTCGGCTCTCTCTTCTCCGCGAAGTCACGGGCTCGCTGATAATCCCCAACGCCGTCCACGACGAGATCGTCGTCAGCAAGGGCGGTATGCCAGGTGCGGCGGAGGTTGCTCGGGCCGGCTGGATTCGTAGAGCGTCTGTTGCCGACCACTCGATTCTCGATCGGTTGCCGCTTGGCCTGCACGCGGGAGAGTGTGAAGCGATTGCGCTTGCGCGGGAGCATGGGGCACAGTTACTCGTAGACGAAACCCGCGCCCGGCGGGCCGCTCGCGAGCTTGGAATCGAAGTCGTTGGAACCTTGCGCATCCTGGCCGCGGCGAAACAACTGCGACACATCGATCTCGTTCGCCCGATTATTTCCCAAATGCAATCGAGCGGATACCGATTCGACCGAACCTTGATTCGACGGTTCCTCGAAACGGTCGGCGAAGCGTAACAACCGATTCCGAGAGGTCAGAAGTGGAGCAGAAGGGATTTGAACCCTCGACCCTCACGTTGCGAACGTGATGCTCTCCCAGCTGAGCTACTGCCCCACCGAAGGTGGGAAAAATCTGCGGATCGGAGATCGACCTCAGATAAGCCCGCAACCTATCAGCGAGATCGGGCCGTTTCAAGCCGAGGCCGATTTCCGCGATCAGGAAACCGGCATCTCCCTGGGTATCACGCGCGAGGCCGGCAGCATGCGGGTGCCGAAACCGGCCGCGACGATAACGGCCTTGCGAACTTTCATCCTGCTCCAAAGTTGGCGGAGGTCAGCGGGCGAGCCGTTTCTGCTCGCGCGCTTCCTGGTCGGACTTGCACGCGATGCAGAAGGTGGTGACCGGGCGCGCCTTGAGCCGCTCGATTCCGATCTCGCCGGCGCATTCCTCGCAGCGGCCGTAGGTGCCGTCGCTGATGCGGTCACAGGCCTCGTCGATCTTGGCCAGCAGCTTGCGCTCGCGGTCGCGCAGGCGAAGCTGGAAATTGCGATCGGACTCGAGCGTGGCCCGGTCGGCCGGATCGGCAAAAGGCTCCTCAGGCTTGCTGTTCATGGAGCCTACCGCGCGTTCCGCCTCGCTCAGGATTTCACGCCTGCGCGTTTCCAGAAGGCGGTGGAAGAACTCGAGCTCCCGTTGCCTCATCTCATATCAGCCGCAATCCAAACCGGATTTTCGCTCTTCGATCCTAACTTGTGGCATACTGGTCTGTAAAGAAGAAGTGATGAAAACCGCCTATCTCGACGCATTTTCCGGGCTCTCCGGCGACATGATCGCCGGCGCGCTGCTCGATTGCGGCGCGGAGCTCGCCGAGCTCAGGCGGGCGCTCGACTCGCTGCCGGTACGCGGCTATCGGATCGCGACGCGGCGGAAGATCGTAAGCGGAATTTCGGCGACCAAGTTCGATGTCGTGGTGCTCGAGCCGCAACCCGAGCGCCACCTCGGCGAGATTCACGCGATGATCGAGGCCGGCGACCTGCCCGCGGCGGTCAAGCGCAACGCGAACGCGATCTTCGCCGTGCTCACCGGCGCGGAGGCGAAGGTCCATCACACCAGCCCCGAAGAAGTCCACTTTCACGAGGTCGGCGCGGTCGATTCGATCGTCGATGTGATCGCGTCGGCATGGGGTTTCGACCGGCTCGGGATCGATCGCATCCTGGTCTCGGCGCTGCCGGCGGGTTCGGGATTCGTGCGCTCTGCGCACGGCGTGATTCCCTCGCCGGCGCCGGCCACCGCCGAGTTGCTGGCCGGCTTCGAGGTACGGCTGGGCGACGGCTCCTCCGAGATGGTCACGCCGACCGGCGCCGCGGTTCTGAAGGCGCTTGCGCGGCCCGCGCCTGTGCCATTTTCATTCGAGATCGAAAAAGTCGGTTACGGCGCGGGGACGAAAGAGTTCAGCGATCGGCCCAACGTGCTGCGGATCATGGTCGGCGCGGAGCGTCACGCATTTGCGTCCGACGAGATGGTGGAGATCGCGACCAATATCGATGATCTCAACCCGCAGATCTACGATCACCTGGCGGAGCGGCTGTTCGCCGCCGGCGCCCGCGACGTGACGATTACGCCGACGATCATGAAGAAGGGACGGCCGGGCGTGACGCTCGCGGTGCTCGCCGAAGCGGCGCTGCGCGAACGGCTCGCGGCCGTGCTGTTCGCTGAGACCTCGACGATCGGAATCCGGTTCCATCCGGTGTCGCGCCTCAAGCTCAATCGCGAAATCGTAAAGGTGGCGACGCGATGGGGCGAAATCGGGGTCAAGGTTTCCGGCCCCGACGGCGGCGCACCCGCGACGCTCGCGCCCGAGTACGATGATTGCCGCCGCGCCGCGCTGGAGCATCGCGTGCCGCTGCGCCAGGTGATGGAGGACGCGCTCGCCGCGGCGCGCAAGCAATTTGCCTGACATCTTGTTTGACGCGGCGCCCGACCTCGCGCAGACCCTGCTGGTCAACGAAATTTTTTACAGTATCCAGGGCGAGTCGACCCACGCCAGGCGTCCGTGCGTGTTCGTGCGGCTGACCGGATGCAATCTGCGCTGCGATTGGTGCGACACCGAATATGCCTTCAACGAGGGACGCCGGATGACGGTCGAGGAAGTCGCCGAGCAGGTGCAAGGCTATTGCTGCCCGCTCGCCGAGATAACCGGCGGAGAGCCGATGCTGCAGGAAGGCGTCCATCCGCTGATGCGAGCGCTGCTCGCGCGCGGCCTGAGCGTGATGATCGAGACTTCCGGCGCGAGCGACGTGAGTGCGATCGATCCGCGCGTCATCAAGATCATGGACCTCAAGTGTCCCGGCAGCGGCGAATGCGAAAGAAATTTGTGGAGCAACCTGGACCATCTCGGCACGCGCGACGAAGTCAAGTTCGTGATCGCCGATCGCGCCGACTACGAATGGGCTCGCGAGGTGGTTTTAAGCCGCGCGCTGGCCGAGCGCGTCAACGCGGTGCTGTTCAGTTGCGCCTTCGGGCGGCTCGAATCGGCGCGGCTGGCCGGATGGATACTCGAAGATCGCATCCCGGCGCGCTTGCAGCTTCAGATCCACAAACACATCTGGCCGCCCGACGCGCGTGGCGTGTGAGTGGTCTTGGTGACCGCGCAGCATTGTGGCGGCATTTGTGATTAAATCGGCTGACCTGCGATGGCCGCCCAACTCGTCAGCGATGTCCTGCCCGATCTGCTCGAAGAGATCATCTATCTGCTGCGCCAGACCGACGCCGCCGCGCTCGAGGAGCAACTGCGCGCGCTGCGGATCGAATCGATCTGCGACTGCGGCGACGAGAATTGCGCAAGCTTCGCGACCGCCCCCGAGGTCAAGGTGAGCCGCGTAGTCGAGCTGCAGGCGACGGAAGGCTACCTGATCATCGACCTCAACCCGGCCGACCAGGTTTGCTTCGTCGAGATCCTCGGCCGCCCCGACGTAAAATACCTGCTCGAAGAACATTACATCGCGCCCACCTGAGAGCGTTAATATACCTAGCTGACCTTGCTCTCGTAGGGCGGTCGCGTAATGTTGGAACGCAATCTCTACGAGCGGAGGAACCTTCGATGGCGGACACCACCGGCGCAGAACACATCGAAATCACGCCGGAAACCATCGGCCACGCCTTGAAGGACAATGAATTGGCGGTGCCGATCCATCAGCGCTCGTACAAATGGGAAAAAGAGCAGATCACCGACCTCTATCAAGATCTTGCAGGTGCGATTAAAGACAATCTTCCTGAATACTTTCTCGGCTCGATAGTGGTTGTAAAGGGCTCAGCGGGTCGTTTGGAGGTTAACGATGGCCAGCAACGGTTGGCAACCTCTTTGATCCTTCTGGCCGCCATTCGGGACTATTTTGTCACCACCGGAGACGCCAAGGCCGCGGGAGGCATTGAATCTGAGTTCATTCTGACGACTCATCGCCGCACCTCCGAGGAAATTCCCAAGCTCACCCTGAACGTTCAGGACCGCGAGTATTTTCTGAACCGCATCCTGCGTCCGCCCGATCATGCTGGGCGGAAGATCAAGCCGACAAAAGAATCTCACCGTCGTATTGACCGTGCCGCTAAGCTCGCCGCCAAACACGTCGAAAACATTGTTGAGCGACTTCGCAAGTCAGATCGTGGCGACGAACTTCACAATTGGGTGGATTTTCTAGAGTATCGCGCTCGGATAATCCAAGTGAAAGTTCACAACGAACGGATGTCCTACTTGATATTTGAGACGATGAACGACCGAGGATTGCAGACTGTCATCGGTCGATTTGTTGAAAAACCGCCTTTATGCGATGGCCGACGACCGGATAGAGGAAGTCATCGAGAAATGGCAATCGATGACGGGCGTTATTGAGACCCTGCCACGACCCGAAGAAACGCAAATGGACTATGTCCGCCACACCTGGATCGCCTTGTACGGACACGTCAGGGACCGGTTCTTATACGACAAAATCAGGGACACAATCAAAAACAAACAGACCGCTGTCGATTTCAGCGTCCATCTTGCGTCGAATGCTCCGTTATATGCGGCTCTATTCAACCCATCTTCCGAGATATGGGCCTCTTATCCAGCGACCGCACGGAAACAGCTTGCCGTACTGGCCTCCTATGGCGTCAAGCAGGTTGGACCCATGTTGCTGGCTGCTCTGGAAAACTTTAGTCGAGCGGAAGTGGTTAAATTATTAGACGGCGCGGTATGCTGGACGGTTCGATGCCTAATGGCGAACGTGGGTGGGGGAAGCCTTGAGATTCACTACAACCGCCGAGCGCACGAGATAACGACCGGCGTCATTAAGAATACTTCAGCCGCCGCAAAGGCCATGCGTGAAATCGTGCCTGACAATGCACGCTTCGAGTCTGCTGTTTCGACTGCAAGTATCGGTTGGGCGGAGCTGGCGCGATACTATTTGCAGGTTCTTCAGCGTGAAGCGGATGGCGAATCGGAGCCCCAGTACGTCCCTAATGAAGCATCCGATGTGATAACCCTCGAACACATACTCCCCCAAGATCTGGATGCCCTCGCCTGGCAGCATATTCCACGAAATGTACGCGAAGAGAATTGCCATCGGCTAGGCAACTTAGTGTTGCTCCAAGCTACCCCAAACTCGGATCTCGGAAACGGCGGCTACGATGTAAAGAGACCAGTTCTGTCCAAATCGAAATTTTCCCTGACTAAGGGAGCGGCACAATTCAACAAATGGGGACCGGAAGAGATTGCGCAGCGACAAGAGAACCTTGCCGCGCTGGCCATTAGGGCATGGCCATTAAAGGTGTGAGATCTTGCGTCTCTCGCGAACCTTTGCTCGCCCGTTCCCGATCTCATCTTTTGGTACGGAGAGGATCACTCGGAGCGAGGTTCTTGAACTTCTCGAAAGCCGTCTTGGGCTCGAATTCTAGGTCTTCGACCTTCAGAGACTTCAATATCCGAAGTGCTTTCATGTCATTCTCGCGCGTGGCTGCCGCGCGAAGAATCCCGGATCTGCTCCGCTGTATCGCCACGTGCGACGCGTAGGCGCGCGATCAGGCCGATCGAGCCGACGAATGCTACCCGGGTTGATTTGAGTGTGGAATAGGGAAAGTCGCAAACAGAACCCGGGATTCTTCGCGCGGCAGCCACGCGCGAGAATGACAGTCTGAGGTGGGCTTTACGAGGCGGTTTAGGGCGACCGCCACTCGGTCGCTGGTTCGGTGCGAACTGAGCCCAGTCCCGGTCGCCGTTTGCCTCGTACGTGCCTGCGCGGCATCTGTAGGTCAGGCCATGAGCACGCTTACGCACCAGGCCGGAATCGACTACGCCACGATCGCCGGGAATTACGATCGCTCGCGGCGGGCCGAACCTGCGATCGCGCAGGCACTCTGCGAAGCGCTCGCCGCGCTACGCGCCCGAAGCGTGCTGGAGATCGGCGCCGGCACCGGCAACTACACCGCCGCGCTGGCTGCGCGCGGTTTCCAGGTCGTCGCGGGCGATCGCTCCGCGCCGATGATCGATCGCGGGCGGGCGAAGGTGGGCGCCCGATGGCTGATCTTCGACGCGCTGAAACTTCCGCTCAAAGACAGTTCGTGCGACGCTGCCGCGGCGGTGAACGTGTTGCACCATCTAGGCGATCTTGGCGCGGCACTGGCCGAGCTCAGACGCGTGGTGCGAACCGGGGCGGTGCTGCAAGCCGTGGCGCGCGAGAATCTGCAAGCGCTCTGGTATCGCCATTACTTTCCCGAGATCGATCGCATCCTGATACCGCTCCATCCGCCGCTCGGCGCGCTGATCGGCGCGCTGCTGCGTGCCGGGTTCGGCTCGGTGACGGCTGCGCCGGTGGCCTATTCGGGCGCCGGCGATCTAACTTTCGAGTCGGCAGCGAGCCGGCCCGAGTTGCTATTCGATCAGGGCTTCCGCGACGCGACCTCGGGCTTTCGCCGGCTCGGCGCGCAGGCCGTGGAACGCGGCCTGGCCGCGCTCCGCGAGGACCTGCGCTCCGGACGCTTCGCGGAGATTGCGGCGCGCTTCGAGCGCGATCACGCCGCGGCGGCGATTGCGTAATCCTGCGCGCGCGAGCGGGTTGACGGCTGCGAATCAGGGGGCGAAACGCTCGCGCGTCCAATCGGCGAGCAGCTTCATCAGGCGCGGACGCGGGTCGCCCTGATCGTCTTTGACGCCGCCGGCCCGCATGAAGTGATCGGCGCCCGAGATAAACTCGATCCGCTTGTCGGCGGCGCCCGACGCCTCGAACTCGGCGCGCACGTCGGAGACAAAGATGTCCTGGTCGGCCATCGCGCCGACGACCAGCGTCGGCACCGTCACTTTAGCGATATTGCGTAACAAATTGGCGTGCGACGCGAGCCCCGACCAGGTCGAGAGCCACGCGTTGGGCGTGACGACCCGGCCCAGCCCAAAGACGTGGTAGTTGAACAAATCGGGGCGCGGCGCGAAGATCGATCCGGGCGCGCGCTCGGACGGATCGAGGCTCAAGTCCAGGTAGTTCGGATTGGCCTGCGTGCGATAGACGACCATCACCCGCGGCGCCATCGCGCGGCGCATAAAATGATCGCGATTCCCACCGGTCGCGGCGAGACTCCTTGGCGCGCGCCGCTTCGCGGGCAATTCGGGCCTCGGCGATGTGACGGCGCGCGATCGCGTCGATGCGAGCGGCGCGCGCGCGCTGCGCCTCGCGATAGCGCGCCAGCCATTCGCTCGGATAGCGCGACGGTTCGGGCGGCGTGCGAAAGCCGTTGCGCTCGTCGTACATGTCGAGCGCCGGATCGGTCGCGAAGGGATCGCTTTCGTCAACCACCGCGGCGTCGAGCGAGCCCATCAGGACCGCTCCTTGTCCCGGATGCGCCGCCAGCGCGATGAATCCGTCCGCGATGGGCAAATCGAAATTGTTCAGGTCGGGCGCGCTGCCGCCCGGCGGCGAGGCGACGCGTTCGCCCTTGGTCAGGCGCGCCTGCGAGTCGTAGTAGGCGAACAGCGATCCGCCGCCCGAGTTGCCGAGCATCACGATGTTCCTGAAACCCTCTTCCTCGCGCAGGTATTTGATTCCCGCGGCGAGATCGAGCAGCAGGTTTTCGTGCAGCATCGTCGAGTCGTTGTTCAGATAGCGCGTGTTCTGTCCGAACGCGGCGAAGCCGGCCTCGACCCAGAACGGGATCGAATAATGATGGGCAAAGTCGGCGCGCGGATGCGCCATGATCACGACCGTCCTGGGAATGCCGCGCACGGGCTGGTAGAGGATTCCCTTCGACTTGACGCCGTCAGCAGCGTAGAGCTGAACGACTTTCTGGACTACGCGAGGATCGATATCACCGAAATCGATCGGATAGCGAAGCTGGTAATCGGTGGGCGCGTGCGGCATCGCGGAAACTCCTGGAGTTCGAGAGCGCAACTAATAGCACTCTCGCGCCGTCCGTGGCCAACACTCCGTTGTTTCCCGTCGCGCTCGGGCAAATCGCCCGTGGTCAAGTGTCCTCAACCTGACAGGTTCGCCACTTTATGAGTTGACCTCCCAACCGTACCGCGAACATGATTGATACAGAGCGCAAAAAGGGGCGCACTGGCTCGGTTCGCAAATCTCTCTCATTGGAGGTTCCATGTATGAACGCGGTATTGATAATTCTAGGCGCTGTCGTGCTTTCGTCTACGATCGCATCGGCGGCTACAGGCACTGACGGTATAATCTGCTATTCTGGCGGTGTGGCCGTCTTCACTGACGCTACCGTGAATCTGCCAGTTATCGTTTCTCCCGTTTCATTCGGCGACCCTAATGACCTCTATACGGCGACTGATTCCACAACGGGAGTGACGACAACCGTCGGCGGTTCCGGCGTCGTCTGTGTTGTCACCTATACGCCACCCTCATCATCCTCGTCGGCCTCATCGAAAGCAGGCGTGCACCCAGGCATAGCACCCACACGATGAGGCAACCCATCGCGAGCACCGATCCTCGCCTCAAGGGAAAATAGACCGGCCTGTCACGGCACCCGCCAGCCGCGGAGGACTGGTGGGCTTTGTGTCCGCGTCTAGGTTTCGCGCGCGCGGGCGCTCGCCGCAAAAGGTCGCGCAGGCATGGACCTGTCTTCATCGAGGCCGCGAGCGCCTGCACGAGCCGCCGGGCCTGCTCCCTCTGATGCTCGATACCGGCTCGGTCGAAGAGGTCGAGAGTCTCGCGCGATTACATCTACGCGACCGTGGGCGGACCTGGCCGAAGCCACGCACATCCCTTCCAAGAGCCTCATGAGAATGCTGGGACCGACAGGCAACCCGCGCGCCGGCAATCTGTTCGAGATCGTCAGCTTCGTCCAGCGCCGCGAGGGTGTACGTTTCGAAGTCAAGGCGGCACGCCTGTAAGTTTACTTTGGGTCAATGAACAGAAGAGCATTCTTGAAAGCAATCGGATCGGCGGCGGCGCTGCTGCCGATTTTGCCGCGCGGCCTGTCGGCGAGTACGAATTTCCGCCGGCGCCGTCCTTCCGATGTCGCATGGCCATCGCAGTCGGCGTGGAAGCGACTCAACGATGCGGTCGGCGGAAATTTGATTCCGGTCAACTTTCCCCTTTCGGAAACTGATCCGTCAGGCGGCGCAGCCAGGCTTCTCTCGGAGAACATAAAGAATCCGTACTACATCGGCGATCAGCCGGGGCTCACGCAGACCTTGGGATGGGTCAACGCATGGGCTACCAAACCAAGCGTTTACGCGGTCGCGGCAAGAAATGCCCATGACATCGCTCAGGCCGTGAATTTTGCCCGCGACAATAACTTGCGCCTGGTGGTCAAGGGCGGCGGCCACAGCTACCAGGGCACGTCCAACGCGCCTGATTCACTTCTGATTTGGACGCGGCACATGAACGACATCGCGATGCATACCGAATTTGTTCCGCAGGGATGCGAGCATACTCTACAACCGCAACCGGCTGTGACGCTGGGCGCTGGAACGATCTGGATGCAAGCGTACGACGCGGTTACGACCAAGGGCGGGAAATACGTTCAAGGTGGCGGATGCACAACGGTAGGCGCGGCGGGTCTGATTCAAAGTGGCGGCTTTGGAAGTTACTCGAAGCACTATGGTATGGCCGCAGGAAGCTTGCTCGAAGCCGAAGTAGTCACCGCCGACGGCGAGATTCGCGTCGCGAACGCATGCACTAACCCCGATCTGTTCTGGGCGCTGAAAGGCGGCGGAGGCGGCAGCTTCGGCGTGTTGAGTAAGATGACACTACGTGTTCACGATCTTCCCGAGTTCTTCGGCGCCGTCAACTTCACGATCAAGGCGGCGTCGGATGATGACTATCGGCGCCTGATCCGCGAGTTCGTGAGCTTCTACCGGGAGAATCTCTTCAACGACCATTGGGGCGAGCAGGCCCACGTGAACCCCGATAACAAGCTCGTCATCAGCATGGTCTCTCACGGGTTGGACACCCAGCAGACGAAAGAGCTCTGGCAGCCGTTTCTGGACTGGGTGAAGGGTTCGCCGCACGCATATTCGATTGAAGGGCGAGTGGTTATCGGAAGCATACCGGCGCGACGCTGGTGGGACGTGCAATGGTGGAAAGAGCATTGGCCTGAAATTGCTTTCCCCAATCCAAACGGCAATCCCCTAATTGGGTTGCTTGACTATGGCCTCGCACACCTGATGCACCAGCCTGTTTTGGACTTCGACAATCGGCCTGGCGCGGATCCCAATAACGCGTGGTGGGCGGGAGACGGGGGGCAGGTGGGCTGGTTTATCTGGGGTTTCGAATCGCTGTGGCTACCCGCGTCGCTACTCGAGGAAGACGCGCAGCAGCGTCTCGCCGACGCGTTGTTTGCAAGCTCTCGGTATTCAAGTGTCGAACTGCACTTCAACAAGGGACTCGCGGGAGCGCCTGCCGACGCGATCGCCGCGGCGAAAGACACCACGATGAATCCAGCCGTGCTGACCGCCTTCGCGCTGGCGATCGTAGCCGACGCCCAGGGACCCGCATATCCGGGAATTCCCGGGCATGAGCCATCGGTTGAGGCGGGCCGGAAAGCTGCGGAGCGCGTTGATCGATGCATGAATCAACTTCGAGCCGTCGCAGGGGAAACGGGAGCGTACGTGAGCGAGAGCAATTACTTCGAGAACGGATGGCAACAATCGTACTGGGGGAGCAACTATCCTCGCCTCGCTGAAATCAAAAGAAAATACGATCCGGACGGGCTGTTCTTCGTCCACAATGGAGTTGGCTCGGAACAATGGAGCGCGGACGGCTTCACGAAGCTATGAGCCAAGTCCGATTCACGCGAATTGCCACGGCGGCGCCCCGCGCTTGGCGTGCTGCGAGGTTCTGCCACGGAGGAGTCGCCATGTTGAGCCGCGCACCGACCCGAGTCGTACGGGACTGGGCTTGTGACAGCCGCCAGTGGTCTGGCTATAAGCCGCGCCAGGGCGATGTCATCATCGCCACGGCGCCCAAGGTGGGCACCACCTGGATGCAGCAGATCGTCAATCTGCTGATCTTCCAATCGCCGCAGCCGCGCCGGTTGGGAGAATTGTCGCCCTGGCTGGACTCCCGGATCCAAATACCGATCGAAATGGCACTGGCTTTGATCGAGGCGCAGACCCATCGGCGGTTCCTGAAGTCTCATCTGCCGCTCGACGCGCTGCCCATCTATGACGAGGTGAGATACATCCACGTGGCGCGTGACGGCCGCGATGCGTGCATGTCGTTCCTCAATCATTTCAACAGCGTCGTTCCAAAGGCTTGGGGGGCTTTCGATAAGGTCGGTATGGCTGACGAAACCATAAAGCAACCCATGCCCCGGCCGCCGAGGACCGCCCGCGAATTTTGTCTCTATTGGATCGCCGATAGCGACGAGAACCTGCCCCCGAGGATGTCGGATGCCTTTTTTGCCCTTGAGCGATCGTTCTGGGCCGAACGGCGGCGATCCAACCTGCTCCTGGTCCACTACAACGATTTGAAGGCTGACCTTTCGGGCGAGATGAAGCGCATCGCCGGCTTTCTTGGTATCGAGACACCGGGGGGCCTATGGCCGCAGTTGGTCGAAGCCGCTTCGTTCGAGGCGATGAAGCGCGACAGAGGGGTGCTGCTGGCTGGCGCCGAGCGCGCCTTCAAGGACGGTCATCGGACCTTCCTTCACAGTGGTACCAACAACCGTTGGGTTGGCGTCCTGACTGACGCCGACCTCGAGCTTTACGAACGCAAGATCAACGCGGAACTGTCGCCGTCTTTGATCCGCTGGCTCAGAGAGGGCAGGTTGCGCGCGGGCGATCCAAAATCGGCGCCCGATTAGCCTCAGTCTCCGCAAAAGGTTGCGCCGGCTTGGACGCAGGCCTGGTCGGTGCAGTCAACCGAGCAATCGTCGCTGCCGGGGGCGCCGCCGCAATCGGCATCTGACGTACACCGTCCGCACGCGTTTTCGGGAGTCGTCTCGCGCCGGTTCGTCGCCCTCGACATTACCCGCGCGCTTTCGCAGCCGCCTGCTTCATCGAGCGCCGCACCCGTTCGGCGATGAATCGCGCGAACGGCTCGATTTTCAGGTCGATGCTGGCGCGATCCAGCGCCGCCAGATAGCCGTTACGATCCTCAACCCGGATGACCGTCCACGGATAGCCACCCGAGCCCAGTATCGCGTTCATCAAAAAACGCGCCAGCCGCCCGTTGCCGTCCGGGTAGGGATGGACATAGCCGAACAGCCAGTGCCCCAGCACGGCGCGGACGCCGGGCACCGGTTCGTGCTCCAGCCGATCGAATAGCGCCGGCATGGCGTCGCGAACCGCTTCCCAGCGCGGCGGCACATAGCGCGACGTGCGCAGATAGACCGGGTTATTCCGGTAGCCCGCGAGCGCCCCAGCCTTAATCAAGCCAGCCGCCACACAGGGCTGGAACAATTCGCGGTACCACTCCTTGTGAGCCGTGCGCGCCAGGGCGCCGGCATTGCCGCCAACAATCACTTCGCCCACCGTTTCCTTCACTTTCTGGAAAGCCTGCCAGTAGCCGCGCGCCGCCAATGCGTCGCGGCTCTCGCGGTCGTCTTCGTGATCGTCCCAGTCTCCTCGCTGCACTCTTTCGATCAGCGCCGGCGTGACGCTGTAGCCCTCGATTGACAACGAGTGGTAAGCGTCGCTCTGGTACATGTCGTCCACGAAGCGCAGATACTCTCCCCGGTTTCGCGGCAGGCCCGGCGCTTTCGGGAATGTCTCGACGACCACTCCCCGCATGGATTCCCACATCGCGTGCATGCGCCCGACAATGGGCGCTCTGAGGGTCGGCAAAACGCCGAAGGTCTGCTCCCGTGCTAAGGGATCGGTTTCGCGCACGTCGTATCCCGCAGACTTCATCGTCTTGATGATCTCGTCGGCTATCTGCGGGCGGCCGATGCGGCGGAACGCTCCTGCGAGCTGCCCCGCTTTGGCCGAGTGGCCGCCGTCGAGCAGAAGCCGCAGCACATCCGATGCCTCGCGAATACCCGCCAGCACGACCTGAGTCTCGATCGGATTTCGAGTGAAGAAAGCCTCCGGAACCTTCACCAGCGCTGCCGCAGGAGAGCACAGCCGCAGCCCGTCCTTGATCGACACGTCCGCCGCGGTCGGCATTTCCGGCTGTTTGAGGTCATACAGAGATGTGCCGAAGAGCAGGTTCATGGTGTGGTTCGTGGCCTTGGGGCTGTAGACCACCACCTGGGTTGGAATCACGGTATTCTGCGCATGCAGAAGAACCGACTGCTCGGGCGACAGGTGCCAAGCATCGTCAAACCGGTCCTGGCAGTAGCTTGCGCAGAATTCCCAGAAGGACGCATACCACGGTATGCTGTCGCCATCGCGCACGCTCGGGCTGGAGGAGATCAGCCAGCCCTTCATCACTTCCCGCAGGAAGCCGTTGCGGAGCAGCCGCTCCCGATGCGTGCGGCTTAGCTCGCGCGACCGGAAAACGCGGCGCCCGCCCTTCTGAAGCTCCCCAAGCGCGGCGAGCGATTCCGCCAGTTTTTCATTCGGTTTTGGCACGATGAGACTTCGGCACCAACTTGGGTTGCTACAAGCTTATTGTGCCGTGTATATACAAGCATGTGATGCAGCACGACTACAAGCAAATTACGGTAGTGTCTCAATTTGAAATTCGGCAGGCAGGCAAAATCCGGGATTCCTCGCGCGGCAGCCACGCGCGGGAATGACAGAGAAAATTCGCCTCGTTGTCATTCTCGCGCGTCTGCGTTGCTTGGCGCGCGAAGAATCCCGAATCTCTTTCCCACTTCACGGACGGCGACCGGTCGATTGAGCCGGCCGGTACGCCTATCGAGCCAAACTGAGACACTACCCAAATTACGCCGCCCAAATGCAAGCCTGTTAGGGGTCACTCTGCACGGGACCGGCGCACCGTGAATGAGACCGAAACGCGTCAAGCAACCGAAGCGTCCGGTGATCGCGCGCGCCGCTCCTCAGTCGCCGCAAAAGGTTGCGCAGGCTTGGACGCAGGCCTGGTCCGTGCAGTCAACCGAGCAATCGTCGCTGCCGGGGGCGCCGCCGCAATCGGCATCTGACGTACACGGTTCGCACGCGTTTGCGGGAGCCGTCTCGCAACAAAAGCCGGGGCCGCTGGCACACTTACCGCCGCTACAGGAGCCACTGGAGCACTCATTCCCACAAGCGCCGCAGTTGTTCGGATCGGTGCCAAGGTCGACGCATTGGCCGCTACACGAGGTCTCGTCGGATCGGCATGCGCATCGGCCGCTCACGCAGGCCATGCCTGACTGACACGCGTTTCCGCACACGCCGCAGTTGTTCGGATCGATCTTGAGGTCGGTGCAATTGCCGTTGCATTGCTGGTCGAAGGTCGGGCATCCGCAGGAAGCAACTGAACCGGTGAAGCCGCAAATCGCACCGGCAGAACATGCCTGTCCGCACCCGCCGCAGTTCGCCCCGGTACCGAGGTAAACGCACGCGTTGTTGCACAGCGTCTGACCAGTGGAACATTGTGGCGGGGTGGTTTCAGAGGAGTTGTAAGACTCAGCGATTTCGTGAGTCTTGTTGATGAGGTCCAGAGCCTGTCCGGCGACTTCCGGGAGCACTTGATCAACCAAAGTGTCGAGGCCCTTACTGAAATATTTCTCGCCGGCCGCGACTATCTGCTTTGCGCCTTGCGTGGTCTGGGCCAGCGTGCCTCCGATCCCTACCAGTCCGCCGCCGAATCCAAGGTCTACATAAACCACGTACGCCGCGACCACGGCGGCGGCGACCGGCGCCTCCGCCAGCACGCACAGTCCTATTGCGACGGCCGCCACGCCATTGAAAAGCCCCAGCGCCGTGTCGAAGCTTTGGGCGACCGCGCATCCCGGGGCCTGCGACTGACTTAATTCCGCGGCTATGTCGGCCGAAAAGAGCGCAGAGTTACTGCTGGCGTCATTAAGAGCGGTACTCGCACCGCCGGACATACAGGAACCCGACTGGTCCGGGGAAAATCTGGAGACCAGCCCAGCCGGCGCGGGAGCCGGTTGGGAGGCGAGCCGTTCGAGCAATGCCAGGATCATCTGGTCGCCGAGCCGCAGCTGCGTGGAGTCGATTGTTATCGAACGGCTCCCAACCGTGCCGAGGGTCACGCTCGGAACGGTACCTTGCACCACGGGCTGGAGCGTCGCGATCAGGCTGCTGAGCCCACTTGCCGCGTCCTGCAAGGCTGTTTGCATCGCAGGATTGTCGAATTCGGTGCCGGTGATGTTGGATTGCAAGGACTGGGCAAACTGCACCTCACCCTGCATCAAGCCGAGCACGAGGGTCCCGGGTGGAATATCAGGCTCGGGCGGAAGGGCTTTGACAGCGAGACTCCCCACCGAGTTCGAAGTGAAGCTGCCGGAGGGTAGCGCTTCAGTTATCGATATTTTGAAGTCCTTCGGCACGCTCGTCCCGGCCGCAGCATTAAACGCAGGAGGCGCCGCGACGGTGATCGAAGATTCGGTGGCTGCGGTGGCCGGCACCGCTATGGTCGGACTCCCTTTCGCCGCGAAATTGACGAAGACCGGCGACGACGACGCGAAGCCGCTGCCCTTTATCGTCAACGCGGCGAACGGGGATACGGAATGCGGAGCGAAAGACTTGATCGAGGGGCCGGCGCCAACACCCTTGAACGCCACCTTCCCCGCGCCACCGCTGTAGTTCTCGGTAAGGAGGCCGGTTCTGTTCCCGAGTTCCGTGGGGTCGAAGGTAATCGAGATCTCGCAACTCATGCCCGGAGCGAGCGTGGTTCCGCAATTGCTGGTCTGCGCGAAGTCACCCGTCGTACCGATCTGCAAGTCAGTCAGCGGTTCCGTTCCGGTACTGGTGAGGATGATATCTTTGGGCGCCGTGGTGGTGCCCACGCCCTGCCGGCCGAATGAGACTGTCAGCAATCCCTCGGCAACGATGAGCGCCGACCCGTCTGCCGGACCGCTGAGCGAGATCGCCGGACCCGATGCGGCTTGTGCAATCGACGGCGAGTTGGGCAGGAGGGCAATTGCGGATATGAGCCCGGCGGCGATTACTACGCGCAAGACCGTGCGGCCGCGACGATTACGATCGCGAGGGATTCCCGCCCCGGTCGCGAAATGATTCCGGATCTTAATTTCAGCCGGAATTTCCATTTTCAATCCTGATCTAGACTTGTGCCGATATCGGGCGCTTTGCAAGTTCGCGCCCGGTTTCGAGGCCAAGGTATTGGACAATGAGGAAACGGCACCATCGCGGGAATCGCGCAGGACGGTCGCGCGCTACGCAGCTTCGGTCGGGGCTTCGTCGGATCGTCGGCCGGCGCGGCCATCGCGGCCGCGGGCCCGGTTACCGGCTTTCGGTGATGATCAGTAGCTGGCCCTCGAGGCCGGCCTCGCGATGCACCGCGATCGCCTGTACTTCCGGCGAGGTCGCGATGCGCTGGAAGGCGGCGCGCGACGGATACTCCATGATCGCGGCGACATCCCACACTTCACCCACCTCGCCGATCACCACGCTTTTGATAGTGCCTGCGAACAACATCCTGCCGCCTTCGCGTTCGACGATCTTGGTCATCGCGATGGCGTAGCGCTGGTAGGCTTCGAAGCCCGAGATATCGTCGGGCCGCCCGTCCTTGTACAACGCCTTGTCGCGAAACTTGAGCAGGTTCAGCATCGCGATTGGGGTTGGCGAGGAACTCTCCGCCAGTGCCCGGAGTCCATCGGCGGTTGGATATACGGCGTTTTCTACTTTCATTCGCGCTCCTCAGGTTGATCTGGTCGAGGCTATGAAGCTGTGGAGCAAGTCGGCGATTTCATTCGGCTTATCCTCCTGCAGGAAATGGCCGGCGTCTGTGATAGTGACGTGCTTCTGCCCCTTGGTCCCGGGAACGCGCTGCTGAAAGAGGATCTCGCCGCCCTTGGTCACCGGATCCGAATCGCTGAACGCGGTCAGAAAGGGCTTGGTGAATCCCTCCAAAACTTTCCACGCGGCCTTGTTCTCTGCGACGGAGCCGTGATGCGGCGTAATCGGGACCAGGGTCGGAAAGCATCGCGCACCCGCCTTGAACGATTCGTCGGGGAAGGGAGCATCGTAGGCGGCTTTTTCGGCGTCGCTCAGGCCGCGGCGGCATCCACCGCTCACGATCTGCCCGATCGGCAGCGTTGGCGTCTTTTGGCTGAATTCGAGCCAGCGCTGGAATCCCTCGCTGAATCCCTCGCCGGTCGGCAGACCGGTATTGGCGGCCACCACGCGCGCGAATCGATCAGGAAACGCAGCCACCAGCCGCAGCCCGATCAGGCCGCCCCAGTCCTGGCAGAAGAGCGTGATGTTCGACAAGCGCGTCGCGGAGAGCCAATCGCTCATCCATCGCACGTGCCGTTCGTAGGTGTAATCCGCTAGCTCGGCGGGCTTGTCGGAACGGCCGAAGCCCACGAGATCCGGCGCGAGCACGCGATGGCCGCGCGCGGCGAGGCTCGCACCGATATGACGGTAGAGGAACGACCACGACGGCTCGCCGTGCATCAGCAGCACGGGAGCCGCGGCAGGCGGACCTTCGTCGAGATAGTGGATGCGCAGCGCCGTGCCGTCGCCGTCTGTGATTTCGCAATAGTGCGGAGCGAATGCAAAGTCGGGAAGGTTGGCAAATCGCACGTCGGGAGTTCTCAGGATCTTCACGGGAGGCCTCGCTGGGAATGAGCGTTGATGAACGTCGATATGCGCGCTACGCGGCTTCGGTCGGATCGTTGGAGGGCGGGGCCATCGCGGTCAGCACGTTGGCGCGCGCGCCGAGCGTGTGTGCGATTCCCGACAGCAGCTCGAAGCAGCGTCCCACCAGCACGAAGTCA
Source organism: uncultured delta proteobacterium (assembly GCA_963788205.1). Classification (GTDB taxonomy): domain Bacteria; phylum Desulfobacterota; class Binatia; order Binatales; family Binataceae; genus CAVVMA01. Next base: position 52,667 of record CAWBGG010000007.1, read on the forward strand.
CTCGGCACCCGGATCACCGGGTTCTCGCGGATAGTCTTGAACAGCTCCTCGGTGATTTCCTGATTGAACTCACCCTCGAAGCGCTGGCCCGGCGCGCGGCGATTGAGCGCATGCGCGATCATCAGCAGCGTGGACGGATCGCCGTTTTTGGTCTCGAAACCCAGCTCCTTGAACGCCTTGATCGCCGAGGCGTCGTTCTGGGTCATGATCGCGAACAGCAGGTTGAACAGCGCGTAGCCGAAGCCTTTGGACAATTCCTTGGCGAGTCCGAAGTCCAGCAGCACGAAGCGCGGGATCACTTTGCCATCGCCGCGCCGATACGGATTGACGAAAATGTTCCCCGGATGCGGGTCGGCCTGGAAAAAGCCGCGCGCCAGGATCATCGTGACGTACACCCGCATCAGCTCCTGCACCACCGCGGCCGGATTCAGCCCCGCCGCGATCAGCGCGCTCTTGTCGGTCGGCTTGATCCCCGAATGGAACTCCATCGTGATCACGCGTCCCGCCGACAACTCGTGATAGACGCACGGCACCGTGACTGCGGGATCGTCCTTGAACAACTCCGCGATCCGCTCGGCGCTGCGGATCTCGCGCTGAAAGTCGAGCTCCAGCCCCAGATACTTTTGCAGCTCCTGCAACAGCGGCATCAGCTCGATCGGTTGCGGGTCGAGCCGTTCATAGATCGCGCAGACCCGGGTCATGTTGGCTATATCGGTGCGGACGATCTCCGCGATATCGGGATATTGCACCTTCACCGCGACCGTCGCGCCGCCCTCCCGCAATCGCGCGCGATGCACCTGCGCGAGCGACGCGGCCGCGATCGGACGCGGCTCGAAGTCGTCGAACAGGCGCGCGATCGGCGCGCCCAGGTCGTGCTCGATCACCGGCGCGATTTCCGCGAACGATCGCGGCGGAACGGCGTCGTGGCATTTGCTCAAAATCCGGATGTACTCCGGCGGAAAGACGTCGGAGCGGGTGCCGATCACCTGCGCCAGCTTGATCATCAGGCCGCGCAACTCGACCGCGGTGCGGAAAATCTTGTTGGCGTTGCGCTCGTGGACCGGCGCCAGGTTGCGCCGCTTGTGATCCGCGCGCCGCGCCCGATCGACCATCCGCGGCACTTTGTAGCTTAGATAAACCTGCGCCGCGAGGAACCCGGTGCGCGAGGTGCGGTAAAGGCGCTCAGCGAGATGCATCTTTTCTTGGCGGGCTGACGCAGCGTGAACGCGCGAATCAGTAGCCGACGTGTCCGGTGGACGGCGCGCCGGCCGGCTCGGCGCGGGCGAAGGCGGGCGGCTCCCAGGGCGTTTCGAGCGCGTCGAATTGCGCGATGAACTCCTCGACGTCGGCGACTTTGCCCGCCGCAGCAGTGCGAATCGAGCTATGGATCTGATCGCGCCGCTCGCGCATCCGCTGGCGGATCATCATCTTGAGCGAGCGCCCCATCAAGGCGTCGATCGCCTCGCGCCCCGCCATCTCGCCGCCGTCGGCGGTGATCAGCGTGCGCGCCGCGACTTCCGACAGGACGGTGCGCAGATATTCGACGTGCGGCGACTCATCGGAGCGGATGTAACTGACCAGGCGCGCGGCCTGTTCCGGCGAATCGGAGACTTCCGGGTCGCCCAGCAGCTCTTCGGCCCACTGGAACGTCGAGCGCGCGAACACTTCGATCGCCAGCACGCCGGCCATGAAGCCGAGCAGGCGCTCGACCGGCTCGGCGAGCGTGGGCAACAGGCGCTGCGGGCGGTTCCCGGCACGCCGCCCCATGATCATCATCAGGATGTCTGTCGGGACCTCGGGATTGGAAAGCGCCACGTCGCGCGCCGCTTCCCACATCTGCTTGTGACCGCCCTCCTCGCCCCATCCGGCCTCGTCGCGGGCATGGGCCTCGAACAATCCGCCGGTCAGATGCGCCAGCGCCGTTGACGCGGTGCTTTCGCGGATAAAGCTCGCCAGCGGCGGCACCGGCAGGTCGCGAATCGTCGCGCCGAAGCCTTCGACAATCGCGATCTCCGTGAGCATCCGGACAATCGGCTCGCGCACGCCATTTTTGAGCATCAGCTTGGCCTGCGCGACGCTCGGCAGATGCGGCGGCACGCAATCGGCAGTGATCTCGACCAGCGGCACCACAGAGGTCGCCAGATGCTGCTTCTGCCAAGCCTCGATTCCCGGCACCCGCCACATCGTGCGCGGCGAGCGATAGATGCCGTCCGCGTCGAAACCGCCGTGGCATCGCAGCCCGCCGACGATCAGCGGCGCGTCAAGCTTGACGTTGGAGAGCAGTTGCTCGTAGCTGAAGTTCAGTGCCGATTCCTGTGCCATCGAACAACCTCGCAGGTTCGGGCGGCGATCTCCCCGCCGTCCCGGTTGGCCTAACATACGTTAGGCTGAAAACCGGAGTCAAATGAGCGAAGGGGCTAGAAGATTCTGTCGGCTGATCGTCTCCTTCGGCTGCAAGCGCCTGATGGCATGCGCGGCCGCTGGCAATCGGCGGCGGCCCCTACCATGGGCCCTCGAGCCACCGCTCGACCATCGGCAGCCGATCGCTGCCCCAAAAAGGCTCGCCGTCAACGAAGATCCAAGGCGAGCCGAACACGCCGCGGGCGACCGCCCGCTCGCCTTGCTGGCGCGCGATGACCTTGACCTCGGGATCGGCGATACCCGTCAGGATCATATCCGGATCGATCCCGAGGGGAGCCGCGGCGGCGGCGATGGCGTTGGGATCGTCCGTATCGAGACCGTCCTGGAAGTAGCCGATGATGATGCGTTTTGCCAAGGCGGCCGCGGCACGCGCATCCGTTCGCTCGAGATGATAAAAGGCGCGGATCGCCGGCAATCCCGTTCTTGGATGATTTTCCGGCAGGTTGAAGGGCACGCCCTTGAGCCTTGCGAGGCGCTGCCAGTCGCGGCGCGCATATTCGCGCTTGAGCGGCGTACGGCTCAGCCCTTGCGCGCCCGTGACTTTGAACGCGGCGCCGAGCGTGAAAGGCCGCCACGCGACCGTCCGGCCGTGACGCTCGGCCAGCGCCTCGATTTCAAGCGCGGCGAAATAGGCATAGCCCGAAGCAAAGTCGAACCAGAACTCGATTGGCGCCCCGCCATGCTGCCGTGTTTCGCTCATTTTCCGTCGCCTCGCGACAGTCGAGTCGCGCTCAGTGCCCGGCTGTCGGGTTGGTGGAAGGTGAGCCTGTCGCCAAGCTCGCGTCCGAGCGAGATTCCTGTGCCATCGGGCAACCTCGCAGGTTCGGGCGGCGATGTCCCGCCGCCCGGTTGTGCCTAACCTACGTTAGGCTGAAAACGGGAGTCAAATGAGAGCGGGGCGGCGGATAGGCAACTGGCCGTGCCTTCACCGCCGAGGAAAGCTCAATTCTGGCTGCGATCTGCGATACAGTGGCCATGGAATGGGCCGCGGTCCCCGTAGGCAACATCAAGGGCCGATTTGGTTGACCTTCGTGGCGAGGCGATCATTGATTACATTGGCGCTCAAAAAGAAGGCGCGACCATTCACGAACTCGGCGACGGTTCTAACCCATTCTGCAGCCCGGTGCGCAACAAGCGTGCCGTGACCCGCAGCGAGAAGATGCAACGATATGATTAAGCGCCTTTTGTTGAAGTTCGGCTCCCACCCCTCGTCGTCGTCACTCGAATTTGAAACCGGGCCGCTCACCGTGTTCGTAGGACCCAATAACTCCGGGAAGAGTCTCGTCTTACATGAATTGGAAGGTGAAACAACGGTGGGGGCTAAACGCGCCACAAGGATTGTCGCGCGCGTGGAACCGAGATCGATCGCGCGGGATGAGGCGAAAGCTCTTTTCCTCTCGCGCGAAGTTCTCGGCGCTCACCTGGCGTCGGGACTCATCCAAGTGACGAGAATCAACCCAGCAGGCGGCGACGCTAGATCGACCGCGATCTCCCTTGAGCATGCGTGCGGCGATATTCTTCACCAACTGGTGCCGTTGTTCCTTATTCGGTTGGACGGGACAACGCGTCTCGGCTTGGTGGCTCCCCGGCCTTGCGGCAACCTTCAGGGGAGTCCGAAAAATCATCTCGCAGCTTTGTTTCTGGACACAAAGGCTCTCGACAGAATGAGGTCAATTACCTTTGACGCTTTCGGGCAGTACTTTGTGATCGATCCTACTAATCCGGGCCAACTTAGGGTTCGTTTGTCTCCAAGGAGGCCAACCGATCCGGATGAAGAGCAATCCTTGGGCGAAAGAGCCCGACGCTTTCACTCGCAGGCGACGGAGATTTCAGAGTTTAGCGACGGCGTCGGGGCGTATACCGGGCTAACCGCCGCAGTGCTGTGCTCGGATTTCAAGGTAATGCTGGTGGACGAACCCGAGGCCTTTCTCCATCCACCGCTGGCTCGAAGGCTCGGACGCACTCTGGCGGAACTGGCCTCAGAACGCGACGGAAACGTGTTCGCCTCGACTCACAGTTCCGAGTTCGTAATGGGCGCGGTACAGAGCGGCACCCCCGTCAACATCGTCCGGCTCACGTTCAGAAACAACACCCCGACGGCAACGCTGCTGGAGGCGACAGACCTCCGATCCTTGATGCGCGACCCTCTTCTTCGATCAACCGGAGTTCTGGCGGCCTTGTTTCATGAGGGCGCCGTAGTCGGCGAGGGGGATAGAGACCGAGCATTCTATCAGGAAATCAATGAGAGACTGCTGGCCGAAAAGTCTAAGGGAGCTGATGATTGCCTCTTCTTGAATGCTCACAACAAACAGACTCTCAGGAGGATCATAAGACCACTTCGGGAGATGGGCATACCGGTGGCGGCAATCGCGGACGTCGATATCATCAAACCAAATGGCCTCAAAGACCTTCTCGAAGACGCATTCGTTCCGCCCGAACTCGTTACATCGCTTGGTCAACTCAGAGGTGGGATTTTCCACGCCTTTGGCGCAAAACAAGCCGACATGAAACGCGGCGGCATCAATCTACTCGATGCGCAGGCAAAAGAGTCTGCAGGGTCGTTGCTCAACCAGCTCTCGGAATACGGAATCTTCGTCGTTCCTGGTGGGGAAGTCGAATCGTGGCTCCCTGAATTGGGCGTCGGCGTCCCGAAGGAGGAATGGCTATCGGCCATTTTTGAGCGCATGGGCACGGATCCAAATCACGCAGACTACGTTCACCCAGCGAGCGGAGGTGTCTGGGACTTCGTTCGCAAGATAGCCCATTGGATCGGCAACCCCGAGCGTAAGGGAATGCCCAGGTAAGGGACGAGCGGGGTTAGGAGACAAGCCGGCAACCGCGCCTCCGCCGCTCGGCTCTTTGACCGCCATCCCCCTCCCGCCAGCCGCCGATCCATCAGCCGATGAAGCACCTGCCCACCTTCGTCGGCATCGTTATCGCGCTCTTCGGGCCTATCGCGCTTGCGGCCTGGGGCGACCGTATCTTTGGCGACCCCGCCCTGATGCGCGCGCTTATCCTCGGACAGATGTCACTCACGGCGGTCGCGGTGGTGGTGCTGGCTATCGTGCTCGGATGGGAGCGGATGCCGCTCGGATCGGTCGGGCTGCACGCACCGGACTGGAAGACTATCGCCTCGGGGCTGGCGCTGGCCGCAGTATATATGTACGTGACCGCGCCGTTGGCGCAGCGCATCGTGGCCTGGACCGGGCTTCAACCTTTCGCCGGCCCTTTCGCGGCCAAGCTCGGCGCGGCTCCGCGATGGTACCTGGTGATAGCGGCGATCAACGCCGGCGCCGTCGAAGAGCTGCTCTACCGGGGTTACGCAATCGAGCGGCTCGCCGCGTTGACCTCGAGCTATTTCGCCGCCGGAGCGCTGGTCACACTGATCTTCAGCCTTGCTCACCTGCCCCACTGGGGACCGGGGCTTGCGCTCAGCACGTTGATCAGCGGCAGCGTGGGCACCGCATTTTACATCTGGCGCCGGGATCTGCTGGCCAACGCGCTCGCGCACGCGCTGGCCGACATCGCCGGTCTGCTCGCGCTCTCCGCTGCTTTTCATCACCAGGGGTAGAAGGGTAGTGATCCGGTTTCACCCGAATCACTACCCCCGTGAAGGAAGACTAAAAAGGAGCCTAAAAGAACAGCAGGGTCAAGGTGACGGTGTCCGTATAGACTCCCGGAGGCAGCGGCTGGACCTGGCCGCCGGGAATCGTTGCGACGATCGGAATGATTACTTCCCCGGATCCGGGGGCTGGATCGTATGGAACCGTCAGGAACGTAGCCGGCAGTGTAAAAGCGAGTCCGTCTCCGTTTTCATCCAGCAGGCAAAATAGCGAGCCCAAGGACGTACCGGGGACATCGCACGGTACGGTGTCATCCTGCTGGGCAACGTCGCCCCATTCGGCGCGGACCGTGTTGGCCGTGAGCGTGGTCGCGGGCGCCAGTCCAGTAAAGGACAGCCCCGCACCGACCACCGGCTTGTAGAGATCATACGCGATTAAGCTGCGCCCGTTGCTCAACCCGCGAGCAGCGGTCGATCCCGCCGGGAGGTGAAGCCGGCCAAGCGCGGCTGCGTTTGCGCCGCGATCAAGACCGACCTGGATGCCGAACGTTCCGAGCTGCGATGTGGGGCATGTGATGGTAAGACTTCCCTGCACCGAGTTGCGGGCGGCCAAGGCTGCGCTCTTCAAACTCGATCCGGTTACCGCGCCGAAATTGATTCCGGTCGAAGAGCAGGTGCATCCGCTGAGCTCCGAGGATACTTGCGGCACCGTCTGCGATGCGCTGACCGAGACCGAGAGGCCGCCGACGGTTACCCGTATCGGCACGGACAGCGTAGCGCTCGACTGCGCGAGTGCACCTTGGGCCATCAACGCCAGAAGCATCGCGCATACCGGAGCGATCAGGACCGCCAGCGATTTCGATCGTGCTTTGTGGGTAGACATAGGCTAAAAATTTTCCTCGAGGCTTCCCTCTTTGCATCAGCCCGGCCGCTCCCGGCGCGGGCCTCGTTGAGCGAGACGGCTGAGCGGGCCAAAAGCCCGTATGGTTCCGTCGAGCGTAGTCAAATCTCTACTGACGGTATAGACGAAATCTTCGCGAGTGGCCACCAGACAAAAATCCTGAGTACTGGCTGAATTAAGACAGGGCTTACGATCCGTGATCGTAGAGGCTGAAGTCGTGGTCTATCCAAAGTACATGAAAGGTCACGCCTTCCCGATAACCAACCATCGGTGCTTTACCGATGCAGCGAAATACCATGAACTTATCTACGTCTTCGGTGATGCCGGGCGGAATTGATGCCCTTATTCGGTAGCGGGGCATCCATTCGTAGCCCAGTCCCTCACCACCAGCTTGTCGGAGCGCAGCCCACGTCAATTGCGCTCGTTTGAAGAGTGCCTCAGCAAAACAGGCTTTCCCGTTCTGGTCGCAACTCGGCACGCAATACTTGCCAGACGGCATCAAGTGCAAGGAGAAAACGGGTCTGAGTTGTTCGGTGGACATGCCGCTCGATGGATGGGGCGGCTTGAGGTGCGGGCCAGCCTCTTCTTGCCGCTTTTTAAGGCGGTTCTTTCCCACTATTGGAGAAGCGTTTGGAAGTATTCGGTCAGGCTTTCGTGGGTGATGAGGGTGTCGTAACGTTCCCGCCCCAATATCCAGGGGGCTTCCTCATGGGTCATGTTTCGGAGTTTCCAAGCCGAATATTGCCCATATACGCGATAAATTTCGTCAAGCAATTCACGGACCTCGCCATCGATGGCGGCGAAATCTAGATCGGTGGGTATCGGGATCGCGCTCGCCCCATATTGCGAATACTCCCGATAGACCTTCGGGACGACAGGGCCATGCACCCATGCCTCGATAATTTCGGGAAACAGGGGCACCTTCTGCAACGCAAGGTGGAACCCTTGTGCGTAGTACAAGAGTTTTTGAAGCTTCAGATTGGAAATCAGGTCGCCAGCCTCCGTCAGAGTCCGACTGGGCCAAGAAATACTTGGCGATCAAGCTGGCGTTGTACATAAGGCATTACAAAGATTGGTGTTTCTTAAAAACGACCTCCTTCAGCATCCCCACCCAGGCCAAACACTATTTGATTTGTGGGCCGGATACAATCCGCGATTTAAGATCGTGACTTACTCATTTTTCCGCCTCGAATTACGACCGGTCTGAACGGTCTGTAACCCGGTCGAAGCGTTGTCGGCTGCGTCGGGCGCGGCAACGGCGGCACATCTGACCGTTCAAGCGCCGCTTGCACAAGCCCGCCGACCGTCCAGATATGGTCCGCAATACCGAGCGCCATTCCGGGCGGGCAACGGATCGTTTCTTCGCGAGTGGCCACCAGACAAAAATCCTGAGCAATCACGCGGCCGTGCGGCCAGATCCAATTCTCGCGGCATGGTTTCGATCAACCAGCCGGCAAAGAATTTCGGCGGGATCCCGCGAGATCGGCGGCTTTCCGGACCGGAGCAATGATGCCCGCGCACCCGGTTCCGGCGCTGGTCCGCTATCGATTCCGGCCTCGGGCTCGCGCTTGCGGTTCCTGGTGTGCCGGCGGCGGCCGGCGCCGCCGGTTACGTCGTCATCGGCCTGCGCCGAATCCTTCCCGGCAGTCCTTGAGATTCATGCGCCGGCTCCCATTCGCGCAACGGGCGGGGTTCGGCTATCCAGAGATCGCGCGCCGTTATGATGCCGACCAACCGGCCATTATCGACCACCGGCAATCCGCCGACCCGGCGATCACGCGCAACCGATACCGCATGCTCCAGTGTATCCAGCGGCGAAACCGTGACCGGTTCCGGCGTCATCGCCGCGCTCACCGGAATTTTGTCGAGGCAGTCGTCCGGCTGGTTCCGCAAATCGTAGGCGCTCACGATGCCGACCAGCTTGGCCTTGTCGACCACCGGCAGCCGACGGAATCCTCCCGCCTGCATCCGGGCCTGGGCGGCGGCGAGAGAATCTGTGGACTTTACCGTGATGGGATTCGCCGACATGCAATCGCGCACCAACATGATGACCTCCAGGCCAACAACAGCGAGCCAATTCCGTGCCATCCGTGCGGCGGATCGCTCCGTTCTCAGGCGCCGAGATTACTTTGGCAAACCGTACGGCCGCAGGGAAGCTGACTCTACTATTTGTACCTTTTAGCGCCACATGGTGCTGTCTCTGAATCGAAAAGAGACAACTGCGATGTTAACATGCGGCAGAGGGCTACGCACGGCTTGGCCAGATCGTCGCGACGTCAGCGCGGGCCTGAGAGGCGGATAAGGGAGCGAGAAGGCAAGCGTTAATGCTTTCAAGGGCGCTTTGCGTAGGCGAGAAGGCAGACAAATCGCTTCGCGTAGGTTCTTCGCCTTCGGCAAGCTCGGCTCAGAATGACAACCAGGGGCCCTCTTGGGTGTCATCCTGAGGCGAGCCTAGCGAAGCCGAAGGATCTACGCGAAGCGATTTAGCAGGTTATGCAAACATCTGTTTCAAGAAATGCGGAAGGAAAAAGAGGAGAAACATGCAGAGATTAGTCGCTTTCAACAATGTGACGCTGGACGGCTACTTTGCGGGCGTGAACGGCGACATCAGCTGGGCCAACAAGGATACCCAGGATGCGGAGTTCAAGGCATTTGTCGCAGATAATGCAAGTGGCGGCGGCCTGTTGGTGTTCGGCAGGATTACTTATGAGCTGATGGCAAGCTACTGGCCGACCCCGTTTGCGATCAAGAATGACCCTATCGTCGCCGAACGGATGAATAGTCTGCCGAAGGCCGTGTTTTCGAGGACGCTGGACAAGGCCTCGTGGAACAATACGCGGCTGGTGAAGGGCGGCCTCGCGACGGAAATCCGAAAGATGAAGCAAGCGCCCGGAAAAGGCCTGGCGATTCTGGGCAGCGGCAGCATCGTTTCGCAATTGGCGCAGGAGGGTTTGATCGATGAATTCCAGATCGTGGTGAATCCGGTCGTGCTTGGCAGGGGGACGACGATGTTCGACGGCATCAAGGAGAAGCTGGCCCTGAAGCTGACCAAGACGCGGGCGTTCGGCAATGGGAATGTCTTACTGTGCTACGCGCCGATAGCGTGAAGGACCGAAGCCTTTCTGGTGTCATTCTCGCGCGTGGCTGGCGCGCGAAGAATCCCGGATTCTGATGCGGCCTTGCTACTCGCTCAGGTCATTTACTGAGGGTTCGACGACTCGGTTAGGGCGTGCACGCAATAAGTTAGGTCGCGCATGAGAGCGGTTCGGCCGAGTAGAGCCGGGATTCTTCGCGCGCCAGCCACGCGCGAGAATGACAACCCAGACCTAGGCGCCTACAGAATTCCCACGAGTGGACTTTGTTCCTGCCTGTCCCACAGTCACGGACTATGGTAGTAACCTCGAATCCTCTCAATGCAGCCAGGAGGGCCGATGTCCTCGATTATCGCTCGCGTTCACCCGGTCGGCTATATACTGAAAGACTTCGCGCCAATACGGTGGATCGATGCCGTCGTCGTCGGCCGTCCGTACGATCACAACTCCGGTTTTGGGTGAGACGAAAATGAACTGGCCATAGGTGCCGATGCCAATGAAACTGTAATCACCCCCGGCTTGCGAAACACCCCACCAGAAGTATTTGTAGTAGCCACCGCGGTCCTGCGGTAGAGCGTCCTGCCATCGCGAGAACGTTTCCCATGGGCGATGGTCGTTGGGATCCCTGGTAGTTGATTCGGCGACCCAATGCTCCGGGATAATCTGCCGGCCGTCCCAATTGCCGTTGTTCAAGTAAAGCCGTCCGAACTTCGCGAGATCGATCGCTCTCGCGTTCAGCAAGATGGGCGTTACCTCGAAAGCATCTTCTTCGCTGTCGATGCACCAGGTGGCCGGATATTCCATCCCGATTGGTTTCCAGATTTTTTCCTGAAGATATTGGCTGGGCGGGCTAGCCGTGGTCCGTTCGAGGATCAGGCCGAGCAGCTCGGGGTTGAAGTTGTTGTAGTGAAATGACTCTCCCGGCGGCTCCATAATCTTCAGGTCCGTGAGCAGCAGTTGGCGCAGATTGGGGTAGTAGCCCGCCAGCACAAACTCGTCCCACGGAAAAAAGGCGATCCGGTACTGAATACCTGATCCCATCGTCAGGAGATTTTTGATCGTGATCGCGTCGAAGCCGCGGCCCTTCAGCTCCGGCAGGTAATTCGTTATCGGATCGTCGATGCTCTTGATATAACCCTCGGAGATCGCGATGCCGACCAGCGCTGAGGTGAAAGACTTCGACAGCGACCATGAGGTGCACAGCGAGTCCCGCTTAAAGCCGTTGAAATAATCTTCGTAGAGCACCTGATTGTCTCTGGCCACGATGAAAGCGTGCGTGCCGGTCGAGGCAAGTAGCTCGGACAGCGCGACCCGCTTAAGGACTTTGCCGTCCTTGTATTCCACCGTATCCGGAATCAGATCGCGGTTGCCCGGCGCGAAGTGAAATGCGGCCGGCGCATTGTCGATGGTGTGATAATCATAATTCCGGTAATCGTCGGAACGGGAAGAGATGAGGCGTTTTGCGCCCCACACGAAATAGCGGTAGAGGTAACGTGGCTGTGTCCAGGGCGCGGCGCTCGCCGGCGAGGTCAACGGCGCCGCCAGACTGGCTAACAGCGCCATCATCAGCCCGGCAACCCGGCGTCTGCGAATTGTTGAAGCCAATTTCCTTTGCACCTCGCCATTTTTTCCGCTGGCCGGACGGCTCGCGGCGGCCGTCATCGGCCTTGGGGGTCATTATGCTCCTCTCGAAACGATCTCAATGGGTCCCGGCCGATCAGCGTGCCGATCAAGCGGCAATCTTTGCCGCCAAAAATATTTCCGGGACCGGATCGCCATCCGCCGGCAGACATCTCACCCCGCTTCGATTTGGTTCGCTTAACTACGCACGATCGCCGCGTGACGATCGGCAAAGCTGCGCCAGTATCGGCGCTGAGCATCGGGGAGCGTCACGCGCCGCGGCGCCGCGTGCGGCAAACCCCAGCGCGGCGGGCCGGATCGTATCGCCGCGGTCGATCGCGTACTCCGCGGGCGTCGCGCGCTTGTGATCGCGCGCCATTAGGCGGCCTCATGCGCGTTCAGGATCGCGATTTTTAAGGTGCCTGGCGATTCACGCTGTGATCTGGTTGTCAAGCGCTATCTTTCGCCCGTCACGTCATCCGACGGTTGCTCCACACGCTGCGAAACGATACAAAAGGTTCCGGTCTGGAGGTTCGCGTTTCTGTTGACGCGGCATGGCTGCGTGGCACCGGACTTGAGGATTACGGGCCGGGGCCGACGGAACCATGCCTCAACCATCGAGCCGAAGCTTGGCTCCGATGTTGGGTTGGTGCTGCGGGGTTGGTTCGCTAAGCTCGCCGATGCGCTAGCGGGGAATACCCCTTGCGCGTAGTGCAGGTTAGTTCGGGTTGCGCTCAGGTTCTTGCCGCTCGGAAGCGATTTCCGATTCCCATTGCCGTTATCAGTGTGCCGTTGCGCTGCGCACTGTCATTTCGCCGCCATCGTCATCGTATTGCTGAGGAGGTTACTCCCTGTGCGACACGGCCCCATGGTGCGTAGAAGTCCCAACACCTCACGGCTAACGCATGGTGCGACCACACCTCTGCAGCGGCTCCGCTCGATGCGCGGGCTGGCGGCGTTGCACTTCCCGAGCAAGAACGCTCGCCACCGCAGCGACGATGATGCGCTGGAAGCCTCGCGGCTGAACCTGATGGGGATGCTGCCGATCAACCTGCGCAATTTCCTGGCCGACCGGATGGGCGGAATGCTGCACATTGACGACGAATCGAATCTCGAGTTCGATCCGCGCTGCGGCGATCGGGCGATCCGCGAGCTGGCGCGCGCGATTCGCCGCTTCTCGGCCGAGCGCGCGCGCGAGTCGTGGCTGGAATGCTCGGTCAAGCTCAGCCGCCTGGCCAGCGAGCTTGCGACGATGCCATCCGGCCAACGGCAAGTGGTCCTGTGCCTGAAATGCGCCTCGATTGGGATGGGCCCCGACGCGCCCGGCCGGCATGGCGACGCGGCCTGTCTGGCGCTCGAATTGGGAGGACCGATCAAGCAACTGGTCTTTCGCACCAGCAATAGCCGATCGCCGGTCAACGGCATCCGGCGGGCGATCGAGGATTTCCGGGTCAGACGCGCGGCTTCCGGCCTGCCGCACTTCGATCTAGATTGCTACACCTCGAACGATCAGATGGTCTTCACGTGGCGGCCGATGACGGCCGGAGCGTGCGCAGGTATCACCACGCCGCACGGCGCCGGCGCAACGATCGCTGCACCAGCCCCACGATCTGTTTAATTTAGTAGCTGCGAACCGTTAGAAGTTTGAGGCGCGGCGGCGGCGCTGCTCTTTGCGGCGACGGCGCTGTGCTTCGGAGCGCTTGCGTTTGCGGCGGACACTGGGCTTCTCGTAAAAAGCCCGTTTCTTCATTTCCTTGAACACTCCCTCCTTGGCGAGCTTGCGCTTGAGCACCCGCATCGCCTGGTCAAGGGAGCCTTCGACTCGTATCTCCATAATCCTCCGATCGTCGCCCGCCGATTAACCAATCGACTTTAGGTCCAGCCTCCGGGGCCTGTCAACAACGCGCTCTGGAAATGATAGTCAATCGGCAGCCGGCCGAGACCATCGGCGGCACATTGAGGCGAGGAGATTGCAATGGATCTGGGACTCAAGGGCAAGGTCGCGATGTTGACCGGGGCAAGCCGCGGCTTGGGACGCGCGATGGCGCGTGCGCTGGCCACCGAGGGCGCGCGGCTCTCGATCTGCGCGCGCGGCGCCGACGGGCTCACAGCCGCGGCCGCCGAGCTGACCGGGTCGGGCCACGAGGTGTTCGCCGAGCCCACCGACATAACCGTAGCGGCGCAGGCGCGCCGATGGGTGGAAAATACGGCTCGGCATTTCGGCGGCATCGACATTTTGGTGAACAATGCCGGCGGTGCGCGTCACGGCACGCTGGCCGAGCTTTCCGAATCGACTTGGCGAGAGTCGTTCGACGCCAACTTCTTTTCGGCGGTGGAGTTGGCCCGGCTGTGCGCACCCGAGATGGAAAAACGCGGCGGCGGCGCGATCGTCAACATCAGCTCGATCTACGGGCGCGAAGCGGGCGGCCCGATCGCCTACAACACCTCCAAGGCGGCCCTGATCTCGTTCAACAAAATGCTCGCGCGCGAGCTTGCGCCCAAAGGCATCAGGGTCAACTCGATCGCGCCCGGCTCGATCCTCTATCCCGGCGGCAGTTGGGAGCGGCGCTTTCGGGAGAATCCCGACTTCGAGCGCGACTTCCTCTCCCACGAGCTACCGGCCGGGCGGCTCGGACGGCCCGAGGAGGTCGCCTTCGCGGTCGTGATGCTGGCGTCACCCAGGGCGAGCTGGATTACCGGCACGTGTCTTCCGGTCAACGGCGCGCAGGGCCGCTCGCTGCTTTGATCGCGCGCCCGCGAGATTCGCGCGTTCCTTGATCGACATTTCAAGTTGTGCGCGAGTTACGCCTATGGTACCGGAGATGTGCTCTCGCACTCAGAAGTGCCTGCGTGGCCGTCGTGGTGAGATTATGAAACGTTCGGGACGAATTCCTACGATCACAGCGGCAGCGGTCTTCCTTGCGGCTGCGCTGTGGCTGTTCGGGACGCCGGGCCGCAATCGCCCAGTGCAAGCGCTCAGCAAGCCGCCGACCATCCAGGCGGCCGGCATCCCGCTGGTCTTCGAACGCAACGCCGGACAGGCCGACTCGAGCGTCCGATATCTCTCGCACAACGGCCGCTACTCGCTGTTCCTGACCGACGACGCGGCCGTGTTCTCGATGGTCGCCGGAGAGGCGCACCGAACCGCGCTGCCGGACGGTTTCACGCGGTCCTCGCCGCGCGACACGCTGGTGCGCTCGGCGCTGCGATTGAAGCTGATCGGCGCGAAGGCCCATCCCGCGATCGCCGGTCTCGACCCGCTCGCGGGCCGGGTGAACTACCTGATCGGAAAAGACCCGGCCAATTGGCACACAGGCATCGAAACCTACGCCCGCGTGCGCGTCAGTGACGCCTATCCCGGCGTTGATATCGTTTATTACGGCACGCCGAATTCGCTCGAATACGATCTGGTCGCGGCGCCCGGCGCCGACACGTCGCGAATAGAATTCGCGATTGAAGGCTCTGCGACGACCACCGTCAACGCCGCCGGCAATCTTGCGATCGCGACCGCCGCGGGCCTGATGACAATCCACAAGCCGCGGGTCTACCAGCGCGCGCGTGACGGAAGCCGTACCCCGGTCGACGGATGCTTCGCGCTGCAAGGCGGCCTGCGCGTGGTACGGGGCGTGCCGCGCCGCGAAGTCGCGATTCAGCTCGCCGCGTATGACCATTCGCGCGCGCTGGTAATCGACCCGACGATCGACGAGGTCATTTATTCGAGCTACCTGGGCGGCCATGCTTCGAGCGTCGGCAGCGTGAACCTGGAACAATTCTCGGGTATCACGCAGGGCAACAACATCCCCGGCATCGCCGACGCGGGACTCGATGTAGCGCTCGATCCGTCCAACCATGCGTACGTGACCGGAATCGCCTACTCGAACGACTTTCCGCATGTCGGCGGTCTTCCCGCCGGCCAGACCGGTGCGAACTCGCCGCCCAATCAGAATCCGGTCTCGTTCGTGTCGAAGTTCGATACGACCCAGTCGGGCGCCGCGTCGCTGGTCTATTCGACGTATCTGGGCGGCAGCGGCGACAACGCCCACAGCGACGCGGGCGATGGCAACGGCGACCTCGCATTTGGGATCGCCGCGGACGCGTCGGGGCAGGCCTACGTAGTGGGCCAGACTTATTCGCTCGATTTTCCTGACACCCAAAGCTGCGGAAGTTTCGGTCAAGCGAACGATCAGGGCCAGACCTCCACCAACGTCGGCTTCGTCGCCAAGCTCAACTCGAGCGGCAATGGGCTGGTCTATTCCTGTTATATCGACGGCTCCTCCAACGCGACCGCGGCGCGGGTTGCGCTATATCCCTCCGGATGCGGCGGCAATTCGTGCAAGGCCTATATCGTGGGCTCGACGCAGAGCACCAAGGCCGAAGGATTCCCGGTCACCTCCAACGCGTATCAGGGCAATCTGGCGGCCAGCGGCGGCAAGAGCAACGCGTTCTTCATGGTCGTTCACGAGGACGGCCAATCGGTTGACTACGCGACCTACTATGGCGGCTCGGGCAACGGCACCAACGCCGAGGCGGGCCTGGGCGTGGCCGCGGATTCCAGCGGTAATGGCTATATCACGGGCGCGACTTTCTCGGCCAACCTTCCCACGCAAAACCCCGCGGTGAACAACTACGCCGGCGGGACCAACCAGACCAGCAACGTGTTCGTCGCCGAGTTCGATCCGGGCCAGAGCGAGGGCAATTCGTTCCTGTACGGCACCTATCTCGGAGGCAGCGGCGCGAGCGCGCTCTTCGGCGAGCTCACGATCGGTGACGCCGGCACGGCAATCACGGTCGACAGCGGCAACAAAATCTGGGTGACGGGCTTCACCGCGTCGAGCAATTTCCAGGTGGCAGGTACGCAGTCGGCCGCGTTCCAAGCGACCAACAATACCGAGCAGGGGATGCCGGCTGCGGGGCCTCCCGCCACTGCGGCCTTCATCACCGAACTCGATACCACGCAGAACGGTCTCAATCAGGTCCTTTATTCCACCTACTTCAGCGGCTTCGGAGTGTTCGCTTCGACCCTGTTTGGACAAGTCGGCTTCGGGGAGGCGGCCACCGATATCCAGGTGGTGAACGGTAATGTGTACATAACCGGCGCAGCTACCTCGCGGACCGGATTCCCGCTCAGTCCGGCGGCATGCTTCAAAACCAACCAGAGCGAAGGGATCGTAATCGATAGCATCCAGCTTCCGCTGACCGCGTTCGTGAGCGAGCTCGACCCGACCGCGGCGAACCAACTCGTGTTTTCCACCTACCTGGGCGGGAGCCTCGCGGAGGTTGGCGCGGGGCTGAAAGTGGACTCGAACGGAAACCTCGTCGTAACGGGAGTCAGCTTCTCGAACAATTTTCCGCTCACGCCCAACGCGTATCAGTTTTCCAACGACGCGGCTTCACCCAACAACCAGGGACCGAAACCCGGAACCAACGCCTTCCTGACCGTGCTCAATCCGGCCGGCAACGCCTGTCCGACGGCGTTCCCGACTCCCACCTCGACTCCGACTCCGAGTACGACCGCGACTCCGAGCCCGGGGCCGACATCGCCCGCCACTCCAACCGGCTCACCGACTGCAGCGCCAACCGCTATGCCGACCCAAGCCGCTACGCCGACGCCGACACCCTTCGCACCGACCCTCACCGCTGGCGGCACGCTGTCGGTTTCGCCTGGGGCGATCTCGTTCGGAAAAGTGGGCACCTCGACCACCGCGAAGCAGACGCTCAAAATCGCGAATTCGGGTCAGGGCACGCTTGAGGTTTATGTCGATACTTCGGGGTTGCCCAACCCTCCCTATAGCGTCAGCTACAGCGTTCCGCTGAAGGGAGCGTTTACTATCTACAGCATTCCGCCCAAACACAGCCTGCTCGTAACGACCAAGTTTGCGCCGGGCGCGCAGGTCGATCCGGCGCAAAATTACCCCGGACAGATCGTCGTCAACAGCGGCGACCCCCATCATCTGAAGGAGACGATCCCAGTGAGCGCGACCGGCGAAACCGGCACGCTCTCGGTCCCTACCGCGCTGGCCGTAAAGGTGGCCCACGGCAAGAAGAAGAGCGTCAACCTGGTAATCAAGAACACGGGGCTCGGGATACTGCACGTCACGCTCAACCTGGGCGGGCTGAGCTCGCCCTTGAGCGCAACTCCCACCACCACTTCGTTTACGCTGGACGACAAGCAAACCCACACCCTCAAGGTGCAGTTTGCACCGGCAGTCGCCGGCGCCTTTATGGGCACGATCAAGCTTATGACGGACGATCCGGCTCATCTGACGACGATCGTATCGGTCACCGGCACCGCCACTTAGTCTCACAGGGCCGCGGCGCGAAGCTCCTCGCCGCGGCCCTCTGCCCTTGGCCTGGCGCGCGCGATTTTCCGGCTTCCCGATTTCACGCCCAAGGGGGATAATCCCACTGAGAGACGTGTGCGCATCATGAAACGGCTGGGTCTTGGAGCGCTGATCGCGCTGGGCCTGTCGGTCGCTACGGCCGTGATCGCTGAGATCATCACGGCTTCGCCGATCGCGGGAAACTTCGCGCTGGTGACCTCGGGCTACGAGATCTTCACCGACGGGACCAATACGTTTCATTTCGACCTCGCTGGTGAAGGTCTTCTTACCGCCGACGGCAACGGCAATCTCGCCGGCAGCGCGAATTTCACCGCCACCGTCCCCACTCCCCCGCCGAACGTGAGCGCTCCATTTTCGGCGCAATGCCCCGGCGCGCTGGCGGGAACGATTGTAGAGCCCGGCGACGGTAACGCGACGGTTCAGCTTCAATTCTCTCCATTGTCTCAACTCACCCCGGCGATTGAAGCGCCGTCGGTAGGTCCGCAGGAGGCCTGTATCCCGATGACGATCGGTCTCACTTGCGTGGAGATCTATCCCGAGTCGGAATACGCGTCGCCGCTGGCGGCGTCGGGCGGAACATCGTCGGGCGGCACCTCGGCAAGTCCGGACCCGACCGCCACGCCGACGCCGGCTCCCAAGAAGAAAAAGCACCACAAGGCTGACGCGAGCGTAATTCCGGTTGATCCGTGGCCGTTCTTCTACCTTTCGAGCGCGACCCGGCTAAAATGTATCGTGACCGGTATCGCCACCAGCACGGCGCCCTATTCGGTCGAAGGCGAATCATTGAGCCTCGACCTTCAGCAGACCGCACCGGCCAACGTGGTGGTGCCGCAGCCAGTGCTGGGATCCTCGCCCGTGCCTTTGCCCTATCCATCGCCCCCGGTGCCAATCTCGATCCCGCCGATGGCGACTCCGGGCGCCAGCGGTTAAGCCGCCACGCGAGCCTTTACTCCGGCGCCTGCTTGGCGGCACAGTGATCCAAGCCGCAGGAGGGCGTGGTCTGCCGCAGGACTCGGAGGGGAGAAGCACGAGCGCTCAAGATCAGCGGGGATTGCTGGTGCCTGTCGCCAACCCCGAGGGAGTTGCGCCGCTGATCGCGATTGCGATCGCGGCCAGCGAGCCCGGCGATCCGCCGCCGCGCGTAATCGCGCTGGTGCGCCGTCCCGGCAGCGGACAATCCGGAGAGCCTCCAGCGACGCCGGCCCTGTCGGCCGCGATCGAATATGCCCGCGCCCACGGCGCGGCGATCGAGGCTCACGCGGTATGGTCCACTAATCCCGCCTTGGATATCGTCACCACCGCGCAGCAGGCCCGCGTCGCCTGGGTCCTGCTCGGTTACCATCGCGGCGCGCCCGGCGACACGATGGGCGGCGTGGTGCGCGAGGTCTTCGCCCGTACCAAGTCGCTCCCGATCAATGTCGCGGCCTTTGTCCAGGGGACCGATCGCCCCTTCGAGCGCGTCTTCGCGGCGGCCGACGCCAGCCCCGACGGCCGCGCCGCGCTCGCCCTCGCCAGCCGGATCGCGCGCAAGAACAAATGCAAGCTGCGCGCGCTGCTGGTCTCGAACACCGTAACCCAGGCGCACGCCGACCTGCCCGAGGCCGAACTGGTCGAGATGCTCCATGCGGCGCGGGCCGCGATGGGCCGCCTGTTCCATTCCGACGTGCTGACCCAGCGCAGCTTAAATCAATTGTTCAAGCAGACGCCCGGACGGCTGTTGATCGTGGGAAAGAAATTCGCCGACGAAGTCGGCTTGCCGCTGGACGAAGTTCCCGGCGGCGATCGCTGCGTGATCGTGGTTGACGGCGCCGATCCCGGGTCGCGCTAAGTCACGGGCAAATCCGGTGCCGAGATAACGACCCAGCGCCGCATGCATTTCGTTTTTCCCGCCCCGCCAATCGGAAGATAGGAAGGAAGGCGATTTCGCCCGAAAAGCGAAAACCAGCCATTGCGGTCAGATCAGCACCCGGCCTTTCGCTTGTCTGAGCCTCACGCTACAACCCCGGCATGAAACACCGCCGCGCCGCTGCGCTCGCGGTTCTGCTCGGCTTCGTACTCGGCAAGGTCCGCATCGTAGACTCCCAAGATACCCAGCAGCAGATTTGTCTGTTGCTTCATCGCTTCCCCCAAAATGTGTATCAACACGAATACGCCTCAGTTAATTTGTTTTGCCATCTCCAGTCTTGAATGCCCACCACTGATCCGGGGCGCTGCTTCCCGGAGTGTTTGGAATGAGTCCCATGAGCCCTCTTTGACTATCGTAGGTGGACCAAGGCCCTACGTTCGTGCCGCTACGAGTTCTGACTCCCCAAACATATGTCGTGCTGGGTAGTAACAGTTGCTCGATGCGATGGCTACAGCCCTCAAGCCCGTCACGATAATATATCTCTACTCCCGGAATGTAATAGACCAGCCGTCCGCCTGGTGGTCTCGCGATTCCGGTGTAGACGATTATGTCATACTTCGTATTCTCAGTATCAACACACTTCCAAGAAAAGGTTGGCTGGAGATCAACCGTGGTAAGCTTCGCTCCCCCTCCTCCCGTCATGGCAAGCCCTCCCAGCCCCGATGCCATGTAGGTTCCCATAGGTGTCCCAAAGTACCCTTCACTGACTAATCCCGAAGGGGGCATTGGTGATATAGGTTCCACTCCGTGATATTGGCTCCAACATGCCGAGAATACGCAGACTGCGGCTAGAACTATCGATGAGCGCATCTTTTTCATCTTGGTTTATCAATTTGCAGCAGTTGCTTGATTGGCGTGGTATCAAGTGCTGGGAAGTGAGAATGCAATGCTCGCACAGCGGTGCTAAAGTCATCGGTCACAAAAGGTACCGGTGTTGCAAGATTAAGCGTGCCCACATAGATAACGGTTTGTTCTGAATCAATCGCGAACTTTGCACGTATGAGGCGATCAGTCGACTCTGTAGTGAAGCCGAGTTGTGTCGTTTCAAGCAAATCGAGGATAGCATATTGACCAGGCGGCAAGGACCAATAGAAGGGTCCGCCAAGCGCGTCTATGCGATCCAGGACTACAGGCTCGCTGTTTTGAGTGTTAATCACATTGATGGTTCCAACTGTGATCAACCTAGTGACCGGAGAACCGAGCGAGATAGCTCCAAACACGATACCTCTTCCATTCGGGATTGGCCCGTTCAGTGGGACAAAGTCAAGACCGCTGCTGCATCCCGTCAGCCATATGGCCATTACAACGGACGCAATTCTGATGGAACGCGTCGCAAAAGGTATGATCGTTCTGTCCGCGTTGACTATCGGTCTGCGAATTGTGTCTATTTGGTATGCTGGCGACGACCTGCCCCCTATCGACTGGACAGAGCCGAGAGTGAGTCCTGGCGGTGTCTTATCTGGGATTTCCGCTCTGATGCCCCAAATTGCAGCTCTCGGATAGCCCCGACGGCCTTCCTCGGCATGCCTCATTTCACGGATTTCCGTTTTCACTGTCCGGTCCGGACTTGCGATATAGACCGGGCGGCCTGCCGTTGCAAGGTTTCAGGTGTTTTGGGTCCACGACCTTTCCAACAGCGCCGGGGGAGACGGTCGCCGGACGAAGTTCCGGGCGGCGATCGATGCGTGATCGTAGTTGGCGGCGCCGATCTGGGCGCCGGCGAATCAGAAAGCTGCCCGCTCGTGACCAGAACGACCCTGCCGCGGCGGCTTGAGCGCTTGCTGAATCGCTGGCAAACCTGCAAGTCGTGTGATACAAAGTGTGGAAATTTTGACTGGCGAGGGGATAGTAAAAGATGAAACGTACAGCGAACTTGTTCCTGACTGCGCTCGCGGTCTCCGCGTTTGCGCTTGGGTTGGCCGGTTGCGCCGGAACGGCCGCGATTACGCAGCCGTCGGCCGTCCTGCCGAGCGGGGGCATCTACACCTTCACGGTTGGCGGTTCACAAGTGCTGTCCGATGCCACGCCGGGCAAGACCGGCCGCGCATGCGGCACCTCGATACTCGGCCTCGTTGGCACAGGCGACACTTCCGTGGAGACGGCAATGAAGGACGGTCAGATCACGAAGCCCGTCTTTGTGACCGAAGAGCTCACGGATATCCTCGGCGTGATTTACGTGCAGGTCTGTACGATAGTGCGCGGCAACTGACCGTGGTGCCGCGCCCCCGGCGTTAGGCCTCGCAGCGGGCGAGGCCTAGGGTGCGGCCGAGCAGGCCGGGGTGTGGCCGGCCATGGACTCGACGCGCACCGCCATCGCGCCGCCGGGGGTGATCCCCTCTCGCGCGGGTAATGCCGCGGTCTTGTACTGCGGCGTCTTGTCGGCCAGCATCGCGTTGCCACGCCGCGCCTGCCCCCTGGCTCGGGCGACGCGCGTGCGCGTGTAGCGTGGAGAGCTGCTCGGCCCGGCAGCGACGGCGCTTGGCACTTCGATTCAAGGTGTCGAGCACGTCAGCGTGTGGCCGGTCGCGGACTCCACGCGCACCGCGATCGTGTTGCCGGGGGCGATCGCGGCCTGCGCGGGAAATGTCGCGGCCTTGTATTGCGGTGCCTTGCCGGCCAGCAAGGTATCCAATCAGCGGATGTCGTACTGAAACGGCATCGGCTGTCCGAGCGAGAGCGTGGCTCCCGCTGCCTCCTGGCGAGGCTGCCGCCACAACTAGTCGGCAGGGCATGCGTGCCGCTCCACTTCTCAGGCCGCGAATCGTGCTTCTTGGACAACAAACCGGCTAGAACCCTACCCAGCGAGGCCCACCAAGTGATTTTATCTTAGGATTACCCGCTGCACCTTTGGACTCGATCCGACCGAACGACTCCGACCCACGATTTCGACTTGAAGGAGGAGGCATGATGCGACCAAAATTCTTCGGCCCTCTCTTCGTTACAGTACTTTTCATGGTTTCAGGGTGTTCAACGGCCGTTCCTCCCTCGCGAATAGCGGCCGGCGCTGCGATAGGTGGCCTGGTCGGGGCCGAAGAAGGCTGTTCAATCGCATCGTATGTCGCCGGCTGGAAGAGCGAAAAGGGCTATGAGATCGGATGCCCTGCTGGACTAGGTGGTGGAGCGATTATAGGTGCGCTGATCGCGGCGAGCACTTATCACGAGCCACCGCCGCGCCCTCCCGCTCCCGCTCCGGTAGCCTCCACCTCCGCCGCCGCCGCCAACGCCCAGGGCGATTGAAAAGCCGGTGCTTAGAGGGCCTGCATTTTGATTTCAACAAATCCGATATCCGTCCCGTCCTATCAAACGGTGCGTCGATTTTCAGCGCAGCGGTTCGGTCGCGTCGGGTCGACCTAAATCGGGCAGCCAGATGCTCCGATAGCGCGCCCTGCGGAAAGCAACGCCCAGGCTGCCCGCGCCGCAGAACACGTCAATAGGGAAGCTGTAGACAGCAGCAGTGGAGTTTGCTACTTGCAGTCCGTACACCCGCAGTTAGCTGGATACAACTGTGGGTTGGGCGCGGAGGGCTTGAGACGAGAGCGAGGGCAAAGAACATCCCCAAGCGGAGAGGCGGGGATCTCTCGAACGGTGAGGCTCGCCTGGCGTTCGAGAGATTGGAGCAATGGCTTAGAGGGCTGGCGCTGAAGCAGATCGAGATGGAACAATCCTTCAAAGCCTCAGCGAGCCAACTCGCCGAGCGCGTCAGTCGCCTTGAATGGATGCTTGATTGGATAAACCCACGCGATGTGCGGGTGGTGCGCGGGGACGCCGAGGGAGGCTCGCGCGCCGCAAGCCAGCGAGGATCGCGCTAGGCGCACCCGCCGAGCCCGGCCCGCGCCGCCTCGCGATGCATACGTGAAGAAGGTTTTCGGAGCCGCCCCAATAGATCGACGCGGGCGAGCGAACCCAAATCGCGGTGACTGATCTGAGAATCGTGATATACCTACGCCAGCCGGCCGTCAACGCGCGCCCGCACCGCTGATGACGTTCTGGGGCCGCATAGAACTTGCTCGTAAGGTCAAGGCTGCGGCTGGCCTCAACCCCGCAATTGGGCGCGCTCAGCACCAAGGTTGAAACCGCTAACGGCGTCGTGAAGCTCAGCGGGATCGTCAGGACCGCCGATGACAAAGCGCGCGCGGCGAAAGTCACGTCCGGGGTGGCCGGGGTCAAGGGCGTACAGAACAATCTCGAGGTCGAAGGCCAACCGATCGGCTCGTCCCCGCATTGAGCCGGCGGCACGAGCCCGGCCGAGACGATTCAGGCCACCGAGCAGGTCAGCGTGTGGCCGGTCGTGGACTCCACGCGCACCGCGATCGTGTCGCCGGGCGCGATTCCGGCTTGCGCGGGGAATACCGCGGTCTTGTATTGCGGGGTCTTGCCGGCCAGCATCGCCGCGCCGCGCCGCGCCGCCCCTTCGACCAGTACCTTGAACCGCGCGCCGACCAGCGCGCGATTGCGACGGGCCGAAATCTGCTCCTGAAGCGCGATCACCTCCGCCAGCCGGCGGCTCTTTTCGTCTTCGCTCACGGTATCGCCCAGTCTGAAAGCGCGCGTATGCTCGCGCAGTGAGTATTTGAAGCTGAACGCGGAGTCGTATCCGACCGTTCGCATCAAATCGAGCGTGGCGGCGAAATCGGTCTCCCGCTCGCCGTGGAAGCCCACGATGATGTCGGTCGAAAGTGCGAGTTCGGGAATCGCATTTCTGACCCGCGCTACCAGCTCGAGATACTGTGCGATTGTATAGCCCCGATCCATCGCCGCGAGCATCCGATCGGAGCCCGATTGCACCGGCAGATGGAGGTACGGCTGCACTTTGGGCTCGGCCGCCATCGCCGCGATCGCCGATTCGCTCATCTCGCCGGGATGCGGCGAAGTGAAGCGGATCCGCTCGATGCCCTCGACCGCGCCGACCATCCGCAGCAAGCCGCCGAAATCGATATCATCGTAGCGATAGGCGTTGACCGTCTGCCCCAGCAGGACGACTTCGCGCACGCCGCGCGCGGCCAGGCTCGATACTTCGCGGATCACCGCGTCGGCCGGCACGCTGCGCTCGCGCCCGCGCACGTAGGGCACCACGCAGAAGGCGCAGAACTTGTCGCACCCGCGCATCACGGTGACGTAGGCGCGAACCCCGCCGGCGTGCTCGGGCGCGATGTCGGCGTAAGTCTCCGCGCGGTCCAGGCGGACATCCACCGCCGGGTCGAAGCCCGCGCGCCCGATCAGCTCGGGCAGGCGGCGATAGCTGTCGGGCCCGGCCACCACGTCGAGCCACGGCGCCTTTTCGACCAACGCGGCGCGGTTGTGCTGTGCCATGCATCCGAGCAGGCCCAGCCGCACTTCAGGCCGGCGATGCTTCAGCCGGGCGAGGTCGCTCAGCCGCCCGAGCACGCGCTCCTCAGCGTGCTCGCGGATGGCGCAGGTATTGAGCAATATGACGTTGGCGTCTTCGGCCCGCTCGATGGATATGAACCCGGCCTGGTGCATCACGGCCCGCACGGTCTGCGAGTCCGCGACGTTCATCTGGCAGCCGTAGGTCTCGATATAGACCCGCGGCGCGGTTGCGATCGGCGCCTCCATGTCAGGGAGCGATCTTAGGCGATGAGGGCGCGGTGATTCCAGCGCCGGCTCCCGGCGACGCGCTGACGCGGCAAGCTGAGCCCGGCCACGGCAGCGCCTCAGTTTGGTTTTGTGCCCTTGTTCTGAGCGGCGGCCTTGCATGCGCCGCGCTCAATCCAGCGGGTCACAAATTGGTCGAGCCGCGTAATGCTTTGGTCAATTTCCAGAATGGATATCGGCGCTCCAGCGAGGTCTGGGTTCGCGGCGATTTCCATTTGGACAAATTTCTTCGCGGTCAAAGGCGTTGTCTCCCAGTTTTTGTGGACGCTGACGTATTTGGCTATCGCTTCAGTAAAGCCCGCAAAGAGGCCGCGGTGGCTCTTCGGGGTATCACTGATTTCACCCGCCGCGACCCGAAGGGCTCCGTCGGGTCGAATTTGGAAGCCACGAACAAATAGCGAAAGGCGGCGTTTTTCGATGCCGGCAAAAAACACATCAATGAAGTCTCCGCTCCTCACCGCGCTCGCAAAGTGGGCGGATTCGTTCTCATGCAGGTAATGGACCAGCCTGGTGGTGGGGGCTTTAGCGAGGTGAACAAACGCGTCAGCTTTATGTCGCAAATCACCCGACTGGTGACAGGCCTCGGTTGCCAGTTCTTGAAGGTCGAAGTGCGGAAAGGGTTTTGTGAACTGGCCTGCCATACAAAATACACAGTTCGGAATATCGATGATCTTGCACTGCTTGGTCTTATTCTTCTCATCTTCGTGGCGGACAAGACTGTCCGCAGCCAAAACTATTCGATGGTGTTGGCGGTCGATCAGCCCAACGATCGAGGTGGCGAGGCCCAGCGAGGGCCACAGTAATGTTACAAGAATCCCAAATAAATGGGCCGAAGCGACGAGAGTCGGACGGCCTTGACCAAGCATCCGGCTTCGTTGCCTTTTGGCCCCGACTCCGCTAGATCGGCGTTTCGGGGGCGACACCCATCGAAGCTGGCAACTCCATTCGCGACCCTGCATCGCCTGCGGGCAACCACGCCACGCCTGTTGCGGCTCCGCAAGCCGTCGGTGCAGGCAAATCCGATCGACTGCTGGAGGCCGCGATTCCGTTCCTGATCGCGTGTTTTTCACTGTCGCGGCTGGCGTTGTTCGACCCGACGTTCGCAGCCGGTAACTGGAACAACCAGCTCTGGATAATCGGTTATACGGGCGAGTACCTGCGTCAACACTGGTCCTTCCCACTGACCTTCAACACCGATCAGCTCATAGGTATTCCCTTCCCGATATTCTACGGGGCCCTGCTTTATCCTATCGCCGGGATGGTGAGTGCGTTCCTCGGTGCGGCAATCGCCGTGCGTCTGGTTATGGTGGGCCTTTTCTGGCTGCAGACAAGTCAGATCATCAAGCTGGTCAGAGCGGTCTATTCTGACCGCTACACTGCATGGGCGCTCGCGGCCCTTGTGGCGTTCGCAGTCCATCCGCTCGGCAACCTTTATAGCCGCGGGGCGTTCACGGAAGTGGCAGCGGCTTCTCTACTGGTCTCGGCGCTGGCGGCGTGGATGCGTGCGATCTTTGCCGACGATCCGCGAAGCAGATCCATCCTGGCGTCCCTAGCGTGGTTTCTACTGGCGCTTTGCGCGGGGTCGCGTCCTGGCACGGCGATGCTGGGGATCGTGCTGTTCGGATCTCTCCTGGCCGCGAATCTCTCTATTATTTCCGATCGTTTCTGGATAGCAACAACTGCCCAGTATGCGCTGCTGTTTCTGGTTGTCCTGTCACCATGGTTGTGTGTTTTTTTGACATTCCGCCAAGATCTCGCGTTGAGTCATATCAAATGGATGCCGACTGAACAGCTCGGAACATCGTCCTTCTGCCAGGTCAACTTCGGACTGTTAGTGGTCGTCGGCTTCCTGTCGGTCGATGCCTGGCGCCGACTGCGTAGAGGCCAGTTGGCGGCGAACAAGCTCATCCTGACCGGTGCCTGCGTCGCCCCGTTCGTGCTGGTCGGGTCGTACCTGGTTTCGGCGGCCGCGTCCCTCCACCTCGCGTATAGCTTGGTGACCTGCTTCGATCTACTGCTTTTGCTGGCGGCCGTAGCGCTGCTGAGAGTGCTGCGCGACTACCGGGCCGGGATCGAGAGGCGGCTCCGAGTCCTGCTGTTGATGCTGACCGCGATGATGGCGGTGGGCGTGCTGGCGAAGCTCGAGCGAGTGGCCACCGTCGAAACAACCGGCGTGCTGCCCGGAACGGGGCTGTTTGGGGAACGGAAGTCCCTGACCCAGTTGCCACCGTCCTTCTACGGTCTGCGGGACTATCTCAACGTTGCCGGGGTTGGCGTTGCCGCCTCCGCGCCAAGCTCGCCGGGCGTCGGCCAGAAGCATCCGGTGAGCTCTACGATGCCGTCCAGCTCCGGGGGGGCGGGCCTTCAACTCCAATGCTCAGGTCGCGATGGTGCCCGGCATGGGACCGAATTTTGGCGATGTGCAGGTCGCGATGCCTGCCGCCGTCCGACCAACAACGCTTGTAACGAATGTTTTGAGCTTCGCCTGGAACCGACTGGTCGTGGGCGGAAACGAGCCTGCCTCCTGCGGCCAGCAACGTCTCGCCCCGGGGAACGGTAGCGTTCCCGTGGTTTCCGCTGGACAAGACCCTGGGTTACCGGTTCGCTCCGGGCGTCCCTTATAACCTGCTTCGGTTCACGTCAGCGACTACGTTTTTGGCCTGGACGGCGATTCTCCTCTGCGGCGCGGCCTTGGAAGGCAAGCCCGCGATTTCCGAGCGCTTGGGGCTCGGCTATGGCCCCTTCTTCGCATCGGGCGGCGCGGCAGAGTCTTTTGGCAGGGCGATCACGGGGCTTGCGGCGCTCGGCCTCATCGACGTCACGGTTTTGGGAGTCCATCGGCTCGCCCAGTTTCCCTATTTTCCGTATGGCTTGGACTGGCGCGGCGCCCTGGAGGGAATCTGGCCACTGTTGCCTATCACTGGATGGGCAGCCATCAGAGTGTCGCTGTTCTGGGGCTGGAGCACGGCGGTAATAGCGGGACTGCTGTTGGCGTTCGACCCGGCGCTCGGCTTGTGCGACGCGCTCCTAGCGGGAGCGGCCGGTCTGTGGTTTCTGGCGGATTTTCTCGGCAACATCTTCGGTCCAATAGGACTCTTTCGCGCACCGCTGATTTGGCTGTTGTTGGCCGCCGGCACGCTTTGGCTGATGAGCCTGCGGCCGCGCATCCGCCTGCGCGCGCCCAGCACCGGACAAAAGCTGGCGTTGCTGGCTTTCGCACTGATGGCCGTTATGACCTTGCCGATCCAACTGGGCTCGCCGGTCGTCCCGATGTTGGACGCGCTTTCCTGGCCCTCTGCAGCCCAGCGCATTTTGACTTTCCACACTTATGCGCCACTGAACAATTACCCCTACGCGCTCTGGGCGTGGTCCGCACAGGCGCCGGGAGCGGAGTTGTTTTATGCGCTGTTGGCACTCGGCAGCGGTACGCGGCTTGCCGTGCTGGCGGAGAGCGCCGCGATGGTGCCGATGCTCGGGTTGCTGGCCTTTGGCGTTTACCGGCTGGGCCGGACGCTTTTCGATGACCTTGCAGGCGGGTTCGCGGCCCTCCTTCTGCTTTTCACGATCTTCCACAACACGACACAAAGCATGCGACCGGGTGTGACCGCCTTTGCCCTAGCCGGTATTGGTCTGGCCTTTTTTCTCGACAGCCGCCGAAGTCGGACCCGCATGGCGATCGGCGCGATGTTGCTCGGCGTTTCCATTCCCTCCCATGCGATCGACGGAGCCGTCGCGATGGCGGTGGCCGCCTGCGCCGTGGCGATTTGGTCCGCGGCGAAAGATCGACCCCGCTTCCGCGCGGGCATCGGCTGCCTAGCCGGCGCTTTCCTGCTCGGATCAACGGAGTTTTTGGTTGTATTCCGCATACCGTTGGCTTACCCAATTCTAGTGTTAAGCCAACTTGCCGGCGTCGCAGTCATCCTTGGCTCGGTGCGAACGCTGGGTGGCGAATCGGTCGAGGGCTTAACGATTCCGCGCATACTCGGCCTGGCTGTCTTCGGGGCGCTCGCGCTGGTGCTGCCGTTCGAGTCTTGGCCCACTTTCACCGCGTTCGCTCCTCTCGGGAATCAGCCAGGAATTCCGTTAGCGCTCGCCCAACAATATCTAGCTCCGATAGTGCTGACGACCTCGGGAGTGGTCGGGCTCATTTTGCTCGCGCTGAAAATGCGAACCCGGCCACGAGCGCCGGCCTATGCGGTGCTCGCGGCGAGCGTCCTGCTGCTTGGTCCTGTAGCGGCTCTCATACTTGGCGCCGCGGAAACCCACGTTTCAAGCGCCTCCGCAATGCTTATGCTTTCGCACCCTGTGTTGTATTTCAACCTGCTCTGGTGTCGCTGCCTTCTGGCCTCAATCGCGGCATTGCCCTTCGCCCTTGTATATCGGTGGTCCAAATCAATTGCGCTGTTCGCGCTGCTCTCCCCGTGGATTTACCCCTGGCAGGTGACAGATCCAAACCTTTATTTGCGGTGGCACGCGTTCCCCCACTCAATGGTTGAGCAGTCGGCCTACAATCTCGACATCGCGGCCCGAGGCTACTTTTCAAATTGTCCGGATCGGCGCTGGAACCTGAGCCCGGAAGGCTTCGCTCTGGTTGACATTCTGGGCCGGGAAATAAGCGCCGGCCGGATCACGATGGCGACGCACATCCCCCATGTCTATTCTTGGTCGCCATCATCGGAATCGCCGGCGGAGTTTGCGCTTTTCACGGGAATTAACGACGACCCGGTTGACAGGGAAGACATCGCTCCGAATGACATTTGGTCTGCGGACAGCCGACAACGGTCATTCAAACAATTTGTCGCCACCTTCGCGGAGGGTGCTCCCTACATCCTCGACGAGAGGGCCCTGCCGCCGGGAACGGCCTACCCGGGCTATGAAGAGATCTTTGACCGGGGGCGTTTGCACCTTTTTCGCCGCCTCGCGCCCACTACCGGCGGAGTCCCTGCACTGCCGGAATCTGAGGATGCCCGCTTCTTTCTTGAGTAGCGGCTGCATTGCGACGCTCAAAAGAAGGGGAGCGCCGAGCCTATTAGTAAATCGGACAAGACGGAATCCGGCATAGCTAAGCTCGAAAATGACGAGCAATGACGAGAGCTACATCTAGTGACCACTCTCCTGACCATCTGTTTGATTAGGTGCGTCCACTATTTGTTTGCTTAATTCTCACGAATGTGGGCAATGTGCTAGGGCGCGCAACGGCGTAAACCCTGCGCGGGGGAGAACAAGGGATGGGATCTCGCAAGGCCCGGCAGACGCGCAGCCGTCCGCAGTCCGGGAATCTCAAACTGAGCCAAGTTCAGGCGCTTGCATTCATCCACGACGCGATCGCCCACACGGTAGGTCCGATCAGCACGCTTCCGCGGGCGCTGCCGATCTTGGAACGCATCGCGCGGGCGCTAGAGGACCGGCGCGACGCAAGCGAGTTAATTCTGGATCTAAATCGGCGCGGCCGGCTCCTGCGTGGTCGCGGGCCGCGGCTGGCCTCGGCCTCCGGCCCTGCCAGGATTAGGCCCGGAGGGGGCGCGGGCCCGAACGGGAAAAATCGATAGTTCCAGGGGTCGCGATCAAGGCCAAAATGATGCGCGGCCAAGCGGGCGCCAAGGCTGACGCGGGCCCGTTGCCCAAACGCGGGGGGCGTAGTTATGATTCGGCTATGTCAGCGAGACCGCAGCCGGCGTTCGAGCGGATGGAAGCGACGCTGCTCGCCTGTCCGCGATGCCGGCGCGCAGTCCCGGTCCGCAAGCGCCTGCTGATCGTCCTGCCCGAGGGCGACAAGTACGAATACCTCTGTCCGCAATGCGGCGAGACTTGCGGCACAACGGTCATCAAGGACCCGCGCGCGCTGGGGTGATTCTGCGCCTCTCCCCAGCGCCGGTGGCGATGACCGGGGAGAGGCCGGCGTTGCGCCGGGTGAGGGCGCCTGCTGCCGCAGCAAATCAACTCAGCGCAGGTTTTCCAGATCGCGCATTGCGCGGTCGAGGATCTCGCGCACCATCTCGAGCCGCCGGCGCGTTGCAGATTCGCCCGCCACAGCGCGAAACGCGGCCTTGACCAGGCGTTCGGCCGGGCCGCGAATCTCCGCAGCGTCGGGATCGAACGCGCTGCGCCAGTCGTTCCAGCGCTCGGCCCGCCGCCAGATTCGTTGCACGGTTTCGTCCTCGCGAGTGAGTTCGGCGCGTCCCGCGTCGGTGAGACTGTAAACCCGCTTGCCCTCCTGCGATTGCGACACCACCAACCCTTCGTCTTCAAGCTGTTGCAGCGTGGGATAAACGGTTCCGGCGCTGGCCCGGTAAATTCCGCCGGAGCGCTCCTCGAGCCGCTTCATCAGCTCGTAGCCGTGCTTCGGACCGTCCGACATCAGCGAGAGCAGGGCGAGCCTCACCTCGCCGGGTCCGAAGAACCGGCCTCGCAAGCCCATCCCCATCTCGTGCCAACGCATACGCCTTCCGAATCCGTGACGATCGCCAAATCGATGACTTCCGCAGTACAACATGAATCGCCTATCCTCCGTAAGATGTTACTCAACATATATCGTACGATATAACGCCAGTCAACTCTTACGAGCCATCGATCTGACTCCCGAAACGATCCTTCAGCCCATCGTCGAGACGGACTGCGGTTCGATCTCGTAGATGACGCGCGTTTCGCTCGGATTACGGAACGGATACTGATCCAGTCCCATGTACTTCTTGGCCAGCGAATCGATATGCGCGTCGGCGCCCTGCTCCGTGATGCGCGCGACCTGCCCGCGAACCTGGATGTAACGATAGGCGTTGTCCGGGTCCATGATCGCCAGCGCCACTTTCGATCCTTCCTTCATGTTGCGGGCCTTCACCCGTCCGCGCGCGGTGTTGACGCGAATCTTCCCGCCCGTGTAATCGAACCAGACCGGCGTCACCTGGGGCGAGCCGTCGCGCATCGTGGTGGCGAGATTGGCGAAGGCTTTTTTGGTCTGCATCAGATCGAGGTATTTATCCGGAATCGATGCCATGTTGATTTTCCTCCTGTTCGGAAGCGGTACGTGCAGCTTAACGCATGCCGGCGCAGGCAAGCCACCAATTTGCCTCGCGCATGACCGCGACATTGCAGGGCGATGAAATTGACTCCCTGAGACCTATGGGCTAATAGCCAAAACGGGGCCGGTTTGGGCGTGGAAAGCAAAACGACGAGGAGCAATCGAGCAATGGCAATTTTCAGCAAAGAGCCGGACCGGAATTCCCGCGCCACCGAGCCGCCTAAGGCGCAGCCAGTTGTGCAACCCGTCGAGGAGCGCAGCTCAATCCGGCTGGCGGCCGCTCAGGCTCCGCATAGCGAGGGACACGCCTACCTGGACAAAGGCTCCAAGGTGAGCGGCAAGCTCTCCTTCGACGGACCGGCCCGGATCGACGGCCAGGTCGATGGCGAAATCCACGCCAAAGACAGTATCGTGATCGGCGACACTGCGGTTGTGACGGCTCAGATCAAGGCCGCCTCGGTGGTGGTGGCCGGCAAGATTAGCGGCGATATTGTCGCCTCCCAGCGCATCGAGATTCGCCCCTCGGCCAAGGTGCTCGGCAACATCACCGCGCCGGTGCTGGTAATCCATGAGGGCGCGCTGTTCGAGGGCCATTGCGCGATGCAGGCCGAGAGTCCGCGCGACAACAAGGTCGCGGTTTTCCCCAAGGAGGAGCGGATCGCGCAAGCCCAGAAGGCCTGAAGGCCGCGCCCGCGCCCTGCTTTCTCAACTTCCGTCCGGAAGTGTCATAGTATCGATTCATCCCCCAAGGGAGAGGCCGTAGAACATGCACATCCCGCCGAATTGGGGTACGTTCTTTGCGCTCATTGTTTCGTTTCTGATTTTCTGGTTTATATTCAAGCGGCTTTTTTTCGATCCCTTCCTCAAAATGCTCGGCGAGCGTCAGCGCCGGCTCAGAGAGCTTGGCGAGCGCGCCGAGTTTCTGGTCAAGGAAGCGAAAGAGGCCGGGCAGGAGCACGATCGCCAGCTTGCAGAGCTAAGACGCGATGCCCTCGCACGACGCGAGGCGGAGCGCCGGCAGGCCGAGGAAAAAGCCGCGCAGATGATCGAAGAAGCCAAACAGCACGCCCGCACCGCGACGGAGCGGACTCGCGCTGAAATCGAAAGTCAGGTCAGCTCCGCCGAAAAGCAGCTCGACGCTTTCGCGCGCACGCTGGCGGCCGAACTGGCCGAGCGCGCGCTGGGCCGCCCGGTCCAAGATCGTACGGTCGAGGCTCGCAACCGGCCCCCGGCACGGAACAACTGAATATGAAACGCCTGATCGCCGCCCTCTTTCTCACCTTCGCTCTTTTGCCGGCGCCGGCGAGCGCCGCCGAAGAAGCCGCCGGCGCCGGCTCCTGGCTCAAACTGCTGCTGTTCGCGATCAATTTTTCGATCTTCGTCTACATCCTGGCGCGCTTCGGCGCTCCGATGGTGCGCAAGTTTTTCGGCGATCGCTCGACGGAAATTCGCGGCACGCTTTCGCGCGCGGCGGCCGCCTACCAGGAAGCGCAGGATTTGGCCAACCGGGCCGCGGCGACGATGGCGGGGCTCGAGGCCGAAAAGGCCCGGCTCGCCGCCGAGCTCGATCAGGAAACCAACTATCAGGTCCGTATTATCGGCGAGGCGGCGCGCGCCGGGGCCGATCGCATCAAGAGCGACGCGGAGCTTACCGCCGCGGCGATGGCCGATTCGGCCCAGCGGCGAGTGCGCAATCAGCTCGTGGCTTCCGCTACTCAAATTGCGCGCGAACTGATTGTGCGCGACTTCCGCGCCGGCGACCAGACCCGGCTGCTCGCAGGCTTCCTCGACAAGCTCGGCCAGGAGGCGCGAGCGTGAAAGGCTCGCGCGTCGCCCGGCGCTATGCCCGCGCCCTGATCGAGCTCGCAACGGATCCCAAGCAACTCGAAGCGTGGGTCGCGGAGCTCGATCGGCTGGCCGCCACCGCCAGCGCGCCCGAGCTTGCCGAGCGTCTGGCCGCGCCCGATTTGTCCAAAGAGATCCGCGCCGAAGCGATGGGCAAGATCGCGGAGCGGCTGGGATTGAGCTTCCCGCTGCGATCGTTCGCCGTCGTAGTCGCGCAGCATGGCCGAATCGCTCAGTTGCCCGCGATGGCCGAGGCCTACCAGGCGCTCGTGGATGAAGCGTTGGGCCGCGCGCGCGCGGCGCTCACCTTCGCGCGCCAACCGTCCGACGCCGAAGTCGATGGCGTGGCGGATGCGCTCGGTAAAATTGCCCGCAAGAAAATCATCCCGACCGTCAAAGTGGACGAGACCCTGCTGGGCGGCGTAGTCGCCGAGCTCGAGGGCCGGATCTACGACGGAAGCCTGGCAACGCGGCTTTCGCAGGCGCAACAGAAACTCAGCGTTTGAAGGGCGCAATCAGGTTCTATGGCTGAAATTAGACCATCCGAGATCAGCGAGATCTTACGCAACGAGATCCGGGGCTTTGAAGGCAGCATCGCGGTGCGCGAGACCGGACGCGTGTTGAGCTGCGGCGACGGCATCGCGCGTATCTACGGACTCCAGAACGCAGCGTACGGCGAGTTGCTCGAGTTCCCGCATCAGATTTACGGCATCGTGCTCAACCTCGAAGAGGACAACGTCGGCGCGGCGCTGTTCGGTGATCCGCAGGCAATCGCCGAAGGCGACGAGGTCAAGCGCACCAGCGCAATTGCCGAAGTGCCGGTCGGCGACGGGATGCTGGGGCGGGTGGTCAACGCGCTCGGTCAGCCGATCGACGACAAAGGACCCATCAAGGCCGCCGAGCGCCGCCGAATCGAAATCAAAGCGCCCGGCATCATCGCTCGCCAGCCCGTCAAGGAGCCGCTCCAGAGCGGGATCAAGGCGATCGACTCGATGGTCCAGATCGGACGCGGCCAGCGCGAACTGATAATCGGTGACCGCGGCACCGGCAAGACCGCAATCGCGATCGACACGATCATCAATCAGCGCGGGCAAGGCGTCCAATGTATCTACGTCGCGATCGGCCAGAAGCGCTCGACCGTCGCCCAGGTGGTCGAAAGGTTGCGGCGCTCCGGTGCGATGGAGTACACGACGATCGTCGCCGCCACCGCTTCTGAATCCGCGCCGCTCCAGTACATCGCGCCTTACAGCGGCGTCACGATGGGCGAGTATTATCGCGACAACGGCAAGCACGCGCTGCTGGTTTACGACGACCTTTCCAAGCACGCCACCGCCTACCGGCAGCTCTCGCTGCTGCTGCGCCGCCCGCCCGGACGCGAGGCTTATCCCGGCGACGTCTTTTATCTGCATTCGCGGCTGCTCGAGCGCGCGGCCAAAATGAGCGACGACCGGGGCGGCGGCTCGCTGACCGCGCTGCCGATTATCGAAACCCAGGCCGGCGACGTTTCGGCCTACATCCCGACCAACGTGATTTCGATCACCGACGGTCAGATTGTGCTCGACGGCGACCTTTTCAACTCGGGTATCAGGCCCGCGGTCAACGTCGGGCTCTCGGTCACGCGCGTCGGTTTCTCGGCGGCGATTCGCGCGATGCGCCAGGTCGGCGGCACGCTCAAGCTCGACCTCGCGCAGTACCGCGAGATGGCGGCGTTTGCGCAGTTCGGCTCCGACCTCGACGCCAGCAGCCAGCGCCTGCTTCATCGCGGCGACCGGCTCACCGAGATGCTCAAGCAGGGGCAATACGAGCCGCTCCCGGTCGAAAAGGAAGTGCTGATCATCCTGGCCGCCAATGAGGGCTATTTCGACAAGCTCGAAGTCAATCAGGTCAAGCCCTTCGAGCGCGGACTCTATGCCCAATTCGACTCGCGCCACGCCGACCTGCTGGCCGAGATCAAGGCCAAACGCGAGTTGACTGACGAGCTGAAGAAGAAGCTGGTGGCCGCGATCGACGGCTTCGCGAAAGGATTCATGGCCGAGCTTCAGTCGAGCTCCGAAAAGCCGGCGGCATAGCGGCGATCCTGCCAGCGAGCGATGCCAACCCTCAAGGCCATCCGGCGGAGAATCTCGTCCGTCAAATCGACCCAGCAGATCACGCGCGCGATGAAGCTGGTGGCGGCGGCGCAGTTGCGCCGCGCCCAGGAGGCGCTGCTCAACGCCCGCCCCTATCATGAGAGTCTGAGCGCGATCGCGGCCTCGGTGCTGGCGGCCGATCCGGGCGCGCTCGCGCCGCGTGAAGACGCCCAGCCGGCCGCCTTGCTGATTATGCTCGCTTCCGATCGCGCCTTCTGCGGCGGCTACAATGTCAACGCGATTCGCAAGGCCGACGAGGAAGCAGGCCGCCTCCAGAAAGAAGGCCTGGAGGTTCGCCTGTTCGCCGTCGGACGCAAGCCGGTCGACCATTTCAAGCGCGCGCGCCGGGCGCTGACCGGCGAAAAGATCAACAACCTGCCGCGTCTGGCCACCGTGGCGCTGGCGCGGGAGCTGGCGACGCGGGCGCTCTCCGACTATCAATCGGGCCAGGTACGGCAGGTAGGAATCGTCTACACCGTGTTCCACTCGGCGCTCTCGCAGCGGCCGACTTTCGAGCGCCTGCTGCCGGTAGAGCCGCCGCACGACGAGGGCGGCGAGCGCACCGACTACCTGATGGAGCCCAATCGTGCCGAGTTGATTCCGGTCGTGCTGCGCAGTTACCTCGAGTCGTCGATCTATCACGCGCTGCTCGAAGCCGAGGCCAGCGAGCAGGGCGCGCGGATGACCGCGATGGACAGTGCGAGCAACAACGCCGCCGACATGATTCAGCGGCTGACTCTGGACATGAACCGCGCCCGCCAGGCGATGATTACCCGTGAATTGATGGATATAGTCGGCGGCGCCGAAGCCTTGCGCGGATAACGCAGGCGATCAAAAAGGAAGTTTCCCGTCCATGAGCGACAAAGTCAGCGGTCGAATCAACCAGATCCTCGGCAACGTGATCGACGTTGAGTTCCGCAACGGCTCGTTGCCGCCGATCTTCAGCGCGCTCAAGGTCACCAATCCCGCGCTCGGCGATCGCGCCGGCAACCTGGTGCTGGAGGTCGCGGCGCATCTCGGCGAAAAGACCGTGCGCTGCATCGCGATGGACGCGACCGAAGGCCTGGTGCGCGGGATGGACGTTACCGACACCGGCGGCCCAATCTCGGTGCCGGTCGGACCCGCCACGCTCGGGCGAATCATGAACGTGATCGGAGAGCCTGTCGATGAGGCCGGACCGATCACGTCGGATCACTCGATGCCGATTCATCGCGACGCCCCCACTTTTGCCGAGCAGGCCACCGAGGTCGAAATCCTCGAGACCGGAATCAAGGTGGTCGATTTGATCTGCCCGTACTCACGCGGCGGCAAGATCGGGCTGTTCGGCGGCGCCGGCGTGGGCAAGACCGTGACGATCCTGGAGCTGATTCACAACGTCGCCAAGCAGCATGGCGGCGTCTCGGTGTTCGCCGGAGTCGGCGAGCGCTCGCGCGAAGGCAACGATCTTTACCGCGAGCTCAAGGAATCGGGCGTGTTGCCCAAAACCGCGCTGGTCTTCGGCCAGATGAACGAGCCGCCGGGCGCGCGCGCCCGCGTCGCTCTGACCGGCGTCACGGTGGCGGAGTATTTCCGCGACGACGAAGGCAAGGACGTAATCCTGTTCATCGACAATATCTTCCGTTTCGTACAGGCCAACTCGGAAGTCTCGGCCCTGCTGGGCCGGATGCCGAGCGCGGTCGGCTATCAACCGACTCTCGGCACCGACCTGGGCGAGCTGGAAGAACGGATCACGACCACCAAGAAGGGATCGATCACCTCGGTGCAGGCGATCTTCGTCCCGGCCGACGACTACACCGACCCGGCCCCGGCTACCACGTTCGCCCATCTCGACGCCTCGACCAACCTTGAGCGCAAAGTCTTCGAGAAGGGAATTTTCCCCGCCGTCGATCCGCTGGCCTCGACCTCGCGCATCCTTGATCCGCAGATCGTCGGCGAAGAGCACTACAGTGTCGCCCGGCGCGTGCAGGCGATCCTGCAGCGCTACAAGGACCTGCAGGACATCATCGCGATCCTCGGGATGGACGAGTTGTCGGCGGACGACAAAATCGTGGTTTCGCGCGCGCGGCGAATCGAGCGCTACCTGTCGCAGCCGATGCACGTCGCGGAGGCGTTTACCAACATCCCGGGCGCGTACGTGCCGCGCAAGGAAACCGTGCGCGGCTTCGCGGAAATTCTCGACGGCAAATGCGACGACATGCCCGAGCAGGCCTTCTACCTGGTCGGCACTATCGACGACGCCCGCGCCAAGTCCGAGCGCCTGGCCCGCGGCGAAGCGCGCTGACGATCACAGGCCACGATGGCTGAGAGGGGATTAGGTGGCTGAGAGCTTTCCATTCAAACTGATCACGCCGACCGGCGTGTTGATGGATCAGCCGGTGCAAGAGGTGACCGCGCAATCGTCGCTCGGCCAGTTCGGCGTGCTCGCCCATCATATTGATTTCATCACCTCGCTCATTCCGTGTGTGCTGCGGGTCAAGACCGACGGGGATCGCGAGGCCGGTTATGTCGTGATGGGCGGGCTGGCTGCGTTCAAGAGCGGTGAGATGACGGTGCTGGCGCCCGAAGTGGAATCGCCGGGCAAGGTCGACCGCGCCGCGGCCGCGAGTCAGGCCAAAGCGGCCGAAGAGCGCCTCAGCCAGACCAGCTACTACTCTCCCGAATACCCCGAAGCCGCGTACGATCTGGAAGTGGCGCGCGCCCGCCAGGAAGCCGCCGACCTCAAACGCCCCGCGCACTGACGCCCGCCGCATCGGACTTCCCGTCTTTGAGAGGGAAGTCGCGTAGATAAAGCTCGGCGGCGCGATTAGCCGCAGTTTCCGGCGGGACTGCGAACTTTCGCGACACCGCCGTGGGAACGCTTACAGATTGGCGAGTTCGTATCCGAGCCCTCCGCAGTGGAGCCTTTGGTCGCCTCGACCGTAATCACGCTACCAGCCTTCGAGCAGGTTGCTTGCCCAAAACTGCCGGCGCCAGAAGCGGTTGCCCGCACTTTACACTCCACCGCCGCCATCGCCACTGCTTGCGCGCCTTTGCTTGCGCTGGCTTTTGCAAAGCCGCCAGCCGTCACCTTGGCTACCGCCTTGGCCTTGTGCCCGTCCGCGGTCGCGCTGGTCCTACCCGCACTTGCCTCGGAAGTTGCCTGGCCGCCATCGGCCGCGCTCGCCGTGGCCGCTCCGCCGGCTTTCGCCAGGCTGCCGGCCAAAGCGGATCCCGAAGCATGGGCCGTCGCCTTATTTCGTCCACCGCCGATAACCTGAGCCTGGCATTCCGTGCCGTGGTCTCCCCGGTGTGTAACGACCGACGGAGTGGTTGCCGTGCATGATGCATCCGACTTGGCATCCGCGCGACCAGCGGAGAGAGTGAGCACAATTATTGACCCGGCCAAAGCGAAGGTGGCGATTCTTGCTGTCATCATCCGCAAATCTCCGTTACCGGCGACGCGCCGGAAGGGTGGGTTCCAATCCTATTGCTAGTTCGGGAGCAGTAACATGCCGACGTTGGAGTAGGGATACTCCGGATTCTGGTCATAGCCGACGACTTCATTATAGTCGTTGATGCCCAAGAAAGTGGGCGAGGTAAGCCCCATATACGTGTATAGATAGTCAAGGTTGTCGGGATCCTGAAGGAGGTATCCGTTCTGGAGCGCGACTTCGACACCGTTGCTGATTCCGCTAGCGCTGTCTGACATCTCTGGATAAAGCGGACTCAAACCGCTGCTGGGACTGTAATCGACAAGGACTCCCAGGAAGGATGAGTCGTTGCCCACGACCTGGCCAAAGCCATTCACGCTCTGAACGCCGTTCGGCATGCCGGTCAGGGGGGTCTCCCCCGTGTCCCCGAGCAGAAAATTTTGGCTCTGGCTAAAGTCATACCCGACGATCCAGTCGATATCGTTGAGCCCGTTAAAACTGAACCCGGGAACCTCATTCTCACTCAGGCAGGTGCCGCCGGGAAAGTTCGGGTCACTAGACCCACTGAAGGCCCAAATGTTATGGTAGCTGTCTGCGTAGCCGCCCACGATGACGCCAAGATTGTTGATGCCTAGCGGCAAGGTGGTGTTTACACCCTCGTCAATGTCGCCAGGACAGTCCAGGGCGCCCCAGTTATGATAGTTATTGGCCTGGGTGACAAAGCCGTCTTCCGACAGATAACCGGCCGGCGCTCCGCCCGCGAAATTTCTGACGTAGAAAAACCCCGTGATCTGGCCATATTGCTGGTGAGCGTCCAGGTCGGGGTCATTGATGCCTGTTGCGTATGTATCGCACGTTGCGAAAGGTCCGGGCGGGGGAGCAGCGTCACAGGCACCGGCATTATTGAACATATATTCCGTGAAGCCGCCGGGAAAGGTCTTTGTGCCGCCACCGCCCACCACCGGCGCATCTTCGATATCGAGGTCGATTAGTTGGGAGCCCCCGTTGTAGGCGGCGTTCATCATAACTCCACCCCAGGCCACGTTCGCAATACCTACCGCTTGAGGCCCATCGTTGTACTGATGAATCCTCTGATGGTTAACGAACTGTGATTCTGGGAGGTAGGGCGAGCCGAGGTAGGGCGAGCCAATGGGTTTATTCAATTGCCAAATGCTGGCTTTGGAAGGGGGTCCGGGGACCGCGACCCAAACGGCGTCCGGATTGATGGCTTGTAAGTCGCCGGCGTTGCTCCCGCTCACGTACACGCCCGCGGCGAAGCCATTACTATGTAACGTGGAGGTCCAGCCTTGCAAGAAGTCAATCGCAGCGAGGCTGCCGTTTACGGTAACCTTGGGGTTCCGTTTCTTGCCGTGGGTGACGGGATGACAAGAAGCATCATAAGTTTCCATGTCATAGTAGATGATGCTCTGCGCGGGAATACCGGCGAGAAAGGCGTAGTTGAGCGCTTTGTGTGCCTCCTCGCTCCCTTCACTGCTCAAGAAGGAATTTGGGTCGTCGCGGAAAGTAACGAGCGTCACTCCCTTCGGCATGTGGACACAGGGATCTTGCGGACCAACCCATATTGGCATCACGCCCCAACCCAGGCCCATAACAAAGTCGAGCCAGGTGCTACTATACAAGTTTCGGTCCTCGATCTTGCCAAACTCGTTGCTCGGTCCGTGGTTGACGGCTCCAGCAAGGTAGACGCCTACGTCGTGATAGGGGCTGAAATTCCACCATTGCTGCATTTCGGCTTCCGTGCCTGTGTACTGCACTTCGAAGCCGAGATGCTTGCTGGGAGGCGCATTCTGGCCGAACGAGTCACTTGATGAGAACCGAACCCGGTTTCGACCGCGCGAAGCGGTTGGTGATGGGATCGGAGACGCTGGAGCGCTCCACTCGGAGGGCGATTCACCTGACGAAGGACTCCGCAAGGGGTGGATGATGTGCGGCTTTGGCCCCGGCGAAATATCGGTCCAAGTGGCGCCGCCATCCGCCGTGGCCAGCAGGCCGCCATCGTCAACTACAACCCAGCCATCCGCTGGAGTGGCGAAGCTAAGGTGGCGAATGTCCCGGTAGAGCGGGCGAGGCGCTGCTGCCTCGGCGCCGGCATCAATCCTGGCGCCCGCAGCGACTCTGGTAAGCACAGGATGATGGTCAGAGGAGGAGGCGGCGAAGATCCAGACGGAACCGACCACGGTAGGTGAGCCGTACTGGGTTCGGGCTCTGTCGTCCAGATTGGCGATTGTTCGGTCTGGCTTCCAGGTTCGACCGCCATCCGAGGTTGCCATAAGCACCATCGTCAGTCTCAATTGTTGACCACTGCCGAGGCTACCATTCATTTGCAAGGACCCATGCCGGGCATCGCTGAACGTCGGCAGGCCCATAACTTGGCTGTCCGCCAAGCCTGCGGGTTCCGGTTCGACTTCCTGCCAGCTACGCGCTCCATCCCTGGTGACGTATAGGTGGTGGCTGTCGTAAAAGTTGACGCCAAACAGCCAACCTTCGCTGGGGGTGACCAGAAGCATTTGAGTCTGCGACAGTCCGGGAGCGTCAGCGGCCTGCTTCCAGGTTCGGCCCCCGTCGGACGTCAGCAGCAGGAAACCCTGCCAAGTGTTCCTGGTTTGTCCGGCAAACCAGACGTTCATCCAGCCATGGAGAGGATCCACGAACGCGACCGTTTCGGCGCCGCCTCTGAGAGGGAATTCGGTGGAAATCCCGTAGTCCTTCGGCCGCAGAGGGAACGTCGTTCGCGACCAAGTCGCCCCCGCGTCGGTGGTGGAAGCAAGATCGAATCTGGGTTCGTCCGAGGGAGGCTCGTAGTGATTGATAGCTATCCAACCTGTGGAAGGGTCGAGAAAAAAGATGCTGCTCAGCCGCGCGTCAGCATCCAGCGCCGGCGTAATATCCGACCAATCGGCGCCTCCATCTTTGGTCAAATAGACGTGCTGCGATCGTTCCGCCCAGCCGACGCCGGGAGCAAGCAGTTTCATTCCGGTAACCACCGGGCCTGGCGGCGCCTTCCCGTACCACTGGATCGCTCCGCTTCTAACTGGCGATCCGGGCGGGTGCGGAGGCGGCAATCCGCCGGGGCTATCCTGCGCCCGCCCGCTGGCCGATAGGCCCAACAGCAACGCGACAACCACCGGGGTCCACCTCATTCTCATGGCGAGCCTCCTCCATTCAGACCGATCGCGATGCCCTGAGGGCCACCGAGTCCGGTGCTGAATCTGGGTTAACCCGAGGCGCCGGAGCAGCGGAGTTCTCCATCCATTGCCGGGGGGTAAAGCTGCCTTGCGGGTGGATCACATGCGGCTGCGGCCCAGGCAAAAGCGTGGTCCACGTGGCGCCGCCGTCCGTAGTTGAGAGCAACTCGCCATCGCCATCTATGAGCCAGCCCTGGGTTGGAGAAATCAGGCTGAGCTGACGAGGTTCGAAGAGACTCCAGCGGTCGGCGCCGGCAGAAGCGTTAGCGTTGATTTTGGCACCCGGACCGAGAGTGCTCAGCATGGGTTGGCGGTTAGGCGCTACAGCGGTAACCCATGTAGAACCGGCCACGGCGGATTGCAGTGTCTGCCCCCCGACATCTGGTTCCAGGTTTTTCAGTATCCGGTCCGCGTTCCAGCTTCGCCCGCCGTCCACGGTTGCAAACAGCACCGCGGCGGATTTCACACGCTCGCCGCCGGAATAAGTCACCGCCACGAAGCCATGCCTACTATCCTCGAAGACCGGCAGGTCGTAAGCGGGTTGGTCCGCCGGCAGTATTTCCTTGGGCGCCGCCAACGATACTTCTTTCCAGCTCTTGGCTCCGTCGCGGGTGACGTAAAGCTTCTCCTTGAGAACATCTTGACCGCCAGTCATCCAGCCGTCGCTGGGCGTGACAAGAAGCGCATCAGCACGTCTAAGGATGGGGGGCTCCGGCGCCGGACGCCAGGTTCGTCCTCCATCGGAAGTCACCAGCAAGAAATTCCACCAACTGTTCATACTTAATCCGCTCAGCTCGACGCCCATCCAGCCGTGGAGCGGATCCACGAACGCGATCGGACCGCCTTTGTAGTCGGACACGTCATCACTGGAGATCTGATAGTCCTTGAGCGGGAGGCTGACATGCGTCACAGACCAGGTAGCACCCGCGTCGGCGGTCGAGGCTAGATCGATTTGTATTTCGTCCGACGACGGAGGGCCGTCGCGCTTGATCGTGGCCCATCCCCGGTGCGTGTCGAGGAAAAAAATGTCAGCGATACCCTCGATGGGCGGCGTGATGTCCGTCCAATTCGCGCCGTTATCGGTGGTCCAGTAGAGGCGCTGTTCCCGTTCCGCCCAGCCGACGCCGGGAGCAAGCAGTTTCATTCCGGTAACCACCGGGCCTGGCGGCGCCTTCCCGTACCACTCGATCGGTCCGCTTCTAACTGGCGATCCGGGCGGGTGCGGCGGCGGCAATCCGCCGGGGCTATCCTGCGCCCGCCCGCTGGCCGATAGGCCCAACAGCAACGCGACAACCACCGGGGTCCACCTCATTCTCATGGCGAGCCTCCTCCATTCAGACCGAT
Source organism: uncultured delta proteobacterium (assembly GCA_963788205.1). Taxonomy (GTDB): domain Bacteria; phylum Desulfobacterota; class Binatia; order Binatales; family Binataceae; genus CAVVMA01. Next base: position 97,072 of record CAWBGG010000007.1, read on the forward strand.
CGCGATGCCCTGAGGGCCACCGAGTCCGGTGCTGAATCCGGTGATGGTGGCGATCGGCGCCGCGTTGCCGCTGCTGCCGGCTGAATAGACAGTGATGCTGTCCACGCCGCCGAGCGTGCTGCCGTCGTTCGTGACATAAATGTTTGCGCTGGAATCGAGCGCTATGCCGCTGGGAAGATCAAAGCCGGTGTTATCATCGTTGATGCTGTTCCCGCTAATCGTAGTGCTGGGCGCCTCATTAAGTATTCCGGTACCGCTCCCCAGCGGTGGATAGACTGTGACGCTGCCGTTGCCGTCAGGTCCGCCTGCGGAGTTCGCCACATAGATGTTCCCGCCGGCATCAAGCGCGATGCCGTAGGGCAGACTGAGGCCGGTATTGTCACAAGGAGCGCAACTTGGGTCGTCACTGATAGTGGCGATCGGAGTAACGTTTCCACTGCTGCCGGAAGCATAGATCGTGATGCTCCCGAAGCTGTCGGGCCCGCCGGCGGCGTTTGCCACATAAAGGTTCCCGCTCGAGTCGAATGCGATGCCCGTGGGGAAATTAAAGCCGGTATTGTCACTGTTGCTGTCACCGCTGATCGTGGCGCTGGGCGCGATGTTACCGTTGCTGCCGGCCGGATAAACCGTGACGCTCCCGAAGCCGTCAGGCCCGCCGGCGGTGTTCGCCACATAAAGATTCCCGCTCGAATCGGTAACTATTCCGAAAGGCAGCGCCAGTCCGGTGTCAGTACCGACTATGGCGGTGCTGGGCGCCACATTGGCGTAGCTTGCCGGCGGGTAGACAGTCACGCTGTCCACGCCCCCGCTAATGCTCCCCTCATTCGTCACGTAGATGTTGCCGCCGGAATCGATGGTGATCCCGGAGGGTTCATCCAGCCCGGTGTCGGAGCCCACGGTTGCGCTGGGCAAGGTATTGTCCGGCGGATAAACGGTGATGGTGTCGACATCACCGTCGGTGCTGCCGTCATTCGCCACATAGAGGTTGCCGCCGGAATCGACCACTATGCCCGAGGGCGTGTCGAGGCCGAGGGCAAACAGGGTGGCGCTGGGCGCAGCGTTGCCATTGCTGCCGGGAGCGTAGACGGTGATGCTGTCCACGCCTCCATAGACGCTGTTGTCGTTCGTCACGTAGAGGTTTCCGCCTGAATCGATCGCGATGCCTCCGGGCGAATCGAGCGCGGTGCTGGACCCGGATATGGTGCTGTCAGGCGCGACGTTACCGTTGCTGCCGGGAGCATAGACGGTCACGCTTTCGCTAACTCCGATCGTGCTGCCGTCGTTGGCAACGTATATGTTCCCGCTGGAATCCAAGGCTATGGCATAAGGCACGGCGAGACCAGTGCCGGCGCCTGAAATCGTAGAGCCAGGCTGGGCGTTGCCATTACTGCCGGCGGGATAGACCGTTATGCTGTCCACGCCGCCAAATTGGCTGCCGCTATTCGCCACATAAATGTTGGCGCTGGAGTCGAGCGTGACGGCCGTGGGGTAAGCAAGTCCTGTGGTGGCGCCGATGATAGTGGCAGTCGGTGTAACATTGCCGTTACTGCCGGCCGCGTACACGGTGACGCTGTCGGAATCGCCATCAAGGCTGCCCGCATTTGCCACGTAAATGTTTCCATTGGAGTCCAGCGTGATTCCGGTGGGATTGTCCAGGCCGGTGCTGGCGCCGCCGATGGTGGCAATTGGGGCAGAGTTGCCAGTCGCACCCGGCGGGTAGACGGTCACCGAATCGACGTCCTGGTTGGCCACATAGAGATTGCCGCTTGAGTCGCGGGCAATGCCAAAGGGGCTGGAAAGCCCGGTTCCTGAAGCAAGTGGGGCAAGGTCGCCGCTGCCGCCGAGCGGATAGGCGGTCACGTCGTTCGTGGCAAGATTCGTGACGAAGAGTGCGAGGGTCAGCGCTGGAGTCGGCGTCGCAGTGGGGGTGGTTGTGGGCGTCGCCGTTGGAGCCGCCGTTGCAGTCGCGGTCGGCGTTGGCGTTTCGGTTGGCGTCGGGGTTGGCGTATCTGTCGGGGTCGGCGTCGCGGTCGGTGTCGGAGTGGGGGTTGGCGTCGCGGTTGGGGTCGGGGTTGGCGTCGCAGTCGGTGTCTGAGTCGGCGTTGGCGTCGGTGTCGGGGTTGGCGTCTGGGTCGGGGTCGGGGTCGGCGTATTCGTTGGAGTCGGCGTGGGCGTTGGTGTCTGAGTCGAGGTTGGCGTGGGCGTTGCGGTCGGTGTCGGAGTGGGCGTCGCGGTTGGGGTCGGGGTTGGCGTCGCAGTCGGCGTCTGAGCCGGCGTTGGCGTCGGTGTCGGGGTTGGCGTCTGGGTCGGGGTCGGGGTCGGCGTATTCGTCGGAGTCGGCGTGGGCGTTGGTGTCTGAGTCGAGGTTGGCGTGGGCGTTGCGGTCGGCGTCGGAGTGGGCGTCGCGGTTGGGGTCGGGGTTGGCGTCTGGGTCGGGGTCGGAGTCGGCGTGGGCGTTGGTGTCTGAGTCGGGGTTGGCGTGGGCGTTGCGGTCGGCGTCGGAGTCGGCGTATTCGTCGGAGTCGGCGTTGGTGTCTGAGTCGGAGTTGCGGTGCGCGTTGCGGTCGGTGTCGGAGTTGGCGTCTCCGTCGGAGTCGGGGTCGGCGTCGGCGTTGGAGATGCGGTCGGCTTGGGGGTTGCCGTCGGTGTGGGACTTGGCGTGGGTTTGGGAGTTCGAGTCGGAGTCTTGGTCGGGGTCGGGGTCGGGGTTGGAGTCTTGGTCGGCGTTGGGGTCGGGGTCCTAGGCGCTAGCTGAGCGGCGGCAGAGGTCGGGCTCGTCGCCAGAGCGGTCAGAAGCAGCGCGACACCCGCGAACAGTACCAAGGTGCGCGACCGAGCTCGGCCGCCATTTGCGCCAAGACCGCACGTCTGAGCGAGCCAGGCGGCGACGCTCCTCTTCTGCATCGCAATCCCCGTATCTCGGGAGTGAGCCGGATGAAGAATCTACGGACGCTCACTTGTAGTTGGCTTGTGTCGTCGGCGTCAAGCAAAATCGCTCTTGCAGGGTCCGGGCATGCAGCCGAACAGAGGTTCGTTTAGGGCAAGATTCGGTGAACCGGGGAATCACCGGCGGGACGCCGGCGCTACCGCAATCACATGTCAGGCGGCTGATACGCCTCGCGCACTGACGCCCGCCGCATCTCGGCGAGAGCGTGGAGTCAGTCCGCCGCAGTCGCGCGACGGGCCTTTAGCTGGCATCGTACTTGAGAGCAGTAGAGCGCGCGTTTCGAGACGAACTTCGCCCCGCATCCCGCGCATACCCGGATCGTCTCGCCCTCGCGCAGTAGCGGCTCGAGGTCGCGTACTGTCTCATCTCCGGGCCGCCCGGCTGGGTCGTCGTGCCGGACGGATTTCCGCGCCGCGCGGGCCCCGCTCGCGATCCTTTCGGCTTCCGAACGCGCCAGCTCGTCGGCGCGGGCGTTGAGCGGATCGGCGGCGTGGCCGCGAACCCATTCCAAGGTGACCCGGCGCGCCGCGATCTCTGCGTCCAGCCGGCTCCAGAGCTCCAGGTTCACCTTGCGCTTTCGATTTTCGTTGATTCCCTTGACGACATACTCGCTGTCGCTGCGCAACACCACGCTGCCGCCCGGCTCGACTCGCCGCAGCGCCTCGATCGCGGCCGTCAGCTCCATCCGGTTGTTGGTCGTCTCAGGATCGGCGCCGCTGGACTCTTCGCGCTCGCCGCCCGGCTTGATGATCACCACGCCCCATCCGCCGGGGCCGGGATTGCCCAAGCACGAGCCGTCGGCGTAGGCGATCAGAGGGGGCGAAAGGGGCAAAACGCGGCGCCTTTCAGATCAGGCCGCGCTCTTGGCGCAGACGGTTGAACCAGTCGATGTATTCGCGGGCGGCGCGATCCCAGGAAAAGTCCGCCGCGAAGCAATTGTCCATCAGCCGCCCCCATAGCTCGCGATTGCGCCAGGTCTCGGCCGCGCGCTTGATCGCCGCGGTCAGCGCCGCGCTGCTGTATTCCTCAAAAACGAAGCCATTGCCGCGGCCTGAACCGGGATCGAACTCGGTGATCGTGTCGCGCAGTCCGCCGGTCGCGCGGACCACCGGCGCGGTTCCGTACTTGAGCGCGTACATCTGCGTGAGCCCGCATGGCTCGAACTTCGATGGCATCAGAAAAATGTCAGCACCGGCCTGGATTCGATGGGCCAGCGCGTTGTCAAACGCCGTGACTATCTTGAGCCGGCCCGGATAGCGCGCCTCGGCCTCTCGGAAATGGCTTTCCAGGCCGGGGTCGCCGCTGCCGAGGATCACGAGCTGGAGATCCATCGCCATCGCGGCGTCGAGCGCATCGCGCAGCAGGTCGAGACCCTTCTGCGGCGTCATCCGGGTGATCATCCCGAGCAGCGGCGCGCCCTCAATGGCGGGAAGCCCCATCCGCTGGCGCAGGTCCGCGGTGCATACGCGCTTGCCCTCGCGCGTCGCGGGTCCATAGCGCGTGGCGATTATGTCGTCGTGCTCCGGGTTCCATTCATGGTAGTCGGCGCCGTTGAGGATTCCGGCGAATCGTTTGCCCTTGTGGCGCAGCACGCCTTCCAGGCCGAAGCCCAGCTCCGCGCTCTCCGTGACCTCGCGCGCGTAAGTGGGGCTCACTGTCGAGGCCCCGTCGGCGAGCATCACGGCACCCTTCATCAGGTTGATATTGCCGTGGAACTCCAGGCAGTCGATCGAGAAGTACGACCAGTCAAGATTGAGCAGCGTGAAATCGCCGGGATCGCAGATTCCCTGGAAGGCGAGATTGTGAATCGTGAAAATTGAGAGCGCGTGGGCGAAGCTCTCGCGCAGCACCGGGTCCGCGCCGGCCACGATCGGCACCAGTGCAGCGTGCCAGTCGTGCGCGTGTACCACGTCGGGCTTGATTAGCCGGGCGATAGCTGCGGCAGCCGCCCGCCCGAAGAACACGTAGCGGCGCAGGTTATCGGGATAGTCGCGCCCGTTCTCGCCGTAGATTCCCTCGCGCCCGAAATACCCGGGATGCTCGATCAGGTAATAGCGCACGCCGCCGGCGCCGGGCGCGCCGCGCACCGTGAAGCGCTCCTCGCGGCTGCCGACTTCGACGCTCATCCGGTCGGCGACGAACGCGCCCGACAGAATCTTGAGCGCGCTCTTGTAGCCCGGAAACACGACTGACACTTCGCAGCCCGCGGCGGCCAGCGCGCCCGGAAGCGCGCCAATGACGTCCGCCAGGCCGCCGGCCTTGGCGTACGGAGTGATCTCGGCGGCGACGATCGCGATTTTCATCACAATCGAAATAATTGCCCGCCCTGCCGTTCGACACAATGGCGGATAGCGGAAGAGTCTCCGGCGCAGCAGACTCGCCAAGAAGCACGGCAGCCGAAATTCTTGTTCACAAGGGTTTCATTATTTCGTAACACAGCGGTAATGTGGTCTTTCCGGGCCGTGACCGGCTGGAATTGGTAAGGTGTTTGCACCGTTTCCTTATGATGATGTCGCTTTAAAAGTCGCGCTGGCTCTCGGCACGGGCCTCCTGGTCGGACTCGAACGCGAATGGGCGCAGAAGGAGGTCGGCGTGCGCACCTTCGCGATCATCTCGCTGTTCGGCACTCTGACCGCGCTTGGCAGTCCCCAACTCGTCGTCGTCGCGCTGGCCGGAACTTTTGTGATGGCCGGCTTGCTGAACATCCAGAGCCTGGTCAAAGACAATACGCTCGAGATGACCACCTCGGCGGCGCTGCTGGTGATGCTGCTGGTGGGCACGATGATCGGCCAAGGCCATTATTTCACCGGGATCACTTCGTCGATCGTGATGACGATGCTGCTGGCGTGGAAGGAGGAGCTGGCGCGCTTCGCCGGAGGACTCCAGCCCGAGGAAATCCGCAGCGCCGTGGTGCTGGCGCTGCTGAGCTTCGTCATCTATCCGCTGCTGCCCGACCGCTTTATCGATCCGTGGCATCTCATCAATCCGCGCCAGGCGTGGCTGATCGTGGTGGTGATCGCGGGCCTGGGCTTCACGAACTACGTGCTGCTGCGATTGTACGAAACCCGCGGCACCTATTACGCCGCATTCCTGGGGGGGCTGGTGAACAGCACCGCGGCGGCGACCGAGCTGTCGGCGCTCTTTCGCCGGATGAACGACCACGCTGCGGTCGCGGTGGCCGTGATCATGGTCACGAGCGTCGCAATGTTCTTGCGCAATCTGATCATTCTGGCGATATTTACACCAGAATCGCTAAGCGCGGCGCTGTTCCCGCTCGGCGTGATGGCTGTAGCCGCTTTGCTGATGGCCTGGCTGAACCGCGATCGCAGCGGTACCGCGATGCCCAAGCTGCATATGTCGTCCCCGGTCTCGCTGACGCGCGTGCTCAGATTCGGTGCGCTGTTCGTCGGCCTCTCCGCGGCCGGAACACTCGCCGATCGCCATCTGGGCAACCTCGGCTTTCTGATGTTGAGCGCGCTGGGCGGGTTGGCAAGCAGCGCCAGCACCACCGCGGCCGCCGCGACCTTGGCGGCGGCGGGAAAGATCACGCCGCAGACCGCGGGGATTGCCAGCGTGATCGCCTCGATGGCGAGCACACTGGCGCGCTTGCCGCTGGTCTATCAGCAGACCCGCGAAACGGCGGTCATCCGCCGCCTTGCGGGCGCTTCCGCGGTCGTCCTGGTCCTGGGGCTGAGCGTGCTGCCCTTTGCGCGCTCGGAAAGCGCGACCCTCCAGCACGCCGCCTTGCGGGCGATAGCTCAATTCAGCGAATGACGCGCGCCGAGACGGCGTGCAGTCCGGGCCGATGTAGCGGACCGAATCCTGGCAATTGATCAACGAGCGGGCGGGAATTGGAGGCGGGAGCTTGCGCGGCAGGCTAGCGGGCGCCGCGGCCGAAGATTACCACTTTGACGGTCTGAAGAACGATCTGAAGGTCGAAAAATAACGACCAGTTCTTGACGTAATACAAATCGTAGCAGAGCTTTTCGCGCGCATCCTGGACGCTGGCGCCATACGGGTAGCAGACCTGCGCCCATCCGGTCAGACCCGGCCTGACGAAATGGCGGTAGTCGTAGTACGGGATCTCCTCGCTCAGCCGGGCGACGATCTCGGGACGCTCGGGACGCGGACCGACCAGGCTCATGTCGCCGCGTACCACGTTCAGGAGCTGCGGCAACTCGTCGATTCTGAGCTTCCTCAGAACCCGCCCGACCCGCGTGACCCGCGGATCTTCAGCGGAGGCCCACACCGCTCCGCTGTTCCGTTCGGCATCACGGCGCATCGAGCGGAACTTGCGCACGCGGAATACGCGGCCGTCCAGCCCCACCCGATCCTGCGCGTAGAAGACCGGCCCGGCCGAATCGAGCTTGATCGCGATCGCCGCCACGATCGAAACCGGCATCGTGACGAGGCCGATTATCATCGCCGCCGCGATATCGAGCCCCCGCTCGATAAGCCGCTGCCATGGCGAGCCGGCGAATCCGGGCGCGTACAACAGCCACGACTCGCGCACGAACGGCAACGGCAACTTGCCGGTCGTCAACTCGTAAAAAGTCTCGAAATCGAAAACCTGGATACCGTGCGCCCTGCATTTCACGAGCTCGCGCACTGACGGCGCGTGAGCGCCGTCACCGAGCAGCACCAGAATATTGGGGTTGAATCGGCGCGTGAGATCGTCGATCGACGATACCTGCTGAATCGGATACGAGCGCGGCGCGGCGACTGGAATCAGGTTGCGATTCGCGCCGTCGGCGTACGACGCGAAACCCAGAAAACGGAAGCCCAGGTGCCCCAAGCGTTCGGCCTCCTGGGCGAGCAGCGGCGCATATTCCGTAAACCCCAGCGCCATCACGCCGATACTGAGCCGGTCGAAGATCATCCGGTTGACGGCTACCCGCCACAGCAGCAGCACGGTTGAAGACGACAGCACATACGCGATGTAAAACCGCCGGCCGTAGTCGAAACCGGGCACGGCGAAGGTGACGATCGCCACCAGCACCGCCGCCTTCGCGCTGGCGGTAAGCACCGAGCTCGCGACCCAGGCCCGGGTGCGCCGCTGAGTGATCTGGTACAGATCCTGAAAGTAGAATGTGGTCAGATAGATAGTGGTCAGGGTCAGGGCGGCAAGATGGTAGTTCTCGGGCGAGGGAAAGCTGAAATCGCTCTGCGCAGTGGCGCCGAATGCGTAATAGGCCGCCCACGTGGAGACCGCGAGATCACCGCCGATCAAAAGCGCCCAGCGCTTGCCCAGTCCTTTCGGCGCGAACATGGCCCTTCCACCTCCTCTCAAGCCGGCGCCGGATTGCCAGGCGATCGGCATGCCTTCGCCGATCGCGCGCCGATCTGAATCCTCGCGAACTAACCCGCTCTGCGTGCGACGGTTACCTCATGCTCTCGCGCCGCGGCGCCGAAGATGCCCTCTAATGCGGCCCCGTAGCGATCGGCGGCCTTGGACAGCGTGTAGTGCTTGAGAAACGCGCGCCGTCCGTTGTCGCCCATGGCGGCGAAGCGCGCCGGGTCGCTGACGAGCTGGCGCACGAGGCGGGCCACTTGCCCGCCGTCCGCGCGGGGCAATACGACGCCGCATTGATGCTCCGACACGATGCGGCCGATCTCGCTGTGCTCATTCAGGATCGCCAACACCGGCACCGCGCCGGCCAATATCCCGTAGGCCTTGCTCGGCACCGAAAGGCCGGTGAATTCCTCGCCGAGGACCACGACCCCCAGATGCGCCGCTGAGAGGACTGCGGCTAGGTTCGAGGCCGGCTGTAGCGGCAGAAATTGCACGTTCGTCAGATGGGCCGCGCGCGCCGCTTTCTCCAGCACGCTCCGCTTGGCGCCGCCGCCGACAAACTGAAACACGATTCTGCGATCATCGGCGACCAGCTTCGCCGCTTCGATCAGGCATTCAACATTGTGATTGCGCCCCATGTTGCCCGAGTATTGGACGACGATCTTGCCGGCCAGGCCGTTGGCGCGAACGAATCCGTTCTCCGCGCGCGGCACCGGCCGCACCTTCGCCTCGTCAGACCAGTTGGGAATGATGATCAGTTCCGTGCCCGGACCCATCAGCGGCCTGATGATCTCCGCCATATCGCGCCCGATCGCGATCACCAGCGCCGCGCCATGAAAGATTGCCCTGGTAACCCGCCGCCAGATTCGCGCGATCAGCGAGCGCTCGCCGATCGTACCCATTCTGACCGGCGTATCGGGGAACACGTCATATACGATCTGGACGTAGCGCATCGCGAACAGCCGCCTCATCATCAGGGCTGCGAGGCCGGTGTAAGGCGGATTAGTCGTGACTACGAGGCCGGCGAGCTCGTGTCGATCGCGAACCAGATTCCATGCGGCCGCAACCACATAAGAAAGGCCGAAGACCAAGCGCGCCAGGATACCGCCCTCGTGGCGGCCAAGCGGTCGGATACGAACCACCTCGACACCCTCGTAAATGCCGGACGATTCGCATTCGCGGCCTTCCTCGGCGATCGGGCCGGTCGGCGTCGCGCAGTACACCCTGATCCTCCAACCCCGGCGCGCCAGGCTCTGGGCAAGCTCGGTCATGTGCAAGCCGGTGGATTTCAGCTCCGGGTAGAAATGCTGGCAGAGCAGACCCAAGCGCTGGCCGGGCAACGACTTCATGGGCGACTTTGAATCCGCTCGGTTCAATTCGCTTCGCTCTTAAGGCCCGCCCCGGACTCCGCATCGGGCGATGCGGCGCGCCAAAGCTGCGGACGCGCCCGCACTTGACCTTCTATCCATCGGTAGGTCCTGGCCAGCCCTTCTTCGAGCGAGATTGCGGGCTCCCAGTCCAGGACTTCGCGCAGCCGGGAGTTGTCGGAGTTGCGTCCGCGCACACCCTGCGGGCCCGGCACGTGCCGCTTGACGATCTTCGTACCCGCGGCGGCGGCGACCATATCGGCAAGCTGATCGATAGTGACCATCCGGTCCTGTCCGAGATTCAGCGGCTGCCGATACTCAGAGCGCATCAACTTGCCGATTCCAGTCAGGCAATCGTCGATATAGCAGAACGACCGCGTCTGCTTTCCGTCGCCCCAGATCTCGATCTCCGAGTTACCCGAAAGCTTTGCGATCGCGACCTTGCGGCACATCGCGGCGGGAGCCTTCTCGCGCCCGCCCTCCCAGGTGCCGAGCGGGCCGAAAATATTATGAAAGCGTACGATGCGCGTTTCGATTCCATAATCTTCGCGATAGTGTATGCATAGTCTCTCGGTAATCAACTTCTCCCAGCCGTAAGCGTCCTGCGGTTCCGCTGGATAGGCGTGCTCCTCTTTCAGCGGTTCGATATCGGTAGTCAGTTGGCGATACTCTGGATATACACATGCGGACGAGGTGTATAGATAGCGCTTGACGCCGTTCTGGCGCGCGGCTTCGAGGGTCTGAAAGTTGATCATGGCGTTGTTGTAGAGAATCGCGGCATGATGCGATGAAATGAAGCCCATCCCGCCCATATCGGAGGCCAGCGCATAGACCTCTTCGATGCCGCGGGTCGCCGCCAGGCAATTGTCCTTCTCTCTGAGGTCGCCAAGCAGGAATTCATCGGCCTCGCTGGCGCCGAACTCGGGCCGCTTGATATCAACTCCCCGGACCCAGCAACCCTGACGCTTCAGGCGGGAGACGAGGTGATGCCCGATGAACCCTCCGGCTCCGGTGACAAGTACTCTCACTTGCGCTTGGTCCTCCACGCGATTCCTGCAAGGCTACGGCGCGACGGCAACGGGCCCAATCGCAGCGCCGGGCGGGACGCTATCGAGCCAGTTGCCCACGATCACTCGCTTTGCCGCCCTGATCACCGCGTCCACCGAGATATCCAGCATGCACTTTCGGAGGATCGGATTGAAACAATTATCGGGCATGACCCCGCGATATGTATCCACACATGGGCTGCATAGCTCGCGCGATTCAAAGACGTAAGTCGAGCGGGACCCGCACGGTCGCCAATGCGGGGGCGAGGTGGGTCCGAACAGTCCGACGGTCGGCGTGCCCATCGCCGCGCCCACGTGCATCAGTCCCGTGTCATTGCTGACCAGCAGGTCGCATCGCTTGAGGACCGCCGCGGTCCGCTGCACACTGCCGAAACTCGCGGCCGCCACGAATTCGCCCCGGTACAGGCCGGCGAACTCGTCGAGCAGGGCGCGGTCGGTCTCCGTGCCGGTCAGGATCACGCTAAGCTGCGGAACTACGGCCCGAATCTGCTCGGCAAGCTCAGTGAAACGCACTACCGGCCATCGTTTATATGGACCACGCACGCCCGAACCGAGATGAAGGGCCACCACCCTGCGATCGCGGTCCTCAAAGTGATGCTGCCACCAGTCCGCGGCCCATTCCTCGTCGCGCGCAGCGCAAGCGATCGGCAGCAGGACGACATCTTCAGGCAGCGCCGGTTCGATGACTCGCGCGAGGCGCAAGAAATTCTCCCACATCGGTTTGCCCGCGTCGATGGGAACTACGTGAGACAGAAACCGCGACCGGGGATTCCGGACAGGCGGGGAAAATCCGATCCGAATTGGAATCCGCGCCGCGGCGATCATTATGGCGCTGAGCAGCGACAACGGCTCGAAGTCGATCGCGGCGTCGTAGCGCGCGGTTCGGACCGCGCTCAGGGTCCTCACCACTCCCGCGAGACCGTCTTTCCGGGGCTCATAGCAATGGACCCGAAAATCGCTGTTGCAGGACATCACCTCGCGGCACGGAGGGCAGACCAGGATTCCAATCTGGAGGTCGGGATGCAGCCCCCGCAGGTATTCTGCAATCGACCTGATCAAGACACTGTCGCCGAGTCCGACCGCCTTGACGAGCAACAGCCTGGCCGGGACGCTGGCCAGCGGACGCGCCGCCGCCGCTCGGCCAGGCGGAAGTTTCAGGAGCGCGGACTCAAGCAGCCGCAGGTGGAAAGGCCGGTATTTCGCAGTCTGGACCATTCGTGACAAGTCATTGCGCGGTGAGCAGAATTTCCTCACCGTCGTTCGGGCGGAGATGCAGGGCCGCCCACACCAGGTATTGAAGCAGCATCGCCGGAAGCCGTATCGCTGCGGGCCGGGACTTCAGGAGGCCAATCTTCTTACCTTGGCGGATCCGCACGCTCTCAATCGCTACCGACTCGAAAGTCCGGGCCAGCGTCGCGGTTCGAACCGTGTGGAACCCCGCGCGCGATGCGAGCGTGTTCAGCGAGTGCGGACTGAAGATCCTCAGATGATAGGGCGGGGCCAGATGGCTCCACGACGCACCGAATATCTTGCGCCCTAGGCTCTGCGCATTGGGAGTGACCAGAACCAGCCGGCCGCCGGGTTTGAGTATGCGCCGGCATTCGGAGAGCAACGCGAGCGGCTCGGGCACGTGCTCGATCACGTGAGACATCGTTATCGCGTCGAAGGCGGCCTCCGCATAGCGTTGTTCTTCCAGCGTTCCGCAGGCCACGCGCAGACCCTTGCGCGCAGCATTGCGCACCGCGCCGTCGTCGAAATCGAGTCCCTCACAATTCCATCCGTATTGCAGCATCATCCGGAGCAGCGAGCCGTCGCCGCATCCCACGTCCAGCAGCTTGCGGCCGTTGCCGCGGCCGAGCTGGCGCAAGGGAAATTCCGCGTCTTCGCGCCGGGGCGGGTGGAGGTAAAACCCCATCCCCAGCGCGATGTCCGCGAGCGGCGGCAGATCGCCGCCGAGCTTGTGGTAGAGATAGCCCCGCCGGGCGCGATTGAAGGTTCGCCGCGCGAAAGAGTTCTCGTGGTCCGCGTGCGTCGCGTAGCTTTGATACATCCGGGCGATATCGCCCGGAATCGGCATCGGACTAAGCCACATCGTTGCGCAGCGCTCATTCACGCAGCGGACCACCGTCCATAGTCCGGGGACGAACTGCAACGGGTCTTGGACGTTGGTGTAGAGGGTAGCGCCGTGTTCGCCGCAAACGTAGCAGGCAGGAACCGGGCACGTCCTGATGGGCGCGAAGGTGGCCTCGACAGCAGAGCGGCAACCGGAAGCCGACCGGCCATCAACCGGGCATGCACCCATCACTCGACCTCCCTCCCTGGCGTGGCTTTCACGGTTTGCCAACCAGATCAACAGCGGCTACCCTGAAGTCGTCTTGGGCTAATGTTGCTGCCGGCGGAAATCGCGAAAAACGTTCTCAGGCGCGTCGGCATCAAAGTATCGCGCGCATGGCCCGAGCCGTGGAATTCAGATCCCGAGTATCTGGCCATCCGGGCAACTATCGCGGGCAGGACGACTGTCACAGAGCCGCGTTTGTACTTCCTGTGGCAGTGCGCGAAACAAACTGCCCACCTCATGGGAGATGCCGCTGAACTGGGCGTCTTCAGAGGTGGCGCTTCGCGTCTGATCGCCAGCGCCGCGCCAACTCGGCGATTGCACCTCTTTGACACTTTCGCGGGCAATCCGAGCGGTGACTTTTCCGTGGACGGCGGGCGCGCCAACGATACGGAGTTTCGTGACACTTCGGTAGAAGCTGTGCGCGCATTTCTTGCCCGCTGCAATGTCGAATTTCACCCTGGCCTTTTTCCCGCAACGGCGGAGACCGTGCGTGATCGCTCTTTCTCTTTCGTATTTCTCGACGCCGATCTTTACGATTCCATCAAGGCAGGGTGCGAGTTCTTTTACCCTCGCATGGTAGCTGGAGGGATTATCGTCGTCGATGATTACGGAGTTCCATTCTGGCCCGGAACCAAGCGTGCGGTGGAAGAATACTTCGCCCAAAAGAAAGAACGAGTCGTCGCGTTGCCGTTCCTTCAAGCGATGATAGTCAAGCTGCCGGATTTGTAGAATCGAAGCGGGCCGGCCGCTAACCGGGCATGCACCCATCACTCGACTCCATTGCCAGCGGAGCTTTTCACGAGCGACAGCGCGCCCAGGCCGGTAAACGCGCTGAGGAAGTAGGCGCCGGTCGTTGCCCATGCCGCTCCGGCCGGGCCATAGCGGGGTACCAGGAGGCAACTGAGCGCGAGGCCGACCGCCGCACTCGCGATGATGCCGGCCGAGGCGAGCAGATCGCGCGCGTGAGCGATAAGTATCGCTCTGCTCACGACCGCCGCGAGCGCAAAAGGAATCTCGAGACAGAGCACGCGCAAGGGCGCGGCGGTCCCAGGGTATCCGGCGCCGAAGCAGAGCACCACCATCGCATGCGCACTCATCGCGAGCGGGGTGGCCAATGCCAGACCCGCCAGCCCGGCGACCGCGGGGAGCAGCCAGGCATAGAATCTCTGGCCGCGCATCAATGGTTGCCGGCGCGCCAGCCACGGGTAGATCGCCCACCAAGCCAGGGTCTGCAGGCCCAAAATCGGAGCCAGGATTTTGGCCGCCGCGCCGTATTCGCCCACCTGGCGAGGCGTTCCGATCGCGCCGAGCACCATCAGGCTGGCATTGTCGAGCACCATCGCGGCGACTCCGATGCTGCCGACCGCAAATATCGACCGCCATGCGATATCGCTGCGGGAAGCAGCCGCTCGCTTTTCCGCAACGCCGGCCAGCCGTGGAGCGCGGCGCGATTTGCGCCATCTTAGCCACAGAAATGAAGCACCGCCGAGCCATGCGATCGCATTGCCGGCGGCGACTCCATAGAGACCGCGCCGCGCGGCGAGAGTGAGAGCGATCGCCGCGAGCACGTATACGACGAAGACTGCGCTCTGCCACAGAGCAAAGATGTCGAAGCGTTCGAGACCCCAGAATAGCCAGTCGATATTAAATGCAAACGGTATAGTCGACAGTGCAAAGACCGCGACGAACCAGCGCCAAGCGGCAGGCACCGGCCCGAACAGCGAATAGGTAATCACCACGCTCGCGGAGACCAGCACCAGTATCGCCATCTTGCGCAGCACCAGCGGAAGGACCGCCGGCGCGGATGAATGATCCGCAGCGATCATCCGGGCGCCGATCGCTTTGGCGCCCAGGTCGCTGCCCAGCATCACGTACTGGCCGAGCGCATGGGCGAGCGAGAACTCGCCCAGGGCGGCGGCGCCCAGAAACCGTCCGATGAAAACCACCAGACCGAAGGCGGACAGCCGCGATACTGCGTAACTGAACGCCAGCGGGGCGATCCTGCGCGCGTACGCAGCGCCCCGGCTCGATATCAATTCGGTTGCGGAGCGGAGACCGGATCGGCGCGGCGCCTGATCTTCCCCCTCGATTGGCGATGGGTTTGCGAGGCCCAAGCTAGCGGACTTTGCTGTTGAGGACGCTGCCATCTTCGATCGCTGCGCGGCCCACCTCTGGAGAGCGGGCCAGCCGAGGCCGGCGCGGGATCGCAAGAACCCAAACGCTCGCGGCGAAGGCGCCCAAGACCGCCGCTAACGCGCAATTGAACGGGAGCGACGGTCGATACGCCTTGCGCGGAGCGATCGGCGGTTCCAGCACCACAAAGGCGAAGTCAGCCTGGACCTCCGCGAGCTTGAGTTGCTGCATCTGGCGCGCGATCAGTTCGTAGAGCTGGGTCTGCAGCAGGTAGTCCGAAGTGGTGCGGGCCTCGGCCTTGAGCGAAGCGATCGCGGTGGTGGCGTCCTGAACGTCACGCTGACGCAGTTGATCGCGCAGATCGTCGATGTAGTAGTTCAGAACCCGCTGCGCGTCAGCCGCCGAACGATCCTCGTACAGCAGCGTGGTGTTGCCGGTTTTCGGGGAGTAGTCGCACGAGAACCGCGATGCCATCAGCCGGTATCGCGACCATTGCGGGTCGCTTTCGCCGCTGCCGAGGTACACCAACGGGTTAAACGAGGTCCCGGCGGGCCGCTGCTCGATGTGATGCCGCTCGATGAGCGCGTCGGTGAAAGCAAAACTCCGGAGGATCGTCGAGTATTCCTCGGCCTCGTCGGAAGCCCGCCCGCTGATCAAGCCCGCGAACGGCCCGAGATTATCGGGAACCGCCAGACCTGCGAGCCTGCCCTGAGTGGCGAGCCTCGGCGTCGGCCTCAGGATCGCCATCGCGCGGTACGATCTGGTCATCGCGTATTTCGTGATCAGGAAAGTCGCCACCACCGTGACGGCTATCGCGACAACGATCATCCGCCAGGAATCGCGCAGGGTCAGAAGATACGGGAGCAGATCGATCCCGTCGCTTACGCCAGACAGACCGCGATATTCGATCGCGAGCGATCGCTCGCGCCTCGCGACGCGGCGCGGCTGGCTGGAGCTCTCGGCTGGTTTGCGATCAGGCACCGCTCATTCCTCGTGCGTCTCTCAACGGGAAACCATAGTCGGCTCCGGGCGTTTCGCCAAGGCAAAAAGCCTCCGATGTAGACAGGGGCCGAATTCTGGCGGCCTCGGCCGTGCAGCGCTGAATGCCTCCGCGCGGTCTCAGGCGGTCATATGTTACAGCCGGGTGAAAAGACTATTGCGGGGGAGTTGGGAAAACAGACCGGCCGGAGTTTACCAGCCATCGGCTCTGAGGACTTTACCGAAGGTTTTGAAAATTATTTTGCAATCGAGCCACAGTGACCAGCTGTCGATATATTCGCAATCAAGCTTGACCACTTCGTCGAAATCACCGATCGTGGCATGGCCGTTGACCTGGAACAGGCCCGTGATTCCGGGCTTCATGCTGAGCCGGCGGCGATCCCGGTCGCGGTAGCGCCCGACCTCTACCGGCTGCGACGGTCGCGGTCCAACCAAGCTCATCTCGCCTTTGAGGACGTTCCAGAACTGAGGCAGTTCATCGAGGTGATAGCGCCGCATCGACGCTCCGGTCGAAGTAACGCGCGGGTCGTTTTCAAGCTTGATGAAAACCCCACCGAGCTTGCTGCGCGCCAACAAGTCCTTTTGCTGCCGTTCAGCATCCACGCACATCGTCCTGAACTTGTAGCATTCGAACACGCGCCCGTTGCGCCCGATCCGCCGCTGATGGAATATCACGTCGCCTGGAGATTCCTTGTGAAGGCGCGGCCGGTACCAGAGGTAGACCAACCCGCAGAGCACAATTCCGACCAGCGAACCTGCGATGTCCATCGCCCGTTTCGCGAGCAACGGCAGAAACTCCTGCGGGACGGTCTCGAGCGAGACCAAATAGCGGCCGGCACCCATGTCATCGATATGATAACGGCCGAAGTTGGCTGACGGCATCTTCACGAGCATCCGAAAGACCAGTCCGCGTTCCGCACAAGTTTGCTGCAAATCGTAAAGACTGTCGGCTCTCTCCCAAGGCAGAACTGCGGTCACCTCGTCAACGACATAGCCCTTGAGCACTTCCTGCCAGTTAACAGCTCCCGAAACCGCGAGATCACGCCGATTCCGTCCGCCGGCGGCGAGCGCCAGCGCGCTCTGCTGCACGCTCACGACTCCGGCAATCGTCAAGCTCGAGTGCGAATGAGCGGCGACCAGGCGCAAGTATTCCTCGGCATCTTCGCGTTCGCCGATGACCAGCACTTGCCATTCCTTGTGCTTGCGCCAGCGTTCGGCGAACCGATCGATCAACTGCTTGACCACCAGTTTCTCGGCCACCAGGGTCGGGATCGAGACAATCATAAAGGCCTTGAGCGCGAATACGCTGAAGTTCGGCCCTTTCGCCACGTAGAGTGTGCTCAGGACGATCAGGGTAGCGAATAGTCCGGCCTTGGCCACGTAGCCGATCAGACGGCCTTCATTCTGATAAGAGGAAGAGCGGTAAAGGCCCGAAAGCATCATCGACACTACAAACGCAGGTAGAACGATCCAGATTATCGAGAGGTAATCGAGGCGCTGTGAACCGCTGCCCGGAGAGAGAAAATCGGTCAGACCCCAGGCGAGGGCCGCGCATGCGATCAAAGTGACCACATCGGCCGCCAGCGTCAACTCGACGAAAGTTCTCTCGTCCCTACGCATCACGTTTCCCGGCTATTCGCGAAGCTCGGTGCAAGGCAGGAGCGTCACCTGTCAGGGAATATCATCGCCCTCGGCCGGGGACTTGCTCGCGACATGCATGAAGTCAGTCGCCGAACCGAAGTCAGTCGCCGGACCGAGGAACGCATGCAGCGCGCCCGAAAACACGCCGAGAAGTTGAGCGCACGAGCGGGCGGCCAGGATCAACGGCGAGAGCGTCCCGACCAGGGCACTCTTGCGAAACGCGCGGATCGAGAACGGCAGCGCGCTCAACACGAACACCAGCGCTACCAGAGCCGAAAGCGGCAGCGGCGAGAGCCGGAATAGATCGGCGACCAGCCCAGCCGCCAACGCCGGGCCGAACAGCGTTTGAAGCTTCATCAATTGCGGCGTGTGGCTGTCCCGGATCGCCTTGGACGGATTCTTCTTCACCGCCATCACGCGCCAGAAGGCAAACTTGTATTTTTTTTTCAGATAGCTGGTGAAGTGCCGCGGATGGCTGTGGTAGACGATCGCGGTGGGCACGAACACCATTTTCCAGCCGCGCGCCGACATCCGATAAGACAGCTCAACGTCTTCCGCGCAAGCGACCGGAAAGATGACGTTGTAGCCGTCCATCTCGAGAAATCGGTCGCGCCGGAAGGCGGCTGAATAAGTGTCGATAAAATCGATCTGCGACAAGCGCCCCATCCGCCGATAGCGGTCTTCGTACTCGATCTGCACGAAGCGCGGGATAATTCCTTTCTGCCGGGTGCGATAGATTCCCTTCGCGCCGGCCACCTCCGGATCAGCGAACGGCTTGGACATCTCGGTCAGCCAGTCCGGGAGCGGTTCGCAGTCATCGTCGGTAAAGACCACGATATCGCCCGAGGCCTCGCGCGCGCCGCGGTTGCGCGCCGCAGCCGGCCCGGCATTGGGCTGACTGATTAGCCGGACCCGCGGATACCCGGCCACAACCTCCACCGTGTCGTCGGTCGAGCCATCATCAACGACGATGATCTCGAACGGCCGATCGAAGTTCTGATTGTGCAAGGCCGCGAGGCAATGCTGGATTCTGCCGGCGCCGTTCCAGGTCGGGACAATAACCGACACCGACACCGGAGAAGGAGTCTCCCCCATCCCTATGCTTCCTCAGGTTGAGCGGGCCCGCTGACTGGACCCTGGCTGGATCCTCCGAAACTGCCACGTAACAAGTACTTCCAGAGAGTCGCGAACCCTTTCAGGTTGCGCTGGAATTCGCGTGGATCGCGGAGCGACTGGACCAATTTTCCGAACACGTAGCCGGGGCTCAGGTAGAAGCGCCGGCGCGCGCGGTCGCAGAACTCCACGAGCTGCTGATGCGTGATATTGGGAAGATTGACGACGCTGTTATGCAGGCCGTCTTCGGTGAGCCAGGCGGACCAATCCTCAGTGGAGAGATAGCCTCGCTCCTTGGCCTCGCGGTAAGCCGAGGTGCCCGGATAGACCATGATCGGAAAGAACTGCGCGGTGTCCGGATTCAGCTTCTTGGCGAATTGCAGCGTCTTTTCCATGCTCTCCGGAGTTTCATTGAGATTGCCGACCATGAAGCAGCCGTGCACCATGATGTCGGCCTTGCGGCAGAGACTGACGAATTTCTTCGCCTCGTCGTGATAGCCGGCATCGCGGGTCGCGGTGTTGTTCTTCTTCATGCCGCGGATCACGTCGGTATCGCCGCTCTCGAAGCCGACGCAAAACAGGCGCGCACCGGCCCGGTGCAGCGTGGAGAGCAACTCGAAGTCGGCGCCCACGTCGGCCCGGCAGTTGGCGTCGAAGGGCAGCTTGTTGCCCCTGCTGATCAGCTCTTTGGCCAACTCCATCGTGCGCTTCTTGTTGATGATGAAGGTGTCGTCCTCGAGCATCACGGTTTTCACTTCCGGCATCTCGCGGGCAACAAACTCGAACTCGTCGGCCACATTCTCCTTCGAGCGATACCGCATCGTGTGACCGCTGAAAGTCTGAGGATAGACGCAGAAGCTGCAATAATATGGACAACCACGGCTGGTATCGAAGACCACCAGCGGCCACAGCGAGTGTCCGTAAAAGTAGTCTCGGGCGTTCAGGAAGCGCTTGTAGATCTCGCTTACAAAAGGGAGCTCGTCCAGATTGGCGATCGCAGCGCGAGGCTTGTTCGCGACGATTTCGCCATTCGGGTTGCGCCAGTTCAGTCCTTCCACCGAATCCAGGCTCGCGCCACAGTCAAGCGCCGCCAGCCAATCGCGCACCGTGTATTCGTATTCGCGCAACGCGACCGCCTGCACCGACCGGGACATGGCGAAGGTCTCGGTGGGCATCGCCGAAACGTGGCGACCGACCAGCAGCAGGTGCAAATCGGGATTCGCCGCCCGCAGGGCGTCGAGCACCTCGATGTCGTTGACGATGCTGGGGGTCGAGGTGTCGCAGACCACCGCCTGGATACGCTTGGCCTCGATTCGGTCGAGAACCCCCTTCAAAGACAGGTTGGCGGCCGGTGCGTCGACCAAATCGACGTCATGGCCCTGTTTGATCGCCACTCCGGCGGCGTGACAAAGCCACTTCGGATAATACAGCGTTCCGCTCTTGGTAACCGCAGGACTGCGCTGTTCGCGGGAGAATCGGGGATGAAAAGGAGGATTAAGAAACAGAACGCGCATGCCCACACCCACGCTCAATCCAACAGGTCAACGGCTCCGTGTTCGCCAGCCGCGCTTTGGAGGAAGAGATCCTTATTTGTTGCAAGATTACGGGGTACCAAGAGACAGCAACCTTCCGAAATCCGGCTGAGCAGATTTCTCACTAAAGCGAGTTGATGGTACAGAGAACCCGCACCGACATCAAGCGCGCCCGGTTGGACGAGCGTTGGGATTCGGTCAGTCAGCGGATCTTCGAAAGATCTCTAAATTCGCGAATCTCCAGGCGATTTAACGGACGCCGACCCTCACCGCGCGGGAGCTACCGACCGAGGGTCGGCGCTGGCGATTCCGCGAGATGGTCAGTGTCCAGTAGCTCATCAAGAGCTTTCATAATGGCTTTAACAGAGATCGAGCGCATGCAGACGTTGTCCTGGCATGGCGCGTAATTTCTGCCGTCATAGCAGGGAGAACAAGCGAGCTCTCTTCCAGGCCACAATGCACGGATTTTCGGGCTCGATGGAACCACCTCTGCCGGGTTCGTCGGCCCGAACAGCGCAACAAGCGGTGTCTCGGCGAGAACCGCAATATGCAACGGTCCGGAATCGTGGGTCACGACGGCATCGCACTGGTCATAGAGCGCAAGCAGGTCGGTCACGTTCGTTTCGCCGATCAAGTTCAGCACGTGCAAATGATCGAAGGCGGCGCTCACCCAGAGGTCCGATTGAGCCCCTGTGAGCACCACGCTCCAACCGCGTTCGAGAAGCCGCTGGGCAAGAAGAACGTATGACTCCAGCGGCCAGCGCGCCAAAGGCCGCCGGCTGCCAGCCGCCGAATCGTCCTTGAGGAAGTTTGTTGCGCCGCCGGGAGCGATCGCGATGGCCGGCCGCGGCAGGTTCTTCAACCGCGAAGCCAGCCCGGTCGGCAGCTCTGCTCTGACCGCGGGAAAAGCGAAGCGCTGAGCCTGCACGCCGTCGAGATTGGTGACCAGCCGAGCGTGCTCATCGCCGCGATACCGGCCGGCTATAAATCCCGGCCTTCCTGAACGCCTCCGGAAGCTTCGCCGCGCCCTCGCGCGGGCGGTAAGGCTCAGAAGCTCATAGCGAAAGTCGCGAGTGCCCGAGGCGATCAGATCAAACCGGCGGCCGAGCAGCCGGTACCATACCCCCGCCAACTCGGAGACGCGCTCCAGCGGTGTACCCGCGAGCAGCAGGCGTTCATCGACTACCAGGAGCTCGTCCAGTCCGTCCACAGCTCTGAGCAACGGGGCCACGGCCTGACCGCAGAGCCAGGTGATAGTCACTTCGGGATCGAGCGATCGCGCCGCGGGAATCATGGGCAGGGCCGTTACCACGTCGCCCAGCAGTCCAATCTTTACTATGAGGACCTTCATCCGCTCCGCGGGTCAGCCTCACAGGGTTCCGGCCTCGCCACGCTCAGAGTCGTGCCGGCAAGCAAATCGGCTCGCACGGCTAACCCGCAACCAGTACTGAATCACTGACTCTTTCGGGGCGCCGTCGCAGTATGATGTTCACGGGGTGGAACACCGGCACCAGCATAAGCACTAGGATCAGGGTGTGCCACTCGAGTGCGTTTGTGTTCACGATCCCAAGCAGTGCCGAACATACTACGAATACGACGGCCGCCACTTCGGGCGGCGATCTTGGCACCCTGCGTTCCGCGAATCCTACTATATATCCAGTCAACAGGCCGGTCAGCAAAGACAACACCATCACGCCGGGCCAATCGAATGCGGCGTACTCCATGATTGGAAATGCGATATGAATGCCGCGGCTCGGATAGTCACCCGCCTCTTCCTCGGTCATTTCGTGCTCGATCTCAACCGTCCAGATACCGGGGCTCCACTTATATCGAAACGGAATCAATCCACCAACTATCGTCCGACCCAATGAATACTGGCCGTGACTCTCGAATTCCTCCAAGAAAACGATACTCTCCTGGACATCTGCGCTGCCCGCCGCGACGATCTCTGCGATGGGAACCTGGAGGGTCGGCAAGCCCATCACCCGAAACACAAAATAGTTTCCCAGCGCCCCGATAAAATACAGGGCCGTACTGAAGATCACAAAAGCGCACAACAGACTCTTACGCCGGCTCGCTGCGGTAATTATTACGAGCCCGAAGAGAACCGGTCCGCCAAGTTCGCCCCGCTGCAGCGTAAGCGCCATTGACAGGAGTCCCGCAAGCAAGACCAAAAGATATTGGATCCGGCGCGAGCGCCACATTATAAACATGAAGAGCGGCAGATAGCCGACAAATGCCTGCAGGCACGGCAAATAGAGCCAGATCGCTCGAAAATACCCGGCACGATAGTCCCCACGGGCATACTTGGCCATCAACGGATCATCCGCGAAAAGTGGAATGTAACCCATGATCGCAAAACTGACGTACAATCCAACCACTGACAATGTTACGATCTGCAGAGTGCGTCGTCTGATGAGCGGTCCGGAATTTTCTCCCGCCCTGAATAGTTGCAGGACGCGGCCGCGCGGCAGCCGAAAGCCGAACCATAGGCCAAGCAGGTAGAATACACTCCCCGCCAGCATGATTCCCGTGTAGAGATTGAGAATACCCGGTGGCCAAGTCCGCAGTTGATCCGTGAACATAAGCGGGACCAAATAAGTGACCACGAAGAATCCCAGGCTTCCATAGCCGAAGATGTTCCATTGACTGCGCCAGACCAGTAACGTCCCCATATTCAGCGCCGCGTAACTAGCGACCAGCAAAAGCATTTGCAGCCACGGGAAGTCCGGCCGGGGCACTATTCCTGAAGAGGCTCCGAGCACGCTAAGGCGTCCCTGACGCGATCCCGGCCGAGTTGGCAAATCCGGGTGTATTATGACTCCAACTACTCACTTGAAACCTTGGTTGTCGATCTCGTAATTACCACTAGACACACCAGTCAGGTAGACATAATTGCCTTCTCGATTGGCTCCGGTAACACCCTGGACGGGATAGAATCTGCCATTTTTCCACACCACTTCCCCATTTACGCTAAGTGCCGATTGTTCTCCGAATAGCGGCACCCCGATAGTTCCGGCTGTTCCGGCTGGAGAGTCGACTTCCATGACGAAGCGTCGCAGCTTGGTATCGTGCCCCCAATTCACGACGATAGGACCATATGGTGTCGGCGCTTGTCCCTCCACCCAGGCCAGGTTACCCGGATGCGGTTTCACAATCCAAGTCTGGTAGCCCGCTTTGACCGGACGGATGCCGAGAACATACGCCGAGAGCGCGGAAGTCGCGCCGGAGGACCATCCGTGCGCGAGGCTGGTGAAGGAACCGAACGCCGGGGTGCCGTCAGAAGCCAGAGTCTCCCAGTCGGCGCCGCTGAAGTTAGGGCCTTTGGCAGCCATCAGCCCCCAGAGCTCCTGGATTAGCTGGAGTGCGTCCGCGTCTTCGCCGAGCTTGAAACGCGCCTGCAGCTCCATGTTGGATGAAAACGGGCTGATATAGGGCTTGAAACCGCTATCAGACGAAAAGGAGAGCGGCCCGTTGGGCGTCCAGAGCGTGTTCTTCAGCGTCGCGAGAATCGAAGACGCCTTATCGGCAGGGGCGACGCCATAGAGCACAGCCAACGAGTTGGCATCCTGCGCTACAATTCCGCGCCGCTCACTGCTTAGGTCGTAGACCCCGGTCGCCGGGTTGAACAGGTTGGCGTTGATAGCGGCTTTTACTGCCGCGGCTTGTTGTTCATATCCAGATGCGACCTCGGAGTGCCCGGCGGCTTCCGCGAGGAACGCTCCTTCGAGCAGGGCGTGATAGTGGAGAACATTGTAAGCCGTTACCTCGCCGGTTAATGGACCGTCATACTCGTGCCAGTCCAAGCCGTTTGCCGAATCAGTGACCAACAGAGGTCGAGCATTGAGCTGCTGGGGGTTGTAGGCCAGTTGGGCGTTGTAGGCCAGCTCGCGTTGGACAATTGGCCATTGTTGTACTACGAAAGCCGGGTCGCCGGTATATCGATAGTAGTCAGCCAGGTTCGTGACATAGTACATCGAGTACGACGCCGAGTACGCATAGCCGCTTGCCGGGAAGGTGCCGAACGGGGCGGTCGGCGGCACGTTGGAGCCGGCTTCGCCATCGGCCTGTTGGTAGCTGCCGAGCAGCAATAGCGACTTTCGGAGATAGTCGCTAGCCGCGGTAGAGTAGTAAACGGTCGGGCCTTCGACGCTCATATCGCCGCCCCATACGACGCGGTCCCGCTTGGCTCCGTCCACGATCACTTCACCGCCGGCAGGCCACTGAGAGTCGGCTGGGAGCTGGTCGAGCTGCACCGTGTAGGCGCCGTCGTACCAGATCCGGTTCAGTTCGTCGGAACTCGATACAAAGTACCCCTGATAGGAATCGGGCGTCGCCCGAAAGGCGCTGAAGTGGATTCCCGCGCCACTCAACGTCAGGCTACCCGGCGATCTCAGCGTCAACTCCTGGAAGCGCTCGCCGCCCTGAATCAGCCCCTTGCTCAGAGTCCCGGGCCCGCTGACCACAAAGCCATCAAAGCGGGCGGGATCTGCGGCAGCGTAGCCTGGAGCACCATCCCCTCTCGGCCCAAGATACTGCCGACCCTCGCTGTAAGCAGCACGTAACGTTGGTGTAGCTGTTGCCCCCGCCACGTCGAAAAATGGAATGCCGCTGACGTCCTTACCGTAATCG
Source organism: uncultured delta proteobacterium (assembly GCA_963788205.1). GTDB lineage: Bacteria > Desulfobacterota > Binatia > Binatales > Binataceae > CAVVMA01. Next base: position 122,134 of record CAWBGG010000007.1, read on the forward strand.
AGAACGATTTTCGGAATGGGGCCGCCGGGAACCTTCGTCAACGTCGTTGCGCCGGTGCCCGGGTTCAAGAGGGCGCCCGGATTGTCGACCTCTCCCGAGGTACTTACAATTTTCACCGGATAAACGTCGCTGGTCTCCGGCCCTTCGACGTATTGCTGCCAGTTCGGGTTATCCGGCCAGAGGGTCGATCCTCCGCTCGATTGTGCAAACGCCATCGCACCGGCGGTCGACAGCAGCGTCGCGAGCAACAGCGCGGCAGACCGGCGGCATTTGTGCACTATCATTCCGTTATCTCACAGCTCGCGAAACCACACGCGCGAGCATGGAGATGGATTGTGCCAGAACTTCACGGCGCGCTGCCGCGTGACGATCGCTACGCCGCCAGGTTTCGCTTCGGACTAAACTGTTCCGGCGCGGCCAAAGCCGCCGATTCCTTCAGGAGGGCGCTCGGAATGGCGAGCTAACCCATCGGCGACGGCCTTTTGCGATTGAGCAAGAATCAGACCCCAAAGCGGCTACTCTCGGATTTTGCCCCTCGGTTGGCGCCTGCACTTCCCTTCCCGGCGCCGACGAGCACCAAAGCCATGCACACAAGAGCCGCCCCAAACGCTGCTATGAGGGCGTCAAGAAGCACTTGCGGCCGGGAGGGTTGGTCCGATGCGGAGGGCGGATCGAGCACCCGGAAGGCAAAGTCGGCTTCGACCTGCGCGGTTTTCCTGCGCTCCACTTGCTTGGCGACCAGCTCGTAGAGCTGCGCGCGCAAAATCGCGTCCGGCGTTGACGCGGCCTCTGCCTCGAGTGAATCGATCGCCGAGGCGGCGTCGCGAGTTTCCCGCGTGCGCAGAAGGTCCAGAAGGTCGTCGATATAGTAGCCCAGGATTTTCTCCGCATCGCTGCGGTTCTTGGCCTCGAATTGGAGCGTAAGATTGCCGGTCTTGGTGGAAAACTCGCAACCGAAGCGTTTCTGCAAGGCCCGATACACCGCCCAATCCTGGTCTTTGGGTTTTGAATGCAGGAAGCCCAGAAGCCCGGGCTTCAGCAGTTCGTTAGTCAATCCGTGACGTTCGGCCAAACCAACATTGAAGTGGAAGCCGTGCAGGAGCGCGACGTACTCTTCGGCGTCGCTGCCGGAGCCGGTCAAGCTGGCGGCCAATCCGCCCAATCCGCCGCCCAGGCCGCCGCCCATCACACCGGAGATCCTGCTCTCTACCGCGGAGGTCGAAATCGGGCGGACGACAGCGGTCGCGCGATACCACTTGGGAAGCGCAACGCTCACAGTTGCAGCGGTGACCACGGCCACAACCATCGTCACAGCAGCGATCGTGCGCCAGCGCGCGCTGAGCGCGGCCAGATACGGACGAAGATCGACAAACTCGTCGTCTTCCTGCCATCGCAGTGACGCGAGCTGGGAAACTTCGGCCGGCTGCGCCGGCCTCGGTGCGGTGCTTTGAGCCTTATCCAGAGCCATCTGCGGTTGTGGCGATCGAGGCGACGACATTACCGATCGAGCTGTGACCGGCGGCTAGCGTTCCGGCGAGGTCGCTCGATCTTTCATCCAATAGCGTTCGCAGCGCCGCGGCACAACTTGATTTGACCCCGGAAGGAATACGTTCCCGGCGGTACTTCATGCGCAGCGACGTTGCAACTCGTGAGACCCGGTTCATGAGACCAGCCGGAATTCTGGACGCGGCCTGAACAACCAGCGCGCCCCATCGGTCGGAAAATGATTCCCGTAAAACCGTAGCCGCCTGCTTCGCCTGCTCCCTGTAACCTCCGACCGACGCCCGACATCCACGCAGGAACACGTTCTTATGCGCGTCTCTGAGGATCAGAGTGCGCGCCCGGCGCCGATGCTCTTCCGAAAGCCCGCGCAGGCTTGCGATATTCTCCGCTATCTTTCCATAGGCGGGCCAGTAGGCAAAAGGCGCATATGGCTCCCGGAGTGTCGCGCTCGCGGGATGCTGAGACAGCACTCCGCAGGGTATCGTCGAGACCACGATCTGGTACAGGGCGGCGCAGCGGCAAAAGTAGTCTACATCGCAGGGGTTGCCGACCGCTGCGTCCAGCGTGCCAACCCGTGACAGCGCTTCGCGCCTGAACAGAGTTCCCGCGAAGTCCGGATGACCGTTGCGGATAATTTCGAACAGACCATCCGGAGGCCGATAGACACCGTCACGCCATCGCCCCAGCGGAATGTCCCTGATCTCTCCTTCCGGGGTCGCCCAAATAGTCGCTCCCGCGAACAGGATCGCGTCCGTATTCCTCGCAAGCGCGGACACCCCGAGCTCGAAGAAGCGCGGAAAAACCAGGTCGTCGTCGCTCAGCAGGTTGAAAAAGGGCGTGGTGGCTCGCTCCATCCCGCAGGCAAAATTCGCCACCAGCCCGATATTGCTTTCCTGGCAGCGATATTTGACGCGCGAGTCGGTGGCCGCGATGCTCTCAACCACCTGGCGGGTCTCATCGCCGGAGGCGTTGTCGTAGACGTGAACTTCAAAATGCGGGTAAGTCTGCCTCAGCACGCTCATGATCGCGCGCGGCAGCAGCTTGGGCCGCCGGTAAGTGGGAATGATCGTTGTTATGCAGGGGTCCATCGTTGATTCCGCGGCGGCGCGGCAACTGGGTCTATTCTTATTATACTACCAGATCCTTGATTGCACTAAGCACGCCGGACGAATAGCGGCTGTACTTCCGCTGCGTCAGCTCTCTAATGACGATCGGCAACCGGAGGGGGCGTGAAGCCGGCAAGCCGGCGCGCGTCCTGAGGTGCGCCACAAATGACTTGAGCTCGTCGAGCACCCTTCGATCCGGCGCTCCAGCTTGCGGCGGCGGCGATTCGATTCTCGCTTCAAGTGCTGCCAGCATTACCTCCAGAGGTTCGGATCTCTGGGCGGCTTTGGACGTGAAGCCCCTCGGAAACCCGCCGCTCTGCTGCTTCTGATGTTGACGCCACGCCTGCAGGGGTTGAGGAATGGACAAAACGCCCCCGCCCCAAGCGAGTATCGCAAGCCCCAGCCAGTCGTCGTGATGTCCCTTCAGGAAGATCGGGCTCGCCGGTATGGGCAGGACAACGCTTCTGAGCTTTGCGCGTAACGCCAGCGAGTTGCCAAGGAAAGAGGGTGGCAGCGAAGAAAACGGCGGACGCTGATGGCGCCTGAGCGATGAAGTCGTGTAGCCCAACGGGCGCAGATCCTGATCGACGACGTCGAGCTGCGCACGCCGCCAGTCCCGCTTGCGGCGACTGCTCCAACGCCTGCTCCATCAAGCGCAGCTTGTCGGGATACCAAACGTCATCGCTGTCGCTGAGAAAGATAAGATCGCCGGTGCATTCGCGCATCGCGCGATCGAAGTTCCGCCCGACGCCGAGGTTCTCGTCGTTGACAAAAAGCTTAACCGGGAACGGCGCGCGCGCAGTAAAATCCCGCACGATTGCGGCCGTGCGGTCGGTCGAAACGTTATCGCTGACAATTAGCTCATCCGGCAGACGCGTCTGCTGGACAAAACTTTCCAGTTGCTCAGATATGAAACGCTCGCCGTTATAGACGGCCATCGCGATCGAAATCTTGCTTCCCTGGCTCACTTTCAGCTTGCTATCTCGCGCCTAACTTGAACAGTTGCGCCACAGTGAGTTGCTACGTTCCTGACCGCGTTAGTCATCAGATAGAAGTTCTAAGTTTGCCATCGTGAGGAAGCTTATGGGATTCAGTCTCCTTGACCATGTCCACCTTCCGGTGCATCAGACGCGGCGGCCCGGTCTGGCACTTTTTAGTACGCTCCGCACATCGCCTATTCTCCACAATCCCAGTGATTTGTCATGACAAGCGCCATGATGTTCCGTGCAGCCTTCGTTTATTATTCTAAGTGGCCTAGGAAGCATAAAAGGTGCAGCCTCCAGGTTACGGACGCACCACTGTCCCGTCACGATGTCATAGTTGACTGTTCTATCTGTATACGTCGTTGTAAGAAGGTATTTGGACCCGCTACTGCATATATTGTGCAGAGCTCGAAACATATCGGCAAAGGAAAAATGCACGAGGCAGTCTCGACAAAAGACCAAATCGACTTTTGGCAATTCGTCTTCCATCAGGTTCAGACGTTTAAAGCGCAAAGCATGGCTTGCGTATTTTCGCGTGTTTTGTTGGATCAGATCTTCGACGATGTCTGAGCCTGTATAGTCTATGTTGCCGAGGTCAACCTTTTGCATCCAGTTAAAGTCGCCGCACGGTATGTCCAACATCGTCAACACCTTAAACTGACGAAGCAAGGCCGGAATTTCTTGGATGATTATTTGAGTTTGATCAAGCTCCGAACCCGGCCCTGAAACCGACTCCGTTCCGCCCCATTCATTTGTCCGATAGATTTCCGTGAAAACTTGCGCAGTGGTTTTCGACCTCAACAGGTGATCGCGATAGCTATTGCGCAATCGCTTGTAAACGAATGGAAGTACGGGGACCTTTTTGGCGATTTCCCTCAGGTTTCCCATGATGATCCTTTCTCAGGCCCACATGCAAGCGATACGAGCCCGCGAGTTCACGTTCCCGAATAGGTCAAGAAACAGCAGCGGCTGCGGTGCGGTCGCTTGAACGGTTGTCGGTAAGAATCAGCTCGTCCGGGATCCGGCTCCGCCGTACGAAACTCTCCAGTTGCGCAGAGAGCAACCCCTCACCGTTGTAAACGGACAGCGCGATCGAGATCCTGGTTTCCGGGTTCACGTTCGGCTTGCTACCTCACACCGGCCTCGAACAGTTGCGCCATGTGAGCTGCTACGTTCTTGACGGTGTCAGTCATCAGATAGGTGTTATAAGTGTTTTCTCCAGAGGGGAAAACGCCGGACCTGACCGCATCCAGCTTGACTGTGTCGAAGGACGATTCCGAAGTCCCGTCGCCAGTGCAAAGGAGTCTAAACATCAATAAGGAATCAACGGAGCCCCCTTGCGAGGTATTCACGCCATATTCTCCCATCGCATGGGCGCCGGTCTGATCGGAGGCGATGACACCTCCAAACCTTGGACTGAAAGAGTAGTGGGCCGCGTCTTGAAGGTGCGCACAGCCATCCGGTACTTTGCTAGTTACCTCGGTCAACTGTTTGGTCTCGGCGTTGTAGGTCCAGAAGCGGGTAAACATGGCGCGGAGATAGGGTGTCGGCAGTTCCAATTGGCCGTGAATAGAAGCCGGCAGCGAGATGTGCGTTGCGTAGCGTGCGACCGGGCCCAGATCATCGAAGTTCAGATCGATATCCTTGCCCAGGACGATGTCGCTCCAAATGACGGGATGATTCGGACCTCCGCCATGTCCGCCGGGATACCACTCGAGCGGGATTGCTCTGGTGATCTGAGTAGTACCCGAATTCTCCGCCATGAGGACCGGAGAACCGTGGCGCGTGCCGGGCACGAGGGCCGGTCCGGTAAATTGGTCACCAGCTTCGGTTGGATTGGAAGCGGTCCCGTCGAACAGGAACGCGCTCTGAATCTCTCGTCCGTAGTCAAAGACGTTCACGAACTGGACCCCTTGCCAATACCACTGCCACAGCGCACCCCCTGCTACCAGGTTGGATTGGATCGAAACCCCTCCAGCCGAAAGAGACAGAACCGACTCGTTGCGGGTTCCGTAGCGCGGATACCCATAGACTCCAAGCGGCGCAGGAATATAGCCGTGCAAGACCTCGGACGGGCGCATCAGCGCATAGTCTCCAGTGACCTGATTGTATCCCTCATCGAGGGGGCTTAGACCCGGAACGGAGTCTGGATCGGCCCATGGAAATCCCAGCCCTTCCTGCACAACGTATCCAGCTACCTGTGAAGTCGAGTCGATGTGGATAGCCTTGGTGGAATTCACCAGCCGGTCGAGCTCTATCGTCTCCGAAGCCGAATCATCCGCTGGCACATAGAATTGCTCGCCTTCGAACCGGGGACTGGTCGGTGCGTCCGGGCGGACTGTAGTCAGTCGGTCGCTGCGGCCCATGAGGTATCTATAGAGAATATTCAACTTGACCGGGGTCTGTGCTCCAGCGGCTGAAGCCAGACAAGCAAGCAGGACGGCAATCACAACTACGATGGCGAACTCGGTTCTCATTGCGGGTCTCGTGTGCAAGAAGACTTGAGCCTCGATGCGAGTTGTTCACTTCCGAGCCTTACTCGGGATCTCCTCAACCGCCGTGGGTTTCCATAGAAGCATGAGCACGCCGGCCGTTGTCGGCCCTATGCGTCGCCTCCGTCAGGACGTTCAAAGCCTCCATCGCGCACCGCGCCTTGCCAAAATGCTCGGCAGCCCAGCGCTTACCGTTTTCACCCATTTGGCTGGCGATGGCCGGGTTCTCACATAAATAGTCTATCTTGTCCGCAAGGTCGGAATGGGAACCTGGCTGATACAACAGGCCATTGAACCTGTCACAAATAAGTTCAGGGGTGGCGCCACCACGGGCACCAACCACCGGCTTGCCCGCGAGCATCCCCTCCACCGTAACGCGTCCGAAGGCTTCCGTTAATGAACACATGAGCAGGCAGTCAGCCTTGCGCACCAATTCCAACGGGTTATCAACGTACCCCAGTAGCGCGACGTACCTCTCAAGGGCGTGATCGCGGATAAGGCCGCGAAGGCAGGTCTCGCGTTCCGCAGATCCGGATCCAATCACGTAGAGAAGTGGTCTCCGACCACGACGCACGAGGTCCGCGATCGCCTTTATGGCATCTTCCGGCCGTTTTCCCTCGTTCAGGTTGCCAACAAAGGCACATCGGATGTCAACGTCGTCATAATCCGGCAATGGGGTCAGTGGCGTCGGGCGCGCGCGGGCTTCTGTATTCACCCAACCATACACGACTCTCAGCTTTTCCGTGGGAATGGCGCTCTGGAAGCTCTTCGCGACGGCATGTGAGTTGGCGACACATATCGCCGAGAGCCGATTTATCAGCATTAGCGAGATTGATGTTCCAAGATCGTACGCCAGGCCTTGGTCCTCATATCCGAATTCATGGATCCACCACACGTGTGGGATGCCAAGGAATTTTGCCGCGACGGCTCCAACGGACACGGTCGTCGTGTTGGTGCACACGACGTCGCATCCCGATCGTCTTATAGCTCCCGCCACCGAAATAGCGGAGACCAGATTCAAAGCGGTTCGAGCCGCACGTCTCCACGGTGGCGACTGAAAGTAAACCCACCACCTGTACCGAATCACCTCCACGCCTATGCCGCGAGAGCGAAGCTCGTCCGCAAGAGGGCCCCACGAAGGGAGTATGACAGAGGACTCGACGCCGACCGTAGCCAGAGCATCTATCAAATCAAGCAGCGCCAGTTCGGCGCCGGCCTTTTGCGACGAATGGCTAATGAAAGACGCCCTCATCTTCAGCAGCCCCGTTTCGTGCAGTACAGATTCGCGTACCATCCCGGATTCGATTCAGCGTCCGCCAGCAAGTGAGTCGTGAGCCTCACGCAGGGAACCTGAACGTTCGTCAATCCTCTGTACGTGAAGCTTCAGGCTCTAAAGCTGGTCCAAGTAGTCTTTCGGGGTGTAGCCCATCACGACGCAGAAAGGTAGGCGGTTGAGCCACGCATTGCACTTATTTAGCCGGCGCAGAGGGTCAGTTCGCCACATTTGGTCTTCTACCCTATGACGGAGACGGAAACGCCTTGAGTGCAGAGCGGACGAAGTTCCTATCTTGAGAATCGAGTACGCGCGACCAGGCAAGCGCCCAGAAAAGACAAGCTGTCAAGGCAGCCAGGGGAAGAGCCAGCCGCAGTTCAACGCGCGACAGGCACAGCAGGACGAAAGCCAACGCTATGACGAGAGCTACACTGTGTCCCACGCCAGCCTTAATTAAGTATCGCCAGGATACGCTGGTGACCCGCCCGGATAGAGCCAGCAGGGCTGCGGTCTCGAAAAACGTTCGCAACGCAAACGAGATGCCCGCGCCAGGGAGGCCAAAGAACTTCACGAGCAGCCACACACTTATGATATTGAGGGGCACTTCCAGTACGTAGAGCTTTGCCGCGACGTCGGGACGCCCGCATCCCGCAAGCAGTGCTCCGGGAACGGGTGCAATCAGGCCGACCACCGAGCCTATCAAGACTATCTGAGCGGTGAGGGTGGCGTGCCGCGCGAAGTCGACTCCCAGCCAAAGCCTGAGAAACTGGCCGCAGAACAGGGCGCACATCAGCATCGCGAAGCCCGCGGCGAGCGCCAGGTACTTGAGTGACTTGGCGTATAGCCGCTGCAAGTCTCCAAGCCGGGCGATGCCGAGCGTGCTAAAGGCCGGAAAGACCGTCGCGACCAGGCTCCCTGGCAAGAGCCAAAAGCGGCTGATCACTTCAAACGGAACTGTGTAGTAGGTCAATGCTGACATGCCAATCAGCGCACCGATTACGAACCGATCCAGGTAGATCAGTGACGGACCGACGATATCGGACACGGTTACCCATCCCCCGAAGACAGCCATATCCTTGAATTCCGACCAGTGGAACCGCGGAATCGATCGCAAGTTGGGAACGATTTGAGTGCTCAGGAAATAATACGTGAGTGCTACAGTGTAGCGTGATATGACCAGGAGCAGGGCTATCCCGACGATATTCCAGCCCAGAAAAAGCGCGACAACCGGCAAGAGAAAGGACGCTACTCGCGAAGGGATCGAGACCAGGTTTGTCAAATCAAAGCGCTGGGCAGCGGTTAAAACACCGCAGAACGACCCCGAGATCAGCACCACGGGAACGCTCAATGCGAGTAGCCGAAACATGGTTGTCGCTTCGGCCACGAGGCCCGGCGCAATGCGCAAGACGTGCGTGGTCAGAAAGGGCGCGCCCCCGATCAGAACAACGGCACCGAAAATACCTCCTGCGACCTGGATCGTGACCGCGGTCCATAGCAGCCGTGGGACTCGTTCCTCCGCACCGTTGCCCAACGCTTCGGCAACGTACCTGACTGCTGCGTCGCCCAGACCGAAATCGAGAATGCCGAAGTAGCCGAGAATGATCCAAGCCAGGGACAAAAGGCCGAAACGCTCCGGTCCCAAATTCCGAATGATATACGGTATGGCCAGCACCCCGACCAACGTTGGTGCAATATTGCCAACCAGATTGAGGATCGTATTGCGGGCCAGAAGGCGTCCACTCGTGAGATTGATCGGATTACTCAAGACGCAAGGTCCTATTTCGGGTGCTGCGGTGCTTCGCTCGGCGCGTGCGGATATCCTCTCCACCAGCAGATGCTTGAGGCCAGGCCCGCTTCCAATGACCATCGCGGAGCCCACCGGACTTCATCGCGGAGCCGGCGAACATCGGGGATCAGTACGGGAGGATCGTTGCGCGGCACGGAGATCGCACCGAAATCGATTGCCTCCGGCACGCCCATCGATCTGGCAATCGTCGAGACCAGCGCTCTGATCGTAGCCGGCTCACCCGAGCCGATATTCACGATTCCCGCGACGGCGCTGTCCAGCAATGCGACGAATGCGGACGCGACATCGTCGACGTGCATGAAGTCGCGCACCTGCCGGCCGTGCGTGCATCGCGCGCGCTCGCCCTTGAGCATCGAAAGGATCGCAGACGAAACGAGTCGGTTTGGATGTTCATAGGGACCGTACAGATGGAAGATCCGGCCCCACGCTGTGCTGAGGCCAGCGGGTGGAAACCGCGCGACGAGTTGTGCGAGCGCCAACTTGCTGGCGCCATATCGGGTTGACGGTACGCATGGAGTCAGCGCCTCCGAGCAGCAGCCGTAGGCGAAGTCATACTCAAAGCAGGTTCCGGCAAACACGGCCCGCCGCCCGCCTGACGCGGCAAAGGCCTGGAGCAGATCGAGGCCGGCCTGGCACCATCGCAAGTTGTCCTCGGACTGCTGGTATTTCCCCGGTTCCGCATACCATGCGAAGTGCAACAGGTGCGTTGGCGCAACCTCGGCCAGAAGTTTGTGAATACTCCCGCCGTCCAGCAAGTCGGTGCGATGCCAGACCGTGGAGCCGCACTCCGGCAGCGACCCTTTATGCGCCACCGCATGAACTTCGAACCCGCACGCTGCCAGGTGCGGCAGGCTGTGCCGGCCGATAAATCCGGATGCGCCGGTAACAAGAACACGTTTACTCACGTGACGAAATCCGGATGACTCGCATCCTTGGGTGAAATGACTATCGGGCTTTTAGGCCATTTGATACCGAAGGCCGGATCGTCCCAGCGGATGCCACGTTCGTGTCCCGGACTGTAAAACTCAGAGACCTGGTAAAAGACCTCGGTGTTGTCGGCCAAGGTCAGATAACCGTGGGCAAACCCCTCAGGTATGTAAAGTGCCCTGCGGTTATCGGCCGTGAGCTCCACTCCAAACCAGCGGCGATAGGTGGCAGAATCGCGGCGTAGATCGATCACGGCGTCGTACATACCGCCGGTCGTGCAGCGGACCAGTTTGGCCTCGCGAAACGGCTCCGCCTGATAATGCATCCCGCGCAGGGTGCCCGCTTTGGGGTTGAAGGAGATGTTGCATTGGGCGACCGCCGGATTGAGCCCCTGCGCCTCGAACTCCTGCCGGCAAAACGAGCGCGCAAAAAATCCGCGATCGTCCGCTCGCGGCTCGATCTCAACGATGTATGCGCCTTTCAGCGGCGTCTCGTAAAATTTCATCAGAGATACTTGACCGAAACTTCAGCGCCTCAGGCCGAGCGCGCCGCCGGATCCGGCGGCGGGAGGCTCTCGTAATCGCGAATCTGACGCGCGCTCAATCCGTAGCAATCGGTATCCGATCCCGCAACGCACGCGTGATACCATTCGGCGGTCAGCCGGATCGCGGCAGTCACATCGAGCCGTGGCCGCCATCCCAGCAAACGTTCGGCCTTGGTGCTATCGAGCCTGAGCGCCGGTGCCTCGTAGAGTTCCTCCGGGCCGGGCTTGGCCCGCCAATTTCCCCGGCCGAAACCGCTCGCCAGGGCATCCGCCAGAACGGCAACCGTGATTTGCGGCTCCGCGGGAGGACCGAAATTCCATCCGCCGGTCCACTGACGGCCTTCCAGATACAGCCGCTGCGCCAGCGTCAGGTATCCGCAGAGTGGATCAAGCACGTGCTGCCAGGGGCGGATTGAACCGGGATTGCGGACCATCAACTCCTGTCCGTGGCTGAAGGCGCGCATCGCGTCAGGAACGATTCGATTCTCCGCCCAGTCGCCACCGCCGATGACATTTCCCGCCCGGACCGACGCGATTGCCGCTCCGGCAGTTTCGAAGAAAGCCCGCCGATAGGCCGCGGTTACCAACTCGGCGCATCCCTTGCTGGCGCTATAGGGATCGTGACCGCCCATCGGATCACTTTCACGATAGGGCCGCGACGCACTGCCGTCGTTTTCGTAACACTTGTCGCTGGTCACGATGACGGCCGCGCGCACCGAATCGATATGGCGAATGGCCTCCAGCACGTGCGCGGTGCCCATCACGTTGGTCGCGAACGTCGCGACCGGTTCCTGGTAGGAGCGCAGGACCAGCGACTGCGCCGCCAGATGAAAGACGATCTCGGGCCGGGCCTCACGCATCGCAGACTCGAGTGAAGGATAATCGCGCACGTCGCCGACGATCGAATTCATCCGGCGCCGCAACTGGCAGAGCTCGAAATATGACGGCGTCGTGTACGGAGGCAGCGCATAGCCGGTTGCCTGGGCGCCGAGCTCGGTAAGCCAAGTGCTGAGCCATCCGCCTTTGAAGCCGGTGTGCCCGGTGATGAATACCCGGCGGCCGCGCCAGAAATCCCGACTAATCAAATTTTGACTAGTCAACCCACACCCTCAAGGGCGCCTTGCCGGTGCGCCAGATTTCGTTGAGCGGTTCCATGCACCCTACTGTAAGAAAATCGTAGCCATGCAATCAATGAGCCCCCTTCAGCCTTCGGGAGCTAATTACAGCGGGCTTGCGGTGAACCTCGATTGTCGCCAAGCTCGTGGTGTCAATCCCGGAAGCGGTGGTGTTCTCGAGAGAGGTCCCATGCTTCGTCTCATTCTCGCGCCGGAGCAGGAGACGCCGCTGAGGCTGCTCTGCCTGGGTGCGCATGCCGATGACATCGAGATCGGTTGCGGCGGCACCATCTTGCGCCTCGCCTCCGAGGTGTCGGACCTCTCCGTGAGATGGATCGTCTTCAGCGGCGAGGGCGAGCGAGCGAGTGAGGCGCGCGCCAGCGCAGCCGCCTTTCTGCAGGATACGAGCGAGCCCCGCATTGAGGTATTGAACTTCCGCGACGGGTATTTCCCCTTCCATGGAGCGGAAATCAAAGACTGCTTCGAAGCACTCAAGCGCGACACCGAGCCGTCGCTGATATTGACACATTGGAAGGGTGACGCGCATCAAGACCATCGGCTGGTGGCAGAGCTTACGCACCACACGTTTCGAGACCATCTCGTGCTGGAGTACGAGATCCCGAAATACGATGGTGACCTCGGCAACCCGAACTTCTTCGTACCGCTCACGCATGGGCAGCTTCGCCGGAAGATCGAGGCAATTCGCAGGCATTTTCCCAGTCAGCACGGGCGCGGCTGGTTCAACGACGAGACCTTCCAAGCGATGGCCCGCTTACGCGGCATCGGCTGCAACGCACCGGAGGGTCACGCCGAAGCTTTCTACGCCGGTAAGATCGTGTTCTGATGCCCGAGGAGGTCGCCGCTTCCGCGACGCTCACTGGGCTATAATAGGCCAAGACTAGTCAACCCACACCTTCCAGGGCGCTTTGCCGGTGCGCCAAATTTCGTTGAGCAGTTCCATCTCCCGGTGGGTGTCCATGCATTGCCAGAATCCGCGATGCTCATACACGGCGAGCTCGCGCTGGTCAACCAACTGCGCGAGCAGGCCGTCTTCAAGGGAGGCGTTGTCGCTCTCGATCATCTCCAAAACCGCCGGCTCCATCACGAAGAAGCCACCGTTGATCCAGCCCTCGTGCACCTGCGGCTTCTCACGAAACATCTTTACCAGTCCGTCGGCGATCGCCAGCTCACCGTAGCGCGACGACGGTCGAACTGCGGTGACGGTCGCCAGCTTGCGCGAGCTGCGATGGAACTCCAGCAGGCGGCGGATGTCTACGTCGGCCACACCATCACCATAGGTCAACATGAAGGTCTCGCCCGCCAGGTATTTTGCCACCCGCTTGACCCGTCCTCCGGTCAGGGTCGCCGATCCGGTCTCCGCCAGGGTAACGCGCCATCCGTGTTCATCGTGGCTGCCGTGAATCTCGAGCTCGCGGGTGCCGAGCGTAACGGCGAAGTCGCGGTTGCGGGTTTCATAATTCAGGAAGAAGTCGCGAATCGCATCGCCCTTGTAGCCGAGGCAGATGACGAAGTCGGTGAAGCCGAAGCTGGCATAGGTCTTCATTATGTGCCAGAGGATCGGCCGCCCGCCGATTTCGACCATCGGCTTGGGGCGGTACTCGGTCTCCTCGCGGATTCGGGTGCCGAGACCTCCTGCCAGTATTGCGACTTTCATCGGTTCAGATTGCGGCTAGCGCCACGTGAGACTTTTCAAGCTGGGGTTAAGCCCGGTCGAGAGCATTAAAAGCACACGGAAATTGCCGGCCCCACCGTAGTTCATATGATCGACGTACTCTACTGCGATGCGGGCGCGGCCGTCAACCAGCAGGTCTCCGGTCCAGCGCGTGGTTTGCGGGATTCGCAAAAAGTCGAACGCTATTCCGCCGCTGTGTTCTTTGCTCAGGACAGGACCATAGATCGACGCTGGATAGGGCGAATTGGTTTGCACAGTTGGCGCGCGTTCGGTGTAGAAGATATCCATGTCAGCCTTGGTGAGGCCCGGAAACCATCTGCCGACCTGCACATCGACCTGCGTAGCGTTGGGTCCGAGCGCGTCGCCCATCAGCGATCCGTCATAGGCCCAATATAGCGAATCGCTGTGAGTCGAGTAGTTCGGTTCCACGATCGCGTACTCGAAGCGAAGGTCGGTAAGGCCGTCCTGGGTGAGTCGCGGCAGATAGAAACCGCCTTGGTATGAGACCGCGAGAAACGGAAGAAACCGGCCGATGCCGGAGACCTCAAAGTTAAGATTGTCCGAGCCGAGCATCTCCTGATAGAGCTCGGCGTTTCTGAACCTCGGGAAAAAGAACTTCAGATATATTCCGCCGCGCGACTTGGTATTGCCGCTGCTGGGGGCGCCCGTTTTGAAACCGGTGGCGCGGCCTAGGAAGCCGGCGTTGTCGTAGAAATCGTTGTGGCGGCCGCCGAAAGCGATCGTGTGCGTGAAACCGAATTCAAACGTTGGCAGGGGCTTGAAGGCGAAGATCTGGCCGTCAATCCAAGGATGGGCGAAATAGCGATCGCTGTCGAGCTGGCCGAAGAAGAACTGATATCGGAACTGGCCCAAATAACGGAGGATCGAGGGCAGTTGGGTCGGATGGATATTCTGCAGGCGAAGGGCTGGAAACGGCGCGGCGTTGTTTCCCTGCGACAAGGACGCGAAGTGGCCGGTTCCCCATTGCATCTCCTGCTGCCCGAACGAGAGCGCGGCATTGCTCAGGCTCACCACGCCTTCGCCGTCGAGAAGCCTGAATCTTTCAGTATCGGCAAGATCGTGCGTGAGCGGTCCGGTCACCGCGGGTTCCCCGTAGGCGGTTAGAAAGCCGCCGAAACCGCCCCACAAGTTCCATCGCACCACTTCGTTGCTGCCGGTTGCGGTGGGAATGCCGTCGTTGTCCGGCAGCAGGGGCGTGCCTTCGACCGCATGGATTCCTCCGGCGCCGGTGCCGGTGTCCCAGAAGCGCTGCTCGCCGCGTGAGAAGATGTATTGCGCCTCGACTCGCTGCAGCGGCTGAATCATAGTCGGCTGATCGTCTTCGGCGTTGTTCTCCAGCCAGCCGACTTCCTCGCGCAGTTCCGAGCGCAACGCCCTAACGATCGAGTCCCCCAGCGCGTTGTACCGTTCGGATGCGGTGAGGTTCTTTTCCGCCTCCAAGGTCAGCCGAGCTGCCTCGACTCGGCTAATCGGCTTGATCTCGGACAGATAGGTGTCGAGCACACCGAGCCCGTTGAGCGTATCGAGCTCGTCATAGATGGGACTGTCGAGTGGAATATAGACGACATAGGTAGAAGCGCGGACGACGGAGGGCCAGAGCGACAGCATCGCGATGAACAATGCGCCGAGCCGCGCTTCCGATCCGCCCCTCACCTCACCTGCTCTCCGCGGCCGGCGCAGGATCGGGAGTGCCCCGCAAGGCGGCTTCGCGCTCGGTCCGAATCTCGGTCAATTGCTCGATAGGATCGGCGGGAAGCCGAGGGGGCGACAGCGTCGTGGTTGCGCCGGCGCGCGGGCGGATCAGCTTGGCCTTCAGTTGCGGCGGCAGTCCGTCGGTCAGGTAGGTGAACAGAACGCGGCGGATATAATTGCGGGTCTCGGGAAATGGCGGGATACCGTCATATTGGGTCACAGCCCCTTCACCAGCATTGTACGCGGCGAGGAGGTAGGCGAGATCGCCGACCGTGCCGGCTGCCGTGCCGCGCGACATCCTGATATGATCGAGGAAGCGCGCGGCGCCAAGCGCATTCTCGACCGGGTCGAACGCGTCATCGACCCGAAAGCGCCTGACGGTCGCCGGCATCAGTTGCATCAGGCCTCGAGCGCCCTTGGGCGATACCGCCGCGGGATTGTAGCCGGACTCGACGCTCGCAATCGCGCGGAGCAGATCGGGGTCGAGATCGTACAGCGTCCCCACCACGCGAAACAGCGCGTACATGTCAACCTCACGGCCGGGAGTTTCCTGCGCCAGCGCCCGCGACGAACCGATCCCGCCGAACACGATCAGCAAAGCGATAGTGCGCGATAAAGTGCGCATTACAAATTGGTTGCCAATATTCCGACCACGGCGATCGACTGGACCGCGGCGGCGATTATCGTGCTCACGTCTTTGATGTATTCGAGGTTACTTGTGAAGATGAGCTGTTCGGGCACGTAGACGGTATCACCCGGCCCAAGACGCACGTCCATCAAGCCGCCGGAAACCACGGGTAACAGCGGAAACAGCTTCGACTTATTGCTGTTGCGAACCCCGTCGTCGGTAAGAACCTCGCCGTTGGCCTTGAACACGAAGATATGGTCCACGTCGGCGCCTTCGGTCGGACCGCCTGCGCGATCGAGGTAGTCACGGGTCGTGAGATTGGGGTCGTAGACGATCGCGGTCGGACGGTAAACCTGGCCCAGTACGCTGACTGCAGCGGGACGCCTCGGGATCGTGATCTGATCCTGATCCTCTAGCAGCACGTTGTCCTTCGATCCCGCCAGTTCTTCGAGCGGATGGACATGCACCACCATCCGGCCCGACGCCTGGCGACCCTGGTTTTCATCAAGCACGTTCTCGAGGTATCCCAAGGCCTCAGCGCTGGCCTTCTCTTCACTCTGGCCCGCCTGTTTCGGCATCAATTGGACTTGCGCGATCTGCTTGCGCAAGCGGGCGCGACTTTCGTCGAGGCTGGTCTGTTCGAGTACCCGCACCGATTGGCGGATGAAGACCGTCGCCGGCAAGTAGGCATAGGGAAGCATCCCGCCGCAGCGTTCAAGGATCGCGGCCAGACGCTCGCCTTCATGGAAAGTGTATGGACCCGGCCGCAGCACCTGTCCGTTGATCTGCACGACCCAGGGCATATGCCAGTTCGAGGCGCGCCAAACGAAAAGCTGGTCGTTGGTCTGAAGCGGGGTGTTGTGCGCCTCGGAGCCCTTCAGCGCGGCGTTCAGATCGATATCGATATAGCTGTGGCGGGTGCTGGTTCCGTTGACCACCTGCGTGCGTGCAACCTCAGCCCCGGCCAGATAAGCGTCATCTTTGAGCCCGCCGGCCAGATAGATGAGATCGCTCACCCGCATGTCGGGGGTCATCAGATAGAAGCCGGGATTTCGCACCTCACCGAAAACCTGGACGGTCGGCAGGTCTCTGATCTGATCGAGCTTGAAGACGGTCAGCTCGTCCCTGGAATTGAGCGCGATGTTGGCGGGACCCGACAGATGGTCCGAGAGCGCTCCGCTGAGATCCACCGGGACGATATGGATGACCCGGTTCGGATGCTCTTGGCGGCGGATCATCGCGTAGCGCATGAAGGTTCGGGGCGCCAAGCCCTCGGCTTCGTTAACCAGGTCGGCGACGCGCATTCCGGGATGCCATTCATACTTGCCCGGACGAAAGACGTTGCCCTTGACGGTCACAATATCGTCCTGCTGAGGCAGCACCGGAAAGACCTTCACCAAGTCGCCGTCGTTGATCGAAAAGCGCTGCGAACGCAGCGCGCTCAGGCTGGTGTCGAGCACGATCCGGCTCTCGTGATTTTCGACCCGCTCGACCTGAATCCGCGGCGAATAACCAAAGGGGCTGATTCCGCCCGCCAGTTTCAGCACATTTGGCAGGTCGGCCGGGCTGCTGCGGAGCTCGTAGATCGCGGGGCGTTTCACGTCGCCGGCGATCCCGACCACCGGACCGATCACCGGCACAAAGATTACATCGTTGGCCTCGACCTGCACGTCGGCGCTGGTATCGCCATGCATCAGCATGTCGTAAAGATCAAGTATCTTGACGAGCTGATTGCCGCGCCGGAGTTCGACCTTGCGCAGGCTTCCGATTTTGCTGATCCCGCCACAAGCCACCAGCGCGTTGGATACCCGCGAAAGCGAGCTGACCGTGTAGGAACCCGGGTGGTTGACTTCGCCGATGACGAAGATCTGGATCGTGCGCAACCGGCCCATCGTGAGATCGACCTGCACGCCGGTTATCTGGCCGGCACGCTCCTCGACCAGCTTCTTGGCCTGGGCGAAGGTCAGCCCCGCAACTTGAAGTGGGCCGACCTCCGGAATCGCGATAGCGCCGGTGCGATCCACCTGCAAATCGAAGGTGCGGTTGATCCGGCCCCACATCAGAATCTTGAGCTCGTCGCCCGGACCGATCAGATAGTCGCCGTTGACCGGAACATTGTTGACCGGCGCGAAAGTCGAGACCGGCAGGTCGAACAGCGAATATCCGTACTGCGTAAGCCGCTCAGGACTCGGCACCTCAGGAGGACCGTTGACATCCAACCGTCTGAAAGCCTTCTCGGTTGAAGACAGATTCTGGACAGGAGCCTGATAACGGCTCTGGAACCGGCGCCGCGCTGCGGTTCTCGTCTGCGGGAATCCGGTCGAGGGGTTAAGTCCGCCGCCGCCCGTCAACTGCGCACAACTCTCAAGTTGGGCGAGCTGGCTGCTGGTGAGATTCAAATCGAGGGTTCGAGTGAGCATTTCGGCGTCGGTGGCGCTCAAATGCCGCGCCCCCAGTTGTGCGCAAAGTTGCTGCAGTTCGTCCGCACTCAACGGCCCCGAGGATAGCTGGGCTCTCAGTTTCGTGATCTGTTGCGAGCTCAATCCGAGCGCGGCGCCCGCGCCGGCGGCGTTCTCCAGGGTTGGATTGCCCTCGGGCGCCAGCGCGTTGTTACCCTGTCCAAGCAATCCCTGGCCTTCGGTGTCGTTCATAGTGCCGTTATCGGGCGCAGCGCCGTAATTGGTGCCGCCGGCGTTGTCGTTCGTGTTGAGGTTCCCCGTTCCTTCGCGATTTTCCCCTCCGGCGCCGTTGTAGTTTTCGCCCGCGCCCGCGCCGTTGTAGTTCTCGCCTGCGCCGTTATAGTTCTCGCCTGCGCCGTTGTAGTTCTCGCCTTCCTCGCCTGGGTTCACTACGTTCGATGGGTTCCCCTCGTTGGATGGGCTCACCTCGCTCGAATCGTTAGAGTCGCTCGATACGTTTGAACTATTGTTGTAATTTTCGCTCGCGGAACCCGGTCCCGGGCACTTGTATCCGCCGTCTGAGGTGGGAACGCAGCCGGGCGGCAGGCCTTGGGCGCCGGCCACTGCCGCCAGCAACGATGCGATCGCCGCAACTGCGAGCGCGATCGTGCCGGATCGAACAGACCTGTGCATCGTCGAACGGTTCATAAGCTCTCTGCTCCCGGATCTCCCCGGACTCCGACGGCCTTGCCTGGCGAAGGTCAGGATCGACCGGGAGGACACGAAACGCAATAGCACGCCACGAAAGCGAAGGCGATTATGCGCGCATCCGCTGAAATCGGGCAAGCGTCCGCTCTCCCGTTGATGGGTAAACATCGCAAGTCTCAACACATTTCGCGGGCGCCAAGCACACGCCCGATTGGTGCTCGCCCATGCGACGAGCCATTTTGAGGTCTTTAAGCGCGACTGAAAAAGCTAAAATAACTATCCGGTCGAATCCGAAGAGCCATCGGATCAGGTGTCAGAAGGACCCGCCAGCGACTTGCCGCATTTCCGCGCATTTCCCTTTTCTGAAAAAGCTGATGATGAAAGCCCACACTCGCCTGCCCCCCTCTCAATCGCTTCTGGTCCTCACGACGCGTGCCGAGGGGAACTTCGAGCGCAACCCTGTTGAACTTCCGGCGATCAGTGCCAACGGCAAGGCAAATATCTTGCCTACCAGAGCCCTAACTGGTGGTCAACAGCGACACTTTGCGATTCACAAATCGTGTGGATTTGCGCCTCGGCGCCAAGATACTCACTAAGAATTACTCACGAGGGTCCTTGAGGATATCCTCATTGATCGTCGAGCTGTCCTCTCAGGGTAACATCCTCTTCGAGAGACAGTCCATGCGGCCCGACCAGAACCAACTGCCGGCCCGGCCAGTCGAATCGGATGGTCGCGCCGTTGGCGGTGGCCCAGGTAGCGCTCGAGGCCTCAGCGGAGCCTGAGTCGTCAGGCCGGTTCGGGCTGCCAAGGGTCTTGTGCAACTCCTGCAAGATCTGGTCCCTGGAATCGGGGGTGAAGCGCGCTACTACCAGTTGCATGCCATGGTCAGGCGTAAACTCATAGATCACCCATTGGTACCTCGCGGCGCCCGCAGCAATATCGATCACCCGGTAGGAGTCCCAGCCATAGGGGCTGGTTTCGCTACTCCCAAGTGGATGAAGCCTTTGGGCTTCGGATAGGGGATCACCAAACTTGACCTCGAGGAAGGAGTTCGGACCCCGGTCTGCGAGCGACGCGAGCGGCACTGCCGAGCACGCAGCCAGGCAACAGGCCAAGATCAAATGCGGTGCGCGCCGCGCGACGGCTTGGACTTGAAATGTCAGGGCTTCAGTCTCCGGCTCACATGAATCTGCTCACCGACGCTGCGGGCAGAACCATCCGCACTCCCGCGGTGTCGATTGTACTGAGCAGAATGGCCGCCCGCTCCGCCCCTGACAAGTAGCGCTCGAAGACGGCTTCGAGCCCCTTGAACGGACCCTCCACGACGGTCACGCGTTCGCCCGGCGATAGCGGCTTGAGCTTGATTTCGACGATGCCATCGACTGAGCGGCGCCGGATCTCGTCTACGATCAACTGCGGCACCGCCAGCGCCTCGCTGCCAGCCGACACCAACCCTCTGACCCCGGGCAGATACTTGATGTCGAAATATCTGGCCTGAAGGTCGAAGTGAGCAAATACGTAACACGGAAAGAGCGGGCCGATCGAATCCGCCATCCGGCCCCATCGCGGCGCCTTTGCCTTCAGCAGCGGCAGAAATATATCGGTTACGGTAGCCGAGAGTTGGTCAGCGACCCAGCGCTCTTTCTGGGGCTTGGTATGGATGAGATACCATTGAAGTTCGGCCTGATGGGTCATAGCAGCGGCCAAGCGGCCCTATGGGAAGAATCGTGGGCAAACAAGGCGGCTTCGGCGCCAAAGCCGAAGCCGCCTTTGACCAAGTCGGAGCATCAGATCTCGTACGTGAAACGGAACTCCACCTCATTTATCCGCTGGTCGCGGCTGAAAATGAACGGATCGGTATAGCGGCCGCTGCGGCCCAGGTACCAAATCGCGTTGAAACCGAGGAGGATGTTTCGGGAGTAGCGATAGCTGTTGGTCGTTTCCACGTATCCAACGTCGTCATCCCAGTCCCAGACACCGATATTCGTCGCCGTCAACTGGCCATTGATCAGCCAGTTGGTGAACGCGAGCACCGACAGGCTGCTGGTCTCGCGGATCTTGGCGGTCGATACCGGAGCATCAGCGACCGAGCCGCTGGGCCGGTCCGGGTACCAGGTTTCGGTCTGCTGGACCGTTATGAAGGTGTGCTGCTTGGAGAGCCAGGGTATATAGGTCGGACGGTCGCCGGCGAGGATCCAACGCGTATAGTCGGTCCATTTAGCGCCTACGTTGGAAGTCCACGGCGACCCAGTTGAGAAGACACTCTGCGGGAAAGGCGCGCCCGCCGGAGCCGTGTTCAGGTTCACCGGTTGTTTGGGCGAATAGACCGCGTCGTATCGATAGACGATGTCGGTCAGATCCTTGTCGTAGTAAGTGCCGGTAAGGTCGAAGTAGCTCTGCCGGACATACTCGTCGTCAAGGTTGATGAAAACGTTGCCTATCACCGGAGCGAGGCGATTCTTCGGGTTGCCATAAATCAAGGCGCTGGGCAGAACGCCGATGTCCGTTGGCAGGAACGTATTACCTGAGGGAGCGGCGAATTGGGCATAAGTCCCCGGCGGACCAGAGCCGGGTGTAACAGGATTTCCGGCCGGCGGCGCAAAAACGTTTATGTCATGCGCGGGGTCCGGGTTCGGACAGGCGGAGCACCATTGAAGCTTGCCCGCGCGCGCCTCGTAAAGGTAAATCAAGCTGGTCTGCAGGCCGTTGCCGATCGGGAGCAACGTGGAGTAGCGCACGCCGAATTCGCTGTCGTCGAGCGAATTCGTAAGTGCGTGGGTATAAATGGTAGTTTTCTGGTCGAAGAAGACCGGGACTCCGAGCGTTTTGTTATATGCCACGTGGAGGGGATACTGATCGCCGTCCGCCAGCGTCTGATCGCGGAACGGCTGGCCGTCCTCGTTGTAGCCCACGGTTCCGACCCCCGCTTCGACCGCGGCCTGGGCGATGTACGGGCTGCGGGCATCGGAATCCTGAGTGAGATTCGCGCCGCCTTCCCAATCGCCCGGGATCACGAAGAACTCAAGCTCGTTATTGGCGGTGTTGAGAAAGTCGGGGAAGATGTAGTTCAGCTTGATCATCCGCAGATTCACACGCTGATCTTCGGCGGCCTCGAAATGCGTCCAGTGATAGCGCAGATCGGCCGGGTTGGTTACGTCGGTGCCCGATAGCGCGTCGGCCTCGCTCCAGATTACCTGCTGCTTGCCGACTCGGGCCGAGAAGTTGTCCGTGAAGTTGAGCTGGCCGTAGTACTCGCGGAGATCGTTGCGTTCAAACTGCTGAATCTTGTCCTCGTTGGTGTAGTTGGTCCAATCGCGCGTAGTCTGCGCGACTCCGTCATGCTTGATGTCCGGAAACGCGTCGTACCAGGGAGTGTAGACCGCAAACACGTCCGCGTCTTTGAGGACCAGCGTGTCGAACCGGCCGAGGAGGTTGTAGTTCTTTACGATGTGGTAGTCAGGACGGATATCCGCCAACTGCCGTGCCTGCACCAGATCCCAATGGTTGAAGTCGAAGCTCCCGCCGGTCCTGCTGGCCGGCACCCCGGCCGTAGTCGGATAGCCGGGCAGACCGACGACTTGCGGGTCGCCGCTGGTCGCCTTGACGTAGGTGGCGGCTACGGTGCCGTGCGACGACCCTTCACCCCATCGACCGGACCATCGGCTGCTCATCTGTCCAAAAATCGAGAAATCACCTTGAGTTATGGTCGCCATCGCGGTGGTCGACCACAGGGTTAGCAGGCTGACCGCCGCAACCCAGACCGTCCCGCGTCGCAACGCGCCCGCAAACCTCGAAGCTTTATTCGCCATAATAACCCCCAGCCAAAAAGCAACGCCAAAATAAGGTTGCCAAACTCCCCCGCCCCACCCCATGAAGGAGGCTCACCCGATCGCCGACAAGGCGATTTTGCCCACGTACCATTCTAACGGCGACATTGTCAAGTTGATCGGCCCGCAACGTCGCCGTCCGAATCCGAACCGTGGCCGCGCGGCCGCCCTACCGCATTGCCTCGATCGGCAAAACCAAGCCGCGACGCGGATGGTTCCATCGGAGCGATCGCCAACACTTCCCGATCATCGCGTCTTCAGAACGGCTTGCGCCCTTGCGGCCAGCTCGGCACGCCGGAATCCAACGGGATGCCGGCGCTATTGAGAAAGATCGCGAGCATCCGCCAATTGCCGGCGGCCAGCAGCAACTCGACCAGTTCGGCCGGCGACAGCGAACGCGCCAGTATCGCCCATGTCGAGGGCGACACGCGTGAATCGTCGATCAGCTCGTCGGTCATCTTGATAACCGCCCGATCCAGCTCGCTGTACGCGGCGCATGCGGCGGGATCCCGCACGCCGAGAATTTCTTCCTCCGGCATCTTCAGGCGCTTGGCCACCTGCACATGCTGGCAGAATTCGTACTCGCACGCGCAGCGCCATCCGGTGCGCAAGATCACGAGCTCACGAAGCCGCGCGTCGAGCGTGTTCTGAAACAGCAGCCGGGTCAGCAGGTTCGATACGGCGCCAGCCGCGCCGGGATTCTGAAGCATCGCCCTGAACACGTTGAGCACCCCCAGCTGCTCATTGATTCCAGCCTCGGCCGCACGCTTTTTTGCCTCTTCAACCGGCAAGAGTGGGATCAATTTCAGGTCACCTCCGTCACGGCTCCGAGCGGCCGCGATCCCTCAGCTTGGCCGCGACCTCGGGCAACGCTTCGCCCTCCGGCGAAGAGCGCGCCATCTGCTCGAGCATCGAATCGAGCTCGACCCCGAAAGCGTCGGCGATCCGGTCCATGAAGTTGAACAGCGCCGCGATCACCGCGATATCGAACGCCTGCGCTTCGGAGAAATGCTTTCTCAGATCATCCAGATCGCCCCGCGTCATCCCGGAGGGATTTACCGTCATCTTCTCGGCGAACGCCAGCATCGCGCGATCGCCTTCCGCGATCGGCGCGCTGCGCCAGTCGCGCTTGACTTGCGCCACCAAGCCGTTGTCTCCATGCGATTCGAAGCGGAGGACCTCCGCATGGGCGTTGGTTCAATAGTGGCAGCGGTTGATAGAAGAGACGACCGTCGCGATCATCTCCTCCTGCACGCGGCTCAAGCGCGAGCCGCCAAAGGTCGCGGTGGTGGCGACCTTGGCCAGATGCTCCAGCAACTCGGGACGCTGGCTGAAGGCCTGCATCACGTTGGGCACGCGGCCCATGAAATGCGGGTCCTGCTTGATTCCCGCGTAGATCTCGGCCAGGCGCCCCACTGCCTCTTGCTCGGGAACAGTGCGAATCCACGCCATCGCAAGCTCTCCTGTCAGGCCTTTCCGGATGCTGCCTCTGACCCCCCGCCAACCTCCGCCCGTCAACATCTGCCACACTTGCCAATCGCAACGCCAGCCCGTCAGGGACCGAAATCGACATACTCCCTTCTCTGAAGTAGCGCCGGCGTCCCGCCGGTGATTATATTGCTGAAATCTGCATCTGCATCTGCATCTGCATCTGCCAGACCCGCTGGCTGCGGCACTAGCTAGCCCACCGGGCCGTTATCGCGGCAACGTATCAGAAGCACGGCCTGCGTGGGTCTCGGAGCGCCGAAGGGGGAAACAATCACCGGCGGGGACGCCGGCGCTACTTCAGAATTGGAGAGAGTTTTGCTGGACCGTTGGCCGTCGGCCGATGCGCGCGATAGCGTGAGGCAATGAAAAAGCCGAGGCACAAGCCCTCAGGCGAAAATCCTGGCGCCCCGCCGGCTCCAGACTACAGGGCCTCGACCTACGGCGAGCACGTGGCCGAGGTCTACGACGAATGGTACAGCCGGCTGGGGAACATCGAGGCGATAGCCGATTTCCTGGCCGCGCTGGCCGGCAGTAAAGGACGCGCGCTCGAACTGGGGATCGGCACGGGCCGAATCGCGATTCCGCTCGCGGCGCGGGGCGTGCGCGTCACGGGCATCGACGCGTCGCCCGCGATGGTCGCGAAGCTGCACGCCAAGCCCGGCGGCGAGGCGATCCCGGTGACGATCGCGGACTTCGCCGGTGTCCCGGCCAAGGGACAGTTCTCACTGGTCTATGTGGTGTTCAACACCTTCTTCGGCGGCCTGCTCAGCCAGGATGAGCAGGTGCGATGCTTCGGGCGGGTGGCCAAGCGTCTGAGGCCCGGCGGCGCGTTTGTGGTCGAGGCGTTCGTCCCCGACCTGACCCGCTTCCAGCGCAATCAGAGAGTCTCGGTCATCAGCACCGGGACCGGCGAGGCGCATCTCGAGCTGACCATCCACGACCCGCTGAACCAGAAGACCGCCGGCCATCGGCTGGTGATCTCCGCCCGAGAGGGCGTCCGGCTCTACCCGGTCCAGGTCCGCTACGCCTGGCCCTCCGAGCTGGACCTGATGGCGCGGCTGGCCGGGATGCGCCTGCGGGAGCGATGGGCGGGATGGAACCGCGAGCCGTTCAACGCCGCCAGCCCGGCGCACGTATCGGTCTATGAGCCGGTCGGATGAGCCCGGACATTTGAGTCACTCGGAGAGCACCACGCATTTCTCGGACTCAAACGAAGGGCGGTCGGCACTGTCCGGATTCGGCGGTACGTTGGGCATTGACAATCTTTCTAGGACATGCTAGCGGCACCTTTGACTGCTCGGTCTCGAGGGGAACCGAAAACCGTGCGGAACATTCGGTTGGCGCTCATAGTCATCGGAATTGCGGTCATGGCTGCTCCGCTTCGCAGCGGCGCTATAATCGTCTCCCTGCCGAAACACCTAGTGGTCCTTCGCGTCTACTTCAACGACGACAAGCCGGACCGCGTGACCGGGCTGCTATCGCGCTACACGACGCCGCAAGTTCAGAGCTTTTTCCAGAACATAAACGAACTGTGGGGCACCGATAGCTCGTACGGCAACCTTAGCCTGGACGAACAAGTGAGCGAGTTGATTCAGCTATCGGGCAAGCGCAGCGACTACCCGATTGAGAATTGCGAGATAATCAACGAACCGGGACTTTACCTGGACGCCATCGCACACTCGCCAGCCAACATAACCTGGAGCAATGTCGACGGCATCGTCGTCGTCGTGGCCCAGACTTCGCTCTGCGGGCTAGAAGGTGGGTATAACTTGCCGATGGGTCCAGGTTCACCGTACATCGCGTTCGTTAAAGCCTCGACCGTCGGCGAGAATCCCAACGAGAATACCGACGGTACGGCCCCCGCCGCGATTTGGGGCCGTTGGGCGCACGAGGTTGGTCACCAGCTCCAAGCCGGCGGTCCCCCGCACCCGAGCAATTACAACAGCTACTTCGAGCAGATGGACCACAATTATCCAGGCCAGACCGGCGTGTTCGAGAAGCAGACCACGGTAGCGTTCGGCTGGATGCCCGACACGAAGTACGTCGTAGTCACGCCGTCAACCGGTGGTGCAATGACGGCCGTCTATGCGGAAGAGTCCAGTCCTTCGGTGACGCCCGATGCGCAAGCCATCAGGGCGTACATCGGCGGCGTCGGGGGCGCGTACTATCTCATCAGTGTGCGGCGTCGCGTGCTCGGTGACGATCTCAATCCTTACTTCTCGCCCCCGGGAATTCCCGACGAAGGCGTATTGATTGAACGGGTTGTGCCGAACGGGGATCCGAATATCGATGATAGTTGTCCTGGCCCGCCTCCCGTGACAGGTTGCAGGTGTACAGAACTGCCAAACTGCTGCGATTGCCCGCACAGCGGGAAGCCCAACTATCGTTGGGTTGCCGTCCAAAGCGCCGACGGCAAATTTGACGGGGATGTGCTCTGGAAAGTAGGTACCTACTCAAATGCGAGCGACGGCATTTTTATCGACGTCAGCGCGACGGGTTGCACAGGCACAGCCCCCTGCCTTCCGCCGGACCCCAACATCTTCTTTGTGACCGTGAGATACGGGGATAACGCAAACAAGCCCGACGTCGGGATGTTTTCCTGGCTGCAGCCGCCGGGGAACACCTACGAGACCACCGACATCTGGGTCGACGGCCCGGTCAACGGCTACGCGACGGGCCCCGCCGATGCGACTGCGTATAAATACGGGCTGTGGAAGGATCGCACGGGCCAAATGGTGCCGAAAGGCAACGGCGACGACCCGGCGGTCGGCTTGCCCAATCGTCTCTATGCGCGCGTTCGCAACTTCGGAACCGTGACCGCCACCCAGGTGGTCGTGCACTTCGACGTGACAAACCCGCTCGGGCTCGGCATTAGCGGCCCGAACGGGTTCGTCGAGCTCGGGAAAGTGACGTACGCGACATTTCCGGGTCTCGCGGCCATCGCGCCGGGCAGCTTCACCGACGTCTACATCAACTGGACACCGAAGGCGACGCTTACACCTCAACAGCTCAAGCAAGGCACCTTCGCTTTTCACTCGTGCGTGCGCGTGCGCATCGATCCCGTTCCGGGCGATACCAACCTCGGAAATCAGAATGGCAACGGGCAGCAAGAAAACATCGCCTACTTCCAGGCGCCTGCGACCGGAGGAGGCAGTCCTGTCGTTCCGTACCAGGCGGCCATAAGCCTGCACAACGACGATCAGCTTAGCCCCAAGTTCTTCACCCTCGCCTACGACCGATCGCAAGTGCCGCCGGGATGGAACGTGGTCGTAAACGGCGGTAATCTCGGAGTGGAGCTTGCCCCGGATGAGATCCGCGCTATACCGGTGAGCATAACGCCAAGCGTTCCCATGCCGCTGGGCACGTCAGCCGGGGTCGATATCTTTGCGTCGAGCCAGCGGCTGTTGAGAAACGACAAGGATCCCAGCGATAAACATGTCGAACTTCAGACCCTCGGCGGAGTCCACATCGAAGGGCACGCCGTCGCAAGCACGAAGCTGAGCTGTAACGCGCACCCTGCCATTGGCAGCAGTGGACAACCCGGGGTGTTAGTCGAAGGAACGCTAGCGGTCGCGTCCCCCGGACAGCTTGACCAGTCTGTACCGGTATTCATCGACGGCGCCATCCCGGGCGGCTCCTTCGTCCCTGCAGAGGCTGTGCTCGCGCAAGTCGGACAAGACGGCAGCTTCACTGGATTCGTGCCCACGAGGAACTTGGGTCCATTCATCTGCATGTTCGCCGGAACAGCGACCCTGGCGAGCGCGACGAGCGGATACGTCACAGTGCAACCGTCTTCGGCGCATTGAGCGCGAACCAGCGTTCCGTCTCCCGCCGATCGCTGATGGCCCCCTCACCGGCCGACCGAGATCGGCCGACGCTTGTGCGCGGAAGCCGAGCAAAGCGACACTCTCCGGTCCCACTCAGCGCCGCCAGCCAGGGTCACGCATCGGTCTACGAGCTGGTCCGACGCCGCTTGGTCGGCGACAGTGCCCTCTTCCGCGAGCGCTCTCAGCGCTACGGCAACCGATAGATGAATATCCCGTATCCCACCCGGTCGACCGGCTGGTAGGCGCGCAGCTCGTCGTAAACCCCCTTCCATTCGGTGTCGAAGCCGTCTTCGGGCTCGGCGAATGCCATCTGCCGCGTCGACGCGGAGATCGCAAACCATCCGTGCGCGATTGCTGCGTCCGGTTTCTCTTTGACCAGGGCATTACCCAGATAGTATTCGGGGTCGGCGCGTCCGAAGTAGTCCAGTGAGATCTCTTTTATATCATTGGTGACTACGTAGTCGCGCAATCGGTCGAGGTCTTGTCCCCAGTCGTAGTTCGAGTCAATGGCTATTTTCCAGCCATTCGCCGTACCGCCCGCGAGCAGATTATAGTAGGGCAGAAAGTATGGAAACGACGACGTAGTGCCGACGATCAGGCCGGCCATTACCAGCGCTATCGCGGCCCTTCTGAGCGTCACGCCGCTGCCGCCCGCGCCAGTGTGCAGCCACAGCGCAATACGCCTGGAGACCAGCAGATAAATGAAGACAAAGGTCGGCATCACGTGGCGCACCCCGATATTGAGACCCGAGCGAATCGCCAGCATCCAGTAGATTGCGACGAAGGTCAGCGCCGAGAATTCGGCGAAGTTTTCGTGGATCCATCGCGCGAGCCGCGCGTGAAGGGGATGCTCCTGCCGCCTGAATAATCCCGGCACACGGCTGAGAGCAAGGCCCAGCGCCAGCAGCGCCAGCAGATGAAGCGCCAGCGGCTCCTTCACGAGATAGAGCGTAGGGAAATATAGCCACGAGCCGCGGGCGGTCAACCGTCCGAAAAAGTACGCGTAGTCGCCGCTGGCAACCCGGGTGGTGGCGAGCAACAGGCCCAGCAGGCATTCCCCCAGCGGCCGTGTCAGCGCTGAATTAATCAGCGCGAGATCGAGCGGCAGGATAAACTTGCCGATTACGCGATGCTCGGACGCCAGCGGCAGAAGCGGAAAGACGTAAGCGTTGCGATATCGCAAGGGCGCTTCGGAGCCCCAGACCAGGCATCCATAGACTACCCAGATCAGCGCCACCGCGACCCCGCCGACCGCGCATGAACCCAGAAGATAGCGCGCGATTGCGCGGGCGCGGCGCGGGCCGGCCGGCAGCGTCAAAAGCCAAACACAGAGCAATAGACCAAGCAGCGGCACGAGCAGCGCGGCTGAGAATTTGCAAAGTTCAGCCGCTCCCAGCGCCAATCCCGCCAGCACGACGCGGGCCGCGGTCGGCCGTTCCAGGAAGCGCAGGAATCCGACAATACCGATAAAGAAGGCGAACGCCGCGCCGAGGTCGCTGTTCACCAGCCGGGCGTGACAGAGAAACGTGGGCGAGAACGCGAACAACAGCAGCGTCATCAGGGCCGCGTCGCCGCCGAAATGCCGCCGCGTCCAAATAAACAGCATCGCGCCCAGGACCAGCGCGAGCATCATCAGCGGCACCCGCGCCCAGAACACGATTCGATCGGCGTCGTTGCCCGATTCGTAAAGAAATAGCCGTCCCTGTTCGGACGAGTTGTTCTCGCGCATCGCGGTCGTCCCGGCCGGAAAATCGGGATGTACCGCCAACTGCGCAAACACGGCGGAGAGCGCCTTCAGAGGCGGCGGCGCCTCGGCATTGATCCGATAATGGCGATGCAGGATGTAGGCGAAGCCGGCGCCGATGTGCGAGACCTCGTCATAGGTGGCCGACTCGTTCCATGCCGATCCGACCATCATCGCGAACATCGCCAGCAAAATCACGGCCATCGCGGCGAGGCCGCGAGGGCCGTCGAGCCAGGTTGGCCGACGCTCAGAGGGGTTCGATCCCATCACCACAAACTTACGGATGCCGGGACGGCTGGTTTCGATTCAACTTCTTATATCGCGCGGCGAAAATCCAGTGCAGTCCGCGTTTGTGTCGGCCGTCGAAGCGGACCTGATGGCCCGGCAGGCACGCTGCCGACCTTATCCGATCCATCGTGGCGAGAAGTTCGCGATCCTCACGCGCCGATCGGGGACGTGCAGAAGGCGCATCGCCGGGCCGCAATCGGGATGTCGCTCTGGCATTCGGCGCATTTCTTCGTGGACGCGGGCGGTGGCGGCTGAAACCGCGTCACCAGGGTGTTCACCGGCAGCACGACGAAAAAATAGATCGCGCTTGCGATCAGCAGGAACGAGACCGCGGCGTTGATGAACTCGCCGATCAAGAAGTGGCTGCCGTTGATCGTAAAGGCTATCGCCGAGAAGTCGGGCTTGCCAACTACCGCGGCGATGAACGGTGTCAGCAGGTCCTTGACGAAGCCGGTGACCACCGTGCCGAAGGCCGCGCCCATCACTACGCCGACCGCCATATCGACTACGTTGCCGCGCAGTATAAAGGCCTTGAATCCGCTCATTGCACTACTCCCCTGAGTTGTTGCCAGATGCTAGCAGACGACCTTACCGGAAAGGCAAGGGATCCGTAGCGGACGAGCGTCCGCGAGCGACGCGAGCGGCACTGCCGAGCACGCAGCCAGCAAACAGACCCCCACGACGGTCACGCGTCCCCCCCGGCAGCGACCCATCGTTCTTTCTGGGGCTTGGTATGCGATGAGATACCAGTGAAGTTCGGCCTGATGGGTCATAGCAGCGGGCTGGCGGCCCTATGGGAAGAGGCGCAAACGAACCAGGCGGCTTCGGCGCCGCGAAAGCCGAAGCCGCCTTTGGCCAAGTCGCAGCGTCAGATCTCGTACGTGAAACGGAACTCCAGCTCATTTATCCGCTGATCACGGCTGAACAGGAACGGATCGGTATAACGGCCGCTGCGGCCCAGGTACCAAATCGCGTTGAGGCCGAGCAGGATGTTTCGAGAGTAACGATAGTCGTTGGTCGTTTCCACGTATCCAACCATGTCATCCCAGTCCCAGACGCCGATATTCGTCGCCGTCAACTGGCCATTGATCAGCCAGTTGGTGAACGCGAGCACCGACAGGCTGTTGGTCTCGCGGACCTTGCTGGTCGACACCGGAGAAAAGTTGACTGAGCCGTTGGGGCGGTCCGGGTACCAGGTTTCGGTCTGCTGGGCGGTTATGAAGGTGTGCTGCTTGGAGAGCCACGGGATGTAGGTCGGACGGTCGCCGGCGAGAATCCAACGCGTGTAGTCCGTCCATTTAGCTCCTACGTTGGAAGTCCACGGCGCTCCACTTGAGAAGAGACTCTCCGGGAAACGCGGGCCCGCCGGATCCGTTTGCATGTTCACTGGTTGTTTGGGCGAATAGACCGCGTCGTATCGATAGACGATGTCGGTCAGATCCTTATCGTAGTAAGTGCCGGTAAGGTCGAAATAGCTCTGCCGGACAAACTCGTCGTCAAGGTTGATGAAAACGTTGCCTATCACCGGAACGAGGCGATTCTTCGGGGGACCGTAGATCAAGTGGCTGGGCAGAACGCCTATGTCCAATGGCAGGAACGCGTTACCCGAGTTAGGAGCGAAGCTGGCGTAAGTTCCCGGCGGACCAGAGCCGGGTGAAATAGCATCGCCGGCCGGCGGCGCAAAAACATTGATGTAATGCGTGGGATCCGGGTTCGGACAGGCGGCGCACCATTGAAGCTTGCCCGCGCGCGCCTCGTAGAGATAAATCAGGCTGGTCTGAAGGCCGTTGCCGATCGGAAGCAACGTGGAGTAGCGCACTCCGAATTCGCTGTTGTCGAGTGAATTCGCCATTCCTTTAGTATAGGTGGTAACTTTCTCGTCGAGGAAGACCGGAACTCCGAGCGTTTTGTTAAATGTCGCGTGCAGCGGAAACTGATCTCCGTCCGCCAGCGTCTGATCACTGAACGGCTGGCCGTACTGGTTGAAGCCCACGATTCCGGAACCCGCTTCAACCGCGGCCTGGGCGATGTACGGGCTGCGGGCATCGGAGTCCTGAGTGCGGTTCGCGCCGCCTTCCCAATCGCCCGGGATCACGAAAGCCTCAAGCTCATTGTTGGCGGTGTTGAGAAAGTCGGGGAACGTGTAGTTCAGCTTGATCATCCGCAGATTCACACGCTGATCTTCGGCGGCTTCGAAATGCGTCCAGTGATAGCGCAGATCGGACGGGTTGGTTACGTCGGTACCCGATAGCGCGTCGGCCTCGCTCCAGATTACCTGCTGCTTGCCGACTCGGGCCGAGAAGTTGTCGGTGAAGTTGAGCTGGCCGTAGTACTCGCGGAGATCGTTGCGTTCGAACTGCTGAATCTTGTCCTCGTTGGTGTAGTTGGTCCAATCGCGCGTAGTCTGCGCGACTCCGTCATGCTTGATGTCCGGAAACGCGTCGTACCAGGGAGTATAGACCGCAAAAACGTCGGCGTCTTGGAGAAGCAGCGTGTCGAACCGGCCGAGGAGGTTGTAGTTCTTTACGATGTGGTAGTCAGGACGGATATCCGCCAACTGCCGTGCCTGCACCAGATCCCAATGGTTGAAGTCGAAGCTGCCGCCGGTCCTGCTGGCCGGCACCCCGGCCGTAATCGGATAGCCGGGCAGCTCGACAGCATGCGCGTTACCCTTGGTCGCCGGGACATAGGTGGCGGGTGCGCCGCCGTGCGACGAACCTTCGCCCCATCGACCGGACCATCGGCTGCTCAACTGTCCAAAAATCGAGAAATCACCCTGCGTTATGGTCGCCATCGCGGTGGCCGACCACAGGGTCAGCAGGCTCATCGCTGCAACCCAGATCGTCCCGCGTCGTAACGCGCCCGCAAATCCAGAAGCTTTATTCGACATAATAACCCCCAGCCAAAGAGCAACACCAAAATAAGGTTGCCAAACTCCCCCGCCCCACCCCGTGAAGGAGGCTCACCCGATCGCCGACGAGGCGATTTTGCCCATGCGCGCGCGCCGATCTCACGGTTCTAGTGAAGGTGTTCGGTTGGGACGAAGCCTATGTAACCTCGGTTGGGACCTTCGAGCAGTTCGACACTGGCGCCTACGGCGTCTTTGGAAATTATCCTGACGCGGGTCTCGCCTGCCGCCTCTTTGTACTCGTGGTCCGCAAGCAAATTCAAGAATTCGACAAACTTCTCCTCCCCGTCGGTCTTCTGCCGGCCCATCGCCTTTCGAATGTCGACCGCCGCCTTGTATATGTCTTCGCTCTGGTAAACCTGGACCTTGCCTTGACCGTCGTCGGCGACCAGGCGATGGCTGCACCCCGACACCGCGAGCGCAACTAGCAAGACAGCTATAGTTACGTACCCTCCACGAGCTCTCATCGCACCTCTCCATGTGGTGATAGACACATCATATTCCGAATATTCCGATCGAGCCCCCCTTGGCACGTTCAGCGCGACCGACCGGAAGGCCGCCCGAGGGAGGCCGGGCGGCCTTTCCGGTTGCCCTCCTGCCACGCACAGGCTCACGCCGATGCGTTTGGGCCGTCTACTCGGAAAACACGCCGGTCACGCTGCCGCTCGCCCACGGATCGCCGACTACGCCGAAGCGCTGCGTAGCGTTGGCGCTGGCGTTGGAGTTGGGTCCGGGGCTGTTGAACATCGGGATGTGCATGATCATTTCAAGGTTCGGGTCGTTGCAGCACTGCGCGAACGAGCCGTCGGTGCCGCACAGCCCGAGGGCCGAGATATAGAAATGCAGCACGTCCAACGAGGCTACAGAGTTGGGGGTGGCCGGCGTCGTGGTGCTATTCGCCACGTCAGCGTCTGTAACGTAACCGCCGCCGCCCAGGTTGGCGTTGCTGCTGTTCGAGCCGGGATAAAGAAGGGCGCAGTTGTGAGGCGCCCCGGGTTGCGGGCTCAACGCCGTCGTGCAGACCGGTCCGCACCTCTTTGGATCCATTGTCGCCGCGTCCGGGCCACCGCAAATTCTGCTGGTGAGTCCGCTGTTGACGCCATTAAAAGTCTGGAAACTCTTGGTCTCGCTGAATGCCGCATTCTTGAATATGTTGAAGTCGGCTTCTCCAACCAGGCTCCCGGCGCCGTTGTAGGTGATCTGCATGACGCCCGACATGGAGTCACCCGGCCCGAAGCTAATGCCTGCGGACACGGCCTTGATCTCGGAGGCCGTAACACCACTGGGAAGCTTAAGATCGGGGCACAGCTTCTTGCCGACGTCGTTCCCAATCGCTTGTATGACCTGGCTGAGGCTCGCGGTCGGAACTTTGAGCACTCCCTCGCTAGCCGCGTCATTAAATTGCAAGTTGAACGTCTCGATGTATGTTCCATTGATATTCATCTCATGGAACGTGTTCTGCGCCCTCGCCACTCCCGAGGCCAGCAGCGCCGATCCCAGCGCGCCGGCTATCACGGACAATAGAAATCTCTTCATCGAACCAATCCTCCTTGGTTGTTGCCGCGGCGTTTTGATTTGCGGACCGCCGCGAATTGATACGTTTGCGTCCGCATAAGTACCAGCGGCGCATAACGCTGGAATGAACCGCCGGTGAAATGCGAGCTAAGAAGATCAGTGAAGATCAGCGCCGATAGCTCGGCAGCAACCGAATCGATGCTATGATCTTAATGTCCTCGCAACCGTCGATGCGAGAACCGGTAACGATGCGGACATTTATGAACCCGCTCGGGGTGGCGTGGCGCGTGCAGCGCGAGGCCGTGATGATGCTCGGCGCGCGGCGGGCGCTGCTGATGCAGATCGCCCATCCCGCGGTCGCGGCCGCAGTCGCGGAGCACAGTCACTTCCAGCAAGATCCGTTCGGGCGCCTGCGCCGGACGATCGAATTGATGTTCACGCTGGCGTTCGGGACCGTCCAGGAGGCGGAAAACGCCTACCGGCACGTCGATTCAGTTCACGGGCGCATCCGGAGCGGGCCCGACGAAGCTGAACATAGCGGCGGAATTTCCTACAGTGCGCGCGACCCCGAACTCCTGCTGTGGGTGCACGCCACGCTGGCCGACACCGCGATGCTGGTCTATCGGCGCTTTGTCGGGAACCTTGGCGCGCCCCAGGCGCGCCAGTTTTACGAGGGGAGCAAAGCCCTCGCGCGGCTGTTCAAGATTCCCGACTCGCTCATACCGCCCGGACTCGGCGACTTCAATCGCTACATGCGCGACATGATCGAGTCCGGGCCGGTGCGGGCAAGCGCGACTGCGCGCCAGCTCGCGCGCGGCATCCTGTATCCGCCGGTTCCGCTAGTGCCGTCATTCGCCTTCGACGCGATCAATGTGATCACAGCCGGCCTTCTGCCGCCGCCACTGCGCGAGCAATTCGGGCTGGGATGGGATCCCGCGCGCCAGTTGGTCTTCGACGCCGCCGGCATCGCGATCTGGATGATGCTGCCGCTGCTACCCGACTTCCTCCGCGTCATCCCCGCCGCCCGCATCGCGGAACGCGTCCTGTCAGGGCATTAATCAAGGCTGGCGGAGGGGGGAAGGAGTCGAACCTTCCGGCGAGCGCAATGCCCGCCAAGCCGGTTTTGAAGACCGGTAGAGCCACCGGGCCCTTTCCTCCTCCAGCCCTTATTTTCTAGGCACTTCCGGCGATCGGCACAACCGCTTAGGTGGCTTGGGTGCCCACAATTCCCTCTTGGTTCCCGGAGTGATCGGCAGCCTGACCATGATTCTGGTCGTGGACCTGACTTACGCCTCGCGACTGGCACCGCATCGCCGGTTCAGCCAATCCGGCGTAACAGCATCAGCGAACGGCCTTCGACACGAACCGCCTCGCCCGCATGATAGCTCTCCTTTCTCAAGACCGGCATAGCTTGAGTGGTGTCGAGCACCTTTACCCATCGCCGACCCCAGTCCTGCCGGGGAAGAATGAAGCCGAGCGGATTGTGATGCGCGTTGAACAAGATACAAAAGCTGTCGTCAACGATCGGTTCGCCTATCGAGTCCGTGCCGGGAAGCTTGGTTCCGTCCAGGTAGATGCCGATCGACTTGGCGAACGCGATTTTCCAGTCGTCCTCGGACATCTCATCGCCATCACCCTTGAACCATCCGATGTCGCGCACGCCGCTGCCGTGAAGCGCGCGCCCCCGGAACCATCGCCGGCGTCGAAAGACCGGATGCCGCTTGCGGAACCGAATGAGGTAGCGCACAAATCCCAGCAGTTCTTGGTCGGCGTTTTCCCAGTCGAGCCAGGAGATTTCGTTGTCATGACAATAGGCATTGTTGTTGCCAAGCTGCGTATGCCCGATCTCGTCGCCGGCCCGAATCATGGGCACTCCTTGCGACAGAAACAGGGTAACCAGAAAGTTGCGCTTCTGACGGGCGCGCAGAAGGTTTACTGCTGAATCGTCGCTAGGTCCCTCATGTCCGCAATTCCACGAGCGATTGTAATTCTCGCCGTCTTTGTTTTGCTCGCCGTTGGGCTCGTTGTGCTTGTCATTGTACGAAACCAGGTCGCTTAGGGTGAACCCGTCGTGCGCGGTTACAAAGTTTATGCTCGCGGTCGGCGAACGGCCGCCCGATGCGTAAAGGTCTGAACTACCGGTAAACCGGTATCCGAACTCGGCCAGCGTCTGATCGGCTCCGCGCCAGTAGTCGCGGATTGTATCGCGGTACTTGGCATTCCATTCCGACCAAAGCAAAGGGAAATTACCGACCTGGTAGCCACCCTCGCCAAGGTCCCAGGGCTCGGCGATGAGCTTGACCTGGGAAAGCACCGGATCCTGATGGATGATGTCGAAGAACGCGCCCAGGCGATCAACGTCGTGAAGCTCGCGCGCAAGCGCCGCGGCAAGATCGAAACGAAAGCCGTCTACGTGCATTTCGAGCACCCAGTAGCGCAGGCTGTCCATTACCAATTGCAGGGTCTGCGGCGATACCATATTCAAGGTATTCCCGCACCCAGTATAGTCGGCGTAATAGCGGCGATTGTCGGCCCTCAGCCGATAGTAGTTCTCATTGTCGATGCCACGCATGCAAAGCGTAGGGCCGAGCTGGTTACCTTCCGCAGTGTGGTTGTAGACAACGTCGAGGATCACTTCGATTCCGGCACGATGGAAAGCTTTCACCATCATCTTGAACTCGCGCACCTGCTCTCCAAGCCGGCCGCTCGAAGAATAGCGGACCTCCGGCGCGAAGTATCCGATGGAATTGTATCCCCAATAGTTCGTCAATCCTCGCTCGGCCAGACGTCGCTCGGTCACGATCTGATGAACGGGCATCAGCTCAACGGCGGTCACTGAAAGCGAGCGGAGATACTCAATCACTGGCGCAGTCGCGAGTCCCGCGTACGTACCTCGCAGATTTGGCGGGACGTCCGGATGCCTGGCTGTGAAGCCCTTGACGTGAAGCTCGTAGATCACGGTCTCGTGCCACGGAATGTTGAGCCGCCGATCGCTGCCCCAGCGGAAATGTGTGTCAACCACCACGCCTTTTGGCATGAACGCGGCGCTGTCGCGATCATCGCGACTGAGGTCAGCATCAGGCTTACCAAATTGATAACCGAACAGGCTGTCATCCCAGGTCAGGATACGGTCGACAGCCTTGGCGTAAGGATCGAGCAAAAGCTTCGAGTGATTGAAGCGATGGCCACTCGCAGGGTCATAGGGGCCATGCACGCGGTAGCCGTAGCGCTGACCAGCCTGAGCCCCGGCCAGGTAGATATGCCATACGTGGTCGGTTTGTTCGCTAACCTCGAAGCGTGCCGTTTCCTGGTTCCCGTCAGCTCCCCCGAACAGGCATAATTCGACCACGGTAGCTGCTTCCGAGGAGAGGGCGAAATTCACTCCTGATCGGTCGCAGGTTGCGCCCAAAGGATAGGGAACACCGGGCCGCGGCTTAATTTCATTCACGGCAGCGAACCGGCGCGCTAGCTTTCGCGCGAGCCAAGAATCCCATTTGATAGGTCAGAATTGAAAGCCTTTGACGTTTCACCGTTATCACTAACTTGCCCCTCTGAACAATGAGGCCGTCGTACCAGGAAACTAGGTGCAAAAAGCGGACCTATTCATTCACCCATCCTCGGGTAAAGACGTGCCGCGATCACGACCAGGGCGGCAAAGGTCGTGACTTGCTAGTCACGCTGGATGGAGCGGATGTAAGCGACGGCGACGGCGCCGCGCTCGGCCTGCGCACGCATCTCGGCATTCGGCTCGACGCCGACGACCGCGGCTGCGCAGCGCGTCCAGATCAGGGTCGAAAGGCCGCTGCCGCTGACGGCATCTGGATGGCTGGCATGGCTGTTCCAATTCCCCACGCAGAGAGCCGCTCTAGCGGCGTCGTAGATGATGACCAGATTCTCTGGCATTATGCTCTTCGGCCCTCTTGGTGAAACTGGAGCTGGCGGTAATCACGGTTTCCCGGAATCATGATTTGGCTGTGCGCCGAGTCGATCCACACCGGCACGCGCGCGTGACGCGGGCATTGTCTCTTGGCGCACATTGCTCGTTCGTGGCACCCTTCGCGAACAGCGCTGGCCCGACAAGCCCGGGGGAGATGGAATAATCGGTGACCAAATCAAAAATCATCATGGCATCGATTCTGTTTCTGTCGTATACGAGCGCCGGGTTCGCGAGTGAGACTACCGCCGCCCGGGATTACCAGGAGTGTTGCGCGCGTTGTCACGGCGGTGACGGCAAGGGCAACGGCCGCGATGCAGGGACGATCGCGGGATGTCATCCTACGGACCTCACGCGGCTCAGCAAGAGCAATAGAGGAACGTTTCCGTCGCGGGAGATTTACGACGTAATCGACGGAGCAAAACGCATTCCCGGCCATAGCGACTGGAACAGCCCGATGCCGCTGTGGGGAATGCGTTTCCAGGTGCAAGGAAAAGAATACGGTTCGGAGAGTGAGGCCGAAGTGAAACGCAGGATTTCCGCACTGGCTAAGTACATCGAATCGATGCAGGAGAAATAGTATTCAGCGCTTGCGCGCAGGGATGGTCAGGGTGGCAAGAAGCAAAGCCGGACTGTTTTCTGTTCTGTTGTTGATAATTCCGCTCGCAACAGCTTTGGCTGATCCGTCGGGCAAGGAGGACTACGTGGCAGATTGTGCGCGCTGCCACGGTCTGGACGGAAAAGGAAGCGTGCCTGAAATGAGAATGGTGCCGGGCTATGTCGCGGTTGACCTAACTCAGCTCAGCAAGGTGAACGGGGGTCAGTTTCCTTTTCAACAGGTTTACGACGCGATAGACGGCCGAAGGCGCTTTCCCGCGCACTTGATAGGCGATATGCCAACCTGGGGACTCAAGTACCAGCAAAATCCAGAAACGCCGAACTCGCAAGAGATAGAAAAAAAGAGGATTTCTGGTCTCGTGGACTACATCGAATCACTGCAAAGCAAATAGCCGAGAACGACACCGAAAGTATGACCGTCTTGTGGCGACGAGCCGGTTTCGGCGACTGACGAGGATCTGTCGATTCAGCTGCGATGGTTGATTCCGAAAAGCGCCTTCTGAATCGTTGGGAAGAGCCTGCGCTCCTCGTCGTCGATTGCGTCGTCCAGGTAGACGGCGAGTCCACTCAATGCTCGTCCGACCTCACGCGCCTGTGCTTCAGTCATACGGTCCGGGCCGGCGGCGCCAGCGATCGCACCAATGAGGGTTCGAAGTTTGCCGTGGCATTCGAGGACCTTTCGCCCTGCTCCGGGCGAGAGGCCGCCTTGCTGCTCCAACCACGGCAGTAGCTGGCCGTCTTCGGCTTCGAGGTGATGCGAAAGGATTGGTTGGATCGTTGCCCAAATCCGGGCAGCATCGCGCCTGAGCTCGCGTGATTCCGGACTGCGCGCAAGCCTCAGGCCTGCCAAGGCCGCATCGAACAGGCAAGATCTTAGTTGGGAATCTTCGCGATTGAGTTCGTCCGAGAGGCCCCGGATTCCTGCGCCGATAGGATTCAGGCTTTCCGTAGTCGAGTCTTTCGCGCTCATCGCAGGCTGCTCCTTCGTCCGATCCATCGGTTGACCTTTGATTTGCTGTACTTGCAGAAATGATCGTAGCACGCGGCTGAATCGTTCCAGCGAGAGTGGCTTTGAAGCGTAGTAGTGGGCACCGTTCGTGCGCGCGCGCCTTTCGTTAGCATCGCTTTGGCTGCCGGCGACGTAAAGCAAAGAGGCACCGGCGAAGTGTTTGCGAACCTGCGCGAGCAGCCAGTTGCGGTCGCTTTCTTCTACGGCCTGATCGTCGAGTATCACCAGCCGCACGTTCGGCTGGGTGAACAGCTTACGACTCATGTGCCTGTCGGCGTCCTGCCGAACCAGCTTCCAGGGCCGCTTGACGATTCCGGATACAAGTTCTGCAAGCGTCTCGTCATCAGAGAGGAGCAGCAAAGTCGGCGACAGGCGTATTTCCTCCGAACCGGTGTTCACTTTTTGATGGATCGGCAGCCTGGCTGCGCGGTATCTACGAAAAATTCCTGGCTCATAGTGACGAAGCAGTAAATGTGCCACGGCTCAGCTTGTTCCAGACGCGATCGAGAGAGCGAAAAGGAGGCAATTTTCTCCTTAGTGTTTCGATCATGTTTCCTTCAGAAACAGCCGACAAAACAGGCTACGAAAAGAGGCCGACGAGGCTGCTACGAGTCTGAATAGACCCCGGCCTTCGGAGGCCGAACACGAGATTGCCATCCCCGCTGGGACGAGGAGCTGGAGGTAACCGGCCTCACGATTCGCACCGATCCGGGTGCGCAGGGTATTCCGGCCGCCCGTCAGATCTTCTACACGCGCGGTTGGCGTCCAACTTTTATGGCACCGCCGCCAACCCGCGTCAGCACCCTGGATCTGTAACGTTCACGCTCGCGCTGGGCCCGCTTGGTGCGATTTTCGGCGCGATATTTGCGGCTCGCCGGCAAATTCGCGCAGCGATGCGAGCAAAAGATCTGTGAGCGGCGCGAGGCGAGAAAGATCCTGTGACACGTTTGTTCACGACAACGACGTACCAGGAGAGCGTGCGGACCGGTCAGATCGTGAACCGCGACATGCACTACAGCATCTCGCAGGTCTGTGAACCGGTAGGAGACCAGCCGACCGCCCCCTTTTTCGAGTCGGCGCGCGTCCACTTCCACGTGTCCGTCGGAGTAACGGTAACCAAACTTGCCCCGATCAGCGATGGCCGCAACCAGCGGGGTCACCTCGTCAATTAATGATTGGAAGAGCGCTGGCCGGCGCAAGAGGCTTTGAATCTGTCCGGCGAGCCTCCGATCGTCATAGACCCCAAGCCACCGCTTGAGATCGTATCCCAGGTTGGGCACGTCTCCCGGACGACCGCTGGCAAGCTTTTTCAGATCCAAAGAAGCGAATTCTATGAGCCACCTCACACCTTCTTGGCCTTGGAGGGTGTTGTGTTTTGTCATTCGCTTGCTCAAAGATCCCTCCGCAGGCCCGCTAACGCTCGCACCGCGCCATAGCTACTTCCCGGATGCGCGTCGGCCTGACGGTATCAGCGCATGTTCGTCGTGCGCTATCGGCATGATTTTCCTATCGGCAAACGCTCGAGCTGCACGGTTTCGATCTGGCCAGAGTTAAATCAATCTTGGGGATTGAAAACTATTTCGATATTCCTAGCATAATACGTGCGAAACCTGGAAACGGGCGTGATGAGGCACCGACCGCTCGGGCGCTGTTGGTCGCTGTTCACTGAGCGCCGGGACGGTCGGGAGAGACATGGAGGAGGCGGAAAGGTTGGGCCGCTCGCGTGATCAACGCAGAACGGGGGAAACCTCTCACCCCAAATACCGGAGGGAAAGCAAAATGGCAGAGAAAAAAGCGACCGCAGAACAGACGCTGATTGAAAACAAGTCACAGCCTACAGAAGACGCGATCCGTATCCGCGCGTATGAAATATTCTGCGCCCGGAATGGCGATCCCGGCAGCGAGGTGGACGATTGGCTCAAGGCGGAAACCGAGCTTAAGGAACGGCGCGCGACGGATGGTTAACGCTGAATTTTTCGTCCCAGTGGCGTTGAGTTCTCTGGATGGGCGCCAAAGCAAATGCGCGAAACAGCCCAAACAGGCCACGCGGACGCCAACCTCGACGAGCCGGCTGTCCAGCAGCCGAAGCAGGACCTGAAAAAGCCGCCTCCAGAGGGCAGACCGCGACACTACCATCTGCTCTGGGACGACGAGCTCAAGGCGCTGCGCCCGTATCTGAAGCTGATCGTGGAACGCCTCGACGAGGTGGTCGCGCACTGGTATCAGCTCTACGTGCTCCACTTCGGCGATCAGCGAACCATGTCCGAGTCTGAGTTTCGCGAGGTTTTCCACACCGCCCTGTCGCGCAATACCGGGCACCTGCTCAAGGGCGACATGGACCGCTACGCGATCGACACCATCCGCACCGGCGAGGCGCTCTGCGAACGCCGGGTGCCGTTTGCGGAGATCATCGCCTCTCTGCACCTCTACGAGGAAAGCGCCTATAGCGTCTTTCCCAAAGATCCGCCGGCGCCACTCGAGATCTATACGGCCTTCGACAAGCTCAGCCACATCCGGATGATCCTGCTGGCCGACGCGTACTTCCGCTCCGCATCGGCAAGCACCGGCGCACGCATTCAGGCGCTCGAACGCGAGGCGGCTCTGCTGGCGCCCGGGGAACGCCGCATCTTCCATGGCCTGGTCGGCTCGAGTTCGGCGATGCGCCGCCTGTACGACAGGATCGAGTTGGCCGGACAAACCCGCGGCACGGTGCTCATCGTCGGCGAGAGCGGAACCGGCAAGGAACTGGTGGCGCGCGCGATTCGAGAGTGCGGAACTGACTCGAATGCTCCGTTGGTCGCGCTCAATTGCGCGGCGATTCCCAAGGAACTGATCGAGAGCGAGCTGTTTGGATACAAGAAGGGCGCTTTCAGCGGCGCGAATGCCGAGTACCTTGGACTGTTTCGTGCGGCCGAAGGTGGCACGCTCTTTCTCGACGAGGTGACCGAGATGGCGCCCGCGACGCAGAGCAAACTCCTGCGCGCCGTGCAGGAACGGACGGTGCGGCCGGTGGGTTCGATCCGCGAGGTGCCCGTCGACGTACGCCTGGTCGCCTCCACCAATCGCGATCCCGAGGAGGCAGTGCGCTCGGGTGATCTAC
This sequence comes from uncultured delta proteobacterium, assembly GCA_963788205.1. Classification (GTDB taxonomy): domain Bacteria; phylum Desulfobacterota; class Binatia; order Binatales; family Binataceae; genus CAVVMA01. The sequence goes on from CAWBGG010000007.1 coordinate 165,284, forward strand.
GTCCGGATCTTTACTACCGCTTGCAGGCCAGTGTGCTCAATGTGCCTGCGCTGCGCGAGCGGACCGAGGACATTCCGGCGCTGATAGAGCATTTCATCGCGTTTTTCAACGAGAAATTGCAACCCGAGGTCGCGGTGGCAGGAATCGAAAGAGACGCGCTCGAGGCGATGCAGGCGTATCCATGGCCGGGCAACGTGCGCGAGCTTTCCAACGCTATCGAGGGCGCCTTTACGTTCTCTCACGCACCGGTCATCGGCCTCGATGACCTGCCGGCCGCCGTCGCCAAGTGCCGGCCTGAGCGGCCTGCGCAGCGTTCGGACATGGCCTCACAGGAAGTTGCGCCCGCCCTGCCCCTTGGTTCTTTTGCGGAGGCCGAGCGCGAGTTGATCGCGCGGGCGCTCAAGACTACCGACGGCAATAAGGTCCAGGCTGCGGCTCTGCTCCGAATCTCCCGCAAGAAGCTTTACGCGAAGATCGAAAAGTACGGCATTTAGCCACTGCCGAGTCGCGGTCGCGTATCGGGTTCCCGTTGTGTCCGCCACACCTACGCCGCCAGACCAAGGGCCTGGCGGCGCGACGCGTGATCTTACGCGGGCTTCCTTGCTTCCCCGCTCTGGATCTGAACCTTGACCTCCTTCGGCAACGCCTCTTTCGGCAGCGGTGCGGTCAACTCGAGGACGCCGTCGTGGTAGGTGGCCTTCAGGTCTTCGGCCTTCATTCCTTCCGGGAGCGTTATAGCCCGCTCGAAAGAGCCGTAGCGGAACTCCCGCTCGAAGAAGTCGTGCTTTTTGGTCTCCTGTTTTTCCTCGCGGGAGCCTTTGACGGAGAGAACGCCCCCGGCGACCTTTACCTCAACGTCTTTCGGATCGACGCCGGGCAACTCGACGCGAACGGTGAACTTGTCTCCGTCAATATACGATTCGATCGCCGGTTGCAGCGAAGTCGATTGCGGGTCCCTGAACAACCCGCGGCGCGCGAAGAACCGTTCGAACAGGTCGTCGAACTCGTGCCGGAGTCGCGCCAGCTCTTGTGATGGATTCCATTTCTCCAGCAATGCCATCCTACTTACCTCCCTGTATTCGTTCGGGCCAGATTGCCCACGTAACAGCAAGCAGCGCGCCACCGAAATTCCGGCGACTGGAAAGCCAAGCACCGCCGGAAGATGTAGCCAATCGCATCATTGCCGCATGAGGGATGTTGCCGATGGGGCCAACCAACGCTGGAACGGCCTTTTGGCGCGACCGAAAGCTCTGGCTCCGACGGCGGTAATGCATCCATAACGCCGGTGGCAGAGGCGTTACCACGGAAGCACGACTCGTTATGGTCCTGCTGAGGTTTGGCATGGCAGTAGCTAAAGGCTGTGGAGGACTCAGGCGCAAAGTCGGGCTCTGTGGAGAGGCGCCCAGCAACCATCCGGAATTCGCGCGTTTCCTCCGGGGATCGATTCGATCTCGGTCAGCCCCGATAGCTTTGCCCGGGTGAAGGCAACGGTCGCTTCAGCGGAGTCCGAGGACGTTGGTACCGCCGCAGCAGGCTAAAGTCTCAGCAAGGTGCAGTCATGCTTGACCTGACAAATGAGCGTCTTCGTATGGTCCGCGATCAGATTGCCGCGCGTGGCGTGCGCAATCCGGCAGTGCTCGACGCGATGCGACGGGTCCCGCGCGAGGCTTTCCTCCCGGATGAGTTCGCCGAGTTCGCATACCAGGACACGCCCCTGCCGATCGAGGCGAGCCAGACCATTTCGCAGCCCTATATCGTGGCTCTCATGATCGAGAGCGTCGAGCCGCGCGCGCGCGATCGCGCTCTCGAGATCGGAACCGGCTCCGGATATGCGGCAGCGGTGCTCTCGGAAGCGGTGAGCGAGGTCTATACCGTCGAGCGACACGAGCAACTGGCCAAGCAGGCAACGCGACGTTTGGCCAGCCTGGGATATAAGAATGTCAAGGTTCTTTGTGGCGACGGCACTCTGGGTTGGCCGGAGCATGCTCCCTACGACGTGATCATAGTGACGGCCGGCGGGCCGCAGGTGCCAAAGGCGTTGCTCCAGCAACTGGCGATCGGCGGCCGCCTCATCATACCGGTAGGCGATACCTCGCGGCTCCAACGCCTGGTTCGAGTCACGCGCACGAGCCAGGACCAGTTCGATGACGAGGATCTTGGTCAGGTTCAATTCGTCCCGTTGATCGGAGCAGAGGGTTGGGATTCCGGCGTCGCCAAACGCGAACGTCCATCCATTCAGCACAGCCGTCCCGCGACGATCGCCAAGCTGATCCGCGACACGGCTGCGCCTATCGCAGATATCGAGCAGGCCGACATCGGCCCGCTACTGGAGCGGATGGGCGATGCGCGAGTCGTTCTGCTCGGCGAGGCGACCCACGGAACTTCGGAGTTCTACCGGATGCGCGCCCGCATCACGAAGGAACTGATCTTGCGTCACGGTTTTAACTTCGTTGCGGTTGAGGCTGATTGGCCGGATGCCGCGCGAATCAATCAGTATGTGCGTCATGCTCCGGCGCGGCAGGAACAATGGAAGGCCTTCGCCCGCTTCCCGACCTGGATGTGGCGAAACCATGAAGCATTGGAACTGGTTGAGTGGCTCCGCGCCTGGAACGCCGAGGTGCCGAATCCGGAGCGCCGTGCCAGTTTCTATGGGCTGGACCTGTATAGCCTCTTCACCTCGATCAATGCCGTTGTTACCTATCTGGACACCGTCGATCCAGCGATGGCCGCGATCGCGCGGCGCCGGTACGCATGCCTGAGCCCGTGGGAACATGATCCCGCGGTGTACGGGCGAGCCGTGCTCAGCGGGCGCTATCGCGACTGCGAGGCCACGGTTGTCGGGATGCTGCGCGACATGCTGAATCGGCGGATCGAATACTCGCAGCGCGACGGCGATCGCTTTTTCGACGCAGCGCAGAACGCTCGATTAGTGGCGGCGGCGGAGCGCTATTACCGCGTGATGTATTATGGGTCCGTCGAGTCATGGAATCTGCGCGATCAGCATATGTTCGACACGCTGGAAAGGCTGCTGGAATTCCACGGTCCCGGCAGCAAAGGCGTGGTCTGGGAGCACAACTCGCACGTTGGCGATGCGGCGGCGACCGAGATGGGCGCGCGCGGTGAGCGCAACGTTGGACAGCTATCTCGCGCAGCGTTCGGCGAGTCGGCATTTCTGGTTGGCTTCGGTACCGACCACGGAACGGTAGCGGCGGCCTCGGATTGGGATGGAGCGATGGAGATTAAACGGATACGGCCGTCTCACGAAGCCAGCTACGAGCGGCTGTGCCACGACTCCGAAGTCAAAGCTTTCATGTTGCATCTTAGAGACCCGGCGAGGCAGGCGGTTCGCGACGAACTGGAAGCCGCGCGCCTTGAACGCGCGATCGGCGTAGTCTACCGGCCTGAATCCGAGCTCATGAGCCACTACTTTCAGGCCTGCTTGCCCCGACAATTTGACGAGTACATCTGGTTCGATGAAACCCGTGCGGTCTCGCCACTTCCCTCGGTCGTCGCCCCCGGTGTGCCGGAAACGTTTCCGTTCGGGGTTTAGCCAGGGGCCGCCGACGGACAAACGAGATGACGCCGAATGTCGCGAAGGCGTTGAGGAAGCTCGACTGGATGCGCGAGCAGCGCATCTGGCCCAATGGGCTGCGATACCTATGGACCGACGCTTTCGGCGTCGTCCTGTTGGTTTCGCTCTATCACGAACTGGGGCGGGACGAGTCCCTGGATGAAGCTCAGCGGGTGGTCGCAGAGGTCGAGCGCGTTCTGGGACGCCGGTGCGGCTTCCGAATCGGTGAAGCTGCCGATCGTGATGGCCAGTACTTTCACTACCTGGCGATGTGGGTCTTCGCACTAACACGGTTGGGCAAGATAATTCCTGAATATCGCGCGAAAGCGATCCAATTGGTGAAGGACATCCATCCCGCTTTCCTGGTTCCCGATCGGGGCGTGCACTGGAAAATGCTCGAAGATCTGAGCGCACCGTATCCGGGGTTCGGACTCGGCGCGCTCGATCCGTTCCATGGATACGTGGTCTATAGGTTGCTCGATGAAGAAGCGCTCGCCGAAGAAATCCGGCAGATGAAGACCATCGTCGAACGCACTTATCGCGATCTTGTGATCAATCAAGACCTCGGTCTTGGGATGATGCTCTGGATGACGCGCTTCTTTCCGCAAGAGCGTTGGGCACGCGTTCAGCGCGAGCGGAGTCTGGCGATGCTTGACCAGATGTGGATCGATCCGCCGGGCTATTTCTGCCGCGAGCCGGGAGCGTATTCGGTCAAATTCGCGTTCACGAACTTTGGCGTCTCTATCGGCCTGCAGGCCGTTGAGGCGTGGCCGGAGCGCGTCGCGCGTTTAAATTCGTTCTTCGAAACCTACCGATCAGGAGACCAATACGATACCGATGCGATTACCCACGTGATGGCGTGCGGATCATCTTTTCCGGGCGAGTTCATACCGCAGCGTACCAGTGGCTAGCCGCCAACCAGACACGCAGGCCAAGGCCGTTGCGGCGCGCGGATGCGCAGATGGCGGCTTGCATCTGCTCGAATGGGCCCGTCGCCGAGTGCCGGGTTCACCCTCCGAGGGCAACGCGGTCCGCGATCTGCTCGATGGCAAAAGCGACGCAGAGATCGCCGCTCGTCGCGGGTTGCCCATTGCCGCGATCCGTGGCCTGAGAACCTTCTATGACGACCTGGGTCATGAAACCGAGGTCTGCGATGGAACCGCGTGCCATTTCGCGGGAGGAGCACAACTGGCCGAGCGCTTGCGCCAGGCCAGCTCGGTTCGCACCGTGCGTTGTCTTGGGCACTGCTTCGCCGCGCCATCGTTTCGTCGCGGCGACTCGTTCTTCACACGCCCGCTCACTCAGTCCATGACCGAATGGCTGAAAGCGATCGGGGCTAGTCCACCACCACCCGCTACGTCGGCCACGATACCGCGCCTTGCGATGGCGGATCCCGCCGTAGTCCTGCGCAATCTCACCGGCCCCAGAAGCCATCCGCCGACGGACGAATACGAACTCCCCGACGGCGACACGATCCTGGCCGCTCTGGAACAGACGCGGCTTCGAGGCCGTGGCGGCGCCGCTTTTCCGACCGCCGCCAAATGGCGCGCAGCCCGTTACGCTCCTGGCCCCGAGCGCTACGTCGTCGCCAACGGTGACGAAGGCGACCCGGGCAGCTATGTCGATCGGTTGTTGCTCGAAGAGGACCCGCACGCCGTGCTCGCGGGAATGCTCGCGTGCGCCCGCGTTATCGGCGCGCGACATGGCATCGTCTACATCCGAAGTGAATACCCGCAAGCGCAGCGGGCGATGGACGCCGCGATCCGTGAGGCCCGCGATGCCGCGCTGCTCGGAGACTCGTTCAACGTCGAAGTCGTGTCTGGAGGTGGCTCATACGTCTGCGGCGAGGAGACCGCGCTGCTCAATTCGATTCAGGGTTTGCGCGGAGAGCCGCGCGTGCGTCCTCCGTACCCGGCTCAGTTTGGACTTTGGGGCAGCCCGACCGTGGTACAGAACGTCGAGACGCTGGCGATCGTCCCATGGATCGCACGCACGCGCCGAGGCAGCGGCACCAAGGCGGTGAGCCTGTCCGGTGCGGTCGCCCGGCCGGCAATCGCGGAGGTCCGATTGGGCACGCCGCTGATCCGCGTACTCGAAGAAGCCGGCCAAGGCGCTCCGAGCGGGCGGCGCTGGAGAATGGCGCTGATCGGAGGTCCGATGGGCCGCGTTATTCCCGCCTCACGCTTCGACATCCCGCTTTCCTTCGATTTCCTTCCCGGGATGGGGCACGCGGGGGTTGTCGTGCTCGATGACAGCGTGTCGCCGCGCGCTCTGGCGGAACACCTGTTTGCCTTCGCCGCTGCCGAGTCGTGCGGCAGTTGCACGCCGTGCCGGGTCGGAACTTCTCTGCTCGGCGGAATACGCGAGCGTGCCGTCCTGGAGCGGCTCCTATCGACGCTGGAGATTGGGAGCCTATGCGGCTTCGGCACCGGGGTTCCCCGGCCAATTCGCGATTTGCTCGAACACTTCGGCGAAGAAGTCCTGGCATGATCACCCTGAACCAGCGGCTAGTGGAAGCAAGCGGAACGCTGCTCGAGACGTGTCGCGCCGCGGGCGTTGCGATCGCTGCGTTCTGTTACGATCAACGCCTGTCGGTTGGCGGGCATTGCCGCTCGTGCCTGGTAGAGGCGGATGGCCGCTATGTCGCAGCTTGTTGTACGCCTGCACTAGACGGAATGTCGGTGCTCACTGACTCGGCCGCGCTGGCAGCATACCAGCGTGACCTCGGTGAGCTGATGCTCGCCGAATCTGTTCCGGTCGGAAATGTCGGCGTGGAACTGTCTGCCTGGGGTGCCACCGGGCTGCGCTATGCGGCTCGGCGTGAAACGGCGCCAGTGGATGCCAGCCATCCGTACCTGCGGATCGACCTTGCGCGCTGCATCCTTTGCCGGCTGTGCGAGCGGGCCTGCGCCGAAGTTCAGGGACAATTCGTCTACTCGTTTGAAGGGCGCGGAGCCGCGGCTCACCTGGCGTGGGGAGTCGAGAAATTTGCGGATAGCGACTGCGTAAGCTGCGGCGCATGTGTAGAGGTCTGCCCGACACGCGCGTTGAGCGACGTCGATCACGAGCGCGAGCCCGCGAACGCGGGCGCCGTGCGCACGACCTGCGGCTACTGCGGCGTCGGATGCCAGCTTGAGGTTCGCGTGGACGCCGATCGTGTCGCGCGTATCGACGGTGCTCACGACGCGGCCGTCAACCGCGGGCATCTGTGCGTGAAGGGGCGCTACGCCCACGCCTTTACGCGCCATCGTGAACGGCTGACTGCTCCGCTCATAAGGCGCAACGGCCGGCTGGAACCGGCGTCGTGGGAGGAAGCAATCGCTCTGGTAGCCAGCGAGTTTCTGCGGCTGCAAGCCGTCAGCGCCGGCCTGTCGTCGTCGCGCTGCACCAACGAGGAAAACTATCTCTTTCAGAAATGGCTCCGCGCCGGGCTGGGCACCAACAACGTGGACTGCTGCGCGCGCGTATGCCACGCCCCCTCCGCAGCAGGGATGCGCGAGTCGTTCGGCACCGGCGCGGCGACCAATTCGTTCGCCGACATCGAAGAGGCCGACCTTCTCCTGATCGTTGGCGCGAACGTGACCGAGGCTCATCCGATTGTCGGGGCGCGGATCAAGCAGGCAGCACTGCGCGGCACGACGCTGATCGTGATCGATCCGCGCCATACCGAACTCGCAGCCATGGCAGATCTCCATTTGCAGGTGCGACCCGGAGCGAACGTTCCGCTTTTCAACTCGCTCGCGTGTGCGATCGTCGAGGCAGGACTGGTCAACCGGACCTTCATCCAGGACCGCTCGGAGGGATGGGAGACATATGAGCCGTTCATTCGCCGGCAAGCGCCAGAGGCGGTCGCTGCGTTGACGGGAGTCTCGCCGACGATCGTGCGCGAAGCGGCGCGCCGCTACGCCATTGCGCAATCGCCAATGATGTTTCACGGGCTGGGCGTCACCGAGCACTACCAGGGGAGCGAGTCCGTCAGCCTGCTCTGCAATCTCGCGATTCTGACCGGCGCCCTGGGCCGGGCTGGAGTGGGAGTAAACCCGCTGCGCGGACAAAACAACGTTCAAGGTGCTGCCGATATGGGATGCGACCCGGGTTTCCTGCCCGGCTATCAGAGCGTTGATGATGCGGTAGCGCGCGGCAAGTTCGAATCGGTTTGGGGACGGGTTCTTCCGGCGCATCGCGGACTGACGATACCCGAAATGCACGAGGCGGCGCGGCGCGGCGAGTTGCGCGCCATGTACATCTTTGGCGAAGACGTTGCGCAGACTGATCCGGACTCCGGGCAAACGGTCAAGGCGCTCAAGAATCTTGAGTTTCTCGTCGTGCAGGAACTTTTTCTCTCCGAAACCGCGAAGCTCGCACACGTGGTTCTTCCCGGTGCGAGCTTCCTTGAGAAAAATGGCACCTTCACCAACGGCGAACGGCGCATCCAGAGAGTGCGCGCCGCGCTGACTCCGCTCGCCGGCACGCGCCCGGATCTCGAGATCATCAAAGCGCTGATGGCTGCAACCGGTTTGTCGCAGGCGGCAGCATCGCCCTCCGACGTGATGGATGAAATCGCTCGTCTGACCCCGATCTACGCCGGCGTCTCTTATGCGCGGCTGGAAAGCGACGGGCTCCAGTGGCCGGTGCCATCTCCTGACCACTCTGGAACACCAAGACTCCATGAAACCAGCTTTCCCCGAGGCCGTGCCCGGTTGGCCTGCGTCGAGTTCCAGCCGTCGCCGAGCTTTGGCGCTTCACTCGGACTCATCACGGGGCGTGTGCTTGAGCACTACAATGCCGGCACTATGACCCGTCGCAGCCCGAATCTTCGTCTGCGGCCGACGGACGAACTCGAAATTCACCCGCAGGATGCTGCCGCTCGAGGCATAGAAGACGGCGCACGTGTACGGCTGCGAAGCCGGTTCGGCCAGGCGCACGCGACGGCGCGCGTGACCGACCGCGTTTCACCCGGTGTAGTCTTCCTGAGTTTTCACGACCCCGCGACGGCCGCCAATGCGGTCACCAGCGACATCCGGGATCGCCTGACGGATTGCCCGGAATACAAGCTGACTGCGGTCGAGGTCGAAGCCAGCGAACGTTGAGGCATGCCTCGCGTCTCGGGGGAGCTGCGCGAAGTATCATTTTCGACAGCGCTCTCCCCGTCCCCATGCGAGATTGTCTCCGATGGAAACAGGGGGCGAGAAATCGTATTGTTGCCATCGGCCTCATCTGACAACTTCAGGCCGTTCGAGCACAGTCTGCGCGATTGGCATGAGTTGCGCATTGATCGGCTTGCATAACCCAGGAGGGACTCCAGAAATGGGCAAGAAGCGCCTTACGGCATCGGACATCATGACTCAACCTGTTGAATCGGCAACCAGAGAGGAGTGTGCGCAAGATGTGACTTTACGGCTTCTGAGCGGAACCTATCGTGGTGTTCCGGTCGTCGACGACCGAGGTACGGTCGTAGGTGTGGTCACCGAACTCGATGTTCTCAAAGCGCTTGAAAAGGGCAAGCAACTCTTCGACACGACGGTAAAGAAAATAATGCGCAAGAAGGCGCCGGCGGCCGACGCAAAGGCTTCGATTAACGATCTGGTCGAGATGATGACCGATAAGAATGTCGTCTGCCTTCCGATTGCAAAAGGGGGCAAGCTGGTTGGCGTGGTGACCAGATATGACCTGCTCAAGGCTCTGATCGAGCACGCATAAGAGTTCGTTTGACGACCGGCGTTCATAAGCGGGAGACCCCGGCGAACGAGGAAGTCGCGAAGGTTCTCGACGAAATCGCCGACATGCTCGAAGTCCAGGGTGAGAACTTTTTTCGTGTGCGAGCCTATCGGAACGCCGCCCGCGCGGTGCACGATCAGCCCGTTCAGGTCGCCGACCTCACGCCCGAGCAGATCGACGAAATTCCGGGTATCGGAGCGGACCTTGCCGGCAAGATAGGTACGCTGATCGAGACTGGCGACATCCCGCTTCATCGGGAGCTTGCTCAGAAGTTTCCCACCGCGCTGCTGGAATTGCGAAACATACCCGGGCTCGGTCCAAAGCGGCTGAAGCTGCTCTTCGACCTACTGAAGATCAAGGGGAGCGAGGACCTCGAACGCGCGGCCAAGTCTGGAAAACTACGCAAGCTACGCGGCTTCGGACCCAAGATCGAGGGAAAGATCCTCGAATCCCTGGCGCGGCAAGATCGTGACGCGGTCAAGCGGATTTCGTATGCGGAAGCGGCGCCGATCGCGGAGCGTCTTATTGCTCATCTCCGCAAATGCCGTGCGGTTGAAGAACTGGAAGTAGCGGGCAGCTTTCGTCGCAGGCGCGAGACCGTGGGCGACCTGGATCTACTTGCGGCTGCTCCCCAACCTCAGCCCGTCATGAAGCAGTTCGCAAGCTTCCCGGAAGTGGCAAAGGTTCTCGGCTCCGGCGAAACCAAGACCAGCGTGGTGCTCAAGAGCGGGCTGCAAGTTGACCTGCGCGTGGTGCCGCGCGCAAGCTTCGGCGCGGCGCTCGTGTACTTTACCGGCTCGAAGGCTCACAACGTGCACTTGCGCCGTATCGCGCAAGCGCGCGGGCTTTTGCTCAACGAGTACGGACTGTTCCGGAACGGTTCGGCGGTCGCCGGCAAGACCGAAGAGCGGGTCTACCGCGCGCTGGGGCTTCCCTCGATACCGCCGGAACTCCGCGAAGATCGCGGCGAGATAGAGGCCGCGTCGGAAAAAAGGCTGCCGACGCTGATTTCTCGAAACAATCTCCGCGGTGATCTTCATACGCACTCCACCTACACCGATGGCCGCGCCTCGATTGAAGACATGGCCCGCCGGGCTCGTGAGAGCGGCCTTGAATATTTCGCGATAACCGACCATTCGCGGCGCGTCGCGATGGCGCATGGGCTCGACCCCAAACGCTTGCACGAGCAATGGCGCGAAATCGAGCGAGTCCAGGCGCAACTCTCCGGTATCAAGCTGCTGCGCGGGACCGAGGTGGACATCCTCGAAGACGGCAGCCTCGATCTGCCTGACGACACGCTCGCCGAACTCGATTGGGTAGTCGCGTCAGTCCACTACAGCCTTGATCAAAATGCGCGCGATATGACGCGCCGATTGATCAAGGCGGTTCGCAATCCTAACGTCGACGTGATCGGCCATCCCAGTGGCCGCCTTATCGGACATCGCCAACCGAGCGAATTCGACCTCGGCGAGGTATTGAAGGTGGCGCGCGAGGAAGGATGCGCGCTGGAAGTGAATTCACAGCCGGATCGGCTTGACCTCACCGACACGGCTTGCATGTCTGCCAAGCATGCCGGCGTCAAGCTCGTGATATCCAGTGACGCGCACTCGCCGCGCGATTTCGATTTGCTCGAATATGGCGTGAACCAAGCGCGGCGCGGGTGGATCGAGCCGGGCGACGTGCTGAACACACGGCCGCTCAAGTCGCTGCGGCAGCGCTGATTTGCAAGTGTCGCCACGGATCGTCACGCTGACGCTCAACCCCGCGGTCGATCTGGCCTGCGAGGCTGATTCTGTCCGGCCGACTCGCAAAGTCCGCACAACCACCGAACAATTCGATCCTGGCGGCGGCGGAATCAACGTTGCCCGAGTCGTGAACGAGCTTGGCGGCGAGTCGCTCGCGGTACTTATGGCTGGCGGCGCGACGGGGCAGTTCCTTCGCGAACTCCTAGACCGTGAAGGCGTCGCGTGCCGAGCCGTTCCCGTCGCGGGACTCACGCGAATCAGCGTGGCGATTCATGAACGCTCGAGCGGCCTCGAATACCGCTTCGTGCCAGAGGGTCCGACAGTGTCCGACGCCGAATGGCATGCGCTGTTCGAGGCGCTCGCGGAGCTCGACGGCGATTGGCTGGTCGCGAGCGGTAGCCTGCCGCGCGGTGTCCCCGAGGATTTTTATGCCCGACTTGCAACTCTAGCCGCAAATCGGCGTCAGCATTTCGTGCTCGACAGCTCCGGCTCCGCGCTTAAGGCTGCATTGGGAAAAGGCATCACCTTGATTAAGCCAAGCCTCAGTGAGTTCGAGGGACTGGTGGGACACGAGGTATCTGACCCGCGCGAGCAGGATGCCGAGGCGGTCAGGCTCGCGCGCGAGGGCGCCGCGTCCCTGGTCGTCGTCTCGCTCGGCGCAGTTGGTGCTGTAATGGCAACCGCGAGCGGCGCCCTGCGCTTACCGGCGCCGAAGGTTCAAGTTCGTAGCGCGGTCGGCGCCGGCGACAGCTTTGTCGCAGCGATGACGCTCGGGCTGGCACGCGAACTGCCGGCGGAGGATGCGTTCGCATGGGGAATCGCGGCGGGATCCGCAGCCGTGATGCGCTACGGGACCGCGCATCCACAGCGATCCGACATCGAAAGGCTGCACGATCAGATTCTCGCGATTGCGCGCTGACTGGCTAGACTATCTTCGGCCTGATCGTGAGGACTGGCTCCGGCGATTCGCGCACCACCCGTTCAGCCACGCTACCCAGGAACAGATGACTCAGTCCGGTCCTGCCGTGAGTCGCCATCACGACCAGGTCCACAGCAAGAGCGGTCACCGCCTGGACGATTTCCGTCGCCGGATCGCCGCTGCGGGTGGCTATCTGCCAAGGCAGTTTGCCCTCGAGGCGCCGCTTCGCAATGACTTCGAGTTTCTGTTTCGCGTCTTCCTCAACGACGGGGAAAGGCTCGAGGGGAATCGGAGGGATTTGCGTCGAACCCACGGGCGAGGGAACGACGTTCAGGAGGCAGAGCGTTGCTGCGTTCTGCCGGCCCAGCGCGATAGCGCAATCCAAAGCCGCCAGCGAGTTGGGGCTAAAGTCGATCGGGCAAAGAATCTTGTGGAAGAGCTTGGCCATCGCGCTCACAATCTCCCGCGCTCAAGAGTTTAGCAAAGCAAGAGAGGTGCCGGGAGCATGTACTACTTGATTCAATCCACGGCCGCCACCGAAAATTAGATCGGAACATATTGGTGATGCAGTTCTTGCGAGGAACCATCCTTCGGCAGCGATTTGCTCCCACTCACTCCAGGTAAATCGAGTAGCCGAAATGCGTATGGCGCCATCCCAGCCGTTCATAGAAGCGATGCGCGCGGCGTCGCAACCGGTTGCTGGTCAGCGCGATTTTGTAGCATTGGTTCGCCGTCGCGATGCGGCGCGCCGCCTCGAGCATCTTCTCGCCGATGCCGAGGGAGCGGAAGCCGCTCCGCACCACGACGTTTTCGACTATCGCCGCCGGCCGCGATCCGTGGCCGAGATGGCGAAAGATGAGAACGTGAAGCGTGCCGACGACCTCGCCATTATGCTCAGCGACCAGCAGATGGTGGCTGCGGTCGCGCGCGAGCAATCGAAATGGTTTGCGCATCGCGCGCGCAGACGCCTCGTGCGTAAACCCCCGGAGATCGAGTTCGTGATAGAGCACGGCCAGGGCCGGCAGATCGGTCTCGCGCGCTCGCCGGACGAGCAAGGCCGCCCCGCGCGTGCGCGCCCGATTTGTCGAGTCACGTAGCTTCGCTTGCGATGCCTCGCCTGCCGCGCTTAGTCGTGGGCGCACCTGGGTGACTCCTCCGCTTCAATCTGCGCGTTGGCGTGGGTCATCGTCAACACACGCAGTTTGCGGGGCGCGATTCCCTTGCAGATCGCAGAAATCGAAGCGGCATGATAGCTTCCGCCTGAGCTAAACAGGCGAAACATGAGTGAGATAGTAACGGGCCGGCTCGCGGAGTGCATCGAGCGCCTCAAACGACTCGCACCGCTGATCGCCGAGCACGCCGCCGAGTCGGAACGGCGGGCGCAACTCGCGCCGGCGATCGTTGAGGCGCTTCACGAATCGGGGCTGTTCCGGATAATGCTTCCGCCTCAAATGGGCGGTTGCGATCTCACGATGGCCGAGGTTCAGAGGGTTTGCGAAGAGGCCGCAGCCATCGACGGCTCGACCGGCTGGAACATGACGATCTGCGCGGGCGGTCCGCTGTTCGGCAGCTTCATCGCACGCGAGGCGTTCGAGAAGATCTTCAGCGATCGGCGCGGAATCGTCGCCGGTTCGCTCAACCCGATGGGCACGACCGTGGTGGCGTGCGACGGCGGGTACCGATTCTCCGGCAAGAGTACCTACGCGAGCGGCTCCGCGCAGGCCACCTGGTTGACCGCGGCCGGATTCGCGCTGCGCGACGGCGCGCCGCAATTTGTCAATGGTGTGCCGATCATGAGGGCGGGGATGCTCCCGGTCCGGGAGTGCAAGATTCTCGACACCTGGTCGGTTTCGGGACTGCGCGGCACCGGCAGCAACGATTTTGTCTTCAACGACGTAGTTGTGCCCGAGAGCTTTACGTTTGAGTGGCCCGAGCCAAAAGTTACCTGGGCGACCGGAGCCGTGGCGCACATTCCGCTCCAGACGATGCTCGCCGGCGGGTTCGTAGCCGTTGCGCTTGGCATCGCGCGACACGCGATCGAGTTCCTGAAAGAGCTGGCCGTCGCGAAAGTGCCGCTCGGCAGCCGCTCGTCATTGCGCGAGCGCCCGCTGGCGCAGATCCAGTTGGCGCAGGCCGAAGGATGCTTGCAAGCTGCGCGGGCATACTTTTACGAGACCATCGCGGAGATCTGGCGGAGAGGAGAAGCCGGGACCGGGTTCGACCTGCAGGCGCGTGCCTACGCCCGGCTGGCGCCTTTGACGGCGGTGAGACTGGCGGCCCAGGCGGTCGATCTGGTCTACGATGCGGCCGGCATCACGGCGATTCAGACCTCGAGTCCGATCGAGCGATGCTGGCGCGACATACACGCCGTCACACAGCAGATCCAGATCTCCTCGGCGCGTTACGAAACCGTGGGCCGCGTGCTCTTCGGGCTCGATCCGGCCGGGCCGATTCTCTAACTGCTCCCGCGAATGAGAGCGAACTCGCCCAGCGGTGCAACGATGGCACCGATTCCGGGCTCGACCTAAATTTGGTCTCTTCCGCGGCTACAGGCTTGCTCCAGCCAGCAGTCAGGACGCCGGCTGGCGGCGGCAGGCGAGAACCTTCGACCACAGGGCAAGCAGGCGATCGACCTGCATTTCGAGCGAGAAATGCGCTTCGATCCGGCGTCGTGCCGCTTGGCCCATCGCGATCCGCAGACTGCGGGTTCGTAAGGATGCGTTCGAGTGCGTGGGCCAATGCCGGGGCGTCGCCCGGCGGCGTCAGCAAGCCTGTGACTCCGTCTTCGACCAGTTCCGGAATTCCACCCACGCGGGTGGCGACCACGGGCAATTCACAAGCGCCGGCTTCCATCAGGCTGACCGGCACGCCCTCGCTCCGGCTAGAAAGGACTGCAACTGAAGCGCGCTGCAACCATGCGAGGACTGTGGCTTGGCCGGCGGCGCCTGCCATTTCGACCAGTTGCCCCAGCCCATGATGCTCACGAATCGCCTCCAGTTCACTGCGTTGCGCACCGTCGCCGATCATGACGCATCGAAATCTCACTTGGTGGTCGCGGAGAATCGCACATGCGTCGAGCAGAAGGGACAAGTTCTTCGCAGGATGATGCCGAGCGATGCAGAGCACCAGCGGGGGTTGCGCAGGTTCGCGCTGCCGGGACGATAGGTCGCCGTTGCTCCCGGCGGGATGGAATCTCGTTGTGTCAACGCCGCACGGGATCACGCTGATCCGCTCGCGCGGCACGCCGAACCGCTCGGCGATGTAGCGCGCGTTCACTTCGGAGACGGTCACGACCGCGGCTGCCGCCGCCGCTCGCGCGCCGAAGTCAGGCGGCGCCCGGAAGTAGATGTCGTAGCCGTGCGCTGTAAAGGTATACGGCACCCCGAATTCGGCTGCCAGCGAACGCGCCGTTTTAGTTGCCTCGGCGGCAAAGTGGGCGTGGATCAGTTCCGGGCCGAACTCGTTCAGCGCTGCCCGGAAGTTTTCCTGACCGTAGGTCACAAGCTCATCCAGGCCCTCGCAGGCGATGAAATCATGACGCAGGCTATCCGGGGACTCCTTCAACGAAAGAACCCGCAGTTGTGCTCCCCGCCGGCGCAACTCGGCCATTTCCGAGGCGACGAAGGTTTGGGAGAGGATCGGAAAGTGTCCCAATACGTAGGCGATTCGGCGTGGAGTCATGCGAGTGGCGGGCTGGATTGCTCCTCCTGCCCCCGAGGCCGGCTGATGGACTTGCTCATCGCGAGATTGAAACTTATCCTACACTTGTTGGGATTTTTGACCGACCATGAGTAAGCCCCACGCGCGGCCGGCCCGTTACCGATTCAACACGCCGATAAAGCGCCTCTGCGACCTGCTTATAGCCGGTGTATTGATGATCGCTGCAAGCCCCGTGATGCTGTTAACTGCGCTCGCGATATGGCTCATCGACGGGCGGCCAATCTTTTTCCGGCAACGGCGAGTGGGAATTGATGGCCTGCCGTTCGAGTTGCTCAAGTTCCGAACCATGCTTCCGACCGCCAGCGACACCTCGCATCGCAACTACGCAAGCCAATGGATTGAGGAGGGCAGGCCCTACACGAACGGCGAGCGGCCGCCGCTGTTCAAGATCGCCGCAGACCCCAGAATCACACGGCTGGGCGCTTTCCTCAGACGTTTCAGTATCGACGAATTACCCCAGATCATCAACGTCCTGCGCGGCGAAATGAGCATTGTCGGTCCGCGCCCGGCCATCCCGTACGAAGTCGAGATGTATCGAGACTGGCACCGGCGCCGGCTCCGCGCATTGCCCGGCCTGACCGGCTTGTGGCAGGTCAGCGGGCGTAATCACCTCTCGTTCGACGAAATGGTGAGTCTGGACATCGAATACATCGAGAACTGGTCGCTTGCACGCGACCTCGAGATTCTGGCGCGCACGCCGATCGCGGTTCTGCGCGGAGGTCATTGAGCGGCCATCAGCGTGCGTGATAAGGCGGCGGCGTGGGTCACTGCCCGCCCGTCCTGCAGGAGAGAAGCGCCAGCCGCTGACGAGCTTTGCCGAGGCTGTCGCTGAACGATTCAGACACGGGCCCGGTCTTCAGGAGTCGCAGTCGCCAGACCGTCTTCGTTTCGCGATGCGAAGTAGTTTTTCATGTAATCGTGCAGTTCGGGCTTGTCGGAGTTCCATCGCCAGCAGCCGTTGGCGTTAAGCGCGATATCGGTGAAGGGATCGAAATCAAATTTCGCCAACTGCTGGTGACGCTCCCTGTAAAGCCGACGGGCCATTTGGCCGTGCCAGAGATGGAAGATGTGTCCCTCGAGATTGCCGATCCTGCCACGCAGGTCGCCATAGAAGCGATCGCCCCACGCCCGATAATGCTCGATCGAACGGCCCTTCATCGCATGTGCATCCACGCAGTAATCGAATTGGCCCCACGCGGCGCACAGCATCGCCCGGTCGCCACCGCCGGCGATACGGGCGTCGTAGAATCCGTGCTGGTCGAGCAGGGCTCTGGGCGCGGCCCACGCCATCCCATGCTTGGAGCCCCTCGACGTGAACTTTGATGGGCGCCTGTCATCGGGGGTGAGCTCGCCGCTCCAGATCCCGTGCACCATCCCCGGAGTGACTCTCTCGACGGGAGCCCAGCCGCACGGATCGTTTCTGGCGCCTTGCCCGAGCTGGCAACTTTCGCTGAAGAGCTGGACCATCGCGAAGCTGTCGAGGGCGGCTCGGGCGCGCTCGGGCCAACCCTGGTCTGGGAAAATGACATCACAATCCAACCATGCGACGGCGTCGCAGTTGCCGGGCAGATGGCGCATCGCGATATTCAGCAACCGCTCCTTCTGCCACAGCACGTCGCCCCCGGCGAGTTGGACCAGAATGTCGGCATCGGCCGGACCAAGCTCGAAGTCTCCGGTGAACGACAGCTCAACCGCGACCAGCGGCGGCTTAAGGAATTTCCTGAAGATGCGATAGTTGGCCTGCGGCTCTTATAGCCCGACGGGTTGAAGTACGATGTGATCGCCCACAGCATTACGCTGACGCAATGATCCAAATCTATGAGAATAACCGCGTCCTTGGTGTTGAGCTCTCATCGCTGAGCGGGGAAATCAAGGATATACATTCCCCATTCGATGCCGCGGCATCAGTTAGTCGTCGTTTTTCCAATTGCGACTTGTACAGCTGAATGTGGTCCTGGGCATAACGATGCAGTGTAAGCTTGGATGCTGTCTCCCGGCCGGCTTCCGCGAGGCGTTTTCTCCACTCAGGAAACCGGATGACTCGATGCATCTGAGCCGCCAACTCATCCTCGGAATACGGAGAGAAGGTCAATCCGTTTTGCTCGTCTACGACATGTTCGGTTAATCCCGCGTCGTTAGCTACAATGGCGCACGCACCAACTACCATGCCCTCGAGGTGACTCCTGCCCCCAGCCTCGTTGAAGGCCGGATAGACCAGAGCATCAGATATGCTAAGTAAGGCCCTCAAGTTCTCTTGCGACTGCACTTCCAGGAAGCACACGTGTTCCCTTAATGACAATGACTCTACCAGTTCTACGAGGTGCTGCAGATATTCGCGACGCCTTGGGATGGTTTCGCCAACGAGAACGACCTTGAAACCCCTGACAGCCTCGTTAGCGCTTAAGAGTCGTTTCAATTCATGCGCTGCACGGACCAAGAGATCCTGGTGTTTTCGAGGACTGAACCGCGCAGGATACACGAAAAGGACTTCCGCGCCGACTCGCTGGAGCCGGGTTCGCCAGTATTCTTTCCCGCTTGGCAATACCTTGGACTGTTGCCAAAACTCGGTATCGACAAAGTAACCGATATAATCGGTAGGCCGCGCTCTTATGGATAGGGCGGCGTGTCTTGATACGGCAAGCCTAAGATCAGCCAAAGCTGCGCCGCGCTGTAAGTACTCGTCCTGAGCGCAAGTCTGTGGGAAACCCTCGTGATGCGACATCGCTGTGGCAATTCCCGCCTGAGATGCGAGCTCCAATGCTCGATATTGAACCGGATGTTTTAGGATATGTACGTGCACCAGGTCGGGACGTCTATCGTGGATGATCTTGGCAAACTGCTTCTCGAACGATTGCACGGCCTCCGGCGAATCAGCCTCTGGAACGGTTGCATAGCGATTCGGGACGATACAAGGAAAAAGATTCACCATTGCGCTCTGCTGGAAGTGTCCATCGCCAACTTTAACCAGACGACGTTTGCCAATAAGAGTGGGGAAATCGTCTTGGCCGACAAGAAAGGCTTGGTCAATCTCGATGCCACAACGCGCAAGTTCGCGATTGAGCCCGCGCAAGTGAACCTGGAGACCACCTACATTGAGCAGGTAATCGTGGGAAAATCGGAGGATTCTCATCTACTTGCCAACTGTTTCAGAGTTGGGCCGGCTGACGCCAACGTCTGCCGCTGCGGGTCCGGGCTGGTGCGCATTCTTAGCGAAAAACTCACCGATCGCAATAACCTGACGATTGAATTGACCGCATTCGGCCCAGTCCAGCGCGATCATAAATCCCGACAGATAGATTCCGAGCGCCGCCCAGAAAAACAGGTGCGTTGGCTGAAGCGGTGGAAAAAAATACGCCAATATCACGCCGAGTATTCCGGCCAGCAGCAGGAGCAGACGGGTCGATCGAATCGGCACGCCGCGCGCGATACCAACCGCCAGGGCGAGCAACATCGGGAGCAGAAGCGTCAGCTCATGCGGCCACGCCAGGGGCGACATGATGAGCGAAGCAGCGATCCACAGCCCTGCACAGAGACCGTCCAGCTCCCGGATCGGCAAAGTCCTTAGCGTCGCAGCTATAGCCGCCGCCGCTATCGCCAGGTCGACCGGCAGCGTCAGCGCCGTCACCAGGGCAAACGGCGGGCTTGCTCCCTCGATTTTAGCCAGCAGGAAATAGATGTTCCCCATCACGCAGACGCATCTTTCCTGTTTCTGTGCGACCGAGAACTGGACCCACGCTCGCGGCATGCAGTAGCGCAGAAAGGTGATTTCCTGCGGCACATTGAACAGCAGCAGGCCGGCGATTGTGAATGCGATCGACCATCCGACCGTGCTCCATCGCCGGCGAAGCAAGAAGTGCATCCCCAGCAGCGCAGGATACACCTTGAGCAATGCCGCCGACGCTAGCAGGAGTCCGGCCATCGCCCGGGCGTCCCGGCGATCGGAAGCCCATGCGCCAACCATGAGCAACAAGAGCAGGAAGGTCGGTTGAGCGTAATGCAAGCTCTCATGAACTTCTGGAAACAGGAGCGCTGCCCCGAACGCGAGGAAATAGGTGCTCGCAGCCAGCGGCGGACCGGTTTCCCTTAGAACGAGAAAAATCCCGAAAACCAGGGCGCCGACCATAAGTCCCTGCCATATCCAGTATGCGGAGCTCGGAGGCAGGATTGTGAGCGGCTCAAAGATGTGGCAGAAGGCAGGCGTGTAATTGCAGTTTCCGGCGTACCGCACGCCCGGAGGCGGCCTGGAGGAGGGATCATCGCCGGGCAGCCACGGATCGCCACCGAGCCTGAGTTCCTCTGACCAGTTGTAGTATTTGGCGAAATCGCTCTTCGAGTAGCGGCCGCGGTTGACGTACAAGGTTCGCGCGACGAGCGCGGCGCCGAGCATCGCAACCAGCGGGGCGAACCGTTGCACGGCAACTTTCATTTTGATTTCTGAACCGGGATTTCCGTTTTACCTCCGATTCCAGCTCCTCCCATAGACCCGACGACCTCCCTGTGCAAGGTTCCAGCCCGGTTTGGTTCCACGGCCTTCCCGTCGGCGCCGACGCGAGACCGGCATCGATCGATTGCGGCCCACGGTCACGATCCCGATGACGGCGCGAAGCTCTGCGCCTATCCCTGCGATGGTAGAGGCCGCGCGTCCGCGCGCGAGGGACCTTTATTTCGCGAGCTTGAACGGCGGTTTGAGCTTCAGCTTGGAAAGCTGAAAGCCGGCCAGCGGCGCGACCGCGAGCATCCCCAAATTGCAGTCTGGGTTGGGCGCGGCGAAACATTGCCCGGCTACAGGCACCGGCGCTCCCGAGGAATCATTGTAAAAGCCGCACGACTGGATACTGGTCTGCTGGAACGGAGGCTTCGCAAAATATGCGACGCCACTGATCTGGACGTACGGGAACTGAGCCAGCGGGGTCTCAGCCTCGCCCCCATTGGCTTGGAAATACATCGTCCCGGAGCAATCGCTCGTCGTGTACGAGGCGCAGCAAGCCGCGGTGAAACCGCCCTCGGAGAACCCTGCCGTCGAGACCGCCAAATCCAGCCATACGCCATCGATCTCGCGCAGCGCATACCCGCCGTCCCACGCGCCGACGACCTTCCCCTTCGCGTCGACGACATTGACCTGCGCCCGCGCCACGCCGGCGTCGGCGGCAATCACCAGCAGAAACAGCATCGCGATCCGCACTCGCTTCATAAGGCACCTCCCTGCTCGATCACCTCGCCCGCTCTTTTGCGTCGCCCCCGGCGCATGGAAAGGCGGCGCTGCTGAAAGCAGCGCGGTGAGCGTGCTGAGAATATCGCGCCGCCAGCGTCAACAACAGTGAAAAAGGATCGCGATCAAACGCCGTGGTATCTCTACGGGATTCTTGTATCGGTGATACCAGCCTGCTTGAGAATCCCATTGGCCGTATGCCGTGAGAGAATTTTGTGATCTACAGGGAACTTGCGGCCGTTGATCGGGCTGTACCAGATATCGTGGTCGCCCTTGCCACGACGATCAAACTTGCAGTTCTTGGACGAAAGGATTTGTTTGACGCGCGCAGCGTAGTCCGCCACTCAGGCCGCAACGGACAGGCTAATCCGCGCCTCGCGTCGAAACTGAATTAGCATCTCAAAAGGCCCGGGACCAATCGGATATTTGTTGAGTTCCAGAAGTTCCGGGACCATCGAGCGCAGTTTTTCGATCAGTTTAGCTTCGTTCTCAGCCTCGGTCACAAGACCCGGGACATCCGCGCTTTGGGCCACCCACACGCGCGCCTCTTCGTCCCACTCGGCAAGTACGGTGAATGTGCGGTTGTCCATGGTGGAATTCAACCATGCCCGATCCGCCACATTCAAGGCCACTTGCACAAGGCTTCGGCGCGGCCCTTAGAAGCCGGCGACTGCGAGTGTAGATTGCACATCAATGGAGGCCAAAGTGATCGTGCTCGGCGCGGTTTGCAGACGGGCTGTGGTCGGCGCGACTCTGAATCAGGATTCGAAATGAGAGTGGCGAGAGCGCGTGACAGGAGGCTGAAGGCGTGAGTGGATGGCCCACGCGAGCCTATTGGAGCGGCTTTGCTCTGTGGCAGGCTCTCGGCGAGCGGAAGCTGCCGTTCCGGAATCTCGAACAGATTCTGGAGATCCAGAATCGCCGCGTCCGACTGATCGTCCGCCACGCCTACGATACGGTACCCCACTACCGCGAGGCGATGGACGATGCGGGGCTGCGGCCCGGCGATTTCCGAACCGGCGCGGATTTGGCCCGGCTGCCGCTGGTCACGGCGCAGGACCTGGTGAAGGATCCCAAGCGCTTCCGCTCGACTCGCTTTGAACAGGGCGCGATTCGAGCTCCACTCGAGCGGCACGTCCGGGACGGCAAAGCCGTTGACTTATGATCCAGCCGCACTCTTCATCTTCCTTGGGGTCGGCCGGCGCCAGCGCGAGGTGCTCAGGCACTTTATCGGCCGCACACTGGGGTATCGCGAGCTCAGCGTTTTTCGGACCGGTGGCGTCCCCGCGCAAATGGAGCGCTTCTACCAGGCGCGGTCCTTCGTGGCGGCGTCGCTCGGAATCACGCCCGGCGAGGCATCTGTGGCTGAGCCATTCGAGCGCCTGGCCGCCACCATCAACGACTTCCGGCCCGACGTAATCAAAGGCTATGGATCTCATTTAGGGGCATTCTTCCGCTGGGCCCATCGGCAAGCGGTCAGCTTGTTTCGGCCGCGCGCGGTCACGTACGGGGCAGACCTGATGCCCGATGCGGACCGCCGCCTCATCGAACAGGAATACGGCATCCCGGTGCTTTCATTCTACCAGACGGCCGAGATGTTGCGCCTGGCCTTCCAATGCGAACGGCGCGCGGGGTTTCACATCGATCTCGATCTGGCCGCGGTGCGGGTAATCGATTCCGCCGGCCTGCCGCTCGGCGCCGGCGGAAGGGGAGAGATCGTGGTCTCGAACCTCATCAACCGGGCGACGGTGCTCCTGAACTACAAACTCGGTGACGTCGTCACCCTGGGGACGGCCACATGTTCCTGCGGGCGCACGCTGCCGACGCTTGAACGGATCGAGGGCCGGGCCGACGATCTCATCCTTGCGCCCGGCGGATATGTGATTCACCCGTTGGCCGTTCTCGGTGTGATCTACGACCGGTTTCCCGAGCTGATCCAGGTGCAGGTCGTTCAGGAAGCGATGGACCTGGTCCGCATGCGCGTGGTGTGCAACGCTGCGACGAATTGGGAGCGCGTCGCGGCGGAGCTCGGTTCGCTCCTGCGCGAGACGCTCCCCGGCATAGCGGTCGAGGTTCTGCGGGTGGATTCGATCGAGCCCGGTCCCAGCGGGAAAGTACGGACGGTCATCCGGCGGTTCTGATAGTTCGAGACACTCCCGACCGCAAAGGCTCAACGTCAACGAGACAAACTTTCGCGCCGGGGACGTAGCTTTATATCTTTACCTCAGGCCGAGCAGGACCAAGATGATGCCGACGGTCGCGACGTTCCAGGCTATCGAACGGACTAGGGGGACGCCGAAGGCGTAGAGCGGCACATATGCCACACGGCCCCAAAAGTAGAGCTGCGCGCCCCAGACGGTCATCCAGCTGTGGTGGTCGATGACGTTGGCAACCAGGATTGCCGCGACGAACAACACAAAGGTTTCCATGAAATTGCGCAACGCGCGTTCGAGCCGTGCGGCAACGCCAGTGAGCGGCGGCATCGGCTGATCGCGCGCGCTGGCTGCCCACCGGTATCCGTACTGGAAGCTGGCAGCCTGCGAGCTCAGGAGGATCTGCACCAAGCCAAGCGCGGCACTGAGAGCAAGCATCTGAAGTTCGATTGTCATGATCCGGAATTTCCGTTTTGCCGCTCCGATTTCAAATCGCCATCTAGACCAAACCGTCTCTGCCGGCAAGGCTTTAGGGTGTTTGGGTCCGCGGTGTTTCCAGCTTTGCGCCGGGCAGAGGCCGGTTTCCGCTTCTAATGGGCACGCAAAGGCCGGAGATGTCCTCTTCCCGAACGGTTCCGCAGACACTTTTCCCTTCGCCCCAGCGTCGCCATCGAAATTCGCTTCCCTGCGCTCGCCTTATCCCGCCGGTGACCGCAGCGCCGCGATCTTCCACAGCATGGCGGCAAAACCAGAAGAAGGGCAAATCCAATTGGTCGGATATAGGCATTTCACTCGATGACAAGATCCGAGCGGTTCTAGAAAATGACAGGTCTGGGAGCGTGGATTCTTATTGCGCGACGACCCTTAGAACCCGGTGGCTGTGAGTGTAGATTGCACTTCGGTGGAGGCCAAAGTGATCGTGCTTGGCGCGGTGCGGGGTATTGATGCGTTGACTTAGGCCGCGCCGCTCTGGATCAGCGATTTTTCGGGAGATGTATGCAGCATCTCTACGGGATTCTTGCGTCGGTGACGCCAGCTTGCTTCAGAATCCCATTGGCCGTATGACGTGAGAGAATTTTGTGATCTATGGGGAACTTGCGGCCGTTGATCGGACTGCACCAAATGTCGCGGTCGCCCTTGCCACGACGATCAAACTTGCAGTTCCTGGACGAAAGGATTTGCTTGACGCGCGCAGCGTAGTCCGCCGCTCAGGCCGCCGCGGCCAAGCCAATCCGCGCCTCGCGTCGAAACTGAAGTAGCAATTCGAAAGGTCTGGGACCGAGAGGGTATTTGTTGAGTTCCAGCAGTTCCGGGACCATCGAGCGCAGTTTTTCTATAAGTTTAGTTTCGCTCTCAGCCTCGGTCACAAGACCGGGGACATCCTCGCTTTGGGCCACCCACACGCGCGCCTCTTCGTCCCATTCGGCAAGTACAGTGAATGTGCGGTTGTCCATAGTGAAATTCGACCATGCCTAATCGGCCACATTCAAGGCCACTTGCGCAGGGGTTCGGCAGTTCGTTTTGACCCCGTTCTAAACGCCTCCTTCACGATTGTCATTCTCGCGCGTGGCTGCCGCGCGAAGAATCCCGGATTCTGGCTGATGCCTTCCTGCTTCCTCGCTCAGGTCCCTTCACTCAACTTTCGTCGTCGGCCATGGCAGCGGCTCAGCGGAGCGGAAATTCGGGATTCTTCGCGCGCCGGGCAAAACAGACGCGCGAGAATGACACAAGAGAGGCTTCGGATTCGCAACAGAATTGAAAACGAAGCTGGATAAATCGCTCCGCGTAGATCCCTCGCTGCACTCGGGATGACAGGTCAAGGAGCGTGGATTCTTATTGCGGATGGCCCTTAGAACCCGCCGAGCGTGAGTGTAGATTGCACATCGATGGAGGCCAAAGTGATCGTGCTGGGCGCGGCGCGGGGTATCGATGCGCTGACCTACGCCGTGCCGGCCGGGATGAGCGTTGAGTGCGGGCAGCGGGTGCTGGTGCCGGTGCGGTCGCGCAAGCTGACCGGGATGGTGGTCGAGGTCGGGGCGGAGCTGGACGCCGGCGGGGCGGCGCTCAAGCCGATTATCGAGGTGCTGGAGCACAGGCCGCTGTTCGACCGGCCTCATCTGGAGCTGATTGCGTTCCTTGCCTCGTACTACATGGTTCCGATTGCGGACGCCTGGCGCAGCGTGATTCCCGCCGCCGCGCGGGTCGAGTCGCGCCGGACTTTGAGACTGGTGCGCGAGCCGGCGCCGCTCGAGGCTGCCGTGATGACGCCCGTCGAGCGCGCGATCGTCGCGGCGCTGGCGAAGTCGCCGCTAACCGAGCGGCGGCTGGGCCGTCTGGGCCCCGCTCGCGAAGTCGCCGCCGCCGTCAGCCGGCTGTCGAAGGAAACCATCATCGGAAGCTATGAGGCGACGCGCGGACGCCATCGCGAATCCGACGCGCTGGTCGCGCGCCTCAAGCCGGGCGCCAACGCTGAAGGTGTGCGCGGTTCGAAGCAGCGCGCGATTCTCCAGCTCGTGAGCGCGGCGGCGGAAATCGGCGTCGCGGAGCTGGCGGCGCGGGTTCCGGGCGCGAAGATCGCGCTGCGGGCGCTGGCGAAGCGCGGCCTGATCGAAATCGCCGAACCGAGCGCAAGCGCGCACGCGCCGGCCGCGGCGCTGGAGCCCAATCAGGAGCAGGACGCCGCGCTCAAGGCGGCGGCGCCGGCGATCGCGGAGCGGCGGTTCGAGACCTTTCTGCTGTGGGGAATCACCGCCTCGGGCAAGACCGAGGTGTACCTGCAGCTCGCCGCGCGATGCCTGGAGGCCGGGCGCGCCGCGCTGGTGATGGTGCCGGAGATCATGCTCGCCGACCAACTGGTGCGGTCGTTTCGCAGCCGCTTTGGCGCGCAGGTGGCGGTGGCGCACAGCGCGCAGAACCTCGCCGAGCGCTGGGCGAGCTGGCAAGCGGCGCTCAGCGGCCAGGCGCGAATCATGATCGGCCCGCGCTCCGCGATCTTCGCGCCGTTGCACGATCTCGGCCTGATCGTGGTCGATGAGGAGCACGATCCCGCCTATAAACAGGAAGAAGGAATTCGCTACCACGCGCGCGATCTGGCCGTCGCGCTGGGGCGCATGAGCCGCTGCCCGGTGATGCTGGGCTCGGCGACGCCCTCGGCCGAGTCGTTCCTCAACGCGCGGCGCGGGCGCTACCGGATGCTGCGGCTGGCGCGCCGCGTGCAGGATCGTCCGCTGGCTGAAGTCGAGCTGATCGATTTACGGCAAGAGCCCGAGCTTCGTGAGGAGCACAAGCGCGCCGCGCCGGGGCGCGCCGCCGGCGGCGCGGGTAACGCATCCGCCGAAAAGCCCCGCGCGGTGCCGCTGTCGAATCGGCTGGTGGCGGCGCTGCGCGAGAATCTCGCCACAGGCGGCCAGAGCGTGATTTTTCTCAATCGGCGCGGCTATCACAATTTCTTGCAGTGCCATCTCTGCGGCGCCGTGCTGACCTGTCCGAATTGCAGCGTCAGCATGACCTTTCATCTGCACGATCGATCGCTTCGCTGCCATTACTGCGGCTATCGCGCGGGCGCGCCCGATCAGTGCCCCGAATGCGGCGGCCTGGGGCTGGCCGGTCAGGGTTTCGGCACCGAGCGGCTGGCCGGCGCGCTCCAGGAGGTTCTGCCGCAGGCGCGAATCGAACGGATGGACAGCGACACCAGCAGCCGGCGTGGGGCGCGGAGCGCGCTGGTCGAGGCGCTGGGGCGCGGTGATATCGACGTGCTGGTCGGCACGCAGATGATCACCAAGGGGATGGACTTGCCCGGAGTCACGCTGGTGGGCGTGGTGATGGCGGACCTGGCGCTCAATGTGCCGGACTTTCGATCGGGCGAGCGCACCTTCCAGCTCTTGACGCAGGTGGCGGGGCGGGCGGGCCGCGGCGATCGTCCCGGCCGGGTGCTGATCCAGACCTACGCGCCGCATCACTACAGTATCCGCGCCGCGCGCGATCAGGATTACGCGCGCTTTATCCGGCGCGAGCTCGAGTCTGCGCCGCGAGTTCATGTATCCGCCCTACGCGCGGATGGCGCTGGTGAGAATCGAGGGCGCGCGACCTGATCAACCAGGCGAGATTGCCGCCAAAGTGGCGTGCGCGCTTAGTTGCGCATCGCGGGATGATCCGGCGATGCGGGTGCTGGGGCCGGCTCCGGCGCCGATCGAGCGAATCAAGCAGCGCTATCGATGGCAGGTGGTGGTGAAGTCGGGCTCGCTCACCGCGATGCGCCAGGCGCTGGCCGCGATGCGCGCCAAGGTCGCGCCGCTCGCCGAGCGCGCCGAAGTGCGGCTGATGATCGACGTCGATCCGGTCAACATGCTGTAGAGCGGGGCGCGGGATTTTATGTTGCTATACGCTATTATACACTTTAGATCGCAGGGGATTCAGAATGCTTGCAGTGCGATTGCCCAAGGAAATTGAGCGGCGGCTGGAGAGTCTGGCCCGCCGAACGCGTCGGAGCAAGAGTTACTACATCAAGAAAGCCGTCCTGGAATTTTTGGAAGACCGCGAGGATTACCTGTTGGCGGTTGCGCGCCTCGAGGAATGCGGAGAACGGGTCTCTCTGGAAGAAGTAGAGGGCCAGCTTGGCGTGGAGAGTTGAGTTCAGCCGGGCGGCGCGCGCCGACCTGGCCGGCCTCGACACGACCGCTCAGAGGCGAATCCTGAAATATCTGCGCGAGCGAGTAGCGAGCGGCGACAATCCCCGTCGGCTCGGCAAGGCTCTGCGCGGTGAGCAGGCCGGGTTCTGGCGATACCGAGTCGGAGACTACCGCCTGCTCTGCCGCATCGAAGACCAAGCGTCAACGATTCTGATCCTGGCCGCCGGCCACCGTCGGGAAATCTATCGCTGAAGGGGCTTCGCGGGATCGCCGGCTTTTCGCGCATCGGGCGCTCTGCTAACTTTCGATCAGGATTCCTGTGGCGCTCCTGAAAATCCGCAAATTCCCCGATCCCGCTCTCAAGCAACCGGCCAATCCGGTCGGCAATATCGACGGCAAGCTCGCCAACCTGATCGACAGCATGGTGCAGACGATGTACGCCGCGCCCGGCGTGGGACTGGCGGCGCCGCAGGTCGGCGAGCCGCATCGGATAGTCGTGCTCGATACCGATCACGAAAACCCCGGCAAGAAGCTGCTGAAGCTTATCAACCCCAAAGTCGTCGAGGCCGAGGGCGAGATCATTTGGGAGGAAGGATGCCTGTCGGTGATCGATTACACCGCCGACGTAAAGCGCGCGGCGAAAGTGCTGGTGCGGGCGTGGACGCCGGAGCAGAACGAGATCGAGATCGAAGCCGACGACCTGCTCGCGGTCGCGCTTCAGCATGAGATCGATCATCTCGACGGCAAGCTTTTTATCGATCGTATCAGCCGGATCAAGCGCGAGCTCTATCGGCGCAAGCTCACCAAGCTGATCAAGGAGGGCAAAGCCGACGAGGACCGGCCCTCGGGCGTGCGGATCTAAAATCGCCGACACTCCGCTGAAGATCGTTTTCATGGGCACGCCGGCGCTGGCGGCCCATATTTTGCGGCGCCTCGCCGAAGCGGCCGACGGCGGCTTCAAGATCGCCGGTGTCGTGACGCGCCCCGATCGCCCGCGCGGGCGCGGGATGGCGCTGGACTCCTCCGAAGTCGCATCGGCAGCCGCCAGCCTGGGATTGCCGATTCTCAAGCCCACGAAAATCCGGACCGGCGAGTTTGTCGATCAGCTCAAGGCGCTCGATCCCGACCTGTTGGTCGTTGCCGCCTACGGCCGGATTCTCCCCGATTCAATCCTGGAAGTGGCGCGCCTGATGCCGATGAATGTCCATGTCTCGTTGCTGCCGCGCCATCGCGGCGCCGCGCCGGTCGAAGGCGCGATTTTGTCGGGCGACGCGGAGACCGGCGTCACGATCATGCGGATCACGCAGCAGATGGACGCTGGGCCGATTCTGTTCCAGCGCGCGATTGCGATCGCGGCCGATGACACGCAAGCTTCGCTGAAGAGTAAACTTGCCGCGCTTGGCGCGCGCCTGATGTTCGAGGCGCTCGAAAAGCTCCGCCGCGGCGGCCTGACAGAGACCACGCAGGACGAAAGCAAGGCTACCTACACGACACCGGTGAAAAAGGAGGATGCGATCATCGACTGGAACGCCGACGCTTCACGGATCGAGCGGATGTCGCGCGCGTACGATCCGTGGCCGGTCGCGCGCACCACGCTCGATGGCGCGCCGCTGATGATCTACCGCGCAGTTGTGCAGGACGGTGATCCTTCCGCTGGCCCGCCGGGAACGATTATCGCGCTCAAGCCCTTCCCCACGGTCCAATGCGGCCGCGGCCGGCTCCAATTGCTCGAAGTGCAGGCGGCAGGGCGCAAGCGGATGGCGGCGGCGGACTTCTTTCGCGGCCGGCGAATCGCCGTCGGCCACAGGCTCGGCGCGTGAGGAGCCCGGCGGCAGGCCACGGCGCGGCGCGCAGTCCGCAGTCCGTGCGCGATCGCGCGGGGCTCGCGGTGCGGCGCGCGGCGCTGGAGATCCTGATTCGAGTGGACGAGGATTCCGCCTTCGCCGATGTGCTGCTCGGAAATCGCATCGGCGTTTTCGCGCCGCCGGATCGCCGGCTTCTGACCCGGCTCGTGCTCGGCACACTCGCATGGCAGGGCAGGCTCGACTACGAAATCGCCGCGCGGTCCTCGCGCAAGCCCGACCGTCTCGATTCCGCCGTGCTCGCGATCCTGCGGCTGGGGCTCTACCAGTTGCGATTCCTGAGCCGGATTCCAAAGCACGCCGCGGTGGATACCAGCGTCAGTCTGGCGAACGAGAATCGCACCACGCGGGGCGCAGGCTGGGATGGTCAACGCGATCCTGCGTCGCGCGGCGTGCGATACGGTCGCGCTACCCGATCGCAATAGCGACGAAGTTGGTTATCTGGCGATCGCGCACTCGCATCCGCGATGGCTCGCCGCCAAGTTCGTCGAATGGCTGAGTATCGAGGGCGCGGAGCGGTTGATGGACGCGAACAACGAGGCCGCACCCAATGCGATTCGCCTGAATCTCGCGCGCGGCGAACGTCGGTCGCTAATCGATGAGCTGCGCCGCGACGGCTTCGAGATCGCGGGCGACGGACGCCTGCCCGAGACAATCATTCTGGATGGCGCACTGCGGCTTGATTCAGCCTGCTATCGGCGCGGACTGATCCATGTGCAATCGGAAGCCTCACAGCTGGTGGCCCGGATGCTCGCGCCTCCCGCAGGCGCGACCGTTATCGATTGCGCCGCGGCTCCCGGTGGCAAAGCGACTCATCTGGCCGAGATGGTTGGTCCTGAGGGCCGCGTGCTCGCGCTCGACGCGAATGCGGCCGGCCTGCGCAATGCCCGCGCGCTGGCGGCGCGCTTGGGCCATCGCAATGTGGCATTCGTTCGCGCCGATACGGCGGTCGCGTTGCCGCTCAGGCCACAGAGTTGCGATTTCGTCCTCCTCGACGCGCCGTGCACTGGACTCGGCACGCTGCGGGAGCATCCGGAGATCCGATGGCGCCTTAAGGCCGCCGACCTCGAGCGTATGGGAGTGCTGCAAGCCTTGATGCTCGAGCGCGCTGCAAGTTTGGTGCGGGCGGGCGGAGCGATCGTCTATGCGGTGTGCAGCCCGGCGCCCGAGGAGGGCCGCGACGTGATCAGCCGGTTCCTCATGCGCCATGGCGAGTTCACCCTCGATCCGAATCCGCCGGTGCGAGCGTTTATCCCGCAGGCGTTCGACGCAGAGGGCCTGATGCTCACTCGGCCCGATCGCGACGGGCTCGACGGCTTCTTTGCCGCCAGGCTGGTGAGACGCTAGTCTCCTCGCAGATGCGCCAGCCTGACAAAATCGCTCCCTCGATTCTCTCGGCTGATTTCACCCGGCTGGGCGAGGAAGTCCGCAAGGTCGAGGAGGCCGGCGCGGACCTGATCCATTTCGACGTGATGGACGGTCATTTCGTGCCGAATCTGTCGATCGGCATCCCGGTGCTGGAGTCGCTGCGCAAAGTCACCAAACTTCCGCTGGACGCGCATCTGATGATCGACAACCCCGACCGCTATGTAGCCGAGTTCGTCAAAGCCGGCGCCAACTCGATCTCGGTCCACGCCGAGGTTTGTCCGGACATCCCGGCGATGGCGAGCCGGATACGCGCGCTGGGTGCGCGCGCCTCGATCGGAATCAATCCCGAGACCGAAGCCGATCGCGTGCTGGCCTGCGCCGAGCAACTCGACATGATCCTCGTGATGAGCGTGCATCCGGGTTTCGGCGGCCAGGAGTTCATCGTCTCGGCGCTCGAGAAGCTACGCCATATCCGGCGCGAATTGGATCGCCGGGGTCTCAAAGTGGACGTCGAGATCGACGGCGGCGTGAAGCTCGAAAATATCGCCGAGGTGAAAGCCGCCGGGGCCAATGTGTTCGTCTCAGGGTCGGAGATTTTCGAGCATCGCGACTACGGCGCGATAATCAGCATGATGCGTGATCGCTTGGCCGGGGTTTGAGGGCTCGCGATCCCGGCTCGCCTGGAGATCGCGGCGATGCTATAAGAATCTCCCGATCCGAAGTGAATTGCGACGGGGTGTAGCTCAGCCTGGCCAGAGCACTGCGTTCGGGACGCAGGAGTCGCTGGTTCAAATCCAGTCACCCCGACCATCCTTCCGAGTCTTGTCCAGATGGGCGGACGGCGACGGGATTTTGGTCTGCCCTCGTGCACCCGCCATAGCATTCCTTGCAATTGGCCCTCCGGGGCATATTCGGTGTGCTTTGTAATAGGTATGATACTCCAATGGGCCGGCGAGCTGGATTCCAACGCGCTCCTGGTGACTTCAAACCCGGCAGACTTTTTGCGTGGGAAGCTGACGAGGTCACGCGCGAGAATCTCGCTCAACGGATTCGTTACTCCGGAAACGGCGCCCACAAGACATACGCGGCGCCGAATGGCGAGTGGACTCCGTGCTTGCGTCGCGGGAAAGCCTCTTGCTGGAAATTCGATCAAAGCGACTGGCCAAAACTCCTGGCTCTGCTTCGACGGGCCATTGTTGCTGGTTGTGTGGCAGAGTTTCAAAAGGGGTTTCCCTCTCGCGTCTGGGCATGGATTAACGGTACGCTTCATGAAGCGCGATTGCATAATCCCCAGTTGGGAGAGTACCACGGCTTTCCTTTGGAGTTCCCTGAACAAATGCCGATCGATCCAAAAGGTGTGTTGAAGACTGCCCCCCGTGAGCAGATCGCTATTCACCAGTGAGCAGATCTATATCCATTAGTTGCGAGCGCGTGTCGCAGCAGGCCGATGACGCGCTTGAGCAGCAGACCTGGGCTGCTATCCGTATTTTCGCTGCGAGACGATGCGTTACGCGCTGGCTCGAAAGAGATTCTCAAGAGGAAATCGAGACCATCTACGTTCCTGCATTCCCGCTCGCGCGGTGGGTGGTCGTGAATTGGTGGGCACTGCTCAACGAGACTTGCCCTGAGGAAACTCCGCCATCACCACACGCGGTTTGGACGGAACGCGAGCACGCGTGGCTACAGCGACATTGTCTGCGATCGGCGGACTCTGGACTTTTTCTTCCGAGGCTCTCGATCTGGAACAACGGTAAGCACCTCAGCGGCAATTGGATAGCGGATACGGACAATTCATACCCGACAATGCCAGGACAATTTCTGTACGGGTCCAGCGCCGCAATTGACATACGAGAAGCGGAAGATGCTCTTCGGTCGTTCGTGGATACGGTCCTTCGGTGGATAGAGGGCAGCACCGACCCTAGAGCAGAACGCTTTCGGAAAAATTGGCGGGCAATCTTGAATGCCGATCTCCAAGAAGCGGCATTTTGCCGGGCGGTGGGTCGAATGGGACTAGATCCCTACGACACATCATCATGGCCCAACGGGGTCGTCGAGCTGTTGGAGAAACTTAGCGAAGAGAATCCGCCACCAATCGTAACGGACTTTCTCTCTGTGGCCGCACCAGAAGACGCAGCGTCGCTTTGGAATTGGGTGGACCACGCGCGGCAAGGTGACAAGCTGGGTCCCGCAGCCAAGTCGCCGCCACTCGGGTTAGGAGCGGAGACCTATTACGCTGGACAGGCTGGCGTAACAGCAGCGTATCGATTGCGGCAGCAGCTTGGCCTCAGTGATGTCGCGCTACCGAGCATTGAGGATCTTGCGGATAAAATCGGCTTTGGTCCTATCATCTTTCAGGATTACAACCATCAACCGGGAACGGCGATCCGAGCATTGGTCGGATGGGAGGGCGGAGAAAGGGCAGTCGTCCTCGGGCCGAAACCTCAATCACTAGAGAGTCAGCGATTTCTACTTGCGCGAGGTCTGTTTCATGCCACTTTCATGTGTCAGCGCGGCGCACGTCTGATTACGCGGACACACGATTGGGATCAGCAGGCCTCGCGTGGCTTTGCAGCCGAACTGCTGGCGCCGCGCGCCGCGTTGGTGGATGCAGTCCCGGCAAGCCTAGATGAAGATGAGCGGGCGGACGCAATCAATGGTCTGGCACAGAAGTATCAGGTCCATACCGAGCTAGTTAGACGACAACTACAGAATGCCGCTCGTTTTGGAATTCCAGCCGCAGATGATTCCTTCCAGAGTTGAAATCCTGAGAGTCAAAAGAAGTGCATCGCGGGTGGGCTGCGCGATTGAAGATCAAACTTCATGATCTTCGCCGTAGTAGCCCCACAGAACCTCAGTAGCCCCACAGAACCTCAATTTCTGGCCAGAAGAGGCAAAAAATTTGAACTGGCGTCTCCTCATTCCGACCACATCCTGCCCGCACCTCCCGCAGCCTGATTCCAGGGCGCTAGGCATCAACGCCTGAACAACGCTGACTCGCCGACCGGCTGTCCGAGCGCGTAGCGGCGCAGCCAATCCAGCGCGATTTGCGAGGTCAGTAACTTGATCCAGTCGCGCGTGCCGCGCAGTTGGTAGCGGCGCGTGATGCTCATCCCGTCCGCGACCATCGCGATACATACCGTGCCGACCGGCCGCTCGGGCGTGCCGCCGTCAGGCCCGGCGATGCCCGAGGTCGCGACCGCGACATCGGCGCCGACCCGCGAGCGCGCGCCGGCCGCCATCTCGAGCACGCACTGTTCGCTGACCGCGCCGTGAGTCTTGAGGGTCTCCTCGCTCACGCCCAGGAGCTTGGTCTTGGCGTCGTTGGAATATGTCACCAAGTCGGCCTTGAAGTAGCGCGAGCTGCCGGCGACATTGGTGAGCCGATGTCCGATCAGTCCGCCGGTGCATGATTCCGCGATCGCGAGCTTCACTTTTTTGCCGATCAGGAGCTTGCCGACGGTTTCTTCCATCGTCGCTTCGCCTTCGGCGAAAACATTGTCGGCGATCTTCGCGCGCACCCGCTCGCACAGCTCCTCCAGCTTGCGCTCGGCCTCGCCGGGCCGGCCCTCGACCGTTACTCTGAGCGAGATCTGCGGAAAGCTGGCGCGAAACGCGACCCGTCCCTCGGTGGGCACGATCAGGCCGGCCACCGCCTCGTCGAGCGCTGACTCGCTGATCCCGAAAGTCTGAAAGACGCGGACCGCGTATACGGTATCGGTGCCGCGATTGCTCCGAATCCACGGGATCACCGTGTTTTCCATCATCGGTTTCATCTCGCGCGGCACACCCGGCATCACGATCAGATGCGCGGTGTGTCCCGCTTCGGTCACCGCCAGGCGGAAGCCGGGCGCGGTGCCGAGCGGATTGGGAAGTATCTCGGCGCCGTCGGGGAACATCGCCTGCTTGAGATTGTTCTCGGGCATCGGGCGGCCTATCGAGGCGAACAGCCGGCGGATATTCGCGGCGACTTCTTCGGAGCGCCAGAGCTTGCGCCCCGCCAGGCGCGCGACGGTTTCGGTGGTCAGATCGTCGGCGGTCGGCCCGATACCGCCGGTCGAGAGCACGATATCGGCCATCGCGATCGCCGTGCGCCAGGCCCATTCCAGCCTCTCCGGCACGTCGCCCACGGTCAGCACCGCGGCGACTTCGATTCCGATCTCGGCCAGCTTGTCGGCGAGATAGTTCGCGTTGGTATCGACGATACGCCCGCTGGTGAGCTCGTCGCCGGTGGAGAGAATCACAGCCCGTTGAATCATCGTCCTATCACCGTTTGCCACCGTGGCAGCGCGCGCAGCGGGCTGCTCACAGATAGCCTGCGAGCAGCGTAATCGCTTGTCCTGCCAGATTCGCATAGATCGCGGCGGACAGATCGTCCAGCATCACCGCGCTCCCGCCCGGCATCTCGCGGTCGATCCAGTCGGCGGGAAAGGGCTTTACCGTATCGAACAGCCGGAACAGGAAGAACCCCAGCGCGAGATGCTGCCAGTCGATTGGAAGCAGGAACATCGTCGCGACCATCCCCAGCACTTCGTCGATCACGATTCGCGAGTCGTCGCGCCGCTCGAAGATTTCCTCGGCGCGGCCCGCCACCCAGCATGAGCCGGCGAACAGGATCGCGAAGATGATCAGGAAAAGCAGCGTCGAATATCGCCACATCGGGGCGAACACCAGCCACGTCAGCAGCAGGCCCGGCACCGAGCCGGCGGTTCCGGAAGCGACCGGGGAATAACCGGTGTAGGCGCCGGTGGCGAGGAAGATAATCAAAGATCGCATCGCGCCATGAATCTTAGGGGCTTGGACCCGATCGGGCAAACCCGGTTATCGTTTTGCGCGCGATGGCAACGCGCCGATTCGCCAGCTAG
Source organism: uncultured delta proteobacterium (assembly GCA_963788205.1). Taxonomy (GTDB): domain Bacteria; phylum Desulfobacterota; class Binatia; order Binatales; family Binataceae; genus CAVVMA01. The sequence continues at coordinate 201,039 of CAWBGG010000007.1, forward strand.
GATTTCCGCGACCCTGATTCCCATTGGAGCATCGATGGTGCGCAACAAAAATCGAGGGCGGTTCGGCGCAGCACTTGTCGATCGCAAACCGGTCAGGCCCAAACCGGTCAGCGGCGACATGCTCGCGGCCGAGCTCAAGCTCGCGCGCAAGGCGGCACTCGCCGCCGGCGCGATTCTGCGTGGCTATTGGAACGACCGCTCCTTCACAATCGGCTCCAAGGGCCGCAACAACCCGGTGACAAGCGCCGACATGGAAGCCGACAGCGCGATCAAGAAGATTCTGCGCGACGGTTTTCCCGGCTACGGATGGCTTTCCGAAGAGACTGCCGACGACCGCGCAAGGCTGGGGGCGCGGCGGGTCTGGATCGTCGATCCGCTCGACGGAACCAGGGAGTTCATCAACCATATTCCGGAGTTCTGCGTCGCGATCGCGCTGGCCGAAGAGGGCGCGCCGGTTCTGGGCGTGACCTACAACCCGATTCGCCGCCAACTTTTCTGGGGGGCGCGCGGACTCGGATGTTATCTCGGCACGCGGCCGGTGCGGGTGACGCGCACGCGCACGCTCGCTCGCGCGACGGTGCTCGCCAGCCGCAGCGAGGTCGCGCGCGGCGAATGGAAGGTCTTCGAGAAAGTCATGGGAGTGGCCGCGACCGGCAGCGTCGCGTACAAACTCGCGATGGTGGCGGCGGGCAAGGCCGACGCGACTCTCACGCGTTCGCCGAAAAGCGAATGGGACATCGCGTCGGGCGCGGCGCTGATCGCGGCGGCGGGCGGCAAGATGACCGATATAGAAGGCAACGCGGTGCGTTTCAATCAGTCGTCGGTCGAGCGCCACGGCCTGATCGGCTCCAACGGAATCCTGCACGACGCGTTGCGCAAGCTCGCCCGCCGCGCGGGATTGATAACCTGATCGCTCACTGCCGGTTCGGGGCAGCACGCAAAATCGCCCACCGTCTGATAATGGGCGGTTTTGAGAGTTCGGGCCGGCACGGAGGCCGGCCCCTACCAAATGTAGGAGCTTACTCAGGGTAGTGGCCGGCGTCCCTGCCGGCCATCCGACTCCAAAACCGCCCGCGACCTACCGTCTCATACGGGTTTCGGCGCGGCGTGGCGGCTGTTATCCTGTGGCATCAAAATCCAACGAGGCTTCCATAATAAGTGTCTGTTTCTGACGTTCTGATCGTAATAGCAATCGCGATTCCGGCGGGATTCGGGCTCATCGCCATCGGCGCGCTGCTCGAATTCAGCCTGCGCAAAAAGGTTCCGCAGCAGCCGTCGGCGGCGCCCGTCGCGCAACCGCAGCCGACTGAAGCTCCCGCTCCGGCAGCGGTAGCGCAGGTCCAACCCGTATCGCCGCCCAAGCCGTCCGCTCCTGCGCCGTCTGCTGCTCGGCCGCCCGAGGCGCCGTCACAGGCGCCGAGTATGCGGGCGCCGAAGCTGCTTGGCTTGGGATTGCGCAAGACGCGCGAGAGCTTTCTGGGGCGCATCAGGGCCGCGATTACCGGCAAGGCCAAGCTCGACGAGATTTACGAAGGGCTCGAAGAAGCGTTGATCGCCGCTGACGTTGGCGTCGAGGCCGGCACCAAGCTGGTCGACGCGGTGCGCGCCTCGGTCAAGAACGATTCCCGGCCCGATTTGATCCGCGACACACTCAAGAGCGAAATCGCCGCGATGCTCTCCGCGGTCGAACGTCCGGCGGCGAATCCAGCCGGAGTGCCGCTGGTGATCATGCTGGTAGGCGTAAATGGGGTCGGAAAGACCACCACGATCGCGAAGCTCGCGGCCTGGCTCAAGGCCGAACGCGGTTCGGTGATCGTGGCCGCAGCAGACACGTTCCGCGCCGCTGCGATTGAGCAGGCTCGAGGTCTGGTGCCAGCGGGTCGGCGTGGACGTGATCAAGCAGGCGCAGGGCTCCGATCCCGCCGCGGTCGCGTTCGACGCCGTCAAGGCTGCCGTGGCGCGCAAAGCCGGCGCGCTCCTGGTCGATACCGCCGGCCGCCTCCAGACCAAGGTCAACCTGATGGAGGAGCTCAAGAAGATCGCGCGGGTAATCGGGCGCGAACTGCCCGGCGCGCCACACGAGACCCTGCTCGTGCTGGATGCCAACACCGGTCAGAACGCGCTCAGCCAGGCGAAGATCTTCGGCGAAGCGGTGCCTCTGACCGGGGTCGTGTTGGCCAAGCTCGATAGCACGGCCAAGGGCGGCGTGATCGTGGCTATCGCCGACCGGCTCAAGCTGCCGGTCAGATTCGTCGGGATCGGCGAGAATATCGAAGATTTGCGTCCTTTCGATGCAACCGAATTCGTCGACGCTTTGTTCTCTTCGGACGAGGCTGGCGACACCCGGATGGCGAGCGGTTCTTATGCGGCTTGACAGCGTCGTTTATGCAAAACTAGACTGACTATGACAATGTGTGAGTAAAATGGCCACCGATGTCCTGAAGCAACTAGAAGAGAAAATACAAGCTTTTATCAATCGAATGACTCAACTGCGCCGCGAGAACGAACAGATCGCTCAGCGGCTCGGAGAAAGCGAACGGCGCTTGAAGGAAGTTACCGCGCAGCTAAAACAGTTCGAATCAGAGCGTCAGGCGCATGAAGATGAGCGCGCTGAAGTAAGGACCCGAATCGAGAAGATCCTGGCGCGCTTTGATGGAATGGAACTCAAGTAGTCGAAGCAGTCGATGAAAGGCATCAACGTCGAAGTCATGGGCCAGAACCTGGTCGTATCGAGTGATGCGGACGACGACTGGGTGAGGAATGTGGCCGGGACGGTCGACCAACGGATAAGAACCATTCGCGCTAGCAGCCAGACCGCCAATTCGGTGAACCTGGCTATTCTGGCGGCGCTCAACTTCGCCGACGAGCTCGAACGCCTGCGCCGGCAGCATCAGGAACTCATCAGGCAGATCGAAACGATGACGATGCGGCTGGCGAATGCGATGGAGGTTGGCGAGCCTCGCGAAGGTCATGGGGCGCCGGAAAGTTGAGCGGCGGAGGTCGCGGCGGGAGTAGGGGACGGGAAGAAGGCACAACGTGGTCGCAAACATGCAACCCGTGGTCGCAATCATCAGCGCGATCCTGATTCTGCATCGCTCGTACCTGGCCGCACTGCCCAGTGCGCCGGGAACCGGGCGCTCAGTCGCGTTTCGCGACGATGCTGGCCCAGCTACGATAGCGGCCAGCGGCTTTATCAACCGGTCGCCGATTCGTTCCCCACTCCCGCCATGGCGAAGACCATGGCGTCAGAGAAATACCACTTAAGAGCGATTCTCAAGGAGAGCCGGCAGGCTCTCCAGCAGCGATCGGCGGCGACGCTTTCGGCCGGCGTACAATCGCGCCTGATCGAGAGCGCATTCTACCGATCCGCGCCCGCGGTCGTGCTCTACGCGGCGATTGATAACGAAGTCGCGACCGCCGCGATCGCTGCCCATTCGTTACGATCAGGCCGCGTCGTCTACTATCCGCGGGTGGATCCGGAACACCGCTCGATTTCGCTGGCCACGATTGGCGACTTGAGCGAGCTCCAGCCGGGAGCGTTCGGAATTCCCGAACCGCCCGCAGGCCGCCAGATCGATCTGGAGCGGCTGGGGGCTGCGTTGGTCTGCGTTCCGGGGGTCGCCTTCAGCCCGGCGGGCGCTCGGTTGGGGCGCGGCAGCGGATACTACGATCGGATGCTGGCGCAGCTGGGCCCCGGCGTAATCACCGCCGGGCTCGCCTATTCATTTCAGCTTCTGGATTCGATTCCCCAGACGCCGCAAGACCGGCGTCTGGATTTCGTTGTTACCGAGTTCGCGGTTCATCCGAGTTCAAAATCAAGTCCGCATCCGGGGTGCGGATCGACCGAGGAGGTACACCCAAGTGTTTGAGCTACTGATTGGGCTCCTCGGCTTTGTTGTCGGCGGCGCAGTTATGTTCGTCGTCGGCCGTAGCAGGCGTCGTGAACAAGACGCCGGCCTGGCCGATGCTGCGCGCGCCCAAGCCGAGGAAATCATTGCTGAAGCGAAGAACAAGAGCGGCCTTTTGGCCAAAGAGGCCGAGGTCCAGGCCAAGAAGGTGCTGGTCGATACGCGGGCCGAAGCCGAGCGCGAGGCGCGCGATCTGCGCAAGGAGATCACTGCGCTGGAGGCCAAGCTCGAGGCGCGCGAAGAGACCTTCGAGAAGCGGCTTGAGGCCTTCGAGCGCCGCGAAGCCGATTTCAATAATCGTGACCAGGCGCTGCGCGCCCGCGAGAAAGCGCTGGGCGAAAAAGAGGCCGAGCGCCAGGCGCTCATCGACGAAGCCCGCCGCAAGCTCGAGTCGGTTGCAGGCCTCACGCGCGAAGAGGCCAGACGCGTCCTGATGGACGAGATGCTCCAGGACGCACGCCACGAAGCCGCCAAGCATATCCGGGTGATCGAAGAGGAGGCCCGCGAAGAGGCCGATCGCCGCGCCAAGCGCGTGATCTCGGTCGCGATCGAACGCCTGGCAGGCGAGTTCGTGACCGAACGCACGGTCGCCACGGTCGCGCTGCCTACCGACGACATGAAGGGGCGGATCATCGGGCGCGAGGGCCGCAACATCCGCGCGATCGAGGCCGCTACCGGCGTCGATATCATCATCGACGACACGCCCGAAGCGGTGGTGATCTCCTGTCACAATCCGATCCGGCGCGAGATCGCGAAGGTCTCGCTCGAACAGCTAATCGCCGACGGCCGGATCCATCCGGGTCGTATCGAAGAGGTGGTGCGCAAGGCCGAGCAGCAGGTCGAGGAATCGATTCGCGACGCCGGGCAGAAGGCGATCATGGAAGTCGGCGTCCACGGCATCCATCCCGAGCTGGTCAAGCTGCTCGGGATGCTCAAGTATCGCTACAGCTACGCCCAGAACGTCCTGACCCATTCGATCGAGGCGGCGTTCATATGCGGCGTGATGGCGGCGGAGCTGGGGCTCAACGAAAAGCAGGCCCGGCGCGCCGCGCTGCTGCACGACATCGGCAAGGCGCTGACCCACGAGATTGAGGGATCGCACGCGCTGATCGGCGCCGAGCTCGCGCGCAAATACGGCGAGTCGGCCAAAATCGTCAACGCGATCGCGGCCCATCATGAAGAGGTCAAGGCCGAGACTATCCTGGCGCCGCTGGTCGACGCTGCCGACGCGCTCTCGGGTGCGCGTCCCGGCGCCCGGCGCGAGGTGCTCGAGAGCTACGTGAAACGGCTTGAAGACCTCGAAAAGATCGCCAAGTCGTTCAAGGGCGTCGACAAATGCTTCGCCGTGCAGGCCGGGCGTGAGATGCGGGTGATTGTCGAGCCGGAGCAGGTGTCGGATGAGGAGACCGCGATGCTCGCGCGCGAGGTGGCCAAGAAAATCGAGACCGACATGACCTATCCCGGCCAGATTCGCGTGACCGTCATCCGCGAGACTCGCGCCACCGAGCTGGCCCGGTAAAGGGGTGCGCCGCGCCGGTAGCCAGGACTGCGATCGCGCCGTGCTTTGACCACGCGCGCATAGCCGCCCCTCATAGCTTCTCGGCCTTGATGCGGCCGGCCTTGACGGCCTTCTTGAGCGCGGCATGGTCGCGCTCGGTTTGATCCGCATAGGCGGCCGCGAATCTCGCGAGCGCATCGTCAAAGGTCTGGTTCGATCCTAGATAGCCGGCGATCAGCGCCGCATCGCCCGACCGGGCATGCGCGCGCGACAGCGCGCTTGCGCAGGCTTGGGCGTAGTAGCCAAGCTCGGCCGCATTCATCGTATCGATCACCATCGAGACCTTCATGTCGCGGAGCTGGCGAATGTAGAAGTGACGATCGCCGTCGAGTCCCGCTGTCCATCCCAAAAAGCTGTCGCTTGCCGCCTGCAGCAGGCGCTGGCCCACGACCACGCGCTCGCCATGATTGGGGAAGCGGCTCGCGCCGGCATATCGCTCGAGCACCGACGCGCGCGCTTCCTTGAGTTGGAGAACCAGCGGCTCCTGATCGGCGGTGGCGAACAGCGCAACCGCACAGAAGGTCCCAACGCTGCCAACACCCACCACCTTGATCGCCATGTCGCAGTACTCGAATCGATCCAGCAACACGCGGAGATGCGCCGGCAGCGATTCGCGATAACGCTTGATGACGTGGGCCACCTGGTCGGCAAATGCGGCCCGGTGCGCGCCGGCGGGATGGTAGATGAGCGGCCGGTTGTCCTCGATTTCGATTCGCGTGGTCCGGCGATTGCGCCCGGCAACCACCGGCGTGATATGCAGCGGGAAGTGTTCCTCTCGCGCCCTTGCGATTTGCTTTCTGGTGTACCGGCGTTGCGCGCCTTTGAGGATTTTGTTCACGAGCGGCTCGAAATCGATTCGCTCGTACCAGACCTCAACGACGCGCATCTTCGCGTACCGCGCCATATGCTCGCGATACGAGCGTGCGGCGCGATGGACCGCAGCCTCGCGGTCCCTGGCTCCGAAGCCCGCTGATCGCCCGGCCACGTCGACGCTGGCGGCCAGCCGCTTGAGATCCCATTCCCACGGCGCGGGCAGAGTCTCGTCAAAATCGTTGAGGTCGAAGATCAGGTTGCGCTCGGGCGTCGCGAAGGCGCCGAAGTTCATGACGTGGCAATCACCGCCGGCCTGAACGCGAATCCCGGTCTTCGGTGTCAGCGCCAGATCGCCCGCCATCACAGCCGCCGCTCCGCGCAAAAATGTGAACGGCGACTCCAGCATCCGGCCGTACCGAATCGGCAGCAGCGCCGGAATCCGGCCCTGGTCGGAATCGATCAGCAGACTGATCGGATCCGGCCGATCGCGCGCGGCCTTCCAGCCCCCATGGCTCTTGCGCGAGACTCGGTTGCGCAGCGCGCGTCCGGCCTCGAGCCGTTCGACGCACGGACGAATAGCGCCGTGCGAACTCCCGTGTGTGACTTCTTCTGGCTTGGACGGCATCGTGCGCCTCCCTCTCTCACGTACTCGCCTGTCGAACATGTCGATCGCGAAACGCAGCTCTCTTCGCATTGTAGGTGAGCGAGGGGTCTCGGGCCAAAGCGGGCCGATGGTACAGTGGCGAGGTGAGGCTGCACCTCGTTGACGGGACATATGAGCTGTATCGGGCTCACTACTCGCCGCGCCCGGGTCACCACGCGCCCTCAGGGCACGACGCAAAGGCCACCGTTGGCGTGGTGGAGTCGCTGTTGGCGTTACTGCATGAGGCGGGCGAAGCGGTTACCCACATGGCAGTGGCGTTCGACAACCCGATCCGGTCGTTTCGCAACGATCTGTTCCCGCAATACAAGAGTGATGAGGGCGTGCCGCCCGAGCTACGCGCTCAGTTCGATGCGGTTGAGGAAGCCGTGCGCTCGATCGGCGTGGTGGTCTGGTCGATGCGCGAGTACGAGGCAGATGACGGCCTCGCCAGCGGGGCGCGGCAGTTTCGCGAGCAGGTCGAGCAGGTGCGGATTCTCACGCCCGACAAGGACCTCGGCCAGTGTCTGCAGGGCGATCGGGTGGTCCAAGTCGACCGCCGTCAGAGAAAAGTTGTCAACGAAAACACGTTTCGGATCGAGCGCGGCTTTGGGCCGCAGAGCATGCCGGATTTCCTGGCGCTCACGGGCGACACCGCCGACGGCATTCCCGGGCTGCCGGGCTTCGGCAAGAAGGGCGCGTCGCTGCTGGTCGGTGCCTACGAACGCCTCGAGCGGATTCCCGCGGACTCATTCCAGTGGAAGGTCAAGCCGCGCGGAGCGCTCCAGCTCGCGGCCACGCTGGTCGAGCGCCGCGACGACGCACTCCTGTACCGGAAGCTGGCGACGCTGGTCGACACCATCGCGTTCGAAGGCTCGCTCGATGACCTGAGGTTCCGCGGCGTACCCCGCGCGCGCTTTGAGCGCTGGTGCGACGAGCTCGGCGTAGCCCGGCTCAAGACCGCGCCCAAACGGTGGCAGGGGTAGGGGTCAAAGTTGGAGCGATGCCGGCGGCTAGGTCGCTTGGAGCGGCGTGACAGCCAGAGTGCTCATCAGCCCCAGATCTCGCGTGCCGTCTCGACCACTAGGCGGAGCTTGGCGATCTGGTCGTTAACGGTCAAAGCATTGCCTTCGACCGTCGATGAGAACCCGCATTGCGGACTCAGGCAAAGCTGCTCAAGGGGAACGTACTTCGACGCCTGATCGACGCGGCGCTTCAGCTCATCTTTCTTTTCCAGCGCACCCGTCTTCGTGCTCACGAGTCCCAACACGACCATCTTTCCGCGGGGCACGAAGCGTAGCGGTTCGAAACCGCCCGATCGCGCGTCGTCGTACTCGAGAAAGAAGCCGTCCACCTTCAGCTCGCTAAACAATGCCTCGGCGACGTGATCGTAGCCGCCCGACGCGACCCACGATGAACGGAAGTTGCCGCGGCACATGTGCGTGCACACCGTCATCGAAGCCGGTTTCTTCACCAGCGCCGAATTGATCAGCCGGATATACGTGAGATGCTGCCGGTCGCCATCGCCGCCGAGACTCGTCACGTACTCGCGCTGCGCCGGATCGTTCAGATACGCGAGGCTGGTGTCATCGAGCTGTAGATAGGTGCAGCCGATTTCCCCCAGCGCTTCGATTTCGTCCGCATAGGCGCGTCCGAGGTCGTCCCAGAATTGCTCCATGTCCGGGTAGACCGACGGGTCGATCGCGGCGCGGCCGCCGCGGTAGTGCATCATGCTCGGCGACGGGATGCTGAGTTTCGGCGTCGCACCGGTTGCCGATTTGAGGAACCGGAAGTCGTCGCCAAAGATACAGCTCTCAAGCCTGAGCTTGCCGGTGACGCGCAGCGCGGCGGGCGTGAATTCGAGGTCGCCCTTTTCATTGTGAAAACGGACCTTCAACTGATCTTTTACCTTCGTAACGCCGCCGACTTGATAGAGAAAGTCCATGTGCCACGATCCTCGCCGATACTCGCCGTCGGTGATTCCATGCAGGCCGGCGTCTTCCTGCATCTTCACAACCCGGCGGACGGCGTCATCTTCGATGCGGCGAAGTTCGGCGGCGGAAATGCGGCCGCGTTCGAGATCCTCGCGCGCCTGTAGGACTTCTTTCGGGCGCAGCAAGCTTCCGACGTGATCGGAACGGAACGGCGGCCTGGTTCGGAGGGTCATCGGAGCCTCGCGATGCGGGCGGCGACGCTATCGACAAAAGCGCCCGCCGATCCAAGATAGTTGGCCGGATCTGTCAGCCGATCGAGATCATCGGCCGGCAAATGCTTGCTCATCTCAGGGTCGTCGCGGATAACGTCGCGCAGTGCCCGGCCCTCGGCGATCGCACGATCGCAAACGCGCCCGACCGCGTGATGCGCCGACGCCCGGCCTATCATCGGAGTGAGATAAGTCGCGATCGCTTCCGCCATGATCAAGCCGTGATCGCAGTTGATGTTCCGGCGCATCCGCGCGGTATCGACCGTCATCCCGGTTGCGATCGCACGCGCGTGCGCCAGCGCCCCGGCAGTCAACACAAAGCATCGCGGGATGGCGAGCGCCTCGCTTTGCCATGGACCGGTCGCGCGCTCATGGTCCTGCGCCATCGCGGAGAGCATCAGGGGCACCAGCGCATGAACGCCGCGCGCGCTCGCGATTATGTATTCGGCAGCGATCGGGTTGCGCTTCTGCGGCATCGTGCTCGACCCGCCGCGTCCGCTGGTGTGCGGCTCGCACACTTCCGCGACTTCCGTTTGCATCAGCAAGGATATGTCCAGTGCGAACTTGGCGAGGCTGCCGCATATGATACCAAGGATCGCGATGATTTCGGCGAACGTATCGCGCGTTGCGTGCCACGGTATGTCCGCAAGCCCCAGGCCCAGCTCCTTCGCGAGTCCCGCGGCCACCGCCGGACCGTGCGCGCCAAGCGATGCGAGCGTTCCGGACGCGCCGCCGAATTGCACGACGAGCAGTCGGCGCGACGCCTGATCGAGCCGTTCGACATCGGCCGCGAGCGGCGACGCCCATACCGCACACTTCATCCCGAACGTGATCGGAACCGCGTGCTGCAGATGGGTGCGGCCGGCCATCGGCGTGTCGCGATATTGCGTCGCGCGCGCTCCCAGAGCCTTCGCGAGCGCGATCATTTCGGCGCGGATATGGCCGAGCGCTTGGCGCATCTGAAGCACCAGCGCTGTATCGAGGATGTCCTGCGTGGTCGCTCCCACATGGATGAAGCGCGCGCCCTCCGCTCCGGCGAGCCGGCCCAGTTCATTCACTATCGCCGCGACGGGATAGCCGACCTGGCGCGTGTTTTCCGCGATCCGTCCAATATTCAGGTTCTCGACGCGCGCGGCCGCCTTGATCGCGGCTGCAACATTTTTGGGAACCATCCCAAGTGCGGACTGCGCGCTGGCCAACGCGGCCTCGACATCGAGCATGAACTGAAGCTGCGCGCGATCCGAGAACACGGCGCGCATCTCCGCCGTGCCGTAGAGGTCTCCGAAAATCTCCGAATCGACCGCGCTCATGATCGATCAGATCCCCAGGAACACCGTCTCGTGCTCGCCCTGCAATATGATGTCGAAGCGAAAGACGCGCTCGCCGGCGGTTTCGGTCGCGCGCGCCAGCAGCGTTGACCGGCGCTCAGCGGGCACGAGTTCCAGCACTGGATCGCTCGCGTTGAGCGCTTCGCCGGGAAAGTAAATCCGCGTCACGAGATGCTTCAGCAGGCCGCGCGCGAAAATCGTGACGTTGATATGCGGCGCCTGAAGCCCCTCGCCGTGCGCGGGAACCGCGCCGGGTTTGATGGTGCGGAAGCGAAACCATCCGCTCGCATCGGTCGCGGCGCGGCCAAAGCCGTGGAAGTCCGGGTCCAGGCGCTTTTCCTGAGTGTCCTCGGGATGGTCGTAGCGGCCGTCGGCGTTGGCCTGCCAGATTTCGACCATCGCGTCGTCGACTGGCGCGCCGTCGCCGTCGAGCACGCGTCCTTCAATAGCGATTCGTTCGCCGCGGGTCTTCGGACTGACGGGCAGATCCAATTCCGACCGAATGAGCGACGGCCTGAAAAAAGGACCGACGGTCTGCGACGGTGTCTGGCCGCGGTTCATCTTATCGCTCCATCGAGGTCGCATAGCGGCCCCGAAGCACGATGTCGAATCGATAGCCAAGGGCGCGCTCGGGAACCGTCAGCGCGAGATCAAAGTCCGCAACCAGCCTGCTACGCGCGCTCGGGTCGGGAACGCTGTTGAAAATCGGATCGAGCGCGAGCAACGGATCGCCTGGAAAATACATCTGCGTGATGAGCCGCGTCGCAAAGCTCGGCCCGAACACGCTGAAATGAATATGATTCGGACGCCAGGCGTTGTGATGATTTCGCCACGGATATGCTCCCGGCTTCACGGTGACGAAGCGGTACGCGCCGTTTGCGTCCGTCATCACGCGCGCGATGCCGCTGAAATGAGGATCCAGCGGCGCATCATGCGTATCGGCGTCGTGCGCATAGCGGCCGGCGGCGTTGGCCTGCCAAATCTCCACGAGCGTGTCGCGAATCGGGCGTGAGTCTTCATCGAGCACTCGCCCCGCCACGATAATCCGTTCACCCAGCGCCTCCCCGCCATTGAAGCGGGTCATGTCGGTATTGCAATCGCCCTCGCGCGACAACTCCCGGGTAAAGCGCGGCCCGGTAATCTCGGACAGCGTCTGATCGATTCGAATCGGCGCATGGCGAGGCGCCCGCTTGTGCGTGCTTGCGTACGCGGCGTGCGCGAAGGGCGGATGAGAACGCTCGTCCTCGCGCCGATAGATATCGGAAGCCATCGCCGTCAGCGCTCGCTCGCCATCTCCTGGAGCGTGGCTTTCGCGATTTTGATCGCCGCATCAGCCGCCGGCACGCCCGCGTAAATCGCCACGTGCATCAGCGCTTCGCTCACCTCGGCCGGACTCACTCCAGTGTTGCGCGTCGCACGGACGTGAAGCCTCAGAACTTCCTCGCAGCCCAGCGCAGCCAATATCGCGATCGTGAGCAGGCTGCGCATCCTGGCGTCCAGCCCCGGCCGGGTCCATACGCCGCCCCACGCATAACGCGTGATGAAATCCTGATAGTCGCGATCGAAGTCAGTGGCATTGGCGAGCGACCGCGCAACGTGCGCGTCACCGAGCACGCGGCGGCGGATCGCAAGACCTGCTTCGTATCGCGATTCAGTCTTGAGCAATTGAGTTTTGTGCAATTCTGTTTTGCGCAATTCAGCTTTGCGATCGTTCCGCTTCTTCTTTGCCGCCATCAAGGCGATCCTTGCTCCGATCGCGGCAAAAGTCGAGGCGAGACGTACTGCCGGTTGACCGAACTCATTTCGGGGCCAAGTATTTCGCCTATGCGCACTCGGGTCGGAATAGTCGGCGCAGGACCGGCTGGATTAGTCCTGTCACATTTGCTGCACTTGCGGGGTATCGAGTCGGTCGTCGTCGAGGCGCGCAGCCGAAAACACGTCGAAGAAAGAGTCCGCGCCGGCGTCCTCGAACAGGGAACTGTCGATTTGCTGACTGAAATGGGCGTCGGCGATCGATTGAAGCGTCAGGGCCTCGTTCACCATGGAATCGAATTGCGCTTCGCGGGCCGGGGCCATCGAATCGATCTGAGCGGGCTCACGGGCGGCCGCTCGATTACAATCTATGGCCAGAACGAAGTGATCAAAGATCTGACCGACGCGCGTCTCGCCACCGGCGGACAGATCTTCTTCGAGGCCAGCGACATCAGCGTGCACGGTTTCGACGGCTTGACGCCAACCATCCGCTTCCGGGCGAATGGCGACACGACAGAGCTAAGCTGCGATTTCATCGCCGGATGCGATGGCTTCCACGGCGTTTGCCGTCCGAGCATCCCGGCCGGCGCCATCACGGCGTACGAGCGCGTCTACCCGTTCGGATGGCTCGGGATTCTCGCGCAAGTCGCGCCTTCATCTGATGAACTAATCTATTGCCGCCACGACCGCGGCTTTGCCCTGCACAGCATGCGCTCGCCAGACCTCACGCGGCTATACCTTCAATGCTCTCCCGACGAGGACATCGACCGCTGGCCCGATGCGAAAATATGGGCTGAGCTACAGGCTCGTTTCGCAACGGACTACGGATGGGAGCTGAAGCAAGGCCCGATTCTTCAGAAGGGTATCACGGACATGCGCAGCTTCGTCGTTGAGCCGATGCAATACGGAACACTGTTTCTCGCGGGCGACGCCGCGCACATCGTGCCGCCAACCGGCGCGAAGGGATTGAACCTCGCGGTGTCCGATGTTCGCGTTCTGGCACAAGCGCTGGCGGAGTTCTACGCTTCGGGATCTCGCGATGGGCTCGATCGGTACTCTTCGACATGTCTGAGGCGCGTATGGCAGGTGCAGCGCTTTTCGTGGTGGATGACCTCGATGCTGCATCGCTTCGAGAATGAGAACGCATTCGATACTCGCCGGCAACTCGCGGAGCTGGATTTCGTAACGACTTCGCGCGCCGCGGCGCAGAGTATGGCGGAGAACTACGTCGGCCTTCCGATGGACGAGCTCGGAAGCTGATACCCGTATGGTGAAACCTGGAAACGCTAATTGCCGACCGGATCGCGCAGGTGTTTGCGGTCTCCATCATCGGTTGCGTTGGCGACCCGCGGGCAAGCTTGCGACAACCACTGGCTACTCACCGTGTTGTCCAGAGCCCGGTTCTCGCCGTCAATGGCCCATGCGCCGTGGGTGACCGCGGTGAAACGTATGAAGCGACGCCCGCAACGGCGGCAGGTATGCGCAAGCTGTGAGCCTCGCGCCGCGGACCAGTCGAGCATCTTCACCTTGAAATCGTGCGTATTCCATTGATTTTCAGTCATGTATTCACCTTTTGATGCTATGTCCGCGCGATCGCCTGACGTGCAACCGCCCGGTCACGATTTCCGGGCTGAGGTGAGAGGCTGCAACCGAGCGGGATAACCTCACCGTACGCCTTACCCACCTGGAAGTATACGGCGCGATTTGGAAGACCGCGTCGGAACATTGCGCTAGATGCTCCCGGTAAAAGTGGCTGGCTCAACGACACCCTGGCGGTCAAGTCACAGGACTGGGCGGCGGCGATTCTGCGCGGCGGAAGCTTCAGCGACCGGACTGGGAGCCGAGGGATGCTGTCTGCCGCCCACGTACCGGTCTCCACGGCGGACTCGAACGTCGGCATCCCCATCTAACACTATGGCAGAGAGATGCAAGCAGCGCGCTGATGCTGAACGTCCCCAATCAATACGCCGTTCCGGCGCCGGACTAGCTCCTCGCCGGCAGCGGAATCTCGACTACGGGATCGTCGCGATCGTCGTACTCCAAACGCAGCGCCTTGGTCATCACAGCGTGCATGTCGTACATGCACGTGGTATAGGTAAGCTCAAGGATCTCCTCATCGGAGAGAAACGACTTCAGCTTCGCGAAAATTTCGTCGGGCACTCTGCCGCGGAGCGCGACCAGACAGTCCACGTAAGCGAGGACTGCCCGCTCTTCAGCGGTGAAGCAGTCCGCGACCTGCCAATCCTTGAGCGCTGCGACTTTTTCCTCGGACACACCAACCCGGCGGCATGATTTGCAGTGCTGCGAGAAGACGAACTGGCTGCCGGCCAACCACCCGGCGCGCGTCTGCCCAAGCTCGCGAAACACCGGGTTCAGCTTGCGATCCGGGCTTTGATAGAAGCGGAATCCGCGCATCGCGTGATCGAGCACATCAGGCACCAACGCGAACACCGTCCACCAGTTGCCCGGCGTTCCAGTCTCGGTGCCGGGATTCGCGACCGGGTCGCGATCGGGACCGAACAACAGGTCGTAGGCTTGCACAACCACCTTCGCCTTCGCTTCTGTGCGGGAAACCTCGCGCAATCTCGGCATCAGAGTCGCACCTCCATGAAGATTCAATTGACCAGTATCAGCCTATGGGATCGGCGCCAACGCAAGTTAAAGCCAAGTTAAGCACATTCGCGAGCACCGCGGTTTCCCGGACGCAGCCGATCTTGATAGTGCTTTCAGGAAGCTTTGGGCGATGGCGCTGAAAAAATGAATACGGCGAGGAGGGTTGGCGGGCGTGGCACAGGGCACTGAGCGCGCCGACGACGAGATCCTCGCCACCGTGCGGCGCTTCTGGGGCTTCGAGGGCCTCCGGCCGCTGCAAGCCGAGGCGATCCGGGCGGGGCTGGAGCGGCGGGATTCGCTGGTGGTGATGCCGACCGGGGGCGGGAAATCGCTCTGCTACCAGGTCCCGCCAGCCGTCGCGCAACGCACAGACATAGTTGTCTCGCCGCTCATCGCGCTCATGAAGGATCAGGTCGACGCGCTTCGCGCCTGCGGTTATCCGGCCGCCGCGCTGCACAGCGGCATGGACTTTACGGAGCTTCGCAACGCCGAGCGCGAGATCGCTGCGGGCCATCATCACCTCATCTTCGTCGCGCCGGAGCGGATGCTCACGCCGCGCTTTCTGGAGCTTGCCGGGCGGCTTGGTGTCGGTACTTTCGCGATCGACGAGGCCCACTGCATAAGCCAGTGGGGACACGACTTCCGGCCTGAATACCGCCAGCTGGCGGAGCTGAAAACGCATTTCCACAACGCGAGCCTGCACGCTTACACCGCAACGGCCACCGAGCGCGTGCGTAGCGACATCGTCGAGCAGCTCCGGCTCGAAGACCCGGCCGTGCTGGTGGGTTCGTTCGATCGCCCCAATCTTCTCTACCGCGTGCTGCCGAAGCTGGACGTCAAAGGGCAAGTGGCCGACGTTCTGCGGCGGCATTCAGGCCAGGCGGCGATCGTCTACTGCATCAGCCGAAAAGAGACCGAGCAGATGGCTTGCCATCTCGCGGCTGATGGCATCCGTGCCGCTCATTATCACGCCGGGATGGAACCGGAGGAGCGGCGGCGCACGCAAGATCGCTTCGCCGCGGAAGAGATCGACGTGGTGGTGGCCACCGTCGCTTTCGGGATGGGAATCGACCGCAGCGACGTTCGCTGCGTGATACACGCCGCGCTGCCCAAATCGGTCGAGCATTATCAGCAGGAGACCGGCCGCGCCGGCCGTGACGGATTGCCCGCAGAATGCGTGCTGTTCTACTCGGCGGCCGACGTGATGCGCTGGCAGGGTCTGCTCGAACGGAGCGCCGCAGGGGCAAATGCGCCTCCCGAAGTGGCGGAGAGCGGCAGACAACTGCTCGAAGAGATGCGCCGCTTCGCCACTGTCGTTCGATGCCGCCATGCCGCGCTCTCGGCCTACTTCGGGGAGACCTACCAGGCGCCAAGCTGCGAGGCCTGCGACACTTGCCTCAGCGAGGTAGAAGGTGTTGCCGATGCCACCGTGCTTGCGCAGAAGGTGCTCTCGTGCGTGGCGCGTGTCGAGCAGCGCTTCGGCGTCGAGCATGTGGTCGATGTGCTCGTCGGCGCGGACAACGAACGGGTGCGGCGCTGGCGCCACGCAGAGCTTTCCACCCACGGCCTGCTGAAGGATCTGCCGCGCAAGACGGTCACGAATGTGATCTATCAACTCGTGGATGCGGGAGTTCTCGAGCGCACGCCGGGCGATCGCCCGGTGCTAAAGCTGAACGCCGTTTCGTGGGAAGTCTTGCGCGGCCCGCGTCTGGTCAAGCTGCTACAGGCGAAGGATCCGAAGCCGGCAAGGACCCGGATGGAGGAGGCTAGTTGGGCTGACGTTGACCAGCGCCTCTTTGAGAGTCTGCGCGCACTGCGGCGTGAAATTGCCGCCGAACGCGGCGTCGCGGCCTTCGTTATTCTCCACGACTCGACGCTTCGCGAGTTAGCGCGTCTGCGAAATGCAACTCTGGAAGACCTCCGCTCGATTCGCGGCATCGGCGAGAAAAAGCTCGCCGATTTCGGCGCGCGGTTCGTAGAGCGCATCGCGGCGCACGAGCGGGAATCGCGGCCCGACCCCCGCGGGCAGGACTCAAATCGCGGCGGATGACCTTGAGTCCGCGGAACTCGATGCGTCCCGCGGAGCACGTTCGCTGCCGATATCCCTGAAGCGCGCTATCGCGATCATGAAACAGATAGCCGTCGCCGCGCTGCAGATTGCGACCGCCTTTCTTGGACCGAGATGCTGGCCGACAAAACCAACTTCGAGTGCACCCAGCGGGGTCATCCCGAGCGACGCCAGCGTGTAGCAGCTCATCACGCGGCCGCGCAACTCGTCATCGAACGAACAGTTGGAGCAGGGTGTTGTTCGAAGCGCGGAAGTTGGTGAGTCCTGCGCCGACCATCAATTGCGCGGCGAGTGAAAGCGCCATCCAGGGCGATACGGCAAAGGCTGCGATCCCGACGGCAGAGATCAGCAAGCCGGCCGCCAGATTATTCCTGAGCCCGCGCGTCGAAATCCGCGACGCCAGGGTTGCGGCTCCGATCACCGAGCCGACGCCCTGTAACGCCATCAGGAAACCGTAGCCGCGCGCTCCGCCGTGGAGCAGGTCGCGGGCGAACAGGGGCGCCAACACGATATACTGCGCGCCGAGCCCATTATTGAGCCCGGCGAGAATGAGCTGGTGGAAAATCGGGCGATTGCGCCGCACATAGCTGAGCCCCTCCCGCAGCCGCTTGAGCACGTCGGCCCCCAAGCGGTCCAGTTTGCGCCGCGGGATGTCCATCTGGAGAAGGCTCCAGATTACGGCGAAGAAGCTCAGCCCGTTCAGCAGAAAGCACATCTCCGTTCCGAACGCACCGATGATCACGCCCGCGACCGCGGGACCGATCATGCGCGCGCCGTTGACCATCATCGAATTGAGGGCAATCGCGTTGGAGAGGTCTTCGATCCCCACCATCTCGACCACGAACGACTGGCGTCCCGGCATGTCGAAGGAACTGACCGTACCGTTCAATGCCGCCAGGAACATCACGTGCCCGACGCGCACGGTCCCGGTCCAGGTCAGCGTTGCGAGCGTAAATGCGCTCATCATGAGAATAGTCTGCGTCGTGATTATCAGGCGGCGGCGATCGACGTGATCGACCACCACGCCGGCGAACAACGTAACGAGAAGCAATGGCATGTAATTCGCGAACGAGACCACGCCAAGCATCATCGACGAATTGGTAAGGCGCAGCACCAGCCACGCTTGCGCCGCGCTCTGCATCCAGGTCCCCGCCAGCGAGGTGAGTTGCCCGAAGAAATAGAGGCGATAGTTGCGATGGCGGAGCGCGCGGAATGCGCCAGTGCGCCCGGCAACCTCGAGGGGCGCGGCGCTGGACGTGTCTAGCGGTGCAAGCTGCGGGCGGGGTGGAATCGCGGTATCAGGCACTTATGCTCACGGATTAGTTCTGTAGCCTAACTACTCTGGCGAGGGGTGTATCGTCAAGAATTGCTACGAACTGCGGTTGTTTCAGGCCGTGCCGTCGCGCGGGCCCGCATTCCTGAGTCTCAACCGATCGCAAGCGGTAGCGACTGAAGCCCGCGCAGCGCAAGCGATCCGCGATAGTCGAGCTTTGCGCCGGAGTCAGCCAGACGTAGCTTCGGAAAGCGCTCGAGCACCAAGCCGATCGCGATCGCACCCTCCAAACGCGCCAGCGGCGCACCTAGGCAGAAGTGGATCCCTTCACCGAACGAGAGGTGCTCGTTGGGGGTGCGCGCGACGTCGAATCGCTCGGGATTCGGGAACTGCCGCGGGTCGCGATTCGCCGCCGCCAGCAGCACGAAGGCCAGCGAGTTGCGCGCGACCGCGGTGCCGCCGATAGACGTATCCTGCTCCGCCATTCGCACAGTCATCTGAACCGGCGGATCGAAGCGGAGCATTTCCTCGATCGCGCTCGGCACCAGCTCCGGATGCTGCCGCAGCCGCTCGAATTGCCCGGGATAGTGGCACAGCGCCAGCAGGCCGTTGCCGATCAAATTGGTCGTGGTTTCGTTGCCGGCGAGCAGCAGCAGGACCACGAACGCGAGTAGCTCCCCTTCGCTCAGCGCGCCGGCTTCGTCGCGCGCGGCGACCAGCGCGCCGATCAGATCGTCGCTGGGCGCGGCGCGGCGCTTATCGATCTCGGCCGCAAAGTAAGCTCGCAGCGCGTCCTTGGCCGCAATCGCCTCGGCCGCGACTTCGCCGATCGCGTCGGGACGAAACGACGAGATCAGCGAGTTGGACCAGCGTTTGAACTGCTCGTGATCGCCGGCCGAAACGCCGAGCATCTCCGCTATCACGATCACCGGCAAGGGATTGGCGAGATCCGCCATCGCCTCGAAACTGCCTTTCCCGGCGACGCGGTCGAGCAGCGCGGTCGTGATCGAGCGGATACGCGGTTCGAGCTCGTCGATGCGCCGCGGCGTAAAGGCCTTGCTCACCAGCTTGCGCAGGCGGGTATGAACCGGAGGGTCGGACAATAGGACGGTCGGAGCGCCGAAGGGATCCAGCCGCTGTCGCATCGGCATTTCAGGCCGACGCGTCGAGAAGCGCGCGGGATCGTGCAGCACCTCGATGACTTGGTCATAACGCGCGACCAGGGTCGTCGGTACAAAGAGATTGACTGAACGCGGCGTGCCCTCGAGCAAAGCCGGATAGGATGGATACGGGTTGGCGCGAAACTCCGGATCAAAGGGATTGAAAGTCGTATTGTTCGACGCGGTCTGGCTGCTCATCTATGTGCCCTCCGGAATTGCCGCAATATTCGCAGCCTCGCATCCGCGAGTCGAGTTCCTACGGGCATCATCCAGATGGACCTTCTCATGGCATCGGCGCTACATATGGCTCAGAGGAGTTCGGGCGCCCGCGGGCATCCAGGTGGCTCGCTGAGGTTTCGGGACGACGGGGAAAAATCATGGGAACTGCCGATTCAGTCTCCTCCATCCTTTACGATCCGTTCGATCCGGGGACGCAGCGTGACCCGTTTCCGATCTATCGCCGGTTGCGGGACGAGGCTCCGGTTCATTTCGTTGCAGACCGCGGCTTTTGGGTCCTGTCGCGATTCGAAGACGTCTTCCGGGCCGTGCGCGACCCCGAGACCTTCTCATCAGCGCAGGGTCTCACCTTTGAAGAAAACGAGATCCTCAAACTCGGTCTGGCCCCTAACATCGTGATGATGGACCCGCCGCGCCAGACGATCTTTCGGCGTCTGGTCAGCGCAGCCTTCACGCCCCGGCAGGTGACCAATCTCGAGCCCGTGGTGCGCGCCTTCGTCCGTGGCCGGATCGATCGTATCGCGGCGGCGGGCGAGGCCGACTTCATCGCGGAGCTTGCCGGTCCGCTGCCGACGCTGGTCGTGGGTACTTATCTCGGGGTGCCGGAAGCGGACCTCGCGCGGTTCGACTCGTGGAGCAACGCGATCGTGCAGGCGAACGCGGCGGGATCGGTTTTCGAGGCGGGCGCGGCAATAGCCGATCTCTACCGGTACTTCGCCGGGTTGATCGAGCACCGGCGCGGTCATCCCGCAGACGACATGCTCTCCACGCTGCTGGCCGCGGAAGTAGACGGGGAACGGCTCACGACCGACGAAATCCTGGGCTTCTGTTTCGTGATGATCGCCGGAGGCAACGATACGACCACCGGTCTGCTCGGCGGCGCCGCAGTGCTGCTGACTGACCATCCCGGTCAGCGAGCACGCCTGCTGGCCGATCGGCGCTTGATCGGCGATGCGGTGGAAGAGTTTCTCCGGCTGACCTGCCCAGTTCAAGGTCTGTGCCGGACGACCACCCGCGATGTCACGATCCAGGCCACCAGCATCCCGGCGGGACGAAAGGTGCATCTGCTCTATGCGGCGGCGAATCGCGACCCGCGCGAGTTCGGCTCCGATGCCGAGGAACTGGATGTGACGCGGCAGATCAGCCGGATTTTGACGTTCGGCCACGGGCCTCACTACTGTCTGGGGGCTGCGGCCGCCCGTCTTCAGGGCCGCGTAACGCTCGAAGAACTGCTCGACCGGTTGCCCGATTTCACCGCCGACCAAGAGCGCGCCCGCTATGCGCCGGGTCCGTTCGTCCGGCGTTTCGAGTCCCTGCCAATCCGCACGCGCTCCTGATCGATCGCCCGGCTATGGACCACGTAAACGGCCGCTGCGTTGACAAGTCTGATGTCCAAAGGGCTTAATTAGTGCGTCGGGGCTCTGAGGCAACCTACGTATTGCCTAACCCGGCGGGAGCGAGAAGATGAACAGCCGAAAGCCCAAGCCGATCGATATCGGGAAGCTCGCTAGCGAGCATGGCGAAGCGCACGAGATGCTCAAGGATCTGGAGGGGGCGCAGAAGTCGAAACGTTCATCCGAGCCCCGATGGCCCTTGCGGTTCAGCAGCGTGGGAACCTCCAAGTTCAGGGCCCTTCGGCGCACGATTAGCTGAGGCTGAGAGGGAAGAATGAGCAGCAAACCCAAGTCTATCGATCTCGCCAGACTAGCGAACGACAAGAACGGCGAAGCCCGCGCGATGCTCAAAGAGCTGGAGGGCGCTTCGAAGACAGAACGCTTGCGGATTCCTCGTTGGCCGGCGCGTTTCGCCAGCCTCGGCGGTTCGAAGAAGAGGTCTCTCGGCGCAACGATTAGCCGGCACGACCCCCTGCGCGGGCAAGGAGCGTTCATGAAGACCAAGTCCATTTCTATCGATCTCGCCGGACTCGCGAACAACAAGACCGGCGAAGCCCGCGCGATGCTCGAGGAACTCGAGGGGACTCCGAAGGTCACGCGCCTGTCGGAGGCGCTCTGGCCAACGCGATTCATAAGTTTGAGCGAGCCGAAGGAAAGATCTATTCGGCGCAACGACTAGCCAGCCCAGCCCCCAAGCGGGCGAGGAGCACCTAGGAGCATCTATGGGGACCAAGTCCAAGTCTATCGAGCTCGCCAGAATCGCGAACGACAAGACCGGCGAAGCACGCACGATGCTCAGGGAACTCGAGGGCACTCCGAAGGCGAAACGCTCGTCGAATCCTCGCTGGCCGTCGCGATTCTTGGCCGTAGCCTATGGCGAGGAGAAACGCAGAGGGGTTCGCCGCACCGATGCCAGCGCCACCGCCGGAGCGGGCCGGGAGGGTCTATGAGGACCAAACCCAAGTTTATCGATCTCGCGAAACTCGCAAACGACAAGACCGGCGAAGCCCGCGCGATGCTCAGGGAACTCGAGGGCACTCCGAAAGCGAAGCACCCGTCGGAGGTGCGTTGGCCATCGCGATTCGCCAGCGTGGGCTTCTCAAAACTCAGGGCTCTTCGCGCCGCCGACTAGCCGCGCCTGCTCCGGCGGCGCGGCGTTGCCACGACCGACGACCAACTCCGGCGCGCCACAAACCGAATGTCTGAGCATCTTCTCTGGGTCGATGAAGACCTCTATCAACAGCGCTACGAGAAGGCCGCGTCGGCGCTGGTCGCGATCAAGATGGCGCTGGAGCGCAATACGCCGCTCCACGGCGGGGAGCGCGAATTTCTCGAGCTGTTCGATACGATGGCGGCCGCCGATGCGGAGGCCTTCACGCAGGTGTGGAGAGATCCCACCGCGTACTTCTGGGTTCGGCTGGGCTACGAATTCGTCGGGAATTGCTTGACCCCCGGGCCGCTCTCTTCGCTCGCGCAGGCCTGCTCGGCGGCGCGGGGCGCGTCCGATCCACTCTCCGCGCTTGCAGGTCATATAAAGGACTTCAAGCGGTTCGCCCTGGCGCTGGCTATCGTTTCGAAGCGCGACCTGATCTTTCGTGAAGCGCTGGAGGTTGCGCTTCCGTTCGCAATTCCAGGCACGCGTTTCGTGTTGTCAGGAGGAGGCAAAGCCGCGATCGCAGGCGTGGCCGCAAGAAACCTGGAGGTCGCCCGAGAGGGCAGCATCGTGGGGATGCCCCTGTATGGCGATCGCGCCGGGCCCGATTCGCTTGACCTGCGCGAATGCCCGCTAGCGGCGACCGGCGACTACCAGGTCTGCCTGCAGCCTGAGGCGTACAACCTTGCCGGACTGGAGCTCGCCGAGCCGCTGACGCATCTGCCACCGGGCTTTCAATCGGAGCATGCGGAGCTCGCCGGACGGGCGCTAGGTCTGATCGGCCGCCACACCCCGGAGTTCTTTGAACACTTCCGCGCGATCATCCGCGTGATCGGTCTCAAGCCGCCGAGCGTCGGCAATTTCAGCAACGTCAGCCATTCCGATCTGCCGGGCAGCTTCGTTTGCACGGTGATCAGGGATCCCTACTGGATGGCCGAAGGGTTTATCCACGAGCTTCATCACAACCGCCTGTTCTTTATCGAGGAGCTGGGCGCGTTTTTCGCGCGCGAAGCGGACAATCGCATGACCGACAGCGGGTACTACTCGCCGTGGCGGGATGACCCGCGTCCTCTGCACGGAATCTTGCACGGGCTCTACGTCTATATTGCGGTGTGGCGATTTCTGGTGGCCGTATATCAGAGCGGCGAGCTTTCCGGAGCGCAGCTTGTCGCCGCCAAAGACCAGATCGTTCGGATTGCGATGCAATCTGCGATTGCGGTTGTGCAGCTACGCCGCTTCGCCGAGTTCACCGGCTTTGGCGCCGGCCTGTTCGAGACGATGGCCGGCGAGGTTTCGCGTATCCAGGACGCGACGCTCAAGCTTGGACTTTCCGGCGATCTGCCGGCGATGGAATGGAACGATGCGGGCGTCCTGATTGCGCAACGCGACCGCGCAGCCGGCCGCGAGCTGACGGTGCTCGGCGCAATTCTCGCCCACGCCGAAAAGTACGATCTGAATCGGCAATGCGGCGAGGTCGAGTCGATCGTGCGGATAAACTCGCGCGCCGCCAGCTAGCGCTCCGCTATTCCGCCCCGCCGCTCTCGCGGCCGATCTCGCACACCGAGGACATGAATTTTCCGCTCGGCGCGCGCGGAACCTCGTCGAGCCGCTCAAAGCCCAGCGAAACGGGCGCGCCGACCATCGCGTTGAAGTCCTTGCGAATCGACGCTTCGATTTCGGCCGCGAGCGGATCGTCAGCGGCGAAACGCACGACATAGCGGTCAAGCGCTTGTTGAACGATCTGAATCTGCCTCACGTCGCCCATCTGTTTGAGCACCTCGACCGCCTTCCAGGGCGAGAGCAGTTCTCCGCCGGGCAGGCGGAACAGGTTGACGCCACGGCCGATAATTTCACCGATAAGCGGCAATCCCCGCCCGCAAGGACAGCGGCCCTCCCCAGCGATCGCGTAGTCCTCCACTTCGTAGCGCACCAGCGGCATCAGGCGATTCTCCAGCGTAGTCGCCAGCACCTTGCCCATCCGTCCCGGAGCGACGCGCCGTCCCTCTTCGTCGACCAGTTCCACCAGCACGTGCTCGGCGTTGAGATGGTAGCGGCCGCTGGGGCATTGCCATCCGAAGAACATTTCTGAAGAGCCGTAGTTATCGGCTATAGCGACTCCGAGCACCTGCCTGGCCTGCTCGCGCACGTGGGCCTCAAGGATCTCTCCACCGGTGAAGATTTTCCGCAACGAGCGCAGCCGCTTTTTATGTTTGGCGAAGCTGGAAAGCAATGCCTCGAGGTTCGAGGGCAAGGTGTAGATGAAATGTGGATCGGTTTTTACGAGCCATGCCACCTGATCGTTGAAGGGATCGATGTGCGAAGCGAATCGCACGGCGCCGATAAAGCGCGTTTGGGTGAGGTTCCAGTCAGGCGTTGCACCCGGGCGCAAGCCGAGTATCCACGCGCTGCGCAGCATCGGGTTCCATCCGTTCGCGGTCAGGTATCGCGCGCGCGCGGCAAACCGGCCGCGTTGGTGCGCCGGGTCGAAAATGATCTCGATACGAAACCCCGTGGTGCCCGAGGAGCGCCCGAAGACGAACTCCTTTGACGCGGGATATAGCGCCCGCACCGAGCGATTCAATTCGGGGACATCGCGGCGTTTGAGAATCGGCAGGCTTTCGAGATCACGCGCCCATGGACGATCGCCCAGCCGCTCGGCGTAGAAGGGGATCGCAGCCGCGGCGCGCAGCGTCTGTTCGAGTTCGTCGTTCTGATACGCGTGCAGGCGCTCAGGATCCCACCACTGGGAGCGCACGAGCTGAAGGTAGCGTGGAATCGAGCTCACCAGCGCGCCGAACATCGGCGTCGGCTTGAGGTCTCTTACCGGCGGCTTTTCCACGGTTGCTCGCGGCTGCGATAAGCGGCCGTTGTTACTGCGGCAACCTGGAATTGGCGGCGTTCGGGGATTTCCGATACGGCGCGAGTTGCTCGGGCGGGACTCTGTATAACGTCACATCTGCGACCTGCAGAGGATTGGTCTTCAACTCCGACAGATACAAGCGCCACAACTCAGGCGAGACCGGGGCGAGGATCCACGAACGTGGCCCGCCAGCACTCTCCATCCTCCAGGCCCAGCGGCTTACGATGATCGTGCTCACGTCATGACTCGCCAGAAATTCGAGTAGCTGGCCTCTTTCCTTCGGCTCCCAGCGCTTGAACCCGGACGGATCGGGGCCCATGTATCCATCCGCAATCCGGAAGTACATTCCGGCCTCCGCCTGCCAGAGCATGCTGTCGTTGCCGGATACCGGCAGCGGCAGGACCACTTCATTCTCGCGCAGGTACTGGCGGTAGAGCCCGGTCGAGAAAAACGCCGGCAGGTTGACCGGTCTGACCCAGAAGCCGGCGTCCAGGTTGGGCAGCATCAGGGCAAGGCTGACGATCGCCACCGCCAGGCGGAGACCGGCCCGCGCTGGAGTGGTACTCAGCCACAGCGCGGCCATGACTGCAAGATCCAGAAACGCGTACATCGTGAACCGCACCGGCAAAGCCTTTTCGATAAGCGGCAGATGGAAAAACCGCCTCCAGGGCAGCGGGCAGAGCGCCGAACCGGCGAAATGCACAACGCCTCCCAGCGATGCGACGCAGACGATCACCAGCATCAGGATCAGGAGCTTTCCGACCGGCTCCCGCCAGCGCGCGCGCGCGAACAATATGGCAATCATAACCAGGCCGGGGCTCAAGTAGGCTGAAGCTTCGGAGATGTTGGCGCTGAACGTTCGGGCAATCGCCTCGAATCCGCCGAACTCGCCGCACAGATTCACGCGCGTAGGGATCGAGAAGTTCGCGAGATCGGCAGAGTAGATGCTCTTCGGCCAGATCGGGCCGGATGAGCCGCCAAACCCGAACATAAAGTAGAGGTATGGGCTGAGCAGCAGCAGGGCCAATGCGTAGCCGGCGCTGAGGCCCAGAAAAGTCGCATACAGGCGCTGCCTGAGCTCGGCCGTCGCCAGAACAAAAGCCAGCAGCATCGCAATGCCGCCGAAGAGTGTCAGCATGGCAAGGGGATCGCTCCGGATAAGGAACTGGACGGTCAGAAACAGAGCGAACAGGATCGCGAACCGGCGCGGTCCTATGTCGTTGGAGATCCGGCGCAAGACCAGATAGACGGCGAACGGAATCAGGAAAATCAGGGTCAGACCGAGATGTGCCGAAGTCTGACAAAGCATGTAGGTGGAGAAAGCAAATATGTAGCCGCCGACCAGCGACGGCCAATAGCGCTTGGTGATGTACCTGCAAAGAAGAAAGGTGGTCCAACCTGCCAGCGGCGGAGCCAGCACGCAAAGTATATTGTACGCTACGATCGGACCGTAGATTCCCGTGATCGGCCACGCTGCCAGGTCCACCAGCGGCATAAAGGTCTTCCATGCGAGACTCCCGCCGATCGGAGCCCAGACTAGCGACGTAAAAAAAGGGTTTATGCGATGGGTGATTGCGTAGGGCACCCACACCAGCCACCACATGGATGCACCCGGGTCACTGCTCTGGCCAATGCTTAGAGTTGAGAAGTGCCCAAACAGGGTGCGTCCGAAAAATAGTATCGAGAACGCGAGGTAGATCAGAAACGCGCCCAGCCCGTACTGATCCGCCAGGCCGCGACCGTCAACCTCGATTTCCATTTTGAATCCTGATTAAGGTTCGCGCCAACGCCAGGCGGTATGGAAACGCAAAGTTCGACCCGGGTTTGGTCCATGGTCTTTCCGGCGTCGGCAGGAGAGTACACCCCGCTCGCCTCCGTTGCCACGTGCGTTTACCCGTCGCTCGGTCGGCCACTTGGCGTGGCACATCTTCACAGCCGCCCACCGGTGAAACGCGGTTTTCAGCATCCGGTCGAATTTGATAGCGTCGTTCCAGACCGATCGTTCACGGCCTCGGGAGCGCGCGGATGCAATCAACCGATCATCGGGTGACGAGTTCCTTCGATACCTGCTATCAGCGGATCTACGCGACGCAGGCGCCCGACATGCGCCGGCTCTACGAGAACGCCAAGCGCGACCAATGGAACGCCGCGCGCGACATCGACTGGACCCAGCCGGTCGACCTGGAGCGCGGAATCTTCGCCGACGAGTTGATCGACGGCCACGGCAGCGAGTATTGGGATCACCTCGAGGCGCCGCGCCGGCGCCGGCTCAACGTGGAGTTCTCATGCTGGCGGCTCTCGCAGCTTCTGCACGGTGAGGAAGGCGCGATGCTCGCGTGCAGCCAACTCGTCGACATAGTTCCCGGCAACGACGCGAAGTTCTTCCAGGCCACTCAGGTGGTCGACGAAGCGCGCCACACCGAGGTGCTGAGCCGCTACTTGATCGACAAGTGCGGAAACCGCATCTATCCGCTCACGCCGAACGTGAAGTCGCTGTTCGATTACATACTTGGCAGCCCGAAGTGGTTCATCAAGACGGTCGGACTTCACCTGATCGCCGAGACTTTCGCCGTCGCGCTGTTCCGGATGCAGGCTGAGACGGCGCAAGACCCGCTGCTTCAGGAGATTTGCCGGCGGATTCTGGCCGACGAGTCGCGTCACATGGGATTCTCCGTGCTCAGCCTGCCCGACGAGATCGCCGGCCTCAGCGCCGGCGAGCTGCGCGAGCTCGAGGACTTCACGCGCGAAGCGCTGAGACTGGTGCTGACCGGCCAGTTCCCGCGCGAGGCTTACGAGGCGGTCGGGATGGACGCCCGCGAAATCGACGGCATCCGGCGCGTGCGCAAGGAGATCGCCCGCGGCACCGACTACGCGCTGTTCCGCAAGCTCTTCAAGCGCGAGATGCACGCCACGATTGTGAGTAACCTGCGCAAGGTCGGATTGCTCACCGATCGCATCACCGGTTTCCTGCGCGAGTTGGGGATCGATCCTGAACTCGCCGCGCCCGAACTCGCCTCGCCCGCCGCCTGATGCTCAAAGAAGCGGGCTCTCCAAAAGGCGACTGGCGCTCGCGGCTGGGCGCCAGGCTCGTGACGGCTGAGGAGGCGGTCAACCATATCCACTCGGGCGACCGCGTGGTGATTTCGATCGCGCAATCCTCGCCGCTCACGCTCTGCACCGCGCTCGCCGCGCGCCTGATGGAAATCGAGAACGTGGTGGTCAACCACGGCGCCGCCATTTTCAGTTGGGATTTGCCCGGACTCGGCGAACGGTTCCGGCTCGAATCGTTCTACCTGACGCTGATCGACCGTCCTCTATATGCGCGCGGCGCGGTCGAGTACACGCCGGTTTCCTATTTTCGCGCCAACGTTCTGCCGCCGTCGCTGGATAATTTCAACGTCAGCATGATCATGGTCTCGCCGCCCGACGCCAACGGCTACGTCAACTTCGGCGACGTGCAAATCATGTCGAAGCTGCTCTCGCGCAATGCCAAGCTGGTGATCGCCGAAGTCAACGAGCACATGGTCCGCATCGGCGGCGACAATTGCCTGCACATTTCAGAGATTGACTACCTGGTCGAGCAGCAGATCGGGCTGCCCGAGTTGCCGCTGCCGATTCCCTCCGAAGACGAGAAGCGCGTGGTGAACACGATCGGCGAGACTGTGGCGCACGAACTGGTTCCCGATCGCGCGACCATCCAGGTCGGCGTCGGCTCGGCCTCCGGGATGCTGATGCCGCATCTGCGCAACCATCACGACCTCGGCTTGCAGACCGAAATCATTCCGCGAGGCACCACCCCTCTGGTGCGCGACGGCGTGCTCACCGGCAAGTACAAAAAAATCTATCCCGAGCTCGTGGTCGGCAGCGCGTTTGCGCTCGCGACGCCGCGCGAAGAGCTCGAATACGCCGACGGCCATCCCGGTTTCCATCTCTATGATTTCAATCTCACCGACGACCTCCGGCTGATCGCGCGCGAGGACGGCATCATCGCGATCAACAATGCGCTGAGCATCGATCTGACCGGCCAGGCCGATTCCGAATCGATCGCGCATCAGATGTACACCGGAAGCGGCGGCCAGCTCGCATTCGGGATGGGCGCGTGCCTGGCCGGCGGCAAATCGATCGTCGTGCTGCCCTCGACCGCGGCCGTGCGCGGCGTCCGCGTCTCGCGGATCGTCGCGGCGCTGGCGCCCGCCTCGATCGTAACCCTGCCGCGCGCGTGCGTGCATTACGTCGTCACCGAGTATGGAATCGCGACGCTGCGCGGCAAGTCGATCAAGGATCGCGCCCGCGAGCTGATCGCGGTGGCGCATCCGGATTTCCGCGCGGAGCTGAGCGCCGAAGCCAAACGCCTGTATGGCTGAGGTGCCTCCCGACCCGATCGACGGCCGCTGCGACGCCCGCTTCGCGGCGGTCCGCGACGCGTTCCGGCGCAACTTCGCGGAGCACGGCGAGATCGGAGCGGCCGTTTGCATCTGGATCGATGGGCGCGTCGTGGTGGACCTATGGGGTGGTCACCTCGACGCCGCCAAGACGCGTCCGTGGCGGCCCGACACGCTGGTCGCGGTCTTCTCGGTCGGCAAGCCGTTCGCCGCGCTGGCTGCCCATCAGGCCGTGGAGCGCGGCGCGCTCGATCTCGACGCGAGCATCGCGCGCTACTGGCCCGGCTTCGAGGCGTGCGGCAAGGGCAGTGTTACGATCCGCCAAGTGCTCAGCCATCGCGCCGGCCTGCCCGCGATTCGCCATACGCTGCCCGACGATGCGATGCTCGACTGGAACGCGATGACCACGGCGCTGGCTAACGAGCGCCCCTGGTGGCCACCAGGGAGCCGTCATGGTTATCACGTCAACACGTTCGGCTATCTGATCGGCGAAGTCGTGCGCCGCATCACCGGCCGCTCTATCGGAACGGTAATCCGCGAAGAGATCGCCGGTCCGCTCGGCGCTGATTTCCGGGTCGGAACGCCGGCGCATGAGGACGCGCGCACAGCCGAATTCGTTTGGGGCGAAGTGCCGCCGATGTTCGCAGCCGAGCCGGCCACCGACGAGCTGCTCATGATCCGCAACGCCTACGCCAATCCGCCCGGACTCTCGGGAATCGGATGGACCAATCGCCGCGAGTGGCGCGCGGCGGAGATTCCCTCCACCAACGGACATGCGACGGCGCGCGGCGTCGCGCGGATCTATGCCGCACTCGCGGCGGGCGGCGCGATCGACGGAGTCCGAATAATCGGAACCGATACGCTGCGCGAGGCTGTCATCGAACACTCATCCGGCGAAGACGCGGTGTTGCAGCGGCCGTCGCGATTCGGGCTCGGATTCCAGCTCACGCGCGCGCATCCGGATCAGAAGGCGGGCGGCTATCTGCCGGCCGGACCAAATCCGGGCGCGTTCGGCCACGTCGGCGCCGGCGGCTCGGTCGGCTTCGCCGACCCGCAAGCCAAACTAGCATTCGGCTACGTGATGAACGCGATGGGCCCCCGATGGGGCAATCCCCGCCCGCGCGGCCTGATCGAAGCGCTCTACCGATGCCTCTGAGCGCCCAGTAAAATGAGCACTGATCATCTGCAGTCTGAACCGGGGGCGGGTAATCGGTACCAGGACAAATGATCAGCAGGTTCGCGATTTTTTCCCTAAGCCGGTGCGGTAGTACCACTCTGATGCGCCAGTTGAACTGCCACCCTGAGATCCATTGCCTTCGTGAGCCGTTCAACCCGAATAATCATCAGGCATTGTACCGCGCCAGAGATATCCCGTCCTTGGATGACGCGCTCCGCGCCATATGGAAAACGCATAATGGAATAAAGCACGTTTGGGACCCAAGCGGGTGGCCTTTCGGCGCTAATGAGGAACTAAACAAACATCTCCTGCGGCAACGTACTCATCGGGTTCTCTACCTTAACCGCAGAAATACCTTACGTCGCTTGGTTTCCCAGCATATGTCTTGGCAGACGAAGGTGTGGGGAACATTCGCTCCCAGCGAAAGGCAGAGGGTTTTGGAGTTCAAGTTCCAGGCGCTCGACATTGAGTCCCTCAGGTCCAAATTGCGCTCCGAAGCGACAACCGTCGCGCATTATGGACAGATTCTGCGCGAGAGTGGCGCGGAGTTTCTGGAATTGTGGTATGAAGATTTTTTTGACTTGGCTCTAAAGGCGAGCGATCGCGCCGAGTTTTACAATCGGCTCGTCGTCTTTCTGGGGGGAAGCGCCATCTCAGACTGGGGGATACTGGCGCGAGTCCAGGAGCTCTTTGATCCTCACAATACCAGGCTCAATTCGGCTGTAACCTATGCTTTGATACCGAATGCGCGTGATATCGAGCGGCAACTCGGAACAGACAAGACCGGTTGGCTTTTCCGTGACACCGCGTAGCAGACTGCCCCGGCCGGGGGCGGGTCTGAGAGTCCTTTATATCGGCGCGCTTCCTCCGGATAAGGGCGGCTCGGCGATTGTCGGATTTCAGCTTCTCAGTGGTCTTGCCGGCCTTGGGCACCAGGTCAGAGCCTTGTCTCCCGCAACTGAGCAGGTTCTCACCGCCGGCGATCCGTTCGCGAGGGCGCATCCCGAGCTTTCAATCGCGAGGTTTCCCGTACGGGTATTTCCGGTGGTTTACTTCGACGCCGACAATCCACTGGCCGCAGAGAGCCTTAGAGTCGAAGGGGAAGGCATTCGGCGCGGCTTTCATGCGGCGCTGGCGGAGGCTCGTCCGCAGGTCGTGATCGTCGGTCGCGGGCTTTTTGTATGGCACGTGGCCGATCTGGCCCGGGCGGAAGAGATTCCGTTCATCGTGCTGGTTCAGGAGACTGCGACCACAGCCGGGATCGTTAAAACCTATCCCGCCCTCGCCAGGAAGAAGCTGCTCGCACAATTTCGACAAGCCCGCTGCGTCGTTGCCGTGGCAAATCATCTTGGCGCGGCGATGCAAGGGCTCGGCCTCGTTGAGGTGAGAGTAATTCCCAACGCGGTCGATCACCGCAAATTCGCCCCGCGCCCCAAGAACCCGGCTTTGCTTGGCCAGCTTGGCATTGGTCCAAACCAACCTACAGTTCTCCACGCCTCGAATCTGCGGCCGGCCAAGAGTCCTGTTGACGTAATCAAGTCGGCTGAACAGGTGCTAAGACACAGAGCGGAAGTAGTGTACGTGATCGTCGGAGACGGACCGTACCGGCCAGAAATGGAAGAGGAATGCAAGCGCAGAGGTCTCGAGCGCCATTTCCGTTTCGTCGGATGGGTCGAT
This sequence comes from uncultured delta proteobacterium, assembly GCA_963788205.1. Lineage (GTDB taxonomy): Bacteria > Desulfobacterota > Binatia > Binatales > Binataceae > CAVVMA01. The sequence continues at coordinate 233,235 of CAWBGG010000007.1, forward strand.
CACGACCGCATGCCTGACTTTATCAATCTGGCGGATGCGGTGGTCCTGCCCTCCGACCGTGAGGGGCTCGCTTTGGTGTACCTGGAGACCCAGGCCTGCGGAAAGTTGCTAATCGCCAGTGATATACCAGCCGCCAGAGAGGTAATGCGCGATTGTGAAACGGGCCTCTTGTTCCGCAAGGGTGACATCGCCGATCTGACTGAGAAGACCCTCCTCGCGCTGGGGAATGAGCCTCTGCGATCGGCGATAGGTCAGCGCGCACGACAAAGTATGCTGAACCACACCTTAGACGAATTCGTCGGTTCCTATGAGCGTCTCATTTCTGATGCCGCGCATCGACATCTGTAGACTTAGCAACTCCAAACCACCTGGCCGGAATCGAGCGGCGGTCCATCCTTCTCTCGCTTTGAAAAACGTTGCTATCCAAGGGCTAGCCATCTTCCTTTCGGACCGTGAAGTAGTCGAGCAGGTATCGATGCATCTCGGGCTTCGCGGTACTCCATCGCCAGCAGCCGTTTGCCTCGATAGCGATGTCGCTGAAGGGGTCAAAGCCGAATTTTCTGAACTCCCGATGTTTTTGTGCGAATCGCCGGTCTTTGCCATCACCATGCCATAGGTGAAAGATTCGCCCATCAATGAAGCCGATTCCGTTGGTCACATCCGCGAAGAATGGTTCGCCCCAGGCTCGATAGTGCCGCTCCTGGAGGCTATTGGCAGCGGCGGCTTCTACCCAGAAGTCAAATCTTCCGATTGCGGCGCACGCGATCGCTCGATCTCCGGCGCCGAGAATATGCGCGTCGTACAATCCGTGCCGATCGAGCAAAGATCTTCGCGCCGCCCAGGCCAGCCCGGTGGTCGAGCCTCCGGTAAGGTAGGCCCCGGGAATTTGCAGATCGACGCGCTTGCCGGCAGCTATCGCGTAACCCACGCCCGGAGCGGCTAGCTCGACTGGAGTCCAATCCGACCCATTGCGCGTAGCGCCTCGCGCCAGGTTGCAGCGCTCGGTGAAAAGCTGAACGATGCAAAATCGCTCCAAGGCTGCCTGCGCACGTTGGGGCCAGTCATCGCTTGCAAAGATGACGTCAGCGTCCAGCCACGCGACCACGTCGCATTCAGGCGGGAGCGAGCGCAGGGCAATATTCAGCAGGCGTTCTTTCTGCCAGAGCACATCTCGCCCGATTAACCGTACGACGATGTCCGCGTCGTCGTTTTGGAGCTCGAACCGACCGCCGAAGGACAGTTCGACCGCGATGAGCGGAACGCGCAAATGCTCCTTGAAGGTCCGATAGGTGATGAGCCGATTCTTGTAGTTCGACGGATTGAAATACGACGTGATTGCCCACAACATGGCGATCAAGATTTCGGAGAACGAAGGAAAACGCAAGGCTGAACGATCGCGATGAGAACGCTGACATCATGGCCGATATGCGCGGCTCGACTCGTGGTACGTCTCATTTTGGATGTCGCGAACGGACGTCCATAGATTCATCAGTCCACCCTGCCCGGCTGGAATCGATCGGAGTCGAGGTTGATAACTCGGTTGCCTTGAAAGACGTTGCTGTCTGGCGGCTAGCCGTCTTCCTTTCGGGAGGCAAAGTAGTCGAGCACGTATCGATGCATCTCAGGCCTGTCGCTATTCCATCGCCAGCAGCCACTTGCATCGATGGCAATGTCATTGAAGGGATCAAAACTGAATCTTCTGAAATCCCGGTAGGCAGCAGTACGCAAAACCCGGCCCTTCGTGTCACCGTGCCAGAGGTGAAAAATTCGCCCCTCGATGAAGCCGATTCCGTTGGCGACATCCGCAAAGAATGGTTCACCCCAGGCCCGATAGTGCTGTTCCTGGCGGCTATTGGTGGCCGCGGCCTCGACCCAGCAGTCAAATCTTCCGATCGAAGCGCACACGATCGCTCGATCTCCCTGACCCAAGATGTGTGCATCGTACAAGCCGTGCCGATCGAGCAAAGATCGTCGCGCCGCCCAAGCCAGCCCGTTGGTCGGGCCCCCGATTACGGCGTACGCCCCCGCGACTCGCAGAACATCAGGTTCCAACCTGCCCGTCGCGATCGTAAAGCCCACGCCCGGAGCGACCAGCTCGAGCGGGGCCCAATCCGATCCGTTGCGCGTCGCGCCTTGCGCCAGGTTGCGGCGTTCGCTGAAAAGCTGAACGATGGAAAATCGCTCCAAGGCTGCCTGCGCACGTTGGGGCCAGTCATCGCTTGCAAAGATGACGTCAGCGTCCAGCCACGCGACCGCGTCGCATTCAGGCGGGAGCGAGCGCAGGGCAATATTCAGCAGGCGTTCTTTCTGCCAGAGCACATCGCGCCCGATTAGCTGCACGACGATGTCCGCGTCATCGTTTTGGAGCTCGAACCGGCCGCCGAAGGAGAGTTCGACCGCGATGAGGGGAACGCGCAAGTGCTCCTTGAAGGTCCGATAGGTGGTCAACCGGCTCTTGTAATTCGATGGATTGAAGTACGACGTGATGGCCCACAACATGGCGATCAAGATTTCGGAGAACGAAGGAAAATGCAAGGCTGAACGATCGCAATGAGAACGCTGCCATCATGGCCGACATGCGCGGCTCGACTCGCGGTTCGTCAACGGCGTAAAGGTCTTGTGACGGCGCGCGTTGGAATCGCGCTTTTCACTTCTCACTGCTGACCGCAACGGGGACGAATATGGCGAGTAATTTGAACCTGGCGGACGATCCATGGAGGGGCTGCAATCCTCTCGATCCGGTCTTCCGCGATAATCCGTTCCGCAAGGGTGAGTGATTGGATACCGATCGTCTGGATATCGATCTTTCCGCGATCGCCTACGTACCCACCACCGGCGTGCGCCGCTATGTCGAAGCGCCCCTGGTTGAGGCGACCGCCGAATCGCTCCGGCCCTACGGATGCCTGGTCGAACGGCCGGCGGATTTTCCGATCGAAATCGTGCGATGGCCGGCGCAGGGCTGGCGTCCCGTCGATGAGAATTCGGGCGATCAGGGCGGCATCACGGAAGGGTTGTTCGAATTCTGCTGGCAGGGCCAAACGCTGTACGCACGCAACCACGCCGTCGGCGACAGTTACCTGTTCGGCTGGAGCCAATGGCCCGAAGAGGCGACGGCGACCGGTCCCGCCGCGGCTCGCGAGCGCGCGTTGGTCTGGCGCGCGAATTATCATCCCGACGGCGGCCAACTCTTCTACCCGCAAGGCGACGGCGCCTTCATAGTGCCGCTGGCGCTGCCGGGCGACGACGTTACGCCCGAGCGTTTCGTCGCCTTCTGGTGCGACGGCAGCCGCGGCCTCTATATCCATCCCAACATCTGGCATGGCCCGGTGGTGCCGATCGCCGATCGCGCGCGTTTGCTCGATCGCCAGGGCCGCGTCCATGCCCGAGTGTCAGTCGACTTTCCAAAGGAGTTCGGCTGCTATCTCGCAATCCCGCTGCGCCGCCAGTGAAGTTCAATTTAAGTTCAATCTCCGCGGCGGGCAGTATCCTCTCCGATCCGAAGTAGGGCCGGCGTCCCGCCGGCCGCGACCGGCGAGACGCCGGTCCTACTTCCTGATTTTGGAGAGCGCGAAAAGCAGAGTTGCCGCCGCTGCAACAAGTCAAAGACTCACGCGCTCTGGGCTGGCCGACGGTCAGGCTGCGAGCGACTCGAGCGCGGCGCCGTCGAGCGGGCGGCCGTGCTCGATTTCGAGCAGGCGCGTCACCGTCGGATGGATATCGATCATGCGCGCGCCCTTGATCTCGCGGCCGCGCGCAATGCCACTGCCCCACGCGTATAGCACGCCCTGGATACCCACCGTGTCGGGAGGATAGCCGTGCGTGGAGACCAGTCCCACGCCCATGAAGGGACTCGGATAGATGTCGCGCCCGACGGTGGCCAGCGGCTTCAGATACCAGGGTGCGAGACCCGGATCGACCATGTAATAGCCCGTGTGCGCCGACAGAATCAGGTCGCCCACTCGCTCGCCGGTTCCGAGATGCGCGAAAGGCGGCGGCGCTTCACGCCGTATGACGTCGAACTCGCGATAGGCCTCCAGCGCCCGGCAAGCGCGATCGATTTGCGACTTGTCCTCGAAGTGCAGAAAGCTCGTGGTGCCCGTAGTCACGTCGCGCGCGCGGATGCCGTTGCGGGTCAGGACGCGCCGCACGTTGACCAGGTGCGCGACCGGAAGATGGCCGTGGTCCGACATCACGATCAACGTGACCTCGCCGCCATAGGGCAGCCGGCCGATCGTATCGAGCAGGCGGCCCACTTCGGCGTCGGCGCCGATGATCGCCGCGCGCGCCTGCGGCGAATCGATCCCGTGGGCATGAACCACTTCGTCCGGCTGGGCGAAGTATCCCAGGATCAGGCGCGGGCGCCGACCGTCAGTCATCTCCAGACAGTCGATGATGTCGTCGGTCCGCTGGCGCTCGCTCGGGTACTCGGCGAGCGTCCACGGCACCTTGCGTTCGGGCGAAACGTAAGTGGCGAGCGCGCCGCGGCTCTTCGAGAATCGCCCGTACCATCCGAGAGCCGCTGTCCGCACGCCCTGGCGCTCGGCCACCTGATGCAGCAGTTCGCCGCCGCTGAGCCAATCGGCGTCGACATCGTGATTGAAGAACCCCAGCCGGCGGTCGTCGAATTGCGCGCTGACCACGCCATGATTTTCGGGCCAGCATCCGGTCGACGCCGACACCCAGTTGGGCTCGGATATCGACGGAAAGACCGGCTCCAGATGATCGGTGAAGGCGCCTTCGCTCCGAATCCTCGCGAAGTTCGGGGTCGGGACCGAGTCGATCATCTTGCGCGACAGTCCATCGATCAGGAGCACGATTACGGTTCGCATCGGGAGGGCCTCCGAATCCTGGCGCAGTTCCGTGGACCGAGAATAGCGGGCGCGGGCCGGAGTCTCCAGTGCAGCGACGGGCATATGGGCCGGGCGGGCGCGGAAATTACCATTTATTCATCTGCCGGCGTTGCGCTAGCATCGCGTGGGGCTTTTTGCTTTGGAGCCTGCGACGCATCGTGGGCGGCGAGAAGGCAGGCCGCGATCGCGTAAAAAGCTGACGACTACGGATGATTATTGCCGATGTTGTGGAAAGAGCGAACCTGAGGTCAGATTGCGTTCAACGCCGGTGCCTAATCCGCTCAACAACAACACTCCCGTTCTGATCACGCTATGCCGTGAGTGCGTTAAAAAGGGCGCCAACCGGGATCCCGAGGTGTGCGACAAGCTCAAGCCGTTTCTCTCCGCTGCTGACTAACCCGTTTGCAGAAAAGCATTGAGGTTAGCATGTGCGCTGCGTCAAAAAAAAGGCGGCCCGGCCGGGACCGCCTTTTTGTTAAATTACGCGTCAGTTAGTGCTTGGGCTCGACCCGTTTGCCGTAGGAGACCTCGCCCTTGTCGACGCGCAAGCTGAAGCCGCAGTCAGGATTGGTGCATACCCAAGCCTTGAAAATGACCGAAGCGCCTTCCTGCCCGTAGTCCGATAGAGGGATCAAGGTGCCATTATTGCACTTCTGGCACTTCGGCAACTCCATCTCCACGCCTCCTTACCGCCAGCCAGTCCGCCGGCCCAATATTCAAGCTATCCGAGGGCCATTTTTAAAGCAACGAGCCGCCGGCCCGCGGCAAATGGAGCGCTGAGCGCCGTGATGTGTCGAATTTTCCCTTGTAGTTCGCGATGTTATGCTGCTTCACAGGAGGGAGAGCGATCCGATGTTCTTGCTTCGCCAGGCACGGCCCGGCGATTGGCGCCAGCTCCTGAAGCTCGCGCGCGCGCTCGATTCGATCAATATGCCGACCGAATCTTCCGCGCTGCGTGCCCTACTGGAGCGCTCGGCGCGCTCCTTCGCCGGAAGGATTCGCGAGCGTTCCCGAACGGCCTACCTGTTCTGCGCCGAGGCCGCCGGCACGGGGACGATCGCCGGAGCCTCGATGATAATCGGCAAGCACGGCACGCCGCGCTCGCCGCATTACTACCTGCAAATCGACAGCGACGAACGTTACTCCCACTCGCTGCGCAAAATGTTCCGCCATACCCATTTGCGCCTGCGCTATTCGATGGACGGCCCCAGTGAGCTTGGCGGCCTGATCGTGAAGCGCGCGATGCGCCGTAACCCGCAACGCGTCGGCCGGCAGCTCTCGTGGGTAAGATTTCTCTACATTGCGAAGCATCGCGCGCGCTTCGAGCGCGAGCTGATAGCCGAGATGCTGCCGCCGATCGCGCCGGGCCATCGCAACGCCTTCTGGGACCATTGGGGCGGCCCAGTCACCGGGCTTACCTTCCGCGAGGCTGACCGGCTCTCGACTCGCGACAAGCAATTCATCCGCGAGCTCTTCCCCGAGTCGCCGCTTTATACTTTTCTGCTCCCCGAGGAGGTGCGCGATTCGCTCGGCGCGCCGGGCGAGCAGACCCGCGGCGCCGTGAGATTACTCGAACAGGCCGGGATGCGGTTCCTCAATCAAATCGATCCATTCGACGGCGGTCCTTACTACGGCGGCCAGATCGCCGATCTCGATCCGGTGAAAAACTGCCGCAGTTACCGGATCACGCGCGGCGCTGGATCAGCCGACGGAGGGAAGAGCTTCTTGGTGGCGCGTGACGACGCTCGCGGCTTTCGCGCAGTGAAGGCTGTGGCGCGCGCCGAAGCGGGACGCCTGTCCGCCGCGCCGGAGATCCTGAAGCTGCTGGACGTTGCGGAAGGCGACCGCGTCAACGTGATCCCGCTGCCATAATCCGTGGCGCTGCGCGATGTAATTACCCCCAACCCGCGTATCCTGTTCGTGGGCATCAACCCGAGTCTCCGTTCGGCTGCGGTCGGGCATCACTTTGCAGGTCCCGGAAATCCGTTCTGGCGGCTTCTGTACGCTTCGCGGCTGGTGCCCGAGCCGATCACGTTCGCCGACGATGGGCGGCTCGCCGAGTTCGGGATGGCGCTGACCAATTTGTGCCCGCGAGCCACACGCGCCGCATCCGAACTCCGCCCCGATGAGATGAAGACCGGACTGCGCACCTTGACCGCGAAGATTCGACGAGTCCGTCCGGCAATCGTCGCTTTCGTCGGAATCACGCTCTACCAGTACTTTTTCAGCCTCGCAGCCAGCGGCGGCGCCGGCCCAAAGCCCGAAGTGATCCACGGCGCGCGAGTGTTCGTGCTGCCGAACCCCAGCGGTCTCAACGCCGCTTTCCCCGGATTTGCCTACAAGCTCGTATGGTTCAAGCGTCTGCGGAGTTTCGAACTGCGGATACTAAAGGCGGGAATAGTCGGGTCGCGGCGCGGCTAACCAGCCGCCGACAGAAGCCTCTCAGTGGTTCTCGGCAACTCTATGACAACAAAGAAGCTGTCGGGGTAAAGAAAGTCTTCACCGGACTCGTCGATGATTCGAAGGAGTCCATGCCGCGAGGCTGTGGGGTCTGCCAGACAGCGATAGATTTTCCGCAGTTCGAGCGACGCCGGGTAAGCCGCATTGTTTATGCAGACGACGTAACGCTTGGGCGAACAGCGCGTTTTCATGATGAGCTTGCGCCACCCGCTATACGTCCTTGAATTCCCGCTTCGATTTGCGCTCCTCGATCGCGGCTTGCGCGGCGGCCAGGCGCGCGACCGGAATTCGGTAGGGCGAGCATGAAACGTAATCGAGTCCGAGGCGATGGCAGAGCTTCACGCTGGCCGGATCGCCGCCGTGCTCTCCGCAGATTCCGAGTTTCAGGCTGCGCTTGGCCTTGCGCCCGCGCTCGATCGCGATCCGCATCAAGTCGCCGACGCCGTCGGCGTCGAGTTCCTGGAACGGGTCCTTCTTGTAGATGCCGCGATCGAGATAGTCGTCGAGGAATTTCACCGAGTCGTCGCGCGAGAGCCCATAGGTCATTTGCGTGAGGTCGTTGGTGCCGAAGGAGAAAAAGTCGGCGGCGGCGGCGATCGGCCCCGCCTCGATACAGGCGCGCGGCAACTCGATCATCGTGCCGATCGTATACGGCACCTTGGCGGCGCGGCCGCCCAGCACCTCGCGCGCCACCTCCCGAATGTCTGCGGCCAAAACGTCGAATTCCTTGCGATCGCCGATCAGCGGCAGCATGATTTCCACAATCGCCTTGACGCCCTTGGCGCGCAGCTCGGCGGCTGCTTCGAGGATCGCGCGCGCCTGCGCCTTGTAGATTTCGGGGAAACTGATTCCGAGGCGCGATCCGCGATGCCCCAGCATCGGGTTGAACTCGACCAGGTTGTCGCGCACGCGCTTGAGATGATCGAAGGTCACGCCCATCTTGGCAGCGAGATCGCGGATCTCGTGATCTTCCTTGGGCAAAAATTCATGCAACGGCGGATCGAGCAGGCGAATCGTAACCGGCAGGCCGGCCATTTCGCGCAAAATCGCGACGAAGTCTCCGCGCTGCATCGGGACGATTTTTGCCAGCGCCGCCGCCCGCTGCGCGCCGGTTTCTGCGAGAATCATCTGCCGCACCGCCTCGATCCGCTCGGGCGCGAAAAACATATGCTCGGTGCGGCACAGTCCGATTCCCTCGGCGCCGAACTCGCGCGCTACTTTGGCGTCGGTGGGCGTGTCGGCGTTGGCGCGCACGCCGAGCCTGCGCTCCGCGTCGGCCCACGACATGAACTGGTTGAAAAATGACGACATCTCCGGCTCGACAGTCGGCACGCGTCCGGCGATCACCTCGCCGCTGGAGCCGTCCAGCGTGAGATACTCGCCGCGCCGAATCACGCGTCCGTCGACCGCGAGCACACCTGCCGGGTAATCGATCTGGAGCGCCGAGCATCCCGCGACGCAGCACTTGCCCATCCCGCGCGCGACCACCGCCGCGTGACTGGTCATCCCACCGCGCGCGGTCAAAATTCCCTCGGCGGCCTGCATCCCGTGGATGTCCTCGGGCGAGGTCTCGACCCGCACCAGGATTACATGGCGTCCGGCCTCGCGGACCGCAACCGCTTCGTCGGCCGAGAAAACGACTTCGCCGAACACCGCGCCCGGCGACGCGGGCAAGCCGCGCGCCAGGACTTCTTTTTTGATCTTGGGGTCAAGCCGCGGATGGAGCAGTTGTTCGAGCTGTACCGGCTCGACGCGCATCAGCGCGGTGCGACGATCGATCAGGCGCTCCTGGGCCATCTGGACCGCGCAACGCACGGCCGCTTCGGCGGTGCGCTTGCCGTTGCGGGTCTGCAGCATGAACAACCGGCCGCGCTCGATCGTGAACTCCATGTCCTGCATGTCGCGGAAATGCTTTTCCAGGCGCGCGGAGATTTTCAGCAGCTCCTGGTAGACCGCCGGGAAGCTTTCTTCCAGCGTGGCATGCTCTGCCTTCCGTTCCTGCTCGCTTACGTTGTTACGCGCAGCCCACGCGCGCCCCGCCTTGAGGCTGATTTGCTGCGGCGTGCGGATACCGGCCACCACGTCCTCGCCCTGCGCATTGGGCAGGAATTCGCCGTAGATTCCGGGCTCGCCCGTGGAGGGATCGCGGGTGAAGGCGACGCCGGTGGCGCAATCGTCGCCGAGGTTGCCGAACACCATCGATTGCACACTGACTGCGGTGCCCCAGTCGCCCGGGATGTTGTTGAGCTTGCGATAGGTGATCGCGCGGTCGTTGTTCCACGAGCCGAAGACCGCGCCGATCGCTTCCCATAGCTGCTCGCGCGGATCCTGCGGGATGTCGCGGCCGACGCGGCGGCGAATCAGCTCGCGGAATTCGCCGACCAGCTCCTTTAGATCGTTCACGCCCAGTTCCACGTCCTGGGTGACGCCGCGGGTCGCCTTCTTGCGATCGATCAACTCCTCGAACGGGTCGGGATCGTTCTTGTTCTCGGGCTTGAGCTTCAGCACTACGTCGCCGTACATCTGGCAAAAGCGGCGGTACGAGTCCCAGGCGAAGCGTGCATTGTTGCTCGCCGCCTCCAGGCCGCGCACGGTCTGGTCGTTGAGCCCCAGGTTAAGCACGGTGTCCATCATGCCCGGCATCGAGACCCGCGCGCCCGATCGCACCGAGACCAGCAGCGGATTCTGCGGGTCGCCGAACTTGCGTCCGAGCGCCTTTTCGACCCGCGCGATACTTTTGGCGACTCCCTGGGTCAGCCCCGCCGGATACTTGTTGCCATGAGCATAAAAGTAGTTGCAGACCCGGGTCGAGATCGTGAAGCCGGGCGGCACCGGCAGCTTGAGCGACGCCATCTCGGCCAGGTTGGCGCCTTTGCCGCCGAGCAACTCGCGCAGCTTGGCGCCGCCCTCCGCCACGCCGGCGCCGAAGAAGTAGATCTCAGGATGAACACGAGCCATTTTCAGTGCTCCGTTGACTACTCTGTCCAGTTCGCTGTGATTTCCGATTGCGGGCGACGCCGCGCTGAGGCGTGATCGACATCGCCCTCACCCGCGCGTCACGGCGTTTGCACAATAAGACAAACGCCGCGCCGCTTGCCCTTGTATGTTGCCCCCGGAGTCCGAAGATGGAGTAGGACGAGGGCGCGGCAGGCCGAATTGCCCTGGGTCTAATGAGGCCGCGGGAGAGCGTGGTCGCCGCGCCCATAACTCCGGCCCAGAGCCCGAACAGTCGCTGGGGCGGCCTGACAGGCACAGCCCGAATCGCGCAAGGAAGGGCGGGGCCGGCACAGCCAAGGAGCGGGTCATGGACGGAGCGATATCGGTTGGAGTCGATGTGAGCAAGCGCACGCTGGAAGTGGCCCTGTCCAGCGGTCAATCGTTCAGCGTGTCCAACGATGAACTGGGCCTCGCCACGCTGCTCGAGCACTTGAGTCAAAGCGTGGTCCAGCTGGTGGTAATCGAGGCTTCGGGCGGTTACGAGCGCGCCGCCTACTTGGCGCTGTGGGAGGCGGGCGTACCCACCGCCCTGGTCAACCCGCGCGACACCTATCACTTTGCTCAAGCCGGCCGGCGCCTGGCGAAGACCGATCGGCTGGATGCGCGCGGGCTGTGCGAGTTCGCCCAGCGGATGCAACCGGCGCCCACGCCGGCGCCCGAGGCGGCCGACGAGGAGCTTAAAGCGTTGGTGATGCGCCGCCAGCAGGTGATCAAGATGTTGAGCGCGGAGCGCAACCGCAGCCAGCAGGCGCCGCGCTCGATCCGCCCCAGCATCGCGCGCGTGATTCGCACCCTGGAACGCGAGCGGGATGCGATTGATCGCCAGATCCAGCAGCGCCTGCGCGACCATCCGCCCCTTGGCCGGCGCTGCGCACAACTCGACCAAGTGCCGGGCGTGGGCGCGGTGACCGCGGCGATCATCGTGGCGCGGCTGCCCGAACTGGGGCGGCTGGACCGCAAGCAGATCGCGGCCCTGGTGGGCGTCGCGCCGTTCGACCAGCAAAGCGGCGCCTGGCGCGGGCGCAGTACCATCTTCGGCGGGCGCGCGGACGTGCGCAGTGCTCTCTATATGGCGACGCTCTCCGCGATTCGTTGTAACCCCGCGTTGCGCAGCTTGTATCGCCGCCTGCGCGAGGCGGGCAAGCCCAAGAAAGTCGCCCTGCTCGCTGCCACCCGCAAGCTGCTCACCATCCTCAATGCGATGCTCAAACATCAGACGCCCTGGAGCCCACCATGCCCCACTCCCGCTTAAGCCACCGGCGCGTTGTCCACAAGTCCACAGGCGGGATACTGCCCAAAATCCCAGCGCCTGTGGACCTTGTGGGCAACGCGCCGCCCCGCTTGACTCCCAACACAGTCGCTCTCCCGGAGGGAGAGGGAATTTTCTCATTCTCTATACAATGGGAAAGGTCTTCCAATCCCCTCTCCCTTCGGGAGAGGGTAAGGGTGACGGCGCAGTCATTTGCCACATCTGGGTAGTACACTTTCCAACCGGCCGTCAGACCGACTAATTCAATTGCTATCGATACCAGCCGATACGCTTGGTGAGCTCCGCGGCCAGTTCCGCGATCGGCAGACGGACCTGCTCGGTCGAATCGCGATCGCGGAGCGTAACCGTATCGTCCTCCATCGTTTGATGGTCGATAGTCACACCGTAGGGCGTGCCGACCTCGTCCTGGCGCCGATAGCGGCGGCCGATCGAGCCGGCCTGATCGTACGCCACGGTGAAACGTTTCTGCAGCATCTCGCGGACCTTCTGCGCTTTTTCGGGATGGCCGTTCTTGCGCAGCAGCGGATAGACCGCGACCTTGATCGGCGCCAGCCGCGGGTCGAGCCTTAGTACAATCCGCTCCTCGTTCTCGACCACGTCTTCGTCGTAGGCGTCGAGCATGAACGCCAGCATCGAGCGATCGACGCCGACCGCCGGCTCGATCACCCAGGGGCGGAAGCGCTGATGCGTTTCCTCGTCGAAATAGGTGAGATCCTTGCCGCTGAACTGCGCATGCTGGTCGAGATCGTAGCTGCCGCGCCGCGCTATGCCCTCCAGCTCGCCCCATCCGAAGGGATAGAGGTACTCGATATCGGTCGTGCCGCGCGAATAGTGCGAGAGCTCTTCTTCGCCATGCGGGCGCAGCCGCAGGCGGTCGCTCTTGAGTCCCAGTTCGAGATACCAGCTATAGCGCTCGTTTACCCAGTACTCGAACCAGCGGGTTTCCTCGGCCGGATCGGGCTTGACGAAGAATTCCATCTCCATCTGCTCGAACTCGCGGGTGCGGAAAATAAAATTACCGGGCGTGATCTCATTGCGGAACGACTTGCCCATCTGGGCCACGCCGAAAGGCAGCTTGACGCGCTGGGTATCCACGATATTGGGAAAGTTGACGAAGATTCCCTGCGCGGTTTCGGGGCGGAGATAGACCGTGCTGGCGCTGTCTTCGACCGGGCCCATGAAGGTCTTGAACATCAGGTTAAAGCGGCGCGCCTCGGTCAGCTCGCCGCCGCATTCAGGGCAGCGATCGGACGTCAGATGGTCGGCGCGAAAGCGGTTCTTGCAGGCTTTGCAATCGACCATCGGGTCGGTGAAATTCTGGAGATGGCCCGACGCTTCCCAGGTCTTGGGATTCATCAGGATCGCGGCGTCCAGACCGAGCACGTCGGAGCGGCTCTGGACCATCTGACGCCACCAGGCTTCCTTGACGTTGCGTTTGAGCTCCACTCCGAGCGGGCCGTAATCGAAAGTCGAGCCGAGACCGCCGTAGATGTCGCTGGAGGGAAAGACCAGTCCGCGCCGCTTGCAGAGATTGACGAGCTTCTCCATCGTGACCGGGTTTTTACCCGCGGCCTGCGGCTCCTTGCGATCCTGGTTGGACAAAAACTCCTCCTGCCGATAGAGCAGCGCGACTGGTTCCCGCACCGCCAGCCAAATGTACCCAAACCATCAGAGCAGAAACCGTAAAAGTATCATCTGTTCGGATGTTCGGACTAGGGGCCGGCTTCGACAGGAGACGCGGCGAAGCGACAGGGGGGAACCGCGACCATAGGGCGCCGGCGCCGATCAGCAGGAGGATGCCGGCGAGATTGGAGCCCGGACTAAAGCGCGCTGGTGCCGCGCTCGCCGGTGCGGATTCGCACTACGTCTTCCATCGGGAGGACGAAGATCTTGCCGTCGCCGATTCGACCGGTGCGCGCGGCGCGCTCGATAGTCTGCACCACCTGGGGCGCCAGCTCGTCGGAGACGATAATTTCCAGTTTGACCTTGGGAAGGAAATCGACCACGTACTCAGCGCCGCGGTAAAGCTCGGTATGCCCCTTTTGCCGGCCGAAGCCCTTGACCTCGCTGACGGTGAGGCCCTGGACCCCGATACTCGACAGGGCTTCTTTAACCTCGTCGAGCTTGAACGGCTTGATGATCGCCAAAACATACTTCATAAAATAGTTCCCCTCGGCGGCTCGCTCGCTTGCCCCATTCCCCCGCCTGGCTTTCTCGCGGACGCCATTGGCTTTAGCAACTATAGCGCCTTTCGCTGAAGCTCTCGAACCACTCACGACAGTCCTCCCCGCTCTGCGAAGAGGCAAGGGCGGTGCCATCGCAACGCGTGTCCCTCGGATGCTCCAGCCTCATCATATGCTCACGCCATGGGCGGACGACTACCTGACGGGCATCAACCGGCCCGCACGCCACTTTTGGCCCCTCCGATGGTGGGTTCGGTGCCCGCGATCAAACGATTGATATTCTCATGATGGCGCCACACGACCAGCACCACCATCGCGACCGCGAGCGCGAGGTACGACCTTTGTGGCAAGGTCACGGCGACGATCGGCACAAACGCCAGCGCCGCACTTATCGAAGACAGCGACATGGTCCGCCAGACGGCCAATACGGCGACGAATACGATCAGTGCGATACCCAGCGCCAGAGGCGATATCACGAGCCAGATTCCGACCGAGCAGGCCAGGCCTTTGCCGCCGCTGAAGCCGAGAAAGACCGAGCAAATCGCGCCCACGAATGCCGCCAAGGCGGCCGCGGCTATCACGTGAGCGTTGCCGCCGGCCCATCGCGCGAGCAGCACCGGAACGAAGCCCTTGAGCAGGTCGCCCAGAAAGGTGATCGCCGCTGCCCGGCCGCCGCCCGCCCGCGCCACGTTGGTCATCCCGATGTTCCCCGAGCCTACGGCTCGCGGATCGAATCCCATGAGCTGCCCGACGATTACGCCGGTCGGTATCGAGCCGATCAGGTACGAAGCGATGATCAGGACTGCGGTCAGCAATTTAGTGGTGCGCTCCGGTCCTTAAAGAAAGGAATAGTGCAGAGCATAGGATGCCGCAGCGGAGAGCTTCAAGCCACAGTTGCGAAGCCCCGGTCACTTCACGCGGGCGTAGCTGATCTGATCTCCGCCGATACCGGTTATCGCCAGTGCGCCCGGGCGGGGAGTGCATCGAACCGGATTAAGGCCGGTAACGTTCGTGCAAAGCACGATATTGGTGTCGCCCGTGAAGCATGAATCGGTCACGATGACCGAGCCCTGCTCGAGCGTCGCGCGGCCCGCGCAGACCGTGGGCTCGATATGGATGCTCGACGAGCCGAAGACGCTGTTCGAGTTGATGGCGTGAGAGTCGCTGCCAGCGCCTTTGCCGCCGTCCTTGGCCGAGATCCCGGCCGGATACGAATGGCCGCATCCGCCGCATCCACTCGCCGCCAACATCAAGACAAGTGCGAAAATGCTGATGGTCTTGCGCATGGGCCTCTCCCGGTATTGTTATTCGGTAACCGGCGTCTGCGAGTACTGGCTCGCCGATGCGCCGCCATTTCCGGCGGCTGGCTGATCGCCCAGGAGGCCGGAGCTTTCTGCGGTGAGTGGACCACCGACAGTCAATGTTCCATCCACGATTAGCGGTCCGTTCACCCCAAGTGGACCGCCGATCCAGACCGGCCCGGTCACCATCTGTCCTGCAGGTCCCGGCGTCTCGCCGCCTGCGATCGTATAAACCGGTCCGCCGACCACCAGCTTGCGTGCCCGCACCGGACCATGAATCACCGCGGGTCCGCCCACGGTCAGCGAACCCGCCACGGTATAGGGACCGTCAATCGAAACCGGACCGCCGATCGCATTGCCGTTGATCAATGCGCACGAAGCCACGGCGCATGAAGCCGCGCAACTCGCAACCAGCGCCAGTATCGCCAGTGGGCCTGATCGCCGGATGCGCATCGTGCGGCTCTCATACACCGATTCAGTTCGGCTGCGCGCTGCCGTTGACGTTGGCCGCGGGGCTGAAGACGCTCATCGGCACCAGGCTGCGGCGGCGGCGCTTGAGCTCGTCGAGCTCGGCCTGGGCCTTGGACTCCTGGACGCGTTGGCGGATCTCCCCGAGCTTCTCACCGGCCTCGGACTCATGCAGCTCGCGATTCACGCCGGCCTGCGCGAGCGTGCGCTGGATCGATTCGCGCACCTCTTCGAGCGCGCGCAAGTCTTCCTCGTACGAGACTTCCTCAAGCGCATGCTGAATCCGCACGCGCGCCTGCGCATTCTTGAGCCGCGCCAGCATCCGGATTTTCTCGACCTTGAGCTTTTCGATCTCGCCCTTGAAGGCGATCAGGTTTTTCTTGGCCTCGTCCGCCTCCGCAGTGAGATCGGAAAGCTCTTCCTTGAGCCGCGCGCAATCCGACTCCAGCGTGTGCTTGCGCTGAATCAGGATCATCGCGCACTCGTCCTCGTTCATATCGGCGGCCTGCTCGGCCTGCTCGCAGACCTCGGCCATCTCGACCGCTTTCTGCTTGAGCTCGCGGGCCAGTTTGTTGCGCATGTAGATCACGCCGGCGGCCGCGGTCTTGAGCTGGTTGTAGCGACGCAGGCGCTCGGAGATGGCGGCCTCGTAGACCGCCTCGGGATCGCGCGCCTCGCGCGCCTTGAGCCAGCGGCTGAGCTTGCCCCCGATCAGACTGAAAATTCTTGACAAGAACATTTTAGTAGCCTCCCAATTCACGGCTGGCTTTCGCGCCGCATTAATTGTTGTTGGCCTCTTCCCGGCCGCCGCCGAGTCCCAGGTCCGCGAGCGTGATTCCCAGCTCGCGCATCTTCTGCTGAAAACTCTGGCGATACATTCCGGTCCGCTCCGCGGCGCGCGAGATATTGCCGCCAGTCGCCCGCAGCGCGCGGACGAAAAACTCACGCTCCCAATCGCCGACGAATTTTTCCTTGGCCTCGCGAAAGGTCATGCCGCCCTCCAGCGCGTCAGCGACGTTCGCCGGCCCGGCCGCAGCAACATTTGCCGCCCCGCCCGAGGCGTTGTGCGCCGCCGACGGCAGCGGTCCGTCGTCGCTTTCCGAGGCGAACAAATCCGCCTGAGTGATCTCCGCTCCCGGCGAGAGGATCACCGCCTGCTCGATCGCAGCCCGCAGCGCGCGGACATTGCCTTTCCAGGGCCGCTCGGCGCACCCGCGCATGGCCTCGGCAGAGACCTGCTTGGGCTGCGCGCCGAAGCGCTCGCAAGCCTCTTTGAGAAATTGCTGGACCAGCAGCGGGATATCTTCAGGACGTTCGCGCAGCGGCGGGATCCGTACCTCGACCACCTTGATTCGATAATAGAGGTCCTCGCGGAAGCGTCCGCTCTTGACCATCGCTTCGAGGTCCTGGTTGGTCGCCGCGATGATCCGCACATCGACCTTGAGCGGCTGATTGCCGCCGATACGCTCGAACTGCTTTTCCTGCAGCACGCGCAGCAGCTTGGCCTGGGTCTCGAGGCCCATGTCGCCGATCTCATCGAGGAACAGCGTGCCGCCGTCGGCTGCCTCGAACTTGCCTTCGCGCCGCGCGACCGCGCCGGTGAAGGCGCCTTTCTCGTGGCCGAACAGCTCGCTCTCGACCAGCTCGCGCGAGAACGCCGCGCAGTTGACGGCTAGGAAGGCGCCGCGCGCGCGGGGACTGCGAAAATGGATCGCCCGCGCCACCAGCTCCTTGCCGGTGCCGGACTCGCCGCGGATCAGCACGGTCACGTCGGTCGGTGCGACCTTCTCGATAGTCTCGAACACGCGCATCATCGCGCGCGATCTGCCGATCATGTCCTCAAAGCGGCCGGTCTCCAGCCGCACCTGTTCGAGCAGTTGCTTGTGCGCGCGCTTGAGCAACTGTTTTTCCATCACATTGCGGACTTTCAGCCGCAACTCGTCGTTGTCAAACGGCTTGGGCAGATAGTCCTCGGCCCCGGCCTTCATCGCCTCGACCGCGATCCGTTGCGTGCCGTAGGCGGTGATCATCAGCACCGCGCATTCGGGATCCAGCGCCTTCACCTCGCGCATCAAGTCCAGGCCGCTCATCCCCTTCATGCTCAGATCGGTGATGATCACGTGGAACAGGCCGGCCTTTACTTTCTGGAGCGCGTCTTCTCCCGATTCGGCGGTATCGACCTCGTAGCCTTCCTTGGAAAAGAGGCCC
Source organism: uncultured delta proteobacterium (assembly GCA_963788205.1). Lineage (GTDB taxonomy): Bacteria > Desulfobacterota > Binatia > Binatales > Binataceae > CAVVMA01. Next base: position 250,972 of record CAWBGG010000007.1, read on the forward strand.
TTGAGTGCGACCAGAATGCCGCGCTCGTCGTCAACTATGAGCAGCCGTCCCTTCATCGCCGTTGCCCGCCTGCCTGAATGGCATCGCCCTGTGTGTTGCTCTGAGCGCCGTCGCGTTGCGCGCCGTCAACATAAGTACCGGCGCCATTGGTGGAGGCCGCCGCCGGAGAAATAGGCGTGGTCGCCGGAGAGATAGGCGTGGTCGCCGCGCCGTTGTCGCGCGCCGGCGCAGGCGCCGTCGCGGCCACGAAGTCTCCGTCAGCGGGCATTCCAGCGGGCCGCATCCGCGCGCCGTCGGCGATCGGAATCGAAAAGGTGAACTCGGTGCCGGCGCCCACGCGGCTGTCTACTTTGATCGTCCCGCTGTGGGCCTCGATTATCTTCTTGGCCACCGCCATTCCCAGGCCGGTGCCGGTTTGCTTCGAGGTGTAGAAGGGGTTGAAGATCTTGCCGATTTTGTCCGGCGCGATGCCGCATCCGTTGTCGCGGATTCGCACCGCCGCCATCGAATCGCCGGCCTGAATCGCGATCTCGATTCGGCGCTCGCCAGTGACGCCTTCCATCGCGTCGATCGCGTTGTCGATTACGTTGGAAAAGACCTGGCGCAGCTTGTCGGGATCGGCGCGCACGGTCGGCCCGCCCAGATAGCTGCGCGAGACCACCACCGACTTGCTCTCGAGCTTGGCGCGCATCTGGGTGAGCGCCGCATCGAGCACCGAAGCCAGGTTGACGTTGCCGAAGTTGTAATCTTCTTCCTTGGCGTACTTCAGCAGATGCGAAACGCTCTTCTCGACCCGCGCCAGCTCGTCGAGCGCGACCTTGGCGTACTCCACGTTCTCACCCGAAGTCGGATCCTCGCCCATCTGCTGCACCAGGCTCTTGGCGGCTGCGATCGGGTTGCGAATCTCGTGCGCGAACGTCGCGGTGAGCTCGTCGAGCGAGGCCTGCTTCTCGGTGCGTAGAACTTCCTTTTCCTGCTGGACCTCGCGCTTAACTTCGCGCTGGATAGCGGGCTGGAACACGCGCTCCTGAATCCATCGCCAGCCAAAGACCGCCGAAAAATGGCTCATCAGTCCGAAGCCCCATCCCAGCGCCGGCCACAGGAACCACGGATAGCCCGTGGTCATCAGGTTGATCAGGAACAGGAAGCCGATCACGGTCCCGTACCACATCAGATGGACCCAGAAGCCGGCTTCGGCCGCGGCCCGCCGCCGCGCGCGCTCGTAGGCCAGCCGCTCTTCTTCGGCCTTGCGGGCCTGCTCGGGGTTGACCGGTGATCCGCTCGCGGCTGCGGCTGCGTTGCGCACCACTGAAGCTCCGAATTGCCACCAGCCGGTGTGGGCCTGGGTTTCGATCGTCTCCTTCAACCGGTGCTCGAAGCGTTTGGCCTTGCGCTCAAAGCGCTCGGCCTTGCGCTCGAACTTGCGCGCGAAACGCTCGGCCTCGCGTGCGCCACGCTCGAACCAGTAATCCTTGTCGCCGCTGGACTTCGAGGCGCATCCCGGCGCGGTGGCGTCGCTGCCTCTTAACCGGCTGCCTCGTCTGTCGAACCAATATCGCATCAGATATCGCTTTCTCTGGACGAGGACGAAAATCACTAACAATATGAAAAGGAAGCCCAACATGGTCCGCTCAACTCCAGTAGCGGCCGCCCGCGACCGCTTACGTGACTATCGCAATGCATCCGGCGCTCGTCTATCCCGTCCATCGTATCGCAATCAGAGCAAACTCGATGCCGCCGGTTGTGCCACGCAGAAACCCGCCATTCATGGGCATTTTCCCCAATCGACACGATCGCGCGAGCCTCAGGTGCAATCCGCGCACTGCATGGGGAAGATTGCATGGCCTCATAAGCTTGATTTCCCGAGCGTTGTGCATAAGCTTATGAACGATGCGTCGGCGCGCAGCCGCTCTCCGCGGTCATCGAGCCGGGCGTGGTGTTGAGACGAGGTGAGAGTTGAGTCAGTACTGGCCATTCGCAGGACTCGTTCGCCATCGTACGCTTCAGGAACGGCTGATCGTTTCGCTTGATCGCGCCACGCGCCGCGACGCGCTCAAGATGGTCGAGCATCTGGGGCGCAGCGTCGGGATGTTCAAAGTCGGTCGGCGCCTGTATCTCGCCAGCGGCCCCGATCTGGTGCGCGATATTCGTCGGCGCGGCGCCGAAGTTTTTCTCGATCTCAAGTTTCATGATACGACGCGCGCGGTATGCAAGGCCGGCGTCGAGGCCACCCGGCTCGGCGTGCGGATGTTCGACCTTTATTCCTCCGGCAGCTTCGAGGTGATGGAGCGGGCGCGGACCGAGGTCGCGCGCGTATGCCGCAACGAAGGATTGCGCCGCCCGATCCTGCTGGCGGTTGCGATGCTCACCGGCCTGCGCCCGGGCGAGCCCAATATTCCCGACGGCGACGATAGCGCCGTGCGGCTGGCGAGGCTCGCCGCCGAAGCCGCGCTCGACGGCGTCCTGGTTCTGCCGCAGGCGGCGGCGCGCGTGCGCGCGCTATGCGGCCGGCGCTTCGTAATCGTCGCGCCGGGCCTGCGGCTCGAAAAGGACGGCGGCCCGGATATCGATGCAGACGTCCCGGCGATGAGCCTGCGGGAGAGTGTGCGCGCGGGTGTCGATTACCTAGTGGTGGGCAGCCCGGTCTGGAACGCGGCTGAGCCGCTGCACGCGGTGCGCGAGATCATAGAAGAGATGGAGCGCGGGATGCGCGCCACCCCCCGCGGCGCCCTGGAGCTCCTCGCGCCCCGCCCGGCTTGAACGCGCCCGTCGCCAGCAGTCATTTCGCTAGTGGGCGGTTTTCATTTTGCGTCCGCTAGCGCCGCGATTTCCTCAAAGGTCCAAAACTCTAGTTTCCGACTCTGGAGGCCACATACTCTATTCGCGCTGAAAAACGGCTCACGATGCCAGACGGCCAAATGGCGCTCAAGTATTTCGGCTCCAAGGCGTTGAAAGTGATCTACTTATGTAGTAATTAGACGGTAATTAGATCATGCCCAAGCCGCGGAATCTGGTTCAAAGCGAACGGCTCCTCATCACCACAACGCCGCAAGTTCGCGTTTATCTCGAAGCGCTTGTGGCCACCGGCCTTTATGGAAAGAACGCGCCCGAAACAGCGGCACAACTTCTTGCCGGTGCGATAGAAGAGCGCATCCGAGAAGGAACAATTAAGCGCCTCGTCTCAAACGGGAAGCGCCCTACTTTTGAAGAGGGGCCGACACATGATCCTAGTAGACCGTGAGATCAGACAGGCTATCTCAACCCGCGAGTTGGTAATCAGCGAGTTTGCGGATGAATGCGTCCAACCCGCAAGCTACGACCTCCGAATCGGCAAAAATGTTTTTATTCCGACGAGCGATCCCAACAGTCCGCTCGACCTATCTGCCAACGGCCACATTTACAAACTGCCACCATATGGAACCGCCGTACTTACAACGCATGAAAATCTAGAACTGCCGGACAAAATGGTCGGGCGGATCGGCTTGAAATCCGGCTTTGCACGCCGGGGGCTCGTTGCCTCTACAGGACCGCAGATCGATCCTGGGTTTAAGGGCAAACTGTTCGTTTCCATTTTCAATCTCACAGCCGCTTCTCACGTTCTTACTTTCTTAGAAACTTTCTTGACGATCGAATTTCATACCCTCGAAGAGAAACCCGACAGAGCCTATGAGGGTTCGTATCAAGGACAATACAACATAACGCCGGAGGTTGCGGATGCTTTGGCTCGACTAGAAGGCCTCAGCCTGAGCCAAATGCAAAGCCAGTTCACGGAATTGGCACAACATGTCAGAGAATGGAGTGCCTTTGCTCCAAGGGTAGATAGCCTACTCCAGCAAATGAAGGCACAAAACAGAGCGCTCTCAAGCTTAACTAGGCATCTGGGGAATGGTCACAGTAAACCAGCGCGTGAGACTATCGTTGCCCGGCGTATCACTCTCGGACAAGCCGTCAGCGAGGTTCAAGCCCTATTCCAGAAGCGAAAGCGCCTGTACTACAGCGACATCGCTGAGAAGCTGAAACTGGATTTCAGCACCGTGATCAAGGCTTGCGAAGTGTTGAAAAAAAAGGGCTTGATACAGGGAGAATCAAATGGTGCAGCAAACCGGGCGAAAAGCGCTAAGAGACCTCGCCCGTAACGTTCATCACGAGACTGGAGATGCTTTGGCCGGTGAAAAAATCATTGCCGAAGCCAGAGATATCAGCACACCAATTAGGGCGCACGGAACCTCGAAGCACCAGATTCAGGAAATTGTGCTGAGACGAAACGCCTTTTGTGTGATCGATCGAGCGTTTTCCGCAGTTGAAACGGCCTTAACGCTCAAAAAGTCATAGTTCTTATCGCTTACGCCAACGCGCGGTGGCGGCTGCTCGTGCGATCTCCTTTCTTTTTTTGGCCGACAACATCGCAGCCCGCGCCTTCCCGCCTTTCGACGCTCCGAGCGCCGATAGTGCCTGTGCGTGGATGTTCTTGCCCTCTGCGGGCTTCAGAACGTCGCCGACGGCCTGCTCTACGACACTGACCGCGATTTGGGCGAAGTCGGCCCGCTTACCGTCTCTACTTGCTCGGGAAGGCATACAGGGAGTATAACTCATCTCCCAATCTACGCAACTCAGGACAGCCCGAATGGAGAACAAAACGAAAGAGTGGTTTCAACTAGTCGATTCTGTGATTGCGCCGTCTATCGTGAAAATCGAAACGCCGCAGGGCCACGGCACGGGATTTCTGTGCGCACGCAATGAGAAGAAGACGTACGTAGCCATTGCCACGGCTCACCACGTTGTGAGACAGGCCGACAAATGGCAACAGCCGATTAGAATTCTTGGTGGGGCTTCCTCCGATACGATTCTTCTCCAGGAAGCCGACCGAATAATTCTCCCGGACATCAAAAGGGATAGAGACTCAGCCATCATCATCGTCCCAACCGCGAAAATAGCTCCGCTTCAACTTCCAGAAAAACCGATAGACTTCATCAAAACCAGAAGACACTTGAAAGTTGGGGTCGAAGTGGCGTGGCTCGGCTATCCGAGCATTGGACCCGAGACCCTTTGTTTTTTCCGAGGCACTGTCAGTGCTTGGCAGGAAAAGTCCGAGGCGTACCTGATCGACGGTGTCGCAATTAACGGCGTCAGCGGAGGCCCCGTCTTTTCTCGAACTATCGAGGGCGGCGCTCAGATTATTGGCTCGATTACGGCGTATATGCCTAATAGGCTTACCAGTGAAACGCTGCCTGGGCTTTGCATTGCTCAAGATGTTTCTCACTTTCAAGAGTTCGTGACCGAAATGAAGAACAGAGAAGAGGCAGAGCGGAAGAAAAGGGAACAAGAAGCCGAAGCCGACACATCGTCCGGCGCACTGCCTCCCCCAATGCCAGAATAATCGCGCATTTTCCCAAAACCGCCCACTACCGTCGTTTCTCTCACCGCCCGGAATCCGTTACGATGCGCGCGAGTTTGCGGCTGCGCAGTTCCTTGCGATGGTAACGATTCTAGGCGGACTTCTGCTCCTGTCGGTCGGGGCCGGATTTGTCGGCTCGATCTCGGGCCTTGGCGGTGGCGTGTTCATCGTGCCGGCGCTGGTGGTGGTGTCGCATCTGCCGATCCAGGTCGCGATCGCGGCCAGCCTGATCTCGGTGGTCGCGACCAGTGCCGGCGCCAGCGTCGCTTTCGTGCGCGACGGATGGACCAATCTGCGGGTCGCGATGGTGCTGGAGTGCGCGACCGTTACCGGCGCGATCACCGGCGCCTATCTCGCCGGGGTCGTGCCGCCGCGCGTGCTCGAGGTGCTGTTCGCCGCGATCATGCTCCAGTCGGCCTATTTTTCGCTCAACAAGCCCGGCGACGATATCGTGCCGCGCAGCGACCCACTCGCGGAGCGCCTGAAACTCTCCGGCGATCTGCCCGGCGACGGCATCCAGCCGGTCATACCGTACGGCGTGGTCAATGTTCCCGGCGGGGCGGGCCTGATGCTGGTCGCGGGACTGATGTCGGGCCTGCTCGGCATCGGATCGGGTGCGCTCAAGGTGATGGCGATGGACTACGTGATGCATCTGCCGCTCAAGGTCTCCAGCGCGACCAGTAATTTCATGATCGGAGTGACGGCGGGCGCCGGCGCGCTGGTCTTTCTGTTTCGGGGCGACGTGGCGACGGTGGTCGCGGGTCCGGTCGCGCTTGGAGTCACCGCCGGCGCGCTCGCCGGCAGCCGCGTGCTGCCCTACGCCAACGTCCGCGCGCTCCGGATCGTGTTCGTTGCGATCATGATTCTGATCGCGATCGAGATGGGCTGGCGCGCGATGTCGGGGCTGTAACGCGATGGCATCTCCAGAAGTTCAACTGGTCCAGGACGAGGAGACCCGCCTGCTCCGCGCCTGGACGCCCGTGATCCTCCGCGTCGTGCTGATCGCCGCGGTGACCACGCTGATTATCGGCCTAGCCGAAGCGACCTTCGGCTCTCCCGGCCATTTCGTCAGGCGCTTTCACGAGCTCCAGCGCGGAATCCAGCTCCGGCAACCCAAGGACCTCGGAGCGCTGGTCGGTGACGCGCTTATGGGCAACGGACGCTCGATCATGACGCTGGGCCTGATGCTGCTGACGTTGGTGCCGATCGCGCGCGTGACCTTCACGCTCTTGGTTTTTCTCCGCGAAAAGGACTACCCATATGTGGCGATGACCGCGTATGTGCTCGCGGCATTGATACTCGGCGCGGCGCTCGGGCGCATCGGTTGAAAGCGCGCGCCGGCACAAGGTGACATGAGATGGAGCTCAAAGGCAAAGTTGCGGTCATAACCGGCGGCGGCTCGGGAATCGGACGAGCCACCGCGCAGCGCCTGGCCAAAGAGGGCGCGGCGATTGTGATCGCCGACCTCGACGAGCAGGGCGGCGCGCAAAGCGTCAAGCTAATCGAGAGCGCCGGCGCGCGCGCGATGTTCGTCAAGGCCAACGTCACGCGCGAAAGCGACGCGCGGCGGATGCTGGAGGCGGCGCGCGAGAATTTCGGCCGGGTCGATATATTGCACAACAACGCGGGAATCGCGGTCGGACCGCCGGGCTTTCCGGCCGCCGCGGCCGAGCGATGGCGCCTGGTGCTCGACATCGATCTCTACGCGGTCGTGATGGGATGCTGGCTGGCGGCGCCGATCATGACCGCTTCCGGCGGCGGCGCGATCGTCAACACCGCCTCGATGGCGGGGTTGTATCCGCATCCGCTGGATCCGATCTACGGCGCGGCGAAGGCCGCGGTCGTGAACTTCACCTACTCGCTCGCGCCGTGGGCGGCCGAGCGCAGGATCCGGGTGAACTGCGTATGTCCGGGAATTACCGACACGCCGATGGTGCGGCGGGGAATCGAAGCGGCAACTGCGGTCGGGATGAAGTCGTGGCTGCCGTCGAAGATCATCCAGCCCGAAGAAATCGCCGACGCAGTGCTATCGCTGATTCGCGACGATTCGATCTTCGGCCGCGCGCTCGAGGTGCGGCCAACCGGCCGCCGATTGGTCAACACTCCCGGCGCCCCTCGCGCCAAGAGTTAGCGCCCCCGCGGGCCATTTCGATCACGATGATTTGGAATTGCGCTCTAGGCACCAGCGATCGATCACTTCGGCATTGAAGCGCCAATCGGTGCCGATGCGAAAGCCAGGCAGCTCTCCGCGGCGCAGCAGCTTGTAGATGGTCGAAGGATGCACCCGCAGATACGCCGAAAGTTCCTTCACCGTCATCACACGAGGCAGAGAGTATTTTGGTTCCATCGCCTGATCCATTCCAACCGCCTCTTGGCGCCGCTTAGCTGAGCGAGTGCCTGGTTTCCTTCTCACCTAACGTCCGCTTACGGACCATAAGCCCCCCTTGGCCATCCTCGACGCTCTCAAAAACGCAATTCCTCGTCAAGAGGCCCACGCTTCGCGCTACCTGTTTTTTGAGGACCCAAATGCAACCCCGCGACGCCCTGAGCGACCGTTCAGGTGCGTCCGATTGCGGAAACCGGGATTCAGCCCGCGGCCGAAGTCTCGATCAGGCGGCTAATGGATGCTCATTTCGGATGCTGTTTCCGTATTGCTACGATGTGCGCGGGAGGCCAGGCGATGCTCCGCGGAACAGCGTGGCGATTTCCGGCAGTTTCATTAGCGATCCTGATGGGCGTCATGACTATTCCTTTATCACGCGCGCAGGCCCAATCATCTGTTGAACTGCAGAGCGGGGCCTTCAAGGCCGGCGAGACGATTCCGAATCAGTACACCTGCGTCGGAGCGGACAAGTCGCCGCCTCTGACCTGGACCGGACTTCCGCGGGCCGCGAAGATGATCGCGCTGATCGTCGATGATCCCGACGCCCCCGCCGGAGATTGGATTCACTGGACGCTGTTCAATTATCCGGCAAGTGAAGGTCATCTGGCGGAGGGAATTGCGCAAGGCCAGCGGCTCCCCGACGGAGCGCGTCAGGGAATCAACAGCTTCGGCAAGCCCGGATATAACGGACCGTGTCCGCCGCCCGGCCCGCCCCATCATTATCACTTCCGGCTTCTCGCGCTCGATTCGCCGCTTGACTTGCCGCCGTCCGCAACCGCTAGCGATCTAAAGAACGCGAGCAAGGGGCGCGTGGCCGCCAGCGCCGATCTGGTCGGGACGTTCGGCCGCTAGGAGCGTCGCGATGGCAACTCTGACTCATCGAATCGTCAGCGCACTCGTAATCGTCGCGGTCATCGGAGCGGTGGCGTGGTACTACTACCAGCAGCACCGGCTGCGCAGGGCCGGAATCATGTCGGAAGAGATCCTGCGCAACGGCACCGATTGGAAGGCCGATTTCGTCGCCCGTATCCCCGCCCCGGAGCCGCAGGTGTTCGGCGCGATCGAGCATGTCGAGCAATCGCACTCCGACAATGTCAAGAGCATGCGCGTGCTGGAGCAGCAGGGCAACGCCAAGACCGTCGAGATGGTGCTCGCCGGTCCGGCGGGTCGGACTATCACCACCCAGCTCGCCTTCGAGTATTTTCCCGACCAGGGCAGGATTACCTATCGCACGCTGGGCAATCCGCTGCTCGAGACCCGCGCCGAGTACAAGCTCGAAAGCGACGGGACCGACACGATCGTGAATTGCCATCAGAACACGCGGATGCTCCAGAGCCTGCCGGTGCCCGACGCGGCGGTGAAGCAGGTAATCAGCAGCCTGTTCGTCGCGCAGATGGCCGACTTGCGCAGTTCGCTCCACATCAGTGCGGCCGACGACGACGCCGGCGATGACGACGAACCCTAGCACAACGACGGCCGATCGCATTGGCTGAATCATGATGAGAATCGAAGCGCAGTTCGTGGCCTCGGCAACGAGCCTCGACCAGTGTCCGCAATGGGATCGAATCGAAGTCGCGATCGCGGGGCGCTCCAACGTCGGCAAGAGCTCGCTGATCAACGCGCTGACTGCGGTGAAGGGCCTGGCCCGCACCAGCAAGACACCGGGGCGCACGCGCGCGCTCAATTTTTTCGCGCTCGGCGATGATCTTGCGCTGGTCGATATGCCGGGCTACGGCTACGCGAAGATGTCGCATACCGAGGCGGCGCGAATCGCCCCGATGATGTCGCAATATCTGGAGCGGCGGGGCAATCTGGCCGCCGTGCTGATCCTGATTGACGCTCGCCGGGGACCCGAGCAGGAGGAGCTGTCGCTGGCCGGGACGATTCGCCGCCGCGGCCTTGACCTGATCGTCGCCGCGACCAAGAGCGACAAGCTCAGTAATTCCGAGCGCGCGGCCGCAACCAAAAGCTTCAGCACGATCGGCGTCGAGCCGATCTGGTGCTCGGCCCCTGAGGGCACGGGGATCGAGCAATTACTCCGCCGGCTTCTGCGCCTGCCGCGTGGCCCCGACGAATCGGGCACGGCCCAGTCGCGCCGAGCCGCGACGACGCAACGATGACTCCCGAAGTCAGCGTAATCATCCCGACCTGGAACCGGCGCGCGATGGTGAGCGAGGCGATCGCCTCGGTTCTTGCGCAGACCGGCGCGCGCTTCGAGCTGATCGTGATCGACGACGGTTCCACCGACGGCACCCTCGACGACTTGATACCGCTGGCAGCGCAAGCGCGGGAGAATCCGGTCCGAATCGAGGGCAGCCCGCATCGTGGCCCCGCCGCCGCGCGCAATCGCGGCGTCGAGCTCGCGTGCGCGCCGCTGATCGCGTTCCTCGATTCGGACGATCTTTGGTCGCCCGGCAAGCTCGCGCGCCAACTCGCCTTCATGCGCGCGCATCCCGAGTATGCGATCGCGCAGACCCAGGAAGTCTGGATACGCGGCGGGCGACGCGTCAATCCCGGCCGGCGTCATCTGAAGCGCAGCGGCGACATCTTTGCTGACTCGCTGCGCTGCTGCCTGATAAGTCCGTCCGCAGTGATGATGCGAACGGAGTTGTTCCGCTCCAGCGGCGGGTTCGACGCCTCAATGGCGGCCTGCGAGGACTACGACCTGTGGCTCAGGATTCTGGTCGATCATGACGTCAACCTGCTCGACGAGCCGCTGGTGACTCGCCGCGCGGGCCATCTGGATCAACTTTCCGCCACCACGCCCGCGCTCGATCGGTTCCGAATCCTCGCGCTCGCAAAGCTAATCGCGCACGCCCGGTTGTCGCAGAAGCGGCGCGACGCGGTCGCCGCGGTGCTCGCGGAGAAGTGCCGCATCTACGCACAGGGACTCGCGCGCCGCGCGCGAATCGAACAAGCGGCCTTTTATGAGCACCTTGCCCGGCGAGCGCTGGCCGCAGAACAACTGCCCGCTGAAACCGTCGGTAGGGCCAGGGCGCTGGCGCTTTGACGATGGCCGATCGCGACACCAGTGCCACCATCCGCGCCTGGGCCGAGCAACGCCGATTGCCCGCCGGCCATCTTGCGCGATGGCTCGAAATGAACGAGCGCGATCGCGCCGCCCTGCTCACGATCGCGCGAGCGCTGCGGCTCTCGACCGGCGCGATGGTGACCGCGCTCACCACGCTGGAGGAAATCTGCGTGCGCGAGAGCTGCTCGATCGAATCGGTTCTGGCGCGCGGCGAAATCACGCGGGCGGTCCGGGGACAGTCCGCGTCTGGACCCGCGCGCGCCAAAACTTTTCTGGCCGCGATCAAATCGATGCGCTATCCGCGCCTGGCCGAGGCCACGCGCCGCCTCGATGCGGAGCTTGCAGCTCTGGATTTGCCGCGCGGGATTTCGATCGTATTGCCGAAGGATCTCGCCTCCGCCGAGCTGCGTATCGAGCTTCAGGCCGGCGACGGCGCCATGCTGAAGCGGCTGATCGAGGCCTTGAGCACGCGCACGGATCAGCTTGCACAGATCACCGATCGGCTAAGTGGCGGCCAATGAACTTCGCTCTCGACGCCGTCTATATCGAAGAACAGTGCCGCAGCTCTGCGCTGGCGACGCGGGTCTGCGAGCGAATTCCGCCCGATGTTCCGCTGCGCTACGTCGCTGACGGACGCGAAGCCGCGCTGCCTCGCCATACAGAGCGCGATCCATTCGGCGCCGGCAAGCGGCGGATGGTCGTGATGAATCGCAAGGCGCCCTTCCTGATGGCCTGTCCGGCGGGCTCGGCCGAGTTCGCATGCTGCGGCTACCAGGTGCTGACGCTCGCGTCCAACTGCCCGATGGATTGCAGCTATTGCTTCCTTCAGGAGTATCTCGCCGACAACCCGGGCTTGCAGGTCTACGCCAACTACCCCGAGGCGATGGACGAGCTGGAGCGGCTGGCGCATCGCGCGCCCGGCCGGAGCTTCCGGGTCGGCACCGGCGAGCTGGCCGACTCGCTCGCCTTTGATCGTATCACCGGGATCAGCCGCGACCTGGTCGAATTTTTCGCTGCGCGCGACGGACTCACGCTCGAGCTCAAGACCAAGAGCGACGAGATCGACAACCTGCTCGAAGCCGACCCGCAAGGCCATACGATCGTGTCGTGGACGCTCTCACCGAATCGGGTTTTCCAAAGCTCGGAGCATCTCACTGCCCCGCCATCGGCGCGAATCAAGTCCGCCCGCCGCGTGCTCGAGGCCGGCTACCGCGCCGGCTTCCATCTCGATCCGATCATCGCCTATCCCGGTGCGGAGCGGGATTACAGCGAGTTGCTGACGGAGCTTTTCGACTCAATCGCGCCCGAGCGAATCGCCTTTATCAGCATGGGCACGATGCGGATGACGCCGGGATTGCGCCGCGCCGCGCGCGAGCGCTTTCCGAACGATCGGATGCTGCTGGGTGAGGAAGTGCTATCGCCCGACGGCCGCTTCCGCGCGTTCGCGCCGCTGCGCATCGCGCTGTATCGCGAAATCAGCGAACGCATCAAAGCCGCCGCGCCGAAAATGCCGATGTATCTGTGCATGGAGCGGCCCGGCGTTCATCGCCGGGTGCTCGGCGCCGAACCACCCTCGGTCGCCGCGCTAGGCGATCGCCTCGCGCGCGGGTGAAAGCCAGCCGCGCAGCGTTCAGGAGCCGGCGGCGCGGCGCAGGGTTTCCGCGTGACGGTTCACCAGCGCGTCGCATCGATGCAGCAGCTCGGGATTGCGCACGTACTTCTCAATCATGTAGCTGAGCTCGCCGAGATCGTGCACCAGCAGCCGCATGCATCGTTCGTATTCGTCGCCCTGCTCGACCGCTTTCAGCAGATCGCCGACCAGGTCCTCGAGCTCAGTCTCCTCAACCTCGAGCGCGATCTCGAGCGCGCGCTCGATCGGAATCTCGCCGGCGCGACTGTACCGGTCCAGAAGCGCGCGCAGGTGCACGATGGTCGAGTTTTCCAGCGAGATCGGGCTCGGCCGGTCGAGCATCCCCTCGAATTCCAGCACGGTCGAAACCAGGTCGAGCGCGCCGACATGGCGGGCCTCATCACGGGCCATCCCGAACCAGAAATCGTGAAGTTGCGGCTGCGACGCGAACGCCCTGGAGAAGCGCGCATACAGCGCCATGGTCTGCTTCTCCAGGGCGATCGTGGTCTCCATCACTTCGCGCATCGTGGGCATCGCGGGCCAATCATACCCCGCACCCAATATGCGTCAAAGCTACGCGGAATGGCAGGGCCGGGCAGCTGCCCCTACTTTGCGCTGCCGCTGACGTTGACGTTGGCCGATGGACGCTTGGGATCGTCGCTGGAAATCGCGATTTGACCGGTGAACGGCATGGCTTGCGCCGAAGTCGGCGCGAACATCACCTTGTCGGCCAGCCCCCTGCCCGGCGACACTGCGTATTCCCCCGAGGCGATCGTGCTCGAAAACGGCGCGGCAAGTCCGCTGGTGTCCAGCGTCACATGCAGGACGCCCGCGCCGGTATTCCTGATCGAGAGGGTCATCTTCTTGCTGCCATTGACCCTGACCGTTCCGAATTTGAGCGCCGAAGCAACCGAGAGCAGACCAGGCGCTCCCGTTCCCGACACCGTAACGACCGAAGACGAATTCCCCGTCGCGTTGGTAGTGTCGACAATGATACTCCCGTTCGATTCTCCGGCCGACGTAGGAGTGAACAGCAGGCTCACCGCGATGCTTTTGTTGCGGGCCAGGCTGAACGACGTGCTGGCGCCGTCGGCCGTGGCAAACGGCGCCTGAAGTTTGCTCAGGTCCAGGCTGCCGGTCAGCACGCCTTCGCCGGAGTTCGTAATCTTGAAAGTACGCTTCGAGCTGCCCGTATCGATCCCGACCGCGGGGAATTTGATCGAAGAGGCTGAAAGTGACAGCGCCGGACTGGGAAAGGCTGAGACCAACTGCGCGATGTCCGCGGTTCCCCATCCGCTCGCGCGATCGTAAAGGGGACCGGCCACGAAGCCGATAACCTTGTTGAAATCGTTCGAGCCGATCGTAACGTCGCGCAAGCCGACCGGCGAGGTGTTTTCGAGCGGTCCAAGCTGGTAAATCCGCGGGTTGATATTGCCCAGACGGTCGCCCGCGCTCTGCGCGATCAACCGCGAGATTCCCGCCCACATCGGCGCCGCCAGGCTCGTGCCGCCGATGCAACATTCGATGCACGCGGTGTCGGGCGGGCATAGCGAGCCCGGATCGGACGGATCATCGCCGACGAACACGCCGGGCTGATCCGGGCTCGCCATCATCGCTACGTCGGGAACGTCGCGCTTGTCGTCGGCGGGTGTCACCTTGCGCTGATAGGCGGGTTTGGAGAAGACCGCGCTGAGACCGCCGCCGCCGGCGCCTTCAACGCTGGCCGGCTCGTCCCACACTCCTTCGGGCACGAAACCAACGTCATTGCCGGACGAATCGTACTCGGGGTTGAACTGCGTGCCGCCGACCGAGGTCGCGTACGGATTGGCCGACATCTCGTTGACGTTGCGGCTTTCTCCGGGCACGCATACCTGTCCCAACCGGTCTACGACCAGGCCCGCGGCGCCATCGTCGCCGGCTGACACGAATATCGATTGCCCCTGGCTGGCTGCCTGCTTGTAGATCGGTTCCTGGATTCCGGTATAGAAACTCGCCGGAGCGCCGCAGGCCGCAAAGCTGATGCTGATCGCGGAGCACTTGTTTTCCTTGACCGCTTTTTTGATCCCGTCGGTGATCGGGTCGAAGATGTAGTCGTTGTCGTCGCCGATATAGACCCGGAGTGCGGCGCCTGGCGCGACTGCGTGCGACCACTGGATATCCAGCAGCGCTTCACCCTCGTCGCCGTTGCGGCCCGGATCAGACGTGTCAAATGCGTCCGAAATGTCCAACGGCGGAGCGTTGGGCAGGAACGTGTCGTCAAATATGTTGACCGCGTCGATGGCGTAGTCGGAGTCTTCGATCAGGGCGATACAGTCGGAGCCCTTACCGTTGATGTTCGCGCTCAGCACCGGACCCTCGTCGTAAAAAGTGTACGCGTCGTTGGGGGCAAAGGCCGGCGGGAACCCGTCCACGACATAGTCGGATTGGAGGTTCGAAAAGGGCTTGCCCGACACGCTGCCCTCGACGAATGAGGCCGAGGTGAGCGGCTGCGCGCGCTTGACGAGCCTGAGCTTTCGCCGGCTGCGATCCTCCCGGATCAGCGGCAAGTAGTGGCGCAGGTTGTCCAGCCCGTCGACGTGGGTGATCAGTTTGGCGAGTCTAGCCGGCACGACCGGATCATCAAGGTTGCCGTAGGCCAGATCGTCCGCAGTAGCAACGATCGTGACGCCGAACACCCGCTCTGCCGCCGCGACCGGACCTGCGAAACCCACGAACCGATCGGCGACGCTCGATGAAGTGACGGTGAAGCCCTCGGCGGTGAGCCACCGCGCGATCGCCGCCAGATCTTTGGGGTCGGGATCGAAGCGCGCGGAAAATTCGGCGGGCGTCAACCAGTGATGGTACTGCGGCGAGGCGGGATCCTGCTGGTCGGCGAGCAGCTTGTCCAGCGCCGCTTCGTTGCGCAACGCCATCACGATCTTCAGGTCCAACTCGCGGTAGGGCGCGGCGCGCCGGGTCTCCGCAAGCTGGGCGACATCAACCGGATGGTTCCGCGACAACGCGACGGACTGGGCCGCCGCCCGGCTCGAGCCCAGGGAAAGAAAGATCGCGAGCACGGCCGCCAGGCGCGGCAAGATTTGCGTAAGCGCCGATCGACGAGCGCGGCTCTCGATCAAGCCCGATGGCAGGCTCGATTGCGCAAGCCGCACCTTTGCGATCGCCTCACGACACAGGTACAAATTCAACACTCCAATAGAGGTACAGGATGGATTGCCGGCGGTTTCGCTCATGACGCATCGCCCCCGGCATGACTGTCATTGGACGTTCCTCGTATCGTGGAAAATTCGCCCGCGGACGGGAAAATTCCCTTCGGCCGATGAGATTTTCGCTATGCGTAGTAAGGGCCCTTCGAACGCGAAGCAGTGACGTATCGGGCCTGCAACACGCGCCGCATCATACCACTTTACGACGCCGATAAGCCTGCCAAGCCTAAGGGCATCCTCGGTTCTGAGTCAAGCCACGAAACCCCGGCGGTATCGCGGTGCGGGGCGTCCTGCTAGAAAATCGTCGATGAGACGGTCAGGACGCGCGAAAGCCTCCCGGATGCTCCTGGTATCCGCTGTGATGGCGCTCCTTTTCGCGGGCGCAGGAAGCGCCGGCACGACGCCCGTTCAATCGACCTTGGTGAGCTTCCTTCATCCCGCGGTCCCAGGCGGTCCGGCCAGATCCGGCGAATGCTAGACGGATTCGATCGCAGTATGGAGGCGCGGCGCGTGGCGATGCATGGTTGGCAACGCAATCTACGATCCTTGTTTCGAAGCGCCGGGACTGAACCGGGCGGTGGTATGTGACGCCAGTCCCGCGATCAAAACGGCCGGATTTGTCCTGAGCCTGACCAAGCCGCTCCTAAAGCTATCGTCAGACCCGGCGCCGGCCGAACCACGCACTTTCCCACCAATTGACAGACACGACCTTGCCTGGCAATAGTCCGCTGCCAACTAGTTGTGGAGGTTGACCGCGAAGGAACATCAAGCGTAAGATGCGTCTCGCTCTGGGAATAAATGCTTATGACCCGGCCATTTCCAATGTCTGCCATTGACGCCGAGCCGCCCTCGCGCGATGCACAACTGGTGTCTGGAAGACAACAGTCGCCGTATTCCCTCGCGTGCGATGACTCCCGCCTAGACGACGTATCGTCGACCGCGGAGGTTCGCGCGGTGCGAAGGGTGCAGTTCTGCGCGGGTCATCGTGTTTACGCCCACGAATCCAAATGCCGCAATCTGCACGGCCACAATTACGTCGCGTTTTTCCACGCAATGTCCCCAAGTGGGCTCGACGCCCTCGGCCGCGTCATCGACTTCGGCGTCCTCAAGGAAAGACTCGGTGGATGGATCGAAGACCACTGGGATCACGGAATGATCCTCTGGAAAGAGGACCCCGAGGCATTGGCGGCTGCCCGCACGATCCCAGATCAGAAATTGTATCTGCTCGATCGGAATCCCACGGCCGAGAATCTTGCCACCGAGTTGTTGCACTGCGTCGCACCGCGGGCGCTTGCGGATACAGGCGTCATCGTAACGAAAGTGGTGATATGGGAAACCGAAAACTGCTTCGTCGAGGTCGCGCGACGTGGGGCGGTGTGCTGAAGGTTCCGATCGATGTTCGGTCAAAACCCCGTCAGAAAGAAGGAACCCGGCAACGGCTCCGAACTTTCGATCCAAGAGGTATTCTACACGCTTCAGGGTGAAGGGCCGTTTTCGGGTCAACCAGCCGTGTTCGTCCGGCTAGCTGGTTGTAACCTCCGTTGCTATTGGTGCGATACTGATTTCGAGTCCTTGGCGCACCGCACCGAACTCGATCGCCTCATCGACGAGATCGAGAGGGTAAGGCCCTGCCATTGCGATCTGGTCGTCATCACCGGCGGGGAGCCATTACGGCAGAACATCGCCCCCCTCGTCGATCGATTGATTGGTAAGGGCCTGCGCGTTCAAATCGAGACTAGTGGTTCTCTGTGGACCCATCTTCCACTACACCCGAATCTCACGGTCGTCTGCAGCCCGAAGACGCCGAAGCTGGAGGCGCGAATCGTTCCCCGGATATCTGCATTCAAATATGTGGTCGCTGACGCCGAGCTAGACCCTGACGACGGCCTTCCGCTCGTTTCGACACAACGGCGCGGCATGGTTCAGCGGGTGGCGCGACCGCAGGGACAGAAACCCGTCTTTGTAATGCCACGGGACGACGGCGATCCGACGAAGAACGCGGCCAACTGCCGCGCTGCGGCACAGAGCGCTTTGACCTTCGGCTACATCTTGACGTTGCAAACGCACAAACTCGTTGGATTGTCGTGAAGGTTGACGGCGATTCCTACGATAAGGTAAAGACGGGCAAAAGACGTCGGGTACGCCGTCGTCACAGCTCAGCACACGCAGCGGACACTTAGATGCCCAGAATGCGGAAGTAGAGAAAGACTATGGCTATGGCCATCGCGGAAGCTACTCACCTGCCTGATGCTTGGAATGGCGAACAGGTTGAGTACCACATTCGGGAGCTGCTCCGCCTGTTCGGCGAAGACGTGCAACGCGAAGGTTTACTTGAGACCCCAAGGCGCGTGCGCGAGGCGTGGAGAGAGTGGACCTCCGGATACTCGGTTCGACCCTGGAGATCTCATGAAGAGTTTCCAGGACGGCGCGGATCATGGGGGCGGGCTCATCATAGTTCGCGAGATTCCCGTTTATTCGCATTGTGAACATCATCTGGCCCCCTTTTTCGGGTTTGCCGACGTTTGTTACGTCCTAAACGGCCGAATTGCCGGCCTCTCGAAGATCGCGCGGGTCGTTGACGCATTTGCTCGCCGCCTCCAAGTCCAGGAGCGGCTCACCGGCCAGGTGGCGGACGCAATTGACGTCGCTCTGGGGGCTGCGGGGGTCGGTGTGATGATGCAGTGCCGACATCTCTGCATGGAGTCGCGAGGGATAAAAATTGCCAACACACTGACGCGAACGACCGCGTTTCGGGGTTGTATCGAGCGAGACGCAAGCCTGCGCAACGATTTTCTCGCGAGAAACGATCTCGGGCGGCGTGTTGACCGACACCTCGCGAATGGGTGTGACTGACGAATGAGAAATGAAAGAGCGGAGGCATATCGGACCGTCACGCTATAAATGAATTCATTATCTTACGGAGAGCCACCTCAAATGCGGGCTTCGCCAGATTCTCGTGCAGAGCCGACAAAATGACAACCGTGCAGTAGCGCGGCTATCCGACGGATAGCGAGGAGACCGTCTCATGAGAATAGTTGTACTTTTCTCCGGGGGACTCGATTCGACTACGTTGTTATTTTATCTGCTGACACAGGGACATCAATTGCGTGCCCTTGGCGTTAACTATGGACAGCGTCACAAGAAGGAACTCGAAATCGCCAGGGGGATCGCGTCTAAGGCGGGAGTGAAAGGCTTCTATATTTGAGTTGGAATGACCTGGGAAACTATATGGAAAGTATCTTTCGGGATATGACTGCCCGGCAGGTTCGCCCGTCGATCATCGTCGGCATTTGGCGCGGTGGATTGGTTCTCTCTGCCTTCTTGGCAAACCGTTTTCACCTTCATCAGCTTCAACTACTGTCCATTACCCGCAACCTCACCCACGAGAAATATGCCCAGCGCGCAGCCCCCAAGGTGCAATGGGCGGCGCCAGACCTGTCCTTTCAAAATAATGAAGATGTTTTAATCGCCGGCGATATCGTCGGCGACGGTGGAACGCTCGAAGCGGCGGTCGCGGTGGTCAAGCAGCATCACCCGCGCTCTATCTCAACCGCTGTCATTGCAAAAAATCAGAACAGCCGGTTGTCACCCGACTACTATGGCTATCTCGCTGATGACTGGGTTGTATTCCCCTGGGAGACACCCTGAGCCGCGGGACCGCGGACCAATCAAGAACAGGATCGCTATGAGTAATGATTCCATAGATTGCATAATTTTCGACAGGGATGGGACTATATTAGACTTTTCTGAAATGTTCTATCAGTTCATTTTGCAACTCTATCGGACGGAAAAGCTTGTAGCGCCTGATCGCCAAACAATTTCGAGTTTGGAATTCTGGCTGGACATTACCAGACATAATCTGACAATTGGCCAGATAGTGGTCAAGAATCATGTAGACGATGTCCCGCGCAAGTATATGGAATTTGCCCGGGCATATCCTGGCGTACCGGAATCCTTGATCAGGCTGCGCGGGGCTGGCCTCCGTATGGCCGTTGTCAGCGGCTGGGTAGGCACCGAACCCACCAAGACCTGGCTGGACACGATTGGATTGGCTGCCACCTTTCAATGCGTGTTGACTGCGGATGAGCTTCAGCAAAATCGCTGGGATTATCTTCATTCAGAGTATTTGAATGTGAAGTGTGCACTGTTGGAAACTGCCCTGGTGAAATTGGGCGCCTCTGCATCAAACACATGGGTTGTCGGCGATTCTCCAGAAGATATTGCGGCAGGGAGCATTTTGGGCGCCAAGACAATAGCCGTACTCACCGGAAACGGCCAAAGACTTAGTAGCCAGATTGCCGACCTCAAGCCCCATTTGATCGTCGATAGCGCCGCAGAGATCCATCGGATATTTGGTAATGGGGATGCCACGAGATGACGAAAGCCCAAGACGGCACCTGAGATGGAAAGCTAGGCGAGCCTGCGGGTGTCGCGCCACAGATGGTATGCTGTTCCGAGATGCCAGCGAACAGCATCAGGAGGCCGAGAAGGGGAACCGCAAGAGCGAGGGAGAGGTTGAAGGAGCCGAAACCGTAGCGATTGGAGTGGGTCGTCAACGCATCTGCGCGCCGCCCCCAAGTCCAGGAGCGACTCACCGGCCAGGTGGCGGACGTGATGGACGTCGCTCTGCGACCCGCGGGGTCGGCGTGATGATGCAATGTCGACATCTCTGCATGGAGTCGCGAGGGATCAAAAGTCCCAGCACACTGACACGAACGACCGCGTTTCCGGGGGTGTATCGAGCGCGACGCAAGCCTGCGCAACGATTTTCTTGCCAAAAACGAGCTCGGGCGTTGACCGACACCTCGCGAATCGGCGTGACCAACGAATAAGAGATGAAAGAGCAGAGGCATATCGTTCTCGGCATCACCGGCGCGAGTGGCGCGGTGTATGCGCGCCGGTTCGTGGAGATGGCTACGCAGCTAGATGTTCATGTCCATGTCGCCATATCGGCGCTCGGACGCCGGTTGCTTCACGAAGAGTCTGTCATTGAGCCGAATCAGCGCGGAGACGCTTGGCGGTTGTCGAACAGAGCTTGTCACCATCTACAACGAGAAGGATTTTGGTGCGCCGATCGCGTCCGGCTCCTTTCTCCATGCGGGGATGTTGCTCTTGCCGTGTTCGAGCAACACGTTAGCGGCACTTGCGGCGGGTATCACTACGAATCTCGTCCAACGGGCTGCCAGCGTTACACTGAAGGAGCGTCGGCGTCTCGTATTGGGATGCAGAGAAGCGCCGTTGACCCGGATCGATTTGACGAACATGCTGAGCCTCACCGACGCGGGCGCGATCGTCTTTCCGCTCTGCCCCGGATTCTATCTCCATCCAAGGACCCTCGAGGATCTGGTCGATTTCGTTGTCGTCCGTATGTTAGATCTCTTCGGCGTGTCGTGCCCTCATGCAATCCGTTGGAGCGGTCCTTTGAAGGAGCCAAACACGGTTGTCGTGCCGGCTGCTTCCGAACGCTGAATGACGTCTTTATCGCCAGATGCCGGTCGTTGAAACACATCCCGTCACTTCCCTTCAAAGCCTGATGTGCCACCGCGCTCGCGCGGCACCGGGCAGCGGGGCGATGACGGTTGGGATGCGGCTGCGCGGCCCCGGCAATTTCGACTACGAGTGGTACATTGACGACTTGAAGCAGACCGTGAGGCGGCATGCAGCGTTTCGGACGTCATTTCACGCGCTCGGCAGCAGCTTCGAAGCTCGCGTACACGAAGGCATCGCCGACGACGTCGAGCTGATCGATGCTCGGAATTGGTCGGACGGCGAGGCCACCGAGCAGGCGTCAAAGGTGGTGACCGAGCCTTTTGTTCTCACCGAGCCTCGACTCTTCAGGTATCGCGTGTTCGCTCGCTCGCCTTACGAGCAAATTCTCGTCGTAGCGTGCCATCACGCGGTCTGCGACGGCGCCTCCATGAGTCAACTCGTTTTCGAAGCGGCCATCAAAGAGGGAGGAGGCGAGATTGAGGAGAGCTCTGCCAGCAAAGTGGCCGAATACGCGCACTGGGAACAGGAACTGCTTCGTTCGCGGGAGGCCGAGCGCAGAATCGCATACTGGCATCGCACTCTGCCTCAACCCTTGCCGTCGCTCGACGGCGTGCCGTCGGGAGCTAAGGCCGCCCGCGGCACGGGCCAAACAAGCGCGACCAAAGGACATACGCTCGGCCACGACGGCTTGGCGCGACTGCGGGTGCTCGGATCGCGGGTCGGCGCAGGTGTGCATAGCATCATAGCCGCGGCGTACGCTGGACTTCTCGGCGAGCGTGGCTCCGCGAACACTATCGTTCTTTCTTCGGCCCTCGATCTGAGGCGCGTGATTCCGGTGGACGCGGCCGTGGGACCGTTCTTCGACTATCTGCCTCTAGTGATCGACATCGGCGGCGCACAATCCGTCGAGCGCCTCGTAAAGTCCATTGCAGACGCCAAACGCATGGCGATCCTGAACTACTATCCCGCCGCGGCTCTCACTGAGGCGTTGCATCTCGGACCGCTCAGCGAGGGTCTTCCGTTCGCAGCCATGCTCAACGTCCTTCCGATGCAGGGAGATTTCGCCCCGTTCATGATGGCCGAACTCGGCGCCATGTACAAAATCGGCTCACTGGAGTTCCATTCTTTGCCGCTCAACCCGTCGGTGGTTCCGTTCGAAGGATGGAAAGTCGCGCTTCTCGCCGGACAGTCGGCGGCCGGGTTGTTGCTCAAGCTGGCCTATACCGCGGCGTCGTTCAGCCCGGCGGAGATGGAAGGACTCGCAGTGCGCCTCGTCGCGATTCTCGACGAATTCGGACGGCAGCCAGATGCGCCGTTCAAGTCAGTCCTGGAGGGTGCATTGTGACGTTCCTCTCCGACCGTCGCTCAGCGACCGGCGCAGGGGGTCGCGGCGCGCGCCAGGCCAGCGACAGCAGTGATGGGGCGGGCGCTGTGGCAGTGAAGAGTATGCGAGGATTCGACTGGGGAACCGGGGCAGTGCAGGCGATTGCAGATGCGGCTCTGGACGATCGGCGCGACACTCGCGTGACTGTTGAGTTGCCCGGCGCGACTTGCGGCGACTTACCCGCCTCTTTCGGCGAAGGCATCACGACGATCGGTTTGGACGGCGATGATACGTTGTGGCACAATGAGTGTTTCTTTGCGGAGGTCCAAGCCGAGCTGTACGCGCTTCTCCGGGATCATCACCCGGCGGAGCACGTGGTCCGGATACTCGAAGCCAAGCAGAGGGCTAACGTGCCACTCTTCGGTTACGGGGCGAAGAGTCTCTCATTGTCAATGCTGGAGACTGCGGTCGAAATGGGTCGGGAAAGCCTGTCGCTAGGTGACGTTCACCGCCTGCTGGGGCGGCTGAAGGAGTTGTTTACCCGGCCGATCTCTCTATTGGACGGTGCGGAGGAGGTCGTTCGCGACCTGGCATTCCGATACCGGTTGGTTCTGATCACAAAGGGCGATCTTTTTGAGCAGGAATCCAAAATCCAGCGCTGCGGAATTTCCTCGTACTTCCACGCCGTCCACATCGTGAGCGAAAAGACCGTCGAGGCCTACGAAAGGATTTTGGCCTCCCTCTCAGTGCCCCCGACGGCGTTCCTGATGGTCGGCAACTCTGTAAGGTCGGACATCCTGCCCGTGCTTCAGATCGGTGCACGCGCCGCACATGTCGCATATCCGATCATTTGGGCCCACGAGATCGCTGAGGATCCGGTCCCGAACGAACGATTTCTGAGGTTGCGAACATTACGCGAGTTACTGGAGCTCCTTATCGGCAGGCAACAACCCGGGACGATATGAGCAGCGTGGTACACCAGTTCACGTGGCGGGACGTGGAACAGGCTGCTTGCGCGATCGAAACGTCCGTACGCGAGATGTCGTTCGATGCGATCGTAGGTATATCCAGGTCGGGCCTCATCCCGGCGGTGATCCTCTCGCATCGCTTAGGTGTTCGGGACTTTTCGGTGATCGACGTTCACCGGACCGTCACCGACGACGTCGATGCACGGAAGCAGCCGGTCTATATCGGAGAATGGCTGAACGACCGTCTCCTGAAAGACCGGCGCGTGCTGCTGGTTGACGACATCGTCGGCGAAGGAGAGACGATGCTTGCGGTCAAGCGAATCGCCGGCGGTTACGCGAGCGAGGTGACCAGTGCTGCCCTCGTGGTGAACCAAGCGAATTTGCGTCATAGAACTCCCGACCAGGTCGTCGATTACTACGGCTGCTTGCTTTGGGGCTGGGTAATTTTTCCCTGGGAGCCGCGACAGGCCTTGCCGTCGGAGATCCCCGGCGCTTGACCGGAATCCGACAGTCGCGCGGTGGCGTCGGGCAAGGATCAAATGAGAGAAGCGCTGAAGGCAGCCAAAATCTTCGTGGTGAAGCAGCGTCTGTCACCCGATCTGGAGATCACTCGCTACGTAAGCAAGTGGATGAAGCTGCATCGTTCATCCCCCCCGTTGCTCTTCGTCAACGTCGCCGGCTATCCGACATTCCACGTGCTGATGGATCCGTTCTCGAGGGACGTTTTACTGAGCTCGCTGGCCGTTTCCGATACAGACTATCTACCCACCCTCGTTCACCGGCTACGCGGACGTGGCGTAACAACGACAACGGAAGTCTCACATGCGACCGTCGGCCTGGATTCTCTCTATTCGCTGCCTGTCCTCCGTCACCAACCACGCGATGCAGGGCGCTACATCACGTCCGCCGTTCTGTGTCTGCGCAGTCCGAACGACCGTCTTTGCAATTTGGGGATTTATCGGATTTGCGTGAAGGGCCCGCGTCGCTGCGTCGTTTTCCTTGACCGTCGCACGGACGCTCATCGCCTGCTGATCGAGCACTGGAACGCCGGAATCGGCGAAGTGCCGACTACGCTTTATCTCGGCGGACCTCCGGCGACGTACCTTGCCGCTGCCGGATGTGTGCCCGCTACTCGTGACAGCTACGAGTTCGCCGCGGCTCTCGGCGGACAATCAATCTCTCTAGCAGAAGACTCACGACTTCCGTACCCACCGGCCGCGGCGGAGGCCGAGATCGTCATACGGGGCCGAATTACCAAGGAAGTGGATGACGAAGCCCCCTTCGGCGAATTCAAAGGTTACTACTGCAAGCCCACGCGAAGCCCAGTCCTCGTCGTTGACGACATCGCCGTACGACCGGAGGCAATGTATCCCGGCCTCTTTTGCGGAAAAGAGAGCGGCCTGCGCTTGATGTCGCTGACGAATGAGATTTTGATGTACGACCATCTTCGGTCGCTCGGCCATGAGGTATCGCGCGTCTCATATCCGCTCTCGGCCTTCGGAGAGTTTCTGGCGCTTATCGAATCGCCGAGGCCGACCAGCGATGCCCTGACGGCGGCCCTGGAGTTCGACAAACGCGCGAAGATGGTCGTCCTCAGTGAGTCGATCGAGCGGCCCCAGGCAGAATTATCGATCTTCGATTTTGACGCGAAGTGCGCCTCGTACGTGAAGCGTGGGGAGTCTCATGGGCATCGCATTGGCATTCTCGCCGCGCGAAAAGAGAGCGTCGATTGGGTGGAATTCTGAGGTCCGATTGATGAACGATTGCAACGAGGATCGCTTCCGGACCGCTCTCTCGTACGATGACGTCCTGCTCGTGCCAAAGAGAACGCGGTTGTCGAGCCGAAAGGATGCCGATACCTCGACTCAGTTGACGCCCCGCTTACGCCTGGCCATCCCGATCGTCTCGGCAAACGCGCCCTTCTGCACCGAAGACGCGATGGCGATCATGATGGCAAAGCTTGGCGGGGTCGGCTTCATCCACCGCATGGCAACGGTTGCGCAGCAGGCGGCGCAGGTGGCGCGCACGAAGCGCGCCGAATGGGACCCCGAAGAGCATCCGTGCGCGACGGTTGACGGGGACGGTCGCCTGGCGGTTGGCGCCGCTGTCGGTATCCGAGGCGACTGCTTGCGCCGTGCCGACAACCTCGTAAGGCAGGGTGTAGATTGCCTGGTGGTCAACGTCGCACACGGCCACTCAGATGACGTGATTCGAGTGGTCGGCCGCTTCCGCGAGACCTATCCGCACGTGGTTCTCGTCGCCGGAAACGTCGCCACTGCCGAAGGTGTCAAAGACCTGGCGGAAGCCGGTGCGGACGTAGTGAAGGTGGGCATTGGTCCGGGCGCAATCTGCACAACGCGCCTCGTAACCGGTGCGGGCGTCCCGCAGTTCACGGCGGTGCTGGAATGCGCTCGGCTCGCGCGAGACCTGGGGGTGACGATTATTGCGGACGGCGGGGTTCGTCAAGCCGGTGACGTGACAAAAGCCTTGGGTGCCGGTGCCTCTGCGGTCATGCTCGGCACCATGTTGGCTGGAACCGACGAGAGTGCCGCAGTCCTCATCGAAGAGAACGGACGTAAATACAAACGAACGACCGGATTCGCGTCGTTGGGAGCCGAGTTGACCCTTAGGCGAGCGGCCGGTGAAGCGCTGCCCCAGCAAGAGATGGACGCGTACGTACCCGAGGGGATCGAGGCCGAGTTCCTCTATACCGGCCCGTTGAGGCACCGCCTGCTTCAGATCGTCGGCGGTCTTCGTTCGGGTATGAGTTATGCGGGGGCTGCCTCGATCTGCGAGCTGCGCAGCACTGCGGAGTTCCTCTGTGTGACCCCGGCTGGGCGCGAGGAAGGCTCGCCACATGCGCTGCGCGGTCCGGCCCGCGCTGCGGGGCACGGACCTTCCGGCAGTTGAAAACACCGCCAGCGGACAAACTGCAGAAGCCTCAGGGCAGCAATCGGCATCCGGCCGCGGCGATGCAAAAAATTGTGCTGACTGCGGACCGCACGATGACGACGGAGCGCTACGACGCCGTCGTCGCGCGGCTGCCCAAATCCGGCCAAGGGAAACTGGGCTTCGTTCTGGGACTCCGATTTGCGAAAATGGGCGCACATTTTGGGCCCCGACTTCCGCGGCGTGATTGCGGTCTTCAACGCCGACCTCAAAAGCGCCCGGCTGACGAGTGGGCAAGTTCAACTGCTCGATCTCGCGCGGGCCCGCACCGTCTTTAACCTCGGAGAAATCAAATAGGATGCCCCGCGTGATACGGAAAATTCCCGCCGCGTTGGCTATTCTCCTGATCCTGCACGTTCCGCTCGCGATAGCTGGCACTGCGGTAACCGGTGACTCGGAGGCGAGAATCGAAACCGACGGTAGCAGGCGCTACATGGTTACGCGCTCGCGCAGCTTCGAGCTGACTCAGTTTGCCCACAACGAGACCGTGCGCACCGCGGTGGTCGAGACCGAAATTCGCCATCGCCACCGGATCAGCGAGGATCTCGCCGACAACGGCGACGAAACCGGGATCGTCACGCTGACGGTCTATCCGGTCAATCCGGCGGGCCATTTCGATCCGCCGCTGGCGACCCGCAAGCTATCGGGCGATGAAGTTGATGTCCAAGGTTCGGGCGGCGTCAAAGTCACCACTTGGGGTTGCTGCGCAGAAAGCAGCGCCGAAACCCAGCTCAGCCTGAATGACCTCAAGACTGTGTTCGTGAAATCGCACGACGTGCCGCTGGTGACCTACACTCGCTTGGGCAAGCCGGCGGTCGGCCGCCTCGTAGCCGTATATATGGTGTTGACGCCTATCGATGACGAAATACTCGGCAAGGACAATTCCGCCGTCGCGATGATCACATGGGCCGGCGACGAAGCGCCGCTGCAGCGGATTGCGGTGCACCTGCACGGCGACAAGCCTCGCGACGCCGCGATGGAATGGACGACGACCGTGGGCTGGCGCGTAGCCGGCAAGCCGCTCGACAATCACACCGTGTTCGACCCGGCCAAGCCGGCGAAAACGGTTTTCGTCTGGCAAATCGCCGATGGGAAAACTATCGAGCTGCCGCTGGCCGGCGATCGCTTCGACGTTGCCGCGGCCAAGCTCCCTGTCGGAGTGTCGCTCAAGGAACTGCCGCGCTGAGCGCTCGGCATCCTCGTATGAACGCGCGCCCTTTTACAGAAGGACCAGGCCCACGATTATATGGACCGTAAGCGCGAACGCGGCGAGCACGCCGACCGTATAGGCAATCGTGCGCCACGGTTGGAGCCCGTTCAGGAAAAAGATGGTGTGCGCGATCCGCGCCGCGGCGAAAACCGCGAAATAGATCGCCTCGGAACGGACCGAGAACGGCGACATTAGAAAGATGAAGCCGAGAAACAGAAAGATCGGAATGTTCTCGAGATCGTTGCGCCAGGCGCGGGCTGCGCGCTGCACGATTGGCAACTCCTCGGCCATCAGTTTCGCGCCGAAGAGCTTTGCATCCTCGGGCAGCGTGAATACGCCTCCGCGTGCGCGGGCAATCCCCTGTACAATCGAGATCGCCGACATTTTGAAAAACAAAATCACCGTCAATGCGGCGTAAAGCTTGAGCCGAATCATGGCTTGCGCCTCCCTCGCGCGTCGCGGGCGGTCTTTAGATCTGACGCAGAGAGCTATACCACGATCCGGGTCTGACAAAAGAGGCACGTCAACCGGCCCCTTTCTGCGCCGCTGCGGCATACGTTAATCTCTACAAAAGGAGATTGACGCGGCGGTACGCATCCAGGCGCGCCGCCGTTATTATCATTCACCTGTGGCCGACAGCGATTACAAAGCGACCCTGAATCTTCCCAGGACCGACTTCCCGATGAAGGCGAATCTGCCCAAGCGGGAGCCTGAAATCCTGAAACGCTGGGACGAGATGGACCTCTACGGGCGCCTGATGCAGGCGCGGCGCAACGCCCAGCCCTGGATCCTCCACGACGGCCCGCCCTACGCCAACGGCGACGTCCACATGGGCACGGCGCTCAACAAGATCGTCAAGGATTTCATCGTGCGGTCGCGCGCGATGATGGGCTATCGGACCCCGTTCGTTCCCGGATGGGATTGTCACGGGATGCCGATCGAGCATCGCGTGGC
This sequence comes from uncultured delta proteobacterium, assembly GCA_963788205.1. Classification (GTDB taxonomy): domain Bacteria; phylum Desulfobacterota; class Binatia; order Binatales; family Binataceae; genus CAVVMA01. The sequence goes on from CAWBGG010000007.1 coordinate 279,509, forward strand.
CAAAGGTCTCGGCGAGCGCGCGCGCACGATGCCGAAGATCGAGCTGCGCAGGCTATGCCGCGCCGACGCCCAGCACTGGATCGACGCGCAGCGCGCGGACTTCCGCCGCTTGGGCGTGATCGGCGACTGGCAGCATCCCTACCTTACGATGAATCCCGAGTACGACGCGGCCGAAATCGCCGTGCTCAGAAAGCTGAAAGAGGCGGGCTACGTCTTTCGTGGCCGCCGGCCCGTGCATTGGTGCTTCGATTGCCGCACCGCGCTGGCCGAAGCCGAGGTCGAATACCGCGACCATCGCTCCCCTTCGATTTACGTGGCGTTTCGCTTCAACGATTCGATCGATTCCAGCCGGCTCGCGGCCAGCGCCGCCGATGGCGCCAAACTTTCCGCCGCGCAGGCGGCCGGCAAGCTGTTCGCCGTGATCTGGACCACGACGCCATGGACGCTGCCCGCCAATCTCGGCATCAGCCTCAACGAGAGCTTCGATTATGTTGCCCTCGGCGTGGCCGGCGCGTACTACGTCGTCGCCGTGCGGCTTGCCGACCAGGTCGCGAAAGCCTGCGCGCTGGCGGTTGACGACCGTATCCCGCTCGCGCGCGCGGCGCTCAAGGCGCTCGATGGCCGCGACATCTTTCGCCATCCGTTCATCGATCGCGACGTGAAGCTGATGTTCGGCGATCACGTTACCGCCGACGCCGGCACCGGCCTGGTGCATACCGCGCCCGGCCACGGCTACGAGGATTTCGTCACCGGCGAGCGCTACGGGATCAAGCCGCTGACGCCGGTCGACGACGCCGGCGTGTTCACCGCCGAGGCCGGCGATTACGCGGGCTCCAACGTGTTCGCGGCCAACGACGCGATCGTCGCCAGGCTGCGCGAGCGCGGCGCGCTGCTCCACGCCGAAACGCTCGCCCACAGCTATCCGCATTGCTGGCGATGCCGCAAGCCGCTGATCTTCCGTGCTACCGAGCAATGGTTCATGAACGTTGACCACAACGATTTGCGCCGGCGCGTACTGGCCGGCATGGAGCAGATCGGCTGGTGGCCGGGATGGTCGCACGACCGGATGCGCAACACGATCGAGACCCGGCCGCCGGGATGGTGTCTCTCGCGACAGAAGGCGTGGGGCGTGCCGATTCCCGCGCTCAAGTGCACAGGATGCCGTCACGTGGCGCTCGACGTGGCGATCATGAAGCGCGTGGAAGAAATTTTCGCGCGCGAAGGCTCGGACGCGTGGTACGTCAGGCCGCTCGCGGACTTCGTGACCGCGGGCTTCCGATGCGAGCAGTGCGGCGGCGCCGATTTCGAACGTCAGGAAGACGTGCTCGACGTTCTGGTTCGATTCGGGATGCTCGCAGGCCGCGGTGCTCGGCGCCCGGCCGGAGCTTGCCTGGCCCGCAGACGCCTACGTGGAGGCGGTCGAGCAGGCGCGCGGCTGGTTCCAGTCCTCGCTGCTGTGCGCCACCGCCGAGCGGGGCGCGGCGCCGTTTCGCAACGTCGTCAGTCACGGGCTCACGCTCGACGAGCAGGGGCGCAAGATGTCCAAGTCGCTGGGCAATACCGAGAACGCCTCGGACGTGACTAATCGCATCGGGGCCGACGTGGTGCGCCTGCTTTACGCTTCGGTGGATTACTCGGCTGACATGAACGTCGGCCCGACGCTGCTCAACGCGGTCGCGGAGTCCTATCGCAAGCTGCGCAACACTTGCCGCTATCTGCTCGGCAACCTGTCCGACTTCGATCCGGCGCGCGACACCGTCGCGCTGGCCGAAATGCTCGAGTTCGACCGCTTCATTCTGGCCCGCACCGAGCGGCTCAAGAGCGCCGTGCGCCGCGCCTACGAGGCGTTCGATTTCCAGACCGCTTATCATCAGTTGCTCAATTTCGCAGTGGTCGATCTGAGCTCGCTCTATATCGACGTGGTGCGCGACCGGCTGTACTGCTCGGCGCCCGCCTCGCGCGAGCGGCGCTCGGCGCAGACCGCGCTGTTCGGGGTGCTCGACGCGATAGTGCGGATGCTCGCGCCGCTGATGCCCTACAGCGCCGACGAGATTTATTCGTACCTGCTCGGCAAAAGCGCCGACAGCGTGCATCTGCTGGAATTCGCACCGCCCTGTCCCGAGTGGGCCGACACCGAGCTTGAATCGCGATGGGATCGCCTGCTGGAAGTGCGCGACGAAGGGATGAAGCTGCTCGAAGCGATGCGCCAGGCGGGCACGATCGGCGCGCCGCTCGAGGCGGCGGTCAAGCTCGGCGCCACCTCCGGCGTGAATGGCGAATGGGCCAGCCTGCTGCACAGCTCGCGCGATCGGCTCAAAGAGCTGTTCATCGTTGCTGACGTGACGATCCTGAGCGATTCCGAGGCGGCCGGTTTCGCGCACGAGGCCAACGGGCAGGAAACATTTCGGCGCGACGGGATTTTCGGCCGGGTCGCCACGCGGCCGCCGCTGGTGATAGTCGGTGAGCGCGCGCGTGGCATCAAGTGCGAGCGATGCTGGACCTACTTCGACGACGGCGGCGATCCGCGGCTGTGTCAGCGCTGCCGCGCCGTGGTCCGGGAGCTCAGTCGATGAGCTCGCCAATGACCTCGCAATCGCCCGCTGAGGCTCCGGCCGCAGCCATGTTTTCCTTCAATCCGCGGGTGGTCTTCACGATGCTGGCCCTAATAGTCGCACCGCTGATCGCACTCGACCAGGCGAGCAAATTCTACGTCCGGGCGCACATGGCGCTTTATGAGAATATCCAGTTGATACCCAATTGGCTGGACATTACCTATACGCAGAACCCCGGGGTCGCCTTCAGCATGTTCGCCAATGCGCCGGAGGGCGCCCGCAACGCGCTGCTGCTGGTGCTGGCCTCGGTGGCGATCGTGGTGATGGTCGTGCTGATGGGTGCGAGCGATCGTCTCAGTCTAGTGACGGTCGCGCTGGCCTTGATCCTGGCCGGAGCGGGGGGAAATCTAATCGACCGCCTGGCGCGCGGCGAGGTGATCGACTTCGTGCGGGCGCATTACTATGCGCACAACTGGCCGATCTTCAACGTCGCCGACAGCGCGATCTCGATCGGCGTTACGCTGATCGTGCTGCATTCGATCTTTTCGCGGGACAGCTCGTAGTAGCGGCCAACCCCGCGATCACGCGGGTGCGGTTACGCTCGCGGTGGAAAACCCGCCCGCCCGGTCCGTCAGGCAATACTTCGAGGCCAGGTTGAACCACCCCAGGCCGGGCAGCCGCGCGATCATCGAGTCGTGCTCGGCCAGTTGCAGCGGTCCCTGCTCGTCGGCGAACAAGTAGCCACATACCCGGCGCATGTCAGAATCGCCGCGCACCGGACTGCCGACCGGCGACCAGAAATGGCGCACCAAGGTCGAGGTCAGCAATTGCGCCGCGCGCGGCCGCAGGCGCATCCGCGCCTGGTTGAAATAGAAAGAAAAGTGGCGGCGCTCGTCCTTGACGATCCGGGTCAGGATAGTCGTGAGCAGCGGATGGTGCGTGCGGCGCATAAGCGCATGATAACCGGTCAGGGTCGATAGCTCGTTGATTGCGCCCCAGGTCATGTGGACCGCGGGAAAGTGCCGCGTCATCCGGGATAGCACGTGCGCCAGCTTGTCCTGCAGGTAATCGGCCGGTTTCCTGCGCCGTAACTCGGCGAAGCGGGCGTCGTCGATGCTGACGCCCTGGCTCTCCAGCAGGCGTCTGAGCACCTGCGAGTGGAAGAATTCCTCGTAGGCCCAGCAGGACAGGAATGAGGTTATCGATACGTCTTCGGCGACCGAGGTCGAGAGCAGCTCCTTCAAATAGATGATGGTGTGCGACTCGACGTCCATCATGTAGCCGAGACAAAACAGCGCCTCGTCGTCGAGCGGCGGCCCCGGCTCGGACCAGTCGAAGATGTCCGGTCGGGTCGCGCCTGAAGCGCGCAGATACTTTTCGAGATCGAACGCTTGCGGTTCGCTCTGGCCACTGAAGGTTGGCATCGTCATTCAGACCTCAATACGCGCCGGAGATCAAAACGGATTCGGCCCCGGCCACCGGAACAAACCTCGCCGCTACGCGCCCGGCGGCGCTCCCTTCAGATATATCGCCCCGGTCGGCTTGCTCACGCCGCCGGCCGGTTCCAGGGTTACGGCGCACAACGTCACGCGCTGGCCGGCCGGTGGCAGCACGGCCGGCGCGATCGCCTCGCGGCCGGCGACGGCCTGAAAAAGCCCGGCGGGCACGGGCCCGGCCTTTTTTGTAATCCACCACAGCTCATAGGTTTTACCCGCGGAAGTGGGCGGCAGATCTTCGGCGCGAATCACCGCGGTGCGAGCGCCCCGGCTGACCATCACCACCGCTCTCGCGCCTGGAGCGGGGCCCGCAGGTGCAAGCTTCACGAGTTCCAGATCGGGCGCCATCAGGGCACGTTCCAGACGGACGCGCTCGGCGATAACTCCCTCCAGCGCCGCGGTCTGCGCGCGCGCACTGGCGAGCTCCGAGCGCAGGTTGAAGAGCATATCCTGGAGCGCGGCCACCTGCGCGCCGCGGATGGCTCCGTCGCGACTGATCGCGGCCGCGTAAACGGTAAGGACCAGCGCCGCCGCGACGGCCACGCCGGTCGCGATTCGCCAGCGGCGAATCGAACCACGCGTAGCAGGCGCCGCCGCACGGATGCCAGGCCGCGCCACGCGCGCCGTATCGCCAGCCCCGTCGCGAATCTCGGGCGGCGGGGTAAGACGGGCCTGGAGCCGCTCCCAGATTCCGCGTTCCGATTGCGCGCCGCCGCCAGCGTAGTCATCCGATTGCTCCGCGGCCAGCGCGAACGCCGCCGCGGCCTCGCGGAACTCGCACAGGCTCAGCCTCGCAGCTATCGCATCCTTCGCGCAGATGCTCGGCGAGCGCGCGTTGGTCGCCGGCGTCGAGCCGATCGAGCGCCGCCAGCGGCAGCAGGTCTGCGAGCGCCTGATGGTCCATCATGTGCTCCATCCCGCCAGCGCTTTGCGTAGCTTGATCATCGCGTTTCTGATCCTGGTCTTGACCGTGCCCAGCGGCAGCGAAAGCCGCTCAGCGATCTCCGACTGCGACAGGTCGGAGAAATAAGCCAGCTCGAGCGCGCGGCGTTCCTGAACCTCAAGGCGAGCAATCGCCTGGCGCACGATCCGCTCCCGCTCGGCCTGATCGACCTCGACCGATGGATCGGGCGCACCCGATCGATCGGACGGCGTGTCGCCGGGCGGCGCTTGAATCGGCGGCGCCTGGCGGGCCTTCCGGGCGCGCAGGCGGTCGAGCGCACGGCTGCGCACGATAGTGGCCAGCCACGCCGCGACCGATCCGCGAGCGCGATCGAACGACGCCGCCTCGCGCCAGGCCTGCCAGAGCACGTCGGCAGCGACTTCTTCCGCGTCGGCCTGGTCGGCCAAAAAACGATTGGCCACCGTCGCCAGCTTTTTCCCGTAGCGCGCGTTCAAGGCCCGCAACGCCTCTGCGTCGCCGGCCGCCATCGCGGCCAGCAGCTCACTATCGGAAGGTTCGGGCGCCACGTCATCCATTTGGAAGATACGTATGGGAGACGTAATCAGATTGGACGGCTGGGGAAAACCGGGGGGGAAGCGGCGCTCAGCGCTGCAACGCCCGCCGGGTGGCTTGCTCGACCGGCGAATAGTCCCCGTCCGGTCGGTCGAGCTGCATCGGCGCTTTGAGCTCCAGCGGCGGATTGCACAGAAACCGGATCCGTTCGCCATGGTTCGGTCCGATTCCATGAAGCAGCAGCGGATGCAAAAAGATCACGTCTCCGGCCTCGCCCATGGCGGGGACGATCCGGGCCGGGTCCGGATAGTAGGTTCCGGCCGCCTTTAGAGCAGCCGCCATCGTCGCGGGATCGATACCGTCCCGATCATTCGGCAGGACTCGAGCGACCTCAACATGGGACCCGCGGACCAGCGGCGTGCCACCATCCGCTGAGCCGACGTCGGAAAAAAGCAGCAGCCGGACCAATCCGCGGTCGGGCGAGGTGAGACTGTGGCGGTTCCCTTCCACATGCCATCGATCGGGCCCCGGGTATCCCGGAAAGAGGATTGACCAATATCCGTAGCGGTTGTTCTCCTGCCAGCGACCTGGCCCGACCAACTCGTCAAATGCGGCCCGAAGGCGCGGCGTCCCGATAGCTTCGAACGGCTCGCCCTGAAAATCGACCTGGACCTGGACCCACGGCAGGCCCCGCGAGACGCACCGATCCCAGGACAGAACGTGACGCCATACGTACTCACGGCAGCGGTCGGCGACCTCGCGCGGGAACGCGTTGCGCAGCGCCACGAATCCGTTGGCAATGAACTGTTCGATTTCGGCGCCGGAAAAAACCATCGACACTTAGGCTTGCTCAAGCACGGCGGTGATTTGCTCGAAACTCAACTTCTGGACGACCGCGCGGCCCAGCTCCGGTACGAGCACGAAATCGATCGCGTCGCCGGCGCGCTTCTTGTCGAGGTTGAGCGCCCTGGTGAAACGATCTAGCTCGGCAGCGGGCATCGAGCGCAGCTCGGGCATCGCGGTCGGAAGCCCGGCCCCTTTGATCAATCGCCGCAGCCGCTGCTGGTCCGCTTCAGGCAGTCCGGCGTACAACCGCGAAAGCTCCGATGCGACGACCATCCCGATCGCAACCGCCTCGCCGTGCAGATAGCGCACGTAATCGCTAGCCGCTTCTATCGCATGGCCGACGGTGTGGCCGAAGTTCAGGATTTTGCGCAAGTCGCCCTCGCGCTCGTCGCGCGAGACCACCGCAGCCTTGCAGCGCAGCGACTTGTCTACCACGTCCTCGAGCGTGGCGAGCTCCCTCGCGAGGATCGCCGGCAGGCGGGTCTCGAGCGCCGTGAACATCGGCGCGTCCATGATCGCTCCGTACTTGATCACTTCGGCCAGGCCCTCGCGGAATTCGCGCTCCGGCAGGCTCTTGAGCGTCGCGACGTCGGCCACGACCAAGCGCGGCTGATAGAAGGCGCCGATCAGATTTTTGGCGCGCCGATGGTCCAAGCCGGTCTTGCCGCCGAGCGCCGAATCAACCTGCCCGACCACGGAGGTCGGCACCTGCACGACCGCGAGGCCGCGCATATATGTGGCCGCGGCGAAGCCGGCAAGATCGCCGACCACGCCGCCGCCCAGCGCGAAAACCGGACTCTGGCGGGTGAGCCCGGCCTCGACCATCGCGTCAATCACGCGCTCGTAAGCCGCCAGAGACTTGCTCGCTTCGCCGGCGGGAATCTCGATCATCGCGGTGTGAAACCCGGCCTTCACCACCGAATCGCGGGCGCGCTCGCCGTACAGCGGGGCAACGTTACTATCGGTGACGATCGCGGCGCGAGCCGGTGAAATCCCGGCCTCGCGCGCCAGGCCACCCAGTCGGTCCAGCAGTCCGGCGCCGACGTGCACCGGATGAGAATTCGGGCCGAGTTCTACGCGGAAGGTTCGCATCGATGCGCCGCGCGCGCGCCCACGGCTTTTATCACGAGGTCGGCGGCTTGCTCGGGCGAGAGGTCCGAAGTGTCGATAGTGACGTGCGCTTTCGCATAGGCCGCCGCACGCGCCGCCATCAGGTCCGCGATGGCCTTCTCGAGCGGCTGGCCCGATTCCAGCAGCTTGGGACGCGGATGGGCGGATCGCGTCACGCGCGCGGCGATCACGTCGACGCGGGCGCTCAGGCATACGATCACGCCGGCGCCGGAGAGTGCTGTGAAGTTGCGCTCGTCGGCCAGCGCGCCGCCGCCGGTGGCGATTACACAGCGTTCGGGACCGCCGGCCAGCTCGGCGATAATCTCGCGTTCCAGCGCGCGGAAATGCGGCTCGCCGTGGTCGGCGAAAATCTCGGCGATCGATTTACCGGCGCGGGCGCATAGCTCGCGATCGCTGTCGGCCAGGCGCCATCCCAGCCGCCGTGCGATCAACCGGGCGACCGTACTCTTACCGGTCGCCATGAACCCAGTCAGGATGATCTTGTCGCGCATCGGTATGCGAGCTCGGCGCGGCGTTCAGAAATCGCGGACCTGCTCCAGGTAGCTACGGTAGTTGCGGAGCACTTCGGTGAGCGAGTCGCCGCCGAATTTTTCGAACATCGCGCCGGCGATCTCGAACGCGACCACCGATTCGGCGATCACCGCCGCGGCCGGAATTGCACAAACGTCGGAGCGCTCGATCGCTCCAGGCGCGTCCTGCTTGCTCTTGATATCGACCGAGCGCAGCGGCTGCATCAGGGTGGAGAGCGGCTTGAACGCGACGCGCACGCGCAGCGGCTCGCCGGTACTCATGCCGCCTTCGGTGCCGCCGGAATTGTTGGAATGGCGCACGAAGCGCCGCGCGGCCGCGTCGTAGCCGATCTCGTCGTGCAATTGCGATCCGCGCACCGCCGCGGCATGAAACCCCGATCCCATCTCGACGCCCTTGGCGGCCTGCAAGCTGAGCAGCGCGTGCGCCAGCCGCCCGTCGAGCTTGCGATCCCATTGCACATGGCTGCCGAGCCCGACCGGAAGGCCGCTCGCGACTACCTCGACCACCCCACCGAGCGTGTCGCCGGTTTTCTTGCACGCGTCGATCTCGGCGATAATCGCACGCTCGGCTGCGGCGTCCGCCACGCGCACTGCTGAAGCTTCGGTAATCTGCGCCAGCTCTTCGGTCGTGATATCGGCAGGGACCTTGGCCTCGATCGCGCCGATACTCACGACGTAACCCAGCACGGTGATTTTGAACGGCTCCAGCAATTGCCGGGCTAGAGCGCCGATCGCGACCCGCGCGGCGGTCTCGCGCGCCGAGGCGCGTTCGAGCACGTCGCGGATGTCGTCGAGGTTGTACTTGAGCACGCCGGCAAGATCGGCGTGTCCCGGCCGCGGGCGCGTTACGATCTGCGCCTCGCCGCGATCGCGCGGATCGACCGACATCTTTTTGGTCCAGTTCTTGAAGTCCTTGTTCTCGATTATGAAAGTGATCGGGCTGCCAAGCGTGCGGCCGAACCGGATGCCCGAGACCACCCGCGCCTCGTCGCGCTCGATCGCCATCCTGCCGCCGCGCCCGTAGCCCTTCTGCCGGCGCGCGAGGTCGTCGTTGAGGCGGGCCAAGTCGATATCGAACCCACTGGGAACGCCCTCGACTACGGCGGCCAGTTCGGGGCCGTGCGACTCGCCCGATGTGAGAAAGCGCAGCATCTGCTTGGGTGGGGGCGTAGAGCCCCGAACTCCCGATTCAACCAGACTTGCCCGGTCGGTGGAAGCTTGGCGCAGCGAGCGAAAAAAACGGGGCTCCGATTGGAGCCCCGTCATCAACCCATCGCCGATTATTCGCGGTCGGCGATCACACCTTGGACTGCAACAGAAATGCGATCAGCAGTGCGTACAACGTCAGCGCTTCCATCAGAGCCAGACCGAGAAGCAGCGGCGTGAAGATCGCGCCGGCGCTGTTCGGATTGCGCCCGATAGATTCCATCGCGGCGGCGGTTGCGCGTCCCTGGCCCAGCGCGCTGCCGACCGCGGCGATGCCAACACCGAGATTCGCAGCCAGCGCGGTAAGGCCTGCGCGGAGCGCGCCATTACCGCCGGCTGCAGCCTGAGCCGCGGCTTCCTGGGCCATCGCCGCCAGCGGCGACAGTAGGAGCACTATCGCCACGCCACTCGTTATCATCCCGATCTTTATCCCAATCTTTTGAACCATCGAAACGTACCTCCTTCTGTCCTCGCGCCGCCGACTCTGCGGATCGCAATCAGCCTCTGTCTTCCTCTACCACCCATCGCGTGCGCCGAGCCGCGGGTCGCGGGATCTATGAACCTTTTCCCGCCCTCACGATGCCGACAATCAGTGCTCGTGCATCTGGGCAAGCCTTACATAGCTCATCGACAGGACCATGAAAATCACCGCCTGGATCACGCAGACCAGCGCGCCAAGCAGGTAGAATGCGACCGGAACCAGGAGGTAGGTCAGCCCGGTGAAGATCCCGATCACGGTATGGTCGGCGAACATATTCGCGAAAAGACGAACTCCGAGCGAAAACGGACGAAACAGGTTCCCGAGCAGTTCGATCGGAATCATCAGCGGAGCCAGCCAAATCACGGGGCCGGCGAAAGTGCGCAGATAGCCGAAGAATCCGTGAGCTCTGATGCCCTGGTAGATGAAGTAGCCGAAGGCAACCGTACCCAGGCCGAAGGTCAGATCCGAATTCCCGGTCGGCGCCTCCATACCGGGGAGCAGCCCGAACAGATTGGCGGTCAGGATAAAGAGAAACACGCTGCCGAAGAAAGGTACCATGTCCCGATAATCATGGCTGGCGACCACGCTTTCGACGAAGCCATCGATCTGCTCCACCGCGAGCTCGGCTAGCGAGCGCAAGGAAACGCCCTCGTCGGGAACGATCGGATCGGCGGCTCGGAGTAGCGCGGCGCGGGCCAAAAGCCCGAAGATCAGCAGTAGTCCCATCACGATCCAGGTGCCGACGAGCACTTCCGGCACTACTCCACCGCCGATCAGCTCGAGAAAGTTAACGGCTTGCCCCAAAATTCAACCTCCAATGACCCTCGCGTCTGGAAGGTCAGGACACCTAGTCGGGCGAACGCATCGCGGCGCGCCAGGTTTCAATAGATATCGCGAGCAACTGAGTCAATACTCCCGCGCCGAAGCCAAGCGCGTCGATATGCGCGCGGGCCAAAACCAGATAGACGAGCACGACCCCCAGCAGAAGCTTCAGCGGAATCGCCAGCGCTCCTGCGCGATGAGCTGTCGCGCCACCGCCGGAGGCCGCAATCACAGCGCGGCCGAGCAAACTCAGGAGATAGAGGTTCGCGATGACCACCGCACCTCCGAGCAGGCACCCGACTGCGCCTGCGGCCGAGTCGAGGAGGGCCAGCGCCGTCGCAGCGGCTGCGACCAGGAGCAGATTCGTCCGCTGAATCGCTGCGATGGCGGGAATCGCCGATCTCATTGCTTCATATCCTTCTCCCCAAGTTCCCTCTGGAAGTTCTTTACCTCCCTAATGAGGTTATAGACGCCAGCGGCCAATCCCAGGAAGAACATCAAGACCGTCAGCTTGGGATCGGTCCCAAAGTGCAAATCGAGATAATGGCCCAGCAGCGGACCCGCGATGACCGGGCCTACAAACTCCCCTCCGACAGCGGAGTACTTCACCATCTTGACGGGGCTGAGAGCCATTGGCGCTCCCAGTCTACGCCAGGCTCAACAGCGATTCGCGGGCCGCCGCAATCGTCAGGTCAAGGTCGGCATCGCGATGCGCCAACGAGATGAACATCGCCTCGAACTGCGAAGGCGGCAGATAGATGCCCCGTTCGAGCATCGCCTGGAACAAGCGCGCGAACTTTCCCAAGTCACAGCGGCGCGCCTCAGCCGCATCGGAGACCTGCTCGACGCCGAGAAACATCGTGAGCAGCGAACCGGCCCGATTGACGCATCCGACCTGGCCTGCCTCGCGCAGCGCGGCGCTCAGGCCCGTCGCGAGCCGTGCGCCGGCGGCTTCAAGGCGCTCGTAAGTGCCCGATTCGGCGAGAATTTCGAGCGTGGCCAGACCGGCGCGAACCGAGAGCGGATTTCCTGACAGCGTGCCGGCCTGATAGACCGGCCCGGCAGGTGCGAGGTGATCCATTATCGCGGCCGGACCAGCGACCGCGCCGATCGGCATCCCGCCTCCGATCACTTTGCCAAGCATTACAAGGTCGGGCTCGGCGTCGAACATTTCATAGGTCGCACCGAAGCGCAGGCGAAACCCGGTGATGACTTCATCGCAGATCAGCAGCGCGCCGTGGCGATGCGCCAGTTTGCCGAGATCGCGCAGGAAATCCGGCGCGGGCAGCACGACTCCCATGTTGGCGGCGACCGGTTCAACGATCACCGCGGCGATTTCGGCGCCCGCGGCGGCGAATTGGCGCTCGACCTGCTCCAATGAGTTGTAGGGTGCAACCAGGGTCAGGGCAGCGAGCTCGGCGGGCACTCCCGCGCTGTCGGGCACACCCAAGGTCATCGCGCCGGAGCCGGCCCGCACCAGCAGCGGGTCGCTGTGGCCATGATAGCATCCGTCGAACTTCAATATCTTTGGCCGCTTCGTGACCGCTCTTGCCAGCCGCAGCGCGGTCATCCCGGCCTCGGTGCCCGAGCTCACCAGCCGGACTTTGTGGGCAATAGGGATGGCCGCGCTGATCCGTTCAGCCAGCTCGACTTCGAGCCCGGTCGGCGCGCCGAAACTGAGACCTTTCGCGGCCTGTTCGGCCACCGCCGCGGTCACGCGCCGATCGGCGTGGCCGACGATCGCCGGTCCCCATGAGCCGACGTAATCGATGAAGCGATTGCCGTCGCTGTCAAAGACCCAGGCACCTGCTGCGCGCTCGATGAACAGCGGCGCGCCGCCGACCGCGCTCCACGCGCGCACCGGTGAGTTCACCGCGCCGGGAATTTTTCCGCTCGCACGCTTAAAGAGCGCTACGGAGTTCTTCTTCGCGATCATTTCACTCGCCTGCCCGCTCCACCTGCCACTCGCTCACCGCGATCGCCGGCCGCGGAGCAAAATTTCGCGCGCGCGAACCCTGCGCATTGCTTGCGCGATCGGCAATTTGTGACGCGCATGATGGCTCCTGGAGCCAACGCAGCCGATCGATGCGGATCGCCATGCAATTCGTAAATCGGTTATGAAATTTTCTCGTCAACTATTTTTCAAATAAATCGCACGCTTGGAAAAATCGCACGCGCGGCGCTTGAGCAATCGTGAAAAACAGTTTATCAACTTGTCTTCGCCTCAGAGTTCGATCCCGCGTGCGCGGAAATTTTTTCGCGCCCGCCAACGACTTGGGGGTTTGCTTTTGTGATCGATGGGTCCATCTTCGGCGTCGCGTTTGCGTTCGGCAACGATCGCAGCGGACTGATTTGCGCGCCGCGAAAGTTGATAGGTCGAGGGATCGAATCGCGCGCGCATCGTCTGGAGCGAATGAAAAAGGTCTTATCCACAGCTGTTGACAAGACTGTGTGTAATTCATCGCGCGCCGGTGGTGCAAACCGGCCTGGCAACCTTTCGGGTAAGTGTCCCGAACGTGGAGGAGCAAATGAACGGGTTGTGGCAAAAGGCGGCGGATCGCCTTCGCAGCGAGATGGGTCAGGTCGGCTACGAAACCTGGATCGGCCCACTCAACTTTCTGGGATTGCATGGAAAAACCGCAACGATTTCAGCACCAAACAAATTCTTTCGCGATTGGGTCAACGAACGCTATCTGGAGGTTCTGCGCCAATCACTCTCCGCTGAAGCCGGGGAAACGCTTGATGTCAAGCTTACGCTGGGGGAGCGCGCGCGCGAAGCGACCCAGATTCAGCCCGCGCGCAACGCAGCCCCGCCGGCGCCTGCGATTGCGCCGGCTGAGAATAGTCGCCGCGAACGCCATCCGCAGCTAAACCCCCGTTATACCTTCAACGAGTTCGTGATCGGCTCGTCCAATCAGTTCGCGCACGCCGCCGCGCTGGCGGTGGCCAATCAGCCGGGTGAGAAATACAACCCGTTCTTCATCTATGGCGGCGTGGGACTCGGCAAGACCCATCTGGCCAGCGCGATCGGGCATCTGCTCTGGACCGGGGGCGAGCGCCAGCGCAAGGTGCTCTTCATGCCCGCCGAAGTCTTCATGAATGAACTCATCGGCTCGCTCCGCCGCGATAAGATGGGGGAGTTCCGCGAGAAATTCCGCCGCGTTGACGCGCTGATCCTCGACGACGTTCAATTCCTCGCCGGCCGCGAACGCACCCAGGAAGAATTCTTCCATACTTTTAACTCGCTCCACGCCGATCGCCATCAGATCGTGCTCACTTCCGACAAGGTGCCGCGCGAGATCCCGGAATTGGAGGAGCGGCTGCGCAACCGCTTCGAGTCGGGGCTGATCGCCGACATCGCGCCGCCCGACCTCGAAACGCGTATCGCAATCCTGCAGAAGAAGGCCGTCCTCGAGCACATCATTCTGTCGGGCGAGGTCGCAATGTACGTCGCCCAGAACGTCTCCTCAAACGTCCGCGAGCTGGAGGGATGCCTCACGCGGCTGGCGGCGTTGGCTTCGATTCACAAGTCCGATATTACCGTTGACTTCACCCGCCAGGCGCTCCGCGACCTTATCAGCGATCAGCATATAAAGCCCGACATCGACCTGATCCAGAAAACGGTCAGCGATTTCTTTCACATCCGGCTGACTGATCTGAAGTCGAAAAAGCGCACTCAGCACATCGCCTTTTGCCGGCAAGTCGCGATGTACTTGTGCCGCAAGCTGACCGACAGCTCTTTCCCGTCTATCGGCGGCCATTTCGGGCGTGACCACTCCACCGTGATCCACGCCTACAACCTGATCTCGCGCCGGGTGACCAGTGATTCAGCCTTCCGGCTTTCGATCGACCGCATCGAGCGCGCGCTGACCGGAAACCGCAACGGATCAGCGAATCGGCCCAACGGCGCCTGATAAGCTGTGCGCAAGCTGGGAACAAAATGGCTGCTATCGACAGCGATCGGCGTGACGGTGCCCCCGCGGGGTTTGGCCGTGGCCGCTACCGACAGCTTTCCGCGCGAAGCTTCTCTTGTTTTTTCAGGTGTTTAGCGCGACCATGAACAATTCCACAATGTCTACTGATCCGGCTTGATCAATTAAAGAAAGAAACTAAGGAAGAAGTAGTAGGAGCGCAGAGTTCGTGGAACTGGTCATCGATCGTAGTTCGCTGGTTAACGGACTTTCTCTGGTGCAGGGAATCGTCGAGCGCCGCAACACCGTGCCGATTCTCGGCCACGTCCTGATGGAGTCGAACGCGGGTGCTCTCCAGCTCGCCGCGACCGACCTCGAAGTCGGAATCCGCACCGAGATCGGATGTAAATCCGCCAAGGGCGGCAGCCTCACGCTCAACGCGCGTAAATTGTTCGAGATCGTGCGCGAGGCAGCCGGCGATGAGGTTCAATTCAAATCGCTCGACAACGATTGGGTCGAGATCAAATGCGGGCGGGCGCGTTTCAAAATGATGGGACTCGATCCGCGCCAGTTTCCCGCGATGCCGCGCCAAGGCGAGCAGAAGGACAAGGGCACTGTCCGCCAACTGAAGGGCGAGCTCAATCTGCCGGCGTCGGTTCTCGCCGCCATGATCGACAAGACGCTTTTCGCGGTCAGTCCTGACGAAACTCGTTACAATTTCAGCGGCGTATTCGTCGAGTCACCCGAGCCGGGAACGGCGGTCATGGTTGCGACCGACGGTCATCGCCTCTCGCTGATCCGGCGCGAGGTCAAAGATTTCTCGACCCAGGGCGGCGTGATTATTCCGCGCAAGGGTGTTGGCGAGCTGCGCAAGCTGCTCGATCACGAGGGCGACGCCGAAGTGAAGCTGACCTTTGACGGCCAACTGGCTTGGCTCAAACGCGGCGCTACTGAAATTTCGATGCGCCTGGTCGAAGGCGAATTCGCCGACTACCGGGGCGTTATTCCCAAGGACACCCGCTACGCCGTGAAGGTCAAACGCGACGACATTTTCGCCGCGGTCAGGCGGGTGGCAATCTTCTCCAACGAGCGCTTTCACGGGGTCAAGTTGGCCTTCTCAGCCGATACGTTGACCGTCTCCTCGACCAGTCCCGACCTCGGCGAGGCCAGCGATTCCATCGATGTGGACTTCAAGGGCGAAGACGTATCGATCGGGTTCAACGCGTCGTACGTCACTCAGGCGCTGAGCGCAATTCCTCCCGAAAGCGAGGTCGTCCTCGGCATCACCGATGAGGTCAGCCCAGGTGTAATCACCACCCCGGCCGACTCGGGATTTACCTACGTCGTCATGCCGATGCGCCTGTGAGATCCGCGCCGGTCCGCACCCCGTGCCGGCCCGGTCGAAGCGCGCCGCTAATCGAAGCCGGTTTAGCCTCCAAATCCGCGCGTTCCACCTCCCGTTTAGCCGGGAAACCCCCGCCGGTTTAGCGGCTTGCGCCTGTCGCACGAGGCGGTATCGCTTCATTACCGCTTGCACAATCCTCTGGAAATGTGGGAAGTACCAAGGGCGGGCGGTTAAGCGCCAGCTATGGTCAATTGGCGATGCTCACTGCAACGGGAGGACGAGGGCTTCGATGAAGCTGCGCTCCGATAGTTTGTATTCCGCGGCTAAGGTGACCATCGCGGCTATCGCCTGCGCCGCCACCGTGATGGGCTGTGCTAATCAGCCGAAACGTCAGGTTGGATGGTGCGCCGTCGGTGGGGCTGCGGTCGGAACCGTAGTCGGAGGTGCGCTGGGGATCGGAATCGGCGGTTACAAGGGACTCGCCAACTGCTGCCATCACGATAGCGAGACCACCGCGGCAATCTCTGACACCCTCGGCGTTGCCGGCGGCTTCCTGATCGGCGGGGTGATTGGCCACTACGCGTGCGACCCGGTCGTGGAGGCTCCTCCACCGCCGCCAATGGTCGCGTCGCCAACGCCGCCCGCGCCGGCAGCTCCGGCTGCTTCCGGGACCGCCTCCCGGTAACAGCGTCACGCGCGAACGAATTTTATCGCTCTCTAGCCAGCCGCGTCACGTAGGGCGAGGTTGCGCCCGCTCCAATCGGCGGTCGAGTTCCTCAAGGCTGGCCACGAACCAAACCTGATAACCGCGGTTCGACTCGTACACGAAGTCACGTAAGGCATCGGACTCACTGGCTTGCTCGGGCGGTTGTCAATCTACGGTGCGAGGGGCACACCGTGGACGAAGCCTGCGGCTTGGCGGCTCAAGCTGCTTTTGCTCTCGGGGATGAAATCGATCTCGACCTGAGAAGTTCCATGGGAGCGCAGCGCGGCGAAGAGAGTCGAGTCCATATCGGCTTCGCATCTCCAGGTCCAGCTTTTCGCAACAGCACCGCCGTAGGTTGGTCCGCCCGACGCATCGAGGTGCCATAGTCTGGGCCAGCCGCCGGGTATCAGGGTGTCGGAGGTCGCGAGCTTGTTCGCTCCGTCGTCGAGCGCGCATTCAATCCTGCCCATGTCAGCGGCCGCTCTGCCCACCACGGCATTCCAGGTTACGGACGGATGCCACGGACCGCCTGCGATCGGGGTCGTTGCCGCGAAAGAGCAGATGGCGGCATTGACCCCGGCCTTGAGTGCGACATCGGCCATTGGAGAACACCGACCGCCCACGACGGCGGTCTTGACCACCACCTGATATGCGATTCGGCCGTCGGGCAGGCGCACCGTCACCAGCGGCGGTTGTGGCGGCGGCCGATCGCCGGCGAACACGAAGACCCCGCGCGTGAACCTGGAATAAAGCAAGTCCGGATCGTCGAAGATGTATCGATCGAACCGGTTGGGCTCGATGTGCGGGTGCAACAGCAACGGATATGCGCCTGGCGGGTACACCAGCCCCTCGCGCTGCTCCAGTGCAGGCGGGTAATGACCGTGAAACAGTACGTGCATGTAGGTCTGAGAGATGCTGGGGCTGATAACCACCGGACTTTTGTCGTCGGCGAGTTTTTCGATCGCCGCCATCACCTGATCCATGCCGTAGTAGAAATATGGTGCCGAGATGGTGGGGTAGTCCCGGAAATACGACCACGCGAAGCGCCCGCCATGGAATACGGCTCCGGCAACGAGCAGGCCGACCGCGATCTCTTTCAGCACGGTGCGCGTGGAGAGCCACTCGAGCATCACGACCAAACCCAGGACCGAAAGCAGTATCCACGGCGCGATCGCCAACACGTCGTGCCGCGCCTGTGGGTGCCGGAAAAACATCCACGGGTCGAACGCCAGCCCGCCGGGCGCGGATGCGGCGCCCAACACGCCCCGCGGAGCCAGCAGCGCTGCCGGAACCGCGGCGAGCATCAGCCATCCCAGAAGCAGCACGGCGAGTTTTCTGCGGCGCCTTTCGAGCAGCGCCGCCAGACCCATCGCGATCATGAAGACCTGCTCCGGCAGCAGCATGCCGAACCCGGGTGGAAACAGCAGCTCGCAACGATCGCCACGATCGCCGTGCAGGAAAAGAAAGCCGGGGTTAAAATAGCCCAGCCACCCGGCGCCGAAATTCGCCAACCCAATCCCGGTCGACGCAGTTTGTTCGCCCGCCGCGCTAGCGTGAAACACCGACATCATGTTCAGGCGGGCCTGCAACTCGGCTCGATGGCCAATCGTGAAGATGACCTGAGGCGCGGCGATCACGGCGAGGATCGCGGCGGCGAGTAACGCGCGGCCCCCGGCTTGCCTGAGCGGCCGCCGGTACAGCACCGCGAGCATCGCCACCATCGCCGGCGTGAACCCCTTGGTTATCGGATTGGTATAGAGCGTCAGTCCAAAGAAGGCCGCGCTCAGGATCAGCCACAGAGCGGTGCGGCGATTTAGCCAGATGAAGAAGCAAAGCATCGCCAAGCTGACGGTGGCCGATACGGTGGCTGCTTCGACTCCGTAGCGGCTGAGCGGCAGGTGCCACGGCGAGAGACTGGTGAGTAGCGCCGCGACCGCGGCCCCCGGCATCCCGAACATCAAGCCGGCCAGCGCGGTGATCGCGAAAAGGTCGGTGATGCCCCACATCGCCGCTCCCAGCCGCACCACCGCGGTCTTCATGCCGAACGCCGCAATCAGCGGAATGAGCGAATAGTCGAACAAGGGCATCCGCTGGTCATTGAACCCCTGGATGACGATCGGAAGAAAGTTGCCGTGATGGTCGCGGCCCGTGGTCAGGATGCTGTAGGAATCGTAGCCGTTGCACTCTTCATCGCAGTACGTTCCGGCGGGCACGCTTGCCAATCGAGTCACGCGCAGACCGATACCGGCAACCAGCGCGGCCGCCAGGAGCAGACCACTGAGACGGTTCAGGCCTTTCGCCGGAGTTTCCATTTTGAAGTAACCCCCTTCGGACGAGATAGACCAGGCCGGCCTTTCTCAAACGGGTACGGGCTAGATTCGATCCGCGTTAGGTGCGCCTACCGTCCCCGCCGACTTTCAGCAGGACCTGCTTGTTGCGCTGCTCGCGATCATCTTCCCAAGGGAAGGTCGCCTCGGCCGCGACTATCGTGGCCGGCACTCCCATCGCCTCCATATCGCGGCGCCGCGTGACCACCCATCGCACGCCCTGAGCGGCGATCGCGCTTCTCAATGCCGCGGGGTCTTCGTACATCGGTACCGGCTTGGCCGCGTCCATATAGAACAGCGGTGCTTCGGCGCGAAAGAAGACCAAATCCGTCATATCGCCATGTAGGTCACGGCTGACCTGTTCACCGAACGCTTTTTCGCCCCGATACTGATCGGTGGACGGCATCGCGAAGATATACACGTAGGTCATCGAGAGATACGCGATAATCCCGACCGAGGCGGCGATCGTGCCGGGACGAAAGTTCCTCAGCGTATAAAGGGCCGCGGCTGCACAGGCGAGCCAGAACAGGCAGAACAGCGCATGGTCGGGCGTCGCGGGATAGATGCGCCACTGAACGGGGCGCATCCAGGCCGGCAGCAGCATCACCGCCCCGGCCGCGAGGATCGCAACCAGCACGTAGTAGCCCAACTTCAGCAGCCAGCCGGCGGCGGGTGAGATTTCCTCCCGGCGGCGCATCAGCAATCGCGCGATCAGCATCGCGCCGGCCGGCAGAATCGGCAGGATATAGTAGCTGCGCCGTGAGCCCGAAAGCGTGAAGAAGACGAACGTCGCCCAGAAATAGACCAGCGCGAGCCGGTCAGCCGCCGGATCGTGTCGCGCATAGTCGTGGCGGTGATACGCCTGAGCCAGTGCGGCGGGAAGCAGCGCCGACCACGGCGCCATCAGGGCAAAGATCACATAGACGTACAGGTAAACGGGTCCGCGATGGTCGAACGGCTCGAAGAAGCGCACCACGTTCTCGCGATAGACCATGTAAAGGCCGGCGTTCGAGCGCATCAGGTGCGACGAAATCTGAAACGGAACCGAATAGACGGCGCCGGC
Organism: uncultured delta proteobacterium; assembly: GCA_963788205.1. Lineage (GTDB taxonomy): Bacteria > Desulfobacterota > Binatia > Binatales > Binataceae > CAVVMA01. Next base: position 299,381 of record CAWBGG010000007.1, read on the forward strand.
CAGCGCGATCGCGGGAATCGACCACCAGTTGAAGAACCATCGATTGCGCGACACCAGCCAGTTCACCCGTTGCGACAACGAGCCGATCGATACGCCGTCGTAAAACAGATGCCATCCCTCGGCAAGGCATGAGTACGCGCCAATCACGACCAGCGGCAGCACGAAACCCAGCAGGCCCTTGGTCAAAGAGGTCGCCGCCATCACCAGCCATAGCGGCACCACCCACCATCCGCCGCCCCGCTCGCGATACGACATGAACAGCAGCAACGCACCCAGTTCGCCGGCGATCGTGTCTACGTCGGCCGAGGCGTGGCGCGAAAAGAAGACAAAACTCATTGAGGTCGCGAGAATAAAGCCCGCCAAGGCCGCGATGCGCCCGTCGTAAAGCCGCCGCGCCAGCAGCATCAGGAGTCCCACCGCGACAAGTCCTGCGATCGCGCATGGGATTCGCGCCGCGGCTTCGTTCATCGCGCCGGTCAGATGGCTCGCGGCGAGCACCAGCCAGTACGACAGCAGAGGTTTGTCGTAATAGAGCTGACCGTCGATCGTCGGCCAGAAGTAATTGCCGGTAAGTCGCATCTCGCGGGCGATTTCGGCCCATCGGTATTCCGACGACCACAGCGCACGCGCCCCCAGCCGCGCGAAGAACAGGATCGCCGCTAGAATCATCACGGCAGTCATCGCGCCGGTCCTCGCACCGACCATGGCGCCAGCCGCCGGCGCCGCGCCCGTCTGGCGCGCTCGTGGCCCCGTTGCGGGGCCTTGGTTGCGTGCTGTGCCCATCGCCGGAAATTCTAGCCGCGTGCGCCGCCCGCCCGCCACCAGCTATAATGCAGTAATCGCCTGCGTGGTTGCGTCCGGCGAGTCATCAAAGTCGAAAAATCCGCGCAAGCCGAGAGGTTCATGAGTCAGCAATCCGGGCACGACGAGGCGCGCAAGCCGAATCGGCTCATCAACGAGCAGAGTCCCTACCTTCGCCAGCACGCCTTCAACCCCGTCGATTGGTATCCGTGGAGCGAAGAGGCGCTCGCCCGCGCCAAGGCCGAGAACAAGCCCATCCTGCTCTCCATAGGCTACTCCGCCTGCCATTGGTGTCACGTGATGGAGCGCGAGTCGTTCGAGAACCAGGCCATCGCGGGCCTGATGAACGAGCATTTCGTCTCGATCAAGGTCGATCGCGAGGAACGGCCCGACCTCGATCAGATTTACATGGACGCGGTGCAGTTGATCACCGGGCGAGGCGGATGGCCGCTGACGATGTTTCTGACTTCCGACGGCAAGCCGTTCTACGGCGGGACTTATTTTCCACCCGAGGATCGGCAGGGGATGCCGGGCTTTCCGCGCGTGCTGCTCGGTGTGGCGCAGGCGTTTCAAAAGCAGGCCCATGAGGTTCAGCACAACGTCGAGAAGCTGACCGCGGCGCTCGGCGCGATGACGGATTACCAGCCCGCCGAGGGCGAGCTTCGCAGCGGACTGCCGCAAGCCGCCGCCCGCGCGCTCGGTGAGCATTACGACAGCATCAACGGCGGTATCGGTCGCGCGCCCAAGTTCCCGAACACTTTCGTCTTCTCCCTGTTCCTGCGCGTCAGCCAGTCCGAGGGCGACTTCGGACTGGCCGAGATGGTCCGCCAGACGCTCAACAAAATGGCCAAGGGCGGGATCTACGATCAGATTGGCGGCGGCTTCCATCGCTACAGCGTGGACGATCAATGGCTGGTGCCGCACTTCGAGAAGATGCTCTACGATAACGCCCTGCTCGCGCGGTTGTATCTCGACGCCGGCCGCGCCCTGAACGAGCCCGAGTTCCTGCGTATCGCCGGCGAGATCCTCGACTACGTGCTGCGCGAGATGACCAGTCCCGACGGCGGCTTCTATTCCTCTCAGGACGCCGACAGCGAAGGCGAGGAAGGCAAGTTCTTCGTCTGGACGCTCCCGGAGGTTCGCCGCCTGCTGGGCGATGAGCTGGCCAAAATCGCCGGCCGCTACTTGGACATCACCGGCGACGGCAACTTCGAGGGCAAGAACATCCTGCATCGTACCATCGAGGGCGCCGAAGCGGCGCGGATGTTCCAGAAGTCCGAAGAGCAGATTACGGAGTCGATCGCCGAGATTCGGCAGCGACTCTTTGCCGCGCGCGAGCTGCGCATCAAGCCGGCCCGCGACGAGAAGATCCTCGCGGCCTGGAACGGGATGATGATCAGCGCTCTGGCCGAGGGCTACCGGGCCCTCGGCGAGCCGCGCTATCTGGAGGCCGCGCGCCGCGCCTGCCAATTCGCGATGACCCGGATGTGGGACGGGCGCGCGCTGCGACGCTCGGTCAAGGACGGCGTCGCGCGCTTCAACGCCTACCTGGAAGATTACGGATTGATGGTCAACGCGCTCGTCGATACCTACGAGGCCGCCGTCGACCCGGCCTACCTGGCCGACGCGCGCCGCCTGACCGACGCGATTCTTGAGCGCTTTCTGGATCGAGAAAAGGGCGGCTTCTTCTTCACCTCCGACGACCATGAGACGCTGATCGCGCGCACCAAGCCGGTGTTCGACGGCTCGACGCCCTCGGGCAACAGCGCCGCCGTGATGGCGCTGCTGCGGATGCACACCTACTGCGGCGAGGAGCGCTACTTCGCCGAGGCCGCGCGCGCGCTGCGCCTGTTCAAGGACTTGATCGAGCAGCAGCCGTTTTCGTTCGCGCACATGCTCGAAGCGATCGATCTCTACCAGCGCGGGCCGACCGAGATCGTAACCATCGGCGCGCGCGCGACGCCCGAATTCACCCGCTGGACCGAACGGCTGGGGCTTCACTACCTGCCCAATCGCGCCCTGTTCTGGATCGATCCCGGGGCGTCGCCGGCGGCTTTCTTCCTGAACAGGCGCGCGGCAAGGGTCAGATCGATGGCCAGACCACGGCTTATATTTGCCGCGATCGGACCTGCTCGACCCCGATCACTTCTATCGAGGAAGTCGAGGCGCAATTGCGGGAATAGCGCGGCCGAGGCACAGGCAGGCATGAGAGCGACCATCTGATGGGCGAGCGAGCTCGTATCGCGGCGGCCGCGAGCGGCGAACCGGCCTGGTTCGAGCCGATCGCATTGAATCGGCGCGCGAGCGCGGCGCAGTTTCCGCTCAAGATCGCGGCGCTCAACCTGCAAGGCAGCGGACAGGTCGAGGCGATCTTGCGGCGGCTGGAGCGCCCGCCGCTGCAGGGTGTCGGCGTGCTGCTGCTCAGCGAGGTGGGATGGCGCACGCGGCCGGTCGGCCGGCGCGAAGTGGTCGCCGAGTTGGCGGCGGCCTTGGGCATGAGCTTCGTCTTTGCGCCGTCGTGGGGCTACACGGCGTCGCCGGGCGGCCCCATTCTATCGCTCAAGGGCTGCGCGATTCTCTCCGCTCAGCCGCTGAGCAGCGTCACGACCGCACCCATCGCACTGATACCGCGCAAGTACCCTCCGCATCATCGCGTCGATCGCACGGTCGGGATCATCGCTTCGATCATGATCGGCGGGCGCGAGCTGAAACTGGGCGTGGTCCATCTCAATCGCCGCGGCTCGCCGCAATTCCGGGACCGGCAGATGGTTGAATTCCTGGCCCCGTTTCCGCCCGACGGTCCGGCCGTGATCGGCGGCGACTTCAACACCACGACGATCGCCTGGACGCCGCTTACGGTGCTGAAAATACCGGCGCTGATGATGCTGCAACCGCGCAGGTTTCACGATCCGGCGCGCTACGAGCCGCTGCTGGGGCGGCTGCTCGAGGCGGGCTTCGCGTTCGACGACGCCAACTGTCCGCTCAAGCCGACCTTCACGTTTACCCGCTTCATTCCGCCGGCGTTTCGGCCCAAGCTCGACTGGATCGCCCTGCGCGGCCTGCGCGCGGTGCCGGGCTCGGCCGCGGTCGTCCCACCGCGCGCATCGTTCCTGAGCCCGCGCTTTTCGGATCACGATCTGGTCCTATGCGAGATAACATCCTGACGCCGCCTGCTGACGCCGCCAGAAACCGTCGGCTGACCTGATTGGGGAGACCAGCGTGCCTACAACACCGGCGTTCAACGGACTCGGATTGCATCTCGGCAACCTTGCGCGTCTGTCGCGCGCCGAAACCCGCTCGATCAGCCCGGAGAACCCGACCGGAGAGAAGGGCAAGGGCGCGATGGCAGTCCCCGAGCCGGGCCAGGGACCGGCGCGCGACCTGGGGCGCGGCTGGAAGGTTTCGCCCTACATCACGGTCGCGCCGGGTGAGACCCGCGTGCTCGCCGAGATCAAGGGTTCCGGGGCGATCCAGCAAATCTGGATGACACCGACCGGCCATTGGCGCCACAGTATCCTGCGCTTTTACTGGGACGGCGCGAAAACTCCGTCAGTCGAAGCGCCGATCGGCGATTTCTTCGCCTGCGGATGGAACAGTTACGGCCAGGTCTCGTCGCTGGCGGTCTGCGTCAATCCCCGCAGCGGCCTCAATAGCTACTGGGAGATGCCGTTTCGCAAACATTGCAGGATCACGATTAGCAATATCGGCGACGACGCAATGGTTCTGTTCTACCAAATCAACTACACATTGACCCAGGTGCCGCGCGACGCTGCCTATTTCCACGCTCAGTTCCGCCGCGTCAATCCGCTGCCCTACCAGCAGGTCTATACGATCCTCGACGGCATCACGGGCCAGGGCCATTACGCCGGCACTTACATGGCGTGGGGCGTGAACAATTGCGGATGGTGGGGCGAGGGCGAGATCAAGTTCTATATCGACGGCGACCGCGAGTTTCCCACCATCTGCGGCACCGGCACTGAGGACTATTTCTGCGGCTCGTACGACTTCGACCTCGGCAAGGAGCAGGGCGGCTATCGCGAATTCACCACGCCCTACGCCGGGTTGGCGCAGGTAATCCGGCCCGACGGGCTCTACAACTCGCAGACCCGCTTTGGGATGTATCGCTGGCACATCATGGACCCGGTCCGTTTCCGGCGCGATCTGAGGGTCACGATCCAGGCCCTGGGATGGCGCGGCGATCCACGCCGCAATGCCGCCTATCTGCCCCTGCAGGACGACATCGCCTCAGTCGCGTATTGGTACCAGACCCTGCCAACCGCGCCGTTCCCCGCGCTGCCGGACAAGGACTATCTGCAGATCGTTTAGTAAGCGTATCTCCGGACGAAACGCACCCCGTCCTTGCGGGTATCTATATTGGCACGGCCATGTCAATATCTACGCGCCGGGACTGCGGTGGGGCTGCCTGAGTGTTTCTTTAATCCTTAGTATTCGCAGTATTCGCAAATCTGCCGCCGTCAGGAGAAGTAATGAGATCGTTGAGCGTGTTATCTGTTTCCCGCTGTTTTCGCTTCGTCGTTATCGCGGCTTTCGTCGGAGCGTCAATCGCGCCGGCAACATTATTCGCACAGAGCACTGCGGACGCTCCTGAGAAAAAAGCCCCGCGCGGCACGCTGACATTCACGCCGAAATCGCTGCCCTTCGCGAAGGTCCAGGCGGGCACGAGCAAGCAGCTAACGGTGAATCTCACCAATACCAGCAAGGTGGCAATCGCGATCACCAAAATCGCGGCCACCGGAGCCGGGTTCTCGCCATCGCAGAATTGTCTGATCACCCTGGCCGCGCTCACCGGCGCTTGCCCGGTGGTCGTGATGTTCAGCCCCGCCACCGCGAAGAATGCCAAGGGAACCAAGGTTACCGGCACGTTGACAATCACAGATAACGCCTCGAACAGCCCGCAGAAGGTAACGCTTTCCGCGACGAAGTTCGGACCGGTGGCGACTCCGACGCCAACGCCAACAGCGTCAGCGGCGACTCCGACCCCGACGCCGACCTCGCCATCGAGTGGCTCCCCGACGCCGACTCCGACCTCCGTCGCGAGCTACAGCCTCGCCGGCGTCGCAGCGGTCGGCGATCCGCTGCCCGCGGCGGCGATCACGCTCAAGGACCAGAACGGCACCACCAAAACCGCGACCACCGGCAGCGACGGCTCCTTCAGCATCAACATCACCGGTCTCACTTCGCCCTTCCTGCTGGAAGCGGTCAGCGCCGACGGCAAGACCACCCTGTTCAGCGCTGCGGTGAGTCCGGGCGCCGGCAATGTCACCGCCAATGTCCATCCCTACACCGACCTTGCGGTGCGCGCCTACTACGCGGCCCTCAATGGCAGCGGCGCGGCGACGGTCTTCAACAGCGTGAGCAGCAGCACTCTGCTGCCTGCCCAGACGGATCTGAACAATCTCTCCCAGACCCTCGGCAGCGCCCTGGAGCCCACGCTGGCCGCCGACAGCGTCGCGAATCCGGCGGCGTTCAGCATCTTCAGTACGCCATTTAACGCGAATCAGACGGGATTCGACCTGCTGCTGCACGATACGGCCTACACGCCGGCGAGTTCGCCGGGTTCAGCGGCGAGCTATGCCATTGACACGACGAATGCCAACGGCGAACTGGTCGAGAACGGCACAGTCACGGCCGGCGCCGGCAGCATCGGCGTCAGCAACACGGTCAGCAACACGCCAACCGGTGGGACGATGACGACCAGCTCTTCCAGTTCGGCCGTGAACGTCTCCGCGACGACTGCTCAGCAGCAGAGCGACGAACAGGGGGCAGTGGCGGGCATACAGACTCTATGGACCAACCTCGCCAACGTCGTTAATACCGAGGGCAGCGCGCTGACCACCCCGGACCTTGCGCCCTTCATCGATCCGAATGCTCTCGATCGCGGCACCAACGCCTCCGCATTCGAGCAACAATTGGTGCAGTTTTTCACTCAGACGACTCAGACGGTCAGCTTTCAGTCCGTGCCCGAGGTTTACGACTTCACCGAAGCCAACGGCCAGACGCTGATTACGGCGGAAGTGCTCTTGAGCATCACTGCCAACGGTAGCAGCTATGGCGACTATCTCGGCGGCATCAGCGGCGGCGATGGACGCCCCGGCTTCGTGTACATCAAGGAAAGTGACGGCAGCTACCGGCTCTACGGTGACCAGTCCATTGCCAACATGGACCTGGACGTGCAGTCGAGCATTTCCTACAACCCATCCGGAACCTCGAATAACGGCCCCAGCATAAGCATTAATGCGAGGGCGCCTTTCGCCACACCACCGTCCAGCGGCGCGCTGTTGGGCGTCGGCACGGTCAGCAACGTCACGGTCGCCAACACCAATGGCAACACCCTGCTGCCCAATTGCACCGGCAGTCAGCCCTACACACTGAACCAGGCGGGCACTCTCACCCTGGTCGAGCGTCAGAACAACGGGCAGGCGGTGACGAACAACGGCCAGGAAACCTTCGACGTCTCCGCCTGCGGCGAAGGCTTCAGCATCGCCAATCCACCGCCATCCGGCACGCAGTTCCTGGTGACCTTCAATACGCCTAGCGGCGGCAGCGACTCGATCACGGCGCAGATCCATAGCCAGACCGCGGAGCTGCCCAATCTGGTATCCATCAACGGCCAGAGTCCGGCGACCTTCCTGTCGACCCACCATGTCGCCGACGTGGTGGGCACGGCCTTGACCCTGACCTGGACGCTGCCGGCGACGTTCCAGGTGGAATCCATCGATCTCGAAGCCAGCCCCCAGGACGCCAACGGCGATACGGACCCGACCGACACGAATGTCAGTCCTGCGGCCACCAGCGGCAGCGCGCCGACTATCCCGGCCACGCTGCAGAACGGCAACAGCACGACCAGCGTGAATTGCGGCATTCAGTTCTTTGGCGCGAACGGCGAACGCATCGACGTAAACTTTAACATCACACCACAGTAAGCACGGATGACCCAGCCCTCGACAGCAGCGCTGCCGGGGGCGCTATGCTGACAGCTTTGGTCCTGCGATCGGGCCGCGGGCGCGCTCGTAGGCGTCTGCGATTCTGATCACGCCCGCCTCGTCGAATGGCCGCCCGATTATCTGCATCGAGAGCGGGAGGCCTTGCGCGGAAAGCCCGGTCGGAATCGCGAGCGCCGGTTGGCCGGTCGCATCGAAGGGCGAAGTGAACCGGATGATCGCCTGCACCGTATCTATGCTCGCTTCGCTGTCGACCTGTACCCTCGCCTCGCCGATTCGTGGCGCGGCGATTGCGCTGCCGGGCGCGACCAGCACGTCGCGGCTCTCCATTGCCTTCAGCACGTCGGCCAGAATTGCCGCCCGCGAGCGCTGCATCCGCACGTAGGTCGTGGCCGGAATGCCTAAGCCCATCTCCAGTAGCCCGCGCACGTCGGCGCCGTAGTCTTGCGGCCGCGTGCGCATCCAGGTCTGGTGATACTCCAGCGCTTCAGCGAGCATCACGACCGAGGTCGCGACACTGGCGGTCTCCAGCGCCGGCGCCGACACCTCTTGCACCACCGCGCCCATCGCGGCGAGCTGCTGCAACGCCGCGTTGAACGATCGCGCCACCTCGCTGCTGAGCCCGTAGTTAAGCTCGCGGATCACGCCGATCCGCGCGCCGCGGATATCCTTGCCGAGCGCGGCTGCATAGTCGGGCACCGGCTCGCGGCTCGAAGTCGGGTCGTCCGGATCATGGCCCGCGATTACGCCCAGCATGATCGCCGCGTCGCGCACCGTGCGCGTGATCGGGCCAACATGGTCGAGCGTGTTCGCCAGCGGAATCACGCCGTAGCGGCTCACCCGGCTCCAGGTCGGCTTGAGCCCGACGCATCCGCACAGTGAGGCGGGAACCCGGATCGATCCGCCGGTGTCGGTGCCGATTGTGGCCGCCGCCATCGCGGCCACGATCGCCGCCGCCGAGCCGCCGCTCGAGCCGCCGGGAATCCGCTCGCGGTCATAGGGATTGCGCACCGTGCCCCAATGCGGGTTCGTGCACGAGATCCCATAGGCAAACTCGTGCAGGTTAAGCTTGCCGAGCAGCACCGCGCCGGCCGCGGCGAGCCGCTTCGATACGGTCGCGTCGTGATCGGGCACGAAGTCGGCGAGAATTTTCGAGCCGGCGGTGGTGCGGATCCCTTTGGTGTAGAGCAGGTCTTTGATCGCGACCGGAACGCCGTGCATCGGGCCGCGCCATCGGCCCGCAGAAATTTCCGCTTCCGCGCTTTTGGCTGCGGCGCGCGCGAGGTCGGCGGTTACGGTGATGTACGCCCGCAGCGTGCCGTCGAGCGCGGCGATTCGGCCCAGGTAAGCCTCGGTCAGCTCGACCGGCGAGATTTCGCCAGCGCGCAGCTTCGGGCCGAGCCCGGCCACATCGAGCGCGAGCAGTTCATCCGAACTGCTCATAACTTGCCGCCCTGCACGCGCGCCGCCGCGGCCAGCAGGTTCGGGTAGCCGAACGGAGGCTCAATCGCGCCGAGCTCGAGCGCGGCGCCGAGGTGATTCGCCACGGTTATCAGCGCGCCGGTGCCGGCTGCGATTGCGATCGCGCTTTCGTCGGAGATCTGGTAGTCGTAGATCTCTTTGGCGATTAGTTTCACGGTCTCGGGTCGCAGTATTCCCATCGGCCTGCTCCAATACTTTGTTGCTAATCCTCGTTCCTAATCGGGCCGTTAGGCATTGGCGAACACGCCCAGCAGCTTGCGCACGCAGGTGGCGTAGTCCTCGCCGACCGGATTGGGCACGATTATCGGCGTTTCGGCGCCTGCGGCGCGATACTCGGCCAGCCGCTCGAGACATCGCGAGGCCGGGCCGATCAGCGCCAGCGCATCCAGCATCGGCTCGGTAAGAGCGGCCGCCATCGCAGCGGTGTCGCGGCGGCCGGCGGCTTCGATAACTCGGGCGGCCTCGGTCTCGAAACCGCTTTTCGCCAGCAGCCGATTGTAGAACGGCAGCGCGGCGTAAAAGGAAAGCCCGCGCCGCGCCGATTCGATCGCCCGTGCGCGATCGTCGTGTAGAAAGACCGGCAAGCCCATCGTGATTGCGATATCGGCGGGCTTGCGTCCATGGCGGGCGGCTTCAGCGCGCGCGGCGGCAATCGACCGGCGCATCCGCTCGGGCGTGCATAGGTAGAGCATCAGGCCGTCGGCAACTTCGCCGGCCAGCCGCGCGGTCTCCATCGCCAGCGCGGCGAAGTAGATAGGAATCGGGTGCTCCGGCTTGCGAAACCGCAATCCGAAGCCGGGAATCGGCTCGCCGCTCAGCGCGTTGCGCACTGCCGCGACATAGCCGCGTAGCTTGTCGCGGGCGTTGCCCATCTCGATTCCGAGGCCCTGCAAGGCCGGGCGATGGCTCACGCCAAGGCCCAGGATAAAACGGCCTTCGGAAACTTCCTGCACCATCGCGGCGCCGGCGGCGCACAGCGTAGGCTGGCGCAAATAGATGTTGACGATCCAGGTGGCGATCGTGACGCGGCGCGTGCCGGCCGCGATCGCATGACAGCACATCAGCCCGTCGTTGTTCGCTTCGGGAACGAAAACGCCGCTGAGGCCGGCGTCCTCAGCCTCGCGCGCGAGCTGCACGAAGTCGCGGGTCGGAATTCCAGAGAATGGGGACAATGCGATTCCGCATGCGGTCATGATCGACTCCTGTCGGGCGCTCCCGATGCTAGCGCAGTGCCGCGCGCGATGGTTAACGGCGAACGGCGCACGCCTCGGCGGGGCTCCGCCTACGACGAAATGACCGCCACTGTCATCTCACTACGCGGCGGCGTTTCAGGTCGGCGATTCGGGCGGCGTCGTATCCCAGGTACTGCGACAGGATCTCCTCAGTATGCTGCCCGAGCATTGGGGCGGCGCGCTCGACCTTGGGGGCTGCGGCCGAGAACTTCGCGAGGGTTCCCGACTGGAGCACGCGGCCCAATTGCGGATGCGTTACCTCCGCGATCAGTTCGTTGGCTACGACCTGCCGATCGTCGAATAGCTCCTTGACCTTGCTGACCACAGCAGCCGGGATACCGGCCGCGCGCAGCGATCGTAGCGCCTCGGCGCCCTCCAGGTTCGCGAAGTAGCCTTCGAGCACCGCCGCGAGCCGCCCTGTGGCCGGCTCACGCACGGCGTCATCGTACGATCTAGTCGCGGTGGTGCCGGCGAGTAGCGTGCGCATCGCGTCCCAATCGCGCGGCTGCGCGATCGCGATACTGATCCAGCGGCCGTCGCCGCATCGATAGCATCGCGATAGCGCGGAGCGGCCGCGATACTCGGCGTCGCCGTTTTCCAGATCGGGGCGTCCTTTGTAGAAGACGAACTCGCCCGCCTGCATCGCAATCGCGGCTTGCAGCAGCGACGCCTCGCACATCTGGCCTCGCCCGGTGATTTGGCGCGCGCGCAGCGCGAGCACGCATCCCAGCGCAGAGAGCATCGCCGCGCCGTAATCGCATATCGCGCAGGTCAGGTAAACCGGGTGGCCGTGATGGCCGCCCTGCGCCGCCATCGCGCCCGAGCGCGCCTGGAGCAGTGGATCGAACGCAGGCTGGTCGTGCTCGGGTCCGCGATTTCCGAACCCGGTGACCGACATGTAGATGATACGCGGGTTGAGCGCCGCGAGCGTTGCGTAATCGAGACCGAAGCGGCGCATCCGGCCGGGACGCAGGTTCTCCACTATGATGTCGGCTTTTTTCGCCAGCTCCCGCACGATCTCACGGCCCGCCTCCGAGCCGAGATCGAGCGCCAGCCCGCGCTTGCCCTGGTTCCAACTCAAAAAGCCGAAACCGAAATGGCGAAACGCGTCGCCCTCCAGGCTCTCGATTTTGATCACGTCCGCGCCCAACTGGGCGAGGATCATCGGACCGTAGGAGCCGGCGATATAGCTGGCGAAGTCGAGCACGATTACGCCGGCGAGTGGACCCCTGCCGCGCGATCCGATCTGCGCTCCGCCAGGCGCCGGCGCTTCCGGGTCCGACCGTTCGATCAATTCCGCTACCGAATGCGCTCCCGATTCGATCGTCGGCGCCGCGCCCGAGATCTCCCCGGGCGTGTCGTGCAGCGTGACCGGCACGCCCATCTGCACCGTGGGCCCGAGGATCGCGTCGGCGATCTCGCGGCGCATCCCGACCGATCGTACCTGGGCGTGATCGATAAACTCCTGGCGCGACAGCACGGGCGCGCACGGAACATCGGCTTCACGCAGGATGCGCAACCATTCATCGCGCGGCCGCGAACGCATTACTGGCGACAGGATGTCCTTGAGGGTTTGCCAATGCTCGCCCGGTATTCCCCACGGCGCGGCCTCGAAGCGGGGGTCGGTGATCAGGTCGGGACGCTCGATCGCGAGCGCGAACTTGTTCCAGAAGGTCGCATTGCCGCACGCAACGAACAGGTAGTCGCCGTCGCCGGCCTGGTAGAGCCGATAGCACGGAATCGGCCCGAGCGGATCGTCGGTGCGCACGTAGAGCGCGCCCGCCTTCTCGTGCCGTATGATCGATCCGGTCTGAAGCGAGCAGGCGCCGGCCAGCAGTGAGACTTCGATCAACTGGCCCTCGCCGTCGCCGCGCGTGACCAGGGCGGCTGCGGCGGCGATCGCGCCCATCACGCCGGCGGAATAGCTGACCGCGGGAAACGTCAGCGGCGCGGGATTTCCGCTCCGCGTCCATTGACTCCCCGCGATCCCGGCGCGCGCCTGCACCAGCTCCTCGCAGGCGTCATCGTCGGCGTCGGGTCCGCGACTGCCGAGCGGCGGCATGCTCAGCAGGAGGACCCGCGGATTGATCCTTCGCATCGATTCGTAATCGAGGCCGAGCGCGCGCGCGCGCCGCACCGTGTAGCCCACGATCACGATATCGGCCCATCGGACGAGATCGCGAACCTGATCGCGCGTGGCGGGCGAAGGATCTTCGATATCGATAAACACCGACCGCTTGCTGCGATTGAGGACATGCCAATGCGGCGTGCCGCGAGCCGGCGCTCCGCCGGGCGGTTCCACCTTGATCGCGCGCGCACCCTGCTCGGCGAGCAGCATCGCGGCGTACGCGGCGCCCTGATAGGAGCTGAATTCGACCAGCCTGACATTTTCGAGCGATTTCATTTTGGCCTCGCGATTATCCGAAACCGCGAGGCGCGAATTCAATCTCTCACAACCATCGCGTAACGAGCCCGTAACGCCGGCCCGCTAATCGTCCAAACTGGTGTGGTGCCTCCGCGAACGGGGATGGGATGATCGATCAGCAATGAAACTCTACCTCATTCGTCATGCGACGGCGGAAGAACCCTCGCCAACCGACCCGGCGGCGGACGACGAGCGCGCGCTGACCGAAAAAGGAAAATCCCGGACAGTGCGCACGGCAGCCGCGCTCAAAAGATTGAATGTCCGGCCGGAGCTGATTCTCACCAGCCCGCTAAAGCGGGCGCTCGAGACCGCGGCGCTGGTGGCCGAGGGGCTCGGCAATATTCGCGTCGAGACGCTTGCGGAATTGGCGCCCGGCACGGAGACGAGCGCGCTCATCGCCGCGATCCGGCCCCATCAGGCGCTGAACGAGCTGGCGCTCGTGGGCCATCAGCCGGATCTGGGCCGGCTCGCCGCGTTCCTGATCGCCGGCGCGCCGGACGCATGCGAGGTCGCGATCGGAAAGGGCGGAGTCGCGCTCGTGTCGGGCGATTTCGCAGCGCCGGCGCGCTTCACCCTGAGTTGGCTCGCGCCTCCCAGGATGCTGCGCCGGCTTTGATCGCGCGGGGTGGTAATCGCCAGGCCGGTTCGCAGCTCAGTTGCGAGCCCGCGAGGTCCCGAAGATCAGGGCCGAGACTGTAACTCCCAGAAACAATGCCAGTGCGGCCATCAAGGGCATGATTCACCTCCTACGGCTGCATCGATCGCGAGTAGTTTTCATCGCGGCGTGAAGCGAGTCCAGACCAGCGCGTGTCTGCGACCGCAGTGTTAACAAAAATGAAACGTTGTGTTTCACGCGCCGCAATCTGTAGGCACCAATGTGGTATCGGGAGTATCATCCGTAACGATGCTCACGGGCCGCCTTGAAGGCGCGGCAATCGTCGGCGGATTGCGGGGTCGGAAGTGGTGGGGCGAGACGGTTACAGCGATAGTCATCAATCCCGGCGGTCCGGCCCTCGGGGTCAAGCCAATCAACACACGACGCTGAACGGTTCCGGCGCACCGCATAAGCGCGGGGCGCTCAATGGGAACGGCTTTGCAGCGAACGGATTTTCGATTGGCCTGAAGGCGCCCGGTATGCGACTTGCCGCCATAGATGTCGGCTCCAACTCGGTTCACATGGTGGTGGCCGACGTGACCAGCAGCGGCCATCTGGTGGTGGTCGATCGGGTCAAGGAAATGGTGCGCCTGGGACGGCGAGTGTTCGTGACCGGCCGGCTGACCACCGAATCGATGGATGCGGCGTCGCGGGCACTCAGACACTTCCAGCAGGTGGCGCAGGCGCGGCGCGTCAAGCGCCTTAGAGTGGTCGCCACCAGCGCCGTGCGTGAAGCCGCTAATCGCAGCGTCTTTCTCAAGCGGATCAGGCGCGAGACCGGACTGCGCCTGGAGGTAATCAGCGGGCAGGAGGAGGCGCGGCTGATCTTCAACGCGGCGCGCTATGCGCTGGGACTCGATGGCGGACCCCATCTGCTGCTCGACGTGGGTGGCGGCAGCATCGAGTTGGTGCTGGTGCGCGCGGGCCGCCCGCTGTGGCTGAGAAGCTTTCCGCTCGGTGCCGCGCGCCTGACCGAGCGATTCCTTACCTCCGATCCTCCGCGCTCGGCGCAGGTCGTGGCGCTCACCGCTTATCTCAAGCGCGAGCTGGCAGAGGTGCTCAACGATGCGCGCCGGCTCGGAGTCACCCGCACGATCGGCACCTCGGGCACGGTGAATTCGCTGGTCGCGATGGTCCGTGCAGCCCGCGGCGAGGATCTCGGCCGGCTCCACTGCGCGAGCGTGGCCGCAGCCGAAATCGGCCGCCTGAAAAACCATTTGCTCGAATGCGACGCGTCCAAGCGCGCCGAGCTGCCCGGCGCCGACGCGAAGCGGGCCGACCTGATGCCGGCGGCGGCGATCCTGGTCGATTTCATTTTGTCGCAGACCAATTCACCCGAGCTGGTGGCGTGCTCGTGGGCCCTGCGTGAAGGGGTGCTGCTCGAGCTCGCCGGCCTGACCCCCAATCGCGGCGCGGCAGCCGCCCGGCGCGGTTCCGTGGAGGCGTTGGCGGCGCGCTTTTCCGGCGACAATGCTCACGGGCGGCAGGTTGCACGCTTGGCGCTGCAAATTTACGACGGATGCGCCAACGGTCTCGCGCTGGCTCCTGAAGCGCGCGAGCTGCTCGAATACGCCGCGCTGCTTCACGACGTTGGCCACGCGATCGATCACGATCGCCATCACCGGCATACCTACTACCTGATCAGAAACGGCGACTTGTTCGGCTTCGATCCGATCGAGATCGAAGTCATCGCGCTCGCTGCGCGGGCCCATCGGAAACAATCGGCCAAGCTCGATTCGCCGGAACTCGAGGCACTCTCGCGCGACAAGCGGCGGACGGTCCGCGGCCTGGCCGCGATCCTGCGGGTCGCCGATGCGCTCGACCGCAGCCATTCCAATGTGATCCGGAGCGTCGCGATCAAGCTGTCGTCGAGCGGAGCGGTAATCGAGGCCGACTCCGGAGCCTACGACGCGGCCCTGGAACTGGGCGCCGCCGAGCGCCGGGCCGACCTGCTCTCACGCTTGCTCGACCGCAAGGTGATCCTGCGCCCGCGCGGCGCGCAGCTATCGAACAATGGATCGGTTGCGCACGCAAGCGTTCCTGGCCGGCATCTGCGCAACGGAAACGGTCGTCATCGCGGCGGACGCAACGGCGCCCTGCGCAAGGGACGACCGCCGCACCCGGGAACTCATCTGCATCGACCGGAATGATCGGCGCCGGCCGCGCGCGGTGGAGATTCTATAACGCGGGCGCTTGTGCCGCGGGCTGCGGCAAAGCGATACCTTCGTGGCGCACCAGGACGAAGAGCCTGACGCGGGTTTCCAGCTCCTGAAACGCCCGGCGAAGCGCGCTCTCCTGCTTGGCCGCGCGGCCGCGAGCCGCAGCAGGATCGGTGCGAGCGGCCGCAGGGTCGGTGATCGTCCAGCGGGCCACAATCGGACTCCCCGGCAGCGCCCGCGCGACCTCGGCCGCGGGTACGCCGCCTACGCTGATCACGAAATCCATCCGCGACGAACCGGGCGCAGTGAACTCCTGCCACGATTTGCTCCGCAGCCCCTCGATCGGGATGCGCGAGGTTTTCAGCATTTCGATCGCGAGCGGGTCCACCTGACCCGACGGGTTGATACCCGCGCTAAAGGCGTGGAACCGGTCCTTGCCCCAATGACGCAGAATCGCTTCGGCCAGAATGCTGCGATTGGAATTTTCCGCGCACACGAACAGCACGTTGAAAGCCTTGTTGCTCATTGTCAGTCGTCCATGATTTTTTGGCGCATGAAACCGGCACGGACCAATCCCGCGACGCTCAGTAAACTACCGGGAAGCCGATCCTGATCGGGTGCGGATTCGATGATCGACGCTATCTTCCTACCAAAGCGCGAGGCCGATCGTCCAATCCCGCCCGGCAATCTACCAACAGGCGGGAGGCGATGCCACAAAAGATGGATCATGGTGGGGAAAGCCCAGCAAATCCGGGGCTTTTTCTGCCAGCCGAGGTTGAATTAACCCGCGCACAACCGGCGCTTAATCGGCCCGTAACCTGGGCTTGCCTAATTACTGTCAGCCGCGCGCCTGCGCCCTCGAAATTGGAAGCCGCAGCGCGGCCAAGAGGCTGAAAGATGCAGATAAAGAAGATAGCATTTGCGGTTACACTGCTGGCGGCGATCTTCGCCGGAGCACGCGATGCCCGCAGCCAGCTCTTGATCAACGGCGCCGGCGCGACCTTTCCCTATCCGATCTATTCGCAGTGGTTCGACGTCTACGCCAAGGACAATCCCGATGTGCGTTTTAACTACCAATCGATCGGCTCGGGCGGCGGAATCAAGCAACTGCTGAACAAGACCGTCAACTTCGGCGCCAGCGACGCTCCGATGAATGATCAGCAACTCAGCCAGTCCCCGATAAAGGTGATGCACTTCCCGACCGTGATGGGGGCGATCGTGATTACCTACAACATACCCGGCGTGACCGGATCGCTGCGCCTGACCGGCCCGTTAATCGCGGACATCTTCCTGGGTAAGATCACGAAATGGAACGACGACGCGATCGCGAAGCTCAATCCCAGTGTCAAGCTCCCTGACACCGCTATCGTGGTGTGCCATCGCTCCGACGGCAGCGGTACGACCTACGTCTTCACCGATTATCTGGCCAAGGTCAGCCCCGACTGGAGCAAGCAGGTGGGCAAGGCCACTGCGGTAAAATGGCCGGCCGGGCTGGGTGGCAAGGGCAATGAGGGCGTCACCGCGCTGGTGCAGCAAACGCCCGGCGCGATCGGCTATGTCGAGTTGATCTACGCGGTGCAGAACAAGCTGCCTTACGCCGAGCTCAAAAGCCACGACGGCGATTGGGTGATGCCGAGCGTCGAGACGGTGACTGCGGCGGCTACTGGCGACGCGGCCAACATACCGTCGGACTTCCGCGTCTCGATCACCGACGCACCCGGCGCCAAAGCTTATCCGATCTCGTCGTTCACCTACCTGCTCGTCTACCAGCAGCAGGCCGACGCCGCCAAGGGCAAGGCGATCAAAGAGTTCATCAAGTGGATGCTGGCCAACGGGCAACAGTACGCCCCCGCCCTCTCCTATGCGCCGCTGCCGGCGCCGGTGGTCGCGGCTGAGCTCGTACAGCTCGACAAGGTGGCGGTGTCGGGAGATTGAGCTGCGAGCGACGGGCCTTGAAACACGCATAGAAAGGCATGTTGCGGCGGGGAGCGAAGTAGCGGATAAATCGCCTGCCGGGTATGGTTGCCGTACAGGAGGCGTCACGGACCGTGAACAGCAGGATCATGGTCGCTTGCGTGGTGTCCGCTCTCGCTCTCCGTCTTTTTCTCTGCGGCACGCCCGTCGCGGCCCGTGAGCGGCTGATAAGTCCGAACACTCCGTCGGCCAGCCATGCGTTGCGCCTTCTGACCAAAGCGAGGCTCATCTACGAGATGAACTCGCAGAGCTACACGGCGACAAATCCGAACCTGGACCGCTACTACCTGCACAAAGTTTCCGAAGTTGACCATCTGATCGATCGGCTACGGCGGGGTCGCGCCGTATCGCTGGACGCCGTGGACGATGCCCTCGATAGCCAGGAGGCCCGGCGGCTGGGCGGTCATCCGATGCCGATCGTCAACGACCAGCGGTTGTAGGACACCCCTCTCACAACTCGGTGTCTTTTTTCCCTGCCCTTCCCAATCGAGAGACAAGCCGCGCGTCATTTGCCGCCAGCCCGATCGCGACCTTTGCCCCCGCCGAATTTACTGTGTCGAAACCGCTGTGTAATTCTTCTGTAATCTTGCTCCCCTAGTCTCCCACCGCGCCGCGAGCCCGGCCTCTGCGAGTGTGTCCGACAGTGTGTCCTACAGGGAGGACGCTGTCGGCCGGACGGTCGCGGTTATACGGGCAAACTACGAGCGGCGCGCAACTACGACCAGCTCAAGAAGAGTTGGGGGAGGAAAAAAATATGGCTGTGACTCGATCTAAAATCACTTCGCTTCTGCCGGCGATCGCGCTATGCGCGGCAATGGCGGGGCTCGGCGCGGGTTGCGCCACGATGCCCACGGTTGCGACTCCGGCGACGGGGGCCACCGCGCAAGCCGAACAGCCCCATATCTGGGACTGTGGACTTGTGAGCATCGGCTCGCCAAGCAAGTACGCATGCAACGGCAAAGTCTACACGGCGTTCCAGCTCGCCAAGATCCGGGCGGACGAAATCAAGAAGTATGAATCGGGACAATGACGCGCGGCCCCAAACCTCAATCACACGACCATATAACGGAGGACACTACCAAGTGAGATCCAAAAGACTAATGCGCCTGGCCGCGATCGTGTTCGGTGCCGCAATGCTGGTTGCCGCAGTCCGGCCCGCGCTCGCACAAGATTATTCAAGATCGAAATCCCTGACCCTGTGGGTCAACACCAAGACCGGCCAGCTGTTCACGCGTCCCGGCAAGGGCCGCCGGCCCTTTATTATTCCGGCCGCGGGTATCGACACGGGCGCGATCGAACATCAGGTCGATCAGAAAGTCGAACAGAAGACGCAGGCGCTCGAACAGACTCAGCAGGAAATGAAGGCTGACCTGGCCAAGACCACGCAACAAACTCAGGAAGTCTCCACAGAAATGGCCGAGGTCAAGCCTGCGTGGCAGGACTACATCGATAATTTCAAGAACAAGTTCCACCTCGGTACGCTGGTGTACACGGACTACCGTTTCTATTCGCACACCGGGTTCGGGCCGCAGGAGCTTACCCAGATCAACGCTCCGGGACCCGGCAACGCCGACTTCAACAGTTTCGACGTATCGCGCGCATATCTCAATTTCTACTTCAATCCTACCGACGACTGGACGGTTCGCGTGACGCCCAATCTCTACAGGCAGAACGCCGGTGGCACCTCGGCCGACCAAAACTCGAAAAACAGCTCGGTCTCCAGCAACGTGGATGACGAGCTCGCCGTTCGAATCAAGTACGCCTACCTGCAGTACAGCAAGGCTTTCAACGCGATCGAGCCTATGAAGGGCGATACGATCACCATCGGACAGGCGCCCAACCCGCTGGTGGCTTGGGAGGAAGACCTCTACGGCTTCCGCTACGTCAACCTCACGCCCTGGAACTATTACAGTTTGTCTTCAAGCCAGCAGGGCCTCTCGATGCAAGGGCCGGTCAAGGTCAACGGGCTGCAATATGTCGATTACGACCTCGGTGTCTACAACGATGCCAACTTCCATCAGATGGAGGAAACCAACACCAAGCAGACGATGGCGCGCTTGACGGTCTACCCGCTGGGCGCGCAGTGGCGCTATGACGGGCTGGGGCTAACTGGCTTTTACGACTACGGCTACAGCAACGTCGCACCCGACGAGACCACCACCAGCACCGAGTCCAAGCATGTGTTGCGCATTGCCGCGTTGCTTCATTACACGGCAGAGCAGTGGGGACTGGCGGGCGAATGGGACGTTGGCGAGAACGCCTTCACCACCGGGAACCTGTGGTCGAGCAGCGGCCCATTGTCAACCTCAACGGTGTTCAAGAACTATGCGGCCATGTCGACCGCGTTTCAAAACTACGGCAGGTCTTTCCAGCAGGGATTCGATGTGTTCGGGCACCTGCACATTCCTGACTCGCCGTTTACGGCTTTCGGCACGTTCCAGCTATGGCAGCCGAATACCAAGGTCGATCTGAATCCCAATGACTTCCAGCGTATCGTGGCCGGCATCAGCTACCAGTACAACGAGTTTATGCGTTTCTCATTTTCAAACCAGAACCTGCTTTACTATCACGACCAGTTTACGGTTGCCGGGTCGGAAGTGAAGAAGTTCGGCGGCCCCGACACGAACGTGACGGACGCTGTGCCGCGCGACAATCATATGTTCATGCTCGCGGCTGAATTCAGCTACTGAGACTTCCTCCACCCCCGCCGGGCGGGCGCAGGTGCTCCCCCCACCTCGTCCGCCCGGGCATTCCTTATCGGCTACAGATCAACGCGCCGCGGCCAGCGACCGTGCCGACGCCCGATCGACCGCGGCGGCCGCGAGTGAATAGCCGTACAGTGAGTTGGCATACTCCGCGTCATCCTCGGTGTAATAGCGCTCGGCATCTTCGAGCTCGACGATGTCGCTGAGGCCGGTCTGGTAGCGCTTTTCGGCCAGCTCGAGCTCCACCCGCGACGCCGCCAGCGCCTTGCCGGCCCGGTCGATACGCTGCACCGACGACTGCCAATTCAGGAAGGCGGTCTTGACCTCCAGGGTGATTCGCTGGCGCAAATCTTCAATCGCATGCCCGAGCGCGCGCTGGCGGAACCCGGCCTCGGCGATCTGATGAGTGGTGAGAAAGCTGTTGAAGATCGGCCAGGTGAGCACGATCCCCACATTAAAGTTATTCACCACCGGCAGGCCCGTCCCCACGCCGGCATAGCCGGCTGCAGCGCTCACGGTCGGGAAATAGTCACTGCGATACTCAGTAATCTGCGCGCCCATCGCGCGGGCCTGATCCTCGAGCGCTTGCAGGTCCGGCCGCATCTTGAAGGAATTCTGGAGCAGAGACGCGATCGTGTCGTTGATATTCGCATAGGTCATCACGTCCGCGGGCCGGTAATCAGTTGCGTTGTCGCCCAGTCCCAAGGCGTTATCGAGCGCGGCCTTGGCGTCGGCCTGGGCGTTTTGCGCGTCGAACCAGATGCAACTGTGCCCGCTGCACTTCCGCCTGCGTGATGTATACGTCCAGTTGGGGCCGCAAGCCGGCTTGTGACTTGGCCTCGGCTTCATGCCGGTGGAACTGGCGCTGCTCGACGGCCTTGCTGAATACCTTGACCATCTGCCCGGCTTGCAGCAGGTCGAAGTAGGCCCGTGACACTTCGAAGATCAAATCAAGGTCGGTAAGACGCTCCTGTCCGGCGGCGGCCTCAGCCTCGAAGCCGCGCTCGGCCACGAATCCGCGCCGGCGGCCGAGATCGAACAGAAACTGCGAAGCGGCCACGCCCCCCAGATAATTGTTCGACGTGCTCGAGCTCTGCGAGAAGTCGCCCGCCGGCAGGTCGTGATTCGTGCCGGTCAGCCGCGGAAACATGCCGTCAGTGTCGAAATAGCTGGTGTTGCCGATGCCGTTCTCGGTGGAACGCAGGTACTCCCCGACGCCGAAGAGCTGCGGACCAAGATAAGAGCGGGCCTCGCCGGTCTGCTCTGCCGCCGCGCGGGTCTCGTCGTGGGCCTGTCTGGCGCGCGGATGGTTCCTGAGCGCGATCGAAATCGCCTGCCGGAGCGTAAGTTCCGCACCGGGCGCCAGCGTCAGCTTGTCCTCGGAATCCGTGGCGGGCGCCATTGGGGCGGCGCTCGCATCGGCATAGGATGCGGCCGCCGCGGCGTGAGCGGTCGCGAACAAATATGCAATCACAAGCACATAGCGATACTTCATAGTAGCTAACCCTTTGGATATTCGAGCCGGGATGGAAATAGTGCTCAGTCGGTTGACGCGACCGAGCTGGCGCCGGCGTTGTCGCCGTTGCCCTTGGCGATTACGTAGTCAACCGGTTCACCGTCGCGAAGGGAGTTGCTATAGGGGCTAACGACCAGCTCTCCGCCCTTCAGCCCGGAGGTGACTTCCAGGTAACGCCCATTATCGATCCCCGTGCTGACCGGCACTCTGGCCAGACGGCCGTTCTCGACCACGAGCACTTCCGGTGTATCGCCGGTATGGACCGCTCCGACCGGGAGCCGCAGCGCGTCGGGATGGCGCACCAACTCCAGCGTCACGTGCGCATACATCCTCGGATAGAGCGCGCCGCCGGGATTGTCGATGTCGATTTCCGTCAACATCGTGCGGGTCGCGAGGTCCAGCGAGTTGGCGTAACGCGTCACTGCGCCGGTGAACTCGCGATGCGGCAATTCGTCGAAGCGCAGCACGGCCGGCGTGCCGCGGTGAATCGACGGGCATGAGCCCTCAGGCACGTAGACGTAGACGCGCAGCTTGTCGATCTTCGCGATCGTCAGCAGCGGACCGCCTTCGCCGCGATGGCCCTCCGCGCCCTCGCTCGCGTTGGGACTGACCATCGTCGCCGAATCGTTGTCGCCGGCCCCGCCGCCGCTGGCCCGAATCAGCGCGCCCGGATCAGCAAAGCGGCCGGTGACGACGCCGTCGAACGGAGCGATGATCTTGGTATAGCTCACCATCGTATCGAGGGTGCGGACCTCCGCCGCGGCTTCCTGATAATTGGCGAACGCCATGTTGACGTCCTGCTGCGACACCAGCCGCGGGTCGGAATGCTGAACCTGCTTGAGGCGCCCATAAGTGATGCGCTGGATATCCATCCGGGCGTGCGCGCGGTCGAGGTTCGAATGGAGCTCCGGCACTTCGATTTCGGCCAGCACCTGGCCCGCCTTGATCCGGTCGCCCTTGTCGACGTTGATCGATTTCAAATAGCCGGTGACTTTCGCGTGCAGCGCGGCCTCGTAAAAGCCGACCAGGTCGCCGGGCAGATCGATCGACTGGGTCATCGCGGCCCGCTGCGGCCTGATCACGGTCACGCTGGTCTTAGGCGGAGCGGGCGTAGTGTCGGCACGCTGCTGGCAGCCGCTCCCGAGCAGGGTGGCTGCGATCGCGATGCACATTGCACTGAGTATCGAGCGGCTCACTGACCTGCCCCCTCATTGGCGCCCCGCTGCCGGCGCGCGTATAGCAACTCGTACACGCAAGGTACGAGTATCAGCGTGAGCACGGTAGATACTGCCAGGCCGCCGACCGCGGCGCGGGCGAGCGGCGCGGAGGCCTCCGAGCCTTCGCCGAGCTTGAGCGCGATCGGCATCAGGCCCGCGATCGTCGCCAGCGCGGTCATCAGGATGGGGCGCATCCTGACGCGCGCGGACTCGACCACCGCGCGGCGCAGCTCCTGCCCCTGGCGGCGCCGCTCGTTGGCGAAATCGACCAGCAGGATCGAATTGGATACCACGATTCCGACCATCACGATAATTCCCATGAAGGACTCGATGTTGAGCGTCGTGCCGGTCAGCCAGAGTGTCCAGACCACCCCGATCAGTCCCATCGGAACGGCGAACATGATGATGAACGGGTCCATGAATGACCGAAACTGCGCGACCATCACCAGGTAGAGCAGCACCACCGCCAGGCTCAAGCCGAAGCCGAAGCTCGAGAACGACGACTGCATCGCCGTCACCGCGCCGCGATAGCTGACCGCCACGTCCGGTGGCAGATCCAGCGCGCTGAGTGTTTTCTGGATTGTGGCCTGCGTGCCGCCGAGGTCGCTGCCTCTGGGCGACACCAACAGGTCGACCACCCTTCGGATGCTATAGTGGTCGGCCTCGGACGGATTTTCATGCGGAACGACTGACGCGACCTCGCGCAGGAGCAGGCTCTGCGCATGGCCGGTTTCACCCTCGCGGCCGTGGACCGGGATGTCCTCGAGGGCTTCGGTCGAATCATAACCTTTCGCGGACTGCGGATATTCGGCGGTGAGGAAGTAGTCATTATTATCCTTGTGGTCTATCCAGACCGACGGCGCGATATACATATTGGAGTCGAGCGCCGTAATCACGTCGGATACCACTTCCTTCTGAGTCAAGCCAAGCCGCGCCGCCCTGACCCGGTTGACGTTGATATCCAGGGTTGGATAGTCGGGTTCCTGGGGGATGAAGGTCTGGGAAACTTCGGGCAGGCCGCCGATCAGCTCGCGCGCCTGGTTTGCGGTCCGGTAGAGCTCATCGAACTCCCGGCCGCTGAACTGCACGTCGATCGGCGCCATCGACCCGAAGTTCAAGACCGCGTCGATAATGCTGCCCGACGAAAACAACGTCCGTGCGTCGGGCACTTCGTGGGGAATGACTTCCTGAAGCCTCGCGACGTAGTACCAGGTCGAGTGGCTGCGCCCCGGCTTGAGTTCCACCTGCAGAAAGCCGGAGTCCTCGGCCGAGTTGGGTGAGTAGATCGCCGAGAGACTGGGCGCGAGACCGATGTTCGACACCACCATGTCGAGTTCGCCGGCGGGAATCACTTTGCGGACCACAGCTTCTATTCGGCGCGCCAACTCAGTTGTGAGTTCCAGGCGGGTACCGGCAGGGGCGCGGAAGTTGATCGTGAAAATCCCGGCGTCGGTGCGAGGAAACAACTCGGTGCCGAGCAGCGGAAATATCGCCATGCTGCCGGCAAACAACACGGCCACCGCCGCGATCACCATCGCCTTGTGATTCAGCGAGCGGTCCAGCAATCGCTCGTAGCGCAGGGCCAGGCGATCGTAGGCCCGGATCAACGGCGCGAATACGCCGTGGCCGGCGCCTTCCTCCTCCGCCCGCGCTTCTTCCGCGGTCAGGAACCGTGCGCAGTAAATCGGAATCACGGTCATTGCCATCAGATAGGAGGCTGCCATCGACAATACGACCGCCAGCGCCAGCGCACTGAACAGGTACTTGGCCACTCCGAAGAGGAACATCACCGGAAAAAACACGATGCAGGTGGTGACCGTGGAAGCCAACACGGCGAGCGCCACCTCTTCGGCGCCGTCCTTGGCCGCCTGCGCCGGCGCTTTGCCCAGAACCAGATGGCGGTTGATGTTCTCCAGCACCACCACCGAATCGTCGACCAGGCGGCCGATCGCGAGTGCGAATCCGCCCAGCGTCATGATGTTGATGGTGTTGCCGCTCATGTATAGCCCGAATGCGCCGGCGAGGATCGAAAGCGGTATCGAGAGGAAAATCGCCAGCGTCGAGCGGAAGCTGCCCAGAAAGATCAGAATCATCAGAGACGCCAGCACCGATCCCGATATCGCTTCGTGCTCCAAGCTTTTTACGGCCTGCAGCACGTAAGTCGATTGGTCGAAAATGGTCTTGAGCTTCATCCCCGGCGGCAACGCGAAGAGCTTTGGCAGCAGCGCCTTAACGCCTTCCACGACCGATACGGTGTTTGCGCCAACCTGGCGCAGCACGGGGATGTATACCGACGGTTGCCCGTTGATCAGCACCCGGTTGTACTGGATCTGCGACGAGTCACTGACCCGTGCCACGTCGCCGAGCAGGACCGGCGCCTGCCCGGCTCCGATCTTGACCGGGACTTGGCCGATGTCGCCGACCTTCGGGATCATGCTGTTCGAATAGACGTAGTAGTCCTTCGAGCCGATTTTGACATCGCCCGCCGGCATAATCAGATTGGACTGATTGATGGCCTGAACCACGTCCATCAGCGACATGTCGCGCGCCCGCAAAGCCTGCGGATCTACGTAGGCCATCATCTGTCGAAACTTGCCGCCGAACGGAATCGGCACTGAGGCTCCCGGCACGGTCGCAAGCTGGTTGCGGACGTTGTAGCGCGCCTGGTCCTCGAGCTGAGTCTCGCCATAGCCCTGGCCTTCCAGGGTCACGAGCACAACCGGCAACGAAGACGCGTCGTACTGCAAAACCAGCGGCGGAAGCGTCCCGGGCGGCATTATGCCCAAGTCGGCCATCGCCAGCGTACCCATCTGTGCCGCAGCCGCCTCGACATTGGTGCCGGGCTGAAAGAAGACCTTGATTATGCTCACACCTGACAGCGAGCGCGATTCGATATGCTCGATGCTGCTGCCGAGAGTGAAGAACCGCTCGTAGCGAAACGTGATGTTGTCTTCCATGTCGAGCGGCGGCATCCCCTGGTAAAAGGTTGCAACCACTACGGCGGGTATCTTGATGTCGGGAAAGACGTCCACCGGCATCTGTGCGAATGCCGTGACGCCCAAAATCATGATTATCAATGCCCCCACGATAACCGCGTGAGGGTTACGCAATGAGAAACTTGGCACTCGAATGCTACCTCGACCGGCTTCGCCGCATCGAATTGCGCCGAAGGCTTGTGCGTCAACGCATCCGGCGGCGCGGCGGCACGCCCATAGAGCTGAGTCGAGATTAAGCGGTCGGCAAGTCGTCTTCGCTCGCGGGCGAGGAGGCGACCTTAAGATGGACGACAAGTCGGCGCGGCGGATCGGCGGTACGCAGGGCTGCGGCGCGATAGAGCGCCGCCGGTACGGGAGCGTCTTGCAACGCCGGGCTCAGCCGTTCACTCGGCTGTGGCCGGCACGCTCGCGCCGCCGCCTCGCCGGCGACTTCGAGGGTGGCCTGGCGGCGAAATTCGCGCCGGGCCTGGGCTAGCTGGTGAGTAGCCGTGATCCCGTTGGCGCTGACCGCCGGAGCGATCAGGCAAAGTCCCAGCGAGAGCAGGCTCAATCCCGCGGCGAATAGCAGGACCGCGGTCGGACGCTGTGCGAAAGCAGTCATCACGTCTCGTTACTAACGCTATTCAGGCCGGCGCCGGGGTTCAAGCCTCACCCCGGACTACGGTGAGAACACTGGATTGAACATGTTGATCTCGGGCCCCTCGCTCACCTGGTCCCAGGCCTCGGTATCGAGCACCCGGCTTGCCTTCATTTGCTCGGTGACCTGCTGATTCTGCCGGATCTCGCGATAGCGCTGGTAAGTGGCCTCGTTGCCGGCGTACATGCAATCGCACACGTAGGGATCCGCGTACCAGTAAACGGTGCCGCGTTTCCTGTCGACTGAGCGGCTGAGCGTGAGCGGCTTGAGCGAATTCATCTCGTTGCGCTGCGCTTCGGTATCGGCCGGCAGCCGCACGAAGCCGGCCTGTTCGAGCAACGGCTCGACCTGCTCGGCATTACCGCGAAACTGGGCCGAGACATTCTCCTGCCACAGCGCGCATCCGCTCTGCGCCACTACGACCATCAGCCATGTGATCCCCGCGAGCCGGCGCGCGTCCCATGCACGCATTGTTTCTTCCCCCTGGGCGAATCGTTCGATACATGAAAACTATTGCACAGGTCGGCGCGTTGAAGCATCTCCCAGGGGGCCGGCGGTCGAAACGAAGCCCTTGACCCTTCGGCCCGGACCATCGTTGGATAGTCGGGATGGCACGAATCGCGACCCCGCCGGCGTTGCGCCGCGCCTGCCTGGCGCGCGCGGCGCGACTCATCACGCTGGCCGGCGTGCTGGTTGCGGTCGCACCGGCGCTGGCGGGGGCTCAATCCGGCACCGTCGATACCGCAACCAGCCAGCGGCTGACCGACTATCTACGCAAGCATCGGCTGCCGCTGGTAGGTGCGCAGATTATCAGGGACAACGACGGCGGAACGCAGGTGATGCTCTTCGGATACGTCGCGACTTCGTTCGGCAAGAACGACGCGGAGACCAAGGCCCTCAAGTTCATGAAGCCCGGCGCGCAGATCATCAACCGAATCGAGATTCGTCCCGAGATTCTTCACCTCAAGCGCAAAAGGGCTCCTGCCAGCGGCGGCGTGACCACCCCTCCATACGATCAAGGCGGCGGCAGTCCGTGATAGAATTGGCGGCGCAGTGGCCGACCAGGTAATCGCCCTCAAACGCGACTCGGCGCCGTCCGACGAGCGCAGCTTCCGGATCAAGTACGCCGAGCTCTTAAACCCGGCGCAGCTTGAAGCGGTCAAGCATCGCGAGGGCCCGCTGCTGGTGATCGCCGGGGCGGGCTCGGGCAAGACCCGCACTTTGATCTATCGCGTCGCGCGCCTGATCGAGAGCGGCATCCCGCCCGGCGCGATTTTGCTGCTGACCTTCACCCGGCGCGCCTCGCAGGAGATGCTGCGGCGGGTCGAGCATCTGGTGGGCGATCGCTCGCGGGCGGTGGCCGGCGGCACCTTCCATTCGTTTGCCAACCTGGTGCTGCGCCGCTTCGGCGCGCCGATCGGAATTCAGCCTAATTTCACCATCCTGGACCGCTCGGACATGGAAGACGTAATCAACCTGATGCGGACGCGGATGGGCCTGGCTTCGCGCGAGCGGCGCTTTCCGAAGAAAGGCGCGCTAGCCGAGGTCATCAGCATGGCGCGCAACAAGAGCCGCGCGCTCGAAGTGGAAATCGAGCAGGGCTTTCCCCATCTCCGCGAGCATCAGGCGGAGATCCTGAAGGTCGCCGCAAGCTACGATGCCTACAAGCGCGAGCGCGCGCTGCTCGACTACGATGATCTGCTCTATCGGCTGGCCGAGCTGCTCCGCAGCGACGAGCCGTCGCGCCGCCGCCTTTCGGACACCTATCGCTACATAATGATCGACGAATACCAGGACACCAACACGATTCAGGCCGAGCTGGTCAAGCTGCTCGCGGCGACCCATCAAAACGTGATGGCGGTAGGCGACGACGCGCAGTCGATCTATTCGTTCCGGGGCGCGAATTTCCGCAACATCATGGAGTTCCCGGCGCTGTTCCCCGGCGCGCGCGTGGTCAAGCTCGAAGAGAACTACCGCTCGATGCAGGGCATCCTCGACGTTGCCAACGAGGTCATCTCGCTCGCGCAGGAGAAATACACCAAGGTGCTGTTCACCCGGCGCGAGGGCGGCTTCCGTCCGCTCCTGGTGCGCGCGCGGGACGAACATGCCCAGTCGCGATTCGTGGCCCAGCGGATCCTGGAACTGCGCGAGGAAGGCATCGCGCTCAACGAGCTGGCGGTGTTGTTCAGGTCGAGCTTTCATTCGTTTGACCTGGAACTCGAGCTGCAGCGCCGCGATATCCCGTTCATCAAGCGCGGCGGCTTCAAGTTCATCGAGACTGCTCACATCAAGGACGTGCTTGCCCATCTGCGCGTGATTGCGAATCCAGTCGACGCGGTTTCATGGCTGCGCATCCTGATGCTGCTGCGGGGGGTCGGTCCGCGCCGCGCCGAGCGCGTAGTCGAGACCGTGATCGACTCCGCTGATCCCGCCAAAGCGCTAGCCGCGGCCGCGAAGGCGGCGGGCAAGGGCGAGTCGGAGCTGGGCCGGCTGTCAGCGTTGCTCGAAGAGTTGCGCACGCCGGCGCGTCCAGCCGAGCAGCTTGCGATGGTGCTGGACTACTATCTGCCGGTAATGCGCGAGGCGTATGCCGACGACTATCCCAAACGCGAGCGCGACCTCGAGCACTTCCAGTCGCTCACTGAGCGCTATCGCAGTCTCCAATCGATGCTCGCTGACATGGCGTTAGAGCCGCCAAGCGATTCGATCGGCGATGTGCTCGCGATCGATCCCGACGAAGGCTACGTGACGCTCAGCACGATTCACTCCGCCAAGGGCCTCGAGTGGAAGGTGGTGTTCCTGATCTGGGCGGCGGACGGGCGCTTTCCGGCGCCGCAGAGCGCCAAGCCCGAAGACCTGGAGGAGGAGCGTCGTCTGATGTATGTGGCGGGCACGCGCGCCCGCGACGAGCTGTATATTTCGTATCCGATGTATATGTTCGACCGCGCGATGGGCTACGTGATGGGACGGGCTTCGCGGTTCCTGGAGGGCATTGACGCCAAGGTCCTGCCCACGGCGATCCTCGAAGAGTCCGCCGACGAACCGGCCGATAGCGAGGGCACGTGACACGGCATTTCCGCCTCAGCCGGCTGCTTCTGGCCTGGCTCGCGATCGCGATTCCATTTCAGGCGGCGATCGCAAATGGGGGCCAGAATGACGGCAAGATAATCGCCACAGTCGGGCCGCATCCGATCACCGACGGCGAAGTGGAGTCGCGGATCAAATCGCAGCTCGCCGTGATGGAGAGCCAGATCTACGCGCTCAAGCGCAAGGCGATTCAGTCGATCGCGGACGACTACGTGCTGCAGCAGGCCGCGCAGCAAGCGCATCTCAGCGTTGCGGAATATATGAAGCGCGAAGGCGGCGCCAGCGCGGTGAGCGACGAAGACGCGCGCAAGTATTACGACCAGCACAAGGCGCAGTATCACCAGCCCTACGAGCAGGCCAGGGCCTCGATCCTCGAGACTATTCTCTCGCAGCGGGAGGGGGCGCGCCGCCAGGCGATCCTCGCCCGGCTGCGCTCAAGCGACCCGCTCAAGGTGATGATCGATCCGCCGCGCGTCGAGTTGAGCGTCGCCGGTCATCCGGAGCGAGGGCCCACGGACGCGCCGGTCACGATCGTCGAGTTCGCCGACTTTCAATGTCCGTTCTGCGAGCGCGTGATGCCGACGCTTAATGGCTTGCGCAACAAGTACCGCGACCAGCTCAAAATAGTGTTCTTCGATTTCCCGCTGTCGTTTCACGTTCACGCGATGGACGCTGCGAAAGGCGCGCGATGCGCGGCCGACCAAGGCAAGTTCTGGGAGTATCACGACGCCTTGTTTGCCGCACAATCGAAGCTCGCGCCCGCGGACCTCAAGGCGACCGCGGCGAAGCTCGGCCTCGACAGCGCGAAGTTCGCGGCCTGCCTGGAGCGCGGCGGCCATCAGGACGCGATCGAGCGCGACGCCGCCCAAGGTCGTCAAGTCGGCGTAACGGGCACGCCCTCGTTTCTAATCGATGGCCGCCCGATCACCGGAGCGCAGCCGCAGGCTGAATTCGAGGGCATCATCGACGACGAGCTGTCGCGTTCCGGCCATGCGCAAGCCCGCGCCCAAGTGCCGTTTCCGTGAAGAGGTTCCGGCCCCTTGGCGTCGGATGTCAAACCGGATCTCGCATTCGTCGCCGACGTTACCGACGCCGCAGTTTCGACTTGAGGTTTCGAGTGCCGTGACTGATGCGTGTTGTACCTACTGCTCGATTGAAGTCGATTCGTCTCCTGGATCGAAGCCTGCTATCGAGCGCTGGGCGACATCGCGGGTCAAGCAAGCTGAGCGAATTGCAAAGGAGCGCAACGTACCTCTACTGCTTCTGACAGCGCGGGATGGTCTGCTCGATCCAGGCGAACTTGTCTCGCCTGGCGGGGCAACGCTCGGCGATGACGAAATTGCTCGCCATGCTAGACGGGTCGGCCGGCAACTAGAGGAAAGACGTATCTCGCAAGTCCTGTTTCTCGTCAACCCGTCCAGCCGATCAAGCTTGGCTTATTTGAGACTTATTGTGTTGGCCTGCGGTGCCAAAGTTCAGCTTGAGCTGTGCGACCATCGCCGGCCCTTCCCCGATTGGTCCAAGGTCTTCACCCAAGCTGAGCAGGCGAGACTGCGAGTGGCAAACGGCCGGGCTTCTGTGGAAGAAGCGTTTGGCAATTTGTTTAGGAAACACGAAGACGACGGAATGGTCTGGTTCAAGCGGGCCCAGGCCTATCAGGATCTGGGCCGGGCGGAGTTGGCGCTCAGCGATTACGAGCGGGCCGCTGCGCTATTTCGCATGGAGGAGTGGCAGAAGTACGCTCGCGACGCTGTCATGTTGATGGGCGCGCATAGAAAATCTTCGTCTTCAGGGGACGACCCCTCGCTAAACACTCGTCTCGAAGCGCTCTCGCGCCTACAACTCGAGCCGAATTTAGAGCGATTGAGCCGCGAGGCCATGTCGTCAACGTTCAAGAGTCCGACGGCCGCCGTTTCGTTGTGTCGGACGGCACTCATACGGATCGTCCTCGCGCTCGATCCACAGGCAAGCAACGATCAGAAAGAGGGGAAGTTGGCTCGGGCGATTAAGCGACTGAAAATGAGGCGGATCACACTGCAACTTGCGGAGGACATGGACTTGCTTCGACAGCGGCGAAACGACGTTGAGTGGGGAACGAGCATCGCCAGTCGGCGGGACGCGGTTTTCTGTACTGAAA
The DNA here is from genome assembly GCA_963788205.1 of uncultured delta proteobacterium. Classification (GTDB taxonomy): domain Bacteria; phylum Desulfobacterota; class Binatia; order Binatales; family Binataceae; genus CAVVMA01. Next base: position 331,366 of record CAWBGG010000007.1, read on the forward strand.
AGCTGCTTGAGATTCTGAGAGAAATCTACCCACGAAGGTGAGGATGTCTCCAATCTCTATCGATTGCTGCGATTCTACTCCGGCGCCGCTCTTCTGTCATTCCCGCGCGCGTGTCTGGCGCGCGCGAGGAATCCCGGATTCCGGTGCCGCAGCGGGCCAGGAGGCCGGGATTCTTCGCGCGGCGGCCACGCGCGAGAATGACACCGCAAAAGAATCGAGCAAGACCAGAATTGTCACTATGATACGCGAGGGCTCAATAGAGGGTCTCGCATTCAATAGCGGGCGAGCCCACTACGCTCCGCCAACGAGTCTGTTTCTCTGCGATTTTGCCGAAAGTCGAAAAGCTGCTGTGTATGGGCAGCCTGCCTACCCTGGCTCTAGGTCTGAAATACGTGCTCTATCCAGCCACGGTCGCGGCAATTGCCTCCGCAAGTCGCGTCCGGTCCTCTCCGCGCAACGGTTCCGCGGCAAGGTGCTGGACGAGCCAAAGGCCATTCCGCCGAATCTTTTCCACTGGCGAATGCTGGCCCAGCCAGCTAGGCGACGGTCGGCAGGCGCCACAGCCCGCCACGGTTCCGATCAGCCGAGCCTCAAGCCCCGCCGATCCCATCCGCTCGGCCTGACCCTCCAGCATAACGAACCGGAAAAAGAAATTCTCGCGTAGAATCCTCGTCACTTCCGCCTCGATCCACCGCTCCTCGCCGATATCGCGCAGATCGCCGTGTTTCTTCAGATTCTCCTTCGTCGTGAAGTTGATGTTCCAGACGCCGAGGTATGGGCTGTGGCTCCTATTCAGCAAAGCGCGCCCTATGTTCTTACGGAAAATGCTTCGGTCGTGTGGCGGCGGTCTTGTCGCGTCGAAGTTCATCTTCGCCTCGTTGAGGAGGAAGTGCTCGGCGATACGGCTCCGGAAATTACCCTCTCGGTGCGTTCCGATCCGCACGATCCGCGGTCGCTCGCCGCCGTGCCCCCAAACCTCGCCCTTCTCGTAGAAGAAGTAGATACCGTTCTCGGGAAGGCGGTTGAGATCGAAAGGATGCTCGACCGCCGGGAGCCGCTCGAGCTGGTCATGAAGCCATCGGCAGAGGTTGACCATCGGCGCGTCAGACGATGTCCCAGAGATGGGTGATCTCGACTACCCGATTCTTGAGCCCCGTTTCCTTGAGCAGCTTTTTGTACAGGCCATGGAACCGCCCTGGATTGTAGTAGAAGTAGATCTCATCGAAGGCCTGGAGCCGCTCATCGAAGTTCTCCACCAGCTGCCGGAACTTCCGGCACGTGACAAGGTTGGGGTCTCCTACGTCATCACCGTACCATTCGCGCAGCTCGTCAGAGAACCAGACCCCGTAATAGTCGGAAAAGATTGCCCAGCGAAGACCGCGCTGCTTGCAGCGGCGCATAAACCGTTGGGTACGAGTCGCCGTGTAAAGGCCATCAGGCGTGACCTTCCTGCTGGTCCCCTTGAGAGAATTGTCCTTCTTAGCTGTGCAGTGAGTGATATAGATGCGCATGTTAGTCAGCACCGGCGCGAAAGAATTTTGCGCGACCGCGACCGAACAATTCAACAAGCCTGCGAGGATCTCATTGGCTATTATCGATGAGTTGGCAGCGACTCAAGTGGGAAAGTCCGTTTTGATCTCTCCGTCAGCGAAGTGTAAAGGAACCTCGCCCTTACGTCGTCTTGCGCACCTCGAAATTTGCGTAGCCCGGTGGCCGCGATTCGATCTTCATCGGCAGCGAGACCTCGCGGAGGATCGGCACCTTCTCAGTGATCGCGCCCGAGGCGGGGGCGTCGCGCGGCACCGTGATCACGTCGGTGCCGACGAAACGGACCACCGTCGGCAGAATCTTGCCGGCCTCGAGATAGCGCGCGTGGCTGGCCTCCAGGAGCGTGTCGAACTTGAAGAGTTCGGAGCCGGCCCGAATCAGGTAGCGATCGCCGCCCAGCGGCCGGACCAGCATCGCCTCGCTGATCACATAGATGCGCCCCACCGTCGGACGCATCAGGCTCGGCAGCAGCGGATTCACGCCGAGCCAGAACGGGATAATCACGCGCCGGCCCTCCGCCCAATCGGAGAGCCGCACCTCGGCCTCGCGATCGTTATGGCCGAGCGTAAAGTCGCGCCCGTCGAAGTCCTTTAGAATTTGCCGGCTGAGCTCGTCCTGCGGCGGAGTGGTGATTTCGCCGGTTGGTCCGAAATCCAGCGCGCGATCGGGCGAGCATCCCGGGGCTGCCAGTGCCGCCAGCATGCCGGCCGCCGCAGCGAGCAGCGCGGCGCGCGCGAGCTTCATCGCACCTCGAACCTCGCATAACTGGCGGGAACGCGGCCGCCCAACGTCCATTTCATCGGGAGGGAGACTTCTTTCAGCACTGGAATGCTGACCGTCGTGCCGTCGCCGCGCGTGAACGGGCGCGTTCCGGAGAACTGGACGATCATCGGCAGCATCCGGCCCGCCGAACGAAAGCGCGTGCGGGTCGTGATCAGCACGGTCTCCTTCTTGATCAGAGAGCTGCCGGCTTCGATCAACCATTGATCGGGATCGCCGAGCGTCTTCACCAGTACAGCTTCGCTGATAACGTAGTAATCACCCTCCGTGGGTTGCAAGACGCCGGGCACCAGGATGTTCGTGCCCAGCCAGAACGGCAGCTTGAGCACGCGATCCTTCGGCCCCTCGGCGGGCGTCAGAATCGCGATCGTGTCGTTGGCGCCCAGCGCGAAACTCTGGCCGCGGAAGTTCAGCTCGATTTGCTCGGCGCGCGCAAACTGCGACGATGGTGGCGGTGGGTTGGTGGCCGGGCGATCGCATCCGCCGAGCGCGCTCGCGATCAAGGCCGCGATCACAATGCCGATCGGATTTCGAGCTGGAGGCAGCAAGTTGGAGCGGCACTCGTTTGCAAGCCGCTGACGAAGATATTAACTCTCATCCGGTGAGAGCGCATTCGCTCCGTGACCGGCCGGCAGCCCGCAAACGGCGCATCGGTGAGGCCAAATCGCCGTGAAAGTTACCATACTCGGGTCGGGTGACGCGTTCGCTAGTCGCGGCAGTTGCCCGGCCTGCTACATAATCGAGGGGGACGGCCATACTATCCTGATGGAAGCGGGGCCGTCGCTGCTTCCGCTGCTCAAACGCGCGGGCTTTCCGCCCGCCGGCTTCGATCTCGTATTGATCAGTCATCTGCACGGCGACCACTTCGGCGGCTTGCCGTTTCTGATTCTGGAATACATGTGGGAGAGCGGGCTCAAAAAGACCCTGACTATCGCCGGGCCGCGGCGGCTGGAGCAGCGCACCTGGACGGTCTTCGAGAACATGTTTTCCCATTTCCCCGAGGAAAAGGTTGCGCGCCATCTGAAATTCGAGGTACTCGAGGGGGCCGCTAGCTACGACTTTGGCGCCATCAAGGTCGCCACGATGCGCACGCCGCATACCAGGCCCGACGTCTCGCTCGCGTTCCGAATTACGTTGGGCGGCAAGACCATCGTGTTTTCCGGCGACACCGGATGGACCGACGAGCTGGTGCCGTTCTGCGACGGCGCCGACCTCTTCATCTGCGAATGCACCTATTTCGACAGCACGCACCTGGACTTTCATCTCAACTATCCGTTGATCGCGCAGCAGCGCTCGCGCTTCAACGTCGGCCGGATGGTGCTGACGCATCTCGGCCGTGAGGTCTTTGCGCACCAATCCGAAGTCAAGATCGAGCTGGCGTTCGACGGGATGGAGATCGAAGTCTGACCCAACTGCATAGCGTTGGTGAGTCGCATGGGAATAGCTGAAGGCAAGCGCGCGCTGGTGGTCGGCGTGGCCAACGAAAAGAGCCTGGCGTGGTCGATCGCGCAGGAACTGGCGGGGCAAGGCGCGGCGGTCGCGATGACCTACCAGGGCGAGGTGCTGGAGCGGCGCGTGCGTCCGCTTGCCGAACAGATCAACGCTACCGTAATCGGCGAGCTCGACGTCAACCGCGACGACCAAATCGCGGCGGTCTTCGGCAAGCTCAAAGAACTATGGGGCGGGCTGGATATGCTGGTCCATGCGGTCGCCTTTGCCGAGCGCGAGGACCTGCGCGATCGTTTTCTGAACGTCAGCCGCGCCAACTTCGCCCGCGCGCTCGAGATCAGCGCCTACTCGCTGGTCGCGCTGGCGCGCGCGGCAGAACCCTTGATCGAAGCGCGCGGCGGCGGCTCAATCCTGACGCTCAGCTATCTCGGCGCGGTCCGCGCGGTGCCGAATTACAACGTGATGGGAGTGGCCAAGGCCGCGCTCGAAGCTTGCGTGCGATATCTCGCGCTCGACCTCGGCGCCAAGAACATCCGGGTCAACGCGCTCAGCGCCGCTCCGGCGCGTACGCTCTCCTCTTCCGCGATTCGCGGCTTTCACGACATGGCGCACGAGGTCGAGGCGCGCGCGCCGCTGCGCCGACAGATGAATCCCGGCGATGTCGGCAGGATGGCCGCCGCGATGCTCAGCGACCTCGCCGGCGGCGTCACCGGGCAGACCATCTACGTAGATATGGGGTATAGTATCGTCGGTTTGTGAGTAGTTCGCCGCGCGCGTTTAACGCAGGGAGGTCACGATGCCGATCGTTCCCGAAGTCCTTCCGGTCGCCCAACTCTCCGACAACTTCGCCTACCTCGTGATCGATCCGGCCGCGCGAGTCTGCGGCGTGGTCGATTGCGCCGAGGCCGACAAAGTACTTGCTGAGGTCGCCAGCCGGGGGCTCGACCTGGTCGCTGTGATGTCGACCCATTGGCATTTCGATCACGTCGGCGGCAATAACGATCTGCTCAGGGCCAGGCCCGCAATCAGGGTCTATGGAGCGCGCGCCGAGGGCGGCAGAATTCCCGGCCTCACCGACCCGCTCGACGACGGCGACACGCTCAAAATCGGCGCGCTCGAGGCGCGCGTAATCGGAATTCCGGCCCACACCAGCGGGCACGTCGCGTACTACTTCCCGCAGCTTGCGGCCGTTTTCACCGGCGATACGATGTTTATCGCGGGATGCGGCCGCGTGTTCGAGGGCAAGGCCGCCACGATGGTCGAGTCGCTACGCAAGCTGGCGGCGCTGCCCGACGACACGCGCGTATACTGCGGCCACGAATACACCGAAAAGAACCTGCGCTTTGCGCTCACGCTCGAACCCAACAATGCGGACGTCAAGGCCAAGCACGAGTGGGCGCTAAGGATGCGCGCCGAGGGCAAGTGGACCGTGCCCTCGACGATCGGCGAAGAGAAGCGGATCAACCCGTTCCTGCGCATCGACAGCGCCGAGCTGCGCGCGACTCTCAAGCGCGCGGATCCGTCGCTGGCTGCCGATCCGGTGGCGATCTTCGCCAGAGCGCGGGAACTAAAGGATCACTTCTGATGATTTGTACTTCTGGCTAATTGCACTTCCGGCTAATGGCCATCGTGAAGGAGGAACCGCCGATGAAAACCACAAGTCGCAAGCTGGGCCGCCGCGAGTTCATCAAGCGCGGCGCGCTCGCGGGCCTCGGCGTCGGGTTGATGTCTTTCGCGAAGCGAGCGGTCGCGGCGATCCCGGTTTCAGGCGTGAAGGGCTACCACGAGCTGCGGCCGCACCGGGATGCGGATCTCTGACATCTCCTTCGGCTCGAGCGGTCTCCGCGCCGGCCAGGAGAATCTGGTCCTCAAAGCGCTCGACAGCGGGATCAACTATTTCGACACGGCCAACGACTACGGCGGCGGCGAGTCCGAGACGGCCATCGGAAACGCGCTGCGCGGCAAGCGCGACAAGGTCTTCATCGCCTCCAAGGTCTCGGCCTCGCCCGACGACCCCCGCGACGCGATCATGCAGGAGCTCGAGGCCAGCCTGCGCCGGCTCCAGACCGATCACGTCGACGTGTACTTCAACCACGCGGTCAATGATCTCGGGCGGCTTAAGAATCCCGAATGGTACGAGTTCGCTGCGCAGGCCAAAAAGCAGGGCAAGATCCGCTTCACCGGGGTCTCGGGCCACGCGGGCCGGCTCGCCGAATGCCTCGATTACGCGATCGATTCCGGACACTTCGACGTCATCCTGGGCGCCTACAACTTCGGCCAGGACCCGCGCTTCTATCAGCGCTTCCTGCGCAATTTCGACGTGATCGCCGTGCAGCCCGAATTGCCCCGCCTGATTCGCAAGGCCAAGGCTGCGGGCATGGGCTACATCGCGATGAAGACCCTGATGGGCGCGCGGCTCAACTCGATGCGTCCCTTCGAGACCAACGGCGCGAGCTTTCCGCAGGCCGCGTTCCGCTGGGTGCTGTCGAACCCCGATGTCGACGGGCTGGTCGTCACGATGAAGAGCGCGCCGCAGATCGACGAATATCTGGGCGCATCGGGCACGCGCGCCGCCGCCGATGCCGACGCTCCGCTGCTGGCGCGCTACATGCGCCTCAACGGATCATCGCATTGCCGCCAGGGATGCGACGCGTGCGAGAGCTCATGCCCGGCCGGCGTGCCGATCGCGGATGTGTTGCGCACCCGGATGTACGCGCGGGACTACGGCGATCTGCGCCTGGCGCGCGACGAATACGCGCGGCTCGGTGCGGGCGCGGCGGTGTGCCTGAGCTGCGCGCATCACGCCTGCGCGGGCGCCTGCCCGCATGGAGTCGCGACCCACGAGCTCGCCGGCGCCACCCATCTGACGCTCTCGTGTTGATGGCCGTGCCCTGCTCCGGCGGGTTGCATCGCAGGAAAATCTTCAGGCCGGCGCCAAACCGCGCTTGACTCTGCTGTAGAATTAGTTTACATTTTGTTACAGATGAGCGGCAGGAGGCAGCCCCAAGTGCAGCGCAACGGGATTCTGGAGCAGCTACGCTCCGACGACAAGCTGATGGCCGCACACCGCATTACCTCCGACGAGCTGAATTTCCTCGCCAAGGTCGATATGTTCGGGAGTCTGACCAGCGTGACCGACGTGCTCTTCATTCTCAAGAACATCCGCACCAACACCTCCGCGTAGTGCCGTTCCAACTTGTTGTTCCGAATTGTGACGGGCCCGTTCCAGCCCGCCACGTTTTCCCGGTGCCGGCGCTCGCTTCAGGCGCATCGAACGGGGCAAGCCATACCAATGCATCGGAGCCGCCCCTCTAGGCGCAAATAGTTGGAACGGCACTAATCCGGGACCCACATCGGGGCGGATCGCACCCGGCTGCGCCGATTCTTTGCCAAGCCCCCGTTGTTCGCGATAGTTTCCCTTCCCTGTGCGTGATAATCCGTGCGTGACATTCGTGTCGAATGGATGATCCCATCTCCGCTCTCTCACCCGCGGCGCGGCCCCGGCGCGGCAGGCCGGCACAGACGCGCGCGCGCCTGATCGCCGCCGCGGTCCGGGCCTTTAACCGCGACAGCTACTTCGGCACCGACTCCAACCGCATCGCGCGCGCGGCCGGCTACGCTCCGGCGACTTTCTACAAGCACTTTCCCGACAAGCGCGCGATTTTCCTGGCCGCCTACGAGGCCTGGGTCACCGCCGAATGGAGCGCGATCGCGCAGTCGCTGGCCAGGGAGCGCAGCGCCGAGGAAACCGCCGCCGAGCTGGTGAAGCTTTCGCTGCATCATCATCGGCGATGGCGCGGGCTGCGCAGCAGCCTGCGCGCGCTGGTCGCACAGGACGCGATAGTGCGCAGCTTCTACCGCGCCCAGCGCCGCCGCCAACTCAAGATCCTGGCCAGCCTGCGGCGCTCCGAGCGCCAAGATCGGGCTAGAGAAGATCGGGCCGGAGAAGAAGACGCGATCTTACTCTTCACGATGGAGCGCGTTTGCGACGCACTGGCCGAAGGCGAAGTCGCCGCGCTCGGCTTGAGCGCGGAAGCAACCTCGGCGCTGTTGCGCGAGATCGTCCTGCGCCATATCCGTGGGAGCGTCGGTAGCACGCCAGCCTGAAAAATCGCGCACGCGAAAATCGCTGCGCGTTGACCCTTCGCGGAGTTTACCATGAGGCTGCTCGAAGGGTGCCAGTGCCTTTTCCGAAGTAGGACCGCCGTATGCGCCGGGGGCGACTCGCCGGTCATTTGATCGGTGAACGCGCCCAAACGGAAGGTCTGCGCACTCCCTGTTGTCAGGCGCGCGAAGCACATGGCCATCGCTTGTTAAAGGGAGGACCTGTGGGTCAGAAAATCGCGAAGGCTTCCAGCCTCGCTCTGAAAGGGGCCGCCCCTCCTGCGTTCACGGCCCGGGCGACGGGTAATCGTCAGGCGCGCTCAATCCCGCGCGCGCAACCTGCTCAAGATTTTGCACGCGTAAAGCGCCGATCGCGACCTGCGCCGGCCAGGCCGGTCATTCCGTCGGCAAAATCTACCAGACGAAGTTTCGACGACCGCCGGTCGCCATTGACTTCGAGGCGGTTAATGCTACGCTCTGCGCGGCTTGAAAAACTGGATTCGCGCCCGGGCGGAGAGTGCGATTGACAGAACCGAAGGGGTCAGCTGCGGACGAGTCGTCTGAGGTTGCAACGCGAGGCTAGCCGATGGGGCGCCGGATCGCAGAAGTGAGCTTCGTTGTCTTGACCGCTGCGATTTTGGTCGCTTCCAACGTTTCTGCACAAACTGTGGACAACTCGACGGTGCAAACGGAAACGAGCTCGCTGAGCCTCCCCGCAGGGTCCTCGACGTACCTCTTTGGATATGCCACGGGAGGCGGCTTTGCGAGCAGCGACTTGACGACAGGCCAGAATACCTCGGTCACGGACCCCGACGGGTTTGAGTCCGCGGCACTTGCCGTCACTTCGTCTAACTCCGACTCGTTCTCTACCTCAACCGTCTATCAGGTCATGGCCGGAGTTGGGGTGTCGAACTACTCAAGCTTAACGGCTACGTACGGGTCCAATTCCGGCCCTGGGCAGCCGCCAAGCGCTACGACTGGTTGGACTTTGAGTGCCTCCGCCAATCTCACCGTCTCAATTCCAGGAAGCTTGGTCGTCCTCATTGGCTTGGGCAGCAGCCAGCAGGCGATCTCGATTAGCGGCGTCCCAGGCCTCATGGTCGATGGCTCCAGCACGGTCGCGGCCGTCGAGATCGCCCACGCGTATCCGAGTGTCGGTAGCTACACCGTAACGGTAAATACCGTCGCTAGCGCGGCGCTGCAGGATCCTGACCACGCCGCAGATCTAGTCGGAGCTTTCGTCTTCACGCCAGGCTCACCGCCCGGCATAGGCCCGACCCCAACACCAACACCGACCCCGACTCCGAGGCCAACGCCGATGCCCACGCCGACCTCGGCGCCGGCCCAGACGCCGCAGATTACCTCGGTGCAATTCTCCGGAGGCCCGGGAAATTACACGCTCACGATCACAGGCAGCGGGTTTGGCGGTCCGATCATATCGCCGCTCCCGTTCCGTGGAGACGCATCGAATTTCCGTATCGGTGATGAGGCTCAGATAGGTCACGGCGAGTGGGGATACTCGGGTGACGCGGACGCACTGACCTATCAAGCCTGGTCAGACAGCAGCATAACGGTATCGGGTTTCGGCGCTCAGCCTGGAGATGCGATCTCTATCGCGCTGTGGAATTCAAGTTCGGGGATAGCAACGACGTGGGGAGGCAATGTTCCCGGCATCTCTACTCCGCAGATAACCTCAGTGCAGCTTGCGGGTACAGGACAGAACCTGCAGATCACCGTGAGCGGTTCCGGGTTCGGCCCGGCGCCGGTCTCGATGCCGTTTTCCGGTGACCTGAACTACTTCGATTTTGGAGACTTCCGGGCACATTGTGGAGCAGGGTCAGCGCTCTTTGCCGCCGGGTCCGCTAGATGGGGGGTGCAGAGGCCGGACGCGGTGACGCTCAATTATCAGTCCTGGTCCAATACGCAAATCGTGATATCCGGCTTCGGGGGCGGATACGGCTCGGGATGCGCGACGTACCAGGCTGGCGATCCGCTTGCTATCACGGTTTGGAGCACGTCCAACCTAAGCTTTACCGGGGCGCAGACAGCGTGGGGTGGCTCAGGGGCACCGACGACGACCTCGGCACCAACCGGCACGCCGGCGCCGGCGCCAAGTGCAACGCCGGTATTCACGCCTCCTCTGACCGCTGCGCCGACCCAGACCCCGACGTCTGCTCCGACCTCTACAGGATTCGCATGCGCACCGGCCCCCGCAGCCGCCATGGCCACGACTTGGGAGGCTGCCAAAGCGGCCAGCGGCAAGCCGCCAACCATCAAGGCGATCAGCTTCGGCAAGCAGGCGCTGGGCACCACGAGCGCGTCGGTGACCGCGACTCTGAAAAACACCACAGCCAGGCCGATGACCATCACCGGCATCACGCTCAAGGGTAACTCCGATGATTTCGGGGGGAACGACGGCTGCATCGCCCAGACGCTTCCGCCAAACGCGAGTTGCTACGTGTCGGTGGTTTTCAAACCCTCCAAGGCGGGCGCGCGCAGCGCCACGCTGAGCATCACCACCAGCAGTCCAAAGTTAACAGCCAAACTCTCGGGCATCGGAGAGAGCCCCAAAGTCGCGTCGCTCAGCTCCAGGTCCCAGGCGGCGTTCAGCCAAGTAACGCTCAACGGTTCCGGCTTCGCGCCGGACGCGCCCGTGCTGGTCACCTTCACCGAAAAACTCAAGGGCCAGCCGGTGCTCTCGATTCCCGAAGCTGCGGCGCAGAACAACGGCGCATCGATCGTGTTGACGGTGCCGCCAGTGATCGATCAAGCCACCGGCGGGCTGGTCTCGGGCAGCGCCACGCTCAGCGTGCAGGAGGCGCTGGCTTCGGGGCTGACGACATTGAGCGCTAAATCGCCGTCGCTCAAGATAACCGTGCCGCCTGCGAACCCTTCGTTGTCACCCGAACAAGCCACGCTGGCCTTCCTGCAAGGCGAGCAAGGCTTCGCCATCCAGCTTCAGACCGATATCGTCGGCACACCGCTGGGGACCAGCGCGCTGTCGAGCTCGCTCGGTCAACTGGTGGGCTCGCTCAACAGCCTGATTGCTGCGATCGGCAGCGCTGCCACGACCACGCTGGGGAGCGTCGGCGGCGTCAACGTGACGGTTGACCAAAGCACCTTGACCAGTGCCGAGACCCAGCTTCTGGCGATGCTCACGACGCTGGCTGGCGGAGGCGGATCGCAATCCGCCCCAGCGTCGCGGTTGGGCGGCCCGACTATCAGGTCGCAGGCCAGCGGCGGCGGATGTCTCGCCGCCGAGGCCGCGCAGGCGCTCAACGATACGGGCAATCCGGCCGCGTTCACCAGCGACATTGCGCAGTTGTTCCTGGCCTCGGAGAGTTCGCCGGCCTGCCAGCAGCCGGGGGCGGCCGCCGCGGCGGCGGGGATCGTCAACGGCGCGGTGGGCGTGGCCCTGGGAGTCATCTCGCAAGCCGGCAATCAGCAGGTGGCGATGTTGGCGCCGGCGGAAGCGCTGGTTTACGCCAACCTCGGTCCTGGCAGTCAGTTGATCAGTACAGGAGTATCGCTGGCCCAGACCTCCGACCCGGCGCGCCAGGCGGTCGAGAGCTCTGCGCAAGCCTTCAATCTGGGCGCGAGCAATCAGGTCAGCACCGCGGTGATGCAGAGCTTGGGTCTGTTGCAGAATACCTATGCCAGCACCAGCCAGACCGCGACTTCATTCGATGAGGCCGCGCCGCCCTTCGACGGTACTTACTCGGGCAACTTCACCGGTACGCAATTCTTCACCGGTGGGAGTTCCTGTTCGATAAGTGGCGCGCTTGCCATGGGCGTGGCCGGCTCGATCATAACCGTAAGTGCGCCCGCGGTGGGCGGCGGCGCGCTGACCAACGACAGCGGCAGTTTCACGATTGGCGGTCTCGGCGGAACCGGCGGGTCGTGCTCGTTTACGGGAATCTTTTCGGTCAACCCTGCCGGAGCCGCGACCGCGTCCGGCACCTGGTTGTGTATCGCGCCGCCTTCATCCTCCGGCTTCACTTCCGCCAACGGGACCTGGTCCGCGTCCAAGCAATAGCTCCTCCACTCGTTCATTTCGCCGATGTCGCGTCGGCGCCCTGAACTGATACATTTTGGGAGCGGCACCACTCGCCTGCAGCTCACGATGCCCGCGTTCTACCCGATGTTCACTTGCCCTTCCCTTTGAGTTTTACCGTGACGGTCGGATGTTTGGGGTCTCCGCTGGTGATCGTGATCACCCCTGAGAAGGCGCCGGCTGCGGTCGGCGCGGCTTCGACCGTCACTTTCTGCACCTTGTTCTTTTTCAGACTGAACGGGCCTGCTCCGCTGATGACGCTCAGCGGAGTAAGAGAAAGCGCGCTGTCGTCGACATAGCCCTGGAGCGTGGTCTTGGCGGTGTTTTTGATCGTGAAGGAAAGCTTCTTGGTTTTGTTTCGCTTGACGGTGCCGAACTGAAGGGTCGTGGCCGATATTGAGAACTTTCCGCCCGGCGCCGGGGTCGGCGTCGGGGTGGGAGTCGCGGTCGCGGTTGGCGTCGGACTTGCCCCAGGTGTCGGCGTCGGAGTGGGGGTCGCGGCCGCTGTTTGACCCGGCGCGAGCGTGGGAGTGGGCGTCGCGCTCAACGTCGGAGGCGGCGTCGGGGTCGAGGTCTTTGTGCTCGATGCGCTTGCGGTGGACGCTGGCGTCGGGGTCGGGGTCACGGTCCGGGTTGGAGTGGGCGTCGCCGTGGGGGTCGATGTCGCGGTCGCGGTCGGGGTTGGCGTGGGTGTCGGCGTCGGGGTCGGGGTCGCGGTCCGGGTTGGAGTGGGCGTCGGCGTCGATGTTGGAGTTGCCGTTGGCGTTGGCGTGGGCGTGGGTGTGGGTGTGGGGGTGGGGGTGGGGGTGGGGGTGGGGGTCGGCGTCGGGGTCGGAGTTGGCGTGGGTGTCGAGGTAGGCGTAGGAGTTCGGGTTGGGGTGGCGGTCGGCGTTGGGGTCGGAGTCGGGCTCGGTGTTGGCGTCGGGGTCAGCGATCGGCGTGTGGGTCGGAGTCGCGATTGCGGTCGGTATCGTGGTCGGAGTTGGCGTTGGAACAGGTGATGCGGTCGGCGTCGCAGTGGGGGCCGCGTTCGAGCCCACCACATACAGATTGTCGTCATCCGACCCGAAGTAGAGCGTGCCGTCCGTACCGATCGCCGCCGACGAGGCGACCGAACTGCCGGTAGTGAACTTCCACTTCTGCGCTGCCGAGCTAACCTTGTCGGTAATCGCGTAAAGCGCGTTATCCTCCGAGCCGACGTAGATGGTGCCATCCGCTCCGATCGCCGGCGACGAATGCACTATGCCGCCGGTGAGGAATCTCCACTTCTCTCCGGCTGAGGTGCCGTTGTCGGCGATCGCATACAGGTTGTCGTCGTCAGAGCCGACGTAGATGGTCCCGTTGGCGCCGATGGCCGGCGAGGATTCGAGCGATCCACCGGTGGCGAACTTCCACTTCTGCGTGGCTGAGGTGCCGTTGTCCGTGATCGCATAGAGGTTATGGTCGGCGGAGCCGAAATAGATCGTGCCGTCGGCGCCGATCGCCGGCGCCGAAAAAATCCCGGCGCTGGCGGCGAACTGCCAATTCTGGGCGCCGGAGGTGCCGTTGTCGGTGATCGCGTACAGGTTCCCGTCACCAGAGCCGACATAGATGATGCCGTTGGCGCCGATGGCCGCCGAGGATTGAACCTCTCCGCCCGCGGCGAACGTCCAGTTCACGCCGCCATAGGTGCCGTTGTCGTTGATCGCGTAGAGGTTGCCGTCGTCCGAGCCGACGTAGATCGTTCCAGCGCCACCAATTACTGGCGAGGATTCGACGGAACCGCCGGTGGCCACCTTCCATTTGAGCGTGCCTGAAGCGCCGCTATCGGTAATCGCGTAGAGACTCTTGTCACCCGAGCCGACGTAGATGGTTCCGTCGGCTCCGATCGCCGGCGACGAGTCGATGAAGCCTTTGATTGCGAACGCCCACTTCAGGGTGCCGTTCGGGTTGACTGCGTATAGATTGCCGTCAATCGAACCCACATAGATAGTTCCGTTCGCGGCGATCGCCGGCGAGGAGGTTACGATGCCACCGGTCAGGAACTTCCCCTTCAGCGCCCCGGGGTTGCCGCTCGTGTCAAACTGGCTCAGGCCCGTACGGCCCATGTCGTGATGGAAAACCGGCCATGGCGCAACCGGCGTGGCCGTCGGGGTCGGGGTAGGAGTGCTGGTCGGCGTTGGGGTCGGTGGGACCGGAGCAGGTGTCGGTGTTGGCGTTGGTGTCGGTGTGCTCGTCGGGGTCGGGGTTGGGGTCGGGGCAGACGTGGCAGTAGCAACCGTCGCTGATAGCGCCCGCAGCTCACCGCCTGCCGCCGCCAAGGCGCCACCGTTGGCAGTCTCGCCGCTGTACTGGAGCACCCAGGTGCCCCCCACCGGGTCAAACTCCACTACATCGTCGCTCTTGAAAGTCAGCCCACCCAAGGTCCCGCTGTCGTCGAACGAGAACAGTTCGTGGCCGTTGCCGAGCAGATAGAACCCGTCGATGTCGACACCGTCAGGCACGCCCTCGGCATTCCCCCGGAAGAAGAAACTGAACGTGCTGCCGTTGAACTGGACCAGGTCGCGCGGCTCGGCGGTGATCGCGCCGGGCAGCAATACAGTGGTATCGAACGAAAGGAGCAGGTTGCCCGCGGCCATACCCAGCGCACTGATGTCTACCCCGTCCGGTACGCTGTTGGCAGAGCCTTGGAAAAACAAGGTCGGGCTGAAGTACCCGCTTGAAGTGCTGAACTGGACCACGTCGCGCGGCGTGACGGTTACCGTACCGCCGGCGCCGTTGGTCGGCAGCGCAACCGTGGTATCGAAGCTCAGGTATGCGCCGGTGGTGATGGGTATGTAGCCGGTGATCTGAACCCCGTCGGGGATGAGGAAGCTCGCGTTCGTCACGACGCCCAAAAGATTGTCGGTCGCAACCTGATTAGGGCCCACGGTGGTGCCGGCCAAGTCGACCGTTACGTCGGGCGAAAATGACAAGGACGACAACGCCGTCGGCGACTGGGCGATAATCCGGTTGGGGCGAGACAGCATGACCACGGCCGCCAGCACGAGCCCTGAGATGATCAGTCCGGCTACTCCAACCGATCGGACTCGTTTCAGGTTGGTCACGTCCGGCTAACCTCTACGCGCGTGCCGCAGGCCAGTTGAAGGTCGCACAAACATTGCTGCCTCGATGAACTCCGGCGGACTCAGGGACAGGCGGTGCCGCCGGGACAGATATTCGCCCCCGCCGGCGCGCATCCGCTGATCTGTGCAACGCTTGGGCTGCTGCCGTTGCCACCAGCCCAGTTGTTCCAGCAACCGCTGTCGTTCCCGACGCTGAGAGGGTTCAATGCGGCGTCGAAACCGAGGATTCCGCCGCTCGCGTTGCCGGCGTTGTTGCCAATGACCTGGTCGCTTTTGAGGATTGCGGCGTTGGCGAGGATCCCATATCCGTGGTTGTATGCGGCGATGGTGCTTTCGATCACGGAGCCATCGGGCGCCACAATTCCGTTCAGCGTGTTTCCGCCGAAGGCGCTGTCTTTGACTATCAGGCTGGTGTTCACGCCGGCGTTGATTCCGTTACCACCGTTGAGGCCGGACCCACAGTGGTCGCAGGTTACGACGGCATACAGGCCGGTAAGAAGCTGGATCCCGTCGCTTCCGTTGTTTGCCGCATAAGCCTTCGTGAAGGATCCTCCGATCGTGGGCCCCACGACGATCCCGGCACCGGCATTAGAGACCGCAGAGGCCGCTTCCAGGTTGAGGCCGCCGCCTGCGACGATGCCGGCCCCGCCGTTGAATCCGGAAATAACGTCTTTGAGGGTTGCTGCTCCGGCAACCTGAACGCCGTTGGAGCCGAAGTCGCCTATCGCGCCATTGCTCACGATCAGAGCGGTTGTCCCGCCGCTGAAGATCCCCTTACCGCTGCCCGATCCTGGACCTGTGATGTTGAATCCGTTCAAGTCCAGAGTCACGGGGGCAAACGAGCCGTTAATGTCGATCGCGTCTACGCCCGTGCCGGCGACGGTCAAATTGCTGCTCAGCCGATAGCTGCCGGCGGCTGAAATCACATAAGGGAAATTGCCGTTGGCCAAGATCTTGGCCTGATTGATTTCGATCACTCCCCCCGCGGCTATCGCCGATGAGGCCGCAGCCAGTATCGCCAGGGAGCAAAGGGCCAACCCTACTGCACTACGTAGTCGACTTGCTGTTGCCATTTAACGACCTCCTGCGATGCTCACTCCTGAATCGACCGCGGTCCCGAGGGCCTATCCGAACGCCCTCGCTACAGGAAACGGGCCGCGTTGGTTTTTGTTCTGCTCTTTCGCCTCAAGCCAACGTTTTACGTTTTGGGCTGGCTTTCTGCACTCCAGAGCGCTTTGAGGCTCCAAACCCCGTCCAAAAGTCCCTTCGACCTGTAGCAGAGATGCAAACGAATCGTCAAAGCGGTCGGTTTCGCCACAGATTGCCAAAGTCGGGGTCCGGGATTCCTCGCGCGGCATCGGCCCCGGCGCATGCCACGCGCGAGAATGGCGACCTGAGCTCTGACCCGCCATCAGAAACCTCCGAGTGTTGGCCTCGAACGCGACTTTGAGCTATTCGAGTCGGAGAGTCCGGGGCGGCGAAACGGCAATCGTTCCACGTCATGAACTGCCGCCGAGCGGCATTCAGTCACAAAAAGGCAGAAAGGAAGGTAGAGCAGTGGGCAGACTAGAAAAAAGAGTGGCAGTAATCACTGGCGCAGCGAGCGGAATCGGCCGCGCCACCGCGGTCCGGTTCGCCGGAGAAGGCGCGTCGATCGTAATCGCCGACCTCAATCGCGAGGGCGGCGAATCCGCGGTGCGCGACTGCAAGGAAAACGGCGGCAACGCGGTCTTCCAGCACACCGACGTTACGCAGGAAGCCGCGGTCCAGGCCGCGGTTGCGCGCGGGGTCAAGGAATTCGGCCGGCTCGACATCATGTACAACAACGCCGGATTGGGCGGCGCAGTCGGTCCGATCGAGCAGATCACCACCGAGAACTGGGATCGCACGATGGCTGTGCTGCTGCGCGCGGTCTTCCTCGGCATCAAGCACGCCGCGCCCGAGATGCGCAAGGCCGGCGGCGGCTCGATCATCTCCACCGCCTCGGTGGCGGGGCTGCGCGGTGGTCCGGGCCTTCACGCCTACTGCGCGGCCAAGGCCGCCGTGATCAATCTTACCCGCTCGGCTTCGCTCGAACTGGCCAAGGACAAAATCCGGGTGAACTGCATCTGCCCAGGCGGCATCAATACGCCGCTGATCTATAATCGGATGCCGGGTGGAGAGCAGGTGTCGGCCCAGTTTCTGGCCCATTTCCAGCCTATCCAGCGCGCCGGACGGCCCGATGATATCGCCGCGATGGCCCTGTTCCTGGCCAGCGACGACGCCGAATGGGTCACCGGTCAGGAGATGGTGGTCGACGGTGGTCTGACCGCCGGGTGGGGTCCGAATCCGGCCGGTGGCGGCGCGGCGCAGGGCGCAACTCTGGGCGCGCAAGACGGATGGTCGGGGCCGTCGTTCGAGAAGAAGTAGCTGCGAGAAGTAACCGGTCTTTTTTCTGCGCCTCTCCCTGACCAGGGAGAGACCGGCGCCGCGCCGGGTGAGGGTAGCCTGCTGGCACCGCGAATGAGAGATTCACAAACTCGGAGCGGGCCTTACGGTGATCTATCCGAGGGGCAACTGCGCTGCGTGTATCGCCGCGTTGGCGCTCAGGTGCCAAACAATTGCTGCCCGCGCCAAGTCAGGCGATACGGCAAGCGATACGGAAGGGTCAATCGATACAGGAAGGAAGGCGAGGGGGCACGTAGTTCGGCAGGGGTCTCATTCAGACTTGGCTGCCACAGCAGGAGGACTTCCTAGGCCCCCTCGCCAACGGTTTATAAATTTGCCGCCTAAGCCCGATTCGATCGGTTCAGGCGATAGTCCAAAACACCCTCCACATCCTCGCACACACACCTCCAACAGCAACTTGGAACCGAAATTCGATAACATCCGCACTTTGGCAAGGAAGGCTCCACAGCAAGACCGCAGTACCAATACAGAAATGAGAGAGGCTGATCAATTCCCCCCCCTGCTCAACCGTCCACAGCCTCCTGATGCGCTTGGCGCCCTGCCAGGCGCCGCGATTGCGCTCCCCGCGGGCATGGCACATTCAACCGTGCTGTGAGAAACTCTGCCACGCGCTCGACAGTTGAGGCATTCGTGACATCGAACGATCCGACCTCCGTTGAATCCACCCCGCCGTCCCTCCAAGTCAATATCGCCGCCAATAATGGTGCGGTAGCGACCGCGCCTCCTGCGCAGCCGCCGGAGCGCCTGCCGCTCAGCACCAAGGTGCTGTACGGCGCGCCCAACGTGGCCGGCGCCGCGCTGATCGTTCCGATCCTGATCAACATGCCGAAGTTCTACGCCGACGTGGTGATGGTGCCGCTCGGCTTCCTGGCGATCGCGATTGCGCTGGCCCGCTCGCTCGACGCGATCAGCGACCCGGTGGTCGGATGGTTCTCCGATCGCACGCGCACCCGATGGGGCCGCCGCCGCCCGTATATTTTCGTCGGCGCTCCGTTATGCGCGCTGGCCTTTGTCGCCCTGATGAGCCCGCCGGCCCGGCTCTCGGGCTCGCAGGCGGGCATCTGGTTCGGCGCGGCGTTCATCCTTTTTTTCATCTTTCACACCATCTTCATCCTGCCCTACTACGCGCTCGGGCCGGAGCTGACGTTGGACTACCACGACCGCTCGAGCCTGTTCGGTATCCGTGAAGCTTTCACGATCCTCGGCACGATTATCGCGGCCGGATCGCCTGGCCTGCTGATGCTCGGGTTGAAATGGAACGAGCGCCAAGTCTTTTCGCGCCTCGGCGTAGCCTTTGCGATCGCGCTGGTCACGCTCTATTGGCTGCTGGCGGCGCGCGTGCGGGAGCGCGCCGATTTCGCCACGCGCGAGCCCAATCCGCTGGTGCCCGGCGTCCGGCGCGCGTTGCGCAACCGCCCCTTCTCGATTTTGTTGATGAGCTACGTCGTCGGCAGCATCTCTGGCCTGATTCCGGCCACGCTGCTGCCTTTCTATAACGCCTACGTGATTCAGCCGGCCAATCCGACCCTGTGGCTGTCGATTTTGCTGCTGGGATACTTCGGGATGGGCTTTCTATGCCTGCCGCTGTGGCTGGCCGCGGCGCGCCGCTTCGGCAAGCTCCCGACCTGGCTGGCGAGCTTCGGGATGGGTGTCACCGGCGGCAGCGCGATGTTCTTCCTCGGCAAGGGCGACATCCTTCCGCTGCTGGCGCTGATCTGCTGGGCCGGAGCGAGCTTCGGCGCGGGCCTGTTTCTGGGCCCCTCGATGCAGGCCGATGTAATCGACTATGATGAATTCCACACCGGCCGCCGCCGCGAGGCCCAGTACGGCGCCTTCTGGAGTATCCTGCCCAAGTTCATCGCGATTCCGAGCGCCGCGATTCCGATCGCGATCCTGGCGACGCTCGGCTACGTGCCCAACGCCGCCCAGCCGCACGCCGTTTTGCTCGCGATCCGGACCATCTTTGCGCTCGGACCCGCGTCGTGCGCGATCCTGTCCTTTCTGATTGCCAGCCGCTACCCGATCAGCGAGAAAATCCATCGCCAGATACGCGAGGGGATCGTGCGCCACCGCCGTGGCGAGTGCGCGATCGATCCGTTGACCGGAAGCGAAGTGCCGCCACCCAACGCGCGCCAAGTCGACGAGGACACCGGCTGGTTCCTCGATAATTTTTCGCAGGGCGAGCTGAAACGCTATGTCGAGCGCGGCGCCGAAGTCCCGGTCCGCGACGTGCGGCGCGCCGCGCTGGCCGCGATCACGGTATGCGTGGGCGCTGCGATTGTGGCGATAGGCCGGATGGGCAATACCGCCGACCCCGGCGCGGTCGCCTCGCTGAGCGTGGTGGCCTCGGGGTTCTCGCTGGCGATCTTCATGTTCCACCTGATGCGCCTGGCTCCGGCCCGGCAACTGGCCTCAGGCGCCATTTCCGCCCAGATAGTCCGCGCGCATCTAAACGAGTCGTACTCAGCGTAGCCCGATCGCAATGCCCCTCGAAGGTCTTCAGACCCTCTCCCGCTTTTTCGCGGGAGAGGACGCGGCGCGAAGCGCCGCGGGTGAGGGTGCCTGCGGCCATCGCAAGTCAAGAATTCACAAACCGCTCTGGCGCCGCCTCGCGATCGTCGTCGCGTCCGTGGCGCTGCTCTGTGGATGCACCACCGGAGCGCAGCCGGCGCCGCAGGGCGGGCCGGTCGCCGAATGGCCCAACTACGGCAACGATCCGGGCGGGATGCGCTACTCTCCGCTCGACCAGATCAATCGTGACAACGTCGCCCAACTCCAGGTTGCCTGGACCTATCACACCGGCGATGTCTCGGATGGCACCCGCGCCAAACGCAAAAGCTCCTTCGAGAACACCCCGATCGTGGTCGACGGCACGATGTATCTCTCAACCCCGTTTAACCGCGTGATCGCGCTCGATCCCGAGACCGGCGCGCAGAAATGGGCCTACGATCCGCAGATCGATCTCCAAAGCAGTTTCTATTCCGAAGGACTCATCAATCGCGGGGTCTCGTCGTGGCTCGACCCGGCGAAAAAATCCGACGAGGCGTGCCGGCGGCGGATCTTTATAGCCACGATCGACGCCCGCCTGATCGCGCTCGACGCTGCCGGCGGCCAGCCATGCGCCGACTTCGGCAATCAGGGCCAAATCGACTTGAAGAACGGCGTCGCGAATATCGACAAGCTCAAATATCGCGGCGAATACGAGGAGACGTCGCCACCGGCGATAATCGACGACCTGGTGATCGTCGGCTCCGCGATCGGCGACAACGGCCACGTCGACGAGCCGTCGGGAGTGGTGCGCGCCTTCGACGCACGCTCCGGCGTCGTGCGATGGGTGTGGAATCCGATTCCGCAGAGCGCCGCCGATCCCGCCTGGAAGACTTGGCCGCACACCAACGCGCCGCAGACCGGCGCCGCCAACATCTGGTCGATAATTTCGGTCGATCGCGATCACGATCTGGTCTTCCTGCCGGGTTCGAGCGCGAGTCCCGACTACTACGGCGGTGAGCGCCTCGGCGACGATCTCTACTCCGACGCGCTGGTCGCGCTGCACGGCTCGACCGGCAAGCTGGCCTGGTACTTCCAGACCACGCATCACGATTTGTGGGACTACGACAATCCGTCGATGCCGCTGCTGTGCACGATCCGCCGCAACGGCGCCGAAATTCCCGCGGTCGTGCAGGGCACCAAGCGCGGCAGCCTATTCGTCTTCAACCGCCTGACCGGCGAGGCCATCTATCCGATCGTCGAGCGCGCCGCGCCGCCTAGCGACGTGCCAGGCGAGCAAGCCGCCCCGACCCAGCCGTTCCCGAGTCTCCCGCCGTTGGTGCCGCTCAGCGTCAGCGTCGACGACGCTTTCGGCGTGATGTACTTCGATCGCCGCCAATGCCGCAACCGGATGGCCGCGCTGCGCAACGACGGCATCTTCACTCCGCCGTCGATCGCAGGCTCGCTGGTGATTCCCGGCAACGTGGGCGGGATGAACTGGAGCAGCGCGGCTTTCGATCCGGAGCGCCAGTTGCTCGTGGCCAACACCAACAACCTGGTTGCCGAAGTCCATCTGATCCCGCGCGCCGACTTCACCGAGCAAGCCAACGCCTCGCGCGGCTTCGAGACCGAGTTCGCGCCCATGGCGGGTACGCCCTACGGGATGAGCCGCGTGTTCATGCGCTCGTCGTTTCCGGGCTTGCCGTGCAATCCGCCGCCGTGGGGATCGCTGACCGCAGTCGATCTTTCCAGCGGTCAGATCAAATGGACGGTGCCGCTGGGGAACATCATGAGCTTCCTGCATCTGCCGCTCCCCGATCCGCATTGGGGAGCGCCCAACCTCGGCGGCGCAATAGTCACTGCCGGCGGCGTGGTATTCATCGCGGCGACGATCGATCCTTACATCCGCGCCTTTGACATCGAGACCGGCCAGGAACTGTGGCGGGCCAAGCTGCCGGCCGGAGGACAGGCCACGCCGATGACCTATCGATTGAGCAGCGGCGGCAAGCAGTACCTGGTAATCGCAGCCGGTGGCCACGGCAAATTGGGCAGCAAGCTCGGCGACTCGCTGGTCGCCTTCGCCCTGCCGTAACTTCTTTCTTCGTGGCGCCGGCCTCCGTGCCGGCGATTCTCTTTCGGTCACCCAAGCGGCGCGCCGAGCTGCTCGCCCAGCCCAGAGTAGCGCCCGACTTTGCGCGCGATACCGAGCGCCAGAATTTGCTCGTCACCAACAATAGTCATCAACTTTCGCGCGCGGCTCACCGCGGTATACAGAATCTCGCGAGTGAGTATTGGAATATCAGTCGCCGGCAAAATCAGCGCGACCGAGTCGAATTCCGACCCTTGCGCCTTGTGGACGGTCATCGCGTAGCAAAGCTCCAGGTCGTCTCTCATCGCGTCGAGGCGAAACGCCACGAAATTGTCGGCGCGCGGAAAGACCGCCATCTTGACGGCGTTGCCGCCCGATATGCGGACCCGCACGACCAGGCCCTGGTCGCCGTTGAACAACATCCGTTCGTAATCGTTGCGCAGCACGACCAACGGCTCGCCGGCCATGAAAGGCTCGCGGCTCGCACCGGTGTCGCCGGCCGCCGCGCGATGCAACCGCTCATTGATTCGCTCGGAGCCGGTCGCGAAGACCCGTGTTACGCAGAGTATCCGCGAGGCTGCCCGCCAGGCGTACAGGCGTTTGAGGCGATCGCGCTCGGGCTGGGCAAAGCCGTTTTCGCCTATCTCGTAGACGTGCGCCGCAAGCTCACTGATCCCGGCGTCGCCCCGCACCCGGCCTGCATACCATCGATCAAGAAACTCGTCGGTCGCATCGGCGCTAGAGCCCAGAAATTCGGCGCCCGCGAACGTGAGGTCGGCGGCTGACGCTCGTCGCACGATCGCCGGACTGCCACGATCGTCGCGCGTCAGGTCCGTGACGCCGCGGTTGATCGCCTCTGCCAGCAGGGCGATCGGGCGGCCTGCCCCTGCGCCGAATCGGTAGACGTGGCTCAGCCGAACGCTTGCGGCCGCCAAGCGATGGTCTCCGATAGTTGACGTCAGATCGCGGAACACGGCGCCGGCCGCCACCGACGGGAGCTGGTCGGCGTCGCCCAAGATGATCAGTTGCGCACCGGGGCGGATCGCGTCGAGCAGCCGCTCCATCAGGGTGAGGTCGAGCATCGAGCCTTCGTCGACGATCACCACCGACGCCGCCAACGGATGGTTACGATGGTTGCGAAAGCGGCCGAGGCTGACAGAATAGTCCAGCAACCGATGAATCGTCGTGGCCTCGGGGCCATCCGCGATCAGCGCATCGTCATTGGCGTCGCGATTCCTCACCTGTGAGAGGCCCTCGCGAATGCATTCTGTCATCCGGTTCGCCGCCTTGCCGGTCGGGGCTGCGAGCGTGATCTTTTGCGGCGCGATTCCCAGGCGCACGAGCATCCGCAGGATCGCCAGCACAATCGAAGTTTTGCCGGTGCCAGGACCGCCGGAAATCACGGTCAAGCGCGAGCGAACCGCCGCCGCAACCGCGTCGCATTGCTCTGTCGAGAGAACGAGCGCCTTCGCGCCGGCCTGGCTCGGCCTCGCGACTACGTCGGCCAGCGCCGCGCGCATCCGGCCTTCGTCAATCGCAGGAGACAGCTGGTCCGCAATCAGTGCCGTCAGTCGCTCGGCCAGCGCGGCCTCGACCGCGTAGATTCGCTGCTGATATACGAACGGCGGCAGATAGATAAGTGGCGTGTAGCCGCAGGGATCGCGGCCGACAATCGTCCGCGCCGCACCCGAGTCGAGCAACGCCTCGATTGACGCGGCGATCGTATCCGCTTCGGCCGCTCCACACAGCGCGCCCAGCATTCGCCGCATCGGATCGGGCGCGAGCGCGCCGGTGACCGGAAAGCGTGTGCTGCCTTCTTCGAGCGCGGCGAGCGACACGACCATCAGTACGATCAGCGCCAGCCGCTGCTCGTCGTTCAGATTCGGGTCCAGCGCGGCGATCTCCGCCGCCAGGTGAACAGAGTCCGGCCCGAGGTTCACCGCTTCCGGCCGCAACTCGCGCAGCCGCAGCTCGAACGCGCCGGGAGTTCGCGCTTCGAAGCGGCGCCACGCGGTGTCAACCGCGAGCAACGGCGAGCGCACGCTCATGATGCGATCTCCAGCGGCGCGGCGACGCCAATCAGCTCGGCTTCGTAGCGGGTAATCTCCGCCCACGACGGCCTGCGGAAGTAAACGCCGTCACGGCCGTTGCCGTCCGCCCGGATACCCCTGATGAACAGGTAGAGCAGGCCGCCGAACCGCGCGTTGTATTCGGCCTCGCTGCGGATTCTCAGCAGGCGCACGATACCGACCGAGTAGATCGCGGCCTGACGCTCATAATGCTCTCGCACGTGCGCTTCGATAGCGGCGTTGCCGTACGCGGCGAGGTGGTCACTCTTCCAGTCGGCGAAATAAGTCACGCCGCCATGGTCGAACACGAAATCGACGAAGCCCTTTAGGTATCCGCGCTCGACGGTCCATGCACCGCCGCCGCCCGAACTGAGCAGCGGATGCGAGGTCTCCGGAATCGGATAGAGAAATTCCATCTCGCGGACGCTGGGGCATCTGTACAGCGGGCCGAGCGTTGCGCCGTTGCGCACCTCGATTGGAGATCGCAACGCGTTGAAGACGATTTCAGCGCCGCGATCGGCCCAGCGCGGATCGCGCACCTGGCAACGGCGCATCGTTTCCTCAAACAGCCGCGCAACCTCCTCGCACCGTTTCCACGACTCCAAATCGATCGGCTCCGCGAGCGACGCCAGGTCGAGCTTCTCGATCACCTCGTGCAGGAAGATTCCCACGTTGCGCCCGCCCGGCAGATCGGGCGCGTCGTCCGCGGCCTCGATATCGCGCTTGAAGTCCGCGGGCTCGATATCGCGATGCGCCGAGCGTTCCAGCGCGGTGTACGAGCGGGTGACCAGCGGGGCGTGGCGTCGATGGAGATCGTCGAAGAACCGCTCGGGGCGATCGCCATGATCGTCTTGCGTCAGCCGCTCCGGCGGCGACCACGACTTGAGCCGCGCCGGCAGATCGGATGCGCCCCGCGTGGAATCGCGATCGTCCACGTTTTCGATCTCGAACTGGTCCGCTGCGATCGTTCGATCGGCCACAATCTCCGCGAGGCGATCGTTGAGCCGCGCGTAGTATCCATTGATTTTGCGCTTGAGCGAACGCGCCGGGCAGAACGGCAGGTAGAGTTTCACGCGCGCACGCGTCAGTGCCACGTAAATCAGGCGCTGGTTTTCCTGCTCCTCCTCGTCCTTGATCGGCGCACTCGCAGCCTGCTTTTCGGCCTTTCCCAAGGCGAGCCGCCGCTCGTAACCGTCGTGGTAGATCGCGATCGGTGATCGATCCACCGGCCGGCCGGTGCCGCCGAACAGGAACACCACATCGGCCTCCAGTCCCTTGCTCATGTGCACGGTCATCACCTGCACGGCGCGCCGCTCGCTCTCGATCCGCTGGATATTGCTTTCGATTCCGGGGGGCAGCAGCGTTCCGGCGATGTACGCTTCGAGCCGCGCGATCAGCTCGGACACAGAGAGCCGCTCGCGCAACGCCTGCTCGAGCAGGATCTCCAGCACGTGCAAATAGTTGGTCAGCTCGCGCTCGCTGTTGGAGAGCAAGAGCTCGCGATCGGCAAGACCGCTCTCGTGCATCAAGCGATCGAACAGCTCAACGAAGCGTTCTTCATTCGCGAGCGCTTGCCACTCGAACAATCGTTCGTTGAGCGGATGGCCTGCCGGGGCCTCGCCGATTGCGGCGATCGACGCGATCGGCACGCCGAAAAACGGCGACATCCAGGCTTTCAACCGATGCGAGCGATGGCCCGGCTGCGCGACCGCCCTGAGCACGTCCAGAACGTCCGAGGCCTCGCAGGTTTGAAAAAGTCCGTCCTGCTTGTAGAAAGCGAACGGCACGCCCGACTCGCGCAGGTATCCGCCGATCTCAACGCTCTCGGCGCCGCTGCGCGTGAGCACGAATATATCGTTGGGTTCGACGCGTCGCGCGGTGCCCTCGTCCGCGATCGTTATTCGATGCTGCTCGTCGAAAAGAATCTTCCGCAGCGTTGAGGCGATCCGCCGTCCGATCGCGGCGCGCATCTGCGGGGCCGAGCCGGGCGCGGCGGCGGCGTAGCGAAACAGGGTGACGGGCGCGATGCGGCCTGCCGCGGGCGTGCGCGCGCTGAGATCCGGCAGGCCGCATTGCGCCGGCGTGTCGTGGCGAATCTCGCCGGTGAAAATCGGCGCATCGGCGCGCTGATCGAAAATCAGGTTGCAGGCGCCGATCAGGTCGGCGGTCGAGCGAAAGTTGCGGTTAAGCGGCACGCTCGCGGCGCCGCGGCTGTGCAGTTCCTGGCGCGCGCGCAGGTAGCTGAAGACGTCCGCGTCCCGGAATCCGTAAATCGCCTGCTTGGGATCACCGACCACATATAGGCAATTCGCCGGTTCGGCGCCCACGAAGATGCGCTGGAAAATTCGCCACTGCAAATCGTCGGTGTCCTGAAACTCATCGACCACCGCGTAGCGCAGGCGCGCGCGCAGGGCGGCCACGATCGCATCGCCGCGCGTCCCGTCGATCGCGCGCCATACCTGCGTCAGCATGTCGTTGTAGTCGACTTGTCCCCGCTCGCGCTTGTCGCGGTTAAGGCGCTCGGCGACCTGTGGCAGCAGGCCCTCCACGGCCCGGATTTCGAGCGGATCGCCGTCGATGGGCCGGCGCCGCCGCATCTCGAGGTAGCGCTTCACGTACGATTGGTAGAGCAGGTCTTCGAGCGAGTCGGTGAGATTGCCGCGCGCGCCGCCGTCGCCAGCCTCCAGCCACTCGGCCACCAGCGCGCGCGCCTGGCTGCCGGGCGCCAGCGCTTCGCGAAGCTCGGCCCGAAACGCGCGATGGAACGCGCCGCGGCTGTCGACCACGTCGAGCTGCAAGCTCATCGCGCTGTCGAACGCCAGTTCCGAGAGCACGCGCTGGCAGAAGCCGTGAATCGTAAAGATCGGCGCGCGATCGAACGAGAACAGGGCCGTCTCCAGCCTGAGCCGGGCGGCGTCGTTGAGCGTCCGGATTTCGCCCTCCGCGGCGGCGTCAAGCGGCGCGCTGCCCGAGAGCACCTGCTCCAGCAATCCGCGGATTCGGTGGCGCAGCTCGGTGGTGGCCTTGTCCGTGAAGGTCACGACCAGAATTTGCTCCAGCGTGCAGGGGCCTGCGAGCAGCAGCTCCAGCACCAGATGGGCGATCGTATGGGTCTTGCCGCAGCCGGCGCCGGCCTCGATCACCGCGTGATTGTCGCGCGGGATGTGGTCGAGGATCGCGGGTCGGCGATATTTGATCTCACTCACGGCCCGCTCAGTCCTCGAAGATCGCGCCGATCGGCCCGAATCGCCGCGCGATGATCTTTCTGATCGCGCTCGCGCCCGGTGGCGCGAAGCGGCGCGCCTCACGGATCGGCCCGTAGTCCGAGCTGCATCCCGGCCGCTCGCTCTCACGCACGCTTTCGACCAAGTCGGCCAGGTCGGGATCGGCAAGGCTGCCGCTCGCTCCCCGCTTCGACGCGCTCTTTCCGGCGCGCCAGATTTTTTCCACCGCTTCGATTGGTAAAAAGTAGTAATTCGCTTCCGACAGCAGATCGGAGGCGAGCGCGGCCAGATAGCCGAGCGCCGACTCGCGCGAGGGCAGCCGCATCCGCTTGATTCGGCGCTTTGGGTTTCCGTCCGCTCCGGTGAGAACGATCGCCTTGAACTCTCCGGCTGGCGCGGCTCCGGAGGCGGCGAGCGCGAGCGCGGAGATAAACAGCGGGAGAAAATCCTTGGGCCGCAGATCGTCGCGCAGGACGCAGCGCAGCCCCGCATCCATCGCCGGCGACACCAGGCCGAGCGCGCCATGGAGCTTCACGATCTGCGCGCGCGCGCCGTCGGGACCGGAGACCTCGAGCACGATTTCCTCCAGCAACCGGCAGGCGTGCGCGAATTGATCGCCGCGCCCGATCCGGATCTCGTCCCAAGCACAGAGGTCGGCCGCGCCCGCCTGGCGCGCCTGATCGAGCCATTCAGCCAGCCGCGCCAGGTCGGCGCTGGCTGCCTCCTGCGCGAAGAGTCCGGCCGGCGCGCGGCCCTGGGCCTGGGCGATTCGAAACAGCCGCCGGTAATCATCCGCCGCTGCGTCGCGGTCGCCGCGCGACTTCCAGAACGCCTCACGGAGCATCACGGTGCGATCGAGGATCGATTGCGCCAGCGGCTCATCCTGGTGATCCTCGCTGGCGTCCTCCTCGTCCAGCATCCCGAGCGCGTAACGGGCCGCGCCCTGGATCGGACATTCCAGAAACCTGCGCAGTGCCGCCAACGGGAGCGAAATGGCGGCCGGGCCGCGCGCATCGCGATTCGCCTGCGGCGCATCTATGATGCGAAGCTCGTGGCCGATTTGCTTTTGCACCTGCGGCGAGAGTTGCCCCAGCAGCTCGTCGCGGCCGGGAAGCGGCGCGTCGGCACAATGCTTTATAAGGTCCAGCCGCATCGCCGCCATCTGCGCGCCGTGCCGCGCGCTGCGATCGAAACTGAACAACTCCGGGTTCGCCGCGCCGTGACCCGGATCGAGATCGGGAAAATAGCGCAGGTCGTAACGGCTGGTGGGATGCTCGACCGTCAGGCTCGCGAGCGCCGCCGTCTCGGCATAGCCGCGCAGGATGAACTGCAGCTCGCGGATCACCGCCGAGGGTTCGAGCCGATCTCCGGTTTGCTGGTCGCGGGAAACGTAGGAGAGAAAAACCTGCTCGCGCGCGGCCAGCAGCGTCTCCAGAAACAGGTAGCGGTCACGCTCGGTCGGCGTCACGTCGCCGGCGCTGCGGCGCGCCAGCCGTAGATCGAGCGCGTCGTGTCCGGGGCGCTGCGGAAAGTCGGCCTCATTCAGCCCGAGCAGAAAGATTACGCGGAACGGGATCGATCGCAGCGCGGAGAGCGGTCCCACCGCCACGCCATGCCCGCCCAACTGCCCCCGCTGCGACTCGGCTTCGGCGATACGCTCGGTCGCCAGCTCGCAGGCGACTTCGTAAGAAACCGGATCGCTCCGGATGCCCGGCGTCGCGATCGACTCGATCGCGTTCACGCAGTAATCGCGGATTCGCTCGTCGATTGGGTCGCTGACGCGCACGTAAGTCGACACCAGATCGCCGAGTACGCGCCCCCATTCATCGAGCGTGAGCTGGCGCGAACGAATCTCGCACGCGTCGCAGAGCAGGCCCCGCGCGATGCGCACTAGCCCCGCGGCCGCCGCAATTTCGTCCTGCGCAACTTGATGCGGCAGCAATTCACGGCCGTCGGAAGCGGCGAAAAAGCGCGAATCGCCGCTTGGTTCCCCGGTCATGAAGACGCCCAGCGCCAGCCGCTTGAGCGCCTGATCCCAATGGAACAGGTCGCCGCTCAGGTAAGTCCCGGCCAAGTCGTCCGGGTCGGCGCCGAAATAGATTCCGAGCGCCTCGCACCATCGCGCCCACTGCGTGGTGTCGAGTTGCGCGCCCGCTAGCGCCGGATGCGTCAGCAGATGGAGCATCTCGTCGCGCGCGAACCGCCCCATCGGCAGCCGCAGCAGCATGCCGATCGCCTCGGCCACGCGGCTTTCGCTCGCGAAGCGCCGGGCCACCATCTCGATTGGAATCTCGTGCGACGCGGCGAAGGCGGCTTCGATATGCGGCAGGTAGCCATCGTGCGCGGCGTCCGGAACCAGCACCGCGATTTCGTGAAATCGCAGCGGCTTTCGCGCCGGCGTTTCCTGCTCGATCAGCAACCAAATCGTGTCGGCAACGATCTCCGCCTCGCGCCGGATGCCGGGACAGGCGAGAAACCGGATCCCGGCGTGGGCAGGCGATGCGCCATCCGCGATCGGCGCTCGCTCGGGCTCGCGAATCAGGATGCTCTCTTGCAACTGGCGCAGCATCGACGGCGCGGCCTCTCCAGCTTCGAGGCGGCTGAAATGAGCGTCGAAATCGCAGTCGGTAAGCTCGTTCAGCAATCGGACATACTCACGTCCCGGGCGCGCCCACAGCCGCAATGCGGGATTGTCGCCCGGCTCATCCAGGCCGAACGGATCAGCCGCGTCTTGCAACTCGATACCGAGCTTCGCTTTCTGGCGCGCCCAGCGATTGCGCTCGATGCCGGCGGGACTAGCGACGTCTTCCCAAAACTCGAGACATGGATTGAGCGCGTAGATATGAAGGTCGATCAGTTCGCCGAGGTCGGCGAACATCTTGGCGAAAGCCGGGCCTGCGTAGGCGAGTCCGAAAACGTGCAGCGCGGGCGGCAGCACCGATTTCAGCGCTCGCCGGTCGATAGCGTCGAATCCGTCCGGCAGCAGCATCCATTTGTAATCCTGCTCAACGAGCCATTCGGGCCGAACGCTGAAATCCGACCCGAACACAGCCTGCCACAGATAGCGCTGCCATCGCTCCGCTTCGTCGAACGGCTTGGTCCCGATCTGCGGGCTCGATCGCCATCCGCGCAGCATCGCGCGCCGCGTGATCGAATATTCACGGAACAGGCGCGCAACGTGCCCCGCCAACTGAAACAGTCTCAGGTCGGCGGCGGCCAGGCGTCTTCGATCCTGCGCCCGGCTCTGCATAGTGGCGCACCGCCTGCAATTCCGGCGCCGTGCCGATAAAGCGGCGCAGGCATTCGAACAGCACCTGCTGCAAGCCATCGGCCTCCAGGATTTTGAGGCCTGGATTCGCCGCCTGCACGACGCGCGCGAGATAGCCGCGCAGAAAGGGAAACTCCAGGTTGGCGGCGACGCCGATCGACTCGCACAGCCGCAGCTTGACGAACTGCTCGACGACCCGGTTCGGCGCGATGATCGTTACGCGCTCCAGCGGCCGCAGGCGCTGGCTGCCGGCGACCGTTTCGGCCAGCGGCGCGATGAGATTTTCCAAACGGTTGGCGTAATGAAGCCTGATCACGAACGCCGCCCCCAAAATGCTGCGCGCTTGTAGATGCGCGGCCCGGCCTCAAGCCGCCGCGCCGCCTCGATGCGTATCGCTGAAAAAGATCAATCTAGCACGCCGCGATGGCGAGTCACTGCAATCCAGGGTGCCGAAGGCGTTTCAAACCCGCCGCGGAGCGTAGTAAGAATCAACCGCAATGATTGCTGCACCAGGAAGGCAAGGGCCAAGCGCGCGGAGACCGGGGCCGCGAAAGCGGGCTTCGAGGACAAAAACCCAGCCGGTCCGGAATCGCGAAGCGCCGGCCGACTTGTCGGGTGAAGCTTTTGGCAACGTCGACGCGGGCGACCCGCGCAGTTTTATCGACTACCTCGATCTCGCCACCGCCGAGCTCAAAGAGCTCAAGCGATTCTCTTACGGCCTGCTCGAGCTCCAGCCCGGCGCCGCAGTGCTCGACCTTGGATGCGGCACCGGCGACGACGCTCGCGAGCTTGCCGCCCTGGTCGGCGCGAATGGGCTCGTGATCGGCGTCGATTCGAGCCGCGCGATGATCGCCGAAGCCCGCCAGCGCGCCCGCGACTCCGGCCTCGAACTGGAATTCATCGTCGGCGACGCCGAGCGGATCGACCTCGCAAGCGACAGCTTCGACGCCTGCCGCGCCGACCGCGTCTTTCAGCACCTGCCCGACCCGGCCCGCGCGCTGCGCGAGATGGTCCGCGTCGCCAATCCGGGCGCCGCGTTGCAGGTGATCGATCGCGACTGGGGGATGGTCGCCGTCGATTCGGACGACCGCGCGACCACCCGCGCGATCCTTGATCGGATCTGCGACGGTATGCGCCACGGCTGGATCGGCCGCCGTCTGCCGGCCCTGATGCGCGACGGCGGCCTCAAGGACGTGCGCACCGAGGCCAGGGTCGTCACCGCCGGCAATTACCGAATCGCCAATGCGATGCTCGATCTCGAAACGATCGCTCAACGCGCCCGCGACGAAGGTATCGTCAGCGCGGCGGCGTCGGCTGCGTGGCTGAAAGACCTGAAGCGGCGGCACAAGCAGGGGCAATTCTTCGCCTGCTGGACGATTTTTGTCGTCACCGGACGCAAGGCGAAGTGACCGGCGATGCGATCGAATCAACCTTGATGGAGAACGCGATGACGGAATTATATTGGCGCTCAGCCTCTGAGCTTGCAGCGATGATTCGCAAGCGCGAGCTCAAACCCAGCGAGTTGATGGACGCCACGCTCGCGCGAATCGAGGCGCTCAATTCCAAGCTTAACGCGTTCTGCGCGATGCGCGCCGAGCAGGCGCTCGTCGAAGCGCGCGCGATGGACAATAAGATCGCGCGCGGCGAGCGGCTCGGAACGCTGGCGGGACTGCCGCTAGGCGTCAAGGATTTGTTCGATGCGGCCGGATTGCCGACCACCTTCGGCTCCGTCCCGTTTAAGGATCACATGCCCGCCGCGGACTCGGTCGAGGTCGCGAGGCTCAAGGCCGCCGGGGCGATAGTAATCGGCAAAACCAACGCGCCCGAGTTCGGCTACACCAATTTCACCAAAAATCGGATTTTCGGCACAACGCGCAATCCGTGGAACACGGAGCGCACGCCGGGCGGATCGTCGGGCGGCAGCGCCGCGGCGATCGCGGGCGGAATGATCCCGCTCGCCACCGGCTCGGACGGCGGCGGCTCAATTCGCGGCCCGGCGTGTTACGTCGGATGCTTCGGGCTCAAGCCCTCGTTCGGCAGGATTCCGCATGACCCGATGCTCGACATGCAGGGATGGCAGGACACGTCGGTGGTGGGACCGCTCACCCGTACGGTGCGCGACGCCGCGATGTACATGGACGCGGTGGTCGGCTATCACCCCGCCGATCCCGACGCGCTGCCCCATCCGGGGCTTTCCTACGCCGCGACGCTCGAAGAACTGCCGAAGAAGTTGCGCATCGCGTTTCATCCCACCCTCGGTCAAATCATCCAGAGCGACGTGGCGCGCGAGGTCGAAAAGGCGGCGCGCGCGTTTCGCGATCTGGGCCACGAACTGACCACGCTCGACGAGGCCGTGCCCGACACCTCGGGCGTGTGGCTGCGGATCGGCGCGACGCAGACCTACGCGATGCTCTCCGATTACATCCAGCGCGAGAAGGATCGCGCCGAGTTCGGCCGCGGATTTCTCGCCGGCCAGGTCACTGCCGAGCGCATCTCATGGCGGCACTACCATCAGGCCTACCGCACCCGCACCGAGTGGAACCGCTGGATGCAGCGGCTCTTCGAGCGCTTCGACCTCCTGCTCACGCCCACCCAGCCGAGCGAGGCGTTCACGGCAAAAGGCCCTCCGCCAGCGGAGATAGAAGGCCGGCCGGTGCGCAACGGACTGGATATCACGGGAACCACGTACCAGTTCAACCTGAGCGGCCATCCGGCTGCGACCGTCCGCGCGGGACTCACCAACAGCGGGATGCCGTGCGGATTGCAGATCGTAGCCGAGCGCCATCGCGAGGACCTGGTCTTGCAAGCCTCGTACGCCTACGAGCAGGCCCGCCCATGGAACGACAAATGGCCGGCAGTATGATCGCCGCAGGCTTGACAGCTATTGCGGGGCGCACATACTGGAAGGGCGACCCTCAGCTTCGCGCATGAAAAGAAAAGTCTATTCGTACCAAATCACGCTCATCCCCGAAGATGAGGGCGGCTACACGGTGCTGGTCCCTTCGCTGCCCGGCTGTGTTTCTTACGGTCGCACGGTTGACGAAGCGACCGATAACGCCAGAGAGGCGATCGCGTTGCAACTCGAGAGCCTCAGAGCGCACCGGCAGCCGGTCGGCGAACAAGCACGTCGGCCAGTGTTGAACACGGTCGTGAACGTCACCGTCTAGCGTGCCCAAACTTCCATCGCTCACCCCCAGAGAACTCGTCCGAGTCCTGGAGCGGGCCGGGTTTGTGCGTTGGCGGCAGAAGGGAAGTCATCTCACGCTCTACCGTGAGCGCGACGAGAAGGCCCTCACGATTCCCATCCATTTCGGGAAAGCGGTGCCGAAAGGAACACTTCACGCGATCTTGAAGCAAGCCGGCTTGGACGCCGAAGAGCTGGATCGCCTCCGCTGATTCAAAGTGTGAATCAGAGCCAGCCGCGAGTGTGAATCAGGTGCGGTTCTGATGGCGGGTTATGGCCGCGCGGCAGCAGTCTTCGCCGGGTCGCTGGCTTTCCTGCTGATGCTGGCGCCGTCCGCGCCATTCACCAAAGAGTTGGGGGTGTTTGAATCGAGCGCGGTCCGCGATCTCTTCGCAGGCCACGTTATCCTGCCTTCATTCGCGCCCTACGAGCCCGGCTCAGACCTCCAGGCTCCGCCGCTTTCATGGTGGACCGACGCCATCATGGTTCGGATGCTGGGGTGGAACGAACTTGCTTTTCGCCTGCCCGAGATAATCGCCGCGGCGGCCACCTGCGCGCTGTTATTCCTCTGGTTGGCCCAGGTCGGCGGCTATCGCGCGGGCTTCTGGGCCGCGGCTTCGCTGCTGCTGTGCCATTACTTCGCCGACGCGGCGCGCCAGCCTCGCATGGACGCGATGCTGACGATGTTCGTGACCGCGTCGATCATTTGCCTGGAGCGCGCGATGTTTGGCGCTCGCGAGCGGCGCCGCCGTTTGCTGATTGCCGCGGCGATCCTGATGGCCCTGGGGACGATGACCAAGGGGCCACTTGGCCCGCTGCTTCCGGCTCTGGTCGTCGGCGCATATTGCCTGGCGACCCGCCGCTGGCGCGAGCTGCTCGCGGCGGATCTGGCCGCGGCCTTTATCGGCGCGGTGGCATTGGTGATTCCCTGGTATGTAGCCGCGTACCGAGTCGGTGGGCAGCGCTTTCTGCAATGGCAGATTTACGGCGTGTTGTTCCATCGCTTCGCGTCGGCGAATATCCGGGGGCACCTCTACTGCCCAAACCCCTTTTACTACTTTCTGCCGATCACGCTCTCGGGGTTTTTCCCCTGGAGCTTCTACCTGCCCGCGCTCGGCGTTCGGTTCTGGCGGCGGCGAGGTCCGCTCGGCGCGCCCGCGATGTTCGCCCTGTGCTGGTTCGCCGTGATTTTCCTGTTCTTTTCGGCGTCGGCGGGAAAGTGCTTCGTCTATATCCTGCCCGCCTTTCCGGGCCTGGCGGCAAGTTTCGGGCTGCTGATCGATCATCTGTACGATCGCCGCGCCGATCCGATTGTGGCGCGCGCGTTTGGAGCCGCCAGCGCGATTCTCAGCATCGGCGGCCTGCTGCTCGCCGCCGCGATGGTCCTGGAGTTGGCCGTGGGATTGCCGGCGCTATCGGCACACCTTCACTCAGAAGATCGGAAATATCTCGCGGTCTTCCGTTCTCTCGCTGGCCATCCTTCGTCCGTAATCTTCCTAACGGTCTGGACCGTGAGTGCTTTTCTTCTGCTGCTCGGCTGGCGTCGAACCTCGCTGACCTTGCAGCTCGACGGACTACTGGCCCTGGCAGCCGCGGGCATCGCCTTCTGGTTCGGTGTGATGAATCCGGCCTTGAGTCAAGAACAGAGCTTGAAAGCCTTCGCCGAAGAAGCTGATCGGTTGGCGCCTGCGGGCGCTGAGATCGATTTTATCGGCCAGATGGACTACGACTTCGCATTCTACTCGACCCACGCCGTAGGACACGCCAGAAACTTCGATTGCCGCGCGCTGGAACCTGGCCGGCGCTACTTCATGGCGAATCAGGAGGAATACGCGAAGTTGGATCCGCTGCGCACCCGCTGCCTCGACCTGATAGCCAAATCGAAGGCCGTGGATCGCCACGGCGAAAGGCTACTGCTAACCCTCCACCCCGGTGGACCAGCGGCGCAAGCAGCCTTCCGCGCGCCGCTTCCCCGCTCAGCCGCCGAATCGCCCGCGCACGGCCTTGAAGGCCGAGTCCGTCATCTCGAGCACCCCTACGAGCGGGCCTGCCCATGCTAAGTGGCAGGTGTGAGATCGTGGAGCGCAAGCTCTGGAATCCCTCGCCCGCGCGATCGCGGGAGAGGGCAAGCGGAGCGATCCGATGGCTCTGCAACCTTCGAGTATTCCGCTCCGCGCGGGTGAGGGCCCGCACGGAGTCCTGATTCTCCCTGTCTGACCCTCGTTTCGTTCGCTTTCTCGCCAGCCGGGCGAGGACGCCTACCGACATTACTGCCCAGTTCCCTTCGCAGATATGGAAACAGGGACGCCGGCCTGTGCGGTGTCGTCACTGCCGACCAGAATCGTGCCAGTGAAAGTGCCGGCCGTCTTGGGCGCGAACGTGACTGTCACCACGCGGCTCTTGTTCTTGGCCAGCGTGTACTTGCCTGCGCCAGACGCGCTGAACGGCGTGCTCAATTTGCTCGTCGCATCGATGTTGCCATGCAGGACGCCGGGGCCGGTGTTCTTTATTGTCAGTTGAAGGGACGCGCTCTTGCGTACCTTCTTGATCGGGAAGTTGAGCGCCGGCGGTGACGCGGCGAGTTTGCCCGACACTCCCGTCCCGCTGACGCCGACCTGCACCGCGCCATTGGACGGATCGTTGCTCGTGATGGTCATGCTGCCAGAGAAGTCGGCGACTGATATCGGCGCGAATCCTATCGTCACGACTTTGGTTTGGTCGTGCGTCAAGCTGAAAGCGCCCGCGCCCACCGTCAAACTGAACGGCGTACCGCTGAGCCCGGCTTTGTTGACCTTGCCGGTGAGCTTGGTCTTGCAGAGGTCCTTGAGCGTGATCGGAATGGTGGCCGCGGTATCGATCCCTACATCCTGAAAGCTGGCCGATGCGGGCGAAATCAGCAGGCATGACGGCCCCGCCGTGGGCGTCGGCGACTGAGTTGGCGACTGGCTCGGAGCCGAAGTTGGGGCTGCGGTTGGCGTTGGGGTTTCGGTCGTAGGTGTTGGAGCCTCAGTCGGCGTAGGCGCTACGCTCGGCGTAGGCGAAGGACTGGCTGTCGGCGT
Organism: uncultured delta proteobacterium; assembly: GCA_963788205.1. Classification (GTDB taxonomy): domain Bacteria; phylum Desulfobacterota; class Binatia; order Binatales; family Binataceae; genus CAVVMA01. Next base: position 368,233 of record CAWBGG010000007.1, read on the forward strand.
AGCCGTGGGCGTCTGGCTCGGCGTTGGGGTCGGAGTCGCAGTCGCGGTTGGAGCCTCTGTCGGAGTCGGCGTCGGAGTAGGAGTCGCCGCCGGACTAGGCGTGGGTGTTGGTGTCGGCGTCTGTGTGGGAGTTAGAGTCGGTGCCGAAGTAGGAGTCGGCGTCTCTGTCGCAGTCGCGGTTGGAGTTGGGGTTGGGGTTGGCGTCACCGTCGGCGTGGCGCTCGGCATCGCTGTTGGAGTTGCCGTGGGCGTCTGAGTCGGACTGGGCGTCAAAGTCGGAGTGGACGTTGGTGTCGGCGTCGGAGTTGGGGTTGGGGTTGGCGTCGCAGTCGGGGTGGGCGTTGGCGACGGCGTAGGTGTAGGGGTCTGAATCGCGATGGAGAGCGCGCGCTGTGCGGTCAACGAGTTCTTGTCGCTTACCTGTATAGTGAAGCTGGAGCTACTCCCGGTGGCTGTGCCGCTGATCCCACCGCTGCTGCCGTCGAGCGCTAGCCCCACCGGTAAGGAACCGCTCGCAATTGACCACGCGTAAGGGGGCGTTCCCCCGCTGGCGCTCAGGACAGAACTGTAGGAGTTTCCCACTTGGCCATTCGGCAGAGAACTGGTCACGATCGTCAGGACGGGACCATTCAAGAGGGTCGCAGTATGAGATTCACGGGCGGCAATCGGCACGCCGGTTGCGGCAAACGTGCCTGCGGAGTTGTCAAGCAGCTCGGCCTCGTCAAGATCTGCGGCGCCATTCGTTCCGCCCGCCACCAACACGTCGCCAGCCTCGGCTCCAGGCGGTAGCAGGGTTGCACTCTGGTAGGAGCGCTTGCGCAACATGGTCGGCCCGCTGGCGAAAGTATTGGCTACAGGATCGTACAGTTCCGTCGAGCCCGCGAGCAGACTCGAGTCATGTAAGCCGCCGCCGGCTATCAGCACGCGTCCAGCTAGCGGACCACTGGTGAGGAGAGTCGCTGTATGGAAGGCGCGCGAATCGATCATGCTAGCATTGCACCCACCTCCGGGCGTGAGCCCTCCGATGCAGGCGAATTGACCAGTGTTTGGATCGTATAGTTCCGCCGTGGGCAAAAACTGATTGCTCGCATCTGTCCCGCCCGCGATCAGAACCTTGCCATTCGGCAACAGCGTCGCCGTGTGGTGCGAGCGGACCATGTTCAGGAAGCCCGTCGAACAGGAATTGCTCTTGGGCCGGATCATACACTTCCGCCGTTACCCCGCCGCCACCCGCGATGAGCACCTGCCCGTTTGGTAGCAGAGTCGCCGTGTGAAATGCGTGGACGAACAAAGAGCGATTGGTTGCTGTAAAGGCGTTGCTGTTGGGATCATAAAGGTCAGCACTCGCCAAGTAGTTGCCCGAAGCATCGAGTCCCCCGACAATCAAAACCTGACCGGCGAGAGGGCCGCTTGTGAAGAGGGTCGCCGTATGCCCCTTCCGTGGGTCGTTCATATTACTCGCTGGAGTAAACGTACGAGTCACCGGATCGTAGACCTCGGTGCTCGCTAGGGTGTTGCCGCCCTGATCCACACCGCCGGTTATCAACACGCGCGAATCAAGCAGATCCGTGGCAGTGTGAAAGGTGCGACCGCTGACCATGGGGCCCGAAGTGGCGAGGAATTGGCCGGTATTTGGATCATAAATCTCCGCACTGTTGAGGACACTCCCGCCGCTGCTACCCCCAGCGACCAAGACTTGACCGACAAATGCGGTTGATGGCTCCGCCGTGATCGAAAGCTGCTTCTGCGCAACCTGGCCTGCGCTGTCTTGAACCTGAACCGTGAACGTAAAGGCTCCGGAATTGCTCGGCGTTCCTGCGACATTTCCGTAGGAATCCAGTCCAAGGCCCGGCGGAAATGTGCCTTGTCCCACCGATAACGACCAGGTGTACGGTGGTGTTCCACCCGACGCCTGCAGCGCGGAAGAGTAAGCTGCGCCAACCTGCGCATTCGGCAGAGACGGGGTTGTAACCGCCAGTGCGGCCGGGCTCACGTTCATCGACAACTGCTGTTGAGCGACATGGCCTACGCTGTCTTGGACGAATGCCGTGAATTCGTAGGTGCCAGCGCTGGTTGGAGTGCCGTTCACGCCTGTGTCGTTTATCCCGATACCGGGCGGCGCATTGCCACCACCGCCCAGCAGTGACCACATGTAGGGTGGGCTCCCGCCTATGGCGGCCAATGGTGCATCATAAGCCACGTTAACCTGACCATCGGCAAGCGACAAGGTTGTGATCGCGAGTCCGGAATTCGGCTGGATTGTTATAGAGAAGGGAGCCTCTGTGGTTTGGGGCGGCACCGAGCTGTCAAAGGCTTCAACCGTGAAGTTGAACGTGCCGAGCATCGTTGGCGTGCCACTTACCGGACCCTCAGAGCTGACGTAGATTCCGGGTGGCAAAGTGCCGCCTGCGGGCGTCCAGCCGTACGGAGGCGTGCCGCCTATAGCACTGAGATTGGCGCTGTACAAAACACCGACCTGTCCTTGCGGCAGTGAACTGGTCGTGATCGTCACACTTGATGGCGAGGACGAAGTTACGCTTATCGGCGCGCGCGCCTCTGCGGGAGGAGCGCTGCCTTGTTCAGCGATGACTTTGGCCGTATGCGCACCGGCCGAAGGATACGTGTGCGAGATGATCTTGGGATTGTCGGTGACGCCATCGCATTTGACGCCAATGGCGTTGTCCGTCGTGCAGCTCCCAGTTGCCGGCGCAGAAAGCGTTCCGCAGACCCCCTCAACCTGGCCCACATCAGTTCCGGGGTCGGCACAATCCCACCAGAACGTGTAGTTGATCGTGCCGGTGGCCGAACCGCCGACTGCCGCTGTGAATTGCGGACTGAGAGGAGCCAATCCACTTGACGGACTGGCGTTGAGCGACACGGACAAGGTTTGGCCGCCACCCGGGCCGGTCGTAAACTGACACTGCTGAGACCACTCGCCGTAAAGCTGACTTCGCTGCTGGACTTGCCAGTAGTACGTGACCCCGGACTGGAGGTTGTTCGCCGGAAACGGATAGGACGGCGACCCTGTATATGTGTCCACAGCGAAGGTAGGACAATTGGTCGAATCCGACGGGCAACTAAAGTAGTCCGCGCCGACCGGCAAGTCCGAAACCGACGTGGCTACGATGACCCGGTAAACGGCGGATCAGAAGCTCCTGTCCAGACCAATTTGGGCGTCGTGCTTACTCCTGTCGCGTTGCACGGTGAGAGCGAGGTCGGAGCGGGGAGATGGCGCCCAGGAACAACCGGGCCGTCTGCGCGATCTCCGTCAACCGGGATGAACCCCGGGAGATCGGGAAAGTTGTCGTTGCATTCGCTCATGGGATCGCTACAAAGCTGGTGAATTCGGCTGTGCTGCGTCCAGAGGGAGGGACCATCCAGCACGGGCGCTTGCGTGGTGTCGAGACCGTTCCAACCCGCATACCAGATGGCGTCGGGAACTCCGGGATAAAGCTGCGCGGCGCGGGAACTCGCATCGTAGACTCCTGCGACAAACCCCTTTTTATGCAGCTCCTGGACCCACGCGTTCACAAAACTGGTGACTGCGGTTGCGCATGGCGCGTTACTCGCGTCGTACGGTTCCAGGTCATAGTAAACGACCGAATGGTCTATTCCCAACGAACCGGCCGCGCACGCCGCATCATCCGCTTCCTGCCCTCCTTCGTTAGCTGCGCACACGCTTGCGGCAATGTTCCCGCACGTCGGATCGTCTGAAACCATGCGGTCATAAGCAGGGTCAGCGCAGGGCGCTTGGTATCCCAGCCAGATGGGCGCAACGCCCCAACCCTCGGTCGAACTCCCGAAGCCCCTCACATCGTTCATCCAGTCGCTATTAAGGTTCAGATCCTGTAGTTTGCATCGCTTGACCCCACCACTGTCACAGTAGGGGTTACCTGGACAAGGATCATTGTCACTGTGGCACGCGTAGCCAGGGCAATTGGAAGGGCTACACGCCGGGTTGGGGTCCACATTACAGGTTGAGGAAAGGAGGTAGTTCGGATAACAGGATACGTTCTTGCCGCCCAAATATACGCCAGCAAAGGTGTACGGCAGGCCCCACGCCGAGCTCATCACCTCTTTTGGTTGTACACACGTGGTGTCAAAGCCTTTCGCTTGACTGATCTCGCACAACGCCGAAGAAGACGCGCCGGTGCAGGCCGACTGACTAGGAATTTGCGCGTTGAGGTCGGTCGCTCGCATGGCCGCCGCGAGCAAGCTGAGGACAGCCAGAAGGACTTTTCCGTAAACGCTCTTCATTTTGCCCCTCCATTGCGGTCGATCAGCGATTCGAAACCGCAGCCCCTGATCAAAACCCCATTTGCCAGGAGAAAACACTTGATTCCCCTACTTCGGGATCGCACTGAATCGCCGACGACTCACAGTTGACAACATCGTGCGAAGCGCGTTTGTAGCATCAGTAAGGTGGATATGCAAACGCTCCGAAGCAAGGGGGCGTCCTTGGCGACAGGAGCCTTGCGCCAGCCGTTACGGCCGTAGAGAAGGCTGAGCGAACCGGCTCCGCTCGTCCGAGCCTCCGCCCCCTTGGAGAGCCGCTACGCCCCGAATTGGCCGCGCACGGCCTTGAAGGCCTCATCGGTCACATCGAGCGTGCGGCGGATGTCTTCTTCGGAGTGTGCTGCGGAGAGGAACCAGTTGTGGCGGGGATGGAAGAATATCCCGTGGGTCGCCGCGTAGGCGCAGAACGCGGTGATTCGATCCCACTTGTCGTTGTCGGCCTTGAAGGTCATATACGGCATCGCGGGCGGCCCTGAGTAAGTCACCTCAAAACCGTGCGAACGCGCCTGCGCCAGCATCCCGTCGCGCAGTATCTCGCCGCTGTGGCGCATCTTCTCGATTCCGCCGCTCTGCTTCAGCTCTTGCAGGCAGGCCAGCGCCGCCGCCATTGGTACTGCACTGGTGAAGTACGAGCCGGTGAAGAACACCTCCAGCGCGGCGCGTTTCAAGTCCTCACGTCCCATCGCGGCCGCAAGCGGATAGCCATTTGCTATCGCCTTGCAATAGCAAGTCATATCGGGACGCACGCCGAAGAGCTCGCCGGAGCCGCCCATATGCAACCGGAAGCCGGCGCGGACGTCATCGAGGATGAAGATGATCCCATTGTCGTCGCAGAGCTTGCGCACGCCGGGCAGGAAGCCTTCCGCCGGCATCTCGGAGTCATGCGCCGCGTCGTGTCGGAACGGCGTCAGCATTATTCCCGCAATCTCGCCGCGATGCTCTTCGACCAGCCGGCTGAGCCCTTCAAGATCGTTGTAGCGAAAATTGAGCACGTTGGCGCGATCTTCCGGCGTGACTCCATTGGGCAGCGGACTCACCCACGCGTGCGTGCCGTGATAGGCCCCGGTTGCGGCGATAATCTTGCGCCGCCCGGTGAAATGACGCGCGACCATCGTTGCCCAGGTGCATACGTCAGAGCCGTTTTTGGCGAACACCGTCCAATCCGCGCACGGCGTGGTCTCGACCAGGTATTCGGCCAGCTCTACCCAGAGCGCGGTCGGCGCGTTGAAGCAGTTGCCCTGCTCCCTCTGGCAGCGCGCCGCTTCCTCGACGCGGGGATGGCGATGGCCCAGCACGATTGGCCCATAGGAGCACATGTAGTCGATGTACTCGTTGCCATCAACGTCCCACACGCGCGAACCCTCGCCGCGCGCAAAGAAGCTCGGATACGACCCCATCGCGAGCAGGCGCGGCGATTGATGGCCGTAGATGCCGCCGGGGATGACTTTCTTGGCGCGCGCGAACAGCGCGTTGCTCTGATCGAATTTGTAGGGTTTCACCGCCGACTCCTTGCCCGCGCGCTCCATTTGTCTTGGCGCGCGGAACGAGACTTCGCAGGCAGATTCCTACTTTGATCGCGCGGCGGTCAAGTGCGCGAGGCCCCTGCGTGGATGGAGCTTCGCGCCGCGCGCAGGAACAGAAGAGAACTCCTAATGACTATAGGCCCGTTGCGACGGGTCGGCCGGAGCCGGCGCCAGCGCCCCGATGCGGGTCAATTCTTCTTTCAGCTTGGCGCGCGACAGCGGCTTGGAGAGCACCACCGAAGCACCCAGCTCGTAGCTCTGCGCGATGTCGCGATCGTACAGCGAGCTGGTGACGACGAACAGCGGAACCTGCGCGGAGGGCTCGTGCGCTCGCGCCGCCGAGAGCACCGCGAAGCCACCATTGTCGGGCAGGCGCAAATCCACCAGCATCAGGTCGGGACGATCCTGCTCGGTGAAATGCCGGATCACGCCCATCGCTTCGTCGGCGGTTTCCGCGACCACCACCTCGCATCCATCGCCCAACACCTGCCTGATCACGGTCACCGCAATGAATGCGTGGGCGGGATCGTCTTCAACCAACAGTACGCGCGCCGCGAGATCGATCAGGTGATCGTTGGTTCCCATTTTTTCATCCTGGTTAACTGGTTTGTGGAAATCAACGGACCGGGATGCCAACCAGCGCGTTGCATCGAAGCCCGCCTGGAACCGCGTATCGAGCGCTCGACATTAGAGACATCCAATTGCCGTGCCACTGGCCCAAGGGTTACACTCGCTTAGGCTTGGACTGTCAGACGCTCGCGCCTAGTGGTTCTTTAGGCTCCAACTGCGCGGCGGGAATCGGAACCATAGGCAAATAGCGGGTTTTCGGTCGCCGTCTGTGTCGGGGCTGGCGCAGCCATCGTAAGCTGCCGCTTTGCCCGCTGCGGCGTATCAGGCACGCGCCAAAGCGTGACAAATTTGCGGCTATGCGTGTAGCAGAAATGAACATCGCTCCGGCGGCGCGAACCGCTGGGCGTGTAAGGAATACCGGGGTCCGGGGCCCGCGATTGGCGCACATTTTCGCGCCGCGAAGGATGATCGAACTTTGGCTGCTCTGAGACGCGATTGGGGTCTGCTGGATCATCCGCGGTTAAAAAAATACACCGGTCTCGTCCGCGAAGACCTGCGCGCGACATATTCGCGCGACATCCAGAAGTGGCTGCTGGTCGGCCCGATCATCGGGGTCATAACCGGCGTTCTGATCACTGGCGTTTCATTCGCGATTCTCAAGACGACGTGGGTCGTCGTTTTCAGCGCCTACTTCAACCATCATTGGATGATTCTGCCGGGCCTGTTGGTCGGATTCCTGCTGACCGGGCTGATCATGGCGTATCGGACCGACGATCCGAACGAGCACTCCACCGAAGAGATCATCCGCTCCTACCACGAGCGTCAGGGCGTGATCGACATGGGGCCGTTCTGGTGGAAGCTGTTGGCGGCGGTGACCACGGTCGGCTCGGGCGGCAGCGCCGCACTCGAGGGACCGGCGATCTATGGCGGCGGCGCGATCGGCTCGTGGCTATGGACCAAGCTCAGGCGTTTGCGGCTCCAGCCGCACGATCGCCGGATCATGCTGATCAGCGGCGCCGCAGCCGGGATGGCGGCGGCATTTCGCGCGCCGTTGACCGGCATCATTTTCGCGCTCGAGATGCCGTACAAAGACGACATCGCACACGAGGCGCTGCTGCCGTCGCTGATCGCGTCGGTGACCGCCTACGCCACGATGGTCGCGCTGATGGGCTCCGAGCCGCTGTTCGGATTCAGCGGCAGCACCGCATTCTCCGCTCGCGATCTGGTGTGGTCGGCGATGTTGGGGCTGGTGTGCGGGCTGATCACGATGGTCTTCGCGATCACGTTTCGGCGCGCACGCACGTTCGCAGTCCATGCGCCGCTGCCGCATACGAGCAAACTTCTGATCGGCGGCTTCGGCACCGCGCTATGCGGACTGCTGTTCGTCACGCTTTTCGCCGGTCCGCTGATGCCGCTGGGGCCGAATTACGAAGCGGTGCGCGAAGTGCTGAGCCGGCCGCACTCGCCGGTGACGCTCATTTCATTCGCGATACTCAAGCTCGGCGCCTCGCTCTTCTCGATCGCGAGCGGCGGAGTCAGCGCCTTGTTCGTGCCGCTCTTCCTTTCGGGCGGCGCGATCGGCAGCGCCTTCGGACAGGCGATCGTCCAGTCACCGACCTTCGACCTCTACGCCGCGGTCGGGATGGCGTCGTTCATCGCGGCGGGCTACAAGACGCCGCTGGCCGCGGTGGTGTTCGTGGCCGAGAGCACCGGCGGCCATTCCTACCTCATTCCGAGCCTGATCGGCGCGGCCGTCGCGTACGCAGTCTCGGGCGAAGCGTCAGTGTCGGGCGACCAGCGCGTCCACGAGGTTGCGCAGCTTGCCGAGCTCAGCGGTATTGAGGTGCGCGAGGTGATGCAACGCGAGATTGCCGGCGTGCAGGCCGGCGCCAGCATCCGTGATTTCGCCGCCAGCGTTGCCGCCGATCAGCACGCGGTATTAGCGGTCTATGACGGCGCGCGCGCCGTCGGAACGATCGCGACGTGGCAGTTGAGCAAAATCCCACCGGAGCAATGGTCAACCACCACGGTCGGTCAGATCGCCGACCATCATGTGCCCCGCGTGCCTCCCGACTATCAGGTAACGGAAGCGCTGCGGATGCTCAGCCGCGATGAGGGCGAGCAACTGCTGTTCGTCGGCAGCGACGACGGCGCGCTACAAGGGGTCGTGACCAAGACCGACATCCTGCGCGCCCTCCAGACCCGCGGCCTCGCGCGAGTGCGCGACCACGCCGAATAGTTTCGAGCGAAAGCCCGGTCAGACGACGATCGGCCTGCCTCCGCGGATCGTGAGACCGGGAAGCGCGAACGCGGCCATGCCTCGAAGCCGCGTCGCGGGTGCTCGCAGGCCGAAGGTGTGAGTGCGGCCTCCGTGACCCGCGCCGGCGCCGCTGCCCTCGTATTTCCAATCGTCACTGCGAATCAAGGCGACGTCGACGCGCCAAATTACCACTTCGCGACCGCTCTTGATTGTCTTGGTAGGATCGACCAGATAGCGCCACACGATGTACCAGCCCGGATGGTCGTAGTGCGACTGTACGGCCCACGGGCGAGTGCTCCCCTTCGATTCGAGGGCCTGCTCCGGCGGCGGATTGAGCTTCCCGCCGAGCGAGAGATCGGGGAACCGTTGCTGAGCTACTTCCGGATGCTTGTGCTTGCGATAGGGGCTGTATCGGTCGAGCGCCTGTGCGCCGAATATTCCGACAATGCCGCTGAAGACGTTAGCCTGCTCGTGGTAGAGCTCTACAAGTTCGCCCGCGCGTCGCTCGACATAGTCAATCGCCTTCTCGATATGCGTGACGGTCAGACCTTTAGGTAAAGAGACCCCGCTGCCGGTTGCCACGCGCCGACAATGCTACATTTGGCTCAAGACGCGCAAATGTGGGGATCGCGGTTTCCGCCATCGTCATGAAGACGGGATCGATCTCGACCCCGATACTGTCGTAGCCAAGCGCCAACGCTGCGGCGATCGTGGAGCCGGCGCCCATGAACGGATCGAGCACCACGCCGGCGCCAAGCGGCAACGAAGCCCGCACGATCTGACGCATGAAGGCCTGGGGCTTGAGGGAGGGATGCGGCGCAATCGCTCGTTCTTCGGGGCGTGTCGGCGCAGAGAGAATCACGTCGGCGAAGGGCGTGTCTGCGGAGATGCGGCGCAAGCCTCCGGTTTTCCACTTCCGCAGGTTGTCCTGCACGCGCCCCTCACACGGTTTCCTGAACAGTCCCCAAGGCTCCCAGCACGATCTTGGCATGACCGTGACTTCGGTGAACTCACGATGAGCGTTCTTGGGCCGGTCGCCACCGCGCAGCGTTTGGACCAGCCGGATGATCTCGCCGCGCTTTTCGAAGCCCGTTTCCAACAGCGGAACATAGACAAGCTGCGAGAGCAGCGGATTCGTGGCGATGAAGAGATGCGCCCCCGGCACCATGATCCGCAACGCGCGGCGCGCGAACTCAGCGAGGAAGTCGCGTAGCGCGCCACGCTCGGCCTCGGTGAGCACGGTGAATCGCGGCACTGCGCCGCGTTCGCATCCGTCGAACGAGGGTGGAATCCGCCAGACCCCTCCGCGTCCCTTGCGCAGCTTTTCCTTCTCAGGCGGCGTGTACTCTTTGAGGCCGTAAGGTGGATCTGTGACGATCGCATGGATGGAGTTCGCCTCCCGCGCGGCCATCCACTCCAGACAGTCGCCCAGGTGAAGCGAGTACGCAGCTCCATTGGCCTGATCGCGTGCCGCCCGTCGTCCGCTCATCAGAAGATCCAACCCACGTCATCGAAGAATGCGACCGAGTATACCGATCCTTTCAATACTCGCCGAGTGCGGCGACGCGTTCGCGATGGTACACCGGAGAGCCGAAGCACGGTTCGTTGAAGCGCGCGCGCTTGAACCAGAGATGGATATCGTGCTCCCAGGTGAAACCGATCCCGCCGTGCATCAGGACCGCGCGATCAGTCGCGCGGCTGTAGATTTCCGAAAGGCGCGCCTTCGCCATCGCGGCGGCGCGCGGCGCCTCGGCGGCCAGCTCACTCTGCGCGTACGCGGCGTGCCAGAGCAGCGCGCGCGCCGGTTCGAGGTCGGCGACAATCTCCGCGGCGGCGTGCTTGAGCGCCTGGAAGGAGCCGATCGGCTTGCCGAACTGCTCTCGGACCTTGGAGTACTCGACCGCCATGTCGAGCGCGCGCTCGATTCCGCCCAGCGAGTCGGCGGCGATCGCCACCGCGCCGATATCGATGATGCGCTCGGGCAGATTCACGCCGCGAAGGCGCGCATCGGGCTTGAGCGCGACGCCGTCGAACTCCACGCGGGAGATCCGCCGCGTCAGGTCCAGGCACTTCATCGCCTTGACCGTCACACCGGGCGCGGCGGTCTCAACCACGAACAGCGCCACCTCGCCGTCCGAGGCGCCGGTCCGCGCCGCCACGACAATGAAGTCGGCCAGATGCGCATACGGCACGAACATCTTGACGCCGGAGAGCGAGAATCCCGAGGCGGCTTCGGCCGCGATCGCGGTGACGTCGCGCGGCGCGAGGCTGTCGTTCTCATCCACGATCGCGATCGTACCGAGCGCGCTTCCGGCGGCGAGCGCGGGCAGCCATCGCAGCTTCAGTTCCTCTGACCCGCCCGCCCCGAGCGCGTGCGCCGCGATCGCGGAGGAGAACAGGAACGGGCCCGGCATCGCGGCGTAGCCGCATTCCTCGAGCAGCACCGCCATATCGAGTGTCGTCATCCCGGCGCCGCCGAATTGCTCGGGCACGATCAGCCCCGTCCAGCCGAGCTTGGCGATCTCGCCGTAGAGCTCGCGCGGAATTCCGTCCGCGTCGGCCATCGCCTTGCGCACCAGCGTGGTCGGGCATTCGTTGCGCAGAAAATCGCGCGCGGTCTCCTTGAGATGGCGCTGCTCGTCGCTCAGCCCGAAGTCCATCGCTGATTCCTATCGGCGCCGCAGCGCGTCATCGCGATTTGGGCATCTTGAGCCCGCGCTCGGCGATAATGTTTTTCTGGATATGCGAGGTGCCGCCGCCGATCACCAGCCCGAGCGAGAACATCCATTCGTAGGGCCAGTAAGAGTTGTCCATCGCGTACTCGTCGCCGCGCGCGAGCATCGAGTAGTTCCCCATCAGCTCCATCGCGGCGGTCGCCAGCTCGTGATTAAGCTCGGTGCCCACGAGCTTGTTGATCATCGACTCGATTCCCGGATGGCGCCCGTGGACCTGATCGGAAAGCTGGCGATACGAATGGAACCGCATTGCCGTGACGCGAATCTCGAGCTCCGCGAGCCGCTGGCGGAATACCGGGTCGTCGGCCAGGCTGCGCCGGTTGCGCTTGATCGAGCGGGCGAGCGCGAGCAGGCGGTTGAAAATCTGCCGGCTGCCGGTGGCGGAGCCGAGCATGTTGCGCTCGTGAAAGAGCGTGGCGTTGGCGACGATCCAGCCCTCGTTGAGCTTGCCGACCAGGTTTTTGCGCGGCACCCGCACGTTGTCGAAAAAGACCTCGTTGAAGCCGTGCTCGCCGGTCATCTGCACCAGCGGGCGCACCGTGACACCCGGTGAATGCATGTCGATCAAAAGGTAGGAAATGCCCCGATGCTTGGGTGCGTCGGGATCGGTGCGCACCAGGCAGAACATCATGTCCGCCCATTGCGCGGCGGAGGTCCAGACCTTCTGCCCGTTGACGACGAATTCGTCGCCGACGATCTCGGCGCGCGTCCGCAGCGAGGCGAGATCCGATCCCGCGCCCGGCTCCGAGTAGCCCTGGCACCAGATTTCCTCGCCGGTCAGCACCTTGGGCAGGTAGCGCCGCTTCTGCTCCTCGCTGCCGAAGGCGATCAGGGTCGGCCCGAACATCCCGATCCCCTGGCCGCCGATCAGGAACGGCGCGCGCGCCTGCACCATCTCGTCGTTCACGATCGCCTGCTGCACGGGATCCATCGCCTGCCCGCCGTATTCCTTGGGCCAGGCCAGCGCGACATACCCGGCGTCGTAGAGCTTGCGCTGCCAGGCTTTGGCCCGTTCGAGCCAACTCTGGTCGGCGCGGCCCTCGTGGCGCCCGGCAAGCCCGCTGTTCGGTACGTTCTCTTCCAGAAAGGCGCGTACCCGGGCGCGGAATTGCTCCTGCTCGGGGGTGAAAGTCAGATCCATACGGTGCTCCTGGCGGCGCTCCTCACGGGACCCAGCATAGTCAAAACCGCGCGACTGCGAAAACGCATCGAGCAGACCACGCGATCACGATGCGAGCCCGGTAGTGGGCGGCTTTGGAGTCGGATGGCCGGCAGGGACGCCGGCCACTACCCTGAATGAAGCTCCTGCATTGGGTAGGGGCCGGCCTCCGTGCCGGCCCGTGCTGGTAGACCGGCCCACTACCGCGAGCCTGCAACCGTTGTCGGTCACTATCAGTGTTGATAAAGTTAAACGTGGAAGCGGATTAGTGCCGCTTCATGAGATTATGGCTACCACGATTACCACCGAATGTATCAACTGCGGCGCGTGCGAGCCCGAATGCCCCAACACGGCGATTTACGCCGGCGGCGTGCCGTGGGAACTCAACGGCGAGACCCATCCCGCGATCGCGGCGGATATCTATTACATCGTGCCGGCCAAGTGCACCGAATGCGTCGGCTTTTACGATCATGAGGCCTGCGCGGCGGTCTGCCCGGTAGATTGCTGTATCCCGGACCCTAACAACCTGGAGAGCGAGGCGGTGCTGCTGGAGCGCGCCAAGGTGCTGCACCCCGAGCAAGCTTTCGGCGCCGATTTCCCCTCCCGCTTTCGCAAAGAGGGCGTTGCGGCTGCGGACGGCGACGGCGCCACGGCCGAGGCCGCCAACGGCGCAGCCGCGCCGGCCGCGGCGGCTGCAACTGCGCCGACCGCGCCGCCGGCGCCAGCTCCCGTCGCGGCTGCGGCGACGACACAAAGTGACGAGTTCGATCCGATCGCGTGGGAAGTTCCCGTGCGATGCAAGGATTGCAACGAGAGCTACGGTGTTCCGTACCGCCATTTTCAGGTTGGGGTAGTCTTCTACTGTCCGAACTGTTCGGGATCTTTCGTCCCCAACTCGGTCATCTATCGGGCCGTCAAGGACACCTTCGAGGGTTTCTTCGGCCGGCGCCAGCGCGAGCGCGAGGCTTTTGAGCGCCGATGCGCGCGTGAGCGGGAGCAGTTCGAGCAGAAGCAGGCCGCCGAGATGGAGGCGTTCCAGGAACGGCTTCAGCGGCTCGGCAACGAGATCAAGCCCGCCGGCAAGACGGTCAGACCCAAGGGCCTCGCCTCGATGTTCACCTGATGCGCTGACCGCATCCCGCCCTCACCCAGCGAGCAGCTTGCGCAGCAAGCCGCCCGCTGACCTCTCCCGACTTGCGGCTGCGTCCAGGCCGCACCCGCGGGAGAGGTGTTACGAGACACGCACATCAGCGAGGCTCGCGCGGGCTGAATTGCTTCTCGCGGCGGGCGCCGAGCGAATCGCCGTCGAACTCGATCTGCACGCATCGCCCGCTGCGGTAATCCAGGTCGAGCAGCAAGTACCGCACCGCGCGGCGCTTGAGCTCGCCGATCAGCGCCGCGATCGACCCGCGATCGCCGGTTTCGATCGCAGCGAGGTCGGCGGCTTCGAGCTTGCTGATACGGCAGAAGTCACGCGCCAGCGCTTCGCTTGAAAATGCCAGCGCGCCGGCCCATGCGGTGTCTTTTTCCTCGAAGACGATCAGCGCGCCGCCGCTATCGAGCAGGAAGTGAAGTTCCGTGCAGTCGGGCGCGCTCAAACCGTCTCGACCTTGAGCTCGCCCCGCCGGATCGCCTCCGCCCGCTCTCTCACCAGCGCAGGATAGCTGTAGTAATGCTCGCCGGAGAGCCGCAGGAATGAATCGAGGTCAACCTCGTCGAGTTCCAGGCCGCCGATTTCCTTTTCGGCGCAAGCGCGATCGGGTGCTTTGATGATCACGTCGTAGAGCGCCCGGGTCTGCTCGGATTGGAAATCCTCGCGACGCGGAATGGCGGCATCCTGGATTTTTCCGGCGTGAAGGTTGTCGAGGATGAAGCGCAGCGCCTTCAGCTCATGCCGAAGCACGTCAACTCGTTTGAGCGGCCGAGCAGTCATCACGATGAGACTATCGCCGTGGGTTCGAGGGAATCAACCGAGTTAGGACCGATGGCAGCCGCCTATAGGCTATCCGGCACGATCAGGAAGGCAGCCAAATCGCTCCGCGTAGATCCTTCGGCTTCGCTCCGCTCGCCTCAGGATGACACAAAAGGGGGCGCGCCTGTTTGTCATTCTGAGCCGAGGCCTTCCGAAGGCGAAGAATCTACGCGGAGCGATTCTCCTCCCCTGGTAACGGAGAGGTGATCGGGAAGGAGCGTCCTTACAACTGCTCCTTCTCTTCGACGGCGCGGAATTCCGCTTCGCTCAGCGCCTGCGCCTTGCGCGTGCCGTGGCGTTCGTACAGCTCGAACAGCTTGGACTTGTGCGGGCGCACCCTGCTGAGCGGGCACTTGTTATAATCCTCAAGCGACTCGTCGCAGTAGCCCATCCGGTTTTCGCCGCATTTCGGTTGCAAAAAGATCGCGATCTCCGGGAGCACCTTTTTGATCTCCGCGCGCATCAGGGCGACCATCCGGCGGATCTCCCATTGCGCGCGCACGCACAATCGCAGATCGCAGATGTGGAGCATCTCGGCGAAGTTCACCATCACGTGAAAATTGGTCGGCGCGGCGTTGGGCAGCACGAAGCGCGCGTCCTCGGCGGGAATTCCGGCTTTGAGCGCGCGCGCGTACAACTCCGAGGTTCGCGACAGCAGCTCCGAGAATTCTTCTTCCATCCCGGCGCGCCGCCACGATTCGGGCAGCACGAACGCCAGCTTGTCCTGCTTGAATTTAACGTAGCGCTGGCTCTGCTGCTCGAAGCTGATCCCGATCCGATGGCGCACGAACTGATGCGACAGCGATCGTGAAACTCCCGCGATCCCGAACCAGAACACCACCTGCTCGAGCGGCGAGGCGTGGCCGGTTTGCAACCGCTGCTGGATGAACTCGCGGATTTTCTCGTGACTGATTTTCTCGGCCTCGATCTTCTCCCAGATTTCGATCGGCGTGTCGGAGGAATAACAGGTGCGAAACGCGGCGTAGAGCTTTTCCAGCGGCGCCTTGGCGTAGTCGATCAATTTGACTTGCATCTGCGCCTGACTGCTCACGGCTCTCTCTCGGCCCTCAATGACATCATAGTCCCGCACTCTAGCCCAAGCTCGTGATCGGCCGCATCTGGGGGCCTCGCGCCTGTCCACATCGCGGCGATTGCGTGGCCGCGCGCGGACTGCAAGATTCGCCCAAGGTAACATCAGTGATGCCTACGATGGTCGAGGAACTTTACGCGCGGGTTCTGCGGCAGATCGTCTTTCAGCTACCCGCCGAGACCGCGCATCGCCTGACCCTCGCGCTGCTGACGGGCGTGCCGATTGGGATGCGTCCTCATGACCCGCCCGAGCTGCGCACCACGCTCTGCGGCATTGAGCTGGCCAATCCGATTGGATTGGCCGCCGGGATGGACAAAGAGGTGAAAGCGGCCGGGGCATGGCAGGCGATGGGCTTCGGATTCGCCGAGTTCGGAACGATTACGCCGCGCCCGCAACCCGGCAACGCGCGGCCCCGGATGTGGCGAATTCCCGAGCATCAGGCGCTCATCAACCGGCTGGGCTTTCCGAGCGCCGGGATGGAAGCAGCAGCGCGGCGCCTTGGCCGGCTGCGGCGCGCGGGGCTCAAGATGCGTGTCGGCGTAAATATCGGACCGAATCGCGATACGTCCCGCGAGCGCGTCGCCGCGGACTATGCCCTCTTGATGCGCACCCTCGGCCCGCTGGCCGATTTCGTGGTGGTAAATCTCAGCTCGCCGAACACGCCGGGGCTCAGGGAATGGCAGGCGCCCGAACGGATGCGCGAGATTTTCGCGGCCTTGAGATCGGCTGCGGCTCCGCCGGCCCGGCCGATCCTGATCAAGATCGCGCCCGATCTGGAGCCGCCGATGCTGGCGCAAATCTGCGATCAGGCGCTGGCGCTCGGGGTCAGCGGAATCGTCGCGACCAACACCACGATCGCGCGCGAGGCGGTGGGCGTAACCGCTGCGTACGAAGGCGGGCTCAGCGGGCGCCCGCTCCGGGAGCGGGCGCGGGCCGTGATTCGCGATCTCTACCGGCATACCCACGGCAAGCTGCCGATTATCGGCGTCGGCGGCGTGGCCAGTGCGCAAGACGCCTACGCGCATATCCGGGCGGGCGCGAGCGCGGTCGAGCTCTACACCGGTCTGGTCTACGGCGGGCCCGGCCTGATCGGCGCGATCAAAGCGGCGCTGGCTCGCCAACTCAAAAGCGACGGTCTACGCTCAATCGGCGAAGCAGTCGGCCGCGACGCCTGACCCGCCGGGTCCGGACGCTCGCTCGGGACTGCATTATTAGGCCAAAAATCATGTCAGAATTGACGTCACAATACGGAAAGAGCAAGCCGATGGTTTCGGAAAACTCCAGTATTTTCGCGGGAATTGTCCAACATTAGAGATACCAAAATGGCTGTCAAAAATGGCGTCACGAATAGGCTGGCCCGTACGCTCTACGCCGGCGTCACCAACGACCCATTCGTCGCCCGCCGGCTCCTCAGGGCAGGCTCTTGAGCGCCGCGTTTTCGAGCGCAAGCAAGGTAGGCCCGGTTCCTTCACGACGCGATACCACTGTTCTCGCTCATCGCCGCCCTCTGTCACCCTCGCGCGTCTGCTTTGTCTGGCGCGCGAAGGGTCCCGAATCCCTGCCCGGGATTCCTCGCGCGACAGGCAACGCAGACGCGCGGGAATGACAAGCCCCGGGATCCTTCGCGCGGCATCGCCCCCCGGCGCACACCACGCGCGCGCGTGACAATCGTGAAGGAGACGTTTACAACCGGAGTCGAACTGCCCGCTACCCGGCGGAGGGAATCATGACTTCACAGCCGGCGGCGCGCAGTACCTAATCGACGTGCGATGGCTTCGGGGCATCGTTACGGGGAGACCGACGCCGGTCCAAATCCCATAGTTGCACGGTTTTATCGGATTGCCGCAGCGTCTTACGTTACGCCGGACCATTCGACGGCGTGAACCCGGATCGGGCGATCGAAACCTTTCAGGGAAACGTCTCCCAGGTCTTTGAAGGGCAGGCTCTTGCCGAGGCACAACTCGGCAACCACGTTCGAGACCAGAATTTGCTCCGGCTGGGCGTGGGAACACAGGCGCGCGGCCAGTTGGACCGTCGCTCCGAAGAGATCTTGCTGATGCTCGACGGGCTCCCCTGCGGCGGCGCCGATCCGAACCTTGAGCCGATGCCCGGTGTGCTCCTCCCGATGCTTGGCCAAGGCGCTTTGAATCCGGGTTGCGCAGCGAACCGCGGCCGCGGCCGACACGAAGGACGCCATGATACCGTCGCCGGTGTGCTTGACCTCGCGGCCGTCTGCCGCGGCCAGAGCGTCCCGGACGATCGCGTCATGGACGCGTAGCAGAGCCATGACCGCCTCGTCCCCCAAGGCTTCATTCGTCGAGCCGACGATGTCCGTGAAGAGGACGGTCCGGATTGCGGGATCGCGCTCGTTGCCCGCGCCACCAACGGCGAGCATCGCTCCCGACGGACTCTGCTCGCCTCCGCCGAGGAAGGCCTCTACAAGTTCGGGCTCGACTGGAATAATTTTCTCTGCAACCTGCCCATGTGCTTCACGATGCACTAACTGCGCAGCCTCCGGACTGGGCGCATTGACGAGGCAGAAAGCCTTGCCCTGGCTCTCCTTGAACCAGTACTTGAGATACTCAACGCCGTACTTCCCCTGCGTCTCGAGGTCGGCGGCGTGCGCCTGGTCAACCTGTATCGTGGTTGCTCCCTGGAGGGTATGGACGTCCATGTACAGCGGCATGTCAGCTTCCGAAAAAAGGGGTTGCCCTTACTGCCGGGGCATTTTGCGGCCTCGCACGGATGTTATATCAAACATCATGGTGATGGGGAGAACCCTATGCCTGCACAATCGATAGATCAGTTGAAGAGTTCTTTCCGTGGGCAGCTCATTCAGCCCACGGATGCTGCCTTTGAGCCCGCGCGCAAAGTCTATAACGGGATGATCGATAAACGCCCGCGTCTCATCGCGCGGTGCGTGGACGTTGCCGACGTCATCGCGGCGGTGGAGTTTGGCGCGGGAAATGGCCTGTTGACCGCGATTCGCGGCGGCGGCCATAACGGCGCCGGCCTGGGGACCTGTGACGGCGGCCTGGTGATCGACCTTTCACGAATGAAGGGCATCCGCGTGAGCCCCGCAGACAGAACCGCCCGCGTTGAGGCCGGGTGCGTTGGGGGCGAGGTGGATCATGCAACGTGTGCCTTCGGCATGGCCGTACCATCCGGCATCATCTCCACCACCGGAGTGGCCGGGCTCACCCTGGGCGGCGGTATCGGCCATCTCGCGCGCAGATTCGGCCTGACGATCGACAATCTGCTCTCTGTCGACATGGTTCTGGCCGATGGCAGTTTCGTGACGGCGGGCAGCCAAGAGAATCCCGATCTGTTCTGGGCGGTGCGCGGCGGTGGCGGAAACTTCGGCGTGGTCACTTCCTTCGAATTCCGGCTCCATCCGGTGAAGACGGTCCACTTCGGCCCGACCTTCTGGCCGCTCGACCAGGCCGCGAAGGTCCTCGGCGCCTATCGAGACTTCATCCAGGAAGCTCCTGAGGAAGTGAGCGGCTTTTTCGCTTTTCTTGTCGTCCCACCCTGGCCGATGCTCCCTGAGCATCTCCACCATAAGAAAGTATGCGGCATCATATGGTGTTGCACCGGGTCTGCCGAACAGGCGGAAGAATCCCTGAAGCCGATGCGATCGCTGGGTAACCCGCTTTTTGACCACGTTGCGCCTGCGCCATTTCCGGCCGCGCAGAGCTTCTTTGATCCGCTGTACGTTCCCGGCCTGCAATGGTATTGGCGGGCTGACAACTTCACCGAATTAAGCGATGAAGCCATTGCCCGGCACGTCGAACACGGGTCCAGGATGCCGACTACGCTCTGCACGATGCACCTCTATCCCGTCAATGGCGCGGCACAGCGCGTCGGCAAGAACGATACCGCATACAGTTTCCGCGAGGCGCTGTTCGCCGAGGTGATCGTGGGCGTGGACCCCGACCCCGCCAATCGCGAAAAAATCACGGCATGGTGCAAGGACTATTGGGACGCCCTGCATCCGTATGCGGCCGGTGGTGCGTACGTAAACTTCATGATGGAAGAGGGCCAGGACCGCGTCCAAGCCACCTATCGGGACAACTATCAGCGTCTGGCCCGCATCAAGAAGAAATACGACCCGAAGAACTTCTTCCGGGTAAATCAGAACATCCGACCGGCTGATTTGCCATGACTTCACATCCGGACGACGCGCAGTACCTGGTTGACGCGCGATGGATACGGGAGCGTCGCGGCGACCCGTCGGTCGTGTTGATCGATACGCGAGCGGCGGCGGAATACTGGGGCGGGCATCTGGCCCGCGCGCGCCACTTCGATCCCTTTCCGTTCCACTACTACGACACCAGCGATAAGGGGCTTAAAGAATTCCGCGCCCAGCTCCAATGGATTTTCTCGGCGCTCGGAATCACCGGTCGGGAAACGGTGGTTTTTTACGAGCAGGATTCCGGGATGCGCGCCGCGCGGGGCGCCTGGGCGCTCGAGTATCTCGGCCATCCGGCGGTGCGGATTTTAGACGGTGGTCTCAAGGCCGCCGCAGCCGAAGAGCTGGTAACCAGCGCCGAGCCGTTCGCACCGAGCGCATTTTCGATCGCGCCGCGGCCGGAGACCATCGCGTCATACGATTACATCCTGAAACGTATCGGCCGCGGGGACGTATCAATCTTTGACGTTCGTAGTGACGCCGAGTACTACGCGGAAAACGTACGGGCCAAATTCGGTGGCGCGATTCCCGGAGCATTTCACCTCGAATGGACCAACGCACTGGACTCCAACGGCGCCTTCAAGCCGCCCGCCGAATTGCGCGCCGCGTTCGAGCGGATGGGGCTCCGCCCCGAGAACGAGATAATTCCCTATTGCCAGGGCGGTTATCGCGCGGCGCACGCCTACTTAGCCCTCAAGCTGGCCGGATATCGCAACGTGCGCAATTACATGGGCTCGTGGGCGGAATGGGGCAATCGCGACGACGTGCCGATCGAGCGGCCGAAAAGGCCGCGCTGAGACTCGACGTGGCCGCGAATCTCGATTAAACAGGATTCGGTTCGGGGAGTAAGCAAACTTGCGCGGACTTTCCTGCTATCGTGCTGCAATGGGTATTCGCCGGATGGGCAACAAAGCAACGCTTGCGCTGATCGCACTATTGCTGCTCGCGGCCGTCCCTGAGGGCGGATGCGGCGGGAGCTTTTTCGATATCGCCGGAACCTCGAGCAGTTCCAGCGGCAGCGGCGGCAGCACCGGCGGTGGAGGCAGCACCGGCGGCACCGGTTTCGCCTACGTCACGAACTTCGACGGCAACGTCTCCGAGTTCAAGCTCAGCAGCAGCAACGGTTCGTTGAGCCTGATCGGCACAATTTCGGGAGGCTCGGCAGGCGGCCCGGTCGGTATCGTGGGCCATCCCTCCAACAATTTCCTCTACGTGGCGAACTTCGCCGACAATCTGGTCCACCAGTACAGCGTCAATTCGACTTCAGGAAAGCTCACTTCGATCGGGACGATATCGGCCGGATCAAACGCCGGGGCGAACGGAATCACGGTCACTCCCTCGGGCAGCTACGCCTACGTCACCAACCAGAGCAGCGGCACAATCGCCCAGTACTCCATCTCGTCCAACGGCACTCTGACCTCGATTGGGAGCATCGGCGGGCTCACCACGCCGGAGGGTGTCACGACCGACGGGAGTTACGTGTACGTGGCTGAAACCGGCGCGGGCACGGTCGACTCGTACAGTATCGGGACCACCGGGCTGCTGACGCTGGTCAACAAGGTGCTGATCGAAGGAACCGCTTCGGGAACTCCCAGCCAGGTAGCGCTCTATCCCGGCGGGGGTGAGCTCTACGCCACCGATAACGCGAACGGGATGGTTGCGGTATTCGAGATCGGAAGCGCCGGCGCCGGCACACTGAACTATATCAACAGCTTCAGCACCGGCACCTCGAGCGACCAGCCGGTCGGCATCGCGGTGAGACCGGGCGGAAGCTATCTCTATACGGCCAATGCGGCCGCCGACACGATCACCGAATACGCCGTGATCAACGGCGGACAGACGCTGCAGGGCAGCGGCAACGTGACGGGCCTGAATGAGCCGACCGGAATTGCGGTTAGTTCATCCGCCGGCCTGGTCTATGTGACCAACCAGAGCAACGGCACCGTGAGCGCTTTCAGTGTCAACGCGTCCTCCAACTTTGCGCTGGACTACATCGGTTCCTACGACACGGAGAGCAACGGCAACGCCAGCAGCAGTCCCCGCTTCATCGCCTTGGTGCCGTAGCGCTGCGGTTGCGTCGAACGACGCGCGCCGTCCGCGAGCGATCGTGGCGCTTAGGTCCGGTTGCGGCTGTGGGCGAGGAGTTGGCGGAGTTTGGCCGGATTGATGGGCTTTTTGAAGATCGCGCCTTCCAGGCCCTGCATCCGGCTGCGTTTGATGATGTGGTCCTTGTCGTAGTAGTAGGCGGTCATCAGGATTACCGGCAGTTCGGGCAGCTCTTCCTTGACCTTGGTGTAGAAGTCGTAACCGTCCATCTCGGGCATCACCACGTCCGAGATCACCGCGTCGATTTTCATGTTGCGCAGCACTCCCAGCGCGGTGCTCGGGAGCGTGGCGGTATGCACGACGCACTGTTCCGCGCGCAGCAGGTCGGCCAGTGAAGTGACCACCGAGACGTCGTCGTCGAGCACCAGCACCGCCATCCCGCGCAACGGCCAATCGCCATGCGGGCGATCGTCGTCATGCTGCCCGGCTTGCGGGGCGGGCTCGCGCGGCGCCAGGTCGGTCATCTTTTTTCCCGCCAGATAGTCGCGGGTCTGATAAACGCCCTTGCGCGACATCTCGTCCAGCCGCTGCACGATCGCCTGCACGCGCCGGATCGCGGTCCGGATCGAGTCCAGGCGCTCGCTTTCAGCTGCGAAGTCAGCCTGGCTGAAATGGGCCTCCAGCGAGCGGGTCAACAGTTCCAGGTTGTTGGTAATCGATTCGAGCGGGTTGTTGATCTCATGCGCGAGGCTCACGGCGATCTCGCCGGCGGTGGCCAGCTGCTCGCGCAGCCGCATCCGGCGCATGTCGCGCGCGAAACCGATCGAGCCGATTTCGATTCCCTGCTCGTCGCGGATCAGCGAGCCCGAGATCGCAACCGGTATCATCTCACCGGTCTTGCTGCGAAATGTGGTCTCGAAGCTCGAGATTCGCCCGGCGTCTTTCGACTCGCGCATCGCCTTCATCACCCGGCGCGCTTCCTCGACCGACGGATAGATGCGGGCGAGGTTCTCGCCGATCATCTCCGCGGAGCTGTAGCCGAGGTTCTGGCGCGCGCCGTCGTTGTAGTAGACCACGATACCCTGGCGATCGACCGCGATAACGATATCCGGCGAGCTTTCGATCAGCCGTTGCAGGTATTTTTCGTCGAGTGACATTGGTTGGCCTTACGCGCTCCGGCGGGGACGAAACTTCGGCAGCGTAATCTCGTCGTTGAGCTTCTCGAATACCACTTCGACCGGCATCCCGCACCTGAGCTCGTGCGGCTTGACGCCGATCACATTGGATACCATCCGGGCGCCCTCTTCGAGCTGGACCACGACCACCGCGTAGGGAACCTCGGCCGCGAACCCCGGATGATAGACCTGATGCATCACGTTGAAGCTGAAGACCTCGCCCCTGCCGCTGACCGGCGCCCATGAAGCGCCGCCCGAGAGGCAATGCGGACACAGCTCGCGCGGCGGAAAGCGGAACCTGCCGCAACTGTCGCATTTTTGTACAGTTAGTACGCCCCGCCGCGTAGCCTCGAAGAACGGCGCGAGCGCCGGTGTGACGACCGGAACGGGCTTGCTGGTCTCCGGCATTATTGGATTCGCTTACTCCCGCACATGACGGCAGGCAACCTGGGCTTAACTCTGGAGAATGAAAACCCTAGGAATCGGGGAGAAGATAGGGCTCAGAGATCTTCAACGCACTTCCAACTCAGGACACTCTAGTTACTTGAACCGAGAATCAGCGTGGAATGGGTCGCGAGGATTCCGCCATTGCCCGATACCAGGCCGAGTTCGTGCCGGGGCGCCTGGCGCGCTCCGGCCTCGCCGCGCACTTGCGTGACCGCCTCGCCGATCGGCGTCATCCCCCACATGTAGAACGAGCTGAGTTGGCCGCCACCGGTATTGACCGGCAACGAACCGCCGGGCCCCAGCCGTCCGCCGGCGACGAAAGCGCCGCCTTCGCCCTTACGGCAGAACCCGTAGTCCTCGAGCGTCACCAGCACGGTAAAGGTGTAGCAATCGTACAGCTCGGCGAAGCCGATGTCTTCGAGCTCGACGCCCGCCATCTTGAACGCGGTCTGCTTGGCGATCGGCGCGCCCGACGTGAGCGTTTCGAGCGGGTCGCCGCCGGGGTGTCCCTGTCCCATGCCGAGCACGTAGACCGGTGGTTTCTTCAAGTCGCGCGCGCGTTCGGCGGAGGTGACGATCAGGCAGAGCCCGCCGTTGGATACCAGGCAGCAATCATATAGATGAAACGGCTCAACCACCCATCGCGAGGTGTGATAGTCGTCCATCGACATCGGCTGCCCGTACATCTGGGCCTGCGGATTCAGATTGGCCCATGCGCGCTGCGCGGTCGCGATCGCGCCCAGATGGTCGTTGCTGGTGCCATAGAGATACATGTGGCGGCGCGCGACGAAGGCGTAAGTCGCGTTCACGCCGAACAGCCCGTAGGCCGATTCGAGCGCGCGCCCGAACCCGTAGGCGGCAGCTGAGCCACCGGAGCCTTTGGCGGACTTCGGCGCGGGTGGCTTCAGCGGGGCGTCGGCGAACACGCACGCCACCACGTCAGCCATCCCGGCCGCGATCGATTGCACCGCATGCATCACCATCGCGGCCGCGGTGGCCCCGCCGAGGTTCATGCTCGCGGTCAGGCGCAGGTTGCGCAGCCCCATCGCCTGCTGCACGTCGAACGAGGCCATCGGATTGCCCATCCAGGTAATTCCCGGATTCACCAGCATCCCGTCGAGGTCGGAACGCGTCAGCCCCGCGTCTTCAAGGGCAAGCTGCACGGCCTCGATCGCAAAGCCGAGCGCATGCGAGTGCTCGTAATTCTTGCCCATCCGGGTCGCCCCCAGACCGGCAATCGCACATTTTCCCCGAAGATCCATCGGCTGCTATCGATCATAGCCCAAGCAGCCGGAGGGTCACAGAGCGAGCACCGTCCTGCGGTTGGAAACGATTTCACGTGGCGATGGCCTCGGTCTAATCCCAGTTAGCAAGGCCCAGCCGTCTGGCATCGAAACCGATGCCTGGTTCGAGCGTATCAACGTGCGCCCTTGCCCTGCCTCGGTTGCCAAGGCCTGAATCTTGCCCTTAAAATAGACGGATGGGAGATCGCCGATGGCCGGAGCGTTGACCTTCGAGGCGCTGGTAAGCCGCGACTACGTGCTTTCCAGCGCTGAAAACTTCGTTCTGTATGTTTTGTTTGAAGCGATCTCCGGCGGACGAAGCGGGGCGGCGGGCAGCCGACTGCCGCTCAACCTCGGCGTGGTGCTCGATCGCTCGGGCTCGATGTACGACGAGCGGCGGCTGGAGTTCGTGGTCGAGGCGGTCAAGTTCCTGGTCGATAACCTCGCGCCCGATGACAAGATGGCGATTGTCGCGTTCGCCGACAAAGCGCAAGTGCTCGCGCCGTCCAACGCCGGTCACGACAAAGCGGCGCTCAAGCGCGCGATCGACGACATCGATCTGCTCGATATCGGCGGCGGCACGAAGATGGCGCTCGGGATGAGCGCAGCGATCGACGAGGTCAAGAAGAACCTTGCTCCCGATCGGCTCAACCGCGTGCTGGTCCTGACCGACGGCCAGACTTACGAAGAGATGGCCTGCGTCGAGCTGGTCAACCAGAACCGCGGGCCGCTGTCGTTCTCCGCGATGGGCGTGGGCGTGGAGTTCAACGAAAAGCTCCTGATGCGAATCGCGCAGGACTCCAACGGCAAATATCATTTCATCGGCGATGCGGCCGAGATTCCCGGCATCTTCGACGACGAGCTGCAAGGCCTGCGCGCGGTATCGGCGCGCAATGGCCGGATCGAGGTGACGCTCGCACAGGGCGTCCAGATTCGCGAGGCGTTTCGCGCCAGCCCCGATATCTATGCGCTCGGCTCGCCGCTGCTGACCGAGGATCGCAAGGTGGCCTATTCGGTCGGCGATCTCGAAGCCACCGTTCCTGCGTCGGTGCTGCTGACGCTGGTGCTGCCGCCGCGCAAGCCCGGCCTGGTCAGGATCGGTCAAAGCGCGTTCCATTACGAAGAGCCGGGCGCGGGCGAGCGATCGATCGAGACCGAGGTCACGGTTGAGTACACGCTCGATCGGGCGCTGGCGAGCAAAGTCAACGGCCGCGTGATGAACCTGGTCGATCAGGTTTCGATCGCCAAGCTCCAGGCCAAGGCCGAAGAGGAGCTCAAGCTGGGCAACATCGATCGCGCTACGCGGCTGCTCGGCAATGCGATCCAGGGCACGCAGCGGCTGGGCAACGTGAAAGCGACCCAGGCCTTGTCGGGACTCGTGGAGCAGATCAAGAAAACCCAGACCCTGCAAACCAAGGCGGCCAAAACCACCCTGTTGCAAGCGCAGGCAGTGGTGCGGAAGACCCAGATGCTCGATCCGGCGGCTCTGGAGGCGCTCAGAGATGAGAAGTCGGAATAGTTTCAGAATAGCAAATGTTTGCCGAAGACGCGGCCGGCTGATGGGCCGGCTGGTTGGGGGCTGATGACGATGATCAAATGTGGTGAATGCGGCTACGAGAACATGGACGGCTTGGATTACTGCGACGGATGCGGCGCCAAAATAACCGCGGCGGCCCCTTCGGGCGACGGCGCGATCGCGCCGGCCGCTGAGGCACCGCCCACGGAACCGGCTGCGCCGAGCGCCTCCGATGCGCCCACCGGCGAAATAAAGCCTCCGCCCGAGCCTGCGCCTGCCGCCGAAGGCGCCGCGCCGCCTCCGGAAGCGCCGCCGCCTACACCGGCCGCTCCTCCGCCTGCCGGGGCGGTGCCGCAATTCAAGGCCAAGTTCGAGGTCACGCGCGGCGGCCGCAAGGGCCAGGAATTTCCGCTCGAAGACGGCAACAACTTCATCGGCCGATGGGACCCGGAGACCGGCTCGTTCCCTGAAGTCGACCTCGAGCAGGATGATCCCGAGGCCAAAATTTCGCGCAAGCACGCCCTGGTTAGAATCGAGAACGGCAAAATCACGGTCGAGGACATCGGCAGCCTCAACGGAACCTACGTCAACCGCCAGCCGCGCCTGCAGCCGGGATCGCCGGTCGAGATCAAAACGGGCGACGAGATTATCATCGGTAAGACTTTCTTGAAGCTGGTGGTCGAACCCATTTCGTAGCGCGCCGGCTTCGACGGCCGGCCACGGCCGTTGGCCGCGAGGCCGCATCTTCGATGCGCCCGGCTGAAAATCTGAATTCGTGATGAAACCGGGTGACCCCGTACCCGCCGGCCATCTGCTCGACGGCCGATACCGCGTTAACAAGGTAATCGGCCAGGGCGGCATGGGGCGCGTCTATATGGCCAACGACACTCGTCTGGCCAACCGTCCGGTCGCCGTCAAGGAGATGATCGTCGATGCCGGCGGCGAGCAGGAAAAAAAGGCCATCGAGGACTTCCAGCGTGAGGCGAGCGTGCTCGCCGCGTTGACGCATCCCGGCATCCCCAATCTCTTCGACAATTTCATCGAGAACGGCCGCCATTACCTGGTGATGGAGTTCGTTGCGGGCGGAGATCTTCAGGCGATGCTCGACCAGCTGGGCCCGCGCGCGCGTATCGAGGAAGCGCGGGTGCTCCGCTGGGCACGCCAGATTCTCGACGTGCTGGTCTTTCTGCACGCGCAGAAGCCGCCGATTATCTATCGCGACTTCAAGCCCGGCAACATCATGATCGACCGGCACGGGCGCGCGATGCTGATCGACTTCGGAATCGCGCGCTTTCTGCCGCCCGGCGGGCGCGGCACTCAAATCGGATCGATCGGCTACGCGCCCCCCGAGCAATACATGGGCAAGGCGGAGCCGCGCTCGGACCTCTACTCGCTGGCGGCCACGATGCATCATCTGCTCACCGGGCGCGATCCGCAGTTGGAGCCGCCGTTCAGCTTTCCGCCCGCGCGCCAGCTTGCACCCGAGCTCTCGCCCGCTACGGAGCGGGTGATAATGAGCGCGCTGGATAAAGACGCCGCCAAGCGCCCGGCCTCCGCCAAAGAGATGCTCGATCGGCTGCCGGTCCCGCCGCCAGCCGAAGAGGAAGCCCCGACATTAGTTGGCGCGCCGATGCGAGCGGCGCCCTCGATCGCGGTGATGCCGACGATTGCGCTCTCCAGGCCCGTGGCCGCCGCCCCGGCGACGCCGGCGCCGCGTGCGCCGGCACCGGCGAGCGTGTCGTCCGCGTCCTCGATGCCGACCATCGTCCTGACGAATCCAGTTTCGGTCGCGGCGGCACCTGCGCCCGAGCCGGCCACGCCGATGTCGACCGCGCTCGAAAAGATCGCGGGACTCAAGCGCCTGGCGCGCTTCGCCACTCCGCGCATCCTCAAAACCCCGCCGGTGCGCACCGAGCCTTCTTCATCGCGAGCGCGCGTTTCATCGACCGCCAAAACCCAGGAGCTCAAGGGCAGCGGCGCCAAAGCCACGCCCTTGCACTCCCGCAGCGCGGCCAATTCCGCGTCATCGCCGCGCCATCCGAAGCGAGGCTCGGCGCCGCACACCCCCAGCTCGTCGAAGCCGGCTAGCGCACCGTCGAAGCCGGCCGCGGCGGTCAAAAAGGCCAGCGCGGCGACGCCGCGAGCGCTCCCGCCGTTGCCGGTCGCGGCCAACGGCAAATCCGGTAAATCCGGTGCGGCGCTCGACGGACCTCGGCTGGTATGCAAGGCGGAGCAGGCCGAGTTTGGGCTCTGCGGTGAGCGAATCGTGATCGGCCGGGTGGCGGCATCGGCCGACGGCGCCGATATCGATCTCGACTTGTCCTCGCTCAAGCGCAGCGGCGAGCGAATTTCGCGCCGCCATGCCGAGATAATCCGGCTCGGCAAGGACTACTTCATCCGGGACCTGGGCAGCCTCAACGGGACTTTCATCGCGGGACGCGGCCGGCTGGGACGCGATCAACTCTACAAATTGAATGACCGCGACGAAGTCTTGCTGGGCGGCGCCAGGTTGGAGTTCCGCAAGGGATGAGCGCAAGGGCTATGATCGAAAAGGAAAGCCTACTTGGGAAGCCTATTTGAATGATCACTTGTCCTGAATGCGGCTTCGCGGCCGGTGACGAAGCGAAATTCTGCGACCGATGCGGCCAGGGACTGACTCGCGCCGCTGCGCGGCCGCCGTCGCTGCCGCCGCTCAGCCCCGGCGCCACACTCAAGGGCGGCTTCCAGATCGTCGAGTTGCTCGGCGCTAACTCCGCCGAGAATCGGTACCGTGCGACGCGCAGCGTGGACGGCGAGAACCAATCGTTCCAGCTTCGCGAGCGAATGGGGCCGGCCACCGACCCGGAAGCGCACGAGGAGACGCCCGAGGCCGCGACCGCGAGCATTGCGGATAGAGCGGCATCGAGCACCGCGGATGATCCGAGCGGGCCGCGCGCCAAAACGCGTGATCTCAAGCCGTCCGCAGCCGCGCCGGCACCGTCGCGAGCCGAACCGGTCGCGCCCCCGTCGGTCGATTCGGAGCTGCATAGCGCCGAGGCTCCGTTGGGTTCGCCCGAGGTCGATGACGGATCGGGTGCCGAGCCGATCGTCCTGATCGAGACGGTAGCCGAAGGCGCCGCAGACGGTGCGAACCCGGCGCAAGACGCGCCCGCCGATCCGACCGGCGCGGATTCGTCTGTGGCCTCGGAGCCCCCACCGCCGGACGATCTCGGTGACGTCTTCGGCCGCGTGCTCTCGCTTTCGCAGACGATTAAGCATCCGGCGTTCCAATGCGCGCTTTCCGGATTCGCCCAGGATGGGCGCGTCTACCTGGTGTATCGCGACGAGAGTCCGCCACCGCTCGCGGCGCGAGCCGGCGGTCTGCGGATGAGCGAGCCCGAAGCTATCGGGCTTGCGATCCAGGTGTGCCAGGCGGTCTCGGCGCTCCATCGGCGGGGCCTGCGGGTCAACGACATCTGCCCGCAATCGATCGTCATCGCGCCCGACGGCCGCGTGAAGCTCACCGGCCTGGATTACGTAAGCAACGACACCGAGCTGCAGTCCGACCCGATTTTCAACGACGGTTACACCGCGCCCGAAATCTACAAGGGCAGGCGGGCCGACAAGCGCGCCAACGTCTTTTCGGTCGGCGCGTTGCTTTACACCTGCCTGACGGGCGAGCGTATCGAGGCCGAAAGCTGGCTCGAAGAGGCGGGCGCGTTGAACTTCTACCCGCCGCATGTGGTCTCGCCCGCCCTCGAACAGGTGATTCGCCGGGCGCTGGCCTTCAATCCCGGCGAGCGATGGCCCACCGCCGACGCGCTCAAGACCGAGTTCATCAAGCTCGGCAGCACGATCACGATTCGCGCCGCAGCCCTGACCGACGTGGGCCTAGTACGCGAACTGAACGAAGACGCGGTGATGGCGCTCCAGTACTCGCGGCAATCCCAGATCGAGCCGGCCGAAAGCTATCTCTACCTGGTAGCCGACGGGATGGGTGGGGCGGAGGCGGGCGAAGTCGCAAGTGCAATTGCCGTAAGAGCGATCCGGGAATATGTTGAGAGCAAGCTCGCAGCCGAGGAAACCGCCGGCCCTTCCAGAGGAACCGCTGATCTTTGCGGACTGCTCAAGGACGCTCTCGAAGAAGCCAATCGCAGGATCCTCGATCATCAGGCGGCGAACCCGGAATTGCGCGGTATGGGATCGACCGCAGTCAGCGCATTGATTCTGCCGCCCGAGGCGGCCGTGGCCTGGGTCGGCGACAGCCGCGCCTACCTGAGCGACGCTGCGGGTATCCGCCAACTCACCAAGGACCATTCGCTGGTGCAGCGCCTGATCGAGATCGGACAGTTGACCCCGGAACAGGGGCGCAGCCACGAGCACAAGAACGTGATCACGCGATCGCTCGGCGCGCGGCAGAGCGGACCGGCCGGCGCCGAAGCCATCGCGATTCGGCTCAAGCGCGGCGACCGGATGGTGCTGTGCAGTGACGGCTTGACCACCCATGTCGAGGACCATCCGATCGGCGAAATCGTGCGCCGCCACAATGATCCTTATGGGGCGGCACGTGAGCTGATAGTGGCCGCCAACGCCGGCGGCGGGACCGACAACATTTCAGTGGTAGTAATTTACGCCGAGTAGGCGTCAATAGCTGGTAGAATAATTGCGATGACGAGCCAGCCGCCCAACAATCCCGATTCCGCCGCCACGGCGCCGCTGGCCGCCGGGGTCGTCCTTCAGAATCGCTACCTGATCGAGCGCCTGATCGGCGGTGGCGGAATGGGGATGGTCTATCTGGCGCGCGACCAGCGCTTGTCCAACCGGCCCTGCGCGATCAAGGAGATGGTCGATCACTTCATCGACCCGCAACAGCGCCTGGAAGCCAACGAATATTTCGCCCGCGAAGCCGACACCCTCGCCCAACTGAAGCATCCCGCGATTCCGGCGATCACCGACCGCTTCGACGATCAGAACCGCCATTACCTGGTGATGGAGTACGTCGAGGGGCGCAACCTCGAGGAGGAGATCGCGGTCAACGGCGGTCCGTTCGCCGAGGGACTCGTGATCGACATCGGGCGCCAGTTGTGCGACGTGCTCGCCTACCTGCACAGCTTCACGCCGCCGGTCGTGTACCGCGACATGAAGCCCTCCAACGTGATGCTGACGCCCAAGGGACGGGTCGTGCTGATCGATTTCGGCATCGCGCGGCTGTTCCGCGCCGCGCGCAAGGGCACGATGATCGGCACGCTGGGCTTCGCGCCGCCCGAGCAATACCAGGGGATGGTCGATCCGCGCAGCGATATCTACTCGCTGGCGGCAACGCTGCACTACATCCTGACCGGGCGTGACCCGGAGAAGTTCCCGCCCTTCAGCTTTCCGCCGGTGCGCGAGTTGCGTCCCGAGGTCTCGGGCAACCTGGCCGGCTCGCTCGACATGGCGCTGGCCTACAAGCCCGAAGATCGCCCGCAAGCGGTTCAGGAATTCCGCGACATGATGCTCTACGGGCGCGGCGTGGCGGCCACCGGGCGCGTCAGCTCCAAGAGCGGCACCGCCGGAATCGCGCCCCCGCCAGTCCCGGACGAAGACCTCATCCCGATCCGGCCGCGGTCCCGGAACACCTTCGCCAACGCCGCAAAGATGGCAGTGGTGCTGCTGATGCTGGGGACGGTCGCGTTCGGCGCCACGTATATTTATTCGAGTCCGGCCCTGCAGATGCAGCTCGGGATCAAGCCGCTGATCGACAAGCTGCCGTGGCGTCACGAAGAATTGCTCGCCGCGGCCCGCGACCATCCACTCGAGTTCGCCCGCATGACCCTCCAGCTCTCGACGCGCGAGGGCGCGCCGCTGTCGCCGCCCAAGGCCTCTTTCACCGACGCGGAGCTTTCCGACGCGCGCTACCTGAAATGGGACGCGACCTTCACCAACCATCTTTCGGGGCTCGAGGGACGCTCCGACAAGGTCGAGGCGCGCTTCTTCGATCCCAGCGGACTGCAAGTCGCTTCCACCAACGTCGAGCGCTTCGTCGGCCCCGACGAGAAAACCATAGACTTCAGCGGCGTCGCGCTGGTGCCCGATCTCTCCGATCGCCCGCGCGGCGATTACAAGGTGAATCTCTCGCTGGGCGATCAGAGCCTGGCCGAGCAGCGCTTCTCGATCACCGAAGATCTGGCGAGCAAGGCCAGGGCCGCGGCGGCCAAGGCGGCACGCGAAGCCGCGGCGCGCGAGGATCAGGAGAAACGCCTGGCGGCCGAGCACCGGCTGGCGATGATCGAGGAGCGCAAACAGAAGCCGCTGCAACTGGTCGATATCCACTTCGTCAACAGCACCAAAACCGGCACGCCGCTCTCCAGCCCGGCCGACAATTTCGACCCCGCCAAGGTGCTGTTTGTCGACTGGGAGGTCAGCTTCCAGAACCGGCTCTATAAGCTCGACAACAATCAGTACCGGGTCAACGCCGCCTACGTGGCGCCGGACGGACGCACGCTGGGCAGCGTCTACGACACCCGGATGGTTCCGGAATCGCTGCGCGAAGTCACGTTCAGCGGACGGGTCGGCAACTCCAGCGGCGGAGCCTTCATTCCCGGCACCTACACTGTGACGTTTTATCTAAACGGCCAGTATCTGGCGGAGCGGAAGTTCCGCGTCGGTTCAGCCGAGGCGCTCAACGGCGGCGAAACCACCAGCATGGTGTCGCCCGGCGCCGCGGCGATCAGCCTCGACTCGCCGACGCTGGCCAGCGGCAATATCAGCGGGCTGGCCGGCAAGAGCAGCATCCCGATCGAGCTCCGGCTGAGACCCCAGCCCAACGGCTTTCTGCACGGCGAGCTGGTAATTCACGAAACCGGTTACGGACTCACGCCCATCGAAGGCTATATCCGCGGCACCCATCTCTCGTTCCAGGTCCCCTATCGCGGCGAGACCCTCTACTTCGAAGGCGAGCAGAGCGGCGCCGGCCTGCAGGGAACCTTCGAGGGCGCCCCGTCAGGCGAACACGGCACCTGGACCGCCCGCCCGTCGTGAGGGCGACGGCGACCGTCTGACTTTGACAATCCGAAACGCAGTAATCGCCTCGATCGCATCTTCGCGTTGATTGCCGATTATCTCTTCGCTTGTAGTAGCGCCGGCGTCCCGCCGGTGATTTGTCCAACTACCTGACCCGCAGCCGACCGATGGCCCGCGATGCCCGTCGCGGTCTTCATTGGGGCCGAGTGAATCACCGGCGGGACGCCGGCGCTACTATAAGAGGCCTCGCCGCTCCTGAAGTGCTGCCGGCGTATCGCTGGCCGGCCTGGATAATCCGCCCACGGTTTGTCGAACTACGGGCGACGGGCCTGCGACGCCGCGGTGGGCGCAACCAGCGGGAGCGGGCCGATGTTGCCCGCCTTGTCGATTGCGCGCACCGCGTAGAAGCTTAGCCCGGCTATCGGCGTCACCAGAATCGATTCCTTGGCGCCGGCGGGCTTGGGCTTGGCGCTCACCGCAATCGGCGTCGCCGACGCGACGTTGCCCTGCGTGGAGACCGCTTCGATATTGCCTCGATGCCTAGCTTCGCCGCACCAGCGGGATCACTTCGCGGGCGAAGCGCTCGAGCATCGCGTCGCGTTCCTCGTACGGGCCGATCATATCGATCAGGAACTCGCGCGCTCCGGATTTGCGGAAGTCGGCGATCTTGGCCGCCACGTCAGCCGGCGTGCCGAGCGCGGCGTAGCGGCGCGCCGCCTCGCGAAAGTCCATCGCGTAACGGCGGCTCAAGTGCTCGGTGGAGACCTCCAGCGCGGACTCGAAGCTCGATCCCATTGTGCAGAAGATGAACAGGGCGGTGGCGAAGCGCTCGATTTTGCGGCCGGCGCGCTGCGCCTCCGCGCCGATAAAGTCGAGCCCCTGGGCGAAGCGCTGGGGCGTGACGACATAGGGAATCCATCCGTCGCCAAGACGCGCCGCGCGCTTGAGCGCCGCGTCGGCGCGTCCGCCGATCCAGATCGGTGGGCCGCCGGGCGTGAGCGGCTTGGGCTGCATGCTGATTTCGCCGAAGCTGAAGTATTTTCCGTGATGCGCCACGCGCGGCTCGGTCCACAGCCGCCGGATGACCTCGATCGCCTCGTTGGTGCGCCCGCCGCGCTGCTTGAGCGGAATTCCGCAGGCCTCGTATTCGGGCGGGAATTCGCCGCCGACTCCGACGCCGAAGATGAAACGGCCGGCACCGAGCAGCCGATCGAGCGTCGCAACCATCTTGGCGACGATCGTCGGATGGCGCAGCGGCAGCAGATATACGCTGGTGCCGAAGGTCAGCCGGGGCTCGATCGCGCCCCAGAATGCGATCTCTGTGAGCGGATCGATGATCGGGCCGGTGAAAGCGACGTGATCGCCGGTGAAGACCGAATCGTAACCCATCGCGGCGACCGCCTGTACCGCGCGGCGCGCCTGCTCACCGTCGAGTGCGCCGCTGATCACGCCGAAGCGGAGATCGTTCGCGAGCGGCAACGCGTCGCTCATGCGTCCTGTCCCTTCCGCCGCACGCGTGCCGCGTTGAGCGTCTACTTCTTTCCCGCCGCGCGGCGGCGTTCACCGCCGGAGCGCGCGGCTCGCGCATGCGCCTTGGCCGCGGACTGCTGCTCGGCCTGCTGCGTTTCGGGCGCGGCCACGCCGCGCTTGTCGAGCGAAGCCTTCAGCGCGGCCATCAGATCGATTACCTGGCCGCGGCGCGGCTCGGCCGGCGTGCCGACGGCCTGCTGGCCCGCGACCTTCTGCTGCGCTGCTTCGAGCACCCGTTCGCGATAGCTGTCGCGATATTGGGAAGGGTCGAACTTGTCGTGGGTCAGCTCGTCGATCAGCCGTTTCGCCAAGGCCAGCTCCGCTTCCTTGGCCGCCTCGTTCGCAGCGCGATCGACTTCCTCGACCGGCTTGACCTCGTCGGCATAGTAGACCGTATGGAGCATCAGGCCCTTGGCATAGGGGCGGATCAGGATCAGATGTTCCTTGCCGCGCAGCGTGTATTTCCCAAGCGCAACACGCTTGCTCGACATCATCGCGTCGCAGAGCAGGCGGTAGGCTTTGCCCGCTCCCGGCTCGGCGCCCAGATAGTACGAATCCTCGAAGTAGATCGGATCGACCGCCGACAGCGGTACGAACTCGGTTATTTCGATCGCGTGGTCGTCGCGCGCTTCGAGGTTCTTGAGTTCCTCATCGGTGAAGGTGACGTAGCGGCCCTTCTCGATCTCGTAGCCCCGGACCAGCTCGCTGCGATCGATGATCGCGTCGTCCACGGGGCAGTAGATTTTCTGCTGGATACGGCTTAGGTCCTTGGCATGCAGCAGGTTGAAGCTCACCGACTTGGCAGAGGTCGCGCCGAACAACCTGACCGGGATGGAAACCAGACCGAAGGAAATATTGCCACTGCTGACGGGCCGTGCTGCCATAAACGGGAGCCTCCGGATGCTGATCGTAGCCTATGAACGACCGGCCTGCACAAGAGCCCTGCGCGGTGATTTCGCAGTAGTCTTTACCTACACCCGGTATTTTCCGGCGAAATAAAGGCGAATAATGCCGCTGGAGAAGTATCGGCAGAAGCGAATGCCGGAGCGAACGCCCGAGCCCTTCGGCAAGGTGGGCGACACCGCGCGACCGTCCGCGGGCTCGATGTTCGTGATTCAAAAGCATGCCGCCCGCCGGCTTCACTATGACTTCCGCCTCGAGATGGAGGGCGTATTGCGCTCGTGGGCGGTGCCAAAAGGACCCTCGCTCCGCAGCGCCGACAAGCGGCTGGCCGTGATGGTCGAGGACCATCCGATTGAATACGGCAATTTCGAGGGGACGATTCCGCAGGGCAATTACGGGGCGGGCGCCGTGATCGTGTGGGACCGCGGCGAGTATCGGCCGATCGACCTGCAAGGTGACGCCGCCGCAGCCGTGCGGGCCGGCAAGCTCGACTTCGAGCTGCACGGCTTCAAGCTGCGCGGCGCCTACACGCTGGTGCGGACGCGCGGGATGCCGAATCGGCGCCAATCGGACCGCAAGGAACAGTGGTTGCTGATCAAGAAGCGCGACGAGTACGCCTCCGACGACGATGTCCTGGTCACCCATCCGCGCTCGGTGCTCTCCGGCCTAACTATAGAAAAGCTTCGCGACGCAGACGCGGCTGGCGAACGAATCGCGGGCGGGCTCGCGCAACTCAAGGCGCGGCGGATCGAGGGCGCGTTGGCGGCCAAGGCGTTTCCCCTGATGCTCGCGAAGCTCGCCGACAATCCGTTTGACGGCGAGGGCTGGCTGTTCGAGCTCAAGTACGACGGGGTGCGGGCGCTGGCGATTCGCGACGGCGAGCACGCGCGCATCTTCGCCCGCAGCGGGATCGAGATCACCACGCAATATCCCGAAGTCGCACTCGCGCTCGACAAGCTGCCGTTCAGCCGCCTGGTGCTCGACGGCGAAATCGTCGCCTTCGCGGACGACGGCCGGCCGAGCTTTCAGCTCCTTCAGCGCCGAATCGGCGCACACGAGCGAAACGATATCGAGCGGCTGAGCCTTTCGATTCCGGCCTGTTATCAGGTTTTCGACCTGCTCGCTTTCGCGGAGTTCGATCTGCGTCCGCTCCCACTCGAGCAGCGCAAAGCGTTCTTGGCGCAGGTCGTGAAAGGCGATGGCCCGCTGCGCTATTGCGATCACTACAGCGCGCGTGGACGGGATTTCTTTCAGGCCGTAGCGCAGGCGGGACTGGAGGGGATGGTCGCCAAGCGCCGCGACTCGATCTACCGGGGCACGCGCGGCGATGACTGGCGCAAGATAAAGTGCCCGCGACTCGGCCGTTTTGTGATCGGGGGATGGACCGATCCGGCTGGCGCACGGTCGCATTTCGGGGCGCTGCTGCTCGGCGCGTTCGAGCCCGACGGCAGTCTGCGCTTCCTCTCGCGCGTCGGCACCGGCTTCGACCAGCGCAAACTGCGCGAGATTCATGAACTGCTGGAGCGCCGCAAGCGCGATCGCTCGCCGTTTCGCCGCCCGGCGCAGGCCGAACCACGCGTGCCGGCCGGCGCGCATTTCTGCGAAGCCGAGCTGGTATGCGAGGTGCAGTTCGGCGAATGGACCGACGAGGGCGGCCTGCGCCACCCGAGCTTCCGCAGCCTGGTCGAGGGCGCGAACCCGCGCGAGTGTGTCTACGCGGGTCCGGTGCGCGGCGATTCCAGGCCGCCCGTCCACGACGATCCGCCAGCGCCAGCGAGTGTCGATTCGGGAGGCCAGAGCGTGAAGAAGCCCCAGCGCGCATTTACGATTACCAACGCCGGCAAGGTCTTCTGGCCGGCGGAGGGTTACACCAAGGGCGACCTGATCGTGTACTACCAGGCGATCGCGCCCTGGATGCTCCCCTATCTGAAAGACCGGCCGGTGGTGCTGACCCGCTATCCCGACGGGATCGAGGGCAAAAGTTTCTTTCAGAAAGACGCGCCGTCGTTCGCCCCCGCGTGGATCCGAACCGAATCGATATACTCGCCCGATACCGCTCGTGACATCGCCTACTTCGTGCTGGAGAGTGCCGAGGCGATCGGCTACATGGCCAACCTGGGCGCGATTCCGATTCATATCTGGTCCTCGCGCGTGCCCCATCTGGAGCGCCCCGACTGGCTGCTGTTCGATATCGATCCCAAGGGTTCGACGACCCGGCGTGCGGTGATTGTCGCCCAGGAAGTTGGCGCGGTGCTGCGCTCCGTAGGACTCCGGCCCTATCTGAAAACCTCGGGCCAGCGCGGGCTTCACGTCGTGGTCGGACTCGAGCCCAGGTACACCTACGAGCAGGCACGGATGTTCTCCGAGATGGTGGCCGGGCTGGTCGTCAGCCGAATCCCAAGCGACGCGACGCTGGTGCGCGATACTCGCGCCCGGGGCGGCCGAGTCTATATCGACTATCTTCAGCTTGGCCAGGGCAAGACTATCGCGGCTCCGTTCGCGGCCCGTCCGGCGCCGGGCGCGCCGGTATCGGCGCCGCTCAAATGGGCCGAATTGAGCGAGGATCTCGACCCCGTGGCGTTCAATATCAAGACGATGCCCAAGCGGATGGCGCGCCTCAAACGCGACCCGTTTATCGGCGCGCTCGAAGACCTGCAGGCCATCGAGCCGGCCCTGCCGTGCCTGGAGCGCGAAATTCGCGGTACCGCGCCGAGCAATTGAAGCACTGTGAAATTTGTCCGATGGTAGAGTTTTCCGCTTGTCAAGCTCGCGGCCGGTAACTACGCTCGATCAGGCTCAGCGCAGGCGTCATGCCGCAAGGGGTCGGTTATGGTAATCGACGACGAAATTGATCGCGCCCTTATCGAGGAAAATCCCGGGCCCTCGGAACTCGAAGCGGCGATGGGGCACGACACGCTATCAAACGTGCTCAGCCATCCGCCGCTGATTCTCGACACCAAAACCAGCCTCTCCGAGGCGCTGAGCCAGATGCGGGAGAATCGCCGCGGCTGCGCGCTGCTCGTCACCGACGGCAAGCTCAAGGGAATTTTTACTGAGCGCGACGTCCTGATGAAGGTGGTCGGCAAGCCGATCGATCTGGAGCACACACCGGCCAGCGCCTATATGACGCCCGACCCCGTCGCGCTGCACGCCGATGACGTGGTGGCCTTCGCGCTCAACAAGATGGTGATCGAAGGCTTTCGCCACATTCCGCTGGTGGATGAGGAGAAGCGTCCGGTGGGAGTGGTCTCGATGCGGGAAATAATCGAGTATCTCTCCGACTACTATCGCCGCGACATTCTCAACATTCCGCCCGACCCAAACGTCCGCTCCCGCAGCCGCGACGGAGCCTGATCGATAGAATGCGCCGCAGCGTGGGCGGCGCTGGCCGGATACCGAGACGGCGACCGCTGCGGCGCACTACCGGCGCATCACGTTGGCGGCCTGCAAGCCCTTGGGCCCTTCAGTCACTTCGAATTCGACTTTCTCTCCCTGTTCGAGCGAGCGGAAACCGTCGCCACCGATCGCCGAATAGTGGACGAACACCTCCTTTCCGTCCTGCATGGTAATGAACCCGTAACCCTTTTTGGGACTGAACCACTTGACCACGCCGTTGGACATTTCAGGACCCTCCCTGGAGGTACGCTTCGCACCCCGGCACGCGGTCTTGCACTCCCTTTGTCAAAGGCAAGCCCCGGCGTAACGGCGGGCATATAGCACACCCCGGCCGCTTCGCCAAAAGGGTCAAAAACGGCTTTTCGGAGCGATTAGGAAGATTTGGAATCGTGCGAGCGGGTCTCTATCGCGTCCGCCAGAGGATCGGCCGGGCATGGATATGACAGTGATCCGGAATCTGCCGCATCACGCCGTCGATAACGAAGCCGTCGGCACCGTACTTCGCCTGCGCGACTACCGTTAACACTCCGATCATGAACGAGCGTTCCGCCTCGGTGGCGGCAGCGCGATGCTCCCCCAGAACGGCCATCGGCGTATCGCACGAGTCGCAATCGAGAATCGCGAACCGGACGGGGCTCAGAAAGTTGCAATACCTGAGCGTGTAGTCGCGCAGCTCGCAAAGTTCGCATTGCGCCATCGTGTCAACGCTATAGCGGCTGGGCCGCTTAGCCCGCAACCTCCAGGCACACGCAGACTCACCGGCGCAGCGAGGTCGCCGCCGACCGGAGCAATGCGTTCGCCGCGTGGAATGGCGCCCCACGCGCCGTAAGGCGCGCGGGACGCTCAATCAGATATTACTTTGCCGCCGGTGAGGCGGCAGCAGCCGGAGCCGCCGGCGGGGCGGCTGGGGCCGGAGCGGCGGACGAAGCGGCGGCGGCTGCCGCCTTCGCGGCTTTTTTTGCCTTGGCCTTGCAATAGCGGACGTGACCGATCGTGGCGCCCAGGTCCTTGGCGACCTCGGCGGCCTTCTTGCCGCTGTCCAGTTCCTGCATGATCTGATCGCAGGGGACCTTGCTCGCGGCGAATGCCGGAGCGGCAAGCTGAAGACCGATAAACGCCACCAGCGCAGAACTCGCTATCGCGATTGCAAGTTTCTTCACCTTTGGATTCCCTCCCAAGCCAAGAGTTTCGTGAGTGCCAGAACAGTATTCCAAAAATCCTGCGCGACTAAAAGTCCCGTCCATGCCGATTGCCTAGGCAATGCGTTCAGGCCGCCATGAAATGAGCCGGCTTGGAGGTGGAGAAACGGGACTTCGGCATAGCGCTATCGCAGCCTGTTTATGCCAAGATTCGTCAATACTCGGCGGAATCGATAACCACGGCCGCGGTTCGAGGACTTTTTGTGATGGCTCAGGATATCAAGACCAAAGCACTCGATTTGGCGCTCAGTCAGATCGAAAAACAATTCGGCAAGGGCTCGATAATGAAACTCGGCGAGCAGGCCATTGAGGCCGACATCGCGGTCGTCCCGACCGGCTCGCTGGGACTCGATCTGGCGCTGGGCGTGGGCGGAATTCCGCGCGGACGCGTGGTCGAAATCTACGGACCGGAGTCGTCGGGCAAGACCACGCTTGCGCTCGAATGTATCGCCGAGGCGCAGAAGCTCGGCGGCGTATGCGCCTTCATCGATGCCGAGCACGCACTCGACGCCGCCTACGCGCGCAAGCTCGGGGTCAAGGTCGAGGAACTGCTTATTTCGCAGCCCGACAACGGCGAGCAGGCGCTGGAAATCGCCGAAACCCTGGTGCAATCGAGCGCGATCGACGTGCTGGTAATCGACTCGGTTGCCGCGCTGGTGCCGCGCGCCGAAATCGAAGGTGAGATGGGCGAGCCGCAGATGGGCCTGCAGGCGCGCCTCATGTCGCAGGCGCTGCGCAAGCTCACCGGGATAATCTCCCGTTCGCGCACGATCGTGATCTTCATCAACCAGATTCGAATGAAAATCGGCGTGATGTTCGGGAATCCTGAGACCACGACCGGCGGCCACGCGCTCAAGTTCTATTCGTCGGTGCGAATCGATATACGGCGGATCGGAACGATCAAGAACGCGACTGAGGTGATCGGCTCGCGGACCAAGGTCAAAGTGGTCAAGAACAAGGTTGCGCCGCCATTCCGCGAGGCCGAATTCGACATCCTGTACGGCTCGGGCATCTCCAAGGAAGGCGAGCTGGTCAACATGGGCGCCGAACACAACGTGATCGAGAAACTTGGCGCCTGGTACTCGTACGAGGGCGAGCGGATCGGGCAGGGCCGCGAGGCCGCACGCGACTTTCTGAAGGCCAATGCCGACGTCGCAGCCGACGTGGAAGCCAAAATCCGCCAGAAGCTCCAGGCTCGGGCCGGAGCGCCGGTTGCGGCCGCTGCCGCCGTCGAGCCGCCCGCTGATGGAGCGCCGGCGCCGTCCAAACGCAAGGGCTGACGGCGCGCCGGACCGCGCGGGGGTGAGCCGAAGCGCAAGGAGCGATTTGGCCGGCGGCCAAATCGCTCCTTGTACTTTTCTGACGCGGCGCGAGCGCCGGGTCGATGTCGGTCACGCTGTCAGCGTGACCGACTCGACGCGAACATTACCGTTTCGGCTACATCCCGCCGCCGGACGACGACTTGTTGCCACCCGACTCGGCCAGCTCCTGGTCAACCAGGCCGCGCAACATCTCGTAGGAAGCATTGCCACTGATGAAATGTCCGTTGACAAAGAAGGTGGGCGTCCCGGTGAGGCCGAGCTTGGTGCCTTCGGCCTGGTCCTTCTGAATACCGGCCGCCTGCGCGCCCGAATCCAGGCACTTGTCAAACTTCGCGCCGTCGATGTTGATCGAGCGCGCGTAAGTCTTCATCTCGGCAATCTCCAGGCTGTCGGCCGAGAACAGCTTGTCATGAAAATCCCAGAACTTGCCCTGCTCTGAAGCGCAGCGGGCGGCTTCCGCGGCCTTTTCGGCATGCTTGTGCATCGGCAGCGGATAGTCCTTGAAGACAAAGGCAATCTTGCCGCTGTAAGCCTTGCGCAGCTTCTCGAGGGTCGGCTCAACCTTGCGGCAGTAAGGGCACTCGTAGTCCGCGAACTCCACCACCTTGACGGCCGCATCGGGAGAGCCCTGAATCGGGGCATCACCGATCGTCACGTCCTCCTTGGGGGGCGCGAGCAACACGATCACAGTGGTCTCATCGCGCAGCGACTTCGCGTACGCCTCCATCGCCTTACGCTCGCGGCCTTCGCGGACATGCTCCTTGATCTTGTCCTTCAGCGCCTCGTAGGGCTGATCGGTTTCAAGCCCTTCCCAGTAGACTTTCAGCGCCTCATCGCTGGGATCCTTGATCTTGTTTCGAACATGACGTGTCAGAAGCTGGTCCACGGTCACATGTTCCTTCTTGGCCTGCTCCTCAAGGATGTCATTGTCGATCGCTTCGTCGATCACCTGTTTTTCGGCCGTATAATATTTGTACGCCGCATCCAGCATCTTGGCGGGCTCACGCTTCTGAAGCTCGCCAACCGTGATGTCCCTATCACCCACGCGGGCTACCGTCCGCGACGGATCGTCAGCTCCCGCCCACGCGCGCGACGCGCACAGGGCGGCCGTCGCAATCGCCAACACTAGTATCGTTCTACGCACAGCTCGTTTGATCTCCTTCCTGCGCCGACGCTTTGCCGGTCAGCGCAGATACGGTGGTGGACAAACATTATCCTCTCAATGGCGGCGCAGGCAAGAGATCGAATCGCACGTTTGTCCGCAGGCGCGCGCAAGGCTCCTCACCCATCGCGGTTTCAATCGATCACGCGGCCCGCGTTGATGCGATGCGCGCGAGACCGGGCCGATCGCCTGAGCTTTGCCGGCTGGAACCACGGGCGGAAAGTTTTTCCCATTGCCGTTCGTGGCACGGACTTTGGATCGTTTTAAGGGCCCGGCAGGACGAAGCAAAAAGAGCCTGAAGACGCTGTCGCGCGACGACGCGGGCTGTGTCGCGTCATAAACATATTGTATCAGTTTAGTGACAGCCTGTTTCATTCCGCGAGCAGTCGGACCACATTACGAGCCGCGACCGCGGCTGTCGCCTGTCTTCTGATGGCCGTGCAGGCGCTGGCCCAGAACGCCCCCCAAAACATGCCACTGATTGGCAACCATCCTGCCGAGGTCGAGAGCTGGCGGCAGGCGGGATGGGCCGAGCCGGATACGCAGCTTGTGATGCGCGTCCACTTCGCGATCCGCAACCGGGCCGCGCTGGACGAGTTTTTGTCCGAGCAACAGAACCCAAAATCCCCGGCCTATCGGCATTGGCTGACGCCGAGCCAGTTCACGCAAAGCTTCGGGCCCAACGAGGCCGACCTTGACGCGGTCTCCGGCTGGCTCACCGCCCAGGGTTTCAGGGTCCGTGCACGCAGCCAGGCGGCGCGCTATCTCGAGTTCAGCGGACCGGAATGGCTGGTCGAGCGCGGTTTCCACATCGCGATCGGAACCTTTGCCGGCGGCCGCACCTATGGCAACCTCACCGATCCCCTGATTCCGGCGCAATTCACCGAAGTGATCGAGTCGATAGAGGGTCTCGACAACTTTCGGCACTCGAAGCCGCTGCTCCATCGGCGGTCGGACAGCCAGTCGCCGGTTGCGGCGACGATCGCGCCGGCTCCCGACCTGAGGCTGGCGGAATGGCTCGAGCAGATCCCGCTGCACGAAGATCCGTCGCTACCCGCCCTCGCGCCGGTCCCCGAAACGATTCTCGGCCACGTCAGGGCGTTTGCGCCCAGCGACATCCAGACCTTCTATGACGAGACTCCCCTGCTGAGCGGCGGAATCAACGGGCGTGGCGGCGACTGTATCGCGGTAGTTGGAGACTCGGACTACCTCGACGCGGCGGTGAGCGATTTCGACACGCAGTTCGGGCTGGCAGCGTCGAGCATCACGCGCGAAATCGTCGGCAGCAATCCGGGCATCAATGGCGACGAAGCTGAAGCGCTGATCGACCTGGAATGGTCGCACGCGGTCGCTCCAGGCGCGCCCCAGAGGTTCTACCTGGGCGACATCGTCGAGGGGATTTCCACCGCCGTCAGCGACAACGCATGCAGTGCGATCAACATCAGCTTCGGCTTCTGCGGCGCGAGCGATGGCTTCTACACTTCCATGGACTCGATCTTTGCGCAGGCCGCGGCGCAAGGACAGTCGGTGTTCGTGTCGTCGGGTGATCAAGGGGCCGCCGGACTGGTGGTCAATTCGGCGGGCACCGAATGCGTGGCCGGCA
Organism: uncultured delta proteobacterium; assembly: GCA_963788205.1. GTDB lineage: Bacteria > Desulfobacterota > Binatia > Binatales > Binataceae > CAVVMA01. Next base: position 412,593 of record CAWBGG010000007.1, read on the forward strand.
CCAGCCGCAACGTGAATGAGATCGCCGCCAGCCCCAACGTCACGGGGGTGGGCGGAACTCAATTCAGTCCGAGCTACAACGCCGCCGGCAACGATTCGGGCAATGCGCCCGAAAGCGTGTGGGACGAATCGTTCGGCGCGACTGGCGGCGGCGCTAGCGCGGTGTTCAGCAAGCCCTCTTTCCAGAGCGGTTTGGGCGTGCCTGCCGACGGACACAGGGACGTGCCCGACGTCGCGATGATCGCCAGCCCCGATCAGCCCGGCGTATTCCTGGGCGACGATTCAAATGGCAGCGCAGTGATCGATTGCTGCTGGGGAGGCACCAGTCTGGGCGCGCCGCTGTGGTCCGGAATTTCGCGGTTGCTCTCGCAGGCGAATGGCAAACGGGTCGGCAATATCGACTCGAAAGTCTACCGCATGGTTGCATCGCAAGGCGCTGCGGCGGGCCTCCGTGACGTTACGGCCGGCATCAACAGCTTTAACAGTGTGTTGGGTTTTCTGGCCGGAAACGGCTACAGCCAGGCGACGGGATTGGGAACCGTAGATTTGGCGACATTTGTCCCCGCGTTCGTGGGCTCTGCGGCTTCGACGCCAACACCGACACCGACCGGGACGCCGACTGCCACGCCGACTCGAACGCCGACGCCGACTCCGACGCGAACCGCAACGCCGGCACCAACGCCATCCGCGACACCAACCGGCGCAGCAACCCCGACTCCAAGCCCATCGCCGACTGCAATTCCGACCGCGCGGCCAACGCCGAGCCCGTCGGCTTCTCCGACGCCAACGGCAATTCCCACAGCGCGGCCAACGCCGAGCCCGTCGCCTTCCCCGACGCCAACGGCAATTCCTACAGCGCGGCCAACGCCAAGCCCGACGCCAACTACAATCCCTACGGCACGCCCGACGCCAACCGCAATCCCCACGGCGCGGCCAACGCTGAGCCCGTCGGCTTCCCCGACGCCAACGGCAATTCCTACAACGCGGCCGACGCCAACTGCAATCCCGACAGTGCGGCCGACGCCGACACCGACTCCGGCGAGAACCCCTACTCCCACGCCAATTCGGCCGACACCTTCGCCGACTTCGTCACCGGCGCCCTCAGCCACGCCCACACCGCCGGCCAGTTGCAATTCGCAGGTGTTCAACGCCGTGAGCACGCTGCCGGTTACCGTCAGCCCCAACTCCCCGACCTACGTCGTTGCCACAGCGGGCAATCAGTTCACGACCTCCAGGTGCAACGCGAATTGGGTCGTCGTTACCCGTTGCCTGGTCCAGTTCACTAATGGCAGCTTCTTCAATGCTCTAGTTATGGGTACTAACTCGGGTTTGAATCCGCTGAGTATCCCGCCTTACACGAGTACGTATCTCGAATGGTCATACAGCTTCAACCTGGCAGGCGGGACGCGGATAACCAGTCCGGTTTGCCCCGTAACCTCGACACAGCGCGGCACCGCCACCGGCAGTGCGAGCATGATTGCGTTACCGGGGTGATCCGCGGCAGCGAGCGCTCTCAGGGCAGCTTGCGGGTGCCCGCGCGCCGGCTTGCGCTCAGACCACCTGGCGAAAGCCCAGGGCCGGGGGAATACGCATCGCCTCGGCTATCGGGATTGCGCCGCTCAGCAGGCTGACCACGATCGCGGCGACCAGTCCCTGAATCGCCGCCGCCGGCATCACGAACAGCGCGCCATTGCCCCCGAGCGCCGCGCCCAGCGATACGCCGCCGGCGAATAGCCACAATGCCACGCCCGCGCCGAGGGCGCCCCCGGCCATCCCGATCAGCGCGCATTCGCCGAACAGAAGATTGGCGATCTGGCCGGGGCTGAAGCCCAGGGCGCGCATCACGGCGACCTCGCCGATACGATCGCGGACCATCATCGCGGCCGAGTTGGCCGCGATCAGCCACACCGTCAGGATCACCACCGCGGACAGGCTGAAGACGATCGCACGGATGTTTCCGACCGCGGAAAGGCCGTTGGAGAGCGCGTCCTTCTCGGTCATGGTGCGGGTTTCATATGGCGAGTTGTGGAAGTGATCGTCGATTTGCTTCGAGAGCATCGCCAGGCGCTCGGGCGTGTCGGCGCGCACGATCAATTGCCAGGCGATGTCGTCGGCTGGATAGCCGTGGGCCTTCATCGCCTCGTTGAAATAGTCGCGACTGAAGATGAAAGAGTTGGGGTAATGTTTGGAGGGGATGTCGGCGACCAGAATAAAGGTCAGGTCCATCCGCGCAAACGCATCGGCGCCGTGTAACGTGATCTGCTGGCCGAGCTTCCATCCGTACTTGGCCATCAGCGCGCGCCCCACTGTCGCGGCCCGGCGATCGTTGCGCATCGAGGTCATCACGTTCTGACTGAGCCCGTAGTCTGGGAAGACCTGGCTGATCTCCGGGCCGACCGCGGCGGCGAAAAACGAATCGCGCGGATCTCTGTAGGTCGCAGGCCATCCCCTGATCGCCACGCACGCGGCGCATCCGGGCATCTGGCGAATCTCATCGCAGTAGCGCGAGGGCAGGTCGTACCAGGGCGCGGTGCGATTGTTGACCACCAACCGCAGCGTGGTGGAAGCGTCGCGGATGATGCGATCCATCGAGGCCGGCACCGAGATCAGCACTGTGAACACGAAGGTCGCGGTGGTGATCACCAGCGTGGTCAGCATGGTACGGCGGAAGTTGCGGCGCATATTGCGCTCGATCAATTTGAACAGGTTCATCGCGATCCTCCCCTCGTGTTTGGCCGGCGCGGGCTCAGGCCGTGCGCAATGAATCCATCACGCCGATTCGCGCCGCGCGCGCGGCCGGCAGCAATCCTCCGATCGCGCCGATAATCGCCGCCGCGATCAGTCCCGATACCAGGGCGCGGCCGGTGAGCTGATACGAGAAGATGAACTCGCCAACACTCATCAAGCGGCTGTTGAGTCCGGTCGCGGTGGCCACGGCGATCGCGAGCAGCTCGCCGATCAGTCCGCCAGCCACGCCGATCACGATACTCTCGATCACGAAGCTCAGCAGCACGTTGCCGCGCGTGAAGCCGAGCGCGCGCAGCACGCCGACCTCTTTGCCGCGCCGCGCCACCGCCGCGTACATCGTGTTCATGCCGCCGAAGGTCGCGCCGACGCCCAGGATGATCGCGATTATCAATCCGAGTCCGCGCAGTTGGTCGGCGAACTCCGATTCCTGCGCGTAAAATTCGGTCTCGGTCTCAGCGTCGGACCGCAGCCGCGCGTCATTGTCGAGCGCGTGCTTGAAGGCGTCCTCCATACCGGGCTTGAGCACTACGTGGATCGAGGCGAACCCGCCGTTGGGATAGCCCATGTCCTGGCGCAGCACGTCGAGGTCGGTCCAGATTTCCGACTCGCGCGCGCTGTCGTGATCCGAGAACGCTCCCACCACCGTCCACGTTCGCCGGCCGAAGCGAACCGCTTTACCCGGCGCCAGCTCGGGGGTCCGCGCCAGCAGCTTGCGCCCGACCACCATTTCGCTGCTGCCGCGCGCGGGCCATCGCCCACTGACGATCCGCATGTCGTGATGCACGCGGTAGGCTTCGGGATAGACTCCGCGCAGAAAGGTGAAGTTCTGATTCGGCTGGTCGGGGTTGGCGAAGAATCCGGTCACCGCCTCGGGCGAGGCCAGCGTCAGGTTGCCCTCGTTCGCGATCTCCGGCGGCTCCGGATCAACTCGTACTGCTCGTAGCTGATAAAGCTGGCCGGCTCCGAGGTGATACCGCGCGCCAGCACGATCCAGTTGCCCCGATCAGCTGCGCCCATCACGGTGCCGCGCAATCCAGCGATCAACCCCGACAGGATCACGAGGATCATCACCACCAGGGCGACGCCCATAGCGGTCATCAGCGAGGTGGTCCGCCGCACCATCAGGCTGCGCAGGTTGTAGCGTATAGGAATCATTGTCGTGCCGGTTTAGGACGAAAGAAAAACTAGAAGTTATCAGAGAGTCATTCCCGAATCGACAGCAGCGGAACCCGGGCAGCATGCGGTTCGCCTACTGCGCCAATGCGGATTCAGGAACAAATGCATTCCTTGCTCCGCGAGGCCTGCGCTAGTCTGAACGGACGATGCATCCGGCGACGCCGGGTTGCGACGATTCTGGGATATGGCTGATCGCACTCCGATTCCGGTTGGCAAATACGCCAAGACCGCCAAGGGCTACGAGATCCACTACCACGAGGCCGGCGGCGGTGGCGATCCGGTGGTGTTCATCCACGGCGCCGGTCCCGGCGCCAGCGGTTACAGTAACTTCAAGCGGAACTATCCGTTTTTCGCCGAGCAGGGCTTGCGCGCGATCGTGCCCGACCTGCCGGGCTACGGGCTGTCCTCCAAGCCCGCGGACGTGGCCTACACGCTCGACTTCTTCGTCGAGACCCTGCGCGGATTTCTCGACGCGATCGGCGTGCGGCGATGCGTTCCGTTGGGCAATTCGCTCGGCGGCGCGATCGCGATCAAGTACACGCTCGACTATCCCGACTCGGTGAGCAAGCTCATCCTGATGGCGCCGGGCGGCCTCGAGGAGCTGCCGACCTACCTGCAGATGGAGGGCATCCAGAACATGCTCAGGGTCCATTCCGCGGGCCCAATCAACGCAGAAGGCATCCGCAACATCATGTCCAAGCAGCTCTACGACCCCGCTCTGCTCACCGAAGAGCTGCTCGCAGAGCGCGCGGGGATTTCCGTGACCCAGCCGAGCACCGTGCTCTCCACGATGCGGGTGCCGAACATGGCCGCGCAACTTGGTTCCATCCGATGCCCGGTGCTGGGCTTCTGGGGAATCAACGACAAGTTCAATCCGGTCAGTGGCGCGACCAAAATTGTCGAAGGATGTCCAAACGCGCGCGTTACGCTGCTCAACCGCTGCGGTCACTGGGTGATGGTCGAGCATCGCGACTTCTTCAACCGCGCGTGCATTGACTTCCTGCGCAACGGCTGATTCGCTCGGGCGATGGATGACAGCGCCGTCAGCGCTCTGGCCGACGAGCTGTACTCGGCCTTGCGCGCGCGCTCGACCGTGGCTCCGCTCAGCGAACGCCATCCCGACATCACGATCGCCGATGCCTATCGCATCTCGCTCCGGATGCTTGAGCGGCGCACCGCCGACGGCGAGCGCGTGATCGGCAAGAAAATCGGCGTGACCAGCCGCGCGGTGCAGGAGATGCTCGACGTACATCAGCCCGACTTCGGCTTCCTGACCGACGCGATGCGCTATCCCGACGGCGCGACGATAAGCATCCGCCGGGCCGGGTTGATCCAGCCGCGCGCGGAAGGCGAGATCGCTTTCATCCTGAGCCATGACCTCGCCGGATCGAACGTCACCGCCGCCGACGTGCTCGACGCCGCCGAAGCGGTGATGCCTTGCTTCGAGATCGTCGACTCGCGGATCGCGAACTGGAAGATCAAGATCGAAGACACCGTGGCCGACAACGCTTCGTGCGGCGTCTTCGTGCTCGGCCAGGCGCGCGTCGATCCCAAGGGACTCGACCTGGCCTCGGTGCGGCTCGAAATGTTTCGCAACGGAGAGCCGGTCGCTTCGGGACTCGGCTCGGCGGTGCAGGGGCATCCGGCGGCGGCGGTCGCATGGCTCGCCAACACGCTGGGCAAGTTCGGTATCCCGTTCCGAAAGGGCGAGATCATTCTTTCCGGTTCCCTGGTGCCGCTGATCCCGGCGTCGGCCGGCGATAGCTTCGAACTGTCTATCGGCGGCATCGGCGGAGCCTCTGTCCGATTCGCCGATTGACTAGTACGCTATTAGTTCAAAATGGAAATTCCGGCTTAATGGCGCAATTGCCGTCCAGCGATGCGACACTGACGCAAGGGGGTGGATTTTGCGCTATGGCTGCTGTACTTCCCCAGCAACGCCATTCCAAAGGCACCCGCGAGTGCGAAAAGAAGATAACTCCGTCTCAACGCTGCCTCCCCATATTGTATCCGGGATTTCCGTTTTGACACCTCGGATTAAGATGATAATTAGTACAGGTTCCCCTATGAAAGTTACCATGGACCGAAAATGTTGGGGTTTCACGCCTCCCGGCGTCAAAGCATGCTGCAGGCAGTGGTTTTGCCTATTAGTTGTCGCAGGGTTTCTAACTGGCTGTGCGTCAACCGGCACGTCAGCGTATCGCAACCCTAACTTTGACCAGAGCAAATCTTACCGGGTAGCAGTTTTCCCATTCCGCGATGCGCCTCAAGCTCCCGGAAGTGGCGATGCGCTGTCAACCATATTTGAAGGTACGCTTTTGGCAAGTGGTGGAAGGTTCGAACTGGTTGACCGTGGAGAAATAGAGCGGATTTTGCGCGAGCACCATGCGGGTGTCAATGGGATGGGGGCCGGTGTCGGCGGGGATCGTCCGGATTATGTACAAGAATTTGAGGATCCGGTTGGAGTCGGTAAACTACTCCGGGTTGACCTTGTTGTTGTGGGTACGGTAACAAAATGGCAGGACTTGCCAGGCAGACCCTCGGTCGCAGCTTTAGTCAAAGCGGTTAGCGTAGAAAAAGGGGTTGTTGTTTGGTCTCTGGATCAGTTTACGGATGATGCGCCTCATAACCCCGTGGATTTTGTGGCTTCCAAGCTTTGCCGCCAAATGATCGCCACGTTGGTGGGAAAGAATCCGATCGCCTTGTGGCATACGAAATCCGAAGGCGCGGAGCTGGAGCTTGGTTCAACAAACACGCTGGTGTATCGTAACCCCAACTTTGACCAAAGCAAATCGTACCGGGTAGCAGTTTTCCCATTTCACGACGCGCCTCAAGCCCCCGGAAGTGGAGATAGGCTGTCAAGCATATTTGAAAGTACACTTTTGGCCAGCAGTGGAAACTTCGAAGTCGTTGAGCGTGAAGAAACAGAGCGGAGTTTGCGCGAGCGCCATCCGGATGTCAATGGGATGGGGGGCCGGTGCCGGAGGGGATCATCCGGATTATCGACAAGAAGTTGAGGATCCAGTTGCTGTCGGTAAACTTCTCCGGGTTGACCTTGTTATCGTGGGCACGGTAACAAACTGGACTCAACGTCAGGCATTCGGATCCTCGGTCGGAGCTTCTGTCAAAGCGGTTAGTGTAGAAAAAGGGGTCGTTGTGTGGTCTTTGGTTAAGTCTACGGAACACCATTACGCGATCAACGTCGTGGCTCGCAAGCTTTGCAGCCAAATGATCGCGGCATTGGTGGGTAAGAATCCGAATTAGAACTGTTCCCCTATGGAGGCTACCATGCACCGAAAGTGTTGGGGCTTCGGGCCTGCCAGCGTCAGAGCATTCTGCAAGCAGTGTCTTTGCCTATTGGTAATCACAGGGTTTCTAACTGGCTGTGCGTCAACCGGCACGTTGGTGTATCGCAACCCTAACTTTGACCAAAGCAAATCTTACCGGGTAGCAGTTTTCCCATTCCACGATGCGCCTCAATCCCCCGGAAGTGGAAATGCGCTATCAACCATATTTGAAAGTACACTTTTGGCGAGCGGTGGAAAGTTCGAAGTGGTTGAGCGTGGAGAAATAGAACGGATTTTGCGTGAGCGCCATCCGGATGTCAATGGGATGGGGGCCAGTGTCGGCAGGGATTCTGGACAAGAATTCGAGGATCCGGTTGCGGTCGGTAAGCTTCTCCGGGTTGACCTTGTTATTGTGGGCACGGTAACAAACTGGACTCAAGGTGTGCAAGCAGGCTGGGCTACTTTTTCCACTACCGCGGTCGGAGCTTCTGTCAAAGCGGTTAGTGTGGAAAAAGGGGTTATTGTTTGGTCTTTGGATCAGTCTGCACAGCCTGCTTGGGTCCTTACCGGGCCGGTGGATGCTGTGGCTCGCAAGCTTTGCCGCCAAATGGTCGCGACATTTGTGGGAGAGTAATTGTCCAATGTTGTGAATCGGCCGGTGGACCGAGGCGAACTCCGTCGACGAACTTCACGCCCGCACGGACCAGAGACAAGAGGGTGGCGCCGTCGAGGCGCCGCCAGCGCTGCTGGGCCATGTCGAGCAGCTTGAACGCCATCAGCAGTGCCTTGGTTCTTGAATCGGCGCGCCAGGCGGCTCGGTGAATTTTTACGTGAGCGACGACGACAGCACGCCGACGTGGGGCAGCGCCGATTACCGGCACCAGTAGCGGGAGAGGAACGTCGTGCTTTCAGCAGGCTTCGTACTGGCCGGCCGCTACCGCGTGATTCGCTTGCTCGGCGGCGGCGGAATGAAGCGCGTCTATCTCGCCGAAGACGCGGGGCAAGCCGCACTGCGGCGCGTGGTAGTCGAGCCCGCGAACGATCCTGGCGAGCCGCAAGCGCGAGAACAGGCATCCGCAGGGCTCCAACTGAAAGCACAAGCGCTGGAGCCCCTTCGCAACGGGCACCTCGCCCAGTTGCTCGAGTTCCTTACTGAAGACGGCCGCCTCTACCTAATCCGCGAGTACGTAGAAGGCGAATCGCTAGAAGAGCGAATCAGGAGGATGCCGAAGACCGGTTTGGCGCCTGAGTTCGTAATCGGCCTCGCGCTCCAGATTCTGGACGGCCTGGTTGTTCTGCATGGACTCGATCCGCCGTTCATCTATCGCAACCTCAAGCCCTCCAACGTGATCATCGGACCGGAGGGAGTTGCGAAGCTGGTCGATTTCGGCCTTGCGCTCGACCTCGCGCCGCCATCTCTGGCCACAAAAATCGGCGCGCGGCCATACTCCGCGCCCGAACAGTACGAGCGTCGCGACGGGCCACAGAGCGATCTCTACGCGCTCGGCGCGATCATGCACCACGCGCTGTCGGGCCGCGATCCCGTCAAATCGGCGCCGTTTCGGTTTCAGCCGCTCGAGCGGCTCCGTCCGGACCTGAATCCCGATCTCTGTAAGCTTGTTGATCGCTCGCTGGCCTTCAACGTAAACGAGCGCGTCCCGTCCGCCCAGTTCTTCAAGGATTCTCTCCTCGCCATCAAGGCAGGCCAGCCGCTGCCGGCTTTCGCCCCGGCGCAGGCGCCTGCGTCGCCGGTCGCGGCGCAGCCTGGCGCAGCGGCGCCCGCGCGACCGCGCTCGCGTCGCGCGCCCTGCCCGCACTGCCAACGACGAATCCCGCGCGACGCGCGCACCTGCCCTTACTGCGCGCGCAACGTCGCTACGGGCGAGATAGGCGTAGGCGCGTCCTCATCAGGGCGAAAGATCCCCGCGGCTGCGATAGGCATTGCCGCCGTCGCGGCTGCCGTGGTCGCAGGCGTGTTCATCCTCAGGCCTGATCATGCGTCCAGTCCAGCGGTGCGGCAAATTGCCGCTCCCGCTTCGGTCCCTTCGCATTCGGCGGCTGAGGCCGAAGCGGAAGCGCATCGGCTCGCGCTCGCGCGGCAGTTCGACGCCGACATGGCGGCGTTTCGCGGCGCCGAGCCGTCCAGCCACTCACGAGAGAGACTCCGCCGGACGATCATAGCCGAGGGTGTTAACATGAATCCGCCGCCGGGTCTGCCCCAGGACGCACTGCAACATCTCGATCGTGGCGATGCCGATCTCAAGGCGCGCAACTATGCCGAGGCGGCCGGCGAGTTTCGCGAGGCGCTGGACGAGGCGCCATGGCTGGCGCAGGCCTATCGGGGTCTCGCCCGGGCACGCGAATCAGCCGGCGATCTGGACGGCGAGATCGAAGCCTCCAACGACTATTTGCTCGCCTCACCGCAGGCGTCCGATGCGCTGGAGGTGAAGGCGCATGCCGCAGCGTTGGGCCAGCGAATCTTCGCAAGTCAGAGCGACGCCGCCTTGCGCAACGAGATCCAGGCCCTACAAGTCAAGCAGCAGGAGGAGGAGGCGGAGCAGGCGCGAATTCGGGCGCAGGAGCAGGCCGAGGAAGAGGCCCGTCAAGAGCAGCAGCGGCAGAACCAGCGCCAGCAGGCCGAGCAGCAGCGCCAGCAGGTCGAGCGGGAGCAACGGTGCCGGGAAAACTTCGTCGGAAGGTGGGGAGAGTACGACGTCGAGTGCTGCGGCGAAAGACGTTCGGGCGCGACCTCTTTTTTACCGCCCGGCTCCGGCGGCAGACCGATTCAGGGGCTGGGAGGAGTATATCAGATCGACCTCGCCGGCAAGCAGCTACAAGTTTATCGGGTGCTTGGGGTAAAGTGCAGCCGTGCCTGCGAATCGACCGGTCTGTATCAAACCAGCGAACTCGTGTTCGACGGTACCCTCACCAATCAACGCACGAATTGGAGCGGCAACTGCAGCTTCACAGCTACCGGCGAGATTCATCACTTCGACCCTTTTGAGGCAGTGCCCATCGACTCGGTGGACTTTTACGTCAGCGACGACGGTAGCACGCTGACGTGGGGCAGCAACAGTTACCGGCGCCAGTAGGGAAGAATCGCATGCTTGCAGCAGGCGTCGTATTGGCCGGTCGATACCGTGTCGTGCGTCCGCTCGGCGGCGGCGGGATGAAGCAGGTCTATCTCGTAGAAGACACGCGGCTCGCCAATCGCCCCTGCGCGCTGGCCGAGATGATCGACAGCTTCTCCGACCCCAAGGAAGCCCAGGCCACCGCCGCGGCTTTCCAGCGCGAAGCCGAAATGCTCGCAAGCCTGCGTCATGATCAAATCGTCGTCGTTCACGACCGCTTCAGCGAGCAGAACCGCCACTACCTGGTGATGGAGTACGTCGAGGGCGACACGCTGGAGCAGAAGCTTGCGGCTGCTCCGGGCAATCGGCTGGACGAGAAGCTTATCACCGATGTCGCGCTGCAAATAACCGACGCGTTAGAATATCTGCACCGCCATAATCCGCCGGTCGTTTACCGCGATCTCAAGCCGGCCAACGTGATGCTCACCCCGGATGGGCGGGTGAAGCTGATCGATTTCGGCATCGCGCGGCTGTTCGTGCCCAAGAAGACCGCAACGATGGTTGGGACCCAAGGCTACGCGCCGCCGGAGCAGTACGAGGGCAAGGCCGAGCCGCGGAGCGACCTCTATGCGCTCGGCGCGACGATGCACCATCTGCTCACGGGCCGCGATCCTGGCACCCAAGTGCCGTTCAGCTTTCCGCCGGTCGGTGGCCTCCGGCCGGACTGTGATTCGCGCATCGCCGACCTGATCGACGAGTCGCTCAGATACAACCTGGCCGATCGGATCACGAGCGCCTCAGAGTTCCGCAGGCGGCTAGAGAACATCAAATCACCGTCGGGCGGGTTCAGGCCGGCTGCGGCAGCATCCACGCCGACGCCGTCGGTTTCCGCTCCGCCGTTCGGCGGAGCGGTCACGGTGACGACGCTGATTCAGGCCAGACAGTGCCCGCGCTGCACGCGCGGCGTTCCGGTCAACGCGGTCGTATGCCCCTATTGCAGCGCGCGACTGGGGCACACTGCGGTCTCGGCCGGGAAGCGCCGCCGATGGCCGCTCGCTGTTGCCTCGCTGGCCGTTGCCTTCGGAGCGGTGTTCGCCGGAGCCTATTACTACGAGAATATCTACCTGCCGCAACCGCGGCCGGCCGCCGGGCAGCAAGCGCACGCGGCACCCGAAGCGCAACCGACGGCTGCCCGGCGTGAAGCGGCGCCGGAACAGCCGCGTCCCGAGAACGCCGCCATCGCGGAGCGGAATGCAAATCTCAGTGCGCAACTCGCCCAGGACGTAACTGCGCTCCAGCGCGCCAAGGCAGGCTCTGCGAAGGAGAAGTGGTTGCGCGAGGATGTGATCTCAGCGGCGCTGCAGATGAGTCCGCCGCCGGCAGTGCCCGACGACGCCCGGAAGCTTATCGATCAAGGAGAGGCGGCCCTGAAGGTCGCAAGCACGGCGGGCGAATATCGCAAGGCGGCGGTGGAGTTGAATCGGGCGTTGAAGCTCGCCCCGTGGTATGCGCCCGGCTACACAGCGCTGGCGGACGCGGAGGAGGGGGCGAACGATCTCGATGCGGCGGCTTCGAGTCTAAGGGCATATCTGATTGCCGCGCCGACCGCCGCGGACAGCGCGAGCGTCAGCGCGCGCATCTCGGAGCTTGAGCAACAGGCGGTCCAGCAGCGGCAGCAGGCGGCGGAACAGCGCAAGCTTGCCGAACTCAAGAAGCAGCAAGAGCAGAAGCAAGCGGAGATCGACAAGGAGCGGCAAGAAGAAAAGCAGCCTCGGAACGAAGAGCAGACACAAGACAAATACAAGGCTGCCGCGGAGGCTGATTGCCGAAGGGAGCACGCTGCGGTGAACGCATATTTGTCCTGCCTACAACGATGGCCTCATGACCTCGATCGCTGTACTGACGCACCTCCCCTTTTTCACGACTGCGAGTATCTCTATGAGAAATATGGTGAGCGGCTTTAACGGCAACACGAGGAACAAGGATTCTCAACCGGCGAAATTCGCGTTCAAGCAGCGAACCCTTGCCGTCCCATTCCCGTCCCAATCAGCGGTACACGGTTATTTCCGGTTAAAATCAGGTGCGCGCTGAACTCTGAGCAGATGCGATCGGCTACCGGCGTTGCCGGCGGGCCGGCTCTTTACGGCTTGGAACAATTCTGGGAAAAAACCATTAGTCAATCATTCGCAGATCTGCCGTCCGGCGGAGATCGGGACATGAAGCAGGACACTAAGAAGGTCAAATGCGCTCTAATCGGTTCGGGCAACATCGGCACCGACCTGCTCTACAAGCTCAAGCGCAGCGAGCTGCTCGATCCGGTATGGATGGTCGGGATCGAGCCGGCCTCCGAAGGGTTGGCGCGCGCCCGCGCGATGGGACTCAAAACCACCGACAAGGGCGTTGACGCGATGCTGCCCCACGTGAAGGAAGACGGCGTCCAGATCGCGTTCGATGCAACTTCCGCGTACGTGCATCCGGAGAACTCGCGCAAGCTCAACGCGCTGGGCGTGATGATGCTCGACCTCACTCCCGCTGCGATCGGTCCCTATTGCGTGCCGCCGGTGAACCTGAAGGGGCACGTCGGCAAGCGCGAGATGAACGTCAACCTGGTCACCTGCGGCGGACAGGCGACGATCCCGATGGTCTACGCGGTCTCGCGCGTACAGAAGGTCACCTATGCCGAGATAATCGCGACCGTGGCGTCGCGGTCGGTCGGGCCCGGCACCCGCAAGAATATCGACGAGTTCACCCGCACCACCGCCGGTGCGGTTGAAAAGGTCGGCGCGGCGAACAAGGGCAAGGCAATCGTAATAATCAATCCCGCCGAGCCTCCGATCATCATGCGCGACACCGTCTACTGCACGACCGAGGACCAGCCCAACCGCGAGGCGCTGATGGACTCCGCGCTCGAGATGATCCGCGAAGTGCAGAAGTATGTCCCCGGCTACCGGCTCAAGAACGGACCCGTGATCGACGGCAATCGGATCTCGATGTTCATGGAAGTCGAGGGCCTGGGCGACTATCTGCCGAAGTACGCCGGCAACCTCGACATCATGACCGCCGCGGCCGCCCGCGCCGCCGAGATGTTCGCTGAAGAGATCCTGAGCGGCAGCTTGGTGCTCGAACCCGTCGCGGCTTAACGAGTTGACTGATTCTGGAACGCCTCTCCCTGACCAGAGAGAGGCCGGCGGGCGGCGCTGCGCCCGCCGGGTGAGGGTAGCCTGAAGGAGGCTCACATGTACTTGCGCGGGAAGAAAATCATCCTGCACGACATGACGTTGCGCGACGGGATGCATCCGAAGCGCCATCAGATAACGCTCGATCAGATGAGATCGATCGCTGTCGGGCTCGACGAGGCGGGCGTGCCGCTGATCGAAGTCACTCACGGCGACGGCCTGGGTGGCGCCTCGATCAACTACGGCTTCCCGCGCCATTCGGATCAGGAGTATTTCGCCGCGGTGATTCCGCTCCTCAAGCACGCCAAAGTCTCCGCGCTTTTGGTGCCGGGAATCGGCACGGTCGATCACCTGAGAATGGCGCGCGAAGCGGGCGTGTCCACAATCCGGGTCGCCACTCACTGCACCGAGGCCGATGTCTCCGAACAGCATATCGGCCTGGCGCGCGAGCTGAAGATGGATACGGTGGGCTTCCTGATGATGGCGCACATGGCGGAGCCTGACAAAATCCTCGAGCAGGCAATGCTGATGGAATCCTACGGCGCCAACTGCATCTATGTCACCGACTCGGCGGGCTACATGCTGCCCGACCATGTGCGCGCCCGGTTCGGCCCGTTGCGCGAGAAGCTCAAGCCGGAGACCGAGCTTGGCTTCCACGGCCATCACAACCTCGCGATGGGAGTCGCCAATTCGCTTGCGGCGATCGAATGCGGAGCAACCCGTATCGACGCAGCCGCCGCCGGCCTCGGCGCCGGCGCCGGCAACACGCCGATGGAGGTGTTCGTTGCGGTCTGCGAGCGGATGGGGATCGAAACCGGCGTCAACGTATTCAAGATCGCCGACGTGGCCGAAGACCTGGTCGTGCCGATCATGGACACGCCCGTGCGCATCGATCGCGACGCGCTGACGCTCGGCTACGCCGGCGTCTACTCGACGTTCCTGCTGTTCGCCAAGCGGGCCGAGGCCAAGTATCGCGTTCCGGCGCGGGAGATTCTGATGGAGCTGGGACGGCGGCGCATGATCGGCGGCCAGGAAGACATGATAGAAGACACCGCGCTCACGATGGCGCGTGAGCGCGGCCTGCTGTAAGCGTGGTCCAAGAGCGGACGATCCGAAGATGCCTCTCCCGCGCCTGCGGCTTGGCCGCAGACGCAAACCGGGAGAGGTCGCCGAGCGATTTGCGCAGCATGTCGCTCTGCGGATGAGGGTGCCTTACGGCGCCGCTTTCACCATCGCGTCCACCGTGCAGAACTGCTTGTCGACCGCGCCCATGTTGATGTACCAGCACTCCCGCTCGGGCGTATGCGCTCCCGGCAGATAGCACATCGAGGAATATCCGGTCTGCGTGTCGATCGCCGCGGCGCCGACAATGAACTCGCGCTTGAACGGGTAGATCGCGACTCGCGCGTCGGGCACCGGACGGTCGCGGTAGGTCAGCCAATAGATATGAGTTCGCCAGAGCTGGCCGCTGCGATCGTAGGTATCCACGTAGGGCTCGAACCAAACCTCGGAGTCGAGGTACAGAACGGTTTTCTGCTCGAGCGCACCTGACGCCTGCCCCGTCTCGCGCCTCGGTGTCGCTTCCAGGACGTACATGTGGCGCATCTCCCAGTTCTCGGGGCAGGCTGACGCCCCGCCGTCATATGGGCAGGTGACTTCGGGCGAATGGGCCGCGTGCACGCTGGCCAGCATCTCCTTTTCGCCCAGGAAGCGATAGTTGTACTGTTCGGTCTTGGGATTGAAACCGGAATAGTGGTCCGCGTCGGCGCTGAGGGCGGAAATCGAGGAGCTCAGCAACGCTTCACTGAGCCGGCGGACACGGCGGGAGCCCGGCGTCCAGAGCCAATCGTCGTCGCCGCGATTGGGGTCGCCGTAGCGATAGCGAATCGTTCCCGCACCCCGTTCTTCCTGCGGCGCGATTATCGGGTAAGCCCCGAACATCCAGAGACGGTTGCTGATCTTGTAGTCGGGATCGGTCGGAATCGGCTCGACTTCGGTCCGCCCAACCAGGTTGTAACCCGCGTAATGCCCGACCTCAAGGTCGAGAATCACTCTCTGCGGCCTCCCGGTTGTGATGTATTCGCTCTGGCAGTCAAAGAACCTCAGGTCATAGTCGTCGCTGGTGATCGGCCGAAAAACGTTGTTCCAGATGAGCTTGGAGCCGACGTAAGGATCGTTCACGTCGATCAGCGGAAAAGGTTGACCCGCTACGTAGCCGACCAGACTGCGATGGTCGGAGGAAAGACGCACCTGGGAGGAATATTTCTCGGTCGCCTCCTTGTACGGCGGAGGCCAATCCACCCGCTCGGTCGCCGTGATATTCATCCGCATGTCGTGCTTGACCATGTAGTACGTGCCGGGCGACACGAGGTCTTTCACCAGTTCCGCGTTCTGCGCAGTGATGACGTCGCCGGGCTTTACCCCCGCCTGGGCGACGGCCGCGAACACCAATGCGCTTAAGAAAAAGAGCGCTCCCCTGAAAATCCTGCTGGCCATACGCAGTCCCTCCCGCCGGTTGTTAACAACCCCCCGGGTTGACGAAACCCCAACTTGAGTGCGGACTATACTCAATGAGAACCAGACGCGCCAACGCAGCGCGACCGGTTCCCGCAAGAGCCTCATTGTCAATCGCCCCATCGGTCATCGTATCGCCCCGCTGCTCCTGAGCGCGGCAATCCGGGCGGAATCGTAGCCCAGGTATTCGGCAAGAATCTGGTCGGTATGCTCGCTGAGCGCAGGAGCGGCGCGCGGGGCGGGAGGAACGGTCGCGGAGAACTTCGCCAGGATTCCAGTCTGCGTGACGGGACCCCATTGCGAGTGAATCACCTCGGCGAGCAGCTCGTTGGCCGCGATTTGCGGGTCGGCGAACAGGTCCTTGATTCGATTGACCGGCGTGGCCGGAATCACGGCTCGCTCTAGCATCCGCAAGGCCTCCGCGCGCTCCATATCACCGAATAAATCGCCTAGCGCGCCTGCGAGTTCCCCGCTGGCGGGTCCGCGTGCAGCATCGGCAAACACAGTGCCGGCGGCCGCGGGGCACAGCGCGCGCATCGCGTCCCACTGAGCCTCCTCGGCAATCGCAATGAAAAGCGATTTGCCGTCGCGGCATCGATAGCATCGCGCCAGGGCGGACGGTCCCCGATACTCGGCATCGCCGTTCTCCAAGTCGGGACGGCCCTTGTAAAAGATGAATTCCCCCGCCTGAAAGGCCATCGCGGACTGGAGCAACGAGGTCTCGCACATCTGGCCGCGCCCCGTCAATCGGCGCGCGCGCAGCGCCAGCAGACATCCCAGCGCCGAGAGCATCGCCGCGCCGTAATCGCATAGCGCGCAAGCCAGGTACACCGGATGGCCGTGATGGCCGCCCTGCGCCGCCTGCAATCCCGATCGCGCCTGAAGCAGCGGATCGAAGCTCGGCTGATCGTGCTGAGGCCCGCCATTGCCAAAGCCGGTGACCGACATATAGACCAGGCCGGGATTCAGCGCAGCGAGGGTCTCGTAGCCGAAGCCCATCTTGCGCATTCGGCCGGGCCGTAGATTCTCGACCAGGATGTCGGCCTTCTTCGTAAGCCCGTAAACGATCTCGCGTCCGGCGGCGGATTCCAGGTTCACCGCCATCCCGCGCTTGCCCTGGTTCCAGCCCAGAAAGGCGAGCGCGAGATGACGCACCGAGTCGCCGCGCATGCTCTCGACCTTGATTACGTCGGCGCCCATCTGCGCGAGCAGCATCGGGCCGTACGATCCCGCGATGTAACTGGCAAAATCGAGCACCAACACGCCGGCCAGCGGACCCGCACGATGCGAGCGGGCTTGTGAGCCTTCGCGATCCGGCCGGTCCGAAGGCACATTGCTGCTGATCGATGCGATGATCCCGGCGGCGCTTTGGGCGCGTGCATCAAAGGCCGGCGCGGGCCCGGCGATCTCACCGGGAGTATCGTGCAGAGTGATCGACACTCCCATCTGGACGGTCGGGCCGAGCGTAGGGTCGGCGATCTCACGCCGCATGTTGAGGAATCGCACTTGCGAGTCCTCGACAAATTCCTGGCGCGTAAGCACCGGCGCCGCGGGAACATCGCCCTCGCGGAAAATCCGCAGCCAGTCATCGCGCGTCCGGGTACGCATCGTAGCGTCGAGAATTTCCTTGAGCCGCGGCCAGTTTTCCTGGCATCCCCAGGGCGCGCCTTCAAAACGCGGATCGCCAACGAGATCCACCCGGTCGATCGCGATCGCGAGCTTGTTCCAGAAGACCGTGCTGGCGCAGGCGACGAACAGGTAGAGGCCGTCTGCAGTCTGAAAAAGCCGAAACGACGGGATCGGACCGAGCGGGTCGTTGGCGCCCTCGGCATAGAGCGCGACCAGCTTGGGATGGCGGATGATCGTGCCGGTCTGAAGGGCGAGCGCCGCCGCCAGCAGCGGCACTTCTATTAGTTGTCCTTCGCGAGATTGTCCTGCGTCACCGGCGTCGCGCGCGATCAGCGCGGCGACTGCGGCTGCCGCCGCCATCACGCCCGCCGCATAGCCGACCGCCGGCAAGGTGAGCGGCGCGGGATCTCCGCTGCGGGTGAACTGATTTCCGGCCAGCCCGCCGCGAGCCTGCACCGCCTCTTCGCACGCGTCGAAGCCGGCTTCCGCGCCTCGGCTGCCGAAGGGCGGCATGCTGACCAGCAGCGCGCCCGGATTTATCGCCCGAATCGAATCGTAGCCGAGGCCGAGTGCCCGCGCGCGTGCCGGCGTATGGCCCGTAATCACGATGTCGGCCCAGCGGATGAGATCGCGCACCTGGTCGCCCGAATCCCGCGACTCGAAATCCAGGAATAGCGAGCGCTTATTGCGATTGGCGACGTGAAAATGCGGTCCGCCGCGGCTGGCGGCGCCGTTCGACGGCTCAACCTTGATTACGCTCGCACCATGCTCGCCCAGCAGCATCGCGGCGTACGCGGCGGCGAGATGCGAGCTGAACTCGACCAGCTTGACGCCTTCGAGCGACTTCATGATTTAGCTTCGGCGCTGCTTCATCGATCGCAAAATCGAGCCGGTCCTCATATCACGCCGGTCTCGCGCAAGCGGGCGACCTGTTCGCGGCTGTAGCCGAGCTCATCGAGCACCGCGTCGGTATGCTCGCCGAGTTTCGGCGCCGGCCCGCGCGGATTGGCGGGAGTCGCGCTGAATCTAATCGGCATCCCGACCAGCTTCAGTTGGCCGTACTCGGGATGCTCGTAGTCAACGATATAGTCATTGGCCACAATCTGCGGATCATCGGGAAGATCAGTGATCGAATTGACCACGCTATATACCAGGTCGCCGGCGACTTTCAGGATCGCGATCCACTCGGCGCGGGTTCGGGTCGCAATCGTACGATCCATAATCTCGATCAGCGCGGCGGCATTCTGGGCCCGCACCGGCAGGACCGAGAAGCGCGGATCCTCGATCAACTCAATGTGTCCGAGCGCGGTGCAGAAATCCTTCCAGTAGCGATCCGGCTCGGCCATCGCGAAGCAAATCCACTTGCCGTCGGCGCATCGGTAGTGATTCCAGAGCGGGTTCACGGCCCGCGTGCGTGGCATCCGCCCGAACTCGCGCCCGGTCATGATCCGCGAGGCCACGTTGAGGCGCTGCAGCAGAGTCATCGAGCCGAGCAGTGAAGTATCCACTTCCTGGCCGACGCCGTATTTGTCGCGAGCCAGTATGGCTGTGACTATTCCCAGCGCGAGCACGATCGCCCCGGCCTCGTCGGCGACGCCGGCGCATACCGGACGCGGCGGATCGTCGGGCGCGCCGCCAATGGTCATCATGAGGCCCGAGCGCGCTTGCGCCATCAAGTCGAACGACGGTTCGGCAGCGTCCGGCCCCTCGGGTCCGTAGCCCGAAGCGGTGGCATAAATCAGGCGCGGGTTGTGGGCCTTGAGCGTTGGGTAGTCGAGTCCCAGCCGCTTGGCCACGCCGAGCCTGAAGTTCTGCACGAACACGTCGCTCTTCTCGACCAATTTGTACACGATTTCGAGCGCTTCGGGGCGCTTGAGGTCGAGCCCGACGCTTTTCTTGTGCCGGTTGTTGCACTCGAAGAGAAAATTGGGGGAGCCCTTGGCGCCGATCGGCGGCGACGCGGGCATCATGCCGCGACCGGGATCGCCCCATTTGCGATCTTCGATCTTGATTATCTCGGCGCCCATGTCGGCCAGCGTGGTGGTCGCGGCTGGCCCCTGCTGCCAGATCGACCATTCGGTTATGCGGATTCCCTTGAGCGGTGCATCCATGACCCGTGTCATTAGCACAAGTGCGGCCGGGTCCAATGGGTCTGAAGGATGGTCCAAATGGGGTAAGTTTCCGACGAACACGATCTCCGGCAGCAATGGCTTGAGCTTGGCCGCCATTGCGGCGAGAAGTCGCCGATTCGATTGAAGACTCAAGGCCTGAGCCGGGCGGAAAGCTCGCGTCTCGCCAGCTCTCGTTCCCTCGCACTTCCGTCGCGTAGCGCGTCAACCAGCGCGAGCAGCTGGTAAAGTTCCCGGTCCTTCAGAGCGGCTTGCGGGGCTCCTTTGTAAAGCGGCAGGAATGAGTAGCCCCGTTTGGACCCTTCCTCAAATGGCCAAACCGGCACTGGGTCCTCCTGGGTGATCTGGCGATTGAGCGGCTCCGCCGCAGAAGCGGTCGGAATGCCGCGAGTCATGCCTCCCTTCTGGGCTGGAAAAGCGTACTTGATCCCATGGATCAGGAACTCCTCCAGCGCTTTGGCGTTCACGCGGTCGCCGAGCTCGGGCCCGTGAATCAGCCGCGCTGCGCGCGCGCGGCGAATTGAAGCATGAACCTCGGATGGGCTCATGTGGAGATCGACGGCCAGTCGGGCGTAGGTCGGCCGCTTGTCCTGCGCTTTGAGAATAAGCTTGAGCAGAACAGCGATGTCCTGAGGCTTCAACATCAGAGTGTATTATCCTGGCCCATTCAGTATTCGCGATTCTAGAATATAGAATGCAGCCTTTCAAGAACGTGACCACTTGCGCCGCTTGGCTTCAATACGTCGTCCAAATGGGTTAGTCGGCGCGGGGCGCGCGGACGATCGGTTTGACATCGAACGCGATAGTTGCGATGAGGCAAAGCGGGCGCGGGCGATGAGCCAATACACCGTCAAGGACAAGGTCGCGATCGTCGGCATCGGCGAGACCGCTTATTACAAACGCGGCGGCGCGCCGGTGCCGGAATTCGTACTGGCCTGCGAAGCGATTCTCAAGGCGGCCGACGACGCCGGCATCAAGGTCGAGGACATCGACGGTTTCGCCTCGTTCGCGACCGAACGCAACGCGGCGGCGCGAGTCGCGGCCGCGCTGGGCGTGAAGCACTTCAGCCTGGCCAATATGGTATGGAATGGCGGCGGCGGCGGCGGCTCGGCGGCGATTGGCAATGCGGCGGCGGCGATCGCCGCAGGCTACTCGAAATACGTGGTCGTATACCGGGCGCTGGCGCAGGGACAGTTCGGACGCTTCGGCGCCAGCGCTCCGATGACCACGGTCTCGGGCGCGATGGGCGCGTACTCGAACTTCTCCTCGTACGTCGCGCCCTACGGACTGCTCGCGCCGGCTCATTGGGTCGCGTTGCGGGTGCGCCGCTTCATGCACGAGCATCACATCAATCAGGATCCGCTGGCCGCGATTGCGCTCGCCTCGTACCATCACGCGCAGTTCAATCCGCGCGCCGTGATGCATGGCAAGCCGCTCACGCGCGAGCAGTACGACAAGTCGCGATGGGTGGTCGAGCCGTTCCATCTCTATGATTGCTGCATGGAGAACGACGGCGCGGCGGCCGCGATCCTGACCACTGCCGAGCGGGCACGCGACCTGAAGCAGAAACCCGCCTGGGTGATGGGGGCGGCGCAAGGCTCAGGCTTTCGCACCGAGGTCGCGGCCGAAAACACTTGGGATTATCCGACGGCCAACTTCAAGACCGTCGCGCCGCGGCTGTTCGAGATGGCCGGGATCACCGCCAAAGACGTCGACGTGGCCCAGATGTACGAGCACTTTACCGGCGGCGTCGTGATGGCGATGGTCGAGCATGGCTTCTGCCGTCCCGACGAATTGATGGAGTTCTGCCGCTTCGAAAACCTGATCGCACCCGACGGCAAGCTGCCGCTTAACACCAGCGGCGGCAACCTCGCCGAGTGCTACGTGCACGGGATGGAGCTGATCAACGAGGCCGTGCGGCAGGTCCGCGGTACATCCACCTCGCAGGTGAAAGACGCCGAAATCTCGCTGGTGGTATCGGGACCGATGGTCGCGCAGGGCGTGAGCGACCTCATCCTGCACGGATGACTTCTGGTACGGATGAAGATTCTGATGGCGAACCCAGCATCAAAACCGTATCTGCCGCCCGGGCTGCCGATTCCCCGGCCGACTCCCGACGCGCTCGACAAGCCCTTCTGGGACGCGGCGGCGCGGCATGAACTGGTGGTCCAGAAATGCGCGAAGTGCGGGACGCTGCAATTCGCGCCCGAATGGGTCTGCTACAAGTGCCACACGTTCGAGCTCACCTGGCAAAAGCTCTCCGGCAGGGGCGGATCTATAGCTGGGAGCGGGTTTGGAATCCGGCCCATCCGGCCCTCAAAGATGCGCTTCCGTACCTCGTGGTGCTGGTCGAGCTGTCCGACGGCGACGGCATCCGGATGGTCGGCAATCTGCTCGGCGACCCGAAGCAAGAGGTCCGTATCGGGGCTGAAGTCGAGGCAGTATTCGAGGACCATCCCGAGCATCAGTTCACCCTGATCCAATGGGCCATGGTCCCGGGACGATCCCGTTAGTCCAATTGGACGCTTGTCCCAGGCGGCGCGATGGTAAGATAATCACTGGTCGGAACCCGTAAGACGCCAAGACAAGCGGGCGTGGATACAATCGCGGTCCGAACCAGTTAAGGAGACATAATCATGGCGGGCGGAACCATTGACATCAATATTGAGGTCGACGAGGCAAACCGTTGGCGTCTGGAGACGCCGGGCACCCAGGGCTGGAAGCGCACCGCGAGACCCGACGATCCCAACAAGTACCTGATGATCTCCGCGGACTGCCACGCGGGCGAGCCGGCCAACCTGTGGGTCGACCGGATCGAGCCGGAGTATCGCAGTCGGCTGCCACGCACCGAGATCGATGAGAAGGGCGTGAAGTGGTCGATCTCCGAGGGCTGGCAGAAATCCCGCCTGCTCGACATGAAGCTGGACGGCGAAGACGGCGTCCGCGCCAAGGCTGGCGCGAGTCCCGCGGAAAGAATCAGGGACGACAACCGTGACGGTGTCGACGCCGAGATTATCTTCCCGAATCGGGGCCTGATGATGTGGGCGACGCCTGACCCGGCGTTCGCCGAGGCGCAATGCCGCGTCTATAACACCTGGGCATGGGAAGCCTACGGTCCGTACAACCATCGGCTCTCCCCGATGGCTTGCATCGCGCCCGGCGTAGTCGAGGGAGCCATCAAGGAAATCGAGCGCTGTGCCAAGCTGGGTTTTCGCGGCCTCAGCCTGCCGTGCAAGCCGATCTTCGGTCCGCACGACTCGCGCCATCCCAACTACAACTTGGCGATTTACAATCCGATGTGGAAGCTAATCGAGGCGACCGGGATGCCGGTCACGTTCCACGTCTCGACCGGACGCGATCCGCGCGTGGCGCGTAAGGACGGCGGCGCCGTCATCAACTACGTGTCGCATGCGATCACGCAGACGGTCGAGCCGCTGGCCTGCGTGTGCGCCTCGGGAGTCATAGAGCACTATCCGGGAATCCAGTTCTCGGGTATCGAGTGCGGTATCGGCTGGGTCGCATGGTCGGTCGACGCGATGGATGAGATCTACCGCAAGCATCACATGTGGGCCTTCCCGAAACTCAAGAAGATGCCGAGCGAGTACTTCCACTCCAACTGCTCGGCGTCATTCCAGGAAGATCGGGTTGGCCTGGACACGTGCGTCAAGTACGGCCTGGTCGACAACATCATGTGGGCCAACGACTATCCGCATCACGAGGGTTCGTGGCCTCATTCGGCGGCAGCTATCGAGCGCCAGATGGGCCATCTGACCGAGGAGCAGCGCGCGAAGATCCTCGGCCTCAACGCGGCGCGGATTTTCAAGTTCGACGGCGACGCTCTGTTGAAGGCCCATCGCGATCGACTGAGCGCGGCAGCGAACTGAGCAGACCGCGCGCGCACGCCGGATCTTGCGGAGGGGCGGGTCTACGATCCGTCCCTTCTTTCTTTTTCGAGGAGAATCTTTTCTTTCTAGGAGAACAGTCCCGGTTCGCGTGAGCTCAGTAGCGTCAGCCCGCGGTACATGTACTGCAGCCCGGAGATTCCGCAGGCCGCGACCGTCGCGTACATCAGGATCAGGAAGTACATCGGCGCGATCAGGTTGAACTGGGCGAGTGCCGCCAGCACGCAGAGAAGCTGAAGGAACGTGCTGGTTTTACCCAGAAATGTCGGCCGCACCGGGATTCGGTCGTTGGTAAACCACGACAGCATGAAGTAGCCGAACACCGTGATCACGTCGCGAATGACGATCACGCCCAGCAGCCATCCCGGCAGCAACTGATAGACCGTCAGCGCGACGATAGCGCTGACCAGCAGCAGCTTGTCGGCAAACGGATCGAGGAACGCACCCAGCTCGCTTTTGGCGTCGAACCATCGTGCGACCGTGCCGTCAAGCCCGTCGGTCAGCGCGGCGGCGCCGAACAGGTAGAGCGCGTAGTTGAAGCGGCGCTCGCTCAGCAACACGATCAAGAAAGGAATCGAGATCAGGCGGCAAAGCGTGAGCAAGTTGGGCAATTTCAGCAGTTGGCCCAGCCGCAGTTGAGGTTGCGGCTCGATTCTGCGCGGCTTGAGCGAAGGTCCGGCCATCGCGCTACGCTCGTCAGGTTAACGCAGCCGCGGCCTTGCGCAGCCGTCCGGCGACTGCGGGAGTTACCAGCGCCCGCATCGAGACCATGCCGTCATTGTATTCTTCGCTGAGCACCTGCCCCTCGCGCCGCGCCATCGCGATCAGGTCGCCGCGCGCGGCCGAAAGCTCGACCTGCACTTCTTCGCGCAGCCCGGCGAAGAATCGCGCGAGCGCCTCCAGCAGCCGATCGAGCCCGTCGCGTCGCAGCGCCGAAATCGTCACGCTCTCGAATCCCTCTGGCGCGCGCGGCGGATTCTCTGCCAGGTCGGCCTTGTTCAAGACCATGATTCGCGGCGTCGCACCGGCGCCGATTTCCGCGAGCACTCGATCGACCACCGCGATCTGCTCCGCCGCCAGCGCCGAGCTTGAATCCACCACATGCAAAATGAGGTTCGCGGTGCGGACTTCCTCGAGCGTGGCCTTGAAGGCCTCCACCAGCATGTGGGGCAGGCGATGGATAAAGCCGACCGTGTCCGCGAGCATCACGTTTGCGCCGCCCGGCAGCCGCAGCCGCCGGATGGTCGGATCGAGCGTCGAGAAGGGGCGATCCGCGACCACCACGCCGGCATCGGTGAGCGCGTTCATCAGGGTCGATTTGCCGGAATTGGTATAGCCGGCCAGCGCGACCGTCGGATACGGAAATTCGAGCCGTCGGCGGCGCTGGATCGCACGGGTCCGTTCCACATCGCGCAGGCGGGTGCGCAGGCGCGTAAGACGCTCGCGCACGCGGCGGCGGTCCACTTCGAGCTGGGTTTCGCCGGGACCGCGCGTGCCGATTCGGCCGCCGCCGGCCGAGCCGCCCGTCATGCGCGACAGATGCATCCATTGGCGCGTGAGCCGCGGTTGCAGGTAGGCGAGCTGCGCAACCTCGACCTGCAGCTTGCCCTCCAGAGTTCGCGCGCGCTGGGCGAAAATGTCGAGAATGAGCTGGCTGCGATCGATGACGCGGAACTCGAGTTCCTTCTCGAGATTGCGGGCCTGTGCCGGGCTGAGACTATCGTCGAAGATCGCCAGCGAGGCGCCGTTCTGGCGCGCAGCCTCGCGCACTTCTGCGACTTTGCCCCGCCCGATGAAGGTCCGGGGATCGATCTCCTTGAGACGCTGGCGAACCGTGGCGGCAACCTGCGCGCCAGCCCCCTCAGTCAGCGCCGCAAGCTCGGCCAGCGATTCCTCGCTGCTGATTTCGTGGCCGTTGCCAAGGTCTACTCCGACCAGCACGGCGCGCTCGATGTTCTGGGTCTGGCGAGATGAATCCGTGGTTGATACTCCCATTTGCAGCCTATCAAAGAAACGCGCCGGCGGCTAAGCCGGCAAGACAGAAGAGCGCCATCACCCAATTTTCGGTAGTGCGCGGTTTTGACAGCACGGGCCGGCACGGAGGCCGGCCCCTACCCAATCAAGGAGCCTTGATTCAGGGTAGTGGCCGGCGTCCCTGCCGGCCATCCGACCCCAAAATCGTACATCACCCAACTTTCTGGTAGTGTCTCGGTTTGGCATCGAAGGCAGTGTCGGCAGGTGGAAAAAAAGGATTCGGGATTCTTCGCGCGCCAGACAACGCAGACGCGCGAGAATGACAACGTTGACAAGCTTTTTCTGTCATTCCCGCGCGTGGCTGGCGCGCGAGGAATCCCGGATCTTCTTCCGCTCGCCCCACTCGCGAGCATTCTCAAACTGTGACACTAGCGATTTTCTCCGCACCATGACAAATCGCTGGCATTTCTGTACCCTAGAGGTACGGTTGAGGACTGGTAATATGCAGGAAATGCGCACTCCGAGGACCGGCGTCTTGGAGGCGCTCCTACGCCTGGAGCGCTCACCGGAAGCTCCCTCACGCGAAGCGCTGGAACGGGCCAGGCAGATCGCTCGCTTCATAGAACAACACAAATCACCAGTGCCGTTCGTATTTCCAACCGAAATCGGCGGCATTCAATTCGAATGGCGTGGCAAACCGCGCGAAGTTGACCTTGAAGTGCTCCCTCAGGGAACAGCGCTCGCGTTTTCAACGCTGGTTGACGGAAAGTGTTCCCGCGAAGGCGAGATCAAAGAAGATGTCGAGCGCGAAGTGCGTAATCTATTGAGCTGGATGGTGGGACTCTAACCGCCTTCCACGCCCGCATCCCGTCTCCCGCCTCTACGCCTTTTTCGGCAGTCGTATTAGCCTCGCTGTCCTCGCCATAGTTGCTGCGGACCCGCCTGATATGCGTTTGCCGGGTGAATTCGCCCGATAGGCGCAAAGATGGCCCGATGGAGGCTCATCGGTAACGACGATACAGCCGGCGTCGCGGATCTCCTGAACGGTGATTGTGGCAAGCCCGTCGTTTGGATAGCCCCTCAACACCTCGTCTTCAGTGGCCCGGTCGCGTCGATAAACCGAAAGTTCTTCAGTTCGGAACGCCCCACTCGACACGACAGGAACGCCATTGGTATCAAAGTCCACGTATCGAGCCTGGATGCGTCGGTAGACCTCGACCGCACCGGGTATAGACGGGCCGGACAATCGGCGATCCGAGAGGGAGGCAACATCTGAGAATCTTTGCTTCAACAGTGCAAGGAGGCAGTCTCAGGCAGTCTCAGCCGGTCGCAACGTGGCGAAGCAGCACGCTCGTGCTCTTGCAACCACGCCTCGACTTCACGCTCAAGTCCAAGATTCTCGCCTTTGCCGCTTGGTGGTCGGGAAGGCCAGCGCAAGGGCCGCCGCAGAGAGCCCGCGCAGCCGTGGCCGCCGTTGCTCCGCGCTCTTACGGGCGCACGTCGGGGACGTGGCGGTGCTGGTAGAGGCCGTCTGGAGCCTCAAGGCCGGCTTCCCGAAAGAGGCCGCAGCATGAGCGGCCAAGACCGCATCCGCGAGATAGCCGACTCCGGGCGGGCCGGCGCGGTTGGGAAATGGCGCCATCAATATCTAGCGAGCCAATATCCTAAGCACACACCGACAACCAGCGCGATCAGAGGCCACGTCAGAAACGCGGCCGTCCAGCGCCATCCGATGAAAACCACTTCGCCGGCTACAACACGAACGCCGGGCGGCAGCTTCGGCCTCTCCCCGTGGCTCTTCAAACTTTCGTAGGCAGGTCTCACGGCAACGTGCCTTTCCCAGCTCTCCGCCTCGCCTTCCATCCACATATTGGAATGCGCGGTCCCGTCTCTGATCTGACTGAATTTGGTTGCCTGCCAGAGAATTTGAACTGCACGACCGATCTCAAGGACCGCCTCTTCTGGGTCAGGGTCGTGCAATGCCTTTTGGGCTCCAGCTAGGTTCCTCAGGAAGTCGCAAGCATCTTCCGCAGCGATAGCGGTTTGGCTGGCAAGCCCAAGGGCTGTGTTGATGCGGAACCCGACCGGCAACCTGTTTTGCTTCAAGGAGGCGTTATATCTGCGCTCTTGCTCGCGCTCCGAAATGTCGGGGTCCAGCCAATCAATTACGCTGCCCGCTAACCATTCGGCCGCTTCTGCTAACGGCTCAGCCAAGTCGGTTTCGCCGTCTCGTTGTTCTTCCTTTCCCTTGCGAATCCACGAGATACCGCGTGCCAGAACCGTTGCCGCGTGCCCGACATAGCGCTTTTGCCTGTCGGTCCCAAGGCTCAGCAGGTCACTATTATACGACAAGTCTTTGCACGCCCCCTTACTGTATCTTAGGACCCTATCCAACAGTTCATCCCTTCGCTGTAGCCATCTGAGTAACTCGTCTAAGTCAGCCGCCAACTGGTCATAGTAATCCATAGGAAGGTGGCTGAACCCCTATTTTTCCTTGAGGCGCGGATCGTCGGTCGCAATGCACGTTGCCATTTCGTGGGCCAAGTTGTCGTAGGCATCTAATTTGGCGAATTTGCCCTGCTCCGCAGGCCAGCGAATTGGTTTCCGAGCTTCTGCCCTCGCGGCTTCGCATTGTGCCGCAGTATCGTAGCTCGACTCGACCTGCCACTGACTTAGGGGCGCTTCTGCGTCCACTCGGGGGTCTTCCGTGTTCTGCGCGGGCGGGATTACCAGGTACCAGCCTGTGAGCGCGAGCGCGGCGGCGTGGACGAGTCGCATCCTACTTTTCCTTCAGGCGCGGATCGTCGCTGGCGATGCACTGTTCGCTCGCAGTCGCGTTATACTGCTGCTGTCGCACGGTGGCGATATACGGACCCTGATTCGGCAGGTCTAATATCTTCTGGGCGTCGGTAATTGCCGACGCTCTAGCTGCCTCGCAGGCTGCCGCTGTATCGTAGGCGCCTTCATGCGCCCATTGCGAGAGCGGTTCATATAGTAAGACATCCCCGCCGAGCTTGCCCATCGGCGGCATCAGAAGGTACCAGCCTGCAAGCGCGAGCGCGGCGGCGTGAGCCAACTTCACGTGATTCTTTACTCCGCCGGAGCCAACGTCACGATTGATTCGGACGCCGCTGTGCCGCCAATGCTTCAAGGCCTTCGTTAATCTCATTCATGAGTTCTGTGACACGTTCCATCCTCGCGAGCACACGCCTCAAGACATGTACGTTTTCGGTGATTACTTCGTCGGGCATGAGATCGATGCCGGCAGTAATCAAGTCAGAAGACACTTTTGTTGAGGCAATTGCTCTTGCTTTTATTTGGCCCAAGGTACTGCATTCTTCTGATGTAAGATTTTGAGCGTCAAGCTCCGCAGCCAGCCGATTGTATTTCTCGATGGCAGAGGAAAGGCGCCGAGTCTGCGCTAGGAGAGCGTCTCGTAGATCTTCTAGGTCGTTGTTCGGCACGTGCGCTTCGCGGCCCAGACTTGCCGACTTCTTGGCGAATCGCTAACATCGCTTTTTGGCGATCCTGGCTTGTTCGCGGCAAGCCTGAGTTTGCATCGAGCCAGGGTCTTGCGAGATGAATCCGTGATTGTGGACCTCACCGCAGGGACGGTTACAACTCGACTCTATCAAAGCCGGGTACTAAGACAACTGCGCGAACCGAGGAGCGCGGTGCGCTCGTTCAGCGCAGCTCGACCGCTTCTGCGTCCAGGACGCGGCTGGCTTCGGCGACGAACGCCTCGGTCGGGCAGACTCGGAGCTGGTCGGCGAGCAGGAACACCGCCTCGCGATTCTCGCCGAGACCCAGATGCAGATAGACCAGCCCGCGCCCCGAATGGCGGGCGAGCAGGTCCTTGAACCGCACTACCGCGGCGTCATCGAGCCGCGCCTTGGGCGCGCGGATATGCACTTCGCGAATCGAATCCGCCAGCGCTATCGGCAGCGGCCGCAGATCTTCGAGGATGATCTGGGCGCGATCCTCGTCGACATCGAGCTTGCCGCGCGCCACCACCGGCTCGTCGCTCATGATCGCCGCCTCGCACCGCGAATAAGTCTCAGGCCACGCGATTACCTCGACCACGCCCTCGCGATCCTCCAGATGAAACGTCGCGTAGCGCTTGCCGCTCTTGGCGCTGTTCTTGAGCTTGACGGCCTGGACCACGCCGGTCAGCACGACCTGGCTTCCGTCCGGCGCGGCGGAAAGATCGGCGGTGGTGAGCGGGCTCATGTGCCGCACCTCGCGATCGAACGGATCGAGCGGATGGGCGGTGATATAGAAGCCGAGCGCCTCCTTCTCGGCCTTGAGCTTTTCCTTGGGAGCCCATTCGGCGACCGCGGCGCGCGGCGCCAGCGACGGCACCCTCGCCTCGCCGAACAGGCCGATCTGGTTGCGGGCCGCGGCCTCGTTGCGTTGGGCAAACTTGATGACCTCTTCGACCTGGGCCATCAACTCGGCGCGCGGCGCGCCCGTAGAATCGAACGCGCCGCATTTGATCAGCGCTTCGAGCACGCGCCGGTTGACGAGCTGGGTGCCGACGCGCAGGCAGAACTCGCCGAGCGCGGCGAAAGGGCCGCCCGACTCGCGCACCGCGATAGTGGCCTCGGCGGTCTTGGCGCCGACGCCGCGCACGCCGCCCAATCCGAACCGGATCGCGCCGTCCGAGACGGTGAACTTCACGCGGCTCTGATTGATATCCGGCGGCAGGATGCGGATTTTCATCTCGCGCAGCGCCGCGATGTTCTTGTAGGTCTTGTCGGCGTCGTCCATGTCCAGCGACATCAATGCCGCCATGAATTCGTGCGGAAAATGGGCCTTCAGGTAGGCGGTGATATAGGTCGTCAGCGCGTAGGCCGCGGCGTGCGAGCGATTGAAACCGTAGGAGGCAAAGGTCTCGATCTTCTCGAAGATCGATTGCGCCAGCGCCTGGCTGACGCCGTTGCGCATCGCGCCCTCGATAAAGCGCGCGCGCTCCTTCTCCATCACCTGCTTGTTCTTCTTGCCCATCGCGGCGCGCAGCATGTCGGCTTCCTGAAGCGTGTAGCCCGACAGCGCCTGCGCCACGCGCATCACCTGTTCCTGATAAACGATCACGCCGTAGGTGTCGCGCAGCACGGGCTCGAGCAGTGGATGGTCGTACTCGACCTTCTCCTTGCCGTGCTTGCGCTTGATGAACGGATCGACCATGCCGGCATCTAGCGTGCCGGGCCGGAAGAGCGAGATCGCGGCGATCACATCGTCGAAGCTCGAGGGCTTCAGATCGCTGAGGAAGCGGCGCATCCCCGAACCTTCCATCTGGAACACGCCCACCGTGTCGCCGCGCGAGAGCAACTGGAAGGTTTCGGCGTCGTCGAATGAGAGCCGGCTCAGATCGGGCGGGATCCTGCCGCCGGCGCCGATCAATCCCAGCGTATCCTGGATCAGCGTCAGGTTTTTGAGCGCGAGAAAATCGAACTTGATCAGCCCGATTTCCTCGATTCCCTTCTGCGCGTACTGGGTGATCGCGAGCGCGCCTTCGGTCTGCTCCTTGTCGACGTAGAGCGGCACGATTTCGGACAGCGGGACGTCGGAAATCACCACGCCGGCTGCATGGCGAGAAGTATGGCGCAGCAGCCCTTCGAGCTTGAAGGCGTAGTCGAACAGCTCGGGATACTTGTGGCGCTCGACTTTGAGCCGCGGCTCCATCTCGAGCGCGTCCTTGAGCGGGAAGTCGCGGCCCTGTTTGGGCGCCGGATAGAGCTTGACGATCTTGTCGGTCTCCGCGAACGAGAGTCCGAGCACGCGCCCGACATCGCGAATCGCCTGCTTGCCCTTGATGGTTCCGAAGGTGATTATCTGCGCGACGCGATCTTCGCCGTATTTTTCGCGGACGTAGTTCAACACCTCGTCGCGCCGCTCCCAGCAGAAATCAACGTCGATATCGGGCATCGACTTGCGCCCCGGGTTGAGCCAGCGTTCGAACAGCAGCTTGTGCTCGATCGGATCGAGCTCGGTGATCCCGAGCGCATAGGAAACCAGGCTTCCAACCACGGAGCCTCGGCCGGGACCCACCGCAATGCCGAGTTTGCGCGCGTAGCCGATAAAATCGGCGACGATCAGCATGTAGCCGGAAAATCCCATCTCGCGGATCGAGGCGATCTCGCGATCAAAGCGCTCGTGGTACGGCTGTTCATCGAAGTCGCCGCGGCGCGCGCGAATCTCGGCCAGGCGGGTGGCGAGCCCTTCACGCGCGCGCTGCTCGACTAATCCCTCGAGCGTTTCACCCTCACGCGTGTCGAACTTGGGAAAATGAAAGTTGCCGAACTCGAATTCGAAATCGACCCGCTTGGCGATCTCCACGCTGTTGCGAATCGCATCGGAGTCGGCGCCGAACGCGGCCACCATCTCGGCGGGCGTCTTGACGTAGAGCTCATCGGTATCGAAGCGCCATCGGGTCTCGTCGGCGAGCACCTTGCCGGTCTGGATACAGAGCAGGACCTCGTGCGCTTTGGCGTCCTCGCGATGGAGATAATGGCAATCGTTGGTCGCGACCACCGGCAGGCCGATCACGCGCCCGAGCTCGCGGAGCGCCTCGTTATACGCGCCGTGCAGCTTGTTGTCCTGCAGCTCGAGGTAGAAACGATCGGGAAACGTACGCGCGTACCACTCAGCGGCCTCGCGGGCCTTGTCGAAACGGCCGGCCTTGAGCGCACGCACGACCTCCGAGGAAAGGCAGCCCGAAAGCACGATCAGTCCGTCGGCGCATTGGGCCAGGATTTCCTTATCGATACGCGGCTTGTAGTAGAGGCCCTCCTTGTAGGCGGCGGTCAGCAGCTTGCACAGGTTGCGGTATCCGGCCCGGTTCTGCGCCAGCAGGATCAGATGGAAATTGCCGCCGGTCTCGAAGTCTTCGCCGCGGCTCTGGCTGCGATCGGTGCGCTTGCCCGGTGCGAGGTAGGCCTCGCATCCGATGATCGGCTTGATCCCCAGTGCGCGCGCCTTGGAGTAAAACTCGACCGCGCCGAACATGTTGCCATGATCGGTGATCGCGATCGCCTCCATGCCCGACTGCTTGGCGTGATCGAGCAGCGGCACGATCTTGTTGGCGCCGTCGAGCAGGCTGTACTGCGTATGTACGTGGAGATGGACGAAACTCATCGCGAACCTCCCCGCCCCAACAACCTCTGCCCTCCCCGAAACGGGGAGGGGCACCATGAGCCAACCCGGTTTCTCCCTTCCCCCATCGGGGAAGGGATCAAGAGGTCACTTCTTCGCGCTGGCCTCGGGCTTCTTTCCGGCAGCCTCAGGCTTCTTTCCGGCTGCGGCTGGAGCCGGGGCCGCGCCCTCTTTGCTGCCTTCGGCCGGCGCCGCGCCAGCCGCCGGTGCGCCTTCGGCTGGTGCGCCCTCGACGGCTGCACCTTCGACCGCCGCTGCGGCCGCTGCCACCGGTGCTTCTGCAACCGTGGGCGGCAGAACCGAGACGACGCCGTAGTCGCTATCGAAGATCGGCTTGATATTGCCCGCAAACGTAAGCGACGAAATGTGGATTACGTCGTGGATTCCGAGCGCCGTTACGTCGACCTCGACCGACTCCGGAATTTCCAGCGGCAGACATTCGACGGTGACTTGGCGAACCAGCGGCTGCAAGATACCGCCGTCGGTGACGCCCACCGCCTTCCCGACGAACTTGAGCGGCACTGCGACTCGGAGCGGCCGCTTGAGGTCGACCTCGTACAAGTCGGCGTGCAGGATATCGTCTGAAATCGCGGCGCGCTGGATGTCCTTGAGTACGACGTGCTTGCCGTCGAGCTCGGACGATCCGCTCTTGAGCCGTATAACCGGCGAGCGCGCAGCCGACGCGACGCGCGCTTTCAACTCCGCGCCCGCAACCGCCAGCGCGGTCGGATGGGTCTGGGGTCCGTACAGGATCGCCGGGACACGTCCGGCGCGCCGCAGCGCATTCACGCTGCCCTTGGGCCGGGTCTCGCGTTTCTCACAAGCCATTTCTACGGTTTCCATCAGTTTTCGCTTTTCAGGTCAGCGCTCAACTTCAATGCGAGTTGAACAGCGAGCTGACCGACTCCTCATTATGAATGCGCCGAATAGCCTCGGCGAGCAGGCCCGCCACCGAAAGTACCTTGAGATTCGACAGTTCCGCCTGGGCCTTGGGTCTCAGGGGGATACTGTTGGTGGTAACGAGTTCCTTGATACAGGAACGATTCAAACGCTCGCAGGCCGGGTCGGAGAGAATCGGATGGGTGGCGCAGGCGATTACTTCGGACGCGCCCGCCTCCATCACGACCTTGGCGGCCTCTGTGATTGTGCCGGCAGTGTCGATCATGTCGTCGACCAATAGCCCGATCGTGTCGCGCACCTCGCCGACCAGGCGCATCTCGGCGACCTCGCTGGCGCGGCGGCGGCGCTTGTCGATTATCGCGAGGTCGGCGTTGAGCCGCCGGGCGAACGCACGCGCCCGCTCGACGCCGCCGGCGTCGGGCGAGATCACCGAAACCTTGGCGCCGTCGATCCGCTTGCGCAGGTAATTGATCAGCACCGGCATCGCGTAGAGATTATCCACCGGGATATTGAAGAAGCCCTGAATCTGGCCGGCGTGCAGATCGACCGTCAATACGCGCGAGGCGCCCGCGGCCGTGATCACGTCGGCGACCAGCTTGGCGCTGATCGGAACGCGCGGTGCGACCTTGCGATCCTGGCGCGAATAGCCAAAGTACGGGATTACCGCAGTGACGCGCTTGGCCGAGGCGCGCCGGAGCGCGTCCATTATAAGGAGCAACTCCATCAGGTTGTCGTTGGGCGGAGAGCAAGTTGACTGGATTACGAAACAATCGCCGCCGCGGACGTTCTCGCGAATCTCGACCATCACCTCGCCGTCGGGAAAGCGTGCGACCTCGGCCTCGCCGAGGCGGACGCTGAGGTGCTCGCAAACCTCGCGTGCGACCGCGAGGTTGGAGTTGCCCGTGAAAACTTCGAGTTCGTCTTTTGCCCGCTCGGACATCTGAGAGTCTCGGCCTCAGCGCCCCTGCCGCTTCGCGATCCCGCTTTGCGCCTGGAAATCCCGCGCGAGCGGAGGGCTGGGCGGGAAGGACTCGAACCTTCGAATGCCAGGTCCAAAGCCTGGTGCCTTACCAACTTGGCGACCGCCCAGTAGAGCGCCCGTTTGCCAGGCTCCGGCCATAGGTCGCATTTTCAACAATACTCCAAAGCCGTCAACTCGTCGTGCGCCGGGGCCACTGCTCCCGGTCTGCGATCGACGCTGATTATCGTATTCGGGCAAGCGAGCAGGATTACGTGGCGATAGTATTGATGCTGATTTTTTCTGTCAATCTTGCGCCCCCCGGCAATCTCTAACCCCCGATTGACGATGCCGCGAAGAAGCGGGAATCCGGCGCGCGCAGCCGCCCCGCCTGGGCCGCGCGGGCGGCTTCTTCGGCGGCTGGAAAAATCCCGAAGACCGCGCCGCCGCTGCCGGTCATCGCCGCCGCGCTTGCGCCAAGCCCGCGCAATATCGTCTTGAGCTGCGCGATCTGGGGGCAAATCCGGATCGCAAGCGGCTCCAGGTCGTTGATCAGGGCCGAGGATTCGAAATGGCCGGCCGCGATCGCGCGGAGGTCCCCGTCGGGAGCGGTACCGCTCCAGCTATCGGGGGTCAGCGCCCGGAACACTGCGGCCGTAGAGACCTCGATCGGCGGCGCGGCTATCACGAGATGGAGCACCGGCATCGAGGCCAGCGGCGCGATCCTTTCGCCGATCCCGCCGACCCGCGCGGGACGCGCGTCGAGAAAAAACGGCACGTCTGCGCCCAGCCCGAGCGCGATCGTCGCCAGACGCTCACGCGCGTCGATTCGGTATAACGCCGCCATCATGCGCAACACCGCGCCGGCGTCGCTCGAACCGCCGCCGAGCCCGGCGCCGACCGGAATCTCCTTGCGCAGATCGATCAGGACTTCCGCCGCGACGCCGAATTCCTTCATGAACGCCGCCGCGGCGCGCCAGGCGAGATTGCGATCGTCCAGCGGAACGCTCGCGCCTTCGCAGCGCATCGCGATCGAGACCTTGTCCGAGGGTCTCATCTCGATCGCAACCCGGTCGCCCAGCGCGATCGGCACGAAGATCGAATCGAGCTCGTGATAGCCGTCGGCGCGGCGGCCCGTCACGCGCAGGAACAGATTGATTTTCGCCGGCGCGAATTGCGCGAGCAGTCTCACCATGAGGGGTGCGCGCGGCGATCAGCGGCCGGCGAATCGATCCTGCCCGCCGGCCACGACTCCGATCGCGCGCCGCGCGTCACTGCGGATCACGCGCAGGAATCCCAGAAAAGTGAGCGTCAGTCCCATAACCGCCAATATCCGCCCCGTCAGGAACGCGGTGTGATAGAAGTCCATGCGAGCGGTCGCATACGAAACCTTGCGCTGCTCGGCGGCGAACGGCTCCAGGACCGCCGCGTCGGTGCGCGCGTCAAGCTCGTCAAAGTTGCGATAGACTTCCTCGACCGCGACTCGGTCCGGCGCGTTCGCGATAATCTGGCTGTACTGCTCCGTGCGGCTGAGCCCCACCATCCAGTTGCCCGCGCCCAGCGTGGCGAGCGCCAAGCCGCCCACGATTCGCCAGTCGCGGTAGAGGTCGGAAAGTTTCATCGGAATCGACGCGCAACGGTCTTACAAGAAGCATAAGTCGCCGCGACTACGAACACAACGCGGGTCAGGCAGACGCCTGAGACTCGCGTGATCGATCGGCGGTGACAGGCCGACCGTGGCCCAACCCGCGCAGTGGCCTTACAGCATGAACGTGATCGGATTGGTCGCCGCCAGAAACCAGGCGAACCACGCCGTTTCTATCAGCGCGATCAGAAACAGGTTGCGCGAGGCGCTGTACGCCGACGCCGCCAGGATTTCCAGTGCGACGAACTGGAGCGCGATGATCGGGACGATCAGGAGCAGCACGCCGGGGAAAATCCGCGCCATCACTCCCGCAAGTATCAGGCCCACGATAATCACCCGCCCCAATAATCCGAGGACGGTGGAGATGACCATTCCGCCACGCCGAACCAGGAATTCGAAGCCGAGCCAGAACGGGAGCGTCATCAAGGCGGCGAAAATCCAGGCCAGCAGTCTTTCCGGAGTGAACGCGAGGCGATGGAACGTCACTGTATGCGAGTTCTGGCAAACGTAGATCGTCGCAATCGCGAGCGCTGCGGCGAACAGCGTCGGCAACGTGCTGGCGCCGAATCTGGTCCACTCGAGCCTGCCCCAAATCGCCAGCACGGCGAGCAACAGGATTCCCGCCGAAGCGAGCCACGACACCTCGCTGTCGCCGATGACCAGTGACAGGAACGCGGCCGGCGCGTCATTGGCGACCAGCGGCATCACCGCGACCAGCGCGCCGGCAAGTATCGCGAGACCGATCCAGCCTTCGGCACCGGCCGGCCGCTGCGCCCATTGCGTCGCAATCGAGCCCGCGATGCGTCCGATCGGAATCAACAAGATGAGGAAAAGGATTTGCAGGATCAGCACGACCCGCAGGCGCGGATCGGACAGGGTGATATCCGCGGTTCGCGACGTTCCAAACGCGCTGTCGAGCCATTTCACGATAGTCGTGGCGGCTTCCTTCGAGGTGACGATCTGGACGTGATTTACGTTTGGAACCTCTATCGCTTCGAGCGCCGTACCCTGCGCGAAGTCGCCGTAGGTTTTCCCCAGCCCAATCTCTTGAACGCCCGCCAAACGCGCCGCAATCGCGCTTGCGCTTTCGCGGATGAACTCCGGATCGTTCTGGGCAAAAATGAACAGCGCGTTTTTCGGGCGTCCCTGGCCGAGGTTCCATCCGCCGGAAATCA
This sequence comes from uncultured delta proteobacterium, assembly GCA_963788205.1. Taxonomy (GTDB): domain Bacteria; phylum Desulfobacterota; class Binatia; order Binatales; family Binataceae; genus CAVVMA01. Next base: position 450,031 of record CAWBGG010000007.1, read on the forward strand.
TCACCGCGCCGCGCAAATCGGGATCGTTGGAGGCATAGTCGAGCGTCGCGCCGGCGCCCATCGAATGGCCCATGACGACGATCCGCGAACCATCCACCAGGTCCGATCCGCGCAGGAAGTCGACCGCCGCTTTGAGATCCGGGCGCAGGGCTGCGCGCGTGAAATCGTTGACGAACGGATTACGGTTCGCGCCGTGGCCGCGCACGTCGATAGTCAGCACGGCGTAGCCGTTCTGTGCGATCCATCGCGCCAGCGTGCTCATTATCTCGCGATCGGCCGAGAAGCCGTGAACCAGCACCACGGCGGGCGCGCGTTGCGCCGGCACCCCGAAAAATGGATTGCCCGCGGCCGGGATACCCGGAAGATAAAGCGTACCCGGAATTGCGCCCGGCAGGACTACGTCGGTGTGAGACGGACCGCCTTTGTCGAGCGCGGCGAGGCGCGCGACGCCGAGGATGAACAAAATCGCGACCGCGAGTGCCCCGTAGCGAAGGATTCTCATGGCATAGTGAGTACCGCGCAACGAGGACCTTAGTCCAACGCCGACTGGCAGGTTTCGCGGGTTTGGCGAGCAGCAATTCGCGCCCCGAGCGGCAAAAGATCAACGGCGCGTGGGAGACTCGGTCCTTCCCTGTCGATGATGCGACCAGGATGGCCGTTTGGCAGCATCCAGATGAGCCTCTCTGGCTCCTCACATCGGCCTCAATTTCGAGGCCAACACCCCGTGGCTCACTCTCCTTGATTTAAGACGCTATATGTGCCAGTGCTTGCCCACGATGACCAGGTCGGACGGGGCAATTCAATGGATTGGGCATTCGATGGAATCATTAGAACGCGTTCAGTTCTGTTAGGCGCAAAAAGATTGCTGGCGGTTCTAGTCTTGGCTGTGGGCAGCCTGGCGCTCGCGACTCCCGCCAAGGCGCCTGGAGATCGTCACGCTTCAAACCCGCCCGCATCGGGATCGTCGGCCCGAGAGCCGTCATCTCCCAAGCTATCGCCAAAAGTATCGACCGAGTCACTGAGCGTTCCGGTCGACTTCGAACCCAACCTTGGTCAGGCGGCTGCGGGGGCCAAATTCCTCGCCCACGGACGCGGCTACGAACTCCTGCTTTCCCCTGATGAAGCTGCTTTTGCCTTACAGACCCCGGTGCCCGCGCCGCCTGCGCACTTGCGGGCCCCGATGTTCAACGCCCAAGCTCTCGATCAAATCGCGGCCAAGCCCTCAATCGTTGGAGCGCGCTCCCGTTCGCTCAGGATGCGGTTGATTGGCGCGAACTCCAACGCCGGGATGTCCGGCATCAATCTGATGCCCGGCAAGGCCAACTACTTCATCGGCCGCGATCGGTCGAAGTGGCTGACCGGCGTGCCGAATTATGCGAAGGTCGGCGCAACCTCGGTGTACCCGGGAATCGACGTCGTGTACCGGGCGAGCGCAGCGGGACTCGAGTTCGATGTGACTGTCGCTCCGGGCGCAGACCCGGGCTCAGTGAAGCTCGCCTTTGATGGCGCCGACCGGATGGATCTGGATTCGTCGGGTGACGTCGTACTGCGGCTTGGCGAACGTTCGCTCACCCTGCGCCGGCCCGGGATCTATCAACTCGCCGGCACCAGCAAGAAACCCGTCAAGGGCGGCTACAAGAAGATCTCATCCAACCAGATCGGGATCGCGGTCGCGAACTATGACCGCAAGCGCCCGCTGGTCATTGATCCGACCGTCGTCTATTCGACCTACTTCGGCGGCTTTATCGTCGATGTCCAAGGCAGCAGTTTTGATTCGGCTGGCCAGGGATACCTGGTCGGCGGCACCTGCTGCATGAACGACCTGCCGATGGCGGGAAGTCCGGCCCAGAAGAATCTCGCGGGAAGCTGGGACGCGATGGTGGCCAAGTTCAGCTCGGACGGCCGCACGCTTATGTATTCGACCTACCTCGGCGGCAGCGGATTCGATATCTCGGGGAGCGTGGCGGTCGACGCGGCCCAGAACGTTTTCGTTTACGGCGACACCAGTTCCGCAGATTTCCCCGTAATGAAGGCCTATCAATCCACACTCAAAGGCGCCAGCAACGCTTTCGTTGCCGAACTCGATTCAACCGGCGCGCTCGTATACGCAACCTATCTCGGCGGCAGCGGAAGCGACTCCGCCTTTTTCATTGCCGTCGACAGCAACGACAGCGTATACCTCGACGGCTATACCACCTCGACCAACTTTCCGGTCACGCCGAGCGCATTTCAAAGCACTAATCCCAGCGAGGGAGTGGCCACCGCGAGTTTCGTGACCCGGCTTGATCCACCGGTCGGCATCGGCAGCGTAAGACTCGGCTACTCGACCTATTTTGGCGGCGCGCTCGCGGCCGGCGGCGACGGCGTATTTCTGCTCGGCGATTGTGTCGGCGGAAAACCCGGCATCGTCTATGTCGCGGGCTGGCGGCAATGGCGCGCCGATCACGAATTCCACCTCTTACAAGGGCACGATCGACGCGATTGTCGCCGAGTTCGACACCACCAAAGCGAAAAAAGCGTCGCTGGTCTATTCGACCTACCTCGGCGGCAGCGGACTTGACGTCGCTACCATGGTCGGCGTCGTGCCGACCTGCGTCTCCAATTGCGCGGCGTACGTCAGCGGGTTTTCGTATTCGCCGGACTTTCCCACCACGCCGGGGGCGGCCCAGACCAAAATCGGCGGCGATGCCGACGCTTTTGTCGCCAAGCTCGATGGCACCGGCAAGGTGAGCTACGCCACCTTCGTCGGCGGAACCGGCTATGAGTTGGGCAATGGTATCGGCGTGGATACCCTGGGCGACGCCTTCCTGGTCGGTCAGACTTTCAACCCGAGCAGCTTTCCCGCTGCCAATCCGATCCAGAGCGTGCCGCCCGCTCGTGGCGACATGTTCGTCAGTACCGACGGCGGCGCCACGTTCGCTGCCTCAGGATGGTCCGCCGCCAACGGCGGCTCGATCAATGTCAATGGACTTGATCTGGACCTCTCGGTATCGCCGGCGCATCTGTACGCCGGCAGCGCGCACGCCGGTTTGTGGCTCAGCGTCGACGCTGCCGCGAGCTTCGAGCCGATCGGGGACTTCGACGGCCAGGAGATCGAGGCCGTGGCCGTGCAATCGGGCTCGGCGGCGGGGCCGAGTCCGCTGTACGTGGCCGCGAATAACACGCTCTGGTCCAGCACCAACGGTGGGACCTCGTTCGCACAATTGAAGAACTTCCCCGCCAAGAAACAGGTGCTGGGGCTTTTCGCCACGCCCGCTCTGCTGGTCGCGGGCACGACCACGGGAGTCCTGGTCAGCACCGACCACGGCGCTCACTTCGCCGCCAGCAGCGGGTTCTCGCATCCGGTTCAGGTCTTCTGCGCGGCGCAGGACGCCAAGAGCGGCGTGCTCTACGTCGGCACCAGCTCGGGAGTCTTCCAGAGCGCCAACAAGGGAAGTTCCTTCAAATCGACCAACCTGAACTTCGCGATGGTGGACTCGCTGGCGGTGGACCAGAGCGCCAACCCGGCGCGGATCTATGCGGGAACATTCTCCGCCGGAGTCGTCGAGAGCAGCGATGGTTTCGTGAGCAGCTTCGTATTCGGAAGCACTGCCCCGTCCCTCGTCAATCGGGTTCGGCTCGACCCCAAGACCTCGAACCCGGCGCGCGTATTGGTCGGCGTCCACAACACCCTCGACTTCGGAGGACTCTTCGCAAGCACCGACGGCGGCGTCAGCTACTCGCAACTCGACCCGGCCGGTTTCAACCCGCCCTGTTGTGTCATACCGCTGGTTGCGGACGCGGGCTCGCCGCAACGTATCTACGCCTCCGTTTTCGAAGAGGCTGACATCGCGATCGCCGAGATCAATCCGGCCGGTTCGAAAATCCTGTTTGCGAGCAACCTCGGCGGATCGAACGATGAGGTCGCCTACAATATCCCGGTCGATCTCGCAGGAAACGCATACATTGGAGGGCTGACCTTCTCCAACGATTATCCAACCCTGAACGCGGCCCAATCCGGGCTGGGACCTTCGCGCACAAACCCCGGCTTCGTGAACGGAGTCCTGACCAAGATCAGCTTCGCCACGCCGACCCCGACCTCAAAAGCAACTCCGAAACCGACGCCCACACCCAAGGCGACGCCTACGCCCAAGAAAACCCCGACCGCTTCTCCGTCTCCCGCTTGCACGGCCGGCGAACAAATGTGTAGCCCCGGCCAGTGCACCAACACCTCAACCGACAGCAAGAATTGCGGTCAGTGTGGCGAGGTCTGCCCGTCCAACAGCTCCTGCAGTGGCAGCATGTGCTTCTGTTCCCCTGGCTTCACGGTCTGCGATAATGGCACCCAGTGCTGTGGCGGGACCTCAACCCCCGCGACCGCGACTCCGGCGACTCCCGCTCCGGCAACCGCAACCGCCGCGCCTCGGACTCCGACCGCCTCTGCGTCACCCGGTTGCCCAGCCGGCCAAATGATGTGCAACGGCCAATGCATCAACACCCATACCGATCCGAACAACTGCGGCGCCTGCAACTCCCCTTGCAACACCACTAACACTTCGTCCGTTTCCTGCGTCAACGGTGTCTGCCAAGACACCTGTGCCGCGGGCTTCGGAAACTGCGACCACAACCCAGCCAACGGCTGCGAGACCAACCTTCGTGATAGCGACAACCACAACTGCGGCTTCTGCACGGGCACATGCAACGACCCCAGCTTCTGTGAGCCGGACGGCCTGTGCCATTGCCCTACCAACGAAGTCTTCTGCGGCAGCCTGTGCACCAACACCTTGACCGACCCCAACAACTGCGACCCCAACGGCAACTGCGGCACCGTCTGCCCCGCCGGCGGCCACTGTGTTAACGGCACGTGCGCTTGCCCGGCCGGCCAAACGAATTGCAATGGCCAGTGCGTTGACACCTCCTCCAACAACACCTACTGCGGCGGCTGCTTTGCCCCCCCCTGCCCCACCGGCGCCAACTGTTCGAGTGGCGTCTGCACTTGCGACTTCCCCTATGAGAATTGCCCCAACCGTGCTGGGTGCGCAAACATCTCGAACGACTTCGACAACTGCGGCAACTGCGGCAACCAGTGCGCCGCCGATCAGTATTGCAATAACTTTGGGTGCCTCTGTTTGCTCGATAACCAACCGCTGGGCACCAACTTCGACTGCGCCTTTTGCGGCAACACGTGTGGTAGCGGCGGCACCTCCTGCCAGCCGATCGGAGCCGTCGGAATGGGGTGCCTGTGTAGCGACGGTGGATCTGTCGGCGGCGACACCGACTGCGCCTTTTGCGACGACAACTGCCTTAACCAGAACGAGAGGTGCGTAAACGGTCAGTGCCAGTAGCGGGTAACCGCGAACCGCGGCTAGGGATGGACGAATCGACCGTGTCGGCTTGGGCGTAGGTCGTGGATATGGCCATTTGGGTTGAAGTTGTGGCTGCAGTTGAGTAGTGCAGGCGGCGACGCGAATGAGGAGGTCTGGAAAGCGTCCGCTTACGACTGCAGAGGCAGCTTCGCGACATTGTTGACGAGCGGCGGTCGACTCCGCCTGACTGCCACCGCTGCGCCGCGGTAAGCGAGGACAATGCGACGAGGATAGCCGGCACGGAGGCCGGCCCCTACCAAATGTAGGAGCTTTTGTTCAGGGTAGTGGCCGGCGTCCCTGCCGGCCATCCTTCTCCAAAACCGCCCAGTACCCTTCCCCGCCGATGATGCGACGAGGATGGCCGTTTGCTAGCATCCAGATGAGCCCCGCTCTTCGGCGCGGCAAACTCGGATGGCAGCCAACCCACGACTCGACGCGTTGATGGCGCGCTTCGCGCAGCATGATCGGACCGCGCTCGCGCGCCTGATCACGCTGGTGGAAAATCGCGCGCCCGAAGTCAGCGCCGTGATGGAGCGGATTTATTCGCATGCCGGCAACGCGCAAGTGGTCGGAATTACCGGGCCGCCGGGCGCCGGCAAATCCACGCTCATCAATCGGCTGGTCGCGAAATATCGCGCCGAGCGAAAGAAAATCGCGGTGCTCGCCATCGACCCCTCCAGTCCCTTCTCGGGCGGCGCCGTGCTCGGCGATCGCGTGCGGATGACCGATCATTACCGCGACCCCGGCGTCTACATCCGCAGCCTCTCGACGCGGGGCAGCCATGGCGGGCTGAGCCGCGCCGCGCGCGCGATCGTGCGCCTGCTCGACGCGTTCGGCCATGACGTGATCATCATCGAGACCGTCGGCGTCGGCCAGACCGAGCTGTCCGTGATGGACGTCGCGCAGACTACGGTGGTCGTCACCGTGCCCGAAGGCGGCGACGGGATTCAGGCGATGAAGGCGGGACTCAACGAGATCGCCGACATCTTTGTGGTCAACAAGGCCGACCGCGACGGCGCCGATCGCCTCAAGGCGGAACTGGAATTGAGCGTCCATCTGCGGCCGCGCGGCGGATGGGACGCGCCGGTGCTGCTCACACAGGCCGATGCCGATCAGGGCGTGGACGCGCTGGTCGCCGCGATCGCGAAGCATCGCGCGTGGCTCAGCGAGCATCGCGATTCGGCGCGCGAAAGCGAGCGCCGCCAGCGCGAGTTCGCCGACCTGCTGACCGCCGAGCTCGAAGAGCTCGCCGGGCGAGCGCTCGGCAACGGCGCCGCCGCCAATGTGCTCGAACAGGTCCGCGAGGGGCGGCTTAATCCGTACAGCGCCGCGCGCACCTTGATGGAAGCGATCGCGAAACCTCCGGCGCCGAAGCATACATAGTCAGCGATGGCGAAGCTGCACAAAACCAACGGACGGCTGTTCGCGATCGGCGACATCCACGGATGTCCCGACGAGCTGGCCACGATGCTGCGCCGGATCGCGCCGCATAAGGGCGATACGGTCGTATTCGTCGGCGACTACGTTGACCGCGGCCCTTCCGCGCGCGACGTGGTCGAGCAGTTGCTCGAGTTCGAGCGCGGCCCCGCCGAGGTGGTCTTCCTAAAGGGCAATCACGAGGACATGATGCTCTCGTTTCTCGGCTTGCCCGGCCATTACGGCGACTCGTTTCTGTTCAACGGCGGCGCCGCGACACTCGACAGCTACGGTCTCAGCGAAAGCAACCTCGCCAGCGCGATCGACTATCTGCCCGAGCCGCATCTGAGATTTTTTCGCAAGCTCTCGACCAGCTATCTGGCGCCGCCCTATCTCTTCGTTCACGCCGGAGTGGTGCCCACGCGCCAACTCGACGAGCAGAATGTCGAAGACCTGCTCTGGATCCGCCAGGAGTTCATCTTCAGCTCGCACGTGCTCGGCGAGACGGTAGTCTTCGGGCACACCCCGATGCGCGGTGTGATGCTCGATCTGCCCTCCAAGATCGGCATCGACACCGGCCTGGTCTACGGCGGATGGCTGACCTGTATCGAGTTCAACGAGGGCGTAGTCCATCAGGTCGCGCGCGGCAGCCGCACGGTCAAGTCGCAGTCGGTCCGCCTGCGCTAGCGTCGAGGGGTCCGAAGTCTTGCCGGTGTCATTCTCGCGCGTGGCTGCCGCGCGAAGAATCCCGGGATTTCTGCTGGGCTCAACCGCTCCCATGCGCGACCGGACCTACTCCGTTTACATCATGAGCAGCCTTTCGCGTACCCTCTATATCGGCGTCACCAACGACCTGGAGCGCCGCGTTTTCGAACACAAAGAGGGCAAGCCCGGCTCGTTCACGGCCCGGTACCGCGCGAACCGCCTAGCCTATTTCGAGGAGTTCGGAGAGATTGACGAAGCGATCGCGCGCGAAAAGGAGATCAAGAGAATGACGCGTAGGCGAAAGATCAGCCTGATCGAGTCGATGAACCCTGAGTGGAGGGACCTGAGCGAGGAGTAGAAAAATCCACAACCGGAGTCCGGGATTCTTCGCGCGGCAGCCACGCGCGAGAATGACAGTCGCGGAGGAGGCGCTTGCAACCAGGCTAAAATGACCCATTACCAGTCCGTGAAGACTCTTTCGTCCTTTCAGGCTGCCCGCTAATCTGGACGGATCGGTGGCGGCGTAGCTCAGTTGGTTAGAGCACGCGGCTCATATCCGCGGTGTCGTAGGTTCGACTCCTACCGCCGCCACCATACGTCAGGGATGGGATCAAGCGGTCTGGATTCCTTCCTGCGCTCCGGGAGCATCGATGCCGATTGAGCTGACAGCCAATTGCGTCTGTGAAATCTGCAAGCGGAACAAGGATTTCCTTATGCCGTCCCAACTCGTGGACGCTGTAAAGAAGGGCAACCTCGTGGTGTTCGCCGGAGGTGGGATCAGTACTGAAGACCGAGTGGTCCTACCCAGAACCTTTCACGAGAGCATCGCTGATGAAATACCGGTGACGGAACCGGATGTCCTCGATTTTCCCAGCCTAATGAGTAGATTTTGTGACCAACCGAACGGACGTCAAAAGCTGCTGACAAGAATAGCCGAGCGGCTCGCTTACATACGGTCGTTCCCGGAATTGTATAGTGGCGCCACCGCGTTTCATCGCGAGTTGTCAACGGTGTTTCAGATCGAAAATATCATCACGACGAACTGGGACGACTTTTTTGAACACGAGTGCGGCGCAACGCCCTACGTGTCGCCGGAAGATTTCGCACTGTGGGAATTACCAGGTCGGAAAGTATTCAAAATTCACGGCTCAGTTAACAACGTAGGTTCAATAGTCGCGACAACTGAAGACTACGCAAAATGCCACGAAAGGCTCGAGACCGGCCTGATGGGGAGCGTTCTGAAAACCCTACTGGCAACGAAAACAGTGCTCTACATCGGCTACTCTTTTCAAGATACGGATTTCATTAAGATTCATGAGCTGCTCACATCGGAAATGAAGGGGATGCGTCCCCACGGCTATCTAGTTACTCTCGACGAAGGCGCGAACGCGCGTTTCGACAAAACCGATATAACGCCGATAATAACAGCGGGAAGGCATTTTCTTGTTCGCTTGAAAGAGCATCTCGTCGCACAGGAAGAAATGCTCCCGGATACAGTGTTCAAGGGAATCCGCGAAGCCTATGGCAGAGTGATTGCCAGCCATGGTTTCGTGAGCAGCATCGACCTACGAAAATACCCGACAGCTATCTTAACGTTGAATTACCAGGACGGCCTGATGCACGCCCTCAGCCGCATTCTGGCCAGACGCAGTACCGGCGAATATTCCAATGTCCACAATATTCACCGTCGATTAGACAGCTATGAAACCATTCGTCGCCAACACGTGCGCAAGAAGGGTTACGAAGAGATTGCTTACATCGATGGCTATCTGAGCGGTCTGATCTTCTTTGTTGGAGATAGTCCTACGCGCCGCGCTCTGCCGATACTCTATGTGTTTGGTGCAGCAGAACATCCGTACACGAGAGAGGAGTACGGCAAGCTGCTAAAGAAAGCCGAATCAATGCACAGGAATGCATATCGAGTGTGCCGACAGATTGTTGAAAATACAGATCTGAAAGTTCCCGGCGTCGTAGTTCATCATCCTCCGTTCCTTTCGTACGAGACTCCAGGGACATTGAACTAGTCGCGAAGCCGCGACTTGCACGCGGCGCGCTAACAACGCTCGTGGATCCCCGGATTGGCGATCGGTGTCGCAGGTTCGACTCCTCTAGCGCAGCCACCAGGGAGCCTGCGCTCAGGCAACCCCGATCACAGGCCGCGCTCTCGCTTTGCGGCGGACGCTGATCTTCACGTCCTGGTCCAAGGCATTCAGGAAACGAATCAGCCGGTCCATCGAGAAGCCTTCGAGAACGTCCGTGCAGGAGCGCGGAAATTTTGGGCTGGGTCACCCCGAGCACCTCGGCTGCCTGCAGCTGGGTCAGGCCGCGTTCCTCGATGAGCATGGAGATCTGGTGTACGAGATCGGCCTTGGCCTGAAGAAGATCTGCATCCGGAAGATCCAGGTCCCGGAACACATTACCGCTGCCTTTGGTCACGCGCGTCGGTATCCCATTTCTGGGACAATCCATCAACCTCTTTGCACCCCCGGTGTCTCAAGTTCGACTCCTGCCGCCGCCACCGTCTGAGCAGTTTACTTCATTGCAATTTTTATTGTCGTCCGATTCAATAGATGGCCCGCAGGTCGGGGGGCTTCGGCCTGTTCAAAAGTGCCTTGACCATTATCGGTGTGGAGATCATGCTGAAATCGAGGTTGCTGGAATGGACCGATCTCATGGGGACGAGAAGAACAGTTCGGGAGCTGAAACAAGGCAGCAGATGGGCCGGGCTCGCGGAGTCGGCGGGTCTTTCTGCGCGGTGCGGGTCTGGCGACCGCCGCAACTAGCCGGCCAGCCGGTAAGTGGCTCAGCTTCGCCCTTTATTACTTCTCCCCAGTCCCTGAAACACCCTCAAGAGACGGCTTAAGGAGAATGCTAATGAGCAAGAAGCCGAAATGCAGCCTCGAGCCGAACCTTTCATCGTCTGCGGGCCAGGCGGGTGGAGAGCGGTTGGGCATCGAACCACGACCTGCGCACAGCCGCCGCGCCTTCCTGAAGGGGATTGGTGCCGCAAGCGTAGCGGTTCCGTTGACAGCGATCGCTGCGAACGCCGCGCGCACCGGACTTCCCGACGTGCTCTCGGATACCACCGCCAAGGAACTTGACCTGAAGGCTCGCCGCGACCGGGCATTCGACAAACGTCTCAAGGCGGCGACGGATGATCGCAAGGTCAAGGTCCCGCCTCATCCTAACAACGGAGATGAGGCTGCGTACCCGTCTGGAATCGCGAATTTCACGAAGGGCTTCGCGCACAACTCGTTTGGCGAGATCGCTCCGGCCATATACGCAAGCTACCTGGCCGCCGTGAAGACCGGTAAGCGCGCGGACTTCGACGCCCTGCCGATGGGCGGCAACACACCGCTGGTAGATCCGCAGGCCGGTCTTGCCTTCGACCTCGAGACTTACGATCCATCGCAAAACTCGATTCCGGCATTCGACACGCTGATCAGTCCCGGCCTCGCCGCGCAAATGATCGAAACGTACTGGCAGGCGCTGACGCGCGACGTCCCATTTTCTCAATATGGAACCGACCCGACGATTGCCGCCGCGGCCACGGAGTTGACGGGGCTCCCATCTTTCGTCGGTCCGCAAATCAGCGGCAGCGTCACGCCGCAGACGGTGTTTCGCGGCTTCACCAAAGGCGACCTGATCGGACCGTACGTCTCGCAGTTCTTCCTGCAGCCGTTTACCTACGGCGTGATGCCATTTGTCGGCTACATGACTACGCTTCCCGGCGATTTCGCGGCCGACCCGGTATCGTGGCTGAACCTTCAGAACGGCGCACCCGCGCCGATTCAGAGTGAGAATCCGGACCCGCAGTTGAGGTATGTCCGCAGCGGACGCGATCTCGCGGAGTACGTTCACAATGACGTGCTCTTCCAGGAATACCTCAACGCGGCGTTGATGCTGATGAAGATGAAAGCGCCGCTGAACTCGGGGAATCCCTACCCGCCGAGCCTCAAGTCCGAAAGCGGTTTCATCACTTTCGGCTTCCCGATGATCGAGGTGTTGGTCGCGGAAGTGATCGCGCGCGCGCTCAAGAACGCATGGCTCCAGAAATGGTTCGTCCATCGCATGGCGCGTCCCGAGGAAACGGCTGGGCTGGTTCACTTCACGCTGACCAACCAGAAGACCTATCCGCTCGACACCAGCGTCCTGACCTCGGTGGCAGCCGCGACAGTCTTCGCGCGTAACGGCAGCTATTTCATCCCGATGTCGTATCCGGAGGGATGTCCGTTGCATCCGTCCTATCCATCCGGACATGCCACCGCGGCGGGTGCGGCGGTCACCGTGCTCAAGTGGTTCTTCGATGAGACTTTTCCAATTCCCAACCCTCTAGCCACTACCCCTGACGGCTTGGAAGTGGTCCCCTATACCGGCTCGGATGCGGGTCAGATAACCGTGGGCGGAGAACTCAACAAACTGGCGTCCAATGTGGGATTAGGCCGAGTCTTCGCGGGAATCCACTGGCGCGAGGACATCCAGCAAGGAATGCTTTTGGGCGAGGCGGTTGCGATTAGCCTGCTGAAGGATCAGGCGCACCTTTATAACGAGAACTACACCGGCTTCACTTTTACCGGTTTCAATGGGAACACAATTACGGTTTGATGAGTATATATTCTGAGCGGCGCGAGGAGCCGAAAGCGCGGTTGCTGAAATGAACCGACCACGGGGAACGTCCTCAGCATCCGTCCTACGGGGCTGCACCACGATTCTCAAGGCGTTCTTGGATGAGACCTTCGTGATTCCGAATCCGGTCGTGCCCAGCGACGACGGGTTATCGGTCAATCCATATACGGGAGCGGATGCGGACCAGATGATAAAGTGCGGAGGAGAGATCCCGCTCGACGCCGGCAACGCGAGTATCGAACGCGTCGCAGTAAATATCTGACGCAACAGCGCGGCTGCCGCGCTACTTGACGAACCTCCGCGCTGGTTTAGAATTCATAGCAAAGCATCATGTCTACGGCAGTGCAAAAGATGGGAACCAGGGGCCAAGTGACGCTCCCCAAGCACGTGCGCGAGGCGCTGGGGCTTAAGGCCGGCGACCTGCTCGAGACCGTGCTGGTGCGTGAGGGCGCGCTCACCCGACCCGTGGAGCCTAAAGCCAAAAGAGTCGAAGACCGCGGCCTCGAACTGGCGCTTGCAGAAGCGGAGGCGGACGTGAAAGCAGGGCGGGTCAGCAAGCCCTACCATTCGGCGCATGCGCTGGTCCGCGATGCCGTCGCTGCAGGCGGGCGCCAGCGCCATCGTGCGCGCACGAAGAACTAGGCGCTTCGACCGGGACCTCGCCGACGCGCCGCCCGCCGTTAAGCGCGCCTTCGAGAAGCAGCTAGCCCATCTGCTCGCCAACCCGCGCCATCCCTCGCTGCGCGCCAAGAAATACGACGAGGCCCGTGGTTGGAGCACGCGGCTCATATCTGCGGTGTCGTAGGTTCGACTCCTACCGCCGCCACTACATAGATACCTGCAAAGCGACGGTTGGGTATTTTGGTTCGGAGAGGGCACGCCGGAGAGCGCCGCTGCCACTGGAAGCGGGTGCTTACGACGCTGTATCGGCTCGCGGGAATTTCGGCGGGTCATGCGCCTCGGTTCCGCCACGCGATGGCGGCGAGACCGCTTTCGAACTTGGTAAACCCTGAGAGCGTGGCGACCATTTAGGCCCTGCCGAAAAACTTGGTTTAATCAGGTGGATCGCGTTGACTGGGGTGCCTTGAGTAGGTCCCATAGTCGACGGCAAGTCCCGGTTCGCGCGAAAACGGTAGCCGCATCGGCTACTCCTTTGAGAATGCTCGATCTCGAGCCGGAACGCGAGCAAGTCGCGGGTGGCTGCCCGTAGGGGACGCCCTTAAAAACGGTGCCTGGGTCGCCTTAATGCCGGAACATCTTGCTGAAGAGGTTCGCCAACGCGCTGCGCTTCGGCACACTCAGAGATTCGGTTGGCAGGCCTTCCGGACCCGCTTGGTTCGGCGTGCCCGATCCGAAAAAACGGTCCTTCGCACGCCGATCCCGTTGTTGCTCAGCCAGCACAGCCTGATCCGACCAACGACCCGCCTTGACCACCTTATTGTTGGTAATGACGTAGTGCGATCGACAGGGCAGGCTCCAATTGCCTACTGAAGGCCGCAGTGAAATGGTTTCGCCGTCAAAGATCATGCGCCAATCAGTGGGCGTGAATGGCGTGACCACTTCCAAACCGCAGCCACAGCAGCAGAGATGCACAGCGGTGGCATAGGGCATGGAAATGTACAGCGCTCCCGGTTCCAGCGCTTCTGGGATGAATTCGACGAAGCGGTGTTCGAGTCTACGATAGCGCATCAGCCCGGATCGCAGTTGACCAGGAGATTGCCGTCGGTCGTATAGGTCGCATGATGCTCGCGCTCGAGGTCTCGATAAAAGCCTCGCATCCGCTTCCACTTCGCCACCGCTAGCGCTGCGTTGAGGCAGTTTAGGTCGGCCACCTGAATGTTCGAAGCATAGAGGTTTTCCTCTACACCTGCCGCGAATGACACCCTGCTGCGCAACACGTCCCGCCTTTCGGGCGTCGAAGCCGTCATGCGCAAGATCCCACCTAACGAGCCCCCGTCCAACGCCAGACCCATCCCGACATCGATGAACGATGCGCCGATCTCCTCTAGCTTTTCGACCACAGCAATCTTGCCGGAGCCTTCATCCATGCTTACGAAAGCGAAGGTTACGCCGTCAAGTAAGCGAAGATTTGCCGGACCGAGCTTTACAGGATGAGCAATGATTCCCCGGTGCACCCGTGCATAGATGCTGCTGAAGTAATCAACCTTGAGCGGAACCTCCCGGAGCGTCTGAATGGATGGCGCGCCAGGCGCTCGGAATGCGTTGTGATTCAGGAATTCATCATCGTCGAAAAGACGAATTTGCTGGACCGGCGTTTTCGCCGTCAAATCCAAGATGTATGAGCCCGTTCCGCCCAAGCCGATGATAGCTAATCGCTCCGCACTCAGTCGATCCACGAGCACGCCTAGGCCAACGCGGCCCGACGCCGAGTCCAAGTATTCGAACACCGACTCTGGATCCTCGTCCCCGCTCGCCGCGTAAAGCCGCGGTGTGGCGTTCGGATTAATGACCCGGGCCGGCGCAGCGAGCATCGCCGCATAGGTCGTCATCTTGTGGTAGTAGTCTTCGTATCCGCCCTCTGGCTTCTGCGAGAAGCTATATTGAGCGACGACGCCGGGTGCGAGTTCCTGCCGCCGGCTTTCATTTGCGATCCCCAGTTTCACACCGTCTGACGTGCACGGATACTCGCCATCAAAATAGACGACGTGGGTCGAGGGTCGCCGCGTGTGGTCGCCCGCGAGATCCAATGCCGATATGAGCGTGCCGGCCAGAACCTGTCGTTTCTCGTTGACGTACGGCACTCCTCTTATAAGCAGGAGACCGCCGCGGAGCTGAACCCAATAGCCCTCTTCGCGAAGCCTCAGCAGGTCAGGACTAAGACTTAACAGTTTCTGTGACATTGAAGCTGGTCTCACCGTGGCCCTTGATTTTCACCTTCACCTTGCCTCCGACGTTGAGTTCTCCCACCGGGGGAACCTGAGCCGCGTTGCGGTATGTGATGGTGTATTTCACGTTGGGCTTAGTCGGACCGTCCGGGTAGGCGATTTTCACCAGTTCCTCGAAGCTGACAACGTCGCCTGGAACAGTACGCTTGCGGCCATTGACGATGATCTCGGCCTCGCGAGGCTCTTCGTGCTCGACGCGATTGAGCTCATCGACCGCCTCGTGCAGGGCGGCCTCAGCCTGATCCTCCCTCGCTTCGGCGCGCCGCTCTTCTTCGCGGGCCTCGGCCAGATCGCTCTCCGCCTTCCGAATGTTGCCCAGCGCCTCCTTCAGCGCAGCTTCCTCTTTAGTTTCTTCGGTCATACCTTTCTCCTTTAGTGCGTCGGGGACGCCCTTTTTTTCTGATCGGGAACCAGGCCCCATGAGCAGTACGAAAACAATATAGGACAGGGCGGGCCTGGCGTCAATATCAAACACGAACAAAGCATGTGCTGTGTATAATACAAACAGACGATGCCAGCTTGACGCACACAGTATAGTTGGAGCAGTTTATGAGAATGTCAGAGATGGAGCTCTATCGACGCCTTGGCCGCGCGGTGGCTGCCCGCCGTAGGAGTCTCGGCCTGACTCAGGGCCAGATTGCCGCGCAGCTTGGCTTGTCTCGCGCGTCGCTCGCGAATCTTGAGAACGGCCGCCAGCGCATCATGGTGCATCAGCTCTTCGGCTTGGTGAACGCCTTGAGGTTGAATTCCATTCTCGACTTGGTTCCCGCTGTCTGGACCTTCGACGAGCCACTTGCAGAACTCAAAATCCATGGGTCGCCGCTCAGCCCTCACCAACGATCCGGCGTACATCGACTCTTGGCTTCGGCCTTGGCGGAAGATCGCCATCGGAGGCGTTTTCAATAATGCGCGAGCCTGACGCGGCGGGGGCGCGGCAAGCAGCCCAAACGCTTCTCAACAAGCATGGCGTCAAGTCATTTCCCGTGCCAGTCGAGCGCATCGCGAAGGCCCTCGGCGTTCGCGTCGAATACGCCCCGCTAGACGGTGAGCTCTCGGGCTTGGCTCACATTCACAATGGTGTTCCCATCGTGGGCATCAACACATTGCACGCGCCCAATCGGCAACGCTTTACGCTGGCGCATGAACTTGCTCACATCCAGCTGCATCGCCAGGAGCTGGAGGCGGCCGTGCATGTTGATCGCGGATCGCTCCGCCGCGACGCCATCGCTGCGGCAGGTGTTGATCCGACCGAGATTGAGGCCAATGCCTTTGCGGCCGAGCTACTGATGCCCACTTCCTTTCTGGAAGGCGTTCTTGATGGCCGGTCAGTTGATCTCGAAGATGACGAAGCCGTTATGGCGCTTGCCAAGCGCTTCAAAGTGAGCGAGACCGCCATGCGGTTTCGCTTAGGTTCCCGCTAAGACGAGGTCCGAGCCGGTGAGCTTCGTCATTTACGACGTTGAAACCACCGGCCTTACGAAGGGCTTCGACCAAATCGTCCAGTTCGCCGCGGTTCGCACGGATGCGGAGCTCAACATCATCGACCAGATGCGGGTTCGTTGCCGATTGCTCCCCCACGTCATTCCGTCACCGGAAGCACTGCACGTGACGGAATTAAGCATCGGTTCGCTGACCGACCCGTCCCTCCCTTCACACTATGAGATGGTGACCGACCTTCGCATGGTTATGGAGCGTTGGTGTCCGGCCCTCTTCCTCGGGTTCAATTCGATTTCATTCGATGAGGAATTTCTTCGGCAGGCCTTCTATCAATGCCTGTACGGTCCCTACCTCACGAACACGCACGGCAGCGCGCGCGCTGACGTCCTCAATCTTTGCCGCGTGGCAGCGGCCCTGCGGTCTGACGTGCTGATTCCCGGACGCGATACTGATGGCCGCGGCATATTCAAGTTGACCCGGCTCGCTCAAGCCAACGGAATTCTGGTCTCCGCGCCCCACGAGGCGATGGTGGACGTCGCCACAACGCTCGCCCTTTGTCGGCATGTCCGTACTCGCGCCCCCGAAGTGTGGTCCCAATTCCTGAGGTTCGGCCAAAAGGCTAGCGTCGAGTCCTTCATCACCGACGAAGACGCCTTTCTCGTTTCAGAAACCGTGGGCAATCAGCATCGAGCGCGCATTGTGACACGCATCGGTTGCCGTACCGACCGGCCCACGCGCCACTATTGCCTTGATCTCAGCGCAGACCATGCAGCGCTACGAGCGATGAGCCCTGAACAGATGATCGAGGCCTGCCGATCGTCTGATAGGCCCATAGTGACCATTCGGACCAATGCAGCGCCGACGCTTTGGGCGCTTTATGACGCAACGCTCGAGCGAGCTCGCCCCATTTGACGAAGCCGAAGTGAGGCAGATGGTGGCTCGGTTGCGGGAAGACAAACCCTTTCTCAAACGCTTATGCGAGGCGGCACAGGCAGCCGAACCAACGTATCCGCCCTCCCCGCACGTCGAAGAGCAACTTTATGAGCATGGCTTTCCGACGCCCGAGGACGAAGCCTTGATGAAGCGCTTCCACTCGACCCCGTGGGCGCACCGTACAGCCTTGGCTGCCAGCTTCGCAGACGGCCGATACCAGCGCCTAGCTCGCAGGCTTATCTACTTCGAACGGCCAGAGCTTCTCGGGGCCGGTCTTCGCGCCGCCGGATCCCGCGAGATCAGCCAGCGACTATTGGAGCGATGCGGAAACCAAACACGTTGGCGGTCCATTCCAGCAGCGCTTCGCGAAGCCGAAGCCCTGCTGGCCGAAGGCGAGTTGAGCAGAGAAGCCCGCGCGCGTTTGGCTGAATACAGGGCCTATCTCCTTCAGCGCCAATCCACTCTTCCGGTCGCCGATACAGAGAGCGGGTGACGACAGTCGCAGGCCGCAAGACCCGGAGCCCGCCGCCACCCGTTTGTCGGGGCCGCCGATGAAACACTGTGAGCCTTGGCGGCTGATGATACCCGTCGCGAGCATGATATTGCTCCGAGGGCATGGGACATGCCGGTAATGTCTCGGTTTGGCCCGAAAGGCAGTGTCGGCAGGTGGAAGAAAGGATTCAGGATTCTTCGCGCGCGGGACAACGCAGACGCGCGAGAATGATGACACCGGCTGTCATATATGGACCTTCCCGCGCGTGGCATGCGCTGGGGGCGATGCCGCGCGAGGAATCCCGGATCTTCTTCTGCTCGCCCCACTCGCGAGCACTCTCAGACTGAGACACTACCGACATACCCGGCGCTCTGTCGAGCGAGCTGCGCGGAAGGTATGATTCGCCGATGAATCAGAAAACCGCGCCGTGCAGGGACCGGCTGAAGCGGCTCGCGCGAGAAGCGATGCTGCAACGGGGCTTGCTGCCGGATTTTTCCGCCGCGGCTGTGGCGGAGAGCAACGCTATCGCCGGAGCGGCGGCCGCCGCCGGCGCTGCTTTCCGCGACCTGCGTGGCTTGCTCTGGGCATCGATCGATAACGACGATTCGCGCGATCTCGACCAGCTCTCGGTTGCGATGCCGGCCGACGCCGGCGCTGTGAAGATTTTGGTCGCGGTGGCCGACGTTGACGCGATCGTCAAGAAGGGTTCCGCCATCGATGGTCACGCGCGGGCCAACACGACCTCGGTTTACACGGCCGCCGAGATCTTTCCGATGCTTCCTGAGAAGCTTTCCACTGACCTCACGTCTCTCGCCGACGGCCAGGAGCGGCTGGCGATCGTGGTCGAGATGGCGGTCGATCCCGGCGGCGTAGTGGGCGAATCGGACATCTATCAGGCGGTGGTGGTCAATCACGCCAAGCTCGCCTACAACAGCGTTGCCGCCTGGCTCGACGGAGCCAGGCCCGCGCCGGCAGCGGTGTCGGCGGTGGCCCAAATGGACCAGCAGCTCCGGACTCAGGATCGGGTGGCGCAAGCGATGAAGAAGCTGCGGCATCAACACGGCGCGTTGAGCCTGGAGACGATCGAGGCCCGGCCCATTTTCGATGGCGATTCGCTGACCGACCTGCGGCCCGACGAGAAGAATCGGGCCCATGACCTGATCGAGGACTTCATGATCGGGGCCAACGGCGTGACCGCGAGGTTTCTCGATCGACGCGGGTTTCCATCGCTGCGGCGGGTGTTACGCTCGCCCGAGCGATGGGAGCGGATCGTCGCGCTCGCCGCGAGCCTGGGCGAGCGCCTGCCGTCAGCGCCGGATGCGGCCGCTCTGGAGGGATTTCTTTGCAAGCGCCGCCAGGCCGATCCTGCGCGTTTTCCGGACCTCTCGCTCTCGGTGGTCAAGCTCCTGGGCCGGGGCGAGTACGTGCTCGAGCTTCCCGGCCGGCCCGCTGAGGGCCATTTCGGCCTCGCGGTGAAAGACTACACTCACTCGACTGCGCCCAACCGGCGCTTCCCGGATCTCATCACGAGCCGCTTGATCAAGGCTGCGCTTGCAGGACATCCGGCGGCCTATAGCAACGGTGAACTCGGCGAAATTGCCCGGCACTGCACCGAGCAGGAAGACGCCGCGAGCAAGGTGGAGCGGCAGGTGCGAAAGTCCGCGGCGGCGCTGCTGCTGGAATCGCGGATCGGCGAGCGGTTCGACGCTATCGTGACCGGCGCCTCGGACAAGGGGACCTGGGTCAGAATCGTTGAACCAGCCGCGGAAGGAAAGGTCGTGCGCGGATACCAAGGTCTTGATGTGGGAGATCGCGTCCGCGTCGAGCTGATCGATACCGACGTTGACCGCGGCTTCGTCGATTTCGCGAAGGTCCAGCCATCATGAAAATGCCCAACGCATCCCACCACCCGCTCGCTTACAAAGACGAGCAGTTTCTCGACAGCGACGAGGCGCGCCCGCTGCGCATCCTGGCGGAGTACCTCGAACCATTGCAGATCTTCTGCCGTGAACGGGTCCACGACACGATCGTGTTTTTCGGATCGGCGAGGTTTACCCCCGACGGTCCGCTTGGGCGCTACTACGATGAGGCTCGCGAGCTGGCGCGGCTTGTCACCGCATGGTCGAAAAGCCTTCCGTCGGACGCGCACCGCTACATCATCTGTACGGGCGGAGGCGGCGGGATCATGGAGGCAGCCAATCGCGGCGCTTCCGAGGCTGGGGGAAGGACGATCGGCCTGAACATCGGATTGCCGCATGAGCAGCGCCCCAACTCCTATGTCACCCGCGAACTGTCGATCGAGTTTCACTACTTCTTCATGCGCAAACTCTGGTTCGCACATCTGGCGCGGGCGCTGGTGGTATTCCCCGGAGGCTTCGGCACGCTGGACGAGATGTTCGAGATTTTGACTCTGGCGCAGACCCGCAAGCTGGATCGTTCGATTCCGGTGGTGCTCTACGGCTCCAAATACTGGCAAGAGATCATCAACTTTGAGGCGTTGGTACGTCACGGGACGATAAGCCGCGAAGATCTCGATCTTTTCCGGTTTGCGGACGATCCGGCGACGACGCTTGGGATGTTGCAGCAGCATCTCACGGGAGCGCCTGAAGAAGGCACGCCAGCCTTTGCCCACTCGCGGACCTGCCGCTAGTGCTTACCTGCGTAAATCAGCGTAACGGGGCTTCGGGTGCACGGAGCGCACGGTTTCTTTGGTCCACTCAAAGGGCACGGCAGTCTGGTTGTAGCTTTGAATGAACTCATCGATGGCCTCGCGCAATTGCTGTGGAGAGGTGAAACTGGCGCCCCGCAGGGCCGCCCGGACCAGAATGCTGAACCAGCATTCGATCAAGTTAAGCCAGCTGGCATGGGTGGGGGTGAAATGCAGGTGCACGTTGGGGTGGCGCGCCAGCCAGAGGTCGTGTTTGGGCTTGTGCGTACTGAGGTTGTCGAGGACCACGTGAATTTCGCTTGCCGGATAAAGTGCCACCACGTCGTTCATGAAGTCCAAGAACTCGCGCCGCCGGCGGCGGTGGTAGTGGCCGCCCACCACCTTGCCCGTCAAGACGTCAAGCGCGCCAAACAAGGTGGTGGTACCGTGGCGTTTGTACTCATGGTTGAAGCCGGCCACCGCTTGGCCGTTGGGCAGCCTAAGGTAGCCCTGGGCCCGCTCCAGCGCCTGGATGTGAGGCTTTTCATCCACCGACAGCAGCACCGCGTTGTCGGGCGGATGCAGATACAGCCCCACGATGTCGGCCGCCTTGGCCGCGAACTGCGGGTCGGTGCTGATGCACCAGCTGCGCCGCCGTTGCAGGTGAATGCGCTGGCTGCGCAGCACCCGCCAGACTTGATGCGCCGAGACGTCGCCCAAGGCCTTAGCCACCAGCGCGCCGCTCCAGGCCGCGTGGCCGCGCGGCGGCGGATCGTCGAGCTTGGCCAGAATCCGCCGGCGCGTGCTTTCGTCATAACGCCGCCGGGCGCCCGAGCGCGGGGCGTCGTGCAGACCCGCGAGCCCGCGGCGCGCAAAACGGCCGCGCCATTTGCTCACTGTCGCCGCTCGAACGCCTTGCGCCCGGGCAATCGCCCGGCTACTGCTTCCAGCCGCGGCAGCCAGGATAATACGCCCTCTCAGCGCCAGGCGCTGCTCGGTCTTCGCGCCGCTAACCCAGCTTTCAAGCACCCGACGATCCTCCGGCAGCACCGCAATCGGCACGGCTTCCTTGACCATGCCGTATCCTTATCATGTAACGCTAACTTATGCAAGTAAGCACTAGTGCCGTTCCAACTTTTTGCGCCCAAGCTGGGCGGTTCGAAGGCATCACATCTACGTGTTAACCAGCGAGCGATATAAGCGCAGGGCCCGCTACAACTCGGAACAACAAGTTGGAACGGCACTAGCGACGCGGCTGAAAGATCCGGTAGGGCGCCTTTGACTCAAACCGCGGCTTGAAATAAATCAGGGCTCAAACTGGAAATTCCGGCTGAGGCCCACCATGAGTACGAGCAAGACCGGGCAGGAGAATCTGAATCGCACTTCGGCACTCGGGCCGGGCACGCAGGCGCCGGACTTCAGCCTGCACAGTACGCCGGATCAACTCGTCTCATTGAGTGAATTGCGCGGGCAACCGGTGATTCTCGCCTTCTACCCGGCCGACTGGAGTCCGGTGTGCGGAGACCAGATGTCGTTCTACAACGAGATCCTGCCCGAGTTTCGCCGCTTCAATGCGACGCTGGTCGGCATCTCGGTCGACGGCAGTTGGTGTCACGCGGCCTTCGCCAGTGAGCGCAAGTTGCACTTTCCGCTGCTCGCCGACTTCGAGCCCAAGGGCGCCGTCGCGCGCGCCTACGGCGTCTACCGGGAAGAGGACAGTTTTTGCGAGCGCGCCCTGTTTGTGCTGGATGCAAACGGAACGATTCGATGGAGCTACGTCTCCCCGATGGGCATCAATCCCGGCGCGGACGGCATTCTCACGGCGCTCGAAGCATTGGCTGCGCAGGAGAAGTGAACATGGCGCCCAGAACGTCGAGCCGCCTCACTCATCCGGTTAGCGAGCGGGATCACATCGCCGGGCCGGCCTCTGCGCCGGTCACATTGCTGGAGTACGGCGACTATGAGTGCCCGTATTGCGGACAAGCCTATCCGATCGTGAAGGCGTTGCAGCAACGGCTCGGCAAGCGGCTACGTTTCGTGTTTCGCAATTTCCCGCTGAGTAACGCGCATCCGCATGCCCAGCATGCCGCAGAAGCCGCCGAAGCGGCGGCGGCCCAGGGCAAGTTCTGGGAGATGCATGATTCGCTGTACGAAAATCAGGAGGCGCTCGAGGACCAGGATTTGATCAGCTACGCCGATCAACTCGGCCTCGATGCGGCCAGATTTACCCGCGAGCTCGCCGAGCATCATTACGCATCCCGCGTGCGGGAGGATTTCCTCGCCGGAGTGCGCAGTGGCGTCAATGGCACGCCGAGCTTTTTCATCAACGGCGTGCGGCACGATGGCTCCTTCGATTTCGACTCGTTGCTGGCCGGCATCGAAGCCGCAACGGAGTAGGAAGAACCGCGAGACCATCAAACTCCGCCGCTTCGCCCGGCCAGAGAATCGCTCCACGTAGAATCCCCCCTCCGGCAACCTGCGCTCGCAACTGTTCCGCTCCAGCGTCATAGGGCGCTCCTTTCCCGTTCCCAGTTGCGACAGGGTGGAACGCTCGACTCATTTTGTAGGACTATTATACTTATAGTTTATGGGGGCCGAGGGGAGGTAGCACCATCGCGTGGAGCAGTCCGGCAATTTCCTGGCGCTCGAGCGGGCCAACCGGCGCAAGACAGTAGAGCTGGTGTTGGCTTTCATTCTGCTTTATGCGCAGGTCGGTTTCGGACTCGACTTCGTCTTCCACACGTTGCGTTTCGTCAACGGCCAGCTAACGGGGTTCCCCTGGCTGATGGTCGCCGCGGTAGCGATCGCCGTGGGTGAATCAATCGCGGCCTACTACGCCGGGGCCTCGCTGGTGCTCGGTTCGGTGCATGCGCACGAACTCGAGGCCGAGTCGGCGCAAGATCAAGCGAAGGCTCAGGTGGTGCTCGACGTGGTGAGTGAGATGGCGCTGGCGTCGCGGATGCCGGCGCCGCGCGTATATCTGATGGACGACCCGGCGCCCAACGCGTTCGCCATCGGGCGCGATCGCGCGCATTCGGCGCTGTGCGTAACGCAAGGGCTCGTGGACCAGATGGACCGCGAGGAGCTGCAGGGCGTACTCGCTCACGAGTTCGCGCACATCCGCAACCATGATACGCGGATTTCGATGATGTCCGCGGTGATGGTTGGCGGTCTGGCTCTGCTTTCCGGATTCGTGGTCCGCTGGCGCGTGGCCCAGCCCTATAAGGGCGTGGAAGGCGGCTGGAAGGCCGGACCTCTGACGGTGTTAGGCCCGTTCGCGCTTCCCATATTGGTACTTGGCGGCCTCGGGTGGTTCTTTTCGAAACTGGTCGCGATCTCCCTGTCGCGCCAGCGCGAGTATCTGGCCGATGCATCGGCGGTCGAGTTTACGCGCAATCCGCGGGCGCTGATCCGGGCGCTCGAACACATCTCCAAAATCGAGGCTCCGCTCAAGAACGCTTCGCTTGGGGTCGCGCCGCTCTTCATCGTCGATCCGTTCGAGTGTGCAGGGCGCAGCCACGCGGAATTTCTCGATGGACTATCCCGAATCGAATCTGAGGCAGACCAGACCCAGGAGCAACGCGACGCGGCAGCGGCTGCCTTTATCGCGCAGGGATTTCCCCGGAGCTTTTTGCAGGAGCTGATATCGACCCATCCACCGATCCATGACCGTCTCGCTCGCCTCCACCAGCTCCTGGGCGAGCGCGGTGATGCCACCGGTGACAAGCCTCCAGAATCGGCCGCCGAAATATCCGCGCGACGGGCCGCCGCGACCAAAGCTATGATCGAAGTGGAGAAAACGCATCCCGAGGCGATGGTGGCTGCGTTGCGGGCCTCGCTGCAGGCGACACCCCAAGGCCGAGAGTTGGTTCACATGCTAGCCGAGAGCACATCACCTGTGCCTGGGTTGGGGGGTATCGGGTCTTCTGGCCAGGATAAGCCCGACGAAACGACCGCAGACCAGCAGGTCTACCAGCGGCTTTACAAATACAATATGGAGTTTACCGGCGACGATCCGCGGCCGGAAACCGACGAGCGCCTCGCCGCGCGATCGCTCTTCGGCGATACCTCATCGCCAATCGAAACCCAATCGTTGCCCGATGAGGCCGCGCGATCCGGGGTCTCGCTCTCGATCGTTGTGGCGAGCGTGCAAGCATCGAAGGCTGCCGCAAGGAAGAGTGCGGTCGCGACGGAATCGCGAGCTGCTGGAGGTCACCCGATCGCGTGGACAGTGATCGCGATTTCCGTGGGAGTGATCATCGCGACGCTCGCAGCGAAGTGAGCGATTTACTCGTCGTCGGCCAGGTCTTCCGCCAGCGCCAGTGCGATTGCGCCGCTGATCGGGGCTTGCGCGGCCAGGCTTGGATGGTCGACCAGAATCGCAAGCTGGTTGGCCTGCGCGAGCTTCACGAAAGTCGCCGCGTCGATGCCGAGCGAAAAGCGGATGAACTGAACCGAGCTTACCCGCTCGGGAGACATCTGCCGATCGTCGAATCCGGCCGCCACCTTGCGATCGCCAAGCTTGAACCACAAGTGGCGCTCGAGGCCGACCAGCCGTCTTAACGCTGCGTCGCGCTCGCGGACTTCAGGAAATTCCATCAGCAGCGTTGCGGACAGCTCGCCCGCGCCGGGAATCAGCTCATTGTAGGTGTCGATTTCGTGCTGAATCGCTTCGGGCGCGGCGATGCGCTCCGTACGGAGCATCTCTTCCACCTGGTACCAGAGCGTTTGCCGGTTCTCGAACAGCAGCGTGATATTCGCGCCCACGTGCAGGCGGCGGCGATCTTTCTCATGGATAAACAGCGAGCGCAGCGTTTTTCTCACGCGCTCCCATTGCTCAAAGCCGAGCAGGTCGTCAATGCCGATTCGCTTCATCTATCGAACCTCAACTGGTCTCAACCGGCGGCACTTTTTTGGGAAAGCCGCCGTCCTGGTAGGCGCGGGCGAGCACTTCGAGCGGATGGAGCGGGCGGACGCCGGTGGCCTGCTCGATCTGGATCGCCGAGAGCGGGCAGTCGGTGGCCATCACGCCGGCCTCCGCGTCGCGCATCCCGCTGAAAGCCTTCTCGCCCCATTTCATCGAGAGCGCGAAGTACTCCTTCTTCATCGCCCACACGCCGTCGTGCGCGGTGCATGCGTCCACCATCACGATTTCCGCGCCGGGTATCGTGCGCATCATGTCGCGCGAACGAAAACCGATTTCCTGTGCTTTCAGATGACACGGCAGGTGATAGGCGACCCGGCCCGGTGTGGTGCGAAACTCCCGGTTGAACTTGCCCTGCTTCTTGAGCTCGAAGAGCAGCTCGTTCGGATCAATCACCGCGGCGGCGAACTCCTTGACCTCCGTGCCCGAAAGCAGCAGCGGATACTCGCGCCGCATCGTCATCGAGCAGGTCGGATTGATCGGCGCGATCTTGTAGCCGTTGCGCACGTAGGGGAGCATCGAATCGATGTTCGCGCGCGCCTGCTTCTGCGCAAAGGCAACGTCGCCGCCATCGATGGCCGGCATCCCGCAGCAATTCTGCTTCGGACATGCGATCGCGCATCCGCTCCGGCCGAACACTTCGATCGCCGCTTTGCCCGGACCGGTGTCGTTGTAATTGACGAAGCAGGTCGGGAAAAGCACGACCCTGGCGCTCGGATTCGCCGGTTCCGGCGGAAGACCCGCGCGCCCGAGCCACTTGTCGAACGTTTCACCGGCGAACTCGGGGAGTTGCTTGTCGCGATGGATCCCCAACAGCCGTTCCATCAGCGCGCGCTGCAGCTTGTTGCGGCAGGCGAAATTCGCCAGCCCCGCCGCGAGATTGCCGAGCTTGCCGAGCCGATCCGGATTGCCGAGTATGCGATCGCGCAGCCGCAGTCCCGATTCCTTTGCGGTGACCGCCTTGGCGCGTTGCATCAGGCGCGGAAAGTCGAGCTGGAACTCGTGCCCGTCGGCCGGCGTATACGGGCATCGAAGCTCGCACATTTTGCACAGGTAGCAGAGATCGACCACGCGCTGTTTCTCGGCGGCGGAGAGATTGCGCACGTCGGCTTCCCGGCTGGCGTCGCCCTTGTCGAGCGCGCCGAACAGGGCCGGAAAAGAAGGGCACAAATTGAAGCACAGCCGGCAGCCATGACAGATGTCGAATACGCGATCGATTTCGCCGCCGAGCCCGGCACGATCCCAGTAGCGCGGCTCACTCGCGTTGTAGGAAAGTCCGTCAGTTGGTTGGGCTGGTATACGGCTCATATGGCAGACGCACGGGCGCGTGCAGGACACTGCGGCGCGCCCGGTCCGGCGCGTTGGCGTTCGCCGGGCCCGTAAGGACCCGGCGGGCGACGCACGTCCCGCGAATGCGACTACTTAAGGGTGTCAGCCGCCTTGCTGAAGCGTCCGGCGTGGGACTTCTCGGCCTTGGCCAGCGTCTCGAACCAGTCGGCGATTTCGGTGAATCCCTCGTCGCGCGCCGTGCGGGCCATCCCCGGATACATGTCGGTGTACTCGTAGGTCTCACCGTGAATCGCCGACTTGAGATTCAACATCGAATCGCCCAGCGGCTGATCGGTGACCGGATCGCCCACCGACTTCAGGTAGTCGAGATGGCCATGCGCGTGGCCGGTCTCACCCTCGGCGGTGTCGCGGAACAGTCCGGCGATCTCGGGCTGGCCCTCCACGTCCGCCACCTTGGCGAAATACATGTAGCGGCGGTTGGCCTGGCTCTCGCCGGCGAACGCGACTTTGAGATTCTGATGAGTTTTGGTTCCTTTGAGATCCTTCATCGTTCTGCTCCTCGTTTGGTTGAGTTGAACTAATTTGATCGAGCGCTCTTGCTCCTGCCGGCCGCGTTCTTCCGGCCGCATCGGGAACACAGCGCCTGGATTTCGAGCGAGGTTCCCAGCACCTCGAACCCTCCGATCGTCCTGCGGCCCTTGAACAGGCGCTCCAGCCCCGGTACTTCGATATCCTGCACGCGCCGGCATTTGACGCACACCAGATGATGATGTGGCGTTACGTTGCCGTCGTAACGGGCACTGTCGTGCAGCGTGGTGACCTTGCGCGCCTCGCCGATTTCGCACAGCGTCTCGAGCGTGCGATGCACGGTCGCCAGCGAGACATGCGGATGCTCGCGGCGGACCATTTCGCAGACCGTATCGGCGCGGGGATGCTCGGCGGAGTAGAGCAGCGCCTTGATTATCGCCAGCCGCTGCGGTGTGACCGCCAGGCCGCCACGCCGGCAGCGCTCGGCGAATTCCGCCAGGCGCCGCGCCGCGTATCCTGCCCGGCGCCCGTCACTTACCAGCTGTAGTTCCATTGTTCAGGTAATAATAATTATCACCTGATTGATGGGACCGTCAAGCGGGATAATCCGCCTTGGGCGCCGATTGCGATTCGATTCCGCCAAAAGAAAAACGGCGCTGCCCGTGAGGACAGCGCCGTTCGGATTGCTTTACTCTTGCGAGCGTCAGGCCGGCTTGGCCGTCAGTGTGCTCCTCCCCAGCTTCTTGGAGTTGCGGGCGAAATAGAACGCCCCGTAGAGACCCCAGAGTATCGCGATACCGACCGCCATCAGCGGCTCCTTCGCGCTGCCGAGACCTTCAATCGGCCCGATTATGTAGAAGGCCATGCAGGCGAGATTCGCGATCGCGCCAAACATGGGAATAACCAGGTGTTTGAGGCCGGAGAATTCGTGGCGTTCCTGATACGCGACCATGCAAAGCACGTTGGTCAGGCCATAGGTTATAAAGATTCCGAAGTTGGAGATCAGCGTGACCAGCGCCAGGCCGTTGGGCAGGGCCGCCAGGTACGCATTCGAGCTCATCCCGGCCGCGTACCATAGGTTGTGCGGAAGCGTGGCGATAGTTTTATCGTCAGGCGCTGAGCCGCCGGCGAAATAATAGAGCGCACCGATTACCCCGAACACCGCCGAGACCGCCGCCAGCGTCCAGATGGTCCGATGGGGCGTGAGGTTTTCGCCGTGCAACAAGCCGAAGTGCTCCGGCACTTCTTCGTCACGGCCCATCGCGTAGGTGACGCGCGCGCCGGTGTTGATGCAACTCAGCGTGGTGCCGATCAGAGCGAGAAATACGGTGATGGCCTCCACAGTCATGAAGGCCTGCCCATGACCCCCCAGCAGCACGTTGCCGATGATCGTCATCATGTCGCCGATCGGCGCCGCCGATCCCGTGGCGTCTTTGAGGCTGTAAGCGCTGCTCATGAAGTAGTTGGCGGCGAAATACTCGATCATGTAGCAGAACAGGCCCTGGATGGTGAGTGAGAGCAGAACACCACGAGAGATGTCCCTCTTCGGATTCTTTGCCTCCTCGCCCAAGGACGTAATCGATTCAAATCCGCAGAGCAGGAAGATTGCGATCGTCGCCTGGAG
Organism: uncultured delta proteobacterium; assembly: GCA_963788205.1. Lineage (GTDB taxonomy): Bacteria > Desulfobacterota > Binatia > Binatales > Binataceae > CAVVMA01. The sequence goes on from CAWBGG010000007.1 coordinate 478,905, forward strand.
CATCACATTGCTAAAGCCATGCGGCGAGACCACCGACCACGCGCTCGGATGCGCGGCAGTATCGGCGGTGAACACATAGTGGAGCACCTTGGTAGTGCCGTCCAACGCCTGGCCGGTCGAGCCGTCAGGATGGCCCAGGCGGTAGACGATCGCCAGTGCGGAGAAGAACAGCAGCGCGACGATCTGGATCGCGTTGATCGCGATATTGACCATCGTCGATCCGTTCACGCCCTTGTAGGCAATATAGGAGATTCCGAAAGCGGAGATAATTGCGACCAGCGCCATGAAGACCGGACCGGGAGTCCCGGAGTTCATAGAGTCAGGGAAAAAGATGCCAACGATGTAGCCAATCATAATGCCAATCGTGGCGGCCATCGCGCCCGGGTAGACCCAGTAATAGAGATGCGAACCCCAACCGAGGATGAACTTGGCCCTTCGCGCGAACCGGAAGTGCTTCGAATGGTTGAGGAACGCCTGTTCGGCAAACAGGTAGGAGCTGCCGGTGCCGGGGTAAAGCTTGTTCAACTCCGCGTATGAGATCCCGGTCGCGAAGGCGAGGGCCAAGGCGACTAAAATCCCCGACCACATCGACATGCCGGACGACGCATATCCGGCCTGGACCACGAACGTTATCCAGAGGAAGGCCCCTGGTGCGATGAGCGCCATCGCGTTGACTGTGACGCCGGTCAGCCCCAGAGTCGGCACCATTTTCGCTTCGGTCGGTTCGGCCATTTTTTCCACCTTCGGCAGGCGCAAGTTGTCGTCCAGCGCCCCGCGCAATTTGCTTGCGGCCCACGCCGGGAGCGGAAGCTTCCAGCGTCAGGCTGCCCGCGCGTATCGAGCAGGATTTGTGCCGCGCCGTGCAAATTACAGTGATGCCGCTGCGTTAGGCCGCGTCTTGCATCGACCGCGCAGAAAATGCAGTGAACGAATGTCGAAGTATTTTCATCTTGAAATAAATTTATTTTCAAAATGAATCGTTCGATGCATTATGAAAATATCTGGCGATACTCAGTTGCCGCTAACCACGGACGGAAGCGGGCTCGCAAAACTTGAAACGAGCGTCGAGCTTGACGCGCGATTGGGCAGCGCCTGCTGAAAAAGCAGCTTGGCCCGGTCTCGTGGTTTACTGGGAAGTGTCGCGCGCGCCGCTGAGATCGGTGGGCGATATCGGGCTCTTGCCGTTCGCCGGCGCAGTCGCTGGATGAGCTTCGGCATGCTCGGCAAGCTTCGCAGGCTCTGCAGGTCCGGCAGGTTCCGTGAGTTCGCGGATTGCGGTCAGCAGGCTCGCTTTCTTGACCGGCTTGCTCAGATGCGACGTGCAACCGGCCTCCAGACAGTTGCGGACATCCGTCTCCAGCGCTGACGCAGTGAGGGCGACGATAGAAGTGGGCGCACGCCCGTGCTGCTGCTCCCATTGCCTGATCTTGCGCACCGCCGTGTAGCCGTCCATCACCGGCATCCGCATGTCCATCAGGATCAGGTCGAAGCGGCTGTTGATGAACTCTTCAACTGCGAGTTCGCCGTTCTCCGCGATCACCAGTTCGTAGGGCAGTTTCTTGAGATATTGATTGATCAGCAAACGATTGTCCGGTGAATCCTCGGCCAGCAGGATTCGCAGATGGGGCTCCGGCTCGGAGCGAAGCTGTTCGGGCCCGAGATGCGGCTGCGTTAGTGCCTGCCGGCTGTCGCCGATCGCAACCCCGATCGCTCTGAGCAGGTCGGAGGATTTGACCGGCTTGACCAGATAGGCGTTGAGCCCGAGTTCCTTCAAGCGCCCGAGCTTGGGATTAAGATCGTCCGAGGTAAGCATCAGGATCACCGGGTCAGCGCCGTGCGACTGGTCCCTGATTCCCCGAGCCACCTGGAATCCGTCCATCACCGGCATCCGGCAATCGAGCAGGACGAGCCCGTAGGGCCTTCCGGCGACGCGCGCGCGTTTCCACTCGGACAGGGCTTCTTCGCCGCCGTGGGCTTCGGCCACCGCCGCGCCCCGGCGCGATAGCAACTCCCGCAGGATCAACCGGTTGGTGGCATTGTCGTCCACGACCAGCACCCTGAGTCCCTTGAGTTCGGTCTCGGAGGGCCGTTCCAAGGCCGTGGGCAGAACGCCGAAGCGCGCGGTGAAGAAAAATGTACTGCCCTCCCTGGGCTGGCTCGTCAGCCAAATCTTGCCGCCCATTACCTCGACCAGCCGCCTGGCGATGGCAAGGCCGAGCCCAGTGCCGCCGTAATTCCGGGTGGTCGAGGAGTCGGCCTGGGTGAAACTCTCGAACACGGTCTGAACTTTCTCGGGCGAGATCCCGATTCCGGTGTCGCGCACCACGAAGCGCAGCGCTCCGGGCTCGCCGGCCTCGGGATCGTTCTCCACCGTCAGCACGACTTCGCCCCGCGCGGTGAATTTGATCGCATTGCCGACCAGATTGATCAGGACCTGGCGCAGCCGGAGCGGATCACCGACCAGCCGGGGCGGAACGTCGGGCATGACGCGCGCCGCCAGCTCGAGTCCTTTTTCATGCGCCCGCACGCCCAGCGTCTCGGTCAAGCGCTCGACCACCTCTTCCAAATCGAAAGCGGTGCTCTCCAGGCGAAGCTTGCCGCTCTCGACTTTCGCAAGATCGAGGATGCCGTTGATGAGCTCGAGCAGCGCATTGCCGTTGCTGGTCATGGTCTCGACGTAGCGCCGCTGCTCGCCAGTGAGCGAAGTTTCGCTTAGCAGGTCCCCCATCCCGAGGATCGCGTTCATCGGGGTGCGGATCTCATGCGACATGTTGGAAAGGAATTCCGACTTGGCGCGCGACGCGTCAAGCGCGGCTTCACGCGCGGCGATCAGCTCGCGCTCGGTCTGCTTGATCTCCGTGATGTCGCGGTCGACCGAGAGCACGCACTGTTCGCCGTCGAGCTCAACCGCGACCGCGGAGATCAGATGCGGCACGAGGCTGCCGTCGTTCATACGGATGGCCGCTTCCAGGTTCCGCACCCAGCCTTGCTCGGCGAGCGTTCGCATGAAGTTGTCGAGCGCGGCCTCGTCGCTCCACATCCGCAATTCCTTGACCGAACAACCCAGGACCTCGGCCCGCGCGTAGCCGCGCCTGAGAAATTCGTCATTGATGTACAGGATACGACCGTCGCGCACCCGAATGACCGACACCTGGTCCATGCTGGCGTCGAGCAACTTGCGCAGTCTGGTTTCGCCGGCTTCGAGCTTGAGCTGCGCAGCTTCGCGCTCGGCAATCTCAAACCGCAGCCGGTGATTGGTCTCGGTCAACGCCCGTCGCCACAGGCCCCAAAGATGCGCACCCACCAGGCTGAGTCCGCCGGCGCAGGCGAGGTCGAGCCACAGGTCGCTCGATAGATCCTGCGTGCCGACCATGATCGCGTTCACCTGCGCTGCGGCCAGACACCACAGGGCCAACGACGTCTGCCAGGCGAAGCCCCAGGGCGCAAGCGCGGAGGTACCTATCATGATCGCGATCATGGCGAAAAACAGATGGAGATGATCGCCCGCCACAACGCTGCCGTACGTCCAGCACGCGACCAGCGTCGCGCACAAAACCAGCGTGATGGCTTTCCAATACTTGAGGAAATTCCCGGCCAGACTCAAAAGGAACGCGACTGCCGACGCGGCCAGGATGACCAGGTCGTAGTGCACACGGACCGAAGCGAGCGGGCCCTGGATATAAACGGTCTTGGCGATATCGACCACGTGGCCGATCGCGATTAGCACAAAACCGGTGCGCAGGACCCGCACGACCCATTCCGGATCGAGCACGCTGGATTGCGCGCGATCCGGATTCTGCGGCGAGGCCGACAGCCGTTCCTGTTCCAGCGGAGTAGGCATTAACGGCTGTAGGTCGCAAGAGTGATGCCGCGAGCGAACGAACTTCGCCCTTCGCGCCCACCATCGCGAGTTGGTGCCGCTTCACGCCCACATGTCTCATAATGAGCCCGTTGGTAGGGCTACGTTCGCGCACGATCCTTCTTCTGACGCGTGCGTTTCAGCCGAGGTGACGGGAATTGTTGCGCAACTGACACAGCAGAGATTGCCTTGGCGCAGGCCGGCGGGACGTGCAGATCCGCGCGGTCGATCGCGCGGTTGACGACGATCAGCGCGGGCCGATCGTACGCCTCAGCAGATCGAGCGTGCGCTGGCGCGCGAGCTCCGACGCCGCCGGGTGGAACGAAGCGCGCAGGTTACAGTTGAAGCCGTGTCCCGCGCCGTCGTAGACGAAAACTTCGGCGTCTTTGCGGCCCGCGAAGGCGCCGCGGATCTTGTCCACTGCGGTCATCGGAATTCCATGGTCCGCGCCGCCGAAGTGAAACTGAATCGGGCACTTCACCGCGCCCGCCTCACCGAGAAAGCCGTCTATGCCGCCGCCGTAATAGCATGACGCCGCAGCCACGCCGATGCGCGCGGCCGTCAGATACGCAATCAATCCGCCGAAGCAGTAGCCGACTGCGGCGACTTTGCCGTTGCATCCGGGAGCCGCTTTCAGCGCCTCGATCGTGGCCGCGACGTCGGCCAAGCCCAGCTTCAGATCGAACTTGCCGCGCATCGCACGCGCTCGCTCGATACCTTCTGCCGTGTAGTCGAGTTGCACGTCGGGCTCGACTCGCCAGAACATATCGGGTGCGAGCGCGACGTAGCCGTTGGCGGCGTATTCCTCGACCACGGCGCGGATATGAGCATTGACGCCGAAGATCTCCTGGATAATCACTAAGCCGGGAGCAGCGCCGCTCTGCGGCGAAGCCAGGTAGCCATTGAATCTGCCACCATCACTGGTTGCGATTGAAATCATCTTGCCATTGCTCATCAAGAACACTCCTCATGGCGATTGCCCATCTCGCAGGTGAAGCGCATAGCCGGCAGCCTCTAATGCGATCCGGTTTGTCCGGACGAACTATAACCTGCGACCAACGAGGGATAGATGCTATTGTTCGCCGACTGCACCGAATCGATGAAATCGCCGTAGTCGGCGGTCTCGCCACCGGTCGGGTAGCCCCACTGATCGACACCGGGGGCGATGATCGCCTCGCGCCCGTCGTAGGCATTGTCGTTCGGCGTCAGCAGGCCCCAGTTGGTCTGCTGGCTAATCATGTCGTACATCCCCCACCATTCGAACCCTACGATATGATAGGTTCCCGTGGCGTCCGCGGCGTTCAGAAACGTATTCACCATGGTCTGATAGCCGGCGCCGCGGGCCGGCTGCGTAGTGAAAGCGGGCGGCTGCGAGGTTGCCGGCGGCGCAGCCGACATATACGAGTCGGCTTGCGCGACAAACCCCTGCCAGTTGATCCACGGCTTGTCCCCCCCATATTGGGCCGTGAAATTGATCCGGGCCTGCGCGTCCGTGCAATTGGAGCATACATACGACGGCACCGATTCGAGCGTGAAGATATCGACGTACTTGGCGGCCTCGGTCAGCACCTCCTTGCGCGGCGGGGCACCCCATCCGCCAATTTCCTGGGTCAGCAGATAACCCGGCGCGTAGCGCTGGTATTGGGTCTTTTGCGCCCCGAAGTACTGATCGAGCCAGTACGAAAAAAAGCCGCTCATGTCGGCCTGCATCGCGGGAGTCTCGCCACTCAGGTTGATCGGATCGCTACCAACCCAGCAGGTCATCTCCCGGCGCTTTGACGGGCAGGACCCATCTTCGTCCAGCAGGCCGCGCCCCGCGCCGAAGCTCGCGTAAGTGCCATTCTTAATTGCCGCGAGGCCGCCGAGATCGGTGGTGCCAAAGCTGCTGTAGTTGGAACCCCACGCGGCATTCAGTGCCGCGATTTTGCCGTGGTACTCGCCCGATAAGTAGGTACTCATCGCCTGCTTGCTGAATACCGTCGCGTTACTGTAGCTGACTTTCAAATTGTTATTCTCAATCTGGATCGGGTCGGTCACCAGCACCAGCCACGCAGTTGACGGCATGTCGTGACCCGGGTCCAGTAGTCCGCTGTCGGAGTCGTCGGCGGTCTCGAAGTCCGGACCCGCACGGATCCCCATCGTGTCGTCGGATTCATCCATGTCGAATCCGATAAAATAGTCGTTGTGCAGGCCGAGCGCCACGCCCGTTCCCCAGTCGTGCTCAAGGTTGCCGGCCAGCCAGGCGCCGAAGTTTGGGTCGAACGCGTCGATAATATGCGAGCGATAGCCGGTGTAGATACCTTTCTTTACACCATTGAGGATGTCTTTCACTGGGCCTTTCGCATAGTGCCCGGCGTTGGTCAGGCTGTAGTAGCTGGGATTCTCGTAAAATAGAAATGGCATCTTCTGCGGCATCGTGCCGTCGCTGGTATTCCAGTTCGCACGCATCCCGGGCCAGGCGTACTCCGATGAGTATTCACTGAGCGTATCGAAACCCCAGAGGCTCAGCCGCCGCACCGATTGCAGGCCCCAATTGGCTTGCCAGTTCGGATTGCCGCCCCGCGCATATTTCTCTTTGACTTTGTCGGTCAGGAGAGTGGAGTCAGTCCAGGTCACGTCGTAGACACCCTTAAGGAAAAAGCCGTCGCCGGCCGGGTCGCAAAGCCACCAGCGATTCCCAATCTTCTGGGTATAGAAATGCGCCTTCGCGCCGGCCGGACAGCTTATCGCGGTCGTGCCTCCGTATGCGTCCAGAGGTTCGGCGGGCAGGGCGCCCACCGTCGCGGTCGGAACCGGGGTCGCAGCGGGGCTTGACCACGAGGAGGTGCAGCCGATTGCGATACACAATACGAGCAGCGAAGGCGTCAGCGTCGGCCGTGCAGGCTTCACGCATCCACTGTTTATCAGATGACCACCGAAATTGGCCAGTCGCGCCTTCACTGTTCGGAGCGACTGCGGCATCGCAGGGTCGGCCCGCCTTCTAACAACCTGTAACGATGGTATCATGACTCATGCGCGCTCCAGTTGGACGTAACCATACTATCGACCGGCGCGAAATTGAGTTGCGATGCAGGCGTTGATTCTCGCAGCGGGGATGGGCCGGCGGCTCGGCGGTCTCACCCATGACAAGACCAAGGCGATGGTGGAGGTCAATGGGAAGAGCCTCATCGCGCGGATGCTCGAAGCTATAGCCGGCGCAGGAATCCGCAAAACGATCATCGTGACCGGTCACGGCGCGGCGGGGCTGCGGGCGTTCGTCGACAAGAATCGCGGCGATCTGGATATCATCTTCGTCGACAATCCGCTTTACGAGACCACCAACAATATCTATTCGCTGTGGCTGGCCCGCAGCCATCTCGAAGCCGATGACACCTTGCTGCTCGAGAGCGACATCATTTTCGAACCCGAAGTGCTTCGCGAAGTGGTCCAGAGCCCGGCGCGCAACCTGGCCGTGGTGGCCAAGTTCGAGCCCTGGATGGACGGTACGGTTACGATCCTCGACCCGGATGAGAACATCGTCGATATCGTGCCCAAGGGGTTGTTCAAATGGGCCGACGCCGACAACTATTACAAGACCGTCAATATCTACAAATTCTCCAGTGACTTCGCCAAACGCTTTTACCTGCCGTTCCTCAATGCCTACATAACTTCGTTCGGCCGCTCGAAATACTATGAGCAGGTACTGACCGTAATCACCTACCTGAACAAGAGCGAGCTCAAAGCCCACCCGCTGCGAGGGCGAAAGTGGTACGAGATCGACGACGCCAACGACCTGGCGGTTGCTGAGACCTTGTTCGCCGATCGCGGTCAGCGCCTGGCTCAATATCAAAAGCGCTACGGTGGGTATTGGCGTTTTCCGGGGCTCAAGGATTTTTGCTATCTGGTCAATCCTTATTTCCCCGGCCGCCGGATGATTGACGAAATCGATCGGAGCCTGCACGCGCTGCTCACTTCCTACCCGTCGGGTCTCGACGTCCAAAACGCGCTGGCGGCCCGGCTCTTCGGATGCGATCCGGAGCAGATTCTGGCCGGTAACGGCGCCTCCGAGCTGATTCGCGCGCTGCTTGAATGCGTGGAGGGGGAATTAGGCTTGGTCGTGCCGTCGTTCGATGAGTACGCGCGCCGCACACCCGGCGGCCCCGCGCCCAGGCTGTTCAGAACCCACGGCCCCGACTTTAGCTACAATATCGCGGATTTGATGAAATTCGCCGAGGGGCTGAGCCTGCTGGTGTTGATCAATCCGGACAATCCCAGCGGGCATTTTATCAACCGGCACGACCTGCTCGCGCTCGCCGGCCGTCTCGAGAACAAGCACACCCGGCTTCTGCTCGATGAATCGTTCGTGGATTTCGCCGACGAAAGTGCCGGCGGCTCGATCCTGACCGGAGAAGTTCTGGCGCGCTATCCGCATCTGGCGGTCATAAGGAGCATCAGCAAGAGCTACGGCATTCCCGGCTTGCGGCTGGGCGTGCTCGGATCCGCCGATCGCAACCTGATTGCGTCAATCAGAAGCGCTTTGCCGGTCTGGAATATCAACTCGCTCGGCGAGTTCTTTCTCCAGATAATAGGCAAATACCAAGATGACTATGCGCAGGCTTGCCAGCGGCTGCGCGAGGAGCGGACCAGATTCTCGGGCGAGCTTGGCCGGCCCGGCTTGCTCAGAGTAATCAACTCCCAGGCCAACTATTTTCTATGCGAAGTCGGCGGCGGGTTTACGGCTACGTCACTTGCGCAAGCGCTCCTGGACCGTAACGAGATATTAATCAAGGATTGCACCGGAAAGCGCGGATTGGAGGAGGGCCAATACGTCCGGATTGCCGTCCGCGACAGAGCCGACAATGATTTCCTGATCGCAGCGCTGGAGAACCTGCGTGTCTAGCGGGGCAGCCAAGACGCAGGGCGCCGGAGCATCCAGTGACGCACCGTTGGCCGCGCCGCCGCCACTGACGCGTGAAGGGCTCAGGCGAATCGCGCAGCCTCCGGAGTATAGCCCCAGCCGCACCGATCGCCTTTACCGGCCGTTTTCGATCTACCTGTCGATTCCGCTCGCCAGGTGGGGCGCCACGCCCAACGGGATCACCGTCGGATGGATTCTGATCGGCCTCGCCGGAGCGGCCTGTATCCTTTCATCGATATGGCTCGTGCGAGTCGCCGGCGGGTTGCTGCTCGAATTTTCCTACCTGCTCGACTTCGTCGACGGCGAGGTAGCGAGAATCAACCGCCGCAGTTCGACGGTCGGTGGGTTTCTCGACTTGATGGGACACGGACTGATCAAGACCGCGTTGCCGCTGGCCGCGGGAGCGTCGGCGTTTGCGCAGACCGGCTCCCGCTTCATATTGCTGGCCGGCGCTGTGGCAGCGGTGACGATCGGGGTCGGCGACTCGCTGCGTTTTTACGCCGCCTGCACGTCGGGCCGGCTCCGCACGGCCGATCTCGATCGCGTGGCCGAGGAACGGCGGCCGCTGCGCGAACTGCCGATAGCCAGACTCATCAGCGGCCTGTTCGAGCATAGCTTCGAGTCGCCGGGACTTTTCGGTCTTGCGCTCCTGGCGGTTCTGTTCGATCGCCTTGGGCTACTCACTATCTATTGGATGATTGCGGGACCGATCTGGATGTGCCTGAGAGCGATCGATTACTCACAGCGTCTGCGCGCGCTCGATGCTATGACGGCGCTCGATCGCACCACGACGTCCGCAACGGGCGCTCCCGAGTGAGTATGTGTGCGCAACGGCCGATCGCCGCGTGTTCGCAGGTCTTATGGCAGGATTTGTTGGACCGAATCCGCTCCGGAAGAGAGCGTAAGATCACAGGCAGGGTGGGCAATCGACTGAGGAAGACGCCGTAGCAGACTGAGTTGGCGGAAGAATGAGCTGACGGCAAACTGAGCTGGCGTCGGGACTGAACCGGCTTGACCGGCAATCAGGTCCGTTCCGCGGCAATCGAGGTCGAGAGCGGCCGGGGCGGAAGCCCGCCGCTTTGTGCCGCCGGGGCGGCCGGTGCGGTCGATTCGGCCACGCGGCCATTTCCGCTCACTTTGCCAACCGCCCGCCGCGCAACCAGGCGCACGCCGGCCCACGCGGCCCTGCTGATCACGGGTGGTTCGAGCAGCGCGGATATGGGCTTTACCAGCCGCATCACTTCGCTGAGCCGCTGCCGCACTGTAGGATTTGCAACCGCCAGGCTGACCGCGTCCATGTAGCGATTGAACAGCCGCAGCGACATCGTGCGCGCCCCGTCGGTGAACGGAAAGCGGAAGTCGGCTCCGGCGGCGATGCGGAACGGATCTTTCTGAAAGCGCGCCTGCGCCGCGAAGAATTGCCTGGGCAACTGCGGATTCGCCGGGCCGAGACGGTCGAGGAGATCACGCAGAATCGTCGCCGACACCGCCGCGACGGTCATGCCCTGCGCGGCCAGCGGATTAAGGCGGCAGACCGAATCACCCAGCGCGACGAAGCCGCCGAGCGAGTCGTTCCATCGCTCGTAATGGCGCCGGTGGTTGTGGAGCGAGCCGGCGCCGTAGACCGGCGAAACCGGCTCCATCACCTGCACCATCTCGTGGACCAGCGGCGTGCGCAGGTTAGCGATGTGGGCGTTGAACTCCTCCTCGTCACGCGGGGGCCGTTGGCCGAGCGCCTGAATGCTCAGATGCCAAAGTTCGCCTTCGAGTTTTCCAAGGTAAACCGAGGTCGCATCAAGATGCTCGCGGCTATAGGTTCTCGGAACCTGGATACCTTTCCACCACCAATCGGATGGCCACTTGGCGATCGGCGCCCGATAGAAACGGGACGCGTAGCCGCCGTGCGGATCGACGATCGTTTCCTTCGGCGGCTCGATTTCCGCGTCGCGCAACCATTGAAGGATCTTCGAGCCGCTACCCGACGCGTCGACCACCAGGTCCGCGTCGATCGTAGTCTCACCACCGCCGTCACGCGGACGGGCTCGCACGCCGGTGCATCGGCGCGGTCGCCGGGCACTGATTTCGAGCCCGGTCACTGAGGTGTTCTCGAGCACCTCGGCGTTCGAGAGCCGGCGAAAGTGATCGCGCACCGCCGATTCGGTCAGCGCGCGGCTGGCGGCGAGATTGAGCAGGCCGGTGCGATAATAGCCGGCCCAGCCTGTCGGGCTTAGCGAAACGGTTTCCAACGCCGGTTCGATCAAGGTCGCGCCCCGTTCCAGGCAGGTTTGCCGGAAGCCCGGGAACAGGCGCTCCAGCTCGCTGATTCCGCGCGTCAGCAGCGAATGGAAATGGCGGCCCTGCGGAACCCCGGCGCGATCGGCTATCCCGGCCGGATAGCGGTCGCGCTCGATCACGGTAACGCGATCGAAGAATTCGCTGAGCGCGCGGCCGGCGCAAAGACCGGCCATGCTGCCACCGATTATCACCGCGCGTATGGTCTCCATCGAGTCTAGCTCCGCTCGAAATTCCTCACGGCCGTTGGGCGAGAAAGTCGCGCCGCCCGGCGTAGGTTCCGTCACGAACCAGCGCCTCGAGCAGCGGCGTATCATCCCAGGGCACATCGTGCCAGGCGTTCAGAAGCCATTCGCTGGACGGATTCCTGAGCCACTCCTGAGGGAAGAGCGCCACCACGCGCTCGCCTTGGGTCGAGAGCGGCTCCCGCCGCGGACTTCCTGTCAGTGCTTCGTAGAGCGCAGAGCACAAATCTGCTCCGACCAGACCGCCCAGATGGGAGGTCGGAGCGGGACGCGGATTGAACTCGGAGAGATAGGGGCGGTTGGTGCGGTCTTCGATCATGAATTCGACTTCGCCGATGCCGGTAAATCCGATCGCGCCGACCAGGCGGGCGGCCGCTTGCTCCATCTCTTCATTGCGCGCGAACCGCACGACACTGCTCGGCCCGTTTTCCCATCTGACCTCCAGCTTGGTGGCCGTGAAGCTGGCCAGCAACCGGCCCTCGAGCGCCGCGACTCCGCACAGCGCCGCGACACCGCTGATAAACTTCTGAACCGTGATCGTGGCCCGATCCTTGAGAGGCTCGGGACGCGACCCATTTTCGAACAGGCGCACGACCGACTCCGCTTCAGGCCCCAGGTTCTGCAAGCGCACGAACGCCGCATGGGCCTGGCTGCGATCACGGCAAATAGCTACTCCGTCGCCGCCGCTGGTAAAGTCGCGTTTGAGCACGATCGGGTAGCCGGCGCGGGCTGCGTAGCGATCGAGCTCGGCGGCGGCCGACACTGGCTCCGGGCAAGGCTGCAGAACGCCGATCCGATTGGCCAGCTCGTAGAGCGCGCTCTTGCGATTGGCTGCCTCGTAAAAGTCCGGCGGACCGAAGGAGGACTTGAGACCAGCCAGCACGTCCGCGGGCAGTGCTGACGCGCCCGGACCGGCCTGCTCTGAAAGGCGAACCAGATAGTTCAGGAAGCGCCGGGACAACTCGTCCCCGCAGATCAGCAGAGTGCGCTCCCGCCGCCGCATCGCAGCCACCAGCGCTTCGACGACCTGAGCCGAGGTCAGCCGCGTCTCGATACTGCGCTGGACGACGGAGCCGGGGCCGCGCGTCGCCATCTCCACCAGCCCGGGGGCGATCTTGCGCAAGCCGCGCCCGAGCGACTTGATCACTCCGTGCGTGGTTCCCTCCGGGAAGGTCAATAGTTCGTCGACGTAGCGCGTCTTGCAGAGCCAGTTGCCGGAAGGGCACAACGCGGCAACCCTGAAGCCCGCGTCGTGAAGCGGCTTGGCCAGGCGCGGCGTCGAGCGCCAGTTCTCGAGCATCATGATCAGTACCCGCAAATCGCCGTGTGAAGGGGCAGCCGTGGTCTCGACGCGAGCCTGAGGTTGGCGCTCGGCCGGCGCGATGTGATTGCTATTCATCTGCCGACTTGGGGAACGGGAGGTCGGGTGCGGATTCGTTCAGCCGGTCGAGTCCGTTGTGGTTGGCGGCCGCGTGCGCCACGATTGGACGTTCTTGCGGATGTTCATCCGGAGCGTGTGCGGGCCTGGTTGCGGCGCGATCGGCGTCAGGAGCCTGGCGCCCGCGCGTCCTGGCGTGGCTCAGACTCTCCGCCAGGCGCTCCCAGAGCGGCTGCGCAAGCTCGGCGAGCCTGAAAGCCCGGTAACGCATCGGCCGAAATACGAGATCGTAATAGCCGGTCAGATAGTTGAGTGAGGCGCCGAAGCCGCGCTTGTAATCGTAGACTCCGTAACCGGGATCTTTCTGATCGGGCGGAAACCGCCGGATGCTGCTGCCGCCGAGATTCAACTCTTCGCAGCCCCGGGCCTTTGCCCATCGAACCGCTTCCCAGTCGAGCGCGTGTCCGGGCCGGAAGCTGCGCGCCTTTGCGCTGCGCACGAGCGCGAGGTGAAGCTGATAGCCGACCCGGCCGAATTGGACCGCCGACGAGGCTGCGAGGTCTTCTCCATCATGGCTGATAATCCATACCACCCCTTTCGCGGACGCGTAGTACTCGCGATGCTCGCAAAGAAGCCGCTGGAGTGGCACCGCAGGATATCCCTTCTGCTGCTGGAGCGTGACCATCAAATGATGGAGGCGCCTGATCGCTTCGACCGAGCTATGGGTCTCGATAACCGCGCCGCGTTTCTGAGCCGCCTGCAGACCCTGGCGTATCGTCTTGCGCATCCGGCTCTTCGAGCTCTTCTTCCGTGGATCGGATATCGAGCGTCTGGATGATCCGCGGCATATTCCACGCCGTGCGGTCGGCGGCCGGATGGACGAACCCTCGGCTTAGCATCGCCTCGCGCGCTCTGTCTTCGGTGGCCTTCACGCCCGGGCTTACCCGCAGAAATACCGCCCCGGTCTGCGCGGCTACCCGCTTGACGGCCTCGATCACGCCGCTCCAGGCACCGCCATCGCCCCAGTCAAGCAGCGGACCGCGCGGCGCGTAGAGGACGAAGTCGTTCAGCCTGCGCATCCGCTTGGCCAGGAGCTGGACCGTGGCGATGCAGCGGTCGTCGCGCATCACCGCGAACCGGTAGGGCACAGATCCGCCATTTCGCTGGATCTCACCCCACTCGTAGCCCTGGCGCAGTTCGCAGTTGGGCAGAGCCAGCACGAGGTCGTTCCAACGCCCGGGTTCGGTAATCTCTATGGTTCTGATCGCGGGCAATCTTTTCCTTTGCTGCCGCAGGTCACACCGGGTTTCGCTCTCCGGTTGACTCGAATCTCTACTTATGGTTATTAAAGTCTACTGATGGTGAGCGTGGTTCGCGTCGCGCCCGGCGATTGGGGCCGTCCCGCGATGGAGCGAACAGGGGCGCTGGAGACTGTGTCGATCGCTTTTGCGCAAAATACGCATCGGAGCGCCGCGTCCGCGATCGGCAGGCTGCGCCCGGCGACTCGAATCGCGCCGCTCGCGGCGATACTCATGATCGCGATCCTGGCCTCTGCGGGAAGCGCATCGGCATCGCCCTCGCCATGGTGGTGGCTCTTGCCGACACCGACTCCAATACCGACTGCATCACCCACGCCACGGCCAACTCCGACCCCCACACCAACTCAGCGGCCGACCCCGACTCCGACCCAACGGCCGACTCCGACACCGACCCAGCGACCAACTGCCACACCAACTCAGCGACCGACCGCCACTCCGACTCAACGGCCGACCCCGACTCCGACCCGCGTGCCCACTGCAACTCCCACTCCCACGGCCGCGCCATCGAACACGAACACCAGGCTGACGGGACCGCCGCCTTCACCGATCGACACCACGACCTCGACGGTCGCGATCGGCTCCGCCCTCACGATCACAACCCCGGCACGCCTGACTGCCGGCGCCTCGGTGATGATCGCATCGGTCACGGCCCAGATTGGCAGCCGAGGGCCTGCGGTGGTGATCACGCCGCCCGCCGGATGGACCCTGTTTGCGCATCAATCCAACAATCTGTCGCCGCCGATGTGGGCCTACTGCGAAGTCTGGTGGTACTGGAAGGTTTATCAGAGTACCGACCCGTCCTCTTTCACTTGGAATTTCAACAACAGCAGTCCCGACTTCTCGGGCGCGATCACCGGTTGGGCCAACGCCAACCTCGCAAACCCGATTGACGTGTCGGCGACCAATTACACGGCCTACCCGCCGGGGGTTTTTTCCGCCGGACCGCCTTCGCTCACACCGAATTTCTCGGGCGGAACGCTGGTTCTGACTTTTGCCTGGTCGGACAATCCGGGAGCCGTCACCAGCGCTAACGCCGGGCTGACGGCCCTGCACTCGCAGATCGTCGATGCCGATGGCGAAACTCTGGACGATTACTATCAGAACGCGCCGGTAACGGCAGGCGCAGCGACCAGTGCCAATTATCAGTCGGCCGCAGCCGCGGATGGCGCTTTCGTGGGCGGAGCGTTCGTGATCGAAGCCTCGGCGGCGACGACGCCGGACCCGACCGTATCGCCCACGCCGGCGTGGACACAAACGCCCGCTGTCACCTTAACTCCGATTGCTACTCCGAGGCCGACTGCGACTCTCGTGCCGAAATCCACGATCACGCCGCCGGCGGCGACGCCGTGTCCGACTGCGACCGCGTCACCAGCCGTGGCGGCAACTCCGAGTCCCACTCCCACCCTGGCGCCTATGCCGAGTCCAACGCCGACGGTCGATCCGCCAGCGGGCGATCCAGCCCTGGACGCGTACGGCGGCACGACCGCGATACAATGTCCGAGTGGGCCGAAAGCGCATTTCTATACCGAGAAGATCAGCAATCGCTGGTGGCTATGTGATCCGGCCGGTAACGGCTTTTTTCTAAAGGGCGTTTACGACGTGGCCTGGCAAGATTCATCCATCCTGACCAATGCGGTGAGCCGCAAGTACGCGACCGGGCCCAATTCCAATTGGGAAGCCAACTGGGGCCTGCAATCGGTGCGGCGGCTGATGCTGTGGGGCTTCAACACGCTGAGCGAATACACCTCGGAATATGCGTGGCCCGGGATGACCGCCAACTGGAATACCAGCGACGGCACGATACCACAGAAAATGCCGTTTCTGTGCTACGAGAATCCGAGTTTCTACAGTCTTACCAACGATAGTAACTATGTGGCGGCGCCGGTGAAGGACATCCTCAACGGAGTAAAAAGCAATATCTACACCGGTTATCGTTCGCATATTATCGACGCGTTCGATTCCAACTTCGGCGCGTGGCTGGGTGGCGCGCTTCAGAATGACTGGGCCACCGGCGTCGCGATGGGCCTGCATAATGACTACTTCATCGGGTTCGACATGGATGAATCCGACGACACGATGGGGATCCGCGCCGGACCCGACTTCGCCACCGTGGACGATTCGTACACCGGGCTATTGCAGAGCGGCCACAACGTGCCGTCAACCGCCTGGCTGGTGCTGGTGACCGATCCGATGCAGACCCGCAACCAGAGTGTGGGCGTCAGCTACAGCAACGCAACGGTGTTCAGCAAGCAGGCGATGAGCACGTATTTCTCGAGCGAGTATGCGGGCAGCATCGCGGCGCTGAACGCTGCGTGGGGATCTCATTACAGCACTTTCGGCACCACCGATCGCGGCGGCGTGGCGGCGATCCAGAACGGCGGCTACCTGAGCTTCGGTATCGGCAGCGGCCTGCTCGACGAGGACGGCACGTGCCCATCGCGGAGCGCGGGCCAAACCTGCTGGGTCGGCACCGATCCCTACAATCTGACCGGCGAAACTGTCGCGATGCAGGCCGATATGAGCGGCTTTCTGTCGTACTGGCTCGATCAATACTTCGGCGCGCAGAAGGCGCAGTATAGCCGCTATGCTCCGGGCTATCTCTTGACCCAGGAAATTGGCGGATGGGGCGCCCCGCCGCGCAAGGAAGTGCTCACCGAAGCTGCCAAGTACGTCGATATCTTCACGCTCGAAGAGATACCCCCGTATCCCTGCTTCAACTGCACCGACGCGCAGGCGCGAATCAACTTCACCGCTCAGTACGGAGGCGACAAGCCCTGGATGAACTGGCAGGGGTTCATCGCGCAACCCGACTCCTACTTGTCATCGGTGATGCCGCCGCCGGGTTACTCGGGCACGCCGGCTTTTACCTCGCAGCAGGCCCGCGGCGCGGCATACCAGAACATGGTGAACACCTTTCTCAGCACTGCGGACGCCAACGGCACCTATCATATTGTCGGACTCGAATGGTGGTCCATGTACGACATGGCAAGCCAGCAGACCAATTGGGGCTTGCTGACGCCCATCGACAATGCCTATGACGGGCGCGAGGCGATCATCGCGAAAGGCACCGACCAGTGGGGTTATCCGACCGGCGGCGAGGCGGCCAACTACGGCGACTTCGTCGATTCCGTCCAGTCGGCGAACTACAGTATCTATTCCCGGTTGATAGCCAGCTCACCAACACCGGTTCCGCAGCCAACCCCGTAATAGCTATATCTGCACGGCTTCGCGATGACGGCCAAGGCGCGTCCAGAGCGGCGGCCGGCCGCGTTCGAGCTCGCGCAGATATCTGACCGTTGCTGACCGGATCGGAGTGCGGTCCCGCCGGATCTGCGGCAGCGCGGCGATTCCGTCCCTGATCGCGCGAAGGTAAGCCCGCAAGTGCCGCGAGCGAATCGCGAAGTACAGCATCATCGCGAGCTTCCACGACAGAAACGATACGCCCGCAATCAATGGGTAGTCTTTATACGCAATCCAGATGTAGTTCCGCGTATAATAGTAATAAGGCCGATCGGGCGCGCGGGTCTCGGACGCCATCGAATGCCGGATGCGGACGCGCGGCTCGTAGAGAATCCTGAAGCCCTTGTCCAGCGCTCTCAGCGCCAAGTCCCAACCCTCGGTGCCAAAGAACAGCGGCGCGTAGTAGAGGCCGGTCAACTCGTAGACTTCGCGCCGGATGGCGCACGCGCCCTCGACGAAGAAGTTGGTCTCGAACTCGGTCTGGCCGAACTCGGTCGAGCTTCGCGGATGACACCACTCGCGAACGCGCAGCGCGCCGGTCTGCTCGTCGCACACCTGAAAGGACAAAATGTGAATGTCGGGCCGGCGCTCGAGGGTGTCGACCGCCTTGCTGATCTCGAAGGGGCTCTCGAAGAAGACATCGTTGTCGAGCGTGATGACGATCGCGCCGCGGGCCGCGGCGATGCCGGCGTTGCGCCCTGCGGCAGCGCCGCCGTTGTGCGCCAGCTCGATCAGCCGCGCCTCGGGCGCATGCGCGGCCAGGTATTCACCGATGCCGTCCTGCGAATTGTTGTCGACGACGATTATCTCGCGGTTCGCATACGACTGCCCGCGCACCGATTCGAGGCTCCGCACGAACGCTTCGCGGCGCTTGTAGTTGAGAATGACGACGCTCACCAGCGGCGAAGGCGGGACCGGCGCGGTCACGAGGTCTTCTCCTGAAACGGGTTCGCATTCGCCGCGCGAGCCGATGCGGGCGACCGCGCTGCGACGCGCGCGCCGCCCCGGCAACAGCGGAGGTACAGGGATTCCGTCTCCGCGACCTGATGTTGCTCATTGTAGTGCTGACCTACAAAGCGGCGGCCGGCGCGCCCCAGATTGCGCGCCAGGCCGGGCGAGGCCAGCAGCCGGCAAATCGCCGCCGCAAGCGGCGCCGGTTGCCCCGCAGGCACCGCGAGGCCGGTCTTCTCATCGAAGACCACTTCAGCAGTGCCGTCGACCGCGGTACCGACCACGGCGCGTCCCGCCGCCAGCGACTCGATCGCTGCCAGCGGCAAGCCCTCGTAAAACGAGGGCAGGACGCTGAAAGCGGCCAGCGCGAGCCAGTCTGGAACGTTCGATTGATAGCCGGGGAACAGGACCGAAGCGCTGATCCCGAGTGCGGCGGCCTTGGCCTCCAACTCCGGGCGCAGTCCGCCTTCACCCAGACATACCAGCCGCGCTTCCGGAAACGAGCTTGCGACCGATTGCCAGGCCTCTAGCAGCACGCCGTGTCCCTTCTGCGGTTCCAACCGCGCCAGCGCCAGCACTACGGGCGCGTCCGGCGCGATACCAAAACTCGCGCGCAGCGCGGGCGGCGGGGCGTGATCGGGATCGAATCGTTCGAGCGCGATTCCGTTGCGGACCACGATGACCTTTCGAGCCGGAAGCCGCTTTTCGTCTTTCAAATACCGGCCGGTCGCTTTCGACACCGCGATGAACGCGGTGACGAACCTGGCCAACCGGCGATCCACGAAATAGCTGCCCTTGAGCCGGCCGCGCCGCCATCCTTCGCGTCCGTGACTGGTCTCGATGATCACCGGCACCCGCGCGAGCCATCCCAGCGGCGAGGCGAACCGGCTGGCCTGGAACATGTGCGAATGCAACACGTCAACGTGGCGCGCGACGAGCATCCGGGTAAAACGCCAGGCCGCGGCGCCGTCGCGCCAGCTCCGCAGCGTGATTGGAACCACCTCGAGGTCGGCCGGCAGGTCGGGACGGAGCGCCGCGATCAACTCGGGCGGCGCCGCGAGCATCGGAAAGAATCGCGACCGGTCCAACCGCGTCAGCAAGGTCAGGATGTGCTCTTCCGCGCCGGCCCGCATGACCGCGTTTGTGAAGTGCAGGACCCGGATGCGCCCGCCGGTCTTCATCAGGACGATGCCGCTTCCTCCAGGCAGGGATAGATGTCGGCGATGGTGTTCACCGGACGGCGCGGCGGATGGTTGCTCAGGAATATCGCGTCGGAGTGCGCGTCCGACGGGTGATAGCCATGCATGCCGACCGGATGCCATCCATCGCCATTGAAATCGCTCCGGGCGAACAGCCAGCCGGGATCAAGCAGGAAGACCACCTCGCCATAGCGCCGGTCGGGAAACAGGATACCCAGGCGCTCGAGCTCGGAGTCATCTACGATCCTTCCGCACGGTGTGCGCTGCAACTCGGTCACGATCGCCCGGCGCGCGGCCTGGTCGAAGAACCAGTAACGCGCCATCGTCGAGTCATAGACGGATAGATATTCCTTCGGCATCTTGAGGCCGAGCTGCTCTATTTTTCCCACCAGATCATAGTGGGAGCGGACGGGCGTCATGCCGTGGTCGGAAATGACAGTGAACGTGGCCTCAGAGTCTCTGCGGAGCGCAACCCTGAACAGCTCGCGCAACTGCTGTTCATACCAGGTCAACCGTTGGCTGACAGCCTGGTGGTCGGTGCACTGTCCGTGGAGGAAACGATCGATCTCGCTCAAGTAGACGAAGAAAAAGTTGGCCTCGCCGGCCTGAATGTCACGGCGGGCGTGGTCCAGAATATTTGCGTCGGACAGAGAGTGATACGAGTAGATGCGGCACGGGACACGGCGCTCGCGGAGCAGGTCGAAAATCGAGACCGAACCGGCGATTCCGCCCTCGGCATAGATATTGTCCTTCTCCACCCAGTTGAACCATGGCAACAGGGCTGGGCTGACGAAGCACTCAAACAACGGTCCCATCCCGAGCACGCGGCGGCCCAGCTCCTTGATCAGCTTGCGCGAGTAGCGATTGTCCAGCACTCGATCGGGCAAGATCGAAAACCAGCGCAACCAGCGGAATGGCGAGCTATGCGGGTCGTAATACAACAGGTTCCAATGGCCGGTCTGTACGGGGTTGAGACCGGTCAGGATGGTCGGGATCGCGCCGGAGCTATAGCCCAGCACAGTGGTCACCGGTTTGCGAAAAGGCAGTTCGGCGTTCAGGAACGGCCGGTCCTTGATAACCTCCCAACCCAGTGCATCGATAAGCACGAAAACATGCAGGCGCCCCGCGACCGAGCCCGATGATGTATCGGCGACCTGATGAGTGGCGGTGTTCATCGTTCTCCTGACGGCATCCGAAGTGCCGGACGTCAAATGGGCAGCCCTAACATCTGCCGGATCTCTCTCACGACCAGCAAGTAGTCCAAATCGCCATGCAGCATGCCCTCGAAGTCGGCCCAGCTATTGACGGGATCGATGCACATCCTGGGAATTCGGAGCGGGTCGACCTTGTCCGGCACGATGCTGTGGCGAACCGTAACCGCGCTCTCATAGCCGCTCTGGCTGACCCATCGGGCGTTCTGGGCGTTAAACAACCCGTAGGGATAGGCAAAGTGTTTACACTCCGCGGCTACTTGATTGCTGATAATGTCCTTTGAACGGCCAAGCTCTTCAATGCCAACCTCGGGGCGCAACTCGGTCATCTTCAAGTGATGACAAAGATGAGATCCGATAGTGATCCCCGCGTTGCTCATTTCTCGCACTTGCCCCCACGTCATGGTTGGCTCATCGGGATAGAAACCGGGATTCTGGTAAGGACGATCTACGCCCTCGCGATCCAGGGCCGAGGTAGTTACATAGAGCACGGCCGGGAAGCCATAGCGTTGAAGAATCGGATAAGCATATTCGTGAACACCCGCGTATCCGTCGTCGAAGGTTATGGCGCAAGTAAGGGGCGCGTTGGAATCGTGATGCCGGCCACTTACTATCGCGTCCAGCGCGACTACTTGGGCATGAGCCTTGAGGTATCTCATTTGAGCCTCAAAGGTCTCCGGCTGAACCGAGTAAGAAGACTTACCGACGGCGTGATAGAGGAGAACCAGCGAGCGGCTGGTCCGGCGGCGGGCAACCAGCCTGCTAAGAGCACGCAATCCGCTCCGGATGGCGCGCCGTTTGCGTGACAGCGCCCTTACAGCGGAATTCGGCGGTTCTGCTCCCGGGCCATGCCCTGAATCGGCATGAAAGCGGGCGCCGTTGAATGACTCGGGAATGGATCCTTTGTCGTTGAGTAGCATCGTCGGTTCTCAGCTAAGCCGGAGAGAAATGCAGATGTTGTTCCCAGGCCTTCTGCGCGCTCCGCGCCAGCATCAATCGACGCACGGCGCCTGAACCGGTCCGAACGTCGAAGAAGGTGCTCAGCTTCCGCGCGATTTGCGGCCCCGGCTCACTTTCGAGTCCGATCTCTTCCCAGAAAAATTCCAGCAGAGAGCCGGTGGCATAGATGGCGTTGGCGAGCGAGCCCGCGGACAAGGCAGCTCTCACGGTGCTAACGGTGTACGGCGTCAGACGGCGAAGCGCCCGGTCGCGGGCCAAGAGCCGCATCCAATCGCGCGCGCGTTGACGCCCCGTCTCCAGTCGCCGCAAGCGCGAAATTACCAGCCGCCAGTCCGTGTCATCCGGATTCGTATCAAGTATCCGTGCGCTCTCCCAATGCCAAACGCGGCGGGCAGCGCGAGCGGCCTCGTTGAACCATCGGCTGGCTGGAGTCAGCGCCTTAGGAGTCTGCCCGAACTTGACCGCCATCGCCTCGCGCAGCCGATTCACAAGCAGTTCGGAGAACTCTGCGCCGAAGATCTCGGGCTGCGAGGTCAACCGCGCCTCGATCGCGCTCTGCCGCTCGCGATAGGTCGTTCGGTAGCAGCCGAGAAAGACCGAGAGGGAGGTCGCAAGCTCGATCCAGAATTTACTGAGCCGATACTCAGTCGACAACGGCTCGGTATCGCCGGTTTCATTCGCAATCCGCGCAATTACCTGTTGCATGATGCGATTGTTCAGTAGACGGAACGCGTCGCGCATCGGCACTTCGCGCGCACCCACAGTCCACCAGGGTGGTATCGGAAGCGCCGATGGGGTGCCCCATAACAGTTTTGCGTGTTCGAGTAACTCGCGGTTGAAGATGGATTGGCGCAATCGCGCCAGCCGGGACGCCGGCATCCGGCTCAAGCCAACCTTGAGTCCGCGATGACGGTTTCCCGGGTCGTTGTTCAGTTCGGTCTCGACATGGAGCAGAGTGTCGTCAATTTCCTTCGCCAGCGTACCCCAACCCGTACGTACCACCACCACGCAATCGAGATCACCCAGCCAGCGAGTTCCGGCTTCCGCGTCGGCTATCAGCGTACCTTCGCCGCGAGCTACACTTCCGGTCAGAATCAAGCCCAGCACGGGGTATGGACGTGTTGCTTCGCGTACCAGCCGCGATAGGTGCTCAAGATCGCGCACCGCGTCGGCCTGGAATCTGGGGTCCACGGACAGTGGAAAAGAGCCCGGCGGATTTAGCTCGAACATCAGGTCCTTGTTCCGCGCTTAGATGAGTCAGGTCTCAATTGCCGGCCCGCGTCAGTGTTCTGTGGCATCGCCGGTTGTATGTTGTATTCGAGAGGCATCGGGCCTCATTATAAGGTCGCGATACAATGCGATGGTCTGCTCTACTTGCATGCGGACATCGAAGTGCCGTTCGACGAAGGTGCGGCCGTTCATCCCGAGCCGAAGTGCAAGACTCCGGTCACCGAGTAAGCGATCAATCGCCGCGGCGAGCGCGGCCGGGTTACCAGAGGGGATAAGCAAACCAGTCTTACCATCCAGTACTACCTCCGGCGTACCTCCCACCGCTGAGGCTACGATCGGACGCGCGGCAGCAAGGGCCTCTACCGCTGCCAGCGGCAGTCCTTCCGACATTGACGGCAATACCACCAGGTCGGAGCCAGCCAGGACGCGCTGCAAGTCCTGGCGATAACCCAAAAAGCGCACCCGGCGATTCAAGCCAGCAGCTTCACATAAAGCTCTGACTTTGGCTTCGAGAGGTCCGACTCCGGCAAAGATTGCGACCAGGGAGGGCCAGCGCGAGTCGAGGATCTTAAGAGCCTCGATCAACAAGGCATGTCCCTTTTCCCTGGCGAGCCGGCCTAGCAGCAGCACGGTTGGCTCACTATGCAGTCCAAGCTCCGCGCGGGCTTCGGCGGTCTCTTCGGGTGTGGGTGGCCGCAAACGCGTGAGGTCTCTGCCATTGTGGATCATGACGACTTTGTCTGCAGGTATCCCCTTGGCGTTGCGCAGATGTTGCGCAGTTGCGTGTGAAACGGCGATATATTTGTCGATGAATCGGCTGGCTTGGCGGTCGACCCAGAAACTGCCTTTGATTCGTTTTCCTTCCCGCCAGAACTCACGGCCGTGACAGGTCTCGATTATCGGTGCCCCGGCCAGCCGCGCTGCCGGCAACGCGCACAAACTTCCCATGGTCATATGACAGTGAACGAGATCGATGCGCTCTCTTTTGAGCATCGCAGCCAACCGGGCCGCGCCTCTCCAATCCAGTGGCGATGACATGTCGTTGACAACACTCTTCACTCCGAACCTGGACCACTCCGGCTCCATGATCTCCAAAAGAGAAGCCGGCGCTGCCACGAACGGCGCGAAGCCGTAATTCCGCAGCGCGCTCAGAACCGACAACGCATGCTCTTCAGCTCCGCCCCGAAACGGAGTGGTGATGAAGTGCAGGATTCGAGGACCTTCGGGTGACGGCCCGTTCCCTTCACGGTGTTCTATCCGGCGTGAGATCATGGGAACGACCGCACCAGCCGCGGTCCTAGGCAATTGGCGACCGCAAGCGGCAGCCGCTTCCAGAGCTCGATCGCGAGCTTGAAGCGTGCGTTGTCGGTTCGAAGGTTGGGCATCGAGGCGCCCGGGGCCAGCCAGTAGTACCAATGCAACGGGCGCTCGACCGGGTTCCAGTGGCGCTTGAATTCATGCGTGCCGCTGCCGGGAGTACAGCGGCCCAGGTCAATCTTGCTGAAGCCTTCCGCGATCGCCTGCTCGATAAACTTCCAGTACATCAGGACCTGCGAATACTTCTTGCGCGATTGCTCTATCGAAGCCGA
The DNA here is from genome assembly GCA_963788205.1 of uncultured delta proteobacterium. Taxonomy (GTDB): domain Bacteria; phylum Desulfobacterota; class Binatia; order Binatales; family Binataceae; genus CAVVMA01. The sequence goes on from CAWBGG010000007.1 coordinate 503,275, forward strand.
CCACGGCAATTCGAGGGTCCGCCGATGGGCCACCAGGAACGACGCGGCAACCGGCGTCTCGCGATCCCACAAGCTCAGGATCCGGATACGGCCGGGCAGGCGGCGGACCTGGTTCTCGAAAAATTCGCGCGAGTAGACCGGCGTGCCGAGGTTGCGCATGTTGGCCGCGAAAATTTTATAGAAGGTCGGCACCGCCTCAAGACCGCCCCACTCGGCGCGTAGCTCGTGCTTCTGCCCCTGCCGGATCTTGTTGCGCATCCCGGAACTGAGCCGCTTCCAGTACTGATCGGCAGTCGGCGGCAAATGGATTTCCATCGTGACTTTGGCGCACGCGCTCTGCCACGACATCGGACACGCGTCGCCCTGGCGCAATTCGATGTGGCGCGCGCCGAGTCCACTCGCCAGCTCCGCGGCGCCGGCCAGCAGCTTTTCGCGCGCCGCTTCGGTATCGGCCACAATACCGCCGTAACTGAAAAATGGAATCGAGACCAGCGACGTGCCGAACAGCCGGCTGCGGATCGATACCAGGGGCAGAACGCCGCGGATGTCGCGGCCTTCGAGCGCGGCGAGGTAGTGCGGCTGATGGCCGAAGGTCTCCTGGATGATATCGCGCCAGACCCAGTGATGGCGCGGGCTGTCCGGCGCCGCGGCCTGCACGTAGCCGTCCCAGGATTCGCTCTCAGTGGCCAGTTCGACTCTCATCTTGGGGCAGTGCCGTTGCGCCGTATCGGTTGATTGACGGGAATCGGCGCAATGACCAGCGGCGCGATCTGGCCGGCCAGCTCGGCGAGCGTGGTGAAATTCAAGGTGCTGAGCAACTCGCGCAGTTTCATTTCGGTGGTGCCGAGGTTGACGTAGCTTTTGAAGCGCCGCCACTGGTTCATCGCCAGCCGCGGCTGCGCGGGATCGATCTCGCGCGGATGAACGTAAAAGATCGCCTGCCGGCCCTGGCGCAACACGCGCGCGGTCATCCGCTGGATCACCGGCAGTGGGAACAGCCGCAGGTAGCCGCCGCCAAAAAAGCAAAACGGCCGGCCCAGCACCTTCTCGGTGGTCATCGGGAACTCGAGCAGCGTGCCGCCGGGCCGATGCACCAGATACGGGGAATCGTGGCCGTTTCGCCATCCGCCATGAGCGTGGTAGGCGGGAAATACCGAAGCGTCGTAGACGTAGCCCGCACGCAGCAATTCGTCGAAGACCCAACTGTTGCCGCCGGTGAGCGAGAATCCTGGCGAGCGATATCCCAACACGCGGTGGCCCGAGATTTGTTCGAGAATGTCCTTGGACCGGTGCGCGTCGTCATAGAACTCCCTGGGCGTCTGCTCGTAGGCGAGCGAATGGGCCCATCCGTGCGAGGCGATCTCATGGCCGCGCCGGGCGGCCGCGGTCACCAACCCGGGATAGCGCTCGGCGACCCAGCCCAGGAAGAAGCAGGTGCAGCGGACGCCTTTTTCGGCGGCGAGATCGAGCAGTCGATGGAAGTTGCGCTCGACGCGCGAGGGCAGCTGATCCCAATCGGTCGGGCGCGGCGCGGAGGGCAGATCCAGAATGTGGAACCAGTCTTCCACGTCGATCGACAGCACGCAGAGATTATTGGCCGGCTTCACGAGATTCTGCCTTTGGAGCTTGCCGGCGCATTCGCTCCGGCCGGGCCGCGCGACAGGGTTGGTATCTCCCAGATGTCGAAGCGCCGTCCGAGCACGGTGTCGACCACGCCCACCAACGCGCCGGTCACGCCGAGTACGATGTAGAAGGCCACCGCCGTCGCGCGGCCGACCGGTCGTCCGGCGAGCGCGCGGGCCAGGCCCACAGCCGCCAGGCCATAGAAGATTGCTTGCACGGCCAGCGCTGCGGCGAAGAACACCGAGTCCTCAGCCAGCGCGATCGATCCCGCCAGCACCATCAGCATCGGGAGCGCGGACAGCCAGCGCAGCACTTTGTGCGAAACGAACTGCCATCCACGCAGTCCGCTCAGCGTGTGGCGCAACCTGAACATCGCGAGCATGCCCTGCGCGCACATGCGGCGGCGGCGGCTGAATTCCTCCGGCGGCGCAGCGGTATCGCGCTCGAAGCAGAGCGCCGCCGGCTCGTGCATAATCCAGTATCCGGCCGCAGCGGCGCGCATCGGCAATTCCAAATCGTTGGCCAAATCCGGGCTCAGGCGATGGTAGAGCGCGGCGCGCATGCAGAAGATGGCGCCGTCGCAGACCAGCACCGAGCCGATAAGGTTCTCCAGGCGCTTTAGGAGAATCTCGTAATTCCAGTAGGCGCCGGCGCCGCTCGATACGGCCGGGTTTTCCATCTCCGCGATCGGGCGCGAATCGCCGGTGACGCAGCCGACGCGCGGATCGGCGAAATGGCGCACCATCAGGCGCAACGCGGAAGGGCCGATGTGCGCGTTGGCGTCGGTGAAGAACAGGATCTCTCCGCGCGCCATCTCGGCCAAGCGATTGAGCGCGCGAGCCTTGCCGCCGCGCCGCTCCATGCGCACGAAGCTGACGCGCGGCCCGGCAAGGCGGCGGGCCACCTCATCGGTTGAATCGTCCGAGGCGTCGGACGCGACCAGCACGTTAAGCTGGTCCGGCGGATAGTCCCAGCCCAGGGTCTCGGTGATCTTCCATCCGAGGTCTTTTTCCTCGTTGCGAGCGGCGATCATCACCGAAACCGATGGCATTACTGCGCTCGAAATCAGCGGACACACGCGCCGGCGCAGCGCAATCAAGGCCAGCAGCGCCGGGTAGCCGGCGTATACGTAAGCGAGCCACAACGCGCCCGCGACAAAGATCGCTTTCATCGGGATGCAACCAATCGAATTGCGATGAGCTTCACGCGCCCGCGCCTCCGCGGCGCAGGCTTTTTTGCGGCGCGACTACAAGCCGGCGGCGACGATTACTCTGCCCGCCCCTGCTTGGCAGGCCATGCGGGGCGCGATGCGCCCGTGCGCGGCGCGAGGACCCGAAAAGGCCTGGCGGGCTTCTGGCGAAGCTCCAGTCTGCGCGCGCCAGCGCGGGAATCGGCGCGAGTGGTCTCCAGCGCCGGCTCGGTCGCGGCGGCCTCGGCGATCTCGCGGAGGTTCTGCGAGAAGAAAACGATCAGCCAGAACGGTACGACGTATTCGGCCGTGACCGACAAGGCGCCGATGCTGAAGCCGATGAGACCGATCTGCATCGCAAGCGCGAGTTGCGACAGCGATCGCGAGCTGCGCTGCCGCACGGCGCGGCAATTGAGCGTCGCGAGCCCCATCAGGGACAGGAACAGCGCGAGCGCGGGCAGGCCCGATTCGGACCCGATCTGGATATAGGTGTCGTGCGCGATGTAGGAAATTTTGGTGAGCCGCGCGAGCTCGGGATTGTAATTGCGCGCTTCGACCCAAAAGCGCTCCAGCCCCACTCCGAACAGCGGTTGCGCGCGGATCATGGCGAGGCCGGCCTTGAGCAACTCAAAGTGCACCCGGCTCGATTCATCGTCGCCGTTGGTTACGGCCCCGTTCAACTTGATGTGGTAGAACCGGTCGACCAGTCCCGCCGGTGCGAATTCGATGGCCAGGACCGCGGCCAGGGCCAGCATCGCAAGCGTGGCGCCCTTGCGCCGGGAATAAAGCACCATCGCGAGACCCATCACCGCGACCGAGATCAGGCCGGCGCGCGATTGCGTCAAGATCAGTCCGCCGCTCATTACCAGGGCGCAACCGGCCGCGATCAGCCGCCAGAAGCGCGTGGTCTCGTAGCGCGCCATCCAGACCGCCAGCGGAATGCTCATCACGAGCGTCAACGCTTCGTAATTCGCATCCTGCTCGACGCCCTCGGCGCGATAGAAATGCTGCCAGAAGTGCTCCTTGTAGAGCCACAGACTGGCCAGCGCCGAAGCGAAGACCAGCATGCGCACCGACTTGGCCATCCGGTCTTCAGTAGTGATCAGCAGGCGCGTCGCCAGCAGCATCAGGGTGAACGAGAGCAGCGACGAGATTGATTCCGACGGGATGGGCAATCCGAACGCGATGGTGCCCAGCACCTGCACGATCGCGAAGGCGGTCCACAGCACGCCCAGGGGATTCGCGCGGCGCGGCGCGGCATCCTTGGGGCGCGGGGCCAGCAACGCAACCACCACCGTGAAAAGTCCGACCACCTTGGCCGGCGTGACGACGACGATCCCGGCGTCGAGCAAGACCATGCCGAAGCGCGGATCGTTGTGGAACCGCGTCATCAGGAGCAGCAGGTAGTAGAGAATCATTCCAGCCGCCTACGTGCCTCGCGCTGGAGCCGAAACATCCAAGGCAGCGGAACCGTCGCCGAGGCCATCACCGCGAGCGCCGTGCCGATCACTCCCCAAACGAGGGTCAGCGGCACCACCAGGATCATGAGGGTTGTCACGCCCAGCAGACTCACCTTGAACGACGACTCCGGAGCGTTGAGTCCGTCCAGGCATTGCGTGCCCACGGCGAGCAAGCCCCCGGCAATCCCGAACAGGCACAGCACCCGCAGCGGCGCCAGAGCGCCCAGCCATTTGGCGCCGACCGCGAGCGAAATGATCTGCGCGCCCCATAGCCAGATCACGCCAGCGTAGATTACTCCGGCCACCAGCACCAGCGTGTTCGCGGCCATCAGCAGGCGGCCGATATTACGCCGATCCAGACGCCGGATCATCGGAAACAAAACCAGGCCCGTCGCGTACGCCACCTCAAAGGTTGAACAGCTCGCCGGCTCGAAACGCGAACTGATATTCGCCCAGCGCCTGCGCGCCCAGAAAGTGGCCCACCGCGAAGCTGTCGACCTTGCGCGCCGCTCCTTCGGCCATCCGGCGCGCCGTGATCCATCCGCCGAACTTGAACAGACTCCCGGCGTGAGCGGCATTGAAGGCCAAGTGCGGCCGGTAGGGATAAAAGTAATAGGATAGCGCAGTGCGGGTGATTTGCGCCGAGTAAGTGGCGACCATGAGCCCGCGCCAGTCGCGCCAGAACCAAATCCCGACGAGCCCGAAAGCAAAACCCGCCGTCAGCTCCGCGACGTTCAAGATCAGCGAGACCCGAAAATCCAGATCGCGGTAGATGCGAGCCGCCACGGCCGGACTCGACAATCCGGCAATGATCGGAAAGGGGGCGATCGCGACGAAAGCCGATCTCAAATTGCTTATCTGAAAGAAACGCGCCAGCGGCCCGGCCGCTGCGATTAGGACGATCGCGATCAGCACGCCCTGCGCGACCGCCGCCGACCAGATCGTGTCGAGGTACTCGTTGATTTCCTCTTTGCGCGGCACCAGCGCGCGCGCGAAATTTGGATCGGTGAACTCGCGCAGCATCAACTCGGCGACCGACGCCGCACCAAACACCCCGAAGTCGAACGGCCTCAGCAGTCTCGCGAAGGCGACGTAGCGGAGAGCGCCGCCGAGCGCCGCGGCCAGCCGGGCCGCTCCAGTCCATCCGAGGCTGCGCAGGAAGACCCCGCGCAGCTCGCCCGGCGCGATACCGACTCCCGCGCCGGCGGTTCGGACCGTTGCCGATTCCTCCGGCAACTGGGTGTCCGCATCGAGTGGAAATGCCTTGCCTGGCTGTGTCATCCCGAATTCCACCGCTGACGCATTCCCCCCAGGCTACCTGTGATCCGGAATGCGTATGCCGGATGAGCAGTGGCGTGCCGGCCCCGGTGCAGTTCGCGAAAAGCGCCACCAGCCTCGCCTGCACGGTTCTCAGTCTATGGCCGATCACCAGCGCGGACTTACAGATGCAAGAACCAAGATTCGGTTACGATTAGCGGTACCGGATGCGCTCATGGTTTGCTTCCTGCAGGCGCGGCTGGCGCGCAGCGATCAATCTTGGCGGTCCCGGCGGCACTCAGGGCCGTTGCAGGCACGCGTCCGCCCTCCCATGCTCGAACAGGCCGAGCGGGCCCTCCCGTGGAAACCGCAACTGATTCTTCACCGCCACTCACCATCACACCCCGCCAACGTCCGAAATTCTCAGGACATTCCGCCCCTGCCAGAGATCGTCATATAAACGCGATATGCATTCGACCCGAACCTCAATTCGCCGAACTGACCAATCGAAACCGTGCCGCGCGCCCGCTTTCTGAGCATCGGCACCGGTGCCTGGAGCCGCGCCGCGGTACAAAAGTCGTCACTGACGATAAACTACAATTGCTAATGGCTCTTACCCACCGCTGTGAGCGGCTGACTAACCACAAAAAGCCCCCGCGAAACCCTCAGGCGCGCATCGACGCGCCGGTTTGCGCGCCCGCGCGCGGCAACAGATAACGACTACTCTCCAGGCCGGTACCGTTCAGAACGATATAGTGCTTGCCCTCGCGGCTGAGGATCCGCGCCCGGACCATGTCGGCCAGCAGCCGGCTCGCCATCGGCCGCGAGCTCCCGATCAGCTCGGCCCATTCCTCGTGTCCAAGCTCCAGCGTGAGCATCACGCCGCGGGCGTCCCTGATCCCGAAGCGGCTGGCGATTTCGGAAATCACCACTTCCAGCCGCTCGCGATAGGAAAGGCTCATCAGCGCCGCGTAACGATAGGTGATCCATGACCAGAAGGTGTTAGATTGTTCGAGCAGCGCGAGCAGCGCGGTATTGTCGAATCCCTGCAGCAGTTGGGCGATTCGATGCCGGAAAATCAGCGCGACCGAGCAGTTGGTGAGCGCCTCGGCCTCGAAGATCTGGCCCCGCTTGCCCCGGGCGTCGACGAAGTCCGAATAGCCAATCAAGTCGCCCGGGCCGGCGAGCTGGACCAGAAACCGCCGTGACTTGCCATGCGAGCAGTAGACTTTTATTACTCCGTTGAGGACCAGCATCAGGACATCGGCCGGCGCGCCCTGGATGAAAGGCTTCAAGCCCTTGCCGTAGGGAACCGCGATACTGTCGTTGACCAGCTCGGCAATCGTCGCGTCCGGCAGGCCCAGCCACCGCAGCCGCGACAGGAACTTGCCCTTGTGATTGTCGGCCAGGCTCAGAGCTTCGGCCGCCATCGCGAGCCCTCCACGCACGCATAGCCGCTGACTCGATGTATTACCTCCTTCCATCCGGTAGTGACCTACTATTAGTTAATTGATTCTACTATCAGTTGTTTATTTTGCAGCGACGGAGAATGTCACGAACTAGAAATCAGCAATTAATGTTGTGCCGTTAAAAAGTCAAGAGATTAGTTCTACCCTGCATCGACGCTTTTGAGCGTTGCGCGTGGAACGATGTATTGCATTGAGGTGTGTAGTTATGTCAATCAATGTTAGCGGAAGTCATGAGGGAGTCTCACCTCATCCCCGCGCCGGTCGAAGCAATGTCCCCGAGGAGAGTTATCCGACAATGCGGCTTGAGCGTTCGCCGCGGGCGCCGGCGGCGGCGATGCTCTGAGCGCGATCGGCAAACCAATTGAGTCATTTTTATCCCAATTGGCGAGTCTTCGGGCTAGACTTGTGGCTGCGGCGGACCGGCCGGGACGCGAATCTGAACCGTTAAACTTAATGACGTGTTTAATCGTTCCGTGAAACATTTTCTCTTCCTGGCAATTTGCGCTGGCGTGGTGATGGCGTGCGGCGCCAGCGAGAGCGTGCACACCGAAGTCGTGAAGCATGCGCCCGCGGCCACTGCTCCCTACGCGATGGCGCCCGATGACGAGATTGAAGTGGTGGTATGGAAGCAACCCGAGATCTCGGGAAAGCTGGTGATAGCCCAGGACGGAACCATCAATGTGCCGCTGGCGGGCCGGGTTCACGCCGCCGGCATGACCAGCGATGAATTGCAGAAGGAGTTGACCAGGCGCCTTTCGGCCTTCATCGACGCGCCGACCGTGACGGTGCGGGTTTCCGACGCGCGCAGCCAGTCGGTCTACATTATCGGCGAGGTCAAAAAGCCCGGCGTTTTCCGGCTTCATCCAGGCGAAGTTCTCTCTCAGGCGCTGGCCGAAGCGCAAGGATTTACGGAATTCGCCGACCTGGGCTCGATTCGGATCGCGCGCCGCACGGCGACCCAGACCGAGCAGATCACCGTGGACTACAACCGCGTGCAAAACGGGCGCGATCTTTCCGCCGACGTGCCCCTGATGGCTGGAGACGTGGTCCATGTGCCGTGAACCCGTCGTCGCAGGCCCTGTAAGATGAGGACCGCAAAGAGCTTCACGGTGCTGGCCGCGACCAGCGCCATGCTGATCGTTTCGTGCCTGGCGGCGCGCGCCGAGGACCGCCTGGAGCTTTGGCCCCTGCTCGCAGTGAGCGAGCAGTATACCGACAATCTGTTTTTCACCGCGGCGAATGCCCGTAGTGACGAAATAACCAGCGCGGTCGGCGGCGGAAGTTTAGCCTTCACAAATCCCGGACGGAGTGTGAAACTCGACTATCTCACTGACGGACAGCTCTACGCCGAGCATCAGGGGTTCGATCGGGCCGTCCAGGATCACTTCGTGGATTTCAGCGATCGCGAACACCTGTCGGACGATACCCAGTTGTCGCTGAGCGATACCTTCATCAAGGGGCAGTCGATCTTCGGGCAGGCGCTGGTCGGCCCGACGGGCGTCAGTCTCCAGCTCGGCCAGGCCCTCTTGCAGAGGGAATTTCTAACCAACGGTTTTTACGCCAACCTCGACCACAGTTTCAGCGACCGTTTTTCCGCTACTCTCTCGGCGCATCAGAGCTACTACTCATACAGCGAGGCGATCATCAACACCGAGTCCTACAACCAGGGCGGGAACCTTACTCTCGCATATCATTTCACTCCGCTCTGGAGCGCGCTGTTCGGCTACGACTTCGAGGATTTTCGTTTCTCCTCGAGCCCGCAGAGCGACACCCACCAGCCGTTCGTGGGACTTTCCTACAATTTGACCCGTGAACTGACGCTGAGGGCGCAAGGCGGGGTGCTGATCACGCAGACCACTGGCGTGACCGACATCAACGCGGGTTACCAGGCCTCGGCGACCTACGCCACCGAGCGCCTGCAGGCGGCGCTGAACAGCGCCCGCCAGGAGAGCACCACGGCCGGATTCAGCGGCGCCGGCGTCAACCAATCGGTCGGCGGCTCGTTTTCCTACGCGCTTACCCGGCGCACCAACGCGTTCGTGAACAACAGCTACTCGCGGCTGAGCGAGGGCTCGGCCGCTTCAGACATCCTGAGCTGGAGCATGGGAGTCAATCACCGCCTGACGCGCGCGATCACGGTGTTTGCACAATATCTGGGGTTCCGCACCACCTCGCCGCAATCGCCGCCGGTCGTGATCAACTCGGTGGTGGCCGGAATGCGGCTCACGGCCGAACCCTGGCGATGGACCTGGTGATGGAAGGGCTACAAGTCGTCAGTCTGCGACCGTACCTTGATGTGCTCTACCGGCATCGGATCGGGGCGGTCTGCGCGTTTTTGGTAGGACTGGGCGTCACGGCCTTTGCACTGCTGGTTCTGCCCAACGTCTTCGTTTCCTCCACGGTAGTTCTGATCGAGCCGCAAACGGTCGAAGCCAGCAACCTTCCGACTGCGCCGCAAGCCGACCCCGCGACCAAGGTCAGCTCTCTGACCGACCAGGCGTTAAGGCGTGCCCGGCTGCAAGAGATCATCCATCAGATCAATCTCTATCCGCGCGCGATCGCGGCCGGAGTCCCGATCGATCTAATCGCCGAGCGGATGCGCTGGCATGTGAAAATCGCGATGAATATCCCCGATGATCGGAGTGCTCCGCGCCCGACTTCATTCAAGCTCACATTCGAGTATCCCGATCGCATCCTCGTTCAGCGGACGGTCGCGATGCTGGCCCAGACCTTTATCGATGAAGACCTGGAGGAGCGCTCGCAGCAGGCCGACGCGGCCAGCCAGTTCCTGGGCGAGCAGGTTGCCTCCGCGCAAGCCAGGCTGCAACAGCAAGCGGACGAGATAAAAAATTACAAGATGCACCATCGCGGCGCCCTGCCGGAGGAGATGGAGAACAATTTCCGGCAACTGGGTCTACTGCAGGAACAGTTGAACAGGCTCGATGAATCGCTCAACACCGCCAAGCAGGTGCCCCCCGAGACCCGGCTTCAACAACTGGAGTCGCAGTTGACCACGCTGCGGGCCCAATACAGCGATTCGTATCCCGACGTGCGAGCGCTGCGCGCGCAAATCGAGGCGCTCAAAAGGACGCAAAGCGAGGCGGGCGCCGATTCTCAGGATGCGGCGGGCCGCCGTGGCGGCGCCGGTCCCAGTATCGAATCGCTCAACGCCCAGAAGCAGGATCTGCTGGGACAGATGGAGCGCATCCGCGAGCGAATCGCGGAGACCCCGACTCGCGAGCAGGAGCTGGCGGTGATGAACCGCGAATACGACGTGCGCGCGAAGGATTATGAGCAATTGCTGCACAAGCAGTTGGACGCGCAGGTCTCGGCCCGGCTGGAGAAGAGCCCCGAGAGCGGGCACCTGAAAATTCTGGAACCGGCCGAGCTGCCGCTCTTCCCGATCCGCCCCAACCACTTCGCGATCCTGCTGTTAGGTGCGGGTTTCAGCGTCGCGGCAGCGCTCGGCCTGCCGTTTGTCCTGTTCTTTACCGACACCTCCTTCAAGGAACCCGACGAGCTGGGAAGGGAGTACCAGCTTCCCGTGCTGGTCGCGATTCCTGAAGTCCGCGAAGTTGCGACGCGGAGCGAATTTCTGCGCACCGCGCTGCGCGCCCTGGCCGCCTCGTGCGTGACGCTGAGCGTGGCGATGGCGGCGGTGTGGATTTATGCGACGCGCTTCTTCTAGGTCTTGGCGCTGATGCTGTACGAGAGCTTTTACCATCTGGATCGAGAGCCCTTCAGCCTCTCGCCTGATCCGTCCTTTCTTTACCTGACGCCCGATTGCGCCGAGGCTTTTGCGGAGCTGATCTACGTCGTGGGCGAGCGCAAGGGATTCGCGGTCCTTACCGGCGAGGTGGGTACCGGCAAGACGATGCTGTTGCGGGCGCTGCTCGAATCCGTAGGCCCCGAGGTCCGGACCGCCTATTTGCTGAATCCACCGCGCACCTGCAGCGAGCTCTACGCCGGGCTGGCGTCGGAGCTGGGGCTCAAGCTCGAAGGCCGCGATACCTGGACGCTCGCGCTTCAGCGCTATCTGCTCGAAGCCTATCAGAACGGCGCGATCGTAGTCGCGCTCTTCGACGAGGCGCAGGCCCTCTCGGTGGAGGTCCTCGAAGAGATTAGGCTGCTGACCAACCTCGAGACTTCGAGCGACAAGCTGCTGCAGGTGATTCTCGCCGGGCAGCCCGAGCTCGACACGATGCTCGAATCGAATACGCTGCGCGCGCTGCGGCAGCGGATCGTAATGCGCCATCGCCTTAAGCCGCTCGGAAGCTGGGACACCGTCCAGTACATCGCCAGACGGATGCGGGTTGCCGGGGCCGACCTCCTGCCGTTCGACGGGCAGGCCTGCCTTGCGATCTATCGTTACTCGCGCGGCATCCCGCGGCTGATCAATTTGCTTTGCCACAATAGCCTGCTCGGCGGTTACGCCGCTGAGAAGCCGCTAATCGACGCCGCTATCGTCGAAGCGGCGGCACAGGAAGCGCACCTGACCGCGATAAAGGGCGCGGACGAAGAGCAGAGCAAGCTGGAAGTGGCGGCCGGTGGCAAGCGCCGGCGCAGCTACTGGGGAGCCTTGAAGCTGGCAATTCTGGTAGCAGTATCGTCGCTGGCGATCCTGACCTCGTATCACCAACGGGTGCGCGCGTTTTTCTCTCACGTAGAGTCGGTTATCAGGGCCGGCGCCAAGTCCGACCTCCAGCCGCGGGCGCGCGCGCAGGGCAAGATCGAACCGCAGGCGCGATCGGGTTTCGAATCATGAGCCGGGTCTACGAAGCGTTGCGCAAGGCTGAGCGGGAGCGCTCGGTCTCCGGCGGCACCGAAGCTCCCCAGCGAAACTGGATTCGCGCCCGTCCGCCGACCGTGGTGCAACCGGTCGACTTCGTGCAACCCGCGCCGGCCGCCCCCAGCGTGCAAGGCGAAGCCCCTTCGCGAGTCGTGGGGCTGGGCCGCTACAGCCGGGCGAGCGATGAATTCCAGGTGCTCGCCTCCCATCTTCAGGGCACCGTGGAAGCGGAACAGGAACGTCGCGTGGTGATGGTCACCAGCTCGGCGCCCGGGGAGGGCAAGAGCTTCGTGAGTCTCAACCTGTCGATCACTCTCGCGCGGCTGGGCCGGCGCGTTTTGCTGGTCGACGTCGATCTGAGAAACCCCAAGCTCCATCGAACGTTCAACCTGGCCCCGCTCGGCGGCCTGACCGGCTTTCTGCTCGACCAACTGCCGCTCGCATCCTGTCTGTGCGAAACCAGCGTGCGCAATCTGACTCTGATTGCGGCCAGCAGCCGGGCGGCGGTTTTTAGCTCCGAGATTTTGGCCAGTCCCCGGATGCGCCAGTTTGTGGCGGAAGCGCGGGCGGCTGAAGCCTGGGACTACGTGGTGCTCGATTCCGCGCCGGTGCTGGCGGCCTCGGAGACGCAGATCGTCGCGCGCCTGGCCGACGCTCTGCTGTTCGTGGTCGCGGCCAACCGGACCCCGCGCAGCGCGGTGACCCGATCGCTCGAATTGCTCAAGGCGGCGCCGCTGCTGGGCCTGGTCTTTAACCGCTTCGAGCCGCCGTACTCCAATCGCGGCGATTACGGCTACGGTTATGGCTACGGCTACGGGTCGCGCGGCGGGCCCAATGATTGACGTGGAAGCGATCGCGCGGAAGCAGGCGCAATTCCGGACCGGCACGGCGAGCGCGCTAGTTTGCACGGTTCGCGGCAGCGAGGGCGATAACTTTGCGCTTGCTCACGCCCGGCGCAGGTTTATAGCGCCGCGGCAGATGGTGACTTATCGGTGCGCAAACGGCATTAGTTAACGGGTTACGCCACGTACTATTGGAACAAAAAGATATACTTTATATCTATTAGTAGGGCGATTGATTCATCAGGTGGCCCCGGAGTTGCTAATTGATTCAATTTGACAACCGAAAAAAAGACGGTCAGGTTTAGGATCAGCGATGGAGCCCGAACACCCGCGCCTACGCAATGCGCAACCGCCCGCCGGCGAACAGAGTATCGGCGGCCTTAGCTAGAGATGAACAGTGCACTGGAAATCGCCGCGCCGCCGCTGATCGCATTTGCGGCCGCAGCCGCGAGCGTGGTGCCGATCCGCCGTCTCGCCCGCCGCTTCGCGGTGGTCGCCAACCCGGTTGCTGATTCGCGCCACAGCGAGCCGACCCCGTACTTTGGCGGCCTCTCGATAGTCGGCGCTACCCTGGTTGCCATCGCGGTGACCACGGGATTGCCCTTATGGATGGCATTGAGCACGCTCGCGATGCTGGCGGTCGGCATCGTCGACGACGCGATCGTGCTGACTCCCAGGCAGAAGCTGTGGGCCAATATCATAGTCGGGCTCGGACTGGTGATCGCGCTGCCGGGATTCGGGCTGGCGCCGTGGCCGGTCGTCAACGCGGCGCTGGCGCTCTTCTGGCTCTTGTCGACTACCAACTCCTTTAATCTGATCGACGGGCTCGACGGGCTTGCCTCCGGAGTCGGCATTGTCATTGCCGCTGCGATCGCCGTGATCGCGATGTTGTATCACGACCCGGTGCTCGCCGGATGGAGTCTCGCGCTGGCGGGCGCGCTGGCCGGGTTCCTAATCTATAACTCTCATCCGGCCTCGATTTTCATGGGCGACGGCGGCGCGCTGCCGGTGGGATTGCTGCTGGGCGTGCTCTCGCTGCGGGCCGGAGCGCTGGCTACCAATTCGCGGCTCACGCTCTATGTCTTCCCGGTGCTCGTGATGCTGGTTCCGTTGCTCGACACGGCGATAGTCACGGTGACGCGGATGGCCACCGGACGCGGGATCTCGCGGCGCGGGCTTGACCACTCGCATGATCGTCTGTTGGCGCTCGGACTTTCCGATCAACGCGCGGTGTTATTGTGCTGGGCCGCGGCGGCGGTCAGCGCGGCGTGCGCGGTAGTGGCCGGCGTCATTCCCCATCCCTATCTGATTTCGACTTTGCCCCTGATCGTCCTGCCGGCTTCTGCGGTCGGACTATTCATGATGGACCTGAGCTTCGACCTGGAGCCACCGGGGATCGCGTATCGGGATTTGCCCGGACTCGCGCGGCTCGTCCTGCGCGGGAGCTACCAGTGGCGGCTGGCCGATGCCGCGTTGGACGGAGTGCTGGTCAGCGCCGCTTGGTTCGGCGCGTTCCTGATTCGGTCCGGCTTCACGATCGACGACCGCACGCTTGCACCGCTGGTCCAGAGCCTGCCGTGGGTAATCGTGGCGTCATACGCGGCGTTCGCGGTAACGGGCGTTTATCGGGTGATATGGCGATACGCGGGCCTGTCGAACGTGATTCGCTTTGCATGCGCTGCAGCGCTGGCCGGCTTCCTGCTGCTGGGTATTTCGGAGCTCGGGCCGGTGGTCGTAGACGCTTCGACATGCCTGCTCTTTGCGCTCCTGACCTTCAACCTGCTGGCCGCAAGCCGGATGTCATTTCGAATTTTGCGCGGAGCAATCCGCCGGCTGGCGTCGCACAACGAACGCGTGCTGATAGTCGGAGCGGGCGAGCTGGGCGAGACCGCCGCGCGCAACCTTGCGCACGATCGCTCGTGGCCCCAGCGCCTCCTGGTCGGATTCGCCGACGATGACAGCTTCAAGCGCGGCAAGCTGGTGGAGGGTCTCAACGTACTCGGCTCGCTGGACGACCTGGAGCGAATTTATTCCGCCACGGCCTTCAACCAAATCTTGATCGCCGACGACTCGCTGCGCGAGGAACAGTTGTCGACGCTGTGGTCGTTCGCCAACCGCCAGGATCTCGGCCTCGGCAGGTTCTCGATCGGCTTAAGCGAGGTCGGGCTCGGCGAGGAGCGCAACGGTGCCAGCAGAACGCGTGGCTTGCGCCAGGAACTGCGCCGCGCCAAATCCGCCGCGGGTGATACCGATCTCCGCACATCGTACCCGCGCGCCTCGCACGGCTGACACCAACGCCCCTCCTCTACGGCCGTGCTCGGACCGAACTCGGGCGCAACCTCAACTCCACAGCGACCACTTGTGAAGTAGCAGCACATACGCGGAGAGCAGGCCGTTGGTCGTGGCATGAGCCAGCGCCGCGTCGCCCAGTGAGCCGCGGCGATAAAGCACGGCGGCGAAGACCATGCCGGCTGCGGTTCCCGCCACCCATTCGCGATGCAACGCGCCGAACAAAATCGACGAGCCGAGGAAGGAAAGCCAGGTGAAGCGGTCCAGCGCCACGGTCTCGAACTCCGCGGAAATCAGCTTGCGCATCAGGTAGCCCCGAAACGCCAGCTCCTCCGCAATCGGGACTGTGATCACGCTGCCGGCGATCCTGAAGAGCATCCAGATTGCCACTCCTGCGACCGGCAAGCTGTGCAGAGCCTGAGCGAACCCGGTGTCGGCGGCGGCATTGCCCGGTACCAAGGCTATCCAGATGGCGAAAACCAATACTCCGGGTAAGAGCGCAAACCACGACGGCTTCCAGGGCATCGCGGCGATCTCTGCGCGATAGAACCAGAGCGCGAGCGCTGCGGCTATCACTCGCAGCGGATAGAGCGTCTCGAATCCGCTCGAAAAGGCCACCGTGAGCATCGAGGTCGCGATTACGGCCAGCAGCGGCACCAGGTATGGCGCGGCCGGATTCGGGCCGGTCGCGACGCTCGCTGCGTTGCTGAAAAGATCGAGGCGCCGGCTCGCGAGAATCAGGCCGCAGGCCACCAGGTTGAAGAACATCCATCCGGCGACCGAGTGAAAGCCCTTGAATCCAATGCCGGGATCCCAGTTCCCGATGATGATGAGAGCCGCGATACGCGCCGAGTTCATCAGCCACATCGCGAAAGCTCCCGCCGGGAGCAGCAGAAACGCCGCGGGAAAGCGCAGCTCGCGCCGATAGAACCAGAGGTAGAGCCCGAGAAACGCGCAGATCAGGCCGATGCCCTCGAGTCCGGAGCAGTTTCCTCCGACTCGAACCAGAAAGCTTGGCGTCCCGATCAGGAACTTGCCCGGATAGACGACAATTTGCCTGCCGCTCAAGCGCAGCATCAGGACGACGGTCGCGAGCGTCCAGCGCTGCATCGGCAGCCACAGGTATTGCGCGGATGTGCCGAGCCCATAGGCGGCCCAGCCAAACAGGCCACCGCCTACGAATGCCACCCGGCTCCGGGTGATCCATCGCAACCAGAATCGCGGCGGCAAGAGCGCGAACGCCCACGTTACGATCGCCGCCAGCCCGAGAGCTGCACACAGTGAAACCCAGGTCTCGGCGCCAGCGATCGCAGTCACACGGCCGCTGCCCCTGATCGAAGTGACGAGCGCCAGCGCGGTCAGCGGAATCAGATGAGCGATCAGCCAGGGAACCGAGGTCGAGCCTGATAGCTCCTGGTCCTCAAGGGCGCGGTCGAGCTCGTCGCGAAGTACGTTCCAGCTAAGAAAGCAGGCGGCAACCAGGGCGGTGATGAACGCCGGCCTCGCTCCGTCCAAAACCTCGCGCAGGATTTTTACGTACGGACTCTGCTGGGGCAGCGCAACGGCAGTATCGAAAGGCAGGGTGAGCGCGACGAACTCAATGCCAAGCAGCACGACCAGCCCGGACAGGCGAACGAGCCATCGCGCGCCGTACGGACGTTGTAAGATCGTGGCCGCCTGATACGACAAGCTACTGTCGGCGGCAACCGCGCCGCGGATTCCAACTGCCCCCTTTTAACGGATTCGGACCGGTGGCCTACTTGCGGCGGCGATAGCGCTCCACTAGCAGCATCGCTCCGCCGGCGGCGAGCATCAACCCGCTGATCGCGGTGGTCGGGTCGATCTCAGGAACGCCGACGCCGCCCTGATAAAAGATTTGGGCGAAAGCGCCCTTGGCGCCAGCCAGCAGCACGATCGCGCAAGCACTGAACCCTAGCCAAATGTGTCTTCGTGAAATCAAGCTACCCTCCAATGGCAACGCTTGCGTGCCATCTGATATCCGTAGGCAGGTTTAGCGAAGAGCCGCGCGATCTGTCAAGCGGAAATATGCCCGTAACATAAGGCGGTGCTGGAGAAAATCTCTACTCTCTGTTGGGCTGCCGGCTCAGATCTGGAAGTCGCCCTTGCGTGTGCGCCTGGTCGTTCGGCGCGGGTCTCGCGAGGCCTCGCGTTCGAGGTCTTCGAGTTCCTTCTTCACCCGCTCGAGACGCTCGCGAAACTCGCCGGAATCGATCTTGAGGCCCACCCCGCATCCGGCGCACGGGAAATGCGCCTCCGCCTTTTCTTCGAACTCGCGCACCAGGATCGAGTTTTTGTGACCGCACTTCGGGCATGCGATGTCAACGGTTTCGTCATCGAACATTTCAGATTCTCCAGTACCAGCTTCGCCAATCAAGACGCCAATGAATCCGGCTGCCCGCAAGGCTCGCCCCGATCTATTGTAGCAATCACCACGCGTGGTTCCAGAACGCGCGCCCGCTCAATCGCGACTCTTTTGCGGAGCGGATGAAATCGCTTCGCGATGGATTTCGCGCGCCGCCGGGCCTACGCTCGGACTTGCAAGCAAGTCGTCAAGGAGTCCAGGAGCATGAACTGCCACGCGATCGTCGTCAGAAAGACCGGCGGGCCGGAGGTGCTCGAATTCAGCGCGCAGAGCGTTCCCGAGCCCGGTCGCGGCCAGGCGCTCGTGCGCCATCGCGCGATCGGTCTTAACTTCGTCGAGATATACTTGCGCAGCGGCGTCTATCCCGCGCCCGCGATGCCGTTCACGCCGGGCACCGAAGCCGCCGGGACCGTCGAGGCGATCGGACCCGGCGTAAGTGAAGTCGCGGTGGGCGATCGCGTGGCCTACGCGACGGGTCCATCCGGCTCCTACGCCGAAGCGCGCGTGGTGCCCGCCAAGCTGCTGGTCAAGTTGCCCGACAATATCGACGAGACGACCGCGGCGGCCGCGATGCTCAAGGGATTGACCGCGCAATACCTGCTCTTCTCCACCTACGCGGTGAAACCCGGGGATACGATTCTGGTCCACGCCGCGGCGGGCGGCGTGGGGCTCATCTTATGCCAGTGGGCGAAGCATCTCGGCGCGACCGTGATCGGCGCCGTCGGCAGCGCGGAAAAGGCGCGCCTGGCCGCCGCCAACGGCTGCGACTATCCGGTCAACTACAGCGTCGAGGACTTCGTTGCGCGCGTCAGGGACATCACGCGTGGTGCGATGGTGCCGGTGGTGTACGATTCCGTTGGACAGGTGACCTTCATGAAGTCGCTGGATTGCCTGCGCCCGTTCGGATTGATGGTGAGCTTTGGGCAGGCCTCGGGAATGGTGCCTCCGTTCAGCATCAATCTCCTGAGCGTGAAGGGCTCGCTGTATCTGACCCGGCCGACGCTGCAGACCTACGCCGCGACGCGCGAGGATTTGGTCCGGCGATCCGGCGCGCTCTTTCAAGCGCTCGCCGGCGGCGTGGTTCGATGCGAAGTCAAGCAGCGCTTCGCGCTGAAAGACGCCGCCGAAGCTCATCGCGCGCTGGAGGCCCGCGAGACCACCGGCTCGAGCATCCTGATTCCGTGAGGCTTCGGCGCGCCGGTCCTACGCGGCGCCGTGGCGGAGGAGCCGGCCGGGAGTCACGCCCGTCTGCCGGTCGTCCTCGATCGTGATCTCGCCGTTCACCATGATGCAGCGGTAGCCCCGGGCTTTCCGCACGCGACGCCACTCGCCGCCCGGCAGGTCGTGCGCGATCTCCATCTCGCCGACGTGCAGATGGTCGAAGTCGTACACCACGATGTCCGCCGGCGCTCCTTCACGGAGCAGACCGCGGTCGCGAAATCCCGCGCAGAATGCGGGCAAGGCGCTGAGCCGCCAATGCGCCTCTTCCAGGCTGATCATCTGGCGCTCGCGCACCAGCCGCTCCAGGAACTCGGTCGGATACTGGCCGCCGGTGAAGAACTTGGTATGCGCGCCGCCGTCGGAAACGCCCGGAATCAGGTACGGATAGTCGAGCATCTCCTTCATATAGTCCATGTTCTGGTTCGGTCCCGGCGCGTAGAACTCGGTGCGCAAATCGTCGGCCGTTGCGATATCAAGCATCGCGTCCACCGGATGCTTGCCCGCGCGGTCGCCGGCCTCGCGCAGCGTCATGCCCTCGAATTCCTTCAAATCGCCGCGCTCGACGGTGGTGATGAAGATCTGATCGAACTCGGCGGTGATCACAAAAGGCAGCCGCGACTTGAGTGCTTCGCGCCGGGACGGATCACCGAGCTTGGCCTTGCGCTCTGCGATGGTGCCCGTGGTCGCGTCGCACCAGGCCTGGCATTCGTCGAACAGGTTCCAGTTCTCGAACGTAAAGGCCATCCCGGTGTCGGCGGTGACCGCCTGCCCGTAGACCCGCAGTCCGCGCTGCCGGCAGCTCTCTAGCCAGGCGATCGTGTTGCGATGAACAAAGGGCAGGTTGTCGCGCGGCTGCACGACGTTGTAGAGCACGGGACGGCCGCTCAATTGGGCGAGCGTCTCGAAATGATTCAGGTCGTGCTGGGGATCGGAGGTCGAGAGCGTCATCTGGATAAAGCCCTCATTGCGCCGCCCGAGCACGCGCGCCAGCGCCAGGCAGGTGTCGTCCGACATCACGTCAGAAACCATCGGCGTGCCATCGAAATCGCGCTGTACACAGGCCGGACCGTTCGGATCCAGCCGCTGGGCGGACCATCCGCACGCGCCGGCGTCCATCGCCTCGTCGAGCAGGCGGCAAATTTCGCGCTCCTCCTGCTCGGTCGGCGGCTGGCGCTTGGCCTCCGCCAGGCCCATCACCCACGTCAGCAGCGGCGAGACCGGCATGTAGGGCAGCACGTTCACCGCCTTCGGCCGGCGCTCCACGCTGTCGAGAAACTCGGGAAAGGTGATCCAGTCCCACGGCATCCCGGCCTTCATCGAGGCGTACGGAATCGCCTCGACGCGCGTCATCGTGAGCATCGCGCGCTCGCGCGCCTGCGGGCGAACCGGCGCGAAACCGAAGCCGCAATTTCCGATCACGATCGAAGTCACGCCATGCCAGCTCGAGATCGAGCAGTACGGATCCCAGAACAATTGCGCGTCATAGTGGGTGTGCAGGTCGACAAAGCCCGGCGCGACGATCATCCCGCCGGCGTCGATCACCCGGGCGCCGTTGGTCGAGCCCAGCTTGCCGATTTTCGCGATGCGGCCGTTCCTGATCCCGACATCGCCGCGAAACCGCGGCATCCGCATGCCGTCGATGATCATCCCGTCCCGAATGACAACATCGAATTCCGCCATGACTAAAGCCTCCTCAGCCGGGATGTCGCACTGGCCAGCCTGCGACCTCAATCTCATTTGCGCGATCTCTATGTCAATGCGCGCGCGCGGCAGCGTCTACCGATGCTGTGATACCCCGGCTTGCGACTGGAAGAACCCCCACATCATCTGGTTGGCGTCGATATCGTCGTCGACCGGGCCGAGCAGCATCGTGATCATCGCGCCCTGACGCGCGCCCGGCCAGGTATGCCCGCCGCCCTCGATAATGACGTTCTCCAAGCCTTGTCCGGCCGGACATGAGTAGCCCTCGACCGTCACCCGCATCGGGTTCGATTGATCTTTCGGGGACAGTTGAGTCTCGCTGACGGCGCCGCAGCCATTCCTCTTCTGCCAGATGGCGATGGTCTGCCTCTCGCCCAGCACGGTGCCACGATTTCCGAATCCCTTGGCGATTGGACCGCCGTCGAACGGAACGAACTTGTCGGCCGTGCCATGAAAGAAGATCGCCGGTAGCGGGCGAGGCGATGGGCAGGCTGCGTCGACCGGCTGGTCGGCGGCGATCACGCCGATGCCGGCGATCGCATCGGGTATCACGCAAGCCAGGTGAAGCGACATGAAGCCGCCGTTCGAGATGCCCGTCGCATAGACTCGCTTCGGATCGATGGTCTCGTCAGCGGTCAGCGCGGCGAGCATCGCGCGAACGAACGCGACATCGTCAGCCGAGGATTCACGGCCGTTGATGCGTCCGTCGTTCCAGTGGTTGTCAATTCCCTGCGGATAGACGGCGGCCAGATCGTGGCCGTCGGCAAACCGATCGAAGTTCGTGTAGCGCTCGGTCTTGGCGGCCGTGCTGCCGCTGCCATGGAAGATCATAAAGGCCGCAAGATGCTTTCCGTTCCGCTCCACAGGGACATACGAAAGATAGGTGCGGCTCTGGCCGTTGACACTCACCGTGCGCTCGACTGATTCTGCGGCTGCCGTCCGCGTTGCGCTGGCAAGCAGCGCGGCAACCATGACGATCGGGCCCAGGCGCTGGGCGCGCGTGGATTTAGATTTTGGCGATACCACCTGATTACCTAACATGTCTAATTCCACCGTAGTCAATCGCGGAGATGAGACCGCGCCAGCGGCGCCGGGCCGTATCCAGAGGCGCGTGGAGCACCTCCGTCTGGGGAAGTCTTGAAAGATGCGGCCTTGCACCCTGAGGGGTGGTCCGTGCGTCAGCCCGTGAGGTTTGGCGCAGTAACGCGAACATACGGGAACGATCGAATCCGGCCCCAATTCTCTCCCTACTGCGAAGAAAGAACCCGCCCCATTACCTCAACGAACTCGGCCTGAGTCAGGCCGTACTTTTGGAACAACGCCTGCGCTGTGCCATTGGTAGCGAACCGCGCCACGGCGTCGGTGTCCCCTATGTCCCGAACTGTGGCCTCTATCATCAAGTTTGTGAAAATGTCGCGCGCCTCCTGGTCAAGCTGTGTGGCTGACGGTCTTTCAAGGAGTTTGTGGTCATACTTGCCAGCAAAAAAGGCCTGCTCGTCAATGCCCTCTTCGCACACTGGGCAATGGATTGGGGAACCGAGCGAAACCGGAACGCCGGACTGGTGCATCTGCTCGGCGGCCTTGATGACACCGGTTTTTTCGAAGATGGTCTTGCACTTCGGACACTGCCAGTGGCTGCTCATTGTCTCCTCGGCGCGCGCGAATGCCGCCAAACGCTGAAACCGTTCTTGCCTGCTAAGCTGATTTTGGCCCCTGAGATGCTAACTGGTATAGTCCGACTTTAGTCAATTGCGGAAATGAGACTTCGCCAGCGGCGGCGGGCCGTATCCAGCTCGGCGCGCGGCCCGGCCGGGCATCGAGCAAGGCGGGCGTGCTCAGGATGTTTTCCGCGCGCGAGCAGCGATAGTATCGCGGCGCCGCGTAGCGTGCCGGTTTGATCGAGCGAACGGAGCACCGGTTGCGGCGCGCGAAGCGCGGCGAGCGCCGATGCGAACGCGGCGTTGGCGGCAAGGCGTCCCTCCAGAATGATATCGCCGCGCGCCTGCAACATATCGATGCAGTAATCCGTCATCAGGGCACAATACAGCGCGGCTAGCGCGGCGCGCTCGCGCGGCAGCGCGGGAACGCATCCTTCGATCCGGCCTGCGCAAGCACGAAACGGCCCGCCCTGATCGGAAAACGAAGGCAGCGCGAGCGTGCCGGCCGCCGCGACCGCGCGCAAGTCCTCGACCGACGGGTCGTCACCGACGGCATCGTCGCCGCAAATCGCGGCATATTCGCGGCCGCCCATGAAGCGCACCGTCGCCACCGGATTTCCGAACGCATCGACATTGGCCAGCATGTCGCGCCGTTCGTCCAGGGCTTGCAGCGATCCGCCATGCGCCATGATCACGATCCAGGTGCCGGTGGAGACGACGCAGAACGGGTCCTCGCGAGTCGCGCGATGGCCCAGGTACGACGCATTGCTGTCGTGAATTCCGGCCAGCACCGCGCACGTGCGCGGGAGTCCCGTGGCCTCCACGATTTCCGCGCGCGGCGCTCCAAGCGCGGTCCAGGCACTGACGCGGCGCCCAAAACGCTCGTTCCACCGCATCTGTTTCGCGAAGCGTGAGAAGTCGTTCTCACCCGGCTCCCAGAGGTCGGTGTGACAGCCGAGCGAGGTCGGCTCCCATGCACACACACCGCACAGCCGCCACGCCCAGTACTGCGGGTAAGGAACAATCGCAGCGCGGCTGAACGCACCCGGATAGTTTCGATACTGCCAGAAAAGCTGGCGGCCCAGGTTGAGGCCCGCCGGGAGCCGGGGCGAAGCCGTGCGCTCAAAATCGCGCGCCAGCGCCTCATACTCGGAGTCGACTTCTTCTACACCCGCAAACTCGTAGTCGAGCACCGGCAACGCTAGCCGTTCGCCGTCCACCAGAGCAGCGCACGCGCCGTGCGTCACCGGCACGATTGAATGAACGTCGAAATCGCGCGCGATTTCCCGCAGGCCGCTCACCAGCCATCTGAACAGGTCGTCCACATCGAAATGCGGATACGGCGGTCCGGGGCGAATCGCGTTGGCGCGTTCGAGGGTAAGCATCGCGCCGCCGCGATCGTCCACGGCGCACAAGCGCACGT
This sequence comes from uncultured delta proteobacterium, assembly GCA_963788205.1. Classification (GTDB taxonomy): domain Bacteria; phylum Desulfobacterota; class Binatia; order Binatales; family Binataceae; genus CAVVMA01. The sequence goes on from CAWBGG010000007.1 coordinate 526,579, forward strand.
TGCTCTTGCCCACGTCGAAGACGGCGACGGCCCTCGATCGGCCCACAAACAGCACCTTTGCACAAACGCCGGGATATTTCCCGCAATTGAATTCCAGCGGCTGCCTGCTACGATCCCGGCGTGGTACGCAACCTGTGGGACGACGCTGCGGCGGAGCGGCTGTCGGAGCCCGAGACGCTGCTCTATCGCTCCCATCTACTGGGATCCGATCTGCAGGTGACGAATTTCGGCGGCGGCAACACCTCGGCCAAGCTGCCGATGGAAGACCCGCTCACGGGCGAGCGCGCCACCGTGCTCTGGGTCAAGGGCTCCGGCGGCGATCTCGGCTCGATAGCTCTAGCCGGCTTCGCGAGGCTCTACCTGGACAAACTGCTCGCGCTGGAAAAACGCTATCGCGATCGCGCGCACGAGGACGAGATGGTGGCGTACCTCGAATACTGCGCATTCGCCGGCAGCACCTGCCCTGCCAGTATCGACACTCCGCTGCATGCGTTTGTGCCGTTCGCGCACGTGGACCATGTCCATCCCGACGCCGTGATCGCGATCGCGGCCACGCGCCATAGCGAAGCGCTTACGAAAGAAGTCTTCACCGGCGATCTCGGATGGCTTCCCTGGCAGCGGCCGGGATTCGATCTCGGACTCAGATTGCGCGATCTGGTTCGTGGCAATCCGGGCATACGCGGAGCGATTCTCGCCGGCCACGGGCTGATCACGTGGAGCGACTCATCGCGCGCGTGCTACCGCAACACGATCGAGACGATTCGCCGCGCGGAGGAATGGCTGGCCGCGCCGGGCGCCTCCCACGCGCCATTCGGCGGCGAGCGCGTTGCCTCGCGCAGCGCCGAGCAACGTGCCACGATCGCTTCGGAATTGATGCCGCTGCTGCGCAAGCAGCTTTCGGGCGCGGAACGGAAAGTAGTCGGTCATTTCAGTGACGACCGCGAAGTGCTCGAATTCACCGGATCGCGTCGCTTCGAGGAGCTGGCGCACATAGGCACTTCATGTCCCGATCATTTTCTGCGTACCAAGATTCGACCGCTGATTCTTCCCGCCGACCCGGTTATCGCGAAGAACTCGGCAGCCAACGCGATCGAGCGCTATAGAACTGAGTATCAGGCTTACTATCAGCGCTGTCGCCGTCCGGATAGTCCACCGATCCGCGACGCGAGCCCGATTGTCCTCCTGATGCCGACGGTCGGGATGTTCACCTTTGCCAAGGACAAGGCGGCGGCCCGGATCGCCGCCGAGTTCTATCGTAACGCGATTAGCGTCATGCGCGGCGCGACGGCGGCCGGCGAATATGTAGGTCTGCCGGAGCAGGAAGCGTTCGATATCGAGTACTGGACGCTGGAGGAAGCCAAGCTGCGGCGGCAGGTTGCGCCCAAACCGATGGCCGGGCGGGTCGCGATCATCACCGGGGCAGCCGGCGGCATCGGACAGGCGGCCGCCCGGCGGATGCTCGCGGACGACGCCTGCGCGATGCTCTGCGACCTCGACGGCGACGCGCTCGAGCGGGCGCGCAGTCAGCTTGCCGAGCGCTTCGGCAACGACCGGGTCCGCGCGGCACGCTGCGACATCACCGACGAGCAACAGGTGCAGCAGGCCTTTGCACTGGCCGCGCGTGAATACGGTGGAGCGGATATCGTGGTATCCAGCGCCGGTATCGCCGCGGCCGCGCCAATCGAGCAAACCACCATCGAGCTGTGGCAGCGCAACCTCGACGTATTGGCGACCGGCTATTTCCTGGTCGGGCGCGAGGCAGCGCGAATGCTCAAGGCCCAGGCGATGGGTGGATCGATCGTATTTGTCGCGAGCAAGAACGCGCTCGCCGCGTCGCCGGGCGCGTCGGCCTACAGCGCCGCCAAGGCGGCCGAAATTCATCTAGCGCGATGCATGGCGCTGGAGCTGGCGCCCGACGGAATACGAGTGAACGTCGTCAACCCCGACGCGGTCCTGCAGGGTTCGCGCATCTGGTCGGGAAGCTGGCGGGCCGAGCGCGCCGCCGCTTATGGGATCGATCCCGCCGAGCTGGAGACTTACTATCGCGAGCGGAGCTTGCTCAGGCAAAACGTGACGCCCGAAGATGTAGCCGAAGCAATCTACTTTTTCGCGTCGGATCGTGCATCGAAATCCACCGGCAACATTATTAATGTCGACGCCGGGAACGCGGCGGCGTTTACCCGGTAGGAGGCGTCATGCGGCACAGCACGCCAATCAATTCTGACCTGCCAATCAATCCCGAATTGATCGCCAGGCACAACGCGCGCGTGGAGAAGGAGCTCGACGCCGACTACGCGCACCTGGGCGAGGTGCTCGCGCGGCGCCAAGTCGATCTCGACGAGCTCACCGGCCGTATCCAGCGCCTGGCGGTCGCGATTCCGACCTGGGGCGTGGGCTCGGGGGGCACCCGCTTCGCGCGATTTCCGTTGCCCGGCGAGCCGCGCAACGTGTTCGAGAAGCTAGCGGATTGCGCCGTAATTCAGCAGCTCGGCCGCGCGACGCCGACCGTGTCGCCGCATTTTCCGTGGGATCGGGTGGACGACCTCGGCCAGTTGCGCGAGACGGCGCGGAGCTACGGACTCAGCTTCGACGCGGTCAACTCCAATACCTTCGAGGACCTGCCGGGACAGCTCTCTTACAAATTCGGCAGCCTGACCCATACGGACCGGGCGGTGCGCGAGCAGGCGATCGCGCACAACCTGGAATGTATCGAGATCGGCAAGCAGCTTGGCTCGCGCGCGCTCACGGTGTGGATCGGTGACGGCTCGAATTTTCCGGGCCAGCAAAGCCTGAGCGCCGCGCTCGATCGCTATCTGGAGAGCATGGGCGAGATCGTCGCGGCGCTGCCGCCGGGATGGCTCGCTTTCATTGAGCACAAACTCTACGAGCCCGCGCTTTACTCGACCGTGATCGCGGACTGGGGCACGAGCTTCATTTGCGCGACGCGGCTGGGCGCGAACGTGCGCTGCCTGGTGGATTTGGGCCATCACGCGCCGACCACCAATATCGAGCAGATCGTCGCGCGGCTGATTCAATTCGAAAAGCTGGGCGGATTCCACTTCAACGATTCCAAATATGGCGACGACGATCTTGATACCGGCTCGGTCAATCCGTTCCAGATTTTCCTGATCTTCAACGAGCTGGTTGACGCCGAGCTGCGCGGCGCGCCCGGATTTGCGCCGGTCTACATGCTCGACCAGAGCCACAATGTCACCGACCCGATCGAAAGCCTGCTCGAAAGCGCGACGGCGCTGCAACGCGCCTACGCGCAGGCCCTGACGGTCGACCGCGAGGCGCTGCGCGCGGCGCAGGACGCGAATGACGCGCTGATGGCGAATCGCACGTTGCGCGCCGCGGTGAACATGGACGTTGAGCCGGCGATCAGGATGGCGCGCAAGCGGGCCGGCGGCGCGATCGATCCGATCGCGGTCTTCAGGGCCTCGCGCTATCGCCAGTGCAAGGCCGCGGAGCGCCCCCAGGAACTCACCGGCAAGGCGGGAATCGTCTGAATCGCCGCCAGCGCTTCACGCCACCTGGACTTGCTCCCGTGAACGGCTTTGCGCTCCGGGCTGGGTCCAGATATGAGGTTTCGGTAAGAACACTGCGAAGATGCGCCAGGTTTCATCAGCTCTCGGGCGACTGTGCCTCGGGCGAAGGGGCCAACTCGCAGCGGCGTTGATCCCCAGCGAAGAGGCGCCGGAAGTATTCCAACTTTGACTCGCTGGCGGTGAGGCGGAGTAAGTGAAACCCATTAAAGCTGTCGCGTCCGCGTTCGAGCAAGAGGTTCTGAAGCTTCGCCAAGCCAGCTCAACTCGCGAGGAAACCTACTATCCGGCCATCCGCGATCTCTGGTCTGAGTTACTGAAGCTGAGGCAACTGCCATTTGAGGTTCGTACAGCTACAAGCGAGAAACGTGAAGGCACGAGTGGATCCGACTACCCGGATCTAGCGATCTACGATCGTGGCGACTTCGTCTCGGTGTTCGCGGAAGTGAAACTGCCCGACGTTGAGCTCGGCTCGCTCGCACGGTCTCAGGATGGCAACGATCAGATTGGGCGCTACCTGTGCCAGACCGGTGTCATCATTATCACGAATGTTCGCAGTTTCGGCCTTCTTGCCTGCACCCCGGGCTACAAGCGGCTCCCGAACGCCCCGGTCCCTCCTTTAGATCGCAAGATTCTTGAGATCGCCGAACTGTGGCCCTCACAGGAAGCTCTGAACAAACAACGGCCGATTTCCCCCGAGACTGTGACCAAGCTCGCCGATCTGCTGGAGCAGGCCGTCACAGAATTCGCGCCCATCGCGGAGCCGTCTTCCCTCGCCAAAATCCTCGCCTTGCAGGCGCGCCGGGCAAAGGAGGATCTGCCCGACCGGTTTGATGCTGTAGCAGGCCTGTTGGAGGACTATCGCGAAGCGCTTGGCTTGCGCTTCCAAGAGGCAGTCGGCTTCGATTTCTTTCGCTCGTCGCTAATACAGACGGCGTTTTACGCGCTTTTTACGGGCTGGACCCTGTGGCATCGCGCTAAAGACGGAACGTTCTTTGAATGGGACCGATTGGATCGATATTTGAAGATTCCGTTTCTGGGCAAACTGTTCTATGAATTCAAGCATCCTGACCGACTCGCGGAACTCGGACTTGCGCCTCACCTCGATCGGGCCGCACAAACGCTCCGTCGCGTAGATCGCGACCTGTTCTTCAGCAGGTTTACCTATTCCACTCTGGACACGGACGACGAGCGAGACCCTAGCGCGTCTGCAGCCATCACCTATTTCTACGAACCCTTTCTGGAAGCGTTTGATCCAGGACTCAGAGACGAGCTTGGAGTCTGGTACACACCGCCTGAGATCGTTCGCTACCAGGTGAAGACAATTGATGATCTCCTCCGGCGCGAACTGGGATGTGAGCGAGGATTCGCCGACAAGAGGGTTGTGGTTCTCGATCCGTGCTGCGGGACGGGCGCCTATTTACTTGAGATTGTGCAGTGCATTGCCAAAGAGGTCCGGAAACGCGGTGATCGGGCTCTTCTCGGAGCTGAACTAGGCGAAGCCGTTGCATCCCGCATCATCGGGTTTGAAATTCTGACCGCACCTTTTGTGATCTCCCACCTGCAGCTCTATCTAATGCTCGACGATCTTGGCGTTCCGCCGTCCTCAAAAAAACGCCCTGCGGTCTTTCTGACGAACGCGCTGACCGGCTGGGGAGGACCAGAGCAAGTCAAACTGAATTTCCCCGAGTTACAAGAGGAGCACGACCGAGCAAAGTTGGTGAAGGATCAGGCGGAGATTATCGTCGTTCTTGGCAATCCCCCATACAACCGGTTCGCCGGAACAGCCCTCGCAGAAGAGCAGGACCTCGTGGACCACTACAAGGGAATTCTAAGGCGCGAGAGGCGAGACCGCAAAGGTAATGTCGTTTTTGACGATGATGGTAAGCCCATTATGATTCAGGACGGCGAAAGCCTTTTGTACAAAGAGTGGGGCGTCAGAAAGCAGCTCCTCGACGAACTCTACGTTCGCTTCTTCCGGCTCGCAGAAAAACGAATCGGAGAGGATGCGAGAGACGGTGTTGTTTCGTACATCTCGAATTCGTCGTACCTTACGGGTCGTTCGCATCCGCTCATGCGCGAATCATTGCTTAAGAACTTTCACGATGTCTGGATTGACAACCTCCACGGGAACCGCCTGGCCAGTGAACGGACACCCTGGGGTGAGTCCTGTCAGACGGTGTTCAACTTCGGTGGGAGCGCTGGTAACAAGGTAGGCATCTGTATATCGACCTTTCTGAAGCGCAGCGCTAGTGCCACCTCGCCCGAGGCGACAACCGTCAACTACCGGGACTTCTGGGGCGGAGCCGAGCAAAAGCGTCACGCACTCATCGAATCACTGAGCATCACCCAATGGGATCACGCAAGGCGGCTTGAGGCGGCCAAGCGGCCCGAGGGACCGCGCGAGTACGAACAATTCCACCCGTCAAGGAAAAATCGTTGGTTGCTGGCGCCACGCGATTTCAACGCGGGCTTTGAGGCTTGGCCGGCTCTGGATGAGCTGTTCCCTGCTTTTTATCAAGGCGTAAATCCCAATCGGGGTCTGGATGGAAGCATTATAGATGTCGATAGGTCAGACCTAGCCTGTCGAATGCGCGCCTATTTTGAAAATGAAGACTTCCAAGCGTTAGCCAAATCCTACCCGGCATTGTTCGAAAGGCGCGCCCGATATGAACCGAAGAGGCTTTGGACATTTTTGCGATCCAGGTCGAGGTTTCGGAGGGATCAGATTCTGCCGTATTTGGTCTTTCCCCTAGACACCCGGTGGATCTACTACGAGAAGGAAGGAAAGCTGCTCAATGAGCGAAGGCCCGAGTATGGCAACGCCCTGGTTGGAAATGAATTCCTGCTGGCCGTTCCCCAACCTCGTCGCCCATCAGAGACAAGACCTCTGTTAACTCAAACGCTCGCAGACCTCCACGTCTACGACCGAGGAGTCGTTTGCTTTCCGCGCGAGGTGACTCCCGGTTCCCTTGTAGCCGCTCGTGAGGCGAACATCGCACCCCGAGCATGGCAGAAGCTACAAACACTATGGGAGCTCACGGGAGACCTCAGGGGTGCGGCCGCAAAAGACCTCGTAGGCCGGTTGTTCCGTTGCTCGATCGGAATTCTTCATGCGACCGCCTACGAAGACGATAACCGCGAGGCCTTGGCTCAAGACTGGGCTCACATTCCGGTTCCAAAGGGTCGCGAACTGGCTGATGAGCTTAGCTCGGTGGGCGATCAGATCCGCGTGCTCCTAGATCCACTCGCTGATGCGGAATCCGGAATCCGCAAAATCATTGGGCAAGAACGAATGACATCGTTAGGAGTTCCTCAGAGGACGGGAGAGAAGCCGATCACTTCAGCAGACCTCTGCGTGTCGATCAGTTACTATGGCGCAGCAAAAGGACGCTGGATTCCACGTGAGTTTCGCGACGAGGAGGCGCCTCTGTCCGAGTGGGGTGCTAATACTGGTGCTCTCTATATCAACGATGAAGTGTTCTTCGCAAACGTCCCGCAAGCGGTCTGGCGATATGAGTTGGGCGGCTATCCCGTTCTGAAAAAATGGCTCGGGTACAGGAAAGCATCTGACAGGGCAGGAAAACCGCTGACAACGGCCGAAACCTCTCATTTCCGCTCAATGATACAGAGAATCGCCGCACTTTTGGCTCTTCAGCCGGAATTGAATCGTCTCTACGAGAAAGCTAAGGAACAGGCATTGACCGCCGAAGAAATGAACCTTCGGGAGCCACCAGTTGCGCAGGATGCGTGATTTCGCCTCACCGGCAAGGCGGGAATCGTCTGAGTCTCCGCCGGCGGCTCACGCCACCTCAACCGACGTAGGCTTGACGTCCAGCAGACGCAGGGGCCGGCGCGAGCCGATGATTCGAAAGGGCGCCGTGAAGCGGATGTCCTGCGACGACGCGCCGACCATCACTTCCATCTCGCCGGGCTCGACCGCGAAAGTCAGGTCGCGGCCGTGGAATGCGGCCTGGCTCAGGTCGAGAGCGAAGCTCACGCGCCGCTCTTCGCCCGCGCGCAGCAAAAGCCGCGCGAATCCTTTCAGCTCCATCACCGGACGAGTCACGCTGCCGGCCTTGTCGCGCAGATAGAGCTGCACGACCTCTTCGCCGTCACGCGGGCCGTCGTTCGCGATTGAAATCGCAACGCGCAGGCATCCGTCGGATCCGACCTCGGCGGCGTCGAGCGCTCCGTCAGAGTACGCGAAAGTCGAGTAGCTGAGCCCATGGCCGAACGGAAACAGCGGCTTGCAGCTCAAATCGGCATAGTCGCCCCAAAACTGACTGCGCTGTCCGGATGGCTTGTGCGAGTAGTACAGCGGCATCTGCCCCTGATCGCGCGGGAGTGAAACGGGCAGGCGTGCACAGGGATTGACGCGGCCGGTCAGCACGTCGGCAATCGCGCTTCCCCCCTCCTCACCGGGCGGGAATACATACAACACGGCGGCGGCCCTTTCGATCGCGGCCGTGAGCGCGAGCGGGCGCCCATCGATCACGACGAGCACAATCGGCTTCCCGGCGGCAGCGACCGCCGCGACGAGTTCCTCCTGCACACCGGAGAGGGTGAGCGTCGCGCGATCGTTGGCCTCACCGCTCGAACATCCCTGGGCTAGGCCCGACTTGCCGCCCACGCAGAGCACCACCAGCTCCGCCCATCGAGCGGCCTGTTCGGCTGCCGCGAAACCCGACCGGTCGTTATCAAAGGCGTTGCAACCGTGAGCGGTTCTGATCTCGACGGCTGAGCCCAGCGCGGCGCGCAATCCCTCCAGCGGCGTCACCATCGGCGGAAAGCGCGTGCTCAGGTCGGTATGCCGCGCCGCGGCACCCCGATCGCCGGAGGCCTGCGCGCTGCCTTCCATCACGGGTGCGGCGCTGCCTTCGAGCTTGTGGCCTTCGAGCACGTCGCGTGCAGTATCGCGCTCGGTAATGGGCCCGTACAGAATTTCGTGATGAGTCGGGTAATGGTAGTCGCCCTGCAGCAATCGCTTGGCGTTGGCGGTCGGTCCGATCACGGCGACGCGCTTGAGGCCGCGATCGAGCGGCAGCACCGCGCGATCGTTCTTGAGCATCACGATCGATTTGCCGGCAATCTCCCGCGCCAGGGCCCGATCGTCCGGCGTGTCGAATACCGCCGAAGCGTTGTCGGCATCGACGTAAGGATTCTCGAACAGGCCGAGCTCGTACTTTGCGCGCAGGACACGCCGGACGGCACGGTCGATCAGCTCGATCTTCACCGCTCCGCTTTCCACCGCCTCTTTAAGGGGCGCGCCGAACAGGTCGAGCTGCGGCAGCTCCACGTCGAGCCCGGCCTCGAGGCCGAGCTTGGCGGCTTCGCCGCGATCGGCTGCGATATTGTGGTAATTATGCAGTGATGGAAGCGTGTAATAGTCAGTTACTACCGTGCCGGTGAATCCGAGTTGTTCGCGAAGAAGATCGTTCAGCAGATAGCGCGATGCGCCGCACGGCACGCCGTCGATTTCCTGGTAGCCATTCATGATCGAGCGGACGTTCGCCTCGCCGATCATCGCGGCGAACGGCGCGATAAAAATGTCGAGCAGCTCCCGCGCCGGAATATGCGCCGGCGCCCAGTTCAGCCCGCCTTCGGAAGAGCTGTAGCCGGCGTAGTGCTTGCCGGTGCAGATCACGCCGGCCGATAGTGCGCCGCCCTGCACGCCGCGGACGTAGGCCACGGCCATCCGCGAGACCAGGTAGACATCCTCGCCGAAGGTTTCCTCGCAGCGGCCCCATCGCGCGTCGCGCGCGACGTCGGCCACCGGCGCGAGCGTGTGGCGCGCGCCGACCGCGACCATCTGGCGGCGAATCGTGCCTCCCATCCGCTGGACCAGCTCGGGCGCGAAGGTCGCGGCCAGCGCGAGCGGGACCGGAAAGCACGAAGCGTCCTGCGCGAGATAGCCGGCGCAACTTTCCTCATGGAAGATCGCCGGGATACCCAGACGCGTGCCATCGACGAGCAGCCGCTGAATCGCGTTCATGGTTCGCGCCGATTGCTTGGGACTCATCAGTGCGGCGTGGCGCGAGATGTGGCCGATTCCGTGCTTCAACAGCTCGGCGGCGCGCTCGCCGTTGATCGAATCGCCCTCGAGCAGCGGGCGGCTCCACAGACCGCCAAGCTGAGCGATCTTTTCATCCAGCGTCATACGCGCCAGCAAGTCCTCGATCCGCGCGTCAAGGGGCAGCGAGGAATCCTGGTACGGAAGAAGGGCCATAGCTTTGCTCCCGATCGGGACCGATTGTCAGCCCGCTTTCGCGCGCAGCCGGCGGGCGTCGCCGACGCGGGCGGTCACGCCGCAATGGTCGAAGTAGTCCAGCAGCGCGATCGCAAACCGCCGCGACGCGCCGAGCAGGTCACGATAAGTGGCCGCGGTGATTTCAGGATGGGCGCGCAGATGCTCGACCAGCCGGGTGCGCGCGGCCTCCAGCGCGGCGCGCTCGTAATATAGATCGCTCGCGACTTTGATCAGCCGTCCCTGCCGTTCGAGCGTGGCGAGCAGGGCTTTGAGCCGCGCGGTTTCGGATGGCGCCAGCTTCAGCGCCTGGCCCAGTTGCTTAACGTCGGGCGGCTGAAAGCCCGCGTCTTTCAACACACGCTCGATTCGCGAGCCGAGCTGGTCGTCGCTCGCGCCGAGCTGCACCCGATGCGACTTGAGGCGGAGCGTGCTTTCCTCGCGCACGATCTCAGATTCAAGACTTACGCGATCGACCAGGGCGCGGAAGCCGCGCGTGCCGACAGCGTATGGCAGCCGCTCGCGCATCGCCTCCATCTCCATCCCGGGGTCCAGCGGACGGCCCCGATGGTACGCCGCGAGCGCGTCGAGCATGAAGCGCTTGAGCTCCTCCCATCGCGGCTGGGTGGTGAATTCCGCTTCGTCGCCCAGCGCGAGCTTCACGAATCGACGGTCATTCAGCGCGTGCTCGACTTCGCGTTGCGGCGTGTTGAGAAGCTGCGCGATTCCAACTGCGGTGAGCGCGAAATTCTCTTGCAGGCCGAGGAGGGCCTCGATCGCGGCGGCGCCGGAAGCCGTGCGCAGAACGTTGAGCTTCGCCAGGTAGGGTTCGAGCGGCTTGCGCACGCGCCGCGCGATCGGGTTGAGAACCACGCCGCCGCCCAGCGTGCGTAGGTTGGTCTCGTCACGGATCACGAAGCGATCGCCGTACAGCGCGAGGATCGGATCGTCGAGCACCAACTGGACGACGCCGGTATGCTTCGGTTCCAGCGCGCCCGCCGGTTCGAGCAGGATCGCGCGGCCGATAGTCTCGGTAGTGCCGATAAAGAATCGGACGCGACCATTCGTCTTGAGTGGGCGCCGGGCCGCCGGGCGCAATTCGAGCGCGGCGTCCAGGCGCGAGGTGACGATGTCAAGCTTCCAGTCGGCCAGCACGCATCCGCGCTGGAGGTCGATTCGGTCGGTGCCGGTCAGGTTCAGCGCGACGCGCTGACATCTGTCGGCCCGCTCGACGGTTTCACCGTGCACCTGAATCGAGCGGACGCGCGCCTCGCCGCCGCCGGGGAGCACGCGCAAGCGATCGCCGGTACGCACTTCGGCGCCCATCGCGGTCCCTGTGACCACGGTGCCGTGACCCTTGATTACAAAGGCGCGATCGAGCGGGAGGCGAAAAATTCCGGTTGCGCGGCGCGCCTCGAAGCCGTCGAGCTGGCGCGCGATTTCGGCGCGCAACTGGTCGAGTCCCGCGCCGGTGGTTGACGAGACCGGAATAATCGGCGCGCCGGCCAGCCGCGTGCCGTCGGCGAGCAGCTCGATCTCCTGCGCGACTTCATCGAGACGCGCCGCGCTGGCCAGATCGGCTTTGGTGATCACGAAAATTCCGCGCGCCGTGCCGAGCAGATGTAGGATGTCGAGATGCTCCTCGCTTTGCGGCATCACGCCGTCGTCGGCCGCGATCGTGAAGAGCACGAGATCGATACCGTGTGCGCCAGCCAGCATGTTGCGGATGAAGCGTTCGTGACCGGGAACGTCGATCACGCCGGCGCGCGCGCCGCCGGGCAGGGTGAAGTGCGCGAAGCCGAGGTCGATCGAGATACCGCGCTCTTTTTCCTCTTTGAGCCGGTCGGTGTCCTGGCCGGTGAGCGCCTTGATCAGCGCGGTCTTGCCGTGATCGATATGCCCGGCGGTGCCGATGATCGCGTTGGTGACCGGCGATGCCATCGCAAGGGGTACAGACGCCTACTGCATCTGCTTGGTCCACATCGCGAGATCGAAGTAGTCGCGCCAGGCGGCGATTTTGCCGCCCTGCAGCTCGAAGACGCCGGCCACCGGCAGCTCGATCCGCTTGGGGCCCATCTGGAAACAGTCAACGCGCTCGTTGATCACAACGTTGCCTGCCGCGGCGCTCTTTAGAATTTTGAACTCGCACGCGGTCGCCATCGGCAAAAAAGTGTTGATCACGTTGCGGATCGCGGTTTTGCCGGCCGCCGGCGCCATCGGGATATTGTGGTAAACGGCATCGTCGGTGAAGAAGCCCATAATTTCGTCGAGATTGCGGCGCTCCCAGGCCTTGCAGAAGTCATTGACGACTTTCTCGTTGTCGGTAGCCATGGTCTGATCCTCCTTGCGGATTGACTATTCGTGATCCAGATAGAAGCGGTTCTCGTCCTTGTTATAGCCGAACAGCTCGGCGAACCGGCCCCAGCCCACCAGCGTGGCGAACGTACGCTCGGGTGATTCGTTCGGCAAGAGGATCGCGAGATGCTCCAGCACAACCTCCTTGTGGAGCGATCGGCTTTCCTGCCCGCGGAGCAGGCGCACGAAATAGTTGAAGAGGCCGAGCTGCTTGAACTGCTCGCGCAACATCAACTTCCGCCGGTTGATGTCGGCCGCCAGGAACTCCCTGCCAAGCGGCTCCAGCACCACATCGCCCGTCGGAGTCGACACCAGGCCCATAATTTCAGCGGCCTTCATGACCTTGAGCAGGTCGCTGAACTTGAAGGCCAGGTCGCGCGCGATCTTGTAGCCGTCTTCGCGGCCGCCGCGATCTTCAAGGATCTCGAGCAGGCCGAAGACCCAGGTAAGCTGGCAGTCGGGAATCGGGTAGATCGCCGGCGACATCAGGAGCGCTCCTCGATCAGCGAGAAGACCTTATCGGTGAGCGCATTGAAGGGCTCGGTGCGCTTGTCGCGCGGGCGCGGCAGCCCGACTTTGAGATCGCCGACCACGCGGCCGGGATTGGCGGCCAGCACCAGGATCCGATCGGCCAGCTCGACCGCTTCCTCGATTATGTGAGTGACCATGATCACGGTTTTCACCGGGGTGTCGGGCGCCTGCCAGATGTCGAGCAGCTCCTCGCGCAGCGTGATCGCGGTCAGGGCGTCGACCGCCGAGAACGGCTCGTCCATCAGCAGCACCTTGGGCTCGACCGCGAGCGCGCGGGCCAATCCGACGCGCTGCTTCATCCCCCCCGAGAGCTCGCGCGGGTAGGCCTCCTCGAAGCCGTCAAGCCCGACCTTATCGATATAGACGCTGCAGCGCTTTTCGCGTTCGGCAACACTGATTCCGCGCGCCTCCAGTCCCATCTCGACGTTGCCCTTGACCGTCAGCCACGGCAGCAGGGCGAAGGATTGAAAGACGATTGCGCATTCGAGGTTGATGCCGTCAGTCTGACGCCCGCGGTAGAGGACCTGACCTGAGGTCGGCGGCATCACGCCGTTGATCAGGCGCAGCATCGTCGATTTGCCGCATCCCGACGGTCCCACCACCGCGAGAAATTCGCCCTCTTGGACCGCGAACGAGATGTTATCGAGCACGTGCAGGTTGCCCTTGGCTTGAGTGAAACTCTTCGAGACCTGTTTGAGCTCGAGCAGGGCCATGGTTCAGGCTCAGATGAATCGCGGCATGCGATCGCGTCAGTAATCCAACTTGTAGCGCTCGGTGGCGAAGTCGTATACCCGGCGCCAGAACAACCGGTTCAGGGTGATGACAACCGCAATCATCGAGAGCAGGCTCAGCAGGATCATCACTCCGTTACCGGTTTTGTAAGTGGCTTCGTCGAGCAACGCGCCCAGCCCTGACACCTGATACACCTTGCTGTTGTAAACGAAATACTCCGACAGGATCAGCGCATTCCAGCCGCCGCCCCAGGCGGTGATACTGCCGGTGACCAGCGACGGCAGCAAACCGGGAATCACGACCCGCTTCCAGGTGGCGACGCGGCTGAGGCCGAAGGTGCGCGCCGCTTCCTTGAGATCGCTCGGGATCTGGCTCACGCCCGCCATCAGGTTGAACAGCAAGTACCATTGCATCCCGGTCAGGATCAGGAGGATCGAAGCGAGGTTCATGCCGCCGGTGACTTTGATTACGAACAAAACGATCAGCGGGAACAGCGCCGTGGCTGGCATCGAGCCGGCAATTTCGGCGGTCGGCGCCAGCCAGCGGGTGAAGCGCGGACTATCGCTGGCGATCAGCGCGCAAGGCAGCGTCCAAGCCAGCGAAATCGCATACGCGATCACCATCCGCAGCGTCGAGGCTCCGGTGGCCGCCGGAATCCTCCAGGCTTCGGCCGGCCAGGGCTGCGCGAGCGTGCGAACCAGCGCAATTATTCCCGCGATAGTCGCGTAGCCGAACAGCGCGAGGATCGCAACGAGCAAGGCCATCTGGGCGATCACGCCCAGGCGCGCCAGAGCGGGACGCGCGCGCCGATCCAGGCGCGGCATCGATTCGGCCACTCGGGATACGAACGTTCCGATCGGACGCAGGAGCGCGCGCACGCCGCGCGTGATCGCCGGGGCGATCCCGCCGAACAGGTTGATCATCCCGAGCGAGCGAAGTGGCTCGACCGAGGCCGCGGACTCGTAGCGGAATTTGTCGGCCCATACGGAAAGCGGCTGCCAGACGAACAGGTCCATCGCGACAATGATCGCGAGCAGCGTCAGCAACCCGCCGACAACACCGCTCCAGTCGCCCTTGTCTGCGGCTTCCATCAGCAGGCTTCCGAGTCCGGGCAGCCGATAGCTGGCCGGGCCGACCGTGATGATCTCGCATGCGATCAGGAAGTACCAACCCGCGACCCACGACAGGATCGAGTTGTAAACCAGCTTCGGCACGGAGGCGGGCAGCAGCAGCCGCCTGAAGCGGAGCCATCCGCTGACGCCGAAGGTCTCGAGCACCTCGGCCGAATCGGCGGGAATCGTCCGCACCGCCTCGAACACGCCCAGCGCCATGTTCCAGGCCTGGCTGGTGAAGATCAGAAAGATCGCCGCCATCTCCACGCCGACCCGCCGGCCACCGCCCAGCGAAACGAAAAAGTAGACCGCGGCGGGGAAAAATCCCACCACCGGGACCGATTGCGCGATATCGATCGCGGGGATCATCACGCGCTCGTAGGCTTTGCTCTTCGCCGCGTAGAGCCCATATATGATCGAGAAAATCAGGGCCAGCGCGTAGGCCGCGAGCATCCGGTAGAACGAGCAGAAGGCGTAATAGGGGAGTCGTAAGATCGAGACCTTGAAGGGCGGCGCGTGCAGCACTCCGGCGTTCTTGCGATAGGCAAAGAACAGCGCCAGGAGCGACGCGAGCAGCAGAAAAGAGACTGCCGCACCCAGTATCCGGCGCACTTCCACGGCTCGCGACGGCATGTTCACCCACCTGATCCCTGCAACAATAGCCTCGCCAGTTACCGGTTGAAACCTCTGCCGGACTGCGATCGGCGTGCGGGCCGGACAATTGCGCGCGCGATGGCGGTCTGCAATAAAAACGGGGAACTGCAGGACAGCCCGCGGCCAAGCGTATACTCACTGCGGCGTTGACGCGGAGATCAGGTCAGGAGCCCAGATGGAAAACTTGGAGAAACTGCTCAGCGGAATGCAGCTACATCCGGTGGTCGACCACTACACGGTCGCGCTGTTGACGGTCGCGGTGCTGATCGATCTGGCCGCGAGCCTGTTTCCGTCGCGTGGTTGGATGCGCCACGCCGCGCTCACCCTGATGATCCTCGGCGCGCTCGCGGCGGCCGGGTCCTACTGGACGGGCGACATGGAGGCCGATCGGCTGTGGGACATGATGTCGCCGGAGGCGCAGCAATACTTCAAGGGCAGCGTCCATTTTCTCGGCCACGGCGCGCTCGGCCTCTACCTGATGTACGTCTTCGCAGGCCTGGCGTTCTGGCGACTGCTGACGGCGCTGTTCAGCTTCATGCAGGGCAGCCGCGGCCTCTACATGCTCGTCGCGGTGATCAGCGTGGGATTTCTCTTCTACCAAGCGCACACCGGCGGCCAACTGGTCTATCGCTATGGAGTCGGCACGGGTCCGATGGCGGCTGGCGCGCCTTCTCCTCTACCGACGTCCGAGCCTGAGCTGGCCACGCCAATTCCGACCGTCTTTGTACCTCCGCCGACGCCGGAGTCCGCGATGCCAACTCCGGCTGCGGCGCCGGCCCCTCCGGCCGGATCGCCCGTGTCACCCTCGGCCGACGCTTCGCCAGCCGCACGCAGCACCGCAGAAGCCACTTTGTAGCCGGGCTAATCCGTAGCGGAACTAACTTATAGCCCCGTCTGGCTACGTGGTTCAGCGGTCGCCGCGCGCGCTGGCTTCTCGTGGGTCGCGGCGACGCGGCTGTGATGGCGCCCGTAGCTGAAGTAGACGACGAGACCGATCGCCAGCCAGACCACGAATCGAATCCAGGTCGCGAGCGGCAGGCGCATCATCAGGTAGGTGCAAAACAGCACGCCGAGGATCGGGACGATCGGCACCAGCGGCGTTCTGAACGGACGGCGCATCGCCGGCTCGATACCGCGCAGAATCCACACCCCAAGACATACCAGCACGAACGCGAACAGCGTTCCGATATTGGTGAGCTCCGCGATCTTGTCGATCGGCAGCAGCGCTGCGCCGATTCCGACCGCGACCGCGGTGATCACGGTGGGGATGTAGGGCGTGCGGAAACGCGGATGGACGCGGCTGAAGGCGGGCGGCAGCAGGCCGTCACGCGACATCGCGAAGAAAATCCTCGATTGTCCGAGCAGGAGCACCAGTAGCACCGAAGTCAGGCCCGCTACCGCGCCAAGTGAAATCACTCCGGCGACGAAGTTCAGCCCGCGGGCGATAAAGGCTGACGCCAGCGGCGCGGTCTCGTCGATCTGCCCGTAGGGAACCATTCCGGTCAGCACGCCCGAGACCGCGATATAGAGCAAAGTGCAAATCAGCAGCGAGCCGAGAATGCCGCGCGGCAGGTCGCGGCCGGGATCAACGACCTCCTCGGCCGCGGTCGAGACCGCGTCGAACCCGATGTACGCGAAAAAGATGTAGGCCGCGCCTTGGCTGATTCCCGCGAATCCGCGCGGCGCGAAAGGACTCCAATTGGTGGGCCGCACGAAGAAGACGCCGACCGCGATTACGATCCCGATCACCGCCAGCTTGATCGCCACGATGATCGAGTTAAAGCGCGCGCTTTCGGAGATCCCGACGTACAGCACCGCCGAGATCGCGAATACGATCAGCAGCGCCGGTAGATTTATGATCGCGCCCGGAGCCGTGCCCGGAGCGCGGGCGAGCGCTTGCGGAATATGGAGCCCGAACCCGTCGAGGATCACGCGCAAGTAACCCGACCATCCCGAAGCGACCGCGGCGGCGCCGACCGCATACTCCAGCACCAGGTCCCAGCCAATGATCCATCCGACCAGCTCGCCCATCGTGGCGTACGAATACGAGTAGGCGCTGCCGGCGACCGGGATCATCGAGGCGAACTCCGCGTAGCACAACCCCGCCATCGAGCAGGCGACGCCCGCCAGCACGAACGATGCGACCAGGCCGGGGCCGGCCTGCTTGGCGCCCACGCCGGTCATCACGAAGATGCCGGCGCCGACGATGGCGCCGATACCGAGCGCGGTCAAATCGATCGCGCCCAGCGCGCGCTTGAGGCCGCCCTCATGAGTCTCGCAGTCCGCCATCAGCGCGGGGACGGACTTGCGCCGCAAAATCTGCTCGCGCAGGCTGGCAGAGGCGTTGGACATAGTGGGCGAGTTCAACATTTGCAGACCCTGCGGTCAATGATGACTCGCGAGCGCGGCGTACCAGCAGCTTCAGCCCGTGGTACAATTCAGCGCAACAACGTAGGGCATCGCCTTTCAGCGTCATCCGATTTAGACGCGAAAAGGGGTCTAACTTATGGAACCGACGATCACCTGTCCGAACTGCAAAACCGAGATTCGGCTGACTGAATCGCTCGCCGCACCTCTGATTGAAGCGACGCGTCGCGACTACGAGCAACGCCTCGCGAAAAAGGACACAGACATCGCGAAGCGCGAGTCGACACTGCATCAACAGGAAGAGGCGCTTGCCAGGGCGCGAGAATCGCTCGACGACCAAGTTGCAGAGAAGCTGAGCGGGGAACGCACGAAGATCGCCGCCGAAGAGGCGCGCAAGGCCAAGCAGATTATGGCGACCGACTTTCAGCAAAAGGCCGATGAGATCGCGCAACTTCAGGAGGTCTTGAAGCAGCGCGACGACAAGCTTAAGGAAGCGCAGCAAGCCCAGGTGGATCTCCTCCGCAAGCAACGTGAACTGGACGACGCAAAGCGCGAAGTCGAACTCACGGTCGAAAAGCGCGTACAGGACGGGTTGTCCGCAGCTCGCGACAAGGCGCGCAAGGAAGTGGAAGACGAGTTGAAACTCAAAGTCGCCGAAAAAGAACAGACGATCACCTCGATGCAGAAACAGATCGAGGTATTGAAGCGCAAGGCCGAGCAGGGTTCGCAGCAATTGCAAGGCGAGGTTCAGGAGATTGAGCTCGAAGCGCTGCTAACGGCGCGGTTCCCGCGCGACAGTGTCGAACCCGTCCCGAAGGGTGAGCACGGCGGCGACGTTTTGCAGCGGGTCATCGGGCCGCTTGGCCAAGTGTGCGGCACGATCCTTTGGGAGTCGAAGCGGACCAAGAATTGGAGCGACGGCTGGCTGGCAAAGCTTCGCGAAGATCAGCGAGCAGCAAAGGCGGAAGTCGCCATAATCGTTAGTCAGGTCCTACCCAAAGATGTCGAGGTCTTCGACCTCATCGATCAGGTTTGGGTGGCTCATCCGCGGGTTGCCGTGGCGGTCGCAACGGCCATTCGCCAATCTCTGGTGGAGCTTGCGATGGCTCGCCAGGCATCTGACGGTCAACAGACCAAGATGGAGATGGTGTACCAATACCTGACCGGTCCACGCTTCCGCCAGCGTGTACAGGCCATTGCCGAAGCGTTTTCTTCCATGCGGGAAGACCTCGATCGGGAAAAGAAGGCGATCACAAAGCAATGGGCCAAGCGCGAGGAGCAGATCGAGCACGTTATGCAGGCCACGGTCGGGATGTATGGCGATCTGCAGGGAATCGCTGGCAAGACGCTCCAGGAGATCGAGGGTCTCGCCTTGGAGGTGCGGGAACCGGCCGAAGAGAATATCAGTGCGGGACAAACGGAATCGCCCAGGGATCTGGCGGCCATAGAGGAAAGCGGGTCAACCTGCGAAAAGGAATCGCGGCCGTGACCTCGCCGTCTCATTGTCCATACCGCCAAGTCTCGCTGCTTCAGCAAGCCTTGGCATCCGACAAAATGCGCGTGGCGTTCCTTCTAGGCGCTGGTTGCCCGAGCGCCGTCCGCGTTCCGGATGGGACAAGCACAAAGCCCCTGATTCCTGACACTGCAGGTCTTACTAGCCGGGTTCGCAGCGTCCTCGAAGCCTCAGCGGAATTCAGGGACAGCTTCGCAATTGTTGCGAGAAGGCTTGTTGACAGTGGAACGGCAAAGCCCACAATTGAAGAGATCCTGAGCCATGTTCGCGCAATTGCCGAAATCGTCGGAACCGGCAACATCGATGGGTTGTTGAAAGATGTTCTTGTATCACTGGACGCGGAGATATGCCGTCTCACAACCGAAGTTGTCAAGGTGGACCTCCCCGACATCAACACCCCGTACCACCAACTTGCGGCATGGGTCGGAGGAATTCAGCGCGCTCATCCGGTCGAGATCTTTACTCCCAACTACGACCTGCTAGCGGAGCAGGCGCTGGAACAGGTGCGAATTCCATACTTCGACGGTTTCGTGGGATCGAAGCAGACGTTTTTTGACCTTCCCTCGATGGAGCAAGATACTTTACCCGCCCGCTGGGCTCGTCTCTGGAAGGTGCATGGTTCCATCAACTGGTGGCGCGCGCCGACAGGCGAGATCGAGCGCCGTATGGCTGGCGAAGAGAAGGATCGACAGATGATCTACCCATCACACCTCAAATATGATCAAAGCCGCCGAATGCCTTACCTTGCGATGCTCGACCGTTTGAGGTCATTCCTCATTCGAGGGCAGGGCGTACTTATTACTTGCGGGTATTCGTTCGCCGACCAGCACGTGAACGAGGTAATCGTTCAGGGCCTCAGCGGCAACCCGACAGCCGTCTGTTTCGGTTTACTGTACAGTGACCGTGCCAATTTCCCTGGGGCGGTCGAAAGGGGTCGTCGGCAGCCGAACCTGAGTCTTCTCGCAACTGACGGCGCAGTCCTGGGGACCACCAATCGTGATTGGCACTCAGAGGAAAAGAAGGACCACCCTTTGCATGGTCTTGCAGTGCAGACTGGCGATATAGGCCCGCGCAGCAGCGCGCCTGCAGATCGGTGTAAGTTTCTTCTCGGAGACTTTGCCGCGTTAGGTGAGTTTCTAGCTCAGCAGTTGAGTCAGACCGACGGTGCTGACGATGGCACGTGACCCGACACTCCTTGGCACGGTGCAGGATGTGCAGGGCGCAACGATCACCGTTGAACTTACTGACGAAACCGTCACTGGTCTGAGCTTTGTGAACGGTGAAGGATATCGTATCGGACAAGTCGGCAGCTTTGTTCGCGTGCCTCTAGGTTTCGTCGATCTTTACGGTGTGGTCTCCCAAGTAGGCGCAGGAGCAGCTCCAGAGCGGGAACACGACCAGCGCGCCTTTGGCAATCGGTGGCTGCGAGTCCAGCTTGTGGGCGAGGGGCGACGTGGAAGTCGGTTCGAGCGTGGAATATCGCAACATCCAACGATCGATGATCGCGTGCACATCGTCACTGAGGCGGACCTTCGGGCAATTTATGGCCCCGGTGATCCGAACGACTTCGTCTCGGTTGGTCATCTCGCCAGTGCAGAGTCAATCCCCGCGCTGGTAGACATCAACAAGTTGGTGACGCGGCATGCCGCCGTAGTTGGCACAACCGGTGCCGGCAAGTCCACGGCTGTTGCGTCGATCCTTACTTCCCTCTCAGACACAGCGCGATATCCGTCCGCGCGTGTTGTTGTTCTCGATATTCACGGGGAATATGCCAGAGCGCTGGCGGACAAAAGCAGGGTCTTCCGCGTCGGAGCAGACGAGACGAAAGGCGAGCACCCTCTCTTGATTCCGTTCTGGGCGCTCAGCTTCGACGAGTTGTGCGGTTTAGCGTTTGGCGCACTTGATGGCCAGAAAGCAGCTCCCGTCGCAGACCTGATCATGTCCCTCAAGCGACAGGCTCTATCAAAATATCCTCGGGCCGGGGTCACAGAAGATACGGCGACCGTTGATTCTCCGGTCCTCTTCTCCCTGCACGAGATGTGGCTCGAACTGCACAGGCGCGAACACCTAACGGTGATCCCGAAGCCGGGCGGTACAGCTGATGAACGGCAGCCTGCCTACGTTTTGGGTGAAGACGGGAGCCCCCTTCAGGTGGGCGACGCCATGTCGGTCACACCTCCGCTATACCGAACGGTCAAAACCACCGGCTCGCCAGCCCAGCGCGTTCAGCTTGGGAGCGAGGGCATTGGAATCCGGCAGCAGTTGGCGGGCCTAGCCTCTAAACTTCGGGATCCACGCTTCGCGTTCTTGTTCAGACCCGGCGAATGGCTTCCTAGCGTTGACGGTGGAATAGAGAAGGATCTTGATGTCTTGGTGTATAACTGGATTGGCGGCCCGGAGCCGATTACCATACTAGACCTTTCCGGTATTCCATCATCCGTCCTGACGGATCTGATAGGCGCGTTACTCCGCATCCTCTACGACGCGCTCTTCTGGGCGCGAAACCTGCCCGAAGGCGGGAGAGAGCGACCGCTGCTTGTTGTGCTTGAAGAGGCCCACGCGTACTTGGGGGAAAGTCACTCCGGTCCGGCGGCCGGAGCGGTGCGCCGCATCGCCAAGGAGGGGCGCAAATACGGTGTTGGGTTGATGATTGTCAGCCAGCGACCGTCGGAAATCGATCCGACTATTCTCTCTCAATGCGGAACTATATTCGCTATGCGCCTCGCAAACGACATAGACCGTGGACACGTCACGAGTGCCGCATCAGACAATCTCAAGGGACTCTTTGACATGTTGCCCATTCTTCGGACTGGGGAAGCAATCATCGTGGGCGAGGCCGTCAGCTTGCCAGTGCGAACGCTGATCGAGCTGCCGCCGAGAGATCGAAGACCATATAGCCAGGATCCCAACGTAGTCGTGCGGTTGGGGCCGGAGGGCCTTGAGCACCCTGGTGGATGGAATCAAAACCGCGAGAACCCGGATTATGCTGCGCTAGTCCGTCAATGGCGCAAACAAAGCCCTCATTACGAGCACAACACCGCAGGGCTCGTACCAGTTGAGGAGGAGTAACACCAATGAGCGACTGGGTCGAAACGCCGGAATCGTCGAACGTTGCTCGCTTCCGCTACATCGAGACGGAGCGGGTACTCTCCGTCGAGTTCAAGAATGGTTCGACATACAACTACTACGACGTGCCAGAGGCGCTATTCGATCAGATGAGTGCCGCCTCATCAAAGGGCCGGTTCTTGGCGCAGAATGTCAAGGGAACGTATCGCTACGCGAGAACCTGACGCGCTTGTGATGTCCCCGAAATTTCGACGGGGCGAGTCGATCTCGGACGGACGTGGATTGGCAAAGATGCCGGCGCCGACGATCGCGCCGATACCGAGCGCGGTCAAATCGATCGCGCCCAGCGCGCGCTTGAGGCCGCCCTCATGAGTCTCGCAATCCGACATCAGCGCGGCGACGGATTTGCGCCGGAAAATCTGCTCGAGCAGGCTGGCAGAGGCGTTGGACATAGTGGGCGAGTTCAACATTTGCCGACCCTGCGGTCAATGCAGACCTGTGGCCAATGCAAGCGCCTGCGGATCATCGCTGCGCGGAGCCGAGTACGAGCTACGCCCGGGCAAGAATCTCTTTGGCGCGGCGGATGTCGAGCGCGATCTGATCGCTGAGCGCGGCGGGGGAATCGAATTTCCGCTCGGGGCGAATTCGCTCCACCAGCTCGAGCTTGATCCTCATCCCGTAGAGTTTGCGATCGAATTCGAAGATGTGCGCTTCTATCGAACGCTGCGCCTCGTCGAAAGTCGGGCGCATCCCGATATTCGTAATCGACGGATAGAGTCCGTCTTCGAGGATCACCCGGGTCGCGTAGACGCCGTCGGGCGGCACGCATTCGCTCTCGGATTCCAGGTTGGCGGTGGGAAAACCGATCTTTCTGCCGCGTTCGCGCCCACGCACGACGCGTCCGCCCAAAAAGTGGTAGCGGCCCAGCAGATCGGACACGCCCTTTAAGTCCGCGGTCGCGATCAGCTCACGAACCTTGGTCGAGCTGACCTCGACACCAGCCGCCTTGACCGGACCGACTACTGTCACCTCGAAGCCAAACTCGCGTCCCAGCTCGACCATCACGGAGGCGTTGCCCGCGCGCTGGTGTCCGAAGCTCACGCTATGGCCGACGACGACCGCGCGCGCGCCGATCTTGCCGAGGATGTAATCACGCACGAATTCGCGTGGGCCGATCCGGCTGAAATCCAGCGTGAAAGCGATCACGATCACGCCGTCGATTCCGGAGCGGCGTAGCAGATCGAGCTTGTCCTCCGGCGCCAGAATCAACCGCGGCGCGCGTGTCGGCGCCAGCACTTTGGCGGGCAGCGGATCGAAGGTCAGGGCGAAGGCGGTGCCGCGTTCGGCGTGGGCGTAATCGATCGCGGTCTTGAGGATCGCGCGATGGCCAAGATGGACGCCGTCAAAGTTCCCCAGCGCCACCACCGGCCGCGCCGCGGGCTTGAGCGCGTCGAGATCGCGGATGATTCCCATCGGCAGAGCGTGGCGTGCCTTGGCCGTCTTCATCGTGGTCTGGTCCCGCGACGGTGCGGGACCCGCATCGGGACTAGCTCTGCAGGTCCATCATCATCTGGTTGGCGCGCGAAGCCTCGGGACTGTCGCTGTGATCGGCCAGCAGCTTCTGCAAGGTGAGGCGCGCGTCGATCTTGTCGTTGAGCTTGAGGAAGGCTTCGGCTTCGCGCAGCAGCGCAGAGCTGGCGAAGCGTCCTTTGGGGTAGCGCATCACGAGGTCGTTGAATTGCAGGATCGACTGATCGTATTTACCCGACTCGAACAGCGCGTTGGCCGAAAAGTACTCGGCCGGCTCGGCGAGCGGCGACTTGGGAAACCTTTTCTGGAACTGGCTGAATCTCGCGGCCGCATTCTGATACTGCCCGCCCTTCATCTCCTGCAAGCCCTGTTGATAGAGCTTTGCACCCGGACCGGAAGACGGCGCGCTGAGTTCCTTGTCGAGGTCGGCCTGCCAATCGGGAGCCGTGGGCGGGGCCGGCGTGGCTGCCGGGACCGCGATCGGAGGTGCGCCCGCGGCGGCGTCGCACCGGCCTCCGGAGCAGTCGAGACCGTCCCGGTTTGCATCGCGCTGACCGAGGCCTCCAGCTTGTTCAGACGATCCTCTAGCGCGGCGATCTGATCGCTGGCGCTCTGGCCGCCGGCGGAGCCGTGCGAAATTTCTTCGATCTCCGAATGCTGAGTGCGCAGTTGCTGCGTGAGCTCCTGGATCTGCTGGTTCTGCGAGGCGATCATCTCGCGGATCTGCATCTGATCGCCGCGCAGCTCGGCGATGTCAGACTGACCGCATCCGGCCAATGCCAGCGCGGCGACGGCCGCAAGCACGATAGCGCTCGAGCGACGCAGGGCCATCTTTGCTGTTCTCCCGGGTTACTCCGCGACTACTCCGAGACCACGAAATGCGCGTGCCGGTTGCGCGACCAGCAGCTCTCTTCGTGCTCGGTACAAACCGGGAGCTCCTTGCCGTAGCTGATAGTCGAAATCCGATCGGCGGCGATTCCCAGCGTGACCAGGTAATCCTTGGCCGCCTGGGCGCGTTTGGCGCCGAGCGCAATGTTGTAGTCTTCGGAGCCGCGTTCGTCGCAATGGCCTTCGACCTGGACGCGGTTGCTGGCATGCTCACTCAGCCAGGCCGCATTGGTTTTCAGTATCTCACCGTCCTGCGCGCGGACTGTGAAGTCGTTGTACTCGAAATAGATATCGGTCAACGGGCCGGCGCCTCCGCCAAAGGTGCCATTCTGGAACTTCTTGAGCGAGTTCTGGCCGGGCATGGTCTCCTCACCGAGCGGGTTTGCGCCGGTCCCTGCGCCGGCGAGGCTGGACCCGGCTTTTTTCTGCGACGAGCATCCGGCGAGCCCGAGCAGGGAAGTCGCCGCCAGGATGGTTAACGCCACCCCGGCCAGAACCGAGGCTCTATTCGGGTAGCCACCACGACCAGACTGGACTCGTATCATCACCCTTGTCCTCCAACAGCGCGGAAATAATTTTGCCGGTTTCAACTTGCATTAGATACAGGCGTGCATGCCCACTACGGGTTGAGCTGAAAATGATATAGCGGCCGTCGGGCGACCACGACGCAGACTCATTGGAGCCTTCGCCTTCGGTCAGGCTGACGGGATCGCCCCCGTCCAGGCCGATTACGCAGATATCGAAGCGCCCGTCGCCGCGGCTTTGATAGGCGATGCGATCGCCCTTGGGCGAGAAGGCCGGAGTGGTGTTGTAGTTGCCGCTGTAGGTGAGACGGCGCGGCTCGCCGCCACCCAGATCCATCAGATAGATCTGCGGCGACCCGGCGCGATCAGAAGTGAAGGCGAGCCGGGTCTGGTCGGGCGAAAACGCGGGGCTGACGTTGATCGGGCCGCCATTGGTCAGCGCCCGAATCTCGCGCCCCGCCGAATCGAGCAGGTGTAGATCGGTCATTCCGCCGTGCTCGATAGCGGCGGCGATATAGCGGCCGTCGGGCGACAGCGCGCCCCCGATCGGAACACCCAGCAGGCTGCCGATCTGGAGCTCGCGGCGGGCGTGAAGATCGGCCAGATACAGCGCCGGAGCGCCGTGCTTGTACGATAGGTAGAGCAGATTGCGGGTGCTGCGATCGAACGATGGAAACAGGTTGATGGTGGGATTGTTGGTGACTTTGAAGACGTCCTGCCCGTCGATCGCGGCCGTGTAGATCTCCTTGAAGCGGCCGGCGCGGGTCGAGACGAACGCGATAGTCGTGTCGAAGGGACCGGGAATGCCGGTAATCGCCTTCAGGACGTCGTCGGCGAAGCGCCGCCCCATCCGGGACACATCGTCGCCGTTACCCGTGTACCGCTTGCCCATCATCTGCCGCTGCTGCGCCACGTCGTACAGGCGCGCCTCGAGCGTGATGTCGTTCTCCTTGACGGTGACGGCGCCCTTGACCAGGAAGTCGGCGTTGAGCGAGCTCCAGTCGGCCATGTTGAATTTGCTCAGCTCGTATCCCGTGTCCTGCGAGTCCTCTATATAGGCATGTGGATCGACTACGCGCAGGTAGCCGGAGAGTTTCAGGTCATGCGACAGGGTGTCGACAAAAGTGCTCGAAATTTCGTGAAGGTCGTCACCGGCCAGATTCTTGAGCTCCGGGAGCGCGATCGATGAGAGTTGCGAGCCCGGCCCGACGATCTCCATCCGGATCTTGCCGGAGGACGAGGTGGGCGGGGCCGGCGTGTTCTGGGCTCGCGCGATCGCGGCCGTGATGACGAGCGTGACGGCGACGATCATGGCGAGGGGGAGTTGCGATACGAACCGTTTCATCTAATCACTTATTGCCCGGCGACCAGGATTGTCCGTCGTGTGCTCCTGGCAGCGCGCTGGGCGTGCGCCTCGTCACGAAGTCATTTCACTGAGTTTGAACACCGCTTCAACACCTTCACCGAACTGCGAGCGAAACTTCTGGGGTGGCGGCAGGAACGGTGCGGCACGCCGGATCGCGCGAATCACTGAATCGTCGAACGCGGAATCGTGCGAGCTCTGCGTGATCTTGACCGCGGTCAGGTTGCCGTCAGCCCCGATCGAAAAGCTTACCGTGGTCTGTAGCTCGCTGTTCCGGCCTGAGAAGTTCCACGCCTTCCTGATCTTCCCCTCCACCGCCTTATAGTAGAGCAGAAAGTTGGGGTCCTGTTGAATCCCGCCCGTACCGGTTGCCGTGCCTCCGACGCCGACGCCCTCACCCTCGCTGGCATGGCTGGCGGCCACCGGACCGCCGCCGGATTCGCGTTCTTCGGGCGCCTCCTCTTCCGTATCTTCCGGTTCGTCATTGCTCCGGGAGAGATGCTCCGCCAGCATTTGCTGGCGCAGCCTGTCGAGCCGCTCCTCGATAGAAGGGGTGCGCTCGGCCTTGGCGATCGCAACCGACGGCTTTGCTAAGGGCTTCGGATGGCTCGTATGGGGCTTGGACCGCGGCTTGGGCGTAGCGGGCGCCGGGACCGGCGTTATCACCACTGCCGGCGTCGCGGGCAGGGTCGGGGCCGGAGTGGCAACCGGAGCGGGAGTCGGAGCAGGCGCGGGCGTAGGAGCTGGAGTTGGCGCGAGAGTCGGAGCCGGGGCGGTGGTTGAAGTCGGTGCAGGAGTCGCAGCGATCGCGGGAGTGGGCGCTGATACGGGCGTGGGCTGTGGAGTCGGCAGCGGCGTCGGTGTGCTGATCACATTAAGCGCGATCGCGTTTTTATCTTCGTTCGGCGCCAACGGTTCATTCTTTGCAACGACCTTGGGCTCTTCGACCTTGGCAGGGGCAGGCTTGGTCTCGGGCGGCCCCTCTTCGGCCGGGGCGGAAAGCTGCGGCAGATGACTACCGAAATCTCCGGCCGGAAGCGCGCCGACCATGTTGACCGAATAGACCTGTGGAGAGTTCTGGGTCGGCCTCAGATAGCGCGGCAGTACGAAGAAGACCAGCAGCGCCAGGCCGACGTGACCGATCGCGGAGATGGCAATCGCCGCGACATAGCCCATTCGCGACGGTTGCCCATCGCCGCTACGGTCCCGGCTCTCCATGCTTGCCGCCGTTCGGGGCCGACTCGGACTCGGATGCGGGCATCTCGGTGACCATCCCGACGTTCTGGATTCCGGCCGCCTTGATCGCCGCCATCGCCCGGATCACCGCGCCGTAGGGAACTTCCTCATCGGCGCGGACGAAGACCTGGCGATCAGGGCGCTCGACCGCGATCGCGCGCAGCTTGTCGGTAAGCTCTTCGGGAGTGAGTTTGGCGTCGTTGAGGTAGACCTCGGCGCTGCGCGTGATCGAAACCACGAACTGCTGCTCTTCGCCGGGCAGCGCCGCGGCCCTGACCTTGGGCACGCTGACCTCTACGCCCTGCTGGATGATCGGCGCGGTGACCATGAAAATGATCAGCAGCACCAGCATCACGTCGACCAGCGGCGTGACGTTGATTTGTGAAACCAGTGAGCCGCGCCGTCCCGCTTCGAAAGCCATCGCGATTCCTTACGAGAGGAAATGCCGTTCGGCGATATTGAGAAATTCGGAGGTGAAGTTTTCCATGTCGGTGGCGAGCACGTGCACCCGCGCGGTCAGATAGTTGTAAAACATCTGGGCCGGAATCGCGGCGACCAGGCCCACCGCGGTGGTGATCAGGGCCTCGGCGATGCCGGGCGCGACCGCCTGGATATTCGATGAATGCGCTGCCGAGAGTCCCAGGAACGCCGTCATGATTCCCCACACAGTGCCGAACAGGCCGATAAACGGGCAGGTCGATCCGGTGGTGGCGAGGAACGTGATCCCGCCTTCGAGCTTGGTCGCCTCGACGTTGGCCTGCCGCTTCATCGCGCGGGTCACGTTCTCCACGCCGCCCAGTTCGGTGGTAAATCCGCTTTCGGCGCCCACGGCCTGGCGTTTGGCGCGCGTCAGTCGGAGCAACTCCTGATAGCCGGCGCGAAAGACCTGCGCGACCGGGCTGTGCTTTTGGCCGAGGCTGGCGGTATGGATGGTGGCGAGGTTTTTTGATTCCCAGAAGATCGCCGTGAACTTCTGCGACTCGCGGCGCGCGAGCGAAATCTGCCAGAGCTTGTAGATTATGATGCCCCAGCTTCCGATCGAGAACGCGACCAGCAGATAAAGAACGGCCTGGACCACCGGGCCCGTTCCCTGCAACAACTCCACCACCCCAAGGCCATTAGCCGCGTTGGGCATAAAGCGTTCCTGTCGGATTCAAACAATCAAGGTATTACAGGGATCGTGTCTCGGCAATGTAGATGGTGGCCGCGGCGCTGAATAATGACGTTCTGGCCGCTTGCGCCGATGATGCGGCTGGCGCTCTATAATGGTACTTTTCGGGCCGTGGGGGCTTGGCCTTAGCTGATCAGGGAGGACTCGTTTCTGTGACGACCAGGATTGCGATCAACGGCTTCGGCCGTATCGGACGGATGGTTTTGCGGGCGGCGCTGGACAACCCGGAGCTGCAAATCGTTGCGGTGAATGACATCACCAGTGCGAAAACGCTGGCGCATCTGCTCAAGTACGATTCCGTCCACGGACCGCTGAAGCATCCGGTGAAAACCGAAGGTAGTCAGATCATGGCCGGCGGCCAGGCCTTTGAGGTGCTCGCCGAGCGCGACCCGGCCAAGCTGCCGTGGACGAAGTTGGGCGTCAAAGTAGTGGTGGAATCGACCGGACTTTTCACCGCGCGCGACAAAGCCGCACTGCATTTGGACGCCGGCGCGAAAAAGGTCGTGATCAGCGCGCCGGCCGACGGCGCCGACGTAACGCTGTGCCTGGGCGTCAACCAGAACGCCTACGACCCGCACAAGCATCAGGTGATTTCCAACGCCTCGTGCACCACCAATTGCCTCGCGCCGGTCGCCAAGGTCCTGCACGACAGCTTCGGGATCGTCCACGGCATGATGACCACGGTACACGCGTACACCTCCGATCAGATGCTCCAGGACGGGCCGCATCACGACCTGCGGCGGGCGCGCGCAGCAGCACTCTCGATGATTCCCACTTCGACCGGCGCCGCCAAGGCGATCGGCCTGGTGCTGCCGGCGCTCAAGGGCAAGCTCGACGGCATCGCGGTGCGAGTGCCGACCTCCAACGTCTCGGTGGTCGATCTGACCGCGGTGGTTGAGCGCGACGCCGACGAAAAATCGGTCAACGCCGCGATGCAAAAGGCGGCCGCGGGCGAGCTCAAGGGAATTCTCCAGTATTCCGACGAGCCGCTGGTATCGAGCGATTTCAACGGCAATCCCCATTCGTCGATTTTCGACGCGTTGCTCACCAAGGTGATCGACCGGCGGCTGGTCAAGATTTTCGCGTGGTACGACAATGAATGGGGCTACTCGAACCGCCTCGCCGACATCACGGCCTACGTCGCCAAGGGAGTTTAATCCGCGATCGTATCCGGTCTGGCAGCCATGCCGATAGTTCCGATCACGCGACTGGTCCTGCGCGGGCGCAAGGTGCTGGTGCGCTGCGATTTCAATGTGCCGCTGGAGAGCGGACGCATCACCGACCCCGGCCGGATCGACGCCACGCTTGATACGATCCGATACATCACAGGCCAGGGCGGCGGCGCGATCCTCTGTTCCCATCTGGGCCGCCCCAAGGAACGCACGCCGGAGTTGAGCTTACGACCGGTCGCCGAGTATCTGAGCACGGCGCTTAACGGCAAGGTTGCGCTCGCGCCCGACTGTATCGGCCATGTCACCGACGGGATGGTGCAGGCGCTGGCGCCGGGCGGCGTGATGCTGCTGGAGAATCTGCGCTTCCATGCTGAGGAAGAAAAGAACGACCGCGACTTCGCGCACGAGCTGGCGCGCGGCAAGAGCGTGTACGTAAATGACGCCTTCGGCACGGCCCATCGCGCGCACGCCTCTACCGTGGGCGTAACGCGGTTCCTGAGCGAGCGCGGCGCCGGCTTCCTGATGATGCGCGAGCTCGACGCGCTGCGCACTGTCACCGAGAATCCGGGGCGGCCGTTCGTCGCTATACTCGGTGGCGCGAAAGTCGCCGACAAGATTGGCGTGATCCGCAACTTGCTCGGCAAGGCCGACACTATCCTGATCGGCGGCGCGATGGCCTATACGTTCCTCAAGGCCAACGGCATCGCGGTGGGCCGATCGCGCGTCGAGGAAGACAAGCTCGGCCTGGCGCGCGACCTGATGGCCGAGGCAACGTCCAAGGGCGTGAGCTTCGTCCTGCCCGTCGACCATGTAGTGGCCGCAGGTCCCGAGCCGGGCGCGGAGGGCCAGGTCGTAAGCGAGATCGCGCCCGAGATGATGGGGCTCGATATCGGGCCGCGCACGGTCGAGGACTTTGTCGCGCGGCTGGCGGGCGCGAAGACCGTGGTTTGGAACGGTCCGCTCGGTTTCTTCGAATTGCCGGCGTTCTGTCTGGGTACGCTCAAGGTCGGCGAGGCGATAGCCCTAAGCGGCGCGCATAGCGTGCTCGGCGGCGGCGACACCGCGGCAGCCGTCGCGGGAGCACCGTGGGCTAGCCGGTTCACCCATATCTCGACCGGTGGCGGCGCGACGCTCGAATACCTCGAAGGGCGCGAGCTGCCGGGCGTAAAGGCGCTCGAGTGCTGAGAGGAACCGTGATGCGGCTGAAACTGATTGCCGGGAACTGGAAGATGAACCTCACGGCGCACGAGGCCGAGGCGCTGGTCGCCGCGCTCCGCGCCGGGCTCGATCACGACGCGGATATGCTCGCGCGCACGCGCGAAGTGATGGTCGCGCCGCCCTTCGTCGCGATTCCGGCGGTGGCACAGGCGCTGGCGGGATCGAGGATCGCACTGGGCGCGCAGAATATGCACTACGAGGAGAAAGGCGCCTTCACCGGTGAAGTTTCGGCCCCGATGCTCAGCGCGTTCGGGGTGCGCTACGTGATCATCGGGCATTCGGAGCGCCGCCACGTGTTCGGCGAGAGCGACGAGCTGATCAACAAGAAGGTCAGGGCAGCGCTTCGCCACGGCTTGCATCCGATTTTGTGCGTCGGCGAGACCCAGGCCGAGCACGATTCCGGCCACGCGCTCGCGGTGGTGTTGCGCCAGTTGCAAAACGGGCTGGAGGGAGTCGCTGAATCAGGCTTGCACGCCCTAACCCTGGCCTACGAGCCGGTATGGGCGATCGGGACCGGCCGCAATGCCACGCCGGAGCAGGCCGAGACCGTCCACGGCGCGATTCGCAGCGCGCTCAAGGATCGCTACGGCGCGCCCGGACATGAGGTCAGGATTCTCTACGGAGGCAGCGTCACGGCCGAAAATGTTGACTCGCTGCTGTCCAAACCCGATATTGACGGGGCTTTGGTCGGGGGAGCAAGCTTAAGGGCTGACTCCTTCATCCGGATCGTAAGGGGCGGCTGAGGGGCTCTTTCAGGCAGAGCGAACGAGGCGAACTTGGTTTCAATAGTGATCGCAATTCACGTAACGGTGTGCATCTCGATTTGTATCGTGGTGCTGCTTCAGCAGGGCAAGGGCGCCGATATCGGTGCGGTGTTCGGCGGCTCCAGCCAGACCCTGTTCGGATCCGGCGGCGCGGGAAATTTCCTGACCAGGCTGACGAGCGGGCTGGCGGTGGTATTTTTCGCGACCTCGATCTTCCTGGCCTACGCGTCGACGCGCCGCGCTACCGGCAGCCTGCTGGAGGGATCGTCTTCGATGCCAAAGAGCGTGATGCCGGTGAACGCGCCCAAGCCGGCGCCGAACCCGGCAGTCCCGGCGCCCCAGCCTCCGGCGCAGAAGCATTAGCGGAAATGGCAACTTGTCGCGCGGGTGGTGGAACGGCAGACACGCGAGTTTGAGGGGCTCGTGGTAGAAATACCGTGCGGGTTCAAGTCCCGCCCCGCGCACCATCCAGGCTGACACCGATCGCGAGACCGAGCGACTTTCGGAGATTGTCCTCCACGGCGCGCAAATCGCGCCGGGTCAGCGACCCGAGCCGCCGCTGGACCATCTCACGCTGCACCGTACGAAAGATGCCGGTCACCACTGAAGGGAAGAATAGACCGGCCTCCTTCCAGTCCGCGACGCGGTGATCGCCAAACAGACGGCGGCGGACGTTAGAGGTGATCGCGACGACTATCAGCTCCAGCCGGCCCCGGTTGTAATCAGCAGAACTGATCACCAGCACGGGGCGCAACTTCGTGCCGGATTCGTCCGAGAACACGAAATTGACCAGAACGACATCCCCGCGGTCACAGCCTGTCATACCGGGCGTCTTTGGGGTTGTCCCAAAGCTCTGCCAGTAGAGGGTCGGTCTTGGCGGTCATGCTGATCGTGCGTTCACCGTTGCCCGTGAGATCTTGGCGCAAGCGCTCTTCAAGAGCGCCCAACAGGTACTTGTCTATAGTCATCTCTCGCTTGGCTGCCGCCAAGCTGACACGCTTGGCCACTCCGGGCCGAACACTGACGCTCATACGCCGGGTTTTCACCATGCGTTTGCTCGACTTCTTCCGCATCTCTATCCCGATAGCAAGACTATCGCCGTCACGCGCCGGTGTCGAACGAGCTTGTGTCATGGGGTCCGAACTGAGCAAAGACCCGACGCAAGCTATCCGACGCCTAAACTCAACTGAACCGCCGGAGGCACGCTGCTCGGGGGCGGCTCCGGGTGGCGCTCCGCTTCGGGCGCGAAGCCGTGCTTGCTTCGCAGCCGATCAAACATCTCGCCTAGGCGCTGATCGTATGAGCGCGGCGCGTAGGTCGCGTGCGCGTAGAATTCATCCATCCTCTTGCGCAGATGGGGGAACTTCTCGGCGACGAACGGGATGAACCGCCGCGCCGCGGCCGGCTTGAGGAACAATGATCGCCACCACACGCCACTTGCGCCCACGCGCTTCGCGGCGCGGATGACCGCTTCGATACCCGTGGGAGCGTCGGTCACACCCGGTATGATCGGCATCATCAAGACGTTGCAGCGAATTCCCGCCGCGCTCAGCTCGGCGATCGCTCGGAGGCGAAGCGCCGGGCGGGGCGCCCTCGGCTCCAGGATCCGCTGGAGGCGCCGATCAAGCGTGATGAGCGAAAAGCCCACCGACAGGTTCGAGCGCGCGTTGATCGCCTTGAGCAGGTCGAGGTCGCGAACTATCAGCCAGGACTTGGTGGTGATCGAAAGATTGAGTCCGCCGAGCTGCGCGAACACTTTGAGCATCGAGCGCGTCAGCCCGAACTTGCGCTCCGCCGGCTGGTAGGGATCGGTCGCGGTGCCGATTGCGATCCGGTCAGAGCCGATCGGGGTGCGCGAGAGCGTGCGCGCGAGCACTTCCGCCGCCATCCGCTTGACAAAGATGCGCCGCTCGAAGTCCATCGGATCGCGCAGTTCCAGGAACTCGTGCGTATAGCGCGCGTAGCAGTAAACGCATCCGAACTCGCATCCGCGATAGGGATTGATCGTCCACCGAAACGGCATCGCAGGATTGTCGCATCGGTTGAGAATCTGCCGGACGGGCATCTCGAGAAATTCAACATCGCGCAGTTGCGGTAGGGGCTCGGATGCGGGGGCGGGGAATGAGAGCACTTCGGCAACGTCCATACCGACAAGTTTCGCTTTTTCTTCGTTCCCATGTCAAGATGATCAGGAGATAACCTGACAGACTGTTTGCGGGGGAAGCTTCGCGACCCTGTCGTGGGAGGCTGGTCGCCCTTTTCGCAATGGCTCCAATCACCCGAGCTTGCCCTTACCGCCGTAGTTCCCGTCCTGAGCGCGAGCGCGCCCCTTTGTCACCTTGGGCTATCCGCTTTTTCCTTCAGACACTTGGACAATTGCTTTCATGAATCGCTCGAAGAAGCCGCCTGCGGACATTTCCAGCGATTTGCCCCCCATACGTGAAGCTCTGCGCTGAAAAAAGGGCGTTCAGCTCTCAGTTTGTCGTCGCCTGAGAATCGATCTGGTTGGCATTGATTGGGTGTCTTTATTGGGTGTCGCTGGCTGAAAGAGGACCTCTCGCAGAGTCTCCTTCAAGCCGATCGCCTTGAACCGGCTGAGTTCAGCTCGGCGGCGCCCCTTGTCACCCAGAAACCGTATGGTTTCCAGCAAAAAAGACACAGACATTGACCAAAGTATTGTAGCCCCCACTGCGCCCGCTATCTGTCTCATGACCGACCTCACGTTTGTCATAGCAAGTTTAGCAGCAGACCGAAAGGATGAACTCCATAAGCCCGAGTGTGCATGTAAATGGGAACGCCGAGAGCGATCGCTCCCACAAACACCCCAGTTAATCCTCTCACTCCAGTATACGTTTTGCTGCGACGGAGATACAAGATAACTATAACTGCCAGAAAGCTGACAAAAACGCACGTCAACTCAAACCACATCGCTAACTCGGCGGAGTAGTGGGCAATTACGACTTGGTTGGAGAAGACACCAACGCCCGTTCCGAACGAAAGAACGGACATGTCCCAACCGACCCGAATTAGACGCTCTTGCCAAGAAAGCGTTTCGATCAGTCCCTCAAGGACATTCATGAGAACGACGAACGCCCACGGAAAGACAACCGGGGAGACGACTTCCGTAAATGTGGCTGGATCCATTTATCCCCCGAGATTTTCAGATTCTGTAGGCGCGAGAATGGACCAGATGCGGAACAGATGTCAAACGATGAGACAATGGCGGGTAGACTCATGATAGCGCGCCGCGTCTCCCCGGGCCTCCCCCGTCCGTTAGCGTCAAATCCTACCGCACCTAATCCAAGTACTGCGCCGACTCGACCGGCAGATCAAGAGAGGATCAGTGGAGATTTCGCAATCGACGTGGCCAGCGGTCCTGGCACACAGTAGCCGCGACGCTTGCTCAGGACGACCGAGCGGGCGCCCGCCTTGCCACCGATTCGATCGCATCCGCGATCCTCGCATAGAGCGGCGCCGGAACATCGTGGCCCATGCCGGGAATCTCGATCAGCTCCGCGCCCGCGATATTCGCGGCCGTGTCGCGGCCGCCGTCCACCGGCACGAGTGGATCATCCGCGCCGTGGATGACCATGGTTGGCGCCTTGATCCGCTTGAGCGTTGCGCGGCGATCGCCGGTGACCATCACGGCCGCCGCCTGGCGCGAAAATCCCGCCGGATAATTCGAGCGCTTGAAATCCTCGGTCACGCGCCGGCGGATTTCCTTTTCGTCAGTAGGATAGCCGGGGCTGCCGATCGTCTGGTAGGCCTTCACGCCAAATTCGATGACGGCCTCGGCATCGCCTGCGGCGGGCGGTTCAGCAGCACGGCCATCGCTTCGGGCTTCGGGGGTGGCAGCGCGCTGTTGCCGGTGGTGGACATGATCGAGGTGAGCGATAGCGTCTTCTCCGGATGGTTGGCGGCGACCAGTTGCCCGATCATCCCGCCCATCGAAGCGCCGACGATGTGTGCCTTCTCTATCCGTAGCGCGTCGAGCAGTCCGGCCGCGTCGTCGGCCATATCGTCCAGCGTGTACGCGGCGGCGGGCTTCTTCCCCAGCGCCGTCTCGGCCATCATCCGGGGAATATCGGCCGGTCCCGCGCTGTCGAACTTGTGCGACAAGCCCACGTCGCGATTGTCGTAGCGGATGACCCGATATCCCCGGGCGGTAAGAAGCTCGATAAATTCCAGTGGCCAGCGGGTCAACTGCCCGCCCAATCCCATAATCAGCAGAATGGGCTCGCCGGTCTTGGGGCCGAATTCTTCGTACTCGAGATCAATCCCGTTCGCACGGATACGAGCCATGTCGCTCTCCCTTGCTCCCGGCCTGCGTGCCGGTCGCTTGATACGGCTGACTAAACTAACACAATTGCCTTGTGATTGGTCAAAACTCCGACAGCTACGAAACGCTGGAGTTTCGTGAGCGGCTGGCCTGGCGTTGCCCGAACGTAGTTGGCGCGGCCGCGCACAAAACCAATTGGCTCGGCGCGCGCAAACCAGTAGAGATAGCGATACGCAAGCAGCAATCGACTGCGGCCCTGCCGCTGCGGCAGGCATTAGGATGGCACCGATGAAAATCTACGATCACGCACTAGCTCCTAATCCGCGCCGCGTGCGCATTTTCCTGGCCGAGAAGGGCATCACGGTGGTCTACGAGCAGGTGGACATCTTCTCCGGCAAGAACCGCACGCCCGAGTTCCTCCAGAAGAATCCGCTCGGCGGGATCCCGGTGCTCGAATTCGACGACGGCACCTTTCTGGCGGAGTCGGTGGCGATTTGCCGGTACTTCGAGGGGATGTTTCCCGAGCCGCACTTGATGGGCGTTGATCCGCGCGATCAGGCGTTCGTCGAGATGTGGAATCGCCGCATGGAGCTGGAGATTTTCGGTCCCGTCGGGCGCGCGATGCAGCATACGAATCCAATTTTCAAGGGCCGCCTCGAGCAGTTCTCCGCCTTCGGTGACACGCAGCGCGCGCGGGCCCTGGAACGCCTGGAATGGCTCGACTCGATTCTCGCGCAGCGGCCGTTCGTCGCGGGCGACCGTTACACGATCGCGGACATCACGGCGCTGGTCGGAATCGATCTGGGGCGCGGCTACGCGGGCCTGGAGATTCCGCCCGCCATCAAGCACGTCCATCGATGGCATCAGGCGGTTTCGAGCCGCCCCAGCGCAAAAGCCTGACCCGGCGGCGCGCAGAGCTGTCGCTAACGGCATTTCGGGCTGCTTCTTCGAAAAGAGTTCGAGGTTGCCGACCAATGTTCAGTAGCCGTAGTAGCCACCGCCGGGAGTGGGAGTCGGCTTTGATTTCTTGGGGCGGGGCGTGGGTCGCGGGGTGGGAGTCGGGGTGGGGGCGGCGCCGGGTAGCAGGTAGCCGAACAGGCCGTCTTTTTCGCCGTTGGGCCCGGCGGTGAAGTAAATCGCGTTGGCGTGGGTAACGCCGCTGATGTCACCGCCGACCATCAGCGCCCATAGTCCTGGAATCTGAATCGGCACGTGTTTGGAGGTGGCCAACTGGCCGAGGAACTTGCCGGTCTTGGGCGCGAACGCATTGATGGTGCCGTCGCCGAAATTGCCGATCAGCAGATCGTTGCCGACCGAGCCGAAGTTCTTCGGCGCCATCACGATCCCCCAGGGCGCGTTCAGCGTGCCGTTGGTGGCAAAGCGCCTGATCAGAGTGCCGTCAGAGTTGAATTCATCAACCGCGCCGGCCACCACTGCGCGCTGCGAATAGGCCACGAAGATGTTGCCCTCGATGTTGGCGATTCCATACGGCGCCAGACCTGTGGCGAGATTTGGGTCCATGAAGCCGCCGGTGGTCTGGACGGGGTTGAAGTTGGTGTCGAACACATCAATGGTGCCGCGCGAGTTGGCGGCGTAGAGAGTAGGCGCGCCCGCTATGGTAGCCATCGCGAGCCCCGTGTACGCGGCAGTGGCCGAACTATTGACCATGATTATGGCGTCGGCGCCGTAAGCGCTGTTCCAGGCCGCGATGGTGCCGTCGATAGTATCGAAGATGAACAGCGCCGGGCCGCCGGTCGCGAGCGGGAAACTCGGCGTGGTGTTGGCCACGATACCCGTGGGCTTGGAGGGGCCGGTCGCGCCGGGCGGCGCCGGAATCGTGACCGACGGCAGCGAGGCGAACTGTTGGCCTTGTCCGTCAACCAGCTCGGAGATCCCGGTGCCTTCCTCGTTGATCCAGAAAGGGTCGGCGCCGCCAAGCGATGCCATCCCCCAGGCGTTGATCATCAAGGGATCCTGCTGGGGCGCCTGGGTCGTGTCGGAGCGCAGGTCAACCTGGTGATACGGCGAGACTACCTTGGGCTTCGCGGCGGCGATCGCAGTCCCGGCGATGATCGCGGTCAAAAGGAGCGCAAACCCTACATATCGGTCGATGAGTTTCATGGCGTCTAATGCCCTCTGTTAATGGCTCGTACGTGTCGATCGCGCTGTCAAGTGCATAGTGCGATGTATTTACAACCCGGCCCGGCGCGCTCTGGTTCCCTGACAATTTCAGATATGGAATGTGATCGTACGCCTAGGGCGCGGACGAGTCAGATGGCGCGGATAGTTGTACCTATCTATTTCGATTACGCCTCGACGCTGTGCTACATCGCGTGGCGAATCGTGCGCGAGCTGGAAGCCGAGCTCGACTTCGAGCCGCTGTGGAAGGGCGTGCCGATCGCGATGCGGGACTACAGCACGCGTCCGGGGCGTCCGCTCGGCGTGCGCGAGCGCAACAAGGTTATCGCGGTCGCGGCCGAAACCGGGATCGCCGTGATGCCGCCAGGCCAGTGGCTCGACTCGGAGGCAGCTATCCAGGGCGCCGAACTGGCGCGCGAGGCTGGCGTCTTTACCGCCTATCACGAGGCGGTGTTCCGGGCCGCGTTCGAGCATCGCCTCGATATCGGCGACCTCGATGTGCTCGCCGGGCTGGCCGCGCGAGCGGGAATCGATCGCGAGCGC
The DNA here is from genome assembly GCA_963788205.1 of uncultured delta proteobacterium. Classification (GTDB taxonomy): domain Bacteria; phylum Desulfobacterota; class Binatia; order Binatales; family Binataceae; genus CAVVMA01. The sequence continues at coordinate 565,528 of CAWBGG010000007.1, forward strand.
TTTTCAGATGATATTCGCAGCGGCCGGATGACCACGCGAATCGTAGAGCATAAGGAGGAGGCCGACCGCTTCTCGGCGCTCGGATATCCGACCTTTCTGCTCGGCGATTTTCCGCTGATCGGGATTCAACCGATCGCAACGATGCGGATGCTGATCGGAAGGTTTATCGCGCAACGCATCGCCGAGCCCCAGGCGTAGATCGCGCTTTTCGAGCAGGCGCACGAGACGTAACGAGCGTTCAATGAGGTACGTTTTGACCCTTGTCAGGCTGCGGCCGTGTTGAAGGACACCGGGCATCGGGTTCTGGAGGAGCGGCCCAAGGATACGACCGGGGCATTGCAGAAGGTCCTCTGACGCAGCGGTCAACTATCAGCAGTCTGGGTTTCGATTTTTGGTCGGCGGCTTGAGTCGGTTCCGCTGGATCAGACATTCTGCTTGACACGGAAACTACGTACGTCCATATTACCGGTCAGCCGCGGCTGGCCCCGCAAAGCCGCCCAGCGCGCAAAAGCCTGTCGCGATCTCGTTAGCCTCTATCGCCACGGTGCTGGTTTGTTTTATCTTTCAGGACCGAGAGTAAGATCAGCGTCCCACCGTTATCCGGAAGACTCAAATTCCTCGAGCAAGGAGACGTCGATGCCACTACCCACTGACCAGAAGCTTATGGCGCTGGGCGAGGACCTGCTCAAGCAGTTCGACGCGATGTTCGGACTTCACCCCGGTTTTCGACCCGCCCACGCAAAGGGCATCATGCTGAGCGGAGACTTTACCCCCTCGCCCGATGCTGTCTCCATGACCCGCGCGCCTCATATCACCCGCGCGTCCACTCCTGTGACAGTGCGGTTTTCCAGCTCCACGGGCCTTCCCGTGATCCCGGACAACGACCCGAACGCAAATCCGCGCGGACTCGCGATCCGGTTCCATCTCGCCGAACACGTGCATACCGATATCATCAGCCATTCGACCGACGGATTCCCCACCCGAACGGGTCAGGAGTTTCTGGAATTCCTGCGAGCCGCTACGTCGCGCGATTCGTCCAAGCCATCGCCGCTCGAGAAATTCCTCTCCACTCATCCAGGGGCACTTGCGTTCGTGCAGACGCCCAAGCCTGCTCCGTCGAGCTTCGCCAGAGAGACCTACTTCGGCGTGACCGCGCTGCGCTTTATCAACCGCGACGGTGTCAGCCGTTACGGGCGCTACCGGATCACGCCGGACGCCGGGACCGAACATCTGGATGCGGATACGGCCAAGAGCAAGGACGCAAACTTCCTCTATGACGAGCTCACAGCGAGAATCGCGAGAGGCCCGGTCGGCTTTCAGATTCTGGTACAGGTGGCAAACCCCGGCGACATCGCGGACGACGCGACGGTTCACTGGCCCGAGGATCGTCCGTTGATCAACTTCGGCAAGCTCTCTCTCACGAATTCGGTCTCCGACAACGCACACGAGCAGAAGAACATCATCTTCGATCCCATCCCGCGCGTAGACGGAATCGAGCCGTCGGGCGACCCTCTGCTTGAGCTGCGCGCAGCGATCTATTTGCTGAGCGGACGCCGCCGCCGGCAAGCTCCCGAACAGTAGGCTGGTGTCCAGGACTCAAAACACCGGTAATAACGGGGTCGCCGATAGCGCTTCACGGTGCAGGGGGTTCTGACTCGTCGGCTGCTTGACGCTTCTAATACGAGCGTACATATTGCGACTAGTGGCCAAGCCGTCGCACCGCGAAAAAATCCTGACTGAAGGTCTCCGCGTGGTGCAGGCGCGCGGGTTCGAGGGCGCGAGCGTCCGCGACATAGTTCGAGCAGCGGGAGTGCCGCAGGGATCGTTCACCAATCATTTCGCTTCGAAAGAAGCCTTCTGCCTTGAAGTCCTTGATCTATATTTCGAAGGCGTCCACGCGATGATCCGCAGAACTCTTCGCAATGACTCGCTTCCGCCGCTTAAGCGTTTGCGCGCCTTCGTCGATGCACAGATCAAGTATCTTAATCGCATCGGTTGGCGGAACGGATGTCTCATCGGCAATTTCAGCGCCGAAGCGAGCGAACACAGCGAAATAATCAGGAAGCGAATCGTCGAAATCTTCGAGGAGATGCGGCAATCCGTGGCCTACTGCTTGAGAGCAGCCGCGAAGATTGGCGAGTTGCCGCGGAAAACTGAATGCGATGAACTCGCAGGGTTTCTGGTCGCGTCACTGCAAGGCGCCATCCTTCAATCGAAGGCCGAGCGTAGTTCGGTTCCCGTCGAGCGTTTTAAACATTTGATCTTCTCGACGCTCCTGCGTTGAACCGGTGTAGCGGAGGAACCGAGGGGAAGCTTCGACCACCGCTTACTCAGCAGCTTGTTGAACCCACGGTCCGATCCCAGAGAAGCGTACCGGCGTAATTCGGGTGACGTAACCCGGAATGTTGCGCATGGCGGCGGGCGGAAAGTCAGCCTTCGGCCCGAGGTAAATTGGCGCCAGCCGTTGCAAAAGCTCTACTGCGCCGCCCTCGGTCACTCGCGCATTGCCGTAGACCACCAGGTACTCCCGCAATCCTTGCGAATTCGTCTTGTCACCAAGCAAGGACAACGCAACTCTCGGATCGCGTCGGATGTTCTTGATCTTCTGGTGCACAGCCAGATGGCCTATGACGAATTCTTCGCCTTGAATTCCGACCCAGACCACGGTGACCTGCGGGCCGCCGCTCGAATTGAGCGTGGTCAAATGAACGAGCGGTCCCTTTTCGATCAGTTCGCGTAACGATTGCGGAATCTTCATGCGCGTCTCTCCTTCGGTGCTTCCGGATAAGGATTAAAATAGGCGATCAGGGCGCTGACCACCTAGATCCGTCGGGGGCGTGCATCCCAGGCCGGCAACTATCTTTTCCGCGCCGAGATCAGCAGGAACGGAGGGCGGCGGCACTCGTCGATTAGTTTGGGACGCTCGCGTATCGCTTCGGCCGTGGGCTCGGGCTCTAGCAGCCGGGCGATCTCGAAACCGCAATCGATCAGCGTGTTGATGTAGGTCTCGACCGTGCGGTGAAATTTGATCACACCGTCGACGAACCATCGGGTGCTCCGGATTCCCTCGGCACGATAGTTATCGACCGGCCAATGGGCGCGCGAGCCATCCTCGCGCAGGAACCACTGTTCCGCGAGCGCGGTGAAAATTGGATGCTCAACCGAAAAAGCGAATGTGCCGCCCGCAACGATCCATCGCGCGACGTTGGCGCATATCAGGTCGAAGCGCTCGACGTAGTGGAACGCGAGCGAGCTCGTCACGACGTCGAAGCTTGCGGGATCGAAGCGGGCATCCTCGATCGCCAAATGGATATACTCGATGCGTGCCTGGTCCTCGCGCGCGCGGGCCAGCATCTTTTCCGAGATGTCCACGCCCACGATCTTGCCTGCGCCCTGCTCGCGCGCGTGGCGGCACAAGTTGCCGAAGCCGCATCCCAGGTCCAGGATCCGCTTGCCCGCTAGCGCCGGGATCAGCGAGCGGAACGCGGGCCATTCCAGCGCCGCGTTAAGGCCGCGTTCCGAGCGCCGTATCTCCGCGTAGCCCGAGAAGAACGTCGGGTCGTCGTAGATGTTCTGCATCATCGCGCGATCCGAAAGCTATCGACGTGCGCTATGTTCGTGTCCTTGGTACTCGGGGGCGCGACAATGCATTGGTTGCAGAGTCGCCCTAGATCTGAGCCTGTTTTGCAAGGCCCAGCATGTCGTGTAGAAGCGATTTAAAATACGGACAGCGCGACTCGGCCGTCTCCGGTGAAAGCTTGCTGAAAAGATTGTAGCCGTCCACTACTTTCTTGTAAGGACGTTTCAATTGACTTCTGTACAACTCGTCCAACAGTCGCGCTGGTGGATGCGCGAAATTTACCTCCTCCGGTCGTTTGGACTTAGCGGGCAAAGTTACCGGAAGAACGCTCGAATCGGAAAGAAGCCAAGCCTCTGTCTCGTGCACCGCGAAATGTTGACGGAATCGCGCATTATTAACTTTCTTACTGAAGTAGTCAGTAGCCCATGCAATGCGCTGGGCAACTGTCTTCTGTGGGGAAGGATAAAACGTCGGTCCATACAAATCGATAAGCCCGATAGCCGCAATCACGTCCGCTCCGCCGGGGCCGATCATGTGGAGCCTAACCTTGGCTGCAATGTCGCGTTCGTAGTCCTGCCAACCGTCGAAGCGCACGACCTTTATTGCAATTGGTTTAGCCAGTTGTGGATCCAACCACCTTTTGAGAAATGGGGGGAGCGCCTTCTTTTCCGTATGGCCTTCCGCGAATAGAACGAATTTCAAGCCATGTCCTCGAGCTCGCCGGACTTGAACAGGTTGCCCAAACTGAACTCTTGTAGCCACCTTCCGAGGTCTTCGCCCTTGAGAACCGAAAGCTTAGTTTCGCCACCAATGCACTGCGCAACCGTCGTCGAAGGCAGGTTCTCCTTGAAGGCGTCCAAGAACTGCGGCGAGTGCGTCGTCAGAATGACCGTCTTGTGTTGGGCGGCGCCTGCCGCGAACTCGGCCACTATTGGCAGCATACCCGGGTGTAGACCAACCTCAGGCTCGTCTATCGCTATAAGTTCCCCGGCAGACGGGTTTGCCAAGATCGTGGCTAGCAAAAGGAACCGAATCGTACCGTCCGAGAGTTCGGCCGCGGACTGTTCTGTACGCAAGCTTTTCCACCGAATACGCAGACTTATTTTCCTGTCTTCTGCAGGCGGAAAGACTATTTCCTCGTACTCATCACCGAACGCGGTTTTCATCGCCGCGTCTAACTGCCTCTTGAACTCTCTGTTGCTTGTGTAAAGGGTGTGAAGCACTGGTACTAGGTTCTGCCCGTCGGGTGCGACTCGACTCTCGACCCGCGCGACAGCCGCCTGCCTAATCGGAGCTCCCTCGTAGACCTGCAAGTCGTGGTATACGCCCCAAGTCTCGATGGCGTTACGAAAGAGCCACGTACTGGGGGTAGCTAGCGGGTTAAGCGCTATCAGGGTTTGGTCGGGAGGCAACTCGTCCTTATTGGTAACGTTCCGTTCGGGTGATTCGTCGTCGAGGACGGCAGTTGCTCCTGTGCGCTTTAGAAGGTATTCGAATTCCCAAGTCTTTCGGACGTAGTAACATTCGCGAAGTTCCTCCAGTGCAATTCTATACCCATTCGGAAGCCAAGGGGCCGGCTGTACGTCCAGTATGTACATCAAATGCTGAGGGGGCTCGGCGCGCTTATGGAATCCCTCGATCGGTTGGCTCAGGACTTGCCAACGCAGGGCGGTGCTTCTGCGGTCCCATAGTACATTCTGGATGCCACCCTGCTGGAGCAGGTCCTTGGAGAAGTCCTGGTTCGTCACTGCGCGCTGAAAAAGTGCTAGAGACCTTAGGAGATTGGATTTGCCCGAACCATTGGGCCCTATTAGCACGTTTAGTGAACGGGGAGACCAGGTGACCGATTTCAGAGATCGGTATCCTTCGATTAAGAACCGCGTTGTTTCCACGATCGTTTTATGAGCCTCGTAATCTCAAGACTAGAGTTTCTGGGCTGCCTGCGCCAGTCAAGAACCGCCAACGGCTGCGACCATCGAAGCGCGATTCGAATTCCCCCGAGCCTACCGCGACAGAAATACCGGGCACGGCGCATTGCGCAGCACGTACTCGGTGTTCGATCCCAGCACCATCTCGATGATCCGGCTGTGCCCGTAAGCGCCGATAAATAGCAGGTCGGAATCGTTCTGTTTGAGGAACTTGATTATCTCTTCGTGCGCGTGGCCGGCGATCAGCCTGAATTCGGCGCGCGCTGCGGGATAGGAGGCCAGGTAGGTGCGCGCCTCTTCGAGTGTCCGCTCACCGAGCTTGGGATCGCGCGCCACGGTGATCACGGTCAGCGGCACGCTCAGCTCGCAGGCGAACTCGGCGGCCGATTTCATCGCCTTGGAGGCGCGCTCGCTGCCATCGTAGGCGAGCACCGGGCGGCCGGGCGGCCGGAACTTCATCGGCGATATGAACACCGGGCGGGGGCATTTGCGGGCCACGCTCTCGGCGGTTGAGCCGAGCAAGCCGGTCGAGAAGCGCTCGTTGATGCCGCGATGGCCGATCATCACGAGGTCGGCGCTGCGGGCCCGCTCGCAGATTTGGTTGGCGACTATCCCCATATCGAGCTGCGTTTCGAGCGGGATATTCTCGCGCCGCGCCGCGGCGCTGAATTCTTCGAGCACGCTCTTGCCGCGCGCAGTCAGCACCTCGCGCATCTTGGAAGAGAAGTCCAGATACGGTTCAAGTCCGAGCGAACCTGAGATATCATGGAAAAACGAACCCTCGATAGAGACGATATCGATCACATGAAGTCCAATCAGGGCGGCGCCCAAGCGGCGCGCGAGATCGAACGCGTAGGCTTGCGCGGTGCGCGAGTGATCAGAAGTATCGATGCCGATCAGGATCTTCTTGATCATCTGATCCGCGATACCACGGCCCGCCTGCCGCTCACAAGGGGACTTGAAATATGAGCGAACGTAGCGAATCACGGCTGCTGCGGCTGGTCGACGAGCTGGCCGAAGCGGCGACTCGGGCAGGATTGGAGGTGCGCCGCGAGCGGCTGCTGCGTGAGATCGGATACCGCGCGCGCGGCGGCGCCTGCCGGCTGCGCGAGAAGGATTTGGTGATACTCGACCCGAACCAACCGGCCGGCGAACAGCTCGAAGTGCTGGTCGAAGCCCTGCGTACCCGCGACCTCGAATCGCAATACCTGTCGCCCGCCGCGCGCCGGTTGCTGCAGGTCGAGTCGGCCTGAAGACCGCGATGCCCCGCTCCCAGGAAAGCACCGCCGCGAGCCGCACGGTGGTTGCCCCACCCAGCCAGATTGACGCTGAGCGTCAGATGGCGCTGTTTCACACGCGGATGCGCGAGCGCGGCCTCAAGTCCACCGCGCAGCGCGACGCGATCGCGCACGTATTCTTCGCGCTCGGCCGGCATATCAGCGCCGAGGAACTTTACGCCGAGGTCAGGAAGATAAACCCGCACGTCGGCTACGCCACCATCTACCGCACGCTGCGCCTGCTCAAGGAATGCGCGCTGGTTTCGGAGCGCCACTTCGACGAGGGCCAGGCCCGTTACGAAACCGTCAGCGAACGCCATCACGACCATTTCATCTGCGAGCGATGCGGCAAAATAATCGAGTTCGAGAACGAGGGTATCGAGCGATTGCAGCAGGCGGTCGCGCGCCAGCTCGGCGCGCTGCTGACGCGGCATAAGATGGAACTCTACGGCCTGTGCGCCGAATGCCGCGCGCAAACGCCTACCTGACCCCGCTTGCCAGCGAATCATGCCTTATCTCGATCGCGACGGCGTGCAGATCTACTACGAGGAGCACGGCTCGGGTCCTGCCGTGCTGCTCACTCATGGCTACAGCGCCAGCGCCCGGATGTGGAAGGGCCAGGCGCCGCTCTCCGATCGGTATCATCTAATCGAGTGGGACCTGCGCGGCCACGATCGCTCCGACTCGCCCGACGATCCGCGGCTGTACTCCCATGAGGCCACGATTGCGGACATGTCGGCGCTGCTGGATGCCTGCGCCGCGCGCCGCGCGATTGTCGCAGGACACTCGCTGGGCGGCTTCATGTCGCTGGCTTTCAACCTCGCTCACCCCGAGCGCGTGATCGCATTGATGCTGTTCGACACCGGGCCGGGCTACAGCAAGGACGCCGCGCGTGCCGAATGGAACGAGATGACGGAGCGGATGGCCCGCGCGCTCGAGAAGCGCGGGGTCGAGGCAGTCGCCAGTGTCGCGGGCTCCACGATGGGGCACCATCGCGGCGCCCAGGGACTCGCGCACGCCGCGCGTGGGATTCTCGCGCAGCATGATGGCCGCGTGATCGAGTCTCTGCCGGCGATTCGCATCCCCACGTTGGTGCTCGCCGGCGAGCGCGACCAGCGGTTCCTGCCCTCCGCGGACTATATGGCCGCGAAGATTCCCGGTGCCGAAAAAGTAATCATCGCCGGGGCGGGACATGCGGCAAATGTCGATCAGCCCGACGCCTTCAACGCCGCCGTGCGATCGTTCCTCGATCGGGTTGCCAAATAGCGCGGGAAAGATACCGGCAGGGACACCGGAGCCACGAAATTGACGGCAGGCAATCATCGAGAATTCATTTCTGAACACGGCGGCGGGCGTGATACTCGACAGGTTGAGGACGATCGCCATTGCTCGCGGCAGCCGCCTGCGTCCTGATTACCGTCGCGCTCGTCGTACTGGCCGCACGCCGAGGTCCGGGCGGGAGGCGGCAGGTACCGTTGGGCGAGGATCCATCGGCTAAGACCCCGTGCTCCGCCGTTGGCCCGTCTGCTCAGGTGGCGCCGACGCCCCCACAATCGGCCAAGGTGGCAATTTCGTTTTCGTTGCCGGCTCGAATTCCGGATTTGGGTCGCCCAATCCCGGGCGGTGGTGTCAATTCTTGGATCATAAATCCAAACGGCAGCTTCTCAATAACGCTTTACCAGACGACGGAGCACACTGCGTGCGAGATCAAGCGTCTGCTCGACCAGAGATTCACCCGCGAAGGTGAGCAAGGTTCGTTCAGAAGCATTCAGCCGTTCTTTCTTCGGAACGACGTGCGCTGCAAGGAGATCGACGACTACGTTGCCGACTTTCGCCCCATCTACCTCCAAAAAATCAACGAACTGAAAAGTTCATCGGCCGAATGGGCGGCCGCCTCAGAGCGCGACCGAGAGGATCTAATGGAGGGCTTCCGTGCCGCCGCGATATCGGTTCTCAACGTCAAGCCAGCCTTCGCCGACTTGAAGGTTCTGCTTGGGGACACGCCGGACCTGACGGGGACGGGCCAGCTGGTGATCCGCTTCGGCTTGGACCTCATTGACACGTACGCGAGATTTGCAGTGGGCGAGCGCAAGGTGCTTAACTTGCCGGTCGGGCACCGCTCCCGGCCAGCTCTTGAAAGACTCGTCGAAGCCGGTCTTGCTCGTCGCGGCGGTCAGATCCCGGTGCGTGACATCCTGGGCACGCTAACGGTCAAAGAGTTGCGAGCGCTCGCCGTCGCCGGTGGCGGCCGACCGCCGAAATTGGCGCGAAAGGAACAAGCAGTCGAGTACGCCGCGAGCCTTAATGACATCACGCAACGCCTTGCTTCGATAGTCGCTCTCCGAGAATTCTTTCAACTCATGCCGCTCCCGCCAGAATTCGCGAGGCTCGGCTTAGCATCCGTCGTAGCGGCCTTGTCCTACACCCGGGAATTAACCGTCCTCCTGTCGGAAACGTACACCCGAGTTGGCTATGACTTCCTCGACCGTCGCGGACTAGAGCGCGCTAGCGAAGCCGCGAGTTGGGAGTTCGCCACGCAACGCCAGGCGTGTCCTATGTGCAAGAGGGCAGCCTCAGCGGTTGCCGCTACGAAGGGACCGCGCCCTGGGATCCCGCTCCACATTGGCTGCGCCTGTCAGGTTTGGCCTCGCTGGTGAGCGGCGGCCCGCCCTCCCTGCGTTCCAGGTCGGCCCGCGGGGTTGCTGGCGCCGCCTTGCCTTGGCAGGATCATCCCTATCAGTTCACCAGCTGGCCAGAGATGATTCAATTTTCCGCTCGGTCGTTCTTTTGGTGCGGTAGGGCCTTAGGGTCGATAAAGACTGACTGCTTAATGGGATCAATTCCAGACGGCGGCAAGCCCATAGTCGCCCTGTTCCGCGATCTCGATGACAGGGCAACGGCCAAGGCGCTCGGATTGCTGGGGGATGTTGAAGCAGAGTTCCGCAAACTCGGGCTGCGAATAACGGCCGATACGACTAAGGAGATCATTGACGCCCTGAAGGACACATCGATCAGGCGCAACTTTCAATGGCTAATGGATCAAACAAAAGCCGTAGAAAGCTTGGCAGACAAGGAGTTTAGATGGAAAGACTTCTTTTATGTGCCCCCAGAGCGGGCGAAGTTTTTTCCGCGTGCCGATGATCAACACATTTTCGGAGAAGCGGTGGCAAGGGCATTTCCGAGTGCCATCTATGACCTATCGGAGGCCGGAACATGCCTAGCGCTGGCGAGAGGAAGCGCCTGTGTGTTCCATCTGATGCGAATTCTAGAGGTCGGTCTCATTGCCCTGGGAAAGAGGTTTGGAGTGTCCTTGGAGCGCACAAACTGGGCCCCCGCAATTGACCAACTCGAAAGCAAAATCAGGGAGATGCATAAGGATCCGATGTGGAAATCACTCCCTGATTGCAAGGAACAGCAGGAGTTTTTCGCCCAGGCGGCTAGTCATTTCGGTGTCTTGAAGGATGCTTGGCGCAATTACACAATGCACGCCCGCGGTGGCTATACGCCGGAGCAGGCTGAACGCGTATTCGAGAACGTCAAGGGTTTTATGCAGAAATTGGCAACAAGGCTCCGCGAATGAGCGATCTCGACCGCGTGTCCCGACCGTCAACCTTTGCGCGATCCCGGGGCGTGGATCGCCTTCTCAAGAATCGCGTCGAATTTCTGAAGATCGGCGTGCTGGGAGCTGCCATTCTATCGAATGCGGCCTGCGCGGCCACGATCGCTCCGACTCGCCCGCTCCGTCCTCTCGCTCCATTCAACGCCGCCGTGCGATCGTTCCTCGATCGCGTGGCAGCGTGAGGCGAGACTGCGCGATGCGACTTCGATCCTACATCGTGGTGCTTGGCGCAGCGATGATGATCGCGCTGGCCGGCGGGCTTCAGACGGGCCTCGGGGCGGAGACCGGGCGGCTTAAGCTCGACGTACTGGAGGAACTTGGCAAGGGCGCGACGAACCGGGCCGAGGTGACGTCCGCCGATGGGACCAAGGCCGGTGAGGTCGCGGCGGGCGCCGAAATCACGCTCGCGCCGGGCGATTACAAACTCGTGCTGCCGATCATCGGCGGTAAAATCATCAAGGACGGCCTCAAGGTCGAGGCGGGGCGGACCACGACCGTGCTGATCACCAATGTTGCGGCGCTGCGCGTCGGCGTGAAGGACCGCGACGGCAAAGATCCCGGCTTTCCCGTGACCGTCACCGACGCCTCGCCGCCGCATGCCAAGCTCGCCTCGATGGTATCGGGTGAATCGATTCTGATGGCGCCCAATCTGGTCGATGTCAAAGTCGACGCGCCGCCGCAGGGCTACTTCTGGCACGCGGTCGAGGTGCGCAGCGGCAGCCGCGCCGACCTGACGCTCAACGAGGTCGTGCAAGCCGACTTGCTGGTGCAGCCGATCTGGTCGGGATTGGCGATGGACAAGTCCACCCGCGTCGTGATTTACAAAGCCGGTACGCAGCAGCAGGTCGCGGTCAGCGCGCCCGCCCCGGAGCATCGCTTCAAGCTTGATCCGGGTGACTACGATGTTTACGTGGAAAATAACTCCGGGAAAGGCGCGCCGTACGTGATGGATCACGGGATCCATCTCGATTCGGGCGCCAAGGTCGAGCGCAAAGTTTCGCTCGGGGGATAAAGAGGTCGAAGATGGCAACTGAACGGCAAAAGGAAATCAAGCGGCGGCGCAAGCGCAAGGACAATATCCTGAAGGCCCGGATTCGCGAGGCGCGCAAGCAGAAAAAGAAGAAGCGATAGTGAGCGCGCGACCACTGCGCGCCGCAGAGTGAGGCGACGATGGCCTACGAAACCCTGCTCTACGAAGTGGCCGGCGAGATCGCGACGATCACCCTCAATCGTCCGGCCAAGCTCAACTCCTACACCCCCACGATGGGCGCCGAATTGATCGACGCCTTCCGTCAGGCCGACGCCGATCGCGACGCGCGCGTGATCATCCTGACCGGCGCGGGCCGGGCGTTCTGCGCCGGCGCCGATGTCGGCGGGTTTGCCGCCGATATCAAATCGCGCGAAGCGATGGAGAACCGCCCGGCAGCGCCCCGGCGCGACAGCGGCTTTCCGCTCGCGATCGTGATGCGCGCGCTCTCCAAACCCGCGATCGCCGCGATCAATGGCTACGCGCTGGGCGTGGGATGCACTATCCCGCTGCTTTGCGACGTCAGGATCGCCGCCGAGGAGGCCAAGCTGGGCCTGATCTTTCCGCGCGTTGGCGTGACCACGGAGCTCGGCTCGACCTACCTGCTGCCGCGCCTGATCGGCGTCTCGCGAGCGGCCGAGATGCTGCTCACTGGACGCCATTTCACGGCGCGCGAATCCCTCGCGATGGGCCTGCTCAGCTACGTCACGCCCGCCGATGGACTGATCGTGAAAGCGCGCGAAATCGCGGGCGAGATGCTGCAATGCTCGCCGACCGCGCTGGATTACACCCGTCGCGCGCTCTACCAGGGGCTCGACGGCACGATGGAGACTGCGATGCAGTTCGAAGTCTTCGCTCTGGAGCGATGCTCGCAGAGCCCTGAACACAAGGAATACGTCACGGCTTTTGTCGAAAAACGGAAGCCCGATTTCCGTCGCGTCAGGGGCTGAAGCGCCGCCGTGATACGCTCTTGATCTGTGAAGCGGGTGCGCGAAACCTCGATCGACATACACGTTCCCGAGCTCAGCGATGTGCTTCGCCCCTGGCGCGAGGCAACCGCGGCCAAAGGCGTACCCCCTCATGTGACTCTTCTATATCCGTGGAGGACGCCTCCTGTGAATGCCGATGACATTGCCGCTCTTCGCGCCGCCATAGCGCACACACGAGCCTTTGCGATCAGATTCGTTGGGATTGAACGCTTCACGGCACGCGCTCTGTACTTGAAGATCGCAGATGAATCCCCAATTCGCGCGTTGATGCACGCGATTCACGCGGCTTTTCCAGATTTACCGCCGTACCGCGGAGAGGTCCTCGATCCCATTCCCCATCTCACGCTCGCAAAGGCGAGCACCGAGGCGGCGTTGGATCAGCTCCAGCAAGAACTGTCGTTCATGCTGGGGCCTCATCTGCCGTTATCCATTGACGTTCGGTTCGTCGTTGTAATGGAAGAAGACGCCGAAGGATCTTGGCGCAGCGCCGCTGAACTCCCGCTGGCGGTCTGAGCCGAGTAATGCGCTCTTGATCAGGCGGATGATGCGGACTACAAGTAGATGAGTTAATTAGTCTATTTTGTCATGTTGCCGAAAGCAGGCTTCGTAGCCGCCTAGGCGTCTGTTCCTCCGTGACGGAGATGGCCCGGCGGCTCACGCCGACCGGGCATCTCTTTGTGTGCGTGGTCACCGCTCGCGTGCCGATTCGTCCCCGGACAGATCGCCGGTAATCAAACGCGCGCCGCGCTGATTGCTGAAGTACGACCACGCCCATTCGAGCATCACGATAAAGCGGTTGCGGAACCCGATCAGAAAAAAGATATGAACGCCGAGCCACAGCAACCAGGCGATGAAGCCTGAGACTCTGATCCAGCCCAGGTCCGCGACCGCCGCCGCGCGCCCGATCGTCGCAAGGTTGCCTTTGTCGCGATAGCGGAATTTCTCGTAGGGCTTTTTTCCCGCGCACGCGCGCGCGATGTTGCGCGCAGCGTGCCGCCCCATCTGCATCGCGACCGGTGCCAGGCCCGGAAGCATCTTGCCGTGGTCGTCCTTGAGCGCAGCCAGATCGCCGATCACGAAAATCTCCGGATGGCCCGGCACGGTGAGATCGGGATTCACGATCACGCGGCCGCCGCGATCCAGCGGCACGCCGAGCGATTTCGCGATCGGCGAGGCGCTCACTCCGGCCGCCCAGATTATCGTCCCTGATTCGATTCGATCGGCGCCGGCGGTGACCGAAGCCGGCTCGACCGCCGTGACCGGCGCGCCGGTGCGGACTTCGACCTGGCGCTTGGCGAGCGCCGCGCCGGCCTTGGCCGAAAGCTGTTCGGGAAAAGTTGGGAGGATGCGCGGGCCGGCCTCCAGCAGCACGATGCGCGCCGTGCGCGGATCGATCGCGCGGAAGTCGCTGACGATCACCTGCCGCGAGATTTCCGCGATCGCGCCGGCCAGCTCGACGCCGGTCGGTCCGCCGCCGATTATTACGAAGGTCAGCAGCGCGCGCCGCTGCTCGGGGTCGGTCTCGCGTTCCGCTTTCTCGAACGCGAGCAGAATCCGCCGCCGGATCTCCAGCGCCTCTTCAAGGCTCTTGAGACCCGGCGCATTCACGGCCCAATCGTCGTGGCCGAAGTACGAAGTGTGCGCGCCGGTCGCAAGGATCAGAAAATCGTAGCCCAGGCGCCCGTCGCTCAGCACCAGCTCGCGCGCGGCGGCGTCAACCGCGATCGCACGGGCCAACTCGACGCGCACGTTGGGATACTGGGCCATCACGGCCCGAATCGGATAGGCGATTTCACCCGGCGAGAGCGCGGCGGTCGCGACCTGGTAGAGCAGCGGCTGGAACAGGTGATGGTTGCGCCGATCGACCAGCGTGACACTCACCGGCGCGCGTGTGAGCGCGCGCGCCGCCCACAGGCCGCCGAATCCGCCGCCGACTATCACCACGCGCGGTGCGGGAACGCGCAAAGATCGAGATGGGGCGCTCAAAAGATCGCGAGCGGATTCACCGGCGAGCCGGTGCCACGCTCCAAGATCAACGGCGCGCTGGTGAACATGAACTCATAGCGCCGCGCCCGTGCGCAAGTCTCGGCCAGCGCGTCGAAGTCGGCGTTGTCGAGCAGATGAACCCCCATCGTGACCAGGGTGCAGGTGTGGATCGGCAACTGGACGTCGTCGTAGCCGGTGGGAACGACGTCACTCACCGCGTCCGAGCCGAGCATCGCGACGCGCCGCTCGTGAATCCAGGCCAGACAGGTCGGGTCGAGGCCCGGTAGGCCGACGCGATTCGGATCCCAAGCGCCCTTGCTTTTGCGCAGGCGCGCGCGTCCGGTGCGAATCAGCAGGATGTCGCCTTCCCCGACCCGCACGCGATGCTCTTTTTCGGCGGCGTCGAGTTCGGCGGGCATGATGCGTTCGCCCGGTTCCAGCCATTCGACTTTGCGCACCTTGGGTATATCGAGCAGCACGCCGCGGCCCACGATTCCCTCGCGCGCGACGTTGATCGCGCACTTGGCTGCGCCGCGCGAACCGACTTCGGCTGCGGAGAATCCGTTGTACATCTTGCCCTGCCAGAAGATATGGCAAAGCGCATCGATATGCGTATTCGCCATGCCGTGAAACGCGATTGCAAAGTAGTCGGCCGAATGCGGTAGCCAAGCCCGATCGGAATCGATTCCGGCCTGGACGACCAGGTGCGTTACCGGCGTGGGATTGTCGGCGGCCGGGGTGACGGCCAGCGGCAGCGCCAACGAGACGGTCTCACCGGTCTGCACCAGCCGCGCCGCCGCGGCGCGCTTCTCAGCGGTGATAAAATTCAGTGCGCCGCGCTGATCGTCCTTGCCCCATCGCCCCCAGTTGCTCAGCTTTTCGAAGAGCCCGATGACCTCATTCGACGCGAGACTCAATGCCATGGTCGACTCTCCTGGACGGTTCCTGAATCAGGCTGTTGAGAGAGTCTTTCCGTAGGGCTATAGCACGCGCCGCCTGAGGTCGCACTCTCGACCGACTGCGACCGACCTTCATTTGCAGAATGATGACTCATTGACGGGCGAATGCCCGCCCAGCGTGCAATCGCTAAATCGAACGTTTCGCAATGGATTGCATTTTGAGTGGCATCCCTCTTGCGGAAGGGCATCCAGCCGCTGCGATCTGCGGAAAGTCTAGGAGGAAACATGGCCGAACCAAAAGAAGCGCCGAAAATGCAAGCCACGCTGGGGCTCACCGGCGTTACCGTCAACGCGATGGCTCTGATCGCGCCAGGGGCCTTCCTCTGGATAACCTTCGTGGTCCAGGCCGGATATGCAAATCCATCCGGCATGTCGATGTGGGCGGGAATCTTCGCCGCTTTGATGCTGGCGTACGCGACCGCGGTGTCGTATTCGGAGCTGGCGAAACTCTATCCCGGCGCGGGAAGTTCCTACCTGTTCGCCGAGCAGGCCTTCCTGAATTCAACCGGCATGTACCGGTTCGCCCGCATTGCCAAGTTCGTTATCGGATGGGGCGCGCACCTCTACTACTGGGTTTATCCGGGCGCGATGGTTGCCACGATCGGGATCATGATCGGATACATCGTCGGCAATTTTGCTCCCGACACTATCAACGCCGGAACACCCGGACCGGTTTTCATGGCGCTCGTGGCCATAATCGCGGCCTACGGCGTCTCGTATATTGCCTTCCGCGGCGTGAACGGATCGACGATGGTCAACATCGCGATTAATGCGATACAGATCGTCGCGCTGCTGTTCTTCGCAGCGCTGGCTATCACTTACCGCCTTGGGCCATCCCGGACGGCTCTACCGGCATGGCGCTGGACGGCACCACCAAGGTGCTCCACTACGTCTTCACCGGCGATACGCCCGCCCATCCGAGCGCGTGGTCGGTCGTCGCGCCGCATGGCTTCAGCTCGTGATGCTCCAGGCGACGATCGCGATCTTCCTGCTGGTCGGCTTTGAGTCGGTAACCTCGCTCGGCGAAGAGGCCAAGGACCCCAAGCGGGACATCCCGCGCGGCGTGCTGCTCTCGCTGACGATCCAGGGGCTGTTCTGCTACATGATCGAGTACTTCGCCGCCAATTATTTCATGAGCAGCGCCTACAGCCTCAAAGACGCCACGGGATCGGCGGCGCCGATCGGCGACATGATGACGATCATCGGCAACGCGCTGCTGGGCGGGCATGGCCAGGCGTTCATGATGCTCGAAGCCATCACCGTGTTCCTCGCGCTGATCGGCACGACCCTGAGCTGCATCAACACCGGCGCGCGCGTGACCTATGCGATGGGCCGCGATGAGGAAGTGCCGGAGCACTTCGGGATGCTGCACGGCGACAACCTCACGCCCCATCGCGCGATTTGGACTCTCGCTACAATTTCAGCCTTCTTCGGCGCATACGCGGCCCTGTACTTCTTTGCCGGCGCCTCGGCGCCCGATGACAAGACTATCGCGACGCTGCCGCACAATCTGTGGTACGCGATCGGCATGAGCTCGAACGCCTCGTTGTCATCGCTGCCCAACGGGCTGGCGCTGGTCACGCTGATGTCCAACTTCGGGACGTTCATTGTGTATGGACTGACCAACGTCTGCTGCATCGTCGCCTATCGCGAGCATCATCAGTTCCACGGCATCAAGCACATGGCGATTCCGATCTTCGGCGCGGTGGCGAACTTTGCCTGCATGGCCTTCTACGTCATCGGGCCGATTGAAGGTCTCGGCAGCGCCAAGGAGCCGCTGATGGCGGTCGGCATCGCCGTACTTTGGGGTCTCTACGGCGCGTTCTATTTCTCCCGCAACTCCAAAAAGAGAGGGAGGAGCACGCTTCGCCGTCAAGCAGCCGGCCTGATAGTTCTGACTTGTACGGGCAGGGGGCGAGCCGCCAAGAAAGGCTCGCCCCCTGTCGTTTTGGAGCCCGGATGTATGGCGTGGGTCGCGATTTCATGGCAACACTGATCTGACCCGCATGGACGAACGCGCCGCTCAGCAGCCCGCCGAATGCACTTTCGAGCTGGCGCTGCTTTCCGACGTTGGCACCGATCGTCCCGACAACGAGGACTTCTGCGGGCACTTCACCGAGAGTCCGGTAAGCACGATGTTCGCCGTTGCTGACGGCGTGGGCGGATACGAAGGCGGCGAGATCGCGAGCCGGATGGCGATCGAAACCACGATCGCGGCCTACCGCGACAGCCCTGTGGAATGGGGCGCCGCCAAGCGCCTGCAGCGCGCCGTGCAACGCGCCAATATCGAAATTCACAACCGCGCGCTCTCCGTCCCGGAGCTGCGCCGGATGGCGACTACGCTGACCGCGGTCGCGATCGATAAGGGCATGTTGACCGCCGCGCATGTCGGCGACTGCCGGCTCTATGTCATGCGCTCCGGCAAGGTCAATCAGATGACCAAGGATCACACCTGGGTCGGCGAGCGCGTGCGGCTGGGACTGATGACCAGCGCGCAAGCCCGCGAGCATCCGGAGCGTTCCGCGCTCAATCGCAGCCTCGGCCGCGAGCTAATCGTCTCGCTCGATCGCATCTCGATGCCGCTCAAGCAGGGTGACCGCCTGATCGTCTGCACGGACGGGCTTTACAATGTGCTTCGCCGAGCCCGACCTGGAGCGTCTGACGCGCGAAGGCCCGGCCGAGGAGATGTGCCGCGAGCTGATCGAAAAAGCCAACTCGCGCGGCACCGCCGACAATCTCACGGTGGCGTTCCTGAGGATGGTCGGTCCGACGCCCAATGTTCCCGAGCCCGGCCGCGGCCTGTTCGCGAGGCTGAGAGGATTGTTCGGCCGGCGCGGCTGAAATCGGCGTCGGCGGATCGATTTGCTTCTCCTGTCATTTGCTCCCGCGGGCCGGTGGGTGTTAACGTGCGCAGCCGTGCGCGAAACAATCGTGGTGGCCTAGGCGATGCGCGAGGTCGGCGTCGGCGAAAATCTCGACCAGTACCATCTGCTCGAGGTGATCGCGCGCAGCGGGATGGCCTCGATCTTCAAGGCCACCGATCGCCTCAGCGGCCAAACGGTCGTGATCAAAGTGCCATACCTGCAATTCGAGAGCGACGTCGTGTTCTACGACCGTTTCCGCCGCGAGGAGGAAATCGGCCAGCGCCTGAACAACCCCTATATCGTCAAGGTGTTCAAGCCGCGCAAGAAAAGCCGGATGTACATCGCGATGGAGTACGTCGAGGGCGAGTCGTTGCGCGCGATGATGCGGACCACGCAGGCATTGCCCACCGACAAGGCGCTCGATCTGGCCCGCCAGATCTGCGAGGCCGTGGTCTATATGCACAGCCAAGGCGTGGTCCATCGCGACCTCAAACCCGAAAATATTCTGGTCACCGCGGCGGGCAGGGTTAAAATCATGGACTTCGGCATCGCGCTGGATGAAAGTGCGCGCCGCCTCACGTGGTCCGGTATGTCTTCGACGATCGGCACGCCCGACTACATGGCGCCCGAGCAGGTCAGCGGCCGCCGCGGCGACCATCGCACCGACATCTACTCGATCGGTACGATCATGTTCGAGATGTTGACCGGCCAGCTCCCGTATTCCGCTCCCAATGTCTACAGCCTGATGAAGGCGAAGACCGGTCAGGATCCGCAGCCGCCGACCGCCTACGTTCCCGATCTGGACCCTCACCTTCAGGAGATAATCCTGCACGCGATCGAGCGCATCCCGCGCAACCGCTACGATAGCGCGGCCCAGTTGCTGGAGGACCTGCGCGATCCGTCGCGCGTCAAGATCACCGACCGCGCGCGGATGCTCCAACCGTCCAGCCCACGCGCGCAGCAGGTGCGCCGCGCGGCCGGAATGGCGTTGTTCTTCGTCTCGCTGATCGGCGCTTTTATCGCACTCATCTGGATGGCCAACCGGTTTCCGGCGGCACCCTCACAGCCTCATGGCGGCGCTTACCGCGGGCGGACCCGATGAAGCCACGAATCATCAGGAAGCCGGCCCCACGCCAGTTCGCCGCGGCGCTTGCGACCGTGGTGATCGCGCTGGCGATCGCACGCTGCGCTCGCGCCCAGGAAGCCGCGGCCGCCGAGCGTCTGGAACAGTCGCTCAACCTCGCCTGGGTGCTGGTCGGCGGCTTTCTCGTGATGTTCATGCAGCTGGGCTTCGCGATGCTCGAGACCGGCTTCACCCGCGCGAAAAACGCCGTCAACACCATGGCGATGAATTTCGTGATCTACCCGATCGGGGTCATCGGCTTCTGGCTGACCGGCTATGGCTTCATGATGGGCGGCGTGAGCCGCTGGCCGTCGCTCGGCGCCGCGCCGATCGGTTTTCATGAGCTGACGATCGGAATCTTCGGCCATCCGTTCGGGATTATCGGGCTCAGCAAGTTTGCCCTGGTCAACGTCGCGCACGATCCCGCCAGCCTCGCGATGTTCCTGTTCGCGGTGGTCTTCATGGATACGGCCGCCACGATTCCGACTGGCGCGATGGCGGAGCGATGGAAGTTCTCCGCGTTCTTTTTCTACGGCCTGTTCATGTCGATGTTCCTCTACCCGCTGTACGGCAACTGGGTATGGGGCGGCGGATGGCTCTCGCAGCTCGGCGTGAACTTCGCGCTCGGCCATGGGCACGTTGACTTCGCGGGCTCGTCGGTGGTGCACATGACCGGCGGCATCACGGGGCTGGCTGGCGCGATCGTGCTCGGCCCGCGCATCGGTAAATTCCGCCGCGAGGGCGCGATCGGCGCCCTGCCGGGACATAACCTGCCGATGGCCATCGCGGGAACGCTGATCCTCGCCTTCGGATGGTTCGGCTTCAACGCCGGCTCGACGCTCGCCGCCTCCGACGCGCGAATCGGCTCGATCGCGGCCAACACGATGCTCGCGTCGGCCGCCGGCACGCTCTCCGCGCTGCTCTACCTGTGGGAGCGCTACGGCAAGCCGGATGTCGCGATGGCGTGCAACGGGATGCTCGGCGGGCTGGTCGCGATCACCGCGCCGTGTGCCTTCGTCTCGCCGGTGGCGGCGGTGTTCATCGGGGTGGTCGCGGGACTGATCGTGGTATGGACCGTGATCGCGCTCGAGCGGCGCTTTCGAATTGACGATCCGGTCGGCGCGATCGCCGTCCATGGGGCATGCGGAATCTGGGGCGCGCTCGCGGTCGGCATCTTCGCCGACGGCAGCTACGGCGACGGATGGAACGGCGTAGCCGGCCCGGTGCGCGGAATTCTGTTCGGCGATCCGTCGCAGTTGATCGCGCAGTTGATCGGCGTAACCGTGAACGCCGTGGTGGTGTTCACGCTCGCACTGGCCTTTTTCGTGATCATCGAGCGCACGATGGGCAATCGCGTATCGACCGAGGTCGAATGGACCGGCCTCGACCCACTGGAGATGGGCAGCGACGCCTATCCGAACGTGTGAGCGATCGCCATCGCTCGATTCACCACCTGAAGAGCCCGCTCCTAGAAGATCGTCAGGGTCACGGTGATCGTGTCGGTATAAACTCCCGGAGGCAAAGGCCGAACTTGGCCGCCCGGAATCGTTTTCGACCAAAAATGCAACTGAAAGTTCATGCCCGCGTAGCCGGCTTCGGTTGTGTTGGTGGACGCACCTGGACTCGAACCAGGGACCTCTTGCATGTGAGGCAAGCGCTCTAACCGGGCTGAGCTATGCGTCCACCGAGGATTTGGATTATCGCGCCGGTTCGGCGGCCTCGCAAGAGTATGGCGCAGGCCGCAAGGCGGCGCACGATGTGCCGCACTCAGCCGGCTTGAACTTAGTAGTGCCTGATCTCGATCAAATGCCGGTTGGGGTCGAAGAAATAGAGCGCCTTGCCCGGTCCTCTGGCGCCAGGCTCGTCACCCGGCCCGCGCATATTGCCGACCTTGTCAAAGCGATCACCATATTCGATGCCCTTGTTGATGACGCGGCGGAACAGGTCATCGAATTCCCAGCGCGACATAGCGAACGCCAAGTGCTCACCGCCCTTGGTACCCCACGGAGCGATCTGCAACGTGAATTCAGGCGTCACGCGAATTACCGAAAAGGGTTCGCGCTCGCCCGCATACTCCAGGCCCAGGACGCCGACATAAAAGTCGATACTGGCCTGCCGATCATTCACATTGAGGATCATATGGTCGAGTTGAATAGACATCGCAGCCGCTCCCTTAATCGCTCACTGTTTTCGACTCTCCATATCATTCGATCGCCAAGCTGGCGAACGTGACTGCTGAGCCGGTCTGCGGTTCGAGCGCGATATCGTACTTGAGCAGGCGGCTGGGCCTGCCGCGCAACAATTCGAGCTGGGTGTAGATCGGGGCCATCCCGCAGATGCGCCGGCGATCGCGGTCCTTCGTGATCGCGGCGAAGAACCCCTCCGGATCGCCGCGCGTAATCGTCTCGATCAGCGCCAAATCGTCGCGCCGGACCCATTCGACTACGCTGTCGTTGACGCTGAAGTCATCGCCGAACTTCTTGCCGATGTGCGCGAAGTCCACGCCCGCAACGATCAGTGCGCGACGGCCGTCGGCCTCGAGCTCATGCCTGAGTGCGTCGAGAAAGGCGCCGACGCGCCGATCGCTGGCCGGCGCGACGCCGCCGATCACCAGCTCGTGGAACGAGCTGACCAGAATCGGCACCACCGTGTAGCCGCGCGCGCCGAGCGCCCAGGCCAGGAACAGGGCCTGAAACTCGATCGAATGCTCGCTGCGATGGAGCATCTCGTCGGCGAAGAGATCGCCCGCCGTGTAGCGCGCGGCCAGCCGCTCGACGAAGCCGCGATCGGTCTCGGGTGCGCCGAGCGGAGTCGCGTAATTCTTGCGCGTAGCGGTGAACAGCTCCGGTCCCATCCCGTAATGCGACGTACCGAGGATCACAACCAGCTCCGGCGGTTCGCGCCACACCAGCTCGGCGTAGGCATGCGCATAGGCCGGGCCGCCGCGGCGCGGATCGATATGCGGCGCGATCAAGCCTCTGAGCGGCGCGCCTTGGCCCGAGGTCGCGACCGTGCCGGGTCCGGCGGCGGTTCGAGGAAGCGCCGGATCTCGTCGCGCGCCTTGCCGGGATCGCGCTCGTAGCACAGCCCGGCGTGAATCGCGGGGCGCTCGGGATTGCGATCGAACTCGTCGCGCACCTTTCTCACGCGCTCGGCAAACTTCGGCGAGTCGAGAAAGTAGCTGTTGTCCAGCGCCGTGATCAACTCCTGGATCTTCTCGGCGGGAATGATCTCGCCGTAGCGCCCGGTGAAAGCCGCCTGCAGGTCGGTGACGCCGTGGCTGCCGTCGAACAGCGTGATCAGGAAGTACGCGCCCATCCCGAGCATCACGGGCTCGGGCGCCATCCCGCTCGGGTCGCGCAGGCAAATGAGAGTTTGCTCCTGTTGCTCGATCGGGAAGACTTCGACCGGACGGATTTTCGGTTTCTCCATCGTTGGCGGATGACCGCTTCCTTTCGTGCAGATTTTTCAGGCGGAAACGACGCGCGTCCGGCACCAGCGGCCGCCCAGACCAACGGGCGCGGCGCATTTACAGATGCTAAGGGCTTTGGCAGACTCCGGCAAGCCGCCGCCAACGCGCGGCGGCCTTCGCCGCAGCATCATCTTGAAGAGCAAACCCCGCCCGACACACCATCCACGCACAAGCGTTCGTTACCTCGTCTGCCGCGCCAGCGATCTCGGACCGGGCGAATCGATGAAGTTCATGCTGCCGATCCACGGCACCGACGAAGAGTGCTTCGTGATCAACTTCGGCGGTGCGTATCACGCCTACGTCAATCGATGCCGTCACGTGCCGATGGCGATGGACTGGGTGGAGAACCAGTTCTTCGCCGAAGAGGGGCGCTACCTGATGTGCCAGACGCACAACGCCTATTACGATCCGGCCAACGGCGAATGCATCGCCGGTCCGCCGACCGCGTGTGGAAAATTTCTCTATCGGGTGCCGATCGCGATCGAAGCGGGCGTGATTTACGCCAGTCCGCCGGAACAGGAATTCGACGATTGAAGCGCGGCCGGAGCGGGGGGCTTATTCGTACTCGTCGCCGAAATGGGCGCGGACGATCCGCGCTTTCAGATACTCGAGCGTGCCGAGATCTTCAACGATGTCGCCGCCGGTGTCGTAGAAGAACAGCTCGCCGTTCTTGGTCCGTCCCACGGCGATGATCCATTCCAGATCGTCGCGATCTTCCAGCAGGTAGTTGATGGTCTGAGCGACCCCGCGGCCCGGGATGATGGTAATTTTCGGGCGCTGCGCTTTCTCCTGCTTGGTGGTCGCCATCGTTTTGCTCTCGCCCCTGGAAGGAATACGGACCCAATCTGGCCCTAGATTAAGGACGCCGCGCAATCTAAGTCAATACCGCGAGCGCGACGATCTCCGCGTGATGGGTGTTGGGAAAAAAATCGAACGCGCGCAGATTTTCCAGCCGGTATCCGTGCGCCGCGAGCGCGCGCAAATCGCGCGCCAGCGTGGTCAGATTGCACGAGACGTAGGCCACGGCGCGCGCGCCCAGCTTCGCGATCGGGTCCATCAGATCGGGCGCGCCCGCGCGCGGCGGATCCAGAATCACGCTCGTGGGGCGATAGCGCGCGCGGAGCAGAAACGCCGCGACCTCCGTCGCTTTCATGGTTGAGAAGCGCGCGCGCTCAAAGCCCATCCGCCGCGCGTTCGCATCCGCCGCGGCGACGGCCAGCGGCTCGGAGTCGACGCCCGTTACTTCGGCGCCGCGCCGCGCCGCGGGCAGGCTGAAGTTTCCGGCGCCGCAGAACAGATCGAGAATTCGCGCCTCCTCGCGCGCGCCCGCCGCTTCCATCACGAAGGCGATCAGGCGGCGGTTCTGATCGTGATTGACCTGGCTGAACAGATCGGCGTCGACTGTGATTTGGAGACCCGCTTCCAGCTCGATCGTAATCGCGGGATCGCCGATCACCTCGCGCGTCCGCCCGCTGCGCATCACGATACCGGCGATCGCACCGTTGGCCGCGATCACTGCGCGAGCGCGCGCGAGGTCGTTCGCGGCGGGCACCCGCGTCAGGTGAGCGATCAGCACTTCCCGCCTGGCCGTCGCGCACGACTTCGCATACAACTTCGATAGTGTCGAGGTTGCGCCCGAGCGCGGCCGCGAGCCGATGCGGCAATCTGATCCCCTCCGCCGCGACCATGCAGCGATCGATCTCAACCAGCCGGTTGCTGCCCAGTTGATTGAAGCCGAGCTTGCCGCCCGGCCCGGCCTTGAGCCGGATCCGCGATCGATAGCCGAACTCCGCTGGCGCCGGCTCGACCAGGCGCGCGGGATCGAGCGTCACGCCGAGCGCGCGCCCCAGTTCGGCCGCGATGATTTCGCCCTTGAGCCGGACCTGCGCGGGATAAGCGATCGCTTGCCAGTCGCATCCGCCGCATCGAGGTAGAAACAGACAGGGCGGCGTGCGGCGATCGGGTCCGGGACGAATCACGGCGGTCGGCCGGGCGAGGATGTAGTCGCGCCGCTCGGATTCGATCGCTACTTCCAGCCGATCGCCCGGCACGCAATTCGGCGCCATCACGATCTTGCCGTCGAGCCGGCCGACGCCGTAAGGGCCGAACGTCATCGCGGTGATCTCGATTTCCGGCATGGGGCGGCGCTCACTCTCTAGCTGGCCGCGCTCACTCTATTGATGAGACTGGACCAACTCCACCGATAGCTGGCCGATACCGGCGCCCGCAACTTATAATCGACTGGTTTCGGTGCAGCGTGGAAATCGAATCGGCGCTCGAAAATCTGATCGGCCAGACCCAGCCGCGCGAGCGGGCACGGAAGCTGCGGCTTTTTTCCGCGCGCCTGTTCGCCCGCCTGGCTCCCGATCTCGCCACGCGCATCGGCGCCGATCGCCTGCTTGAGATCGCCGCGAACGGCTTTGATTTCTTTTCGCTCCGCGCCGCGCCGATCGCGGTGCGCGTCGCGCCCGCCGCCGACGCCAAGGCCACCATCGTGCTAAGCACGATGCGCGATCGGGCGTTCATCGTCGACAGCGTGCTCGAATATTTCCATCAGCTCGACGCGCCGGTCCGGATGCTGCTTCATCCGATCTTCGCCGTGACCCGCGACGCTGAGGGGCGGCTGGTTTCGCTGGAGCAGAACGCAGCCGCCGAGCACCGCGAGTCGCTGGTCTATGCGGAACTCGAGATTGCGGGCGATTCCGCGCCGCAGATTGCCGCTGAGCTCAAGAGCCGGCTCGAGGAGCTGGACAATGTCGCGGCGGATTTCGAGCCGATGACGGCGCGCGCGCTGGCGATCTGCGACGAGACGGCCGCGATCCGCGAGCTGGTGGAAATTCGCGACCTGCTGCGATGGATGGTCCACGGCGGATTCGTTTTTCTCGGCTATCGCCGCTATCAGGTGGCCGGGAGCGACAGCCGTCAGACGCTCGGGATCGAGCCCGACTCGGGACTGGGAATTCTGCGCAGCGAGTCGCGCTCCCGGTTCAAAAAGCCCACGCCGCTGGCGGAGATCGACGCGCGCGAGCGCAAACTGCTCTTCGAGGGACCGCGGCTGATTGTCGGCAAGACCCACGCCCTGGCGCGCGTTCATCGCGCGGCGGCGATGGACGACATCACGATTCGCCGCACCGGCGAAAATGACCACACCGCCGGCTTCGACCGTTTTCTCGGCCTGTTCACCTCCAAGGCGCGCGCGGAGGAGGCCGAGCACGTGCCGGTGCTGCGCGGCAAATTGCTTGCGGTGCTGGCGGCAGAGAAGGCGCAGCCCGGCTCGCACGACTACAAGCAGATCGTCGCGGCCTTCAACAGCTTTCCCAAGGAGGAATTGTTTCGCGCCTCAATCGATGAGCTGCGCTCGCAGCTCGGCCACATCCTCGACCTCAAGACTCAGGTGCGGCTGAGCCTTTATCCGGATCCGGATCGGAAAAGCGTGATCGCGCTGGTCATGATGCCGCGGGAGCGCTTTTCCGCCGAAGTGCGAATCGCGATCCAGGAAGCGCTCAAGCGCGCGCTCGGCGGTCCGCTGGTCTACTACCATCTGGCGCTCGGCGAGGGCCACGCCGCCCAACTGCACTTTTGCTTCGCCGCGCCGCCGCCCGCGCGCGGCGTGGCTGCGAAGCTTGGCGACGAGGTTGCCCGCCTCGCGCGCAGCTGGGAGGACCGGCTGCGCGAGCAGCTGGCCGCGCGCTGCGGAGAAATCCGCGGCCGCGAGCTCGCATCGCGATGGGAGCACGCGTTCGGCCCGGATTACATCGCGACCGCCGACGCGGCTTTGGCCGCCGGCGACATCGAGCGCATCGAGGCGATGCTCGCCGGAGGCGCGCCGGAAATCGAGTTGGTTACTCGCGCGGACGCGGACGATTCGGGCGAGCTACGGATCTGCGAGCTCGACAAGGCGCCGGCGCTGTCCGAGCTGATGCCGATGCTCCAGAACTTCGGCATCAAGGTCCTCTCCGAGGATGCGCACGAGCTATGGCCTGCTATCGCCGGAGAAAAAAAACGGGTGTCGGTGCAATCGTTCCGCGTTCAGAGCGCGACGGGAACCGCGCTCGTCAAATTGCCCGGAACGTCGCTGCTGACCGAGGCGCTGCGAGCGGTGCGGATGGGACGGGCCGAAGACGATCCGCTCAACGCGCTCACGCTGGCGGCCGGGCTCGCATGGCGCGAGGTCGCGCTGATTCGCGCCTACCTGGCGGTCGCCTTCCAGATGCGGCTTGCGCCCGCGCGCCCCGCGCTTAACCGCGTCCTGCTGCTGCATCCGGGGCTGGCGCGGGCGCTGGTGGATCTCTTCATCGCGCGCCTGGACCCCGATCGGGCCGTAGCCGCGCCGAAGCTCGCCGAGCTTCGCGCCGGGTATCTGACCGCGCTGGCGGCAGTCGAGAATATCGAAGACGATCGCGTCGCGCGCCGCCTGCTCTCGATGGTCGAAGCGACGGTGCGTACCAACTATTTTGCACCGCCGCCCGCGCCCGACGGGTACCTCGCGCTCAAGTTCGAAAGCGCCAAAATCACCGAGCTGCCCGACGATCCGCCGCTGTACGAGATCCACGTCAACAATCCAAGGATGGAGGGCTGCCATCTGCGCGCGGGCAAAGTCGCGCGCGGCGGAATCCGCCACAGCGATCGCGGCGACGACTATCGCACCGAAATTCTGGGCCTGATGAAGACCCAGACGGTGAAGAACGCGATCATCGTGCCGGTCGGCTCCAAGGGCGGCTTTATCGTCAAAACGCGGGCCGGGCCCACTCGCCAGGATGTAGTCGATGCCTACGAAACGTTGATGAACGCGATGCTCGATCTCACTGACAACGTGATCGGCGGACGGGTGGTCCGGCCCGAGCGGGTCAAGGTGCTGGACAGCGACGGCCCTTACCTGGTGGTCGCCGCCGACAAGGGCACCGCCGCATTTTCCGATCGCGCCAACGCGATCGCGGTGCGCCGCAACTTCTGGCTTGGCGACGCCTTCGCCTCGGGCGGCGAGCACGGCTACGATCACAAGGTGCTGGGAATCACTGCCCGTGGCGCGTGGGAATCGGCCCGCCGCCATCTGCGCGAGATGGGGCGCGACCCGGAGCGCGGCGCGCCGATCGTGATGGCCGGCATCGGGGACATGTCGGGCGACGTGTTCGGCAACGGCCTGCTCCAATCGTCGAATCTGAAGCTGATCGCGGCGTTTGACCATCGCCATATCTTTATCGACCCCGACCCGGACCCGACTGCGAGCTTCGCCGAGCGCAAGCGGCTGTTCGCGCTGCCGGCCTCCAGTTGGGTGGATTACAACGCCAACCTGATCAGCCAGGGCGGCGGCGTGTTCAGGCGCGGCGCGAAGGCGATCGCGCTCAGCGCGCAAGCCCAGGCGGCGCTCCAATGCGAGGCCGCCACGCTCGACAGCGAGAGCCTGATCCACGCGATCCTGCGCGCGCCCATCGACCTGCTCTACAACGGCGGGATCGGCACTTTCGTGCGCGCCTCGGATGAGAGCGACGCGCAGGCCGGCGATCACGCCAACGACGCGTGCCGGATCGCGGCCAGCGAGCTGCGCGCCCGGATCGTGGTCGAGGGCGGCAACCTCGGACTCACGCAGAAGGCACGCATCGAGTACGCGATCGCGGGCGGAAGGATCAATACCGACGCGATCGACAACTCGGCCGGCGTCGACATGTCGGACCATGAAGTCAACCTCAAAATCCTGCTCCAGCCGGCGCTCGCGCGCGGCACGCTGAGCTTCGCGGATCGCAATGCCGCGCTCGCGGCCGCGGCCGATGAAGTCGCCGCCCAGGTGATCCGCGACAATCGCGATCAGAACCTGATGTTGAGCCTCGAGCAGATGCGCAGCCGCGTCCAGGTGAGCGCCTTTCGCGACCATCTGACCGCGATCGAGCAGCGCGGCCTCCTGCGCCGTCATGAAGAAGCGCTGCCGACCCGCGAGGTGCTCAGCGCGCGCCGCGCGCGCTTTTCCGGACTCACCCGCCCGGAGCTCTCGGTGTTGACGGCCTATACCAAGATCGATCTCGCGCACCGGCTTGGAGCGACGCCGCTGGCGGACGATCCATACCTGGTCGATCGCTATCTCGTGCCCTATTTCCCCGCCGCGCTCGCGCAGCAGTTCGCCGCCGAGATTGCGGGTCATGGCCTGGGCCGCGAGCTGATCGCGACCGCGATGGTCAATGAGCTGGTCGACCTGATGGGCTCGATCTTCGTCTTCTCGCTGGTGCGCGATTACGGTCTCGAAGCCGAGCAGGCGGCGCGCGCGTGGCTGATCGCAAACAATGTCCTGGCGGTCCGCGAGCGCGTAGCGCGGCTGCGGGCGGGTGCCAACGAGTTGAGCGTCGAGGCGGAGCTGGGCGCGTTTGTGGCGCTCGAGCGGGCCGTGGATCGGGCTTCGCGATGGGCGATCGCAAGCGCGAATCACGACGCTTCGGTGGGCGAGACCGTCAACCGGTTGCGGCCCGCCCTGGAGCTGCTGAGCGCGGAGTTCGAGACCATGCTGGTGGCGGGCGAGCGCGATCGCTTCGAGCGGACCTATCGCGACCTGCGCGCCGCGGTTCATCAGGAACAGCCTGCCTACGAGCTGGCGCGGCTGGCGTTCGCCGACCATCTGCTGAGTGTTTTGAGTCTCAGCCAGGACCTCAAGTTCGACCTCAAGCTCGATCTCGAGCTTGATCCGGCGCGCGTGGCGGCGGTTTATTTCCGGCTCGGCGAGTTCCTCGACTTCGACTTGCTCGAGACCGCGGCCGACGCGATTGGCGGCGACGATCGATGGGAACGGCGCGCGGCGCGCGAGCTGGGCGCCGACTTGCGTGCGACTCGCGTAAAGCTGGCCCGCGCGATCCTGACCGGCCACGGCGATGTCGCCGACGCGGGCGAAGCGGTGCGCCGCGCGCTGGGCACGCGCGAGAATGCATTCAATGAAGTCCAGCGGCTCGCGGCCGATCTCAAGGCGCTCGCATCGCCGAGTCTGGCCGCACTCCAGGTCGCGTCGCGTGCGCTCGCCCGCCTGGTTTAAGTAACTGGAAGCAGAGACTCAAAAGGAAAATCCCGGTTCAGCCGCCTCGGACCGGCACTTTGGCCTGCTTGGAAGCGAAGCAGAAATCCTCTATGTACGAAGGAGGGGGATCAATGAGGCCGCTGAAGATCGGTCAATTCATGGTGGTGATCGGGACCCTTTGCCTATGCGGCTTTGGGTGTTCGCAGCAACAACTGTATAAAGGGCCGGAGCGACCTCCATCTGAGGTCGTCACGGTTGTTTTGGCGGGCCATTGGTTTTTTCAGGGTGCCTCCTTTGAATCAATCGTGGTAGACGGGAAACGGGTCCCTCTTGATAACGTTTCCTACGTGCTCCCAGGCACCTACGATGTGTATTTTGATGTACTGTGTCAGGGTGGATTTGCTACGTTTGTGGGCTCGTTCGCGGCGGCGGCGGGCGACACCGTAACCTACACGATTCACCCTGGGAGCCTTTACTACGTGGGGAATGGCTATGGACCAGACTTTTCCTACACCATTACTGGTGCCGATTCCGGCAAAGGGAACTATAACCACAGCTGCGCCGCTTGCCATGGGCCCAGCGGAAAAGGCGACGGGTGGGCTGGCAAACCGCTGCACCCACCCCCGGCGAACCTCGCGACCGCGCTCAAGGGCAAGACCGACGACTATATCAAGGAGGTAATCAAGGAAGGCGGCATACATGCCGCCGCGTCGGACTTGACCGACGATCAGATCAAGTCGCTGGTCGATTACATAAAGCATCTGTAGAACCGGGTTCGCGGGATTTACGCTCAAGCCCGTTGGGACGGCCTGAGCGCTCTCGCGCCGTGCGCAGGTGCGGGTGTTCCGAAGAACTCATCTAACTTGACTTGTGCTGGGGTGAGCGCGTTGATCCGCATTAAGTAAGCCCCCGGATTCTACGCGCGCACCTGGGCCAACGGCGCGGTCGCCGTTTCGACTCGGGCGGCCTGCACGCCCTGATCTTCCGGGACTGCGTTCAGGTCCTGATAGAGCCGCGCACTGGCGGCCATGAAGAACGCGGTGGTTACGAATGCCACCGAAACCGCCAGCAGATCCACCACGAATACCGCGGCCGACAGTCGCCCCATCAGGTAGCCGAGTGGCTCCATCAGCAAGCTCAATCCCACGAACGCGCCGCCGACCCACGAATTGTAACCCGACCATACCGCCAGGAAGACCCCGATCCGCGTGGCGACCTTGAAGAACCGCCCGCGCATCAGGTCCCGGCTGTGCAGCAGCGCGGGCCAACTGCGACGGTTGTCGAACACCAGCGCGTACTGCGAAAAGTAGAGCCAGACGTAAGCCAGCAGACCGGGAATGATAAGCAACACGGCGCCGACCACGATCGCGAGCACTTGCAACAGCAGGATGAAGAAGAACGAAGGCACCAGTGGAATCGCGGCGCGATAGACCTCGAACGCCTCGCCGAGCGGAGTCGGCGCCCGGGAGCCGGCGCGCATCCGCTTGAGCTCGCATAGCACCACCAGGTTCACCGCCAGCGTGATCAGAAAAGCCAGGATGTGGAGCGGACGGGTCGGGAAGCTGATCCAGAACGTGACCGGTCCTGCGGGAGCCGGCACGCCGGAATCCTGCGCCGGAACGTAAGCGACGCTGCGTTCGCCGGGCGACAGATTGTGCACCAGATCGTGTTGCAGCCTGATTGCGTCGGGCAGCAGGCATAGTGAAGCGGCCAGTACCAGCGGCGCGAGGATCAGGCCGATGATGCTCCAGCTTCCGCGCAGATCGTTGACGGCGTTGGCGAGGTAGATGAAGCTGCTCTTCAGACGCACCTGCTGCACAGTGCAATCGAACTTGTCATCCCGATGGGCACAAGACAAGCCTTCGCGCCCCAGCGCTCGCGACCGCGCCCGGCCCCGGCGAACACTGACATCCTCTGCTCCGTATGCTACTTGCAGTGGGCATGAAGCGCTCCCGGATCGCTGTCCTCGACCCGTTCAGGCGGCCTCGCAAGGCCCCGGCCCGCCTGTCCGGAGCTGCACTTTGGCTGGCCGCGGCCGCATTCGTAAGCGGATGCGCGGCACAACCGATGAGCATTGAGCGCGAACTGACACTGGTGGGTATCGGCGCGGTGGTGGGCGCCGCGGGTGGCGCTGCGGTCGGAAGCCAGACCCGTTACTCCTTGCCGCTGGCGGTCTTCATCGGCGCAGCCGGAGTGGGCGGAGCGATCCTGCTTATCGAAGAGGTGCAGCGCGAAGCGGCCGAGCCCAACAGTCCGCCGCCGAGTCCCTGAAAATCCAGTCGCAGCCGCAGCCCGATGTATAATGATTGAGATGCGGCCGGTCGATCGCGGCCGAACTCGCGAAAGGAACGCCATGCCCAAAGACGAGCGCGCCGCTCAAATCGAACATGAAGACAAGCTGCTGCGACGGCTGCGCTTTCTGGTCGATCTGACTTTTGCCACCCTCGTGCAGGACGACTCGCTGACTCTGGAAGAGGCGTGGGAGCATGTGCGCGCGCTCAAGGGCGCCGCGGTCGCGATGTTCCCCGGCAAAGACGAAGTCTTCGACCTGATTTACCTGCCCCGCTTCTCGCGCCTGCTCCAGGAGCGATTCCGCGCCAACTGAGGAGTACGTAGCGCGCCGGCGATGAAACATCTGAGCGGAGTGATCGCGCCCGGCGACGGCCGCACCTTCGGCGGCCGGGTCGGGTTCGGCGAGCGGATCGAGACGATCGACTCGGCGGCTTCGGACGCCGGCGACGATTACATCCTGCCCGGCTTTATCGACCTGCAAGTCAACGGTTCGCACGGGATCGACGTGATGACGGCGGGGCCGGATGGAATCGCGGCGCTGGCGGTACATCTGGCGCGCGAGGGGACCGCGGCGTTTCTGCCGACTGCGGTCACCGCTCCACTCGATCAGATCGAACGCGCGCACGCTGCGATCGCAGCCGCGATGGCCGCGGCGGTCGGCGCGAGCGCCGCAATCTTGGGGATGCATCTCGAAGGCCCGTTCATCTCGTCCGCCCGTCTCGGAGCGCACGCGCCGCTCAATCTGGAGCCGCGCGGCGACGCGCTGGAGCGCGTGCTCGGACTCGAAAAGCTCCGCATCGTCACGCTCGCGCCTGAGCTGTCGGGAGCGCTGGAGGCGATTGGGCGCTTTGGCGCGCGCGGCGTGGTGGTATCGATCGGTCATACCGACGCGACGCTGGCCGAGGCCAATGCCGCCATCGCCGCCGGCGCCCGGATGTTCACCCATCTGTTCAACGCGATGCGCCCGCTGCGCCATCGCGACCCCGGCGTGATCGCCGCCGCGCTCCTGACGCGCGAAGCCACACCCGCGTTGATTCCCGACGGCGTACACGTCGATCCCGCGATGCTCGCGCTGGTCTATCGGGCGCGCGGCGCCAAAGGAATGTTGCTCACCACCGACAAAGTCGCGCTGGCGGGCGAGCCCATCGCGGCGTCGCGTCACGTTGGCCGCGCGCCCGCGCGGGTCGAAGCCGGCGCGGCGCGCCTTGGCGACGGCACGCTCGCCGGCAGCGTGATCTCGATGCTGGACGGCATTCGCGTGACGGTCGAGCAGGCTGGGGTGAGCGTCGGCGAGGCGGCGATGATGGCGTCAGCCAATCCCGCCGCGATGCTCGCGCTCGAAGATCGCGGCCAAATAAAACCCAGCGCGCGGGCCGATTTGTTGCTACTCTCACGGCAGATGAAGCTGAAGGCGGTCTTTATCGGAGGGCGTGAAATCGCCTAGAGTCAGCGCTGCGGCGGCGCCAACTTCCAACCGCGGAGAACCGATACGATGCCACTGAACAAAGCCTGCCTGGGCAGGGAATATCCCCCAAACACGACCACAGTCACGCTGGAGGCGGTGCAGAATTACGCGCGCGCCTACAACGATGACAACCCGCATTTTTTCGACGCCAACCTGGCCGGTGGAATCGTCGCGCCGCCGATGTTCGGCGTGGTCGTCACCTGGAATTCGCTGCTCCTCGCGGTCTCCGATCCTGAAGCGGGCGTCAATCCGCTGCGGCTGGTACACGGCGAGCAGGACATGGAGTTTCCCAACCCGATTCGTCCCGGCGACGTGATTACTTCGACGTCAAAAGTCGCGTCGATCGAAAGCCGCAGCACCGGCGAGACGATGGTTATCGAGCTCGACGCGCGCAACCAGCGCGCTGAGCCGGTGCAAAAGACGCTGTTCACGCTTTTCATCCGCGGCGGCGTGAAGGGCGCACCCGCCGAAGTCCGCCCGCCCGAACCGGAACGCGGCGATCCCGTGTTCGTCGTCAGCCAGACGATCGACCCCGACCAAACCTTTCGCTATGCTGAGGCCTCGGGCGATCGCAATCCGATTCATGTCGATGAAAACGTGGCGAAGATGGCCGGGCTGCCGGGAATAATCGTTCACGGCTTGTGCACGATGGCCTTCACCTCGCGAGTCGCGATCGACAAGCTCTGCGGCGGCGATCCGTTGCGGCTGCGGCGGTTGCGCGTGCGCTTCACCAAGCCGGTCCTGCCCGGCCAGACGATCACCACCAAGGTCTGGCGCGAGGGTGAGCGGACGCGCCGGATGGTGTACGCCTACGAGACCTACAATCCCAGCGGGCAGGCGGTCATCAAGGGCGGCATCGCCGAAGTCGCGCTCTGACAGGGGGAAAATCACCCACGGATGCGCTGACGATCGGGCTCTCGCTCTCGCTGAGCGGCGCTTACGCCGAGATGGGCCGTCAAGCCGAAGCGGGCCTGCGCCTGTTCGTCGCGGACACCGAAGCGGCCGGCGGGATCGAGGCCGGCGGCCGCCGATATCGGCTCGCGCTCGAATGCCAGGACGATCGCAGCGAGCCGTCGCGCGCCGAACAAATCTATCGCTGGCTGTGCTCCGATCACCACGCCGATCTGATCTTCGGGCCCTATTCGAGCCGCCTGGCCCGCGCCGCCGCGCCGATCGCGCAAGGCGCCGGGATGGTGATGGTGAATCATGGCGGCGCGAGTGACCAACTCTACGATCGCAATCGGCTGAACGATCGCAACCTGATCGTGGGCGTGCTTAGTCCGGCCAGCGATTATCTGGCACCGTTCGCGCGCCTGCTGAGCACGCTCAAGTTCTGGCGCAAGCGGCTGGCGATCGTCGCCTCCAAGACGCCGTTCGCGCGTGACGTGGCCACAGGCCTCGAACGGGCGTGCAGCGAGCGATGGGCGCGGCGGCGGGGCGTGCGCGTGCGGCTTACGTACAGCGCCAACGGACCCGACCGCGTATGGGAGCGGCTGATTCCCGCGCTCAAGCGCTCGCGGATCAACGTGCTCGCCGCAGCCGGAAATTTCGCGGAAGACCTTGAGTTGATGCGGATAGTGATTGAGCACGACCTGAGTATCCCGGTGCTCTGCTGCGTAGCCGCCGGCGTCGCGAGTTTCGGCGCGACGCTGGGTGAGCAGGCCGAGGGAATCGTCGGGCCAAGCGGATGGGAGGAGAGCGCCCGGATCGTCCCGCAGCTCGGCCCGGCGCCCAAGGAGTTCGCGCGCCGGATGCGGGCCGCCTTTCCCGCGCTCGCGATCGACTATCCCTGTGCGCAAGCCTACGCCGCCGGCCTGCTGACCGCCGCGGCGCTCAAGGCCGCCGACTCGATCGATCAGGAACGCTTGCGCGCGGCGTTCTCCGATCTCATCACCAGCACGATGTACGGCGACTTCGCGATCGATCGCGTGACCGGCCGCCAAACCGGCCACCAGATGTTGATCGTGCAATGGCATGGCGGCCACAAAGTCATAATCGAGCCGGAGGCGCATCGCGAATCCGCGACTCTCGAGCTGCCTTCGGGATGGCGCTTGATCCTAGGCTCGTTTCCCCGCGTGCGGATCAGAGACCAAATTCCTGAGCGCCACGACGAGCCTCACGATAACGAGCCTCACGATGACGGACATCACGATGACGAACAGGGCGATTGAACTGAGTCTCGCGCCGGGGACCCATCGCGCGATCGGCCTGATGTCGGGCACGTCGCATGACGGAATCAGCGCCGCGATCGTCGCGATCGACGAGACGAAAAATCCGCCCGCCCGGCTGATCGCGTTCCACAGCTATCCATACTCGCCGGCCTTCCGCGCGCGCCTGCTGCGAGCCTCGGGCGGGGACCGGGTCGGCACAGACGAGATTTCCACGCTCAATTTCGAGCTCGGCCGCGCTTTCGGCCGCGCTGCGATCGCGATCGACCGCCGAGCGCGAATCCCGCTCGCCCGGCTGAGCTTTGTCGGCTCGCACGGCCATACGCTGTTCCATCGCCCGCCGCGGACCGCGGCGCGCGGACAAACGCCCTCGACGCTCCAGCTCGGCGAATCCGCCGTGATCGCCGCGATGACCGGCCTGCCGGTGGTCGCCGATTTCCGCCCGATGGACATCGCGCTGGGCGGAGAGGGCGCGCCGCTCGCGCCGCTGGCGCATCTGTGGATGTTCCGCGATCGCAAGCTCGGCCGCATGGTGCAAAACATCGGCGGCATTGCGAATGCAACCTACGTCCCGGCGAGCGGACGCGGCGTGATCGCCTTCGACACCGGGCCGGGCGTGATGCTGATCGATGCGCTCGCCGCCAGGCTGTCCAGCGGCCGGCTGCGGATGGATCGCGGCGGCAAGATGGCGGCGCGCGGCACGGTGAGCGAGCCGATGCTCGCCAACTTGATGCGGAATGCGTACTTCCGCCGCCGGCCGCCCAAGTCAACGGGACGCGAGCAATTCGGGGCGCCTTACCTGGCGCGAGTCGAAGCGCACGCGCGCCGGCTCGCGATCGGCGGCGACGATCTGATCGCGACGTTGACGGCGCTCACCGCGCGTTCTATCGCGGATGCGTGCCGGAAATTCGTGATGCCGCTGGGCCGGGTCGATCAACTTATTGCGACCGGCGGCGGCGCCCGCAATCCAACCTTAATGCGGATGCTGAGGCAGGAGCTGCGAGCGATCGAGGTGATAACCGCCGATCGGATCGGAATAGATGGCGACGCGCTCGAAGCGGTGGCGTTCGCGATTCTCGGCTATCAGATGTTGCGCGGCAAGCCGGGTAACGTCCCCAGCGTCACCGGCGCGCGCGCGCCGGCGATTCTGGGGAAACTCACGATGCCGCCGCGCTGATCGCGGAGAGTCCACTCTCGGGATTCTTGAACAAGGAGTACAAAGGAGTTACGCTAAGTATGAAAGCTAGGTTGGTGTTTCGTGGCGACCTTTGTTCAATACATTGAAGCGGCCAAGCGAGAGGCGTCGTACGAAAAGATGGACGACGGAACGTGGTTCGCTTCGATTCCCGGGTTTGATGGGTTGTGGGCTACGGGAACAACGGTCGAAGCGACCAGAAAAGACCTGTACGAAGCTCTCGACGGTTGGATCGAGGTTCATGTAAAAGCGGGGAGTCGGCTTCCAGACCTGGATGGTGTTAGTCTGTACGACAACCTGAAAAAGGTTGCCGAACGCTAGCACCGGATGCCCACACTCTCTCCTTGTTCGCGGCGTGGAATTCGTCCGCAAACTGAGTAGCATCGGTTCCGATGCCCCGTTTGCTACTCGCCCGCCTTGACTGCCAAGGTTTCCACTACCGCGAGGGTTTGCAGCAACTCCTGCGGTACGCCATGCCGCTCCTGCAAATACACCGGGCTGTTGTAGGAAACCCAGACTTTCCCCTGGCTATCTTCCCAGATCAGAATCTTAAGCGGAAGATCGATCGCGATGCTGGGAGCGGCCAGCATGACCGGGGTCCCAGCCTTGGGGCTCCCGAAGATCAACAGCTTGGTGGGACGCATTTTTAATCCCGCGTTCCCCGCTTCTCCGCTGTGGTCGACCAGCGCGAAGATGGCGACCCCCTTACCTTCCAGGATTCCCTTGAGCCTCTCCACCGTCTGGTCCACCGAGTGATTGCTGGGTGTGTCAATGATCCCCTTGCCTCTACTGAGCGTCATAGGTATCTCCTTACTGTTTCCCAACTACGAGCGAGTGAAACTTCGGACCGAAACGAGATAGATCGCCATTGCCAAGCCGACCAACGCCAGAAAGAAAGCAATCGCAACAGCCTGGGTCGTAGGATGAGAGTGTGACGTTTCACCGAGATCCAACTCCCGGACCAATCGGAGGTGGTGCCATCCGGCAAAAGCATTCACGATTACTCCGACTGCGATAAGGGCTGTGCCGAACCAGAGGGACAACCCGGATGACTGTTCTGCCGGGGCTCTCTGCATCACTTGGAGTTGCTGCAGGAAGAGCCCGAAGCGCGCCACCACAAAACCGAACCCCATCAAGGCCAGGCCTGTGCGAATCCATGCAAGAAGAGTCCGCTCAGCCGCCAAATAATCGCTGAGACTGGCCTTCTGTGCAGCTACTGTCGGCGTATCCATGATACCGATTGCCCCGGTCGAGATTTGGGGGTGGAGGCCAGCTTTTCAGAAGGCATTAAGAGAGGCCCCTGACCTCAAATTAGTCAGGCAACGGATTGACCTCAAACATCTGAAGAATCGGAACCAGAACCAAGCGACAGTCACGATTGTTTTCTAGACGCTTCATGTAATTAGATCGGTTTGCGTGCCTGACATAGTCACCCAAATTCAAACGCAGGGCAGACAAAAGCACTGCTGCGTTGACTTCACGCGGACCCTGATGGAAGCATTGATCCAGCAACGCCATGCAGATGTCGCGACCCTTCTCGTCATCGACTTGCTGAAGCACAGTCAGACGTTGACCAAGAGAAGAGTAGAATATCTCGCGGTTTTCTGCGCGAATCTCTTCCGGACCAACGTCGGGTTCCTTTGTTGCAAGCGACCTTGTCGCTTGTGCTAGTGCAATGGCGTTCGCTAGGGCGATTATGGGGGGCTTGACGGATAGACGGTAATGCGCTATATTTCATTTCATGATGACGCTCAGACAGTTGATGGAAACCTTCCCGACGAACGATGCCTGCAAGCAATTCCTGAAGGAGCGCCGCTGGCCGGACGGGCGGGTTAAATGCCCACGTTGTGGCACGCCGGACAAGGTTTACAAGATCGCCCAGCCGTGGAAATGGGAGTGCGCGAACAAAGCCTGCCGCAAGGGTAACGCCTATCGGTTCTCGATCATCGCGGGAACCATTTTCGAGAACACGAACTACCCGCTCAAGACGTGGTTTGAAGTTCTCTGGCAGATACTCAACTCCAAGAAGGGAGTTAGCGCGCTTCAAATCCAACGCCAGATCGGATGCGGCGACTATCGCACGGCGTGGTACATGTGCCATCGCTTGCGCGCGGCGATGTACGATCCCGATTTCCAGCAGCTTATGGGGATCGTTGAAGTAGATGAGACGGGCATCGGCGGCAAGGACAAAAACCGCCATTGGGACAAGAAGCAGCACATTACCGGCCTGAGCGGGAAGGCGACAGTGATCGGAGCCATCGCGCGCAAGGGAAACGTAGTCTGTCAGGTAATCGAGCAGACCGATGCTGCAACGCTCAATCGGTTCGTGCGCAAGGTTGTGAGCGACAAGGTTGATCTGGTCGCGACCGATGAAGCTCTTGGCTATGCGTCTTTGGACAAGCTCGGCTTTAAGCACAAGATAGTCGGTCATTCGGTCGGCGAGTATGTACGCGGCGAGGTACATACCAACAATATCGAGAATTTCTGGTCGCTGCTTAAGCGCGGAGTCATCGGCACCTTTCATCACGTCAGCAAGAAATACCTGCCGCTGTACCTCGCGGAATTCCAATTCCGCCATAACAATCGCAAAAACCCCGACATCTTCGGCGAGGCGATAGCAGGATGCTGAAGCGTCCGAACTGGCGGATGCTTCTGCATCACGCATCCAGACGGCCCGCGCAACTAAGCCTGCAATTCCCGAAGGCGAGGCGCTATGTCTAAGAGCCGATACGCGCAAAAGATCGTGATGTTCTACTGTCGCCCCTGCGCTGAATATCATTTCAAGACGCATCCGCACTACCGGGCGATGAAGCGGCGCGCGGCCAAACGGTGCAACGCTAAGGCGGTTGTGGCTCTGATCGTTGCGCTGCTGCTTTATCCCTTGACCGCTCTGGCTGGGAAATCGGATAAGCTGGCCAGTTGCAATATCGTGGCGAACCTGGCGCGGACCATTGCCGAAAAGCGCGATGAGGGCGTGACTTCGGATGAGATCAGGGCCACGATGGCCGGAACCAAGCTCCCGCCCGGACAGAAGGACATGGTGGAGGGATTGATAACCATAATCTACGGCGACGATAGCCTGACGCCGGATAAGGCCGCTGCCGCTGCGCTCACCGGATGCATGGGCGATGCTGAGCAGTGATCTGGCGCGGATCATTGCTTGCCGTCCTGTCTTAGCAATGTGGGAAACTCTGCGTAGTGAAGCCTGTCAGCGGAATCCTTGAATCGAACCTGCCAGTCCAAGTCTTGCAATAACGCGAGCATTTCAGGCTTGAGGCGAAAGCTGATTGTCCCATATATCTTAAGTCCGGCGGGCAGGAGAGCCATAGCAACTGAGCGGCCCGGTTCTATGTCGATCTCAACCTTGCCACAGATGAGTTTTCCCCGATGCTCAATTCCCCATTCGGTAGCCATGCTCGGTATGCCATCGGTCGGATTCCTAAGGCGTACAGATAGGGCAAGGTTGCAATTGGACGGCCAGTAATCCACTTTCCCATACGCAGGACCATTCTCGAATTCAATGCCTTGAATTGTTGCGACGAGTGTCGGCAGCAACGACGGAGGGGTGGATAGTGCGCCTTCAGCCTCCAAGCTTAGGCGCTTTCGGTATTCGTCGCGCCAAGCCAAAAACATCGCGTAGAAGAGCAACAAACCGGCGGCGTACTCATACACACGGGGCGCAACCACCGTTCCGCTCATTTCGGAATAGACCGCAAGCAGTCCTATTAAAACGCCGCCGATCAATTCTTGCACCCAATGCTTTCGGACTGCCTTGAGCCATTGCAACAACTCGGCCATGTGCGGCATTCTAAACGACCCGGTCCCCATCCGTCAAGCCCCCCATAATCGCCTTCGCTAGCCCAGGCTGGGTCTTCGCAGCGGCTAACACAGCGAAGAGTTGTTCGCTCTGCTGCAGCGAGTCGGCGAAAAGCATCAACGCGTAGGCCCAATTGTGGATGATGACGGGGTCCGGCGTCGTAGGCTGCGGAAGAGAAAATGCCGCGAACAGAAGTGGCCGGTCTTTGGCCTGAATCCAAAGCTCGATGATCAGCCTTAGTATAGGGTGGAGCGAATCCCGAAAAGACTCGACGCTCACCAATATCTCGGCTGCAATTTTCTGTTGCTCGTTTGCAAGTAAGAGCAACGGACCATACGCAAACGGCAAGGCAATGCTGAGGCCAGGTTCAACCGCCAACTTGAGAATGCGGGCGAGCCCATCCAGCGCGTCGTGCACTCCATCGCTACCCGAAATTGCGGGCGCAAGCAGCAACGCTTCAATATTTTCGACTGCGTTGCTCGCGTTGCTCTGAAGTGATCGATGCCGCACCTGGATAACAGGGTCCCGCAGCTTATCCGCCACTGAGGCGTCACGAAGGAGGGCAGGGTCGAAATCGTGAAGGTAAAATAAAACCCTTGCATGCTCGCTTTCCTGCTGCACGCCGAAACGTAGAATCGTATCGACAATGCGCCGCCCCAGATCAGGCACTCGTCCTGCAAGGTGTTTGACCGGTTCAGAGACAAGGAAAATTAGCGCCGGCCGGACCACCGGCTCGATGTTTGTTGCTGGGGCGGTATGCGCCAGAATGTCAAGAATAATGTCAAGGATGTCGCGAAGTTGGTCTTGCGAAAAAGCATCCTGATAGGCTGATGCGGTCTCAAGGGCCGCTCTCTGCGCCGTCCAGAAGCCCGGCACCTGCAGCCTCTTCATGACTGCTGCGGCGACCTCGGAGGCAACTCCATTCCGGAGCTCGGGCCGGCGCTCTGCCGCGTGACGAAGCACTTCTAGGCTCCGCCCTCCCAGGTTTTGGGACGAGTAGAATGAGCCAGATGATTCGAAAGCGAGCGCTGCCACGTATTTCAGCATAGACTCAGCAATTTTGATGCGGTCCGTCGTAATCAGCTCAGTCCATTGCTGGAAAAGCTCAACGGCGACCCCCTGCCGACCGACCTTTGAACCCTGATGTTCTTTGGCGTGAGCAACGACAAAGTCCACCAAACTTTGGTCGACATAGGCATTGATGAGTTGCTCATTCCATCCAACCTTGGCGACCGATTCATTGTTTTCGCTCTCAATCAAGAGCTGAACTGCCATCTGAAAAGATTCTGGTTGGCGCTGACGAGCAATTGTCGCTTGAATTTCGTCAAGAATGCTTCGTGTATATAAGGCTTTGGTGATCCGGCTTTCAGTCGCGAGACCTAACGCAATTTGTCGCCGCAAGACTGCCCAAAACTGCCTACGCGAGTCAGCGAATTGCCCTTCGAGCCACGACATAAGGGCCCCCGAAGGGCGATGTGTCCCACTAAGTAACGGCGGGGACAGCACCGCCGCGCGTTGGTCCGGTCTCGGCGCGAATTTGTCGGGAGACGCAAGACTGGCAGCCAAGGCGTCGTGGGTCGCGTTTGCGAGCAAAAGGGGAGCGCTCGTCATGGTAGCGCCCTCAACTGCGCCGAAAAGAAACGCCGCCGCTTGGTCTGCGCCATTCAGAGTGCGGATAGCTGATGCGCGCGATTGTGTGATCATGGCCCTTAGAGATGATGTAAACTCATGCCACGCTGGGTCCACAGCCTGGAAAACGCGGGTCTCGGCTTCGTCGTACAGAGCCAGCGCCTTGTCCCAGGAATCTGCATCCGCACACAAGTCGCCGACGTGCTTTACAATAGCTACAGCCAACGGCGGGTCGATCGAAACGATTGGTGGGACTATGGCACGCAAAAAACCTTCGGTACTTGACGACTTAAAGTTCGCTCTGGCTATTACGATCACTTTCGAGAGAATCGAGATACTGGGTTGGTCCTCGATATGGATCTCGAGCAAGGCTCGTTCTGGCCATCCAAAATCGGCTGTTCCGAGCTGGATCGCTTTCTCCAAGGCCGAAGGCCCAATGACCCCGGGCGGCGCGCCAATTCCCGGGACCAGCGGGACTGGTGCATCGTTTTGCCAAGCAAAAGTTCGGACGCAGCGCTGGAGGTATTGAGCCAGCGGCGAGCGCGCCGAGCGGGGTTGAAGGAGCCACGAATCCAGGCATTCGGGACCGACGGTCACAACCTCATCAAAAAGCTCGCCAACGGTGAGAGTACCATCGCTCATCTCATGCACGATCACGAACGCCAGGTCGCGAACCATTCGCGTTGGCAAGAAATGACGTAGTGCAGCCCAAGCCAGCCAGTTGTCGCCGAAGCACCGCTTACGCAGGTATGCAGTTTCGTCACTCATTGGACCTCCTGCTTCCGGAAGATCATTGTCCCGGAGCCAGGATCGTGCGCGGCTGTGCGTAATTGGAAGTTTACCAAGGCCTCGGACGGTCGCCAGCGTGTCGTGTCACGCGGCAATCTGTGAACAGTGAATCCAAGCATGTGCGCGGCAACAGAGCCCCCTGTCGCAGAAGGATCAAGCGAAGCCACATAACCGAGGCTAGACCAAGCCTCGGCCATCTCGGTGTTGTCATCTGGCCGAGACCATCCGTTATCTGAGCCGGATGCCGTTCTCGAGCGGCCCCACGAGGAGACGGTCACAAACGATGGAAACTTAGCGCCACGGAGCGGAAGCGGTATGAAAACGCCCGAAAGCCCACCACCGGGAGCAGGCCCCGGAACTGTTTGAAAATTGGAGAGGACGAACGTTGAATAATGATGGCGAGGGAGAGCGTCGTCGCTCGCGGCACGCGTGAATGAGCTGCGGAACTCCTGATGCCACCGTCGATATGGTAGTCCCTTCGAGGTGGATTGCTCCTGCTGGGGGGTACATGTGGCAACAGACACAATATCTACGTGATCGGGGGGCGCTTCTCCGAAGCAGCTGGCATTGGAGTTCACTGCCTCGAGGGGCCAGCAGTGCGGCCGGTCCGTGTCCAGGTGGAGCGCGTCGGAGCAAAGCAACGGCTGGAGCGTCACGGAAAGGAAAACCTTATCGTCAGGCAATAATGTGACCAACGTGAGCAAGTTTGCTTCTGCCATGTGCGCCTCCTGAAGCGCACTAATCTCAGGCTTCGAGCGGACGAGCTTCGGATGCAAGCAGACTCTCAAACGGTTGTGGGCGTCGATAGTGAAGAGGCAACCGAGATTGAACCTTCTGTCATCGGGTTGCGCCTGGAGCCAACTAGAAAACGCATTCAGGTCGGATGTTTCAATCTGAGGCGTGCGGGACAGCGATTCGACTAGTGCTTACTTGCATAAGTTAGCGTTACATGATAAGGATACGGCATGGTCAAGGAAGCCGTGCCGATTGCGGTGCTGCCGGAGGATCGTCGGGTGCTTGAAAGCTGGGTTAGCGGCGCGAAGACCGAGCAGCGCCTGGCGCTGAGAGGGCGTATTATCCTGGCTGCCGCGGCTGGAAGCAGTAGCCGGGCGATTGCCCGGGCGCAAGGCGTTCGAGCGGCGACAGTGAGCAAATGGCGCGGCCGTTTTGCGCGCCGCGGGCTCGCGGGTCTGCACGACGCCCCGCGCTCGGGCGCCCGGCGGCGTTATGACGAAAGCACGCGCCGGCGGATTCTGGCCAAGCTCGACGATCCGCCGCCGCGCGGCCACGCGGCCTGGAGCGGCGCGCTGGTGGCT
This sequence comes from uncultured delta proteobacterium, assembly GCA_963788205.1. GTDB lineage: Bacteria > Desulfobacterota > Binatia > Binatales > Binataceae > CAVVMA01. The sequence continues at coordinate 610,014 of CAWBGG010000007.1, forward strand.
AAGGCCTTGGGCGACGTCTCGGCGCATCAAGTCTGGCGGGTGCTGCGCAGCCAGCGCATTCACCTGCAACGGCGGCGCAGACTGGTGCATCAGCACCGACCCGCAGTTCGCGGCCAAGGCGGCCGACATCGTGGGGCTGTATCTGCATCCGCCCGACAACGCGGTGCTGCTGTCGGTGGATGAAAAGCCTCACATCCAGGCGCTGGAGCGGGCCCAGGGCTACCTTAGGCTGCCCAACGGCCAAGCGGTGGCCGGCTTCAACCATGAGTACAAACGCCACGGTACCACCACCTTGTTTGGCGCGCTTGACGTCTTGACGGGCAAGGTGGTGGGCGGCCACTACCACCGCCGCCGGCGGCGCGAGTTCTTGGACTTCATGAACGACGTGGTGGCACTTTATCCGGCAAGCGAAATTCACGTGGTCCTCGACAACCTCAGTACGCACAAGCCCAAACACGACCTCTGGCTGGCGCGCCACCCCAACGTGCACCTGCATTTCACCCCCACCCATGCCAGCTGGCTTAACTTGATCGAATGCTGGTTCAGCATTCTGGTCCGGGCGGCCCTGCGGGGCGCCAGTTTCACCTCTCCACAGCAATTGCGCGAGGCCATCGATGAGTTCATTCAAAGCTACAACCAGACTGCCGTGCCCTTTGAGTGGACCAAAGAAACCGTGCGCTCCGTGCACCCGAAGCCCCGTTACGCTGATTTACGCAGGTAAGCACTAGCTCTTGGAGCTCTTGCACGCTGAACAGATGCTGGCCAGTAGCTCTAGGCCGGAGGCCAACGTGGACGCACCCAATCGAATCAAGGTGCGAAAGCTGCCGGAGCGCTGACAAGAGTGCCTCCTGCGGGAGGAATGCTTCGGGAAACGTGATCAAGTCGAAGTGCTCGATGCTGGAAGGCGCGCGAGTGGCTGAATACGGATCGGCACGCGTACGCTCGGGGTTAAGGAGGGCAGTAATCGCCGCATCGAATATCAGGCTGTGAATTTCTGGGCGATACTCGTTGGGCTCGACGACGAACACGCGAAATGCCCGTGTGGATCGTGCCACCGGCCATTGGAACAGGTTGCTTCGGAACTTCGATTTGTCGCGGACGCCCGCCGTCTGATCGATACCGCCTTGGGGTGCGGAGGAGTTCGGGGGCGATCCCAACGACTGGGAGAATTTGGTCTCAAATATAGGCGGGTCTCGGGGCGTCGTGGCTAAAGTGTGGCAGCGAGACGGCGTTTCCGCTTGGCGGTTTCCATCGGTAGGCGATCCTGTGAGCCTAAGAATCCTGCTGAGCGCGTCGATCCCACTCCTAAGCGCTGTGCGCCACGTCCGCAAATTATCCCCTCCGGCCAATTGTAGTGCTGGGAAATCCTAAAGCTGTCTGTCAGGCCCGACCCCCACAGCCTTACGCGCTCAGAACCGCCTCCGGATGTCCGGGGGCGGGAGGCCGGCCTTTTGGGCGGACTCGCGGGCTGCGGAGCCAAACACGCCGACGCTCATCGTCGAGGACGCAGCGTTCGTGCGGGCTGTATAGATTTTCGAGCGGGCTTCGTGGACCGCCTTGTCATCGGGGGCTGCGAAGGCGGCCCAATCTATCAGGTGGCAGGCGAGTTCCAACTCGTCGGCGGCTAGCTTTTCGTTGGCGCGCGCGACTACGCGGTCGACCCCGCCGGCCATCGCGGCGATTTCGCCGGCCTGCGCGGCCTCTGGGGCGGGCTTGAGATGTGACGGCACGCCGTCGTACCATCCGCCATCCAGCCGCCAGATGTTGCGCACCACGAACTCGGGCTCGTCGTAGACCGGTTGCAGATAGGGCTTTGCGGCGAGCGCGGGCGGCGGCTTGACGGTATGGATTATCTCGTCGAGCGCTGCGCCCTGGTTCATCAGCTTGGCGGTCTGATCGGAGAGGCTCTGCAGGTAGTCGGCGGTGTCGTTGAGCGCCTGACGCACCTGGACCAGGCCGTAGATCGGCGGCCCGTGGCCGGGGGCGAGCACGGTGGCCCCGGTCTTGGCCATCGCGCGCAGCGCTTCGGCCCATTCGCGCGCGTAGCGCTGGACCTTCTGCGGATTGCCGGCGTTGGGCGAGCACCAGATGAAAAAGTCGCCGGCGCACAGCACCTTGCTCTCGGGCATGTAGACCCAGGTTGCGTCGTCGGTCTCGCCGCGCCCGTGATGACACTCAAAATGATGGTTCCCCACGACTACGTTCAACTGATTGTCGTAGTAGGTATCGGGATATACATAGTCGGTCGGCCATTGCATTCCCGCGCTGAACTGGCGCGTGTTGATCACGGTGTTGTAGCCGGCGGTGCGCTTGTAGCGATCAAAGCGCGCCGCGACCGCGCGATTGCCGACAACCTTGGGCCGCGCGACGTGGTTCTTCTGCGCCTCCGCTACGATCGCCGGCATCCCGCCGACATGATCGACGTGGCCGTGGGTGTAGACGGCGGCGTTGATGCGATCGGGTGAGTAGCGCCGCACCAGGCTAAGCGTCTGCTCCTGGTTGAAGTAGGCGCCGGTGTCGATCAGCACCAGGCCGTCGGCGGTTTTGGCGGCCACTACGTTGGCGAACCATTTGATGAACAGCACGCCGTCGGCGATCTCTTCTGATTCCCCGGTCGGGAGCAGCGGATGCACCGAACCTACTGATTCCTCGCCCCGCCAGAGCTTTTCTGCCATCTCCCTGATAGTGCCCACTGGTGAAACCCTCCCTGGCGATCAGCCGATCGGATGCAGCTCGCCGACGTGGCGAATGCGCTCGTGCTCGACCCACGAATAGTGCCCCATGCGATCGATGAGGCGGCCCTCGATTCCGGCGGCGCGCGCACCGACCATGTCGATGGAATAGATGTCGCCGGCGTAGCGCGCTTCGCTGGCGGCGACGCCCAGGCGTTCGAGCGCGATCCGAAAGATTCGCGGGTCGGGCTTGGCGACATTTACGACTTGCGAATCGACGATCACGTCGAAGAAAGGCGCCAGGCCGAAGCGCCGCGCGTCGTTGGCGACGCGCCCGTCGGCATTGGAGATAACCGCGAGCTTGAAGCCGCGCGACTTGAGCTGCTCGAGCAGATCGAGCGTGTCAGGTCTGACCACGCGCCAGAGCGTCTCTTCGCGGTTGATGGTATCGAACCGGCGTCCGTGCTCGCGCAACTCGTCAGCCGGGATGCCGGCCGCGCTCATCCAGGCGCGGAAATATTCGCGACTGGGTTGGTCGGGATCGCTCGGTCCGCCGGCCGCCATCATGCATCTATCGAGCGCGGCGCGGCCTTCATATTCCGCACGCTCCATCGTAATCGCGTCGAGCTGGCGCCCGCCGACCAAGCTGAACTCGCGTGCGAGCAGCTCGTAATCCAGGAACGCGAGCGTGTTGCCGAAATCGAACAGCAGGGCCTTGACGGCGCTCGCGGTGCGCTCGCCGTCGTTCATCGTGATGCTCTCCTGGTCCATCTTGTCCTGATTCGCCTTGTCCTGATTCATGTTGTGATTGGTGCGATTTGGTCCTGAGTTGCGTCCGCAAGTTTAGACCATCAGCGGCGCGACGACTATCGCATGAGTCGGTATGCGGTTGCGCCTCGGCTATCAAAAAAGATATGATTTTTCTGGTTTTTTATTCGTATCATGTTCACCGGAATTATCGAGGACTTGGGGACCGTCCAGAGCGTCGAGCGCCATCCCAAGGGAGCGCGGCTAGTTGTACGTACGGCATTGCCGGTTGGCCGCTTCGCGATCGGAGATTCGATCGCAGTCAGCGGCACGTGTCTCACTGTGACAGCGAAGGGCCGCGGCACGATCACGATGGACGTGGTGGCGGAAACACTGCGGCGCACGATCATGGGCGGGCTCAAGCCGGGCGATCGGGTCAATCTGGAGCGATGCCTCACGCTTGAGAAGCTGCTCGGCGGTCATCTGATAGCCGGCCATGTCGACGGCGTCGGGCGGCTGATCTCGATCAAGCCTGAGGGTGATTCGCGCCTGTGCACCTTTGAGGCGCTGGCCACTGAGACCCGCTACATGATCGAGAAGGGCTCGGTCGCGATCGACGGCGTGAGCCTGACCGTGTTCGCGGTGCGCAACCGGCGCTTCAGTTGCGCGCTTATCCCGCACACTCTCAACATGACCACGCTGGGGCTGAAAAAACCTGGTGCGCCGGTCAATATCGAGAGCGACATGCTGGGCAAGTACGTCGAGCGATTCGTATCGAATCGGGGCGCGAACGGCGCGGGCCTGCACGGGTAATCGGACAGGAACCCGATCATGAGCCTGATGCAGATACCGCGTAAGATCGAATACGCGCTGCGCGCGATGATTCATCTGGCCGACAATCCCGACAGCGTGGCGCGCGGGCTCGAAATCGCCGAGCGCGAGCAGATTCCCAAGTATTTCCTCGAAAAAGTGATCCGCGATCTGATGCGCCGCGGATTAGTCCGCGCGCGCCGCGGTCCCGGCGGCGGCTACCAGCTCGCGCGCTCGCCCGAGTCGATCTCGTTCAAGGACATTATCGAGGCGGTCGAAGGGCCGATCGCGCTCAACGTATGCATGGACGGCAGCAGCAACTGCCAACTCAAGCCGGCCTGCCGGATGTTCCGCGTGTGGGAGGAAGGGCAGCGGGTGCTGCTCGAGGTGTTCTCGCATACCACGCTGCGCGAAGTCGTCGACCAGCAGCTCGCCGGCCATCAGCTCCGATCGCTCCGTCGGCCGCCGCCACCGTTGCAGGTCTCGGCCGCCGCGATTGAGATCGCCAAGCCCTAGCCTGATGAGCCTTCAGCAACGGACCGCGGCACGGTGAGCGCCCTTGAGGCAGCCTCGCCGGCAGAGTTGCGGCCGGCGCCGGTCTTTACCGAGAAGACCTTCTACCTGGAGGAATTCTACGGTAAGACCCTGCTGTTCGCGCTGATTCCGCCCAGCGGCGAGCGGATGAGCGACCTCGACTCGTTGGTCCGCACGCTGCGCGAGCTGCGGCGCAACCAGACCCGCTGTATCGTGATCGCCCCCAAGATCGCGCTGCCGCGCCTGATGCGCCGGATGGGCCGGCTCGCGCCGCAGGGCCCTCCACCGATGATCAACCCGGTGCGCGGATTGCGCACGCGGCCCTATCCGCCCGACTCGGCGGTCGCGCGGATCTGGAGCGGATTGCGCACCGGCTCGACTATCGTCGCCGCCACCGCGACCGACGACGCCGCCGATCTGATCGTCTTCGCCCAGGAGCTGGCGAGCCGGCTGCGGGTCTTCAAGCTCATCCTGCTCGATCGCGAAGGCGGGATGACCGGCCGGAGCGGCGAGCGTCTGTCGTTCGTCGAGAGGCGGCGAATCGGCCGCGCGATTCTCCAGACGCGCTCGCGGCTGCGCCGCACGATCCTGCGCGCCGCCGGCCGCGCGCTCAAAGACGGCGTCGGCTCGGTCAACCTGACCGCACCACGTGACGTCTACGAAGAGCTGTTCAGCTATCTCGGGACCGGCACGCTCTTTACCGAGCATCAGTACGGCCACGTCCGGCCGATTTCGATCGACGACTTCGGCGAGGTCGAAGCGCTGATCCTGCGCGGCCAAAGCGAGGGGTACTTGCTTCCGCGCACCGGCGAGGCGATCGCGGAGATTCTGCCCTCGTGCTTCGGCTACCGAATCGGCGACGAGCATCTGGCGGGAATCTGCTCCCTGTTGACCGAGCCCTATCGCCGTGAGCGCGCCGGCGAGATCACCGCGCTCTACACCTTGACCCGATTCCAGGGCGAGGGCGTAGCCGCTGACCTGATCCAGCAAGTCCGAACGGAGGCAATCGCGCGCCGGCTGCGCTACCTGTTCGCATGCACCAGCGAGGAGCGGGCGGCCCGTTTTTTCATCCGGGCCGGCTTTCGCACCGTCGGGTCGCGCGAGGCGCCCGCAGCCAAATGGCGCGGGTACGATCAGGATCGAATCGCCAAGCTCACCATCTTCCGCGCCGACCTCGAATAGCTCTATCCATCCCGCCGATGACCTCAACCGGCAGCGATCCGACGGCGCGCGCGGGCGCGGGATGGTTGCTCGCGATGGCGGCGGTCGCGATCGTTGCGGGACTGGTCACCCTCCATCGCCTCGACGCGGCCGACGTGTGTGGCTACAACGAGGCGGTCGAGGGGTTGATCATGCAGCAGATGGTCGAGCACGGCACGCTGCTGTTCCCGCTGTTGAACGGCCGCGACCCGATGTACAAGCCGCCGCTCTTTCACTGGAGCGCAACTGCGCTCGACCGGTTGGCGGGAATCCACACCGTTACCACGTTCAACCTGCGCGTTGCGTCCGCACTGTACGCCGTCGCGGGAGTGGCGCTCACGATGGGCTTCGCGCTCGGCACTATCGGACCGGCCGGCGCGGTGATGTCGGGAATGATCCTGACCGGCTCGTATCAATACGTGAGTCAGGGACGAATCGGCCGCGTAGATATGACCCTCACTTTCTTCGAGACCCTGGCCCTGTTCTCATTTCTCTGGTGGTACCTGCCACGTCGCCAAGTGGGTGCGTCCGAGCAAAGCGGCGAGCAAGGCACGCCTTATTACTACCTCTTCGCGCTCGCGCTGGGATTGGCGGTGCTGTCGAAGGGCCCGGTGGGCGCGATTCTGCCGCTTGCGTCGATCGGGGTGTTCCTGATCATCGAGCGGCATCTGGACGAAGTGCCGGCGATGCTCCGGCCCGGCCCGATGATCGTCGCCTTCGCGGTCGCTTCGAGCTGGTACGTCGCCTGCCTCTTCGGAGGTCGATACGGTTTCCTCAACCGCCAACTCGGCAGCGAGAATTTCGGGCGATTTTTCGGGTCACTGGGCGCGATGCCGCCCTGGTACTACGTGATCCCAATCCTGTTCAACTCTGCCCCGCTCAGTTTGCTGGTACCGATCGCGGTGCTCGCTGCGATACGATCTAACCCCCTGACCCCCTTCCCGAAGGCCTGCCCTGAGCGAAGCCGAAGGGACGGGAAGGGGGAACCCGAAGCCTGCGAGCGTGCGCGCCCGGCGGTCCGTCTGCTCGCGATCTTCTGGGTGGTCTCGGTCCTGTTCTTCTCGATCGCAGCCTACAAGCGGCGCGGGTATCTGTTGCCGCTATGGCCGGCCTCCGCGGTGATGCTCGCGTGGTGGATCGAGCGAATGCGCTCGAATCCGCACGGGCGGCTGCTCCGCCCCGCAATCGGCGTAGTATGCGCGGGCCTGATCGTTCTCAACTTCGCCTGGCTGCCGTCGCGGGAGGTCAAGAACTGCGGTGACGATTCATTCCGGCGCGCGGCAACCGAGATCACACGTGTGGTCGGTCCAGACGAGCCGCTATTCGTCTACGGGATCGAAGGCGACCTGGCTCCGCTGCTGTTCTACCTCGATCGCGACGCGACGCCGCTCGGCGGAGGAGCAAAAGCAGCAGTAGTAAAGCTCGGCGACGCCCCGCCCGGCTACGTTATCGTCCCGGCCGAGGTCTGGGCGGCGCATCGTCACGAGGCGCTCGAGCTGGAGCCAGTGCTCACCACGCACTCGGGCCCGCGCACGCTGATCCTCCTGCGCCGGGGCAAGGTCTACGCGGAGGAAATGACCAGTCTGAGCCTGGTGCCATAGTGCTGGGCTCTACGCCTGCGGTACCAGGCGTTCCCCAAGTCTGTGCAACTGCGAACTGAATCGCTCCTGCAAGCGGTGACTATAGACGAGTCGGCTTGAATACTTTGGATCTGTGACCATAAAGTTTTGCACGCTGGAGAGCCGTTCAGGATGGGAGTTAGAGTAGTCTCGGACCAGATCCAGGAGGTCGAATCTGCTGGTAGAGGATTCCAAGCATTCCAGATCATCGATGGTAAAGATGATTAGGTTGTCGACAATATGACGACCAATTTCCACGGGACGCTGCTCCATTCCTGCCTGGCCCGTAAGCAGCTCTCGAAACTCTTTAGCCAAAAACCAATTGTGAAGAAGCGAATCCAAAGCGGAATCGTAGACTAGCAGGATCGGGTATATTCGGCGCGCGATCTGGAAAGAAATGCATCCGCGAGTCTCCCCGCCGTCACAGAGTCTGCGTATGGATCGAGCTAGCTGACTGACCCCCCTTACGGGCCTTTCGCCACCCCCCACATATTTTTCGCGGAGGTGCTTGATATAAGAGTCTTTCCCTGCGATCACCTCTTCGTCTCTAATCCACACTCCTTTCGTCTCGATGAGTGCCATTTCATCGACGCCACTGATGCATGCGTCAGCGAGTTCAGGGCTTGAACGACCCGGCCCCTTTTCCTCCGGATTAAGCACGAGACGATCGAAGAGGCCGCTGGCGTGAGGGTAGATCGACCGCAAGATGTCGCCGCAGTAGCGCTCAAAGGCTTCGCCGAAATAGCCGAAGACTCTGTTGGCGTCGCCACCAAGGACATAGAAGAGTGGTCCCGCAGACGCCTTCTCTGCGAACAGGTAAGGATCTATAACGATCGCGTGATCGCCTTCGAGAAGGATCGGCTTTTCTCTGAAGATTCGTAGGTCGCAGCGTTGCAGAGATGAGTCATCAACGTCGCGGGCGTCGCCCCACAAGGCCTCCCCGAGCTCCGCCGGCGACTGGCTTGTAAGGCTCATGAAGCGGACGAACGGCTCGGCGAGACCCGGCATTTCACGAGACACCGCCTGAAGGCTGAATCGACGGTCGGCTACCAACCTCTCGTCCGGTCGGTTTGATGACAGACCTAGAGTAGGGAGGAGCACCATGGTCAGGCAGGAGTAATATTCATCAAAGGATAGTCCGGTGCGCTCGCGAAATCTACTCTCGAAATCTGGATAGAGCGCTAGTAGATTCCGAGTAATGATTTCTCTGCCTCGAACCACCGCCTGTACTAGATCAGCGCTCTTAAGCTCGACCGCTACTTGGCGAGCCGCACGAAGAAAGCTCAACTGTCTCTGTTCAAGCTGCGGCGAATGCGGAAAAGCGTCGTGGAATAGGCGGCGGCCCCAAATGTCGCTGGCTATAAGAAGCGCCTGAGAGAATTTTCTGAGCAAGTCTGGACGGTCAGGGAGTTCTCGCGTGTCGCCACGATCTTTGCAAAAGAGAGCCGTCCAGCGCATCAATTCCAAGAGCTGGCCACGAAAGACGACAGACGACGACGGCTTCCTGCGAAGGAAGTCTTCGAGCTTCCGAAGGTCGGCCTCCGAGAAAATCCAGGATGCGAACCGTAGTTGCTGATTGAGGTGTCGCTCCGCCCAGGTGGCGGATTCCAGGTGAAACTTGTCCGACACCAAGAGGTTTAGGCGTGAGCAGAGGAAAAGGATCTCCGTGCGGTTCAAGTCTGCCAGAAGTGATTTTAGGGTGAACAAGTCAACTGATAGGTCAGGAAAAACAGACTTGGTATTGACAAAGACGGCGATCTGCGAGTCTATCGCCTCACGAATCGTATCTTGCGGAGGGCGTCCGGGATACCAGATGCTCGGACCAGCGACGCGCCCCTCGACGCGGGTTGGATCTCGATTCCTTAGAGCATTCAGGTACTGCGCGAGCGTGATCGTCCCACCACTCGCGTGCTCACGGCGGGCGCGATCCAAAGCGGCGATCTCGGCACGGCTTGCTGTAGTAGCGCGCTGCCGTCGCTTACCGTCCATCGGATTCGCGGCCTACGACGCTGGCATCGAGGCGGTGCGGCCGTGGCCCGAGAGTGTTGCGGTCAGTGCCGTCAGATCGTCGTCGTCGTAGTACTCGATCTCGATACGCCCCGGCGTGCGGCCGCGGCGGCGGACGATCCGCACCTTGCGCATCAGCGCTCGCTGCAAGCCCTCTTCGAGTGCGCTCAGGTTCGCGTCGACACCGATGCGAGCCCCGGAGCGTCGCCGGCCCCGATGGGCTTTTACGATCTGCTCGGCGCCCCGCGATGAGATCTTCCCTGCGGCGATCTGGCGCGCGGCTTCGATCTGGGCGTCGGCGGAAGTCAGCGCCAGCAGCGGCCGCGCCTGTCCGGCGTTGAGCTGCCCGCTGATAAGCATCTCCACCACCACCGACGGAAGGTCGAGCAGCCGTATCACGTTGCTGACGTATGGGCGGCTCTTCCCGATCCGGCTGGCGATCTCATCGTGGCTGAGACCGAACTCGGTACCCAGGCGCACGAACGCACGCGCTTCTTCGATCGCGTTCAGGTCCTCGCGCGCCAGGTTCTCGACCAGTGACATCTCCAGCGCCGCGCGATCGTCGAGCTCGCGCACGATAACCGGGACCTCGCTGAGCGACGCGTTGCGGGCCGCGCGCAGCCGCCGCTCGCCCGCGATCAGCTCGTAGCGCGCCGGGCCATCCGCGCCTGCCGGCGCGCGCCGCACCACCAGGGGCTCGATCACGCCCTGGGTCTGAATCGCCCGCGTCAGCTCCTGGAGCCGTTCCGGGTCGAATCGCTGGCGCGGTTGAAACGGCCCTGGGACGATCCGGTCGATTGCGACCAGCATCAACCCGACCCCGTCCGGGCCACCTGCGCTCTCCACTTCCGTCCGAGTGTTTCCGATCAGTGCATCCAGTCCCCGCCCCAAAGGTCTCCTGATCATCCGCCTCTCCTCACCTTCCCCGCCTGGATTGCGCCCGATTGCGCCGCCCGAGCGCCTTTGCTCGCCCAAGGCGCGCGCCCGCAGGCTGTTTACAAATCCTTTCGCATCCAATCGACTTCACCGCTGCTGGTGTTCCCAGTCAGGCGCCACGCTGACCGGCCTCCGGCCAGCGCTTGGGCGCTAGCAACTCGGCGGCCAACTGGCGATAGCTTTCGGCGCCGCTCGATTTGGCCTCGTACTCAAGGACGGAGAGCCCATGGCTCGGACTCTCCGATAACCGCACATTGCGCGGAATAACGCTCGCGAAAACCTTGCCTGGGTAGTGGTCGCGCACCTCGCGGGTGACCTCATGGCTCAACCGGTTGCGCGCATCGAACATCGTGAGCAGGATGCCCTCGATTTCGAGTGATGTATTCAGGCCGGCCCTGACGCGCGCGATCGTGGCGCCGAGCGAGCTCAAGCCCTCCAGCGCATAGTATTCGCATTGCATCGGAACGAGGACCGAATCGGCCGCGACCAGCGCATTGAGCGTCAGCAGGCCGAGAGAGGGCGGTGTATCAATTAAAACGATGTTGTATTCCCAAGGGGCGGTGCCCAGCAGGCCCTTCAATCGATACTCGCGCCCCTCGATAGTCGCTAGCTCGATCTCAGCGCCTACCAAATCCGGACCGGATGGCGACAGGAAAAGTGTCGGGCGAACCGGCCGGATCGTTTCATCCAAGTAGATTTGCCCGATCAGCGCCTCATAGATCGTCCGGTGGGAGCCGCGCGAGGCGGCAAGCTCCTCGCTCGACATCAGGCCCGAGGTAGCGTTGCCTTGCGGGTCCATGTCGATCAGGAGGACGCGCGAGCCCGACCGCGACATCGCGAATGCCAGATTGATCGCTGTGGTCGTCTTGCCGACCCCGCCCTTTTGATTGGCTATTGCGATCACCCTGCCCACAACCACCCCGTACGCGCTGAAGTATGCAAAGTATTTACTACTGGCGAATCAAGAAATCAAATGTCACCTGTGGATAGTTGCCAAGTGCGATATTAAAACGCCATAACCATCTGAATTCGCTAATCTTTTTGAAAGATGCAGAGCGAGCGGTTTACGGGCTTGCCATCACGCTCGATCGTGTAAGGCAGCCGTTGCGCAGCTCCGAATCCCACAGAACTCCCCAATTTCGAATCCACCCGCTGATCGCGGGCCAAGTACAAGATCGCGAGACCGCCGCATCGCAGGCAGGCCGCGGCGATTCGCCACAGCGAGGGCCAATCGCCGACCGCACGTACCGTCAGTGCGTCGTACTCCCCGGTCGCATTCATCGCTTCGGCACGTGTCGATTCCACGATCGCATTATCTAGACCCATCTCGGCGATCGCCACCGACAAGAAGCTCGCCCTTTTACGACGTGATTCGCAGAGGGTGAAACGAGCGCCGCAGGCCGCAGCCAGCACCAGCCCAGGGAATCCTGCCCCGCTGCCAAGGTCGAGAACCCGGCTTCCCACGCCTAGCGCCCGATTAATCGTGGCAGCCTCAGGCCGACAAGCAAGTATGAGGGGCATCAGGCTGTCCAAGATATGAAACGCGATCTCAGCCGAATCGCCAGGACGCGCCGTGAGATTCATTCGGGCACCCCACAGTGCGAGTAGCTCGGCGAGCCTTTGCATCCGGTCGAGGAAGCCCGGCGCCGATAGTGTGAAAGCAAAATCGGTCAGCGCGCGCTCAAGCCGTGTACGAACCTCGGCCCCGATTACTTCCGGTCGGCGGCTTGGCTCGTTCGGTTTCACGTTTCATGTGAAACGTATCGTGCGCGTTTCGAGAGCAGACGTTTCACGTGAAACAATTCAGACAGAGCCAGCTTCGTACGGGCCGCAGTCGGTTCTCCTGGTGCGCCCGGCGCGGATATGAACCGCCAGCAATGAGATCGCAGCCGGCGTGATTCCAGGCATCCGGGCCGCCTGTCCAAGCGAGCTGGGACGGACCCTGGAGAGCCGCTCGCGGGCCTCGGTCGAAAGACCCTGCACCACGGCATAATCCAGCCCGTAGGGGATAATCGAGTCCTCCAGCCGTTTGAAGCGCTCGATCGCGTCGGCCTGACGCCGAACATAACCCTCGTACTTGACCTCGATTTCGAGCTCTGCGCTCTGGTCGAAGTCCAAGACCGGAGGCAAGCCGGCGATCCCAATCAGCCCCTCGTACGGAACCTCGGGCCGTTTGAGCAGCTCGATTGCGCGCACGGCCTGCGTGATCGGCGTCGAGCCCCATTCGACGAGCCGACGATTCACCTCGTCAGCACAGGGCACCACGGCTTGCCGCAGACGCTCCCATTCCTGCGCAACTCGTTCGGTCTTGTCGCGCACCCGAGTACTGGCCCCGGCATCGATCAAACCAAGTTCCGCCCCGATTGGCGAGAGCCGGCGATCGGCATTGTCTTCGCGTAGCAGCAGCCGGTATTCGGCACGCGAGGTGAACATCCGGTAGGGCTCGCCGCCGATCCCGCGCGTGACCAAGTCGTCAATCAGGACGCCGATATAGGCCTGCTCGCGACGCAGCACCAACGCCGGTTCGCGCCTGATCGCGTGCACCGCGTTGATTCCCGCCATCAGCCCCTGAGCTGCGGCCTCCTCATAGCCGGTGGTGCCGTTTATCTGTCCTGCGAAGAACAGGCCAGTAACCAGCTTGGTCTCCAATGACGGCTGAAGCTGCGTCGGGTCGGAGAAATCGTATTCGATCGCATAGCCCGGCCGCATGATTTCCGCGTGCCCCAGCCCTTTTATCGACCGCACCATCTCGATTTGTACGTCCAGCGGAAGGCTGGTCGAGAGACCGTTCGGATAGACTTCGACCGTGTCGCGCCCTTCCGGCTCGAGAAAAATCTGATGGCGGTCCTTGCCGCGGAAGCGCATCACCTTGTCCTCGACCGAGGGGCAATAGCGTGGTCCCTTGCTCTGGATCACCCCCGAGTACATTGGCGAGCGCTCGATATTCGCAGCGATAATCTCGTGGGTGTGAACGTTGGTGTAGGACAGGTGGCAGGCGATTTGGTCGCGCTCAATCCCCTCGGTACGGAACGAAAACATCGGCGCTGGCTCGTCACCGGGCTGGGGTTCCAGGGCAGAATAGTCAATCGTGCGCCCGTCAAGACGAGGGCAGGTGCCCGTCTTGAGCCGGCCGATCCTAAAGCCGAGCTGCGCCAGATGCTCGCTGAGACCCATCGCGGCGAAATCGCCGGCCCGCCCGGCGGAGTAGTTCTTGGCGCCCACGTGAATCAAGCCCTTGAGGAAGGTCCCAGTGGTCACAATTACCGCGTCGGCCTCGAAGGTCTCTCCGATCTGCGACTCGACGCCTCGGACGATCCGCCGTCGACCAGCAGGTGTTCGACGCTTGCCTGGCGTATCGAGAGATTGGCGGTGGTTTCGAGCACGCGCTTCATCCGGGAGCGATAGGCGGCCTTGTCGGCCTGGGCGCGCCGCGCGCGCACCGCAGGTCCCTTGCGCGTGTTGAGCAGCCGGAACTGGATACCGGTTTCGTCAATCGCCAAGCCCATCTCGCCGCCCAGCGCGTCGATCTCCCGCACCAGGTGCCCCTTGCCGATTCCGCCGATGGCGGGATTGCAGGACATCTGGCCGATATGGTCGAGGTTAAGGGTCAGCATCAGGGTCTTCGCGCCCATCCTGGCGGCCGCGAGCGCCGCTTCGATTCCGGAGTGGCCGGCTCCGACCACAATCACATTATGCTTCATCGGAGGGATTATGCCGCGTACGAGGCGGCTTGCGAAATGGGGCTGGGCGGCCGGTATCTTCGATACGTTTTGTAGGATTTATATACGATAAGACGGACCATGCCACGCCCGTCATTTGCCGATGCAGAATTGGCGGAAGACCGCGTCGAGCACGTCTTCGGCGCCGACCGCGCCGGTGATCGCGCCGAGCGCGTCGGCGGCGATCCCTACGTCGACCGCGACCAACTCGGGTGGGACGGCGGAGAGGGTGCCGCGGTGCGCGTTTTCGAGAGCTTCCAAAGCGGTTGCAAGCGCCTGGCGATGGCGTTCGCGCGAGATCGCAATCCCGTCGCTTCCTGCGCCGCTGCGGCCCGCAAGTTCCTCCACCGCGCTGGTGAGTTCATTTCTCAGCGCCTCGACGCCCGCGGCCTTGAGCGCCGAAAATGGCAGGACGGGCATCGCGAGCTCACGCAAGTTCTCGCACCCGAGCGCGGCGGCAAATCACGCTTGTTGAGCAGCGCCACGCCGCGACGGCCGCGGCAAAGCTCAATCACCCGCCGATCCTCGGCTTCGAGCGCACTGGAGGAATCGAACACCGCGAGCACCAACTCGGCCGCGGCGGCGTGCTTGAGCGTCCGCTCCACCCCGATGCGCTCCACTTCCTCGGCACCGTCGCGAACGCCGGCGGTATCCTGAAGGATGAGCACATAAGGCCCCAGACTGATCGAGTCTTCGATTACGTCGCGGGTCGTGCCGGGCAGCGGCGTCACGATCGCCCGTTCGGCACCGAGGAGCAGGTTCAGGATGCTCGATTTGCCCACGTTGGGCTTGCCGACGATCGCCGCGCGCACTCCGTCACGCGTCAGCCGGCCGCGCGCGAAGCTGTCGTGCAGCACGCGGACGTCGGTGGTGAGCGACGCGATTTCGGCCGCGATCGACTCACGCGAAGGCAGGTCGATCTCTTCGTCGGCGAAGTCGATCTCAGCCTCGAGATGCGCCCGGATTCCGATCACACTCGCTCGCAGCCTTCCGACCCGTTCAGCCAGTGCTCCACCTAGCTGGGTTATAGCCTGTTCAAGTGCGTCATCGCTCCGGGCAGCGATCAGGTCCGCGATCGCCTCGGCCGCGGTGAGGTCCATCCTGCCGTTCAAGAACGCGCGGCGGCTGAACTCTCCCGGCTCAGCCATCCGGGCTCCGTGCGCCATCGCGAGCGCCGCCACGCGACGGACCAGGTATGCGCCCCCATGGCAGTGCAGCTCGGCAACATTCTCGCCGGTGAGGCTCTTCGGCGCAGGCATCACCACGCCGAGCGCGCGGTCGACGATCGCGCCGTTCGCCGGATTGATGACCTCACCCATGTAGAGCGTGTGCGGCCTGAAAGTCGCGCGGGGGCGAATCGGACGCCAAATCTCGCGCAGGATTCGGATCGCCTCAGGACCCGAAAGGCGGATTATCGCAACTGCGCCGGTTCCGGGCGGCGTGACCGGCGCAACGATAGTATCCTCGACGTACACTGCGCCATTCAGGCTACCATATCCGTCGCGCCATGCGCCGAATCGGCCTCCGATGGCCGGTCGCTAATTCGTATTAGTGATCGCGCCGGACCGCAAACAGCTCGAAATAGCTGGACGCGGTCCGGGGATAACGCTTGATGAACGTGACGCATCGCAGGCCCCGCGGGTCGCCCAGCTGGCGCTCGTCCCGGCGCGACATCATCAGGTATTTCGCCTCGGGCTGGTGGCCGAGCCATCCACACAAATCCCCCGACACCGAGTCCGGCATCGCCACAGCTTTCGCGTTCGCGTAGTAGCTGATCCTGGCGTCGGCCGAGACAATCGCGAAATCACCCGCGTCAGCCCGCCTGATATCTGCGCCCGCCTGCGCGAACGCGCGCAGGTCATAGCCCAAGGGCCATAGCGTTTGCGGCAACAACGTCATCGCGATGACGATGGCGAGCGCGGTCGGCGCGCGCTTGGTTCCGATAAGGTCCAACTCTCCGACCCGCTCGGAGGCGCGTGCGAACCCGACCATCACCCATCCGAATGTGTATGGGATCAAATGGATCATGAAGCGCGGCCCGGTGTTGAAGAACGAAAATCCCAACAGGTAGAGGAGCACGATCACCGCCAGCAGGCTCTCGCGCCATGAGCGGAAGATTTCGCGACCGCGCACGCCGAGTCCAAGCGCAAGCAGCACGGCGGGCAGAGCGCCGAGCGCCAGGGCAAGGAAGTACGGCGAGAGCACGAGATTGCGGACGACCGCGTAAAGGTAGGCTCGCGGATCAAGATACAGCGGCGCGAGCAGCGATACATTCCCGGAACGCAACAGCGCCTGCCACGGAGCCTTGTTGGTCGCGGTCTCCATCACGACCTCGGCGGCCGTCACGTTGAGTTCATGACTGACCGTCCAATGCCCGGTCTCGCGATGCAGAAAAAGCAAATAGGGTGAAGCCACGATCAGAAACGCGACCGCCAGCGCCGTCGCCCACGCGATCGCTTGCTGAATCCCCCATCGGCGCCAGATGAACGGTCCGGCAACTAGAAAGGCTTCTCCAGCCAGGAGAAATCCGAACCCTTCGGCCCGATAGAGATACGCCGCGCCGCCAACCGCGCCCGCGAGTGCGATAGCGATCGGGCTGTTCCGATCGATTCCGGCAAGCAGCAGATAGGCCGCCGCCACCATCAGGCATACGAACCCAGCCTCGGTCCTGACCGAGGCCGAGTACTCTGCCATCCCGGGATGTATCGCCATCAGGGCGGCAGCGCCGAGGGCATATTCCCGATTCCGGCAGGCTTGCCGGATCAGGAGATAGATCGCGGGCACCGTGACGGTTCCGAAAGCTACCGAGATCAGGTCTCCGGCCAGTTCCCAGTCGGGGACGACTCGATGCAGGCAGGAGATCAGCCATGGATAGAGCGGCGAGAAGACCGAGGCCAGCGCCTTGGCCGGCTCGCCGGCGGCGAAGTTGCGCGCCATCCGAACGTACTCGACGCCGTCAGCCGCGATACAGAAGCTGGTGAAAACCAGGTAGAGCCGAATCGTGAGCGCGACCGCCGTCAGCATGAGGAGCAGTTGCGAGTCGGTCAGACGGCGCCGATTCATTACATCCACTTTCGGACTGGCATCGAGCGTCGCCGATGGCCTTGCTACCGGGCTGGTCATGTGGTTCGATTGGATGTTTGGGCTCGCTTGGCCCCCGCGGCGCCTCATCAAGACCGCGAAAGTTAACCGCGCAAGAATCAGTCACGCAAAAGCCAGTCACGCAAAGATCAGTCACGATCGATGAAAAGAACCTACCAGCCTCACAATCGGAAACGAACACGCAAGCATGGGTTTCTAGCGCGGATGGCTTCGCCGGGTGGACGCAAGGTGCTCAAGCGCCAGCGCGCCAAGGGACGCAAGCGCCTAGCGGTGACGATTCCGCCCAAGCAGCCGGGCTGACGAGACTTGCGACGGGCAGCTTCAGGCCAGCCGACCGGCTCAAGGCCAGCGCGGACTTCGTGCGTATCCAGCGTCACGGCGTCCGATGGCAAAGCGAGCATTTCGTGCTCTATGGGATCAGAACTCCGGACTTCGACCGCGCCAGACTGGGAATCGCGGTTTCGCGGCGCGTGGGCAACGCGGTGGTACGCAACCGCCTGAAGCGGCGGCTACGCGAATGCTTCCGCCTGGAGCTCCGGCCGATCCTGTATCCCGATACGGCGCTGGTGGTAATCGCCCGCGCCGGTGCCGGCGGGCTTGAAACCCCCACTATCAAGGCAGAGCTTGCGGCTGCTACTTTAAACCTCATCAGGAAACTGAAGGGGCACGCTTGACGACCCACAAAACGCCTGGAATTCGCACCGCCGCCCGGTCCATCTCCCGCGTGCTCGCGGGCTTGGCGCTCCGCGCCTACCGGATCGTATTGTCGCCGCTGGTGATGGCGATGTTCGGGCCGGCCTGCCGCTTCGAGCCCTCGTGCTCCGAATATGCCCAACTCGCGATCGCGGCGCACGGGATTCGGCGCGGCGGATACATGGCGGCGCGCAGGCTGCTCAGATGCCGCCCAATGGGCGGTCACGGTTACGACCCCGTTCCCGGCGCGAGGCCGATCACGCAATCGTAAGCAACCGCAGGAAGGAGCACCTTGGAAAGCCGGATACTGATCGCGGTCATCCTCTCGCTGGGGTTGGTCGTCGCCTATCAAGAACTCGTACTGAAGCGGCTTTACCCACCGCCGCAACCTCAGGCCGTTCCGAACCCGACGCCACAAATCGCCGGTTCAGGCGTACCGGCCAGCCCGATCACTTCGTCCACGCTCGCGATGCCGGCAGCTCCGAGCGTCGCGATGGCGGGTGCGCAAGCTCCCGAGCGCGTGGTCAACGTCAGCACCAAGCTCTATGATGCGATATTCACCAGCCGGGGCGCGCGTCTGAAGAGCTTCAGACTCAAGAAGTTCCGCGAGACCTCACAAGCCGACAGCCCGCCATATGAGATGGTCAAGCCGGCCCTAGGGGGCAGCCTTCCGCTCGGCGTGATGGTCGAGCGCGGCGAAACGAGCCTCGACGACGCGGCGTTGAATTATACCACCGACGCACCCGAACAGATCGCGTTGGATCCAGGCGGCAAAGGCACGATCGCCTTCAGCGCGCAGACCAAAGACGGGATGACGATCCGAAAAACCTTCACCCTCACTTCGGGGAGCTATGCCTTCGATATGGCCGTGGACGAAAGCGGCGGGACCGGTGCCGCACAGGCGATGGGGCTCACGATGGCGCAGCCGCTCACCGCTCACGCCGGCTACTACGACATCCCAGAGATCCAGGCCTACGTCGGTGCCAGTGCGGTGGTCGAAGCGCAGAAGGCGCTCACCAAGGGCGTGGCGCCGCTCAGCGGGCCGATCACCTATGCGGGCTTCGGCGACCGTTACTTCCTGTCGGTGTTTTTGCCGCAGGGCGCCAATCAGGGCGCGCTGGAAATGACCTTCAACGGCACGCAGGCCGAGGCGGCGATGCTCTTTGTGGGCGTCCAGCAGCTCAAGACCCTGGTCTATATGGGCCCCAAGCAGATCGACATCATGGAGGCGATCAACCCGCTGCTCCGCAAGTCGATCGATTTCGGCTGGACCGCGATCCTGGCGCTGGCGTTCTTGCGCACGCTCAAGTTCTTCCATCTGATCGCGCCCAACTATGGAGTCGACATCATCCTGCTGACGCTGGGAATTCGCGCCGCGCTGCTGCCGATGTCGATTCGCAGCCAGCGCTCGATGATTCGGATGCAGCGCCTGCAGCCGCAGATCGCAAAGATCCGCGAGAAGTTCAAGGACGACCAGGAACACTTGCAGCGCGAGATGGTCGACCTGTACAAGCGCAACCACGTCAACCCGCTCGGTGGATGCGCCCCGATGGTCCTGCAACTGCCGATCTTTATCGGGCTCTACGAGGCGCTGCTCAACGCCGTCGAGTTACGCCACTCGCCGTTCGTGGGCTGGATCAAGGATCTGTCGGCGCCGGATTGCCTGCTGATTCCCGGCATGCCTAAGCTGCCGCTGACCCATTGCGGCGGAATTCCGGTGCTGGTGCTGCTGATGGGGCTGAGTACCTTCCTGCAGCAGTGGATGATGCCGCAGTCGCCGGATCCCAATCAGCAGCGGATGATGATGCTCTCGCCGGTAATTTTCACCGTGATGCTGGTGAACTTCCCGGCAGGCCTCTCCCTGTATTACTTCGCCTCCAACCTGCTCGGGATCGCTCAGCAATTCGTTCTCAACCGTGAGTTCAAGCAAATCCCGGTCGCGACAACAGCATGACCGCCAAAGATTCTATCGAAGTAACCGCCGCTACGGTTGACGAAGCCGTCGATCAGGCCCTGGCCGAGCTCGGCGCGACCCATGACGACGTCGTAATCGAGGTGTTGAGCGCGCCGCGCGCCGGCCTGCTCGGTCTGGGCTCGCGGGCGGCGCGAGTGCGCGTCAGCCGCCGTCCGAGCGAGGGGGCCCATAGCGAGGCCCAATCGCCGCCAACGGCTCCGCCCGGCCGCGGCCGAGCCCCCAGGGCCGCATCGGCTGAGCCATCCCGTACGCGGCCGCCCGAGCCGCCCCAGCGGACGCGCGATCGGGACCGGGATCGAGATCGTCGGCCGGAGCCGCCGCGCGCGCAGACCCAGCCGCCCGCCGGCCGCGAGCCCGAAGCGCCCCCCGCTGAAGACGATCGCAAACCGGCCAATATCGAAGAGCAGGAGCGCGAAGCGATCGGAATGCTCTCGCAAATCCTGGCGCTGATGGGCGAAAAGGCCGAGGTCGTCCACACCGGCAGCGACGCCGATGCGATCGAGATAGAAGTCCGGGGTGACGGCTCAGGAATTCTCATCGGACGCCACGGCCAGACCCTCGACGCGCTCGAGTACCTGCTCAACCGCCTGGTCGCCCGCAAGATCAAAGACGCCGTCGCGGTCGTAATCGACACCGAAAGCTATCGTGCGCGGCGGCGCAATCAACTCGAGCGGATGGCGCTTTCGATGGGCGAGCGGGCCAAGCGCGAACACGTAAAGATAACGATGGAACCGATGCCGCCGCGCGACCGACGCATCGTGCATCTGGCGCTCAAGGACGATCCGCTCATCACCACCCGCTCGACCGGTGACGGCTACATGCGCGTGGTGGAGATCGTGCCGGAGGGCAAGCAGGAGCAGGGCGGGCGTGGCGGCGGAGGCGGCAGCGGCGGCAGCGGCGGGGGCGGCGGAGGCCGCAATCGGCCTCGCGAACGCGAGCGTGAGCGTGAAACCGAAGCGCCGATCGGCCAGCAGGGCGGATTCAAACGCGGCCAGAAGAAGATCGTCTAGCAAAATAAGGGTAGCTGTCGCCTCTGCTTCGAACCATCCGCGAGCCGTCCGATCATCGCGACGACTTGCGGGTTCATAGACCAATTTTCGGTCTATGGAGATCATCAGGCGATCAGCGCACAGGCCGGGATGCGATGTACAATTTGCTGGTTACTGTTAATGCAGGAGCTTGGGATTCGCCTTCGTACGTCCTGGGTCGGGGTCGCTTTCTTGAACACACAAGCGACGAACTGAAGGAACGGCTTGGGACCCTGAGCGACCAAGCAGTCGCGGAACTCACGGGACTCCCCACGTTGTTCGCTTACGAGTCACCCGTCTCCGCACCAAGTCAAGTCGGCTGGATCAAGACCATCCAGACGCGCCAAGCCGACATCAGGATTACCTTCCAAAGGGATCCCTCAATTCAGCCAATCGATCCTGCAAAAATTGACGAGATGGCGTGGGATCTCGATCTGGGAGGGGGAGAGCTCGACCGCACCCACTGGGCGGTAAAGGAGGTCGACCTTCTCGAAGTTCTGAGGAAGGCGGGCTTGTTTGGCGCCGGCGAAAAACGCGAGGAGCGCATCTATAAGTTCTCGCGGCGAACACTCCTGAACGCATGCGACGTCCTCAGAAGGATCGGGCACAGTGAGTTCGACAGATTTCTACTTGAGATCGGGATCGACGGAATTGGCGCTGGCCGCGATCGGGGCGGACTAATGGCGCGCTCCACAGCGCTGAGCGCCTACGTGGTCAAGCATGCAGAGGAACTCACCGCCGAAGGCGAACCGCTAGCGCTTACGATTGTACGCCGCGCCGCCCAAGCTGACCCGAGCACGACGGATGCCGACTTCTGGAACGGGTTAAAAGTTGACGGATATGTACTCTCGGCCGGGAATATTGTTGCGGACCAGCCCACCGGCCTGACGCAACCTCCATATCGGAAGTCCCCGACGACACCCTTTCAAGCAACCTCAAAGCTCTCTCCGACTGGACCTCCAGAGAGCGAGACGGTGAACGCGACCAAACACGCAAAGGTCTTTATTGTTCACGGGCGCGACGACGGCGCTAAGCACGAAGTTGCACGCTTTCTCGAGCACCTAGACTTAAAGCCGGTGATCCTCCACGAGAGGCCAAACGGCGGGCGGACCCTGATTAGCAAATTTCAGGAGGAATCGGCAGAGATCGAGTTCGCCGTCGTAATTATGACTCCCGATGATGTCGGCGGCCTCGCCGACGGCTCGCAAAAGCCCAGAGCTCGCCAGAACGTGATTTTTGAGCTCGGCTTCTTCATAGGCAGACTCGAGGCCAGAAAGGTCTGCGCACTCGTCAAAGGCGACATAGAGAAGCCATCGGATTTCGATGCAATTGTCTATGTGAAGTACGGACCAGGCGACGGATGGAAGGCGGAGCTCGCGCGGGAACTGCGCAGCGCCGGGGTAGTCTTCGACCCAAGCCGAATTCTAGGGGTTTAGACAGTCTGGCTGCTGAAGTGTCTGCCCGACCACACGCTGCGGCCCGAGCAGCGGGCGCAAAATACGAGGAGGTTGCGGGATGATCGGTTCATACAAAATCGGTCCGCGCGGGTGGGCGCTTTGGGCGATCTGAGGCAGGCCGTCGCCTCTCCGTCAGGCCGTGCTGCTTCATCCGCCAGAGCAGATGGTCGATGCGATCCTGGCCGAAGAACGGCTCGCCCTGAAACGCAAATAGCGGCACTCCCCAGTGGCCGGCTGCCTGTTGGGCAGCGGCGTTCGCCTCGATCACCTGATCGTAGTGCGCCGGATCGGCAGCGATCGCAGCCTCGAGATCGGCAAGCCTCAGGCCCGCTTCGCTCGCGGCTTTGGCCAGATGATCGCCGAGGTGCCAGTTCCGTGTCCCGGTCCAAATCACGCGGGCTGCGCTGACGACAAAAGGCCAGCCACGCCCTGCCTCGCAGGCGGCAACTCCGAGCCGCGAGATGCGATGGATATACGGCTGCTCCGACGCGACCTCGCCGCTCGCCATGTCCATCACGATCGGATCGGGCTGCGGCCAAACATAAGGAATCCCGCGCATCTGAGAGATCCGGATCGTATCGCGCATCAGATACGGCGGCCACAACGGATTTACACGCTTGAAGAAGCCGGGAATTCTGAGCGCGATCGGAAGAACGATTCGCACATTCGCGGCAACGTCATAGCGCGCGGTCAGGTCCGCGATCTGCGGGGTCGCAAGATAGGAATAGGGGCTTCGGAACGAGAAATAGAAATCAAAACTCAGGGTCATCGCATGCTCGGAGAGCATATGAAGTCGCTATCACTGACCGCTTCGGCAGCAAACTTGAGCGCTGCCCTTATGTCCTCAACCGTGATGTGCGGGTAGGCGCTCAACACTTGGTCGAATGTGTCTCCGTCGGCCATGCTGCCCACGATTACGCTGACCGGCACTCGCGTTCCCTTGATGCACGGATCGCCATGATGAATTGCCGGATCAATTGCAATTCTCGCTCGCCAATCCATCGATCACGTTCCGGCGCTCACGCGTTGGGGTCCAGCCCCCACTTCACCTTGTTGGCCGCGATCTGTTCGGGCGTGGGATGCTCCTTTTGCACGAACGCCTGGACCTTGAACTGGTCGGCCAATTCGAGCGTCTTGTGATTGAGCGCGATGTCGTCTTTGAGGACCTCGGGCACCGCCGGCTCCTCGAAGATCGCTTGCCAGGGGCATTCCGGTTCGCACGCGCCGCAATCGATACACTCGTCGGGATTGATGTACAACTGATTGGGAAACTGCGCCTTGTCGGCGCCGACGTACTCGTAGATGCAATCGACCGGGCAGACACTGACGCATCCGGTGTCAACGCAATCCCGGCAGAGCCTGGTGATTGTCCATGGCATGGCAGTATCTCTCCTCTCGCGGCCGTCCGAAGTCCAGAATATACCGGACTGGCACGCCAAGTTAGCGCCCCGGAAGCCGCGATTCAAACGGCTTGACGAGGTTCGCGGTAGGGGCTGACCCCGCCAAGCGGTCCGCGGAGAGCTTTTTTGCCCGCCGCGATCCTGAAATACAATGAGGGCGCATCTTCGCGAAGGGAACGCTCACAACAACATGAAAAACGCACAAGAACTCCCCGCCACCGCCAAACGGACCGAGACCGACAGCATGGGCTCTATTGAGGTGCCCGCCGGCGCCTACTGGGGCGCGCAAACCCAGCGCTCCCTGACCTATTTCGCCCACGGGCACGACCGGATGCCGCGTGCGGCGATCCGCGCGATGGGCCTGCTCAAGAAGGCCGCCGCCGAGGTCAATCGCGACCTCGGCACGCTGCCGGCCGACAAGGCCGAGCTGATCATCAGGGCCGCCGAAGAGGTGATCGAAGGCAAGCTCGACGCGCACTTCCCGCTGCGCATCTGGCAGACCGGCAGCGGCACGCAGACCAACATGAACGCCAACGAGGTGATCTCGAACCGCTCGATCGAGCTGGCCGGCGGCAAGATGGGCAGCAAGAACCCGATTCATCCTAACGATCACGTCAATATGGGGCAGTCATCCAACGACACGTTTCCGACCGCGATGCATATCGCGGCGGCCGAGGAGCTGAACCATCGCCTGATTCCCGCGGTCACCAAACTTCGCGACGCGCTGGCGGCCAAAGCGGCGGAATATCGCGACATCGTCAAGATCGGCCGCACCCATCTGATGGACGCGGTGCCGCTCACGCTCGGCCAGGAATTCTCGGGCTACGTCGCTCAACTCGACTACGATCTAAAGCGCCTCGCGGCGGTCCTGCCCGATATCTATGAGCTTGCGATCGGCGGCACCGCGGTCGGCACCGGGCTGAATACGCATCGCGAGTTCGCCGCGCGGGTCGCGAAACGAATCGCCGCGCTCACCGCGCTGCCGTTCGTCTCTGCGCCCAACAAGTTCGCCGCGCTCGCCGCCCACGACGCGCTCGTGATGGCAAGCGGAGCGCTCAAGACGCTGGCCTGCTCGCTGATGAAGATCGCCAACGACATCCGCTGGATGGGCTCGGGGCCGCGATGCGGCCTGGGCGAGTTGCAACTGCCCGAGAACGAGCCGGGCTCCTCGATCATGCCGGGCAAGGTGAATCCCACCCAGTCCGAAGCGCTGACGATGATCTGCGTGCAGGTGATCGGCAATGACACCGCGATCACGATCGCGGGCTCGCAGGGCAACTTCGAGCTCAACGTCTTCAAGCCGCTCATCATCCACAACCTGCTCCATTCGGTGACGCTGCTCTCCGATTCGTGCCGCTCGTTCACCGACTATTGCGTTGCCGGACTGAAACCCAACCTCGAGCAACTGCGCCGCAACGTGAACGAATCCCTGATGCTGGTAACGGCGCTGACGCCCCATATCGGCTACGACAAATCCGCCCAGGTCGCCAAGAAAGCCCACGCTGAGGGCAAGACGCTGCGCCAGGTCGCGGTCGAGATGGGCTTCCTTACGACCGAGGAGTTCGACCGGATCGTAAAGCCCGAGAAGATGCTGGGTCCGGAAGAGTGAAAGCGCCTGCGCGAATTCTTCGCGCGGTGGGAGCTTAAGCCGGACCGGCTACGGCTCTAGCGGCGTTGCGTGCCTGTCAGATGCAAGACCGGCCCGTCCCGGCGCCGCTGGAAACACCGTGGACCAAGACTGGCTGAACCCCTTGCAGAGAGAGGTCGTCCGGCCTATACGAGAGCTGGAATCGGAGAGTCAAAATGGAAATCCCGGCTTAAACTTGAGAGGAGGCCGCTGACGAGCGGGGTCGGTCTGTAGCGGCGCTTTTGCCGCGAATTTGTTCCTGATCTTCGAGAAGCCGCTGCTCCATAAAATTGAAAACAGCCGTCGAAAGCCTGTCGGGGAAATAAACGCGGGTCGTTCCGCGCCGAACGGCAAACAGCATTTTCTCGGATTTGCATCGAGAGATCGCCGAAGGATCGGCAGCATTTCCTTCTGATCATTAGTTCCCGAACTCGAATGGACAAAGCGATGTTCGTGCCCGACACAATGAGGACGAACGCATACCGGGTCCTGGGGCTCTCGGGCAACGCCACTGCGTCCGAAATTCACAAGGCCGCCGCCAGCCTGAGACGGGCGGCTGCCCTTGGCCTTTCAGGTACGACTGCAGCCGATATTCCACAGCTGGGTGAGATACCTCGCACTGAAGCGGATATTCGGACGGCTCTTGGCCGCCTAGAGAATCCTGAGCAGCGCCTATGCGACAGGCTCTTCTGGTTCCACTTGCCGGCTGAGTGTCGGGGCCCGAAAGCTCCAGCCCGGCCGACCGAGGCCATCCCTGGGCAAACACATGGAGCCGCTTGGGACCATGACCAAGCCCTTCACAGCCTCTTTGCTGCCTTCGAGGTCGGGGAGGCCGATGCTGGTGTTCCACTCTGGGTCCAAGCCCTTCGTACATGGCACCAGGTCGTCTTCGATGACGACTACTGGGCCCTCACCTTGGCTCTCGAAAAGCAAGGTGCGTTCGAACCTGCCGCACTCCCTTCAGAGATCGACGACCTACGCGACAATGCGGTACGCTTGGCCGCCGAAGTCCTATTGGTGGCGGGGCGCGATGCACTTGCTCGGAACGATGCTTCGACTGTCCGCCGGATATTGGACACCCTGGGAGAACTAGCCGACACCGGGACGTGGGCAGCGCTTGCCCAAAAGGATATCGTCGCTCCCGCTGTCGAGCGCATCCGCACCCTGTGCGCAGCCGTCGGCGAGGATTTTAGCTCCAAGATTGTTCGCGAACAGAATGCTCCGCCGCAAAACAAGACCCTGTGTGAGGCGGCACTGAAGCGCTTTCGAGCGGAAATCGAACCGGCGCTGCAGAGAGTGATTCAGCTTGTCCCGCCGGGCCACGACGCTGCCCAGCAGTCACTCGAGGAAGCTGCTCTCTGCCTGAGCAGGATCGCAACTGACTACACGTGGGCCGACGATTTCATCACATCCGAAAAGCTACAGGAAGAGGCACTCAGCCTGGCCCACGACACACTGGGCGTAATCAGGATTGAAGAGAACCTCGCGCCGATCCGCGAGTCAGCCCGGAAACAGCGCGTCTTTGGCGCGCTCACACCCATTTCTTCCGCACCGTCGCTGCGCACAGTCAACGGCTTTGGATTTAAGCTCTATGGCAAATCAGACCAGGATGATGATACGGAGTCATATGTCACAACGTACTACTTCGTGGCTCTGTTCATGCCGATCATTCCCCTTGCTCGCTACAGAGTAATTGATTTGGGGAACCAGTATCGCTTTCTCGGCAAGATGCCCCTCCGAAAAGGTGATCGCTGGCATCTTGGCATAGCCGCAATAGCCGCGGTGGCGATCATCCTGTTTGGGGTGATCACTTCAAGCCAGACTACGAGCTCCTCTTACGCGCCTTCCGAGAGCTCGACGAACTACGATTCGGATAGCCCTCAGAGTGTTCGACTCTCTGATCTCAAGGCTCGTATTGATTCCGGTAAGGCGCGCATCGCGGCTCTCGAAACAGAACTGGCGCCGACAATTGACAAGCTCACCAGCTTGAAAGCCCGTATGGACAGCATTGACGCCGAGCTCAAATCACTTGACGAACAACAGAAGGTCGGGCTTCAGATTGATACCCGCGACTACAACGCCAAGGTAAAGGCCTACAATGCACTTCTCGAGAAGCGGCGGGCGCTAATCGCCGCCAATCGCAGCAAGATGCAATCTTATGACGACCTGTTAAACCAGGATTCGGCTCTCGTAGACCAGTACAACGCACTTCTTAAGTAGGGATTTTGAAGTATGCTCCCGTGGGAATTGCAGGAATAAAATGAGGTCTTGAATGAGCCAAACGGTTGATTATGGAATCGATTTGGGGACGACCAACTCCTGCATCGCGCGGTGGGAAGGAGGGTCGGTAAGGGTTTTCCAGAACAACGACCAGATGAATGTCACGCCGTCAGCGGTGCACATCTTGAGGCCGGGTCGGGTGATCGTAGGCCGCCGGGCGTACGCGGCGCTGCTGACGGACCCGGCCAACGTATCCATCGAGTTTAAGCGCTGGATGGGACAGAAGGATCGCAAGCGATTCCCCGCTGCCCAGCGAGAATTGTCGGCGGAAGAGCTATCCGCAGAAGTCCTAAAGTCTCTAAGGGAGGACGTGCGCAGGCAGACCGGTGCGGATGTGACCACTGCCGTGATTACAGTTCCAGCTGCGTTCGGGGCACTTCAGTGTGAGGCTACTGCTCGTGCGGCCGAACTTGCAGGACTGCAGGAAGCGCCATTGCTTCAGGAACCCATAGCTGCTGCCATCGGTTACGGCGCGCGCCCAGGGAGCGCTAATGAGCGTTGGATGGTTTTTGATTTGGGCGGTGGGACACTCGACATCGCCGTGGTTTCGACCCGAGAGGGTCGGCTGAATGTTCTCGAACACCGAGGGAACAACCTGCTCGGTGGCAAGGATATCGACCGCTCGATTGTAGAGTACATTTTGTTGCCAGCCCTCGAAGCGAGCTACGATCTACGAGCTTCCGGACCGAACGCTGCGCGGAACGCACTGCTTTCCCAGGCTGCGCATCAAGGCCGAGGAAGCCAAGATCGACCTGTCTACGGACAGCCAAGTCGTTATGTCGTTGTTTGATCTGGGTAAAGACGACTCCGGAGAGCCCATCGAGATGGAAGTGCCGCTTACGCGTGCTCAACTTGAGGGGCTCATGGAACCACTGTTAGAGAAATGCTGCATCCTTGCTAAGGAGGCGCTAGCGGGTGCACGCCTAGCCGGAGCGGACTTGGACCGCATTCTTCTTGTCGGTGGTCCCACTCAATCTCCTGTTTTGCGTACGATGTTGAGCGCGCGCCTGGGCGCCCCTGTCGATTTCTCAGCAGACCCCATGACTGTCGTTGGGCGCGGCGCGGCGGTCTATGCGTCTACTCTTGAGACGAAGAGGATCTCCGCGATATCCACCGCGACCCCCACGACCGGCGACTGCGTGCACCTAAAGCTGGCCTACGAGGCGGTCAGCGCTGAGGCGCACTCAACGGTGGCGGGACGTGTGGTAGAACACCACCCGAGATATCGAAATCAAGCTCGATTCAGAAGGCGGGCTCTGGACGAGCGGATGGATGAAGCCGAAAGAGGGGTTTTTCGAGATTTCCGTCCCTTTGAAGGAAGGCGACATCACGACCTTTTGGGTGTACGGTCGCGACGAACGGGGACAATTACTTGAGACAGATACGCCAGAGTTTAAGGTGAGGCATGGGTTGGTTCCGTCTGCGCCACCTCTCCCCCATACACTCTCCTTCGAGGTCATGAACCCCGGAGGGAACCCAGCGCTAGATCCTGTGTTCTCCAAGGGGACCCCTCTGCCGACGGGAAGGACGGTCAAGTATCGCGCGACCCACGCACTGGTCCCGGACAAGCCTGATTCCGACCTCGCGATTAAGCTCTGGGAAGGCGAATATTCTCGACGACCCGGACGCAAATGAATGGGTGGGCAACGTTTTGCTGCGCCACGATGGCGTCCGGCGGTCCCTGCCGGAAGGAGCGGAGATTGAGGTGACGATTCGGGTCGATCCCTCGAGGCTGATCACTGTCGGGGCTTTTGTACCACACCTGAATCAGCACTTCAGCGGACGCCTATATGTACCGCAGCGCGAGGAACAAGACTTTTCCAACCTCTCGCAGACAGTGGCATCGGAAACGCAGAAATACCGGGAGCGGCTCGAGCAGCTTGAGCGCACGTCATCCGATGCGTCAACCCAGACCGAACTCGAAGGCCTCCGCCGCGACCTTGATGAGCTTGATGCCAGGGTGCCCCCTCCCAGCATTACACCAGGGACAGTCGATCCCGACGACGCCAGACGCATTGTCGAGGATTCTAAGACCGTCCGTGGCCGACTTGGGCGTCTCGAGCGCCGTGCTGATGCAAATCGCAACCCGGTGGAAACAACACAGTTCGTAGAGCTGGTAGAGATCGCGCAGGAAGTTGTCGCGCAATTCGGGACCTCACTTGAGAAGCAACAACTGCCGGTGCTTCGGCGTGAGCTGGAGCGTGCAGCCTCAAAGGGAGATGGCAAAGCGATCCAACGGGCAACCGCAGAAGTCGAGGCACTACGCTGGCGCGTACTCTTCAAACACGATTGGTTCTGGCGCGAGATTTTTGATTCCCTGTGTCAGCCCAACACCCCTTTCGTCGATCCGGCCGAAGCACGAACCCTCATTGCTAAGGGACAAGCGGCAGTTTCTGGCGGAGATGGCGAGGGCCTGAGAGAGGTTGTGCGCGCGCTGTGGAAACTTGAGCCAAAGGGAAATGCCGAAGCGGGTCGTGAGCGCGCGGTTCGGTCGGGCCTGAGGAAGTTCTAAATCTCATGATCAAAAAGAGGCCAACGCTCGCAACTGGTCACTCGTTGGCGAGCCTGCCGGCTGTGACGAAAGTGTTGTACACAGATGAGCGCTGTGAACTCTATAGCCTTGGTGATGGTGAGACGGAACTACTGCTTGTGTGGGGCCCAGAGGGCTCTCAGCAGGAGGCGGGCCGCTTGGCAGAGTGGTGGACTGCTCAGCCTCCGCAAGTTCTTACCATCCTCCAAGTGCTCACAGTCGATCAGTCTGTCGCCAACTCATGTGGCGCTGTGTTAGCGTTACGGGGCCGCCGTCTGGAGGATGAGAGCTTGAGAGAGGCGGAGCAGGACCGTCTCAAGCGGCTCTTCCACGCTATGCTCGATGTCGTCAACCGAGGCCTCTCAGTGCACATGTATCCGGACTTCAACCCTTCTCTAGCATGGCTAGGAACCGACGAGGAGGCTATGTGCACACTAGTACCGTTGGATGGTCCGGCGCCAGCCGAGGTGGATCAGGTTCGCTTGGTCGCGGAAGCCTTCTATCGGTTCGCTACAGGCATTGAACATGGTAAACTAGCAGGCGGAGTGCCTGCCCTTCTCCGCTGGTCAAAGTTCGGCGGAGAGGAACTCTCCAGGATCGTCGAGAGATGCCTTGCGCCAGCCAGTTCCAAGGTGTGCATAACAACCTGGTCTGGTCTGAACAACGCGCTTGGCCGTGTAAGGGCGGACGGTCAGAACTCGCAGGGTAGTTCCTCAAAAATGCGTTCGACGACACCGTCATCGGCGACAGGAAAAGGCCTCGACAAGGTCGCTGGTATGCACGCTCTCAAGGAGCTTTTGCGCCGCGAGGTCGTTGACCCGGTCAGGAATCCGGAGCCCTATCGGAGGTACGGCCTCTCCATCCCGAATGGCATCCTGCTCTACGGTCCCCCCGGCTGCGGCAAGACCTACATCGCGCGACAACTCGCGGAGGAGTTGGGGCATTACTTCGCCGAAATCATCCCTTCAGAGTTGGCCAGCCCCTACGTCCACCAAAGCGTGATCCGGATTCGTGAGCTATTCGACGCTGCTGCCGAGCAGGCACCCGCAGTGGTATTTATCGACGAGTTCGAAGCACTCGTTCCGTCGAGAGAGGAACTGGGAGGTCACCAGCAATACAAGGCGGAGGAGGTCAACGAGTTCCTGGCTCACCTGAACAGCTGTTCGGAGAAGAAGATTTTCCTGATCGCAGCGACAAACCAACCCCAAAAGATCGACCCGGCGGTTCGGCGGACCGGACGTCTCGACAAACTCATCTACGTTGGGCCTCCAGACGCAGAAGCTCGGCGGGAGATGCTCGCGCTCCATCTTGAGGGCAGGCCTCTCGCTGCTGACTTCGATGTCGCAGCATTGGCCGAGGCGCTCGAAGGCTATTCCGCCAGCGACATACGCTTTCTGGTAGACGAGGCGGCCAGAGACGCGCTCAAAAGGCGCCAGGATATCACGAACGAGTCGTTTCGGTCCGCGATGGCCCGGATTCAGCCATCTGTGACGCCCGAAATCGAAGCTCAGTATCGCTCGATCGAGCAGAGAGGCGTCTGATGCGCACCACGAGGTCGGCGAGAACAGCGCGCTGCTGAGCACGTCGTACTCGGTTATTTGTGAGGCACTACACTTGCGCGCGGTGCGCCGTGTCCGTCGGCACGTTTCTCAAGCGTCAGGTTTTTCAAGCGTCAGGATCGCTTCGTAGAGCTTTACGCCCCGCGCTGCGCCGTTTCGGACCGACGAGTTGATGATACTGTTGCCAACGCGCTTCTTCCGCACCACGTCGATGCTCTGGACGGAAAGCCCGACCGAACGGCTCTCAGCGATATCGGCCCAGATCTCGTCGGTCTTCACCTCGTGGCCTTGAACGACGGAGTTCCCGATCACGACTAGCGCTCGTCCGCCGGGGGCAAGGTACTGTGAGATGGTATTGAGAAAGTCGAATGAGTCGTTGAAGTAGGTAGCCAGATAGTTTGCCCATCCCTGCCCGTCGTACACCCGATGCTGATGCCGGGTTTTCCGAATTTCGCCGAGCAAGTCCGCCAATGCCGGAAAACTGAACTTCATGGCAATCTCGGGTTGCTCGCGAACCGTTTGCCAGAACTTGCCGAAGTTGCGCTGCTCCATTTCTCGCAGCGCATCGGTTGAGGTCACGAATCCAAGCCACCAGAGCTGCGGCCGGGTGTTGCGGAGATAATGATAGTTGTTCGCGTAGGGCGGAGAGGTGATCACCAAATCGATCGTCCCGGGTTCAAGAACCTCGCTTAGCGCCGTCCACGAACGCCCATACACGGCCGCCTGGCCGGGAGCCGGACACTCCGTCTGGAACGACTTGATATCCGCGAGCATCTCCCTCAGCTTGGCCTCAAGCACTTGCAGGACCGGAGCATCAGCGACATCGGGCTTACCCGCGCCTCGGCGAGTGCCAAGACTCGGTTCATAACTATAGTTTGAGAACTTCACCATCACGGCTGCGAACGCCAGGCGGAACAGGTCTCTTAGCGAGGGCGATTCCAAATCCCGAATCCACGCGAGCACTCGGAGAACCCGCTTTTCGACTTTGGGGCTGAAGAAAGGCACCCGGCTGCGAAAGCCCGGCGGCGGCGCGATTGGTTCAACCGCGGCGGCCTCCCGAACGAAGTGTTCGATTGCGTCGCGAAATTCGCGCGGGTCGAGGGTTGTCGCAGCGACCTTCGTTTGCGATGCAAACGCTGCGTAGGGGTTGGTCTCGAATCCGACGGCGCGGAATCGAGGACCCCGGCGAATTACCTCGACGATGGTCGTCCCGACGCCAGCGAAGGGATCCATCACGAGTCCGCCGCGCGGCAGGTATTTCTCAAGCGCGTCGGTCACGAAACGTGCGGAGAAACCGGCGATCCACGGGACCCATCGATGCACGGCCTCGGAACGATTTTCGGAAAACGCAGGATCGCTGAAACCGTGGCCGTTGGCTTTGAACAGCCGCATCTGGCGCGAACTCGCTGAGCTCACGGTGGCGAGGCGGCCTCGGCCCCGACGCGAGGCATTTCCGGTTGCGCGGCTTGAGGCCATCGCGGAATCAAACCCCGATGCGAGAAGGACTGCTCGCCAGCTCTCTAATCAAGCGGTCGATAGCTATACGAACCAGTTCACTCTTGGCGACATGCCGACTTCGCGCGAGTTGTTCGAGCTGCGAAGCCTGGTCTGCGCGAAGGTACAGGGTAAAGGGAAGACCCCTGCGGCGGGTTGCCTTTCCTGGTTGAGCCTTGAATCGCGTTAGCCCGATGGCTTATCAGCCACAAAATATCTGAAGCCGATTTGGCTACCGAGCCGGAGTGTACAGAAATACCTGATGGTCGTTCCCCTGCTCGTCGAGAAATGATTTCTGTGTGCCCATCACCTTGCCAGCTTCCAGAAGACGGTACATCGCCTCAGCTAGTACCGCAGGATCGATGCGAAGTGGCGTAAGCCGTAATTGAATTTCATCGAACGTCTTCCCATGACCGTCATCTGGGATAGTCTTTTCGATTTGAACATAAGCCTCTCCAATCTGTTCCTCATGTTGGTGCGCTTGATACGCGGCAGCGCCGATAAGCACAGAAACCCCAGCCAGCGTAAGCATTATGAGAATCGTTCGCCCGGGATGCTCGCGGAGATACTCCACCAGCATTGCAATCGAAATCGCGCAACCTACGATAGAGACGAGCAGGTCGAGCGGAATGAGCGTGATGCTCTCTAGAACCTCGATCATCGCGCAGTTCAGCCTCGGGGGGGGACGAGTTCCGCGCTCAGAAGGGTGGCGGGACCGTTCGTTTCACCCAGGGACCATATGAACGCAACCTTGCCCCCATGGACCGATATAAGCTTGACTTTGGGGATATCCTCGTCGAGCTTTATCGAAAGTGTACCAACGGCGTCGTACGGCGCTGCCCTGTCTCGAGATCGTAGAACGTCGAACTTGCCTACAATTTTGTAAGGTTCCTTAAATTCGTGGCCGACCGGCAGGAGGCGAACGATTACCGTCTTTGCGGTGCCGCCGATCGTGAGTTTGAGTTCGTCTCCGCGTTTGAGGTCCGTGATTTCTTTGAGGTCTATCCAACCGTCTGACGACAATGACGTAATGCGACCAGGAAGGATGTTCCTATCGGAATTCGTAACGCGAAATATCCAGGTCCGGAGCTCTTCTCGTGGCACCCCATCCACGATCTCAGTGCAAGCCACGACGTCTTGCTCGACTTGCTCGGCGTCAACTAATCGATCCAACGCCTCAATCGCTTCGAAAGGATCCGTCTTGAACATAGACGCGTGCACCTCCTCGAAGGTTCTCCTGTGACCATCAATGATCGTGCGGATTCGTTTTTGGAGCTTAGCAATCTGCCGGTCGTGCGTTGCGGTTGCTTGCTCGGACTGTCGCCACGCGCGGAACGAAAGCAAGAGGGCCACAAACACGAAAACGATAGCCGTTCCGATGACAGCGCGAGTTTTAGGTTTCTTGTCTTGCCAAACGAAGTAACCGAGGGTTGCGATGGTCGCCGCACAACTTAGGATCGAAGCCAGGTCGTCCGGAATGCCCAGCATTGGCAGCGCACGCGTGGCTATTTCAGCCGTTCGGCACGAAGGAGAGTGGCTGGACCATTGTCCTCGCCCAAGGGATACAGGCCCCAAGGATTCGTTCCGCCGTGAACGGATATCTGCTTGGTTTGTAGATGGTCCTCCTGGAAAGTAATGTCGACGGTTCGGTCTGCTCGCTCAAGGGGAACCGCGCCGCCTTCGATTCCGACCGGGTCATCCGCCTGCTCATCTTTCGGGAGAAAGCGGACAATTATTCTTTTGGCAGAGCCGCCGATCTTGAGCCGGACCTTGTCTCCCCTTTTGAAATCGGTGGGGGTCTTGAGGTCGATCCAGCCGGATCCCCAATGTTCCGAATGCCCTATATCTCCTTTGAGTGGCTGTGCAGATGCCGGGCTCACAAGGGTTAGCGCAATTATGAATACCAAAGGGGCAGCCCCGATTGCCCGTCTCATTCATTACCTCCCGCTTATCCTTGAATTTGTGCGCTTATATAACGAACACTCTCAGGGTCCGGTTTCAGCAGACCGGAATTTCGGTTTTGCCTCACTCCTATTGACGGGTTTAGGCCAAATGGCCTCTCTTTTCAAGGGCGCGGCCGGTGATCAAACGCCTCGTGTACCTACACTCGTTGTCAACAATCGACGCGCCGCGCAGTACTTCTATTCACATCCTGAACACGCCGAACCCCGCCGAGTCCGGGATCGGCGCGTTCATCGCCGCGGCGATTCCGAGCGCGAGGGCCGCGCGGGTCTCGATCGCGTCGAGCACGCCGTCGTCCCACAGCCGGGCGCTCGCGTAGTAACAGCTCGACTCGCGCTCGTATTTCTCCAGCGTGGGGCGCACGAACTCGGCTTGCTCGCGCTCGCTCATCGTCTGGCCGGCGCGTTTTAGCTGATCGAGCTTGACGGTCAGGAGCGTGTTGGCGGCCTGCTCACCGCCCATCACGGAGATTCTTGCGTTGGGCCACATGAAGAGCAGGCGTGGCGAGTAGGCGCGCCCGCACATCCCGTAATTCCCGGCGCCGTTGCTCGCGCCGATTATCACGGTGAACTTGGGCACCTGCGCGTTGGCCACTGCGTTGACCATCTTGGCGCCGTCTTTGGCGATTCCGCCCTGCTCGTAGCGCTTGCCGACCATGAAGCCGGTGATGTTCTGCAGAAACAGCAGCGGGATGCGCCGCGCGCAGCACAGCTCGATAAAGTGCGTCGCCTTGAGCGCCGATTCGCTGAACAACACGCCGTTGTTCGCGATGATTCCGACCGGGTAGCCATGGATGCGCGCGAAGCCGGTGACGATGGTCGTCGCGTAGCGCGCCTTGAACTCATGCATCCGGCTGCCGTCGACGATCCTTGCGATCACCTCGCGAACTTCATAGGGCTTGCGCGGGTCGGCGGGAATGATCCCGTACAGCTCGGCCGGATCGTAGTGGGGATCCGCGGGCTCGTCGCGAGGCGCTATCGCCGCCGGCGCGCGCGCGCCGAGATTTTCTAGAATCGACCGGGCGACTTCCAGCGCGTGTCCGTCGTCGTCAGCCAGATGGTCGCTTACGCCGGACAGGCGGGTGTGAACGTCGCCGCCGCCCAGCTCCTCGGCGCTGACTTCTTCGCCGGTGGCAGCGCGCACCAGCGGAGGACCGCCCAGAAAGATCGTGCCCTGGCCGCGCACGATCACGTTCTCGTCGCACATCGCGGGCACGTACGCGCCACCCGCCGTGCAGGAGCCCATCACGACTGCGACCTGCGCGATTGCCATCGCGGACATCCGCGCCTGATTGTAGAAAATCCTCCCGAAGTGATCGCGGTCGGGAAATACCTCGGCCTGCAGCGGCAGGAACGCGCCGCCCGAATCGACCAGGTAGACGCACGGCAGCCGGTTCTCCATCGCGATTTCCTGGGCGCGCAGATGCTTGCGCACGGTGATCGGGTAGTAGGTGCCGCCCTTGACGGTCGCGTCGTTCGCAACCACCATCACCTCGCGTCCGTGCACCCGCCCGATACCGGTGACGATTCCGGCCGCCGCCGGGTGGTCTTCGTACATGCCCCATCCGGCGAGAATCGAAAGCTCCAGAAAGGGGCTGTGTGGATCGAGCAGCCGCTTGATGCGATCGCGCGCCAAGCAGCTTGCCGCGTTCGAGATGGCGCTGGCGCGCTTCTTCGGGGCCTCCGGCGCGAATCCGCTCGATGTCCTCGCGTAGCCGCTGCACCATCGCCTCGGCGCTCTCGCGATTGTGCCGGAACTCGGCGCTCGAGGTATTGATCCGCGATTCGATTCGCTCCATCGTGACTTCTTCCGTCCGGGGTGAATTCGCTAGATATTAGCCTGAGAGACTGGCGCGGCGCGAAACGCAGCCGGGGCCGATTATTCACGATGCGGGAACGGGATCTCAAAGCGCTCGAATTCGACAAGGTGCTCGCCTTGGTGGCTGCCCATGCGGTCTCCGAGCCGGGACGCGCCGCGATCGGCGAGCTGAGGCCCTCGACCGATGCCGCCGAGGTGCGCGCCCGCCTGCGGCTCACGGCCGAACTGGTCGAGTTGCGCGCCCATGCCGGGTCGCTGCCCCTGCAGGAGTTCGTCGACCAGCGGCGGCTATTGCTGGTCGCGGCGCGCGAGGGCTCGGTGCTCGACGGCGCCGCCCTGGTCGCGGTGCGCGATTTCGTCCTGTCAGCGCGCCAGGTCGAAGCGTTCATGCGCTCGCGAATCGAGCCGCTGCCCAACCTCGCGACGCTCGCGCGCGGCTTGGCCGCGCCCAAGGAACTCGCCGACGCGCTGCTGCGCACGCTCGATGATGACGGCGGATTGCTCGACGACGCCAGCCGCGACCTGAAGCGGCTGCGCAATCGCCTGCGCGAAGAGCGCGTGGAGCTCGAGTCGCGCCTGGTGCGCGCGCTCAACGCCGGCGGGATGGAACCGTTCGTCTCCGACAATGTGGTCACGATGCGCAATCGCCGCTTCGTCCTGCCGCTCAAGCTCAATTACGCGGAGCGGCTGGAAGGTATCGTGCAGGACCGCTCGATCTCGGGTGAAACGTTATTTGTCGAGCCGATGTGGGCGGTCGAGCTGAACAACCGCCTGATGATGCTGGAGCGAGAAGTCGAAGCCGAGGAACGCCGGATCCTGGCCCATCTGACCGCGATGGTGCGCGGCTAC
Organism: uncultured delta proteobacterium; assembly: GCA_963788205.1. GTDB lineage: Bacteria > Desulfobacterota > Binatia > Binatales > Binataceae > CAVVMA01. The sequence continues at coordinate 648,032 of CAWBGG010000007.1, forward strand.
GCGCGCGAGCTTGCGATCACGTTCGACGCGATGGTCGCGCTCGACGCGCTCAACGCGCGCGCGATCTTCGCCCAGCGGCTGGACGCGATCGAGCCCGAGCTCGCCGACGGCGCCATCGAGATTATCGACGCGCGCCATCCGCTGCTGGTCCACAGCGGCCGCGAGCGTAACGCCGATCGATGTGAAAATCCCAGCCGGGCAGCGCGGCATCGTAATTTCCGGTCCCAACACCGGCGGCAAGACCGTGGCGCTCAAGACCGTCGGACTATTCTCGCTGATGGCGCAGGCGGGCCTGCTGATCCCGGCGCATCGCGGCAGCCGCGTGACCGTGTTCCGCAGCGTGTTCGCCGACATCGGCGACGAACAGTCGATCGAGGCCAATCTGTCGAGCTTCGCCGCCCATATCGTGAATCTGTCGGAGATTATCCGATCGCTGGCCGAACCGGCGCTGATCGTCCTCGACGAGCCCGGCGCCGGCACCGATCCCGCCGAGGGCGCCGCGCTCACTATCGGACTCATGAATTATCTGGCGAGCCGCCGATGCCTGCTCGCGATCGCGACCCATTCGACCGCGGTCAAGCTGCACGCCTACTCGCGCGCGGGGTTTGAGGCCGCCGCGGTCGATTTCGATCCCGAGCGCCTGACGCCGCTCTACCGGCTGAAGCCGCATACGATTGGCCTGAGCTACGGCCTGGCGGTCGCGCGGCGGCTCGGATTGCCCGCCGAGATCATCCGCGCGGCGGAAGAGGCGCGGCCGGCGGGAAGCGTCGAGCTGGAGCAGGCGCTCCAGCGGCTGGAGGCGGAGCGGACCGAGCTGCGGCAGCGAATCGAGGACGTCAAGCGTCGCGAATCTGCGCTCGAAGACCTCCAGCGCGACGCGGCTGAACAAGCCGAGCAGACTCGCCACAAGCTGGCCGCCGATCGCGCGCGCCTGCGCGCCGAATCGGGCGGCCTGATCGAGCAGCTCCGGCGCGACGGCAGCGCGCTGCTGGAGGAACTCAAGACCAAAACCAAATCGCAGCGCGATCTGAGCCGCTTCATCGCTCAGACCCAGACCACAATCGACGAGACCGCACCCGCGCCGCCCGCGCCGGCGCATCCGGCGCAACCGGAGCCGCTTAAGGTCGGCGACGAAGTCGAGCTCGGCCAGATCCGCGGCGAGTTGCTGACGCTTGAAGAGAACCGGGCCGTGATCGCGCGCGGCGGGATGCGAATCGAGGTCGCACCCGAGCGGCTGCGCCGCGCGGCACAACAGCCCCGCGCGTCACGCGCTCCGACCGTCAACGTGATGCCGGCCCCGCATCCGGAAAGCGCGGAGCTGATGCTGATCGGGATGCGCGCCAGCGACGCGTTGCGCAAGCTCGAGGAATTTCTCGATCAGGCCTACCTGACCAATCGCGCGGAGGTGCGAATCGTCCACGGCATCGGCTCGGGCGCGCTCAAGAAGGCCGTGCACGAATATTTGGGCAGCTCGCCCTACTGCGCAGCGTTCCGCGAGGCCGATCCCAATCGCGGCGGCGCCGGCGCCACGGTCGTGCAGCTGAATTCGTGAAGCCGACCATCTGGTCGGCGCCCATCCCGACCCTCGCGCCCCCCGGCTACTGCTTCGACATCAGGTCGGCCTTCGCGTTGGACAGATCCACCGGCACCGAGTTGTGCTCGTGGACGATCAGCCATTTCCCTTTGATCTTCTTCAGGCAGTCAGTGGTCCGCAGCACCATCGCGACCTTCTTGCCGCTCTTGTCAGTCCAGGCCAGGTCGCTGGTGTAATGTGCGAAGGCGAGCTTGCCGTCGGTGGTGATGCCGAGGTCGCTGATCTGATCGGTCATCGGGCCGACCGCGGCGGTCGCAAAGAAGTCCTCAAAGTCCTTGCGGTAGGCGGCAGCGCCGACATACTGGCGCGGCGGAATGACATCGAACACGAACAGATCTTCACCCGGCGCGTAGCACTGCATAGCCTTGTCGACATCTTTGGCGGCGAACGCCGCGGCAAGTTGCTCTTCCAGCGCCTGGATTTGCGCCTTGTCGTCCGACTTGGCTCCGGCGTCGAATGCGATCCCCAGTAAGACTACTGCAATGGCTATCGACCCCAGAGCGAACAAATTCCTCGTGTGGCTTGAGTTCATGCGATCTCTCCTTCGATCTCGTTTGGGTTCTTGCCGATCGGCGACGGGACGGTCAGCGCTCGATAGAGACACGGGCGAAACGAACGGTTGACTGCCCCTCGTCGGCAGTTCTATACGCGCGCTTTTTCGCTTTTCTCCGCCGCGCGGCTGCGAGGCTGCGCCAACCTAGTCGCGTTCGTACTTGAATGACACGCTTAGCCGGGCGCGAAATTTCTCCACCTTGCCTTGATCATCTACAGTAACGTCCAATTTGACTACTTCAGCGACCCGAAGATCGCGCAGAGTTTTAGAGGCCTTCTCGACCGCAACCCTGGTTGCCGCCTCCCAGGACTCCTTGCTGACCCCGACGATCTCGATGATTTTATAGACACTGTCGCCTTTTGCCATGGTTCTTCTTCTCCTGTTCTTCCGAGCGGAACCGCCCGAAGAATGTTTAGGACCGGTCTTCACTGTCGTTGCGTTTCGCAATACCAGCGGCGGCCGGGCTTCGACTCGCATGACACCGCCGCCGCAGCGGGCATCTCCTGTCATGCCTCCGTGTCAGTAAGTCTGGACAAACCGCAATCGGACCCCGTTTGTCAATGCCTCGGCTTACGAGGCGCGCTCGCAACAGTTGCTCGCTCTCAAGGTCGATAGGTCCGCGATCCGCTTCGTTCCGAGCCGCGCTTCATCGCGTTGCTGAAAAAGTCGGCCTCGACGAGTGACGCGACGCGCGGCTGAGCTGGCCTGTTTCGACTCCTGAAGTAGCGCCGGCGTCCCCGCCGGTGATTCGCTCAGCTCGCCAGCGCCGCGATTCCCCGCCCCTAATGGAACAGCTTCTCCAGCCCGCCCAATCCGTTGCCCTTCTTGCCCAGCATCCCGCCGAGCAGCTTCCCCGCCTTGCCCTTGAACATGTGCTGCGCCGCGGTCTGCGCGAGCGCCTGGAGATCGGGAAGAACCTGCGGCTTGGGCAGCGTGCCGACGATCTGGAGCGGAATTTCCACCTCGCCGTTGGCGTTGGTCAGGTAGACCACCGCCTTCTTGTTCGCTTCGAGCTCGCCGCTGAGCTCCTTGGTGAGCACCACTTGCGCCTTCATATCGATATTCCGGTCGGCGTCGAAACTCCCGTCGCCGAGCAGCTTGTAATCGGGCGACTGGATCGCGATGTCGTGCGAGACGATCCGGGGCCCCGTGATCGTAAAGCTCAGGGTGGCCGCGCTGATGTCGGTATCGGGCGCGGCGAACAGCTCCGGATGGCGCGCCACGATGTCAGGAGTCACCAGGCCGCCGATTCCGGGAATGCCGTGACTTTTCTTCAACGCCTCGGCGACGATATTGATTCCGACCAGCTTGCCGTTTTGCAGCGCAGCTTTGCCACCGCCGCGCAGCGCCGGCATGATTTGTTCTGATTTCGTCCCGTTGCCGGAGATCTGAATCTGGCCCGTGAGCGAGCCGCGAATCGTGCCGGCCGCCTTGGCCTTCTGCGAGGCGAGCGCGGCTTGCAGATCGATATTGCCGAGGTTGAGGGTCGCATCGAAGGGACGCGCAGCGGTCATCGTGGCTGACCCCGAGGCCGCGATCGCGCCGCCAAACGCGTTGACTTTGAGTGACTTGATCTCGGCCCGATCATTCGCGTACGCGGCGGTGAACGACAGATCGCGGTACTCGACGTTCGACAGGTTGCCGGCGGCCGAAGCACCGCTCGCGTCCAGGGTCGGGTGTGCGGTCGTGCCGCCGAGCGTGCCGCTCATCGCTAGCTGCCGCAGCTCCTGTGGTCCCTCGGACTTCCGCGGCGGAACGATCCCGGCGAGTTCGAGCAGGTCGTCATTGAAGCTGAAGTTGCCCACCAGCAGCGGGGTAAACGATCCGATCTCGGCTTGCAGCTTCGCGTGCCCGGAGCCCAGATCGAAAGCGGTGGATTCTATCGAGGCGCCGTTGCCGGTCATGCGGACGGTCGTGGTCAGGTTGGAGATCGGGGGCATCGCGCCGTCCTTGGGCGTCATCGCCACGTTGGCGAGCGCCACCGTGCCCTGCGCCTCCAGATGCCGCCGCTTCAGGCTCAGGTCGGCGTGAATCTCGGCGTCGCCCGACGCATCGCCAAAGTCCGCGGCCCTCGGCACGGTCTTGACGACCCCGCTCAGGTCAAAGCGATTGGTGTCGATGCGCGCCTGTACCACGCCTTCAACGGTGTGGATATTGCCGAGCTTGAGCTCTAGATTCGCCAGTGTCAGGGCCACCTGCTGCACGGCGATTCCTCCCGAGTCTCGCCATCCCGTGAGCGAAAGTTTCAGCGGCATGCCCGCCGGCTTGTTGAGCCGATTTCCAAGAGCCACGGCCGGAGCGCTCATGTCCGTGCCCAGATCAAACTGAAGCTTGCCCAGGCTGCCGTTGAGCGTGCCAGCCACCTGGAAGAAATCCGAAATCGTGAAGTCGGGCGGAAGGCTCAAGTTGACCAACAGGATGCGGCGCAAGCGCTCGAGCAGCAGCGGATTCGTGCTGAACTGGAGATCAACCGGAATCGCGGCGGCGTCCAGGTTGCCGTCGCGCACCAGCGGGCCAATCTGTCCCGAGATATTCAGCTCCTGATCATTTTCCGCATTGGCAAATTTGCCCTCGACACCGAACGGGTTCGTCGCACTGAAGTGGCTGACCTCCAGGTCCGTCACGTTCAACGGAGTCGGTTCGTCGATCGTGCTCAGATCCGTGTACCAGAGCGTGCCAGCACGGATGCTGAAAGTGTCGATGGCGAACCTTTCGATAGCGGGCAAGCTCGGCGACGGGTTCGATTCGCCCTGTGCGGCGGTGCCTTGGGAGGCGGGCTCACTTTCGGTGGGTTTCTCGGCAGACGGCTCGTCACCGGTCGGCGCGCCGGTAGATTTTTCACCGGCTGGGCCGCCGGTCTTCGGCTTGGCGCCCAGCTCGCTCAGATTCGTTCTGCCCTCTGAGCGGATCAGTCGGAGCTGCGGCTGCACGAACACCAGCCGGCGCAGATGCAGATGGCCGGTCAGCAGCGGGAGTATCTCAGCCTGGCCGTAGACTTCGGAGGCCTCGATTATCGGCGACTGCGAAAACGCCTGATCGTCCGCGATCTTGATTCCGCTTACGTCCAGTATCACGCCCCATCCGAGGCTCGCCTTCACCGCACCAATCTGCACGTCACGGCCGAGCGCGGCGCTGATTCTGGCCAGCGCGTAGGCCTTGTTTTCACTGATGATGTGGTTGAGATTGAAGATTGCGACGGCCAGCAGCGCGGCCAGTATCAGCAGCACGCCGCCGGCGATGGTCAAGGCTTTTCGCATACTCGGATGTTTTGCGCCGGCGCGCGGATCGGTTTACGCCGCGCGCCTCGCGAACGTAGAATACTACGCGAACGTCTTCAGAAGGACGAGGTGACTCAATGCTCGAAACAGGCAAGCCGTTTCCGAATTTCTCGTTGTCGAACCAGGACGGCAAAGTCGTCAAGCTGGGCGACTTCGCCGGCAAGTGGCTGGTGGTCTATTTCTATCCCAAGGACGACACGCCGGGCTGCACGATTCAGGGCAAATCCTTCACCGCAAGCAAGGCCGATTTCGACGCGGCCGGCATCACGGTTCTCGGCGTCAGGCAGGACGACGTGGGCTCGCACAAGAGCTTCTGCAACAAGTTCGCCTTTACGATCGATTTGCTTGCCGACACCAAAGCCGAGCTGATCAAGGCGTGCGGCATCGGCCAGGGCGAATGGAACGGGATGAAGTATTGGGAGCGCACCAGCTTTGTGATCGATCCGAAAGGCGCGTTGCGCAAGGTCTACCAGAAAGTCAATCCGCAGGGACACGAGAAGGTCCTGCTCGAAGAAATCAAACGGATGCAATAGCGGCGGCCGACGGCGCACGATCGATGATTACCCCAGGCGACGACTACCCGATCCATCAGACGCCGGAGCCGGTGCAGCAGGTCTTCACCGGCGACCGTAATTTTTACGACCGGTTCTTCTTCAACGGCTGCTGGCGCGAGGGTGAGCCCTACTTCGCGGTGGCGATGGGCGTCTACCCCAACCTGGGAATCATGGATGCGGCGTTCAGCGCAATTGTCGACGGTGTGCAGCATTGCGTGCGCGCCTCGCGCGTGCTGGGCGCCGACCGTATGGATACGCGCGCCGGGCCGATCGCGATTGAGGTGGTGCGGCCGATGCGCGCCTTACGCGTGCGGGTCGATCACGAAGTGCTCAAGGCCGACCTGGTTTTCGAAGCGCGCGCCAGACCGATCGAAGAGCCGCGCTTTTCCCGGCGCTCGGGCCCCCGGCTGGTGATGGACTTGACGCGCTTTACGCAGCATGGCGGCTATTCCGGCACGATGAGCGTCGCGGGGCGGCGCTTCGAGGCGGCGCCGGCGCGGACCTGGGGCTCGCGCGATCGCTCGTGGGGAATCCGCACCGTCGGCGAGCGCGAGCCGGCCGGCGTGCCGGACCCGCGCGGTCCGCAATTCTTCTGGCTCTGGTCGCCGGTCAACTTCGAGGACTACTGCACCCATTTTGACGTGAACGAGGCCGCGGACGGATCGAGATGGCATCAGTTCGGCGCCGCCGGCCGCGCCGCTATCGACGCGGAGATCGAGCCGATGGCGTCGGTCGACTGGAGCGTGGACTATCGCCCCGGGACGCGCCACGCCCGTCGCGCGGAGATCGTCCTGCGTAGCGCCACCGGCGGCGAGCATCGAGTCGAACTCGAGCCGCTATACAACTTTTATATGCAGGGTCTCGGCTATCTGCATCCCAAGTGGGGCCACGGGATGTACGTGGGCGCCGACGCTTCGACTTATGAATCATTCAAGCTGGCCGATGTCGACGAACGCAGCCCGCTCTTCCAGCATATCCAGGCCGTGTCGCGCGCGCGCCTCGGCACTCGCGAAGGAATCGGAATACTGGAGATGCTGATCCTCGGCCCGCACGCAAAGAGCGGGTTCAAAGAGGTATTGGATATGCATCCGTAGCCGGAGGGGGAGCTATTTCCGTGCTCTCCGCCGGCCGCGACCAAGCTCAGCGCCCAGAGCGCCACGTGGCCAGGATGGAAGTCTGGACGCCTTAAACAGCATTCGTCCAGCGCGCGCCTCGAGCAGTCTTCTCATCGGTTCTCTAGCGGACGAGTTATCGAAGACCAACACCTCATCGGCCATCTGGTAAACGACCAAGAGATTTCGCAGACTCCCTTGATAGCGGCGACGAACGTCTGCCGCGGGGACCCCGCGCCCTCGCTTGCACTTCCGATTTCGGACCCGACTGACTGCCAAGTCGGAGCTTCTGAGGCCAACGTAGACAAGACCCAGATTCCATCCTTCGGACTTTGCCTGCCGGGCAAGCCGCAGACGCGAACTTCCGGAGAGCGCCGTTTCGAACGCGAAGCTTTCGCGCCTGTCGAGCAAAGCGCGCATTCTGTCTACCGTCTCGCGGCCCCCCAGAAACGAAACACGCTCGGGCGGCGGATGAGATAGCGCGTAGACTGTCGCCCACGCGTATGTGCTCTTTCCGGCGCCGTTCGGTCCTGCAACGAGCCACAGCCACGGCGCCGCCGCGTCAGTCACGAAGCTCTCGGGCCAGGGCCTCGACACCATCCAGCGTCACCTTGACCTCAAAGCGACGATCGTTAGAAGTCTCCCTCACCATGCGACTGCGTGCGTCAATCGAGTAAATCCCGTTGCCACGCCTCGGCACATCGCGGACTTCGCGCCAGAAGCGTTCGAACGTCGGATCGGCGGCGAAATGTCCAGGAGTTGGTCATGGACGATCTGCCGATCATTCTAGCGGCCAGACCGACTGATTGTCGTCGGCTTACCTGAAGAGTTTTCCTAATGCATTCCGGATTGCACCGCCGGATTTTTCGATCGGCGAGAGAGCCTTGCCTGACTTCAGTGTCGCAAAGCGGTCTTCAACCTCGCCCTCGACGGGAAAACGCCCGACTTCGGACTTGGAGAAGATCATGCGGCTGTCGACCAGGACGTCGAACTGGCCGGAGCGGCCCGGCGTTATCGTAACGTCTTCGCCGAAGCGCTGTTTCAGTGACGCAGCCAGACTGGCCGCGCGTGGTTTGTAGCCTCAGGGCACGCAGTAGAGAATTTCAGTAGCCATGATTTCAAGGTAATCCGTTGCGGCGGGCTACTCAACTCAGCCAGGTGGCGCCTTGCCGTCGGGAAGATCCACGAAGACTGCGGCCGCCACGACGGTGGTCCACAGGCCGTCGCGATCGCCGATCGCCGATTGGGTGACGTTGCGGGTCTGCACGATCTTGTCCGACATCCGCCAGATATCTTTGCGCTCGTCGTAACTGGCGTTGGGATCGAAATCGACTCCCAGAATTGTCGCGAGCATCGTCGCTGCGAGGTCTTCGGCGTAGTCGCCGGCCTTCTGATCGGTTTCGCCAAAGCTGTGATGTTCCGAGAGGTAGCCGTACTGGCTGGGATTGGCGGGAATCGCCAGTCCGACAGAAGCCGCGACCAAGCGATGGGGCTCGTTGGTCGCGTTGTCATACATCACGGCGTAAATGATCTGTCCGGGCGTCAGGCGCTTGAGTCCCTCCTGGATCGAGATGACCTTGCAGTTGGGCGGAAAGATCGAGCTGACGCGCACGATGTTGTACTCGGCGATGTTGGCGCTGCGCAGGGCCAGCTCGAACGAGCTGAGCTTCTCGCGATGCTTGCCCACGCCTTTGGTAAGAAAGATTCCCTTCGCAATCGGCCCCATCTGTTTCAGTTCTCCGCTGCGCCAAAATTCAGCTTCCTATAATGAAGAGTATACGGCGGCAGGGCAATGCTATCGGCCGTTCCGGACGCGAATTTCACGTCACGCGCCGGTCACGATCAGGCGCCGGTCAAAATTCGCTGGCAGGATGATACTCGCCGAACACGCGGCGCATCGCGTCTGAAATTTCACCCAGCGTCGCCCAGGCGCGGACCGCGCCGACGATCGGCGGCATCAGGTTGGCGCCATCGCGGGCCGCGGCCTGAATGGCTGCGCTTTTGAACCATCGTCGAGCGCCCGGTGTTTGCATCGGCTTTGCCCTCTAGCAGGCTGTTGAGGAAAGGGGTTGATTACTCAGTTTCGTAGTTCGTTAAGAGCGCAACGCTGGGATTACAGGTCTACCCGCGAGCCACTTTCATGCGCCGCGCGGCATGGAACAGTGGTGTGGATTGATGATTCATGCCGGAGCCCCACTGAGCTTGGCGATTCTGAGCAGGTTGTAGGCGGCGGCAACCAAGTAGGCGTGCATCTGGACGCGCTCGCGACCGCGATAGCGCGTGCGCCGCAGCCCGCCGATGGTCTTCATCCAGCCGAAGGTTTCCTCGACCCGCTTACGGATCCATTGGCTGACAGCGTAGCCCCCATGGCGCACAGTACGAGCGTCGATGGCGGAGCCACCTGCGCGCGCCAGATTCTGCGCCACGTGCGGGGTGACCTTGAGCGCACGGCAGGACTCCACGAAATCGTGGGTATCGTAGCCCTTGTCGCCGCCCAGCGTGATCCTGCGGCGCCCGGGCAGACTCTCGCCGACCATTGCCAGCGCCGCGCGCCGCTCGGCACGTCCATCCGCCGGCTCCACCTGAAAGTCGATCAAGATGGTGTTGCGATTCTCCATCAGGGCGTGGGCCGAGTAACAAAGCTTGGCCTCCTTGCCCGCACCCTTCTTGGCCAGCTGCGCCTCGGGATCGGTCGTAGACTGGTGGGTCTGATTGGTGCGCCGCTCGCCGTGGAAGTTCACTGTCGGATTGCCCGGGTCAGCGGGGGGCTCAGTCGGGCCCGCATCCCTGCGCTTGAAGCTCTTGAGCGAGGCCCAGGCTTCGATCAGCGTGCCATCCACCGTAAAGTGCTCGTCGCTGGTTAGCTTCAGCGCACGGGCCGCCGCCACTACGGTGCGGAAAAACTCGCCTGCCAGGTCGTGCTCAAGCAACCGCGCCCGATTGCGGCTGAAGCTGGAGTGGTCGAAGCCCGCCTCGTCCCAGTTCATATCCAGGAACCAGCGGAACAACAGGTTATACTCCAACTGCTCGCACAACAGCCGCTCGCTGCGCACGCTGTACAGCGCCATCAACAGCGAGGCTTTCAACAACCGCTCCGGCGGGATCGAGGGCCGGCCCACTTCACTGTACATCTGCTCCAACCGCGCCGAGAGTTCTTTGAGCGCCACCTCCGCCAGCCCCTTGATCAACCTGATCGGATGGTTGCTTGGTACCCGCTGCTCAGGGTTAACCAGGGTCAGCATCGTGGTCTGGGGCCGATCGTAGCCGCGCATCTTCCGCTTCCTCCTCTACCCAACTGGCCTCCTTCCACTATATAGATGCAAACCCATCTGTCGATCCTATCGAAAGGGGTTTCTCAACAGCCTGCTAGCCCTTTGGTGAAACTCCCGGGCTGTGACCCTGCGCACTTGACAGCGGTTTGCCGCATCGTCCGCAGTACCTGGCGATAGAACGGGGGCGTGTGCCGCAGTAGTCGCATGAGACCTCGCTCATGAAACTCTCGATAACGATGAAAATCTCCCCGCATCTGAGGCACAAGAACGTTCGTTCCCAATCCGCAGCCGCGTTCCTGAATCGGATCGACTTGAGCCATTTGTCGTTCTCAGATCGCTGAATTCGCTCACGCCACTGTTCTGGGCTCCGAGGGTTGAAATAGAGAAGGCAACCTAGACTTGACACGAGGAAGACCGCCAAGAGCAGCAGCCAAGGGATACCCGGATCGGGCCCAGATTGGCCTTTCACTACTGCCGCGTAATAAGCGAAAAGGGCCACGCCGGAAACTACGGAGCCCCCCTTCAAGCTCGCCTGCACGGCGTAGCGCTTGGCCTCGTCAGGGGTCGGCGGCGGAACCGAAACGGGATAGGAATGCGTCATCCAGTAATTTCCCATCGAATCCATAGAAAACCACCATGGTTCCTTGGGCTTGAGCTTCTTCAGTTTTGCTGCTGCGTCAGTTTCCCGTCCCGAAAGCGCCACGCCCCCAGCTAGCGCACCGCGGTATGCCGCACCGCCAAATGACGCGCCCTTCGTGACCCCCGACTCGATCGCCATGGCGCACTTCTGAACGTTGTCGGTACCGCATGACGGGCACTTGTATTGACTGGAAAAGCGCACCTGGCACTGCACCCTTTAAGGCGTTAGATTTCTGCCTTCCCGCCGAATCCGGACTGGCGCCGCAGGCTGATCCCTTCTATCAGGCTATCATCATTATCATCAAATCGGCCCGGCGCTTGGTCCGAGGACCGTCTCGGCGCGCACTTGGGGGTTTTAGCCGGGTCGGGCAAGTCTAGGGCAGTGGCTCCGGCCAACAGGCTGGGCGAGAACCGGGCAAGTTCTCGGCAGTATCGGACACGGAGCATGGGGCATAAGGGCAAGCTCTCGTTGAGTCAGGCTGTCTATTCTTCGCTCGGAGACGCGATGCCCTGGGCATGTTTTTTTCGAGCGTCGACTACCCAGTGCTCGCGATTCCCGCGCGAATTTGCCGGATATGCGCCGGACAGTTATGCTTCGGTTGCAGGCGCGGGCATGCCTATTCCCAGCAACTACTTGGAGGAATTGGTCGCAGAGTGGCTGGCGCTCGATGGGTTTTTCGTGGAGGCGAATCTACCAGGGCCGCCAGGACGCGGCGGCGGTCGCCTTTCGCCGGATGTCGTGGGCGTTAGGATCGGCGGCAAGGAGGCGTGCATCCGCCACTGCGAGGTAACCGCATACATCTCTAGCCCTGCCGATGCGCGCAGGTATGGTGGGAAGTTCTCTGAGTCGGTAGTGCGGCACGTGCGCAGGGAGTTCGCGACGAGACTGGGCTTGGAGCCAATTGCAACCGTCCCTTACCAGAAGTGGGTGATTTACGGCAACAAGCGGTCCAAAACTCTAGAGGCACGCCTCCACGAGCTGCTGCCGGATGTGACAGCTATGAGCGTGAAGGAGTTCATCGCCGAGCGCGTGGTTCCAGATATTCGCAAGTGGAAAAAAAGGCACCTGTCGGAGAGGGGCAATGAGCCGACATTGCCGCAGGACAAATGGCTTCTGCAGTTTCTTGATTACCTGCTGTCGACCGGGATGATACCGGCGCTGCCGCGAACAGACGGCGTTTGAGCGCAGGCCATGCGCCGTCCTGCCACGCTTTGCTCGCCGGAGGTTGATCGGCCCTCTGCAGGCTCAGATCAGAATTCACTCGCCGGATGATACTCGCCGAACACGCGGCGCATCGCGTCTGAAATTTCACCCAGCGTCGCGTAGGCGCGGACCGCGCCGACGATCGGCGGCATCAGGTTGGCGCCATCGCGGGCCGCGGCCTCGACTCGGGCCAGCGCCGTCCGGGTATCGGGTTCGGAGCGCTCGGCGCGCAGCTTCGCCAGGCGCTGTTTTTGCTCGGTTTCGATTGCGGGGTTGACTTTCAGAATATCGGGCGGCGTTTCGTCGCCGGCGGTGAATTGATTGACGCCGACGATAATCCGCTCTTTGGTCTCGATCTGGCGCTGATAGATGAACGCGGCGTTCTGAATCTCGCGCTGCATATAGCCGCGCTCGATCGCGGCCACCGCGCCGCCGAGGTCGTCGATCCGGGTCAGGTATTCCTGCGCCTTGCGCTCGATTTCGCGGGTCAGGCTCTCGACGTAGTAGGAGCCGCCGAGCGGATCGATGGTATCGGCCACGTCGGCTTCATGCGCGACCACCTGCTGCGTGCGCAGCGCGAGCAGCGCGGAGGCTTCGGTCGGTAGGGCTAACGCCTCGTCCTTTGAGTTGGTGTGCAGCGATTGCGCGCCGCCCAGCACCGCGGCCAGCGCCTGCACCGTGACGCGCACCACGTTGTTGTCGACCTGCTGCGCGGTGAGCGTCGAGCCGGCGGTCTGCGCGTGGAACCGCAGCATCATCGAGCGCTCGTCCTTCGCATCGAAGCGTTTCTTCATGATCCGGGCCCACAGCCGGCGCGCCGCGCGGAACTTTGCGACTTCCTCAAAGAAATTGTTGTGCACGTTGAAGAAGAACGAGAGCCGGCTGGCGAAAGCGTCGATTTCGAGTCCCGCCTTGAGCGCCGCCTCGACGTACGCGATTCCATCCGCGATCGTGAAGGCCAGTTCCTGCGCGGCGGTCGAGCCGGCCTCGCGGATGTGGTAGCCGGAAATCGAGATCGTGTTCCAGTTCGGCACTTCGCGGGTGGCGAAGCGGAAGATGTCGGTGATAATCCGCATCGAGCCGGCCGGCGGATAGATATAAGTGCCGCGCGCGACGTACTCCTTGAGCACGTCGTTCTGGATCGTGCCGTTGAGATTCTTCCAGGCCACGCCGCGTTGCTCGGCGACGACCAGATAGAGCGCCAGCAGGATCGACGCGGTGGCGTTGATCGTCATCGAGGTGGAAATCTTGTCGAGCGGCAAGCCCTCGAGCAGTGTTTCCATGTCGGCGAGCGAGCAAATCGATACGCCCACGCGCCCGACTTCGCCAGCCGCCAGCGGATGGTCGGAGTCGCGGCCCATCTGGGTTGGCAGATCGAAGGCGACCGAGAGCCCGGTTTGTCCCTGCTCGAAGAGATAACGATAGCGGCGGTTGGATTCGCGCGCGGTGCCGAACCCGGCGTACTGGCGCATCGTCCACAGCCGCCCGCGATACATCGTGGGCTGCACGCCGCGCGTGAACGGGTACTCGCCGGGAAACCCGAGCTCGCTCAGGTAATCAAAGTCGCCGTTCCCTGCCGGGCCGTACACGCGCTGCACCTCGATACCCGAACTGGTAACGAATCGCTCGCGCCGCTCGCCGCCTTTCTTGAGCGCGGGATCGAGCTTGCGCTGTTCCCATCGCTTGCGCGCGTCGTCGATATCGTGGCGGTCTTCGGACATCGCAATTCCTACTCGATAACCAGCAGCAGCTCGCCCTTTTCGACGGTCTGGCCCGCCTTCACTTTCACTTCTATCACTTTTCCCGCCTTTGGCGACTTGAGCTCATTCTCCATTTTCATCGCTTCGACAATCAGCACGCCCTGGCCGGCCTCGACCTGGTCACCGGCCGCGACCAGCACATTGACGACCCGGCCGGGCATCATCGCCTTGAGCTCCGCGCGGCCGCTCGTCTCGCGCGCCTTGCCGCGCGAAGGGCTGCGGCGCGAGCGATCGAGCAGCGTGACGCGGCTTAATCCGTCGCGCGAGGCGACCAGCATCTGATCGCCCTCCTGATGCAGCTCGAAATCGAACGAGCGTCCGCCGACGAGCACCGAGAAGGAGGCCGGGCCGACTTTGCGGATATCGACCTCAAAATTCTGATCGCCGAGACGGATCTGGCAGCGGTCGCCGTCGAGTTCCCCGACTTCAAGCTCATGCTCGGCCCCATCCAGTGTGGCGATGTAGCGCATTCAGGGGTACGCCGGGAAGCCGGGTTGCGAGTAAGAGCCAAGGGCAGCCTCTGAGCCCTCTCCCATTGTTTGGCAGAGGGTGTCGGTGAGGGTGCTGCAAAGAGCTTCAAATTTTTCTTCCGGTCGGACCCTCACCCCAACCCTCTCCCGTCCAGCGGGAGAGGGCTTAAGAGCGGATGCGCCTCTCCCGCGCGGGCGGCTTGGCCGCCGGCGCGAACCGGGAGAGGCCGCTGAGCGACTTGCGCCAGCAAGCCGCTCGGCGGGTGAGGGCAACGCGACGGCGGAGTGCGACATCATCGCCTCAAGACATCGGCGCGGCCGAGAATCTTCCACGCGTTGGTGCGTGCGGCAGATGACGCAACCGGCGCATTCGATGGGGCCGGCGCGCCGCGATGGTTGGTGCTCTGCTGCGCGACTGCGGCGGCGGCGAAGATCGCCGCGAGCCTGAGATTGTCGTTCCACTCGGCGTGCGCGCCCGGCTTGAATTCCTGGCGGATGAAGTCGGTGTCGAAATCGCCCGCGATGAAGCGCGGGTGAGTGACGATCCATCGATGGAAATCCAGATTGGTGGTCAGATCACCGGCGATGATGAACTCCGCGAGCGCGCGGCGCATCCGATCGATCGCCTCGCCGCGATCGCGCCCCCAAGCCGTGAGCTTCGAGATGATCGGATCGTAAAACACCGGCACTTCGGCGCCTTCATAGACGCCCGCGTCGTTGCGCACTCCGGGACCGTCGGGAAATCTGAGCGCGGTGATTCGCCCCGGCGCCGGCGCGAAGCCGTTGGCCGGGTCTTCGGCGTAAATGCGGCACTCGATCGCCCATCCCTTCTGCGCAACGTCCTGCTGCCTAAACGGCAGCGGCGCTCCTGCCGCGACCTCGATCTGCGTCCTGACCAGATCGAGCCCCGTGACCAGCTCGGTGACCGGATGCTCGACCTGGATCCGCGTGTTCATTTCGAGGAAGTAAAAATTGCGATCGGCGTCGACCAGGAATTCTATCGTGCCGGCGTTGGTATAATTGACCGCCTTCGCCGCCTTGACCGCGACCTCGCCCATCTTCTTGCGCATCTCGGGCGTGATGAAGACCGACGGCGATTCCTCGACGACCTTCTGATGGCGCCGCTGGATGGAGCATTCGCGCTCGAACAGATGAACCGTCGAGCCATGCTTGTCGGCGAACACCTGCACCTCGATATGGCGCGGGCGGGTGACGAACTTTTCGACGTAAAAGCGGCCGTCGCCGAACGACGACTTAGCCTCGCTGGAGACCGCGCGCACGACCGACGGCAACTCCTTCTCGTTCTGGACCAGGCGCAGCCCCTTGCCGCCCCCGCCAGCCGCGGCCTTCACCATGATCGGATAGCCAATCTGCCCTGCGAGCGCGCGCACCTGCTCTTCGGTCTCGAGCGTGCCGGGCGAGCCGGGTACAACCGGGACGCCCGCCGCGGCCATCAGCTTGCGCGCCTCGACCTTGTCGCCCATCCTGGCGATCGCGTCGGGAGGGGGGCCGATCCAGCACAGCCCGGCGCGCTCGACCGCGCGCGCGAAGCCGGCGTTCTCTGAGAAAAAGCCATAGCCCGGATGGATCGCCTCGGCGCCGCTGGATTTCGCCGCTTCGATAATTCGTTCGGTAGCCAGATAGCTCTGCGCGGCTGGTGCCGGTCCGACCGGCATCGCGAAGTCCGCCTGGCGGACGTGGAGCGCGGCGCGGTCAGCCTCGGAAAAGATCGCGACCGATTCGACACCGAGCTCGCGGCAGGCCCGGATTACCCGCACCGCGATTTCGCCGCGGTTGGCGATCAGTATCCGCTTGAACATTCGATATTCCGGAACGGGTGCCTTTTGCGACTTGCCCGCCGTTACAGCGGAATGTTGCCGTGCTTGCGCGGCGGATTGCGATCGCGCTTGTTCTCAAGCGCTTTCAACGCACCGATTACCCGCGGCCGCGTATCGCGCGGGATGATCACTTCATCAACGTAGCCAAGCTCCGCGGCCTTGAAAGGATTTGCGAACGTGGCGCGGTAATCCGCGACCAGCCGTTCGCGCTCGGCGGCGGCGTCTTTGGCGCGTTCGAGCTCGCCGCGATAGACGATGTTGACCGCCGGTTCGGGCGCCATCACGGCGATCTCGGCGGTCGGATAGGCGAAGTTGAAATCGCCGCGGATGTGCTTTGACGACATCACGTCGTAGGCGCCGCCATAGGCCTTGCGCGTGATCACGGTGACCTTGGGCACCGTCGCCTCGCAGAACGCATACAGGAGCTTCGCACCGTGGCGGATGATTCCGCCGTACTCCTGCCCGGTACCGGGCAGGAAACCCGGCACGTCGACGAAGGTCACCAGCGGGATATTGAAGCAATCGCAGAAGCGCACGAAGCGGGCTGCCTTGACCGACGCGTCGATATCCAGCGCTCCCCCGAGATGCGCGGGTTGGTTGCCCACGATCCCGACCGCATAGCCGCCCAACCGGGCAAAGCCGATAATAATATTCGCCGCGAAGTCTTTTTGGATTTCGAAAAAATGGCCGCCGTCGACCACCCGCAAAACTATCTCGCGCATGTCGTAAGGCTTTTTGGGATTTTCGGGGACGAGCGAGTCCAGTTGCTCATCGCGGCGGTCGCGATCGTCGCTCTCGGCGACGAACGGCGGATCCTCGGCATTGTTCGACGGCATGTAGGAGAGCAGCTCGCGGATCATGAGCAGCGCGGTCTCGTCGTCGGTCGCTTCGAGATGGCAGACGCCGGATTTCATCGAATGCGTGTCGGCGCCGCCCAGTTCCTGCATCGAGACCTCCTCGTGCGTCGCGGCTTTGACCACGTCGGGCCCGGTGATGAACATGTACGAGGTGTCGCGCACCATCACGATAAAGTCCGTCATCGCGGGCGAGTAAACTCCGCCGCCGGCGCACGGCCCCATGATCGCCGAGATCTGTGGCACCACGCCCGAGGACAGCACGTTGCGCAGGAAGATGTCGGCATAGCCCGCCAGCGAAACCACGCCTTCCTGAATCCGCGCGCCGCCGCCGTCGTTGAGACCGATCACCGGGCATCCGGTTTTCATCGACAGGTCCATCACCTTGACGACCTTCTCGGCGTACGCGCCTGAGAGGCTGCCACCGATCACGGTGAAGTCCTGGGAGAAGATACAGACTTGCCGGCCGTCGATCGTTCCGTAACCGGTCACCACGCCGTCGCCAGGGATCTTCTTCTTGTCCATCCCGAAGTCGGTGCAGCGATGGGTCTTGAACTTGTCGAGTTCGACGAAGGTTCCGGCGTCGAGCAGGAATTCGATGCGCTCGCGCGCCGTCATCCGGCCCGACTCGCGCTGGCGCTTAAGCCGCTCCTCACCGCCGCCGAGCTCCGCCTGCCGCGAAAGGTCGCGGATTCGTTCCAGATTTTCCTTAAGTCCCATCAATCAGCCAAGCCGCCAGCCGCGTCATGTAAACCCGCGACGGCGCAACTAGAGACAAATATCGCATGTACCGATGGGGTTAAAGCGCCCGGCTACTGGCGGTAAGGTTTGCGATTGGGCGGCTTCACGGATGGCCGCGCGGGTCGAAACCGTCAAACCGGAGCTGATCGCCGGTGATCACGTGATGCCGCGCGCAGAAGCCGCCGTTGACTTCGAGCACGTATTTCGCGGCAGCAGCGACGGTTCTGGGAGTCTCGGTATACGGCTCGGCGTTGGGCACGATTCCGACCACGCGCGCGTCGCCGTCGGCGAACAGCATGTCGAGCGGGATCTCGGTGTTCTTCATCCAGAAGACGCGCTGGGCGGAGCCGGGAAAGATAAAGATCATTCCGGCGTCCTCGTCGAGATGGTTGCGGTACATCAGGCCGACTTCCTGCTGGGCGTCAGTCACAGCGAGCTCGACGCGCACCGTGGCCCGCTCGCCGCCGCCAGGCGCGACGATCGCGACGTTGGGATCGCGGGAGCATCCGAGCAGGACGAACGCAACGATCGCAAGGAAAGTGCGCCGATAGCGCGTGCCTGGAGCGTCCACGATTGCACGAAAATAGCAAACCAAACGATCGCGACGAAGCGGTTGGGTCGAAGCGGCTCGCTGATTACTTTGGACGCGAGCGGATGCGTTTGCCGCGCGAGTTGGCTACCGGCTTCGATAAGTTACCGCGCGCATTAGACTTGCCGCGTGCCTGTGCAATGGCATCGCGGAGGCCTTTGATTGCATCCTTCGCCTCGAAAGGACCATACACGCGGCCAGCCTTGATGTCCGCCTCCGATTCGGCAAGGTCGCGGGCAAGCTCCGCGTCGTAGTCAACGAGCTGCATGCGTCGCAGAATGATCGTGCCCCGGTCTCCAATATCGGCTTGGATTAACTCGCCCGTCGCAAGCCCAATCGCCTTGCGCACCTTCAGTGGAATGGTCACCTGGTAGCGAGGCCCGACCCTGGTCAGTTCCGACATATCTTCTGATGATAGGGAAGTATGCGGATCTGTCAACCGTCTCTATCGAGTCACCGGCGAGACGCCGGTGCCGCTTCGGATCTGGTTCTCAGTCGATAGCGGCGGCGGGCGCCATCTCGGGCGAGATGGCTTCGAGTTCGAGACCGGCACTGCTCATGCCAGGTGCCGCGATCTCCTGCAGGGACAAAACGCGACGAGCCTCTTGACTTCTGATATCGATTTCCAGTATTCGTGTGGTCGTGCGACTGCACGACTAGGAGGTCTAAGAGGATGAGCAGACCAACCATAGATGAACTTGAAAGAATTCTGGATCGTGAAGAAGAGGTGGAAATCGAAATTTTGCCGAATGGCGAAGTACGCGCGAAAGGACAGACTTCGCTACAAGAACGTGGGGGGCGCAAGCCGTTGACCATGCGCGAAGACCTTGGAGGCGAGTACTCCAAAAGCAAGGAATAGGCCATGGACATCCAGCGCATCCGCTCGGAAGTGACCCAAGCCTCAAGAGAATTTGCGCTCGTCGAGGCCCAGCCGACCAACGACGGTGGTGTTCTGGTTAAGGCAGGGCTCCAGACGTCCGCCGGCAACGCGTACGTCGCCGCCGTCTACTTCCCCGGCTACCCGAATCAAATGCCGAAAGTATTCATCACCAAGCCGGCTTTGCACTTGGGCAGTCCCCATCGATATACGGACGGAAACATCTGCTACCTGCACCCCAACATGTGGAATCCTGGACGGCATGACTTGACCTTTGTACTGAAGCATGCCGCCAAGTGGCTCAACAAATACGAAGTCTGGCGCGTTAAGGGTGCTTGGCCTGGCGCGGAGATCAAACATTAGATGCCTCTAGAGATGCCCCTAGATTTCGGATTGCTCTCTATGACCGAACTGCGAAACCGGCCGGGCGAGATCCTTGATCGCGTCGCTGACGGCGGGGAGGCATTTATCGTCGAGCGCAGCGGCAAACGGAAGGCCTGTCTTGTGCCGCTATCAGTTTTCTTTCCTGACGTTTCTCCAGCTAGGATCGCTGGCGAGATCCTAGAGCTCGTCGAGCGCGGCGAGGAACCGCGCGCTTCAATCACCAAAGACCGCGAGTTCATGTTCCGTTTTACCACTAAGTTGGCTGGTGAGATCCCGATCGAGCTGACAATCGTGCTGCCGAACAGGTATCCGAATACTTGCCCGCGTGTCTTCGCAAGTTCGATTCGCGAGGACGCTCCCCATCGGTGGCGCGACGGGGCCCTCTGCATATACGGCGTTATGACCGGATGGAATCCGGGCACCCATACGGTTTTCTCGACGCTAGAGCTCGCTCGGCGGTGGCTCCGACATTACGAGACCTGGCATGAAACCGGCCAATGGCCCAACCCGGAAGGATCAACCAAATGAAAGATGACAGGATGTTTGAGCGCATAGCGCCGCTCTTTGATGTGGGGCTGCTGAGCGACGCGCGAGTGCTTGTCGCCGGCTGTGGCTCGGGTGGAGGACAAGTCGCCTTGCAACTTGCGATGGCCGGCATTTGTAAATTCACCCTGTTCGACTCCGACTTGCTAGAACCCGAAAACGTGATTCGACACGTGTGCGGCCGCCGCTATCTCGGGCAGTTGAAGGTGAACGCGCTAGCAGACGTGTTGCTTGACCGTAATCCGTCTATGGAGGTCAACTGCCATAATGTTGATCTGATGACCTGCCCCGATCTTGCCGGGCATATTCAAAACAGCAGCGTGGTCGTACTGGCGACGGACAACGAGCCCACTCGCTATCGAGTCAACCAATTGTGCGTGGAAGCAGGCGTCGCTTTTGTGATCGGTCGCGTATTTACCAGGGGCATTGGGGGAGAAGTATTCTGCTACCGTCCCGGCGAGAGCGGCTGTTTGGCCTGTCTTGAGAGCGTCCTCGAGCGCACCCAATATCGCGATGGCGTGCGCGAAATTGATTTGGTTTCGCCGGAGGAGAGGGAAAAGCTCTATGGGCTCGAAGTCAGTGAGATCAAAGATTCGCCTGGATTAAATGTGGACATCTCCTTCATCACGTCCTTTCACGCGCGATTTGTGCTCGACTCTATCTGCCGAACACTCTCCGAGGCTCCAAAGTATTTCTCGCCAATTGACAAGAACTACTTGGTTTGGGGAAACCGGCCGGTCCATCCCTTTACCAACCACTTTCAACTTCAACGAATCCTGTTGCACCCTCAGCAGGGGTGCCGCGTTTGTGGCAACGGACATTGAAAATGAAGTTTCATGTAATTCAGGACGTGCGCCTCAGCATGCCAAGAGCCGCGCTAATGGCGATCTTCGACGAGTGCGATCGCTACGACCACGACGAGACGGGCGGCCGCGTGATCGGTACCTTCCAAGAGGAGGGCGGTAAGCTTGCCCTGTTTGTAACCGGGGTTATTGAGTCAGGTCCGCGGGCACAACGTACGGCTGTTAGCTTCTTCCAAGACGGGGAGCATCAGGAAGGCGTTTTCCGCGAGATCGAGCTCAACCATCCCGAGATTGAACATCTTGGCAACTGGCACACGCACCACGTTAACGGACTGTCAACGCTGAGCCGCGGCGACATCACCACCTACCGGCGCACAGTGGACCACCAGAACCACAACACACCCTTCTTTTACGCCCTTTTGGTCACAAATAGACGCGACACCACAGACCCGCTTGAGCGGTATGGGGTCAAGCACTACCTATTCCGTCGTCACGACGAATGTGCTTACGAGATCCCGCACGAGTTGGTCGAGATCACGGACGGGCACCTCGTCTGGCCTGTAGGGCCCCAGGGCGATATCGGGCATGGCAGCCGTCCAACTCCGGCAAAGTTTGGCGCGCGTCCGGAACGGGTCTACGACCGAGACATTCTTCGTGATTTTTATCCGGGAATTCGATCCTTCGCTTCGCAGAAACTCGGCTTTTACTGGCGCGGCACCGTCGCACTCTTGGACGGCTCGACTGTGCAGGTTGTACTCGTGGAGGACTCGTCTTCACACCCGCCGAGTTATTCGCTAGTTCTGCGCGAAGCGCCAGACGCCCTGAGGGCGGTTGCCGATCGACTTGCGAAGCAGGAATTTCCGTCGGCCCGTGCCGCATTGATCGTCGCGGAACGCAGTTGCAATCGCGCCCTCTATGAACAGCGCAGCGGCCCGCACGAAGTAAAGCCCTCAAACTGAGGCGAGGTACCATGGATATTTTTACGCTCTATGTCGGCCAAGGCGCCCTGTCTGCGGTGCGCGCCGGTGACGAGGCGATAGTCATCGACGCGCATATGCCAAATTGCGAAGAAGTAACACAAGAGCAGATCGAGAAGAGCCTCGCTTCCTACCTATCCAAGCGTGCCGTTCGAGGACTGATCCTCACGGGCTTGGATAGGGACCACGCTTGTCCGGCGGGCGTCGAGTCCATTCTCGCTCGGTATGAGCCAGACTGGGTCATGTACCCTAAGTACTACAAAGATACAGAGGCGGCTGCAGAGGTGTTCGAATTAATCAAACGACATGAGAAGCGCCGCGCGGGCACATCGCGCCCCCTTGCGCGGAAATCAGTCCGTGTTGATCGCGTCGATTCGCGTCACTTCAGGGCCCTCGCTAGGCACTTCACCTTCGAGCTGTTCTCTCCCCATATGGAGGACATGGACTCTTCGAACAATAGCAGCCTTGTTCTCAAGCTCACCGGGCTTGACCAGACCGGTTTCAGCTACCTTATAACCGGCGATACGGAAACCGAGCGGTGGGACCGTATCAACGAGTACTTCGGCGAGGCCCTGCGCGCCGATGTATTGGCAGCGCCGCACCATGGCGCCGGCAGCGGCGTCAACGCTCGCACGCTCCTGCTTATAAATCCTCACACCGTGCTTATTAGTGCCGGCGTGGACAACTCATATGGGCATCCTGACGGGTCCGCTGTCCGAGCGTATAAGAGGGTCGCAGAACGCGTATTCACTACTAACGCGACCCGCGATGGGAGCTGCCTATTCACCCGCAGGCTGGGTGAGGACTACGAAACGCAGCCTGTGCGCCACTCCGATCGAGCTGCCGCTAGCGCGTAGTGCAGGGGCCAACGTCCTGCCTGAAAGAGAAGCAGCGATTAAGGTCGGCCTTGCGCTCTCTGGAGGTGGGTCAAGGGCCGCAGCGTTTCACCGCGGGACGATCCAGGGGTTGAGCCAAGTAGGTCTCCTCGATCAGCTTGAACGTCGTTTCAAGCGTGTCAGGTGGGTCCGTGTTTGCCGCTGCTTGGATGGCCTCCCTAGGGAGGCAACAAAAGCTCGGCACCTTCCTCAGTGGCATC
The DNA here is from genome assembly GCA_963788205.1 of uncultured delta proteobacterium. GTDB lineage: Bacteria > Desulfobacterota > Binatia > Binatales > Binataceae > CAVVMA01. The sequence continues at coordinate 671,170 of CAWBGG010000007.1, forward strand.
GCGTCGGAACTAGCCAAGGGGTTCGTCACCCGCTCGATCAATCTCGGCGCAGCTAAGCTGCTTCTGCCCTCCTACACGCGGACGAATCTTCTCGCGGAAACTTTCGACCGCACGCTTATACACGGAATGCGCCTGAGCGATCTGCCCGAACGTCCGCTGCTATGTGTGAACACCAGCGTCATGAACACGGGCCAGCTCGGCAGATTCAGCCGCGACGGTTTCTCTTCTACCGGGATACAACCGCCTGGTCAGGATCAAGGCCCGTCCAATCCTGCCATCGCTCTTCCTGAATTTCCCGTCGCTCTTGCCGCCATGGCATCTGCCGCTTTCCCGGTCGGCCTTCCCCCTGTGTATCTGAGAAGCGGCGCGCACATACCCGCCGGTTGGGGCGGCCCGAGCTCTGAGCACCGCAGATTCGCGCTCATAGACGGTGGCGTGCTCGATAAACTTGGCGTTCAGACGCTCCTGAGGAGTCGGCGCTTTGGCACATGGGATCTCATCATCAGTGATGCTGAGCGAAAGGAACAGCCTTGGAAGCCAGGTGGAATTGGAAACTTTCTCCGTGGCGCCATTATGGGTATCACCAGCCTGCCGATCATCGAACGTTTCACCGCGATGATGAATAGCAAAGAGACCCGACACATGCGGTCGAGCGCTTTCGGCGAGCTCGAGCGCACATGGCTGATCCATGCGCTGCGTACCAACGGATTCGATGCCAGCCTTGATGATTATCTGTCTGCGCAGCCAATCGCGCCGCGCCGGCGGATTCTGTTTGTCCGACTGAGTCAAACGCTCAAGGATCTCCTGGCGAGCGTCCCTCGGTGGCGCCTGCGCGAGTTGGCCGCTCGGGGCGGCCAATCGCTCCCGGAACCGTTGCCGCCGATTCAGGAATTGCTTCGGCGGCTAGGTGTCGAGCTTAGGCGCTCACTCGAAATACATGCGGCTATAGGGGGAGACGCGCGCGTCGGTCAACTGAACCGGATCGGCACTCATTTCGGTGCGCTATCAGCCCGAGACATTGAAGACCTTGCCGCGCACGCTTGCTGGCAGGTTCACATCATGCGCGCCCTGTACTGGGACTAGGCTTATTCTCAGTCGATAGCGGTGGCGGGGGCCATCTCGGGCGAGATGGCTTCGAGTTCGAGACCGGCCGTCTCGGGAAAAAAAAGGAAAATGGCGATCGGCGCGAGCATCCAGAAGACCATCAGCATCCGAATCGCCGTCCAATGCGATCCGGTCAATCCATACAGGACGCCCTCCAGCAGCAGACCGAGTGCGCCGCCGGTCGTCCCGGCCACCGCCAGGGTGCTGCCGGCGGTCGAGCGATGCGAGGTCGGGAACAGTTCGGCGCTGTACGCACCCATGATCGTGCCGGAGGCGGTATCGAAGAAGACCTGCATGATCCACGCCGGGACTACCGACCAGCCGGGGGCGGTGAAGATCCATAAGGCAAAGATTGCGGCCAGAAACATGAACAGACCGCCCATCCGCCGGCGGCCGAATCGATCACTGAGCCGGCCCGCGACGATATTGCCGAGGATCCCGAATGCGCCGCCGCAGATGAACAGTGCCGAGACGTTGGCCGGAGACCAGTGATGCGCTTCCTGGAGATACTTGGGCAGGAAGATGCCGGAGGCATTCCCACCCATGTTGCCGAAGAAGGCCACCGTGACCATCATCGAGAGCCGCTTCGGATAGGACCTGAACAGCGCGGCGATCGGCTGGAAGATGTTGCCCGGGCGCTGGCCGGTGGCTCGCTCGCGCTCGAAGCGGCGGCTTTCGGGCAGCGCGCGCCGAAGCGGAATGATCACAATCAGCGGAATCAGCGCGAGCGCGTAGAGCCCGCGCCATCCGTAGGGAATCACATTGACCAGCCCGAAGACCGCCGCCGCCAGCCCATAACCGCACGCGGTCAACGCACCAAGATAACCGATCGCCCATCCGCGCACGCCAGCGTCCACTTCTTCGGTGAGGATCACCAGCGCCACGGTTCCCTCGGCGCCGGCGAAGGCGCGCGCCAGAATTTGGAAGATCACAAAGGTTGCCGGGCCGGGGGCGAGCGCGCTCAGCGCGGTAAAGGTCGTGTAGCCGAAAATCGTATAGAGCAGCAGGCGGCGGCGCCCGAATACGTCCGCGAACGGCGTCACGGCCAGCGACAGGATGTAACCGAGGCGGATCGTCGAAAGCGTCGCGCCCAGGCGCGCCTCCGCGATTCCGAGCCCTTTCTGGATCTGCTTGAGCGCGAGGCTCAGCAGCGCGCGATCGTAATTGTCGAAGAATCCGGCCGTGGCGGCAATGGCAAACACCCGCCACTGGCGCTGGCTAAACGGCGGCTGCTTGCCAAACAGGAACAGCCGTCTACGCATGCGCCGCAGGCCCGGCGAATCGTAGACCTCCTCTTGAGGCGAGACAGGGATCTGGACGCTCGCGCGCATGGCTCGCTGCGCTCCATCTGCCGGCGAGGTGCGATCCATCAATCGATCGCCATCCTGAGCGAGCTCAGGCCGCGCAGGAAAAACGAGCCCTTGTAGCTCAGTGGCGCGCCGGGATCGGCCAGCCGCAGCCGCGGGAAGCGCTCGAGCGCCGCACCGATCGCGATCGCACCTTCCATCCGCGCCAGCGGCGCACCGATACAGAAATGGATTCCTTCGCCGAAAGCGACGTGATCGTTGGGTTCGCGCGTGATGTCAAAGCGGTCGGGATCGGCGAACTGGGCCGGATCGCGATTTGCCGCGGCGAGCAGGATGAAGGCGACTGTGTCGGGGTCGACGGTCGTGCCGCCGATATCGATCCGCTCCACGGGGCGGCGGACGGTGGATTGCACCGGGCCGTCGTAGCGCAGCATCTCTTCGATCGCGCGCGGCATCAGCGCCGGCTCGTTGCGCAAAAGCTCGAGCTGGCCGGGATTGCGGCCGAGCGCGTGCAAGCCGTTGCCGATCAGGTTGGTCGTAGTCTCATTGCCGGCCAGCAGCAGCAGGATCAGGAACCCGAACAGCTCGTCCGCGCCCAAGGCCTCGGCGTCGTGATGGGCTACCAGCGCACTGACCAGATCGGTTCCCGGATCGCGCCGCCGCTTCTCGGTCTCTTCAGCGAAATAATCGAGCAGTGATTGGCGCGCGTTCACCAGCTCCGGCGGTTGCGGCGCCCCCGGCAGGTTGTTGTCGCTGGCGATGATCAAATCCGACCATTGCTTGAAGGTTTCGTATTTCTCAGGGGGCACGCCGAGCATCTCGCCGATTACCATCACCGGCAGCGCATTGGCGAGGTCGGCCATCACGTCGAACTCGCCTTTGGCTTCCACCTTGTCGAGCAGGGCCGAGGTGATCTCGCGGATGCGCGGCTCCAGCTCGCGGATTCGCTTGGGCGTGAAGTCGCGGCTCACCAGGCGGCGCAGCCGCGTATGGTCCGGCGGATCGGAAAACAGCATCGTGCGCAATCTGCCCTTGGCGAACGGATCATTCGGATCCTCGAATTCGAGGCGTTCGAGCTGGACACTCGAAAAGCGCTGATGGTCGCGCAGCACCCCGACCACATCGGCATAGCGGGCGATCAGCGCGATCGGGAAGAACGTCTCGACCTTGCGCGGCGCAGAAGAGTACAGCGGCTTGTAATGCGGATAGGGATTGGCGCGAAAGTCCGGATCCCAGGGGTTGAAGTAAAAGTCTGCGGCGGCGGTCTGGTTCACTTCCATTTCTGTTCCCTTCGGCGACGCCGCAAGGCTTTCAGCATCGCACGCACGAGTCTAACTCCGGGTTTAGGGTACCGTACCGTTTTCATCGAGGCGTAACGGTTGACAGCAATCGCGATGCCATCGCGAGCGGACCGAAAAGCCTCGGATTCCCCGACGCGCTCGCGCAACGCCGACGCTGCATGCAGCGTCAGCCCGGCGTCCGATGCTCGGGATGACATCGCCGCGATCGGCTCGCACTGTCCAACTAACGATAGTATTCAGTTCCGACCTAGTGCTTACCTGCGTAAATCAGCGTAACGGGGCTTCGGGTGCACGGAGCGCACGGTTTCTTTGGTCCACTCAAAGGGCACGGCAGTCTGGTTGTAGCTTTGAATGAACTCATCGATGGCCTCGCGCAATTGCTGTGGAGAGGTGAAACTGGCGCCCCGCAGGGCCGCCCGGACCAGAATGCTGAACCAGCATTCGATCAAGTTAAGCCAGCTGGCATGGGTGGGGGTGAAATGCAGGTGCACGTTGGGGTGGCGCGCCAGCCAGAGGTCGTGTTTGGGCTTGTGCGTACTGAGGTTGTCGAGGACCACGTGAATTTCGCTTGCCGGATAAAGTGCCACCACGTCGTTCATGAAGTCCAAGAACTCGCGCCGCCGGCGGCGGTGGTAGTGGCCGCCCACCACCTTGCCCGTCAAGACGTCAAGCGCGCCAAACAAGGTGGTGGTACCGTGGCGTTTGTACTCATGGTTGAAGCCGGCCACCGCTTGGCCGTTGGGCAGCCTAAGGTAGCCCTGGGCCCGCTCCAGCGCCTGGATGTGAGGCTTTTCATCCACCGACAGCAGCACCGCGTTGTCGGGCGGATGCAGATACAGCCCCACGATGTCGGCCGCCTTGGCCGCGAACTGCGGGTCGGTGCTGATGCACCAGCTGCGCCGCCGTTGCAGGTGAATGCGCTGGCTGCGCAGCACCCGCCAGACTTGATGCGCCGAGACGTCGCCCAAGGCCTTAGCCACCAGCGCGCCGCTCCAGGCCGCGTGGCCGCGCGGCGGCGGATCGTCGAGCTTGGCCAGAATCCGCCGGCGCGTGCTTTCGTCATAACGCCGCCGGGCGCCCGAGCGCGGGGCGTCGTGCAGACCCGCGAGCCCGCGGCGCGCAAAACGGCCGCGCCATTTGCTCACTGTCGCCGCTCGAACGCCTTGCGCCCGGGCAATCGCCCGGCTACTGCTTCCAGCCGCGGCAGCCAGGATAATACGCCCTCTCAGCGCCAGGCGCTGCTCGGTCTTCGCGCCGCTAACCCAGCTTTCAAGCACCCGACGATCCTCCGGCAGCACCGCAATCGGCACGGCTTCCTTGACCATGCCGTATCCTTATCATGTAACGCTAACTTATGCAAGTAAGCACTAGTTGTAACGAGGGCTTAGCAGGATCAGGTATCGCCTTGCCTACATGAAGAAGGGCTTGGCGAACTCCTCGAACCGGCCGTACATCAGCCAGACCTTGGCGTTGAAAACGTGCGGATGCTCAATCGGCTTGGTGCCGACGGTCTTCAAGCCCACGCTTTTGTAGAACGGGTAAAGGGCCTCGACCGGATTGGTGATGATCAGCTTGGGCCGGCGCGAATAAAGAAACAGGCGCGCCGTGTTGGTCAGCAAACGTATCAGGCCGCGCTTCTGCAGATTCGGATCGACCACCATCCCGCCGAACTCAAAGACTTCGTCGGCGCGCAGGCCCTTGAATAATGCCGGCGGATATAGATGACCGAGCGTGATCGGCGCGTCGGCCAAGCATCGCGCCCAAAACGCTGCGATCAGTTGCGGGCGCGAGCGTTCTTCTGGTGATTTGATCAGGTAGAAACCGAAATGGAGCGCCGAGGGCCACAGGAGCATGAAGACCTGCTTCTCCTGCACGTTGAGCCCGGCCCAGGTGCGCCGGTGGAGCGCCGCCAATTCCCGCAGTCCCTGGGTCGTGCCGATCGGACGAACCTCAAGGCGCCCCTCGTCGAGGCCCGCAACCGGCGCCCATGCCTTGGCAACGGTCTCTTTCTGAATCCGCGATGACAACGCGCTCTCTTTTCTGCGGCGGCTGGCAGGCGCCCGTCTGTACAGGATGTGGTCGAAGATCCGAATGCCCGCGCCGCCCTACCTGATGGGCTCGCAGGCGGCTCGGACGCCAGCGCGCGGCCGATTCCTCATCGTAGTAAATAGCCTGCTCCCCGGCAAAGGGCGAGCCGGGCAGCAGATTTCCGCGCCATCCGGCGGTCGATCGCCCGCGCGATAGGGGGCTATTGCGCTTGGCGTGGGGCGTCCGCGATTCGGCGGCGGCTTGGCTTGCCGCGTTTTCCCTTACGAATCGGGCACTTGGCGTGATCAGCGGCCAAGCTCCGCGCCGCGGCCGCCGCCAGGGTTTAGTGCGTGGAACGGTCTCCATCGTCTTTGCTCCTGCCGCCTTTGTGGCGAAAATATCGCCTACTTGTTGCAAGACTTCCCGCCACAATGTTATATTTCGAAGCGGTGGCACACGACTTTGCGACGCTAAAAGGAGGCCCGGCGATGGGGCGGTCGGGCTAAAGCCGCCGCGCCGGGATGCATATGACGAAAACTACGGCGAGAAAAGGCAGTTGCGAGACTCGAAGCTTTGGCGGGTTTATCAAGGAGCGCCGCAACCGGCTCAAGCTCACCCGCGAAGAGCTCGCGCGCCGCGTCAAGGCCTCGGTGCTTTTCATCAGTCAGCTCGAAGCGAATCAGCGCCGGCCCTCGGACGCCACCGTCACCAGGCTTGCCAACGGGCTGGGACTCGACCGCAGTGAGTTGTTCTTCCTGGCCAATCCCGAGGCCCAGCACCCCGTGCAGCATCGCCAGGCGGAGGCCAGTTCGACCTGGGAGCGGTTCAGGCGCGACCAACGCGCGCAGCGCGCCCACGCCATCAGCGGGCGGGAAATGGATATGCTCTCACAGGTAACGCTGATGGGCGACGTGCGCAGGGGGAGTGATTTTGTCTTTATCCTCAACACCATCCGCCAGTTGGTTTCGCGATGAGGGAGCGAGAAAGATCAGGTAAGGAAGAGGTGCAGCGATGGCTTCGCTGATAAACGTGGAAGCGGCGCTGAAGTCGACGGGCCACAGTCACAGTCACGGCGCGCCCGGCGCGATCGACGCGCTCAAGGCGCGCGAGGTCGACGCGCTGGTCTCGCACTTGCTCAACGATATTGACGTTCCGTTCACCTCGCTCAGCAAGAAGGTGGTCGGTCACTTGGCCGATCTCAAGCATGTGCTGGCGGCCGACTACCACACCGTGCCGGGGATGCCGGAAGCGGCGCTGATCAAGGAACTGGCGCACATCGTGGACACTCAGTTCAAGGGCCGGCCCGAGATGTGGCAGCAGTGGGAAAATCCCGAATCCTTTGCGCCCCTGGTCAGGCTGTTCGGTCCCCGCGAGCTGGAGGTCAAGTCCGAGCCCTACCGGCGCGGCGCGGGCCTTTCATTGCGCGGATTTTTCTGCCGCGCGAACGTGGGAGACAAACCCAAGTTCGTGATCTTCCTCAACACCGCCCATCATCCCGCCGCGGTGATTGCCACCTTCGGCCACGAAATCGGCCATTACCTGTACGGCTCGCTGGTGGGTGAGAACACTCCGACGACGGCCTTTATGGAAGGCACCTTCGGCGCGCATCTGAACGAAGAGCACGAACTGTTTTCCGACGCGCTGGTGGCCCTGGGCGCCTACAGCGCCGACCAGATCAAGCAGATAACCGCGATCGGCAAGCGCAGTCCCGGCAACTCGGACAACATTCTGCAGCGAGTTCACAAGGTCTATGAGTCAATCGGCCCGCGCTTCAAGATCGATCTCACACAGGAGCGCATCGGCACCTCCTGGCGGGTCAGCTATCTCACTTCGATGATCCACTTCTACAAGCTGCGCTGCGCTATCCTCGACAACGCCGGCATCTAGCGCCGTTGCGGCTTCGCACTTGAGATAAGCGGGCTGTCCACTGCCCGCGGTGGCGCGATCGCCGCAAGGGCGGGGCAGCGCCGAGTGGGAGGGGCTCAGAACTCCAGTGGCAGATTTTTCAGGCCGCGCAGGAAATAGAAGTCTCGGTATTCGAGCTGCGGCTGGGGGTCCGCCAGCCTCAGATTCGGGAATCGCCTGAGCGTTTCCTCGAACACGACCACGCTCTCGAGGCGAGCTAGCGGCGCGCCGAGACAGACATGGATTCCGGTGCCGAACCCCATGTGCGGATTTGGGTTCCTAGTGATATCGAATTGGTCCGGATTCTCGAACTGCGCGGGATCGCGGTTGGCAGAGGCGAAGATCGCGAACGCCAAGCCGCCTTTGCGGATCGGCGTGCCGCCCACCTCGGCATCCTCGCGCGCGAAACGGGCGTTCGCGTGGATCGGCCCGTCGTAGCGCAAGATCTCCTCGATCGCCCTGCCGATGAGAGAAGGTTGCGCGCGGAGCAGGCTCGAGCTGGTCGCGGTTGCGCATCATCGCGAGGAAGCCATTGCCCATGGTGTTGGTGGTGGTGTCGGTGCCGGCCAGCAGCTGCATGATTACGAAATCCAGCAGTTCGTCGGTGGTAAGCTTGTCTTCGTCCTCCTTCTGCACAAGCTCGCTCAGCAGATCGGCCACGGGCTTGCTCCGTTTGCGCTCGATCAAATCGGACAGATAGGCGCGTAACTCGACGAAGGCCTCGCGGATATAATCCGGCTGCGGTACGCCCGGCATGATATGAACCGACTCGGTGATCCGGTCTGACCAGTTCTTGAACCTGGGATAGTCCTCCGCCGGCACGCCGAAAATCTCGGACAGCACCACCGTCGGCAGCGGATCGGCCAGATCGGCCAGCACGTCAAAGCTGCCCTTCTGTTCGATCCGGTCGAGCATCCCGATCGTGATTTCACGGATGCGTGGTTCCCACTCGGCGACCCGTTTGGGCGTGAACTGGGGGGCCACCGCCCGGCGGATACGCGTGTGGATCGGCGGATCGTTCAGCATAGAAGTGAGCATGTTGCGCGTGCCGGCGTAGCCTTCGTTGACGAACAGCGCCTGCGGGTTGGCCGAGAAGCGATCGTGATCTTGCAATACCGCCACTACATCAGCATACCGCGCCACCATCACGATCGGCATGAAGAGCTTGAGCGTGCGCGGAGGTCCCGAGCGCAGCGCGACATAGGATGGATATGGATTGGCCCGAAAGGCTGGATCGAACGGGTTGAAATAAATTTTCTGAGCGCTGGTGGATACCGCCGTTGCCATTCCAGTTACCTCAATTCCGCTTGCCTAGCGACAGTATCGGAAAAAAGCGATAGCGAAAGCAACACGGCCCCCGGGGGACATCGGGCTGTCGATAGGGCGCCGTCTGCGCGGGCTAGCGGCCGGAGAATTTGGGTTGGCGCTTTTCGAGGAAGGCGCGGACTCCCTCGGCGTAGTCCTCGCTGTCGAAGCAGCGCGCGATCAGTTGCGATACCATTTTGGCGTCGCGCTCGCCGGGATCCTTAAGCGCTTCGCGAACGGCCGCCTTGGACGCGGCCAGCGTAAGCGGCGCATTCGCCGCCATCTTGAGCGCGTAGCTCCGGGTCGCCGGCTCCAGTTCGGCGGGCTCGAACACGCGGTTGACGAGTCCCATCGTGGCGGCCTCGCCGGCGTCGAACAGCCGCGCCGAGAGCAGGATGTCGCGCGCGTTCGCCGGACCGACCACGCCCATCAGGGCCAACACGCCCTCCAGCGGGTAGGCCAATCCCAGCCGGGCGGCCGGAACGCCCATCCGCGTGCCGCGCGCCGCGAACCGGATATCGCACGCCAGCGCGACCTGAACTCCGCCGCCGACGCATACCCCCGAGATCATCGCGATAATCGGCTTGGCGCAGGCAACCATCGCGCCGAGCGCGCGATTAGGCGCGTCGCGGTACGCGCGCGCCTGCTCGGCGTCGGCGCGCAGGCTGGGAAACTCGGAGATATCCGCGCCCGAGATAAAGGCCTCCGGAGTTGCGCCGCGCATGATGATCACGCGCGCCTGCGGATCACCCTCCAGCTCGGCGACGCCCGCGGCGATTCGGTTCCAGGTGGCGAGGTTGATCGCGTTGCGAACCTGCGGCCGATTAAGCGTAAGCCATCCCAGCGGCGGCTCGTGATCGACGAGCAGGGGGTCGTTGGCTGCCTGCGGGGCTGTCATGACATCTTGCATCCAAAAACCCTACAGCTTGGCGATCAACTCGTTGGCGATTTTCTCCAGGCCGCGCGTGAGGCCCTCGGGATCGAAGGCCGGCGGCGGGATCGCGATTCGCTTGACGCCCAAATCCTGGACCGTCTTGACGAAGTCGGCCTGCGCGCGCCCGCCGCATGACAACTCGAGCTCCTCGAACTTGCGCCCACGCTTGCCGCACTCCTCTTTGGCGATCGCGAACAGCTCTTTGAGCTTGGCGGGCTCTCCGATTGCCGGGAAAAATCCGTCACCATAGCGGCCCGCGCGGCGCGCCGCGGCCGGCGAATGACCGCCGACATGAATCGGCACGCCGCCATTCTGGACCGGCTTGGGGTAACTCTTCACCGGCCCGAAGTTGAAATGCTTGCCGTGAAAGCTCGCTTCGTTGTCGCGCCACAGCGCGCGCATCGCCTGGATCGATTCGTCGGTGCGGGCGCCGCGCGCGTGAAAGTCGATGCCGAGCGACTGGAACTCCTCTTCGAGCCATCCGCTGCCGATTCCCAGGATGGCGCGGCCACCGGAGAGCTGATCCAGCGTCGCCATCTCCTTGGCGAGATACAGCGGATGGCGCTGCGGCAGAATCACCACGCCGGTCGCCAGCTTGAGCTTGGTCGTCACCGCCGCGGCAAACGCCAGCGGCAAAATCGGATCGGGAATCGGCACGTCTTCGCCGCCGGGCAATTTGCCGTCGCGCGAGTAGGGATAGGCGCTCTTGAAGCCCTTGGGGATAACGACGTGCTCGACCGTCCAGATCGACTCGAAGCCGCAGCTTTCAGCGGTCTTGGCCAGATGAGCAAGCAGCGCGGGCGTTCCGAACGGCCCGGCATTGGCATACATCAATCCGAATTTCATGTGGTTCCAATCTCCGCGGCGAAATTTGGAGTCCCATTATGTATCGCGTTCGGCGCGCGATGAAAACCGGCTGCACCGCGCGACGCTGGCCGAATCATCCCCCCGACAGTCAAAAGGGCACTAATCTATTGGGCTAATCCTCTGTGCTTGGCTGGCCTGCCGTTTGTCGCGCGAGGCCAGAAAGAGCGGAAGGCACGACAGGGCGATCAAAAAGCAAATCCTTGTGGAACTTCAACGCATCTGATATGGTCGGGGTGGAGGTTTCTGAGCAGATTCCAACCTCTGAAATAGGAATCGGAGGTCGGCACATAGTGAGCGCAGATATACCCAAGTTAAAGGCGGCGATCGCCTACCTTTGCCAGCCCGGAGGCGTGGGCAAAGTCAAGCTGTTCAAGTTTCTCTATTTTTCAGACTTTAGCGCTTACGTCCGCCTCGGCAGGGCGATCACGTGGGAGACCTATGAGCACTTTGCGATGGGACCGGTCCCAAAGACGCTGTGGCACAACTTCGACTCGATAACCAAAGACTGTGTTAACATTAGCGCGGTTGATGTCGGGATGCCCAGACCCGAGCAGCACATGCGGACGAAACGCGGCGCAAGCTTGGCTGCCCTGAATGTTGATGACAAGACGATCCTGGAGAATATTCTGAAGAAGTACGGACCCCTGACTGTCGCTCAACTTCGGGACCTGGCTCACAAGGATATTCCCTATCGGGCCACCAGCACGGGCGACGATATTCCCTATACGCTGGCTCTATACGTCGGCCACAAAAGGCCGACCGAAGAAGAGGTCAGGCGAATAACGCAGCGCCGCAACGATGTTACGGACAGCGCATAGTGCCGGCGCGGTTCGTAGTCCAGTGGGAAGACAAAGTGTCGGCAATGTTCGACGCTTTGACCGAATCGGATATCCGCTATCTGGACCTTCAGTTGATCGTCGAGATGATCTTTGGGAGCGGCCTATACTCTGAGAACAGCACCGAGTTTGAAGACGAAAAAGGCAACAAGGCGTGGCTTCATAGGTTGCCTAGAGTCTCAGATGAAATGCCTCAGATATACATCTTCTTCAGAGTATTTCCCGAAACGGGCATGATACGAGTCTATGACTTCAGGTTCGATGAGGGCGCTTTGAATTAGTGCGAAACGCAGCCTCGCTCATTCCAGATGGCAACCACCTTTCGGGCGTCTCCAAAGCCTTATTCGCGGCTTGGTCGACGCGCCGCCGGAGGAAGTAAAAGCTGAGAGGAGAGAGGCACGCTGGCGCACAGATCCACTGTCGAAGAAGAAAAGCGGAGTCGGCTGACTCGCCCGCGTGTCCGCGATTGGAGTTGAGAAAGTCGATCCAGACGGAACTGTCCACCAGGATCAAAGCCGGTTCCTCCGCATCGCTTTCAAATCGCCGCGCCAAATTCCGCTGCCGCGATAGCGCAGGATGTCCTTGCGCGTCTCGGTCTCAACGAGCAATTCGAGCGCACGCTGCACGCTCTCGCGTTTGGTGCGCAGCCGGGTCAGCCTGCGCGCTTGAGACAAAAGGCGTTCGTCAATGTTGATATTGGTCATACACCATTTTTGTGCATAAGAAGAGAGTGCATCGCGTTGTGACTTCCCGGCGCTGCGAGGGTCGGATAGGACTTTGCCGGTAAGCGCATGGCTCTGGAAAGCGCCGGCGGCTTTGAAATCAACATAGAAATAGTGGCCAAGGCCATCCACATCGGCTGGCGTATAGCCGACGTTCCATCGCGATGGGTCGATCGCGAAGCCGCCGCTCCAAGTTCAAACTCTGGCGATGGCTGCCCCGCGATTCGCTGCGGTACGGCCGTACGCTGGCAGCGCTGGCCACCACGCGCCAGCAGGCGGGCGCCGCACTGACGGCCCGCTGAGCATCCAGGCAGCTTCAGTTCGGTGGCCAGACCATTCGAACGGCTCGGGACCCGCAGCATCTGCAGCTGGAATCGCGCCGATACGGCTCTGATCCTGACCGGTATGCCGAGGTGAGCCTCGAATCCGCACGGAGCCTTCGCTGCAGGGAATTTTAGGTATTTTTGATCTACTCGTGAGATATTGATTTTACGATGGGGTATTTTGGGATTATCTGAAAATGTGTAAGTTTCTGTGTAGGTCGAAAAACATCAACAAACGGCCGGTAGGTTCCAGCTCGCTTGTTTCTTCAATCGTCAGGAAGGTTCCGTCTTCTACGCCGCGCCTTTGACATATGAGGGTTCGTTGAGGGGCGGCCCGCGTGCTCAGGCTCAGGCAGGTGGAAGCGGCCTGACGCGGAGGCGCTGCTGGATTTCCGCATAGACGGGAATCGGTGTCCCCGTTTCGATGGTGACCGCGATGGCGTAGCGGGTCGCCCGAGAAACGTCACCCGCATCGTCCTTGCACCACACCCGGAGCGCCAAATGACCGTCATCAACGAACGGAACCGCGCGTTCGCCGAAGAATCGTTCATGGAACACGGTGCCCTTTTTCACCGCATCGTCAGGGGGCTGCTCCGCCCATCGGTTTACGCCCAGAGAAACCAAAGGTTGCAACGGCTCTGCTTCCAGCTTCACGCGCCGGTAGCTTTGGTATCCCGGCCGCATTGGCGAGAGCCAGGCAATTGTGATGGTGAGCGCGCGCGGATCCGTGACCCGTTCGAGAGAACCAGGGAGCGGGATTCGGTAATTGTGCGCCTGATCGCTGCGTAAAGCACCGAAGCCAACCAGAGTAGCCCTGTTGGAGGCGCAGTCTAGGATTTCGGCGACGTTCGGAATGCCGAATCCCATGAAGCGGCTGGCGTTCTCGCCACATTCGCGCCAGCGGCGCCCGTCGGCTGGCCCGCAAATCTCTTTCAGCAGCCTGGACTTGTCGTTCCACTGCGCCCGATGGACGAGTAGAGCTTTGACGGCGACGGCATAGAATTCGCGCGGCATATCGGCGAGCAGCGAACCGCCGTCACGGTCCATCAGAGCATCGAATACCTGGTGTGCTGCTCTCGTGGCGAGGGCCGTCGCTGAACTGGTGCCGTCGCTTAGGGCGGTTTGGGTCAGCCGCGCTTGTCCAGATGTGTCGGGCGCCGCGGCGTTGAGGCCGAAGAGCCGCGATGGGCTGCTAAACCCTGCTTCGATGTGACCGCCTGAACCCAGCATCCGCAAGTGTTCGCGTCCGCCCGGTAGGTAGATATCCGGCTTGATTGTTCTGCGGAAACCAAGGCCGAGAGCCGAGCTGGGGTTCGGGAGTTGGTCGTTATCAAACGGGTCGACCGCAATGTGTGATCTGGGTCGGTCGCGTACGTTGTCGTGATGTCGCGCCCCGATTGTGAGCGCGTTTAATGACTCGCCCGGTGAGAGAATCGTGCGCTCGTGTTTGGCGTCATTAAGAGCCGTCAGCACGGCGCGCTCTCGTGCCTTCGCGTCGGCAGCCTCGAAGTCGGTCCAGGTGGCGAACCCGTTGAGCCTAAGTGGTGCCGCGACATTGCCGCCGCTGACGAGAAACAGGATTCCATGGCGTTCGGACAGGAAGTCGAGAAGGCGCGCGAGGGGACTCATGAGGCCGCTGAAAGGACGCCGAACATCACCCATGGACAGGTTCACGAGGAACACGGCAGGTGCGGCGGCTTCCTCACCGGCGCTACCCTTCATGCGAAGAACTGCGCGGTATATGGTGTCAATCAGGAGTCGATCTCCGGCTGTGCGTTCGCTTCCTTCCGCGGGCGCCAGCATGAGCGGCCGGACATAGAGGGGGCGGTCGAGCGGGAGCTCTTGCGCGTTCAGGTCGCCGTGAAGAATCAAGGATGCCATCGCTGTCCCGTGAACGCGCCGCGAGACGAGTGCCTGGGATTGCAGGTCATCCGGGTCATCGAGCATAAGGCGGTCGGCGAGAAGGACATGCCCCTGGAGCGGAACGCCGTCGAGCAGCGCGGCGATCGGCTCGTCGCTCGACGGTTGTCCCTGCCTCGTGCCCAGCGTTCCGTCCTCCACAGCTTCGGTTTCGAGCGGAGCCAGCAAAAGACTTTGGGGGCGCAGGAACATTACGTCATCGGCGAGCGCGATGTTCACCTCGCGCCGTTCCATGAGCGGGGGCAATTCTGCCGCGGGGATGTCGATGAGCACTCCGTGGTAGGCAATCTCAGGAATGACGGCTTCATGGATGGTCGCGCCACCTGCCGCCGCAACGAGGGCTGCGAGCGATCGCGACGCTTGCTGCCGGCGGTCATCGTTTTTGAAGAACCACAATTCAACCTCGGTTCTCACGGGACGATCGGGCAGACGCGCCATCTCTTCGCGCCAATACGCGATGGTTTCGTCGGGGATCCGGTCCCGGGCTCCCCACGGTCGAAGGTCCCGAAGCTGGGCAAACACATGCCTGAACGGTGCGAAGCCGCGGCCGAGAGGTTCGCCGCGTCGCCAGTGTTCCCACAGGCTCACAAGCTGGCGAAGAGCCGCCACGTCCGGCATCGCAAGATAGAAACGTCCCGTGACTTGTTTATCCCTGCGGACCTGGCCTTCCCTGCCCGTGCGCGTGTCCTTTTCTGCAAATCGGTCGTCCGGCGGTTTCTCTGTGTCGTACTCCGCCATGAAGTCAAACCCCGGAACCCTCGAGACCGCGCGTGTGAAATCGTCAACGCTACCGGCTATCTCGAACACGACGACCCGGTCTGGAGCGAGACTCGTCGGATCGTCGCGCAGTTCCATGGGGCTCGCCGCACGGCTGGTCAGGACTTCCCGGAGCCGCGCAAAGCCAGGTCCAAAGCGGGCGATCTGAGTGTTCTTGGCCGGAAGGTGCGGCTTACTCCCACGGCCTTCGCGTTTCGGGGGAGCGACAAGGTCAGGTCGCGGAAGAACCAACAGCGGACGTTCCGCCATCGGCTACTCCCTTCCGGGGCTTTGCGCTTTTGCGCGCGTGCTCCAGACAGCGAGCTGTTCGGTCAAGATTGTGTTGAGGGGCTTTTCACCTGCCGAGAGAACGTGACGCCGTTGCAGGTCAAGGCAGAATTGCTCGACTTCTGCGTAGCTGATTCTGCCGAGTCGCTTGGCGATAGCGGATGGAGACTGCCCGAGCGTGTCATTGGAGCGTTGCGCGAATTTCTCAATGTAAGTCGCCAAGGCCTCTATCGTCGGCATGGGCAACGGCAATCGCAATTGAAAGCGCCGCCAGGACGCCCGGTCCAGCAGCTCGGGGTGGTTGGTTGCTGCGGCGATGACCGTATAACTCGGAAGGTCGTCAACCTGCATGAGGAGCGAGGTTACGACGCGCTTGATCTCACCGGTCTCGTGAATATCGCCGCGCTCTTTTCCGATGGCGTCGAATTCATCGAAAAACAACACGCACGGCGTGGTTCGCGCATAGTCAAAGACCCGCTTGAGGCGCGCCGCGGTCTCGCCAAGATAGCTGCCTATCATCGACTCATATCGCACGAGGAAAAGGGGCACTGCGGCGGCCTCGGCCAGGGCCTCGGCGAGGGAAGTCTTGCCGGTGCCCGGGGGACCGACGAGCAAGACGCGGTGTCTCGGCTCGACGCCGTGCGCGCGCAGCAGGTCGGCGCGTTGCTGCTCCTCGACGAGCTCCTGTATAGCACGCCGTACGATGTCGGGCAGAATGAGATCGTCCAGCCGTCGCTTCGGGACAATTTCTGAAATGAAGTCTTTACCGCGACCAGATGCGTCCGACACCGCTGACAGCGTCTGCGTGCCATTTCCACTGGCGCTGTTTGATTGAATTAGATGGGTCAACCGGTCGGCGAGCACGTCGTGATGCTTCGCGCGTTCCTCCGCGATGATCGCCTCTGCGACGGTCCTGAAACTGCGCTTGTCGCCGGCAGTTCCCGCCCTGACGAGCGAAACGAGAAGGTCACTTCGCGCCATCAGATCCTGCCGTGGCATATCGACGCAATTTTTCAATCGCGGCTTCAAGCAACCAGTTGTTCCTGGAAAGAGGGATGTCCCTGTGATCCAGCTCCCGGTCGATTTGTTTGACCACGCCTTGAGGCAGGCGGACAGTCACCGGGACTCGTGTGGGAACCTGTCTTGGCCGGGCTGAGCCATTTGTTCTTCTGCGATTCATAGTGACATCATAGTGAAACCGTTCTGATCTGCAAGGACTACTTCTGAACAGCCAATAACTCGACTGGCAGACTGCCAGGAACCTGTTCTCCGTCTGTATATTAGTTGTTTTATTTCCGGAAGATCCCAGGCACCGGGGGTGATCGCCTTCACCGCGATCAAATCCTTGCTGTAAACAAGCAAATGCGGTCTTCTGGGTCACGAACGAAACCGGAAAGCATGACGGAGTGGACTCTTTGCGGGAACGGATTTATCGAACCGCACGTACTCCGCTGGAGAGAAGGCGTTTGGGAAAGGCAGAGCCGCAGGCGAAACGCGCCATTGGTGGCCCGGCCGAGGTGGCGCTGTCGGGCACGATCGCCAAATCGCCTGTCGCATTCTAGCCCGCGACGTTTGACAGCCAGCGGTCCAGCGAAAAGGCGCCTGCGCCTCTCATTATCACCAGCAGCGCCATCGCGATTGCGAGCAGGTGATACTCGAAACCTTCGCCCTGCTGCTTGCCGAACCAGTTCATGAACAGACCGAACCGGTAATGCACGCCGGCGATCGCCACCGCCATGTTGACCGCAATACCGAGCGCGGCGACGCGCGCGAACAATCCCACGATCAGACCCAGGCCGCCGAAGAACTCCGCGCAGATGGCCAGTAACGCGAGCGGCGCCGGAATGTGCGCCACCTTCGTGAAGAAGCCCATCGTGGCGCTGAACCCGTCGCCGCCGAACCAGCCGAGCATCTTCTGCGCCCCGTGCGCGAGAAAAACCGCGCCCAAAACGATGCGCACGATCGCGATTGCGGTATCGTTATCAGTCGAGATCAGTCCTGAAAGCATACGTTTTCTCCCTTACCTCAATTTTCCCAGGGCAATAATATACCCTCCTTGATTTGCCGGGCGGAGCCGCCGGTTGATGATTCGGCCGGTGCATCGCGGCTTGTTCTGCGGGGCCGACCCGACTACTTAAGGAACCATGGAATTGGGCAAAATTGGAATCTGGTTCTTCCTCGACGCGATGAGCGCGCCGGACAGCGCCGCGTTTGCCGGCAGGGTCGAGCGGCATGGATACCGCGTGCTGTGGATTCCCGAGGCGGTGGGCCGCGAGCCGTTCGCGCATGCCGCGTACATCCTGAGCAAGACCGAGCGGCTCACGATGGCGACCGGAATCGCCAATATCTGGGCGCGCGACGCGATGACGATGGCGAGCGCGTCGAAAACCGTCGCGGAGCTGTCGGACGGCCGCTTTATCCTGGGAATCGGCGTGAGCCATCAGCCGCTGGTGCAGAGTCTGCGCGGGCACAATTACGACAAGCCGTACAGCTACATGAAGGAATACGTCGCGAAGATGAAGTCGGCGCTGTACATGGCGCCCGCGCCTAAGGAGCCGGTGCCGGTGCTGCTCGCGGCGCTGCATCCGAAGATGCTGGCGCTGGCCGCCGCCGAGACGCAGGGCACGCACACCTATTTCGTGCCGCCGGAGCATACCGCGAAGGCCCGCGCCGCGATCGGTCCGAATCCGTGGATCTGTGTGGCGCAGTGCGTGATTCTCGAAAGCGACGCCGCGAAGGCTCGCAAAGCCGCGCGCGATTACATGAAAACCTACGTGCCGCGCCTGCCCAACTATACCAATAACCTGAAAGCGCTGGGATGGACTGACGCCGATTTCGCTGACGGATGCAGCGATCGGCTGGTCGACGCGATCGTCGCGTGGGGTTCAGAGGACAAAATCCGTGCGCGGATAGAGGCGCATCTCAAGGCCGGGGCCACGCACGTCTGTATCCTGCCCTGGCGCGCCGACGGCTCACCGCTGCCGGACGAACGAACGGTCGAAGCTTTTGCGCCGCGATGAACGCGGCGGGCAGGGGGAAACGAATGCTCCGTAACTTCACTTTGATCGCCGCCGCGCTCGCGGCCACGATCGTACTCGCCGGATGCGCCAGCAACTCGCAGCAGGCCGATCAGGCCGAAGCCGCCGCCCAGCGCGCTCAGGAGTCGGCCTCGCGCGCCGAGGAAGCTGCGGCCGAGGCCTTGCAGGCGTCGCAGCAGGCCGCCGAAGCCTCTGAGCGCGCGGCCAAATCGGTCGAGGACGCGACCCGAGAGATCAATGCCGTCGCAGACCGGATGGAGAAGCGCGCGCGGATAGCGCACAAGCCGCATAAGAAGAAAGTCGCGAGCGCGCATGGCGCGGCATCGCATCCACCGGTCGCGACTGCCGAGAGCGCCACGCCACCGGCGCCGGTCGCGGTGCCTGCGCCGGCCGCATCCGCTGCAGCGCATTGACGCAGCACATTGAATTGATCCCAGTGAATTGATCCAATGACCTCAAGCCGCCCACGGCCCCGCGAGCCGGAAGCTGAAACGCGGCTCCGGGCCGCGCTGAGCGAGGAGCGTCCCCGGCGCGGGACCTGGATCAGAATCGCCGGTCCGATCTCCGCAGTGCTGATGGGCGTGTTCGGCGCGGCGTTCTACCTTCGCCCGATCGGCGTGATCCGGTTTCTTCAGGAAACGCGGATGGGATGGTCCGGCGTGACGAGCAGCGAAGTCGCGCTCAGCAACGGCCTGATGACTTACTACATGACCGGCGGCTATCCCGATCAGGAGCCGGTCGTGATGGTCCACGGCCTGGGCCCCAACGCAGCGCTCGAATGGCGGGGCGTGATGGCGCCGGTCGCGGCGGGACATTACAAGGTGATCGCGCCCAACCTGCTCGGCTTTGCGTCATCGGATCACAAGCAGGTGCCTTACAGTGTCGCGTACGAAGCCGCCGCGATCTCCGATCTGATCGACAACCTCAAGATCGACAAGATCAACCTGGTCGGTCACGACCTGGGCGCCGATGTCGTGCTCTACTATGCGGTCGATCATCCCGACAAGGTCGAACGGCTGATCCTGGTCTCCGGCGGGATGATGGGAGCGAACGTGGCCTGCCGCCTGCGACACGATCTGATCCCGAGCACCCCCGATCAGATGCGCGCGGTGGTTGACGCCACCTTCTTCGGCCTGCCGCCGATGCCGGATTTCATGTACGAGCGGATGACCGCGGCGCTGGCCGACGACCTGTCGGCGCAGGCCGGGATGCTCGACTCAGTGCCGAAGGATGAAGGCCATATTCGTTCCAAGCTCGGCCAGATCTTCAACACGCTGACGGTAATCATGCTGGGCGGCCAGGACACGATCTATCCGCCGGCGCGCGGCGAGGCGCTGCATTCGATGCTCCCCGGATCGGCGACGGTGATCTTCAAGACTTCGGGCCACGACCCCGCGCTCGAGCATCCCGACGACTTCGGCGAATCGCTGCTCTACCTCTTCAGGCAGACCGAAGGTGGCCGCTGAGCTTGCCTCGCATATTTGGCTCTGGGACAAATTCAATAACGGTCGCAGTAACAGTCAACTGTCCGCTTGACCTTCCCGAAGAGGAGCCTCAATGAAACTCTACAATGTGAATCTCTCGAACTACGCCTCCAAGTGCCGGATCGCCATTTACGAAAAAGCCTGTCCGGTCGAGATCGCGGCCATCCCCGGCGGCGATCTGAAATCCGCTGAGTATTTGAAGATCTATCCGATGGGCAAGACGCCGGCGCTCGACGCCGACGGAGTGATTATCGGCGAATCGGAAATCATCAACGAATACCTCGAAGAGAAATTCCCCACCCCCGCGCTGCTGCCCAAAAGCCCCGAGGCGCGCGCCAGGGTGCGTGGCTTCACGCGCTTTCATGACCTGTTTCTCGAACCGCCGGGACGCGCGATGTTCGGCCAGCTCGATCCCAAAACCCGCGACGCCAAGCTGGTGGCCGAAAAGCTCGCCGAGGTCAACACGCGGCTCGACCAGCTCGAAAAGATGCTGTCCGATGGCGCGTTCGCAGCCGGGCCGGAATTCACGCTGGCCGACTGCGCGCTGGCGCCGACGATGTTCTTCTTCAGCAGCCTGCTCCCGATAGTTGGCGCCAAGCCCGTGGTGGAGGGCCGCCCCAAGCTCGCGCGATGGTGGGCCAACGCGCAGGAGCGTCCGTCGGTCAAGAAAGTGATCGGCGAAATGTCCGCGGCGCTCGCCGAGCGCATGCAGCAACAGTCGCGCTGACGGTCTGTGAATTTTTTGAATGGATGAAGACGGAGGCAGCCACCCTCATCTGCGCGGGCCGCAAACGGCCCGCGCCTCGCCTCCCGCAACTGAGCGGGAGAAGGGTTTCAGGCCCTCGCCCGCTCTTTCGCGGGAGAGGACGCGGCGCGAAGCGACGCGGGTGAGGGTGCCTGCTGCCACTGTAAATCAAAAATTTACAAACTCTGAGGGTAGAAGCAGGGCCGCGTCGCGATGACGATCGATCCGTATATCGAAGCCTGGCAATTGCGCGAGCTGATCCTGAAGAAGGAACTCCGCCCGCGCGAGGCCGCCGAATTTTTCCTTGGCCGTATCGAGCGGCTCAACCCGGCCCTCGGCGCTTTCGTCACGATCACGGCCGAGCACGCGCTCGACGACGCCGCGCGAATCGAAAAGCTCTCCGCCGCCGAAGCGTCCGCGATGCCGCTCTACGGCGTGCCCTGCGCGCTCAAGGATCTCACCTGGACCAAGGGCATCCGCACCACGCTCGGCTCGCGCGCGTATCAGAACTTCGTGCCTGCGTTCGACGCCGAGTACGTCACGCGTATACGGCGCGCGGGCGCCGTGATGCTCGGCAAGACCAGCACGCCCGAGTTCGGCGCGCGCGTCACCACCGAGGGCGGCTTCTGCCCGACGACGCGCAACCCGTGGGATAGGTCCCGCACGTCGGGTGGATCGAGCGGCGGCGCGGCCTGCGCGGTCGCCGCATCGATGTGCCCGATTGCGGAGGGCAGCGACGGCGGCGGCTCGATCCGAATCCCGGCAGCGTGCTGCGGAGTGGCCGGCCTCAAGCCGGCGCGCGGCCGGATCTCGATGGCGCCGGTGCAGGGCGAGGGCTGGGCCGGATGCAGCACCAAGGGACCAATCGCGCGCTCGGTGCGCGACGCCGCGCTGCTGCTCGACGTGATGGCCGGCCCGGTCACCGGCGATCCCTACGGGTTGCCGCTTCCCGAGCAATCGTTCAGCTCGGCAGTCAGCCGGCGTCCGAAGGGACTGCGCCTGGCAGCGCTAGCCGAGACCGTGCTCTCGACCGTCGAACCTGAAACGCTCGCCGCCTTCGACGCCGCCTGCCGTCTGTTCCGCGAGATGGGCCATCGCGTGGAACCGATCAAGCTCGACCTGACGCGGATCATGGGTGCGTTTCAGATCGTCACGGTATGCGGTATCGGGTCGTACAAGGTCGATGATCCGGAATTGCTCGATCCCGTGGTGCGCCAGATCTGGGAACTGGGACGGCGAGTCAGTGCGGCCGACTACATCAGCGCGGTGACTGCGATGCACAATACGGCCCGCGAGTTGGTCCAGGAACTGGCGCCGTACGACGCCCTGCTGACTCCCACGCTGACGCGTCCGGCGGTGCCGCTCGGCACTATTCCAAACCCGGCGAATCCGTTCGCGCCCGACTTGACCGGCCGGCTGGTTCCCGACGCTTACACCTGGAGCGCGTTCGCTTTTCCCTTCAACGCCACCGGCCAGCCCGCTTTCTCGATTCCCAACGGATTCACGAAATCGGGCCTGCCGATCGCGCTGCAGATCGTCGGACGCCCAGCCGACGAGGCCGGAATCATCGCGCTCGCCGCCACCTTCGAAGAAGCCCAGCCATGGAAGAACCGCCGCCCACCGCTTGGAACTTCGACTGCCATCCCATGAATTCGGCCCTTTAGAACATCCGCGCTTGGCTTCTACCTGCCGATCTCATCCAAAAATGTCGCTCAGGGTTGTAGATCCATCCGCGCGATTCCAGAAGCTTCGAGAACTCGCTCCTGCCTACCTCAAGTTTCTCGATCGCGCCCGCTCGCCAAGCGGCGATGATAAGCTGGTTCAGAATTGATTCGCCAAAGATGTGATCAACGGTTCCATTGCCAAGAATAGAATCGAGCTCTTGCTCTAGGTCGAAGCGAGCGCTCCTGCTGATTACGCGGCAAGCACCGGTTTTCTGAAACGTGACGATGAGCTCGCCGGACAAGACCGATTGCGCGTTCTTCTTCTTGTGCATGGACCAGATTGGGTCGCCCACTTGGGAAACAGCCGCTCGCAGCTCAGCCCCGCGACTCGCGGCAGCGTCCAGAATCGCCGCCAGATATCGCACGTCCTAGTGCTGAAACACCACCGACAGCCAGTGATTCGCTTTCAACAAATCTACGCATACACGAATGCTTTGCGCCAAGCGCTCCAAATAAGCTGGCTCACTATGCGCCATGTCGCCCCCAACGATAATCTCCCTTTGACGTGCTTCTTGACTGACCGGAAGGCCGAGCAGCGCCGTCCACATTGTAGACAAATCCATGTACGCGATGTGACCGCCGTAGGGCGGGTCGGTAAAAATGAAATCAACCTGCCCCTTTAACTGCTTCGGCAAATCCAGCACGTCACACTCAAGCAATTGGAACTCCCCCAGCGCCTTTCCCAGCCTGCGCCGGTAAGCGACGATCTGATCCATTTCCTTCTTCGCCTCGGCAATGTTCCGGGCGCGTTCTTCAAAAGTCTTCCAGCTGGGTAGTTCGATCGGGTTCGTGGCCGTCTTGTACCGATAGATGCTGAAAATACTCGAGCCGCCGCGAGACTCGGCCCGGCCCTCAGCCGAGAGGAACGTCGTGGTCAGTTTCGGAAGGGTAGCCGACCAAGCCAGCATCAAGGCCTGCCGCGCGTGAGAGTCCTCCACCTCGAGGATATGTCGCTTGATGATCGCGATGGCCGCAAGCTGCCTTGGGCTGAACAGCTCACCAACCGTCCCGGCATCCGCGTTCCTGGGAAGCGTTGTCTCCGCCAGGGTCGCGAAGTCCGCGGGTGTCCGTACCCGAGCCCCAGCCTCGACGGATGCCAGCTCTTTGCGACACCTGAGCTCAAGACCTTTCAATTCTCCGATCAGAACCCCGAGCCTGCCCTCAGACAGACCGATAACTCCACATGCTACAAAATTCGCCAACGGATTGATGTCGCTTTGAATACCATTTCGTCCGTTCAGGACAGCCTCGATTGCCGTGACTCCCGAACCACCGAAAGGGTCGAGAATAGTGTCGCCTTCTTTGGTAAAGTGCTTTATGTAAGTTGCTACGACGTTGTACGGACGACGAGTAAAATAGGGATGAACACCATAGTGCCGCCGCGCTCCCTGCCTGTCCGCGGGTACAGGATGGCTGATCGGATCGAGATCCTTGTAGTTCACTAAAACCTCAACCCTAGTCGGGTTTCGGCATAATCCGGGAACGCAGCCAGCTCTATCACGTCGATATTTTCGGCAAGGTGGCTCTTGTTATGCACCATGCACAGAATGACCGCCCGCGATAACTCTTTTCTTCCGTATTTCCCTTCCTGATAGTGGAATCCTGCGCTCTGTTTCTTGACTTCAACCGGCACGGTGTAGGGTTCCAAGTCAAGAAATTGGAACGTTGATGCTGCACAGTCGAACCCCTTTCCAACGTAGGGGCCAAGCCTGACGCCTAATCTCTCCAAGGGACCCGACGCTCTCAGAAGATCTTCTTCCTTAATAAAGGGGACAGACGGTCGAGGGAAATGGTCGCGCACGATTCGGGTGATTTCATGGAATGACCATTCCATGACGCCTTCCGCAACTTTTCCTATTCGCTCGATCTGCTCCTTCCAAAGCTTACTTACATGGTTGCGTTCAAACGAAAGCGGCCTGTGCGAGACGCCAAGAGCCTTAGATCTGGGGCTGCCAGCGTACTTCACCTTTGTCGGAGTCAGATAGAATCAGTCATCTATGATTTCGATGTCGAGATCGATTCGTTCGAACTGTCCGCTGGGTAGCTTGAACCAGGACCTGATCGCCTCACCGATACTCTTTCCTGTCTTTCCCGCTTGAATGCGATCGTGCCCAACGTTCCCTGCCTCAATCGTCAGCCTTTCCTTCTGCCAGTCCAGCTTATGATCCTTGCCGACTGCGAAAAAATCGGATTTCGTCGCCCCGTAGGGGGTAACCAAGGCAACGCGGACCGCACCTTCCTGACGCAGGTAACTGAGGACATAGCCCGGTAGACTGTGAAAATAGTATTGCGGTCCACCGGTTCTCGCACTGGCGCGTTTCGTTTGCTGCAAGTGCATGTGGACGCGCTACGTCGCCGGCCGATCACTCTTCAGGCTCAATCTCCCGACGAGGCGGCGGTTGCGGTGGTGGCGCCGTTGCCGATTACGAAATCTCTGAGCTTCTGTTCCGCGTCGGCGTCGCCCTGGTCGGCCGCCTTGCGATACCACTGCAGCGCCTTGCCGGGGTCCTGGGAAACGCCCTGCCCGTACTCGTACATGTAACCGAGATTGTACTGGGCATCGCGGTTGCCCTGGGTTGCGGCCCGTTCGTACCATTCCGCCGCCTGCGAGTAGTCCTTGCGCACGCCGCGGCCGTCGTCATACATCGCGCCCAGCGCGTATTGCGCTTCGGGATTTCCCTGGCCGGCGGCTCTGAAGAACCACTGGAAGGCTTGGACGTAATCCTTGGGAACGCCGCGGCCTTTCCAGTACAGGAACCCGAGATTGGCCTGCGCCACGGAGTCGCCCTGCGCAGCCGCCTGACGGTACCATCGCATCGCCTGGTTGAAGTTCTGGGCGACGCCCTCACCGTCTTCGTACATCAGGCCCAGGTTCAACTGCGCCTTCGCGTACCCCGCCGAGGCCGCCTTGCGATAGCAGCTCAGCGCTTCATCGTAGCTCTGCGCCACGCCCTGTCCTTGCTCGTACATGTAGCCGAGCGCATTCTGCGCCTGCGCGTAGCCCCGATCGGCGGCCTTGATAAACCATTGCGCGGCCTGCGAATAGTCCTGCGGCACGCCGCTGCCGACCAGATAGAACTTGCCCAGTTCATATTCGGCTTCATCGCTGCCTTGTGAAGCGGCCCTGTTGAGCAAGTCGAGCGCCGCGGTGTAATCCTGCGTCACGCCTTGCCCTTCGCCGTACAACCGGGCGAGCTCGCACTCGGCTTCCTGGCAGTTCTGTCCCACCGACTTGCGCAGCCATTCGACGCCTACCGCATAATCGACGGCGACGCCTTCGCCCAGCAGGTACAACTCGGCGAGGTTGAACTGCGCCTCGGGATTGCCCTGCGACGCGGCCTGATAGAACCATTGCAGGGCTTCGGAATAATCCTGCGGAACGCCTTCGCCTTTGGCCGACATCAAGCCCAGGTCCAGCTTGGCGTCGGTGTCGCCCTGCTCGGCGGCCTTGCGCAGCCACTTGAGCGCCTGATCGAAGTCTTTGCTGACGCCGCTGCCTTGAAGGTACAAGTCGCCCAGCTTGGCCTGGGCGTGCGCGTCGCCTTCTTGCGCCATCACGAGCAATCTGCCCGCGGGTGTGTCAGCGGCGGGCTGGCTGGCGACAGCCTGAGGCGGGGGTTCATGCGATTGATCGCTGGAGTCGGCGCTGGAATCGGCCGCGGCGCCGCTGGCTGCCGAGGGGTTGGGAGCTCGAAACGCAACTCGATACGCCTCCCACGCGCGCTCGAGGCTTGGCGTGCCAAGCCCGATTGCGAGCACCATCAAGATGCCGACTGCGAGCATCGCCGGATGGCGCGCCAAGGCCTCCGTCGCTCGACCCATCCAGAGAGATACCCCGCGTGCGCGCGACGCGCTGCGCCGGGCGATCGCGATCGTATGGCGCCGCGCCGGCTTATCGGGCCTGAGGCGCGCGGCGCGCGCCGCTGATTCGGCGCGCGACCCGGGCGCGACGTGGCGCGCGTTGAGTGCCGCTATCGAGGGGGCCGCGGCTTCGGCCGAGGTCTTGATTTCCGCGCTGATCGCGTGCAGCTCTTCGCGCAGCGCCGCGGCGCTCTCGGGCCGCTCTTCGGGTGATTTCGCCAGCAGCCTCAGGATCAGCGGTTCCACGTTCGGCGGGATATCGTGCACCCGCCATGAAGGAGGCGCGGGCGGCAGGCTGAGGTGCTGGCCGACTACGGCGGCAAGATTTTCCCCCAGGAACGGCGGGCGTCCCGTCACCATCTCGTAAAATACAGCGCCCAGCGAGTAGAGATCGCTGCGCGCGTCCAGCGGCTTGGCCAGCGCCTGCTCGGGCGCGGTGTAGGCGACCGTCCCGACCGACATGCTCGCGCCCATCAGGCTGGAGAGTTCGGTGGCGAGAATCAATCCGAAGCCCAGGTCGCCGAGCTTGGTCTCGCCGTCCTGGGTAAAGAGGATATTGGCGGGCTTGAGATCGCGATGGAGCACGCCGCGCGAGTGCGCATGCTCGAGCGCCTCGCATACTTCCTCGGCCACGCGCACTGCGTCCGCGATCGCGATCCGGTTGCCGTCGGATTTTTTCAGCCGGGTTTCGAGCGAGCCGCCGGCCATGTATTGGCTGACGATAAACGGGATGCCGCGGGTCTGCCCGACGTCGTAGATCGTGACGACGCGGGGATGGTCGCCCAGCCGAGCGAGCGACCTGACCTCGCGCTTGACGCTGGCCTGGCCGGGTTCGTCGAGGCCCTCGACCTTGACCAGCGCGAAGGCGACATCGCGATGCAGCCGCATGTCGTGGCACAGATAGACGATCTTGTTGGCGCCCTCGCCGATCAGATCGAGCACGCGATAGCGGCCATTGAGGAACGATTTGGGCAGCTCAAGCTGAAGCGCGGACTTGGCGGCGGGCGAAGCCGGAGTGCTGGCAACCAGGATTCCGCTGCAGCATTCGCAGAACCGGCTGCCCGGCTCGCTGCGCGCGCCGCAGAAGATGCAGACCGTAGGCAGAACTGCGCCGCAGCCGCCGCAGGACTTCCGTCCCTCAGCGTTCTCCCATCCACAGGCCGAGCAGCGCATCCCAGCTGAACCTCGTCAGATTTTCCGGGCCTTAGACTAGGACAAAAGCCCCCAGGATCGCGAATGAAACCGGCCCGTAAAAATCCGTTCACACGGATTGACGGCCGCGCCGGTTTCCGTCAGTGAAGCGGCGCGGATCGGGGCCTTGGGCGCCGGTTCAGTCTGCCAGCGCGATCAAACCGTCTAGCGGCCACGGACAATCCTGAATACCAGCCGCCATCGCCGGTGTACAGCGGGGAAACCGGCCGGTACCGGAGACCGGCCATTCGAGAGCGACGCTAGCGCTTTTTCCAGCGAGCGCGAGCGGCTTTACTAGTAATTCTTCGCCGTTCCTCTTGCGAAACCCCTTTCCACCGCGCCTTGCCCCCCTTGAGCCCGCCCCGTCGCCCCAGCTCGACCGCAAGCGGGTCTTTGCCCGTCGGGGCAGGTTCCGGCGCTACGTCCTCGCCCGTGGCGATCAACAGGGTCTTGCGGGCAAGCTGGTTGAGGTCGCGGGGCATCCGAGAGCCCTTTTTCATTGCGCCAAGAGGATGCCATAGTCGTCGCGTCAATCAAGTCTCAGGGGAGTTCTAAAGTGAAACGGGACGAAATCAGACTTGCCAAGGGTTTACTATTGCTCGCTGTAATGGCGTTGCTCTTGTTCACCGCTCAATCTGTGATGGCAGAAGACCGCCACGCTGTCGCGCGCGGCCGATATTTGGTCGAGAAGGTTGCGCGGTGCGGCGAATGCCATACGCGAAGCTCGCCAACGGCGAGCCGGATCGGGCGCACTGGCTTGAGGGAGCCGCTCCGCCACCGCTTTTTGCATGCGTCAAGCTTCCACCAGGGTTCGTCGCGGTTTCCAAATCGATTGCGGGGTTGTCGGCGGGCTGGAGCAAAGAGCAAACCGCCCGCTTTCTGGAAACCGGAGCCACGCCCAGCGGAGTCCCGGCCCGGCCGTTTATGCCTGAATATCGGTTGAACCCTGAGGGCGCGAATGACATTGCCAGCTACCTCAGGTCACTTCGGCATTAGCGATAGGACGGGCCAAAACCAAACCGAACCAGTACCGTCCCTTGGGCACTGGTGCAGTTTGATGGAATCGAAAAAAATTGCGCGCCAAAAGACGGACGATGAGAGAAATTGACAATGGCGTCAAAGCGCCAGAGGGACAAAACGCCATGACGCCAGGTGTCAACGGCGACTTGACGCCAAGTGCAGCTTGACGCTAGAATTTAAGACGTTTCAATTGATTGCAACAGATTCTACGGATTCTATTGGATGGAACTTCGCCAAGATTTCGACAGCGGTTTGGCGGAGGGGATGGGGCTCGAACCCACATGCCGTGTCAGCGGCAACCCGATTTACAGTCGGGCGGTTTGACCGATTCACCCACCCCTCCATGTAGTGCGGGCCGGGGCTTGGATTTGGAGTCCAAGTTCCCGGCCTCTTCCTAGAACAAGAGCCAGAATCGAAAAACGGGAAGGGTTTGGAATCCTCCCACCAATTCCGCTGTCGTTCTGAGCCGATATCCTAGCCTATTCTTGAGCGCTGCGCCTATAGGCGCTTGTCCGTCTATCCCCTATGCGGCATCGGCCAGCGCCGCAATTTCTTCCATCGTCCATAGGTGATCGCTGACCCCGGCTTCCATCGCGGGCGTACAGCGGACGGCCTGATTGAGGCGCGCGTAGTTATAGTGCATGAAGTGCAGCGCGATCGCGTGACAATGGTTCTCCAGCTTTTTTGAACGGCCGTTGGTAAGCCGCGTGAAGCGCCGCATGCCCATCCGCGTCGTGAGGTTCTGGCGCTCGACGTGCGACGTGCTGATATGGTCGGGATCGGGATTGCCTCGAATCGGAAAGCGCTTGGTTCCGAGGCACACCGCTGGACTGTAGCGCGTCTCTGAATCCGCCTGACCCTTTCCATAGAGTTTCACCAACTGAGCGTAATCGACGTTGGCGTCCGGCGTGAAGCCGAAACCGGACGCGCGATCTACCGTGAGCATGTAAGCATGATGGCCATCGGTCGTTAGCTGGACACGATGACTCAGCCTGCTCGCTAGATCGCGCATGAAGATTGTCGCGTCGTCCGCATCGCGCGAGCCAACGTGCCAGCATGGTACCAGCTTGCAATCAGGGCAGATTGCCGTCCACGTCCACACGTCGCCAAAGCCGAGAATGCCGCGCTTTTCTTCCGGCACGTTCTTTTGCTTCGCGTAGATGAAATCCCAAATCTCATCGCACTGGATTGGCTCGCACTTGAGCCCGCGTAAGTGCTCGTCTTGATATTTCTGGCAAGCCGTCGCCACGTCCGCGAGCAGCTTGAGCACGGTATGTTTCGCCGTATCCGTGATCCGGCACGTGCCGTTGACCGAATTGCCTTCAACCAGAAGATGGAGAATTTGGGCGCGCCGCTCTAAGCTCAATCTGTTTATACTGCACTTATACATGAGCGGTTCCATAGAGTCAAGACGGCACAAACGCACCAGCGTTCGGGAGAGCGAAAGATTAGGGTCGAGAGTCGAGAGCTACGCTGTTGTCGGCCAATGGGCCAACGGATCAACCGCACGAGCGAAAGCACCAGCGCGGTTGCGGAATTGTCCCGCGTAATACGCGCCCGCCAAGAAGGAGAAACATGCTACAATTGGAAATACGCTGATGCCGAGCAACAAATAAGCCAAGTAATGAGCAGGCGCAATAGCCCACGGGATGCTAAGAGAGTCATATGCAAGACTGGCTAATAGAATGGCGATACCGGCAAAAAAACAGATTACCATGCCCAGAACAACGCGGAGAGCGATACGGACGATCATCTGCTGCTTGGGTGGTAAATCGCTGATGCTGGTGATTGTCGAGGTCGGGAAAGGAAGCTCTGGCGTGGGGTTTCGCGGAAACCATATCGAGACGATCACCACAATTCCCTTCACCAATCCGGCAAAAAGAAACGGAATGCAATTGAAAATTATCAAAGGGACAGCAATCGCTACTGATATTTCTTGGGCGGTATGAGGCGAATCCCAGAACAACAGCACTGTCGGCACAAAGGCGACAATCGCGCCATTGCGGACGAATATGAACAGTTCTTTAGGGCTTTGAAGATGATCCATCGGATTTTGCCGGGGTGGACTCATCTAAATTCAGGATAATCCCAAACGGCAGCGGAAGGAAGATGCGTACAGCCTCGCTCAGAAGATACGCGGTCAGGGAAAGAATTGCGACTTCCTCCACAATATCCAGCACCTTCTGAATTCCAATAAATTCCTGCGCGAACAGCGTTCGCAGAACCCATCGAAATCCTGCATGGGCAACGAGAACGATGAGCGCTAAAAGAATACGCTGTAGGGCAATCCATCCGCGAAGCCACAGGTCTAGATCGAGCCAAAACCGTCCATATCTCAAAAAGATTCCCCTTGGCGAACGGTGATCTTTTTACTGGGAGTCGCGGTATTTCCGCCAGCGAGCATTGACGGCCTTGCGGGCAATCGCTGACCGCTTCGTCTTGGAAAGCTTCGTCTTGCGTGCGACTCCGCCCTTGAGTCCGCCGAGCCGTCCGAGCGCCACGGCATGCGGGTTCTTCTCTGGCGGCGGTTCGGGCTCCGGCTCTACAGGCTGGCCGGTTGCCAGCTTGACGACCATCGCGGCATGCTGATTGAAGTCTCGGGGCATACGCGAGCGCTTCTGCATGCCCGCATAATCGCACGCTCACGGGCAGGGTCAAGTCCGGGCCGGTTTCAAACTGCACCAGTGCCATTCCTTGACCACCACTCAATATTGACATATCTCAGTTCCATCATTCGGAGGAAGCGGCCAACGATGTACGATCACGACAATCCGTTCCTGGGCGGTAACTTCGCTCCCTGGCGCGAAGAGGGCGACGCGCCCGATCTCGAAATCCAGGGCTCGCTCCCGCGCGAACTCAACGGCGCGCTCTACCGAATCGGGCCCAATCCTCACTTCACGCCGCGCGGCCGCTATCACTGGTTCGACGGCGACGGCATGATTCACAGCTTCGTGCTGCGCAACGGCCGCGCCGCTTACCGCAATCGCTACGTGAAGACCGCGGGCCTTGCGGCCGAGATGAAGGCCGGCAAGGCGCTCTACGGCGGGCTGATCGATTCCAGCGCGTCCACTGAGGCGCCCGCCGGCGAGCCGCCGTTCAAGAATGCCGCCAACACCAACATCATCGGCTACGCGAACCGCCTGCTGGCGCTATACGAAGCGGGCTTGCCCCACGAGCTCAAGCCCGCAACGCTCGAGACCGTGGGCCCATACAACTTCTGCGGCAAGCTCAACGGCCCGATGACCGCCCATCCCAAATTCGATCCTGATAACGGCGACCTGCTCTTCTTCGGTTACCAGCCGTTCCCGCCCTACGTGACGTACCATCGCGCCGACGCGCGCGGAAACCTGATCGAGAGCGTGCCGATCGACGTGAAGATACCGGTGATGATGCACGACTTCGTCACGACCCGAAATTACGCCGTGTTCTTCGTCTGCCCCTCGGTCTTCCGGGTCGAGAACATGGGTAAGGGGCTGCCGGTGCTGGCCTGGGAGCCGCAGCACGGGACCGACATCGGCGTGATGCCGCGCCGGGGCGGCCAAGTTGGCGACAAGTTGCGATGGTTCAAGACCGACGCCTTTTACATCTTCCACTTTCTCAACGCCTTTGAGGAAAACGATTCGCTGGTGATCGACGGATGCCGGATGGACCGTCTCGACATGACCGGAAACACTTTCGGCGCGCCGCCGATCCCCCATCGATGGACGATCGATCTGAAGGCGGGCTCGCTGCGCACCGCGCAGATCGACGAGCAGTCCAGCGAGTTCCCGCGCATCGACGACCGGCTCGCCGGCTACAAGCATCGCTACGGCTACTTCGCCGGCAGCAAGCCCGATCGCCAAATCGGCGACGGCTTCAGCACGCTGATCAAGCGCGATTATCAGACCGGACGCGTGGAGATGCAGAGCCTCGGCGGGCAGATGATGCCGGGTGAGCCGGTGTTCGTGCCGCGCTCGGCGGGCGCGAGTGAAGACGACGGATGGGTGCTCGCGGTCTGGTACGATCCGGCGCTGAACCGCAGCGAGCTGGTCGTACACGCGGCGCAGGACTTCGCCGCCCAGCCGGTCGCGCGCGTCAAGCTGCAACATCGCGTACCGTTCGGCTTCCACGGCAATTGGGTGCCCGCCGCGGCGTAGGACTACCTCTCCCGCGTCTGCGGCCTGGCCGCAGACGCAAACCGGGAGAGGCCGCGCGTGACTTGCCTTTGCAAGTCGCGCGCGGGTGAGGGCGACAGAGTGGACAAGGCCAAATCGCTCCGGCCCGGCGCGGCCCGTCCGCACCAGCCGCGATCGCGAATCAAGGCGTCGCTCGAATATGCGCTGCTCGGGCTGATCGCCGAGCAGCGGATGCTCTCGGGCTACGACCTCGTCAAGCTGTTCGACCTCTCGATGGCGCACTATTGGCACGCGCATCATGGACAGATCTATCCCACGCTGGAGCGGATGCGGCGGCACGGATGGATTCGCCGGCGCGACGTGATTCAGAAGCGCCGTCCCAACAAGCGCCTCTACACCATCACGCTCGCCGGCAAGCGCCGCCTGATGAATTGGCTGGAGAGCCCGTTCGAGGGATTGCGGCTGAAATACGCACCACTGCTAAGATGCCGCTTTTTGGGCCATCTGGGAGCCGACGGAGCGCGCGCCAAGTTCGAGGAGGAACGCCTGGGATGGGCCGGAATACTGGAGACTTACCGCGCGATCGAACGCCGGTTCTTCCCCGGCAACCACGCCTACGATGACGCCAACACAATGTTCACCTACTTCACGCTCCATCGTGGGATCAAAATGATGGAAGAAAACATCGCATGGTGCGACTGGGCGATCGCGAGGATCGAGGAGAACGCCAGCTTGTTCGCGAAGCGAGCGCTTCCCAACACTTCCTACCGCTCTTCTGCGGTCGCCACCGGCGCGGTGGCCCGCAATCACTCGCTCTTCGACTCGCCACCTGTGCCCGACTTGACGCCCGAAGCCTCTGGATGCGCGGTCACTGGTTCGGTCGTACGGTGAGCCGCCAAGCTGGCTTGGTTCACTGCCGGCTTGCCCGTCTCGTGCCCAGCATACTCATGCGGTTTGACGGCACTGACCACGCGCGGCCCGATCCTCCCTTGCGCCCGTACAATGCGATACGCCTCGTCCGGGTTACGCCAATCATGTGGATGCTTTTGCCAGTAAGCCGATCTGAACCACTCGGGATGCCTGGCATGGTCGGCCCGCATCCAGCGCGGATAAGGCTCGACCCAGTTGGGATGATGCGCGTACACCCACGCCGGGTCGTGCGCATACCACCAGACTGCGTAGCGTTGGACATGATGATCGTCGTAGTACCAGAACGTCCACAATGGATACTGTACCCAGAACGGCCACAGGAACCATTGCGGGTAGCGCTCGTGGTCGACCTGCCACCACTCGACCCGCTCGACCGTCCATTCGGGGTGGTACCTATACACCCACGCTGGATAATGGGCATGCCAATATACGTCGTCACGCCAAACTCCATGTTTGTCTCTGAGCCCGTATGGCGCCGCCATCGCTGACGTCCCGATGAGAATCGCTGCCGCGCACAAGACAATAGCAAGCAAAAGTTTGGCCGTTTTCATTGGCGTCCCCCGGTTATCGTAGAGTCATCATCCCGGCGGCTGGTCTGGACCCTCGGACGGAGCATTTGGCCCGCCGGGCGGCTGCTCCGGGCCTCCTGACGGAGCGCATTGGAACAGGCATTGGTGCAGCGTATGTTCGCAATCGTCATAGCATTGCTTTGCTGTGCTGGCCTTCGGTAAGAGCTGACTCACAAACCCGCCGATTCCTGCGCCTCCAGTGGTTGTGTTTTGGCAGGTTTTGGTGCAGTAATCCTCGGCTTCCCGGCACTGGGCAGAGCAGGGGTCGGCCGGAGGCGGAGGAGGGTTTGGGCCTGAGTTGGGGACCTCTGGATTTGGTCCGGTATTCGTGACGCTGAGGCTCGGATCAACCACGATGAGGTTTCGGATACGAAGCCCCGGCGGGTTGCCGAGAAATTCCTCAGTCCTGAGCGCGGCGTCATCCTTACCCTTCTGGGTACGAACCTTACCGGACAGCCTGACCAAACTGGCCTGTCCATCCTGGCTGCCAAACACCCGTGCATAAACCTGAGGCAGTCTATTGGAGTGCAGGTAGGCGCTCAGGCCGCGGCTTGACTCGCCGAGTTCCGTG
The DNA here is from genome assembly GCA_963788205.1 of uncultured delta proteobacterium. Classification (GTDB taxonomy): domain Bacteria; phylum Desulfobacterota; class Binatia; order Binatales; family Binataceae; genus CAVVMA01. Next base: position 706,014 of record CAWBGG010000007.1, read on the forward strand.
ATTAACCTGCCCGGCGACTTAGTTGGAACCGGCTCCGGGGAAGGTGTTTCGCTTGGTGACGCGGTAGCGGCCGGTGACTCGGGTGCAGGCGATGGTTGTTGCGGTGGCGGTTGGATTGGAAGGGGAGTCGCGCTCGGCGTGCTCTCCAACGCCACGGTTGTTTGACCCGTATGCAACTCCCGAGACAGCATGTACAGCAGCGAGCCGACTAGCAGCGCAACCACCGACAGCAAAAGAACCTGCATCCAGGCCATCTTGGTATAGGCCTCGCTCGGCCAAACAATCTTAGGGCCTCAATTGAGTGTGGGCGGTTCCTGTTACGCCTGCGTCGATCAGCAAAAACCTGTGCCTATATGGCGCGCCAGAGTTGCCCTCATTTACCAGTGAAGTGATTGAACAAGTAGTCTGTAATACCGAACCCGGCGGCTACCATAATCAGCAAAAGTACAACCAGCCAACCTGTGCTGGACGATCGGTTTCCGTCTCTTCTGCGTTCTGCCTCCGGGTCGAGATAAACAAATTCAACCCCTCCGAAGCGAACGTAGTCGCGATCGTTCAGGACCACCGCGCCGGCTACGCGCCGGTCGTTGACGAACGTACCGTTGGTGGATTTCAGGTCGTAAACTTCGTAAAACCCGCCGCGTGGCCTCACCACGGCATGGCGGCGGGATACGCTGTCCGCGCGCAACAGCAGCAGGTTTCCCTTTTCACTGCCGACCGTGATCTCCGCCTTTGACAGCCGGAACTCGCGGGTTTTCGGGTCAACCGGGTTTTTTGCTACCAGACGAGGCGACGCCATCTTGGTCTACTCAGCCTCCGCGGCGATTTAGGTGCGTTTCCAACCCCCTGCCTGGCAGTTGCAAACGCAAGGTTTGAGCGCTCCGGGCAAGGAACGCGAACAGAACCCCGATCCCTTTATTGGACAACCGTTTCATAGCAGGGAGCCGCGAGTTTTCCGTCTATTACTCCCAAAATCATTTGGTTGTCAAAGCCGCCGGCTGCCTATCTTTTACCGGTCCCTTTGAGCGAGATGGTCAGCGATGGGTTCTCGGCGTCGCTGGTAACGGTGAGCTTTCCCTTGCGGCTCCCGGTGCCGCTCGGCTTGAACGTGACGGACAGCTTGCACTTCTTCCCGGGCGCGAGGGCGCCAACGCACTCGCCCGCCGGCGCCGTGAAGTCGCCGGTCGTTCCAATCCCGATAATGGTTATTGTCTGATTCTGTTTCTTGTTCTTGGCATTGGTCAGCATAAGGGTCTGGGGCTTGCTCGAAGTACCCATAACGCGTGCGGCGAAAGTCAGAGCGGTGGGCGTCCCAGAGATCTTGGCCGCAACCTGGGTCGGCGCAGGTATCGCGGTTGGTGTCGGGGCCGGAGTGGGGGTCGGGGTCGGCGCCGGGGTCGGTGTCGGCGTTGGCGCAGCAGTCGGAGTCGGCGTCGGTGCAGCAGTCGGTGTCGCTGTCGGAGTCGGAGTCGGTGTCGCAGTCGGTGTCGGGGCCGCAGTCGGCGTTGGCGTGGGGGCGCCACTCGAAATGGCAGTTACGAGGTCGTATTCGAGCACGCGATTGTAGGTATAGTCGGCGACGAACAGATCGTTGGCGGAGTCGAAGGCAAGTCCCACGGTTTCCGCCAGAGAATCGGCGGTTACGCCCGAGCAGTCGTTGGAGGTGAACCCCCCGCCGCAAGTGCCGAAAACGCGGTCGGCGATAGAATCACCTGCGCCGGGCTCACCGCTATCGGGATTGAAAGGCGTGTTGTATTCGAGCAGTCGATTATTTTGCGTGTCAGAGACGTAGAGGTTCCCGTCCAGGTCCACCGCGACCCCGACGGGACCGCAGAGGCTGTCGGCTCCGAGCCCACTCACGTCGCCCGCAGCCGTGCCGTCATTGCAGCTACCGAAATTGAAATTCGGCTGCCCGATGACGATATCGGCAGGCGCGCCGTTCGTCCCGCGGCTTGCTTTCTTCCACCCGAGGACCCGGTTGTTGGCAGAATCCGAGACGTAGAGATTGCCAGCCATATCCAGGGCGACAGAATCCGGGCGCGAAAGCGTGTCCTGGCCGACTTGGCCTGCGAGGCCGTTGTTGAAGTTAGTGGTGAATCCGCTCTGGCCGAGAACCAAATCTGCGACGGCATCGCCAGGGCATCCGCTGCCGTCTGGATGAGGCATACAACCTGACGCAGAAGCTAACGGCTGGTAATATTCGAGTACGCGATTGTTTCCGGCGTCGGCGGCGTATACGTTACCTTCCGAGTCAACCGCTACACCGCCGTCGTTGCACAGGGTCGCTGCGGTCGGATTTCCTCCGCGATTACAGCCTTGAAACGAAGTGAGGCTCGCTTGTCCGAATAGGAAATCGGCCGTTGTGTCACCTGCTGATCCTGGCGTTCCGGGAGTCCCACCCCCAGGCGCTAGCGGCTGATAGAATCCAATCAAGCGATAGTTCGGAGCGTCAGCGACATAGAGATTCCCGGCACTGTCGGTTGCAAGTCCTTGGGGGCCAGACAATTGCTCTGAGCCCGAGGAGCCGCCGCCGAAGACCTCATCGGCAATCGCGCTACGGGTAACGAGCGGTTGATTGAACTCCAGCACACGACCGTTGCGCGTGTCCGCGATGTACACGTTGCCGCCGCTGTCAACGGTCACTCCTTGGGGACCACAGAGATCTAGTGGAGCAGTGCCCAGCCCGGAACAGACCGACGAGTCGGTGGTGAAACTGTCGCCGCTGCTGCCCTGGCCGAAGACGAAATCAGCGGTGGTGTCGCCGGGGCTACCCGGCGTGCCTGCAATGACGGCGGCCGCCACCGCGCCGACAAGGGCGCACGCGCCGAGAAAAACGCCGAGGCGAGTGCGCTGTCTGCGCGCATCGAAGTGCGTCCCCATTGCTCCCTCCAAACATCCGGCTCACCGGATGTGTTCGACGTTGCCGGGGGTTCCACGCGCTCTCGCTCACGACGACTACCAAGTTGTGAGCCCCCCTTTCGCCGGCCGCCTTCACTCTCCCGACAATGAATCGTGTGTAGCACCGCATTGATCGGGCGGGCAAGCGAAACTTGATGCACTCAAGGCCGGCAGTGTCAAAATGCGGTAAATTCGGGTGCTGGTTACACACCCGATAAGCAGGGTAGCTCTGGCAGAACAATCCTTGTCGCAGTCTGCGACGGACAAGAGAGGTTCGGGATTCTTCGCGCGCCTAACAACGCAGACGCGCGAGAATGACAAAAAAGGGGAGTTGGAATAAAATCCACCGCGGTGACGCTGCATGCCCTCCGGACGTCGAGCGCGAGTACTGACTTTAACTCCGGGCGAACTGCGGCAAGTCGAGCGGATGCTCGCTGAGCCCGACACCCGCCGATCGGTTCGTCAGAAGGCCGGCATCCTTCTAGATCGCGCACGCGGGATGCCGCCCGGTGCCGTCGCCGATAGACACGGCATCAGCGCTCAGGCCGTCGCCAAGCTGGCCGCAGGCTTTATGGACCGCGGGCGGCTCAGATATCTCACGAATCGCGTCGGCAGGCCGCCCGCAGCCGTCCCGGGCTGGGTTTCGAATACCATCCTGACCGCGAAGGAAGCGGCGCACTTTCAGAACATCAGCCTCAGCACCGTCAAGCGGATGCGCCGGCAGTGGAGGGACCGATCCAACGGACCGCCTGCTACCGAGATCATTCGCGGTTATCCGGAAGCGCGCGGCGATGAGATCACGCTGACGCTTACGGGCAAGGGGTTTGGCCTCTTTCCTCACCAGCGGCCCTGGTTCGGCACCTGCCCATATTTTCGGGTTGCCAATACCGCCCAGCTTGGATTTGCGGAATACGGTTACACTGGCGACTACTGGCGCCTGCATTACGAGAAGTGGGAGGAGAAAGAGATTCGGGTGAGCGGGTTGCGCGGGCAACCCGGCGATGCGCTCGTGGTGGCATTGTGGAATCCGCAAACCGGAACGGGAGCTTCGTGGGGCGGCAATATCACTGGCGGCGGCCCGCGGCCGGTAATCGAAGGCGTGCGATTTTTGCGCGACGCCGCGAACTGCGGACTGGAAATCGTGGGGCACGGGTTTGGGCCGAGTCCGTTCGCCGGGCGCGCCGACAGGCTGGATTACCTGTCGTTCTGCGACTGGCGCAGGCACGGGTTGAGTTCCACTTTTTTTGCCGCCGGCTTCAGCGGCTTTCATAGGATCGATCCGTCGCCCTGGACGCTGAGATACGAGTCATGGTCGGACGAGAAGATCGTGGTCTCGAACATCGGGGACCCCGACGGCATCGACCTGGATTTCTCGCTGCTGAAGCTGCACGATCCGGTGACGATCGATCTATGGAACAGCCGCAGCCGGGATCACGAGGGTCCTCAAACGGCGTGGGCCGGCCGCTTCAGATTCTCCGACTAGCGGCGAAGGGTAGTGTCTCAGTTTGAGAGTGCTCGCAAGTGGGGCGAGCAGAAGGAGATCCGGGATTCCTCGCGCGGCAGCCACGCGCGGGAATGACAAAAAAGCTTGTCCCGTTGTCATTCTCGCGCGTCTGCGTTGTCTGGCGCGCGAAGAATCCCGAATTCTTTCTTCCACCTGCCGACAACGCCTTCGAGGCCAAACTGAGACACTAGCCTCTTAAGCCGCGCAGGCTTACGCCGCTTCAACCTCGAAGCCTGCGCGCTCGATCATTTCGCGCGTGCGGGCGTATTCCCATCCGGCGGTGGTCAGGTAGCCGTTGACGAAGATCGAGTTGACGGCGTTGAAGACCTCGCCTTGCCGCGGGCCGAGATGCAACTCGCGGCCGCCGGCCGCGCGCACCTCGCTGGCCGGATTGAGCAGCCGGAACAGGCACGCCGCCTTGAGGCATTTCTCCGGCGTCAGATAGCGCGTTGATTCGAGCGGCGTGCCCTTGATTGGATGGAGAAAGTTCACCGGCACCGAATCGATCTTGAGCCGGCGCGTCGCGTAGGCAAGATCGATAATGTCCTCGTCGCTTTCGCCCATCCCGATGATACCGCCCGAACAGGTCGCAAGCCCGGCCGCCTTGACGTTGGCGATGGTCTCGAGGCGATCGTCGTAAGTGTGGGTGGTGCAGATACTTGGGTAGAAGCGGCGGCTGGTGTTGAGGTTATGGTTGATCCATCCGGCGCCGGCGCGCTTGAGGCGTTGCGCCTGCTCCAGCGACATCAGGCCGAGCGAGAGGCATAGCTCCAGGTTCGGGAACTCGGCGCGAATCCGCTCGCAGGCCTCGCCCAGCCGCTCGATGTCGGCGTCGGTGGGTCCGCGCATGCTGCACACCATGCAATAGCGCCGCGCGCCGCTCTGCACCGCCATCCGCGCGCCTTCGACCAGCTCGCCGACACTCTGCAGCTTGTAGACCGGAATCTCGGCCTTGGAGATTTTCGATTGCGAGCAGTAATGACAATCTTCGGGGCAGATGCCGCTCTGCGCGTTGCGCAGCACGCAAATCTTCACCCGCCGCGCGAAGCTCGCTTCGCGTACCCTGAGCGTCGCACTGAGCAGATCGGGGAGCCGTTCATCGGGACAATCGAGCACGGCCTGCGCCACGCCGCGTTCAAGCTCCGCGTCAGCCAGCACCTCGGCGGCCATCTGATCGAGATCGATATTTTCAAATCGCATCGGTCACCTCGGATTCCGGCGCAGCCGTTCCGGCCATTCCGTGGAGCTTGCAGAGTAAAAGAGATTGGCGCCGGCGATCAAGGCGACGGCATCTTATTATCGTTAGCAAAAATAGGCTTGCTGTAGTCTCAAGCTGGGCGAGCTATCCGGCCGCAGCCGGATGCTGCTGCGTCAGGCAGTGCATCGCGCCGAGGCCCCATACCAGATCGGTTGACGGAATTCCGACCACGCGCCGGTTGGGGAACAGGCGGGCGAGCGTGGCTGCCGCAATCGAGTCGGTCGCGCAGTCGAAGGACGGCATCACGACGCCGCCGTTGGCGATGTAGAAATTCGCATACGAGGCCGGCAGCCGTGTGCCGTCGTAGACGATCGCGGGCGGCATCGGCAGCGTTTCGATTCTAAATGGCAGCCCGCCCTGATCGCGCATCGCGCGCAGCCGCCTTAGATTGTCGGCCAGCGCCGGGTAATTCGCGTCAGCGGGATCGTCCTCGACCACGGTCACGATCGTGTCGCGCGCCACGAACCGGGCGAGATCGTCGACGTGGCCGTCGGTATCGTCACCGGCGATCCCGTCGCCCAGCCAGAGCACGTTGCTCACGCCGAGGTAGGTCTTTAGGTAATCCTCAATCTCGGCGCGGCTGAGATCCGGATTGCGATTGGGGTTGAGCAGGCACGACTCGGTGGTGAGCAGCGAGCCCGCACCGTTGGGCTCGATCGAGCCGCCCTCGAGGACCAGCCCGGGCTCGACCACCTCGAACCCGTAGCGCTCGGCAAGGCGGCGCGGCACCGCGTCGTCGAGGTCGAAGGCGCCGTACTTTTCTCCCCACGAATTGAATTTCCAGTCCAGCGCGATCTGAGTCGGCCCGTCACCGTCGATTCGGTTCACGAAGATCGGGCCGTGATCGCGCACCCACGAATCGTTGGTCGGCACAGCTACGATCTCGACCCGGCTGGTCGATGACAAAAGCGACGCGAGCATCGCGCGGACCTCATCGATCTCGCGATCGTCGCGCGCCATGATTCGCACCGGCTCGAACTGCGCGATCGCGGCCACCATCCGCGCATAGATCGCTGGAATCACCTCGAACTTGCCCGGCCAGGTGTCGCGATTATGGGGCCAGACCAGATAGGTCGCGAGATGGGGTTCCCATTCCGCGGGCATCCGGTACGCGCGCAGCAGGCGGCGATGCGAATCCGGGATCACGCGCGGAAGCGGCGGAGCAGGTCGCCGTAGGCGTCGATCCGGCGGTCACGCAGAAACGGCCAGTTGCGGCGCGTCTCCTCGATTTTGCCGAGATCGCATTCGACCAACAGCGTTTCTTCGACGCTCGCGCTGGCCCGCGCGATTACCTCGCCGAACGGATCGGCGACGAACGAGTTGCCCCAGAACTGAAGGCCGTCTTCCACGCCGACGCGGTTGACGGCCGCGACGAAGATCCCGTTGGCGATCGCGTGTCCGCGCTGGATCGTCTCCCACGCGTCATGCTGGCGCTTGCGGACCTCCGCGGTCTCGTCGAAATGCCATCCGATCGCGGTCGGATAGAACAAAACCTGCGCGCCGCTTAGCGCGGTCAGGCGCGCCGCCTCGGGAAACCATTGATCCCAGCAGATCAGGGCGCCGACTTTGGCGTAAGCGGTTGGCCAGGCCGCGAAATCGAGATCGCCGGGGGTGAAATAGAATTTTTCGTAGTAACGCGGATCGTCCGGGATATGCATCTTGCGGTAGCGCCCGGCGATTTTTCCGTCCGCATCGATGGTCACGGCGGTGTTGTGATAGATGCCGGCAGCGCGCCGCTCGAAGATCGAGGCGACAATCGCAACCTTGCGCGCGGCGGCGAGACTCGCCAGCGCTTCGGTCGTCGGACCGGGGATCGCTTCGGCCAGCTCGAAGTAGCGCACGTCCTCGGACTGGCACGGGTAGCGTGAGCGGAACAGCTCCTGCAGGCATGCGATCTGTGCGCCGCTATGCGCCGCCTCTTCGATCCGGCTCAGCGCCCGCTCCAGATTGACCCGCGGATCCTCGGCGCAGCTCATCTGGATCAACCCGAGGGTGACTTTGTCGCGCTGCTCGCCCATCATTTATTGAGATAGCAACCGCCGCCCCGCCGCGCCACTGCGATACAGGGTTCGGCCGATGCACCTCAAGCCGCGCCTTGCATCACGCGCGATGTGATAATCTAATAGCCGAGTTTCGATAATTTCGGAGGGAACTGCCGGCCGCTGATAGCCGGGTCCTGCGCAAGGGAAGGTCGCGAACCCCGCCAGGTCCGGAAGGAAGCAACGGTACCGATCAACTCCCTGTGCCGCAGGGGTGCCTGGCTATCATTCGACCGGCGACCCTCCAGTCGTGTAAATCATTTCTCGATGGCCTCCGACGCAACCGCCCATCTGGTGCTGGCGCGCAAATGGCGCCCCGAGCGCTTTGACGACCTGGTCGGCCAGGAGCACGTAACGTGCACCCTGGTCCAGGCGCTCAAGACCGGCCGGATCGCGCACGCCTTTTTGTTCGCCGGAATTCGCGGCGTCGGCAAGACCACTGCGGCCCGGATTCTCGCGCGCTGCCTCAACTGCCAACGCGGACCCACGCCGGACCCGTGCGGCGAATGCGCCGCGTGTATCGAGATTCGCGCCGGCCGCGCGCTCGACGTGGTCGAGATCGACGGCGCCACCTATCGCAAGATCGACGACGCGCGCGCGATTATCGAAAACCTGAGCTATCGGCCGGCGCGCGACCGCTTCAAGATTTACATCATCGACGAGGCCCATCAGCTCACCGATCAGGCCTTCAACGCGCTGCTGAAGACGCTCGAAGAGCCGCCCGCCCACGTCAAGTTCATCCTGGCGACGACCGAGCCCAACAAGATGCCCGAGACCATCCTGTCGCGGCTCCAGCGCTATGACTTCCGCCGGATCCCGTTCAGGACGATCGTCGCCCGCCTGACGGACCTCGCGGCGCGCGAGAAAATCGAGGCTGATGAGGGCGCGATTCGCCTGCTCGCGCGTGAAGCCGGCGGCAGCATGCGCGATGGCGAGCGGATGCTGGAAACTGCGATCGCGACTTCCACTGGGCGCGTCGCCGAGGCCGAAGTCGCGGCGACGCTGGGGGTGGCCAGCCGCACGACTATTTACGCGACCATCGAGGCCATAGTTAACAAGGATGCGGCCACGGCTTTGGGCAAGGTCCGCGAGCTGCACGCCCGCGGCGCCAATCTGGAATCGCTCGGACGCGACCTGCTGGAAGCGCTGCGCAACCTCGCGGTCGCCAAGCTGCCGTCGTCGGGCGCCGACACGCCGCTCAATGATCTTCCCGATCATGAGGCGAGCGAAATCCGCCGCCTCGCCGAAAGCGCCAGCAGCCGCGACCTGATGCGCCTGTTCCGCCTGATGGCCGAAGCGCAGGAGGAAGTGCTGCGCACGCCCTACCCCGATCTGGTAGTCGAAATGGCGATTGTCAGGATGGCGACGCTGGCCCCGGTGATCGATGCCGACGAGCTGATGCGCGCGATCGGCGCAGCCGAGTCGGCGCCGGTCTCCGGCTCTGGTGGCGCGCCACCTGTCGGCACGGCAACGCGGCGGCTTAGGGTCGAGGGCGAGGTCAAGGCGCAGGCGCCGCGCAAGGCTGCCGAAGCCGACTTGGCGCGCCAGGCCAGCGCCGCAAGCGGCGTCGGAACTGGCGCGGCGGTCGCGGAGGTTGCGCCTGGGAGACGACCTGCCCGAGCTGCGCGGGCATATCCGCTCGCGGCGGGCCGCGCTCGCGGGCTTCATGGAACAGGGCGCGTCGCTCTCGCTCGACGGCGATATTCTGCGCGTTGCGCCGCGCAGCGATATCTACGTGCGCTATCTCAATGACAACCTCGGCGTGCTCGCCGAGCTTGCCACGTCGATGTATGGGCGACCGATACGAGCGTCGCTGGGCGCGAACGGCGGCGGCACTGCCGTCGCAGCATCTCCGTCGCAGGCCGTGCGGCCCGAAACCGCGCCGCCGGCCACATCAGTAAGCGCGCCGGCCGCTGCCACGCGTGACGACGGCGGTGCACGACAGGCCTTGTATGCCGACCCGCTTGTGCGGCGAATTTTCGACGAGCTCGGTGCGCGGCTGGTCGAGGTTCGCGATACTCCGAGTGCCGCCGCGCCGCGCACGGCCGGCAATCCCAAAAAGAACTGAGCATCCGGCCCGCAGCCGGGCGAAGGAGTCATCCCGATGGCAAATTTTGATCTCTCCGCCTTGATGCAACAGGCGCAGGCCCTGCAAGGGCGGCTCAAGCAGATGCAGGACGAAGCGGCGGCCAAGACCGTCGGGGCGCAGGCGGGCGGCGGGATGGTCAAAGTTGTGGTGGACGGCTCGATGCGCCTGCGGCGAATCGAAATCGATCCCGCCCTCTTGTCCGCTAACGACCGGCCGATGATCCAGGACCTGATTGTGGTCGCGATCAATGACGGCCTGCGCCGCGCGCAGGAACTGGTGCAGACCGAGATGGGTAAGCTCGCCGGACCGCTGGCCGGACTGAAGCTGCCGGGCATGGGCGAGGATTGAATTGGAGCGAACCAGACCCATGGCGGAAGCTCCGATAAAGCGCCACGACGGTCTGCCCCCCGCGATGACGCGCCTGGTGCGCGAGCTTTCGCGGCTGCCCGGAGTCGGCGAAAAGACCGCCTCGCGCCTGGCGTTTAACCTGCTCAACCGCCCGCGCGAAGAAGTGATCGCACTGGCCGAGGCGCTGCTCGAAATGAAGGAGCGGGTCGGCTTGTGCACCAGTTGCTTTGGATTGTCGGACGCTCCGCAATGCCGGATCTGTGAGGACTCGGCGCGGGAGCATCAGGTGATCTGCGTGGTCGAAGGACCGGCCGACCTGATGGCGATCGAGCGCTCGCGCGCCTTCGCCGGCGTCTACCACGTGCTGCACGGCGCGCTCGCCCCGCTCGACGGAATCGGCCCTGACGACCTGAAGGTCAAGGAGCTGCTGGCGCGGCTTAACGGATCAGGGGAGATCAGCGAAATCATAATCGCGACCAATGCCACCGTCGAGGGCGAGGCGACGGCGCTGTACCTGGCCAAGATGCTGAAGCCGGCCGGCGTCAAGGTTTCGCGCCTGGCGCGCGGCCTGCCCGCCGGCGGCGACCTCGAATACAGCGACTCGGCCACGCTCAACAGCGCGCTCAACAATCGCCGCGATTTGTGACAGTGACGCGGCGGCCAATTCACAAGAAATCAGTGAGCGTCAGGGTACCGGCTCGCCCACTCCGCCGCGTGATGCGAAAACGTAAAGCCGAGAATCAGTCGGAACTGATTAACTCTCTGGCTGAAGAGAAAGAACGGCGGTGCTCATGGCGCGCGGTCCGCGCGACGATCGGCAAGGGGCGCCGCGATGACTTTGATGATCGTCTTCTCTGAGCATTGGCGTTGATCGGATGGTGACTTCTGGTTGTCATTCCCGCGCGTCTTGCAGTGTCCGGCGCGCGAGAGCCTGTCCTGAGCCCGGCGAAGGAAATGCCGGGACCCTTCGCGCGGCAGGCAAAGGACGCGCGAGGGTGACAGAGGGGAAGACCGCTGGCTCTCAGGCTGCACCCCAGCGCTAGACGCCGGCTCGCTCAGCGCGAGAGCGAATGGCGGACGGTCTGCAAAATATGGACGAAGTCGCGCACGCTGCGCACCTCGCCCATCAGCGCCACCTGCGAGAGCATCTCCATCTCTTCCTTGCTGACCCCGTTGGCGCGCTGCAAGCGCTCGTCCTTGCGGAACTCCTCCCAGGCCGAGTTGCCCGGCTTGGCCTGCCGGAGCAGGACAAGCGCTTGGGGGTTGGCCAGAAAGAACAATTCGCTGCGGTCGAGTCCCAGCACGTCGGCAAGCTTGGTGACGGTGGTGTCCGAGGGCCGGCGCTTGTTGGCCTCAAGATGACCCACGAACGGAATTGAGGTCTCGATCTGGCCGGCCACCTCCTCCTGGGTCAGCTCCAACTGCCGGCGCCGTTCCCGTATGACTTCGCCAAAGCTCCGCGTCCTGCCGTTCTCTTTAGCCATGGATTTCTCTCTCTCGCATAACGTGCGCTCACGCGCTGGATAGAACCACGTTGACTCAAGACCCAATATAACAATTTGTCGCGAAGTCATGCAACAGGTAGTTCACAATTACCGCCCCAAAGGATGGCGCCTGGGCGGCGGGCCGCCCGGCCGCCGCTTTTGGGACGCAGCGGCCGCTTCAGCCGGCAGACTGTGCAGGTAGACGGCGGCGCTGCTGCCGAAGCCGCGGCGCCGATCGGAAGGCAACTTTTAGCGGCGCGTCAGACGCGCGCGCAACCCGGCGTTCGACGCCATATCGATCATCGTCCAGGCCGTGGCGAGCGCCCCGTCGGCCACCGCGCGGTCGGCCTTTTCGCTCACGCAATGGGCGGCGAACTGCGGCTGATGGTTGAGCGCGGGCAGCGAGTCGATACCAATCATCGGATGAATCGCGGGCATCACCAGCGAGACGTTGCCCATGTCGGTGGAAGCCGCGACGCGATCCATGCCCGGCAGTTGCGGGAAGCTTCGCCCCAGCCGCTCCGCGTTGCTTTTAAAAAGCGCGGAGAGCTCGTGGTCGGGGCGCATCTCGGCATACGGATTGTCGCCGCCGACAATCTCCAGCTCCGCGCCGGTCGCCAGCGCGCCGGCCTGGAAGCATCGCACCACCTTGGTTCTAACGTCGTCCAACTCGGCAACCGTCCGGGCGCGCACCGAGAACAGTCCCGCGGTGTGAGCCGGAACGATATTGGGAGCATCACCGCCCTTGGTGATGATGCCGTGAATGCGATCGGTGGAGCGGATATGCTGGCGGAGCAATCCGATCGCCGCCTGCGCGATGGTCAGCGCGTCGGCCGCGTTGATGCCCAGTTCCGGAAAGCCCGAAGCGTGGGCCTCGCGCCCCGTATAGCGAACCTCGAAACTCGCATTCGCGATCATCGCGGGCTCGAGCAGATCGATCGGCGCCGGATGGACCATCAGCGCGGCGTGCACGCCCTCGAACGCGCCGGCCTTCAGCATCCTGATCTTGCCGCCGTTGTCACCCACCTCTTCGCCGGGCGTGCCGAACACGCTGATCTGGAGGCCGAGGTCATCGGCGACCTTCGCCGCGGCGATCGCAGCGCCGGCCGCGATCGCGGCGATAATGTTGTGACCGCATGCGTGGCCGATGCCGGGCAGCGAATCGTACTCAGCGCACACGGCCAGATGGAGCGGTCCCGCGCCGGCACGCGCGATGAAGGCGGTCGGGAGATCGCAAACGCCCGGCTGGACCGCGAAGCCCGCCGCCGAGAGCGTATTGCATAGCCAACCTGCGGCCTGGCGCTCCTCGAAGGCCACTTCAGGATGGGCATGAATCCGATGGCTCAGCGCGATCAGCTTCTCGCGCGCACTCTCAAAGCGCTCTCGCGCCCCTTCCTTAGCGTCCATCGATATCCTCTCCGGTTGAATACGTCATCACGCGGGCTCGTCTTGAATTACAGGTCGGGGCGGCGCTTTAGCAGGAGAGAGCGTGTCATTTTTTGGGACCGCCTCTTTGCCGCCCCGACCATCTAATCTAGGCTCCCACCAACACGCCTCACGATTCAAGAGACCGGATGCGGGCCGGTTTGACTGCCTAACGTCTGTTAGGTATTAAACCCGTACCGGCGGCGGGCTTTTTGCGAGCACTACCAAAAACCATCGCGCGTCCCGGCGCGAGACTCGGCGAGCCGCATCGCCGTCCCGACACGCGCGACCGCGTGCTCCAGGTCGCGCAAGCGTTGTTCGCGGAGGGGGGCTATCGCGGCACGAGCCTGCGCGACATCTCCGCGCGAATCGGAATCAAGGCCCCCTCGCTGCTTCATCACTTCGCCTCTAAAGATGAACTCTACCTGGCGGTGCTCGATCGGATCTTCATCCGGCTGGAAGCTGCGGCCGGCTCGATCGTGGCCGGACCGGGGAGCCATCGCGAGCGGATCCAGCGCGGCGTGGCGAGCGCGATCGATTTCATCGCGTCGCGGCCCCATTTCGGCCGTATCATGTGGAACGAATTTATCGACCACGAGGGCGTCGGGCGCTCGATGCTGAAGCGGCGCGTGCCGCCCATGTTCAAGGCGCTGCTGGACTTCATCCGCGAGGGCCAGCAGCAGGGTGAGTTCCGGCCCGAGGTCGATCCCTTTCATTTTGTGATGAGCCTGATTTCGGTCACGATCGGTTACTTCACGACCGCGGCGATGGTGCGGCGGATCTGGAACACGGACCTGCTCGATGCGCAGACGATCGAGCGGCGCAAGCGCGAGGTCGCCGACCTGGTCGCGCGGACGCTGTTCAAAGTGTAGCGTGGAGCGGCAAATTTTTCGGAGGCCATAGCGATGAAGTTCGGCACCTTTTACGAGCATCAACTGCCGCGCCCGTGGAAGCCCGGCCAGGAGCTGAAGCTTTTCCAGGACGCGCTGGACCAGGTCGAGCTCGCCGATCGGCTCGGCGTCGACCACATGTGGGAAGTGGAGCATCACTTTCTGGAGGAATACGCGCATTCGTCCGCGCCCGAGATTTTTCTGGCCGCGTGCAGCCAGCGCACCAGGCAGATCCGGCTCGGCCACGGGATTGTGCTGCTGCCGGCGGGCTACAACCATCCGGCGCGCGTCGCTGAGCGGATCGCGACGCTGGACCTGGTGAGCAACGGCCGGGTCGAGTTCGGCACCGGCGAGTCGTCGGCGGAAGCGGAGCTCGGCGGCTTCGGCATCCCGCGCGCCGACAAGCGCGAGATGTGGCGCGAATCGCTCGAGGCGATCGCCCGGATGTTCGTCGAGGAGCCGTTTTTGGGCCACGACGGCAAGTACTTCAAGATGCCGGTGCGGAACGTGGTGCCCAAGCCCGTGCAGAAGCCGCATCCGCCGCTGTGGGTGGCCTGCTCGCGGCGCGAAACCATCCATCTGGCGGCGCAGCTCGGAATCGGCGCGCTGACTTTCGCCTTCATCTCACCCGAAGAGGCCAAGCAGTGGGTTGACGATTACTACACCACCCTGGAGCGCGAATGTGAGCCGATCGGCTATGCGATCAACGCCAACATCGCGATCGTCACCGGCTTCATGTGCGACCGCAACGAAGAGCAGGCGCGCCAGATGGGCCAGGAGGGAGTGCGATTCTTCGGCTATGCGCTCGGCCATCATTACGCCTTCGGCCGCCACGAGCCTGGCAAGACCAGCATCTGGGAGAATTACAAGAGAAATCCAATCACGTTGCCGATGGACGGGATCAGCGGATGCATCGGGACGCCCGATCAGATTCGCGGGCGGCTGCGGGATTTCGAAAACGCGGGCGTCGATCAGGTGGTGTTTATCTCGCAGGCGGGCAACAACAAGCACGAGGACATCTGCGCGTCGCTCGATCTGTTCGCCAAAGAGGTGATGCCCGAGTTCAAGGAGCGCGCGCCGAAAAAGCTGCGGGAAAAGGCGGCGCGGGTCGAGCCGATTATCGAACAAGCGATGAAGCGCAAGCGCGTACCCAAGATTCCGGCAGCGGCAGGTCCAACGGTAATCCAGGCCGGGATGCTGCCGTAGGGAATCATCCGTGACGGGGAAAGGGCCGCCCACGCAGGGCGGCCTTTCCTTTGTGTAGGGCCACACGCGATCGCCGAGGCAATTATATATCTGAACAAATTTCGTTTCCGCTTCAACAATCGCAAGAACCCTGATATCTTCGACACGATCATGGGAAGCTGCTGAGTTCGCCACGCTGGCGGCGGCCTGAGCAGCCTTCAAAGCCATCGCAACAGGGGGGAAGCCACCATGGAAGCCGAAGAAAAATCCCGCATCGTGATCTCCGACTGGGCCGGACCATTCGAGCTTGAACCTCGCGCTAAAGACCGAGATTCGCTGATCTGGCAACTGATCATACAATCGCTGCTGTACGATGAAGTTCTTATCCAGGATCAGGTGCTGGTTTGCAGTTCAAAGTTGGCAGAATGGTTCACGGATGAGGAGGCCATTCCACTGCTCAGAGACCTATTCGACATGGGATCGATCGTTGTTTTGAAACACCCTCTTAAGGCCTACGGGGACGATGATTTGAGCGACTTGGCCAGCGAGTGGCCTGTTTTAGCTCGGTCCAAATTTATCGAGAAGCATAGTTCCGTCGCCGATAAACCCTTTAGGCCCGACGAGAGGCAGAAGGAATTTCACAAAGTTTTAGAAGCATGCCTACGTCGAGACTGCCAACGCTTTGCTGGAGACTCCAGAGATTTTCACTTGCCGGACAAGTTCGGTTTGGTTCTTACACAATGTCTCGGCTTGAGGACCCATCAGGCCTGGCGGGAGAGGAATTTCCCTGGCATCAGCCCTGGAATGGTGGCGGATTTCATTGAGTTCATTGAGAGCCCGGCCAAGGCATTGGAGCGCCTCAAAACTGGACCCCGTGGCGGAGCCCCAAACCCACTGTGGTTCAATACGGCCCTCGGCGACCAAGTGGCCGCCACCTACCGTCCGGAGGAGGCGAAATCCATGATCGAATTGATCGAATCTTGCATGGCTCACGTTTTCGCCTGCGGTGAGGCGGCTGACGAAAGGTTCGGCGGCGGAATTTATTCGGTTCTGACTGCGTGCGAAAAACAGGATCTGGAAACTGAGCCGGAAGTGATCGTGCAAAGCATAGTGCAGAGCCAACTGAACCTGCCTCTGCCACGTAAAGGATTCGGTAAGGCTATTCGGGAAGTGCGGGAAGATGCGGCCGGAAAGAATTTGCGGAAGTCGATAAAGGAACTAGGTGCAACTATTACCTTCGATGACCAGAAAGAGCGATGGTCCGAAGTGGCAGAACTTATGGCGACGAAGCTACCGACGACAAAGGAGATACAAATCTTTTCGGTTGCCGGAGCTGTCGGCCGAGGGATGGTCTTTGCGACTCTAATGACAGCCTTGACGGTTCCATTCGCGGGATTCGCGGCATTGGCCCTTGCTGCGACAGCGGAGATCCCGGTGGCGATCGGTGCGGAGTGCTTTATGCCGTTTATCCGAAAGGTGAGGGGAGCAAGCAGGGAATATGAGCTTGCGAAAAATCTCAACGACTCTGTTGACTTCGGGTGTGTGGCAGCTGACCTCCCCGAGACAGTAGAGCCCGAGACTCCTTCTCGCCCAAATCGCGGTAGTTAAGCCCTCGCGCGCACGCCTATCGAGTTTTGCAACCGGCAAGGGGCGGTTCGCCGAAGGTATTACACCAACTAACTCTACCTATAACTGGGTAAACCGGGGCGCAGGAGACTACCTGCCCCCGCTGTTCGCAATCTCGGACAACAGGGCGCGGGCGGTCTCGTTGCCGGGGTCGAGGTTGAGCGCGAGGCGGCATTGCTGGAAGGCTTCGCCGTTGCGGCCCATCTGGTGGAGCGCGCGGGCGGCGTAGAGGCGGACTTGCGGATCGTCGGGAGCCAGCGCAGCGCGCGCTCGAATGCGGCGAGTGTATCGGCGGGGGTCTTTGGCGAAGCGGCCTCCACAATGTCCGAGGTGTCTAGGCTGCTACGATCAATTTGCCGTGTCTTCGGCCGGGCCGTTTCTCCATGACCTCAATGCGGACATCACATCCCAACGCGGTAAGAAATCGAAACAGCCGATCACTCGTGAAACCGGAAATTCTGCGTCTTACGAGTTTTGATACCTTTGGTTGGTCGACGCGAAGAATCCTGGCAATCTGAGCCTGATTAAGGTTCTTTCTCGCGCTTACGTCGGCGATCCTTTTCATCAGTTCCGCCCGCAGAAACGAGTCTTGTGGATCACGGACTCCGATGTCCGCAAAGACATTTCCACTCCCATCCTGAAATTTGATTCTTCGCTCGTTTTTCTTCTTCGATGGTCGATCCGAACGCCAACCTGGTTCTTCAGCTCTACTTCCTTTTTCGGCACGGCGACGAGATCCCGGAAAAAGATGCCGCGAGTGAAGAAAGGGATCCGCCTGCTTGTCGTCCTTCGCGTTCATTCTCATCAGTTCTCGCTCCGCTCGGCCAAATCGATCCAGATCAGGTAAACGTGATCAGCGTCGAATGTGTAGTACAGCACTACGGGATCGATCCTCAGCACGTCTACAATTGGCAAAATCCAGACCGGTGGATTATCGGTCGTGACTTGCGATCCGATTGTCGCCCGCCGCGCCAATGCCCATTCCGCACCTTCAATAAACTCATCAGCGCCCCTCGTTCCGCTTCTCAAAAGCTGACGGAGTCGATCTTCGAACGGATGCGTTCTGACAATTGTCCGCAATGCTAACGATGGCCGCCCGCAAGAGCTTCCTTCGCAAGCTTTTGAAGTGCGCGCCCCTTTCTATGTTCGGCCTGAGTGGGTCTGCGGGTTCCGATCAGCACTACGCTGTATGGGATCGTTTCGCCTTGAACGCCGAGTTGCCAGCCGAGAAACAAATGAGATTCATCGCTAATCTGCGTCGCGTTGAGTTCCCAGAAGCGCGTTACCACGTCACGGACCAGATCGGTCTCATGGCCAGAGAATTTGTGCAACTCTGGAGGGCGCAAGGCGATGGGGCGGTGTTGGCTGAACCGGAATCGCCGCTGGATTTCGACCTTGAGCACACCGGACCGCCTCATCCTCTCCATGATGGGTTTCAGCCGCTTCGGGGCTGGGCCTTGGGGCAATGCCTGATACTCCTGTCCCGTAATGGATGCGCCGAATTTCTGATAAGCCAAAAAGTCTGAATAGAATAACAGTTTGTTCAGTTTGACCGCGCCGAAATTGCGATCTCTCTCGGAGAGATGCGCCAGATAGAGGATCAGCTCGCGAAGCTTTTCGTCGTCGGGCCGTTGTGTTTTGGAGGATGTCACCTTGCAAGCAAGAATACACCAAGCGGCCCGCTATTGGGCAGACCCGTGCCCGACTATCCAAAACTAACGCTATTTTGAGAGCTGCGCGGGCTACTTGCCTGGGTCGTTGGCGAGCTCGGACAACAGGGCGCGGGCGGGCTCGTTGCCGGGGTCGAGGTTGAGCGCGATTCGGCATTGCTGGAAGGCTTCGCCGTTGCGGCCCATCTGGTGGAGGGCGCGGGCGGCGTAGAGGCGAACTTCCGGATCGTCGGGAGCCAGCGCCAGCGCGCGCTCGAATGCCGCGAGCGCGTCGGCGGCACGGTTTTGCGCGAACTGGGCGGCGCCGAGCGTCGCCCACACGCCTGGATCGTCGGGGAAGCGGGCCGCGAGACCGTTGAGGATCGCTTCGGCGTCGGCGTTTTGGCCCTGTTGGAGCTTAATGTTGGCGCGATTCAGCCCCACGGCCTGCGCACCGCCGGGGAGTGATTCGGCGTAGTTCAAGGCCGCTTGGCTCTGCGCGTGGTCGCCGGCCGACTCGTATAGCTGCGCCAGCGTGACGTAGGTCGTCGCCGGCGGATGCGGCAGCAGCTTCAGCCCGTCGGCGACTTCCCTGGCGCCCTCACTGACTCGATTGAGACGCGCATGGAGCAGGCCGAGGTCAAAGAGCGTGGCGCCATCGGTGGGATCGAGGCGCAGTGAGATAGATAGTTCGCGTTCGGCGGGAATCAACTCGCCACGGTCTTGCAACGCCATCCCGAGCCGGTTGTGCCAGATCGCCGATTCGGGAAACTCCTCGATACAGCGCGTGAAGAGCGCGACTTCATCGTGCCAGAAGCCCTGCACGTGCCACAGTGCTATCGCGTAGCTGATAACAAGAGCGCCGGTCACGCCCACTACCACGCGCCGTCCTGTGGCGCTGATGTTGGCGCATCGAATGGCGACATCCGCGAGCATCAGGCACCATCCGGCGGAGGCCAGGTAAAGGTAGCGATCCTGGATAAGTCCCTGTTGGAAGAGACCGCCCAGATTCATCATCGGGGCGATCGCGATCACTATCCAGGCCGGGCAGAGCAGGTAGAGCGGGCGGCGCGAATCGCGGCGCACCAGGAAAAAAAATGCGCCCGCGACTGCAAGCAAGATCAGGATCGACCCCCACAACTCGGGCGACCATGGCGTAGTAACGAAGACCAGACGATGGGACGGGCCGGCCAGCCACGGCATCGCCAGCAGACCTAGGTAGGTCGCGAGCGCCACCGGAATCGTCGCCAGCACCTGCGCGAGCGTCGCATGATTGACGGGATTGGGACGGTTGATGAAGCCGAGCACCGCGTAGCGGACAATGAGATAGGGGAGGGTCTCGGCCGCAAACGGCGCGGCGAGCATCAAGGCCCGGCGCGCGCGCGCCGCCGCGGCTTGGCCGAGCGAAGATGGCGCCTCGATCAGGAAGGCGTAGGCTGCGACGATAGCGGGAAAGGCGACTGCGCTCTCATGGGTGAAGAGCGCGCCGGCGTAACAGACCATCGCGCCCGCCCAATAGCGGGGTGCGTCGGCCGTGTCGCGCCGTGCGATCAACAAAGCGAAGGCCGCGAGCTCCAATGTGGCGCTCAGCGGCAGCGGAATCGCGGTCGGCCATACCACCGCCTCGGCATGAATGGGAAGCAAGGCGAACAGCGCGGCGGCCAGCATCGCGGTGCGCCAGTCGCCGGTCAGACGCGATCCGATTTTGAAGACCATCCAGACCGCCGCGAGATGCAACGCGATCATGCTCGCGTGCCAGGGGCCGGGAATCAGGCCGAAGAATTGATAATGAAGGCCAAGCCAGACGTCCTGCAGCGGCAGGTAGTAGGAACTCTGCGGCAGATGGAACGGATCGCGAAACCACCACGAATCATTGACCAGCGATTTCCACAGGAACGACCATCGGGAGATGTAGCGATTGATCACGATCATCTCGTGATCGTCGAACACGAAACCGTTACGGAGACATCGCAGGTACACCAGCATCGTGAGGAAGAGCAGGCCCTCGAGCATGAGGGTCGTGCGCAACGCGCGATCGTCGCCGGCCGGTGGTTGCGGATGCTGCGCGGTCCGCGCGGCGGTCTGGCGGCGGCGGCGGTTGTTTTGGCCTCGCGCTGGCATATCGATTACTGATTAGACTTCTACTGATTAGATTCGGGACGCAGTTGGATTGCGAACCATCGTCAGGAGAAACTCTAGCAATGGGACGCTCGAAAATCGCCCTGATAACCACCGGCGGCACGATCTCCACGATTGATGCCGGGCGGGGCGCGGTGCCCCAATGCGGCGCGGCCGAGTTGCTCGCGATGCTCGGCGATGCGGCGCGCGAATTCGAAGTGGAGACTATCGAGTTCGCGCGGATTCCGGGATGCGAGATGACGCCCGAAGCGATGGTGCGGCTGGCGCAGGCGATCGGGAGCGCGCTGGCGCGTGACGAAATCGCCGGCGCCGTGGTGACTCACGGCACCGACACTATCGAGGAGAGCGCGTTCGTGTCGCATCTTACGGTCACGAGCGCCAAGCCGGTGGTGTTCACGGGCTCGATGCGCACCGGGTCGGAGCTTTCGTTCGACGGTCCGCGCAACCTGCTCGACGCGCTCAAGGTGGCGCGATGGCCGCGCGCCGCCGGGCTGGGCACGCTGCTGGTGATGAACGAGCAGATCCACTCGGCGCGTTTTGTTACTAAAAGTAACGGCCAGTTCGTCGGCGCATTCCATTCGCCGGCTTGCGGACCGCTCGGGCGGATCTACAACGGCGCGCCGACGCTGTTCACGAGACCTGCGGCTGCGCGACGCACGCTCGCGCCGCGAATCGATACCAACGTCGCGCGGATCTGCGCGGATAGTGGCGAATTCCGGTCGCTCGCCGACGCGCTCGCGCGTCCGGCGCTCCGTGGCTTGGTGGTCGAGGGATTCGGCAGCGGACGCGTGCCGCCTTCGTGGTGCGAGCCGCTGGAATCGGCGGTGACGCGCGGCCTTGCGATAGTGTTGGCCTCGCGCTCCGGCGCGGGCGCGATCGGCGATTCATACGGTTATGCGGGCGCGAATCATCTGCGCCAGGCGGGACTCATCGCGGCGCACGAGATGCCCGGTCACAAGGCGCGGCTCAAGCTGATGCTCGCGATCGGCAATGGCCTTAAGATCGACGCGATCAAAGATCTATTCGAGAAAGACCTGTTCGAGAACGAATGAACTCTGACGATTTGCGTTGACAAGGGCACGGGCAGGCCGGAAAATTACCGCGATGGCAAGAATAACTGTCGAAGACTGTCTCGATAAGGTTCCCAACCGCTTTGAGCTTGTGCTGGGGGCCGCGCGCCGCTCCAAACAGTTGCTCAAGGGAGGCCGGCCGTTGGTCGACTCCGACAACAAGGAAGTCGTCACGGCGCTGCGCGAAATCGCCGCCGGCAAGGTAATTCTGGAGCGGACGAAGGCGGAGTAAGCCTTTTCCGTATCGCTCGCCTACGACGAGCCCGAGGCTCGCCGGGGCGTGATCGCGCCGCCGCGCCTCTCCGATTCGGCATCGATCCGTGGCCCGCAAGACTATCAAGCGCCGCAAGACTAGAGCCCCATCCGCCGGGAATGACCAGCCGCGCGCCGGTGACAGTCTCGCGATCGAGCCCGAGCTAGCCGGCCAGGACGAAGCCTCCAGCGAGGACGAAGTTTCCAGCGCGGATCGCCCCGACGACGCGTCCGCCGAGCTGCTCGGCGATTCGGCCACGGAGCCTTCAGAGGTCGAGCCGGGCGCCGGGCCGCTCGGCGACGAAGACGAAGCCGCACAGAGTGGCGGCGAGGGCTTGGTACCCTACGATCCGCTCAGCCGCTATCTCGCGGAGATTCGCCGCTTTCCGATCCTGTCGCGCGAAGAAGAGGAAAAAGTCGCGCAGGAATACAAGCGGACCAACGACCCGCAGTACGCCTACAAGCTGGTTACCTCCAACCTGCGGCTGGTGGTCAAGATCGCCGGCGAGTTCGCCCGCGCCTCGCGCAACCTGCTCGACCTGGTTCAAGAGGGCAACCTGGGCCTGATGGAAGCGGTCAAGCATTTCGAGCCGAGCCGCCGCATCCGCTTTCCCTCCTATGCGGTATGGTGGGTGCGGGCCTATATCTATCGCTATCTGATCAACAACTGGCGCCTGGTGAAAATCGGCACCACGCAGGCGCAGCGCAAGCTCTTCTTCAACCTCAGGAAAGAGACCGAGCGGCTCGAGGCGGAAGGTTTCGCGCCACAGCCGCGCCTGCTCGCCCAGCGTATCGGCGTCAAGGAAAGCGAAGTTCGCGAGATGCAGGAACGGATGGGGCAGAGCGAAGTCTCGCTCGATCAGCCGGGCCCGGACGATGACTCGCGCCTGCTCGACGTGATTCCCGATACCTCGCGCAGTCCCGAAGAGCTCACCGCCGGCTCGCAGTGGCGCAACTTCGCCCGCGAGAAGGTCGAAGCCTTCGAGAATACGCTGAAGGACAAGGAGTTGGAGATTTTCCGCGCGCGCCTGATGGCCGAAGAGCCGGCGACGCTCCAGGAAATCGGCGAGCGGTTCGGAATAAGCCGCGAGCGCGTCCGTCAGATCGAAGGGCGGATCAAGCGCCGGCTGAAGGCCTTCCTCAAGTCGCAGGCCTCGGATATCGAGCAGGCCGGGCCCTAGCAGGGTGTTGAGAAAGTAAGACTAAGTGAGATGGAGAAATGTACGCTCTCAACACCCTGCATGAAAACTGGCTTCCTTCCTTAATCTTCTCTCCCTCTGGGAGAGATAAGAGTGAGGGAGCAGGCTGTGAAAATCCTTTTTCAACAGCCTGCTAAGGCGGGTCAGTGAGCGAAGTCGGCGGTCACGTAGGCTTCGCCGACGGCGCCGGGACTGCGCTCGATTCCAAAGCCGGTCCGCTCGAAGCGGGGCGACAGCAGATTGCGGCGCGCCGCATCTTTCGCCAGCCAGGTCTTGACGGTTTCGTCGGCGAGGTAGGCGTCGCTGATCGGAAGGCTGACCACGTTCTCGCCGATCGAATCGCTGGTAACTCCAGCCTGATCGAAGCGATCCGCGAGCGATGGCTCGGCGGAGCCTCTCACGCTGACGAAGCGATCTTTCGCCATCTCGGCGGCATGGGCCTCAGCCGATCGCTCGAGCTCGGCGGAAGTCGTCAAAGGCTTGAGCCCGTTGTGCGCGCGCTCCTGGTTGATCAGATTCAGCAACTGCGACTCGATCTGCGGTCTCGTGAGAACTTGAGCTTGTGCAGGATGCGCAGGGCCCGGCGGGAGGGCGCTTGCCGGTTGAGCCGCGCTCAGCGCAGCCGCCTCATTCGATGACGGAGCCTCCGACGTGGCCGCGACCGGCTGCAACTGACGCGATGCGCATCCGGCGAGCGCCAGCGCCGCGCACGTCGTGACAATTGCAAGGAATCCTCTTCGCATTCAGGGTTCCCGATCGCGCAGCCGATCACTCCCACAACGAGAAGGTCTTGTAGATCGTAAGCTCTCCGTACGCGCCCGGAGTACCGTACCCCGCCTGCAGATCGGCGCCGAGTTTCCAGTAGGTGTTGTAGAGCCCCAGGATCGCTCCGCCCTGTCCGTCGGCGCCGTGGATAAAACCGCCGCCGTATACGGAGCCGCCCGCGCCGGCGATAAAGGTCCAGTCGGGCGTGCGCGCGGCCACGACGCGCAGGTCGATTTCGGTGCTGGTGACTTTGTTCTCGGTGTCGTAGACCGGCGCGATGAACAGATTGACCGGATGCGCGCTCGAATCGAACATCCAGCTCGACAGATCGCCTTCGACCACGAACGCGTCGCTATCGCCAACGTCGTGGCCGCCGAGCAGATACAGGTTGGTGCCTTCAAACGGACTGATATCAACTCCGCCCTCTAACCGCCCGAAGTTCAGCCGAGCCTCGACCTGGTTGCTCGAAGCCTGAAGCGGGCTGACGGCGTTCTTGCGCAGGTAGAGTTGATAGCCGGTGGCACGCCCGACCAGCCCGAGCCCCTGGGTCAGGCTCTGCTCGATTTGTAGGCCCTCGTTGGTGTCGTCGTAATCCTGGCTCACGAAGCCTCCTCCGAACGGCGTGATATCCAGATGCGGCGCCGTGGCCGCTGCCAAACGGGGAGTCTGGCCGGGAGGAGCAGAAGTCGATTGCGCGACCTGCGCCATCGCGCCGGTGGACGCGAACAAGAGTCCGGCAATCCCCGTCAAAACCGCAACCCTTCTCATTCCGCCACCTCCGGCGATTTCAGATAGTGCATAAGGTACTCAGTCGGCGGATCGTTGCCGGATGCGACTGGTCTTATATATACAACATTGGCGCCGGAGCAGGATAGCCAGTAGATGATACATCACTTGGTGACCGATTCGCGGAATTCTTCCTCGGTCGCTTCCACCGCGCTCTTGGCCCGATTGACCGCCTTGGTCGCGGCGGCGGCCGATTTGGTGGCGCGTTCGGCGGCCACCTGCGCGTTGCCCGCCGCGGCCTCGGCGTTGTTGGCGGCGGTGACGGCGCGATTCGCGCTCTGCTCGGCATTCACCACGATCGGGGTGATCGGTGTGCTCGGCTGGGTCACGAAAATCGGCGGCGGGGCGCCAACTCCGGTCGCTGGCGGCGGCGCAACCGCAGGCGGAGGCGGCGGTGGTGGTACAATCGGAATGCCGCATGGCGCCGCGAACAGCCGCGGCGCGCCGACGCACAATGTGGCCAGCGCCGCAACTGTCAGCAGGCGAATCCGCAGGCCCATATCCTTAGACCTCCAAACGCGGTGGTCTTACAGCCACTCGTTCCGCTCAGCCGGAGCAAGCCGCATACCGTTGCGGAACCGCTGAAATTGCGAGGATTTTCCATCGGAACACCCGGTGCGAGCATGTAACAATTGCCGCACTCGCATGCGCGTCGAGCATAGCCAACGCCGGACCGATCCGTCAAAGGGTTTGGGCTGCAAATCGGGTTTACTTAGTAACGAAAATCCACGCCGCGCCGGTGATTTCTATCGCGAAGACCCCGGTCGCGCCGCCCGGTTTGACCGCCGTTCGCCACAAAGCGCCCGAAAATCAAGCCTTTGCCGGCTGCATCATCCAATAGTTATATTTCTATACAGTTGGTATCTGCGCGATTGACCAGTGAAATGCCCTTCGCTAGACCATTTCAATCACTAGCGTGGTCTGGACTTATCACTGACAAACGCCGGTGGAGATAACAATTTCTATTGTCATAACATCCGGCCGGTGCTCAATTAATTTCACGGTCAATCGCGCATGGGACTTAAGGCGGCGATTTTCCTGATTTGATGGAAGGCTATTCCCGATCGCCAGGCGCCGGGCCGCGCACGCGGACTGGTTGCTCCCGGCCGGAGCGCGCAGTTTCGAGCGGCAGGCGTATCGCTGTGGCCAGCCTCGTGATCCTGCTCGCCGCGCTGAGCCGCGACGCTTGGGCCGGCGGCGCCGCTGCAACGCCCTGCGCGACACCGACCACGGTCGCGCTGCCGCCGACGCCGGTGCCCGGAGCATGCGTGCCGATCAGCCTGATCGCAACGCCGGTGGTCTCTACCGACTGGGCCCCGAGCCTTACCGTAAGTTGTCCGGCAAACGTGCAGCCGGGCGACTTTGTCGGCATCTGGTTCGTCGCGAATGATAGTCTCGCTCCGACCACGCCACCTGGCTATACCGAATTGATCACTGGCGGCGATCTGGATGGGAACGGGGTTTCTTTCTTCTACCATATCCAGCAGCCCGGCGATTCCACTTCCGTCACCATTAACTATAGCGAGACCGTAAGCCTGTCGGCGATTTGCGCCGCATATTCGGGCGTCAACACCAGCGCGCCGATCGACACCTTCGCCTCGCTGGTCAACACCAGCAGCGCGACGATCGTGTCGCCCTCGATAACGACCACGATCGCGAACGATACGCTGCTGATGCTTTATAACCTGAACGCGATTGGCGCCGTCAGCTCGCCCAGCCTGGGCACGATCGAGCAGCAGGAAACCTTCGGTGGCGAGATCATGGCGTGGGTGGATCAGCCGCTGACGATCCCGGTCGTGACCGGCAATCAATCGGTGCAATATCCATCTGGCGCGGACAGCTTCACGGCACAGATCGGGCTGGTGCCGGGACCGTCCTGCGCGACGCCGACGCCAACTCCTGCGCCGACCCAAACGCCCGCTCCCACACCGACCCCGACGCCTACGCCGACCCCGACCCCGGTGCCGCCCCCGCTAACTCCACTGCCACCGACCCCAACCCCGGTGCCACCGACGCCGACTCCAGTACCACCGACCCCGACTCCGGTGCCGCCGACCCCAACTCCGGTGCCAGCGACCCCTACACCAGTGCCGCCGACCCCGACTCCGGTACCACCGACGCCAACCCCGGTGCCGCCGACCCCGACTGCGGTGCCGCCGACCCCGACTCCGGTCCCACCGACGCCAACTCCGATGCCACCGACCCCGACTCCGGTGCCGCCGACGCCAACTCCAGTGCCGCTGACCCCGACTCCGGTGCCGCCGACTCCGACCCCGGTGCCGCCGACCCCGACCCCGGTGCCACCGACCCCAACCCCGGTGCCGCCGACCCCGACTGCGGTGCCGCCGACCCCAACTCCGGTCCCACCGACGCCAACTCCGATGCCACCGACCCCGACCCCGGTGCCGCCGACCCCGACACCAGTGCCACCGACGCCAACTCCGGTGCTGCCGACGGCCACTCCTGAAGTCCCGACTCCAACGCCATCAGCGCCCACGCCGACACCGGTTGTCGCACCGACGCCGAGTCCGACTCCGAGCGCGGTTCCCACGCCGACTCCCGCTCCCGTCAGCCTCGCGGTCGGGATCAGCAATTCCTACGCCTGCACCCTGCCGCACGTGTTCCTGACGATCAGCGACATCCAGGCGAGGGAACTCTTGGGCGAAGAGTCCTCGGTGGACCTGACGCCGGGACTCAAGCCCACGCAGGTCGACCTGCGGCACGCACCGAGCAAGCCGAGCCAGGGATGTTTTGTTGCGCCGCCGTTCTCGACCGGTAGCCAGACGGTTCCGGGCGGCAATTACCAGGAAGTCGACTTGCTGCTCGATCTCAACGGCAGCGGTTCAGCGCCCGCGAAAAACGCGTGCAACAAGGGCAAGTGCAAGCTTGGCGCCGACGTTTACAACTGCGTGATCGACTCGGCCGGAAAATGCGAACAGTTGAACATGGGGCCCGAGGCCGGCACCGGTATCCCGATTCCGTCCGACGTGACTCTGGCCGGCGGAAACCTGAAGCTGGCGATCGATATCAACGCCGGATTCGCGGTCGCGCCCTCGGAGTTCGCTGCGCACCAGTACGACTTCAAGCCCAACGCTACAACTGACTTGCAGGCGTTCGTTGAAGGCGCCCACCCCGAGGTGGCCGGCAAAGTGGTGGACGCCACGTTAGCTGGCAACACGATCAAGCCACATAAGGGCAGGCCGGTTTACGACGCGGGCGTGTGGCTGGAGCAGGAATCGGGAGTTCAGGCGCCGATTCAGGGCGGCGGATCCAACCAGATCGAAAGCCTGGTGCGGACTACCATGACCAACAGCCAGGGTGCTTTCCGCTTCTGTCCGGTTGCCAGCGGGACCTATGATCTGGTCTCCGACGCCTCCAAATTGCCGGGCCGGATTCCCTCCAACGCGAGTATCGCAACTGGAGTGAACGTCACGGACTCGAGCCCAGCCGATGGCTTGGTGATTCCCCTGATTCCGCAGACCGGCGGTAATTCCGACGCGCTGTCGGCGGGCGTGGTCCACACGATGAACACTGCGGCGACTGGCGACGATATCGTGTTCCTTGGCGAGCAGCCGTTCATCAATAGCTCGGGCGACAGCGTTCAGGCGCTGGTCCCGCTATTCCGCTCCGATCACACGCCGCCGATTACAACCACCACCTCTGATGGTACCCACCCGGTGCCTTTTGAGGACTGCGTGCCCGCGGGATGCGGCGGCGACCCGAATTGCGCCTGCTACATTTTCTCCGGCCCCAACGGCAATCCAATCGTTGGCCCGGCAAGTACCAACGGTCGCGGCTATGCACTGAGCGTCGAGGGCGCCAACGTGACCTACGGGATCGACGCGAGATCGAGCGCCTACGACAGCTCCACCCAGGTCTGTTCGCCAAGCCAGCAGGATACGCCGGCGTTCACGATCGACCCGATGCAGCCCTCCACCACCGTGCCAGCCCTGTTCTTCAACGGCTGCGACTGACGCCGACTCGGCGCGCCCTACTGGGCGAAGTCTTCGGTTATGTAGTTGCGGCCGTCGGCTGAGCGGCCGATCGCGACCCCGGTCTTGGCGAATCCGGGCTCAAGCATGACGCTGCGATGGCCCGCGCTCCACATCCACATTTTGACGCAATCCTCGGCGAGTCCGTCACTGGCGAGCCCGGTTGATTCGAACAGGTTCTCGCCCACGTGGTCGGCGCTGTCGCCCGAGGCTGCAACGCGAATCAATAGTCCTTGCTCGCCGCGGACCTGGTGATCGAAAAAGTCATGCGTTGCCATCTTGCGGCTGTGCTCGAGTGCGGCGCGCGCCAGCGCGGGTGAGAACTCAAGCGCGCTCAGCCCGTGAGTGCGCCGCTGTAGATTCACCAGCGAAAATATCCTGAGCACGAGTTCCCGGTCGTCCAAGGGAGCGGCCGCATTCGCTCGGCCGTCGATCGGCGCCGCCGGCGCAAATCCGTCGCGCTCGGGACGCAGCGACACGCGTGCGAAGCCCTCGACCGCCTCGTCAGCCGCGAGCCCATCGTCGGGCTCGTCCGCTTGCCCGGTGTCATCGTGGATCGTTCCCAGCGCGAGGTTGGCGGGCGTACTGATCGGGGGCGCTGCCGGCGGATGCGCAAGGTATCCGCACGACGCGCCGGCCACGATCAGCATCCCGATGAACAGCCACCGTCCGAGCTTCGTCGGAGTCTCCCTGCTGCCGCTACCGCGGCGGAACGAATCGCTGTGCTTAACATCGCGTGGAGCAAAACAGCAAGGCCCGTTCCGGTGTCGCATCAACAGGGCTACACCGCTTGGGCTGAAGTTGAGCGCTGCGCCGCTCCCGCAGTAAGCTGGCCGGCATGACACTCGACAACGATCCCGCGCGCGGCGCGCCGATCAGGCTGACCGCGCGATGCAAGGCCGGCGGATGCGCCGGCAAGCTCGGCCCGGCCGATCTGAAAGGCGTGCTGGCGCATCTCGATCTCGGCAGCCATCCCGACTTGCTGGTTGGCATCGCGACCGGCGATGACGCGGGCGTCTATCGGCTCAGTGACGGCCTGGCGATCGTCAACACGGTCGACTTCTTTACGCCAATACTTGACGACCCGTTTACCTACGGTCAGATCGCGGCGGCCAACGCGCTCTCCGACGTGTACGCGATGGGCGGAGTGCCGAAGACCGCCTTGAACCTGGTCTGCTGGCCGCATTCGGGGCTGCCGGCCGAGATGCTTCGCCAGATTTTGCGCGGCGGAGCGGAAAAGGCGCGCGAGGCGGGGGTCGTGATCGTCGGTGGGCACAGCGTTGGCGACGAGGAGGTGAAATACGGGATGGCGGTGACGGGCGTGATCGATCCGCGCCGTATCGTGCGCAACATCGGCGCGCGCCCCGGCGACGCGCTCGTGCTCACCAAGCCGCTCGGCACCGGAATCCTGATGACCACTTTCAAGCGCGACGAGCTGCCGGCGGATCAATACGCCGCCGCGGTCAAATCGATGGCTGAGCTCAACGCGTCGTCGGCGCGGGCGATGCTCAAGTACGACGTGCACGCCGCCACCGACGTGACCGGCTTCGGGCTGACCGGCCATGCGATGCAGATGGCCGAGGGCAGCGGGGTGACGCTGCGCTTCGAGGAATCCGATCTGCCGCTGCTGCCCGGGGCGCTGGAATGGTCCCGCGCCGGCAAGATTCCGGCCGGCGGCCGGCGCAATCGCGAATACTTCGGCCCGCGAGTCAAAATCTCCGACGAGATCGCCGACGAAATGGCCGAGCTAGCCTTCGATCCGCAGACCTCGGGCGGTCTTCTGATCGCGCTGCCACAAGCCGACGCCATGAAGCTGCTGGCGGATTTGCAGGCCGAGGGCAACCTCGACGCCGAAGTCATCGGCTGCGCCGTCGCGGCAGGCGAGTTTCCGATCGAACTGGTTTAGCGCCCCAGTAATGCCGCGCATGGCGAAGTGGCTGATAGAATTTGATTTGCCGGCGACGATTCGCAGGAGAGGCAAGTGGTTCATCTCGTCCTGCGCTGTTCTGGACGTGCACTCGCAGGGGCGAACTGAGCGGGAGGCAGAGCGTAATTTAATCGATGCGCTCACCTCGTTTCTCATCAGTTGCTACGAGCGCGAAACGCTCTGCGACGTTTTGGGGGAGTGCGGATTTGCACCTCGGTGACGCGCAGATGGCGAACGAGGAGGAGGTAGGACCTCATGACAACCCGGCCCAGGCGTGCGAAGAAGATCCCGGCAGTCAGTCCGGGCGAGTTTCTGAGCGAGGAGTACCTGAAGCCTCTCGGCATGAGCATGAATCAGCTCGCGCTTGCGTTGCGCGTGCCGGGTAATCGGATCAGCCAGATTGTCGAGGGTCGCCGGAGTATCAGCGCGGACACCGCTCTTCGTCTGGGCCGCTACTTCGGAACTGGGCCGGAGTTCTGGCTGAGTCTCCAGACCCAATACGATCTTGAGTGCGCCAAGGACGAACTCGAGGCTCGAATCGATCGTGAAGTGTCGCCGCGCCCGAAGGCCGCTTGAGGACAACCCTTGAAGTCGGGTTCGATCCCCTCCTGCGACACGATGGTGGCGCTCGGATCGCGCACCGAGCGCGGCGCCACGATCTTTGCCAAGAACAGCGACCGTCCCGTGCGCGAATGCCAGCCGCTCTTCCAGGCTCCGCAAGCGCGCTACTCGGAGGGCGCGCGCGTCCGATGCCAGTACTTGCCGATTCCGCAAGCCGCGCAGACCTGGCGCATTATCGGGTCGCGGCCGGCGTGGCTATGGGGCTTCGAGCACGGCCTCAACCAGCACGGCGTCGCGATCGGGAACGAAGCGCTGATTACGAAAGACTCGCTGCCCGAAGTTGGGCTGCTCGGGATGGATCTGGTGCGGCTCGCCTTGGAGCGCGCTACCACCGCGCGCGAGGCGATGGAACTGATTGGCAGCCTTATCGAGCGTTACGGACAAGGCGGCTCGTCGGCGCCCGACTTCGATTGGCGCTACTCCAACGGATTCATGATTGCCGATCACTCGGAGGCGTGGACGCTCGAAAGCTCCGCGCGCCAATGGGCGGCGCGCAAAGTCGGCGAGTGCGCCAGTATCTCGAACCGAATCAGCACGGTCTCATATGATCGCGCCTCGGCGAACGTGCGCGAACATGCACGTGCGCAGGGATGGTGGAATGCGCGATCGCCGTTCAGCTTCGCCGAGGCGTACGCCGAACCGGCGCATCCCACGTCGTTCTCGGCGCTCAGCCGCCTGGCGCGCAGCCGCGAGCTGGTCGCGCGCGACGGTCGCCGCTCGGTGCGCGAGATGATCGCCGCCCTGCGCGACCATTACGAGATGGGCGAGATGCCGGTGATCACGGCGACGATGGAGAGCGAGCGCCACTTCTCGCTCTGCATGCATACCGATTTCTCGGCTACGACGGCCAGCATGGTCGCCGAGATTCCCGCGCCGGACTCGGGTCTGCCGCCGGTGATGTGGATCTCGATGGCGGCGCCGTGTACGGGAATTTTCATGCCGCTCTATGTCGAGGGAACCGTGCCCACGGCGCTGACGATCGGCACGATGGAACCGTCGCCGGATTCGCCCTGGTGGCGGATGAAAGCGATTCAGGATCTCGTAGCGCGAGCGCCCGAGCGATTGGCGCCGATCGTATGGCGGCGCTTGCGGCCGCTCGAAGCGGAGCTGCTCGAGCGCGCTGATACGATTGCAGACAGAGCGCGCGATCTCCGCGCCGATTCGCGCGCGGAGCTGCTGAGCAATTTCATGGCCGAAAACGTCGCTCGCGTGCTCGAAGCGGCTGTTCGCGTCGAGGCCGAATTGCGAGCTGCGGTGGGAGCTTCTGCCTCTACCTAATCGACGCGCCCTTCGCTAGCATCCGGGTAGCAGGCGGCGGATAGAGATCGGATAGTTCCGTCATCGAATTCAAGCGGGAGCCTTATTCAGCGATGGATTTCAATTACACGCCCGAACAGGAAGCATACCGGCGCGAGGTGAGAACGTGGCTCGAGGCCAATCAGCCGCCGCCGCTCACCGATGGTGAGAAGGAAAACGTCACCGACGGGGTCCTGTGGGAGCGGCTCAAAGCCTGGCACAAGAAGCTGTATCACGCCGGATGGGCGGGTCTGACGTGGCCGAAAGAATATGGCGGCAAGGGCGCGACCTTTGTCGAGCAGGTTATCTTCCAGCAGGAGATGGGACGTTCTCAACCTCCCGATGGGATGCAACGTGCTCGGCGTAATCATGACCGGCCCGGCGATAATGCAATGGGGCACCGACGAGCAGAAGAAGCGCTACCTGAATCCGATCCTGAGCGGTGACGAAATCTGGTGTGAAGGGATGTCGGAGCCGGGTGCCGGTTCCGATCTGGCCGCGTTGCAGACCCGCGCCGTGCTTGAAGGCGACAGTTTCATCGTCAACGGCCAGAAGGTCTGGACCACGATCGCCCATCTCTCACACTTCGTCCAGCTTTTCGTGCGCACCGATCCGGAATTGCCCAAGCACAAGGGGATGAGTTGCCTGCTGGTCGATATGAGAAGCCCCGGCGTTACGGTCAAGCCGCTCAAGCAGATAACCGGCGAGTCAGACTTCAACGAAATCTTTTTCGAAGACGTTCGCGTGCCGAAGGAGAATTTGCTCGGGCCGCTGAACATGGGATGGCAGGTGCTGGTCGCCACCCTGATGCATGAGCGATTCGGAATCGGCGAAACCCTGGGCGGCAGCGAGCAGATGCTCGGGGCGCTGGTCCAACTCGCTAAGCATTGCAAGATCAATGGCCGTCCGGCCGTCGAAGAGCCGGAAATTCGCCAGCAGATCGCGCAGTTTGCGATCGAGGCGATGGCCAAGAAATACAACGGGTTTCGCAGCCTGACGCGCCGGCTGAAGGGTCAGTTGCCGGGGCCGGAAGCGTCAACCGGCAAGCTCGTATCAACCGATCTGACGCAGCGGATGGTCAAGTTCACCAGCCGCCTGATGGGCCAGTATGCGTACTTGGAGCGCCATTCGCCGTTCGCCCCCGACGGCGACTGGATGAAGCGGATACTGCAGGTCGAGTCGCTGACGATCGCGGGCGGCACCTCACCGGTGCAGAAGAACATGATCGGCGAGCGTATTTTGGGCTTGCCGAAGGGGTAAGACTGCGGGGTACCTTCGCTAGGACTCCTGGTTCACAGCACGATCTCGCGCCGGTAGACCCATCGTCCGGAGTCGGCCATCGGGTTCAGTCCGTTGCGGCGCGCGAGATGGATACTATAGAAAACACGCGCGCCGACCGGGGCGATGATCGTGCCGCGAAACTTGAGCGGCAGTTTTAGTTCCTCGGCACGGACGCGGGTTCTCTGCTCGCTCAGCGCGTGACCGGGTTGCTCGGGCCATTCGGGCGCCGGCGGCGGCGACTTGGGCGCGCCTTCAAGTTCCATCGGCGCGACGTTGGTCCATCCGTGCTCGCCGACGTTGTAGACCAGCGTGGCATGGCTGAACTCGCCGCTGGGATCGAGATATTCGATCGGCAGCGCGCCGAGATCCTCGAAATAGGCCGCGCCGCTTTGCCATGCGCCGTGGCGGATCCAATTGAAGAAGTGATGCATCGTCCAGGGGCCGTCGCCTTCGAGGTCGAGATCGAGCACGCCTTGGCGAATCGACTGGCCGTCGCGCTCGACCGGCTGCAGCACGAGCGCGCGCGCGTTCTGCCAGTCCGGCGCCGCGCCGATTCGGGTGACCGTCCAATGGACGACGCATAGCTCAAGTCCGTCCATCTCGGAGAATTCCTTGATCAGATAGAGCTGTGACATTCCCCTACCTTGCTCCTCTTAGTAGCTGCTCAGAGGGCCGAAATTTCAAGACGACACCCCGGCGGCGGCGCGTGCAGGAGCGGCGGCCGGCGCCGCCGCCGAGTTGCTCGCAGCCGCCGGCGAGTCAGCGACTGCGCCCTCCCGGACATTGAACTTGCCGCGCCAAAAAAGATTAAGGTCGAGTTCTGGAAAGGCCGCATCGCGGGCGCAAGTCTCGCGCAGGTAAGCGCGTTCTTCGGCGCTCAACTGTGAGTCCGTAGCCATCCGCGCGGCGATCGCGGCCATCCGCCTGAAATCGTTGAAGTGTCCATGCGCGCGCCGCTCGGCGTGATCGCGCGTCGACCAGTTGTTGATCATGAAAGTCCAGTCCGAGGCCTCCAGCATCAGCAGTTCCCGCATCGCCTGGCGCAGCACCTGCGCCAGCGGCGGCGCAAGCTCGCGCCCGTCGAGCTGGTAGCCGAGATGCTGCATCGCGGTCTCAGCCTCATAGATATCCCGCCACACCCACTTGCCGTCTTCGCGCGTCCATGTGCTGTGATCGTTGTTCAATCCCCACGATGACTCGCGCAGCTCGACGCGCCGGCTGGGCGGGTTCGCGTCGAAGTATTGCGCCGGAGTCTCGATCTCGAACGGCTCGTGCTCGGCGAGCCGTACCACCTGCTCGAGCCATGCGATGCCTTCGAACCACCAATGGCCGAACAGCTCCGCGTCAAAGGCCGCGACCACCACGTCGCGCTCGCCGGTTGCCTTGTGATGGCTTGTGAGCGCCTCGCGCACCGCGGCCAAAAAATGGCTCGCATGATTACGGACCTGATTGAATGCGCCCACCGGGTCGTACTCTTCCTTGCGATCAAGCGCTGCGCGTGCGTCAGTGATCCGCCACAGCCTGAACTTGCCGCGCTCGGTCTTTTTGTGGAAGTCGAGATAAAGAAAGTCGCCCGGATAACCCCGGTCCGATTGCCATACCAGCCGGCTCAGCGCGAAGTCGCGAGCATAGACGCCGAGCGGGCGGCGTGAGTCGTTCCCTTCGCGATAGAGCGTGAGCATAGAGTTGAGCTGATATTGCGGCGGGTTCATCTGAAGCTGCGGCTGGTCGACGAAGAAGTAGTCGATGCCGGCTTCGCGCAGCAGCTCGTCCACGCCCCGCCGGTCGTGATCGCGGAGCCTTTCGTGATCGACCGGCGGCCGCCAATGGCCCGCCGGACGGAAACCGCATTCGGGCAGCCAGAAGCCGCGCGGATTGATCCCGAAATGCCGGCGGTGGGTCTCGATGCCGAGTTCGATCTGCGCGCGCACGTTTTCATCCAATCCGATCAGCGGCAAGTATCCGTGCGTCGCGGCCGAGGTCATCAGCTTCGAACGACCCGTCTGATCCGCCCTGGGCGGCGCGGCGAAACGCGCCCGGCAGGTCCTCGCGCAACGAATCGGAGAAATAGCTGAGCGCGTTGGAATAGTAGTCGCGCCACATCTGCTGAAGCCGCGCGAGGCCGATCTCTTTGCGGCGCCCGCGAATCACGCGCTCCTCTTCGGCGACTCGCGCATGCGT
This sequence comes from uncultured delta proteobacterium, assembly GCA_963788205.1. Taxonomy (GTDB): domain Bacteria; phylum Desulfobacterota; class Binatia; order Binatales; family Binataceae; genus CAVVMA01. The sequence continues at coordinate 741,918 of CAWBGG010000007.1, forward strand.
CGCCAGGTAGTTTTTGAAGCCGCGCTTAAAGCGCGGGTCGGCGAGTTGATCGAGCAGCACGGGTGTGAAGCTCACCGCAAACCGGGGCTGCATATCGATCCGGCCCAGGCGCGCAGCCATGTCGAGCAGCGGCAGATAGGTCTCGACCGCGGCCTCGTAGAGCCAATGCTCCTCCATCGGATCGTGCCCGAGTCCGTAGGGGAGATGCGAATGGAGGACGATTATCAGGCTGCCGAAATTATCCATGCAGGGGCCCGCGTCACCGCTGCATCGCGCGAAAGAGCAACGGCGCCGCGTCGCTCATCACTTCGCTGACAATTTCGGAGAGTGGTTTGCCGGGAGTTTCGAGTTTCCCGGTCAATGACTGAAGCACCGCTGCATAATGCGCCTTGGTTTCGTCGCTGATCGCGGCCAATCGGTCTTCCATCGCGGCGACGTAACGCCGATGGAGATCGCAAATTTCCTGGTCTTTTGGATTCGGGAGGTTGCTCGCTTGCGCCATGTTGTTCCTGCCACCTTGATCGCGCGCGTTGTACGGGTCGCGCAAATATTAGCAAGGCGCCGCCGATGCGCGAAGCGCCACCCAGCCGCCGATAGACTTGGCGGGGCGCGGCGCGGCAAGATGTTTTCGGGGCAACCCGCTTCAATGAGCTCCCGAGTACAACACGAGCGCGGCGAAAGCGCGGACGGATTTGCCGGGCTGCGCGTGGTCGCGTTCGAGAGCCGGATGGCGGCTGAGGTCGCCGCGATGATCGAGCGCAATCATGGCGTGGCGATCGTCGCACCCTCGATGCGCGAAGCACCGCTCGAAGACAATCCGCAGGCCCTGGATTTCGCCGAGCGGCTGCTCGGCGGGCGAATCGAGGTGGTCATCTTTTTGACCGGCGTCGGCACGCGCGCGCTGTTCCGCGTGATCGAGACGCGTCATCCGCGCGCCGCGATCGTGGCCGCGCTTTCCAGCGTGGTCACCGTGGCCCGCGGTCCCAAGCCGGTGGCTGCGCTGCGCGAGTACGCAATCACGCCATCGATCGTGATTCCCGAGCCCAACACCTGGCGCGAGGTGTTGACCGAGCTCGCGTTGCGGATCGGAATCTCGGGCAAGCGTGTCGCGGTGCAGGAGTACGGCGTGCCGAATGCCGATTTGATCGCCGGGCTCGAGGCGCGCGGCGCGGAGGTCATGAGCGTGCCGGTTTACCGATGGACGCTGCCGCTTGACCGCGCTCCGCTGCGCGCCGCGCTCAAGGCGATCGCCGGCGGCGAGGCCGATGTCGCCCTCTTTACCAGCTCGAACCAGGTCACGAACGTGATGCAGATGGCGGAGGCAGACGGTCTTGGTGCGGCGGTTCGGCACGGGTTCGCCGCGATGGTCGTGGGATCGGTCGGGCCGGTCTGCTCGGAGCAATTGCGCGCGAACGCAATCGCGGTGGACTTCGAGCCCGAGCATCCCAAGCTCGGCCATCTGGTGAAAGAAGCCGCCGCGAAGAGCGCGTCGATCTTGAAGCGCAAGCGCGAAGCGCTGCCGCATATCGAAGTCCGTGCGCCCGCCCGCGCGCCTGCGCGCGCTGGCGACGCTCCCGCGCACAGCGCCGCTATCCGGGACCTTCCGATGATGAAGGCCTGCCGCCGCGAACCCGTACCGTATACTCCGATCTGGCTGATGCGCCAGGCGGGACGCTACATGCCCGAGTACCGGCGCGTCCGCGAGCGCTATTCGTTTCTGGACATGTGCCAGCGTCCAGAAGTCGCCGCCGAGGTGACGGTTACCGCCATGGAGCGGCTCGGCGTGGACGCCGCGATCATCTTCGCCGACATCCTGCTGCCGTTGGTTCCGATGGGCGTGGGACTCCATTACGAAGCGGGCGACGGCCCCCAGATCGATCGCCCGCTGAGTTCTGGCCGCGGACCTGGAGCGGATTCCGCCGGTTAACGTGGTCGAATCGCTCGGCTTCGTCGCCGACTCTATCCGGCTGGCGCGCGCGGCGCTCAATGGTAAGGTGCCGCTGATCGGATTTGCCGGAGCGCCGTTCACGCTCGCGTCGTATCTGATCGAAGGCGGCGGCTCGCGCCAATACCTTGCGACCAAGACCATGATCTATCAGCAACCAGAGGTGTGGACTCGCCTGATGGAGTTGCTGGCGCGCACCACCGCCGACTATCTCAATATGCAGATCGACGCCGGCGCCGATATCGTCCAGCTCTTCGATAGTTGGGTCGGCAGCCTCGGCCCCGACGACTATCGCCGCTTCGTGCTGCCGCATACTGCGGCCGTGATCGCCGCGATCCGGCCGGGCGTGCCGGTGATTCACTTCGGCACGATTACCGGCAACCTGCTCGAGCTGATGCGCGAGGCCGGCGGCGACGTGATCGGCCTGGACTGGCGCGTCGATCTGGCCGAGGCGTGGGCGCGGCTCGGCGACGATGTCGCAGTGCAGGGTAATCTCGATCCGATCGCATTGTTCGCGGACGTGAGCGAGATTCGCCGTCGCGCGCAGGCGATTCTGGACAAGGCCGGCGGGCGCCCCGGCCATATCTTCAATCTCGGCCACGGTATTTTGCCCCAGACGCCGGTCGATCATGTGATCGCGCTGGTCGACGCGGTCCACGAATTGAGCCGCCGATAATCCGGTGAGCGCGCATCCCGCCTACGACGCGGTTCTAATCGTCGGCTTCGGTGGGCCGACGCGCCGCGAAGAGATTCGCCCGTTCCTCGACAACGTGCTGCGCGGGCGCCCGGTGCCCAAAGAGCGCTACGAGGAAGTCGTGCGCCACTATGAGCATATGGGCGGCGCCTCGCCGTACAACGAGCTCACGATCCGCCAGGCGCGCGCGCTGGGCGCGGAACTAGATCGCGACGGCCCGCGAATCCCGGTGTGGGTCGGGATGCGCAACTGGGAGCCGTATCTGGCCGGAGCGATCGCTGAGATGGCTAGTCACGGAGTGCGCCACGCGCTTGGAATAATCATGGCGGCGCATCGCAGCGAAGCGAGCTGGGATCGGTATCAGCAAAACGTCAACGAAGCGTGCGAGCAGGTTGGCGATACTGCACCGGCGATCGTCTATCCCGGTCCGTGGCACGACCATCCGCTGTTCATACAAGCCGCAGCCGCACGCGTGCAGGAAGCGCTGGGGCGTATCGACGCGCACTCGCATCCGCACGCCCATCTCATTTTCACCGCGCACAGCATCCCGGTCGCGATGGCTTCTGCGAGCCGGTACGTCGAGCAATTGACAGATTCGGCGCGGCTGGTTGCCCGCGCGGTTGGGATCCAGTCGTGGACGCTGGCCTTTCAGAGCCGCAGCGGAAGCCCGCGTGAGCCGTGGCTCGAACCCGATATCGGCGACGCGATTCGCAAGCTCGGCGCCGGACGAACTGAGATCGTGATGCCGATCGGCTTTCTGTGCGATCATATCGAGGTGCTCTACGATCTCGATGTCGAAGCCGCGCGGATCGCGCGCGAGGCGGGCGTGTGGATGGTGCGCGCTCCCACCGTCGGCGACCATCCGTTGTTCATAAAAATGCTGGCGACGATCGTCCGCGGCGAGAAATCGTGAGCGAGCCGGCGCAAAAGCGCGTCGCCGTTATCGGCGGCGGAATCGCGGGTCTGGCGGCGGCGTATCGCCTGATCGAACTCGCGGCGGCGCGCGCGATACCGCTTCACGTCAGCCTGTTCGAGCGCGGCGCTCGCCTCGGCGGCGCGCTCGAAACGATTGTTCGCGACGGCTTCGTGATCGAAACCGGCGCCGACTCGATTCTCACGGAAAAACCGGCCGCCGCGAATCTCGCCAAGCGAATCGGGCTCGAGCCCGAGCTGATCGGCACCATCGAGCGCTTCCGCAAAACGTACGTCGTGCGCGGCGGAAGGCTAGTCGAGATTCCCGAGGGATTTTCGCTGCTGGCGCCTGCGCGGCTCGGCCCGATCCTGAAAAGCCCCCTGCTGAGCCCGATCGGCAAGCTGCGCATCGCGCTTGAGCCGCTGATTCCGCGCCGGCGGGAATCCGGGGACGAGAGTCTTGGATCTTTCGTGCGGCGGCGGATGGGCCGGCAAGTGCTCGATCGAATCGCGCAGCCGCTGGCGGGTGGAATCTACACCGCCGACGCGGACCGCTTGAGCCTCGGCGCCACGATGCCGCGCTTTATCGAGATGGAGCGCAAATATGGCAGCGTGATTCGCGGGCTTAGACATGCGAACCGGGCGCGGCCCGAACAGGCTGTCGGCAGCGGCGCGCGATGGAGCTTGTTCTTCAGCTTTCGCGGCGGAGTCGGCGCGCTCGTGGACGCCCTCGCTGCGCGGCTGGGCGAATGCGTGCGTACGCAAACCGAGGTACTGGAACTTACAGCCGGCGCCGGCCGATGGAAGCTCCGCCTGCAAACCGGCGCGGAGTTCGAAGCCGACGCGGTGGTGCTCGCGGCGCCCGCGTATGCCGCTTCCCGGATGCTCGCGAAGCTTGCGCCCCGCTTGGCGGAGTGCCTGGGCAAAGTCAATTACTCGTCCGCGGCGACGGTGAATCTCGCGTATCGCGAGAGTGATTTTCCGCGTCCGCCCGAAACGTTCGGCTTTGTCGTCCCGACTATCGAGCGGCGCAAGATCATCGCGGGCAGCTTTTCGAGTCTCAAATATCCCGGCCGGGCGCCGGCCGGAACCGTGCTGCTGCGGGTATTTCTCGGCGGCGCGCTGGACAGTCAAATGATGCAAATGATGCGCCTGGACGACGCCGCGATGGCCGCGGCGGCGCGCGAAGAGCTTGCTGCGCTGCTCAATCTTCGCGCCGAGCCCATGCTCACACTGATCCGCCGCTGGCCCGACTCGATGCCGCAATACGCGGTCGGCCATCTGGAGCGCGTGGGGGAAATCGAGCGCCAGGCGGCGGAGATTCCCGGTCTTGCGCTGGCCGGCGCAGCGTACAGAGGGGTCGGCATCCCCGATTGCATCCGCAGCGGCGAGCAAGCCGCGGAAGCGCTTACGACGTGGCTGACTGGAAAGGACGTCGCGAGCGCAAGTTAGCGGTTATCGGCCAAAGAACTGGCCAGTGTATCCAAGGTCGATGTGCCCGTTGCCAAGTGACTGACCGTCAGTCATGGTAATGAATACGGACTCCACGGTTCTCCAACCTGTCGATTGTGGAGGGCATCCGAGTGTAGAGCTGCCCAAGTATGATCGTCCGCCCTGCGCCACAGAAGCCGCCTGAGGCCCGTGGATTGGAGAGTACCGATATGAGGATGACAGCCCTTGAGAAATACTTCGTAAACAGACCCAGTAATACCCGCACGGTCGCCGCTCGCGCCCAGCAACTGCTCGGCCGTATTAACCACCAGGCTGGGTGGCGATACCTGGACGTTGGATGTGGCGTCGGCTCCGCCGCCTGCGAGATTGCTGGCGCGAGCAATCTGGATGTCACAGGGGTCGATATCGATCCTAAACAAATCGAGGCTGCCAGAGCCGGAGCGGTGCACCCGAATCTGCACTTCAGGGTGATGGATGCGACCAGGTTAGATTTTCGCGACGGCCAGTTTGATATTGTTGCAACCAGCATGGTTACCCATCACATCCCCGATTGGGAGCGAGCTCTCGCCGAGATGGTGCGCGTCTTACGAACCGGAGGCTACCTGATCTACAGCGATCATGTGTTTCCATCCTGGTTGGCCAAGACCATCCGCCTCTTTCGCTTGATGGGGTCTCCGTCAACGGCCGCACTCGAGTCCCTGGCTGCAAGCGCCGCATTGGTCAAGGTCCACCAGTTACAGCGGTCCGGCCACGTGGACGTCATCTGGCTCAAGAACGGCTGAGGACCGAGCGACTGCCGGCTTCCGGCGGGATACCAATGGCATTGCGCACAATCCTCTGACTCAAACGAATTGCGGCCTCGTGATCAGACCGCCGGTTACTCAGGATGTGGTCCACGATTCCATGGAGCGCATAGAACAGAAAAACCGAGACGAGCTCGGAACTTTCGACGTGCCATGCTCGCGCCGCAGAGCCCGCGCGGATTAGCTCCTCAAGCTCCAGGACAGCCGCGTTCTGCGCCTTTGAACCATGACTTTGCTGGCCGTCATGGAACAGAACGTCATGTAGCCTGACGTGGTCCAGATAGTGGCGTACCCCGCCTTCCACCCACGCGTCCAATCGGCCTGCCCAGTCTGCGGCCGGGACCCGTGTTGCGAGAGCTTCAATTCGCCCCCGGCAACCCTCAATGAAACGGTCGCGAAGCGCAGTAAGCAGAGCTTCCTTGGAATCGAAATAGAGATAAAACGTTCCTTTGGCGACTCCCGCTTTGTGTGTGATGTCTTCGATCGTCGTGGACGCGAAACCCTTCTGGACAAAGGTCCGTTCCCCGGCATCCATGAGATCACCTCGGCGAAGATCAGACGGCTTGGTCCGTGTGGCGACGGTGCCCCGGGCTAAACGCTCCGCCTCTGGTCGAACTGGTGTTCGCCTTTCAGGTTCTCGCATTAGTGATTCTCATCCCTCCCTATTCGGCGGGAAATGAACTCACAAACCATAGTGACTGACGTTCAGTCAATCTGTCAATCCTAGCTTACCTTGCTCCCCACCTCGCTGTGCCTGGGGAACCGTCAACCCGCAGGGAGCTGTTGAAGTAGAGCTGAAAGGGCCGCTTTTGCGTCTCGCCCAAAGGTCGTATTCTAAGCGAGGCGTAGCTATGGGGCGAGATTGAAAAGTCATAAGCCCGGCAGGCGCGTTCGACCAGTCGAGCGTACCGCGTCTGCCGATCCGGCGGGCTTCAAGCCGCAGACAGCACTCGGAAGCGAGCTTGTTCTCATCCGGCGCCCTATCATTGCTTCGGGCGAGCCAATGCTCAGTTGGAAGCAACTGGATCGAGAGGTCGCACGACGCCGGGGAGAAGCCGCTGGCGCTTAGGCGCTTGTGAATTTCTGATTAGCGGCAGCAGCAGGCAACCCTCGCGCGGCGCAGCGCCGGGCCCTTCCTGGTCAGGGAGAGGCGGGAATCTGGCACAACATGTCTTCCATCTCCGAAATGACGACGTGGCCGCGTGTGATTGCGCACGCCGACATGGACGCCTTCTACGCGTCGGTGGAAATTCTCGACAACCCCGCGCTGCGCGGCCAGCCCGTTATTGTTGGCGGAAGCAGCCGGCGCGGCGTCGTGACCTCGGCGTCTTACGAAGCGAGGAAATATGGCGTGCGCTCCGCGATGCCGACCGCGCAGGCGCTCAAGCTTTGTCCCGATGGAGTCTTTATCGGCGGCCGGATGGATCGCTACGTGGAGGTCTCGCGCGAGGTGCGCAAGGTCTTCGAGAGCTTCAGCCCGGTCGTCGAGCCACTTTCGCTCGATGAGGCGTTTATCGATCTGACCGGCACCGGCAAGCTGCTCGGTGCGCCGATTGACGTGGCGCGGGCGCTCAAACGCCGGATGCTCGATCAGACCGGGCTGGTCGTGTCGGTCGGGCTTGCGCCGACCAAGATGGTCGCGAAGATCCTTAGCGACATGTCCAAGCCCGACGGCCTCTTGAGCCTGGGCCCGGAGGCCGTTCGCGATTTTCTCGACCCGCTGCCGGTTGAGCGCTTGTGGGGCGTGGGACGGGTGACGCTCGAGCGGATGCATGCCGCCGGTATCACCACGGTCGGCGAGCTGGCGCGCTGCGACCCGGGTGCGCTAGCGGCGCGTATCGGCTCGGCGGGGGCGCATCTGCATGGCCTAGCCAACGGCCGCGATTCTCGCGCGGTGGTCGCGGACTGGCAGCGCAAGTCTTATGGAGAGGAGAACACCTTCGGGCGCGACCTCGCGTTCGATTCGCTGGAGTTGAAACGCACGCTGATCGCTCATGGCGAGGCGATTGGGCGGCGCCTGCGCGCGGACGAGATTCGCGCACGAACCATCACGCTCAAGCTCAAGCTCGCGACCCCGCTGGGCGGCGGGCGTTATCCGATGCTGACGCGGAGCTTTTCCTTCACGCGTCCGACCGACGATGGTGGCGAGATTGCGGCGGCCGCCGCCCATCTGCTTTCGCGCGTGCGCAGCAGGCATAAGATTCGGCTGGCCGGAATCCAGGTGCATAACCTCGAGCGTATCGATGCGTCGCAGCTTGGCCTGTTCGATCGGGCCGCGGGCTCAGAGTCGCGGCGCTCGCGGCTTAACCACGCGCTCGACGAAGTCGCGCGCCGCTTCGGCGATGAAGCGCTCACCCGCGGGATGGTGCGAGCCGAGCGCGCTGCGCCCAGCCGCCGGATCAAATAGCGGCTCGCGCCCGCGCGGGCAAACCGCTTTCACCGCTGCCGCCATCCTGGCGACGCGGATCATGCTCTGAGATTTGTTTGCCGGGCGAAGTTCGCGATATTGTGGTTAATTGATCAGACGGTTCATGCCGATGGCAGCGAAGACTTTATTCGAGAAAATCTGGGCGAGGCACGTGGTGCGCGAGGCGCCCGGCGAGCCGGTGTTGCTCTACGTCGATCTTCATCTGGTTCACGAAGTGACCTCGCCGCAGGCCTTCGAGGGATTGCGCACCTGGGGCCGCAAGGTCCGCGCGCCGCAGCGCACTTTTGCGACGCTCGATCACAACGTACCAACCATCGACCAGAGCAAGCCGATCCGCGATCCCGATTCGGCGCTCCAGGTCGAGATGATGCGGCGCAACTGCCGCGAGTTCAGCGTGACGCTATTTGACCTGGGCGCGCGCGAACAGGGAATCGTCCACGTAATCGGACCCGAGCAGGGCCTGACGCAGCCGGGGATGACGATCGTGTGCGGCGACAGCCATACCTCCACGCACGGCGCTTTCGGCGCGCTCGCGTTCGGAATCGGCACCAGCGAAGTCGAGCACGTGCTCGCGACCCAATGCCTGTGGCAGACGCTTCCGCAGACGCTGGAAATCCGTGTCGATGGCAAGTTGCCCAAGGGCGTCACCGCCAAAGATGTCATTCTAGGAATCATTGGGCGCATCGGCACCGACGGCGCGACCGGGCGGGTGATCGAATATCGCGGCTCGGCCATCGAGGCGCTCTCGATGGATGAGCGGATGACCGTGTGCAACATGTCGATCGAGGCGGGTGCGCGCGCCGGAATGGTCTCGCCTGATCAGGCCTGCGTCGAATATCTGCGCGGCCGCCCGTACCTTCCTTCCGGCGCCGAATTCGACCGGCTCGCTGCGAAATGGCTTGCGCTTCGAACTGACGCTGGTGCGAAATTCGATCACAGCATCAGCTTCGACGCCGCCCGCTTCGCTCCCCAGGTTACGTGGGGGACCAATCCCGCGATGGTCGCCGAGGTTACCGGCCGGGTGCCCGACCCGGGCGATTATTCCGATCCGCAGCAGCGCCGCGCGGTCGAGCGCGCACTCGAATACATGGCGCTCAGTCCCGGCACGCCGATCGCCGAGATCAAGCTCGACCGCGTTTTCATCGGCTCGTGCACCAACTCGCGGGTGAGCGATCTGAGCGCGGCGGCGGCCGTGGTCAAAGGGCGGCATGTCGCGCCCAGCGTTCACGCGATGGTGGTGCCCGGCTCAGCGCTGGTCAAGGTAGAGGCCGAGAAGCTCGGCCTGGACCGGATTTTCAAGGAGGCGGGTTTCGAGTGGCGCGAGGCCGGATGCAGCATGTGCCTGGGCATGAACCCGGACATCCTCGCGCCGGGTGAGCGATGCGCCAGTACCTCGAATCGCAACTTCGAGGGCCGGCAAGGCAAGGGCGGGCGGACCCATCTGGTGAGTCCTGCCATGGCGGCGGCGGCCGCGGTCGCAGGCCATTTCGTCGATATCCGCGACTGGAGCGGCGCTTAGCCCCGCCGTCGCGCAGGGATCTCACAATGAAAGCATTCATGAACTTTACCGGCCTGGTGGCGCCGCTTGATCGATCCAACGTCGACACCGACCAGATCATCCCCAAGCAATTTCTCAAGGCGGTCGTGCGCGACGGTCTTGGCAAGGGCCTTTTCTACGATTGGCGCAATCAGCCCGACAGAGATTTCGTGCTCGAACAGGCACGCTTCAAAGGCGCCGCCATCCTGGTCTCGCGCGACAACTTTGGCTCCGGCAGCTCGCGCGAGCACGCGGTGTGGGCGCTGGCCGATTTCGGCTTTCGCGCCGTGATCGCGCCGTCCTTCGCCGATATTTTCCACAACAATTGTTTGAAGAACGGATTTTTGCCGATCGCGCTGAGCCACGAAGAGGTCGAGGCCATTTTCCAGGCGCTCAAGCATCACGAAGGATACACGCTCAGGATCGACTTGCACGGGCAGACAGTGGCCGACGAATTCGGATGGGTGGGAAGGTTCGAGATCGATCCGTTCAGGAAAAATTGCCTGCTCGAGGGACTCGACGAGATTGATCTTACGCTCCTACATGAGGAAGACATTGTCGCCTTCGAGTCGAGTCATCCGGCTCCTTTTCGGACGCCCTGACCGCAAGCGCCGGGCCTGCCGGTGATCGCTGGAGAAAGATCGCGGGGGAAATGTGAGCGGCAATTCCGTCGATAGCCACCCGCACCGCGGCGGAGCGATCCCTTCCGAAACCGAACCTTCGCTACGCGCGATAACCGTCGAGCGTGGGCATTCGCGCGTCCGGCTCGATCAATTCCTGGCCGCAAGCCTGCCGTCGTCGCGCTCGCAGATCGCGCGGATGATCAAGGCGGGCCTGGTGACGGTCAACGGCTTGGCGGCCCGCGCGGCGGCCATCGTTCGTGGCGGCGATCGGATCGATTTCATGCCCGCGCCGATCGTGCCGGCGCGAGTGCGCTCGCCTTCGGCGCCGCCGATCGAGGTGCAGTTTGCGGACAACGAACTGATCGTGGTCAACAAGCCGCCCGGGATGGTGGTGCATTACGCGCCCGGCCATTGCGATTCCACGCTGGTCGACGCGCTGCTGGCGCGCTTTCCCGAGCTGGCCGCGATGGCTGACACGGACGGTGTGATGCGCCCCGGAATCGTCCATCGGCTCGACAAGGACACCTCGGGCGTGATGGTCGTGGCGCGCACGCCTTTCGCGCGCGCTGCGCTGGCCGATCAATTCAAGCAGCGCACGGTGCGCAAGACCTACCTTGCGCTGGTGCGCGGACTAGTCGCGCGCGATCGCATGGTGATCGCGCGCCCGCTCGGACGCCATCCGGCCGATCGCAAGCGGATGTCCGTTCAGTCGCACGCGCCACGCGCCGCAGTCAGCCAGGTCGCGGTGCTGGCGCGCTTCGCCGGGTATGGTGTCACGCTGGTGCGCGTGCGTCCCGAGACCGGGCGGACCCATCAGATTCGCGTTCATCTCGCTTCGATAGGTCATCCGTGCGTGGGCGATTCGCTGTACGGCGGCATCGCGCGCGACACCAATTCGTCCGTGCAGTTCACACGCCAGGCGCTGCACGCGCTGGCGTTGGAGGTGAATCATCCGCGCACCGGCGAGCGGCTCGAGTTCATGGCGCCGCCGGCGGCCGACTTTGCGGCGCTGCTGCGCGAGTTCGGCGTCGATCCGAACGCAGCGCTGATCCGTGAATGGGTGGATGCCGGGTAAAGCGGTTGACAGGTGAGAATTGCTTGGCTAATCTCAAATCAAGAACCCGCACCGATTGAGCTGATGTAAGCGGGCTCCAGAGAGCGCCCGTCCCGAAGCGATCCGATTACTCCGAACGCCGCCCGGCTTCGGTTGTCTTGAGCGCGTTCCGCCGCAGCCGCCGCCAGCAAAGGTGACCTGCTTCCGGACTTAGCACCGGCGCATCGAATTGACGACAATCCACGGAGAACAGAGCGTATTGACTACAGTTGGACGATATAAAGCAACAGAAAGTAGGTGGCAGGATGCGGGGAGGAAGGCACATGGGTAAGGCCAGAGGAGCAACTCGAAGCGAGATCCATCACGAGCCGCACGAGCCGATGGAGCCGATGGAGAGCGGCGGCAACGGCTCGTTGCCGCCGGCGATTGACCCCAACGGCGGTAATGTGGCCGTGATCGGCGATTCCGGGGTGCTCAATCTCAAGGCCCTCAAGAGCGAGAAAATCACCGAGCTGGCGCATCTGGCCCGCGATTTCAATATCGACGGCGCCACCAACATGCGCAAGCAGGAGATGATCTTCGCGATCCTGCAGGCGCAGGCGGCCAGGAACGGATCGATCCTGGGTGAAGGCGTGCTGGAGATTCTGCCCGACGGCTTCGGGTTCCTGCGCGCGCCCGACTACAACTACCTGCCCGGTCCCGACGACATCTACATTTCGCCCAGCCAGATTCGCAAGTTCAACCTGCGCACCGGCGACGTGGTGTCGGGCCTGATCCGCCCGCCCAAGGAAGGCGAGCGCTACTTCGCGCTGCTCAAGGTCGAATCGATCAACTACGAGGAGCCGGAGCGGGCACGCGACAAGATCCTGTTCGACAACCTGACGCCGCTGTATCCCCAGGAGCGGATCAAGCTGGAGTACGATCGCGAGGACTACACCACCCGTATCCTCGATCTGGTCGCGCCGTTCGGCAAGGGACAGCGCGGACTGATCGTGGCGGCGCCGTTTACCGGCAAGACCATGATGCTCCAGGCGCTGGCCCGCGCGATCGCGCACAACCATCCGGAGATCGTGCTAATCGTGCTGCTGGTCGACGAGCGGCCCGAGGAAGTCACCGACATGCTGCGCTCGGTCAGGGGCGAGGTCGTAAGCTCCACCTTCGACGAGCCCGCGACGCGTCACGTGCAGGTGGCCGAGATGGTGATCGAAAAGGCCAAGCGGCTGGTCGAGCACGGACGCGACGTGGTGATCCTGCTCGATTCGATCACGCGCCTGGCACGCGCCTACAACACGGTCGTGCCGCCCTCGGGCAAGATTCTCTCCGGCGGTGTGGACTCCAATGCGTTGCACAAGCCCAAGAAATTTTTCGGCGCTGCCCGCAACACTGAAGACGGCGGCAGCCTGACGATTATCGCCACCGCGCTGGTCGATACCGGCAGCCGGATGGACGAAGTGATCTTCGAGGAGTTCAAGGGCACCGGCAATCAGCAGGTCGCGCTCGATCGCAGGCTGCTGGAGAAACGCATCTTCCCCACGATCGACATCCTGCGCTCGACCACCCGCAAAGAAGAGCTGTTGCTGCCGCGCAGCACGCTCAACCGGGTCTGGATCCTGCGCAAGCTGCTCTCGCAGCTCAACGCGGTCGAGGCGATGGAATTCCTGTTGGAGAAGATGGAAAAGACCAAGACCAACGAGGAATTCCTCGAATCGATGAACGCCTAGCCCGCCGCCGCAGCGTCAGACAAAGGGCGCGAGCGGAAAGCGCAGCATCAGATCGGCCAGATGGCGCCCCTTTTCCCAATGAGTGCGCATCGCGGCGCGCTCGCTGGCCTCGCGATCCGGGATCGAGCGCAGCACTCGGGCCGATGCGATCTCGGCCGAGGCGATCGATCCCGCCGCAGCTACGATTAGGCACCATAGAAAATCCCGCCGGGTCATAGGGTTACGCGTGCGCGACCGCATGGCGGCCGGGGCCGAGTACGCCGCCGCTCAACGGTGCGTCATCGAAGCCAAGTTCCGCCGTTACGCGTTCGGGAATAGTGATCGCGCCGCCGCGCTCGCGATGAAGCTCAATCTCGATGAGCCCGTGCGGGGTCGGAACGCTTCCGGATAGATGCAGCAGCGGGCCAAACCGCGGACGAATCTCGGCCCGATCATAACCCGGCGCGGCGGGGCGCACTCCGAGCACGTGCGTGGTCAAATCGTAGGTCGGTGTTCCCGACCATGCGTGACAGCGGCTCGCGTCGCCGCTCGGACCGCTCCAATATTCCTCAAAGGCAGTGTTGCCGCGCTCGATCTGCGGCCACCATCGCAGGCACAGCTTCAGGATGAGATCGCGGCGGCCGGCCTTGGCGACCGCTTGATGCACCAGGTGCGAGAAAAAGGGTTGCGCCGCGACCACGTGGCGCTCCTGGTCGAACTCCATGTAATCGGCGGGATTGAAGCGCTGAGCCACATAGGCGCCGCGATTGTCGGCGATCGTTGGCGTGATAACCAGCCGCCGCTCGTCCAGGATGTAGTCGAGCATGCGGGCCCATCGGGCCTTGGGGGCGCATCCGGAGACGATCGCGGCGGCGTTGGTATGCTGGCTTATGCGGCGGCGCGGGCCGGCCTCGCCGGCCGCGTCGACGTACGCGCCGCGCTGCTCGTCCCAGAGCAGCTCGAAAGCCCGCTTGGTTACCGCCGCGCGCCGGCGCAAGTCGGAGGCCCGGCGCGGCTCTTCGAGCGCGTCGTACATGGATGCCGCATCGTCGAGCGCGGCGGCGTAGAGCGCGTCGATCGCGCCGACAACTTCGGCCCGTTCCGTCATCGCCCAGTCGATAAACAGCCAGCCCGGCATCCCGCGGATCAGTCCGTCGCCAGCCCGAAAGCGCTCGAATGCGCCCAGCACGTCGAGGCCAGCCGGGAGCAATTCCCTCACCGTGTCGAGATCACCCGAATGCTCGAAGCAGCGGGCCAGCGCACGTACCCAGTGGAGCGAGAAGTCCGGGATGGTGGTCGAGGCGTTGGAGAAATCGCCCGCGGCAACCATGGGGAGCAAACCATCTGCGCGCCGCGCCTGGGTGAAGATCCTGAGGTTGCGGCGGACCAGCCGCCAATCAGTGCTCGTGACGTAGCTCAGCAGTGCATGGATGTAGGAGTCGCCGAGCCAGGCGCGCTGTTCGCGAAACGGACAATCGACGAAGGCGTCGCTGGAGCAGAGCTCGAGCGTGCGCGCGCCGATCGTCCAGAGCGTGTTGAGGCGCTCATCGTCGCACGAGAATCGCGCCGCGCCGGAGCGCGGATAGCGCCGCTCGATCGCGCCGGTCGTGATAACGCGGGTGCCGCCGCGGGCGATCGCCGTCAGATAGCGGAATCCCACCGGGTCGAAGCCCTCCACGCGCTCGCGCTCGGCGCCGCCCAGACGGTAGCGCAAGGCGTAAAAGCGCGGACTGATCTCCGCGGTGCCATCGGAGCGCAAATCTTCTCCGACGTAAAGATCGACCGTCGCGCCGCGGGGGCCGCTGACTTCGGCCCACGGCGTCGCCAGCGTGATCCCCTGCGCATCCCAGGTTGCGATAGTCGCCGCGCCGGGAGTGCCCTCGAGGCTCGCGCCGATGGGGGGATAGGCTGCGCACGGGTCTTCATCTTCGCGGTCGGGAATCGAATGGCTCGAGAGCAAATTCAGCGCGATCGGAATCGCGGTCAGCGGCGCGATATCGGCGAGCTCCGGCGCCGTGTACGGTTCCACCGGGATTCGCATTCGATTGACCGCGAGCGTACCGGCGGACAGCTCGGCCGCCGGCTTCCACGACGAATCGTCGAACGCTCGATCCGCCCAGCCAGCCGGAACTTGCGCGCCGTCAAGGATTTCGGTGGGAGGAACTGGCAGCAGGCGTTGCGGAGTGACTTCGGGCAGGTAGGGCGCGATGCGGCCCCTCCACGACGCGTCCGAAACAATCGCGATGGCCGGCGCCTCGAAAGCGAACGAGCCATATCCCAATTGCAAGCTCGGCCGTGCGGCCTGCCACCATGGAACCGGTCTGCCGTAGAAGCGGACTAACGCTGCGATCACGTTGTCGCCGGCACGAAGATAAGGCGCAAGGTCAACTTCGATGTAGCTCAGGCGCTCGGGTGCCGAGCGGGCCGGGCCGCGTGCGGCCTCGACGCCGTTTACGTACAGGATAAAGCGCGAGTCGGCGGTGACGCGGGCCGGAGCCTGGATGGGAACGGCGGCAAGGTTGAACTCGCGGCGGAGGTAGCAAAAGCGATTACGCGCGGCCTTGGGCGGCGCGTTTCTGACCGCAAACGGATTGGCAATTTCCGCCGGAGACTCGGCCCAGATCCATCGCGCTTGCCATCTCATCGGCCATTCACTCATGGCGATTCTCCAAACGGTTTGGCGACTAGTCCCGTTTCGCTAAAGTTTCGTCTCGCGGCGTCTCTCTATTGGCGGCTCCGATCGACGTTCGAGCGCAGCGAACGATGCGGCGGATCTGCGCGGCAGATCGGGGCGGCAGGCCGGGGCGGCAGGCCGGGCGCAGGGCGCGCAGTTTCACGCTTGGCAAGTGGCGGCCTGCATCGTATAGTTGCGTCTACGACGGCTTAGCCCCATCTCCCGGGTAAGTTCCAAGGCCACCGAACACCTCCCCAAAACAAGCCCGTCGCAGGAGACATATGGCACGAGATGAGGGGTCCGTCGAGTCCGGCAGCGTCGTGCCTTGGGATCCAGCATGGAAGAAGCAAACTGAGCGCCAGGCGGCTGCGGCAGCCTGAATTAATCGTGCGCGGAAACGTCACCTTTTTCATGTCCTTAGCGCATGCCATTAGCGATGCATAGAAGCTCTCCAAAGCTCGGGCTTGGAGTTCTGCTGGCCGCACTTGCAGCCGGCTTGCTCATCGCGACATGGCTTCCCGCTACCACTGGAACCACCACCGCTGAACGTGTACTCGGGCAGGCCGATTTCAGCGCCAATGGCGCGAGCGCGGGCCAAACCGGGCTTTCGAGCCCGGTTTCGATAGGGCTCGACCGCAGCGTCACGCCCGCCCATCTCTACTTAGCGGACACCGGCAACAACCGCGTGCTCGGTTACCGCGACGCGGCCAGCTACTCAAATGGGGCCGCAGCCGACCTGGTAATCGGCCAGCAGAATTTCTGCTCGACGGCCTGCAACGCCGGCGGCACAGCCAACGCTGCCACCCTGTGCTCGCCGTCGGGTTTGGCGGTCGACGCCAGCGGCAACCTCTACGTCGCCGACTCGAACAATAATCGCATAACCGAATACGACGACCCCTTCACTGCGCTGACCACCGACGGGCAGAACGCCGGCTTTATCGCGCAGCGAGTGTTCGGCCAAAGTGATTTTACTTCCGCCACGTGTAACCAGAGCAACGGCGGATTCGGTACTACGACCGCTGCTACGTTATGCGGTCCGCGCGCGGTCGCGATCGATAACGACCAACGGCTCTACGTCGCTGACTCAGGCAACAGCCGCGTGCTCGGTTATGATCGTCCGCTCGAGCAGCCGGTTGCCAACATCGTGATCGGGCAACTCGATTTCCTGTCCTACCAGTGCAATATGGGCGGCGCGCCCAGCGCCTCGAGCTTATGCCTGCCGGCGGGCGTTGCGGCGGACGGCAGCGGCAACCTTTACGTCGGAGATCAGAACAACAACCGGGTGCTGGGGTACGACGCGCCGCGCAGCAGCGGCCAACCGGCCCGTCTGGTGTTCGGTCAGTCAGACCTGACCTCGAACCTCGCCAGCGGATGCGCCACAAGCACCGCAAGTGCCAGCGGCTTGTGCTTTCCCGCAGGCGTCGCGCTCGACAGCGGCGACAACCTCTATGTGGCTGACCGCGGCAATAGCCGCGTGCTCGAATATCTAAGTCCGCTCGCGCCCGGCAGCGGCAGCCCCGGAACATCCGGCTCGGAGAGCGATACGACCGCTGACCTCGTCTTCGGCCAACAGGGTAATTTCTCCACCACTGGCCGCAACGAGGGCGGGCTGAGCGCAGAGAGTTTGGCGGCGCCGGCGGGCGTCGCAGTGGACGAGGCGGGCGGAGTTTTCATCGCGGATACCGGCAACAACCGGGCGCTTGAATACAACGGCCAATCCGCGCCGATCAGTGCGATCACTCCGGCCGCATTGCCGACGCCGGCCTCGGAATCATCGCCGTGCCCCGGCGGCTCCGTGCAATCGAGCCAGGACAAGAGTAATCAGCCGGAGCCGGTTGCCCAGGCTGCCAGTCCAATCAAGGTGAGCGGCAAGAAGCTGGCCTTCGGAAAGTCGGTCTTCTTCGCCTCGACCGGCGGCGGCACGGTTAGCAAGAAGCTCACACTGACCAACACCACCGCAACCGCTTTCGCTGATACGCTCACGATCGATCCTAACAGTACCGACGGCAGCGACTTCACCGCCACCGACAGCGCGACGGCCAAGGAATGCAACGGTACGGTCCCGGCGCATAAGAGCTGCAAGATTACGGTCAGTTTCACACCGACCGATACCGGTACGCGCACCGCGACTCTCGATATCCAGGACTCGAGCGGGAACACGGACGCCACCGTCAAGCTGACCGGCGTCAGCTTTGCCGGCGCACTCGTAATGTCGGCGAAAACGCTCTCCTTCCCCGGCAAGGTGGCGAACGGCTCGGCCTCGAAGCCCAAGAAGCTCAAGCTAAGCAGCAAGTATACCGTTCCGGCCACGATCTCGGATTTGGGTGTGTTCGTCAACAAGGCTGGCATGACGCCGAGCAGCGACTATACGGTCGACAGCTCGGCATGCGGCGGCGGCTCGATCCCGTTCACGGTAGTGAAAGACACGGCCTGCACGCTCATGGTGACTTTCGATCCCTATACCGGCGCCGGCAAGGATCCGGGCTATCTAATGCTCACCGACGACGCCGCCAAGAGCCCCCAGATCATCAGCCTGACCGGCAAAGCCACCGGCCCCACAGTGACGCCGCCCGCGACTCCGACTCCGACACCAACATCAACGTCTACTCCGGCTACGACCTGCACGAGCGACGCGGACTGCTCCGATACGGGGACGGTCTGTATCAGCGGCACCTGCACGTGCGGCACGGATGCGGGGGGTGCCAACGGGGAGATGGACTGCACCAGCACTGACTCTGACGGCTGCCAAAACCTCATGACCAGCTCCACCGACTGCGGTACGTGCGGTAACGCGTGCTCGAGCGGAATGTTTTGCTCGGCCGGCACCTGCACGGCGGGAGTGTCCTGCACGACTGACAGTACCTGCACCGCTACCGATATGGGCACGAGTTGTCAGAGCGGCATCTGCGCGTGTACCGATACCTCGTTCGTGGACTGCGGACCTGACGGCGGATGCTCGGTCGCCACATGCATCGGATGCACGGACATCACCATGGATTCCAACAATTGCGGCGGTTGCGGCTACGTTCTGCCCCACAGGCCAAACCTGCTCGGACAGCACCTGCACTACGGTGGCAACCCCCGTACCCTGCACCACAGACTGCGCAAGCTACCGACTGCACCGATACCGGCACGATCTGTGTCAGCGGCGCCTGCACGTGCGGCATGAACGGGACGGCCGACGGGGAAACCGATTGCGGGAGCCCTACCGGATGCACCGACCTGACGACCGATTCCAACAATTGCGGTACTTGCGGCAACGTCTGCAATGGAACCGGCGAGAATGGAACTTGCCTGGGCGGCGTATGCGAGATGGGGACTCCTACGCCCACTCCCACCCCCGGGATTGTCATTCTGGCGCCGAGTCAGGTCGAATTGCTCGGCGTCCAGATCGGTGCCAGCCAGTCGCAGGTTCTGACGCTTACCAACGAGCAGCCCGGTGTGCCGCTCGACCTTACGGCGATTACGTTTACGGTCACCAACCCGCTCGGGGAACCTTCGGAATGGTCCGAAACCGATACCTGCGGAATAAACGGCACCGGCAGCATGACGTTAAGTCCGGACGGTGAGCCGGGTTCGCAATGCATGATTACGGTCACGTTCACGCCGACGGTGGGCGGCGACCAGATCGCTTCGGTGTCTGTCGCCAGTGATTACACCGGCGCCGCCCCATCCGTCGAATTGATCGGCAGCGCGCCCGCCCCGCCGACCCCAACTTCGACCTCGAGCTCGGGTGCCGGCGGGGCTGGGTCGCCGCCTGACCCCGTGATCGCTCCGTCCAGTATCAATTTCGGTTCCGAAACCGTCGGTAATACGAGCGCCGCGCAGCCCGTGACCCTGACCAATGATTCGCAGATTACGCTGACCATCAACGCGTCGCCGGCTGCTGCACCTGCTCCGGCGGGCGTAGTAGTCACCGGGCCATTCACGATCGCTACCGACAGCTGCTCGGGCGTGCCACTCACTACGCAGGGCAGCAGATGCACGGTCACGGTCGCGTTTTTTCCCATGGTTGCGGGTCCACAGACCGGAAACTTGACCTTCAATGACAATGCGGCCAGCAACCCTTTACACCCGCAGGCCGTGCAGTTGCTGGGAACCGGATCTTTCGCTACCCCGGCCCCGACGCCCAATGGTCCAATGCCTCCGATTCCGTCGATCTCGCCGTCGAGTATCAATTTCGAGACCGTGACGGTTGGCGTATCGAGTGCATCGCACACTGTGACCGTGACCAACCAGTCGCAGATTCCGCTGGCGATGGCATCACCTGCCACCAGCATCCTCGGCCCGTTCGCGGTTGCCACCGGCACCGACACTTGCTCAGGCGCGACGCTCTTGCAGAACGCCAAATGCGTCGTCAGCCTGACCTTCACGCCAACGGGACCAGGCGCGGTCAGCGGATCGGTGACCTTCATCGACAATGCGGAAACCAACGCTCTGAGTTCGCAGTCGGTGACGCTGATTGGAGTTGGAACTTCTAGTACGCCCGTTCCCACCCCGGCTCCGGCCGGGCAGTCGCCAACCACGATGATCGTGCCCAGCGGTCTTACCTTCAGCGGCGTGCCGTTACAGACCGCGAGTGCGCCTCAGGCTGTGACAATAAAAAACACCTCGGGGTCGGCGGAACTTGACATAACCGCCGTCCAAATCACCAGCAGCAGCGGCGCCGCGGTCGCCGCGCAGTTCACCGAGATGGACAATTGCACGACCGCCCCGATCGGCCCGTTGGCGAGTTGCACGGTCAACGTGACCTTCACGCCTGCCAGCGCGGGCTCGCAGCAGGCAAGCCTCACCTTTGTCGACAATGTCCCGTACAACCCGACTGAGCCGGGCCAGAGTGTGACGATGGCCGGAACCGGATTGGCGCCGTCAACGGCCACTCCGGTCGCGTCGAGCACGCCGCCCGGAATCGGGAAAATCTGAGCGCGATCGCGCCGCCAAGCGGGCGATGCGAGGCGTGCCGCTAGTGCCGTTCCAACTACTTGCGCCTAAGCTGGGCGGTTCGAATGCACTACACCTGCGTGCTAATGAGCGAGCGGTATAAGCGCGTGGCCCGCTATAATTCGGAACAACAAGTTGGAACGGCACTAGGGCAGGAGTACCGCCCTGACCCAGGCGATAAAGCTGCGGCGGCGGGGCAAGCTGTGCGCCATCTGGTCGAGGTCGTCGGCCTCCGCGATCAAATCGCTGTGCGATTCGGGATCCTGGTAGATGCGATCGAGGATCGGTTTCTTGTCGCGCCGCGCGCGCCGATCGTCGCCGTTGACGCGCGCCTCAAGCGCCTCGCGCAGCGCGATAGCCTCAACCCGGAATGAGCCGTTGTAGTCGGCCTTGAGGTTAACCGCAACGTCGCCGGGATCGACGTTGCCCCGCTTCCAGGCCAGGCGCATCTCGCGTTCGCGGCCCGCCGCATAGTGCCGCAGCCGGCTGGTGAATTCGACCACCCTGCGGCGCAGACCAAAGTTGGAAAACCGCCAGAACTGCGACCGTCCGCCGCCGATGCGCCGCGAGTAGTAGATCCCGAGCAGGAACGCGATCAGACATACGCCGAGCAGCGTCCGCCACGCTTCGAACAGCCTCGGCACATCATGCTGGATGCGGCCGGCGATATCGGCCAGCACCGCCTCGATATTTTGCCAAAAGGTCATGCCCGCGAAGAATATCACAATCGCGGTAGGGGAAATCAGCCGGGCAATGGACCTTGCGTCGAGTAGGAGGAGCCGGCGCGACCCTTCACACGCCCGCGATGATCGTCTAGCCGCGGGCCTCGTAGCCCACGATCTCGACCGCGACGTTCCGCCGCCAATGCGGGTTTATCCGTGGGGCGCCATCGTCCCGACTCAATTCCATCCGCGGAACGATTCGCGAATGGCGCCGTCGGAAAAACCCGCGGCGCGGAATTTGCGCGGTGGTTTTGCAGCCCGCGAGACTTGGCACAACTTTGCGATTGAGGCTTTGCCGAAACCGGCAGCGCTCAAGTCGCCCCCGTACCTCTACACGTGTGTGCGCTGCAGGTGGAGCTTCCGGGTGAATGATCGTACCGGCTCGATAGTAACCCTGGATGACGCCGGCCGCCCTTTGCCGGAACCCGAAAGCTCTCGACGCGCAGCGACCTTCACTAATGGTCCATGTCCTGCGTTTGGTCCTATCGGCAGCGGGTGCATTACTCAGCTAGAACCGTCCGGCTGGTTCGCTCGAATGCGGCATCGCCTCGCGCACCGATTGGAAGTGGTGCGGCGCTTCTGGAGCGGCGAGAAAAGCGGGCACATCCCGAAAGATTCGCACGCAACCATGGCGGCGCGGTGATTTGCCCGATGCGCTGAACGTGCGAGGGACCAGCGCGTTCTTCTTCAACGAGAGGTGGGTCCGGACGACCCTTGCGGGCTCTCTGTTCGTGTTGCGGCTAGCTCTGGCGCGGCCGTTCGCATGATTGACGCACCTAATGCCCGACACGAAATTCATTTGAGGAAGCAGCCGGTCTTGAGTATTGTGCCAGCTTTCAAGATTGATTGGGGCTTCTCGAAAATGCGCGGGGCGATCTCGATCGACCGCGGCGCTCGCTGAAATCTTGCGCGATCACGTTTTGCAGGGGAGGACCACTGATGTCGTTGGCATCTCGTTGGAGACCGATCATTTGGCTGGCAGCCGCAGCATCCGTTCCGATGCTGGGTGCTCCAGCACACGCCGCTGACTCGGCTGCGGTCAACGGTGCCGATACCGCTTGGCTGCTGACCTCGGCCGCGCTTGTGCTGATGATGACTACGCCCGGACTCGCGCTCTTCTACGGGGGAATGGTGCGGCGCAAGAATGTGCTCGCGATCTTGATGCAGAGCTTCATTCTGGCCGCGCTGGTCTCGATACAATGGATAGTGTTCGGCTACAGCCTGGCCTTCGCTCCCGGCAATGCCTTCATCGGCGGATTGCAATGGCTGGGCCTGAGCGGTGTCAGCGCGAGCGTGCCTTATCCGGACTACTCGGCCACCGTCCCTCATCAGGCGTACATGATCTACCAGTGCATGTTCGCCGTCATCACGCCCGCCCTCATCACGGGAGCGGTCGCCGAGCGGATTTCGTTTCGGGGCTTTCTAGTCTTCAGCCTGCTGTGGATGACATTCATCTACGATCCGCTGGCGCATTGGGTATGGGGCGCGGGCGGATGGCTGCACAACATGGGCGCGCTGGACTTCGCCGGCGGCACGGTGGTCCACATATCGTCCGGCGTCTCGGCGCTGGCCGCGATTCTGATGATCGGCAAGCGGCGCGGTTATCCGGGCGAGCCGATGCCCCCGCATAACCTGACGCTGACGCTCACGGGCGCGGGATTGTTGTGGGTCGGATGGTTCGGATTCAACGCCGGCAGCGCGCTTGCTGCCAACGGGCTTGCGGTCTCGGCTTTTGTCGCAACCAACACCGGTGCGGCGGCCGCGGCGCTGTCGTGGGTGTTCACGGAATGGATGATCGGGGGCAAACCGACCACGCTGGGTGTCGCGAGCGGCGCCGTCGCGGGGCTAGTCGCGATCACGCCCGCCGCCGGCTACGTCGGTCCGATGTCGGCGCTCGCGATTGGCGCAGCCGCAGGCTCGCTCTGCTACTTCGGCGTGCGAATGAAATCGCGGTTTGGTTACGACGACGCGCTCGACGTGGTGGGTGTGCACGGACTGGGCGGGGCCTTTGGCGCCATTGCCACGGGCTTGTTCGCCAGCACCGCAGTCAATGCGGCGGGCGCCAACGGCCTTTTCTTCGGCAATCCCGCCCAGTTGATGATCCAGCTTACGGCGGTGCTCGCCAGCATATCGTTCGCCTTCGTCGGCAGCCTGATCCTGCTCAAGATTGCCGACGCCCTGGTGGGACTGCGCGTCAGCGACGAGATCGAAACGACGGGCCTGGACATCAGCGAGCACGATGAGAGCGCATACGTATTGGAGGCGTGAGGTTTCAGTCACGAGCCAAATGCCTCGCGGCGTGAAACACGGGCCATAGTCGCTGGTACCTTCGTCGCGGGCCGGCGGGGTCGCCCCCGGCGCGTACGCCGGCCCTACTTCGGAGCAGGAGAAGGCGAACCGGTGAGGGCGCCTAGATCGGCGCGAGCAACCGGGCCAGGCCCGGCGTCGCGGGATGGGCCGTGATCTCCGGCCACGATCCCTGCTGGACTATCCGGCCCGACTCGAGCACCGCGGCGCGGCCACACAGCCGCTCGAGAATCTCCGCTCGATGATCGACGGCGATGAGCGTGAAGGCCAAACTCCGCTGCCACTCCAGCAGGTCGTCGATAAGTTCGCTCATCGTCGGCCGGTCCAGCGCCGTGAATGGCTCGTCCAGGAGCACCAGCGGCGGCCGCCGCGCCAGCATCCGGGCCAGCGCCACGCGTCGCGCCTGCCCGCCCGAAATCAGCCGCGCGCGCTGATTCCAAATCGCTTCCAGACCCAGCCGATGGCGCAGCTCTTCGACCCATGGCGCGGCCGCCTCACGCTCATGATTGCGCAGGCCAAAGCCGACATTTTCCGCGACGGTGAGATGCGGGAACAGCCAATCACTCTGCGTGAGATACGCGATCGCGCGCCGATAGAGCGGCAGGTTGGGCGGGAACAGGACCGCGCCGCCCAGCCTAATCTCACCCGCATCGGGAGTCGCCAGGCCCGCCAGGCACGACAACACCGTGCTCTTGCCGGCGCCCGACGCGCCGAACAGTCCCAGCCGTTCGCCGCGCTGAAGGCGAATCGTCACGTCCAGCACGAACGCGGGGCGCGCCTTCACGATATGGGCTTCAAGCATGTTCCCTGCGTCCCTGCGCCAGCAGATGAATCAACCACGGCAGCGGCAGCGAGGTAAGCAGAAAAACGATCAGCAGCGGCAGCACCGCGGGCATCCCCGCGTCCTGCAGGTTCACCCAAATCTGCACCGGCATACCGGCTGGATAGTAGGCGGTCACCACCACCGCTCCGAACTCGCCGAGCGCGCGCACCCATGCCAGGCTCAGCGCCGCGGCCAGCCCCAGCCGCGCCAGCGGAAACGTCACCCGGCGAAACACTTCCGACGGCCGCAGCCCGAGCAATCCGGCGATAACTTCAAGGTCGCGCGGGACGGCCGCCAGCGCCGCGCGCGCCGCCACGATATAATAGCCGATACTGACGTAAACCTGGGTGCCGACGAAGGCGGCCGCGCTGTTGCTGGTCGGCACGCCGATACGCAACAGCCACGATCCGATCGTGGTCGTCGGCCCAAAGGCGAGCGACAGCAGGATACCCATCGCGAGCGCCGGCATCAGCACCGAGACCAGCACCGCAGCCTCCCATATGATGGACTCGGACCCACGATGGCGCGCCAGATGCCACGCCACCGGCGTTCCCAATAGCACATCGATAACTATGGCTATTCCAGTGAGTAGTAAAGAAACTTCAACCGCCGACGCGGTCGAGCCGGCGATCGGGCCGTCCCATTGCCAGGCGCCGACCGGCGCGAGCAGGCCCGCCATCGGATAGAGCAGGGCCGCGACGAACCCGACCATGCCCGCGCGGGCCCACCAGACCGATCGCACAGCGGCCCGTCCCTTAGCAGGGTGTTGAGAAAGTAAGACTAAGTGAGTTGGAGAAATGTACGCTCTCAACACCCTGCATGAAAACTGGCTTCCTTCCTTAATCTTCTCTCCCTCTGGGAGAGATAAGAGTGAGGGAGCAGGCTGTGAAAATCCTTTTTCAACAGCCTGCTAGGGAATCAACGCGGCCGCATCACCGGGGTCGTCATAATGATAGGAGGAAAATATGCCGCGCGCCTCGGGACCCGACAACCAGTCGACGAAGCGTTTCGCGAGCGCCGGCTCGGGCGCGTCATTCAGGACCGTCGCGTAGAAAACCAGCGGCGCAGGATGGAGCTGCTTGCCGTTCAGAGTGACGGTGGCCTTGCGATACTGCGGCTCCATTGCGGCGTCGCCGAGGTTGATTTCCTTCGGCAGCGGCAGGTAGGGGAGCCCCATCGCGGCGGGTTGAGTGTTGTAGGCGGAGCTGGCGTCGAGTTGTCCGGCTTGCAGGCGCGCCATCACCTCGGGTTCCTGGAAAATCTGCTCCCGATTTATCTGCGCTCCCAAAATCTTATCCGCCAGTTGCGGCTGCTGATAGTAACTCGCCGCGAGCTGCATTGTGAAGATGATATTGAGTCCCTGCGGGTCGGTGTTCGGATCGGTGCGTCCGAAACGCAGCCCCGGCGTTTCGAGGATCTGCCACCACGGTTCGGCGTTCGGCTGATTGGCCTGCGCGAACAATGGCGCGAAGCGGCCGCGCGGACTGTATGCGATCACCATCTCGGTGCGCGCGACCGCAATCGCTTTCGCCGCCTTGCCGGCCTTCAGAACGATCCGCATCGGACCCGGCGTGACCGCGATGAACACGTCGGGCCGGATACTTCCGGCGGCGATAAGATTTGCCAGCCCGGTGGAACCTTGCGCGCGCCCGCGCAGTTCCGCTCCCAGCGAACTGGCGATCGCGGAACGCATCGCAGTGTCCATCATCGAGCCCATCGAGCCCGCGTATGCGACCTCGAGCGGCGTCAGCGGGTCTGCGTGCGCAGAGCGAGCCGCAGAGAGCGCCAAACCGAGCGCGAGCGCGATCAGGCGGAACGCTCGGCGCCGGCCAGTGGTCATGTTCGCGTGGACCGCGGCCTCAGAACGGAAGCCGGGCCGACAGGATCCACTCGTTGTGATAGTGGGCGTATGTCGTCACCGCAACCTGCATCCCGGCTCCGACCGTAAGCCCGAGGTGGTCCAGGAGCGGGAAACGGCCAAGCACTACTCCGGGAGTGAGGTACACCTGGTTCTTGCCGGCGTGCTCGCCGTCGGGGTACCAGGTGTAGTTCACCTCGAACTCCGGCCAAATGACTTTGAAGAGCCGATACTGAAAGGCAGTATTGTAGGCCAGCGGCATCCCGAGCCGGTCCAGCCCACCGTCGGGGAAGGTTACGCCGACTGTGCTCTGGAAATCGAAATCGCCGAAGCCCTTGCCGAACGCGATCGTCGGCGTATACATCCCGTGTCCCTCGCTATTGCCATTGGTGCCGGTCGGTGCCTGGAACCCCATGAAGAGCGAGAGGATATAGTTTCCGTTCTCCTCATCGGCCGAGAGCAGGCGGTATTTCACCAGCGCCGTCCAGTCGCCGAAGCTGTCCGAGCCACGCCCCGCGACGCCCGCCTTGCCCTGCGCTTCAAACGCGGAATAAGCAGAGAGCCCGAGGATCACTTCCACCCTGTCCCACGGAATCAACTCGAGTCCCTTGCCACCGCCGAAGTTGATCGTGGACTCACCGTGCGGCATCGCCTGGAAGAGCTGGTCGTAACGGAATTCCTGCTCCAGGCGCGGCGTAACCGTGACCAACGGCGTGATCCAGTGAGGTTGCTCGGCCTTGGCCGCGTCCGAGCGCACGAGCCAGTCGGCCAAGTAGCTCTCGACCGCCGGCAATACGGAGTCGCTGCCGCTCGCCCCTGCCTCCGCGCGGCATCGCGGGGCGGCTGCGAGCGTGAGCACCATAGCGCCGGCAACGATCGCGGCGCCGCGAGACCACGATGATAGGCATGTGATTTTCATACTGCGATGGGTTATGCCACTATACGAGACACTTGACAAGTATCATGGCGAGCATTCGTGAAACCCGGATCGCGCGCGGATTGACGCAGAGCGAGCTGGCGCGCCGCGCCGGCATCTCGCGCCAGGCGCTCAGCGCGGTCGAGTCGGGCGCCTACCAGCCCAGCGTGGCGGTCGCCCTCAGTCTCGCGCGCGAGCTCGGCGCGACGGTCGAGTCGCTGTTCGCGCAACCCGATGGCGGCGACTGCCGTCGCATCGAGGCGCGATGGGACAGCGCGGCGCCGTCGCCGAGCCGCGGCGTGGTGCTCGGCCGTGTCGGCGGACGGGTGGTCGCCGTGCCGCAGCCGGCGGCGCGTCTGTCGCTGGCGCCGCGCGCGGGGACCCTCGAACGCGCGGGCAAAATGCGCGCGCAAGTCGCCACGATGCGCTCGCCCGACGAGATCGATTCAACGCTGCTGATCGCGGGATGCGATCCCGCGGTCACGATCCTCGCCGACTGGATGGCGCGGCGGCGCTCGCCGGTCTGCGCGGTGGGCCTGCGATGTTCCAGCAGCCGGGCGCTCGCCACGCTGCTCGAAGGCCGCGCGCACGCCGCCGGCGTACATCTGAGGGATCGCCGCAGCGGCGAATACAATCTTGCTCCGGTGCGCCGCGCGCTCGGCCGCCGCCCCGCGCTGTTGGTGAGTTTTGCGCGCTGGGAGCTGGGGCTGGCCACCGCGCCCGGCAATCGCCGCGCCATTCGCGGCTTCGCCGACCTCGGCCGGCCGGAACTGCGGATCGCCAATCGCGAGCGCGGTTCCGGCGCGCGCGGCGCCCTGGACGACGCGATCACCGAGCTCGGCTTGCGCGCCGATCGCATCTCCGGTTACCAATATGAGGTGAGCGGGCATCTGGAAGTCGCCGCCGCGATCGCGGCCAATCAGGCCGATGCCGGAGTGACTATTCGCGTCGCCGCGCAGGCCTACGGGCTGGGATTCGTTCCGCTCAGGGACGAACGCTACGACCTGGTGATGCTCGCGTCCGAAGCCGATTCGCCGGTGGTCAAGGCGATGCTCGAGGCGCTCAACTCGCGCCGCTTCGCGCGCGAGCTCAACCAGTTCTGCGCCTACGATACCGATCAGATGGGTCGCGTGGCCGGCCGCCTGAACTGACGGGTTTTAGTACTACGATGAGTCTTCAGCTCGAAGGCACCGTTGACGCCGCCGATTTTCCGGCCGATGTCGAATGGCTCAACACGGCCGCGCCGCTCTCGCTCGATCAGTTGCGCGGCAAAGTGGTCGTGCTCGATTTCTGGACCTACTGCTGCATCAACTGCATGCACATCATTCCCGATCTCAAGCGCCTGGAAGCGAAGTACCCCAACGAGTTGGTGGTCATCGGGGTCCATTCGGCCAAGTTCGACAACGAGCGCGATACGGAGAACATTCGCGCCGCCGCCGCGCGCTACCAGATCGAGCATCCGATCATCAATGACGGCGGCTTCGAGGTGTGGCGCAGTTACGGCGTGCGCGCCTGGCCCACGCTGGTGCTGATCAATCCGGTCGGCCGGGTGATCGGCGTCCATTCGGGCGAGGGCATCTACGACTTGTTCGACGCCGCGATCGGCGAGACGGTCGCGTACTTCGATCGCAAAGGACAAATCGACCGTTCGCCGCTGAAGCTCGAGCTCGAACGCGATCGGCTGCCGCCATCAATCATCTCGTTTCCCGGCAAAATCACAGCCGGCGAAAAGAGCGGACTGCTGGTGTTCAGCGATTCGAATCACAACCGAATCGTCATCGCCGGTCTCGACGGCGAAATCAGGGATGTAGTCGGCGACGGCCCAATCGGCCTCCAGGACGGGAGCTTCGAGTCGGCGCGCTTTTTTCGCCCGCAAGGCGTATTCCTCGACGAGCCGGCCGAAGCGATCTACGTCGCCGATACCGAGAACCACGCGCTGCGGCGAATCGACCTGCGCCGGCGCATCGTGACCACGCTATGCGGCGACGGCCGTCAGGCACCCACGCCGGGTCGCGAAGGCAGGGACGTGCGGCTCAACAGTCCGTGGGACCTGGTTCGCGCCGGCGAGTTGCTCTATATCGCGATGGCGGGTGCCCATCAGCTCTGGAGCTTCGATCTCAAGACCTCGCAGGCGCGAGTCCACGCCGGCTCGGGCCGCGAGGACATAGTTGACGGTGCCTTGAAGTCATGCGCGCTCGCGCAGCCCAGCGGAATCACCACCGACGGCGCGCGGCTTTATTTTGCCGACAGCGAGGTCAGCGCGATTCGCGCCGCGGACCTGGAGCCCGGCGGCAAAGTCGAGACCCTGATCGGGCGCGGGCTATTCGAGTTCGGCGATATCGATGGTCAGCCATCGATCGCCCGCCTGCAGCATTGCATCGGAATCCATTACCACGACGGCGCGCTCTATGTCGCCGATACCTACAATCACAAGATCAGGCGCCTGGACCTCAAGACCAAAGAGCTGACGGCATTGGCCGGCACGGGCCTGCGCGGCTGGAAGGACGACGAGGCGGGCAGCGCGCAGCTCAACGAGCCCAACGGGCTGTGCTTCGCGGCCGGCCGGTTCTTTATCGCGGATACCAACAATAACCTCATTCGGATCTTCGATCCGACGTCCAATCAACTTTCGACCTTGATATTGAAGCATCCGGAACGGCTCAGCCGATCCCGCGCCACGGACACGAACGCGAACATAGTACGACTCGAGCCACAGGCTGTCTCGCCGCGCGCTACACAGTTGCTAATAGAAATAGAATTGCCGGAGGGAACGCATCTCAATGCGGACGCGCCCTCTCGGCTGGAAGTTTCGAGCGCCGATTCCCAAGTGGCGGAGGTCGAGGCGCCCGCCGTGGGAGTGAAGGACCAGCTTATCGCGATTCCGATCCGGCTCAACCCCGGCGAGACGACGCTTCAGGCCGGGTTATCCCTGTACTACTGCCGCGAGGGCGAACAGGCGCTGTGCTTTTTCCGCGAGCAACGCCTGGAAATTCCGTTGCGCGTCATCCCCGGCGGACCAGATGTCCTGAAGATCAGCCATCGCATCGCCGCCCAAGCCGCAGGCCGATTCTTTTAATCCGCGGCGGCGCCTTCGAGGCGGAAGCCGATACGGACCGTCACCTGGAACGTCGGCTTGGCTTTCTTGTCGATCGAGCCGCGGATGTTGCTGACCTCGAACCAATCGAGGTTCCGCAACGTCTCACTGGCCTTCTTGATCGCGTTGCGAATCGCTTTCTGCACACTGTCGTCCGAAACGCCGACCACTTCGATTACCTTGTAGGTCTTGTCAGGCATGATCTCCCTCCGATTGACTATAGTCACTGCGCGGTCTTTGATTGTTCGGGAAATTGCGCGGCCAAAACGGCCGGATCCTCGATCGTCCTCAAATCAAGCAAGAACGCGCCGTCCTCGATGCGGCCGATAATCGGTGGGCGGGCGCGGCGGAACAGCGCCGCGATCGCGTCTGCCGACAGCGCGTCGTGAGTCACCCTCAGGGCTCGCGTTTCCAGCTCGGCTTCCGGCAGCGAGCCGGAACCCACTTGCGAAGCCGACGCGATAACTTCGATGCGGAATCCCGTGCCCAGCCGTTCGGACAGGATCGCCTGCGCGGTAATCGCCTCCGCCTCCAGCTCCTTCACCGAGCGCCGCAGATGGCGCAGCGTGGGGATCGCGACCTCGATTGCGCTCGAGCGCAGGTACAGCCGCAGGGTCGCCGACAAGGCGGCCAGCGTCAGCTTGTCGCATCGCAGCGCCCGCTTGAGCGGATTTTCCTTGAGCTTCGCTACCAGAGCGCTTTTGCCGGCGATCAATCCGGCCTGCGGACCGCCCATCAGCTTGTCGCCCGAAAACGTGACCAGCCCAGCGCCCGCCGCGATCCTTTCCGACACGATCGGCTCGCGCGGGAGTCCGAACTCGCTCAGATCAACGAGCGCGCCGGAGCCGAGATCTTCCATCACCTCGATGCCGCGCGCGCGGCCGATCTCGACCAGCTCTGCGAGCGCGACCTCGGCGGTGAATCCGGTCACGCGGTAGTTGGAGGGATGAACCTTGAGCAGCAGCGCGGTGTCGGGCCCGATCGCATCCAGGTAGTCGCGCGGATGGGTGCGGTTGGTCGTTCCGACCTCGCGCAGGCGCGCGCCGCTCCGGGCCATAATCTCGGGCAGCCGGAACGACCCGCCGATTTCGATCAATTCGCCGCGCGACACGACTACCTCGCGCCCGTCGGCCAGCGAGTTGAGCGCCAGCAGAACGGCGGCGGCGTTGTTGTTGACCACGGTCGCGGCTTCGGCGCCGGTCAGCGCGCAAATCTCCGCTTGGACCGCGTGGTCGCGATCGCCGCGGCTGCCGCCGGACAGATCGTATTCCAGGTTGAGCGGCGAGCGCGCCGCCTGCTCGACCGCTGCGATCGCGGCCTCGGGCAGAATCGCGCGTCCCAGGTTGGTGTGGAGCACCACGCCAGTGGCGTTGACGACCGGCGTGAGCGCCGGTTCATCGGCCGCGATTGCGCGCTCCGCGCGCAACAGGATTTCCTCGATTATTGCGGTGCGCGATTGAGGGCCGCGCCAGCCGCCGGCGCCGATCCTCGCGCGCAGCTCGGCCATCTGCCGCTGCACCATCAGTTTCACATAGCGGCGCGCGAGCGCGGCCAGCGTCGGAGCCTGTTCGGCGGCGCGTAGGCATTCATCGATCGAGGGCAGTTCGCGCAGTAGCGCGCTTGGATCGTCGCCGGGCAGTCGCGCCGAGCGGCGCTTGTTGGCATTGGCGGTCACGCCTACGCCTCCAGCGCTTCGCGGCGGGCCTGCTCGGCGGCGATTAATCTGATCCTCGTCAGCAGAACACATCCGCAGACGAGCGCGACCATCCCGCAGCAAAATACCGCGACCCTGGGACTGACATGCTGGCCGATGAACCCGACTTCCAGGCTCCCCAGCGGCGCCATTCCGATAAACGACAGCGTGTAGATGCTCATCACGCGGCCGCGCAACTCGTCGGAGACGAACAGTTGCAACAGCGTGTTGGTGGTCGCCATGTAGTTCATCAGGCCCGCGCCGACCAGAAACTCGGCCGCCATCGAGAGCGCCATCCACGGCGACAGCCCGAACAGCATCACGCCGATAGCCATGCAGAAGATTCCAAACGTAAGGTTCTGGCGCAGCCGCCGCGACGCGCTGGAGTTCGAGGCCATCACCAGCGCGCCGAGCACTGCGCCAACTCCTTGCGACGCGAGCAGAAAACCGTACGCGCGTGGTCCGCCATGCAGCAGGTCGCGCGCGAAGACCGGCACCAGGACCGTGAACGGCACCGCGAAGCCGCTGTTAATCGCGACCAACAACAGCAGATAGAAGGTCGCGTCGTGATGCCGTACGTAGCTGAGCCCTTCCCGCACGCGGACCAGCATCGCGGAGCCAAAGCTGGTGCGCGCGCGCCGCGGAACATCCATCTGGAGCAGGCTCCAGATCACGGCGAGGAAGCTCAGCCCGTTGAGAAAAAAACATCCGGCCTCGCCGAAGCCCATCAGCAGCAGGCCCGCGACCGCCGGGCCGATCGCGCGCGCGCCGTTGAACATCATCGAGTTGAGCGCGATCGCGTTGGGCAAATCCTCGCGCCCCACCATCTCGACCACGAACGATTGCCGCCCCGGCATATCGAACGAGGCCACCAGTCCGTTGAGCGCCGCCAGGATGATCACGTGCTCGACGCGGACTACGTGCCACCAGGTCAGCGCCGCCAGCAGGAACGCGTTGACCATCAGGACGGTCTGCGTGGCCACGATCAGGCGGCGCCGGTCGACGTGATCGATCACCACGCCGGCGAACAGCCCGGTCAGCAGAATCGGCGTATAGCTCGCGAACGACACCACGCCCAGCATGAAGGAAGAATTGGAGAGCCGCAGCACCAGCCACGCCTGCGCCACGGTCTGCATCCAGGTGCCGATCAGCGAGACCAGTTGGCCCGAGAAATACAGCCGATAATTGCGATGGCCGAACGCGCGAAAAGCCGCGGTCCATCCTGATTGCGCGCTATCGGCTTCCAGCTCGGCCGACTCGATCTCGGCAGCTTCGACCTCGGCGGGATCGGGAATCGGCACGCTGGCTGTCGGACTTGGCTTCATCGCAGGAATCCCAAAGTTTGACAGACCCCGCGCCATCGCGCGAGCCGCTTGCCGCCGCGCGCGGGCTTTGCGAAGCTTCGCCCGTGATACCGAACCGATTGGAGCTGCGATGGCGCGACAGCACGGGCGTCGCGCGCGTCCTCGATTTGCCGATCGCGCCTGGCGCATCACGCGCGTCGGTGCGACAGGACGCGGTAGAACTCGCGATCCGAATCGAGCGCACCGCCGGCCAGCCCGGCAAGGAGATGATTTTGCGCGCCACCGTCGCCAATCGCGGCGACCAGCCGATTGCGCTCGAGTCGGCAACCTACGGGGTCGCAACCGGAATCGCCGCCGATCGCCCGGCGCGATTCTTCAAGCACGGCTATCAATCGTGGAGTGATTCGCGCGCCGCCCGCGTTGGTGCCGGCCGCCCTCACTATCGCGACCAGGCCGTTGAGCTGATCCGGCTTTCCCATCAGAGCGAAACGACGCGCCCCGCGGAATTCCCCGAAGGCGCAACCTCCGAGCTGTTCACGATCATCGAGGCCGACGGCGCAGACGAGCGCCTGCTGGCCGGATTTGTCGGCGGGGCGTCGCAGCTCACGGCGATCACCGTCGCGACTCCGGCCGAAATCAGAGCGCGCGTGATGCTCGACGGCGTCACGCTCGTGGCCCGTGCCGAATGCGAGCTGGAGCCGCTGATGCTGGTGCGCGCTGAGCAGCCGGCGGCCCGCCTGGCGGCGCGATGGGCCGCTGCGATCGGCGCCGCGATGGGCGCGCGCGTCAACGCGCCATACCAGCGCGGATGGTGTTCCTGGTACCACTACTTTCACGCCATCACGGAAGACGCGCTCCGCGCCAACCTGCGCGCGCTGGCGGCGGCGCGCGATGATTTTCCAATCGAGCTAGTGCAGCTTGACGACGGTTTTCAGTCGGCGCTCGGCGATTGGGACACCACCAACGCGAAATTCCCCAGCGGGCTCAAGCGCATCGCGGATGAGATTCGCGGCGCCGGCTTCGCCGCCGGCATCTGGACCGCGCCGTTTCTCGCCGCGCGCGACGCGCAAATCATGAATGCGCACCCCGAATGGTTCATCCGCGATCCCAATGGCGAGCCGCTCAAGGCCGGCTACAATACTCACTGGACTACCCATCAGGACGGCTTTGCCTACGCGCTCGATCCAACTCATCCAGCTTTCACGGACCATCTCTCGCGCCTGTTCGCTAAGCTGGTCGATGAATTTGGCTATTCCTATTTGAAACTCGACTTTTTGTATGCCGCCGCCGCGCAGGGAATTCGCCACGACCAGGGACTGACGCGCGCGCAGGCGCTGCGCCGCGGCCTCGAGGCGATACGGGCGGGCGCCGGCGAGCGGACCTTCATTCTCGGCTGCGGATGTCCGCTCGGGCCGGCGATCGGAATTGTCGACGGGATGCGCATTGGCGAGGATGTCTCTCCGGCGTGGGGCACCGGAACCAAACAGGCGATCGACGCGATTGTGGCGCGCAGCTTTATGCATCGGCGGCTGTGGCTCAACGATCCGGACTGCCTGATGCTGCGCCAGCGCGAAACCAGCCTGAGCGCCAACGAGCGCGGGGCGCTCGCCGCCGCGATCGCGGTCAGCGGCGGGATGCTTCTGCTCTCCGACGACATGAGCCTGCTCGGACCCGAGGAGGCCGCGCTGTTCCGATCAGTGGCGCAACTCGGCTCCGAAGCCGACTCCGCCGCGGGACCAGCTCTGCCGCTCGATTTGCTGGAGCAAGGACCGATTCGTGTGCTGAAGAAGGAGCTGCCCGGCTACGCGCTCGCGATGATCCTGAATCGCGGCGATGAGACCGAACGAGTCGCGGTCCACGATTCCAGTCTGGACGACGCCGAGGTGCGAATGGTCTCGCTCGAAGGTACAGAGGACGACGCGCCCGAGTCCATCCAGTTGGCGCCGCATAGCGCCTGTATCGTCCGGATGCGCCGCTGAGCCGCGTCAATCGCGCCGGCGCTGGTTTGCCCGTCCGAGCGCAACCGACCTAAACTTGGAGCGGAGGCGTACCCCGATGTCCGAGCCGAATCTGATCCTTCACGAAGAAGAAGGCCTGCTCACGATCACGATGAACCGGCCCGAGAAGCGCAATCCGCTCTCGTCCGCGATGATGGCCGATCTGATCGCGGCGTTGCGCGCCGCCGGCGAGCGGCGCGATCTGCGCGCAGTGATCCTCGCCGGCGCGGGTCCCGCTTTCAGTGCCGGTCACGATCTCAGCGAGTTGGTCGGCCGCGACATCGGTTTCTACCGCCATGTCTTTGACCTGTGCGCCGAGCTGATGCATACCGCGCAACAGATTCCGCAGCCGGTGATCGCGCGCGTGCACGGTATCGCCACTGCCGCCGGATGCCAGCTCGCGGCGACCTGCGATCTCGCGGTGGCGGCCGAGAGCGCCAAGTTTGCCACCCCCGGTGTGCGAATCGGGCTGTTCTGCTCGACCCCGATGGTTGCGCTGACGCGCGCGATCGGGCGCAAGCGCGCGATGGAGATGCTGCTCACGGGCACGCCGATCGACGCTCGCACCGCCGCCGAATGGGGACTCGTAAACCGCGTCGTGCCCGATGCCGACCTGATCGCAGAGACCCGCCGCCTAGTGACGCAAATCGTCGAGGCCAGCTCGCTGACGGTCGCGATCGGCAAGCAGGCCTTCTACGCGCAGATCGATCTCGATCAGCGCAAGGCCTACGACTACACCAAGGAAGTGATGAGCCTCAACGCGATGGCCTCCGACGCGCAGGAGGGAATCGGCGCATTCCTGGAAAAGCGCAAACCGCACTGGTCCGGCAAGTGACTCTGGATCTCGCCGATAGTGGCCATCAGGCCACGCCCATCCGGGTCGGGACGCTTGATGTGGCTGCTCGCTGCTGTCCCATCTGCGGCAGCAACGATCGCGCGAAACTCTTCGCCGAGGAGAACATCAACCTTGATCTGGATCGCTTCGCGTTCGCGTCGCGCAAGGTTCCTGAATACATGCACTGGCGTCTGTGGGAGTGCGCCGTGTGCGACCTGGTATACGCCAATCCGGCCCCTCTCGCTGGACAGTTGGCAAGCCTCTATCTCGAGGCGGCATTCGCCAGCTCGATCGAGGCACGCTACGCTAGCCGCACGTACGGCCGTCTGTTGAAGCGAATCGCCACTCGGCTTCCGGACCGGGCCCAGGCGATGGATATCGGTACTGGAGACGGCGCTTTCTTGAAGGAGCTGATCGACGCGCAGTTTTCCCCGGTGGTAGGAATCGAGGCGTCGGCCGCGCCGATCGCGGCTGCGGATCCGCGCGTGCGTCCATTGATCCGTCACCAGTCGTTCCAGCCGGGATCGTTCTCTGAGGGGGAATTCACCCTGGTAACCTGCTTTCAGACCATCGAGCACGTGAGCGAGCCGCTGGCCATGGCGCGCGACATCTGGCGCATTCTTAAGCCCGGCGGCGCGCTCTTTCTGATCGGCCACAATCGCCGCGCGCTTTCTGCCCGGTTGCTCGGCTTCCGATCACCTATCTTTGATATCGAACACTTGCAGCTCTTCTCCCCCAAAAGCTTTCGCCGCATGTTGGAGGGCGCCGGTTTCAGGCAGGTCGAGGTGCGTTCTTTCCTCAACGCCTATCCGATCTCATATTGGAGCCAATTGCTCCCGTTCCCAAAGCGGTTGAAGCAATCAGTGCTGACAGTTCTCGCGCGGACAAGGGCGGGGCAAATGTCGATTCCGTTACCGGCTGGTAACCTGGCAGCAGTAGGCTATAAGTAAGGCCTCAAAGGGTAGCTTCTCAGGAGACCCCTGATTCGATGAACAAGCTTGTCAGCATTGTGTCCCCCTGCTTCAACGAGGAAGACAACGTCCAATCATGCTATCAGGCCGTACGCGAGATCTTCGAGAAGGAGATGGCCGGTTATGATTTCGAGCAGATCTTCGCGGACAACGCCTCAACGGACCGGACCGTCGAAGTGCTGCGCGAAATCGCGGCGGCCGACAAGCGCGTCCGCGTGATCGTCAACGCGCGCAACTACGGGCCTTTTCGCTCGACCTTCAACGCCTTGCGTCACTGTCGCGGCGATGCCGTTCTGGTAATGCTGGCTGTCGACCTTCAAGATCCCCCGGTACTCATTCCAGAATTCGTGCGAAAGTGGGAGGCAGGTTACTACGTAGTGTACGGCATTCGCCGGACCCGGGAGGAGGGCGTTATGCTACGTACTACGAGACGGCTGTACTATCAGCTCGTCAAGAGCGTAGCCAATATAGAACTTCACGCGAATGTTGGTGAATTCCAGTTGATAGACCGGCGCGTTCTCACGGCGCTGACTATGTTCGATGACTATTATCCGTATATCCGCGGCTTGATTGCCAATTGCGGCTTCAAGTCAACTGGAATCGAGTATACCTGGCGTGCGCGAAGGAAGGGATTTTCCAAGAACTCGCTGATATCGCTCTTCGATCAGGGATTGAATGGTTTAGTATCTTTCAGCAGCATTCCAATCCGTCTTGCGACCGTCACTGGCTTCGCCGTAGCGGCCCTCTCGATTGTTTATGCGCTAGTTACGTTGGCGATCAATCTCGTGGCTGGGAGGTCTTTCGGGCCGCCCGGTACTGCAACACTGATCGTTGGGATGTTCTTTTTCTTCGGCCTCGTGCTCTTTTTTCAGGGTTTAATCGGTGAATACGTAGGAGCCATCCACGCTCAGGTGCGCCATCAGGGCTTCGTCATCGAACAGGAACGAATCAACTTTGGCGAGGAACCTTCTGAGAAGCCCCCTGCGCCGAAAGGCCCGGATGCGAGAGAGTGACACCAACTTACCAATCCCGTGTCGCTCGGCATCATCGGTCAAACTTCGCGATTGCCAATAGCGCGCGCAACTTGTATTGATCGGCGAACGGATCGCGAAGTGGCTGCCTTGCGGCAGTATCAACTTCATCCGGGGATGACGTTCACGATGCGAGAGACAGAGGCAGAAGCGGTAGCCGTTCTATATAGGGCGCGATTCTCGCCGGCGGACATCGCGAGCAAGGAGCGGGTATGGGTCATCTTGTGCGCCGACTTTTTCAGCAAGTTTGTCCGCCCTGACGACCGGGTCCTGGAGATCGCCGCGGGCTACTGCGAGTTCATCAACAATATCCGGTGCGCCGAGAAATATGCCTACGATGTCAACCCGGACACCGCACGCTACGCCGGCGAACGAGTGAAGGTTGTAACCGGCGACTGCCGCGATATGTCCGCGCTTCCCGCGGCCTATTTCGACGTCGTGTTCGCCAGCAACTTTTTCGAGCATCTCGAAAGCAAGCGGGACATGGATCTTGTCCTTCAGCAAGCCCGTGAGCGCCTCCGTCCGGGCGGACGGATGCTAATCCTCCAGCCCAACATCCGGTACCTTGGTCCGCGCTATTGGGATTTCTACGACCACATGCTTCCGTTGACCCATGTTAGTATGCGCGAAGCGCTGATCAAGAATGGCTTCGAAGTCGAACGGCTGATTCCGAAGTTTCTGCCCTACACGTTCAAATCGCGGTTGCCAACCGCCGGCTGGATGGTCGCACTTTACTTGCGCGTTGGAATTGCCCAGTGGATTCTGGGAAAGCAGATGTTCGCGGTGGCCGTGCGGCCACAAGCCTGAGCGATGAGTGGTTTCGCGCTTTCTCGAGGAGGGAACGACCTATGCGGTTCGACTTGTGCGTGATCGGCGGATGCGGGCACGTCGGGTTGCCGCTCTCGATCGCGTTCGCGATGAGGGGAAAGCGCGTGGCGATTTGGGATACGGACCGCAACTCCGCCGACCAGGTCCGCCGTGGCGAGATGCCGTTTATGGAGGAAGGCGGAGAGCAGCATCTGCGCGAGGCGCTCGCGAGCGGCAGGCTGGAGGTCTGCGCGAGCCCCGACGCGATCGCTGACAGCGATGCGCTCGTGCTGGTGGTAGCGACGCCGATCGACGGTCATCTGTCGCCGTCGTTCAGGGCCATCGACGATACCCTGAGATCCTATCGGGAATATTTTCGCGATGGCCAGTTGCTAATCCTGCGCAGCACGCTCTATCCCGGAACGTCGGCCAGGGTGGAGCGATGGTTGTCCGACAATGCCCTGAAGATCGACGTCGCGGTTTGCCCCGAGCGCATCTCGCAGGGGCAGGGCCTCGCCGAGATTTTCGCACTGCCCCAGATCGTAGCGTCATTTACGCCCGGCGGCCTGTCCCGTGTGCGCAAGCTGTTCAGCGTGCTGACCGAAGACCTGGTTGAGATGGGACCGATCGAGGCGGAGCTTACCAAGCTCTTCACCAACGCCTGGCGCTATATCAAGTTCGCGGTGGCGAACCAGTACTATATGATTGCGACCGAATTCGGGGTGGACTTCGACGCGATCTACCGCGGAATCACGCACAACTATCCCCGCGCGATCGACTTTCCCGGTCCCGGCTTTGCCGCCGGCCCGTGCCTGTTCAAGGACACGATGCAGCTCGCGGCGTTCGCGAAGAACCATTTCTGGCTTGGCCACTCCGCGATGCTCGTGAACGA
Organism: uncultured delta proteobacterium; assembly: GCA_963788205.1. Classification (GTDB taxonomy): domain Bacteria; phylum Desulfobacterota; class Binatia; order Binatales; family Binataceae; genus CAVVMA01. The sequence continues at coordinate 781,931 of CAWBGG010000007.1, forward strand.
GGGGCTGCCGCGACATCTGATCGACGGCATCAAGAAGCAGCACGGCGACCTCGAGAGCAAGACCGCGGGAATTCTCGGGATGGCATTCAAGGCCGACATCGACGACTCGCGGGACTCGCTGTCCTACAAGCTCAAGAGCCTGCTCGAGCTCGAAGCACGCGCCGTGCTTTGCTCCGACCCGTACGTTAGAGAGAAGGGGCTGGTGCCCGCCGAAGAGCTGATCGAAAAGTCGGACATCATTTTGATCGCCACACCGCACAAGGTCTACAAGCAGCTCGATTTCCGGGGCAAGCACGTGGTCGATGTCTGGAACCTCCTGGGTCAGGGGCGGCAGCTGTGAAAGTATGCGTGACCGGCGCAGCCGGTTTCATCATGGGCTACCTGGTCGAGGACCTTCTCGGCGCCGGGCACGAAGTGGTGGGACTTGACAACTTGTCCAAGTACGGCCTGCTGACTCGCACCTACGACAACAATCCTCGCTACAGGCTGGTCCGCGGTGATGCCAAGGATGTGGCCCTGTTAAAGGAACTGCTGGCCGACTGCGAGATCTTGGTTGCCGGCGCCGCCATGATCGGAGGCATCTCATACTTTCACCAGTACGCGTACGATCTGATCGCGGAGAACGAGCGAATTACCGCCGCGGCCTTCGACGCGAGCCTGTGGGCGCATCGTGAGGCGCGTCTGCGGCGTATCGTGGTAGTCTCGTCGTCGATGGTGTTCGAGAGTGTTACACAGTTTCCGACTCCCGAAGGCGCGCAGCTTAGCTCTCCGCCGCCGCTATCGACTTACGGATTCCAGAAGCTGGCCTGCGAATACTTCGCGCGCGGCGCGTGGCAGCAATACCAGCTCCCTTACACGATCGTGCGCCCGTTCAATTGCGTCGGAATAGGTGAGCGCCGGGCTCTCAACGCGCCATCCATTCTGTCCGGCAATGTGAAGCTCGCGATGAGCCATGTGCTACCCGACCTGGTGATCAAGGTCTTGAAGGGTCAGAACCCGCTGCACATTCTGGGCTCGGGCGAGCAGGTCCGCCATTACACCTATGGTGGCGACGTCGCGCGCGGAATCCGGATGGCGATGGAGAGCGAGCGCGCCGTCAACGACGACTTCAACCTCTCGACCGCCACGTCGACTACGGTGCTGGAACTGGCGGAGATGGTATGGAACAAGATCAATCCCGGCCGCAAATTCGCGTACGTGTCCGACCCGCCCTATGCGCATGACGTGCAGATGCGGGTGCCCGATGTGCGCAAGGCCCGCGACATGCTCGGCTTCGAGGCCCGCACCGACTTGAACACCGTGCTTCAAGAAGTGATTCCCTGGATCGAGGCGCAACTGAAAGAGGGGCGCATGTGATCGAGCGGGTGAGCCTTGTGATCCCGGTGCGCAACGAAGCGGAAAATATCCGCCCGATGCTCGATTCACTGAACGACGCCTTAACGGTTCCGGCCGAGGTACTAATCGTCTACGACGAAGAGTCCGACCCGACGCTACCGGTGGTGAGGTCGCTGGCGCCGCCCCGATCGATCGAGTACCGGTTGATACGCAACACGCTCGGCCGTGGGCCCGCCAATGCGCTCAGGAGCGGCTTCGGCGCTGCGCGCGGCGACGCGGTGGTGGTCATGATGGCCGATCGGTCCGACGACTTGCGGGCCCTGCCTGCGATGTTGCAGCGGTTCAGCGAGGGCTACGACCTGGTCTCGGGCTCGCGCTACATGCCGGGTGGCGAGCAAATTGGCGGGCCGTGGCTGAAGGGCAAGCTGTCGCGAATCGCAGGCCGTTCGCTGAAACTCTTCGGCCTGCCCACTTGCGATCCCACCAATAGCTACAAGCTCTATCGCACTGAGCGGCTGCAGCGTCTGTCCCTGGAAAGTGGCGGCGGGTTCGAAATCAACCTCGAAATTGTGGCCAAGGCGCTCCGCGCTGGATGGCGTATCGCTGAGGTTCCGTCGCGATGGGTCGATCGCGAGGCCGGCGGTCCAAGTTCAAGCTCTGGCGATGGTTGCCGCGCTATTCGTTCTGGTACGGCCAGACGCTGGCAGCATTGGCTACCACCCGGCGCCAGCCGGGCGCCACACCGGCCAACCACCGCTGAGAATTCGGGCAGGTCCAGTTCTGCGCGAGTTCAGTTCGGCGGCCAGACTCAGTTCGGGCGTCAGCGGGCCTAGCCTCCGACTTCTACGCTCTATCTCGACTCAGGAATGGATCACCTGATCTTCATTTTACGCGCAAATCGACGGCTGTTACGGCGCCGGCGTTGGTGTTGGCGTCGGCCTCAATTGATAGGCGACGAAAGCCGCCCCGCCGGCGGCATTGCCGGAGATTGTGCGCGACGCCTCGTAGCTGCCGGTGGTGGTCAACAGTTGATGACCCTGGTCGCCCAGCAAATCGACCCCGTCGCGCGGCCCGTCATCCACGATCGTACCGGTGCTGTCGATCAGCGCCCCGTTCCAGGTCCCGCTGACGGTGTAGGCTCCGAGCGCAGCTATCAGTACATCCAGCCCGTGACTCGTGCCGGCGATTCCCGTGCTGAGGTTGGCGTTGAGCGCCGGGACCGGGGAAATCGTTCCGGCGGCGAAATTATCGACGGTCGCCGTGCCGTACGGAACATCGTAGGCCGTTGCCGAAGCCGCGTTCGGGAACGCCAGCATAACTGTGACGGTGCAAGAGCCGGTCGTGTTCGAGGTAGCGTGCCAGACGGTGCCGCTGCCCCAACCGGGCGAGTTCCCGACCGCATCCGCCGTCCACGCAGCCGCGCATCCGCTCACGGCCGCGACCGAGGTGTTCTCGCTGAGAGTGCCTGACTCCGAGACTGCCACATAGAGCAGGTCGCCGCTCGCCATTGAGAGACTGCCACTGAGAGTTGTCCCGCCCGCGATCGGCCCGAGCGCCGCGCAGTGCGCGACCGGATAGCCGCCCGAGTCGGGGTTGCACACCCCCGGCGCGGGGCTGGGAGTTGGCGTCGGCGCGGGCGTCCTGGTTGGCGTCGGCGTTGGTGTCGCGGTCGGCGTCGGCGTGGGTGTCCTGGTTGGTGTAGGCGTGGGTGTCGCGGTCGGGGTCGACGTGGGTGTCGCGGTCGGCGTGGCGGGTGTCGGGGTAGCTGTAGGTGTTGCCGTTGGGATCGGCGTCGGCGTGGCAGGAGTCGCGGTAGGTGTAGCTGTTGCCGTCGCGGAAGGCGTTGGCGTAGGCGTCCTGGTTGGCGCCGGCGTTGGTGCGGGTGTCGCGGTCGGCGTTGGGGGTGTCGCGGTAGCTGTCGCTGTTGCCGTCGTGGTTGGCGTCAGCGCGGGTGTCGCGGGTGGCGCCGGCGTTCCGCCGCTTGCGGGTTGCAGCCCCAGGCTAAAAATCTCCCATAGCGGGCTACTACTGCCAAGCGAGGTTGACCAGTCTACGGTTAAGGCACCTGTGGTTCCCGATGTGGGCTGAATGTGCCACGCCGCCCCAATGCTGGCCTGCCCCACAGTATCTTCGTCTACTTCTCCTATTTGACTAAAGCCGCTGGGCCAGGTGAATCTCTGGGTGTTATCGCTGCTGAAGAAATTGGTTACCGCGAACAGCGCAACCGCATCATTGGCCTGCGACGTACTGAAGGCCGTTGAGTTCCCGGTCAGGACTTCCGTTTCACCGTAGTTGAAGGTCCCTGCGACGGCCCCTGGATCAATGGGAGTCGTGGTGTTGACCCCAGAGTATACCTTGATGATTGTTGACCATCCGAAGGCGGCGCCCGCAGTGGTCCTGAGAGTGACTGCGTAAGTGCTGGTCTCCGAGCCGGTCAACACCCGATCATAGACGGCGATTTTGTCCTGGTTATCGTGACCGACCGAGTAAATCAGGTTCCAGCCAGTGGGCGTCGTAATGGTCGGATAGCCTTCCGCGTATGTGGTGTCAACCGAAACGAACATGAGCGCGACTTCCCCCGCCGCGGTGCTGCCATTTGGGAAATTTACGCTGAGACTGGTGCTGGTTTGAGAGCCGACTGAAGACTCCTCGACTACCTCAGTGATCCCTGGCCCAGCCGTCGGCGTGGGCCCGGTCGGGGTAGTGGTAGCCGTCGCGCTCGGGGTTGCCGGTGTCGCGGTGGCTGTAGCTGTTGCCGTCTTGGTTGGCGTCGGCGTGGGCGTCGTGGTCGGCGTTGCGGGTGTCGCGGCCGCGGTAGCCGTTGCCGTCGCGGCGGCCGGCGTCGGCGTGGGCTTGGTTGCAGTTGGCGTGGGCGTGTTGCCCGGCGTTGGCGTGCTGCCCGGCGTTGGCGACGTTGACATCGGTCCCAGGAAAAACTCCGCCATTGCCGGTGCAGAGGACCACGGCGCTCCGTTCGGAGTCGGGTGCGGATCAGCGAATCCCGTTAGGATCGTCGTCGTTAGGTTGGTGTGATTGTAGAACGTGCCGGAAGTCTTGAGATAGCCCGCCTTAACGCGCGGCCCATAGGCCATCCATAGGACTGCGCCGCCGCCGTTGGTGGTATCGGTCAAGGCATTATCGACCGTCAGGATCAAAACCCCATCGCCGCCGGGTTGGAACATAGGCAAGGCTAACAACGGCCCGATATGCTGATTGAACCAGGTGTCGGCAGCTGTGCATGGCGGTTCGGAATTGTGGCAGTTGTCCAAGTCATCCGGCGCGATCATGGCGAACTGCGGCATTGCATCGCAATTCCCGTCAGCGCAGGCCGCAATGGCCGAATCAAAAACAGTGCTGTCTTGAAGGTGTTGAAGCTGGGTCGAGCTATCGACGACATCAAGCATATTGCGACCGGGCTCGTGATCCATGTCGAGCAAGCAATCGTTGGCACAGCCGTCATATCCGGGCCCGTAGCAAGCGTTCATGCTCTCGCTATAATCGGCCCAAGCGATGCCGTCCGCAATCAAATGGCGCAAGATGTTGTCGTGCGTGGTTATCGCGCAACACGTGGTCCCTGGTGCCGCCGCAGCGCAAAGCCCACTGGTCGGACCACAACTGTCATCGGTTACTTGTGGTCCGCCTCCCGAAAGACAACTAAAATCCGCCACGCCGGATTGTGTTCCTGCGACGTTGTCCCCAGCAAAGATAGTCATGTAGTTTGGCTGCGAATATGGGGCAAAATTGCCATAGTAATATACGGTCGCGTCGGCGGTGAGATCCGACGCCGCTACCGCCGCCGCGAACGGATGGCCCGTACCAGTCAACAAGCCGTTGACGTAAGGCAGCGTTGGGGCCGGGTCGGAGGGCGAAGTCCCGCTAATAAGCTGGTCGAAGTTAGAGTTTTCCCACATCACGATATACAGGTGACCCCACCAAGCACCGGCCGGGGGTGGCGGCGTCGGGATCGCAGTCGGCGTGGGGGCTCCGCTGGGTGCGGGCTGCAGCGCTACGCTGAAAATCTCCCACAGCGGGCTACTACTGCCAAGCGAGGTTGACCAGTCTACGCTTAAGGCGCCAGTGGTCCCCGCTGTGGATTGAATGTCCCATGCAGCCCCGATGCTGGCTTGTCCCACAGTATCTTCATCTACTTCTGCTATTTGATTAAAGCCGGCGGGCCAGGTGAAGGCCTGGGTGTTATCGCTGCTGAAGAAATTAGTTACCGCGAACAGCACAACCGCATCATTGGCCTGCGACGTACTGAAAGCCACTGAGTTCCCGGTCAGAACTTCCGTTTCACCGTCATAGAATGTCCCTGCGATGGCCCCTGGATCAATCGGAGCCGCGGTGTTGACCCCGGAGAATACCTTGACGATCGCTGACCATCCGTAGGCGGAGCCCGCAGTGGCGCTAAGGATGACTGCATAGCTGCTGGTCTCTGAGCCGGTCAACACGCGGTCATAGACGGCGATTTCATCCTGATTATCGTGACCGACCGAGTAAATCAGGTTCCAGCCGGCCGGCGTCGTAATCGCCGGATAACCTTCCGAGTAGGTGGTATCAACAGAGACGAACATCAGCGCGACTTCCCCGGCAGCGGTGCTGCCGTTCGGGAAATTTACGCTGAGGCTGGTGCTGGTTTGGGAGCCGGCCGAGGACTCCTCGGCTACGTCAGTGATCCCTGGCGTGGTAGCGGTAGCCGTTGCCGTTAAGGTCAGGAGCCCGAGCGAGGCAAGTACCACTAGGACCGCGAGGTTCCGGGCAGTAGACGATGATAAAGATGCTCGCCAGGGAAATGACCGAAACAACGGGTCCGTCCTCATAAGTAGCGATCGATCTTATTCCCCAATGTAGCCGTCTCGCGAATGCCGGGCAGGTCAAAAGTAGCGCCAGTTGCTCGTTAATCGGTAACTTGTAGCGATTTTGGCCGGGATTCCCACGTATGGACCCACTCCCGGTGCAAAGGTCTTGACCGGAATCTCCGCTTTGAGTCTCCGATTCCAACTCCCGTATAGACCCGACGGCCTTCCTGCGCAAGGTTCCAGGCCGGCTTCGTTCCACGCGAGGTCTTTCAGGACGTCAGTCTGATTCGCAACTCGCGATTCAGTTCCTTCTGAGTATCCATTGTGACCGAACCGCCATGGAGATTGACCCGGCGTGTTTCCTGACGCGGCAGGAGCAAGACGATTTCGCTCGCTTCGGGACTGCCCTCTCCTTCGCGCTCAATCTTGATCAGCAATTCCAGAGGCGAGCTCTCAACTAGTAATCGCCAGGTCCAGAACTGGCCGTTGCGCCAGGCTTCGCTTTCACCGTCGTCTTCAAAACATTCGGATTCGAACCGGCCGTCGGTCCGATGTGGAAAGACCGCAAACCCGCGCTGGTCGGTGCGCTCTGCGAAGTGTTGTTCCGCAACGTTCAGGGGAATCGCACACCCTTCGCGCGCCAACAGAGGCGGACGGTCCCACGGCGCGGGCAAAATAACCTCGCGGCCGCCGTGATAGTAGTCACCGCTCCAGAAGTCGTACCAGCCACAACCGCCGGGCAGATAAACCTGCCGCGTTTGCTGCCCCGGCTGAACCACGGCCGCGACCAACAGATGTTTTCCGAGCAGCATGTCATCATTTTCGGCGTAGCAATGCTCATCTTCGGGGAACTCGTAGAATGTCGGCCGGATAATCGGTTCGTAGTCCCGATGTGAGCGCCACAACAGATCATAGAGATATGGAATCAACCGGTAGCGAAGTTTAATCAGATCGCGGACGTATGGAGTAGTCTCCGGATACATCCACGGCTCGTTCACGGTATTGTCATCGTTCCAGGAATGAATACTGAAACGCGGCATGAAAATTCCGAACTGCACCCAGCGCAGGAACAATTCGGGGTCCGGAGCCGGTCCGGCGAATCCACCCACGTCGTGGCCGAGGTTCGAGACCCCCGATAACGCCAGGCCGAGACCCATCTTGATGTTGTAGCGCAGTGTTTCCCATGAAGTGTAGTTGTCTCCGGACCAGGTCTGCGCGTACCGGTGAAAGCCGACTGCGCCCGATCGCGAAACCAGGAATTGGCGCTTGCCCGGCGCAAACTCGCGCTGCGCCTCCCACGACGCGCGGATCATGAGCAGGGTCTGAAGGGCACGCGCTTCAATCGCGCGCCGACTGTCACCGCATCCGTCAATCAGGGCCTTGTCGCTCCAAATCTCGAATTCGTTGTTGTCGTTCCAGGTCGCCGCAATACAATATTTCAAGAGACATTCCGTAACGCAGCTCTTCCACCACGCCACAGTCTTCGAGTTGGTGAAATCCAGGTAGGCGCCGGCCCCACCCCAGAATTGCGCCAGGCTGGGCTTACCCTGCTCATCGTGCACAAAGAGTCCCTCGTCTTCAGCTTCCTTGAAGCGCGGGTGATCGAGCAGCAGGCAAGGTTTCACGTTCGCGCACAGCCTGACGCCACTCTCCAGATAGTTTTGCGCGAAGCCTTCGGGATCGGGGAACTTAGTCCGATCCCAATTGAAGACGTAGCGCCTTCCGCCGATGGAGGTGTATCCCGACGATAAGTGAAAAGAGTCGCACAAGATGTCGTGTTCATTACATCGCAGCAGGAACTCGTTCATTCGTTCCTGGGCATTCGACGACTCTGTATAGGTCATCGTGGAACCTGAGTAACCCAGGCTCCACTTCGGAGTGAATGCGGGCCTGCCGGTCAGCCATGTAAAGCGGCGCACGACGCCGGCCAGCTCCGGACCTGCTATGAAGTAGTAGTCCAGGTCGCCGTGCTCGGCGACAAAGTAGCGATAGGGTCCGTGATAGGCGTCGCGCTCGCGCCCCAGGTCGAAGGTGCAATCGGCAACTGTGTCGTAGAAGATCCCGAACGCCACTTTGGCCCGCCGCTTCCAGGTTATGTAGAAGGGAATGTGCTTGTAGAGCGGATCTGACGTTCTGGCGCTGTAGCCCATCGCGTCGATGTTAGTCATGCGATAGCGCTGCCCGGCGCGATCGGTTTCTCCGGCTCGCTCGCCAAGACCGAAGTACATCTCATCCGGCTGGCGCGACAGGTAATGATAGACGCGCCCGTCCCACCAGCCGAAGTTGTAGCTCTGGGTGGGGCGGTCGGAGGCGGCGCTTTCCCAGCGCCCCAGACGCATCACGTCCCATTGGCACATGAAGCCTCGCAGCCCGATGCTCAATCGTGTGCGCGCGGTCGTGACTGCCACTTCGTGCGGCGCCGTCGAAATCTCAAACCTGGGCAGGGCGAAACCCGAGAGGTCGAAGCGATCGCGCCCTTTGAAAGGAACATCCTCCAAGCCAGGCGCGATAGCCCAGGTACGGGGAAAGTGAAACTTCCCAACGGGCAAAACCACCACGCGCAAGATATCCTCTTCCAGAACGAACACATGCGCGACATGTCCCTCAGCGCTCTTGAGTGTGATCCGCGAGCCCGACTGACTATCGAGGGCGAAGGTTGGAGTGGGATCAGACGACGTTGACCGCATGGCCCTCAAGGAACGCTCTCAGGTTGGCGATCGCAGTATCGAGCAGCCGGGTGCGCGCGGCCGTGGTTGCCCAGGCGATATGCGGCGTGACGATACAATTCTTCGCCCGCAGCAACGGATTGTCGGGCGAAGGCGGCTCGGTGGAGAGCACGTCCAGCGCGGCGCCGGCGAGGCGCCCGTGGTTGAGCGCATCCGCCAGGTCGGCTTCGACGATCAGCGGGCCGCGCGCGACGTTGATCAAATAAGCGCTGGACTTCATCCTGGCCAGACTGTTCGCGTTGATGATCCCGCGGGTCTCGGGAGTCAACGGACAGTGCAAGCTGACAACGTCGGCTTCCTGAAACAACTCCTCCAGGTTACACCATCGAAAGCCCGGCCAGTCGGGAGTCGCGCGCCGCGTGGCACCGGCGGCAATCACGCGCATCCCGAACACGTTGGCAATCTCGCCTACCCGGCGGCCGATACGGCCCAAGCCGACGATTCCGATCAGCTTGCCGGCCACCTCGATTTGCGGCGCTTTCCAGAAGCAGAAATCCGGACTCCGCGACCATTCTCCGGTCCTGGTCGCTTGACCGTGAAGCGCAACCGCGCGGGCCATCTCGAGCAGCATCGCGAATACCAACTCTGCGACCGACGCGGTGCCATAGGCGGGGACGTTCGTGACCGTGACGGTGAGGCTCGCGCGCCCCGTCTACCTCGACCACATCGTAACCGGTTGCCAGTACGCCGACATAACGCAGCTTTGGGAGTTGCCTTAAGGTTTGCGCCGATAGCTGGGTCTTATTGGTCAGCACGATTTCGGCATTCTGCGCGCGCGCGACGATCAAATCATCCGTGGTCCGATCGTAGACTTCGAGCTCGCCGATCGCGCGCAGCCCTTCCCAACTCAGATCGCCGGGATTCAGCGCGTAGCCGTCCAGCACTACGATCTTCATTTCATGCGCTCCAGCACTGATGGGGTGTTCAGCGACCGTTGTGCCGCGGCCGCGCGACGGCGTCAGGAACTCTTGACGCGCGCGTGTCGCACCGCGCGTGTCGGCGCTTGCCAGGGCAGGGTCGCGCTGGCGCCGTACTTCTCATTGAGCTGCGCGACCACCTGCTCAAGGTTGCGCCGCGCCTGCTCGGGCGGCGGCAGGTTCGTCATCGCAAATCCGATCCGTTGCGCCCAATGCTGCCACGTCTCGACTTGTTTTACATGAGCGCCAGGAGCTGGTGTGGACATCATCGCCGAAAACCAGCAGTCGCGACTCGAGCACGCGCGCATCGGCGCCCAACTCCTTCGCACTGCGCGACGAACGGACCTCGTCCATGCGCAGGCTGGCGCGTGAGTCGAGTCGCTTCAGCATCGAATTTGCCGTGGAGGGCAAGGCGGCCAACTGCCAGGGCTCGCGCGCAACGGCGATCGCCACCAGTTGCGGCCACAGGCGTCGGTGCAGGTAGGTCGTCTTGCCGCTCAGGAGCTTGATGAACAGCACCTCGCTGTGGTCCATCAGGCGCTGGCCCATCATATAGATGTCATTGGCGAGCGGATGCGCCCACCAGGTGCCTTTTACCGGAGCGCCGGCCATCAGCGCGACCAGGCTCGGAAAGGCCCGATCGGTCTCCAGGAGAACGCCCAACTCGCGCAGGGCGGTGAGTGCGCCATCGAAATCGACTCGCGCTTTGATCATCGCGAAGCTCGCCGCGGGCGGCGGATTTGCGGCAACCGCAGGGCGCGTCAAGCGCAGGTTTCCGGGCGCCGCGAGCGACAGGAAGAGGCACTGCTGATCGTGCCCCTTCGCGTCGGACGATGCTTCTGCTACCGCGCTTTCCTGCGCCGCTCGGCCCATCGCCGCTTCATCATTTCCGACAACCGCCTTCTGCCCTCGGGCGTGATTCCTTTCCTTTTCTTCTTCAGGGTCGAGGTAGAACCCGGTGGCCTCCCGAGACGGGGAGCTGACTCGGCTCCGTCCAGAGCCGCGATTGCACGGTTGAGGCGATCCCGTTCCGTTTTTAATTCCGCGACAATACCGTCGATATCCAAATTGGGCTCCTTCCTGTCCCACGATTGCGGGGACCTTTTTTCGCCAAGCAGTCGAATGCGACGCCTGATTCCCTCGTGGACTGCCTGGGTTTCATCGCAATCCACCGAGGCAAATGGTGGGCGCAGTCGCGGCCCGGTTCTCTAACGCCTAACGTTGACCGGTCAGTCGATGATCTGTCCGGGTTGAGGCCCTGGAACTATGCCCTCGAGGTCGGCGTCTTTACCGCCCTTGAGTTCCCCGTCGGCCTTTTTCTGAGCGACGCGCTGGACGCGACGCTGTTCCTTGTCCTGCTGCTTTTGTTTGCGAAGTTGTTCTCTGCGGCGTTTTTCCATGGGTATCCTCATCAAAGACGGCCCCAAATTACCGAGCTGTTTGCCCGGACGAGGGCAAGAGCTTTGCGAGTTTCGTCTGCTTCGGGCGCTGCCACGCGACAGCGCCCGTTGCTTGGGCTGAAAAAACGGAGAGCGTCCGCTTTCTACCAGCGGTCACGGCCTCGATTGCCCCCGCCGCCGCCACCGCCTCCGCGGCTATTGCCGCCGAAGCTCGATTCACGGGGCTTGGCTTCGTTCACTTTGATATTCCGGCCCTTGAGCTCGGTATCATTGAACTGCGATATCGCCTTGGAAGCCTCCTCCGGGCTGCTCATCTCGACAAAGCCGAAGCCCTTCGATTGGCCCGAAAACTTGTCCGTGATGACGGTGGCGCTTTGCACCTGGCCTGCCCGTGAGAACAGTTCTTCCAGGTCGCTGTTGGAAACCGAGTAGGCCAGATTGCCTACATACAATTTGCTGGGCATTCGATGCCCTCCGTTATGTTTGCCGGGAAGCTCCGAACAGGAGACCCCGGGCTCATTCCCGGGTCTTTATGAAAGGAACGATCCGAGCGTTACAGGAATTATCCTACACTTTTCCGGCAGGGAATAATATGGGCATCCCATTGGGGTTAATGGGCGGTTTTAGAGGGCACGGGGAGGGTCGGCGCCCCAAAAAAAGACCGAATGCGCCCCGCCGGCTATGCTTTTCGTAGTCCGAAGAGATATAATGCAAATAATCTGTCTTCGTGCGAAGTCCTTCGTAGAGCCCCCAACGGCCGAGCAGCGGGGCGAAGTCAGAACTGCCTGAAACAGAATGGAGAGCACTCAATGCCCAAGATGTATGTTGGCAACCTCGCTACTTCGGTTACCAGCGGCGACCTGCTCGCGCATTTTGCGCGCGCGGGAGAGGTCCGCGGCGCGCTGGCGATCAGCGACAAGGTTTCGGGACTATGCCGGGGATTTGGCTTCGTAGATATGGCGGAGCTGTCCGACGTTGCCGTCGCGCTCAGCCTGCTGAGCAACACCGAGCTGAAGGGACAAAAGATAACTATCGAGCCTGACCCGTCGGCGAAGAATGGCAAGGGCCGAAGGGCGGCCCGATAGCGACACTACGATAATTTGAAGTCGAGGGGGGCGCTTGATTGGATCGGCGGTTGCCGATACAGTCTGGTCAGCCAATAACGGCCCCCCGCGTCGGATTCCGCGACCCCACACTTTTACGCAGAACCATTGGTCTGGGCTCACCGGCCCAACCTGAATCCGCTGGCTCTGAAACATGGAGTTCGTTTGTCTTTTTCTGCACTTGAGCTATCACCTGAAGTACTGCGATCGGTTCGCGATCGCGGACACCATCAACCAACCCCGGTTCAATCCGGCGCGATTCCGGTTGCCCTGACTGGACGCGATCTGGTCGCTACGGCCGGAACCGGCAGCGGCAAGACCGCCGCGTTTCTGCTGCCGATGCTGAACCGGCTTCACGCCGGCCGCATCAATGGCGTCAGCGCCCTGATCCTGGCGCCGACCCGTGAACTTGCCGCGCAGATCGGGCATGAGTTTCAGCTCTTTTCGCGCAACACCCGCCTGCGTGCGGCCGTGATCGTGGGCGGCGAATCGATCAACCGCCAGATGAGCGAACTGCGCGGCGGCGTACAAGTTGTAGTCGCCTGCCCAGGGCGCCTCATCGACCATCTCGAGCGCGGCACGGTAAAGCTCGATCGGATCGAACTGGTCGTGATCGACGAGGCCGACCGGATGCTCGACATGGGGTTCTTGCCCCAATTGCGCCGTATCATGCGCACGGTCAAGAAACCGCACCAGACGCTGATGTTCTCCGCCACGATGGACGTGGGAGTGGAACAGGTCGCGCGTGAATTCCTGCACAACCCGGCCCGGGTGAATGTGGGAGAGGTTCGCACGCCGCCCGCGAGCATCCGCCAGGTGATTTTTCCGGTAACGCTCGATAACAAGGGGCCGATGCTGCTGCAACTGCTCAAGCGCGCCGAAGTTGACAGCGCGATCGTGTTCACGCGCACCAAGAGCCGCGCCGATCGCGTCAACAAGATGCTCGTGCGCAACGGGATCAGAGCGGTCGCGATTCACGGCGACCTGTCGCAAGGCCAACGCAATGCGGCGCTGGCCGGATTCCGCAAGGGCGCTTACCACGTGCTAGTCGCCACCGATATCGCCGCTCGCGGCCTGGACATTCCCGACGTTTCCCACATCATCAACTTTGACCTGCCGGACGTTTCCGATACCTACATCCATCGCATCGGCAGAACGGCCCGAATGGGCAAACCCGGCCAGGCTCTCAGTTTGGTAGCTCCAGAGGAGCGGGCTTCATTGTCGGACATCGAGCGCGCACTCGGCAAAAAACTGGACCGCGAGAAGGTGGAAGGGTTTGAGGCGCCGGAGATCGCGCCGCGCAAACCGGTCACCATTTTCCGATCGTCGTTGATGCGCCGTCGCTCGGTGAGCAACCGGCGCCGCTTCGGCTGATCTTCTATCGCGATTGCCGGCCAATGCGGCTGGCCGAGGTCTGAAATCGGCCTGCCGCAACCGGATTCCTGTTTCCCCTCCGTTGTTCGGACCGTCCTGTATCCGCATTGCGCGTGCGACACCCGAATGGCTAACTGGCTTCGGCCATGCAAGCCTTCGACGCCGTGATCCTGGGAGCCGGCGCGGCCGGGTTGATGTGCGCGCTTACCGCCGGACAACGCGGCCGGCGCGTGCTGCTGCTCGACCATGCCGATCGCGTGGGACCCAAAATCCTGATCTCCGGCGGCGGACGCTGCAACTTCACCAATCTCGAGGTCGCGCCCGAGCGCTTTCTGTCCGCCAACCCGCACTTCTGCAAGTCCGCGCTCAGCCGCTATACGCAGCACGATTTCATCGCGATGGTCCAGCGCCATCGGATTCCATATCACGAGAAAACCCTGGGCCAGCTCTTCTGCGACGGCTCGGCGCGCGAAATCGTCGACATGCTGGTCGCGGAATGCGCGGCCGTCCGGGTCGATCCGCGCTTGGGCCACAGCATCACCGAAGTCAGCCGCGCCGGATGCTTCCGTATCGAGACCAACCGCGGCAGCTTTGTGGCGCCAGCCCTGGTGATAGCGACCGGCGGCCTCTCGATTCCCAAGATGGGCGCGACCGGTTTCGCCTACGAGATGGCGCGCCGCTTCGATCTGGCGGTAATCGAGCCGCGTCCCGGACTCGTTGCGTTGAAGGTTGGCGGCGCGACGCTCGATCTCATCGCGCCGCTGGCGGGAGTCTCGCTCGACGCGCAGGTCTCATACGGCCGCGACTGCTTCCGGGAGAGCATCCTGTTCACCCATCGCGGGCTGTCAGGACCAGCCATCCTTCAGATTTCGTCTTACTGGAAAAAAGGCGGCACACTCTCGCTCGATCTTGCGCCGGCCATCGACGCCGAAAGCTTCCTCAAGGATCGCAAGCGCACGCGTCCCAAGGCCGAATTGGGCAGTGTGCTGGCCGAGCTGTTACCCACCCGCCTGGCCCATGCCCTGGCCGAGGCCGCCGCGCTCGCAGTTCCGATGGCGACCCTGCCCGATCGCAGTCTCAAGGCCATGGCCGCACGGCTCAAGGATTGGCAGGTGAGGCCAACGGATTCCGAGGGATGGGCCAAAGCCGAGGTGACAGTGGGCGGCATCGATACCGCCGCGCTCTCTTCAAAAACCATGGAGGTCCGCAGCGTGCCTGGCCTGTATGTCATCGGCGAGGCCGTAGATGTTACGGGATGGCTCGGCGGCTACAATTTCCAGTGGGCCTGGTCCAGTGGATGGAGCGCCGGGATGGCGATCTGAAGATCGGCTATAGTTACAGTTAATGGCGCGGCGGCATGAAAGTTTGATTCCGCTTTCGCACGACCACCATGATGCGCTGCTGCTGGCGTGGCGATTGCGCAGCGGCGACTTGTCCAGGCGCGAGCCCGAACTGCGCGCCAGGCACGTTAGCGCATTCTTCGATTATCGGCTGATCAACCATCTGAAGCTTGAAGAGGAGCTGCTGTTTCCCGCCTTCCGTGCTGTGCTGGGCGTGGAAGCGTCGCTGATCGACGTATTGCTGAACGACCATCGCGAGCTTCGGGCGCAGGCCGCGGCGATCAAGGCCGGCTCGCACGACCAGGTGGACCCGTTCTGCGTTTTGCTCGAGCGCCATATCCGGACCGAAGAGCGTCAACTGTTCGTGCTGGCGGAGAATCGGATGAAGCCGGCGGAGATGGTGGAGCTGGGACGGCAGATAAAGACCCAGCTTAAGTGAGGGCGCAGCCGGTCGCGATCGTTCTGGTTTCGCGGAGCCAGGTGATATGCTTTAGGTATATGTCACTCTGGATGCCGATATCCGCGCTCTTCGTCCTTGCCGTCGTTGTGGTTGCAATCGGGGTATTCCGCAGAGATCGCAGAGCAGGCTGAGCGCGAACGCCGCGGCTGGAACCCCTGACCGAAGCGGCTGGGGTTCAGTCCGGTTGCGCCGGAGCTCGCGCTCCTCGAAACACCAGGAGCGACCCTTGCCCGTCACCTCTACGTCACCATTGACAGATTTTCCTACCATCCTACAATAGGATGCCAATGGCAACGGCGACGAAAATCGGACACAGGTTTCAGGTCGTGATTCCCAAGAGCATCCGCGACGCCGCGGGACTTCGCGTGGGCGACTATGTGGAGGCGGACTTCACCAAGCAGGGCATCCTGCTGCGCCCCAAGATGCTTGTGGACAGGGACTTGGAGAACGCGCTCAGAGAAGCGCTCGCGGATGTGGCGGCGGGGCGGATGAGCAAACCCTTCAAGTCCGCGCGTGCGCTGGTGCGCTCACTCAAGCGCCCCGCGGGCCATGCGCGTTCGATGGACTGACCGATTCCGCCGCGACTTCCACGCTTCGCCGGCGACCATCCAGGGCGCCCTTGAGAAGCCGGTCGCATTTCTCATCCACGACCTCCGGCACCCATCGCTCCGGGCCAAGAAGTTCGACGAAGCGCACGACATCTGCCAGGCCCGCGTAACCGGCGCGTGGCGCTTTTCTTTCCGTATCGAAGGCGACACGTACCAGCTCCTCACCATCACCCGCCATCCAGAGTGACTGAATTGACCAGGCTGCACGGCGGCGTGATCGAGGCGCGGGTCGCTCGACGCTGACCGTGAGATAGCGAAGACCACGCTCGGCCGCAATCGCGGCGTTCAGGCAAACACGTCCTCAAACCTGAGCTCGAGGAATTCCAGCACCACCTGCGCGTACAGCTTCAGCCCCCACAAAAAACCGTCGATCGGGATTCGCTCGTCGTTGCCGTGAAACAGCGCGGCGAAAGGCATCGTCGGCTCAAGTCTCACCGGCGAAAAGCCATAGCAGATGGTGCCCAGGCGCGCGTAGAATTTGTTATCCGTCGCGCCCGGGATCATCCACGGCACCACGCGCCCGCCCGGATCGGCCGCCTCGGTTCGCTTCCTGATCAAATCGAATAGCGGCGTCTCGGCGCTGGCCTCGACCGCGGGCGCCGTTTTGAGCAGTTCAAAGGACGGCTCGGGGCCGACAATCGAGCGCAATTCCGCGCAGAAGCTTTCCGGGTCGTCGCCCGGTAAAGTCCGCCCGTCGAGCACTACCGACGCCTCGCCCGGAATCACATTGTCCTTGTAGCCGGCGCGCACGATCGTCGGCGAAACGGTATTCGACAAGGTCGCCCGCATCAGATCCGGCGCGCTCTCGGGATCAAAGCCCATCTCAGTCAGCACCCGGCCCATCAAGGGAGTGACCCTTTGGCGCATCGGGGTTTCCGCGAGTTTGACGATCAATGCGGAAAGTGTCGAGATCGCGTTGCGGCGGCGCGGCATCGACCCGTGCCCGGGCTCGTCAGTCACGGTCATCTTCACCGTTACGAAGCCTTTTTCGGCGACTTGCACGGGATAGATCTTGCGATCGCCAAAATGGATGGTGAACCCGCCCACTTCGTTGAGTACGTAACCCGCGCGGACCAGATCGGGATGCTGCTCGACGAGGAATTTGGCGCCAAAGTCGGAACCCGCCTCCTCGTCCGCAACTGCCGCCGCGATCAAATCGGCGCCAGGGGTTACGCCCGCTCGCTTGATGGAGGTCATCAACGCCAGATCCATCGCGCACTTGGATTTCATGTCGAGAGTGCCGCGTCCCCAAACGCATCCTTGCGCGATTTCAGCGCCGAACGGCGCCCGGCTCCATCCGGACGCCTCGACCGGAACCACGTCTGTGTGCGCCGACATCAACAGCGGCGGCTTGGCGCGGTCGCGGCCCTTGATTCGCGCCACAAGATTGGCCCGCGCAGGCGCGCCCTCTCGCACTACTGCGTCGATCCCGTGCTTTCCAAGCTCTGCCGAAAGGTAGTCGGTCGCAAGCCGCTCGTTGCCGGGCGGATTGGTGGTATCAAGCTTGACCAAAGAGCGCAGGCTCTCAGTCGCTTCTTCGCAGACTCGTTCCCAGGGAACTCTCATAACTGCCTTTGGCTCCGGCCGTCCGGAAAATTCTAAGGTGAGTGTACTCAAGACGCTGCGTAACGGGCAATCAAGAGCTCAGCTCGCGGGAGGTTACCCTTGACGCGAACCGGACGCCAGCCACCGCCGCTGGGCCGGCCCGGGGCGGGGCGCTATGACTCCCCTCTGATGGCTCGCGAATTCAAGCGGGCCCCAATGCTGGCCGCGATGATCCTTTGCCGTATTCGCTCAGCATCATCGTCGCGCGAGACGGGGAGATCCATGAGGCGAGCCAGTTGTTCGAGTTCCCTTTTCGCCAATTGCGCTGTCCGCAATAGATCTAATCCCTCGTCTCTCGATTCAAGCCGGCGAAGCTGATCCATCAGGTCAGATAACTTCCTTCTGTCAGGTTCTGTGTCCTTTCGGCTCGAAGCAAATACCCGCACCCTTGGGTGCCGAGAGGACTTGAACGCCTCGCCCGAAATCGTCAAGCCCATCTGGCCCTCTAGAAGTGCTTCCAAATCACTCGCGGAGCCATTCTCGATGGCTTCAGCGAGACTGCGCAGAAACGCGGCGAGGATCTTCCGCTGGTCCATATGTTCCTTGAGCTACAGACCTAGTGCCTTTTCGACCGCTGTGCTGACCGCCTCAAGTCCATCAACAACACTCTGATGACTCCCGGAGCTGTAGCCGTGGAGAACGACTGGGATTCCATATTGGGGAGCCTCGGCAAACAAACTGTCGTTGCGTTTGATGTATTCAGGGAAAACCGAAATCCCCGGGAGCCCTCGCGTTTGATCCATAAACGGCCGTTGGGCGGCAATCGGTACGTTTCCGTATTCCTGGATCATCGTGAAGACTACTCCGAGGACTTTCGGCGCAATTTTCTCTATCTTAACGCCTTGTTCTACCTCAGCGTAATCGTTGTAATCCTTGACCAGCTGGCGCGTGCTCCGAATCAGATAGTCTATTCCCAGCGTAGAAAGGTAATCTGGTCGTGCCGGAACGAGTATGTAGTCACTTGCGACGATGGCCGTCTTCGTTACGATGTTGAAATTCGGCGGACAATCAATCAGAACAACGTCATAGTCATTTTTCTGCGCGATGGGAAGGAGGCCATCGGCGAGGCGGCGATGAATGGTGATAAAGTTCTTTTTTGACTGAGCTATGTTCGCGCCGCCGAGTTTCGTCGCTAGCTCTAGATCGACATTTATGAGGCCCAAGTGGGAGCAAATTATATCCAAGGAGCCTTTTGCCTTTTCTCGGAGCAAATCCCGGATCCTTATTGGCGCGTAAATTGGGGAGGCGAGCGGGATCGGGTTGCCCGAGTCGAACGACTCGAACCAGGTCTTGATCGTCTTGCTTGGTGCGAAACTCTTCTCCCAAGTGTCCGGAGTGATGAAAGAAAAGGTCAGGCTTGCTTGGGGATCTAGGTCGATAACGAGAACCTTGCGCTTTCGCCAAGCAAGCTCGCCAGCCAAGTTCGCCGTAAGCGACGTCTTGCCCACTCCACCCTTATAATTGATTACCGAAACGGTTTTCATCGCCCCTCCGTGTTGGCGGCTTGCGAACCACCAGCAGAAAACCAATTCTAGCACACTCTGGAATCGGGGGGCCAAGAAGGGCATTCAGCCGGATCGCGCGATCTGGTCGATATAGCATTCCCGGATCAATCGCTCAGCTCGCGTCCAGCTCACGGGCGGTCACGTTGACGCGAACCGAATGCCGGCCGCCGCCGATGATTACGCCGCGCAGCGGTGAGACGTCGCCGAAGTCGCGGCCCCATCCGATTGTCACGTGCCCGGTGCCGACCCGGACGCCGTTGGTCGGATCGAGATCGATCCATCCGAACGGCGGACAAAACACCCCGACCCAGGCGTGGGACGCATCGCCACCGGCAGGCGACGATCCTGTCGCCTCGCTGGGAGAGGTCTTCAGGTAGCCGCTGACGTAGCGCGCTGCCAGGCCGAGCGAACGCAGGCTGGCAATCATGAGATGCGAGAAATCCTGACAGACACCGCGCCGCATCTCGAGAACTTCGAGCAGCGGCGTCGCGACCGTCGTTTCACCGGGCGCATAGGTGAACTGCTCGCGGATGCGGCTGCTCAACTCCTCCGAGGCGGTCAGAATCGGACGTCCCGGCTCGAAACACTCACGCGCGTATTCGCCGAAGGCCTTTTTCACCGCGGCGTAGGGCGATCGCAGCCGAAAGCGGCAGGCTTCCATCAGCTCCGGCGCGAGCGCCTGCGGACGATAGGCGAACGAG
Organism: uncultured delta proteobacterium; assembly: GCA_963788205.1. Classification (GTDB taxonomy): domain Bacteria; phylum Desulfobacterota; class Binatia; order Binatales; family Binataceae; genus CAVVMA01. The sequence goes on from CAWBGG010000007.1 coordinate 801,804, forward strand.
TCCCGCACGCGCTCCCATTGGTCGCTGTCGTCCCCTGACGCGTCGGGACGGTCGCGAACCTCGGCTTCGGTCTCGGCGATCACTTCGAGCGCGCGATGGGTCCGCTCGAACTCCAGCCGCGTGACGGGATTGCCGAAGGCGTCGGTCTCCTCCCAGCGCCCGGTGGGCGCCGGATCGATATCGATCTTGTGCGCGCGAGCGGTCTGGTAGAGGCAGGGCCTCGGCACCAGGTGAAGCAGTTGATGGGCGTGCGCGACCTCGCCCTGATACGCGTACACGGTCTCGTGACGGATCGCGTAACGACGAGTCATGTCGCCACCGCGTGCAGCTCGTATTCGGTGTGCGAGAAATGTTTCGCCGAAAGAAGATCGGACAGGCGCCCGGCGGCCGACGCCAGCGCGGCGAGCCGGATGCCCAGTGTTTCCTGAGCCAGCAGAGCGCGCTGGTCAGAGCCGTCGATCGGTGAGCCGCGCAACTCCGATAGTTCGGCTACTGCTGCGCTCAGCGGATCATCCGCGGCGGTGCCGACGGACGCCGCGGTGCCGAGCGCGGTGTCCAACTCCGACATGAGCTGCCGGATCGCGAGCCATTGGCAGGCCAGCGAGCGCGGATTCTGCGCCTCATGGACGAGCAGATCGACCACCGCGCCGAGCTGCGGAGCGTAAACGAAGCGGGTCCGATAGGAGATCACGCTGTCGCCGATATCGAGTATCCATTCCAGATCTCCCTTCAGCGGCGGGGCTTCGCCGTCCAGGCGCTCGGCGAGCAGCAGCGCCATGAATTGCAGGCACTCGAGCCGCCGCCCGATCGTCATCAATCGCCAGCCGGCGTCGCGGGTCATGTGCTCGGAGGCGCGCCCGGCCAGCGCTCCCAATTCGAGCAGCAACTGGTCGAGCTTTTCGCGCGGGTCGAAGCTGACGGGTTTTTGCAGCGCGTTCACCAGCCGGCATACGATTCGCCAGGTCTCGACCGACAAGCGGCTTCTTACTTCCGAGGCGCACACTCCAAGCCGGCGCAGGTCAGCCGCTAGCTCCACGAGCTCGACCCGGTCGCGAGGCCCGCCGTCCATCCCGGCTGACGATATAGCTCCAAAGCGGAAACAGGTCTCCAGCCCGTGCCGCCAGATCTCATCGCGTGAGCGGACGGCAAAGGTCGCGCGCAGCAGGCGCGACTTGTCCTCACAGCGCTCGGCGTAGCGGCCCAGCCAGTAGAGATTCTCGACCAGCCGGGAGGGCAAATCGTCACCGCGCATCGACAGCACCAACGGTGCGCCCGGCAGCTCGGATACGCGATCGGATTGGGCATCTGGTTGGAGGTCTGGTTGGGCATCTTGGCGGTCATCGCCGAGCACCCAAACGTCCTTGGTTCGGCCGCCACGCTGGGTCGAGAGCACGTCGTCGTGAGTGCCGGCGGCGATTCGCGCCAGCCCACCCGGCATCACGCGATAGCCCGTGGGCGTAGCGATCGCATAGACCCGCAGGCCGAGCGAGCGCGCTTTGATATTGAGCTTGTCGGCGCCAGGCCAGACCGGCGCGCGCGACAGCGCCACGCGCTCCTGCGCGACAAAGGCATACGGCCGCGCGCGCAGCCGATCGCAAAGCTGGTCGCGCTCGGGCTCACTGAGCTCGCGGCCGAAGACCGGCTCCAGGTGTTGATTCGGATAGGTCGGCTTCACCACCAAGGAATCGAGATTGTCGATCACATACTCGAGCGCCGGGCGCTCGCCGCACCACCAGGTTGCGACCGACGGCAGCCGCAGCTCTTCGCTGAGCAGCCGGCGGGCGACGGCGGGCAGAAAGCCCGACCATGCCGCTGATTCCAGCACCCCGCTGCCGAGCGCGTTGGCCAGTACCACTGTTCCGGCCCGCGCCGCGCTGATCAGTCCCGGCAATCCGAGCGCCGAATCGCCGCGCAACTCCAGCGGGTCGCAGAAATCATCATCGAGCCGGCGGAAGATCGCATGCACGCGCCTGAGACCGCCCAGCGTCTTCATATAAACAATCTTGTCGCGCACCGTCAGATCGTGTCCCTCGACCAGCGGCAAGCCCATTTGGCGGGCCAGGTAAACGTGCTCGAAGTAAGTCTCATTGAACGGGCCCGGCGTCAGCACCACCGCCAGCGCCGGCTTCGCGGGATCGATCGCGGCCATCAGAGGCTCGCGCATCGCGGCAAAAAAATCTTCCAGCGGCTGGACGTGTAGCGGCGCAATCGGCTCCGTTAGAAGGCGCGTTACGATCGCGCGATTCTCCAGCGCATAGCCGGCGCCCGACGGCGTCTGGGTGCGATCGCCCAGCACCCACCATCGGCCGTCCGGCGCGTGGGCCAGGTCAACCGCGTAGACGTGCAGCCATCGCCCGCCCGGCGGCGTGAGCCCGATACATGGCCATAGAAAATTCGGATGGCCAAACGGAATCTCGGCGGGAACGATTCCTTCAGCCAGCAGATGCTGTGGGCCGTAGAGATCGGCCAGGATTGAATTGAGCAGCTCGGCGCGCTGGGCTACGCCGGCCTCGATCACGCGCCATTGGTCCGCCGGGATGAGGAACGGGAGCGGATCGAGCGACCACGGCCGATCCTTGCCCTTGGGATCGGCGTAGACATTGTACGTTACGCCGTTTTCGATAATCAGGCGATGCGCCAGCTCGAGGATCTCGCGGGCGGAATCGGCGCCGAACTCTACGACCCGGTCCAGCAGCGGGCGCCAATAGGGGCGCATCGCGCCGGCTTCGTCGAGCAGCTCGTCGTAGCGCTTGCCGTCACCGCCGTAGAGCCGCAGCAAGTCGGCATGCACAGCCGCGGGCGTGGCTCGCGGCCATCCAGGTTTCGTCGCGCCTGACACCAGTCGCTAAGTGCAGCGCAAATCGAGCGTAAAGGGAAGCTCCGGACGGACCCTGGCCGGTTCCGCCACGATCCGGCCCGGCGTGTGCCCGAAGCGGAAGAAGCGCGCAAGCCGCCGGTTCTCCGCCACGTAAGCATTGACGGGATAGTCCTCGTAATGGCGCCCGCCCGGATGCACCACGTGATATTGGCATCCGCCGAGCGAGCGCTGCATCCAGGTGTCAACCAGATCGAACACCAAGGGCGAATGGACCCCGATCGTGGGATGCAGACAGAAAGGTGGCTGCCAGGCGCGGTAGCGTACGCCGCCGACGACTTCACCGTTGGTGCCGGTGGGGCGCATCGGCAGCGCCTGCTTGTTGCAGGTGATCACGTAGCGATCGGGCGGTAAGCCGGTGACTCGCACTTGCAAGCGCTCGAGTGACGAATCGACGTAGCGCGCCGTGCCGGTGGGACCGCCTTCCTCGCCCAGCACGTGCCAGGGCTCCAGTGCCTGACGCAATTCGATCGCGATTCCGCCGGTGGCGAAATCGCCGATCTTGGGAAAGCGGAACTCGAAATGCGGCGCGAACCATTCGGGCTCGATTGGATAGCCCGCGGCGCGCAACTCGGCGATAACGTCGGCAAAATCCTGCTCGACGAAGTAGGGCAGCATGAAGCGATCGTGCAGCTCGGTGCCCCATCGCGCCAAGCGTGCGGGTTCGTACGGCGCGATCCAGAAACGCGCCACCAGCGCGCGCAGCAGTAACTGCTCGACCAGGCTCATCCGCTCATGTGGCGGCATCTCGAAGGCGCGCAACTCCAGCAGGCCGCGCCGGCCCATCGGTCCCTCCGGCGCGTAGAGCTTGTCGATACAGAACTCCGCGCGATGGGTATTGCCGGTTACGTCGATCATCAGATTGCGCAACAGCCGGTCGACCAGCCATGGGGGGCAGGATTCATCGCGCGGCGGAAACTGGCGAAAGGCAATCTCCAGCTCGTGGAGCGAATCGTTGCGGGCCTCATCGACACGCGGCGCCTGCGAAGTCGGACCGATAAAGAGTCCCGAGAACAGATACGAGAGCGACGGATGGTTGTGCCAATACGACAGCAGGCTGCGCAGCAAGTCGGGACGCCGCAACAAGGGCGAATCGCTCGCGGTCGGGCCGCCCAGCACGAGATGGTTACCGCCGCCGGTGCCGGAGTGGCGGCCGTCGAGCATGAACTTTTCCGAAGTCAGCCGCGAGGCCCGCGCCGCCTCATATAGAAAAGTGGTCCGCTCGCTCAACTCCTGCCAGCTTTCCGAGGGATGCAGATTAACCTCGATTACGCCCGGGTCGGGCGTGATCCGGAACAAGTTGAGGCGCGGATCGTGCGGCGGCTCGTAGCCTTCGACGATTATCGGCTGATTTTGTGCTTGCGCGGTCGCCTCGACTGCCGCAACCAATTCGAGATAATTCTCAAGCCGCTCGGCCGGCGGCATAAAGATGTAGAGCACACCGCCTCGCACCTCAGCACACATCGCCGCGCGCGTAGTCCAACTCGCCGACTCCTTCGCCATCGGCACCCTGGATGCGGGCGCGGAGCCCTCGCTAGCCTGATCGGACGGGCGCTGCGTCCTGAGTTGCCCGCGAATTTCGGCGCCACGAGGCAGGGGTGGAAACGCCTGGAACTGATCGGGCGGGTATTCAGGTGGGCGATCGCCGGGCGCGACCCACGGGATCGAATCGAGCGGCAGCCGGAGGCCCATCGGCGAATCGCCGGGAATCAGATAGCATCGCTCGCTGCGCAGAAACCACGGATCGGTACGCCATCGCGAATCCGCGGGATCGCGCGCCAGCGGAAAGACGTAACCGGCGACCCGATCGAGCCCGTGCGTGAAGATCCGCGCCAGACGCTCGCGCTCCAGAGGATCTTCTAGGCGCGAGTCAAATGGATCGACATTGATCGGCAGCCGCCGCTCGCGCCAGAGATAGTAGAAGACATCTTCGTAGGCGGGAAAGACAAACGACGGAGGTTGGCCAAGCCGCTCGGCGACCTCAGTCAGGAAACGGCGCGCGTTTTCTTCGCCGGCGGAATAGTCGATGGTCTCGTCAGCCACCAAGTTGGGCTCATTCCAGATCGGCTCGCCGTCGCGACGCCAGAAGCAGTTGAGTGACCATCGCGGCAATTGCTCGCCGGGATACCATTTGCCCTGCCCGAAATGGGTGAGGCCACCGGGCGCATATTTGGCGCGCAGGCGGCGGAAGAGATTGGCCGCCAGGATACGCTTGGTCGGTCCCAGCGCGGCGGTTTCCCACTCGGCGCCCTCGCGATCGTCAACCGATACGAACGTGGGTTCGCCGCCCATCGTCAGCCGCACGTCATGCGCCGTGAGATCGCGATCGACCGCCTGTCCCAGCAATTCGATCCGCTCCCATTGCGACTCGCTGTAGGGCTTGGTGACGCGTGGCGCCTCGACCACTCGCTCCAGCTTCATCGCATGATGGAAGGTGACCTTGCACTCCTCAACGCTGCCGGTCACCGGCGCGGCGGACGATTGCTCGGGCGTACAGGCCAGCGGGATATGGCCTTCGCCCGCCATCAGGCCCGAAGTGGGATCGAGCCCAACCCATCCCGCGCCGGGCAGGTACACCTCGCACCAGGCGTGCAGGTCGGTAAAGTCGGCTTCGGGTCCCGAAGGACCGTCGAGCGATTTCACGTCGGGCTTGAGCTGGATCAGATAGCCCGACACAAACCGCGCCGCGATCCGCAGGTAGCGCAGCAACTGCACCAGCAGCCAGGCCGAATCGCGGCAGGAACCGGAGGCCTTTTCCAGCGTCTCTTCGGGGGTCTGAACGCCCGCTTCGAGCCGGATCAGGTAGCGAATGTCATTGGCCACCTGTCGGTTCAGATCGACCAGAAAATCAATTGTGCGGCGGCGGAAACGCGGAATAGCCGATAGGTAGTTGCAGAACAGCCGCCCGGTGGACACTTTGGCGAAGTAGGGCAGCAGCTCGCGCAGCTCATTGGCCTCGTAGTCGAATGGATATTCTTCTACATAGTCAGCGAGGAAAAAATCGAAGGGATTGAGTACCGACATCTCGGCAACCAGATCCACCTCGATACGCAGCTCGCGCGTCTTGTTGGGAAAGGCCAGCCGCGCCATGAAGTTGGAATGCGGGTCCTGCTGCCAGTTGACGAAGTGATCCGGCGGGTCGACCCGCAGCGAATAGGCGAGGATCCGGGTCCGGCAATGCGGCGCCGGCCGCAGCCGCACGATCTGCGGGCTCAAGCGAACCTCGCGGTCGTAGGTGTAGTGCGTGAGATGATTGAGAGCGACGTGTATGGACAAAGAACCTAATCCAATGGCTCGCGGTCAAAACAATACGGCGCGACCGCTGGTCGTTTCTCAATCAAGCAAAAGCCGCGCCGCATTCGTATTCGGTTCGCGCCGAGGAAAGCGGCGGGTTCCCCTTCGCGGCGCGGCTTTGGTGCCACATTGGCGTTGCACCAGGCGAGCAACTGCCGCCCAAAGCCGCAGCGGAATTGGTTTCGCGGCAGGTTGACGGTAGACTGCGTGCCGGCACGCGAAAAAGGCCCTCGATTGAAACCCCGCAAGTGGAAAACGCTCGCATCCGAGACCGTCTATCGGACGCCGATCTTCGATCTCCACCGCCGCGCCTCGCTCCATCCGCGCCGCGGCCAGCGCGACTTCTTTGTGCTCGAAGCGCCGCCCTGGGTGAACATCATCCCGGTCACGCCCAAGAATGAAGTCGTGATGGTGCGCCAGTATCGTCACGGAATCGGCGCGTTCACGCTGGAGATACCGGGCGGCATGATGGACCCCGAGGACCGCGACCCGATGTCGGCGGCGCGGCGCGAGATGCTGGAGGAAACCGGCTACGACTCAGCCGACATCGTGGCGCTCGGGCAGGTGCATCCAAACCCCGCGATTCAACCCAACTACTGCCATTTCTTCGCCGCACGCGGCGCGCGCAAGGTGCAGCGGCAGCAACTGGATACCAACGAGGAAGCCGAAGTGGTGCTGGTGCCGATGGCGCAGGTCAAGCGGATGATCGCTTCAGGCCGTATCAGCCACGCGCTGGTGATCGCGGCCTTCGCGTTCTTTCATCTGTACAAGCCGCCGCCCGCGTAGCCGTCACTTCTTCAGGTCCGAGAGGAACTCCAGGATCGCGCGATTCACCTCGGCGGGCTTTTCCTGCTGCGTCCAGTGCCCCGAGCCTTTGATCAGCACGGTCTTGCGCAGGTTCGGCACCCACGCTCTCATCCCGTCGGCCATGTCGGGACGCAACACCACGTCGAGCTCGGCGGTAATCATCAGCGCGGGCTGATTGACGCGCTGTTCGAGGTTGGCGCTTTCCTCCCAATTGCGATCGAAGTTGCGATACCAGTTGAGCCCGCCGCGAAAGCCGCTGCGCTCGAAGGCCTTGACGAACACCTCGAAGTCGTCGTCGGTGAGGAACTTGCCGTGGGGTGCGTCCACCAGGCGATCCAGCAGTCCGCCCCCCGCCGGACCGAATACGCCCGACGGCGTCTTGCGGATCTGCTCGGCGGAGATTTTCGGCGGATCCTGATAGAAGCTGCGCAGCGAGCGGCGGATGTCGCGCTCCAATTCAGCCTCGGCGACGCCGGGTTCCTGGAAGTAGAGCACGTAATGGAAGTTGCCCGCCGCCGCCGCGCGCATCAGATCGAGCGGCTTCACCGGCATACGCGGGAAGAACGGCGTATTCACACCGATCACGCGCTCGATCCGGTCCGGCGCCATCATCGCCGCGTTCCATGCCACCGCCCCACCCCAGTCGTGGCCGACGATCACGCAGCGGTCGATTTTGAGCGCATCGAGCATACCGACGATATCGGCGACCAGTTGCCGCTGGGTGTAAGCCTCGATCGGCTTGGGGCAGTCGGTCTCGCCATAGCCGCGCTGGTCGGGAGCGATCGCGCGGAACCCAGCGCCCGCCAGCGCGCGAAGCTGATGGCGCCACGAGTACCACATCTCGGGAAAGCCGTGGCACATCACAACCGGAAAACCGCTTCCCGCCTCGTGCAGATGCATTTTGATCCCGTTGGTATTGACGAACTTGTGCTCGAACTCGCCCATGGTTGAGCCACCTTCGACGGAATTTTCCCACAACCTACAGGGCGTCGCGCCGCGAAACAAATGACCCGCAGGATAAACAGACAATGAGTTGCCTTATGGGCAGCTTGCTGCGATTTGCCCCCCCCAAAGACGCCTCAAAGCATCGCGCTCGCGAACCGTTCCTGAGACCAAGGCGCCGGCCCTGCCCCCGGAAGCACTTTTTGCACCGGCCGCGGTCGGCCAAGGCCATGTCGGGGTATACGCTCGACACTTGACCCCCCGCTGTCTGCAGAGGTATAAGACGGTCCTCGAACCATCGTAATAGGAACTTTCCCGGAAGACACGCTACGCATTTCACGCCATTGGCTGGCAAAGGAGTGGGAGATCAATGAACGCGACCGAGCTTAAGCTCGATTACTTTAAGATTTATGAGGTTGAGAACCGCCGGGTGCAGATAACAGTACCGGTTCAAGGGCAGTTCGACCCTGCGCCGAAGATCATCGAGTTGATGGTTCTAGCGTACTTTGCGAACGCTGCGAGCAAAAATGACGAGCCATACTATGATAAGCAAGCGCATCTGACATTCTATACCGTCTACCAGCAAGTTCCCGAACCGACACGCTTAGTAGTTGCGCAGGACCAGTTTGGCAACCACCAGTTGGTTACTGGAAATGTGTTTGGCTTCCTAGCTCCGGCGCAAAAGTTCGAGGCGGGTAGCAGCCTTGCTGAGGAGCTTGATCATTTCAAGGTATACACGGTGTTGGAACACCAACCTGTCAACCAAAAGGCGAACCTAAGCGACCAGTTCGGCGCCGGCGGCGTTGCGATCATGGGTCCGAGTTTTTTTGCGGTGCCGGTGATGAAATGGCGGCCGGGTAAGGTCTATGGAATCCATAACAAAACCGCTCACCTTCTAATCTATAGCATAACACCACAGCCGATGGAGCGCGGGATCCTCGTCGAAGATCAGTTCGCCACATACCCACTGACCGTTGTCCGCAGCGTGGGGTTGGCCGTACCATGCCTTAAACAAAGCTGGAAGCCGGCCTGATAGCAAAACCCGGATAAAAAGGTTCCTTTGAATGGCGAGGCCTCGTTTTGCGGTCTTCGGCGGCTCGGCAACCCTGGTACTCCACTTTCTGCAGTACAAAAGGACGCGCAGCCTGCCTCGCGCCTATCGTGACTCGGGGGGGTGCAACATGAGCGCGAAGAGGCGCCAATGTAGTTGCGGCGGGACCGTCCATTGCACCAGCGCCAACATCGGGTAGGGGCCGGCCTCCGTGCCGGCCCATGCTGTCAAAGCCGCCGACTCCGATTCCTGATTGACTATTGGGAGGCTCCTGTATATCGATAAAGAGCGGACTTTCCTGTTACGGGGAGATCCGGGGCCCTGAAAGGGCCGGGTCTGAAGGGACGCGACGTTGATCAGAGACGAATCGAATCCCGGGGCGCGCCGGATGGCGGTGCGCGCGTGCACTGTAACCGTGCTTGCCATTTGCGCGGCCGCCGTGGTTATCCTCTGCTACGCGCCGCTCTCATGGGCGGGCTCCGAGTTGCCCTTTCCCCGTCCCGTATCGCTGGAGCCCAACATCTCGTTTTGGGTGAAGGTCTTCACCGAGTACAACTCGCGCGATTTCGTCGTTCACGACAAAGACCATATCTGGCGCGTTTACCAGGTCTTCCAGGTGCCGGGCTCGGGCCCAGCCACTCGCGACGATATCGAGTGGGCCCACGCCTATCTGCGCGCCAAGTACACCGACATGCTGACCGGGCTGGCCTCGGGCCGCGAGCCAGCTACCTGGGAGGAGCGCAAGGTCGCCGCGATGTTCAAGGGCGAGCCGCTCTCGGCCTACCTGGAGGCGATTGACAACCTGCGAATCCAGGAGGGATTGCAGGAACGCTTCCGTGACGGCCTGCTGCGCAGCCGTTACTACACGCCCACGATGGAGCGGATCTTTCGCGCCTTTGGCCTGCCGCCCGAACTGGTGACATTGGCGTCGGTCGAGTCGGGATTTCACAACAGCGCGCGTTCGAACGCCGGCGCCGTGGGCATTTGGCAATTCACGCGCGGCACCGCTCGCGAGTATATGAAGGTTACGCGCAGACGCGACGATCGGCTCAACCCGGCGCGCGAGACTGAAGCGGCGGCCCAGTTGCTGCGCGACAACTATACGCGACTCGGCGATTGGCCGCTGGCGATCACCGCCTATAATTATGGGACCGCCGGGATGGTGCGCGCGGCCGAGGCCAACGGCAGCGATTACGAACGGATCGCCAACAGCTACAAGGGACCGCGCTTCGGCTTCGCAACGCGCAACTACTATCCCGAATTTCTCGCCGCGCTCCAGGTGCATCAGTACGAGGACAAGTACTTCCCCGGCATAGAGAACCAGAGTGTTCCGAAGCCGAACGACAACGTCCGCACGGTCTCGCGATTGCGCACGCATCGGGCGCACCACGCCTCGGTCAGATTGCAGCGCACATCCACGCCCGTCCGCAGCCACCGCACATCCAGCAATCCGGCCTGACCGACTCCGAAGTCACCCCAGCGACGCGGCCTCGGCGACCTTGGTGCGCGGGCTGATCGCGCGATAGCTCTTGCGCTCGCGCAACGCCTTGAGATACCGCTCCAAACGCGGGAACTCCGCCAGAAACGCCGGCGCGTCGACTTCCAGCACCATCGCGAGCACCATCATCGGCACGTCGGCCATCGAGAATTCGCCGCATAGATAGCCGCCCGCGCCGGACTCACCGAGCGCCCGCTCGATATAGGGCAGGTCGCGCGTGCGCATCGCCTCGCGCGACTTCTCCATCCATTGATTGTCGCGCTTGGCCGGCTCGCTCCAGTACGGCATCCAGATTCCCGGCAGATTCCCCCCTAGCAGCGCCTCGTCCGCGAACTGCTCCAGCTCCCTGACCCGGGCGCGCGCCGCCGGGTCGGCGGGCAGCAGCCGCGGCGGACCGTAGCGATCTTCCAGGTACTCGTTGATTACGGTCGAGTCGTAGAGAGTGATTGCGCCGTCTTCGATATACGGCACCTTGCCCAGCGGATGGCGCGCCAGCATCTCGGGCGGCTTCTTCCAGAGCGCACTCGGAGAAAGATTTTCGATTCGATAGGGAACGCGCTTTTCTTCGAGCACGATCTTGACCTTGCTCGCGTGGGTGGATCTGAGCGTGCCCCACGGATAGTCCCGCTCGGTGGTGTAGAGAACGATCATCGTTGGCACTCCCTCGCTGCGGCAGTCGAAGTCGAAGCGGAATCTACCCAAATTTACCATTGATCGGCCGGCGCGCGCATCCGCGATGCGCCCGCGTTCGGAGCCTCGGGCCGGGCCGTTTGATATTCTCGTTATCGATGGCTCCCGAACGGAAGCTGGCGCCCGGACTGGCCGGCGTGGCCAAACGTCTGGCTGGCCGGCTTGCGAGCGAGCGTCACGGCGCGGCTGCGGTCAGACTGGTGGTCGAGCGCGCTCCCGACGAGCGGCTGGCGCTGGCGTTTCTGCTCAAACTCGCGGAGCAATCGCCATCGGTGGTCAAACGCGCCCTGTCCGACCGCGCATTGGCCGGCGACTTGGTCTTTTGTCTCGGCTCTTCAGAATTAATCGCGGCTGGATTGTCCGCGATGGGCGACGAATGGCTCGAATGCTTTGCCGCCGCGCGCGCGGCGAGCGAACCCGCGCTGCCCGCAGCCGCAATTTTGGACGTCGCCGGTATCGACAGTCGTGCTCGGGCAGCGGCCGTGCTCGGGGATTTCAAGGGCGCCAATTTCACCCGGATTGCGATCTCTGATCTGGTGGGCAAGTCGGGCGTAGCGGGCACGATGAGCCAGATGTCGCGGCTGGCGGACCTCTGTATTGCCGGCGCGCTCCAGGCCACGACGCAAATCATGGGAGCGCGCGCGCAGGCCGCCGGCGACTTCTGCGTGCTCGCGATGGGCAAGCTCGGCGTGGACGAGCTGAATCTGAGCTCGGACCTCGATCTCGTCTACCTGTTCGATGCGCCCGATCCGCGTAGCGCGCAGGAGCCCGCGGCCCGGCTCGGCGAGTTGCTCACCGAGTTGCTGGCGGCGAATTGTTTCCGCGTCGACTTGAGACTCAGGCCCGGCGGCAGGAATGCGCCGCTGGTGGCCTCAATCGATGGCGCGATCGGCTTCTATCAGGGCCTCGGCGAGACCTGGGAGCGCGCGGCGCTGCTGCGCGCCCGCCCCGTGGCCGGCAATCTCGAATTGGGCCGCCGCCTGATCTCAGAGCTCGAGCATTTCGTCTATCGCCGCTACCTCGATTTCGACACGCTCAGCCAGTTGCGCTCGATGAAGCGCCAGATCGAGGAGGAGCTGCGCTCGCGCGACGCCGTCCATCGCAATATCAAGCTCGGCTACGGCGGAATCCGCGAGATCGAATTCATCGTGCAGGCGCTCACGCTGGTTTACGGCGGACGCGATCGCCGCCTGCGCGAGGGCCGGACGATCCCGGCGCTGCAGCTGCTCGATTCGCTCGGCTATCTCGAATCCGGCCGCGCGGCCCAGATGGCCGACGCCTACCTCTTTCTGCGCGACGTGGAGCACAAGCTGCAAATCGTCGCGGGTTTGCAGACCCATAGCCTGCCGATCGGCGATGGCGGCATCGGCGCGCTGGCCGCCCGGATGGGATTCGGCAAGGGCGAGGCGGCGGCCGCGGACTTTCAGACCACGCTCGGGCGCCATCGGTTGCGCGTCGCCGAGCTGTTCCATGAGATGCTGGCGGGCGGAGCCGCCGGCTCCGCGCCGGTCGCTTCGACCCAGGCGGTTACCGCGTGGCGAGCGGCGGCCGATCCCAAACAGGCCCGCGCACCGCTCAAAGCGCTCGGCTTTGCAGCGCCGCAGGAGAGCGCCAGCCATCTGGCGCTGCTCGCCAGCGGAACGCCGCGCTCGTCTTCCAGTCCGCGCCGGCGCGAGCTGTTGGATCGCCTCGGGCCGCGCCTGCTCGACGAGATGAGCCGGCTGGCCGACCCCGACTTGGCGATGCAAAACCTGGTGGCGTTCATCACCGCGATGGGGGCGCGGACTTCGTTTCTGGCGCTGCTGGAACAGCATCCCGGCACCCGCCGCGTGCTGCTGCGGCTGTTCGCTTCGAGCAGCTACCTGTCCACGATCTTCATTCGCCATCCCGACATGCTCGACACGCTGGTGCGCTCCGATCTCGCGCGCCCCCGGCGCGAGGCCGGCGAGCTCGAAGCCGAGTTACGCGGAGTGCTGGCCGCCTGCACCGACCTGGAGAGCCGCCTCGATGCGCTACGCGCCTTTCGCCATCAGGAATTTTTGCGCATCGCGATCGCCGACCTTGCCGGTGCCCTGGAAATCGAAGAGGTCGAGGCCGAGCTGACCGCGCTGGCCGAAACCGTGGTGCGCGCCGCGCTCACGATCGCGCGGGCCGAAGCCGCGCTGCACACCAATATCCCGCCGGCGCTGCGATTGTGCACCATCGCGATGGGGCGGCTGGGCGCGGCTGAGATGGCCTACAATTCCGACCTCGATCTGATCTTCGTTTACGATTGCGCGGGTGAAGTCGCTGCCAGCGGACGCGAGCCGGCCGCCCGCATCGTGCAGAAGCTGATCGCCGCGCTCGAAGCGCGCACGCTGGAGGGCTACGCGTACAAGCTGGACCTGCGCCTGCGCCCGTCGGGCAACGCGGGCCCGCTGGTCGCCTCGCTCGAAGGCTTCATCGAGCACCATCGCCAGAGCTCGGCGGTGTGGGAGCGGCAGGCGCTGGTGCGCGCGCGCGTGATCGCCGGCGACCCAGCGTTGGCGCGTGAAGTCGAAGCTGCGCGCGAGGAGTTCGTCTTTGGCCGCGGGCTCGGCGCCCCCGAAGTCGGCGCGATCGCCGCGATGCGTGCCCGGATGGAGCACGAGATCGGCGCCGAGAATCGGCACCGGCTCAACATCAAGCAAGGACGCGGCGGCCTGGCCGACGCCGATTTCATCGCGCAGATGATGGCGCTGCGGCATGGCCGGCGCTGCGAGGAATTACGCAGCCGCAGCACGATCGCTCTGTTGAGCGCGCTCCCACGATGCGGCCTGATGACAGAAAACGACGCGCGCGAGCTAACCGAGGGCTATCGGTTTCTCTTACGGCTGGAGAACCGGCTCCGGATCGAGAGCGATCAGCCGGCGTGGGCGCTCCCGACCGCGCCCCCGGAACTGGCGCGGGTCGCGCGCCGGATGGGCTACGACGGCGCCGACGGCGCCGCGCGCTTGCTCGCCGAATTGAAGCAGCGCCGCGAGCGAATCCGGGCGATCTTCGATCAGGTCTTTATGGCCGAGCAGCAAACAGAGTCTGTCCCCTCTCCCTGATGTACGGACTGGGGACATAGGTAACGGACGTACGAGGACATAGGTAACACATTTTGGAGGCGCGGTGCTGCCCACAAGTCCACAGGCTCTGGGATTTTGGGGAGTATCCCGCCTGTAGACTTGTGGACAGCACCGCGCAGCGAAGCTCAGTTGGTGGCATCGGCTGGATTGAGATCGATGCGGGCGACCGGTTGATGGCAGAACAGAACTTCGCGCTGCGAGTCGGATGCGGGTACGGGGCGGAGCGCGACGGGCAGGCCGCGCAGGGCCTTGCTGACGCGGAAGTCGCGGCCGCGATAGCTGAACCAGCCCTCGGCCTGGACCTTGCGGATTTCGAGGCCGGGCGGATAGTCGATGGGCGGCAAGGTTTCAGGGAACGGGATCGGACTGGGGCGATAGCAACTGGCGGGAGTGGCCAGGCCCAGCGCGTCATGCGGACGGAGCAGGTTGTAGCGGTCGCGAAAGTGATCGAACTCGCACTGGCAGTGCGCGAGGCTGGTGAAGTTGAAGTGGCGCAGGACTTCGAACTTGAGCGTGCGATGGAAGCGTTCATCCTTGCCTTGGGTCTGCGGATGGTAAGCCCGGCCATGAGCGACCCGGATGCCGAGCCGGATCAGCCACAGGCTAAAGGCGGTGAAGGGATGGTCGTGGTCGCAGCCCCAGGGCGAACCGTTGTCCATCAGCATCGCGGCCGGCAATCCGTAACGGCGAAAGGCGCTGATCAGCACGCCGCGCACGGTCTGGTCCCGCTCATCGGCGCAGGCCGTGAGCGCCACCGAGAAGCGCGAATGGTCGTCCAGCACGGTCAGCGGATGGCAGCGGCCACAGCTGCGCAAGGGGAAGTGGCCTTTGAAGTCCATCTGCCACAGCTCATTGGGCGCCGCGCGCTCGAAGCGCTGCCAGGCGCGCTGGCCGGGCACGGCGGCAGGCTCCAGCAGCCCGGCGCGGCGCAGGATGCCAGTGATGGTGCTCGGCGCCAGCCGAGGACCGCCCGCCTTGGCCAGCAGGTGAGCCAGCTTGCGCCCGCCCCAGCAGTTGCGCGCCTCCTGCCGCAGTTGGATCACGCGCTGCTCCACCGGCGCCACGGTGCGAGCGGGGCTGTGCCGTGGGCGCCGCGAGCGGTCTTCCAGACCGCCGACCCCTTCGTGCGTATAGCGCGCCAGCCACTTGTAGCCGGTCTTCGGCGCGATCCCGAAGCGCCGACACAACTCCCGCCGATTGCTGCCGGTTTGCAATGCCATCTCCACAAACTCTCTGCGCAACGACACCCGGGTAACCTCCCGCCACGGCATCCTGATCACCTCCTCTCGGAGGTCCAGCATGCCGGTTAGGTGTTACCCATGTCCTCGCACACCCGTTACCCATGTCCCGCGCACAAACACTCCCGGAGGGAGAGGGAATCATAAGGCCCAGCGCGCCGCCGCCAGTCCCACGAACGCGAGCGCGGCCGCGATGCGCATCAGGGTGCGTGCCGCTGCGATGTCGCGCGGCGCAGGATCGTGCTCCGGCTCGCCGAACGCGGGATGGGCCTCGAACTCGCCATCATAGAACGCGCCGCCGCCGAGCTGGATTCCCAGCGCTCCCGCCATCGCGGCTTCGGGATGCCCGGCGTTGGGGCTGGGATGCTTGCGCGCGTCACGCCGCCACGCCTGTAGCGCCTCATGGCCGCGGCCCAGATGGAGCGCTGCCGCGATCGCGATACACAGCGCCGTCAGGCGCGCCGGGATCAGATTCGCGGCGTCGTCGATACGGGCGGCGCAGCGCCCGAAGTACAGGTAACGCCGGTCGCGATGGCCAATCATCGAATCCATCGTATTGATCGCCCTGTAGGCAATTGCGCCAACCGGTCCAGCTGCAAAAAGGTACAGCAGCGGTGCAATCACGCCGTCCGAGCAGTTCTCGGCCACCGACTCGACGGCCGCGCGCACGATTCCGGCCCGGTCCAGCCGCTCAGGATCGCGCCCGACCAGCGCCGGTAGCGCTGCGCGCGCGGCGGCGTCGTCTCCGAGCGTGAGGCTTCTCTCGACTTCCCACGCGGCGTCGTCGAGTCCGCGCATCGCGAGCGTGGTCCACGCCACTACGACCGCGACGATCGCGCCGGCTGTCGCGCCGAATGCTTCTCCCAATGCGACGACCATCCACGCGCCGAGCGCCGCTAGCAGGATCACGCTCAGCGCTAGAATCGCTCCGCGCGTCAGGTCGGCGCCGCGCGCACCGGTATGCAGAGCGCGCTCGCCGCGCGCGACCGCCCATCCGATCATCCGCACGGGATGGGTTATCCAGGATGGATCGCCGAGCGCGAGATCCAGCGCCAACGCGGCGGCGATCGAAATGAGCGGGAGATGAAAGGCCGCGCTCAAATTGCGGCCAGCGCCGCGATGCGCGGAAAGTCGCAGTGCGCGATCAGCGTATCGGCGAGCCGGTCGTACTCGGCGGTCCTGACTTGCCGGTAGTCGGGTGCGGGCGTAGCGCCCAGCGGTGCGAGTCCCTTGGCCGCGCGGATGCTATCGATAAAATGGCGGCGGAAGCCGGCCGAGTCGAAAAGTCCATGTACCGACGTGCCGATTACCCGGCCGTCGGGCGACTTGATGCCTTCGAGTTCGTCGACTGATGCGCCATCGCGCCGGGTGATTCGCAGCAACGGCTCCGACTCGGCCGAGCGGAGGGTGCGTCCGGCGTGAATCTGGTAGCCGCGAATCGCGAGCCCCGACGCCTTCTCGCAGCCCTCGACCTGCGCGGTGATTTTGCCGCGCTCGAAGACGGTCTCGGCATCGAGCAGGCCGAGCCCGATCGACTCGGCGCAATCGCTCTCGATCCCTTGCGGATCGAGAATCCGGCGACCCAGCATCTGGTAGCCGCCGCAAATTCCGGCGATCCATCCGCCGCCGCGCAGATGACGGACGATCGCCGTTTCCCATCCGGCGTGCCTGAGCCACTTCAAGTCGGCGACCGTGCTCTTGGTTCCGGGAAGAATCAGCACGTCGAGCGCCGGCGCGCTGGAGGGATCACTCAAGTAATGCACGGCCACGCCGGCCTCGTGCTCGAGCGGCTCGAAGTCGGTGTAGTTGGAGATTCGCGGCAGATGAACCACGCCGATCGTGACCGGCGCGGCGCGCGGGGCGGGTGCGATGTAATCCAGACGCGCGGCGTCCTCGTCGGGAAGGCGAAGGTTCGCGATATGCGGGAGCACGCCGAGGATCGGTATTCCGGTGCGCTCTTCGATAAAGCGCAGGCCGCTGTCGAGCAGTCTCACGTCGCCGCGAAACTTGTTGATCAGCATCCCGCGCACTCGAGCGCGCTCAGACGGCCGCAGCAACTCGACCGTCCCGATCAGCGAGGCAAACACGCCGCCCTTGTCGATGTCGGCGACCAGCAGCACCGGCGCATCGGCCAGCTCCGCGATCGCCCAGTTCACGATATCGCGTTCGCGCAGGTTGATTTCGGCAGCGCCGCCGGCGCCTTCGATAAGCACCAGCTCGAACTTTTCCGCGAGCCTCGCGTAGCTTGCCACAATCTCCGGCCACGCCTCGCGCCGGTAGCGTTCGTAGTCGCGCACGCCCATATGAAAGCGGGCGCGGCCATGGATGACGACCTGGCATCCGGTGTCGGTCTCGGGCTTGAGCAGGACCGGATTCATGTCGAGCGCGGGCGCCAACCCGCACGCTTCGGCCTGCATCGCCTGCGCGCGGCCGATCTCGCCGCCGCCGTCGCATACCGCCGAATTGTTCGACATGTTCTGCGACTTGAACGGCGCGACGCGCACGGCCGTGCGGGCAAACGCGCGGCCGAGCGCGGCCACTACCACGCTCTTGCCCACGTCCGACGCCGTGCCCATCACCATCAGGCTCTTCGCGTTATGGCGCGCCGGCGATCCCATTTCAAAAATCCAACTTCACGCCTGCAACCCCATTAATCGGCGGCGCCTTGAAGCCGAACGCCTGCGAGTAATTCCGATCGAACAGGTTCTGGATTCGCGTGAAAATCTGCTCATTGCGGATTCGCCCCCATTGCAGGCCCGGCGAATATGACAGTACCGCGTTGACGACATCATAGGCCGCATGGTTCTGGATGTCGTCAGTGATCGGGTTCAGGTCGTCGCGATCGCCAACAAAGGTGTAGGCCAGGCTCGCGGTGATCGTGTCGTCCGCTCTGAAGAGGTCATCACGGATGTATTGCGCCAGTGCCGAGGCCGAATACTTGGGCACTCTGATCGGCTTCACGTTCGACGCCGCAGGCTGCGCTGCGTGGGTTTCGTCGAGATAGGTAAAACTTCCGCTGAGCGTGAGATCGTGCAGGATGCGCACGCTGGGCACCAGCTCCACGCCCTGCACGTCGACGCGGCTGGCATTGGCCGCGGTCTCGCATCCGGGGGACGAGGTGCAGGGCACCGCCACGATCAGGTCATGCACGCGGCGCGAGAAGTAGGTCGCGGTGATCGAAGCGTCCTCACCGAAGGTCTTGGTGACGCCGCCGTCGTACTCGCTCGAAATTTCGGGGCCGAGATTCGGATTGCCAAAATCCGGGTAGTACAACTCGTCGAAGGTGGGAGCGCGAAACCCTTCGCTGTAGCTGCCGCGCAGCGTGACACCGGCGGGCGCGATCGGAATCGCTACCGACCATGCCGGGCTGACCTCCTCGCCGAACTGGCTGTTGCCGTCGGCGCGGAATCCACCCGTGCCCAGCAGATGGCCGTCGAGCAGGCTGACCTCCTGCTCGATATATCCGGCGTATTCCTGCCGCTGCGCGTGGAACGCCGTGATCGAAGTGAAGCCGTCTTCGGAAAAATTGTCGCCCGAGCGCAGCCATCGATCCTGGAAATCGAAACCGCCGACCGTGCGGATGTTCTTCGCCCAGGTGTAGACCGCCTCCAGGTTCGCGCCGCGAGTCTCCTCCGGGATGTCGCTGCTTTCCATCGCGGGGTCGCCGGGATCGGGATAGTTGTTGATCCGGAGCTCGTTGCGCACGAACGATCCGTCCAGGCGCATCACCAGCCGATCGCCGAACTGGCGCTCGATCTCGCCCTTGAACAGCATGAACTCGCCGCGCTGATGCGCGTCAGGATCGTCGGGCTCGAGAAAATTGGAATAGTTGACCAGGCTGACGTTGGATCGGATGTAACGGGCGAAGCCGCGCACGGTGGTATCGGGGTCGAGATGGTAGTCCAGCCGCAGCGCCCCGGACAGATCGTCGGAGCTGTCGTTGATCGGGCGAAAGCCGGTGGTCGAAAAGTACGACAGCGCGCCCGAATAACCGAGATTGCCGTCCGACCCGCTGAAGGTTTCGGCCTGGCGCTGCGTGGCGCGGTTGCCGCCTTCGGAGAGCAGGCTGAATTGCGGCGCGCCCTGGCCCTCCTTGGAGACAAAGTTGATCACGCCGCCAACCGCCTGCGATCCGTAGAGCGCGCCGCCGGCGCCGCGCAGCACTTCGACCCGGTCGAGATTGTCGGTGGTCAGGTTGGCCAGGTCGAAGTCGCCGCTGGAGCCGGGATTGACCTCCACTCCGTCGATCAGCACCAGGGTTTGTTCGGCGGTCGCGCCACGGATCGAAATGTCGCTGATCGTGCCGGGCGATCCGTCCTGGGTCAGCGTGACGCCGGGCACCTGGCGCAGCACGTCGTTCACCTGATCGATCTTCTGCGCCTGAATCTGGCTGTCGTCCACCACGGTGACGGTGGTGCCAACCTCGCTGACCGGCTGCGCGACGCGCGTCGCAGTCACCACGATCGGCGGCAGTTGCGCCGCCGGCGACGCTTGCGGACTCGGTGAGCCGGCGGGTTGCGCGGCGGTAGCCGCGCCGGTGGCGGCCGCGTCAGCCGCGATCGCTCGCGGCGCAACGGCCGCGACGATCAAACCCGCCATCAGTGGGAGAACCAAAGGGAAGGACCGGACATGTGCTCGCCTCATGCATACACCCTCGTGTGCGCCGGTCTTAGGCGAGCGTCAGTGGCTGGGCTTCTTTGTGATCCGACCGCGTCAGCGACCCGGCCGGTCCCAAGCCACCTTCCCGGCGGAAGGCCGACGGCTTAAATTCCCGGTCGGTCTCCTGGCTTGGGGTTCGTCCTCGGGCCCGCCTTCCCGCTCGATAGCGGTGGCACGATGGGCCGTTGTCCTCCCACACAGTTGCGGGGCAGCGCCGGATTTTAACCGGCTTCCCGAGCACCGGGTTGAGCGGGAGTAGTAGTCCGCGCGGGTGGCTCAGTCAAGGAGGCCTTGATGTGTACGGTATAAACGTACATACTGCAATCGTGAAGCAAGCACATGCGGTTTGCCCGCTTTCGCCATAAGGGCCTTCGGCTGCTCTATGAAGACGGCAACGCCAAGGGAGTGCCCGTCGCGATGGCTGAGAAGCTGCGCAAGCTTCTATTCGCCCTCGAAACCGCCAGCGATCTTGACCAAGCCAGCCGGTTTCCGGGATGGAAGCTGCACCCGCTCAAAGGCGACCTTAAGGGATTCTGGAGCCTGACCGTTACGGGAAACTGGCGTTTGATTTTCCGTTATGACGAAGAGACGAATGTCGCCAGCGACATCGATTTGACCGACTACCATTGAGAGGGTCCGCAATGCCCATGAAGAACCCGCCTCATCCGGGTGACCTGATTAGAACCGAGATCATCGAGGCCCTTGGCCTCAATGTGTCGCAGGCATCGGAGATTTTGAAAGTCCGGCGTGCCACGCTCTCGGACCTTCTACACGGCAAGGCCGCGCTCACGCCCGAAATGGCCCTGCGCATCGAAAAGGCCTTCGGCCCCGACATGAACCATCTTCTTCGTATGCAGCTCGCGTACGATGTGGCGAAAACGCGGCAGCATTCCAGGGACATCACTGTCAAGCGATATGTTCGCTTGGGGGCTCGCGAGTAAACCGCGCCTTGACCGCGAGCCCGAGTCTGCACGCAAGATGACCGGCGGGGACGCCGGTCCTACTTCAAAAGGGAAGCGGCATGGAGGCCTAGGCCGCAAAACCCGAGCGCGATCCGAAGTAGGGCTGGCGTCTCGCCGGCCTTTCATAGAAAAAGTCGCAGCCTCGGAGGCTCGTCGCCTAATGATTTCCGCCTGCCGACCGGCCAGCTACTCGCGCGGAGTTCTAAGCGGCAATCCGAGCGCTGATTTGGCGCGTCGGAGCAGCCAGAACACCGGCGGCGCGAGCGCTGCGGTAATCGCCGCTTGGAGCAGCATCCGCTGGCCTGCGGCGCCTTGGAGTTGGCTCCATGGCATCGGATTCGCGGTCAGCACGAATGCGCCCAGCGCATTGATGAGCGTGCCGGCGAATACCGTGATCGCGCCGACCAGATCGCTGGTGGCGAGCAGCCGCCCCGAAATCTCGTACGACACCAGGAACACCAGCGTTACCGTGAACGCATTGAGGCCGACCGTTGAACCCGAAAGAGCGTCGGTCGCGAAGCCCATCGCAAACGCCATCAGGGCCGTCGTTGCGCTCGGATGGCGCAGACCGAGGTCGACCGACAGGATCAGAATCAGGTGCGGAACGAAACTCCGAATCGGGAACCAGAACGGAAGGATGGTCTGAATCGCCAGGGCGGCGAAGGTCGCTACGACATACAGGGCCAACAGGCGCATCAGCCCGGCGACGGTTCGCTGACCTTTGGCGGCTGTTGCGTGATTACCAGCACGCGGTCCAGATGCTTGAAATTGACCGCCGCGCTCACGTCGACGCTGAGGAACAATCCGGGACCTTCGCGCCGCACCGCGCTTACGTATCCGACCAGCATCCCGTTCGGGAAGATTCCATCCAGACCCGAGCTCACCACCGGGTCGCCGGGTTTCAGGTCGTCGGCACGGTCGACGTACTTCATGGTCAGGCCGTCGTCAGGCACGCCGGCGATAATTCCGCGCGCCTGGGTGCGCTGGTCGAACGCGTCGAGCGCCGAATTATGGTCGTCGATCAGCAAGACACGCGCAGCATGGGGACTGACCGCGATGATCTTCCCGACGGCCCCGTCACGGGCCATCACGGCCATCCCAGCCGTGATCCCGGAGTCGGCGCCGACGTCGATAATCAGGGTGCGCGACAGCCCGGTCGCATCGCTGCCGATAACCTGGGCCGCGACCGTATTGAGCCCGAGCTTGTCCTTGGCCGCATCCTTCAAGGCGAGCAGCTCGCTGAGGCGCTGGTTTTCCACCTTGAGCTCGCCGGTCCCGGCGCGCTCGGCATTGAGTTGGGCGATTTGGGCCTTGAGCGCGTCGTTCTCGCGCTGGACGCCGACCAGATCGACGTAGCCGCGAATGAGATGAATCGCCCCGTCGGCCAGGCGCGCGGTCGCGAGTTGCACGGGCCGCAGGGCCTCCATCACGAGCGCCTGCGGCGCCGCAACGCGATCCCAGGGATGGGCGCCGGTGGAGAGCAGATGGAGCGACAGCAGCAGCAACGCGCTGGTGGTCAGCACGATACGGTTGCGCCACAGAAAAGAGCTTTTCACCCGCTTGTGACCCGATTCGAGCGTGCAGCCCGGGTCGCGCCGCGCCCGTGTCGGCTCAGTCGACCGTCACGTCGCGCAGCAGCGACAACTCGTCGAGCACCTTGCCTGCCCCCATCACCACCGCAGTCAGCGGATCGTCGGCGAGCGTGACCGGCAAACCGGTCTCTTCGCGCAACAGCACGTCGAGATTGCGCAGCAGCGCGCCGCCGCCGGCGAGCACGATTCCCTTATCGACAATGTCCGAGGCCAGCTCGGGCGGGGTGCGCTCGAGCGCGATTCGGACCGACTCGACCACCTGATGCACCGGTTCCATCAGCGCCTCGCGGATTTCCTCATCGGTGATCTCGATCGTCTTGGGCACCCCCGCCACCAGGTCGCGCCCCTTGATCTCCATGGTCTGGATCTCGTCGCCGGGGTATGCGGAGCCGATCGTGATCTTGATCAGCTCGGCGGTGCGCTCGCCGATCAGCAGATTGTACTTGCGCTTGATGTGCTGGATGATCGCCTCGTCCATCTTGTCGCCGGCCACCCGGACCGAGCGCGAAAAGACCACGCCCGCCAGCGAGATAACCGCAACTTCAGTGGTGCCGCCGCCGATATCGACGATCATGTTGCCGGTCGGCTCGGTGATCGGCAGGCCCGCGCCGATCGCGGCCGCCATCGGCTCTTCGATCAGGTAGACCTCGCGCGCGCCGGCCGATTCGGCCGACTCGCGCACCGCGCGCTTTTCGACCGCGGTGATCCCGAACGGCACGCAAATTACGATTCGCGGCCGAACGAGGGTCTTGCGGTTGTGAATCTTCTGGATGAAGTAGCGGAGCATGTTCTCGGTGATCTCGAAGTCGGCGATCACGCCGTCCTTGAGCGGGCGGATGGCGACAATCGAGCCGGGCGTCCGCCCCAGCATCTTCTTGGCTTCGGCGCCGATCGCCAGCACGCGCCGCGAGCCGCGCGAATCCTTCTGCACCGCGACCACCGAGGGTTCGTTGCAGACGATGCCCTCGCCCTTGACGTATATCAGGGTGTTCGCGGTGCCCAGATCGATCGCCAGATCGTTGGAAAACCAACCAAAAATTGAATTGAGTATCACTGGAACTCTGGCCCCCCAGCCTGCCGCCCACGGCTTGAGTCGCCGCAGGCGCCATCACCCCTGAACTCCTGCCACATCCGCCGCCCGGCGGGCGGTTCGGCAGCCCAAAACCGGCCAAAACTGCGGTTCGCCCCGGTTGCACCGTCAAAGTAACAGAGAAAAATCGGGGCGGCAAGGCAAGGGCAATTTGCGCGCGGAAAACTTGGGTCTATATTATAAGTTACGATGCTTCACGCTTTTCGCCGCCATGCATATTCGTGGATGATCAGGGCCATCCTGTTCCTGATCGTTCTGGTGTTTGCGTTCTGGGGAATCGGCACCGGCCTGTTCAACCAGGTCCATCCGATCGCTTCGGTTAACGGCCAGACCATTCTGGCCGACGAGGTTGACCGGCAGGCCGATCAGATGCGGCGCAGTCTTCAGCGGATGTACGGCGGCGACGCGGCCGAGGCACTCAAGCAGATGAACCTTCGCCACGAGGCGGTCGAGCAGTTGATCGAGGCGCGGCTGGTCCAGAGCGAAGCGGGCCGTATCGGCCTGGAAGTCAGTGACGCCGATCTCCAGAGCCGGATCGCGGAGAGCAAAGGCTTCCAGGTCAACGGGCAATTCGACTTCGATACCTACCAAGCCGTGCTGCGCGAGAACGATCTTACGCCGGCCGACTTCGAGCGCGAGGAGCGCGCGGCGATGACCGCCGATCTGCTGCGCGGGATGGTAGCGCAGGCCGTGCAGGTCAGCGACGCCGCGGCGCGGCTCGATTTCGACCAGCGTAACGCCAAGCTGGCGCTCGCCTACATGGCGATACCCGCCTCGCAGTTCGCGGCCAGGCAGAACCCGACCGACCAGCAGATCGCCGATTTCTACAAACGCACCGGCGAGAAATTCCGCGAGCCGGAACGCGTGCAGATCGTTCTGGCCGACTACGATTCCGCAGCGCTGGCCGAAAAGATCAACCCCTCCGACCAGGAGATCGAGGACTACTACAACAGGAACAAGGCCACCACGTTCACCCATCCGTTTCAGGCCCGCGCGCGGCATATCCTGATCAGCGTTCAGGCGGGGGCAACCGACAAGGAAAAAGCCGCCGCCAAGGCCAAGGCCGAGGGAATCCTGGCCCAGGTCAAGGCGCATCCGAAGGAATTCGCGTCATTGGCCGCGAAATACTCCGATGATCCCGGCACCAAGGACAACGCCGGCGATCTGGGCTACTTCGGCCGCGGTCAGATGGTAAAGCCGTTCGAGGATGCGGTCTTCAAGCTCAAGCCCGGGCAGTTCACGATGGTCCAGAGCCAGTTCGGCTATCACGTTATCCAGGCCGAAGACTCGCGGCCGGCGCGGGTCGATACCCTCGCCGAGGCCCGGCCCGACATTATCGACGCGCTGCGCCGGAAAGCCGGCGGCGAAATCGCCCACAAGGACCTCCAGCAGGATCTCTCGGCGGCGCTCGGCGGCCAGGACTTGAGCGAGCTCGCACGCAAGCGCGGACTGCAACCTATCGAGACTCCGTTTTTCGCCGCTGATGAGCCGGTCAAGGGCGCCGAGAAAAGTCCCGAATTGGCGCGCGAGGCGTTCAAGATGCAGGACGGCGATATTCGCGCGATCACCGCCGCGAGCGGCGCATCGTACCTGCTTAAATTGGTGAAACGGCAGCCGTCGCGCATCCCGCCACTGAAGGAAATCGAGCCCAAGGTCCGCGCGGCGCTCGTGCAGGAGATGGCCGAGCGGGCGGCGCGCGATTTCGCCCAGTCGCTGCTCAAGCAGATCAAAACCACCGACGACTTCACCAAGGCCGCGGCGAGCAACAAGCTCGAAGTCCACAGCACCGGCGAGTTCAGCCGCGCTGAAGGCACCGTGCCGGTTATCGGCCGCTTTCCCGAGGTGACCGACGCGGCCGGACTGGTCGTCAAGCTGCCCGGCGTGATCGATCGCGTGATGGAGCAGGGCGGCGATTCGTATCTCTTCGAGGTGTTAAGCCGCAGACCGCCCGATGACGAGGAATGGAAGAAAGAAGGGCCGGCCTTTACCGATCGGATCCTGGAGCAGCGGCGGGAGCAAGCCTGGGGCCACTTTCTGAGCGGATTGAAGGAACACGCCAGGATTACGGTCAACGCCAATCAGCTCGGCGAAGCGCCGGCCGAGTCCTAGATGTAGGCCGGGCCAAGCGGTATCCCGCACAGGCTGTATCGCGCGCAAGCCGTATCCATCGATGGACCATTCGTCGAACGACCATCCGGACTCGATTCCCAAACGCGTGGACACGAGCGAGTTCTTCCTTCCGGGCTCGGGCGTGAGCGCGCTGTTGATTCACGGCCTCACCGGCACGCCCTACGAGATGCGATTCCTCGGCGAGCGGCTGGCGGCCGCCAGCGTGCGCGTGCGCGGCGTGCGGCTGGCCGGACACGCCGGAGCGCCCGAAGAGCTGGCCGGCGCGAATTACAACGATTGGTACCAGAGCGTGGTCGTCGGCTTCGAGCAATTGCGCAGCTTCGGCGAGCCCAACGTCGTGGTGGGACTCTCGATGGGCGCCGTGTTGGCCGCGCGGCTCGCGCTGGATCAGCCCCAGGAGGTAGCCGGAATCGCGATGCTCTCCTCGGCGCTGTTCCTGGACCGCAAAGCCGTGGCGCTGTTCACGATGATGCGGCTGCTGGGTTCGCTGACCCGCCGGATCTTTCTGAGCAGCGCGGGCTCCGACATCCACGACGACGCGGCGCGCCGGATTCATCCGAGCTCGCGCCTGATGCCGCTGTGCGGGCCGATCGACCTTATGGCGCTCCAGCGGATCGTGCGGCCGCGGATTTCCGACCTGAGGCAACCGGCGCTGATCGCGCACAGCCATCAGGACCACACCTGCCCGTACGATCGCAACGTCGAGTTCCTGATGGGGCACATCGGCAGTGCGCAGAAGCGGCTGGTGGAGCTCCACGAGAGCTATCACGTGATCACGGTCGATATGGAAAAGGATCGCGTCGCAGCCGAGGTGCTGGCGTTCGTCGAGCCCTTCCGCGCCGCCCGCCCCACGCGCGCCGCAGTCTGATCGCGGGTGAGCCTTCCCTGCTCACGCCCGCTTCGCTAGTGTCTTTTGATTCGGTCGCGCCGCGCAGACCGGCCCGGACGAGCCACCCTAGCTCAGTTGGTAGAGCAGCTGATTCGTAATCAGCAGGTCGTCGGTTCGAATCCGACGGGTGGCTCCAACGAAATCAAGGGGCTGCGGAGCCTTCCGCCGCCTCCATCCCCGACCTTCGCGGTTCCCGGCGCCAATAGGGTAGCAGGCTCACCACTCCCTGCTGAAGGCTTAGAGCGCCGCGCGCGGGGTGGCGACGAGAGGGCGAGCCGCGACGGGCGAGCTTCGCGCGGTGCCAGCGTTCAACGGGCGCACGACCGGGCGACGAAGCCCTTGCTACCTGTGCTGGCGCCAATCGGCATGTCGTTACCGAAAATTCGGATCTAATTTTCGACAACGACAGCTCTAAACTATTACTTGGCAAACTCGCGTGATGTTTAGTACAAGGCCGGGCACGTTGAGCACAGTTGACCGAGACGCTGGCTTTTATCCTGTCGTGCTGGGTTACTATAGCGCGAGCCCCGGCGGAGGTGCTGAAGATTATCATGAAAGTGTGCCCATTTTGTCGCGAGGAAAT
The DNA here is from genome assembly GCA_963788205.1 of uncultured delta proteobacterium. Lineage (GTDB taxonomy): Bacteria > Desulfobacterota > Binatia > Binatales > Binataceae > CAVVMA01. The sequence continues at coordinate 829,196 of CAWBGG010000007.1, forward strand.
ACACAGCGAGGCAATTAGGTGCAGGTATTGTTCCTCCGCACTGTTTCCCGCGCAGACTCAATCTGAAATCGACGGTTCCACGCTCCTCGCGAAGGCTGGCCAGGTCGTCTACGTTCTTGATCGAGATTTGATCCGGTTCGCGAAATTCGCTGCAGCGGTTCTAGCCGTATTTGTCACTGTCGGGCTGGTTCTGTACAGCGTCGACTTGAAACAAGTTGGCAAAGAAGCTCGCGATTCCGCCGACGTTGTGGCAAAGGAACGATCGGAATTCGAACACCAGCTCACTACTGCGCAGTCTACGCTGACCCAAGGATCCCAAAAACTACAAAAACTGAATGAGCAGATCGACTCTCTGAATTCACAGCTCACTTCAAAGACACAGACCCTCAACGATCTCAACGCGCTTGTTGAGAAGGAGGGCGGTTCAGCGTTGCAACAGGCCGCGAAAAATGTCGTTCCGCTTTCCGCTCAAGTTATCGTGAGGGCGAGCGCGATCGAGAGCGGCCATAACATGAAGCCTGGATATCCAATCTATAACTTCTCTCTTAAAATCGACGCGCCGAAAACTGTTTTGGACCGGATAAGCTCTGTTAAGTACCAATTCAATCATCCATCGTTTGAGTGGCCGGTTCAGACTGTCGACGACGCCAGTACGGGATTCCGCGTCACTTGGCAAGGCTGGGGATGCATCGACTCAATTGAGATCGTAATCAATCCAAAATCGAGCGAGGATAAGAAAGGAGAAATTAAGCTTGACCAGTGCGCCGCTCTGGGATGGTAGTCAGCAGGTCGTCGGTTCGAATCCGACGGGTGGCTCCAGAAAATACAATCGAGTCAATTTAGAGAGATAGGCCGATCCGATAGGTTTGCCATCGTTACTCCGTCTCGCTGCTGTGTCACCCTTAAAGCCGCGGGTTAGCTCAGTAGGCGATCATATTCGGCATGATCGCCGATCCAGAACCACAAGATTCCGCCCTCGACATCAATTCCGAGGCTGCGATGATGAAGCCCGACTCGGCACGACCAAAACCGGCCCGCGCGCTTGAGCTGAAGAGAGGGGTGACGAGGATTATCCTTGAGAAGGCGGTACTTCTCATCCGCCAAGCGCTGGACCGCCGGTCGCAGGCCTCGGTAACAGGCCCAAAACTTCGGAGAGGCGAAGTGCCTCAAAACTCGGTGGATTTTCCCGCCGCATGGGCACGAAGGGCTTCATCGGCAAGCGCGTCGAGTTTCCCCGCTTTTACATCTCGCTCGATCTGGCGATCCCATGCAGCCGCATCAAATTCAGCGAACCACTGCCGAAACTGTGCAAGTTCCTCAGCCGAGAGACCGGAGATTCTCTTCTCGAGGGCTTCGAGTTTACTCATAGAAGAAACGATACCACCTTCTCTTTTTGCGGGCCAATGCCTGTCCCACGAGCAGCCGCCCGCGCGTGCCCGCGTGGGAGCAAACCGCTGTCGTGCCGGTCGCGTCGAAGGCCGAAGGTATAGATCCCTCCGCCCAAGTCGGAGACTCCGAGTGGATTCCATGCTCACGTAATCAGCAGGTCGTCGGTTCGGATCCGACGGGTGGCTCCAGCAGTCCAATCCGCCCAACTTAGAGAGATGGCCGATCCGACAGGCTTGCCCTCGTCACTTCGCTCGCTGCTGTGTCGTCGTTTTCGCGTTGGGACGTTTCGCAATCCTGATAGTAGACTGCCTCGAGCGCCAGTATTCGCGGGAACCTGATGCGACGGCCAAGGGAAACTATATCGGCGGGCGAGGCGCGGCGGATTGCGCTGGCTGCGCAGGGGTTTGGCGATGGGCACCCATCTTCACGGCCTGACCGCAGGCACCTGCGTCGCGTTCTGGCGCGAATCGGGGTGCTGCAAATCGACTCGGTCAACGTCCTGGTCCGATCGCATTACTTGCCGCTGTTTTCGCGGCTTGGTCCGTACCCATCAAGGATGCTCGATAGCGCGGCCTATGGCTCACTCTCGACTCGAAACCTGTTCGAATACTGGGGGCACATGGCGTCGTTGCTGCCGATGGAGTTTCATCCGTTGTTGCGATGGCGCATGGCCGCGTTTGAGCGGATGGAACGGGGCCACGGCGCGATCAGGAGATTACGTAAGCGTCGTCCCGGCTTCGTGGAGTCGGTGATGAACGAGGTTGCAGACAGGGGACCGATCAGCGCGGGCGAGCTCAGCGACGGCGGTCGGGCGCGGGGCGGATGGTGGGGATGGAGTGACGGCAAGATCGCGCTGGAGTGGCTGTTCGCTGCCGGCAAGGTCTGCACTGCCACGCGCCGCGGCTTCGAGCGCCTGTACGACTTGCCCGAGAGAGTTTTGCCGCGCAACATCCTCGCCGCGCGTACGCCTGACCGGGAAGACGCCCAACGCGCACTGCTAAGTATCGCCGCGCGCGCGATGGGCGTCGCGACCGAAAGAGATCTTTGCGATTACTTTCGTATCGGGTTGCAGCCCGGCAAACGACGCATCGCAGAGCTGGTCGAATCCGGCGAGCTGATTCCGGTCAAAGTCGAAGGCTGGACAACGGCGGCATTCGTCGAGCGGCATGCGCGATGGCCGCGCAAGTTGCACGCGCAGGCGTTGCTGTCACCCTTCGACTCGCTGATCTGGGAACGGTCGCGCACGGAGCGAGTGTTTGATTTCCACTACCGGATCGGGATTTACACACCGTCGGCACAGCGCCAGCACGGCTACTATGTGCTGCCGTTTCTGCTCGGCGACCGGCTCGTCGCGCGAGTCGATTTGAAGTCCGACCGTGCCACCCGGACCCTCCGAGTGCTCGCCGCATACGCGGAGCCTTCGGCTAAGACTGCCACCGTAGCTGAAGCCGACGTAGCCGAAGCAATGATGAGGGAGCTTCAGGCCCTGGCGTCGTGGTTGGGTCTGGAGCAGCTAGCTGTGACTCGACGCGGCAACCTTGCGCCGCGACTTCGATCGCTCAAGGTGGTCTCGACCCGGTAGCTATTTGGTCAGCCCTTTTATTTTATGCGGTTTGATCTGCGATGCCGAATCGTCAACCAGGCGTTCGAAGCCCGATCACGCCTTTGGAGACCGCGGCCCCACCCCGGTCGTTGAGCACTTCGAAATGGATGTCGTCACCGCCGCCAGACGTCTCGCGCGAAAGAATGCGTATCGTTATGTCCGAAGGCAATGGGACCATCGCTCTGAAGCTTCCCGAAATCGATGCTACACGGATGGGATCGCCGTTCGCTTCCATCACCACAACGTGAGAGACCGCCAGCGCAAGCGTAGCGGTGCCGTGGAGGATGAGACCGGGTAACCCGGCGGCTTGCGCGACGTTCAGGTCGGTGTGAATCGGGTTAAAGATCCGCGCGCATTCGGTATAGATGTGCGCCAGGCCGGCGCGGAGATGCACTACTTTCGTCGAGCGGGGCCGGGAAGCCGGAATCGTTGATGTCGGAGCCGCCGGGACATCTTCGAGCGGCCGGTCGGGACCGTCTACCTCAACGCCGCGGTAAAGCGACCCGTACCACGAAGAGCAAACCATCGCGCCGCGTTCGTCTGTAGTGTCCAGGCGGATTACTTCGTAGGCGCCCGACCTGCGCCGTTCCACGGCGACAATCTTGCCGCGAGTCTCCAGACGCTGCGGAGGACGAATCGGCCGATGCAGCACCAGATCATGCGTCGCGTGAACCCCGCGCATCGCCTCCTCGGGACGGAGGGTTCCACCGAGCATTCGCCCTTTCGTCGCGACGATCACCGGCCATTCGAAGCACACGGAGAAAAGCGGGTGCGCCAGGAATCGCGCAGTGTCGCGCGTGTCCATGTAGCAGGGAAGCGGGTCGTCCAGCGCGGCCGCGAAGGCCATCGACCAGCGCGGTTCCACTTCGACTACGGCCACTTCGGAGCAAGTGCCGACCAGCGACGATGAGAGGGGCATGGCGTCTCCTCTACCTGTGTAATCCAACCGCAAGCAAACCCGCTAACCTTCCTGGCTGGCCGGCGCTTGACCGATCAGACCAATTTCATTCCGATGACGGCCTCCAGTTCGGCAATGGCTTGAGGTGCGCTTTCCACCTTGATGGTTGTCATGCCCATCGCGCGCGCTGGTTTGAGATTGCCACCGAGGTCGTCGAGCAAGACGCACGCGCCGGGCCTCACGGCGAGCTTCTCGCACATCATCGTGTAGATGCGCGGATCAGGCTTGCGGATGCCGGCTTTCGACGATTCGATCAGTTCGTCGAACAGTTCCATGATCTCGCGCGCGTAGAGCGCGCGGTCCGCGGCGGCGCCGCTGGCCGCATTCGACGGCATGTTGTTGGTGATGCAGCCAGTTTTGAACCTGGTCTTGACGCGGCGCAGCGCCTGGATCATCTCGGGCCGGAAATCGCCCGCCAGCAGCGGAAGCAGGTCGCGGCCTGGTATGTGATGGCCGAGCGCCTTGGCTTCCGCCGCGAAGGCTTGGTCAAAGCCCGTAAGGTCGAGCTCCGAGCGCTCGAACCTGGCCCAGGCATTGTTCTCATGATTGGTGGTATTGATCTTACGGATAACACCAACCGGAATGCCCTTTTCGCGCTCGTAGCGCGCGAAGGCCTCGAACGGCGAGGTCGTGAACACGCCGCCGAAATCCCATATCACAGCTTCGATCATGTTATTCGCGCCGCGCTACCAAGACGCCGGCGCGCTCCGCCGGCCACTATGCCATGGTACCACCTGCCATGCCCAATACGATCGCATCCCCCAGAAAGCGAAGCGGCGGGCGCCAGAGCGTCCGCCGCTTCATGACTTGGCCGCGCTTGATGCGCGATTACGCGTCGAAGTACAGCGCGAACTCGTACGGATGGGGCCGCAGCCGGACCTGACTTACTTCCTTGTTCATCTTGTAGTCGATCCAGGTCTCGATCACATCTTCGGTGAACACGTCACCCTTGAGCAGGTACTCGTGGTCGCGCTTCAGATTGTCCAGCGCTTCGTCGAGCGAGGCCGGCATGCTCGGCACTTCCGCCAACTCGGCCGGCGTCAGCGCATAGATGTCCTTGTCAAGCGGCTGGCCGGGATCGAGCTTGCGCTGGATTCCGTCCAGGCCTGCCATCAGCATCGCCGAGAACGCCAGATACGGATTGCAGGTCGGATCGGGGAACCGAATCTCCACGCGCTTGGCCTTGGGCGACGGCGAGTACATCGGGATACGCGCGGCCGCCGAACGGTTGCGGCTGGAGTAAGCCAGGTTGATCGGCGCCTCGAAGCCCGGCACCAGCCGCCGGTAGGAATTCGTGCCCGGATTGGTGAAAGCCGCGATCGAGCGCGCGTGCTGGAGCACGCCGGCGATGTAATGCATCCCGAGCTCGGAGAAGCCGGCGTAGCCGTTGCCCGCGAACAGCGGCGTGTCGCCCTTCCAGATGCTCTGATGGCAATGCATCCCGGAGCCGTTGTCGCCGAAGATCGGCTTGGGCATGAAGGTCACCGTCATGCCGTGACGGACCGCGACATTGCGGCAGATGTACTTGTACCACATCATCCAATCGCTCATCTTGGTCAGCGTCTGGAAGCGCATGTCGATTTCGGCCTGACCGGCGGTCGCGACCTCATGATGCTGCTTCTCGACGGTGATCCCGACCTCTTCCATCGTGCGGACCATCTCGGTACGGATGTCCTGCAGGCTGTCGTTGGGCGGGACCGGAAAGTAGCCTTCCTTGTAACGTGGCTTGTAGCCGAGGTTGACGCCTTCCTTGCCGCTGTTCCAGAAGCCTTCGTCCGAATTGATGTAGAAGTAGCTCGAATGCTGATTAGTATCGTAGCGGACGCCGTTGAAGATGAAGAACTCGGGCTCGGGGCCGAAATAGACCGCGTCGCCGATGCCGGTCGATTTCAGGTGCGCCTCGGCCTTGCGCGCGATGTTGCGCGGGTCGCGGCTGTAATCGGCGCGCGTAATCGGATCCTGGATGTTGCAGGTCAACGAGAGCGTGGGCTCCTTGCAGAAGGGATCCAGCACCGCGGTGTCGGGATCGGGAATCACCAGCATGTCGCTGGCGTCGATCGCCTGCCATCCGCGTATCGAGGAGCCGTCGAAACCGAGCCCGTCCTGGAACGGCCCTTCGTCCTTGAACTCGCTGATCGGCGAGCTGAAATGCTGCCATTGGCCCAGCAGGTCGACGAATTTTATATCGACCATCACCACGCCCTTATCCTTGATCATTTGAAGGACTTGCTTGGGAGTCATTGCAACCGTAAGCCTCCTTGCCGCTTTGCGGGGCGGCGTCCCGCGCTCAGTAAACTTCGGCCCTGATGATTCATCGCTGTCGCGAACCGGTTCGGGCAGCAGATTCGTATCGCAATTTCGCTGGTGTCGCGCATGCTGTCAAGCCAAATGCGTCAGCACTTTGTGCCAAGAAAAAAAGTTCCGGCGCGCCGCCTCTCCAGTGGGCGCGTGCCGCCTATTTGCCGGGCAATCGCCCGAGCCGGAGCCCGTCAATCATTGCAAATTGAAACGAACTCTCGCTGTCGCGTAACCATAATGCAAGAGAGATGCACATCAGCGCGAAACCGCGAGAGGCGGGCTTCGCCAAAAGAAGCGGCGGACCCACCCGGGTCCGCCGCGCATGCGTATCGTTTCCGGATCGCCTCAGAATGCGTAGATCATCGCGCCACTCAGAGTGTCCTGACCGTCCCACAGATGCTGTTGACCGGTACTCGGATTGACGAAGTCATTGTTCCCGAAGTCCGGACTGCTCGATTGGTCGTGGCGATATTCAGCACGGAGCAACAGTCCCGTGACGCCCGGCACCTTGTACGAAATGGTCCCGGTGGCCTCGTACAAGGTCTTCGATGTGAACCCGCCATTGACATTCTCGCCCGAGCGCACGCCATCCTGGTCCTTGAAGAATTCACCGCGGCCGGCAAATTCCCACGCGTTCCAGTCATAGACTATGTACTGCGCCGCCCCTTGCCATGATGCGCTGTGCCCGTCGGGGGTCACCTTGCCGTCCTGCGAGCCGTACAGATACTCGGTCACCAGCGTCGTGTTCGGGATGAACGAGGGCTTCCAGGTGAAGATCGGATCGCCCGCGTACAGCGTCGAGTTCGAATGGGGCGCGTTGCCCGGCGCCTGGGAGCCGATGATCCCGTTCACTGCCAGCGAGACCGATTTGTCCTTGTTGTTCAGCGTGATCTCGCCTTCGCCGGTCGGGCCGCCGTTGTTCTCGGCCGCCGGATCATCCCATCCATTGTTGGCGCCGGCGGTTACAGAGAAGTAGTCGTTGAAGGTGTAGGAGCCCCGGATTCCGGTATGGGTCAGCGGCTCGCCCAAGGTGAAGAGCAGGCTGCGAGACTCCTCATAGTTCTGGCTCTGGTAGGTGGGTATTATCTCCGCGCCCAACAGCGTGACGAAACGCCCCGCTTGCAGGCTGAGTCCGGAACCAATCGGCGCAGTGTAGGTCAGGTAATACTGCGTAGGGTCGAACCAGTTCCCGGCGGGTCCGTTGCCGGGCGCAAAGATCGTATAGTGTGTGCTGTTCGAGATCGAGTTGGCGACCTGCCCGACGTTGAGGTCGGTCACGAAACCAACCGTACCGTCCTTCTCAATATGCAAGTTGCCCTGCGTGAGCTGGAATCCGTTCTCGTCCCATGCATGGGTGTAGTTGTAGTTGAAATTGGGCTGGTTGAAGTTGTGCTCGTAGCCCGCGTCGACCAAGCCGTGGATGCTGACGCCCAGGTTGTCGGAGATGCTCTTCTGGGTTGCAGCCAGATTTGCCTCGAGTGCGCCAACATGTTGGCCGATCGTCGACGGAGTGGCGCTGGCCTGCGGGGCCGCGACCACCAGCTCCTTCTTGATCTCCTCAACCTCGCTGCCGGTAGCGCTTTGCGACTTGCGCAGGTTGTCGACGTCGCCGGTGAGCGCGTCAAGCCGGTCGCTCGCGCTAGGCGTCGCCGCCATCGGCATTGCGGCCGTGGGCGCCGCCGCCTTTTTTCTATGTCTGACCTTCTTGGGTGGGTCCGCACCTCCATCGTCAGCGGCTCGGACCCTGCTCGCTGCGCATAATGCAAGCAACAGGGCCAAGCCGGCAGCCAGCCCGACGCGCCATCGTGTCCGCTGTGTAGTGTCTCTGGTCACACGACCTCCTTCTTGCGGCCTCCCGCCGCGATGCAGTTGAATTCCCCCGATCTCGGCTGAGGCCGAGTCCGGTCCGACCGCTTCAAGATTCGTACCGAATCGTCTGAGCAGCATTGACGCTTAAAAGGGTAACGCCCGCATGAGGATCGGATACTATCGAGCCTCAAATGACGCCCGGCGAGGCGGCATCTGCCGTCGTTTTGTTCAGATTGAATGTGTTAGTACCGGCAGGGCCGACTGCAAATTGCACGACCAGACAGAGCGGCCACGCTCCCCTGATCACAATCTCAGCGCGAGCCCAATCCAAATCTCTCCCCCAAAAACCTGTCCAAAACCTGCCCGACGATGCGGTCAGCAAATCCGAGGCTTGCCTCCGCCCGTCCTCCACCACTACAGATGATCTGATTACCGATGATCTCAATACCGACTCCGGGCCACTTTCTCAATAGGGTCGGAAATCGAAGTCAACAGGATCGCGCGGGGAGAACCCAATCAGGACAATGGCCATATGGATTTTGAACTGACCGCATCGCAGCAAGAGATCGTCCGGCAAGTGCGCACGCTGTGTGATCGCTTTCCCGACGAGTATTGGCGGCGCAAGGACGCCGCACGCGAATTTCCCCACGACTTCTACGCCGCGGTCGCCGACGCCGGCTACCTGGGCGTCGCGATTCCGGAGCAATACGGCGGCAGCGGCTTGGGGATCACCGAAGCTGCGCTGGTGATGCGCGAGATCGCCGCGTCGGGCGGCGCGATGAACGCGGCGAGCGCGGTCCATCTGTCGATCTTCGGCGTCAGCCCGCTGGTGTTTCACGGCACCGAGGAGCAGAAGCGCCGCTATCTGCCGAGCGTGGTCAAAGGCGAGCTTCACGTCGCCTTCGCCGTCACCGAGCCCGACGCCGGCAACGACATCACGCATATCAAGACCACCGCGCGGCGCGACGGCGACTACTACGCGATCAACGGCCGCAAGGTGTTCACCACCAAGGCCAAAGAGGCCAAGCGGATGCTGCTGCTGACGCGCACCACGCCCTACGAGCAGGCCGCCAAGAAGACCGACGGGATGAGTTTGTTCTTCGCCGAGCTCGATCCCGCGGCGGTCGAGACCCGCGAGTTGGAAAAGCTCGGCCGCCACGCGGTCGACACCAACATGTTGTTCATCGACAACCTGCGCGTGCCGGCGACCGACCTGGTCGGCGGCGAAGGACGCGGCTTCCATTGCCTGCTCGACGGGCTCAATCCCGAACGGATTCTGGTCGCCGCCGAAGCCATCGGGCTGGGCCGCGCGGCGCTCAGCCGTGCGGTGCGCTATGCGAAGGAGCGGATCGTCTTTGACCGGCCGATCGGAAAGAACCAGGCGATCGCGCATCCGCTGGCGGATTCCCACTCCAAACTGGAAGTCGCCGAACTGATGATGTTCAAGGCGGCCTGGCTGTTCGACCATCGCCAGCCCTGTGCCGCCGAGGCCAACATCGCCAAGCTGCGCGCCAGCGACGCCGGCTTCGAGGCCTGCGATCGCGCCGTGCAGACGCTCGGCGGCTACGGTTACATCCGCGATTACGACGTGGAGCGCTTCTTCAAGGAGTCGCGCCTGTTGAAGATCGCGCCGGTGTCGCAGGAGATGGTGCTCAACTCGATCAGCGAGCACGTGCTGGGCTTGCCGCGCTCGTACTGATTACGATGGCGGCTCACACCGGACCCGCAGAGCCACGTCGCACGAGGCTGCGTTTCGGCCGCGCGTTGATTCTCGCCGGCGGGTTAGCCTTCGCGGCGCTGGTCTTCGCGCTGCTGGCGCGGGTGGAACCAATCAAGGTCGTCAGCAGCCGGCTTGCGCGCGCGGGAGACCAGGTCTCGGTCGAGGGCCTGCTCAGGAACAGTGGCCCCGACTCCGGCCCGATCAGTCTTGAAGTACGCTATTACGACAACCAGGGCCGCGCGCTCGGCGAAGACCACGTGCCGCTGGACAGTCTGCGCAGTGGGGCGGAGGCCAGGTTCTCGAGTCCGGCCCGCCGGCTCGCGGACGTGCAGAGTTTTACGGTCTACGTTGACCGCGGGCGCAATCCCTACGGAAACTGATCGCGGCCTGGACCCTTCCGCGCGCGCATTTATCCACAGCCGCGCCGGTTGGCATGGAGCCGCCCCATCCCCAGTTTATCCACAGACTGTCGGAACTCTTCCGGAGGGCGAATCTTGCGCCAATCTGGCGAAAAAGGCCCGGCCGGGACCAGGGCAGCGCATCGGAATCCGGCTTGGCGAAGCTGAACATTTTGTCGTAGAATGACTCAATCAGGGCAAAAATCCGGGCCGAAATCGCCTTTCGGATCGGGCCGATTGCCCCGGCGCAGCATTACAAATCGGGATCCATCGCACTGCGGCGTGGAACCAATCGGTCGGGTTATCCGTTCAGTAGTTTACTTTTTGTATGATCATCGGAACTTTCATTGCGGCCGGATTTCAGCGCCGGGGCGCCGGCGATTGGAAGCCCGGAATCTGTTGCCTTCATGTTGCCCCAATGCTACACGATGTACGTAACGATAGTTCCGGCGCGCTGACGACACACCGCCCGGAAAATGCATTGACATGCGTACGTGCACCAAAGGGGCTTTAGGAGGGAACAACTATGGCGAAAGGGAAGGAACGCAATTTCGGACAAGTTATCCGCGAGCGACGCCGCCAGCTTGATCTCACTCAAGAAGAAGTTGCGCGCCGGATCAAGACCTCCACGCCCTACGTGGGCCATCTCGAATCCGCCAAGCGCCATCCCTCGGACAAGGTGCTGACGAAGCTGGCCGACGTGCTGCTGCTGGATCGCCGCGAGTTGTTCTTCCTCGCCAATCCGCAGGCCGCGGACCTGGTGAAGAATCAGGAGCAGAAGGACAGCAAGTCCGCCTGGTCAGAGTTCCGCGGCGATACCCGGCTGCGCCGGATTCACAATATCTCCGAGCCGGAAATGGAAGCGCTCTCGCGGGTCGCCCTGATGGGTGACGTGCGCAGCAAGCACGACTTCATCTACATACTCAACACGATTCGGCAGGCATTGGGACGCTGAACAGGTCCCTGCGTGGCGCGCGGCCGGGCGCGATGATTCGGCGTAAACGCCGGAGCGTTCGCGTCCGCCCGGTTTGGCTCGCGCTCGCCGAATCGCTCGTCAAAGCATAAGCTCGCGCCTCGGCGATGGGCGAGCTTGGCGCAATAGACGCAGCGCGCGATCGCGCGGCCGGATGGCCGCGCCGTTTCACGGTGATTGGGCTGTTCTCGCTCGCCACCGTGCTCTGCTATGTCGATCGCGTCAGCATCTCGGTGGCGATCATTCCGCTCGCCGCCGAAAAACATCTCGACGCCGCCGCTCAGGGTCTAATCCTCTCAGCCTTCTTCTGGGGATATCTGTGGCCGCAGCTCCTGGGCGGATGGATGGCCGATCGTTTCGGCGGCAAGCGGGTGCTGGCGCTCGGAGTCGCGGTGTGGTCGGCCGCAACTTTCGTGACGCCAATCGCGAGCGTGTCGTTCGCGACGCTGCTCGGCGCGCGAATCGTGCTCGGCTTGGGCGAGGGCCTCAACTTTCCCGCGATCCATAGCCTCGCCTCGCGATGGACCCCCTCCTCCGAGCGCGCCCGTGCGGTCGCGCTCAACTTCAGCGGCATGTTTGCGGGCACGGTGATCGCGTTTCTGGCCAGCCCGGTGATTATCGTGGCGTGGGGATGGCGCGCGCTGTTCTACATCTCGGGCGGGCTCGGGGGGTTGTGGCTGGCCGTGTGGCTCGCCAAGGCCTCCGACCGTCCCGAAACTTCGCCGGCCGTGAGCGCCGCCGAGCTGGCGACAATCCAGGCCGGCCGCTCTGCTCCCTTGCACGCGGGAAGCGTCCCGTGGCAGCGAATCTTCCGCGAGCCGGCGGTGTGGGCGATCATACTCGCGCACGTCTGTCACAACTGGGGCTTCAACATCCTGCTGCTGTGGCTGCCGACCTATCTGGATCGGATTTTCGGCGTGCCGCTCCCGCGGGTCGGAGGACTCGCGCTAATTCCGTGGCTGGTCACTTTCGCCGCGAGCAATACCGGCGGATGGATCGCTGATCGGCTTTCGGCGCGCGGTCTGGCGACCGTGAAAGTCCGCAAGCTTATTCAGGGCACCGCGTTTGTTCTCGGCGCGGCGCCGCTGCTCGCGATTCCCGCGGCCCGATCGGCCGGCGTCGCGATCGCGCTGGTCGCGGTTTCCGCCGCCGGCAATTCGCTCGGCCTGGCCGCCTTCGGCGTCAACCATCTCGATGTCGGGCCAAGTTACGCTGGCGTGCTGATGGGAATTTCCAACACGATCGCTACGATCCCCGGCATCGTCGGCGTCGCCGCCACCGGCTTCATCCTGCAGGCGACCGGTTCGTTCACCGCGGTCTTTTACCTGACGGCAGCGATATACCTGGGCGGCGCGGCGGGTTATCTGCGATGGGCCAGCGGCGAGCAGAAGCTGTAGACTTGGTTCGACGCGATGCAAAAGAAATCACGCAGATGGCGCGCGAGATGACCGAGCAAGCCAATCCGCTGCGCTATCGATGGGTGATCGAGGCGCTATTGTTCGTGGCGCTGATGGTCCAGGCGGTCACCGCGATCGCGCCTGCGCCGATCCTGAGGCCGATCATGGGCGGCCTTCACCTGAGTCTCGGCGCGGCCGGCCTGGTGGTGTCGATAATCGCGCTCTGCACCGCGATCTTCTCGCTGCTGGGCGCGCTGGTGGTGCAGCGGCTGGGCGCGCTGCGCACGCTGCTGTGGGGAATCTGGCTGATGGCCGCCGGCCAGATCGCCAGCGGCTACACCGCGACGTTCGGCAGCCTGCTCGGCGCCCGCGTGCTCCAGGGAATCGGTTCCGGATTGATGATCGCACCGCCGGGGGCACTGGTGATGCAATGGTTCGGCGAGAGCGAATGGCCCTGGATCAATACGGTCAACTGGCTGAGCTCCTATGTAGGCGCGACCTGTGTCTATGCCGTCACCGTGCCGATGTTCTACGCGCTGCGCTCGTCGTGGCGGGCGGTCCTGCTCGCTTATGGAATCGGCGTCGCGGCGGTCGCGCTGCTCTGGATGGCGTTCGGGCGCGAGCACGAATCGGCCACCGCGCCCGGCCGCCAGTACGGCCGCCGTGCCCGGAGCTTCAGGGGTGCTCGACGTGCTCAAGATGCCCGATGTCGTGCTGGTGGCGCTGGCCACTTTCGGCGGGATGTGGGTCTATCAGATTTTCGTCACGTTCCTGCCGCAGTTCTTCCACGACTATCACGGGCTGGAGCTCAAGGAAGCTTCGCAACTGACGGCGATTTTGCCGCTGGCCGCAATCTTCGCCGCGGCGGGTGGCGGCTTCGGCACCAGCTTGACCGGGGTGCGCAAGCCTTTCACCTGGCCGGCGGCAACGCTGATGTTGCTGGGCGGATTGGCTACGGTCACGATGCCGTCGGTGGCGGGAATTCGCCTGGCGCTGATCATGTTCGGAGTTGGCGCAGCCGCCTCGCCGGTCGCGGTCACGACCTTGCTGATGGAGCTGCCGGGGATGACGCCGGTCAAGATGGGAATCGGGCTCGCGCTGGTCTGGGCCGCCGGTTACGCGGGAGCGTTCGCGTCGCCCTTTCTAGGCGGCGCACTGGCGGGAAGTTTCGGCCTCAGAATCGTGATGCTGGGTTTCCTCGCCTTTCAGTTGATTCCGATCGCGGCCATGTACCTGCTCCCCGAGACCGGTCCCGGCGCTCGCGCCGCAATCGCGATCGTGCCCGCCGCCGACGCCAAGTGAGCGACCGGGCGGCCTACGGTTTCGGCGCGCCGTGATACGAGATGCGCCAGACCGTGCCGTTCCCGTCCTCGGTCACCAGCAGTGATCCGTCGCGCGCTACCGCGACGCCCACCGGCCGGCCCCATACACTTTGATCCGACACTACGAACCCAGTCATGAAGTCCTCGTATTCGCCGGTCGGCTTGCCGTCGCGCATTATCACCCGGATGATTTTGTAGCCGGTGCGATGGGAACGGTTCCATGAGCCGTGCTCAGCGGCGAAAGCGTCGCCGCGATATTCCTGCGGAAACTGCCGGCCATCATAGAAGGTCATTTCCAGCGACGCGGAATGCGCCTGCAGGAGCACGTCGGGAACGATCACCTTGCCCTTCAAGTCCGGCCGTTCGCCCTTATGCCGCGGGTCTTCGTGATCCCCAAGGAAGTACCAGGGCCATCCGTAAAACCCACCGTCGCGCACGCTGGTGATATAGTCCGAGGGCAGATTATCACCCAGGCCGTCGCGCTCGTTGGTCGAGCACCACAGGGCGCCGGTCTGTGGATTGATCGCCATCCCGACGCAGTTGCGCAGGCCCGAGGCGAAGACGTGCAGACCGCTGCCGTCGGGAGCGGCCTGCAGCACGTCGGCGCGCTTCTCCTCCGAGCCCCACGATGCGCCGAGCGTATGGCGCCCGATGAATCGCACCAGCGCGGGCAGCGGGATTCCGACCAAGTCGTCGCCGTCGTTGGAAAAAGAGCCGACCGAGACGAACATCTTGGAGCCGTCGGCCGAGAAAACCACGTCGCGGGTCCAGTGACCGCCGCCGGTCAAAAGGCCACCGCCGGGAATATTGGGCACCACGGTTTGCGCCGGGCCGCGCGCATGCAGGTCGCCATTTTGATAGGGAAATCGGACTACCGAGTCGGTGTTCCCGACGTAGAGATATTGTGGATTCGGTCCCGGCGGCCAGAACGCGATCCCGAACGGCTTGTTGAGACCCGCAACGAAGATCTCGTTGAGGTCGGGCTTGCCGGCGCCATCGGCGGCGCGCATCACGCACAACTTGCCGGGCTCGCTGAGCGCGACAAAGATGTCGCCGTTGGGAGCGACGCGCAGCAGCCGCGGATTGGGCAAGCCACTGGCGAATTGCTCGACCGCGAAACCTGGCGGCACTTTCAGCGTCGCGCCTTCGGGGCGCGGCACGATCTTCGGGCCGTTGGTTGAAGAGCCGGTCGCGTACGCCGGGGGCAGGTCGGCGACGGTTATCTTGCGGCGAACGCCCGGAGCATCGGCGCGCCAGTCGCCGAAGGCGGCTGCGCCGGTCAGGACCGCAGGCGTGGCGGCGGTCTCGGCTCTGCCGATCGAGGCGATAGCGATACCGGCGCTGAGGCCGGCGAGAATGAAAATGACCCTGTTCAATCTCATGCGTGCCAAGGCGGGAAGCCCTCCTGACGTTGGCGGCTGATGATACCCGAGCGCAGCATCCGGCGCGCGATGAGCGGTCAACTGGCCGCGCCGGAGCTGAAGATCAAATCGCGCGAGCGAATCCACAGGTAGAGCAGAAATAGGACGATCACCGGGCCGCCGAAGGCTGAATACTTGACGTGGATCTCCTGGCCGGGAACGTGAAGGTACAGCACGATAAACACCAACAGGCTTAGCACCACCTGCCCGAAGTACAGCAGCGCCAGCACCAGCGCCCAGCGCCGCTGCGCCAGCATCCCGATCCCGAAAAAGGCGTAGACCGCGGACTGGCCCAGCAGCACGAACCGCGCCATCAACCCGTACAATTTGTATCCGAAGATTACCGCTTGAGTCGGGTCGCCGGCATCGCCGATGCCGCTGCGGACGAAGACCCGGACGACGAGGGAAAACGCCCAGAGCGCGAAGATCGCGCCGAAGAGCTGGAGATCAAGCGGCCAGCGATTATTCCGATCATGCCGGGCGTCGGTCATAATCGCGGCCGGAAGCTGCGCGCGGTCACGCCTTTTTGCCCTGCTTGCCTTCGATCCACTGGAACATCAGGTCCTGGTAGTACTCGAGGTTGCGGCCGAGCAGAAAGACCTTGGGCGAATCGCCGACTCGGGCATAGACCGCGGTCTGGGTGGGATTCTCGTTGCCGATCTCCAGGCGGATCGGCTGCTTTCCCGGTGCTTCGATTTCGATTTGGAACTGCGGATGGTCCAGCCCGAATTGCGCGAGGCCGGCGGGATCGTCGGAGACGATTTCGACCTCGCCGGCCTCAACCAGCAGCGTAGTCAGCGCCTTCATCAGGTCCTGCGGCGCGAACGCGTTGGGCGGCGCGACAATCGTGTAGAGCTTGCCGTCGGCGGTGGTGTGGAACTTGAGCATCTCGTTGCCGCGCGTGATCGTGACCCCCTCGACGGCGCCGACGTCGAGCAGGCTGGCGTGCTCGTGCGCGCTCTCGGGCGCGCGGAGTTGCGGCCGGTCCGCCAGCACGTAGTAGGGCAGCAGGATCGCCAGCGCGATCGTGAACAGGATAGCGGGACGCGCGCTCACACGAAGAACCTCCGGCGGGCGAAGACCGCCAGCCCGATCGCGAACATCAGGGCCGGCTCCAGCACCACGCCCAGGATAAAGGCGTGGCGCGCCTGCTCATCGGTCACAAAGAAGGCCGCGCCCTCGGCGTTGATCCGCTCGCGGCTGGAGATCAAGATCTCGTCGCCGGCCATTTCATTGACCGCGTTCATGATCAGGTCGCGATTCCCGAGCATCTCGAAGAACTGGTTGGAGGCGAAGTCGGAATCGCCGAAGGCCACGATGCGCGTCATGCCGGTCACCGGCAGGTGCGCCTTGTCAGGCGGCGCGAGATCGGCCTCGACCCCGACCGGTATAGGCCCCATCAGATCGCGGCCGGCGCGGTACTCGGTAATTCCGGTGGTGACCGCCTTGTCGTCGCCCGAGGCCCAGCTTTCATGCGAGGAGCGCAGCAGCGTGCTGGCGCGCTGGAGCTGTAATCCGTCGGGTGAGCTCGCGCCCTGCTCGCCCTCGGTCTCGACCCCGCGCGCCATCGAGAACACCGCCGGCCCGACCATCGAGCGCGTGATCGGACTGTCCTCGGAGCGCAGCGGAATCTGGGTGGTCAGGATCTCGCCCGCGCTGAGCCGGTAGGCGGGATCGACGATTACCCGGTCGATGAAATCGACGTGGTAATGCTTGAGCAAAGCCACCAGACTCGGCGCGGCGTAGGGATCGAGCATCACGATCAGATGGCCGCCGCGGGCCAGATATTGCGCAACCGCCGCCAGCTCCTCGGGCAGAAAATCCTTGCGCGGTCCGAGCACCATCAGCACCGCGGCGTCGTCGGGCACGCCGCTGGCGAACAGCGACACGTTATCAAGCTGGTAATTGTTCTGTTGGAGCAATCCGCTGAGCTGGGAGTAGCCGAGCTCGCGATTAGTGTCGAACACGTCGCGCTCGCCATGCCCGGCGGTGAAATAGATCTTCTTGTTGGAGGCGTGCGTGACCTGCAGAATCGCCGGGATCAAAATGTCGGAGCGGGCGTTGTCGAAGTCGCGGCGGCGGCCCTCGGATTCGACCACCACCTCGCCGTAGGTCGAAACCCCGTATTGCCGGGAAAGCCCGGGCGCCTTGTTCACGTCGATTACCTGGTAGGAGACGTGCGGCGTGTAGGCGGCGATCCGGAACAGAAGATCCTCGAGCTCCCGATACTCGGGGTCTTCGGTCCTGATGAAGAGCATCACCTTGACGTCTTTGTCGAGATTATCGAGCACGCGCCGATCAAAGCCGGACAGTGTGAAGCGCTTGGTGGGAGTGAGATCGAGACGCAAATTGTGATCGAAGATGATCAGGTTCAGGACCGCCATCAGGGCCGCGAGCACGATCGCGGTGTAGGCGAGCAGCGCATAGTTCTTCCACAGCGCGGCGCGGCCGGGCGCGCGCGGTGCGGTCAGCGGCGGCCGGTCCACTTGCGCGCCTCCATCGAACGCAGCGTCAGAAAGCTGAAGAACGTGATGAAGAACAAAAAGAACGCGACGTGCCAGCTATCGATCACGCCCTTGGCGAACGGCTCGAAATGGTCGAACAGCGAGACCGACCTGACCGCGTCGCCCAGCCGGCTTTCGAACGAGGCCTCATTCCAGTTGAGGATCCAGAAAAAAAGCAGCAGCGCGATAGTGGCGACGCCCGCTACGACCTGGCTCTCGCAGAGCGACGAGATGAAAATCCCGCACGCGATAAAACCGCATCCCAGCAGCACCAGCCCCGTGTAGCCGGCCGCCAGCGGCAGGAGCGGAAAGCGATGGACGCTGTACAAAAAGGCCGGGTAGACCAGCGTCAGCGCCAGCATCATCTTGAATATCACCATCGAGGCCAGGAATTTGCCCCAGAAGATCTCGGTGTCGCGCAGCGGATACGTATAGAGCAGCTCGATAGTGCCGAGTTTGCGCTCCTCCGCGAACAGCCGCATCGTGATGAAGGGCAGGGTCAGCAGCAGGCAGAGCCGGATGTCGCCGAACAGCAGGGTCCAGTAGTTCTGGAGCATATCCTGCGCGAACGACATGGTCTCGAAGAACACCAGGTCGGTATAGAAGTAGTAGCCCGACAGGAGCAGGAAGATCGCCGACAAAATGTAGATCAGCGAAAACGCGAAGTAGGAGCGCAACTCCTTGCGCGCTACCGCCAGCGTGCGGCGGGGCGAAAATCCCAGCCGGGCCGCGCGGCGCGTGGCCCCGGCGACCGCCGGCTGCGGCGGCGCGATATCCAGTGCGGCGACCCGTTCAGACATGATCTTCCTTGGTCACCAGCCGCATGAACAGGTCCTCCAGGCTCATCGCGACCGGCTTGATCTCCAGCAGGCCCCAGCCATGATTGACGATGCACTGCGCGATCGCCGAGCGTGCGGCGCCGCCATGGCCGCGGGAAACCGCGATAAAGCTGCACACGCCGCCGGCGCTCTCGCGATCTTCAATACGCTCGACTTCCGCAAGCGCCTCCAGCGCGGGGCGGACCGTTTCGCGCGGTCCGGCCACCGACACCAGCGTTTGCTCGCTGCCTTGCAGCTTGGCGGTGAGGCTCTCGGGCGTGTCCTGCGCGACGATTTTGCCCCGGTCGATTATGACCACGCGCCGGCAGGTCATGTTCACCTCGGGCAGAATATGGGTCGAAAGCAGCACCGTCGAGCGGCCGGCGAGCGAGCGGATCAGGTCGCGGATCTCGACCACCTGGCGCGGATCGAGCCCGACCGTCGGCTCGTCGAGAATCAGCACCTCGGGATCGCTGAGGATCGCCTGCGCGATTCCCGCGCGCTGCCGGTAGCCCTTGGAGAGCTTGCCGATCAGCTTCTTGCGCACCTCGCCCAGACCGCAGCTCGAGATCGCGAACTCGATTCGATTGCGGGTGGCGGCGCGGTCGAGCCCCTTAACGCGCGCGCCGAATTCGAGCAGCGCCGTGACGCTCAAATCGGGATAGAGCACCATGTTCTCGGGCAAATAGCCGATCAGGCGGCGGCTTTCGATGGAATGTTCGGCGATGTCGAGCCCGGCGATAAATCCCTGGCCGGAAGTGGGCGGAAAGAACCCGGTCAGGATTCGCATAATCGTGGTCTTCCCCGAGCCGTTGGGGCCGAGCAAGCCGATGATCTCGCCCTTTTCAACCTTGAACGAGACGCGATCGACCGCCAGCGTCGGTCCGAAATATTTGGTGAGGTCTCTGACCTCGATCATCAGGTCAACTCCAGTCCTGTTCTTGCCGGTTAAACTTGCCGGTTAGAATCGCTGACGCGCCGCGCCCGCTGGCCCCGTCCCGCTCGCGCGCAGCGATACGGATGAGACAAGAATCATTGTAGAAACCCACGGCCGGGAGTGTCAATTCGCCGGTCGTGACCGATTGGGCGTGAGCGCGCTTCTAGAGATTTGGCCGCCCCCCCCGGGTCGGGCAGTCAGGCGGATTTGACCCTATAGGGGCTGCGTCGTGCGGAGGATCATTTCCTTCGTCCGCGTCGGGGCCGTTGGCGTTTGGCGGCGCGGCGCTTCATCTCGGTTGAGCGCTCCTCGGGCGTGAGCGCATCCCAATAGGCTCGCGAGGCGTGCGCAGCCACTGCCTGCTTTTCCTCTTGCGTAGCCCTCGCCCACCGCATGCGGGCCGCCTTCCGAAGGTGTGTCCTCAGGTTGACCATCGCAATTGAAACCTATTCTTTGGTCTCACAGCCATGCAAGCATGGCTCTTGACACGCATGCATGCTTGGCTGTAAAAAATGAACAGGTTCGCCAACCTGAACGGAGGGCGGACAAAATCCAGCATCCAGTCGGTTTGACGGAGGGTCTTCAAGATGGTCGCAGACCAGAGGGTCGGTGGAAAGCGCAGTGCGGCTTTTGGAGATAGAGGCGGGTTGAGATAGTTTCGCTGCCTCATGGCTGAATTGGATTCGAATTCAGGTTCCCTGCCTGCCGCATCTGTGCGACGGCTTGGGGAAGCCACGCAGCACGCCCCTGCCGTCGCGTACACGACCAAGCGGGGGGTGATGTATCGCGGCTTTGCCGAGGCCGTGTTTCAGTCGGCGGTCGCGAAGAAACATGGCCGCAAGGTTCAACTTGTTCTGACATCGCCGCCGTTCCCGCTGAATCGAAAAAAGAATTATGGCAATCGTCAAGGGGAGGAGTACGTCGAATGGCTCGCGGCGTTTGCGCCGCTCTTCAGGGAGTTTCTGACCGATGACGGCTCAATCGTCGTCGAGATGGGAAACGCGTGGGAGCCGGGTGCGCCGGTCATGTCTACGCTTGCGCTCGAGGCGCTCCTAATGTTCCTGAAGGCTGGTGACCTCAAGCTCTGCCAGCAACTCATTTGTTACAATCCCGCTCGACTCCCGACACCAGCGCAGTGGGTGAACGTCGAGCGCATCCGTGTGAAGGATTCCTACACGCACGTCTGGTGGATGGCGCCAACGGCACGCCCGAAGGCGGACAACCGCCGCGTGCTGAGGGCTTACTCTGCTTCGATGCTCAAACTGCTCCAAACGAAGAAGTACAACGCCGGGCTGAGACCCTCGGAGCATCGCATTGGCGCTACCTCATTTTTCAAGAACAATAGTGGCGCGATCCCCTCGAATGTGCTCACCTTCACCAACACGCTCTCCAATGATCGCTACCTAACCTATTGCAAAGAGCGTGGCCTGCCACTTCACCCTGCGCGTATGCCAATCGGCCTCGCAGAGTTCTTCATCAAGTTCCTCACTGAACCGCGTGACCTCGTTCTCGACCCGTTCGCCGGCAGCAATATTACTGGTGCGGCAGCCGAGAACCTTAGGCGACGCTGGGTAGCGATCGAACCGAGCGAGCACTACATCGAGGGTTCTCGGGGCCGCTTTTCGGAAACCTTCGCGGAGTGAACTGTGGGCTGGGGGAGATCGGAAGCAAGGGGAACAGCCGACCTCCCATCGAGGTTCCGCCGAACCGGAGCGTCCTGTGGCCGGGGCGGCCCCACGAACGGCATCGAGCCGATTCTTGATCTCGAGTATTACCGGCACCGCGCTGTCTGCCGTTCCGCGCGCGGGGCTGTTTCCCGGCGTTTGCGAAGCAATTTCAACAAGGGTCAGTTTCTAATTCGCTAGCTAAGTCTAGAAACGTTCTAGCTAGGAGTTGACAAGTGGCGGATGGGGCCGTACCATTGGCACGCATGAGCGCCGACCATTCTCCCACTTCCGTTCCTAACCGCGAGGCAGTCGAGGAGTGGATCGTTGCGGTCCGGCGCCAAATCCAAGAAGTCGAAGCCCGCATCCAGCCCCTTCTCGGCGAACAGCAGGCGCTCAAGCAGCGCGAGTCGTTGCTAGCCTCCCTGCTCAAGTCCCTAGGCGCCGCCGCCGACGGCTGCCGACCGATAGCTCTTGCGCCACTGGCCGGTCCGGTGCCCGCTGTCGCGCCCGGGGAGTCGGTGCACGACTACGTGTATGCGGGTGTCCGCGCCGTGCTCGAGGAGACCGCTGGGCCGCTTCACATCAACGAGATCCACGCGCGCTTTATCGCTCGGGGCCTCCGGGTTCCGGGCGCCGGGAAGCCGGCAAATCTGACTGCGCATCTGGGGAGCTGCGTGGGAATTTGGAGCCCGCGGCGCGGATTCTACGCACTCGCGACCGAAGGTGAGGCCGGAGTTGCAGCCCCAGCCAGAAAGCCTCGCCGGCACCGCCGCCGTCGCCGTCGCGCGAAGGGTTAAGGGACCGTTGCCGAAAAGGAGGAAGCGAAGATGAAGAAGAGCCCGAAGATCCATCCGCACGCGATCGAGCTCTTGGCACGCTATTTCAATTCCCACAAGAAGGGGCTGCCCGAGTGGCTGAAGAACGCGCGCGAAGCATACCTGCGTGCCCCGGGTGCGCCCGCCGATAGATATATCGCGATTAACTACTCGAAGGGGAAGAGGGGAACACCTGCCTACCTTGAGTGCATCGACTTTGTCGGCATCTCGGGCGCCGACATTGAGAGCCGCTTCCTCGAGTGGGCCAATCCCGAAGCGGCGGCGGTCGGCTTGAAGCCGGAAGAGCGGGAAGGCGGCCAAGGGAACGGCGGTAAGGCCTACCTCCGTCAGCTATTCGAGACGGGCTACTTCATCAGCATCTGCGACGCCAAGCTCTCGGTCGTTGGTTTCGTCGACAAAGAGAAGTTCGTACTAGATTTCGTACCCGAAGGAGCCGGCCGCGACTTGACCGGGGACAGCAAGGCTCTCCCCGGGATGCGAAAGTATTGTCGCGAGTGGCTCCAGATCTTCGGTTACCCACCTGACGCGAACATCACTATCGTGCGCGGGGTGTCCCCCCTCAAGCCCATTGATGCCGATCGGTTGATGAACGAGATCCAGCAATTTCCGCAGGCTCGGCAGACGATCGTGGCCTGTAACGTCCAATACTTCGAGAATGGTTCGTACAAGCGGGATTTGTCAGTCAAGGAGCCCGAACGCCATCCCGCCTTTCCAGCGCCAGCCAAGATCGCAGTGCCGATGAGCCTCGATCTCGATGGCAAGACGGTGCTGACGGCGCGCCCCCCGGACTATCCGCAGGGCGAGCTCGAGATTTCAATCTCCTTCGCGCCGCTTCAAGGGCAGGCGTTGTCTTCTTGGAACCGTATCGATTTTCGGGCGGGCGGGCTCACGGTGGTCGGCTACAAGCCGGCCGAAGAGCTTCCGCTTAAGTTTCCTCAGTTCGGGAACCATCTTTTCGGGGTCTGCCGCCTGCCTCTCCTGACCGACCCGAAAGATAACTACGAGGCCCAGGGTCGAGGTTCGCTAATCGATGGACCGCTCTCGCTGGCCCTCTATCGCTTCATTGCGGCCGAGGCGGACAAGCTGCTCGAGCGGCTCGCAAAGCAGACGCAAAACAGCGCGGCGCAGGAAAAAAAGAAGAACCTAGAGAAGCTGAACGACAAGTTGGCTCAATGGATCCAGAAGAAGATGACCTCGATCGGGGGCCTGAGCCTCGAGGGCGAGGATGATCAAGGGAATGGGAAGAAGCGCAGACGGTCGCCCGAGCCCGTAAAGCACGACCCCCCGGTTAAGCTGAAAATCCATCGCGAGAAGCTTCAAATTTGCAAGGGGGTTACCTACGAGCTTCGCGCCATCGGTTACGATGCCAACGATCTGCCGGTCCCGCCAGGAAAGCTCGTGTGGACGTCGACGAACTCAGCGGCCGCCTCGATTCACCCTGAGAAAGGGATCCTAGAGGCGAAGGCGCCCGGCATCGGCTCAGTGTCCGTAAGGAGCGCGGTTGGGCTCGTTTCGGAGAACCACGTCGCCTTCCAGGTGCACGAGGCAACCGAGATCGAAATCAAGACACAGGGCCCCACGCAGGTCGGTTCCAATCGACGCCTCCCGCTGGCGATCACCGTGGGGACCGCCGGCGGCCAAACCGTCAAAGATCCGGTCGTCGCGTGGAAGTCTTCCGATAGCAGGGTAGTGACAGTCAGTCAGGACGGCACGCTCGTTGGCGGGGAGATGGGCGAGGCTGAGGTTGTCGCGAAAGCGGGAGACGTTACGTCGGCGCCGCTCGAGGTCGAGGTGGTCAAGGGCCACGCAGGAAATCCAAAGGGCGGCGGCACGGGGAAGCCCCGAATCTTTATCTCCGGCCAAGACCTGTGCCCGTTCGACAATTCGGAGGTTATTCTGGACCCCAAAGACCCGCTCGTCTTCCAGCGCGCGTACAAGCCCGACTACGACAACAACGTCTTCTGGATCAACTCGCAGCATCCATTGGCGGAGACCCTCCTGACCGCCGGAGAACACACGGTCCAGTGGCGCACGTATCATTTCCAGAGGATGGTCGACGTTTTCACGACCTTGCTTCTTCGAAAGACTTTCGGGGATGAAAAAACTCTGGACGTTGACGAGGTACTCGAAGAGATGCAACCCATCATTACGCAGATCTACGCAGATGCTAGAGAGGAGATCTTCGATCTTCTCTTCGCCGAGTCCATCGACTTCGCTAATCTTTAGGCCGGTTCTTATGCCCGAACTCACGAAGGCAGAGAAACTCCTTATAGCCGCAGCGCGGCTTGACGCTCGCGGAGAGCCGGAGTTCACCACAGAGGACCTTGTCGTCGAGGCCTTCAAAGCATTCCCTAACGACTTCTTCTTGAGAGGGCATCCCGAATATCCCGATAACAATTCCGTATTGATTCAGTTGATGGGCAAGGACGCTCGCCTAATCGTGAGCGGGTGGCTGGAGAAGACGGGTACCAAGAAGTTTCGCCTCACGCCGAAAGGAGTGCAGGATGCGGCAGAGAAGGTTCCCGATCTCGCCGACTCCAAGGCGCTCACAGGAGGAGCACGAAAGCGCGAAGAAGCGCTCGCGCGGCTCTTCGAGTCAGAGGCCTTCGAGACTTTTCGAAAGGGGAACCCCGAGCAGATAACCTTCCATCAGTTCTGTCGCTTCGTTGGACTTGCAGCCCCTGACAAGTGGCAGGCGGTTAAGGGAAAACTAGAATCGGTAAAGAACCTCGTCGAACAGGCTCGCAAGCTTGGAGAGTCCGGGCAGACTGTTCGAATCCACTTCCGGGGTAGCCTCCGCGAGTACTCGCCCGCAGATCTGATGCTACTCAAGTCCGTTCTCGAAGCACTTAGGCGCCGCTTCAGCTCGGAGATGGAAGCGTGGGAGAGAAAGAGCGGAAGCTCGAGGTAACCGCATTGGCCTCTCGAGCCGGATTGCGTGTGGTTTCGGAACACAAGCGCGTCGGCTAGAATCGAAGTTCTGGACGTGCCGGCGATGCTGCGTTTTTTTCTTGGCTGTATGCTCGTGGGGTTGGTTGCGATCGTCATCGGATGGCGATGGTACGGGCAGGAGCTTGCGATTCAGGACACCCAGGCCAAACAGCTCATCGAACTGACCGCGCAGGTGGCGAAGCTCACTAGCGACAACGCGCGGCTCAATACCGAGCTCACGCAGGTGCAGAACGAGGAAGCGCGGCTGACGCGCGACAACGACGCGCTGCGCGAGACGATCCAGGAAACCAAACTGACCGGCAAAGTCCCGCTGAAGGACGAAATCACCCCCCCGCCCTATCCGCCGAAGTGACGCGATGGGGCCGCTGCGCCTTGCTGTCCGGCGGGTTAAGAGCCTGTTGTCACTTGCGGTTCTGCGCCAAGTACAACGGTTTGAACACCCAAGAGGCCATCAAGCCTTTGTAGAAATTCGCTGTCGTCTAGATGGCCGTTTGAATGTTCTGCCATCGCAAGCTCGACGGCACCAAAAAGCTGGCGTGCTCCGGTCTGATCATTCGGATCAATTTCCCAAGTGGCATCAACAAGCCACTCGTTGAGGTCGTCGAGCGAGATTTGACCAGCACGGAATCTTCGCAGTTGATTTTGCATCTCCGAAGTCGAAACCATGTCGTCTCACTCCTCACGGAAAACGGTGCGCGTTTCAGCGCAGAGGCTTAGACAAATTTTCAACGACGGTCAATACTGGGAACGTACCCAACGCGGAGATTTCAAAGAAATTGTGATATCAAGCAACCCTGCCCCTATTAAATCAGGACAACGGCCCAAAACCAAGAGCGAGATTATCGAATACAGAAACCTCACGGAACGAGTCGCGCTTGTGCATCAATATACCCATCTAGACGGCACATTAGGCGGAAGCGGTCGGCCTGATCCTGAAATCGTCCTAGACGGCAATACGCTATACATCCTACAATCTGGCACGTAAAATGTCGGTCTGTCACGCAGAACACGCGCACGCCCTACTATCGTGCGGCTTTCGATTCCCGTAGCGCGACCGTCCGTAGCCAAGCCGACAGGTCTAGGCCGACTCCGCTTGCCGTCTCGGTAAATAGCCGCTTCTGCTCTGCCGTTAGGCGGATGCGCAGCAACTCGCCCTTCAGTTGATTCCTCGGTTTCCGGTGCGCCGCTTTCGGTAATGCTGCCATAAGACCAGTGTACCCACAAAAGAAACGGATGTAAAACCCGCTTAACTTTTGTCACTCTGTTGTAAGTACATTGTACTTCAACCATTTGCTGTCTCTTGGCGATTATGCGCTCAAATGCTGCGTGCCCGGCCTCGAGAAGCCTTTCGGGCTCTTCTTCTATGCGTTTCCAGCGGCAACTCTGGTCCAAGCTTGACGCCCAGGCGCCGCGCAACTTCAAGTACGCGGGTCAGGCTCGCCGAAGCATATTCAGTGGCCTCGTATCTCTGAATCTGTTGCTCCTTCAGGCCTAGTTTTTTCGCGAGGTCCCGCTGGCTCAGACCGTTCGTTATGCGGGCCTGAGTCATAGTCTGCGGAAGCTGATCCAGCGACTGCACCTCCGGGACTCGTGCCTTGCCCGAGGTAAGCGCCTCGTATTCAGCGATCTCGGTCCGCAGATCCTCCAACTGGCTTCAGAGCGCGTCCTCCTGCGCTTTCAGCAGCAGCGGATGCATTTTCGGAGCGCTCGCCCCTCTCTTCGATGCTGACTGCAATGCCTGAGCGAATTTGTCCGCCTGCGCCCGCGTGATTCGATACTGTCGCTCGTTCTTAATCATCGCCGAACCTCCGTAGATCCAGGGCGACAATCCAGAGCACCTGTGGCGCCCTTGCGCCGCAGGTATGCAGTCTGTTCAGGCTCGATTGTCGTATTTGCTGTAGCCTTCGAAATAGCTCGGCCGGTCGAGATCGGAAATGAGCCCGGGCTGTGTTGGGCGCCATCCCAGCCGCTCCTGCGTTTGCGCGCTTGAAGCCGGGCCGTCGATACCAAGGACGTACCCGAGGAAGCCAAAATGGTCGGCTGCCTCCTCGGGGGATTTGGCGACGACCGGCACATTCAGGCGCCGGCCGATTACGTCAGCGATGTCTCGAACCGGCACGCCCTGGTCGGCGACCGCGTGATACCTGGCTCCTGCGGAACCCTTCTCAAGCGCCAGCCTGAAGAGGTGGGCAGCATCGAGCCGGTGCACCGCGGGCCAGCGGTTGAGTCCGTCACCCACATACGCCGAAACACCCTTTTGACGCGCGATGCCGATGAGAGCCGGAACGAAGCCGTGGTCGCCGTCGCCATGGACCGACGGCGGCAGCCGTACGACGCTGCCGCGCACGCCGCGGCCGGCGGCCGCCAGCACCGTAGCCTCCGACGCGGCGCGAGGGACGTCGACGCTCACGGGCGCGTCCTGTTCCGTGCCGGGACGGGCATGCGCAACCATCAGGGTTCCGGATGCTATGACCAAGGGCTTACCCGAGCCCTCCAGCGCGCCGGCCAGCGCCTCCACCGCGCGCCGGTCTGACTCGACGGACGCCGCATAGGCGGAGAAGTCGTGGATAAAGGCGGTGTGAATCACGCCATCGGAGGCGGCTGCTGCGCTGCGCAGGCTTTCCAAGTCTTCCAGGCTACCGCGCTGCACCTGGGCGCCGGCGGCGATGAGAGAGTTGGCGGCCGCCTCTGAGCGCGCCAGTCCGAGCACCTGATGGCCCGCGCTAATTAGTTCCTGAAGAATGGCAGATCCGATAAAGCCTGTAGCACCGGTGACGAAGACACGCATCACACTTCTCCTTTACTTCAATCCATGAAAGAGGCCGCAACCCGACCCCAAGTCAAGCGGTGAAGCGCGGCTGGCGGCCTTACGCCTTGAGGTCGGGCGGCTTGAGGCCGAAGCGCTGCAACTCGGCGAGAAAGCTGAGCGAGCGCAGGTTCGGCATCCGATCCAGATAGACCTCGCCGTTCAGATGGTCGGTCTCGTGCTGGATCACGCGGGCGTGAAAATCCGTGGCGACAAAATCGAGTTGCTCGGCGTTGCGGCCCAGCGCCTGCACGCGCACGCTCCTAAAGCGCGGCACCGAGCCGCGCAGGTCCGGGATGCTAAGGCAGCCCTCCCCGTCCTCGACCGTCGTGGGATCGAGCACGGTCACGAGCGGATTGACGATCACGGTGAGCGGAATCGGCGGCGCGTCGGGGTAGCGGGGGTTATGCTCGCATTCGAGCACCGCGACCTGGAGCGACAGATGGACCTGCGGGGCGGCCAGCCCGACGCCGGCGTACTCGTGCATCGTCTCGACCATGTCGTCGAGCAGTTGCTGGAATTGCGGCGTCGTGATCCGCTCGACGGCAACCGGTCCGGCCGCCATCCGGACGCACGGATGGCCGAGGCGGGCAACTTTGAGGATCATCGCGCCGGCTCCCGTTCAATGATCGCGCCGCACATGCGCAGCGATCCTACCGATTCGATGGGCGGCGGCAAACCGGGCGCTCCCGCCCCGCCCGAGCGGCTTTTTTCCGCGCGGGCACAGAAAATCTTATCACATGGTAGGTGGATTCTACAATCTGTATCACACGCCCGAGTGAGTCTTGACCGCATCCGGCGCGCAAGGCGGCTTACGCCAATTAGTAATATTTTCTGTCAATTAGTTGAATTACGCAGCGGCGGCTGTTAATGATTTTCCCAAGCCGCCGGCGTTGCTGGTTGAGGTGGACGCAGGCAGGGAGGGTTGCAGGAAGATCGGGTCACGAATCGGCATCGGGGGACGCGCTTGTGGGGTACAGACTCGCGATGGCGACGGAGCTTGGGACCTGATCGGGTCGGTGTGACGGGAACGGTGAAAGAGGGGTGGATGCGGCGGAAGGGTGGCGCACCGACATTTTTGCGCAACAACGCCGGCGGCGAATTCGCGGGATCCTTCGACTCGCTTGACGCTCGCTCAGGATCACAACGGCGCTTGCTCAGGATGGCGATAGGCGCGTTCCCTGCCGCCGGTCAGGCCTCGGGCGTCACTTCTGAGAGCCGATCGATTGCGCGCAGGCTCGGAAAGAGCCACAGGCCCATCGCGACCACCAGCAGCGTGCCGAATCCGCCGATTACTACTGACGGCACGGTGCCGAACCAGGCGGCCGTCACACCCGACTCAAAGGCTCCCAGCTCGTTCGATGTGCCGATAAAGAGCCGGTTCACGGCGCTGACGCGCCCGCGCATCGCGTCGGGCGTTGCGAGCTGAATTAGCGTTGCGCGCACGTAGACGCTGACCATATCTGAAGCGCCGAGCACGGCCAGCGCTGCGAGCGACAGCGGGAAATTTTCGGAGAGGCCGAACACGATCGTGGCGGCGCCGAAGATCGCGACGCAGGCGAACATCGTCGGACCGGCCCGCCGGCTCAGCGGCATCTGGCCGAGCGCGAGCCCGATCAGCGCGGCGCCGACCGCCGGCGCGCTGCGCAAGACACCCAGCCCGGTCGGGCCCACGCGCAGGATATCGCGCGCATACACCGGCATCAGCGCGGTTGCCCCACCCAGCAGCACCGCGAACAGATCGAGCGAGATCGCGCCGAGGATCATGGGCTTGCTGCGCACGTATGCGATCCCGGCGGTCAGGCGCTCGAGCGCGGCCATCCCGGCCGCCGCGGCGTGCTCCGGTTTGTGCGGCGGCAAAGTCGCCATCACGATCGCGACTGCGATGAAGAGCAGCAGGCACAGGCTATAAGCCGCGGTCGGGCTGAGAGCGTACAGGAGGCCGCCGAGCGCGGGACCGGCGATCACCGCGGTCTGGAAAATCGATGAGTTCCAGGCAACCGCCTGCGGGAATTGATCCTGCGGCACCAGCAGCGGAACCAGCGAATTGGCCGCCGGTCCCAAAAAGGTGCGCGCGGTGCCGAACAGCACCAGCACGGCGTAAAACGGCCATGCCGTTGCCGGATTGGTAAACGCCAGGCCCAGGAAGAGACCCGCCCACGCCGCGGATGGAATCCCCCGGGGAAAACCCTTGCTCTTTCGTTCCGCTTCGTTACGCAGTTGCGCTCGCGACGTTCGCACTGCGTCAGTCGCCGGCCGTGTTAAGCAAGTCAGGCAGCAAGTCAGCGTCGATACGCGCGCCTGGGCCAGTTGATGGATTGGTTTGCAGCATTATCGGCAGCGTTCCTATTATCACTTTCACAATTGGAACTGTAACGGCTACGCCACGGCGGCAGCCCATCCGAATGACCTCGATACGCGAACAGATCATCCGTTTCGTCGAGCTGTTGCGGGCGCGCGGCGTCCGGATCTCGCCGGCCGAGACGATGGACGCGATAGGCGCCATCGCCGCGGCCGGGTTCGCGCGCGTCGCGATGCGCGAGGCGCTGGCTGCGACGCTGGTCAAAGACGAAGACGATCGTCCCGCTTTCGATCAGGCGTTCACCGATTTCTTCCCCGCGCCAGTTCTCAAAACCGGCGAACCGGGCCAGGGAACGGAGCGCGATCGGACCGCGGGGCACGGCGCGGTGGAGAGACCAACGTCCCGCGCAGGCCGGATGATGAGCCCGAGCCGGCGCGCGGGCTCGCGTCGCAGCACCCGGATCAAATCCGCGAGGATGTCGACCCGCAGGAGCAGAACGAAGAGCGCAGCCACGAGCAGGATCAGGCCGCGCGTGAAGTGCGCGACACCGGCGCCTTGCGGGACGAGGCTCGCGGCGAGCGCGACGACGATCGCGCCGGTCGTGCAGAGGAGCATCTTGCGGCGGCTCATCAGGCGCAATTGCGCGCCGCCGAGCGCAAGCCCTTCGCGGCTTATTCGGAGCTTGATTACCAGCTCGCGCGGGAGGCGCTGAAACCGCTGCTGCGCCGCTTCCGCGTCCGGATGGGCCGCCGGCTCCGGCTCGCGCGCCGCGGCCGAATCGACTTCCGCCGCACGATTCGCGCCTCGACTCAGCGCGGCGGCGCGCTGCTGGAACTGCGCTTCCGATCGCGCCGGCCCCGTCACGTCGATCTGCTGATTCTGGCCGACATCTCGGGCTCGGTGCGATATTGCTCCACGTTGCTGCTGGAGCTGATGGCCGGGGCGCGACGATGCTTCCGGCGTGTGAGCAGCTTTGTCTATATCGATCGGCTGGCGGAGGCCGACTTCGAGCAGAATCATCTCGTGATGACTCCCGCGCTCGACCTCTACGCCCGCTCCGATTTCGGGCGCGTGCTCGGCGAGTTGTGGCAGCGCCGGGAAGCACTGCTGGGCCGCGCGACGCTGCTGGTGATCATGGGTGACGGGCGCAACAACCGCCGGCCCGCGCGCGCCGACCTGCTGGGCGAGATCGCGCGACGCTGCCGCGCGGTGATCTGGCTGAATCCCGAAGAGCCTCAATCGATGGGGCGCCGGTGACAGCGCGATCCGATCGTACGAGCGCGAGGTCAAGGCGCTGCTCCCGGCGCGCAACCTGCGCGAGCTCGAGGCCGGCCTGGCGCGGGTGTCGTGAGCCCCCGCTTAGAGGATTACGAACTCGTTGGTGATGACGAGCTGGAAGCTGGCGTGATCGAGGAAGTTCAGCTCGTCAGTGCGGATCGCCTCGTACTCGGGCGTGCCCACCGCGCGCAGCATCGCGTCCGAACTCTCAATCCATACCGCGGCCATGCCGTCGTAGCGTGGCTGCGCGCCGTCGCTGTACGCGGAGAGTTGGACGTGACTCTGCACGTAGCGCCTGGTGGGCGGCAGGGTTGCGGCCAGCGGCCCGTGCTTTTCGCGCCAGTATTTTTGAAACGCGGCCGGCTCGAGCCGGGCTTGCGCTTCAGAAACACGATCCATTTCCCCATTGACGGAGTAATCGGCTCGTCCTTCAGGATGTGTTCGGCGGTGATCAGCGAGTCTCGCGACGGAAAGGTCCATGAAATTGGCGTCGTCGGCGTGCGCCGCGCGCCCCTCGCTTGAATCCAGGCCGCGCCGCATCGCCGGCGCGTCGTCGAACCAGGCCTCGGTGACGCCGTCGTAGACCGGCTCGACGCCCTGGTAGATCGAGCCGAGCGGGAGGGACTGGACGTATCGGCGCAGGCCGGGCACGCGTTTGACGATCGCGGCATGAGTGGTGCGCCAGTAGCCGGCGAACGAATCGAAGTCCATCCCCGGCTTGCGCTTGAAGAAGTGGATCGCTTTCACCATCGCGGGCGCTCCCGGCGGCAAGTTCCGATCAGAGATCGAAGAGCACGCGCATTTTTTCGACGAACTTTTTTCTGAAGCCGGAGGTTCCGTCGGTTCCCGGCGCGCTGGCAAGCAACTGGCGGTTCTCGTCCTCCCGCGCTGCGATGATCTCGCCGATCGGCTCGGCGAGTTGCGAATGCTGCTTGAAGAGATGCGCGAAACCGTCCCGACTCATCACCAGAACTTCCACTTCGGTTTCGGCGCGGACGGTGGCGTCGCGCAGATCGCCCGACATCATGGCTATCTCGCCGAAAAAAGGATGGCGCGATTCGACCGAGGTGGTCGCCAGGTGGCGCCGCGAGCCGTCGGCGGCTTTGGCCGATACATCCACCGTGCCGCTGCGAATGACGCAGAACGAGTCGGCGGGCTCGCCTTCGTGCATGATCACTTCGCCGGCGCCGAATTGATGGACGGTCACGTTCGGCAGCAGCATCTTAAGCTCCTCATCGCGCAGCTCGCGCAGAAAATCGACCCGGCGCAAGTCGGCCATGATTTCGCGATCATAGTCGGCGTGCGCGCGGCTGGGCTTGTGCTGCCGCCGCATCTGGAGCGTCTGGGTTGGAAAAGGAATGTCGATGGCGTGGCGGCGCAGCGCATACCACAGGCTGCTGACCAGCGTGTCGCGCACGGTCTCCTGCATCCCGTAATCGCCCAGATAGTACCTGACCCGGTACTTGATCGCGTAGTCGCCGTACTGCCAGGCGAAGACCTGCGGCGGCGGATCCACCAGCACATGCGGAATGTCGCGAACGACTTTGAGAATCGCTTCTTTCACGCGGCCGGGAGCGTCTTCGTAACTGATTCCGACTTCGATCTCGTCGGCGATGACCTCGTTGCGGAAATTGGTAACCGGCTGGCTAATCAGCATCGCATTGGGAATCTGCACCCGCTCGTTGGCGCGCGTGACGATCTCGGTGGCCGCCCACGAGGTTCCCTTGACGTATCCCAGATGGGTCTGAAAGAGCACCCAGTCGCCGGGTTGAAAAGGCTTGGTGATATGGAACGACAAACCGGTAAAGAGATTGCGCAGCGGTTCCTGCAGCGCCAGGCCGATCGTGCCGGTGATCACCGCGCCGCTGACGAACAGCTTGGTCACCTCGAAGTTGAGGTGCGCGTAGAACACGATCGCCACCACCAGCAAGGACAGCAGCAGCAACGTCACGTCGCGCGGTATGGTCGAGTATTGGAGCGGGCCGCGCGGCCTGAAGATTAGATCGACCGCCAGCTTGGCGAAGCCGCAGTAGAAGAAGACCAGCGCGAGCGCGCCAATCCACGCGGTCAGCGTGGGCATCCCGGCAGCCGAGGGAGTCAGGACATCCGCCACCAGGCCGAGCGCGATCAGAATCAAGCTGCCGGAGTTGACCAGCCAGCGCCGCCGCCGCAGCGCCACTGCGATCAGCAGGAGGGCGAATGCGATCGTGCATTCCAGGAAGGCCGCCAGGTGAACTCCGAGGCCGCTGGCTTCGAGCAAGGCCTCCAGGGGAGCGTTACGTATCGCTTGCACGGGCGTCATCGCGGCGCGGCGATCGCGCGCGCACTTGCGCGGCGGTTTCGGCGTGAGGCCTGCTATTGAGGCGCATACGATCCGCGGCGCGCGCAGGACCAAACGCAATCCCGCCGCCCGCGGTCGAATAGTACCTGATTATCACGAATAGGCAGAGTCATCGGGCCTACCGGGCGGCCTACCGGACAGCGATCGCGCGCCGGACCGCTGGGGGTCGCGAGGGCCTGCTCAAGCAGGCGTCCGAGCACCTTGTCGGACGCGAAATACTCGCGCGCGACCTCGCTGGCGGCGCGGGCGTGACGCTCAGGAGCGGCGGCCAGCGCGTCGATCGCCTGGTGCGCCTCCTCGACATCGGAAAACGGCAGCACGCCTTCGCCGCCCGGTATCGTGCTCCCGAACCCGGTGTCCTGAACTATTACGGGTACGCCAAGCGCCATGTAGCAGGCGCTGCGGCCGGAGAACCATCCGCTGCGGCTGCGAACGTATGCGTTCTTGGCTACGCTCAACTCACCGAACGAATGCGCCAGGTAGTCGCGATAGGTCCACGGATCGACCGAAACGGCCTGACCGTCCACGATCCGCCATCCGGCCGCGCTGAGCCGGTCGCGCGGCGCCGGCCCGCTGATCGCCAGTTCGAGCGGAATCGGGCTAAGCGCAGGCAGATTGATGAGGCGCTCGAACTCGGCGCTTTTGCCGGCATACGCGATGCCCCCGATCACCGGCGCTTTTTCGGCCGGCTCCCACGAAGCGACCGTCGTCAGCACGCGCCGGCGCGCGGCCTGCGGCACTGCGGCGCGCTCGAAGCAGTCGATCACGATCGGCTGGCGGGTGGGAATCCATTCCAGTCCGGCCGTTGGGATCAGGCAGCCCGGACCGCCGACGTTCTCGCCGAAGGTGAAGAAGCGGGCGATGCGCTCGATCATGTCGGCCCGATCGCGCGCCTCGTGCTCCGCAGAATCCTTCGAAGCGGCGAGGAACGATCCCTGTGTGTAGATCGGGTCGCTGTCGATGAAAATGACTCGCGAGGCCGCGTAATACTCCTCGCGCATGAAGCACGACCCGGAGATCAGGATGAACAAATCCGCCGAGCGGCAGAAATCAACCACCCGGTTCCACGCCACGCCATAGCTTTGTCCCGCGCAGTCGCGATAGAACCAGCGCTCCTTGCAGGTCAGGAGCCAGTCTCGCGATCTGCGCTGCCAGATAGGCAGCGTTGTTCACGCCATTTTCGGTGTAGGTCAACCCGGCGGGGTCGTAGCACCATTTGCCGGTGTCCTCGATATAGAGGACGTCGTGGCCGAGCCTGTGCAGTCCCAGCACGTACTGAATGTAGTCCCAGAACACGCCGCCTAGGGGAAAGGCGGCGGCCAACCCGGTGACGGCGATTCTGAGCCTGCTCACCGGACCCGTTCGCGTGCCGCGGGCGTGCTCGCGATTCGCGCCAGATCGTCGCGCAGCTTCCGCCAGCGCTATCGTTCGCTGGCTGATACGCGCGGCTTCCGATTCGTCCAGCTCGGCGATATAGCGCCCGCGCCCCGGAAGAAAGAGCGTCGATCGATATGGAAAGCCAGGTCGGATTTCCGGCCACGCGCGTTCGGGAACGACGCCCTCGAGAGCGGCCTCGGCCACGCGCTCGCAGGTCGCGCCGCCGTCGCGATAAACCAGTGCCAGCGCGGCGCGAAGTCTCGCACTGCGCCGGGACGGCTCGACCCCGCGCATCCGGCGAATCACTTCGTCCACCAGCGCCTGATCGTTCGATTGCTCCACGCCCAGCCATCGATGGGACTTCACGCCGGGCTCGCCGCCCAGCGCGTCAACCTCGAAGCCGCCGTCATCGGCCAGCGTCGCGATCTGCGCCCGCTCGAAATAAAACCGCGCCTTCAGCAGCGCGTTTTCGGCAAAGGTCGCGCCGGTCTCGGCAGGATGGTCGGCGATTCCGACCTCGGCCAGCGAAACCGGTTCAAGTTCTTTGCCGTCAAGCAGAATCCGATACTCGGCGAGCTTGGCGGGATTGGTAGTCGCGATCAGCAGGCGTGTCATCGGGCGCGGCGCCAAGGCAACGTCTTCGGCTGGTAGGTGAACTTGAGCGCGGCGCGCTCGCGATGCTCTTCCATCGCCAGCTCGATCAACCGGTCGACCAGGGCGCGCAGCGGCAGTCCGCTCGCCTCCCATAGCTTGGGATACATGCTGATCGCGGTGAAGCCGGGAATCGTGTTGACCTCGTTGACGTAAATCTCGCCGAGGTCGGCGCGGGCCAGAAAATCCACCCGCGCCATTCCGCGAATCGAAAGCGCGCTGAACGCGGCGACTGCGACCGCGCGAATCCGCTCGCTCACGGCGCGCGGAAGGTCGGCGGGAATCCGGTTCTCCGAGCCGTCGGGGTCGACGTACTTGGACTCGTAGCTGTAAAACTCGTGGCGGCCCTTGACGATAATTTCGCCGACGACCGAGGCTTCGGGGCGATCGTTGCCCAGCACCGCACATTCCAGCTCGCGCCCCTCGCAGGCCGCTTCGATCAGGACCTTGCGATCGTACCTGAATGCGTCCGCCAGCGCGGGCTTGAGATCGGCGGCGCGCTTGACCTTGCTGATTCCGACCGACGACCCGAGCGCGTTGGGCTTGACGAAGACCGGGTAGCCGAGTTCGCCGGCCAGCCGCTTCGCGAGGTCGTCACGATACTCGTGGCGCGCGAGCAACGCGTAGCGCACGACCGGCACGCCGGCGTCGCGCAGCAGGCGCTTTTGCGCGTCTTTGTCCATCCCGATCGCCGAGCCGAGCACGCCCGCGCCGACGTACGGGATACCCGCCAGCTCCAGCAGTCCCTGCACCGTTCCGTCTTCGCCGTAGGTGCCGTGCAGGACCGGAAAGACCACGTCCATCGGCCGCGAGATCGGGTCGTCGCGCCGCGCGTGATTGGTTTCGCCGCCGGCGACGCGGACCAGCGCGCGGCTGTCAGGATGGGGCAAAATACTGACCGGCGTACCGCCGCGCCGCAGTGCGCCCAGCCGTGGCGTTTCCTGGCGGAGCATCTTGAGCGCGTCGCTTTTGAGATACCAGCGGCCGTCGCGGCCGATTCCGATCGGCACGATTTCGTAGCGCTCGGGATCCATTGCGGACATCACCGTCAGCGCCGAGCGCAGCGAGATCTCATGCTCACTGGATCGGCCGCCGAACAGGACGCCGACGCGGAGCTTGCGGCCGCGCGCCATTTGGCTATCGCTCGCTCACTGGCTTCGCGTCCGATTGTGCCATGTCGAAGCCGCGCCTTCGAGCGCAGAACCTAACCCCTGGCCCCTTCCCGGTACGGGAAGGGGAACCGCTCTGCGTTCCCTCTCCTCGCAGGAGAGGGTCAGGGTGAGGTTACGGCCGGTAGTTCGGCGCTTCTTTGGTGATGAACACGTCGTGGACGTGGCTCTCGCGCACCGCCGCCTCGGAGACCCTGATGAACTTGGCGCGGCGGCGCAGCTCGGTCAGGTTGGCCGCGCCCACGTAGCCCATCCCGGACTGCAAGCCGCCGATCAGTTGCTCGACGTTGGAGGCCAGCGAGCCGCGATGCGGTACGCGGCCCTCGATTCCCTCGGGCACCAGCTTGCCCTCGGCTACTTCCTGCTGGCCGTAGCGATCGCGCATCCGCTCGGTCATCGCGCCGATCGATCCCATCCCGCGATACAATTTGTAGGTCCGGCCCTGGTACAGGATGGTCTCGCCGGGGCTCTCTTCGG
This sequence comes from uncultured delta proteobacterium, assembly GCA_963788205.1. Taxonomy (GTDB): domain Bacteria; phylum Desulfobacterota; class Binatia; order Binatales; family Binataceae; genus CAVVMA01. The sequence continues at coordinate 866,599 of CAWBGG010000007.1, forward strand.
TGCCGGCGAACAACCCGCCCACCATCGCGCTGGCGGCGCCGGCGGCCAGCGCCTTTACGATGTCGCCGGAAAAGCGGATGCCGCCGTCGGCGATTAGCGGCACGTTGCGCGGCCCCGCGACGGCGATACAGTCCATGATCGCCGTGATTTGCGGCACGCCCACGCCCGATATCACGCGCGTGGTGCAGATCGATCCGGGACCCATCCCGACCCGCAGCCCGTCAGCGCCCGCGTCGAGCAGGGCTTTGGCACCCTCGGCGGTGGCGATACTGCCGGCCACGACCTCGATCTCGGGGCATTGGAGCTTGGTGGCCGTGAGCGCGTCGACCACGTTGCGCGAATGGCCGTGCGCGGTGTCGATTAACAGCACGTCGACGCCCGCGCGCCTGAGCGCCGCGACGCGTTCCTCGCGATCGGCGCCCACCCCAATCGCGGCGCCGACCCGCAGCCGCCCCATCGCATCCTTGCTGGAGTAGGGATGGCGCGTGGCCTTGTCCATGTCTTTGACCGTGATCAATCCGCACAGCCGATTGCGATCATCGACCAGCGGCAGCTTTTCGATCCGATGGGCTTGCAGGATTTCCTTGGCCGACTCCAGGCTGATACCGGGCCGCGCGGTGATCAGCTTGGTGGTCATCACGTCGCGCACCGGCTTGTCCAGGCGCTTTTCAAAACGCAGATCGCGGTTGGTGAGAATTCCGACCAGGCGATTATCCTTGACCACCGGCAAACCGGAAATCCGGTAGCGCTCCATGATCATCAGCGCGTCCTGGATTCTCTGATCGGGATCGACCGTGATCGGATCGACGATCATCCCGCTCTCAAACTTTTTGACCTGCTCGACCTCGGCGGCCTGGCGGTCGATTGGGAGATTGCGATGCACAAAGCCGATGCCGCCGAGCTGCGCCATCGCGATTGCGGTGCGCGACTCGGTAACGGTGTCCATCGGGCTCGAGACCAGCGGGATATTGAGGCGGATTTTGGGCGTGAGCAGGCTTGAAACGTCGCACTGCGAGGGCAGCAGGTCGGAGGCCTGCGGCTGCAAGAGTACGTCGTCAAAGGTGAACGCTTCCCTGAGCTCCTGATGCTGCATCGCTAGCCCTCCCGAAAAATGAAAAAGCCCGCAGGAATCCTGCGGGCTTGCGCCTTTACTTTATGAACCGTAACGGGCCGTCTTTATGAGCCGTCCCATATTTGAATGTAGCAGGAGCGGGGTTGGCGATGCAATCAGGCTGACCGCGCCCACCTCCCGCACGAGTGCGGTTTGCGCTTTTCCAGAAAGCGCGCTGATTCCTTCCTGCGCGTCGGAGGTTGTCGCGTTGAGGCTTGGGGTATCGATTAAGAGGCCGGTTGATTGTCGCTCAAAACTCCGTCGGCCATTTTCTGGCGCCGTGAAACACCCGGAGAATTTGAACCGTGTCGCCTCGCACTCTATCGGGAACAAGGTACGGGGTGCCGCTGATCATCAGCTCGCGCGTGCCGAGCACCCGTCCGCGCCGTCCCAGGGACGGATGGGTGCCAAGTCTCTCAACGCTCCTCACGATGCGTTCCACTGTTCGCGCCGCGGCCTCAGGATCGTCACGCGCGATGTATTCGGCCTCCTCATTGAGGTTCTCAAGCGCACGCCTGAGCCACCTAACCTGCACCGCGCCTCCACTTCCTCATCACCGCCCGCACTGCTCCCTCGCTCGCGAAATCTCCGGCGTCTGCCTCTTTGAGTGCGGCTTTAATCTCCTCCACCTGCCATGCATTCAGATCGAGATAGGCACGGATCGCCTCGGCCGCAAGGTAGGACTTGGTACGATCCATCGCCTTGGCGAGTTTCTCAAGCCCGCTCCGCGTCTTACGATCAACCCGGATCGTCATAACTTCAGACATATCGGTATTGTCCTGTATACATTGGCATACAGCAAGGCAACACACCCCGGAATTGGGATCGAAGCCGACGGCGCGACGCTACTTCCCGCAAGAATGCGGTTTGCTTTTCCCCAAAAATGCGCCGATTCCTTCCTGCGCGTCGGTGGCCATCGCGTTGAGGCTCATCACTTCCTTGGTGTAGTCGTAGGCCTTGCGCTGATCGAGATCGATCTGCGCGTAGAACGCCTGCTTGCCGAGCGCGACCGTCAGCGAGCCGGCCTCCACGATCTGCGTCGCGAGCCGGCGGGTCGCCGCGATCAGATCGCCGTCGGGCACGACGCGGTTCACGAGCCCCAATCGAGCAGAACGTGGCGGGCGGATGCAATTGGCTATCGAGGCAGGTTGATCTACTTTTGCGCCTTCCGCTGTTGTGCCTCTTTGATCAGCTCCGCGATGTTCCAGCCGAAGATCGTGAGGCCGTTGATGTTCGCGTTGTCGATGCTGACGTTGGCGAGATTCACGTCGGTGAGCTTCGCGCCTTGCAGATTTACATCTGTGAACGACGAGCCTCGCAGATTCACGTTGGTGAGCTTCGACTCGGCCAGGTTGACGTCGTCAAACTCGGCCTGCGCCAGCCCGCATCCGTGGAACTTCGCCCCGCGCATCTGTTCGTGGTTGAACTGTTTGCCTTCGCTCATCCGATTTCTCTCCTGAAGCGGCAGCGGCCCGAATAGCCTGTCCGACCATAGCCGATCCGTTGAAGTCATTCGCGCGAAAAAGAAGAAGCGACCTAACCCCCGGCCCCTTCCCGACGCGGGAAGGGGAGCCCGGTTCTCGGGTTCCACTCTCCGCGCGTCGGAGAGGGGCCAGGGGAGAGGTTCCGCCGATCCGTGCCATGTTCTTACCACCCGCGAAGACGCCTTCAGACGGCCCTCACCCGGCGCAGCGCCGGCCTCTTCCTTCGGCAGGCTCAGGACAGGCTCCTGGTCAGGGAGAGGCGCAGACAAAAGATCGCGGCGCGATTCTGACGCCTCTCCCTGACCAGGGAGAGGCCGTGCGAGCATCGCGAGCGAGGGTGAGGGTCGCCTGCGTTTTTGGGGAAAGGAAGGAGCTGGCGCAAATCGCCATCTCATCATTACGCTCGTGTATTGAACCTTTCGCCCGATGAGATATGCTGCCTTGGAGTGGTGGGGACGTGGCGGAGGCGCCGGGAGTATGCGGCTTAAGAGTGTCGAGCTAGTCGGCTTCAAATCCTTTCTCGAACCGACTCTGATCAATTTTTCCGCCGGTATCACCGCCGTCGTCGGGCCGAACGGATGCGGCAAGTCCAATGTCGTCGACGCGATCCGATGGGTGCTCGGCGAGCAGGCCCCGACCCGCCTGCGCGGTAAGACCACCGAAGATCTGATCCACGCCGGCAACGATTCCAATCCCGCCGCCGGGATGGCCGAAGTCTCGCTCACGCTGGAGGCCGACACCGAGCGGGCGCTGCCCGAGCCCTACGCGATGCTGAGCGAAGTCTGCGTCACGCGGCGCGTCTATCGCTCCGGCGATTCGGAATATCTGCTCAACAAGATTCCGTGCCGGTTGAAGGACATCAGCGAGTTTTTCATGGCCGCGCAGATTCACAGCCGCGGCTATGCGCTTATCGAGCAGGGGCGAATCGAGGAGATTATCCAGGCCAAGCCGGCTGAGATTCACGCCTTGGTCGAAGAGGCCGCCGGGCTTTCGCTGTTCAAAGGGCGGCGCGAGATGAGCGAGCGCAAGCTCGAACGGGTGAAGGAAAACCTCGCGCGGCTCGATGACGTACTGGCCGAGATCGAACGGCAACTCAACTTCGCCCGCCGCCAGGCAAAAAAGGCCGAATCCTACCGGCTGATCCGCCAGGAGCTCGACGAGCTCGAGCGCCTGTCGGCGGCGCGGCGCCTGCTCGATAATCGCGCCGAGCTGGAGCGCCATTCCGCCCGCGAGAACGATTTGAGAGATGAGATCGATTCGGAGCGCATCCGGCTCACGGAGCTGCAAGCCGAGACCGAAGCGCTTGGCGCCGCGTTGCAGGTTCGGCGCAATCAGGCCGCGGCGGCGCTGCGCGAGTTGGAAAATCTGCGCGCCGGCATCGCAGAGCGGGCTCGCACGCGCGAGTTCTTCCAGCGGCGGCTTGGTGCGATCGACGAGTTGAAGCCGGTCCTGATCGCACGCCTGAGCGATTTGGAGGAGAAGGCGAGCGCCGCCCGCGCGGCGCGCGCGGAACTCGGCGCCCGCGTGGCGCGCGAGAAGAACCTCGACGACGGCGGCGCACTGGCCCTGGCCGCGCTCAGACAGGCGCATGACGAGGCGGCCGCCGCGTTTAACGATACCGAGTCGCGAGCTCAAGAGCTGAAGGACGAACTGTCCGACTTGGTACGCGAAGCGGCGGTGCTCCGCGGCCGCCTGGCCGACCTGAAGAGCGAAAGCGAAGAGTCGCAGTCGCGCGCGCGCAGCGTTGAGAGCGCGATGCCCGAGCTCGAAGCCGGGCACGCGCGAGCCGAGCAGGAGTTGCGCGCAGCGGCGGCCGAGCTCGAAGCAGCGCGCGCAGAGATCCGCCGGCTTGAGGCGGCCCATCGCGAGGCCAGCGAGCGCGAGTTCGAGGCACGCACCGTGCACGAGCGCCTCTCGGCGCGAATCACTGCGATGCGCGAGCAGCATACGAAGGGCGCATCGGCGAGCCCCTCGCGCGAGGGCGCGGTCGCCACCGGCGCGATCCCCACCGGGGCGGGCGCGAAGCTCCGCACCGTGCTCGAATCGCTCAACGGCGATCGGCCGGCTATCGACCCTTCATTTCTCCACGATGTAATCAACGCGCCGGCTGAGCTGAAGTCGGCGGTCAGCGCGGTGCTCGGCCATCAGGCCGAGGCCGTGATAGTCGAATCGCCGGAATTCGCGTTGCGCGCGATCGAAGTCCTGAAGCAGAAGCACGGCGGCCGTCTGAGCTTTATTCCGGAGCCCGAGTTTCCGGTGGTGCATCACGAGCTCGAAGCTCCCGGAATCGCCGGCCGCCTGGTCGAGATGGTGGGCGTCAGGCCGGGCTTCGAGTCGGTAGTCGAAGCCACGCTCGGTCACGTGCTGGTCGCCGACGATCTGGCGGCCGCGCTGGCAGCGTCGAATCTGAACGGCCATGGCGCGGTCTTTGTCACGCGCGATGGCGACGTTCTGTGGCCCGGCCGGATGATCAGCGGCGGCAGCGCGGGCGAGGCCCCGAGCGGCAATGCTGCTCCGCACGATGATTCGGAGGCCGAGATCGGGAACATAGAGCAGCAGGAACGCGCTCTGGCGCAAGAGCTTGGGGCCCATCGCGAAGCGCGCGAGCGGACCGTGGCCGAGCTCGAAGCGGCGCGCGCGCGGGCCGTCGAGGCCGAGAATACGATCGGCGCCAAACGCTCCGCGCTCGCGAAGACCGAGCAGGAGCTTGCGCTCGCCCATGCCCATCGGGATGACGCCGCGCGCCGAATCGGCGAGCTCAAACCGATGATCGCAGCGTCCGAAGCCAGACTCGCCGAGTTGGTGGAGGACGAACACGACGCGCGCGGGCGGCTCGCGACGCTACGGGCCGAGGCCGCGCTTGCGCGGGAGCACGCCGAGACCAGCAGCCTAGCGATGCACGAGGCGGCGGCGCGCTTCGAGGCGCGCAATGCCCAGCTCGACGCCCTTGAAGCCGAGCTGCGCCATCTGATCGCACTCGCGAGCGGGCTGGAGGCGCAAATCGAGGAGAATCGGCGCGACCTCGAACGCTCCGAAGCCGAGCGCGCGGAGTTCGAGCGCGAGCTGGCCAATTTTGCCGGGCAGGACGAGCAGGCGCGCGCGCGTGACACCGCGCTGAGCGCGGAACTCGATACGATGAACGAAGCGATGGGCATCGAAGAGCGCGAGCTCGATACGCGTCAGGCCGGGCTCAAGCAGGCGCGCGAGGCCCTCGCGACGCTCGAAGCGGAAACCGTCGAATGCGCGCTCAAGCGCGAACGCGCCCGCACGCTCAGCGAAGAATTGTCGCGCGCATTCGCCGAGAAATTCCGGCTTGAGTTCGATACGATCGCGGCTGAGCTCGAATCACAATTGGCCGGCCGCGACGCCGGTTACGACGAGAGCCGGCTGGGCGAGCTCCGCGCCAAGGCCGAGCGAATCGGCGAGGTGAATCTCGCCGCCGAAAGCGAGGTCAAGGAGCTCGAAGAGCGGGCCGGCGTGCTGAATGCGGAGCGCACTGATCTGCAGACCGCGGTGCACGATCTGACCAGCACGATCACCAAGCTCAATCGGGAGGCACGCAAGCGCTTCGCCGAGACTTTTGAGGGCGCGGCGAAAAATTTCGCCGAGCTTTTCCCCAAGTTGATGCGCGGCGGCAAAGCGCGGCTGGAGTTGATGGAAGCCAGCGACGTGCTTGAAGCCGGCGTGAATATCATGGTCCAGCCGGCGGGCAAGAAGGTGAAGGAAATCGGCCTGCTGTCAGGCGGCGAGAAGGCGCTGTCCGCGATGGCACTGGTGTTCTCGCTCTTCCTGCTAAATCCCAGCCCCTTCTGCGTGCTGGATGAAGTCAACGCGCCGCTCGACGAATTCAGCTTGGCCGCGTTCACTTCGCTGGTGGGCGAGCTCAAGCTGCGCTCGCAATTCATAGTCATCACGCACAATCAGCGCACGATGCAGGCCGCCGACCAGATCCATGGCGTCACGATGGAACGCCCCGGCGTCTCGCGCGTAATCTCGCTGACAATCCCGCAAGCCGCGTAAGAGAAATTGAGCCGCGCCGGGTGGCGCGGGGCGCTACGCGACCTTGGTCTGGGCGGCGTCGGTCTCGCCCAGCACTTGGCGCAGATGCGCCGCGGCGCTCTCGGGCGGGACCGGATTGATATAGAAGCCCGTACCGACCTCGAAGCCGGCAACCTTGGTGAGCGCGGGCGTGATCTCCAGGTGCCAGTGATAGTGCGGGCTCTCCGCCTCGCGCAGCGGCGCCGAGTGGATAATGTAATTGAACGGCGGATCGTTGAGCGCGGTCTTGAGCGCGGTAAGCCCGGCCTTGAGCGCCTGCGCCAGCGCGCGATATTCGGCGGCCTGGGCGTACTCGAAGTGCGAGCCGTGGTCCTTGGGAATGAGCCAGATCTCGAACGGGAAACGCGCCGCGAACGGGCAGGCCACGATGAAGCCTTCGTTCTCAAAGATCACGCAATGGCGGTCGTGGCTCTCCTGGTTCATCACGTCGCAGAAGATGCAGCGCTCCTTCAGCGAGTAGTAATCGCCGGCGCCGCGCAATTCCTGCTGCACACTGAGCGGCACGATCGGGAGCGCGATTAGCTGGGAGTGCGGATGCTCCAGGCTCGCGCCGGCCTCGGGGCCGTGATTCTTGAAGATCAGCACGTAACGGAAGCGATCGTCTTTGGAGAGATCCAGCACGCGATCGCGATAGGCCCACAGGATCTCTTCGATCTGGCGCGCCTCGAGATCCGCCATCCCGCGATCATGGTCGGGACTGTCGATCACGACCTCGTGAGCACCGATCCCGTTCATCAAGTCGTACAGTCCGTCGCCGCGCCGGCCCGGCCCGCCTTCGATCCTGAGCGCCGGATACTTGTTGGGCACTGCCCTCACGCGCCATCCGGGCTGATTGGCCAGCGTGCCCGGCTCGCGGTAAGCCAGCACCTCGGGCGGCGTCTGGGCTTCCATCCCGTTGCAAAAGGAGCAGGGACCGCCCTTGCGCTCGTGATGATAGCCGGTGAAGTCGGACGGGCGTTTGCCGCGCTCCGTCGACATGATAACCCATCGGCCGACGATCGGATCTTTCCTTAGCTCAGGCATTGCACGCTCATTGCCCGCCCATCTCAGAAAACTCCCCTATTCTTCATTTACTGTTCTGGCGCGCGAAATGCCAGATGGCGGGGAGCCGAAGATAAGCGGGGCTAATTGAGCACGGTTCGCTCGGTGCGTGCAACTTCAGCCGGACGCTGGCCATCGGCCGGGCGGCGCAAGGCCTGGCTCAGCACCTCGTCGACTGTGTCGACGAACACCATTTCCATCTCCTTGAGAACTTCAGGCGGAATGTCCTCGAGGTCGCGCTCGTTGCGGCGCGGCAGGATGATGGTCTTGATTCCGGCGCGCCGGGCCGCCAGCACTTTCTCCTTGATTCCTCCCACCGGCAGGACTTTGCCGCGCAACGTGATCTCGCCGGTCATCGCGACTTCCGGGCGTACCGGACGCCCGCTCAGCAGCGAAGCGAGCGAGGCCGCGATCGTCACGCCGGCCGACGGTCCGTCTTTGGGAATCGAGCCCGCCGGCACGTGGACGTGGATGTCGGACTTCTCGAAGAAGTCGGGCGCGATACCGAGCCGGTCGGCGCGCGACCGAATATAAGAGAGCGCCGCTTGCGCCGACTCTTTCATCACGTCGCCGAGCGAACCGGTCAGCGTCAGTCCCTTCTGCCCGTTCATCCGGGTGCTCTCGATAAACAGGATGTCGCCGCCCGCCGGTGTCCATGCGACGCCGGTTGCGACGCCCGGCTCCGGGGTGCGCTCGGCCAGCTCGGAGAAAAAGCGGGGTGGTCCGAGGTAACGCTGCACCGCGGCCGGATCGATCTTTTCCGGCGCGGTCTCGCCTTCGGTGATCTGGCGCGCGATCTTGCGGCAGATACGGGCGATCTCGCGCTCCAGATTGCGCAATCCGGCTTCGCGCGTATAGCTCCGGATGATTTCGAGCGTGGCTTCGGCCGTGAACTCGAGCGTGCGGCCGGCCAGGCCGTTCTCCGTGATCTGCTTGCGAATCAGATGGCGCTCGGCGATCTGGAGCTTCTCTTCTTCGGTGTATCCCGGCAGCTCGAGCACTTCCATCCGATCGCGCAGCGCGGGCGGAACCGGATCGAGCACGTTGGCCGTGGTCACGAACAGGACTTTGGAAAGATCGAGCGGAACGTCGAGATAGTGATCGACGAAGGTGTTGTTCTGCTCCGGGTCGAGCACTTCGAGCAGCGCCGAGGCGGGATCGCCGCGGAAGTCGGTGCCGAGCTTGTCGACCTCGTCGAGAATGAACAGGGGGTTGTTCGATCCGGCGTTGCGCAGCCCCTGCACGATACGGCCGGGCAGCGAGCCGATATAGGTGCGGCGGTGGCCGCGGATTTCGGCCTCGTCGCGGATTCCGCCCAGCGACAGCCGCACGAACTTGCGTCCCAGGGCGCGCGCGATTGAGCGCCCCAGCGAGGTCTTGCCGGTGCCCGGCGGGCCGACCAGGCACAGTATCGGTCCCTTGGTGTCGCTCTTGAGCTGGCGAACCGCAAGGAACTCCAGGATGCGCTCCTTGATCTTCTCAAGATCGTAATGGTCTTCGTCGAGCACCTGGCGCGCGTGCTTGATATCCAGATTGTCCTCGGTCGAGATGCTCCACGGCAGCGTCACCAGCCAATCCAGGTAGGTGCGCACGACCGTATGCTCGGCCGACTCGGGCGGAATCATCTTGAGCCGCTCGAGTTCCTTGTCGGCCGCCTTGCGGGCGTCCTCGGGCATCTTGGCGGCTTCGATCTTGCGCTGCAGCTCGTCCATCTCGGCGCTGCGGCCGTCGTTCTCGCCGAGCTCTTTCTGAATCGCCTTGACCTGCTGGCGCAGGTAATACTCGCGCTGGCTCTTGTTGAGCTCGCTCTGCACTTGCGACTGGATCTTGTGGCCCAGCTCGAGCAGCTCGATTTCGCGGTTCAGGATCGCGGCGAGCTTCTCCATCCGGGCGCGGACGTCGAGCGTGGTGAGCAGATCCTGCGCTTCCTCGGTCGGAATCTTCAGATACGAGGCGACCAGATCGGTAAGCCGCTCGGGCTCACGCACCTGCATCGCCATCACCTGCAATTCGTCGGGCAGATAGGGAACCAGCGACACGAACTTGGAGAACTGGCTCACCAGATGGGCCTGCAGCGCGTCGAGCTCTTTGCTGCGCGCGACGCTATCTTCCAGGCGCGTGACGCGCGCGGTGAAGTACGGCTCCTGCTGGAGAAAGTCGACCAGCTCGATTCGCGCCAGTCCCTGCACCAGCACGCGAACGCTCTGGTCCGGGTAACGGAGCATCTTGAGGATTCGCACCGCGGTCCCGCGGGAATACAGTCCCTCGGGCTTGGGGCTTTCCTCTTCGGGATTCCTCTGCGCCGCCAGCCCGATAATCCGCTGCGCGGCTCCGACTTCCTCGAGCAGTCTCAGCGAAGAGGCCCGCGAGACCAGGAAGGGATGAATCTGACTCGGAAAAATCACGATGCCGCGCAAGGGCAGCACCGCGAGCACTTCGGGAATCTCGACTTTGGTCAGGTCTTCTTCGGTCTCGAAGCGCTTTTCTCCTTTGGTCTTTTCACTCATTGATAGGCAATCCTTCTGCCGATGGGCCTGCTGCCGGAGGGCCCGTCCGCACTTCCACCACCACAATTATTTACCGTAGTATACGGTGTTGGCGCAGACAAGCTGACTTCCTTTTGCAAGTTAACCACGATTCGGTGCGCGCGCCACTGACGGAGCAAGCTTGGAGAAGTACCGATTTGACAAGCTTTTCAGCCAGCAGGAGGCCAATGAACTGGTCCCGCGGCTGGAATTGCTGGTGCGCGAGCTGCAGATGCACGCCAATCAGCTTCGCGAGCGCGTGGCTGCGCTGGCCAGCCAGGATAGTGAACTGGAGGATCTGGGTCTTCAGGACATTATCGATCGCCATCCGCAGCTCAAAGGCATCACCAGCCGGATGGCTGAATTGGCCGGACAGATCGAAAGCTTCGGCTGCTTTCTGAAAGACATCGATCAGGGCCTGGTCGACTTTCCGGGCGAGGTCGAAGGCGAATTGGTGTTTCTGTGCTGGCAATTCGGCGAGCCGCGACTGATAGCCTGGCACAGCCTGGAGAGTGGTTTCTCGGCGCGCCGGCCGCTGCCCAACACGCCGAAACCATATTTGAACTGAATCCAACTGAAGTTGAGCGAATAGCAAATCCGGCCCGAGTCCCGATCAATTCAATGCTGGCATTATTTGTCTACTTGCTATCGATCGTATGCTGGCTCGGCGCGGTAATCTTCTTCTCCGCTTTCGTCGCGCCGGTGGTCTTCACGCAATTGCCGATCGCTGAAGCCGGCAAGGTGGTGAGCGTGCTCTTCCCGCGCTACTACGTGCTCGGCTATGTGGCCGGGATTATCGCGGTGGCGCTGGCGGTCTATTTCGCGATCGCGCGCGGGGCGCGCGGATGGTGGAGCGGCGCGGCGCTCCTGCTCGCGGTAGCGCTTGGCCTCACTCTGTATGCGGGGTTGGTGGTGCGGCCGAGCGTCGACGCGATCCGCTCGGTCGCCGAGGAGCAGAACCCCGACCCGGCACGCAAGGCCGAGTTCGACCGGTTGCATCACCTGTCCGTGATGCTCAACGGCAGCGTGCTGATCCTCGACCTGCTCGCGCTGGCCAGCACCGCCGGCGCGCTGTCGCGTCATGGCTAGGCGCGAATTCGCTGCGGTCGTGCTCGACCTGTATGACACGCTGGTGCGATGGGACCCGGCGCAATTGCCCGAGATCGAATGGCGCGGGCGGAAATTCCGCAGCACCGATCCGTTCCAGATCGAGATTCTCCAGCCGCGATTCGGCCAGCAATTCGACGTTCGAGCGATGGCTCGAGGCGTATCATTCGGTGGTCGAAGAAATCATGGCCGAGCGCGAGCAGGGCGAGACTGAAACCACCTGTGACGAGCGGTTTGTCCGGGCGCTCACGCGATTCGGGATGCCGCACGGCGAGCAGATGGCGGCGCTCGCCCGTGAACTCACAAAGGTTCACATGAGGCACGTCAGGCGCGTTACCTCCGCTCCCGCCGAACGCGTAGCAGCGGTCAGGAAGATCGCGCCCCATTACCGGCTCGGACTGCTCTCCAACTTCGACGATTCCCGGACCGGGCGCGAGGTGCTCTCTGACACCGGCGTCTCGCATCTGTTCGAGGCGGTGATCATTTCGGCGGATGCCGGGATGCGCAAGCCCAATCCCAAAATCTTCGAGCAGATGCTCGCGATGCTTTCGCTGCCGGCGGGTGAGGTCTTGTTCGTCGGCGACACGCCGCAGCATGACGTGGTTGGAGCGGCTCGCGTCGGGATGCGAACCGTATGGATCAGCGGCGGCAAAGGGCCGTGGCCAGCGGGCCTGGCTGCGCCCGACTTCGTGATAGCCGGCCTCGCCGAGCTGCCCGCGATAGTCGGCCTCTGAACGGGTACCAGGCGGGTATCAAGCGAGTATCAGGATGGTCCGCCGGACCGTTATCGCGGTAATCGGTGCCGGTAGCGCTTCGGCCGAGCTTCGCAGGCTCGCATTCGAAGTTGGCCGCGCGATCGCAGCGTGCGGCGCGATCCTGGTGTGCGGCGGCCTGGGCGGCGTGATGGCCGCAGCGGCCGAGGGGGCACATTCCGCCGGCGGCCAGACCGTCGGGATCCTGCCCTCATATGACGCTGAGTCCGCCAATCCGCATATCGACTTTGCGGTCGCGACCGGAATGGGTGAGGCGCGTAACGCGATCGTGATCGGCAGCGCGGATGCGGTCGTGGCGCTGAGCGGCGAAGGCGGCACGCTGGCCGAGATCGGATTTGCGCTCAAGCTCAAGCGTCCGGTGATCGCGCTGGGCGCCTGGGATTCGATCAACGGACTCCATCGCGCGCAGAGCGCCGAAGCCGCGGTCGAGATGGCGCTCCAGCTCGCGCAGCGCGCCAAAAGCAGTTGAAGCAAGGAAACCTGATGAAGGACCGCGCCGCACGCAATCCCGCTCACGATCTTATCGAGCGCGCGCCGTTCGCCGCGCTGCTCGGTGTCAAGATCGAGTCGGCCCGCGAAGGGGAGAGCGTAGTGCGCCTGCCGTTCAGCCGGAACCTGCTCAACGGTGGCGGTCCCAACGTGCCGATACATGGCGGCGCGATCGCGACGCTGATCGACGTGGCGGCGTGCGCGGCGATCTGGAGCTTGCCGGAGACCACGCGCAGCGCGACTATTGCGATGACGGTGAACTTCACGGGTCCGGGAATCTCCAGCGACTTGACGGCGCACGCTCGCGTGCGGCGCGCGGGCAAAAAGGTCGCGAGTCTTACGGTCGAAGTGCGCGACCAGCAGGGCGGTCTCGTCGCCGACGCGCTGGTGACGTACAAGATTAGTTGAGCGGCGAAGGCGCCAGTGCGACTTGGGAGTGCGGACGCTAGTGGCATGAGATTCTTCGCTTCGCTCAGAATGACGCTGAGTGGATCTCGCCTGGATCCTGGGAACACAGCCCGCTTATCGTCATTCTGAGCGAAGCGAAGAATCTTATGCCACCGGCCATCGCACTCGCGTTGCGACTTCGATGACCGATCTGCTGCAACTTATCCGTACCGCCGGTCAACGGCACGGACTCAACCTGGTTGCGTCGATTCCGGTCGCGCGTTATGAGGCCGCGCTCGGCTCCAAATCGCGACTGCACGAAGCCGCGCCTGAGGCGCGCTCGATTATCGTGATCGGCAACGGCGGCGGCGATTTCTGGCTCGCGCTGAAGAAGCATGCCGCGCGGCATCCAGGATGGTTCGAGCGCGAGCACCCGATGGACGACTTCACCCGCGCGGTGATCGAAGGTGACATCGTCGCGCCGCTCCGCGCGCTGGGCCTGCGCTGCTCCGTGACTTACCCGTTTATCCAGGATCGCTCGGTGCTGAACTTCATGGAGCTGGGAAAGCTCGCGGGGCTGGGCGGACCGAGTATCATCGGCGTGCTGGTAAACCCGAAATATGGGCCGTGGATCGCGTTCCGCGCGGCGCTATTGATCGATGCCGAGATCGACGCTCCCGGCGATGCGGCAGGTTTCGACCCGTGCCCGCGATGCATCCCGCGAAGCTGTATCGCGGCCTGCCCGGTGCAAGCGGTGAGCTTTCCGGCGGGCTGGGACATCCCGCGATGTTTGGAGCATCGAGTGGAAGTCGAGCCGGACTGCGCCGGCAAATGCCACGCGCGCGTAGGATGCGTGCTCGGCCCGGAGCATCGCTACCCCGACGACGAATTGGCCTACCATCAGGGGCGCGCGCTCCGCGCCATGCGTCCCTACTACCTCGAGCACGTCAAAAAGAGTTGACGGCGGCGATCAGAATGCCGCGCTCACGGCGCGTTGTGATGGACGGGCGCCGCGCGCGGCGACCACGCGCTCGGTCTCGCGCCGGATGAAAGCCGGATTGAAGGTGACGATCAGCACGGGCAGGATGGTCATCGCACCGAGCATCGAGACGAACATCCAGACCGCCAGCAGCAGGCCCATCTCGGCGTCGAAGCGGATACTGGACCAGTACCAGAACAGCACCGAAGCGACCAGCGTGAGCGCCGTGAAGGTCACGGCCTTGCCCGAGGTGACCAGCGCGCGATAGGTCGCATGCTCGAGCTCATTGCCGGCGGCCAGCTCCTCGATAATCCGGCTGACTATGTAGATTGCATAGTCAATTCCGAATCCTACTCCGACGGTGACTACCGGCAGCGTGTTGATATTGATCCCGATGTCGTGGGCGGCCATGTAGGCATTGATCGCGGCGTTGGCGAGCGCGAGCGGAAAAAGCAGGTACAGCCCCGCCATGAACGAGCGATAGGTCGCCAGGATGACCAGATAGATCGTCAGGAAGGCGAGCACGTTGAGCAGCAAATCGTTGTCGAGAATTTCCTGGTTGGCCGCCGCCAGCTCGCCGATGATCCCGGCCGCCATCGCGAACTCGACGCCCTGCACATGGTGGGCGGGCTCGGCGAAGAAGCGGCTGGTGCGGGCCACGATGCGCTGCACGTTGTCACCCGCGCGATCCTTGCAGTAGACCGTAATCTGCGTGGCGTCGCGCTGGGGGGTCAGGATGTACGCGGTCGAAAGCGGCGAGGCCCCGGCCAGCAGTCCCATCAGCAACTGGCTGGCACCGCCCGAGTCGGTCGGCAGCACGTTCCACTTGGGCTCGAACTCGCGCAGCGCCGAGCCGCCGTTGGCGAGCAGGTCGGCCACCGAGAAGGCCCGGCCGACCGCCGGATCGCGCTCCATGTAGCGCTCGTACTCGTCCATCACGTGATAGAGCTTGGCATCGCCAAGCGTGCGCTGCTTGTCGAGCTTGCAGACCACTACGAACTGCTCGATCGCGCCGAACTCGTCCTGAATTTTCGCCATCGCGCGATTGTAGGGTGCGTCGGGCCACAGGATCGGCGTTTCGGATGACGGGTCGCCAACTTTGAGCCCCTGCCAGAAGTACGCGCACACCACGATCGCCGCAAAGGTCAGCGCCAGCGTGGCGATCCGTCCCGCCCGCGAGAGCATCGGGCGCGCGGTGAATTCGAGGATGCGCTTGAAGACGCCGCGCTCGCGCAGCTCGATCACTTCGATACGCGGCGGCTCCAAATAGTAATCAGACGATCGGGTTCAGCAGCAGCTCGCTCACCAGGATCGCTGCGATCCAGAAGCTGGCGCCGATCGCGAGCTTCTGCAGGAAGAGCACCGGCACCAGCAGGATCACCAGCACGCCCAGCGCGTCGGCCAGAATTCCCGAGGCGGAGGGGACGAACATTTCGGCAAAGGCGAGCAGGATCGCGCGTTCCTTGTCGCGTGTACGGTAATACTCCTCGTAGTAGCGATCGTGCATCTGCACCGAATGGCTCACCGCGCGGGCCGTAATCAGAAACGGGATGACCAGCACCAGCGGATCGAGGTTAAAGCCCATCAGGCGGATAAAGCCGAGCCCCCAAATCGCGCAGATCACGCCCGAAATCGTCGGCCGGAGCGCGCCGCGCCAATCGTGGAAATAGAGATAGAGCAGCACCCACAGGGCGAGCAGCGTGACGGCGAAGATTTTGAAAACCTGCGGCGTGTAGCGATAGACCCATCCGTACAGAATCGGCTGCCCGCCGACGTAAATCCGCACCGTGCGGTCGCGCTCGGGATGGACTACGTTGCGGTAGATCTCGTCGAAGATCTGGCGATAGTCCAGCCGCGTTTCGAGGAAGCTCGCCTCGATCACGGCCGCGCGATCGTCGAGCGAAACGAAGCGGCCGAATACCACGCCGGGATTCTTGTGGACGTTGCTGCGGACCTCGTCCACCCCGCTCTGATCGGTGGGCGGCACGCCGCCCGGCATGATCGGCGTGTTCAGGATCACTCCGCCGGCCAGCGGGCGGAAGTAGCTCGCGTTGGCCATCGAGCGCACCGAGCCGTGCAGGATGCCGTACACGCCGTCCATCTGCGCGGTCATCCGGGCGATTTTGCCGAGGATCGCGGGGGTGAAGACGCTGCCGCCGCGCGCCTCGACCATGATCGTGACGTTGTTGACGCTGCCGAAGTAGCGATCGTACTGATGCGCGACCTGGACGAACGGATGGTTCTGCGGCAGCAGATCGCCGAAGCTGGTTACCAACTCGGTCTGTGCGGCGAAGTAGCCGAAGAACGCGGTGAGGAGTGCGACGCTGATCAGCACCGGAAAGCGCCGGCGCAGAATCCAGTCGCCAAACCGATACCAGGTGCTCATCGCGTGACTCGGTGTGGAGTACAGCGCGCGCTAGCCCTGGCAGAAGCGCCAGCTCCGGCCGCCGTCGGCAGTGTAGAGGACCGTTCCGTAACCGACGATCCAGCCGTGATTTTGATCGAAAAAGCGCACCTGGCTGAGCGGCAGCGGCAGCGCCGGCACGCCGGGATCGGGCGCCCATGAGCGGTTGGGTTGCGCGCGCAAGACCGTGCCGGTGAGTCCGGCCGCGATACCGTCTTCAGCACGCCCGGTGAGCTGGATCGCAAACAGCGGATCGCGCGCGGGAATCTGCGGCGCGCCCGGCACCATGCTGTCGGGCGGCGCGCCCGCTTTGGGAGCCTGATGGACGAACGTCCAGCTCTTGCCGCCGTCGGCAGTCTGGATCACCCATCCCTCCAGGCCGCAGGCCGCGCCACGGATGCGGTCGCGAAACGAAACCGAGAACAGCGTCGGGAGCTGGAAGTCGGCCAGGCGCGCATCGTCGTTGAGGCCGAGCGGGCGCTTCCATTGCGGCACCAGCGATTGCTGCTGCTCCGACCAACTGCGGCCGCCATTGTCAGTCATCCAGATCCGGCCGAATTCGCCGACCACCCATCCGTGCTGATTATCGATGAAATCGACGCCGTAAAAAATCGGATCTTCGTAGGGCAGCGCGTAATCGCTCAGCTCGCGCGGAAACTGGCGCTCGAGTTGGCGCTTAAAAAAGCTCTCGCCGCCGTCGGTGGTGCTCAGCACCAGCGAGCGATCGCCGACCAGAAAGCCGTGCAGGCGATCGGAGAACGAGAGCGCGAAAATGAACAGCCGCGTGCGCGAATTGAGGCGCTGCCAGGAACGGCCGCCGTCGGTGGTGCGCATCACGAGCCCATCCTGCCCGCACAGGTAGCCATTATCACGATCGATCATCTGGATGCCGAATACGGCCAGGCTGGTGCCGATATCGATTCGTTTGAAACTGCGGCCGGCGTCTTCGGTCAGCAGCACCTTGCCACGCGTGCCGGCGATTAGCGCGCTATCGGGACCGGTGGGCCAGACGTCGAAAAAATTGTCGGAGGTCGTGATGTTGCGTTCGGGCAGCGGCGGAATGGCGACCGCGCGATGACAAGCGAGCGCGGCCATCGCCACGGACAGCGCCGCCAGAAGGCGGATCACGCCAGAGGGGGAAATGATGCGAGACACTTCACGCAGCCTGAGCAGATCAGATCGGCCCTTATACTCGATTAATCAGAGCGCAATCGCAAGCTGGATTTGGCCGCTGCGTGCGCAGAACGCATGATCAATCCAAATCCGCAAGCCATGCACCGGTCAGGTACTCGCCCTCGACATGGCCGAGCATCACGGGATGGTCGGGGCCGGCGCCTAGCCGCGCGGATATTCGCAGGTTGCGGCGCGATTTGCCGGCGCCGATTCGGACCGCGCGCATGAAGTCCTCGCCGCGAAAATGCACGGAGCAACTGAAGGTCAACAGGTTCCCAGTTGGCGCGAGCGCCGCGATCGCACGCGCGTTGAGCTCGGCATAGAGATGCTCCGCGTTCTTCGCATCCTTGCGGCTGCGCGCCAGCGCCGGAGGATCGAGTGCGATCAGATCGAACCGCTCACCGCTCTCGGCCAGATATTTCGCAGCGTCGGCGTGGACCAGTTCGGCGGCGCTCTCCGCGCAGCCGTTGAGCTCGAGATTTCGCTTCGCCCATCCGAGTGCGCGCTGCGAGGTATCGACGGCCACCACCCGGCGCGCGCCGGCCTTGAGCGCCGCGAGCGCGAACCCGCCGGCGTAACAGCAGGCGTCGAGCACGCGCGCCTCGGCGGCCAGCATCGCGAATCGCGCGCGATTCTCGCGCTGGTCCAGGAACCATCCGGTCTTCTGTCCGTGCAGCGGATCGATTCCGATCCGGATTCCGTTCTCGGTCGCGACTACCTCCGCGACGGGCTCGCCGGCGAGCAGGCCAACGCGGTCTTCGAGCCCTTCTTGCCTGCGCACCGCGCCCTGACTGCGTTCGATAATCGCGCGCGGCGAGAGCAGCTTGCCTAAGTGCGTCACGATCTCATCGCGCAGCTTATCGGCGCCCGCCGTTAGTAGCTGCACGACCACCACGTCGGCGTAGCGATCGATCACCACGCCGGAGAGTCCGTCGCCGTCGCCGTTGACGATACGGAAGCAATCGGTATTGGCGCTGACGATCCGGCGGCGCAACTCGATCGCGCGCGTAAGGCGATGCGCGACGATCGCGGCGGGCTTGAGCGCGTCGCCCCACGCGAGCATCCGGATCGCGATCGTCGTCCTGGGATTGCAGTAACCATAGCCGATCAGGGCGCGTGACGCGTCGCACACCTCGACGGCCGTGCCGGCTTCGGGTTCGGTGGGCTCGTAGCGATCGATCGCCTGCGAGAAGATCCAGGGATTGCCACCGCGCACCGGCCGGTCGCGCCCGGGCTTGAGGATGACGGCAACTCCCACCACTATGTCTCGCCGGTGCGGAGGAACTCGCCGCTGCGGCCGCCGCGCTTGCGGACCAGGCGAATCGCCTCGATCACCATCGCGCGATCGATCGCCTTGGCCATGTCGTAGATCGTCAGCGCCGCCGCGCTCACTGCGACCAGCGCCTCCATCTCGACTCCAGTACGGGCGTTGGTTGCGGCGCGCGCTTCGATCAGCAGCGTCGAGCGCGCGCGATCGGGGGTGAAATCCACTTCCACCACTTCGAGCGGAAGCTGATGGCACAGCGGGATTAGCTCGTGCGTGCGCTTGGCCGCCATTATGCCGGCGATTCGCGCCGCGGCGAGCGCTTCGCCCTTCTTGAGCCTGCCACCGAGGATCGCGCGCAGCGTCGCCGGCGCCATCCGGACCGCGCCGCGCGCGAGCGCCTCGCGCCGGGTGACGGACTTATCGCCCACATCGACCATCCGCAGCTTCCCGCGGGAGTCCAGATGGGTCAGGCCCTGTGCGGCGGCTGAAGTATTCTTGCGCGCCATAAAAACTGCGGATAAGAGCTTACGTTGACCGCCTGCGGCGATACAATGAAGCTTGGCGCTCCGGCGCCAGCGCCGGACGAACCAGGTTGGAACAGACATGGCAGACGAACCGAACCGACTCGTGAATCGACTCGTGATCTTGGGCTCCGGCCCGGCCGGATTGACCGCCGCGCTCTACTCGGCGCGCGCGAACCTGAACCCACTGTTGATCGAGGGCATGCAGCCCGGCGGTCAATTGACGATCACGACCGAGGTCGAAAATTATCCCGGCTTCGAGCACGGAATTCAGGGTCCCGAAATGATGGAAGTGTTCCGCCGCCAAGCCGAGCGCTTCGGCACGTGCTTCGTAACCGGCGAGGTGAGCGAGGTGCGGCTGGGCAAGCGGCCGTTCGAGCTGAGCGTCGAGGGCGCGACGATCACGACGCGCGCGCTGATCGTTTCGACCGGCGCGACGGCGAAACTGCTCAATATCGAATCCGAAAAGCGGCTGATGGGTTACGGCGTAAGCGCGTGCGCAACCTGCGACGGCGCTTTTTTCAAAAACAAGGAGGCGATCGTGGTCGGCGGCGGCGACACCGCGATGGAAGAGGCGACGTTTCTCACCAAGTTCTGCAGCAAGGTGACGGTCGTCCATCGCCGCGATGCGCTGCGCGCCTCCAAGATCATGCAGGAGCGCGCGCGCAAGAATCCGAAGGTCGCGTTCGTGTGGGATTCGGCGGTCGAGGAAATCTTCGGCGAGCCGAAAAGCGGCGTCAGCGGCGTGCGGCTCAACAACCTCAAGACCGGCCAGCGCAGCGACTTCAAGACCGACGCGGTCTTCATGGCGATCGGCCACAAACCCAACACCGACATCTTTCGCGGCCAGCTCGAGATGGACGAGCACGGCTATCTGATCGTCAAGGCGGGATCGACTTACACCAATATCGAGGGCGTGTTCGCGGCGGGCGATGTCGCCGATCACACCTATCGTCAGGCGGTCACGGCCGCGGGCACCGGATGCATGGCGGCGATCGACGCGGAGCGCTGGCTCGAGGCACGCGGCGAGTTCTAGAAGCCAGACATGGCCGCGCGGATGCCGCTGAGCCCTTATAAAGGGAATTCCGCTGAGCTATACTTGTTTCAGACCGACCACACTCTACTTGGACACGTTCAGAGGTAGGGCAATCGCGAGGCGAGAATGGTTGGAACGCAGACTTTTCTGGAGGTCGCCGGAGGCGCGGTCGAGGTCTATGGGTTAACGCGCGAGGTCAAGCTTCTCCACAGACTTCTGGCGAGGTTTCGGAGAAAGAAGAGAATTCTTGTTCTCGGTGCAAGTGGTGTAGGTAAGACGCAATTCATCAATTCGATTCTGAACGTTCTCTCCGACAAGCTGACCACACACGAGCGTACTGCAGCTGTTCATGGTCGAAAGGTTCTGATCGATGAGCGTCCTTTTTTGCTTTTCGACACCCCGGGACAGCGCCTGGATGAAGCCAAGCGACGGCGAGCTATTTTGGACGCCGTTCGAAGTCCGTTGGCGGGAATCATTAACGTGGTCAGCTTTGGATATCATGAAGCCGCTGAAGCCGGACCGGCTCACGCGCTGCCCAAGAAGGGTAGGCAAATAGCAGAGCCGGGATACCTAAAGGCGCGACGAGAGATCGAATTGGAGCTTCTCTCGGAATGGGTTCCTACTCCTAGGCGGAGTTGAAACCAAGTGGGTCCTGACTCTTGTAACCAAGGCCGATCTCTGGTGGCCGGATGGGGACAACGAGATCAAGGAATTCTATGAGAGAGGCGCCTACGCTAAGGCGCTTGGTGACTTGGGCAGCGTGAACTCGGTCCTTGCCTACTGTTCGGTGATCTCTCCTTTTTACGGTTCTCGCACGAGTGGACGTTTCTCGGACGCATACAGATCAAAGCTCCGCAAACACCTTCTAGCAGGCTGTTGAGGAAAGGGGTTGATTACTCAGTTTCGTAGTTCGTTAAGAGCGCAACGCTGGGATTACAGGTCTACCCGCGAGCCACTTTCATGCGCCGCGCGGCATGGAACAGTGGTGTGGATTGATGATTCATGCCGGAGCCCCACTGAGCTTGGCGATTCTGAGCAGGTTGTAGGCGGCGGCGACCAAGTAGGCGTGCATCTGGACGCGCTCGCGACCGCGATAGCGCGTGCGCCGCAGCCCGCCGATGGTCTTCATCCAGCCGAAGGTTTCCTCGACCCGCTTACGGATCCATTGGCTGACAGCGTAGCCCCCATGGCGCACAGTACGAGCGTCGATGGCGGAGCCACCTGCGCGCGCCAGATTCTGCGCCACGTGCGGGGTGACCTTGAGCGCACGGCAGGACTCCACGAAATCGTGGGTATCGTAGCCCTTGTCGCCGCCCAGCGTGATCCTGCGGCGCCCGGGCAGACTCTCGCCGACCATTGCCAGCGCCGCGCGCCGCTCGGCACGTCCATCCGCCGGCTCCACCTGAAAGTCGATCAAGATGGTGTTGCGATTCTCCATCAGGGCGTGGGCCGAGTAACAAAGCTTGGCCTCCTTGCCCGCACCCTTCTTGGCCAGCTGCGCCTCGGGATCGGTCGTAGACTGGTGGGTCTGATTGGTGCGCCGCTCGCCGTGGAAGTTCACTGTCGGATTGCCCGGGTCAGCGGGGGGCTCAGTCGGGCCCGCATCCCTGCGCTTGAAGCTCTTGAGCGAGGCCCAGGCTTCGATCAGCGTGCCATCCACCGTAAAGTGCTCGTCGCTGGTTAGCTTCAGCGCACGGGCCGCCGCCACTACGGTGCGGAAAAACTCGCCTGCCAGGTCGTGCTCAAGCAACCGCGCCCGATTGCGGCTGAAGCTGGAGTGGTCGAAGCCCGCCTCGTCCCAGTTCATATCCAGGAACCAGCGGAACAACAGGTTATACTCCAACTGCTCGCACAACAGCCGCTCGCTGCGCACGCTGTACAGCGCCATCAACAGCGAGGCTTTCAACAACCGCTCCGGCGGGATCGAGGGCCGGCCCACTTCACTGTACATCTGCTCCAACCGCGCCGAGAGTTCTTTGAGCGCCACCTCCGCCAGCCCCTTGATCAACCTGATCGGATGGTTGCTTGGTACCCGCTGCTCAGGGTTAACCAGGGTCAGCATCGTGGTCTGGGGCCGATCGTAGCCGCGCATCTTCCGCTTCCTCCTCTACCCAACTGGCCTCCTTCCACTATATAGATGCAAACCCATCTGTCGATCCTATCGAAAGGGGTTTCTCAACAGCCTGCTAGAGACCCTGATACAGCTTACGTGAGTCGCATTTGAATAGAACTCGCGCTCGCCATGAATCAGAGGGGATCTTCACGCTTGATCGCGCGCTTGATCGCCTTACATCGCTGACGCGCCTGTTGCGACTCGCTGGGCAGATGGAGGGACTGATAGCGGTTTTTTCAGTGGTGATCGTTTCGCTAATGGGGGTCCTGAACCCAATCCGCTACTCTCTCATCCCTGTCGTTCCCGGGTTCGCTTTGTCGGCCGCGATTCCGGTCGTCGGGGTCATGATCCTCGTCATCTTTGACCGCTGGCGCGCGGAAGGCGAAGTTATAGTAGAGGAAATCAGCGATGAATTCGAGTGGCGGCATCGTTCTCTTCGGGATTCGGAAGATTCGAACCCGGAGCACAGCGGTCGAACGCGCCCCCCTAGAGATACGTCTGGTCCTGCGGCGCTTTCTCTCGGCGGCAAGGCTACCGCTGGCAGGAGAGAAGACAGGCCCGATTTTCTACCTGCTCCTGTATTTGATCTGCGAGGTTGCTTTGTGGTTCGAGTTCGTCATTCCCGCGCGGTTGTTGTTCTGACAGGTGAGTTCTCGGGTTTCCCGCTTTCTCCCCATGTGATAACCATCGCGCATGGCAGCACTGACATTTCCCAAGGGTTTCCAGTGGGGTACCGCCAGCGCCGCGTATCAGATCGAGGGCGCGTGGAACGAAGACGGCAAGGGCGAGTCAATCTGGGATCGCTTTACCCACACGCCGGGCAAGATCAAGAACGGCGACACCGGCAACGTCGCCTGCGACTATTACCATCGCTACCGCGACGACATCGCGATGATGGCCGGCTTGGGCCTGAACGCATCGCGAATTTCGCTTTCGTGGCCGCGAATCCTGCCGCAGGGACGCGGCGCGGTCAATCAAAAGGGGCTCGATTTTTACGACCGCGTCGTCGACGAGATGATGCGGCTCAAGATCAAGCCGTTCGTCACCCTGTTCCATTGGGACTTGCCGCAGGCGCTCGAAGACGCCGGCGGATGGCCCAATCGCGACACGGCGAATCATTTCCGCGACTACGCCGCGACTGTTGCCGATCGGCTGGGCGATCGCGTGAAACACTGGATGGTCTTTAACGAGCCGTGGGTCTTCACGATCCTGGGCCATCTGAGCGGGATGCATGCGCCCGGTCGCCATGACCCGGCGGAGGCGATGCGCGCCACGCACGTCGTCAACCTGGCGCAGGGGCTCGGAGTCCGCGCGCTTCGCGAGCGCGGGCACAATCCAGAAGCAGTCGGCACTGCGTTCTCGATGTCGTCGGTCCATCCGCAAAATCGCGACTCCAAAGAGGATCGCGAGGCGGCCGAGCGATGGCACGGCTTCTTCAATCTCTGGTTCCTCGAAACCGTGATGAACGGCCGCTACCCCGACATCTATGTGAGCAGCAAGTTCGAGGACCGCGTGAAAATCCAGCCCGGCGATCTCGAGACTATCAAGGCGCCGCTAGACTTCGTGGGAATAAATCTCTACACGCGGCAGATGGTCGCCTACGAGCCCACTGATACGAACCTGGGCGCCAAGCAGGTTCGTCCTGACGTCAAGGAAACTACCGACTTCGGATGGGAGGTTTATCCCAAGGCGCTGTCGGAAATGATCCTGCGCATCTGGAAGGACTACAAGCTGCCGATCTACGTGACCGAGAACGGATGCTCTTACGGCGACGGTCCGGGGCCTGACGGCGAAGTTCACGACGAGCGGCGCGTGCGTTTCCTGCGCCGGTATATCGCGGAGGTCGCGCGCGCGATTGGGCAGGGCGCCGACGTGCGCGGCTACTTCACCTGGACCTTCACCGACAACTTCGAGTGGGCCGAGGGCTTTGCGCAGCGCTTCGGTATCGTCCACTGCGATTTCGCCACTCAGCAGCGGATCGTGAAGCAAAGCGGCAAGTGGTACTCGCAGCTCGCGCGCTCCAACGCGCTGGACTTCGATCCGGGCGAGTAGCGCGTCGCGGATGCTCTCCGGCGAACTCCTGATCTGGGTTCACCTGCTCGCGATGGCTTCGTACTTCGGCCTCCAGTTCGGCCTGCTCTACATGCTGCTGCCGGCCGCCGAGCAGGCCCCGGACGAGCACTCGCGCCGCGCCGCGCTGATCGCGGGCTTCAAGTTCTACAACCCGTTTTCGATCGCGATGCTCGGCGTGCTCGTGATCACCGGTGCGATTCGCCTGACTGATCTGAAGGCCACGATGAAGTTCGAGTACTTCAGCCGGATCAGCGGACCGCTCTCGCTCAAGCTGCTGCTCGCTTTCCTGCTGATCTTTATCCAGACCTGGATCACCTTTGGCATGACTTTCAGGATCGGACGGCAGGAAGAAGTCGCCGCGCATGGCGACGGCGAGCCTTTCACGGTCCAGCGCGTGAACTCGATCTTGCGGCGCACACGCGCGATGACCTGGCTGACGCTGGCCCTGGCCGCTGCGATAATTCTGGTGTCTTTGCGGATGGCGAGCGTCGCGCAGGCTGTCTTTACGACCGCCGCTCGACCCGCCCAGGCGCAGGCCACGATGGGCCTGCGCGCGAATCGAAGCTAGAGCAGAGCGGTCAGCGACGTAACGACGTAGGCGAGAGTGATCAGCGCGAACACGAGACCCGGCAGCTCGTCGAGAAAATTCCCTTGCGCGAAGCCGAGCCCGTCAGCGGCGCCCTCGAAAGTTGCGGCGCGTTCCGTGATCCGCGCGATTCCCGCTCCGTTGGTTGCAGCAGCCATTTTAGTTTCCTCCTGGTTAGTTCGTTTCGCCGGTTAGCGCAGCGCGATGAACGAGCTGACGATATAGACCAGCGTGATCAGACCGAACGCGATACCCGGCAGCTCGCTGAGCAGGTTGTTCGCCACGTAGCGAGCAGAGGTAATCACCTCTTCATGCTGCGTGAAGTTTCCCGCCCCAGTGGCCAGCCTCGCTTCCCTGATTGTTGCTTCCATCTTACTACCCTCCAAATCGGTCTCGCTCCTTTACGCAAAGCCGGTGCCAATGGTGAAGGGGCAATGGAGCAGAGGGGTCTGGAATCGATCAAGCATAATAACCATTTGATTTAGCTGGATTTTCTCGACTTCCTGGAGCGCGAAGTCAATTCGGGTGACCGCATGAATTGGGCTGCGCCACCGAAGTTCGCGCATCGCGCGAGAGAGCCCGTTCGCGATTAGCTAAGCGCGAAGGGCCGGCGAAGCCTTGTGTTCCAGATTCGCGAGGTTGATCTGGCGCGCGTATCTGAATGAGAGTGCTGGTTGATGGATCAGGACAGTAACGCACCGGACATAGCGGCGGCACGTACAGATGGACAACTCGACGAACGTGTCGCCGAGCGGGTCGACGAACCTGGCGGCGTGAGTCAGACGCCGGCCGCTCGCGAGATCGGCGCAAGGCTCGGCAACCTCGCAAGTTTCCTGGTCGCAGTAATCGGCGCCGTTGCGCTGGGGCTCGGGATCAGCGACTACCTCAGCGAGCATCCGTTCGTCGTCGCGTACCTGCTGATGTACGCCGGCTTTAGGATCGCTGACGTGATGCTGACTGACGAGAGCGGCGAGCGGGACGCTTCGCCCGCGCGATGGCGGCGCGAGTTGCCGTTGCTCCTGTTGTTCGCGGCGGCTCCATTCGAGCGCACGTACCTATACGGTGGCGAAACGCCGGCCAGCGTCGCGGCGCTGGGTCTGTTGATGGAACTGGCCGGACTATGGCTGGTGATCGGCGCGCGCGTGCAAGTGCGATTCGGTGCGGGACGTGACGGCAATGCGCTCGTGCGCAGCGGCTTCTACCGCTACGTGCGGCATCCGGTGCGCGCCGGCGTTCTGCTGATGCTGTTCGCCTGGCCGTTTGAATATGGAGCGCCGGTCACCGCAGCCGTGGCGCTGACGGTGCTGTTGATCGCGGCCGGGCGGGCGATCCGAGGCGAGGAGTCCGCGATGCTGGCGCGGTTCGGCGAAGAGTACGAATCCTACGTGCGCGAGACCGACCGGCTCATCCCCAACGTGTGGTAGTGATCTAATTTGAGTCGGGACCAACTGGAATTTACCGGGATGTGGGCGGGATCAGACGGCGGACCCACGCTCCGACAGGCTTTCTTCGAGGAGCGTCAGCAATACCAAGTGGTTCTTGGTTGTCATCGGAGCCTCCGAAAAATAAAGATTGTCGGCGTATGGCGCGTTTTCGCGTCGCTCAAGCCTGATATTGGCCGGGGCCGGAGCAAACTTCAGCCGGTCGAATGACAAGGTGATACCCGACAATTCATAAGGCGGCTTGTTGACGAAGACATCCGGTATGAATCGAGAAGCAGCCTCACACACTTGTTTAAGGCGGGGGAAATATTCGCCTAGAGGCTTGACCAGCTGAACCTCTAACTGGCTATTGAATGCTGGTTCAGCCAACTTTTGGTATTGAATACCGAATGTTTTCGAGGCCCATGGTATCAGTTCATCAAGAAAGGATTCCGAGTCCCCGGTGGAGGTGAACGTGCCTACCAACACTGCCGCAGTGAAGATTTGCAGACTGTCGATCACGATCGCTCGACCATTGACAACAAAGGTCCCATGCCTAAAGACGAGAGGGCTGGCCGGGTTGCGATTGGGAAGCAATTCTTCTTCTTTAGGAACCCCGAGAAAATGGTATTTCTCGCGGAGAGCGTCCACCGCTCTCGGCAGATAGCCATAAGCACCGCTCGGCCGCAGAAATCGCATTGCCTGTGCCTGTAGTACTGCCTTCAATTCCATAAGATGTCCCTCTCGTAACTATTCCCGACTGATTCAAGTAATCAGTAGCGCCCGTTCCAGACGATCCGAATTGATTCCCAAAATCCACTAGGAAAGATTGACCAACTTGGGGTTTCAGCACTTGAGCGCCGGACGGTTGAAACGGACCAAACTCTCCAAGCGTGGAGGCCGCTACAATACCGACCGCGGGTTCTGATTCCCCATGTTGATAGCGCGCGATCACATCCTCGGACGCTTCAAATATAATCCTCAGGCTGAGCATCTAGGGCCTCGGCTATCCGCAATAAGGTTTTGTAGCTCCAAGCCGAATAGCTGGCCTGCTCGATACGCGAGACGGCAGACTGTTTCATCCCGGCCCGCTTGGCGAGGTCAACCTGCCGAAGCTTCCTGCGTTCTCTTAGCTCTCGTATATGCTGAGCAGTTTCTTCTTGCGCGCGTAGACGGAAAAAGCGCCTTCGGAAGGTTAGGTTGTTGAGCTTGGCCGCAAGACGGGCCTTAATTCTGACGGGCGATAGTAGTAACATTGGCTCTGCCCTCTTCAATCTGCCGTCGGATGCGCTTTGCCGTCTCTATATCTTCTCTGGCAACTTTGCCTGTTTTCTTTTGAACTGGGTGAACAAAGACAATTTCTCGATTCGCCCGATAGTAAAACAGGAGCCGAGTTTGTCCATTTCCCCGAAGCTCAAAAATTCCATCGTCGAGAGGGGCCGAGATTGGCCTTCGGCAAAGGTTTCCACGCTCCTCCAGAACGTCTAGTCGTCTTTCGACGGGTTCCAGGTCCTCCGGTTCAGAATCTAGAACCGCATCCACTATTCCTCGATATTGGAGAAGCCTCCAGATAAAATTCGTATCACGATTTTGTATTATGGGTCAAATACCTTGACGCACATCACAACTTCGTGATACGTTATCTTTAGTGTCGAGACTCACGCACAGATTCTCAGATTGGCGGGCTCCAAACCCGCTGCAGACTCCCGTTCTGTGCGTTGGGGAAAGCGGGGGCACGGTCGGAGTCGCTCTCTGTGCCGTTGCCCCCGCCATTGAATCTTTGAAGCCTACCAGCGCAAGCGCGCTAACGCCCGCGCCGGTCTTAACCTTGACGTGCCGTGTGCGGGCACAATCAGGCTGGCAAAACCGATTGTCGTACCCCGCTCGCGCGCCGTCAAGCCGACTGACGAGGCTTGGCGATGAACGTTCTACCGATGAAGAAGCAGACCGCGATTCTTTCCGCCCTAGTGCTTACCTGCGTAAATCAGCGTAACGGGGCTTCGGGTGCACGGAGCGCACGGTTTCTTTGGTCCACTCAAAGGGCACGGCAGTCTGGTTGTAGCTTTGAATGAACTCATCGATGGCCTCGCGCAATTGCTGTGGAGAGGTGAAACTGGCGCCCCGCAGGGCCGCCCGGACCAGAATGCTGAACCAGCATTCGATCAAGTTAAGCCAGGCTGGCATGGGTGGGGGTGAAATGCAGGTGCACGTTGGGGTGGCGCGCCAGCCAGAGGTCGTGTTTGGGCTTGTGCGTACTGAGGTTGTCGAGGACCACGTGAATTTCGCTTGCCGGATAAAGTGCCACCACGTCGTTCATGAAGTCCAAGAACTCGCGCCGCCGGCGGCGGTGGTAGTGGCCGCCCACCACCTTGCCCGTCAAGACGTCAAGCGCGCCAAACAAGGTGGTGGTACCGTGGCGTTTGTACTCATGGTTGAAGCCGGCCACCGCTTGGCCGTTGGGCAGCCTAAGGTAGCCCTGGGCCCGCTCCAGCGCCTGGATGTGAGGCTTTTCATCCACCGACAGCAGCACCGCGTTGTCGGGCGGATGCAGATACAGCCCCACGATGTCGGCCGCCTTGGCCGCGAACTGCGGGTCGGTGCTGATGCACCAGCTGCGCCGCCGTTGCAGGTGAATGCGCTGGCTGCGCAGCACCCGCCAGACTTGATGCGCCGAGACGTTGCCCAAGGCCTTAGCCACCAGCGCGCCGCTCCAGGCCGCGTGGCCGCGCGGCGGCGGATCGTCGAGCTTGGCCAGAATCCGCCGGCGCGTGCTTTCGTCATAACGCCGCCGGGCGCCCGAGCGCGGGGCGTCGTGCAGACCCGCGAGCCCGCGGCGCGCAAAACGGCCGCGCCATTTGCTCACTGTCGCCGCTCGAACGCCTTGCGCCCGGGCAATCGCCCGGCTACTGCTTCCAGCCGCGGCAGCCAGGATAATACGCCCTCTCAGCGCCAGGCGCTGCTCGGTCTTCGCGCCGCTAACCCAGCTTTCAAGCACCCGACGATCCTCCGGCAGCACCGCAATCGGCACGGCTTCCTTGACCATGCCGTATCCTTATCATGTAACGCTAACTTATGCAAGTAAGCACTAGTTGAGGGCAGCGGTGTCCGCAGCACGTCGCGCATAACCGGCGCGCATATCGGCACGATCCTCAGCCTGCTCAAGCGCACAGGCGACGGCTGCGAACGGTTGATGGATCGGACGATCCGCGGTCTTCCCTGCGAACGGCTGGAGCTTGACGAAATTTGGGGCTACGTCGCGATGAAGCAAAAGCGCGCCCCGTTCATTCAGGACCTGCGCGCGCGGCTCGCCCGCCGCGTGCAAATCTCGACCGATGCGTTCGCGGGCTACTACGGGTCAATCGCTCGCGCGCTTGATAGCGCGGTCGATTCCGCCCAAATCCAAAAGGTTTTCGTGTCAGACGTGAATTGGGGGCGGTACTCCCCGCCCGTACTGATCAGAGCGATCAAAAAAAGAATCATCGGACTGCCTAATATGGACTTGGTTTCGACCAGTTATGTCGAGCGGCAAAATCTGACCGTCAGGATGCGGATGCGGAGACTGACGCGGCTGACCAACGCTTTCAGCAAGAAACTGGAGAACCTGAAGGCCGCGTATGCGCTGCACTTCGCCCACTACAATTTCGTGCGGATTCACCAGACGCTCCGCGTGACCCCCGCGATGGCGGCTGGCGTGACGAATCGGCTATGGTCCGTACGCGAACTATTGGAGGCTTGCGCAGATGGCAGATGATCAAGACAAGTGGGAAAAAGTGGAAACGGGTTTGCTCGGCATTCTGTTCGTTCAGGGCGTGCACCAAATGCTGCTCGGCGCGCTTTTGGGAACGCTGAATCAGGACATTCAAGGCTTCAAGCCGCGAATGATCGCATATCTGCGGCAGCTAAGCAGCAGCGACGCGCGCGCCCAAGCCATGATCGACAATGCCGTCAAGCTTGTCGCCGAACTTTCCGACGATGACGCAGCTTAGTTCGCCGGGTAAATTCCTCCGTGAGTTTCAGCAGCGGCGCAAGCATTTCATTGGCTGCGCGGGCTAAGCGGTTCGGTCCCCTAAACATCGCCCTGTTCATAGCCGACGAGCATAGCATTCAAATTAGATCACTACCCAACGCGTGGTGATCGCGCTCTCAGCCTGAACCGAGCGCACTGAGCCGGTCGAAGAAATCCGGGAAGGTCTTCGAGACGCAGCCCGGATTGCTGATTCGCACGCGCGGAAGTTTCAACCCCACGATTGCGAAGCTCATCGCGATCCGATGGTCGTCCCAGGTGTCGATCGTGGCGGGATGAAGCTGCGACGGCTCGATCGGTAATTCCATCTTCGGTCTCGCGCGCAATGGTGCCCAGCTTGGCAAGCTCGGTTGTGATCGCGCACAGCCGGTCGCTCTCGTGATGGCGAATGAACCCGACGCCGCGAATCCTGGTCGGCGACGAGGCGAACGGCGCGACCGCCGCCAGCGTGGCGACCATATCGGGCATCGCCGCCATATCGACGTTGATTCCGGCCAGTCGTCCGCCGCCGCGCACCTCTACGCCATCGTCGCGCCACGCCACGTGCACACCCATCTTCTGCAGTACCTTCAGGAAGCCGATGTCGCCCTGAACCGAATCGGGCCGCAGCCCAGCGATTCGCACGCGCCCGCCACAGAGCGCGGCCGCGGCCGCGAAGTAGCTGGCCGCCGAGGCGTCGGGCTCGACCGCGAAGTCGCGTCGCTCATAGCGCTGGCCGCCGGGAACGATAATCTCGTCGCCCTCGACGCTGCTGGAGGCGCCGAAGCGTTTCATGATGCCAAGCGTCATATCGATGAACGGCCGCGCGACTGCGCCGGTCACCCTAAGCCTCAGGCCCTTTCTCCAAAGCGGCGCCGGCATCAGGAGCGCGGAGACGAATTGCGAGGAGATAGCCGCGTCGATCGTTGCCGTGCCGCCCTCGAAGCCGGCCCGCGGTTCGATCAGCACGGGAGGGCATCGATTACCTCGCTCGCTATTCGCCTGCACGCCGAGACTAGTGAGCGCGTCCAGCAGTTCGCCGATCGGTCGCTCGCGCATCCGCGCGCTGCCGTCGAGTCTGAACCGCCCGCGCCCGAGCGTGAGTAGTCCCAGCAGGAAGCGCATCGCGGTCCCCGCGTTGCCAACTGAGAGGTCGGCGCTCGAAGCCGGGATTTCGCCGCCGCGTCCTTCGACCTCGATACGGCGCTGCGCCTCATCGCTCACGACCTTGAAACCGAGCGCGCGGAGCGCCTCGATCATGTAGCGGGTGTCGTCGCTGAAGAGCGCGGATTCGATCGTCGAGCGCCCCTTGGCCATCGCGGCGAGAATCAGGGCGCGATTGGTGATGCTCTTGGAGCCGGGAACGCGGACGGTCGCGTCGATTGGCCGCTTGAGCGGAGTGATTTCGATCTCGTCCACTGCCGACACTATAGCAGCGAACCAACCGCCCCGATGAAGGCGGCGCGGGCGCGAGCTACCTGGCTACGAGTGTGCCCTGGCCGGCGTCTTAATTGCTGACC
The DNA here is from genome assembly GCA_963788205.1 of uncultured delta proteobacterium. GTDB lineage: Bacteria > Desulfobacterota > Binatia > Binatales > Binataceae > CAVVMA01. Next base: position 898,671 of record CAWBGG010000007.1, read on the forward strand.
GGGCGCAGGGAGGCGCGCACTGCGCGCTCAAAGGCCCATTGACGAATGTGATTGATCTGCTCCTTCATCGTGCGCGCCAGCGGAACGACCTCCAAGGCAGCAGAGAGGAGATCTTCGTCGATGAGCTCCCGATCCTTGAGCCGCGCCTTGGTCAGGGCCGATACGACGCACTGCTCGATCTCGGCGCCGGTCCATCCATTGGAGAACTCGACCAATTGTTCGATATTAAATTGGGCCGCATTCGCGCCTCGGCGGTTGAGGTGAACCTTGAAAATCGCGAGCCGTTCGGCGTCGAGCGGCAGGTCAACGAAGAACACCTCGTCGAAGCGTCCCTTGCGAATCATCTCGGCGGGGAGAAGGTCGATTCGGTTGGCGGTGGCGGCGACAAAGACTCCGCGGGCCTTCTCCTGCATCCAGGTCAGGAAGAAAGCGAAGATCCTGCCCTGCTCTCCGCCTGAATCCGTTGACGTGACCCCCATCTCGATCTCGTCGAACCAGGCGACTGAGGGCGCCATCTCCTCGAGCATCCGGCACGCTCCGACGAACGCGGCTTCGGGCTTGCCATGCCTGCCGGAGAACACCTCGATCATGTTGATCCGGTACAGCGGAAGCCCGAAGTGCGAGGCGATGGCCTTGACGGAAAGGCTCTTGCCGCAGCCCGGGATACCCATGACGAGCACCCCCTTGGGCACGATGTCGGTGCTCAGGCTCTCGCGCAGCTCAAAGAGCTTACGACGCTCCTGCAGCCACTTCTTGAGACCCTCGAGGCCCCCGATATCCGCGATGCTGGTCTGGTCGGCAACGAACTCGACCACGCCGCTGCGGTTGACCAGCAGCCGCTTTTCCTGGAGCAGGGCCGGTACAGACTGGGCTGTGAGGACCGGACTCGCGGCCAGGGCACGGCGCACCGCGTGGCGCGCTTCGTCGAGGGTGAGCCCCTGCAGGGCACGCGCGAGCTGGTGCAAGGTTGCCTCGCTCGTATCGACGCTCGCACCGGGCGCCGAGATTTGCCCGGCCTCCTCGCGCACGAATTCCACGAGCTCGATCAGATCGGGCAGCCGCAGCTCGAGATACACGAGATCCCGCTCGAGCTCCTCGGGAACGGATCGTACCGCAGAACTGATGACTACGAACTTGCGTTGGTCCAGACAGGCTTCGTAAAGGTCCCGAAAGCGGCGCCTGACCTCCGGCGATTGCCGCAGCGGTTCGTGGAAGTCCTTCAGGTGGAAAATCGCAGGATCCTTGTAAGTGGCGATGAAATCCAGAGCTGCGCGCGGATCGAGGAGACGGCCTGCGCCGTTCTCAACATCCATGCCCTCGGTTAGACTCCACGTCCAGACGGGGATCGGCGCGGAGCCGAATAGTTTCTGCCCGGCCTCCAGCAGTACCCTTCCGACCCGTTGCTCTTCCGCAGAGCGGATGTACGTGAGCGGATGCCCGGATTCGAAAATCTCACGAACCATCTCTACTACGCGGCTTTCGTGAGGGTGCGACTTTTTTGGATGCTCCATAGGAAAATCGGCAGTCCCCCCCAGACCTGATTCAAACTCATATCAAGACTAGCACAATGCAGTCGAAGAAAAGATTGTGCCTTCGAGCCAAGTCGCGGTGGCGAGGGCCTTCGACGAGGGAGGAAACCTGAAGGAAAAACAGCGACTCAGTGTCGAGAAGCTCAGCCGCGAGCTGACCGACGCGCTGACGCAGACTGAAGGGCTGATCGACGAGAAGAGAACGGCTTGTTTTTCATCCTGAGCCGCAAGCGACGAAACATCGACACGCGTCGATCTTTCAATATCGGCCGCCCAATTTTCTGTGATCCCAACTGGCGATTTTCTTCGGGATCACCTTGAGCACGACCCGCTTCGGTGCGCTCGGCAGCGGCACCCGCGCGAGGGCGGCGTCGCCCGCATCCTTGTTCCGGATTGCGTGCATGGTCGCTTCGACCGTCGCGCGGTCGTCGATGACCTCGCACTCACCGCGAATCATCACTCCGCGCAAGTCCGAGTAGGTCCGCCCCGTCTCCACCATCACCGCGACCTTGGGATTACGCCGAATGTTGACCACCTTTTGCGCCTTGCCGTAAGAGGACATCAGGATCGCGCCGTCGCGCGCCAGGAAGTTCATCGCCACGACGTGAGGAAATCCATCTTTGTCCAAGGTGGCCAGGGCGGCCTTCCTGGCCTCGTGGAGCAACGTGGCCTGTTCCGCTGGAGTCAGCCTGACTTCGCTGCGCCTTTTCATTTGCGGGTCCGTTTGCATTCGCTGGCACTTTCATCACCGATGGCCGGCCGCTTTTCGTCATTTCTTGCCGCGTCCCTTGGCCGTTACGGTGAGCGTCTGATGTGCAGGATCGCCGGAATCAATCATGATCGTTCCCGAGAAAGGAATTTGTTCGGTGGGCGCAGCCTCGACCGTTACGCGATGGACCTTGTTATGGCCGAGCGTGAACGAGCCCGCCCCGGCGACTACTCTTAAGGGCGAAGCCAGCGCGCTCCCGTCTACGTTGCCATAGAGCATGGTCTTGCCGGTGTTCTTGATCGTGAAGGAAAGCTTCCGGGCCTTGCCGACCTTGATGGCTCCGAAGTCCAGGGTACGGGTCGAAAGTGAATTCCCACCCGCCGCCAGCGGGGTAGCGCCCGTCGTAGGACAAGCGGGCCCCTGTGCGAGCGCGATCTGCGCGCCGAAGCTGTACTCGTTAGTAGGAGATTGTACCGACTGATCGCCCGTCATAACCGGACTCGTCAGCGGCTGATCCACCCAGGCCAAGGTTTCTCCGTCTCCGCCGAAGGCCAGGGGTGGTCCGGCGTACATTTCTTGCTGCTCGATCGTGCCCTTGCTGGGCGAGTTGACCGTGCCTGCCGCGTTGACGCTATAGAGCATCAGCAGCATATCGTTGGCGATCGTGGTGGTCACCGAGGGTGACACAATCGTTTTGCCATCCGCATTGGCCTGCGAGTTGGCGGCGCCGTCGATCGGGTTGCTGTTGTTGACGCCGGAATATGCGGCGCAAATCGCCGACAGGATTGCCGGTTCGCTATAATCAAAAGTGACTGAAGTGGGATCACCGGGCTGCTGGATATGGTAGTAGAAAAAGGTCCCGTTGCCCGCGAAATCGCTGCCACTGATCAAATTGCTATAGCCGGTTGGCGGCGTTGGAGTGAAGTCATCATTTGCGACGAACCACACGCCCATAAAGTCGCCGGGCTGCGCGTTCGCGGGACAGGTCACCGTGAGGCTTGAACCGAGGTTTTGAGAGACCTCCGGAGTGGCGATCAGACTTATCGGCCCGCAACCGCCGGGCGCGGGTGTCGGCGAAGGCGTAGCGATCGGGGTCAGTATGGGCGTGGGTGAAGGCGTCGGCGTGGGTGGCGCAATCGGGGTCGGGCTCTGCGCAGGAGTGGTCGGAATTGGAGTGGACCCGATAATCTCGGCCGGTGTCGCGATCACGCAAGAGGGCCCCGGTGCGAGCGCGATCTGCGCGGTGAAGCTGTCCTCGACCGTGGGGAAATGTACCGACTGATCGCCGGTGGCGCCCGGACTCGTAAGCGGCTGATCCACCCAGGCCATGACTTCTCCGCCGAACGTTTCCTGCTGTTCGATCGTTCCCAGGCTGGGCGAGCTGACCGCGCCTATCGCGTTGAGGTCATAAAGCATCAACAGCGTATCGTTGGCGATCGAGGTGGTTACCGAGGGTGATACAATCGTTGTGCTGACCGCATTGGCCTGCGAGTTGGGGGAGCCGTCAATCGGATTGCTGTTGTTGACGCCGGAATATGCCGCGCAAATCGCCGACAGGCTTACCGTTTCGTTATAGCCAAAAGTGAGGGAGGTGGGATCGCCCGGCTGCTGGATATGATAGTAGAAAAAGACTCCGTTACCGTCGAAATCGCCGCCACTGATCAAGTTGCTATAGCCGGTTGGCGGGGTTGGAGCGAAGTTATCATTCGCGACGAACCACACGCCTATAAAGTTGCCGGGCTGCGTGCTCGCGGGACATTTTACCGTGAGGCTTGAACTGGATTTTTGAGAGACCTCAGGGGTGGCGATCAGAGTTATAGGCCCGCAAGCTCCAGCCAAGGGTGTCGGCGAAGGTGTAGGTACCGGGGTCGGTATCGTCGTGGGTGAAGGCGTCGGCGTGGGCGGCGGAATCGGGGTCGGGCTCGGCGCTGGAGTTGGTGAGGTTGTCGGAATTGGAGTGGACTCGATAATCTCGGCCGGTGTCGCGATCACGCAAGAGGGCCCCGGTGCGAGCGCGATCTGCGCGCCGAAGCTGTCCTGGATGGTGGGAAACTGTACCGACTGAGCGCCCGTGACAACCGCACTCGTAAGCGGTTGATCCACCCAGGCCACGGTTTCTCCGCCGAACGCTTCCTGCTGCTCGATCGTTCCCTCGCTGGGCGAGCTGACCGTGCCTGCCGAGTCGAGGCTATAGAGCATCAGCAGCGTATCGTTGGCGATCGTGGTGGTTATCGAAGGTGACACAATCGTCGTGCTGACCGTATTGGCCTGGGAGTTGGGGGTGCCGTCTATCGGGTTGCTGTTGTTGACGCCGGAATATGCCGCGCAAATCGCCGACAGGGTTGCCGTTTCGCTGTAGTCAAAAGTAAGCGAGGTGGGATCGCCGGACTGCTGGATATGATAGTAGAAAAAGTCCCCGTTACCGTTGAAATCGCTGCCACTGATCAAGTTGCTATAGCCGGTTGGCGGGGTTGGAGCCGACGCATCATCCACGACCAGCCACACGCCCATAAAGTCGCCGGGCTGCGCGTTCGTCGGACACTTCACAGTGAGGCTTGAACCGAAGTTCTGAGAGGCTACCGGGGCGCCGATCAGGGTCGTCGGCCCGCAAGCGCCGGCCAGGGGTGTCGGCGCAGGTGTCGGGGTCGGCGTTGGTGTCGGCGTGGGCGTTGGTGTGCGAGTCGGCGTGGGTGTGGGAGTCGCGGTTGGAGTCGGGGTCGGCGTAGGAGTTGGTGTCGGTGAAGGCGTCGGCGTCGGTGAGGGCGTGGGCGTCGGCGTGGCCGTAGGCGTCGGCGTAGGAGTTGGGGTCGGCGTAGGAGTTGGCGTCGGTGAGGGCGTGGGCGTCGGTGAGGGCGTGGGCGTCGGCGTGGCCGTAGGCGTCGGCGTAGGAGTTGGTGTCGGCGAAGGCGTCGGCGTCGGCGTGGGCGTCAACGTCGGCGTTGGTGTCGCAGTTGGTGTGGGCGTCGGCGTAGGAGTTGGGGTCGGTGAAGGCGTCGGAGTTGGAGAGGCCGTAGGAGTGGGCGACGGAGTCGGGCTCGCAGTCGGCGTCGGTGACGGCGTGGGTGTCGGAGTCGGTGTTGGCGAAAGCGTCGGCGTCGGGCTTGGCGTGGGTGAAAGCGTGGGCGTCGGCGACGCTGTCGGAGTGGGCGTCGGGGTTGGAGTGGCCGTAGGAGTGGGCGACGGAGTCGGGCTCGCCGTCGGTGTAGGGCTCGCCGTGGGTGTGGGGCTCGCAGTCGGCGTCGCGGTCGGCGTCGGCGTGGGGGTCGGAGTCGGCGTCGGGGTTGGAGTCGGGGTCGGAGTTGGGGTCGGAGTCGGCGTCGGGGTCGGGGTCGGCGTCGGCGTCGGGCTTGGAGTCGGTGTCGGGGTTGGGGGGATACCAATCTGGAGCACGAAGGCGTTGAGCGGGCCTGCCGGCGCAGTTTGTGCGGAACCCGGTACGATTGGGAAATCGCTGGAGGCGGTTCCTCCCGCGACGTAGACCAAGTTGGTGCCGCTGGCAGTCGTGTCGGTTGCCACGCCTCCCCCAAAGTCATCGTCCGTGCCGCCGAACAACGTCGAGAAGATGAGCGTGGATCCGTTGGGACTCAACTTGGCGACCGCGGCGTTGTACTCCAGGAATGGGCTGATCAGGATTCCGACCGGCGAGCCGGGGTCCAGATCGAGCCGGGTGACGGGCGGCAAGTAGAGCGCGGAGGGACCTATATCCCGGAAAGTCGAGCCGCCGTCGGTGCTCTGGAGCACAAAGCCAAGATCATTGAGCCGGCCGGCCGCGTAGACGTGAGAAGGATGCGTGGACGCGTCGATCTTCAAGTCGTAGAGGGCCAGGCTGACGGTGTTTACCGGGCCGCTGAGGGTCGCGAACCCGTTGCTGCTCTCGATCAGTCCGACCTGAGCACCGGCGTAGAGATGGGACGGAATCTGGCTGCTGTCGACGGCCACCGAGAAGGCCGGTTGGAAGTTCTCCCCGGTCTGATTGAAACTCACGCCGAAGTCCGAGCTGACGAAGACTCCGCGGTTGGTGCCGACATAGACTGCGTCGGGGTAAACGTTCGGATCAGACGCCAATGAGAACGCGAAGGTGGCGTCGGGCAGCCCCGCGAGGCTGAAGGTGTTGCCGCAATCGGCGCTCTCGAATAATCCCGTCTTGGTCCCCGCGTATAGAGTTGTTGGATCCGTGTTGCGATCGACGAACACCGGCGACACCGGAAAGCCGCTGAGCGCGGTCTCGGCGAACGACGTGCCCCGGTCGGTGCTGCGGTAGAGGCCTTGCGCGTTGCCGACGAATACTCTTTCGTTGCTGCCGGCGCAGACGCCGACACCGGCCGAGAAATCGACCGCGACGCCGTTGAAACCGACCGCAAACTCCTGGCCCGCCAGCACGGTCGCTCCGAAAGTATGGCCGTCGTCGGTGCTGAGATAGAGACCGTTGCGCGCGCTGCCGGCGAAGACGCCATGGGGAACGGTGCTGGCATCGACCACCAGCGCATTCAGTGACCCGATGCTTCCGATATCGCCGATGAGTCCGAAACTCGCCCCGCTGTCGGTGCTGGCCATCAACTCGCCATTGGCCGCAGGCAGTGGCAATGAGTTCACCGCCGGGAAATCGATATAATTCGTGGTTCCGGCCACATAGGCGTTGCAGCCCGCAGCGCCGCAGGTCGAGTCGATCGCAATCGCTCCGCCGTCGTCGTCTCCGGTGCCGCCCAGGTAGGTCGAGTAAGCTAAATTGTAGAAAAGCTCGCCTGGCCGGCTGGACATTGGGGCCGGGACCAGATGGACAACGAAGATGTCATCGAAGCCGCCGAAGAACTGCTGGTAGGCGCCCGGTGTGGTAGGGAAATCGCTGGAGTAGGTATAGCCGTCGGCATAGATGCTGTCGTCCGGGCCAAGGGCCAGCCCGTTGATTGCCTGGAAGCCGGATCCTCCCAGATAGGTCGAATACAGAAGCGGGCCGGTACCGGTTGGATTGAGTATGCTGATGAAGGCGTCCGCGGCGGCTTGGCCGAAACTGTTCTGCACCGCGGTTGGGGGCGTTATGGGGAAATTCTGTGGAAACTGCGGCGTGAGTATCGCGTCCGTGATGCCGCCGACGTAGGCGTTACCGATCGAGTCGGCCGCGATGCCGAAGCCGCCGTCTCCGCTATGTCCACCCAGGTAAGTGGCGTACTTGAAGAGACTGCCGGAAGAGTTCACCCGCGCCACGAACGCATCATAGGTGTCGTCGCAAGGGGTTCCGCCGCTGGTGCAGCCGTTGACGGTTTGCAGGGCGCCGGCGGTGGCAGGGAAATTCGTGGAGGACGTGTATCCGGTGATGAACGCGTCGCAATCGGAAGCGCATCCAGCCTGAACTGCGATCGCCTCACCCGATTCGACTCCGCTTCCGCCCAGGTAGCTGGAATAGATCAGCGTGGAGCCATCGGGACTGATCTTGCTGACGAATGCGTCTGAGGTGCCCCCGCCGTAACCCGGCTGGGCGGCGGACGCAGTGACCGGGAAGTCGGCGCCTGCCATTCCGGTCACATAGGCCGCACCCGACAGATCGATCGCGATCCCAATGCCGCCGTCTGCGCCGCTCCCGCCCAGGTAGCTGGAGTATAGGGACTGTGTCCCGGCCGGGTTAAACTTGGCCACGAACGCGTCGCAACTTCCGCCGTACTCCGCCTGCACGATGGCGGGCTTCGGCACTATCGGAAAATCGCTGGAGCATGCGGTTCCGGTCACGTAGGCGTTGCCCGCGGCGTCGGCCGCGAGTCCGCTCGCGTAATCAATAAACGAACCGCCCCAGTAAGTGGAGTAGCGGAGGGTTGGGTCGATGATCAGGGGCTTGCCGCGATCGTACGAAGCCAGCCGCAGGCCGACGCGCGAGCCGCCCAAGCGCGTGTAGCGGCTGGCGACGGGATGCCGGGCGCCACCGAACTCCTGATAGGCAACCGGTTTGCGCAACAGGACCTGTCCCCGCGAGGTTCCCAATACCAAATCGCCGTCGCGGTTGATATCAAGATGGCCGGCGCCCTCGAAAGCGAGCTTGATCCGGTCCGGCCGCGCGCCCGGGCTCACTACCCAGTCGCATTCCAGTTCACGATGGTTCCCGTAGTAGACCAAATCGACGCCGGGATAGACGTCCCGGTATCTCACCTTCGAATAGTTGGGTATGCCGGTGTGCCAGTTGTGCGGGTCGCGGCCGACAAAATAGTTGGTGACTCCGGGCAGCTTGTCCTCGCCCTCGATTCTGGCCGCCGGGTTGGCGCCCTCCAGTTTCATCGTGAGCGCGAGATTCTCGCGTGGTTGCGCCGTCGCGGAGGTCGAAGGCGGGTTCGAGGCGACGCCGGTCACCGCGCCGGCATCGGGCAGAGTCCGCGCGCCGTGCGCCGGAACCGGGGCACGTTCCAGAAGGATGCGAGCCTCGTCTTGGGTGAACGAGATCGAAAGGCCCTCGGACCGCGCGCGAAATTTCACCCGGCCATCGGCTTGACCCGCGTTGGGCTCGAAGCTCAGGGGGAGCCGATCGTAGTTCTGGTTGAGACGCGCGCCGACGGCCTGCTTGCTTGCGGAAGGCCGGTTGTCATCCGACGCTCGCGCCGGGCCGCCAGGTGAAGCCGGATGGCGGGCGCGCTGCAAAGGGTAAGCGGCGATCAGAACAAGAATGCACGCGGCCGTCGCGAGCACGAACCACCACGTCGAGCGTTTGACCTCGCGACGTAACCCGCGCGTACTAATGTTCAAGCTTACCTGATCGGTCATAGCTCCTGCCCTATGATCGAATGCCCCACGATGGTATCGCACTGTGGCGCGCTCTGTTCAAGCGGCAATCTTGGCCCCCGATCATATCAGCAGGTATGGGCGGTCCTACTTTCTGTTTCCTGACGACCCGGTCAGCCGCGTCGATCAGGGCTCGGCGAGGACCTTCCAATCCGGCCGGGCGGGGGTCCTGGATGGATATTCGCTGTCCTCGGCCACGCATCAGTATCATCATACAGAACGCGCAACCCACGACGGCGGAGCGAACTTCGGGACCGGGCTGCAGATCAATCGGCCGGAATATCAGGAGCGGCAAAAATGGCTGGAGCACTTGACGGAGTGCGGGTTCTCGACCTGACCACGATGGTCGCCGGCCCGCTGGCGACCATGATGCTCGCCGATCAAGGCGCCGAGGTCATCAAGATCGAGTCGCCGAACGGCGACCTGATGCGCAGGTTCAGCGGGCCGCAGGATCGAATGCCGGCACCGTTCATCTCCTGCAACCGCAACAAGCGTTCGCTCGCGATCGATCTCAAATCGGCCCAGGGACTGGAAATTGTCCGCAAGCTGATCGCGACGGCCGACGCCCTGGTCCAGAACTTCAGGCCGGGCACCGCCGAGCAGATGGGTCTGGGCGAGGCGGCCGTACGCGGCATCCGGGCGGATATCATCTATGTGTCGATCAGCGGATTCGGTGAGAAAGGTCCTTACGCCGGGCAACGCGCGTACGATCCGGTAATTCAAGCGCTCTGCGGCCTCGCGGAAATCCAGGCCGACCGCGAGACCGGCCGCCCCAAGATGGTCCGCACGATTATCGCCGATTACACCACCGCGCTGACCGCCGCTCAGGCTATCACCGCCGCACTATTCGCCAGAGAGCGTTCCCGAGTCGGACAGCATGTGCGAATCGCGATGCTCGATGCGATGATTGCGTACCTATGGCCCGAGGCGATGCCGGCTCTCACCTTCATCGGCCACGAGTCGGATCCGTCGCTGGGTCAGATCGGGCCTGACCTGGTGTATGCGACGCAGGATCGATACATCACCGCGGGCGCGCTGTCGGACGCCGAATGGGCCGGTATGTGCAGAGCGCTTGGCCGCGAGGAGCTGATCGACGATCCACGCTTCGCTACGGCCGCGTCGCGCGCGCGAAATTATGTCGACCGCCGGCAGATTGTCGCCAGCGAGTTGGAAAAATGGCGCGCGGACGAAGTTCTTCCCCGGCTGATGGAGCACGACGTGCCTTGCGCGCCGGTGTTGAGCCGCTTCGAACTGCTGGAGGACGCGCAGGTGCAGGCCAGCGGCATTCTCGAGGTGCACGAAAGCGCGACGCTGGGCAAGGTGCGTCAGCCGCGGCCGGCCGCCCGCTTTGACCGCACGCCCGCGCAGGTGCGATCGCTGGCGCCGATTCTCGGGCAGGACAATTCGGCGATTCTCAGCGAGCTCGGCTATAGCGACCACGATGTTGCGCGCCTGGTTCGCGAGCGGGTGCTGCACGGTCTCGTTCAATGAGGCGTGGCCGTTCGGAACAAATGGGCGCGGCCATCGCGCGGCGCCAAGCATCGCGGACTCGGCCGGCTATTGAACAACGAGTATACGTGCCCATCGCGCCGGGATGGACAGTCGGCATTGTCCGTCGGTTGCACTGAATACCTCGCCGTCATTCAACGCGTCGACCAGTTGGGCGTCGGCGAAATCGGGCAGGCGGAGAGGGATCTCGGCTGGATGGCCGGCGGCATTTACGGCGACCACGATCGAGCTGTCCGAGTCGCGGCGCATGAAGGCAAATTGTTCGGCCGCCACGTAAATCTGCGCGTAGTCACCCGCCCGCAGAGCCACGTAACGACGGCGCAACGCGATGAGTAACTTAATCGTCCCGCGCAATTCCGGCAATTCCGGATCGATCGCTTGCCGAGAAAAGGCCGCCGGGTCGAGCGCCGGACGTAGCGGCGCATCCGTACCCGTCGCCTTGCGCCCCTCGATACCCCACTCGCTGCCGTAGTAGATGGAGGGCACGCCCGGCATCGTGATAAGTAGAACGTAAAGTGGGTATAGGTGGGCCGGGGTCTTGAGGACGCTCGCAACGCGATCGACGTCATGATTGTCTGCGAAGGAGTAGAGCTGGAGGCCGCGATAAATTCCCCCGGGTCCGAACTGCCGGTTCAGGGAGTACGCAATTTCGAAATAGTTACGGTCATTGTGGCTCGACCAGAGCCCCTTGTAGGCCTCGTAGTTGGTCGTCGATGAGAGCCCGCCGGGGTACGCCCAATGGCGGTAGTCGCCGTGGACCACTTCGCCCATGAGCCAGAAGTCCGGTCTGCGCGAGCGGCAGTGCGCAGCCAGCTCGCGCTGGAATCCCAGGTCGAGCGCATCGGCCACATCGATTCGCAACCCGTCAATTTCAAACCGTTCGATCCACCACGAGACGGCGGCCAAAAGATGGTCTCGAACCAGCGGGTTTTTCAGGTTGAGTTTGACCAGGTCGTAGTTCCCAGCCCAGCCCTGGTAGTGGAACGGATCGCCGTATGGGCTCCGGCGCGTGAAGTCGAGGCTATACCAATCGCAGTACGGTGACGCTTGCCCCCGCTCTCGAATGTCGCGGAATGCCCAGAAGTCCCGCCCCGTATGATGGAATACCGCGTCGAGAACCAGGCGGATGCCGCGCCGGTGCAGCTCGTGACTTACCGCGGCCAGCATCGTGTCGTCACCCAGGCGCCGGTCAACCCGGAAGTAGTCTGCCGTATCGTAGCCATGCCGGCTCGATTCGAAGACGGGCCCCAGTAGTAACGCGTTGACGCCCAAGTCCTCGAGATAGTCGATCCAATGCATAAGGCCTGACAGCCGGTTCACCGGCGGCCCGGCCAACGCATTGCGTTCAGGCGCGCCGAGACATCCCAGCGGGAAGATATGATAAAAAACGGCGTCCTGGGCCCAGTTGATCATAACTTTGATTCCCTTGATGTACCGGTCGGTACACTAGCGACGCGCATGGATGGTCACAATTTTAAGAGCGAAGCATGCCGGCTTCGATGATTAGGAGTAGATGCCGTGGCTGAACTGGTGGACGATATCGCGCCGAAGCCGGTCGGTGATGACGATACGTTGGTTCAACTGCAGGGCCGCGTAGCTGTTGATCATGCCAACCAGCGTGACCGCATACCGCCGGTGCCGCCCGCGCATGTTGCCGTGCTGACGGACCGCTTTGCGAAAAACTTCCTCCAGCATCGCGTGCCGGCAGGTATAGTGCCGCACCGCGACTTGATGAGCGTCGCTGTCGCGGGGCGCGAAATACAGCGCCAGTTCGAGGCGATAGAAGAGCGGCTCACGGCGGCGAAGTCGATGTACGCGGCGACGATGCGATCGAGCGTGAGCGGGAGGTCGCCTGCATAGTCTGCCGCCGCCCGCACCGCATCGTCCAGTCTGGTCGCATACTCGGCGAACAGGGCCTCCAGCAGGCCATGCTTGCTGCCAAAGAAATGGTAGAGCGTGGGCTTGGCGACGCCAGCCGCCTCCGCCACCTCTTGGACGCCAATGCCGTCGTAGCCCTTGGCGGCGAATAACGCGAGCGCGGCGCGCAGCAGGCCGGTGCGAGAGTCCATCAAGATGATACGTATACCGAACGGTACACGCGGTCAAGCCAGTAGCAGGGAGATCGCAACTCCCGTTCTGACTTCTGTCGGGATCGCGCACTCGGGATTCCAAAAGGATACTGGCCGCTTTCGGCCAGCACCGAAGCGTCTTGACTGCGTGGCTGGTCAATTGTTCTATGGTGGACGTACGGTGATGGGGTTCCACCGCTAACCGCTCTCTCCAAAAATGAGCTGATGACCCCTACTGGTGAAAGACACGGTGGGGGTTTTCTTTTGTTGAAAGGACTCTACCGGAAGGAACAGGGTCTTTTCGTGATCGTAAACATTCGCCCTATGCTCAGCTTCGTAAAAGACTCTGTGCCGATGCGCGGCTGCGGTCTTTGGGGAGGGTGGTGAACGATGTTCGCCGGAAAGGGCAAGCAACTCACCGTTTTTCTTGGTGAAACGGATCAATATCACCATCAGTCGCTCTACATGGCGATCGTCGAAATGCTGCGGCGCGAGGGATTCAGCGGCGCCACCGTGACCAGAGGTGTCGCGGGCTTCGGCGCGTCATCGCTGATCCACACCGCGAATATCCTCCGGCTTTCAATGGATATGCCGCTGGTGGTGACGGTGGTCGACCGTGCGGAGCGCATCGATCGGGTTCTCGCTCCGCTACGCGAGATGGCGCCCAACGCGCTGATCATCATTCACGACGTGGAGGTCGTTCAGTCGGGCGCTCCGTTCAGGGAAGGTTTGCCCGACGTAAAGGTCGGGGAGGTGATGCGGCGCGACGTCGCGACGGTGCATCCGGAGAGCCCAATCGCGGAAGTGGTGGAAATGCTCCTGGCCAAGGACTTCACCGCCATCCCCGTGGTCGACGACAACCGCAAAGTAGTCGGCATGGTAAGCGACAACGATCTGCTGACCCGCGGCGGCATGAACGTGACGATCAGCCTAAAGAAGGCGACCGATCTCGACTATGTTCGGGAGCTTCACGAAGCTCTGGAAAACCCCAGCCGGATGGTCTCTGAGGTGATGACTGCCCCGGCCGTGACGATCACGCCCGACCTGATTCTTGGCCGCGCGGCGCGATTGATGGTGGAGAAGCACTTGAAGCGGCTGCCGGTAGTGGACGCCGATGGCAAGCTGGTCGGAATCCTCGGCCGCCTTGACGTGTTGAACACGATGGCCGCGGTCCATCTTCACGAATGGCGTCCCGATTCGCATAGCGCCGGCCCGCAGGCCACCGTCGAGGACGTGATGACACGCGAGGTCCCCACGGTGCGCGAATCAGCCACGATCGAGGAAATTTTCGAGCTTTTGGTTTCGTCGTCGCATAAGCGCGTGGTGATCGTGGACGAGCATCGGCGCGTGGCCGGGATTGTCGCTGATTCGGACCTGATCTCGAGGGTCAACCGCGAGAGTTGGCCGGGTCTGTTGGAAATTCTGGTGTCGAAGGTTCCCTTCCGGAAAATCAGCGCCGAGACCCGCAAGCATCTGCAGAAGCTGCGGGCGCGTTCCGCCAAGAACCTCATGACCAGAGATGTAGTCACCGTGAGGGACAAGATGCCGGTCGCGAGCGCCCTGGCGCTGTCGGCGGAAAAGCGCGTCAAGCGCCTGCCGGTGGTGAACGCCGAGGGCGAATTGGTCGGAATCGTCGGGCGCACCGAGATGATGAGGGCGCTCCTGTCGGGAACCGCGGCGGAAAAGGGCGCATAGCGTGTTGGGAGTTCTGCTGGTCGCGCTCGGCGGAGCAATCGGATCGGTCACTCGTTATCTGGTCGGCGGCTGGTTCGCGTCCCGCTTCGGCAGCGCCTTTCCCTACGGAACGTTCGTTATCAATGTCACAGCGAGTTTCATCATCGGGTTCTTCCTCGCCTTCGGCCAGGAACGCGTGGGGCTCAATCCTTATTGGCGCCTGCTTTTCGCGGTGGGCTTCGTCGGCGGTTACTCGACTTTCTCGACTTTTGAATACGAGGGCGTGCGGCTGTTGCTGGATCGGGAGATTTTGCTGGGTTCCATCTATCTGGTTGGAAGCGTGGTGATGGGCGGCATCGCCACGATTTGCGGAATCGCCTTCGGCAGTTGGATCTGATTTAGCGTGGCGTCAGCCCCCATATCATCGCCTGGCGAAAAAGTGTAGAGTAGTTCTTGTAACGGTCGGATTGTTCCTTTCACCTAAACTCGGGAATGAGCCCGGGTTTTCTGTTCGCGAGCTTCCCGGCACATTCTTTATGGAGGGCAATAGATGCCCAGCAAGTTATACGTAGGCAATCTGGCCTACACGGTTTCCAACGATGATCTGCAGCAGTTGTTTTCGCAGGCAGGTCAGGTCCAAAGCGTCGCCGTAATCACCGACAAGTTCTCCGGCCAATCCAAGGGTTTCGGGTTTGTCGAGATGGCGACGGCGGAAGAGGCTGCCAAGGCGATTCAGCAGTTCAACGATGCGGAGCTCAAGGGCAGGAACATCAAGGTGAACGAGGCCAAACCCCGTGAATCAAGCTTCGGCGGCGGCGGCAACCGAGGCGGTGGTGGCGGCGGCGATCGTGGCGGTCGTGGCCGCTACTAGAAACCTGTAGGTAACCTGAGGCGGGCTTCGGCCCGCCTCTTCATTTTCTCCTCCCGGAACGAGCCTCTTCTGCCGCTCCTACGGCAGATCGAACAGCAAGACCTCCGAATCTTCCGTCGCCGCAAATTTCAGATACGGCTCGTCGCTGATCTTGGCGCCGTCACCCTCACCGAGTGCGACTGCGTTTATACTCAGTCTGCCGCGCGCCACGTGCGCGTAAGCTTTCCTGCCCGCCGCGATTCCCTGCTCGGCCGACTGGCCGCGGCCCAGCGAGCCGATATATAGATTGGTGTCCTGATTGATCTTCAGGGCGCCGTCGCCGCCCGCGTGCGACGCGACCAGGCTGAGGCGCCCCCTGGTCCGATCGCCCAGCGTCTTCTGCTCATATCCGGGCTTGAGCGCGCGAGCCTCAGGCAGAATCCAGATTTGCAGCAGATGCAGCACCTGAGATGGCGATGGATTAAATTCGCTATGCTCGATTCCGGTGCCCGCCGTCATCCGCTGCACGTCGCCGGCCGGAATCAGCGACCTGGTTCCGAGGCTGTCGCGATGCTCGACCGCGCCTTCGAGAACGTAGGTGACGATCTCCATGTCACGATGGGGATGCGTGCCGAAGCCCTTGCCGGCCCCAATCCAGTCGTCGTTGATCACGCGCAGCACCGAGAACCCGTTTTCCTTCGGGTCGAAATAATCGCCGAAAGAAAAGGTGTGCCGGCTGTCGAGCCAATCAAGCCTGGTCCGTCCGCGCTCGTCTGATTTGCGAATGCTGATCATCTTTCCGTGCTCCTAAATGTGATGTCCATTGCAAACTCACAGTTATATTTTGTAGCTATTGCGCCCTTTGACTGTAGCTGCTTGTAAACCTACATTTTGTACGTGTGCGATGCAGAAGTGCCAGCCGCTTTCATAGCGTTAGGGGAAGGGATTGATATGGTTGCCATACCGATCAGCCGCAGAGGGCAGGGTTACGAAACGAACGCGAGCGTCGCCGGACGCAGCCGCGGCGCAGACCCGGCGCGACCGCCGCGCAGCACGCGGGCCTTCGGGCTGACATTGCCGTTCCTGATGCTTTTGATGTTCGGGCCGATGGATTTCCTGAAGGCGCTTCACGGCTGGCAGCATGTCTCGGTGAGCGTTCGGGCTGCATGGTCGAAGGTTCGGCGCCGCACGATCGGAAACTGGGCCCGCGGCGACAGCGTGCGACCGGCCGCATCGCCGCTATTTTCGCAAGAATACTAACGGCGGATTCGGCCGTTCAACCGGCGCGCCCGTCAATCGGCCGTTCAACCGGATTGGGTTTCGTGCCCGAGAGCACCGCGAAGATCAGATTGCGGTAAGCGCAGGCGACCTCGGCGAATCCGGACTCGCGCATCCACGCTAGCTGCTGGCCGACGGTGGCCGGCAGATCCTGTTTCATCCGCTCCAGCGCCGCCTCAAGCTCGCGCTCGCCGACCTTCAGTTCGTGTGCGCGCTTGATCCACATCTGGCGCGAGCGCTGATCGATCGCCGCGGTCTCACCCGCGACCTGGTCGGCATTGATGAAGACCCCGCCGGCAGTCAGGTATTTGAAAATGTCGGTGAAAAGATGACGTTTGCCGCTGTCGGGCAGATGATGGATCGCGAGCGCCGATACCACCGCGTCGTAAGACTTCGCCGGCGCGGCCGTCGGCGAAATCGGCGGTCACAAATCGCACGCGTTTGCCAAGCGGTTTCAAGCGCTGGCGCGCAATCAGCAGCATCTCCGGGGTGAGATCGAACAATGTAAGCCGCGCTTTCGGGAACGCCTCGGCGATCATCGCGGAGAGCAGCCCGGTGCCGGCGCCCAGATCGAGCACCTCGAAGCGCGCATCGGCTGCGAACGGCAGCAACTCGAGCGCCGTGCGACAGAAATCGTCGAAGCACGGAACCAGTTTGCGGCGCGCACGATCATACGTGTCGGCGCCGGCCGCGAACGCCTTGCGAACCGCCTGGGCCATCCTGTGAGCCTACCGATTGCGACCGCCGTGAGCGAGCCGACGGCCCGGAATTGCTTTTACTTGCATGCGATGCGCGTGCGTTTCAGGCCGCGATCTCGGCCGACTTGCCGCGATGGCGCCGGAACATCTCTTCGGCCCACTGGAAAGCCGGATGCTTCGCGAGCGAGTCGCGATATTCCTGGATCGGACGCGGCGGAGTTCCGGCGACGCGATATTCAAACTCGGGCGGCTGTATGATCGGGCACAACAGCGCGGCTGCGGTGAGATCGGCGACGGTGAAGCCCTTGCCCACCAGATAGCCGGAGGGTTGCAGCTCGGCCGCGATTCGATCGAGTCCCGCGCTAACTTTGGCCCGGCCGGCCGCGATGGTTTGCGGAGTAATGTGGTGCCGCCGTTCGTAGAACGATCGGAATGCCGGCAGCGCCAGGCGCATCACGCGATGCGCCCCCGGACTCATCCCGGTCCCCAGCGCGGCAATGGCAGCCTCGGGCTCGAGGGCGAAGAGCGGCCCGACGATCACCGCTCGGACCTGATGTCCGAGCTCCTCGTCGAAAAATTCCTCCAGCGCCAGAGCGCGGCGCCGATCGGATTCGTCATGCGGATAGAGCGGCGGATCGGGTTTGAAGCGCTCGAGCGCCTCGATGATACGGCTGGAATCGCCGATCGCCTCGCCGTCGAGAAACAGGATCGGCAGCGTGCCCCGTCCGGTGGCCCACCAGGCCTTCAATAGATAGTTGGGTCCAAGCGCGCGGCGGACGTGGGGAATTGCCTTGAAGTCGAGCGCCCAGCGGACTTTCTCATTGAAGTGAGAGATCGGAAAATGCCACAGCAACGGATAGTTCAGCGGATGATTCATAAACGATGGACCTTCAATTCCGCGTCGCATCCAGATGCGAGCTGCTGCCGTATCTGATCAGCCTGCCGCTGGGACTGTCGCGCAAGCGCGCCAAGGAACTGATCCGGTTCCGGGCCGTGACGATTCAACCCAACGCGATGGTCTCCCACGATACTCCGCTTGAGCCCGGCTACGTTGTCACGATTGCGTCGCGGCGGCCAGCGCGCAGCCTCGGGCCTGAGCGCCACGGCCTCAAAATCCTTCATCTGGATGATGCCATCGTCGTGATCGACAAACCATCGGGGCTGCTCTCGATGGGCTCGGAACGCGAGAAGGAAAAGACCGCGTATCGTATCCTCAATGACCATCTGAAGGGGCAGGCGAAATCGCCGCGCCAACAGGTCTTTATCGTCCATCGGCTGGACCGCGAGACTTCGGGCCTGATGATCTTCGCGCGGACCGAATCCGTGCAGAGCGCCCTTCAGCGGAACTGGCAGGCCGTTACAAAAAGATATTTCGCCGTGGTCGAGGGCGTGCTTGCGAACCCGAAGGGAACGCTCAGAGACCGGCTTGCCGAAGACAAGTCGCTTAAGGTTCATCGGGTCGATAAGGGTGGCGAGCTGGCGATCACGCATTACTGCGTGTTGCGAACCTATCGGGACAAATCGTTGCTCGAAATCGAGCTCGAAACCGGGCGCAAGAACCAGATTCGCGTTCAACTTGCCGCGCTCGGCCACCCAATCGCCGGCGATCGGAAGTACGGCGCGAGAACCGATCCGGCACGGCGGCTGGCGCTTCATTCGTGCGAGCTTAGGTTTCGCCATCCGGTTTCCGGCGCCTCGATGGAGTTCCGCAGCGCCCTGCCGGACCGGCTGGAGGCGCTGATGAGCGGTGGGCGATCAGCCCGTTGACGTCCGCGGCCTCGGTCGCCTCGACCGCGGTCGGGGTCGATCACATGGTGCGCCATCTGCTATCGGAGCGGGAAGGCGATACGCCGGTGCATAAAGGAGAAGCCGATGAGTGACAAGAACATTCCGCTCGAACAGGTGACGGCCTCGCTGTCGGCGTTGTTCGCCGGCCGCCCGCGGCACGAACAGATGGCGGTGCTGGGAAAGCTGGAGTTTTCCGGCGCGGCGCTTTATCGCGGCTTTGCGGCCGAGGAGAAAAACGCCAAGGCGCGCGAGGCGCTCCTGAAAGCCGCCGAGCGCGAGGAGAGCAACGGCGAGCTTCTGCGCCTGATGACCACGCCCAAGAATAGCTGCGAGAAGTGCGGGCAGACACCGCCGCCGAACGTCCACGCCTGTTCGTTTCAATGCACCTTCTGCGGAAATTGCGCAGACGGAATGGGCCTGGTCTGTCCAAACTGCGGCGGCGCGCTCGAACCTCTGTGAACGTCGGCGGCTTGAAGATCGGGATGCTGGGCGCCGCGAAGATCGGCAATTGGGGCCTCGTGCAGCCCTGCCGCCGGGTCGAGGGCGTGACGCTGTGCGCTGTCGCCGCGCGCGACAGGCAGCGCGCAGATGCCTATGCGAAGCGATATAGCATCCCGGTAGTCCACAATAGCTATCAATCGTTGCTCGATGACCCGGCCCTCGACGCGATCTACAACCCTCTGCCAAACTCGCTGCACTGCGAATGGAGCATCAAGGCACTGGACGCGGGCAAGCATGTACTGTGCGAGAAGCCGTTTGCCAGCAACGCGCGCGAGGCACAAGCGATGGCCGATGCGGCGCAGCGAACCGGCCGCGTACTGATGGAAGCAGCGCACTACCGATTTCATCCGATGGCGCAGCGGATGAAAGATGCGGTTGCGCAATTGGGACATATACATTCGATTGCTACCAACATGTGCGTGCCGCTGTATTCACCCAAAGACATTCGCTATCGCTACGACCTGGCGGGCGGCGCCACGATGGACCTTGGCGTCTATACGCTCGGCCTGCTGCGGATGCTGGCCTCGGCGGCGGAGAATCCCGGTTTGCGCAATCCCGCCGAAGTCGTCAGCGTGGAGCCGCTCCTGCGCGGGCCGGCGATCGACCGCGCGATGAAAGCAACTTTGCGCTGGGAAGACGGCACCGCAGGCCGCGTCCATTACTCATTATGGTCCGCGAGCCTGATTAATCTTTCTGCCCATGTCGCCGGCAGCAACGGCGAGTTGCACGTACTCAATCCCTATCTCCCGCAGGTGTGGAATCGCTTCAGCCTGCGTCTCAACGGGAAACGATCCGTGGCGCGGATTAAAGGTGAGAGCACGTATACCTGCCAATTGCGCGAGTTTGTGCGGCGGATAAGGGGCGATGGCGCCTATCCCTGGGACTTACCCGAGTCCGTCAATTCGATGCGAATGATTGACGCCGTGTACGAAAAGGCGGGTCTGCCCATTCGCGGGCTAGCTGATGAAAGCCGTCCCGCTCGATGAGCGCATTATGACTGGCGAGCCGCGATCGGCTAGAGTGCGCGATGATGGATCAGCCAACGATCGAGCCCACGACCGAGACCCTCGAATACGTTCAGGGGCGCCTCAACTTCCAGATCGCGACGGCCGAAAGGACCGTGACTTATCGCTACGCCCCACCGCCCGGCACGCCCGATCGATCGCCGCGTTGCGCCGCGCATACGGTGCCGGTCTACAATGCGCGCGCGATTTGCCGCGCGCTTTCGCTGGATCGCGAGGGCTTCCGGCTCGTGAGTCACACCAGCGCGGTGTCGAACTTTTACGATGAGTCCGAGGTGAAGGCGGCGTATTATCCCGAGGCGGAGCGGGTGATCCAGCGAATCACCGGCGCGTCACGCGTGATAGCCTTCGATCATATCGTGCGCTACGCCCCGATGGCGGCGCGCGGCGAGAACAAAGCCAAGGCGCCGGCCAAGGCCGCCCACAACGACTACACTGTCGGCTCGGGGCGAAAGCGCGTGCGCGATCTGCTGCCGGACGAGGCGGACGCGCTGCTCAGGAATCGCTTTGCGGTGATCAATCTGTGGCAGCCGACGCGGGGACCGGTGCTGGAATCGCCGCTGGCGGTTTGCGACGCGCGCACGATCGCGATGCGTGACTTTATCGAGATCGAACAGCGCTACTCCGATCGAATCGGCGAGATTTACGGCGTCGCGTTCAATCCGAATCAGCGCTGGTTCTATTTCCCGAAGATGCAAACCGACGAAGCGCTGTTGCTCAAGTGCTTCGACTCCGACGATCGCGTCGCGCGATTCACGGCGCATACCGCCTTTGACGATCCGACCAGTCCGCCCGATGCGCCGCCGCGCGAGAGTATCGAGGTGCGCGCGCTGGTTTTCTTCGCCGCAGAGGAATCGCACGGCCGATGACTCGCGCTGCCTTCAGCAGCTCGCATTGGGGCGCCTACGATCCTATCGTCGCCGACGGCCGCCTGGTTGGCGTGCGGCCGTTCCCGCGCGATCCCGACCCGTCGCCGATCATCCACTCGATCCCCGATGCGGTTTACCATCGCAGCCGCGTGACTCAGCCGGCGATCCGGCGCGGATGGCTCGATCACGGTCCCGGCCTCGCCAACGACGGCCGCGGCGGAGATCGGTTCGTCACGGTGAGCTGGGAGCGCGCGCTCGATCTGGTCGCGCAGGAGCTCAAGCGCGTCATTCGCGACTACGGCAACCATGCGATTTTCGGCGGCTCTTACGGATGGTCGAGCGCGGGCCGGTTCCATCATGCGCAATCGCAGCTGCGGCGCTTCCTGGTCAGGATCGGCGGCTTCACTGCCTCGCGCGATACGTACAGCAATGCCGCGGGAACGGTGCTCGCGAAGAACGTGCTCGGCAACACGCAAGTGATGAGCGGGCCGGGTACGAGCTGGAAGAGTATCGCCGAGCACTCGAAGTTCGTGGTGGCCTTCGGCGGAATTCCGATTCGCAACACGCAGGTAACGCCGGGCGGGGTCGGCGAGCACACTACCCGCCAATGGTTGCTCAAGGCCAAGGCCAATGGCGTCGCCTTCTGCAACATCAGTCCGATGCGCGACGATGCGGCGGCGTTCCTCGAAGCGGAGTGGATCGCGCCGCGGCCGCATAGTGATACCGCGCTGATGCTCGCGATGGCGCATACACTGGTCGCCGAGGATCTGCACGACGCGGAGTTTCTCGCGCGCTATTGCGTCGGGTTCGAGCGCTTTCGCGAATACCTATTCGGCCGCAATGACGGCGTCGAGAAGAATGCCGAATGGGCGGCCGAACTCAGCGAGATTCCGGCCGAGACAATTCGCCATCTCGCACGCCGGATGGCTCACTCGCGCACGTTCATCACTGCGAACTGGTCGCTGCAGCGCGCCGACCACGGCGAGCAACCGATGTGGGCAGCGATCGCGCTGGCCGCGATACTGGGCCAGATGGGATTACTCGGCGGTGGCATCGGATTCGGCTACGGCAGCATGGAAGGTCTCGCGGGTCTGAGCCGCCCCGCGCCCTATCCGTCCCTGCCCGTGGGCCACAATCCGGTCCGCGCGTACATTCCGGTCGCGCGCATATCCGACTTGCTACTCAATCCCGGCCAGACCTGTCAGTACAACGGCCATGATCTAATCTATCCGGAAATTCGATTGGTATATTGGTGCGGCGGAAACCCATTCCATCATCATCAGGACATCAATCGCCTGATTGCGGCCTGGCGCCGTCCCGAAACTATAATAGTCAATGAGCCGTGGTGGACCGCGACCGCGCGTCACGCCGATATCGTGTTGCCCTCCACCACCACGCTGGAGCGCAACGATATCGGCGCCAGCGGGCGCGACCGGTTCATTATCGCGATGAAGCAGGCGATCGAGCCGGTCGGCGAGGCCCGCGACGACTACGCGATCTTTACCGGGCTCGCCGAGCGGATGGGCGTTCGCGAATCGTTTACCGAAGGGCGCACCGCGATGGAGTTCGTGCGCCATCTTTACGAGACCGCGCGCGAACAGGCCGCGCGGCTGGAACTACCCTGGCCGGCCTTCGACGATTTCTGGGAACAGGGTTACCTCGAGCTGCCGGAGGCCGCGGAACCCTACGTTCTGTTCGAGGATTTCCGCCGCGACCCGCAGGCGTATCCGCTGACCACGCCTTCGCGGCGCATCGAGATTTTCTCCGCAAGGATCGCCGGGTACGGATATGACGATTGTATCGGCCATCCGGCATGGTTCGAGCCTGCCGAATGGCTGGGCAGCGACAAGGCGGCTACATACCCACTCCATCTTCTGACTATTCAGCCGAGTACTCGATTACACGGCCAAATGGATATGGGACGTGTCAGCCAGGCCAGCAAGGTTGGCGGGCGCGAGCCGATACGGATCAACCGCGCCGACGCGGCCGCGCGCGCAATCGCCGACGGCGACGTGGTGCGTGTATTCAACGATCGCGGCTCGATCCTGGCCGGCGCAGTCCTGACCGCCGACCTGCGCGCGGGCGTGGTCCAGATTTCGACCGGTGCATGGTACGACCCGGCCGAGCCGGGCGTGATCGGCAGCCTCGACAAGCACGGTAATCCCAACGTGCTGACGCTCGACAAGGGAACCTCGCGCCTGGCGCAAGGCCCCAGCGCGCAGACTACGCTGGTGCAAGTTGAGAAGTACGCTGGCGATCCGCCGCCGGTCTCCGCATTCGATCCGCCGCCGGTCTCCGCATTCGATCCGCCGCTCGAGATTTAGCCACCCATACCGCTCTCCGCCTCGCAGCGCACGGGCCTGTCTAGTTGAAAATGAGTCTCATTTGCAATATCATCACCGCGCGATGCTCAAAAGCTCCATCCAGACGGCCGCTGAAAGCGCGTGGCGCCGGGCCCTGATGGTCGTGCTGCTGCTGGCGCTGGCCGGGCCGTTGGCAGCGTCGCAGTTGACGTTGCGGGGCACGATTACCGATTCGCTCGGACGTGCGCTGGCGGGCGTTGAACTGACGCTGCGCGATCGCGGCGGCAGCGCGGTCGCGCGGACCGTTAGCGACGCTCAGGGGCACTTTCAGATAAGCGCGGCTAGGCCCGAGAGCTACGGCCTGATCGCGTCGAAGGCCGGATTCCGGACCGCGACCAAAAGCGTGTCCTTTCCGCCCGCCGGCGGGGAGCCGCTGTCTATCGCGATGGAATCGAAATCGGCATTGACTGTGCCGGTTTCAGCCAGCCGGGCCCGCCCGCAAAACAGCGTATCAAGCACCGGCGCGAATGAGTACACCGTTACCGCCGCAGATATAGCCAATCTTCCGCAAGGCGATAACTCCACCATCACCGGCGTGCTGACGCAAATGCCTGGAGTTGCTATCGACCAGAACCAGCAAATTCATATCCGCAACACCGAAGGACCGCAGTTTCAATATCAGATAAATGGGGTTTTGATCCCGCTGGATATCAATACCAATCCGCCATTTATATCGATGCTAAACCCGATGTTCGTTGAACGGCTGAGCTTGATCGACGGCATCGTCCCCTCCAGATACAGTTACGCGACCGGCGGCGTAGTGGATATTCGCACCAGGAACGGATGCGAGGCGCCGGGCGGCAGCGCCACCATGTACGGCGGCAAGCGCAATACGATCCAGCCGAGTTTTCAGTACGGCGGATGCATAGGCGACTTCAGCTACTACGTAAGCGGCCTCTACCAGCAGAGCAACACGGCGTTCAGTTCGGCCACACCGGGACCTGATGCGATCCATGATCACACCAATCAGGGCCAGGGTTTCGGCTTTTTCACCTACGATTTGACGCCGGCCACCAGGCTGAGTCTCATCACCTCGATCAGCGCGAGCGATAACCAGCTTCCGAACCAACCGAATCTGCCGCCGGCATTCGCGTTGCAGGGCGTCACGTCCTACCCCTCGGCCGACATCAACTCGTACCTGAATTTCAGGGACTACATGGGGATTCTGGCGCTCGACGGATCGCTCACGCCGGAAACGAGTTATCAACTTGCGTATGCCGCGCATTACATTTCGCAGAAGTACGAGCCCGACGATATCGGCGAGCTGATCTACCAGGGGGTCGCGTTCGACGGCTTTTCACAGCGATGCCGACAACACGCTGGAGGGCAATCTCACGCGCCAGCTTGGCCGGCATACGCTGGGCTCCGGATTCTATCTGGGCGAATACGGGGTCGAGGCGGATGACTCATCGATGGTCTTCAAAACCGATCCGAATACCGGAACGCAAACCAGCGACGTGCCGGTTCGCATTATCAATAACGCGAACCGCATCAACCTGCTCTCGGGACTCTACGCCGACGACACTTGGCAGCTAACCGACCGGCTCCGCGCCTATGCCGGCCTGCGCTGGGATTGGCTGAGCGGATTCACCGACCGCAACCAAATTGATCCCGTGATCAACCTGTCTTACCTGCTCGATCGCGATACCACGCTACACGGCGGGTTTGCCCGCTATATGCAGGTGCCCAGCTTTCAGGGAATTTCACCCGGCGCTCCGGCTGCGTTCGCCGGTACCACGGGCGAGGCCGGTCTGGGAACTCCCACCCCCCAGACCGAGGACGATTACGAAGGGGACACCGGCGCGGTCCATCGGCTGACCGATCACATAACCATTTCAGAAGATGCCTTCTTCGAGTTGACCAAGCACTATCTGGATACCGGTCAGTTCGGCGTAGTGCCGATCTTTGCGCCGTTTAACTACAAGAATGGATATATCTGGGGTACCGAGAGCGCTGTCACCTACAACGCCGAAAACCTGTCGATTTACGGCAACGCGACCATCGGCCGCAACATGCAAAAGGGAGTCGCGACCGGACAGTTCAACTTTGACCCGCAAGAACTCGCGTACATCAACCAAAATCACATCGTGCTGGACCACCAGCCGCTGTATGGCGCGGCAGGCGGGATAACCTACCGTTGGAAGCCGTATAGTTTCAGTCTGGCCGCGATGTACAGTAGCGGCCTGCGGGGCGGATTTGCGGACCTCGAATCGCTGCCTCACGTGGTCCAGGTAGACCTCAGCGCCGAGCGGGCATTCAGGGTGCCGGGGCTAGGGGAAGTCACCAATCGAATCATTTTGCTCAACATCTTCGACCGGACCAATCTGATCCGGCCCGCGGAAGGCATCGGTATTTTCCAGGCTGCTTATGGTCCCAGGATTACGGTCTATGACGCGCTGACGATCCCGATCCCTGCGCTCTAGGCGCAAGCGCGTCGGTTGCGCCGGGATTCAAAGGGCATCCAAGTTCATACAAACGCAAGCAGGCCGCAGCAGACAACCACTATTACACTGCCCCAAAACGCGATTTTGTCAAATTTATTTAGAGCGTGTTTCCCCATCAACCTCTTGTTCTGCGCAAGAAGGCCCATTGCCACCACCGGACCTATCAGTACGAATACAAGCGCCACCATCAAGCCCAGCACCAACGCAATCAGATTCCCGAAGAGCAGGGGGATTAATACCGCAGGCAAAGACTCCACTACATATATCTTGAACCAGGTATTACCCTTTACATCTAGTGCCTCTGCTATTCCCCATGCGCTTGCCATTGAAATCACTATTAAGGCAAGGAAACCGGCCGCTACCAACCCCAGTGAGAATAGTACAGGGGCATAAGTTCCGCCCAGGCTATTTATTGCACTTGTGAGGCTGGCCGTGGTATTGATTGTTACATTAGAACCAAGTCCCGCGCTTACGATTACTATCGCCACCATTATTATTTCGCTGAAAACCGCCCCTACGAAGGTTTCTATCTTGGTTGCCATAACAGAATGGTAATCTTTTTTGGCTGTAGCGGTGGTCTGGTAGAAAAGCATGAATGGCATTATCACGGCGCCGGCGTTTGCGGCTATGAGAAAGAAGAAGTCCTTGCTCATGTGTTGGGGCACAAGGGGGTATCCGGATACGCTTTTGCCCATGAAGGCCAGATAAGCGACTAGCATCACCATAGAGGTAGCAAGAAGATATTTTTCAGCAGCAGCGTATTCTTGCTTGAACACGACCAGGATGTGGGCCACGTAAACCAGGGGAAGCGAGATCACAGGAGGTATTCCGACTATAGACAGACCAACCGCTATCGCAGTGTATTCCGCAACGTAGCTCAGGAAGTCTGTCGCTGCCATGGGGAAACTTAAGGCAATGGACAGCTTCTTTGAGAAATTTTCCCTTATCAGTTCGCCTAGTCCCTTCTTGGTTGCAGAGCCGACCCTGCCTGCCACTTCACAGATGAAATAAAGGGGGATTATCAGCGCGATCAGGATTATAATGAATTCGTATTTGAATGTGGCACCAGTCTGCATCGCAGTTATGATGCTTGCAGCGTCAACATCGGCCATCATCACAAGCCATGCCGGGCCGAAAACCTTCCTGAGATCTGACAAAACGAATTTACCGATCGGAGGCCGCCACTCAACATCGCGCCTGGGTATCCATCGCGGTTCCATTGCAGGCAGTACGCGCGCGCGCATCCCAGTCATTGGTTGAACCTGGCTAAAGAGCCGGCAGTGGAATGGTGATACAGCGCAGCTTCTTTGGCCGAGACCAGCCTTCCGTTTACGCACCGGGCGGCGGTCTTCGGCTCGCGGGACCATCGGGGGCCGATTTTGCCAAGCGCGCTCATCAGGTGGGCGCTTTGCGCGGGCGCGGCTGCGGGAGTGCAAATCACTATCAACGCAATCAGCGTCAGGCGTTGAAGCGGCCTCATGCCGCGACTATAATGAAAATGATTCTCAGATTCAAACCGCAACCCAGCCACGAATCACGTTCCAGGCGAGTACGTAAGGGTTGCGCCAGGCCGGCATAGATGATAATGATTCTCAGAGTCGTAAGGAAGGCGCATCCCGATGTACATATGCATCTGCAATGGCTTGACTGACCGCCACGCCCGCTCGCAGGCCAAAGCGTCGTTCTGCTCGGTGGCGGAGTTCTACCGCGCGCTGGGCGTCAAGCCGAAGTGCGGCAAATGTATCCGGGCAGTCCGCGGGATCCTCGAATCGGCCGCGGGCGATGAAAGCCAAGCTGGCCTCGCTCCGCGCGATCACGCCAGTCCCGCCGATTTGGCTGGGCCGTACGCTTGCCCAGCCGCCCCCTGATCCCGTAGGTGAAGGTAGAACGATCCTGACGAGGTGCAGCCTTGCAAGGAGATTCAGCGCTCATCGGGCAGCTCAACACCGTGCTCCGCAACGAGCTGACGTTGATCAACCAGTATTTCCTTCATGCACGGATGCTCGACCATTGGGGTGTGAGCAAGCTCGGCAAGCACGAGCGTGACGAATCGATCGCCGAGATGAAGCATGCCGACAGGATCATCGAGCGGATCCTGTTTCTCGAGGGTCTGCCCAACCTGCAAGATCTCGATCGGCTTCTGATCGGCGAAAACGTCGGCGAAATTCTCGACTGCGATCTGAAGCTGGAGCTCAAGGCGCTGGCCGACCTGCGCACGGCGATCGCGCACGCCGAAGCGGTGAAGGACTATGCCAGCCGTGATCTGCTCCAGAGCATCCTGCGAGAAGAAGAACAGAGCGTAGACTTCATCGAGATTCAGCATGAGCTGATCAAGCGGATGGGACTCGAGAGCTACATTCAGCTCCAGTCAGACAGCGCAAGCTGAGTCGTTGGCTGTCCAGCCCAAGATTGGGGGACCGCCTCAACCGGCGGTCCCGCTGGGCTTGCGAGCCCGCTCAACCGATCGAGCGCCAGAACTCGCTCAATAACACGCTCAGCAGCTTGGCATGCTCCTCCGGAAAGAACAGCCGCCCGCGGGGCACGACGGTTACTTTCCTGACTCCCGGAATGTTCTGGCGCAACCAATCGATCGACGTAAGCTCGAAGAACGCGTCTCCATCGCCCCAGATTATCTGGGTGGGAACCTTGAACTGCTTGAGTTTCGGCGCCATCGCGATGAGCTGGGCGCGGTTGGAGTCCGCGCGCGCGAACCGGCGCGCGTTGGCACTCCGATCGTCGCTGGAAAGCAGCGGTTCCAGGTAGACGCGGAACGCTTCATCGGGGATCCGGCTGGGGTCTTCATATACGGTGCCGAAGGCCTGGCGCGCGGTCGCGGGATCGTTGAGCGCCCCGCGCAGCGCAGGAATCGCCGCTTCGCTGCTGAGCATCGCGAAAAACCGCTGGAGGGTCGCATTAGGCCACAGGTCGTGGACTTCGCAGTTGGTCAGCGTGAGCGTTCGCACCCGCGAGGGATTGCCGCCGCGAACATCTGGCTGATGCCGCCGCCGCTGTCGTTGCCGATTAGATCGACCTGGTCGATTTTAAGCTGGTCGAGGAAGGATGCGACCATCGCCGCCTGCGCCTGGAAAGTCAGGTCCTGACTGACCGGGATTTCGCTATAGCCCAGGCCCATCACGTCGAGCGCGATGCATCGGCGCGTCGGCGCAAGGTCGTCGATCGTTCCGCGCCAGGCGAAACCGTTGAGCGGGTAGCCATGCAGGAACAACGCGGCCGGCCCGGAGCCCCGCTCGATGTAGGCTATCCGGCCCTGTGGCGTGGCGGCGAATTTGCGGCTTTGATGGAACTCGGCTGCGTTCATTGCTATGGTCCTCCATTCAGAGTTGTTATCCTACGTACGTACCAGCGGTATCTAACATACTATCAGTATGGCTGTAAAGAGCCGCAAGGCTGAACACACCGAGGCCACCCGCGCCGCGCTGCTGAAAGTCGCGCGCAAGTTGTTCGCCGAGCGCGGCTATGCGGACTCGGGGATCGAGGAGGTCGCGCAGAAGGCGCGCGTCACGCGCGGCGCGCTGTATCATCACTTCCGCGACAAGCAGGATCTTTTCGCCGCGGTGCTGGAGAACGAGGAACGCAGCCTGACTGGAAAAATCGCACTGGCAGCGGCGAAAGCGCCCGACGCGTGGGCGCGCCTGGTCGCGGGCTGCGAGGCTTTTCTCGATGCCGCGCTGGAGCCGGCGATTCAGCGCATCATGCTGATCGACGCGCCCGCGGTACTGGGATGGGCCCGATGGCGCGAGATGGACGCCAACTACGGCCTGCGGTTGACTCGCGAGGGCCTCCAGGCCGCGGTCGATGAGGGCTTTATTGAGCGTCAGCCGCTGGCCCCGCTCGCGCATATCCTGCTGGGCGCAATCGACGAAGCCGCGATGCTCACCGCGCACGCGCAAAATCCGGCCGCCACCAAGGCGGAAGTCAGCGCGAGCATAATGCGATTGCTGTCGGGCTTGAAAATCCGGCGCGCGGAGGACCGCTGATGCGAAAAGTTATGGCGATGGCCTTAAGCCGCCGTTTCCTGGCAAAGATGGGGTTAGCCGGAGCATCATGAGATTGCGCTCCGGATTGAGAATCCACCGCATGGAGAAAAACCTGACGCGAAAGTTAGTTGCCGTGACCACGATGCTGCTGATTGTCAGCGCTGCACCGAACGCGCGCGCGGCCGACGCGATGAAACTCTACCAGGCGCTGCTCAACACGCAGCTGGAGCGGATGCCCAAGGGATTTTCCTCCGCGACCTTGGGCGCGATGAATCTAAAGGCAACGGACCAGCGAGCCGGAGTGCTTGGGATCGCAAAAATCACTTTGGCGGGCAAGAACACGAGTGGCCAAGTACGATATGCGGTGTTTTCCACCAAGGAAGATATTGAAAGCTATGCGAGGGATTTCAGCATGCCCGGGAATCCGATATTTTTTCCCTACTTCCCGAAAGCGAATTGCACCTCTCATGGCAACCAGCAGGCGTGCGAAATTGAAGATGGCACCGTCATGATCTTCGCGATCACCAGCGACCTGGCGGAGGGGATTCACGCCACGACCGCGGGTATTTTGGAGAAGGCCGCGCTCGATCATCTCCGGAGCGTCAGGCAATCGATTGGGCAAGCCGCACCGCCGCCGGAGTGAGCGGCCGCCACCAAGGCGGAAGTCAGCGCGAGCATCATGAGATTGCTGTCGGGCTTGAAAATCCGGCGCGTTCCTATCCCTCATTGATGAGCAATTGGCCGCGGATTAAACGGCACTTGTGATTGCGATCACTCACGTAACGCCATAGAGATGACCCCGTGAAACTCAAGACGCGCCTGTTCGGAGCGACCTACAGCTTCCGCTCCGTGCGTGAAGTGCTTGCGCGCGCGAACGAAGCGCGCTCCGGCGACGAGCTGGCCGGCTTGGCAGCGCGCTCGGAGCGCGAGCGGATTGCCGCCAAGATGGTGCTGGCGAACTTGACGCTCAACGATCTGCGCGAGAACCCGGCCGTGCCTTACGAACGCGACGAAGTCACGCGCGTGATCGACGACGGCCTCGATCGCGCCGCGTTCGAGCGCATCCGCAATCGCAGCGTCGGCGAGTTCCGCGAATGGCTGCTTGGCGACGCCGCCACCGGCGACGAAATCGGATCACTAAGCCGCGGATTGACCGGCGAGATGGCCGCGGCGGTGGCGAAAATCTGCTCGAACCTCGATCTGATCACGCTCGCCTCGAAAATTCGCGTCGTGACCAAAGCGCGCACCACGATCGGATTGCAAGGCCGGCTCTCCACACGCCTGCAGCCCAACCATCCGCGCGACGATCCCGACGGAATCGCCGCCGCGATTTACGAGGGACTCGCCTACACCACCGGCGACGCGCTGATCGGAATCAATCCCTGTATCGACGATCCGGCCAATATCAAGCGGCTGCTGGAGCTTATTGCGGGAATAGTCGAGCGCACCGGCGCGCCGACCCAGAACTGCGTGCTCGGCCATATCACCACTCAGATGCGAGCGCTCGAGGCCGGCGCGCCGCTCGACATCCTGTTCCAGAGCCTGGCCGGCACCGAAAAGGCGCAAACCGGTTTCGGGATCAACGTCGCGATGCTTGACGAAGGCGCGGCGGCGATTCGCGAACGCGGCGCGCTTAAGGCGCCCAACCTGATGTACTTCGAGACCGGGCAAGGCTCCGAGCTTTCCGCCAACGCGCATGAGGATGCCGACCAGGTGACGCTGGAGGCGCGATGCTACGGCCTGGCCCGGCGCTACGCTCCGCTGCTGGTCAACACCGTGGTCGGATTCATCGGGCCCGAGTACCTATACGATGCCAAGCAGATTACGCGCGCCGGGCTGGAGGACCATATGATGGGCAAGCTGCTCGGCGTGCCGCACGGCGCCGACGCATGCTACACCAATCACGCCCGCGCCGATCAGAACGATTGTGAGAACCTCGCCGTCCTGCTCGCGGCCGCCGGGTGCAACTACTTTATGGCGGTGCCGATGGGCGACGACGTGATGCTCTCCTATCAATGCACCAGCTATCACGACGCGGCCGCGCTGAGGGCCGTGCTGAAGCTGCGGCCCGCGCCCGAGTTCGAGAATTGGTGCGAGCAGCGGGGGCTCATCAAGAACGGAGAATTGACGAATCGCGCTGGAGATCCGGACTCGGTAATGCGATCTGAAAGCCCTCTCCCGCGAGCCGGGAGAGGGTAGGGTGAGGGTCCGACCGAATGAAGGTTTTAATTATCTCTCTGTAGGACCCTCACCCGCGCCCTCTCCCAGACAATGGGAGAGGGACCAGAGCCGTTGAGCGTCCGGCTCCAGGCCGGCGAGTATTTCGATGGGTACTGAAGGCGATTTCGAAAGTATGCGGCGTGCGACGCCGGCGCGGCTTGGCGTCGGGCGCGCCGGGACGCGCTGCACCACCGCGGCGCTGCTGCAGTTTCGCGCCGACCACGCCCGCGCGATCGACGCCGTGATCACCGAAGTATCGCCGCAATGGGTCAAGCGCAGCGGGCTGCTCGAAGTCCACAGCCGCGCCGCTTCGCGCCAGGAGTTCCTGTTGCGGCCGCAGTCTGGGAGAATGCTCGCGGACCAGGACGCGGCCCGAATCCGCCGGCTCTACCGCCCGGCAAAGGGCGCCAAGGCGAGCAAGCCCGCCCTCCTGATCTGTGTCGGAGACGGCCTGTCTTCGGCCGCGATCGAAGCCGGCGCCGCCCCGTTGGTACGCGCCTTGAGCGCGCGGCTGGGGCGCAAGTACCGGATGCTGAAGCCGCTCTTCATTCGAAATGCCCGCGTGCGGCTTCAGGATCATATCGGCGAAATTGCCCGCCCCGATCTCATCTGCATGCTCGTCGGCGAGCGGCCAGGGCTCGCCACGTCGGAGAGTCTCAGCGCCTACGTGATTTATCGCCCGCGGCAAAGCTCGCTCGAACCCGACCGCACCCTGATTTCGAATATCCACGCCGGCGGCCTCAAGCTTCGCGACGCCGCCGCGCAAATCAGCCGCCTGGTCGACGACGCGATCGCGCATCGGGCCAGCGGCGCGCGTCTGGCGCAGATGCTAACCGCCGACAAAACCGGATAGATTTTCGGCCATCCGGGAATCTATGTCCAAGCGCCTTCATCTGTGGTTTCATTCTGAGTCATGTCCGACCGCGAAGCCGTGCTCGAGGCCAATCTCGCTTTCTACCGCGCCTTCGAGAGTCTCGATGTGGACCAGATGGCGGAAGTCTGGCTCAAGGAGCCCAATATCGTCTGTATCCATCCCGGATGGCCGAAACTCTCGGGATGGGGTCCTGTGATGGAGAGTTGGGCGCGGATTTTCGACAGCGCCTTCGAGATGAAATTCGAGCTCGACGAGATCGAAGTGATAGTCAGCGGCGATATCGCGGTCGCGGTGATCGGAGAGAACATCACGCAGAGCGGCTACGACGGCAGGGCGCAGAGCCGGGTGCTGGCGACCAACGTCTTCCAGCGTGCCGGCAACAAATGGTGGCTGGTGATTCATCACGGATCGCCGGTGATCGCACCGCCGATGGAAGAGCCGCCGCTGCAATAGCGCTGCGCGCGCGCGCAACCAGAGGAGAACGACGATGCTCAAGCGGGTTGACCGGGTGCAGATAGCGGTGCAGGATGCAGCCGCTGCGGCGCGGACGATCGGTACGATTCTCGGCTCGGAGATCCTGCGCCAGGACGAAGTCGCGCCGCTCGGCGCGCGCCGCACGACTATCCAGGCTGGTGCGAGCTTGATCGAGCTGCTGGAACCCGCCGGCAGCGGGCCGGTTGCCGATTTTATCCGGCTATGGGGTAGCGGACTGTTCGCGGCCGGCTTCTCGGTCGACGATATCGACGCGGCGGCGCGCCGACTGGAAGGGCCGGGTGCGGCCTTCAAAGAGGCGAGCGGACAACTGTTCGTCGAGCCGTCGGCGACCTTCGGGATGCGTGTGGTTTTGAGCGCGTATCACGAGCGCGCCCCGGTCGGCCTTATCAAATGGATCTACGAAGTCACCAACGTGATCGGCGATTGGCGCGCAGCCGCGGAGCGCTACACCAAGCTCTTCGGCCTCGACCAATCGCGGTTCGTGCCGATCACCAGCAGCGAGTTCGGCTATACCGGCGCGCTCACAATGTTTGATTCCCCTGCGCGGCTCGATCGGATCGAGCTTTCGCAAATTACCGAGCCTGAAAAAGCGATGGGCCGCTTCCATACCCGGCGCGGCGACTCGCTGTACATGTTCTACGTCGAGGCCGACGACGTTGCAGCGCTCGCGTCAAGGCTAGAGGCCCAAAACGCCCGCTTCGCGGTGGGGCGGCATGATCAAGCCGGCCTGTCCGGCGTCTTCATCCACCCGACCGCCTTCTGCGGAGTGCTGGTCGGCGTAAGCCGCACCGAAAACGGCTGGCTATGGTCGGGAGATCCAGAGCGCGCCAAGCGCGCCGCCGCCACGCTCGCGGCGAAGAGATAGGAGAGACGGCTTTCGGATGGCCGGCACGGAGGCCGGCCACTACCCCCGGGTGGGACGGTGTTGTCAGCGAGCTCCGTAAAGGCGTCGGCTAACCGAGACCATTCGCGGTTGCCGCGCGCGAGTGACGTTCGACCTGTGTAACACCAGGAAAGGGTAGGGGCCGGCCTCCGTGCCGGCCCTGTTGGAAGACCCGTCACGAACCGCCTATGCTTTGCAGCGGCGCATCTTGTGGATAGACAAGCCCATCGCGTCCGGAGACCCCTTCATCATCCAAACGTCGGGAGCGCTGTCTACTTTGTCACTTGGCGCTTGCTGCCCACCGCGCGCGAACTATGCGAGGAAGAGCGCGAGGTCGTTGTGCTCGCGCTTCGGCACTTCGACCCCGAGCGCTATGCGCTCTTCGCGTACGTGGTCATGAATGACCATGTTCACGTTGTTGTAAGTCCGCGGCCGGGTCGATTACTGACTGAGACCGTGAGATCGTGGAATTCATACACCGTTTATCGGCTTCAACGTGATCGGCGAAGGGAAGGCGGACTCTGGCAGCGCGGATTCTTTGACCGAGTCATCCGCGACGAGCGGGAGCTGTACGACAAGCTTGAGTATGTTTCGAACAATCCGATGAGGCGGTGGCCAGGCATCGGCCACTATCCGTGGGTATAGGTCACCGACGAACTGCCGTGGTAACCGCAGCAGGCCGGCACGGAGGCCGGCCACTACCCCTCAATTTCTCCCACTGCCGCGATCGCCAGCGAATGCGCAGTTGTCAGCCTTTCGAGCGCATTGCGTTGACCAGGATCGCCGCGATTTCGGGGCGGGTGAATTCGGGCGGCGGCGCTTCGCCTTTCTGAAGCATCTCGCGGACCTTGGTGCCGGACAGAATCAGCCGATCCTCGTCGCCGTGCGGACAGGTCTTGTAGGAGGCCATCGCGGCGCAGTGGCGGCAATAGAAGGTGTTCTCGAACATCAGCGGCGTGATGCCGATTTCGGCCGGGCTGAAGCGATCGAAGATTTTCTGCGCGTCGTAGGTGCCGTAGTAACTGCCGACCCCGGCGTGATCGCGCCCGACGATAAAATGGGTGCAGCCGTAGTTGCGCCGCACGATCGCGTGCAGAATCGCCTCGCGCGGGCCGCCGTAGCGCATATGCGCCGGCATCACGGAGAGCATCGCGCGGTTCTTCGGATAGTATAAATCCAGCAGCACTTTGTAGGTCTCCATCCGGACCGCGGCGGGAACGTCGTCGCCCTTGGTCTCGCCGACCAGCGGATGGAGCAGCAGGCCGTCGCAGATTTCGAGCGCGGCCTTCTGGATATACTCGTGCGCGCGATGGGTCGGGTTGCGGGTCTGGAAAGCGACGATTTTTTTCCATCCGCGCTCGGCGAAGGCGGCCCGGGTCTGGCGCGGATCGAGCCGATGCTCGAGGAAAGTCCGGCCGGGGATGTCCTCGAACAGGACGACGCGTCCGGCCAGGCACCAGGGCGGCGTGGCGATTACGTTTTTGGCGCCCGGATGGTTCTCGTCCGGCGTGCCGAATACGGCTTCGGCCTCGCGCTTGCGGTCGACCTTGAAAATCTCGGCGAGCTTCAGAATCGCCAGCCGCGTGCCGTTTTCCGCCGCGAGCGCTACGTCGGTTCCGGGCTTGAGCTTGGCGGCCTGCTCGGCCTCGACGCCCAGCGTGATCGGAATCGACCACGGCGCGCCCGCCGCCAGGCGCATCTCGTCGCGGCTGCGAACGTAATCGGCTTCGCCCATGAATCCGGTCAGCGGCGAGAAAGCGCCGGAGGCGAGCATCTCGAGGTCGGAGAGATCGCGCGAACTGAGCGTGACGGCCGCCAGCGTGGCGGCGTGCGCGCGGAGACTCGCGCACTCGGCCGCGGGCGCTCGCAGGTTGATCAACTCGCCACCGCCGTGCGCCGAAATCGCTCCGGAAGCCTGCGCAGTCATCGCGCTGCCGCCTTGCGGACGTAGTTCAACTCTTCGAGCCGGCCGAGCAGTTTGGCGAAGCTCTGCGCGGCGGTCTCACGGTCCGACTCGACGACCACCTCGGCATTATGCGGCTCTTCGTAAGGATCGGAGACGCCGGTGAACGACGCGATCTCGCCCTTGATGGCTTTTTTGTAGAGCCCCTTGACGTCGCGCTCGACCAGCTTGTCGAGCGAGCACTTTACGAAGACCTCGACGAAGCGATCATGCGACTTGCGCACCTCGTCGCGGATTTCGCGATAGGGCGAAATCGCGGCGGTAATCGCGATCACGCCGTTGCGGGCCAGGAGCTTCGCCACGTAGCCGATACGCCTGATGTTGGTGTCGCGATCTTCCTTGGAGAAGCCCAGCCCCTTGGAGAGGTTGGTGCGGACTTCGTCGCCGTCGAGAATCTCGACGCGATGGCCGCGCGCGCGCAACTCATCGGCGATCATGTTAGCCAGGGTGGATTTGCCGGCCCCCGACAGCCCCGTAAACCAAAGCGTGAAACCCTCATTCATGCTGAAAGTGAACCTCAGGCAGAAAATAGATTACTTTGCAGACTCCATAAGTTACTTAGCAGCCCGAACCCTGACAAGGGGCGCCTCGATGGGCGGGGCCGTTGGCGTCAGCAGGTTCAAATGACGGCCGAGGGTGGCTGGCGACGAGAAAACCTCCACCGCTCCGGCCGCGATTAGCGCGTCGCGGCTGGCCCGCTTGATCGCCACGCCATAAAAGCGCACGCCGGCGGCAGCCGCGGAGTTGAGATCGGCCACGCTGTCGCCGGCCAGCGCCGCCGAAGCGGCGGCCTCGCCGCAAAGCTCCAGCGCGCGCTCGACCATCTCGGGCGCGGGCTTGAGCGGCAGTATCGTGTCACGGCCGACGATCGTGCGGACGGCGCTCGCGACTCGATTACGGCGCAGCCATCGCGCCACCGTGCGCGAGCAGTTCGACGTGACGATCGCGATCGGCGTGCCGCTCGCCTCCAGCGAGCGCAGCAGATCGAGAGCGCCCGGCGCCGGGGCGGCGCGATCGACACCCGCCAGCTCATGCTTCTCGACAATTGCGGAGGCCCGGGTCAAAATCGCACGCGTGGCGGTCGTATCACCGGCGGCGCCGCTGCCTAGCAGGCGTGAGCGGAGCGCGTCGTACAAGAGCAGGTTGCCGATAGGGAATTGTTCCAGCAAGTCGCCGGCCACGCGCGTGGCGGCAAGAAAAGCTTGCAGCTCGCGCCGGCTCGCCGCCCAATCGACCTCGGACTCCAGCAAGGCCAGCGTGTTGTCGAAATCGAATAGCCACAACGCGATGGCGCCGGTCGACGCTCCCGGCGGTTTGCGGGATTGGATGCGCCGAGCGCTCATCGCAGCTTCGCGTCCCCAGCCGAGCAACCGCATCGCGGCGCTTTCGACCCGGCTTTGAGCTCGCGCGCGAGGCATTCGTATCCATCGAACTGAAGCAGCGTCGGAGCGAGCGGCGCCAGACCCGCGAGAATCTTGAACGCCTCGACCGCGGCGACCATCGCGATCAAGCCGGCCGTCTCCGCGCGCGCGCCGAACGGGGCGAGAAGATCGGCGTCGGCGCATGCGGGGCACGGCGGTGAGCTGGTCATCACGGCGATTTTGCCCGGAGCATCGAGGCGCGCGAGAATCAGCGGCGATGATCGCGGAACGCCCTCACCCGCGCGCTCCGCGGCGGAGCGCTTGCCCTCTCCCGGTGGGAGAGGGATTTTTCCGGCGTGCGCGAGCGGTGAGGCCGGCATGCCGGCAAGAATCAAGACGAGGTCAGCAGTCAGATCAGGACCGTGATCGTCAGCCGCGAGGATCTTCGCGTCGGAGTTGAGCTCGCGCATGTCGGCGATCATCCGCTCGATTCGTGATCGATCGGCTCCAGCATGGAGGAAAATTTCCCCGACTCCGGCGCCGGCCAAATAGGCAAGCACGAGTTCTATATCGTCCATCGCGCCGGCGATCACGAGCCGCGCGGCGAGCAGGCGTTCCTGCCCACGTCCGCCAACCTCGGGAACGATTATCTGGCGGCTGTAACGCTCGATTTGGGAATCGCTGAGCGTCATTCGGATTTCGAGCGCGCGCGGACGTGGAGCGCTGCTACTCGATCACGTTCTTCTCGATCGGCTCCACGGTCACGCCGGTCTGACGCAGCCAACTGAGCGCGCGCTCGATCTGGTCGCTGCTGCCCTCGAATTCCACCGCCACCAGGCCCATCTCTTCGGACACGCTGGCGCCGCGGATGTTGAATACCAGGTCGAATTTCTTGACGAGCTGATAGAGCAGCGGCTGCTTGATCAGGTCGCGCGGATAACTCAGGTAGTAGCGCTCGGTCATACGTTGCATTTTTCCAAAAGCTGCGGGAGGCGTTCACGCCGCCACGCCTGCCATCCGATCCACAGGTTGGTCGACAGGTATTTGTCGCCGAAGTCGGGGAAGATCGTGACCACGCATCCCTCTTTGAGGCTGCGTGCGACCTTGATCGCGGCCAGCATCGCCGCGCCGCTGGATTGCCCCACCAGCAGCCCTTCGACCTGCCCCAGCGCGTAGACCATCTCGTACGATTGCTCGGTGTCAATCGGGATTTTGTCGTCCAGCTCGCGCTCGTGGTAGATGCCGGGGACGATCGAGCTGGCCATGTGCTTGAGCCCTTCCAGCCCGTGCATCGCGTCGTCGGGCTCGATCGCGATCACCTTGATCGCGGCATTGCGCGACTTGAGATAGCGCCCAGCGCCCATCACGGTGCCGCCGGTGCCGATTCCGGCCAGGAAATGCGTCACCTGGCCGCGGGTCTGGCGCCAGATTTCGGGGCCGGTGGTCTGGAAATGGGCCTGCGCATTCGCCTCATTGTTATATTGATCCGGCTTGAAGTAGCGATCGGGATTTTCCGCGATGATCTTGCGGCACAGTCGAATCGCGCCGTCGGAGCTCTCGAGCGGATCCGAAAAGATCGGCTTGGCGCCGAACGCCTCGATGATCTTCTTGCGCTCGCGGCTGACGTTGGAGGCCATCACCAGCTCGACCGGGTAGCCCAGTACCGCGCCGACCATCGCCAGCGCGATGCCGGTGTTGCCCGAGGTCGAGTCGATTATCACCTTGCCGGGCCTAAGCTCGCCGCGCTCTACACCGGTGCGGATCATGTTGAGCGCGGGACGGTCCTTGACCGAGCCGCCGGGGTTGAAGCCCTCCAGCTTGGCAAAAATCCGCACGCCCGGCCGCAGCAAACCGGCGGTCAGCCGGGTGATCTCAAGCAGCGGCGTGTTGCCGATCAGCTCGAGCGCGCTGGCCACGCGCGCGGGCGGCACCGGCTCTTCGCTAGCGTCCGCCGGCGATCGCAGGGACGATTGAAATGTCGTCGCCATCCTTGACCTTCGAGTTGAGGTTATCGAGAAAGCGGATGTCGTCGCCGTTAAGATAGATGTTGACGAAGCGGCGCAGCTCGCCCTTGTCGTCGAGCAGCCGCTCGCGGATCCCCGGATGGTTGCGCTCGAGGTTCTCGATCACGGACCTGATCGAATCGCCGGCCGCGGCAACTTCCTCGCTGCCGGCGGTGAATCTGCGCAGCGGAGTGGGTACTCGAACCTTCGCTGACATGATTGTCGATCTACCTCCTGCTCTTTGGTGACTTGATGCTTATGCCGTGCGCCGCCGGCTTACAAGGAATTGTGGCCTTTCGCGCATTCCAGTTCAGGCGGCGCCGGCGGCGGACTGCTTGCCGTTGCTGAGCCGCTCGAACAGCGCATCGAAGTCCCTGAGCCGCGCCTCGATTATGAACGGAGGCTCGATCGCCGACGCCACTGCTTCGAGCGTCTTGTAGCCGTTGCCGGTGATCGAGACCACCACCGTCTCGTCGGGCTTGATTCGGCCTTGCGCGATCAGCTTGAGCGTGACGGCCAGGGTGGTGCCGCCGGCGGGCTCGGCAAAGATGCCCTCGGTGCGGGCGAGCAGCTTGATCGCGTCGATAATCTCGGGATCGGTGGCCGCGTCGCCCCATCCACCGGATTCGCGCACCGCGAGCAATACGTAATAGCCGTCGGCCGGGTTGCCGATCGCGATCGATTTCGCGATCGTGTTGGGCTTGACGGGCGTGATCAGATCGACGCCCTTGTGCAGCGCGTGGATCACCGGCGCCGAGCCCGCGGCCTGCGCCGAATTGATCTTGCAATGGCCGCTGCGCAGGAGTCCGACTTCCTTGAGCTCCTTGAAGGCCTTGGCGACTTTGGGGAGGATCGTGCCGCCCGCGGTCGGCAGCACCACCTGATCCGGCAGCCGCCATCCGAGCTGCTCCGCGATCTCGAAGCCGAAGGTCTTGGCGCCCTCGGTATAGTACGGGCGCAGGTTGATATTGACAAAGGCCCATCCGTACTTGTCGGCGATTTCGCTGCACAAGCGGTTAACATCATCGTAGTTGCCGCGAATCGTGATGACCTGTGCGCCGTAGATCGTCGAGCCGACGACTTTGCCGGACTCCACTCCTTCGGGCATGAAGATGTAGCACTTGAGTCCCGCGCGCGCGGCATGGGCGGCGACCGCGGTGGCGAGATTACCGGTCGACGCGCACGAAACCGTCGTAAAGCCGAAGTCGCGGGCCTTGGTGATCGCGACCGAGACCACGCGATCCTTGTAGGAGAGCGTCGGATGGTTGACCGTGTCGTCCTTGATGTAGAGCTTCTTGAGGCCGAGCTCGGCGCCCAGGCGCTCGGCATGGAGCAGCGGCGTGAAGCCCGAGAAGGGCCCGATCACCGGTTCGCCGTCGACCGGCAGCAATTCGCGATAGCGCCAGAGATTTCGCGGCCGAGCCTCGATAATCGGGCGCGAGATCGCGGCGCGGATACGCGCGTAATCGTAGACAACTTCGAGCGGGCCGAAGCAGGTTTCGCAGACGTGAAGCGGCTCGATCGGATATTCCTGGCCGCATTCGCGGCATTTCAGGCATGTGATGTAGCTCATCGTTCCCCTCTGTACTCCGCTGAATCTGCTTCGCGACCGGCGCCGCATCGGCATCCGACGCGCGCCTGGACCGGCGTGATTCGAGTTCGGCTTGCGATACCGTTCGCCGCGCCGTCGTAACTCAGTATTTTTCCCGCCAACGTGGGCCGTTCGCCGCGAAGCCATTGGAGCGCCTGCGCGGCCGCGACCTCGCCGATCGCTCCGGCGACGGGACCGACGATCCCGGCTTCGCGGCAACTGGCGATCTCGGCTTCGTCCGGCGGCTCCTCGAACAAGCATCGCAGGCACGCGGTAGTCGACGGAAGTATCGTCAGCGCCTGTCCGGTTAATCCGATCACGCCGGCGTAGACGAAAGGCCGCCGCGCCGCGATGCAAGTATCGTTAATCAGGAACTTCGCAGCCGGACTGTCGGTAGCATCGATAACGAAGTCGCAGGCGGCAATCAGCCGCGCGGCGTTGGACGTGTCGAGGGCGTATCGATGGGCTTCGATCGCGCCCGGCCCGTCCGCCAGCCGGCGCGCCGCAGCCTCGACCTTGGGCGACCCGAGATCAGCCTCGCGATAGATGACCTGGCGCGGGAGATTGGACAGCTCCACCGGGTCTGGATCGACCAGCGAGATCGCGCAGGAGCCCGCGCGCCGAAGCGCCATCGCCGCCGGCACTCCAAGCCCGCCTGCCCCAACGATTAATATCCGTCCAGTTGCCACGCGTTCCCTGTGGCGAGCCGTCGAGCGCGGTCTGCGGAGGGCCAAAAACAAAAGACCCTCTTCCTTGGCGATAAGGACGAGGGTCACTGGGACTTCTCGCCTTATCTATCGAGGCTTCCTACTTGAGAAGCCACGCTGGAGTTAGCACCAGCACCCCTGGGGGCCGGTTGCTGCGGCATCGTCGGGCCAAGTCCCTCCGCCGCTCTCGATAAGGCTACGCTGCAATGTAATTAGTGGAGTGCGACGAGGCTGTCAACCGAGGGGGCTGGTAGGTACGCGGTCACCAGACGCGCAGGGTGGTCCCGATCAGGCGCAGGCCGAGCCGGGCGGCCACACCCTGGGATGATCGATTAGCCCTGCGCGTGCTGTAGAAAAGCGTGCGGCCCTTGAGGCTGGGCAGCGAGGACCAGTTGGCCGTAACCGCGGCTGCGAAGCCTTGGCCCCGCGAATTTGGGCCGGTGTTGACGCCAATCTCCGCGCCTGCGGGGCTGAGGCGAGCCGCGAACGCGATCGACGCAATCTCATTGCCGGCCAGCGCGACGCACCAGGGCTCCCAGAAGTCGCTGACTCCTTTGAAGCCCGCATCGAGCATCCACTGCGGTAATCCGTGCTCAGCCAGACGGGCCAGCATCTGCCCGGCTGCGGGCGAATCGCCGCGTACGATCGGCGCGGGATGCTCATACGCCGTTGCGCTCGGAAGATGGTAGATGACTCCGGGCGCGATGGTGACGGCAGGCTGGCTACGCGACAACAGGTCGGTGATTTTTCCGAGACATCGAGGGAGGACATCAGGATCGCGCCAGGGCGGCTCCTCGGCGGCGATAGCGAGCAGTCTCAGCGCGCTTTCATTTTCCAGATCGCGATGCACGCGGACGAGGTTGCCTTGCGGGCATCCCGCGATGATCAGGCGTGGCCCGGATGAACAATCGGGGTCGTTCTCGCGCTCGATGCGCTCCGAGCCGGAGATCACGAAACTTGTCTCGATATCGAGATGGAGCAGCCGCAGATCGTCCATAAGGACAGCGATTCCGCGAACCGGACTTTTTCTACGAGATCAGCAGCTCGGCGATCTGGATGCCGTTTAAGGCGGCGCCTTTGCGGAGCTGGTCGCCGACCACCCAGAAATTGAG
Organism: uncultured delta proteobacterium; assembly: GCA_963788205.1. Classification (GTDB taxonomy): domain Bacteria; phylum Desulfobacterota; class Binatia; order Binatales; family Binataceae; genus CAVVMA01. The sequence goes on from CAWBGG010000007.1 coordinate 941,940, forward strand.
CGCGTTGGGACAACTGATGTCCGCGCGGATGCGGCCGACGAAGCATTCGTCGTGGCCCTCGACGACGAGCGGCATCGGATAACGATTGTGCGCCGGGTCGTCGAAGACCCGGAGTCCCGGGAAGGCTTCGAAGGCCTCACGCGCCATCGCGGCGCTGACCGGTTTCTCAGTCTCGGCGTTGATGCAGATCGAATGGGCAGTGAAGACCGGCACGCGCACGGTGGTCGGTGATAGCGGCAGGTCGGGCAATTCCAGAATCTTGCGGACCTCGTTCACCAGCTTCATCTCTTCGCCGGTGTAGCCGCCCTCGACGAATTTGTCGATATGCGGGATCAGGTTGAACGCGATCTGATGCTGGAAAAACCTGGCCGTGATCGGCTCGCCGCGCGCCCAGGCGAGTGACTGCTCGCGCAGCTCTGCGATGCCGTTGACGCCCGCTCCCGACACGGCCTGAAAGCTGGTGGCGATTACGCGCCGCAGCTTGCCGGCGTCGTGCAGCGGCTTAAGCGGCATCACGGTGACGATGGTCGTGCAATTCGGGCAGGCGATGATTCCCCGGTGCCGCCGCGCGGCGCCGGGGTTGATCTCGGGGACCACCAGCGGCACGGCCGCATCCATGCGAAAGGCGCTGGACTTGTCGATCGCGATCGCGCCGGCTTTGACCGCGAGCGGAGCGAATTCACGCGACTGAGTCGCACCGGCTGAAAAGAAGGCGAAATCGATACCGTTGAAAGAGTCGGCGCCCAGGCGCTCGACGGTGACCGATTCGTCGCCGAATTTGACCGTCTTGCCGGTCGACCGCTCGGAGGCGAACGCGCGCACCTCGCGGATCGGGAACTTGCGTTCGTAGAGCAGTCTCAGCGTAGTCTGACCGACGGCGCCGGTGGCGCCGACGACCGCAACTTTTAATCCAACAGCCATCGTACGCGTAGTCTAGCGCAGACCCGCCGCGCGAGTGAATGGTCGCTACTTGCGGCCGATCACCGCCTGGGTGGGGCGCGGGCCGGGAATCGTTTTTAGCGCGATGTCGTGGTAACCCGCGGCCTCCATCATCCGCCGGTACTCGGGCAGCGTGTAGGTGTCGCCTTCCTGCGTCCAGATCAACATCGTGAGCGCGAAGGCCAGCGCGAAGCGGTCCTTTTCGCGGCCGTCGTCGGGTACGAAATCGACGATCATCAGCGCTCCGCCGGGAGCGGTTGCGGCATTGAGCCGGCGCGTGAGTTCGGTACATTTCTCGATACTGAAGTGATGGTAGATGTTGACCGCGAGCACGAGGTCGTAGTTCGCGCCGAGGTCGCCGGCGAAAATGTCGGCGGGGCGGAACTCGACGCGGTCCGTAAGCCCCATCTGAGCCGCAGTCGGCTCGGCCAGCTTGAGTACATTGGGCCAATCGACGGAGACCAGCCGCGCGTTGGGGAAACGTTTCAGCGCGCTGAACCCATACATGCCGGAGCCGCAAGCTATGTCGAGGATCTTCGCGGGCGGCGACGCGCCGAATGATTCGGCGGCGGCTTCGGCGACTATCGGGCCGGTCATCGCGGCCATCTGGCGCGAGGCGCGCGAAAATTCCTCCCAGAAAGGATTGTCGGTTTCCTCGGCGGGATGCTCGAGCAGCGAGTGGCCGGCTTTGACCACGTCGGTGAGTCTGCCGGCGGCGTCCCACATCACCGGGTTGCCCATGATTTTCGACATCGCGCCGACATAGGCGGGCGAGCCCTTGACCAGCAGCATCGCACTGGCGGGCGGCAGGCTGTAGCGGCCGCCGCTTTTGTTGAGCAGGCCGTAAACGACCAGCGCGTCGCACAGAATCCGCATCGCGCGCGGCGTGGTTTTCTTGGCCGCGGCCAACTGCTCGGCGCTGGTGGCGCCGTGCGCGACGTGAGTGAAGACTTCGAGGTCGAGCCCGGCCTTCATCGCAGCGCTGCCCATGAAGCCTTGCAGCAGTCCGATCGTCCGTTCCGCGTCTTCCGGAGTCATCTGATCTGCCATAATCTCTTGTCCTCGCTGATTTGGTTCGCGATTTTCCAGGCCCGCAAGCCGCGCGATGGCGCGCTACGGCTCAACCGTAGTTGACAATCCGGTCTTCGACAAGTTTCGACCCGGATCATCGCGCGGTCGCCCCGAGGGGAGCGCGACGCGGGCGTCAGCGCGATCGCGGAGGAGAACTTGCGATCGCCGGCCGGGTAAGCCATCGAGGCGTTGGCGTCAACGAGGATGTAAGTGAGCTTAGAGCCGTGCTTGCCAAACACATAGGAAAACGCCTCTTAGTGCCGGCCCTGGCGCGGACCAGGCGGTAATCGGACTCATCCCTTCGGGACTTCGTATGTCTCCCTTGCATTGAGTCTCCCTGTCGGTCTGTCTCAGGAAATCGGCCAGTCGGCGATTTCGTGATCGATCTCATTCATAATGCGCGTGGTCTCCAAGACCGCTGCGGTGAGGCACTGGTACTGTACCTTCTCGGCATGCGAGAGGTTCCTTCCCCTACGTTCCGCGATGTAACGTTCGCAGACACGATACCCACCGATATGGAACTCCCAGACTTCCGGCAAGACGGGTTCAAAGAATTGACGTGCATTGATGTAGACGCGCCCGCGTGAAGGGGCGCTCCCAGCGTGTACCTCCGCCACATCTGGTGGCACGTACTTCGGAAATCCGCTGTCCACCCGATCATCCCCACCGACCGGGAAGCTGGCGACGGGGCCGTCGGCGTTTGGGGCCGTCATGAGGTGTGCCTCCATCAGTCGAGCACCGAACTGGCACAGCTTGCCAAACAAAGATGAATCGGTCGTCAGGGGGATCCTCGGAAAGTCAATCTGCAAGAATTCTTCGTACCTTGCCCGATATGCCGGCGAATGCAAAATGGCATAGAGGTAAGCAAAGGCATCCTCTGGGCCGAAAGTCGTCCCCAGATCGCCTCGTCCTTCGGCCAAGAACCGCAACCCCAAGTTACTGGCGATCTTCTCAACGAATGCAGGTTTCAGATTTGCGGTCCGGCCTCGCCGCTGAGTACGGGCAATCCCCGCCGGCAGGGACCGCTGCCGCGCTCCTTCATCCGGGCGATTAGTGTAGAGATACAATGGGAATAGCGGCCCGCTGCCAAACACTCCCGCAGTATCAATGGCATTTATGTTAGCGAGACCATTTGTGACAAAGGCGTGCCGGAAAGACCCGCCGACTTGCCGCGACGATAGCAGGCCAAGATTAGGCCCTTTAACGAAATGCTGCACTACTTTCCAAGCTGGTCGGCTCGTCAAGGCCGGATCGTAATATACCCACCGCCGATCGAAAGGCCGATATAGGCAGGAATGAATGTTGTTGGCATCGTAGTGAGTCCTGCCGCGGCGTTCTAGGAGGTGGTAGCTGGAGGAATCCTCGATTCGCCACTCCTCACGAAACTCCCGTCGAAGGCCATTTGCAGAGAAGAACGTTTGCATACGCTCTTCGAGTGCCGCGCGATCGAAATCGAAAAATAGATCGTCACGGTCCGTCTTGAGCGAGTTCTGCCAGACCGAAAAAATGTCCTTGAGTCCATACCCCCGGCAATATTCATTGATGTTCTCAAAGCCCTTGGGCGAGAAAAAGTAAAATTTCCCCAAGCACGATTCCCGCCCGATATCTGTCAGTTCCGTCCACTCAGTTGATTGAAGGTCCAATTCCTGAAGTGCCGCATACTTGAACGCGCGACTTCCTCTCAACTCGCAATGATGAACGCGACAAGCCGCAGAGCTGTCAGGCTCCTTGATGCAGATACTAATTGCGACGCCTTGCTGGATATCGAACACGTTTGTTCTCTCCGAGCCTGAGCCCTCTTCGCTTTCGCGGCGGCGCGTGCTTCCGTGGAGGTCAAGCACGTAAATGGCGCTGAAGGTGTCGAGCAGGGACTCGCGCATCCGGCGATGCGTGATGCCATTGATGTACGTATTGTTAGTAATGAATGCTACGATGCCAGAACCGGTTTTTTCGATCCGCCACTGAGCCCAGCGCATAAACTTCATAAAATCATCAGGATTCCACTTTTTCTCCCCAAGCGGTCTCCAGTCTTGCATCAGGCCGGTGATCCATTCGCCGTTGTTCATGCGGCCAAAATTTGAATAAGGGGGATTACCCATTACGACGAGAATAGGTAGTGCATCCTTCACGCGCACCGCCTCTGTGGCCTCTTCAGAGATGATGCGAAAGGGGCCAAGAATTTGCTCGGCTCGCTTTTCGGCTTCTTCCAGCGTGTTCGTCAAGTAGACTCCCAAGCGATCGCCAGCGAAGTCATAGGCCAGTTGAGATCGGAGTGGCTCGTCGAGGTCGCGCCCAGAAAGTTGCATGCCGAGCTTAAAGTGAGCGACCGCATAGGGGGCCATGAGCAACTCGAAGCCAAAGAGCCTTGGGAGCAGGTGCTGCCTCACGTAACTGGACCACATTCCGATGTTGTTTTGTGTGATAAACTGCCCGCGAATTAGGTCTACTGTTACGTAGAGGAAGGTTCCAGTACCGCAAGCGGGATCGAGAATCAGGACTCGGGGCAGAATCTCTTCTCGCCCTTTCCCGTGGCCGCCGCGAGTGGTCGTTGTTGTGTCAGCGAGCCCATTCGGCAGACGAAAGCGTGTACGAAGTAGGCGATCCACGGACCGCACGATGTACGAGACCACGGGCTCGGGCGTGTAATAAACTCCGCGCTTTTCGCGGAGTGCAGGATCATACGCGGCGAGAAATGTCTCGTAGAAGTGAAGAACCGGATCTTGAAGTGCTTTGCGTTTACCGAAGTCAGCCAAGATCTCTTCAATCGCGGCGCGATCGAGTAGCTGAACCAAATCCTCGACGAATCCGACGTATGGTTCGCCTTCCAGATCGACCCCCGTAATATTCTCAAATAGTTTCCGTAGAAATGGATTTGTCTTCGGAATCTCGGCAGCCGCAGTCAACCGCGAGAATCGCTGACTCGAAGAGTGATTGCACCTCGCGGCAAATAGGCCGTAGGCAATCGTCTGAGCGTACATATCGGCAAACTCACCGGTCTTTTCAGACCAGAGTTGCCAAGCGTTTCGTAAGGTCAACGGATCGGAATCGTCGGAACGTGCACCCGTAGGCCGTGGCGGATCGAGACCACTTATGAGCGTGCGAGCCACGGTAGCCCGAAGATCACCGAGCAAGTCAGAGGCCAGGTTTACCTCAAAAGCCTCAACAACAATGTCGCGAATGATGTGAGTAAGCCGCGCCATCCGCTCCGCCAAGTCGCGCGGCGTTGAAATTGCGGCTGGACTGTGTGAAAGGAAATCGTTGATCAGGTGTAACACCGATTCTGAGCCCTCCGGCTCGGCAACCGGCCTGCCTAACCGATCCAGATGCCCGAGCCTAGCCGTAGCCCTGCGCTCGCCATCGACATACCAACGAAATTCTAGGTACTCGGTCAGAATGAGATTTGGGAGCGAGCGTCGATACCGGCGGATCTGATCTGTGCCTTCGGCTTCATCAAGCGACTTGCCTAAGTCCTTCGCTTCGATGTATCCGATTGTCAGCGCCGCAGCCCCCTGAACGATGCCGTAATCTGGAGCACCACACGCAACGCGCCTCGGTTCGTTCATCGCAATTATCTTGGAATCAATCGCCTCCAGAAAATGCTTGAGCGCGGGCCGGAAAGTGTGCTCCGTAGTGTGGCCTGCGCTCAGTTCACGGGTGATCTCCGTCAAATATGTTTCGACGACGCCGCTCATTGGGCCTTAGAATGGCCTGCCTTGCGCCGGAGTCGACGGAAGCGTTTTCAATGGCTCGCGACTTCGGAGCCGCTTACCTTCGGATTGTCTGACCACCAGTGCCACTCGCACCCCGTCACCGATCTTGCGCGCATTCCAGCGGAAATCAAACGCCGCGGCATGCCGGTGCGGGTGCTTCGGGCTGACGTTGTGGAAAGTTCCGAGATGCCGATTGGCCGGTCCTGCCGTCCTCCATCTGGTACGCGTTGGTGTCGCCGCAATGCGGGCAGCACGGCCCCGTTTCGCCCCAGCAGCAGCGCTTCGATAACCTCGCACTGCGCCCCGAAGTCGGGCGTCACATGAATCCATCGAATTTGTTTTCTGCGCGAATCGCGTCCGTGATGCGGTTCAGCGAATCGCCAGGCGCTCCGTAAATTCGCTGAATTCCCGCTTTGGCGAGAATATGCAGCCACAAGTCAGCTACTTTTTTCGCGGCCATCCTCGAGGAGAATTTAGGAAGAATTCAACTTTTCCCCGATGGTGTAACCTCCCTCTCCGGCCACACCCACGCCAAGATCAGGGCCACTCCGAGCCCGATGGACACTTCAGCGAACCGATGAAAGGCGATTTGCCATGCAGGGCCCGTCCGTGGCACCAACAGTACAATCGCCAGCGTAACGCCCCCGAACCGATATGCACTTCGGTCCGAGTGCGCCACGGCGCAAAACAGTCCCAGGATGAACACGCAAGTACCGAATATAAGCATGTCCGGCCCGAAGTGACTCGCCGCGATCGCGCCCGTGACCGCTCCAAGCACCGTCCCGACAAAACGCTGCCAGGAGACGGTGAAGGCCGCGCCCAGCGATGACTGCGTGACCACCAGGGTTGTAATCGGCGCCCAGTACGCTTGCGGCAACCCCAACAACCGCGCTGCCAGCAGCGAAGCTACAGCCGCCACCGCGGTCCGCGTGGAATGCACTACGACCGGCCATCCCGCCCACTCGATTCTACAGCGCGCCATCTCGGCTCAGCCGTAGTTGACAATCCAATCTTCGACAAGTTTCAAGAGCTCGTCGGCTACCTGGCTCAGTCCGTGATCCGCGCCGGGGAAGAGCTTCAGCATCTTGGGCCTGCCGGCGCGCTCGTACAGCGCCTCCGAACTGCGCTGGGAGAGCACGTTATCGTCCGTGCCGTGAAGCAGAAGCAGCGGACGAGGCGCGAGTTGTGCGACGACATGCGCGCCGCCGAGCTGGCTGGAAATTGCGACCACGGTGGTGACGAGCGGGCTCAGCGTGCCGGCGCTGATCGCGATCGCCCCGCCGAACGAATGTCCGATCAGGGCGACCCGCTGATGCCCGATGCCTTTCAGGAAGCTCAACGCCGCCATCGCATCGAGCAGGCATTCGCCGAACTCGCCCGCGTCGCGATAATCGATCCGCGCGACGCTGATTTGCATCGCGGGCAGTGCTTCGCCGAGGCGCGGGTAGAGCCGGGCGGGACCGTCGAGACCGCCGATCGCGCCACTGACGCATACGACCGCACGCCCGCGCTCGCGCCCCGGATGGAGCACCATCGGAATTTCGCCGCGCGTCGTGCGAATCGTGATCGGCTGCGCGCCGGCGATTTCCTCGCCCGGATGGACGCCCACTATCCGCAGACTGAGGCCGTCGCTCGCCATCGATTTCCCCGGGCGCTACTTGAGCGCGGTGAGTTCGGCGGGTTCGTTGCCGAGCATCCGGCTGCCGTAGCGGATCAAGGCGGTGAGCTTCTCAACCCGATCGAGAAGCTCGCCCTGAACGGACAGGGGTGACGCGGCGAGCTGCGCGGCAGTGTCGGCGAGACTGTCGCGCAGCAACTGCACCGCGCGTTCGAGGTGCTGGCGCTGTGCGATTCGGCCTGAACGGCGCAGGGCTTGAAATTCGCGCAGGTAAATGATCTCGGCCATCGCGGTCGCTCTTGCGCGGATTATCGCGGATTAGAGGCGCATCGGCCAGTCAGCGTATTTTCGTTCCGGCGCGGCGCTTGGCAGCGATCGTCTCGCGGCCGCCGGTGCCGAACCACTGTATCTGCCTTGCGATGCCATTGAGGATGTCGCACTCGCGCGGCGTCACGCCGCTGCGTCCCAGCATCGCACGCACCGCGAACATGATGTGATCCGGGTTGTCGCCGGGGAGGAAGCCGATCGCCACCAGCGCGTTCGCCATCCGCGCTAGCATCGCGTCAACCTCTGCGGCCGGAGCCAGTGCCGGCGAATCGACGGCGACGGCTGGTTCGCGCGACGCGCGTGACGCCGTCATCAACTCGTACGCGGTGACCATCACGGCTTGTGCCAGGTTGAGCGACGGATAGTCGGGCGCGGCCGGGATCGTCGCCAGGCGATCGCAGAACTTGAGCTCGCGATTGGTAAGTCCGAAGTCTTCGGGGCCGAAGAGAATCGCGATCCGGTTGGCGGCGCTCAGCGCGATCAGTTCGGAGGCGACCCCGCCGATCGGCTTCGCGATACTGCGATACTGTCCCGTCCGGCAGGTGGTTCCGACCACAAGACCGCAGTCTTCGACCGCGGCCGCCAGCTCGGAAAAGATTCGCGCGCGATCGAGAACATCGCGCGCATGAACCGCCATCGCTTGCGCCGCACGCTTGCTGAAGCGATAGGGTGCGACCAGCCGCAGATCGCCGAAGCCCATGTTCTTCAGCGCTCGCGCCGCCGCGCCGACATTGCCCGACGCCTTGGGCTTGATGAGGACGAACGCGAATCGGTCAGACCGGGATGCCACGATGCTCTTTAATGCGCGCCCGGCGTCCGCTGCGCAAGCTATCGGGAACCTCGCGGGGCCTCGATGCGCGCGATTGGTGCCGTGGATACGGCTGCGCTATCGTTAACGATCGTGAAAATCGTTTCTTTCGGCGACGTGCATATGGCGACGCGCAACCTCGACCGGATGGGCGACGTGATGCGCGATACCGATCTCGTCATCATATCGGGCGATATCACCAACTTCGGCGGTGCCGACCAGGCGCGCAAAGTCCTCAACGACGTGCGCCGCGCGTGCCCCATCGTGCTCGCCTTGCCGGGCAACCTCGACCAGCGCGAGGTGATTCCATTTCTGGAAGAGGAGCACGTCGCGTTGCACGCGAGGGGGACCGTGTTCAAGGGCGTCGGAATTTTCGGCTGCGGCGGCTCGAACATCACGCCGTTTGCGACGCCGATCGAGCTCAGCGAAGACGAAATCTACGCCGCGCTCAGGGCCGGCTACGAGCAGGTGCGCGAGCATCGTCCGCTGCTGATGATCTGCCACACGCCGCCCTTTGGAACCAAGTGCGATCGAATCCTGAGCGGCCAGCCAGTGGGCAGCACGGCCGCGCGGCGCTTTATCGAGGAGGTCCAGCCCGACGTTTGCGTGTCGGGCCATATCCACGAGTCGGCGGGCGTCGATACGATCGGCGCGACCAGGATTTTCAACGCCGGTCCGTTCAAGGGCGGCGGCTACGTCGTGATCCGCGTCGAGGGCGACAAGCTCGACGCGAGCCTGGAATTTCTTTAGCGTGCCGGGACTTTCGCGCGCTGATCAATCGCTGCGGATTTACGCTGACAAGTTCGTCAGGGGATGGCCGTTGATCCGGCGCAATTGGCGCCCGCTGCTGCGGCGCTTTATACCCCGATTGAACCGCAGCGGCAGCAGGCCTCACTGACGCTCGCCGGAGAGAAGGAGAATTGTTGCGGATGGCTTCGATGTTGCCCGAAGGGATCAAGATGCGGTTCGATCACGTATCGATCGCGGTGCGTTCAATCGATCAGGCGTTCGATTTTTTCCAGCGCTACTTTCCCATTCGCGAGCGCAGCGCCAAGCGCCTGAGTGAGGAGCAGGTCAGCGGCACCTTCAACTGGCGCGATTTCTACCTCGGCGGATTCGTGGTCGAGCTGATCGAAGATGCCGGCCCCAATGGCTTCGTCAGCCGCTTCCTCGCCAGGCACGGCGAGGGGATGCATCACCTGTCGATCGAAGTGAACGAGCTCGCACCGCTTCTCGCGACGCTCAGGTCCGGCGGGGTCCGCGTGGTCGACGAGCAAAGCTTTCCCGACGGCGCGGCGACCGCGTTCATCTCGCCGCGATCGGCCTTCGGTACTCTGATCCAGTTCTGGCAGGTGCCGAATTTCGACGCGGAGCACACCCATCCCAAGGACGAAGACGCCCACTTCGATCATGTTTCGATCGCGGTAAGGGATATCGGCCGCGCGATGGAATTCTTCGAGCGCTATTTCGCGGGCCGTATCACACGCGCGCCGCATCTGAACCATCGCGGGAGTTTCATCCTGGGGCACATGCAGGTCGCTGGCTTCAAACTCGAGTTCCTGCAGAGCCCCGGCAAGCCGGCGGCCAACGACTTCGTCGGCCGCTTTATCGAACGGCACGGCGAAGGGATGCATCATATCTCGATAGACCTGCGGGACTTTGACGGCACGTTGGCCCGCCTCAAAGCCGGCGGCGTCAGGGTAGTCGATGAAAACACCAACTGGCGCGGCGACCGCGAGTTCTTTGTCTCGCCGCGGTCGGCCTTTGGCGCGCTGGTCCAGGTGTGGGACATGGCGTGAAGCAAAAGGTGCCCAGACCGATCGAGCGATCGTGATGCTGCAAGTGGTTTTTTTCGACGCGGCCGGTACGCTCTTCGAGCCGCGCGAGCCGGTTGCGCGCAGCTATGCACGTATCGCCGCGCAATCCGGCGTGCGTGCCGATGAGCACGCGGTCGCGTCGGCGTTTCGTCGCGCGTTCACCACCGCGCCGGCGCTGGCGTTCGGCCCTGGACGCTCGCCCGGCGAGTTACGGGGTCTTGAACGTGATTGGTGGTATGAGGTCGTCACCCGGGTCTTCGAGGATTTGGGCAAGTTTCACGATTTCGACGCCTATTTTGACACGCTCTTTGACTTCTTCGGCGACGCGGCCAACTGGAGCGCCGATCCTGAAGCGTGGCAGATCCTGGGTCGTCTAAAAAAGAGCGGGGTTGCGCTCGGCGTGATCTCCAACTTCGACTATCGCCTGTACGGAATTCTGGAAGGACTCCGTCTTAAGCCGGCGTTCGATTCGATCACAATCTCGTCCGAAGCCGGCTTTGCAAAACCCGCTCCCGAGCTGTTCCGCGCCGCCCTGCACAAGCATTCAGCGCGATCGGCGGAATCGCTGCACGTTGGCGATTCCGAGCCGCTCGATGTACAAGGAGCAGAGGCGGCGGGAATTCCGGCCGTGCTGCTCGACCGCGACTATCACGGTCCGGTCCTGATCAGCGAGCGGAAAGCGAAGGCCGGTTCCCTTGCCTATGTCTTGGAGGTTGCGCAAAGATTGCGACTCGCTTGACGGTATCGGACCGTTTGTCGTTAGGTATTTTGCAGGCGCCGCCGCAGCGGGCGCTTTTTACGGAGTCATCCAAAATGAATTCAGTCCCGGATAAGGGTCGGCTTGCATTTGTACTTGCGCTCCTCGCCTTGGTCGCCGTCTCACCGGGCATGGCCCGCGCCCAGAGCCTGGACGATCTCAACAGCCAATTGTCCGCACTGGAGCCGCAGATCGGCTCGGCGTCTTCGAATCAGGCGACCGCGGGCGAAGTCATCAGCAAGCTCGACAATGCCGAGTCGACCTTCGCCAAGCTGGCGGAGAATCCGAAGATCGACAAGGGCGGGCTGCTTACGGCGTACAGCCGGCTCGAATCGATGCTCAACCGGATGTACACCACCTACAAGCAGAAGAAAGACGACTGCATCGCGCAAATCTCCAACGGTGCGCAGTGCGATTATGATCAGCCTGAGCAGCTCTCGCTGCAGGCGCTCTATCCGCTTTCGTGGCTGCACTTCCAGGGCGCCGTGCTCCAGGCCGGCCAGCCCGAAGAGGCCCAGAAGCTGCTCAACCAGGCGATAGACGGATTTACCGAGAGCACGCTCGTAATCGTCAACCCCAATTTGATTCACGAAAACCTGCTGGGGCGCGCCTACTGCGAACGCGAGCTGGGCAAGTACGACAAGTCGGAGTACGACAAGGCGGTCGCCGACTTCAAGCAGATCATGAGCGACGGCTCGGGCACCAAGCAGTATCGGCCCGCCCTGCAGGGTCTCGCCACCACTTACGCCGCGATGGGCAAAATGGACGAGGCCGCCAAGCTGACCGGCCAGCTCGCGCAGGGCGCTTCAGGATCGCAGCAACAGGGGATGGCGATGTTCCGGCTGCAGCAACTGTTCAAGGCCGAATCCGCCACCAACGACGCCGCCAAGCGCGCCGCCTATCACAAGGAAGCGGTCAACTTCATGCGCGGCAAGGAGAACGAGAAGGACAGTTGGGGAATCGTGGTGGCGGCGGTGGCGCAATACGTGCGCGATCCGGTTGCCGAGTTCGGCAGTTCGAGTGACCCGTTCGAGAAGTGGCTGCTGGCCAACGTGCTCTACTCCAAGAAACAGCAGCCCGAGTCGGCGAAGTATTTTATCGAGGCGGCCCGCAGCGGCAAGTACCCCAGGGCCTACAAGTTCGCCGCCGACATTTACTACTCGGAGAAGAAATTCGACCTGGTCGAGCAGCTTCTTAACGAGCTCTCCCGCCAGCCTAACAATCCCGACGCTCAGTGGGCCTCGTACATGCGCTTCAAGCTGCCGCGATTGCAATGGGAGCAGAGCGGGATGAAGGACGCAGCGCTGGAGAACCAATGGGTCTCGGCGGCACAGGATTATCTCAAGTCCTACGCGCACGGCGAGTACGCCTACGAGCCGCGCTTTCGGCTCGCCGAGCGTTTGCAGCAGAACAAGCAATACGTCGAGGCCGCCAGTGAATATAAACAGGTGACCGGCAACACCGACTACGCCTACACCGCCCGGTTCAACGCGGCCGAGTGCGATTACCTGGGTCTGGTCGCGGCGGCCAATGCGAGCGCCAACAAGAACACCTCCGCGCCGCCGGTCGATACCGAGGCGCTCAAGAACACGACGCTGGCGGACCTCAACGAGGCGATCAAGATGGAGCCGGGGGCCGAGCGCAGCGCGCCCGCCAACCAGCGCAACTTCGTCAAGCAGACCAAGGGCCGTGCGATCTACATGCTGGTGAGCCTGCTGGAGCGCGAGCCGCAAATCGATTACGAGCGTATCACCGGCCTGCTCGACAACTACGAGAGCGAATATCCCCAGATGAACGAGCGCTTCAACGAGATCGCCGAATGGCGTATCACGGGCCTCGACCGTCTGGGCAAGTACGATCTGCTCGAGCGCGATGTCAACGCGCTGCTGGAGCGGACCGGCGGCAATCCGGCCGGCGGCGACTTTATCAAGGAAATCGGGCTCGACTTCTGGAAATCCAAGGCGGCCAAGATGGCCCAGAGCGATAGCGCCGGAGCCGCGCGCGACGCCAAGCTCACGGCGCTGACCTACGCCTATTTCGAAGACCAGGTTAAGGCCGGCAAGATTCCGGCGAAGAACCTGACCGGAACCCTCTCGATCCTTGGTCAGGCTTATATCGCGATGGGCGATGTCGACAGTGCTGAAACGATCTTCAATCAGGTCGTAAAGGCGGATCCCGGCTCGCCGGACGCCAACGCGGGACTGGCGCGTATCGCGCAGGCGAAGAAAGACTACAAGGACGCGGTCACGATGTGGACCACGGTGGAATCGGTCGCGGCCGAGTCCGACGACCTCTGGTACGAGGCGAAATATAACGTGGCCGTGATCTATGCCGCGCAAGGCAATATCAAGGGCGCCTGCGACAAGCTGGCCGTGACCCGCAGCGAGCATCCGAGTCTCGGCACACCCGAGATGAAGCTGCAATGGGACGCCCTGCAGCGCAGGATTTGCCTGGGGCAGAAGGTGGCCGGCAACTGATGCTGCGCAGCTAATGCTGAAGAGAATCCATCACGTCGGCGTCGTGGTGCCGAATCTGGAGGCCGGGCTGCGTTTCTGGCGCGACACGCTGGGGCTCCATCTGACCAGGAGCGCGACCATCGAAGATCAGGGCGTGCGCGCCGCGCTGCTCAAGGCCGGCGAAAGCGAGATCGAGCTGCTGGAGCCGCTTGACCCCGGCAATGGCGTGGGCAAATTCCTGGCGCGCCGTGGCGGCGGACTCCATCACGTATGCTTCGAGACCGACGACGTCGCGCGCGAGCTGGAGACGGCGCGGCGTAAGGGCCTGCCGCTAATCGACGAAAAACCCCGCCGGGGCTTGGCCGGGATGATCTGCTTTCTCCATCCCAAGGCCGCGCGCGGAGTGCTGGTCGAATTCGCGCAACCGCTGGATTAAGATAAGACGACTGACGCACCGCAATGCCGATCTACGAATATCGATGCACGGACTGCGAAAGCGGCTTCGAGATACTGGTGCGGCCGGGCCGCGACGAGGCCGAGTGTCCCTCATGCCACGGGGCAAACTTGGTGCGCGAGCTGTCGGTGTTTGCCTCGGGCAGCAGGTCGCAAGGCGCGAGCAACGGCGAAGCACTAGTGTCCTGAGTTATAAGTTCGTTGAATAAATTGTAGCCCGTCGGCGTCTCTCGTATAGGAGGAGGGATGCCGATGCGGACCGGGAGACCGATAGCACCTTTGAGCCTGGCGGCTGAAGAGCGTGAGACCTTGGAGCGGTGGGCGCGGCGGCCCAAGAGCGCGCAGGCGCTGGCCCAGCGTTCGCGGATGGTGTTGGAGTGCGCCGTTGGCAGCCCTAATCTGGCGGTGGCGCGCAAGCTCGGGGTTACCCATCAGACTGTGGGCAAGTGGCGCCAGCGCTTCCTGGAGCGGCGGCTGGACGGATTGCTGGACGAGCCGCGCCCGGGAGCGCCCCGGCAAGTCAGTGACGCGCAAGTTGAGCGGGTGGTGCAGCTGACCCTGGAAAGCACTCCCGCCGATGCCACTCACTGGAGCACGCGTGCGATGGCCAAGCGCAGCGGACTGAGTCAGAGCATGATCAGCCGCATCTGGCGGGCGTTTGCCTTGCAGCCGCACCGGGCCGAGGGTTTCAAGCTCTCCAAAGACCCGCAGTTCATCGACAAAGTACGCGATATCGTGGGTCTGTATCTCAATCCGCCGGACAGAGCGCTGGTGTTGTGCGTCGATGAGAAGGCACAGATTCAGGCGCTCGATCGCAGTCAGCCGCTGTTGCCGATGCGCCCCGGCCAAGCCGAGCGCCGCACGGCAGATTACAAGCGCCATGGCACCACCAACCTGTTCGCCGCGCTCGACGCCAAGACCGGGACCGTGATTGGCGAGTTTCATCGGCGTCACCGCACAGCCGAGTTTCGCAGCTTTCTGGAAACCATCGATGCGGCAGTGCCGCCCGAACTGGACCTGCACCTGATCCTCGACAATTACGGCACCCACAAGACCCCGGCGACCAAGCGCTGGCTGCTGCGCCATGCGCGCTTTCATCTGCACTTCACTCCCACCAGCGGCTCTTGGCTCAACCTGGTCGAGCGCTGGTTTGCGCTGCTCACCGAAAAACAACTGCGCCGCGGCGTCCACCGCAGTACCGGCGAACTGCAAGCCGCCATCCGCCGCTTCCTTGACAGCCACAACCGCAATCCTAAACCCTTCATCTGGACCAAAACGGCCGACCAAATCCTCGATTCGGTTGCCAGATTTTGTCAACGTATTTCTAACTCAGTACACTAGCGGCCGCTGCGCAAGCCCCGTCGCGGGGCGGCGTATGCTGCGGCGGCCCCTGCGGCTGCAGATAGTAAGAAGGCCGGCGGGACGCCAGCCCTACTTCAGACCAGCGAAAGCAGGGGAGGCCGGACAACGAAACGAGCAAGCGATCCGAAGTAGGGCCGGCGTCTCGCCGGCCTTCCTGCCCGCGTCGGCGATTGAAAAATTCACGCCTCTCAGCGGACTATTCGAGCTTTTTCAAAAACTCCGCGATCCGATCGAAGGCCCTCGTCAAATTCTCGCGCGAGGTCGCGTAGGACATCCTGATGTGCTCGGGAGCGCCGAAATCGTTGCCGCCCACGACCGCGACGTGCGCTTCCTGCAGAATCAGCTCGGCGAGCCGATCGCCGCTGCCGATCTCACGTCCCTGGAACTTGCGCTTGAGCACTCCCGATACGTTGGGAAAGGCGTAGAACGCGCCCTCGGGGACATTGGGCAGGCTGAAGCCCGGCAGCGCGCGGATCCGCTCGACCACCAGCTTGCGGCGCGCGCCGAACTCCGCGGCCATCTTGCGCACTTCATCCTGCGGTCCGGTCAACGCTTCGACCGCCGCGGCCTGCGCGATCGAATTCACGTTGCCGCTGTTCTGGCCCTGCAGCCGCGTGGCAGCGGCGATTACTTCCTTCGGGCCGGCCGCGTATCCGACGCGCCATCCCGTCATCGCATACGCCTTCGACAGCGTATTGAAAATAATTCCGGTTGCTTTGAGCTTGGGCTCGATTCTGAAAATATGCGGCGGCAGGCCGTCGTACGCGATATGCTCGTAGGCGTCGTCGGACATCACCCAGATTCTCGCATCGAGCAGCACCGCAGCGACCGCCTTCAGATGTTCTGCGCGATAAACCGCGCCGGTCGGGTTCGACGGCGAATTGATCATGATGCCGCGCGTGCGGGGTGTAATCGCGCGCCTCAAGTCGTCGGGATCGAGCCGGAAGCCCGCGCTCTCGGCGCAGCGCACCAGCTTGGCCTCGGCGCCGCTTAGCTGCACCATCGCGACAAAGCTCACCCAGGCCGGGGTCGGGATGATGACCTCGTCGCCCTCGTCGAACAGCGACGCGATCACGTTGAACTCAGCCTGCTTGCTGCCCGCCGACGCCATCACTTCGGCCGGCTCGTAGTCCAGCTCGTTCTCGCGCTTAAGCTTCAGGCATATTGCCTTCTTGAGCTCGCTGATTCCGGCCACCGGCGTGTACTTGGTCTTCCCGGCTGCGAGCGCGCGGCGCGCGGCTTCTTTGATCTGCTCGGGCGTGTCGAAATCGGGTTCGCCCGCCGCCAGCGAGATGACGTCGATGCCTTTTTCCTTCATCTCGGTGGCGCGGTTCTCGGCCGCCAGCGTTGCCGACGGCTTGAGCGCCGCCACTCTGCGATTGAGCTTGATCATTGCGACTCCTCGAACGATCGACGACTGTATATTTTGACCGATGGCGAGGGAACCGGCGGCGGTCGGTAGTGGGCGGTTTTGATAGCACGGGCCGGCACGGAGGCCGGCCCCTACCCAATGTAGGGGCTTCATTCAGGGTAGTGGCCGGCGTCCCTGCCGGCCATCCGATTCCAAAACCGCCCACTACCGGCGGTGGGTCAACTTGACCTTAGGTCAGTTTGACCAGCGATTGGAATGGAGCATTCAGGGTCAACTCAACCAGCGGCATTCCATGATCGAGACTAGAACTCTTTACTCTCACGAATCCCATCTGTTCCAGGTATGAAATAAATCGTGCGTCGGCTTCAAGCTCAAGAAACCACGCCTTACGCGCACCAAGGGTGATCAAGCATTCTCGGAGCCTTGCCAGCAGCATGGTCCCCAGCGTTGCGCGCGCAGACGGCTCCACGACCACAAACAGGCGGTACACGCCATCAGCGGCTTTGCTGCGGTGCTCGGCGCCAGCGTAGCCCACGATGCGCTCGCCAACCGTGGCGACAAAGTGTTGTTGGAAGCCGTCCGACTGAGAAAACGACCTGCGATTGTGTAGCCACTCGTTTTGGCGGGGTGCGATCGGCAACTCAGCCAGCGATAGTTCCGCGAGGTTCAGAATGGCCGGCCAGTCATCGTCGCGGGGCACCCGAAACGTTATTTCGCCCATGAGGGCTTTTTCCTTCATCTCGGTGGCGCGGTTCTCGGCCGCCAGCGTTGCCGACGGCTTGAGCGCCGCCACTCTGCGATTGAGCTTGATCATTGCGACTCCTCGAACGATCGACGACTGTATATTTTGACCGATGGCGAGGGAACCTTCGGTCAACGCTATGCCCGGCAGCTTGAAGCGAATGATCGTCGGCACGAAACTGGCTCAGATTGCCATCAACGCAAGAGAAAAGATCGACCTCGTTTATGCGGCATGCTTTCAGGTTTCCGAGCTGGGCACGCTGGCCAACGACCATCTTGCCATGCACCTGATCGGCCGCCTCTGCGCGCCGGGAAAAACCTTCATCGACATAGGCGCGCACATCGGCTCGGTGGTCTCGTCCGTCCAGACGCATGTGCCTTCAGCAACGATCATTGCAATCGAGCCAATCCCCGAAAAGGTCGCCCATCTCCGCCGAAGCTTCCCCACCGTCCAGGTTCACCAGGTCGCGCTCGGCAATTCGGAAGGCAACGTCAAATTTTTCATCAACACCAGGCGCAGCGGGTACAGTTCCCTCTCCCGCCCCACAGACATAGAGGCCGGCAGAATTGTCGAGATTACCGTTGCGATGACCCGCCTCGATCAGCTTGTCGACTCGAATGCCGTCGATGCCATCAAGATTGATGTCGAAGGGGCCGAGCTGGACGTATTGCGAGGCTCCGTGGGCACCATCACGCGCAATCGACCAATCATCATGTACGAAAGCGGCCCGCCGGCTAACGGCCAGATCGGCTCCGAAAAGACCCCGCAATGGCAATTCTTCAAAGACAACAATTATATTCTGCTGGTACCAAATCGCTTGGCCCACAAGGATGAGGGGCTGACCAGAGAGGGTTACATCGAAAGCCACCTCTACCCGCGGCGAACCACCAACTATTTCGCCGTGCCGATTGAACGACAATCGGAATATCGTGCTCGCGCACGTCGAATATTGTCGGTCACCTGAGGTCAAACGGAATCTGGATTCAGTACCCGGCGAAGCGGCGGTTCAATCGATGTTGAGCTTGGCCTGCAACCGCTTGAGCACGTTCTCCGGCACCAGTTCGGGCAGGCGCTGGCCGTAGCCCACGACTTCCTTGATCAGCCGCGAGGCCGAGAAGAACAGCTTGGGGTTCGCGAACAGAAATACCGTCTCGACCTGCGGCTTCATCATTTTGTTCATCGCCGCCATTTGCAGCTCGTAGTCGAAATCGGTCACCGCGCGCAGGCTGCGGATAATCACCTTCGCTCCGATTCGCTCCGCGTAGTCCACCGAGAGCCCGCTGAACTTGTCGACCCGGGCGCGCGGCTCGAGGTCGCGGATCGTCTCGCGGATGATCTCGACGCGCTCGTCGGGCGTGAACAGCGCGGCGTCTTTGTGCGGATTGTACGCCACCGCGACGATCACCTCGTCGAACATCGCTACGCTGCGGCGGATTATGTCGATATGGCCGTTGTGGATCGGATCGAAAGTGCCGGTGTAAATGGCGACCGCTCCGTGAGACTCCCTGTGTTTGTTCATCGCGGCTCTCCGTTCCTGTGGGCTACCCGGTCTGTTCTATCCGCCTGTAAAGGGCGATTCGATGGTCGCCCAGCTTCGCGACGCTCACCCGCGTCAGCTCGGCGCTGAAGCGTCCCACCGGCGGCGGAGCGCGATGGTACTGCTCCGCGACCGCCCAAGCCTGCCCTGTCAGCAGCTTCAAGTCCACCAGCCGTTCCAGCACCTCGGCGGTGAAGTCGTCGCGGTAAGGTGCGTCGATAAAGATCAAATCGAAGCGCTCACCCCGCGCTGCGAGATCAGCCAGCGCGCGGCGCAGCTCAACCGAGACTATCGACCCGCGCGCGGCGAGGCCGAGCTGATCGAGATTGTGGCGGATCGTCGCGGCCGAAGCCGGTGACGAATCGACGAAGGTCGCATGCGCCGCGCCGCGCGAGAGCGCTTCGATTCCCAGCGATCCGCTGCCGGCGAACAGATCGAGCACGCGCATCCCCTCCAGATCGACCCGTGAGCCCAGCCGCGAGAAGATCGAATGGCGCACTCGCGCCGTAGTCGGCCGCGTCACCATCCCGCGCGGCGCTTTCACTTTCCGCCCGCGATTTTCTCCCGCTATGACTCGCATCATGTGGCCGCGCGGCTCGCGCGAAAGCAGCGGGACGATAACCGAGTCTTAAAACTGCCGCAAGCCGCGCTTCTCGATCGGTACTGGCTGCGCCGCCGCGCGCAATCGGCAGGCTGGCGCGCGCCCGTAATTTCGACTAACAGTCTTAGATTCAAAGCTGGATTCAAACACGCGAGACGCCGCATACGCTGAAGATCTACCCGGATCATTTCGCCCCAACTATTCATGTCCAGCAGCCACGAAAACGCGCGCAAAGTCAGCTTCTCTGACGCGACGCTCGCGGAGTATCGCGAAACCGTGCGGCGCTATCCCACGCGCCAGGCCGCGTTGATCCCGGCGCTCTGGATGGCGCAGCGCGAGTTCGGCTGGATCAGCCTCGAAGCCGAGCAATACGTCGCCGAACTGATGGAACTGCCGCCGTCACACGTTCACGCCGTGGTCACATTCTACACCATGTTCCATCGCAAGCCCGTGGGACGTTTCCTGCTCGACGTATGCACCAATCTCTCCTGCCGGCTGCGCGGCGCCGACCGGATCGTCGATTGTATCCGGCAGCGGCTCAAGATCGAGCCCGGACAGACCACCGCCGACAACAAATTCACGCTCGGCACGGTCGAATGCCTCGCCTCGTGCGGGACCGCGCCGATGCTCCAACTCAACCAGGACGCGTTCCACGAGAACCTGACCGTGGACAAGACGCTGCGACTGATCGACGAGCTGGCTGCCCGTGCTGATTGAACTGGTAATCGCCGCGATCAAGTCGATCGTCGTCCTGGTGATGGTCTTGAATCTGGCGCTCATCCTGTTGTGGTTCGAGCGCAAGGGCAGCGCTTTGATCCACGACCGGATCGGAGCCAACCGCGCCGCGATCACCGGTCTGGGCGCGCGGATGGGAATTCCCAACCTGGGCTTCATCAACACCGCGCTGGCCGATCCGATCAAGCTGTTCACTAAGGAAGACATCGTGCCCGACGGCGCCGATCGCTTTCTGCACGCGCTGGGACCGTTCCTCGCCCTGTTTCCGGTGCTGATCACGTTCGTCGTGATCCCCTTCGGCGACACGCTCAGGATCGGCGGCCGGACGATCAATCTGCAAGCGGCTGATTTGAACGTGGGCCTGCTCTACGTTCTGGCTACGATCGGAATCGGCGTGTACGGCCTGGCACTTGGTGGATGGGCCTCGAACAACCGCTGGGCGCTGCTGGGCGCGATCCGCGCCACCGCGCAGATGATCTCCTACGAGCTCGCGCTGGGGCTGGCGATCATCGCGGTCGTGATGACCTACGGCACGCTCGATTTGCAGCAGATAGTTCGCGGGCAGGGCGGAGTATGGTTCGGATGGCTGCCGCGCTGGGGCGTACTGCTCCAGCCGGTCGCATTTGTCATGCTGCTGACGGCCGGGATGGCCGAATCCAAGCGCGTGCCGTTCGACCTGCCCGAAAGCGAATCCGAACTGATCGCCGGCTACTTCACCGAGTATTCGGGCGGCAAGCAGGCGGCGTTCATGCTGACCGACTTCGCTGAAATAATCCTGGTCGCGGCGCTGGCCACCACGCTGTTCTTCGGCGGATGGCAGGTGCCTTATCTCTACCCCGACGGATTCCACTTTCCCGGCGGCCTGTCCGTCGCGCTGCCCAACCTGGTGGTCGCGCTGCTGGGAGTGGTCGCGTTCATGATCAAGGTCGTGGCCTTCTGCTGGCTCCAGATTCTGATCCGCTTTACCTTGCCGCGCTTTCGCTACGACCAGTTGATGCGCCTGGGATGGAAGGGGCTGGTGCCGCTGGGCCTGCTCAACCTGCTCGCAACCGCTTTCGTGATCGTCGCGTTCGGGGGACCGCACTGATGCCGCTGTGGCTGTTCGCCTTTTTTGCGGCGCTCTCGATCGTCTCGGCCTTGGGCGTGATCCTGCAGCGCAATCCGGTCCATAGCCTGCTGGCGCTGGTGATGACGCTGCTCGCGGTCGCCGTGCTCTTTATCGGCCTGGGCGCGGTGACGCTGGGCTTTCTGCAGGCGATCGTTTATGCCGGCGCGATCATGATCCTGTTCCTGTTCGTTATCTGGCTTCTGAACCTGCAAGCCGAGGCGCAGATGGCGGGCGGCCGGCTCGCGGTCAAATTTTTCGGGACGATAGCCGCGTCCGCGTTGCTGGCCGAGCTGATCGTGATCCTGAGCCGGGCGCCGGCCAGCGGCGGCGCCGAAATGCCGGCGAGCTACGGCTCGATCCACGATCTGGCGGCGCTGCTGTTCTCGAATTATCTGATCGCGTTCGAAGTTACCTCGCTCCTGCTGCTGGCGGCGGTGGTGGGATCGGTCGCCTTGGCGCGGCGACCGGCTGGTGCAGCCCAGTCCGACCGCGCGGCCGGGAAGCGCTGATATGGTCCCGACCAGTTACTACATGGCGCTCAGCGCAGCCTTGTTCGCGATCGGGGTCGCCGGCGTGGTCGTGCGCCGCAACGTGATCGTGATGTTCATGTCGATCGAGCTGATGCTCAACGCGGTCAACCTGGCCTTCGTCGCGCTCGGACGCGCGCTCGGCTCGACCGACGGTCAGGTCATCGTGTTCTTCGTGATCACGGTGGCGGCGGCCGAGGCCGCCGTCGGCCTCGCGATCATGATCTCGATCTTCCGCAGCCGCGAAACCGTCAATGCCGACGAGCTCAACCTGATGCGGTGGTGATTTGATGGCCACTCCATTTCCCGCTCTCGGTCTGATCCTGCTTTTCCCCGCGCTGGGATTGATCTTCAACGTCTTTTTCGCCCGCCGCTTCGGCCGCCCCGCAGTCAATCTGGTCGGCCCGGGTGTGATGTTCGCCTCGTTCGTGGTCGCGGTGGCCGCCGTGATCAAGCTGATGGGAATGCCGCCCGGAAGCGCGCTCGAAGCCGATCTCTGGCCGTGGATTTACGCCGGATCGTTCCACGTCGATTTCGCGCTGCGGCTCGACGCGCTCTCGGCCGTGATGGTGCTGGTGGTCAGCGGCGTCGGCTCGCTGATCTTCGTCTACTCGACGGGCTATATGGCGCACGATGACGATTTCGCCCGCTTTTTCGCTTACGTCAACCTGTTCGCGCTGGCGATGCTGCTGTTGGTGCTGGCCAACAACCTGCTGCTGATGTTCGTCGGATGGGAAGGCGTGGGGCTCTGCTCGTATCTGCTGATCGGATTCTGGTACGCGACCGATCATTACGCGTACAACGGGCGCAAAGCCTTCATCGTAAATCGAATCGGCGACGCCGGTTTCATCCTCGGCATGCTGACGATCGTCGCATCGCTTGCTGCTCACGGCGTCTGGACGCTCGATTTCGTGGAGATGAAAGCGCACGCCGGTGCTCTTGGCGGCGCGGCGGCGACCGCTGCGGCGCTGCTGCTGTTTCTCGGCGCGACCGGCAAATCGGCGCAGATTCCGCTCTACGTATGGCTCCCCGACGCGATGGTCGGGCCCACGCCGGTCAGCGCGCTGATTCACGCTGCGACCATGGTCACGGCTGGGGTCTACATGATCGCGCGGCTGAGCTTCCTGTTCACGCTCGCACCCGCCGCGATGGAAGTGGTCGCGATAATCGGTGCGCTGACTGCGCTCTTCGCCGCCACGATCGCGCTGGTTCAGCCCGATATCAAGCGCGTGCTCGCCTATTCCACGATCAGCCAGCTCGGCTACATGTTCCTCGCCGTCGGCGTCGGCGGCTTCGCCTCCGGAATCTTTCACCTGATGACGCACGCCTTCTTCAAGGGATTGCTGTTCCTGTGCGCCGGCTCGGTGATCCATGCGCTCGGCGGCGAGCAGGACATGAACCGGATGGGTGATCTGCGGCGCAAGCTGCCGATCACTTTCGCCACCATGCTGATCGCCACGCTCGCGATCACCGCGGTGCCCGGCTTCTCGGGCTACTTCTCCAAGGACCTGATTCTCGAAGCGGCCTACACCTCGGGTCACACCTGGCTGTGGATTTCAGCCGTAATCACCGCCGGGCTGACTGGCTTCTATATGTTCCGCCTGATCTTCATGACCTTCTTCGGCATGTCGCGCGTCGATTCGGACAAACTGAATCATATTCACGAGTCACCGCCCGCGATGACGCTCCCGCTGGTGGTGCTGGCGGCTTTGTCGGTGGCCGGGGGATGGGTCGGCTTGCCGCATGGATTGCTGTGGGGCAACGCGTTCGCGCGATTCCTTTCACCGGTGGTCGGCACATTTGAGCCGGCGCGCGAGGCCAGCACGTTCCTGCTCTCGCTCGCAGCGACCGGCGCTTCGGCGGCGGGAATCGCGCTCGCCTACGTTTTCTACATAAGGTTGCCGGGCCTCCCGATGATTCTGGCCTGGCGGGCGGGCGCGATATACCGGCTGCTGCTCGAGAAGTACTACATCGATCAACTGTATAATCTGGTTGTTACGCGGCCGCTGTTCTGGGTATCGAGCTACGTGCTCAATCGCACCGTCGATTCATTCGCGATAGACGGCACCGCGGTGGGAGCCGGCCTGATGGTCGAGACCGGCGGCGAGCTCGCGCGCCGCGCCGAGACCGGCAACGTGCAGACCTACGCTTTCGTCTATCTGCTGGGCGCGGTCGCAATCGCGGCCTACTACCTGTACCTCGTGACGCACTAATGGCTGGCTACTGGCTGACCGGACTGATTTTTCTGCCGCTGCTCGGCGCTTTCCTGCTGCTGCTCCAGGAGCGCGCGGCGGCGATTTGGCGCGCGGCTTTTATCTTTTCGCTGGTGCCGCTTGCGATCAGCCTGTACCTGTTCGCCCGCTTTGAGCCGGGACAGGCGGGCTACCAGTTCGTTGAGCGATACCCGTGGATTTTCAGCCTCGGGATTTCGTACCACGTCGGCATGGACGGCATATCGCTGTTCCTCGTCCTTCTGACTACAATCCTGATTACTCTTTCGATACTCTATTCCGGCGGCGGCGACATCGACACCCGGCCGCGCGAGTTCTGCTTCTTCATGCTGGTGCTCGAGACCGGCCTGCTCGGCGCCCTGCTCGCGGTAGACCTGTTCCTGTTCTACGTATTCTGGGAGCTGATGCTGATCCCGATGTACTTTCTGATCGGCATCTGGGGGCACGGGCGCAAGGTCTACGCCGCGCTCAAGTTCGTGCTGTTCACGATGGTCGGTTCGCTGCTGATGCTGGTGGCGATCCTGTACCTCGCCCATGCTGCTGCCGCACAGCTCGGCCGGCTCAGCTTCGATTTGCCGGACCTCTATGCGGCGCCGCTCTCCGCGACCGAGGCGCGTTGGCTGTTCGCGGGATTCGCCCTCGCCTTTGCGATCAAGGTGCCGATGTGGCCGCTGCATACCTGGTTGCCCGACGCGCACACCGAGGCGCCGACCGCGGGCTCGGTGATCCTGGCGGGCGTGATGCTCAAGATGGGCACCTACGGCTTTCTGCGCTTCGCGATCCCGCTCTTTCCGGCGGTCGCGATTGAGGCCGAGCCGCTGTTCATGGCGCTGGCGATCATCGGGATCGTCTACGGCGCATTGGTCGCGATGGTCCAGCCCGACCTCAAACGGCTTATCGCTTACTCGTCGGTGAGCCATCTCGGCTTCGTGATGCTCGGCATTTTCGCGCTCAATACGCAGGGCATCGAGGGCGCGCTCTACCAGATGCTCAGTCACGGCCTCTCGACCGGCGGATTGTTCCTGCTGGTCGGCATGATCTACCTGCGCCGCCATACGCGGGCGATCGCCGAGTTCGGCGGACTGTGGCGCAGCGTGCCGGTGATGGCGGCGATCTTCATGGTCGTGATGTTGTCATCGATGGGACTGCCGGGATTGAACGGCTTTGTCGGCGAGTTCCTGATCTTGCTCGGCGCGTATCTCAACACCTGGCAGGCCGCCGCCTTCGCCGTTAGCGGCGTGATTCTCGGCGCGCTCTATTTGCTCTGGACCTATGAGCGGGTCTGGTTCGGGCCGATAACCAACGCCGTCAACGAGACGATTGGGGACCTGAGCGCGCGTGAGATTGCCGTGATGGCGCCGCTGCTGGCGCTGATGCTGCTGATGGGGCTGTACCCCAGGCCGCTGCTGGCGCGTATGGAGCCCTCGGTGGCGCAACTGCTGGCGCGCGTCCAGACCGCGCAGGCGCATCTCGACGCAGATCATCAGGCGCGCCTGGCGCTCCACGCGGCGGGAGAATCGGTCGCGGCGAAATGAGCCCATTCAATTCGAGCGCGCTCAACTTCTCGTGGCTGGCCGTGATGCCGCTGATCGCCGTGTCGGTCACGGCGCTGGCAGTCCTGATGGTCGGGGTCAACGTCGATGAGGACGAAAGCCTCGGGCTCGGGATGCTTTCGCTGGGCGGGCTCGGGCTGGCGCTGGTGCTTGCGCTCACGGCGCTCGGCAAGAGCGAGTTGGCCTTCGGCGGCGCGATCGCGCTGGACAACTTCGCGATCTATTTCGAGCTGGCGATCCTGATTAGCGCCGCGCTGACTGTGCTGATGTCGCTGGAGTATGTAGGCGAGTTGGGCCTGCCGGGCGCTGAGTATTACTCGCTGCTGCTGTTCGCGACGCTCGGCATGATGCTGCTTGCGACGGCCGGCGACCTGATCGTAATTTTCCTCGGCCTCGAAACGATGTCGATCGCGGTCTATGTGCTGGCCGGCTTCAGGCGCGGTGATCCGCGCTCGATCGAGGCTTCGCTAAAATATTTCATGCTGGGTGCGTTCTCGACCGGATTTCTGCTCTATGGGATCGCGCTGGTCTACGGCGCGACCGGCACGATCAGGCTCGATCGGATTAGCGCGGCGCTGTCGGGCCCGCTGGCGCATAGTCCGTTGATGCTGCTCGGGCTCGGGATGATGCTGATCGGATTCGCCTTCAAAGTTGCGGCGGTGCCGTTCCATATGTGGGCGCCCGACGTCTACGAGGGCGCGCCCACTCCGGTCACAGCTTTCATGGCGGTGGGCGTCAAGATCGGCGCCTTCGCGGGCTTTCTGCGCATCTTCGTGGCCCATCTCGGACCCGTCAGCGCCCATTGGACGTGGGTGCTGTGGGTGATCGCCGCGCTCACGATGACTATCGGCAACACGGTCGCGCTGGTGCAGACCAATATCAAACGGATGCTCGCCTACTCCGCGATCGCGCACGCGGGCTATTTGCTGGTCGGGATGACCGCGGCTGACAGTGCGGCCGGCGGCGCGATTCTGTACTACCTGCTCGGCTACGCGTTTACCAACATGGGCGCCTTCGCCGTGGTCGCCGCGCTCGGACGGACCGACGCGCCCCACGAACAGATCGCCGACTACCGCGGCCTCGCGGCGCGCCACCCCGGGCTCGCCGCCGCGATGGCGCTGTTCATGCTGTCGCTGACGGGCGTGCCGCCGCTGGCGGGCTTTGTCGGCAAGTTCTATCTGTTCGGCGCGGCGCTCAACCGGGGCCTGGTAGGGCTGGTGATTATAGCGGTCCTGAACAGCGCAATGTCGGCTTACTACTACATCTCGGTGATCGTCGCGATGTACATGGAAGAGGGTGGCGTGGAAAGCGCGGGGATGCGCGGGCGTCCGGCGCTGCTCGCGACCGTGGTGATCGCGCTCGCCGGCGTGATCCTGATCGGCTTGTATCCACAGCCATACATCGCGGCGGCGACCAATGCATTCGCCTCCGCGATGAGCGCCGCCCCGATTCACGCCGCGTCATTGCTTCCCTAGCGCGTCGATACTCAAGAAAGCTTTTCGGAATTCACCTGTCCCGGAGGTGTGAAGCTTTGCGACCGCGAACGGAGTATCATGAAAATAGTAGCCGGAGCTGGAGTTAGCAGCAGTGGCACGGAGTCTCGATGGTAAGGAGCCTGCTCGAGAACGGCTACGGCGATCATGCGTGTATGTCGTCCTAAATTACGCCGCCAACAATCTGCGGGAGGATTGAGAGCCTAGTACAGCCTCCTAACGCCTCTCCCTGACCAGGGAGAGGCCGCGCGAGCATCGCGAGCGCGGGTGAGGGTAGCCTGAGATCAAAGACACACGCGGGACTGAGATCGGACCTCATAATCGCGCCCGCAGATTGCGGCGCGATCAAACGGATACCGAGCCACGACTATGGTCACACCTTCGCGCCGGACAGATCGATGGCTTCAAATTTCGCAGACAGTTTCCAATTGGCAGTTTTATCGTGGATTTCTGCTGCCGCGAACGCAGGCTAGTAATCGAAGTAGACGGCGGGCAACATGATCTGGAACGCGCAAGCGATTTGAAGAGAGAGGAGTTGTTGGCCGCGCGAGGTTATCGAGTACTTCGATTCCGGAACCACGAAGCGTTGAGCGGCATCGAGGGCGTTCTGGAAAAGATTCGGGAAGCGTTGTGAAGAAAATCAGGCAACCCTCACCCGCGCTCGCGATGCTCGCGCGCCCTCTCCCTGGTCAGGGAGAGGGGCAAGCAGCTTCGCGGCCGGCGAACGGAGTACCATCAGAGGCGGGAGTTGCTGTTAGCAGTGGCACGGAGTTGACCTGATGCCCACTACCGAAACCATCTTCCGCGAGTATCGTCCTTCCGATGCGGAACGCTCCGATCGCTCCGCTGGCGACCGCTTGCGCCATCGCCAGAAAGTCCGCGAATCGATCCGCGAAAATATCGCCGACATCATCGCCGAAGAGTCGATCATCGGCAAAGACCGCAACCGCGTGATCAAGGTTCCGCTGCGCGGGATCAAGGAGTACCGCTTCGTCTTCGGCGAGAACGCGCCTGGCGTCGGCCAGGGCGATGGCAACGCCCATCCCGGCCAAGTGGTCGGCAAGGTCGGCAAGGATGGCACCGGCAAGGGCGACGACAAGGCCGGCGACCGCCCCGGCGTCGATTACTACGAGACCGACGTCACGCTCGAGGAGCTGATCGAAATCATGTTCGAGGATCTCGAGCTGCCCAATCTGGAGCGGCGCGCGCTGCGCGAGATCGAGGCCGAACGCTCCAGCAAGCGCAAGGGCTATCGCCACGTCGGAATCCGCGTCCGGCTCGACAAGCGGCGCACCGCCAAGCAGCGCGTGATGCGCAAGCTGGCGAGCGTGAAGCAGGGCCGCGCCGCCACGCCCGATCCGACGCAGGCTTGGGAGCCGCGCCGCTTCCCGTTCCATCAGGACGACCTGCGCTACCGCCACGTCGAGATCGAGACCCGCGAAGAATCCAACGCTGTCGTGGTCTGCATCATGGATACTTCGGGCTCGATGGACACGATGAAGAAGTACCTGGCGCGCAGCTTCTTCTTCCTGCTCTACCAGTTCATCTCGACCCGCTACCGCAACGTGGAGATCGTCTTCATCGCCCATCACACCGAGGCCAGCGAAGTCACCGAGGAAGAGTTCTTTCACAAGGGCGAGTCGGGCGGCACCTTTATCTCGTCGGGCTACGCCAAGGCGCTGGAGATTATCGCCGAGCGCTACCATCCGTCGCTCTGGAACGTATATGCGTTCCACTGCTCGGACGGCGACAACTTCGATTCCGACAATCCGGCCGCGCTCAAGTCCGCGCAGGAGTTGGCCGAGCTGTGCAACCTGTTCGGTTACGGCGAGATCAAACCGCTGGGATCGCGCTACTACGAGTCCTCGATGCTCAACGTGTTCCGCAAGCTCGAAGCGCCGAATTTCCACACCGTGCTGATCGAGCGCAAGGAGGATATCTGGCCGTCGTTCAAGGCCTTTCTCGCCAAGGATCGCATCAAGGAATGAGCCAAGGAATTAGGTCAGATGGCGAACTACGAGTTGAGCGAGCTGATCGACTGGGACGAGAAGATCCGCGAGAAGGTCGCGGAGTTCGGACTCGATTGTTATCCGCAGGAGTTCGAGGTATGCGACCACACCGGGATGCTCGGCTACATGGCGTACTCGGGGATGCCGTCGCATTATCCACATTGGTCCTACGGCAAGTCCTACGAGAAGCTCAAGACGCTGTACGACCACGGCGTCAGCGGAATCCCGTACGAGATGGTGATCAACTCCAACCCGGCGATCGCCTACCTGATGCGCGACAACACGCTGCTGCTCCAGGTGCTCACCATCGCGCACGTGTACGGGCATAATGATTTCTTCAAGAACAATTTCACCTACAAGACCACCCGCGCCGATCTGACGGTTGAGACGTTCAAGGCGCACGCGCTTCGCACGCGCAGTTATATCGAGGACCCGTCGATCGGGATCGAAAAGGTCGAGCGCGTAATCGACGCCGCGCACGCGCTGGCCTGGAACTGCCGGCGCAACCTGGCGATCAAGAAGCTCGGCCGGGAGGAACAGATCCAGCGCGCGATCGCGGCCGCGGAGCCCAAGCCCGATCCATTCCGGCGCATCCATCAGCGCCAGCCGTTCAAGGAGGCCGAGGTCTTCAAGGTGCCGCTGGAGCCCGACGAGGACGTCCTGCTCTTTATCCGCGACCACAATCCGTTCCTGTCCGAATGGGAAAAAGACCTGCTCACGATCGTCGATGAGGAATCGAAGTACTTCCTGCCCCTGATGGAAACCAAGATCATGAACGAGGGCTGGGCCAGCTACTGGCACAAGCGGATCATCGAGTCGTTGGGCCTTGAGCAGGGCTTGCACCTCGAGTTCATCGTGCGCCACAACCAGGTGGTGCGGCCGATTCCGGGCCAGATCAATCCCTACCATCTCGGCCTCAAAATCTGGGAGGACCTCTATCGCCGCCATACCAATCCGACCGCCGAGGAGCTCAAGCGCGACGGACCGCCCGCCAAGTCCGGCAACGAGAAAATCTTCGAGGCGCGCGAAGTCGAGCGCGACGCCTCCTTCATCCGGCGCTACTTGACCGAAGAGCTGATGCGCGAGATGGACATCTTTCAGTACGAAGCGCGCGGCGAAGATCTGGTGATCGGCAAGGTCTCCGACAACGAAGGATGGCGCGACGTGAAGGAGACCCTGATCAACGACGTCGGCGCCAATTCGATCCCGGTGATCAAGGTCGAGGACGCCGACTTCGGCCAGAACCGCACGCTCTATACCCGGCACTATCACGACGGCCGCGACCTGCACATGGAGTACGCCGAAAAGACCCTCGCCTACCTCCACCGCCTGTGGGGCCGCGAAGTGGTGCTCGAGACCACGCTCCAGGGCAAACGCACGCTGCTATGCTACAACGAGCGCGGCTTCTCAATGCGCGCGCTCAAGTGATCTCGCCCATGCCGCCCGCCGCCGCAAAATTCTCGCGAAAGAAAATCTTTAGTTACACCGTGCTCTTCGAACCGGCGGAGGAGGGCGGGTACGTCGTGACCTGTCCAGCCTTGCCGGGCCTGGTGACTGAGGGCGACACGCTCAGGCACGCGCGCGCGATGGCCAAGGACGCTATCCAGCTTTATCTGGAGAGTCTGCGCGCCGACGGAATTCGAATCCCCGCCGACAAACCTCTGAAACTGAAGCCGGTCAAGGAAAAGGTGCGGGTCACGCTTCGAGCCGCATGAGCCCCGTCCGGTTGCCGGTTCTGAAAGCGCGCGAAGTGCTGCGTGCTCTCGGTCGAGCGGGCTTCATCGAACATCGCAGCAGCGGCAGCCATCGAATTCTCAAGCATCCCGCGAAGCCTGGGCTCCGCGTTACAGTGCCCTTCCACAGCGGCGATCTGAGACGCAGCACCCTCGAATCGATCATCGGGGAGTCCGGCCTCACAGTCCAGGAATTTCTGAAGCTGCTATAACCCTGCGAGCGCTGCCATTATTGCCGCCGCAGGTCACTACGCGAAGTACTCTTCGGCGCCGATCGTCGGGATCGCCAGGCTGTAGACCTGATTGTTGCGCAGCACGGTGAAGTTAATCTGGTCGCCGGGGTGATGCTTCAGCAGAACCTCGTACAGCACCCGGCGCTCGCTGATATCGTGGCCGTCCGCCGCCAGCAAAACGTCGCCCTGCTTGAGTCCCGCCTTCTCGCCCGGCCCGCCCGGCATCACGCCGGCGACTACCACGTGCTCGCGCAGCGTGTAGGAGAGCACGCCCAGCCAGGCCTTCGGCGCGGTGATCCGCTTGCCGTGCTTGAGCAGCTCATCGCGAGCCTGCAGAAAACATTCGCCGGGGATTCCCAGCACCGAGCGCCCGATATCGACGAAGTTCAGGTAGGAGACCCCGAGCACCTGGCCGCGAGCGTTGCAGATCGGCCCGCCGCTGGAGCCGACGTTCATCGCCGAAGTCATCATGCACAGCGACCGCTCCAGCACGAACTCCCACACCGCGTCGAATGGCCCCAGGTAGCTCACCACGCCCGAGTCGGCGCAGCGCTGCTCGGCGCCCGAGCTGGTGACGATAAAGACTTCCTGTCCCAGAGCGCATTGGCCGGCGGAGACCACTTCCAGATACGGCAGCTTGCGCCGGTCGATCTTGAGCAGCCCGATTCCGCTCCGATAGTCCTGCGCTACGATGCGGGCCTCCATCTGCTCGCCATTGGAGAGCGCGACGATCACGTTCTGCGCGCCCATCACGAGGTAGTAGACCGTCAAGATCAACCCGTCGGAACTGACAATCGTGCCGCTGCCGCGCCGATCGGTGCCCAATCCGATCGCGGCCGAGACATGATTGGCGGGCACGTAGGCATGCACTCCCACGGTCGCCGCGCAGACGTTGTTCAGTAGACGGACGCTCGCGTTCACGGATGGCCTTCTCATCCCGTTCCGAGCTTACCCTAGGCACGCTCGGCCAAGGTTTCAAGCGCCAATGGGTGGTGCCCTGAACAAGCCGGCAAACAAAAGGGGACGGCCCGCCGGAGGCCGTCCCTGTTTGGCACTTCGATTATTTCGCGAGATTACTTGGCGGGCTCGTGCGGCGGCGCAGGCGTCTCGGCCAACTCGCTGGCGCGCATCGTCAGGAGCTGCACCGCCGAGCTCAGGTCGAGTTCGCTGTATTTGCGGTTGGAGTACAGATCGTCCAGTTGCTTGACCACTTCGTCGGGCTTGAATGCCGAGACCGACAACTCGGAGCCCAACTGCCGGATGATCTTCTTGGCGCCCTTCCAATGGAACAACTCGGCCGCGACCGTAAGATTATCGAGCTTACCGACGCTCACCTGCATCGCGTCAGCATACCCGGTGACATAGCCGGATTTGGCCGCCGAATTGAGCCGGCCCCAGTAAACTCCGTTATGCTCGACGACGGTTGCACCCACCGCGACCACCCATCCGGCGAGCAATCCGACTATCACGCCAGCGCTGAACTTCTTCATGATTATGCGGGCTCCCCCCGCTGCTCTACACGCCAGTACGCTTTGTACCAGATGGCGGTTACAAGAATAAAGATGCCCAGCCGGATTCATGAACAGAAACCGCTGCGGCAAAGGCTCCGGGAACAGCTAACTTATTCCAGGATTAAAGCTTGTCAACCGGACTCTCCGGTGCGGGATTGAATCGCCGGTTGCGCCAATGCGATCATCGCTCAATCGTTTT
This sequence comes from uncultured delta proteobacterium, assembly GCA_963788205.1. GTDB lineage: Bacteria > Desulfobacterota > Binatia > Binatales > Binataceae > CAVVMA01. The sequence continues at coordinate 974,842 of CAWBGG010000007.1, forward strand.
CGCCCACCGCCCTACGATGTCAATCTGGAAAGAAGTTCTGCACTTCATTCAGCAGCCCGACCCGCGGCCGGATTCAGGCGCGTTCGAGCCGCTGGCGATACGCGTCTTCCGCCATCAATACGACGCCATAGCTCCGTACCGCGACTATTGCGCGGAGCGCGGCGTAAGCCCAGCGCAGGTCCGCTCGATTGACGACATCCCAGCGATCAGCACGGTCGCGTTCAGGTACGCGGAACTGGCGGCTGAGCCGCCCGAGCGGGTTTTCGTGACCAGTGGAACAACCCTCGGCCCACTGGAGCGCGGCAGCCATTTCGTTCCACATCTGGAAGTTTACGGTGCCTCCGCAATGAGCCATCTGGCGCGGATGCTCTTTCCCGATCAGGCCCGGATTAGGATGCTGGCGCTCCATCCTACGGCCGATCTTATGCCGGAGTCGTCGCTGGCGCAGATGATAACCTGGTGTGTCGAGGAATTCGGCAACGGATGCGCGCTTGGCGCGGCCGATCGCGCGGGCCTCGACGTGGCAGCGGCGCGCTCGTTCCTCAACGAATCAGCCGTCGCGGCAGAGCCGGTCTGTATCCTGGGCACGACCGCAGCTTTCGCTCGCTTGCTGTCGGCGCTGGCTCAGGCCGACGCGCCGATTCGGCTCGCCGCCGGCTCGCGAATGATGGATACCGGCGGCGCCAAGGGACAGGCGACCCCGCTCGGCATCGGCGAATTGCTCGCCTTGGCTGAGCGCTGGCTCGGAATTCCACCGGCCCTGGTGATCAACGAATACGGGATGACCGAGATGTGCTCGCAGCTTTACGATTTGACCGCCTTTAATCGCCGCGATGACGGCCGTCACGCGCAGGCGTCGCAGGGCGCACGGCCCAAGTTGGCACCGCGTTGGCTGCGCGCCGCGGCGGTCGATCCGGTGACTCTCAAACGCGTCCCCGACGGTGAGACCGGGCTGCTTTCGTTCTTCGATCTCGCCAATGTCGGCTCGGTGTCGGCGCTGATCACCGAGGACTTCGGTATCGTCCGCCAGCGCGAGGTGCTGGTGCTTGGCCGCGCGACCGGCGACCCGCGCGGATGCGCCCTTGGCGTCGAGGAGTTCGCCGGGATTGAGGGTCGGTCGTGAAACGCTGCCTGGCGCGGTTGCGCGCCGAGCTTCGCACGCCGCTTCCGCGCGAGCGGATTGCCGCTGCGCTCGCGAAGACCTGCGAGCTATGGCGCGATCGAGCCTTTGAGCCCCGGCGTGAGACGGTTTCGCTCGCGGCCCGCGCCTGCGGGTTTTCACCCGCCCTCCTGGACGAATCGCTCGACGCGCTCCTCCAGCCGTTTCATCCCGCCGCGTTCGAGAAGCTGGCTCCGAGGCTCGTCGCGCGGCCGCAACTGCTCGGTTTCATCATGGCGGGGAACGTGATCGGAGCGGGGCTGCACGAAGTCTGTCAGGCGATGCTCGGCGGGGCGGCGATTATGCTCAAGACCGCTTCTGCGGAGCCGCTCTTTTTCGCCGCCTTTTTCCGGACGCTGCGCGCGCTCGACGCGCAAGTCGGCGTGAGGCTCGCGGTCCTCAACTGGAGCCGCGCCGATTCCGGTCCGACCGCCGCATTGCAGGAGGCGTGCGATCGGATCGTCGCTTTCGGCGAGGACGAATCGATCGCGGCGCTCGCGGCCGCGGCCGTCATCGCGTTCGGCAGCCGCGCTAGTGGCGCACTGGTGACCGCGGACTGCGACAGGATCGCGACGGCGGACGCGATCGCCCGCGACGTGAGCCTGTTCGAGCAGCTTGGATGCTTGTCGCCCCATCATGTGTTCGTCGAAAATTCGGACCGCAAATTCGCCCCGGAATTTGCCGCCGAACTGGCCGCCGCGCTCGATTGGTTCGCCAAGCAATTTCCTCCGCCGGCTCGATTGCCATTGCCGGAGGCGGTCGCGATCCGCAGCGCCCGCGAGAACGCGCGCTGGCGGCGGATCGGCAAACAGCTTGTCACCATGTGGGAAGGCGAGCGCTTGGGCTGGGCCGTGATCTACGACGCCGGCGCGAAGTTCCGGCTCTCGCCCGGTTATCGCACGGTCTACGTATCGCCGTTTATCGATCGCCCGGACCTTGGATGCCGTCTTAATCCCGCCGGCGGCCGGCTCGAAGCATTCGCGATCACGCCTGGCACGCCAGCCCGGACGCGTGCCCTGCTCGAGCAATTCGGGGTCTCATACCTCTGTGTGCCGGGCGAGATGCAATCGCCGCCGCTGGACTGGCGCCACGGCGGCGGCGCGCTGCTCGATCTCTTCCTCCCGCGATGAGTGCTTCATCCGAATTGTTCCGCCGGTTTGTGGCGCAGACCTCCGATTCTCCGCTCGGTCTCGAAATCGTTCGCGCGCAGGGATCGTGGCTCTATGCCGCCGATGGTCGCCGCTACCTTGATTTCATCGCAGGGATCGGTGTCTCGGCGCTCGGCCACGGCCATCCAGCGGTGCTTAGCGCGATTGAAGCCCAGATGCGTCGCCATCTCCACGTGATGGTCTACGGCGAGTATGTGATCGAAGCGCAGGTCGCGCTGGCCCGGCGCCTTGCCGGACTGCTGCCAGCCCGCCTGGCCCGCGTGTACTTTACCAACAGCGGCGCTGAGGCGATCGAAGGCGCGCTCAAGACCGCGCGCAAATACACCGGCCGCCACGTGTTCGTGGCCTTCGACGGCGCCTATCACGGCGACACCTATGGCGCGCTCGCGCTGGCCGGGAATCCGGAGTTCCGTGCGCCTTTCGAGCCGATGGCCGTTGCGGTCCGCCATCTCCCGTATGGCGATTGCGGTGCGCTCGACGCGATCGGCCCCGACGTCGCCGCGGTGGTGATCGAGCCGGTGCAGGCCGAGGGAGGAGTGCGGATTCCCGGCGCCGATTTCATCACGGTGTTGCGCAAGCAATGCGATCGGTCCGGGGCGCTGCTGATCTTCGACGAAGTCCTGACCGGCTTTGGCCGCACCGGCCGACTTTTCGCGCTGGAGCACTTCAATGGAGTCGTTCCCGATCTGATCGTGATGGCCAAGGCGCTGGGCGGCGGCCTGCCGCTGGGCGCGTTCTGCGCCAGCGACGAGATTCTCGCCACGCTCGCCCACGATCCGCCGCTGGGCCATATCACGACTTTCGGCGGCCATCCGCTGTCGTGCGCCGCCGGGCTCGCAAGCCTCGAGGTGGTCGTCGCCGAACGGCTCTGGGAGCGGGCGCGCGTCGTCGGTGAAACGATCGTCGCCCGGCTGGCGCCCCTGATTGGCGAGGAGATCGCCGCGGTGCGCGGAATCGGCCTGCTGATCGGGATCGAGTTCGCGTCGGCCGCGCTGGCGCATCGCTTCGTGGCCGAAACGATCGCGCGCGGCACCGTCGTGAACTGGACGCTGAATGCCGAGCGCGTGGTGCGGCTCGCGCCACCGCTGACGATCGCGGAGGACGAGTTAGATTTCGCGCTGGCCTCGATGACCCAGGCGCTCGCCGCGGTCCGCATCACCCGGCCGTGAGCAAGCTCCCCGGAGAGTTCGAGGTTATCGCGCGGCTCAACGCGGGCTTGCGCCTGAGCCCCCGCGTGATTCTGGGCCCCGGTGACGACTGCGCGATTCTCGCGCCAAGCCACGCGCGCCAGCTCTTCACCATCGATTCGATGGTGGAGGGCGTCCACTTCAAGCTCAAGTGGGGATCGCCGCGAACGCTCGGCCAGCGCGCTATAGCCGTAAATTTGAGCGATATTGCCGCGATGGGCGGGTATCCGACCGCATGCGTGGTCAATCTGGCGATCCGCCGCGGCCTGTCGATGCAAACGATGGACGAGCTGTACGCCGGTCTCAAGGCCGCAGCGCGAAAGGCGGGCGTCGATCTGGCCGGCGGCAATATCACCAGCGCGGCGCAGCTCGCGATCACGATTGCGATGCTCGGCGAGGTGCGCGGCGCAGCGCTCAGGCGCGACGCCGCCCGCGCCGGCGACGAGGTTTACGTCACCGGGACGCTTGGCGACGCCGCCGCCGGATGGCGGATACTCGAGGGCAAGCTCAAGGCGGCTGGCGCGAATCGAAATTTCCTGGTCGGCAGATTTCTCGAACCGGCGGCGCGTCTGGCCTCCGGTCAGGCGCTGGCCCGGATGCGCCCCGCACCGGCCGCGCCAGCTGCGATAGATATCAGCGACGGACTGTTGCAGGACCTAGGCCATATCCTGGAGCGCAGCGGCGTCGGCGCGCAAATCGATCCCGGCGCGATTCCGCTTTCGCGCGCGTACCGGTCAGTGATGCGCGGCGCGCGTGATGCGATCGCTCTCGCGCTCACCGGCGGCGAGGACTACGAGCTGCTGTTCTGCATCCGCCCCGGTTATTCGCAACCCGAGCTGACGCGCCGATTGGGCGTCGCAGTGCGGCGAATCGGTACCATCGTCCGCGGCCACCCCCGGATTTCCTTCGTCGGCACAAGCGCAAAACAATTGCCCAAGCTCCGCGGATGGGACCAACTGACAACGCGGCAAAAGTGAAGGGGTCCATGTGAAGAAGACAGTTGCCGAGATGGTCGCGGAGGTGCTTCGCGAACTGGCCGTGCTGGTTTCTGTGTTCTACATGCTGGACGTTTTTGTCGACCAGCGGCTGGTTTCAACAGTGCTCACGATTTGGGTGCTTGTGGGTTGTATCGTTGCTCTGGCGCTTGGCATAGTGTTGAAGAGGGTTAGAAACGCGGATTAGAGTTTGTGATCTGCCCCTGAACGGAGTCCCGAACATGCAGCCCTATTTTGCGCTAGTTGTTCCAGCCGGGCTGGCGATATTCGCGGCGGTGACGGGAATTGTGGCCGTGATTCTGGAACGCCGCCGCAAGGCAGAGGCGGCTCGCGCAGAACGTGACAAGAAGACCGCTTACGCCTGACTTCGGCTTTTCCCAAATATCAAAGCGACCGCCGTTTCCGTATTATGTGAGGGAGTGATCCTCTCTCGCCCTCTCTACTACTTCTCGACTCATAGGACGCCTTCGACCGGAGCAGGCGTTTGCGGCTTGCCACGCTAGAGACGCCCCGATGCTGATGCAATTCCTTCCGCCCGTCGTGAGTGCGCTGCTGCTGGTGAGCGCGCTGCTTGCGGCCTCAGAGACCGCGCTGTTCGCGCTGGTCAGGATGGAGCACACGCGCGGCAAGCTCTCTGCGAGCGTGACGCGCGCGCTTGATCGCCTGATGCGCCGTCCGCTGGAGTCGCTGATCGTCGTGATCGGCTTGAATGAGGCGGCCAACGTATGCGCTGAATGCCTGGCCACTTCGTTGCTGCTGCTGTGGCTCGGGCCGATCGGCGCCTACGTCTCCGTGCCCGTGATGTTCATCCTGGTTCTGTTGATTGCCGACATCACGCCCAAAACGCTCGCGCTGGGCTTTCCCGGCGTGGTGGCGCAGATCACCGCGCGGCCGCTGGCGGCGGTGGCGGAGCTAGTTCATCCGATCACGCGGCTGTTCGCCCCGGCCGAACAAGTGCCGCGGCCCGAGGCGGTATCGGAGGCGGAGTTCAAAGTGCTGCTGCGCCTGGGCGAGAGCCAGGGACAGGTCGAGCCGGCTGAGCGCGAGATGATCCACAAGGTCTTCGATTTCGGCAATCGGCGCGTGCTTGAAGTGATGACGCCGCGCGATCGGATCTTCAGCCTGGATATCGATACGCGCGGTGAGAGCCTGGCGGCGCAGGTCGCGCACGGCCACTTTTCGCGCGTGCCAATCTACCGTCATCGGCCCGACAACATCGTCGGCATCCTGCACGTCAAGGACCTAGTTGCCCGCCGCCTCGAAGCCGCCCCGCCGCGCCTGGAGCGGCTCATCCGTCCGCCCTACTTCGTGCCGATGCGCAAGCCGCTGGCCGAGTTGTTCGATGAGATGCGCCGTAATCGGATTCAGCTCGCGCTGGTGGTCGACGAGTACGGCCGCTTGCAGGGGCTGGTGACACTCGAGGATCTGCTCGAGGAGCTGTTCGGCGAAATCCGCGATGAGTTCGACTTCGAGGGTCCCGAGCTCAACAAGGTGAACGACAACGAATGGCTGGTATCCGGCGCGATCGAGATCAGCAAGCTTGGCAAGGCCATCGGCAACGGGCTGCCGGCAAATCGCGGCGGTGAGCAGACCCTATCGAGCCTGGTGCTGCGCATGCTCAAGCGCGTGCCCCGGCGCGGCGATCGCTTCAGGCTCGGCGACCTGGACGCAACGGTCGAGCGGGTGCGCGGCGCCACCGTCGAAGTGGTGAGGCTCAAGCGATGACCGTAGCCGGATTGGCGATCGCGGTCGCTGCTTGCGTCGCGGTGCAGGCGTTTTTCGCCGCTGGCGAAATCGCGCTGGTGATGGCGGACGAGCTCAAGCTCCATGCCGAGAGCGAACGCGGCGAGGCGGATTCGCGCTTGCTCTCGGGCCTGCTCGCGCGCCGCGATCGGCTGCTGGCGCTGGTGCTGACCAGCACCAATCTCGCCAATGCGATCGCGGCTGCGATCCTGACCAGTTTTCTCTACGCGATCAGTCCCCATGTCGGTCTGCTCGCGCCTCTGATCCTCGTGCCGCTGACGCTGGTGCTGGGCGAATCGGCGCCCAAGCTGCTCGCGCTCAAGCGCCCGCTGGTCTTTGCCCGCTTTGCAGCGCGGCCGCTCAAGATGCTTGCGACGGTGCTCGCTCCGCTGCTGGCGATTGAGACCGCGCTCAGCCGCACGGTGCGTCGATTGGCCGGCGTGCCGGCCGGCGTCCAGAGCGTGTTCATGACTCGCGACGATCTCGCCCTGCTGCTCCATCGCCCGGGCGGCGACGCGCATCGCGACGCGATCCTCCCCGCCGAGCGCCAGATGATCAGCCGTATCCTGCGCTTTTCGCGCTCTGAGGCGCGCAAGGCGATGGTGCCGCTGGTCCGCGTCGAAGCGGTGCCCGACGACACCACGCTGGCCCGCGCGATCGAAGTCGTGCAGCGCCAGGGCTTTACCCGGCTGCCCGTGTTCAACGATCGTGTGGTCAATATCACCGGTGTGATTCACGTCTTCGATCTGCTCGAAGCGCCCGATCTCAACCGTCCGGTCAGCGAGGTGATGCGTCCGGTGAGCTACTTTCCCGAAGCCACGCCGCTGGATGAAATTCTGGTCGCACTGCAGCGCACCGGCGAAAGCATGGCGGTGGTGGTGGACGAATACGGCGGGGCGGCGGGAATTATGACGGTCGAGGATCTGCTCGAAGAAGTGGTCGGCGAAATCGACGACGAATACGACTCGCGCGAGGAGCTGGCCCGCGTGGTCGATGCGAAGACGCTGGTGGTTTCCGCGCGCGCCGCGGTCGGCGAGCTGAACGAGCGCTTCGGGCTCGGACTTCCCGAGGGCGACGAGTATGCTACCATCGGCGGCTTGGTGGTCGAGCGGCTCGGTCATATTCCCAAGCCCGGCGAACAGCTCAAGGTAGGCGATCTGACGATTTCCGTGGCGCGCTCGGACGCGCGCGCGGTGCGCGAGTTGGTGCTGGAGCTGGCCCAACCGCTGCGCTCCGAAGCCGTGCGGCGGCGATGACCGAACAGCGGATCCGGGAGATTCTGGGCCGCGTGGCGTCGCGCCGGATGAGCGCGGATGCGGCGCTGGACCTGCTGCGCCATCTGCCCTTCGAGGATCTGGGCTTCGCCAAGCTCGATCGCCATCGCAGCCTGCGCCGGGGCGTTCCCGAGGTGATCTTCGGCGAAGGCAAGAGCGCGGCGCAAATCGCGGCGATCGGCGCCCGCGTGGTGGCCTCGGGCCAGAACCTGATCGTCACGCGGCTCGTGCCCGACAAGGCCCGCGCCGTCAAGCGCAGCCTGCGCGCGCTCGACTATCGCGAGCCGGCCCGGCTCGGCATGATCGTGAAAGGCCCGCTCAGGCCGCGCGGCCACGGCAGCGTGATGGTGATCGCGGCCGGGACTTCGGATATCGCGGTGGCTGAAGAGGCTGCGCTGTGCGCCGAGGTCTTCGGAAATCGGGTCGAGCGCCTGTACGACGTTGGCGTCGCCGGGCTCCATCGCCTGACCGCGCATCTCGATCAGATCAAGGCGGCGAGCGTGCTGATCGTGGTCGCAGGGATGGAAGGCGCGTTGCCGTCGGTGGTCGCCGGGATGCTCGACAAGCCGGTGATCGCGGTGCCGACCAGCGTTGGCTACGGCGCGTCGTTCGGCGGAATCGCGGCGTTGCTCGGGATGCTCAACTCCTGTTCGAGCGGAGTGACAGTGGTGAATATCGACAATGGATTCGGCGCGGCGCTGGCCGCGACTTTGATCAACCGGGTCGGAATGGCGCGGGGCGGCGCACGAGGCGGCGATTGATGGCCAAGGCGGAACTGACCCGCGGGCGCGCGCGGCGTGCGATTCAGATGGGTGAACTGGCCTCTCAGGTCGGCTCCAGCTACCTGTGGACCTCGATTCGCCGGCCCTTCCTTTCCGTGCCCGAACGCGAGCGCGAGCTGCTCGACGCGCACGTCAAAAATGCCCGCCGGATCGTCGAAAGCTCGACTCACCTGCGCGGCGCCTTCCTCAAGCTCATCCAGATGCTCTCGATGCGCGAGGACATTTTGCCTACCGAGGCGCTCGAGGTGCTCAAGACCACGCGCTCGGGCGTTCCACCGATGGACTACGCGACGATCGCAGCGCAAATCCGCCGCGAGCTCGGACGCCGGCCCGAGCATCTGTTCGCCAGCTTCGAGCCCGACGCGTTCGCCGCCGCCTCGCTCGGACAGGTCCATCGCGCGCGGCTCAAGAGCGGCGAAGAAGTCGCGGTCAAGGTCCAGTACCCGGGCGTGGAAGATACCGTCGAGCAGGACCTCAAGAACGTTAAGCTGCTGCTGCGGACGTTGCAGGGACTCGCGCGCGACCTGATGCGCCAGAAGGTCGATACGCGTGCGCTCTACAGCGAGCTCCAGGAGCGGCTGCGCGAGGAGCTCGACTACGTCAACGAAGCCCGCAACATCACGCTTTTCGGCAAGCTGCTCGCCGACGACCCGGAGCTCATGATCCCGCAGGTGTGCAAGGAGTTGAGCTCGCGGCGCGTGCTGACCATGACCTATGTCGACGGCTATCAGCTTGGCGACGTACTCTCGCCGGCCACCGACGAAGAGCTGCGCCGCTGGGTGGCGTTCAAGTATTATCGGCTGGTCTGGCGGCAGATTTTCGAATTCAGCGTGCTTCATACTGATCCTCATCCCGGCAACTATCTGGTCAGCTATCATCCCCGCCTGGGCATCCTCGACTTCGGCTCCGTGCGCCGCTTCGGCGAGCCCGTGCGGCAGGCCCATCTGCAATTCGCCCGCGCGCTGCTCGACAACGACGCGCGCTCGATCGGCGCAGCATTGATGAAGCTCGGCTACCTGGATCGCGGCGATGACCCCGCGCCGATGGTTGAAATCGTGCGTATCCTGTTCGAGCCGGTGATGGTCGGCGGGGTCTTCGATCCGAACCAGTACGATTCGGTCGGCAAGGCGGCCGCGGTCGGCGAGATCGCGTTCAAGCACAAGCTTTACAAATCGCCGTCGCACAATGTGTTCCTGCTGCGCGCGCTGGTCGGGCTGGAAGGGATAATCCGCGGCCTGGGGATTCCGGCCGACTATCGCTCGATCTTTCGCGAATGCGTCGAAGCAGTAGCCGGCTGAGCGCGCCCCATCTCGACGCGGACGCGGTCGCCGCGCTCGAGCGCTATCGCGACCACCATTTTCGCCGCGTCCGCAGCCGGCGGATCGCCGGCGAGCGCGCGGCGCTCGGCTTTATCAACCAGGTCGGTTTTTGCACCGCATTCACCTGCGGACTCGGCGTCCCCTGCCTGCGCGAGGCGATTTCCGGTGAGCGCGAGCCGCCGCTCCCCGAGCATCTGCAGCATGACTACGCGATCGGGATGACCTGGCGAATCAAGGACAGCGTGCCGGCGAAAAAGCTCGCGTACTACGGCAAAGTGATTGGCGGGCGCCCCGGCTTTATCGCGCTCGATCTTTTGCCGTCATTTCTCAGATTACGCGTCGAGCCCGGCGGATGGCTCAGGATGTACCGGCGCGGGCAACTGTCGCTGTGCGCCAAGCTCGTGATGGAGGCGCTCACCCGGCGCGGCGCCGCCGAGACGATGGCGCTCAAACTGTCGAGCGGATTCGCGCAGCGCTCGCGGCGCGCGGAATTCGATCGCGCCATGAAGGAGCTGCAGCACAACTTCCTCGCGCTCAAAGTCGAGGAACACTACGAGCCTTTTACATACGTGTGGGACACGATGGCGCATCGATGGGCCGAAGCGCTCAAGCAGGCGCGGACGCTCGCGCGCGGCGATGCCGCCTGTGCGATCGTGCGGCGCTATTTCGAGGTCGCCGGGTACGCGTCGGAAAAGAGCGCGGCGCGCCTGCTCGGAATCGATCCGGTGGCGATGGAAACTGCGGCTCGGCGATTGGAGCGCGAAGGCTTGATCGTGCGCGGCGCGCGGCTGGCGGGGATAGCCGGTGCGTACAGTGTGCTCGCGGAACTGGTGCCCTGAAAGCCGTCCCCGGTTGTATGATGAGACGAAGAGGCAAGTCCCATGAAGCTGGAATTTCTGGTCGTGGCCGACGCGGCCCAGGTCGCGGATGGAAAGCTGTTTATGCTCGGAGGCGGCTGGATGTTCCATCGCGCTGCGAGCTATCCAGCGCCGGCCCAGTTTGGCGTGGCCGTGAGTATCCTGGTGCCGTGGAACGAGGCGGGCATCAGGTACCCGAGCACGCTGACTATCGCGGACGAAGCGGGCGTTCCGATCATTCCCACGCTCAACGGGCACTTTGAAGTCGGCAAGTCAGAACAGGTGCCGGAGGGAACCATGCAGCGGGCGCTGGTCGCCGTAAATTTTGTCGCGATCCAGATTCCGCGCCCCGGCCGGTACGTGATCGCCGCCACCGCCGGAACCTCCAAGATAGAAACCAGTTTCGAATCCGTCTTCGTCGGCAAACGCGTGGAACTGACTCCCGAAGGCGAACCGCCGCTGCGCGGTAATTGAAGGGCCATCGCGCGGTTGATCCCGAAGGCCGCCTTCTACCGTGGCGATACCCTATCGTCTATGCTGGGGTGTTTGACGCTTGACCAATGAGCACAGGTAGAACAACCGTCTCGTCCAACCATCGCGAGCGGCGCGCGATCGGATCGCGCACCGGAGTGGCGATGTCCGATCGCGCGATCGGGGTCTTCGATTCCGGCATCGGCGGCCTGACGGTGCTCAAGGCGCTGGTCGAGCTGATGCCCGCCGAGGACTTCATCTACCTGGGCGACACCGCGCGCCTACCCTACGGCACCAAGTCGGTTGAAGTAATCGTGCGCTACTCGCGCGAAAATACCGAGTTCCTGCTGGCCAAGGGAATCAAGCTGCTGGTGGTGGCGTGCAACACCGCGAGCGCCGTCGCGCTGGACGAAATCGCGTGCCAGACCAGTGTGCCGGTGGTCGGCGTGATCGAACCCGGCGCACGCGCGGCAGCCAAAGCGTCGCGCTCGGGGAAGATCGGCGTAATCGGCACCGAGGCGACGATCGCCTCGGGCGCTTATACCGCGACGATCCGGCGGCTGCGGCCGCGCGCCGAAATCTACACGCGCGCCTGCCCGCTGCTGGTGCCGCTGGTTGAGGAGGGCCATCTCGACAACGCGATCGCCGAACAGATCGTCGCGCACTACCTGGGCAGCCTCAAGAGCAGCGGTATCGATACGCTCCTGCTGGGGTGTACGCATTACCCGCTGCTGACAGAGGTGATCCAGCGCGCGCTCGGCCCAGCCGTGCGGATCGTCGATTCGGCGAGCACCACCGCTCTCGCGGTGCGCGAGCGGCTGGGGGCGCTGCGGATGCGGCGCAAGTCGGGGCGCGGCGGCCAGAGCTTTTTCGTAACCGAAACGCCCGACCGGTTTGTGCGGGTAGGGCGCCGTTTTATCGGCCCGCAGGTCGAATCGGCCGTGAGGATCGAACGCTGAAAAAAACGCCCGCCTGAGGTAAAATAAATCCCGGTCCGGGGCACGCTCAGAACAGGCCCGGCCCGAAATTTCTCCGGAGCATATGGGAACAGCCGTTTCATCAATCGCACGCAAGATCTTCGGCTCCCGCAACGACCGCGAGATCAAGCGCATGAAGCCCGACGTCGAGCGGATCAACGAGCTCGAAGCGGAGACCCAGGCCAAAAGCGACGACGAGCTGCGCGCGAAGATCGCCGAGTGGAAGGCGCATATCAGCGCGATCGAAGATCGCGAGGAACGCGACAGCGCGCTCGAAGAGGTCTTGCCCGAAGTGTTCGCGGTGGTGCGCGAGGCCTCCAAGCGCAGCATTGGCCAGCGCCATTTCGACGTGCAGCTAATCGGCGGGATGGTGTTGCATCGCGGCATGATCGCCGAGATGAAGACCGGCGAGGGCAAGACCCTGGCCGCCACCCTGCCAGCGGTGCTCAACTCGCTCAGCGGGCGCGGCGTCCATGTTGTTACGGTCAACGACTACCTAGCCCGGCGCGACTCTGAATGGATGGGCCTGATCTACAAGTTCCTGGGCCTCAGCGTCGGCGCCATCGTGCACGGCCTTACCGACCAGGAGCGCAAAGCCGCCTACGGCTCGGACATCACCCACGGGCAGAACAACGAGTTCGGCTTCGACTACCTGCGCGACAACATGAAGTTCAACCTGAACGACTACGTTCAGCGCGAGCACAACTTCGCGATCGTGGACGAAGTCGACTCGATTCTTATCGACGAGGCGCGCACCCCGCTGATCATCTCGGGCGCATCGGAGGAATCCACCAGCACCTACGACCATGTCGACCGCATCATTCCGCACCTGCGCAAGGAAGAGGACTACACGGTCGACGAGAAGCTGCGCAGCGTCGCGCTGACCGAAGACGGCGTGAGCAAAGCCGAAAAACTGCTCGGCGTCAACAACCTCTACGAACCGGTCAACATCCTGATGCTCCATCATGTCAATCAGGGGCTGAAGGCGCACGCCTTGTATAAGCGCGACGTTCGAGTACGTGGTCAACGACGGCGAGGTGGTGATCGTCGATGAGTTCACCGGGCGCCTGATGCCGGGGCGGCGCTGGAGCGACGGGCTCCATCAGGCGATCGAGGCCAAGGAGAACGTCAAGATCGAGTCCGAGAACCAAACCCTGGCCACCATCACCTTTCAGAACTACTTCCGCATGTACAAGAAACTGTCCGGGATGACCGGCACCGCCGACACCGAGGCGGTCGAGTTCAAGCAGATCTACAACCTCGAAGTGATGGTGATCCCGACCAACATGGACATGATCCGGCTGGACAATCACGACGTGGTGTTCAAGACCGAGGCCGAGAAGTTCGACGCGGTGATCGACGAGATCAAGGATTGCCACGAGCGCGGGCAGCCGGTGCTGGTCGGCACGGTTTCGATCGAAAAGTCCGAGCGGGTCGCGGAGCTGTTGCGCAAGACCGGCGTGCGCCATCACGTGCTCAACGCCAAGAACCACGAGCGCGAGGCCGAAATCGTCGCCCAGGCGGGACGCCACAAAGCCGTCACCATTTCCACCAATATGGCGGGGCGCGGCACCGACATCGTGCTCGGCGGCAACGCCGAGTTCATGGCCGCGGCCGAGTCGGGCACCAAGGATCCGATGGATCCCGCTTACCAGGCCGCGCTCAAGAAATTCGCCGCGCAGCGCGCCGCGGAGCGCGAGTTGGTGCTCAAGGCCGGCGGCTTGCATATCCTGGGCACCGAGCGGCACGAGTCACGCCGGATCGACAATCAGCTCCGCGGCCGTTCCGGACGCCAGGGCGATCCCGGCAGCTCGCGCTTTTTCATGTCGCTCGAAGACGACCTGCTGCGGATTTTCGGCGCCGACCGGCTCAAGAACCTGATGGGCCGGATCGGGATGGAAGACGGCGTGCCGATCGAGCATCGATGGATCAGCCGCGCGATCGAGAACGCGCAGAAAAAGGTCGAGGCCCACAACTTCGATATCCGCAAGCATCTGCTCGAATACGACGACGTGATGAACAAGCAGCGCGAGGTCGTGTACCATCGCCGCCGCGAGCTGCTCGGCGACACGCCGCTGCGCGACGACATCCTGGAGATGTGCGAAGAAGTGATCGAGGGCATCGTCGACGCGCACTGCGAGGCCGACGCCGATCCGGCCGAGTGGGAGTGGAAGGCGATAGAAGACGCCTTTTACAAGCAGTTCAAGTTCCGCTTCGATTTCAACCAGAAGGGTTCAGCGCCCGACAATCCCGCCGCCTTCACCGAGATCGCGATGGAGCGTGTGCGCAAGCTTTACGACGAGCGCGAAGCGGAATTCACCCCGCTTGTGATGCGCCAGTTCGAGAAGATGGCCTTCCTGCAGACGCTCGACTCGCTGTGGAAGGACCATCTGCTGGCAATGGACCATCTGAAGGAGGGCATCGGCCTGCGCGGCTATGCCCAGGTGAATCCGCTCACCGAATATCAGAAAGAAGGGTTCACGATGTTCGGGGTGCTGATGGCCACGATGCAGCAGGACGTGGTGGAAAAAGTCTTCTTCGTCCAGCCTTCGCGCCCGCAGAGCGTCCAGCAGGTAACCCAGCAGCGCCCCCGGCAGCGAATTGTGATGAGCCACGGCGGCCAGGCCGAGACCGCCGCCGCCGCGCCCATAAAGCGCGAGGGCGAGAAAGTTGGGCGCAACGACCTTTGTCCCTGCGGGTCAGGCAAGAAATTCAAGAAATGCCACGGCCGGTCGCGCTGAAACCGGCGCCACCTTCGGGCCTTCGTTTTGGGGGTTGTTTCGGTCGAAGGTGAAAAGGGAGGGTCTCAATCTGGCGCCGCGATGCGCCAAGCGCCTGCAGTGCTGCGTAGCGCCCCCCGGTTTCTCAATGCGAGCGAACGTACAACAGGAGAGCACCATCTCTGCTGCTTGGGTTGACGTTCCTTGATTGCTGTGCTACCGGGGCAAGTAGAATTAGACCGTGGGGGACACGTCATCTTTGTGCGGGGGCGGCAGCGACCCCCCGGGGTGTCTTCTGAAGGGCGTGGCCGATTTAATTATCACATCCACCGCCTAGGATCCGTCCAGACATGAAGATAATCGCTACTCGCGTTCGCCGGCGGATTTGCGGACCCGTCGGCTCCCACATCTTACCTTTCGGTACTTTGAGCCTTCTTCGAGCGTTGATGAAAGTCGTCGGGCAAAAGGAAGCAAGGAAAGGGGTCCCGGGCTGAGCAATGCGTTTCTTCCGACGGCATCTGAAGGACCCGCGATGCTCGTTTCTGAATGACGAGGAACGGGCATCGTTTACTCAATCCGACCGCCGCATTTCGAGACGCGTCGCCACGCATTCACCGGTAAGCTCAATACCGATTAACCTAACTGAGGCTGTCCAGCACGATATTGATCCGATCGCGAAGGCAGAGCGCGACCGATTTCGATGCTGCTGCATATCGGTACCCAGCGATGATGGTATGTCTTGGTCGGCAGAGTCGGTCGCAACGATGCTCGCGGACCGTTTTCCACAATACACACGTTGGTATCTGGGCGGCACTCCTCAGATGCAGCAGTTGCCGGAGATTACGCAAATCGTCGGGGAAAGAGCGCTCTTCCGACTCGCAACTGCACACAAATTGATCAGGGGGTTCTTTCGGAGTTTCAATCCGTTGGCTAGGCCGCTTATGTTAGGATTGGCGCTTCTCGTGGCTATGATCGAAAGGGTCGTCGAGCGGATCTCTGACCAGCCAGTCGCTCACACGTTACAGGAGATAGTAGTCTCGTTCATCGATGACCGTCGCGCGCAGGCGGCAGCGGTTGTGAGCTTCTTTCTCTTTCTCCTTCTACACTTGATGATGAGGTGGTTCGAGACCGGCGACGATTCGGACGGGGTCAAGAAGTTGATCGATGTCCTTGACTTCAGCCGGAACACTCCCGAATTTGACAAACTCACTGCTGGCCTTGCTCTTAGCCTGAAGCGGGGTCAATTCCCTCGAGCGATAGTCGTCAACAACTACGAGTCCTTGGATCATACGACCAAGGCTGTACTAAGAAGGTATTTGAGAGGACTTGGTTCCTCCGACCCTGCTGAGGTCTGGGTCGTTTTTGAAAACCCGCAGGGAGAGCGCCTGAGCTCTTTGATGCTGGCGGAAGGAGCGCCGCTAATTGCAGCGGAATCCAAACTCTCACTCTACGAACAGCTGCCCATCACGGCGGAGGAGCAAAAGCTCCTGCCGAGGCGTGAGAAATCGGAAGCCGGCGCAAACGGTCAACCGATAAAGTTGCTGTGTGCTGATGTAGGAGAGAAAAAACACCTCAGAGAGTCGTTTGATGAGTGGAGATCGGAGCACCCCAAGAGGGAGAGCTATGACGACCTGGATTTCTTGTATTTCCTCTCTCTGACCTCGGGCCCCTGTAAGTTATTGATACCACGAACTTTCTTGAGCACCAAATTCCTTGAAGGCAAGGATCAACTGCAAACGCGCATACTAAAAGAGATCTTAAGCGGAACCAGGCTGGAATCTCTCGAAATCGATAGCGCCTTTAAAACCATCATTGCCGCCTTTCCCAAGGCCTTGCTGCTAGGTGAAGGAGGCAAGACCCTGTGGGTCTATCCCGACGCGGCCGCTGTCCTTGAGGAACACGCTGGCGGTCTAAGGCTGCCGCCGGCCAATGAACATCTGGGCCACCCCTTCTGGTGTTTCTTCTGGCGCGACATATGCCCGGGAACGGACATTGAGCCGTTTAGCCTGCGGAAGATCGTTTACCATCTAACAAAAGCAGTCAAGATTGCCGGCTCGGATGAAGTGCACGCTAGGATGATCGAAAGGCTGCTGGACATTGGCCTTTTTGCCGTCGGCAAGACGCTCGAGACTTGCATGTTCGCTGAGACGGTTCCTTTGCTTCGTAAGGCTGCCCTCCTCGCACATGATTGCAAGCAAGCGAGCGCGGAGAGCGTGAATAACTTACTATACAGAGCCTGGGAGTCCTACGTCATTTTGGGTGGACCTATCGGCGGCACTGTTTTGCAGACGCCCATGATCGCCGACGCTGGTCAGGAGCTCGCAGACATCCTACGCGACGCTCATGCGTTTCGACGTAAAACCCTCGGACCCATCCCCGGTGGCGAGGTTGGTGATTCGCTGCTCTCGCTGTTTATCGGCTCGCTGCCAGCGAGTCAGAAGGAACATGAGTTCTTTGACCGCGAGGCGGTTGCGTGGTTGAAAACGGCCAAGGCTGCATCTGTGCAGGACTACGCAATCGCGCGGTCGGTGTGGTTGGTTTTCACCCTCTGCCCGATACTGATGCAAGTCGAGCAATCAGCATTGGAAGGCGCCCTCAAGGAAAGCGCCTCGCTGTTCGAGGGCCTCGAGGAAAGCATAATCCACAGGATCGAGTCAGAATCCTACGTGGGCAGTTTGTCGATCGACCTCGTAAGTTTTTCCTTGGTCCTCTGGTCCCGGGGACTTCTCGTGAGTTTCCGTGAACGAGCCATCAACATTGCCCACGCCTTGGACCGCTTACGCTCAAAGGGATCTGGTAATGGTTCCACAGACCGCATTGCGCTCCTCGATGTTCTTACCTTGCTCGGCGGAAAGGCGACGGTCGACAGTCGAGAGCTCCATCTCACGGAACTGGCGTCCAGTGCCCGAAAGGCTATTCAGATTGCTGAGCGACTGCACCGACCTGGTTCGCCTGCGGCCCACGATGATAACCTGCTGTCTAGAGCCCTGGCGTTGGAAGTTTGCGTCGTGTCGCTTGCCTCGATTCTGACGGCCTGCCACTACCTGCGCGTCCGCCATCAGCATGAGCCGAGAGGCGACACCATTGACGCAATCGACCAAGCATTCCGCGATGCGGCCCATTGCCTCGGGTCGGTCCATTCGCCAATTGAAGACTCCGAGGATCTTCTGTCTCTACGCCGGATGGTGGAACTCGATAAACTGCTGAGAGCCTGCATCTTAATATGGGATAGACTTGGTCTGCAACATTTGAGAGATCTACTTAGTCTTCGCCGCGCGCACTACTTCGCGGTCTGCCGGGGACTCCGGCCCGACGATTACGTGACGTTTCGAGAGCTGACAGAGTCCACTGGCGCGGCTATTGAGAGGCGGGATTTCACCGGGCTCATCGGCAACTGCATCATGGCGGATTGTTTGGAGCCGGCGGCGGAACTCGCCGCGCACTACGTTTGCCGCGCGGCCGATATAGCAGTCGAAGGTCAATTCGGCGCAGAGCTCAAACGAGAATTCGCACTTTTGGCTATCGAGAAGGCACATGCGTTCGATTTTGATCTCGATGCTCCTTTCCGATTGCTGCTCAAGGCCGAAGCGGGCAGCAAGAGCTTTCTGGCTAGGCACATCGCCGAGTGCCCCGGCGAACATGCTGTTGGCTTGGCGCTACGATTCCTTAATGCCGCGCGACAGTCAAAGGGCGCGGACGTCACAACCAAGATCACTCATTTGATTGCAGCAGCCACCAGACGGATGGCACCCGAGGTGCGCGACGAGGTACGAGGACTGCTCGTGGTTCAATGGCTCAAGTATCAGTGCATAAGAGGTAGATCTATCGCGAACCTTCGGCTTCGGAACCCGGACCGCGACAACGATGACGCATCATGCCGGGGTTTGCCGCTATTCTCATGCATAAAGGACACATGGCTTTATCCCATAGTCATCGAACTTTTCATTCTTCATGGTCACAAAAGTCTGGAAGTAAGAAGCGAAGCGAAAGGGATTCTGGTTCGCGATTCGAATGACGACCAATATAACAGCTATTATCTGCTCGCCCTCACTATGGTTCAGGGAGTAGATGACGTTAATCAGCATCCGGAGGCAGGCGATGCCGCGGACTACCTTCGCAGCGCCGTGGCCCGATGGGAGACGGTGTCTTCCGCTGACGAAAACACTCGAGCCTACATGGCCTTGAGTCAACTGTATCCGGCAGATCGGGGCACCTACCTTTTACAGGTTGCGAAGTGGCAAGAAGTTCACCTGCACCACGAGCATCTAAGGCGTCTGCCGGCGCTCGCGAAGCAGGGACAATTCTTCACGATTTTTCGAGACTATTTCCAATGGACGCAGTTTTACGGCTTAGCGACGGAACCTTCGGGTAAAGAGTTCAACGATAGACTCAGGGTTCCTCCCGAGGACAAGGCGCGAGCGGTACAAGAGTGGAAAGTGAGAGGTGGAACGGTGCCGGACGCGTTCGCAGTACGGGCAGGGCGAACATTTGTTTCGGGGGAGTTCATTATTTTGGGGTCCTTCGTCTTTGCCCCTCCGATTAATCTTGACGATGCCTATTCAGGAGACCGCGATCGCTTCAACGAAAGCGCCCGGCTAAACCTCGAAAGGCTTCTTGGACTGATTGTGAACCTGCCGACGCTTCCTCAATCTGTCCGAGAGCTACTGAGAGCCCACTCAGAACGGCTGTATAATTTCTCGGTCTCGCCCGATCCACAGACGCTATTTGCCGCCGCTGATGGCAGTTTCAACGAAACGCTGGACTCAGAACCATAGCGGAGACTGCTCTTCGTGCTAGGCGAGCGAGTACTCCGCAGGCCGGAGGCAGGTGGGGCTGTGGCTCATCTCCGCAGAACCATCCGCCGGGATCGCTAGATGCTTTCCCCCCGGCAGCGGAGCGCAAGCGGCCAGCCAAAGATCTTTTGACTCATCTGCCGGGCTTGTGCTGCTTGTCCCCCCGCGTATACAAACCCGCGCGGAGGACCTGATGGACGTACAGCCCAACGCGCGGCCGGTGGCCGGGTTTCGATTCGCCGGCGTGAGCGCGGGAATCAAGAAAACGCCGGGTGCGCTCGACCTCGGCCTGATCGTTGCCGATCGGCCCGCGGCCGCAGCCGCGGTGTTCACCACCAACCGCGTGATGGCCGCGCCGGTCATGATCGCGCGCGAGCGGATCGCGCGCGGACGGCTGCAAGCGGTGGCGGCGAACTCGGGATGCGCCAACTGCTTTACCGGTAAACGCGGCCTCAAGCTCGCCGCCGATTCGTGCGCCGCGCTCGCGCGCGAAATCGGATGCGCGCCCGAAATGGTCGCGCCGTGCTCCACCGGCGTGATCGGTCATCGCTACGATCTGGAGAAATATTGCGAGGGCGTGCGCCGCGCGGCCGCGTCGCTCGGTGAAGGCCGGATGCCCGATTTCGCGCGCGCGATCATGACCACCGATACAAGGCCCAAGGTCGCGTCGGTCGCGATGCGGCTGGGCGGCGCGGCGATCACGATCGCGGGCGCGGCCAAGGGCGCCGGCATGATCGCGCCGCGGATGGCCACGCTGCTCGGCTTCATCGTGACCGACGCCGCGCTTCCCGCCACCGCACTGCGCTCGGCGCTGCGGCGCGCGATGCCGGTTAGCTTCAACGCGATCACGATCGATGGCGATATGTCCACCAACGACACGATAATCGCGATGGCGAGCGGCGCGGCCGGCAACCGCACGCTCAACCGCCGCGAGCTCGGAGCCTTTGACGGCGCGGTCGCGGCGGTCTCGCGCGCGCTCGCGCGCGAGCTGGTTCACGATGGCGAGGGCGCGACCAGGCTGGTGACGGTCGAGGTACGCGGCGCGCGCTCGGAGTCCGACGCGCTCAAGGCCGCGCGCCAGATTGCCAACTCGCCGTTGGTCAAGACCGCGTTTTTCGGCTGCGATCCGAACGTGGGGCGAATAGTCGGTGCGGCCGGCGCTTCAGGCGCCGCGCTTGATCCCGAACGGCTGGAGCTATTCGTCGGCCGGGTAAAAATCGCCGCGCGCGGCGCGATTGTTACAGAGGCGCTGAGCGAGGCTGGCGCCGTGATGCGCCAGCGCGAATTCGCGATCCGGCTCGAGCCTGAAGCTGGGCAAAGCCACCGCAACGATTTTGACCAGCGACTTAAGCCTCGACTACGTAAGGATCAACGCGGAGTACACGACCTGACACCCCCGGTGGTACGTGGGCGGTTTGGAGTCCGTGCCGGTCTGCGCTGTGAAAACCGCCCACTCCCCCAATGGGTACTCTTTGGATCCGGACACTACCCACCCAAAGTGGCGGTTGTTTCACAGTCCCCATTCCGCTACTTTCATTGGCTCTGCTTTGAGGCTTGTTTCCCATGAATAGCATCATCCAGAAACTTGAGGATCGCGCCCTGCGCAAGGACTTGCCGGCGTTTCGTGCCGGCGACACGTTGCGACTCCAGATCAAGGTTGTCGAGGGCGAGAAAGAGCGGCTCCAGTCTTTTGAAGGGGTCGTGATCAAGATCAATCGCGGCGGCAACCGCGCGACCTTCACTGTGCGCAAAGTCTCGTACGGGATCGGCGTCGAGCGGATTTTCCCGCTGCATTCGCCGCGCATCGAGAAGATTCAGGTCTTAAGCCACGGCAAGGTCCGCCGCGCCAAGCTCTACTATCTGCGCGAGCTGTCGGGCAAAGCCGCACGCCTGGAATCGACCGCTACGTAAGCCCGCCGCAGCGCGCCCCGAACTGACCGGCCGTCAGGCACTGTCGCTCTGCTTGACCGAGTCGATCGACGCGTTGGGCATCCTGATGTCGCCGTCGAGGTAGGCACCTTCGCAAACCGTGAGGCTGGTGGTTTCGATCCGGCCGTAGACGCGCGCCCGAGGACCGAGCACCACCCGTTCCGTTCCGCTGAGATCGCCGCGCAGCTCGCCCAGGATGAGCATCCGCGGCGCACGCACCTTGCCCTGCACGCTGCCTTCCTGCGCGATCACCACCAGATCGTTGGCGATCACTTCGCCGCGGAAGTGGCCTTCGATTCGCACCGGCTCGGAAAAGATCAGGCGACCGGAGACCGACGCGCCCCGTCCGACCGCTACGCGCGTGCGCTCTTCGACCCAGACCTGGCCGGGCGCGTGTGGAATGGTCGCGGCCGGCGCATGAATCTCCTCTACCGGAGCGGGCCCGCCGCCAGCGGTGCGCGTGATGTAGTCGGGGCTCTTCATGCCCATCGGAGCCTACGGCGCCGGAAAAACGTGGCACGCCACCGCGTGTCCGCCCCTTCCCGTCTCCAGCCGCGGCTCAACCTTCCTGCATTCATCTTTCGCATACGGACAGCGAGGATGGAAGGCGCAACCCGAGGGCGGATTAACCGGGCTGGGAACCTCGCCGGGAAGCCGGATTCGCTCGGGACGCGAGCCGGCTTCGACCACTGGAATCGCCGAGAGCAGGGCGCGCGTGTAGGGATGGCGCGGGTTGGCGTAGATGTCGTCGCGATCGGCGAGCTCGACGATCTTGCCGAGATACATGATCGCGACGCGCCGGCTGATATGTTCGACCAAGCGCAGGTCGTGCGCGATAAAGAGATAGGTCAGCTTAAGCCGCTCTTGCAGGTCCTGGAGCAGGTTTATGATCTGCGCCTGGATCGAAACGTCGAGCGCCGAGACCGGCTCGTCGAGCACCAGAAAGCGCGGATTCACCGCCAGCGCCCGCGCGATTCCGATTCGCTGGCGCTGCCCGCCTGAGAACTCGTGCGGATAGCGGTTGAGCGCCTCGGCGTCCAGGCCCACCATCTGGAGCAGCTCGGCGATGCGCGCCTCCTTCTCGGCGCCGCGCGCCAGCCTGTGGATTGTTATTCCTTCACCGACGATCGATCTCACCCTCATCCGCGGGTTCAGCGACGCATAGGGATCCTGAAAGACGATCTGCATCTCGCGCCGCAGGTTGCGCAGCTCACTGCGGCCGAGCTGGGCGAGATCCTTCCCGTCGAAAACCACCCGCCCCGCGGTCGGCGCGATCAGCTTGATAATCAGGCGGCCCAGCGTCGATTTGCCGGAGCCCGACTCGCCGACCAGGCCGACGGTCTCGCCCGCGAAGATCTGCAGGTTGACGTGCTGCACCGCCTTGACGGTCAGCGCGCGGGCGAACAGGCCGTCCGAGCCGGCGCGGAATTCCTTGCTCAGGTTCTCGGTAAAGATCAGCGCACCTGCGCCCGCGGTGCTCGCGGCGCCTTGCGAGGCTGGGGAGGCTGGAGCGCTAGACCCGGATACAGGCGACATAATGGTCTGGAAGCTTCGCTTCGAGCGGCGGCTGGGCGCGGGCGCAATCCTCGATACTGAGGGCGCATCGCGGATGGAACCTGCATCCGGCCGGGGGATTTCGCGCGCTGGGGATCGAGCCCGGTATCGCCTGCAGGCGCGCGCGCTTTACTCCACCCGCGCCCGGAATCGAAGCGAGCAGCCCGCGCGTGTAGGGATTGAGCGGGTTGCGGAACAATTCATCCGCATGCGCCTGCTCCATCACGCGCGCGGCATACAGAATCGTTACGTCGTCGGCGTACTCGGCGACCACGCCGAGATCGTGCGTCACCAGTATCACCGCCAGGCCCAAGCGCTCCTTCAAGTCCTGGATCAGGTCGAGAATCTGCGCCTGGATCGTCACGTCGAGCGCGGTGGTCGGCTCGTCGGCGATCAGCAGCTTGGGATTGCAGGCCAGCGCCATCGCGATCATCACCCGCTGGCGCATCCCGCCCGACAGCTGATGCGGGTAGTCGTCTACGCGCCGCTCGGGATCGGCGATCCCGACCAGTCTTAGCGCCTCGATCGAGCGCGCGCGTGCTTCGCGCCGGGAGGCCTTCTGATGGAGCCGTACCGCCTCTCCGATTTGGCTGCCGATCGTGAACACCGGGTTGAGCGAAGTCATCGGCTCCTGGAAGATCATCGCGATCCGCGCGCCGCGAATCGCGCGCATCTCGGGCTCGGAGATCTTCAGCAGGTCGCGGCCCTCAAAGATGATCGATCCGCTCTGGATGCGCGCGCCTTCGGGGAGCAGGCGCATTATCGACAGCACACTGACGGTCTTGCCCGAGCCGGATTCGCCGACCAGCCCCATCAGCTCGCCCGGCGCGACCGAAAAGCTCACGCCGTCAACCGCCCGCACCTCGCCCTCCTCGGTCATGAACGCGGTGCGCAGGTCTTTGACTTCAAGCAGCGGCTGCACCAGAGCAGGTTATCATCGCGCCTTGAGGCGTCTCCAGACGCGGGGGAATTACCTGCAATTATCTGATATAAAAATTTATCTGTATGAAGGCGATCATCAGCGCAACCGAGCTCGCTCGCAACCTGAGCCGAATCCTCGACCAATTGGTCGCGGAGGGAGGGGAAATTGCGATCGAGCGCAACTCGCGCGTGGTCGCTCGCCTGCTAGCTGTCCCAGCGCAGCAGACCGCCTTGGAGGCGATGGGCGATCTCTATGGGATCTTGCCCGAAGCCGCCGCGGCAGGTTGGGAGGCCGACAGTCGCATCCTGGACCGCATTTGATCGTCTACGAACTGGCCAAGCGACCGTTCTCATGAAATCGCCCCTCTGGCCCTCGCGCGGTTTTCAGTCGGCGCCCGCTTCTGTTACGCTCACCCGATACCTCTGAGAGCGGGTGTCAATGAAACTCGATACCGGTATCATGGCGCGCGGCTTGCGCGAAGTTCCCACCCTTGCCAAAGCGGCCGAAGAGGCCGGCTTCGACGCTATCTGGACCGCGGAAGCCGGCAACGACGGCCTTTTGCCGCTAGCGCTGGTCGCGGAGCATACCAGCCGGATCAAGATGGGTACCGCGGTCGCGATCGCCTTTCCAAAAAGCCCGATGGCGATGGCGTATACGGCGTGGGATCTTGCGGGGCTGTCGCAAGGCCGCTTCATCCTGGGGCTTGGCACCCAGGTCAAGGGCCATATCGAACGGCGCTTCGCGGTCAAATGGGACGCGCCGGTGCCGCGGCTGCGCGAATATATCCAATCGCTGCGCGCGATTTTCAAATGCTGGTCCGAGGGTGGGATGCGCCTCAGGTACGAGGGGAAGTACTACAACTTTTCCCTGATGACGCCGTTTTTCACGCCGCCGCATCACAACTATTCCAACATCCCGATCTACATAGCGGGCGTGAACAAATATATCTGCCGGCTCGCGGGCGAGCTCTGCGACGGCCTGCATGCCCATCCGTTCAATTCGCCCAAGTATCTGCGCGAATTCGTGATCCCGAACGTGGAGATCGGACTGAAAAAGTCGGGCCGCAGCCGCAAGGATTTCGCGATCGCGAGCACTGCCTTCGTGATCACCGGGACCAACAATGAGGAGATCGAGCGCGCCAAGGCGGCCGTCCGCCAGCAAATCGCGTTTTACGCCTCGACCCGCACCTACAAGGTCGTGCTCGATACGCATGGCTATGGCGAAGTGTCGGCGCGGCTGAGCGAGAAGGCCGCCAAGGGCGACTGGGGTGGGATGGCCAACGAAATTACCGATGATATGCTCGACACTTACACGGTGTCGGGCACCTTCGACGAGATCGGCGCCAAGGTCCGCGCGCGCTACCAGGGACTGCTCGACCGGCTTGCGTTCTATGCCTTCTACCGGCCGGGCGAGAACGACGCGGAGTGGCGCAAGCTGACCAAAGAGTTCAACGGCTGAGTCATCAGACATCCTTCTTCATCTTCATGGACAAAGGAGAACCGGATATGCGGAAAACAGCGATCGGGAAACTCATGATACTGGCGGCGGCGGGATTGATCTTCGGTGCGGCTTCACTCGCGGCAGCACAGACGCCGCCGGCGGCTCCGGCTCCCGCGGCAAGCGGCGTGAAAATCCCCGAGACGGTAAACGGCGTGCAGAAGTTCACCGAGGTCTCGGTGCTGATCGGAGAGACCAAGTTCTGGCTGCCGAGCACACTTGTGGTCAACGAAGGCGACAAGGTCGAGATCACGCTCAAGAACCAGGTGCCGGGCGCCGCTAATAACCAGCACGGCTTCGCGATCCCGGCCTACGGCATCGAGAAGGTCGTCACCGCGGGCAAGACCGAAACCGTCGAGTTCACGGCCGACAAGCCGGGCCTATTCGACTTCGGCTGCCAACTGCATGCTGCGCACGTCGGCGGCCAGCTCATCGTCCGCCCCAAATCCTGATTTGCAAGGGCGCAGCGCGGAGCGCCACGGATTTGGCATCGCGGCTGCCCTTGCAGATTCGCCTGGCTGGATGCACTCGCGCCTGATCTATGCGCGCTCGCCGCAATGGGCCGAGATCGCCGCGCGCGCAGAGGACCTGATCTCGAGCCCAGCTTTCGAACCGGTCAAGGATGAGGCCAAAACCAGGGGCGGATTCATCGCGCTCGAAAACGGCGGGGGAGCCTTTATCAAGCGCTTCGACCGGGGCTCACGCAGCTACGGATGGTGGCTCAGGATTCGCGGGTCGCGCGCGCGCCGCTCGGTCCGCGGCGCCGAGTTGCTGCGCGCCAGCGGTTTCAGACATCCCGAGCCTTACGCCGCGATTGAGCTCAGCAGCGCGGGATCGATTCGCGCCAGCTACCTGATTAGCGAGCCGCTGCGCAGCGCGCGCAATCTCAGCGTATTCATCAAAGTGAAGGACGGCCGGCGGCGCCAGTCCGCCCGCTGGCGGCGCGGCGTTCTTGATGCCGTCGCGCGCGAGGTCCGCCGGCTGCATGACGCCGGTCTTTTCAGCTCCGATTTGCAGGAGACCAACCTGATGCTGGAAGAGACCGGCGGCGACCCGGCAATTTATTTTGTCGACCTCGACGGCTTCAGGCGTCTTTGGCGGGTGGGCCGGTCGCGGCGCGAACGCAACCTGGTGCAGGCTCGATCGTAGTATCGGCCGCTTTCTGCGCCGCAGCGAGCGGCTGCGTTTCCTGTATGCTTACTTGGGAGCGCGGCCCGGGCGCCGCGAGGCCAGACAGACCGTCGCGCGGCTGCTGGAGCGCAAGCGGCGCGAAGATCGCAAGCACGAAGATCGCAAACGCGCAGCCCGCCGCGCCAGTGAGGGCCGCAGCGAGCCGGCGCAACTTTCCCGGACTCGCTGAGGAATTGCCATGGCGATCGCGATCCGCCGGCGTGAATACGATCATCATACTGAGGAGGTCCACGCTGCCGGCGGCGCCAGCCTGCGCGACCTGATGCTCGGCCTCAACGACGGGATGGTGGCGTCATTCGCGGTCACTTCGGGCGTGGCCGGAGCTTTCAACGCCGCACGCGTGGTGATCATGGCGGGAATCGCGGAGACGCTCGGCGGCTCGATCTCGATGGGTCTGGCCGCGTTCATCTCGGCCCGTTCACAGATCGAGTTCTACCAGAGCGAGATCGAGCGCGAACGGGACGAGATCAAGCGCTGGCCCGAGCGTGAGCGCGAGGAAATTCGCGCCATCTATCGCAATAAGGGCTTCGCCGGTCCGCTGCTCGATCAGATCGTGGCGCACATCACGGCCGAGCCCGAGCGCTGGCGCAACGTCATGATGCGCGAGGAGTTGGGCTTTGCCGAGGAGTCATTCGACCTGCCGCTGCGCTCCGGCACGACCGTGGCCGGCGCGTACCTGGTCGGCGCGTCGATTCCGGTCCTGCCGTATCTGTTCGTGGCGCCGGCGAGCGGGGTCATCTTCTCGGCTGTGGTCACGATTGCGGCGTTGTTTGCGGTGGGCGCGGCCAAGACCGTGATCACCAGCCGCCGATGGTGGCTGAGCGGCCTGGAAAGCATGATGACGGGCTTGGTGGCGGGGTTGGTGACTTACGCGGCAGGGCGGTTCCTGGCGCGTGGTTAACTATCGTGCGGGTTAGCCTCAGCCGCCAGCCGGAGCTCCTGCTGGGAGTCGCGATCGCGGCGGGAGCGTGGTTGCGATTCGCCGGCTTGGGCAGTGCCGAGATGTCGGCTGATGAGGGCTCTTCATGGGCGGCGGCCGCGGCGCCGTCAATCAAGGAAGTGCTCCGGCGCCAGGCATTTTTGAACGCCGGCACGCTGGGGGCCCACGATCTCGCGCTCCATTGGTGGATCGGGCTGGCCGGCGACCATCTCGCCACGATGCGTGCTTTGTCAGCTGGTTTGGGAACGGTCGCAATTCTGATCGCATTTGCGGTCGCGCGTGCGATCGCCGGCCCCGGTCCCGAAGCTGCGGCCCGCGACCCCCGGGACCGCAACCCCCAGGAACGCAGCATGATCGCCGCGATCGCCGCCCTGCTATTCGCGGTCAACCTCGCGATGGTCAGGTACTCGCGCGAGACCCGGATGTATCCCCTGATGCTGGTTGCCACGCTTGCGCAGGTGCTATTTTTTCTCCGCGCGTCGCGACGCGGCGCGATGGGCGATTGCGCCGGCGTCAGCTTGTTCACGGCGTTGGCAGTGGCCAGCAACTTTACGGCCGCTCTCGTTCCAGCCACCGAGGGATTTTGGCTGCTCTGTATGCTGTTTGCCACGCGGCGCCAGGTTGTCCGAAGATCGGCGTTGTTGAGGACCGCGACAGCGATAGCGGCCGGCTTTGCGTTGCTTGTGCCGCCGATGCTGCCGCAACTGCGGGTTGCCACCGTGCTCTTCAACCACGGTCTTCTCAATTGGATAGACCGCCCCTCGATCCTGGAGCCGATACATTTGCTCAAGAAAAGCAACGGCGGACGCTTCACCTTGCTGATCATGACGGCCCTTGCGGCCTGGGGGGCCTGGCGAGGATGGATGCGGGAGCCCGAGGGAATTGGCTTTGCGCTCTTATGGTTGTGGATGCCGATGGCGGCGCTACTGGTCGCCTCCTATGTCGTCTCGCCGATGCTGATCGAGCGCTACGTGCTGTCGTCGCTGGTGGCGTTTCTGGTCCTGGTTGCGCTGGGGATTTCTGAGCTCGGCGAGATGCGTATCCAGCTCGCGGCGACGGCGGTCATGGCCGCCCTGTCGCTCGGATATGTCTTCCACTACGAGCACAAACCTCGCGATATCCAATGGCGGGAAGCTGCCGCGGCAGCGCTTGCCAATCTCCACGGAGACGCGGCGGTCGCCGTCGCGCCCGCCTACGCGATCAGCGTCGTGCGTTACTACACGCCGCCTGCGCAGCGGGGGTTGATAGTCGGGGCCGTCCCGCGCACGCCCCCGCCAAGCCTTCTGATTGTGGCCGATGACGCAGAACAGCCCGGGCATTTCGGCCCGGATTCCAAAGCCTACCCGCGAATCGTCGCGCAGATGCGCGGGGTCGAAGTGCGGGCGCGATGAGCCAGCCGGGAACCGGTCAGAACGTGATTCGCGTCTCCGCGGTCATCCCCGTTTACAATGGGGCCGGCACGATCAGCCGTGCAATCGAGAGCGCGCTGTCTCAGCAATTCGATGGACTCGAGATCATCGTAGTCGACGATGGCTCGACCGACGCGACGCCCGCGGCGCTGGCGAATTTCGGATCGCAAATTCGAGTCGTGGGACAACGCCGCAGCGGACCGTCGGCGGCGCGTAACCACGGTGCCGCAATCGCGGCCGGCGAATATCTCGCGTTCCTCGACGCCGACGACGAGTGGATGCCGGGCAAGCTGAGCAAAATGTCCGGCGCTCTGGACAGCGCGCCCGCCGCCGTCCTCGCTTACTCGGGTTTCAAGTCGGTAGACGGCTCGGGACGTGAGATGGCGGGACTCGTCGACGCGGCCAGCGACCACGCGCCCTCGATGGGCGAGATGCTCACGCGCTGGTGGCCGATCCTGACCAGCACGGTCGTGATGCGGCGCAAGGTTTTCGACTTGTGCGGAGGTTTCCACGAGGCGTTCAAGTCAGCCGGCTATGAGGATCCCTACCTGTGGCTATTGGCTCGCGAGCACGGCGACTTCGTGTACATCCGTGAACCGCTGGTCGTATATCGCATCGAGCCGGATTTGGAGCGGCTGCGCAAGTACGCGAGTGGCTGCGCGATCTTCGTGCGGCTGGTGCGCGAGCGCTACGGCGCGCGGGGCGCCGCGCTGACCCGGGAAGTGGTCAGCGCGCAAGTCACTGCGCTCGGCTACGAGGGCCTTCTGGCCATGCGGCGCGGTGACAAAAGATACGCACGCCGCGCGTTCATGCTCGCACTACGCTACCATCCTCTGAGTCTCAGGAACGCCGGCAGACTAGTCAGAACTTTCCTTCCGTTGAATCTGGCGCAGGCCTTGACCGGACGGACACGAAGTAAACCTGGATAAGGGAACAGTCCGTTTCGTGTCCGCTCTCTTTGTACGGGTCGCGACGCGGGATCTATAGGCCTTTCAGCGCTCTACAGCGTCGCCTCCACCGTGTCGCGGCGGGTAGCCTACCGGGTTGGCCTGCCGTCGCCAATCCACTTGCGGCATGATCGTGTTGGGCCGCACGCGATCGCGGCACGACACCACCCGGTCGAACATCGATTCGATCAACACGTCCGAGAGCAGATGGGGCTTGAGCCCCAGATCGATCAACTTGGTGTGTTTGGCGTTGTAGTAGTGTTCCTGTGCTTCGATGCGGGGCGTCTCGGTATGGACTATCTCAACACGGTGCCCCTTTTTGCCCGCGATCTCCTTCACCAGTTGCGCCAACCCGGCAACGCTGAATTGCTCGGTGAACTGGTTGAAGACCCGGTACTCTCCGGCCTTCGGCGGGTTGAGCAGGGCCAGCTCGATGCAGCTCATCGTGTCACGAATGTCCAGGAAGCCGCGGGTCTGCCCGCCTTTGCCGTAAACCGTCAGCGGATGGCCGATCGCGGCCTGCACGCAGTAGCGGTTCAGCACGGTACCCCAGATTCCGTCGTAGTCGAAACGCGTCGCCAAAATCTCATCGCGCGCGGTCTCTTCGGTCTCCAGTCCGTACACCACGCCCTGATTCAGATCGGTCGCCCTGATTCCCCAGGTCTTGCAGGCGAACATGATGTTGCCGGAGTCGTGAACCTTGGACAGATGGTAGAAGGAACCCGGCTGCTTGGGATAGGGCAGCACGTCCTTGCGTCCGTTGTGCGTGATTTCGATGAAGCCTTCCTCGATGTCGATTTTCGGCGTGCCGTATTCTCCCATTGTGCCGAGTTTCGCAAGGTGGCAGTCGGGACAATGCTGCTTGATCGCGAAGAGCAGGTTCAGCGTCCCCACGATGTTGTTAACTTGCGTCAGGGAGGCGTGCTTGCGATCGATCATCGAGAAAGGCGCGCTGCGCTGCTCGCCGTAATGCACGATCGCGTCCGGCTTGAACTGGCCGATGAGCTTGTCAACGAACTCGAAGTCAGTGAGGTCGCCCGGGAGCATCTCAAGGACTTTGCCGGTGAGCCGGTTCCAGGCGGCCACTCTCTGGTGCAGGGTGTGGATGGGCGTCAGGCTCTCGGTTCCACACTCCAGGTCCCAGGCCCGCCGGCTGAAGTTGTCGGCCACGGCGACCTGATGGCCCCGCGCCGACAGGTACATCGCCTGCGGCCAACCAAGATAGCCGTCTGCTCCGGTAACCAGTACCTTCATCTACGCCTCCGTTGCATCAAAGTCCGAAAGCCCGCAAAGTCCGAGGGGGCTTCGCCCGATTCTGAACGTTTATTTCCGCGCCGTCCATTGGAGCGCGACCGTGTCCGATGGGGCCGTTTCTGCCCGCTAACGGCGGTTGCGCGCGGATCGGCCGTCAGGCATTCAGCCCCCGTTCAGGCGATCGGCGTATCGGGACCGGTTCTTACGCGCCGCTGGCGGCTGCTCAGCGCCATCGCGATAGGCGCAGGAAGATAGGTTCTGACCAGCCTCAAGAGGTTGCGCCGGTCAAGGCGTTCATAGCGCCCCGCGCAGAGGAACGCTCGCCGCGCCTCTTTCATCCGCCCGGCGTCGAGCGCCCGCACGCCCGATTCGACCAGGGATCGAGAATGTCCGTCGGCCCGATGCTGAATTGCCCGATTCCCCACCTCTGCGTAGCGCTCTCTCACCAGGCGCGAGAACGTGACGAAGCCCGGAGCATATTTTTCACACCGCTCCAGAAGCGGCAGGCTGCCATAGCGGGCGAGCGGCTCGGGCACATAGATGAAGCGCCCACGCTCGCGGATGAGCAGGAAGAACCAGAACGTCCGCGAATCCTCTCGCTCCCTTGAACTGTTCGCAGAACCCGCCGACCGTCAGATACGCGTCGCGCCGAAAGAGTGTCGTCGTCGTCAGGAGCTCCCATCCCTCCAGCAACTCTTCGATCGACGGCGCCCGCGCCATCATGGCCGGCACACACGACTCCGCGATGATTTGGTCGCGTTCGTCGACCCGAATCGCGTCGCTATATGCGAGCACCGCCTCGCGATCGGAATCGAGCGCGGCGAAGGTCTTTTCCAGCCGTCCCGGCAGCCAAACGTCGTCGGCGTCGAGAAATGCCACGTACTGCGCCCGGCTTGCTTCAACCCCCACGTTGCGCGCGGCCGGCGAGCCCCGATTTTCCTGCCGGATGACGCGGACGCGATCGCGGTAGCGGTCGAGCGCTTGCGGCGTGGCGTCGGTCGAACCGTCGTCAACCACTACGATCTCGGTCCCTTCGAATTTCTGCGCCAGGATGCTGTCAATCGCGCGCGCGACGCTCGACTCGCAATTGAATACAGGAATTACAACCGAAACGCGTGGCTGCTCCATCATTCGATTGTCCTCGCAGGCGTGCGCATTGTCCAAAGCCCGGTACTCAGTTGCAGTTCAAGTGCTGGGCGCTTGCCTCGAGGCGAGCTTTCACCCGCCGCTTGCGGCTGCTCACCGCGAGCGCGACGGGCGCGGGCAGATAGGTTCTGACCAGCCTCAGAAGGTTGCGCCGATCAAGGGGCTCGTAACGTTGCGCGCAGAGGAACGCACGCCGCGCCTCTTTGATTCGGCCGGCATCGAGGGCCCGTACGCCCGACTCGATCAGCGAACGCCACTCGGCCCGCTGCCGAATTGCCTGATTGCCCACCTCTCCGTAGCGCTCCCGCACCAGGCGCGAGAATGTGACGAAGCCCGGGGCATACTTTTCCATCCGATCCATAACCGGCAGGGTCCGATGGCGGGCGAGCGGTTCGGGCAGATAGACGAACGGTCCCCGCTCGCGGATCAGCAGAAAGAACCAACCGTCAGCGAATCCCCTCGATCCCTTGAACTGGTCGTTGAAACCACCGACCGCCAGGTAGACGTCGCGACGAATGAGCGTCGTCGTCGGCAGGATCCACCACCAGGCTTCCATCAAGTCCTGGAGCGACGGGGCCCGCGCTTTGTCCGCGGGCACGTGCGAATCGGTGATCGATTCGTCGCGCTCGTTGACTTGAATCGCGTTGCTGTACACGAGCACCGCGTCGCGGTCGGAATCGAGCGCAGCGCAGGTCTTTTCGAGCCGTCCCGGCAGCCAAAGGTCATCGGCGTCGAGAAATGCCACGTACTGCGCCCCGCTTGCTTCAACCCCCGCGTTGCGCGCGGCAGGCGAGCCTCGATTTTCCTGCCGGATGACGTTGACCCGATCGCGGTAGCGGTCAAGCACCTGCTGCGTGGCGTCGGTCGAACCGTCGTCGACCACCACGACCTCGGTCCCTTCGAAGTCCTGCGCAAAGACACTGTCGATCGCGCCCGCTACGCTCGCCGCGCAGTTGAATACGGGTATTACAACCGAAACGCGTGGCCGCTCCATCGTTCAATTCTCTCGCGTGCTATTCGATCGTCGATATGGTCTGCGGCATCGCCGGCGTGCGCATCGCCGACCGGCGGGCATTCAGTCAGAGTTCAAGTGATCGGCGCCCGCCCAGACCTTGGCTCTCATTCGCCGCCTGCGGCTGGTCAGCACCAGGGCGAGCGAGCCGGGCATATAGGCCCTCAGCAGCCTGAGCCTGGTTTGCCAATCCGGATCCTTGTAGCGCGTAGCGCAAAGCAGTGCCCGCCGCGCCTGTTTCATCTGGCCCGTGGCGATAGCACGCATGCCGGTCTCGACCAGCAAATGCGAACTCATTTCGGCCCGCTGAAGAATCGCCCGATTCCCGGCCTCTCCGTAACGGTCCCTCACCAGGCGCGAAAACGTGACGAAGCCCGGGGCATACTTTTCCATCCGATCGACAAACGGCAGGCTACGATAGCGTGCGAGGGCTTGGGGCAAATAGACAAACGGTCCCCGCTCGCGCATCAGCAAGAAAAACCAGCAGTCGGCGAATCCCGTTCTCTTGAACTGTTCGCGGAAGCCGCCGGCGGCCAGGTACGCTTCGCACCGAATGAGCGTGGTTGTTGGCAGGATCGGCCACCATCCGTCGATGAGCAGGTCTTCCCGTGACGGCGGCCGGGCCCGGTCTGGCCGGCACATACGTAGCAGCGAGCGGGTGGTCCCGCTCGTCGACCGCGACCGCATCGGCATAGGCGAGCACGGCGTTGGGCTCGGAATCGAGCGCGGCCACGGTCTTTTCCAGCCGTCCCGGCAGCCAAACATCGTCGGCGTCGAGAAATGCCGTGTACCGCGCCCGGCTCGCTTCAACCCCCGTGTTGCGCGCGGCTGCCTCGCCCCGATTATCCTGCCGGATGACGCGAACTCTATCGCCGTAGCCTTCGAGTACCTGCGGCGTGGTGTCAGTCGAGCCGTCATCGACGACGATGACTTCCATTCCGTCGAAGCCCTGCGCGAACACGCTGTCGAGGGCGTGCCCCACGTACTGCGCGCCATTGTAGACGCAGATGACGACTGACACGCGCGGCAGGGGCATCTTCCAATAGTGCTTCAGGATGCTCAGCGCCGCAACACCCATACCCCCTGCAGGTGCGCGACGACATGCGGAAAGGCCTGGTGCAGGCCCGCTATCGTCGCAGCCCGTTTGGGATCGAGCGCAGGCCGATCGGCCAGGATCAACGTATCGGCGTTGGCAGCGACAAGCTGGATCAATGCCGGGTTCACCGCGGGATCGTCACGCAGGTAGTACTGCACGGCCGCGGCGAAGGAAGGAAATCCGGCGTCCACCGCGCGTCCTTCCTTTAGTCTGGGCTCGACAATTTCGGCGGCTTCTCGCCACTGAGCTCCCCACACCGGGTCGATGGTGGGGTCGAAGGCCCGGACTTTCCCCAACGCCAGCACGACGAACAGGGCAAGCGCCGCAAGCCCTGCCGAGTTCGGCCGCAGCTCGCGGATTCCAAACGCGATGAGAATGCAAAACGGAACCAAGCAGGTGACGAAGTATCGTTCCACGAAGATCGGCGTCCATGCGTAGGCCAATATCGTCAGCAACGCGATACTCTTTCCGACCAGCATCGCCAGGAGCACAACCGGGACGAACATCCATAGGAGCGCAAGCGATGCGGCCTCGGGAGCTCGACGCCACATGCGGCTCGTTCCCCATACGCCAAGGCCGACCGTGAGCGGAAAGATAAGGCTCAGCACCGCTAAAGAAAAGAAGTGCCGCAGCGTGTAAATCGTTCCGGGCCGGAACCACGCAAACCAGCCGCGAGCCCATTCCGCACGCGTCGTCAATGGGACATGTGCCTTCGCGTACCATTTGACGAATCCCACCAGCACTCTGCCGGCCACGGCGAGCGCTGTCGCCGCGACTGCCACCGCGATCCGGAATTTCTGCCGCTTCTCGTGATCGCGCAACCCGCTGCTGCTCCGCCAGGCTCGACTGAGAATCCAGAAGCCCTCGGCCCAGAACAACAGCACGGCGGAGAAATTCGCGGCCACTGCCGCGAATCCAAGCAGGATGGCGCCGGCGTAGTTCCAGGCGCCCCCGGCTCGTGCGGCGCGGATCAGGAACCACACCTGCCCGAGCCCTGCGACGAGCAACAACGGATACATCCGTGCCTCTCGCGAGAGTCTGATCGCCGTCAAGTTGAGCGCGAAGATCAGTGCACTCAGCGCCGCTATGTCCCGCGCCTCTTCGCGCGGGAACGGATTTTCGGGAACCTGCCCGGTGTTGACGTTGTCGAACATTTCGAGTGTGACCAGATACACCAGCAGAATCGCGAGAGTTCCCAGAGAGGCGGAAAGCGCTCGCATCTGCGTGACGCTGTCGCCAAATGCGAGTATCCAGAAATGCAGCGCGAGGTCGTGCAGCCCGATCGTGCCGGGATTCAGTCTCCCGCCGGAATGAACCACCTCGAGCAGCGTCGGCGCCGCAGCGGCTGCCCACGAAGCCGCCTCGTCGGAAGTGATCTCGAAAGTCCCCAGGGCATGGAAGCGCAGCCATGCGCCAAGAATACAAGCCGCGATCAGGACGAACGTGCTGATGGGTCGTGAAGTAAGCACCGCCAACCCGGGCTGACAGGCGGCTCCGAGGCTTACGGTGAGTGGATCACTGCACCTTGTCCGCCGCGGGCCTCACACTTCGATGAGAACGTCATCGCCCTCGACCTTGACCGCGAAGCAGGCGACCTTCTTGTCCGGTTCCTCGGTCTTGCGTCCGGTCGTGATGTCGTACTCCCATCCGTGCCACGGGCAGGTGACGGTTGTGCCGTCGAGTTCGCCCTCGCCGAGCGGACCGCCGCGATGCAGGCAGGTGTTGTGGATCGCGTAAAATTTTCCAGCGGCGTTGAAGAGCGCGATCGGCGTGCCGTTTGCCTCAACGGTCTTGCCCGAGCCCTCCGGGATTTCGTCGCGCCGCGCGACCTTGACGAAGTTGCCCACCAATCGGCCTCCCAAATTTGATTCGCGACCCGATCTTAGTGAGCGCGCACCGCCGCGCGCAACCGCGCCAGGTCGTGTCGCCAGGTCCGCGCGGTCTTTCCCTTTCCTCGTTCACACGGTACAAAGTCAGCATGAAAGTTCGCCACGCCGTCGTGCTCGCGCTGATCGTCTTATGTGCCTGCTCGCTATGCGCCTGCTCGGGAAATACCAACGAGACCACCGAGATAAAAGGCAACTGCTACTTGATGGTCCCGCCTATGGTCGGGAACAGTTTCGACATCAACGCGCCACTGTCGAAGTGGCTGGTTTCGGGGACTTTCGATTCCGTGAGCGAATGCACCAGCGCCCAAGCAAAACACATCAAGGAGTACCAGGATAATTCGGTCCAGGTAGCCGCCAATGTGGCTGAGCTCGGCGCCAGGGTTTTCATGGCCGCGCGCTGCGTCGCGACCGACGATCCGCACCTCAAGGACTAACTCGCGGTTTCATCGCCCGCGCAGGCGGTCGAGCATGATCGCGGCGGCGGCGCGCACCGAGAGATGATTGTACTCGTCCGCGCCGCGTAGCGCGGCGAGCGTCAGATCCGCCCGCTCCTTGATCGCGGGCGCCATCCCGAATCCCGTCCCGAGCAGGAGCACGATCGGCGGCGCGCCGGGCGCAGCCATCCGTTGCCTCAATTCCTCGAAACTCATCCCGTCCTGCGCGCGCGCGGAAGTATAGACCAGTTCGGGACGCGCGCCCGCCGAATCGGCGATCGCGGCTATCGCGTCGTCGAGTTCAGCGACGATATGGACCAGCTCGAGCGCCTCGCGGCGGCGGGAGTCGAACTCGCGCCCGTAGCCGAGCCGCCAATGGTCCAGCAGCCGCGCGGCGAAGTCGCGCTGCTCGCCGACCGGATGGACCACGAACACCCCCGCAACGCCGTAGGTTCGCGCCGAGCGCGCGATATCATGGATATCGAGGCTGGTTATCGCGGAAGTTACGGTCTGGCCGCGCCGATTGAGCACCGGATGGTGCAGCAGGGCGAGATAGAGCTGCGCCACACTGTCACCGCCGCCGTATCACCTGGGATCGCGCTTGCGGCGCGTGAGCAGATCGGGGCGCCGGCGCGCGGTCCGCTCGAGCGCCTGTGCGGCGCGCCACTCGCGGATCTTCCGATGGTCGCCGCTGAGCAGGATGTCCGGCACGCGCATCCCGCGGAACTCCTCCGGTCGCGTGTAATGCGGATATTCGAGCACCCCGTCGGCGCTGAATGATTCCTCGTCCAGCGATTCGGGATTGCCGAGCACGCCCGGCACCAGGCGCGCGACCGCCTCGATCACGACCATCGCGGCCGCCTCGCCGCCGCTCAATACGTAGTCGCCGATCGAGATCTCATGATCGACCATCGCACGCACCCGCTCGTCGACGCCCTCGTAGCGTCCCGCGACCAGCAGCAGTCCCGGCTTGCGGGCCGCCAGTTCGCGGACCATCGCCTGGTCGAGCGTCTGTCCCTGCGGTGTGAGCAGAATCCGCCACAGCCCGGGCCGCTGCGCGAGCACCGAATCGATCGCGGCGGCGATCGGCTCCGGGCGCATCACCATACCGCTGCCCCCGCCGTAGGGAGTGTCGTCAATCTGCCGATAGTTGCCCAGGCCATGCTCGCGCAGCGGATGGGCGCGGAATGCGATCAGCCCCGCGCTCACGGCGCGGCCCAGCAATCCCGCGCGCATCGGCGAGTCGAACATCTCGGGAAAGAGCGTGATTACGTGGAACTCCATCGCGGCTGGTGCTTCGTTGCTAGAATCTATAGCGGCAGGCCGGGGCGAGCCAGTCCGCCCCCATCGTCGCACCTTGCAGGGGCTCGACCCGCGATGCTAGTTAGCGCCTAGCCGTTACAATTTTGCTCTCCGTGGGGGTTTCACCGACTCCGCGAAAGGTTAGAAAAGAAGATGACAAAGTTCACTACCTGCGTCGGTTTGACGGTCCTGCTCCTGAGCCTCTCAGCCGGTCAGCTTCGAGCCCAGGGGGCGGGGCAGGCAACGCCGGCGGCGGCGCAGAATGATCCGCTTCAGGATGCGGGCAGCCGCTTGTTCCAGGCGCTCGCGGACAACGATTTGGCCGTGACCGCGCAGAACACCTCGATGAAGTACGCGCGCAAGCTGACCCCCGCTTTTCTGCGCCCCGCGCCGACCGGCCCCAAGCTCAAGGCCGCTTTCGACGGCACCGTGACGGTGGTCCGCAAGGGCGCCAATGACGCAGTGGTGGAAGCGAAAATCTTCACGCCCGATTCATCTGACGTTCCGGTCGGCGAGGTCAGCCGTGTGCGAATTTATATGGTGCAGGAAGGTGGCGACTGGAAAGCAGCGGCGGCGGACAAGAAGCAGGCGCAAGCCGACGCCGATATCAACGGCGGATGGTATCACGCCGCCTTCTTTACCTTCTGTCCGAACAAAGGGTTGGTGTTCGTGCCCAACCATTTCAGCCGCGATCTCGAGTGCCGAACCGTGGCGCAATGCAGGTTCTAGGCTAGGCGCAGTCACTGGTCGAGCAGGCCGAAGCGATATCACTTAGTCGGACTAGCCTGTCCGGCTGGCTCACCAGGGTCAGGGGCGGGCTCTGCCCCGGCCGGCGGTTCTTTGGAGCGCCAGAATCGCGGCCAGACCCGCCATCGATCGAGCAGCAGTTTCAACAGATGGCGGCGCGTGTTGGGCACTTCGTAAAGCACCCGGACCGTGAACTTCGAGGTATCCTTCTGGTCGGGAAAGATCGAGACGGAGTCCTGCACGCTCGCCTTGCTGAAGTTGAGGTTGTAGGCTTTGCGGGTTGGAACCTCCACGTGGGGCCCCAAGTGGAAGCCGGCCTTGGTCAACTCGGAATTGTAAAAGTTGATCAGGCCGTCGAACTCGCCGGGCGCAGAGAACTCGACCGTCTGTACGATGCCGGACGGCGGCTACGACTGCGCCGGGGGGAATCGGAATCTTCTTGTCCCATTTCTTCGGCAGGCCCTTGGGCAGCGGCGGATGCCGGTGCAGCAAATCGGCTCGCGCGGCTCCGGCCGCAGAGAGCATCAGAACGCCGGCGAGCGCCAGGACCAAGTTGAGCTTCCTCATTGCATTCGCTCCTAATGCGCCGCTCTTTCGAGAGCCTTGTTCACGAAGAACTCTTTGTCCACCGTACCCATGTTGATGTACCAGCCCTCGGTATCCTGGGTATCGGCGCCCGGCAGGTAGCATTTGGTCAGGACGCCCTGGCCCGCATCGAACGACACCGCGCCGACCGGAAATTGGCGCTTGAAAGGATAGACCGCCACATTCGCCTGCGGCATCGATCGATCACCGTACGCCAGCAGATAGGCGTCCTCCTCTTCGAGTTGGCCCTGGGTGTTGTAGGTATCCAGATAGGGGCTGAACCAGGTTTCAGAGTCGACGTATACGATCGCTTTGGAGCCGCCATTTGCCGTCCGGGGATCGGCCTCGATCGCGTAGAGGTTTCGCAGCTCCCAGTTCTCGCCGCAACTCGGGTCGTTGGCGCCGCATACCGGTTGGGGCGAATGCGCGGCGTGAAAGCATCCGAGCATCGGCTTTTGCCCGAGCAGCTTGTAGTCGAATTCCTCGAGCTTGGAATTGAAACCCATGTAGCGATCCGGGGCCCATCCCAAGCCGCTGGCATCTCTCAGCATCGACTCGTCCACCTGACGCAGGCGCCGTGAGCCGGGACTCCAGACCCATGACTCGTCGGGCTTGGAGCCGTCCGCGAAACGGAAGCGGCTGAGCGCGGCGCCGCGCAATTCGGCCGGCTGCAGCACGGGATACAAACCGAATAGCCAGTAGCGGTTGCTCTGACTGAAGTCCGGATCGGTCGGGATCGGCTGCACTTCGGTCCGTCCTACCAGGCTGTAGCCGGCGTAATGTCCGAACTGGATCGACTCGACGATCTCACCGCCTTTGGAGATGTCGCAATCGCTGAAACGCACGTCGTAGTCGTCGCTCAATCCGGGGCGGAATTGCGAGTTCCACATTACCTTGACTGCCGCGCTGGGGTCGTTGGAATCGATCTTGGGAAACGGCAGTCCGGCGGTGTAGCCGGCCAGGCTGCGATGGTCGGGCGAAAGACTCACCTGCGCCGAGTACTTCTCGGTCGCATCCTTGTAGGGCGGCGGCCAGTCAATCTTTTCAGTCGCAACCACTTTGATGGTGACATTGCCGGCGCTAACCATCTGGTAGACTCCCGGCGACACCAGGTCCTTGACCTTCGCCACGTTGGCGGAGGTGATCGTATCTCCGGGGTTCACCTGCGCAATGCTCGAACCCCAACCAGCCAGGATGAACAGGCCGATTAGCGCTGGAATCACCGGAGCCGGTCGTTTGCCCGGCATGCGCATCTCCATGAAGCTCCTCCTCTTCTCGGTCAAGCGCTCAATTCATCCAGCAGCGCCTTGGCGTCTTTCAGATCGGCGGTGTCGAAGCCTTCGGTGAACCAGTCGTAGATCTCGGCAAGCATCGCCCGCGCCTCGTCGCGGCGATCCTGCTTCGCGAGCAGGCGAGCGAGACTCGTAACCGCGCGCAGCTCGAACGACTTCGCGCTCATCTGGCGGGCCCGTTCGGCAGCCCGGCGCACGCAAGCCTCCGCTTCGGTCGGGTCAGATCCGTCCCGCAACAGCAGGCTCTCCTCTGAGGCGCAGAAGCTCTGGATCGTAGTTGCGCTCTCCGTCCCGCTCGCTCGCCAGCGATGCTTCATCCAGAACGGCCGATCCGTCCTTCGACCGGCCTGCACCGATATATGCCTCGGCCAGTACGCAGGCCCGAAACGAGCGGCGGCCTTCACGTTGCTGGCGTCGAACATCGCATTGGCTTCAAGAATCAGCGGGATGCCTTTCTCGGGATTGTTTTCCCGGACCAGCAACCAGCCTTTCAGGAGCGGTACAAGATCGGAAATCCGCACTAACTCATGCTCGGCGACAAGGCCGGCCAGTCTCTCAACCTGCTCGCGCGCCGGACCGTGTCGACCGCATTCAATCGCCACTCGGGCTACCGTGCCGAGAAACACGGCCAGTAAACCAGGAAGCCCCGATCCCTGCGCGAAGCTCAGGGCTTCTCCGCATCTCCTCGAGGCCTGCTCAGGGAAGCCGAGCTGCCAGAGCGGCATGCAACTAAAACTGAGCGCGTTCATCCGCGCGATACGCGTAGGTCTGGAAGCGGGCAACGTTGCGCACATGGCGAGCGCCTTCTCAAGGCTTTCGCGAGCGCCCGCAAGGTCACCGAGAGCCCATGAGGTGGATCCCACGCGCGAGAGGATAAGAGCCTCCTCAACCGGGTCGTTGAGCTGATGTGCAATGGCGAGGGCTTCCTGTTCGTATTCGAGGGCTTGCTGCCGCTCGCCGCGCATACTGTGGTACACGCTCAGCGCACCGAGCGCGCCTGGAAGACTGCGTATTCTGCCGAGCCGGCGACAAAGTTCGCAGGCACGGGAAAGCGCCGCTCCCGCTTCTTCATCGGCCAGCCCTTTTACCGACCGCAGAGCGGGGCCCAGAGAGAGCCTGAGGTCCAGCTCCATCTCCGCGCGCTCCCGGTCATCAGGCAGGGCTTCGAGCAGCTTCAGGCCAGCCTCCGCGTGCGCGAGCGCCTCGTCATTCGCCGAGCGCTCCAACGCCTGTCCCGCCGCAAGCGACAGGTAATGCGCCGCTTTGCGGTTGTCCGCAGCCCGGCCGTAGTGATGCGCGAGCTCGCCGTAGCGGTCTTCCAGCCGCTCTGCGTAGAGCGCTTCGATTGCTCGCGCAGTCTGATGGTGGATCAGCTTGCGCCGTTCGCTCAAAAGCGAGTTGTAAGCGACCTCCTGGGTCAGCGCGTGCTTGAAGGTATACTCCATGTCGCCCGTCGCAGGCTGCTCGTAGATGAACTCGGCCAATTGCAGATGCTCTAGCCTCCGCTCCAACCCCCCGGCACCGGCAACCTCCCGCACCAAAGTCAGCGGCAGCTCCTTGCCGATTACCGCCAGGGTTTGGAGCAACTCCTTCTCATCGGGCGCCAGCCGGTCGATGCGCGCGGCGAGAATCGCCTGCACGGTAGGCGGAATCTTCAACTGGCTCAGCGGCCGGGTAAGCTTTACTGCCGCGCCGTTGCGCGCCAGTGCGCCTTCGTCGAACAGCACCAGTACTGTTTCTTCCATGAAAAAGGGATTGCCCACGGTGCGTTCGACAATGAGCCGCTTGAGCGGGACGATGTCCTTGCCGTCGCCGAGCAGCGCGGTCAGCATCTCGTCGGCATTTTCCCTGCCTAATGGATCGAGCCGCAATTGCGTGTAGTAGGCTTTGCTATTCCACTGATCCGAGTATTCCGGGCGATAGTTGACCAGCATCAAGATGCGTGCGGCGCCGATTGAGTCGGCAAGCAGGTTCAGAAAAGCCTGGGTCTCGTCATCAACCCAGTGCAGGTCTTCGAAAATCACGATCAGCGGCTGGTTGAGGCTCTCGCGCAGCAGGATTCGCTTGATGGCCTCCAGTGAGCGGCCCTTGCGGGTTTGCGCGTCCGTGTCTTCGAGCGGGCCGTTCGCGTCGCTCAGACCCAGCAGCGCGTACAGGTACGGGAGCGCATCCTCAAACGAACGGTCGAGCGCCAGCACGCGCCCGGTTATCTTCTCGCGCCGCTTGCGCTCGTCGTCGTCGGAAGTGATCTCGAAATACTTCCAGAGCAGATCGATCACCGGCAGGAATGCGGAAGCCTTGCCGTGTGAGACCGAGAACGCTTCGAGCACCATGCATCCGGATTGCGAAATGGCCTTGAACTCAAAAAACAGCCGCGACTTGCCCGTTCCCGCCTCGGCCATTGCCGCGACGATCTGTCCGTGACCCGCCTTCGCCTGCTCCGCCGCGTGCTTGAGCGCGTCCATCTCGCGCGCGCGGCCGACGAACTTCGTCAGCCCTCGACCCGCCGAGCGCTGGAGGCGCGTGCGCAACGGGCCGAGGCCGGTCACTTCATAGACATTGACCGGCTCGCTGACGCCTTTGACCTTGGTGGGGCCGAGACCCTTGAAAATGAAGTAGCCCTCGCACAGCTTCCTGACCTGCTCGGTGCTCGCGATGGAACCGATCGGCGCCAACGCCTGCATCCGCGCCGCCAGACTGATCGAATGTCCGATCGGCGTGTACTCGGTATGCGCGTCATCGGTTTTGATCGAACGCACCACTACTTCGCCGTTATTCACTCCCACCCGAACCTGAATCGGCAGGCGGCCTTCGGAACGGATGCGGTCCGAGTACCGCTTCAGCTCCTCCTGCATGCGCAACGCGGCGTAGAGCGCGCGCTGGGGATGGTCCTCGTGCGCCACAGGCGCGCCGAACAGCGCGAAGATCCCGTCGCCGGTCGATTGTACGATGTAACCGTCGTAGCGATGGGCCGCGTCGATCATCAGCTTGAGTGCGGGATCGACAATCGCGCGGGCTTCCTCGGGGTCGAGGTCCTCCATCAGCTCCATCGAGCCCTTGATATCGGCGAACAGCGCGGTGACCGTCTTGCGCTCGCCGTCTGGAACGGCATCGTCGCTTGCGGCAGTCACCCTCACCCGCTCGGCGGCATTAATGCCGCCTCTCGGCCTCTCCCGGTTTGCGCCCGCGGATGGTCCCGCAGGCGCTGGAGAGGTGAGCGGAGCCGCGCAGTCACCGCAGAACTTCCCGCCGGGTTCGTTTTCCGCGCCGCAACGAGGGCAGCGAGCCTTGAGCGCACCGCCGCATTCGCGGCAGAAGCGCTTGTCCTCGGGATTGTCCGCGCTACAGCTTGAACAGCGCACGTTGTCCAGTCCTCGGCGATCCGACCTGCGAGTGCAGTATCACACCGGCCCAAAACCAGGGTAGCGGCGGGTTTAGCAGGGCGCGGCGATATGCTCGGCGCGGTTACTCGTCGAGCAGGCCGGGGATCGCCTCGACCGTGGCGACGCCGGCGTCGAAATCTATCGACTTGACCACATCTTCGATCACCGGGATCAGCGCCTCGCGTCCGCCCTCGCGCACCACCCATACGTCGTTGGCGCCGGTAAAGAGGATTTCTTCGATCTTGCCCAGCGAGCGTCCGTCGGTAAGCCGGATTTCCATCCCGATAGCCGTGGAGGAGTAGAACTCGCCCGG
Source organism: uncultured delta proteobacterium (assembly GCA_963788205.1). Taxonomy (GTDB): domain Bacteria; phylum Desulfobacterota; class Binatia; order Binatales; family Binataceae; genus CAVVMA01. Next base: position 1,019,130 of record CAWBGG010000007.1, read on the forward strand.
CTTCAGCGGTGGAAGGTCGGAGGCGGCGACCAGCACCGCGGCGCCCCTGAGCGCCTGGGCCTGGCCGGTATCGGTCACGCCTTCAAGCACGATGCGCAGATGGTTGCGGCTGACGTGTGTGACGGACAGGAGGCGGTACTCGCGGCGCTCGCCACTGGCTTCCAGATACACGTGCGCGATCGTGTCGAGCGCGGTCGAGTCGGGATCACCGGGATGCAGCTTGAGCGCACCCTTGAGGCCGTGGGCGCCCGCGATGGTCCCGACGCGGATTAGCTGCCCGCCCGCGCCGGGCGTGTCTGCCGTCGCCGCCGTCGGGAACTTACTTCTCTTCGACGATCTCGAGGACGACCTTGCGATTGTTGCGCGAGGCGACCGCGTTCAGGATCGTGCGGATCGATTTGGCGGTGCGCCCCTGCTTGCCGATCACGCGGCCCAGGTCTTCCTTCGCGACGTGCAGTTCCAGCACCGAGGCGGTGTCGCCCTGGGTTTCCTTGACGTCAACGGAATCGGGATCGTTGACCAACTGTTTTGCCAGGAACACGACTAGTTCTTTCATGATGGTGGTCTCCGATACAGCGGCCCCCAGAAACCTGGTTATGACGCGCGCTTGATCAGCTTCTCCACCGTCTCGCTGGGCTGCGCGCCGGCCTTGATCCATTTCTCGGCCTGATCTTTGGCCAGCGTAACCTTGGCCGGATTGGCGGAGGGATCGTAGGTGCCAATCTGGGCGACAAAGCGGCCGTCGCGCGGCGAGCGCGAATCAGCCACCACGATCCGGTAAAAGGGCTTCTTTTTGGCGCCGTGACGGCGCAATCGAATCACCAGTGCCATGTCATCTCCTGATTCATTTGATGAAATTTTATCGATCCATCCCCATCCCGCGCCCCAGCCCGCGCATCATCGCGCCGCCGGCGCCCATCCGCGTGATCTTCTTCATCATCTTGCGGGTCTGTTCGAACTGCTTGATAAAACGGTTGACTTCCTGAACGGACGTTCCACTGCCCGAGGCGATCCGCATCCGGCGCCGGCCGTTGAGAACCAGATGGTTGTGGCGTTCCTGCACCGTCATCGAGTCGATTATCGCCTGGATCCCGGCCAGCTCGCGGCGGGTCTCTTCGGAATCGGCCTGTCCGGCGATTTTCTTGAAACCCGGAATCATCGCCACCAGTTCGCCCAGCGAACCCATCTTCTTGATCGTCCTGAGCTGCTCGGCGAAATCGGCGATGGTGAACTCGTTTTTCTTGAACTTGCGCTCGAGTTCTTTGGCCTTATCGCGATCGTAGTTCTGCTGCGCCTTCTCGATCAGGCTCAGCATGTCGCCCATGCCGAGGATTCGCGAAGCGAGGCGATCGGGATGGAACACCTCGAACGCGTCGAGCTTCTCGCCCATACCGGCGAACAGGATCGGCGCGCCGGTCACGGCCCGCGCGGAGAGCGCCGCGCCGCCGCGCGCGTCGCTGTCGAGCTTGGTGAGGATCAGCCCGGTAATCGCGATTCGCGCGTGGAATCCTTCGGCGACGTTGACCGCCTCCTGGCCGGTCATCGCGTCGGCCACCAAAATCGTGTGATGCGGCTCGGCGGTGGCTTTGAGCCGCGTCAACTCTTCCATCAACTCCTCGTCGATCTGAAGGCGGCCGGCGGTATCGATCAGAAGCGCGTCGTGACCGCCAACGTCGGCCTTGATCAGCGCGCGGCTGACAATTTCAACGGGGTCCTCGTCGGGATTGCTCTCGGCCACCGGGACGCCGATCTGCTCGCCCAGCACGCGCAACTGTTCCATCGCCGCGGGGCGATACACGTCGGTCGAGACCAGCATCGGATGGCGCCCGCGCTCGGCCTTGAGCCAGCGCGCCAGCTTGGCGAGTGAAGTGGTTTTGCCCGAGCCCTGCAGGCCGACCAGCATGATCTTGACCGGCGGCTTGACCTTCAGGTTGATTTCGCGGGCGCTGCCGCCCATCACCTCTTGCAATTCCTGCGCGACGAACCGAATCAGATGCTGCTCGGGAGTCAGCGAGCGCAGAACTTCCTGGCCGACCGCCTTCTTGCGGACGTGCTCGATAAAGTCGCGCACGACCTTGAGATTGACGTCGGCTTCGAGCAGCGCCAGGCGCACTTCACGGAGCGCATCATCGATATTGCGCTCAGTAATCCGCCCCTGGCCTTTGAGCTTTCTGAATACGCCTTCGAGACGATCGCTGAGACTGTCGAACATAGGGTCAGATAGCGGAAGAGGCGGCAGGCCGGTTCCGGCTGTTCAAGTGGCTGAATAGTAGCAAAGGTGGAAAGCTAAGTCACCGGAGAAAGTTTGTCAATCCGCCCCTGGCTTGAGCGCGTTGCGGATCAGAGCCGCGGTGCGGTCGAATCGCCAGAGTCGGTGGCGCGATCGAAGATCATCGCATAGACGCGGCGATCATCGGTCATTTCGGGATGGAACGTCGCGGCGAAGATCCGTCCCTGCCGCACCAGCACCGGCTCGCCTTCGAAGCGCGCCATCACCTCGACGCCGGCGCCGCCGCGGCGAATCCGGGGCGCGCGGATGAACACGCCCTGGTAGGGCGGGTCGAGCGTGGCCTGGAACGAATCGATCTGGCGGCCGTAGGCGTTGCGCTCGATATCGATATCGATCAAGCCCCACGACGGCTGCCTCGGGCCGGAGACGTTCTTCGCCAGCAGGATCGCGCCGGCGCAGGTGCCGAAGATCGTGCCACCGCGCGCGGCCATCCGGCGCGCCGCCGCCTCGATCCCCGAACCCTCGAGCAGTTTCAGCATCGCGGTCGACTCGCCGCCGGGAATCACCAACAAGTCGAGCCGATCGATGGCGCCGGCGGTGCGCACTTCGATCGCGCCCGGCAGGGCCGCGAGGTGTGCGGCGAAGTCGCCTTGGAGGGCTAGTACTCCGATTCTCATTTCACCATCCGCGCGCCTGGAGCATCTCCTCCGGCTTGAGCCGCGAGATTTCGAGGCCCGCCATCGCCTCGCCGAGGCCGTCTGACACGCGGGCGAGAATCTCGGCGTCTTTGTAGTGCGTGGTTGCCATCACGATCGCGCGGGCGCGCGCGGCTGGGTCAGCCGACTTGAAGATTCCCGAGCCGACGAACACGCTCTCGGCGCCGAGCTGCATCATCAAGGCGGCGTCGGCGGGCGTCGCGATTCCGCCGGCGGCGAAGTTCGGCACAGCTAGCCGGCCGCTTTGTGAGACCATCCGGACCAGTTCGTAAGGCGCGCCCAACTCCTTGGCCGCCGCCATCAGTTCATCGGGACCGAGTGTGGTCAGGCGGCGAATCGCGCCGGTCACGGCGCGCATGTGACGCACCGCCTCGACGATATTGCCGCTGCCGGCCTCGCCCTTGGTGCGGATCAGGGCCGCGCCCTCGCCGATTCTGCGCAGCGCTTCGCCGAGATCGCGCGCGCCGCATACGAACGGCACCTTGAAGGCGTGCTTGTCGATATGAAAGGACTCGTCAGCGGGCGTGAGCACTTCGCTCTCGTCGATAAAGTCGACGCCGAGCGCTTGCAGAATCTGCGCTTCGACGAAATGGCCGATTCTGACCTTGGCCATCACGGGAATCGTCACCGCCTCCTGGATTTCGCGGATCTTGGCGACCGCGGCCATCCGCGCGACGCCGCCCTGGGCGCGAATATCGGCGGGCACGCGCTCCAGCGCCATCACGGCGACCGCGCCGGCGTCTTCGGCGATTTTGGCCTGCTCAGCCGTGACCACGTCCATGATCACGCCGCCCTTGAGCATCTCGGCCAGTCCGGTCTTGAGCCTTAATGTTCCTGTTTCAGCCATTTTGTACACTCCTTACAAGGTGATGCCGAGCCCGCTGCTCTCTTCGGCGCCGCGCGCGGCCAGCTTTGCAACAATTTCGCCCAGCCGCGCGATTCCGGTGCGAACCTCGTCGGGCGCGGCGTAGCCGTAGCCGAGGCGGAAGCAGTTGAGGTAGCGGCCGTCGATATCGGCGGCCGGTCCGGGATTGATCGAAACGCCTTGCTCGATCGCGTTGAGGAAGAGCTGGATGGACGAAACCTGCCGAGGGAGCGTGACCCACATCTGAAAGCCCCCCTGCGGGCGGGTCCAGGTGACGCCTGCCGGCATGTGCTCCTTCAGCGCGGCCAGCGCGGCGTCGCGCCGCTCGCGATACATCGCGCGGACGGTCTCCAGATGCTGGTCGTAGCCGTCGCGGAGAAATTCCGCCGCGAGCGCCTGGGTCAGCGACGGCCCGCCGACGTCCATGTAGCGCTTGTAGGGAACCAGCTCGCCGGCCAGCACGCGATCGGCGATCAGAAATCCCACTCGCAGGCCGGGCATGAAAGTCTTAGAGATCGAACCCACCATCACGCGGCGGCCCGGCGGCAGCATCGAATAGAGGCTCGGCGGCTCTTCGCCTTCGAAGCGCATCTCGCGGAAGATCTCATCGACGATCACCAACGCGTCGTTCTGCCGCGCCCATCCGGCCAACTCGTGACGCGCGGCGGCGGTGAGGCTCTGGCCGGTCGGATTGTGAAAGTCGGGGCAAAGGTAGAACACCACCCGGCGCCCGGCCGCGAGGCTGCGCAGCAGATCGAGATTGGGTGCGCCGTTTTCCCACGGCACGCTCTGCACCGCGTGGCCGAACAGCATCATGCATCCCGGCACGCCGGTGTAGGTGGGCGTTTCGCACAGCGCGTCGCGGCCGTCGTCGCGCGCCCATGCCGCGGTCAGCGAGATCGCCTGCTGCGAGCCGTTGGTGATGATTATCTCATCGGGAGTTACACTCAAGCCGCGCCGCGCCAGCCGCTGGCACAGCGCCTCCCGCAACTCGGGCATCCCGCCGGGCGCGGAGTACTGATAGATGCGGGCGGGATTTTTCCTGAACACCTCGCGGGTGAGCCGCTCGACCAACCCGGCCGGGATATTGGCCGGGCTCGGCGCGCCGCCGGAGAGATTGATCGTGCCGGGACGGCGCTCGATCGCGAGCAGTTGCCTGAGCCCGCCGGCGTAACCCTCGCGCAGGCGGCGCACCGAGCGCGCCACTTCGGGCTTCACGGCTGCTGCCGTCGGCGCGGGCCCGCCGTTGGGCGAGCCTGCGCGCGCGTCGCCGTTGCCAGCCACGAACGTTCCGCGGCCGACCTCGGAGTGGAGCAGCCCGGCCTTCTCCAGGCGCTGGAAAACCTTATGGACGGTGAGCTTGTTGATTTTGAGCTCCGCCGCGAGATCGGCGACCGAGGGGATACGATCGCCGGGGTTAAGCTGTCCGCGGCTGATCGCGGCGCGGATCGAGCTTTCGATCTGGCGGTACAGCGGCGTGCCGCCGTTGGGCTTGAGTCTAAGCTTCCAAGGCATGACAGAGATATATTATAGGATATATGAGCAAGACAATACCTGCGGATCGATTCGCAGTCCCGGATGGGAGAGGCTGAAGGAATGGACGATTTACTGGCCATCACGGCTCGATATGCGTCGGAGTATCTGGCGGGTCTGGACGGGCGCCGCGTTGCGCCCTCGCCTCAGGCGCTGGCGGCGATGTCCGCGCTGGGCGGCGAGCTCCCCGATAATCCAACCGACCCGGCGAGGGTGCTGGAGTTGCTGGATGAGGTGGGCTCGCCGGGAACGATCGCGAGCGCGGGCGGCCGCTACTTCGGCTACGTGATCGGCGGCTCGCTGCCCGCCGCGCTGGCAGCCAACTGGCTGGGGGCCGCATGGGATCAGAATGCGTTCGCGATCGCGACCTCGCCGGTGGCCGCCGCGCTGGAGGAAATCAGCCTGCGCTGGCTGGTAGAGCTTTTGGGATTGCCCTCAGGATGTGGCGGCGGATTCGTGACCGGCGCCACGATGGCGAGTTTCACCTGCCTGGCTGCTGCGCGGCACGCGCTCCTTACGCGGGCCGGCTGGAACGTGGAGGAAGAGGGCCTGTTCGGCGCGCCGCCGATCGAGGTAATCGTCGGTGAAGAAGTCCACGTTTCAGTCCTGAAGGCATTGAGCATGCTGGGCCTCGGCCGGCAGCGTGTGGTTCGGGTTCCCGCCGATGATCAGGGCCGGATGCGCGCCGATGCAATTCCGCGCCTGACTCCCGCGACGATCATTTGTGCGCAGGCCGGCAACGTGAATACCGGCGCATTCGATCCGATGGGCGAAATTTGCGCGCGAGCGCGCGACGCGGGCGCGTGGGTGCATGTGGACGGCGCGTTTGGCCTGTGGGCCGCCGCATCCCCGGCGCTCGAGCATCTGACCGGCGGGATCGCCGATGCGCATTCGTGGGCCACCGATGGCCACAAGTGGCTCAACGTTCCCTACGACAGCGGGCTGGCTTTCGTGCGCGATCCCGATCACCTGCGGGCGGCGATGGCCACCAGCGCGGCCTACTTCGCTCCCGGCGACCGCCGCGACCCCGGACAATTCACTCCTGAATGCTCGCGCCGCGCGCGCGGGATCGAAGTGTGGGCGGCTATCCGGTCGCTCGGACGCATCGGCCTGGCCGACCTGATCGAACGAACCTGCCGCTATGCACGGCGGTTCGCACAAGGGCTGGCGCGCGAGGGTTTTTCGATTCTCAACAAGGTCGTGCTCAACCAGGTCCTGGTTTCGTTCGGGGACCGCGAGCGGACGCTGCGCGTTATCAAGGCTATCCAGGAGGACGGAACTTGCTGGTGCGGCGGTACGCAATGGCAGGGCCAGACCGCGATGCGAATCAGCGTGTCGTCGTGGGCGACCACTGAGCACGATGTGGAACGCAGTCTGGAGGCGATGATTCAGGTCGCCAAGCGGACTCGATGACGCGCGTAATCGGGATACTTGCCGCCGCGGTGTTGGGGGCGCTCGGCGCCCTACATGTCTACTGGGCCGGTGGAGGCCGCCGGATGGCGGAGCTGGCGATTCCGAAGCGCGGCGCCCAGCCGCTGTTCGTTCCAGGCCGCACTGCCACGCTGGCCGCCGACGGCTCGCCGTTGGGCGAGCCGTCCCGCGCGTCGCCGTTGCCGGCCACGAACGTACCGCGGCCGACCTCGGAGTGGAGCAGCCCGGCCTTCTCCAGGCGCTGGAAAACCTTATGGACGGTCAGGTTCTTGATTTTGAGCTCGGCGGCGAGGTCGGCGACTGAGGGGATACGATCGCGGGGTTGAGCTGTCCGCGGCTGATCGCGGTGCGGAGCGAGCTTTCGATCTGGCGGCACAGCGGCGTGCCGCCGTTGGGCTTGAGCCTGAGCTTCCAAGGCATAATATGTCAGATACTATAGGATATATGACAACGCAGGCGGGGATGGCGAATCCCGACCGTGAAGACTATCGAAGAGACGCGGCCTCGCGACCAGTACGCAAGCACATTGATTGCGCGAGATCACCACAGGTACGCAAGCGGCTATGGCATGTTTCTCCGGCGGGGGGCCTCGTCGCCGCTTCGGACCGGCGGGACACATCATGGCCTATAAGACCAAGATCAGCATCGTAGTCCTGCAAAAGGCGGTACCAAAATAGCACTCAGCTCATTTCCTGGACCGGAACGTCCGCCAAATTTAATCTGACTGATTCAGCCGGCCTAAAGGTCAATGCTTCGGCCACTTCAGCCCGCATTCCATTCTTAGTTGAGTCCATGTGGTCACCTTTACCACTTCACCCTGCATACAGTAGCTAACTCCGCCGCGCTCGCCCTGGATAACTATTACAGCTCCGACCGGGGGTTTCTTGTCAGCAAAAATATTGTAGATCTTTGAGTCATAGGTCTGTAGCAGCAAGCACCCGTGCTCGGCTCCTGCCCGAACGCAACCCACAGCAGTTACAGTTTTTTCGTCCAACGGACTCCAAGAAGGCTCCTCAGCCTTGCAAGGTTTGGATATCGCCAAAGCGGCGACTATGCTCAGAGCCGCAACGATGGAGTGACGTTTCATAATCTGCTTAACCTCCTGTATTCGGTCTCGTCGCAAAATTGCCGTGGCTGCTGCGGCCTACGCCGTCGTCGCCCCTGGCTTCAGGCCGCCGACTCATCGAGTTGTTGTCGCGGCCCGCAGCGTTTACATCCTAATGTGTCAAGGGTCCAATAACGATTTCTGACGGAAGTTTCGGAAAATAGAGGCAAACCAACAAGTTTAGATCAGCCAAAATCTCGCCACTTCCTTAGATAGAGTCCGGAAATACGCCGATCACGCGGGAATTCCACGGACACCAGCGGTTTGCCGGTAAAAACGCGCCTCCGACCTCTTCTAGATGGATGTCTACATACGAGGTCATCGCATCGCAAACTTCTGCACTCATTTCGAAAAAGTCAAGGGACTCCGGAGCAAGATGGAAGCGCCATGGGCGGTTGTAGCTGACCGGTTTCTTGACGACGATTCCACCCACGTGGACAAGTCTCTTCTCACGGCCTGAAACAATGGCCTTTGCCTTCTCAATCTTGGATGGGTTAGTCAGCACTACGACGAATGCCTCTGCGGGCACTCCATTGGACACGACAAAGTACTTCACCGCAGCAGAAGCTGGTGCGTACTTCGCTTTCAGAGATGTGCGGTGCGTGGAAACTCTCGATCGTCTTCGGGAAGCCACAGAGCCCTCTCAATCTGGATGCCTATAGTTCAGTTCCTGCTATCCACTTTCCCTGTCGTCGCGCCGAAGCCTATTTTGTATCTATGTTACAGAACTCTCAACGGCGAAGGGCAGCCTCCAGAACCGATAGTGTCTGTCATTGTGGGCACGCAATCAATGTTCCATACTCGGTAACTAGCCCGTTGAGGACAATTTGACCGAAATTCCCGTTTTGAATCTCCCATTCCTGCTCCTCTATAGACCCGACTGCTTTCCTATGCAAGGTTTCAGGCCGGTTTCCGTCCACGGTCTCCAGCGGCGCCGGGAGGGGCTGGTTTCGCGTCTCGCGCTCATGCAACGCCCGAGAATGCCACACCGGCAGCACCAGCCGCCGCCACAGATTCCCGAGATTGTAAGCGATCAGGCTCGCCCACAACCGCACCTTTCACGTTCAGCTCCGCCCATCGGGCTTGGCCGACTTGCTGCCCGCCATATCGGCGCGCAAGGGATAGTCCACGACAATCGCCCGGCCGCGGCTGATTGCTCTTACCGAGTGCAGCGTGTTCGCGGGCACCGCCGCGACGACACCGGGTCCGGCTACCCGCGTATTTCCATCGATGGTCACTTCGAGTTGCCCTTCGATGACGTTCCAGACCTCCTCATTCGGATGCGCGTGTTCATGGATCGCGGAACCCGCTTCAAACACGTAATGCCCGAAGGTCATGTGGTCCGAGTCGAAATAGCGCCCCTTCCAACCCGGGAGCCGCTCGATGACCTTCAATTCGCGAGTGTCGATGAAAGGCATCTTTCTGCCTCCTCAGGCGCCGCGGCGCGACGCGGCCCATTTATTTCAGTGTCTCCCGCCGGCGGCTTAATTCAGCCAGTATTCCACCGCGGAACGGCCGACGATCGCAGCCAGGGCCCGCCCGAACCCGATCTAACGGTGCGGGCTGGCGCGTCTGAGGGTTGTGGAAAACTTCCAAAAGTAGTGCAGACGCGCGTGGAACGCGACATCGCGTCTTTGCTACACTCGCCAGCGGGTTGGAGGGTTCGCCGCCCGATGCGCGAGTCCGAATTATCGCCGCGCGGCGTACGGGGCCGCGTATTGATCGCTGACGACACGCAAAGCGTGGCGCGCCCGGCTTCGCGCGCGCTGGGCCAGGCGGGCTACGAATGCGAGTCCTGCGCGAGCGGGTCCGAGACGCTGGCGGCGCTCGAGCAGCGCGGCGCCGACGTGGTGCTGGCCGACCTGGCCCGCAACGGCCCCGAACTGCTGCCGCAGATGCGCGGCAGCTATCCGGGCGTGATGCTGATCGCGCTCACGTTCAATCCCGGCGTCGGCTCGGCGATCGCCGCGATGCGCCAGGGAGCGTTCGATTACCTCGTCAAGCCGCTGGACGACGAGGAGTTGTGCGCGACGGTCAAGCGCGCGATCGAGCTTACCCGGCTGCGGAACGAAAACGCGCGATTGCATCGGCGGCTCGAAATGGCCGAGGCGTCGTCGTCGTTTGTCGCGGAGAGCCCGGCCGGCAAGCATCTGCTCGCGCTGGTCCGGCGCGTCGCGCCGACCGATTCAATCGTGCTGATCGAGGGCGAGAGCGGCACCGGCAAGGAGCTGCTGGCCCGGATACTCCATTATTGGAGCGCACGATCTGACGGGCCATTCGTCGCCGCGAGCTGCAAAGGCTCGCTCGTGACGGCGGTCGAGCCGCTGCACAACGGCGCGCCGGGGCCGGCGGCGGCACTGCAATCGATACCGCTGCGGCGCGCCGTGGGCGGCACGCTGTTCCTTGATGAAATCGCCGAGGCCGGCCCCGCGCTTCAGGCCGAGCTGGTGCGGATTCTCGACCAGGCCGAGGCGGCCGGCAACGGCACGCGTCTGGAGCCGGACGTGCGAATCGTCGCGGGCAGCAGCCGCGCGCTCAAGGGCGAGGCCGAGGCCGGCCGGCTGCGCGCCGACCTGTTTTACCGGCTGAGCGCGATGCCGATTCGGATTGCTCCGTTGCGCGAGCGGCGTGAGGACATCATCGCGCTCTCGCGCCGGTTCCTCGCTGCTTACGCCGCCAGGACCGGGCGGCGCCTGTCGCTGACCCCGGATGCCGAGCGGGAACTGCTGGCCTACCGATGGCCCGGCAACGTCCGCGAGTTGCGTAACGTGATTGAGCGGGCCGCGATGCTGACCGGCGCGGATTTCGTCGCCTCCAAGGCGCTCGAGCTCGCGCCGTGGGCTGAGCCCGGCCAAGCCGAGCACGTCGCATCCGAGGAGGGTGGCGCGGACGGAAGCGGTAGCAATGTGGAGCACGCCGCGACCGGCGGCCATCCGGCACAATCTCCGTCGCCGGGGCCGGCGAGCGAGTCAGCACAGGCCCCGGCGGCGGAGCCCGCAGCGGTGCTGCCAGCAGCGGTGCCGTCCGCAGCGGCGGTATCCGAACCCGCGCCGGAAGCTCAGGCGGCGGGCGCGCCGGCCAACGGCACTTTGCAGGAATGTCTCGATGAAGCCGCGCGCGCGCGAATCAAGGCCGCGCTGGAGGCGGCGAAAGGCAATCGGAGCACAGCCGCCAAGTCGCTCGAACGTTGATGCCACCACGCTAGGCCGGCTGATCAGGCGGCTGGGATTGTAGCGGCGCGTTTCAGACCAGTCTCACGGCGCGCGCATCGCGCGGACCGTCACACGATACAGGTCAGCATCGCGAACTGGTTCGCGCCGGCGTCGCCGAAAAAGCTCCGCAGGCGGCGAAACTCTTCCATCAGCCAATCCAGGTCGGCGGGCGCCCACAGCCGCGGATAGATTCCGGCGCGCGACATCCGGACGGGATCGAAGCGGGCCTTCATCTCCGCTTCGAGATCGGCTCGCGACAATTCGTTGGCGGTCAGCGAGACTTTGGCCGGCGCCAAGTAGCGCGCTGGTCCGTAGCCGAGGTCGTCGCCGAATTCCGTGCCGCCCAGCACCGCCTGACTCAGGAAGCTCGTGCCGGCTTCGGTTTCTCCACAGAGCAGATAGTGAATGCCGTGCCAGGCCTTCTCGAGCGACAGCGCCGGGCCGATCGCTGCCGGGACCGCCGGATGCGATCGGATCTGCGACTCCTGCTGCGATCGCCCCGCGCGGTGCGGCGCCGTGAGGCTGACGAGTCCGTGCATGCCTTGGCCACCAGCGGTGAGACTTACGCCCAGCGACTCTTCCGCCAGCGGAGCGGTCTCGATCGCGCCGTCCATTTCCAGGAGCGCCGGCGCCAGTGATGGATTGCCCACCAGGCGCGTCAGCAGATCCGGTGCGACCTGCACAAAGCGGGCGATCATCGACATGGCTCCTCCCCTCCTCCGCAATAGGTCAGCGCGCGGCGAGCTTTGGATTGGAACGCGCCATCGCTCAACCGCCGCCCATGGTCGAAACGATCTGGATTAGCGCCGGACCCACGATCACCATCAACATCGCGGGCAGCACGAACAGTACCAGCGGGAAGAGAATTTTGACGGCGGTCTTCTGGGCCGCTTCTTCAGCGCGCAGGCGGCGGCGCACGCGCATCGCGTCGGAGCTGGCGTGCAGGGCCGGCGCGATCTGGGCGCCGAGTTGTTCGCTCTGGATCAGCGTAGCGGCCAGCGGCTTGATGTCCTCGACCGCGGTGCGTTCGGCGAGAGCGCGCAGCGCCACGCCCAGCGATGATCCCGAAGAGACTTCTGAAGCGACCAGCGACAGCTCGCGTCCGATCACCTGTCCGTTACGCTCGGCCTCGCCGCCGACCACCTTGATCGCCTCGTACAGCCCCAGGCCGGCCTCGACGCAGACCACCAGCAGATCGAGCACGTCGGAAAGCTCGCGGCCGATCGCAGTCTGGCGCGCGCGGGCGCGGTTACCGAGGTAATAGCTCGGGATGAAAAAGCCGATCGCGGCCCCGGCCGCGCCGTATCCGATCGCGGTGCTCGAGGGCTGGCCGGTGAAAATGCCGATGAACAGTCCTATCACCGCGAAGACCGCGGCTGAGCTGAACCGGATCACCTGGAAGATCTGCGGCGCAGCCGACTTGATATAGCCGGCCTGCACCAGCATCTGCACCATCTTTTCGCCCGCAGGCGTATCGGTCTTGGGCGGCGGCAGATGGCGCACGGCCCACTGCAGCAACACGCGGCCGAAGGTATCGTCAGTCTCGCCATCGAGGTTGCCCTGCGAAAGCCGCATCTTGACGGCCAAATCGGCGAGCCGATCTTCCAGCACCCGGCGCGTGCCGAACACCGCGACGTACAGCCCGATACCGGCGGCGCCGACCAGGAAGCCGAATGCCACTGTGATGAAGAGGGGATCCATCCTAATACACCTGCTAGAACTTCACCTGCACGAGCTTGCGGATGGTGAGGAACGCCATCGCGTCGAGCGCGATCGCAAACTTGAGAATCTTCTGCCCGGTGGGATCGGTGAACAGCGTTTTGGTGTACTCCGGCTGCACGAAGTAGAATGCGATGAGGACTAATATCGGCAGGAAACCGACCACCATCCCGCCCATCCGCGATTGCGCGGTGAGCGTGCGAATCTGGAGCTTCAGGCGCTGGCGGGTGCGGATCACGTCGGACAGGCGCGACACGATCGCGGCCAGCGAGCTGCCGACCTCGGTCTGCACCTTGATCGCCACCAGCAGCAGCCGCAAGTCCTCGTCCGGGACGCGCTTGAGCATGTCTTCCATCGCGCGGCTCAGGGGCAGGCCCAGGCGGACCTGCTCGAGCACGGTGCGGAACTCGCTGCCGAGCGGATCGGCGAACTCGCCCACCACGACCTGAAGGGCGCGCAGCAGGGTGTGTCCGGCCTCGAGCGACGATTTGATCAGATCAAGCGCGAAGGGCAACTGGGCGCTGAACGCCTTGATCCGGCGGCTCTTGCGAAAGCGGATATAGAAGATCGGTATGGAGGCGAACCCGGAGCCGGCGGCGATTGCCATCAGGAAATCGCCCGACATCGCCTCGGCCGCGGCGCCCCCGGCGCCGAACAGCAGCACCATCACCAGGATCGCGTCGGAGACCCGCACGTAGAGACCGGCCTGCCAGAGGTTCTCCTCGAGCTTGCGGATCAGGTTGAAACGGCGCATGAGCGCCGCGGCGAGCTTGCCCTGTTCGGGTTTGCGCTTGCGGGCGGTAACGTCGTCGTCATCGGCGTCGGGCCGCGACATCCGCCGCAGCAGTTCCGCGGCCTGATCGGTTGCGGAGCCGCCGCCGCCGGTGACGACGATCAGAAGCACGATGAAGATCGCGCCGAAGACTCCGCCGGCGATAACCATATCCATGAGCTTACTCGGCGGCTCTCTGGAACATTTGCGAATCGAGCCGGAAGCCGCCGCCTCGATTCGTTGCGCGTATACCGATCGGATGCCGGTGGCGCGGTACTTGCCGACCACCTTGCCCGTGTAGTTCACGCCGCTGCGCACGTACTCGAACAGGTCCTGCATCATCACCACGTCGCCTTCCATCCCGGTGATCTCGGAAATCCTCATGCATTTGCGCGTTCCGTCGGACAGCCGGCTGACGTGCACGATGATGTTCAGCGCCGAGGCGACCTGCTGGCGCATCGCGCGCTGCGGAATCGAGTAGCCCGCCAGCAGCATCATCATCTCGAGCCGGCCCAGGGACTCACGCGGGCTGTTGGCGTGGATGGTCGCGATGGAGCCGTCGTGGCCGGTCGACATGGCCTGGAGCATGTCGATGACCTCGGAGCCGCGGACCTCGCCGACGACGATCCGGTCCGGGCGCATACGCAGCGAGTTCTTGACCAGATCGCGCTGGCTGACCTCGCCCTTGCCCTCGACGTTGGCCGGCCGGGTTTCCAGCCGCACGACGTGCGGCTGCTGGAGGGAAAGCTCGGCGGAGTCTTCGATAGTGACGATCCGCTCGTCTTCCGGGATGAAGCTCGAAAGGCAGTTGAGCATGGTGGTTTTGCCCGAGCCGGTACCACCGACCACCAGCGTGTTGAGGCGGGCGCGCACGGTCGCCTTCAAGAACTCGACCATCTCGGCGGTGATGCTCTCGCGGGAAATCAGATCCTCGATGGTGTAGCGCTTGCGGCCGAAGCGGCGAATCGAGAGCGACGGCCCGTCGATCGCCAGCGGCGGAATGATCGCATTGATACGCGAGCCGTCGGGCAAGCGCGCATCGACCATCGGCGAGGACTCGTCCACGCGCCGGCCGACCTGCGAAACGATGCGGTCGATGATCAACAGCAGGTGCGCGTCGTCCTGAAAGGTTACGTCGGTGCGATGCAGCTTGCCCAGGCGCTCGACAAAGACGTGGCCGTGTCCGTTGACCAGAATGTCGGTGATCTCGTCGTCCCACAGCAGCGGTTCCAGCGGCCCCAGCCCGAGCAGTTCGTTCTTGATCTCCTCGACCAGCCGGCTGCGATCGTGATCGGTGAGCAGGCGCCCCTCAGCGTCGAGCAACTCGTTGATCGCAGCGCCGATCTTGCTGGAGGCCACCGCCGGATCGAGGTTCTCGAGCTTGGCGACATCGAGCGTCTCGAACAGGCGATTGTGCACGTCGAGCTTGAGTTGGCGGAAGCCCTCGGCCAGGGCGTCCTTGGCCGGGCGCTTGGGTGCGCCGAGCGAACGCTGCTGGGAGGGGGCAACGCCGTTGTTGGAGATGCGATCAGACAGTTTCATCGTTCAGGCCTTGGCCGAAGCCTCGCGGCCGCGTGAAGAGCCCAGCGCGTCGCGCAGCCGCGAAAACAACTTGGTGGCGGCCGGCTGCTCGCTCGGTGCGGCGCTGCTGGGCGACGCGAGCCTTGCGACCAGCTCGTCCACGGAGCGGGCCAGCGCCGAGTTGGGCGCCGCCTGCCACAGGTCCTGTCCTCTGAGCTGCACGCGCTCGATCGCCTTGTCGTCGCGCGGAATTTTGGCGAACAGCGGACGGCCCAGCGTGTTGCTGAGCTGGGCTTCGCTGATCGGATGCTGGGTCGAGTACCGGCTGAGCACGTAGGTGGGCTCGACGCTGTTGATGCCCAGGCGGCTGAACAGCTCGACGAACCGCCAGGCGCAGCGCGCCGCGGCGATCGACTGATCGATTACATAGAGCAGGCGGTCCGAGCGCTCCCAGGCGGCGACCGTGGTCGCGTTGACGAAGCTGCCGCAATCGACCAGCACCAGGTCGAACAACTGGCGCATCAGGTCGAGCACGGCCCCGACCGTCACGTCCGAGATCAGTTCGCTGTCCTCGATGCGTTTGGGGGCGGCGAGCAGATAAATGCCCGATGGATGCTTGGTCAGTGCGGATTCGAGTTGAATCGAGTCGAGTTTCTTTTCGGGGTCGGCCACGTCCATGATCGAACGCGCCGGCTCGACGTTCAGATAGATCGCGAGTCCGCCGGTCTGCAGATCGAGATCGATCAGACCGACGCGCTTGTCCTGTGAATGGCGCGCCGAGAGCCCCAGATTGGCGCACAGCGAGGTGACTCCGACGCCGCCGACGGTGCTCGCCAGCGAAACGATCAGCCCGCCGGCCTGGCGTTCGGCGCGGCGGCGCGCCTCACTGATCTTGAGCAGCGCGCGAGTCGCGTCGCCGGTGTCGAGCGGGAGGAAGAGCAGCTCATCGGCCCCGGCGCGCAGCACGCGGCGCATCAAATTCGGCGCGCGCTCGGCCAACAGCGCGAACAGGATCGGGCGGGGCGATTGCGCGGCCTGGTTGTGCACATACTCCAGCGGCAGCTCTTCTTCGCCGCCGAAGATCACCATCTCAACGTCGGCCGGAGCGCCGCCGTTGCCGGCGGCAGACGCCCGGGGCGTAGTCTCGAACACCTCGAGCTGGGGATCGGGCAGCGCGGCCAGTGCGCGCTTGATCTCCGCCCGCCGCGCCTCGTCCTCACCGACCAGCAGGATCCTCAGCGCTCCGCTGCGTTCCTCGCTTTTGGCATTTAGCACGGACCTTCTCTCCTCACGCCCACCCTGAAACCCGCTAGAACCTTGGCCGGCTCACGTCAGGCGTGGCCAGGCGCTGGGTCTTGATGTCGTCCGCGGTCAGGTCCTGGACGGGATACTGGACCTCGGCTCCGGCCGGCAGCGCGCCAACGATTTGCGGCGTCACGCTCATCACCAGCTCGGTCTTGTCATCCGAGTAGCCCTTGACGCTGAAGAACGCACCGAGCCAGGGGATGTCGCCGAGGTAGGGAACCTTGTTGACGGTCTGGGTTTTCTGATGCAACAGCAGGCCGGCGATGATCAGGGTCTGGTTCTCCTTCATCCTGACCACAGTTTCGGCACGCCGCGTGATGAAGGCCGGGACCGTAAAGCCGAACATCTGCACGCCCTGAGCGAAATCAGGCTGCGAGACCTCGGGCTTTACCACCAGCTCGATGTCGCGCTTGCCGACCACGGTGGGGATGAAAAGCACCGAGGTGCCGTACTGCTTGAACACGATCGTCGTGTTGAGCGCCTGGGCCAGCACGATCGGAATTTCGCCGCCTTCAAGGAACTTGGCTTCCTGGCCCGAGTTGGCCAGCAGATGCGGCTCGGCCAGAATGCGCCCCATCTGATGCTGTTCCAGATACTGGAAGAAGCCGTTGCCGATGAAGTTGCCGGCATCATAGGAAAGCCCGTAGGTCAGGTTGGTGGAAAGCAGCAACGGAATCAGTTGGCCGCCGAGCGGCAGGATTCCGCCGCTGGTCGATCCGTTCGATCCGCCGGACGAAAGACTGCTGGTACCCGTATATTGGGTGGCGACCGCGCCTGGCAGCCCGACCAGCGAGACGCCCGAACCCGGGATCGCGCCGCTCAAGTTGATGCCCTGGTTCTCGATCCGGCTGCGATTCAACTCCGCCACGGTGCAGTTGAGCAGCACCTGCTGATGGCCGGTCTGCTCGATTCGCACCTCCCGTTCTTCGTAATGACCCTGATTGTCCCACACCGCCAGGGTCGTGAAGCCCGGCTTGTGGCCGATGAGCATCAGTTGATGAGGACTGATCACCTGCAGGTCAGCGATACTGGTGTCGGCGATCGAAACCCGCCGCAACCGCTCCTGAAAATCGAATACGCGCGAGGTGCCGAACATCATCGTGATCGCATCGTCGGGCAAATAGTGAGTGCCGGTGGCTTCGGCCTCGGCGGATGCGGCGCGCAGCGCCTCGCCGCGCGGGTCGGTCCCGAACTGCTGCGAGAGCATCGGATTGGGCGCCGTATGGCCCAGAGTGAAGCGGCCGGTGATCTGGTCGGAATCCTCCGGATTGCGGACCGCAGCGTTGCTGATCGACGGCGCGACCGCCGCAGGCCCGGCCGCCGGCGTCAGGGGCACAACCGCCGACGATGGCGAGCTGGGCGACGAACTTGGCGCTATGGGCGAAGATGCCGGCGGATCGCCAGCCGCGGTCGCGACCCCAGGCTTGGCTGGTCCCGTGCCGGGATCGAGCGGAGCCATGGCCGGTGCGCTATGCGAGCCGGCAGCAGTAGCCGCGCCCGCGTCGGCGAAGGCGGGCGGCGCCGAGCCGCCTCCGGCCAACGGATCGGCGGGATTGGTGGCCGCGAGCACCGTCACGGTGTAGCTCTCGACGTGGCCGTCGGCCATCTTGATGCGAACTTCTTCAGTGCCCGCATCGGCGCCGAGCACCAGCACGCTGCCGTCGGGCTGCACGTTGACGATCAGCGCGCCAGGATTGTCGATCGATTTGACTTCGGGACGGCTGTCGGGGCTCGCGCCCTTGATGACGTAAGTCGCGCCGCGATTGATCGAGATGACCGGGCCAGCCGGAGTTTCGGCGGCATTTACCCAGCGCGCCTGCATCGCCAGCAGGCCCGCGGCCAGCGTCCAGCCGATGATTTCGCACCATTCACGCCGTGATTTCATGTTCGTTTAACCTCAGCTTGATCCGCATCGCCCTTACGGCACGTCGATAGTCTTCGGGATGGGCGCGAATGACGCCCGGCTGTCTTCGGGAGAAAGGGGCCCGGCGTGAGTGGGGATGGGGGCTTCGCCGCCGGGCGGCGGCTGCATCAGCGGCGGGCCAGCCGGATTGTCGCCGTCACTGGCGGCCTGCGGCTCGGCCAGCACGCTGTCTTCCTCCGCCGCGCCGGATCGGCTGCGGTTGGAGGTCGGACCCATCGCTGCCTGGCGGACAAACGAGACCGATTGGCGGCTCTTGCCGTCGCGCATGATTTCGATCTGGACCGTCGGCCTTACGTGCACCGGAATCGCCTCATGGCCGAGCGCCGGCTGCTGCGCGATTACCGGCATTCCGAGGTGCGTGCCCATCAGCACGGTTTCGAGATCGGCACCGGCGGTGACCACGAACTTGTCGTCGTTGTAGTTGCGCATCGCCAGCCGCAGGGAGCCCTCGTGGCTTGCGAGCGCAAGTTTTTCGGCGTCTTGCGGAGTCACTAGCAGGGTGATGACCCTGACGACTTCGGGCTCGTCTTTCTTGCCCTCGATCTCCTGGGCGACGGCGAGCACCTCGACATTCTGGAGCACGATCTTGGCGATGGTTTTGCCGTTGGTGCCCTCGCCGCGGTTCATCGCGGCCAGCACGTCGACCCGGGCATGGGGAAGAACAAAGCCGGCGATATCGCTGACTTCGTCGACCGGCACCGACACCGCGCGCATCCCGGGCGGGATCAGCAGAGGCATCACGCCGGCACTCTTGTCACCGGTGAAAAGCTTGGCGACGACCAGCGGCTCGTTCTCGACCATCGAACTTTTGACGAAGGCGTTGAGGGCGCCGGAGGCGTCGGTGAGGGCGCCGGGGGGAATGCTGTCGCGCGACCAGCGCGCCATCTTCACCGCGGTGGCGTCGATTTTGGCCCCGAGCGGCAGATCGTGCGCGGCCACGACGATCTCACAGGTCGAAGCCTTGGCCTCGCGGACCTCGGCCTCGCGCTTCTTTAGCGCTGAGTAGACCAGCACCGAAGCGAGGAGCGCGGCTACTCCGGCGAGTACCACGAATGCTACAGGTCGTTTCATTTGCCTTCCTCCCGTTGGCCCTCCCGCTCAACCTTGTGGTCGGCGCTGAATCATCGGCCTCAGCTATTGCTCAAGCCTGGCCTCCGCGTATGACGTGCCGGCTGATTCTGCGATGTGACCCGGAGAGCGGCGCTTGGCCGCCAGGCGCGATTTGGCCTTGCGCGATAGAATGGGGCATGAGGCGCCGAGTCCAGGGCGAACCCGAAGGTCGCCGCCTCGGCGCCGATTCCGGCCCGTTGCCGCGCGGACCATCCGCTCCACGCGCCAACCGGCGTCCCGTTCGGAATCCAATGCACTTTCCACCATCAACCTCCCCACCCTGCTTGCCTGTATGCTCGTAGCCGTCGGCTTCGGAGCAGGCCCTACAATCCGTTCAGAAACCGATCACAGTGTTGATCGTCTGGCCGATGAAATTCCCGACCTGCTGGTAGCCCGTGAAGAGGGCGATGATCGCCACCCCGGCAATCACCAGCGCGTACTCAGCCATACTCTGCCCGCTCGCTTGCCGAAGACGTGCCCAAAGCCGCTCTGGAACTTTCATCTGTGGTACCTTCGCACGTCTGCGTGACCGGCAGCGGGAAGGGGTGCTTCCCGCCGCCGGCCTCAATTTCGGCCGCCACGTGGGCGGCCGGTTGTCATCGTCCTAGAGGTCGCTGATGACGTTGTTGAGCAGGTTGCCGATGTTGTTCCCCAGCGACTTGTAGGTAAGGAACGCCACCACGGCGACCGCCGAAAGGATCAAGGCGTACTCGGTCATCGCCTGTCCTTTGCGCTCGGTCATCCGAACATAAGCCTTCGTGAGATAATTCATTTGCTTCTCCTCCGGAGTGTTGCTGCCGGTTTGGATCAGCGCCTTAGAGGTCGCTGATGACGTTGTTGAGCAGGTTGCCGATGTTGTTCCCCAGCGACTTGTAGGTAAGGAACGCCACTATGGCGACCGCCGAAAGGATCAAGGCGTACTCGGTCATCGCCTGTCCCTTGCGTTCGGTGATTCGGACATAAGTCCTGGTTAGAAAGTTCATCTCGCAGTCCTCCTGGTTTTGTGTTTCAGCCCTACTACCGCAATTCCGATCAATCGGCCCGATGGCCGGCGCAGGGAGCTCGCGGGTTCCTCACTTTCTTCTGCTTCGGCGCCTGTTCGGCGTTTACCCTTCTCATCGTTCGAAACCCCGGCGGCATGCGAGATCATCGCGCGCCGAATGCCCGAGAACTCCGACCTGGACACCGAGCACGTCTTGTGCCACGCCGGGCTATTAAACAAAATGTTAGATTTTATATACTAAATGAGGGCCGAAGCTGGCGCGCATGCTACGGGCTGTTTCACGCCAGCAACGCATTAGGCGGGCGACGGCGGTTCCTGCCGCGCGCATCCAAGCTATGACGAGCGTAGCAAGCTCCAAACGGCCTTTGGCGGGAGGCGCGCGGCGCGGATTGTGGCGTTTGGCGAAGGCGGGTGCGCGCTAGCGATCAGGTGCGCTCGATCGCGATCAGATCACCGGGCTCGGTGCGGCTGGCGGCGGCGCCGCCGGCGGCGACCTCGATCACGCGGCGCGCCCCGATCACGATCGAAGACAAGCGCCAGGGCTTGAGCCGGTGGTCGATCTTGAGCACGCGCCCGCCCGCGTCGAGGAAGACGATATCGATTGGGAAGCGCATGAAGAACATGTGCATCCACATAAACGGTTGCAACCGTCCCGCGTCGAACAGCATCCCCGCGCCCGCTTCGAGGCCGTCGCGGCCCACCAGTCCGCGCCCCCGGCCCATCACGCCGCCAGCGGTCTCCAGGCAGGCGCACACGATCGTGCCGCGCGTGCGGTTTATCGCCCGTATCGATTCGGCCATCTTTTTCCGCCTTTCCTGCCGTTTCGTGCCCGCCCCGTCGATATAATAGAATCCTTTCACGGTCTCATGGGATACATCCCCATATTTCTCGACGTCGGTGGCAAGCCGTGCCTCGTGGTCGGCGGCGGCGAAGTCGCCGAGCGCAAGGTTGACGCCCTGCTCAAGGCCGGCGCCGCGGTCACGATCGTGAGTCCGATGCTCGACGAGCGCTTGGCGGCGATCGCCGGCCGCGGCGAGGTTCGTTATCTGGCGCGACGGTGGCGCCGCGGCGAGATGGCGGGCTTCGCACTGGTCTATGGCGCCACCGATGATGTGGCGCTTCAGCACGAGATCGCCGCCGAAGCCGCCGAACTGGGTATTCCGATCAATGTCGCCGATGCGCCGGAGTTTTGTTCGTTTATCGCACCGTCGGTGATTCGCCGCGGTGATCTTCAGATCGCGATCTCGACCGGCGGCGCCAGCCCCGCTCTCGCGGCCCAGCTGCGCAAGGAGCTGGAGCCGCGCTTCGGCCCTGAATACGTCCGGCTGCTCGACGTGATGCGCGCCGCGCGCCGCTGGCTGATGGCTGCCGCGATCGATTCTGATGATCGCGCGCGCAAGTTGCGCGCTTTGGCCAATTCACGGCTGCGCGAGTGCCTCGCCAGCGGCGACGATCGCGCGGTTGACGCGATCCTCAAGGAGCATCTGGGTGCGACGCTCGCCAATCTCGGTATGATGTCGCAGTGCAGCGGCGCCGGGAGCGATGGCGCGAAGCTGGGCGCGAAGATGAACGGCACCAACTGATTGCACCGATGGATACGCTCTGGCTAGCTCCGGCGCTGGTCGGTTACGGGCTCGCGGCGGCCGGCTTCATCGCCGATCGTGCGTCCGGCAAACCGCGATGGACGGGTTACGCGGTCGTGATGCTCGCGCTCGGTGCGGTCTTTCACGCCTTCGATCTGGTCGCGCGCGGCTTGCAGGCCGGCAATATTCCGGTCGCGGACTTTGCCCAATCGCTGTCGTTTCTGGCGTGGCTGATCGCGCTTTCGACTCTGCTCCTGATCGTGCGGCTGCGGATGGAGATTATAGGTGCGTTTGCAGCGCCGGGGGTGATGATTGCGACCGGCGCCGCATATCAGATGATGAGTGGCGGGCGGCTGGTGCTGCCCGCGCCGCTGCGTAGTGTCTGGATGCCGATCCACGTGTCGCTGGCGTTTCTCGGCGAGGCGCTGTTCGTGCTCGCCGCGATCGTGAGCGCGGTCTACCTGGTGTGCGAATCGCGCCTCAAATCCAAGCGTCCGCTCGGCGCCGCCGGCCACGCTATTCCGAGTCTCGAGAAGCTCGATTGGATCAACTACCGCCTGCTGATTTGGGGATTCGTGTTGTTGAGCTTCGCGATGCTGACCGGGGCGATCTGGGCCGACGCCACCTGGGGCCGTTTCTGGTCGTGGGAGCCGCGCGAGTCGCTGTCGCTGCTGACCTGGGTTTTGTACGCGGGGCTGCTGGAGTCGCGTGCGACCGTGGGATGGCGCGGCAGGCGCGCGGCCGCGCTGACGATCGCGCTCTTCACGGTGCTGGTGGGCTCGTTCGTGGGCGTGAGTCTTGTATATCCCGGCAAGCACGGCGGTAATTTCGGATAAATGCAACAGACCCTGCTCATCCTGGGACTGAATCATCGGACCGCGCCGGTCGCCGTGCGCGAGCGGCTCGCGTTTGCCGATGACGAGGTGCCCGAGGCGCTGCGGCGGCTCAAGATCGCATCGCCGTCGATTCATGAAGTTGCACTGCTCTCGACCTGCAATCGGGTCGAAGTGGTCGCGGCGACGCCCGACCAATCGGAAGCCGCAGAGCAGGCGGCGCGCTTTCTGGCGGCCGATCGCAACGTTGCGCCCGCAGCCTTCGAGGCGGCGCTGTATCGTATCGAGGGGCGCGAAGCCGTGCGCCATTTGTTCCGCGTTGGCGCGAGCCTCGACTCGATGGTCGTCGGCGAGCCGCAAATCCTGGGTCAGCTCAAGGTCGCGTACGCGCAGGCCGCCGAGGCCGGCACGGTCGGTCTGGTGCTCCATCGCGCCTTCCATCGCGCGTTTTCGGTCGCCAAGCACGTCCGCCGCGCCACGCTGGTCGGGCGCGGTTCGGTCTCGGTCAGCTCGGCGGCGGTGGCGCTGGCGCGGCAGATTTTTGATCATCTCGAAGACAAGACCGTGATGCTGATGGGAGCGGGCAAGATGGCCGAGTTGACCGCTCGCCAGCTAAAGCGCCTCGGTATCGAGTCGCTGCTGATTACCAATCGCACCTTTGACCGCGCGGTCGCGCTCGCGCGCGAACTGGGCGGCACCGCGGTGCCTTACGACAACTATCGGCCCTACCTGAAGCTTGCCGACGTGGTGATCGGATCGGTCGCGGCCACCCAGCCGGTGCTCGGCGCTCAGGAGCTCGAAGCGATCGTGCGCGAGCGCCGCTACCGCCCGATGTTCCTGATCGACATGGGCGTGCCGCGCAACTTCGACCAGCGGTTGAACGAGATCAACAACGTGTATCTCTACGATATCGACGACCTTGGCGCGGCGGCGCAGGATTCGCGCGAGGATCGCGAACGCGAAGCGCTGAAGGCGGAACAGATCGTCGAGTTAGAGCTCGACAGGTTCTGGCGATGGCTTAGCGGGCTCGACCTCGTGCCCGCGATCAAGGAGATCCGCTCCAGTATCGAGGGCCTGCGCGAGCTCGAGATGATGCGCCATCGGACTTGGCTCGACGGATTGCCAGCCGAAGAGCGCTCGCGCGTCGAGGCCCTCACCCGCGGGCTCGTCAACAAGATTCTACATCGGGTGCATGCCGAGTTGCGCCGCGGCGGCAACGGCGACGGCGATCGCGTCTATGCGGCCGAGATGGCCCGCCGTCTCCTGTGCGGCGAGATCGAGGGCGAAGCGATCGAGGACGACGACACCGACGACGAGGATCTGTAACGCTCCATGACCGGTAAGCTTCGCATCGGGTCGCGCCCGAGCGCGCTTGCGCTCGCGCAGGCCGAAATCGTGCGAAGCGGTCTCGCATCCATTCTTCGCGGGCTGGACTCGGAGATTATTCCGATCAGAACCAGCGGCGACCGGATGACCTCGGCCTCACTCGCGCAGGTCGGCGGCAAGGGGCTCTTTGTCAAGGAGCTGGAGCAGGCGCTGGCAGAGCGCCGGATCGATATCGCGGTTCACTCGATGAAGGATCTACCGGCCACGCTGCCGCCCGGTTTCAGAATCGCGGCGGTGCCCGCCCGCGAAGACGTGCGGGACGTACTCGTAACGCGAGTGCCGGGTGGCGTCGGCGCTCTGCGGCGCTCGGCGCGCGTGGGAACCTCCTCGGCGCGGCGCAAGTTCGCGGCGATGCGCCTGCGTGGCGACCTGGTGATCGTCCCGCTTCGCGGCAATGTCGATACGCGTCTTGCGCGTTTGGCAAGCGGCGAGCAGGACGCGATCATTGTCGCGCTCGCCGGACTCAAGCGGCTCGGTCGGCTCGCCGGACTCGAGCTCGAGCCGCTGGATCCAGGCGAGTTCGTGCCGGCGGGAGGGCAGGGCGCGCTCGCGATCGAGGCGGTCGCGCTCGACTCGCCGCCGCTGGCCGGCTCGCGCGAGCTCGAACGCGCGCTGGCTGATCTCAATGACTCGCGGGCCTTTGCCGAGACCGCGGCGGAGCGCGCATTCCTGGCGGGAATCGGCGCTTCGTGCGTAACGCCGGTCGGCGTTCATGCCGTACTTGAAGCCGGCATGCTGAGCATTCGCGCGCGCCTGTTCAGTATCGACGGGTCGCAGGAACTCGCCGATTCGATCCGCGAGCGCTGTGATTCCGCGCCCGCTTCTGCCTCGGAGGTGGGCTCCACGCTTGCGCGCCGCATCCTCGATCGTGGCGGGGCAGCTATGATCGGCCCAGAATGAGCGGCTCGTGAAACTGCCGGGCGGAAAAGTCCGCCTCGTTGGCGCGGGCCCCGGCGCGGTAGATTTGCTCACCCTGCGCGGGAGCGACGTGCTGCGTAGCGCCGAGGTTGTGGTCTACGACTACCTGGTTAATCCCGATTTGCTTCGCCTCGCGCCGGCCTCGGCCGAGTTGATCTTCGCCGGCAAAAGGGGTGGGTCCGGGCAACGGCTCGATCAGAACGCGCTCAACCGCCTGCTGATCGAGCGCGCTCGCGCGGGCAAGCGCGTGGTCAGGCTCAAGGGCGGCGACCCGTTTATTTTCGGCCGCGGCGGCGAGGAAGCCTCTGCGCTGGCCGCCGCTGGAGTCGAGTTCGAAGTGGTGCCGGGCGTCACTTCGGCGATCTCAGTGCCGGCCTTTGCCGGCATCCCGCTGACCCATCGCGAGCACGGATCGTTCGTCGCGTTTGTCACCGGCCATGAAGATGAGGCCAAAGGAACGCGCGGCACGATCCCATGGGCCGACCTCGCGCGCGCGGCCCGCGATCGCGGCACGCTGGTCCTGCTGATGGCGACGGCGCAGATGCGTACGAGCCTGGAGCGACTGATCAGTGCCGGGATGCCCGCCGAAACCCCTGCCGCGGTGATTCAATCGGGCACCACCGCCGCACAGAAGACCGTGCTCGCGACGGTCGCGACTTTGGCCGGCGAGGCCGAGCGCGCGGCGATCGGCGCGCCGGCGGTGGTGGTGGTGGGCGAGTGTGCCGCGCTGCGCGCCGAGCTGGCCTGGTTCGAGAAGCTCCCGCTCTTCGCCCGCAGGATCGTCGTCACGCGCGCGCGGGATAACGCGTTGGCATTCGCGCGTGAGCTGCGCACGCTGGGCGCCGAGGTGATCGAGTTTCCGACTATCGAGACGGCGCCGCCCGACAGCTATGAGGCGCTCGACGAAGCCATCGCGAGGCTCGGCGAATTCGACTGGATAATCTTTACCAGCGCCACGGGAGTCGAGAGTTTTATCGCGCGGCTGCGGACGCTTAACCGCGACATCCGGCAATTGGGCAATAACATCTTGCTGGGCGCGATCGGGCCGGCCACCGCGGCCAGGCTTCGCGAGTACGCGCTGACGGTCGCCGTGACGCCGGCTGAATATCGCGCCGAGGCGATCGCCGAAGCGATCGGGAACGACCGTATCCGGGGCGCCAGGTTTCTGATCCCGCGAGCCCAGGTCGCGCGTGAGTCGCTGCCGGAGATCCTTGAACGCCAAGGCGCGCGCAAAGTGACCGTCGCGGCCGCCTACAAGACCGTCAGGCCCGAGGGCAGGCAAGTCGAGCGGATGCGCGAGCTGATCGGCGCGGCGCAGATCGATCTTGTAACGTTTACCAGCTCGAGTACCGTGAGCAACTTCTGCGATCTGCTCGGTTCGCTGCCCTGCGCGCTGAAGGCCGCGACGATCGGCCCGATTACCGCCGCGACCGCGCGCGCACGCGGCTTCGAGGTGGTGGTCAGCCCGTCTGAGTACACGGTTGGCGCACTGAGCGCAGCGATAGTGGATTACTTTGCGGCGTTGTCGTAGGAGTACAATTCATTCACCAGGGACGACCGCCCAAGCTCTTATGGCATTTCCGATCACACGGCTTCGCAGGCTCAGGCGCACCGAGACCCTGCGCCGGATGGTGCGCGAGACGCGGCTTGCGCCCGACGATTTTATCCAGCCGCTGTTCGTCTGCCCCGGGCGCGACGTACGCAAGCCGATCGAATCGATGCCGGGCGTGGCGCAATTGTCGGTCGATGTCGCAGTGCGCGAGGCGCGCGAAACCTTCGACGCCGGTGTGCCGTCGGTCATCTTGTTCGGTATCCCCAATCGCAAGGACGCGACCGGCAGCGAGGCGTGGAACGATTCGGGCGTGGTGCAGACCGCGATTGCGGAAATCAAGCAGCGCGTGCCGGAGCTCGCCGTGATCACCGACGTATGCCTGTGCGAGTACACCGACCATGGCCATTGCGGCGTGATCAAGGGAAACGACGTTGACAACGACGCGACGCTGGAGTTGCTCGCGCGCGAGGCGGTTTCTCACGCGCGCGCGGGCGCCGATATCGTCGCGCCGTCGGATATGATGGACGGCCGGGTCGGCGCTATCCGCACGGCGCTGGATGAGAGCGGGCTCGCTCACGTGGCGATCATGGCGTACTCGGCCAAGTTCGCGTCCGCGTTCTACGGTCCCTTTCGGGAGGCGGCTGAATCGGCGCCCAAGTTCGGCGATCGCCGCTCCTACCAGATGGATCCGCCCAACGGCGACGAGGCGCTGCGCGAGGCCGCGCTCGATTTGGACGAAGGCGCGGACATCGTGATGGTCAAGCCGGCGCTCGCTTACCTCGACCTGATCTACCGCGTGAAAGAGCGCTTCGGATGTCCGGTGGCGGCTTACAACGTGTCGGGCGAGTACGCGATGATTCGCGCGGCCGGAATCAACGGATGGCTCGACGAAGAGCGCGCGACGATCGAGGTGCTGACCGGCATCAAGCGCGCCGGCGCGGATTTGATCCTGACCTACTTTGCCAAGGATGTGGCGAAGAAACTGTCCTCCTTCTAGTTCGCTCTTCTCGGCGTTCGGCGAGGCCCGAGTCCTGGAGCGCCCGCAGTGGCACGGTCGAGGCGGTCTCTCTCCGTCTTCAACTCTTGAACGATTTTGTCTCCAATGCGAGTTTTTCGGTTTCGACGCGGGGCATTGCACACAAAAGACATCCGGCGCTAATAAAAATCGACAGCCTTCGGAGGAGGTCAACAATGGACAAATCGAATGCGGTTCGCAGGCCGCGGGGTTGACGGGCTGGCGCATCGCGGCGAACGGCGTGAATCGCGCTAAAGCTGCCTTGATTTCTGCGCAATACGCCGCCAGCAGAGGGAAGTCACCGTGAACCCTATAGACAAAGACATCGCCCGATTTTCCGACATATTGCAATATAACATGACGGAAAAGAGGCGCTCGGGAAAACTGGGGTCCTTATCTCAACTACCAACCGATTTAACTGCAGAACTTCGCGATGGTGGGCTCTATGTTCTATTCGAACCCGAGGACGAACCGAGACCAAGTTATGTCGGTGAGGCAGAGTGCCTCGGCGATCGGTTGTGGGATCACGAAGTATTGCCACGATCGGCCTCGAAGAACTTCTACATCGCCCACGCATACGCACACAAAATTCACGCAAGCAACGAATTGCTGCTCTTTTCAATCTCGTGGCATGAAGTCTCGAAGCACACGAACGACACCAAGCAGCAGATCGGCAAGTTAAAGAGTGAAGTGAACGATTGGCTCAAGCGATGGTCGTTCACATGGGTACCAACCCAAAAGACTGCGGCTCGCTTCTGCTTTGAGGCCAATGCTATAGCTCTTTTGTCGAGAGCGCCACGCAGGCGTTCGGGGTGGCTTGGGCACTCGTTAGAAGAGTGTCGTTGCCAGGAGCTACTCAAACCAGGATCCGGAAGATTCAAAAGCGTGAACAAGATCCTCAGGGCGGGTTTATGGAACGTCGAACACGTCGAGTTGGAGCCAACACATCGATGGCTTGAGGAGTTTGAAGAGTTCGTCAGGAGATAGTGCCCAGATTGAGTTTGTAAATCGCTGGTGACCCGTGGTTGAAATAGGGAAAGCCGGCTGAGTTCTTCAAGCGTAGCGGGCCGAGATGGACACTCCGGTCGCGCGGCGGAGAAATGAGAGTGTCCATGTCAAGCGAGAGTGGACGCTATGCCATCAGCGGGGCTGAGCACAGAGCGAGGGTGGCGCGGCCTGCTGGTCCCCAAAAGAAGAGTTGGTTCTTCGGCGCGGCCTGATCGCCGCTTTATGCCTGTGCATCCGTTTGGCCGCGCCGACGTTGGCGGCAGGACAGTGAATCGGCATTGAGAAAGATCTCGACAGATATCGAGTGGCGGAGGCTTTCGGGGCGGGCGCGTCGGCGCGTTCCGCGCGCCAAGCAGATAAGGCCGTGGCGCGCGAGCGATGGCGACGCCATGATGGAGTCTATCTTGCTACGCGCGAGAGCTCGGTGCGGAAAGCCCCGACTTGCCATGGGGCGTTATTCGTGCAGCCGAGCGACGCATTGTCGCTGCAGCGACACAGCAGCTCACCCTGAAGCGCGAGTGTCTGCCCGGTGTCTGACAAAGTGCAATTGATATCGTAAGTTTCCTCCACATCGAAATGTTCTCCCCCGACTACATCGGTACAAGTGGCGACGATACGGAGCCTCACGGCGTGGTCGTTCGGAACCGATACGATTTCAGCCGAGTTGCTGTGAAAGCCTAGAATACCGTACTGTTCGTCCCGAGCGCGGTCGGTCTCCTCATCATCTGAGGATACAAGCTCCAAACTATCGTTTTGGCCTCGGCGAAAGCAAAGGCTGACTGTTTCGGCATACCATTCTGCGCCGCCGGGACCACCAAGCCGGCGCCAAGAGTGTATCTGGTCAATGGTACCTTTCCAACAACCCTCGAATTGTCCGGAAATTTGAGCGGCGAGGTTCGGAATTTGCAATGAATGGTGTTGGCCTGAAAGATCCGTTGTGCCTGAGGATGTGGCAGAACCTTCGATGCCCGCTCGTCTTGTCACGGTAAGGACAAAAGAAGGCGGCACGCCCGATCTGATGATGAGCTCGGCGGTCGCAAACCCAGCCACAAACAAGCTGATGAGTACCGCAGCGCGACCGGGTTTCATGCCCTCTTCCGCTCGCCAAATCTAATCGGGGATTTCCACTTTTGAACCTGAACAGTTCGGCTTAAGGCCGCAGCGGACAGGTGGCCATCTCCGATGGTATTCCTTTACGAGCCCTTTTTTCTGCGCGCGGCCCAGCGCCGTTTCATCGCTAAGGACAAGCGCCTTCGGCCCTCCGGGGTGATGCCGCCGCGCCGCTTTCTTTTGGCCGGCTCCTGAGCGGGGCGCCCTGCCCTCTCCTGGGTCTTCGGCGAGGCGGATTCTTCGAGCGCGGCAATCGCGCGGGCGAGCCGTACCCGTTCCGTTTTCAACTCCTCCACGATTCTGTCCAGGTCCAAGGGTTCGCTCGTTTTACCCGGCGGCCTCGCGTGGCCAGCAGCGTTTCAAACATGCGCGGATCGGCTGGCCAAAACAATGGCTCCCGCTGAATCGGCGGGTTCGAGCAACTGGCTTGGACTCGAAACCGGCCCGGCCTTCAGGTTTGCAAAGGGCGTAGATGTCTGCGATGCGAGGTTTGTTGAACGGTGCGGGGTCATTGCGCGCAAATGAGTTCCGGCGCTAATAAAAAATTTCAGACTTCGGAGGAGGTCAACAATGGACAAATCGAGTGCGGTTCGCAGGCCGCGGGTCGAATTCCTTCGCGTATCAGACGAGGATGGCGGTCTCCCAGCTGTCCGATGGCGGCCTCTGGGTCTGGTCGCCATCCGTCTTGACCCGCGATTGAAAGATCAAGTCAAAACGACGGGCAAGCCGACGCATCTTGCCTCGCCCAACATGAAGTTGTCCGCTACAGTCCCATCAGCTCCGCGAAGTTGCAGGAGTAGAAGCGGTCCTTGGCTTCGGCGCTGACTGTGGCGGTCGAGGCTTCGAAGCGCTTGAGCGGGTTGCGTCCGCCCTCGATATGCGGATAATCGGACGAGAACATGCAAAGCTCGTCGCCGGCGTGCTCGATAATCCATCCGGCGGGTTCATGCGGGAACGGCGTGAACTTGACCTGACGGCGAATGTACTCGGAGGCCCGCAGCGGCGTCTTCAGCGCCGGCTCGGTCCTGACGAAAGTTTCCTGCGCGATATCGAGCCGCTTGAGCCACGGCACGATCCACATCGCGCCCTGCTCGATACATCCGGCGCGCAAACGCGGGAACTTCTCGAAGATTCCGTCCAGCGCCATCGCGGACAGAAAACTCTCCGGCCCGTAATGGATCGTCATGAAATCCTTGGAGCGAATGTTCTCGCCGCCGCCGAGAAAGTCGGTCACCGGGCGTCCGTTCTTGTGGAACGTCAGTGGCATACCGAGGCCGCTGCCGCCGACGTGCAGCATGAAGGGCATCCTGGCGTCCTGCAGGCGCGCCCACACGCCATCGTAGTCGGGATGGGTCGGTGACTTTTTCAGCGGTGGGGCCGACGGGATGTGCACCGCGGCGCACCCGAACTTGACCGCCTCATCGATCGCCTTCTCGGCCAGTTCCGGGACCTCCAGCGGCAGGAAACCCACGCCGAGCAGCCGCTTGTCGCGCGAACAGAAGTCCGCGATCGCCCGGTTATGCGCGCGCGCGCCGCCGTAGACGACGTCCATGTCGATCTTGTCGCGCCGAAAGATACCGAAGAACTGCGACATCGCGAAGGTCGTGAACACCAGTTGGCGCTCGAAGCCCAGCAAGTCGAGCGCGCGGCTGCGCTCGGCGGGATCGAACGCGCCCAGCGCTTCCCATCCCTTGGTCGTCATCAGGTTGGCTTCGAGCTGGGCCGCGGATTGGGGATTGAGCTGCCGGTCGGCGGCGTGGGCGACAGCTCGATCGGCGAGCCGGCCGGCGGTGCCGAGATCGAGCGGCGCCAGCCGCTCACGCATCTCAGGGTCGGCATACGAGACCAGCCAATCGCGGGTCTCCATCAGATGGCTGTCGGCGTCGTAATACGTCCGGCCTTCGGCGTACGGCATTGGGCACCTCCGAGCGGTGATTCAGGCGCGGCGGCGCTGCTCGGCGTCGCTGCGCGCCGCGCTGATTCCCTGTATGCGATTGTAGAGCAGTGCTGCTGCTGCGGCGACCATGATCACCGCGATCACGTCGTCAAAACGATGGAAGTAGGGACCGAGCGCGTTCCAGTGCTGCCCGAGCTTCATCCCGGCCCAGGCCAGCAACAGGCACCACAGATATGAGCCGGCCAGCGTGTAGATCGTGAACGGCAGCAGCCTCATCCGCCCGATGCCGGCCGGGAACGCTATAAAAGTGCGGACCACCGGCAGCAGGCGGCTGATGAACACCGCGTGCGGACCCCATCGCGCGAAGAACCGGTCGGCAATTTCCAGCTCGTGCGGCGCGATCAGCACCCAGCGGCCGTAGCGCTCCAGGAACCATCGCCCGCCGCTCGCACCGACATAGTACGCGACATACGAGCCGAGCAGGCATCCGAGCGCGCCCGCGATCGCGACGATCTGCAAGTCGAAGCGGCCCGTCGACACCAGATAGCCCGAGAACGGCATGATCACTTCGGACGGCAGCGGGATGCACGCGCTCTCCAGCCCCATCATCAGGATCACGCCGCCATATCCGAGCGTTGCGATGACGCCGATGATCAGGCCCGAGAGCGCCGTCAAAAGCTTGTCAGCCATCGTGGAGATCCGCCTCGAAAATCGGCCCGCCGCGCAAACTAGAGTGAATGGCCGGGCCGCTCCGGCCCACAGAGTGGCACGGGGGCCGCGAAGATGCGAGAGCACGGCCGCGCCGCAGAGATTTAACTTTGCGCATTTAACCTCACGCCTCTTGGCGCGGCGCCTCAGGTCGGATATTATAACTGCATATATGTTGATTTACGGGGCTCTTGGCTGGAGTGGACCTTAGCCTCGCGGATGCACGCGAGCAAAGGTGAGTAAAGATCATGGCAAGCAGCACGCTCACGATAACCGACAACCGCACCGGCAAGCACTACGAAGTCCCGATCGAAGAGGGCAACGTAATCCGTGCGGTCAAACTCCGCGACATCAAGACCGGGCCCGACGACTTCGGCCTGATGTCATACGATCCGGCCTTTACCAACACGGCCTCGTGCAAGAGCAAGGTCAGCTTCATCGACGGCGACAAGGGGATCCTGCGCTATCGCGGCTACCCGATCGAGGAGCTGGCGGAGAAAAGCACTTACCTGGAGACCGCATACCTGATCGTCAAGGGCGAGCTGCCCGACATGAAGCACTTCCGCGTCTGGGAGCACAACGTCAAGATCCACACGATGGTCCATGAGAACATCAAGAAGTTCATGGAGGGCTTCCGCTACGACGCCCATCCGATGGGGATGCTGATCTCCACTATCGCGGCGCTTTCGACTTTCTATCCCGAAGCGTCGGATATCAACGATCTCGAGTCGCGCCGGCTGCAGACCCGCAGGCTAGTCGGCAAGCTGCCGACGCTCGCAGCCTTCGCCTATCGCCATACGCGCGGGTTGCCCTACGTCTATCCCGACAACGAGCTGAGCTACACGGGCAACCTGCTCTCGATGCTCTTCAAGATGACGGAGCTGCGGTACAAGGCCAACGCGGTGCTGGAGCGCGCGCTCGACCTGCTGTTTATCCTGCATGCGGACCATGAGCAGAACTGCTCGGCCAATGCGATGCGCTCGGTCGGCAGCTCGCAGGTCGATCCGTATTCGGCGACCGCGGCTGCGGCTGCGGCGCTCTACGGGCCGCTTCATGGTGGTGCGAACGAGCAGGCGATCCGGATGCTGATGGAGATCGGGTCGGTCCAGAACGTCCCGTCGTTCATCCGGAAGGTCAAGGAGGGCGAGCGCCGGCTGATGGGCTTCGGCCATCGCATCTACAAGAACTACGACCCGCGCGCGAAGATCGTGAAACAGCTCGCGTACCAGGTCTTCGAGGTGACCGGCCGCAACCCGCTGATCGATATCGCGCTGGAAGTGGAACGAATCGCGTTGGCGGACGAGTACTTTATCTCGCACAAGCTCTATCCGAACGTCGATTTCTACACCGGTATCATCTACCAGGCGATGGGCTTTCCGATGACGATGTTCCCGGTGCTGTTCGCGATTCCGAGGACCTCGGGCTGGATGGCGCAGTGGGCCGAGATGGTGCGCGACTCCGAGCAGAAGATCGCGCGCCCGCGTCAGGTCTATATCGGCGAGCCCGAGCGTCACTGGGTGATCATCGACAAGCGCCAGGAGCCCACGATGCGCGAAGACCAGGTCAGCGCAGTAATCTAGGTTCCTCAATAGGAGTGTGGTAGAAGCCCACAAGAACTGACTCTCTGCCTGAGGAACAGTAGTTGACGCCCGAGAATGTTGTACGACCGGCGATCGCCGCGTACTTCAGCCAGCTCGCCAAGAGCTACGGCGAAGGCGAGTACTTCGGCAAACGGCGGGCGGCCGCGATCTCCGCGATCGCTGCGGAAGTTGAGCGCGCGGGGAGCATCCTCGATCTTGGATGCGGCAACGGCGCCTATCTGCGCGATCTGGTCAGGAGCGGCACGCGTGCACGGCTCGCCGGAGCCGACCTCTCGATCGATATGCTGTCGGAAGCGCGCAGCCGCGTCGGCGCTCGCGCCCGCTTCGTCCAGGCCGACGCCACCGCGCTGCCGTTCCGGGCCGCGTCGTGGGATCTGGTGCTCTGTAGTCACGTGCTGCAATTCGTCGCGGATCTCGATCGAGGCGTGGCGGGAATCGCGCGTTGTCTGCGGCCGGGCGGCACGCTCGCAGCGACGCTCGAAGACAGCTCCATTCGACAAACGCTCGGCGCGATCATGATGGCCGAGCAGTGGGAGGAATTCCGGCGCGCTGTGTTTCCTGCGACTCGCGCGCGCCGCGATCGCCCGGGCCACGAGGTTTACCGCGCGGCCTTCGAGAACGCCGGGCTCGTGACCGAGACGCGCGCGGTCCCATTCCCGGTCACGTGGCCTGATATAGAGGAGTGGGTGCGCGTGCGCTGGATGCCGGTCGCGACGGAATCGGGGCGCGCCGACATGGAACGGATCATGGCGCAGCTCGGCGCCGACGAACGAATCCGCTTGCAAACGATGGAGCATCGCGAGCGATTACTGGTCGGTCGCAAGCCGGCGCCCTGAAGGCGCGGCGAAATTGCGGCGACAGTTCCTTCGCCGTTGACAAGCGCGCGACAAACCGAATAGCTAGGCTCCAGCGACGCGCGGGGAATTCAGATGCCGACCAAGTATGTCGAGGTGGCGGGCTACGCGACCTATTACTATTACGCGGGTGCGACCACTCTGCCGGACGTGATTCCGGATTTCTCGCGCGGCCGCAAGATAATCTTCGTCCACGCCGCCGGATCGAACGCCCATTCGTGGCACCACCAGCTCGACCATCTTGGCGCGGCGCATAGCCCGATCGCGCTCGATCTCCCCGGACACGGACGCTCCGCAGGTGTCGAGGGACTCAAATCGGTGCGCGACTATTCCGACTTCCTCGCCGCGTTCGCCGATGCGCTCGAGATCAGTTCGGCGGTGATCGCGGGACGCTCAATGGGCGGCGCGGTCGCGATGGACTTCGCGGTGCGATTTCCCAATCGTGTCGAGGCGCTGATCCTGATCGCGACTGCCGCCAAATTCGATATCCCGGCCGATCAGAATCGAGGCGTTGCGCGCCGTTACGATCGGCCGCGCGCCGCAGGCGTTCGTGACCGACGGCTACTCGCCCAAGACGATCAGCGGAAACTTCGACGCGGTGCGCGAAGGATGGATGGAACAGATCAAGACCGATCCGCGCGTGCGCTACACCGATGTCAGGGCCTGCGCCGAGGTTGATTTGCGCGAAGCGATCGCTCGAATCGAAAAGCCTGCGCTGATTCTCGCCGGCGCGGATGATCAAGGAACCACCGTGGCCGACGCCGAGCTGATCAAGAGCCGAATCAAGGCTGCCCAGCTCGAAGTGATCGCGGACGCCGCGCACAATATTCCCACCGAGCGGCCCGCCGAGGTCAACGCCGCGATCGACAAGTTCCTGGCCGGATTGAAATAGCGATGAGTATCAGTCGCAAAGCTGCGGTGGCCGGAGTTTACGAGCATCCCACTCGCTTCGCGCCCGACAAGACCATGTACCAGATCATGGCCGAGAGCGCGCGCGGCGCGCTCGACGATGCCGGACTGACTATCAAGGATGTCGACGGACTGTTCAGCGCCGGAATCGGGATGAGCGGGATGGGAATCGTCGCCTTGTGCGACTACCTGAACCTCACGCCCAACTATCTCGATTCGACCATGATCGGCGGTTCGTCGTTCGTTGCGCATACGGCGCACGCCGCCGGCGCGATCGCCTCGGGACTTTGCGAAGTCGCGCTGATCGTCTATGGCTCGAGCGCGGCGTCGCAGCGCTTCGCGGTCGGCACCGGCGGCTTCGGCGGCAGCCCCGATCCCTGCGACCAGTACGAGGTTCCGTTCGGCGTCACCACCGTCGGCTCGTACGCGATGGTCGCGCAGCGGCACATGCACGAATACGGCACGACTCCCGAACAACTCGCCGAGATCGCGGTCACGATGCGCTTGCATGCCTCGATGAATCCGCAGGCCAAGTATCGCGATCCGATCACGATCGAAGACGTGCTCGCGTCGCGAATCATTTCTTCGCCGCTGCATCTGCTCGACTGTTGCATCATCAGCGACGGCGGCGGCGCGCTGGTCGTCACCTCGGCGGCGCGCGCCCGCGACCTGCGCAAGAAGCCGGTCTACATACTCGGCAGCGGCGAGGCCGTCCGTCATGCGGCGCGCGGCGCCCGTGATTTCCTGGAGATCGCCGCGGCGCAATCGGGACGGCTCGCGTTTGAGCGCGCCGGCGTCGCGCACAAGGACATCGATATGGCGATGGTCTACGACTCGTTCACGATCACCGTGCTCGCGACGCTCGAGAATCTCGGCTTCTGCAAACGCGGCGAGGGCGGCGCCTTCGTCACCGGCGGCCGCCTTCGCTTCGACGGCGAGCTGCCGCTCAACACCGACGGCGGCGGCCTCTCCTCCAACCATCCGGGGATGCGCGGAATCTTTCTCGTGATCGAAGCGACGCGCCAATTGCGCGGCGAATGTGGTCCGCGCCAGGTCAAGGATTGCACGATCGCGCTCGCGCACGGCACCGGCGGCACGCTCGGCACGCGCCATTCCGGCGCCACCTTGATACTCACCAATCAGTGACGCGGGAAAAAATCTCGATGGCTCAGGAAAAAAAGTACGCGAAGCCGCTGCCTCACCTCGATGAAGAAAATCGTCCGTGGTGGGAGGCTCTCAAGCGCCACGAATTGTATTTGCAGCGCTGCCGCGATTGCGCCGTGATCCGCTACTACCCGCGCACGCTATGTCCCGAATGCCTTTCGCCGCGCACCGAATGGATGCGCTCGTCCGGCCGCGCCAAAGTGTATACATTTACTGCTACTTGGCAGAGTCAGGCGGCCGGCTTCCGCGAGGCGCTGCCCTACCTGCTCGCCTACGTCGAGCTGGAGGAGGGCCCCCGGATGCTGACCAACATTGTCGACTGCCGCCCCGAACAGGTTAGAATAGGCATGCCCGTCGAGGTCGTATACGAGGACGTCACCCCCGAGGTTACGCTCGCGAAATTCCGCCCGGCGAGGTGAGGCAACTTTTTTTGAGCACTATCCTTGACCTTCACAGTCACAGCGAAGCCTCCGAGGACAGCCGCGCACCGGTAGAGGCCTACCTCAACTGGATCAAGCTGCGCCGCCACGAGCGCCCGCTCGACGGCATCGTCCTCACCGAGCATCGCCAGTTCAACCGCGCCGCCGACTACCGCGCGCTCGAGGACAAGTTCGCGATGCTCGTGATGCGCGCGTCGGAGGTCGAAACCGACTACGGCCACATGCTGGTCTTCGGCGTCAACGACGACATCACCCGCCGCTTCGATTTCACCGACGTCCGATTGCCCGCCCAGGAAGTGATCGACGGCGTGGCCGAGCGCGGCGGGATAGTCGTGCCCTGCCATCCGGGGCGTCCCAATGTCGGCTTGTGCGAGCATTACGAAAAGCGGGCGCCGCTGCGCAACGTGATCGCGGTCGAGCTCTTAAACGGCGGCTCGCGCAAGGGCGAGAACGAGCGCACTGCGGCGCTGGTCGAAAAATTCGGCTATCGCTCCACCGGCGGCTCGGACAGCCATCTGGTCAGCCTGATCGGCGTATGCGCCACCCGTTTCGAGTCCGACGTGAGAACGATCGAGGACCTGGTCCGCGAGCTCAAGGCCGGCGCCTACCAGCCGGTCGATTTTCGTCCGCAGCCGCGCCCGATCGCGCGCGCGATTCCGGTCGCGGCGAAGTAGCCGCCCACAGTAGGCACGCGGAGTAATCACTCGGAGTTATCAGGATGGCCCTCGAATACGATCCCGCGATCATCGGCAAGGTCTTCGACGTTACTGATCCGGTGCCCGTCACCGCCGAGGCGGTGCGCGACTATTGCGCGGCGATAGGCGAGACCAATCCGCTCTTCACCGACGAGCAGGCGGCGAAAGACGGCCCCAACGGCCGGCTCTGCGCGCCGCCCTCATTCGCCGTCACCTTCCGCACCGGCCGGCACTTTTACCAGCATATCCCGCGCTTCGGCCGCACCGGCTTCGACGCCGGCAAGGACGCCGAGTTCCTGCGCCCGATCTTCATCGGCGATCAGATCACGCTCAGCTCGCAGGTCAAGGAAATCTACGAAAAGACCGGCCGCAGCGGCACGATGATCTTCGTCGTAATCCGATGCACGCTAAGCAACCAGCTCGGCGAAACCGTCGCTCACATCGACTACCGCATGATGCATCGCTGAGCAGTCATGACAGAGAAAACTCTCCTCGTTGTCATTCTCGCGCGTCTGCGTTGTCTGGCGCGCGAAGAATCCCGAATCTCTTTCCCACTTCACTGACGGTAATTTTCGCCGGACAACTCTAGATCGACAGAGAAAGCGCATCCCCGATGGCTGACGACAACTCGCGAACCTTTGAAGACCTCAATATCGGCGACCCGCTGGGTCCGGTCCAGCTCTTCGTGAGCAAGGACCAGGCGCGCAAGTACGCGCACTACTGCGGCCTCGACTTCCCGCGCTTCACCGACGATGAAGCCGCGCGCAAGGAGGGCCTGCCGGGCATAATCCTGCCGGGCAACATGAGCCTCGGCATCCTCACGCGCCTGGTAACCGATTGGCTAGGCTCAGGCGGCGGCCAACTAACCCGCATCGGCACCACTTATCGCCAACCGGTGCAACCCGACCACACGCTAACCCTCCAAGGCTTCATCACCCACACCAACCCCGAAGACCGCACCGCCGAATTGGACGTATGGCTCGAAAACGAAGACGCCGAACGCCTGGTAATCGGCACCGCCACCGTCCGTTTCCCTGCCTCGTGATTGCTCAAAACCTGGTCCGCTCCTAATGCGAAGCCTCTTGCCCACCCGGCGCGTTGCGGGCCGGACGCGAAAACGCGGAGGCTTGCCCGAAATAAAGGGCCTCGACGGTCGGCTCGATTCCGCGAATTGATCTCCGCGGCGAATGACGCGGGCCCTTCGTCAATGCCCGCCGCGAAGGCACGCCCTTCGCCATTCAATCGCCGACCGACGAAAACTAGGGCGACCGGGCCAGCGACGCACGAAAGTAAAACAGCGTATCGGGCAAATCCAACGCGGTGCGGTTCGAGGGCCTGCTTCCCCAATACATTCGAATCTAGTTTTTCAGTAAAACGACAGCGGAAATGTTGACGGGCGACCGGCTTTTGCACTATAAGGGGCGGAAACCGAAACGGCAATTCCACCTAGAATAGAATCTCGAATTATCCGCAACCGCTCGAACCTTCACACAGCCAAGAAGCGAGGCGAGTGAAATGGCCCTATCAAAGAATCCCGTTTTCGCCGCGCAGCAGCAGGTAGCCAGCCCATGGCCGGCGCACGCTAGGTAGCCGAGGTCGATCCGAACGAGACGATTTCGATAATGATACCCTTTCGGCGAGTTCTCTCTTACTGCATAGGAAGCAAGTCGGACTTGGGCACATGTCAACCTCTCACAAGCGTGGCAGCGCGCTGGCTGGATGTCTAAAGTTGGGGCCAATTCTGAGCGCTCGCTGGCAACGGCGCCATCGCCGCCTTGTAGGCGCCGCCGAGCCGTTCAGCCCAAACATGCTAGGCACAATTACGACCTGCTCCTCGTCTTTTAACGTGCAATGAGGCCACAAATCGACTAGCTTTTACTCGGCGTCAACTCCGGTCTGCGGGCCGTGGCGTTTCTCTCCGCTGCGACCGAAAGGACAAAGGCCATGGCGAACCAACCTTCCCGAGGTTCCCAAAATCTCATTCAGTCAATTCTCAACCGGCTCAACGCCTTGCCTCGGCTAAGGCGGCGTGTCGTGGCAAGACCGGTTCTAGACTTAAGCGGTCTTAGGCCTGAAACCAGGAATGTCAACTCTCGCCCAATTCCAATCATCGATTGCCTCGGGCAGGGATCGCGGCGGCTCCAAGATACGCTTGCCGCCCCCGGGACGATCACGGTGTATGTGGGCCAGCAGGGGTCGCGGCGGCTAGCAATGGTCCGCGCAGGCGCGCGAAAAGGAGGAGAGGCGGCTATCCAAACTGCGCATTCTCTTCGTCAACACCTTTCGATGCGCCGTAGACTGCCATTCGCACGGGCCTTGGAAGTTTTAGGGAGGTCTCCCGTCTACGGCGAGATCCACATTGGCTATCGATCTCTCGCGACCTACATTGTCACGGTTCATCCCGACGACGTAGCCGTGCTTACATTTTCTTACAATGGGGGCCGACTGCCCTCAAGCGGACTCATGTTGGTCCAGCGATCTCGGCCGAACACGCACGTGAGGCTAGAAGCCGTTGCGGTGCGCAACTCACCGCCGCTGACGAAGACGGAGAAGGTAGCCTTGGAGACTCCTTCCTCCTGGGCAATTGGAGCTCAATGTGGGCCGCCTGGGGTTCGGGTCAGACATTACGTACGAAGCCGTCTTGCACGCCTTAACCGAGATCACGCCCGAAATTACGCCGGAGATAACTCCGGAAATCACGTTTGTCACGCCAGCCACTGAAATAACGGTCACGGCCATTACAGTAGTGACGGCATTGACGATCGCAGTCGTAACCCCGGGAGTTGATGACATAGGCCTGGAAGCGGGCGTAGACCTGGGAGTCAACGAGATAGGCGCGGACGATATAGGCGCGGATGACATCGGCGCGGATGATATAGGCGCGGCGGACGATATAGGTGCAGACGACATAGGCGCAGGAGATGTAGGCGCAGACGATGTAGGAGCGGGTGATGCCGGCGCGGGCGATGCAGGGGCGGGCGATGCCGGCGCGGGTGATGCCGGCGCGGGTGATGCCGGCGCGGGTGATGCCGGCGCGGGTGATGCCGGCGCGGGTGATGCCGGCGCGGGTGATGCCGGCGCGGGTGATGCCGGCGCGGGTGATGCCGGCGCGGGTGACGCCGGCGCGGGCGATGCAGGGGCGGGTGACGCCGGAGCGGGTGATGCGGGCGGGGGCGCTGGAGGCGAAGGAGGACACGACAAAGATCAATACGGCGACCGGTTCGCGGTTGCCGCGCCTGGAGTGTTCGCGAACATCCACTTGACCGACGGCCAGATCCAAAGACTCGGCCCAACCGCAAGCGCGAAAGCGCTTCTGGAGCTGCGACGCCGACTGCTAAGCAACACGTTCCGGAACCCAGGCCTCAATCGACGTTCTTAGCGGCCATGAGCTTCGATCAAATCTACGTTGCTGGGATGATTTCTGTCTTGCTCCTCTGGTTCGGACTCTCGGTCGTAGGGCAGATTCCCGCGTTCAAGACCATCCGCAGCTATGACCCGCTGTCGCTTATACCTAACTTTAGTTTCTTTGCCCCGAAACCACTCGAAAATGACTACCATCTCGTAATTCGTTGCAAATATCGCGATGGCGAAATTAGTAATTGGGTGGAATTGCCATACTGTGAAAAACGTCGCGCATGGTCGCCCCTGTGGAATCCCGACCGCCGACGGCAGAAGGCGTTGATAGACTCTTGTTCCATGCTGATGCGATACATTGGGGCCCTCCGCGAAGGTCTCGCGAAGACCAAGACCAAAAATCAAAGGAAAAACCCTGTGCTTGCCGTTCAGACCTCGCTGCCATACTTGAATCTCCTCAACCATGTGTCCTTGCTTCAGGACCACCCAGAAGCGGTGGCAGTGCAGTTTGCTGTTCTGTCGGACCCCGGCCCGCTTCTCGATCAAAAGTCCCGGGTGATGTTCATGTCGAGTCTACATCGTCTATACGACCAAGAGCACAATGAATTGCCCCATATCCGACCCTGAATTTGCATTGCGCGCGGTCGAGATCATAGCCGCGGTTAGTGTTTTAGTGTCGAGTGTGGAATATCTTGCTCGCCCACAGCAGTTCTCTGACGGCGGACTGCTGAGTTGGACGGTTAGCTTATCGCGTAGTCTTTTTACGTCCCAAGGTCTTTTGCATCCCCTCTTCGACATTTTGTTTTCATTCCCCAACGTTCTCTGGTTGATCCGCTTGCGCCTAGCAGCGGCGACCGTTCTACTGATCCCTCATTTGCCCCCGTCGGTACGGTTCGCCAGCTGTCTGACCGTCTTTCTACTGTCAGCGCTTCTGGCATTGCGCAGCAATTTCGGAAACGATGGAGCTGACCAGATGTCAAACTTGATATTTGGTGCCCTAGTGCTCGCTGATTTACATCCTACGAATCAAACCGCAAAGATCGCGCTTTGGTTTATCGCCGCGCAAGCTGCGCTGTCGTACGTGACCTCTGGTTCAGCGAAGCTGACCGTACGAAAATGGCGGTCCGGCGAGCATCTGACCGGCGTATTCCGAACGTCCTCGTACGGGCATCCCCTAGTGGGCCGCTCGCTAATGCGGAATCCGAAGCTGGCCGCATGCGCCGCCAACGCGGTGATCGTTGGCGAGTGTACATTCCCCGTAGTCTTCGTCCTGCCGCTCCGTTACTCTCTTCCTTGGCTAATCGGCGGGCTCGGGTTTCACGTCGGTGCGGCGATGTTCATGGGTCTCGATACGTTTTTCTGGTCATTTGCAGCCGCATATCCCGCAATTCTGAATTGTGCGTTGCGCGCGCGCGGTACACTTTGAAGTCCGCCGGATCCGGAGGTTGCTTACACTATCATTCCGTGTCCCATTTTATTCTGCATCGATCTGAATCTGAGTCCGATCGGGGGCTCATTTTCAAATCCGAACGCCCCTTCGACGAGAAAACGTCCTTGCGAAGCATTCGGCCGGGGCGGGTGCCGAAAGCACTGCGCAGTCGCCGTCTGTCGATCGCGAGCCGGATCGTCTCATCCGGAGGTTGGACTGACGGGCCAAGTTGTACAATCTAAGTAGTTGTGGATATGTCCCCAAGCATCCAACAAATGGAGATTCCCTTCTACGACGGGCAGCGCACTCTGCCACGACGCGGTGAAATTTGTCTTGAAGCATGACCGCTCGGCAGCGACCTTTCGATTCGCTCCTCTGCAGGGAAGGACGTTCCAGGCGAGAGTTCCGGTCCATCAACGCGCCGAGCTACCCGATAGTATGGCGGTACAAACGCTTGACGGCGCGCTGCTCGTGCGCTCTAACGCTTGGGTCCATGTCCTCCGGCGGCTCGGAGGAAAGTGGAAAACGATAGGGAGCCTTATTGCCATAATTCCTCGACCGCTGCGAGATCTATTCTACAACTTTCTCGCGCGCATTCGGTATCGTGTTTTCGGCAGGCGCGCAGATCTGTGTCCCATCCTACCGGCCGACCTGCGAGGACGATTCGATCCGTAATCGGGGAATGTGCCCTTAGAGTGACCGGTGCTTTGGCTGGAAAACGAAGACGCCGAACGCTTCGTAATCGGCACCGC
Source organism: uncultured delta proteobacterium (assembly GCA_963788205.1). GTDB lineage: Bacteria > Desulfobacterota > Binatia > Binatales > Binataceae > CAVVMA01. The sequence goes on from CAWBGG010000007.1 coordinate 1,062,784, forward strand.
CACGGTCCGCTTCCCCGCCCCGTGGCCCCAACTTAGCCCGCTCCTGAATTAGTGAACTGTCCGCTCGTTTGAGCGCTGTACGTGAAGACGCAGCGCTTGGGTCGATTGCCGATCGCGAGGGCGGGTTGCCGTTGCCCGTCGTTGATTCGATGCTGAAGGCCAACCGGAGAACCTCTTAGGGTCCAGACTCAATCAGAACCTTCCCATTTAGGGCCATGCGAGCTGAGACATTAAATCTCCGGGCAGGTGTTGTTATGCCGGGGAAGGAACGGCAACTTCTGGCCCAAAGCCGCCGCTCCCCGTCAACGCCGGGACTGACGATGTTGGACCATTGTGACCAGGTCGCGAGCGCGCCACTCCGATGGCTTCTTCCCCCACGCTGCGGAGGACGTGCGGTGAACCGGAATCTGTTCAAGCTCGGCGCGCAGCGCGCGCTCGGCATGCCAGAGGTCGTAGGCTTGCTGCATCCGTAGCCACAGGCCGGGTCCATTGCCGCAGAACCGGCCCAATCGCACGGCCATCTCGGGCGTGACCGACACCTTCTCGGCCATAATCCGATGAAGCGTCTGGCGCGTGATGCCAAGCTGCCGCGCCGCCTCGCTTACTGAGAGACCTAGCGCCGGAAGGATGTCCCCGCGCAAGATCGCGCCGGGATGAGTCGGGCGTCTCGCCACGTCGTCTTTCACCGAGCGCTTGGTGATCATAATTGGCTTCCTATTTCGCACGGGCACGTTCGGCCTCTGCGAAACAGCTCCTCAAGTACCTTGTGGCGGAAGCTCCTTACCACCGCCCAAGCGTAACAGCTCCGGTTACATATGTAAACTGACCTGCTACAGGAGTTACCAGTAGCGGAGGTCGGTGTACGGCCGCGTGATCGATGGCTCCTTGAGACCCTATCGCGGCGCGCGTGTGTCGAGTGTCGCTGGTGCTCAGTGATAAGACCAGGAAAATTCGGTCTTCGATTCGTCGCGCAAATCGAGCAGCAGATATCCGTCGCGATCGTAGCCGTCGTACTGGAAAAGGATTTGTGCGACGCCGTCGCCGTTGTAGTCGCCGATATCCAGGAGCGTGAGCCCGTTTCCGATCCAGCGGAAGTTATCGTCCTTCAAATGGAACCACACGGATTGCCATTCGTCGCCCGCAGGTCCGTCGCAGCGGTTGCGCCGCGGATCCGGGCGCATCGCGATCAACACGTCGCCACGCCGGGAGCGGTACGGTTTGCCGTAAGTCTGGATCGCAGAGTCGGGATAGCTGCGGGTCGTCCTGCCGTTGCAATCCAGGTCAAGCGCGATTGCATGTCTGAAAGCCGCGAGCGCCTGTTGGCGCATCGCCGCCGGCGCGTCAAACTGCGCCCATTGGTCGGGGTCATGATAGCGCGGCTCAGAGATCGCGAGCAGCGGCCGATAGCGCGCGGCGCCCATCCAGGTCGTAAACGCCGCCGCGCCGGCACGCACCCGCGGCGGATCCGAGCCCGCGGTCAAATCCTCGAGGGCGACGTCCGAGTAGCGCGAATAGCCCGACGGCCGCACACTGTCGACCTCACCGATTTTTTTCCCGTGTAGCGCGATCGTCCACGAAACCTGGCGTGGAAACATCGCGGCCAGCTCCGCCAGGGCGTCTCCGTCGTCGGCCTCGTGCGGCATCGCATTCCATCGTCCGTCCTGGAAACGAAAAGCTACCCGCACATGGAACTGTTGCGATTGTCCCCGCGCCTGCTCGAGCGGCGGTTCCAGGATACCCACGTAGACTGGAGTGCGAGCCGCGCCCAGCAGGCCTGCCGCGGCGGCGATGCAAATCGACAGCCTGCTACAGGTTGCTGCTGGTGACGATGCTGTCCTTCTGATCGGTGTTGGGCGTTTTGTCACGCCACACCAGATCATTAAACGCAGCCAAACCAAGGATCGGTCATTGCGCACGGATGTCAACCAGGAGCAGACCGGTTTGGAAGTTCCACCTCATTTCGGGCTCGGTCCATCCGTCGGCCGCGTAATAGCGCTGCTCGTAACGCCAGCGCATTTCCAGCCGCGCTCCGGAACGCTTCTTCCAAAGCAGGCGGTAATAGACATATCGCTTCCACCACGGGGAGTGAGGGATCATGATGTTGAACTCGAACGGCGTCGGCCACGCGAGAGCGCTGCGGGCCGCGGTGAAGGTCAGTTCGTCGCCCGGCTCGGGAACGAAGTCGGTCTCCGGACGGCCGGATGGATCCACGGGGTTGGTTCGCGGACCCAAGGTGAAGGACTGTCCGCCGGACGACAGGACGACGCGATTGGCGGAATCGGAGCGCAGCGCAAGATCGAAGGGCTGGTTGTCGATCGAGCCAAAGGTCACAGGGAGTTGGCCGATCAGAAAGCCGCCGCCATCATACTCAAGTGGACTCACGGCTAATGACGCGGTCCCAGTCGTGACAAATAGATCGAGGAGCAACGTGAGCTGCCGTCCCGCCAACACCCACGCGATCGCCAAGGAAAGTGCGATGACCAGTGGCCGGATCAAACCGGAATTTCCATTTTGAAATGCCGACTCAGACTCGCCCAGGCAGCAGCCGGTTTGCAAGCGTGAAGTTCCTGCCTGGTTCTAAATCCAAACGGCTTTCACGGGGCCGCAGCGCATGAGTTCTATCTCAGGTCGGCATAAAACACGAAACTGGCGCTTTCCCGACCGGGTCTTCGGGCTGTCGCCAACGCGCGCCCTCAGCCGCGAGCCTAGCGCAGTTTGTACTGCTTGATCTTGCGTAGCAGCGTGGCGCGCGAGACGCCGAGCGCGGCGGATGAGCGCGGGACATCGCCGCTGTAGCGCGCGAGCGCCGCGGCGATAAAATTCGCCTCGAACTTTTCCCGGGCTTTGTCGAGCGGGACAATTTCGGGCGCCGGTTTCTCGCGCGCCGCAGGTCCTTGCGATGGCGCCCCATTGCTCGCGTGCTTGCCTGTCCCGGGTTCTATCAGGACCTGAGTCGAGGTGGCGGCCGCGCTCTCCATCTGCGCAAGTCCTTCGGCCGTCGCCGCGCCGGCCGCGCCGATTTCGGCGACCGCGCCGCCGCGGCCACGCTCGGTCGTGAGCGCTCCGACCTGCGCTCGCAGCATCTGCTCGGAGACCTTGAGCCGGCCAAAGCGCTCGGCATTCCGGATCGCCACTGCAATACCCTTGGCCAACTCTTCCAGCAGCGCCAGATCGCCGGATGAGAACCGCGCACCGCCGTGGCGATTGACCGCCTCGATAACCCCCAGCGGCCCTTCTTCAGAAATCAGCGGAGCGGCGAGAATCGAGCGCGTAGTGAATCCGGTGTGATGGTCGATTCCCGAGTAGAAGCGCGGGTCGGCGCTGACGTCGTCGACTTTCTCGGCACGGCCGCTGCTGAGCACCGCGCCGGCGATCCCGTGGTCGGCGGAAAACCTGAGCTTGGCCAGCCGCGCCCGGACCTCCGGGTCTTCCTCCGAAATGTACGGGAAGTACAGTTTTCCGCCGGGCTGATCGAGCAGCAGGACCGATACGCCCTCTACGCGCAGAATCTCCCGGCATTGAGCGATCACGAACGGGATCAGCTCGCTGAGCTCCGTGCGGCTCGCGAACGCGTAGCCCAGCTCGTAGATCTGCCGGTACCGGCTGCTTTCAGAGCGGCTCTTCATCCCCTACCGTCTGTTTAATTTTACACCTGTTTCGGCGGATCGAGACAAGCCCCCCGCAATCGCCGGCGGGCGCGGTTACCAGTAGCGGAGGTCGGTGTACGGGCGCGTGATCGATGGCTCCTTGAGACCCCATCGCAGCGCGCGGGTGTCGAGCTCCGGACGCGATTGCTCCATCATCGCGGCAAGTTTCGGCAGATGCTCGATCGGAATCGCGAGGTAGTCGCGGCCGAGCTCATACGCGCGCCCGATCATCCATCGCAGCAGGCGCGCCATGCATTCCTCGGCCCCGTCGTCGTATCCGAAGTCCAGCACGCACGCGATCGCGATCGAACGATGCTCATCGCCGCCAATCCGGCGCCATTGCTCGCGCATATCGCGGCCGCGATCCCATAAGCCGCCGCACGCGCGGATGCGTCCCGCCTCTTCGAGCACGAAGTAGTCGGTCCATCCGTAAATGCTTTTCCACCAGTCCGTCATCGGATTGCCGGTCGGCTTCGGACGCTCGCCCCAGAAGCCCTCGTCGAGCACATCTTCAAGAAACTCGGCGCTGTAGGGCCGAAACAGGTCCATTCCGGCGTGAGTCCGATTGGTGAGCGCGGCGCACGCGGGCAGATCGTCGCGCCGCACCGGGCGGATGCTGCGATCATTATCGGCGCGCGCGCCGGCGGGAAATTGCGCAACGGAAATCGGGATGCCGGGCACCGCGCCTTCGCGCGTGGGTGTGTTCTCGAAGAATTGCGGGATGTATTTCTGCCACCAGTTCACCACCGCGAAATTCTGCGAGCGCATGATGTCGTATTGGCCGATCGACGGGCGTGCCTGTCCGGGCGGAGCCGCGAGCCGGCGCACCTGGTCTCCGTAGCCGAGCCGGCGATAGCCGCGCCTCACGCGCAGCGCCTGGCCGTACTGCACGTAAAAGGGGCGGCCGTCGATCAGCACCTTGCGCCGCGAAAACGCGCAGCACGCCACTATCTGCGGCCCGATCAGCAGGATCGGGAGGTGAACATTCTGCTGCAGCTTGAATTGCGCGAACGCGTCCGGCCCGCGCTCGACGATAATTTCCCATCCGGAGATTTCCTCCGGCGAATCGGACCACATCGCGGAGAATTCCTCGTTGTCAGCGTGGGTCGCATCGCGCGCCCGCAGATCGCCGAACGTCATGCGCTCGTACCATCCGAGTTGCGCGGCGGTTTGCTCCGGCGAAAGGCCATACCAGGCCCATTCATAGAGCGACGAAACCGGCACCCGCAATTCGGCCACGCGGCGCGTGAGCTGCGGCGGCCATCCGCGCTCCTTCGCGATCTTCGCCAGCGCGCCGGAGATCGCGGGATCGTCGCTGCGGGGGTCGTCGTCGCGTGAGCCGTCGCTTGATGGCGTCATTATAATAGCCCGTCGAAATGCGCGGCCTGCCAGACAATGCAGATATAGCACGGGACGCGCCGCGACCGCGATGCGGACCCACTCGGGCCGCTCAGCGATGCCGGCCCCGGAGACCGCCCCATGTCGCCATTCAATCGCCGACCGGCGAACCATTGGATTCGGAGGCCAAGTCAGCCGGTCGTTACCCCGTCGTGACCTCATCGGTCCAAACCTTGAAGCTGACGAGGGTATTGGGTCCGAACGTCGTAGCGATGGCTACGTCCATCGCGTCGCGACCGCTCGCTATCAGTATCCGTCCGATCCGTGGCATGTTGTTGCGCGGGTCGAACGTATACCAGCGTCCTCCGAGATACGCCTCGAACCAGGCGGCAAAGTCCATCGGACTGTCTTGTGGGGGTATTCCGATGTCGCCGAGGTAACCGGTGCAGTAGCGCGCTGGGATGTTCATGGACCGGCAGAATGCGATAGCAAGATGTGTGTAATCGCGGCAGACGCCTCTCCTCTCGTTGAACGCTTCCCAGGCAGTTCTTGTAGCGCGGGCATGCTCATAGCCAAATGACATATGGTTGTGCACGAAATCACAGATTGCCTGAACCCTGGCCCAACCCGATGGAGTCTGACCAAACAAGCTCCAGGCCACCTCGGAAAATTTCTCGGTGTCGCAGTATCGGCTCCCTAAGAGAAAAACCAGCGCCTCTTCAGGCAATTCCTGGATGGGATGCTGTTGCGCGTAGGGTGCAACAATATCGGGCTCACCAGAGTCCCTGACCAACGCCGCGCTCGCTATCCTGAGCCGTCCTGGGGGTGCGACCAGACGTGTGCACCAGTTGCCGAAGCCATCACGATAGGGCCACAGGGGAATAGCCGGGTCTGTCGTTACGTGATCCGGAACGACGACGTCGGACGCGCGCGAATAGTGGACGTTTAACACCAGCATCATCGGCGTCGGCTGAGGACAATCGTAGATCAATTCGTAGCCCACTCTGATTTCCAATCAGGATCTCCTCGAGACGAAATGTCCTCAACGCCAATGAAATAACCGCGGTACCAACCGCGAGTTCCAATTTGTTGCAAGCCGACGATCCTTAAAGGTCAATCGCCAGTGAGCGAAACGCTGGGGCGCTGGGGCCATCGCGGTATCATGTACCCGACTTCATGCGTGGCGCGAAATTGGCGCTTGCCTTTTCCGATTCGACGGCGTCGGAGGTGACGGCGACCTCGACGTTCATTCCCAGGTAGTCGGACGGAAATCCCGTCCAGGTACCATGGAGCGGTATTGCATGGCGCGGATCGCGCACCACCGCGACCCGAACGAGGTCGCGATTACCAACGATGCCATTGGATGGATCGAAATCGACCCAACCGGGTCCAGGCAGATAGACTTGAGCCCAGGCGTGCGTGTTGCCGCCGCCCACGTAGGGTTCGTTGTCGTCATCGGGGATGTGCAAATATCCGGAGACGAAGCGTGCGGCCATCCCCAGGGAGCGCACAGCCTCGATCATCAGCATCGCAAGGTCACGACAACTCCCGCTTCCGAGTTCGAGAGTCCGGAGCGGGGCCTGAACGCCCTTTTCATCCCTGTGTACGTGCTTGAAGGTCCGTTTGATGCCGTATGTGAGGTCGATCAGAAACTCGCGAGTATCGGTTGGCCGACCCTTGCCCAGAAATGTTCGAGTCCACTGCTCGACATGGCAATCCGGGTCGACAGACTGTCGTTCAACGAAACGGGCCAAGTCCGGCATTTCTTCCGCGCCGTAGACGAACGGATAGGTCCGGGCGAACTCCTCAATATGCAGGTCTTGAATGTCCGTATAAGATTGCCGAAGACGAATGGTGCTGTCGAACCGAAGCTCCCTGGCACGGCAGGCGAAGCGCGCGATGTGCACGTGGTTACCGAACGCGTCCTGCTTCCGGCGAATATTTGCCGGTCTCGGGGTAATCACAAGCTTTGCGGCGATTAGACTCTGGTCATGGCTTTCAAGCGGACGCAGCATCATCCGATGCTCGCCGAAGGCAACCGGCCGTTTGTACCGGTAGGTCGTAACGTGCTTGATGATCAGCCTGGGCATCGCAACCCCTCCGATCGACCGTCCAATATCACGTTAATGCAACGATTGCGCCAGTGATCGAAACCCCTAATCAATGCCGATGCCTTTGGCGAATGAGCAGACCCAAATGATGGATGACGCGCCGGCCAGTCTTCTCGCGGCCGATGAACCGCAGCCCGTCACAGTGACCAACGAGGGTGGGAGATCGCCGTTCGTCATCGTCGCCGACCACGCCGGAAAATATTTGCCGCGGCGTCTCCAAATGCTCGGCCTTCAGGAAGCAGAATGCGAGCGTCATATTGCCTGGGACATAGGCACCGGCGCGGTCAGCTGCCTGATCGGAGACGCGCTCGATGCAGTGGTCATACGGCAAAATTATTCCCGCCTCGTCATCGATTGCAACCGGATGCCGGGCTCGGAGACGTTGATCGTGGAGTTGAGCGAACTCACGGCCGTTCCCGGAAATATCGGGCTCAGCAAAGCTCAGATGGAGGTGCGCGTTCGCGAGATATTTCAGCCCTATCACGATAGGATTGCGGGCGAACTGGATCGGCGCCGACAAGCCGGCCGACCGGCGGTGCTGATCGCCATGCACAGCTTTACGCCCGTATTCAAGGCCGCGGTGCGGCCCTGGCATGTCGGCGTGCTCTACAACCGTAATCCGCGTTTCGCCAACCTATTGATGGACCTCTTGCGGTGCGAGCAAGGTCTCGTAATCGGCGATAACGAACCCTACGCGGTGACAGACGAGTCGGACTATACGATCCCCATTCACGGCGAGCAGCGCGATCTGCATCATGTGGCAATCGAAATTCGGCAGGACCTCATTGCAGACGAAGCTGGTCAGCGCAGGTGGGCGGCCATGTTCGCGCAGTTGCTGCCGCAGGCATATCAACGACTCGCGCAATGATGCCGCCAGTGAGCGTGAACCCCTGAACGCCCAGGCCCGCGAAGCGCCGCGCTTTGCGGGGGATGCTCAGCCGCGTGCGAAGACTACCAGGCCGTTTGCCGGGATGACGATGCTGGCGGAGGCGGGTAGGCCGTGTAGGGGCGCATCCGATGCGACGATGCCTCCTCCATTGCCCGCGACGATGGGGTTGACCCAGTTGTCGTAGACATCACTGTTGAAGACCTCGGTCCACGGCCCCGAACTGGGAAAGCCGACCGAGTAGTTATACCAGGTGCTCTCCGCGAGCGTGGCAACTACTACGACATCCTGACCTGTACCTTCCAGCCAGCGATGAAACGCGATCACACGGTTCAAGTCGTGAACATGAAATGGGTTCACGTTGTCACCGCGCAACGCCGGCTGATTCCAGCGCAGGCGGATGAGATCTTGGCTGAAGCGAAGATGATTCACCATCGCCGGGTCGACTCCCGTGTTCAAGCCATCCCACCAAAGCAGATTGGAAGAAACCGTGGCATCCCAGCTCCACTGCTTGTCTTCCAGGAACTCCTGTCCCATGAAGAGCTGCGGAATGCCAGGTGCGGTGAGCAGAATGCCCATCGCGAACCGCGTCCGGCTGCGTGCATACCAGGATCGCCGGTTGGAAGAGTCGGAGAGAAATGGGATTCGCTGGTCGGTTCCTACCTTGACGATGTCGTGATTCTCGATACATGTGACGGTTTGCCAGGCATTTCTGAAGCCCTCGGGGTAGAGAGCGCGAGCGATGCTATCGAAGTCGACTGCGGCCTGCTGACCGGCCGCCGATGACTCCACGGCTCCGCGGACGGCGCTGCGCAGGCCGTCGTGCTGGAGAACATCAAATCCGGCTCCGCCGTTGGCAACCGAGGTGACGATCGAAGGCGCGGATTTGGGATAATTGCCGACTTCTCCGGGCCAGAACTCGGCATTTTGCAGCAGCCGGGGCTTGATGAACCGCAGTGTGTTGGTGAGGTCGCAACAGAAGCTCCATCCGGAGTCGCAATTCATCGATATGAGGTCGCTGATTTCGTCATAGCGGAATCCGTCGGCGTGGAACTCATTGATGTAGTAGCTGGCGCAATTGATGATGAATTGGCGAACGTCATTGTTCCAGAGAGCAAAAGAAAGTCCGCCCGTCCCGCGGTCCTGATCGGTGAAGTATAGGCTGTCGTTGTTGTTACCGCGGTCGACGGCGCGATCCCAGTAATAAATACATTCATCGTCGAGCTTGCCGTTGACGGTGAATCCGCCGGCGTGGTTGTAGACCACATCGAAGACCACGGCGATGCCGTAGACGTGGCATAGATCAACCAGGGCCTTGAGTTGCGCCGGTCCGGATTTGATGTCGTTGAGGCTGAGCGGAGGGAAGTTTTTCGCCTGGAGGAGCGCGTTGATGGTTGTCAGATACTGCGCGAGAGCGCCCGCATCGGTGACTACATAAGGGAAGTCCGGGGAGAAGTAGTCCGCGCCGTCGTAGCCCATCGATGGATCGGTCTCAACTTCGTCGACCGGCAACGGCTGGAGCATGTTGATTCCCAGCGCGACGAGGTAGGGAATTTTGCCGACGACATCGAGAAAGCTAGAGGCCGTACCGGGTTTGCTGATGGCATAGGTGCCAATGTGAATCTGGTAAACGATCATGTTGGTGAAGTCCGGTGTCACGAAGGCGCCGTCGTGCCAGGGGTAGGCGGTAGCGGATCGGATGATACAACTGCTGTTGGGGAAAACTACGTCGGTTGCCAGCTCGCGTGCGTATGGATCGCGCTTGTAGCCATTGGAACCAGCGCCGGCGACCCAGAAGTGGTAGAGATCGCCTTCCTGCGCTTCCGCTACGAACCCACTCCAGTAGCCGTTCGCGTCTTTCGCCAGGAGTAAGTCGTCGGTCTGTCCGACGCGTGTAGTGCCGCCGAAAGTACCGTTGACATAGACAGCAGACGCGCGGGGCGCCCAGGCGCGAAACGTAGCGCCACCGCCAGCAACCAGCGTGGCTCCCATGGGAGTAGCTGCCGAAACATTCACTTGAGAAATCATGCTGTTTTCCCTGAAACGATCCGAATCGGATCAACCGGAATTTCCGTTTTACTCACCGATTTCAACTGCCCTGCCATCACCGCGTGCTTCAATCCCCATCGTCAGTTCGGAACCACGCGATGCGCCTGGACGAGCGCCTCTGGATGGCTTGGCACTCTGATGATGGGCTGTTCGCCGCCGCCGGAATTGCGCGCCGGCATGACAACGCCGATCGAGTAGCTCTGGCCCAGGATGACTCCGACGCTGGTCAGCGCCCCGATAAACGCGGCGGCGCCGTCTGTCCAGAACGGGGGCGCTATAAAGGTCCGCCCGTTTGTAGGTCTCGATAAATCCTCCAACGTCTTTACGTCCACGTGCTCGTTGAGGGTGCCGACGACGGACAGTACCGGGGCTGGGGTGTGCGGCATCCCGACTCCGATCGCATAGATAGCCACGCGGCTCTGCGCAGCTTCATCAAGCGCGGCTTGCGCGGTTGTTGTGCTCGCCGTGTCCATCCCATCGGTAATCACGATCAGCGCGCGGTCCGGATAGTGCGCGGCGGCCAAGGTCTGCAAGCTTTCGTGAATCGCGTCGTAGAGCGGAGTCTTGCCGAACGGGACGGCATAGCTCAGGCTGCTCAGGGCGAACTCGTGGTCGGTGGTCAACGGCTCCAGGAGCTTGACTTCGGTGTCGCCTTGACTTGACACGTTGTCGTGTGACCCCTCGTAGCCCTGCCCCGGCGGCCGGCGCCCTCCGAATTGCAGCGCGGCAACTTCGTCGCATTCGTTGAGCAGCACCATCAAGGCGGCCAGTCCGTTCCAGAGATCCTCGACGTTGCTCGGGTCGGCGATGCCGAGCTTATCAAGCATGCTGCCCGAAGTGTCCAGCGCCAGCGCCAGAGAAAGCGGCACGCCATTTTGATTGTCGTGGAAAAACTCTATCGGCAGTTGCTTGTTACTGGCGCTCGCTGTGAAGTCCGACTGTTTGAGGCCCGCGACTGGCTTGTCCGATGGGTCCGTCACGTAGACCGTCAACTGAACGTAGCCAGGCTTGCTCGCCAGCTCGCGGCTCGGCGCGCTCGCCGGCGGGCATAGCGGCGGCTGCACCGCGGCCGTCGGCGCGGGCGGAGCAGCGGATTGGCTGGGGCTCTGAGTGGCGCATCCAACCCAGGCGAGCGAAAGCACCAGGGCAACCCGCCGGATCGGATGGTGCGCGCGCGGCGCACGTGCGGGCTTCGTAAAATACACAGGTTCCCTTCCTTTCGGTCGCCCGACGAGCATACACCGTCAACTCCGACGCCACGATGTCCTTATGCGGACGTTTTGCACATTGATGATGTCGGTGATGACGACCGGCTACGGCGGCAGTTCGTAACCGATCGCTGCTTCGATTTCGCACGTTCGTTGCACTGCGGGACGCGCCATCATCCGATCGTAGTGGGCGGAGAGGTTGGGGAACTCGCCGGGTGCCGGGTGGAGCGAGTCACGGAAGCGCCAGTACAGGCGGAACAAGTGGATGTCAGCGATCGAGTAACGCCCCAGCGCCCACTCACGGTTCCCCAGGCGCCGATCGGCGAGGCCGAACACCGCGCGGGCGTGGTCGATCCCCTGGCGTCGCGCCGGATGGACCGTCGCGGCGATGAATGACATCCACGAGATTGCCTGTGCCTCGGCTTCGAGGTCGGCTTCCGGGAGCAGGCCCGCCTCGGGGAAGCGTCTCGCCAGGTAGAAGAGAATCGCGGCGACTTCGGTCAGTGGCCGCCCCTCGATCAGCAGCAGGGGCACCTTGCCTTCAGGGTTCATCGCGAGATAGGCGGATGTGCGGTTTTCCTTCTTCGCCAGCGAGATCGGCCGGCTCTCGAACGGGACGCCGATCTCGTGCAGCGCAATATGCGGCGCCATCGAACTCGATCCGGGTGCGAAATAGAGCGTCAGCATGGGCGTTCCTCCGGATGGCCGTAATCTTAGCGCCCGTGCGGCGCGGGCGCTCCGGCCTTCTCGCACGATGTCGGCGGCGACGGGAGTGCCGCCTTGCCCAGCGAGCGAAATATCACGTCGGCTAGCAGGTGATGCCCCTCGACACTGGGATGGACCTGATCGAACGTGATGGCGCGATTACGCAGGAACAATTGTCCGCGGTCGGCCAGCCTGAAATCCGGCAGCGGATCGATCAACGTCACATCGCGCGAGCGCAGAAACTCTGCCAAGCGCCGCTGCGGCTCGCCGCTCAGGGCCTCGTCGCCAAGCGCGACGCCCAGTTGCCGCCGGTAGAGATCAAGCGCGCGCAGCGAGAGCTGCACCTCCTCCGGGAACACTACCGCGATGAGCCGGTAATGGCGCTCGCGGGCCAGCGCCACGATCTTGTCGAGCATCCGAAAGGCTGAGCCCCAGGCCTCGCCCTGCTCTTTGGAGGGTGGCAGCAGCGGAACAAAATCGTAGGAGTGAGTCTTGTTGATATTGAGTATGCCGACTTTATACATTATGGATTTCGCGTTCATGAAGGCCCATAGACAGAACTGCGAATGCGTCACTAGCCATTCGCTGAGCGGATGGCGCCCGTTGTCGTAATGCGGCGGAAGGCTGGCCGCCGCCGCGTCATTCTCGTCAGTATAGACCGCGATGTCGTTCAGCGTGATCCCGAGCAGCACCAAGTCGGGCTCCAGGCGCTGCGCCGAAGACAGCAGGAAGTGATAGTAGTAATCCAGTCCGGTGCCCTCCAGGCCGGCGTTCATGACCTCGAATCGAACCGCCCCGCCGTAGGCCTGATTGAGCTTCGATTCCAGGACCTTCAGATAAGCGTCCTCAATCGGCACGCCGAAGCCGAACGCGATTGAGTCACCCAGGCCGAGAATCCGAATCGTGCATGGTGGTTTGGGAATCGCCAGTCTCCCGGTCGCGCATCCCGAGGCTGTTGATGCGGACCGGGACGCCGTCATAGTCGGGACTATATGTACCGGGGGTCATCTCGTAGCCGCACATCCACGGCAACGTCGAGGGATGCTTTATTTTGGTCCAGTCGTAGAAGGAAAGGTCTTGCGGCGCGAACAGGCGCACGCCGACCTCCATCGCCAGCAGCGTCAGCGCCAGACTGGCCGCGGCCAGCAGCGCCTTTAGCGGCCACGCAGTCGCAGCGGATTCGCCGGTCGCGCGCCCGCCTGGTCTTTTGGGCGGCAATGGATAACCGCGGCAGGTCCTAGAACAGCGTGTAGACGAACGGCGCGATCGCCGAGGTCTGCGCCGCCACCGCCAGTATCCCGACGATAAACAGCACGATCACCAGCGGCGTCAGCCACCACATCTTGTTGCGCCAGAAAAATCCCAGCAACTCGGACGCCGTGCGCGCGCGCGTGGTCAGTCTTCCCATCGGATAGTCTCCCGCAATCTCAATTACTCACCAGTACGTTGCCCAACACTAGCAAATCGATCCCGCTGCGGGAAAAAGTGCTGAACGCCTCGGCCGGCGTGTTCACGATCGGCTCGCCCCTTAAGTTGAACGAGGTATTGAGCAGCACCGGCACGCCGGTCGCCGCGCCGAATCGCGAGATCAATTTGTAAAAGAGCGGATTGCACGCCTCAGTAACGGTCTGCACGCGGCCGGTGCCGTCGGCATGAGTCACGGCGGGGATTTTTGCCCGCGCCTCGGGCGCGACGTCGGCCACCAGCAGCATGAATTGCGCGGCGAGCTGGCTGACGATCCGCGGTTCGAAGAAATCGCCGGCGCGCTCGGCCACCACCGCCGGAGCGAAGGGCCGAAACGGCTCGCGGAACTTGATCTTGGTGTTGACCAGGTCCTTCATCTCCGCCCGGCGCGGGTCGGCCAGAATCGAGCGATTGCCCAACGCCCGCGGCCCCCATTCGAACCGGCCCTGATGCCATCCCACGACCTCGCCACGCTGCAGCGTATCGACCACTCGGTCCAGCAGCGCGTCCTCGTTGCTCATCACCTGATGCGCCACCGCGTTGGTGCGCAGGAACTCGACGGTCGCGGCCTCGGAATGGCTTTCGCCCCAATAGGCGTGATTCATGCGGAATTTGCGCGGATGACCTTCCACGACGTGATAACCCCACAGCGCGGCGCCTAGCGCGGAGCCGCCGTCGCCGGCCGCGGGCTGAACGAAAATTTCCTCGAATCCCGATTCGCGCAAAATCCTCGCGTTGGCCACGCTGTTCAAGGCCACGCCACCGGCCATGCACAAGCGGCTGAGCCCGGTCCGCTTGCGCAGGTAGCGCGCCATCTGCAGCAGGACTTCCTCGGTCACCACCTGGATACTGGCCGCAACGTCGGCGTAGTACTGATTGCGCTCGGCCTGCGCTGCGAAGTCGGCCGGCCGCTCGCCGAAGTAGGCCGGAAAGTCCATGCCGGCGGTGAAAAAATGCATCTGCGGCGGACGCGGCTCGCCGAACAGATCGACAAACCGCTGATTGAAGGTGTCGGTCCGCGAATGATGGAACGAGAAGTAGCTCATATCGAGCGCGAAGCTGCCATCGTCCCAGACCTTGAGCAGCTTGCGCACCTTGTCGCGGTAGCGCGGCTTCCCGAACGGCGCCATCCCCATCACCTTGTACTCGCCCTCGTTGACCTCGAATCCTAGGAACGCGGTGAAGGCGCTGTACAGAAGCCCCAGCGAATGGGGAAAGCGGATTTCGCCGAGCAGCTTGATCTCGGTGCCGTGGCCTTCGCCAAAGGTCGCGGTGGCCCATTCACCCACGCCGTCCACGGTCAGGAGCGCCGCGTCGTTGAACGGTGAGCAGAAAAACGCGCTCGCCGCGTGGGACAGGTGATGCTCGGAGAAGTGAATCTTTTCGGGCGCAACCTTGAGATGATGCACCAGCAGGCTCTTGACCCACAGCTTCTCCTTGAGCCAGGTCAGCATCGATTCCTGGAACACTCCCCGCGAGGCGGGAAAGCCCGCCACCGCGGTGGTCAGGATCCGCTCGAACTTGAGAAACGGCTTCTCGAAGAAGATCACTGCGCCCAAGTCAGCCCCGCTGATTCCCGCTGTGAGCAGGCAATATTCGATCGCGCGGGCCGGGAAATCGAAGTCGTGCTTCTTGCGGCTGAACCGTTCCTCTTCCGCCGCCGCAACCAGCTCTCCGTCACACAGCAGCGCCGCGGCGGAGTCGTGAAAAAAGCACGAGACGCCCAGGATGTACATACTGTCAGTACTGCTGCGTGGAATTGGTCTTGCCGAGGCGCGATCGCTCGGTCATCTCGAGCCAGCCCGTGTCGCGCTCCTCTGTGGCCAAATCTAAAGCGAGCATCGCGCGCCGCCGCTTGCGGCCCATCAGCAGCGCCACCGGACCCAGCCCGATAAAATAGAAGGCTGACATGATCGCGCGCGCCTCGGCCTGCCCCACGCGCCGGTAGGTCCGCCGGATAACTTCCCACGCCGCGCGCAGCCGTGGTGCCCTGGTCGAAGTCGCCATTTCCGAATCGATCGCGAATCGATAGCCTGAAAAGCCAACCTACCTCACGGGCAGGGATGCGGCAATTTCAATGTCCGACACCTGGCCACCGGATACCCGGTGCAGCGCCTACTGCCTGGACGCGGACCAGGTGCCGGTGGCGGAAGTGAAGCCGGAGGAGGAAGACGGCGCGGCACACGACCAGGTGCCCGAGGCGGCCGCGGTTCCGGCAGCGTTCACCGAAAAGGTTCCCGTAAACGAGCACGACGAGCCGGCGCCGCCGATACTGTCGATCGTGAAACTGCCGTTGTTGTTGGTCAGCGTGCCGCTGCCCGCTCCGGGCGCGGTCGCAGTGATCGTCGAGCCGGCCACGCCCAAGTCGAGCGCGCCAGTTATCGAACACGAAGTCCCGCCGCTGAAGAATTGCGTACCGGCGAAGTTGCCCGCGTAAGTACCGTCGAACGGCGGCGTGGCCTGGTCGAATGAAGTCGCGGTCTGCCCGGTGCTGCTGTAGGTACTTTGCAACAGACCCTGGCTCTGCGTCACTACCGTGCTGACCTGATTGCTCGAGCCCAGATTGAAGGTCTGCGCCGAGCTCTCGACCGCCAGCCGCGCCGCGTCCGAGGTCTGGGCCAGCGTCACGCCGATATTGATCAACTGGCCGCCGGACCGAGGTTGGCGTAAGCCAGCGCTTCCGCCGACGCGAGCGTGGCCACCTGCGGATTGCCGGCTTGCGAGATGACTCCCAACGCTACACCTACCGCGCCGTTGACGATCCCGGCCGTGGCGGATGCCGCCCCCGGCTGCTGGCAGGCCGGCGAACTTTCCGAGGCCAGGAACAACTGCGCGATGTCGTTGGTGAACGCGGTCGGATTGCCGGTATCGCTGAGCGCCTGCATCGCTTGCGCCGCCAGACATCCGCTGCCGCTGGCCTGTGGCCCGATCGCGAACTGCGATACGGCCGATTGCGATCCGCCTCCGCCGGCCAGCGTCGTGAGCATCGCGAGAAGCTGGGTCTCGGCAGTGCTCAAGGCCCCCTGGTCGACCGTAACGTTGACTCCGTTCACGCTCCCCAGCGTGGTCGAGGCGGTGCTGCTGCTGATCGCCGAGATCAGCGCCTCGAGCGAGCCCACCAGATTGCCCAGCGAGCCCGCAAGCGAGGCCAGCTGGGTGCCCGCCACCGCGGTCTGAAGCTGCGTGGCGAATCCCTCCTCGCCCTGCAGGAAGGCCAGCGTGGCTTGTTCAGGTGACAGCGATCCATTCGACGCCGGCACGGTTATCTTGAGCGAGGGCGATTTGGCGCTCAGCGTCGTCCCTGAAGTCAGCGTCTCCTCCAGGCTCAGCGTGGCGCTGCCCGCCGCCAGGTCGCCGGTGGCTTGATCGATCACCGGCGGCGCCGTCACCAGAATCGACGCGCCATTGTTCTGCGCCGCAGCCTCGGGAATCACGAGCACCGTCTTGCCCTTGAGCTTTTCGGTAAAGGTCACCAGCACTGGTGCATTCGGCGCGAAGCCCGAACCGTTGAGCGCTACCTGGCTGAACGCCGCCAGTGATTTGGAGCTGAGCGACGCGACTTTGGGCGCCTCTGCCGTGCCCGAGAGCTTGGCTGTTACCTTTGCATCGCTGGTAGTGACGCTTAGCGTGGCGCCGCGCGCGCCCGACTTAGCGGGTTTGAAACTCACCGAGATATAGCAACTGGTGTTGGGCTGGAGGGTCTGGCCCGCGCAGCCGTCGTTCTCGCCGAAATCAGCGGAGTCGCCCTTAAGCGTGATAGCGCTGACGGTCAGCGCCTTGCCGGTAGTGTTGTCCAGTGCCGCGGTTATCGAGGGGCTCATGGCGCCCAGCGCCAGCTTGCCGAAGCTGAACGGCTTGAGAGTCGGCGGCTTGCCCTTGGCGGTTTTTGCGTCGGGCGTAAACGTCAGCGCGTCTTGCGACAGAGCGTCGAGTGCGAGCGCGGGCTGCGATCCGCATACGAACACCGCGGGCGTCGGTGTAGGCGACGGAGTTGCAGTCGGGATCACAACCGGCGATGGAATTGGAGAAGGTGTCGGCGACGGCGTAGGAGTCGGCGAAGAAGTCGGCGTGGGAGTCGGGGTGGGCGTTGCGGTCGCCACAAGCGTCGGGGTCGCCTTAGCCGTTGCGGTGGGCGTCGGCGTCGCGGTTGGAGTAGGCGTGGAGGGCAAAGCTACTCCAACGTTGTTCGACACCGACACGCCGTCACCCGTATCGGTAACGGTCAGACTGATGAGCGCGCCGTTGGGCGGCGTCGAAGCGCCGTTGAGCACCGTAAAGTCAAAGATGACGGGCGTCGATCCTCCAGCGGGCACCGAAAAACCGTTGGAGCAGATGAACGTGCCCGCCGACTGCGTAAATTCCGGATAAACGTAACAGTACTTGCTGGATTGGGCTGCGTTGGTGAGGTTGGTCACCGTCCACGTGAACACCGCCGCCTGTCCGGGACTCACCGGATTCGACATCGTGGTCAGCGCGTAGGAGAAAACCGGCGCGGGATAAACCGTCAGGGCGCCGTTGGCCTCGGCCAGGAGGTCGTTGCTGGAATCGTTCAAGGTTGCATCCAGCACCACCAAGCCGGCGGTTGCCGGCGCAATCGCCGCGGCTTGCAGGGTCAGATGAACCATGTCGGTCACGCCCGCCGCCAGCGGACCCGGCGCCCATCGCACTACTCCGTCAGTGCCCAACACGCCGCCGCCATCGGCCGCAACAAAGCTGGCGCCCGCCGGCACCGGCGCGCTCAACTGCAGGCCGGACAGCGTGCCGGCGCTGTAGTTACTATAGGTCAGGGCGGTGGTGAACGATCCCCCCGGAACGACTGTCCCATTAGGGATGGAAAGCGCAAGGCCCGCCTCGGGCGCCGATTGCACCGTCGCGTTCTTCGACACCGACGCGGCGTCATCCGCGTCGATAACGGTCAGACTGATGAGCGCGCCGTTGGGCGGCGTCGAAGCGCCGTTGAGCACCGTAAAGTCAAAGATGACGGGCGTCGATCCTCCAGCGGGCACCGAAAAACCGTTGGAGCAGATGAACGTGCCCGCCGACTGCGTAAATTCCGGATAAACGTAACAGTACTTGCTGGATTGGGCTGCGTTGGTGAGGTTGGTCACCGTCCACGTGAACACCGCCGCCTGTCCGGGACTCACCGGATTCGACATCGTGGTCAGCGCGTAGGAGAAAACCGGCGCGGGATAAACCGTCAGGGCGCCGTTGGCCTCGGCCAGGAGGTCGTTGCTGGAATCGTTCAAGGTTGCATCCAGCACCACCAAGCCGGCGGTTGCCGGCGCAATCGCCGCGGCTTGCAGGGTCAGATGAACCATGTCGGTCACGCCCGCCGCCAGCGGACCCGGCGCCCATCGCACTACTCCGTCAGTGCCCAACACGCCGCCGCCATCGGCCGCAACAAAGCTGGCGCCCGCCGGCACCGGCGCGCTCAACTGCAGGCCGGACAGCGTGCCGGCGCTGTAGTTACTATAGGTCAGGGCGGTGGTGAACGATCCCCCCGGAACGACTGTCCCATTAGGGATGGAAAGCGCAAGGCCCGCCTCGGGCGCCGATTGCACCGTCGCGTTCTTCGACACCGACGCGGCGTCATCCGCGTCGATAACGGTCAGACTGATGAGCGCGCCGTTGGGCGGCGTCGAAGCGCCGTTGAGCACCGTAAAGTCAAAGATGACGGGCGTCGATCCTCCAGCGGGCACCGAAAAACCGTTGGAGCAGATGAACGTGCCCGCCGACTGCGTAAATTCCGGATAAACGTAACAGTACTTGCTGGATTGGGCTGCGTTGGTGAGGTTGGTCACCGTCCACGTGAACACCGCCGCCTGTCCGGGACTCACCGGATTCGACATCGTGGTCAGCGCGTAGGAGAAAACCGGCGCGGGATAAACCGTCAGGGCGCCGTTGGCCTCGGCCAGGAGGTCGTTGCTGGAATCGTTCAAGGTTGCATCCAGCACCACCAAGCCGGCGGTTGCCGGCGCAATCGCCGCGGCTTGCAGGGTCAGATGAACCATGTCGGTCACGCCCGCCGCCAGCGGACCCGGCGCCCATCGCACTACTCCGTCAGTGCCCAACACGCCGCCGCCATCGGCCGCAACAAAGCTGGCGCCCGCCGGCACCGGCGCGCTCAACTGCAGGCCGGACAGCGTGCCGGCGCTGTAGTTGCTGTAAGTCAGCGTGGTGGTAAACGATCCCCCCGGAACGACTGTCCCATTAGGGATGGAAAGCGCAAGGCCCGCCTCGGGCGCCGACTGCACCGTCACGCTGCGCGATACCGACACAGCGTCATCCGTATCGGTAACCGTCAGACTGATGAGCGCGCCGTTGGGCGGCGTCGAAGCGCCGTTGAGCACCGTGAAGTCAAAGATGACGGGCGTCGATCCTCCAGCGGGCACCGAAAAACCGTTGGAGCAGACTTGCGTGCCCGCCGACTGCGTAAATTCCGGATAAACATAACAGTACTTGCTGGATTGGGCTGCGTTGGTGAGGTTGGTCACCGTCCACGTGAACACCGCCGCCTGCCCGGGACCCACCGGGTTCGATGTCGCCGTCAACGCGTAGGAGAGAACCGGCGATGCAGCAGCGGGACCCGCTGGTAACACTGCCGCAAGGCACATCATGAGCGCAGCAAGCGCTGGAAGGTAACGGATGGCCTGACGGCCCGATGCGGAGGTGACGCAGAACGAATCTCCGCCGCTACGACTCGCGCCGGCTTTAGCCAATTTCGCCACGGCGACCCCCTCCGGAATGCAACGCACGCAGTTGGGCACCATTGCCCTCTGTGCGAGCATTTGTTTGTCGGGGAAGCTCTCGAACAGAAAACCCGGGCTGATTCCCAAGCTTAGATGAAAGGGAACAATCCGACCGTTACGAAGCGGACTCTACGCTCTTGGGCCGGAAAATGATAATGCCGCGCCTTCCGTCGCTATTTCCCCTTGGCCGTTTTGAGATTGAGACACGACCCGCGGGCGGCGTGACGGCCAGCGGGTTCCGGTGGCCGGCACTAGTCAGAACGTCTTCGCGCGGCGCAGGCGCGCGATGGCTATTGAGCCGGATCGCCGGCGGCGCCGGAAGCCTTGGCCTGTTTGATGATATCGACGCACAGCTCGACGCATCCGCCGCATATATAAACGGTGGGGCCGGCGATCAGGTAGGTCACCTGGTCGGAATTCCGGCCGCAGAACGAGCAGCGCATTTCAGAAGTTCCTGACGGCGTCATCGCGAATTCTCCCCGCTCGATAGAGCACCCCGTGCCGCGCAATCTACCTCGCCAGCGCGCCTGCCTACAACCGCCGCCGGGCCCCGGTCCGCGGGCGGCTTCGCGGCGGGCCGCCCGCCCCGACCGGACCGGATCGCCCTCCGGCTTGCTTCAACATGAACCAATAGTATAGTATTTCTACCGACAGCTATATTTAGGCGGGACGCTGATATGGAAAGTGCTCTGATCGTGATGTGCTTGTCGGTGGTAATGGTGGTCGGTGGGCGGCTGCTGATGCTGCATGGCCGCTCGAAGTACGAGGGCCTGCTCTCGTGCGCGATGGGGGTGTGCCTGATCACGAGCTGGTGCTCCTACTACCCGGGCGACTTCGATGACCTCGGCGATTTCATCGTGCGCCGGCTGAGCAACGCGATGATGAGGTCGCAGGATTCGGTGCCGGTGGTGATGCTCGCGTTGGTCCCGGCTTCGATCGCCTTCGTGCTGCTGACCGTCGTCCACTACTCCCATAGCGGCGCGCCGCGATCGATCAGGAGCGTCTTCGGGCCTCTGGGCCGCGTGCGCCGTCCCCGCGTGCTGCGCTAGCGCCGCTGCGGCCTTTCGCCCGGGCGCGACGGGACCGCGGCTCTGCCCTTTTAACATTTGCACCTGCGCCGGTTCGCGATAGCTTCACGATCGCTAATGCGGTCGGGCCGCTTCGCGCGCTCGGTTAAGTTTCGTCCCCCCGCTCCCGATCTGAACCCATCACCAGGCCCGGTCGCGTCGGCGCAACACGCCCTTGTGTGCGCGTGCAACTCTACGCGCGCCGGACCTGATCGTGGAACAAATAGCTGCCATTCGGACTCATTAGCGCTAGCGCGAATCTGGTACGGGACGTGCTCACACTCAAAGCAATCAATTTGCGGATCTCCGGGCTCGCCGGATTCCGCCAGGGGTCAACGACCAACAACTGCCCGGGGGTTATCATGAACGTGACAAGAAAAATCTGGGTCCGGATTTCAGAGCGGCGCGGCCAGGCGATGACCGAGTACGCGCTCATCCTGTCGGCCGTAGCGGTGGTGGCGTTTCTGGTCTACCAGTCGCTGGGCAACAATATCGGCAACTTGCTCACGAACGTAATCTCCGATCTGTAGATATTTTCGCCGTTCGGCTTTTTGAAAACGGTTGAAACCCGGGCGCGCCGCAGTTTGATCGGCGCACCCGGACGTCCCCCCCGATTCTGCTCGCGCCGGTCCGCGCGCGGGCGCGCGGTCCCGATCGTGTCCGCATAGATCTCCCCTTATCCCCTGAAATTGCAGAAGGTTTGCGCGCCGCGCCGATCCGGTATCTACGGAGATGGGCGCGCGCGGCGGCGTATACAAGAGGGGCGGTGAGGGTGAAGAAGTTCCTGAGCGATGTGCTTACCGGCAAGGACAACCTCACCTACGACGCCGCGCGCGTGGTCGGCGTGATTGGAGCATTTGCCTACGTTGCGTTTTGGACCGTCCAGGTCTGGCACTCCGAGGCTTTCACTTCCGGTGACGCCAGGTCCTATGGCGAGGGACTCGGCCTGGTGCTGATCGCGATGGCCGGCGCGGTCAAGCTCAAAGCCAGCGAGGAGCCGGCACCGCGATGACCCGCGCCGGCCTGCCCGCATCCAGCCCTCCCAACCGGGCCTGCGCCTGGCTGCCCGCCCGTGGCGATCGCCGCCGGAGGCTCACGTGGGCATGACGGAGTTGATGCTCAAGTGGTCGCCGCTCGCGCTCTCGATGATCAATCTCGGCTTCTACGCGATGCTATGGATCGTCGGCCGCACGCTGGTCTCCAAGCGCGAGTTCGACGCGATCAGCGTCCGCGTCGCCCATCTCGAAGAGGTCGCGCAGATGGCGCCCGGATGGGACGTGCTCGACGACCTCAAGACCCGGATCGGCGCGGTCAACGGCGACTTGAAGGCGGTCGGCGCCAGAATCGAGGTCCTGCGCGACCTGATCGCCACCCTTCAGGGCACGCTCGACCTGGTGCAGCAGCATCTGTTGCAGGGAGACCCGCGATGACCTTCGCCGAGCGCATCGCCCAGGATCGCCGCCTCGTGATCCTGCGCTTGCTCGAGCGGACGCCCGGCTACAGCGCCAACGAGAGCTTGCTCGATCTTGCGCTCGAAGACTTCGGCCATCGTACCAGCCGGGATCAGGTTCGCACCGATCTGGCCTGGCTCGCCGAGCAGCAACTGGTCGCCACCGAGGAAATCGCCGGCGTCACGATCGCGCTGGCGACCCGGCGCGGACTCGACGTCGCGCGCGGCAAGGCGGTCGTGCCGGGCGTCAGGCGTCCGGCCCCGAGGCCATGATGTCGCCGCCGTCGAAAGTGTCGCGTCTGCCCCGAAAACAGCGCGAGAAACTCGACACGATGGTGCTCGAGGGCAGCCGCAGCAATCAGGAGATGCTGGCTCACGCCAACTCCGCAAACCTGCGCCACGGCGAGCCCATCAGCCGCCACAGCATGTATCGCTACGCGCAGCAGCTCAAACGGAAGATGGAGCGCTATCGCGAAGCCCAGCAGATCGCCGCGGTATGGGTGGACAAGCTCGGCCAGGAACCCGAAGGCAACGTCGGACGCCTGCTGCTCGAAATGCTGCGCATGGTCGCCTTTCGCCAACTCGCCGAGATGGGCGATCTGACCGCCAAGCAGGCGGCCCGGCCGGCCGAAATCGCGCTGCTCGCCAAGGCGATCCGCGAGCTGGAAACGGCCTCCAGAACTATCGCCGAGCGCGACAGCGCGCTGCGCGAAAAGCTGCGCACCGAGGTCGATCGCAAGGCCGAGCAGATGAAACGGCCCGGCGCTCCCAGCAACGTCGCGACGCTGGAGAAAGCCAAGCAACTGGTGCGTGGCCTGTTATGAAGCTTGCCGAGTCCTCATGGCATCGGGTTCCCCCTTCCCGGACCGGGAAGGGGGCCAGGGGGTTAGGTTCTGACGCGATGGCGCGTTGACACTGGCATCGGGTTCCCCCTTCCCGGACCGGGAAGGGGGCCAGGGGGTTAGGTTCCGAAAAGGGGGAACGCATGGACTTCCGCGAGATCGTCCGAGCCGCCGAGCTCGAAAACGTCTGGGACCTCATCTGCATGTGGCAGTCGATGGCCCGCGATGATCTCACCGTGATGCACTGTCATTTCTTCCGGCTGCTCTGGGCCGCCGACTGAGGCAAATGAGTATTTCCAATGTCCGAGTCCCTAATCACATTGTACCCATATCAGCGCCGATGGCTCGCTGATCGATCGCGCTTCAAGGCCGCGATGGTCACCCGGCAGGGCGGCAAGACCAAGTACATGGCCGCGATCGAGGTGATCGAGGATTGCCTGGAGACCGAGGCCCGCGGCGAGCGCACCCGCTGGATCTGGCTGTCGCGCGGCGAGCGTCAGGCGATGGAGGCGATGGAAGAGGGGCTCAAGCCGCTGTGCAAAATTTACGGCGCCGCCTTCGAGGCGCTCGATTACGTCTGGGAGGCCGATTCCCAGCTTCGCTACAAGGCCACGGAGATCGTGTTTCGCAGATGCGGCTCGCGGGTGACCGCGCTGCCGAGCAATCCCGACACCGCGCGCGGTTTCACCGCCAACGTGGTGCTCGACGAATTCGCGATCCATCAGGACAGCCGCCGGATTTGGGCCGCGCTGTTTCCGGTGATCTCGCGCAAGGGGCTGCGGCTGCGCGTGCTCTCCACTCCCAACGGACGCAGCAACAAGTTCTACGAGATCATGACCGCCGCTGATTCGGTCTGGTCGCGCCATGTGGTCGATATTCATCAGGCGGTCGCCGACGGGCTGGACCGCGATATCGATGAGCTGCGCGCCGCCTGCGCCGACCAGGAGGTCTGGGCCCGCGAGTACGAGTTGCGTTTCCTCGACGAGGCCAGCGCCTGGCTGAGCTACGACCTGATCGCCGCAGTCGAGCATTCCGACGCCGGCCAGCCCGCCAAATATGCGGGCAATCCCTGTTTCGTCGGCAACGATATCGCGGCGCGCGGCGACTTGTGGGTGGCGTGGGTATGGGAAGTGGTCGGCGACGTGCTCTGGACGCGCGAGGTCCGCCAGCTCGGGCGCTCCTCGTTCGCCGGGCACGACGCGGCGATCGCCGAGATCATGTCGCGCTATCGGGTCGCGCGCCTGGCGATGGATCAAACCGGGATGGGCGAGAAGCCGGTCGAGGACGCCCGCCGCCGTTATCCCGGCCGCGTCGAGGGCGTGCTGTTCACCGCCGCCTCCAAGCTCGCGCTGGCCACCGTCGGCAAGGCGGCGTTCGAGGATCGCAAGGTCAGGATTCCGGAAGGCGATCCGGCGCTGCGCGCCGACCTCCACAAGCTCAGAAAGGTAATCGGTCCCACCGGTATCCCGCGCTTTGTCGCCGAGAGCGATAGCGGCGGACACGCCGATCGCGCCTGGGCCGCCTTCCTGGGTCTCGCCGCCGCCGACTCCGGCGGCCGCCGCCCCGAACCCGAAGTGTTTTTTGCCTCCGACGACGCTATCGACGAGGTTACGCTGTGATCGATCGCGCTAGTCAATCTCGCGATACAAATGAACGGAGCGAACGATCACTTCGCCACGCGGGGGTCGCCTGATGTCCTTCTGGCGGCGATGGTGGGGCGGTGGCCGGCGGCGGACGACAAGTCGCCGAATACCCAGCCTCCGGTACTCAATCCATGGCTCACTACCACGCCGATTTTCCCGGTCGGCGACTACTTCGTCTTCGCGCAGCAGGGCTACCTGCGAAACGAGCTGGTCTATCGCGGGCTCAACATGCTGGCCGGTGCGATCGCCGAGGCGCCGCTGCGGGTCTACAACCGCGACGGCTACGCGCTCGACGACCATCCCCTGCGCGCCCTGATCAAACATCCCAATCCCTTCATGGGCGAGCACCTGCTTTGGGAAACCACGGTGCTTTACCTCTATCTCGCTGGGAACGCGTTCTGGGTCAAGGTCCGTTCCCGCTCGGGACAGGTCGTGGAGCTATGGCCGCTGCGTCCCGACCGCCTGCGAATCGTGCCCGACAATCTCAGGTTCGTCGCCGGCTACATATACGAGATCGGCGGGCGTCAATATCCACTTGACGCCGCCGATATAATCCATTTCAAGTTCCCACATCCGATTTATGACTATTGGGGCCTCTCTCCGCTTCAGGCGGCGTTGCGCCGGATCGTAATCGACAACGAGACCGCCGACTTCACCAAGGTCCTGCTGCAGAACAACGCCACGCCCTCGATCGCGGTCACCACCCAGAACGCGATCGATCAGGCCACCGCCAATCGGCTCTCGGTCCGATGGCGCGAAAAGTTTGGCGGCCGCAACCGCGGCGGTCCCGCCTTCCTGCAGGCCGGGATGAACGTCAAGACCATCGGGCTCTCGATGAAGGACCTCGCCTTTCCCGACCTCGACGCTTCCTCGCAACAGCGCGTGCTGGTCGCGCTGGGCGTGCCGCCGGTGCTGCTCGGCCAGGAGGCCACCTTCAGCAACTACGCGCAAGCGCGGGTCAGCTTTTACGAAGATACCGCCGAGCCGCTGCAATCGCGCCTCGATGATCGCCTGGAATCGGATCTGCTCTACGCCGACTTCGACGCCTCGCGCGATCTCGAGCTCAAATTCGACACCTCCCGGGTGTCCGCATTGCGGCCGGTGCGCGAGCTGCGATGGCAAAACGCGCAGGCCGGCGTGCAGGGCGGATGGCTCAGCGTCAACCGCGCGCTCGCGATGGTCGGTGAGGCGCCTGAGCCCGACGGCAACGTCTACCTGCGTCCGCAAACCACGCTCGCCGTGCCGCTGAAGTCTGTCTCGAGCGCCGCGGCGGGCGAGGACAAGCGCGCGCCTGAGGATGCGGCGGGCGCCTCTCTAGCGCCGCTGCGTGATTGGGCGCGTGGCGAATTCAGGCGTCAGGCCGGCGACGTGATGCGTCTGCTGAAGGCTTGCCGCCGGCCAGCTCAGCGCCGAGCACGCCGCCGAACTCGCGGCGGAAATCGCCACGCTGGTACCGCGCTGGGAAGCCGCAACCGTCGCCAGCGCGGCCGCATTGAGCGGCCCCGCGAGCCACTTCAAGAGCGCCGCCAATCGCGGCGCGCGCGACGCCCACGATCTCGCGTGGCAAATCTCGTCGCGGGTCGCCGCCGACCTGGGTGAAATTCTACGCGAAGCCCGGTCCGGCGCCTTCTCAATCGCCGAGCTAAGCCGGCGATTCGAAGCCAAATTTCAGGAATGGGACACGTCGGGCGCGGCGGCGATCGCCGCCGGCCAGGCGCCGCGCGCCATCGAGATTGACGAGGAGGGGGAGCAATGAAGTCAGCGACGCAAACGCTGGTGAACCAGAGTGACAACTGCGCAGAGCGTCAACGCGGCAAGTCAGCGCGCCGGGCGGGTGTATTCCTGCTCGTCTGCGCGCTAGTTCTTCTGTTGCCGCCGCCCGCACGGTCAACGATGGTCGTGGCAATCAATTCGGCTGGTGCGGGCGGCGCGCCCCTGACTGTCGGGACTTCAGCGGCGGTCCAGGTGTTGGCTGCGGACACCTCGCGCATCGGGGGATGGTCGCTCGAACCCGAGAGCGGCAACCTGCGATGCGCTTTCGGTGACGCGCGCGGCAACCCGCCGAACCCCGAGCCCAGCGCCTCGGTCGGCTTCCTGATTCCCTACGTCAAAGGCCAGCTCTGGAGAGAGACCGGCGAGAACGCGATGTTGCGGCTCGATTGCATCGCGGTCACCTCTTCCACCGCCGTCAACACCTACGAGGACAAGTGACCATGGAAAGGGGGGTCGTTAAACACAGTCGCGGTTCGCGATGCCTTGTGCGTCCAGTGCGGTTGCACGTCCTGGTGCTCCTCGCCCTGGTCTTGTCTGCGCGCGTGGCCGCGGCGCTCAACGTCCAGGGCGGCGGAGGCGGCAACGGCAGCGGCGCGGCTGGTGCAACCGGACCAACTGGACCAACTGGACCGGCCGGTCCGACCGGACCGACCGGCCCATCCGGCCCCACCGGAGCCACGGGACCAATCGGACCGGCCGGTGCGACTGGCGCCACCGGGCCGAACGGTCCCACCGGCGCAACGGGCCCCGCTGGGCCTACCGGAGCCACAGGGCCGACCGGCCCTCCTGGCGCAACGGGTGCAACTGGTCCCGCCGGAGCGACCGGCGCAACCGGACCGATTGGTGCTGCGGGAGCTACCGGCGCAACCGGACCGGCAGGGCCGACCGGGGCAACGGGCGCAACCGGTGCGACGGGAGCCACTGGCGCGACCGGCCCGGCTGGATCGGGCGGCGCGACTCCAGCGCCGACGGCGTGCGCGACGCCTGGCGCATTCGTTTCATTTTCCGCTGGGACGTTTGGTTGCGCCAACTCGTGGGTTGATGATGCCGGCGGCTCGACGATCACACCCTCGTCCACCAGCACGATCGGCCTCATCTTTCAGTCGATCTCGAATTTCACCGCCGACTTCCTGCAAGTGATCGTCGGGACGACCAAGGAACTCTCGATCGACGCAAACGGAGAGTTGCACGCGCTGGGCGGCGCGATCATCGCCGGCACTCGCGGCGTCGGCTCCGAGATGCGCCTTGGGCTCGGCGCGCCCGCGCCGCCGACAATCGCGAGCGGCTTCACTGCGGGCACCGCCGACTGGTATTTCTGCGAGCCGGCCAGATTTCAACAGCATCCTCGGCGTGGTCTCGCAGGCAACCGGCACAACCGGAACCACCGGCTCGATGACCTGTCCGGCGCTGACCGGCGCGGCCACTTGGAACCTGTTGCGCACAGCCGGCTATACGATCTCGGCCGCCAGCGAGAGCGGTTCGACCGTCACGATCACCACCTCGAGCGCGCACGGCTACTCGGCGGGCCAGAGCGTGGTGATCACCGGCGTGACTCCCACGCTCTACAACGGCCAGTACACGATTCTCGCCACGCCTACGACCACGACTTTCACTTACACCGGTGTTACGACCAGCATCGGCTCAGGCAGTGCGTTCGGCACCGCCTCTCTCTTTCCGTCTTCGGTGGCGCCGGCGTCCCTGCCGGCGATGTTGGTCGGTTCATGCACGCCGGCGCCGCAGGGCGCTTCGTGCAACGTGGCGGACGCAGGCGACCGGCTCGGCGCGTTCACGCCAGCAACTCCCGGCCTCGACGCAACCGCCGGCTACTACAGCAGGGATCGCGAGCGTCGCGAACCTGTTTGTCGGGCCGGGTGGAGTTGGCACGGGCTTAAGCCCGTGCCCACAATGCGACAGGCTCGAATCTCAACGTGCGCCAGCGCGCAGACACCGACGACACGATCGATATCTACCGCGCGACAAATACCGGCTCGCCCAGCGGCAACGCGCTCGCCGCGCGCAATGCCAACGGCGTGCTGCTTGGCGGCCTCATCAACGGCCATATCGATCTCGGCATCCTCAACGGCGATTGCATCAACAGCGTCAACGGCGTCCTCTCCGACGCCGGCTATCCATGCGGGGTAGTGGTCCCGCCGGTCACCACCGCTGACCTCGAACACGATTTTACCGCACTCACTTTCACTCGTCCAGCAGACCACCTTCCGGCACGACCTGCCAGCGGACCTTTCCGGCTCGCTGTCGGGAGTCACCGGCGACACGCTGCTCGCCTATGTCGGGAGCATCGCGGCGACGACCGGCGGAAACTTCACCAGCGTGATCGATAATCAGTCCGATAGCTACTCGAACACGGTTCCCAATACCAACAACGGCGCGCCCGACGCGGGCCTCTTCTGCGCCTCCGGCGTGACCGGCGGCAATACTACGCTCACGATCACCGTTGCCGGCGGCACCGGCGGAAGCTGCACAACGTCAACCTGGCAGAGTTCTCCGGCGTATCTGCCGCGCGCACCTCACCGTCCTCGATCGGGAATGGGGCCAGCTTGACACAGAATCCTGGCGCGCTGGCCTCGGCGACGACTGCGGCCAACAATCTCCTGGTCGCGATGGTCAGCAACAACAATGGCAGCAGCCCCGCGACGGGTCCGAACGCCAGCCCAGACTGCCGACCGGCGGATGAACTGGCTGACCGCGTCGGCAGCGGATTAGACTACACCTATTCCTATTACAACGCCCCCGGTGTCACGACCGCCGCTTTCGAGATGCAACTGGGTTCGCAGCGGCGACGGAAACTACGGTGCATTCATCGCCAACCTGGAGCCGAGTCCGGCTCCGACGCTGCGGCAATTACTACTGCAACGGCTCTTCGGCGTTCACGATCACGCTGCCTGCATCAGGCCGGCGAGATTTCAGGCTTCGTTCATCAACATCGGCGCGGCAGGCGCGCTTGCCCAACGGCTCAAACAGAATCGGTGGCCTGAGCAACGTCCCCAATCCCGCCCCAGCAGCCTTCGCGATTCCAGACTACGCCAGCGGCGCATCAGGGATTCGTCACCAATAACGGCAACGTGGTGCTCACGCCACCGCCGCCGACCTTGGTATGCGGCGACGGAGGCGGCCGCGACGATCTCAGGCGGCCAGAGCAATCAGGCGATCGTGAATCTGGACGGCACTACCAGCGCCAGCGGATGCACCGCGACCTACAATCCCGCCGGTCCCGGACAGAACGAGCTGGTGCTCGTCGAGCAGAACAATAGCCACAACAATCAGACCATCACTTTCAGCGCGGCGTCTGGCTACACGCTGACCTGGGCGGGCGGCTCGCAGCCTGGCGCGACGGTCACTGCCGGCCATTCGACGCAGTATTGCTTCAACGTCTGGACTCCAGCCAGATCCTCGGCCAGGTATGCAGCGGCGGCGCCGACTTCGCGGTGAGCCCGTGACGCTGACGCAGCATAGCGACCGCCTTTCTGTCATTCCGAGCCGCTGCGGCGAGGAATCTCATGCCACGGAAGTCAAGCCGTCCACCGCAGGCGGGGATGCGGGCAGCAGTGGTAAAGATCCTCACTGCTGGGATCGGCGTTCTTGCTCACGATTCCCGCGCGCGCGTGGGCCACCGGCTGTCGACCCGATTCGATAGTCACTCACTGCGCGGAGGGCGTCGCCACGGCCCGGCAGCGTCACCACCTCGACCGCGATGTCCCTCACGGGAACAAGCGATGAGATCGCTATCGACAGCAAGGCGCCTTGGCTTCTAACGTGTCGAGCGGCGACATCACCGTCAGTTCGACCGATTGTACCGGCTATACCTTCCACGCGGTTTCGGGCGCTGACCAGGTACTCTCCACCATCGGCGAAGTAGCGGGCTTTTACGCCACCGGCACAGCCAGCGCCTCGAGCTGCCACTTCAAGGCGGTATCGAGCGCCACACTGGCTAATGACATGGCGATTACTACCCGCGATGTGCCGACCGGTGGCGCGATCGATACAAGCAATGGGAACACCTCGACCGCGGCACTCGATCCCACCGTAGCAACCGGCTCAGTCTCAACGGGCAATGCGAACGACTTACTCTATGGTGGTTTGCTCGCTTACGCCTATTCACATCTCACCTGGTCGGGCGGCCTCGCCGACACGACCAGATCCCGACTGACGACGGGCCGAATAACTCCACCAACTTCATAATCGATCCCTGG
>CAWBGG010000008.1:0-142028 GCA_963788205.1 uncultured delta proteobacterium
AGTTGCGCTCTGCAATCAAGCCTCGGGCGGCTGCTTAGGAAACAAGGCCGCATCAAGGAGGCGCGAGCTATGCTCGCCGAGATCTACAACTGGTTCACCGAAGGCTTCGACACCGCCGACCTGAAGGACGCCAAAGCGCTACTGGATGAACTGGGAGGCGCGAGCGAGTGACCAAATGAAAATTCCGGTTTGATTTGCCCGGTGACCGAATGCTTTGGGTTCTGCCTATATTGGCCTACGCGTTCCTCTACGTTCTGTTTCAAACCCGGTCCGGGAGCTGGCGCGCATCATTTCTCAATTCTGCCGTCGTGTGGGGGGCGGTTGTGGTCTTCCTCTCAGAGGGGTTGAGCGTCATCCATGCTCTGACGCCAACTGCACTGGCGGTAGTGTGGTCTGCGACCGATTTGCTCCTCGTCGGCGGCGCTGGTTGCTCACTCATCGGATTTTTGGATCACGCCTCGCCCAGTCCTGACGTTTCATTCTCTGAATCTCGACTGGACGGATTCGTTGCTGCTAGCTGGGGTGAGCATGATCTTGCGTATTGGTAGGTCCTTACCGCACTTGTGAGTCCCCCCAATACTTCGGATGTTATGACCTGTCATTTGCCCCGCATCGTTCACTGGCTACAGCAGAAAAGCTTGGCCTTCTATCCGACCCCAGGAGTTCCGCCAGAGTCGTGATGCCTCCCCGGAGCTGAACTTTGCATCCTTCAATTCCACGCCCTCGCTGGTGGCGATTCTTTAGACAATCTTCCCCAGTGGTGGAGCTTCGTTTTCGGTAGCGCAATCGGGGTTTCACTTGTGGCCAGCGAGCATCAGGTGCCGGAGCGCGCGGTCAGGTCGTCGCGAGCGTTGTCTGTGCCACAATTCCTCAAGGAGTTCTAACGGGGTCCAGCGCCAAAAACGACTATGTATTGTCGTTTTGGCTGGTAGCACTCACATGGTACGTGTTGCGCTATTCACGCGAGCCGAATTCTGCCCTCCTCTGGGGAATCGGTGGTGCGCTCGGCCTGGCCTCCGTCACGAAGGGAACCACGGTAGTGCTGATTGCTCCTCTCCTGCTATGTCTCTCGGCCAGTTGGACGCTGGCGGCGTGGAAGCGACTGATGACCAGAATCCCGCTGGTCATCTTGATCGTGGCAATGATTAATCTCAGCTATCGGGTTAGAAATTACTCGAGGCTATGGCTTTCCGTTAGGCCCAGCTGCAGCTCCATCTGGCGGCAAGTATACAAACGAGATACACAGCCTCGGCTCGCTAGCCTCGAATGTCGTTAGAAATGTGGCACTTCATCTTGGCACCACCTCTCCGACTGTAAATGCCGCAACGCAGCATTTAGCGGTCGCCACCATTCATTTGTTCGGAGCGAACGAAAACGACCCGGCGACGACATACTCTGGGACTACGTTTGGGATCCCGCCGCTCTATCTAGACCCGGACACCACGGGAAACCTCTTCAGTCTGGTGCTGATTCTCGTGACCCTGATGATCGTAATAGTCTCGAAATCGCTGCGGAGATCGCGGGTCTCTCTATATGTCCTTGGACTTGTCGGCGCTTCTTAGCCTTTTGTGCCGTCTTCCGCTGGCAGCCTTGGCATACGCGACTCCACTTGCCGCTCTTTGTACTATGGTCTTCGGTCATTGGCGTCGTGTTCGAGCGGCAATTTCGAGGAGTCATAAACAATGCCCTTGGCATCATCCTTGGGGCGATGCCGGCTACTTTGTTAAACGAAACTCGTCCGTTGATCAATCGCGGTGGGCTATCTGTGATTACGGCGTCACGCGAGCGCTTGTACTTTAGCGCGCGACCGTCATTGTTCGACTCGTATCGGAGGGCCGCGTCCTTGATCGCCGAATCATCTTGCCAAAACGTCGGTATTGATATCCTCGGCGACGAATACGAGTATGCATGGATGGTGCTGCTGGGCATAGGCCAGGCCGTCAGATTTACTACGTCGGAAACGAAGCCATGCTTTTGCGTAATGATTCCGTTTGCGCGGTCATTTGCGTGAGATGCCGACCCCTTCGTTTTGCCGGTTACAATTCGGAGTTCGGTGCTCCGACGACTTTTGACACTGTAGCCGTGTTCGGACCTTCTCGGCCGACGAACCGCGAAGAATGAAACGTGCCGATCAGAACTCGACGGGGCCGGGCATTGAGGGTCGCCGCTCGCCGGAATAGATTTGATTTTAAACCCTATTCTCTGCCCTTGCGGGCGGTAAGCCTGCGCGTTGAGGTTTTCAGTCCCTCTCCGAGGACCCATTCATCTCGACCTCGGGTATGCGCGGTAATTCCGTATTAGAGCTATTCCAGTTGAGTAGGCTCAGGGCAGCACAAGGGACCTGCGCTGGCGGGCCTCCTTCAGGTGGCGCGGTTTGCCCGCGGGCAGCGAGCATGGCGCTTTCCCATGCGTCGATCTGATAGGCGGAGTTCATCTCGCAGCGCTCGGCATGGGCGAGGGCGGCGGCGGATAGGTCGTCACAGTGCCGTCGATCCTGCCAGAGTTTGCGAACGGCGGCGGCCCAATCGGCAATCGGCTGCTCAGGGTCGAGAAGGATTCCGCCCGGCCCGACGGCCTCGGGCAGCCCGCCACGGGACGATGCCACTTTACCGGGAATGCCGCTGATTTGGGCCTCGGTAGCGACTCGCCCGTAGGCTTCTTCCCATACCGACGGTGCAAGAAGAACGCCGCATTTTCCATAAGACACGCGCATGTCGTTCTGCGGCGGCAGAAAGGTGACATTGGGAAGCGCTTCGAGTTCTGGCATAGGTACTGCCGGTTCTCGTCGAAGAGCCGCCACGATTCGCAAAGGTAAAGGGAATCTCCGGGCACAGGCGGGCGATACCGAGAGCGATGTCGCGCCCTTTGATGGGGTGGGGATTTATGAACGTCACGTTTTCCCTCGTGCTTTTGGTCCTGTATCTGTCCGCGGAAATAAAGGGATAGATCACGCGCGGGTTGATACCGAAGACAGCGCGGTACTTGTCCGCCGTGAACCGGGAGTTCGCAACGCAGGAAACGTTGCCCAGGTCCCCGAAGCGCCCACCGAGCAAGTGAAATTCCACGTTCTGTAACCGCATCAGGATGGGAGTCTGCGTGCGCCTCGCTGCGAAAGCCATCCGTACCGGCGCACCAGACATGGCAACGATGAGTTCGGGCTGCTCTTTATCGGCGACGTAATCGAGCGCCTCCCACGGAAACCATGAGCGCCACACGGGATATTCGGACACAGCATCGCGAGACACCTTGCAGCCGGAAAGCCTCTGATTGATCTCCATCTTGATGCGTGATTTCCAGCCGACCAGACCGGCGGGGTTCAATCCAGCCAGTACGGCAACGCGGTGTCCTCTGCGTTTGAGGTCGATGCACAGTTCATTCGCTGATGACTGCATACCGCCGCGCGATTGCGGAAGGTATGGACTGGCAGTTACGAACAGTACTCGCATGTGGTGGTGTTTTTGATGAAGGCGCGAACCCGCTCAGAGCATCAGGCCACCGTCTGATCGCGGCGATGTCCGGCGAGAACGCGCGACCACAAGGCCTGCAAGCTATCGACCTGCGCTGCCAGCGAGAATTTTGCGGCGATACGGCGTCGCGCCGCCTGGCCCATTGCGCGCCCCAACGGCGGGTCTGCCAACAGGCGCTGGAGCGCATCTGCCAGCGCCGCCGCGTCGCCAGGCGGCGTGAGCAGGCCGGTCACCCCGTCTTCGATCAGCTCGGGGATGCCGCCGACGCGCGTGGCGACCACGGGCAATTCACACGCTCCGGCCTCCATCAGACTCACCGGCATCCCCTCTCGGTGGCTGCACAGGACCGCGACCGACGCACGCCTGAGCCATTCAAGCACCGTGGCTCGCTCGGCGGCGCCGACCATCTCGACCAGCGGCTCCAGTTTAAGCTGCGCGCGAATTCCGATCAGCTCATCGTGACTGGGACCGTCGCCTATCATGATGCATCGGAACTTCACCCCGCGCGCCCGGAGCGTCGCGCACGCTTCGAGCAGGAGGCCCAGATTCTTCACGGGATTATGGCGCGCGACGCAGACGATCGGCCCGGATTCCCCAGACGCGGGAACCCCCGATGAATAGGCTGCGGGTGCGCGATCTTGTGGCGAAAATCGCATCGTATCCACGCCGCTCGGGATCACCGAAAGGTGCTCGCGTCGGACGCCAAAACTCTGCGCGATATAGCGGGCGTTGGCTTCGGAGACTGTCACCACCGCTGCGGCGGATGCCGCTCGTTCCGCAAAATCCGCCGGTGGTCTTTCGTAGATATCGAGGCCGTGCGCGGTGAAAGTGAACGGCACGCCGATCGCGGCGGCCAGTCTGCGCGCCGCTTCGGTGGGATCCGTGGCGAAATGCGCGTGAATCAATTGCGGCCTGAACTTCCTGAGTTGCGCGGGAAACTTTTTCGGGCCGTAGACGGTAAGTTCGTCCAGCTTGTCATTCGCGACGAAGTCGTGACGCAACTGATCGTGCGGATGCAGCAGCGACAGGATGCGGATTTCGATTCCGCGCCGGCGCAGTTCGCCGATCTCTGAAACCACGAAGGTCTCGGATAGTTTCGGAAAGTATTTGACGACGTAGGCGATACGATGCGCATTCATGGCGCGTTATCGGCTGAAATCTCTTCCGGACGGAGATTCTGAGTCACGCCGAGCCGTTCAGATCTTTGTAGTCTGGACCGCGGCATCCCGTCATGACAACGCTACTTCGACGAATGTGGCTTGGGCATCGCTTCGGCCTCTTCGAAATCTTTGACCGGGGGATTTCCTTTTTTTAACTCTCAATTTGATCGATCCTGCCCCTTGCCGCACTCGAAATAAAGCGCGGCCCGGTTCCCCGACCGAGGGAGCAACCCCGGCCGGGGATCATTAAGTTTTCAGATGTGAAATCGGCCGAAATATCACGGGATCGGCGCGAAGAGCGCGACTATACTTAAAGTACTGGCGTCGTAGAGGCCGAACTTCTTCAAATAGGAGTCTAGATGTTCGATGGCGGCGCGCTGTAGGAAATTGGATTGCGGCACGGCGGCGCCAGTCCATGGCGCCGCCGGAACTTCGTGCTGATAACCGGTTACGCGAAGCGCCGCAGCGAGCAGATCCGCCGGAATCCTGAGTGCCGTGAGCTGATCGCCATAAAGATCCGGGACTTCTCTAACCTCGCTGGGATCCCATACATGTGGAACGATGTCGTAGGGATTCTCGAGCCGATAGGCATCCGCGATTCTCTGCTTGAAACGCGCAGCGAAGCCAGCGTTGCCGGGCGTCGGAGCAGAAAACGAATAAAGATGCAGATTCGCTCTACTGCTCGGATCCCATTGTTCCGAGTTACCGACGGCCCCGCCTTGCGTATCGGCGAGCCATAGAGCGAGTGCGGGCGCCAGCGCGCCACCCTTGCTGTGACCTACCACATAGATATTCACCGGTGCCGTGGCGTTGGCGACAAAGCCCCTCAGGAATTCAAGCAAGGTGCGGGCCGAGGCGGGTGGCTGCTGCGCATCTACGATGGCTTGCTGCAGGCCCTGGTCGTGTGCGGGAGCGAATGATCCAGCGGTCACGAAGGCGGTGATTTGTTCTCTGATTTTTACCAGATACGCCGCGCCATCAAATGGCGCGCTTCCTTGGATTATGTTCCTCAGGAAGGCGTAAGCGATGGCCGCTTGGGCCGCGGTCTCCGCTGCTTGCGCCTGCTCCACCGGAGTTTGTGTGGCGGGCGGCGCTGGGACCGGTCCCGATTGCAGCCGTTGAAGAATTCGGAGACCGAGCCACGTGCTTTGAGAAGTTTCGACATCGTTGGCCGCACCGCCGTATTCCCAGGGTTTCGGATCGATCAGCAAATTGCTTAGCCAATCCAGCGGGGAAAAAAAGTTGGTGCCGCGGATCACGATCGCGAGATTCGAGGGCTCATCGATGCCGCGAACGGCGTACATCGCTGAGATGTCGGTGCCTGTAATCCCAGGACGATAGCCTGCCGGTCCCCAGGCAAGTTCCCACTTGCGTTGCGTCGCCCCAAAGGTTTTGAGGCACCGTGCCATCTCGTCGTAGACGACTTTGCGGCTGTGGGCATTGGAGAGATTAAATTCGCAGCCTCGATAGGTAATTGAGGCGAGCGTCAACGCTTCGGTGGGATCCATTTGGCGTACTCCTTCGCGGCAACCTCAGGCTTTTCATTCATAAATGATTTTCGACAGCGACAGCAGTCTGTTAACGCGATTTGAAATTTGCGGCTCCGGATAGCGTCCCGCCGCCTTCTCGAACTTTTCGCAACCCGCGGCCCAAGAGATTGCGGTTTCCCTGCTCAGCCTGAAAATTCCCTCATCAGCCGGCGTCATCCACAAAGATCTAATTTTCGGCAACGATAACGGTACAATCGAGGCATTGCCGCATCAGGCATAATCTGGCGTCATGCAAACAACAAACACGGTCCGCCGCCAGCCGCTTCTGATCTATGACGCCGATTGCCGGTTCTGCATCTACTGGGCGCGCTATTGGCAGAAACTCACCGGCCATCGCGTGACTTATGCGCCGTACCAGGAAGTCGGCGCACAATATCCGGAAATTCCTGTGGCCGCATTCCAGCGTGCCATCCATTACATCGCGCCCGATGGGACAATCGCAAGCGGCGCCGAAGCCGCTTTCCTTACCTTAAGTCATGCAAGGGGTAAAGGCTTCTGGCTCACGCTTTATCGGCATCTTCCCGGTTTTGCAGCAATCGCCGAACGCACGTACGCTTTTGTCGCTTCGCACCGTTCCGCGTTTTACCGCCCGAGCCTGTGGTTATGGGGGCGCGATTTTGAGCCGCCGCGTTTCGATGTGGTTGCCTGGCTGTTTCTACGGGCCATAGGGCTGATCTATCTTGCCGCCTTTGTTTCATTTGGCGTGCAAGCGTTGGGATTAATCGGCAGCCACGGCATCCTGCCGCTATCCGAATTCGTTGACGCCATCCGGAGCCGGTTCGGCTTGGAACGCTACTGGCGCTTTCCGATGGTATTCTGGCTGGACCAAAGCGACTTTGCCATTCAGGCTACATGCTGGGCGGGGGCGGTGCTGTCGCTGCTCCTGATTTTCAATGTCCTGCCGCGTTTAAGCTCATTTCTTCTCTATGCGCTTTATCTCTCGCTCTTTTACGCCGGTCTGATTTTTATGGGCTTTCAATGGGATGCTCTTTTGCTCGAATCTGGCTTCCTTGCGCTTTTCCTGAGCATAGCGACAAGGCCAGGCATATGGCTGCTGCGCTGGCTCCTATTCCGCGTCATGTTTCTTTCGGGTTCGGTCAAGCTCCTGAGCGGCGACCCCACATGGGCTAACCTCTCCGCGCTCTCCTACTATTTTCAGACCGAGCCGCTACCGACCCCGCTGGCCTGGTACGCCCATCACCTGCCGCAGGGAGTACTCACAGCGTCAACGGCTGCGACCTTTGTCATTGAACTGGGGTTGCCGTTTTTGATTTTCTGCCCGCGCCGGCTGAGGTTCGTCGCGGCGTTCGCCATTTTGTTGCTGGAAGTGCTGATCTTTCTCACCGGCAATTACACTTTTTTTAATCTCCTGACCATGGCGTTGTGCCTGGTGCTGTTTGACGACGCCGCGCTGCGCAAGGTTCTTCCGCAACGCCTGACCCGGTTTGTGCAACATCACGTTCGGGGTATCACGCCGGGAAAAATCGTTCCTTTTGCCGCCGGAGCGTTCGCGCTTTTGATTGTGTTCGACGGTTTTGTACAGATGCATACAGTGTTCGGCGGCCAAATCTCCGCCCCGGCGATGTGGCTCAACGAGGAAATTGCGCCACTGCGTATCGTCAATACGTATGGTCTGTTTGCGGTGATGACTACCACTCGGCCGGAAATCATAATCGAGGGCTCGGATGATGGCGTTCACTGGCGCGAATACGCGTTTAAGTACAAGCCGGGCGACGTCATGCGGCGACCGCTATGGAACATTCCGCACCAGCCGCGCCTGGACTGGCAGATGTGGTTTGCCGCCCTCGGGACATCCTCGGAAAATCCCTGGGTTTCGCGGTTCTTGGAACGGTTGCTGGAAAATTCGCCGGCGGTGACGGGACTGCTCGGCAGCAATCCATTTCCTCACAAACCGCCTCTTTACGTGCGGGCCTTGCTTTACGACTATCGCTATTCCAGCCGTGAAGAAAAAGAAACCACCGGCGCGTGGTGGGTCCGGC
Source organism: uncultured delta proteobacterium (assembly GCA_963788205.1). Taxonomy (GTDB): domain Bacteria; phylum Desulfobacterota; class Binatia; order Binatales; family Binataceae; genus CAVVMA01. The sequence continues at coordinate 8,178 of CAWBGG010000008.1, forward strand.
AGCCGGAGGGAATTTATTATCCCGCGACAGCTCTCGGGTCGTAAGGTTCCTTGTGCATACTGAAAACTCCCCCAAGGCCGACGTGCGACCCGCGCGGTGGTCGCGGAGCGCTCGATCGCAGACATTTGACCGGCCCCTTCCTTCGATTGTGGCCGCTTCCATTGGCTGGCGCGCTATAGCGTGCCCACCCAGTGCGCGGAGAAATCCAACAGGTAGAAGGTCAGCATGCTGGCGCTCAAGCCGGCGGCGAACGTCTGCAGCAGGCTCCAGCTTTTCTCCCGCGTCTCGTCGAGGAAGTAGAAGATCGGGAAGCTGGTGATGAAATAGGTCGCGTAAATGGCTGAGCCGTATTTCAGCATCACGTCCAACTTCTGGTAGTAGAAGCTCGAGGCCATCAGCGGATTGGCCATCGCCTTGGTCTCCGTCCACGCCCAGAAGTAGCCGATCAGGAATACGAACAGCGGAGACATGAGCCACATCGCCGGTAGCCGTAGCTGCGTGAGCTTGCGCAGCGCGATGTTGGACGTCGTGTGATAGGTCATAAAATAGACGTGCGTATAGCAATACATGATCAGCGGCACTTTCTGCTTTCCGGTGCCGACGAGTGCCGCATTCAGGGTCGTGGTGACCTGCGGATACTTGTAGACCATGCCCAGCACGTCGAAGAAATACTCGGATCCGAAATAGTTGCCGAAGAATCCGAAGATAAACAGATACAGGTTGGCCTTGAACCAGTAGCTATCGTACCAGGGTTTGGCGGTGAAGCGCGGGGCCAGCACCATTGGGATCAGCAGCACCGGCAGCGCCGTGGCGAAGCCGTGAATCAGCAGCGCCGCATTGTTCCAGGTCTTGTCCGCGCGGGTCAGCATCATGAAGGCCATCGAGGCCATCCAGACCGGCGAGTAGAGCAGGAAGAATTTCTCGACCCAGGCCTTATCGGGATTGGTGGAGAACCAGCCGCTATTCATGCCCGCTCACCCTATCGGCCGATCAGAGCAATCTTCACCATTGCCACGGCGTTCCGGAATTTTTCCATGCGCGAAAGTTCCGCGCGGATCTTGCGATGGCCGGGGAGCAACTGCCCCCTCGCCTGGCGGTGAATCTTCTCCTTGACCGCCGGATTGAGCACGCCGGCGCCGGCGAGTTGGAAGAAACAGTCCTTGGCGTTGCCGAGATCAAAGAAATCCCGCTGCCACTGCCACTGGTAATCGCCGCCGTACTCGAACCAGGAGCCGCCGATGCCCTCGACGGTGTAGTAGCTGCCATCCTTGCGCTTGTACGGCGAGGTTTGCCGCCAGAAACCGATGATAGTGCCGCGCTGGTCGTCGATGACGACGTCGTGGTACGGGTACTCCCAGTCCTCGAAGCCTTTCATCTGGTAACCGAGGGCGATGTCGCAGATCTCCTGCCGGCTGTTGGCGACGAACTCCTCGTTTGGGCCAACGTTCCAGGTATAGACCGCATTGGGCTTGTACATCGGGCCCAGGTGCTTGGTCCAGTCCCCGTCCTTTTCGGCATCGACGTTGGCCTGCAGCCAGCGCTCCAGCATTTCCTCCAGCTCTCGGCGCGAATAGCTGCGGTTGGGTGGGACGATTGAAGGCGCTCGCTTGTCTGACATTTCGGAAAACTCCCGGCGGAAAACTCCCCTGATGCGGATCGGATTCAGGCCGGCGCCAGCCGGCCGGCGCGCTTGCGTTGCAGATGGCCGGCTTGAACCATCCAACGAATAGCGTCGCCGAACGTCTCCTCGCCGGGCCGGAACCGCAGACCGGACCTGGCGATGAAGCGGCTCGAATCCGCCGGCGGCCATTGCGTAACAAAGGCCATCGCCTCGGCCGACACCCTGGTCTGGAACGGCACGAGCCGCTTGATGAAATCCACGCTCGCCCCTGTCGCGCGCATCGGGCGAGGCGGGAGGCGCAGGTTGAAGATGCGCCGTCCCATCAACTGCTCCAGGCGCTGGCGGAACTGCTCCCACGGGTAGTAATGTCCCCCCAAGATGTAGCGGGCCTGGCTGAACTCGCACGCCGGCGGATGCTCCAGCAAGTAACGATGCGCCAGACCCAGGTCGCGCACGTCCACACATTGGAACCCCGAGGTGGTCAGCGGCAGAAACTGCGAAACGAACTTCATCAGCGCCCGATTCGACTCACTGAGCCGGGGGTCATCGGGCCCCACCACCGCGCTGGGATAAGTGACCTGCACTGGCACGCCGCCCTGCTGCATGGCGCGCACGTATTCGTCGCTGTCCCGCTTGGAGCGCGAGTAGGCGTCCTTGCAGTCCGCCAGCGGCGTCGCTTCGGTGATGCCGGCAAGGCCCGGGTGAAACAGCACGCTCAGGCTGGAGACATAGACGATGTGCCGGATGTCCAATTCGCACGCCGCACTCATCACGGCCTTCGTGCAGCCCACGTTGTTGTCGTAGGTTTCCTGCGCCTTGTTAGGGTCCAGCGAGACGGCGGCGGCGGCATGAAACACGGCGTCGCAGCCCCGCATGGCCTGTTTCACCGCGTCCTGGTCGCGCAGGCTGACCACGACGATGTCGTCCACCCGATGGCCGTGGTCGTCGAAGTAGCGCCGGGCCAGCTCCGCGTCGCGAACCAGCAGACGCAGCTTGTGCCCCCCTTGGAGAAGGGCGAGGGCCGTGTGGGCGCCGACAAGGCCGGTCGCACCGGTCACGAAGACTTTCATCGGCAATCTTCTGAAAAGGCGTGGGAGGGCGCTAGTCGTGCACCACGCGCAGCGCCGAGCTCGGGCATTGGCGCACCGCCCGCTCGATTCGCTCGATGTCGCCCGAGGCGACCGCTGGTTTGATAATCTCCAGAGTGCCGTTTTCGTGGACATGGAACGTATCGGGAGCCTCGCCCATACACATGGCATGGCCTTGGCAAAGTTGCCGGTCCACGACCACCCTGAGCACCTTGGACGTGGGCGGTTCGGCCGCGGCCTGCTGTCCCCTGTCGGCATGGACCGGGCAGGCTGCCGCGGCGGACTGGTGGACGGCCGCGGTACTCTGCGCAGGCACCGAGACCCGCCTCGACGCCCGGCGGCGGTAGCGCACGCGGCAGGGCGACTTGGGCTGCACAATCATCGCCGAATAGTTGTCGATGTAGGTCTCCGGGGGATCCACCAACTCGAATTCGTAGCGGCGCAGCAGCACGGCGAAGATCGCCTTGATCTGAAACATCGCGAAGGCGTTACCCGAGCACTTGTGCTTGCCACCGCCGAACGGCTGGTAGGCCATCAGGTTCTTGTCTTCCTTTCTGTCGGGCGAGAAGCGGTCGGGATCAAAGACCTGAGGATTCGCGAACAAGCTGGGCATGCGGTGAGTGACGGGCGGACAGGCCCAGATCATGTCGCCGGCCTTGATGGTGCAGCCCTTGAAGTGCAGATCCTGCGAAACCTTGCGCATCAGGATGATCAGCGGCGGGTGCAGCCGCAGGACTTCCTTCAGCACGTTCTCCAGCATCGGCATCTCGCGCAGGCTCTGGAACGTGACGTCGCCCTTCTCGCCGAGCAGGTTGTCCATCTCGTCTCGGGTCTTCCGCAGCAGTTGCGGATTCTTCAGGAGCTCAAGCAGGACCCAGGCGGCGGTTCCCGAGCTGGTGTGATGTCCGGCAAAGATCGCGCCGATGAGCAGGCCCGTGATTTCGTTCTCGGTGAGCTTGTTGCCGTCCTTGTAGCGCATGTCGATCAGCGACTGGAACAGATCGGTCGGCTTCTCGGTCTGCGCCTCGCGCTTGCGGACGATCGCGCCGACCAGCTCCTGTAGGCGCTTGCGCGCTTTGTCGCGGCGCTTGAATTTCGGAATGGGCAGGTAAGGGAAATGATAAGCCAGCGAACTGACCCCCTGCTCCAGGTCGTGATAGATACCGGCGAACTCGCTGCTCAGCTCGTAGCGAAATTCGCGCCCGAGCAGGCAATGGCTGGCGGTGTTGATCGTCAATTGCTTCATGAACTCGACCAGCTCGATCTCGCCGCGCTCGCCCCAGCCGGCGATGATGTCGTCCACCTCCTGCACGATCTTGTGGGAGTGGTCGAGCATGGCCTCAAAGCGCAGCGACGGCATCAGCATCTTGAGCTGCTCGTTCTTACGCTCGATCGGCGCGTCGAACACCAGCCCTTCGCCGAAGATCGGCGTCATCAGCTTGTACGCCGCGGACTCGTCGAGTCTGCTCGTCGGAGGAGAGATAGAAAAGCTCGCTGGCCTGGTCGCCGGTCAGCAGGACGATCTTCTGGCCGAGCAAGGTGAAGGAAGCGATCTCACCGGCAGTCGCCGCGACTCTTTCGACGAACTTGTAAGGGTTGGCCGCGAATGAAACCATGTGGCCGACCCACGGCAGGCCGCCCTTGATCTTCGGCGGCTCTGTGCCGCCGGTCGGCATCGCAGATACGTGCACGTTCACGCGACGTCCTTGATTCCTGAATCCGCCGGGCGCGGAGCGCTCGCGCGCGCTTGCCGGGAAAGCTCTTCTACCGTGAGCCGGATACCCTCCTGCAGCGACACTTTCGGCCGCCACTCCAGATCGCGCCGGGCCTTGGCAATGCAGAAGTAGTGGTGCGTAACCATGTAGCGGATGGAGAAGCGTGACAGGCCGTCTTCGGCGTTGAGGGTGCCGCCTTTGAGCGTGTCGATCGCCTCCGCGATGGCGGCAACGGAGTACGCGAGCCAATATGGCACCTTGCCCTTGATGGGCGGATAGCCCATTTCCAGCAGTAGCTTTTCGATGAAGTCGAAGAAGGCGATGGGTTCACCGTTGGTAACGAAATAGGCTTGGCCGCAGACCGGTGAGCCCGGCGTGAGCCGTTCCTCGGCCGCGACGACGGCGTCGACCAGGTTCGAGACATAGGTGAAGTCCGAGAGCTTGTCGCGGTTGCCGACGGCGCGCTTGAGCTTGCCCTGTTGCGCCTTTTGGACGATGGCTGGAATGAAGCGATTGTCGCCGGCGCCGAACACCACGTGCGGGCGGATCGCACAGGTCTGCGTTTGCGCCTTGCCGCTGAATGCCAGCACCTGCTTCTCCGCCGCAATCTTGCTGTCGGCATACGGCGCTTGCGAGATGCGCGAATACGGCAGCGTCTCGTCGCCGTTCTCGATGTCCTTGCCTTCGTACACGGCACTGGCGGAGCTGATGTAGGTCAGGCGCGGGATCGACAGCTTCTTGCAGGCCGCGATGATGCTCTCCGTGCCGCCGAGGTTGACGGCCCAAACGTCCTCCCCGCGGTTGTGCCGGGTGTGCACCAACGAAGCGTTGTGGATGATGCTGTCCATTCCTGCGCAAGCCTCGATCACCGCCTTCGGGTCGCGGATGTCGAAGCACCAGAAGTTCACGTCGTCGCGGAACGAGCCCTCGGCCATATCGACGCAGGTGACGTCGTGGCCGAGGTCGGCGAAGCGATGGACGAGCGCGCGGCCGATAAAGCCAAGCCCGCCCGTGATGAGGACTTTTCTTCCCACGGCGATCTCCACTTACTCGGAAGTACCGAAGGCCTGATCCCAGAACGGGAAGATCGAGGCGTAGTTGTTTCTGGCCCGATGGTGGTGGACGTCGTGCTTCTCCACCCAGAAATTGAATAACCGGAACGCCGGGTGCGGAATGACCAGGTTCGAATGCACGATGATGTTAACCGCCGAATGGATCGCAAACATGACCAGAAAGGAGACCGTGCTGATCGGCCCGAGAATCACGATCGACAGGATCAGCAAGCCGAGGCCGCCGACGCCTTCCAGCGGGTGCAGATAGGTGCTCTCGCTGGCGGTCGGAGACCGGACCCGGTGATGAACGGCATGGCAGTACTTCATCACCTTCCGCAGATGCATCCCCCGATGGAAGAAGTAGTACATAAGGTCATAAAGAAGCAGCACGCCCAGCACCTGGCCGAGCAAGCCGGTGACACCCGGCCAGCCGGCATACAGCGTCTTCTTGCCCAGGAAATAGAAGTAGGCGGCGAAGATTGAAATGGACAGCAGGTTGTTCAGACTTGTATTGACCCGCTCGAGCGTTGGCGGGATCGGCGGCGTCTGCGGCGCTCGGATGCGGTACTTGCCGAAGCGTGCCGAGGTGGCCGCCCAAGTCAATCCGGCCATCAGCAGGCCGTCGGAGAGGAGGATGGCGACCCAAATGGCAAAGAAGGTGGTGTCCATGGCTTACGACCTCTTGGAGGCGGCGCCGGGAAATAACGACAAGCGCAGCAGAGTGAACAGGCCGGCCAGCTTGTCGCGCAGATTGCGCGAGAACAGCAGCCGGATGCTGCTGCGCGCCTTGGCGTAGTCCAGCAGTCCGACGGGGTAGAGCTTGGGCAGGATGGAGAACCCGAAGCGGTCGGTCAGCACCGCCGTGGCGTTGGTGTAGGCGCGCAGGCCGTCGCGGCCGTTCATCCGCCCGAAGCCGGAATACTTCACGCCGCCGAAGGGCAGATCCTGGTTCAGATAGCACATGCCGAAATCGTTGATGCAACAGCCGCCGGCCTCGAGTGCCGCGGCAATACGCTCGCCGCGCCGGCGGTCGCGCGTGAACACCGACGACTGCAAACCGAACTCCGTGTCGTTAGCGAGCGCGATCGCCGCGTCGTCGTCGCGGGCCCGCATGACCAGCATCACCGGCCCGAAGGTTTCCTCGCGCGCGATGCGCATGTCGGGCGTGACATCGACCAGGATCGTCGGCGGATAGAAATTGCCGGCGCCCTTTGGCAGCTTGCCGCCGACGATCGCGCGTGCGCCGCAGGCCAGCGCGTCGGACACCAGCGTATCGATGACCTGCAGTTGCTGCCGCGTGGTGATAGCACCTACATCCAGGTTGCCGGGCCGGATTGGTACCCCCTGCCGCAGCCCTTTGGTTAGGCGCTCCGCCTCCGCGACGAACCGATCGTAGATGCCGTCGAGGACGATGATGCGCTCGGAGGCGATGCAGTTCTGGCCCAGGTTGATGAAGCATCCACCCAGCGCAGAATGCACGGCTTGCTCCAGATCAGCGTCTTCGCAGACGATCATCGGGTCCTTGCCGCCCAGCTCCATGATGACCGGCGTCAGGTGCTGGGCGCTGCCTTCGATGATGTGCCGGCCGTTGCCGGCCGAGCCGATGAACAGGATCTTCTGCACGCCGCTGCGCACCAGCGCCGCGCCGGTCTCGCCGAAGCCGTTGATGATCTGCACCGTGTCTTTGGAGAAGCCCTCGCGCGTGAGCGCCTCGGCCGGGATCTTCTGAAAGCGCTGAGTCGACCAGGCCACGGCCTCGGATGCCTTCACGACGACGGCGTTGCCCGCCATCAGCGGCGCGACGAGTGAACCGAAAATGTTCTGGAAGGGATAGTTCCAGGGCACGATGCAGGCTACGACGCCCAGCGGGCGGTACTCGATGCGGCCCTTCTTGTGCATCAGCAGGCCAGAGGGCACGCGCTCGGACTTCAGGTACTTCTCACCGTTGCGCATCAGCCAGCGGATTTTGTTGCAGACCGGCATGACCTCGCCCAGCAGCGCGTTCTCATAGGTCTTGCCGCTGTCCTCCACCACCGCCGCGCAGATCTCGTCGACGTGGCCGAGGATGTGATCGAGCATGTGGCCCAGCACGGCTCGGCGTTGCGCAAAGCTGCTCTGCGCCCACTGCTTCTGAGCTTGGCGCGCGCGCTCGACGGCCGCCGCTACGTCGCCCGGGCTCGCTGCGGGCAGGATGCCGAGTCGTGCACCGGTCGCGGGATTCACGCATTCGATCTCGGCCTGCGAGCCAGTCCAGTGCCGCGGGGTCTGCGCCGAAGCCGTCATGTTCACTGTCCTGCCAGGATGAAGTCACCCGCGCTGTAGGGCGGCGACGGCACACATCTCTGTTGCATTAGATAGAAATGATTATTGTATTAGGTATCAGTTACGTTATTGTCAATGGCACCGACAAGTCTCGATGCGCAAATCGATGCAACCGCATCCGACGGATGAGCATCGCCAACCCGCTGTGGGGCACGCCGCGCATTCACGGCGAGCTGCCCCAACTGGGGCGTTTCATCGCACTCTACTCGCCGCAGCCCAGAATCTCACACCAGTGGGGTGCGGCGCGGCGATATATGCGTTCCTGAGCGCTCGCCTCAAGCATCCTGCTTGAGGTCAAACTTCTGCACGTCAACGGGCTTCGCATTGCGAAGATCGGCATCCTCGATGGGCGTCGCCCCGAGCGCCACGCGGGCTGCAACGCCGATATTGTGAATGATGTCGGCGATTTCCTCGGGTGTGTGTTCCGGGTGAGTGGCGACCATGACCGTGCGGTCAAGCATCTCTAGCGACTTTGCGCACATGTCCCGCGAATAAGTCTTTCGGCAGTCGGCGTTAGCCGGCATGTTGAACGGGTTCATGGCGGGGTGCGCGGCCCCCGCGCCCATCAACACCTGGTCCCATTCCGTGTAGGTGTGACGGCCGGTCTTGCCAATGATCACGCTCGGGAAGAGGGCGACGAAGCGCTGGGCCGCATCGGCCGAGGCCAGAGTGTACATGACCTGCGTGGCGCAATCGTGATCGGGGCTGTTCATCGGCGTCGCCAAGAGCCCGAGATTGCCCAGGGAGCGCGTCGCTCCAAGGATCGTCTTCTTCTCGGCGCGCATCGCCTGGACCATGCCGTCGATGCGGTCGAGTTGCACGTTGAGCATGGCGCCCATCAATTCGGACGCGCGGGCGCCGTTGCCGGAGAAAGGTTTGACCTCGTCGTTCCGACCCTGCCAGTAAAAATGGCAGGGATCGATCGCGCACCGCGCCCGTTCGGCGAGCACGTCGTCATTGACCGCGACGCCGCCGCCTTCGCCACAGGTCATGTTCTTGTAGTAGTTGAAGCTGAAAGCGCCGATGTGCCCGATTGAGCCAAGTTTGCGGCCTTCATAACCGCCGCCGACGCCCTGGCAGGCGTCTTCTATGACGATGAGATTGCGGCGCTGCGCGATCTCCATGATGGCGTTCATGTCGCACGCGGCGCCCCACATATGAACTGCCACGATGGCTCGCGTATGCGGCCCGATAGCGGCCTCGATCGCCTTGGGATCAATCGTTATGGTTTCGTCTATGTCGACGATGAGCGGGATCGCGCCGACCGTGAGCACCGAAGTTGCGGTCGCCATATAGGTGTGCGACGGGATGATGACTTCGTCGCCCGGTCCGAGGCCGACGGCCGTCATCGCCGCGGCGAGCGCATTGCTTCCACTGGCGGCGAGCGCGAAATGCTTGACGCCGAGATGCTTCGCGTAGCGCGTTTCGAATCTCTCGCATTCATTGCCGACGCCGTATCGGAAAAGCGCCTTGGCGCGGATCACGCGGGTGATCGCGTCGATTTCTTCTTGCCCGACCTGGTACACGGCGTCCCTCCTGGAAGTCGCACCGAAAAACGCTTCCAGTCTGACGCTAGCATCGGGACGGGTCCAGCAAAACGACCGAGGCTGCTGCCGTTAAATTGGAAAAGACCAAAACCCGAATTTTGCGACTTCACGCGTGTGGCAGCCGCAGAGCAGCCGATCGTAGAGATTCGACCGGCCCCTGGATTATGGCGACGCGCGCGCGGCGAGTCGCACGAGATGGAGTTTTGCGCAGCCACAGCGGTCGATACTGGCCTATTCCGGCCACTCATTTAAAAACCCGCCACTCGGGGCGCCGACGACCGCGCGGCATCAGTTTGGTTTTAGGCGGGGCACCAAAGTTAAGACAGTGTGGGCGGCGGCGGGCCTTGGGCGATGCGAAGATCGCTGCTGAAGTCCTCTTTGCCGTTCACGATCACCGTAATGTGGTAGATTCCAACGCCAGCCAAGGGAAAGGGCTGGCAAGCGAGTGCGACATTTACCGGGGCATCGATCGGAGGCGTTGCAGGCGACGCACCGATGTGTCGGAGCAATACATTCCCATTGGGTCCTTTCAGGGTAAGTTCTACGTTGTATCGCCCCTTTGGCAGTGCTCTACCCGACATTAATACGAAAACCACTTTGGCAAGCGGCAACGCGGGATTTTCGACGACGATTTCGACATACGGGAGCATTCCGTAAAACCCTAGTATCGTCGCCTTGTTTTGCACTTCTAGACGCACTTCGTCGCACACCGCACAAAAAGTGAAAAGAGGCACGTTTCCTCCGATTCAGCTTTAGGCGCGAAATACGACAGCCGACCCGCTCAGGTTCGGTTGCTCGTCGAGCACAAGGATTTCGATATACGTAGATGGACAAGCCGACGTGATGCCGTCTGGCGGCGAGGTGGGAAGCGGGCCTGCAGAAATAACAAACAAGCCAGCGGCAGCCATTGGCATCGGCAGCCCATAAAAGCGCGGAGTCGCCACTTCACTCGGTTGACCGGCCAGCAATCCGGGTTCCAGCCACTCCCAGCACGCAAGTGCCACGATCGCACCTAGTATCACGAAGACTAGGAAAGCCGTCCGCTTGTCCCAGCCATGTAGGCAGACGTATGCATATCCTGCTCCAAACGGCAGCAATACCAGGGCAGAAGTGCCGTAGAGGATTAGCAGAGAACGATAATTAAGCGACGGCGAACGCATGGCTGCCCCCTGCGCGAGCAAACTCCCACCAGAGTTTCACGACGAGAATCACGAGAACTCCAGCAACCTCGACTTGATCAATTAAATTCGCAAATTCTGCGATATCTGGATCGAGGAATATAAAAGCTTTGGTCGCGACCCAAACCGCAGCCGCTATTGCAATAGTAATCACGAGATGCCGAAAAATCACCCGCAATTCGTTCGTTGGCAGCCATGATTCACCCGGCATGTTGGATCCCCCCCTGACCATTTGTAGGCCAACGGCCCCGAACAAGTCCAGACCTGAGCAATCCGCTAGTCCGGCTGGTGAATCCGGCGCGGTCAACGCGGCATATTGGTTCCCCTCCCTCCACGTCCCGCGATCAGCCTGAATCGCCGCGTGCCTTCTGCGTGGACGCCAGCGCCATCCAAAACCAGCCACTCAGCCATCAAAACCGGCCAGTATCCAGGGGTCGGGCCTTCGTGCTTTAACGCACTGCTTCCGTTACGATGGTCGCGTCGCAACTTGCCCAATGTTTGAAGCCGAACGGATCGCCGGGTCTGATTTCGAACCTGATCGGCTGATCGAGTTTCTTCGGCCGCCGTTTCGTAAATTCGAATTCTCGACGCCCATGAGCACGGCGCATGCCGCCCGCGTTCTCCAAGAGATCGTCGAACCGCCCAGGAAGTGGGGATGGCCGACTTCCATCAAGCGGGGATATTTTGAGGGCAGGGTTGCAGGCCGCCGCTTCAAAATTAATCGAATCGTTCATTATCAGAACTCCTTCATGCCCATAATTGAAGGGAACTTCCGGCGCGACGGCTTGGGAACCATGGTGACTCTGAACATGCGGTTGGTGTGGCCGATAGTGCCCGTCTGGTTCGGCATAATACTGTTCCTGGCGTGGAGTTCCGTGGCCGTCAATTCACGCCTGGCCGGCCCGTTTGGCGCCCGAATGTTGCTGCTCGGGATGACGCTGTTCATCTATCTTGTCGCGACCATACCTTTCGCTATCGAAGTGCGAATCGCGATGAAGCGCTTGTTGGAGCTTCTGCGCTCCGGGGATACAGGTTCAGGCTTGTCCTTCTAAGAACGGACGATGGGCCTTCGCGCTCTAGCGTACTGGAAGCGAGAAGATATCATCGGTTCCACGATGCCCACGGTTACCTGGAGGTCGCGATGGTAAAGCCGGAGAGAATCAATATCGAGCAGGCGCGCCGGGCCAGCGGATTGAGAATCGTCACGCTCGCGCAGGTCCCCAGCCCGTGGGGAGAAGCGCTCAAAGGCATCCTGCATATCAAGCAACTACCGCATGCGCGCGTCGGCCACAGGTTCGGCTCGCCGACTCAGGTGCTCAAGGAGTGGACCGGGCAAGACAGCTTTCCGGTCATGGCATGGAACGACGAACGGCCGCTGGCCAACTGGATCGAGCAGCTCTATCTCGCGGAGCGGCTGGCGCCGGCGCCGGCGCTGATCCCCGCGCGCCTGGAGGATCGAGTCCTGATGTTTGGCTACAGCCACGAGATTTGCGGCGAGAACGGGCTTGGATGGTCCGAGCGGCTGAGGATGGTGCATGCGGCGCTCACGAAACCCGGCGGCGATCCGGCTGGAGTTTCGGCATACCTGGCAAAGAAATACGGCTACACGCCGGAAATCGGTGCGCGCGCAGGCGGACGAGTCGTGGCGATTCTGAACGCGCTGGCGGCGCGGCTGGAGCAGGAGCGGGCGCGTGGCAGTCGTTTCTTTGTCGGCGACGCACTCTCCGCGCTGGACGTCTACTGGGCCACCTTTTCCAACCTGATGAAACCGCTTGAGCCCGAGCGGTGTCCGATGGCACCGATGATTCGCGAAATGTTCACGGCCGTTGAACCAACCATCGTGGCCGCGATGAATCCGATACTGTTCGAACATCGCGATTTCATCTTCAGCAATTACCTCGAGCTGCCGGTAGATCTGTCGTGATGTCGCGGCTGGCCTAGCGCTCCACGCAATGCGACAGTAATAGCGATGCTCGCTGAAACACTCAAAGAGGCGAAGCGCCTGGTGGTGTTGGTGGCCGGATTGACGATCGTGGCGGCGGGCGGCGTGATGCTGGTGACGCCGGGTCCCGGATGGCTGGCGATTTTCGCCGGCCTCGCCCTGCTGGCCACGGAATTCGTCTGGGCCCGCCGTCTGCTGAATCGTCTCAAGCGCGAGCAGGCGAGAATAACAAATTCGATCGGCAGCTCGCTGTTCGGAAACTCCAACCCGACGGCAGCGAGCGCTCCGGCGCCTTCCCAGGAAATCAAGCGCTGAGGCTTTGCGCCTCGCACAAGGCGCGAAAGCGGCCGTCACGCGAGCTTAGGGTTTCCCAGTCACCCGACTCCACCACCCGCCCGTTCTCGATCACGTAGATCAGATCGGCCCATCGAATCGTTGACAGGCGATGGGCGATTAAAACCGTCGTCAGGCCGCCCCGCAGCCGCTCGATTGCGCCCAGCACCTTGCTCTCGTTGTCGGAGTCGAGGCTGTTGGTCGCTTCGTCGAGCACCAGCATCGCGGGCCGCCGGAGCATCGCCCGCGCCAGCGCGATACGCTGCCGTTCGCCCTGCGAGAGCAGAATCCCACGGTCGCCGACGATCGTTTCGAGTCCGGCCGGAAGTCCGCGCACGAATTCCCCGGCCGCCGCGAGGCCGAGCGCCTCGAGCATCTCAGGCTCGCTCGCGCCGGGCCGTGCCCACAAGAGATTGGCGCGGACGGTGTCGTGGAACAAAAAGGTATCCTGACCGACATAGCCGATTTGCTCGCGCCATCCGCGCGCCTGCGACGCGTCCAGCGCGACGCCGTCTATCGCCACGCGCCCTTGGGCGGGCGTGATCAGGCCCATCACTAGGTCGGCCACTGTGCTCTTGCCCGCACCCGACGGACCGATGATCGCGGTGACCCGCCCGGCGGGAATCACCAAGTCGAGTCCGCGAATCACGGGCTCACCCGCCCGATAGGCGAACGTCACCGCCTCCAACCGCACCGCGCTTTGCAGTTGCAGCGGCACACCGGGCGCCGGGGGTGGATCGGCCGCCGCGCGGCAGCGCTCCTCAAGAGCCATCACATTGCTAAAGGCGGGAAGCTGGCTCAGGAAGTCCTGAAAGCGGGCGTTGGCCGACATCATTTTCGGCATCAAGCGCGAGAACAGCAGCAGCAGAATCAGGATCTCAGCCGCCGGCACGGCGACGATTTTGATCGAAGCAAAGATCACCGCGCCGAGCGCCAGAATCGATCCGACCTCGAACATCGAGCCGGCCATTGCCTGCTGGCGCATCACGGCGATAGTGCTGCGCGCGACGCCAGCGCTGAGCGCGGCGAAGATTCCGGCGCTGCGCTGCTGCGCGCCGTAGGTCTTGACGGCCTTGAGGCTTTGCACGTGCTCGGTAGCGGCGGCGTAGAGGCGGTTGTTGCTCTCTGAGACGGCGCTGCCGCTGGCGAGGATCTCGCGGGTGCGCCCGCGACCCGCCATCGTCAGCAGCACGCCGGCTCCAAGCACCATCGCGGTCATCGCCGGCGAGAGCTTGAACGCCACCGCCATGTAGAGGATGACCAGCAGCGCGTCAGCGGCGAGCAGCATCAGCCGCCAGGTGAGCATCGCGACCCGGTCAAGCTCGGCGGTCAGAGCGTGGATAAAATCCGAGGCGCGGCTGCGGGCCACGAACAGCCAGTCCGCGTTCGCGATCGCACTGTAGAGCCGCTTTCTCAATTCCAGCGCGACGGCTTGGTTTACCGAGATAGTCGCAACCAATTGCGCGGCGCTCAGCACCGAGCGCGCGCTGACGATCACCACGAATATCGCCAGCAGAACCGGTAGCGTGGGCGGTAAGCCCGTCGCGGCGACCGCGTTGGAGATCAGTTTCGCCCAGCGGCAGGCGTCGCCCTGATGTGCCAAGTCAAGGCCAGCGGCCTGCAGCGTGGGCAGCAGCAGCGCGATCCCGATCCCCTCCGTTAGCGAATAGAGGATCATCAGGCCGAGCACCAGCGCCACCCGCCATCCGGCGACCTGCGCCAAAATAGTCAGGTAGGCGCGAACCTGCCCGGTCATAGAAGAGCCCGCGGTTTGGGCTCCTTCGGTCGCGCGCGCGGTGGATTTAAAGCGCCACACCGGTATCGAAGATACCGTTGGCGATTTGCTCTGAGCCTGCCCAGCCGATAGCTGGCGCGGCTTTCAGGCCATGGCTGATACACGCGAGCCCGAGGAGACGTGTCGACTGCTCGGGCTCACACTCATGCTCAACGCGGGTCACAGTAACTTTGCACAAGCCGGGGAGCCATCCCAAGGGGCCACGACCGACCCGCAAAGAACCCTCACCAGCCCGCGATTTTTTCCAGCCTCAAGGTTGGGCGCAGGTTTTAGGCCAACACACCACCGCCAAGTTTGCCCGGTGTGCCACCATCCTCAACTATGCTCCCTACGCCCGTCGTCAACTCCACGACGCTGCCGTAGGCGACAACCTCGGGCGTTTTATAGGGCTTCCTCGTTCGACGAGATGCGTCGTCTTGTACCACATCCTTCATTTACCACCTCCGCCTTCAACGGCTGGGAAAAATTTAAACGAAACTGTCAATCTCGTCAAGCAGCCCCGTCCGCGACGATGCGGTCCTGACCGATGGCGGCTCCGCGCTCAGTTGGCAACGGCCTGCTCGGCTCGGTGCTCCCGGCCCGCCACGGGGGCATCGTTCCGATCTAACGCCAACGCGAGCCAGAGCTCCATTGCACACGCTGTAAACAGCGGACCAATGTGGTGGATATATTTCGCATCACCCTTCGCGCGCATCGACAACATCTCGCGGTATTTGTTTCGAATGCTCTCTCCATTGACCCAACCCGTGGAGGTGAGGCGCGGCAGGTCGAACAGCCCCGCTTCGTGGAGATTTTCTAAGGCACGGATATATAAGGGACTGAACTCGGCCTTATCGAGTCTTTTGAGAATCGCAGGAGGGACGACGCCTCGCATAGCATTCCTGAAAGTGAACTTCTGCAACTCGCCCCGGCGGCGCTGATCATCCGGAGTGGCCAGCGTGAACTCGATGATGCGCAGGTCGTGCAGGGGATGGCGAATATCGAAGCCGAACCATGACGACGAGCGTTCCGCCGTTTCGAGAAAGAAGCTTTCCAAAGGCTCTTTCAGGAGCTGATACTTCTGACGCCGGGTCAGGCTCCCCTCCCCCGGCGGCAATTTGTGCTGATTCCGAAAGCGCTCGGCCAAGCCGATCTGTCGGGCGAACTGCGGATTGAGCCATTCGGCAAACGGGGCTCGACCGCGCGCCCGCCTTAGCAGCCGATGGGCCGGCGCGGGAATGAACGGAACCAGCGAGGACTTCAGCAACTGGACCACGAACGGGTAGTAGCCGTTGAAGTAGTGGAGCCGGTCGGCGCGCATGAGATGTCTGTCGTCGCGCAGCCGGTGCGCCAACTCGCGAAATCTCAATCCACGCAGCAACTCGGCATAATAGTAGAAGCTGCCGGTCTGCCAGTCGTCGCCGCCCAGTCCGGTCAGGCAGACGCGGAAGCCTTTGGCGGCGATGGCCCGCTTCATCGAATCGAGCATTTCGCAATTCGGCGGTATCGGCGCTTCCTTGTACCGCCTGACCCGCTCCATGCCGGACTGGAGAGTTGGCACGATCGGCGCGATCGAATTGGCGGTGAGATGCCACATCGCGACTACTTCATCAGAGTACGAACTTTCGTCGGACTCGGGCTCGGCAAATGACAGCGAGAAGGTCTCGAAGCGAGTCGGCGGCAGGCGGCCCTCGCGCAGCAATTTTTGCACCACGCCGACCACGGCCGAGGAATCGATCCCGCCGCTCAGCTCTGAGGCCACGCCGCTGCTGCTTCGCATCCGGCAGCGCACCGCCTCCTCTACCAAGCCACGCAGATGCTCCGCGTACTCCTCGTCGGTCCGATAACGAATCTGCTTGCCCGGATCGAGTTCGAACCAGGTGTGCTTGTTGACGCCGTCCGGCCGCACTATCAGGCAGTCGCCGCCAGCCAGCCGCATCACGCCGCTGAACAGGGTTTCTTCGCGGGTCGAGTACCTGTTGAGCAGGTACTCCGCGACCATCGGCTCGTTCGGTACGAGCCGTACGCGGGAGTCCTCGAGAATCTGATGGAGCTCGGAGGCGCACAGAAAAAATCCGGGGCCCCGGTAGTAGTAAAACGGCTTGGTCCCCATCGGATCCCGAGCGCAGAACAACCGGTGATTACGGCCATCCCAAAGGGCATAGGCGAAATCGCCCAGGAGCCGGCGCGGCGATTCATCGGCCCAAACTTGATAGGCGCGCAGGACCAGTTCGGCGTCGCCGTCGCCTTTGAGCTCAACGCCCGCGCTCTTGAAGGCGGCCGCCAGCTCCTCGCGATTGTCGATCCGCCCGTCGAAGGTCAGGCAAAGCGAGTCGTCGCGCAACGGTTGTGGCTCGCCGACCGACTCCGGCGTGGTATGGAGCATCGCATGACCAATCGCAACCGGCCCGTCGATCCAGCGGCCCATCCCATCGCGGCCGCGATGCGCGATCGCGGAGAGCATGCGATCCAAAAGCGCCGCGTCGGCCGGCCGCCCGTCGAGATTGTAAATGACGGCGAGACCGCTCATGTCGAGGTCCGAGGCGCCGGGCGTCCCACGCGATCATCAGGAGTGCGCAGGCTTACCAGCGCGCATTCCAGATCGGCGAGGATCGCGTCGCGCACGGCCGGCAGCGCCGAGAAATCGTTGGGAATGATCAACTGCCGAACCGGCACCTGCGCAAGCAACCGGCCGAAAAAAGCGAACTGGCGCGACAGCGCGTGCGGGTCCGTGTTGTCGATAAGAAACGCCGATGAGACGAGCTGGATAAGCGACTGACGGGCGCTCATCGTCTCGATACGCGGAGCGCCGGCGGCGTCCTCGCGGATGACCCGGTAGATGCCGGCCAGCGGCAGCGGTTCACGCGGAAATCCCGCCGCAGCCCGCGGCCCCAGCAGGCGGGCCTTCGACGAATATCCGGCGACCTCGAGCGCACGATCGGTTTCGCTGCCCAGCGCCGCCATCGCGTCCTGCCACAGCCGCAGCCCGGAATAGGCGGGTGTTGCGAGAATCCGATCGCTCTCCTCCAGCACCAGACAATCATCGGCCAGGAGCGGATGCCCCGAACGGAGGAAGCTGCCGGCGAGCGTCGATTTGCCGGAGCCGGTTGGTCCGATGAAGGCGCACGCGCCGCGGTTGCTGACGATCGCAGTGGCGTGCAAAACCTCTTTGCCCGATAGGTTCAGCGCCATCGGAAAAGCGTGATCGAGCAGCAGATGGCGCAGCGTGGCGAGCGAGACGCCCGGCTCCTTGCGCACGCATTCGATCGCGCGCCCGCCCGGGCGCACCGCGAAGTCGGCGAACTTCTCGAATCGCAGCAGATAGCCGTCCTCGATTCGAGCGCATGCGAGGAACAACTCGCCGTCGGGCGTGAAAGATCTCCGGATCCATTCGGCAGGCTGGGGAATCGGCCGCGAGCCGGCGAGCCTGACCCGTACTTTCGGCAAGGCCCCATCGGCCGTCGCAGGCTCCAGTTCCGGTATCTCTACGTCGGAACTGATCGTCACTCCGTAAGCTCGATATCGAAAGAGCAAGCCAACTCCTCAGGGTTGCAGCGCCCAGCGCACTGTGGACCAGGGCTACCAGCGACTCCCGCCGGGACCGCTCATCTCCGCATAGCGGCCCAGCTCGAACTGCCCAATAACGATCCGCCCGTCGCTCTCGAGCCAGGCATGAGCCTCGAATTCTCCGCGCGAGGTTTTGCCGGCGCCGAATCTGAGTTGCGTTCGATAGCCGAATCGCGCCAGCATCGCCTGCGCAGCCAGCGCCTTCACGAGGCAATTCGCGCCGCCCGGGATGACGCGGCTCGCCGTTGCGACCGCCCACGAGATTCGCTCTTCAACCGGTCGCGGCGAGAGTGATGCGCGCGGCCGCCCGAGCCTGGCGGCGATCCGCCGAACGGTCGCGAGCGGAAGCGTCCATAATCCCAGCCGCGCCAGCGCGACCGCGCAAGCCGCGTCGATCAACAGCCACCGCTCGGAACGCGAGAGGCCTACGAACTTAGCGGCCCGACCCATCGCGA
The DNA here is from genome assembly GCA_963788205.1 of uncultured delta proteobacterium. Classification (GTDB taxonomy): domain Bacteria; phylum Desulfobacterota; class Binatia; order Binatales; family Binataceae; genus CAVVMA01. The sequence goes on from CAWBGG010000008.1 coordinate 26,772, forward strand.
ACCTCGATCAGCCCCAAGCCCGCCAGCCTCGAGAGCAGTGTCAGCAGATCGCGCATGCAGCGCTCCTCATCGACATCGTATTGGTCCAGGAGCAGGTCGAGAATCTCGTTCACCTGGCGCGGCTCCTGGACGAGTTTCCAGACCAGGGCGCCGACTTCGTCGAGTCCGTAGTAAACGTTGTCGCGCAGATTCAGGATCGCCGCTTCGCCCTCGAAGTCGCAGGAAACCTGATCCTTGCCGGCGCTTACGACTGAAGCGGTCGAGATTGCCGATTCCGCGGAACTGTTGGAACTCAAAAGCTTTCACTCCCCCGCCTGAAAATCCACCCTACCGTCAGTAGCGTACAGTGCAGCCGTCGGTATGTTCAAGGCTGTAGCGCAATTATAGCGCAACAATCCGCACAGCTTGCCCTCACCTGAACGTTCAGCTCAGCAGTCAGCGCGGCTCGAACAGGTTGAAGGCTCCGGCCACGCTGACTTTGCCGCGGCGGCCGACGAATGGTCGCGGTTTGTGAAAAGACGCCGACTGATAATGGTCGCCCGCTTGTAAAAGATGCGAGACAAATGGGGCCGCACTCGATCGAGCGCGGAAATCTAGCATCGATTTTCCCGCTTCACGCCCATGCCACCTCTTGCTTCAATGGGGCCGCGCTCGATCGCGCGCGGAAATGTTTCCTCGCGACCAGCCTCCAGACCGGCGGCGCGCTTCAATGGGGCCGCGCTCACGTGAGCGCGGAAAGATTCCAGAAGGCGCTCAACGAGCGCAAGCGGCTGTGCGCTTCAATGGGGCCGCGCTCACGTGAGCGCGGAAAGTGACGCTTATCGGTGCGGATCGGAGGCGGGCGTGATCATGCTTCAATGGGGCCGCGCCCGCAGTCGCCGTCTCTGCCGGCATCGCTTCAATGGGGCCGCGCTCACGTGAGCGCGGAAAGCAGAGCGCAGGGAGCCCAACCCCGCCCCGGTGTGAATTGATGCTTCAATGGGGCCGCGCTCGAGTGAGCGCGGAAAGCCAGCAGCTTCGCGCCGGCCGCGCAGGCTTCCTTGCGCTTCAATGGGGCCGCGCTCACGTGAGCGCGGAAAGTTAATCCACGCCTGCGCCAGGCCGTCGTCGGTGATGTCGCTTCAATGGGGCCGCGCTCACGTGAGCGCGGAAAGCGGGCCGGCTAAGTAAACTCTCATAGTCGTGATCCTCGCTTCAATGGGGCCGCGCTCACGTGAGCGCGGAAAGTCCGAGCGGCTGGTCAGACCCTCCGCGACGCTCAGCATGCTTCAATGGGGCCGCGCTCACGTGAGCGCGGAAAGGCCGACCAGGTCGAGCGCGGGATGACGCTCGCGGTGATCGCTTCAATGGGGCCGCGCTCACGTGAGCGCGGAAAGCTGCCCATGTTCACCGTGAGGTCGAAGACCTTGGCCGCGCTTCAATGGGGCCGCGCTCACGTGAGCGCGGAAAGCAGGAAAATCGGCCGGCGGGTTTCCGCCGCACATCCTCAGCTTCAATGGGGCCGCGCTCACGTGAGCGCGGAAAGGCGATAGGACTGGAAGCGTGGAGGAATCGTCGATGGCTTCAATGGGGCCGCGCTCACGTGAGCGCGGAAAGCGGCGAAAGACCGCCGACAACGCCCGTTCAGGAGGGCTGCTTCAATGGGGCCGCGCTCACGTGAGCGCGGAAAGGCCTGTGCCACTTCACCACCCCACCCCCACTCCCGAGCTTCAATGGGGCCGCGCTCACGTGAGCGCGGAAAGGGTGCAGGCGCAACTCGCCGGCCTCGAGGCCGAGCAGCTTCAATGGGGCCGCGCTCACGTGAGCGCGGAAAGCCAAATCACGATCGAGGTTCCGGTGCTCCGCCTCTATGCGCTTCAATGGGGCCGCGCTCACGTGAGCGCGGAAAGCGTCGCGGGCTGGCCCGCCTCACGTCGATCAATAACGCTTCAATGGGGCCGCGCTCACGTGAGCGCGGAAAGCAGAGTGCCCTTCCTCTCACGCTCAAGCTGACGGCGCTTCAATGGGGCCGCGCTCACGTGAGCGCGGAAAGGCAACGCTTTTTCGCCCGCGTGCGCGCGTGGCGAGTGAGCTTCAATGGGGCCGCGCTCACGTGAGCGCGGAAAGGACGGCGCATAGGGTCAGAACCGCCCGCACTGCGGACGCTTCAATGGGGCCGCGCTCACGTGAGCGCGGAAAGCCCAGGTCGGAGTGAAAGTGACCGTCCTGATCCCGTGGTTTGCGCTTCAATGGGGCCGCGCTCACGTGAGCGCGGAAAGCTGCGGCGAAAGCCGCGTCGGGCGTGACGAGCTTGCCGGGCTTCAATGGGGCCGCGCTCACGTGAGCGCGGAAAGCGGCCCTGATGGCTCAGCTGGCCGGCTTCGAGGAGATTATGCTTCAATGGGGCCGCGCTCACGTGAGCGCGGAAAGGACAACAAGAGGTGGATGCCTCTCTCACGCACGGGCAAGGCTTCAATGGGGCCGCGCTCACGTGAGCGCGGAAAGCTGCTCGGAGCGCCACGTCTACCACGTGCTGGCCAAGGGGCTTCAATGGGGCCGCGCTCACGTGAGCGCGGAAAGAGCTCGCGGCCGTGAAACGGCCGCGCTCATCACCTCTTCGGCTTCAATGGGGCCGCGCTCACGTGAGCGCGGAAAGGCGGTCCACCTGGTTGCGCAGTGACCGGTGTAACGCTTCAATGGGGCCGCGCTCACGTGAGCGCGGAAAGGGGCCGACCACGGGCGACCTGCTCGGATCGGTGCCGGCTTCAATGGGGCCGCGCTCACGTGAGCGCGGAAAGGTGGGCGTGCCGCGCTACCAGGCCGCGGGCGCACAGCTTCAATGGGGCCGCGCTCACGTGAGCGCGGAAAGTGCTCAGCTTTGCGCCCGCCTGCGCGCGTGGCGCGTGATGCTTCAATGGGGCCGCGCTCACGTGAGCGCGGAAAGCGATGCCACAGACCGCTGAACGGAAACGCGAATATGCGCTTCAATGGGGCCGCGCTCACGTGAGCGCGGAAAGGTGCAACGATGAAGGGCGGGGGCCCAGCGCACGATCCGCTTCAATGGGGCCGCGCTCACGTGAGCGCGGAAAGTATCGCCAACAGCGTTCACTCGCGCATAGAGGGCTGGCTTCAATGGGGCCGCGCTCACGTGAGCGCGGAAAGCCGTCACTCTCAACTCCTGAATTTTCAAAGAACTTTGGGCCGCTTTGCGAGCACCCAGCGCCGCCGGCTCCTGGCATCGGTCGACACTTCTTCACGTAATCGGAAAATGCAGTGCGTGCAAGCCCTTTTGGGTGTCGAGCGGGTCCCGGATTTTCATCGTCACTTCACCGCTCGCGTTGTTCAGCGCGTTTCGAAACCCACGTAACGATGCGCTTCGCCCGTCAGCACCCGCGCCAGCAGTCTGGTCTGTATCTCAAGCACGCGGCGATAATTTACCCTGTAGCCGAACAAGGGATGCGTGACGAGCGTGTCCATTCTCTGCTCGTAGGCGCGCAAGAATCCCTTTCTGCCCTTTGGCGTTAGAGCGACCGCCGGGCCGACCTGAATGAAGTCCTCCGGACCCACCATCCCGGTATTGATCGCTCCGATCACCACCGAGTCGGCGACCAGCGGCCTGAACCCTTCCATCAAGTCAAGCGCCAGCGCCGGGCGACCGAAGCGCGGCTGATGGTAGAAGCCGATAAACGGATCGAAGCCGACGCTGTGGCAGATGATGGTCAGGTCTTTCGCGAGCAGGCTGTACGCAAACGATAGGAGCGCGTTCACCGGATCTGTGGGAGGCCGGCGGTTGCGCCGCGAGAACTCAAACTTGAAAGGCGCTCGGCTGTCGTCGTTGCCTTCGACCTTCAGCAGACCGATGAAGTTTGCGAAATAGATGCGCGCCGCGTTGCCTTCGATCCCGAGCAGTTCTCCGAGATCCTCCGCGTTGAGAGCGGCATCTGCGTATCGTTTGAGCTGCGTCAGCGCGATCGGCGGGGGCTCCAGATGGTTTCTCCGTAGTAGCGTCCGTTGGTTGCGGATTTTTGCCGCGACGAACTCCCGAGCCACGCTCAGGCAGAAAAACGGCTCTTCAGCCAAGGTGAATTGCCGCTTCCGCAGAAACACGTTCTTCAGCCCCAATCCTTGGGTGAGGCCGTAGAACCAGCCGCCATACGAGAAGTGCGCCACTGGCTTTTCAGCCCAGCAGAGCCCCTGAAGCGCAGCCGCCGTGAACTGCACATTACCGAACACATTCACCTGCGAAATCTCACCGACGCGGACCTCTTGGACAGGCTTTTTGCGTTCCCTAATCTGTAGCACCTCACCGGTCTTGCCGACGATGAGGCCGTGGCCCGTAACGTATAGGGGGCGGAGATCGTCCCGCGCCGGAATGAGGCGGCGAACGGGTTCATCGCTGTTGCGCGATGAAGAGACCAACCTGACGCCACCGTCGAACAATGAGAGCTGAGGATCAGCGAAGGATTCGGGAATCGATTCGTAGAGCACGGTCTCATCCGGCAGGCAGATGCCCACCAGCGAGCAGCGCGGACACTTCGGGCTATCAATCAAGGGCGCGGGAATCTTTCCGCTGAGCGCAAGCGTTCTCGCCTCTTCGACTGCTTGGAGCGTTTCTCCGACCAAAGCCTCATCGATGGGCACTCGGACGCGTTGCCGAGTCGCATGGTAGTACGCGACCGCTTCGCCGCAATTGTAGCCGTTGTCGCGCAGGATAAGAGCCTGCGCGCATAGCTGCGCGCGATCGGCCGGCCACGCCTCGGGGCCCTCATCCGTATCGCGCGGACTGCCCTTCTTGTAATCGACGGGCACAACCGTGCCGGCCTCCCCTTCGATCAGATCCATTTTGGCGATCAGCCGATAGGTTTCGCTGCTCAGCGTGACCGATCGCGAATGGATTTGTGCCTCCTGATCGGGCGGCGGCAGCGGGTCCGACTTGGTTTCGAGCTTCTCGTGGCGCAGCTCGCCCTCAACTGTATCGGCGCTGTGGGCGAAAACTCCTTCCACCCATTCGTAAAAGAAGAGACGCGGGCAATAGACGAATTCGTTGAGCATCCGCGCCGGCAGGTAATCCGGCAGGTCGACCTCGACGCGCCGCCGAGGCTCCATCGATTTCTCGGAGCGTTTCGAATCGATCGGAACCGGACTGGGTTTGGCCCTATCCCCCATTGGCTCGACTCCTCGCTAAAGATGATCTGGTTTGGTTCCCGATTCGCTCTCGCCGTCGACCACGATGCAGGGGCTGTCGATCGGCGAGTAAGGCAATCCGAGCGCCGTTATGACTCTATCGCCACGCCCCTCGACCGGGCCGAGATCAACGAACAGCACCTGGTCCTTCCGATGGTCGATGATCTCGCTCAGAGCATGGCGGCAGCGCACGAGATCGGCCGGAGTGAATTGGCACTCGAAAATCGAGTACTGCAGATGGTCGCCAAAATCGCGCATGGTCTTGAACACGGTCCTGAGCCGCTTGTCGTCGCAAATGTCATAGCAGACGAGGTAGGTGTTACGCATAGAATAATTCCTTCTCTACACGATTTGTGGAGAAAAACCACTGGCGGCTCTGGCGGAAACGGGAGACGGAACTAGTCCGTCCCCCTAAAGAGGCCGCCGGAAGGGCGGAAAATGCGCTGGTTTGGGTGATTCCCACACCGCATTGCAAGCTTCAATGAGGCCGACTACCAACGGAGCACGAACTTCAGGGTAGCAGCCTGAGTCGCGCCAGACAATCCAGTTATTGCATTGTGGGGTGGGAGAGGGGCCTGCTTGACATTCCGAAACATCTTGGCGACAATCAACTATCTTCGACTTTTCGGCGAGGAAACGCGTGGCACAGATCAACCTTAGATTACTCTTCACAAAGGACCACGCATGGGTACGGGAGCGGGCAATTCAGTCCTCCGGCTATTTTGCCCGCGAAATCGTCGAGTTAACAGAATCCGAATCGCGGCTTGTGGAGGTTATCCGACAAGAGGACAAATCTTACGAGGAAATGGCTGCGAAGCGGATCGCCGGGGCTGTCCATTCAACGTAACCGCAGTAGGAGAACCTCATGGTCATTACACTGGAAAAGTTGCAGAGCGCGGTTGCGAACGCACCAGCGATTCGGCGCGTGCGCAGGCTCCAGCCCGCAGGCGGACGCGGCGACAAGATTTTCCCGCCAACCTATCCGGGCGAAGGCCGGGGTCGCAATGTGCCGCCGCGACATGTTTTCGAGCGGCGGCGGATCGGCGGCGAGAACGTGCTGTGCGTCTTGATCGATTCCGTGCAGAGCCAGGCCAACCGCCTTGAGGAGGCGCTCAGGGTCGCTCGCGAGACGGGCGCTATCAATTTTCCGGCGATCGCCGTCGATTTCTCGAACACCGAGGTTGCAGACATCGGCCGCATCACCACGCTCGATGCGCCCCATCGGGTGTTCGACGCGATAATTCGGGACTCCGAACTGAACGGTGTTCCCTTCCGGGAGACAGAGCAAGGCCGCCGCCTCGTAGAAGCAAAGGCGCACAACGCGCGCGCGGTCTACGACCTTTCGCCGACCGCGCTCGTGTTTGGCGCCTGGAATTCGACCGGAGAAGGCGGCGGTCTGGGCGCGAAGTTTCCGCGCTGCGTCGTCTCGGAGATCATCGGCGCCGGAGTCGCGTCGGAATCACACGTCGATCCCCGTACCGGAGAGGTGCTTGACCAGCCTTCGGGAAAGCGGACGGGCAGCCGCATCGATCCGCTCGGCATCCGCAGCGGCGTCGCCGTTTACAAATTGCCCAATGGCGACTGGTCTCTCGAGGCTCCGAAGGAAAAGAAAGGCAAGGACGCGCCAAAGGAAGTGCGGCCGTCGGAGATCAATCACTCCAATATCGCACCGACCGTTACTTCACTCGGAGTCAGCATCGACTACGCACTGCATAGCTTCGTCTTGTCGTTCGCGGCCCTGCGCCGCTTGCGCTTTTCGGGCCATGCCGGCGCGTCCGCGGCGGATTTGGCGGCGCAGAGCGCATTGGCCGCGTTAGGTCTTGCCGCGGTCACTGCGCAGGACCGCAATGGTTATTTTCTGCGCTCGCGATGCGATCTTGTGCCCGAAGAGAATTCCGCGCCGGGCTTCGAAATCATCGATGCCAACGGCAGCATCGAGACGGCAGACCTCGATTTCGGCCAAGCTAACCGCTTGGCGGCAGAGGCCGTAAGGGCTGCCAAGGCTGCGGGACTTGGCTGGAACGAGGAGGATCTTGTTCTGAAGCCGCAAGCGAAGCTGGTACAACTCGTCAGCGCGAGCCGCGAATTGGCCCTCCAGGGGAAGGCCGAAGAGGAAACGGACGCCGAAACCGCGAAGGCATGATTCGCGATGCTTGCGCTCGAAATCGAGTTGCTCACCGGCGTCTACCGGGCGGCGCTACCGGACAATTCAGGCCCCGAATGGCCACCGCATCCGGAGCGCATCTTCTCTGCGCTCGTCCAGGCATGGGGTGATGGCGGTCGCGATCCTGCGGAGCGCGCGGCCTTGGAATGGCTGGAATCTCTTCCCGCCCCTTGCATCAAAGCCGATCGGATACAGGATTGCGACCAGCGCTCGGCGCCGATCGTCTTCGTGCCGCCCAACGATTCGCGCGGGAATGAGCTTGCTGTCCTTCCGGACCGCAGGCGCCGGCAAGCCCGGAACTTTCGCGTCGCGGTTCCGGCCAATTCAGCCCTTACTCTGATCTGGCCCGAATCACCGGGCGAGGAGCAGCATCGAAGAGCGCTTGCGTCCCTTGCGCACCGCGTTGCGAGCCTCGGCCACTCTGCTTCTCTGGCGCGCTTCGCTTTCACGACCGTAGCGGAAGACGCTCCGCCGTTGTGGCGTCCGGGCACCGATGGAAACATCGCGCTGCGGGTCGCACACGCCGGTCGTCTGCGCCGCCTGGAAGACTGGCTTTCCAAAGACGAGCGGCCTCAAACCGGGATGTCGATCCGCTACCTGGAGCCGCAGCCAGCGCAACCGCCGGAACGGCCCAAGAGCGTTTTTGGCGGGGTAGATGATTGGTTCATATTCGAGGACGTGGGCGGTAGGCGCCCCGAGCTTCTGGCTCTTGCGCATGTGGCGAAGTGCGTACGCGCCTCCTTGATGAAGCATGGGCCGCAACCTGCCCCTGAAATCATCTCCGGTCACACTCCGGAAGGCACCGCCACCTCGAAGCCGCATCTCGCCATCGTGCCGCTCGCCAATGTCGGCTGGTCTCATTCAGCCGGCGATCTCCTTGGCTTCGCTGTTGTTCTGCCGCGCGGCGCGGAGGCTGAAAAGCGCGAGACAGTTCTCCAGGCGCTCGCCGGGTTTGCGCATGTCGATCAGGATGGCGAATCCTATGCCGAGCTGCGGCTTTCAACCACGATGCTCTGGCGTGTCGAGCGTACCGTGACGCCATCGCGCGTCTCTCTCAAGCCGGAGCGTTGGTGCCGCGCCGCCATCTCGTGGGCCAGCGCCACGCCCGTGCTCCTGGACCGATACCCGGATCACGGAGATCCGATCGAAGAGGGTCGGCTGATCGCCGCAGCCTGCCGCAACATCGGCTTGCCCGAACCGATAGCGATCGAGATCCATAAACACGCCGCGGTGCAGGGAGCTCCATCGGCATACCCGCCGGGTGGCAACCGTTCTGGCCCGGACTGGAGCTTCCCCGATGACGCCAACTTCGCCACCCGCCCGCGCCGCCATGTAGTCCTGCGTTTCGCCGAGCCGGTCGAGGGTCCGATTATCCTGGGCGCCGGCAGGTTTCATGGTTTTGGCCTGTGCCTGCCGCTGGCTCAGGAGCCCGACCTTTGATTTCTGATCTGCGCCCGGAGGAATTTTGCGATTTCTTCAGCGCGCTGCATGGCCTCTCACCTTTCCCCTGGCAGGAGCGCTTGGCCAGCAGGGTTTTCGCTGAACAGTGGCCCCGGGCGCTCGCTATCCCGACCGGCGCTGGCAAGACCGCAGCCATCAACATCGCGGTATTCCATTTGGCGCTGGAGGCGGCTCGCGGCGCTGAACGGCGCGCCGCGGTGCGCATCCTGTTCGTCGTCGATCGACGCCTGATCGTTGATGACGCTTACGGGCGCGCGCAAACGATCGCGGCCAAACTGTCGGAGGCGAAAGATGGGGTTCTAAGACGCGTCGCTGATCGTCTGCGCCATCTCGCCGAAGACCAGAACAATCCACTGGCGGTCGCGCGGCTGCGCGGCGGCATGCCCAAGGAGCCCGATTGGGTACGCACGCCGGCGCAACCCACGGTCGTCGTTTCCACGGTGGACCAGGTGGGATCGCGGCTTCTATTCCGAGGCTATGGCGTCTCCGACACGATGAAGCCGATCCATGCGGGGCTGCTCGGCGTCGACGCTCTGCTGTTGCTCGACGAAGCGCACCTCTCGCAGCCGTTTGTTCAGACGGTGCGCGACTTATCGATCTTTCGAAAACCGCCATGGAGCGAGGACTCCGCGCCGGCGCCTTTCTGCGTTGTCACGCTTTCCGCGACGCAGGCGATCGAAGCAACGGCTGAAATTGACGAAGGGCCGTTCGAAATTGACGATCAGGATCGCGCCGATTCGTGGCTCGCGAAGCGCCTTGGCGCCTCGAAACCGGCCGAGCTGATCAAGACCGAATCGGGTGAAGGCGCTCTGGCGGAGTTCACGGACAAAGCCTGGGAGTTTGCGAGCAACACGGACCAGGGCAGGGCAGTTGCGGTGGTCGTGAATCGCGTTAATCGGGCGCGGGCGATCTTCGAAGCTCTCCAAAGAAAGGGTGCCCGCCCGCTGCCCGAGGCTGAACCTGCATCTGACACGCATTCGCCAGAGGTCGCGTTGCTCATCGGCCGCGTGCGCGATCTGGATCGCGATGAATTGCTCAAAAATCTTCTGCCGTTTGTCCAGGCCGGACCCGGACGCAGGTCTCGAACCACCCCGCTGATCATCGTTGCCACGCAGTGCATCGAGGCCGGCGCCGATTTGGATTTCGACGCCCTGGTCACCGAGATCGCGCCTCTGGATTGCCTCCGGCAGCGCTTCGGGCGTCTCAACCGCATGGGGCGAGACATCGATACGCAGGCTGCGATCATTGCTGCCGCTCGTCAGGTTGCAAAGAGCGCTGAGCCCGACCCCATTTACGGCGAAGCCCTGCGTTGCACCTGGAATCTGATAATCGGAAAGAGCCAGGCACACAGCAAAAGAAGGGCCGCGACGCGCATCATCGATTTCGGAATCGACCGTTCCGCGTCCTGGTTCCCTGAGGGTGATGCCCTCGTAAAATGCCTCGCGCCCCGTAAAAATGCGCCCGTTCTGTTGCCGAGCGCCATCGATTTCTGGAGCCGGACGTCTCCCATTCCCGCCGTCGATCCGGAAGTGTCTCTTTATCTGCATGGTCCTGACAGCGGCGCCGGGGATGTCGAGATCGTGTGGCGGGCTGATATCGATGACAGCGAGTACGATGAACGAGAGAAGGTCTGGATCGACCGCGTCCGAGTTTGCCCGCCCGCGACTTCCGAAGCTATTTCCGTTCCGATAGGAGAAGCAAAACGGTGGCTGCGCTCGGAACCCTTAGGCGACATCGCTGATGTGGAAAAGAGTTACGACGACGCCCGGCAGGATTCCGCTCCGCACGAGGGCGACGTGCTCCGTTGGCGCGGCGCAGAAAATGATCAGACCCAATTGGTCACATCGAATGAGATAAGACCCGGCGATGTAATCATCGTTCCCGCGTCGCGCGGCGGCTGCGACCGATGGGGTTGGGCGCCAGAATCGAGAGCCGCGGTGCGCGACTTGGGACGTGAATCCAATCTGCGGCAGCGCGGCCGCGACATTCTCAGGCTCACGCGGGCTTCGCCGGAGATTGGTTTCACCACCGAAAACGAAAGCGCCCGCGACAGAGAAATGGCGGATTGGTCCGATCGGCAGATCGCGCAGGAATTTGCGGCGCATCTGCAAGGCGCGGATCAACCCGATTCTCGAAGACAAATCCGAATTCGTCGCTCCCGCGACGGTGTACCCATTGCGGTTGAGTTAAGACAGGTAGCCGCTGGACGAAAACGGGAGAACGATTCGGTTGGAGATGCTGTAACTGAGGACGACGAAAGCCTCCGTGGCCTTCGCCAAAAGAGGGTGACTCTTGCCGAGCACAGCAAAGGCGTCGAAGGTTACGCGCGCCGCTTCGCCGAACAGGCCGGTTTGCCTTCCGGCGTCGCGAACGACGTAGTGCTGGCCGCTTATCTTCATGATGCTGGCAAGGCGCACCCGAACTTCAAGCGCTTGCTCTATAGTGCAGACGAAATCGCCGCCATTTCGGGCCCCGACCTCGCCAAAAGCGGCAAGCTGCCGGATGGTCCGCGCGCTTGGGACGAGGTGCGCGGCCGCGCCGGTCTGCCGCGCGGGGCGCGCCACGAGGTCGCCTCGCTTCGCTTCGCCGAAGCGCACCCGCGCTTCGCGACCGCACACGATCCCGACCTCGTTCTTTGGCTGATCGGAACCCATCATGGTCATGGGCGGCCGTTCTTCCCCGCGCCCGAACGCGACTGGCCGGGCGAGGGGGCAACTTTCGGGACCGATCTCGGCGACGGCAGAATCGTGTCCAAGCCGGCCCGTTCTTTGGCCGACTTGACGGCGGCGTGGCTCGATCTCTCCGAACAGCTCAAGCGCCGATACGGCGCTTGGGGCTTGGCGCGGCTCGAAGCAATCTTACGACTGGCAGACCATCGCCGTTCCCAAGCCGAGCAAGAAGAAGATCGATCGAAATGACACCACTCGATCCTGCGGGCGATACGCAATCGCTTCCGATGCCAGGCCTCGAACCCGACAATCTGCTGGCGTTCCTGGCGCTGCTCGGACTTCTTCACGCGCTCGAAACCGCTCGGCCGGACTGGCAGCCGCGCGTCTCCTGGAAAGGACCGCCGTGGACGGCAGAGTTGCATCTCGCGGCGTTTGTGGAAGCGACGCAGGTTGCAGAGGCTGCCAATGAAGGCATCGTGAAGCTGGTCGAGCACTTCGACGTTGATCAGGGTAAGCAGCGCAAGAAGGTTGATTTTACGCCCGACGATTATCGTTCTTACGCTATGCGCGTGCGGGACAACGTCATTGGAGCGGCCCTTGCCTCGGCGCTCACGGCCGAGTGGCCCCAGAAGAAGGCTGGCGGCCTTTCCCCAGCACCATTGGTCATGATGGGCGGACAGGGACATCAGAACTTTCTGGAGCGGCTGGTCGATGTGCCAAGCGGCAAGCTTCCGAACCGGCTGCGAAAGCTCAAATCTCCTCCCAATATGTGCGAACCCCGCCAGATTGCCGAAGCATTGTTTCAGCCTTGGCGGCGTGATGATGACGCAGACGGATTCCGCTGGGATCCCGAAGACGACCAGCGCTACGCGCTCCGATACGGCGATCCCAGTCTTGTCGGTGCGGCGCCGACGGTGATCGGCGCTAACCGCCTGGCCGCCATCGGCTTCCTTACTTTTTCCACCGCCCCGACCGAGCGCCAAATGAGCGCGGTAGGAGCCATGCGCGAAAATCGTGAGTGGTTCTTCGTTTGGCCGATATGGCTACCGCGGCTTTCCCGCGCCGGCATCCAGGCCTTGCTGAATCACCCGGCTCTGCTGCGAGGCGATCGTGGCAACTTGCGCCTTCTCGGGGTCGCCGAGATCTTTCGCGCGCGCCGCGTCGCAAACGGCAAATTCATGAATGTAGCGCGAGCGAGACCGGTGGACGCTTGAGAATCCCAATAACGCGCGTCCTTCAGCCCCTGCGCAACTCGATGCCAAGCGATCGCCGGCGTCCTGACCTGCGGCAGTCAGCGCGGCTCGAACAGGTTGAAGGCTCCGGCCACGCTGACTTTGCCGCGGCGGCCGACGAATTCCTCTTGCTCCATCGAAGGCAGGATCTCCCGAGGCGTCTTGGCAAAGAATCGCGAGCCGTCCTCCAGCCGGCCGATCACGATTCCCTCCGAAGGCTCGCCGTCGCGTCCGTGCGCCACCGAATAGGTCTCGATCGTCCCCGAACCGTCAGCTTGCTCGGTGACGCGGACCGGCTTGGTCTCGCGCATCGGATTGCCGTCGTGCTCGGATGCGAACGGTTTGCGTGGGAGCCCTGAAGAGAGGATCAGCGCCGCGTGCTTGGTGAAATACCATCCCAGCCCCGTGACCATTCCAAGCTTGCCGGAATTGGCGCGCAGCCGCTCGACCATCGCCGCGGTCGAATGCGCGCAGTAGTTGCTCGCCGGGCCCCCAGCGTAGGGCAGACCTCCGGTGACAGTGACGCCGCGCGGATCGTCGCCGTCGAGCCCGAGCGCATCGAGCGCCAGACCGATCGCCGATGGAAAGCAGCTATAGAAATCGAAGTACGAGATTTCGCTCACGCCGATTCCGGCCAATTCGAGCGCTCGCTTCGCGGTGCGTTCGAGCGTGGGCGAGCTGTGAAAGCTCTCGCGCTCGTAGACGAAAAATGGATTCTCGGTCGCGTCCGCCGCGGCGGCCAGATGGACGATTCTATCGGCGGGCACCTTGAGCCTGTGCGCTTCCTCTTCGCTGGTCATGATAATCGCGGCCGCGAGGTCGACATCCATGATCGCGTTCATCAGCTTGGGATAAGGAAAACATATGATCCGGTTGTCGTCGGCGACCGTGGTGATTTCTTCCGCGCTGTGCTCGTCGGGAAACCACGCGTAAGGGTTCTTCGCGGCCACGCGGGTCATTGCGGCGCACAGCTTGCCGAGCCGCTCGCGATGCTCCCCGATCGACCATCCGTGGCGCGCGCGCCGCGCATTTTCGTACAGCGGATAAACCAGCGTCGGCAGGCGCATCCCGTATTGCTCTTCGATCGGAGCGCTGCCGCTGCGCGGATCGCCGATCGTCTTCGGCTCGCCCTCGCCCGCGATCGCGCCCCATTTGACGCCGCCCTGCTGCCTCGCGCGGCGCAGCGTATGGAACGATTCGGCGCCGGCGATCAGCGCGGCGCGCATCCGGCCGGCCGCGATCTCACCCGCCAGATAATTCATCGCATAGAGCGGCGAGCTGCCGCTGATGGTCGTATAGAGCTGCTCGCGCGCCTGAATTTTCAGCCGCGCCGCCAACGCGTTGGGCGCGTTCTTGTAATGGAACGATAGAACGTTCACCGCCGCGATCGCGTCGAGCGATTTGAGCACCTGTGGCGCACCCGAGTCTTCGGCCGCCGCTTGCGCGACCTGCGCCATCATTTCGAGCGGCTCCGGCGCCTGCGCCATCCCGGCGCGGCGGGGGTTGAACTGGGCGACACCGACAATTACCAGAGAATTTTGCGCCATATGATTCCTGCTTGGCTTGTTTTTTTGCTGGTGCGTTGTACTCGCGGCTTCGCGTCGTAGCAAAATAGCATCGAAGCCGCCTCGGAGGGGAGTCTCGATGAGCGATATCAGCGTGCGTCCGGCGGTCCTGAGCGACCTGGCCCGATTGACCGAAATTTACAACCACTACGTGATCAACACTCCGATCACGTTCGACATCACGCCCGTAACGGCCGCGCAGCGCGTGCCTTGGTTCGAGGAGCATACCCAGGGCGGCCGCTACCAGATGTTCGTCGCAGAGCGCGATGGCTTGGTGCTGGGCTGGGCCGGGACGGGCCGGTTCCGCGACAGGGCCGCCTACGACCCCAGCGTCGAAACGACGATCTATTGCGCCGTCGATGCGATCGGGAAGGGAATCGGCAGCCTGATGTACCAAGCGCTGTTCAAGGCGCTCGAGGGCCAGGACGTCCATCGCCTGCTGGCGGGAATCACGATGCCCAACGACGCGTCGGTCGCGCTCCATCGCCGCTTCGGCTTCGAGCAGGTCGCGTTATTCACCGAAGTCGGCCGCAAAATGGGCCGCTACTGGGACGTGATGTGGATGGAAAAGCGGATGGCATGAGAGGCTATGCCGAATGACAGCTCATACCGAATACGACGCGCGCTCCATGCCTAACTGATAGCGGGCCGCATCGATCAGGTTCTGCATCAGCGCCAGCACCGTCATCGGCCCCGTTCCGCCCGGATTGAGCGTCACCCATCCGGCGACTTTTTTCACCGCCTCGAAGTCCACATCGCCGGCGAACTTGCCCGGACCGACGCGGCGAAAGCCCACGTCGATCACGCACGCGCCTGTCTTCACCATGTCGGCAGTGATCAGGAACGGCCGCCCCACGTCGGCGCCGACGCACGAAACGATGAGATCCGCCGCGCGGCATTCTTGCGCCAGGTCGCGCGTGTGGCGATGGCACCACGTGACGGTCGCGTTGCGCATCCGGCCGCCAAGGATCAGCGCGAGCGGCTTGCCCGCTATATCGCTGCGGCCGATCATGACCGCGCGCGCCCCATCGACCGGCACCTTGTAATAGTCGAGCAAGGTCAACACACCGCGCGGAGTACAGGGGATAAAGCGGCCCCATTCACCGCGATAGAAGCCGACGACGCTCGACGCCGCGACCGCGTCGACGTCCTTCAGGCGGTCGATCGCATCAAAGAGCCGGAACTTGTCGATGCTCGGGGGCATCGGGAGCTGGAGCAGAATTCCGCTGGTGCGTTGATCCTCATTGAGGCGGCGAATCGTGTCCGCCAGCGAATCGGTAGTGGCCTCTGACGCGGCGACGCTCACCAGCTCGCTACGAAATCCCAGTTCGGCGGCGAGCCTGCGCTTGTTGCGGACATACTGGCGCGAGGCCGCGTCGTCGCCGACCATCACCGCGGCGAGTCCGGGAATGAAATCGCGATCCTCGATCAGCTCACGCGCGTAGCGGCGCACCTCCGGCATCAGCGACTCACTCACCGCCCGCCCGTCCATGATGATCGCGCCCATCGCAGATACGGAGTATAGCACGGCCCTCCCAGTCGCCATCCGGCGCCCCTTTTCGCCGAACATCCTTCAACATTTTGCTTCCACATTGTGGATGATTTCTGTTGGCAAGCCTGCGGCTCGCGTCTCGTTTGGCTATGCGGCGGTTGATAGAATTTTGGCGGCACAGGCGTTTACGATTAGATGAATTCCCCCAAGCGTACGGTGCTGTTCGATCTGCACGCATCGAGGCTCGGCGCGCGGATGACCGAGTTCGGCGGCTTCGCGATGCCGGTCAGCTACACGGGAATTATCCAGGAGCATCTGGCGGTCCGTTCCGCCGCCGGTCTCTTCGACTTGAGCCACATGGGTGAATTCGAAATCAGCGGGCCGCACGGGCTGGAGCTGCTCGAACGGGCGCTCAGCAATTCGGCCTCGCGCCTGCGCGAGCGCGAGGCGCAGTACACGATTCTATGCGCAGCGGACGGCGGCACGATCGACGATCTGATCGTCTATCGCACCGGCGCGGAGCGCTACATGCTGTGCGTGAACGCCTCCAATATCGAAGCCGATCGCAATCATCTGGCCGATCTCAACCGGGGCCGCGCGTCCTTTACCGACCTGAGCGACGAGACCGCGCTGGTCGCGATTCAGGGCCCAGCATCGGCCGGCATTCTCGCGCCGCTCACGAGCGTTCCGGTCGAGACGATCGGCCGCTTCAAGATCGCAACGGCGATCGTGGCGGGGGCGCGATGCCTGATCGCGCGCACCGGCTATACCGGCGAGGACGGCTTCGAGCTCTTCACTCCGGCGCACAACGCCGTTGCACTGTTCGAAGCGATTCTCGAAGCCGGCGCGCCCGCGGGACTGATGCCGTGCGGGCTGGGCGCACGCGACACGTTGCGGATGGAAGCCGGCCTCCCGCTCTATGGCCACGAGCTTGACCGTTCGACCACACCGCTCGAAGCCGGCCTCGACAGCTTCGTCAAATTCGGCCGGCAGTTCGTGGGCGAGCCGGCGCTGAGCAAAGAGCGCGCGAGCGGCCTTCGCAAGCGGCTGATCGGACTCCAGACCGCGGACTCGCGCAGCGTCGCACGCCAGGGCTACCGCCTCTACCGTGAAGGCCGGGAGCTGGGGACCGTCACCAGCGGAACGTTTGCGCCGACCTTCAACCGGCCGCTCGCGATGGCCTACATGAACGCGTCAGCGGCCGGCCCGGCCTGGCCGCGCGAGGGCGATACGCTCGAAGTCGAAATCCGCGATCGCAAGCTGCCTGTAACCGTGATGGCGCTCCCGTTCTACCGCCGCACCACGCGCCACGCAGCATAAATGAAGAATCCGGCGAAATTGATCCGAAGTAGGGCCGGCGTCTCGCCGGCCGCGACCGGCGAGACGCCGGTCCTACTTCCTGATTTCGGATCGGAGAGGGTGGCAAGACCCCGCGAGGAATCTACCGAAGCAATTCGCCCTTCTCACAGAGCCCGCGAAACAGGTGAGCCACAATGAGATTCATTCCTCATACCGAACGCGAGATCAGCGCGATGCTCGAAACGATCGGCGCTCCCAGCGTCGAGCACCTGATCGCGCACGTCCCGCTCCATCTGCGCCAACGGGCCGCGATCGATCTCGCACCCGGACTGCCTGAAGCCGAAGTGGCCGCCGAGCTGGCAGCCCTCGCCGCGGCGAATCCAGGCGCGCGCGACTTCGTGAGTTTCCTCGGCGCCGGCTACTACCGCCATTACGTGCCCGCCGCCGTCCGCGCGATTTGCGCCCGCGCCGAATTCGCCACTAGCTACACGCCCTATCAGGCCGAGGCGAGTCAGGGCACCACGCAAGCGATCTTCGAGTTTCAGACCCTGATCACGCAGCTCACCGGGACCGAAGTCGCCAACGCCAGCATGTACGACGGCGCGTCGGCCGCGGCGGAGGCGGTCCTGATGGCGCGCCGGCTCAAGCCGAAACGCACGGTCGTGGCCCTCTCACGCGCGCTGGGGCGCGACTATCGCTCGACGATCCGCACCTACCTGAGCGCGCTCGACAATCTCGAAGTAGTCGAGCTGCCGTTCGATTCCGCGAGCGGCGTAACCGACTTGCGGGTTTTGGAACGCGCGGCCAACGATCGCCTGCTCTGCACCGTGACCGGCTACCCCAACGTGTTCGGCGCCCTCGAGCCGTTCCAGAAGATCGCCGAAATAACTCATCGCGCCGGCGCGATCGCAATCTCCGCTACCGCTGAGGCGCTCTCGCTCGCGCTGCTCAAGCCGCCCGGCGCGCTCGGCGCCGACATCGCGGTGGGCGAGGCGCAAAGCTTCGGCCTTCCCGTCCAGTTCGGCGGGCCGGGCCTGGGCTTCATGGCCACCACGATGGCGCATGTGCGCCAGATGCCGGGCCGGCTGATCGGCGAGACTCGCGACGGGCAGGGGCGGCGCGCCTTTACCCTGACGCTCGCTACCCGCGAGCAACATATTCGGCGCGAGCGCGCCACCTCGAATATCTGCACCAACCATTCGCTCTGCGCGCTCGCGGCCACGGTCTATCTCGGTTTGATGGGCCGCAATGGATTGCGCGCGCTCGCGGAGCGCAACGTCGAGCTCGCGCACGCGGCGGCGGCGCGGCTGGCCGCGCGCGGTATCGGCACGCGCTTCAACGCGCCGTTCTTCAACGAGTTCGCCGCGATCGTCCGCAATCCCGCAGCCGCGCTCGAGGCTGCGGAACGCAGCGGCCTGTTGGCGGGTGTCGCGCTCGGCGGCGACTATCCCGAATTGAAAGACTCGATTCTGATCTCTGTGACCGAAATGAACTCCATTCATGATCTGGATCGCCTGGCGGAGGCGCTGGCGGCGGAGGCGCGGTGATGGCGAGTGTGCGCAGGATTCCAATCGAACCCATCGAGACCGACACGACCATGCAGGAACCGGATTCGCGCCAAAAGCGGCCGCACGAAGGGCCGCAAGGAGGGCCGGACGACGTCGCCGGCGAACCGCTGATTTTCGAGCTCTCGTCGATCGGCCGTCGCGGCGCGGATCTGTCTCCCGCCTCACCCGCGCTATCCAAAGCCGCCGACATTCTAGGCGCTGAGCTGTGCCGCGACGACCTGAAGAATTTTCCCGAGCTCAGCGAGCCGCAGGTGATCCGCCATTTTATCCGGCTCTCGCAGCTCAACTTTTCGCAGGCGACGCATTTCTACCCGCTCGGCTCGTGCACGATGAAATACAACCCGGTGATCAACGACGAAGTCGCGGCGCTCATCGGCTTCGCCGGGCTGCATCCACGCACGCCGGCCCATCTGTGCCAGGGCGCGCTCGAACTGATGGCGCGCCTGGAACGCGCACTGGCCGAGATCACTGGGATGGATGCCGTGTCGCTCCATCCGGCGGCCGGCGCCCAGGGCGAGCTGGCCGGATTGCTGGTCGCGCGGGCCTGGCATCTCAAGCGTGGCGCGCGCCATCACAAGGTGATCATTCCGGACACCGCGCACGGGACCAACCCGGCCAGCTCGGCGCTGGCCGGATTCGAGGTGGTGGTCGCGCCCTCGAACCAGCGCGGCTTTCTCGAAGCCGCCGCGATTCGCCGCCTGATCGACGACGAAACCGCGGCCCTGATGCTGACCAATCCCAACACGCTCGGCGTCTTCGAGCCCGAAATTTGCGCCATCGCCGATGCGCTCCACGAGCGCGGCGCCTTGCTGTACCTGGACGGGGCCAACATGAACGCCCTGATGGGCGTCGCCAAGCCCGGCCACATGGGCGCCGATATCGTGCAGCTCAACCTGCACAAGACCTTCTCTACGCCGCACGGCGGCGGCGGTCCCGGCGCGGGCCCGATCGCCGTGAAGAAACATCTCGAACCCTTCCTGCCCTATCCGCGGCTGGTCCGCGCGGGCGAGCGATGGATTCTCGACGGCGACCATCCTGATTCGATCGGGCGCCTGCGCTCGTTCCACGGCAACTTCGGGATGCTGGTGCGGGCGTACGCTTACATTCTCGCGCTGGGCGGCGACGGGCTGGCGCTCGCGAGCCGGCTGGCGATCCTGAACGCCAACTATGTCCGCAAGCGGCTGGAAGATCGCTTTCCGAGCGCGACCAGCGAGCCCTCGATGCACGAGTGCGTGCTGACTCACGATCTCGAGGGCCGCGCCGACGTCAGCACGTTAGAGATAGCCAAGCGCCTGCTCGATTTCGGAATCCATCCGCCGACGATCTATTTCCCGCTGGTGGTGCGCGGCGCGCTGATGATCGAGCCGACCGAAACCGAATCCAAAGAGACCATCGACGGGTTCGTAGCCGTGATGCGGCAGATCGACGACGAGGCGCTATCCGATCCGGCGCAAGTCAAGCGCGCGCCGCAGTCGCTGAGGCTAAAGCGTGTCGATGAGGCCGAAGCCGCCCGCCATCCGATCCTCAGGTGGCAGCCGAAAGGATGAATCGCGCCGATCTGAAGTAGCGCCGGCGTCCCGCCGGTGATTTCCGAAGTAGCGCCGGCAGCCTGCCCTGAGCCCTGGAAGGGTCCCGCCGGTGATTCTACGGTGGCAGATTCTGTGGAGGCGCGATGGGCGCCGTCGAAGGCGGCGCGCCGAGGGCGACCAGCGCTTCGATCACTTCCTGACGCTCGGGCGCATAGGGATGGGCGCCCAGGAAATCCTTGTAGGCTTCAATCGCACTCTTCTGATCGCCGAGCCGCTCCTCGATCCGCGCGATTCCAAGCTCGGCCGCCGTATTCGGTTCGGTCCCGTTCGCCGCCGCCTGCTTGTAGGCGCCCTCGGCCTTTTGCAGGTCGCCCATCTTCTCGTACACGACCGCGAGATCCATCAGGGCCAGTCCCTCAAACGCAGCATCGTGGGCCTCGGCCAGATAGGCGACCAGCGCGTCGCGCGCGTGCGCCAGATCGTTCTCACCCAGATAGCAGGTCGCGAGATAAAATTGCGCCAGCCGTCCGACTTCGCGGCCCGGCTGGGCGGCGGAAAGCGCGCTGAAATCCTGCTCGGCAACCTTGTATTGCTTGGTATCGAGCGCCTCAAATCCCTGGTAGAACTGCGCCGCCGCGAGGCGATCCTGATGAAGCTCGTAGTAGTAGGTCGCGATTACGATCAGCCCGACGCCCGCGACCACTGCCGCCGACAATACGATCTGCATCAGGTTGTTCGTCACGAACTCCTGCAGATCGGTAAAGAAGCTCAGGAACTCATCCGGCTCCTTCAGATCCTTGCGGCGGAGCTTGCGATGGGCTGCTGGGGGCATCAGGGGAGCTCGAACGGCGCGCGCGGCGCTAACCGGCACTCGGGCGCGCGGGCGGACGTCACATCTTGTACTTGAAATCGTCGGGCGACATCCGCTCGAGGATTTCCGACCACTTGTCGCGCGAGACGCCGGCCAGGTTCTGATCGGACTGCTGAGCGGGCTCGCCGGCCGCTTCCTGCAGCTCGCTGGATTGCTCCAGCACCCGCTTGGCGACATAGATCGGCGCTTTGGTGCGCAGCGCCAGCGAGATCGCGTCGCTCGGGCGCGAATCGATTTCCAGCGAGCGGTTCTCCCGCGCTTTCAGCCTGATCCGCGCAAAGTAGGTGTTCTCGCGCAGATCGGTGATCTCGATCGAGTCGACCGTGACGCCCAACTCACCGAGCACGTTGCGCAACAAGTCGTGGGTCATCGGGCGCTGCGGCTTGATCCCTTCGATCTCGGTCGCCATCGAGGTCGCCTCGAGCGGCCCGATCCAGATCGGCAAGTTGAATTTATTGTCCGGATCCTTCAGTACCACGATCGGCATCTTGGTGGTCGGATCCAGCGTCAATCCGCCAACCACCATCAGAATGAAGTCGTCTCTGTTACCGGCCATCGCCGAAACTCTCTCGATTCATCCGCTAACCGGCCTCAAACCTCGCGTTGCAAGCGCTCGAAGGTAACTAAATTAATCTTGGCCCAAAGCAACCGCATCGTCAACCAAAGGAAAACTGCCCGCAATATTTTACGACCTCAGCGCACCACCAGGCGATCGACAACGTGATAGAGCTGGTTCAAGTTGCGGCATTCCTCGACCATGTCGCAATGCGGCGCGTAGCGTTCCATCTCGCTGTCGCCGAAGCCCCAGGTGGTCTTGCTCTCGGGGTTAAGCCAGATCAGGCTCTTGGCGCGCTGGCGCATTTCGCGCAGGCACCAGTCGTGCGGCAGATTGTAGTTGTTGCGCGCGTCGCCCAGCACGATCACCGTGGTGCGCTTGTTGAGCGAGCCGATGAAATCCCCGACGAACGATCGGAACGCGTTGCCGAAGTTGGAATGCCCGTAGACGTTGATGATATCGCCGCGTAGCGCGATCTCCAGCGCGTCTTTGGCGTCGTGGTCCCGAAAGTGCTGCGTGACCTCGCCGACCTCTGAAACGAACACGAAGCTGCGCACTTTTGAATAGAGGTCCTGCAGCGCATAGACGAACTGGAGCATGAAGCGCGAGGCATTGCGGACCGAATCCGACACGTCACACAGGATCACGACCTGCGGCTTCTCTTTCTTGCGCTGGTCGAAGCGGAGCATGAACGGCACGCCGCCGTACTGCATGTTGCGGCGCAGCGTGCGCTTGATATCGAAGCGCCCGCGCTTGAAGCGCTTGCGCCGCACCGAGACCACGTTCTTGAGCCGCTGCGCCAGGCGTGCAACCGCCTGGTTCATCTTCTGCAGCTCTTCTTCGGTCAGATAGTAGAAGCTCTTTTCACCCAGTTGCTGGAGCTGGCGCTCTTCGCGCGATTTGACGTCGCGCTTCTCCCGCTCCATCTTGACGTAGCGGCGCACGATGTCGTTGAGGGCCTTGAGCCTGCGGTCCAGGTATTCTTCCATCTTGGCCCGCAGTGCGCCGCCCACTTCCATCTTCTCGAGCCTGCTCGCGCAGCTCCTTGATCTCCTGTTCGACCTGCTCCAGGCCCAGTTGGCGCGCGAGCGCGCGGGCGAAGTAGTTCTCCTCGATGGTCCGCTCGATATTCGACAGGCGCACCGCGCGGGCCGCCTCGCGCATCATCTTTTCGAGTTGCCCCGAATTGTTGCTGAGCAATTGGCGCGCAAGCTCGGAGAGCTTCTTGCCCTCCTTCTTCAGCATCTCCTCGACCTGATCCAGGAACTTCTGGAACTCCTGGTCGGACATCGAGAGCGCGTCCTGCACCGCCTGCCCGGCCTGCTTGATGATCTCGCCCAGGCCCGAGAAATAGAGATCGAACAGCTCCTCGAACACCGGCAGCTCGCCGGCGCGCTTGATCATCGTGGCGCGCAGCGCGGAGCGGAAGGCCTCGCGCTCGGCGAGCCCGACCACTCCCGACGCGCCCATCGCGTCCAGGGTCTCGGCCAGGGAGACGCGCACGCCGTTCTGGCGCAGCAGGTTGGCGAATTCGACCAGCTTGTCGTCCATCGCAATTGTTACTCGCCGTCTAGTTCAGTAGAGCCTTCTAGTTCAGCAAATCCTTGTCGGTGGCCGCCGTGGTGCCGCGGCGCGCGCGCACCCGGCGCACGTAGTCCTTGAGCTCTTCCTGCGCCTTGCGCACGTCGCCTTCGTACTTGACGATCGTATCGAGTGTTTCGTTGACCAATTCCTGGTCGAGGCTCTGCACGTTGAGGAGCGTGAGCGCCTTGACCCAGTCCAGCGTCTCGCTGATTCCGGGGGTCTTCTTCAAGTCCAGCTTGCGCAGCGATTGCACCACGCCGACCACTTCGTCGGCGAGTTTCGCGGAGGCTTCCGGCGCCTTGAGCTTGACGATCGCCAGCTCCTGGGCGCGGTCGGGAAAATCGATATACAGATGCAGGCAGCGGCGCTTGAGCGCGTCTGACATCTCGCGCGCGTTGTTGGAGGTCAGCACTACCAGCGGAATCTGCTTGGCCTTGATCGTCCCGATCTCGGGGATCGTCACCTGGAAGTCCGAGAGCAATTCGAGCAGAAAGGCCTCGAACTCTGCGTCGGCCTTGTCGATTTCGTCGAGCAGCAGCACGACCGGGCGGTCGCTGGTAATCGCCTTCAGCAGCGGCCGCGGCAGCACGAAGCGCTCGGAAAAGAACACTTCGTCCTGGCTGGCGATTTTATCCACCGCCTCGGCCAGCCCCTTCGCGCCGACCAGGACTTCGCTGATTTTATCTTTCAGGATCTGCGTATAGAGCAGTTGCTTGGCGTATTCCCATTCGTACAGCGCCTTGCCTTCATCGAGTCCCTCGTAGCATTGCAGGCGCACCAGGTCGTGATTGAGCGAGAGCGCCAGCACCTTGGCGAGGTCGGTCTTGCCCACTCCGGCGGGACCCTCCACGAGGATCGGCTTCTTCAGCGCCGAGGCGAGATAGACCACCGTCGCGATTCGGCGGCTGGCGATGTAATTCTGCTGCTCGAATCGCGCGACTACATCCTCGATCGATGAGAACATTCACCCTCCTCGGCGGGAGCGCCCAGCTCAAGCCGCCGCGACAGTCCCATTTCCATATCACGCCGCCCGCGGTCGAGAAAACCAGCACCGGCGCGGGTGCCGGCCAAGCTCAGCGTAGCCGCGTTCCGAGCTGAAGATCCGAGGCCCTGAGCGGTCGAGTCCGCTTCCCGGCGTGAATGGCATGAGATTCTTCGACTTCGCTCGGGCCAAGGCCCTCACTCCGCTCAGAATGACGTTGAACGGGGCTCTATGGAATCTACCAAGACGATACCATTTGACGTCATTCTGAGCGGAGTCTGCGCAGCGAAGAATCGCACACCACCCACCTTCGCCGTGCTCCAGACGCAGACTGTCCTCGGCTGACAAATCGGAGAACGAAACTTGACCACTACCCCCGCGCGTGCAAGGAGGCGCACCCGCACCGCCGACTATGCAGGCTCACCGACCGCCGGCTTCGCAATCCGCATCAGGTACTCCGGCTCCAGCTCGCCGGGAACGCGGACCGTCTTGAGGTATCGAAAGCCGGCCTTTTCGTAGGATCTGATCGCCGCGCGATTGCCCGCCGCCGGCCCGATGATGCAGCTATCGACCTCGGGATCGGCGAAAACGA
The DNA here is from genome assembly GCA_963788205.1 of uncultured delta proteobacterium. Lineage (GTDB taxonomy): Bacteria > Desulfobacterota > Binatia > Binatales > Binataceae > CAVVMA01. The sequence goes on from CAWBGG010000008.1 coordinate 51,499, forward strand.
TCGTGCGGAGAAATTTGACGATCAGGGGCGCGCCGAGCCCTCGATTGATGTGTTCCGCGCTGCCGATAAAGAGATCGATTCCTGCCGCGGCTTCATCGAGCGCGAGGGCGCTGGAGTATTCGGGGTACGAACTGATCCGGTAAGTCTGGATGTATCCGATCGGCTCATCCGCGTAGAGCATCAGGAAGCATCGGGTCGGCTCCCGTCGGGCGATTCGGGGACCGTACTTCGCGACCACCGCTTCCAGCGTGAGGCCTGCGCCCCACCACTTCACGACGTGCGGAGCGTTGAGCCATCGATGCATCAATTCGAGATCGTCCATCCGCAGCGGACGAAATCGAATGAGATTGGGGTCAACTTCGCCGGATTCAGGTTCCATCGAGTCGTGCGTCACAGACTAGAGCGACAGGCCGCCGCCCCCGATCACGATCGCGTCGAAACGGTCGTCCAGTCCCACACCTGTATGCTATCAGAACCGCCGCTCGGTAATGGGTCAGCTGAACCCAGGTCGTAAACGATTGTCATTCTCGCGCGTCTGCTTTGCCTGGCGCGCGAAGAATCCCGGATTCCGGTTGCGGTTAAAACTGGATCGGTTCACTGGATCGGTTCCAGACTCGTCCGCTCCTCAAACTTGACCGACTACGCCGAGGATGGGGGATTTTGCAGCGACGGCCATTGGACTAGACTTCGCCATCTGTGCCGAAGTCTCTCACGCAATACCGCATCTTCATCGGCTCACCGAGCGGGCTGGACGAGGAACGCAAGCTCTTCCAGCAGACGCTGGAAAAATGCACCAAGCTTCATGCCGAACCCAAGGGGGCCATTTTCCACGCGGTTGGTTGGGAAGATACGACTGCCGGCGCCGGGCGACCGCAGGCGCTGATCAACGAAGATCTCAAATTGTGCGACTACGCGGTATTCATACTGCATGATCGATGGGGATCGCCCACCGGCAGCGGCTATTCCTCGGGGCTGGAAGAAGAATGGCAACTGGCTGAACAACTCTACACAGAAACAAAAATCCGCAACATCGCGTTGTTCTTTAAAGAGGTCGATTCACATCAGTTGCGCGACCCTGGGGAACAGCTGACCAAGGTTCTGCACTTCAAGCAACAAGTCGAGGAAGGGAAGAAATACTTATTCAAGTCTTATGCGGCAGCAAATGATTTCCGCGAACTACTTGATGCTCAACTCGCGGGATGGTTGATAGATCACGACCGAACTTCGAATGCTTTTTCCTCCAGCGATTTCGCTGCGACCGGCCCGCCCACTTCAGCAGCTCGCGCGGCGCCGGTTGCTCCAGGCTTCGACTACTGGATTGCGGAAGCCGACTGTCTGACGGAGCCAGATGCTCCAAACTATGCCGGCGCCTTATTCTGCGCTGAAAAAGCCTTGGCGGCCGCCTCATCGGCCGTCGAGTCGGCTCAGGCCGAACATTTGTTGGCCGTCGCTCACTTCCATTTGAACAACCTGAACGAATCGATGGCTGCGCTCACCGCAATCATCAGACGTTTTGATTCCGTCAGCGGTACGGATGGCCGCGCTTGGACGGCGCGCGCTCTGTACCACAAGGCAGTCGTTCTAGGGCGACTCGGGCGAAGCGAGGAAGAGGTTGCGGTCTACGACGACGTGGTCGCGCGCTTCGGCTTAGCGCCCGAATCGGCATTGCGCGAGCAAGTCGCCGCGGCGCTGTTCAACAAGGGCGCCACGCTCGGCCAGCTCGGCCGAGGCGAGGAAGAGGTTACGGTCTACGACGACGTAGTGGCACGCTACGGCTCAGCGCCCGAACCGGTATTTCGCGAACAGGTCGCCACAGCGCTATTGAACAAGGGGGTTAGGCTCGGCCAGCTCGGGCGAAGCGAGGAAGAGGTTACGGTCTACGACGACATCGTGGCACGCTACGGCTCGGCGCCCGAATCGGCACTGCGCGAACAGGTCGGCAAAGCCCTGTTCAACAAGGGGCTCACGCTCGGGCGACTCGGTCGAAGTGAGGAAGAGGTTGCGGCCTACGACGACGTAGTGGCGCGCTTCGGCTCAGCGTCCGAGTCGGGGCTGCGCGAGCAGGTCGCCAGGGCACTGGTCAACAAGGGGGTCACACTCGGCCAACTCGGCCGAAGCGAGGAAGAGGTTTCGGTCTACGGCGACGCAGTGGCGCGCTTCGGCTCGGCACCCGAATCGGCACTGCGAAAAGAGGTTGCCACAGCGCTGTTCAACAAGGGGGTCACGCTCGGCCAACTCGGCCGAAGCGAGGAAGAGGTTTCGGTCTACGGCGACGTAGTGGCGCGCTACGACTCGGCGCCCGAACCGGGGCTGCGCGAGCACGTTGCCAAAGCGCTGGTCAACAAGGGGGTCACGCTCGGCCAACTCGGCCGAAGCGAGGAAGCGGTTTCGATCTACGGCGACGTAGTGGCGCGCTACGACTCGGCGCTCGAACCGGGGCTGCGCGAGCAGGTCGCCAAAGCGCTGTTCAGCAAGGGGGTCACGCTCGGCCAGCTCGGCCGAAGCGAGGAAGCGGTTTCGGTCTATGACGACGTACTGGCGCGCTACGGCTCAGCGCCCGAATCAGCGCTACGCGAGCAGGTCGCCAAAACGCTGGTCAACAAGGGGGTCACGCTCGGCCAGCTCGGCCAAAGCGAGGAAGCGGTTACGGTCTTTAACGACGTAGTGGCACGGTACGGCTCAGCGCCTGAAGCGGTGCTGCGCGAACAGGTCGCCAACGCGCTGATGAACAAGGGGATCGCACTCGGCCAAAGCGAGGAAGCGGTTACGACCTGCGATGACATGGTGGCGCGCTTCGGTTCAGCGTCCTAGTCGGCACTGCGCGAACAGGTCGCCAGAGCGCTGGTCAACAAGGGGGTCAGGCTCGGCCAGCTCGGCCGCAGCGGGGAAGCGGTTACGGTCTATGACGACGTAGTGGCACGCTTCGGGTCAGCGCCCGAATCGGCGCTGCGCGAACAGGTCGCCAGAGCGCTGGCCGGCAGGAAGATCGCCGAGCAAAAGAAGTGACGGGGAACTCGCGCACAGCAGATTTAGCACGTTTTTACGGACATTCGTCGCATCAAGGATTCGTTGGCGGAGAATGGTAGTGGTCATTTTGAACGGGCCTGACCGTGGCTTCACGACCGGCATTCTCGCGCGGCAGCCACGCGCGCGATTGATACCGGAAGGCTTTCGAACCCGATTGAAACTGAATCGGCGTCAGACTCCCCCGCTTGTCAAACCGACACACTGCTCGCCGCTCCCCCTCTTGTGTCCGATCCATACGGCCTGCCAACTTTGATAGCGGTGTGTACGCTCGCCATTTATTTTCGGAGCTTCGCGGACTATCCGGTGGTGATCGCGGCCAACCGCGATGAGTTCCGGGCCCTGCAGGCGCTGGCGCCTACGGTGCTCTCCGAGGTTCCGAAAGTGGTCGGCGGCAAAGACCTCAAAGCCGGCGGCACCTGGCTGGGGATCAACCAATTCGGGATGGTCGCGGGACTGCTCAACCGGCGATCGGATAAGGCCGACCCAGCGGCGCGATCGCGCGGGCTGCTGTGCCTGGACGCGCTGCGCTGCGCGACCGTGGCCGAGGCGGCCGGATTGGTGCGATCGTATCGCAGCTCCGACTACAATCCCTTCAATCTGCTGCTCGCGTCGCGCACCGATGCGATAGTCGCGTACGATCGCGCCGGCACGATCGATATCGAACCGCTCGCGCCGGGCTTTCATCTGCTGACCAACCTGGATCTCGACGATTTCGAGTGTCCGAAGATCTCACGCTCCTATCGGCGCTTCGCGGAGCTTGGCGGGCAAGCGGACTTCGCGCGCGACCCGGTTGCGAATCGCGGCGAGCTGGCGCGCCTGCTCGCCGACCATTCGACCCAGCTCGATCCGCGCTCCGGGCGGCCTAATTCGCTCTGCCTCCATTCGGGCGAATTCGGCACGCGCTCTTCGAGTATGATCTTTCTGGGCGCCGCGCCGGCCCAGGTGGAGCATTTCTTCGCGCCCGGCCCACCCTGCGTCACGGCCTATGAGCCCGCGCTGACACCGGCTCAGTCTGGGCCGAAGTAGGCGCCGATTCCCGCGATAGCGAAATATGCGATCGCGATCACGGCGCTGGCCAGGAAGATCGAAGCCAGGAAAGGCGGCTCGATGACGAAGAACAACACCGCGCCCGAGACCAGCGCGAGCACGCTCGCGACTATCGCGACGACGAGGCTCACTCTGCGCAGTTGGTCCATTTTGATCCTGACGATTGCCGTCCTCTTGCGGCTGGCTCCCTGCGCTCACGCGCAGGCCGGCGGCGACAACCAGCTCGACTGGCGCCAGCGCTACCTTGGTATCATCCCGCTGGTCAAGCCGAACCCGTCCGATCCGGTGGTCGCAAAAGTGAACGCGACGGCGATTACGCTGGCCCAGGCCGACTCGTACGCGCGGACCGAGGCGCGTCTGGTCAATGCCAACACCACCGACGAGACCCGCGCGGTATGGCACGACGCGCTCGACAGCCTGATTGCTCGCCAACTGCTGATCGAAGAGGCGAGCCGCCGCAAGATCGTGCTCCGCGACGCGGAAGTCGCCGCGCGCGCCCGCGAATTCCAGCTCGCCAGCCCCAGCGGCCAGGATGTCTCGTCCGGCGGTGCACCGGACCCGGAATTGATTCGCGAGGTCCGGGGCTCGATGGAAATCGAGAACATGCTCGACCAGGAATTCCGATCACACTCAGTCAAGCCCACGCCGGCCGCGATCCAGGCCTACTACGACGACCACAAGGACCTGTTCGTGGCCGATCCGGGCGAGATTCGACTCTCGCACATCGCGGTGTCGCTGCCACCCGAACCCACCGATCAACAGAAGAGCGCGGCTGAGGCAAAGATCAAGCAGCTCTATGCCGGGGCCCAGAAGACCAAAGATTTCGCCGCGCTAGCGCGCGCCAAATCCGAGGACCCGCTCTCGGCATCCAAGGGCGGCGACCTGGGCTATTTCCGCCCCGGCGAGCTGCCTCCGGTGGTCGAGAAGATGGCGTTCAGCACTGCCGTAGGCCATCTCTCGCCGATTATCGCCTCTAATATCGGCTACAGCTTTATGAAGGTGACCGATCGTCGCGGCGCCACCTACGCACCTCTCAAGGACGTGGCGCCGAAGATCGCGCTCGCGCTGCTGGACTACAATCAGGAAGCCGTGGTTGACGCGATGGTCAAGCGGCTCAGGAAAAAGGCCAAGATCGAGTTCACCCCGCCGCCCGCCCATCCGGCGTCAGAGTCGTCAAGCTCGTAGTTCGTGAGTTGCTTCTGGTGCAAAGCCAGACGCCCTCACCCGCGCCCGCTGCGGGCGCGTCCTCTCCCGCAAAAAAGCGGGCGAGGGTCTGAAGAACCTCACCCCTGGCCCCTCTCCGAAACGGAGAGGGGAAGCTGCGAAACTGGCTCCCCTTCCCGTGTCGGGAAGGGGCCGGGGGTTAGGTTAGGAGGCAACATTCATCCGCGCGGGGCCCTCGCGTACACGGTCGGATCTTCGACGCCCGCGGCGCGGAAGCCCGCGACACGCTCGGCGCATTTGGTGCACGCTCCGCAGTGCCGGATGCCGGCGGGCCGGATGCATGAGACGGTGAGCCGCAAGGGCAAGTCGCGCCCGCGCCGAATCACCTGCGCCTTGCTCAGCCGCGCGTAGGGCGTCGCGATCTTCAGCCTTAGGCCCATGCCCAATTGGACCGCCCGCGAGAAAGCACGAAAGAACTCCGGCCGCGCGTCGGGAAATGGATTGTCACCGAGCGGCGCCATCGCGATTTCGCCAATCCGGTTGCGCGCGCAGAAAATCGCCGCGCTCGACAGCAAGCTCAGGTTGCGCCCGATGATGTAGTTCGAGGCGATCGCAGCGCGATAGCCCGGCACGCCGCGTCCCGTAACGCTCCAGTGATCGCGGTCCAGCGCGACCGCCGGCAGATCGAGCACCGTGACCGGCGCGATCGCCTGCCGCGCGATCGCGGCGATAAACCGGCGCAGAACGGCCAGTTCGTTGCGCTCCCATCCAAGACCCGCGCGGACATAGATTGGAAAAACTCGCCGGCGCTGCGCCGCCATCTCGGCGAGCAGCACGCAACTATCCAGCCCGCCGCTGGCAAGCACCGCGACGCGCCCCGATAGTGGCGAGATCGTGTAGTTGCGTGCGATACGCGCGTCCGCCGGAAAGCCGGGTCGCTACAGCAGACTCTGAACCGTCTTGATCAACGCGAGGTTGTCGGAATGGCCGGTCTTCGACGCGGTGACGTGGCCCAGTATCGGCCGCCCCAACAGGTACAGGTCGCCCATCAGATCGAGCACCTTGTGCCGCGCAAACTCGTCGGGAAAGCGCAGCCTGGTGTTGAGGACCTTTTCGTCGTCGACCAGGATTACGTTGTCGAGCCGGCCGCCGCTGGCGAGTCCAAGCTCGGCGAGCTTGCGGAACTCGCGCACGAAGCCGAAGGTCCGCGCCGGCGCGATTTCCCGCACGTAGGCCTCCGCAGAGGTCAGCTCGAAGTGCATCCGCTGCTTCCCGATCGGCGCTGGATAATCCAGATTGTAGTCGATGATCAGATGGTCGGCGGGCTCAATCTTGATGTATTCCTGGCCCTCGCCTTCGACCCCGATCACGATCGGCTTGGAAATCCTGACCGGCTCGATCGCGGCACTCTGCTCCTGCACGCCGGCCTCCGCAAGCTGCTTGCAGAATATCGCCGCCGAGCCGTCGAGCGCGGGCACCTCGCCGTCGGTCTTGACCAGCAGATTGGTGATTCCGAAGCCGTGCAGCGCGGACATCAGATGCTCGACGGTGCGGATCGAATGGGTGCCCGCCGCCAGCGTGGTGTTGTAGCCGGTGTCGGTCACGTTCTCCGGCCGCGCCGCCACTCGGCCCGGTATCGGACAGCGAGGAAAACACGATTCCGAAGCCTGGCGGCGCCGGATGCAGGATGACGCCGGTCTTGAGGCCCGAATGCAGCCCCTGGCCCTGAATCACGATCGAGCGCGCCACGGTGCGCTGCGGCTGCGCGCTCTCGCTTGCGACCTGCGGCAGGCCCGGTTCGCATCGCAAGATGTCCCGGGCCGCGCGCGCCGCCGGTCTCGCGCTCCAGCACGCGCGCGATCGATCCGAGCAGGCCATCGACCGAGAACGGCTTCTCGATAAAGTCGGCGGCGCCGAGCCTGGTCGCGGCCACCGCGTTCTGGATATTGCCGTGCCCCGACAGCATGATGACTTCGACTTGGGGCTGCGTGGTCTTGATACGGCGCAGCAACTCGATGCCGTCCATCTCGGGCATCCAGATGTCGAGCAGGACCAGCGCGGGATGCTCGCGCGTGACGATCTCCATCGCGGCCGGCGCGTCGCCGGTGTCCAGCACCCGAAACCCCTCGTCGCTCAGAATCCCCCGCAGCGACGAACGGATACGCTCCTCGTCATCGACCACCAGCACCGTCTGATTCACCATTTGTTCTCCGGAAAAGGGCGCCCGAAAATTATGACCGGGCCAAGGTTCGAGGTCAGTCCGACAATCGCGCGAATTGCTGCTCTTTTACCGGAAACTCGAGCACGAATCTACTTCCCCTGGGCTGGTTGTCGCGCACCCGGACGAAACCGTGATGGTCGGTGACGATCGCCGAGACGATCGCGAGGCCCAGCCCGGTGCCGCCCTTGCGCGTGGAAAAATACGGCTCGAAGATCCGGGCGCGCAGGCGCGGATTGATTCCCGGACCATTGTCGCAGACCTCCAGCGTGACCACGCCGCTGCCGATCTGATGCCCGGTCCGCACTTCGATACGCGGGCGCTCGCCGTTGTGATCGGACGACGCCAACGCGTTGACGGCGTTGTCGAGCAGGTTAGCCATCGCGCGCTTGAGCGCCTCGCGATCGATCGCGATTCGCGGCAAGTTCGGTTCAAGGCGAGTCTCGAACTCGACGCCGCTGTGCGCAGTCTGAAAGCTGCCGACGGTCTCTTCGACGAGCGCGTTGAGATCGCCGGGAGTGGGCTTCAGATGGGGCAGCCGGGCGAAGGCGGAAAACTCGTTGACCAGCCGCTTGAGATCGTCCACCTCGCCGATAATCGTCCGGGTGCAATCCTCGAGCAGCGTGGCCTCGGCCTCGGAGCGGGTGGCGAGCTGGCGCTTGAGCCGCTCGGCCGACAACTGGATCGGGGTGAGAGGATTCTTGATTTCGTGCGCGATCCGCCGCGCCACTTCCCGCCAGGCCTCCATCCGCTCGATCTTCGCGATCTGGCTCACGTCCTCAAAGAACAGCACGGTGCCGATATTGGTCCCGGGCTCGCCGAGCGGGCTCGCGGTCATCATCAATTCGGTCTCGCCGCCGCCCAGCTCGAGCTTGACCGACGACCACGCTTCCTGAGGCCGCGGTCCGGCCGCCATCAGCTCGTCGAGGGCATGCGCCAGCGGCGCCGGAAACACTGCTTGATACGGCCGCCCCTGCACGTCGGGCTCCCTGAGGCCGAGCAGCCGCTCCGCGCACGGGTTGATAGTGGTCACTCTGCCGCCGGCGTCGAGACCGACCACGCCCGCCGACACGTTGCGCAGCAGGGTCTCGGTATAAAGGCGGCGCCGTTCCAGCTCGGCGGCCGAGGCGCCCAGGTCGACCGTCATTTTGTTAAATGATCGTACCAGATGGCCGATCTCGTCGTCGCCGACCGGGGGAATCTGATGGGCCAGGTCGCCGGCCGCAACCGCCTGGGTTCCCTCCGCCATCAGCTTGATCGGCCCGGTGATTCCGCGCGCGATATACAGGCCGAACCAGCTCGCCAGCAGCACCACGACCAGGCCGATCAGAAACAGCGCCAGTACGTAGCTGCGCAAAATGGGCTGGCGCAGGATGCCGAGCTGAAAATAGTTCTCGAAGGTCTTGGAGATTCCCGCCGCGCGCTTGGACAGGCTTTCGGGAACGTAGTAGTCGACCACGATCGCGCCGGCCACGGCGTCGGAATCGGGCGACGCATAGATCGGCGCGCTGCCCCGGATCACGTCGGCCTTGCCGAACTGATCGGTCCGCGTCACCGCCGCGCCGGTCAGCGTGGTCGCGAGCAATCGCGACTCGGGGGCAACGCCGATTCCGGTGGGAGTCTTGGGACTGAGCACGAGCAGCAAGAGCTTGCGGTCCAGCGAGAAGACCTCGATCGTACCGGCGTTGTATTCCTGCTGCCGTTGCTCGATCACGTGCTTGAGCTCGGCGCGCTTATCGGGCGCCAGGAGCTGGCCGGCCGAAATTTCTTTGGCCAGCACGCGCGCATAGTGGCTCGCGTTGTTGGCCGAGTTCAGATAGTAGGCGCGCGCGATCTCGAGCGAGTCGTCGAGCACCCGCTCGTATTCGGGATTGAACCAACTGTCCACGTCGGCGCGCAGAAACGCTCCGGAGACGTAAAGGATAAACGCGCTCGGCACGATCGCGACCGCGATAAAGCCCGCGACCAGCCGCGCCTGCAGCCGCGAGCCCATCAGGCCGCTGCGCCGCTCGAAGATCACCTTGGCCAGATTGCGGCCGACCAGGAACAGCATCAACCCCAGCAGCAGGAAGCTCAGGTCGAAGAGCAGGATCACCGCTAGGTTGGACACGAACGAGGTGTGACTGGTTAGCGGCGGCAATTCGACTTGCGCCATCGCGAACGCCACCAGCGTGGCGGTGGCGATCGCTACGGCGATCCATTCGCGCCGCCGCCGCTTGGCTTCCGCGCGCCTCAGGCCCAGGTCTTTGGTGCCCTCGCTCACCGTCTTGGCGCCTCCGCTCAGCGCCTCAGCGCCAAAAACAGCAGGCTCAGCAGAACGCTGACCGCGATACAGGTCGCGAGTGGAAAATAAAACGTGAAGTTCCCCCGCTTGATATAGATATCGCCGGGCAGGCGCCCCAGGAACGGAATCGAAGCGCCCGCCCAAATCAGCGCCCCGGCCACGACCAGAACAAGCCCCAGGAGCACCAAGGATTTTCCAAGCAGGCCCATCTTCGCAGTCTAGTCCAATGGGCCTGCGCTCCAAAATGGGGTCTGGCAGCGGCTTTTTCGCTTGCCCGTCAGAAACCCCGGACCACGAGGTCGGCGTGATCGGCGGGCCGGATGTGCTCCAGGTACCAGTCCTCGGCGGCCATCCAGCGCGCTATCCAGTCGCCCGCGTTCTGGCCGCGCGCAGTCATGCGGCACATCCGCAGGTCTCGCGGCGTGTCCACGAAGATCGCTAAATCGAGCAGTGGGCGCAGTTCCGGCCGCGACGAATACACGCCTTCGATCAGCACCACCGGGGCCGGCTTCACCGTCACGCGCTCGCCCAGCTCGCCGGTAGTCCAATCGGAACGTCGATACCTCGCAGCTCTTCCGGCGCGAAGCGGGATCAGCGCGCGATCGCGCAAGCGTATCCAGTCGAAATAATTTTGGTAGCCATGCTCGGCATCAAGCGCGGCGCGCACGTCGTCATGCAGCGGCCGGTAAAAGTCGTCGACCCGAACGATTACGGCCTCGGGCAATGCGGCGCAAATCGCGTCGGCCAGAGTCGACTTGCCAGCCCCGCCGGCGCCATCGATCGCGACCGTCGTGACGGGACCTCGCGCGCCCGCGATCAGCCGGCAAGCCGCGCGCGTCGCCTGCTCCAGAGCGGACTTATCCGTGCGCGTGCGCGGCCTTGGCGGCTTCGCGAGCTTCTTTGGCCTCTTTGATGATCTTCTCGGCGATGTGGCCCGGCGTTTCCTCATAATGGGAGAACTGCGACTCGAAGGAACCGCGTCCCGAGGTCATCGAGCGCAGGTCGGGCGCGTAGCGCAAAATCTCCGACATCGGAACCAGCGCCTTGATCACCTGGCTTTGCCCCTTGCGATCCATCCCGAGCACTTTGCCGCGCCGGCTGTTCAGGTCGCCGATTATGTCGCCCATCGATTCGTCGGGGCAGCTCACTTCAACCGACATGATCGGCTCGAGAATGATCGGCTTGGCCTTTTCCATCGCGGCCTTGAAGCCCATCGAAGCGGCGATCTGAAACGCCATGTCTGAGGAATCGACGTCGTGATAGGAGCCGTCGTAGACCGTCACCTTAACGTCGACAATCGGATAGCCGGCCAGGAATCCTTCGCCGAGCGTGTTGCGCACGCCCTTTTCCACCGACGGGATAAACTGGCGGGGAATCACGCCGCCGACTACCTCGTCCTCGAACTCGAAGCCGGTGCCGCGCTTGAGCGGCTCGAGCTTGAGCCAGCAATCACCATACTGTCCGCGCCCGCCGGACTGGCGTTTGTACTTGCCCTGCGATTCGGAGCGGCCCTTGACGGTTTCCTTGTACGGAACCTTGGGCGCCTGAAGTTCAACTTCTACATTAAATTTGCGTTTGAGCTTCTCGACCGTCACTTCAATGTGCATCTGGCCGGTGCCGGACAGGATGATCTCGTGGGTCTGGGGGTCACGATGCATCTCCAGCGCGGGATCCTCCTCGATCAGCTTGCGCAGCGCGAGGCTGGCCTTCTCCTCGTCGCCTTTGGCCTTGGGACGGACCGCGAACGAGATGACCGGATTGGGCTTCTTTAAGGGCGGCAGGATCAGCGGAGATTTCTCGTCGCAGAGCGTGTCGCCGGTGGTGGTGGTTTCCTTGAGCTTGGCGACCGCGACGATCTCGCCAGGCAGCGCGACGGCCAGCGGCGCCTGCTTCTTGCCTTCCAGGCGCAGCAACTGGCCGAAGCGTTCCTTGTACTGGCGCGTGGAGTTGAGCACGTTGCTGTCGCTGACGGCCTTGCCCGAGCACACGCGGAAGATCGAGAGCTTGCCGGCGAGCGGATCGATCACGGTCTTGAAGACCAGCGCGGCAAACGGCGCGGCGGGATCAGGCTTGCACTCGACCGGCTCGCCGGTCGACGCGTTATGGGCCTGCAGCGGCGGCCTTTCGGTGGGCGGCGGGAGCAGCGCGACGATCGCGTCGAGCAGCGGTCCGATGCCGACATTTTTGGTGCCGGAACCGCACAGCACCGGCGTCAAGGCTCCTTTCATCACCGCGGCGCGCAAAGCCGAGCGCAGCTCGGCGTCTTCGAGCGTGCCCTTTTCCAGGTACTTCTCCAGCAGCGCATCGTCCGATTCAGCGACCGTCTCGCACAGTCTGATGCGCGCTTGTTCCGCCCGCGCCTTGAGGTCGCCCGCGAGCTCCTGTTCTTTGGGCTTGCCGCTGTTGTCACCATAGACCAGCGCTTTCATCGTCAGCAGATCCACCACGCCGTTGAATGCGAGCTCCTCGCCGATCGGAATCGTGAGCGCCACCGGCCGGGCCGAGAGGCGCTTCTCCAGGTCGCTCAGCGCTGAAGCGAAGCTCGTCCGTTCGCGATCCAGGCGTGATACGAAGGCGATCCGAGGCAGGCCCAACTCGCCCGCCGCCTCCCAGACCTTCTCCGACTCGACCTTCAGGTCGGCGCCGGGACTGGCGACGAACAGCAGGCCGTCGACGGCGTGCAGCGTATTGAAGCAGTCGGGCAGGAACGCGCTGTAGCCGGGCGTGTCGGCGAAGATGATCTCGTTCTTCTTCCATTCCAGATGATGGAACGACGAGTTGATCGAAACGCGCCGATGAACCTCCTCGGGCTCGAAGTCCATCGCCGCGGTCCCGTCGTCGGGACGGCCGAGCCGGGTAATAACTCCGGCGCTGAAGAGCATCGCCTCGGCCAGCTGGGTCTTGCCGGTCCCGCCCTGGCCGACTATCGCGATACTTCTCAGGCGCCCGATTTCCTCCACAGCCATAATCGTTTCACCTCTGCTGTGTCGATCTTACTCGCTGGCGCGCGGGCCGTCCGAAAGAATCGCCGGCCTGCCGTCAGCCATAAGCTCCTTCGAGCGTCACGTCCCCTGCCAGGATCCGCCTGCTTCCCCCGGCGGTATCGAGCATCAGGGCACCGCTCGAATCGATACCGGTAACCACCCCCGTTTCGCGCGCGTCACCGTTGAACACCGTGACCTTCCTGCCGGTCAAGGCCGAATAGCTCTCCCACTGCGGACGGATGGCCTCGAACCCGCGCGCCTCAAACTCCATATAGCGATTGTTCAGCGCAGAAAAAAGCGCCGCAGCGAGGGCTACCCGATCGCAGCGCCGGCCGGTTTCGATCAGCACCGAGGTCGCGTGCTCGCGCAACTCAACCGGCAGGCCGTCCGCAGCCAGATTCAGGTTGAGCCCGATTCCGAGCAGCACGCAAGCGAGCCTCTGCTCGGAGTCGGTCACCGCTTCGGCGATCATTCCACCCGCCTTCTTGCGGTTGAGCCACACGTCGTTGGGCCATTTCAACGTGACAATTGAAGGCGCGACGCTCTCGAGCGCCTGCGCGGCGGCCACGCCCGCGACCAGGCTCAGCCGGGCGGTTGCGCCAAGCGCGATCTTCGGGCGAAGAATAATCGTTGTGTAGAGATTTGCGCCCGGTGGTGAATGCCAGCGCCGGCCCATCCGGCCGCGTCCCGCGCTTTGGGTCTCGGCGATCACCGCCGTGCCGTGCCCGGCGCCGGCCGCGGCCAGCCGGGCCGCCACGTCCTGGGTCGAGCTCACATCGTCATGGTAATGAATCCGCCATCCGATCGTGCCCGCCGGCAATTCGATCGCGCTGTAGGGATTCTCGCCCACCTCTACTTCCTAGCCTCTCCCGCGCCAGGACACCACAATGGCGGGCAGGGACGCCCGCCCCACTTCTGAAAAACAAGACATTTTGTAGTGGGGCGGGCGTCCCTGCCCGCCTGTCCGGAGAAATTCGGCGGCCTCAAGGCCGCCACCGCGTTCAAAAGACTCACGCCGGCTCGATCCGCATGCTGAGATCGATCGCGCGCGCCGAATGAGTCAGCGCACCCACCGATATGAGGTCAACGCCGGTCTCTGCGATGGCGCGCACGTTCTTGAGGCTCACGCCTCCCGAAGCTTCCAGAATGATCCGCTCGCCAACCAGTTTGCGCGCCCGCCGCATCTGCGCCAGCGGCATGTTGTCGAGCAGGATCACGTCGGCGCCGCCGTCCGCCGCCGCTTTCACCTGTTCAAGGTTCTCGCATTCGATCTCGATTCGGAGCGTGTGCGGCGCGAAAGCGCGCGCGCGCTCCAGTGCCGCGATGACCGAGCCGGCGGCCGCGATATGGTTTTCCTTGATCAGCACGCCGCCGTCGAGGCCGAAGCGATGGTTGAAGCCGCCGCCGATCCGGACCGCGTATTTTTCTATCGCGCGCAATCCCGGATGGGTCTTGCGGGTGTCAACGATTCGGGCGCGCGTGCCCTTGATCGCGCGCACGTATTCGCTGGTGACGGTCGCGACGCCCGACATCAATTGCATGAAATTAAGCGCGGTGCGCTCGCCGATCAGCAATCCGGCCATCCGCCCCTCGATTTCCGCGACGCGGGCGCCACGGGTGAGCTTTTCTCCTTCCGGGATGAGCGAGACGATTCGCGGCTCGGCTACGGCCATCGAGAAGACTTTCTCGAGCAGGATTCCACCGCAGAACAGCGCGCGCGACTCCTTGGCGGTGATGACCGCCCTGCCCCGCTGTTCGGCCGTCACGGTCGCAGCCGTGGTGATGTCGCCGTGGCCGAGGTCCTCGGCCAGCGCGTGCGCGATTAGCTGATCGAGATCCAGTTGATTCAGCGGCGCGAAGGTCACGGCTTCAGCCATAGCACGATCGCCCGCGACGCGATCATCCCGCCGTCTTCAGGAGGCGCAACTGTTCTTCCAGCAGCTTGCGCTGACTGGATAGCTCGGCCGCGCGCTGCTGAATCTGTTCCTGCATCTCCGGCGCCGCCTTGGCGATAAAATCGGGATTGTTCAGCCGCTTGAGATGCTGATCAAGGTGGGCGATCACTTCGTCGAGCTTCTTCCTGAGCACCCCGCGCGCTTTCTCGAAGTCGAAGTTCTCGGGCGCTTTCACCGCGACTTCGCACCAGTCCAGCACGTAGGTGACCATCCCGAGTCCGCTCGCGCCGGGCGAGGCGATTTCCAGGCTCTCCGCCTTGCCCATCACCTGGCAGTATCGCCGCCAAGCCGCGAACTCGGCGGCGAGCGCCGGACCGGCCGCGGCAGCAGGCCTGATCAGCGCCGTGACGCGATCGCCCGGATGGCAGCCCAAAAGCGATCGCAGCGAATTGATCGCCTCGGTCGCCTCGATACAGTGGCGCATCGCGAGCGCGTCGGCCGGCGGCAGAACCTCGTTCTCATTCGGCGCCGGGAACTTCGCGACCGCCAGATGGATCGCCAAATCCGCTTCGCTCAGGTAGGGCCGAATCGTCTGCCACAACTCTTCGCTGACGAACGGCATGAATGGATGCAGCAGCCGCAGCATCTGATCGAAGCATCGCACCATCACGTAGCGCGCAGCGTCGCGCTGGGCGCCGCCGGCCTTGAGCGGCTCCTTGGAGAGCTCGATATGCCAGTCACAGAACTCGTGCCAGATGAATTGATAGACCGCGAGCGCCGCAACGTTGAACTCGTAAGCGTCGATCGCCGTGGTTACCGCCGTAACCGCCGCGTCGAGCCGGCTTAAGATCCATCGCTCCGCCAGGCCGAGCCGTGCGCTCTCGACCGGCGCCAACGGCTGCGACGCATCGGTGAGATTCATCAGGACGAAGCGCGCGGCGTTCCAAATCTTGTTGGCGAACGCCGCCGACGCGGCCAGGCGATCGTCGGACAAAATGATGTCGCGGCCCTGCACCGCGAGTTGCGCGAACGTGAAGCGCAGCGCGTCGGTGCCGTAGCGATCCATCACTTCGAGCGGATCGACCACGTTGCCTTTCGACTTGGTCATCTTCTTGCCGTACTGATCGCGCACCAGCGGCGTTATGTAGACGTCCTTAAAAGGCACTTCGCCGGTGAACCACAATCCGTTCATCATCATCCGCGCGACCCAGAAAAAGATGATATCGAATCCGGTCACCAGCAGGCTGGTCGGATAGTAGCGCGCCAGCTCGGGAGTCTGATCGGGCCATCCAAGCGTCGAAAACGGCCACAGCCCCGAGCTGAACCAGGTGTCGAGCACGTCCTCGTCCTGGACGATATCGACGCCGCCGCATTCCTCGCACTTGTGGGGGCGCTCGGCCGCGACCGTCACGTGATTGCATCGCTGGCACACGTAGGCGGGAATCCGATGGCCCCACCATAGCTGGCGCGAGATGCACCAGTCGTGGATGTCTTCCATCCATCGGAAGTAGGTATTTTCCCAGAACTTGGGGTAAAAGCGCGTGCGGCCGTCGCGCACCGCGGCGATCGCCTTTTCCGCCATCGGCTTGACCCGCACGAACCACTGCTGCGAGAGCATCGGTTCGACCACCGTGTCGCATCGCGAGCAGACGCCCACCGAATGGCGATGCGGCTCGATCTTCTCGAGCAGCCCTTGCGTTTTCAGATCATCGACCACACGGCGGCGGCAGGCGTCGCGCGAAAGGCCGCGATAGACGCCGGCTTGCTCGTTCATGTTGCCGCGTGTGTCCATCACCGAGATCTGCTCCAGTTGATGGCGCCGGCCGAGCTCGAAATCGTTGAAGTCGTGACCGGGGGTGATCTTCACGGCGCCGGTGCCGAATTGCGGATCGACCGCGGCGTCCGCGATAAGCGGGATCTCGCGCCCGACCAGCGGCAGCCTAAGCCGCCGCCCGGCGATATCGGCAAAACGATCGTCCTTCGGATTCACCGCCACCGCGGTATCGCCAAGCATCGTTTCGGGACGCGTGGTGGCGACGGTGATCGAGCCGGCGCCGTCGGCGAACGGATAGTGGATGTAATAGAGATGGCCGTCGGCATCCTTGTGATCGACTTCGAGGTCCGACAGCGCCGTCTCGCATCGGGGGCACCAGTTGATCAGCTTGCGATCGCGGTAAATCAGCCCCTCGCGATAGAGCCGGACGAAGACCTCGACCACCGCGCGCGAGAGCCCCTCATCGAGCGTAAAGCGCTCGCGGCTCCAGTCGCATGAGGCGCCCAGGCGGCGCAACTGGTAGAGAATCCGGCTGCCGTAGGAATTGCGCCATTCCCAGACCCGATCGACGAAGGCCGTTCGCCCCAGGTCGTGGCGGCTGTGGCCCTCTTTCGCAATCTCCCGCTCGACCACGTTCTGCGTGGCGATACCCGCGTGATCGGTACCCGGCACCCATAGCGTGTTGTAACCCTGCATCCGGCGCGTGCGCACGATCACGTCTTGAAGCACGTTGTTGAACGCGCTGCCCAGATGGAGCGCGCCGGTGACGTTGGGCGGTGGAATGACTATCGAAAATACTTTGCCGGGGCGGTTCGGATCGGCCGTGAAATAGCCGCGATCAACCCAGAGCTGAAACCATTTTTCTTCGGCCGCTTTGTGATCAAATGTCTTGGCTAGTTCCAAATTCCCTTGCCGTGCCTGCTTTACGGAGTAAAGGTTGAAGAAGGCGCGGCGCGCCCTCGCCGCAAAATCATACGGAGACGGCATCAACGGTTGCAAGACTTCGCGCTGCCGCCGCTCCGAATGATACTCAAGCGCCGCTCGTGGGCCTGTGGACCTATCGCCCTGCGATGTACTAACCTGCCCGCAACTCCGGCCGACCATTTGGAGGTCGAGCCGCCCGGGAGAACGCCATGCTCATCGCTCGGCTGAAGCTGCAGGGACAGGTCGCGTTGGCTGCATTGACCTTGATGGCCGCATCGAGCCTGGCAGGATGCGGGCTCGGCGGTAACCGGGTCAACTGCAAGATGGTGCAGGACCAGCGCGGCGCCGGCCGGAGCGATTCCGATATCGCGTCGGCGCTAGGCGTCAGCGATAGCGATGTCGCCTCATGCGCGAGCGGTGGCGGCGGCGGTGAGACCTACGGCGGCGGCGAAGGCGGGGGCGCTGCGGGCGGGGGCGACCAGACTCCACCCGCCAAGCCGGGAATGTAGCGAAATCCTCTCCAAAGGTAGTTAACGCGGCCGACGATACGGGGCACTGAAAGTCCGGACGAGCCGGCACAATAGCTATGGGATGCAGATGGCGGCCGTTTGACATGCAGTCATTTTGAATGCATGATGCTGGACGGGGCAGAAAAATGTCTCGCACACTGACGCTTCGCAACGTGCCGGATCCCGTCTTGCGCGCGCTTCGAGGCCGGGCTCGCCGCAACCGGCGGTCAATGCAGAAAGAAATAATGTCGATTCTCGAGGAGGCCGCCGTTGACCGCGCTTCGCTAGTCGAGCAGCTCGCGGCATTGCGCGCCCGCCTTGGCGCAGAGATGACCCTCGATGAAATTCACGGCGCGATAGAGGAGGGACGCGCGTAAGACTGGTCGTCGACACCGACGTGGTAGCGGCGGCCGTGCTTGCGGAATACGGGACCGGCGACGAGGCTTCGCGCCTGCTTGCCGGCAAATGGGACTTCGCCGCGCCGTCGCACTGGAAAGCGGAGTTTTCCAACGTTGTCTGGAAGGCGGTGCAGCTTAAACGTATCGACGCCGGGGAAATCGAGGCGATCATCAGTCGTGCCAGCGCCCTGCCGATAGAGTCTGTGGATGTTGCGGAACTGTGGCGAGGAGCAGTGACGCGCGCGGTTGTTACCGGTCACCCCGCCTACGACACTTTATTCGTTGAATTGGCAATTCGGCTGGGGACGAGCGTGGCCAGCTTTGATCGCCGCTTGCAACGGAGATTTCCCTCGATTGTGAGGAGCCCCTCCGAGCTCCTGGAATCCTAATCATCTCGCATAGTCTCCCGCTGCGACAACGGCTGCGCATCGCCAAAAAACGCCCCGCATTAGAACGCCGGGAGGAAAAAGAGAAAAGCTCGAGGACGATTACGATTTGCGAGAGGGGGGACTTGAACCCCCACGAGCTTGCGCTCACAAGGTCCTGAGCCTTGCGCGTCTGCCGTTCCGCCACTCTCGCATCGGCTCGCATCCGGTAGATGAATGGGTTTAACCGCCCCCGCGATCTAATTCAAGGTGCGGCGTCCTGAGGTCAACCACAGGGCCGCCCTGACGCGACCACGTCGGCTGCTGTCACGCCGTCGGTGCCGGTGTTATATTTCGGTTTGAATTCCCGAAGGGATATCCTCATGCACGCTGTCAAGGCGCATCAACTCAAGCGCAACGCTTCGCAAGCCCTGCGGCGAGCCCGGTATGCCCCGGTGATCATCATGAAAGGTAACCAACCACGGGCCGTGATGATGCGCCTGGACGATGATTCCGTGCTCGGCCAACCCGGCGTTAAGCTGGCGCTGGCAACCTCGCTATTCAAGGAAGGCCGCTTGCCGCTGGGTCGTGCGGCGCGTCTGGCGGAGATGAGCCTTGGGGAGTTCATGGAATACCTCTCCCGCCGTCGAATCCCAGTGGTTCGCGGCACAGCGCGTGAGGCCAAGGCAGATCTCGAGGCGCTGAACGTTTGGCTCGGTTCGTCCTAGCCGACGCGAGCCCGATCATCGGTCTCTCCAGAGTCGGCGGCAGCCTCGCCCTGCTCGATCGGCTCTTCGGCCAGGTCCACATTACGCGACAGGTTCGCCGGGACATCCTTCCCGGAACCGGCAAGCCGGGAGAGCTGGAGATCTCACAGGCGCTGGATAGCGGAATTTTGCGCGTGCTCAATCGTGACTGGCCGGAACCGCAGTTCCCTTGGCTCCACGACGGGGAAGCGAGCACCCTTCGCGCCGCAATCAACTTGCGCCGCCCGTGCCTGGTCCTGATTGACGAGCGCGAGGCGCGGAAAACCTTGCGCTCACTGTCTTCGGATACGATCAGCGTGAGTGGCACAATCGGCGTGGTGGGCGCAGCGGAACAGCGTGGGCCAATCCCATCCGCCCGAGCGGTATTCGAGGAATTGCAACGAAAGAATTTCTATGTGTCCCGAGCACTAGTCGCAGGTATTTTGGAGTCCACCGGCGAAGCCAGGATATCTCCAGGCGCGGCACCCAAATCTTCGACAGGCCCGCAGCGCGCGACAAAGCGCCGCCGCCGCAAGTGATTGCCATCCGCGCGGACTGGACAGCGCCAAACGTGAGGTGACAACCGGGGCCCGGTGTTGAAGCTCTCAGTCATCATCGCCACGCACGCGCGGGGGGACGCGCTCGCGCGGCTGATCGAAAGTCTGGCTCCGCAGCTCGGCGCTGAGCGCGAGCTGTTCATCGCCGACAATGGCACTCCCGAACCCTCGGCGCTTCCCGCGGCCGCCCCACCGCTGACGCATCTTCATAACCCGCGCCCTGGCAAGTGCCGGATACAGAATCGCGCGATTGCCGCGGCGCGCGGCGAAATAATCGTATGCCTCGACGACGACCTGACCGTGTCTCCCGGCTATCTCGCCGAAGTCGAACGCTTCTTCAGCGCCCATCCGGAGTTCGCCGCAATGAAGGGCCGGATTCTGCCCGCGGAAGATCCGGTGCGCAAAGCCGGCGCCAGGGCCGTATATCTCGATCTGCCAATCGCCGATCATGGTGAGGACGTAATCGAGGTGCGCGGCGTGCTGGGCGCGAACATGGCGTTCCGGCGCACGGCGCTCGATCGGGTCGGGACGTTCGACGAGCGGCTGGGCCCGGGCGCGGCCGGCCATGAGGAGGAAACCGAAATATCGGCGCGATTGCGCCGCGCCGGCCTCAGGATTGGCTACGCATCCGGCGCAGTGGTTTATCACGAAGTCGATTTGGGCCGCGCCGATCGTGAACGCTTTTTGCGCGTCGCGCGCGAGCGGGGGCGATGCCGGATGCTCCACGAGCAACACTCGCGGATCGAAGTGACCGTCAAGAACGTGGTCGCAGTCGTCAGGGTCGCGGTCGCGCGCGCGCTCGGAGCCGGACCGGAGCGGATCGCGCGCGAGGAGAGCCGGCTGGCGATCGCGCGCGGGATGCGCGACGGGCTGGCGAAGCAGAGCTAACCGGCGCAGCCGACCGCATTCACGATCCGCAGCAGCTCATCGGCGTAGCGGCCCCAGGTGAAACGTTCGGCGGTCGGGCGAGCGAACCTGGCCAATGCCACGCGCGCCTCGATCAGCGCGTCCAGCCGGTGCGCAATCTCGGAGGGGTCGGATGGATCGTTCACCACATAATCGCGCAGCTCGGGCGGCATAAGCTCGGCGACGCCCGATTGCTTGCTGGTCAGCGCTGGCAGCCCCGACGCCATCGCTTCCATCACGACGTTGCCGAAAGGCTCGAACAGCGACGGCAGGGCGAGCACGTCGGCGGCGCGAAACAGATCGGCCACGTCTCCCCGGCTCCCCAAGAACGACACGCGATCGCCGACTCCGAGGCTGCGCGCCATACGCTGGTAACGCGCCCGGGAGCGATCGTTGCCGGCCACAAGCAGGCGCGGCGCAGTCTTGAGCGCGGGCCATGCCCGGAGCATCGCGCCCAGTCCCTTGCGCGCAAATCCGTGGCCCACGAAAATCACCACCGGTTGCGACCCGTCGATCCCAAGCTTGCGGCGGATTAGCTCGCGCGACGCCGTATCGGACGCGGGCGCGAATCGCTCCAGGTCCACCCCGTTGTAGAGCGTCGTCACCTTCCGGGGCGGCAGGCCGAACTGGCGCCGGAGGTCTTCGCCAACCAGATTCGAAACCGCTACAACCTGTTGGAGTCTCGGATCAGCGAATCCGCGCCGCTCGATGCTTAGCTGGGCGCGATGATACGGGCTGAGGAACAGCGCGCCGCCGCGCAGCCGCCCGCGCCATCGCCGCGCCGCCCGCACATAACTGATGTGAGCGCCGCCGCCCGAGCGCAGAATGTCCGCCCCGATGGTGCGCGCGAAGCTCAAGACCAGATCGGCGCCCTCGCTCCTGGCGGCGGCTGGCGCCAAGTGCGCGAAACGAATCAACGCCAGCGCGCGCGAAAAGCCCGGCACCGCGATTTCCCGGACGGTTCCAGAATCCCACGGCGCCCGGACCTCAGCCGCGTAGACGGTGACCTCGTGGCCGGCAGCCACGAGCGTCCGGGCAGTGACGATCAGATCGCGCTCGGTGCCTCCTCCCGCCGGGTCGAAGCGGCGCGTCAGGAGGGCGATTCGCATCAGACCGCGGTCCCCGCGTACCGCTGGCCCCCACGATGCGCCGAGGCCGCCCTTGTGCTAATTTCCGTTCGGTCTGGCGAGGCGGGCCGATGGTTGAGATTCAATGCTCCAGTTGTCACACGCGCTACCGAATCGACGAACGCGTGTTGCCCGAAGACACCCCGACCTTCAAGTGCTCGCGATGCGGCCACGTCTTCAGCGTCGAGCCGCGCGGACCCAAGACGGCCGAAGCGGCCGGCGCGAAGGCGACCGATTCGGTCCGCCAGCCGCTCGCAACTGCCGAGCGTCAGCCCGCGCCTGAGCCCAAGGTCAGGACTGCCGCGGCGAAGAGCGGGGGACTCAAAGCCCGCCCCAGCCTCAAGATCGTTCCGCCGCCGCCGGCGCCGCGCGAGGCCAGGCCGCCGGAGCCCGGCGCCACCGTAGCGGCGACCGATCCCGAGCCCGAGCCCGGATCTTCCGGCGCTATCCAGCCCGACAGCGACAACCCACTGGAGCGCCCGTTCTCCCATCGAATCGAGGAGCCGGACCCCAACGAGAACTTCGATTTCAGCGCCGAGAACGAAGAAACCGCGGCCGGAACGGACGACACCGTCGATGAAGTCGGCGACGAAGATACGTGGGAAGTCGGCGAAAGCAGTCTGCACTTCCGCGAGCAGCATGAGCATCACGTCGGCAGTCTGGAAGAATCCGACGCGCCGGAGGAAACGCGCGCGCCGGCCTTCGACGCTCGTAAACCCGAGCGCGAAGCGCAAGCGGAGCCCGCGGGTGAAGAGCGGGCGCCGGCGTTGGGCCGCCCCGTGCATTCCTCGGGATTCTTCCTCGCCTGCTTCTTTTTCGTGGCGCTTGCGTTCGGCGCGATCAGCCTGCTGATAGCCGGCGAGCCGGCGGCCAGCACGGCCCTGCTCTCGGCCTTGCCCACGATCGGCGATCGGTTCGTGACCCCTGCTCCCGCCTCGGTGCAGATCGCGCTGCGCGAGGTCCACGCCGCGTATCAGAGCATCAATGGGCGGCGCCAGGCCCTCGTGATCACCGGGCAGGCCCTCAACGTCGGCAATCAACCGCTGCACGAAGTTCAGATCGCGGTGAGCCTGCTGGACGGTTCGCAACAGGGACTCGCCAGGCAGGCGGTGTACTGCGGCAACGGGCTGTCGGGGCGCATGATCTCCCAGATGACGCCGCGCGAGCTCGACTTCTATCAGAAGCTGGAACCGCCGAAGACTTTCCTTCTGCAAGCGTCGGATTCATCTCCGTTCGTGGCAATCTTCGTCGAGCCGCCGGCGGGCGCCGGCAGCTTTGCGGTCGAAGTCGAGCGGGCCGGCCGCGGCTCCTCCGAGCCATCCGGCGACGCCGCGGCCGCGGCGCCGCGCACCTGAGCGTCACTCCTTTTCCTTGGCCACCAGTTCCTCGTACTCCTCGTGGTCCATCAGGTCGTCCATCTCGGCGGCATCGGTGATTTTGACTTTGATCAGCCATCCGTCGCCGTATGGGTCCTCGTTGACCACCTCGGGGCTTTCGGGAAGGTCTTCATTGATCTCGACCACGGTGCCGCTGACCGGTGCGTAGATGTCCGAGACCGCCTTGACCGACTCGACCACGCCGAACGGATCGTCCTTGCTGATCTTGTCGCCGACCGCCGGCAACTCGACGTAGACGATCTCGCCGAGCTGGTCCTGCGCGAAGTCTGTGATCCCGATGGTCACCACCGACTCCTCGGTGGCGACCCATTCGTGTTCCTTGGAGTATTTGAGTCCCGGTGGGATCTCCATGATCCTCCTCCACAGTGTTGCGCGATTGCCGAACGCCAGCCCCAGCGGCAGCTCACCGCGGATGATCCTGTCATGCTCATCAAGCGCGCCGCCGAGCGATTGTCAAGCTTTCGCAGGCCGCGTGGCCGCGCGCGCGACTGATGATTCATCTTCAACCGAGTTTGGAGCGCAGGTAAAGAGCGACCGCGGACGCGCACGGCGTTGACGCCGCCTGATGATCACGTTCTCGGCTAATTGTTGTCCGGGCCGGCGCGGCCGGCGGGAAACTTAGTCGGAGCCGCCCTGGTAGCGATGCGACATCTGTTTCATCTGCTCGTAGCTGCCGGGCTCAAAGCGCTTCGCGTTCTGGTTGAAGGCCAGCTCGCTGCGCAAGTCGGCGACCGCCGCCTTGACGCCCTCGTCCGCGATCTCGTGCGCCCTCACCCAGCGGCCGGAGTTTTGCAGGAAGTTCACCAGGTTCAACACGTTCTCGCTCAGCGCCTTTTGGGACTTGGAGAAGTTGGCGGTCCAGACCACCTCCCTGGACTTGAGATCGATCAGATGAAGGGTAAAGGTCACCGCGGCGGGACTCGCGGCAGCATAATCGACACCGACGCGTTCCTTGTAGCGTTCGACCGTCCCGTAGAGCACGGCGTCGGCCGAGACCGCCCGTCCGAGCGCGAGCGCGTTGTCCTGCAGATTGCCGACGGTGCTGGGCGGCAATTTGCTCATCGCTTCATCAACATCGGTATCGGGCACGATTTCCCATCCGCCGGACATCGACATCTCGCTGTAGAGCTCCGCGCTGATCGCCTCGCCGGCGCCGTCGGCCACCACGCCGCCGAACTTGTCCGGCGCTTCCAGTATCGGCATGACCGCCACGCGGTTCTCGGTGAGCGTTTTGATCGAGCGGACCGACTCGGTCTGAAGATTCGAGTTGCCACCGATAATCGGCAGCTTGTTGAGCGCCGTACAGGTTCTCGATTGGGGTGGTAATCGGGAGCGAGCAGGCCGCAGATCGCGAGAGCGGCCGACAGCGCAGCCAGACCGGATATCGAACGGCGAGCGCTCATATGGTTACTTTAATCGATAGCTCCCGCAGTTGGCGAGGGTCGACTTCCGAGGGCGCCCCGCTCATCGGGTCTGCCGCTTTCTGGGTCTTGGGAAAGGCCATCACGTCGCGCAGCGAGTCGGTGCCGCACAAGAGCATGCAAATCCGATCGACTCCGAAGGCGATTCCGCCATGCGGCGGCGCGCCGTAGCTGAGCGCGTCGGCCAGGAAGCCGAAGCGGTCGAGCGCTTGCTCGCGCGAGAAACCCAGCAGCTCCAGCACCTTGAGCTGAAGCTCGCGGCTATGGATACGGATCGAGCCGCCGCCCAGTTCCTGGCCGTTGAGAACCATGTCGTAGGCCAGCGCGTGCGCCTCGAGCGGCTTGCTGTCCAGCAGCTCCAGATCGCGCGGATGGGGCGCCGTGAACGGATGGTTCACCGATACCAGCCGCTTTTCCTCTTCGCTGTAGTCAAACAGCGGAAAGTCAACGATCCAGAGAAACTTCAGCTCGCCGGGCTTCAGCAGGCCGAACTTGGCCGCCAGATTTAGCCGTAGTTCGCCGAGGATCGGCTGCACTTTCGCGCGCGGTCCCGCCACCATCAGCAACGTATCGCCATCGCGCAGGCTGGCCGCCTCGGCCGCGCGACGTTTCTCGTCGTCGCCAAGATGGCGCGCGATCGGCCCCTGCCAGGTCGCGTCGCCGATTTTAGCCCACGCGAGGCCCAACGCCTGCCGCGATCGGAGCCCTTCGGCGAGCTCGTCCAGCTCGCGCCGCGCGAGCTGGAATTCACCCGGCAGCGCGATCGCATAGATCGCTTCGCCGCGCGCGATCGTTTCGGCAAAGACCCTGAACGCGGTGCCGGCGAAGCATGCGGTCAAATCTTTCAGCTCGAGATCGAAGCGCAGATCGGGCTTGTCGCTCCCAAAGCGCTCCATCGCTTCATCGTAGGGCATGCGCGGAAACGGCCGCGCCACCTGGAGGTTCGCAGCGCGCTGATAGATCGCAGCGATCATGCCCTCGGCGATCTCCATGACGTCCTCGGGCCGCGGGCAGGTCATCTCGATATCGATCTGGCTGAACTCGGGCTGGCGGTTGGCGCGCAGATCCTCGTCGCGAAAGCATCGCGCGATCTGGTAATAGCGATCGAAGCCGCCGATCATCAGGAGCTGCTTCAAAAGCTGCGGCGATTGCGGCAGCGCATAGAAGCGCCCCGGATTGACCCGGCTCGGCACCAGATAGTCGCGGGCGCCCTCGGGCGTGGCCTTCCACAAAATCGGGGTCTCGATCTCGACAAAGCCGTTGGCGTCCAGATGCTCGTGCACGGCGCGCAACGCGGTGTGACGCATCCGCAGATTACGCTGCATCCGCGGCCGGCGCAGATCGAGGTAGCGATACTTAAGGCGAATCTCTTCGGCGGCGGTGTCTTCGTCGCTGATCGGGAATGGCGGCGGCGGTGAGGCATTGAGGATTTCCGCCTCGGTGGCGGCGACTTCGATCGCGCCGGTCGGCAATTGCGCGTTGACGGTGCTGGCGGAGCGTTGCACCACCCGCCCCTTCACCGCGATATAGAACTCGGCGCGCGCCTCACGCGCGACTTCATGAGCGGCGGGCGCGCCCTCGGGATTGAAGACGATCTGAATGATTCCCTCGAAATCGCGCAGATCGATAAAGATCAATCCACCGTGATCGCGCCGTCCGGAGACCCAACCCCAGAGCCCCACGTCGCGGCCGGCGTCGGCGGCGCGCAACGCGCCGCAGTAATCGGTCCGCTGCCACGGCGGCAGCGGCGAGTATCGCTCGGAGGTCGGCATCTCGGGTCGAAGAATACCTGCGGCAGCGCGGACGCGAAATAGAGTCAGTCCCGCGGCGCGGCGACAAGCTCGGCAGCGAGTTGGCCGGAGGGGATTTCGCGCTGGGTGCTCGCCTTCAGATCGCGAAGCTGGACTACGTTACGCGCGACCTCGTCGTCGCCGACGATCACTGCGTAGCGCGCGCCGATTTTGTCAGCGCGTTGGAGGAGCGATCCCAAGCGGCGCTCGGGCCACAGGAAATCCACGCGCAGGCCGCGGGAGCGAAGCTCGCGGGCGGCCGCGAATCCCGCTTCGACCGCACCGCCGCCTTGAACCGCGATCGCGATCAGGGTCGACGGCCGCTTCGCGATGGAGCGGGGACGTAGCGCCCTCGCTACCGCGCGCCTGGAGCGCGAGCGCGATCCTTTCCACCCCGATCGCGAAACCAATCCCCGCCACCGGGTTGCCGCCGAGTTGAGCGACCAGTCCATCGTAGCGGCCGCCGGCGACCGCGGTGTTTTGCGCGCCGAGCCCTGCAGCTATCATTTCAAAGGTCGTGCGCGTGTAGTAGTCGAGGCCGCGGACGAGGCGATGGTTCACCGTGTGCGAAACTCCGGCCGCCGAGATCAGTACGACTACCGCATCAAAGTGGGCGCGGCAGCTTTCGCATAGATAGTCGGAGCTTTTCGGCGCCGACTCGGCCAGGCGCGCGTCGAGTTTGCAGTCGAGCAGTCGCAGCGGATTGCGCTCCAGCCGCTGGCGGCAGTCTTCGCAAAGTTGGTTGAAATGACCGCGGCCGAATTCGAGCACCGCCGCACGAAATTTCGGGCGGCACCTTTCGTCACCCAGGGAATTGATCTGCGTTTCGAGCGGCAAGCCCAAGCGCTTGCCGAGGTCGTCGATCATAATGATCAGCTCGGCGTCGCAAGACGCGTCGGGCCGCCCGAAGACCTCGACGCCGAACTGATGGAATTGCCGGTAGCGTCCCTTCTGTGGGCGTTCGTAGCGGAACATTGGACCGGAGTAGAAGAAGCGCTGCTCCGGGTCGCGCTTGTCCAGGCCCTGCTCAATGTAAGCCCGCACTACGCCCGGAGTTCCCTCCGGGCGCAGAACCATCGCGCCTTCACCCTGGCTTTCATCATGGCGCTGCACGACGTACATCTGCTTTTGTACGACATCTGAGGTCTCGCCGGTCGAGCGTTCGTAGAGATCGATTCGCTCGAGCAAGGGCAGCCTGATTTCTTTGAAGTTGTAGAGTTCGGCCACGGCGCGAGCGTGATCCTCGATCGACGTAAGGGTCTGTGCCTCAGGCCCGACGATGTCCTGAAAACCTCTCAGACGAGTGATTTTCTGCTGGCGTGGCGGTGCGCCCATGAAGCTCGCGCGCCTCTAAGCCCTCTCCCGTTGTTCGGGAGAGGGTTGGGGTGAGGGTCCGACCGAATAAAGATTCAACATGACGTCAAAGAGTAGAGTTCCATGCTAGCCAGTCCCCATCCGGACTCCTGGCTGGGCCCTCACCCGCGCCGCGCGGAATGCGACAACGACGCAGAGCGATCTGATCGCGCGGCTTGCCCTCTCCCGCGGCAACGCGGGAGAGGGGTACAGGAGCTTCGCCATAGCTATCGGTGATCTCATGGATCATTCACGAAGCGATTTGGCATCCAGAATCCTTGGCGCCGAAGCTTACGCGCGCATTGCGTCGCGCAGGCGTTTGTAGCCGATCAGCTCGATACCCTCGTCGGCAAGCATCCGGCGCGCCGGCTCCGAAGTAAAAAAGCGGAAGTCGGCTTCGCGTTGCGCGGCGTCGCGCGCGCAGCTTCTGAGCTCGTCGCGGGCCAGCGCCGGATGACAATAAATCTCCGAGATTCCGGGTTTCAGCTCTCTCAGCAGGTTGGTCCAGTATGCGCTCGTGCTTTCGGGATTCTCGGGTCCTCCGACGTAGAAGTTGTCGGGATAGAGGATTCCAAGCCGGTCCAGCTCGCTCAGGATAGCGTCGAATCCCATCCGGCGCATCGCCGAGCGGCGGGTCAGCCGGATCGGCAGGCGATACTCATTGGCTAATCGCAGGTAGATTTCGTGGTAGTCAGCGCGCAGATGAAGTGGACCCATGTGACTATCCAGATGTGTCACATCGATGCCGGCGGCGCGCGCCTTCTCGATCTGCGCCCGCAGTTCGGCCTCCGCTTCATCGAGCCGATCGTTGGCGAACACCTCCGGCACGTCGGCCCACAGGTAGCCCCGCTCGTCGACCAGGGACGGAACCGCCTTGCGGCCCATCACCGGCCCCCATTTGTAGTGGGCCCATTCGCTGGTGAGCGTCAGATGGACACCTAGATCCGAGTCGGGACGGGCGCGCGCGAACTCGGCCGCTTCCTCGAACCAGGGACAGGTCACCAGGATGGTCGAGGAGGTGAACAGCCCGCCGCTCAGGCCCGCGATCGTCGCCTCGTTCTCATCGTGGCACATCCCGAAGTCGTCGGCGTTGACGATCAGCAATCGAGCCTCGGCGGGATAACCCAACCGCGAGGCGGTAGTGACTTCATTTTCCATTGAGGAAGACCTTAATTCGCCGCGCCACAAAGAAAAAGGGCCGCCTCGCGGCGGCCCTTCGGTTTCAGCTTAATGCCGCCCGGCGGTGTTAGACCGTCAGGATATGGATCGTGCATGCCGAGCCCAGGCCGATCACGTGCGCCTGTCCGGCCTTGGCGTTGGGCACGAGACGATCCTTGGCGCGATCGTCCTGGGTGAGATGCCACACGACTTCACAGATATTCGCGACGCCGGTGGCGCCCAGCGGATGGCCCTTGGAGAGCAGACCGCCCGACACGTTGACTGGAGCCTTGCCGCCAAGACCCGGATGCACGCCGCCGCCCTCGTCGATAAACTTGCCGGCTTCGCCGTCGCCGCACAGGCCGAGGTTCTCGTAATGGACCAACTCCGCAGTCGCGAAACAGTCGTGCAGCTCGGTGAGCGCGATATCCTTGGGGCCGATTCCCGCCGTCTCATAGGCTTTCTTTGAAGCGCGCCGCGTCAGCGTGCTCACGTCGGGCAGGGTGAGATCGCGATCGGTCCACGGATCAGAGGTCAGCACCGAGGCCGCGACGCGCGCCCGCTTGCGCCCGCCGGCGAGCTGCTTGAGCTTGTCCTCGGAGACCAGGATTGCGGCCGCCGC
Organism: uncultured delta proteobacterium; assembly: GCA_963788205.1. Lineage (GTDB taxonomy): Bacteria > Desulfobacterota > Binatia > Binatales > Binataceae > CAVVMA01. The sequence goes on from CAWBGG010000008.1 coordinate 81,165, forward strand.
GCCGTCGCCGGTCGGGCAGCACATATACAAGGTGTTGGGAAACGCGACCATCCGGGCGTTCATCACGTCTTCGAGCGTCACTTCGTTGCGATACTGCGAGAATGGATTCTTGGTCGCATGCTTGTGCGACTTGACCGAGATCTTGGCGAAGTGCTCGGGCTTGGTGCCGTACTTGCGCATGTGCTCGACACCGGCCTGGCCGAAAACCGCCGGCATCAGGCCTGAGCCAAGCTTGCCCTCGGTGCCGTAGGCGGGATCGGTGCCGCCGCCGCCTCCGCCGCCGAGCAGCCCCGCCTTGCCCATCTGCTCCACGCCGACCGCCATCGCGATGTCGTACATCCCCGAAGCGATCGACATGTACGCCTCGCGAAACGCGGTCGATCCGGTCGCGCAGGCGTTGGAGACATTGATGACCGGGATTCCGGTCTGGCCGATCTGCTGGAGAATACGCTGACCGACCATCGCGTTGGACTGATACAGATTTCCGCAGGCGAAGAATTCGACATCTTTGATGGTGACGCCGGCATCCTTCAACGCGATTTCCGCCGCTTCGCCGCCCAGTTCCGGTACGCTCTTTTCAGGGTAGCGGCCGAACTTGAGCATCCCGGTTCCCAGAACATATACGTTTCTCATTTTTTAACTCCGGGCCGCGCTTCGCTTCCGGCCCATGGTCTCCAGTTGATTGTTTTCAGCGCCCCGCTAATTCTTGCTCGGGCGGAACGAAAAAGCCACCACGTCGTGCCCCTCGCGATCCTTCGCGACCACGCTGGTGACCATCTCGACCGGCATATCGAAGTACTTCTTGGACTCCTTCTGCAAGTCCAGCGGATCGACGTCGCTCAGATTGCTGCGGACGCTCACGCCCTCGGGCAGATCCACGATCGCCGTCGCATAGGGGGTCTTGATACCGGGGAAGGACTGATGCACGACCGAGAAGACGTAGACCTTGCCCTTGTTGGAGAGCTCGATCTGCTGAAACGGGCCGGTCGAGCCGCATTTGGAGCACGCGACCTTCCTGGCGTCGAGGAACACGGCCCCGCACGTGCACTTGGTGCCCACCAGATGCGGTTTGGGGGTCAGTTTGAGAAAAGACACTATCGGGCGCGGCCCCGAATCAGTCGCTGCCTGCGCTTGCTCAGCCATTCGATACTCCTTCAGATGGATCCGGGCAGATCGATCCTGATCCCATATGCCCGATCCTGTATGGATGTCAGGCGGAGCGATACGCACTCCTGCCTGCTGCGGCGGAGTTTCCCACAGGTCGATCGGGGGGTCAACCCTGCGGAGTCCTCGCGAATCCGGTCGACGCACTAATGCAGCGTGCCGCTGAGACTGATAGTGCCGCTCCCCGTTAGCGTGCTAGGTTCGGCTGCAACGTGACAGCCGGATTGCGCTCTGATATGGATCGAGTACGATTCGGACGCGGACCCTGCCGAAAAGGAGAATTTTTGATGCGCGGGAAGACCATTCGGCTAGCGGCTGTGGTCGCTGCCGCACTCTGGATTGGACTTGCGACCGCGGGCGCCCGGAGCGTGGCGCGCGCCCAGGATGCCGACAGCGCCGACATCTCACCCGACAAAGCGAAGCCCAAGATCCCCGACTTGGCGGGAAACTGGACTGGCACTGAAGAAAACACGACGACTGGCGAGACCCACACGCTCAGCGTCGTAATCGACCAGAACAAGGGGAACTTGCACGGAACCTGGGACATCGTAAGCGGGGATACCTACGATTTCACCGGTACAGTCAACGCCAAGGATGCGGTGACTATGACCACCGTTCCCAAGCCCAAGCATCCAAGTTGCAAGATCAATGCAACCGGAGTCGTCTCGGATGACGCCACGGAGATCGCGGGCAGTTTCAAGTTTTCGGCGCACTGCGACGGCGATTCGGGCCAGACCGGAACATTCCAGGTCACTTCGTAAGCAATCCCGTCGCCGGGCTGTCCTTGTTCGGGCCGGGACGTAACAGGCCGGCGGTCTCGATCACCCGCGCCGCGCGGCTCCGCGCCGGGATTTCAGATCGCGCTATGGAGATTCTTTGGAGCGGGGTGAACGGTTTCGAACCATCGACCTCGTGCTTGGCAATTGAGGATAGCACGCAACGTCGTCACCGAATGGCTGAGCGGTCCTGACTTGTCAGATCGTAATGAAGGCGTTCAGCTTGGCGCGGACGATCTGGGCAACCTCGGCTGGCACGGCAACCCCGGCGTAGCGGATGCGCCGGGCAATCGTGTCGATACCACCGTGCCGGAATATGCTGGGAATATTTTCGGTTGGTGAGGACACAATGCGCGAGGTCACAGTGGTGAAATGGGGAAAGAACGTCGCTATCCGATTGCCGGATGAGATTGCGAAGGCCGCCGGGCTCAGCGACGGCGAACGCGTCGAAATTGACACGCACGGCGGGGAGATCGTAATCCGGCGCGCGGTCCCTCATTTCACGCTGGCAGAGTTGTTCGCGGGCAAGAGCGCGAAGCATTGGCGGGCGGCCTATGCCAAAGCCTTCGACTGGGGGCCGGATGTGCGCCGTGAGGCGGTCGAAAAATGACGCCCGCGATCCTACGCCGGTCTCGATCTGAATCGGCATTCCATGGAGCGGGTGAACGGTTTCGAACCGTCAACCTCGTGCTTGGCAAGCACGCGCTCTACCAACTGAGCTACACCCGCTCTCCAGCCGCGGGACGCGGCAGCCGAATCAGATCGTTTATCGATCGAAGCAGGGAGTGTCAAACGGCGGCGCGGCGGGCCGGCTTCGCCGCCGGCGCGGGCGTCAGCGCGCGCACCGTCCTGACGAAATAGTCGGCACCCGACCATACGCTCACCACCATCGCGATCCACAGCACGAACATCCCGCCTGCAAAAAAATCGATATGCAGGTACGTATAATGGATCAGCAGTCCATGAATCGCGATCGATTGAAGGGCCAGCTTGTACTTGCCGAGCTCCTCGGCCGGGATGATCATCCCTTCCGCAGCCGCGATGGCGCGCAGCCCTGTCACCAGAATCTCGCGCGTCACCAGCACGACCACCATCCAGGCCGGCACCTTCGGCAGGCGCGGAATTCCGGCCAGCATGATCAGCGCGGCCATCACCACCAGCTTGTCGGCCAGCGGGTCCATGAACTTGCCGAGCGTGGTACCGGAGTTGTAGCTGCGCGCGATCGCGCCGTCGAGATAGTCGCTGATCGAGGCGAGGAAGAAAACGCCCGCCGCGATCGCCGACGGCAGCGGCCCCGTGTACATGAGCAGAATCATCAGAATCGGAGCCATCCCGATTCTGAACAGGGTCAGTATATTTGGAGTGGTTAAAGCCACGGCCAAGATCTCATGCCGTCGATGCAGCGCGCAATTTTGAGAATAAGGCAATTGCAGGATTGGGGCAATCAATCGCGATCCGAGCGCGCCGGCACAGGGCTCGCTTGACTCTGCGCGCGACCGTCACGTAGCGTTCAACCACGCGCGACACGCGGTCCGGCCGCGCCCTCGAAGCGACGCCATGTGCTCCAAATTCTCCCTCATTGGCCGCAAAGCGCGTCATCGGCGATGAATCACCGGCCCGGATCCTCCAGCGACTACCTGGTTATCGGCGGCGGCATCGCGGGATTGATCTTTGCGATCGAGGCCGCGGAGACCGGCACCGTGACCGTTCTCACCAAGGCCGCCAGCGACGAGGCCAACACCGCTTACGCGCAGGGCGGAATCGCCAGCGTATGGAGCGTGGACGATTCCTTCGAGTCGCATATCGAGGACACGATTCGCGCCGGCGCCGGGTTATGCCATCGCGACGCCGTCGAGACGATCATCCGCGGCGGTCCCGACGCGGTGCGCGAGCTGATTCAGCTCGGCACGCGCTTCACCCGCATCGAAGAAGGCCGCGAGGACGAATACGATCTCGGGCGCGAGGGCGGCCACAGCCATCGCCGCGTGCTGCACGCGCAGGACCTGACCGGACGCGAGATCATGCGCGCGCTCGGCGAGGCAGTGCGCGCCCGGCACAATATCGCGGTAATCGAAAACCAGGTCGCCGTGGATTTGCTGGTCGAGCGCGGCGGCACCGGCGTTCCGGCCTGTTGGGGCGCTTACGCGCTCGATCGCAACACGCACGAGGTCAGGAAATTCGTCGCGCCCGCCACGATGCTCGCGACCGGCGGCGCCGGCAAGGTTTACCTGTACACCACCAATCCCGACATCGCCTCGGGCGACGGCGTCGCGATGGCCTACCGGGCCGGCGCTCCGATCGCGAATCTGGAGTTCATCCAATTCCATCCGACTTGCCTGTACCATCCGGCGGCCAAGTCGTTTCTGATCTCCGAGGCGCTGCGCGGCGAGGGCGCGATTCTGCGCTTGCCCGACGGCACGCCGTTCATGAAGAAGTATCACGCCGACGCCGAGCTCGCGCCGCGCGACGTGGTCGCGCGGGCGATCGACTCCGAGATGAAGCGTCACGGCCTCGACTTCGTATGCCTAGATCTGACGCATCGCGAAGCCGGCTTCATCCGCTCGCGCTTTCCGAATATCCATGCGCGATGCCTGAGCTTCGGCATCGACATCACGCGCCAGCCGATTCCGGTGGTGCCGGCGGCGCATTACATGTGCGGCGGCGTGATGACCGACCTCGAAGCGCGCACGCCGATCGCGCAGCTATACGCAGCGGGCGAAGCCGCGATGACCGGTCTGCACGGCGCGAATCGGCTCGCCTCGAACTCGCTGCTCGAGGCCGCCGTGATGGGCCGCCGCGCCGCCGCCGCCGCGCGCCAGGCCGGCGCCTCGCGCGATCGACCGCCGCCGGAGTTCCCCGAATGGGACCCCGGACGCGCCATCCGCAGCGAGGAGCGCGTGCTGATCACGCAGAGCTGGGACGAGATTCGCCGCCTGATGTGGAACTACGTCGGCATCGTGCGGACCGATCGCCGGATGGAGCGTGCGCTGCGCCGCATCGAGCTGCTCAAGGAAGAGATTCACAGTTACTACTGGGATCACCTGATCGATTCGGATCTGATCGAGCTGCGCAACCTGGTGACGGTGGCCGAGCTGGTGGTGCGATCGGCGGCCTCGCGCAAGGAGTCGCGCGGCCTGCATTACAACCTCGACTATCGCGATCGCGACGATCGCAACTGGCTGCACGATACGGTGATCAGAAAGTGAGATCGGCCGGCAGGGTCGCCCCCGGCGCGTGCGCCGGCCCCACTTCAGATCTTCTTTCCGAAGTAGGACCGGCGTCTCGCCGGTCATTTGTTGATGCCGGAGTGAACCTGTAAGCCGGGTTCTGTGCCCTTTTTGGGGCGGCGATCATTCATCTGGGCCCGCGATTGCTCGCGGGCTCGAGCGACCATACCCGAGGGGTTATGAGCGGGCCGCTCTCCCTCCTATTTGGTCTTGCTCCGGGTGGGGTTTGGCATGCGCGCGCGATCACTCGCGCGCCGGTGGGCTCTTACTCCACCATTTCACCCTTACCGTTGCCGGCGGTCTGTTTTCTGTGCCACTTTCCGCGAATCACTTCGCGCCGTCGTTAGCGGCCACCCTGCCCTGTGGAGCCCGGACTTTCCTCCCCGTAAGGGGCGATCGCCCGGTTCACTCCGGCACGGATGATTGTAGCACTCCGCCGCCCCGTTGACGCGAGCGGCCCACGATTCCGCCGCATCTATGGCGCCGCCCTCTCGACGGCTGCTACGGCGTTGGAGTTGGCGTCGGCCTTAGCTGATAGGCGACCAAAGCGGCGGCGCCGGCTGCGTTCCCGGAGATCGTCCGTGACACGTCGTAGCTGCCGGCCGTGGTCAACAGTTGATGCCCCTGGTCGCCGAGCAGGTCGACCGCGTCGCGCGGCCCGTCATCCACGATCGTGCCGGCGCTGTCTATCAACGCTCCGTTCCAAGTCCCGCTCACCGTATAGGCTCCCAGAGCGGCAATCAGTACGTCCAGCCCGTGGCTCGTTGCGGATGCTCCCGTGCTGAAGTTGGCGTTGAGCGCCGGGACCGGGGTGATCGTTCCCGACGCCAGGTTATCGATCGTCGCCGTTCCGTAGGGAACGTCGTAAGCTGTTCCCGAGGCCGCGTTGGCGTTCGCCAGCGTCACCGTGATGGTGCATGAGCCGGTCGTGTTCGAGGTGGCATGGAAGACCGTGCCGCTGCCCCATCCCGACGAGTTCCCAACCGCATCCTCTGTCCACGCAGCCGCACAGCCGCTCACGCCCGCGACCGTCGTGTTCCCGCTGAGCGTGCCGGACTCCGAGATCGCGACGTAAAGCAGGTCGCCGCTGGTCATCGTGAGGTTGCCCGTGAGGGTCGTGCCGCCGCTGATCGGTCCGAGCGCCGCGCAGTGCGCGACCGGATAGCCGCCGGCGTCAGGGTTGCACGTGCCCGGCAGCGGAGTCGCAGTTGGCGTCGGGGTTGGCGCCGAGGTCGGCCCTGGCGTCGCCCCTAACGGATTCAACTGGTACGCGACGAAAGCGGCGCCGCCGGCTGCGTTCCCGGAGATCGTCCGCGACACGTTGTAGCTGCCAGTTGTGGTCAACTCTTGATGCCCCTGGTCGCCGAGCAGGTCCGCGCCGTTGCGCGGCCCGTCATCCAGGATCGTGCCGGCGCTGTCTATCAACGCCCCGTTCCAGCTCCCGGTCACGGTATAGGCTCCGAGCGCAGCAATCAGCACGTCCAGCCCGTGGCTCGTTGCGGCGATCCCCGTGCTGAAGTTGGCGTTGAGCGCCGGGACCGGGATGATCGTTCCCGTTGCCAGGTTATCGATCGTCGCCGTTCCATAAGGAACATCGTAAGCCGTTCCCGAAGCCGCGTTGGGGCCCGCCAGCATCACCGTGATGGTGCACGCACCGGTCGTGTTCGAGGTGGCGTGGAAGACCGTGCCGCTGCCCCAACCCGACGAGTTCCCAACCGCATCCTGTGTCCACGCAGCCGCACAGCCGCTCACGTCCGCGACCGTCGTGTTCCCGCTGATAGTGCCGGATTCCGAGATGGCGACGTAGAGCAGATCGCCGGTGGTCATCGTGAGGCTGTTCGTCAGCGTCGTGCCGCTGCTGATGGGTCCGAGCGCCGCGCAGTGCGCGACCGGATAGCCGCCTGCGTCAGGGTTGCACGTGCCCGGCAGCGGCGTCGGGGTTGGCGTTGAGGTCGGCCCTGGCGTCAACCCTAACGGGTTCAACTGGTACGCGACGAAAGCGGCGCCACCGGCTGCGTTCCCGGAGATCGTCCGCGACACGTCGTAGCTGCCAGTTGTGGTCAACTCTTGATGTCCTTGGTCGCCGAGCAGGTCGGCGCCGTTGCGCGGCCCGTCATCCAGGATCGTGCCGGCGCTGTCTATCAACGCCCCGTTCCAGCTCCCGCTCACCGTATAGGCTCCCAGAGCGGCAATCAGCACGTCCAGCCCGTGAGTCGTTGCGGCTGCTCCCGTGCTGAAGTTGGCGTTGAGCGCCGGGACAGGGGTGATCGTTCCCGTTGCCAGGTTATCGATCGTCGCCGTTCCATAGGGAACGTCGTAAGCTGTTCCCGAAGCCGCGTTGGGGCTCGCCAGCGTCACGGTGATGGTGCACGAACCGGTCGTGTTCGAAGTAGCGTGGAAGACCGTGCCGCTGCCCCATCCGGACGAGTTCCCAACCGCATCCTGTGTCCACGCAGCCGCACAGCCGCTCACACCCGCGACCGTGGTGTTCTCGCTCAGAGTGCCAGACTCCGAGATGGCGACGTAGAGAAGGTCGCCGCTGGTCATCGTGAGGTTGCCCGTCAGCGTCGTGCCGCTGCTGATCGGTCCGAGCGCCGCGCAGTGCGCGACCGGATAGCCGCCGGCGTCAGGGTTGCACGCGCCCGGCACGGGGCTGGGAGTTGCCGTCGGCGCTAGAGTCGGAGCTGGTGTCGGCGTAGCGGTCGGTGTAGGCGTTGGCGTTCGCGTCGGCGTCGGAGTGGCCGTCCGAGTTGGACTCGGCGTCGCAGTCGGCGATGGTGTCGGCGACACCTTGGGGGTCGGAGTTGGCGTCGGCGTAGGGGTTCCTGTGGGCGTTGGGTTAGCAGTCGGCCACGCCGACGCATTCACGAGGTTAGCGGCGTTGACACTGCCGATTCCGGTAGTGAAGTCCCATCCAGGCGCGGCCGCAAAGGCCGGTTCGTACGACGAACTGGACGTCGAAAGCACGCCAATCGTGCCGCCGTTGATGTAGCAATTGTTGGAGCCCGTGCAGGGTACCTCGTTGTCGCCCTGCGTTATGTCGTAGAAAATGCACGAATTGCCATTGGCCGGGCTATTCCAGGAGTTGCACGAAGAATTTCCGCTGCCCCCATACTCGGTCTTGGCGAGCTGGTAGTAGATGGAATTAGGGTTGCCCTGGCTGAGACCGGTCCTCTTGTTTACCAGGGCCTGGATCCCCGCCATGACCGGCGCAGATACGGAGGTCCCGATAACACCGCTCCAGTCGGGGAAAGTGCCGCAGGTCGTCCCGTCGTTCGGATCAGAATCGCAGACCACGTAGTTGTGGAACCAGATTCCTCCGGCGAGCAACGAGACGTCGGGAAGGTCGCGCACGTTGTCGGCCGGGTTGCCGAACAAACCGGATTGGTAAGCGGGCTTCGCATATCCGGCGCAGGTTCCTCCTACTACGGCCCCGGATGCCGGCGTTCCGGTCGCGCATCCGCTCGGACCACCGCTGCCGGCCAGGACGCCCTCCATGTAATCGTAGAGGAATGGACCAAGATTCGTAAACATCGCGCCGTAGGGGTCCGTGTAAGGGATGGTGTCGGTGTTGATCTGGGCAAGGTCGTTGCAGAGGCTGTTGGCGCCGTAGGTAGTGGTAGGGCTGAAAGTTGAGCCGCCGAGGGTGGAGAGGTATTGAGCCCACAACGCACTGGCGCAGCTATCGTTCCAGGGAATTTCCGGAATATAAGATTTCGCGGAAAGCGAGTTGGTCCCGTTGGTCTCGTTCCAGTAAGTGGTGTTTGTGCCCAGGTAGGTGTCTCCGAAATCCGTGCCGCCCACCGCCACATCGTATGGCGAACTGGCCAATCCGTTGACGTTGATTCCGTGGGTTGACGCCGTCGCGCTTTGGGCCTGGACATCGCCGCCGGCATCGCCCGCCGCAACGAAAACCGCGATGCCGAGGGCGGCGGCAGTGCTCATCGCCTCGTTGATTGCGCTGTTGTCGGACCCCAACGCGGCCTCGGACGCCGAGAAGCTAAGGCTGATGATGGTTGGCGCCGGCGAAGGAGGGTTGCTGCCGCTCAACTCATTGGTTCCCGTCCCGGTGATGAGATTGATGAGCGCCGTAATGGCGTTTGAGCACGACACGATCTCGAGCGTGGCGCCGGGCGCTGCGGCGCCGGCCAACTCCGTATCGACGATCGTTTCCAGCTGCATGTCGGCGCCGACGACCACGCCCGGATCGGAACAACCCGGATTGATCACCTGCGGGTTGGAGATAGCGGGAAGGTTGAACTGGCTGCGAAATTTGATCAGATCCGCGCCGCTGTTATAGAGGTCGCTTTGCTCGATCAGCGCGATCGTCTGGCCCTGGCCAGTGTTACCGCCCGAGAGGATCGGGTTGAGATTGTAGATGGTGGCCAAATCCGCGGGTGTCACCAGGTACGTTGGAACCTGGTTGGTAGCGGTATAGAGGGGCCGTGGGTGGATCCCGGACCGCGGCGCGAAGTCGTTCAGTCCCGAGACCCCGGCGACTGCCGGCGCGAGCGCCGCCGGGACCTGCGGGTCGCTCATATTTGCAAAATGTCTGACGCCGTCTACCTCGAGGAAATGAATCCCGGTGCGGAAGGCTTTGGTCACCTGACCCGCGGTGCCTGTGAAATTGATCGAAATACCGGTCGAAGGGATCGGGTTCACCTTGAAGCCGCCGCTCTCAGCCAGTTGGCGAGCTTGCGGAGGTCGCCCTGCGAAAGGCCAAACCTGCGCCCCAGCTCCTGGCGTGTAACCCAATGATGGAAGTTCGGCGAGGCGGGGTCGTAGAGTGAATCGATGAACTCCTTGCGCGCCTTCTCCAGGGCAGCCGGACGGCGCAAGACCAGCATCAGGTTCTCCATCTGAAAGTCGCCGGCAACGGCGCCGCGGTCATTCTGCGCGTTTGCCTCAGGCCGCGTGTTGCCGCCGAGCGTGACGAGATTGCCCTCGTCGATTTGCTGCGTGATTACAGTCCGGGCCAGCGGCGCCACGCTCTGCGCGGCGGCAATCCCCGCCGTAAGCATCGCCACGACGGCCAGAAGCGTCAGCGTACTGGTGAACGCGATTGCCGCGAGATTGCCTGGTAGCGCCTGCCGGAGCCTGCCCTGGAAGGGTGCCGGTGATAGCCGCGGGCTTTTGGCAGGGACTTCCACTGCTACAAATCCTACAAAGAGTTAACCATCGCTGAGCCTGAGCGTCTATGGCTCCGCGCGCCGGTGGCCGGTCCATCGCTCACCGGGGCGGACACGAAGCGGACCGACGGAGAAGCTCGAAGGAAGTTCCTTAGACAGATTCGCAGAGCGGCGCGACGAGACTTATAGCCGGGCGAAAGCCGCCTGGGCAAATTTGGGTAATAATATACTTTCGCCCAAATTTGAGGCTCTTACCGGGCAATAGCCTCCTCAGGCGCATTCACAATCGTTGCACCGTTGCAACGATTCGTGGCGCGATCGCGCCAACCGTCAAAGATGCCCGGGCGACAACTCCGGCGCCGCTATGGCGTCGGAGTTGGCGTCGGCTTTAGCTCGTACGCGACGAATGCCGCCCCGCCGGCTGCACTCCCGGTGATGGTACGTGACACACCGTAGCTGCCGGTCGTGGTCAACCGTTGATGCCCCTGGTCGCCCAGGAAATCGACCTCGTTGTGCGGCCCGTCATCGACGATTGTGCCGTTGCTGTCGATCAGGGCTCCGTTAAAGCTCCCGCCCGACGTAAAGGCTCCCAGAGCGGCAATCAACACATCAAGCGCGTTGCTCGTCCCGGCAATTCCCGTGCTCAGGTTGGGGTTCGTCGCCGGGGCCGGGAAGCTGGTTTTCATGGCGAAGGTATCGACCGTCGCCGTGCCGAAGGGAACATCGTAGGCCGTTGCCGAGGCCGCGTTCGAACTCGCCAGCGTCACCGTGATGGTGCACGGACTGCTCGTGCCCGAAGTCGCGTGAAAGACCGTGCCGCTGCCCCATCCGGAAGACTTCCCCGCCGCATCCTGCGTCCACGTAGCCGCACATCCGCTCACGCCCGTGACCGCGGTGTTAGCGCTGATCGTGGCTGCCTCTGAGACTGCGACGTAGAGCAGGTCGCCGCTGGTCACAGTCAGGCTGCCCGTCAGCGTCGTGCCGCTGCTGATGGGTCCGAGCACCGCGCAGTGCGCGACCGGATAGCCGCCCGCGTCAGCGTTGCACGTGCCCGGTAGCGGCGTCGCAGTTGGCGTAGGCGTCGGCGTGGGGGTCGGGGTCGGTGTAGGCGTCGGCGTGGGGCTAGGCGTAGGAGTCGGCGTCGGAACAAAGGGCGTCGGCGTGGGCGTCGCAGTCGGCGGGGGACCGGCCGTCGGCGTCGCAGTCGGGATCTGCGAGGCCGTAGGCACAGGTGTCGGTGACGGGAGCAGCACGTAGGCGACGAAGGCCGCCCCTCCAGCCGCATTCCCGGAGATGGTCCGTGACACTTGGTAGGCGGCGGCGGTGGTCAACCGTTGATGCCCCTGGTCGCCCAGCAAATCCACCGCGTCGCGCGGCCCGTCATCGACGATCGTGCCGGTGCGGTCTACCAAGGCGCCGTTCCAGCTCCCGGTCACCGTATAGGCTCCCAGAGCGGCAATCAGCACGTCCAGTCCGCTGCTGGTCCCGGCGACTCCCGTGCTGAGGTTGGCGTTCAACTCCGGGACCGGCGAGGTCGTTCCCATTGACAGGTTATCGAGTGTGGCCGTCCCGAAGGGAACATCGTAGGCGGTTCCTGAACCCGTGTTGGCGCTCGCCAGCGTCACCGTGATGGCGCACGAGCCAGTGGTGTTCGAGATAGCGTGGAAGACCGAGGCGCTGCCCCAGCCGGGCACGTTCGCCACCTCATCCTGCGTCCAGGAAGCTGCACATCCACTCACGCCCGCGACCTCGGTGTTCCCGCTGGTAGTGCCTGACTCCGAGACCGCGACGTAGAGCAGGTTGCCGCTGGTCATCGTGAGGTTGTTGGCGAGGGTCGTGCCGCCGCTGATGGGTCCGAGCGCCGCGCAGTGCGCGACCGGATAGCCGCCTGCGTCAGCGATGCACGGGAGCGGCGTGGGCCCAGGAGTTGGGGTAGGTGACGGTGACGGCGTCGGGGTTGGCGTTCCTGTCGGCCCTGGCGTCACTCCAAATGGCTCCAACTGATAGGCGACGAAAGCCGCGCCGCCGGCTGCCTCCCCCGAGATGCTCCGTACGACGTCGTAGCTGCCGGTGCTGGTCAACTTTTGATGGCCCTGGTCGCCCAGAAAATCGATCCCATCGCGCGGCCCGTCATCCAGGATGGTACCGATGCTGTCCGTCAACGCGCCGTTCCAGTTCCCGCTCGCGTTTGTAAAGGCTCCTAGCGCGGCAACCAGTATGTCCAGGCCGTTGCTCGTCAGGGCTGCTCCCGTGTCGAGGTTGGGGTTGGACGCCGGGACCGGGCTGATCGTTCCCGTGCTCAGGTTATCGATAATCCCCGTTCCGAACGGAACATCGTAGGCCGTTCCCGAGGCCGTGTTGCCGTTCTGCAGCGTCACTGTGATGGCGCATGCGCCGGTGGTGTTCGAGGTGGCGTGGAAGATCGTGCCGCTGCCCCATCCTTGCGTGTTCCCCACCGCATCCTGGGTCCACGAAGCCGCACATCCGCTCACCCCCATCACCGTTGTGTTCGGGCCGAAAGTGCCTGCTTCCGAGACTGCCAGGTAGAGCAGGTCGCCACTCGTCATCGGTAGGGTGCCCGTGAGGGTCGCGCCGTTGGTGACGAGTCCTAGCACCGCGCAGTTCGCGACCGGATAGCCGCCCCCGTCAGGAGTGCACGTGCTGCCCGGTACCGGCGTCTGCGTAGGAGTTGAGGTCGGCCCAGGAGTTGGGGTCGGCGTCGGAGTTGGCGAAGGAGTTGGGGTCGGCGTCGGTGTCGGCGTGGGTGTAGGAGTTGGGGTCGGCGTCGGGGTCGGTGTCGGCGTCGGGGTTGGCGTTGGCGTCGGAGTTGGTGTAGGCGTCGGAGTTGGAGTTGGACTAGGTGTCGGCGTCGGAGTTGGCGTCGGGGTAGGACTCGGACTGGCCGTTAACTCGAAGGACACGTTCACGCCAGCGCCGTCGACGGTCTGGCCGCCGGTGGTCGTGTAGGTCATGTCATACATGCCGGTCGAGGTGAGAATCTGGTGCGCCGCATCTATCAGTGATTCCGGCGCGAGGTTGTTCGGTCCGTCGTTGACCGGACTGCCATTGCTGTTGGCGAGCGTGCCGAAATCCTCCGGGGAGCTCGTAAAACCACAAAAGGCGCTGATATCGATGTCATTAACGTGATCGGTGGTAATGCTTCCGGGATCGATGGTGAAGTCGGTCCCGCTGCCCAGGGCTGCGTTCGAGCCGTCGTAGCTATCGGTTCCAAAGGGAACATCGTAGGCCGTAGCCGCCGCGGTGTTCTTTGCGCCGAGTGTGACGGTTATCGTGCAGGCGCTGTCGGTGGCAGTCGCGGTCGCATGATAGATGGTCGCCACCGCTCCAGCAGAGAGCGCAACGTCGTCAAACGACCAGTTTCCCGACGCGCAGCTCGACGACGACACCGAGCTAACACTCGGGCTGTTGTCCGTGCCGACGTCGCAGATCGCGATGTACATCAGGTCGCCGGTCGTCACATTCAGATTGAGCGTGAACGACGAGGCGTCGACCGGCGTGCTGTTGGTACAGTGTGCGACATAGGAATCGGTGGTGCATGAGCCCGGCACCTGAGTTGGGGTCGGGCTCGGGGTAGGTGTCGGCGTAGGCGTCGGAGTTGGGGTCGGCGTAGGCGTCGGGGTCGGTGTCGGCGTAGGGGTCGGCGTCGGCGTGGGGGTCGGGGTCGGCGTAGGGGTCGGGGTCGGCGTAGGTGACGAGGTCGGACTTGCAGTCGGCGTGGGTGACGCGGTCGCAGTCGGCGCGCCCGACGCAGGCGGAAGGGCAGCCTGGAGCGGCGTTACGACCGGCACGCCCAGTCCCATAAACTCGCTCAGGTTGTTGCCGCTGGCGTTCGCCACCCAGAGGTTGCCTGATGCGTCCAGCGCTACCGAGTCCGGCTGCTTCAACGCTGCGCCCGGGGGCGCGAACTTCAGCCCGGTCAGGTAGCTGCTCGCCTCCGTCAGCTCGCTGACGCTGTTGTTGCCATAATTCGCCGTGAAGACGTTGTTCGCTCCGTCCACCGCTATCCCGTAGGGTTCATTGAACGACGCGCCTGGCGAGCCGGTGTTGGTGTTGTTGAAGTTCAGCCCGGCGCCGTAGCTGCTCACCGCGGTCAGCTCGCTCACGCTGTTGTTGCCGAAGTTCGCCGCAAAGATGTTGGCTGATCCGTCCAGCGCCAGCGCGTAGGGTTGGTCGAACTCCGCGCCCGGCGAGCCGGTGTTGGAGTTGTTGAAGTTGCGACCGGCGCTGTAGCTGCTCACCGCAGTCAGCTCGCTCACGCTGTTGCCGAACAAATTCGCTGCAAAGACGTTGCCGCCCGCGTCCAGCGCGATCCCGGCGGGCTCGTCGAGCGAGGCGCCCGGTGAGCTGGTGTTGTTGAAGTTGAGGCCGGTGCTGTAGCCGCTCGCCGCGGTCAGCTCGCTCACGCTGTCGCTGTAGTAATCCGTCACAAAGGCGTTGTCTGATGCGTCCAGCGCTATCGCGAACGGATGGTTGAACACCGCAGCCAGAGGCGCGAAATTGTTGCCCGTGGTGAATGGGGCCGGCCCGAACAGCTCGCTGACGCTGTCGCTGTACAAGTTCCCCGCGAAGAGGTTGCCACCTTCGTCCAGCGCTATCGAGGCGGGTCCCTCGAACAGCGCGACGGGCGTAGGCGTAGGCGCAGGCGTAGGGGCGATGGTGAGGTTGGTGTCGTTGAAGTTGGCGCCTACGCTGTAGTTGTTCGCCGTCGGCAGCTCGCTCACACTATTGCCGCTCACATTCCCCACAAAGACGTTGCCCGCTAAACCCACCGCTACATCGTAGGGGCCGTCGAACGCCGCGCCGGTGATGATGTTGTTGAAGTCCAGCGCGATCTCCCAGCCGTCGGGCGACGATGCCAGCGCCGGGCTGAAGGGAGTTTCCACCGACGCAAGCCCGAACAGCGTGCTCACGTTGTTGGCCGGGTTGGCGACGATCTGGTACGCCGCCCCCAGCGTGTCGGTGATCGTGGGCGTTCCCGGCGAGCAACCGGCGCTATAGGTGTCGCCCGGGGTCGCATCGCACAACAGCGTCTGGCAGGCGACCGACGACGACGCCCCGCTCTCGATGCATCCCGCCAGGATGTTGGCCAGCGTGTTCACCCGCTCCAGCCCGTCGCAGTTGGTGTGTCCCGGACAAACGCTGGGCAGGAAGCTCGACGGACTGCCACTCACCGACAAACTGACCGAATTTATGGCCGCCAGGTTGGCGAAGCTGCTATACGCGTTCGGCAGCCCGTAGCTGTTGGACGCCGGCGCACCCACGGTGCGCCCGGTCGGATCGAGGAACTGCGTCAGCGACCATTCGGACGCCGCGGTGGTAAACTCGTTGATCGTAACGCTGGTGGAAACCGACAGGGAGTTGGCCGGACCCAGCGCCGCCATCAGCCCGATCGCCGAATTGGCGGTGACGCAGCCCCCCACTTTGCCTCCGGTCGCGGTGATATAGGTCTGCGGATTTCCCCCCGGAGGCGTGAACGTCAAACTGAAGCTGCCGTCACTGGCGGTGGTGACGGTGGCCGAGTTGAGCGAGGTACCGAGCGATCCGTAGCCGCTGCTGCCCGCCGTGTAGAGCGTTACGGTGGAATCGCATATTGCGGCCGTTCCGGTTTTCACGAAACCGCCGATGGTAACACTCGGTGAAGCTTTCAGCGCCGAATGAATCAGCACCACGCCGACCGGCACCAGCACCAGTAACGCGACGATGAACGCCGGCCGGGCGGCGCCCGACCATGCGCGCTTGCAGGTCCTGACTATCGCCCGTCCCATCGCCTCACCTCTCCGCAACCTCGAACGAGGGCGGTTCGCAACCGCCAATCGCTTCCATCCCGATGGCCGTGGCACGACGACGCTCGCCATGCCCGGAGCCGTGAACTGGATCCGCAGTGCGCGTTTGCGTGGAACTAAAGTTGCCGGGAATCGGGAATCGCGCCGCTAGATCCGCAGGGGGACAGGTTCGCGCGATCCGTTGAGTGTCGGAACGCCCTCCCTTTCGATGGCTCAAGCGACCGGCGTCGCCCTCAATCCTCATGCCGCACTCTCCCCGGCGCGATCTTCGGTTAATACACTCTGCGGAAGAGTAGCACTGGCGGACAGATTGTCAAGGAAGTGTCAAATGAGCGGGCGCACAAGGCGGTCGATCGCGCCGAGCTCGAATCGGCGCCGCGGGCTGCGAACCCGGCCTACGCTGCGCGGTCTTGCCCTACGCTACGCCGTCTTGCTGGTACGCTCGGGAATCCAATCGACGGGCCACTCGCTCGGCCGGCGCGACGAGAGCGAATTTGCCTTGACAACCGTTGCCCGTTCGGCGTACGGGTCAGCGGTCCATTTCGCCACCGGCCCGGCTCGCTCCGAACAGGGCCATTCGCTATGCGGGCAGAACTGGACGCGAGCTTTTCACTTTCTCCATCCAACGGGCTGTCACCAACTGCAACGGGCTTATGGGAGGTAAAAATGTCAGCAGTCTCACACGTGTTCATAATCAAGCCACGACCCGGCCATCTTGAGACCTTCATGCGCGACCTCGGCAAGGTTCACACTGTGGTCAAGCGGGCAGGCGCCAAGCTGCGAGCCTGGAACGAGACCTCCGGGGCGAACGCGGGATCGATCGCGGTAGTGATCGAGAATGCCGACTGGAAGGCTTACGCCGCATACCGGTCGAAGCTCGATTCCGATCCCGAATGGATAGCGCTGAGGACGGAAGTCGGAGGGAGGAAGGATCCCGCCGCCGACACCCTCCGTACCGGAATGAACGAAGAGGTTCCGAGCTGAGGCGCGATCGTTCCCGCGCAGGAATTCCTCAACCACAAATTGGGAGATAATTATGGCAATCGCACAAGTATTTCTCTGGCAGCCGCGTCCGGGCCGGCTTGCGGACTTCATGGCTATCGCGAAGAAGGCTGACAAAATTATCCGCGGCCTGGGCGCTACCACCCGGACCCACAACCAGGCTTCCGGCGGCGTCCCCAACGGCGTGCTCTACGTAATCGAGACGGCGGATTGGAAAGCGTTCGGCGATCTCAACACGAAGCTCCAGACTGACAAGGCCTGGCAGGCGTTGGTTGCCGAGGTGAATTCGACCAATCAACCCACGGGGGATATGATTTCCTCGGCGGTGTATTCGGAAATCCCGTTAGGCTGAACCAGCCTCCGATCACTTCATTTCCTTCCGGAGGGGAGACAACCACGGCCTCCCCTCCGTGTGTCCTGGCGCTCGAGCACCAGCCGCCGCTCAGTCATCGAATCATTGATCGATCTCCTCAATGACCGTATGACCGAGATTCGATGAGGAGACTCCGATGAAATGCCCCAAGTGCCAGAGCGAGAACCTGCCCGACTCGGCCTTCTGCGAAGAGTGCAGCGCGCCATTGGAAGCCGCCTGTCCAAGCTGCGGCGCCGGCAACCGTCCCGCCGCCAAGTTCTGTCGCAAGTGCCGTGCGTCGCTCACCGAGACCCCCGCCGCCGCACCCGCGCCACGCGCGTACACGCCCAAACATCTCGCGGACAAGATCCTGCAATCCAAGTCCGCCCTCGAAGGCGAGCGCAAGCAGGTGACGGTGCTGTTTGCCGACGTGAAAAGGCTCGATGGAGCTGGCGGAGCAGCTCGATCCGGAAGCGTGGTCGCAGATCATGAACCGCTTTTTCCAGATCCTCTCGGAGGGGGTCGAACGCTTCGAGGGCTTTGTGGACAAGTTCACCGGCGACGGCATCATGGCGTTGTTCGGCGCACCGATCGCGCACGAGGATCATGCGCGCCGCGCCTGCTACGCGGCGTTGCATCTTGTCGACGGGCTGCGCGGCTATGCCAACGAGTTGCGCCTGCGGCGCGGGCTCAACTTCTCGGCCCGCATCGGGCTTAACTCCGGTGAGGTGATCGTCGGCAAGATCGGCGACGACTTGCACATGGACTACACCGCGCAGGGACATACCGTCGGCCTCGCCTCCCGCATGGAACAGATCGCCGAACCGGGCAAGGTCTACCTCACGGCGCATACCGCCGCCCAAATCCAGGGCTACTTCGCGCTCGCTGACCTGGGCGAGATGGAGATCAAAGGGGTGCACGGGGCGATGCATGTCTACGAGCTGCAAGGGCTCG
Source organism: uncultured delta proteobacterium (assembly GCA_963788205.1). GTDB lineage: Bacteria > Desulfobacterota > Binatia > Binatales > Binataceae > CAVVMA01. The sequence continues at coordinate 99,573 of CAWBGG010000008.1, forward strand.
GGCAGATGCGCACGCGCCTGGACGTTTCGCGCAGCCGGGGCTTCTCGCGCTTCGTGGGACGCGGCGACGAGATGCAGGTGCTGGAGTCGGCGTTAACGCGCGCGCGGGAGGGCAACGCCCAGATTATCGGGATTGTCGGCGAAGCGGGGCTGGGCAAGAGCCGGCTGTGCTTCGAGTTCCTCGAGCGATGCCGGGCGCGCGGCTTGATGACCTACGAAACCACCGGGGTCGCGCACGGCAAGGCGATCCCCTTCCTGCCGATGCTACGACTGTTTCGCGCCTTCTTCGGCATCACCGAGCAGGATAGCGAAGCCACCGCCCGCGAGCGTATCGCCGGCCGCATGCTGTTGCTCGATGAGAGCCTGCGCGAGAGCCTGCCGCTGGTCTTCGACTTCATGGGAGTTTCCGACCCCGAGAACCCGGCCCCGCGTATCGATCCCGAGGCGCGCCAGCGCCAGATGTTCGACATCGTCCGGAGGGTGAACCAGGCGCGCGGCCAGCGCGAGACGCAGGTAACCTTGCTCGAAGATCTGCACTGGTTCGACAGCGGCAGCGAGGCGTATCTCGAGCCGTTGATCGACGCCCGGGCCGGGACGCGCTCCCTGATGCTGCTCAACTTTCGCCCCGAGTACCAGGCGCCCTGGATGGGGAAGTCGTTCTATCACCAGCTACCACTCGCGCCGCTGGGCCCCGACGCGATCCGCGAGTTGCTCGATGCGCTGCTCGGCAACGATCGCAGCACCGCCGGCCTGGCCGAGGCGATTCATGCCCGCACCGGCGGCAATCCGTTCTTCACCGAAGAGGTGGTGCAGAATCTCATCGAGTCGGGGAAGCTGCAAGGCAGCAAGGGCGCTTATCGGCTGGTCACGCCGGTGGACAAGCTGGAGGTGCCAAGTTCAGTGCACGCGCTGCTGGCGGCGCGCATCGATCGGCTGGCGCAGCGGGACAAGGACGTGCTGCAGACCGCGGCGGTAATCGGCCGCGAGTTCGACGAGCCGACCCTGGCGGCGGTGGTCGAGCAGGCCGCACCACAGTTGCGCGAAGCGCTGCAGAAGCTCAAGGACGCCGAGTTCGTGTACGAGCAGTCGCTTTATCCGGTCGCCGAGTATCTGTTCAAGCATCCGCTGACGCAGGAAGTGGCGCTGGCCTCGCAGCTCCAGGAGCGGCGCAAACGGTTGCACGCGGCGGTCGCGCGCGTCATCGAGGCAGCCCATGCGCAGGACCTCGACCAGCAGGCGGCGCTGCTGGCGCATCACTGGGAAGAGGCCGCCGATCTCGGCCAGGCCGTGCGCTGGCATCGCCGCGCCGCAGAATGGGCCGCGGCCCGCGATCCGGTCGAGGGCGTGCGGCACTGGCGGAAGGTGCGCGACCTCGGCCGCTCGCTCGATGATGCAGACGCCAAGGAGTCGCGGCTGCGCGCGTGCACCTTCATCCTGGCGAGCGGCACTTGGCGACTGGGCATGAGCGAGGACGAGGTGCGCGGCTGCATGGACGAGGCCCGTTCGCTGGCGCAGGAGCTGGGACGCCCATCTGCTATAGGCGCCTCGCTTTCCGGCTTTGCTGCGCATCTGGGGATGCTCGGTCGAGCGGAAGCCGCCCTTGAGCTCGCCGAAGAAGCCAGGGCTATGCTCAGCGATGGCAAGGACCCGGGCGAGACCTTCCGCGTTGAAACCGCGCGTGCGTACTGGCTCGCGGTTGCCGGGCGCCTTCCGCAAGCGCTTGAGGCGTTCGATCGCATCGTTGAGCTCAGCGGCGGGGATCCGCAAGTGGGCCGGGAGTTTATCGGGTACAGCCCGTTGATCTGGGCGGAGATGCTGGCGGGGTGGATGCTGGCACAGGCGGGCCGCTTCGACGAATGCTGGCCGCGTGCGGAACGCGCCATCCGAATGGCGCGCGAACACAGTGCGCAAGAGAACCTCGGATGGGCTCTCGGAGGGCTCAGCTTTTGCGCTTATCTCGCCCGGGGCACTTCCCGAGTGCCCGCCACGGAGGTTCGCCGGGCATCACTGGAGGGGGTGGAAATTGCCGAAGTGGTCGGAAGCCGGTTTTCGCAGATCATGGCCTCATCTCAACTCGCGATCGCCTTTTTTTTGAACGGCGACTACAGCGCCAGCGAAGAGCGCTTCACCGAGGCCCTGACGCAGGCTCGTGGCGCGGGAACGGGGCTCGACTGGCAGGCTTATTACCTCGCGGTATTCGCCGACTCGTGTCTGGCCCGCGGTGACACCGAGGCTGCGATCGCCAGGGCACGCGAGGGGATCGAGGCCGCAGATGAGGGCGGGGCCTGGTTTCAAGCCGCCCTGGCCCGCGCCGCGCTGGTCGACGCCCTCGTCCATAAGGGCGCGCCGGAACACGAGATCGCCCCGGTGATTGCCGCAGCCCGCGCGTTGGTCCGCCAGAGCGGCGGCAATTCCCTGCTGCCACGCTTGCGCGAGGCGGAGGCCCGAATGGCCGGACGCGACGATCCTGAGGTGCTGGCATCAGGACTGCGCGAAGCCGAGGCCATGTATCGCGCGATGGGCGCCCCCGATCCCGCCGACCGGCTGGCGAAAGAGATAGGTTAGTGTCGTGAGTTGGAATGCGTTGAAGATGTCCGAGCCCTCCCTTCTGAAGTAGCGCCGGCGTCCCCGCCGGTGATTCCGAATGAGCCTGCCGACGATCCACCGATCTGCCACGCCTGCTGCTTTCCTGCGATGCGATCTTCGGGATACAAGGGTCCTACAGAGGATGTTCTGATAATTTTCTGTCGGACCCCCGCCCCGAATCGCCGGCAGGGACCCGTTCCAGGGCTCAGGGCAGGCTGCCGGCGCCACTTCAGACGGGAGGGCCAGCGCTGCTTCAGGAGGGGCTCAGACATCTTCAACGCGCTTCGCTGGTGGGCTCGCAGTACAGAATCCGCTGGCAGTTGGGGCAGAAGTGAATCGCGTCCTCGCGCTGGATCTCATTATGCAGTTGCGGCGGGATCTTCATCCGGCAGCCCTGGCAGGTTCCGCCTTTGACCGCCGTCACCGCCAGGCCGCCGCGCCGGTTGAAGATCACTTCATAGCGCTGGCGTAATGATTCATCGATTCCCGAGGCCAGCGTGTCGCGCTCGGCGCGCTGCCGGCCCAGCGCGGCCTTGAGCTCTTCGACCTGCCCGGCGATTTCCTTTTCGGCGGCGGCCAGCTCGGCGCGCTTTTTTGCCGTCAGCTCGGTGAGCTCCTTGATTCGCGGCGCGCGCTGCTCGGCCGCCTCGAGCTCGATCAGCACCTCGCTTTCCAGCCGCTGATTGCTGTCCTTGAGGCTTTCGACCTCGTGGCCGATGGCCTGGAGCTCTTTTTCATTCCGGATCAGATTCAGGCGCATCCGATGGTTGCGGATTCGCGCCTCGCCCTCGGCCAGCTCGCGCTCCTGCTGCTTGCGCGCCAGCAGCGCGCTCTTGTCCTCTTCGGACAACTGTTCGAGCTCGGTTGCGGCTTTGGTTGCTTCGTCGCGAAGCTGGTCGACTCGGGCACTGATCGTGGCGAACGACTCTTCAAGCTCCCGCAAGTGCCGATCGAGATCCTGAAGATGCATCAGCCGGGTTAGATCTTCGCGCAATTCTTCACCATTTCCTGTTCATTGTTGGTAATTCCGCATGGCCGGGATTTGCCGCCGATTGGGATGGGCCCACCAGGATTTGAACCTGGGACCAGCCGGTTATGAGCCGGCAGCTCTAAACCAGGCTGAGCTATGGGCCCTCGCGGAGGCATCGGACAGAATCGCATCGTACCAACTTTGGCCGGCTTTTTTAAGAGATGCGCTACGATTCAATCGCTGCGATGCTCCTCGCGCCGCACCGCGATCAGCGATTGCGCCGCCGCCACCGATTCCCGTGTGTCAGCGGGAGTTGCTCCGCGCCTGTGTCCGTCGATTTCACGCTGATGGCGCGCGCGCTCGATCGCGCCCAGATATCCGTCCAGCAGTTTGCTCGCTTCTTTGGGATCGTCCATCCAAGGTCGAACCATCAAAGAACTGAGCCGGCTCCGCTGCTCGTCGGGCAAATGCTCGGCAAGCCAACTCTCGATTTCGCCGTGGCCCTTCTGTGAATGGCAAATTTCTCCCAGCGCCGCCGCTAGACTCGCGTTCGAGAAATCGCGCGTCGGCGCTTCTCTGAGGATCTTCTCGCGCAGGTCATCGCGTGCGAGCGCGACTGCAACGATTCCGATCTCGGCTTCTGAAAGCGCTTCGCCATGAAATATGCTGCGATCAGCCTGATGTGTGTGAGGGAGTTGGATTGTGGCGTCGCGCCTGCCGCCTTTCATCATCTCCTTTCTCAGTACTTCCTCGCCGACACCGAGAGCGCTCGCTTTGCGCGCCAGCAGATCTAGCTCGAAGCGATTAACGACCTTGCGCAGCATTTCCGCCACTCGCTCGGCTGCGCGCACCCGCTCCTCTATCGACGCCTGCGCCAGCCCCGCCTGCTCGCTGATAAAATAGTCGATCAGCAGTCTCCGATGATTCGATCAGCTCGCCGAAGCGGGCGGCGCCTTGGTCCCGGATCAGCGTGTCAGGATCGAAGCCGGTCGGGATGAAAATTCCGCGCCCCAGCAGACCCGCCGCCAGAAAGACTTCGAGCGCGCGTAGCGACGCCTTGCGGCCGGCCGCGTCGCCGTCGAAGCAGGCGATAACGTTGCGCGTGTAGCGACCGAGCAGGCGCAATTGATCGACGGTCAGCGAAGTACCAAGGCTCGCCACCACTTCCTTGAATCCGGCGGCCGACACCGCGATGGCGTCGAGGTAGCCCTCGACCACAATCGCGCGATCGCTTTTCGCGATCGCCTGGCGCGCTTCATACAATCCGTAAGCATTGCGCGCCTTCGAGTACAGCGGCGACTCGGCCGAATTGATGTACTTGGGCAGGCGGTCGTCGAGCACCCGGCCGCCAAACGCGATCGTGCGTCCCTGCACGTCGCGAATCGGGAACATCAGGCGCGCGCGGAACATGTCGTAGGGAGCGTTCGCGTCCTGCTTGACCAGCCCCAGCTTGCGCCCCGCGTCGATCAGCCCGCGCTTTTCCAGCGCGCGAGTGAGCGAAGCGCCCACCGGCGCGAAGCCGAGCTTGAAGGCGTGCGTGGTATCGTCCGCAACACCGCGCGATTTCAGATAATCGCGGGCCAGCGCGCCTTCGGGAATGTTCCACAACACATGCGCATAGAAGTCCGCGGCGACCTCGTTGGCGCGATAGAGCGAATCGCGCTCGCCGGTTTTCGCGCTGCTCTCGCCGCGCTCGGGCAGCGTTATCCCGTAGCGGGCGGCGAGCGAGCGGATCGCCTCAGGAAAGCTCAGCCCTTCGATTTGCATCACGAAGTTGAACACGGTGCCGCCCGCGCCGCATCCGAAGCAGTGGAAGAACCCGCGCTCCGGGCTGACCGAGAACGACGGGGTTTTCTCGTTATGAAACGGGCATAGCCCGGTGAAGCGGTTGCCCACGCGCCGCAGCCGCACGTGCGCGCCGATCACCTCCACGATGTCGGCCCGGCCGCGAAGCTCCTCTATTTTGTCCTGCGCAAACGCCACCGGCGACTCTTCTTATTGCAGCGCCGCGCGCAGCCGCTCGGGATAATTCGTCATGATGCCGTCAACGCCGTTGCCGGCGAGGATACGCATCGCCTCGGGCGCGTCGACGGTCCATACGTAGACTTTGAGCCCATTGCGATGCGCCTGGTCGCATAGTTGCGGCGTCGCCAGATCAAATCGCGGATGGATCGCCGTCACGCGCCTTGCGATCGCTTCGGCGAGCAGCCGCTCGGGGTTTTTCTCCGCCAGCAGGCCGATCCGGATCGCCGGCTCGATTTCGCGCGCGCACCACAACAGCTCCCACTCGAAGCTCGAAACGATCGAGCTCTCAAGCGCCTGATACTTGCGCATCAGCGCGCAGACCTGCGGCTCCGAGTGCGAAGCCTTGAGCTCGATATTGAGCGCGCATCGCCCCTGAACGGCGGCCAGCACTTCGTCCAGCGTCGGAATCCGCTCGCCCGCGAATTTTTTATGGAAGCGCGCGCCCGCGTCCAGGCGCTTCAACTCGGCGAGCGTGAGATCGGCCACCGCACCCTTGCCGTCGGTGGTGCGATCGACAGTCTCGTCGTGAATCACCACCGCGACGCCGTCGCGCGTCATCTGCACGTCGAGCTCGCACATCTGTGCGCCGGCTTCGATCGCGGCGCGAAACGAGCTGAGCGTGTTCTCCGGAAAGCTCCCGCTCGCGCCACGATGTCCTATGTTCAGGATATTCAGAATGCCGCACCTCTCCGCTGGCGTAAGTCTATCGTCTCGCAGCGCGCCGCCAAAACCGAGGCTGTCGAGCGCTCCACAGCATCGCGCCCATGCCCGGATCGCAAATGGCAATTGCGGCGCGATCGTCGTAGTATTTCAGCCGCTGAGAGCGCGCGTGCCGGGAATTGACGACCTCCGCCAAGTGAGGCGTCAACGGGAGAATTACATCATGCACGTCGGAATGGCAGTCATCTTTCAGGGACAGGGCGAGAATCGCAGCGACCACGAGGTCTATCGCAACGAGCTTCGTTTGGCAGACCTGGCTGAGCCGATGGGATTCGAATCGCTGTGGGGCGTCGAGCATCACTTCACCGACTACACGATGTGCCCCGATGTGCTCCAGTACCTAACCTACTTCGCCGGCCGCACGCAGAAGATCCAGCTTGGCTCGATGGTCGTGGTACTGCCGTGGCACAGCCCGATCCGGGTCGCCGAGCAGGTCACGATGCTCGACCACTTTTCCGGCGGACGGCTCATCTTCGGCATCGGCCGCGGCCTGGGCCGGGTCGAATTCGAAGGCTTCCACGTCAATCAGGAAGACAGCCGCCAGTTCTTCACCGAGTCGGCGCAGATGATCTTGAACGGGCTGGAGACCGGCTATTGCGAGTTCGACGGCACGCTGGTCAAGCAGACCAAGCGCTATTTGCGGCCGGCGCCGTTCAAGTCGTTTCGCGGACGCACCTACGCCGCCGCGGTCTCGCCCGAGTCTTCCGCGATCATGGCGAAGCTCGGCATCGGCCTGCTGATCATCCCGCAAAAGCCCTGGGACGCGGTCACGGCCGAGCTCAACGATTACCGGCGCATCTATCGCGAGGTGAACGGCGCCGACGCGCCGCCGCCGATCAATGCGGGATGGGTGATCTGCGACACCAACGCCGATCGCGCGCGCGAGATGGCCTACAAATATATCGGCGCGTACTGGTATTCGGTGGTGCGCCATTACGAGCTTAAGGGAACCCATCTGCTCAACATGCGCGGTTACGAATCGTACAGCCGGATGCAGCAGATCATGAACTCACCGGGCGGCGTCGATGCGATGGTCGAGTTCTTCCTCGGCCTACAGATCTGGGGCACGCCCGAGCAGTGCTACAACCGGATCGTCGACGTTTCGAATCGCACCGGCGCCGAGGCCTTCAACGCGGTTTTCAGTTACGGCGGGATGCCCTACGACTACGCCGAGCAGAATCTCCGCACCTTCGCGAAAGAAGTGATGCCGGAGCTGAAAAAGCGCATCCCGGTCGATCGGCAGGTAATCGCCCGCGCCGGCATCGGCCCAGCCGCCAAAGCCGACGCGTTCCGCCTGCCGGCGTAATGTGCTGAGTTGGGAAGTGAGTTGAGGATGGCCCAGCGCTCTCTCAGCTTGTGGAGACCTTGGCGCAACTCGGAATTAATCGCTCCGCGTAGATTCCTCGCTCCGGCAACCTGCGCTCGGAATGACAAAAATAAGAATCCTCGCTCCCTACCTGTCATATATGGACCCAGCCCCGATGCAAGGCTGTCTGTTGTCTGAAGTGATGGGATGGGCGGTTGCGGCCATATATTCGGCTTCTTTAGTGGGCGCGGCGAAACAGCCCGAGCCATGATGGGGAGCCGCGCACCTGGAGCTCATCATCCCGGCGGCCTCTTTTGGGGCCGTGACAAATAGCAGCATTGCCAGGTGCCGGTGTGACCGTTTTGCCATCAGCATCGATACAACAGCCTTCGCAACTCGTTAGGGGGAACCCTATCGGCGCTTAGTTGCGCCGGGTTTTAGTTTTTGCCTTTAAGCATTTTTCGACCCGCCCTTCATTTGAAGTGCGGGCGGGCGAAAAATGCTTTCTGCTCCGATTGGCGGGGTGGGCGCTCTGCACGGCGAAGGCCAGCGGTCTTTTCGCTGGCCGAACAGTGCGCGCGGCGGCGGGGTCTGCTGGCTGGCGATGGGCCTGCCCCGGACAGTAGTCCTCACCATAGCGCAGGATCGCCCAGGCTACCCGGGCGTTCTTGTTGGCCAACGCCACTGCGGCGACGTTGTGGCAACTGTTCTCCCTGAGGCGATTAAGCCAAACGCTGCGGGGGTTGGTACGGCGGCGAGCGGCGTAGACCGCCGCGCGTCCGCCGTGGATCAGCAGCGTGCGCAGATAACGATTGCCGCGCTTGGTGATGCCGAGCATCACGGTCTTGTCCCCGGTATTGCTGTGGCCTGGCACCAGGCCCAGATAGGCACTGAAGTGACGCCCGTTTTTGAACTCGCGGCCGTCGCCGATCGCCGCCACCAGTGCAGTTGCGCTGAGCGGGCCGATGCCCTCGACCTTGAGCATCCGCCGGCAGCGTTCATCCTGCCTACAAAACTCGCCGATCCGGCGATCGTAGGTGTTGACCCGCTGGGCGAGGTAGTTGAAGCGCTCGAACTGCTCGGCGACCACGGTCTTGAGCACTGCGGTGATGCGCTCGTCGTTGCTCGCCAGCAGTTCTGGCACCGTGCGCCTGAGCGCCGCCGCGCCCTTGCCCATCACCAGCCCGTACTCGTGCAACAGCCCGCGGATCTGATTGGATAGCGCGGTCAGCTCGCGCAGCAAAAGCGCGCGGGTGCGATGCAGCGCTTGCAGGTCCTGCTGCGGCTTGCTCTTGGGCTGCACGAAGCGCATCGAGCGCCGGCTCATGGCCTCACAGATCGCGGCCGCGTCGTGGCGATTGTTCTTGTTGCCCTCGACGTAAGGCTTGACCTTGTGCGCCGACACCAGCCGCACCGTATGTCCCAGCTGGCTGATCTCGCGATGCCAGTAATGGGCGCCGCCGCAAGCTTCCATGCCGACCTCGCAGGGCTTGAGCTGGGCAAAAAACTCGAGCAAGCGCTCGCGTTTGAGCGTTCTGCGCAGCACCACCCGACCGCGCCGATCTACGCCGTGGAGCTCGAACAACTGCTTTGCGATATCCATTCCGATTCTTGTAATCTGCATGACGGACCCTCCCGTAGTTCGTTCTCGATGGTCGCGTACCATCGCTGGCTCATTATGAAGCCGTTGAACACGGGCTGGGTCCATCCCATCATCCCGAGCATAGCGAGGGATCTACGCGGAGCGATTCTCTTTTCTGCGAGTTATGCGGGAACCGCCAACCGAGGACACTAGGAAACGCCCAGCCTGAGACGCCATCGAGACCAGTTCGTACGGGCCGTGTTCAGGACTCCGGCCGCGATGGCCGACGAGGCGGCGGGATTTCTGGTCGCGCGCGGCGCGCTCGGATGCGCGATTGCGCATGGCTCCCGCCCCGGCGCGAAGCCGCGCGCCGTCGTATCGCTGGCGGCTTTCTTCACGCGCGTTACCGAATCGCAACTTGCCGAGATCAATCGCGTGATGCGCGCGGCCGGGATGCTGACTGGCGGCGCGCGGCCTCCGCGCCTCAGCACTATCGCCGATCCCGGATGGTCCACGATGTGGATGAAGCGCTTCAAGCCGCTGCGCATCGGGCGCCGTTTCCAGATCGTCGCGCCGTGGAGCATGGATCGCGATCCCGCGCGCCTGAACCTGATCGTCAAGCCGGCGCGTGCCTTTGGCACCGGCCATCATCCGACCACCGCCGGCGTGCTGCGCGCGCTGGAGCGGCTGGCCGCCGAGCGCCGCTTTCGCAACGCGCTCGACGTCGGAACCGGTTCGGGTATTGTTGCGATGGCAATGAAGCTGCTCGGCGTCCAACACGTCTCGGCGATCGATATCGATCCTGAGGCGCTCGAGAACGCGCGCGAAAACGCCACGCTCAATCATCTTTCAGCGGCGCTCGAGTTTTCCTCCGCGCCGCTCAATAAGCTGCGGCGGCATTACGATCTCATCGCCGCCAACATCCTCGCCTCGACGCTGATCGAAATGGCGCCCACGCTCGTGCGCCTGCTCGCCCGCGACGGGCGGCTGATCCTCGCCGGCATTCTGGCCCGCGAGGCTGCCGACGTTTTGCGCCGCTACCAACCGTCACTCCGATGCGTTTTCATCGGGCGCAGCCGCGGCTGGGCCACGATGGTGCTCGCGCGATGAAGCCGCCGCCGCGCTTTGCGATCGCGCGCGACTCGATCAGCGGCGGCGTCGCGCGCCTGAGCGGCGACGAGCTCCATCATCTGCGCGACGTGATGCGCCTGCGTCCCGGCGCGCGGGTCGCGCTGATCGATGAACGCGGCGCGGAGTACGACGGGATCATTAGATCCTTCGAGGCGCGCCATGCGCTAATCGAGGTCACACAAAAGTTGCCGCGCGCCGCCGCACGCACGGTCGCGCTCGGCGCGGCGATAATCAAGGGCCCGCGGATGGATTTTCTGGTTGAGAAGGCGGCCGAACTGGGCGCCGCGGAGTTGTGGCCGATCGTGTCGGCGCGCGCGGTCGCGCGTACTCCCGGCCATGAGAAAATCGCACGCTGGCGCCGGCTGGTTGCCGCCGCGAGCAAACAGAGTCTCGCCATATTCCCGATGGAGATTCGCCCGCCGCTCGGTTTCGCCGACTTGATTCGGATCGTTCCCGGCGACACGCTGCGCGTGAGTTGCGCGCTTGGCGCAGCGCCCCTCGGCGCGGTGATCAGACGAGCAAGACCGCAGCGAATCCTGATAGTCTGTGGACCGGAGGGCGACTTCGATCGCGAGGAACAGGCGATGGCGCAGCAAGCTGGCTTTGTGAACGTGGGACTGGGCTCTAATCGCTTGCGCAGCGAGACCGCCGCGCTCGCCGCGCTCAGTATCGCGGTTGACGCGCTCGGCGAGCTGGACGGAGCTGGCTGACCGATGGCTTACAAATTCGCCTTCGTGATGGACCCGCTGGCGGAGGTCCTGGTCGACAAGGACACCACCTTTGCCTTCATGCTCGAAGCGCACGCGCGCGGCCACGAACTCTACGAGTTGGGTATCCGCGATCTGTTCGCGCGCGGCCCGCAAGCGCTCGGCCGGGCGCGCCGCTGCGAGGTGGTCCGCGCGACGCCGCACTATTCCTATCCCGGCGATAGCGACGAATATCCGCTGGAAACCTTCGACGCGATCTTCATGCGCAAGGATCCGCCGGCCGACGCCGCCTATCTGTACGCCACGATGCTGCTCGGCCTGGTCGACCCGCGCCGCAGCTTTGTGATCAACAGTCCCGCCGGCCTGCGCGAAGCCAACGAGAAGCTCTATCAACTTAATTTTCCCCGCGCGATTCCGCCCACGCTGGTGACCTACGCGATCCCGCGCGTAAAGCAATTCCTGCTCGATCAGGGCGGCGAGATAATCGTCAAGCCGCTCGACGGCCACGGCGGCGAGGGCGTGTTTCTGGCCCGGCGCGGCGACGGCAACCTCAACGCGATTCTCGAGACCGTCACCCACTTCGGCAGCCGCCTGGTGATGGCGCAGCGGTTCATCCCCGAGGTGCGCGACGGCGACAAGCGGCTGATCGTGCTCGACGGCGAGCCGCTCGGATGCATGCTGCGCGTGCCGCTGCCCGAAGAGGTGCGCGGCAATATCCACGTCGGCGGCACCTGTATCAAGGCTGAAATCACCGAGCGCGATCGCGAAATCTGCGCGATGGCGCGGCCGCGGCTGCGTCGCGATGGGCTCTACTTCGTCGGACTCGACATCATCGGCGGCTACCTGACCGAGGTCAACGTGACCAGCCCCACCGGCGTCCAGGAGATCGATCGCCTCGAAGACACGAATCTCGAGGTCAAGGTGATCGACTTCGTCGAATCCAAAGTCGCCGCGCTGTCCCGATGAAATCCGCCGCCGCCGGGCCGCAGTTCCAAGCCTGGCGCCGTCCCCGCCGCGGCTGACGGCCAACCCGCATGGAGCAAATGGGGAAGAGGCTGCGCGCCGCGATCCTTTCGCGCGAGGCCGCGCTCGTAATCCTGGGTGCGATCGCATTTGGGGTCTTGTTCGGCTTCTCCATGTTCGGGCACCTGACCGAACCCTACACGAACAACGATTGGGATCAGTTCCGCGACTGGGACTGGAGCGCGGTGTACACGCTGACTCGTTTTCATCAGTTCCCCTTCTGGACTCCGTATCAATGCGGAGGGATGCCGCTGTTTGCCAATCCCCAGTCCAGGATCCTGACCCCGTTCTTTCCGCTTCATTTGCTGCTGGGGACTGCGGGATTGAATCTCGAGATCCCCGCGCATCTCGCCATCGCATGGGCCGGCGGCTATGTGCTCGCGCGCTCGCTTGGACTAAGCGCTCTCGGTGCAGTCGCTTGCGCCACGGTCTTTCCCGCCAGCTCGTGGTTCGAGCTCCATATCTCGGTCGGGCACCTGACCTTTCTCAGCTGCGCATATATGCCCTGGGTCGTTGCGGTCGTCTGGCTCGCGAATCGGGAGCGGCAGATGACTTGGTGCGCATTGGCCGGAGCGATCTGGGCGCTTACCTACCTGGAGGGCGGCGTCTATACAGCCAGTCACATCGCTCTTGTGCTGGCGTTCCTGGCGATCCCTTTGGCGGCCGTGCGCCGCAGTCCCTGGCCCCTACTGAGCGTAGTCATCGCCGCCCTGTTCGCGGTGGGATTCGCCGCGGTGAAGATCGTGCCGAGCCTTGAATTGGTCCTGGCCCATAGCCGCCATATGGACGCCGGCGACCATCTCACGATCCTGCAACTCCTGGCCGCCCTATTCTCGCGAGCGCAGATCATCGTGCGCGCGCGTCTGGGTTCCTACAACTTTTTCGAGTGCGGTGCGTACCTCAGCCCGGCCTTTGCGTTGCTTGCGATCGCCGGCTTTATCGGGTCATGGCGCCGCGCCTGGACGTGGGCGCTTGCAGCGTCCGGCTTCGCTCTCCTCGCGCTCGGCAATTTCGGCCCCTTCGCGCCGTGGACGGTACTCCATCACCTGCCCGTCTTCTCATGGCAGGAAATGAACGGACGCTTCCTGATCTCGTTCATGCTCTGCGTCTCCGCCGGATGCGGCTACGGAGTCGATTTCCTGTCTTCCGCACGAGGGCGGGGCAGCGCGGCGCTGGCGCTGTTCGCGTTGCTGGCGGGAACCGTCAACGCCTGGATCGTCGGCGCCCCCCATCTGGTCCAGGCTTGGGGTCTCGAAACGCCTTTCATCGCACCGGTCGCGGCTTTCAGGCAGTATCGAGGCCCCGATGACCATATGCTGCCACTGAACCTAGCCAACCTGGGAGCCGCCCACTGTTACGACCCGTTGCCGAAGCCGCACTACGTGCTGGCGCTCAACGATCCTGACTACAACGGTGAGCAGTACCTGCTCGGCGCCGGTGAGTTGCGGTTGGCGCAATGGTCCCCGAATCGGCTCTCGTACGCCGTGGATGTTGCCCAACCATCCGTGATGGTCGTCAACCAAAATTACGATTCGGGATGGCGTATCGTCCAGGGAAGCGGCGAAATCTTCTCGTACCACGATCTGCTCGGCGTGCGGATCGCGCCGGGCCGGCATACGATCACGCTGGAATATCGGGACCGCTTTTTCCCGCTCGGCGCAGCGATCACGCTCGCGACCCTCCTGCTCGCGCTGCTGCCGTTTTGGCGCCAGAGTCGAACCCGCCAGCCATCGCGCCCCGGCAAGGGGTAATGGGTCAGTTTGAAGTCCTGGCAGAGAAATCGCTCCGCGTAGGTTTCTCGCTACGCTCGAAATGACAGGAAAGCGGCCCCTTTTTTGTCATCCTGAGCCGCAGGCGAAGGATCAACGCGAAGCGATTTTTCAAATTGACGCACTAGCCGGCGTAGACCCGTGTTGCATGACCCGACGCGTCCCGCTAGCTATGAGGTTTGCTTCGGCGCGTAAGCGGTTCCCTGCACGGTGGGCAGGTAGCTCAGTCGGTAGAGCAAAGGACTGAAAATCCTTGTGTCGCGTGTTCAATTCACGCCCTGCCCACCAACTATTCCGCTTATTTTCCTTGGCTTTTCCGCCCTTCCCCCTCACCAATACAAATCGCTTTCGGGGCTTGGTGTCAGTAGTGGTGTCAGTCAGCTTTTCGACCGCATCGCGCAAATGCCCCGGTGCCAGATGCGCATAGCGCAGGGTCATCGTTAGCGTCTTGTGTCCCATCAGTTCCTTGATCGTCAGGATTGGAATACCCCGCATCGCCAGACGCGACCCGAACGTATGGCGGAGATCGTGCCAGACAAAATTCTCGATTTTTGCTCGCTCAAGAGCGGGCTTGAAGACCCGGTTGTAAAAGTTGTGCGCGTTGACCGGAAAGATTCGGCCCTTTCCCGGCTTCCCGAACATTCCCAACAATTCGAGCACTCTTCGTGAATCCTGATTCAACGGAACCTTGCGCGCTTCCCCGTGCTTGGACTTCGTGACGGTAACGACGCCATTATCGAAGTCCACGTCTTCCCAGAGCAGACCGAATTGTTCTGACTGCCGCAGTCCCGTATTGAAGGCGAAGCGCACCAACAGGTCATACCGGCCCGGAAGCTGGTCGAAAAGTCTGCCTTCCTCTTCGACGAATACTCTCCGTGTGCTCGGTCAGGGCCGTCCACAATTCATCATTTCAACGCATATATTGTGGATTGTCGTAGCACTGCTTTTCTTCGCTCATCCGAGTTTCGCTACGTCGATTGTGGCCACCATTGAAAACCAGAAAATACTGCTGGCCGCCGATAGTCTCGCGAGCTCGCGGTCGCAATACTTGCCCCCCATCTAAGTGTGTAAAATTGATGTTTTGCCTAATTGCGCATTTGCCGTCGTCGGCGCCGGTAAAAAGGTTGGAGGTGTGCCCTTTGACCTGAAGGAATTTGCAGTTGAAGCTTGTAATACCAGCGGCAGTCTTCGAGACAAAGCGGACAGGTTTCTCGACATTGCTCGGGAACCCTCCAACGAAATAATTCAGGAAATGCGCCAGCTTGCCCCGCAACTTTATGAGGAAAAGCTTAAGCAACGTTGGTTCATCGCTGGATTGTTTGCCGGCGTGCAAGACAGGCAACTCTCTGTGTTTGTTCGCGGGTTCCGTTTGAACCCCAATGGTGTTCCGGTGAATATCCCCGGCGGTGATTACAACTCCTCCAATGGACAACTTATTGAGCTTGGTCACACCTACGCTATTGTGGATTACGTCAATGCTCATCCCCACTGGGAAGATATAGGCGATATTCCAGCGTTGAAGATGCTCATCAACTTGGAGATTGAGGATAAGCCCAAAGAGGTTGGACCGCTTATTTCCATTTTGGAAATTGATCAATGGGTGATGGTTCCAGATAAAACGACAGTCCGTTGGATTGATCCCGGTGCGTGCAAGCCCAACGCTCAAAAGAAAAGCGCAAAACCAAACTGATACATTACCGATAGCCCGGACCAATGAAATCGCCTGGGCTGTTCCGCTCAGCCTAGCCAATTCCCGGCAAGACGGGTCAGTCTAGCTTCTCTCGGAAACAGTTTCGGAACATGGCGGCAAAACGCTTGTCGGATCAGGTACTCGACAACCGCCGAGTAGGGGATATAGCGCTTCAACCTTCGATACTGCCCGTAGCCTCGCCGGTATTCCTTGACGATGTAGGCAATTCGATGCTGGCCGCATAGCTTCTTTACTGTCGAAGGAGCAACCCCTAGCAGGCTGTTGAGGAAAGGGGTTGATTACTCAGTTTCGTAGTTCGTTAAGAGCGCAACGCTGGGATTACAGGTCTACCCGCGAGCCACTTTCATGCGCCGCGCGGCATGGAACAGTGGTGTGGATTGATGATTCATGCCGGAGCCCCACTGAGCTTGGCGATTCTGAGCAGGTTGTAGGCGGCGGCGACCAAGTAGGCGTGCATCTGGACGCGCTCGCGACCGCGATAGCGCGTGCGCCGCAGCCCGCCGATGGTCTTCATCCAGCCGAAGGTTTCCTCGACCCGCTTACGGATCCATTGGCTGACAGCGTAGCCCCCATGGCGCACAGTACGAGCGTCGATGGCGGAGCCACCTGCGCGCGCCAGATTCTGCGCCACGTGCGGGGTGACCTTGAGCGCACGGCAGGACTCCACGAAATCGTGGGTATCGTAGCCCTTGTCGCCGCCCAGCGTGATCCTGCGGCGCCCGGGCAGACTCTCGCCGACCATTGCCAGCGCCGCGCGCCGCTCGGCACGTCCATCCGCCGGCTCCACCTGAAAGTCGATCAAGATGGTGTTGCGATTCTCCATCAGGGCGTGGGCCGAGTAACAAAGCTTGGCCTCCTTGCCCGCACCCTTCTTGGCCAGCTGCGCCTCGGGATCGGTCGTAGACTGGTGGGTCTGATTGGTGCGCCGCTCGCCGTGGAAGTTCACTGTCGGATTGCCCGGGTCAGCGGGGGGCTCAGTCGGGCCCGCATCCCTGCGCTTGAAGCTCTTGAGCGAGGCCCAGGCTTCGATCAGCGTGCCATCCACCGTAAAGTGCTCGTCGCTGGTTAGCTTCAGCGCACGGGCCGCCGCCACTACGGTGCGGAAAAACTCGCCTGCCAGGTCGTGCTCAAGCAACCGCGCCCGATTGCGGCTGAAGCTGGAGTGGTCGAAGCCCGCCTCGTCCCAGTTCATATCCAGGAACCAGCGGAACAACAGGTTATACTCCAACTGCTCGCACAACAGCCGCTCGCTGCGCACGCTGTACAGCGCCATCAACAGCGAGGCTTTCAACAACCGCTCCGGCGGGATCGAGGGCCGGCCCACTTCACTGTACATCTGCTCCAACCGCGCCGAGAGTTCTTTGAGCGCCACCTCCGCCAGCCCCTTGATCAACCTGATCGGATGGTTGCTTGGTACCCGCTGCTCAGGGTTAACCAGGGTCAGCATCGTGGTCTGGGGCCGATCGTAGCCGCGCATCTTCCGCTTCCTCCTCTACCCAACTGGCCTCCTTCCACTATATAGATGCAAACCCATCTGTCGATCCTATCGAAAGGGGTTTCTCAACAGCCTGCTAGGTATTCCGAAGCTTCTTCGTAGGTAAAGAGGTGTAGCCGTTATACCATGAAAATGGTTGCTCTCCGAGGTACGCTCTGAGAGGGCGTGACTATCCGCGGCCTAACGGCGAGGCCAAAGCCCGAGCCCCTGGGACGAGATTACCTGCCGGGCGAGTCTTCAGGGACGCCTCGCCTTTGGAAATGCCCGTGCTGGGCCGGGCGTGCCGCTGGAGCCACGCAAACGGAATCCCTCCCTGCAAGCGGCGCTTCTGGCTCGCCGGATGGGCTACTGAGGGACCACAGGGGGCTGAATTTCTAAACGGCGCATTGGGCGGACAGAAAAGGGGCAGAGAGGGGCGGTTTTTTGCCACGGAGCGTGGGTTAGTCGAGCCGCCGCCGCTTCGCCAACGGGGGCGACCCCGGTCGGAGTCTAGTGACCCCAGCCGCCTGATACAGCCGTGGTCGGGCCGGATGGCGACCATTTCCCCGTTATCAGGCCGGTTGGCGGGCAGTCGGCAAGCGCTGTACGATGCTCCGAGGGGGGAATCTCACCCTGAGGGGGTATTCATGTCATCGTCAAATGGCCAGGCCAGCGCCGCAGACGTACTCAATTATCGTTATGTCCTCGCGGCTGCCTTTTTTGTCGTTATGGAGGCCACCGTGTGGGCGTTGATTCAGGACTCCCCATTCGGGTTGCGACTCGCCATGCTCCCGCCGTCTGCTCTTGCGTTTCTCTTCTTTTCGTTAGGGGTGCGTGAGCAGAATCAAACCAAGCGAAGACTGTTCGACATAATCGCGGTGGTCTGCGGCCTCATCTATCTAGCGTTGATTTGCTATGCCTGCGTCTACTGGTATCAAGTGCCTACTTCTTTCTGGATTCGCTTGGCAGTTGGCACAGCTTTAGGTTTCCCTACAATTGTATTTCTAACCAGTATCATCGCATTGGTCGTCGCATATCAAGCAGAGCACATAAACGCTGGTCTGTTCTGGCCAATCATGGGAATGTTCTGCGTGGTGACAACGGTTCTCGGAATCGGAATTGTTATGATCTGGTCCATCCGCCAGGATATCGAGCGCTACGTAAGGCCCCGCCACTTGGAACCCGAGGCAATGACCAAAATCTCTGCTTATTTGCAGAAGTTTCCCGCACACGAAGTTTCTATATGCACCCCCGACCCTCAAAACAGCGAAACCACTTCGTATTCGGGCGATATCTTCACCGCAATATACCACGGTGGTTGGACGGTAAACCCACGCGCGACTCCGGACCTGCCTGGCTACTTGCCCGATTTATTAGGTCATGGGGGGCAACCAATCATGCCAGATGCACCCGTTAGCCAAGCCCAACTGTTTCGATCTTTAGGAGCAGCACTTAGTCTATTAGTCAACCGATTGTCTCCGGCCCAAGAGGGCATAACTCTTGATGTGCGAACACCAGAGAACGGCGGCCCTAGTAGAAAGCCTCCCGATCCAAGGAATCCTGACGCGGGCGCTTTGTTGAGGGCCGCCTTAGAGGAAGGGGGTATTGAGCTGTCCGGTGGGAGTGGTGGATCAACGGGTCCGGGGGTAAAGGAGGAAAAGGTTGTGCTCACAATTGGTCACAGACCGCGTACTCAGTTTGCGCCGCAGTGAGGCCGGGGTTAGCATGGGAACCGCAGTTGAAATCCCCTGGCGTCGTCTGCGCTCCACGTTGCCGGTAACTCTATTTCGATTTTGAGTGGTTGGAGCAGAAGTTACAAGAAGCGGTGCCGCCCGATGAATTTCGGTTTCATTTCTACTCGCGTGTCGATCCCAAGCCTTGTCACGAAATCCCAGACGAAATGGCGCTGTCCCATCTGGTGCCCGTCCAGCCGGACTGACTGGCTAGGCGCGGCGCTACCGGCGCTCCGCACCGCCTAAAAGTGAGGGCCAACCCACGGCATAATTCACCCCATTCGTGGATCATCCTCTGCGACACAGACGCTCTGCAAGGTGCCTTGGTTGAAGGCCCAATTGAACGAGCCCTTCTCCGCGTGGTTGTGTAGCAGGTATCCCCTTTTCTAGGCGTCTAGCCGCTCTTGGCAGGCGGCCAAGGAATTGAACGTTTCTACCTTCGTCCAAAGGCGCAGAGGTAGGCCCGACTGAGTGCCGAACGTCTCACCTGGCGACTCGTGTGTGGCGCAGCTAATCTGAACCTTTTGGCTATTGAAGCAGGCCATC
Organism: uncultured delta proteobacterium; assembly: GCA_963788205.1. Lineage (GTDB taxonomy): Bacteria > Desulfobacterota > Binatia > Binatales > Binataceae > CAVVMA01. The sequence goes on from CAWBGG010000008.1 coordinate 118,855, forward strand.
CTCGGTTCCATCAAATACACTGGGGTTGGCAGAGTCGGCGAACCCATCGTTGCTGCCGCCAGCAGCGCCAACAGAACCGGCGCAACCCAAAACACCAGCGCGTAGAGAGCCAGCACACACAAAGCCACCGGCCAGAACACAATCGCAATGACAATTGCCGCAAGCCAGATGAGTATCATCTTTGCTGTCGCCGCTTGGCGGCCGTCCAAACGCTCTATCACGCGCTCTTCGCGCGCCCATCGATCCAGTCGAAAATCGCCGTCGCAGAGTAACGGGCCGCTCCCTGTTTTTCCTCTTTCAGCATCTTGATCGGCTGTTTCGCGCTTTCACTTCTCCATAACCTCGCGGCTGAATTCGAGACTGCAGCGGCGCATCATGCGGTAGCAAGTACACCGGGAAATCCCGAGCAGCTTCGCCGCCTCGCTCACGTTGTTGTTACACTCCGCCAGCGCCTTAAGCAAAGCGGCTTTTGTCGCGGCTTGCGCCGCCTCTTGCGCGATCTGCTTCAAGGCCTTCCGCTTTTTCGTGGCGCTCCGTGCGGGCCGACCTGCCATCCTAATTTTGCGGAAACGGTTGGCGGACCTGAAGGGTCTGCGGTAGCGGCTACGGGGCCTTCGTTTATGCGCAACGGGAACCTCCATCTCTTGCAAACTCATAAGGTATACCTTATTCTCGTGGGGTGACCGATTGAGCTGTCGACGAGCACAAGACTCCCGGAGGCCAGTCGCACTTCGCTGAGTTCGTCGCCGGTCTGGCTGATGCGAAGGACATTAAAGATGCTGCCGTCCTAATCGGGGCGCTACGCGCGTTGGGCAACCAGTTACGTGAGCCGCGTTCGAAATCGCTGGGCGAGGGCCTGTTCGAGCTCCGCGGGACCACGGTGCGGATATATTATGGGTTCTTACCCGGACGGCGCGCGGTCCTGGTCGGCGGCTATGTCAAGCAGCGCACTGACACGCCTGCTAACGTGCTCGGGCTGACGCGCGCGCGATTGAAGGAGGCCCAAGATGAGTACCAAAAATCCCGGGTTGCAACTGCTCGAAAGAAAGGTCGATGAGCTCGGTCTTCGGCGTGAGGTCGAAGATGAATTGGCTCAGATTCTGATCGAACACAAAATCGCCGCCTTGCGGAGGCGTCGCGGTCTCACGCAGGCGGCGCTCGCCGCGCGGACGGGCGTGAGCCAACCGATGATTGCGCAGATCGAATCCGGCAAGCTGAACAATCTGACGCTGAAGACGCTGGCCAGAACGGCGCGAGCGCTCGGAGCCAGTCTCAAGATCGATCTGGTCCCGCGCCCGCCGTCGCGCAGGCGAAGCCGAAATGTAGCATAATCATACATTCTGGCCACAGGGTTTGCGCGGTGCGGCTTTGCGAACAGGCCGTAGCACTCGCGATAACCAAGCCGATAGCCTTCCGCATCCATACTCGAATAATTATTCGAGTATGGTCGAATATCAAGGGCGTGCGATCACACCCCGATGCACCGGGGGCCGGCCTCTTGGAATTGGCGGCTGGGGAAACCCCTAACTGCGGGCCTTCGCGAGCAGTTCGTCTATCTCGCGATTGATCGTCCGCGCGGCCTTCAGGATGCGGTCCAGGCTACGATCGATCGTCGCCTTGTCCAGCTTGTCATTTCGACGGGCGCCTTCTGTCAAAGCTTCGATCTTCTGCCGATTGGCCTTTACCGCTCTCATAATGTCCGCGGCTGCCCTGCGTAATTCAGGCTTGCCCGCTAAAGCAATTCTAGTGAGCGCTCGGGCTTTTGACAGCGAGTCGGCCGTCAGGCGGATGATCAGTTCGAGCTTGTCGATGGCCGAGCGGTGCAGACATAACTAGTGTAGTGTCTCACAAATAACTTTACAATGGGGACAGGTTCTGATATGGTCTCTGCGGGGTCAAGCAGGAGGCGACGATGTGGGACGCGGCAGAGGCATTGGATGTCGATGAGGAGGCTAGGCGGACGCTGCGCGCTTGGGTGAAGGCCCGCAGGTCGCCACAGCGAGTAGTGATGCGCGCGCGGATCGTTTTGCTTGCCGCAGAGGGGACCGCCACGCGCCAAATCGCACGCGAAGTGGGCACCAGCAGGCCCACCGTGTTGTTGTGGCGCAAGCGCTTCGCCGCTGGCGGGGTGGGCGCGTTGCTGCGTGAGGCACCAGGCCGCGGACGTCCCGCATCGATCTCGAGTATGAAGATCAAGCAGATCGTTGCAGCGACGACTCAGACCAGGCCACCGGGAGCCACTCACTGGAGCACCCGCACCATGGCGAAAGCCCGGGGCGTGAGCCCGGCGACGGTGCAGCGTATTTGGGACGCTCACGGCTTGCAGCCCCATCGGGTCGAGACCTTCAAGTTGTCGCGCGACAAGCGGCTGGTAGAGAAATTAACCGACGTGGTGGGAGTCTACCTTAATCCGCCGGATAAGGCGGTGGTTTTGTGTGTCGATGAGAAGTCGCAAATTCAGGCCTTGGATCGCACCCAACCGGGGCTGCCGCTCAAGAAGGGCCGTTGTGGAACCATGACCCATGACTACAAGCGCAACGGCACCACGACCCTGTTTGCGGCGTTGAACACATTGGAAGGGACGGTAATCGGGACCTGTTACCCGCGCCACCGCAATATCGAATTCCGCAAGTTTCTCCGTCGCATCGACCAGACCATCCCCTCTGACCTCGCGGTGCACATGATCCTGGACAACTATGGCATTCACACCCATCCGAAAGTGAAGAGCTGGCTCGCCAAGCATCCCCGTTTCCAGCTCCACTTCACGCCGACCTCTTCGTCGTGGCTCAATCTGGTCGAACGTTGGTTCCGTGAGCTAACCGACAAACGTATTCGGCGCGGCGCCTTCGGCAATGTTGCCGAGCTGATTACCGCCATCAACGAGTTCATCGCGGTCAGCAACCACGCACCCAAACCTTTCGTCTGGACAGCCACGGCGGACAAGATTTTGGCTAAAATCTCTCATTGTAAAGCTATTTTAGAGGCAGTACACTAGCACACTGCTCGGAACGAAACCGGCGGGCGGTTTGTGGCCGCCCGCCGGTATGGTTTTGCACGTCGCGATGCGCGTAGTTAACGGCTTCAGTTGACGACGAAGCCGGTCAGGAACTCATCCAGGCCGCCCGCGCCTGCGTTCTTCACCACGAAATTGCCCGCCGTTGACGTACCCGACTTGAAGAAGGTCGCCGAGCCGTTGGCATCGCCGCTGGTGTCGGTGGTCAACGCGAGGCCGGTGTCTACGTCCGCGGAGCTGCCATTATCGATCAGCCTGAACCAGACTTCGTAGCCGGTGCTAGGCGTCGCGCCCGTCAGCCGGACCGTGACTTGTCCGCTGGCGTTGACCTGGACCGAGCCCTGGGTGAGCGGGTCGGCGCCGCAGGTTTCCAGGCTGGCGGGCAGTAGTGTGGAATTGCTAGTGACCACCGCCATGCACGTTACCAGGTTGGCCTCGGAGACGATCGGAACGATCGGCTTCTGATCGACGTCAAACCCGGAAAGGAACTGATCGGAGCCGCCGCGCTGGAGCACAACGGTTCCCGAGCCCGTGGTATCGGCCGTGAAGGCGCCGGTTTTGGTCAACGTGCCGGAGCCCATCGAGTTGGTAGTTAGGGTGCCGAGCGCCGTTTGGGTTCCATTGGGCGAGCGCAAAAATGCCGTGTAAGTCTGACTGGTGGCAGCGCCGGAAATCAAAATCGCCAGGTTCCCGTCGCCCTCGATATCAACGTTGCCGCGTGAGAGCGTGTCGCTGCCGCATCCAGTGAGAGCAGCCGGAACATTCACCGTTCCGCACGTCACCAGCCCGGCCTCAAAGCCCGGCGCGCCCGGACCAACAAACCCCGAGCGCGCGGAAATTGAAGCGGCCGGCACCGCGAATCCGGTGACGTACTGATCTCCGCCCCGCGTCAGGACGATATTGCCTGCGCCCACGCTGCCGAAGGCAAAGAAGGTCTTGTCGCGCAGGCTCCCGTCGCCGCTGGCGTCGGTGGTCAGATTGCCGATCGAGGTCGAGGAGCCGCCGTTAGGAGAGCGGAAAACCACGGCGTAGGTCTGGCTCGCCGCGGCGCCCGCGATCTCCACGTCCACGTCGCCGACACCGTCGATGGTGGCCATCCCCTGGGTGAGCGGGTCAGCGGTGCCCGCGCAGGTGGAGAGCGTGGCCGGCCTGGTCACCGCCGCGCACTTCACCAGCGCGCCGCCGAGCGAGGCGGGACCGGCGAGACCACCGCGACCGGCCTGGCCGCCTGCCGCGTAAGCCGCCATCGGAACGAGCACCATCGCAATCAGCACCGCGAGCGAATTGAGCCACCTTGGATTAGAAATGGGATTAGACATTGATCCGATCCTCCTCGCCGGCCGGCTGGCTGGCGGTTGCGGGGCGACAACCTGTAGACAATATACGCGCGGTGGTGGGGCCCGTTACAACCGCCGTTGAACAGGACGCAGGGCTCCCAAGAATCGTGCTGGTCATTGGCGAGGCGCCGGGTTAGTCTTTGGCAAGCTGCGCAACGTTAACGGACGGACGATCCATCTCAAGCCCGCGCAACTGAAACGGTCCCGCTCCATTTGCGTCTAAAACAGCAACCATGATCGATCATCAAGGGACCGCCGGCAGGGACGCTCGCCCCGCTTTCGTACTAGTCGTTCTAGCTTTCCTGGCGGTCCTGATGTTCCGGGCGGGGGCCGCGGCGGCGCAGAGCGTGCCACTGGCAGGAAACCATCCGGCCGCGATCGCTCAGATGGCTCCACTCGGCCCCGCCGCGTCATATCGACAGACTCAAGTTGAAAGTCGTGATGGCGCTGCGCAACCGCGCCGAGCTGGAAAAGCTGCTGGCCGCTCAGCAGGATCCCGCTTCACCGCAGTACCATCACTGGCTCACGCCGGAGAGCTTCGCCGCGCGCTTTGGTCCGCAAGCCGCCGACTACAAGGCGGTCACCGACTGGCTGACATCGGCAGGCCTCGAGACGGTAGCGGCGAATCCTCGCGGGCGCAACGTTACTTTCAGCGCCACGGCGGCGCAGGCGGAACGGCTGTTCGAAATCACGATCGCTTCAACGCCGGATGATCGCTGGTTTGGGAATCTGGAGGACCCTGCGGTCCCGGCGAAGGTCGCCGGCGTTATCGGCGCGGTCGAAGGACTCGACAATCTGCGCCGGTTCGTCCCTCTGATACGCCGTCATCAGCAGCTGTATCGCCCACCGATCCAGCCTCAACTGTCCGCGCAACTGTCGGCATTGGAGCGCGCAGCTTTCGTAACCGGCAGCTATGCGCACGAGCCGCCGTTCAGATTGTGGGCGCCCGATGTAGCCGTCGACGGTTACGCCCCGGCATTTGGTCCCACCGATATCCAGACCTTCTACGACGAAACCCCATTACTGAGCGCCGGCATCAACGGCGGCAACGGCAACGATTGTATCGCGGTGATCGAGGACTCCAACTACGTGAAGGGGGCGGTCGACCTGTTCGACACGACCTTCTCGCTGCCGGTGGCCGCCATCACCAACTCGTTTCCGACCACCGATCCGGGCATCAACAGCGACGAGGGTGAGACCCTGCTGGACCTCGAGTACGCGCAGGCGGCTGCGCCCAACGCGCCGCTGAGGGCCTATATCGGCAATGACAACGATTCGATAATCGACCCCATCACGGACGGAATTGTGAGTGCGGTGAGCGACGACGCCTGCTCCGCGATCAACGTGAGCTTCAGCAGTTGCGGCAGCCCGGATAGCTACTTCACGCAGACGCTCGATCCGCTCTTCGTCCAGGCCGCCAGCCAGGGCCAGTCGGTATTCATTTCGAGCGGCGACTACGGAGCGGCCGGCTTGATCATCGACCGGCACGGCGACTGCGTGCCGGGAACCACCCGCGGCGTCAACGAAATGGCTGCCGATCCCAACGTCTCCGGCGTGGGCGGAACCCAGTTCACGGCCGATTTTGACGCCAACGGCGACGATGTCGGGTTCGTCCCCGAAGCGGTATGGAACGACTCCGGCGGCGCGAGCGGCGGCGGCGCGAGCAAGATATTCGCCAAGCCGGGCTATCAGAAGGGCGTCACGCCCTCCGACGGCCATCGCGACGTTCCCGACGTGGCGCTGATCGCAAGTCCCGAGTTGCCGGGCGTCTACATGGGCGACGATGCGAGCGACCCGGGCTCGGGATGTCCCCGCGGCCAGTCTTGCATCAATTGCTGCAGCGGCGGCACGAGCCTCTCCACGCCGCTATGGGCCGGCATCGCCCGGCTGCTCACGCAAGTCCAAGGCGGCCGCTTGGGGAATCTGAACCCCCTGATCTACCGTCTCGGAAAGGCGAAATCCGCCGACTTGCGCGACGTAACCAAGGGCAACAATAACTTCAACGGCGTCACCGGCTACAACGCCGGGCCCGGCTACGATCAGGCCAGCGGATGGGGCACGCTCGATATCGCGAAGCTGGCGCAAGCCTTCCCCACCGCGACTCCAACCCTCACCCCCACGCCAACGCCTACTCCCAAACCGACTCCGGCGGGAACGCTCGCGCTTTCGTCGCGAGCGGTCTCTTTTCTGCCAATCGGCGCCGGCACGACGGCCACGACTTCTTTCAACATCACCGACTCCGGGCCCGGCCCGCTGATCGGCAGCATCGATGCGAGCGGGCTGGGCCCGGCGTTCTCGCTCAGTGCGAATACCGCGACGGCGTTTAACCTGACCGTCGGCCACAGCGCGAAGGTGGTGATCCAGTTTGCTCCGACCGCGCCGGGCAGCTACGCGGGCAGCCTCACGATCACGAGCAACGACGCCAAGCACTCCCCAAGCACCGTGGCGGTCTCCGGCAAAGCCGTCGCAGGCACGCTGAGCGCGCCGAGCACGCTCAGCTTCGGCACGGTGAAGGTGAACGCCACCAAGACGTTGGCGCTGACGATCAAGAATACCGGGTTGGGCGTGCTGCACGGGACTATCCTGACGAGCGCCTTGACCGCGGCCTTCACAGCGGTGTCGGGGAGCGGTTCTTTCCAGTTGAAGGACGGCCAGTCGCTGGCGGTTTCAATTCAATTCCAGCCGCAAGCGAAAGGCGCCTTCGTCGGGCAGATTTCCATCGCGAGCGACGGCGGCAACCAGACGGTCACTGTGACCGGCACCGGGATGTAACCGCCGCGGCGCGTGCGTTCACTCGCGGACAGGAGTTGAGGGTCCGCCCGTCGGAAATTTACTCTGAGCTGGATGCTATAATAGGAGTGGTCCGTTCATCGATGAGACCAAGAGGTCGGCGCAGCAGGTAGACCAGCGTGGGATGGAACACTCGGGTCAACAGCGCAATTGAAACAGCTCCGCCGATAACTACGATCGCGAGTGGCCGCTGCGTCTGCGCTCCGATACGGGTGGAAAGTGCGGCGGGCAAGAGCCCCAGTCCGTCGACCAGCGCCGTCATCATCAACGCGCGGAAGCGCCGGTCGGCGCCCATCACGATTGAATCGACGACGGAGTGTCCCTCCTTCCATAGTTGATGGATGTAAAAGTTCAGTAGAATGCCGTCCATGATTGCGATCGCGAAAATCGAGATGAAGCCGACCGCGGCCGAGACGCTAAACGGCGTGCCGGTGACAACCAGTGCCAACACGCCGCCCAGGCAAGCCAGCGGCACCTGCGCCATCAATATAAGGGTGTTGACGAGGGACGAGGTTGCCGCGTACAGCACTCCCATGATCAAGAGCAGTGCCAACGGTATCACGATTGCGAGGCGCCGGTTGGCTTGCTGGAGCTCGCTATACTCGCCCATCCAATCGAGGTGAACGCCTTCGGGCAGCTTGATCTCCTGGCTAACCACGCGCTTGGCGTCTTCGACGGTGGTCTGCATGTCACGGCCGCGCACGCTGAAACGGATCGGCACGTAGCGCTGGAGGCCCTCGCGATAGATAAACGAGGCGCCTTCTACGGTCTTGATGTCAGCTACTTGCTCAAGTTGGACATAGCCGCCCGAGGGTTGCGCGATTCGGATCTGGCGAATCGCATTCAAGCTCTCGCGGTATTTCGGCTGCCAGCGAACCATGAGGTTGAAGGACCGCTCGCCCTCAAGCACTTGGGTGACCGCCTGTCCCCCGATCGCCGCCTGAACCACGCCGTTGATGTCGCCGACATTCAATCCGTAACGGGAGCAGGCCGCCCGGTCGGGTATAATCAGCAGGTTGGGCTGCCCCATCGAGCGATATACCGCCAGATCGGCCATCCCCGGCACCCCGCTGACCACCTCTTTGATCTGGTTGGCGATCCGTTCGTCAACGCCTAAATCGGGGCCATAAACCTTAATCGCGTTGACCCCTTTAACGCCCGATAGGGCTTCCTCTATGTTGTCCTCGATGTTTTGGGAGAAACCAAAGTTCACGCCCGGATAACGCGCGTTCAACCGATCGGCGATCTGCGCGACGAGTCCATCTTTCTCCAGGCCGCGCGGCCATTCTTTCTGGTCTTTCAGGTCGACGGAAAACTCAATGTTGAAAAATCCGGTCGTATCCGAACCATCGTCGGGCCGGCCGGTTTGAGAGACTACTGTGGTTACTTCCGGAAAGGACTGGAATACCCGGCGCACGCCTCCAGCAACCTCATCGGCATTGGATAACGAGGTCGTCAGCGGCAGCGTCGCACGGGCCCAGATGTTCCCCTCTTCGAGCTTGGGCAGGAACTCACCGCCGAGACGGTTAAATTGCGACAATCCGGCGACCATTATCAAGAGAATTATGGCCAGCGTCAGTTTGGGCCAGCGCAGGACCCTGACGAAGAGATTATGATAGAATTTGTGAAACCCCTCCCAGACGAAGTTATGTGTCTCCCTCATCCCTTTACGCAGCAGGAAAGAGGTCAGCACCGGAGTCAGCGTCACAGCCAGCAGGATTGCACTGGTCAGCGCAAACGAGTAGGTGTGCGACATCGGCGAGAAAATCACGCCCTCTACGCCGCGCATCGTGAACAGCGGCAGGAATGCGATGATGAAAATCAGCGTCGAGTAGAACATTGGGCCGCCCACCTCGCTGGAAGCCCGCTTGATGCAGCGCAGCGTAGTCTCACTGGGATTTTCATCGGCGGCGGTGAGATGCCGATAGATGTTCTCGATCACGATGATGGTGGAATCGATGATAATGCCGAAATCGACCGCGCCCAATGACAGCAGGTTGGCCGGCGTCCCGGTCAGATAGAGCAAAATGAAAGCCCCGAACATCGCCAGCGGAATATTGATTGCCGCGATGACCGCGGTACGAAGATTGCCCAGGAAAAACAGCAGCACCAGGAAAACCAGCAACATCCCCAGCGATAGGTTCTCGAATACCGTGTGCAGAGTCATATCGACCAAGCTGGTCCGATCATAATAGGGAACCACCTGGTAGCCCGCGGGCAGGATGCCTGCGGTGTTCAGTTGCGCAGCCTTGGCTTCCACTCCTTTGATCGTTTTGAGGGTATCGCCATACTTGCGCATCAGAACGATGCCCTCGACCACTTCGTCCCGGTCGTTCATGCCCACAATTCCAAGACGTGGGGCGTAGCCCACCGCCACATTCGCCAACTCGCGGACCCGAATCGGCGTAGCATTGCTGGAGTTGAGCGTGATGTCTCCGATATCGTCCAGACTGTGGATGAATCCAATACCGCGCACGTCCAGAGCTTGCTCGCCCACGTCAAGGTAGTTGCCGCCGACGTTGATGTTGGCATTCGCGATCGAGCTGGTCAGAGTAGATAGCGACATCTGGTAGTGAGTCAGCTTGTCGGCATCGACGTCAACGTGGTATTCCTTGGTCAAGCCGCCGAAACCTTCCACGTCCTCTATCCCGGGAACCGTCTTGAACTGCTTTTCCAGTATCCAGTCCTCGATCTCTTTTTCCTCCATCACGTTGTGATCGGGACTTTGGACCGTGTAGCGGTAGATCTCGCCAATCGGATTATCGGGATTGATGCTGGGAGCGATGCCCGGCGGCAAGGGAAGGCTTATGAGTCCGAGCCGGTTAATGGTCTCAACCCGGTCCCAGTAATAATCGCTGTCCCAGCTGAAGTACAATTTAACGTCTGATAAACCGAACAGGGAAATGGTTCGTATTGCCTCGAGGTTGCGCATTCCCGCCAGACCCCACTCAAGCGGGATGGTGGCCAGCTTTTCGACCTCTTCGGCGCTATACCCAAAAGGCTGGGTAGTAAGCTCTATCCTTGGTTGTACCGGATCGGGGTAAGCCTCAATATCCAGTTCATGAAATGAATAGAGCCCGGCGACTATAAGGAGCAGCCCAAGCGCCACAACGATCGGGCGCTCGCCGAGCGCCCAGTCCATTAAAATCCTGATCATCTTTCCGTCCCGCCTAAGAGCTCTCTCCGTGCGCCTCATGCCACAGGGCGTTTAGCTGAAGTGACTTGCGGGCTATAACGCGCTCGCCGGATTTGAGCCCTGACACTACGCGGGCGTACCCCTGCTCGTTCCACGTGGCAATTTGGACACTGCGCCGCTCGACCGTGTTCGCGCCTGTTTGCACGAAGGCGTAGTAGGCGTCGCCGTCGAAAACCAGGGCGGTCTGGGGCACAACCAGAGCCGCACCGGGGCGGGTCACAATCCGCACCCGCGCCAACATTTGCGGTTTCAGTTTTTCGCCCGGGTTTTGAACCTGACAGCGAAGCTGAAGTGTGTGGGTGTTGGGATCGAGGGCTGGGCTGATTCGGTCGACCACGCCCTTGAAGGCGTCACCTGGGTATGCGGCTGTGACCGCTTCTAAACTCTGGCCGGTATGGACCCGTGAAAGGTCGTCTTCATAGATGTCGGCGGTGATCCACACCCGCTGCAGCGTCGCCAGCGCGAAGAGCTGGTCCCCTGCGTTAACCTCTGCGCCACGCAAGGCAAGCTTGGTCACCACAATTCCGCTGATCGGCGCCCGCATCCAGCGCGACGGCGTGGCTTCCTTGATGGCCGAAATATCGGCGCGCGAGAGGCCAAGCAATTCGAGCTTTTTAGCCGCCGCGGCCTTCAGGTTGGCGGTCATGCTGAAGCTGCCCGCCGGCATGCCAAAGGCGTCGGCCTGTGTGACGGCGCCGCCACTTTGGCTCGCGCTGGAAGTCGCCTCCAGGTATTCCGCCTCGGCCGTCATGAAATCAGGGCTGTAGATCGAGAGAATATTTTCGCCGGCGCGCACCGTGTCCCATTGCGACACTCGGATGTCTTCGAGCCGTCCGCTGACCCGCGAGATCATCGTTGAAACCAGACGATCATCGAAAGTCACCTGGCCAACCGCCTCGAGTGTTCCCGGCAAGGAAACCTCCTTGACGCTACTAATGGACAGGCCGGCGATCTGGGAGAGATTGATCACCATCCACTCCTGGCCGCCTTGGTGAACCAATTGCGGCATGCCGGAGGATGACGCTGATGATGGCGGTTCTGCGGAGGCCCGGGTCACGGGCCTATCACATCCAAAGAGCATGCTCAGCGCCAGGCAAGCCGTGACCAGGCCCGATAGGACCCTAACATGTGTTCTCTTTGTTGCAACCATCGTAGCTGCGGTAATGCGCTTCATTTTGGTAACGACACTCCCATCGCCTGCTCCAACGCCACTTCCCCGGCGAAGAACTGATTGGCGTTCTGAAGGTAAGTGATGCGTGCCGCATAGGCGCTCTGCAGCGCCGACGACAACGTGAGGAAGTCGACTTTGCCTGACTGGTAGGCGACCAATGACACTTTGAAGTCCTGGTCGGCCAAGGGGACCAGCAGCCCGCTGTATTCCTGGGCCGACTGGTAGGCGAATTGGGCGGACTGGTACAACTGCGTGACGGTTGCTTCGGTTTGGCTCAAGACGGAATTCGTGCTGTAACGAGCGGCCTGCAGCGAATGCTGCGCCGAGTAAACGTCCTCGCGCTGATGGATCCAGAAAAATACTGGCATGTTGAATCCAATCGAAAACGTGTGCCCTTGCGTAACGCCAGGCAGAGGCTGAGCGCCGGCTTGCAGGATGTAGTCGAACTCGTATCCGACCGAATAGTCCGGCAGGTATTCCATCTCCGCGAGCTTTAGAGCCGTGGTGGAATTCTTCTCCGCCAGCGCCGCCTCGAGGATCTCCTGCCGCGCGTGCGTCGCGGCGTCAACCGCTTTATCCAACGGAAACTCCAGCCGTTTGAGCTGAATCTTCCCGTCAAGGTTCAACGGCGAGGCTGGTCTCCGGTAGAGCAGTTGATTCAGTCCCACCCGATCGTTCGCTCGATTGGTTTGGTACTGGCGCTCTTGCAACTGAGCCTGAGCCAGAGCGAACTCGGCGCCGATGAGATCAGCTTGGGTCGCTTGGTTCGCCGTGTATTGGATCTGGGTCACGTGCGCGACCTGTTTCAGGTTCGCGATATTCTCGGTGTTGATTCCGATCAGAGCCTCATCGAGCAGTACCTGGTAATAAGCCGTCTCGACGCCAGCACGCAGATCGCGCATCGCCGCCTCATACGTTAAACGCGCAATCTCGGCGGTCCGCTTGGCTTCGTTCGCCTGTAGCAGCGCTTTTCCGGGAAACTGGAAACTTTCGCTGAATGAATGGGCGTGCACCGCCGCGTTGAAATCTCTGCTGCTGTCCACGTTCGCGTAGGTGAAGGTCGGGTCTGCCGGTGCATAGTTCTGCAAGATCTGGTGTTGAGCAGCGTCCCATTGTTCCTTCGCGGCTCGGACCTCAGGATTCACTTCGATGGCGACCTCCACTAACTGCTCTACGGTCAACGGCTGTTCTTCTGCCGCCCATGCAGTCCCTGTCGAAGTCAACCACATCGTAAGCAACGCCACTGTTATCGATCGGTACAAAGGCACACTTTCCTCCTGGGTTCCTTCGCGGCGACGGGAACACCCGCGGGTATTGCTCCGTCGCGCGGAGGCACAAACACACGACAGCACACGCCGGCTTTGGCGGTGTCGCAATGTCACGATCGGTTTGTTCGAGCGAGTTACTTGGAAGGAGGCGAGCGGCCGTTCGGATGGTCTATTGCGTCCGAATCAGGGAAGCCGATTCTCGCGATGTTGCGGACCTGGCCGTCGCTGTCGGGGTCTGCTGCAAAAACCGACGCGGACAAAGGTCCCAGAACAACTCTGCCGGGAGCCGCAAATGACGGAAGTTGAAATGGACTAAGGGGTGGTGACTCCAGACTCATGCCCAGCGGCACAAGCTCGGTCGTCAGCGGGGTCAGGATCGGCGCGCGTTCCATCCCGATGCCGGCAAATGGAAGCGCAAGCAGGGCCAGCGTGAGTACGAGACAGAAGGTTTGAGAGGCGATTGCGCGCGGGGTATAAGAAGGCATGCGGAGAGCCGCAATTTTCCTGACAGCGCTGGCTTTCGGCTTCATCTCCTGCAGCCGGGAACCCGACGGGACGGTTACGCACCGTGGCCACGACGGGCGCCCCGATCAATGGGTATACCGCATCAACAAGGACACATTCAAGATTGGCATCAACACCAACGGCGATGGACAGCCAGATGTAGTCAAAACCTACAAGGACAACGAGCTCGTCGAGATCGAAAGCGACCGGAACTTTAACGGACAAGTCGATCTGGTCCAGGAATACTCACACGGGGTTTTGACGCGCGAGATCCGCGATGACGATTTTGATGGCAAACCCGAAACCATCAAGGAATTCAGGCATGGCAAGCTTGCGATCATCGAGCGCGACCCGCAAGAGCGCGGCTACATCGACATCGTCGAGTATTACGACGACTCCGGCAAGCTCATTCGCCGCGAAGTGCGCCAGAAATAGCGTTCGCTATTTTCTAGCGTACTATTCTATCGCGTCTATCGCGACCGGCGCGGGCGCCGCGCTGGCGGTGTAAGAGAACGTCAGCGCGCCGTCGCGCAGATCGACCGCGACTGCGCCGCCTTTCGCCAGCCTGCCGAACAGGATCTCGTCGGCCAGTGCGCGGGCGATCTCGGTCTCGATCAAGCGGCCCAGCGGGCGCGCGCCGAATTTGGGATCGAAGCCGCGCTCGGCCAGCCACGATCGCGCGGCCGCAGACACCTCGAGCCGGACCTTCTGCTTCTCCAGCCGCTCGGCCAGCTCGCCGATGAACTTATCGACCACGCGCGCGATCGAGGGCGGCGTGAGCGGCGCGAATTCGATTATCGCCGAGAGCCGATTGCGAAACTCCGGGTTGAACATCCGCTCGATGACGACCTTGGGATTGCCCGCGCCGGGGTTGTTGCCAAATCCGATCATCGCGCGCGACAGCTCCTGCGCGCCCGCGTTGGTGGTCATCACCAGGATCACGTTGCGGAAATCCGCCTTGCGGCCGTTGTTGTCGGTCAGCGTCGCGTGATCCATCACCTGGAGCAGGATACTGAACAAGTCCGGATGGGCCTTTTCGATTTCATCGAGCAGCAGGACGCAATGCGGCGTGCGATTGATCGCGTCGGTGAGCAGGCCGCCCTGATCGAAGCCGACGTAACCCGGCGGCGCGCCGATCAGGCGCGAGACCGTGTGGCGCTCCATGTACTCGCTCATGTCGAAGCGGATGAACTCGACGCCCATCACCTTGGCCAGTTGGCGGGCGACCTCGGTCTTGCCGACGCCGGTCGGTCCCGCGAACAGAAACCCGCCGACCGGCAGATCGGGATGGCCCAGGCCCGAGCGCGCCAGTTTGATCGCGCGCACCACCGCCTCGATCGCCGCGTCCTGGCCGAACACCGCGCGCTTGAGATCCTCCTCCAGCGATTGCAGCCGCGTGCGATCGGTAGCCGACACCGTGCGCTCGGGGATTTTCGCCATCCGCGCCACCGTGCGCTCGACATCGCGCACGCCCACCGTCATCGGGTCGGGCCCCTTGGCGCGCAGATGCGCCGCCACGCCGGCTTCGTCGATTACGTCGATCGCCTTGTCGGGCAGAAAGCGGTCGTTGATATAGCGCGAGGAGAGCTCGACCGCATTCTTCAGCGCGGGCGACGTGTAACGGACATTGTGATGCTTCTCGTAGTAGGATTTGAGACCGTTCAGTATCAGCACGGTCTCTTCCTGGGTCGGTTCGAGCACGTCGATACGCTGAAAGCGCCGGCCCAGCGCCTTGTCCTTCTCCAGCGAGCGCTTGTAGTCCTGGTAGGTAGTTGATCCGATACAGCGCAGCTCGCCCGAAGCGAGCGCGGGCTTGAGCAGATTGGAGGCGTCCATGGTGGCGCCCGAGGCCGCGCCGGCGCCCACAATCGTATGGATCTCGTCGATGAACAGGATACGGCGCTGATCGCCCTGCACCGCCTTGATCACCGCCTTGAGCCGCTGCTCGAAGTCGCCGCGAAAGCGCGTGCCCGCCAGCAGCGCGCCCATATCGAGCGCGTAAATCTCCACGTTCTTGAGCGCGTCCGGCACGCGCCCGTGATGCACCGCGAGCGCCAGCCCCTCGGCCAGCGCGGTCTTGCCGACGCCGGCCTCGCCCACGAACACCGGATTGTTCTTGCGCCGGCGCAGCAGTATGTGGATCGCGCGTTCGAGTTCCTTCTCGCGCCCGACCAGCGGATCGATCTGGCCCTTGGCCGCCTTCTCATTGAGATTGAGCGCGTAGGTTTGCAGCGCCTTGGAGGGCGAGAGCTTGCGCTCCCCATCCGGGTCGCCGTCGCCGCCGGCGGGCTCGCCGCTTTCGGCCGGCTCACGATCGGCGCCCGCGCCGCCCGCACCGATCTTGGAGACGCCGTGCGAGATAAAGTTCAGCACGTCGAAGCGCGTGACCCCCTGCTCATCGAGAAAGAAGATCGCGTGCGACTCGCTCTCATGGAACATCGCGACCAGCACGCCGCCGCCGTTGATTTCTTGCCGCCCCGCCGATTGCGCATGGAGCGCGGCGCGCTGCAGGGCGCGCTGCACGCCGGGCGCATAATGCGGCTGGAAGGGCTTTCCCTTGGGGACCGCCTCGAGCTGCTCGTCGAGAAATTTCCTGAGCTTGGCGCGCAGCAGGTCCAGGTCGGCGCCGCAGTTGCGCAGGATGTCGCTGGTGGTCACGTCGTGCAGCATCGCGTACAGCACATGCTCCAGGCAGACGTACTCGTGGCGGCGATCCATCGCCTCCTGCATCGCGAGTTGCAGCGTGACCTGCAGCTCGCGGCTGATCATAACCCCTGGGGAACCCATAACCCTCCGCTGCGTCGCGGCTGTCGCGTAACGCGGTTCATTCCTTCTCCATCACGCACTTCAACGGATATTGATTGTCGCGCGCCAGCTCCTCGACGATCCGCACTTTGGTCTCGGCGATTTCGTAGGGATACACGCCGGCCACGCCCATCCCGTTCTGATGGACGTGGAGCATGATCCGGGTCGCCTCCGCATGCGGCTTGTTGAAGATCATTTTGAGGATTTCGACCACGAACTCCATCGGCGTGTAGTCGTCGTTGAGCAACACGACCTTGAACAGCGGCGGCTTGCGGGTCTTCGGCTGCGGACGCGTGCGCCGCTGCGTGACGACGTCACGCTGTGATGATCGGTCGTCATCGCCGCCGTCGTGATCGTCAGGCTCGCCGGCGCGGAGCACAAAGGCGCGAGGTGGTTCGCTTGCCACGATCCTAAAATAGCAAATCCGCAGGGTAGGAAGGGAGTGTCGCATCTGCCGGGTAGTGAGTCGGCTTGATTGGGGTCTGACGCCACGACCCGGCCGCCGGGATTCTTCGCGCGCCAGACAAGGCAGACGCGCGAGAATGACAGGCCGAGAGCCTTCTCTGTCATTCCCGCGCGTGGCTGCCGCGCGAGGAATCCCGAATTTCTCCTGCGTCGCGGACGGCCGTATGGGCGACGATTTCGGCAGCTACGCCCAACGGAGGTTTGCAATGCCCGGCTCGTTTGCCATCCTGAGAACCTGCGCAGGTTTTCAGGATGGCAAGCGAGGTGAGCGTCGAAGTGGTCGAGGGAATCGGAAAAGTTCCGCGCGCGGCGTGGAATGCGATGCTCGATCGCGACGACTCGCCCTTCCTAGATTGGGACTGGCTCTCCGCGCTGGAGGATTCGCGCAGCGCCGCACGCGACACGGGATGGGCGCCCTACCACATGATCGTCCGCGACGGCAGCGGCGCGCTCGCAGCCGCATGCCCCCTCTACCTGAAGACGCACAGCATGGGCGAGTTCGTGTTCGATCACGGATGGGCCGACGCGGCCGAGCGGGCCGGAATCAGCTACTACCCCAAGCTGCTCGCCGCAGTCCCGTTCACGCCGCATACCGGGCGCCGCTTTCTCACCGCCCCCGGCGCCGATCGCGAGAAGCTGGTCGGCCTGCTCGCGCGGGCCTTGATCGGGCTCTGCACCGAGAACGATCTCTCATCGATTCACGTCAACTTCTGCGAACCCGATGAAGCGGTCACGCTCTGCAAGCTCGGCTTCATCGAGCGGCTCGGCTACCAGTATCACTGGCGCAACGCGGATTTTCGGAACTTCAACGATTACTTGAACAATCTCAGGAGCAAGCGCCGCTCGGCGGTCCGTCACGAGCGCGCCGCGCTCATGGACCAGAGCGTCGATATTCGGGTTTACACCGGCGCCGAAATTCCCGATTCGCTCTTCGCCTCGATGTTCCAGTCTCATCGAACGACCATCGACAAGCTCTACTGGGGACGGCAGTACCTGACCAAACGGTTTTTCGACCTGATGCGCGAGCGCTTCAAGCGGCATATCTGCCTGGTATGCGCGTTCCAGGGCGAGCAACTGATTGCCGGCACCTTCAACCTGCAAAAGGCCGGCGTGCTCTACGGCCGCTACTGGGGATGCTTCCGCGACCTCAAGTACCTGCACTTCAACGTCTGCTACTATGCCGCGATCGAACATTGTATCGCGACAGGCCTCGCGCGCTTCGAGCCGGGCGCCGGTGGCGAGTACAAATGGCTGCGCGGCTTCGATCCGGCGTTGACCCGCAGCGTCCACTTCATCGCGCACCCGGGACTGCGCAAGGCGGTGGCCAATTCCCTCGCGCGCGAACGCCGCAACGTCGAAGCCTGGATCGCCGCAGGCCGCGAGCACAGCCAGCTCAAGGCGCCGCCACCGTCTGACGCGGAGCAGCGTTGATCGGGCGATTCGCCCTTGATATAGATACCGACTGGGAAGTCCGGAGGAAGTAGGCATTGCGTATCAACATAAAGTGTCCAAGCTGTGGAACCGATGCAAAAGACCGCACTCCCATAGCGCCGCCGGACATCTGGGACGACCCGTATTGCCCAAGCTGCGACAAGTCGTTGACCGTTGAAGGGCTAATTCTGGAGGAGGCCAACGACTCCGGTATCTCAACCGTCAGGGAGGTCGGGAAGGGCGGCGCCGTAATTTGGGAGTATCCTGCGAGAGAGGCAACCGGAGGCCGCCCAAGCCAAACGGAGGCCAAGCGGTTTCTCCTCCGAATTCTCCGACTCGAGAAGGAGATCTCAACGAAGCCTGTTAAAACAGTGCCTATCGCAGAGGCCAACGCTAAATGGAACCGTAAGGCCGCTTGTAGGCGCTTCCGGCAGTGGTTCCGCTACGAGTACGCTGGCCGACCGCTAGAAATACGGGAGCCGACACTTCGGGAACTCGCCGTCAAATTACTGACCGATGAGTCTGCGTCGGTGCCAATCCCGCCGGTGCGAGATGACATTGACAACGAAGAGAGTTACTTCCAGCAGAAGTACTATAGGTACCAAGACCGGATGCTCGTCGAGAGGCCCCTGATAGTCTCGCACCTACCGCCAGCATCCAGACTCATGCTGATCGAGGCCCAGGACGCATATCGCTTTGGCCTCTTTCGCGCCGTTTTGGCCATCTGTAGGGCTTTGTTGGAGGACGTTGTAAAACACATTCCGAACAAGGCTGCGGAACCCATTCGACCGGACGGGTTGGCAAATCTTCTCAGCTGCCTGCCCGCGTCGATTATTAGTCCCGCCGACAGGGAACTTGCGTTTAAGGTGAAAAACAGGGGCGACGACGCCATGCACAAGGCTGATTTTGAGCCGGATGAAAGCGAGGCCGCGAGGGATCTCTCGGACACAAGCGCATTAATCCAGCGTCTGACCGAGAACGACGATTTACGTTGATATGGGATGTGGATCGGGCTAATCGATCAGACGGCAGGAGGGCGCGGCGCGCCGGGTTTGCCCCTTGGCTGGAGCGCGCTGCTGGAGATCCGGACCATGGAACGTTACCCCGTCGAATTGACCAGAGGTGAGTACGAGAGACTGAACTCGAAGTACCCGGAAAGCAAAGTCAGCAGCGTAATCGGCAAGCGAGCGGAAAAGATCGTCAAGATTTACTTCCGGAAACAATATCCTCAGTGCCAGTTCGCGAAACCCCCAAAGGGAGCTCGACCTCCAAGTGGTGTTGTCCGGTAAGGCTCCGATGGCTATTGAGGTGAAGGGAACGAAATCCGCTGAAGTAGAGTGGCAGCAACTCAAGGTTTCGAGTCAACACAGCCGAGATTCGCTCGCTGAAAAAGGGGTTCCCGTTTATCGAGTGACCGGGGTCTTTGAGCAGTCACCGTCGATCTACGTCCTATTGTATGGACGGGACTTCACCCTTGAGGCAGAACCCCGATGGGCATTCAAGAAATTGGGTACGACGGAATGAGTTGAACGACCTTCGGCCCCATCTTTATTTCGGTCGGGGGAAGGGTAGGATCGCGATCGAAGCAGTCAAAGGCGGCGGGCCGACCAATTAGGCTCGCAAAAGGAGGTCTCGCAATATGGCCTTTGCGGCGGCAGTGGTGGTCGTCTGCGGCTCGGAGGGAGATCGGCGCGCATTCGTAGCGGTTTTACCCAATGACCTGCTGGGGAACGGGGTGATCAGCGTGCGAAAGCTTGCTGGGGAGTCTCAGTTGTGGAGGTGGGAGGGACCGCCGGGAGTACCCACCTTCGCCTCTCCGCCGAGCAGTTCCGACAAGGTCGGAGTCGCGATCCGGTTGACCTCGAAGACGAAACTCGACACCGTTCTCCGCTTGGCAGATACCAGGGAATGGATTCTGGGCAGCGCGCTCTGGCCTTGGCCAAGCGACGTTTTAGAAGCAGACCTGAATAATGTTTGGATCGGCTCCCGGGCACGCCGTAGTCGCCAGCGCCGTGGGCGCCACCCATCTGGACCGTCAGGTGGGGCACCGCTGTAGCGCCGCATGCAGGCCTGCGTTGGTTTACTTTGCGTTGCCCTCCGCGCCGTTGGCGGGTTCGATCTCCGGCATTGGCTCGCCGCTTAGGCTGACGACCCGGCCTGGTAGCGCACCAGATGCTTCAGCGCTACGCCGTAGGCCTCTTGCGCCTTCATCAGCGACTTGCCGATCTCCTCGAAGCGGCTCTCAAAGAACGCGAAGGTCTTTTGCGCTTTCGCCAGCTCCTCGGTCGCCTTCTCTTGTAGCTTTTGGCGAACTCGTACATCTTGAAGACCATCGCGATCGTTGCAGCGTCACGATCAGCGTGTTCGGCGAGACCGGGAAATATTCGCTGCTTGTTGAGCCATTCGCTGAGCTCGCCGTTGAGCACGGTCTCCATGTAGAGCGTCTCGCTGGGCAGGTACATCAGCGCCATGTCGGTCGTGCCGTTCTCGGATGGATATAGCCGGCGACGCGCCGCCCCTGCTCCTTCATCACCCGCGCGAACTGCTCGCGCGCCGCCGCGAGCGCGGCCTCGCCGCAGCCCTCGAACAGCGGCAGCACCTGCTCGCGCGGGAACTTCGCGTCGATCGGCAGCACGCAACTGGGAAAGCGGATTACCGCGTCGGGACGGCTCTGCCCGTTCTGTCCGGCGCCGCCGGGCAGCTCGTACATCGAGGATGGGAGGAAATCCTCCAGCAGCCGTTCGAGCGGGCTCGCCGCAGCGGCCGTGCAGATGGGGCAGCTTCAGCAGGTTGTTCAAATCGTTGATCGACGCGCCTATTGCGACGTTCCTGAGCTGCTCCTGCGCGGCCTGCAGATGCTGCTGGACCTTCTCGAACTGCTGAAAGCCGTCGCGGGTATTCTGGTCGAGCTTGCCCTGCACTTCATTGCCGATCGCCAGCAGCTTCTGATCGATCTCCTGGCGGATCGCGTCCAGGCTCTGGCGCGTCTGGGTGGTGAGCGTCTCGATCTCCAGCTTCAGGGCGCGCCCTTGCTCTTCGCGCCCGTGGGGAGATGGGCCCCGATCAAATCGCGCAACGCGCTGAATTCCTGGGCGATCGCTGAGTTCCTGGCGGAGATCGCCCTTGGTCTTCTCCACGCCGTGCCATGCTCCGGCCCGTGGCGCCCGTGAATTTGGCGCCCGAAGCCCGTCGCGGCTTGAGTCGATTCGCTCCGCGAGCGGCGCGATTACCGCCGCGACTGAGCGATTGGATGCGCGCCGGAATCCAAGCACGATTGCCAGCACGACAACCGTCAGCGCAAGCTCGCCGGCGATCAAATACTCCACCATCCCACACACCTCCGCACGTTAGCCCCATCTTAGACCCGCATCGCAACGGTCGAAAGCCAGCGCGCCCTGCTCTCTTCACAGGCGCCGCCGAACCGATAATCGTCGGGGCGGTTGTGTCTCAGTTCGGCCTCGATGGCGGTGTCGGCAGGTGGAAGATAAGGATTCGGGATTCTTCGCGCGCCAGACAACGCAGACGCGCGAGAATGACAGCGCGACAGGCTTTTTCTCTCATTCTCGCGCGTGGCATGCGCCGGGGGCGATGCCGCGCGGGGAATCCCGGATCCTCTGCTGCTCGCCTCACTCGCGCGCACTCTCAAACTGAGACACTACCTCCGGCACCGTCACGATGCCTCGTCACTCGCCAACTGCTATGTTGGCGCGCGATGGGGAATTCGGCGGGAACGGACGAACGATCTGCTCAGGTAGGGATCGGTGGTGATCATGCTCGGCACCGGCGGTCTGGAGACTCACCGTCGCCGCGGCGTTGGGAATCGCCGCCGCCAGCGCGCGCATCAATACGGCGTTGGTAACCGTTGATCCCGCCAAGCGCCTGCGCGACGCGCTCGGGCTCGAGCGCCTGGGCCTGCTCGTCCCAAGGGTCTCGGCGCGGCGCGCCTCAAGGCTGCCGGGCTCGATCCGAAGCTGCCGCTGTCCGCGATGGTGCTGGAGATGTTAAGGGTGCGTGGGACGCGATGGTCGAGCAATTTGCGCCCGACCCCGCGACCCGCAGGCGTATCCTGGACAACCCGTTCTATCGCAATCTCACCGAGCAGTTCGCCGGCTCGGAGGCCTACGCCGCGCTGGAACAGTCCTACGACCTGCATACCTGCGGCGGTTTCGAGCTGGAGATCGTTGATACGCCGCCCGCCGCGCACGCTTTTGAATTCCTCCACGCACCCGCGCGCCTGGCGCGCCTGCTCGATACGCGGGCCGCGCGATGGCTGTTCCTGCTGCACACTTCGGCGAGCAAGTTCGCGATCAAGCTCGCCAGCCGCGCGGCGCGATTCGTGGTCCGCGAGGCTGGAGCGTTTCGCCGGCGCTAACGTCCTGACCTCGATATCGGATTTCTTCGCCGCCGCCGCCGAGACGGTTGACGCGATGGTCGAGCGGCTGCACAAGACCGAGGCGCTGCTCCATTCGCCGGCGGTCCGCTTCGTGCTGGTCACCACCGCCGAAGCGGACCGGCTCGACCAGGCGCGCGCGCTGATCGAGGAGATGAAAGCCGAGGGGCTGCGCCTCTCGGCGATAGTGCTCAACCGGTTCCTCGACGAAGCCGCGTTGAAAGAGATGGCGCACGGCACCAATGGCGCGCTGGCCCATCTGGAGGAGATCACCCGGCTGCGCCCGGCGCTCGCGAACGATTTGGCTGCCGACGCGGGCGTCGGCACGCTGGTGAATTTTCTCGAAGGCTATCGCGCGCGGGCGTTGGGCGATATCCGGCGGGTCGCGACCTTTGCGGCCGAGTTGCCGCCCGAAGTGAAGCTGATTATCGCCCCGGAGATCGCGATTGGCGCGCGCGACTAAAGGCGCTGGCGCATCTGGCCCACCTGCTCGGCCCAGCGGGCGCCTCGCTCCAGCGGCTGGAGGGTTCGGCGCGATCGGCGGCGCCGTCTGCGTGAGTGCAGGCGCGCCGCTCACGCGCGCGCGGGTGATTCGGCCGTCGGGGCGCGCCGCGCCTGAATAGCGCAGGCCCCACAGACGCAGGCCGTCCATGTACAGATAAATCACCGGCGTGGTGTAGAGCGTGAGGACCTGGCTGACGGCCAATCCGCCGACGATTGCAATTCCCAGCGGCCTGGCGCAACTCGGGAACCGGTGCCGGTGCCCAGCGCCAGCGGTAATCCGCCGAGCAGCGCCGCCATCGT
>CAWBGG010000009.1:0-941467 GCA_963788205.1 uncultured delta proteobacterium
GAGTTGAAATCACGGGGCTGCACGCCGCGCGCGATCAGATATTTCCCGGCCGGACCATCGGCCGCGATCGATCCGGCGGGCGAGATGTGATCGGTGGTCAGGCTGTCGCCGAGCACGGCGAGCACGCGCGCACCGGCGATATCGGTGGCCGGAGAGACGGTCAGCGTCACGCCGTCCATGAACGGCGGCGCTTTGACGTACGAGGAATTCGCCTCCCACTTGAACCGATCGCTTTCGGGAATCGGCAGCGAGCGCCAGCGCTCGTCGCCCTCGAACACTTGCGCGTACTCGGCGCGGAACATCTCGGCGGTTACCGAGTCGCCGAGCGCCACGTCAATCTCCATCATGGTCGGCCAGATCTCGCGCAAGTACACCGGCTTGCCGTCGCTGCCGGTACCGAGCGGTTCGTGATTGAGATCGATATCCATCGTGCCCGCGATCGCGTAGGCCACCACCAGCGGCGGCGAGGCGAGATAGTTAAATCGCACCGCCGGATTGATCCGTCCCTCGAAGTTGCGATTTCCGCTCAACACTGCGCAGGCCACCAGGTTGCCCTGCTTGACCGCGGCCGCGATTCCTTCCGCGATGGGGCCGCTGTTGCCGATACAGGTGGTGCATCCGTAGCCCACCAGATCGAAGCGCAGCCGCTCCAGATATTCCATCAGCCGGGCGTGTTTGAGGTACTGCGTGACGACCTTGGAGCCGGGCGCGAGACTGGTTTTGACCCACGGCTTTACGGTCAGGCCGCGCTCGACCGCCTTTTTCGCCAGCAATCCTGCACCGAGCATTACCGATGGATTCGAAGTGTTGGTGCAACTCGTGATGGCGGCGATAATCACCGAGCCGTGGCCGACCGCGAAGCGTTCGCCCTCGGCGCTGGTAACTTCCACGTTATGTGCCAGCGCGCCCAGCTCGGAGCGCGGGATCTGATCATCCGGCGCGACGTTAGGATTGCCGCCCTCGCCGACCCATCGCGCGACCACCGCCGGATCCGCGCCGTTGTGGCCGTTGACTTCCTTGGCCAGCTCGCGGCGAAAGTCGGCTTTGGCGGCGCTGAGCGCAACGCGATCCTGCGGGCGGCGCGGCCCGGCGAGGCTGGGCTCGACGCTGCCGAGGTCCAGCTCCAGCGTGTCGGTAAAGGACGGCTCGGGCGAATGATGCGTATGGAACAGGCCTTGCGCCTTGCAGTAGGCCTCGACCAGATGCACGCGCTCCTCGGAGCGTCCGCTCAGGCGCAGATATTTGAGGGTCTGGTCGTCGATCGGAAAGAAGCCGATCGTCGCACCATACTCGGGCGACATGTTGGCGAGCGTGGCGCGGTCGGCGACGCTTAGCGAAGCGATCCCGGGACCGAAGTACTCGACGAATTTGTTGACTACGCCCCTTTTGCGCAGCATCTGCGTGACGGTCAGCACCAGGTCGGTCGCGGTGGTTCCGGGGCGCAACTCGCCGCTGAGCCGCATACCGATCACCTCGGGGATCAACATCGGGATCGATCGGCCGAGCATCGCGGCTTCCGCCTCGATTCCGCCGACACCCCATCCGACCACGCCCAGGCCGTTAATCATCGTGGTATGCGAGTCGGTGCCGACGACCGTGTCCGGGTAGGCCTCGCCGGCGGGCGTGGTGAAGACCACCGGCGCGAGATATTCGAGGTTGACCTGATGGACGATCCCGGTGTCGGGCGGCACGACGCGGAAATTATTGAACGCTTGCTGGCCCCATCGGAGAAAAAGATAGCGCTCCTGATTGCGCTCGAACTCGATCGCGCTGTTGCGGGCAAAAGCGTCGGCGGCGCCGAACACGTCGACCTGCACCGAATGATCGATCACCAGATCGACCGGCTGAATCGGATTGACGCGGGCGGGATCGCCGCCCAGGCGCTTGATCGCGTCGCGCATCGCGGCCAGATCGGCGACCACCGGCACGCCGGTCAGGTCCTGCAGCAGCACGCGCGCCGGAACGAACGCGAACTCGCCGCGCGCGTCCTTGTTCCATCGCGCGAGCGCCTCGACCTGCGCGGTCGTCACGATCGCGCCGTCCTCGCGCCGCAGCACGCTCTCCAGCAGCACGCGAATCGAGTACGGGAGCGGCGCCATCGAAAAGCCGTGCTTCTCCAGCGCCTCGAGTTTGTAGATCGTGTAGTCCTTGCCGCCGACGCTGAGCGTCGCGCGCGCTCCGAAGCTGTTGTTGCTCATGATGTTTCTACCCGGATGTTTGATGAATCCGGAATCAAGATAGCGCTTCTACATGAGGCAACAAAGGAAATGGGCAGAAGCAGGCTACCCTCACCCGGACCGAAGACGGTCCGGCCTCTCCCTGGTCAGGGAGAGGCGCGCAGAGAGCGCCGAGCGCTCCAGATTTCTTCCTTTGCTTCTAAAGCGCGGGCGCGTCGGAGACGGCCGTATCGAAGGCCGCGGTCTCGACTTGGCCGTGGCGCTTGATCTCGACGATGATCCGATACTGACCGGAGCGGGGAAAGCCGTAAGGGATCGAAATTTCGGGCGCGATTTTTTCGGCGGCGGCGAGCGCTCCCGGAATCGAAATGGGGCATGACGGCAGCGAGCCCGCTCCGGCGGCACCGGTGTCGGAGACCAGCATCAGCGACGCCATCGGCACTGTGCTGGCCGGATGAATGTGCGCAAAGACCGCGAGGTCGCCGCGCACGATCGCGGCATGCGCGGCCATTCCCATGTACGGCTGCAGGTCGGCGACCGGCTGGCCGGATTGATCCTGCACGGCGAATCGCAGCGCAACCGGAACATTGGCGCGCAGCGGCTGAGCTTCGCGCTGCCAGACGATTTTGCCGCCGTCGGGCAGCACGAACGTATCGGAATTGAGGCTGCCGAGCGGCGCGATAGCGCCGCCGGCGTCGTCACCGGAAAGTGGTTTGCCGGTGATCTCGGGCAAATCGATCGCGCCGACCATCGTGATCGGGAAACCGCTCTTGTGCACGATATCGGCAAACAGCGCGTAATGGCCGGCGCTCATCGAAGGAAGCGTCAGCACCCATTCATCATTCGGCATCCGGTCGGGATGCAGATGCCACACGCGGTCCATCGCGGGCATCCGGATCACGAACAGATGCATCAGATGGTTGTGATCGGGGATCACGTCCATCATGTTGAAGTTCCTGCGGAACTCGATTTGCGCGGGCTTGAGAATCAGGCGATTGCCCTCGAGCCTGGCGCTCAGCGGGGGCGGCTTGAAGAAATTTACGATGTCCTGATAGCCGGCGGCGTCGACGCTCCACCAGGTGTAGCCGAGCGCAAATACCGTCACCGCCACGCCGGCCGCGATCGCCATCGCTCTGGTGCCGCGCCGGCGATATTGCGGCGTGGGCACCACGCCGGGATCGAGCACCGATTCGCGCGCCGCAGCGCCGACGATTGAGATGATCCCCAAAGCCAGCCCGACGACCAGCACGAGCAGCATCGCGCCGAGCGCCGGCGGCATCTTGTAGGCCCGTTGCGCAAACGACGCGACCGGCACCGCCATCTCGGCCTGGCCGCGCGCGCCGTCCACGATCAGACGCACTTCGAGCGATCCGAACTCCATCAGCCACAGGCCCGAAGTGAAGAAATGCGGGTCCTGCGCAGAGCGTTTGGCGAGGTCGGGGACGGGGGCGAACTTGGAGCCGGCGCCGGTGAGCCTGGTCACCGTGGTGCGAATCTCGCGAACGTCATCCGAGCTGGTCCGCACCTCGATTTCCGCGATTCCGGGGATCACCTGCGGCACGCGCACGGTAACGAACAGATGGTAAGGGCCGGCGTCGCCGTCGAGAAAGACGTCGGGACTGCCAACGTGCGCGGCAGCCGGCGCGGCGGCGGCGAGGAGAATCGCCGCGAAGATCAACGCAAGAAGGCTTGTATTTCTAGTCATTGAAAGAACGTGTGCTTCCCAATGATCGAGGCGAGGCCGGCGAGACGCCGGCCCTACTTCAGATCTCGGCCCGTCACTCTGAAGTAGGACCGGCGTCTCGCCGGTCTTCGCAGAGAAAACCGCGGCCTTAGCGCTTGAGCCGGCGCATCCAGCTTCCCAATCCCGTGCCGACCGCGGAGACCACCATCGCGCCGATCAACGCCATCGCCATGCCCTTGAAGAACGCCGCTTCGGTCCCTTCGGGAAAATAGAAGCGATACGGATTGTACAGCACGTTGGCCGGATCGCTGTAAGGAAAATAGATTCGGCCGAAGACCCAGTTGCGTGCCAGCGGCGAGTTCATGAAGTAGGCCCACGGCCATTGCGCGGCGAGAAACGTCACGAAAAAGACTGCGCCCGCCAGCGCGGCCGATTTCCAGGTGCCCCATCGCTCGCCCATTCGATGTCTGAGCAGATCGATCGCGAAGGCCGGAACGATAATCAGCAGTGGAAATCCGAGCGGAATGAAATGAGTAACGTGCTGATAAACCGGGCCGAGCTTGGGCTCGGCCGGAAAGAGCGGGAAGATCCACAGCGCCGCCAGCATCAGGGCGGTGTAGACCGCCGCGATCGTGGTCGCGGGCCATCGCGATTGCGAGATCATCGTGATCAGCACGAGAATCAGCGGAAACCCGGTGCAGGCCGCGAAGTAGAACTGCGAGCTGTGGGCCAGCGTCGGCCAGGTCTTCTCGAGGGTGAAGACCGCGTCGCCGGTCAACTCGACCGAGGCGACGTAGAGCAACAGACGGTCGAGCTTGATTCGATTCTGCCCGGTCGCGCGATTGGCCTGCGCGCAAACCAGCATCAAGGCGCCGAGCTTGACCGCGCCGATACCCATCGCGAGCATCGAATGCGGCAGGCTCAGGATTTTGACGTCGAGGCCGTAAGCGCTGTGCCACCAGTTGTCGAACGGCGCCGAGGTCAGCATCAGCACACCGCCCCAGGTCGCGATAAAGCATCCCAGCGGCCCGCGAAATCCCCAGACCGTGACCGAAGCTTCTTTGGCACGCGCCGAAGATCCGAACGTGGTCGAGAGTATCGAGTACCCGCAGGCAACTCCGGCCAGCACGCCGGCCATATAGATCGCCATGTGCGCGGGCGTCCAGAAAGTGTCGCGGCCGATCGAGATGTGCCACGAGATGTCCCAGTAGCCGCCGATCATCGCGGAGGTGGCGCCCGCCACCAGGCACCATACGTACCACTGAATCGCGGCAGCCGACCGCGCCTCGGCGCGCTCGGCGACTCCGATCCGCGACCCAAGCGTAGGAGCATTCACCAGCACGTTTGCCATAGGGGCTCCCCTCCGGCGGGGAGTGTGACAGTCTTATTGAATATCAGTTCCGCCGGCGCAGCTAAATCCTGGACATCATCCTAAAGCATCGGGGGCGCGGCAGGCGATGCAGCAACCGCACTGCGATAGAGTCTCCGGGTAGCGGGTCAATTTGTATAGGATGTCCCGGTGCAGCCCGTCCGCTCCCACCTGAAGGCGTTAGCTTGGCTTTTCGACGACTTGTTGGCCGTTCCTTAGATTTTCGGGTGGGGTTACGATTACGGTTTCGCCGCCGCTCAGGCCTTGTTTGACTTCCATCCCGCCTTGGAATTCGCGGCCTAGCAGCACCGGGACGCGGCTGGCTGCGCCGTCGCGCACCGTCCAGACTTCGGGTGCGGCCGGCGAACCGACCACGGCCTTTTTGGGCACCAGCACCAGCGGCTGCTGCTGCTCGGTGGGCGTGCTCGCCAGGAACGAGACCTTGGCACTCATCTCGGGCTTGATGATCCGCATATCGGGATGAGTAAAACGAACCTCGACCTTGACGGTGCCCTTCTGCCGATCGGCTTCGGGATAGACCTTGACCACCTTGGCGTCGAAAGATTGCTCCTGATAGGCGTCGGGCACGATCCTGGCCGGCATCCCGAGCGCGACCTTGGAGATGTCGCTCTCGTTGATATCGACCTCGACCCGCATGTCGTCGGTATCGGCGACTTGCGCGATATCGGTGGCGCCGCCACCGGCTTGGATATCGCCGCCGTAGTTAATCGTCGCGCCGACCTCGCGATACTTCTGGAGTATCACGCCGTCGATCGGCGCGAGGACTCGGCATTGTTGGAGGTAGAACCGGGCGTAGTCGACCTCGGCTTTGGCCTTCTCGATAGCGGCGTGAGCGACCGCCGCAGCGTTGACGGCCACGTCGAGGTCGTCCTGCGATTCGTAGCCCCGCTTGAACAGGGCTTGTGCCCGCGCCAGCTTGGCATCGCCGAGTCTGGCGTTGGCGACCGCCAGATCGTAGTCAGCGATTGACTGTTCGAGCTGCGCTTTGTAATCGGTGTCGTCGATCTTGGCGAGCAGGTCGCCTTTCTTGACGCGCTTGCCCTCTTCAATCGGCTCCTCGACGATCTGGCCCAGGATCTTGGTGCCGACCGTGATGTACTTGGCGCGCGTGATCACGTAGCCCGAGCCGGTGAGCAATTCGCCGGGCTGGCCCGCACTCTTGACCGTGACCGAGGTGGTTTCGACTTCGAGCGGTTGTCCCAGCGTGTGCAGCCACGCCTCGTAGCCGCCGACGCCGAGCGCCGCCACGATCGCGATCGCGACGAGCGCGGTCACGACGCGGTTGCGCCGGCGCGGCTGCGAGCCGCGCGCGATACGCAGCGATTCCAGTTCGCGGACGTTGGGTCCGCGCTCTACCTCGGCCATGAGTTAGATTCTCCTGAGCGCGTCGACCACGCGCATTTTCATCGCCTGCCGCGCCGGAAACCATCCGCCCAGCAGCCCCATCACGAACGCGAACAGCAGCGCCTGGCCGACGATCACCCATGTCACCGTGAAATTGAAGGCCAGCGTCGAGAAAGTCAGGAAGTTGGCGAAGGTGGTCGAGATGCCGTTGATTGGCAGAGCGAGGATGACGCCGATCATGCCGGCGCACACGGCCAGAACCACCGACTCGATCAAAAAGCAGCTCATGACCGCAGCCGGGGCGAAGCCGAGCGCGCGCAGCGTGCCGATCTCCGCGACGCGCGCTGCGACCGAGGCGTACATGGTGTTCATCGCGCCGAAGACCGCGCCGATTCCCATGATGACCGCGACCACCAGGCCGAGCTTGCGCAACTGATTGGCCGCGGCGGCTTGATCCTTATAGTAATCGGGCTCGGTCTCAGCTTCGAGGTTGATGCGCGGGTCATCATGAATGCGGTTGATCAGGGCGGCCTGGTCGGCGCCGGGGATGCATTTGACCCGCACGTCGGCGTAGTAGTCGCCGCGCCGCGTGTCGGCCTGCACGTCATGGATATCGGCCCAGACCTCGGACTCGAACGAGCTTCCGTCGGCCTCGAAGATGCCGACCACCTTCCACACGCCGCGGCCGAAGCGCAGATCGGAGCCGAGCGTGCAGTTGCGATAGTGCCCAATCAGGCCCTTGCCGACGATCACCTCGTTGATGCTGGGATTGAACATCCGCCCTTGGATGATTTGGACCTTCTCATGCACTTGGAGTGCGACCGGCAGGACGCCGCGCACCACGATGTTCTCGCGCCCGCCGCCGATCCGCTCGAAGAGCACCTGCACCGGCAGCTCCGGCGACGCATATGGATTACCCTGCGCATCGCGGCGCACCGCGGGCAGGAATTTGAGGGTGTTGAATTGATCGATACTGAGCGACGAGTAGGTTTCGGTCGTCGCGCCCTTGCGCAGCACGACCAGATTGTCGGGTGAGCCAGTGTCGGCGATAGTGGCGCGCAGCCCGGAGACCATCGCCATCACGATCACGAACACCGCCACCACCAGCGCGATGCCGGCCGCGGTCATCCCGGTCGAGACGCGGCGCACGAACAGGTTGCGCACGTTGTATTTGAGCGGAATCGCCATTCAGGCCACCGTCCTGAGCGCGTCAACGATATTGCGGCGCGAGGCCGAGCGGGCGGGAAAGTAGCCGCTGAGCAAGCCCAGGATGGCGGCCAGCACGAGGCTTTCCACCACCACAATCGGGGGTATCCGGATGTCGCCCAAGGGCGTGACGCCACGGCCGCCGACCGAGAAAATCTTGAGCAATACGTACGCGCTGCCGCATCCGAGCATTCCACCGACTATTCCGATAATCACTGATTCGCCGACCAGCATCCCGAGGATCAGGCGGGTGCTGAAACCTATTGAGCGCATCACGGCGATCTCGCTGCGCCGTTCACGGATCGACATCGCGGCGGTGTTGGCGGCGACCAGCCCGATACTGATCACGACGATCAGCCCCAATATCGACGCCATCCGGAACAGCATACGGTAGTTCTCCAGAAAGCTGCCGAAGAAGGCGGCTTCGGATTCGGTATGGGTCTCGGCGCTGGAGTTGGCGAAGGTCTCGTCAAGCTCCGCGATCACCACGGGGACAGAAGCGGCGCTGTCGGCGCGGACATAGTAGATACCGACCATACCGGGCCGCCCCAGGACCTCTTCCAGATAGTCGCGCCGGAACAGGAAGAAATCCGGGGGCGCCTTGCTGGTCAGCTCACCCACGATCGTGAACGTCAGGTTGAACGGATAGAGCGTCCCTTTCAGCATCACCTGCTGCCCGACGTGCCATCCGAAGCGCTTCATAGTGCCTGGTCCGACCAGGCATGAGGTACGCAGGCGCTTGAACTCGGCCGCCGTTCCCGGCGCAAGCCACTCCGGCCACATTATCTCCATCTGATCGGGATCGATCGCGAAGTTGGGAAATTGATCGGTCGGGTCGTGGTACATGCCGCCGAACCAGCTCTGCGCTACCACCGCTTCGACATGCGGCGCCAGCATTATCTTCTGCTTGTAGGCCTCCGGAAGCTGGTATGTGAGGCCGGCTTTGTTGTGACACGCCAGCCGCTCCGAAGAGGCCGTCGTGGCCAGCACCTGGTTGGCCACCGCGGGCAGGCTGACCAATGCGGAGAACACGAACAGCGAGACCGCGATCGACATCACGGTCAGCGCCAGCCGACGCTTGTTGCGCAGCATGTTCTTCAGAACCAGGTGAACGTACTTCATACCCGCAACTCGCGGACGCTAGGCGTGGGCGCCGGCCGCGGCGTGGCCGACGGCCTTGCCCT
The DNA here is from genome assembly GCA_963788205.1 of uncultured delta proteobacterium. Classification (GTDB taxonomy): domain Bacteria; phylum Desulfobacterota; class Binatia; order Binatales; family Binataceae; genus CAVVMA01. Next base: position 8,986 of record CAWBGG010000009.1, read on the forward strand.
CCTCGACGCCGGCCAGCACGCCCTTGTCGAGCCGATAGACGGTCTGGACGTAGCGCTCGGCGCGCGGATCGTGAGTGACCATCACGATCGTCTTCTTGAACTGGCGGTTCAATTCGACCAGCAGATTGAGGATTTCCTCGGCGGACTTGGCGTCGAGATCGCCGGTGGGCTCGTCGGCCACGATGATGGTGGGATCGGTCACCAGCGCGCGCGCGATCGCCACGCGCTGCTCCTGTCCGCCCGAGAGTTGGCGAGGATAGTGGTCCATCCGATCGGCCAGGCCAACCACGCGTAGCGCGGTCTCGACATGTTGGCGGCGATCGGCCTTGCTTAGCTGGGTCAGCAGCAGCGGCAGCTCGACATTCTCAAACGCGGTCAGCACCGGGATAAGATTGTAGAACTGGAACACGAGCCCGATATGGCGCGCCCGCCAGCGGGCCAGCTCGCGCTCCTTCATGCCGGTGATTTCCTCGCCGCCGACCGCGACCCTTCCTTTGGTCGGATGGTCGATGCCGGCGATTAGATTGAGCAAGGTGGTTTTACCGGAACCGGAGGGTCCCATGATCGCGACGAAGCGGCCCTCCGGGATGCGGAGCGTGAGCTCGTCGAGCGCGCGAATCTCGAATTCGTCGCGCTTGTAGATCCGGTAAACGTTCTCGAGTTCGATTGCGTATTTTTCCATCACGTTCCCCCGTAGATTGAATTCATCGCGCACCCGCTGCGATTTTAAGCGGCTTGCGGCGCCGCTCGGCCGGCAATTGCGCGGCGATCTCGCGGCGCAACCGGTTCAGCAGATCGGCCAGCATCCGGGACTTGAAGGTCACGATGCGCAGGCCCGCCTCGATCACCGCGCGGCGGAAGGGGCTGCGCTCGGTCGCCGCCATCTGGTCGGCGAAGGCGCCAAGATATTCGGCCAGCGCCGCATCCTGGCGGCGAATCTGATCCAGATGCGCCAGCGCAATCTGGGGCCGATGATGGCCGAAATAGAGCTTGATCATCGACTCGTCATGAACGAACGTCGGCGCCGCGGGCGCTTCGAGCCGGGCCAGGAACCAGGCGCGCCCGGCCGGGGTAATCGAGTAGACTTTGCGCGCGCGGCGGCCGCGATGCTCCAAACGCATCCGCACCATCCCGTCGCCGGCAAGCTTCTTGAGCGCGGGATAGAGCGAGCCGTCGCTGGCCGGGTAGAAATGGCCCACAGTATCGCGGAACAGGCGCTTCAGATCGTAACCGGTCATATCCGACTCGATCAAAAATCCCAGGGTTGGAAACTTCACGTCCATGCGCGGCGACGGCGTGCCTCGCTGCGGCAGACTCGCGGCGGCCGTCATCCGCAGCGGCGCAGCGATACCGCGCCGGACAATCCCGTTCGGTTTCATTACACATCACCCGATAGCTCGCCCCGAGATATCGCGTCAAGGGGCCGGGCCCCCGAACCCAATCGCGATCGGCATCAAGCGTATCCAAAAGGCACTCGGGCGTCGCCGCGCACTTGAGGGTGATCGTAAGGGCGGGATGGCGCGCTCGCAACGCAGCGCCGGGACTGCATTCATGTCGGGAATCCGCTTGACCCCCCTCGTTTCATCGGCTCCCGGTTTCTGATTTAGTATTTGATATGGGGCAGGCCGCCGCCGAGGCTCATTCGCGGCGGGCTACAGACTTACCCGAGAGTTGCGGGATCGCGGAAACAAAAATCCGATACGGACCTTGAATTTTGGAGCGGTGTCCTCGTCTCGAATTACGGGGGCTTTCAGCTTCGTCCATGATTCATAAGCCCGATCATCAAGTCTGGAGGGATTCATGACCAGGAAGATCGCCGCCATTGCCGGCGGCGTAGTATTGGGAGTCGCGATCGCGTTCGCTCGCGCCGGTGCTTTCCCGTTCTGGAACAACGGGCCGGATGAGCCCAAGCAGGAGGCTCCTGCGCCGAATCTTCAGAGCCAGGTGAATCCCGCCCCGCAAATCGTCCTGCCCGCTCCCGCCAATCAACCGGAACCTGGGGAGCATTACGCGCTGGGCGCGTCGTTCGCGCCGCTAGTTAAGAGGGTGATGCCCACGGTGGTGAACGTGAGCGTGGTTTCGGACGTGAAACCGATGGGCGGTCTCGGCGGCGAAGGTGAAGGCGGCGGCGATGAAGGCGGCGACCAGCCGATGACGCCCGGCGATCCTTTCGAGCAGTTCCGGCGCTTCTTCGGTGAGGTGCCCCACGAATACAAGCAGCACGGGCTGGGCTCGGGCGTCATCGTGTCGCCCGACGGGTACATCCTGACCAACAATCACGTGGTCGGCGGCGCCGACGAGATTCACGTCACGCTGATGGACAAGCGTGAGTTCACCGCCAAGGTGATCGGCAAGGATCCCAAGACCGACCTCGCGCTGATCAAGATCGACACCCACGAAGTGCTGCCGTCAGCCGTGCTGGGCAGCTCGGAAGCCACCCAGGTGGGCGACTGGGTGATCGCGATCGGCAATCCATTCGGCTTCTCGCTGACTGTGACCGCGGGAATCGTGAGCGCCAAGGGACGCATTCTCGGCGGCAACTACGACGACTATATTCAGACCGACGCCTCGATTAACCCGGGCAATTCCGGCGGGCCATTGTTCAATACCGACGGTCAGGTGATCGGAATCAACAGTGCGATCTATAGCCGCACCGGCACCAACGCCGGAATCGGCTTCGCGATTCCGATCGACCTCGGCAAGAGTGTGATGGAGCAGCTCAAGGAGCACGGCCGCGTGGTGCGCGGATGGCTCGGCGTGCAGATTCAGGAAGTCACGCCCGATCTCGCGCAATCGTTCGGACTGCCCAAGCCGCAGGGTGCGTTGGTGGCCAGCGTCGAGAAAGAAGGACCCGCGGCCAAGGCGGGCATCCAGCAGGGTGACGTGATCATCAAGTTCAACGGCCGCGACGTACACGACGAACACGAGTTGCCCGCGCTGGTCGCGCAGACCGCAATTGGCAGCAGCGTCGACGTCGAACTCATAAGTAACGGCAAGCACAAGACGATCGCGGTCACCGTCGGCGAGCTCAAAGAAGCCGAAATCGCCAGCGCACGTGGCGAGGAACCGGGCAGCGATTGGGGCGTGCAGGTCGCGGACAACAACGCCGACCTCGCCCGGCAGATGAACCTCCCGACCGACAAGGGCGTGGTGATCAAGGGCGTGCGTCCCGACACCCCGGCGGCCGACGCGCGGCTGGAGCCGGGCGACATCGTGCTCGAAGTGAATCACGAGAAGGTGGCGACGGTCGACGATTTCGTCGAGAAGGCCAAGGACACCAAGAAAAACCACCGGCCGGCCTTGCTGCTCGTGCAGCGCGGCAGCGCCTCGATGTATACCGTGATCAAGCCGGAAGGCTGAGTCGCGAAGAATCGCGCGGGCCGGATTGGCGAGCAACCTCGCCAATCCGGCTGCAAGCGCTATCGCTGGATGCGCAACTATCCGCGCATCGATTCATTCTGCTCTAACCGCACCGATGCCGCCCTTTGACTCGCGATGCGGCGCGCTCCATAATGACTGACCAGTCAGTATGACTGACTGGTCAGTACTATGAAGGAACTATCTGGCTCGGCTGCTGCCTCCTCCCAGCTTGCATCGGCGCCCGCGCGCCCGGAGCTCGCCAACGGGCGGACCGGCAAGCGCGACCGAATTATCGCCGCGGCCCTGAGATTGTTCGCCCATCAGCCCTATCAGGAAGTCACGATGGACAGCGTGGCCAGAATGGCCGGCGTGGCCAAGGGGACGCTCTACCTGTACTTCGACTCGAAGGAGGCGCTCTACCTGGGAATCATGACCGACGGGCTGGAGCGATCCTCACAGAACCTGCCCGATGACCCCAACACCGGCGTCGCCGAGCGCCTGCGCCAGGCGATCACGACCAGTATCGCGTTCTATGACTCGCATCGCGACTTCCTGCATCTGCTGGCGACCGAGGAGCCGCGAATTGCGGCTGCGCGCAGCCGGGTGATTCAGGATTATCGCCAACGCGGCTTCGACTTCTTCAGATCGCTGATCGAGGAAGGGATGGCGCGCGGGGTCTTCCGCCCAGCCGATCCGCGCGCGGCGGCGCTCACCATTCTGGGCGCGATCCGCTCCCTGCTGCTGTACTACGACCAGCCTCACGACGGCGCGGAGTCAGCCAGGAGCTCAGCCAGGAGCTTTCGCGGATGGTGCTGGAGGGTCTCACCGCCGGCGCCAGAAATCCGCGGAAGATGCAGACCAAATGAAACGCGTGATCCGACGAATCGTAAGCCTCGGCATCTTTGCGGCGATCGCCGTGGGCGTCTACTTCTTCGTGCAGTCCTACCTGTTCCCGCCGCAGGACCGGAGCAAAATCGACGTGGTCGGGATGCTCGAGGCGCCCGAGGTCAACATCACCAGCCGGATCGGGGGCCGCATCGCCGAGATCACCCCGCTGGAGGGCGATCGCGTCGAGAAGGGCGAGGTCGTCTGCAAGATCGAGGACATTGATCTGAAAAACCTGCTGCTGAAGGCCAAGGCCGATCTCCAGCAGGCGCAGGCCAACCTTGAGCAGGCGCAACTCACCTGGAAGCGCAACAGCGCGCTGTTCGCCAAGAAGATCGTCTCGACCCAGCAATACGATGACTCGCGGATGCTGGTGCTGCAGGATCAGGCCGCGGTCGCCAGCGCCGACGCCAACGTGCACTACTACAACGACCAGCTCGTCGATACGAACATCCGCGCGCCGGTCAACGGCACGATCGTGAACAAGGCGCTCGAAATCGGCGAATGGGTCACGCCCGGCACCACGATTCTGACCGTGGACGATTTGTCGACGATGTGGGCGCGGGTCGACGTGCAGGAGACCGACCTCGGCTGGCTCTCGGTCGGCGAGCCGGCCGCGGTCAGGCTGCCTACCAATCCGCCCATGATGCTCAACGGCCGCGTCATGGCGATCGGGCAGGAAGGCGAGTTCGCCACCGAGCACGACGTCCGCCGCGGCCGCCAGGACATCCGGACCTTCTACGTCAAGGTCCAGGTGCTGCAGGCCAACGACGATCTCAAACCAGGTATGACTGCGGAGGTCTCATTTCAGCGCGATGGAAAACCACGGCGACACTTCTTCCGCCATTCGAGTTGAGGGCCTCAGCAAGCGCTTCGGCGATTTCACCGCCGTCGATAACGTCAGCTTCGAGGTCCGGCGCGGCGAAGTCTTCGGGCTGCTGGGCCCCAACGGCGCCGGCAAGACCACGCTGGTCAGGATGCTCACGACGCTGCTGGTGCCCAGCGATGGCAAAGCCTGGGTCGCGGGCTACGACGTGGCGCGCAATAAGCATCAGGTGCGCCAATCGATCGGCGTAATCGCGCAGGCCATGACCTCCGATATGGATCTCACCGGATGGGAGAACGTCGACATCTACGGCGAGTTCTACGGCGTGCCCCGGCGCGAGCGCCGCGACCGCGCGCAGCGGCTGCTCAAGCTGGTCGGTCTCACCGAGCGCCAGAACGACTTGGTCGCCAGCTATTCGGGCGGGATGCGCCGGCGGCTCGAAATTGCGCGCGGCCTAATCCATTCGCCCAAGGTGCTGTTCCTCGACGAGCCGACGATCGGACTCGATCCTCAAAGCCGCCTCGCGGTCCACGACCTGCTCCAGCAGTTGCGCACCGAGAGCGAGCTCACCATCTCGCTGACCACGCATTACATGGACGAAGCCGAATCGCTGTGCGACCGAATCGCGATCGTCGACGGCGGCAAGGTAATCGCGCTCGATACGCCGGCCGGCCTCAAAGCAAGCGTCGCCGGCTCGGATCGGATCGAGCTCAAGGTAGCCGGAGACCCCGAGCAGGCGGCGGCAGTGTTGCGCGCGCAGGAATACGCTCGCGAGGTCGAAGTCGCTCCCGGTGGACAGTTGAGCTTCTGCGCCGACAACGGCGCCCAGGCGATTCCCCGGGTCCTCGACGCTCTCGAGGCGGCGGGCGTCAGGGTCGACGCGATCAGCCTCCGTCGCCAGTCGCTCGAGGACGTTTTCATCCGTTTCACGGGACGGACGCTGCGCGACGAGGCGCCGAAGAAGGTCAGCATGTGGGTCGGCGCCGGGATGCCACAGAGGTAGCGCGATGAAAGCCTGGGCTGTGATGCGCCGCGACCTGCTCAAGCAGTCGCGCAACCCGATGACGCTCATTACCGCGGTGCTGATGCCGATCGTGTACCTGGTCATCATGGGCAATGCTTTCCACGGCGTGCTGACCAACCTGTCGCTGGCGGTGGTCAGCCAGGACAACGGTCCCTACGGACAGCGGGTCATCGAGCAGTTGCAGGCGCTCCAGGCCGGACCCAAGACCGTCGACCTCTACTATACGAACGACCCGGCCGGCGCTATCCAGGCGGTGCGCGAGGGGCGCTACAAGGGCGCGCTGGTAATCCCGCCCGACTTCAGCCATCGCGTCGCCGAGGGCCGTATCGCAGAGCTCGGACTTTTCACCGACAACGTCGACTCGATATCGTCCGATACCCTCGATGGCGCGCTGGAGGCGGCTACCGAAGTCATCCACCAGACTTTCGTCACCGCCCGCGAGCCCAAGTTGAACCAGATCTTGCTCCGCCCGACGGAATTGTTCACTACCGTCGATTACGATCGCTCGCTGATCCCGGGCGTAATCGTGATGGCGCTGTTCATGGGCTCGCTGATGGCGGGTGTGTTCAACTGGGTAATGGACAAATTCATGGGCATCACCGAGTGCTACTTGGTCACGCCCCTCTCGCGCTGGGAAATCGCGGGTGGGATGTTGGCGAGCGGCGTGGTCGTGGTCAGCATCGCCGCGACCATCGTGCTGTTCGCCGGACTGCTCATCACCGGCGGAAAGATCGAAGGCGGCCTTCCGGCCTTGGGAATGCTGATCGTGCTGATCGTGATTGGCGGAACCGGGCTGTTGGCGATGACCTTCGCGATGCTCGGGCGGGCTAGCCATCCGCGCCTGGTCGGAATGTTCTCAGGCTTTCTGAACGTGATCCTCTTTTTCCCCAGCGGCGCGATCTATCCGGTCGAGAGCTTTCCGCACTGGCTGCGAGCCTTCGCGCGCTTCAATCCCGAGACCCATCTGGTCAGCGCGATCAAGTCGATCCTGTTCAAGGGCGCCGATATCTACGCCGTGGGCGGCGACATGCTGTTCCTGACCGTGTTCATGGTCCTGATGCTGATCACAGCCAGCGTCTCATTCAAGCGCACGCTGTAGAACCACTCCAAGACATGGCTCCGTTACCGTTTAGTACCGCTCTCATCCGATTCCTGGCCAATCACAGAACTGCGCCTCTCACGGACTTCTTTCTTCTCAGCACCTTTGCCGGTGAGGTATACGGTTACATACTCATCACCACACTCGTCTATGTCATGTATGACAAAGGGCTGGCAGTCCGGCTTTCCGTCTTGATCCTGCTCACGATGTCACTGAATCATTTGTTGAAGATAATAATCAAAAATCCCCGCCCCTTCATCAGGGAAGGTACCTATGCCAGACAATGGGCAGTATCAGCGGAGAATGCAAAAGAACTTGCTACGGAATACTCAACCCCCTCTGGCCACGGGATGGGAGCGGGGGCTTTTTATTCCTACTTGTATGCATTTGCCACTAACCGATACATAAGGGTGATCTCCATCCTGGCGATTCTGGTAACTGGGCTATCGCGTCCATATCTCGGGGTCCATTATCTCGAGGACATTCTCGTCGGCTGGGTGATTGGCATAGCCATCACCCTGGCCGCGTTAAAATATGCCGCCAATATCAGTAACGTATGGGACGGGCTTTCATACAAGCGCCAGGTGATAGTCGTTGTCGTGTCCAGCATGATGCTCTGGCTTGTTACTATCGTAATCAACGGTTGGCGCATAGATGGTCAGCCGCGCGCGTTTATGGGCTATACAGGATTTCTGACCGGCATAATAATCGGCCTTCCTCTTGAGCTGAAGAAGGTGAACTTCGACCCTGGAAGCTCAAATGTAGCGGCCAAGATACTGCGATACCTGATATCGGTTGGCATGGTAATAGTCACATTGCTGCTTTTGGGTGACGTCTTCGCGATGATATGTGATAACTTGTCCCTACCAGGATATATATTTCAATACATTCGCTATACCGCCGCAGGCATAGTGAGCATATTTCTTGCCCCCCTGGTGTTCACAAAACTAGGCTTGGCTGATACGAACCCCGCAGGAATGGCCGTTAACGAGTCGTACGTACCGGGCGCGTTGCGCGTTCGCTAGGGAAGCTCTGCGCGGTCAGTTGCGCGATGGGATTTGCGTGGCAGCAAGCAACCCTCACCCGGCGCAGCGCCGGCCTCTCCCTGGTCAGGGAGAGGCGCAGACAAAGATCGCGACGCGATTCTTGGGTGCCTCTCCCTGACCAGGGAGAGGCGGCGAGTGCGCGCAAAGCGCGCGAGCGGTGAGGGTTGCCCGACAGCAGGTGAGAAATTCACCAACTCTGAGCAGCAGGCCAGGGACCGATCAATGGAACGCGATTTTTAAAACTGACCCGCGACCCAGCTCTCGCAGAAACCCCTGCCTGAGGACGGCGGTGAAACCCTGATCCATTCTCCGTGCTTCAAACGCGTGCTCGCTTGGGGGAGGCTCATGCGTCATTTCGTTCAAGCGTGCCCTGTCGCGCCGCCCCAGCACTGCGCCTGCAGTCCCACCGCCTAGCCCGCTGGCTCCAATTCATCCGTAGTGTATCTATCGATGCCGCCGCGGTGCGGGAGGAGTCCCCGAAGCTGCCCGTCTGGCCGTGTTTTCGCCATAGATTCGCCTCCCCCGGGACTGTGAATAACTGTCGATATCGGCCCGTCTAATTTTCAGTACGCGGTTGCAAGGCCAAAACGCCGCGCGCATCTGCTTGCTCCTCCTCCTACCGGAGTGCGGGCCTTTTCTCCTAGGGCCCGCTTCTGGAAACGGCGGGCATTGGGGAGTCTCCCCCCTCTCCAATTGCCCGCCAACTTTTTTCGCCCCAAGACCCCTCCAAAAGACCCGTTCTTGACAGCACCGACTCTGGCCGTCATAGCTGGACATTCTCATGCAAGTGCGGCGTCTCGGACCCCTGCTCATTCCGGCGGCTCTGCTGGTTAACGCAATGATGCTGAGTTGCGGTGGCGGCAGCAGCTCGGTCGCAGTCGCGACCGCCAATCCGCCCGGCCCGCGGCTGCGCTCCATAACCGTATGCGACGGCCCGCCCGCCAGCCCGATGTTCTCGCCGGTGCCGCCCGCGCCCTGTTCCGGCGCCGTCAGCGACTCGCTGGCGCAGGCCGACACGATCGCTTTTCATGCCGTCGGGGAGAATACCAACCGGGTTCGCAAAGACCTTACCGACGCCAAGACCACGCTCTGGACCTCCGACAATCCCGGCGTCGCCCAAACTGTGGTGAGCCAGCCCGGCGTGTTTGTGGGCATTGCCCAGGGATGCGCCTGTATCGCGGCGAGCTCCGGCGGGATCTCGAGCAACGTCGTCAGCCTGGCGGTGTTCGCCTCCGCGACTCCCGACTGCACGCCCTGCCCGGCTGTAGTCCCCACGCCGATCCTATCGTCGACCGCCACAGCCGGAGCGCCGACCCCGACCGTGGCGCCGCCCGTCGCCTCGCCGACCGCCAGCGCACCACCGACACCCACCCCAGCGCCGACACTCACCCCAGTCCCGACCTCTACCCCGGCACCGACAGCTACGCCGGCCCCGACCATTACCGAAACGCCGACGCCCACGGCAGCTCCGACCATCACCGAAACTCCAACCCCCACCGCGGCACCCACAACCATCCAATCGCCGACTGCCGCGCCGACATAAGCCCCCTTGAGGGAGCGCGGACCGCGAGCGATACTCGCGAGCGAAGATGTTAGCGCTTCTGCCGCTCGCCGCGCACAACCTGTTGCGCCGCAACCGCCGCCGCACCCTCCTGACTAGCCTGACGGTGGCGGCCGCCGCGCTGGTTTTCTGCGCCGTGATGGTGGTGCCGTATGTGACCGCGCGAATCGTGAGTCTTTCGGATCGATCGCCGCGCCTGGTGATTACCAATCGCGCCTCGGTTTCCTACGGACTCCCCGAATACTACTACGATAAAATCGCGGCCCTGCCCGACGTGGTCGCGGTCAACCGGATGCTGTGGTTCGGCGGGGTCTACAAGGATCCCAAGGATCAATTTCCCACCATGGCGCTGGACGACAATCTCGATCTGGTGTGGCCCGAATATGGCTTGAACAACTCGCTGATGGCCGACTTCAAGTCGGCGAAGAACGGTGCCTTGGTCGGGGCCGCGACCATGAATCACTTCGGTTGGCACATCGGTCAGAATGTCGCGCTCAGAAGCCAGGTTTACCCGCTGACCCTGACCTTTAAAATCATGGGCGTTTTCTACCAGGGCCCCGACCTGACGCCGATGATGCTCCGCCGGGACTACCTGGAAGAAGCGCTGCACAATACCGGCCGCGTCGACATCATGTGGGTGCGATGTTCGAGCCCGGAAGCCACCAATCGGGTGGCCGCCGCGATCGACGAGATGTTCCGGAACTCCGGCGCCGAAACCCGCACCAGCACCGAAAAAGCCTTCATGAACGACATGATGAACCGCTACAAGCCATTGATGGTGGTGGTCGAGGGAATCGGGTTGATCTCGGTGATCGCGCTGGCGCTGGCGGTGCTCAACGCGACCGCGATGAGCCTGCGCGAGCGGCGCGGCGAGTTGGCGGTGCTGAGAAGCCTGGGCTTCTCCGGCGATCAGATTCTGATGTCGCTCGCGCTCGAGGCGGTGTTCGTGGCGGTCGTGGGCGGGATTCTCGGTACGCTCTTCGCACGCGCGGCGCTCGGATGGGCGCGCGGGTCGGTACCCGCATTGGGACCGATACTCTCGTTCGGACTGCCGGCGGCCGTGATGGGCGAGGGAATCGCCGCGTCAATCGTGATCGGGCTGGTTGCAGCGCTCGCGCCGGCGCTGGCCGCCCTGCGCTTGAGCGTGGTCGACACGCTGCGACGGGTCGCCTGACTACACCCGATCGCCTGTCCCGATCGCTTGCCCCTCGCGCTTAATTTGCGTTCACTATAGACATGCCGGCAATCGACATCATCAAACGCCGCCTGAAGGAAGAACGGGTTCCCGAGACGCCGGACGAACTGAGCCGCAAGAAAAAGCGTCCACGCGAAGTCGCGTTCATGGACGTGAACCTGTGCTTTCCGTGCGGCAAGTGCCCGGAATTCTGCCCGGTGGGTTGTATCGAGTACATGCAGCCCGGAAGCGTATATAACCGTGGGCTCCAGCCCGTGCAGGATCGCTTTCAGGAATGTATCGGATGCTACATCTGCGTCGAAGTCTGCGCGCTGCTCACCGACTACGACGCGATTCGGATGTATCCGGTCGAGATGGTCGAGGAGCTGACCGGCGTGAAGATCACCGACATGCCGCCCGACCCCGACGTTCCCGCCAAGCCCTATGAGGAATTCTTTTCCGAGGGCGGCGACCATTCGGTGCGCCATCTCGGCAAAGGCTCGCGGATCCGCGAGAAGATGACCGCCGAAGAGCGCGCGATTCTGAATATCGAACGCGTGCGGGGCTGACGGTCCGGGGAACGGCCTGCCGGCGGTTCACTTTCCCTGCCATTTGGGCGGGCGTTTTTCGAGGAACGCCTTGGTGCCCTCGGCGCGATCGGCGCTCGCGAAAGCGATGCCGAAGGCTTCCTGCTCGAAACGCAGGCCCGCATCTTCCCCGACTGTCGCGGCGGCGCGCAGCGCCGCCTTCGCCTGACGCAGCGCAAGCGCCGATTTTGACGCGAGCTTCTCAGCCAGCGCCCGCGCCGCCGGCATCAACTCGCCCGGCGCGACGACTGCGTTGACCAGGCGCAATTCGAGCGCGGTCTTAGCGTCGATCATTTCGCCGGTCATCACCATTTCACGCGCCCGCACATGGCCGATTCGATGCGGCAATCGCTGTGTGCCGCCGAAGCCGGGAATCAGGCCGAGGTTGATCTCGGGCTGCCCGAAGCGCGCCTTTTCGCTCGCGACGATCAGATCGCAGGCCAGCGCCAGCTCCAGGCCGCCACCCAGAGCGAAGCCGTTGACCGCCGCGATCACCGGAATCGGCAAGTCCTCGAAGGTTTGCATCACGCGATGGCCCAGCCGCGAGAACTCCAACCCCTCGACCGCCGACATCGCTGCCATCGCGGCGATATCGGCGCCGGCCACGAAGGCACGGTCGCCCGCACCGGTAACGATCAAAACGCGGACGCCCGCGTCATGGCGCACGTCGCGCAGCACCTGCGCGATTTCTTCGAGCACGCGGCGGTCCAGAGCGTTCAGCGCCGCGGGCCGGTTGACGGTCAGGGTTGCGATCGCGGCGTGATCAAAGATCAGATTCTTGAGTTCCATCGGCGCGCCTCCGCAGATGCGAGCGTCGCCGCAGCCGCGTGCGATGTCAAGCCGGATTGGGCAAATCCGCAGGCAATCGGAAGGACCCGTCCGGCTCGGATGGGAAATCGACCACGCGCGTGACGGCGTCGAGATTGAGCGGACCGTAGAGATGGGGGAAGCGCCCGTCGCGGCGTTCGCCGGGCGCCATCGCGGGCGCCTCGTATCGAAGCGGCGCGGCGAGACGATGCTCATCGATGCAGAGCACGACCAAATCGCTCTGCCCGCGAAAGAATTGGTTGGCGGTATCGAGCAGTTGATCGCGCGTGGAGCAGTGGATGAATCCCTCGGCGCGCAACGTCGGCGGCGCGTATTCGCCGCGCCGCCGCGCGTCGCTCCATTCGGCTCGCCTGACGATATGCAAGATCATCTCGTCGCGATCATCCCATCACGGCAGGACTTCGATTTAATGACGTTGAATGGGGCTCCCTGGAATCTACCAAACGATACCATTTGACGTCATTCTGAGCGCAGCGAAGAATCTCACACCACCCACCTTCGCCGGACCGCAAGCGCAGGAGTCAGCCCAGTTGCTTTTCAATTTCGGCACGGGTTTCTTCGACCTGGATGAAGTCCTGAAAGTCGAAGAAGAGTTCGCAGTCCTTGCCTTCGTGTCCGTCGTCCACTTCGCGGATATAAAAAACGCGCGCGGAATTCACCAGAATCGGACCCTTTTTCTTGTGCGTCAGCCTGAGCCACATCTTCTCGCACACCTCCACTGAGTCCCTGCTGGTAGTGACCAACCAGGAACGCGCGAATCAATATTCGGGCTTGAAGTCGAAGTGATGGACTGCCTCGATGAAGCGGATGGTGCGGGTCTTCGAGCGCATCACCACGCTGTTGGTCATCGCGCCGCCGGAGAAGAAGCGCACGCCGCGCAGGTAGTCGCCGGTGGTCACGCCGGTCGCGGCGAACGTAACGTTGTCGCCGGCCAGCTCTTCGAGCGTATAGCGCCGCTTCAGGTCGAGGATTCCGGAGGCGAGGCAGGCTTCCGATTCCTCCTCATTGCGTGGCACGAACCGGCATTGCATCTCGCCGCCCGCCGAGCGGATCGCCGCGGCGGCCAGCACTCCCTGATGTGCCCCGCCGACGCCGATCAGCAGATCGATCTCGCTCTCCACGCGGGTGGTCGCGACTGCGGCCGAGAGGTCGCCGGCTGAAAGCAGCTTGATTCCCGCGCCGGCCTTGCGCACTTCGCCGATCAGCTTTTCGTGGCGCGGGCGATCGAGGATCGCGACGCGCAAGTCCTCGACATAGACATTTTTGGCGTCGGCGAGCGCGCACAGATTCTCGGTCGGCGAACGACCGAGATCGATCACGCCGCGTCCGACCGGGCCGCACGCGATCTTGTCCATGTAGGTGTCGGGGCATCGCAGCAGTTTGCCGCGTTCGGCAAGCGCGACGCACGAAAGCGAGTTCGGCCCGCCGGTCGCGCAGATCAGGGTACCCTCGAGCGCGTCGAGCGCAACGTCAACCGTGGGGCCGGCGCCGGTGCCGACGATCTCGTTGGTGTAGAGGATTTCGACGGTGCCTTGCTCGCCTTCGCCGATCACAATCGTGCCGTCGATCGGGATCGAGTTGAGCACCTTGCGCATCGCCTCGCACGCGCTGTGCTCGGCCATCCGCTCGTCGCCCTTGCCGATAAACCGCGAGGCCGCCAGCGCCGCCGCTTCGGTCGCGCGGACTGCCTCGAGGGCGAGATTTCGATCCATCGATGTTCCCCCGCTAGCTCCCGGCTTTGGGAAGCTCCCGGCCAAAGAGCGATTCGATCAGCCGATATCCGTCGCGCACCAGCACGCCGGTTCGAGCCGCGTCGGCTTCGGTGTAACGCCGCGGAGCGCTCGACCCGCCGCCGACGCGGCCGCCCCCGGCGCGGCTGGTGAGAATAGCAAACGGGACGGCTTCGCTCGAATGGGTTTTGAGCTTGCAGGGCGTGGGATGGTCCGGCATCAGGAGGATCGCAAATTCACCCAGCGCCGGCAGCCTCGCCAGCATCGGACCGATGATCAACTCGTCGATACGCTCGATCGCCTCCTTCTTTAGGTCGGCGCGGCCCATGTGGCCGGCCTCGTCGGGCGCCTCGATATGGAGCAGCAGAAAGTCGCGCGACTTGAGCGATTCCAGCCCGTAGCGCGCCTTGGCGGCGTAGTCGGTATCGAGAAAGCCGGTGGCGCCCGGCACGTTGATTCGATGGAGCCCGGCGAGCCGGCCCAGCCCGTTGACCAGATCGACCGCCGAGATCACCGCGCCCTCGACACCGAAGCGATCTTTCAGCGTCGGCACCGCCGGACGCAGCCCCTGGCCCCAGAACCAGATCGAGGTCGCCTCGGGCTTGCCGGCTTCGCGGCGCGCGCGGTTCACCGGATGGTCGCGCAGGATCGCCGCGGCCTTGTCGATCAGATCCCGCATCCGCTCGCCGCCCTCGCCGACCGGCAGATGCGGCTTGATCGGCTTGCCGGTGATGTCGTGCGGCGGCGTGAGCTGCGTGGTCGTGATGCCGTCGCGCCAGATCATCAGATGGCGATAGCTGACGCCGTTGAAGAATTCGATTCCGCCGCCTGAAAGGCGCGCGGAAATATCCTTGACGATCGCGGCGGCTTCGTCGCTGGTGATATGCCCGGCGGTGAAGTCGCGCATCACCGGCTCGCCGCCTTCGCCCTGCGCGATCGTAACCAGGTTCATCCGGAACGCGACGTCGCGCGGGCCCATCTCGATACCCATGCTCGCCGCTTCGATCGGCGCGCGCCCGGTGTGATAGCGCGCCGGGTCGTAACCGAGCATCGTCATGGTGCCAACGTCGCTGCCCGACGGCATTCCCTCAGGGATAGTCGCGACTAGGCCCAGCTCGCCGCGCGTCGCGAGCGAATCCATGTTGGGCTTGCGCGCCGCCTCGAGGGGCGTCTTGCCGCCGAGCTCGTCGCACGGCCAATCCGCCATCCCGTCGCCGTGGATAATCAGGTATTTCACTGTCATTCCGACTCCAGCGCGCTGGCGATCTTGTCGAGGTCGGGCTCGACCACGATGGTGTTGCTCAAATTCTTGAGCGCGGTGTCGGGATCCTTCAGGCCGTGGCCGGTGAGCGTGCATACCACGGTCGATCCCGGCTTAAGATCGCCGCTGGCGCTGTACTTGAGCGCGCCGGCGACTGAAGCGGCCGAGGCCGGTTCAGCGAAAATCCCCTGCGCCGCGATGAGCCGATAGGCGGCCAGAATTTCGGCGTCGGTGACCGAATCGATCACGCCGCTGGACTCGTCGCGTGCGCTCGCCGCCTGCTTCCAGCTCGCCGGATTGCCGATCTTGATCGCGGTCGCGACCGTCTTGGGATCATCGATAGGATGGCCGCGGACGATGGGCGCGGAGCCTTCCGCCTGATAGCCCATCATCCGCGGCAATCGCGAGCTGAGCCCGTGCTGCAAGTATTCGCGATAGCCGGCCCAGCAGGCCGTGATATTACCGGCGTTGCCGACCGGCAGAAAATGATACGCCGGAGCGTCGCCGAGTTGATCGCAAATCTCGAACGCGGCGGTCTTCTGCCCGGCGATCCGATCGGGATTGATGCTGTTGACCAGCCGGATCCGGATCGGATCGCGCTCGGCGAGGTCGCGCACCATCTTGAGGCAGATGTCGAAGTTGCCGATTACCTCGACCACGCGCGCTCCATGCATCACGCTCTGGGAGAGCTTGCCGAGCGCGGTCGCGCCCTTGGGAATCAGCACGAAGGCGCGCAGTCCGGCGCGGCCCGCGTACGCTGCGGCCGAGGCCGCGGTGTTCCCGGTTGAAGCGCAAATCACCGCCCGGGCGCCTTCGCCCAGCGCCTTGCTGATTGCGACCGTCATCCCCCGGTCCTTGAACGATCCGGTCGGATTGACGCCGTCGTACTTCAGGTAGACTTTTATATCGTGGCCGAGCCGCCGGGCCAGTTCGGGACTTTCGATCAGCGGGGTGTTGCCCTCATTCAGGGTTACGACCGGTGTGTCGGCGCTGACCGGCAAAAAGCGCCGGTAGTGCTCGATCAGTCCAGGCCATCGCGTGAGGCGTGGCGGCTGCGGCGCTGTGTCTGCGCTGGAGCGCGCGGCCTTGATCTTGCGGACCGGCTTGGTGCTCAAAGGTTCTCCTCGATGCGGATAAAAGCCGGGGCTACGCCGACCAGCCTGCGCTGGCGGATAGCGGCGAGCGCGCGTTTGAGGTTGCGCTCGCGCGCCTGATGGGTTCGCATTATAATCGGCACGGTTCGCACTGCGTCACGTCCCTGCTGAATCACGGTGGCGATCGAAATTCCGTTGCGTCCCAGCACCGAGGCGATCGCGCCCAGCACGCCCGGCTTATCGGCCGCCATGAAGCGCAGGTAATACTCGCATACCACGTCGTCCATCGGCTTGACACGGGCGCGCTTGATCGATCGCACCGGGAATCCCAGCGCATGGCGGCGAACGGACTTTCCGTCGCGGGCCCAGAGTCGCTCGCGCGCGATCTCCAGCACGTCGGCGATCACCGCGGTCGCGGTCGGCATCCGGCCCGCTCCCAGGCCGTAATACATGCTCGAACCGAGCGCCTCACCATTTATATAGATCGCGTTGAAGGCGCCGCCCACTGAGGCCAGCAGATGGCGTTTCGGGACCATCGTGGGATGCACCCGCGCCTCGATTCCGCCGTCGTCGTCTTTTGCGATCGCGAGCAGCTTGATCGCGTAGCCCAACTCGCGGGCATAGGCGATATCGGCCTGCGTGACGGCCGAGATTCCCTCAGTATGCACCTGTGAGGGCTTGAGCAGCGCGCCGAAGGCGAGCGCCACCAGCAGGCAGAGCTTGTGCGCGGCGTCGTGGCCTTCGATATCAAGCGTCGGATTCGCCTCGGCCAGGCCGTCGCGCTGGGCCTGTCTTAGCGCGTCGCCAAAATCGATCGCGTGCTCGCTCATCGTGCTGAGAATGAAATTGCAGGTGCCGTTGACGATCCCGTGAACCGCGCGTTGCCTGTCACCGGCGAGCGCTTGGGTGAGCGTGCGGATAATCGGGATACCGCCGCCGACGCTGGCCTCGAAGCCGACCGCGCGCCCGGCGCGGTCGGCGGCGCGGAATAGCTCTTCGGCATGTTCGGCGAGCATCGCCTTGTTGGCGCTGATCACGTCCTTGCCGGTTTCGAGCGCCTTGAGCAGCAGCGTGCGCGCCGGCTCATGGCCGCCGAACAGCTCGATTATGATGTCGATATCGGGACGCGCGACCAGCGCCGCCGGATCGGTCGTGATCAGCGCTTCGGTCAGGCCGACCGACGGATCGGGCGCGACGATTTTGTCGGCGACGCCCGCCAGCTCGAGCGGCGCGCCCAGCTTATTCGCCAGCATCGCGCGGTTTTCGCGCAACAGCCGCAACACTCCCGTGCCGATAACGCCCCGGCCGAGCAAACCGATTCGGATGGGCTCTGGGCGCTGCACGTTAAACCCAAGCCGCTTGCGGGTTCAGGCCACCGCCGCGCCGCGGCCTTTCACACCGTGCGCCAGCGCATGACGAATTCCGCGGATCGCCTGGCGGGTGCGATGCTCGTTCTCGATCAGCGCGAAGCGGACGAAGCCGTCGCCGTCGGCGCCGAAGCCGACGCCGGGCGAGACCGCGACCTTGGCTTCGGCGAGCAGGAACTTGGCGAATTCGAGCGAGCCCATCGCGCGATACGGCTCGGGAATCGGCGCCCATACGAACATCGTGGCGCGCGGCCGGGCGACCGGCCATCCCGAGCGGTCCAGCCCGTCGATCAGCGTATCGCGGCGGCGGCGGTAGGTCTCGGTGATCTCGGCCACGCAGTCTTGCGGCCCGTTGAGCGCTGCGATCGCCGCCACCTGCACCGGCGCGAACATCCCGTAGTCAAAGTACGATTTGAGCCGCGCCAGCGCGCCGATCATTTCGCGATTGCCGACCGCGAAACCCACCCGCCATCCCGGCATGTTGTAGCTCTTGGACAAGGTGAAGAACTCCACGCCGATTTCCCGGGCGCCCGCCACCTGCATCATCGAGGGCGCCTGGTAGCCGTCGAAGCAGAGGTCGGCGTAGGCGAAATCGTGCGCGACCAGAATCTCGTTCTCGCGCGCGAACGCGACCACTTTTTTCATGAAGGCCAGATCGACCGTCGCGGTGGTCGGGTTATGCGGGAAATTCATGATCAGGAACTTGGGCCGCGGCCAGCATCGGCTGACGATACTGGTCATCTCGTCGAAGAACTGCTCGGCGCTGCCGCTGAGCGGCACACCCTGCACCTGCGCGCCCGCGATTACGCATCCGTACTGATGGATCGGGTAGGTCGGCGTCGGCGCGAGCGCCACGTCGCCCTGATCGAGGATCGCGAGCGTGAGATGGGCGATACCCTCCTTCGAGCCGATCGTGACGATCGCCTCGCTGTCGGGATCGAGCTCCACGCCGTAACGGCGCTTGTACCAATCGGTGATCGCCAGCCGCAGCTTGTAGACTCCGCGCGAGACCGAATAGCGATGGTTGGGCGGCTTGGTAGCCGCCTCGATCAGCTTGTTGACGATATGCGGCGGCGTGGGCTCGTCGGGATTTCCCATCCCGAAATCGATAATGTCCTCGCCGGCGCGCCGCGCTTTGAGGCACAGTTCGCCGATCGCGTTGAAGACGTATGGCGGCAGCCGCTTGATCCTGGGAAAGTCCATCGTTGCTATAGCCCCGTCCTGGGTCTGCTGCTCGCAGAGCAGGCTCCTATTTTGTAACTGAGTGATCGCCCTTGGCGCTAGTAGGACCTAATCTCCCCCTCCATGCTGGAAAGCGACGGCTCACTTAGCCGCGCCGACTGCTACGCGCGCTTCGCCGGCGCCCGGGCGGAGCGCCCAATAGCAGGCCGCCGAGCCGAGCGTGATGAAGCCCGCGACCTGCCATCCGAATGGAATCCCGTAGGCGTCGGCCAGCCATCCGCCGATCAGCGCGCCGATCGATCCGCCGAGCGTGGCCAGCGTGCTGTTGAACGACATCATGGTGGCGCGATCGCCGGAACTGAATTGCTCGTTCATCCAGCTTTGCGCCAGCGGACCCATCGCGCCCGTGCATAGATTCATCGCGAACAGAATCGCCAGCGCGAAGTCGGGCCGGCTGCCGCCGGCGCCGGCCATGAACAGCAGCACGGCTGCTGATACCACCAGCGCGCTGAGCGCGCGGTTGCGTCCGGACTCCTCGCCTTTGAGGCGGACGACCGCTTCGGCGCCGATCAGCCGCGCAATCGCGAGGAGGCACCAGATCCATCCGATGATCCAGACGCCGACGCCATAGCTCTGGTTGAAGAAGACCGGCCATTCCACCCACAACGGTGCCCACGCCAGGGTCTGAATCGCACCGGCCGTCGCGAGCATCAGGACGGTCCGATGCCGGAAGCCCTGGCGCAAACCCTCGGCCACCCGCCGCGAGATCATCGCAGGGAACGCACGCACCTCGACGTGCGCCGTGCGCGGCTTCTCACCGCGCATCAGAAAAGCGCCGATCACGCCGCTCAGCAGATAGCCCGCAGCGCCGAGCAGCCACGGCCACGCGATATTGATGTTGGCGACATGCGACCCGATCAGCGCCGAGATCATGAAGCCGACCGTCGAGAGCTGCGATACGCGCGAGAACAGCCGGTCCTTCACGCCGTCGAAACCCGCATGGTCCAGCGCGTCAACACCCCAGGCGTCGATCGCGCCGTTGCAGAACGTTGTGCCGATCCCGTCGATCATTTCGGCGATCAGGAACATCAAGTAGCGATGCGAGAAAAAGTAGACCATGAAGGCCGCGCAGCGCCCGGCGCATCCGAGCAGGAACGAGCGGCGCCGGCCCAGCGCGTCGGCGAACGCGCCGGTCGGCACGTCGGTCAGAAACGTGACCGCAAAGTAAGTCGCGAGCACGCTGTTGGTCTGGAACTGGTTGAGCCCCCGCGCGCGCAGGAAGAGCGGATAGATTCCGAACAAAAAGCCGCCCGCGAACGCATACGACCACCACACCCCATAGTAGCGGCGGGTGATGGATTGAATCGTCAGATGCTGGCTGTCGTTCCGCTCGCTCATCACAGTCTCCAAAAAGAAAAAGCCCCGAGCCGTCAAGCTCGGGGCTTTTTCACGCCGAGTTCCTGGCTTCGTTTTAACCGCTGGCTTTCGCCGGCGTACCGGCTCCCTTGGTAGCTGAACTCGACATGATGGATGCAGGCTAACCGGCGCGCCCGCCCCGGTCAAGCCGCGGCGCGAGCAGGGCCTTCCGAATTACCTGGTTTTCATAGAACCGTCATCGTTCCCCGCTTGTCACGAAAGGTTGCGATGAGGCACGTTGCCCGTGGGCGCGAAGTGGGCAGGTGGACTAATCAACATTGGTTCGCTGGCCAATCCAAAAACCCCACTTCGCCGCCCTTAGATCCGCGCCCGACACGTCAACTAGCGGCGCGCGTCACCTTTACCTGTGCGGCGCGGCTGGCTACCCTCACACATTCCGGGAATTGAATGCGATCGCTCCTGATTGGGCGATCGTCGCAAGTCGGAGAGCTGTACCTGAATGTCACACAAGCAGAGCCAACTGGTGCGATTGGCGGCCGATCACGCCGCTGATTTCGCCACTCGCGCGACCGAGCACGATCGCGCCAATTCGTTTCCGGTCGAGAACATCGAGAAGATGAAGCAGACCGGCTATACCGCGCTGGTGATTCCCGAGCGCTACGGCGGGCTGGGCGCCGACTTGCAGGACTACGTGCTTTGCCAAGAGCAACTGGCGCAGGGATGCGGCGCCACCGCGCTCGCGATTAATATGCATCTGTTCGGCCTCGGCAGCATGGCCGAGCGCGCCGGCAACACGCCCGATCAGGCGCTGCTGTTCGAGATGACCGGGCGCAATCGCCAGATCCTGGGCGGCGGAATCAGCGAGCCCGAGACCGGCGGCGATTGGGGCTTCTTTGCCACGCGGGCGCGCCGCGACGGCGAATTCTACGTGCTCAACGGCCGCAAGATTTTCACCAGCCTCTCACCCGTGATCGATCTGTTCATGGTGATGACAACGCTGGAGGATCACTCGCCCCCCTCCTCAGTCACCTTTCTGGTGCCGCGCGGCACGCCGGGGCTGGAGCTGGTCGAAACCTGGGACGCGATGGGGATGCGGGCGACGGCGAGTCATGACTTGATCATCAAAGACGTCCGCGTGCCTAAAATCGCGATGACCCAGCCGCGCCCGATCGGGCCGATCGACGAGCAGGGAATTTCGCTGTTCGCCTGGTTCTCGCTCTCAGTTGCGGCGGTATACACCGGAATCGCGATCGCCGCGCTCAAGTTCACTAGCCAATTCTGTTCGAAGTTCAAACCCATCACGCTGCCGCGTCCGATCAAATATCTGCCGGGTATCCAGTTCGCGATGGCGGAGGCCGAGGCGCTGGTCGCCCAGTCGCGCGCGCTCTATATCAGCACCGCCGCCGACTATGTTCGCGATCGCACCGCCTTCGAGGGTGAGAGCGGGCTGGCGCGGCTGGTGATGCCCAAGTACGTAGCGACCAACAACGCGATTCGCGCCGTCGACTACTGCATGGAGGCGGTCGGCGCACACGGCATCATGCGGCGCTATCCGATGGAGCGCTACTATCGCGACGTGCGAGCCGGCGTGAACCATCCGTTCTCCAACGCGCGCGCCCGCGAGCTGATCGGCAAGGTCGCGCTGGGAATCCAGCTTGCCGAGCAGCCGCGATGGTAGCGCCGTCCGGGCGATCCCCGGAGCCATCCAGATGACGCACGATATCGAAGCGGTCGCGATGCGCGCGGCGCGCGCCGCCGGCCGCGTCCATCTGGCGCGCCTGCTCAAGATTAGCGTCGGCTTCAAGGCCAACACGATCGATCTGGTCACCGAAGCCGACCGCGAAGCCGAAAAGGCGGTGATCGGCGTGATTCGCCGCGCCTTTCCCGATCACGCCGTGCTCGGCGAGGAGTCCGGCGCCAGCGCCGGGCGCAATGATAGTCACCGCAGCGAGCATCGATGGATAATCGATCCGCTCGACGGCACCACCAACTTTGCTCACGGCTATCCGCAGTTCTGCGTTTCGATCGGCTATGAGCGCCGCGGGCGGGTCGAATTCGGCGTGGTCTTCGATGTACTCAAGAAGGAATGCTTCACGGCGCGGCGCGGCAAGGGCGCGCGGCTCAACGGCAAGCCGATCCAGGTGAGCAAAATTTCGGACCTCTCGGCGGCGCTGCTCGCCACCGGTTTCCCGTACGATCGCCGCGAGCGGCGGCGTTTCTACATGTGCTTCTGGGAGAGCTTCATGACCTGCGTGCAGGGCGTGCGGCGCACCGGCGCCGCCGCGCTCGACCTCGCCTACGTCGCGTGCGGGCGATGCGACGGCTTCTGGGAGTTCGGGCTGAAGGCCTGGGACGTCGCCGCGGGCGCGCTGATCGTGGAGGAAGCGGGCGGCCGCGTCACCAATCTCGATGGCACGCGGCTGGACCTCGACGGGCGCCGCGTGCTCGCCAGCAACAAGCGCCTCCATCGCGCGATGCTCGCCACGATCGCAGCCGCGACGCCCGAAGCCGAACGCCGCCACGCCGAGATGCTCGCGTCGGAGGCGTAGAGTTTTCTTTTCCCGCCTCTCCCTGACCATCGCCACCGGCGCGGGGCAGAGGCCGGACCGTCTTCGGGCCAGGTGAGGGTACTCCTGAACGCTCACTTGTCCCGGCCGAATCGGTAGGATAATGCTTGCTTCTGCTCTCGCCCCGGTAGTGAAAAGGACATCACGGAGGTCTCCGGAACCTCAAGTCCGGGTTCGACTCCCGGCCGGGGCACCAGCCGCTGGGCGGGCTCGGCATCCGATCGGCGCGCCCCTTCGCCATTTAAGCGCTCGCCTTTACTCTGTGAAGTTCTTCCCGCAACACCGATCGCACTTCCCTGCCGACTTCCTGGGCAAGGCTCGGACGCCGCAGGTGCTCTCGAAGCGCATCGTTGATCAAGCTCTGATAGTTTCCGCGGTGCGCGCTCCGAACCAGTTCACGAAAGTGGTCTACGATGTCGCGGTCCAGCCGGATGGTGATCCGGACCTTTTCCGCCGCCAAGGGGACCACGGCCCCTCGCCGGCCTTTGCTGAGGTCGTATTCCCGCTTCATATTCGTCTGTCCTCGTATTGTGCCCGCTCACGAGCGGTCGCCTTCCGCGCCGAGATTATGCGGATGCTGCTCCCATGCACCGCGCGTCGGTCAGTTCGAGAAGGCGAACCTCAATCGCCACCGCGCATCAACTCCACGAGTTGATTGGTGGGCTTTTGCCTCTTGGCGATCAATTGGGCGATCTCACGGCCGCTGGCTGCACTCACCACCACGCGCGGCGGAATAATAATGCCGGTCGAAAGCTCCTCCAGCGCCTGGATATGATGAAGGACGGCATTCTCGATCAGGAACTGTTTCTTGACTCCATGAGCGCGCGAATAGCGTTCGAGCAACTCCCTGGTGCCTCGGGAAATTTCGGCCGAAATCTGCATGATTGTTTACGCATCCTATCGCCGTCACGAACCAGTTGGCGGCGGGCGGACCACGGCTCCGATGCTATGGCACGCCGCCGACGTGTTCAAATGGATCGACGCCAAAGTGAAACACGCCGCCCGGCAGAGCGGTCAAGCAGACGCCACGGGCGTAGCTACCCGGAATTTCGCGGTACACGGTCCATCGGCTGATCCGTCGCTTCGGGCTCAAACGGGAAGCCCGGGCGCAGTATACTTAATCGAGAGACGCCGGACTGATAAGCAAAGCGTCCAGCTCAACTTCAAGTTCCCGCAGAGCGGTCACATGGAGATCGGCAGCGGTTAGCGCGCGATCTAGGGCGCGATTTATGCCGCCCCAGTCCGGTGCGCGAGAGTACAGGGTCTCTTTGATCGCCGCCGCCTTGTGCATCCCTACTTGCGTGGCGTTGATTGCTGTCTCGATTTTGTTGCCTAGCGCCATAAACTTCTTCTTCACTTCGGGGTCAGCCAGCGCTCGCTCCGCCGCGCGGGGCATCTCCTGTTCTAAGCGTTCGCTGACTGCGGCAATCTCCGTGCGAATCGCGTTGTGTCGCTCAATTTTGGCAACGATCTCGTCTGGAATATCCATGCGGCGGAAGGTAGCCGCCGCGCGTTCTTTTTGTCAAGTGCATGCACGCCGCCGGGGTGTTCAAATGGATTGACGCCAAGGCGAAGCGCGCCCGATAGGGCAGCTAGGATTTGGTCCGCTCCCCCGACTGTGGAAAACCCATTTCGAGGGAAGTTTGTTTCCGGCGTGTCACGGGGTAGCATCACTCTCCATGAAGAAAATAAGAGACCTTGAGCGAATTCCGGGGGCGACTTTCAAGCGCAGTCCGGGAGAGCCTTCTTTTCCCCCGCCCAATTTCGAGCGGGAGGCTGTTATGACGGAAGTCTTGGAGCTGGACCGACTGCCGGAAACAGCCGACGAGCCGAGGTTTGTAACCGTTAAGCTGGAACTCCCAAACCTCGAATCGGTTGAATGCCACTTCTTGGCGAAGACCGCAGCGGATCAAGATCGGATTCGCGGAATGTTGGTTCCCCACGAAGGCAAGAGTTGGGGTGAGGTTCTTTCACTGCCCGCTTAACTCAAACCAAAACCGCACCGTTGCGCAGCGGAAGGGCTAGGCAGGCCGTTTCAGCACAATGGTTTCCTGGTACGCCAAAGTAGCACGGGCGCTCGCAAGCGGCGCAAACCAGCTATGCGACGGGCTCCTCCTCCTCGAAATGCTCGCGACCGCAATCATGGGCTTCCTCTTTCTGGTGAGCATCCTGCTCTTTCCGCCAGTGAAATGGGGATGGCGTGGCGTCCCAGCGTCCTCGGTACTGCTCGCGATTTGGGTTATGGGCATGCTGCCCGAATCCAGATTGGGGCGACTGCGTTTGAGGCTTTGGAAATGGGTTGACGCGAAACTGCCGAGCACGACCAGCTTGCTGGCCTTCGCGCGGCGCTGGGCGGTAGTCGCGGTGATTGCCGCGATGCGAGTGCCGTTGCCGTGGGTCAGCGCGCGATTCTCGACCTATCCCGACTCTGAAGAGGTCGCCCTTGCAGAGGGACTCATCAGAATCGCTCTCTTCTCGCTACCCGGGTCCGCAGCCGGGTGGTGGTGCTTGTCTCGCGGCTCTCTTGAGACGATGACGCCCTTTCGATGGTATCGAGCGGACGCGCTTTTCCTACTCGCGCTGCTTTTGGTTTGGTGGGGGGGCGGACGGCTCGCGTTAGAATTCGGCCAGCCATGAGAACGCGGTGCCCCAACTGCAAAAAGCAATCCGTCGAGGTGTATTCAAGGCGCCGGGCTCACGATATGCAGCGTTGGGTTCACGACAACGGGTCATGCCGAAGGTGCCACTGGTATGGCTGGCGTCACATCGATCTGAATCACAAGGAAACCTGGGCCTGGATACAGGGCGGCGCTACGTGCTCTTGTCCGGTTCAGATCGCCTCGCCGTTGGCACCTTCATAACTGACGTTGCGCCGCCGAACTGACCAGCGCACAGTTGCCACAAAAAGTGTTGCCAAACTGTTGCCAAACGCCCCGGTCCTGCTCAACGGCGCGCATCATGATCGCGCCGCGAAATCGCCAGAACCGACCGTAAACACTGGATCTCTTGGTGGTGGGCCGTCCGAGACTCGAACTCGGGACCCGCTGATTAAGAGTCAGCTGCTCTACCAACTGAGCTAACGGCCCACCGTGAAAGAGAGGTCGGTGGGGTGAGTGAAGGGGATTGAACCCTCGACCACCGAGGCCACAACCCGGTGCTCTACCAACTGAGCTACACTCACCACCTGCGTGACATTCCGTACTCTCAACTGAACCTGCGCCTGCGACTGAACCTGCGCCTGAACCGGTCGCGGCTCGTATGGCGCGCCAGAAGGGATTCGAACCCCTGACCCACGGCTTAGAAGGCCGTTGCTCTTTCCACCTGAGCTACTGGCGCGAAATCGGGGCGAGCCGATTTGAACGGCCGACCCCCTGCTCCCAAGGCAGGTGCGCTACCAGGCTGCGCCACGCCCCGAGCCGATACCGATTAACATACGCCGGAAAACCACTCAACTCGACTGGCGTGGGGGGAGGTGGGGGGTGTTCACAGCACGGGCCGGCACGGAGGCCGGCCCCTACCCAATGTAGAAGCTTCATTCAGGGTAGCGGCCGGCGTCCCTGCCGGCCATCCGACTCCAAGCCTACCGGCGTGGGGGCAGCGAGGCAGTTTGAAGTGGCGAGAAACGAATCGCTCCGCGTAGATCCCTCGCTGCCGTTCGGGATGACAGGAAGGGAGCGAGGATTCTTATTTTGTCATTTCACCGGGACGATGAAGTTGCCCGGGTTCGCGGTCATCGCCTCGCGGATGTCGGGATGCACCGCGAGGAAGCGGTCGAGGTCGCGATGTTTCATCCGGTAGTTGTGATCGTTGACCAGCGTCGGATGGCGCGCGAGGTCGGCGGTAACCTCCGGATGGTCCTCGGAGAATTCATGCCAGGCCCGGAGACGGCTCAGGTCGGCGTCGTTCAACCGGGCGGGCTCGGCGACGATTGTAACGTTGCCGTTGACAATCGCAACCGGCGGAATCGAGTCCGTGCCCGGCGAGTTTTGCGCCGACGCGGATGCCGCGAAAATTCCCAGGCCCATGATCATGATCAAGATCATCAGAAGCCAAATTCGGCCCATCGGCGTTCCTCCCAGGGTCGCAGTGTCACGCTTATACGACTACCACAGTCCGGCAGCGGGTTAGAATGGAGAATGATCAGGGCCCGGATCGCCGTTGTGAGGGTGTCACCGCGGCGATCCCGGTCCGATTGCGGTCACGATCCCAGCACGCGGCGGCGCACGATCACTTCCGCCAGCACGAGCACGATCGCGATCGGAATGAGCGCCGGCGCGGCGCCGGCGTGGGTCGTGACGGTCGCGCCCGAGCGCTTGACGATCGCGGCTGGCGGCGCGTCGAATTCGCCGTGGGTCTCGGCGGCGATCCTGCGCAGCAAGTCGACATTGGGCGGACGAATCTTCAATTCGGCCGCGTCGGCGGGCGGCGCGCCCACCACCGCGAACTGGCGGCTGAGCAGCACCTGCTCGGTGTCGCGCGCCTTGCGCATCAGGGTGGCAAGGTACTTGCCGCGCGTCAGCGGACCGGTATCGCCGCGATAGACCGAGCCGCCCGCCGCCGTCATCGCAACGTCGAAGGCTTTGTCGCCCGACGCGATCCGGCATACCAGGTCGGTGGCCGGAGCCGAATCGGCCTTTTCGACGATGATCTGCGATCCGCCGCCCGGCGCGTCGCCGATACGGAGGCTGAACAGGCCCGAGTCGCCGGGCCGCGCGGCCCAGTTGACGACTTGCGACCAGAATTCCGCGTAGCGGTTCCATCGAATCCAGCTCAGCGAGGCGAGCGAGTCGGGATCGCCGGTGAAAACCACGCTGCGGCCCAGCCCGTAGGCCCAGGTGGCGAGCAGCGGCGCGCTCTGGTCGCCGCGATGAATCGTGATCGCGGCCTTGGCGCCGTCTTTGGCCTCGGTGGTGGCGAAATACTCCAGCGGCGGGATCTCCTGCGCGCCGATTCCGCTCAGGATCGCGCTATGGCCGTCGAGCTCCAGGCGCATCTGGCCGTGCTCGTCGCGGTTCATCGCCTTGCGCGTCAGCCGGACCAGGAGCTGCGGCAGCTTTTCGATGTCCTCGACCCGGTAGAAAATTCCGCCGGTCGCCTGGGCGAAGTCTTCGAGCAGGCGCAGGTTGGCAAGGTCGGGTCCGATCCGGATGGTCGAGACCGGAATATGCTTGTCGGCATAGTCGGCGATCAGGGCGTCGTGATCGTGGTACTGGCGGTTGGTGTCGCCGTCGGTGATCAGAATCACCTGGCGCACCGCGATCGCGCTGGCCAGGATCTCGCGCTCGGCGATCTCAAGCGCTTCCTTGAAATCGGTGCCGCCGCCGGGCTCGAGCCGCTCGATCCGTTTTTCCAGCTCATCGCGATCGTCGCCGAGCGGGCGCAATCGCGAGAGCACGTAGGGCTGCGAGTCGAAGGCGATTACGCCGGCGAAGTCGGTGTCGTCGAGCTGGCGCAGCAGCGCGATCGCGGCCTGCTTGGCGTAGCGGATTCGCTCGCCGTCGCGCATCGCGGGGTAACGCGAGTTGTAGCTCATCGAGTTGGAGCGATCGATACAGAGATAGACCGCGATCGGCTCGCGCGCGGGCGGCGGCGGCTGCGGACGAAACCTGATCGGCAGCGCCTTTTCGAGCGCGCTGCCCTTAAAGCCGTTTTCGCGCAGCGCCTGGCCGGTCACGATCAGTCCACCGCCGTAGTCGGCGACGTAGCGATTGAGCGCGTGCTGCGCGGCCTCGCTCAACTGGTCGGGCGTGGCGTCGGCCACGATCACCGCTTGATACGGCAAGAAGCTCTCGGCCTGCCCGGGGAGACCGCGCGGCGAGGCCTGCTCGACGCGGCATCGCCGACGCGCGAGCGCGCCGATCAGGCTCTGCGGCGGATCGGTCGAAATCACCAGTACCCGCGGCGCGGCGATCACCGAGACCGCGGTCTCGGCGCGCGCGTTGGTGGCCAGCAGCGGCGCGGGCACCTCGAGCTCGACGCTCACCAGGTAGGCGCCCGCCGTATCGATTCGATAGGGCAGGGCGAAGCGATTGAGCCCCGGATTGAGGGTCACGCTATGCGCGCCGATCAGCGTCCCGTCCTGGCTCAGCCTCAGGCGGGCCTCGACCGGCTGTGCAGCTTCGCTCTGAATCGCCAGGTCGAAGGCGAAGCTCGATTGCTCGCGGACCGGGTCGGGCGCCGAGAACCCGGTCAGCGCGACGCGCCGGATCGCGGACGGTGGCGGCGCCGCGGTGTAGACCCGCACGCCCTCCTCGGCCATCGCGGGCAGCTCGCCGGCGGCGGCGCCGGCGGTCTCGTCACCGTCGCTCAGGATCAGCAGCCGCTTCTCGGCGCCGGCCGGGAACAGCCCGGCCGCGGCGGTCATCGCGGCGGCGAGATCGGTCGCGCCAGGGTCGGGACCCGGCGCGCGATCGGCGAGCGCGCGCAACGCGAGTGGCGCGGCGATTTCGGGATCGGCCAGCGGCGCGGCCAGCCGCGAATCGCGGCCGAACGAGAGCACGGCCAGGCGATCGCGCCGATCCATCATATGGGCAAGTTCCGCTACTTGCTGGCGCATCCAGGCGAGCTGATCCGCAGCGATTGAGCGCGAACGGTCGGCGGCAACCACGATCGCCATCCGCCGCGCCGCGGTCTGGTGCGCGACTCGCAATCCGGCCGCCATCAGCACCAGGATCGCGAAGCAGGCCACGCGCAGCGCGGCCTCAGCGGCGCCGGCTGCCCTCTGGCCGCGCCGAATCGCGACCGTGCCCGGCACCGCCACCAGCGGCGCCAGGATCAGTAGCCACAGCAGCATCGGCCGGTCAAACATTACGCCAGCTCCATCCGGGCGTGCCGCGCAGGATAAGCATCGATTCGATCAGGAAGACGCCGAGCGCAAGCGCGATCAGGATCGCGTCGAGCGGACGCAGATCGGCCGGCCCCGCCACGAACGCGTCGGGAGCGGCGCGCGGCGCGGTATCCGCGCGGACGGGCGACGGCGCGTTGAGGTCGGACTCGGCGGCGTCGAAGTAGTTGGCGAACAACTCGGCGCTGCGGCCCGCCGACTCGAGCCGGTAGCGGCCGGCCTGTTCGGCCCGCATACGCCCGGAGCCGCCGGCGGAGAGGCTGCGGCGGGAACCGTCGGGCATCACGATCGTCGCCGCACCGGCGGCCGGGACGGTGAAGTAAGAGCCGGTCTCTACAATTTGCAGGTTGTCGGGAGCGGTCAGTTGTTTCACCAGGTCGACCGTGAGGATCAGCGCGTCGAGCCGATCGGGATCGAGCAGCAGATGCTCGCGGAGATCAAAGGCGACTACGCCGACCACGCCTTCGCTGTCGCGGCCAACGGCGGCGAGCGGAATCGCGGCGAAATCTCCCGGCCCTGCTCCGCCGGCAGTTGGTTCCATCCAGGGCGCGAGCTCGAGCACGCGCGCCGGCCCCAGGCGCAGCGGCCGGGAAAGATCACCCGCACCGGCGCGATCGCGCAACTCGGCCGACGACAGCGCGGCGCGCAACTCGAAACCGGCGCCCGCGGCAGGCGGATAGATGTACAATCGCGCCGGGGCCTTGACCCACGAATCGTAATAGTCGTGCATCACGACCAGCGTGAGATCGGAGGGCTGATCGGCGGGCTTGAACTTCCTGGCGTCGATGGTGGTGACGATAAAGTTCTGATTCACGGCGAGCAGCACGCGCGCAAGGTCGTCGCGCACGCCCGCGTCCGGCGAGACTACCAGCACCTTCTCGGGCGCGTCGGTTGGCGCGTAGGCCCAGCGCTGGTTGTCGGCCGCCAGCGCGTCGTCATTGGCGATCCGTGCGCTTAAGATTCCGCCGCGCTCCAGCGGGCCGAATGGCACCACGGCCTGAGCGTCCGGGTCGAGCATCACGACTGTGCGTAGCACAGGCTCGCCGGCGCAATCGATCTGGAGGTTGCACAAGCGCGGCCGCGGCGAGAAATTGCGCAACACGCAACTGCCTTGAGAGCCGCGCACGACGCCGGGATCGAGCGAGACGATCGCGAGATTGTCAACGTGCGAGCCCACCTGATGGAAGCGCAAGCGGCCTTGCACTTGCGCGCTGGCGGCGAGGTCTTGCGGCGGCATGCGATCGGCATAGAGATCGATCGTATCGGCGTCGCGCGCGCGCATTAGCGCCGCCGCAAGCGCGGCGGCGCGAGCGGGAGTGTCGAGCGGGCGCAGCGCCGCAATCGACTCACGAATCGAATCGCGATTGGCGCTCGGTGCGTGCACGACCCGGTACTCGAGCGCATAACCGATTACGCTGAATTCATCGCCGGCCGGCGCCTGCGCGAGCATCGTGAAGGCCTCGCTCCGGGCCGCATCGAGACGGGTAGAATTTGCCTCGCGCGCGCCCATCGCGGCGCCGAGATCGAACACCAGCGCGTGGCGGCGGACATGATCGGGCGGCGCGGGCATCTTCAGATAGGGACCGGCGGCGGCTATTGAGAGCGCGCCGAGCGCGAGCAATTCGAGCCAGAACATCAGATCGACCCGCAACAGGCGCGCGCTGGCGACCGGCGCCGCGACCTCGTCGAAGAGCATCAGGCTGGAGACTTCCAGCGCCGGGCGCGATCGGAAGCGCAGATAGACCAGCACCAGCGCGCCGAGACTGGCGAGGTAGACGAGGTTGAAAGGATCGAGCAGACCCATCGCTACCGCACCAGTCCGAGCTTGGGGAATTCACGATCGATGATTTCCTCGAACCGCGCGGCGCCGAACGCGGGAGTGTATGAAATCCCGTGCGCGGTGCAAAAGTCACGAAGCCGGGCCGCCAGCTTGCCGGCGCGGGCGCGGCAAGCCGCCGCAGCCGGCGCACCCAATACCGCGTCGCGGAACTGGCCGGTCTCGCAATCGCGCAGCCGATAGAGTCCGGCGGGCCATGAGCCACTGTGCTCGCGCTCGCCCATCACATGCACGACTTTGACTTCATGCCCGGCCGCGAGAATCCGGCCGAGCGCCTCTTCATAGTCCAGCGGACTGACCAGAAAATCCGAGATGATGATCACCACTCCCTTGGCGCGCCGCTCCTGCAAGAGCTCGCCGGCGGCAGCACCGAGCCGCGTCTCACCGGCGGATCGGGTCCCCACCGCGAAGCGCTTGAATTCGGCGTACGATTCCTGCCGGCGATGGAAGCCGGTCGCGGACAGCTTGATCGCGCCGCGATGTATCCCGAAGGCGACCAGCCGCGTGGCGTGATTGTCACTCATCGCAACGTAGGCGAGCGATGCGCCCAGGGCCAGCGCGAGCCCGAGCTTGTCGTCGCCCTGCGGGAGTCCCATCGAGGCGCTGGTATCGATCAGAATCGTTACTTCGACTTCGCGCTCGGGCCGGAAGGTCCGGATCACAAGGTCGTCGTGGCGCGCCAACAAGTTCCAATCCAGAAAGCGCAGATCGTCGCCTTCGGTGTAGGGCCTGAAGTTCTCGAACTCGAGCCCGAAGCCCTGCACGCGCCCAAGCGTGCGGCGACCGGAGCGTTCGGCGCGTGCGCGCCTGATGCCGAGCACGAGGCGGTCGAGACGCTTCAGAAAATCGGGCTCGAAAGCTCGCGCTACGAGCATCGCGTGCTCCTCAGCCGCGCGCCGCGCGCACCGCCCTGATCACTCCCTGGATAATATGGTTGGCGTCGATCCCGTCGGAATGGGCGGCGTAGTTGAGCATGATCCGATGGGTCAAGGCGGCTGGCGCGATACGTTCGACGTCGTCGAGCGAGATGTTGGCCCGGCCGTCGAGCAGCGCGGCAACCTTCGCGCCGAGGATCAGGGCCTGGGCGCCGCGCGGGCTCGAGCCGAACGCGACGTAGCGATCGACCATGTCATTCTGGACGGGACCCTTGCGGCCGTCCATGAAGGCCGCGTTGGAAGGTTGCGTGGCGCGGACCAGCCGCGCGACGAATTGCTCGACCGCCGGCGCAACCATCACCTCGCGCACCAGGCGCTTGAGGCCCTCGATTCGCGGGGCGGCTTCTTCGGGCATGAAGACCGGTGCAATTGCCTCCGACGCGGCGCCAGTGGTGGCCGAAATTATCCGCGTCAGCTCGGACTCGTCGGGATAGTCGAGGCGGACCTTGAACATGAAGCGATCGAGCTGGGCCTCGGGTAGCGGATAAGTGCCCTCCATCTCGATCGGGTTGAGCGTGGCCATCACGAAGTACGGCGGCTTGATCGGATAGGTCACTACGCCAACGGTGACCTGCAGCTCGGCCATCGACTCGAGCAGCGCCGACTGGGTCTTGGGCGTGGCGCGGTTGATTTCGTCGCCGAGCAGGAGATGGCAGAAGACCGGGCCGGGCTGAAAAGCGAATTCGCGCCGGCCGTCATCGCCCGAAATGATCACGCGCGTGCCGGTGATATCGGCGGGCATCAGGTCGACCGTGAACTGA
This sequence comes from uncultured delta proteobacterium, assembly GCA_963788205.1. Taxonomy (GTDB): domain Bacteria; phylum Desulfobacterota; class Binatia; order Binatales; family Binataceae; genus CAVVMA01. The sequence goes on from CAWBGG010000009.1 coordinate 42,331, forward strand.
ATCCGGTTGAAGCTCAGGTTGAGCGCGTGGCCCAGGGTTTTGACCAGCGTGGTCTTGCCGGTACCGGGCACGCCCTCGATCAAGCCGTGGCCGCTGGCGAACAGCGCGATCAGAAGCTCCTCGACGGCGCGCTCGTTGCCGACGATCGCCTTGTGGATCTCACCCTGCACGCGGCGGAAGGTGCGGACGAAATCCGCGACGCCGGGCAACTCGGATACTGCCGCAGCGCTCATCGACCAAATACCGGCTTCACTGCGAATACCCGCTTCACTGATCGAACACCCGTTTCACTTGCGCGCGGTCGTCGTCGGGCACTGCGCTGCGCGCGATCGGCTCATCGGGAAGCTGGCGCGGATTGAGCGACGCGCGCACCCGCGGCGGCAGCCAGGACTGGGCGCTCCTGGGGCCGCGCTCGGCAGGACGCGCCTCGATCGTCAGCGCGAAACCCTCCGAGCCAAGCGGCGGCTCTTCGGCCTGGCCGAACAGATGCTGCGGATCGGAACCGGAGCCGTGCGATGATCCACCGGCGCCCTGCTCATCACCCTCGCCCTGCGCTTGCGGATCATCAGAGGAATTGCGCGCTACGCGCTCGCCGTCTTGCGATGGTTGATTCGGATTTGTCGCGTCGCCGCTCTGGCCGCTGCTACGACCGCTCGGCGGCCGCGGCGAATCGCGGGACGCGCTCCGGTCGCCGGCTTGATCGGAGTGCGGGTCGCTGCCGCTGGCCGGCGTGCGCGGCGTCCCGGCGGCCGGGTCGTCCCCGTTACCGGCGCTGTAGGTGAGCCGCAAGCGGATTCTCGAGCCGGAATCGTGGCCCGTCATCCGATCCTGTATATCGCCGGCGAGGTCGCGCGCGCGCGCCATCATCCTGCCCAGCGCGGAATCGGATTCAGCCGCCGTGTTGCCGGCGCGGGCGAGCTTTTCGTCGAGCTTGCCCATCGCTGCGCGATCGCCGGTGACCTCGACCGCGGTGCCGAGGTCGGGATCAAGCGGGCGCACATCGAGGTTGTTCACGTCGAATTCGAGATCGGCCTGAGCCGCCTTCGACGCGATCTGCACGCGCCGATCGATAAGGGCAAATCCCGCGACCAGCAGCGCCAGCAGGCAATAGGCCAGCAGCGGGTAGAGCGAGCGCGAAATCCGGCGCGGCTCGACTTTGGCGGGCGTAAACTCCTCGCGCAGGCTGAGCGTATCTTCGAGTAGATACGGCCACAGCTGTCCGCGATTCGCTGCGGTTGTGGCCAGCGATACGATCGTCGTGAGCCTGCCCTTAAGCCCCGTGCGCTGGTCCGCGACGATCGCGGCCCGCTGGAGCGTGGCCCGCATCCGGTACGCGCGGCGAATCACCTGCACGAGTCCGACCACCATCGCGGTGCCGAGCACGATCGCGATCGTGAGGAAGGCGAGCGGATGGAGCAGGAACGCAGCCAGAAACAGAATCGCGCCGGTGCCGACGATTATCGAGAGGCTCTCGAACAGCCCTTGCTGGAGGGCAAGCCGATTGAGCCTCATCCGCACCGAGCTGACCCGGCGCAGAATCAGGCTGAGCTTTTCCTCCCCGCGGCGTGCTTGTGATGCGGAAGGCATCGCGGTGTATTTCGACAATAAGCCAGCGTCCGCGCAGGCGCAACGTGCGATGTCGCGGGCAGCTTTTCGAATCGCGCCGGCGTGGAGCGATGCATCGATCAACGCGAGCGGACCACGCCAATCTTCGGGCAAGCCGGCTCGACCGGGCATCGCGAGCATCGCGGCGACAGCGGATCGCAAATGGTCTGGCCGAAGGCGACCAGCAAGCCGTTGTATCCGAGCCAATGGCGGCGCGGCAGCACTTTGCGCAGCGCAAGCTCGGTGTGATCGGGGGCCCTGGTTCGTACCAGGCCCCATCGATTGGAAATCCGATGGACATGCGTGTCGACGCAGATGCCGGGCTTGCCGAAGGCCTCGGTGACAACCAGATTGGCGGTCTTGCGGCCGACGCCGTCGAGCGTCAGCAACTCGTCGATCGTAGCGGGCACACGCCCGTAAAAGCGCGCTTTGAGGTCGCGGCAGATCGAGAGTATCGCTCTAGTTTTGGTCCGGTAGAAGCCGACCGGGTAGATCAACCGTTCGAGCGTGCGCGATCTCAGCCGCAACATCGCATGGGGATTCGCCGCGCGCGCGAACAGCCGTGCGCAAGCGGCTTCGGTGGTCGCATCCCGGGTGCGAAGGCTCAGGATACATCCAATGAGCGTCAGGAAGGGGTCGCGCCGCTCCCGCGCGATCAGGCCGACGATCGGAGCGTTCCATCCGGGTGCCTCGCGCCGCAGCACGCGCAGCATCGCGCCCACGGTGCGCGGCGTCACCGCGGGACGATCGGCGCTTCGGTCCCGGCCAGAGCTGCGTTCTCGGGTTGCCACGGCTACCGACTTCTAGCACATGACGCGAGCGCTGCGACTCCGACGGGGAGAGGCTTTGGCGCTAAATCGCCAGGGCGCCAACTCTCTAATGCACGAAGTTCCCGCCGATCAGGTAGACCTGTCCGCCGCTCGTGTTGAAGGCCAGGCCGTTGTTCCCCCACCGAATCAAGCGGACAGGAGAGCCGCTCGCATTGGAGATGGTGATCGAGTTGATGGGGGTGAAGTGCGTCATGTCGAAGGATTCGACTGTGAACGTCCCGGACTCGTTGCCCATGAATACGAAGAAGGCAGTATTCAGAGTCGAGTCGGGCACCATAGGACCGGAGACCGCAAGGGTGGCGACCGGGTCTCCATCAGAGGGATTGAGGATGTGGCCGTCATCCGAGTAAATGAGCCCGCTGCCGCGATCGAAGTGAATTCTATTGGAAAAACTGGAGAACCTCATCTCGTAGTCGCCGTCCAGAATGACGCCAGCCGAGCTTACCGACAGCGTATAAAAGTCGAACCCTGTGTCCTCATCGTTGGCCGCGAAAAGCGCAGTAGCATCCGATCCCCACTGGAGCGAATCGTACGAGCTCGTGCCGCCGCCGCCGGGGCCAAACCCTTTGGCAATCATCGGCCGCGGGGAGGCATCATCGAAAATAACTATTCCTCCGTCTGCAGAGTGGTCGACGACGGTGCCATTGGCAAGCGTGACGGCGGTCGTATGGGGTGCGGCCGGCGCGACCTGAAGATCCAACGCGAAATACGGGCCAAGGAAGGATTCTGCGCCGAGTGAATAATTTATGTCGGGCTGGAGGCCGGGCAAGATAAACCGCTGAACGGAAGCGGATCCGTCGATTCCCGCATAGAGAAATTGACTGTCGTCGGATATGGCAATGACGTCCGGTTCGCTGCCCGCAAACTGCGACGACGTAACGGCGCCGCTCGCGGGATCGAGGACGGATATAGTATTCCCGTTTGGTCCCGCAACGCTCGGTACCGAAAGATAGATCACCTGATGCAATGGATCGGATACCAGGTCATTGCTCATCTGATTTAACACCAATTCTGCGAATCCATTTCCTCCGGAACTCCCGGTAAAGAACGTCGAAGAAGCGGTGACACCGCCCGATGAAGCGCTGGAGATCGAAACCAGGGTAGAGCCGACAGTCGCGACGTCCGAGGCGTTGATTGACGCCTGCAGTTGCGTGCTGGAAACGAAGGTGGTCGACCGCGCGCTCCCGTTCCATTGCACGGTGGAGTCGGCCGGGAAATTTGTTCCGTCAACGCTCAGTGTGAAAGCGGGACCGCCCACGACCGCCGAACTGGGGACTAGGGAAATTGAAGGAGTTGGGATCATACTGGCGGTCGGTGTGGGCGTCGCGGTTGGAGTCGTAGATGGGGTCGGAGTTGCCGTCGCAGTTGGGCTCGGAGTGGAAGTTGGAATCGAAGTAGCCGTCGAAGTCGGCGTGGGTGTGGCTGTGGAAGTCGGCGTGGGCGTCGCTGTCGGAGTCGGTGTCGGCGTCGCAGTGGGAGCCGGCGTCGGAGTAGCCGTTGAAGTCGGCGTGGGCGTCGCCGTCGGAGTCTGAGTAGCGGTCGAAGTCGGACTAGTGCTTACTTGCATAAGTTAGCGTTACATGATAAGGATACGGCATGGTCAAGGAAGCCGTGCCGATTGCGGTGCTGCCGGAGGATCGTCGGGTGCTTGAAAGCTGGGTTAGCGGCGCGAAGACCGAGCAGCGCCTGGCGCTGAGAGGGCGTATTATCCTGGCTGCCGCGGCTGGAAGCAGTAGCCGGGCGATTGCCCGGGCGCAAGGCGTTCGAGCGGCGACAGTGAGCAAATGGCGCGGCCGTTTTGCGCGCCGCGGGCTCGCGGGTCTGCACGACGCCCCGCGCTCGGGCGCCCGGCGGCGTTATGACGAAAGCACGCGCCGGCGGATTCTGGCCAAGCTCGACGATCCGCCGCCGCGCGGCCACGCGGCCTGGAGCGGCGCGCTGGTGGCTAAGGCCTTGGGCGACGTCTCGGCGCATCAAGTCTGGCGGGTGCTGCGCAGCCAGCGCATTCACCTGCAACGGCGGCGCAGCTGGTGCATCAGCACCGACCCGCAGTTCGCGGCCAAGGCGGCCGACATCGTGGGGCTGTATCTGCATCCGCCCGACAACGCGGTGCTGCTGTCGGTGGATGAAAAGCCTCACATCCAGGCGCTGGAGCGGGCCCAGGGCTACCTTAGGCTGCCCAACGGCCAAGCGGTGGCCGGCTTCAACCATGAGTACAAACGCCACGGTACCACCACCTTGTTTGGCGCGCTTGACGTTCTTGACGGGCAAGGTGGTGGGCGGCCACTACCACCGCCGCCGGCGGCGCGAGTTCTTGGACTTCATGAACGACGTGGTGGCACTTTATCCGGCAAGCGAAATTCACGTGGTCCTCGACAACCTCAGTACGCACAAGCCCAAACACGACCTCTGGCTGGCGCGCCACCCCAACGTGCACCTGCATTTCACCCCCACCCATGCCAGCTGGCTTAACTTGATCGAATGCTGGTTCAGCATTCTGGTCCGGGCGGCCCTGCGGGGCGCCAGTTTCACCTCTCCACAGCAATTGCGCGAGGCCATCGATGAGTTCATTCAAAGCTACAACCAGACTGCCGTGCCCTTTGAGTGGACCAAAGAAACCGTGCGCTCCGTGCACCCGAAGCCCCGTTACGCTGATTTACGCAGGTAAGCACTAGCTGCGGGAGTCTGAGATGGGGTGGCCGGTGGAATTGGAGACGGCGTAGCTGTCGCAGCAAGAGTCGGAGATGAAGATTGGGATGGAGTTGGAGTTGGAGACGGAGCAGCCGCCGGGGTCGGAGTCGGAACAACAGCCGGGCCAAACGCCACCGCGGACAGACGGACTGTATGTGGACTATTCTGCGCGTCGTCGGCAACGATGAGCGTTCCGCTCACCGTGGTCCCCTTGGTGGTTTTCGCAGCACTGATCGGGCTGAAGATGACCAGGACTTCGCAGCTTCCGCCGCCGGCTAAAACGCCCTTGCAGTCTTGGCTGGCCGTGAAGCCTGTTCCTTCCGTGGAGATCCCGGTGACGTCGAGTGCTACAGGGTTGTCGTTGATCAGGCTCACGACCTCCGCGCCTGACGCATCGACCTGGACTCTTCCGAAGAAGAGCTGCTGCGACGAGAACAGCAAGACACCCCTGACGCCGGTGCCGCTCAGAGTAACCGGCTTGGTGCTGTTGCCGGCGGCGTCGGTTGCGCTGAACGTGCCGTTGCGCTTGCCCAACGATGTGGGCGCAAAAGTCGCCTGTACGACGCAACTCTCGCCGGGCGCCAGGACCATGCCCTTGCAGTTGTTCGGGTCAGCGACGGCAAAATCGCCGCTATTCGGCCCGCCGACCGAGAAATCCGCGATGGTCAGCGGCTGGGCAGCTTTCGTTTTGGGGTTGGAGATGGTGACGGGCTGGGGGTTGCTGGTGGCTCCCAAGGCGGCGAACACCTCGCGGCCAAAGTTCAAACTCCGGGGCATAACGCGCAACGCGCTCTGAGCCGCAAGCGCCATCCCCGATTGCAAAAGTCCGATAACCAGGGCAGCCGCCACGATCCCTTTGAAGTGCCCAAAGCGCTTGCCGATTGCGACCGGTGATGACATCGCGACCCCTCGTCAGAGAGTTAACGATAGCCGCCTCGCTGTGGAACTCGCAAGCCGCGATGGGTTGGAAGCCGATCGTCGCCGGTCGTTTGACGCCCACGGTCCGCGCCGTGATCGCGGGGCGATCGGCGCGCCGGTCCCGGCAGAGCTGCGTTCTCGAGTCGCCACGGCTGTCAACTCCTAGCAGGCTGTTGAGGAAAGGGGTTGATTACTCAGTTTCGTAGTTCGTTAAGAGCGCAACGCTGGGATTACAGGTCTACCCGCGAGCCACTTTCATGCGCCGCGCGGCATGGAACAGTGGTGTGGATTGATGATTCATGCCGGAGCCCCACTGAGCTTGGCGATTCTGAGCAGGTTGTAGGCGGCGGCAACCAAGTAGGCGTGCATCTGGACGCGCTCGCGACCGCGATAGCGCGTGCGCCGCAGCCCGCCGATGGTCTTCATCCAGCCGAAGGTTTCCTCGACCCGCTTACGGATCCATTGGCTGACAGCGTAGCCCCCATGGCGCACAGTACGAGCGTCGATGGCGGAGCCACCTGCGCGCGCCAGATTCTGCGCCACGTGCGGGGTGACCTTGAGCGCACGGCAGGACTCCACGAAATCGTGGGTATCGTAGCCCTTGTCGCCGCCCAGCGTGATCCTGCGGCGCCCGGGCAGACTCTCGCCGACCATTGCCAGCGCCGCGCGCCGCTCGGCACGTCCATCCGCCGGCTCCACCTGAAAGTCGATCAAGATGGTGTTGCGATTCTCCATCAGGGCGTGGGCCGAGTAACAAAGCTTGGCCTCCTTGCCCGCACCCTTCTTGGCCAGCTGCGCCTCGGGATCGGTCGTAGACTGGTGGGTCTGATTGGTGCGCCGCTCGCCGTGGAAGTTCACTGTCGGATTGCCCGGGTCAGCGGGGGGCTCAGTCGGGCCCGCATCCCTGCGCTTGAAGCTCTTGAGCGAGGCCCAGGCTTCGATCAGCGTGCCATCCACCGTAAAGTGCTCGTCGCTGGTTAGCTTCAGCGCACGGGCCGCCGCCACTACGGTGCGGAAAAACTCGCCTGCCAGGTCGTGCTCAAGCAACCGCGCCCGATTGCGGCTGAAGCTGGAGTGGTCGAAGCCCGCCTCGTCCCAGTTCATATCCAGGAACCAGCGGAACAACAGGTTATACTCCAACTGCTCGCACAACAGCCGCTCGCTGCGCACGCTGTACAGCGCCATCAACAGCGAGGCTTTCAACAACCGCTCCGGCGGGATCGAGGGCCGGCCCACTTCACTGTACATCTGCTCCAACCGCGCCGAGAGTTCTTTGAGCGCCACCTCCGCCAGCCCCTTGATCAACCTGATCGGATGGTTGCTTGGTACCCGCTGCTCAGGGTTAACCAGGGTCAGCATCGTGGTCTGGGGCCGATCGTAGCCGCGCATCTTCCGCTTCCTCCTCTACCCAACTGGCCTCCTTCCACTATATAGATGCAAACCCATCTGTCGATCCTATCGAAAGGGGTTTCTCAACAGCCTGCTAGCACATAACGCGAGCGCGGCGACTCCGATGGGAGAGGATTTGGCGCTAAATCGCCAGGGTCCCAACTCTCTAATGCACGAAGTTCCCGCCGATGAGGTAGACCTGTCCGCCGCTCGTGTTGAAGGCCAACCCGTTGTTGCCCCACCGAATCAATCGAAGAGGATAGTCGCACTGACTGGAGATGGTGATCGAGTTGATGGGCGTGAAGTGCGTCATATCGAAGGATTCGATCGTGAACGTCCCGGACTCGTTGCCCATGAATACGAAAAAGGCAGTATTCAGAGTCGAGTCGGGCGCCATCGGGCCGGAGGCCGCAAAGACGCCGACCGGGTCCCCATTGGAGGGATCGAGGATGTGGCCGTCCTCCGAGTAGATGAGCTTGCTGCCGCGATCAAAGTGAATTCTATTGGAAAAACCGGGAAGAGCGCTTTCGTAGTCGCCGTCCTGCACAACGCCAGCCGAGCTTACCGACAGCGTATAAAAGTCGAACCCCGTGTCTTCACCGTTAGCCGCGAAAAGCACAGTAGCATCCGATCCCCACTGGAGCGAATCGTACAGGCCGCCGAGGGGGCCAAACCCCGGAGCAGTCGTCGGCCGCGCAGTAGCGTCATCGAAAATAATTATTCCTCCCTCTGCAGAGGGGCTGACACCGCTATTGCCAAGCGTGACGGCGGTCGTATGGGGCGCGCCCGGCGCGACCTGAAGATCCAGCGCGAAGTACGGGCCAAAGAAGGAATCTGCGCCGAGTGAATAATTTATGTCGGGCTGGAGGCCGGGCAAGATAAACCGCTGAACGGAAGCGGATCCGTCGATTCCCGCATAGAGAAATTGACTGTCGTCGGATATGGCAATGACGTCCGGTTCGCTGCCCGCAAACTGCGACGATGTAACGGCGCCGCTCGCCGGATCGAGGACGGATATAGTATTCCCGCTTGGTCCAGCAACGCTCGGCACTGAAAGATAGATCACTCGATGGAGTGGATCGTTTACCAGGTCATTGCTCATCTGATTCAACACCAATTCTGCGAAACCATTTCCTCCGGAACTCCCGGTAAAGAACGTCGAAGAAGCGGTGACGCCGCCCGATGAAGCGCTGGAGATCGAAACCAGCGTAGAGCCGACCGTCGCGATGTCCGAGGCGTTGATTGACGCCTGCAGTTGGCTGCTGGAAACGAAGGTGGTCGACCGCGCGCTCCCGTTCCATTGCACGGTGGAATCGGTCGGGAAATTTGTGCCGCTGACGTCCAGCGTGAAGGCTGAACCGCCCACGACGGCCGAACTGGGAATTAGGGAAATTGTGGGAGTTGGGATCATGCTGGCGGTCGGCGTGGGCGTGGGTGTGGGCGTCGCCGTTGGAGTCGCAGATGGAGTCGGGGTTGCGGTCGCAGTTGGGCTCGGAGTGGAAGTTGGAGTCGAAGTAGCCGTCGCAGTCGGGGTGGGCGTCGCCGTCGGAGTCGCAGATGGAGTGGGAGTTGAGGTCGGAGCCGGTGTCGGCGTCGCAGTGGGAGCCGGCGTCGGGGTTGCCGTCGAAGTCGGCGTTGAAGTCGGAGCCGGAGTCGGAGTAGCCGTCGGGGTCTGAGATGGAGTCGGAGTAGAAGTCGGAGTCGGCGACGGCGTTGTGGTCGGCGTTGGCGTGGCGGTTGCAGTCGGAGACGGCGTGGCCGTTGGAATTGGAGACGGAGTGGCCGTCGCAGCCGGAGATGGAGATGAAGTTGGAGAGGGGGTAGCCGTCGGGGTCGGAGTCGGAACAACAGCCGGGCCAAACGCTACCGCGGACAGGCGCACTGCCTGTGGACTATTCTGGGCATCGTCGGCAACTACAAGCCTTCCGCTCACAGCGCTGCCCGCGGAGGGTTTCGCAGCACTGATCGGACTGAAGGTGACCAGGACTTCGCAGCTTCCGCCGCCCGCCAAAACGCCCTTGCAGTCCTGGCTGGCCGTGAAGCCTGTTCCTGCTGTGGAGATCCCGGTGACCTCGAGCGCTACAGGGTTGTCGTTGATCAGGCTTACGATCTCCACGCTTGACGCACCGACCTGGACTCTTCCGAAGAAAAGCTGCTGCGACGAGAACAGCAAGGCGCCCCTGACGCCGGTGCCGCTCAGAGTAACCGGCTTGGTGCTGTTGCCGGCAGCGTCGGTTGCGCTGAACGTGCCGTTGCGCTTGCCCAACGATGTGGGCGCAAAAGTCGCCTGTACGATGCAACTCTCGCCGGGCGCCAGGGCCATTCCCTTACAGTTTTTCGGATCAGCCACGGCAAAGTCGCCGCTATTCGGCCCGCCGACGGAGAAATCTGCGATAGTGACTGGCTGGGCAGCTTTCGTTTTGGGGTTGGAGATGGTGACAGGCTGGGGGTTGCTGGTGGCTCCCGAGGCGGCGAACACCTCGCGGCCAAAGTTCAAACTCCGGGGCGTAACGCGCAACGCGCTCTGAGCCGCAAGAGCCATCCCCGATTGCAAAAGGCCGATAACCAGGGCAGCCGCCACGATCCCTTTGAAGTGCCCAAAGCGTTTGCCGATTGCGACCGGTGATGACATCGCGACCCCTCGTCGGAGAGTTAACGATAGCCGCCTCACTGTGGAACTCGCAAGCCGCGATGGGTTGGAAGCCGATCGTCGCCGGTCGCTTGACGATTCGGCGAGGTTTGAGATGGCCGCGTCGATGCGATACAGGTTTCGCGACAGAGGTCTCATTCCAATAATGATCCGCAGACGACTCCGGCGATCGATCTCCATCTCCGCGGCGCGCGGCGCGGCGCTGCTCGCAGCCGCGATGATGTTGGTGCTCGCGCCTGCGGCGCGAGGCCAGCAGGCGCAGCCGTCGGCTTCGGAAGGGCAACCCGACCACTCGGCCATCCCCAAGGCGATCGACTACGACAAGGTTGCCGCCGAAGCCACCGATCTGCTGAGCCGATACATCAAGATCAATACGACCAACCCGCCCGGCAACGAACTCGCGGCGGCCAAGATGCTGCGCGAGAAGTTCCTTGCCGAGGGAATTCCCGCGACGATCTGGATTCCGCAGCCGAACCGGGCCGTGATCGCCGCTCGCCTGCACGGAATCGGCAAGCACAACAAATCGATCGTGCTCTTGAGTCATATGGACGTGGTGCCCGCCAATGCCGGGGATTGGCAGGAGCCGCCCTTCTCGGGACTGGTGAAGAACGGCGAAATTTGGGGGCGCGGCGCGCTCGACGACAAAGGCCCCGGCGTGGTCGAGCTGATGGCGATGCTGGCGATCAAGCGGGCGGGAATTTTGCTCGACCGCGACGTGCTCTTTCTGGCCACCGCCGACGAGGAAGAAGGCGGCCGCAACGGCGCGGGATGGCTGATCGAGCATCAGCCCGACGTGATCAGCGACGCCGCATTTCTCCTCAACGAGGGTGGCGAGATTCGGACCGACCCCGGCAAGCCCAGGCTCTACCAGGTCTCGATCTCGGAAAAGACTCCGCTGTGGCTGAGACTCACGGCCGAGGGCGCTGCCGGCCATGCCTCCACGCCGCCTGATCAGACCGCGGTCACGCGGCTGATTCAGGCGCTCGCGAAGATCATCGAATATCGCACGCCGATCAAGGTCCTGCCGATCGTCGAGGACTATTACCGCCTGACCGGCAAATTGGATCACGGGCCGCGCGAGATGGCGGACCTGAAAGCGGCGCTGCACGATCCGGCCTTCAGCCGGCAGTTCCTGGCGATTCCCGCTCAGAACGCCGCGGTCCGCGACACGATCACGCCGACGGTGCTGTCGGCAAGCAGCAAGACCAACGTTCTGCCCTCGGCAGCCACGGCAGAGATAGATTGCCGGCTGCTGCCGGGCGACCAGCCAGCCGCTATCATCAAGACGATCGGCAAATTAATCGACGACGATCACGTCAGGATCGATCAGATCCTCAACTTCCCGCCGATCGCGTCGCCCGCGAAGACCACCTTGATGAGCGCGATCCGGGACTTGGCGAAGGCGCATGACAAAGCCGAGACCGTGGCGACGATGCTGGAAGGATTCACCGACAGCCACTACTTCCGCCAGCGCGGGCTGGTCGCCTACGGATTCATCCCGCTCGAAGCGACGCCCGAGCTGTCACGCACCATCCACGGCGTCAACGAACGAATGCCGGTGAGCAATCTGCGCGGCGGAATCGAGCGGATGGTCGAGTTGCTCAAGCTCTTCGGCGGGAAGTAGCGGAAATGCTGCGCGCCGGAGCCGGATATTCGACCGCGGCCAATCCGCGAACCGCCGCGGCCGAAGCAACCGCGGCGGCGCTGGCCGAAGCCGGTCTCACGCGAGCGGTCGGCGCTATCTGCTTTGCCACCAGCGCGCACGGCGCGGCGTTTGCTCTGATCACGCGCACGGTCGCTTCGGAAGCGCGCACGCGCGAGATCGCCGGATGCGGCGCGATGGGCGTGATTGCGGCCGAGCGCGAGATCGAATCGGGACCGGGCGTCTCGGTGATGGTGTTCGGCGGCGACTCGATCAGCGCCAAGCGCCTGTTCTCCGCGCCCTTGCGCGGACGCGCGGCGCAGGCCGCCGCCGAGATCGCGGCGGTGGTCAAAGCCGCGCCGGGCGCCAACAAGCTGCTCTGCCTGTTCCCGGATACCTACAATTTCGAGGCCGAACCTTTTCTGTCCACGATCGAGCGCGAACTGCCCGGCGTGACGATCGTCGGCGGCGGCGCGAGCGAAGACGGCTCGGTGGGCGAAACCTTCCAGTTCTCCGGCGATGCCGTCAGCTCGAACTCGGTGGCTGCGATGCTGCTCGCGGGCGACTTCGAGCTGAACATCGGCGCGTCGCTGGCCTGCGCGCCGATCGGCCCGCTGCGCCGCATCACCGCCGCGCGCGACAATGTGCTGATCGAGCTCGACGGTCGCCCGGCCTACGAGGTGTTCGCCGAAGCCGCCGGTCCGCTGGCCGAGGATTTGCGCCGCGCGTTGGCCTTCGTCTTTATCGGCGTGCCGCTCGATTCCCGCGCTGAGCGGCTCGGGCGCGGGCGCTACATGGTGCGCAATATCGTCGGCGCCGCCCCCGAGCAGGGCGTGCTCGCAATCGCCCATCGCCCCAAGGTCGGCGACCGGATCGCGCTGCTGCTGCGCGACGGCGAACGGGCGCGCACCGATCTGAAGCTGATGCTGGAAGAGATATCCGCGCGGATCGCCAAGCCGCCCGCGTTCGGGCTCTACTTCGATTGCGTCTCGCGCGGCTCGGGACTGTACAAAATTCCCGATCACGACTCGGCTTACATTCGGCAATACCTGGGCAACTTCCCGCTGGCGGGATTCTTCACCGGCTTCGAGATCGGCCCGCTCGGCCCGTCGATGGGATTGCTGCAATACTCCGGCGTGCTGGTGCTGGTGTCGGAGAAGGGTTGAGCGCCCTCACTGGGTTTTCGACCGTGCAATAGTGGCGATATTGTGCGGACCATTTCTCTCGTCGGGGATCTGTCGGTTCGGTGTCGGGTGGAACTGGGGCCGAATTAGTTGTCGGAGACCGTCCCGGATCTTATTTTCGTGCCATTGGTCCATGGAGGAATTCGTATGGGAGAAAACATAACCGGGATTAGGGGCGAGTTCAGGGATCTCGCGCCGAAGGAAATCGGAGACTTCGTTCGATCGATGCGGAAATTGCGCGAGACCAAAAGGTTGGTCCTAGCCCAAGAGGCGGGGATCAGCGAGAAATCGCTCGAACGCCTTGAGAGCGGCGTCCGCGTGAGCGATGAGGTCTACCGAAAGGTAGCGCTCGCTGTTGGCCAGAAGGAAGACGCATTTCTCGGGCCTCGCTATATTCGAACTCGTGAGGAGGCGGCGAGGAAGGCAATCGAGGATCTTGAGAAGCTGGTGACAGACCAGAAAAAGTGGGAGGCGGAGAATCTCCTGATTGACGCCAACCCTTTTACGGACGAGCGGGATATGCGGCGGATTCTCGACTGCTGGGGAGCGATGATCGTGAACTATAGCGAAGTTAAGGGAGAGGCCGTTGATCTGGCGGCAGCATTCAAACAAAACCTGACGGACTGGTGCGATATAGCGAGCGAGATCGGCGAAACCGGCAAACTCGACGCCTGCCGCTCGCTACTCGCAGAGATCCGCGAAATTGAACGCAACGGCTATGTCGCCCGATTCGGAACGTACAAGGCAAAATTCCCTATCGGAAACGGACGGACCACTATCATGCCGGTAGGAGTGGTGATGTTCCTCGCTCGAACCGATTGGAAGAGCCTCGCTCACAAAAAGATGACCGTGCCGAGGCAGATCAACGACGCTGACTTCTAGCTTAACAGGAGCTCGACAACGAGGAGGGAAGGAAAAGCCGTGGGCGCTGATTGGGTTACTGAGCCGTCTGACGACCATTCGCGGGAGACCCGCGAGGTGTACGCCCTGGCCGGGCTAGCCTTGTACTGCGCGCAGTGTCTGGAACATGAAACAGTAAACGCCCTGGCTCTGCTCGCCCTGTTACGACGGCGGTTGAGTAAGCCCGCAACTACCCCGCAAGAGGAAACAGAATACGAGAGTTACGCGGACAGCGTGTGGGACCAAGCCTTTCGCAAAACGCTCGGCGGATTGGTTCAGTCCTTGCGCAAATCAGGACTCAGGGTGCCAATCGATCTTGAGGACGATCTTAGACGAAGCCTCGATGCTCGCAACCGACTCGTGCACTCATACTTCCGAGACAGGGCGGAATCATGGTTCACGCCTGCCGGACGGCGGGTCATGGCCGACGAACTGGCCGCGACGCGCGAGCAATTCACAAGAACGGACCGGGCGCTGCACGAGTTAACCCAGCCCATTCGAGCGGCCCGAGGAATCACCGATCGCGCTCTCAACCGGTACCTGGAGCTGAGGACGGAGGGTTTGAGTGAGAACCAAGCCATGGATATCGTCGCCGAAGAGGGGCGCAAACGACAAGTAGATAAGGGCGGTCGCCCGCCGAATGAATAACTACGTTCCACAGACGGGCGCTAGCAGGCTGCGGAAAAACGGACGATTAACATAGCGGGATGTGCTTGCGAGAGCGTTGGCATGGACTGTGAGGGCGCCGAATGAGGTTTAGTGGGTCAAGGGTCGCGGTTCTTCACCCGATTGCAGGTGGCTCAGGGAGCAGCCAGCGCCAAATTGCGCATCCTGACCAGGTTGTAGGCGGCCAGCGCGAAGCTAAACATCCAACCGACCCGCGCCACGCCGCGATGGCGCGTCTTGCGCAGGCCGGCGACCGTTTTGAGCCAGCCGAAGATCTCCTCGATGCGTTTACGTTTGCGCTGGCTGATCAGATAGCCGGGATGACGCGTGGTCCGTTGATCGATGATAGTGGAGCGCTTGCAGGCCAGGTGTGGAGTGACTTGGTGGTCACGCAACTGCTGAATAAATTGCTTGCGGTCGTAGCCCTTGTCGGCGCCCAGAGTCACTCGACGCCAGCCCGGGAGCTTTTCCACCATCGCCAAGGCCGCCTCCGGTTCGGCGCGGCCGCTGGCCTGAGTTACGCAGCCTTGGACCGCGAGGCCGTGGCGGTTCTCCATCAGCACATGTCCGGCGTAGCTGAGCTTGGCCTCCTTGCCGGCCCCCTTGCGGGCCAAGCGGGCCTCGGGATCGGTGGTCGATTGGTGCGTGGCGTTGCGGCGCCGCTCACCGTGGAAGTCGACGCTGGGGTTGCCCGGATCGTCCGGCGGAGTCTTGGGGTCAACATCTTTGCGCTGGAAGCTCTTGTGACTGGCCCAGGCCTCGATCAGCGTGCCGGCGACGGTGAAATGCTCGTCGGAGAGCAGGCCCTGGAGGCGGGCCTGGTCAAGCACCGCGCTGAAAAACTCTGCCGCCACCTCGCCCTTAAGCAGCCGCTCGCGGTTCTTGGTGAACACCGTCACATCCCACACCGGCTCATCCAGGTTGAGCCCCACGAACCAGCGAAACAGAAAATTGTAATCCAGTTGCTCCATCAGCAGCCGCTCGCTGCGCACCGGGTACAGGACCTGCAGCAAGAGCGCACGCAACAGCTTTTCCGGCGCGATCGAAGGACGCCCGTTGCGGGCGTAAAGCGCATCGAAGCCCGGCCCCAACTGCTTCAGCGCCACCTCCGCCATCGCCCGGATGGGGCGCAGCGGATGGTCTTGGGGCACCCGTCGCTCCGCCGAAATGTAGCTGAACATCCCACACTGCTGGTGATCCGTCCCGCGCATCCTCACATCCTCCTCAAACCCCGCTCACTAGCTACTCTACATCATAATCCAATGAGAAACGACCGTTTTTCCGCATCCTGCTAGGCCCAAGGCGGCTATCCGCGCGCGAGCTTGCGGCCGATCACCGTTGCCGTGCGATGCGTGAAGTAAAGCTCGCCATCACGGCGGAACGGGTGCGTGCCGCTCAGGTCGCGGCGTAAATCCTCTTCGAGCATCGCGCGGGTCTGCGCGGCGCGATCGGGCGCCGTCTGCGCGTTGGCGAGCCACATCTCGACCGGATTGACGATGCGATCGGAGTGAAACCGCACGATCTCGAGTGCCGCACTCGCCATCGTGGTGACCAACTCGCTGAGCGGGAGCGCGCGCGTATGCGAGGTATCGCGCAGCCGCTCGAAGCGATTGTGATATTCGGCGCGCTCGGGATGCTCGCTCGCGACCAGATCTTCTATCGCTACCGTGCCGCCGCTTGCGCACACCCGCGTCATCTCAGCGATCACGTTGGCAGGATTCTCGAAATGATGGACCGCGAAGCGGCAGACGGTCACGTCGAACTCACCGGCGCCGAACGGCAGATGCTCGGCGTCGCCGACCTGGAAGCGGACATTGCCGAGCCCGCGCTCGCGGCTGGCGCGATTGGCGATCGCGATCGGCGCGCCGGTCAGGTCCAGGCCGATCACGTCACGGCATACCGCCGCGAACGCCATCGCCACGTGCCCCGGCCCGGTCGCGACCTCCAGCACGCGCGCGTCCGGGCGGGGATTCACCGCCTCGACCAGGCGGCGGAGCCGATCGGGATCCTTGATCGGAGCCGCGGCGGCATAAGCGTCGGCCTGCCGGGTGAACTCTTCGCGCACCAGCGCCTTGTGATCGTGCGGTCCGCTGCTACCGGGATTTGAAGCCATCCCGACACTATAAGCCGCGCTGCCCGCGCTTGCACGGTCGAAAGCGTTAGTGCTAGCTGAAGACTGGATCTCAGCGCCCGGCGCGGGACACCATTTGGTCAGTACGGGAGGAACCTCAAGTTGGATTTCGGATTTTCTGAAGAGCAAGAGATGCTGCGGGACGCGGCCAAGCGCTTTCTGGCCGACAATTGCCCCACCACTTTTGTGCGCAAGATGATGGCGCACGAGACCGCCCATGATGACGGCTTCTGGAAAAAAATTGTCGGCCTGGGATGGCCGGCGCTGCTGATCCCTGAGCAATACGGCGGACAGGGCGGAACCTTTCTCGACATGACGGTGGTGATCGAGGAAGCCGGCAAGGTGCTGCTGCCGGGGCCCTTTTTCACCTCGGCGCTGCTCGGCGTGCCGCTCGCGATGGTAGGCGGCAGCGAGGAGCAGAAGAAACACGTTCTGCCCCGGATGGCCAAGGGCGAATTTATCGGTACACTCGCGCTGGCCGAAGCGTCGGGACGTTTCGACGCCGGCGGCGTGGAGCTGAAAGCGCAAAAGCGCGGCTCCGACTATGTCGTCACTGGTGAGAAATTCTTCGTGCCCGACGCGCACGTCGCCAACGGGATGGCGGTTGCGGTCCGCACCGGTTCGGGATCGAACCCTGAAGAGGGAATCACGATCCTGCTGGTGCCGACCAACGCTCAAGGGGTCACGATTACGCAACTCAAGACCGTCGATCAGACGCGGCGGCTGTGCCATGTGAAATTCGACAACGTTACCGTCGCGGCCACCAACGTGCTCGGCAAGGAGAACGCGGGCTGGCCGATCCTGCGCCGCGCGCTCGACATTGCCACCGCGGCGCTGTCGGCCGAGATGGTCGGGACGGCGCAGAAAGCGCTCGACATGTCGGTCGAGTACGCCAAAACCCGGGTGCAATTCGGTAAGCCGATCGGCTCGTTCCAGGCGGTCAAGCACAAGTGCGTGGACATGATGGTCGCGGTGGAGAACGCGCGTTCGCTGACCTATTACGCCTGCTGGACGGTCGATGAGCGCGTGCCCGAAGCGGCCTCTGCTGTTCCGATGGCGAAAGCCTATGCCTCCGACATGGCGAAAAATGTAACCAGCGAGGCGATCCAGGTCCACGGCGGAATCGGCTTCACCTGGGAGCACGACATGCATCTGTTCCACCGCCGCGCGCTGGCTGGCGAGGCCAATTTTGGCAACGCCCCCATCCATCGCGAAACAGTGGCCCGCTCGCTGCTGGGGTAGGAACGCGAGTCTGGGCCGCCCGGGACGAATGCTCGGTTGACCCGGTCCTATTTTCGCTGTAGTTTCGCCTCAGCGGAGGTCGCCGTCTTTGTCTGACCGAAGCGCAATCGAGTGGACGGACGCGACCTGGAATCCTGTTCGCGGTTGCACGAAAGTCAGTCCCGGTTGCAAGCACTGCTACGCCGAGACCTTCGCCGAGCGATTCCGCGGCGTTCCGGGCCATCCCTTCGAGCAGGGCTTCGACCTTCGTCTCGTTCCAGAGAAGCTCCGGCAACCGCTCTTGTGGCGGTCGCCGCGCCGGATCTTCGTCAACTCAATGAGCGATCTCTTTCATCCGGACATTCCGATCGAGTACCTCGCTGAAGTCGGCCGCGTAATGCGGAAAGCGAACTGGCACACATTTCAGGTCCTCACGAAGCGCCACCAGCGCATGCAGGAATTGCTGAACGGGGAGCTCTCATGGCTTGGCCGGCTTCCGAACGTGTGGTTCGGCGTGAGTGTCGAGGATCGGGAGAACGGATTGCCGCGAATAGCTACTCTGCGCGCCACGAACGCGGCACTGAGGTTTCTCTCGATCGAGCCACTATTGGAAGACTTGGGGCAGTTGGACCTGTCGCAGATCGATTGGGTGATCGTGGGCGGTGAAAGTGGATTTCACCACCGTCCGATGGCACCGCAGTGGGCGAGAAACATTCGCGATCAATGCGTGATCGAGGGCGTACCGTTCTTCTTCAAACAATGGGGGGGCCGAACTCCGAAGGCCAACGGAAGAACGCTCGCCGGCAGGACCTGGGATGAGCTACCGGCTTTCGCCGCGACAGACGGCGACAGGGCCATCTCCTTCAGTGAGTAAATTGGCAAGTGACGGGCTGCCGGCTCGCGAGAGCGGCGGGTGGACTCGCGAAAAGCTTACCTATCTGCGGAAGTACGCGGGCGCCTTCATGACCGCGATGGCCAAAAAGCGGCAGGAAGGAAAGTGGGACGGACTTGTCTACATTGACCTCCTCGCAGGCCCCGGCATCTGCCTCGACGGGCAGAACCAATTTGAGGGCTCACCGCTGATCGCCGTTGGCGTCAAGCCGCCATTCGACCACTTATTCCTTGGCGACAAGGACCCTCGTAACGTCGGGGCTCTGGAGCGACGAGTATCGCCCGAGGATCACGCGCGCGTAACGCTTTTCTGTGGCGACTGTAATGTCGTGGTCAGGGAGGTCGTGCATCGCCTCTCAACCAAGACGCTCGGCTTGGCGTTCGTCGATCCGGAAGGCTTCGAGGTAAACTTCGAGACGCTTCGGGTGCTGGCAACCCGGAGGGTCGATGTCCTCTATCTCTTTCCTAGCGGAATTGGAATTCGCCGTAACCTCGTTAAGTTTGCGCAACAGTTGCACTGCCCTATGGACGACTTCTGGAACGGTAGGAAATGGCGCGAATTGCCTTTAGCCAAACGAGCTCAAGGGAAGCTCACCAGCCACGAGGAACTGCAACTCGAACGAGATTGGGTCTCATCGTTCAGAAAAGAAGTCGGAACTCTGGGACTAAAGTGCCACGACGAATCCGATCCCTCGATACGGAACAACCAAGGCACGCTGATGTATCACTTGCTTTTTTTCTCTCACGCACAGATAGCGGTGGACATTTGGAAGCGCACCAAGCTCATAGAAGCGGGCGGGCAACGGGGACTATTCAAGAATTGAGGTCGTCGCGCAGATTCGGAGGTCATCCCGGGGCTCCGTGTAACGTCAGCCTGAGCTTGGCGCCAGAAGCCCTGCCAATCACCTGCCATCGGTGCAGCCGAGAGCAGCGTCGCGTCCTGACGGCTCCGCTCAAATTAAAGCGCGTCGCCGTAGGTCGGGACCGATGCTAGCATCCAGGCATGGTGCCCGGGGCGGGTATGGGGGCTGGCGGACGACCCAATGCGGTCACGTCGCTGCTCCGGAGTCTGGCCCTGCTCGCCGGTTCGGTCCCGTTGCTGTGCGGACCGTCGTTCGCGCAGACCGAAGCGAGCACTGCATCGGTTCCGATAATCGATCACATCAGGATAGTCCGTGAGAATGTCTTCGACGCCGAAGAGAAACGGGTCGGAATCATGGGGGACTCGCGCCTGTTCATTGAGCATCCGTGGGGCGTGAAGCTCGCGACTCTGACCGGTCCCGACGACCTGGATATCGCGGGATGGGCGAATTATATCCACCTCAAAACCCGCCCCTGGGTGATCGAGTCGCAGGTTCTCTTCAGACCAGGCCAGCCACTGGACTACTCGCTGCTGAACGAGACCGAGCGCAATCTCCGCGCGCTGGGTCTTCTGCGCGACGCTTCGGTGACGGACCAGTTGACCAGTCCGGGCCACGCCGACGTTACCGTACTGACCCAGGACGCCTGGACGCTGATCCCGGTGGTAGCGGTTTCGGATGTCGGCGGGGCTAATTTCACCGGCGCGATTGGGATAAGCGAAACCAACCTGCTCGGATTCGGCAAGTACGCGGAGTACTACTACAGCGGCGAGCGCTACCGCAACGTGAACTTCCTCGGTTACGAGGATCCCGGGATTTGGGGTACGCATTGGCATCTGGCGGCTCAGGGCAGCGAGGACAGCGACGGGCGGACTCGCGGCGCGCTGCTCGAATATCCGTTCTGGTCGCTCGGGGTTCCCGATTCGGTGGGCGCCTCCGTTGGGCAGGTTTCGGATCAAGAGCGTCTGTTCTCGCAGGACGGCGACCAGTTCCGCCGCTGGCAGACGGCTGCGAGCTTCGATGCCGAGCACGCGTTCGAGGCCGATCAGGACCTGGTGCGCCGAATCGGGCTGCGCTACCAGTACTGGACCGACAGCTTCGCGAATCCTCCGGCTCCCGCCACCAACCGCGCCTTCGGATTGGACCCCCGGCGCACTTCAGCGCTCGAACTGGCGTTGACCGAATGGCATCCCGATTTCGTCAAGGCTTTCTACCTCGACCAGCTGGGCCATCCCGAGGATCGCGACGTGGGATGGGCCTTGCAGACGCGGCTGGGATATTCTCCGTCGGTTCTGGGCGCAAGCCGCAGCGAGTTAGTGATCGGCAGCTCGGCCAGCCGGGGAATACACATCCGTGACGAGACTTACGGATGGCTCTGGCTGCAGACTTCGGGACGCGAGGGCGGGGGGAAGGTGCGCGACGGTTTTGTCACGCTCGAAGGAATCGGCTACCAGCGGCTCGCCGACCTGTTCCATCACGATCAGACGCTGGTGGCCGATGCACGGACCGACTTGTCCAGCGGGCTTTATCGCGACCATGAATTCGTAATCGGCAGCGACGACGGGTATCTGCGCGGCTATCCAGTCAATTACCTGGCGGGTACGCGCCGGATGGTGTTCCATGTGGAGGATCGCGTGGAACTGGTCGAAGATCTGTTGCACCTGGTCTCGCTGGGGCTTGCCGCGTTCGGAGACGCCGGTGAAGTATGGGGACGCGGCCGCTCGCTTTCCGGCTCGAGCATGCTGGCGTCGGTCGGAGTCGGGTTGCGCTTCGCTTCGACGCGGCTGGGCACCCAGATTCCGGTGCGGGTCGATTTCGCGATACCGCTGTTTCATCACGCCGGCGTCAGTCCGGCGGATTTCTCTACCGGCGGCGGCCAGGAGTTTGGAATCTTCGGACAGCCTTACGCGTCTGACGAGAACTCGATCGCCGACCCGGAAAACCTCGCGCCCGATTCGCAAGCCTCGCCCTATTCCAACGCTTCTCCATTCGCGATCCCGGGGAGCAGTCTTGCCAACTACTAATCGGCCAGCCGAAACCGCCTCATAATTCGCGCGATCGATCGGGCCTGAAGATCGGGCCTGAACCGTCGCCCCGCTTCGATCCGTATGCAAGACTTGGGGGCAGCGGCGCGGCAGGACTCAAGGCGCCGCGTCGCGATCGAAAGAGCCTTGGACTGATCCGCAGATGGCGGCCTCTAAGGCGAAGGAGCTCGGGCGATGAAAGTCGGCATGGTAGGACTCGGCAGGATGGGCGCAAACATGGTGCGGCGCCTGATGAAGGCCGGCCACGAGTGCGTGGTCTTTGATCTCAGCGCGGACGCCGTGAAGGCGCTGGTGAAAGAGGGCGCGATCGGCGCGGCTTCATTCGACGAGCTGGGGGCCAAACTCGGCAAGCCCCGCGCGGCGTGGATGATGGTCCCGGCGGCGGTGGTGGAGCAGACCGTGGCGGAGCTTTCGCGCCGCTTCGAGCCGGGCGATATCATCGTGGACGGCGGCAACTCCTACTACGTTGACGACATCCGGCGCGCCAAGGCGCTCAAAGCCAAGGGCATCCATTACGTCGATTCCGGCACCAGCGGCGGCGTATGGGGGCTGGAACGCGGCTTCTGCCAGATGATCGGCGGCGAGACCGGAGTCGTGAAACACCTCGATCCGATCTTCGCCGCGCTCGCGCCGCCTTTCGAGTCGGCGCCGCGCACGCCCGGACGCGAGACGGTTCCCGCCGGCACCGCCGAGCATGGCTATCTCCATTGCGGCCCCAACGGCGCGGGCCATTTCGCCAAGATGATCCACAACGGGATCGAATATGGGATCATGGCCGCTTATGCGGAGGGGCTGAATATCCTGCGCCACGCCAATGTCGGCAAGCAAAAGGGCGCCGCTGATGCCGAGACCACGCCGCTACGCGAGCCGGAGCTGTATCAGTACGAGTTCAACCTCACCGACATCGCCGAGGTCTGGCGCCGCGGCAGCGTAATCGCCTCGTGGCTGCTGGACCTGACGGCCAATGCACTGCTCGACGATCCGCAGCTTAAGAAGTTTACCGGCCGCGTGTCGGATTCGGGCGAGGGCCGCTGGACGATCGACGCCGCGATTGATGAGGGCGTGCCGGCCCATGTGCTCACTGCCGCGCTCTACGAGCGTTTCAGCTCGCGCGGCGCGGCCGACTTTGCCGACCAGCTGCTGTCCGCGATGCGGTTTGAGTTCGGCGGTCACATCGAGCGCCCGAGCTGATCGCCGGCGCGCGAAACCGAATCACAAGGTCACTACATTCGGCCGGCTCGATCCTTAATACGCGAGTTGAGGAAACCATCGATGGCAAATACCGAGGCGACGAATCAGGAAAATGAAGTTCAGGATCGGGTAGGCGATCCGTGCGTGGTCGTCATCTTCGGGGCCTCCGGGGATTTGACCAAGCGCAAGTTGCTCCCGGCGCTCTACAATCTGCTGCATGGCAAGTTGCTGCCCAAAGAATTCGCCGTGATCGGCGTCGGCTCGACGCCGTTAAGCTCGCCGGACTTCCGAACCAGGCTCTCCAAAGACCTCCAGGAGTTCGCCACCAGCAGTGTCGAGATGGAGCTGTGGGAATGGTTCTCCAGCCGCCTGTACTACCAGCCCGGCGACTTCCGCGATCCCAACCTTTACCAGCAACTCAAACAGATGCTGGCGAAGGTCGACAAGGAGCAGGGCACGCCCGGCAACTACTTGTTCTATCTCGCGACCTCACCGGTGTTCTTCGGCGAAGTCGTAAAACAGCTCGGCGCGGCAGGTCTTGCCAAGGAGGACCAGGGCCACTGGCGGCGCGTGATTATCGAGAAGCCGTTCGGCCGCGACCTGGACTCGGCGCACGCGCTCAACAAGGAGATCAAGAGCATCCTCGAAGAGCGGCAGATTTACCGTATCGATCACTATCTGGGCAAGGAGACCGTCCAGAACATGCTGGTGTTCCGGTTCGGCAATGGGATCTTCGAGCCGATCTGGAACCGCCGCTATATCGATCACGTCCAGATAACGGTGGCCGAGACCGTCGGCGTCGAGCAGCGCGGCAGATACTACGAGGAGTCCGGTGCGCTGCGCGACATGGTCCCGAATCACACCCTGCAACTGCTCTCGATGATCGCGATGGAGCCGCCGATCTCGTTTGATTCAGAGCCGGTGCGCGACGAGAAAGCCAAGATCCTGCACGCGATTCAGCCGATTGTCGGCGAGGAGGTGCTGACCCGCGCGGTGCGCGGACAATACGGCCCCGGCACCGTAGGTCACGAACAGGCGCCGGCCTATCGCTCCGAGCCGGCGGTCAAGCCCGACTCGGCGGTCGAGACTTACGCCGCGCTCGAGTTGCACATCGACAATTGGCGATGGGCCGGTGTGCCTTTCTATATCCGCACCGGCAAGCGCCTGGCGAATCGAGTCACCGAGATCGCGATTCAGTTCAAACGCGCGCCGTTGCTCCTGTTCCGCAAGACCGCCGCAGCCGACGCGCTGTCGAGAAACTTGTTGGTGGTCCACGTGCAGCCCGACGAAGGTATCTCGCTGCGCTTCAGCGCCAAGATTCCCGGCCCGGTGGTGCGCCTGGGCTTGGTCAACATGAATTTCAAGTACTCTGAATACTTCTCGGCCGCGCCCCAGACCGGCTACGAGACCCTGCTGCTGGATTGCATGGTCGGCGATCCGACCCTCTTCCAGCGCGACGACATAGTCGAAGCGGGATGGAGCCTGGTCACGCCGATCCTCGACGTCTGGAAGGCACTTCCGCCGCGCCATTTCCCGAACTACGCGTCCGGCAGTTGGGGGCCGAAAGAGGCAGACGAGTTGCTGGAAAGATCGGGCCGCCGCTGGCGCGACATTCCCTGAATTCGCACTGCCGCGAGCAATGATCCTCCGCAAGCGATGATCCTGGCGGGCGACATCGGCGGCACCAACGCGAGGCTGGGGTTTTTCACGATCGCCGACGGCCGGCTGCACTCGCTGATCGAGCGCACCTATCCGGCTCGCGAGTATCCCAGCCTCGAGTCGGTGGTCGGCAAGTTCGTCGGCGACCACGCAATCAAGCCTGAGCTGGCCTGCTTCGGGATCGCCGGACCGGTTACGGGCGGACGCGCCGAGATGCCCAACCTCAAATGGGTCGTTGAGTCCGCGCCGATCGCCAAGCGGCTCGGAATCGCGCGGGTGACGCTGATCAACGACCTCGAAGCCAACGCATGGGGCGTCGGCGCGCTGGAGTCCAGCGACTTCGAGGCGATCAGCGCCGGAACTCCAGGCGCTGCCGGCAATGCCGCCGTAATCGCGGCCGGGACCGGGCTCGGCGAGGCCGGATTGTATTGGGACGGCCGCACGCATCATCCGTTCGCATGCGAGGGCGGGCACGCTAGTTTCGCTCCCGCTGACGACCTGCAATGCGAGTTGCTCCATCACCTGCGCAGCAAGTTCGGTCACGTCAGTTGGGAGCGCGTGCTTTCGGGCCCGGGCCTGCTCAGCATCTACACGTTACTGCGCGACAGCGGGCGCGGTGCGGAACCGGGATGGCTCGCCGCAGAATTGGCGCAACCAGATCCTGCGGCGCGTATCTCACAAGCCGCAATCGAAGGTAAGAGCGAGTTGTGCGCACGCGCGCTCGACCTGTTCGTTTCGATCTATGGCAGCGAGGCCGGAAATCTGGCGCTCAAGATGATGGCGACCGGCGGCGTCTACATTGGCGGCGGTATCGCTCCGAAGATAGTCGCCAAGCTCAGGGAGCCGGCCTTCATGATCGCGTTCGCCGCCAAGGGCAGATTAAGCAAGCTCCTGGAGACCATCGCGGTGAAAGTGATCATGAACGACAAGACCGCGCTGCTCGGCGCAGCCCGCTGCGCCGCGATCCGCGCGGGATTGTTGTAGACCCGGAACGGCCTGCCTCGACTATCGCAGACTCTGCACCGCACTAGAGCGACACCAATCGCTCCGCGTAGAATCCTCCCTCCAGTATCGCTCCGGGGCGCATGACGGCGCTCGGAGTCGGTGAATTCGATTTGCAGTGGCAGCAGGCGCCCTCACCGCTCGCGCGCTTCACGCGCACTCGCCGCCTCTCCCTGGTCAGGGAGAGGCACTCAAGGATCGCGTCGCGATCTTTTGTCTGCGCCTCTCTTTGTCTGCGCCTCTCCCTGACCAGGGAGAGGCCGGCGCTGCGCCGGGTGAGGGTAGTCTGCGCCTGGTCAAACCGGCGTCCGCCCCAGATGCTCCATCAGCGCGCGGCGCATCACGTCGAGCGGGGCCGTAACCCCGTTGAATAGCCGGAACGCCAGCGCGGCCTGATTCAGTAGCATCCCCCTGCCATCGGCGGTTGCGCGGCCCGCCGCCGCCGCCTCTGCCAGGAACTGGGTCAGCTTGGTCGCGTAGAACAGATCGTAAAAGAAACAATCCGGCGGCGTTGAGCCGTAGGCGAGCTGCGGAAAGCGCGCCGCGCTCAATCCGATCGAAGTGGCATTGATGACCGCCGCCGCGTCGGCGAGCGTGGCGTGATCGTCCAGGGCGTCGAGTCCGCGCACCATGATGATCCGGTCGGCGCGGCCCGCGAAGCGCTTGGCCAGGCGCATCGCACGGGCGCGGGTGCGATTGGCGATCACGATCCGGCTGGCGCCCATCCGCACCGCCGCCATCACGGCCGCCGCCGCACCGCCGCCCGCGCCGGCGATCAGCACCGGGCGGCGCGCGACCGCGACGCCGAGCGCGCGCAGATCGCTTTCCAGGCCGCGCGCGTCGGTATTGTCGCCGAACAAGCCCTCGCGGCGATTCACCACGCAGTTGGCCGCACCGAGCGATCGCGCCTCACCGCTCAGCCCGTCGAGCATCCGCAGTACCCGCTCCTTATGCGGCAGCGTCAGGTTGACGCCGAGCACTCCCAGTGCAGAAATCGCGCCGATAGCGGCACGCAGATTTCCGGGCTTGACGCGAAAGGCCAGGTAAACGCGATCGATCGCGAGCGCCTGATAGGCCGCGTTGTGCATCGCGGGCGAGAGCGAATGCTCGACCGGATCGCCGAGGACCGCGGTGATCAGGGTCCGGCCGCTGAGATTCATCCGGCGCGCGCGGCGGCGCGGACTTCGTCTGCGACGAAGACCCACGCGTAGGGAATGCCCTCGCGAGCGAAGGCCTCGCGGCCGCCTTCGTTGCGATCGATCAGCGCGAAGGCCGCGGCTACCTGCCCGCCGGCCTCGCGCAGCGCCGCGATCGCCTCCAGCGTCGAGCCGCCGGTGGTGATCGCGTCGTCGAGCACGCCGGTACGCCGTTCTTTTCGGAACGCCCCCTCGACGCGCTGCTGAAGGCCGTGCGCCTTGGTTTCCTTGCGGACGAAGAAACCGGTGAGATCGGTGCCGTGGCGATGGGCCGCGGCGATAATCGCGTCGGTGAGCGGGAGCGCCCCGGCTGCCATCCCGCCGATCTGCCCGATTGCACTCGCGCCAATCAGATCGAGCATCAGCTCACCGGCCAGGTAGGCGCCGCGAGGAAGATAGAGCGTGCGCTTGCAATCGACGTAAAAATTCGAGGCGCGGCCCGAACTGAGATTGAGCTCGCGTTCGACGTAGGATTCGCGCGCCAGCAGCGTGAGCAATTCGGCGCGATAGTCGGAATTCATCGCAGACTCTGCGCGCGATCTAAGCCGATGGTGCGGCGCGGCACAAGAGCGTTGGCGGCCAACCGGCCCGCGCTTTTGCCGCTGTTCCGGCGGCCGCGCGATGGTATATTCCGGGGCATGCTTTTTCCGCCGTTCATGTTCGTCTACGTCATCATCTTGTTCGGTGTGCTGCTCTTCGTCTTCACGCTGATCGAGATCAACGTGATCAGCTACGTCTTCCAGACCATCGGGCTGCCGCCGGAGATCGCGTTTCTGGCGCTGCTGGCGAGTCTGATCGGGAGCTACGTCAACATCCCGATTTCAGAGATCGAGGGCGGCCCGCTCCATCCCGGACAATTCGCGACCAGCTTCGGCGTGCGCTACCGGATTCCGGTGCGGATGGCCGGCGCGCGCACTACCGTGGCGATCAACCTCGGCGGGGCGATCGTGCCGATCCTGATTTCCATCTACGTGTTGATGCGGCAGCCGGCGATCATTCTGGCGGCGCTGATCGGGACCGCGATCGTCGCGCTGGTAGTCCATCGCTTCGCCCGCCCGGTGCCGGGGGTCGGGATCGCGACGCCGATGTTCATCCCGCCGATCGTGGCTGCGATGGTCGGCGTGTTCCTGGCCGGCGTGCATCATCATGCCGACGCGGTCGCCTACGTGAGCGGCGTGCTCGGCACGCTGATCGGCGCCGACCTGATGAATCTGGGGAATATTCGTGACCTGGGCGCGCCGGTCGCGTCGATCGGCGGCGCCGGCACTTTCGACGGGATTTTCCTGACCGGGATTGTCGCGGTCCTGCTCGCGTGAGGGTAATCCTCACGCCGGCTTGAACTTCACCAGCGTGTGCTCCGGCGTTACATCATCGAAGTACACCTCGACCGGAGTCCCGATACCCACCTGCTCCGATGGCCCGACAATGTTGGTCGTCATATGCGGACCTTCCTCGAGCTCGACGATCGCGAGCACGTACGGAGCGTCGGCGAAGGCGCGGCTCGAAGCGCGCCGCACGATCGTATAGCTATAGACGGTTCCGCGGCCGCTGGCGTGCCGCCACTCCAGGCGATCGGAGAAGCATTGCGGGCAGCGCGGCCGGGGATAATGGACAAACGTGGCGCACGCCGCGCAGCGCTGGAGCATCAGCTCGTGGCGCCGCGCCGCTTCCCAGAACGGGCGGCTGATCGGCGTCGGCTTGGGCAGCGGTTTCAAGTATTCGCTCATGATCGCCGCTCCAGAATCAGGCTGGCCTGCTCGCTCATGATACCGCCGTTGCCGTTGACGTAGGCGAGCGCCGCGTTGCTGACCTGGCGGCCGCCGCCGCGCCCCATCAGTTGGCGAATCGCCTCGGTAACGTGGCTCATTCCGCCCGCCAGACCCGCCTGCCCGAATGAAAGTTGACCGCCATGCGTGTTGCAGGGGAAATCGCCGTCCCAGGCGAGGTCGTGGTCCATCACGAACGGGCCGCCCTGCCCTTTCTTGCAAAAGCCGGCGTCCTCCAGCGTGACGATCACGGTGATCGTGTAGCAATCGTAGGGGCAGACCAGATCCATGTCAGCGGGAGTGAGCCCGGCCATCGCGAAGGCGGTGGCGGCGGCCGGCTTGATCGGCGAAGTGGTGAGCGACGGCGCGTAGGTAATCGTCGAATGGTTCGAGTATTCGCCGGCGCCGAGCAGCCATATCGGCGGATGCGTCGCGCGCCGCGCGATCTCCGGCCCGGCCACGATAACTGCCGCGCCGCCGCTGACCGGACTTACGATCTCATACAGATGGAGCGGATCGACGATCATCCGCGAGGCCAGCACCTCTTCGATCGTGAGCGGGCGGTCGTTGAAGGTGGCGAGCGGATTCTTGAGCGCGCTGCGGCGCTGATCGACCGCGACCTTGGCCATCTGCCGCGCCGTGGTGCCGTACTCGTGCATGTGGCGATGCGCAATCATGGCGTAGCCGCAGTTGGCGCCGATATTTCCGTAGGGCAGCTCGAACTCGCGCTGCACCGAGACCGTCGGCACGCGCTGATCGCCGGCCTTGTTGAGGTCCGCCATCAGGCACAGCACCGCGTTGCACATCCCGGCGTGAATCGCCGCGGCGGCGCGCCAGATCATCCCGGCCCCGGTGGCGCCGCCGATATCGACCTGGTTCAGCATCCGCGCATTGATGCCCATCACTTCGGCGGCGACGCCCGGATAGATCATTCCGGGATCCGAAAACGGCACGCCCACCAGCAAGCCGTCGATATCGCGCTTGTCCAGGCCCGCGTCGGCGATCGCTTCGGCGGCGACCGCGCCCATCATCGCCAGCGCGGTGAGGTCGCCGGGTTCCTTGATTGGTTTCAGCTCGCCGATCCCGATCGCGGCGGCCTGGCCTTTGAGGCTCATGATAAATACTCCCGCATGGTTCCCGCCCAGATGATTACGATGGCTACCACAAAAGCCGGTGATTGCGGAAAGCCGCGCGGCGCGATCGCTCGTGACACGCGCCGCGCCGTCGGCTAACGTTGGCCCGCGAGGTGTTTTGACGGATGGCGTTCATAATCTGCGATGATCACGGCCTCAGCGTCGAAGCCGACGGGATGGACCCGAAGGCAGCCAAGCTGCACATGGTGGGCGAGGCGAAACCGAATCCCACGCCGATCGAGAAAGAAGTGATCGAGTTCGGCAAGCTGCATCGCGATTGCAACATCCGGATTCTCTCCGACTGACGCGATCGCTGCTCCGATTCGAGCGCGCGGCGCGCGCAGCGGTCAATCATATTGACCCGCTCTTGACGCGGCGGATACACTCCCCCGCGCGGGGTGGAGCAGTCTGGTAGCTCGCCGGGCTCATAACCCGGAGGTCGAAGGTTCAAATCCTTCCCCCGCAACCAGAGGAGTCCGGCCCGATTTTGCGGGTGAACCGTGGCGTCGATCAGGTTCCCCCGGAGAAGCCAAGTGAATGTTCGGCCGGACGCGGAGCGACCTATGGGAGAAGCTCACTTTTCTGCTGATTGCCCGCGTCTTCATCGGAGGTGCTGTCTTGAAAGAAGCTCCGGCACGAAGGATACTGACAATATGAAGAGCAAGAGACCGGCGGCCAAGATTCCAGCGGACCTGAGCAGCCGTGAAGCGGTTAAGCGTTTCCGTGAAGCAGCGGTCGAGTTCACGAAGGAAGGGACGCGGTCCAAGGAATCGGCGATGAAGGTGCTGGTCGAGTCGGGGATCTACACGGAGTCCGGTAAGCTTAGCAAGAATTACCGGTCCTAATCATTCGTTGCCCGCCCTCCGTTGCATCAGCTGGCTGCGAGTTTCATTCTCGGCTACCACGGATGCGATAAGTCCGTTGGCGAACGAATCCTGGAAGGCGAGCTCCTCAAGCAAAGCAACAACGATTACGATTGGCTCGGTCCGGGGATTTATTTCTGGGAAGCCAACCCGCTTCGCGGTCTCGACTTCGCGCGCGACGCCAAAAAGCGCCGCGCCTCGAACATCAAAAGACCGTTCGTCATCGGCGCGGTCATCTCTCTGGGCTTATGCCTGGACCTGACGACCGCTGCTGGTATCGAGCAGGCGCGAGCTGCCCATAAGAGCTTGGTGGAGTTCGCCGCCGCAGCTGGTCGCAAATTACCCGAAAATGCGCCCGATGGGTTGTTGCGCCGTCTGGATTGCGCCGTGATTCAAATGGTCCACACTATCCGCAGCGACCGGGGCGATCAGCCAATCGACTCGGTGAAAGGTGTCTTTATCGAGGGCCGCCCGATTTACGAGGGCTCGGGTTTCCACGAAAAAACCCACATCCAGATTGCGGTCCGGAACCCCGACTGCATTAAGGGCGTGTTCCGCGTTCCACCAGCCCAACTTCGGTCAGTCAACCCAAAATAAGCCGCCCCGAAGCGTCGAATACATGCGGCGACAATCGGGCATCGAACATGAGCAAAGCTCATGCGCTCCGCCTAACCTCGGGCCGCCCTCGTTTGGTGCGAACTTGTGGAACAGGATGCGGATGTTGTAAACGAACCCAGAAAATGGGGCCGGGTGAAGATATGGCACCAGACATAAGATTTCATCATGCGAGCGGCCAGTGGATAACAGATTGTCCTTCCTGTCACAGCAAGGAGGTTCAAATCCTTCCCCCGCAACCATCAGATTCCCCGGCGACATAGGCATCTGGCGGAAGGCGATGTGCAGCGCGTTGGCCGCTCCGGCCCGCGCGGCGCTGGTTCTGCGCTGTCGCTCGACGCAAGGATGCGGAAGGATTCCTCGGTGGTTTCCTCGCAGATGCTTTCATGCGGTAGCAGGCCACGAATGACAATTGGATATCCGTGGCCCAAGAGGCTGAGCTTTGCAGGACCGGTGATCTTGCCGAGGACGATCTACTGTGCAAGGGCGCTCTCCTTGGGCGGCACGCGCTAGGGCTGGACCTTACCCTCGGCGACAAACGAAAGTGCATCTCCTACCAAGAAGTCGCCGAGCTTTGCGGAGGAGACCTGCCCGCGGACTCGGCGTTCTGCAAGCAGGCATTCGACTTCCAGCGACGGAAGATGAGCCGACGAGGGTCCGCCTCGCGCCTCGCCTGGTTCCACAACCGCTGTGGTACCTGTCTGCGCACCGGCTGTTGCGTCGGGGCGTATGGCAGGCACTTAGAGCGCGCATGCTCGATGATGCCGGCGATCGCTGCTGGGCCTGCCGCAAGACGTGGGAGAGTTGGATGGTATGCGATGAGGTTTGGAAGTACGACGATCGGCGTAAAACAGCGCGGTTGTCGGGTTTCCGGGTTCTCTGCCACAACTGCAACCTAGCCTGCCATATCGGACTGGCAGGAAGGCTAGCAGGCTGTTGAGAAACCCCTTTCGATAGGATCGACAGATGGGTTTGCATCTATATAGTGGAAGGAGGCCAGTTGGGTAGAGGAGGAAGCGGAAGATGCGCGGCTACGATCGGCCCCAGACCACGATGCTGACCCTGGTTAACCCTGAGCAGCGGGTACCAAGCAACCATCCGATCAGGTTGATCAAGGGGCTGGCGGAGGTGGCGCTCAAAGAACTCTCGGCGCGGTTGGAGCAGATGTACAGTGAAGTGGGCCGGCCCTCGATCCCGCCGGAGCGGTTGTTGAAAGCCTCGCTGTTGATGGCGCTGTACAGCGTGCGCAGCGAGCGGCTGTTGTGCGAGCAGTTGGAGTATAACCTGTTGTTCCGCTGGTTCCTGGATATGAACTGGGACGAGGCGGGCTTCGACCACTCCAGCTTCAGCCGCAATCGGGCGCGGTTGCTTGAGCACGACCTGGCAGGCGAGTTTTTCCGCACCGTAGTGGCGGCGGCCCGTGCGCTGAAGCTAACCAGCGACGAGCACTTTACGGTGGATGGCACGCTGATCGAAGCCTGGGCCTCGCTCAAGAGCTTCAAGCGCAGGGATGCGGGCCCGACTGAGCCCCCCGCTGACCCGGGCAATCCGACAGTGAACTTCCACGGCGAGCGGCGCACCAATCAGACCCACCAGTCTACGACCGATCCCGAGGCGCAGCTGGCCAAGAAGGGTGCGGGCAAGGAGGCCAAGCTTTGTTACTCGGCCCACGCCCTGATGGAGAATCGCAACACCATCTTGATCGACTTTCAGGTGGAGCCGGCGGATGGACGTGCCGAGCGGCGCGCGGCGCTGGCAATGGTCGGCGAGAGTCTGCCCGGGCGCCGCAGGATCACGCTGGGCGGCGACAAGGGCTACGATACCCACGATTTCGTGGAGTCCTGCCGTGCGCTCAAGGTCACCCCGCACGTGGCGCAGAATCTGGCGCGCGCAGGTGGCTCCGCCATCGACGCTCGTACTGTGCGCCATGGGGGCTACGCTGTCAGCCAATGGATCCGTAAGCGGGTCGAGGAAACCTTCGGCTGGATGAAGACCATCGGCGGGCTGCGGCGCACGCGCTATCGCGGTCGCGAGCGCGTCCAGATGCACGCCTACTTGGTCGCCGCCGCCTACAACCTGCTCAGAATCGCCAAGCTCAGTGGGGCTCCGGCATGAATCATCAATCCACACCACTGTTCCATGCCGCGCGGCGCATGAAAGTGGCTCGCGGGTAGACCTGTAATCCCAGCGTTGCGCTCTTAACGAACTACGAAACTGAGTAATCAACCCCTTTCCTCAACAGCCTGCTAGGGCCTGAACATCGAGAACGAGCGCTAACACATCTTGCGAGAGTCAACCGCATCAGTAAGCAGCGTGCGCGCCGATTGGTGGAGCGCGCTTTTAGCCGGTGGCAACGAAGGTCTCGGTTCAAGTGGATGATTGTGGTCGATCCGGCGCTTCAGACCCGCCATCCAGAGTTGAAGGTCCTGCACCGGAGAAGATCGCACTCGCCAGAGTCGTTAGCGGAAGCTCACCTGCGATCTCTCCGATCGCCGTCGAGCGCCAGACATTCAGTCCAGCATCCACCAGCGGCGGCTTGCGATTAGGCACCAGATGGCTTCTACGACGCCGAAGGGCCAGGCCCCTTGAAGGAAGCCATAGGCCGAACCCAACGCGCACGATCCTGCGAACGCCAGCACGAACCAATGGCTGCGGTCTTCCAACGCGTAGCAGACCAGCATCGCAGTCACGGCGAACAGACCGAATAGCGTGAGTCGATCCATGACCGGCAAGCTTGTCCGAGATTGAGCGGCTACGCCAGTCGGCAGGCGCGGCACGCCATAGCGGATACCGAATTGCGGCGGGCCCAAATACCTCTTTCGCGAACCGCGATCGCATCCGCGGATCGCGAGCCGGCCCGCACTTCCGCCTGCGCGGAAAGGCCTTCATGGACCGAATCGAAGCATTGTGGCGGATATCCATCCATTCGGTTATCCCTCCGGTTTTCCTCCAGGTTATGGCTCCCGTTTCCATTTCCGATGGGCTCGGGATTGCGCGCATTCGGATTCTGACTTGACATAGGCGCGGGGGTAGCTTACCCAGTCTGGGGACTGCATCCGTTCGTGGGCGGGGGTCTGACCGTCCATCGAACATGGGCATGATTCTGAATTCAATGGACCATAATCGCATCCGCACGGCCGCCGCGATCGCGGCCCTGGCCCTGCTGGCGATCCTCTTACCTGGCCCGGCGTACGCCCAGACCATTGATGCCTGCGCAGCCAAAAGCACTGGCGATCTGCGCAAGCTCGCATTCGGTAAAGCGTGCAAGAAGAGCGAGAACGAGATCTCATGGAACGAAGAGGGTCCTTCGGGAGCGGAGGGGCCCAGCGGAGCCAGGGGTGCGACCGGCCCGCAGGGACCATCCGGCGCAAGCGGCGCGTTAGGTCCGCAGGGTCCCGCAGGCGCTACCGGCCCGACCGGTCCTCAGGGATCAGCGGGTCCGGTGGGCCCGACCGGTCAGGCGGGACCGACTGGTCCAGCGGGGGCTACCGGGCCCTCTGGCGCGCAGGGACCAACGGGTGTGGCCGGGCCTACCGGAGCTACTGGTCCGGCGGGGGCTACCGGCCCCTCGGGCCCGTTGGGACCACAGGGTGTGGCCGGACCGACTGGAGCTAGTGGGCCGGCAGGGCCCGGCGGCCCTATTGGCCCGGTCGGCGGGACCGGACCTACTGGGGCGACCGGTCCGATCGGACCGAGCGGTGCACTCGGCGCCACTGGCGCTACCGGAGCGACTGGGCCCGCCGGTGCGAGCGGTCCAAGCGGGCCGACCGGCGCGACCGGTCCAGCAGGCGCAACCGGCGCAACCGGACCGAGCGGCCCAGCCGGGCCGAGCGGCCCTACTGGGGCGACTGGTGTCGCCGGAGAGACCGGCCCACGCGGAGCAACCGGTCCGACCGGGGCCAACGGTGCACCGGGAGCCACCGGCCCGTCCGGACCAGCCGGGCTGGCCGGGCCTACGGGTGC
Organism: uncultured delta proteobacterium; assembly: GCA_963788205.1. GTDB lineage: Bacteria > Desulfobacterota > Binatia > Binatales > Binataceae > CAVVMA01. Next base: position 77,342 of record CAWBGG010000009.1, read on the forward strand.
GACCGGGCCCAACGGATTGACCGGAGCCACCGGCGCAACCGGACCAGCCGGGCCGGCCGGACCTACCGGTGCATCCGGGTCAGCCGGCGCAACCGGTGCGACCGGGCCCGCGGGAACTGGTGCAACCGGGGCGACCGGACCTACTGGCGCAAGCGGGCCGGCCGGCGCAACCGGTGCAACCGGGCCGGCCGGAACCGGTGCAAGCGGGGCGGCGGGACCTACTGGTGCAACTGGCGCAACCGGTGCAACCGGGCCAGCCGGAACCGGTGCGACCGGGCCTGCCGGACCTACCGGAGCAAGCGGGCCAGCCGGAGCAACCGGTGCAACCGGACCGACCGGAGCAACCGGACCAACCGGGCCAGCCGGACCTACCGGTGCAACCGGGCCATCCGGACCAGCCGGCGGTCCATCCGGGCCAGCCGGACCGCCCGGACCGGTCAGTTGGCCTGGCGGCTGGCCTCCCGGCAATCCCGGTACTGCGCATATGGCAGCCGGGAAAGCAGTTACTGTCACCAGCGCCAATTGCCCCAACGGCTCTGCGGACCCCTGCGAAATATGGGATAGCGGTACCGCGACCGGCGAGATCGATTTTATCTCGATCATCATATTCAACTCCAATGGTAATGAAGGCATCCAGATCTGCCAGGACAACGATTTCGCCACTTCCTGTGCTACGCCATCAGTCAACGCGGCTCTCGTGGACTGGATACCCGCGCGCGGAGTCAGCGGCAGCGGCTACGCAACCAGGTATTTCGTCTACCGCAACGCCGGCAGCGGACAGTTCAGTTATACCTCTTATGTGACCGCACCTTTCACGACCCACTCGCGGATATATATTACTGGTGCGAATGGGGAGACGATTTGGTGGGATATTGGCTACCATCTAAACAGCGGCCTGCCTTGGGGACTGTACCAACACCTCCATGCTGTGAGTGTGGTTGCTGATTATCCGGCACCCAATCCAACTCCGCTTTTCAGTACATCCAACGGACCCGGTGTTATCTGGGGGGTAGACGCCTATTTCCAGGAAGTGTTCGGCACGAGCCTGGAGACCCAGGTGCAGTGGGTGGTAGACGGCGCCACCACCATCACTTCGTCAGGCACCGAAGATTACTTCGGAAGCTCGTTTGACTGGCTTTCGGGGGTATTCACAACCGATTTCCTGGGTTGCACATCGATCCTTGGTACCTATACTGGAGGCTATTTGGCGGGCGCCTATAGGTTAAACGTGCTTGATCCGATTGTTTTCAATTCTTCGGCTCAGTTGTTGTTCGGGAACTTTAACCCTGTTGGCGGCCCCGCAAAGCCCGCGCCTATATATAGTCTTGTATGGTACTATACTGAGAACTGAGTGTTAGGGTCTGTACCTACTCGAACCTTACCCGCTCAAGGCATACCGAACGTAATCGGTTCCCCAGCTCGGCGCTTCTCGGCGCCATTACCAGGAACTATCTATTCAGCGGCTGGCTATTTGAGGGGGCGGCCTGGAATTGCGCTTGCGGCGGGGTTTGCAGTTGCGCATCCGCGATGAAATGGGCCGGCGCGGAGCCCGGTGGACCGAGCGGGCCGGTGAATTCGAGCAACCGATAGGGCGGGTCGTCCTGCAGATACACATCGAGAGTCGGGATCAGGAAGTACTTGAGCGGCGCGAGGAACAAGGGCAGGTCAACGATCGGCTTGAGCTTCAGATGCGTCGCGGCAACTCCGTCGACCGGGCTCGCGCCGCCGCCCGCCTGCCACATCGCGAGCTCGTTGACCTGACCGTCGGAGCCGAGCACGTGCAGATGGACCGTCGTATCGGATTGCGGCCTTAGCGCGGGAAAAACCTCGGCGAGCGTGAACGAGCCCGCGTATAAGTCGCCGGGCAAGTCCTTGTCGAGGCCGATCGGGAATGCGTCGGCGCGGAACTCCAGATGCCGCCGCTGCACCAGGCCGCCGGGAGCATAGGTGCGCTGCTCACTATATGCAGTCCTCGGCGACGAAGCGGGCGACGTAGACAGATTGACCATCGAGTGCGCCTCGATCGTCAGACCGTCGCCGATCCGGGTGCGAACCACGAGCAACTCGGCGCCGCCGGTTTGAGCCGACGTCATCTCCACGCTTCCGCGCAAATCGCCCATCGTGAAGGCGCCGGTGTTGTCGACCACCGCCTTGGGCGAAGCGGGAGCGGCGCCCGCGGCGCGCAGGAGCCCGAGCTCGGCCGCCGGCAAGATCGGAGGATCGCCGATGCCGACCAACTCGCGCATCGTGTGCTTGTGCTTGGGAGTAGCAAACCCGGTCTGCCGGACCATCTCGAAGGTACCACGATTGGTCGCGACCACCCACGCATAAAAGTCGGGAACCAGCACGCCGAGCAGATTCGCCGCCCACGCCGGCAGGTTGGGAAAGAAGCTCGGCATATCGACCTTGATGCGGACTTTCAGGGCGTCGTAATTGCCGGCGGGCACCGAAATCGATTCCCTGCCGGTCATCCTGAATATCAGCCGGAAGAAGATCGCTTCGTTAAGCCACAAGTACAGCGAGGTTTCCTCGCCACGCTGGAGCGCGGCGTAGTCCAGCCCGTTGGCGCTGAAGCACGCGAGGGGTTCCATCGGCTGCGCCGGGAGCGGGCGATGGAGAAACGGGTAGTAGGCGGGATCGAAGGTATCGAACTCGCTCTCGACGGCCTGACCCGACGCGTTCACGGTGACAGCCAGCCGCCGCGTAGCGGGATGGCTCGCGCCGTTGCCCTGAACGCATTGCGAGAGCGTCCAGTCGCCGTCGGGATATGCCGCGCGGGACCATCGCGAGGGCGCGGGACCGTCGGTGGTACGCCAGACCGTGTCGCGCCCCAACTCCGCGCCGGTGTCGCTGTCGATCACCCGGTAATCCAACGCTTTGCCGGCTGGAATCGGGTCCGGCTGCGCCGGCGCCGGCGCGGGTGCGAGCATAAGAAAGAAGATGGCGCCGAACGCCGCGAAGGTTCGCGCGAAGCTTCGATTGCTCACCGGAATTGCGCAGCCTGCTGTGAGGTCGGTCTAGGGTCGAGCACGCTGACCAGCCGTTTACGGTGGATCGGTAACTTAACGCTGTCCCGGATGGCTGCCCGCTCTCTGGGGCATCAACCAAATGCCGGCGATGATGAAGATTGCGATGATTATGGACGAACTGATCCGGCCGCGATCTAAACCTCCATTCGCATAGGGTTTGGTCAGGAGATCGCCGACCGTCGCGCCGAGCGGCCGGGTCAGGATAAACGCCAGCCAGAACAACAATGTGTGCGACATCGCGGTAAAGAAGTATGCGGCTGCGATCAGCACCAGCGCAGCAGCAAAAAAAAGTGCTCCTCCGCTGTATCCGAGTCCGGAATCATCGGCTAGAAAATCGCCCAGGGCGGTACCCAAGGTGTTTGAGAATAGAATCGTTGTCCAGTAGAACATTTCGACCTTGGACGACGTGATGTTGTTGACCGACACGGAGCCTATGGAGAACCACCATAATCCGAGAACAAGCATCAAAATTGTGAAGAGGGTCAGCGAGCCTCCGATGTAACCGATTCCGAGAGAACGGTCCGCATAATCCGCCATCGTCGTGCCGACGGTGGTAGTTGCGACGATAACGGCCCAATACAGAAATGGATAGAAGGATTTTGACCTGACCTGAGCCGCGGCGATGACAATGAAGAAGCTGAAGAAAATCGCGGTGCCGATCGCATACCCCAGATGCATCGTCATCGACACCGCGTCTCCGGCGGTCTCACCCAGAGTCGTTGCGCAGATCTTAATGACCCAGAAACCCAGCGTGACTTCCGGGACCTTGTTCAAACTGCTCTCGGGAACCCTCTTCATCGGATTTCAGCCGCCTCAAATCCTCCGATGGTTTCAGAAGGTAAACTTGATCCCGTATTCGGGACCGTAGGTGAACCAGCGAATGAAGTTGCCGTCTTCCCGCGAGTCTTCGAACTGGCTGTAGTAATAGAGCGCGAAGCCAAGCATCGGATGGATTCGTCCGAGCCAGGGATGCGAGTATAGGACCCGGAAGTAAGCTTCGACCCCGTTTTGTGACAGCCATACCGTGCCGCCTTCGTTGCGCAGTGAGTTCCAGCGGTTGATCCAATTGCCCTTCACAGAGGTGTCGAAGGTAAGACTCTCGCCAAGGCTGTGGAGGGCCTCCAGTCCGATGGTCGGGATTGGCAGCTCCTGATGATAGAAGTCTTCAATCGTTTCTTCGCCTTTCGTCGCTTTGGTGGTTGGCGCATGTCCGTTGTCGATCCCGAAATTCAGGTAAGTGTAATCGATGCCGAGCCTGCCGCGCAGGTCCCAGTGCTGCAGGGCCTCCGGCCATCCCGCCTCGTAGCTCTCGAACAGGGGTGTGAGGCGCCGTTCGTAATACAGATAGAAAGCGAACCACTCCCAGGGATCGGTATTCAGCGTCTGGCCACCGGCGATCGTAGCCCCGTTGTAGCGGATCGGATGCGCGAAATAATGGCTGCCGCCGACGTCGAAATAGCGAAACTGAAAGTTAATCGCGCTGAGCTGGTTGAACCAGTAGGTGAAGTCGGCGTCAGGAAGCTGGACTGTATTGATCCCGAGTGCCGGAAAATGGAGTCCGGTTCCATCGATCTGAAATTCCCGCACTCGTACCAGAGTGCCGGACCCAATAAATCCTGACAGGTTCTCAAGGTTGAGCTCGAACTGCCCCGGCGAAGGACTGAGCAGGCTATAGCCAAGCGGCTCGCTGCCGACATCCCCGGCAGCCGCACCTGTGCAAATGAATGCGAGCGCGGTGATACTCGCAATTGAAGCAAAAGATCTGGAGGGTCGCATATTTAGGTATACCTCGCCTCGCTCTGACGACCGATCAGAACGCGAGCGACAGACCGATTCCGGTCTGATGCGGTGCGGCGACCGGAAAGACGCGCAGGCGGCCGGGATTGTCGGCGTGCTCTTGATGCAGGTACAGCAGCAGCTCGGTGGTACCGACGCCGACCAGCGCCGCGCCGGCGATATCGGAGAGCCAGTGCGCGTCGTGGCCCATCCGGCCGAAGCCCATCGCCATCGCGACTGAATAGGCCGGCAGCGCGGCGTACCAGGCGTTATCGAAGTACTGGCTGACACCGGCGGCCATCGCGAAAATCGGCGTGGCTTCGCCCGAAGGGAACGACTGGCCGCCGTCGGAAAATTTGGCGTGGCTGTGGCCGTCCTGATAGGGGCGCAGGCGGCCGAAGCCGTACTTGAGCACCAGCGTGACCAGCGTGCCGACGCCGGCGCCCTCGGCCGCAGTCAGCGCATACTCGCGCGCACGCTGGTCGCCTTCGTAAAGGCCATAGCCGTAGAGCATCGCCCCGCCGACGCCGGTGGCAACGTCGGCCGAATCTTCCAGCGCCGTCGCACCGCTGTCAGGCATGTCGCGCAGGCGGGCACGCACCGTTTGATCGAGTGCGAAGGAGCCGCCGAGGAGCGCAGCGGCGCCCAGTAGCGTGTAGTAGAACGCCGGCTTGCGCAGCAGCCCGTCCGAGGCCCACAGATCGGGCATGTGCAGCGGGCTCGTGACGACATCTTCGGTGTCGGCTTCGGCATTGTTGGCGACGAAGTGAAAGTCGGAGACGAGCCCGGTCCCGAGGCTATAGCCAGTTTGCGCCTGCGCGGACGACACCAGCATCAGACAGCAGAGTAGAGCCGCAGCGAACGGGGTGGTCTTCATGGAGCCTTTTCTCCGCCGATTCAGGGAGGAATCGCCGGTGACGAGCCTAACCCGTACGCGGCGCGAGGGCTAGCGCCGTTCCAACTGTTGTTCCGAATTGTGGCGAGCGCCGTTCCGGCTCGCTCCGTTTGTCCCGGCGCGGGTGCGCGCTTCAGGCGCGTGGAGCCCGCCAGGCCAGCCAGCGCCAAGGCGCAAGCAGTTGGAACGGCGCTAGCCGAACATTTCTTTGAGCTTGTCGACGAAGCCCTTGGCCATCGGATGATGCGTGTCTTCGCCGGAGAGCTTGGCGAACTCCTCGAGCAGCTCGCGCTGGCGCGCGGTCAGGCGGCGCGGGGTTTCGACCAGGATCTTCACCAACTGGTCGCCGCGCCCGTAGCCATGCAGATCGACGATGCCCTTGCCCTTCAAGTGAAAGACCTTGCCGGATTGAGTGCCGGAAGGGACCTTGAGATTGACCTTGCCTTCGAGCGTCGGGACTTCGATTTCGGCGCCCAGCGCAGCCTGCGCGAAGCTGACCGGCACTTCGATCACCACGTTGTTGTCCTGCCGCGCGAACATCGCATGCTCGCGGACGTGGATTACGACGTAGAGATCGCCTTGCGGGCCGCCGGCGAAACCGGCCTCGCCCTCGCCGCGCAGCTTCAGGCGCGAGCCGTTGTCGACGCCGGGCGGAATCTTCACCGAGATCGATTGATGCTTGCGGATCCGGCCCTGGCCCTGGCACTTCGGACAGGGGTCGGCGATGATCGAACCCTCGCCACGGCATTGCCCGCACGTGGTCGCAATCGAAAAGAAGCCCTGTTGGGTTCTGACTTGTCCGGTACCGCGGCAGTTGGGGCAGGTGCGGACGCCACTGGCGCCGCCGCGGGCGCGGCTGCCGCCGCATTCGTCGCAATTGGCCAGGCGCTGGAACTTGACGACTTTTTCAACGCCGCGCGCGGCTTCCTCGAATTCGATTTCGAGGTCGTAGCGGAGATCGTCGCCGCGCCGTGTGCGCGAGCGTGAGCGGCCGCGCCCGGTGCCGAAGAAATCGCCGAAGATGTCGGAGAAAACTTCCTCGAAGCCCTGGGTGAAATCGAAGCCGCTGAAGCCGCCGCCCTGCGCGCCCTGGAAAGCGGCGTGCCCGTAGCGATCGTATTGCGCGCGCCGCTCCGGATCGGAGAGCATCTGGTAGGCCTCGTTGAGCTCCTTGAAGCGCTCCTCGGCCTGCTTGTCGCCGGGGTTGCGATCGGGATGAAACTGGATAGCGAGACGGCGATAAGCCTTCTTCAGTTCGTCCTCGTTGGCGCCGCGTGCGACGCCAAGGACCTCGTAGTAATCGCGCTTGTTGCCCGGGGGCATGGAGAAGCAATCTTACGCGAGCGCGCGCGATGAAGTAAGCGGCCCGCTGTAGCGTTGGTGAGTCATTTTAATCCGGTCGCAGACGCCTCCTTCGCGATTGTCATTCTCGCGCGTCTGCTTTGTCTGGCGCGCGAAGAATCTCGGATTCTGGCTCCGGCCTTCCTACTCCTCGCTCAAGTCCCTCCACTGCAGGTTCGTCGCTGCCTATGGAAGCGGCTCGGCGGAGCAGAAATCCGGGATTCTTCGCGCGGCAGCCACGCGCGAGAATGACAAAACAGAGGCTGCGGATTTGCAACTGGAACTCATCGCCGCGGGTCAGTTTTTCACTTCCTTGAAGTCGGCGTCGACCACGTCTTCCTTTTTGCCTTCGCCGCCCTGAGCGCCCGCCTGCGCGTTGCCATCGCCTGCTGGCCCCTGCGGACCGCCCTGAGCGCCTTCTTGGCCCTGACGGGTCTTGCTGTACATCGCCTCGGCCAGCTTGTGCGAGGCGGTGGCCAGCGCCTCGGCGGCGCGGTCGATTTCGGCGGGCTCCTTGGATTCGAGCTTGCCCTTCGCGTCGGCCAGCGCGCTCTCGACGCTCTTGCGCGAGGCCTCGTCGAGCTGGGCGCCGTGGTCCTTGAGCGTCTTCTCGGTGGTGTAAATCAAGTTGTCGAGCTTGTTGCGGGCCTCGGCCAGCGCGCGGCGCTGCTTGTCGTCCTGCGCATGCTGCTCGGCCTCACGGACCATCCGCTTGATCTCCTCCTCGTTGAGTCCCGAAGAGGCGGTAATCCGGATCGATTGCTCTTTATTCGTCCCGAGGTCCTTGGCGTGGACGTTGACGATGCCGTTGGCGTCGATATCGAAACTGACCTCGACCTGCGGCATCCCGCGGGGTGCGGGGGGAATTCCGACCAGGTCGAACTGCCCGAGCAGCTTGTTGTCGGACGCCATCTCGCGCTCGCCCTGGAACACCCGAATCGTAACCGCGGTCTGATTGTCCTGCGCGGTCGAGAAGACCTGGCTCTTGCGGGTCGGGATAGTGGTGTTCTTGTCGATCAACTTGGTGAAGACGCCGCCCAAGGTCTCGATCCCGAGCGAAAGCGGCGTAACGTCGAGCAGGAGTACGTCCTTGACCTCGCCCTTGAGCACGCCGGCTTGAATCGCCGCGCCCACCGCGACGACTTCATCCGGATTGACGCCCTTGTGGCCCTCGCGGCCAAAGAGCTTGCGCACCCGCTCCTGCACCGACGGCATCCGGGTCATTCCGCCGACCAGCACGACCTCATTGATATCGCTGGCGCGCAACCCGGCGTCCTTCAGCGCCGTGATACAGGGTGCGTCCAGGCGCTCCAGCAGGTCGGCGCATAGCGCTTCGAGCTTGGCGCGCGAGAGTTTCATGTTGAGATGCTTGGGGCCGGACTGATCGGCCGTGATGAAGGGCAGGTTGAGGTCGGTCTCGGTCACGGTCGAGAGCTCGATCTTGGCCTTCTCGGCGGCTTCTTTGAGCCGCTGCAATGCCATCCGATCCTTGCGCAGATCGATTCCCTGATCCTTGCGGAATTCGTCGGCCAGATAATCGATCAGCCGCTGGTCGAAGTCCTCGCCGCCCAGGAAGGTATCGCCGTTGGTGGCCTTGACCTCGAACACGCCCTCGCCCAATTCGAGGATCGAAATGTCAAACGTGCCGCCGCCGAGATCGAAGACTGCGATCTTTTCGTCCTTTTTCTTGTCGAGGCCGTAAGCCAGCGACGCGGCGGTCGGTTCGTTGATGATGCGGAGCACATTCAGTCCGGCGATCCGGCCCGCGTCCTTGGTCGCCTGGCGCTGGCTGTCGTTGAAATAGGCGGGCACCGTTATGACCGCCTCGGTGACTTTCTCGCCCAGGTAGTCCTCCGCGGTCTGCTTCATTTTTTGCAGGACGAAGGCGGAAATTTCGGCGGGACTGTAGCGCTTGCCGCGCAGCTCCACCCACGCGGCGCCGTCGTCGTTTTTGACGACCTTGTACGGCAGGACCTTGATCGCTTTCTGGACCTCGGCGTCTTCGTACCGGCGTCCCATCAGGCGCTTGATCGCGGACACGGTGTTGGTCGGATTCGTGATCGCCTGCCGCTTGGCAATCTGTCCCGTCAGCCGCTCGCCCGCGTCGGTGAACGCCACCACCGACGGCGTCGTGCGACTGCCCTCGGAATTGGCGATCACCACCGGGTCCCCGCCTTCCATTATCGCCACGCAGCTATTGGTGGTGCCGAGGTCTATGCCGATAACCTTTGCCATCTCAGTGCCTCTCCTAGCCGCTCCCCGCTCGCTATGCGGACGGCTCTAGTTTGCTTCGCTGACTAGAAAATAAGCACGCTTCAGTCGTTTTCAACGTCCTCGGGCTCGCCCGTTCCGCCCTCGCGATGGCGATGATGGGGCTTTGGCGCCTCATGATGGGCTTTGTTGGCGTGCTCGGACGGCGCCTTGGCGACGGCGACGCGCGCCGGCCTCAGCATCCGATCGCCGATCTGATAGCCGCGATGATACTCGCGCACGACCGTGTTGGGCTGGTGCTCGTGGGTCTCGACCTGATCGACCGCCTCGTGAAACTGGGGGTTGAAGCCGCGGCCGACTGCCTCCAGCGGCGTCACGCCGTGGTTGCGCAGCAGGTCGTGCAGCGCCCGCAGGACCATCTCGATGCCGTCCACGATCGTTTTGCCGTGGTCGCCGCCGCGGGCTGCGACGACCGCGAGCTCAAGATTATCGACAATCGGCAGCAACTCGCGCAGCAGGCTCTCGCGCTGCAGGCGGATGCTCTCCTCGCTCTGCTGGCGGATACGCTTGCGGGCATTCTCCTGCTCCGCGATCGCGCGCAGATATTTGTCTTTGAGCTCGGCGATCTCGCGGTCCTTCGCTTCGAGTTGGACCTCAAGCTCGGCCCGAAGCTGGGCTTCCGGCACCGGTACTCGTTCAGATTGATCGCCGGCGGCGCTCTCAACGTCCGCGTCGGGCGCGGCCGTCTCGCCGTCGACGGGCCGGGTCTTTTCGTCGTCGTTGGAGGGCTTGCTCATTTTGCCGGACATGCATTCCAAAGCTAAGCACGATACGGCGCTTTGCCAGTGCCCAGGGGAAAGAAAAAAGGAGAGCGGAAGGGGAAGCCGGCGGTCGGCTAATGCTCCAGGATTCGCGAGAGCGCCTTGGCGGTATAGTCCACCAGCGGTATCACCCGCCCGTAGTCCATCCGCACCGGGCCGACGACCGCAAGACTCCCCAACGGCATCGAGCCGCTGGCGTATGAGGTTGCGATCACGCTGAAGGCGTTGAGGCGCGAATCCGGATTTTCCGAGCCGATCGAGACGGTAAGATTTCCCGACTTGACCGTTTGTTCGAGCAGGTCGAGCAAAGCGCTTTTGTCCTCGAGCACGCGGATCAACTCACGCAGCTTGCCGGGATCGCTGAACTCGGGTTGTTCGAGCGCCTTGGCGCCGCCTTCGACGTATACTTCGGCCGCCGCGGGCGGGACCGCGGTGGCGCCACCGATAGTCAGCGCGGCGCGCACGAAACGATCGTAGGCGGCGCGCTCTTCCTTGAGCTGCCGCTCGATCCATCGCCGCGCCTCTTCGAGGGTGCGGCCGTGGAGCGATTCGTTGAGGTAATGCGCCATCCGATCAAGCTCGTCCTGGCTGTAGTCCTGATCGGTCTCGACCAGCCGATGGTGCACGCCGCCGGCGATCGCGGCGAAGATGCCGAGCACCTGGCGCTCGCGCACGCGCACGAAGTTGACCGCTTCGAGCCGCGCCTCCTCGAGCCGGGGCGCCATCACCAGCGCCGCCTGCCCGGTCAGGAACGCTAGCAGGCGCGAGGTATCGCGCACGATCTCGGTGAGGTCGCGAGTGCCGGCCGAGTAATGCAGCTCGATCTGGGTGCGATCCTCGAAACCGAGTTGGCTGCTGCCCATCAGATGGTCCACGTAATGGCGAAACGCCTTGTCGGTGGGAACGCGCCCGGCCGAAGTGTGCGGCTGATGGAGATAGCCTTGGTCTTCGAGCTCGGACATCATGCTGCGCACGGTCGCGCCTTTGACGCCGAGCGAATAGCGGGAAAGTATCTGCTGCGATCCAACCGGCGCCGCAGTGGCGATAAACTCCCGCACTGCGGCGAGCAGCAGCGCCTCGCGGCGGCGCGCCATTTCGGCTGTGGCAGCTTCGGTCACTTGGTTGCGATCGGCTCGCCGCTCGGCAGGCCGCGATCGCATGAATTGGTCAACAAAACATCCACCACAGCTACGCTACTCTTGTCCAATTGTGGCGCGCGTCCACCGCTTGGTTCAAGCCGTGAAATAACTGCTGTAGATGTTCAGCGATTGTCCCTGCCCTGGCCGACCCGGCCGAACTGAGCCGCGTCAGGCACATCTTAAGCACCGCTCGCGATTTTCCCGCCGCCTCCATGCGCCCGCCGCGCTCGTCTAAGCAGCTAGAACTGGATGTGAAAGGGTGGTGTCACCTGCGGGGTAAAGCTCGTAGCGGTGACAACAGACTGGGAACCGTACCCAGCGCTGTTGCAAGTGCCAGACTGGATCTCAGAGCTGACCGTCAGGCTCTGCGGCGGCCCCGTAGGAATAAGGAGCGCCTTACCATCCACCGAACCTACGTATAGGGGTATGGTGAAGTCCAGGTCGGAGGCGTAAAGATACGCGGTTCCTGAGCAGTCGCCAGTAGTGAACAGGGCGTAACCCACAAATGCGTCGAAGCCATTGGCGGCAACCGAGGAGCTTAAAAAGCCGGCTAGGGCCGGCTGGATCTGGGCCGGCCACGGGAGCAGCACCTGCGCCTTCCCGAAGTCGTAGGGACCGACGACCTGCCCGGTGGAGTCAACCAGAAGTACAGCTCCGGAACCCTGCGGTCCCGCCGGTCCCGTTGGTCCGCCAGACCCTTGCGGACCCGTCGCCCCAGTTGCCCCTGTGAGGCCGATGCCACCGGTAGGGCCCGGAGGCCCTTGGGGACCCGCCGGACCCATCGCACCAGTTGCACCCGCGGCACCTGCGAGGCCCATGACACCTTGCGGGCCGACCGGACCCGTCGCGCCAATCGGGCCGACCGGACCCACCGCGCCAGTCGGGCCAGCCGCGCCGACCGGACCCGTCGGGCCCTGCTCGTTCACGACGATGGTTTGTTCCGCCTTCTTGCACTTGCCGCCTTTGATCAAGACCCGGGCGGCAAGCGTGCTCTTGTTGACGCACACCGTGATTGATTGAGCCGACGCAGCGCCAGTCAATGGAAATAGTACCGTCGCCAAGGCGATGATCCCCACCCAAGCGGTTTCCGCTCCCCCGATTCGCCCGTGACGCGGGAATCCGGTCGCATGCGTATTATGCATTTCCGATCTGCCCTCCTGGATTCTCGGGAAAGTATTCAACTCGTATCCCTTTCGGTGCCTTTGGGTCAACCAATTCGCGATTTGTCATTCTCGCGCGTGGCTGGCGCGCGAAGAATCCCGGATTCTGGCTGCGGCCTCCATACCGCTCGCTCAGCGGAGAGATCCGGGATTCTTCGCGCGCCAGGCAAAGCAGACGCGCGAGAATGACACAGGGGGAGGCTTCAGATACGCAACCGGATTGAAATTGAACGCCGCCAGACCACTATGCTCACTCAAATTGCCCGACTACCAAGTCGTGAAATAACTGCAAACATCGTTTCGCTTTGATAGGGTAGCCTCTGAGATCGCGACTCACTATGGCCGCTCGATCCGCAGTCCACAGGTCAAGGACCGTCAAGCCGCGGCGCGTTTATGTGCCGGCGGTGCCCCCGGGCGCAGGATGGATCGAGAGCGACAGCTACGATCGCCGGGTGTGGGCGGAAATCGTGCAGGGCGCATCCACGATCGGCGATCTGATCGAAGCCGGCGAGCGGCTCATTCCCAATTTCTCCTGGTTGCTGCAGGACCTGTTCCTCGCGCTCTTCAAGTACAACCTGGTCTGGATGAAGCCCGATAGCGTGCGCCGAAGTGCGGCGCTCAATCGCGCGATCCTCGAACGCCTCATTCCCTCCCCGGTCTTCGAAGCGCTCAAGACCCGCACGCTGCTCGAAGAGGACAAGGCGGCGATCGCGGCGCTGGTGATGGGCGAGCAGGTGATCGAGATGGTCCGCTCGGAGAAGTTTATCAATCGCAGCGAGATGCTCGCGCTGTGGGACTTGAAGCATCAGGAGGAAGACCTGGAGGCCAGAGCCGCCGCGCTCAAGAACGCGATCGAGATGGGCGAACAGCAGCGCCCCAAAGCCGAGCCCGGCGAAGGCGCGCCGCAGAGCGACGAGCTGAGGAAAAAGATCCAGCAACTTACCGACGCGGCCGAGCGCGCGGCGCAGGTTTCGGAAGCGCGGATGAATCAAAAGGCGGCGCAGGTTGAAAATCAACTGGGCCATGCCAACCCGGCGGAGCTCAAGCGGATCGAGATGGGAACTGCGCAACTGGCCGGCGAGATCGATCGCGTCGCGCAGGACGCGCACGACTTCAGCCTGGAGTTCGGGCAAGGCGGACGGATGGCGGCCGGGGAACGCCTGGAACTGGGCAGAAGGCTCGCGCGCAATCGCAAGCTCGGCGAGCTGGCGCGGATGGTCGGGCGCTTCAAGCTCGACGCGCGGGCGCTCCGGCGCAAGACGCTCGATCGCGGCGCCGCCGAGGCCTACGATATCGAGCGCGGCGCCGACATCGGCCGGCTGATTCCTGCCGAGCTGCTCGCGTTGCATCATCCCGGCCTGGTGCGCGACTTCCGCCGCCGCCTGCTCGAAGGCCAGGTGCTTCAGTACCGATTGCGCGACGACGAGCAGAAGGGCAAGGGCCCGATGGTCGTGTGCGTGGACGTGAGCTCCTCGATGCAGGGTGAGAAAGAGCTGTGGGCCAAGGCGGTCAGCCTGACGCTGGCGGATATCGCGCGGCGCCGCCGCCGGCTGGTGCGCGCGGTGCTGTTTTCCTCGGGCGAAAACACGCTCAAGGTACTGGACCTCAATCGCGAGCGGCGCTACCAGCCGGATTTGGCCCGCTTGATGGAGCTGGCGGAATATTTTCCCGGCGGCGGCACCGACTTCGAGCGGCCACTCAGCGCCGCGATCGAATTGATCGAGCGCAAGGATCTCAAGCGCGCCGATATCGTGATAATTACCGATGGCGAAGCGCAGGTCAGCGAGCAATGGCTCGCGCGTCTCAATCAGAGCCGCGAGCGGCTCCAGTTCAAAATTTTCGCCGTGCTCGTCGACATCGGATCGAGCGAACTTTCCACTCTGGCGCGGTTCGCCGATCGGGTGGCCTCGGTGAAAAAGCTGACCACCGAAAGCACGCGCGAAATTTTCCTGGCCGTCTGACAAGAAACGGGACTTTGATGGTCACGCTGAAAAAAATCGACCGCACCAACTGGCGGCAAGCGATCGACATCAAGCTGCTGCAGAGCCAGGAAAGTTTCGTCTCGTCGCCGGTGAAGTCACTGGCCGCAGCCTACGTGCACCAGCATGGCGAGCAATACGATTACACTCCGATGGGCATCTACGACGGCGATTCGATGGTCGGTTACGTCTCGACGCTGTGCGATCCGCGCACGAAAGACGACTACTGGATCGACGACATCATGATCGACGCGCGCCATCAGCACAAAGGGCTCGGGCGTGCGGCCGTCGCCGCGACGGTCGCGTATATATTGAAGATGTATCCGCGCTGCGAAGCGATCATGCTGAGCTGCCATCGCGACAACCGCATCGCGGCGGCGCTCTATTGCAGCATGGGATTCGAGGCCACCGGCACGATGAACGCGCTAACCGGCGAGCCGGACTACCGGCTGGAAGGCGAATCGCTGCGGAAATTCCGGTGAGGGGCAACCGCGAGTGGGGTGAACTGACGCGAAGAAAAGAAAATCGCTCCGCGTAGATTCCTCACTCCGCAGACTCCGTTCGGAATGACAACATAAGAATCCTCGCTCCCCACCTGTCATCCCGAGCGCAGCGAGGGATCTACGCGGAGCGATTTGTCCAGACGGACGGATGCCGCACGCCGGGCAGCGCGCGCCCTCTCACACTACGCGTGCTTGAGTTTCTTGATTTCCTCGGCCATCTCGGGGACTGCTTTGAACAAATCGGCGACCAGGCCGAAGTCGGCGACGCTGAAGATTGGGGCTTCTTCGTCCTTGTTGATCGCGACGATGATCTTCGAGTCTTTCATCCCGGCCAGATGCTGGATCGCGCCTGAGATGCCGACCGCGACGTAGAGTTCCGGCGCGACCACTTTGCCGGTCTGGCCGACCTGCAAATCGTTGGGGACGAAGCCGGCATCGACCGCCGCGCGCGACGCGCCCATCGCGGCGCCCATCTCATCGACCAGCGGTTCGAGCACGATCTTGAAATTCTCGCCCGACTTGAGTCCGCGTCCGCCCGAGACCACGATGCGCGCCTCGGTAAGCTGGGGGCGATCGCTCTTGGTCTCATTGAAGGAAACGAATTGCATCTTGAGCGACGCCGTATCGAGCTCCGCCGCCGCCTTCTCGACGGGCGCGGCCAAGCCAGCCGGCTTGGCGGCATCGAAGGCGGTGGCGCGCACCGAGATGACTTTCACCGGACTGTCCATCGCGATGGTCGCGAGCGCGTTGCCGGCGTACATCGGGCGCACGACGGTGCCGTCGTCGCCGATCGCGACGATATCGGACGCCATCCCAGCATCGAGCCGGGCCGCCAGCCGCGGCATCAGGTCTTTGCCGAGCGCGGTCGCGGTCGCGACCACGTATTCGATACCCAGCTTCTTAACCAGGGCGGCCAGGGCCTGCGCGTGCGCGTCGGCCAGATAATGCGCGAGACTAGGATTCTCCAGCGCGACGACTTTGGCGAGCCCGAATTTGGCCAGCTCGGCGGCAAGGTCATCGACCTTATCGCCGGCGACTACGCCGATACATTTGGCGCTGCGCTTGCGCGCCAACTCCATCGCAGCGCTGACTGCGACCAGCGTGGTCTTGGGAAAGTGGCCGTGTTGATATTCGGCGAGGACTAATACGTCACCCATGATGAATTACTCCGGGGGAAAGACCTAACCCCTAACCCCTTCCCGAGGCGGGAAGGGGCAACTCGGCTCCCTCTCTGCCAGCGCAGCAGGGAACTCTATCTCCCCTCTCCGGACCGGAGAGGGGCCGGGGGAGAGGTTGATCATCAGATCACCTTCGCTTCAGTGTGCAAAACCTGCACGAGCTCCTGAACCGAGCCGAGCTTGCGGCCGGCCTGGCGCTTGGGCGGGGCCTTGAGCTCTTTGAGCTTGAGGCGCGGCGCCAGATCGAGTCCGAGGCTCGCGACCGGGATTTCCTTGAGCTCTTTTTTGCGCGCCTTCATTATTCCGGGCAGCGAGGCGTAGCGCGGCTCGTTGAGGCGCAGGTCGGCGGTGATCAGGCCCGGCAGCGCGAACGCGATAGTCTCCAGGCCGCCGTCAACTTCGCGCACGACCGTGCATTTGCCGTCAGCGATCTCTACCTTGGAGGCAAAGGTCGCCTGCGGCCAGCCGAGCATCTCGGCCAGCATCTGGCCGACCTGATTGGAGTCGTCGTCAATCGCCTGCTTGCCCATCAGGACCAGTTCGGGCTTTTCGTCCTCGACCAGCTTCTTGAGCACGCGGGCGAGCGCGAGCGAATCAAGCGGGGTGTCGCCGATGACCAGGATCGCGCGGTCGGCGCCCATCGCCAGGCCGGTGCGAAGCTGCTCCTGCCATGCGCTCTGGCCGATCGCGGCCATCACGACCTCGCCGGCGCCCTGCTTTTCCTTGATTCGCAGCGCCTCTTCGATCGCGATTTCGTCGAACGGATTGATCACCCACTTGACGTTGTCGGTGGCGATTCCGGAACCGTCGGGCAGCACGCGGATAGTGGTCGCGGGATCGGGAACGCGTTTGATCGGTACGAGAATTTTCACTTTTTCACTTTCTCACAGCACTCAGATTGATCTGAAATAACCGGCTGGAAACGCGAAGAAACTAACAGCGAACCGCCGACCGGTCAACGACGGCAGAGGCGTTGGTTAGGGTCGATTCTGAACTGGTGGAAGCAGGCAACCCTCACTCGGCGCAGCGCCGCCCTCTCCCTGGTCATCGCCACCGGGGCGGGGGAGAGGCGGGAGACAGAGCTATTCGTTGTAGCCGAGGCGATAGGACAGCTCTTTGCCGGCGGCGAGGATCAGCGGCACGAGCTCGCTGCTGATGCGCTCGCCGGGAATCCGGTAACAGGGACCGGCTACCGCCAGCGATCCGACGACGGTCCGGGTGTAGTCGCGAATCGGCACGGCCACCGACGATACGTCTTCGAGGAACTCGCCACTGTCGACCGAGTAGCCGTCGCGCACCACCGAATGCAACTGCTCCAGCAATTCGGCGCGCTCGACGATGGTCCGGGCGGTGTAACGTTTGAGGTGCTCCGGCAACATCGCGCTGAGTTGCTCGGCGGCCTCGAACGCCAGATGGGCCTTGCCGACGGCGGTGCAATGCAGCGGCAGGCTCTGCCCGATCGGGGGCGTAATCTTGACCGCGCGTTCCTCGGGCTCGGCGGCCTCCAGCGGCACCACGCCGTCGCGGCGCGCGATGGCGACGAAGGTGCTCTCGCGGCATTTGCGCGCGACCTCGGCCAAAATCGGGCGCGCTTGCCTTACCAATCCCATGTGGTCAATGTAACGGCGGCCGAGATGCAGACATTTGATCCCGAGGCGATAGTTCTCGGTGCTCTTGTTCTGTTCGATATAGCCGCGCGCCTCGAGCGTGGCGAGCAGGCGGAAGACGTTATTCTTATGGAGCTTGAGCCGCTTGGAGAGATCGGTGACGCCAAGCTCGTCGCCCTCGCCGAAGAATTGCTCGAGCACGTCGAGCGCGTGGGCCACGGATTGAATCAGGTAGTTGGTTTTGTCTCGCCGGACCATCGCGCCAACCCAGCATCCAATTCAGCGTCGGTCGCGTCACAGCGAGGGCGCTTGCGAAACGCTGTTTGGAATTGCGTTTTAGTTTAGACTCGGTCAGCAAATAGTGTCAATGCGAAGCACTATCAGGTCGATAAAATCATCTAAGCATCTGTTTTCATTAACGTTTCTGATGGCGGATGGGCGGGCAACGAAACGCCAACGACGATGGAGATAGACCGGCGTTTTTTTCGGCGAATGGATGAATCCGACGACGGCCTATTTTACGCGTCGCCGCGAAAAGTCGTGCATCTCGACGAAGGCGCGATCGCGGCGGTTGGAGAAATCTTTTCGAGCGTGCTGCCAAGGGGCGGCGCGATCCTCGATCTGATGAGCAGTTGGCGCTCGCATCTGCCACCCGACGTCGCCCCAATGGCGGTCACGGGGCTGGGGATGAACCGCACCGAGATGGAAGATAATCCCGCACTGAGCGCGATCGTCGTGCACGATCTCAATCGCGACCCGCATCTGCCCTTCGACGACAGCGCATTCGACGCCGCGATCCTCACCGTGTCGGTGCAGTATCTGATCCACCCGGCCGAGGTGTTTGCCGACGCAAGCCGCGTGCTCAAACCCGGCGCGCCGATGGTGGTCTCGTTCTCCAATCGGATGTTTCAAACCAAGGCGGTTGCGATCTGGCTCGAAGCTTCCGACGAGCAGCGCGTTTGGCTCGTGCAAAAGTACTTTATGGACAGTGGCGGGTTTGGAAATATAGAAGTGATCGACAGGAGCAGCGGCCCGTCCGATCCGATCTGGGCGGTCATCGGCCGCTGCCTTCGTGGGAAAAATCCGTGATCAAGCATCGCGGTCTCAGGCATCTGGCGCTGGTCGTCGCGGACGTTGAACGGGCCAAGTCGTTCTACGCGCGGGTGTTCGGGATGAAGCCGGTATGGGAACCCGACGCCGACAATTGCTACCTGAGCTCGGGATGCGACAACCTGGCGCTCCACCACGGCACGCCCGGCGAGCGATCGGCGCAGAGCATGGACCATCTGGGGTTCATCGTCGCAACGCTCGGCGATCTCGAAGCGGGCTGGGCGTGGGCGCAGGCCAACGGGATCGGGATCGTGCACGCGCTGCGCAAGCATCGCGACGGTTCGTCGTCGTTTTACATCCGCGACCCCGACGGCAACGTCGTGCAGGTGCTTTACGAACCCACGATTAGTCCGCTGAATTTTGATTAGCGGTCAGCGGACCGGCGAACAGCGCGCCGGCGGCAAATTCGAGCGTGGCGCGGGCCCGCGCGACCGAGAGCTTCTGCTCGCATCGCAGGCGCTGCCAAGTGTCGAGGCTTAGGAGCAGGTCTAGCGCTTCGAACCGAATCGGGTCGGCCGAAATCTGTTGCGGCAGCGCGTTACGCAGCGCGCTGCGTTGCAGGTCGCGCAGGCGCTGATAGTTCTTCTTCAGAAAGGCCGAGCGATGGCGATGCACGTCGGCGGCGTTCTTGAATCGCATCACCTTTTCGAACACGCGGACGCGGCGATCGATCACTTCGAGGATTCTTTCCCGGCTATCGGTCGAAGCGAACGGCATGACGATGAAGGGGCGGATTTCCGCTTCCATCGCCTGCGCCATCTCGCGATAGAGCGCATCCATGTCCTCGAAATGGCGGAACACCGTGCGCAAGCCGACCTCAGCGCGCGCCGCGACTTGCTCGGCGCCCGGCGCGATCGCGCCGTCCCGCACCAGCGCGAGCATTGCATCGACGATTCGGCGGCGATTGTTCTGCCGGCGCGCGCGGCGCCCGTCGATCGCGGCGGCAGCGGCCTGCTTCGGCAGCGATCTGGGCTCGCGAGTTGGCGATCAGGACTCGGCTTCCCATGGCGGCGCGAACGGCCGGTTGAGCGCGGGCTGCGGCGGCCGATCGTAGGCCGGCACCGCGCCCGCATAATCGACGTAGTTGGCGTAGTACGAAAGAATGCCGGCGCGTTCGAGGATCGAGTCGAGCGGGGCGCATCGATACTGACGATAGCGTGCCAGCAGCACGCGCCGCGCCTCGCGCAGAAACGGCGACGCCTTGATCTCGATTCGCTGTCCGGCGGCGAAAACGATTTCCGCGCCGCCTTCGACCGCCGCGCGGCTGACCCACGGCAGGTAAAATCGGCCGAGGTCAGCGAGCATCGCGAGCAGCGTCTCCGGCACGTCGCGGTTCCATGCGCCGAAGTCCTGATCTTCGGGTTCCATCAGGCGATGGGTATGCTTGACCACCGCCGGAGCGTCGGCATCGACCCAGCGCCGGCATTGAGGATCGTTGATAAAGTGCGCGGCGTTGCCGCCGAAGAAGGCGAAGTCGGCGAGCGACGGCCGCTCGCCGAAGAGGGAGCGATGCTGCGCGAGATGCGCGCCCGCCACGCGCATCCACGGCCTCAGGATCTCCTCGATCCATGAGGAGACATTGGCCGAGGTGACGCCGAACGGCTCACAGGTTGCGGTGACGTAGGACTTGACGGTCGCGAAGGCTTGGTCGCCGGGAATCGCGGCCTCGTGGGTGGCGTCGCGCGCCAGTTCCCATCCGCCCACGCGCTGATTCTCCTCGCCATAGAGCCATCGCGAACCCACCGCCGGACGATAGAACCATTCGTCGAGCACGTCTTCGAGCGCGTAAACGAGGAACCGCAGCACCGGGTCTTCGGGCAGCACGGCCGGCTGCGGAAAGCGCGTCTCCAGATAATCGATCATCGCGCTGCTGTCCCACATCCAGACGCCGTCGGGCGTCATCACCACCGGCATTGCGCCGGGCCATCCCGCAGCGCGCGCGGCGGGATTGGCGGCGGCGAACCTGCGCATCAGGTACGGAATTCCCTTGTAGTCGAGATAGCCGGTCATCTTGCGCGTGAAGTACGACTGGCTCATCCCGTAGACGCGATAGACGCCCGGGCGTGAAAGATGGTTCGAGGGCATCGCGCTAGCGCCCTAGGTAGTGAGTTTTTGACTGACGGTGGAAGCAGGCACCCTCACCCGCGTCGCTTCGCGCCGCGTCCTCTCCCGCAAAAGAGCGGGAGAGGGTCTGAAGACTTTGGTGTGGGCGATTCATCGTTGCAATTGTTTGCGGGCGTTCTCGGCGAATTCTTTGGCGGCTTTGTCGTCTGTTTCGAGGCTGGGGATTTTGAACGGCACTTCGACTCCGCGCTGACAGGCGGGACGCGCCCGCATCGCGTCCAGCCAGCGCCGCAGACGGTCGAGGCCATCGATCGACACGCCCGACCATTTGTAGGTCCGCACCCAGCACCAGTTGGCGATGTCCGCGATCGAGTAATCGCCGGCCAGCCATTCACTCTCGCCCAGGCGGCGATCAAGCACCTCGAACAGGCGGCGCGATTCGTTCTGGTAACGGCTGATCGCGGCGGGAATTTTCTCGGGAAAGTAGCGGAAGAAAACGTTGGCCTGCCCCATCATCGGGCCGATTCCGCCCATCTGGAACATCACCCACTGAATCACCCTCGAGCGCCCCTTGACGTCGCGCGGCATCAGGCGGCCGGTCTTTTCGGCCAGGTAGATCAGGATCGCGCCGGACTCGAAGACCGCGAAGTTGCCCTCGTCGGTATCCACGATAGTCGGGATGCGCCCGTTGGGGTTGAGCTTCAGGTACGCCTCTTCCTTCTGCTCGTTTTTGATGAGGTTGATAGCGTGGACCTGGTAGGGAAGCGCGAGCTCCTCGAGCGTGACCGAGGCCTTCCATCCATTGGGGGTTGGAGCGGTGTAGAGTTCGATCATCTTATTGCTCCCGTTTTGCTACTTCCGGGTTATGGCGCGCGCGCTTCAGCCGCGCAACCCTTTCAAGCATCCTGCGCGCTCCAGAATCGGATCGATGGCGCGCTTGTCGGGCAGCGCAGCGTACTTCTGCCGGAGCGCGACGAGCGATTTGGCGTGATACTTCTGCGGCTTCTGGGTCCATGTTCCGCCGGGCAGCTCGACGCTGAACTCCTCGCTTCCGGCCGCGATCGCGGCGGCATTCGGCGATCGTCCAAGGCAGGAACAGCGGCCCGATTTGGCGCTCGAGCAGCGGCATCAGGGTGGGCTCGAGGCTCTTCCACGCCTCGAATTCACCCTCGGCGTGCGGCCAGAGCATCCGATGGACCCACGCCAGCACGTTGGGATTGGACGCCCCGATTATCGCGCCGGGCGTAGGATCGCTCCAGGCTTCGTAGATCTGGCCCCACATCCCGAAATCGCCGAAGGCCTGCCGCGCCCCGAACAGGTAAGGGCGCGTGGCAAGATGGGTTTCGAGGATCGCCAGCGTATCGCGGAACGACGCCTCGATGCGGGCCGCGGTCTGCGGACTCGATCCGACGAACCACACGCGGGAGACCATCCGCTCGCGCACCTGCGCGATCGCGCCGGCGAGCTGCGCGTCGTCGGCGGTGGGCATCATCATTTGCGCCAGCCGGCCGGCCGAGCTGAGCTGGTCGACGTCGCGCGCCCAGCGGTAATGGAACATCCACTTGTTGCCCCATTCGTCGCCGAACTCCTCGACCAGCGCGGAGATGAACGCGGCGGCCGGATCGCCGGGATGAATCGCAGGCTTGGGATGGCCTGACTCGATACGCTCGATAATCGGGGTGGAATCCTGAATCCCCTCACCCGTGGGCGTGACCACCAGCGGCACCAGCGGCAGCTTGGCGTATTTCTGATACTCGGCCTGGCTGTCTGGATTGCGCAGGATCCATCGATGCGGGATGCCCTTGTAGCGAAAGTACGAACGGACCTTGACCGAATAGGGCGACAGTTCAACGCCAAAGATCCGATAGCCGTCAGCCATGGATGGGTCTCCCGAGATGGATTTGCTTTGCGCAGCCGTGCGGAGTTTCATATGCTGACATGCCGCGTGTCAACATCGTGAAAGGCTAGGGCGACATGCTCATAAGCCACTCTCATGGACGTTGAGCGGGACGTTTACCCTAACGGCTACGCCCATATGTTGACATGCACTTCGCCGCGGGCCGGGTTGACTTGCGCTCCTGCCATAATCGAAACTCTCTGACGCGTGTGAGTTGCGTCGATCTGATTCCGGCTCTTTACCGCCCCGCCCTCACAGTCCCTATAATGCGCCCCAGCCTGAGGTCGGGGCATCCACAATCAGTATCCCCGGGCGATATTGCCGAGCAGCTCGCGGGCCACGACCAGCTTCATGATCTGCGCGGTGCCGTCGCCGATCTCCAGGCCGATAACGTCGCGCAGGCGCTGCTGATGAGGCAAATCGAGACTGAAGCCGAGATGACCGTGGAGCAGGAGGCATTGATGGATCACGTCGGCGGCCAGCTCGGGCGCCCACCATTTGCAGCCCGCTGACAGCCATCCGTGCGGCTGGCCGCTATCGCGAAGCCACAGCGCTTCGTAGCAGAGCAGGCGCGCGGCGCGCAGTTGGACGCTGGCCTCGGCGATCGGGAACGAGACGCCCTCGAACCGCGCGATACTGCCACCGAACGCGTTGCGATCGATTACGTACTTGCGGGTCTCATCGAGGCTCTGCTCGGCCGCGCCGATACACATCAGGCCGATCAGCGCGCGGCTGAAGTCGAAGCCCTGCATCACCTGGACAAAACCCGCGCCTTCCGCGCCGATTAGCGCGCCGGCCGGCACGCGGACCGAATCGAAAAACAACTGCCCGCGGCCGATCGCGCGCGAGCCGAGATCTTTAAAGCGCGTGCGCGTCACTCCGGGCGCATGCAGGTCGACGTAGAAGGCGCTGATGCCGCGAGCGCCATCGCCGGGCGCGCCCGTGCGGGCCATCACGAGCGCGGTGTCGGCCAGGGTGGCGAACGAGATCGAGGTCTTCTCGCCGTCCAGAATGTATGAATCTCCCTCGCGGCGCGCTTGCAGCCGGGCGTGCGCGGCATCGGAGCCGGCGCCCGGCTCGGTGACGGCGAGCGCCGCGACCACCTCGCCGGCGCAAATCGGCGGCAAAATCGCGGCCCGCTGGGCGTCGTCGCCCCGCGCCGCGGCTATCGCGCCGACCAGCGCGGAGAGCAGCAACAGGTAGGCGGCGTTGAAGTCGGCGCGCGCGATCTCCTCGTGCGCCAATCCCAATGACACGTAGTCGAGGCCCTGGCCGCCGAAGCGCGGCTCGACCATCGGGGCCAGCAATCCCATCGCTCCCAGTTGCCGCACCAACGCGCGCGGCAGGTCTTCGTCCTGGTCGCGCGCGGCGTAGGCGGGCGACAATTCGTGCTGGGAAAAGTCACGCAACGTTGATTGGAGCAGCTTTTGTTCGGCGGTAAGTGAGTAGTCCATCGATTCAACCTGCCGGGCGAGCATAGCATGGCTGGGGAGACGAGCGGTTGAGGACGACGCCCAGGAAAGCAGCGAAAATCCGGGTCACCGGGCCGATCCGGGTCATCGGGATCGATCACATTTACATCACCGTGTCGGATCTGCGGCGCGCCGAGAAATTCTACGACCGGGTGATGCACTTCCTGGGCTTTCGCAAAGGGACGGGCCCCATCGAGGGCGAGCCGCACCGGCATTACTACAATCGCGACTTCCAGTTGACGCTCCGTCCTGCGCACGGCGCCAGACGGCTGCACGATCCGTACGCGCCGGGCCTCCATCACCTTTGCCTGCGGGTCGCCAATCGCGAGGCCGTCGACGCGGCGGCGCGCGGACTGCGGAGACTGAAGATCGAAGCCACCCGGCCGCAACTCTATCCGCAGTATGCGCCCGACTACTATGCGATATTCTTCAGCGACCCGGACGGAATCCGGCTCGAAATCGTGAACCGGCTAGCCCGCCGGCGCGAGATTCGCCGCGTATGGAACGAGCTGGACGGGTTCGTCAACCCGCTGCAGAAGCTTCACGCGCGCAAGGCAGCGGCACGGCGCGGTCGACACGGGTAGCGCGTCAGTCTGAAGCTGCTTACGCGGAGCGATGCCTCCTTCTGCGGGTTACGACCTTACCGGGTCAGTGCGAAGCCTGGGGCGGCGCCGGTTGTTTGGTCATCGGCAGTCCGGAGACTGTCTTGCCGTTAGGGTCGGCGAGCGCCAGTCCCGGCGCGCCGTCAGCGCTGAGGTAGAACTCGCCGCGGTCCTTGCCGTTCTGATCGAACAGCGCCAGCGCCGGCGCGCCGCTCGCGGCGACACCCAGACCGACCCGGGCGGTGCCGCGGTTTGAATCCAGCAGCGTCAGACTCACTTCACCGTTGGGCGAGATCGCCAGGCCGGCGGCCTGCTTGCCGTTCGGGCCATAGATTCCGACGCCCGACTTGCCTTTGACGTTCTCGCCGATCGCCACCCGCTTGCGTCCCGCCTCGTCGAAGAAGCCAAGTACCGCGCGCCCGGCGGCGTTGACGCGCAGCTCGGTGCGATCGGCTCCGCTGCCGTCGTACATCGCGATTACGGCGTCGCCGCCGGTGACCTGCATCACCACGCGCGGCTTGCCTTCCCCGTCAACCATCACGAAGCGTTCGGCCTCGACTGTCTTGGCGTGCCGCGTGGCCGCGGCCGCGAGCGTGGCGTTGAAAACCGGAACCAGAGAACCGGCCGCGATACCGGCCACGCCGGCCAGCACCAGGCTCAGTATCGAGTTGCGCTTGATTGTCATTGGCTTTCTCCTCGGGGCCGGCTGCAAAGCGCCGGGTGGAAATTGGATTGGCGGAGCGATCAGACGCGGAACTGCAATAATTCTGCGTTGAGCCGTATGGCTGCGCAAGAGTATTTGCGCATCCGGCAGGCCTCGCCCAGCGCCGGATCAACTGCTATGCGTATGGCTGCATTAAAAGGAGGATCGCTCAAATGAAGAACTCCCGCTGGGCTTTGCCGCTGGCGATAGCGGTGTGTGCGTGCGCGCGGTTTCAGCCCACCGCCCCGGCAACGAGCGCCTCGGATTACACGCCTACCGGCATCCAGCAGAGTGTCACGATGAAGGATTCGTCGGTCCATTACGATCCGTCTATGCTCAAGGCCGGCGCCACGCGCACTCAGGTTCAGGCTGCGTTCGGCGATCCCAACGCGACTCGCACCACTGACAGCGGCGCGGTCGAAGACGTCTATGCCTTCAATCCCGACGGGACCAAGTTTGTGAATCCCAAGCTGCGCGCGCGCAATATCGCGCTTGGGTTCTTTACGGCGGGCACCTCGGTCGCAGTCCGGGAGGCGCGGCTGGCGCTTCAGGAAAACAAGCTGACTCTGTTCCACGTTCTGTATGCGTCCGACGACACGATTGCGTCCGTGACGCCGGAGAGACTATCGGGCGCGCCCGCTTCGCTGCCGCAAGAGCAATCGGCGCCGGCCAGCCGGGCGATGGAATAGGCGTCGATGAAGAATCGCCCGCGCCGTGCTAGCTTTTGAAGAGGCAGGCCGCGCGCGAGATCACCGGCGCGGATGAACCTCAGGTAGCAGTTGGAACCGCAGATCATCGAGCGCGCGCAGCATCCAATCTCGCGCCGCGACATCCATCCCAACGTACTGAAAGTCCTTTATCGGCTCGCGCACGGCGGGCACGCCGCCTATCTGGTCGGCGGCGGCGTGCGCGACCTGATGCTCGGGCGGAAGCCCAAGGATTTCGACGTCGCAACTTCGGCCCATCCCAGCCAGGTGCGCGACCTGTTCCGCAACTCGCGGCTGATTGGCCGGCGCTTTCGGCTGGTCCACGTATTCTTCGGGCCGCAGAATATCGAAGTCGCAACCTTCCGCCGCCAGGCCGAGGCCGTGGCTGAGAACGACGCTGACCTGTTGATCCGGCATGACAATACCTTCGGCACCACCGAGGAAGACGCCTTTCGGCGCGACTTTACGGTCAATGCCCTGTTTTACGATCCGGCGACTTTCCACGTAATCGACTACATCGGCGGCGTTGCGGACCTCAACGCGCGGCTGATCCGGACGATCGGCGATCCGGAGCTCCGGGTGCGCGAGGACCCGGTGCGGATGATCCGCGCGGTTCGCTTTGCGGCCAAGCTCGGCTTTGCAGATCGAAGACGCAACCTGGCGGGCGATTGAGCGCCATCGCGAGGAGATCCTTAAGGCGTCACGGCCGCGCCTGATCGAGGAGATCTACCGCACGATCACGCTACCCACCGCCGCTCGCGCGCTGGTCCTGATGGAACGGCTGGGGCTGCTCGCGGTTCTGCTCCCGCGCCTGTCGGATCATCTGAGAGCGTCATCGACCGAGCCCGGCGACACGCTCACCGGTCGCAATCTTGCGGCGCTCGAAGAGTTGATCGCGGCGGGTGGCGAGCCCGGCCACGCCTTCATCCTGGCCTGCCTGTTCCTCGATCTCTCGCAAGCGTCGGCGAGCGCTGCACGCGCCGGCCACGACACCCTGCTCGACGAGTTGCGCGGCCGCGGCTTCGCCCGCGGCGATACCGAGCACATGCGTCTGCTGATCGACGCATTCGGATTGTTTCACGCCCGGGCGCGGCGCGCGCGGCGCCTGATGCGCCGCCCGTACTTCGCCGAGGCGCATGGCCTGTACAAGCTGCTCGCATCCAACTACGGCGACGATCCCGCCGACTTGGCGCGCTTTCTGGCGTCGGACGGCGCGCACGAACATGCCCGAGAGCATCACCCGCGTCGCGAGCACGCCGGCGCTGGCGCCGGCAGTGCGGGCGGCGACAGCGCGCCCGGCGGCCGGCGCCGCAGGCGCCGGCGCGGCGGGCGACGCCATCGCGAGCGCCGCGATCGTGGCGGCGGCCCGGATGGCGCCCCGGAGGACCACCCGTCACGCGTGCATTGAGGGAGCAGCGCGAACGCGCAGACCTAACCCCCGATCCCTCTCCGAAACGGAGGGGTGTTTGCGGACTTGATTACGACATGCGGTCGGTAGCCGCTCCGCAATCGACGCGCTAAAGTACCAAGGTGGTTTTCACCCTCATCGTGGCCGAAAACTTGGAAGCGAAAAACGCGCGCCGAAGACGACCGGCTCCGAAAAAGACTCGACGATCTGACCGAGGCTGATTTGAGAAAGTTTGATAGAGCGCTCAAAACGGGGATCGGCTCACGGCCAAAGAAAACGGGCAATGGCTGAAAAACCATACCTCGCTGCCGCCTTTTTGTGTGAAAAGGTCCTTCGCGAGAAGGACGAAGTGCTCAGTGTGGTGAGGATAGTCGATACGTATTTTGTGACGCTTCCGAGGAATCTTTCGGAGGACGCGGTACCGGTGATTCAAATAACGGCGCTCTTGGCTTTCAAGAGCGCGTCACAACCAATTGGCGAACCCGAAAAACATCAGGTAGTCGTGCAGCTTCATTACCCGTCAGGTCAAATGCACCAGAAACCCGCCACACTGGATGTTTTCTTCAAACAAGACGACTCGGTGGCCGGGGCCAACGTGGTCGTCGTCATGAATGTTGGGGTCAAAGAGTTCGGTCGATTGTGGTTAGACGTGATCGTAGATGGCGAATTGATGACGCGCATCCCGTTCAGGGTGCTCCTTAAACAGGAAGAGAAACCCACGATGATTCACTAGAGGCAGTGGCGCTCCAAGTCGGCTCAGTCGGTTCTGAGTTCTGGATAAAGACAATGGCAGAAGGGGAAATCAAACCTTTGAGTTCCCACTCCAAAGCTTCATCGCTCAAATGATCGTCCGAATATTCTGCGAGACGAAGTTCAATTGCGCCGACCAGACGTTGAGCCGCCTCGGAACTATCTTGATGCATGTTCCAGCTCTGTAGAACGAGCCAATCCTCAAACTCGTTCAGAGTTATACTGCGAGTCAGATAATCGAACAATCTGTCGCGTATTTGAGGCTCGGTGATCATGCCGCAATCTTTACCAGAAATTCAGCGCGTAACGCCAGAAGAATTGCGCAGGTTGTTCAATGCCAATTATTTAGACCGCATCAGAACGGGGGAAATTCAGGAGATCGTAATCAGGGGCGCTGGCCGCCATCCGTCGCTATACGCGGCCAACGAACCATATTGCACGGAAAGTCAGCAAATATCGTATATCGATCGCCAAAGCGGTCAAGAGTTGGCTCGCGCTCATCGCTACCTACGCCCCAATGGTACGCTTGGCGCGAGCGGTCTGCCAGACCCGAAACGCGTATTTCTCAACGGGGTCTGGTACCGAATCATCAAGAAAAAGAATCTGAGCTAAATCGGCCTGTCACGCTTAGGGGTGCCAATACTCGACGCATGGCGCTTTCCCCCGCAGCCCAGCGGATTCTTTAAGGATGCCGGGCTCGTGGGTCCCTTGCAACATAGTCGCCTCCCTAGGGAAGGGCGAGGGGTTAGGTTTGCGCGCTCTCCTCCGCCCCTCCCTCCGGCGCCCATCGACTGGCATCGTGCCAACTTGTTATATCGGGTGTGAACTAATCGAAATTCGTACCGGGAGGCGACTTCGTTGGCGGCTAGCGGAATACGCAGCGAAAAGATCTGGATGGACGGCGAGATGGTGCCCTATGACGAGGCCAAGGTCCACGTCCTGACCCATAGCCTCCATTACGGCTTGGCCGTATTCGAGGGGATGCGCTGTTACGAGAGCGGCGACGGCCGCTCAGCAATTTTCCGCCTGCGGGAACATATTCGCCGGCTGCTGGATTCTGCACATATAGTCATGATGCCGGTGCCGTTCAGTTCCGAGGAATTAATGAAGGCCTCCGCCGACGTGGTCAGGATAAACCATTTCAAGGAATGCTATCTGCGCCCGCTCGCGTTTTACGCCGAAGGCGAGATGGGCCTTGCGGCGCGCGGCAACCAGACCCGGGTGGCGATCGCGGCCTGGCCGTGGGGCGCCTACCTGGGGCAGGACAGTCTGAGCAAGGGCGTGCGGCTCAAGACCTCCTCGTTCGCCCGGTTCTATCACAACTCGATGATGCCGGCAGCCAAGGCCTCGGGCCATTACGTGAACTCGATTCTGGCTGGCTACGAGGCGCGGCAAAACGGCTACGACGAGGCGCTCCTGCTCGACACCGAGGGCTTTGTGGCCGAGGGCAGCGGCGAAAACGTCTTCGTGGTGCGCGACGGGACGGTCAGGACGCCGCCGCTCACCTCGATCCTGCCCGGTATCACGCGCGATTCGGTGATCAAGATCCTGCGCGACTTGAGCATCCCAGTGATCGAGGAGCATTTCGCGCGCGACCAGTTCTACATTGCGGACGAGGCGTTTATGACCGGCACCGCCGCTGAGGTCACGCCCGTGCGCGAACTAGACGATCGCCGGATCGGCTCGGGAGCGCCGGGCCCGATCACCAAAAAAGTGCAGGAAGTTTTTCAGGCCGCGCTGCACGGCCGCGATTCCCGCTATCGCGACTGGCTATATTACGTCTGAAGTCCGAAGCGTTAGCAATTGAATACTCACTATCAGAGGGGAACACGATGAAGCTTGCGCTGCTGGCAGTCGGAGTGATCGCGGGAACGTTCTGGTCGCGAATCGCGCGTTCGGAGATGCTCAAGGAGGGTCAGATCGCACCGGATTTCTCGACCCAGATGGTCGTCGGAGACACGATCAAGGACGTAAAGTTGTCCGACTTCCGCGGCAAGCGGGTGGTGCTCTACTTCTATCCCAAAGACAACACGCCCGGATGCACCAAGGAGGCGTGCTCGTTTCGCGACGGGTTCACGCGCTTCGAGAAGGCCGGGATCGTGGTGCTGGGATGCAGCATCGACACCTCGGAGGCGCATCGCGCGTTCATCAAGAAGTACGGATTGCCGTTCCCCCTGCTGCTCGACCACGACCGCAGCATCGCGCGCGCCTACGGGGCCGCGAACGGAATTCCCATCCTCGGCTTCGACCGGCGCATCACCTACCTGATCAATCCCGACGGCAAGATTATCAAGGTCTATCCGAGCGTCGATCCGTCAACCCACGCGACCGAGATTCTCGAGGTGCTGGACAAGTCCGCCGCGAATTGACGCCGGTTTACT
The DNA here is from genome assembly GCA_963788205.1 of uncultured delta proteobacterium. Taxonomy (GTDB): domain Bacteria; phylum Desulfobacterota; class Binatia; order Binatales; family Binataceae; genus CAVVMA01. The sequence goes on from CAWBGG010000009.1 coordinate 108,075, forward strand.
GATCGCCCGACTGGTTGACCGATTGCTGGGTCTGCGCGGCGGCGGCTTTTAGCGCCGCCTGGCGCGCGGCAATCGCGGCCTTGCGCTTCTCGGCGCGCTCCGCCGCCGCGGTCATCTTTTTCCCCGCTGCCGCGCCGAGGTTCTGGGTTTCCCATTTCGGCTTGGCGGTCTCGACCCATTTGCCATTATTGAGTGCGTAGCTGAAGACCAGATACTTGAGACGGCCGGTCGCCTTGCCCTTGCCGGTATCGCCCTTGGTTGGCTGATACTCCGCGCCACCCAGCTTGACGCTCACGATCATCTGTCCGTCCGGACCGGAGTTGGGCAAATACTCGTACTTGGACTGGAGATCGACGTAGGTCTCGCTGCTGCTTTTCTTCTCGTCTTCCTGGTCCAAATACGGCTCGGCTTCGTCCGAAACCCGCTGGGTCAGCTTGGCGGCCAGACTGGGCGAGAGGTCGTTGGCGCGATGGTAGCTGGCGTCGAATGCGAATGCCGCGTGGAGCGGAAACAGCCACGCCGCCGCAGCTATCGCGATTACCGTTGCGATCAAGCGCAGTTTCATGTCGCAGCCGTCAGATGAAGATCAAGGGGCGGCCGGGCGACCGGGGCGATTGCAAACCGCCCGGCCGGTCGCCCAAACGCCCGCGCGGGCCGGCTATTGGCTCGTGATCCCGCGGCCGAACGCGGCAACCTGGTTTTGCCACTGGTCGCCAAAGGCCAGGATCAGCACCTGCTGGTTGATGTGCGCATCTTTGGTAAGGCTCTTCATCGTGCCACCGCCGGCAGAAGCGAGAACCTTATACGCCTGCCGGGTCTGCTGGTAGAACTCGGGCAGCGGCGATATCGACGGTGGTTCCTGGCGATGAACCTTCAGCCAGAACTCGCGCTCAAACCGCTCGTGCTCCTCGGCCGACACGTCAACCGTGTTGAAGGTGTTGGGAATCTTGCCGGTCTTGTTCTCGGCCTTGAACCTCCTGATATCGCCCAGCAGGGGCGCGAAGTCGGCCTTTTCCGGGGGTGAGTCGCCGACCAGCACGATCACCTTGGTAGCGTATGGCTTCCAGTCCATCTTGCTCTTGTCGCCGACCACGTCCTGAGGCATCGCCGCTTCGACCGCGCCCAGCGTGTCTTCCTCCCACTCAGCGCCGCCTTTGGCAGTTATGTGACTGAGGAAGTTTTGGAGCTTGTCTGACGAGAGCGTCAGCGGCTGAATCTCTCTGGCCTCACCCTTGCCACCGAACACCACGATTCCAACCCTCGCGATCGGCACCAGCCGGTGAATGGCCCTAATCAACAGCCCCATCTTGGCTTTGACGTCGTCAATGATCAGGTTCATCGAACCGGTACCGTCGACCACCAACACGACGTCCAGGCCCTTGCGGCGCAACTCGCCGATGAAGCCGCCGAAGCCCGCGCCGATACCGCGGCCATAACCGGAGCCCATCCCGCCGCCGCGTCCGATACCGATTCCGCCTCCGCCTGCCGCGCGCACGTAATCATTGGCCAAGCCCACGCTCTGCGAGGTGTCGACCGCGGTTGGCTGGTCCATCTGCTGCGGCGCGGTGTCGGGCATCGGGACTTCGGGCATATCGAGGTCCTGCATCTCGTCATTGTTGCCGCCGCCACCGCCGCCGGCCTCGAGGTTCACCATAATCAGCTCGCGGCCGCGCTGCTCATGGACCGTGATCAGCAGGAACAACAGGATGATCACGTGAATCGCGACCGAGAGTGGAAAGGGCCCCAGCATAAAGCCCAGCGAGCGCCTGATCCGGTCGAGCCTGGAGAGTTCGGCTTCCTCGGTGTCGTCCTTCAAGACTTCCGCGAAGACCTTCTCCTCCCGCTTGGCCATCGAGCGATAAAGGACCAGAGCGACCACGATGGTCAACACAATCAATCCGACGATTATTATCGCGATCATTGGGGTTGGTTTCCTCGCGAGACCAGCGTTCGGCCGGAAACGGGATACGCCTGGCTGATCCTATCGCCCTCCGGGGCTTGCCGCCAAGCCCGCTTGAGATTAGCTCCCTGCCGCCGGACCGGGACCTCCGGCGGGCGCGCCGCCGGGATTGAGCTTCGAGATTGCGATCGCGATTCCCTCCGCGCCGGCGGTCTTGGCGATATCAAGGATGCGCACCATATCGCCGAGGATCACCCGGGGATCGCCCTGGAAGACCACGATCTTGTCCGGCACCTTGCTGAGCGCGTCGCGCAGGGTCGGATCGAGATCGTGCTCGGTGACGTTTTTCTCGTTGACGTAGATCTGATGGTCCTCGGTCAACGTTACGATCACTCCCTTGGGCTTCTCGTTGGGAGTGCTGGGCGCCTCGGCCTTGGGCAAATCAACGTGCGCCGCCGACTCGATGGTCACGGCCGTGGTGACCATGAAAATGATTAGCAACACCAGGAAAATATCGGTGAGCGGCGTGATGTTGATCTCGGAAAAGACCCCTCCACCCGAGTTCGTGCTCATCGCCATTGGAGGGCCTCCTGAACGGAGCTGCTTGATTTCCCTGATCGCACGCCGCTAACCACCTGAGCTGCTCGAGACCGTGGTGGCTTGGGAACCGTTGGACCGTTGCGCGGCGATCGCGATAGTGGCCGCGCCGGCGCGCTTGGCGATATCGAGCACCCGCATCATATCGCCCAGCAGCACCTTGCGGTCGCCCTGAAAGACCACGATTTTGGAATCTACCTTGCCCAGCGCCTCGCGCAGGCCGGGTTCGAGCTCGCGTTCCGGAACGTCGCGGGAATTCACGAAGATCTCGTGCTGCGCCGTGTAGGTCACGATCACGCCCTTGTTCTCGGGCGAGGTGTTGTCGGCCTGCGGCAGATCGACATGCGCCGCCGACTCGATGGTGACCGAGGTGGTCACCATGAAGATGATCAGCAGCACCAGGAAGATATCGGTCAGCGGCGTGATGTTAATATTCGAGAAAACCGAGCCGCCGACCGCACCGCCGCCGGTTGGCCCGCTAACCGCCATGACCTTCCCGTCCCTGCATCGCAGCGTCGACTAGGCGCCCGGCGTTCACGTGCATGATCGCGTTGATGTTCTCGACCTTGACCGAAAAGTAGTTGTAGAAAATAACCGCAATGATCGCGACCGCCAGTCCAAGCGCGGTCGAAATCAAGGCTTCGGAAATACCGCCCGCGACGACCGAGAAACCGCCGGTACCCATGATCGCCATCGACTGGAACGCGACCAGGATGCCGACCACGGTGCCGAACAGCCCGATGAACGGGGCCGAGGCGCCGGCGGTCGCCAGCACCCAGGTGTAGCGCTTGAGCTCGAGCATCTCGCGGAAGCGCCGCTCTTCTTCCAAGTCCATCAGGTGCCCGCGGTCCATCGCCTGCGCGCCCGAAATCAACGCGTAGTAGATTCGCTCGCCGGCTGAGCGCTGGGCCTGCACCTGCTGCAGCGCCTCGTTGAAGCGGCCCTGGCGCAGCGGCGCGATCAAACCGTCAGCGACCTTGGCGGCCTGCGGTCCGATCCCGCGCAGCGACCACAGGCGCTCGAAAATGATCGCCATACACACCACTGAAATGAACAGCAGGGGATACGTGGCATAGTAGCCCTGCTGAATCATCGATAAGACGCCGAACTGAGTTTGCATCGCCTATCCTCTCAAGCTCCTAAATTTGTGGACTGATTTCAGGATCGCTCCAAACCGTCAAAAACCCAAAAGTTTCTCTTCGTCCGATCGAACTCGACTCCCGCGTGCGCCCCCTGCCTGCAAGCGGCGCTGTCTCCCGTACCATGAGGGAGGCGAAAATGAACAAGGCAGTGGTGCCGCCTTCAATGCAACAAAAGGCTCCATTTTGTCAAGAGGGAACGACCCTCCCAGCTATTCACGCCTTGATCGTTATGTCAAAGAGTGCCATCGCTGGCGTAAGGGCAACTGGCGCCGAGGCCGCTGGCATCGCCCTTGCTGGGCTTCACCTTGACTTCCAGCCCACCGCCGTCTATCCAGAATTTAACCGGCCTCGTGGCCCTCTCGTTGTCGTGAGACTCGCGAAAGCTCGACCGATGGCAAATCACCCGCGAACCCGCTCGTCCCATTTGTCCGGTACTTATCTAGGGACGCTTTCCGTGCTGGTTTTGTTCGGGTTGGCCGGATGCCAGAGCCGTCCGGCGCCGGCAGCCGTCGCGAGCGAGCCCCAGCCGCCAGCGGCGCCTTCAAATCCCGACGAGCCCACCAGGGCGATGCCGGCCGACTTCGACCCGACGATGCCGGTTTTTCCGGGAGTGACGGTGGAGCGGGTCCGCAAGCCAAAGGGCGGGATGCGCGAGATCGTGATGACGACCGATGCGCAGGTCGACAAGCTGATCGAGTTTTACACCGCCCGGCTGCAAACGAACGGTTACGGAATCACTTCAACCCTGAACGTGGCGGCACGCAAAACCTGGTCCTGCGACTTCCACAAGGGCGGCCAGCAATCCAGCGTGATGCTATATCCCAGTGAGGCCGGGGCCAGCCAAACCGGGAAGTCGCGCATGACGGTCGATTTGATGTATGAGATGCCTGAGCCAAGCAACGAGAGGCCATTCCCGCCCGAAGAGAAGTTCGACGTGGTCGGACCGGGCGAGATGACCCAGAAAGCCCAAGACTAAAACGCATAAACGCATAGAGGAGCTTAGGATGGCATTACTAACTGGCAAAGTGGCCGTCATTACCGGCGCTGGACGTGGTATTGGACGGGAAGAAGCACTGCTAATGGCGAAGCATGGCGCCAAGGTGGTCGTCAACGACCTTGGCGGCCATTTCGACGGCACCGGCACTTCGCGCTCGCCGGCCGAGGAAGTCGTCAAGGAAATTCGCAACGCGGGCGGCGAAGCGGTCGCCAATTTCGAGAGCGTGACCGACTTCAAGTCCGCCAAGCGAATCGTCGAATGCGCGCTGGACAACTTCGGCAAGCTTAATATCGCCGTCAATAACGCCGGCATCCTGCGCGACCGCATGATCTTCAACATGAGCGAGGAAGACTGGGACGCGGTGCTCGCGGTCCATCTCAAGGGCAGTTTCAACCTCGCCCGTCATGCGACTGCCTATTGGCGCGAGCAGCACAAGACCGGCAACCTGCTCAACGGCCGCCTGATCAACACCGCCTCCGACTCCGGCCTGCTCGGTAACGCCGGACAGGGCAACTACGGCTCCGCCAAGGCCGCCGTGGCCGCGATGGCGATAATCGTCGACCGCGAGATGGTTCGCTACGGCGTGACCGCCAATGCGATCGCGCCGGTGGCCAGGACCCGCCTCACGATCGAGGCCACGCCGCAAACCGCCGCCACGATGGGCCAGGCGAAAGCCGGTGAGTGGGATCCCTTCAGCCCGGCCAACGTTGCCCCGTTAGTGGCTTGGCTCGGCAGCGACGACGCCAAGGACGTTCATGGCGAGGTGTTCCGGGTCGGGATGGGCAACGTGTGGCTGATGAAGGGCTGGCATTCGGTGGGCAAGGTCTCGCAGCAGGGATCGTTCTGGGATCCCAATGCGCTGGGTGCCAAGCTGAAGGAAGAGCTCGCCAAGGGCGCGACCAAGAAAGAGAACATGGGCCAGGTGATGGCTGGTGGATGATCGCCCGGCCCCGGACAGTGCGATGAAAAACGCGGCGTCACCGGCGGCGCCGCGTTTTCGCTCGATCCTCGTGATCTGCGCGGCCAACACCGCGCGCAGCGTGATGGCCGAGCATCTGCTCCGCCGCGAGTTGCGCAATCGCGGCCTCGATTCGAGCGTGCGGGTCTATTCGGCCGGAATCGCGCCCTACGCCCGCGACGGCGCCTTGGTATCGCTCGATACCCGGCTCACCCTGCGCGACCACGGCATCGAGCTGCACGAAGAAGCGGCCTCCACCGACCTGCGGCGTCATCCCGAGATGCTCCGCGAGGCCGAGCTGGTGATCGCGATGACCCAGGCGCAGGCCGACGATCTGCGCGCCAAATTCCCGGTCGCAGACGGCCAGCCCGTATACACGTTGCGCGCGTTTGCCGGCGAGCGCGGCGACATAGAGGACCCATTCGAGCAAGGCGACGCGGTGTTCGCGGCCTGCTGCGAGGAGATCAAACGGCTGGTCTTGCGGATCGCCGATCGCCTGGCCGATTGACGCGCCGCGCGCTCGCAGCGCCTCGATCAAAATGGACTTCCAGAATCCGCCCGATAGCGCCATTCGCGAGATTCTCGCGCGCCCCACGACGGTTGCGGTGGTCGGATGTTCCGACGATCCGGGGCGCGACAGCCTGACTATCGCGATGCTGCTCAAGCGCAAGGGATTCCGCGTCATTCCGGTAAATCCCAATCTCCGTGACGACGCGTTGATGGGCGCGCTGGGCGAGCGCTGTTATCCGGACCTGGCGTCGATTCCCGAGCCGATCGAAATTGTCGACGTGTTCCGCCGTCCCGAGTATCTGCCCGCGATCGTGGAGCAAGCGATCGCCAAGCGGGCGCGGGTGCTATGGTGCCAGCTCGGCGTGGTGAACCTGGATGCGGCGCAGGCCGCCCAAGCCGCCGGGATCACGGTCGTGATGGACCGTTGCCCCGCGATCGAGTACCGGCGGCTATTCTGAGCGTATACCGTCACCGCCCATCTGGCGTCGTTGCATCGTACTCAGTTCGGCAAAGCTTTGCGTAGTCACGCCGATTCTGATTGACTATCTCAGTCCGCAGCTCATCGCTCGCTAGACTCAGCATCGACAACGATTCGCGGCCACTATCGACGTAGCTCATATGCGAAACCAACCCGTAGCCGGGATCCCATACATGAAGCTGAATCGCGCGCGGCTCCATGATGAAGCCGAAGCCCTCGCCCGCGCTCAGATCGAGCGCAACCTGATGACAGGTGCTCGGCGCTACTGAAGCGATAGTGCCGCCCCACGCGAGATGGATCGGCCGGTGTATGTGCCCGCAGGCTACGCGCACGATTTGCCGATGCCGCCCGACAATTTCCTGCATCTTGCGCCCGCCATGCAGCCCCGCCGCATCCATCCACTGAATTCCGGTCCGAAACGGCGGGTGGTGCATGAAAATCATCGTTGGCGCATCGGGGCGCGCGCCGAGCGTCGTATCCAGCCATCGCAGCCGCTCCTCGCACAGCATCCCGTGATGATGCCCCGTCACGGTGGTATCGAGTCCGACGAGCCTGATCGGAAATTGCTCGATCGCATAGTTGATGAATGGTACGTCGGGCGCGGGCATGTAGCTCTCGGTCGCAAAAGCCCGGCGGAGAACCTCGCGCTGATCATGATTGCCGGGAATGACGAACACTGGCGGGATCAGCTTCGATAGAATCTCCCGCAGCATTTCGTACTCCGCCTCGCGGCCGTGATCGGTCAGATCGCCCGACGCGATTACCGCATCGGGCCTGGGATCGAGCCCGTTGATATGGGTCACCGCTTGCGCGAGCTGCGCATTGGTCGGCACTCGCCGATAGCACAGGCGATCTTTCGCCACCACGTGAAGGTCGGTGATTTGCGCGATGATCATCATGTGGCCTCCGGGCCATACCGGCCGGTCGATACTATATCCCAAGAGCGGCCTGCTGGCTTGAGGCCCGCAAAGCCCCTGTGTTGCCAGTCGCGCGATTCGTCTGGTAGCATCCCGCGCCGATATCGCAGGGGCGTCGCGGGATGAAAATAGAGAAATGGCAGTCCAGTAAGCGCCTGCTGCGATCCGAAATCTATACCGCGGAGGAAAAATGCCCGATCTGTGGCTATATGGGACAGCGCGACAAGCGCCTTACTATTCAGAAGGATCCGGAGATCTACCTGCTCTTCTGCCCGCGATGTTTCGGTCTGTCGGCGTCACAGATGCCCAAGCGGGAGGCCCTCGATCGCTACTACGGGTCTTTCTATGCTCATCGCGAACAAGAGCGGGTGACATTTTATAAGCCCGCCCGTCTGGCCCGCCATCTTGCGTCAAAGATCCGAATCGACTCATCACGCGACATTCGTATCATCGATTTTGGCGGTGGTGATGGTGCAGTAGCTATTTCGTTGGCCGGGTTCATCTCACAGCGGACGCAGCACCGGGTCAATGTTCATGTGGTCGATTACGATTGCCTGGCCAGAGAACCGTCACACAGCGAGCGAGTTGATATTCAGTACGTCCGGGAACTGAAGGATGTGGCTGATGGTAGCGACCTAATCATCGCGAGCGCGGTGTTTGAGCACATCCCGGGCCTTGCTGCCGTACTTACCGAGGTCGTCGGCAAGTTGCGTCCTGCGGGCTCGCTCTACGCGCGCACCCCGTATTGGCTGCCCTTCATGCGGCTGTTTAGGCTCGAAATGGTCTACCCGGGACATGTCCATGATCTCGGCGACCGATTTTGGGGCAACCTGCCGAAGTGGTTTCCGTTGCCGGTCGAGATCGTTCACTCGCAGCCGGCAATCGTGGAGACGGGTTTTCGGCAGAACCTGATTCAGACTCTTGCCGCTTACTGCCTCAAGTTGCCCGCGCAGATCGAATGCCTCTACACCCGCCATCCCGCGTTCAAGCTCTACGGGGGATGGGAAGTTGTGATGCGGCACAGAGTCTAGCGCGTGCCCGCGAGGCCTGAGTGAATGCACCTTCCTTAACCGCCGTGTCTTTGGCGCCGGAGCCCGCGCCGGGCCCGGAATCGCGCCGCCGCGAAGCCATGCTCTACGTCAGCGTGGTCATGATTTCGGTGTTGGTCCTGCTCTGGCAATTTTATCCTTGCTGGTTGGACCTCGAAGTCCCCTTTACCTACGAGGGCGGTGACGCGCTCAGTGCCGGATTTTATGTCAAGACCATAATCAACTACGGCTGGGTTTGGTATAACCCGTCGCTCGGCGCGCCGTTCGGCCTTGATTTTCGCGCTTATCCGCTTACGGAAGCGCTGCATATTGCGATCATCTGCGTGATGTCGCTCTTTGTCCACGATTGGCCGGTTGTGCTCAATCTCTTCTACCTGCTCGGCTTCGTCCTGACCGCGATTACCACCCTGTTCCTGTTGCGGGAATTCTCAGTATCCGGTCCGGCCTCCGTCACCGCGGCGATACTGTTCGCATTTCTCCCGAGCCATTTTCTGCGCGGCGAGCCGCATGTTTTTCTGGCATCTTATTATGTAGTTCCGCTCACCTCAGTTGTCATTTTGTGGATAGCCTGTGGCTATCCGTTCAGCGGCAGGCGCCGCTGGTTGGCCGGGATATTCTCGGTGCTAACCGGAATTTCGGGCACGTACTATGCCTTCTTCGGCGCCGGCTTCCTGCTGTTTGCCGGCTTGCGGGGCAGCCTCCGCAAACACAATTTCCAGCCCATGCTTGCAGCTATCGTGTGCAGCTCCCTGCTGTCGGCCGCGACGGTTGCTACGCTGATCCCCAATATCCTGTTCCTGCGCCAACAGGGAATGGAGGCGGTAAACGCAGCGGTCGTGCGCTCGCCGCACGACGCCGAAGTCTACGGGCTCCGGATCGCGCAAATGCTGCTGCCGGTTACCCACCATCGCGTACCGCTCCTGGCCCGGATCAAGGACACCTACAACTATAAGGAACTCGGCGGTAGTCTGGCCGCAGGCGGTAATGCGAGCGAGAACGACGAAGCTTCGCTCGGTTTGATCGCGAGCGCCGGGTTTATCGCGATCTTCGCCTCGCTCTTGTTCCGGCTGGGCCGCGACGAGTTGTGGCAAAGCCTCATCCTGATGACCGGCAGCGCGGTGCTGCTGGCCACAATCGGCGGTCTGGGCGCGGTGCTGATTTTTATCGTTCCCCAAGTGCACGCCTACAATCGCATCAGCGTATATATTGCGGTATGGTCGCTGTTCGCGGCGGCATTGCTATGGGATCGCACCGTGAACCGGTTGAAATCACCGGCGCTCCGGCGCGCCGCTCCCTTGTTGCTAATTCCAATCCTGGTCGCCGGTATTCTCGATCAGGCGCCGGCGGTGGTGTGGAACACTCCATGGCCGACGATGAAGGCCGAATACGAAAACGACCAGAGTTTCGTGGAGGAGATCGAAAGACGCCTGCCGCCCGCCGCGATGATTTACGAGCTCCCATACGTGCCGTTTCCGGAATATCCGCCCGTAGGCAAGATGCTCGATTACGATCTGTTTCGGGGCTATCTGCATTCGAGCGATCTCCGCTGGAGCTACGCTGCGATGAAAGGCTCTGCCGCAGCCGCCTGGGAACGTAAGGCGGCCAATCAGCCGGTTCCCCAATTCGTCGCTTACCTGGTGCAGAACGGCTTCAAAGGCATCTACCTGGATCGTTTCGGCTTCGACGAGAGCAACCGTAACTATATCGCCGGGGGTAGTTCGCTAGTCCTATTCGAAGGCGCTCTGAACTCCATCCTCGGCCCACCCGCAGTCGTTAGCGCCAATCAGCGGCTGGTCTTCTACCTGTTGCCCGCGCCTGCAGACAACGGCCCTCCGCAGGCGCCGCTTCAGTAGGCTTGCGGGTTCTACGCGCCAGGACTGGAGGTTCCGCCGGGCCTGCTGATGAAGCGTCTGGCAACCTGCGCGCAATCTCAGGCAAGATATGCACGATGGGCCTGTCAGCTAGGATCCGCCGTACGATGCTGGATATCAGCGCCATCCTCGTCGTCGGCATCGTGGTTCGTTTCGGGTATCTTCTGCGCGCGCCATTGCAACCGGTCACCTGGTTTGACGGGATCACTGCCTTCCTGGGAGCCAAGGCCTTCTTCATCCATGACTCCCGGCCATTCTGGGATATGGCCGCTGTTAGAGGTCCAGGGTACCCGGTTTTTCTTGCCCTGACGGCGAAGATATTCGGTCCTAACCCTGCGGCGCTCAATGTAGCTGGGGACGAGGTTTTTTTGAATGGACAGTTGGCCGGGTTCTGGGCGGTCAGGCTTTTGCAGGGTCTGCTAGGCGCCGGTACCGCGGTGCTGTTGTATTTGATCGGGCTGAAGACCAATCGCGAGCTCGGACGCCCGGTCGGAATGATCGCCGCAATTCTGTTCGCTCTCAGTCCGAGTCAAATTCTGCATACCAGCCTCCTGCTGACGGAAGTGCCGGCAATCTTTCTTCTGTGGTCCTCGATCGCGCTTCTGCCGTCTGGCCCGCAAGATCAAAATGCGCTCCGGCGCTACTTGATGGCAGGCGGCGCACTGGGACTTGCATGTCTTACACGGCCCACATTGATGCCGGCCAGTGCGGTCGTTTTGGCCGCCATATTGATTGCGCAAAAGGGTCGGCTATGGGGACAACGGGGATGGTGCGCGCTTAGTTTCGCACTCCCCCTATTCGCGCTTTTGGTCGCGTGGCGCGCGATCGCCGTTGCAAACAGCCCCTATGTACTGGTGGGGGCGGAGGGTCTTCAGGACCAACTCAAGAATATCCGCGGCGCCCTCATCCCGGTCTGTTACGCATGGCCCAATGACCGTGCCGCGTGCCTACCCCCGAAGGAAGTTCATTGGATGGTCGAGAGTTGGCAGCCACCGGCGGGCGTCCCGAGCCCTGCATCGATTCCTCCGCAAGTGGCGTCGCTCGTCGCTGGACAGACTGCTCACGTCGCGGTATCAGCGTATGCGCAGGAGCCTGCGTCACAATTCGCAGTGGCGCTCTCCGCCGGTCCGCAAGGTAGTAGCGGCTGGCAGCGCTTCACCGCGACGACCGCGACGCAGGACTTCTCCTTCGACTACCATGTTCCACTGATACCATTGGGTAACCAACTCGGCGTATTTGTCGATCCGGAACAGGCTCGCGGGTTGACTATCGACAGGCTCTTGATTACTCGTGCCAACGAACCGCGCTCCCTCCGGTCGCTCTCCCTCCGGGTGCTCGTCGAGTCGATACCGAGAGTTGCGAATCTGATTTCCTGCAATCTGTGGTTTGCCGAAGACGCGAGACGAAAGGGCAACGTCGTGCCGAGAGTCTGGGTCGAGGGCCTTCAGCACGCCGAGCTGCTGTTGGCTTTGGCGGGCTTGAGTTTCGCGCTTCTGGAGTGGCGATCCTGGCTGGTCATACTGGCGGTAATCGTTGCACTGTCCCCCATGTTCGCCGAGTTGGTCGAGGCGCGTCACAATTTGCCGGGGATGCCTGCCGTTTTCCTGCTGGCCGCTCTGTTCGTGGTGCATCTGTCACGCGCACTCGCCCGATTGAAGCTTCGCCACGCTCTTCGATATTCAACTGCGGGCGCGGTGCTGCTCGCACCGTTCCTGCTGCGCGCGCTCGTGTGGATGGGTGTATCACGGAGCCTGGCCGGTCACGCCAGCGAGGTCGCGATTTTCCCGGCACTGGCCTTGTATGCGGTGCTGTTCTTTCGGTTTGAGAATGGGCGAGGCCGAAGCCCGATCGCTGTGGGCGTTGCCGCGATCGTGCCCGTGCTCATTCTGGCGAGTGGCGTTAGCTCATACCTATACGTCGGCACCGTACCTAGGTGGTGGCAGTATTCCCGGCTCGATCTATGCCAAACCACGGGCCCGCCAATGCAGCAAGTGTCGCTGGCGCGCCCAATCCCGGTGGACACTGTCGCCAGCGCCCAGGTGCTGCTCGATGTGGAGACGCGCTCGCCATCGCTTCCCCTGCGCGTGCGGCTCAACGGTACAGCGATATCGCCCCTGACAGATTCACGGCAGTCGCGCCTTCCTACCGTCACGGATGAACTGGGGCTTACAGACTATACTCACCAGCGGTTCACCAACCTGTACGGGCGGACCATGACAAGCTGGCCGCAGTGGTGGGCGATTCCCTTCGATCCGGCACTGCTGAGGGATGCGAAGGACTTGTCGATTTCCCTCGAGGCGCGGGCCGCCGCGTGCACCGATCCCATCCTCCTAGGCGCAACTTACGGCGCGCAGACCCCGGGCATGCGGACCGGGCCGAGTATTACGAACAACTCGTTATACCGATGGGTACTCCTCAGCGATTGGCGGTTCTGGGAGACCAGCCCGATCGGAAGCCTCGCCACACAGAGCATGGTGCGCTCGACGCAGGCGCCAGGAAGCGGACGGGACCCCAAGGACCTCGCTATCGAGGGCTTGTTAGGGATCAGGATCCTTATCAAATACAAGGACGGCAACCTCGAGGTCTTCTAATCAGGGCGCATGGCATGTTTCTTAGGAGCAGGCACAGGGATTTCTTGTCTCCGAGGTCCGTTGCAGCCCCCTTTTTCAGGGTTCCGATGATGGTCCGCAACCAGGGGCGCGCCCGCTGATACCGGATGTCGCGCATTGCGCGCGCGCGGCGGACCACGGCGCGAAGCTCGCGGTGATTGCCATATAGGCGTCAACCTTGTACAGGACAATATCATTGCCGCTTCACGATGAGCGCGGCGCCCTGCCTCAGCGAGTCTGGAGCGGCTGAGAAAATTCTTTTGGCACACGGCGTTCGTTCTCGCGTCCCTGCGGGGCGGTTGCGAAGCGATCAGGAAATGCGCGTAGCCTATTTAGCCTTCAGTCTTTTCTCAGCAGCGTTCATAGTGCATTTGATCTGGTGGCGGATCAGAATCCCGCGCCGGCAGACGGCGACATTGCTGACCATCTTCCTTGGTGTTCTAGCCGCGGGCATCGCGGCAATGCAGGTGCTTTTCCGGTATGAGGGCCTGGCGCTCTTTTCTTTCTGGCCATGTGTACATGTCGCCATCTTCCATGTCGCGATGACCCTGGCGTACGCGGTGTCATATTCAGCGGTCGAGGAGCGCAGCCCCAGCATGACCATCCTTACGCAGGTCGCCGATTCGCGGGAACGTGGCCGGACGCACGACGAGCTCGACCGAAATGTGCGCGGAGCGGTGACGGTAGAGGGCAGGCTGGCGGCCATGATCCGCGACCAGATGGTTAGCGAAGAGCAGGGCCTCCTCCGGCTCACCGGCAAGGGCCGCGCATGGGCTACGGTCTTGTCATCCTGGCGGGCTCTGCTGAAGCTTGAAAAGGGCGGGTGAGCCTCAATGCCTCGAGTCTATCCGCTGCTAGTCCTGGCGCCGGTGGACGGCATGATTGCGTACTGCGTCGCGCAGATCGCCATCGCCCGCACCATCAGAAGGCCGTATTTCAGCCTGGGGCTCGGCTGCGTTCTAGGATTGGTCGTCACCCTCTGGAACTCGCTCGCGGCCCTGGCGCGGATGCAGGTTGACGCGGGAGATGGCTTCGGCTTTCTGATGCTGAACTCACTCACTTATCTTGCTCTCGCATTCGGCTATTTCAATTTCGTGAACCTGAATATCGCATCGCTTAGAATCCGGATACTGGAAGAGTTGCTGGCCTCCGATGGCCGCATGTCCGCGGACTCGCTGCTGGCGTCCTACAACACCGACAAGATGATTGTAGCGCGTCTTGACAGGCTGGTCAGTGGTGGCCACCTGGTCAAAAAGGACGGACGATTCTATAGTGGGAAGCTGACCTTCCTGTTGCTGGCCCGCTTTTTCGACTTCATGCGACCGGTCATTCTTGGCGCCAATTCTCAAGTGGTTTACCGTCGCCCGGCGCAGCGAACCCACGCTGGTAAAGACCCCTGACACCCCTCTATGTCACGCGCTGCGTCTTCTGAAGAACGCGGAAACGGAGCTTACCAGGTTTGCGAGCGTCCACCGCCGCGGCGGAATCTCGACCGCCTCGAGCGACACCGCCGAAGCCTCCGGACACGACGATTCGCCCAGCCGGCGAATCACGCCTGCGGAACCGCATTGGTGCAAAATCTCGAAGGTTGAGCGAAGACTCGGCGGAACACCGTTAAGGTTGGCCGCCACGGCATAAGGCAGGCCGTCGGGCTGCAACCATTTGCCCGGATTGAAGTCGTTCAGGATCTGGCTGGAATGCGGTCCCCCCGGATTGCCGAGCACCTGTGAATGAAGCCAGTAGGCCGTTAGCCAGTTGGCCACCAGGTAGTCCACGCAGCCGATCGGCAGATGCGTTTCGGCCCACAACCCGCACTCATATAGCGGCTCGTTGACCGCGGAAACTCCGGGAGCGAGCCGGCCCGGCAACTGGAGATAGGCGGCCCACAAAATCAGGGCGGGTAGGACCACTGAGGGCAGCGCCACGCGCCCGAGCCTGGCCTCCGGCCATCCGCGCTCGAGCCGGTCGCAGACGGTATCAAGCGCGCCGGCCGCGAGAATAGCCATTGGGTACAAGAGCAGAAAAAAAACCTTGTAGGCAAAGTACCGCAATGCTTCATGCTCGTACCGAAGGAAAACGAAAAAGGCGGCGGCTTCCAGGAGCGTGACGCCAGTGAATATCACCATCACCTGCCATTGCCGCTTGCGCAGACCTGCTATCAGGCCGACGGCTGCCAACGCGGTGAATTGCCATTCGGTCAGCATGAATCCGGGGTGGGCGACGGGTCCTCCCTTTTGGAAAACTTCGATGTTCCCCAGCCCCAGCCGCGGGAGCGTGTACGCGACGGCCACGAGCATGATTGGGCCCGTGCACCAGGCCAGGTACCGAACTTTGGCAGCGACCGGCATCGTCTGGCGCGCAAGCATCATCATCCACAGCGTCAGCAGCGGGATGGGCAGCCATAGCGGCCAGGTGAGGTACACCGCGATACCGCAGAGCGTGAACAGAACCAGCGGTGCGCGCCCCGAAAGTTGATCAAACGCCAGCAGCGCCCACAGTGTCGCGACCGCAAACGTTTCCGAAACCACCTGCGCATAGAAGAAGCTCTGCGTGAAAGAGCCCAGGAAATAGTCTGGAGCGCAGATCAACGCGGCGGCTCCGGCGATCGCGACCAGTACCCGGCGCCGGCTTGGCGGCAGCAACCGCAGGATCGAATTGTAAACCAGGCCCGCTTTGAGCGCGACCATCGCCGCCAGGATTGGATGCAGTACGCGCAGTGGGGTTGTCCCCGTCCAAACTGCAATCTCGGCCGCCAGCATGTGACTGCCGGGGCTGTAGTAAGTGGCAACCCCTCCGAAATAACTATCCAGCGGCGGGCCGTGTGGAAGGCAGTGCCGGGAGTATATCAAGTCGGTGAGCTTCGCGTGGCCGGTTAGGTCAATCGAGTACGCGGTGGGCAGCAGGGAGGGAGCAGCCAACCAGAGGATGTAGCCGCACAGGCCCGTGACGACGATCAGAAATCCGGCGAAGTCCCAGTTCGCGAAGCGAACCTGGCTCGTCAGGCCTCGCAGCCGGCGCCGTCCGAGCGCCGCGCCCAGGCCGGTCTCCAACAGCAGCAGAACCATCATCGCCGTCGGGTCGATGGGCCAGCCGGCCGTGTCGAGTGCGTAACCGTTGACAATCAGGGCCGCCGGCAATGCTACCAGGATGCCGGCAACGAGTTCCGATGCTGTCAGCGCGGTGAATGCGACCTCCGAGCCCATGGGTTCCCCGCGGCGCGTCTGCTGATTCAGGAACAAGCGTCGCTGCGATCAAAGTCCGCGTGTCTTTTCCCACAAATGCGATCGGTTGAAAAGGCCCGGTCTAATCGGAGCAGGTGCGAATGAAACTCCGGCGGTGTCGATCGGCGCTTTCCAAGTGCGCGCGATGTTCTTATGCTCGGTCCGATGGAAGCGGAGCGCGGCAGCCTTCCGGCGAGAGCAGCGCTCGTGCTCCTGCTGCTCCTCGTTATCGTTGGGTATTGGCTGGTCGTCAAGGCAATTCTGTTCGAGCGACTCGAGTACACCTCGGATCTCTTTTCGTTTCTGGAGATGTCGCGGAGCTTCGTCGATGGCCGGCCACTCCTGTTCGACAACCAATACGGAAATCACGCCGCGCTTCACAACTACTACACCGTTCCCTGTTGGTACCCGCTCACCGCGTTGATGGGCGCCTACGGCCTGTTCGCGGGCTTGGCGGCCCTCTGGTTGGCGGCGCTCTGGTCGATCCGCGGACTTGCGCTTGCCGACGACCCGTCCAAGCGCAGCCTGTATTGGGTCGTGGCAGTCGTGCTTATGCTTGGTCCAGTGGCCTTCTACCTTTGGGACGACCAGATCTATGGCTGGCACGTCCAGCTCTGCTTTCTGCCGCTGGGTGTCCTCTTTGCCGCCCAGCTTGCTGGTAGGTCTCGATGGGCCTGGCTTTCAGCCCTCCTGATAGTGCTGACGTACGAGAGCGGCGCCGTCCTGGCGTGGGCGATACACGTCATCTTTGAAACCAACGCGAGAAGCGGGGACAAGCGCACTTGGCGCCGACTGCTCGCAATCACCGCGGGCTGGCTGTTGGTATTCGCCGGCGGTCTCGCGCTGCTCTGGGCGATGCAACGGCACCTCCCTTCGGGCAGGATGGCGCGAACTCTCGGCAACGCCATGAAATCATTGCGAGACGGCAGTGCGCCCCGCATGTTCTTCCGTGAGGGGAGCGACCTGACCGTTCTGCTGCTCGCGGGCGCGGTGGTGCATCTAGCCGGGGTTCCGGTCCGGCGTGCGTGGGTCGCCTGCGCGTGCGCACTCCCCCTCTTCCTGCTTGCAGTGGTCAGCAGCTACGCCTACCCCGTCGATCCCACGGTTTTTGGCCCGGTGTGGCCGGCAAGATTGGTGATGTTTTGGAGTCTCTTGATCGCGGAATGCCTGTTCGCGGTTCGCTATGCGAAACCAGCCGCCGAAGTGCGAGCGCCATCTGCCGCCCTATGGCTCGTGCTGCCCCTCGCTATAATGGCTCAAATGATCGCGCTCAGGATGGTGCTTCGCTACGACGTGATCACCCGGTTCACGCCGTTTTTCCCACACCGCCATTTCGTCTCCGACGCGCTGACTCAGCGGGAAGACGCGTTTCTCCGATGTTTGTCCCGCACCATACCCCGCGGGACATCGGTCGCCCTCAATGGCAGCCTTTTCGCGCGTTTTCATCGGCACGACATCGTATGGCCCTTCTATCTCGAGGGAGCATGGAAAGCTCCGCAGCTGATTGTATGCGACGAGACCGGCCGGCTGCCCTACGAGTACGGGTGTGTGGCGCTGGGTAAGGCGAGTTCGCTCCAGTCCGTTTACTTGGATGGGCTATCAGCGCACTTTGTCCCGGCCCTCTCGGGTGCGGTTCTGGGGTGCGCGCAGGGCCAACCCGGTCAATAGATTCCGGCAGGCGCGGGTGCAGCGCTCGCGTTCCCCGACACCGCTTGCGTATCGAAGCGTTCATGTGGCTAACCGGGCGCCCCGGCCGGTTTGCGGCATAACGATCGGTTGAAACGACCCGGTTTAATCGGAGCTCGTAGTTCCCGTCGCCCTCCACGACCCACGGTACCGCCCCGCTCTCGATCGAGTTCGCTACTTTCAGCTTGCAAACTCACAGCGAACAGCATATGACGCTGAGTTGCGGCACGAACACTATGAGATAGCAAGGGGCTAGGGCCATG
Organism: uncultured delta proteobacterium; assembly: GCA_963788205.1. Taxonomy (GTDB): domain Bacteria; phylum Desulfobacterota; class Binatia; order Binatales; family Binataceae; genus CAVVMA01. The sequence goes on from CAWBGG010000009.1 coordinate 126,273, forward strand.
TCCAAACGGAGGGAAGGGAACCTCTCGAATGGTAGCGTCTACCGGGGGTTCGAGAGACCAGAGCGAGACCTCAAAGCGCGCGCGCTCAAACAAATCGAGATCGAACAATGCTTCAAGGCCTCGGCGCGTCAGACTCGCTGAGCGCGTCGATCGCCTCGAGTAGATGCTTCACTGTATAAAACCGCGCGACGTGCGGGTGGTACTTGGGGATGCCGGCAGGCGGCTCTTGCGCTCGCGACGAAAGTAACTGCAATGGGTCTGCTTAGAGTAATTTTAGCCGTCTCGGTACTCTTGGGCCACGTCGGCCCTCTGTTCGGCTGGGAGATCGCGGGTGGCCAGCCTGCAGTTGAGATCTTCTTCATCATGTCGGGCTTCTTCATGGCCTTGATTCTGACTGAAAAGTATCATCCCGTTCGCGACCGCTTTCTCTTTTATACCAATCGCGCGCTGCGAATATATTCCACTTACTACCTGGTTTTGATTCTGGCGATTGGTATCGAAGCGTTCATGTGGGTAACGGGACGCCCCGGACTGTTCGCGCTCTGGCATAACGATCGGGCATGGATGACTCCGAGCGACATACTATGGGTGATCATCACGAACGTCCTGTTGATAGGACAGGAATCACTATTGTTTCTGTGGCCTGGTCCGCAGGGTCTCACCTGGAGCATGACGCCTCATCCGCTGGTCTATCCGCTCGTCACGGTGCGGCAGGCCTGGTCGCTCGGCCTGGAGCTTATGTTCTACCTGATCGCTCCATTCATCGTCAGACTCCGAACCCGCTGGATCGCAGTGCTGGCCCTGCTCAGCCTTGGCGCCCGCTTCGCCGCATATCATTTTGGTCTTGACTACGACCCCTGGAACTATCGATTTTTCCCGTTCGAGTTGGCGCTCTTTCTGATGGGTGTAATCTCTTATCGCCTGTACAAGGGCTTCGGCCACCGAACCGGCCGGGCCTTGCGGATAGCGATGGTCATCTTGCTATTCGCAGGGACGTTTTCGCTCCGTTACGCCATAGTCAAATGTGAGGCGCTCGGCTATGCGCCGGATGTCGTACTGCTATGGCCTTTTTATGCATTTGTAGTGCTGGCGCTGCCCTGCCTATTCGCCGAGACCTCACGGAGCAAAATTGACGCAACCCTTGGAGATCTGTCTTATCCGATCTATCTGGTGCACTACCCCCTAATCGTCCTCTACTCTGCCGGAGTGATCCTCGAAAGCACCACGCGCAATAGTCTGACCATTCTGGTTCTGACCTTGGCTGTTGCATGGCCGATCGTCTGGCTGGTGGACAAGCCGATCAATAGATTTCGGCAGGCGCGGGTGAGCAGAGGGCCGGCTGAGTTCGAGACCGGGTGCGAGGTTTACTCGCCGCAGCTCGCAGTCCCGAACCGCCAGACTGAATAGGAATCTTTCGACGCGTCCAGGATTAATATGCGGTTGGGCCGATACGCAGCCGGCGCGATGCTCACGGCCTGATTTTCCAGATCCGAATCCTCGGGCCGGGCCGTTCCATGCTCGCGATGTGCTGAAGGGGCGCGTAGAACGCGTCGTTCGCGTCGAAGATCGGCGCGGGAGTGCCATCCTTAAGCGGATTGACGTCATACATCAGATCGGCCTCTGAGTTCAGCGCGGCAAGCTGGGCGGCTGACGGTCCCGGCGAGTAGCGCATCCCGGGCATACTGTCCGAAATGACCCACCAGACATTCTCTACCCGCATCACAGCGGGATCTTGCATCGGAACAACTACGCAGCCGGGGGGCAGCTGAGGCCGTCCGTACTCAATATAAATGTCGGTCACTGCGATGCCGCTTCCCGGCGCGATGTGCGCGGCCACCCACTGGCTGGCGAGCGTCCGCGTGTCGATCTGAAGCAAAAGCCGGTCAAGTTGCAGATCGTGGATCAGTGAAGGCGCCAGAATCACTCCGATAAGGATTGCCGCGAGCAAAGCGCCGCGCGTGACTCCCAGCCGCGCTGAAGCGAAGCCGGTCAAATCGCCGATGGCGACGCCGGCCAGCACCGCCATCGGCAGCAACGGAGTTATGAGATAACGATACATGAGCGGGGGCGAGCCGATGAGGAAGCTGGCAAAGGTAATCGCGATGAATGCCAGCAGCGAGATTACGCCCGGCCTCGGGCGCAGGACCGTGTAAACAAGCGTAACCAGCAGGAAGAAGAGCAACGTGATACCGAAGCTATCCGGCATCATTCGCTCTACCAGCCACAGCCAGCCATAGGCTTCGCCCATGCCATACCAGGAATGATGAATAATATAGAGGTAGTCATTTACGGTCTGCGCCCAATCCAAAAAGAGATAGGGCGTCGCACAACAGAAAGTGAGTATTGTGACCGCACCGGCCAGATAAACCCGTCCATCGCCAAGCGCGCCCAGGAGCGCTCGATTTTCGCGCCGCCGGGCTTCGAGATGCGCTACAAAGACGCCGGCCACAACCAAGCCCGCCGCATAGTGAGTCGCCGCGGCGAGCCCCGCGAACACGCCGGCCAGCGCGTAGTCCGATCGGCGGCCGCGATAGACCATGCGCATCATCATGGCGATCGCGAGCGCAACCCATAAGCCTGCCGGTACCTCCATCTTGCCAAACTTGGACTCGCGCACGTGGAGGGTCGAGAAGGCCACCACCGCGGCGGAAGCCAGCGCGCCGGTTGGGCCACATATAGGTGCAGCCGCCAGATAGACTGCCGCGGTGGTCGCAGTGCCCATCGCAGCCGAGACCTCTCTGGCTATCAGATAAGCGAGCGCCTGGTTGTTGGAGTCGAAGATCGCGTGCAAGTTCCCGCTTTCGCCGTTGACTATCGCATACGCCCGCAGCACTCCACGCACCAAGTACATCTGCGCAGCCGGGTATATGGCCCGATGCGGATTCCAGTCGGTATCGAAATCCAGAGCTTTGGGAGCCAGTTGTTCCTCGTCAGGGCGAAATTGCTGGGGCAAGCCAAAGCCGGCCGCCGCGAACCTGAGCCAGCCGGCCACGATGACCAGCGCGGCGACGATGATCAATCGCGCATTCCGGTTGAGGTCAGCCACGCGCACCCGCCCTTGCAAACCGGCGCCACCCTCGCGGGCAGAGCGATCGCCGCCCCGGCGAGCTAGGGCTGGCGGTTGAGGCGAACCGCGCCAGCATAGTATTTGTCCTGCGGCATGATCTGATAGGAGGTGATGCGCCAATGGCCGTCGGTGTCCATCATCGGCGTGACAGTTTCCTTCACGGACTTCACGTTTTCAAACGAGCTGATGTACTCTACGACAACATATTGCCCAGGGCGCTCCAGCGGCGGGTTCGTATCGTAGGTCGCCAGCACAAGTCGCCGCGAAAGCGGCTGGCCCATCAATTTGCGCAACCTGGCGATCGACTGTTGCCACTGCGCCTGGCTCATGAGCCCCCGCTCGTAACCGTTCAACTGGTTCCAGCTTCTCCGGATACCCACCCTGATCGACAAGTCGTAGCCAGTCGCCTGCCGCTTCGGTCGCCTGCTCCACCGCGGCCTCTTGCCAAAAGTGGTACGTCACAACGGAGCAAATCAACGCGATCGAGGCTGTCGCAGCGATCGATAACCCAATCATTTTCCTCGATGACCAGGAGACCACGCCCTGCTGGCCGTCTGCGCCGGCAGGCAATGAACGCCAGGCGAACAGCAGGGCCACGTCCAGCACCAGCGGATAGGTCGGCGTGTAGAAGCGATCGTTCTCGCCGTACTGAAGCATCGAGCTGACCACCGACGCCGCAACCACGATCGCCATCATGCAGAGATCGAATACAGGTGGCCGCCGGCCGCGAATCCACTTCGCTATCGGCAGCGCAACGCTGATCAGGAAGAGCACATTGAGCGCCAGCAGCAGCGGCTGCTCGACATGCCAGATCGCCCACATCCAGCTCGCGAACACCGGTCCGCGAAAATGGTATGGCCGCTGCCCTGGGACCCCGGTCCAAAACAGTACGCCCGCGCGCGCCACGCTTTCAGCGTACAGAACGGGATGCCGCGCAAACATTTCGAGCGACATCCGTGTGAGGTCGCGCGTCAGCTGAAAGGGATTGTAGCCGGCGGGCGCATGCCAGAAAAAGATCGCGTCTGCGCTCGACCCCGTGCGTGCGACCGCTTCAGCCCGGGCTGCCAGATATGCGGCGCGAATCGGCGCATACCTGGCCGGCGCCAACTCGATAAAGGTGCCGCTGTGATCGCTCAGATCAGCGCCAAGTTGAGTACTTAGTCCGAAGTAGCCAATCGTCGCCTGGTTGAATATACACCAGCCAATCACGAAAGCGCACGCGATCGTCGCGAGTATCGCCGGCCGCTTAACGCTTTCGCTGACGCTGCCGGTCGATCGATAACTCAGCGCCGCGAGAATCATGAAGTAAAGCGGCGCGAGGAACGCGTAGACTGCGCGCGTGAGAATTGTCAGCCCGGTTATCGCACCAAGCAGCAGATGATCCGCGGCAGTAAGCCTCCGGTCCAATAGCATCCGCTGGAATATCAGCACGGACAGCATCAGCAGGAATGTACAGAGCGTCTCCGACAGAATAGTCGATTCGTAAATCAGCGGCCGAAGGCTCAAGCCATAGATGAGTCCCGCAACCAGCGCGAGCGCTCTGCTGCGCGTGCTGCGCTGGACGAGGTAAAAGAGCATCGCCGCCACGCCGATACCCATTAGAGACTGGATAATCCTCGCGACGCTCCAATTCATTCCGGCCAGCAGGAGCATCAGGGGATATACCGGCGGCCGGTTGCCGTCGTAGTCGGCAAAGTTGAGCTTTCGGATATCGGTGGCGAGAGCCTCGTAACCCTGAGTGTCCGGCCATCCGAGCGCCTCGGAGTTGAAGCCGAGCACCAGCCGCACTGCACCCAGAATCAGAACCAGTGCTATAAGCGCGGTCAGCGGCGAACCTGCGTGCATGCCGGCCGCGGTGCCCGCGTTGTCGGCGCGGCTCGGCCAGGCAGATTCGTCGGTCATCGAGAATGACTCGCGGCGCGATTCGCGGCTTGCAGCGCCTGGGCCGGGGTCTGCGAGCACCGCATCGGGCGGACGCGGACGGTCAGCGTTTCCCCGAAGCGGCTATTGCGTCGGCGAGAGTTGCGACTACGCGATCCTGTTCCGCTTCGGTCATTTGATAGAAAAGCGGAAGAACGATCGCGCGGTCGCGGGCCGCTTCACTCTGCGTCAGCGGGCCGGCCGCGCGATAGCTCTCGCCACTGTACGCAGCTTCCTGATGAGCGCACATCACGCCACGGCGCGTGGCGATTTGCCGATCCAGCATGAACTGCATCACGGCCTTCTGATCGCACGGCTGCGGGATTCGGGCGCAATAGCTCTGCCAGTTGCTTCTGGCGAAGCGCGGCTCGCCGGGAACGATGACGCCCGGCACGCCCGCTAGCCGATCGTGATAACGGGCCGCCAGCGCGCGATGGTGCGCGACAATCTCCGGCAGGCGCTTGAGCTGCTCGCGTCCGATCGCGGCCTGGATGTCGCTCATCCGGTAGTTGTAACCGAGTTCCGGATAGTCCTCAAAGGTGACCTGCGCGGACTGATGCCGAGCCGCATCTGAGATACTCATGCCCTGATTGCGCCACAAGCGGAAGTGGCGATCGAAATCAGGATTGGCGGTGGTCAGCATTCCCCCGTCGCCGGTGGTCATCAGCTTGCGAGGATGAAACGAAAAACAGGCGATATCCGCGTGCGGCTTGCCGATCTTTTCCCATTTGCCCCTCCAATGGATTTCGCTGCCGACCGCGCAGGCGGCATCCTCGACCACGGGAATCGAATGGCGGCCCGCGATGCGCAGGATGGCCTCCAGATTCGACGGCATCCCGAGTTGATGCACGCAGAGAATCGCGCGAGTGCGATCGCCGATCGCCGCTTCCAGAAGATCCGGATCGAGGTTGAACGTCGCCGGTTCGATATCGACAAAGACCGGAATCGCGCCGCAATAGCGTATGCTATTGGCAGTGGCTATATACGAATGGCTAGCCGTTATTACCTCATCGCCCGGTCCCGCGCCGACGGCCAGCAGCGCCAGATGGAGCGCGGTGGTGCAATTCGATACTGCGCAGGCATACGGCGCGCCGGTGAACGCGGCAAACTCACGCTCGAGTGCGGCCACCTCGGGGCCTTGCGTGACCCATCCCGAAAGAATGGCCCGCCGCGCGGCTTCGGCCTCGCGCTCGCCCATCCAGGGCTTTGCGACAGGAATGAAACCAGGACGGTCAGGCATCAGCCGGCCCTCCAGTTCTGAACAATCTCGTCCCTAAGCAGCACCTCGGGCGGGATGCTCTGCGCCTGGTACCACTCCTTTAGTCTTTTCAGGCCATCCCGAAGCGGAATCGACGGCTGATAGCCGCACAACTGGCGCGCATGCGACATATCGGCGCACAGCCGGAGCACATCGCCCGGCCGGGGCTCGATATACTCAATCGCCGGCTCGGGCTGCTCGAGCGCCAGACCAACTTCGCGCGCAAGCTCCTTGATGCTTACTTCGTGGCCGCTGCCGAGGTTTATGGTTTCACCAATCGCGCTATCCGAGGTTCCGGCCTGGATGATGCCGCGCGCACTGTCGGCGACGTAGGTGAAATCGCGAGTCTGAGTACCGTCGCCGAAGATAACCATCGGGCGCCCCGCCATGCATCGCAGCAGAAACTTGGGAATCACTTCGCCGCTGTCGCCCTCGTGATGGCAGCGCGGTCCGTAGCTATTGAACGGCCGAATGACTACTGCGGGAAAGCCGTAGGTATCATGGAAGCTGCGCGCATAGCATTCACCCGCCAACTTCGATGCTCCGTATATGGTCTTCGGGAACGTGGGATGCTGCTCGGTCATCGGCGCCCAGCGGGCCGTGCCGTATACCTCCGAGCTGGAGACGTATACGAATCGCTCGACGCCCGCGGCTCTGGCCGCCAAGAGCATATTCAGCGTGCCAACCGCATTGACTTCGTGGTTCTCGCGCGGCGAGTGGATCGAGTGCCGAACCCCGAGGCAGGCGAGATGGAAGACGATTTGCGTCCCCCGCGCCAGAGCCACCATCCGCGCCGCGTCACGGACGTCCGCCTCGACCAGCCGCACGCGATCGGCAGGCAGACCTGCGAGGTTCTCGCGGCGGCCATTCACCAGATTGTCGACCACCACGACTCCGGCGCGCTTCTCAACCAGTTGGCGAACCAGCTCAGAGCCGATGAAGCCGGCGCCTCCGGTCACGAGGACCCTCTTTCCGGAAATATCCATTAAGAAGACGCCTGTTTTTCGGACATCGGTACGGTACCCGACTCTAGCTCAGCGCCCTCGCCCTTCGATAGTCCGGAGCCGGAGCGGCTTTCCTCGATAAAATATTTCGGACGATGTCGGGCCTCATCGAGAGTGCGCCACAGGTACTCGCCGAGCACACCCAACATGATCATCTGGAACCCGCCGACGGTCAGGATCACGATCATCAGCGAGGCATAGCCGCTGATCGGGCGCTGGTTCCAAACCCGGCCGAAGAACACGACCAGCGCCCAGAGGAAAGCAAGCACGCTCATGCCGAGCCCGATGTACGACATCGCCCGCAACGGCGCGTAGGAGAACGCAACGAAGGTGTCCGCGAACAGCTTGAGCCGCTTGCCCAGGCTCCATTTGGTGCTGCCGAATTTGCGCGCCTCTTTTACGTACGGCACCTCGGCTTGCGTGAAACCCGTCCGGGCGATTTCTGCGAACAGACTGGGATTGGCGCCCACGGACTGTGCCAGATGCTGGATGATCCGACGATCGACCAGAGCGAAGTCGGCGCCGTCGGGCGGGAGGGTGACCTCGCCGAAACGATTGAGCAGCCAGTAGAACGTGGTTGCGAACAACCGGTCAGCCAGCGGGACCTGTTCACGCTGGATACGCACTGCCCAGACCACCTTCGAGCCTTGGCGCCAGAGCTCGAGCATTTTGGCGATCAGTTCAGGCGGGTCCTGGAGATCGGCCGCCATGAACACCGCGCAGTCGCCGCGTGCATGCTCCAGACCCGCCAGTATCGCGATATGGCTGCCGCAATTGCTGGAAAGCCGCAGGCAGCGAAGGCCGGCGTTTTCCGCGCATACCTGCTTCAGAACGTCGGGCGAATTATCCAGCGAATGGTCATCGACCAAAATGACTTCCCAATCGACGCCGAGATCTTTAAGGCAATCGAGCAGGCGGCGCACAAGCAGACGGATGCCCTCGCCTTCGTTGTAGACCGGTATCACCACGCTGAGCGTCATCGATGCTCCGCGGCGAGCCCGGCTAGACTGCGGTCCGCCTGGTGACGGGTTTCGGAAGGCTCCGTGGAAGGAACGTCATACTGAGCGACTTAGGTCAGCAACGAAGTCGGCCCTCTCCCTTGTCAGACCGCCCGTCGTTCGGCGCTGACTATACAGCAGTGGCCTAAAAGCGGGAAGTGTGCGAAATTGTCGTAAGTTTCGTGATGTGCAGATAGGTGTTCGTGGGAGACGGCCGCGTGAGGTTGCGCGGCATTGAGTCGCCAGCCCGAGGTTGGCGCGAACCACGGAAGTAGAGATGAAACTCAGCGAAGCGCTCCTCATCCTGCGCCAGGCGCCCTCGGACGAAAGTGCCGAGCCTTTGCAGGCCTTCCTCGCCTGCGGATTCACTCCGCTCCATTTTCAAACCCTGCTGGCAGCCGAACTACAGATTCGATTTCCGCAAAGACGAGTGCAGATTGAGACCGGTCTCTACGGCAACCTGATCGGAAACGTCAACGGCATTGCGATCAGGCGCCCGAGTTTCGCCGCAATCGTTATCGAGTGGCCCGACCTCGACCTTCGACTAGGCATTCGCGGTCCGCGCGGATGGTCGCCTTCCGATCAGCAGGACATCATCGTCGCCGTCGAGCTCAAGCTCAAGGTACTGGCCGACGCTCTCGACCGCGCGGCTACCGTATGCCCGCTGGCGCTCGTCTTGCCCACTCTCCCACTGCCTCCGGTGTCATTCACCCCCAATCGTCTCGGCTCGGGATTCCAGCTCCGGCTTGAGGAACGCGTTCTCGCTTTCGCCGGTCAGCGCCGCGCGAGCCGGCTTTCGGCTCAGGAATTGGATCGCGTTTCGCCTCCCGGCAGCCGATGGGATATTGGAGGAGACCTGCGCAGCGGGTTTCCGTACAAGCTCGCGCACGCCGCTCAGATGGCGTCTCTGGTCGCCCAGATTTTGTGCCCGCCAGCTCCGAAGAAAGGGGTTATTACCGATCTCGACGGCACGCTCTGGAGTGGAATCGTAGGGGAGATTGGTGAAGAAAATATTTCCTGGGACCTCGATCATCACAGCCAACACCATGGCCTCTACCAGCTTCTGCTTCGCTCGCTGGCCGAGACCGGCGTGCTGGTCGCAGCGGCCAGCAAGAACGATCCGGAGACGGTGCACAAGGCCTTCAGCCGCGGCGATCTTCTCATTCCGGCTGAACTGATCTTCCCGTTCGAGGTTCATTGGGATCGCAAATCGCTCTCGGTCGCGCGGATTCTGCAGCGCTGGAACGTGGGGCCCGAGAGCGTGGTTTTCGTCGACGAAAGCCCGCTGGAAGTTGCCGAGGTGCAAGCCGCATTTCCGGCGATGGAGTGCATTTGTTTTCCTCAAGACGACCCGGCCGCGGTGGTCGAACTGCTATACGGGCTGCGCGATCGGTTCGGGAAGCCCGCGCTCTCGGTCGAAGACACGCTGCGCCGGCAGAGCCTGCGCGATTCGCAGCCACTGTTGCAGGAGCTCGAGGCAAACGGCGGGACCGCCGCCGACCTGTTGCGCGACGCGCGCGCCGAAATTACGATTTCGTACGGCAACCATTTGAACGATCCGCGGCCCTTGGAGCTCGTCAACAAAACCAACCAATTCAACCTCAACGGACGCCGGTGGACGCAAGCCGAGTGGCGCGCCTTGCACGAGGGCCCGGGCGGGTTTCAGATGGTTGTGTCCTACCAAGACAACTACAGCACGCTCGGAAAGATCGCGGTTCTGGCCGGACGGCGTGACGGTCCTGAATTGCGCGTAGCGGTGTGGGTAATGAGTTGCCGCGCTTTTTCGCGTCAAATCGAATACGGATGCCTCGCCGCTCTGCTGACTCACTATGGAGCTGACCGCATCGTGTTTGACTTTGCCGGCACCGAGAGAAACGGACCTATGCGTGCTTTCCTCGAGCGAGTTGCCGGCCAAGCCCCGATTGGCAGTGTTAGACTCACCGCGGCGCAGTTCCGCGCCAGAAGCCCGCGGTTGTACCATCAGGTTTGGGAGACGGCGTGTGACTGATGACATCCGACAGCGGGTTGAAGGCTGCTTCGCCCTGGTCTTCCCGGAGCTGAATCCGGAGGAGATCGTTCAAGCCAGCACAGCGTCAGTCGCCAAGTGGGACTCGGTGGCAACGCTGAATCTCATCGCCCTGATCGAAGAGGAATGCCAGATCGAGCTGCAGCCCGAGCAATTGCTGCTCGACGACCCCGATGGCCCGCTCTCTTTCGAACTGATCCTAAATTACGCAAAGAGCCTACGGGATTCGAAGCTGAAGCGCGACTAGGCACAGACTTGTCCGAACCACTCTCCAGTTGATAGTCGTAGGCTGTGTATGGAGTCTCTAATCTGCGACCATATTGGGCTCGTCACGCACTCTCTTGAGATGACGAGCCATCTCCTTGCAAGTGCGACCTCGTTCTCGCAGGTAGGACCCACCGTTCAGGACTCTCACCAAGACGTTCTGATCTGTTTCCTGACTGACCCAAAGAAGGACTTCCCACGCCTTGAGTTACTGTCACCACTCTCAGAACGGTCGCCGATAAGGCGGCAGATGATCAGTGGCGGCGGCGTGCATCACCTTTGTTTCCAAATCGAGACGCTGGATGAGTATGACGATCTGATCAAGAAGGCTGGCTTCACCGCCGTATCGGGTCCGGCCTTCGCACCTGCCTTCGGCCACGGGCGCCGGGTCGCCTTTGTCCATGCTCCGGGGCTCGGACTTCTCGAGTTCGTGGAAACACCGGGAGCACCCCCCATAAGGCGGGTAACCGGTCTTTCCGCGAAAGGCCTGAAACGCGCCTTTCCCGACGCACTCCGACGACCAACCTCAGGCCGGTGATGCTTGACCCAGTCTGAAATCTCACGACGATGGCCGTTTGATATCTTATAATTAAGATATCAGACTTAATAACACTTCGTTCTGCTATTGTTGAGGGAGTAGCCGCGCGGGATTGCCTGATACCGTACGGCAGGCGGGAACGTCGTTCAGCACTACCGAGCCAATTCCTACCAGAGCTCCCTCATTCACCGTCACTCCAGGCAGGATCGTGCAACCGGCGCCGATATAGCTACCTGACCGCAAGCGCACAGAGCCGGTAATCGTAGCGGCAGGGGCGATAGTCACAAAGTCCTCGACGATCTGATCGTGCGCCATCGTCACGTTCTGCGAGATCAGCACATGGTTCCCGACCACTGTTCCAGAGGTGATTACCACATTGTGCAGGATCGCGGTGCCTCGCCCGATCGCGGCCCGCGATGAAATTGACGCCGAGGGATGAACCAGCGTCGCATACCGTTCGCTTGGCAGCGCAAGCCGCTCGACGATTCGGCGTCTCGCACTGGCATGCTTCCAATGAGCGACGCCAACAATGACCTGCGCCGAGTAGCGGACTATTGATTCAAGCGGTCCCATCACCGGCAGACCGTCAACGTTGGTCCCCTGCTTGGCTGGATCGTCGTCCAGGAACCCAATCAACTTCCAGCGCGTTTCCCGACGGTTGATGTCATTCACCACATCAGCGAGTTCGCGCGAACCGCCGCCCGCGCCGATGATGAGCAATTCTTCGATCATGAAGCGCGGGCCTGAAGCCGCGAATGTTCCAGAATCGATGAGGCCACGATGCCCGCCTGCTCATCGGTCATTTCGGGATAGATCGGCACCGAAAGGACTTCGTCCGCCGCGCGCTCGGAAACCGGAAAATCGCCGCGCCGATAGCCGAGATCGGAGTAGGCCGGCTGCAAGTGCACCGGAATAGGGTAATGGATAGCGGTCTGGATGCCGGCGGCTTCCAAAGCAGCTTGCAATCCGGCGCGCTGCGGCGTCCGGATTGCGTAGACGTGATACACGTGACGGTTGTACGGCATCTCGCATGGTATCTGTACGCCGGCCGGACCGAGCAAGCGGCGATACGCCGCCGCGTGCCGGCGCCGCGCTTCGGTCCAGGCCTCGAGGTGGCGCAGTTTGACCCGCAGGATCGCGCCCTGCATCCCCTCCATGCGGTAGTTGTAGCCCTTCAATGAATGTACGTACTTTTTCTCACCGCCCCAATCACGCAGCATCCGGACGACCCGGTTGTACTCCGCGTGGTTGGTAACGACTGCGCCCGCCTCGCCGTAGGCGCCAAGATTCTTGCCGGGGTAGAAACTGAAGCACGCCAGGTCGCCGAGCGATCCTGCGCGGCGGCCCTTGTACTGCGCTCCGTGGGCCTGCGCCGCGTCTTCAATCACGACCAAGCCGCGCCGGCGGGCCAGGTTGACAATCGGATCCATATCGGCGCACTGGCCGTAGAGATGAACCGGCAGGATGGCTTTGGTCCGCGCGGTGATCGCGGACTCGATCCGGTTGACATCGATGGTGAACGAGGCCGGTTCGATGTCGACGAAGACCGGTCGCGCGCCCGCGTAAATGATCGCTGCGACGGTTGCAACAAAGGTGAACGGAACCGTGATGACTTCGTCGCCGGGTCCCACTCCCGCGGCCAACAGCGCCAGATGCAGCGCGCTGGTGCCGGAATTCAGCCCGACGCCATGCGGGGCGCCGCAGTATGCAGCAAACTCGTCTTCAAACGCCGCCACTTCCTGGCCCAGGATAAACTGGCTGCTCTCGAGCACGTTGGAAATGGCGCGGTCGATCTCCGCCTTGATCGCGTGATACTGGGCCTTCAGATCTGCGATCGGAATCACGCGGTCACCTTTCCCCTTTCAACTCCACCAGCCTGCCGCGCTCGGCCATCGATCGCGTGGCGGCTTCGAGGATCTCCACAACCAGCAGGCCGGCTTCGCCGTCGGTCAGCGGGGCGCGGCCCTGGTCAACGGCTTCGACGAACTCCTTGACTTCCACTTCCAACGCTTCGGTGTTGTCGATATTCGGAGCCCACATGTCTCCGGCGCGATAGTCGATTCGCAGGCGGTAGATACTTTCGGCGTCGCCGGCGTCCACGTTGATCCCCTTGTCGTAGACCTTGACCTTCTCGCCGGCGTTCAGATCGTCATAGACGATCATCCGCCGGCTGCCGCCGATTAGAGTGCGGCGGATCTTCACCGGCGCCAGCCAGTTTACATGCATATGCGCGATGAAGCTGTTGGCATAGAAGAGCGTCAGATACGCGATGTTCTCCGTACCGCCCGTCACATGGCCGATGCCCGTGGCGGACACGCCCCACGGCTTGCCGGGAAGCACATAGTTCAGGATCGCCAGATCGTGGACGGCGAGGTCCCAGATGACGCTCACGTCGTGCTGGAAGAGCCCAAGATTGATCCGAACGGAGTCGTAGTAATAAGGATGTCCGAGGTCGCCGGAATCGATGATCTCGCGGATCTTTCGCACCGCGCCGGTGTAAACAAACGTATGGTCAACCATCAGGACGCGCCGGCTCTTCTCCGCCTGCTCGATCAGCCGCCGGCCCTGCTCAGAGGTTGCGGTCATCGGCTTCTCCACGAAGACGTGCTTGCCCGCGCGCAGGGCCTCCATGGCCAAATCGAAATGGGTGGCAACGGGCGTGGCAACCGCGATCGCGTCAACCGCCGCGTCATGGATTAGTTCAAGCGGATCAGTCGTAGTCTTGATCGCAGGGTAGCGGGCGTTCACCCCAGACAGGCGCTTGGGGTCGAGATCGCTCACATAAGACACCTGCGATCGGCCGGACTCCGCGAAGTTGCGGACCAGATTCGGCCCCCAGTAGCCGTAGCCGATTACTCCTACGCGAAGCATTTTGCGCGAAGCATGTTGCCCTTCGTAAATGAGCCCGCCCGTAGCGCGTCGCCATTATGGCCGGAAGGCGCCTAACCGTCAAAACGCGATGCGCCGAGCCGGAAATCAGGCTCTGGCTTTGCGGATGCGGACATCTCCGATCACTTTGGCCGGAACGCCGGCTACGATCGCGTAGTCCGGCACGTCGCTGGTAACGACTGCGCCGGCGCCAACCAGGGCGCCTTCGCCGACGGTGACGCCGCCCAGAATCGTCGCATTGCTGCCGATCGAAGCGCGGGCCTTGATCCGCGTCCTCAGTACGCTCCAGTCGGACTCGGTTTGCAGATCGCCCTTCGCATTGACGGCTTGAGGGTAGGTGTCGTTGATGAACATCACGCCGTGCCCCACAAATACTCCGTCTTCGAGCGATACGCCCTCACAGAGGAACGAATGGCTGGAGAGCTTACAGTCGTTCCCGATCTGAACGCCCTTCTGAACTTCAACGAAGGCCCCGATCTTCACATTGTCGCCGATCGTGCAGCCGTAGAGGTTAACCAGATCGGGCTGAAAGATTTGTACATTCTTTCCGATTACCACGTCCAAAGTAATCATTTGCTTTCCCTGAGGCCAATCAAAAGTTCGGCGCCTGTCCCGGCTGCGTTGCGCTGCCCGCAATGTTAAGTCAATGTTAGCGTTTGCGGCAATCCATACAGGACCAGGCGCGGGCCAATCTGTCGCAAAAGGGGAACAATGACAACGGAAGATAATCGCCGGCCGCTGCTTCATGCCGGGCTGGCATTGATGCTCGCGCTGGCGACGAGCGGGTGCTCATTGTCCTCAAAATGGGCCTACAGAAACGCGCCACTGCCCGCGCCCACTCCCGCAGTCAGGCTCGCAACCTTCAATGTGAACAACACCCGCGGCGGCAAGGCACCCAACAAGGTGCTGGTCCTGCTGGCGCTGTCGGGCGGCGGCTCGAGGGCCGCCTACTTCTCGGAACAATCGATGTTCAAGCTCGAGAAGGTCCTGGCCCCCGACTACGACGTTCTCTCCAAGGTCGATCTCATCTCCAGCGTCTCGGGCGGCTCTTTGACGGCGGCCTACTACTGCTTGTCCAGAGATCCTGACGCCTCCGAGACCCAAAGTGATACTGCCGGGCTGTGGACCGAAGAGGCCTTCCGCAAGCTGATCGACCACGACTACATCTTCGGCTATCGAGGACTGATCGTCGGCGGCTACATTATACGGCCGTATAATTTGCCACGCAGCTGGTTCACCGCCTATACACGGACCGACGTGATGGCGGATGTCTTCGAGAATGGAGTGTACGAGCCGTCGTCGCTGAAATTCGGGTCACCCACGTTCGCCGACCTCAACTCGCAACGGCCCTTTCTCATTCTCAACGCCGGCAACGGCACCCAGGACTATGGCGTGGAGAAATTCGGCACACCGTTCACCTTCACGGAACAAGGCTTCAGGAACATATGCTCGGATATCTACAGCTATCCGCTCGCTTATGGCGTGATGGCCTCGGCAGCGTTTCCCGGCGTCTTCAACTACATGACGCTTGCCGACTTCAGCCTCCAAACGCCCTCGGGCGGACGGCCAGCCACACATAAGCGACCCCCGGATTGCCCAACCACGCCCGATCAGGGGCCTTCCGCTTATTTGCACCTCTTTGACGGCGGCACCGTCAACAACCTGGGTTTGGAGAGCGTCAGGCAGGTGATTATCGACCAGCGCGATAATTACGACTATTTCGTGGTCATCTCGGTCAACTCATACCAACAGAGTGGATCGGACCGCACCAAGCCTGATGTGAGGGGTTTCTGGGGACATCTCATCGATAGCGACGCGCTGACGACCTACGACAGCCTTCTGACTTCGAACCGCGACGATATCGTGGCAGAGTTCTCCGGCGGAGATCTTAAAATCGAAGACTCGGCCGGACCGAAGCAGCCGAAAGCAAACGGCGCGCCGAGCGGGGAAGAGAAGACCCATCGGAAGAAACCGCAGATCGTTTTCTGGCACGTGACGTTCGACAACATCAAAGACTCCTCATTGAAGCAGAGGATCGAAAGCATCCCAACGGACTTCAGTCTCACCGATGAATCTCGCCACGCTATTGAGGACGCGGCGGGCTATCTGATCAAGAAGAACGACCCGTGTCTCAACGAGATCAGACAGGTAATCGAAACCGGCCAGAAGCCGCCGCACGACGACGCGTGCAGCGCTGAAAACAAGGGCTACCAGACCAAGCACGAAAGACTAAGGACTCGGGAGCTCCAGATGTGACGATCGCGCGCCGGGGCGCTCGCAGCAAGGCCGGCGGTAGCCGGCCGCGGGGCGTTTGCGCGCCTCAGGCCGGATACGACGCTGCGAAGAATCGGCGATCGGGTCAAGATCCGTCGCAAGATCCCTCGACTGTTCCGAGACATCTTCAATGACCACACAACCCGACGTGTCAACCCGCTGGACGAAGCTGCCGATTCCGCTACGGGCCATCGTGTCTGGCCTTCTCATTGCTCTCGTGCCCGCCAACGTGTGGCCGCTATTGCTCCTTAACCTTGGTGTGCCGCTCGCTGCGACCGCCGAGGCGATATTCCTGGGGCTTTATCTTTGGTGGGCGGGCGGAGGAGGTCCCCCACGCGCCGCGCAAGCCGCCCGCGCCAGGGCGTTCCGTCGTGGCAGGCTGTCGCCCACGCAATGGTTTTGGAGCATTGTCGCTGCGCTCTTCTTCGCCGCGACGGTTCATGCCTCGATCGTTCTGCTGTTCCGCTTGGTCCCCTTTCCGATGGCTGCTTTCCGGCAGGGTTATGATTTTTCTTTCATTCCCTCCTTGCCTTTGAAGTGGCTCGCAGTCGTAGTCTCCGCGACCTCGGCGGGGATTTGCGAAGAGACCGGCTTTCGCGGCTACATGCAGCGCCCGATCGAGCAACGCCATGGCGCGCCGGTTGCGATTCTGATTTCCTCGCTCTTGTTCACGGCGGTGCATCTCACCAAAGGATGGGCGGCGCCCGGGATGGTCCCGATAGTATTTGGCGCAGGCGTACTGCTGGGGCTCCTCGCCCGGTCCTCCGGATCGCTCATCCCGTGCATGATCGGCCACACCGTCATGGACATCGGCCTGTTCGCCTATTGGCGGACCGGTATCGCCGGCACTTTTACCGTCCGTCCGATCACCGAGACGGGCGTGGATCAGCCGTTCCTCGTCGCATGCGTCGTATTCGCGATGTCGCTTTCTGTCGTGCTGCTTGCGATCGTAAAGCTGCGGCGAAGAGGTCTGTCCACTGGCCAAGTGCGCGAGGCACGGGCACTGGTGCACTAAAATCCAGCACCGGCAGGTGGTTTTACTCGGGTTTCTGCGCTATTCTTACGATTAATGCGATTTTCCTTTAATGAAAGAAAAGCGGCGCAGGCAGCCGCCTTTCTGCTCAAGCGACATGGCGGTCGCTTGAACTACATGAAGCTGATCAAGCTGCTCTATCTGGCTGATCGCCGCGCGCTCGTCGAGCGCGGATTGCCAATAACATGCGACCGAATGGTCTCGATGCCGAAAGGCCCAGTCCTAAGCGGCATCCTGGACTTGATCAATTGGGGTTCGGTCGACGAACATTCTGCATGGCTGGAACACATCTCCGAGCCCAAGGGACACGAGGTGTTCCTGGCGGCGACAGAACCCAAGAACGAAGCGCTGTCACGTTACGAGTTGCGTGTCCTGCAAGAAATTGACGACCAGTTTGGTTCAATGGATCGATGGTCGCTGGTCGAGTTCACGCATGCATTGCCGGAATGGCGCGATCCGCAGGGTTCGTCATTTCCGATCGAACCAGCCGACATTCTGCGTGCGGAGAATCGCTCGGAAGAAGACATCGAGGAAATGGGGCGCGCGGCCAATGAAGCGCTTTTCATCGAATTTCTGGCGAGCAGCAAAGCCGCGTGATGCTCAGTCTTCTTCGACCAGCGATTTCAGAGTAATATCCTGGAGTTCCTGGGCGGTTTGATCCGATTTCAAGGCACCCAACTGGATGCGGCGGACAAGCGCGCGTGACGCCGGCTCGCGACGCATCGTCTTAAACAACTCGGCCTTTTCAAGATTGTCCTGTTGCTCCTGCGTCATCAAGCGTCCGCGCTCGTACGCGATAACGCTTTCATGCTTGATCGACGGATGGTCGCCAGGCTGGATGACGCACTCCCGGCCTGAATCCCATCGGGGCGTCGTGGCGTTGAAGACGACGACTGAACCATCGGCGGTGGGATCTGAACAGACGATGTAAAGATGCCCCGCCCAAAACGTGTCGCCCAGATTCACTTTTCCATCACCCGATCCCTTCCCCGCGCGTTTATCGCCTCGGTATCGGAGGCAAATCAAAGGCGAGCTGGCGGCGGTTCGAGCATCTCCGGTGAACACTTGGCTGCACGATGCGTCGTCCGTCTGATCTCCTCCGTGCACAGGATCAACAGATTAACCCGGACAGTAGACCAGCATCGGCGGCGAATCCACAATCAGAGCGACGGCGAGGGCGCCAAAAATTGACTACGGCAGCGATTCGGCGATAGCCTGAAGGCTTCGGGGCAGAGGCGATGGAGAAGCAGGCCAGGCGCGCGCAGGTGTTGCGCCATGCGAAGCGGATTTTCGCCCGCAAGGGGTACCATCGCACCAACGTCGCCGATATCATCGCGCGGGCGCGGATCGCGCGCGGCACCTTTTATCTTTACTTCCAGAACAAGAAAGACCTTTTCGAAGAGCTGCTCGAGCAGGTCGTGAGCGAGCTCAGAAGCCGGATCCTTCGCCTGCGAGTCGGAACCGATCAGCCCGACCCGGTGGAACAGTTGCGGGCCAACTTGCGGCGCGTGATGAGCTTTGTTTTCACCGAGCGCGAGCTAACCGACATCCTGCTCAACCATTCGGTGGGCTTTGATCGCGAGCTGGATCTCAAGATTCGCGACTTTTACGAAAAGATTGCCGACGCGATCCAGCGCTCGCTCGATCTCGGAATCGAGATGAAGCTGGTGCGCGAATGCGATACCCGGATCGCCGCGTATTGCATCCTGGGCGGAATCAAGCAGGTGGTAGGCGAATCGTCGCGGAGCGGCAAGCGCGACATCGAAAGGCTGGTCACAGAGATTCTGGCGTTCGGGTTGCGCGGCGTGGCGCGTCCGGAGCTGTTGCCGCCGCTGTCGGAGCATATTGGAGCCCGGGAAAACGGTGCCCGCGCTCGCGAATGAGGCCGCCGGGTTCGCACTTTTTTTAGTCCTTGACTAGACTGACATGTCAGTTCAAACGATGAAGCGCCGCAACGCTACCCGGAGCCGCAAAACAGCCGCCTTTTATGATCTGGACGGCACGCTGGCGAGCCTCAATCTGCTCCATTCGACCGCCTTTATTATGGCCAACCTCAGCGAATGGACGGGGCGGGCGGCTTATCTGCTGAGTCTGGCGGCCAGCCTGCCGCGCCTGTACCTGGCGGAAAAGCAGGATCGGCGCCTGCTCAATATCGCGATGGCGGAAATCTTCAAGGGTATCTCGCATGATCGCCTGCTCGCGCTGGGCGAGGAATATTGCGAACGCGTCCTGACCCGTCATCTCTATCCGCGCGCGGTCGAATTGCTCCACGCCAACCGCGCGGCGGGACTCGAGCCGATTCTCGTCACCGGATCGCCCGACTTCGTCGCCGACCCATTGGCGCGCCGGCTCGGAGTCGCGACCGTGGCCGCCAACCGCTTCGTCTTCAGCCGCGAGCGCGCCACCGGCCGGCTTCACGAGCCGATCATGGCGGGCGCCGAGAAGGCGGCCTGGTGCGCCGAGTATGCAGCAGCAAACGGTCTGGAGCTGCGCGATTGCTGGGGCTATGCCGACTCGATCTATGATCTGGATTTCCTCGCTGCGCTGGGCCATCCGGTGGCCGTGAATCCCGACCGGCGGCTGGAGCGCACCGCGATAAGCCGGCGATGGCCGATCGTCAGGTTCGATAGCGCGGAGTCCAAGACCAGTCGCGCCGCCGGGTTGAAGGAGCCGGCCAGCAGCGCGACAGAGAAGCTCCCGAAGAGGACCGCATATGGCCCGTCCCGAGGCTAAGCTCAGGGAACTCAAACCCAACGAGCTGCGCAACGAGCCGGGAGCGCGCAGCGACCTGGTCGTGACGCTCACGCGGCGCTCCGAGCCGCGGCTGATCCCTTACGGCGAGGAGTTCCTGCTCGAGAAGCTTCCGGCGGGAACACGGGTGATATATCCGCCGCCGCCGCTGGAGCCGCTGGCCGATCCCGACGCCGCGATGCGCTACGCCCTGCTCCATCCCGAAAACGCCGACCCGCTGTTCGCGCAGCTCAATCCCAACATGCGGGTGACGATCGCGATCGACGACCTCAGCCTGCCGCTGCCGCCGATGCGCCGGCCCGACCTCCGCGAGCGCGCACTCAACATCGTGTTGCAGACCCTGGCGGATTACGGCGTTGACGACGTTCATCTGATAATCGCCACGTCGCTGCATCGGCGGATGACCGAAGCGGAGATTCGGCGCACGGTCGGCGAGCGCGCGTACCGGCAGTTCTGGCCCGAGCGGCTGTACAATTTCGACGCCGAGGATCGCAGCGCGCTGACGATGCTGGGCAAGACCGATCACGGCGAGGAAGTGTGGCTGAGCAAGCGCGCGGTCGAATCGGACCTGCTGCTTTACCTGAATATCAACCTGGTCCCGATGGACGGCGGGCACAAGTCGGTGGCGGTGGGGCTCGCGCCCTATCAGAGCCTGCGCCACCATCACAACGCTGCGACGCTGCGCGACTCGCACTCCTACATGGATCCGCGCCGCTCGGCGCTCCATCACAGCGCCGAGCGGATGGGCCAGATCGTCAACCGCAACGTCAACGTGTTTACGATCGAGACCGCGATCAACAACCAGATGTACGGCTCGATGCTGGACTTCCTGCACAAGAACGAGGACCGCTTTAACGACTGGGATCGCACGCGGATGAGCGGCTTCCGCTGGACGCTCAAGAACCTCTCCAACGAGCTGCGGCGCAAGGCGCTGCATCGCTACGCGGCGCCCTACGGCATGACGGGTGTATGGGCGGGCGAGACCGAGGCGGTGCATCGCAAGGCGCTGGCGCGCGTGTTCCAGCAATACGCGGTGCCGGTCAAGGGCCAGGCCGATGTACTAATTGTCGGAGTTCCCTACATCTGTCCGTACAACGTCAACTCGATAATGAATCCCATCCTCGTGCAGTGCACCGGGCTGGGCTACCTGTTCAACATGTATCGCAACAAGCCGCTGGTGCGGGCGGGCGGCACGATGATCATCTGCCATCCGCTGCGCGACGAGTTCCATCCCGAGCATCATCCCAGCTACATCGAGTTCTTCCATCGCTGCCTCGCCGATACGACCGACGCCGTGGAGCTGGAAAAGAAATACGAGCAGGAGCTGGCGCGCAATCCGACTTACATCCACATGTACCGCTACGGCCACGCGTATCACGGTGTGCATCCGTTATACATGTGGCATTGGGGCGAGCCGGGGCGCCAACACGTGGGGCGGATAATCGCGGCTGGATGCGAGGAGCCGCAGGTCGCGCAACGGCTCGGATGGGAGTCCGCGGAGACGCTCGACGAAGCGATCGCGATGGCAACTTCCGATCTGGGCCGCTCCGCGAAGATCACGTACCTGCATCTGCCACCGCTGGTGATCGCCGATGTCGAATAGCTCCAACGGAAATCGCAACGGCAACGGGCGCGCCGCTCACGCGATGCCGCCGCTGGCCGAGACGCTGGCGGGCCGCCGCATCCTGCTGACCGGCGGCACCGGGTTTCTCGGCAAAGTATTTCTCCACCTGCTGCTGCGATGGCATCCCGAGATCGATCGCATCTACCTGCTGATTCGCGGCGACGCACGCTCCAGCCTGAGCCGGTTGCGCCGCGAGATTCTCGACTCGCCCGCGCTGGCGCCGCTCCGCGAACATCTCGGCAACCGCTTCGATCGTTACGTCGCGGAGAAACTCGCGGTGATTCCCAGCGACATCACGGACGAGCATCTCGCGACGGGTGAAACTCCCGGTCTCAAGCGCGGCGAGATTGACGCCGTGGTTCATTGCGCAGGACTTGTGAACTTCGAGGCTTCGCTGGAAAAGGCCCTGGCCGCCAACACCACCGGCGTCGCGAACATGCTCGAATTCTGCCGCCACCACGGGGCGGCGATGCTGCACGTCTCGACCTGCTATGCGGCCGGCAACGCCGATGGCCAGCGCTTCGAAGACGACGTCCCGGTCGATTGGTGCCCCAGCGGCGCGCGCAACTTCAGCCTGCAACGCGAGATCCGTGACGCGCTCAGCGCGGTCACGCGGGTGCTTGCCGAGTCGCGCGATCAATCGCAACTCGCCGAGCTGGAGATGGAGGAAGAGGACGAGCCGTCGGCGCGCGGGGCCGAGGGAGCGCTAGAGGCGCGGCGCAAGCGATGGGTCGAAGGTCGGCTCAAGCAAATCGGCCAGCAGCGGGCGCATCGCCTCGGATGGCCCAACACTTACAGCTACAGCAAGAGCCTTGGCGAGCAGCTGGTGCTGGCCGCGCGCGGCGAGCTGAACGTGGTGGTCGTGCGGCCCTCCGTGATCGAGAGCGCGCTGGAAGATCCGTTCCCCGGATGGAACCAGGGGGTCAACACCAGTGCGCCGCTCACCTATATGGCGCGCCGCGGTTATCGTTTCTACCCGGCGCGCGCGGAGCTGGTGCTCGATGTGATCCCGGTCGACCTGGTCGCGCACGCGATGGTCCCGATTCTGGCCGCGTTGCTGCTCCGCCGCCAGGAGCCCATCTACCAGCTCGGCACTTCCGATCGTAATCCCCTCCCGATGCGGCGGCTGGTCGAGCTGACCGCGCTCGCCAACCGGCGCGAGCAAGGCAACGGCGGCGGCCCGATGGGACGCCTGGCGCGTCATCTCGAAGCCGTGGTCGTCTCGCGCAGTACTTACGAGCTGGCCGGCGGCACGCTGCCCGGCATGCTCAAGCGTGCCGCCGAGCTCGCCGGCACCGTGATGGGAGAAAAGTCGCAGCGCGCCAAGCAGATAAATGATCGCGTCGACCGTTTGGTCGAGGACACCGACTTGGCGCGCTCGCTGCTGGACGTCTATCGGCCGTATATGCAGGACCTCGTCTATACATTCCACTGCGCCAATATCAGGACGCTTTACGGCCGCCTCGCGCCTGCCGACGCGCGCCGCCATCCGTTCCGCCCCGACCAGCTCGACTGGCACGACTACTGGCTCAACATTCACATGCCGGGACTACGCCGGCACATCTTTCCGCAGCTCGATCTTCACACGCGCACGCGCTCGCGCGGCGTGCCGCGACACAAGAGCCTGCTCGAGATGCTCGACCGATGCGCCGAGCGCTTTGGGCCGCGTCCGGCGCTGATCGCGCGCACGCCCTCGGGCGAGCGAGTCACGACCACGTATCGCGAGCTGCGCGATCGCGCGTATCGCGGCGGCTTGCTGCTCAGGATGCGCGGCGTCAAGCCAGGCGAGCGCGTGATGCTGATCGGCGAGAACTCACCGGGCTGGGTGCTCGGCTACTTCGCGATTCTCAATGCGGGCGCGATCGCGGTCCCGCTCGACCATCAGATTTCCGCCCAGGAGCTGGCGCCGATTTGCGAAATCGCCGCGCCCCGCGCCGCGCTGGTATCGGCGGCGGTCGCGCACAGACTCGACGGCGCGATCAAGTCCGCGGCCGGCGATATCATCCAAATCGAGCTGGAAGATCTGGGCCGCCCGTTCATCCTGCGCTCCAAATCGCCGGCTCCCGCACCGCCCGATCGCAAGACGCTCGCCTCAATCGTCTTCACGTCCGGCACCACCGGAGCGCCCAAAGGCGTGATGCTGACTCACGGCAACCTGACTTCTGAAGTCGCGATGATCTCGCGGGTCTTTACGCTGAGCGGCGACGACCTGCTGCTCTCGCTGCTGCCGCTGCATCACGCCTTCGAGTTCACCTGCGGGATGCTGCTGCCGCTGGCTTGCGGCGCGAGCGTGGTCTATCCGCTCGGGGTGGACACGGCCAGCCTCTCGCGCACGCTCGCCGACGTTAGGCCGACGGCGCTGATCGGCGTGCCCGCGCTGTGGCAAGCGGTCCATCGCCGGATCGTCGACGAGGTCGAATCGCGCGGCCCGTTCTTTCACGCCGCGTTCCAACAGCTTCGCGATTTGAACGCCTGGCTGGACAAGGACTTTCATCTCAACGCCGGCGGCGTGATGTTCCGCCAGGCGCATGCTGCGCTCGGCGGGCGGCTTAGACTCGCGATCAGCGGCGGCGCGCCGCTCCCGCAATGGGTGGCCGAGTTTTTCAACGATATCGGGATTCCGCTGCTCGAAGGCTACGGCCTGACCGAGGCCTCGCCGGTGCTCACCGCCGCCCATCCGGACGAGCCGCTCCAGGTCGGCTCGGTCGGCAAGCCACTGTCGGGAATCGAGCTCAAGCTGGAGGGCGGCGGCGCGATCGGCGAGATTTTGGCGCGCGGCCCCAACATCATGAGTGGCTACTATCGCAATGCGGCCGCGACCGGCGAAGTGTTGAGCGACGGATGGCTCCGCACGGGCGACCTCGGACGCCTCGACGATCAGGGTCGGCTCTATATCGTGGGGCGCGCCAAGGAAGTGATCGTCGATTCCGGCGGCAATAACATCTACATCGACGAGCTTGAGGAAGCCTACGGCCATTCGCCGTATCTGAGAGAGCTGGCGGTGGTGGGAATCAAGACCGGCAACGCCGAACAGGTGGCCGCGCTGGTCGTGCCGGCTTACGCGCGCGGCGAGCGGCGCCGCACGGTGGAAGATCAGCTCCGCGCCCATTTCGATAAAATCGGCGCCCAACTAGCCCCGCATAAGCGGATCAGGATCCTGCGCTTCAGCGACGCCGAATTGCCGCGCACCCGGACCCGCAAGGTCAAACGCGCTGAAGTCGCGGCACGGCTGCGCGCGATGATCCACGGCGACGGTGCGAAGACGCAAGCAGCCGCCGGAGGCGAAGTAGAGCAGTGGCTCTGCGACGCGCTGGCGCAGGTGTGCGGCGCGCAGGACGTGACGCCTGCGACGCGGCTGGTCGAGGACCTGGGCCTCGATTCACTGGCGCTTGCGGAGCTGGGCGAGCATATCGCGGAGCGTGCTGGCCGCGAGCTCACGCCCGAAGAGCTTGCGCAAGTCCATACTGTCGAGGACTTGCAGCGGATGGTCGGTCAGGGCGAAACGCGCGTGCGGCTGCCCTCATACGCGCGCTTCGCGCGGCCGTACACACTAACGCTGCCCGGGATGCTGCGCAGAATGGGCGAAGCCGGACTGCGGCGCGTGCAGCACACCGGCTTCGAGTCGTGGCTGAAGCCGCGCATCATGGGGCGCGGTAATATCCCGTTCAATCGCAGTCTCCTGGTCGTCGCCAATCACGCGAGCCATCTGGACTTCGGCCTGATCGGCTACGCGCTCGGAGCGATCGGCGAGCGGATGGTCGTCCTGGCCGCGGCCGATTACTTCTTCAACACCCCGGCGCGGCGCTTTATCGCGAGCAACTTCACGCGGCTGATCCCGTTCGATCGCGAGCGCGCGCAGATTGAGTCGCTCGAAGAGGCGATGCGCGAGCTGTCCGCCGGGCGCAGTGTCCTGATGTTCCCGGAAGGTACGCGGTCGGTTGACGGCAATATCCACGAGTTCAAGAGCGGCGCCGGATTCCTGGCGCTGCGCAGCGGATGCGACGTGCTGCCGATCCATATCAGCGGCGCCTACCAGGTGCTCGGCAAAGGCAGCCTGATCCCGCGGCGCCATCCGGTTGAAGTCCGGATCGGCGCGGTGATCACCAGCGACCGGCTGCGCGAGGCCGCTGAAAACGCCGAAGGCGCCGGCGCCTACCGCAAGGCCTCCGAATTCATGCACGACACGGTAATCGCGCTCGCGCAACCACGTGCGAAGACTCCGCGTCCAGCCGCGCCCGTGGCGGAGCCGCGCCCGGCGCGGCGGCGCCGGCGCGAGGGCGGCGTTGCCGCCGAAGTCTGAGGCTCCACCACGCGCCGCGTACTCCTTGCCCTGCTGCTGGCGATCCTGATCGTCCCGCGGGCCTACGCCTGGGACTCGGGAACGCATCGCCTTATCACGCGACTGGCGATCCGCGCGCTGCCGCTCTCTGCGACGCGCGCGTTCATGTCAGCCAACACGCGGTCGATCGAGCACTACTCGGTGATTCCCGACACCGAGCTCAAGCGCCGCTACGGCGAGGCCGAAAAGCGCCGCCACTATATCGACCTCGAATATTTCGGAGCGCATCCGCTCGACGCGCTCGAGCCGGATATTCATCAGATGGATCGCCATTTCGGACCCCGGCTCCTGATGCGCTCTGGAACGCTGCCCTGGACTATCGAGGATGTCTCGGCGCAACTTCAGGCCGCGTGGGAGAGCCGCGATTGCCATCGCGTGCTGGTGCTCTCCGGCTACCTGAGTCATTACGTGGGCGACATGAGCCAGCCGCTTCACACCACCAGGTTCTTCGACGGCGAGCTGCCGAGCGATCGCGGGATACACGCGCGGCTGGAGCTCGCGGCCGATCATTCGACCGACCGCCTGGAGAGATTAGCGAAGCGCTCGATTCAGGTCGCGGAGCCGGAATCGGTCTGGGGCACGACCATCGAGGGGCTGCGCCGATCCAACGCGCTGCTCGCTGGCGTGGTCGGCGCAGACCGCCGCGCGCGCGCCTCAAGCGGCGGCGTCGAACAAACCTACGAGGCGGACCTGATGAGCGAAGAAGGCGCAATGATCGCGGGGCAGATCGCCGATTCGGCCTCGCGGCTCGCCTCGATTTGGATCTACGAGTGGAATCAGGCCGGCCATCCGGCCGCGTGCATCGGGCGCCAATGATGGCCGCGACCGGCGGTTGGAGTGCCCGTGAAAGCGCCGCGCGGCGCCCTTGGCGCGAGGCAGTCTTCTTGCAAGACTGAGCCTGGAGGATAGATGCACGTCATGCCGCATACGGCAGAACATATCCGCCCGGATGGCTCTCTTTCTTCCCGCGCGCGGAAGCGGGGGCGCGAAGCCGATAGTCGTCCGTTCCAGATCGTGGAAACATCGTGGTACAAGAGAGACTTGCAGCGCCTCGGCCCGGGCGACCGGGCCCAACTCCAAAAAAGATTGAACTTCCTGCTGCCTTTGTTTGAACGCGACCGCCAAGCATTCTTTGTGCATGTTTCACGTCCGGTGGCTCCAAACCTCGCGGCAGGCCTTACGTCAACCCTCTACATCCTCCGGGCCACGCCCAGGCTCCGAGTGCTGTTTGCATACGATCTCGATCCTCTTTTTGAGAAGCTTACGTTCACTCTCTTGCGGGCCCTTAACCACGACTTGTTTGAAAAAGATTTCTTGAAGGCTGCGCAGGCGTTTCATCGCACGCACGGTTTGGACCTGAAGGAGTAGACTCCTCATGGCTCAGCCGAAGGGTCTGGTGGACGACTATGGAATCCTGATGCAATGCCAGAAGATCCTCCCCAGCGACCGGCACCGGCTGAAACTGCTCGAAGCGCTCGCCGAGCTGGAGAACAATGAGTGTCACGCGCGTAGAGAATTTCCGAAAACCCGCCTGCACAAAATCGTAGGTGTCGAGGAGGCGGTCTATCGCGCTGATATAGACAAGGTGTCTGGCTGGCGACTCCACTTGCAGTATGGGACGCACGACCAGAGGCTTTACCTGAAAGATGTCATCGCCGGCCAAAAGCACGACAACGTTGTTAGGACAATAAAAGCTCGGAGGGAAAGGTACGAATAGCGTCCCCTGCGGCGCTTCGACGCGAGGATCGGTCCCGCGGGCCCTTTTCTTCGATCTATGTGGGCGCCCTCTCGACCACCAAGCCCCCCGCCCTTGGCGCGAGGCTGTGTTCTTGCAAGACTGAGGCTGGGTGGACTTCTTCAGCAAACGGGAGGACGGCGAGGCGCGCCACAGCCGGGGCGATCGGCGGCCGTCGGTCACCGAAGTGTCGGACCGTCTTCTGGTCGGCGAGTACCCGCGGGTCGAAGATGTGGAGTGGCTCAAGGAAAACTTCGCCGTGACCGCGGTCCACAATCTGCAAGACGACTACGATCTCAGCCACAACGGCCTGGATATCGCGCAACTGCGCCGCGCTTACCAGCGCCATCGGATCAAGCTGGTGCGCACGCCGATTTCAGACGGCAGCGCCGATCAAATGGCTCTGCGCCTCGCGGTTGCGCTGGACGATCTGCACACGTTGATCGGTTCGGGCGAGCGCGTCTATCTTCACTGTAACGCGGGGCTCAATCGCGCGCCGACGCTCGCGATCGCCTACATGCGCGCGCATCAAGGGATGTCGCTCGACGAAGCAATGGTTCATCTCAAGCGGCGGCGCGCATGCGGCCCGTTCATGACCGTGCTGGAAGATTATTTTGGCCCGCGCCACCAGAAGCCGGAGCATCATGACTAGCCGCGCCGGCTCGTTCGCGAGCTTCTCGGAATCGGCGCCGGGCAAGCGCTTTCTGACTTGGTGCGCCTGGGGCGTCCACATCTACACCGCGCTGGGCGCGGTGCTGGGACTGCTCTCGATCGAGTACGCCGCCGAACTCAACTTTCGCGCCTCGTTCATGGCGATGGCGCTGGCGATCGCGATCGATTCGAGCGACGGCGCGCTGGCACGCGCGGTCAAAATTCGCCAGCGCGTGCCCCGCTTTGACGGCGCGCTGCTCGACAACGTGGTCGACTACCTGACCTACGTGGTCGCGCCCGCCTTCCTGATGATCCGAGCCGGAATCCTCCTGCCGGGACACGCGGGCCTGGTGCTCGGCAGCGCCGTGATGCTCGCCAGCGCCTACGGTTTCTGCCGGATCGACGCCAAGACCGAGGACCATTACTTCCTGGGCTTTCCCTCGTATTGGAACCTGGTCGCGTTCTACCTTTTCTGCCTGCGCCTTCCGCCGATCATAAATACGCTGATCGTCGCGGGGTTCGCGACGATGGTGTTCGTGCCGATCAAGTACATCTATCCCAGCCGCACGGTGCCGCTGCGCCCGCTGACGGTCACGCTCGGAGTCATCTGGGGAATCGTAACGATCGCGATGCTGCCGATGCTGCCGACGGTAAATCCTATCCTGCTCTGCGTCTCGTTCAGCTATATCGTCTACTACCTAGTAGTATCGTTCTTCCTGCACGGCCGCGAAGTGCTGGCGCGCGAGCGCGAAGCCTCCTGATGGCCCGGCTGCCGCGGTCAAGACCCCGGTCGTGGTCAAGCCCGCTGTGATGGAAGACCGCAAGGAGTTCACCGCCAGCGATCCCGCGCCCTGGCTCGAAGTCATCGATCGGCCTTCGCCGATTCTGCTGATCGCGCCGCACGGAGGCCGCGCCGAAGTCGCCTTGCGCGGACCCGATCCCAAAGTCAACGACCTTCATACCGCCGAGATCACGCGGACGCTCGCGGCGCGGCTGTCGGCCAGCGCGTTGATCAACTTCGCGATGGACCGCAACCGGCTGGATTGCAATCGCCTGGGCCAGTTGGTTGACCGCGCCCCCTGGCTGCTCGAAATGATCGCGCGCCACGTCGAGGAGATTGTCGCGCGCAACGGTCGCGCCATCGTGCTCGTGATTCATGGGTGGAACGTTATTGAGCCGCGAGTCGACTTCGGCCTCGGCGCGCGGCTGAGAGACGGCAGGCTCGTTCCGGCCGGACGCGCGCATATCTCGGCCAGCGACGAATTCATCAACGGACCCGTCGCCGCACTCGCCGAGCGGCTGCGCGGCCACGGCATCGCGCCGGGATTCGGCTATCGCTATCCAGCCGGCGGCTTTCACAATCTTCTCCAGGTCTTCACCGCCCGCCATCTCGAAAGCCCGATCGCAGCGTTACCGCGGCTCGCTGTGATCGCGGCCGCAGGCTCGATCGACGCGGTGCAACTGGAGCTTTCGGTCGCCGTGCGGATGCCCGGCTCGATGCGCGATCGCGCGCTCGAAGCGATCAGTTCGGTCTTCGCGGCCGATACCGTTGAAGCTCGCGACGGCGCGCCATCGATTGAAGTAGTCAGGACGGTCGCTCCCAAAGCGTCGCCGGCCGCAGTCTCCAAAGCGCCTCGGCCGGGCATTCCCGCCCGAGTGGGAATCGAGTTCTACGACCCGTCGGCGGGAATCGGCGCGATGGCGAGCTTCGATCTCGGCCCGACCGCGATGGGTGCGCGGATCATGATGATGCTCGATCATCGCCGCGTGGCGCTCTTCACGGGCGAAGGCGCCGCGCGCCGCGAGGGCGGACGAATCTCGCTCGGACCCCTCACGCTCCAGACCGAAGGCCGCGAGGTCGCGCTGAGGTTCAGCAGCCCGGCGGTGGTCGTGCCGGATGGCAGTGTCTATTGGAGCATCGAGCGGGCGCTGGCGTCGGGCAGCCTCGATGAAGCCGCCGAGGTGTCGGTGCGGCTGGAAGTGCTGGGCCCGCCGTTGGATCTCGAGCAAGTTCTGGCCGGTGGCGGGGGCACCGACGCGGCGGCGGCATTCGGACGGCTGGCCGGCACCATCACGATCGCCGGCGAGACCCGAACGCTCAACGGTGTCGGACGGGTCGGCCTGTCTCTGACGGGAATAGGCGCGGCGAACTTCGTCTCGCGCCGGATGGTGTGGGCGTGTTTCCCGGCCGGCGCGCCCTATCGCGCGCTCGAAGCGCGGCTGATCTCCAATCCGGACGACTCCGAGTACCGCGCCGCGCGCATCCTGAGCGAACCGCGCAGCCCAAGCGAAAATGGCTGGGTCCGATGCGACCTCGCCAGCTTTGATCTCGAGACCTCTTCGCTCGATGCGCCCCCGGAAAAAATCGCCCTGACGCTCGCGCTCGATGGCGCGCAGGTCCCGCTCACCGGGCGCGTTCGATGCTTCGTGCCGCTCTCTCGACCCGGTCCGAATCAGAGTCGCATCTACACTTCGATTGGCTTCGCGAGCTTCCAGCTCGGCCCGCACGAGTGTGCAAGCGAAGGTGCTGGAATGTTCGAGTACTCGCGTCGCGTGACGCCGGCCGCAGCATCGCAGACCGACGGCGACGAAGAGGACGTAAGCTGACGATCAGGCTTCAGCGCGGCGCACTGGCGTAGCAAGTATCTCTTCGATACGGCTCGCGACTTCGACTATCTGTTTCGCGAGCGGCGCGTCGGCAAACTCCTTCACGAACGGCACGCCGTGATCGCAGGCCTCTGCCAACCGCGGGTCGAACGGCAGCCGCCCGATAATCGGCGGACCCTTGCGGGCCGCCATCGCGGCCATCTCCCCATGCGGCAGGAGCGGCCGCACCGAATGACAGCTCTCGCAGTAGAAGCTGGTCAGGTTTTCGACCAGCCCGAGCACCGGCGCGCCCGCGCGTGACGCGGCTTCCAGCGCGGCCTTGGCGGATTCCACGCCCAACTGTGAGGGATGACTCAGCATCACCAAGCCCGTCAGCGGTGCGGTCCGCGCGATCAGATCGATCTCGCCGAGTCCGGGCGCGGCGTCGATCAGGACGAAATCAAGCGCACCGAATCGGGTCTGCCCCAACAGCCGCCGGATCATCTGTGAGCGCGTGAGCTCGACGGGCCGCGCACCGTTGGTGGCCGCGGGAGGCTCCTCGTCGACCAGACTGAGCGGTGGGGGCTCGGATTCGAGCAGGAGGTTGCTCGCGACTACGCGCAATCCGAGCGGACCGGCCGCAGGATCGATCTGGTCGCCGGCCGCAAACAGCCGCGCCCGCCGCATCCCGAGCATCGCGGCCACGCTCGGCGAGTTGAGGTCCGCGTCGACCAGCCCAACCTTGCGTCCCTTCAAGGCCAGCGCGACCGCAACGTTGGTCAGAATCGCGCTCTTGCCCACGCCGCCCTTGGCGCTGACGAACGCGACCACGTTCTTAACCCCGGCAAGGTTGAGCCGGGTGTGAGCAACGTCGATTTCGAGTTGCGAAGTCTGCGGTGCGCCGCCCGCTTCAGATTCCTCAAAGAGTCTCATCGAAAGTTCGACATGGTGAGCATCGCCGTCGCCTCATCCGATGCGCGGCTCGATGCCCAAACCAAGATTGCCTTGTTCCGGGGTTGGCGTAAAGCCGCGCGCAAGCACCGTTCCAGCGCCGCCATCGCTTTGCGCGGCGCGCCTATCAATATTCCAGCTTTCCTCCGCATACGCCTCTTATGTTATCTCTGGCTGCGGCCGCGCCAATCGATTTGCGCCGCCGATTTTCCCGGCTATGGAGGTCTGCGATGGCGGGTCCGCTCACCGGTGTTCGGGTAGTCGAGATGGGATTCTGGGTCGCCGCGCCAGCCGCCGCCGGTATCATGGCCGACTGGGGCGCCGAGGTAATCAAGATCGAGCCGCCCGAGGGCGATCCGTTTCGCGGCCTGTTCGTACAGGGCGCCGGACTCGAAGCGCCAGCCAATCCGCCCTTCGAGTTGGATAATCGCGGCAAGAGAAGTATCGCGCTCAACCTCGCGACCGCCGACGGCCGTCGAATCGCGTACGAACTGATCAAGCGGGCCGATGTCTTCATCACCAATCTTCGCGCGAAGGCGATTGAGGAGTTCGGGATGACCTGGGAGGAGTTGCGCGCTATCAACCCGCGGCTGGTCTATTGCGAAGTGACCGGACTCGGTTCGCGCGGCCCCGAGCGCGGGCGCCCTGCATATGACATCGGCGCGTTCTGGTCGCGGGCCGGAATCGTGGCGAGCCTCACGCCGGCGGGAAGTGACCCGGTCGGGCAGCGCGGCGCGATGGGCGACCACACCACCGCGATCACGGCGGTAAGCGCCATCGGCGCGGCGCTGATCGCGCGCGCACGCACCGGCGAGGGCCAGAAGGTCGAGACCTCGCTCCTGCGGGTCGGCGCGTATTTCATCGGATGGGACCTCAACAATCGGCTTCGGCTGGGTATTTCGGCTATCGCGGGGACGCGCAGCACGACGCTGAATCCATTGATCAATTGCTACTTCGATTCGGCGCGGCGATGGTTCTGGCTGCTCGGCTTGCAGGGTGACCGCCATTGGCCCGACCTGCTGCGCGCGATCGGCCGTCCCGAGCTGCGCGACGATCAGCGGTTCAACACGATGGCCCGGCGGCGCGAGAACGCCGCCGCGCTGGTCGCCCTGCTCGATTCGATCTTCAGCACGCGCCCGCTCGCCGAATGGGGTCCGATCTTCGATCGCGAAAACGTATGGTGGGCGCCCGTGCAGACCATCGACGAATTGCTCACCGATCCGCAGGCGCGCGCGGCGGGAGTGTTTACGAAAGTGCCGACCGGAGACGGTGAGGCCGAGATGGTTGCGACGCCGGCGGATTTTCAAGGCACGCCGTGGGCGCCCTCCACGATGAGCCCCGAACTGGGCCAGAACTCCGAGGAGATATTGCTGGAGCTCGGGATGGATTGGGAAGAGATCGGCCGCCTCAAATCAAACGGCGTGATTCCCTAAAAAATACGTTCGCGGCCCGCCCGCCGACGATCTCGTAGCTACTCCAGCGCGACGCTGGGGATAAAACCCTCGAGGCCGTCCTTCATCCTGATTTGCATGTACTCCAGCGCGACGCCGATCACGTGGACGGCGTGGCCCTTGTGCACTTCCGCGACTTTTCGGCCCCATCGATTCGGCCGGTCATACACTGGCGAGTCGGAGGTCAGATAGAAAGTCCGATCCATCGGATGCACCAGCTCCACGGTTTCCGGCGCGATGTAACCGACCTTGCCGTCCTTCAATTGCACGCGCAGGTAATAGTGCGTCGAGCCGGTGACGTTGATGAACTTGTCCAAATGGACCTGCTGCACGTGATGACTGGACCGGTTGGGCCGCGAGTAGACCCAGGTATCTTCCTTAAGTTTCACCAGCTGGTGCGCCGGCTCGACCTCATCGCTACTCTCGGTGACGATGTGATGCCGAGGCTTGGGCTTGGCCTTGCGCTTGGGTTTCGGCTTGGCTGGTGTCGCAATCGGTGCCGGCATTTCAGCAGCCGCCGGCGGCGCTGGAACCGGTTCAGCGACCGGGGCCGGCGCGGCCGGCGCTGGCGCAGGAGGAGCCGCTGGAGCGGGAGCGGCGGGCGGAACCGCAGGGGCAGCGCCAGGGGTCTGCGCGAAAGCTCGCGAAACGACGCCTACGAACGCGCACACCATCATCGCAGCAATCACGCGCAAGAGGCGGCTTTCACCGCGTGACGAGCGACTCACCATTCGGCCTCCTCCGTTCTCCATTCAGCACGCTCAACAAGCTCCGCACACCGTGCATCGCGTAACATCGCACGGATTGGTCTGATGTTCGAAGTGCGCCTTCCTGCGCTCGGATAAGAGAAACCACTTGTGAATGTGATGATCGATGAAGTCCCAGGGCAGAAGCTCGCCACAATCGTAAGCGCGGGTCACAAACGAATCGGGGTCGGGCCATTCGCCGCCCTCGAGCCCGATCGCTTGGAGCTCATGCCAAATCTCACCGGGTCCGTCGCAGCGTTTTTCGTTCAGCCGCTCGAGGATTTTGCCCACGCGCCGGTCACCGCGCGAAACCATGGTCTGAAAGTACGCCTCGCGAGGTGATTCGGCGTCGACCTCGACCGCGCCGCCCAGCGGCCCGAGCGCGTTGCGGACCAGCGCGATCTTCCGCTTGATAGTGCGCGGGTCCTGCATCGGATCCCACTGAAACGGAGTCCACGGCTTGGGGACGAACGGATTGAGCGACACGGTCACGCGGCCGACGTGCTTGCCGCTGGCTCTGGCGCGCTCGAGAATGCGCGCGGTGAGCGCCGCGATCTCAAGTACGTCCTCGTCGCGCTCCTCGGGCAGGCCGCACATAAAATAAAGCTTCAAGTTCTCGACGCCCTCACCCACCATCATCGCGGCGGCGTCCAGGATCTGCTCCTCGGTCAGGTTCTTGTTGATCACTTTGCGCATCCGCTCGCTGCCGGCTTCGGGTGCGACCGTTACGCTATGATTGCCGTTGCGCGCCAGCGCCGCCGCCAGCGCCGGCGAGATACAATCCGCCTTGAGCGAAGACGGCGAAAGACGCCCGCCACTGTCGGCGACCGCCTCCGCGATGGCCGCGACGCCGGGCACGGTCGCCATCTCCGCGCCGACCAGGCCGATCACCGATCGCTCGGCGAGTCCCACCCGCGCGTCTGCGGCCAGCTTCTCGGGACTTCGGTAGCGGATCGGCCGATACATGAAGCCGGCGGCGCAAAAGCGGCATCCCCACTGGCATCCGCGGCTCGCCTCCACCAGATACATGTCGCCGAAGACCGATTCCTCGGTCAGAATCAGCGAGGTAGTGGCGAACTGATCGAGGTCCTTGATCATGCGGCGGCGGACCTGCGCGCGCGCGGGCCCGCTGTATTTCACCTCGGCCAAGCCGCCCGATTCGCTGTAGACCGGCGCGAAATGTCCGGGCACGTAAGCGCCGTCGACGCCCGCCAGATGGTCGAGCATCGCCGGCGACTCGAGGCCGCGCGCATTATGGTAGCGGGCGAGAAACTCGGGAATCATCTCCTCGCCCTCGCCGATCAGGCACAGGTCGACGAAGTCCGCGATCGGCTCGGGATTCAGGAATACGGCCGAGCCGCCGGCGATCACCAGCGGATAGCTGCGGCCCGCGCGATCGGCGCGCCGGAGCGGAATTCCCGCCATCTCGAGAATCGCGACCAGATTGAGGTAGTCGGTCTCGAACGAGATCGAAAAGGCGAGAATTTCGAAATCAGAAAGCGGACGGCCCTGCTCGAACGAGAGCAGCGGCTCGCGGCGCTCGCGCACGATCGCGCGCTCGTCAGCGTCGGGCAGAAACGCGCGATCAACCGACACCCGCCGATCGTGGTCGAAGATCCGGTAGACGGCCTGAAAACCCAGGTTCGCCATCCCCAGCCGGTAGATATTGGGATAGACCAGACAGGTGCCGATGTCGCCGCCAACACGGCGCTCGAAGAGCAGCTTTTCCTTCGCGATGCGCTCGAGCGCGCGTTTTCGGATGAACATCAGGTCTTTTATACCAACCCTTCAGTCTATTCCGGCATCGAAAGCTCTCTCAAGGGCAACAGGGCCCAAATGCCGAGCCTGAATGGCACAATACGGTTGGTTATGCTGACGACGGATTCCGCACTCTGGTGGCGACTAACGATCAGATGCTAAACGCGGCGCGCAAGGTGCCGGTCGCAGCCTCGGCCGAAACGGCCGAGCGGGCGCTGATCGACGGCCTCAAGCGCGGCGATCAGGCAGCGGCGCAGGAGTTTTACGCCCGCTACGCCGCGGGTCTGCATCGGTTTATCTTTCACGCGCTGCCGGGCGACTTGCGCGGCGATGCAGAGGACCTGCTGCAGGAAACTTTCATGGCATTGGCCGAAGCCTTGCCCTACTTTCGCGGCGATTGCTCGCTCGCGACGTTCGCCTGCGCGATCGCGCGGCGCAAGGTCGCGGGCCTCGTGCGTAGCAGCGCGCGCCGCGCGCGGCTCGCGTCGATCCCGGGGGCGGCGTCAGCGGTATCCGGCTCGTTCGAACCGGATACCGCTGACGCCGCCAGCGCCGCGCAGGCGCTGCGCGCGCTGAGCGATGCGCATCGCGAGGTGCTGCTGCTCAAGTACGCCGAGGACCTGAGCGTCGCGGAGATCGCCTCGATTCTGCGGCTGAGCGAGCACGCCGTCGAGTCGCGCCTGGCGCGCGCCCGGCGTGCTCTCGGGAAAACCCTGGGGATTGCGAAATGACTGACCCATCCTATCGCCATGATCAATATGAGGCGCAACATGGCGCGGCGGTGCGCGCCGCGGCGACTCCCCGCCTCAGCGGGGAGTCGCTCGCGGCGCGCTTCGCGGAGCGGTTGCGCCAGATTGCGGCGCATCCGGAGCGCGTGCCGATTCGGCTCAATGGCGCGCCAATCGAGGCCCGCGCCGGCGGCACAATTTTGGGCGCGGCGCTCAAGAACAAGCTGCGCCTGATGCATCTGTGCGGGGCGCGCAAGCTCTGCTCCTCGTGCCGCGTCACGATTGAAGCCGGCGAGGAAAATCTCTCGCCGATGAGCTTCAAGGAGCGGCTGTCGTTGCGTGCCCATCTCGCACTGGGATCGCGCACGCGCCTGGCGTGCCAGGCGCGGGTGAACGGACCGATCGAAGCGCAGGCGGCGTTTCCGCTCTGCGGCAATCTGCCGGGCGAGTAGGAGCGGCACGTCGATGGGATGGACCATGAAGATGCGGCTGACGAGCGTGGCGGTAACGATCTACCTCGCGCTGGCCGAATACCTGCTAATCGCGATTCCGGTCGGGATTCTGCTGCGACTAGCCGGCGCGCCTGTCGCACGCGTGGTTGCGATCGGCATCGTGCTCGCGGCGCTGTGGGCGCTCGTGATCGTCCTTATAAGCCACGCACGACCGCTTGCGATCCGGACGCCCGCTTCGGATGGAGATCAAACGTGAAGCAACCTGTATGGATTACCGTCCTGCTGTACTGGTTCGGCGCGACTTACGCGCTCAACGGCATCGCGATGCTGTTCGCGCCGTCGCTGTGGTTCTTTGTGCTGGTTCCGGGCGTGCCCGAGACCGGACCCTTCAACGCCCATCTGGTGGCCGACGGCGGCACGTTCTACATCCCGATTGGAATCGCGCTCATCGCCGCCGCGCGCGATGCCCGCCGCCATCTCGCCGCGATCGCGATCGCAGCCGGCGCCACGCTCCTTCATGCGGGACTGCATCTCTATTCGCACGAAGCCGGGCTGCTCTCATGGCAGCACGTCGTGACCGAAATGACCGGCATCTATGTGCCGGCGCTGCTGCTGACACTCGTCACAGTTATGCTGACCGTCAATTCCACGTCGGCGGCAGAGTCGCCGCTCGCGTCACCGTAAGCGAGGTAGAACCATGCGAATCGAAGGATTGGAACGCAAGCAGGTCGGATGGCTCATGAAAGCGGGCTACGCCCTGATGAGGCGGCGTTACGGCAAGGTGATCACGCCGGCCAAGGTCTGGGCGTATCTTCCCGCCGCCTCAATCGGGATGGCGTTTGCGATGTACGGCATCGAGGAAGTCTCCAAGGGCCTCGATCCGAAGATCAAACGGCTGGCGAATCTGCGCACCGCCCAGATGGTCGGCTGTCCGTTCTGTATCGACATCATCTCGTCGATCAGCGCCAAGGAAGGGATTAGCGACGAGCAGATGGCTGCGGTCGGCGATTTCGAGCGGAGCCCGCTCTTCACGGCGGCCGAACGCGCCGCGCTCCGCTACACCGAGGAGGTCTGCCGGACGCCGGTCAACGTGCCCGCCCCGATCTTCGCGGAACTGAAACGCCACTTCAATCCGACGCAAATCGCGGAGTTGACCGCGCAGGTCGCGCTGGAAAATTTGCGCTCACGCTTCAATCGCGCGCTCGAAATCCCCAGCGACGGCTTCTGCACGTTGCCGGCGGAGCATCCAGTGCGCCAGCACGCCGTGAACGCGTGAGCGTTCTCACGCGACGACGCGTTGCGGATGCGAGTACACATTGAAGCCCGCGTCGCGCAGGAAGCCGACTAGCGTCATTCCGAGCTCTTCGGCCAATTCCACCGCCAATGACGACGGCGCCGAGACCGCCGCCAGAATCGGGATTCCTGCTACGGCCGCCTTTTGCACGATTTCGAAACTCGCCCGCCCGCTCACCGCCAGCACCGAATCGGTAAGCGGTATTGCGCCGTCCATTACGCATCGCCCGATCGCCTTGTCCACGGCATTGTGGCGGCCTACGTCTTCACGCAGCACGCGCAGGTTTCCCGACTGATCGAAAATCGCCGCCGCGTGAAGCCCGCCGGTCGCGGCGAAAGTCGCCTGCGCCGCACGCATCCGAGGCACGAGCTGGAGGATCGTGGCCGCCGGGATTCGCGCTGAATCGCCAAGCGGCGTGATTCGCCGCTGGATCGACTCGATACTGGCCTTGCCGCACACGCCGCAGCTCGACGAGATCGCAAAGTTACGCTTAAGCCGCTCGCGCAACTTCGCCGAGCGAACCTCGAGTATCACGTCGATTACGTTGTCCGGCTGACTTTTGCGCGCGCGCACCCGGCGAATCTCGCCGAGCTCGGCGCGCGAAGCGATGAATCCCTCGGCCAGCAGGAATCCCGCCGCAAGCTCCTCATCATGGCCCGGCGTGCGCATCGTGAGGCTAAAGCGCCGGCCGCCGAGCCTAATTTCGAGCGGCTCTTCCACCGCGAGCGATTCTTGCCCGGGGCGTAGCGCGCCCGAGCGCCACTTGTGCGCGGCGCGATGAACTATTTCCGATGAAGGGTCGGCGGCGGCCAAAGCTTGATAATCTTGCTACGAATGATGCTATAGCGCTATCAGAGCGACGCTCGAGGTGAGCAGTGAAACACGCCGCTTCATTCAGTCCGGACACCGTTGCCAAGCATTCGC
This sequence comes from uncultured delta proteobacterium, assembly GCA_963788205.1. Taxonomy (GTDB): domain Bacteria; phylum Desulfobacterota; class Binatia; order Binatales; family Binataceae; genus CAVVMA01. The sequence continues at coordinate 165,534 of CAWBGG010000009.1, forward strand.
GATTGCGCGGCGCGACCGCCAGCGTCGGCGTATGCCCGTACTGCGCGGTCGGATGCAGCCAGCTGGTCTACACCAAGCGCGGGCAGGTCATCGATATCGAGGGCAATCCGCACAGCCCGATCAACGAGGGCACGCTATGCCCCAAGGGCGCGAACACGTTTCAACTGGTCTCGAACCCTCATCGCGTAACGCGCGTGAAATATCGGGCGCCCTACAGCACCCATTGGGAGGAACGGCCGCTCCAATGGGCGATGGATCGAATCGCGCACCTGGTGAAGGATGCGCGCGACGCCGGCTTCATCGAGCGTGATGCAAATGGACTGACGGTCAATCATCTGAAGAGCGTCGCGCATCTGGGCGGCGCGACGCTCGACGACGAGGAAAACTATCTCATCAAGAAACTCCTTTGCGGCGGGCTGGGAATTCTATCGGTAGAAAATCAGGCCCGCATATGACACAGCGCCTCGGTGCCCGGTCTGGGCGCCTCCTTCGGACGCGGTGCGGCAACTACGTTTCAGCGTGACCTCGCCAACAGCGATTGCATCCTGATCATGGGCTCGAACATGGCGGAGGCCCATCCGGTGGGCTTTCGATGGGCGCTCAAGGCGCGCGAGAGCGGCGCGCCGCTGATCCACGTCGATCCGCATTTCAGCCGGACCTCCGCGATGGCCGACGTCTATGTCGCGATTCGCGCCGGTTCGGATATCGCTTTCCTCGGCGGGATTATCAACTATATCATCGAGCACGATCGCTGGTTTCGTGATTACGTACTCCATTACACTAACGCTTCGACGATCATCAGCGAGCAATATGCAGATGCCGACGAGCTCGATGGGCTCTTCACGGGCTTTGATCCGGCTGCGGGACGCTACGAGGCCAAGCCCGGCGCCTGGGGCTATGCTGAACGGGCCGGCGACGGCTCAAGTGAGATCGCGGTCGACCCGTCGCTCAAGCATCCGCGCTGCGTCTTCCAGATCGTAAAGCGGCACTTCGCGCGCTACACGCCCGAGATGGTCGCGTGGGTATGCGGATGCGACCCGTCGGAGTTTATCCGCGTCGCGGAGTTGCTATGCCGTAATTCCGGACGCGAGCGCACTGCCGCGATCGTATACGCGCTGGGATGGACCCAGCATTCGACCGGCGTGCAGATGATCCGCGCCGCCGGGATTATCCAGTTACTACTCGGCAATATGGGGCGGCCGGGCGGCGGAATCATGGCGATGCGCGGCCATTGCAGTATCCAGGGTTCGACCGACATCCCGACGCTGTACGATCTTCTTCCCGGCTATATTCCGCAGCCGCTCGCGGTCGCGGCGCACGCGGACTTGAAGCGCTATCTCGACCATGGACACGACTTTGCCTCGGCGCATAATAATTCGGCGGCCGGCTTCTGGCAGGAAGGCGCGACGCAGGGATACTGGGCAAACCTGCCGCAGTTCATGATCAGCCTGCTGAAAGCCTGGTATGGTGCGACCGCGACCGCCGGCAATGACTATTGCTATGACTATCTGCCCAAGCTCGACGATGACTACTCGCAGCTCGCGACAGTCCTTAGAATGTATGAGGGCACGGTCAAGGGGCTTTTCCTGATCGGGCAGAATCCTGCCGCGGGCGCGCCCAACGCCGAGCTCAATCGCGCCGCGTTGCGCAATCTGGATTGGATGGTGGTGTGCGACTGGTTCGAGCACGAGAGCGCAAATTTCTGGTACGCCGATCCGCGCGTGACGGATCCGGAGCAGATCAAGACCGAGATTTTCTTCATGCCGGCAGCCGCGATAGTCGAGAAAAACGGCACGCTCACCAACACCGAACGCCTGCTCCAATGGCATGACAAGGCCGTGGATCCGCCCGGTGATTGCCGCTCCGACGCGTGGTTTATCTACCATCTCGGGCGCCGGCTGAAGGAACTCTACAGCCATTCGACGCTCGCGCGTGACGAGCCGATTCGCAATCTCACTTGGGATTACGCGCCCGAAAAGCCAGCCACGTTGCCCGACGGCAGCGTCAGCGCAATCGCCGACCAACCCGACCTGGAAAAGGTGCTCAAAGAAATCAACGGCCGGCGCGCGGACGACGGCACGCTGCTGAAAAGCTTCGCCGAATTGAAGGACGACGGATCGACCGCCTGTGGATGCTGGATCTACAGCGGCGTGTTTCCCGAGGAGCACCTGAATCGCGCACGCTCGCGGAACCCGGCGCTGCGCGGCTCGACATATCCCGAGTGGGGCTTCGCCTGGCCCAACAATCGGCGTGTGCTGTACAACCGCGCCTCCGCCGATCCACAGGGACGGCCTTGGTCGGAGCGCAAGAAGCTGGTGTGGTGGGACGAGGCGGAAAAAAAGTGGACCGGCCTGGACGTGCCGGACTTCGACCTGCTTAAGCCGCCGGCGTATCGGCCCGCGCCCGGCGCGCGCGGGATGGACGCGCTGGCCGGCGACGCGCCGTTTATCATGCATCCCGACGGGCGCGGCTGGCTGTTTGCGCCCAACGGCGTCAAGGACGGGCCGCTCCCCGCCCATTACGAGCCGCGCGAATCACCATTCGACAACTCGCTCTACAAAACGCAGAGTAATCCTACGTTGCGTGAGTTTCCGTCTCCGCTCAATCCGCTCGCGCTGCCGCGCGACCCGAAGTTTCCGATCATCGCGACGACCTATCGCCTCACCGAGCATTACCTGAGCGGGCCCATGTCCCGTTTCAACAGTTGGCTCAACGAGCTGCAGCCCGAAATGTTCGTCGAACTGAGTCCCGAGCTGGCCGCCGAGCGCGGAATCGAGCACGGCGGCTGGATGGTCGTCGCCACGGCGCGGGGCGCGATCGAGGCGCGCGCGATGGTGACGCGGCGGATCAAGCCGCTGAAGGTCGCGGGCCGTCTCGCCCATCAGATCGGGCTGCCGATCCACTGGGGCTACGCCGGCGAGACGGTCGGCGCGATCGCGAACGATTTGGTTGCGCTGATTCTCGATCCCACGGTGAGTATGCATGAAGCCAAGGCCTTCACGTGCGAGGTCCGCGCCGGGCGGCTTACCGGTATCCGCCACGCGAAGCCGATTCCAGCCGCGACTCGCGCTCATGGCGACGCACCGATCCCCGACACGCCCGACTGGGCGCAGCCTGAGGGGCGGCAAGCGCCGGCGCGCTCGGCGCTCGCGCGATTATTGCGGCCGCGATCAGGATGGAAATGAGCGCGCTTTCCAGGCTGCTGGATCCTTTCCGGCGTCCCACGCCGCCGGCGGCGAAGACGGCGATGGGCTTCTTCACCGACACGACGCTGTGCATCGGATGCAAAGCGTGTGAAGTCGCGTGCAAGCAGTGGAACCAACTGCCCTCGGACGGGTTCGAGTTCACCGCCGACAGCTACGACAATACCCGCACACTCTCGGCGACCACCTGGCGCCACGTGGTGTTCGTCGAGCAGTTCCCGGACAAGCAGGGCAAAGCGCCGCCGCCGGTCGTGCCGGTGCCCGAGGCTCCAATCGATGCGAGCACGTTGTCGCTCGACGCGTTGCTGTCGCGATCGAACGAAGGCGGCCGCTGGCTGATGATGAGCGACGTCTGCAAGCACTGCAGCGCCGCGCCGTGCGAGGCCGTCTGTCCGACCGGCGCGCTAATCATCAATGAATTTTCCGACGTCTATGTGCAGAATGACATTTGCAACGGATGCGGTTACTGCGTCGCGGCGTGCCCGTTTGGAGTGATCGCGCGCAGCCCGCACGACGGCCACGCCCACAAGTGCACGCTATGCTACGACCGCCAACGTGACGATCTGGTCCCGGCCTGCGCGAAGGCCTGCCCGACGGCCTCGATTCAGTTCGGGCCGCTCGCGGAACTGCGCGAGCGCGCGGCCCGGCGCGTCGAGGAGCTGCATCAGCGCGGCGTTGCGGACGCGTATCTTTATGGCGATCGTCCGACCGCATCTTATACGGCGCTGGGCGCATTCTTCCTGCTGCTCGACAAGCCCGCGGTTTACGGCTTGCCCGACGAGCCGGCGATGCCGCAGAGAAATCTCGGCGGCGATTATCTGCGCGCAGCGCTCGGCGCGATCGTGGGGATTGCTGCAGCGGCGATCGCGCTCGCGCGATGACGGCGGCCGTCACCAAGGCGCCGCCGTGGCACGGATGGGTCACTGCGGATCTCGCGCTGAATTCGCTCTCGACTGGAGTCTTCGCCGTCACCGCGCTGTGCGATCTCACGACGCCGCCCGCCTATCGATCGGTAGTGCGGATCGGATATCTGACTGCCTTCCCATTGGCGTTGTGCGACCTTCTATGCCTGGTTCTCGACCTCGGCGACCCGCTGCGCTTCCTGCATATGTTGCGGGTGTTCAAGCCGGGCTCGCCGATGTCGATCGGAGCGTGGAGCACCAACATCTTCGCGGGCTTCGCGTTCATCGCGTGGGCGCTCGAGATTCTGAACCCGCCGGGATTGAGGTCCGTCCCGGTGGTGGTCGCTGTAGTAGGAATCGCCGCCGCGTTGGTCACGGCCGCATACAAGGGCGTGCTGTTCAGCACCACCGCGCAGCCCGGATGGAAGGACGCGCGCTGGCTGGGCGCGGAGTTTTCGGTTTCCGCGGGCGCGATTGGCGCCGCGTTTCTGCTTGCGGCGGCGGCGATGCTCGGCGCGCAGGCCGCGATACGCGGCCTGCGCGCCACACTCGCGACGTTGCTGGTGCTCAACCTTGCCGCGACCTCAGTGGTGACGCTGGAACTGTATCCCGCGATTTCCGCGCGCTTGACGCGCGCGGAAATCGCCGGATGGTATGGGGCGATGCTCGGCGGCGGCTTGCTCGCGCCGCTGATTTTGCTGGCGAGCGACGCCGGCGCGCCGACGTCGCTCGCCGCTGCGGCGCTGACGGTACTCGGCGCCATCGCGATGCGGCATCATCTGGTGATGATTCCGCATCGAGAGACCCACCTCCTATAGTCGCCCTCACCCGGCGAGCGCGCGTGAGCGCGCTCGCCGGCCTCTCCCGATTTGCGCCGGCGGCCAAGCCGCCGGCGCGGGAGAGGCGCAGACGGAAGACTCCTACCACTTCGCGAAATGGCCGAGCATCGCGCGGCCACGGCCGATCGTTACGCGACGCGCCAGCGCCCGCGTGACGAACGCCTTGGCGTGGCGCACCGCGTCTTCCAGCGATTCGCCGCGCGCCAGCGCCGCGGCGATCGCTGCCGAGAACGCGCACCCGGTGCCGTGCACGTCCGCGCCACCCTTGATTCGGGGGCTCACAAGCTCGATGAATCGGCGGCCGTCGTAAAAGAGATCCAGTGCCGGCGCGGCGGTATCAAGATGACCACCTTTGATCACCACGGCACGTGCGCCGATCGCGATCAGCGCTCGCGCCGCCGCGCGCATCGCCGGGACTCCGTTGATCGATATTCCGGTGAGCGCCCGGGCTTCGGGAATATTCGGTGTGACGATTCGGGCCAGCGGAATGAGCCGGGCGCGAATCGCCTCCTCGCCGGCCCGGTCGACCAGCCGCTTTCCGCTCGACGAGATCAGAACGGGATCGACCACCGGCGCCGGTAGCCGGAGCCTGCGGATAGTGCGCACGACCGCCGCAACGATCGCCGCGTTGGCCAACGCGCCGGTTTTGATCGCATCGGGGCGGCATTGCTCGGCGACGGTGGCGATCTGCTCGGCGACCAGCGCGGGATCGACCGGTGCAATCCGCGCGACGCGGCTGCTGTTCTGCGCAATTACGCTGGTGATCGCGGAGAAGCCGTACACGCGATGCGCCGCGAAAGTCTTGAGGTCGGCCTGCACACCTGCGCCACCGGATGGATCACTGCCGGCGATCGTCAAGGCGACCGGCAACGCGCGCGATCTGGATCGTTTCATCAAGCGTAAGTCAACTCGCGGAAGTTGTCTGCGCCTTAGCCGCTCGCGCGGCATTCGTCAAGCAAGCCGGTTGCATAAGTGACACAGGCGAATTTCCGCGGCGTGAAGCCGCGGCTTGATCAGCAATGGAGCTAAAGCGTACTTTGCGCCAAAATGTGTAGCGGCGCACGGCCATGACGATTAGGGGCGAGGCAAAATTTCTCAATCTTCCGTTCGAGGGGAAACTCGAGTTTCTCTACGGACTCCCCGCGCGCCAGAAGCGCGACCTGATTCTCTCCGCGCCCGAGGCCGAGCGCCTGGTGCAATCGTTCACGCCGGAGACCCTCTTCTACACGGTCAAGGAAATCGGCCACGCCGACGCCGGCGATCTCTTGAGCCTCGCGATACCGGAGCAGGTGAAGGGGCTGTTCGACCTCGATTGCTGGGACCGCGACCGCCCCAATCTGGACCGGATGCGCGACTGGCTGGAGGCGATGGCCGAGGCCGGACGCAAGCGGATTACCGACGCGCTGATGGAATGCGACATGGAGCTGGTGGCCCTGCTGCTGCGCCAGTATCTGAAGGTCCATCGGGTGGACGACCCGCAAGAGGCGAGCGATTTTCCCTCCGATCGCTTCGTCCAGTTCGACGAGCATTACCTGATCGAGTTCATCCGCCATGACGCGACGCTCACGTTGGTGGAGGACTTTCTCGAAGAGGCTTTTGAGCGCGACTACAAATATTACGCGGGCCTGATGGAGGAAATTTACTGGGGGATCGAAGCCGAGCTCGAGGAGCAGGCATACACCTATCGCCGCGCGCGGCTGGAAGATCGCGGCTTCCCGGATTTTTTCGACGCCCAGGACGTGTTCGCCTATCTCGATCCGCAGCGTTTCCGCGAGATTCGCGCCGGCTACGTCGCGCCGCTTCGCGACGAAGCGTTGAACGGAAGCGAATTGCCGCCGGGAGCGTCGCCCGCGCTGCTCGACGCCGACAACTCGCTATTCAATGCGGCGCTCACGGCCGGCTTCGCTGCGCAGGGCGTGCGCCAGTTGCGCAGCGAGATGGCGATGGTCGCCAACCAGGTGCTGGTGGCGCGCCAGGTCGATTTCGGCGATCTCGACGCAGTGCGGGTCGCGGTCGGGATGGCGCACGACCTGATGAATCTGGGCCTGGAGCATCTGGCGGGCGGCGACTTGAGCGCCGCGATCGAAAACCTGCGCGTCACGCCGCTCAAGCTGCTCTTCCGCCTGGGCGTGAGCCTCACGCTCGATCTGCGCAAGCGGGCTGAGGCGACCGTCGCGACGTTCGGCCTTACGCCGGGTCGGCTCAAAGAGATTCCGTATCTCGACTCGCCTTACCGCGAGGCGCTGGCGGGTTGCCTGATGCGGATGCCGCAATTTTTCGGCGGTCTCGATCGCGGTGGATCGGCGGCGATGCGCGATTTCCGCGCGATGCGCGATTTGCATCTGGGCTACGCGATGCTCGAGCAGCTCGGCTCGCTACCCGAGTTCTTCCGCGTGGTGCTCGGAATCGATATCGCTTCCGTGAGCTTCCGCTCGCAGATCGCCGGACACGAAGTGGTGCTGAGCCAGCTCCTGCTGACCGCGCTGGTTCGTCAGGCGCTGGACGGGAAGCTGGTGGTCCAGCCGATAGAGGCCGACCGGCTCAACGCGATGTACGCCGCGGTGATGACGCCCGGCGGCCCGCCCGCGCGGCTGGCGGATTCGTTCCATCGGCTGGTCGCGCAGTTGATGATCACGCGGGTCGAGGAAACGCTGCGCGCGCGCAGCGCGGACTTCGTGAAGTCGTGCCTGAGTATTTTCGAAGAGGAATTCGCCGACCTGGAGCCGGAGCGGCAGATCGATCCGCGCTTCATCCGCAGCATCCTGATTCGGCGCAGTTAGAGCGCGCGTCTTTCGAGTGGATCCCTCGCTACGCGCGGAGTTCGACTGATTTCCGGCGGCGGCAGACACACCCTCACCCGGCGCAGCGCCGGCCTCTCCCTGGTCAGGGAGAGGCGCAGAAAAAGAATCGCATCGCTTCACATCATTAGCGACGCGAACGTGGAGGCCAGGTAGAAGACCGTGACTATCGCGAAGGCGACGCCGGGCAGCTCGCTGAGGAACGCGTTCATCACGAGGCGATCCACGTAGTAATGATTTGCGGTCTCGGCCGGTGGGCCGAAAAACCCTGAAAGCCTTTCCATTCTGGCGCTTGCTTGCATGTTCATCTCCTCCTTGGTGCTTACAACCCCGTAGCAGCGCCGCGCGTTACTCGCGCGCGGCGAAAATTCGGCGCTTCAAAAATTCCAGGTTTCAATGACCCGCGACCGCCGCTCCGTAGTTCGTATAGCCGCCCATCTGGAGCGCGGCGAGATATTCGTCGGGCGTGTTGATGTTGAAAAAGCTCCGCAGGCCCGGATCGAGGCGGCGCAGATGCTGCTCGCCGATCTTGCGCACCTTGATCGCGTCGGCGAGCGCGACGGCGCGCCGCTCGCCGCTATCGACCAGTTTGGCGATCACACCGGCGCATCGCTTGCGATACGCGGCGTGCAGCGGTTGCAGTATCCCCCCGATTTCCGGAATCGCGGCGTCGTAATAGCCGATCAGCGCACAGAGCTCGCTGGCGACATTCACGCTCAACAGCGGCAGATCGCACGCGCATGCGAAGACCGGATCGCCGGTGGCTGCCTCGATTCCGCGCGCCAATCCGGCCAGTGGCCCCTGGAACGGCGCCACGTCGTGGACGAGGCGCGCGTCGGCGGGCGCGGCGAGCGCCGTTTCGGCGAGCGCGGCGGGCGGCGCCACGACGATCACTTCCTTGAACGCATTCGCAAGCCGCCCGACGATTACTTCGAGCAGCGTGGCTTCGCCGAACTTGAGCGCTGCCTTGGGCTGGCCCATCCTTTGGCTGCGCCCGCCGGCCAAGACGATTGCGCTCGGCCCATGCTCTTTGACAGGTTGCTTCACGGTTCTCCTCCTGTGGCTGATGTAGGAAACCTCTCCATGATGTAGTTGCGTTGCTCTCAGGCGACTGGCTTGGAGCTGCGCTCGGCGCCCTCGATTTCCAGCAGGGTGCGGATGAGATCGTCGGCTTCCTGTGGATCGATCGCGCCCGAACGGACCGAGGCGAGGATTCGCATGATCTCCTGATCGGGCTCCAGGGGCCGCGTCGCGTCGGGATCGGAAGCGTGCGCGCCGGCTTCAGCCGGCGGTTCCGAGGCGGGCGCGTGAGGCTCTTCAGCGGGCTCGTCGCGGCGGCTGGCGCGGGCGCGACGCGCCTCGCGCACCGCTTCGCGCATCCGGCGGGCCTCCTCGCGAATCCGCTGGCGGATGCGCTCGGAGTCGGCCCGCGAGCGTGAGCGCCGCTCGTCGAGCGCCTCTTTCACCAGGCCGCGAATCTGCTCGCCGAGCCGGGAGAGCTTTTCGGCGGTTTGCTCCGGCACCTCCTGCTTCAAGTCGCCGATCTCGCGCTCGACCTCGCGCAGCGCCTCGCCGACGCTTTTGGTGACGCCGCGCACGATTCCGCCGGAGAATGAGCCGGTCTCGGCCACGATTCTGCCGGCCGCGCCGACGATTCCCGCCACCATCTCGGGGATTTCCTCACCGAGGTTCTCGGCCAGAGTCTCGAAGGGCCCGCCGATGTCGCGCCATCTAAAGCGCCCGCCCATACCGGCGCGGCCACGCGCATCCTCGCCCTCAACTATGACGTCGGCGCCGCTGGTTTCGAGCGCGAGCTTGCACTCGCCAGCGCCGAATCGCGCCGAGAGCCGATCGCGCCCGGCAAAGCGCAGCTCGCCCTCAATTCCGTAGACTCGCACTCGCCCGTGATGGGCGACGGCCTCGAGCGCAACCGAGCTGCCGGCCGTGAGCTCGAGCAGCGTGCGTCCGTTCGACCTGACGCGCCAGTTGGCGCCCTTGGCGAAATCGCCGCCGAGCCGTGCCGCGCCGCCGACCTGGTCGACTTCGACGTCGCCGGTGATGCCGCGCAGGCTCACCTGCCCACCGACCGTGGCGATCGCGACGCTGCCGGCGCCGTCGATGCTGGCCTTGCCGCCGACAGTCGCGACCTTCACGCCGCCCGCAACTCTGAGCGCGCGGAGCTTGCCGCCGATCGTATTGACCGTCAGCGAACCGACGCGATCGGCTTCGACTTTGCCGCCAACCGAGACGGCGCGCGCCGCGCCCTCGATTGACTCAAGCCCGAATCGCCCGCCGATCTGCTCGAGCGCCACGTCGCCGGCGATCTCAATGCAGGTCGCATTGCCCGCGACCAGATCGAAGCTGACGGAACGGGCTTTTTCGACGAACAGGTCGCCCTTGACGCACTTGCCGGTGATCGCGCCCGCACTTTCGACGTAGCATCGTCCCTCAATGTTGGCGCGGATCGTAATCGGTCCGGCGTTGTTGGCGTTGAAGTGGCCCGCGACGCGATACAGCGTGAGGTTGCCGGTGAAATCCTCGACTTCGAGATGGCCGGCGCATTCCATCACCTCCACGGCCACGCCTGGCGGAATCGCCAGCTCGGCGTTGGCATCAAAGTCGAGCTCCGCGGTGGCGCCATCGCGGCGCAGGCCGGGCTCGTGATCGGAGATTACGCGGAGTGGACCGGTCTCGATGCCGGTGATGGCGAGATTGCCGCTGGCGCGAATCACGCGCAGCATTTCGATTCCCTCAAGAGTGCCTGCACTCATCGATCTGACCTCCCGTCATTGCTGACCTTCCGTAATCGTCAGTTGCGAGGGCCGCGCTCGCGTAGCGCACGCAACGCGTCCTCGGGGGATATTCGACCGTGGCGCAAGTCGTCGAGCACGGCGCGCCGTGACGCGCTCTCCGGCTCATCGCCGGCTGGCTGATCGTCAACCGGTTGGCGAGCCTGGAATCCCAACGCGGCCACAACCTCATCGAGCTTCGCGCGCACAGTGGGATAAGAGACCCCCAACTCGCGTTCGACCTCGCGGATGACGCCGCGGTTCTTGATGAAGACCTCGACGAAGTCGAGTTGCGCCTGGCTGAGCCTTAAAACCGGCGGCAACTCGAAAGCGGCCTCGATTGATATTGAGCAAGCAGGACATTCGAGGCGGCGAACCGCCAAGTTCCCGGCACATGATGGGCATTTGAGAAGCATCGGTCGCATGCCATTTATATATGCCTCTAAATCAATAAAGTCAAGACTCAACTTAAGATTCTTGATATTGAGATTGAGCGCAGGTGGTCCTTTGCGAAAGACCCCTGACGATACGGAGCCTCAAGCTATCACTAAGGAGCTTTAAGCAACCCTTGAATCAAGGGCCGCGCGATGAGCAGAGAAACGGAAAGTCTAGGAAGCCGCGCTGTTGTTGAGTAATTCGGATTCGATAGTTTGCAGCGAATCGGCGTGGTAGAGCACGCCGAGGTGGCCGGTTCTGGGCAGAATGATCGTCTTTCGCACCGCGCCCAGACGCAGGCGCCGCGAGAGCGGGGGTGGAACTATCGGGTCTTCGTCGCCGAAGATCGCCAATTCGTGAGGACTGCGTTGATCGTATCGGTACGGCGAAGCCAGGGTTATCAGCGACAGCACGGTGCTATCGTGAGGCTCGCCGCAGAACCGGCGCGCGATCGTGCCACCCAGGCTGTGACCGATAAGATGTACGCCGCTGCCGGTGTCCACCTTGTCGACCAGGACCGCGAGATGCTCTGCGGCGTTGGCGACTGACTGCACGCGCGGGTACTCGAAGAAGTAGAGGTTGCAGAAACCCGCCATCCGGACGTAAGTCGCGAGACCCAACAGATTGGCGCGATTTCCGCCCAGGCCGTGAGCCAGAATCACCGGCGCGCCCTTCCCGGTTCCCCATAGCCCGGCGCGCTCGCCGACCCAATTGAGCGGATAGGACGCAAGCAGGATGCCGGCGGCCGTGAGCTCTCGAAAAAGGGTCTGGCTTCTCATGATCGCAGGCGGCTTCAGGCCGGAGTTTTGGCCGCGCGATGCACTCTCGGCGATTCTATCGCCCGTGCGGCGTCCTCACGTCCCATCTCGATCAATCGCCTGGCCTTATGGGGCGAGGTCCACAAGATACTGACCGGGTCGGTGCCGAGGTATTCGCGCGGCTCGATATCGACTATTCGTGCGCCGTGATAAACGCCGCGATCGACCAGCGCGCGCTCGCGATTCGAATTTCCCTGGCCTGCCCACATCACTTCCATCATCCGGTACGCGACGTGGGCAAGGGTGGGAAATTTGGCCGCTTCGGGAAGCTGGCGCCGAATGACGGACAGGATGTAAATCGTGCCGGCTCCCATCGCGATTGCGGCCTCGACCGGAATATTCCACGCGAAGCCGCCGTCGCACCAGTAGTGGCCCTCGAACTTGATCGGTGGATACAGGATCGGGATCCGGTAGCCGATGTGGGAGACCGTGCGAAAGTCGCCGACGTTCTTCTCGCTGCGATTGCCGCGCAGGAAGGTGCGGCCGCTGGACAGATCGAGCAGGACGAACCGGAGCTCGGCGGACTCCTAAACGCGCGCTCGAAGTCGACCCTCCGCTCGACCCATCGCACCAGCCGCGCATTCGACATCAGCGAGTTGCCGACGATCGGGTTTTTGGTCAGCGACGGGCCGAGCAGGAGCTGCCAGGGAATTCATGCTGCCCCAGGCCTCGAGCATCCCCTCGGTGCCATTGGCGGCGTAGAACAGCGCGTTGATGATTCCCACCGAGCTGCCGATGATCGCGTCGGGCTGGATTCCCGAACGAATCAGGCAATCGAGCGCTCCCGCCTGATGCGCGCCGAACGCGGCGCCGCCGCCCAGGATGAACACGGTTTTCTTTGCAGCTTGCGTTCGCGAGTTTGAAGGGGTCACGGTTCAACAGGTTAAGCATCAAATGTACGCGCGGCAAGCCTTGCGAGCGCGGCGCGGGTCCGTTGCACGCTGGTGACAGACGCGCGAAATTTTGACGCTGATGGGCCGGAACTCCTTGACGCCTTATTCCTTAAGGCGGATCATTTATCAATACAGTTGGTAGGATGCCCGCGGCGGAGCTGATTCGCGGTCAAATTCGGACCGCGATCGGTCCAAGAAAGGGGGCTCTGGAGACCAGTATGGGTCTGCGCCGGTATTCGCGTGAGGGTATTGGTATCCGCGCGGATCTGCCTCCGGCGGTTTTGCGTGCGCTGAAGTTGCGTGCGATCGCCGGCGCAGATGATTCCCGTGCAACGCGAACCGGTTGCACATTGCAAGCTGCCGGCCGCGATCGCGCCGCGCAATTCCCTCGCAAAGCCTCGATCGGCCTGCAATGAATTTAATCGATCGCCAGCCAGTTAGGCACCAGGAGTTTTCCCGACCGCTTGTAGAGCTCCTGCACGCCGGCAAGCGGAATGAAGGATTGACGAAGGCGAGGCTTCACCACCCTCGCGCGGTTAATTTTCTATGAACTGGACCCCAGGGACTTGAGTCCGATCGACAACATGTCTATCTTGGTTCCATTCCCAACAGGAGTGAGCGGCGGTAAGGGTTCGGCACGCGCCTTGCGTTCAAGACCCGCGACGCTCGGCTTGGTGAACGCCGGAATGCGCAGAAGCGCGCAGGCTCGGGGATAAACTTAAAATCGATCGCGGAGGTGTCTGGAATTGGCAACCACAGCCCAAGGAATTCAAAGTACGGTATCGGATCGGGCGCAGGAAGCTGCGCGCCAGGTGCGGAAAGTCGTCAAGCGCGCGGCCAGCGGCTATATCGATATCAACGAGGAAGTCGCATCGCGGCTGTTCGACGCCAGCGAAAAAATCGCCGAGCGGGTTGAAGAGACTCCGCTCTACCCCCTGATCGAGTTCCAGCAGACTTTCGCGCGCAAGGCCTTCGAATACTGGGTGAAAGGAGCGCGTCTGGTAGTTGACAAAATCTAAGCGCGTTTGGAGTGACCACTATATGGCGCCTGAAACGGAACGCAAACGAATCCTGGTGACGGGCGTGGCGGACTTCGCCGCCAGCGAGTTGGTCCGTCAACTCGAAGAGGACGAAAGCGTCGAGCATATCGCGGCGCTCGATTTCCGCGAGCCGCGTCGCGCTTTCCGGCGGGCCGAGATCATCAGCGCGGACCTGCGCGGCACCGGGCTGAAGCACCTGCTCGACGGCATCAAGCCCGACGTGATTTTGCATTTGCAGCGCTTGCGTTCCGATCAGGAAGGGGCGGGCAGTCCCGAAGAAACGCACGAAATCAACGTGATGGGCACCATCAACCTGGCAGCTACCGTGCAGAGCCTGCCCTTCGTGCGCAAGTTCGTGGTGGCCTCGGCGCTGCATGTTTACGGCGCCGATCCGCTCGATCCGGCGGTGCTGACCGAGGACATCAAGCCGCGTCTTCCGGCCAAGACCAAGTATGTGGGCGACCTCGCCGAGATGGAGGCGGCCTTCAACCAGTTGGCGCGCACCGGACGCAAGATGGTGCTGACGCTGCTGCGCTTCGCCGATATCCTTGGACCCAAAGTCAACAACGCGATCTCGCGCTACCTGCGGATGCCGGTGGTACCGAGCGTGATGGGCTTCGATCCGCGTTTGCAGTTCTGCCATGAAGAAGACGCGGTCGGCGCACTCAAGCGCGCGGCGCTGTTCGACTTGCCGGGAGTCTTCAATGTCGCCGGCGACGGCGTGATCTACTTAAGCCGTGCGATCCGGCTGGGCGGCGGCGTGGAAGTGCCGATTCCTCCGGCGCTGGTGCCGGCGGCCTTTTCGGCCCTGAGGGCGCTCGGCCTGGCCGATATGCAGCCCTATCATTTGCTCATGCTCCGCTATGGGCGGGTGGTCGATACCAAGCGGTGCAAGAGCCGCTTCGGGTTCTCTCCACGATATTCGACGGTCGAGGCAGTGCTCGACCTGCATGGCAAGAGCACGCTGGCCCGGGCGGACTGGGAGCAGGCGGAAGATTCAAGCGACGACAAGGTTGCCGCAGCCTAGCTTGCGCGGCATCAAGTTTACCCACCCGGTCATTTGGGGGGTCAGCCCGAGCCAAAGCTCGATCTGGAGGATGTGATGGACCGACAATCAGCGTTATTGGAAAAAGAACGTCCGCCGGTGGCGATGCCGCCCGACGCCGTAGCGCATCCCAAGCGCCCGCATGACGAGCGCGAGTGGATCGGCAATGTCGCGCAACTGGTGGCCGAGGCCAAGAAGGAAGGCGCCGCCGAGATGGATGGAGCCGCCGCGCTCGATCCGTTCGACGCCGATCTCCCGCAGACCGAAAAACCGGGAATCGCCGGGTTTATCGAGATGCTCCAGCGGCGGCTGCGCGGCGACTACGAAGTTGACGAATTCGGCTGCGATCCGCTCTACGGCGCGATGTGGTGGCCAATCTTCAACCGCCTTTATCGCAGCTACTGGCGCGTCGATACCACCGGAATCGAGAACGTTCCCGATCACGGCCGCGCGATGATCGTCGGCAATCATTCAGGCGGATCGTACGCGTGGGACGCGGTGATGATCTCGACCGCGATTCATCTGGAGCATCCGCGCCCGCGCATGGTGCGCTACGTATCGACCGAATTCTTCTACGACTATCCGTTTCTTTCCTATGACAACCGCAAGAAAGGCGCCGCGCTGGCCTGCCGCGAGGACTTTGTCCGCCTGCTCGAGCACGACCGTCTGGTCGGGGTGTTCCCGGAAGGCGTGAAGGGATTCTTAAAGCCTAGCGAGCGGCGCTATCGCGTGCAGCGCTTCGGACGCGGCGGCTTCGTACAGCTTGCGCTCACCACGCGCGCGCCGATTATCCCGGTCGCAGTGGTTGGCGGCGAGGAGCTCCACTTCTCGCTGGGCAATTCGCGGTTTCTCGCCAGCCTCGTCAACCGGCTGATGCCGATGGAGCGCGCCGACAGCTTTCCCCTGTTGCTCAACCTGCTGCCGCTGCCGATCAAGTGGCGAATCCAGTTCTGCGAGCCGATCGACCTTTCCGCCTACGGTCCCGAGGCCGCGCTCGACACGCTGGTGGTGCAGCAATTGACCGAGCGGGTCAGGATGCGAATCCAGGAGACGCTCGACGACAACCTGAGCCGGCGCCGCTGGATGTTCTGGTAAGCGTGGAGCCGGCAGTTTCAACTTGAACTTGAAGAGGGAACCATGAGCGAAGAAAAACAGGAAAAAGCCGGGGGAACCACCCGCGGTTACTTCAGCGACCGCGCGGTGGTGGTGACCGGCGCTTCGAGCGGAATCGGCTACGATATCGCGATGGCGTTTGCGCGCCAGGGCGCCGAGGTCGGATTGATCGCGCGCCGCAAGCCGCAGCTCGAAGAGCTGGCCGAGCGCATCACCGCCGCCGGCGGGAATCCGCTGGTGCTGCAATGCGACGTGACCCGCCGCGCCGAGGTGCGCTCCGCGATCGACGAGGCGATGCGCTCCTTCGGCCAGATCGACATCCTGGTCAACTCCGCAGGCTTGCTCATCCCTGACACGCTGGATGAGATGCGCCCCGAGGACCTGGAACGAATGATGGCGGTCAATCTTTACGGCACGGTGCACTCGATCCAGGCCGTGCTGCCCGAAATGAAGAAGAACCGCAGCGGACGGATTATCAATGTCGCCTCGCTGGCGGGTTGCCGCGGGATCACTCCGCTGGGCGGCTACAGCGCGAGCAAGTTTGCGCTGGTCGGGCTCACCGAAGCGCTGCGCGTCGAGCTTTTCGGCAGCGGCGTATGGGTATCGCTGGTGATGCCGGGGATGATCGACACCCCGATGTCGCAGGAGGCGCGCAGCAACAAGCAGTTGCGCGCGATGCCGGCGATGGCCGCGATGCCGGCCCGATGGGTGACGTGGGCGGTGCTCGCCGCGGCCGTATTCGGGCTGCCGGAAGTTGACGTGCCGCCCGGCGCGGCGGTGGTCGAGAAACTGGCCGCGCTGTTCCCGACCGCAACCGACCTGTTCCTGAGCGTCGGCACGCGGCTCGTCGGCGCTCTGAGCAGTCGTTTTGCCGCCGAGGAAGCGCCCGCTCCACGGCCGGTCGCGCGCGATAAAGTAGTCCGCGCCGCGCGCAAACCCGAGCCGTCCGCCAAGACCGCGAGCAATTAGTATAGAGTCGTTGCTCCGCGCAGATTCGGCGGCTTACGCTTCGCTGCGCTCGGGCTTTGTGAATTCCTGATTTGCGGTAGCAGCCTAGATCAGGGAGAGGCGCGGAGCGATTCTCGCTTCTGGGGTTATGCAAAGTTCTCCTGACCACGAGAGAGCGACGGCAGGCGGGTGAGGGCGTTCTCTTCCGTTAACCTGGACTAAGCCAATGGTCGTCGGCGTTTTGCGGCTCACGTTGTTCATCCCGGAGAACCATTCGCTCAAGGGCAAGCGCCAGGTGATGCGCGCGATCAAGGATCGCGTGCGGCAGAAGTTCAACGTCTCGATCGCCGAATCCGACCATCACGATCTCTGGCAGCGCGCCGAGCTGGGAATCTGCCAGGTGGGCAGCGATCGGGCCTTCGTCGATCGCGCGCTGCGCGAAGTCGTGAACTTTATCGACGCGCTCGGGCTCGCCCCGCTCGGCGAGGAGCAGCTCGAAATCATCAACTACTGAATCGCTCGCGCCGGCCCGTCACGGGCTGCAAGCCTGCGGCCGTGTTTCCGCGACCCTCGCGCAGCGCTACGATGCCGCCATGGCCGTCGAAGGTCGCAGGCCGGAACGAGTGGCCGAAGCGGTCTTGCGCGAGCTCTCGCAGATGCTGCTGCGCGATCTGAAAGACCCGCGGCTGCGGGGCGTCACGCTCACTTCCGTCAGGATGACCGACGATCTCCGCCGGGGCAGGGTGTTCTTCTCCCATCTTGAAGGCGAACCCCGCGCCAAAGGCGCGCTGGCCGGCTTCCACAGCGCGAGCGGATTTATCCGCCACCGGATCGGCCGCGAGTTGGGCCTGCGGATCGCCCCCGAGCTGGATTTCGAGTTCGATCCCTCCGCCGAGCGCGCGGCCCGCATCGATGCGCTACTGCGGGAAGGCCGGCCGAAGGAATAGGCGCTCCCGTCTCGTCCAGGAGCTTCATAACCGTTTGTTGAGTTGATGGACAAAGGAGTAGCGTAGGACACACAGGAGGACAGCAATTGAAGTTTGGTGCGCGACCAAACGCGAGGGTCGGCCCATCAGCCGCTGCGCCGGCCGTAGCATGGCTCGCAGCGATGACAGTCGCGATCGCTGCGACCGGCGTCTTTGGGATGCGTGTATCTTCTCAGACTCCTGCCAGGCCGATCGCCCTCACCAAGCCAATCGTCCTAAACCGTACGCTCGCGCCCGCGGATTTGAATATCCCGCTCAGCTTCGAGGCCAATGTCGGCCAACTCGATGGCCGAGTGCGCTTCGTGGCGCACGGTCCGGGCTACGGCCTGTCTCTTACCGGCAACCAAGCGATCCTGGCGCTGCAACATTCCGGGGCGCAGCGCGCCACGAAAGATCGCGCGAGATTCATGCCGGCCGCGCTGATCGAGCAGCCGGCCGTGATGCGGCTTGAGTTTCTGGGTGCGAATCCCGCCGCGCGGACGGTCGGGCTCGATCCGCTCGCAGCGCGAATCAACTATTTTGTCGGCAACGATCCTGAGCGATGGCATACCGGAGTTCCGGCCTACGCCCGCGTGAAGTACGAGCGTCTCTATCCGGGAATCGATCTGGTTTACTACGGCAACCGGCGGTCGCTCGAATTCGATTTGATCGTCGCTCCGGGCGCTAATCCCGAGCTGGTCCGCTTCGCGGTCGGCGGCGGCAAAGCCCACTTGGACGCAGCCGGCGATCTGATGCTCGGCGAGCCGGGCAGGGAACTGACGTTACGCAAGCCTTGCATCTACCAGCAGGCCGGGACCACGAAACTGCCAATCGACGGCGGTTACCGGATCGTTCCTGCCACCGACGGCCGGACGCAGACCATTGCGATCGCGCTGGCGAATTACGACCACACCCGGGCGCTGGTAATCGATCCGCAACTGGTCTACTCGACCTATTTTGCCGACGGCGCCACGCTGGTCTCGGGAATCGCGATTGATGGGAAGAAATTCGCCTATCTCGCCGGCCTCACTTACAGTCCGCAGTTCCCGGTCACGAGCGGCGCGGTTCAGCGCGTCGGCACGGCGCAGGGAGGCGACATCTACAGCGCGAACGTATTCGTGGCCGTGATCAATCCCGCGGCCCAGCCCGCCAGCCAACTGGTTTATTCTTCGTACCTTGGGGGCCACGCTGGGGGAGTGGGGGAATCCAACACCCCGCCCGGCGATTTCGCTTCGGCGCTGGCGGTCGACCAGTCCGGCGAGATCTACCTGACCGGCGCGACGGAGTCGGCGGACTTTCCCGTTACCGACTCAGCCTTTCAGTCCACGAACAAGGCTCTCATCGCGATCGGCACTGACACCGCATTCGTAACCGTGATCAATCCCAATGTCTCGGGAAGAAGCGGCCTGCGATACTCCAGCTTCCTCGGCGGCAGCGGCTTCTTTCCCGATGAATCCGGCGATGACGGCCCGCTGGGCGACCAGGGCACGGCGCTCGCGCTGGACTCACGCGGCTTCGCTTACGTCACCGGGTTTACCGCGTCGTCCGATTTTCCCGTTACCAAAGGCGCCTTTCAGGCGTCCAACAACGGACTCGCCAACGCCTTCGTCAGCGTGATCAATCCGGGCGCTTTCGGAAGCGCCTCGCTGGTTTATTCTTCATATCTGGGCGGTAGCGACTTTGATTTTGGTGGCTTCCCGGCCGGAGAGCAGCCCAGCGGTATCCGCGTGAGCTCGAGCGGCACCATCTATGTGGCCGGCACGACCGCCTCGACCGACTTTCCCGTCACCAAAGGCGCGTTTCAGGCCATCAACCAGTCCACACAAATCGCCGGCACGCAGGGCTTTCTGACCGTCCTCAATCCGACCCGCCCGGCCGCGAGCCAGTTGGTGTATTCCACTTACCTGGGCGGCGAGGTCAACGACGCCGTGAACGCGATGGCCATCGATTCCGCCGGTCACGCTTATCTCGTGGGGACTACCCAATCATCTGCCTTTCCAACCACCACAAATGCCTATCACCTGGGCCCCAACTCAGGCGACGCAGCAATGCTCGACAGCGCGGGCTTCCTGAGCGTCGTAAATCCCGGTGCATCCGGAAACGAGTCGTTGCTCTATTCGACCTTGCTCCACGGCGCGACCTTTAACGGTACCGCCGATCCGACCGGCGTTGCCGTGGGTACGAACGGCCTGGTGTATCTGGGCCTGCAGGTTTCGAGCGATTTTCCCGTCACCGCCAACGCGTTCCAGCCGCAACTGGAGACCTACGGTAGCGCGGTGAGCGTTTTCAATCCCGCGGCGAGCGGCGATGCCTCACTGCAGTATTCGACCTTCTTTGGCGGCGCGAACAACGGCGGCTCCGATGTCATCAGCCTGGCCGTGTCCGAAGGCTCGGTTTACGTTGCGGGAAGCACGGCTGCGCTTGATTTCCCATTGACTGCTAATGCGATGAACACAACTCCGTCCTTTCTCGGACCATTTTTGTCGGTGCTGGATCTTCCGGTTAGTCCCCCATCGCCGGCGCCTAAACCCGTGGCGGCGTCGCTGCAGTTGAGCGCTGCAACTCTCCAATTTCCACCCACCGTCGGGACGGCTTCGGGAACCGCCAGCCAACCGGTGTCGATAACGATCACCAATCCGAAGCCCAAGGGCCTCGGCAAGTTCCCGGTGACAATCGAAGGCCTGGCGACCGGTGGCGATTTCCAGATCGACCACGCGTCGAGCACCTGCGTCTCCGGACAGGCCCTGCCCTCGGGCGGCTCATGCGCGGTCGCGATGACCTTCGAGCCGACCGCAGGCGGCACGCGCAACGGCGTCCTGATCGTGACCGACAACGGCAAGAACAGCCCGCATCAGGTGGCGCTGACGGGCACCACCGCGCCTGGCGCCCTTCAAATCGACACCAGCGGGTTCGATAGTCCGACTGCGAAGACCTCGACCAGCGTGTATATGGGCGGAGTGAGTCTCTCGAATCCGAGTTTGGAGCCGATCACGATCTCGAATGTGACTGTGAGCAACAGCCAGTTCGCGGCGACGTTTATTCCCGTAGCCTGCCCGGCCGTCCCAGCGCTGGGCGGATGCACGCTCGGGTTGACTTTTACGCCCACGGCGACCGGACTCCAGAGCGCGACGCTCAGCATCTTCGACGATGCCACTAACAGGCCGCAGACCGTTACGCTCACCGGCACCGGCGACTAATCCCGCTTAAGTGCGCTTCGTCCATCGGATATGGTTCGTTCATCGCGCCGATGGACGGAATCATCCTGATCGACAAGCCCGCCGGAATCACTTCCAGCGAGGTCGTGCGCCGCATCAAGGCGATCGTGAAGCCGGCGCGTGTCGGCCATCTGGGAACGCTCGATCCATTCGCTACCGGGGTCTTGCCGATCATGATCGGCGAGGCGACGCGGCTGGCGCCGTTTCTGGAGGGTGGCCACAAGCAGTATCAGGGAGTGATCGCGCTCGGCGTCGAGACCGACACGCTCGATCGCGATGGCGCGGCGATCCGCACCGCCGCGATTCCCGCGCTCGATCGCGCCCGGCTCGACGCGCTGGCCGCGCGCTTCACCGGCACCATCGAGCAGGTGCCCCCGATCTTTTCGGCGCTCAAGCGCGACGGCGAGCGCTTGTACGATCTCGCCCGGCGCGGCGGCGAAGTTGCCCCGCCGCCGCCGCGGCGCATCGAGATTCAACGGCTCGCGCTCGAACCGGCCGGCGACTGTGCGCTTCGTTTCACCGTTGAATGTTCGTCCGGCACGTACGTCCGCTCGCTGGCGCGCGACATCGGCGCGGCGCTCGGCAGCGCGGCCCATCTCGCGGAGCTGCGCCGCATCCGCAACGGCGCCTTCGTGATCGCGGACGCGCATCCACTGAACAATGAAACTCTCGATGCGCTTCGCGATCAGCTGCAGGGCACGGGCGCCGCACGGCTGACTACGATGCGCGCGGCGCTCGCCGGTCTCGCCGAGGTCGAAGCCGGCGCGGATGCCGAGCGCCGGATCCGCAACGGTGATTCGCGCGCGCTCGACGGGATCGTCCCCGCGGATGCGGCGCTGTTCAAAGTCATCCGCGATGGACAGCTCCTGGCGATCGCGGAGCCCGACGCGCGCGGCGGCGCGCGCATTGTCAGGGTGTTCGCGGCGCGCTGAAGCCGGCCAGCCGCCAGGAGGATTGCTCATGCTGCGTATCGACGACATTTTCGCGGTGTATCGCGACCGGGGCGGCAGCGCTTACGGCGGTGAGCGAATCAACCAGCTCGAGCACGCGCTGCAAACGGCGCTGCTCGCCGAGCAGGCGGGCGCGGAGGCGCCGCTAATCGCCGCCAGCCTGCTCCACGACTATGGGCATCTGATCCACGAGCTTGGCCAAGATGGCTTCAAGCGCGGAGACAACGTCTTCAAGCGCGGCATCGACGACCGTCACGAAATTCTCGGCGCCGACCGGCTGTCGGTGCTCTTTGCGGATTCGGTGACGGTCCCGATTCGCCTGCACGTCAACGCCAAGCGCTACCTGTGCGCGACCGATCCGGCGTACTTGAAGAGTCTCTCGCCTGCCTCGGTATGGTCGCTGAACGTGCAGGGCGGACCCTACAGCCACGCCGAGGCTGGCGAATTTATAGAGCGGCCACTCGCGGCGGAGGCCGTCAGGCTGCGGCGCTGGGACGAGGGCGCCAAGGTATACGGCCTTGCCACGCCCGGCCTGGAGCATTTCCGCCGCTATCTCGAGCGATGCTTGCGCGCGTGATCGCCAGGCCGGCGTTGCGCAGGCCGGACCTCTACCCCCACTTCTTCCCCAGCTTATCGAGCCCGGCCTTGGCGAGGTCCTGCGGCGTCATCGCGACATGGAACTCGCACTCCGCATTGAAGAGCAGGAACCAGGGCTCCGCAAAAGCCGGAATCTGCGACGCGTCCTTCATGTCGATGACCATGATCGCGCCGCGATGGCCGTGGTTCTCGGTGAAATAGACCGCCTCGTGCTTGAGCTCGGCGAGAATCCGTTCCAGCTTCTCGCCCACGGTGCCGTCCCTGACCGCGGCGTTGAACTGTTCGAGAGGGAACTTGATGTGCATGATGATTCGCATGGGATGATCTCCTTATGGCGGGGCCCTGCGCCTCCGGTGAGACGCACTATATGCGCATTCGGGAAGGGCAGGGTAGCCGCTCTGATTCGGCCGGCTGAATTTCGCCGCGCGGTCTACTTTGCCAGTTGCGGATCGTCGCTCGCGATACATCGCGAGGCGGTGGCTAGCGCGAGCGCGCCATCGCGGGCCGGTCCATCGGGCAGTTCTATCGCGGCCTTCTGGTCGTCGTATTGTTTCTGCGCGCAAGCGCCCGCCGAATCGAAGCTGCCGCGCCGAACCCAATCAGTCAGCGGCGCCGCGAGCGCGGTGTCGATACTTCCGTCGGGCTTCTGATGCTGCTGCGGCACCATCAGGAACCAGACCGCGAGCGCTGCGGCGTGCCGGAGCTTCATCGCACAACTGCTCGGCTGTCTGGGTCTTCCTTCATGGCTCTCCAACGCTACTCCAGGTCCTGATCGGCAGCCAGCATCCCGATCTCGCCAACGTGTCGCGGCGGATGCGAGCATGAGACGCTGGTCCGCCCGCGATGGCGGCGAGCATGACGGATCGGCTATGGTCGATGGGGAAATTGCTTCACGCCGCGACAGCGTGAATTGCCGAAGCGGCCAATGTCACGAAAAAACCGACAACTGCAAGCTCCGAAGGGAGATCCGCCGACGCCTTTTTATCCGCCGGAGCCGGCGTCTAACCGTCTTCGGGGAATATCCACCTGGAATAGCGATCGCCTCTTCCGCGTCCTGCGCCGCCTCTTTCATCGGCGGCCCAAGCCATCAGACTGACACACTATCTCCACCGGGGTATTCGCGCCGGTGGAGCCGTCAAAACGAGGCCCTTAGGCGGTGTGTTCCTTCGGGGTTGCCGCAAACGGTAGAATAACTGCCAAGAAACGGGGTCCGCGAAACCGGAAAGCGGAGACGTAATCCCATGGCAGATCAAAGAGCCGCCGCTGGCACAGACCCGAAGCACGAAGAAGTACGCAAGAATTACGAAGCGTTCATGCGCCAGTTGCCTGAGCTGCTCGCGCCGCATCGGGGCAAGTTTGCGCTGATGCACGGGGGTGCGATTGTCGAGTATTTTGACACGCCTGGCGACGCCCATCGGGCTGGTCAGAAGCTTTTCACGGATGGACTTTTCTCGATACAGGAAGTAACAGACTCTAGCGTTGATCTGGGGTTCTTCTCGTATGCCCTGCGTCACCGGGCGGTATAATCCTGCCGTTGGTGCCCTGATCAACGTCGGAGTACATCCGCCCGGCACCGTGCTACCAGCCAGCGTCCAACAAATCCCGCCGCCACAGTTTTTTCCGGCCCTTATCGATACCGGGGCCACCACTACATGCGTTTCACCGACAGTCGTCCAAAACGTTGGCCTTCAGCCCGCCGGGATGCGTCCGATGGGCTCCGCGACGCATCCAGCAGTCCCGACCAATACCTACGTGGTCAACCTCGGGATCGTCTTTGCCGGCATCTTTTGGTTCCCTGGCATGCTGGTTTTCGAGTTTAACCTGCCAACCGGAAGCCCATATCAGTTGCTGTTGGGACGGGACATTCTCTGTCAGGGCATCCTTTCGCTAAGCTTCGACGGCCACTTCGCGTTTTCGATCTGAAGGTCTCCATTTTCCGCCTTGGTGTCTTGATTCAGATAGAGCTGCTGCCGCGGTATTCCCCCAATTGAGAGTGGCCGACTGTCGCAGGTGTTTCGACGGCGTCCTGAATGCGGTCACTCCCGGTTCTCGCCGGCGAAGCGCGTACTCATCGAAGCGCGCACTAATAGCTGGTGTTCGGAGCGGCCGGACTTTTGGCTGGTGAGCAGTCCACGCACTTTTCGTGATCGTCAGGCGCGGCGTTTGCCGTTGAGGCGGCGCGATCACTTTCGCACCAACCCAAAGAGGTTGGATCGTCCAACACCCGGCACGGATCGTCCGGCGGAGGGGCGGCTTTCCCGGCACAACCAAACAGCGCTATCAAGAGCGCGAGCGCGGCGGCGTAGCGGAGCTTCATGGCGCGACTGCCGGGGCCTTCCCGCATGGCTCTCCAACGTTACTCCAGGGCTTGATCGGCAACCACCTCCGGTCTCGCCAACGCTTCTCGGGGTTGCGTCCACGAAACGCTGCGCTGAACGCCCGCGATGGCGTTGGGCGTGACCGATCACATTTGGAGCATCGGCGAGCTTATCAACGCGGCGCTCGCGCCGTCGGACGTGCCGCCGTTGCCGAAGCCGCCGCAGCCGACGACGCTGCGACCCGGATACACGCCGTTCAGGTCGCGCGTGATATTCGGCGGGAAGATCAGCCCGAAGCGCGAACGCTAGGCAGCCGCGTGGGCGCTAGCAGAGCACAGATGACGCCAGCGAGCCGATCCAATTGGAGTTGCCATTTTAGGAGGGGTTGCCGCCTACTATCACAACGAATTCATTGGGCGCCTTAATTACCTTGGGGTCAATGGGAAAGCCGACCTCCATGCCTAAGTCCCTCAATCCCTGTCTGAGGGCAAGCGCACCGGCGGGGCGACGCTCCGACCTCGTACCTATGGTTATTCCCTTGATCGGCGCGGGGTTCATGTCACTGATAACGGTTCTTTCGGGAGTCCAGTGCTCTGCCAGTCGGTCGCGGTATCGAGCGGCGATGTTGCAAGACCACGGATCGTAGGCAAAACAGACCATACGAAAGGATTCTGCGGGATCGGCGGGCAGCCCTTTGAAAAAATCGGGCTTTGAAAACGGGAGCAATCTCGCATCCGCGTTCTCGGAAGCAGCAGTGCTTGGGGGAATAGCTGCTACTGCCCCTGTCTTTGCCGCTAATGGCACCACAGCGGGCAGGTTGCCCGGTAACGGATTCCTCATTATGTCTCGATATCGTTCGACCAATGCGGACGCGAGAAAATAGATCATCAGAAAAGCCAGAACCCCAAACCAGATGCGAGTCTGTGAGGCTAGGGTAAGAAGAGATTGGTAAATTCTTCCTTCCGGACGCAATCTTGCCGTGATCCGTGGCCAGAAAAGGAACGCGACTGCCAACGTAATCGTGGCAATCAATAGTACTTCCGCTACGCGTTTGTCATACGGCTGTTTGAGCAGGAGAGGGGCCACCAATATTGCGCCGGTTGTCACGGCTGCCGACCCGATAAGGCTTCGTATGCTTCGGTCGTCTTCGGTCCATCGACGGTTGTTGCTCTGTTCGCCCTGGTCATCCATGATTGCGCGCCGAGAGCAGAATAACCCACCGGCCGCCCGAGCGGTAACGGCGGGCCGCCGTCAGCCCCGTGCCCCCCGACTGGCCGGTTTTGAAGTGAGTGGCCGGAATAGGCCAGTATCCGGCGATGGCCCGGCCTTTACCGCTGCTCCCTGCTTTGGTAATCTTCGCGATTGACCAAAAGTAAAAGGAAAAAGGAAAAGTAGAAGGAACCTGATGCCCCTCGCGGCTGCAAACCGGCGGACCATAATCCAGGCGAATGCGCGTACCCCGAACGATAGTGGCTCACCTGAAGTCCAGGTAGCGCTCCTTTCGGCCCGTATTGAACAACTGACCGGCCATCTGAAAGTCCACGCGAAGGATCACCATTCGCGGCGCGGACTTCTGATCCTGGTCGGCAAACGGCGCAGCCTGCTCGGATACCTGCATACGCGGGATTTCGACCGCTACAAGACGCTGATCGAGAAGCTGGGCATCCGGAGATAGTCCGGTTCTTGCGACTACGCCGCTCCGCCCTTAGGAGCGCGGCGGGCCGGTAATTCGGCCGGTCCGCCTGCGGATTCCCGCCCCGTCGCAGCTATCTCTCCCTCGAAGAAACTCGCATGTACAGAAAACTGGAGATCGACTTTCACGGCCGCTCGCTTTCGCTCGAAACCGGACGGCTCGCCAAACAGGCCCATGGCTCCGCGCTCGCCCAATACGGCGATACCGTGGTGTTGGCCACGGTGGTCTCGGCTCACGAGGCCAATCCCAACGTGGATTTTCTCCCGCTCACGGTGGATTACCAGGAGCGGACCTTTGCCGCCGGCAAGATTCCCGGCGGATTTTTCAAGCGCGAAGGCCGCCCCTCCGAAAAGGAGATCCTGACCTCGCGCCTGATCGACCGCTCGATTCGGCCGCTGTTCCCCAAGGGTTACGATCGCGAGACCCAGGTGGTCGTCACCGTGCTCTCGGCCGATCGCGATAACGATTCCGACGCGCTGGCCCTGATCGCCGCTTCGGCGGCGATCGAGGTTTCCGACGTGCCGCACAAAGGCCCGGTGGCCGCGGTGCGGATGGGCCGGGTCGACGGCAAGCTGGTGGTCAATCCGCTGCTGAGCTCGCTCGAAGAGAGCGACCTGTCGCTGGTAATCGCCGCCACGCCCGACGCGATCGTGATGCTCGAAGGCGGCGCGCAGATGGTCGACGAAGAGCCGGTGCTCGAAGCCCTGTTCACCGCGCATGAGGAGATGCAGGTGATCTTCGAGATGCAGCGTGAGCTGCGCCGCCTGGCCGGCAAGCCCAAGCGCGAGTTCAAGCCCAAGGAGCTCGACCCCGAAATTCTGCGCACGGTGCGCGAGCGGATCGCCGCCGAGGTCGAAACCGCGCTGGCCACGCCCGGCAAGAAGGACCGCACCGCCGCGCTCTACGCGCTGGAGGATCGCGTGGTGGCCGAGCTCGGCCCGAAGTTCCCCGAGCGCGAAAAGCAGGTCGCCGAGGCCTGCGACCGCGTGGTGCGCGATCGGGTCCGCCGCGCGATTCTGGAGCACGACAAGCGTATCGACGATCGCAGCTCGACCGAAATCCGCCCGCTGAGCGCGATTGTCCACGCGCTGCCGCGCACCCACGGCTCGGCGATCTTCACCCGCGGCGAGACCCAGGTGCTCGCCACCGTGACGCTCGGCACCTCTTCGGACGAGCAGAAGATCGACGCGCTCCTGGGCGAGCACTACAAGAAATTCCTGCTCCATTACAACTTTCCCCCGTTCTCGACCGGCGAGGTCAAGTTCCTGCGCGGACCGTCGCGGCGCGAGATCGGCCACGGCGCGCTCGCCGAGCGGGCGCTGCGCGCGGTGCTGCCGGCTGAAGACAAGTTCCCCTATACGATCCGCGTGGTGTCCGAGGTGCTGGAGTCCAACGGCAGCTCCTCGATGGCGACCGTATGCGGCGGCAGCCTGGCGTTGATGGACGCCGGCGTGCCGATCAAGGCCGCGGTGGCCGGAATCGCGATGGGCCTGGTGAAGGAGGGCGAGCAGGTCCGCGTCCTGACCGATATTCTCGGCGACGAGGACCATCTCGGTGACATGGATTTCAAGGTCGCCGGCACCGCCACCGGTATCACCGCGATCCAGATGGACAACAAGGTCGGCGGCGTGACCCGCGACGTGATGCGCCAGGCGTTGCATCAGGCGCGCGACGCCCGGCTGTTTATCCTGGGCGTGATGGACAAGGCGATTGGCTCGGCGCGCGAGGAAGTCTCGACCTACGCGCCCCGAATCGTCACGCTCAAGATCAGGCCCGACAAGATTCGCGACGTTATCGGCCCCGGCGGTAAGGTGATCCGCGGCCTGGTCGAGGAGACCGGATGCAAAATCGACGTCGAGGACGACGGCACCGTGCTGATCGCCTCGGCCGACGGCGAAGCAATGCAGATGGCGATCGACAGAATCCAGGCGATCACCGCCGAGCCTGAAATCGGCAAGATCTACCATGGGCGAGTCCGCAAGGTGGTCGAGTTCGGCGCGTTCGTTGAAATCATGCCGGGCACCGACGGCCTGCTCCATATCTCGCAGATGTCCACCGAGCGCGTGCGCCGGGTCGAAGACGTGGTGCGCGAGGGCGACGAGGTGATGGTCAAAGTGCTCGACGTTGATCGCGGCGGCAAGATCCGGCTTTCGATGGTGGGGGTGGCGCAGGAACCCGGCAAGGGTTAAGCGGCCTCCCAGGATGATAAATAAAAGCGTCCTCGCCAACGGCGTGCGGGTGCTCAGCGAGCCGATGCCGCAGGTCGTGTCGGCCACGATCGGGATCTGGGTCGAAAACGGATCGCGCTACGAGCAGCCGTCCGAAAACGGCGTCTCGCACTTTATCGAGCATCTGCTCTTCAAGGGCACGCGGAGCCGCAGCGCCGCGCAGATCGCCGAGCAGATCGACGCGGTCGGCGGCGTGCTCAACGCCTTCACCGGCAAGGAATACACCTGCTACTACGCCAAGGTCCTGGGCGAAGACCTCGAGATGGCGACCGACCTGCTGGCCGACATTTTCCTCGACTCGGTGTTCGATTCCGCCGAGATCGAGCGCGAGCGCCAGGTCGTGTTGCAGGAGATCTCGCAGGCCGAGGACACCCCCGACGACTTTATCCACGATCTCTTCAACGAGAATTACTGGAAAGGCCATCCGCTGGCGCTGCCGATTTTCGGCTCACCGGGCACCGTCAACGCGATCAATCGCGAGCTTTTGACTTCGTTCATGGCCGAGCGCTATCGCGCCGGCCGGGTCTTTATCGCCGCGGCCGGGATGGTCGATCATGAGGCGCTGGTCAAGCGCTGCGAGCGGCTGTTCGCGCCGGTGGCCGGCGACGGCCGGCCCGATCCGATCAGTCCGCCGGCCGAGCGGCCCGGCGTGCTCAACTACGAAAAGAAGCTCGAGCAGGCCCATCTCTGTATCGGCGGTCCCGCGATCAGCAATACTCACCCGCTGCGCTACGCCGGCTTCGTGATGAACACCGCGGTCGGCGGCGGCATGTCCTCGCGCCTGTTCCAGGAAGTGCGCGAAAAGCGCGGCCGCGTCTACAGTATCTATTCGTTCATGTCGTCCTTTTTGGATTGCGGCTACTTCGCGGTTTATGCGGGCACCAATCCCGAATGGGTTGACGAAGTAATCGAGGTCACGCTCGGCGAGCTGTGCAAGGTCACGCGCGACGGTCTTAAGCCCAGCGAGCTGGAACGCGCCCGCAGCCAAATCAAGGGCAACATGCTGCTGGGGATGGAATCGACCGACGCGCGGATGAACCGGCTGGCGCGCAACGAGATCTACTATCGCCGCGACATCCCGCTCGACGAAGTGGCGGCCGGAATCGAGCAGGTCACCAACGATCAGATCGTCGAGCTCGCCAACGTTTGCATCAAGTCCGATCAGATGGGGATGGTCCTGCTCGGCGACTTGAAGGGCCGCAAGCTCGGCGAAGACGTCTGGTCGGCGCTGCGCTAGCGGCTTGAGCAGGAAGTGCGCTGAAGATGTCTGAGTCCTCCCTTCTAAAGTAGCGTCGTTGGGTCGAGGATCCTACACGGAGGCGAGCCCCGGCGCTTGCCACCCTTTTCCCACCAAGTTGAATGCGCAGCAGTGGCACAGGCTTAAGCCTGTGCCACCGCAAATTTGCCGGTGGCATCGCCCTCACCCGCCGCAGCGGCACCCTCTCCCGGAGGGAGAGGGAACCAGGAGATAGGGTAGGGCTCAACTCAGCTCGAAAAGCTTCCCCTTCCACGACCGCGCGGCCAGATCTATCTCACCCTCGGCTGTGATTCTGCGGCCATCGGAGACCTGAGCGAAGTTCGCCGTGCGCCACTTGTGCTTCCCCACGCTCTCGTAGGTCCCTTGACCGGCGCCGTTGAGAACGTCGCCATTTTCCAGGTATGACGCCCAATGGAGACTGAAAGTTCCCTCCTTGCCGCCGCCTACGAAGGTAGTCGTCAGGAAGGTTGCCCCAAAACCGGTCCCCGTCCCTTCCCAATTCACTTGGTTGAGAAGGCTACCTGCCGGCCCAGGAATGATAGTGGCGGTGATCGATTTCAGTGAGAATTCCCCGATCGGTTTACCCGATGCCATATGCACGTTCTCCTTACGTCAAACGATCTAGCCCAAAGTCTCGTTTTTCAATCCTCAGTCGGGTTAGCATCAAGACCGGCCGTTTTGCAAACGCGAAGAAGTTCGTACCCGGTTTTGCCTCCAAAGGGCCTTCCACAGCGCGCCCTCCGGGCGAAGTTCAAAGCAGCCATTTGAATTTCAACGTTACGCCGGCGTCGGGCTTGGAGCCGGAGTAACGCTCGGCGTCGGGGTTGCAGTCCGCGCGCCACGCGGAGTGGGCGTCGGCCGCTTGGTGGGCGTCGGGACCGGGAACTGCGTAATCGAGCCGCTGAGATCGAATATGAGGCCGTTGGTGGTGTCGTTGACCGCGCCCTGCAATCCGCCCCATCCATAAGCCGCGGGATTCGCGGGCGTCCGCGCAGCGATGCCGAATCCGCCCTCCACCAAGTCCAGATGAGGAGGACTCGCGTTCAAGTGCGTGCAGCGGCTCAGCACCAGGTCCAGGGTCTTGGTCTCGCCGCTGCTTGCGATCAGCGTTACCGTGCCATATTGCGGGAGGCACCAGCCCTGCGTGCC
This sequence comes from uncultured delta proteobacterium, assembly GCA_963788205.1. Lineage (GTDB taxonomy): Bacteria > Desulfobacterota > Binatia > Binatales > Binataceae > CAVVMA01. The sequence goes on from CAWBGG010000009.1 coordinate 196,730, forward strand.
GCCGAGACCGGCCAGCGCATTGGTCGCGGCGCCATTGTCGGTGGTGATAAAGAACTCCGTCGCGATGCCGGTGCCGTTGATACTCCCGAACTGGATGCCATTGATGACCTTCTCGCACGAGCAGTTGCCGCTGGGACATTGGTCGGCGTATCCCCGGTTGCATTCGCCGGCGGGGCCCACGTCAGTGGAGTCGGGCTCGGCGGTCCCCTTGAGCGTCGCCGCGAGAATCCGCGTCGTGGGCGAGACTGGTTGATTGGTCTCAGCCGCACGGACCATCGTGACAACCGGCATCAGACCGATCGCTGCAATCAGAATCGCGCCGCGCAGGCAGGATCCTCTTGATGAGAGTGGCGATATTCGCCGCGACGAAAGTCGCCCTGAATCGAAGCCGGGTCTCACTCGCAGCCGTACCTTTTTTGGAAATCGCGGAAGCTACTGGGTAATCGAGCCGACGAGGTCGAGCTTCAGCCCTCCGGTGGAGTCGTCGACCCCGCCGGTCAACGTTCCCCATCCTGAGGACGGCGGATTGGGCGCGGGATCGGAGGCGATGCCGAAGCCGCCGATCTCGGCGGTCACGTTCCCTTTGGGATTTACGGGCGTTACGCGCACCAGCATCAAGTTGAGGGTTCGCGTCTTGCCGGTCTGGAAAGAGGTCAGCGTTACCGTGCCGAATTCGGGATGAGATGACCCCGAGCTTCCAGCCAGACTCGGCGCGGTGACCGCGGTGTCACCCAGGTCTTCGGTGATGAAGAATTGCGATGCGGTGCTGGAGCCAATCAGCAGGCCGGTCGCAGCGCCGTCGGTGACTTGATCGCATGAGCAGGCGCCGCTCGGACACTGGTTGGCGTAGCCGACGTTGCACTGGCCGTCGGGCCCGACATCGACGGTATCGGGAGCCAACAGCCCCTCGATAATGCTGGTCCCGCCATGCGTCTTCGGCGCGGTCTGCGCGGCTTGCTCCTGTGCGGAGACACCCAAACCGCCCGCCGCAAGCCAAATAATTCCGGCCACGGCCGCCAGCGCGATGGCCATTCGGCTCGAACTACTCTTCAGTGTCGCTCGCCTCCGGCCCGGAAACACGCAGCCCATCAGGCAGAAACTATCAGGGGCCAATGTCCAACGGCAACCGGAGCTCTGGCGCACTTGAAGGCCCTGCGGTCGCGGCTGCGGGGGCCTTCGTTTGTGCCTAACGTGAACCTTCGTCTCTTGCACACTCATAAGGTATACCTTATTCTCATGGAGTGACGGATTGGGCTGTCAACGAGCACCAGACTCCCGGAGGTCAGTCGCACTTCGCTGAGTTCGTCGCCGGTCTGGCTGATGCGAAGGACATTAAAGACGCTGCCGTCCTAGTCGGGGCGCTGCGCGCGTTGGGCAACCAGTTACGTGAGCCGCGCTCGAAATCGCTGGGCGAGGGCCTGTTCGAGCTCCGCGGGACCACGGTGCGGATATATTACGGGTTCTTGCCCGGACGGCGTGCGGTCCTGGTCGGCGGGTACGTGAAGAAACGCACCGATACGCCTGCCAACGTGCTCGGGCTGATGCGTGCGCGATTGAAGGAGGCCCAAGATGAGGACCAAAAATCCCGGGTTGCAACTGCTCGAAAGAAAGATCGATGAGCTCGGTCTCCGGCGTGAGGTCGAAGATGAACTGGCTCAGATTCTGATCGAACACAAGATCGCCGCCTTGCGGAGGCGTCGCGGTCTCACTCAGGCAGCGCTCGCCAAGCGGACGGGCGTGAGCCAACCGATGATTGCGCAGATCGAATCCGGCAAGCTGAACAATCTGACGCTGAAGACGCTTGCGAGAACGGCGCGCGCGCTCGGAGCCAGTCTCAAGATCGATCTGGTCCCACGCTCGCCGTCGCGCAGGCGAAGCCGAAATGTAGCATAACCATACATTCTGACCAAGGGTTTGCGCCGTGCGGTGTTTCATAGAAATGTCATGGCTCCTCGTCTGTCATCCAAGGTCTGTGATGTGACAGGGTGGCCGTGGAGCGCGAAGTGGGCAGGTGGACTATTAACCGGAGATCAAGGCGATCGCGCGGGATCGAAGCGATCGTCAGTGATATGAACACGACCGTGGCTGGCATCGGCGCCCCGGCCGCGACTCCCCGGCTTCGAGCTGAGCCGAGCGAAGTCAATCGAAGGAGGTGAACGATGGGTTGGAGTTTCAAACACATGGGCTTCCGCGACCCGGTTAGGGCAGCGGCGAAAAAGAGCATTGACACGGCTCGGGAGCACACCCGTGGCTCGGTATGCGACGCCGTTTCGACCGCCCTCGATTCCCTACTGGCGGCGTTCCCCGCCGATAAGGGCGTGTCGGTCGATACCACCGGGCACATCGATCCCAATGGCGGCGGCACGGCGACGATCGCTATCCAGAGCATCGAGCTCTGCGATTAAACCGGCGATGGCACTAGTCGGTCTCGACCGACTGCTGGACGTAATCGAGCGCGGTGGCCTCCCACTTCGCGCCCGACCCAACTGCTTCTCGCCACGCGGGTTGCCTAGTCCGGAGGCGCGAAACCCGTTTGCTTCGCCTCTTGACCCCTGCATTCTCTTGTTGAACTATACAGTTCTCTAGACGAATGCAGCGAGGTGAGCAATGAGCAGCGACACGATGACGGAGTGGCAACCGACGATTTGTATCCTGTGCTCCGTCAACTGCGGAGTCGAAGTGAAGCTGGAGGGGCGGCATATCGCGCGCGTGCGTGGCAACCGCGCCCACGTCGCTTCGCGGGGCTACGCCTGCGAGAAGGCGCAGCGTCTCGACTATTACCAGAACGGGCGCGATCGTCTGACCTCACCGCTGCGACGCAGGCCCGACGGCACTTTTGAAGCGATCGACTGGGACACCGCGATCCGCGAGGTTGCGGCCGGTTTTCTCCGCGTGCGCGATCAATGGGGCGGTGCGAGCATCTTCTATTACGGCGGCGGCGGCCAGGGAAACCATCTGGTAGGCAGTTATGGAGCTTCCACGCGCAAAGCTATCGGCTCGGTTTTCAGCTCCAACGCCCTGGCCCAGGAAAAGACCGGCGAGTTCTGGGTGGATCACATGCTGTTCGGGACCGGCGTCTCCGGAGGCTACCAGCAGGCCGAGGCGGCGGTATTCGTCGGTAAGAACCCGTGGCAATCGCATGGCTTTCAGCGCGCTCGGCCGATCTTGCGAGATATCGCGGCAGACCCCAATCGCGCGCTCATCGTGATCGACCCGCGCCGCACCGAGACTGCCGAGATGGCCGACTTCCATCTGCGCGTACGCCCCGGAACCGATGCTTTCTGTCTGGCGGCGATTCTGGGCGTTCTGGTGCAGGAGGATCTGATCAACCAGGGCTTTATCCACGATCGCACTCAAAACGGCGCCGAACTTTTCGCGGTGCTGAGCGAAGTTCCGGTGGCGGACTATTGCGGCCGGGCCGGCCTCAGCGAGGATTTGGTCCGTGCGGTCGCGCGCCGTATCGCCCGCGCTGCCAGCGTTTCAGTGTACGAAGACCTTGGCATCGAGCAATCGCTGCACAGCACGCTCAACTCCTACTTGGAGAAACTGTTGTTTGCGGTCACCGGAAATCTCGGCAAGCCCGGCGCCATGAATGCAGGCACGAGTCTGACCGGGCTGTTCAGCGGGGCGCTGGCGGCGGAGACCAGCCCGGTCGGCGGGCATCGCATCATCGGCGGCATGATTCCCGCCAACGTGATACCTGACGAAATCCTCACCGACCATCCCAAGCGCTTCCGCGCGATGCTGATCGAAAGCGAAAATCCCGCGCACTCGGTAGCCGATAGCGCGCGGATGCGCAAGGCGCTGCAAGCGCTCGAATTCGTGGTGGTGATCGACGTTGCGATGACCGAGAGCGCGCGCGAAGCGCATTACGTCCTGCCGGCCTCATCGCAGTACGAGAAATGGGAGGCAACCTTCTTCGGTGCTCCCTTCCATACTGAGACTCACTACGCGAATTCTTTCACGCTCCGCGCTCCGATTCTGGAAGCGATGCCGGGCACGCTCCCTGAGGGCGAAATTCATCGCCGGCTGGTGCGCGCACTCGGCGCGATGACCGACGACGATGTCGCTCCGCTGCACGCGGCCGCCGCCAAAGGAAGGCTCGCCTATGCGATGGAGCTGATGCGGGTATTTTCCGAGCGTCCTCACTTGTCAGGCGTGATGACCGCCGTTCTGTACGAAACCTTGGGGCCGACGCTGGGAGCCGGGAACGAGAACGCCGCGTCGGTGTGGGGCATCGCGCACAACTTCGCGCGCAGGTATCCGGAGTCGCTGCGCCGCGCGGGCTTCAAAGGCGAAGGTCCGGAGCTCGGCGAGGCACTGTTCGAGGCGATCTTGAAAGATCGATCCGGAGTCGTGGTCAGCCTCGATCCGTATGAGGAAACCTGGCGCAGGATTCATGGCGGACGGATCAATCTTACGATTCCCGACTTGATACCCGAGCTCAAGTCGCTGCGCGACGAGCTTCCGTCTTCCGACCCGGAGTTCCCGTTTGTGCTCTCTGCAGGGCAGCGGCGCTCCTCGACCGCCAACACTATCATCCGCGATCCGCAATGGCGTCCGAAGGATCCGGCGGGCGCGCTGTGGATCAATCCCGAGGACGCAGCCGTACTTGGAGTCCGAAATGGCGGCCGCGTGCGCGTGATCACCAAGCGCGCGAGCGCGGAAACCGTGGTCGAGCTCACCGACACCATGCTGCCCGGCCATGTCGCGCTGCCCAACGGCACCGGCGTGTGGTATCCCGATCGCGAAGGTTCGGAATTCCAGCATGGGGTGGCGCCTAACGAGCTGACCATCACCGAGCATCGCGATTGGTTCGCGGGCACGCCGTTTCATAAGCATGTGCCTGCAAGGCTCGAGGCAATCAACTGATGCGGCGGACGCGCTTTGATCGATGGCCCTGTCCGATCGCGCGGGCCACGGACCTGATCGGCGATTGGTGGACGCCGCTGGTGCTGCGCGAGGCCTTTGCGGGCCGCCGCCGCTTTGAGGACTTCCAGCGCGCGCTCGGCACGCCGCGCGCCGTGCTTTCGCGCCGCCTCGATCGTCTGGTCGACGAGGGCCTGATGAAAAAGGTTCCCTACGCGGAGCATCCGGCGCGCTTCGAGTATCGGCTGACGGACAAGGGCCGCGCTTTCTGGGATGTGCTCGCCGCGATGTGGCGCTGGGGGCAGGATTGGCTTTGGGAAAAGGGCGGCTCGCCGGTTATTCTGGTCGATCATGAAACCGGCCGCGAGGTGCGTCCCTTGATGGTCGATGAAAACACGGGCCAGCGCCTGGACGTGCGCCGCCTGCGCGTCGCCCGCGCCAAAAGCGCCGCCGCGGAGTGATCGATGCCGAAGGATTCTTTCGATCGCGAAATCGATTACCTGCGGATCTCGGTAACCGATCGCTGCAATCTGCGCTGCGTCTACTGCATGCCGCTGGAAGGGCTGCGCTTTTTGCCGGGGCCCGAGATGCTGAATGCGGCCGAGATCGAGCAGGTGGTGCGCGCCGCGGTCGGCGTGGGATTCCGCAAATTCCGGCTGACCGGCGGCGAGCCCACGCTGCGCGCTGACCTGGTCGAAATCGTCGCGCGGCTGGCCGCGGTGCCGGGTGTGCGCGACCTTGCGCTGACCACCAATGCGCTGCTGATGACCAAATTGGCGCGGCCGCTGCGGCTGGCCGGCCTGAAAAGAATCAACGTCCATCTCGACAGCCTCGATCCGCATACCGTCGAGCGGCAGATGCGATGGGGCAACTTCGAGGAGATTTGGAACGGCATCCTCGCCTCCGAAGAGGCCGGGCTCGTTCCGATCAAGCTCAACGCGGTGGTCACCGCGGGCTACAACGAAGCCGAGGTCGCCGAGCTCGCGCGGCTGACGATAAAGCGCGACTGGCACGTGCGATTTATCGAGCTGATGCCACTGGGCGGCGGCGAATGCGCGCGGCTTTCGATTCAGCGTTACGTGTCGAATATCGAGACCCGGCGCCGAATGGAGAGCGAGCTCGGGCCGCTGGCGGAGCTGGAGGGCGTCCATCCCAGTGATGAGGCCCGCAACTACCGGCTGGCCGGCGCGCGCGGCGTGGTCGGATTCATCAGCCCGGTCAGCGAGCCGTATTGCGGCACCTGCAACCGGATGCGCCTGACGGCCGACGGCAAGTTCCATCTTTGTTTGCTCAACGACAACGAGCTCGACGTTCGCGCCGCGCTGCGCTCGGGCGCGGGGCTCGAAGCCGTGGGACAGATTCTGCTACGCGCGGTAGGTGAAAAGCCGACCGGCCATCACCTGCTCCAGGGGCGCTCAACGCGCGAGCGCTCGATGTATCAGCTCGGCGGCTAGCGCGCGCCACTGGCACGCCGCCGGCAAATTCCGGTAAGAGGGAGTGATTATGACAACAGCTATTCGTTTAGATGACCTAGAGGGGCTGCGCGCGAAGGTTGGCAAGGAGTGGGGGCCCTGGAGCGATCCGATTGAAGTGACTCAGGATAAAATCAACCAGTTTGCCGACGTGACCGGCGATCACCAGTGGATTCATATCGATGTCGAGCGCTGCAAGAAGGAGAGTCCCTTCGGCGGCCCGGTCGCCCACGGCTTTCTCACCGTGAGCCTGCTACCGGCATTCAGGGGCCACGACGAGTGGGCGATCACCGGCTTCAGCAACGTCGTGAACTACGGCGCCAACAAGCTGCGCTTCATCTCGCCCGTCCCCGCCGGAGCGAAGGTCCACGCGCGCTCGCGATTGATCGCTGTCGAGCCGAGGCCGATGGGCGTGATGGTCACCCGCGAGACCGAGGTGAGCGTGGTCGGCCAGGAAAAGCCCGCCTTGATCTACGAGGGACTGGCTCTGTTCGTGAAGTGAGAGTTGCTCCGAGCCGTCGCCGGCCTGCGCCTTCGCGGACCGCCCCGGCGGGGCGCGAACAAGCTTACGGCTTGCGCCATTCGGCAAGGATCGCTCGCACTCTGGCGGCATCCGGATCATCGATCTGATCCAAAATCCGCAGGGCTCCTTCGGCGTCGGAGACTGCCTGGGCGCGGTTCCCGGTTGCGGCCAAAGCCAGCGCTCGGTTAAGGAGCGCAGTGCCCTCGCCACGCCGGTCCCCGATTTCGCGCGCAATCGCTAGGCTCGGCTCGTAGAACTCGATGGCGCGGCGGTGATCCCCGAGCGCGTCGTAGGCGTTGCCCAGGTTGCATAACGCGTAGCTTTCGCCACGCCGGTCCCCGATTTCGCGCGCGATGGCCAAGCGCTGTTCGTGGAACCCGATGGCGCGGTGGTATTCGCCGAGCGAGTCGTACGCGACGCCCAGGCTGTTTAGCGCGGTGCCCTCGAAACGCCGGTCCTTGATCTCACGCGCAACTGCCAGAGCTTGTTCGTGGAACTCGATGTCGCGGCGGTAATCCCCGAGCCGGTGGTAAGCGTTGCCCAAGTTGCCCAACGTGAGACCTTCTGCGGGACGATCCTTCAAGCGCCGGGCAGAGCTCAGAGCGGCGGCAAGCCACTCGATACGTTGGCGTGGGTGTTGGCGCAAGCCGAGGACCCAGGCGCCAGCGTCGGGGTACTCGATGCAGAGCCTCGCGGCTGAATCGTCTTGGGCGGCTCGCGCGGCTGCCCACGCCTGACCGGCGCGGATGTTTGCCCATTCGAGGTCGAAGAGAGCCAGCCCCTCAAGGACGTGTGCACCCAGGTAGAGGTCGTCCGCGCTGGCAAGAACGCCCTTGTAGTGCGCGGCGTGATGGGCTTGACCGGCGGCTCGTTCGGTCTCATCCAAGCGCGAACCCGTAAAGTCGCGAACGAGGTCGTGCAGCCGGTAGCGATCAGTCGCGGAGTTCCATTGCGCAAGGCTGTACTTCAGCAAGTCGCTGAGCGCATCCCTTGCAGCCCCCGGCGCGACTTCCCATACGGCAGCAGCGGCAGGATGGTCGAAGGTGTCCGGGAAGACCGACAGCTCAAGCCAGCGCTTCTGCAGATCGGGACTAAGTAACTGAAAGCTCGTGGCCAGCGAAAGCTCGATGCCGCTGACATTGAGACGACTCTGGATGTCAGTCATGCGCTCTAGGAAATCGGCGGGGCTGACGTTCCGGCCACTCGGCGATCGCGCTCGCCGTTGCGCGCAGGGCCTCCGGAAGGTAGCCGCAGCGAGAAGCGAGGTCATTGGTGACTTCTCCGATTCGCGGTGCAATCGTGAGCAGCAATTCACGCGCCTCCTTGGAAGGAAGCAAACCGAGATCCTTGTCGCAGAGCCCCGGAAGCGTGAAATGCTGGCGCGAGGTGATCAACATCACGCAACCGCCAGGTGGCATCAGCGGCTCGACCTGCTCCTTGTCGCGCGCATTGTCCATCAGGAGGAGCACGCGCTTGCCGGTCAGCGCCGTTCGATAACACGCTGTTAGCTCGGCCTCGCTGTCAGGTACCGCAGCTCTTGGATCGTAACGCCTGATCACGTACGCCATTGCCTCGGACCAGGCGAGCGGTCGCTGTCCTGGTCTGTCACTCGCATGCGGTGCCCCTTTGAGGTCGAGGTAAAGCTGACCGTCGGGGAATCCGGGAGACAGGCGTTCGGCCAGTTTGAGTGCCAAAGCCGTTTTGCCAATTCCACCCATCCCGCGCAGCCCGCAGATTACGGCGCCGCGCTTCGCGGCATCGGCCAATTCGGTGAGTTCCGTCTCGCGGCCGACGAAGTCCGCCGGAACCGGCGGAAGGTCGTGCGGGACGGGCGAGCCTACCCCCGAAGCGCCAGGCGACTGAGCAGTCAGCCCGACTTGAAACGTCGGTGAAAATTGGAAGCTCGGCGAGACCTGAACCTGCGTGCCAGCGCCCTGCTCGGGGTGCGGATCAGCCGCGCTTTCGTCATGCTTCCTGTAGGAAAGGTAAGACCAGACGAGGAGCACCGCATACAGCAGGACCCAGGCTGTGACCCATATCGAATTGGCCTCAACGAAGCTTACGACAAGAGATGTGCGAATCTGAGGGGGCTTCCCTTGGAGCCAATCGTAGACAAAGCTGCCCAACGGGCCAACAAGTCCGATGGCAAAGGCGGTTCCGCCTAGCCCAACGAGAGATTTGTACAGTCGCCACATAAAAGCGATGAGCCAGAGGCTTTCCTATACACCAACCGGCCTGTGTTCGCACGGTCGCATCCCGGCCCAAGAATGGCCTTGTGTAAGCTTTGTTCACATCACATGATGCGAAAAGGAGAACCCATGACGTACGAACAGATTCTCTACGAGGTTCGCGACAACATCCTGACGATCACGCTCAACCGGCCCGAGAAGCTCAACGCCTTTACCAACCAGATGATGGCTGAGATGCTCGATGCGCTCGACCGCTCCGATGCCGATGACGAAGTGCGGGCGATAATCGTGACCGGCGCAGGACGCGGCTTTTGCGCCGGCGCCGACCTGTCCGCCGGCGGCCGCGCCTTTGATTATGCCGCGCGAGCGGACCGTCCCGAGAAGCAGGGCGCGATGCGCGCCGACGGCAGCGTCGATTGGAGCAGCGAATCGGTTCGCGACGGCGGCGGGCGCATCGCACTGCGCGTCTTCCGGTCGCTCAAGCCGATTATCGCCGCGGTCAACGGAGCGGCGGTGGGCGTCGGCGTCACGATGCAACTGCCGATGGACGTGCGGATTGCCGCCGACGATGCGCGCTTCGGGTTCGTCTTCGCGCGGCGCGGGATCGTGCCCGAGGCCTGCTCGAGCTGGTTTTTGCCGCGCGTGGTCGGCATCTCGCGCGCGCTGGAATGGACCTTCAGCGGGCGGGTTTTCCCGGCGCAAGAGGCGTTCGAATCCGGTCTGGTCAGTAAACTCTACAAAAAGGATGAGCTGATTCCGGCGGCGCGAGCGCTGGCCCGCGAGATCGCGGATAATACGGCGCCGGTGTCGGTGGCGCTGACGCGCCAGATGCTATGGCAGATGCTCGGCGCGAACCATCCGATGGAAGCCCACAAGATCGACAGCCGCGCGATCTTCGCGCGCGGCGCTTCCGCCGACGCCAAAGAGGGCGTCAGCTCGTTCCTCGAAAAGCGCCCGGCAAAATTCTCCAATCGCGTCTCAAAGGACATGCCCTCGTTCTTTCCCTGGTCAAAGGAACCCAAATACGAGTGACGCGCGGCGATTGCGAGCGCGCCGGAGCCGCGAGTCTCCGGCAGCGGACACACCCAGCTTGATACGCGGCTTGATACGCGCACAATTGCCGCATAATCTCGCCGCAATCGGAGGTACGCGATGGGCGACGAACGCGAGCGGGGCACTTTCCTGACCGTGATGGCGGCGCTGTTGGCGCTGCTGGCGCTTTCCAACTTCACCAAGCCGCTGCAGCATCTGCGGCAGCCGGACCACTTGGGAATCGTAATCTTTGGCGTGCGTTTCCAGCGCTTTCTGTCCAATCTGATCCTCGGACCGTTGATGGGGCTGGTGGTGGGCTTGTATGCATGGGGAATCTGGAAGCTCAGATCATGGGTCGTGCCGCTCTCGATCGTGTATGCCTTCTATGTGCCGCTTAATCTCGTGCTCTTTTGGTGGCGCAATGGCGGTTCCGGCGCCCGGCCGCTGGGCTTCATGCTCTTCTATCTTACTTTTGCGTTCACCGGCTCGATCGGTACGGCGTTGTACATCGCGTACCATCGCGACAAGCTGGCGTAGCATGGTGCTTCGCGATGCGCTGTCCGATCTGCCGCAAGCCCGCCGACTCCTCGCGCTCCAATCTTTTCCGGCCGTTTTGCTCGGAGCGTTGCCGCGATATCGACTTGGGCCAATGGGCCGGTGAGAGCTATCGCGTGCCCGGCGGCAAGGTCGAAGACCGCGAGCATCCCGACGACCTGAAGAAAAAGAAGCTCCTCAATTGAGCGGCAAATCCGGCGAGATCCCCGGGCAAGTTCCCGCCGAGATTCCCGGCGGGAATCCGCCGGACGCGCCCGCCCGGGTGCATCCGAGCGCTGTCGTCGGTCCCGAAGTCGAGCTGGCTGCGGGCGTCGAAATCGGCCCGCTGTGCCTGCTCGACGGGCCAATCCGGATCGGCACCGGCACGCGGCTCATCGGCCACGTCACGATTCTCGGCGATACGCAACTCGGGACGCACAACGTGTTGCATCCCAACGTCGTGATCGGCGACGAACCCCAGGACCTGACTTACTCGGGGGCGCCGCGCGCCGTGCGGATCGGCAATCGCAACGTTTTTCGCGAAGGCGTGACGGTGCATCGCGGATCCGAGCGCGGCGAAGTCACGATTCTTGGCGACCGCAACTTTCTGATGAGTAACGCGCACGTCGCGCACGATTGCAGGGTCGGCAACGCGGTGATCCTCGCCAACGGCGCGCTGCTGGGCGGATGGGTCGAGGTCGGCGACCTGGCGTTTATCTCGGGCAACTGCGTGGTGCATCAGTATTGCCGGGTCGGACGGCTCGCGATGATGCGCGGCGGCAGCCGGACCGCCCGGGACATCCCGCCCTTTTGCATCGCGGATTACCTGCACACGCTGCGCGGAATCAATGTGGTGGGCCTGCGGCGCGCCGGCTTCAAGCCGGCCGCCATCGCGGCGCTCAGAAAAGCGTATCGCGCGCTGTTCGGCGCGCGGCGGAACTTGAAGCTCGCGATTGAAGAACTGCTGAGCCAGGGCGAGGTCACGCCTGAAGTCGCCGAGTTAATCGGCTTCATCCGCGCCTCGAAACGCGGCGTTGCATTTGGATTGGCGCGCGGTAGCGGCTCAGCCGAAACTGACGAGTAAGCCAAGAGAGCAGGGCGGTTCACGGTGCGCGCGCCGAAATCTCGGCTTGCTACGCGGGCAGCGCATCAATAAGGATCAGATATGCGTGTCCGCTCCCGATTTCTCGTCGGCGCATGTGTGATCGCCGCCGCAATCGCGTATTTGATCGTTACCGCCATCCGCAACACCGCCGAATACTATCTCACCGTCGATGAGGTCGGCGTGCGCCGCGCCGAGCTGGAGGGTCAGGCGCTGCGAATCGCGGGCCGCGTCAAGCCCGGCAGCGTGAGCTGGGACCCGCGGACCCTGACGCTCGCGTTCGCCATCGCCGCGATTCCCGATCCCGCTGCCGCCACCAGCGGCGTTCAGCCGGCTGCGGCCGTGTCGCCCGTGTCGTTCGATGTCGTGTGCAGGGGCCAGCCCAAGCCCGACATGTTCGCGGAGGGCCACGACGTGATCGTCGAGGGCAGGCTCGGCGCCGGCAACGCGATTACCGCCAGCCAGGTGCTCACGAGCTGCCCGTCTAAATACACCCCCAAGGAGCCCAAAGGCCCGCCGGGTTAGCTCCTTCGGCGGCTGGCGCGCCGGGGGCAATTTTCCGGGTTGACATAGCGGCGTCCATTCTGTAGAAAAAATCTACAACTTGTAGGTATCGAGCCAGTGGCCGTGCCGGACCGGCCATCCTCGATCTCCTGGACAGTAGCCAAGCTCCCCCTGCCGGCATCGCCGGGCCCCCTCCTGGCCCGGCGGGGCCGCGCCTGTCGGCGCCCAGGCGCGCGGCCCGCGAAGAAATGGCTGGCGCCAGGTTTACGCTATCCAACCCCTGCCCGCCGACCTGATATGTTCGCCAGCAACGGGTCTCCGGGGCCGTTCGATTGGCAAAGGCCGGTACGTGGTATATGCTGCCATGTAGTGGGGGACGACGAGTGGCGCGAGCGAGGCTGCTCAGGCGGCGGAAATGGATGGATCGGCAGGGAAATTTTCCTCGCCCAGGCGATCGCGCTCGGCACAGGCGTGAGATGAAGACCGTGACTTTTTCGATCCGGCCTCTAAGCAACGTGATGGCGGACTTCGCCGAGACGTTCGAGGCGGTTCGCACGGGCCGACGAATCCACAGAGCGCGGCGTGATGAGGTTGGCTTCACGAGCATCGAAGCCGCACGCAATTTTCTCACGCGCGAGAGACTTGCCTTGCTCAGAACGATCCGGCTGCGCCATCCGGGCTCGCTATATGAGCTCGCGAAAATGTTGAAGCGCGACTTCAAGAATGTGCAGGAAGACATCCGGATTCTCGAGCGGCACGGCCTGGTGCGAATCGCCCGGCAGCCACGCGGGAAGCGCAAGGTGAAGGTGCCGCGAGTCCCCTTCGAGGAGATCGCGCTGAAGATAGCGATCTAGGATTAGCGCCAGGCAGTCATCGGCGGGCTGAAAAGACGCTCTCCAACCTGCCGCCCGCCGCCTGATATGTTTGCGATCAACTGAATGTTGGATTTCGAGGTGAGCTCTCAATGCCCGTCCTGGGAAAATTAGCGCTCGCATTGGCGCTCGCGGTGGCGGTCTATTCGATCGGCGCCAACGTGATCGGCGTGCGGCGCGGCAGGCTCGATTTGATCATCAGCGCCCGGCATGCGCTGTGGGCGATGTGTGCGATGGTGACGGTGGCGGTCGCCTCGCTGTGGGTCGGCCTGCTGCACAGCGACTTCTCGCTGGAGTACGTCGCGTCCTATTCCAGCACCACGCTGCCGACGGTATACAAGTACACCGCACTATGGGGCGGGCAGCAGGGCTCGCTGCTGTTCTGGACCTGGCTGCTGTCGATTTTCACTGCGCTGGTGGCGATTCAGAATCGCCGCCGCAATCCCGAAATCGCGCCCTACGCCCTGGCTGTGATGGCCGGCGTGGCGGTCTTTTTCCTCGGGATGCTCAACTTCGTGACGCGCCCGTTCGATCTGCTGAGTACCGTGCCGCTGGAGGGCTCCGATCTGAATCCGCTGCTCCAGAACTACTGGATGGCGATTCATCCGCCGTCGCTTTACACCGGCTATGTCAGCGCGACGGTGCCATTCGCCTTCGGCGCCGCGGCGCTGATCACCGGCCGGATTGGCGACGACTGGATTCGCAGCACGCGGCGCTGGGCGATTTTCTCGTGGTTCTTCCTGACGCTGGGCAACATTTTCGGCGCGCGCTGGGCCTACGAAGTGCTGGGATGGGGCGGCTACTGGGCCTGGGACCCGGTCGAGAACGCGGCCTTCATGCCTTGGCTGGTGATGACCGCGTACGTGCATTCGGTGATGATCCAGGAGCGCAAGGACATGCTGAGGGTCTGGAACCTGGTGCTGGTCGGGCTGGCGTTCCTGCTCACGCTGTTCGGCACCTTTATCACGCGCAGCGGGGTGATCTCTTCGGTCCATTCGTTTACCCAGTCGGGCCTCGGGCCCTACTTCCTGACCTTCCTGATCGTGGTCGCCGTCTCGTACACGGCGCTGCTGATTTGGCGCGTGCGGATGCTCCGCAGCCCGGCCGAGTTCGAATCATACCTCTCGCGCGAGGCGGCGTTCCTGTTCAACAACCTGGTGCTGGTCGGAATCGCGTTCGCAGTGTTCTGGGGCACGATCTTCCCGGTGCTGTCCGAGGCGGTGCGCGGCGTGAAGATCACGGTCGGGCCGCCGTTCTTCAACAAGGTCAACGCGCCGCTCGCGCTCGCGCTGATCTTCCTGATGGGCGTGGGGCCGCTGATCGCGTGGCGCAAGGCGACCCGCGCGAACCTAGTGAGAAGCTTCGCCGCGCCGGGACTGGTCGGGATCGTCACCGGGATCGCATTCCTGTACGCCGGCAATATCCGCCAATGGTACGTGCTCGCCGCGTTCTCGCTGGCGGCCTTTGTGCTGGCCACGGTGGTGGTCGAGTTCGCGCGCGGTATCGACGCGCGGCGCCATCTGGTGGGCGAATCGCCGCCGCGCGCGCTAGCCAATCTGGTGGCCAAGAACAACCGCCGCTACGGCGGCTATATAATCCACGTCGGCGTGATCGCGGCGTTCGTCGGAATCGTCGCGTCGTCGTTCTTCAAGACCGAGGTCAAGCAGAGCGTCCATCAGGGCGAGACGTTCAGTATCGGAACGTATCAACTCAAATTCCTGGGGCTTGAATCGTCCGACACGCCGCATCTGGAGAGCGCCGTCGCGCGGCTCGCCGTGTTCCAGAACGGCCGCCAGATCGCCACGATGGAGCCCGGGAAGCTGTTCTTCAAGAAGCCCCAGCAGCCCGCGACTAAAGTCGCGATTCGATCCACGCCCCAGTCAGACCTCTACGTGGTGCTGGCCGGTATCGACGACGCCAGCGGGCTGGTCACCTTCGACGTCTTTCTGACCCCGCTGGTCTTCTGGCTATGGGCGGGCGGACTGCTGATGGCGATGGGCACCGTGGTCGTGATGTGGCCCAACGTGCGCGAGCGCGCCGCGATCGCGGCTGCGGTCAAGCGTGCGGCCGAGGATGATTTCGCTGTCGAAGCGGTGTCCGAGGGTGACTGAGGCGTGAAGCGCGCCACCGCTATCGGGCGGGGTATCGCGCTCGCCGCACTGGTGACCCTCGGTTCGTATCGCCTCGTTATCGCCGCGCCAGCGGAGCCCGACGCTGCGGCATCGCCGAAAGGCAAAGCGGCGGGATTCGCCGCGGATGCGTCGGCGGAGGCCGGCCGCCTGCTGCAACGGGTGATGGCCTCTATCGCCCATGTCTCGATGTTCGCTGGCGCTCCCCAAAAAACCGGCCCGGGCGAGATGCAGGAGGTATGCGAAGGGCTCACGTGTCAATGCGGATGCGGCCTCACGGTCGCCAACTGCAACCATCCCACCTGCCCGTTCGCTGTTCCGTTGCGCACGGAAATCGACGGGATGATGAAGGACGGCATGTCGCGCGTTGCGATCGTCGCCAGCTTCCGCCAGAAATACGGCGAGAAGATTCTTTCCGCGCCCACCACCGAAGGCTTCAATATCCTGGCCTGGGTCATGCCGTTCGCTGCGCTGTTTGGCGGCGCGGTGCTGATTCTGGTCGCGGTCGGGCGCGGGCGTCCGGCCACGCCCGCGCCGCAGAGCCCGCCGCCTCAATCCGGAGGCCGTGAGGCCGATCCGCGCTTGAAGAAGCTGCTGGAGCGCGAGCTGCGCGAGCGATTCTAGGCAGAGATGGCGCGACGCTCGTGATCTATCTCGCCGCATTGCTGGTGGTCGCCGGCGTGGCGTTGTACGTGGCCGCGCCGCTGGTCGGCGAGCGCCCCGAAAAGGGCGAGGGCGTTGCGCACGACGCCGAGCTGGAACGCGTTACGCACGAGCGGTCGCTGGCCGTGCAGGCGCTCACCGAGCTCGAGTTCGATCGCGAAATGAACAAGCTCTCCGGCGAAGATTACCGGGTACTGCGCGCCCCGCTGGAGGCGCGCGCGCTCGCGGCGATGACCCAGCTCGAACGGCTGCGCGCCGAACATCGCGCCGACGCCGCCGCGGCTCGCGAGGCGCTGCGCGTGCTGCCTGCGCCCAAGCCGGTGGAGCGGCGCTTGCGCCGCGTGGTTTACTGTTCGCAATGCGGCGGCCGGGTCCGTGCCGACGCGAGTTTCTGCATCGAATGCGGCGCCGCGCTCAATCCGATCAAGAGCCTCGCGATGCAGGCCGACTGATGCTGTCAGCGATTATCGAAGCGCGCGAATTGGGCAGGAATTTCGGCGCGACGCCGGTCCTGCGCGCGGTCGATCTCCGGCTCGAACGCGGCGGCGGAGCGATCGTGACCGGAATCAACGGCGCCGGCAAATCGACGCTGCTGCGGCTGCTCGCCGGAATCGCGGCCCCGAGCCACGGCCACGCGCTGCTCTTCGGGATGGAGGCCAACCGGCTTCCCGCCGCGCATCGCCGCCGTATCGGCCTGATGACGCATCAGAGCTTCCTTTACCCGAACCTGACCGCGCGCGAGAACCTGGAATTTTACGGCTCGCTATACGAACTGCGCTCGCCGCACGACGCGGCAGAACGATGGCTCGAGCGGGTCGGCCTCGCGGCGGCCGCCGACGAGCGCGTGCGCGCGCTCTCGCGCGGGATGGAACAGCGGCTGTCGGCGGCGCGCGCGATGTTGCACGAACCCGACGCGCTCCTGATGGACGAGCCGTTCGCCGGCCTCGACAGCGGCGGCGTATCGATCGTCGCGACGCTGATCAAGGAAGCGATCGCGCGCAAATGTGCGGTGCTGATCACGGCGCATGGCGCTCCCGCGATCGCAGGCGTCGAGCTGGAACGCTTCGAGCTGGAGCGCGGCCGCCTGATTGTGCCGAAGCCGGAAACCCGCACCGGACGGCTGCGTTCGCTGTTGGGTGGATGACGGCGATGGCCTCACTGGCCGCGATACTGAGCAAGGACCTGCGCCTGGAGGTGCGCAGCGGAGTGAGCACTATCGCGCTGATCTCGCTCTCGCTGTTGATCCTGGTGGTGCTGGTGTTCGCGCTGCCGGCTTCCGAACGCGGCGCGGAGCCTGCAGCCGGCGCGCTGTGGGTGGCGCTGGTTTTTTCCGGGATGCTGGGCGCGACGCGCGCGGTGCTCGCCGAGCGCGAGAACGGATGTATCCGCGCGCTGCTCCTGAGCCCGGTCGATCCGGCCACGCTTTACGCCGCGAAGCTGACCGCATCGTTCATTTTCATGGCGGTGGCGGAAATCGCGACGGTCCTGATGATGGTGCTGTTCTTCAATCTCGATTTCGGCGCCGGAATCCTGCGCCTGGCGCCGGTGATTTTGCTCGGCGCGCTGGGTTTCGCCGCGCTGGCCACGCTGCTCGCGGCGATTTCCGGACGCACCCACGCCGGCGATTTGCTGTTGCCGCTGCTGGCCGTGCCGATGTTCGTTCCGGCGCTGATCGCGGGCGTCAAAGCCAGCGCCGCCGCGCTGGCCGGCCAGCCGTTCTCGGCGATGGTGGTTTGGCTCAAAATCCTGGTCGCCTTCGACGTCCTTTTTGTCGCGTCGGGCTGCCTTTTGTTCGAGTTCGTGGTGGGTGAAGATTAGCGGCGAGGAAACGCGATGGGCGGTGCCTTGAAAAGCTGGCTCGGAGCTGCGACCGGCGTGCTGATGCTCGCCGCGCTGTTCATGGTCTTTGTCTATGTTCCGACCGAGGCCGAAGAGGGCATCATCCAGCGCATCTTCTACTTTCACGTGCCAATCGCATGGGTGACCTTCCTCGCCTTTGGCCTGGTGGCGATTGCGGGAGTCTTTTACCTCTGGATGGGACAGGACGTGTGGGACGACCTGGGCTACGCCGCCGCCGAAACCGGGATGGTATTCTGCACGCTGATGCTGGTGACCGGCTCAATCTGGGCCAAGCCGATTTGGGGCACCTGGTGGACCTGGGATTCGCGCCTGACGACCTGCCTGGTCCTGTGGCTGCTCTACGGCGGATATCTGGTGCTGCGCGCGCTGGCCGACGACACGCCCGAAACCGCGCGCCTGGCCGCGGTGGTCGGGATCGTCGGCGCGCTCGACGTGCCGATCATAATCGTCTCGGTGCGGCTGTGGCGCACGATCCATCCGGCGGTCCTCGTGACGCGCCAGGGCTCGCACGGGCTGGAAGATCCGCGCATGATCGCGACGTTGCTGGTCGCACTGGCCGCCTTCAGCGCGCTGTTCCTGTGGCTGTTCTGGCTGCGCTTCGCCACGCTCCGCCTCCGCACCCGAATCGCGCGCCTGCGGCTGCGGATCGCGCTCGCCGAAGTTGGAGATTGACGTGGCTGGGTATCGGCTCCATTTGAACATTCATCGCCTGAGTCTTTCCCTCGCCCGCGATGATGCGGGAGAGGGCAAGCGGCGCGATCAAATTGCTCTCCATCATTGTGGCTTTGCGCGCCGCGCGGGTGAGGGGCCCGACAGAGTCCAGAATTTCCCCTGCAGGACCCTCACCCCCGCCCTCTCCCGGCCACGGGAGAGGGAGTCAGAGTGCGACCGCACCCGCAAAATCAGGCGAGACTGAAGCGATGGATCACCTCGGATATCTGTTCGCCGCCTACAGCGCGATCTTCATCGTGATCTTCCTGTACGTAGTCTTCCTTTGGCGCCGCCAGGCCCATCTCGAAGCCGAGCTCAAGGCGCTGGAGGCCAAGCTGGCGGAAAATCCACGGGCCCCCGCGCCCTCGCGGCCCGCGCCGTAGCTCGGATGCTTGCATCGCGGCGATTCGTGCGCATCTTGAAGGGACGGCCAGGATGGAATTTCGCGACTACTATAAGGTCCTCGGCGTCGAGCGCAGCGCCTCCGAGCAGGAGATCCGCACCGCCTTTCGCAAGCTCGCCCGCAAATTCCATCCCAACGTCAATCCCAACAACAAGGACGCCGAGGCGCGTTTCAAGGAGATCAACGAGGCGTACCAGGTCCTGAGCGACGCCGAGAAGCGCAAGAAGTACGACTTATTGGGCAAGGACTGGGAGCGCGGCGTTTCGGAAGAGGAGATGCGCCAGCGCTACGCCCGCTCGGCCGGCGCGCAGGGCTTTACCGCCGGCGGCGCGGCCGGCGGCGGCGATTTCAGCGATTTTTTCGAGAGTTTTTTCGGCGGGCTCGGCGGCGCGCGGCGCGGCGGCGCGCGGGGCTTTTCCGGTTTCGATTTCGCCGAGCGTCCCGCGCGCGCGCCCGATCTGCACGCCGAAGTCGAGGTCACGCTCGAAGACGCGATGCACGGCGCGAAGCGGCGCCTGGAGCTCGCCGCGCAGGATGAATGCGAAACCTGCGGCGGCAGCGGCATGATCGCGCGCGAAGAGAAGCGCGGCAAGGCGCGGGTGATCCGCTCGGCCGAGCCGTGTACGCGATGCGGCGGCAGCGGAATAATCGAATCGCGCCGCGCGCTCGAAGTCACGATTCCCGCCGGCGCTACCGACGGGATGAAAATGCGCCTCAAAGGACAGGGCGGGCGCGCGCCGCGTCCCGAACAGAACGGCGACCTTTACCTCACCGTCCGGATGAAGGCCCATCCCATATTTACTCTCGCGGGGCGCGATCTCAGATGCGCGCTGCCGGTATGGGACTACGAGGCGGCGCTGGGCGCGGAGGTGATCGCGCCGACCGTGGGGGGCCGGGTCTCACTCAAAATTCCGGCCAACAGCCAGACCGGCCGCGTGATGAGGCTCAAGGGACGCGGCTTGCCGGCGCGCGGCAACGGGCCTGCCGGCGATCTGCTGTTCGAGCTCAAGGTGCTGGCGCCGACCGACCTCAACGACCACGAGCGCAAGCTGATGAGCCAGTTTGCCGACAGCCGCCGCGCGCGAGCGATCGCCGACCCGCGCGCGGAGTTGCTCGAGGAATGATCGCGATGGCGCGCCGTAGCACGAGCCGAACCGCGTCCAGCCGTGGCGTCACGCTGGTGAGCCGGACCGTGCTCTGCACGCTGACCGGCGTCAGTGAGCGCCAACTCACCCTCTGGGAGCACGAGGATCTGATCGCGCCGGCGCAGATAGAGCAGACCGCCAGTCGCCGCGAGCCGCTTTACGACGCCTCCGCGCTGCGCCGCGTGCGGCTCATCCGCACGCTCGCCGAAGAGCTCGACGTGAACCTGCCGGGGATCGATGTGATCCTCCACCTGCTCGATCAGTTCCAACCCTGAGCCGCGCGAGGTTAGTCCTTCCTTCTGACAGCATTTGTCGCTGGATCCATGATCCACTTCTCGAACTGATCCAGCGATACCGAATAGAATTTCTGTACCTTCGAGGGCTTCCAGAGCACGGCGACAGGCTTTACGCGGATTGTTCCGATCTTGCCATCCTTGCTCTGAATATCATGGTCATAGTACTCGGGACGCACGAATTGTTTAGAGTAAATGGGCATGCCCTCCTCCTTGACGTCGCGATAGGCGAGTCACACAGCCAAACATACGCGGACGCCTCATTCAACCGCCCAATCAGGTAGCCGACGATCCGCCGCTCGCGCCTCTGCACGCCCAAAAGAAGCGGCGTGCTATAGTGAAATCATGATGACCGAGCATCTCGAAACCGGGGTCGCGCAGGCGCTTGAGCGTAGCGCCGTCGGTCGCGGCGGGGTGATTCTGCTCGCGCTGTCCGGCGGCGCCGATTCGGTCGCGCTGTTGCATGCGCTTATTGCGCTGCGCGGGCGCTTTGGTTATCGGGTTGCGGCGGCCCATTTCAATCATCATCTGCGCGGCGATGAGTCCGACGGCGATGAATCCTTCGTCCGCGATTTGTGCGCGCGCGCCGGAATCGAGCTGGTGGTTGGACATGCGGAGAAGCTCGGCGGGTCCAATCTCGAGGAGCGGGCGCGCGAGCTGCGCTACCGCTTCCTGCACGACTGCGCCGATCAGCTCGGCGCCGGCCATATCGCGCTGGCGCATCATGCGGACGATCAGGCCGAAACCGTTTTGATGCGGCTGTTGCGCGGCGCGGGTGTCGCCGGCCTCACCGCGATGGCGGAAGGCGGACCGGGACGGCTTATCCGCCCGCTGCTGTCGCTTGGGCGTAGCGACATTATCGCCTATCTGAACGCGCTCGGCGCGCGCTTCGTGACCGACAGCAGCAACAGTTCCCCCGCCTTCCTTCGCAATCGGCTGCGCGCCGAGCTGATTCCGATGCTGGAACGGGACTACGCACCGGGCCTTCGCTCGCGGCTGGCCGAACTGGCCGCCGAGATGCGATCGCTCGACGATTTCGTCAATCTGGCGGCCGGCGCCGAGCTCGAGCGCTCGCTCGCTGCTGACGGGACGCTCGATATTTCCCGCTTCGCGGGGCTCCATCCCGCGCTCGCCGCGGCCGTGATTCGGGCTTTCGTCAGGCGTCGGACCGGCACGCTGCGGCGGCTGACGCGCGCCCATGTCGAGGCGCTACGCGGGCTATGCCTGGATGGTCCGCCAAACGGTAGTATTACGCTACCCTCGGGATGGCGCGCCGAAAGGCAATACGGGCAGTTGCGGCTGCTGGGCCGCTCGCCGCTTAGGCCAACCGGGTTCCATATCCCGATCGAATCCGGCGGTATCACGGTCGCGCCGGGCTTCGTCTTTGCCTCCTCTGTCCTGAGCGTGGGCGAAGCCGCGATGCCGGCGACTCCCTTCGAGGCGTTGTTCGATGCCGGCCAAATCCGGTGCGGCCTGGCCGCGCGCAGCTTTGTCCCCGGCGACCGGATTCATCCGCTGGGGATGGAGGGAACCCGCAAGGTCAAGGACGTGTTTATCGACCACAAGGTGCCGGGTTCGTATCGCGCGAGGCTCCCGCTGGTCGTCGCTGATGATGAGGTCGTGTGGATTCCAGGCCTGGTTCGCGGGGCCGCGGCACTGGTGACCACCCGCACGCATACGGTCGTGAGGCTGGTCGCGAGGCCGATCGATTCATGAACCCTCAGTTGCGTGAGATTAAACACGCATGATAGCGTTTTAATAGATGAACCAGTTTTCCCGCAGCATAGCACTCTGGCTGGTGCTGGGATTGATGTTCCTGCTGCTGTTTAACATCTTCAGCCGGCAGCAAGTCCGCGAACCCGAAATAATCTTCTCCGATTTCCTTAATCAGGTCGACAAAGGTCAGATCAGTGAGGTCACGATTCAGGGCAGCCTGATTCATGGCCACACCACCGGTGGCGAACGCTTTAAGGTCTACGCGCCGCACGATGACGATCTCGTCAAGACCCTGCGCGAAAAGGGCGTCAAGATCGCGGCCAAGCCCGAGGATGGCGATCCGTGGTGGATGGTGGCACTCGTCCAATGGTTCCCGATGTTGCTGCTGGTGGCGGTGTGGATTTTCTTTATGCGGCAGATGCAAATCGGCGGCGGCAAGGCGATGTCATTCGGCAAAAGCCGCGCCAAGCTCCTGACCGAGAATACCCACAAGGTGACCTTCGCCGATGTGGCCGGAATCGATGAGGCCAAGGACGAGCTTGAAGAGATAATCCAGTTCCTCAAGGATCCGAAACGCTTTACCCGCCTGGGCGGCCGGATTCCCAAGGGCGTACTGCTGGTCGGACCGCCGGGCACGGGCAAAACCCTGCTCGCGCGCGCGATCGCGGGCGAAGCGGGCGTGCCGTTCTTTTCGATCTCGGGCTCCGACTTCGTCGAGATGTTTGTCGGCGTCGGCGCCTCGCGCGTACGCGATCTTTTCGTGCAGGGCAAGAAGCACGCGCCCTGCATCATCTTTATCGACGAGATCGACGCCGTCGGGCGCCATCGCGGGGCGGGACTTGGCGGCGGCCATGACGAGCGCGAACAGACGCTTAACCAACTACTGGTCGAGATGGACGGCTTCGAGGCCAACGAGGGCGTGATCCTGGTCGCCGCGACCAATCGTCCCGACGTGCTCGATCCGGCGCTGCTGCGGCCGGGCCGCTTCGATCGCCGCGTGGTGGTGCCGCGTCCCGACGTGCGCGGGCGTGAGGGAATCCTCAAGGTACACGTACGCAAGGTTCCGCTCGGCGAGGATGTCTCGATCGAGAAAATCGCGCGTTCCACGCCCGGTTTCGCCGGCGCCGACCTGGAGAACCTGGTCAATGAGGCCGCCCTGCTCGCCGCCCGCAATTCCAAAGAAAAGGTCGGGATGGTCGATTTCGAGCTGGCCAAGGACAAGGTCATGATGGGCGCGGAGCGGCGCTCGATGGTGATGTCGCTCGGCGAGCGGCGTAACACCGCCTATCACGAGGGCGGGCACGCGCTGGTCGCGACGCTACTTCCGGGCGCAGATCCGGTCCACAAAGTCACTATTATCGCGCGCGGCATGGCGCTGGGCGTGACCCAGCAGTTGCCGCTCGACGATCGCTATACCTATTCGCGCGAGTACCTGATGACGCGGCTGGCGATGATGTTCGGCGGGCGCGCGGCCGAGCAATTGATCTTCGGCCACATGACCACCGGCGCGGGCGACGATATCGAGAAGGCCACCGATCTGGCCCGCAAGATGGTCTGCGAATGGGGCATGAGCAAGGAGTTGGGGCCGATGACCTTCGGCCGCCGCGAAGAGCAGGTCTTCCTGGGCCGCGACATCGCACTCCACAAGGACTACTCGGAGCATACCGCGATCGAGATCGATCGCGAGGTGCGCAGGATTATCGACGAGGCCTATCAGCAGGCCCGCATCCTCCTGACGGATCATATTCAGCTGCTGCACGCGGTCGCGGAGCGCCTGCTCGAAAAGGAAGTGCTGGACGGCAGCGAAGTCGAGGCGATGGCGACGGCCTTCAAGGAAGGACGTGCGATGCCACCCTCGCTGCCGGTCGTTTCGCCGAGTGACACGCCGGCTCGTCCGGTCGACCCGGCGCGCGAGAAGCCCCGTAAGAGCGAAGAAGAGGCTGCGATTCCCGGCTTGCCGCCCAAGCCCGTCCTGGCCTGAGCGCGGCGAGCCCGCGGCTCGCTCTCTTTCGCGCCAACTGTCTTGCCCCAACTCCGCGCGCTGGGATACCCCTAATAGAAGGGGCTTTTTTCTGCGTGCGAATCGAGGCGGTCGGGCTGGTGGGCATCAGTAGAGCGCAGCCGCCCCAGCGCCGGCGATTCGCGAGCGTCTGGATGCCCAGGGCAGCGCTCGATGCATAGCTATTTCAACGTCATACCGGCGCCGCGATGGCAGGATGTTCTGGATGTCCTGATCGTCGCCTATTTTATCTACCGGATCGCGCTCCTGATTCGCGGCACCCGCGCGATGCAGATGGTGCTGGGGTTGGTGGTGGTGGGCGTGGCTTTCGTCGCGTCCCAGGTGCTGGGGCTGTTCACGCTCAACTGGCTGCTGAACAACTTTCTGGGGTCGCTGATCGTGATCCTGGTCGTGATCTTCCAGGCCGATATCAGGCGCGCGCTTACCCGCGTGGGCAGCCGCTCGTTTATCGGGCTGCACGCTACGCAAACCAGCCCCGATCACGAGCTGGCGCAGGCCGCAGCCTGGCTTTCGGCCCGCAAGATCGGCGCGCTGATCGTGCTGGAGCAGGACGTTGGGCTCAGCGAATACGTCGAGGCCGGCAAGGCGATCAATGCGCGGCTTTCGGCCGAGTTGCTGGAGACCATCTTCATGCCCGGCTCGCCGCTGCATGACGGCGCCGTGATCGTCGAGGGCGGTCAGATAATCGCGGCCGGATGCGTGTTGCCGCTCTCGTCGAATCCGGGCTCGACCCTCTCGCTCGGCACGCGCCATCGCGCCGCGATCGGGATCACCGAAGATAGCGACGCGCTGGCGATCGTGGTGTCCGAGGAAGACGGGACCATCTCGCTCGCCCGCCGCGGCGAGCTTCAGCGCAAGCTCGAGCCCGCCGCGTTGATCGCAGCGCTGCACGCGCTGCCGGCCTAGAACAAGATGCGCGCGAGCGGCGAAAATATCGGCGCGCGCCGCGGAGTCCACGCCGATGTGGACTGACAAGCTGCCCCGGGTCGTGACCCGCAACGCGGGCCTGCGCGCGATCGCGCTGGGGCTGGCGATCGGGCTATGGATGTTCGTCAACGCCGGGCAGCATGAAGCGCAGATCTCGCTCGATGTGCCGGTCAGCTATCGCAGCCTGCGGCCGGGCATGACGATCGTCAACCAGCGTCCCGACTTCGTCCGGCTTCAGATTTCGGGCCCGCGTACGCTGCTTTCCCTGCTCGATCCGGGCAGACTGGAGCTGCGGCTGGACCTGGCCGACGTGAGTCCCGGCCAGGTTTCCTTCCGGCTCAATCCCGAGATGTTCAACGTACCGCGGCAGACCAACGTCACGCAGATTTCGCCCTCGCAAATCGTGCTGGACATGGATCGAATCGTGGTTCGCGAAATCCCGGTGCATCTCGAAGTCGTCGGGCCGGTTGAAAAGGGTTTCGCTATAACCTCGACCGAAGTGACGCCGTCCACGATTACCGTCCGCGGACCGAGCCGTGACGTCTCGCGGATCCAGCGGGTCGACACCGAACCGCTGGACGTGAAGGGCGTTACCGGCGAGATCGATCACGCGGTCGCGCTCACGATGCCGGCGGATCCGGTGGGGCTCTCCGCCAGCGAGGTTGAAGCGCGGGTGAAAATCGACGAGGTGCTGGGCGAACGCGAGTTCCGCACCGTCGAGGTCAAGGTGCGCAACCCCGCCTACAAGTTCCGGCTCTATACCAAAGGCGTCAACGTCACGGTGCATGGGCCGGTGCGCAAGCTTCCGGGCCTGAACCTCGCCGGGATGGTTTATGTGGAGGCGAAAGGCGAGCCGCCGGGGAATCACGAATTGCCCGTGCAGGTGGCGCTGCCGGACGGCTTTGCGATGGTGCGGGCGACGCCCGACAAGGTAAAATTGCGCATCCTGGGCTCGAAGGCAGGCGTGAAGAGTTGAGCGATATACGACGCAAGCTGTTTGGCACCGACGGCGTGCGCGGCGTGGCGAATGTCGAGCCGATCACCTCGGAGACCGCGCTCAAGCTCGGCCGCGCGCTCGCCTGCGTGTTCCGCAACGCCGCCGGCCGCCATCACCGGATCCTCATCGGCAAGGACACCCGCCTTTCGGGCTACATGCTGGAGACCGCGATGGAGTCGGGGATCTGCTCGATGGGCGTGGATGTGTGGCTGGTCGGACCGCTCCCGACTCCCGGTATCGCTTTTCTTACCAGAAGTATGCGTGCCGACGCCGGGGTGGTGATTTCCGCCTCGCATAATCCCTTCGAGCATAACGGAATCAAGTTCTTCTCGCGCGACGGCTTCAAGCTCGACGACCAGACCGAGCTCAAGATCGAGGAGCTGGTGTTCGACGAGGGCAAGCTCGCCCATCTGCGGGCCGGCGCCGGTGAGATCGGCAAGGCGGCCCGAATCGACGACGCGATCGGGCGCTATCTGGTGTTCCTCAAGGGCTGCGTGCCGCGCACGGTGATGCTCGACGGGCTCAAGCTGGTGATCGATTGCGCCAACGGCGCCGCTTACAAAGTCGGCCCCGACGCGCTGGAGGAGCTGGGCGCCGAGGTGGTGCGGATCGGCGCCGAGCCCGACGGCAAGAATATCAACGCCGGATGCGGCGCGCTCGATCCCGGCCAGATGGCCGAGACCGTCAAACGCACCGGCGCGGCCGCCGGCCTGGCGCTCGACGGCGACGGCGATCGGCTGGTGATGGCGGACGAGCATGGCGAGTTGCTCGACGGCGACGACCTGATGGCGATCCTCGCGCTCAAGCTGGCCGCCGAAGGCAAGCTCAATTCCAACACCGTGGTCGCGACCGTGATGAGCAACTTCGGCCTGGAACGGGCGCTCGGACCGGCGGGCGTGCGGGTGGTGCGCGCCGAGGTCGGTGACCCCGCGGTCGCGCGCGAGATGCGCAGCAACGGCTACAACCTTGGCGGCGAGCAGTCGGGCCATATCATCCTGACGGATTATTCGACTACCGGTGACGGCCTGATCACGGCCCTGCTGGTCCTGGCGCACATGGTCGAAACCGGCAAGCCGCTGAGTGCCTTGCGCGCGATGCGCCGCGTGCCGCAAGTGCTCGAAAACGTTCTGGTGCGCGAGCGAATCCCGTTCGCCAGCATGCCCGCCGTGGAGCATCTGATCGCGTCGGTCCAGAAGCGCCTGTCCGGCAACGGGCGGCTGCTGGTGCGCTACTCGGGTACCGAGATGATGGCGCGCGTGATGATCGAGGGTGAAGACGCCGCCGAGATCGGCGCGCTAGCCCGCGAGATCAGCGCCGCGATCCGCAAACACGCGGGGAGGGACGCGTAGGATGCCCGGCTAAACGGTGATGTCGAGCGTCTCTAATATCGCGTCGGCGACGCGCAGCATTGTTTCTCCGTCCAAGGTTGTCAACGGACCTTCGATAAGCCGCCGGTTATCGATGGCGCGAATCTGATCGATCAGGAGTTCGGAGACTTGCCGCAGACGGCCTGCGGCCTTCAGCCGGACGCGCAATGGCTCGGCGTCGCCGATCAGCCTGGTTGTCAGTGGGATAACGATGGTCGAGGGATGGGAGGCATTAAGCAGGGCTTGGGCCTGAACGATAAGCACTGGACGGGTCTTGCCCGGCTCGGTGCGGCGTTGCGGACCGAGTTTCGCAAGCCAGATCTCGCCGCGCTTAGCCATCGGGATCGCGCTCGATCCGGGCGAACTCGGCGTTTACCTTCATACTCTCCCGGCGGACGCGGCGCGACGCCTTCGCCAGCCGAGCGGCGCGCGCCCGCGCCTCGGCCTCGTGGTTCATCCGCTCAATCGCCCGGCGTATATACTCCGCTCGCGGGATACCCAGAGCCTTGGCGTTTCTATCGCCCGCTCTCAGGAGGCTTTCCGGCAGCTTCAGTGAGATAGCTTCCATGATTATTCTCGTATAATATCCTTAGAGGATATCTCCAACCAATATGCGGCAAAACCGATGCCCAAGCTAGGTGTCAACGTCGATCACGTCGCGACGCTGCGGCAGGCGCGGCGGGTCGATTACCCCGATCCGATCGCGGCCGCGCTGGCGGCCGAGCGTGCCGGCGCCGACGCGATTACCGTCCATCTGCGCGAAGATCGCCGCCATATCCAGGACTTCGATCTCTTCCGCCTGCGCGAGGCCGTCCACGTCCATCTGAACCAGGAGCTGGCGCTGGTCGAGCCGATAATCGAGCTGTCGTTCCGGCTGATGCCCGAGGAAGTCTGCTTCGTTCCGGAACGGCGCGAGGAGCTTACCACCGAAGGCGGACTCGACGCGGCTGGAATGAAGGACCGTCTCGCGCCGGTGATCGCGCGCTTCAAGGATGCCGGGATCGGCGTGAGCCTCTTTATCGATCCCGAGCCGCATCAGCTCGAGGCGGCTGCGGCCCTGAGCGCGGATTTCGTCGAGCTTCACACCGGCGCTTACGCCAATCTCGCCGACCATGATGTCGCGATCGCGCGCGGCAGCGGCGGGAAGCCCCAAATGTCGGAGGCGACACGCGTCGCGCTCGCTGCGATCAGCGGGGCGGTCAAGTCGGCGCGCCAGTTGGGGCTCAAGCCCAACGCCGGCCACGGACTGAACTACACCAATGTCGGCCCGATCGCGGCGATTGCGGGAATCAGATGGCTGCACATCGGCCATGCGATCGTCGCGCGCGCGGTGATGGTCGGGATGTCCCGGGCGGTGCGCGAGATGAAGGCGGTTATCGCCAAGCCGCCCGCCCCAAGGCTGGCCGCGGCAAAACAAAAAGCCCGCCGCTAGCGAAATCGCCACTGCCTGGTAGTGGATGGCCGGCAGGGACGCCGGCCACTACCCTGAATGAAGCTCCTACATTGGGTAGGGGCCGGCCTCCGTGCCGGCCCGCGCCTCAAAACCGCTTATTAGCGAAATCCCCGCGCTGCCTGCCTGCGCGGCCCCGCCTCTGGTAAGATCGAACTGTCAGGGGATTTCGGCCCGTGAAACTCATCACCGCAGCGCAGAGCCGCGAGCTCGATCGGCTCAGCCAGGACAGTTACGGCGTGCCGTCGTACTCGCTGATGACGCGGGCGGGAGAGGCGGTCGCCGACGCGGTTCTTCGTCGATTCGGCGATGCGGTCCGTGCCGGAGTGCTCGTGGTCGCGGGCAAGGGCAACAACGGCGGCGACGGGATGGTCGCAGCGCGGCGGCTGCGCGAAGCAGGCGTGCAGGTCCGCGCGGTGCTGCTGGCGCGGCGCGCCGAGCTCAAAGGTGACGCCGCCAAAGCGTGCGCGGAATTTCCGGGCCACGGCGGCGCGATCACTGAAGTCGTCGAGGAAAGCGGCCTCGCGACGGCGATCGCTCCTGCTCCAGGAGTGATCATCGATGCGATCTTCGGCACCGGACTCAATGCCGAAGTGAAAGGACTCCCGCGGCGCGCGATCGAGCTGATCAACGATGCGCATTCAGCGGCCGTGGCGGTCGATATCGCTTCGGGCGTGAACTCCGACACCGGCGCGATCATGGGCGCTGCGGTCAAGGCGTCGCTGACGGTGACCTTTGGACTCGCGAAGTTCGGCCACGTTTCCTATCCGGGCGCCGGGCACTGCGGCGAGCTGACGGTCGCCGAGATCGGATTCGCGCCTCAGGCGATCGAGGCGATCGCGCCGCGCGGGCGATTGATCGAGCGCGACGACGTGCGGCCGCTGGTTAATCCGCGCGCGGTTGATTCTCATAAGGGACTGTACGGCCATCCGCTGATTGTCGCCGGCAGCGCCGGCAAGGCGGGCGCGGCGATTTTAGCCTCGCGCGCCGCGCTCCGGATGGGCGCCGGGCTGGTGACCGCCGCGATTCCCGCCTCAGTGTCGGCGATTGTTGCGGCCGCGCAGGCGGAGTTGATGACCGAGGCGATACCCGATCGCGACGGCCACTTCGAGGGTCGCACAGCCGTCGAGCGCCTCGCGTTGCTGGCCGGCGGCAAAGACGCGCTGGTCGCCGGTCCCGGAATCGGCGTCAGCGACGACACGAAGCAGCTCATCTCATGGCTGATAACCGAAGGCGCGCAGCGCGATCGCGCACTTCTGATCGACGCCGATGGACTCAACGCGCTCGCCGCGATCGGCTGCGATCTCTTGAAGCGTGCGCACGGCCCGGTCGTGCTCACGCCCCATCCGGGCGAGATGGCGCGTCTGCTTGGCACTTCGACTGTATCAGTGAATGTCGATCGCATTTCGGCCGCGCTCGCGATGGCGCAGCGTACGGGCGCGTATGTCCTGCTCAAAGGTGCGCGCACGGTGATTGCTGCGCCGGACGGGACGGTTTACATCAACTCGACTGGCAATCCCGGGATGGGGACGCCGGGGATGGGTGACGCGCTCTCGGGAATCGTCGGCGCGCTGCTCGGCCAGAAGGTGAATCCGCTCGACGCGCTCGCCCTGGGCGCGTACCTCCACGGCGATGCCGCCGATCGGGTCGCGCGCCGGCTCGGGCCGGTCGGTTACATGGCCGGCGATCTGATCGACGAATTGCCCCGCGCGCTCGCCGCGCTAAGCGCATGACGATGGCAGCGCGTGCGCACGCAACTTTAGTGATCGAGACCCGCTCGGCCCACGAGACCAAGATGTGGGGGCGGCGGCTCGCCTCGATCCTCGAGGGCGGAGAGCTGCTCGGCCTGGTCGGCGAGCTGGGCGCGGGCAAGACCGTGTTCGTCAAGGGACTCGCGCGCGGGCTCAATCTCCGCGAGGAGGACATTCTGAGCCCGAGCTTCACGATGATCCGCGAGCATCGCGGACGCCTGCCGCTGTACCATATCGATCTCTATCGTCTCGACGAGCCGGTGCTCGACGACCTGGGACTGCGCGAATATCTGTTTTCGGACGCGGTCGTGGCGGTCGAATGGTTCGAGCGCCTGCGCGAAGCGCCGCAGTTGGATTGCATCATGATCCGAATCAGTTACGCCGGCGCGAGCCTCCGCCGGATCGAATTCGAAGCGCTCGGCATCCGCTACGACGCGATAGTCGAGAATCTGAAAGCCCGCTTCGGGTGATCGGGTGGCTGCTGACGCTCGGAATCGAGGTGGTGATCGCCGGATGGTCGCGTGGGCTGGTGCGTCGCTGACGCGTCCATTTGCTAATGTTCAGATTCGCCGTGCCGTTCCGAGAGTCCGAAGCTACGAGCGGTCGAGTGCCCATCGCGGCGTGAATGGCATGAGATTCTTCGACTTCGCGAGGGCAAGAGCCCTCGCTACGCTCAGAATGACGCTGAATGGGGGCTTTCCGGCATCTACTCAACCGCACCATTTGACGTCATTCTGAGCGGAGTCTGCGCAGCGAAGAATCTCATACCACCCACCTTCGCCGCACTCCAGCGCAGGAGTCCTGGGCCGGTGATCGCAGGACCGCACTCGACCACTACCGTCTGTTCGGTAGGGGCTTGGTTTTAGGACCGTCTGGCCCCATAATTGTTGTTTAACTGAACTCAGGTTAGCGGACGGGGCGCAGGTGTCTCTGATCGTCCAGAAATATGGCGGGACGTCGGTCGGCTCGGTCGAGCGGATCAAGGCCGTCGCCGATCGGGTCGCGCGCTGCCGTGCGCAAGGCGATCGGATCGCGGTGGTGGTCTCCGCGATGGCGGGTGAGACCAACCGGCTCTTCGGCCTGGCGCGCCAGTTGGGCGCGCTGCCCGACCCGCGCGAGACCGACGTGCTGGTTTCGACCGGCGAGCAGGTCACCGCGGCGCTGCTGGCGATCCGGCTGCGGGAGCTGGGATGCCCGGCGGTATCGTTTTTAGCCCATCAGTTAAAACTGGCCACCGACTCAAATCACGGGCGGGCGAAAATCAAGTCGCTCGATCGCGATCACGTGATGGACGCGCTCGCGCAGGGCCATATCGCGGTGGTGGCGGGTTTCCAGGGAATCGACGAGCGCGGCGACATCACCACGCTGGGCCGGGGCGCTTCGGACCTTACCGCGGTGGCGCTGGCGGCCGCGCTGGAGGCCGATCTGTGCGAAATCTACACCGACGTCGACGGCGTATTTACGGCCGATCCGAACCTGTGTCCGAATGCGCGCAAGCTGGCGCGAATCACCTACGACGAAATGCTGGAGCTGGCGGGACTGGGGGCCAAGGTGCTGCAATCACGTAGTGTGGAACTGGCGCGGCGCTACCGCGTTCCGCTGGTGGTGCGCTCGAGCTTCAACGACGCGGAGGGAACCTGGGTGGTACAGGAAGACCGATCGATGGAAGACGTGCTGGTCTCGGGCGTGACACTCGACCAGAACCAGAGCAAGATCACGCTGGCCGGGGTCGAGGATCGTCCCGGGCTGGCAGCGCGAATTTTCGTCCCGATCGCCGAGGCCGGAATTATCGTCGACATGATAATCCAGAACGCCAGCGCCGACGGCCGCACCGACGTGACCTTTACGCTGGGCAAGGACGATTCAGGCCGCGCGCTCGACTTGATCAAGCGCGTAGCGAAGGAAATCGGCGCGCAGGGCGTGCGTCACGAGGAGCAGGTCGCCAAGGTCTCGATCGTCGGTATCGGGATGCGCAGTCATGCGGGCGTGGCGGCGAAAATGTTCCAGGTGCTGGCCGCCGAGCGGATAAATATCGAGATGATCGCGACCTCCGAAATCAAGGTCTCGGTGGTGGTCAGCGCGCGCTACGGCGAACTCGCCACGCGCGCCCTGCACGAGGCCTTCGTGGGCGGGGCCGCAGCGCCGGGCGCGAGCGGCTGATCGAAAAAAATGGCAGTAGCGAAGAAAATCCAGATTTACGATACGACGCTGCGCGACGGATGCCAGTCCGAAGACGTCTCGCTGACGATCGCGGACAAGCTCCTGATCGCCGAACGGCTGGACGACCTGGGTGTCGACTATATCGAGGGTGGATGGCCGGGCTCGAACGATCGCGACGCCGCGTTTTTTATCGAGGTCAAGAAGCTGCGCCTGCGCCATGCGAAAGTCGCGGCGTTCGGCTCAACGCGCCGCGCCAACGTGCGATGCGCCGCCGATCGCAATCTGCAACTGCTGCTGCGCGCCGAGACGCAGGTCGCGACCGTGGTCGGCAAGACCTGGGACCTGCACGTTCGCGACGCGCTCAGAATTTCTCAGCAGGAAAACCTCGACATCCTGCACGACACTATCGCTTATCTGAAGCAGCACGTCGGCGAGGTGATCTTCGACGCCGAGCATTTCTTCGACGGTTTCAGCTTTGATCGCGACTTCGCGCTGGCCTGCCTGAAAGCGGTCGATGCGGGCAAGGCCGACCTGATCTGCCTGTGCGACACCAACGGCGGGCGCCTGCCGCATGAAGTCGAGGCCGCGGTCCGCGCCGCCTGCGAAACGGTGGGCTGCGCGATCGGAATTCATTGCCATAACGATTCCGAAGTCGCAGTGGCCAATTCGATCGCGGCGGTGCGCGCGGGCGCGGTCCAGGTGCAGGGCACGATCAACGGAGTGGGCGAGCGCTGCGGCAACGCCAACCTGGTCTCGGTGATCGCCAACCTGCAGCTCAAGCTGGGCTATCATTGCGTGCCGCCGCCCAGCTCAAGACGCTGCGCGCCACTTCCAGGCTGGTCTACGAATTGGCGAATATTACGCCATTTGCGCGGCAACCGTACGTGGGCCGCAGCGCGTTTGCGCATAAGGCCGGGCTGCACGTCTCGGGAATCCAGCGCAACTCCAAGACCTACGAGCATATCGAGCCCGAGCTGGTGGGCAACCATCGCCGCGTCCTGCTCTCCGAGCTCGCCGGCCGCGCCAATCTGATCTACAAGGCCAAGGAATTCGGAATCGATCTCGAGCGCCACGAGGACAAGGTGCCGATCCTGCTGGAGGAGCTGAAACGGCTGGAGGGAATCGGCTACACGTTCGACGGCGCCGACGCCTCATTCGAGCTCCTGATGCGGCGCGCGCTCGGCCTGGAAAAGGAGCACTTCAGCTTTATCAGCTTCCGCGTGTTCGATGACAAATGGCATGAGGAGCAGGAGCCGCTGAGCGAGGCGGTGGTCGTGCTGGAAGGGCCCGACGGCCAGCGCACGCGCAATTCGGCGGTGGGCGACGGGCCGGTGAACGCGCTCGACAAGGCGCTACGCAGCTCGCTATTGCCGTACTATCCAAACCTCGCGCCGATGCAACTGGTGGACTACAAGGTGCGCGTGCTCGACAACGGCGCCGGGACCGCGGCGCGGGTGCGGGTGCTGATCGAGTCGACCGACGGCAAGCGCCGATGGGGCACCGTGGGGCTTTCAACCAACGTGGTCGAGGCGAGCTGGCAGGCGCTGGTTGACTCGGTTGAGTACAAGCTGCACAAGGACAATGTGAAGCCGCGCGTCAGATCGGCGCTCAAGCGCAACGGCGTCCGGCCGCGGGGCAAAGCGGCGGGGGCAACGGCAAACCTGCGGCGCTGAATTAGTGCCGTTCCAACTATTCGGGCCTAAGCGGGGCGGTTCGGATGAGCGAGCGGGAAAAGCGCATGGCTCGCGATAATTCGCAACAGGTTGGAACGGCACTAGCAGCCCGCTCGAGGACAATCGCGCCGTGAGCATCATCAGCCGCATGCGTGAGGACATTCAGGCGGTCTTCGACCATGATCCCGCCGCCCGCACCACGCTCGAGGTCGTCCTTGCCTATCCCGGACTGCACGCGATTTGGACCCATCGGATCGCGCACTGGATGTGGCAGCGCGACTTGAAGCTGCTGGCGCGGCTCGCGAGCGAGACCAGCCGGTTCCTTACCGGTATCGAGATTCATCCTGGGGCCACGATCGGACGCCGGTTGTTTATCGACCACGGGATGGGCGTGGTGGTGGGCGAGACCGCCGAGATTGGCGATGACGTTCTGATCTATCAGGGCGTGACGCTCGGCGGCACCAGCGTCAGGAAAGAGAAACGCCATCCGACCCTCGAAGATCACGTGATGGTCAGTACGGGGGCGTCGGTGATCGGGCCGGTGCGAATTGGGCGCGGCAGCCGAATCGGCGCCGGCGCGGTGGTGGTTTCCAGCGCGCCGCCGTTTTCGACGATCGTGGGAATTCCGGGCAAAGTGATCGAGAACGAGAGCACGCAGCAGGACTTCGTTACCCTTGAGCACGCCCGATTACCCGACCCGGTCGCGCGCGCGATCGGTCAGCTGGTCGACAAGATGAACCTGATTACCGCACGGATGACCGAAGTCGAGCAGCGCCAGGACTGTATCGAAGACAAAGTCAGCGAGCAGCACCAACTCGCCGCGGCCGACGAACATCCCGCACAACCAGCGGCGAAGGACCGATAACTTTCCGCGACTGCTGCTTTCGCGCGAACTTTCTTCCTGGACTTTCGCGATGGACGAAGCAGCGACGATTTCACGGCCCGGTGGTGCTGCGCCCGGGCGGATCAAAATATGGATTCGCGCGGTCCGGGCGCCGTCGCTGAGCGCGGCGGCGATCCCGGTGATGCTGGGGGGCTCGATCGCATTGCGCGAGGGCTTCTTCGCCGGTACGCGGTTGATGCTCGCGCTGGGCGGTGCGATCGCGATTCAGGCCGGCACCAACCTGATCAACGACTTTTACGATTACCAGAGCGGCGCCGACTCGCCCGACTCACTTGGGCCGAGCCTGGTAATCCAGAACGGCCTGCTCACGCCGTCCCAGGTCTGGCGTGGCGGCGTGATCGCGTTTGCGATCGGCTCGGCGCTGGGACTGGTGCTGGTCTATCTCTGCGGATGGCCGATCCTCGTCATCGGCGTATTCAGCGTCGCCGCCGGATACTTCTACACCGCGGCGCCGGTTTCACTTGCCTACGTAGCGCTCGGCGAAGTCACGGTCTTCATCTTCATGGGGCCGGCGATCGTGGTCGGGTCTTACTATGTGATGGCGCTGCGGTTTTCGGCGGTGGCGTTATGGGCCTCGATTCCGGTGGGCTTTCTAGTCGCCGGCATCCTGCACGCCAACAATATCCGCGATATCGAAAGCGATCGCGGCCACGGCAAGCGCACGCTCGCGACCATTCTGGGGCGGCACATTGCCAACTACGAGCTGCTGGCGCTCGACGCCGCGGCCTACGCGGCGACGCTAGCCGGCGTCGCGATACGGATTCTGCCCTGGACGACGCTGATTACGCTGGCGGCGGTGCCCCGCGCGCTCAACGAGATCCGGATCGTCTTTCGTGAAACCGAATCGCGCCGGTTGAATCTGGCGCTGTTCCGCGCAGTGCAGTTGCATCTGGAGTTCGGCCTGCTGATGATCGTGGCCTTCGCGATCGCATGGGCGATCGGGCGGTAGGGATCAGAGGAGGTCCCAGGCGCGCAGGCAGGTGAGCGCCTCGAGCGTCCATCGGCCGCGCCATTCCATCTCGGCCCCGACGCTCGGTGCGGTCCAGGTGATCGGCCATCCGCCGTCGTCCTGCTGGCGCGTAGCCAGGTCGTCGAGATGCGCGTTGATGAGGTCATCGGGAAACGCCGGGCGGGCGATCGCATCAGGATGCGGGCACAGATGCAGCGGCGTGAGCCCGTAGTCCGACGAGCCCGGCTTCAGGATAAACCAGCGGGCGTGCTCGGCCTGCCGCGCGATTCGAATCGCGAGTTCCCGCGCGCGCGGCCGATCGAGAGCATAGTCGAGGAACGTGAGCGCGTTGAGAATTTCGTGCGCTTCACCGATCTGCCGCGCGAGCCTTTGCGTGCACCATGCGATCGCGCGCGTGAGCCACGGATGGCTGATTCCCTGGTAGAGTAGCAGTCCGGCCAGCGCCGCGATCGGATTGGGCGAATCGCCCGGGGGCTGCGGGTCATTCCAATAGCTCGCCCAATGGGCCGCACGCGGATAGTCGAGGATCTTCCGCGTGACGAGCGGCACCCGCCCGTTGGGCTCCGCGATCGAGCCGAGAAAACTGGCGATACCGGCCGCGAGCGGGGCGTCGCGAATTCCGGCGTCGCGCAGCGTACGCAGCGCGATCTCACAATGCAGCGGCATACTGTCCGGCGCGCGCACGTCGGGTTCGAGCGCGTGGCCGAAACCGCCGTCAGGATTGCGGTAGGCGGCCAGCGCCGCCCGGACCGCTTCAGGCGGGCCACCGAGAAACGCGCACGCGAACTGCGCGCGCTCCAGCAGTCGCGCGTTGCGCCACATAAAATCGGCCGCACGCTCGATTGATCGGGAACGATTTGATCGGATGCTCATCGCGTGAGTGCCGGCGATTTTACGCCCGCCAACCCGCGCGCGCCAGGTTCGATGGCAAGTTGAGCCGACGCGCGCCGTGACTGCCATATGCGGCAGAACGCAGGGTCATTTCGGGTCTTCGATTGGGACTAGGAGCCGGCGGTAAGCTCGGAGTTCCTCGCGCTACAGTGCGCTGAGGAAACTCACCAAGTCGGCCTCTTGCTGCGTGCTGAGACCCAGCTCGAAGCGATTGTCGTAAAATTCGACGACGTCCATCAGCGTGGCGGCCGAGCCGTCGTGAAAATACGGCGCGCGTGCGGCAAGTCCGCGCAGGGCGGGAACTTTGAACGTGCCGATATCGCTGCAGCTACCTGTCACGAGCGCCCGGCCGGGGTCGTCGACTGCGAAGCTCTGGCCGGCGAGCGATCCCAGATTGCATTGCAACGTGAAGAGCGGAAGGTCAGGCGTGCGGCGCGCGCCGGCGGCGACGCCGATATTCATCAGACGCCCGCTGGCGTCATTGCCGACGTTGGCCCCGTTGTGGCAGGTGCCGCAAGTCCCGACGATGGCGGTCTGCCCGGTGACGTTGTTGAGGCCGGCAACGCCGGAGATAGTGATCGGATTGGTGTTGAAGATTTGCTCTCCGCGCGCGATCGACGCGCGCTGCCCGGTCGGATCGTTGGCGGACGTCAGTTGCATCCAGGCGGAATAGAGGGTGAAAACCGGGGGGGGCGATCCTGCCGCAGGTTTATTGCCGATCGCAAGTTTACTGCCGCCGGCGGTCGAAACGGTCTGCTGGGAAAGCGCGACCGGGCCGCCGCTTGCGCCCTGCACGTCAAGTGGACCCGCAACGTTGTCGTCAAGCTGGGCGCTGAAAGTCGAGGAGTCGAAGGCGACAATCAGAGCGAGCTGCGCGGTGGTAGGCGGGGTAATGGCTTGTTCATGGATGATCGCGGCGTCCTTGGCCTGACTCGTCAGGGTGGGTTCGCGGCCGTCCCACATGATCGTCTTTTCGAACTTCAGATTGGTCGCCGGAAGCGGCAGGCGGTACATCGAGAGCGTGCCGCTGGTCGGCGTCTTGAGCGTAGTGCATCCGTAGGGATCGTCTACATTGAGCACTGAGTACTGCGGGGATGCGGGAATCGGGAGCGCGATTCGAATCAGACCCTTGTTGAGCAGCAGGGTGTCGGCCTGCTGCTTTTCAGAGGTTGACGCCAAGTCGTCAGTCGGGCAAGTCGCCCCGTCGATGGGGGCGAGCAGCGGCGCCCGCCCGTTGCTCTCGTCGAAAAGCTGCTGTGCAACCGCAGGCGTCAAAGCATATCCGCCACCCGGGCGATGGCACGAGTAACAGGCGCGCCCGTTGGTGCCCAAGGGACGGAAGAAGGGGTTCGTGACATCGATCGGAGACTGCCCGGGCCGAAAGGTCGCGATGGCCCCGGTCGAATCGGGCGTGACGTTCGAGCTTTTGCTGGTTACTGGGACCGAGCGCACGCGCCCAGCGCGGCGCAACCGCCGCCAACGCGAGCGTGATCACCAAACACCATCGCAGACGCAAGCCCATCAGCCACCTACGCGCGGATCGCAAACCGCGATCGCCCTCGGAAGTTCCATTTTCAATCCGATTTTAGACTTGCACCAAAACAAGACGATCTGCAAGCCGAAAATTCAAACCCGGTTTTGAGCGCGAGGCGCTTCTCGCAGCGCACTAGCGAACGAGGCCTGGAGACTATCGACTGATCTAGGGCAGGGGACCGTACCAATCCCAATTGCCATGCAGATCTTGATAATTCACGTAGATCTTTCCGTTGCTCCCGATGTAGCCTACCTGCAGGAATCCTTGCGATCCCGGTCCTGCCGTCCCCATGGCCAGATCGACGACTTGGGGGCCGCCATAGGGTAGTTTCATCCCGCTTCCATTCGGATCGTTGTAGGCTGTCCACGTGCCCGTTTGGTTGTCCTGCCATATCAGGTAAGGCAGGCCATCGTTGGCTCCTATGCCCACGACCTGCAGATTGCCGGCATTGCCGTTTGCCGCGGCCATTTGAGAAAAAACGATCGCCTTGGGATTGGGAAGCGGTCCATACCACGCTTACAGAAAACCCAATTTCGCAACTACACGCGTGCGACCGCGCGGCGAGCGATCGTAGAGATTTGACCGGCTCTACCCTTCGATTGTGCCGACGCGCGCGCAGCGGATGACACGAGCTGGAGTTTTCCGCAGCCACAACCGCCGCTCCGGAAGGCGATGGGCAGTAAGTCGAAATCAGGCAGACTGGTTTGCCGCTATTGCGGGAGCGATGACCTGGCCCCGACTTTCGTCAAACGGCGGGATCGCAGATGCCGCAATCACCGATCCGCGAGGACGCGCTCATAGATTCCATCCGCGACGGAGCCGAGTTTACGCGCATCTATAAATTGGAGAGGACCAAGAAACGCGCTGATTTCTGCGGGCGCAGTCTCGTCGAGTAGCACAGGAATTATTCTACCCCGAAGTGAGGTCAAAGAAGCCGCTATTCGCACTTCATCTGACACCCAGGCAGATGAAACTGAATTCCTGGACACTAATACAACGAACCAACGCGACTCCTTCAGTCCTTCTTCAATGGCCCTAACGTAATTTTCGCCGGGAGCCAGGTCCCCCCCCCGACCACCATATCCTGAACCCACGTTTACTCAGAGGCTCATAGATATGATCCTTGACGAAAGCTCTGTCTTCGTGACTATAACTCACGAAGACGACCTTTGAAGTAAGACTCTTAATGTTATAAACTTTGTAGCCGCGCCCTAACGGCTGATCAGGTTTGCGAAGGTCAAAAGGTGTCGGTCCCTCCGATTCTCCAACGATATCCTTGACGGCCAGATATGTCGCTTGATCGACCAAAATTCTCTTTCCGCCGCGAGCGGCACTTTCGAAGGCATTCGCCAGATTCACGGGTGCGCCTATAGCCGTGAAGTCCCGGAGTCCGTCGGCTCCAATCGAACCTACGATTACATTGTCAGTTACTATCCCTACGCCAATATCCAGGAAAGACAGATCTTGGTCGTTGTCCTTGTCCCAGAGTTCTTTCAAGTCAACAAACTTATCAATCATTTCGAAGGCGCATGTTACTGCCTGCTTCGCTGAGTCGGGCTGACCAAAAAAAGCAAACAGTCCGTCTCCCAGGAATTTGTTAACGACTCCGCCAAATCGAACCACATGTTGAGCGAGCATGGTCAAGAACTGATTGAAAAATAGTTGTGTTTTCTCCGGATCGTTTAAAACGTTGCAGAGAGCGGTAGATCCTCGCATATCGGCGAACATGAGCGTCAACCTTTCCGAGTGCGCCTGCCGGTTGAGTTGGCTCAAGACGTCCAGAGTCTTTGTCTTCCTGTCATAGGAGGCATAGAGTCCCATATGTGCTAAGAGTTCTCGGTAGAGGCGAGCGTTGCGAATTGCCACTGCAGCTTGACCTGCGAAGGATTCAAGCAAAAGGCGGTCACGCTCGGTGTACTCGACCCCCTTCTTGTTTAGTACTTGCATTACACCGATGCGCTCTTTTGCTACGCTCAGCGGCACACAAATCATGGACTCCGTCCGTCGCCCCGTCTGCTGATCGACGCCCTTGTAGTGACCTGGATCCGATTCTATCGAATTAACGACTATCGGCGTCCCGGTCTGAAATACGTTACCGGCTTTGCTGTCAAGTGGCACGCGCTGAGGAGAGTTTTCTCCCCATTTGGTCAGCAGAAACTCGGCGTTTTGGCCGGCAGCGGCTGCGAAGTACAGGCCCGTCCGATTACTGTCATAGAGGATAACACAGCCATCGGGAGATAACGTCAGCTTTGTAGCTTTCAGCAGGATGTTGTTCAGCAGCTCTTCTAAGTCGATTGCTGCTGCTAGTTCCTTTCCGCTTTCAAGGAGCTCCGTCAGGTCTTCAATTGTGAGGTTAACTTCCGGATGAGACATGCAAATTGCTTGCGAAACCGTTCGAGACGGTTGGGAGAACGAGACTTGCAAAAGGCCCGCCGAAGCCATCAAATATCAGAGTGTGTACGCCAAAGTCAACGGTTGAGGCTACCAACAACCTCCTCGGCTGTAACCGGGCAGTTAGGACAAACTGCGACACCCCGATTTGTTGATTCAAGTTCGGCTGCATCTGTGGGCAATGCCTAACCCGCTGTTAAGCGGCATTCTATGCCGTGTCAAGTTTTCCTTCAGCACGATCGAGTGGCGCACCGTGACCGCGGACTGCGGCTCTAAAATCAAACGCTGTTCGCTTGCGGCTGCGCCAAGACGCACCGTTCGCGGTCGCGCGGACTAGGTTTTGAGCAGAGACAGAGGTATTAATTGACAGCCGTGTTCGTGCTCGTTGCAAAGCTTGCCCCAGCAAAACGAGAATGCACCAGTTGTTTACCGTGTTGACAGCGAAGCTTTCCGCTGCCGAACCACGTCTGAAAGCTGGTGGCGAGGTTCCCCAAAGGCCGATGAGGATCGGCAAAAGTGAATGAGCTGGCACATCCGCCACGGCCGCGGCTCGCATTGCGAGTAGGAGTCACCGGGCATCGCTCCAAGGATCTGGCGACAGCAAACTTAGATACGTTGAACACCAAAATCCACGCCGTTTTGCAGTACCTTAGGGACTTCACGGTCGCTCTGCGCTCAAGCCCCCATTACGACGGTTCGGGAAAGCCCGTCATGCGCGTCATTTCGGCGGTAGCCGAAGGATCGGATCGCTACGTGGCGCGCGTCGCGATCGATCTAGGTTACGAAATTCAATGTCCGCTTCCTTTTGATCGCCAGGAGTACGAAAGAGATTTTGAGTCGGCTGCCGCGATCGACGAATTCAGAAACCTCCTCGCTCACGA
This sequence comes from uncultured delta proteobacterium, assembly GCA_963788205.1. Lineage (GTDB taxonomy): Bacteria > Desulfobacterota > Binatia > Binatales > Binataceae > CAVVMA01. The sequence goes on from CAWBGG010000009.1 coordinate 238,663, forward strand.
TCGAACAACTGCCGTGCTCGAGTTAGACGGCACTCGCGATAAGGAACCGGAAGCCTACGAAGCTGCGGGACACGCGGTGCTCAGCCAGTCGGATGTTTTGCTGGCTATATGGAACGGAATCGACCGGCACAAAAGAGGCGGAACCTCGGAAATCGTCGCTAAGGCGATCGGGCGCGGAGTCGCGGTGGTGCGCATCGATTCCGCGCAACCGCACGACGTCACCGTCTGCGTTGCGGGGTCGAGGTGGGATCGATGGCAGAGCGGCAGCTCGGCGTTGACAGCGAGGCTGCAGGCCGTGTTCATTCCGCCTATTATCTCTGAAGAAGATGAAGAGACTTCAATCGGTTCGGAAGAGTACTTCGCCGAGACTCAGCCGTCGCTCAATTGGGGATTTGTCTGGCTGCCGTTTCGCGATCTAATGGCCGGACGACCGCGCCTCCCATCGTTCGGAATATCAAAGTTCAGCGAATCCGGTCGCAATGAGTGGCGGCAGGCGGTCAACGACTCGCCGGCGTTCTCCGAGCATACGGTGGATCTAATTGGGCGAGCCGCGTTGCTAGATCACTATGGATGGATACATGGATTGGCGGATTACTACGGGAATGTCCATCGTTCCGCATTCACGATCAACTACCTATTGGGCGCCTCCGCTGTCCTGCTCGGATTTCTGCACTTCGCCTTCGAGAATACCTACTCCAATCTCGGCTTGGCATTCACCACCGGAGAAGGGGCAATCTTGCTGTTTGTGACCTTGATTTACATTTACGGGAGATTTCGCCGCTGGCATCAACGCTGGATCGATTACCGCCTGTTGGCCGAATACCTCAGGCAGATGTTTTTCCTTATTCCTCTCGGGTTGGGTGAGCTATCATCTCCACATATACCAGCGCACATGCGGGCCGGCGATCCAAGAAATACCTGGATGTACTGGCACTACCAGGCACTTCGCCGCAGCATGGGAATGATCGATGGAAAATTCAATGGCCCGCATTTAGAGGCGGTGCGCGCATTTCTCGCGAGCGATAGCGCCATCGAAGGTCAGGTCAAATACCACGACAACAATATGCGGTGCTTCCATGCCTTGAATCGGTCGTTTACCGTGCTGGGGTTCGTTTTATTCTCTTTTGCGTTTGCTGCGGCGATTGTCGCGGGCCTCGCCAGTGAGCATGTCTCAGCAATTTCGAATGGTCCTCAGTTGAAAATAGTTATCGGCTTTTGCGCCACAGTATTCCCGGCCTTCGGCGCCGCGCTAGCCGGTATCCGGAGCCAGGGCGAATTCGAACGTGTCGAGAGACGCTCTGACGCGATGCGCACTCGGCTTGAGATTATTTCCAAAGATCTCGCGCGGCTCGCGAAACCGAATGAAGTGATCACCTCAGCTAGGCTGCAGCAGATCGTTTCCGAGGCCGGACAATTGCTGATCGACGAGCTGCTCGACTGGCGTATCGTCTTCAAGTACCGCCCGCTGCCGGAACCCGAGTAGTAGTTTTTCCGCGGGACGCTGAACCCAACATACGTTAGCCCTCTTGAAAAACCAGTTTCGAATTATGCACTCTCCGCGTCAGTGACACTTCGCGAGTGCTTCCTCATGCTCACGCGCATTCTGCCAGGTGAGACCGCTAGTCAGCCGGATCGAAAGCCTTCCCGCACAGGACCGACCAAAGAGGCAACGCGCGGATTGAGACGGCGGTCAGGTCTGTAATACCGGCCAAAAGCGGGGGGATCGGCTGTTCGGCCGATCCCCCCTCCACGTCCGTTCGCCTCCCCGCTTACCGCGCTTCCTGCTGCAACACCCGGGTCACTCCTGGGAGTCTCGGGCCAAACACCTTCTTGAAGCGCAACGGCCGATCGATTCCCATCGCAGGATCGTGTCGAGGGCCTCGGGCGAATCGTCGATCTTGCCGGCCAGATAGGTTCCGACGCTGCATGCGCGCTCCTCGCCTAAGGGCTGGCGCACTTCAGGCGCCCTTGGACAAAATAACGGGTAGGGGGTCAATTTGGCTCGGCTGTTAAACGGCTCCTTCACGATTGTCATTCTTGCGCGTGGCATGCGCCGGGGGCGATGCGGCGCGAAGAATCCCGAATTCTGGCTGCGGCCTTCCTACCCCTCGCTCAAATTCCTCCACTGCGGATTCGTCGTCGCCCATGGGAAGCGGCTGCGCGGAGCAGAAATCCGGGATTCTTCGCGCGCCGGCAAAAAAGACGCGCGAGAATGACACGAAAGAGGCTGCGGATTTGCAACCGGATTGGCACACAACGCCGCCAAAACCGCTAAGAGCATTTTCAAATTGGCCCACTACAAAATAACGTCGCCTAAGTGCTGAATGGTAGTTCAAGCGAGATCGATTGATAAGGTACTTCTGGGCGGACACGGCCGCGCTCGCCTCGATGCAGACGTACGAAGCCATAGTGCTCCATGGTCTTGAGCGTGCGGGACCGGTTGGAGGTTTTCCGGCCGGTGCGATCGGCTAGTTCCTGGAGTGAAGAGGGATGGGTTGCGGCGATCGTTGCAAGCAGGGCGCGGTTCTTATTCGAGAGCACCTTGGCAAAGCTCTCGGTCGAGGTGAACCATACCTTCGGGTCGTCTGCCTTGGGCTTCAGCGTGCCACGCGCAATCGCCATTGTGCGGGCTTTCATGTTCTCGTAAGAGGCGATTCCGATTTTCAGGGTCTTCATTCTCATTCTCGTTATCACACAATGATAAGGAAGTCATAAAAGAAAACGGAAGCGCTCTTGTTTTAAGTACAAGCAGTTAAGGATCATGTCGCGATCTTTGGTCTGAGCGCCTCTCCCTGACCAGGGAGAGGCGCAGGCCAAGGATCGCGTCGCGGCGTCAGGTTTGTAATACTCGCCAAAAGCGGGGGGATCGGGTTGTTCGGCCGATCCCCCCTCCACGTCCGTCTCGCCTCCCCGCTTACCGCGCCTCCTGCTGCAACACCCGGGTCACTCCTGGAAGTCTCGGGCCAAACACCTTCTTGAAGCGTAGCAGGCGATCGATCGCCCATCGCAGGATCGTGTCGAGGGCCTCGGGCGAATCGTCGATCTTGCCGGCCAGATAGGTCCCGACGCTGCATGCGCGGCGGCTTTCGGCGGCGTCCCATTCGAGCTTCTCGCCGTACTCCTTCTCGATGGCGCTTGAATTCTGGCGCAACTGGTCGAAGATCAGGCGGTTGAGATCGCGATTGCCGACATCCAAGTAAAGCTCGGCGCGTACGCGTCCGGTGCCGGAAAACCAAATCGAGTAGACGACGCCGCTGGTGCCCGAGGCGAATGAATACCAGTTCTGCGGCTGTCCCATCTTGGCGTTGGTGAACCGGTACTTTTCGCGCAACTCGTCCACCATCCGCTGGAAGAACTGGCGATAGGCCTCCTGATGGTCGCCTTCGGCGGCCGGCTTGACGCTGGCAGGCCCGGCGGGAGCGTCGGGCGCCGGTGCCGCGTCGCCGTTGCCATTGCCGTTGGCGACCGCGGCGCTGAGCGCGCCGGTTTTGCCGTTGGCGGCGCTGTTGATACTCGCGTCGCCGTTGCCGCCCGCATCGCCGTTGCCCGCCGCATTGGCCGGAGCATTCGCGTTGGGGGGAACATTAGCGATTTCGATTTCGACTGCGGCCGCGCTGCTCCTGGCCTTCTCTGCGGCGGCTGCGTTGGCCGCGATCGTACGCTGGCTGGGCGCCGACATCACGCGGAACACGGCCGCCAGCCTGGAGTCGTCGATTCTGAAAATGTCGAAGCCGAGCGCGTAGAATTCCGCGGCCTGGGCGCTCTTGCGGTTGAGCCACTCGATAGCCTGGCGATGGGATTCGCGGAACTCGGGACTGATCCAGACCACCACGCGGGCGTCCTGCCCGCTGGCGAAGGTGATGATCTGGCCGAGGCGGGAATCGTCGGTCGCGTCGAGCTGGTTCTCCACGATCACAATGCGATCGCGGCCGGTATCGCGCGCGATGATGTCGGCGGTGGCGCCGCCGACCGAGCCGTTGCGATTGACCAGCTCGAGGTCCATCCCGAGGGTGGCGCCGAGCACGTCGAGGTGTTCGGCGAGCCAGCTCGTGAGGGCGCCTTTTTCCTCGCCGCCGAGCGTGCGCGGATCAACTTTCGCAAGCGTACCGAACTCGAGGCTCATCGTGGTGCCCTCTGCGTCGCGCGATCCGGTAGCGCTGTGTTCGCCGGCGCCGTTTAACTAAGAGTATAGATTTTTCTACTATCAGTTGCAAGACCTGCGCGGCAAGGTGTGGATAGTTGCGGAATCAGGGCCTGGAGGGCGGCGGCTACTTCTTGCGCGGAACGAAGTGCTGGACGCCCTGGCCGGCGCGATCGATCTCGCGGATCAAAGCGTCGAGGTCGGCGGGGTCGGAGACGAAATCGATCTCGGAGGTGTCGGCCACGAGCAGCGGCGTCTCATCGTAGTAGAAGAAAAAATCCCGATAGGCGGCGGAGACCCGCTCCAGATACTCGTAGCTGATGTTGCGCTCGAAGTCGCGATTGCGCTTGCGCAATCGCGCCGCCAACACCGCAGTGCCGGCCCTGATGTGAACCACGAGGTCCGGCTTGCGCATCGTGGCGCCGAGCAGGCGATAGACCTGCTCGTACAGCGCGAGCTCATCGGGCGCGAGGTTCAGGCTCGCGAAGATCCGATCCTTGGCGAACAGATAGTCGGCGACGGTCGCTTCGCTGAAGAGCTCCTGCTGCGCGAGCTCGCGCTGCTGATGATAGCGGGTCAACAGAAAGTAGAGCTGGAGCGGGAAGGCGTACTTGTCGGGGTCCTCATAGAAGCGGGCGAGAAAGGGATTGCCGCTGGTATCTTCGAGCACGAGCCTCGCGTTGAGGCGTGCCGCCAGGGCCTGCGCGAGAGAGGTCTTGCCGACTCCGATCGGCCCCTCGACGGCGATATAGCCTCCCCGCTGCCGCATCGGGCTAAGCGGTCGGCCCGCTAGCAGGCTGTTGAAAAAAGATTTTCACAGCCTGCTCCCTCACTTCCTTCGGCTTCACTCAGGACATGCTTATCTCTCCCGGAGGGAGAGAAGATTAAGGAAGGAAGCCAGTTTTCATGCAGGGTGTTGAGAGCGTACATTTCTCCAGCTCACTCAGTCTTACTTTCTCAACACCCCGCTAGGAGTGCTTGGCCTTCTTGCGGAGCTTGGCCACTTCCGCATCGGGCGCGCCGCCACGCTCCATCAGGTCCGCGGCGGTATCGTAATCCGGCGGCTTGCGCGACAGGTAAACCTCGGCGAGCTCGAGGTTGGCGGTCTTGTTGTCGGGATCGATAGTCAGCACGTCGTTGAGCAGCTTGAAGGTGGCGTCGGGATTGCCGGCGGATCTGGCGGCCTCGTTGGCTGCATGAAGAACCTTGTCGGTAGCCGGATCGAGCGAGGTCTTGCCGCTCGCCTGGGCCATCAGCATGTAGGCGCGAATCGCCGAGTCGTAGGCCTGGAGCGCGTCGTCATATTTTTTCTGTGCGGTGAGGTCGTCGCCATCCTGGACGATCATCGGTGCGGCGTGGAACAATCCCATGAGCGCCCGATCGCGGACATCCTTCGAGCGGGTCTCCTTGATCGCATCTTTGAGCGCGTTCAGTCCGTCCTCGAATTTGCCGGCTTTGATTTCGCCGGTCGCCTCATCGATAGACTCTTCGGTCTGCTTGAGTTGGCGATAGTAGCGCGCCTTGGACAGCAGCTTGGTGTCGTTAGGATCGAGGCGCGAAGCGGTGTCGTATTCCTGGCCGGCGCCGTCCTCGTCGCTCAGGACCTCATCGACCTGGGCCAGCAACTTGTGCGCGTCGAGCAGGTCGGGATCGGCCTTGATTGCCGCCTGGAGTTCCGCCTGCGCGCCCTTGAAATCATTGAGAGCCGAGGTGGCGTCGCCACTCTGCTTCGCCGTGAGACCGTTCTTGGCCAGATCGTTGGCGGCGATCAGGTGCTTCTTGGCTTCCGACATGCAGCCGCTGAGGACAAAAGCTGCGGCCGTCAATGTAAGCGCGAGCAGAATCGGCCCGCGCGGCTTCCTGCTGCGCATCGAATGGTTTCCCCTGGTTGCCGTGCGACGCGGCGAATTGGGTGTGAGTGTCGAGGATAAGCGCTGGAGTTGTCAAGGCAGGGCGACCCGCGAATGCGGCCGCAATGTCGCCAACCCTACGTCTTGCCCGCTGGAGCGCCGGCGGCTTGCGATACGGGTGCTGGAGGCGTCGCCGGCGTTGCCGCCGCCGGCCACGCCTCCGCCACGGTCCCGGCGCCGTCTTGCGGGGCCGGCTCGGCGCGCAGGATCGCCGGTGCGGCGTTGGGTGCGAGCCGAATGCTCGGTTCGCGCATCAGCAATTCGAGCACCTTGCGCGAGATCTCGTCTGTCACCTGGGCCTGCATCCGGACGTCCACCGGATAGCGCACGCTCAGGCGGACCGCGTCGCTGCCAATCTTGAGGCGGCTTTGCGGGCGCGGCGGTTCCAGGCGGAAGTGAAAGCGCTGCTCAATCTCGCGCGAGCCGCTGCGGGCCGCGTCGCGATAGCGGGAGAACACCTCCTCGACCGCTTGCAGCAGCAGCTTTTCGGCGAGGTGATAGTCGCAGTCCGGCGCGATCGTGAGCTCGAGCTCGGCCCAACCCAGGCTGGTGCCATAGGCGCGATTGGCGAACTTCTCGCGGAAGACTATCGAGTTGGGCATCACCAGCAGGCGCCCGGTGGGTTCGCGCTGGCCCTCGCCGCCGAGCTCCATCATGGTGAGCTTGGTCAGGCCGATATCGATCACCTCGCCGCGCACGCCTTGCAACTCGATCCAATCGCCGACCTTGATCCCGAACCGCCCGCCGAACCGGAAATATCCCGCGATCGATAAGAGCACGTCCTGTAAGGCGACCGCGATGCCGGCGGTGCCGAGTCCGATTACGGTGGCGAGCGAACCCACCTCGCTGACGAACTCGAACGCCATCACGATTGCGATCAGCGCGCCGATCACGAAGTTGCGCAGTTGAAGCATCTGGTGTCGCCGCCGCACATCTTCGACGTAGCGAAACGCGATGCGCCGCCAGGCCACTCCGATCGCGAGCAGCAAGCCGAGCACGAAGGCGAGTCCGGCCAGGCTGATCGCGAGACCATAGAGCTGGGCGGAGGCACGCTGCCTCACGTCGTTCTGCCATTCGCGAAGATTGGTCTGGTAGCGGACCAGCAGCAGCGAGAGCTCGCGCAGCGGGATCAGCGCTTGGCCGGCCAATTTGGTGCGCGACACCAGGTCCTCGAATTGCTTTCCGCGTGCTTCTATCGTTGAGGTGTTCGCGCCCGCTTCGTTCACGGCCTGGCCGGCCAACGAGTTCGCCTGGTTCCCGATGCTGACCAGGAGCGCGCGGAGTCTGCCGACCGACTGCCCGACCGCGGCGTCGAGCTGCGCGGTGCTCTGGACGCGCTGTCCGATCAGATCAACCTTGCCGCTCAGCGCGAACCACTCCCGGGCGCGGGGAATCAGGCCGGAGACTTCCGCCGCTGCGGGAGGCGCCACGGAGGACGACGCCGCAGCGGACGCCGGCGCGCTTTCGCCTGATTGCGGAAGGGTCTTTTCCAGCTCGTCGATTTGACTGGCCAACCCGCCCGACGGTTGCCCGGTCTGCAGCACACCCGCGCCGGCTTCGAACTTGACCATCGTGTCGAGAAATCCGGCGCGCGCCTGCGCAAGCTCGAGCTGGCCTTGCAGCAACTTAAGCTGGCTGGTGAGTAGGTCGCGCTGGGTCTTGCGCGCGGCCGCGATTTGTTTGCGAAGCTTGTCTATCTGGTCCTGCAGGCTGGAGACCTGCGCCTTGATCTTCGCGCGCCGGTCCTGCACCACCTCGGGATGCGCAAAGAGGTCGCCTGAAGCCGCCAGCTGCGCAGGCTTGTTCGCAGTAATTCCGAGACTGGCGAGCAGATCAGCTTCAGCACGCGCATACTGAAAGGCGAGCTTCAGGATATCGGACGCCTGAGCCCGGTTCTGCGAGACGAACAGGACTTCCGAAGGCTCTTCGACCAGACCCTGCTCGATGTCGGATCCCCGCGACCAGCCGATCACCCCGTCAAGCAGTGAGATGATGGAGTCTGCCTCCGGCACAGAAAGCGCCGGCGACGCGGAAGGATGAGGGCTCGGTGCGGGAGAATTCTCCGCACCGCCGCGCCCGACTGTAACGAGAAGGATCGCGATTGGAAATAACGCGACCGCGAGCCCCGCGATTGCGCGCTGGCCTGATCGCTTTGAACCGGCGCCGATCGGCATGGACAGATCATACCTGTCGAATCGGACCGGCCAATAGGCCGCGCCCTGCCCTGGGCGAAGGGCTCAGGCCCGCGTCGCGGTCGCGCGAGCGAAGGATCAAAAGAGGGTCGCTAGTGCCGTTTCAACTCGTTGTTCCGAATTATAGCGAGCCATGCGCTTTTCCCGCTCGCTCAGCCGAACCGCCCCCGCTTAGGCGCGAATAGTTGGAACGGCACTAGTCGGCGGGCATCGGGAGCGGGAAGTGGACGCGTTCCTTTTTTACGGTCAGCAACTCGACGGTTGCGCCGCGACGCGCGAACGCGCCGATGATCTCTTCGACCAGCCATTCCGGCGAAGAGGCGCTGGCGGTCAGGCCCAGCGCGCGCACCCCGTTGAGCATCGCCGGTTGCACGTCGCCGATGGAATCGACCAGATAGGCGTGCCCGCCGGCCATCACGGCGACCTCGACCATCCGGTTGGCATTGGAGCTCTGCCTGGAGCCGACCACCAAGATCGCGTCCGTGACCTTGACCAATTCCTTGACGGCGTTCTGGCGGTTCTGCGTAGCGTAACAGATATCGTCAGTCTTGGGCGTGGAAATTCCGGCGAAGCGCCGCTTGAGAGTCTCCATTATTTCGCGGGTATCGTCGACGCTGAGCGTGGTCTGCGTTACCGCGGCCACACGCGTCGGGTCGGGCACCGCGATCCGCTCGGCTTCTTCGACCGTGGCGACCAGTAACACCTGGCCGGGTGATACGCCGAGCGTGCCTTTGACTTCCTCGTGGCCGGCGTGGCCGATCAGAATAACGGTGCGGCCCTCGTTGGCGTAGCGCTCGACCTCGTCATGGACCTTGGTGACGAGCGGGCAGGTCGCATCGATCACGCGCAGATTGCGCTCGTGCGCGCGGTCCCATTCGCTGGGGGCGACGCCGTGGGCGCTGAAAATCACGCGCTGGCCGGCCGGGACTTCGTCGAGGCTCTCGACGAAAACCGCGCCCTCGGCCTCGAGCGCCTCGAGCACGAAGCGGTTGTGAACGATCTGATGGCGCACGAAGAGCGGGCGGCCGAAAGAGCGCAGCGCGCTGCGCACCGCCTCGACCGCACGATCCACGCCGGCGCAAAAGCCCCGCGGCTCCGCGAGGATTACCTTCTCGACCGCTGATTGCTCAAGGGACATACGAGGGTTGATTAACCGGTAGCAGCCCCCCGGTCAATACGATGGCATCGAACAGCAAGGTGATAGCGCGTGGCTGGCATCGTTCAAGCTCGTGGTGGATGTGAGGTCTGCGATCCGATCCACACCTCCCCGCCCTCGAAGTGCTCCTTCTTCCAGATCGGCACGACTTCCTTGAGCCGATCGATTGCGAAGCGGCAGGCGTCGAAGGCCTCTCCGCGATGGGGCGCCGAGACTGCGATCGCCACCGAGCTCTCGCCGATCTCGACCATGCCGATGCGATGGCGAATCGCGATGCGTGTGATCCTGAAGCGGCGCCCGGCCTCCTCGGCGATCTTGCGCATCTCTTGCAAGGCCATCGGCTCGTAAGCCTCATATTCCAGCCGAGTCACGATTCGCCCCGAATTCTCGCGGCGCGTCGTGCCGATGAAAGTAACCGTGCCGCCCGCGCCGGGATCAGCCACCGCAGCTTGCAGCGCGGCGACATCGATCGGTTCGCGTCCGATTGTGATCGGTCCAACATGTTGTCCAGTTGGATCCGACCCGCCGCTAACCGGCGGGATAAAGGCGACTTCATCGTTGTGGCGCGGTTGAAAATCCGCCGCGACGTATTCCTGATTGACCGCGAATGCGATCGTGCCGCGATCACCGCCCAGCGCCGGGAACTCCTCGGCCAGGCTTCGCCATACTTCGCCGACCGTCACGCCGTCGGGAAATTCGCGCTCGAACTCGGCGGCCCTGGCTCGCTCGCGAAGCGCGGCGAAGAGTCTCAACCGCAGCCGCTTCATAGGCCGAGCTGAGCCGCGATATGATGCAGTTCCGGCAGCAGCAATTTTTCCAGCGCGAGCCTGCACGCCGTCGGCGAGCCTGGAATCGCAATCAGGATTTTGCCGCCGCTAACTCCCGCCAGCGCCCGGCTCATCATCGCCTTCGACCCGACTTCCTGATAAGACAGCATCCGGAACAGCTCTCCGAATCCCTCCAGCTCCTTGTCGAGCAGGGCGCGCACCACCTCGACGGTCGTGTCGCGCGGCGCGATTCCCGTGCCGCCGTTGATGATGACCCCGTCGAGCTTGGCCAGGTTGACCGTGATAGCATCGCGGATTCGCGCCTGATCATCCGGGACGATCTCGTGATGCGCCACGCGATGGCCGGCCGCTTCGAGCAGCTCGCGCACCAGACGGCCGCTCTCGTCGGTTTCGAGCGTGCGCGTGTCGCTGGCGGTGATCACGCCGAGGTTGAGACTCTTGCACGCGTCGTCATGATGCTGATGACCCGCCATGATGGGGAATTATAACATGCGCGATGCGGTTATTAAGGAAGCGCGATCTCACAATGAGTGCTGAAACCTCATCGCATGGAAGCCCGCGCTCCGGGGCCGCGCGTGACCGCGCGCGGCTGACGTTATGGGCCGGTCTGGCGATCGCGATAGTCGTGATCGCGCGCTATCTGGGTGCCGTCGCGCTGCTGCGCGCGATGCTGGAACGGACCCAAGGCCTCGGACCGCTTGGCCCGGTCGTTTTCATCGCGATCTATGTCGTCGCCTGCGTGCTCTTCATCCCCGGTTCGATTCTCACCATCGGTGCGGGCGTGGTGTTCGGAGTCGTGCGCGGCTCGATCTACGTTTCTATCGCGGCCACGCTGGGCGCGACCTGCGCCTTTTTCATCGGACGCTATCTCGCGCGCGATTGGGTCGCGGTAAAAATCGAGGCGAACCCCAGATTCAAAGCGATCGATGAGGCGGTCGCGCGCGAGGGATGGAAGATCGTCGGATTGACGCGGCTCTCACCCGTGTTCCCATTCAACCTGCTCAACTACGCTTTCGGACTGACGCGCGTTTCGGCCCGCGATTACATCTTCGCGTCGTGGGCCGGCATGTTGCCGGGGACCGTGATGTACGTCTATATCGGCTCGCTCGCCGGCGACCTCACCAAGGCTTCCGGGCATGGCGCGAACAACTCTGTGGCCCGATGGGCGCTGAATATCGTGGGCTTCGCCGCGACTGTTGCGGTGGCAGTGTACGTGGCGCGTATCGGGGCACGGGCGCTGCGGGAGAAGACCACGTGAAGCAGGCTGTGGAGGAAACCGGCGATCCCGGAAGTCTCGGCATCGCGCCGATGGACGATCACAATCGCGCGCTGGCCGCGAACGTTCATCCACCGGATTGGGTCAATCCCGAACCCGCCGGCCGCTACAATCTGGTCGTGGTCGGCGCCGGCACCGCCGGACTGGTCACGGCGGCAGGCGCCGCAGGCCTGGGTGCGCGGGTCGCGTTGGTCGAGCGCGATCTGATGGGCGGCGATTGCCTGAACTTCGGATGCGTTCCTTCCAAGGCCCTGATTCGCGCCGCGCGTTCATATGCCGAAGTGCGCGACGCCGCGCGGTTCGGAGTCAAGGTTCCGCCCGGCGCGCGAGTCGATTTTCCCTTCGTGATGGAGCGGATGCGGCGATTGCGCGCCGGGTTCAGCGCCAAGGATTCCGCGGCCCGTTTCAAGTCACTGGGCGTAGATGTGTTCATCGGCGACGGGCGATTCACCGGCCGCGACACGCTCGAGGTCGCGGGCCAGCGCCTGAGATTCGCGCGCGGCGCGATCACCACCGGCGCTCGCGCCGCATCAATCCCGATTGCGGGGCTCAAAGAGGCCGGCTACCTCACCAACGAAACCGTCTTCTCGCTGACCGAGTTGCCGCGGCGATTGGTTGTGATAGGCGCGGGGCCGATTGGATGCGAGTTGGCGCAGGCCTTTCGCCGCTTCGGCTCCGAAGTGACTCTGCTCGAAGCCGCGCCCCAGATATTGATCCGCGAGGATCGCGACGCCGCCGAGCGCGTCGAGCGCGCGATGGTGCGCGACGGCGTAAGCCTGATGACCTCGGTGAACATCCGGAGCGTGGAGACACGCGGCGGTGAGAAGATCATCCATCTCGAATGCGGTGGCGAACCCCAAGACCTTGGCGCCGACCAGATTTTGATCGGGATCGGGCGCGCGCCCGCGGTTGACGGACTTGGTCTCGAGGCGGCCGGCGTGGAGTACGATCGGGTCCGGGGAATCACCGTGAACGATCGCCTGCAAACGACCAATCCCTGCATCTACGCTGCGGGCGATGCCTGCTCGGCGTACAAGTTCACCCACGTGTCCGACGCGATGGCCCGGATCGTGATCCGCAACGCGCTGTTCTTCGGACGAGCGGCGGCGAGCGCGCTGACGATTCCGTGGTGCACTTACACCGACCCGGAAATCGCGCACGTTGGATTATACGAGGCCGAGGCGCGCCAGCGTGCTATCGAAGTCGCGACCTTCGTGCAGGAGCTCGCCGACGTTGATCGTGCAATTCTGGACGGCGAGAGCGACGGGTTCGTCAAGCTGCACGCGGACCGCAAGACCGGCCGGATCGTCGGCGCGACCATCGTTGCGAGCCACGCCGGCGAGATGATCTCCGAGCTCACGCTGGCGATCGCGGCCGGAGTCAGCATGTCCAGGCTCGCCGACGTGATACATCCATATCCCACCCAGGCCGAGGCGATTCGCAAGACCGGCGACGCCTGGAACCGTACTCGCCTGACCCCGTTCGTGTCCCGGCTCTTCAAGACATTGCTCGCGATTCGCCGCCGCATCTGAGCGTGCTCGCCCGCTGCCTCGGGGTGTCCCGCGTGAGCGTAGTGGCGACGCGCCCAGTGTTGCACAAATGCGACTGGCGGCCAACTAGAGGATGACAGAACTCATCTTGGCGCGTCTCATATGCGGCACGGGCCTTGCGGAGAACTGTTCCAGCCTGGTCGAAACGGGGGTTAGCCCGATGAGTACGGTTGAGCGCAACGCGATTGAATCGAGCAAGGGCGATCAGTCCGCATACGCGCGGCGCATGCGCGATCCTCAATTCGGCGAAGCGGCTTCGACGACGCCCTCGGCTCGGCCGACCGTTCCATGGCCGGTTGATTCCCCCAGTAGCGCGGTCAGTCCTCTGTTTCGGGCCGGCACGCTCTTCGTGGTGTTGTTCAACGTCCTGGTGATGGTTTCGAGTCTGTCGGGGAATCTCACTCGCGCCGGGTACCCAGCTCACATCTTCAGTATCATCACCGCGGGTTTCGGGTTTCTGCTGACCTTCACCGCGCAGTTTCGCCGCAACTGGCGTCCGCTCGCGTTTGTCCTGGTATGCAGTTGGGTAATCGCCAGCGCGTGGATCGCGATCGGCGACCACAATTTCGATCTGCTTTGCTACGAGATCGTTCTGCTCTTGACTGGCGCTGGCGCGATGGTCCCGTGGGAGATGGCGTGGCAAGGCGCTTTGTACGGCGTGTCGGTAATTTCATACGCGCTGCTGGCCGGCCTGCCGCACGCGGGAGACACGCTCGGAGCGACCCGCTGGGTCGTCCTGCTGATCGCGGGTGGCATCGCCCAGGTCTGTACCGTGCTGAGCAATCGGCGGCGGCGCGAAACATTCTCAGCCGTCACCCAGTTGCACGAAGAGGCCGCGCGGCGCGAAGCCGCGATCGCCGAGCTCGAGCGCACCTCGCTACAGCTCATCGACGCGCGTGAGGCCGCGCTGGCCGCGTCGCGCGCCAAGTCGGAATTCCTCTCCAGCATGTCGCACGAAATCCGCACGCCGATGACGGCAATTCTCGGGATGGCCGACCTGCTTGGCGAGACTGAGTTGGGCGAGGAGCAGCGCAGGTTCCTCGACGTGATGACCAATAACGGCAACTCGCTGCTGCAACTGATCAATGACGTGCTCGATCTTGCCAAGGTCGAAAGCGGACGCCTGACCCTCGAGGCGGTTTCCTTCGACCTCGACGATCTGATGAACACGGTGGGTGAGGCGCTGGCAGTGCGCGCGCACGAGAAGGGATTGGAGCTCGCCATGCGCGTGCCGCCCGGCGTGCCAATGCGGCTGGTCGGCGATCCGCTCAGAATCCGCCAAATCCTGATCAATCTGGTCGGCAACGCGATCAAATTCACCGAACGCGGGTCGGTCATCACCAGCGTTGCGATGGAGCCCGGCGATTCCGATGAAATCCTGCTGCACTTTTCGGTCGCTGATACCGGCATCGGCATCGGACCGGAGCTGGTCGAAACGATCTTCTCCGATTTCACCCAGGCCGACGCTTCAACCACCCGGCAGTACGGAGGCACGGGGCTTGGGCTCGCGATCGTCAAGCGCCTGGTTGCAATTATGGCGGGACGGATCTGGGTCGAGAGCCAACTGGGCAACGGCAGCACCTTTCATTTCACCGCCCGCTTCGAGCCCAACGCGGGCGAGGCCGCGCAGCTCGCCGGGCCGGTTGCGGACCTCGATTTGCACGGTGTGCGCACGCTGGTCGTCGATGACACGCCGGTCAACCGCCTGATCCTGCACGAGATGCTCTCCGCGGCCGGCGCCGAGGTCAGCGAGGCCGGATGCGCAGGCGACGCGTTGGCGGAAATCGAGCACGCCTCACTCAACGGCCGGCCCTACACCCTGATGGTGCTCGACTACAGGATGCCACAAATCGACGGCATGGAATTGATGGGCATGCTGCGGGCGAAGAAACTGGCGCATCAGATGGTCGTCGTGATGCTGACCTCGGACGATCTGAAAATCCAACTGTTACGCGCGCACGAGGCCGGACTCGACGCCTACCTGGTCAAGCCGATCAAGCGCGGAGAGCTGCTGGCCGCGGTGCGTGCGGCGCTGGGCGCGGCACAGGCGCGGCGCAAGGTGGACTTGGCACATCCGTCCCCCGCGATGACTCCCACGCCGGCTCGCGACTCGCGGATGGTTCGCGTTCTGCTTGCCGAGGACTCGCGCGACAACACGATGCTGATCGAGTTGTTCCTCAAGAACACGCGCTTCCATCTCGATACCGCTGAGAACGGCGAAGTTGCGGTGGCAAAGTTCAAGGCCGGCGATTACGACGCCGTACTCATGGACATCAACATGCCCGTGATGGACGGTTATGCGGCGCTGCGCGAGATCAGGGAATGGGAACGCGAGCAGCGAGTTCCCACGATCCCGGTGATCGCGCTCACCGCGTCAGCCTTCAGAGAAGACGCGCAGCGGGCGCTCGAAGCGGGCTTTCAAATGCACGTCGCCAAGCCGATCAAGAAGGCCACGCTGATCGACGCTTTAGGCGAGATCACGGGCACGGCTGCCGATCCGGGCTCCAGCCCTGCGGACCCCGCGAACGTGGAATCGACGCTGCGCTAATTTCGCGTCGGGCGCGAGCCTTTTTAGCGCAGGCGGAGGTTGACAGCCTGCCGGCCCTTTTCGCCGGGCCGGCACTCGAACTGCACCTCGGTGCCTTCCCGCAAATCCTCGAATTGGACTTTCGGGTCCAGGCGCGAGCGATGAAAGAAAACCTCGTCGCCGCCGTCGTCGGCAATTATAAAACCGAAGCCCTTGTCCTTCACAATCTTTTTGATAGTTCCAAACACGGAAGCCCCTCCAAACCACGAAAACGAATTACTTCTTTCTTACTCTGTCGCGGCCCATTTCGCACGCGCCGCAAACCGGTGTTCATCGGCGCTCATCTGTGGTTTCATTCTGATGCGATGCTCAAAGCGGTCGGACTCAAGGAAATCGAGCAAATCTTTGCGGTGATCGAGCCGCTGGGAATCTCGCGCGAGGCGGTCGTTATCCCGCTACGCACCGAGCATCCGGGGCGCGTCAGCATAATAGCAGGGGGCAAACTGGAGATCGTAGTGGACCGCGACGCCGACTTCGCGCAATGGATTAAGGATCTCGAGGCGCGGATTCGCTCGGTGATGGATTCGCAGCCGGACTGAGCTCGATCAGCACGTCGCCATGATCGACCATCTGGCCCGCTGCGACCAGAACCCGGCCGACTATCGCCGCAGCCTCGGCCGAGAGCGTGGTTTCCATTTTCATCGCTTCCATCACGAGCAACGGCTGCCCGGCATCGACCTGGTCGCCTGCGCGGACCAGGACCTTGAGCACTTTGCCGGGCATCGGCGCGACCACCTCGGGCGCGGCCAGCCCGCGCGCCGCACGCGCCGAGCGCCCCTCAATCGGGGTCAGCTCGAAGTGATACGGCCCGACCGCGACCAGGATCGAGTTGCCGCGCCGCATCGCGTAGGTGCGCATCCGCCGCGCGCCGACCGTGAGTATCGCGCCGCCGTCGGGAAGCGGAAGAATTTCGGCCTGCACTTCGCGCTCATCGATTCGCACTCTGGCTGAGTTGGCCTCATGCGAGATCAGCTCGACGGTGAACTCACGGCCCTCGCCCTTAAGTTTCATCGCCGGCTCCATAGATTGAAGCCCTTCAGATCGTCCCACGGCGATCGCGCCGCACGCGCTGGCGCGGACTCCGGCGAACCTCGCGATGCGGCCCCGAAAGCGCCGTCGGCGTTCAGCGCCGCGGCGATCAACGCGGCGTCGAGGCAATCCTGTGCGGGGCGCCATTGCGGGAAAAAGTTCGGCAGGAATCCCGTGCTCAGCTTGGCTCTGGCGAAAGGCTCGCTGTCGATTACGTCGCGCAGAAACGCGGCGGTGTTGGTCACGCCCAGAAGACTGAACTCATCGAGCGCGAGGACCATCCGGCGGCGTGCTTCCTCGCGCGTTTCTCCCGTCGCGATGATCTTTGCGAGCATCCCGTCGTAATAGGCCGAAACCGTCGCGCCGGGCCCAAGATGCGTATCGACGCGGACGCCCGGACCTGCGGGCAAATTAAGCTGCTTGACGCGGCCGATGGCGGGACGAAAATCGCGCGCGGCGTCTTCGGCATAGACGCGGCACTCGATCGCTGCTCCGCGCGGCGCGCGCGGCTGTGCAACGCGGCCTCCCGACGCGACGCGGATTTGCTCGGCGACCAGGTCGCATCCAAAGCGCATCTCGGTCACCGGATGCTCTACTTGCAATCTGGTGTTCGCTTCGAGGAAGTAGAAATTGTCGCCCTCGACCAGGAACTCGACCGTGCCGGCGCTGCGATAGCCAACGGCTTCTGCGAGCCGAATCGCGGCGTCGATCATCTTCGTGCGAGTCGCGTCGGAAAGCCCGGGCGCCGGCGACTCCTCGATTATCTTCTGATGGCGGCGCTGGATTGAGCATTCGCGCTCGCCGAGCGCGACCACGCGCTGCGCGTCGCCGATCACCTGCACCTCAACATGACGCGGCCGCTCGAGGTATTTTTCCAAAAAGACCCGGCCGTCGCCGAATGCCGCAGCAGCCTCGCGCGCGGCGGCTTCGAGCGCGGCCTCGAGCTGCGATTCGCCGGCGATCACGCGCATCCCGCGCCCGCCGCCGCCCGCTACCGCCTTGACCAGGATTGGAAAACCCGCCTGCGCGGCAAAAGCGCGCGCCGCGGCCGGATCGGCAATCTCGCTTCCCGGCACGGTCGGCACGCCATTTTCCGACGCGAGCCGGCGCGCTGCCAGCTTGTCGCCCAGCGCTGTCATCACGTCGGCGGGCGGCCCGACGAAGATGATTCCCGCCCTGGTAACCGCGCGTGCGAACTCGGGGCGCTCGGAGAGAAATCCGTAGCCGGGATGGATCGCGTCGGCGTGCGAGGCCTTCGCGGCGGCGACAATCGCTTCGATGTTCAGGTAGCTCAGCGCGGCCTCGGCCGGTCCGATCAATCGCGCCTCGTCGGCCGCCGCGACGTGAGCGGAGCCGGCGTCAACCTCGGAATAGACCGCGACGGTCTTGAGCCCCATCAGCCGGGCGCTGCGCATGATCCGCAGCGCGATCTCGCCCCGGTTGGCGACCAGCAGTTTCTTTAGCCCGCGCCGAGCCATCCGCCGCAGCCTACCATACGCGTGGCGGCGGCAAGATCGTCCGGGCGGCGATTTGCGTAATCATTTGCAAGCATAATCATTTGCAAGATGGTGGCGCTTGGACTAATCCGACCTCATAACAATGGATCAGCTCTATTTCGTCGTTCACACCCACTGGGACCGCGAGTGGTACGAGCCTTTCCAGCGGATGCGCGCGCGGCTGGTCGCGATGACCGATCGGATGCTGGCGCTGGTCGAAGAGGGCAAAATTCCGTCCTTCCATTTCGACGGCCAGACCATCGTGCTCGAAGACTACCTTGAAGTCCGCCCCGAGAACGCCCGGCGAATCACCCGGCTGGTCAGGGAGGGCAAGATTCAGATCGGTCCGTGGTACGTGCTCGCCGACAGCTTTCTGGTCAGCGGCGAGTCGCTGATCCGCAACCTCGAGATTGGCGGCCGGATCGCGCGGCGCTTCGGCGAGCCGATCGAGATTGGGTACCTGCCCGATCAATTCGGACACATCGCGCAGATGCCGCAGATTCTGGCCGGCTTCGGCCTCAAGGCCGCGATTGTATGGCGCGGAGTGGGGCGCGGCATCGAGCGCAACCGCTTCGTATGGCAAGCGCTCGACGGCACCGAGATTTTCACCACCTACCTGCCGTTCGGCTATTCCAACGGCGCCAACTTTCCGAGCGAGTCGGTCGAGGCAATGCTCGGTCGGGCGCGCGAGATCGTGGCGAAGGAGGGCGGGTTTGCCGGCGGCGCTCCCGTGCTGGTGATGAACGGCACCGACCATGCGCACCCCGACCCGCGGCTGTTCGAGCGGCTCAACGAAGCGCCCCGCGACGAGTTCAACTTCGAGGTCGGCACGCTCGAAGCTTATGTCAAGCGGCTCGCCGAGATTCCGCCCGGCGACCTCGGTCGCCATCGGGGTGAACTGCGCTCGCCGGCGCGCGCGCATCTGTTGCCCGGCGTGACCTCGGCGCGCGCATGGATCAAGCAGCGCGATTTCATCAACTGTTATTTGCTGGAACGGCTGGCCGATCCGCTGGCCGCGCTAGCGAGGCTCTGCGGCCGCGGCGAAGACTTCGGCGGTTACCTCGATCTGGCGTGGCGGATGGAGATCCAGAACCATCCGCACGACTCGATTTGCGGATGCTCGATCGATCAGGTCCATCAGGACATGCGCTACCGCTTCGACCAGGCTGCGATCATCGCGGAGATGGTCGTGCGCAACGCCTCGAAGGCTATTCTGCGCGACGGCGCGGGCGGCGAACGCTCGCTGGCGATCTTCAATCCGGGCTTTGCGCGGCAGGCGCTGGTGACCGGCGATATCGATCTGGAAGAGCCGGGCAAAAACTTCGCGGTGATTGACGCCGCGGGCCGGCGAATTCGCGCCACGGTCGACGTGGTGCGCCCCGGCCGGAGCTCCAATGTCGAAATACCCTCGGCGGATTTCAAGCGCGCGGTCGCCGGACTCGGCAGCGCCGAGTTCATGGGGCGGTTCATCAACCGTTTCGAACTGAGAGCGGCGGGCGCCGGCGATTTCGAGGTCGATCTATTCATGAGCCGGACTCCGCTCATCGACCTCGACCTCGAGGAGTTCAAGCGCCCGGTCGCGCAAGTACCCGACGGCGCAACGCTCAAGATCCACGCCACCACGCCGTCGCGCGCGCATATCGGATTCGTGGCCGACGACCTCGTGCAGACCGGTTTCAGCTTCTTCCGCTTGGTCCGCGAGCATCGCTACGAAGTCGAAGATCCCTCGGGAGCTGAGACTGCGCCGCCGGGATCGTCCGCCGACGAGTCGATCGCAAACGAGTACTACCATCTGGCTCCGTCGCCGCGTGGCCTTGCCATAAAGGATCTCCGGAGCGGCAAGAGCTTCGAGCTCTACTTCGAGGATCAGGGCGATCGTGGCGATGAATACAATTTCGATCCGGTACCCGGTGGGACGGTGCTGTCGAAGCCCGAATCGGTGACCGCGTGGGTACTCGAACGCGGCCCGGTCCGCAGCCGAATCAGCCTGTCGCTGGTCTATCGGATTCCGGCCGGGCTCGCTCCCGATCGGAGCGCCAGAGCTCAACAAACGGTCCGCACCGCGATCGAGCTGCTGGCCACGCTTCACGCCGGGCTCGAGCGGGTTGATTTCGAGGTGACGGTGGACAATCGCGCGATGGACCATCGGCTGCGGGCCGCACTGGCTACGCCTATTACCGCGTTGGAAGCGCTGTCCGATACGAGCTTCGGCATGGTCCAGCGCAGCCTTGTGCCGGCCGAGCTGCCCGGTACTGAGGACATCTACCCCACGGCGCCCCATCGCACTTTGACCGGGGTTGAATCGCCGGAGGTCTCCGCGGCGCTGGTCAGCCGGGGGCTATACGAGGCTGAAGTGAGGCCGAGCCGCGGTGGCGCCGAGATCCTGCTGACGCTGCTGCGATGCGTCGGGTGGCTCTCGCGATCCGATCTGCACACCCGTCGCGGCGGCGCGGGGCCCGAGATGGAAACGCCGGGTGCGCAGGAGTTTGCGCTTTACCGGTTCGAGTTCTGCCTGACGACCTGGCGCGGGCCGTACGGCGATTCCGACGCACTACAGCGAGGCCAGGCCTACGCCTTCCCGCCACGGCTCTTTAATGCCCGCACGACGCCGGACTCCGGCGCGATCGCGCTTTGCGAATGCGACAATGAGCAAGTGATCTTTTCGACCGCGCGGCCTACTCAATCGGGCGAGGGCTATCTGGTGCGGGCGTTCAGCGCGTCGGGGACTCCGGAGAGCGCGTGTTTCAGGTTTGCGACCGGCTGCTCCGCGCGGATGGTTGACTTGAGCGGGCGACCGGTCAAAGGGGTGGGCCTGAAGCGGCGGCGCGACGGGGGCTTGGAAATGAATCTGCGGCCGTTTCAGATCGTCACATTCGACGTGCGCGGCCCGGTGCGATAAAGAAATTTTCCCTCCCGGCCCAAAAGATTGCCTAAAAGATTGATCGACGGACCAAATCCGATATGTTTGATCAGAAGGTGAACCGACCGAGGGGCGAGAAAAGGAATACTCCGCATGAGGGAGTCTCTAGTCTAGGCAGATGGACGAAATAACTGTGCGTACTGTTTACGACTTTCCAGTAGTGGGCCACCTTTGCAGCGACGGCAGCGTGCGATACGTCAGGCTGGTCCGTCGCCACGGGGCCCAGCAACCGGAAGGCACCTGCACCACCTGCCAGACCGCTTTCCAGTATCGCAAGCCGAAGCCGTCACCGGCGCGGCACACGCCCGAGACGCCATAGACCGACTCCAGCCCGCTAGTCACAGCGTGACTCACTTCGCAGGCGGAACACCGCGCGCGTTCCGATCGCGCACCAGTTCGACTCGCGGGCCGCGGTAATACCGCTGGGTATCGCCGCCTAGATAGTTGAAGCCGTCGGCCGGATCGAACCACGCGCGGATCTTCGGCACGAACGGCTCGATGACGATGTCCCACCATCCGAGCTTAGGCCGCACGTCGACCGCGAGCACCTCTCCGTCATAGTGCGGCCATCGCACTCCGGCGCGCGAATTGGCCTGGATGGCAACCAAGCGCGGGCCGGGCGCGCAGGTGAAAAAGTGCGCGGTGATCCGATTGCTCTGATTTTTGAGCAGGCCGTACGCGATCGGGATGAACAGGCTGGCGCCGGCGTAGGTGTCGGCCGGCAAGCTCAAATCCGCCGAGTGAGTGTCGGCCTTGGCCCCATCGTAACGGCTACACAGCGCGCGGCCCGATTTGACGTCCAGGCGCACATCCATCTGGAGGACGCCGCCGCGCGCGTAGTACCGATGCTCATAAGTTGCCAGGGTCGGCGTTACGCCCGGCGACGGGGTTTCGAGGATGTCGGTCTCGACATCATACTCGCCGTCGAGGAAGCGGCTCTCGCCGCGTAGCACGTCGTCTCTTCCCGCGTGATCGATCGAATAATGCGCGTGCCCGATCACGGTTGAAGTGCCGGGACTCAGGATCGTGAAGTCGCCTCCGCTCAATTCGGGGAGCGCCGCTCCTGATACCGGGGCGCTGAGGCCGTGGCTCAGAATCGCGAGCAGGATCGATACGAATACGGCTTGCCCGCAGCGTCCCAATCTGGGAGCTTTGGTCGTCACGCCTCCCATTGTTGCGAACCCGGGATGGAAATTCCAAACCCCGCTGAAGTTTCGTCATACGGCCTGGCCGAGCCGGCGGCAGAGCGCGGCTTGCTGCGCCTGGACCGCTATCTGTGGACGCTGCTCGGGCTGCTGATGTCGGTGACGATCTTCGAGGGCTACGACGTAACGATCTTCCATCTCTGCACCCCGGACATCGCCCGCACGTTCCATCTGGACGATCGCGCGGTCGGCGCGATGGCGTCGTTCGTGCGGCTGGGCGGCGTATTCTCGTTCATTATCGTGATGCTCGCCGATCGGATCGGGCGCAAGCCGATCATCTCGACCACGGTGTTGTTCTACACGCTGTTCACGCTGCTGACCGCGCTTTCGCGCGGGCTTGCCAGCTTCACGATTTTCCAGAGCAGCGCCCAGGTTTTTCTCTCAGCCGAGTTCGCCGTCGCGATCATAATGATCAGCGAAGAGTTTCCCGACCGGATGCGCGGGACGGGCGTCGCGATGCTCAACCTGGTGGGATTGCTGGGCGTGGTTGCAGGCGGCGGGCTCTACGGGATTGTCGCGGAATCGCGATGGGGCTGGCGCGGGATGTACTTCCTCGGCGTCGGCCCGCTGCTGCTGGTCGCGTTTCTGCGCCGCGGCGTGCGCGAGACAGTGCGCTTCGCCGCGCTCCGCCGCTCGCGTGACTTCGATCGCGCTCCCGGCGGGGTGGCGCAGGCGGTCAAGGCCGCGATCGCGCCGCTCAGGGGCCGCTACCGTGGGCGTGTGATCCTGGTGGCGCTGCTCTGGAATTGCGTGGGCTTGGTGGGAGCGCCCGCCGTGACTTTCTTCAGCCTCTACGCCAAGCGCGACCATCATTGGACCTCGGCCGAGATCGGGCACGCGGTCGTGCTGGCCTATCTAGTTGGCATGCTCGGCCATCTGCTGTGCGGCCGGATGCTCGATCGGGTCGGGCGCAAGGCCACGACCGCGATCTTCTACGTACTGGGCGCGGCTTCGATCCTGATCCTTTTCCAGAGCGGGACGCACGGCGCGATGCTGGCCGCGATGGTCACCACGGTGTTTGCCTTCCAGGGCGCGCGCACTGCGACCGCCACCTACTCGGTCGAGCTTTTTCCCACCGAC
Source organism: uncultured delta proteobacterium (assembly GCA_963788205.1). GTDB lineage: Bacteria > Desulfobacterota > Binatia > Binatales > Binataceae > CAVVMA01. Next base: position 261,993 of record CAWBGG010000009.1, read on the forward strand.
ATTCGCGCGACCTCGTACAGCCTTACCGTGCAGGTGTTTGGCCAGCTTGCCGCGCTCGCGACGCCGTTCGTGATCGGCGTGCTGTCCAACGCGCTCGGCGGATTAGGCAACGCGGTCGCGTCGGTCGCGATCGGACCGGTGATCGGTGCGGCGCTGGTGTTGCTCTACGCACCTGAGACGATGGGGAAGAAGCTCGAGGAGCTGGCGTAAAATCGCCGGCGCCAGGCGATGCTCGATAGCGTGATGGGCGCGATGCCGGCGGTCCGCCGGATCCAATCGATAGGTGCGCGCGCGCTGTACCGCGCCGGCCTCGACGCCGACCGGGCCACGATCGCGGGAGCCGCGTTCGGCCTCGTGGCGGCGATCGCGTTCGGCGCCGGAGCACTTCGCTTTGGCCTGATCGCGCTCGCGATCAGCGCGGTGCTCGATGCGCTCGACGGCACGATCGCGCGCGAGTGCGCGGCGCCGAGCGCGATCGGCGGCGTCTTTGACCTGTCATCCGATCGGCTGGTGGAGATCGCCGTGATGATCGGAATCGCGTGGCGGCGGCCGGAACTCTACTTTCCCGCCTTCGTGCTGGTGGGAAGCTGGTACGTCAACATCACGGTCTTTCTCGCGGTCGGCGCGGCGCTGGAACGGCGCGGTCCCAAGCTGATCGATTATCCGCCGGGAATCCTGGAGCGCACCGAGGCGCTGATCTTTTTCGCGCTGCTCGCGGCCGTCGAGCAATCCGCGGTGCTGAGATCGCTCGGCCCGTGGCTATGCTACGCGCTCACCGTGATGGAGATCGTCACCGCCATCCAGCGTCTGCGATTCGGCGTTCGGATGCTGTCGCGTTCCGCGCCGCCGACTTCGTAATTCATGACTCGGCCTTGCGGAAGAGTTTCAGTATCGATTCGAGCGGCGCGGGCGGCGTCTTCGCGGTCTCGATAATCTCCCGCACGTGCTCGACGGACTTCATCCCCACCAGCGCCACGTCGACTCCCGGAGTCGATCGCACGAACTGCACCGAGCGCTGAGCGTCGGACACAAAGCCCGACAGCGCGCCGTCGACGATCGGCGGCAGCCCGCGCGCCAGACGCCCCTGCAATAGCGACGCGCTCGCGCACACCGCGACGCCCATCGCGGTGGCCGCTTGCAGCATCGTGGCCTGACCCCCGGCCACGCGCTGATTCGATGTTGCCAGCGCTTCGGGCATCGCGAGGTTGTACGGCAACTGAACCACTTTGAAATGATGGTCCTTGCCGCCGGCCTCGGCCGCGATTTTGATCAACTCGTCGAGCGACAGGTAGCCGCGATCGTGAGGGTCGGCACGGTAGCCGTTCCAGGTCGCGGTGCCGTAGACGCCGATCTTTCCCTGCGCGACTTTTTGCTCGAGCATCTCGAACGCGGCGCGCATGCGCGCGAGGAACTCCGCGCGGTCAACGCTTGCGAGCTGGCTCTCCGGATTATGCAGGTAGTAGATGTCGATGGTCTCGAGCCCGAGATTGGCGCGGCTGGTCTCGACCATCGCGTCGAGGTAGCGCGGCGCGATGCAGTGCGAGCCTTCGACGAGCTCGCCGGGCCCGATGATTCCAGTCTTGAGGTACTGATCGTTGAACCACACGCGCGGATTCGCCGGCGCCGATCCGTCGAACGTGAGGTAGCCGCCCTTGGTCGCGACGATCACCTCTTCGCGCCGCATCTTTCCGCCGTTGATCAGTTCCGCGAGTGCCTTGCCGATCGCGCGCTCGCTGCGCTGATGGCGATAGTTAACCGCGGTGTCGATCAGATTGATCCCGCCGAGCAGCGCCGCCTTGATCGCCGCCTCGTAGCCGCGATCGGTTTCTTCGTCAGGCTCGCCGAGGTAGGTGCCGATCCCGATCGACGATACTCCCAGCCCGATCGCTGCGCGGAAATGGCCCCGCATCGAAGCAAAGCGCGCAGCATACGCCGAAGTGCCCTCTGCGGTCGCACGGCTGGCAAACATCGATCGCACTATACCATCGCATCTTCCGGATAACGCTACTATCCGCACTTGCCGCACTTGACAATCTGCCGATGGGCGCGATATTGGCACCTAAAATGCCAATATATCGGAGGCGCAGATGAAAGCAATCGCCGCCGACTGGGATCGCCTGCGTTACCCGCCAGCGTCGATTTCACAGAAGGCGAAGTCGACGACTTTCTAATCGCCTCCAGCGATTTTGTTGCAATCGACAGTCAGGCCGATTAGACCGCGGAATCGGGACAGACGGTCGAAATGGCGACAATGAGCGGAGCATTAGCGCACCTGTACGCGGTCAGCGAGGTGCGCTATGAACCTTGTTGGAAACGAATACAAGCCGTTCAGCCATCTACGACCAGCAATATTTTGGGACGTTGACCAGCCTGTCGCTATGCTGACTTTTTACGCGGACGATGCGGGTAAACGGGACGATCACGAATATGTGATTGTCGCGGGCTATATCGGGCTGGCTGCCCAATGGGAAAGGTTTTGCTTTGACTGGCGTCTGCGCTTGGCCAAAGCTGGATTGCCAGAGTTTCATGCCGTTGAGTTTTTCAATGGTGCTGGGATATACGCGCCGTGGCAGGAAAAAAACAAGGCGCGTGAAAGAGACCTTCTACTTGGCGATCTAGCTCAAATCATCAACGATTATTCTTTACAAAGCTTCACTTCCATCGTGTATGTGCCGGGATGGCAGAAAGCTAACGAAAGCTACATGTTAGAGGAGATGGGATTCTCGCCCTTTCCGCTCGGCGGGCGAGTTGCCGTTCAGCGCGTTCGCGAGTGGTGCCCATCGTCGGGCCATGACGTGAGCCAAGTCGGGTACATATTTGACCAAGGCAGCGATGATTGGGGGCGGTTGAAGAATCGACTGAAAGTCGATTTCGACGTTGACGCTATAGATGAAGACCGACGCAAAATCCAACCGTTACAGGCGGCGGACTGGTTCGCTTACGAAGAATTCAGAGAAACCCCACAAAGTGATTCGGGCATTCGTGTTCGTCCCGTACGGAAATCACTTCGGGCTTTGCTGCGTCTACCAAGTGACCCGATCATTTTTCGCGAGCGCGATTTTATCACCCAAATCTGTACTGTTCCCGAAATGGGAATTCCCGCACGTAGCACACAAGGAAAAGCGGCTGTCCGCTACAAGTTTGATGATCGGAAAATGGTCCGTGTATCACGACGCTACAAGCGTCTCACTAAACACATGGAAGGCTTTTTGGAAGTGACCCTGCCCACCTCGGCCAAGTCGCGCGTGCAAGAATTGCGAAAGGCAGCCGAGCACGCGAGCGCGATGGCGTCGGCACATCAAAAGCTGTCGAGCAATTGCTTAGAAGTAATGAGGGCAGATAACAAAGCGAATCAAGACTCCTCACTGGCGGCTTTTACTGACGAGTGGCGACAGACGCGCGAATGGACAGAGAAGCATTGCGACTTGATGGAACAAATCATAAAGCTATTCACGATTGCCGCTGAGGCTTAATCGCTTTCTCCAACAACCTATCGAATTTTCTCAAGTCGATAAGCCGGATCGACTCGCGCAGCTTCTCGTCTTCGGCGTGCGTCTTCGCGCTGACGGGCTTTTTCGCCTTTATTTTTTCCGGGTCACGCCCGTACTTTACCGAAGCGAGACCCGGATCGCTACTGACTGCACGTCGTAATCAAATCGTCGAAAACGTTGTCATGGTTCCGGTTGTTGTGATGTTTCTGGCATTTGTTCATCGACTGGCCGTCACGATTCCCACTTCAACCAGCCGCTTGGCATCTGTGACTCGATAGGCTATCCGAAAGCCGGCCGCGTCCCAGACTCTGTCCTCCGTCGCGGATTTTGCTTTCTTGCTCGCCCCGAGGCTCAACTGCCGACTGCCATCAGGGCGAGGATCCTTCTCCAGTCGCAGGAGCAGGAGCGCCAGTTCGCGCGATCGACTCCTCTCACTGCGGTGAAGGTCTTCCAGCACCCGTTTGACCTGCTCGGAAACGATAACGCTACAGCTCACCTCTCAAGCTCGCCAAGAACCTTGCGCAACGGGTACTTCCTGCCCTTGAGCGCCTCGCGAAGCTTCAAGGCGAGGAACTGATCCTCCATCTCCTGAAGCCGGCGAAAGGCCCCCATCTCAACGAGCACCACCGCCGGGGTGTCCCGCTTCTGAATCACAATCGGATTCCTATCCCGGCGGACTTCGTCAACCAGCTCCGAGAGTTTGGCTTTCGCTTCTGCAAGCCTGACCTGTCTCATACTTTTCGAGCTCCTTACCGGCATTGACTATAATAGTCCTTTTGGTCCAAAATGGTCAACTCAATGAAAGCAGCCGTTTTCTACGCTGATATCCTTGGATTCTCGGCGCTCGCCAGGCGGTCGCGGGCGCGTGGCGCTCTTGAGCAGCTCTCGGACGTGGCGCACCTCTCTGTGCTTGCCGCACTTGACAATCCATCGACCGGCACGGTATTGGCACCTAAAATGCCAATATATCGGAGGCGCACATGAAAGCGCCGTACTCGGATCACTACTGGCGCTCGGTGCGCTCGCCCTCGCCGTGATCTGGTGGTCGCCGTCCGCCCAGGATGCGCTTTTACGCCGGGCCGTGCGATCGCGATTGCTTGCCGCGCGGTCCGATCTCCTGACCGACAACGCGCTGCACGTGATGCTGTGTGGATCAGGCTCGCCGATGCCCGACCTGTCGCGCGCCGCCGCCTGCACCGCGATCATTGCCGCCGGCCATATCGTGCTGATCGACGCCGGCCCCGGCTCGTGGTCCAAACTTGCGGCGGCCCGTCTGCCCGGCGCGGCAATTGATACCGTCCTGCTGACCCATCTCCATTCGGATCATATCGGCGGACTCGGCGAGCTCGCGATGCAAACCTGGGTGGCCGGACGCCAGACCCCGCTGGAGGTTTTCGGCCCCGGCCCGCCGCGAAACCCGCAACTGCCCCGCGACGCGGAGCAGCACGTCTATGGAACCGCCGGCACCGACGCGGTAGTGGCAGGATTCGCCGCCGCTTATGACGCCGACGACGCCTTCCGCCTGCTCCATCACGGAGCCGCCTACCTCGTGCCCGAGGGCGCACGGATGGCCGCCCATATCATCCCGCCGCCGCCCGCCGACGGCTCGGCGCTCGTGTTCGACCACGACGGGCTACGCATCAGCGCCTTTGCCGTCAATCATCAACCAGTCGATCCCGCCTACGGCTACCGAATCGAATACGGCGGCCGAGTCGCGGTGGTCAGCGGCGACACGCGGCCGGTCCCCAACATGGTGCGCATGTCCGATCATGCCGACTTGCTGGTGCATGAGGCCCTCAATGTGCACATGGTCGGGATTCTGGCCGAGGCGCTCGATGAATCCGGCAACCCGCGGCTGGCGAAAATGGCGCGTGATACGATCGGCTATCACACCACCCCCGAGCAGGCCGCGGCGATCGCGCGCGACGCCCAGGTCCGGATGCTCGTGCTGACCCATATCGTGCCGCCGCTGCCCAACGCGCTCGCTCGCCACGTGTTCATGCGCGGCGTTGCAGCCGTCCGCGGCGAGGGCGAAACCATCCTCGGCTACGACGGCTTGATGGTCACGATGCCGGCGGGCACTTCGGCCGTCACCGCCTCGGACCTGTTCTGACGCGCGCCCAGAGCCCGGCGAAACTGATTGTAGATGCCCCGAATGTCGTGCTAAGCGCATTATAAGGATTGTGGCGGCGGGGCAAAAAGCGGGAATCAGATCGACGCAACTCACAAGCGTCAGGGAGTTTCGATCATGGCAGCAGCAGCGCAACAAATCGATCTCGAACGTAGCGTTACCAACTTCATCGCGAAGCCCCGGAATCTGCTGATCGGCGGCAAATGGGTGCCGGCAGCCTCGGGCAAGACCTTCGACACGCTCAACCCGGCCACCGGTGAAGTGATCGCCCAAGTCGCCGAGGGCGATCGCGAGGATATCAATCGCGCGGTCAAGGCGGCGCGCAAGGCCTTTGAAGAAGGCGCGTGGCCCGCCACCACACCCTCCGAGCGCGGCCGGATGATCTGGAAGCTTGGCGATTTGCTCGAAAAGCATCTCGAGGAATTCGCCGAGCTCGAGTCGCTCGACAACGGTAAGCCGATTTCGATCGCGCGCGTGGCCGACGTGCCGCTCGCCGTCGACCTGTTCCATTACATGGCCGGATGGGCCACCAAGATCGAAGGCAACACGATTCCGATCTCGACTCCGGGCGCGCAATTTTTGGCCTACACGCTGCGCCAGCCGATCGGCGTGGTCGGCCAGATTATCCCCTGGAACTTCCCGCTCCTGATGGCGGCGTGGAAGCTCGGACCCGCGCTCGCCGCCGGATGCACGGTCGTGCTCAAGCCAGCGGAGCAGACCCCGCTCTCCGCCCTGCGGCTGGGCGAGTTGATCCATGAAGCCGGCTTTCCCGACGGAGTCGTCAACATCGTGACCGGATTCGGCGAGACTGCAGGCGCGGCGCTGGCCGCTCATGAAGACGTCGACAAGGTCGCCTTCACTGGCTCGACCGAAGTCGGCAAGCTGATCCTGAAAGCCGCGGCCGGCAATCTCAAAAAGGTCTCGCTCGAACTGGGCGGCAAATCGCCCAACGTGATCTTCGACGACGCCGACCTGGAAACCGCGATTCCCGGCGCCGCCAGCGCGATCTTCTTCAACCACGGCCAGTGCTGCTGCGCCGGCTCGCGCCTGTACGTGGGCCAGAAGGTCTACGACCAGGTAGTTTCAGGCGTCGCCGAGCAAGCCAAGGCGATCAAGGTTGGCCCCGGCCTCGATCCCTCCACGCAGATGGGACCGCTGGTTTCGAGCGAACAGTTCGATCGCGTGTGCGGCTACCTCAAGTCGGGTTTGTCGCAGGGCGCCAAGGCGGTGGTGGGCGGCAAGCCGATCGTCGGCAAGGGCTACTTCGTACCGCCGACGGTACTGGTCAACGTCAAGCGCGATATGAAGGTGGTGCAAGAGGAAATCTTCGGGCCGGTCGTCACCGCGATGCCGTTCAAAGACCCCAGCGAGATTACACCGGTCGCCAACGACACGATCTACGGACTCGCCGCCGGCGTCTGGACCAAAGACATCGGCAAGGCCCATCGGATGGCCGCGCAGCTCAAAGCGGGCACGGTCTGGGTCAATTGCTACAACATCTTCGACGCAGCGCTGCCATTCGGCGGTTACAAGCAATCCGGATGGGGCCGCGAGATGGGCCACGAAGTGCTCGAACTGTACACCGAGGTAAAATCGGTGTGCGTCGCGATCTAGCGTCTGGAGTTCGGAGGAATCGCTCCGCGTAGATTCTTCGCCTTCGGCAAGCTCGGCTCAAGAATGACAATCCGGGTCCCTCTTGGACGTCATCCTGAGGCGAGCCTGACGAAGCCGAAGGACCTACGCGGAGCGATTCTCCGCCCGAGGCGCATCCCCCAGATGGGCTGCGAAACGCAGCCTGATGTAATCGGCGGTCCATCGTCCGCGGCTGTCGCATAGCACCGGCCGGAGTAACTCGATCGCCTCATCGCGGGCCGCGCTCCGATCCGATGCAGGCAGTGCGGCGAAGAAATTCTGCGCGAAGACATCAAGCCACGCACCGATGTCGGCCGGCAGCGGGGTCGGGCGTGGAATCAACTCGACATAGTCCACCGTGAAACCACCCGCTTCGAGCTTCGCGCGATAGTCGTCTACAGTGGGGAAGTACCACGGGATCGCGGCCGCGCCGTCGATACCGCGGCGCGCCAGCACCGCCATCAACGCCACCGTGACCGCCGCGACGCATCCATGCCCGCCGAATTCCGCGACGAATCGGCCGCCGGGCTTGAGCGCGCGCCCGACCCCCGCGATCACCGCGTCCGCGTCGCGCATCCAGTGCATCGCGGCATTCGAGAACACCGCGTCGAACTCGTGGGAGAAATCCAGCGCCTCGCCGCGCATCACGCGCGCGTCCAGCCCGCGATGCTTCGCCGCCGCGACCATGTCGGGCGCGCCGTCAACTCCCACCACGCTCGCGCCTGCCGCGATGAGCTTTTCGGTTAGCACGCCGTCGCCGCATCCGAGGTCAAGGATTCGCTCGCCGCGCTTAGGCGCGAGCAATTCGAGGACCGGCGCGCCGAGATCGCTGACAAAGCGCGCGTTGCGCGCGTATGATTCAGCCTGCCAATTTTGACTGACGCCGCTCATGGGAAATCCACCGTATGCCCCGGCGGATCGCGAGGCCAGTCTTGAAGGAAGTGGCCAGGTTCGGTTTCGCGATCGCCGGCCAAGGACTCCTGCGCCTGGAGTGCGGCGGAGGTGTGTGGTGTGAGATTCTTCGCTGCGCTCAGAATGACGTTCAATGGGGCTCTCTGGAATCTACCAAACGATACCATTTGACGTCATTCTGAGCGGAGTCTGCGCAGCGAAGAATCCCATGCCATTCACGCCGGGAAGCGAACTCGACCGCTCGAGGCTTCGGACTTTCAGCTCGGAACGGCAGCGTTGAACTTGACCACTACCGTCTTGAAACTGGGCGCGCGCCGCGCTCATCTGAGATGTGGAGACTCCCTTGCGAATCGCACGGCTAATCGTCTCGGCGACTTCGAGCGGAGCGGGCAAGACCACGGTCACGGTCGGCCTGCTCGGGGCGCTGCGCGCGCGCGGTCTGAAAGTCGCCGCTTTCAAATGCGGCCCCGACTACCTCGACCCGACCTATCATGCGCGAGCGGCGGCGGGCGTCTCGCATAACCTGGACGGCTGGATGATGACCCGCGACGCATTGCTCGCCACCTTCACGCGCGTCGCCAGTGGTGCGGATATCGCGGTGATCGAGGGGATGATGGGCCTGTTCGACGCCGCGACGCCGACCGGCGACGAAGGTTCCACCGCCGAGATCGCGAAATGGCTCGCGGCGCCGGTGCTGCTGGTGGTCGACGCCTCCGGGATGGCGCGGACGGTCGCGGCGGTGGCGCGCGGCTTTGCCACTTTCGACCCGGACCTGCACTTGGCCGGCCTGATCTGCAATCGCGTCGGCAGCCGCGGCCATCTGGACCTCCTGCGTCAGACCGGCGCCGACCCGCCGATTCTGGGCGGATTTCCCGCCAAAAAGGAGCACGCATTCCCGGAGCGCCACCTGGGATTGATGACGGCGGACGAGAATAACGTGCCCGCAGAGTCGATTGCGGCCTGGGGCGCGCTCGCCGCGCAATGGCTCGACCTCGACGCGATCATCGCCATCGCGCGCTCGGCGCCCCCACTCGATGTGTCGCAAGCGCCGGCTCCGGCGCGCGCCGTGGCCGCGCGCGTCAGGATCGGCGTCGCCTTCGACCAGGCGTTCCATTTCTACTACGAAGACAATCTGCGCCGGCTCGAAGCGCTCGGCGCCGAGCTCATTCGCTTCGCGCCGACCCGCGACGCGAGCTTGCCCGCGGTCGACGGACTGTATTTCGGCGGCGGCTATCCCGAGGCCGTCGCAGACCAACTCGCCGCGAACTCCGCGATGCTCGAAGCGATTCGCGACTTCGCACGCCGCGGCGGCCCGATCTATGCGGAATGCGGCGGCCTGATGTACCTCGCACGCGGCATCCGCACGCTGGACGGGCGCCTCTTCCCGACCGTCGGATTGATTTCGGCGCAAGCGGTGATGGCCGATCGTTTGCAAGCTCTGGGCTACGTGGAAGTCGAGACCACGCGGCGCTCGATGCTCGGCCCGGCCGGCTTGCGTTTCCGCGGCCATCAGTTCCGCTACTCCAATCTCGAAGCCGTGGACGGCAGCCTCGAGCGCATTTACTCGGTGCGGCCGCTATGGGGCAAGGCGCCGTTCGAGGAGGGCTTCAGCGCGGGCAACGTGCTCGCCTCTTATGTTCACGCTCATTGGGCGTCGAATCCGCGCGCCGCCGAGGGCTTCGTGCGTTCGTGCGCCGAGTTCAAATCCCGCTAAAATAACCGGGATGAAAAACGACTTGCCCGACGCGCCGCTCGCCCTGGAAGGCTCCAGCGTGCTCCATCAGATGTTCCGCGTCCGATGGACGGCGTGGCAGTCGCTCGATGCGGCCCGCCGCGAGCGCCTGGTGCAACAGGCGTCGGCCGCGCTCGACGAGATGGAGCGGATGGAAGCGGGCTATAGCGCGCTGTTCTGCGAACTCGGCCACAAGGCCGACCTGATATTGGTCCACTTCCGCCGCGACTTCGATCAGCTCGCGGCAACCCAACTCAAGATCGCGAACCTCGGGCTCCACGAGTTCCTCGAGCCGGCCAGCTCGTATCTGTCGGTCGTCGAACTCGGACTGTACGAGGCCACCGTCGCGCTGCACGCGCGCCTGGGGGAAAAGGGAATCCGGCCGCATTCAAAAGAATGGCAGCAAGCGGTCGAAGCGGAACTCGAAACGCAACGCCACAAGATGGCCGAGCGGCTGTGGCCCGCGATCCCGCAACGGCGCTACCTATGCTTCTACCCGATGAGCAAGAAGCGCGACGAGCACAAGAACTGGTACCGCCTCCCGATGGAAGAGCGGCGGCGCTTGATGCACGATCACGGGCTGATCGGGCGCCGCTACGCCGGACAGGTGACGCAGATCATCTCGGCCTCGACGGGTCTGGACGATTGGGAATGGGGCGTCGATCTGTTCGCCGACGATCCGATGGTCTTCAAGCGGCTGATTTACGAGATGCGCTTCGACGAGGCGAGCGCCGACTACGCCCTTTTCGGCCAGTTCTTCGTCGGCATCCGCGTCGCACCGGGCGGATTGAACGATCTGCTCTCCGGCAAGCTGGCGAGCTGAGCGGCGACGCAATTCCGTTTTCGCGCAATGGACAGATTACAAGTGGCCGGGCGTCTCATTCTCGACGCATTGTCAAAGGCCCGCGAGCTATCTAAGATCAACAAACAGGGCCACCCCGAATTGCAGAGCGGGGTGTTAAGGCTGATGAAAATTGTAAGGGAAAGCCGTCAAACGCTCGATGCCTTGGTGGCTGAGGTTTCCGAGCAGAACGGGAAGCTCGACAAGGAAACCTTGAACCGCGAATTGGAGAGCGTTATTGAGGACATGGAGCGGGTCAATCGCAAACTCGATGACCTGCTCGCCAAGGCTCGCGCCTAAGCCGTTTCCCCCTATCCGCTCGCGAATCCAGCGAAAAAACTTCGGCCTGCCCCTCTACCGTAACCTTTTTTGGCCGGGCCAGTTTATATGGTAAGACCCGATGACCCCCGGAGAACCTCTATTGAAGGCGCCGACCAATGAGGCGCGGCTCGCCATCGAAGCCGCGCAGAAGGATCCGCGCCGCTTTGCCGAGCTGTACGAGGACAATTTCGAGCGCGTCTACGCCTTTATCGCCAGCCGGGTGCGCGATCGCCACGAGACCGAAGACCTGACCTCCGAGGTCTTCCATCGGGCGCTGAAAAATCTCGCCCGGTTTGAATGGCGGGGGGTTTCGTTCGCCGCCTGGCTGTTCAAGATCGCCAGTAACGCGATTATCGATCGCTCAAAAAGCGCCGCCCGCCAGCGCATTCTTGCTGATCCCGAAGACACTGTGCCGGGCGACAGCCTCGAGCGCTCGCACGAGCGCGGGCGGCTTTTTCGCCTCGTTGATGGGCTGCCTGCGGACCAGCGCCGCGTGATCGTGATGCGTTTCGCCGGGCAGAAGACGATCCGGGAGATCGCACAAGAGCTCGAACGCAGCGAGGGAGCCGTCAAGCAGCTTCAATTGCGCGGCCTGCAAAATTTGCGGGCGCGCTTGAGTAAGGCAAATGGCTAAACCGGGCGCGATCGATCAACTCAATGAAGCGGTGGAGGCTATGATGGCCAATTCCGATACGCCGCTTCCTCGCGTGGGTCCGCGCCTGGCGGCGCTGCTCCGCGTCGCCGCCGATTTGCGCGGCCTTCCCAGCGGAGAGTTCAAGGCGCGTCTGAGGGCCGATCTGTTGTCCGCCGCGCAGGCGCCGGGAGCGCCTGAAGAGCGTTATGAAGCTCGGCGTGCGCGCCGCGGCGCGGGCAAGGCCGTCGCGACCCGCAAGGTGAACGCGATCCCAGCCGGCTATCCGACCGCAACCACCTGTCTGGTGGTTCGCGAAGCCTCGCGCGCGATCGAATTCTACAAGCAGGCGTTCGGAGCGACCGAGTTGATGCGGCTGGCTGATCCGGGCGGCCATATCGCGCACGCCGAGATCAGGATCGGCGATACGCGAATCGCGATCGCGGAAGAAGCGCCGCAGTACAACCTGAGCCCACAGGCGCTGGGCGGCTCGTCGGCGATTATGCAGCTCTATGTCGACGACGTTGACGCTTTCGCCGGCCAGCGCCGTCGCGGCCGGCGCGAAAGTGGTGTACCCGATCAGCGACCAGTTCTACGGCGACCGCTCCGGCAGGTTGGCCGATCCGTTCGGCCATTTGTGGATCGTGTCGACACATATAGAGGATGTCTCGCCCGCGGAAATGGAACAGCGGATGGCAGCGTATGCTCGTGAACAGGCCGCAGCCGCGCCGCAGAAGGAAAGCACCACCGCGATTGAGCCGGTCCCCCAGGAGTTTCACAGCATCACGCCGTTTCTGATCCTCGACCAAGTGGCCGAGGCCGTCGACTTCATGAAGCAGGCGTTCGAGGCGGTGGAGACCATGCGGGTCGTCGCCGGCGATCCGCCGCATCTGCACGCCGAGGTCAAGGTCGGCGACTCGATGGTCATGTTGGGCGAAGGGGAAGGGAAATTTAAACCGATGCCGACGGCTTTTCACCTTTACGTGAAAAATTCGGACGAGGTTTACCGGCGCGCGCTCCGGGCCGGCGCCACCTCGATTCACGAGCCGGTCGATCAGGACTACGGCGATCGCGAAGCCAGCGTGACGGACCCGTTCGGCAATCACTGGTATATCGGCACCCACAAGTCGGGCGGGTCATATGTTCCCGCCGGCCTGCGCAGCGTGACGCCCTATCTCCATCCCAAGGGAACGGCGAAAGTGATCGATTTCCTGAAGCGGGTCTTCGACGCGGAGGAGGTGTTCCGCGCGGAGGGTCCCGACGGCACGATCCACCACGCCAAGATCCGGATCGGCGACTCGATGCTGGAGATGGGTGAAGCGCATGGCCCATATCAGCCGATGCCGCCGGCGATTTATTTGAATGTGAGCGACGTTGACGAGACCTACCGCCGCGCGCTACGGGCCCGTGCGACATCGGTGCAGGAGCCGGCCGACCAACACTGGGGCGACCGCAGCGCCGGCGTGAAGGATCCGTTCGGCAACCTCTGGTTCATCGCAAAACATCTGGAAAATGCGCCGCAAGCGAAAAATGCACCGAAGGAGGAACCGCCGATGGAAACCAATCCCACCCCGCATGGCGTGATGCCCTTCATATACGTCAAGGCCCCGGACAAGGCAGCCGAGTATTACGAGAAGGTGCTCGGCGCAACCGAGCAGATGCGCCAGGCGCAGCCGGGCGGAGTAGTCAGCCACGTGCAAATCAAGGTCGGCGACGCGCTATTCATGCTGCGCGATCCGGGCACGCCCGACCTGGTTGACTATCGGAAGAAGGGTTACGCGATCTCCGCGAAAGACCTCGGCGGCACGCCGGTTCATCTGTACCTCTACGTCGAGGATGTCAACGCGGTTTTCAAGCGGGCCCTCGCGGAGGGCGGGAAGATGATCAATGCGCTCGCGGACCAGGAGTGGGGCGATCGCTGCGGCGGATTCCAGGACCCATTCGGACAAATCTGGTACGTCGCCACTCACATAAAGAGGGACTCATGAGCTCCGCTGTGCAGAAATCAATCGTCCTGGCTCAACCCCTCATAGCTGTGCGGAATGTAAGAGCGAGCAGTCGCTGGTACGCGGAACTGCTTGGGGCAGACTCGCTCCCGGAGCATAGCCACCGTGACGTGTACGACCGGATGTCCTCGTCCGGTCACCTGATTCTTCAACTCCACGCTTGGGACGAAGAGAATCACCCAAACCTCGTCAACGCGAATGCCGCGCCTCCCGGGCACGGGGTCTTACTTTGGTTCCAGGTCGACGACTTTGACTCGGTCGTGGAGCGTGCGCGCGCATTGCGGACCGAGATCATCGAAGAACCACACGTCAACCCGGGGCCTCAACATAGAGAAATGTGGCTCCGCGACCCCGACGGTTATTTGGTGGTGATTGCGGGTCCAGATGGCGAGTCCAGCTCGTAACCTCTGCGCCAGCAGCGCCGTTAAAGGGATCGGTTGGAAGCGCCTGGACCGAGAGTACGCGGTGAAAAGACCAGGAAGGGTGTTTCGATGTCGCTTACGCAGAGTCAGATCGAGAAGAAACTGAGCAATGAGAATCTCGACGAGTTGTTGGACTTGTGGCGGACCGAGCAAGGAGCCGAGAAGCGCCGTGACCTCGAGCTGATGGCCGCGGCGATTCCTTTTTCCAAAGACGCGACTCTTCGTGTTCTAGATTTGTGTTGCGGCCCTGGGGACGTCGGGCGGGCCGTTCGCGCGCGTTATCCTAAGTCACAGATCGATTGCCTCGATCGCGACGTCTTCCTGAGCTCGATATGCTTATCGACGAATCGGCGCGAAGGCGTTTCAGGTCAGAGTTTCGTGTGCGACTTGTGGGACGCTGATTGGTGCAAGGGCTTGGAACGCGACTACGATGTGGTCGCGACAGCGAACGCACTTCATTGGCTCGACGCGCGACGCGTCTCTGAATTATGCAAAGATGTGTTCCGACTGCTCCGCCCCGGCGGTGTGTTTTTGTTCGTCGAGCCCGCCTCCAGCGAAACGACGTTCGCCGCCGGATTCGCCGAATGGAAGTCGCGGCAGCCGAGCCGTTACAGCCGGGAGAACTGGGAACGGTTCTGGAGCCGGGCGAACGAAATTCTTGGTTACGATCACACGAAGCTCTTGGGCTCGCGAGATTCGCATTTGATAGGCGACGGCATGCCGGTATCGGGTTGGGTCCGGGTTTTGAGAGACGCAGGTTTCGAGTCCATCGATGTGCTTCTCCGAGACGCCGACGAGGTGATGCTTGCTGCTGCCAAACCTTGAGGCTCGGCCCCGGTCAACCCATGCCTTCTCGTCGCTACCTTCCGCAGATTCTGGATCCGAGCTGAGATCAAGAGTCGCTGAAATGTTTTCCCGATCGAGGCTGGACAGTCGGGAGTGCGCGCTAAAAGATGGGCCGCAATAGGAGGAACCAATCATGGCAGTGAAACCGATACCCGAAGGCCACGAGGCCGCAATTCCATCCCTCGCGCTTGCTGACGCGCCAAAAATGATCGAGTTCTACAAGCGTGCTTTCGGCGCAACTGAGCTGACCCGTCTGGCCGGACCCGACGGCCGGATCGGTCACGCCGAGATCAAAATCGGCAAGGGGATCGTGATGCTGGCCGACGAGCATCTGGAAATCGGCTTCCTCAGTCCCAAGACGCTGGGCGCAGCGCGTCCGCCGGTGAGTATCCATCTGTATGTCGAGGACGTTGACGCGCTCTTCCAGCGTGCGATCCAGGCGGGCGCGACTTCGATGAAAGAACCGCCGACCAGTTTTACGGCGATCGCAACGCGCAGTTGCAAGACCCGTCGGGCCACGTCTGGTCCATCGCGACTCACAAGGAAGACGTATCGGAAGCTGAGATGCGCCGCCGCTTCGAGGCGCTCACCAAGGCGCAGAAGTAGGTGGCTCGGTATGGGGCGGAGTGAGATGCCGATGGCTCGTGTCGATCCAATCGAACGGCTGCGCAAGATTTGTCTCGCTCTGCCCACGGCCACGGAAAAGGAAGCGTGGGGCGAGGCCACCTTCAGGGTGGGCGGCAAGATGTTCGCGATGACCGACAACAACCATCACAACTCCGGTCACGTCTCGGTCTGGTGCAAGGCGCCGGCGATGGTCCAGGAAATCCTCGTGGGCTCCGACCACGCGCGCTTTTTCGTCCCGCCCTACCTGGGTTACAAGGGATGGATCGGCGTGCGCCTCAACGTCAAGAAGATCGATTGGGTCGAGCTGGCGACCATCCTTGAAGACGGCCATCGGATGACCGCGCCGAAGCGGCTCGCAGCGCCGCGCGGCGCCATCGGCAAATCGACCGCGGCGCCGGCGCCGCCAAAATCGCGGATCCGCGCAACCGGCGGCGGAGCGCCCTCTCAACGGCGCAAGCGATGAACGGGGGGTTTTGGAGCCGGATGGCCGGCAGGGTCGCCACCGCCGCGGACGCCGGCCACTACTCCGACTAAAGCTCCTACCTAGGGTAGGGGCCGGCCTCCGTGCCGGCCCTGCCGCAAAAACTGGCCCACTGCCGATGAACGCCGAATCGCCTCCAACGTGCTACAAATTGGGTAGCGCGCAGAAATGCCCAGGAAGCGGCAACCGCATCGGCATCATCAGCAGCGGCCGAAGACTCCCAAGCCGGTCTTCGCGTCACCGTTCAAGGCCCTAAAGAAGCTCCTCAAGGAGCGGCAGCAGGCCGCGCCCCGCGCTACGCCGTCAAAGAGTTCGGCGGCCCTGCCCGCGATCGAACCTCCTGACGAGGCCGCGATGCTGCGGCAGGCCTTCGAGGGCGTGCGGCCGCTCGACGGCGCGGGCACCACTAGAATCCCGCTCGCGCCCGAGATAAATCGCGCCATCGTGAGTGAAGATTCGGAAGTGCTGGCGCAGCTTTCCGATCTTGTCAGCGGCCAGGCGCCGTTCGATATCACCGAGACCGACGAGTACGTCGAGGGCGCGCGCACGGGTATCGATCCCCGGCTCGTTACGCGGCTGCGGCGCGGCGAATTCGCCGTGCAGGACCACATCGACCTTCACGGCAAGACTCAGATCGCAGCCAAGGAGGCGCTCACCGCCTTCATCCTCGATTCGGTGCGCAGGGCGCTGCGGATGGTGCTCGTGGTCCACGGCCGCGGGCTCCGCTCGCCGGGCGGTCATCCGGTGTTGAAGCATGCGACCGCGACCTGGCTCGCGCAGAGCGCGCTGGCGGGCTATGTACTCGCGTTCACGACCGCGCGGCCGGCTGACGGCGGCGCGGGCGCAACCTACGTGCTGCTGCGCCACGGGCGGCGCCGCAGTCCATTCGAGGTTCTGCAAGGCGCCAAGCGGCGCGATTGATTACGGCTTGGCGGCCGGTCCGATCAGCGGCGCCTTGACCGGCGATGCGGCGCCGATCAGCTCGGTCACCGCGTCGCCGGTTCCTCCGCCGTTGTTGGCGACCCATACGTTGCCCGACGGATCGATCGCGATTCCATACGGCCCCAGCAAACTTGAATCGGTGTATCCGCTCGCTCCGGAGAGCGGCGCGCCCGGCGACGACGCGGCGCTGCCCGCGAGTTCCGTCACGCTCATCCCGTGATAGTTGGTGATCCAGACGTTGCCTGCGCCATCGATCGCGACGCCGACCGGAGCGTCGAGACCGCCGCCGATAAAACCGCTGGCCGGCGATAACGCCATGCCGGGCATCGCGCCGCCAGAGTCCTCGAATGCGGCGAGGTCGGAACCATAATAGTTCGCGACCCAAACGGCGCCGGCGCGATCGGCTGCGATCCCATAGGGCGAGTCGAGGCCGCCGCCGATGTAACCGGCGCCGGGTGAGAGTGGGTTCCCGTTCGCGTCGAACTCACTGATCGCGTTGGTCGCTTGATCGGATACCCACAGCTTGCCGCCAGCGTCGAACGCCAGCGCCACCGGAAAGGCGAGCCCACCTCCGGTGAAGCCGCCGGCCGGTGACATCACGTTGCCGGCCGGGAAAACTCACTCACGCTCGCGTCGGCGAAGTTCGCCACCCACGCGTTGCCCGACGCATCGATCGCGACCGCCTCGGGAAATTCGAGGCCGCCGCCCATAAAGCCGCCGCTGCCGGAAAGAATCGCGCCGCTCGCCGACAGCTCGGTCAACGCGCCCCCGCCCGAGTTGACGTTCGACGGGCTCTGCTCGTTGGTGACCCAGACGTTGCCCGACTGATCGACCGCGATCCCGAAAGACTCCTCGAGACCGCCGCCCGCGTAGCCCGACGGTGAGAGCGGCGCGCCGTTGGGCGCCAGCTCGGTGACACCGCCGTTGTAGTTCGCGATCCATACGTTGCCCGACGCGTCGATCGCGATTGCGGTCGGAGCGCTCAGTCCTCCGCCGCGATGCGCGATCGCGATCGTCCAATCGGTCGGCGCGGCCGCGAGCACCGGCTGATACGGCGCGTTCGGCGCGATCAGGTTGAACAGCGCCGCCGCGTTGTGCGCCGGATTGAGCGCGATATCCAATGCGGCGCCGAGCGTGTCGGCCGGAGGCTGGCCGCCCGGCGGCGCGGCCTCGGCGAACAGCGTCGTACACGCCGTCGACGACACGCCCGCGCCGCACGCCGCGATGAGGTCCGCCAGCGCGTTGAGCTTTGCCGCCGGGATCGCGGCGGTCGAGGGCGGATTCGCTGCCACGAGGCCCGTGGCGACATCCGCGATAATCGGCACGCTGCTCGCCGCGTTGGCGAGTCCCGGCGCCGGCCCGCCGATCTGAATCGGTCCACCGACTTGATTCGGGATCGCGATGAACTGCGCCATCGCCCACACCGACGCGACGGTCGTGAGCTCGTCGATCACCACCGCGAAGTTATTCGCCAGCGCGGCGCAGTTGCCGAGCACCGCCATCATCGAGATTGCCGGGTTGGAGATCGCGCCGTTGCCGGCTCCCGCCGCGCCGCCCTGTGCGGTCAAATAGATTTGCTCGCCGCCGCCCCGACAATTGTAATTGATCGCGAAGTCGCCGCTCGCGTTGGTCTGCGCGCTCCCGAGCGCGATCGCTCCCTGCCCGTAACCGGCGCTGCCGAACGCACCCAGCGTCACTGCCGACCCCGCGATCGGATCGCCACTGCTCTGCACGATGCCGCTGATGGCGTTCGATGTCGGCGTCGCAGTCGGCATCGGCGTCGCAGTAGGCGTCGGTGTCGCAGTCGGCGTGGGCGTAGGAGTCGATGGCAGCGGCGTGCCGAACGACACGCCCGCCAGCTCCACGCGCTGCGGACTCTTCGCCGCGTCGTCGGTGATGACCAGCGCCGCATTGATCGCGCTGCCCTTGGGATGCTTCGCGATCGTCGGGCTGAACGTCACCGCGATCTGGCAGGTACCGCTCGCGATCGTGCCGACACAGTTCTGGCTCGCGATGAATTGATCGTTGGTGGCCGCGACGCTCTCGATCACCATCGCGACGCGATTGGGATTCTTCAGCGTGACCGCCATCATGCGCGACGCGCCGGCGTTGACTCGGCCGAAGCGCAGCGAATGTGGCGTGATGCGCAACAATCCGCGCATACCCGCGCCGTGAAGCTCCACCGGCCCGGCGCCGTTCCCTGACCTATCAGTGATTGCGAGCGTCGCCTTCCGCCGACCCAAGGCTGTGGGCGTGAAGCTCACCTCGATCGCGCAGGATTGTCCCGCCGCCAGCACGGCGCATCCGTTGGGATTACTCACTGCGAAGTCGCCGGCGTTCTCGCCGCCGATCGCGATGCTGGCGATCGTGATCGGCTGTGTGCCTTTCCCGGCGCGATTGGAAATCCTAAGCCGCCGGGGAGCGCTGACCGTCCCCGAGGCCCCGAACACCTCGCCGCCGAAGTTCAGGCTGCGCGGCGCGGTCGTCAGAGCGCTGCGCGCCGCGAGCGCCGGCCGCGCTTGCGGGCCCATCTGCAAGCCCATCACGAGCGCCATCACCCCCGCCCGCCGCGCCCACGCTCGCATTCTCATCCCGCGCGCATCGCGGTCTTTGGTCTGCGCCTCGCCCGCGCTTTTGCGGGAGAGGCCGGCGCTGCGCCGGGTGAGGGTGCCTGCTGCCACTGCCGACAACGCTTCGCCAACTCCGACGCGCAGGCTACCGCAACCCTACGGCTCGCAGTACTGCGACGAATCGGCCAGCTCCGCGGCCACGCAGGCCTGGATCGGCGTGACCACCGGCGTCGCCAGGCCGATCAACTCGCTCACGCTGCTGCCGCTAAAATTCGCCACAAAGACGTTGCCCGATTCGTCCGCCGCCAGCGAGAAGGGCTCGCCAAACCCCGCGCCCGCGGGGGCGAAGTTGAGCCCGGTGAGGTAGCTGCTCGCCGCCGTCAGCTCGCTCACGCTCCCGTTACCAGTGCCGTTACAGAAGCTGCCGCAGTTCGCCACAAAGACGTTGCCTAATCCGTCCACCGCCAGCGATTGGGGGGCGTCGAACTTCGCGGTCGAGTCGGCGAAGTTGAACCCGGTCCGGTAGCTGCTCGCCACCGGCAGCTCGCTCACGCTGTTGCCGGTCTGATTCGACACAAAGACGTTGCCGAACGGGTCTACCGCGAGCGAGTAGGGCTCGCTGAACGACGCGCCCGAGGGCGTGTAGTTGAGCGCTATCTCCCATGCCTCCGGCGGCGCACCCAGCGTGGGGCTGAACGGCGGGTTGGGCAGCACCAGGCTGAACAGCGCGCTCTGCGCCGTGAACGGATTGGTGGCCATATAGTGCGCAGCGCCCGCCGTGGTGCTGGAGCTGGTATCACCCAGCAGGGTCGTGCACGGCGTCGAGCTCGGCCCGATGCTGTTCACGCAGGCCGCCAGAATGTCGGACCAGGTATTGAGCCGCATGAGCCCGTCGCAGTTGACCGGCGGCGAGCCGCCCGCACATGCCGAGACGCTGGGTAGAAACAGCGAGGGAGCCCCGCTCACCCCGAAGTTGACCTGGTTGACTTGCGCCAGGTTGAAGTAGCTGAAGTACGCATTCCACTGCCCGAGGGTGTTGGTCAACGGCGCGCCGATATTTTGCCCGCTCGAATCGGTGAACTGCGCCAACGGCCATTCGGTCGCCACCGTCGTCAACTCATTGATAATGACGATGGTCGCGGCGGTCACGCTATTGCACGGACCCAGCAACGCGACCAGCCCGATCGCGCTGTTGTTGACCGCCGGCTTCAAGCCCGGGTTGCCGCCCAGCGCGACCAGGTAGGTCGGCGGGTTGCCCGACGGACAGGTGAAAGTAACGATCCTGAAGTCGCCGTGGCTATCAGTGGTCGCGGTGGCCAGCACGGTCGCTCCCGTGCCGTAGGAACCGGCTGTGCCAACCGCGTCGAGCAGGACCTCCGAACCCGAGATCGGGTTCTGTCCGCCACGCACCCGGCCGGAAAGCCCACGATGCGCGGCGACGTTGCCATTGCCGCTGCTGCCGGAACTGACGCCGCCGCTATCGCCGCCGCATCCCAGCGCCAGCGCCGCCAGCATCAGGCCCAATCCCGCCATCGTCATCAAGCGTCCGATTTTCATCCGGGCTCGTTCTCCACTCACGGGATTGCCCTCCCAGGGCTTTGACTTTCCGTTGACCGGGACCTCAAAAGAAAGGCCCCGCATTTCGGGCCCTCGCTGTCATTCCCGCGTGGCTGCCGCGAGGAATCCCGGGATTCTTCGCGCGCCAGAAAAAAGCAGACGCGCGAGAATGACAGAGCAGAGGTCACTGCATACAAAACTTCACCAACTCCCGAACGCGGGCTGCCGCACCTACGGCTTGCAATACTGCGTCGAATCGGCCAACTCCTTGGCCACGCAGCCCTGGATCGGCGTGACCACCGGCGTCGCCAGACCGATCAACTCGCTCACGCTGCCGCTGCCGGTACCACCGCAGGCGGATCCACAGTTCCCCACCCAGACGTTGCCCGATTGGTCCAGCGCTACTCCCAAGGAGGCGTTGAACCCCGCGCCAGAGGGGGCGAAGTTGGAGCCCACGGAGGCGTAGTTGGGCGCCATCAGCTCGCTAAGGCTGTTGCCGCTAACGTTCGCCGTAAAGAGGTTGCCCGCTCCGTCCTGCGCCAGGATGTAAGGGGCGTCGAGCATCGCGCCTGAGGGGGCGAAGTTGTGGCCGGTGCCGTAGCTGGGCGGCCCAGTCAGCTCGCTCACGCTCCCGTTGCCGGTGCTGCCGCTGCAGTAGAAACCGCAGTTCGCTGCAAAGACGTTGCCAAATCCGTCAATCTGTAGCGAGGTGGGAGCGTTGAACTTTGCGGCCGCGGCGTGGAAGTTGTGCCCGGTGCCGAAGCTGCTCGCCTCCGTCAGCTCGCTCACGCCGTCGAAATAATCCGCCACAAAGACGTTGGCCGATACGTCCAGCGCTATCCCGATGGGGTCGGCGAACCCCGCGCCCGAGGAGCTGAAGTTGTGTCCGGTAGTGAAGGCGCTTGCCACCAGCTCGCTTACGCTCTGGCCGTTATAATTCGCCGCAAAGACGTCGTCTGATGGGTCCAGCGCCAGCGAGAAGGGGGAGTAGAACTCCGCGCCCGGTGTGCCGGTGTTGGTGTTGTTGAAGTTGAGCCCGGTGCCGAAGCTGCTCGCCGCCGTGAGTTCGCTCACGCTCCCGTAAATACTGATGCCGCCGGAACACTGCATGCCGCAGTTCGCCGCAAAGACGTTGCCCGATACGTCCACCGCGATCGCGATGGGGGCGTCGAACTTCGCGGTCGAATTCTTGTAGTCGGCCCCGATCCGGTAGTAGCGTTCTATCTCCAGCTCGCTCACGCTGTTGCTGCTGTAGTCCGACACAAAGACGTTGCCGAAAGAGTCGAACCCGAGCGCGTAGGGATTGCTGAACGCCGCGCCGAAGGGGTTGTGGTTGAGCGCGATCTCCCATCCGTCCGGCAGCGACCCCAGAATGGGGAGGAACGGCGCGTTGGGCGTCACCAGGCTGAACAGCGCGCTCCGCGCCACGAACGGAACGGTCGCTATATAATGTGCAGCGCTCGCCGTGTTGCTGGAGCTGGTATTCCCCAGCAATGTCGTGCATGGCGTCGAACTCGGCCCGCTGCTGTTCACGCACGACGCCAGAATGTCGGCCAAGGTGTTGAGCCGCATGAGCCCGTCGCAGTTGACCGGCGGCGAGCCGCCCGCACATGCCGAGACGCTGGGTAGAAACAGCGAGGGAGCCCCGCTCACCCCGAAGTTGACCGGGTTGACTTGCGCCAGGTTGTAGTAGCTGAAGAACGCATTCCACTGTCCGAGGGTGTTGGTCAACGGCGCGCCGATATTTTGCCCGCTCGAATCGGTGAACTGCGCCAACGGCCATTCGGTCGCCACCGTAGTCAGCTCATTGACAACGACAAAGGTCGAATCGGAGAGGCTGTCGCAGGGACCCAGCCCCGCGACGAGGGCGATCGCGCTGTTGTTGACCGGCGGATTCAAGCCCGGGTTGCCGCCCAGCGCGACCAGGTAGGTCGGCGGGTTGCCCGACGGACAGGTGAAAGTAACGATCCTGAAGTCGCCGTGGCTATCGGTGGTCGCGGTGGCCAGCACGGTCGCTCCCGAGCCGTAGGAGCCGCCAGTGCCACCCCCGTAGAAAAGGACCTTCGAACCCGAGATCGGGTTTTGTCCGCCACGCACGCGGCCAGAAAGCCCGCGATGCGCGGCGCGGTTGCCATTGCCGCTGCTCCCGGAACTGACGCCGGCGCTATCGCCGCCGCATCCCAGCGCCAGCGCCGCCAACATCAGGCCCAAACCCGCCATGGTCATCAAGCGTGAAATTTTCATCTCGACTCCCTTATCGGTCATCGGGTTACCCTCGTAAGGCCGAATGGCCGGCGGGGACGCCGGCCCTACTTCGGATCGCGTTCTGATTTTGCGCACCATCGGCCTCCGTACCGTTTCTCTCTGAAGTAGGACCGGCGTCCCGCCGGTCGCGCTGCAAGATCAAAGACCTCATTGCGATGCCGCAAGGTTCGCGCCGCCAGCCGGCGCGCGTGCGCCGGCGGCTTGCTGAATCGCGCTCAAATCGAGCGCGGCGGCGAAAGTTTCAAAACGCTCCATCAGCCGCGCTTGCGCAGCCGTCGGGCTCTCCGCCGGCGCAGGCTGATCGGCGAGCTCGATTGAGACCGGGACGAACCCTCCGGCCGCGGCGAAGTTGAGCCTGGGCGCCTGCCAGGCGTCCGACAGCCGGCTTTCGACGCACGTGCCGGCAAAGCATTCGGTGGCCGCCACGAGGCTGATACGATCGCGCTCCTCGAACATCGCGACATCGAACCTCGCGGAGCCGCGCGCGGTGGTCACAGAGCGGATGGCTTCGTCGCGCGGTTTTTCGCCCCGCACCAGAAAGCATCCGACCGCGTTGTGAGGCGCGGCGGCGTCAAGCCACAGGTCGAGCGAAACGGGACTGCCGCCGGCGTCGGAATAGTCGGCGCCGGCCTCGGTCCTGTATGCGCTCGGCTCACGCCAGCGCCGCACCAGCTTGAACTTGCCGATCGCGTCGGGCAGCAGCGCCGACAACGGCGGCGCAGCGGCGACGCCCGGACGCGCCAGCACGATCTTCAATGCGCCCAGGATCACGATCGTGGCGGCAAACGCGATCAGCTTGCGATTCATCGGCGAGCTATTCATGAGCGAATTTGCCATCGCGGCGCTTCGAGCAGGAAGGCGGCCGCCATCGCGAACAGCGCGGCGCCGATCAGATAGTCGGCTCCGACCGCATGCCGGCCCAGGATCGGCGCAATATTCGCCAGGCAATAGAACAGCACCAGCGCGCAGAGCCGGATCAGGTTAAAGGCAAAGGCGAGCAGGATCGCGAGCGCGATATAGAGCCCGTGCAGCAGCGGCCGCATCCCGCGCACATATCCCGCGACCAGCGCGGCGTAGCCCATCGCCGCCGCGCTCGCCAGCCCGCTGCATCCGGGCGCGACGAACATCCCCAGGCCCTGATGGAAAAACATCAACTGCAGCGCGTCGCCGCTCACCGGCACGTGCAGCCATCCGGCGAACCCGCGCGCCGTCGCCGCACCCGCATATTGCAACGGCAGGTCGATGTAATTGGTGACGAAGGGCGGCACCGGATCGACCAACAGCAGCAGCGCCAACGGGAAGCACAGCTTGCGCCAGATGCGCGCGCCGCCGAACAGGATCACCACGCCGCTGAAATACGCCCACAGCATCAGGCCGATCGGGATCAGCGCAATCGAGCCGACGCCCGGCACGAACACCGACGGAAACGGATAGATCGGCAGCTCGGCGATCAGCGCCGCAGCGATGATCGCGGCAAGGCCCCACCAACTGCCGGACCAGTGCGCGGTTTCATCGCGCAACGCCCGCCACGCCAGCCATAGGATGACTGGAGGGATCAGGATTCCGATCGAAGCCACGCGATCGGAACTCCAGATGTCCCACAGAATTCGCAATTGATGGGAAAAGCAGCGCTTGCTCCCGCCCTGATCGCGATCGACCGGCGTCCCGCCGGTCATGGCTCAACCCTGATTCAGCGGATGCTGGCTGAAGAAGTCGAGCATCTCGGATGTCCAGTTGGACGGCCATCGGAGGTGATTCGCGAGCCCCACGACGTTGGTGCGCGTCGCGTTTGGATCGGCGCAGGTGGGATCGCAGGCGCTGACGGAGTTCTGATTCGCGTCGATGATTACATCCTCGACGCTTATTCCAAGCGGCAGGAGATCGTTGATCATGAACTCCTGGCTCTGGCAGATCGCCATGTAGTCGCAGGAATTCTTGATCTGCCAGGTGGGCAGAGTGCCGTTGGTAATCTGAATTTGCCAGTCGTTGGCGGCGGCGTGCGTCACCGCCGCCTGCGGACACGGATCGACCCCCCATTGAAACGGACTGGGCCCGGAATAGACCGCAATCGCCGCGATATTGGGCCTAAAAAGCCCATAGAGATAGGCGGTCGCGCCGCCGTCCGACCATCCGATGACATAAATCCGGTTGGCATCGACCTTATCGGTTGCAATTTCCGCCGCAATGAAATGGTCGAAGGTGGCCGCGTCGGCGTTCTCGACATACGGAATCAACTGCACGCTTACCGTCCCCTGGGAATTGTACTGGCGGTAGGTCTGGTCCCATCCCGTATGCTGGGTCAAAGGCGGCGGCGTGTTGGCGTGATTGAGATTTCGTCCCTGCGGTGCGAGCAGGATGAAACCCGGACTTGATGGATCTCCGCTGACGTTGGCGGTGGTGAGAAAACTCAGCAGATTGGTGCTCAGCGCAGCGCCGCTGGCATTTCCGCCGCCTCCGTGCAGAAACATCACCAGCGGCAGCCGATGCTGCGTCGAAGCGGTCGCCGGCTGGTATAGACAGGCGTAGCGCGCGGTCTTGCTGGTGTCGGGCCACGGACCAAGGAGCTGCCCGCCCATCGGGCAAGTCGGCACCGGATCGCTGATTATCGCATCCGGCGGGTCGCCAAACGGTCCGCAGGTCTGAGCGCGCACGTTCAGCGCGAGGAGAGCAACAATCATGAGGCAGGCCAGCGAAGTCTCGCGGCCAATTGCGAATGCGATCGCGGCGCCCTTTTTCATGGCTCCCCGTACCAAGTCAGGAAACTAATGCGCCCGTCGTCACATGGCAAACTGATATACCACCCCGGCAGCGGGTAGTGGGCGGTTTTGACAGCACGGGCCGGCACGGAGGCCGGCCCCTACCCAATGTAGGAGCTTCATTCAGGGTAGTGGCCGGCGTCCCTGCCGGCCATCCGACTCCAAAACCGCCCACTATCCGGACATCACCCGGCTTTGACCCGCGGCGCATCGCCTCATATCATGCGGTGACAGACGCTCGGTTCTCCTTATGGCGCTCAGAAAAGTCACTGTCTTCGATCACGTTGGGTCCGGGCTCGAGCCCGTCGATGAGGAAGGCCAGGCCAAGCCTGCGATACTTGGCGTGCGCTGGGTGAATCCCGACACTTTCGAGACCATCCGTATCCGCGGCGGCCATCGCACCGGACCCAAGGGCGAAATCCTGCAAGACATCACGCCGACCCGCGACCTGAGCCCGTTCCTGATCGAGGGGCTGGGCAAGGCGCCCGCCACTCCGCGCTCTTGACGCAACCGGATAGCGGCGCCGGCGCGCTCGCCGGGCTGCGCGTGCTCGATCTCACCGACCATCGGGGCGCGTTGTGCGCGCGTATCCTGGCCGATATGGGCGCGGATGTAATCAAGATCGAAGCGCCCGCCGGCGAGTCCGGCCGCCGCATCGGCCCGTTCGTCGACGACCAGCCGCATCGCGATCGCAGCCTGTTCTTCTGGTTCTACAATCTCAACAAGCGCTCGATGACGCTCGATCTGATCAATCCGCGCGGCGCCGAAATCCTGCGCGCGCTGGCGCGCTCGGCCGACGTGATCGTCGAAAGCTTCGCGCCCGGCACTCTCGCGAAGCTCGGCCTGGGATGGGATGAATTGCAGCGCGCTAACCCTGCGCTGATCCTCTGCTCAATCGCGCCGTTTGGACAGAGCGGGCCGTATCGCGACTTCGAGGCCGACGACACGATCCTGACTGCGCTGGCCGGGATGCTCTACGTCAACGGCTTTCCCGGCCGCAAGCCGGTGCGGCCGCTCGGCCTGCAGGCATATCACAGTGCCAGCTACTACGGCGCGATCGCGATTCTATTGGCGATGCTAGCGCGCGAGCGCGACGGAATCGGCCAGTGGATCGATCTCAGTATCCAAGAGGCGGCCGCCGCCGCGGTCGAGCATGTCGCCGGATCCTGGTTCATGTCGCGCGCGATCGAGCCGCGGCGCGGCACGCTGCATTGGAGCGCCTACTTCAAGGTGGGCAAATGCCGCGACGGCGACGTGATGTATTCCACGCTCGGCGATTGGACCTCGCTGGTCGAATGGATCAAAGCCGACGGTGAGGCGCAGGACCTCGACGCGCCGGCGTGGGAGGACGTGCTCTATCGCAAGGAGCACGCCGAGCATCTGTTCGAGGTGCTCGACCGATGGTCCAGCCGCTACTCGCGCGACGAATTGCTCGAGCGCGCGCAAACGCTGCGCCTCCCGTTCGCGAGCGTGCGCCCGCCCCAAGCGTTGCTCCACGACGAGCAGCTAGCCGCGCGCGGTTATTTCGTCGCGGTGGAGCATCCCGAGCTCGGACGCAGCGTCCGTTATCCCGGCGCGCCGTACCAATTCGGCGCCACGCCGTGGCGTGTCTATCGGCGGCCGCCGCTGCTGGGCGAACATACCGGCGAGATTTTGTGCGGCGATCTGGGAATCAATCCGGATGAACTGGCGGCGCTCGCCGCGGAAGGGGTGATCTGATCGTGGCGGCGATGCCGCTGGACGGAGTCCGCGTGCTCGACTTCACCTGGGTGGTCGCCGGCCCGGTAGCGTGCCGAATCCTGGCCGATCACGGCGCCGAGGTGATCAAGCTCGAACGCAAGGTGCCCGGCACGCTCGGCCCGCGCCGCGTCGGACTTCAGGGCGATCTTAACCGCAACAAGCGCTCGGTCGCGATCAATATGGCAACGCCGCGCGGCCTCGAGCTGGCGCGCGCGCTGGCCCGCATCAGCGATATCGTGATCGACAATTTCTCGGCGCGCGTGATGCGCGGATGGGCGATGGACTACGCCAGCCTCGCGCCGCTCAAGCCCGATATCATCTGCATCAGCATGTCCGGCCTCGGCCATACCGGCCCGCGCGCCAACTTCGTCAGCTACGGAGCCACGCTGCAAGCGCTCGGCGGATTCACCGCCATGATGTGCGACGAAAACGGCGAGCCCGCCGGTTACGGCTATTCCTACGCCGACATGGCCGCCGGCTACACGGGCGCGCTCGCAGCACTGATCGCGCTCTGGCATCGCCGGCGCACCGGCCAGGGACAGTTCGTCGATCTCTCGCAGTTCGAGGCGCTGACCAGCGTGATCGGCCCGCCGCTGCTCGATATCGCGGTCAACCGCCGCGCACCGCAGCCGCCGCTCTGGCGCCCGCAGGAAACCCCGGCGGCGCCGCACGGAATCTATCGATGCCGCCCGCGCCTCGACGGCGGTGTACACGATGACGATCGCTGGATCGCGATTTCGATCCGCTCGCACGCCGAGTGGGAACGCTTTGTCGCCGCGATCGGAGCGCCGTCGTGGACCAACGATCCGAAGTTCCGCACGCTCTATCTAAGGATGCGCAACCGCATCGAGCTCGACGAAAATGTCGCGCGATGGGCCGCCGATCGCGGCGCCGAAGCCGCGATGACGACGCTCCAGCGCTATCGCGTCGCCGCCGGCCTGGTCGCCAACGGCGCCGACCTCTGCGAGCGCGACCCGCAACTGCGCGCGCGCGGCTTCTGGCCCCGCGTGCGACTGCCCGACGGCGCTGCGACTCAGGTGACAGGCATCCCGTTCAAGCTCTCGCGGACACCCGGCTCGATCCGAACCGTCGCGCCGGAAATCGGCGATGACAACGACTACGTGCTCGGCGAACTGCTGAGACTCAGCCGCACCGAGCGCGACGCGCTCGTCGCGGATGGCGTGGTGTGGCCTTGAAATCCCGCAAGCTGGCGCCGACGATCTGACAGGTACGCCATGTCTGCCGGAATTCCCAGATCGCGCAGGAAGACTCATCTCCTCGTCAGGAACGCATTCCTTCTGAGCGCGTTGCTCGCCGCGGCGACTTCCGGATGCGCCGTCGTGCCACAGAACACAGCGCCGCAGACCGCGCCGGCTCGGCAAACGCCGGTGCGGCCACTGCCGTTCAAGGGCCGGCTGGTTGACGGCGACCCCAGAGAGCTTCCACCCGCCGTGGCGATGTCGCTGTCGGGCACTTCGCCCGTGGAGTTTCACTATCGCGAGGAATTGACCCACGACGAGTATCATATCCCGCTGATTTTCTCCGCGATCGATCCGGTCACCTACGTCGGAGCGCCGCTCGGCGATTACGGCGTCACCGCGTTCGTATCGCTGTCGATTATCGACGCCGGCCGCGTGCTCGGTGACTACACCGCGAAGGCGCACGTCTCGCAGCCATACAACCTTTACTCCGCGCCGACACATCGCGAATTGGAGCAAGCCGCGCTGGCCGCCGCGCGAGACAAAATCGATCAGAAGCTATATAGCGACGCCGATCGATTGACGCAGGCGATCGCAGGCGACCGCAAACCTCCGGCCGAGCCGGTCCGCCCATGAGTCGCCGCCTGGCGGCCGCGATGCTTTGCGCAGCATGCCTCGCGATCGCGGATTGCGCCGTGCAGGGACGTCCGTTCGAGCCCGCCCGCGCAGCCCGGAACGAGGCGGTGATCTACGTATACAGACCCTACAGCTACGCCGGATCGCTGCTTCGCCCCAGTGTCACGTGCGGCGACGAGACCGTCCGAATCGGTCCAGGCGGCTATCACGCATTCGTAGTTCCGCCGGGGAAAGTGATTTGCAGCGTCCAGGCCGAGACCACGGATGAAGTCGAAATCGATGCCGCGCCGATTCCCTATTACATCAAGGAAGTGATCACCTGGGGCATATTGACCGGCCATCCCCAGCTCAACCCAATAGACACCGACCAGGCGCCGACCGAGATTCAGCAATGCTGCGTGCTGGAGCAGGACCGAAGGTAGCGCTCACTTGTATCCCGCCACCAGAAAGCCCATCAGGACCAGTAGAAATGCCTCGGTTTTCGCCAGTGTTTCTAGATCGAGCAGCCATTGAGACGCCGCCGCGTCCGCGACCACACCCTCCTGGATAGCTTGATGAGCCAGTCCTTCGAAGTCGACCAGAGTACGGGCTACTCCAAAGTCCGGGAACGGAAACGGCACGATCCGGGTCTCCACTTCTTTCAGGCCCGTCGCGTGGAAGAGGCCCGGCAATTGCCGGCCTATCCAGGGATTACGAAGGTTCCTCTGGAAGATCGCCAGGATTGAGCAGGTGGTTGCCCGGTCGCTCGCATTGATGGCTGCCATGCCGTGATCGGCGTCAACCACCATCACGCGGCCTCCCGGTTTCACCACCCGGATCATTTGCGACAAGGCCAGGCTGGGTACTTCCACGTGCTGAAGCACGCGCTCGGCTCTGCAGGCATCGAACATCCCGTCATCCATCGGCAGAAGCTGCGCGTCGGCGACGGCAAACTCCACCCGCTGCCCAACAGTGCTCCCTCGACGCCTTGCCTCCGCTACCATCGACTTGCTGGAGTCGACGCCCATCGCAAATCCGTCGCTTCCGACCAGGTCCGCAAGCCGGCGCGCATCGTCGCCGGGACCGCAACCGACATCTAGGACGGACTGTCCGGCGTGCAGCCTGAGCATTTCATACCCGCTTTCCTTGCTTTGCCGCAGTATGGCCGTGGCCCGGTCCAGAAACGAAATAAAGGAATCAGCATTCTCCGCCGCATCAACATTTCCAAACTGCGTCGTCAATTGCTTGTAACTTGAAGACATAGGAAATCAGCGACTCGACTCTTGTGAGGCGGCCGGCAACACACCCGCGATGATGACGAACAAAAAAACGGACTCGCAGGCTGTCGCTACTTACTCCTGCTCGCCGGCCTGACGGATCGAGTTCAGGACAAACAGAAAGTGACGAGGCGACGAAACCCGTCTGAGCAGGCTGACCTGTTTCAGGATCTTGAGTTCAGGGCGCGTGATGCCATGCTGCCTGAGCAGGGCCCGGTTGTTGACGAACTGCCGCCATGACTCGTCAAAGGGCCTCGGACGCTTGGACCTGAGGCAAGCCCCAAGCAGCGTCTTGGCCTCCGGATAGAGTAGAAAAAGAAGCTTCCCGCCGTCGAGGCCAAGCGCATCGGCGATCCGGCCAAGAAGCGGGATCGAAGGTTTGCGCTCCCCGTGCTCTATATAGGCGATGTGACTTCCCTGGACCCCGAGTTGACGCGCGAGTTGGCGCTGCGAGAGAGCCATCGCTGTGCGCTGCTTCTTGACGACCTGCCCGAGAGCGTTTTTGATCATAAGTTGTACCCAACCAACAAGGCCAAGCGTAGCTTGGCGAAGTGAATCATTCCGGCGAGATAGTGAAGGTTCTCGGTCGGCGGAATCCGAGTTTGGAAATCGAATCCCATCACCGTTCGTAGATGCGTTCGAGTCCTCAGGAAGGCTCCATCACTCAGCACAGCTCTGCTTGCGGTCGATCTCGCCTGTACTGGACTCCCCGACATCCACCGAGCCACCGATTGTGGGTAAGCCTTGAGAGTAACCAGGATGTCGGCAATAAGTTCCATCGGGTCGTCAAGATGAGCGTCGAAATCTGAGCCGAACGAAAGTTCTACCGGTTCCTGGCTCATCTGGAATATCTGACGCGTCAGATGATGCCCGACCTCGTGCCAGAAGGCCGCGGCGATGGCGGCCGGATGGTGCGCGGTGTTCACGCATATCAGCGGCCGCCTTCGCTCCTTGGTGTAAAAGCCGAGCAGGGTCATTCCTTCCGGCCCTGCAAAGGCGTCCGCTCTGAAGTCGGCGCCGAAGCGCGACGCCAGCTTTTCGAGATCGTGAACCGGCTTCAGCCTGAATTGTTCGCGATTGAGACCAGGCAGCGCCAACTCGAGCGCCATGAAAATCGCCCGCATTTCCCGCTTGCTGAAATGCGCCTCCAGGCCTCGCGCATAATCGCGCTGCACGATTGTGTCGAACTGGTCGTGAAGCTTGTCCGATGCGACCGGATCTGGGCCTGACGATTTTCCCACCCCTTCCAGGATCTCGGTCACCAGTTGACCGATAACAGACGATTCCCGATTCGCTGCCATTTTTTCGCATCCGGCTCCCCGCTCGACCGAGAGACTACAGCCGTTCGCCAGGGGTTGGCAAGGCACCCGTTCGGGCGGTCTCGATGCCCGAACCGAGCCTCTATCGGGGAAGCATGGCTCATTGGAGCTAAGAGACGGATTCGCATCGCTACACAAGTCTAGGCTCGACAATTGCCTAAGCGCGGCGCGGAAGCCGAGACATTGGGCGAGGATTCAGACCACTCCAGGGAAATTTATTCTGTGTAAACAAATGGACCATGCTGTCCACAATCGGTGAGCGGAGAATCGTCTTCAGAGGGGTCGGCGAGAGGTCCCCCGTTCGATCTCCGCAGCAGAGCGTGTCGTGGTGCCATCAACCCGCTTTCATCGCTGCAGGCGCGTCCGCGCTCCTCCCGGTCGCGCCGGAATGTTGATCGGATCATCCCAGGTTCGCCGACGGCTATTGCCGTAGGCGGACCATCACACCGAAACGAGGAGCGACTAAAATGGAATTGCGTCAACTCACGACAGAACACGACCGGCAAGTGTTCGCGAAATGTCTCGCGGAAGCGCGGGCCACGCGCGGGATCGGGTTCAAGGATACGGCCCGCTCGCAGCTTGGCAAAGCGCATCTTTCATTGGGCGGCCTTTATGCGCTGTTTGGGGAAACCGGAGAGGCGGCGGACAAAATGGTAGCAGGCTTCAGGATGCACGATCTGGCCACCTTGCCGCAGAGCCATCCAAGGCCCGATATGAGCCACCTTCCCGCGGAGTTCGTTCTGGAAAGCGGCGAACTCTGGTCGTTGTCCCGCGGCGCGGGTCGAGTTGCGAGTCGTCTCGCCGGCGCGATCGCCGGCCTGCTCCGCGCGCGCGCCGTTCTGATCCATCCGATCCTGAGGCCGGTGGATCTGACCGATTTCTACCGAGAGCTCAACTTCGCCAACGCGTGCGAGCCGGTGGAGTGGCCCTTCGCGAAGACCATCGATGGAGAGACAATCTGGGTCCAGCCCATGCTTTCGGAAGGCGAGGGTCTCGACGAGTGGATTCGCCTGGGCTGGGAACTGGTTTTGCAATGCTCCGACGGGCGGCGCGCATTGCGCTTTGAAGCCCCGGTTTCGGTACGGCCCTGGTCCAGGAGTTTGGCAGACCGGTCGAAAGAGGGGGCGGTTGCCGGCACGGCGGCGTCGAAGGCGGAGGCAGAGCAGGTGAACGGGACCACTGCCTCTTAGGCAGCACCGCATCTAGATGCTCGCGCGAAAGTCCGGGAAGTCGGTCTTCGTGCGATCTTGTAAGCGGGCCGAAGTCCGGAAGCGGCGGTCCATTAAGTTGGGCCGCCGCTCTCCGCTGTGCGCCGGCTGATCGCGTCTGACCCTCTGGACCCGCCGCCTGACTTCAGGCAAATGGATAGTTCCCGGTAGGGAGCGATGCCGGAGCCGGAGCGATTCGGAGCCAGAGCAATTCGGAGCCAGAGCAATTCGGAGCCGGAGCAATTCGGAGAGAGTTACGTGGGAAATTTCCTCGCCGACACAGCATTGACGGGCGGCAACGGCCACTATCGCGCCATGATCTCCCCGGATTGGAAGGTATGGGGCCCGCTGGGTGGCTATGTCGCAGCCATCGCGCTCCGGGCAATCGGGATGGAAACCCGTCACACGCGCCCTGCCAGTATCAGTTGTCAGTTCCTCTCGATGGCGGCGTTTGCGGAAGCCGACGTCGAGGTCACCACGCTTCGACAGGGCAAGCATTCGCAGGCCCTTCACGTCCGTCTCACGCAGAACGGAAATCCGGTCCTCACCGCCACCGGATGGGTGGTCGATGAGGGCATGAGCGGCCTCGCGCACGATCACGCCGCGATGCCGGATGTGCCGCGGCCCGAAGCGCTCAAGAGCTACGCCGAGCTGAACGACAACTACGAGGAATGGTACCCGGTCTGGACCAAGGCCATCGATGCCAAGCCCACGGTCTGGTTCCGCGAATGGAGTCCCGACCTGCCTCCCAGCCCGCCGATCTGGCGGACCTGGATGCGCCTGCTGGAGCCGGTGCGGCTGGATGACTGGTATCTCGACGCGGCGCGCTCGCTAATGTGGATGGACCTGATGATGTGGAACGGCGCGTCGCAACCCCATTGGCGCAACGGCCCCATCTCGCACTTCGCGCCCAACCTGGATGTCAGCGCGATTTTCCTCGCGCGCGCCGCCGACGACGAATGGCTGCTATGCGATTGCTGGGCCCCGATCGCGCGCGACGGCCTGGTCGGATGCAGCGGCCAGGTCTGGTCGCCCTCGGGCCGTCTGGTCGCCTCCGGCAGCTCCTGCCTATTCTGCCGCCCCAACCCGGAATTCGGGAAATCGTCGGGCTGATCGGGCAGACCCTTCGCTGGCAGGCGTAGTGATCTAATTTCTATGCAATTTGGCGGGGTACCAGATTCTCGGCTTCGAGCCTCCCCCGAGACTCGAAACGCAAGCCCAACGCACACGCCAGCAGCTTCAGCGAGATAGTCATACACTATCCTCGATCCGCTGTACGCGCAGCACTCAGGAAACCGCGGCCTTCCTGCGCCCCCCGAATAGCTGGAGCTGATCGGTCGCCGGTTTTGAAGACAATCCTAAGAGGCTTGCGATTCGGTTCGCCGGCACTCTGCCCAGTTCTCTCGGCTCCCACTTGTGGAGCCCGCCGCCGTAAGTTCGGGCCTGATCAAGCACGCTGGCCGGCTTCATAGTGCTCAAGATCTCCCACAGCTTGCGGAACAAGGTCGCATCGGCATGCAACGCTCGGGCGAGGAGAGCCGTAGGGTAGAGGAGTAAGTAAACGTTCGGCGCTGTTGCACGCGAATGATTGAGTATGAATCGGAAAGGTTTGCCGGTGTCCCGACCTCCGCGACCCATATAGGTGCACAAAAATTCGGCCGGCGGCCTCTGCTCCTGCGAGTACCAAGGCGAGCGGTGCCGGCACAGGTATCGCTGCTCAACCGTCTTCTTTTTTCCCTCCTGCAGGTAGCTCCACAGCGATGAATACCTGTCGCGCAGCTCGTTTTCATCGAGCGGGCAGTCCAGGAGAAACAGAACCCTCGAGACCCTCGGAAGCCCATGCTCGTCCGCCGCGACCTCGTCTCCTTTGATGTAGCGCGAGCTGGGGAGAATCGGCTTGAAAAACTTCCAGGGCAAGTTGTGCTGCTCAATCTGCTCCCGCGTCAAGATGAAAAAGCTGTTGTCGCCGGTGGCGAGGCCCCGCTTGATGGTGAAGAAATCGGCCAGCGTGTAGCCTGTTTCCGGTTTTTCATCGAGATCGAACGGAGGACGCGGCCAACGCACCCGCTCGTGCAGGATGCTCGCCGGCACCGAATGCGCCACCGACGGCCGCAGCACGCTGCCTCCGAGGGTAAACTCTACCTCGTGGTCGGCCGGCGGTCGTGCCTTGCGAAAGAACAATACAGCTGACGAAACCAGCGCGTCTCCAAATTGGATGTCGCTGGAGTCAAACAAGTGGACCCGCTCAAGGATGACGCGGTTGAGCAGATATTCTCGCACTCGTTGGCCGTAGTTAACCTCCATAAACTCGCTCGGTATGAGCCATGCTGCAACCCCGTTCTCAGCCATCCACGCGTGAGCCAGCAGGAGAAAGTAACAGTGCAGTCCCGCCAGGCCGGAGAGCCGGGCCGACGAAGTGTTGAGAAGGGCTCGTTGCAGTCGGACTTTCTGGTCCTTGGACAAATGATGATGGCGAGAATACGGCGGATTACAGACGAGCAGGTTGAATTTTTCAGATTCTTCGCCCGGTGGCTGCATCTGAGTGAAGTCGCCGATACATACTTGGAGCCTCGTATCCACCCACAGATCTCGCGCTGGCGTGGCGTAGTGCGGATCGATTTCGACTCCTTTTGCTGCGGCGATACGGCGGCGGCCTGCCGACCGCAGCAGCGCGGAGAAGAAGGTCCCGGTGTTGAAGCCGGGCTCGAGAAATCGGAGATCGCCGCCGTTCGGGGCCAACTTCAGAGCGGCGCAAACAATTTCGGCCGCGAGGTCCGGGGGCGTGGAGAACTGTCCCAACTCGTTCCTTTTCTCCTGAGTCTTTGCCGCATCGAGACTGGTCTGAAGGTCCAGCCGTAGGGCCTCAAGTGTTTTCGTTTCGTGTGAAGCTCCCATGTTCTTTCACAAGCCGAGGCCGGCGAAGTCGGCGATCCGGTGCTCCCATCCAGTCGATTCCCTCGGAAGCCTCATAGCCGAGATACCCGGCGTCGAAATAGCCGCACAGAAAGAGGACGTAGGTGAGCTTGCCGCCGAAGGTGGCCTTGAGCTGGCTCATCTTCTGCGCCTCTTCCTTTCGACGCTTGTTCACGTTCGTAAAATCACCTGCAGACTTGGCCTCGACGCATACCGGGAGGTCTGTGGACCGCGCACCCTTGCGCATGATCGCTACGTTGACAGGAATGTTTACCGTTCTGGCCGGAACCCTGGTGAGCGTCACGGGCACATTGACCCGAAACGCATAGGTGCCGGGAGTCATGGTGTTGAATCTGAGGGCGCTGCCAGCAGCGGCTCTCTTATACCCGCGAGTGCCGAGCCATGCGGCGATTGCTCTCAGTTGTCGAGCCTCCTGTTCGTTCCGGATTATCGGGTCTGCGGTCGCGCCGCACAACCGATCCGCCACTATCGTCGAGGCCCGATGTAACTGCGCGGGCGTAGGAGCGCCCGCAGTCTCAAGCCACGAAAGAATGTCTCGGTCTGCCAGCTTCTGGATGATTGTACCGATGGCTTTAAATTCGGTGTCGAGTTGTTTCTCGGAGAGCCCCGGCGGCACTTTGCCGTCTTTCTCCATACGCTCGACCAGGTTCTTGGACAGTTTCGCGAGACCGATCAGCCGGTCGCGCGCTAAGGGCGGGCAAGTGCACATGCGCAGCGTGGGTAGCGCGCCCGGATTCGCCCGCAGGATCTCCGGCCTGATGTTGCGCAGGTTCTCCGTAGCCCGGAGGGTTGCTGCCACATCTCGTGTCACCTTGAGCCTGGTGTCTCTGAAAGCCCTCGGGGCGAACTTCATAAACCACTCGTTGTAAAGGTTGACGGACCGCCCCACGTCGTCCTTCCAGAGATCCGGTTTGTCGCGGTTGATCGCCATCTTCTTTGGTTGATCTTGTCGCGAGGCAGCATAGCATCTTCCACCGGGAATGGCCGCGAGCAGCCCGCCGGCGCGCGCGCCGAGAGAAATTTTGTCCGTCACCGCCAGGGCGAATGAGCTGCGGTGGGGCGAAAGCCGTCAAGCCCATCTGATAAGCCCTACCCAGGTCACCCGGCCCCGCTTCGCAGCAGCCGCCTTTCGCGCTACAGTCGCCGCGAAGTCTTGGGGGAATATCGTTTGCTCGCCAGCGTACTTTCGAGCGCGCTCTTTGGAGTCGACGCCTATCTGGTCGAGGTCGAAGTCGACCTCAGCCACGGCGTGCCGAAGCCGACTATCGTCGGACTGGCCGAGGGCGCCGTCCGCGAGGCGCTGGACCGGGTGCGCTCGGCGATCAGGAACTCGGGCTACGAATTCCCGCACGGCCGCAAGATCACGATCAACCTCGCGCCGGCCGATACGCGCAAGGAGGGCTCGGCCTTTGATCTTCCAATCGCGCTCGGATTGCTCGCCGCCTGGGGAACGTTGCGGACCGAGCGGCTGCGCGAATATCTCGTGCTCGGCGAGTTGGCCCTCGACGGCCGTATCAAGGGGATCAAGGGCGCGCTGCCGACCGCGATTCTCGCCCGCTATCGAAAGCTGCCGGGCGTAATGCTGCCGCGCGAAAACGCCGCCGAAGCCGCCGTGGTTGGCGAGGGCGTCGCGATTTTACCGATCGAAAGCCTGCGCGAGGCGGTCGAGTTTTTCGACGGCCAACGCGCCATCGAGCCGACGGTCGCCAATCTGGGCGAACTTTTCGGCTCCGCCAGCCGCTATGACGTTGACTTCGCGGAGGTAAGAGGGCAGGAGCAGGCCAAGCGCGCACTGGAGGTCGCCGCCTCGGGCGGCCATAACGTGCTGATGATCGGCCCGCCCGGCTCGGGCAAGACGATGCTGGCCAAGCGGCTGCCGACCATCCTGCCCGCGATGACCTTTGAAGAGGCGATCGAGACCACCAAAGTGCACAGCGTCGTGGGCCTGATGGACGGGCGGGCGCTGATCGCCACGCGCCCCTTCCGCTCGCCCCATCATACGATCTCCGACGCCGGCCTGATCGGCGGCGGCACTCTGCCGCGCCCCGGCGAAGTCAGCCTCGCCCATCATGGCGTGCTGTTCCTGGACGAGTTGCCGGAATTCCGCAAGAGCGTGCTCGAGGTCCTGCGCCAGCCGCTCGAAGACGCGCGGATCACGATCGCGCGCGTGATGGGTACCGTCACCTTTCCGGCCAGTGTGATGCTGGTTGCCGCGATGAATCCTTGTCCGTGCGGCTTCTTCACCGACGCGCAGCACGAATGCACCTGCACGCCGATGACGGTCCAGCGCTACCGCTCGCGAATCTCGGGTCCGTTGCTCGATCGGATCGATATCCATATCGAAGTTCCGGCCGTCAAGTACACCGAACTGACCGAAAAGGCCGCGGGTGAGGGCTCGGCGGCGATCCGCGAGCGGGTCAATCGCGCCCGCGATATCCAGCTAAGACGCTTCGAGGGGCGGCCCTTTTTCTCCAACGCCCGGATGACGCCGCGCGACTTGCAGGACTATTGCCAGGTTGACGGGCCGGGCGAAAAACTGCTTGAGCTGGCGATCAATCGGCTGGGCCTGAGCGCGCGGGCCTACACCCGAATCCTCAAGGTCGCGCGCACGCTGGCCGACCTCGACGACGGCGGCCCAATCCGAGCCCATCACGTGGGCGAGGCGGTGCAGTACCGCTCACTCGACCGCCAGCCGTTGTGAGGTCAGATTTGGGCGGAGCCTCCGCCGGGCGCGAGTTCCTTTATCGCAGTCATCGCAGTACGCTTCCTATTCGCGAGCTTCAGTTCCGCGCGGGTGGTTCCCACCGTTTTCAAGGTCGGCAAAACCACCTGTTCCAGAAATGCCCTGGGGCTTATCCCCGCGCCGGAGGTTCGAAGCCGCTCCTGATAATTTGGGATCAGGCCGTCGCCCGGCATTCTGAATTCCGAGAGCACATAGGCAAGGTCGGCGATCGTCCCCTCCCGGTCGTGGGCGAGTTCGAGCTCGACAATCGCCCGATAGAAGCCGCCATGCGCTGCCTCATCTCTGCCCACGTAATGGAATATGGCTTCCAGCACCACGTCGCCCGCGCAACGTGCCTTCTCCTTCTGCGCTTTGTACGCGGTGTAGGTCGCGCCTTCCTGGAGCGCGCCATAACATGCCATCTGGCGGGTGGTCTTGAAGGGCAGCGACCACGCTTTCTTAAAGATCTCCACTTGCAGAGCGTCGAATTCCGCTTCCGAACGCAGACCCGAGCGGGTCAGGTATTCGCGGAAAACCAATCCATGCCGTGATTCCTCAAAGGCCCAGCAAGTCTGGAACCACGCAATGCCGAACATCGAGCGCGACAGCTGGAGTCCGTTGGAACTGTAGTCCGGCACATACATTTCTTCGGCGCAGAAGGTCTCGACGCACTGGGCGGTGGTGTCTGTGGTTTTGGCGAGGTCGAGCTTGTCCCATGGAATATCGTTGAAGATGTTCCAGCGCCGTTTGGTCTCGGCGGTTTCAAGGAATTCAAGATAGATTCGATAAACGCTGTCGCCGAACTTCGGAAGCATTAGGGTGGGGTTTCCATTTTGTTCTTTTCGTGACAAATAACCCTAGCGCAGTAGCGACCCCCGGCTCAATGCGCTGCTCGCCCGGGCAGTGTCCTAATCTCAGATTTCACGCGCACGTAAAGAAGTCACGGTCCGCGGCTCGCGACCAGCAGCGCCGCCAGGGCGAGCATCGCGCACAGCGGGACGTAGAGCCACGTGTCCCACCGCGCGAACGGTGTGCCCGTCACCCGCTTGAAGATCCCAAACCAGCGCAGGTCGCCAACCACGCGGCCGGCGAACACCATCGCGATCGTCCACGTGCCAACCACAAACAGCCATCGCGGCAGCCAGCTTCCCCACAGACCGATGCGTCCGAGCAAGATCATCGCGGCCGCGCCGAGCAGCGCCGCCACTACCAGCGTGGCAATGCGACCTGGAACGAACAGAGGCTGGGCGTCGCGCTTGGGAATCGCGACCTGCGCCATCCAGCCGCCTCCTAACGCCCAGCAGACATGCAGGGCGCCGAGCGCCCCCAACACCGCCGCGGCCAGTATCCCGATTGCGCCCGTCATCTGGTCCGCCTGGCGGTCTTGATCGTTGCCTTGAGACTGCGTTCCACATCGTGCTCAGTGGTCGCCCACGACGATACGCCGATACCGAGCGCGTCGCACGGGTATCGTAACAGATAAGGTATTCCGTTCAGCCCGCGATTGGCATTATGTTTCTTCAGATAACCAACCACTCTTTTGTCTTGATGGTCTTGCACGCACATTCAGCATGGAGTGCTCACCGGCAGGCGCGGTGCGCCGCCGCAGTCTGAAACGGCGTAGACCAAACAGGCTGAAACCTTGCCGTGGGCGGCGGTTTGATCTACAAGGCGAGCGTAAAACGGAAATCCCAGGTCAAACATGCCGGCGATTGAATACGACATCATAACCGTAGGTGGGGGGCTGGGCGGCGCGAGTCTGGCCCGCTCGATGGCCGAGCGCGGCGCACGGGTGCTGGTGCTCGAGCGAGAGACCCGCTTCCGCGATCGCGTGCGCGGCGAGGCGATGGCGCCGTGGGGTGTGGCCGAGGCCAAGCTGCTCGGAATCCACGAACTCCTCTTTGGGCTCGGCGGCCGTGAACTCCGATGGGCCGACAACTACATGGGACCGCAGCTCGTGCAGCATCGCGACCTTATCGAGACGACGCCGCAACGATTGGGCTGGCTCACGTTTTATCATCCGGCGATGCAGGAGAAGCTGCTCGCGGCCGTGGCACGCGCGGGCGCCGAAGTCCAGCGCGGGGTCAAAGTGACTGCGGCCACGGCCGGAGCGCCGCCAAGCGTGGAAATCGAGCACGCCGGTTCGGTTGAACGCGTCGCCGCGCGGCTGGTGGTCGGCGCCGACGGACGCTCCTCGATGGTGCGAAAATGGGCGGGCTTCACGCAGTCTCACGACGCCCCCCGGATGCTGCTCGCGGGCCTGCTCTTCGAGGGCCTGTCATTCCCCGAAGACACTTTCCATATCGCCATGATGCCGGGCAGTGGGCATACGGCTTTCGTGTTCCCGCAGGGAGGGCGCAGGGTCCGGGCCTATTTCGGATACCATAAGGATACTATCGCGCGGCGAATCCAGGGCGACGCCGACGTCGCCCGCTTTATTGAGGCGGCTGAGAATGTCGGTCTTCCCCGCGCGCACTTTGCCGGGGCGACGGCCGCTGGCCCGCTCGCGAGCTTTGACGGGGCCGACAACTGGGTAGAGCATCCGTGTCGCGACGGTGTGGTGCTGGTCGGCGACGCCGCCGCGACCAGCGATCCGACCTGGGGTCAGGGGCTCTCACTCACCGCTCGCGACGTTCGCGTGCTGCGCGATTGCCTGATCGCCGACGACGACTGGCAAGCGGCGTGCGATGCCTACGCCGCCGAACACGATCGCCACTACGGCGTGGTGCATCGGACCGATTGCTGGATGGCGGAACTCTTT
Source organism: uncultured delta proteobacterium (assembly GCA_963788205.1). Lineage (GTDB taxonomy): Bacteria > Desulfobacterota > Binatia > Binatales > Binataceae > CAVVMA01. Next base: position 303,931 of record CAWBGG010000009.1, read on the forward strand.
TTAGAGATCGGGTCTGAAGCCGACGCCCGCCGCGCACGTGCCATGCCGCTCATCGCGCAGGACCCGGATCGCATCCCGGACGTAGCAACCAGCGGCCCGGAAGCCCCCAGCGGCGACGAAATCCGGCGGCGCTTCTTCGGTGAAGACTAGCCCGTAGCGCTTTCCATCCTCACCAACTCTTTTTGTTGTCCCGCGTGGTTTGGGTGGAGATGCTCGAAGCACAACTGTAAGCCGCGGTAAGACACGGTCGCAACCACAGGTTTCCAGCGTAGCGCGGCAGTCTGCGCTCGAGTTCTTGGCCAGCCTACCGAAAAACGAGTAGCATAATTGGTCGCACGCCTCACGCGCGGCGGTTCCAAAACATCTCGACCACCTCATAAAGTCGGTATCCGCGCAGAGGAGGATGTTTTTGGCCGCTTTAGCAGATATATCACGAACAAGGAGAATCGAACGCGAAGCCTCGGCCACGGAAGCGCGCGCTTGAGTGGACTACCAAGTGATTTTATCTTAGAATTAGCGACTGCACTTTTGAACTCGATCCGACTGAACGACTCGCGGCTTCGACTTGGAGGAGGAGGCATGATGCGACCAAAATTACTCGGTTCTATTTTCCTTACAGTGCTTTTGATGGTTTCTGGATGTTCAACGAGCGTCCCTCCCTCGCGACTGGCGGCCGGCGCCGTAATAGGCGGCCTGGTCGGGGGCGCCGCAGGCTGTGCAATCGGCGGGTATCGCGACGGCTGGAAGAAAGACAAGGGCTATGAGATCGGATGCCCGTCTGGAGTAGTTGGTGGAGCGGTTATAGGTGCGCTGATCGCAGGGGCCACTTATCAGGAGCCACCGCCGCCTCCCGCTCCGGCTCCGGTAGCACAGGCTGCGCCTCCGCCACCGCCGCCACCGCCGCCCAAGGCGATGGAGAAGCTGGTGCTCAGGGGCGTGCATTTTGATTTCGACAAATCCGATATCCGTCCGGAAGATGAGCCGGTGCTCGATGAGGCCGCCGCGGCTCTCAAGCAACAGCCCGGAGTGTCAATCTACGTCGACGGATACTGCGACGCGGTTGGAAAGGCACAATACAATCAGAGACTCTCCGAGCGCCGGGCAGCGTCGGTTGCGGCGTACCTGCAGAAGCAAGGTATCTCCGAGGGGCGCTTGACTCCGCGCGGCTTTGGCAAGACCCACTTCGTGGCGTCGAACGACACGACCGACGGGCGCGCACAAAACCGGCGCGTCGAGCTCGTTCCGCTCGATTGAAAGATCGTCATGTGTGTCCGCCGGCAGGCTAACACCCTGCCGGCGTGGCCGCCTTCGGGCCGGGGATATCAGAGGCGACGACGCCTGCTTGCCGGAATAAGTACTACTCGCCCAGGATGATGTATTTCCTAGTCAAATGACACAAATAGTCATCAATGCATATTGGGTTTGACTTTTGCGACGAATTAGTAAATAGTACAAGAGCGTTCAGAACTCGACATACGAATCGGGTCTGAACTTGATCCAGCCCGACAGTGGCCCTTTCGCTCGCCTTCGACCACGTTTCGCTAGACCAACCCACATCGTGACGCAGGAAGGCTTGAGGAGCCGCAACGCGACAGCCTTGTTTCCGGGCTATCGGAAAGACCTCCATCTCGATCGTGTTAGCCGAGGCACCATGGCCGGCGCAGCCATAGGCACCGGAGGCGGAGCGCTTCTCGGCCTGGCAGTTGGGGCACCGCTCGCTGGTGCCGCTATCGGCGGAGTCGTGGGCGCTGGGACCGGGATGGCCATCGGAAATAGTCTGCAGAATGTGGAGAACCGTTAGTACTAACGGCATCCGCCAACAGGAGAAAAGTCTATGAGTGGAACAACCGATGTGATCAAAGGCCGCGTGAAAGAGGCAGTTGGCGCTTTGACGGACGATCAGCGCCTCAAAGACGAGGGAAAGCTCGATCAAACCGCAGGCAAGATTAAGGAGGGGATCGCGCGCGTAGTTGACAAAGTAAAGAACGCCGCCAAAAACGGAAATGGAAAATAGCTCGGTGGAAACACGAGCGACTCAACGTCGCCTCCGCCGGTTCTCCTTCGAGGAACAAAGCTGATGAAATCGATTATGTGGTTCGGAGCACTTATAGGTCTGCTGGGCGTTTGCGGGCTGGCAATCCCGCTATTTACGACCTCACAGCCCAAGACTGTCATGGCGTTGGGCGATCTCAAGGTTCAAAGCACGGAGCAATATACTTACGTCGTTCCCCAAGAGTTGAGTGTCGGGGCGCTCGTCATGGGAACCATTCTCATTGGTGCGGGAGGCTTCGCAAGACGCCGAGAGGCATAGGATACTTCTTCCGCCGATCGGGCTGGCTCGCGGCGTGTCGGGTATACAAACGATGTAGCGTGGTCCGGATGCTGAGCAATTCGCGAATCGACAAACGCGTCGCGCATACGGCAATCTGCCTTTGCTTAGCAGTGTCCGTGGCAGCGTGCGCTACTCAAGTGGAACCGAGACGCGAAGCCATACCTCTCCCGGCGGTGCCGCCGGCCGCTGTGCTGCCGTCGCCGTTCGCTGCAACTCCTGAGCCCCGTGCGAGGCCATCGAGAACAGTCACAGCATCCTATCAAGGCAACCGTACCGCCGGTAAGCCGACAGCCAGCGGCGAGCCTTACAATCCCAACGGCCTTACGGCAGCGTCGCGAAGTTTGCCGATCGGCTCGACAATCAAGGTGACCAACGCTGCCACAGGCCGCTCGGTGAGAGTGCGTATCAACGATCGGGGTCCTTTTGTTCACGGTCGGAGCCTCGACCTTTCGAGAAGCGCGGCTGAAAAGATTGGAATGACGGATAAAGGCGTAGCGCGCGTGCGGATTACGCAGGTGCATTTGCATCCAGTCTCCATCGAACCGGAATCGCCGTCTCCCGTTGGCAGGCCGGCTTCGCTCTGACTGGAGAGCGCTGATCGCCGGGCATGCACTGTTGAAAGAGAGTCGAATCGGCTATGCTGCAATGTGCGGAGACACGACGGTTTCCGCTTCGCAGTAAAGAACAATGTTCACAGGATACGTGACAACTAAAGCAGGAGACATCACGCTTTGCGCGATGCCGTCCACGAGAGGCGCCGCCGAAACGACCGCCGCTGACATGAGCAAAATGTCGGATGTCGAGCGGGTCAGCCTTGCTGCCTATGGCAGGATCATCGTCGTCTTCCGGAACGGTACCCGGATTGAGCCGGAAACCCCGTGGAACCTTCCTCACTCGCCCGCCTGAAATGTCTGTCTGAATAGTTGGTTGCGGCTGGCGCTGATCTCGGCGCGGAGCCTGCACTCATTGATCGCTGGTTGCCCCGGTTTGATCCTCCGCCAGCGTCCAGGTTTTGTCCGGATTATACTTGGTCATTTTCGCCGCAATCTGCTCTGTCTGCGGACCCAGGTCTTTCTGATAGATCTGGCCGTCCTGGTTGACGACGAACGTCATCACTCCGGTGACTCGATAGTTGACCGGATATGCCACCAGCGCAAATCCGCCGGTCATCTTGCCATCGACGATATAATTCTTGGCGCCGCCCGCAGCCGCGGCTCCTTGACGGGTCAGCAGCCGATAGACGTAGCCTTGAAAAGGATGGGGTTGGTCTGCGGCATGGTCGTGGTGTTGGTAGCCTTCGGCAGCCGCTTGCGCCAACATTGGGCCGAGCGGACTCTCCGGCTCGCCCGACTTGACCTCCCAATACAGGCCGTCCTGCTTTCCCGGCGTGCTTCTGAACTTGGGAGCATATTGATGCACCGAATCGCCGTCGTGAAGCGCACCGTAATAGTCCTGCTCACTGTCGACGACCGCGTGGCAGACCTGGATTACGTTCAGCTCATTGGATCCGATCCGGCGATATAGAACCTCCTGCTCGCCGAAAGAGGAATCGAAATACCACTTGGATCCGCTTTTCTGGAGCGGGATTGGAGTCGGCCAGTTTTCAGCACCCAGGTACAGGAAGGTTCGTCCGTTGCCGGTGGCCACAAACCGGTGCATCTCGCGATACTTACTGGCGAAGCGATCTTCACTCTCCTGGTCTTCAACCACGTCGCCGGACGAAACCAGGTTCTGAGCGGACGGGCCCAGAATCGCCAGCATCTCCTGTTTGTCATGTTTGCCAGCAGCCGCGGCGAGAGCATCGCCAGCCTCGGTTGCAGAGCTGAAGGTCTTCTGGCCCGCCTCCTGCGCGAAGGTTGGTCCTGATACGGCAAGCCCAATCACCGCGGCGATGACTATGAGCGAAGCTCTGAGGGCAAGCCGACCGCCGGTACCTGGATTAGCATTTGTCATTTGAAGCATTGCTCTTTCCGTGAGTTGCTGGTGGTAAAACCATCCGCCCGAGGCATCCGCAGAACGTTTTCGAGTATCTGCCAACTTCTGAATCTGCCTTCCTTAGCGCTTGTGATCAGCGGACCCGCCATGAGCCCCTCCGCCGCCGCCGGCATTACGAGGCGCTGCCCGAGTCGCTGGCGCCGCTCGCCGGGCAGACGCCCCGAGGCTCGTCCGCCCGCGCACACTCGCGAGCCGGGCCTCGCCACCGGGAGCAAATCCGGAAAATGCGCTTCCGCGCGCAGGGGCGGCTGGCGCTTTGCCGTAGCCGCGAAACGCGTTCTGGCTGGGGTTGGAGTTGGTTCTAACCCCGGGCGCTGGCGCCCGTCCGGCACCGGCCCTTTCGTTACCGAGATTTCTGTTCGCAGCGACCGGATTCCGGTTCGCCTCCGCTTGTCTTTCCTGAGGCACAAAGCCAGCCGGCCGCCCGCCACCGTTGGGCCCGTAACCCGATCTGGCGACCTCAGGCCTGGCGTTTGCGGCGGGGCGACTCCAGATGCCGGGGGCTCCGGGGCGCCTTCCACCGTAGGCGTTTCCGCCGTAAAAGACCCTGGTGCGTGAGACGTAGACAGTATTTTGATAGATCACCGAGTGGTGATGCCAGTCAGTGTTCCAGTCGTTCCATCTCCAGGCGAACTGGTCTGCCAGCACGCCGACCAACACGCCGGCGCCGAACGCTAACGCGCCCGCGAGCAATAAGTCTGTCCCTGTGTATCCGGGATATGGTGGTACCGGGCCGCCATATGCTCCATAAGGATTGTATTCCGGAACGTAAACCGTCCCAGGATTGACCGGCTGAATAATAACCGTGCCGCCCTCGACGATGACTTGCTGTTGAGGCGTGGTTACGAGCGTCCTTGCCGCCATAGCTCGCTGACGCATCACTTGAACCGCGTTGAGCACGTCCTGCGGCTGATAGTAGTAAGCCTCACCGAGCGCGGAAGTCCATGACAGGTTCCTGGCCATGTTTGCCACCACCGAGGGAAATTGTGTCAGCGCCTTGACGCTGGGGTCCCAGGGTTGGGTGTCCACGGCCGCGGCAAGGCGTTCCCCGGTGAGTCCCGGGTAGGAGGTCAGCCAGGTCTCGGCTTCGGTAATTTGGGACGGATAAGTAGAGCCGGCCAGCACCTGTGCTACCAGACCGTCCGGATACAACGCAATCGGCGCGACCAGCTGGTCGAGCTGTTCAGCTGGAAGCGGAGCAGGGGCCGCCGGGTCTTCCTGTGCCCATACCATCGACAGCGAAAGCCCATTCGTACACAAAGCCGGGACCAGACAGCAGACCAGGACCCAACAGAAGACTCGACGCTTTAGCTCTTTCATGGCCGTCCTTTTGAACAGCACGACGTTTACCGCCGGATGCGCTCGTTCTCTTCCAGGCGAGACCGTCCATGCAATCGTCTCTGCCGGTGTCTCGCTTGGTCCGAAGTGGCTCCCCGCTGCTGAACCTTCCGCGCCGTTCCTGAATCGTACCGCGCGGCTTTCACAACGCGCCAACGCGCCACGGTTCTTTGCGGGACATGCCTGTCATTTTGCCCCCATCCAGCGCCGCGAACAATGCCGCGAGACCGGCTTAAGGGCGCCCTGGTCGGGACGGCTCACGGTAAATCGGGCTAAGGCGCGTCTTTGCTCTCCAAGTTCAGTTTTTCAGGCAACGACACGCGCGCACGACTCAAAAATCGACCAGCGCGAAAAGGCCGGGGTTTCCACTCCAGCCAGCTATTGACGAAGCGCGTAATGGGGCCGGTGTCTTACGAGTGCCTCTTTCTATACTCTGCCCAGCGCTTCTTCATCATCTCCGACAACCGCTTTCTACCCGCCGCGGTTAGACGGTGACGCCTCTTCCTCGTCGAGGCGGCCTGGCGTGGACCGGTGGGACTCGTCTTGGTACCAGCTCCTGAGTCACCCATTTCCTCCAATGCTGCGATAGCTCCGCTGAGCCGGTCCCTTTCCCGCTTCAAGTCTGCCACGATTCCTTCTAGGTTCAAGGCTCGTTCCTTTCCCCCGACTTTCGCTCGATTAAGGCGTGAAACATTCCGCGACAGATACTTTCACGGGTCGTCTGGTTTTGCAATTGTGCGACTCACGCCCAATATCGCCGGCGAGCAGCGGTTCGCGATGCCGCAGATCGACAAACTGCACCGTCACTACCAACTCCTCACCACCACCTGAACTCGTTTCACACTTTAAGTTTGTCCTGAAGGTGGCTCCAGCGCGTTCGGCAGCCGGCACGTTAGCCTCCCGTGGCTTTGATTCGCCGGCGATCCTCGTCTACTGTCCGGGTTGATCCTGTCGATCCTGTCCACGGAGGAAATCAGATGAGTGACGCATTCTGGGACCAGGTTCGCGAGGCGGCGAAGAAGGCGACTTGGGCCTATCTCGCCAGTGCGGTCGACGGCCAGCCCAGGGTCCGCGTGGTCCATCCCGGATTCGAAGGGCGCAAGCTCTGGATCGCGACCGGCCGTAGCTCGGCCAAGGCGCGGCAAATCGAGCGCAATCCCAAGGTCGAGCTCTTCTACCAGATCGGCGGTGATTTCGTTCATCTCACGATCACCGGCGAGGCGCGCTTCAGCGATGATTTGGCCGAGAAGAAGCGCGTGTGGGATGCCAAAATCTTCGACTACGAGCTGGCGCAGTTCTGGCCCGAGGGGCCGGGCTCCAAGGACTTCGGTCTTATCCTGGTGACGCCCCATCGCGTCGAGTTGACCTCGCTTCCCGCGATGACTCAGGGCACAAAGCCGCAAGTCTGGCGCGGATAGCAAGCGCTGCGCCCGGATTTCCTGATTTCCCGCCTTTGTGGCTAGTCGCGCGCGTTTTGCTAAGCTGAAACCGCGATGGACCTCGAACTCACCGGCGCTCAGCGTCAAGCGCGCGATACCGCGCGCCGTTTCGCCCGCGAGCGCTTGGAGCGCGCCGGCGTCGAGGCCGACCGGACCCATCGCTTTCCCACCGAGGTGATCGCCGAGCTGGGCAAGCTCGGGATGCTCGGCACCTTTATCCCGGAGCAATACGGCGGCGCCGGCCTCGATCAGGTGAGCTATGCGCTGGTGATCGAAGAGCTGGCGGTCGAATGCGCCGCGACCGCGGTGATCGTGTCGGCCCATTGCTCGCTCGCTTCGTGGCCGATTCTCGGTTTGGGCGGCGAAGATCAGAAGCGGCGCTTTCTGCCGAAAATGGCCTCGGGAGCGCATCTGGGATGCTTTGCGCTGACCGAGCCGCAGGCCGGCTCCGACGCTGCGGGGCAAAAGACCCGCGCGCTTCGCGACGGCGACTCCTACACAATCAACGGCACCAAAAATTTCATCACCAACGGCCCCCAAGCTTCGGTCGCGATCGTGTTCGCCAACACCGCGCCCGACCAGGGCCATCACGGGATCAGCGCGTTCATCGTCGATACCCGCGCGCCCGGATGGAGCGTCACGCGGGTGGAAGACAAAATGGGTATCCACGCCGCGCACAGTGCGCAGATCAGCCTTACCGATTTGCGCGTGCCGCGCGGCAATCTGATCGGCGCCGAGGGCGAAGGCTTCAAGGTCGCGATGAAAACGCTGGACGGCGGCCGGATCGGAATCGCCGCGCAGGCGGTCGGGATCGGACGCGCCGCGCTCGAAGCCTCGCTCAAGTATGCCGCACAGCGCGAGACCTTCGGCTCGCCGATCGCCAGTTATCAGGCGATCCAATGGAAGCTCGCCGACATGGCGGTCGAGATCGACGCCGCCCGCCTGCTCACGCTCCAGGCCGCCGCCCTCAAGGATGCGGCCCGCCCGTGCACGCGCGAATCCGCGATGGCCAAGTTGTTCGCGGCTGAAGCGGCGATGAGCGCGGCGACCGAGGCGGTTCAAATCCACGGCGGCTACGGCTATACCAAGGAGTTCAAGGTCGAGCGTTACTTTCGCGACGCCAAGATCACCGAGATCTACGAGGGTACCTCGGAGATTCAGCGCATCGTGATCGCCAATCACGTGCTGGGCGCCCGATGAGACCAAGCGTGAGCAAGAAACGGTGAGCAGAAAACGCAAATGGCTCGACACCACCTTCAAGCAGGCCGCACAACGGCCCGCGCGTTTCTCGACCGTGTCGGACATGGAATTGGAGCCGCTCTACACGCCGGAAGATGTGTCGGGCGATTACGATACGCTCGGCGATCCCGGCGAGTATCCCTACACGCGCGGCGTTTACGGCTCGATGTATCGCGGGCGGCCGTGGACGATGCGCCAGTTCGCCGGCTTCGGCCTGCCCGAAGACACCAACGCGCGCTTCCACTTTCTGCTGAGCCAGGGGCAGGATGGGCTCTCTACCGCCTTCGACATGCCGGTCCTGATGGGCTACGACGCCGACCACGAGCGCGCCCGCGGCGAGGTCGGGCGTGAGGGCGTGTCGGTAACTTCAGTCCACGATATGGCGCGGCTGTTCGATAAGATTCCGATCGGGCGCATCACCACGTCGATGACGGTCAACTGTTCGGCCTCCGTGATGCTCGCGATGTATCTGGTGGTCGCGGAGCGCAACGGCGTGCCGTGGGACCAGGTCGGCGGCACGATCCAGAACGACATGCTCAAGGAGTTCATCGCGCAAAAGGAGTGGATCTGCCCGCCGCGCCCGTCGCTCCGCATCGTCGCCGACATGATCGAGTTTTGCGCCAAAAAGGCGCGCCGATGGCATCCGGTGTCGATCTCCGGCTACCACATCCGCGAGGCCGGCTCGACCGCGGTCCAGGAGCTCGCGTTCACGATCGCCGATGGTATCTGCTACGTCGAAGAGTCGCTCAAGCGCGGGCTTAAGGTCGACGATTTCGCGCCGCGCCTGTCGTTCTTCTGGAACCTGCACAACGATTTTCTCGAGGAAGTCGCCAAGCTCCGCGCGGCGCGCCGGATGTGGGCGCGGCTGATGAAGGAGCGCTTCGGCGCGCTGGATCCGCGCTCGATGATGTTGCGGGCGCATGCGCAGACCGCCGGCGCCTCGCTCACCGCGCAGCAACCACTCAACAACGTGGTGCGGGTCGCGCTCCAGGCCTTCGCCGGCGTGCTCGGCGGCGTCCAGTCGCTGCATACCAACTCGATGGACGAGACCCTGGCGCTCCCGACCCAGGAGGCGGTCACCGTAGCGCTCCGCACCCAGCAGATCATCGCCGAGGAAACCGGCGTGACCAACACCGTCGATCCGCTCGGCGGCAGCTACGCGATCGAGGCGCTCACCGACCGGATCGAGCGCGAGGCGTTGGAATATATCCGGCGCATCGACGAGATGGGCGGGATGGTCCGCGCGATCGAGACCGGTTACCCGCAGCGCGAAATCGCCGAGGCCGCCTTTCTCTATCAGCGCCAGCTCGAAAAAGGCGTCAAGACCGTGGTCGGCGTCAACAAATATTCCACGCCCGAGGAGCTGCCGATTCCCGTGCTGAAGATCGATCCCGCAATCGAGGAGCGGCAGATTCAGCGCGTGCGCAAAGTCAAGCGCGAGCGCAACTCAGTCGCGGCGCGCGAGGCGCTAACTCAGGTCGCGGAAGCCTGCCGCTCGGGTGAAAACGTGATGGACCCGATTTGCGATGCGGTGCGCCGCGACGTTACGGTCGGCGAAATCAGCGACGTATTCCGCGCCGAGTTCGGCCTGTATAAAGACCCGGGATGGATTTAATCGATGGCGGATAAGCGACTCAGAATCCTGGTGGCGAAACCGGGGCTCGACGGCCATGACCGCGGCGCCAAGATTATCGCGCGCGCCCTGCGCGACGGCGGCTTCGAGGTGATCTACACGGGGCTGCATCAGACGCCCGAGATGATCGCCGAGGCCGCGCTGCAGGAAGATGTCGACGCCGTCGGCCTGAGCGTGCTCTCGGGCGCGCACATGACGCTCTTTCCCGAGGTGCTCCGCTTGCTCAAAGAAAAGGGCGCCGGCGACGTCACCGTATTCGGCGGCGGCATCATTCCCGCCGAGGATTCCCGCAAGCTCAAGGAAATCGGCGTCAAGGAAGTCTTCACGCCCGGCGCCTCGACCGAGGACATCGTAAAATGGGTCCGCGAGAACGTCACGCCCCGCCAATGAAGTCTCCCTCCGACCCTCGCCCGCTTTTTTGCGGGAGAGGACGCGCCCGCTGCGGGCGCGGGTGAGGGTGCTGCGTCCGCATCGATACGCTGAAACCCGATGAACTTCGATCTCACCGAAGAGCAACATCGCATCCGCGACACGCTCGCCGCATTCGCCGAGCGCGAGATCAAACCCCATTCCGGCGCCTGGGACAAAGCGGAAACCTTCCCGCGCCATATCGTCGAGAGACTCGGCGCGCTGGGATTCCTCGGCGTCGCCTACCCCGAGCGATGGGGCGGCGGCGGTGCCGACACGCTCTCGCAGGTGCTGGTGGTCGAGGGCCTCTCGCGCTACGACGCGTCGATCGGCCTGACCTGCGCCGCACATATGTCGCTCGGCACCGGCCATATCGCGATGTTCGCCTCGGACGAGAATCGCGATCGCCTGATCCCCGCGATGCTGCGCGCCGAACGGCTCGGCGCATGGTGTCTCACCGAACCCGGTTCGGGCTCCGACGCCGGCGCGCTCAAAACCCGCGCGACGCGCGTCGGCGACAGCTACTCGATCACCGGCAACAAGATGTTCATCACCAACGGCACGGTCGGCGATGTTTACGTGGTGATGGCGCTGACCGACGCGGGCGCGGGCCATGGCGGCGTGTCGGCGTTTATCGTCGAGCGCGGCGCGCCCGGCCTCTCCACCGGCCGCCGGATCGAAAAACTCGGCCTGCGTGCCTCCGATACGGCTGAGGTGATCTTCGACAACGTGATGGTCCCGGCGCGCAACCTGATCGGCGAGCCCGGCGAGGGCTATCGGCAGGCGCTCAAAGTGCTGGAGGGTGGACGGATCGGAATCGCCGGCTTCGCCGCCGGAATCGCGCGCGGCGGCCTTGAAGAAGCGGCCGCCTACGCCCGCGAGCGCGTTCAGTTCGGAAAAAGAATCGCCGACTTTCAGGCGATCCAATGGATGCTCGCCGACATGGCGACCCGAATCGAGGCCTCGTGGGTACTGATCTGCCGCGCCGCCGCGCTCAAGGATTCCAAGCGCCCGTTCGCGCGCGAAGCGGCGATGGCCAAGCTGTTCGCCTCCGAGACCGCGATGTGGTCCACGATCAAGGCGGTCCAGATTCACGGCGGCTACGGCTATATGACCGACTTTCCCGTCGAGCGCTACATGCGCGACGCCAAGCTCGCCGAAATCGGCGAAGGCACCAGCGAAGTGCAGCGGATGATAATCGCCAAGTCGCTACTACGCGACGGCTACCTGCCGGCGTAAAAAATAACCCAAAGACGAGCGCTTTTCCTCACCTCTCCCTGACCAGGGAGGTGAGGCATGCCCTGAGCGAAGTCGAAGGGTCGGCGCGTCCTCGCGCCGGGTGAGGTATCCTCAATCCAGCAAATCGCGGCGGATCGTCTCGATCTCTGCGGCGCGTAGCCCGATCGCCTCACGCATGAAACGATCGATTCCGCCCTGCTCGTCGATCCAGTCGAACAGCGGCAACAACTGCGCCGACCGCAGCGGCATCTCGCGGAACGCGATATTGCTCTGGAGAAAATCCGCGACGATATTGTCGCGCTCGACGCCCAGCATCTCCAGCAGCATCGCCGCGCCCACGCCGGTCCGATCGCGCCCGGCCGAGCAATGAAAGAGCAGCGGATAGACTTCGCCCTCGGCCAGGATTTTAAAGAAAGTGCGCCACGCTTCGCAGAACTGGCTGACCAGCTCCAAATGCGCTTGTCCGGGCTCCTCTTCCCACGGCACCGTATTATCTGCGTCGAACCAGCGATCGCCGATCGGGATATGCTCCCATCGGACCGATTTCAAAATCGAGTCTATCGGCCGCCCCAGATGCGACACCTCGACGTGGCTTTGCAGCGTTACCAGGGTGCGCAGCTCGAGCGAGCGCAGCGGGCTTTCGGCGGGCAGGTCGGCCAAATGGGCTGATCGATAGATCATCCGGCGCCGCACGCGCCGCTGATGGCGCGCCGGATGGCCGCCCAGGTCGCGGAAGTTCGCGCCGCCGAACTTGCGCAGCAGGTCGAAGTCGACCACCACGCGGCGCGGTGCGCTACGGCCCGCGTTATGCTTCGCGTTGTGCTTTGATTGTTCAGCCACACCAGCCCCAGTGGAAGTTTAGCGGAGCGCGCGAGCCTACGAAAGGCACGCTGTGCGCGCCGCACTTGATTCGTATACCGCAGTCAATTACTAGACTGGAGTACATGAATATAGCCGCAGTCCAGATTGCGCCCGTGGCGCCGCCGCCGCTCTCGCGGCGCGAGCGCAAAAAGGAACAGACCCGCAGCGGAATCTACTCCGCGGCGATGAAGCTGTTCTTACGGCGCGGTTTCGAGGCGATTACGATCGACGACATTTGCGCCGCCGCCAACGTCGCGCGCGGCACGTTTTTCCTCCATTTCCCGGCCAAGGAGTCGCTGCTTGCCGAATACGGCGATCGCGCCAACCAGGATCTGGCAGCGCTGCTCAAGGATCAGCGCGGCAGCGCCACCTCCGCGCTGCGTCTGGCGCTCAAGACGCTGGCCGAGCGCGCCGCGCGCCAACCCCAGGCAATTTCGATGCTGGTGCACGAAGTCGTCACGCGCCCGTTCCTGATCGTCGAGCACGAGGAGCAGACGCGCACCTTTGTGCAGTTGCTCGGCGCCGTGATCCGGCGCGGCCAGGCGCGCGGCGAGTTCCGCCAGAGGGTCGAGCCGCTGATCGCCGCGGTCGCGCTGGCCTCGGCCTTCTTCGCGCTGGTCTACGAATGGTCGCGGCGCGGCGGTGAGCTCGATATCGAAGGCGCAATTTCACAAGCACTCGACGTGGTGCTGCACGGCCTCAACGAGGCCCGGCCGCATCCGCGCAGCAACGCCCGTAGCGCGGGAAAGGTACGGCTGTAATGGCTGAGACGCACGCGATTGTGATCGGCGGCAGCATGGCGGGCCTGTGCACGGCCCGCGTGCTCAGCGATTTTTACGATCGGGTCACGGTGCTTGATCGCGACTCGTTCCCAGAGGGCGCGCTGGAGCGGCCCGGCGTGCCACAAAGCCGCCACGTGCACGCGCTGCTCGCGCGCGGGCGCTACGAGCTCGACGCGCTGTTTCCCGGCTTCGAGCGCACGATGCTCGAGCGCGGGGCGCATCTGATCAACTTCAGCATGGACTTCGCCGCGCTGAGGGGTGAAGGATGGGCGCCGCGCCGTCCCGACAGTATCACCACGTTGTTCGGCAGCCGCCTGCTGATAGAGGACATCGTGCGCGAGCTTTTGCGCAAGCTTCCCAACGTCCAGATGGTCGAGCGGACCGACGCGATCGGGCTGGTCGCGACCCGCGAGGGCGCGCTGCGCGTCAAGGGCTTGCGCGTGCGGCCGCGCGACGGCGGCGCCGAGCGCGAAATCGCCGCCGATTTGGTCGCCGACGTGAGCGGGCGCGGCTCCAAATCGCCGGCTTGGCTGCGCGAGCTGGGGCTCGACCCGCCGGCCGAAACGGTGGTCGATTCGTATGCGGGTTACAGCTCGCGATGGTTCAACGCGCCGGCGCCCGAGCGCCGCCCGCCGCAATGGTGGTGGAAGGGAATCTGGCTCGACCCCAAGATTCCCGAGTACATGAACGCGGGCGTGCTCTTTCCGCTCGAAAACAACCGCTGGCTGGTCACGCTGGCAGGCATCGGCAAGCAGTATCCGCCCAACGACGAGCAGGGCTTCATGGCGATGCTCGGTAAGCTGCGCTCGCCGATTCTCGCCGACGCAGTGCGCCTGGCCGAGCCGATTTCACCGGTATATTCCAGCCGCTCGATGTCCAACCGCTGGCGCCACTACGAAAAGTGGCCTGCGCGCCTGGGCGGCTTTGTTGCGCTCGGCGACGCAGTATGCGCGTTCAACCCGGTCTACGGGCAGGGCATGACCAGCGGCGCGGTTTCGGCGACGATCCTGCGCGAATCGCTCCAGCGCTACGGCGCGTCGAGCCCGGAGCTGCCGCCGGGCTTTTTCAAGGCGCTGGCGCGCTTTGCGGCGGGCCCGTGGTCGATGGCGACCAGCGCCGACTTCGCTGTGCCGGAGACGCAAGGCAAACGCCCGCTCTCGAATTACGTCTTCGGTCCGATCTTCAGTCGGATGTTTCTCGCCGCCGGCGACGACCCCGTGGTGAGAGACCGGATGGGCGAGGTGTTCAACATGCTCAAGCCACCGTCGGCGCTGTTCGACGCCCGAATCCTGCGGCGCGTCCTGCTCGCGACCGCCCGCCGCGCGATCCGGCGCAAGCCGCAATCGGCGATTCCCGCGATGCCGCCGCCGGCCGCCGAACTGGCGCGATCGTAACCACCGGAGCATCCGCTCTCACGCCTCTTCCCGCGCCGGTGGCGATGACCGGGAGGGCTTCGTGTAGCCTGCCAAATCGCTTCGCGCAGATCCTTCGGCTTCGCTAGGCTCGCCTCGAGCCTGTGAATTTTTTAGTGGATCATTTCGGGAAGCAGCCACCCTCATCTGCACGGGCCGCAAGCGGCCCGCGCCTCTTCTCCCGCAAAAGAGCGGGAGAAGGTTTCCAGGCCCTCGCCCGCTCTGTTGCGGGAGGACGCGCACGCTGCGTGCGCGGGTGAGGGTGCCTTCTGCCACCGCAAGGCAAAAATTCACAAACTCTCTGGATGACACCGAAGAGGCGCCCTGATTGTCATTCTGAGAGTTTGTGAAGAAATTCGATTTTGGAGCGCCGAGGGGGCGTGGGCGAGAATGGGCGTGGGGAATTGGCGTTTGGTCGGTCGGTTGCTCGGCCGATTGGGCTTCATGATGCCGGCCGCTTCACAACCAGCCCAGCCTGATCGACCGCATCAGATTGTAGGTCAGTGCCGACCAGATTACGACGGTCAGCACCTTGCTCATGCCGCGCACCAGCAGGTGGTCAAGTCCGCGCCAGGTTTTGAGGTCGGCGTTGACCAGTTCGGCGCTGGCGGCGCGCTCCTTATAGATCTGCTTGCCTTCGGCCGAGGCCATGCGCTGGCGATAGGCAGCGATGGCCGGGGAGTCGCCGGGTTGCGGGCTGAGCGGATTGATATGGTAAGTCCGGTTCTCGTGCGGCGGGGAAAACACTTCCACCCCGCGTGCGGCGGCGCGCTCGACCGCCTCGAAGTTCATGTAACCGCCGTCCGCCAGGTGCTGTTGAGGAGCGCGCCCGGTGCGCCGCTCGAGCTCATCGAGCATGGGTTCCAACTGCCGGTTGTCGCTGCCGCGGTTGCAAACCCCGGTCCCCACGATGATCAGACTTTGGGTATCGGTGCCGAACTGCAGGTTGTAAGCGGGGCGAAAGCCGCCGTCGCCCAGCTTCATCACCCGCGCCTGGGGATCGGTGGTCGAAACCCTGACTTCGCGCCCGCGCTGGGGATGGTTCTTGGCCTGGCTGCGCTGCGCGCTCAATTGCTCCAACTCCGCCAGCGCCTGGCTGACACGCTGCTCGCGTTGGCGGGCCGCGCGCTGCCGTGCGGCTTGGACGCGCGCGCTGCGCTGCGGGTCGAGTTGCTCCTCCCGCTGGAGCGCTTCAAGATGGGCACGCGCAGCCTGGAGATGGCGCTCCAAGGTGGGCTGGCGATGGAACGAGGCCTGCCCCGCACTAGCCCGCACGCGGGTTCCGTCCTGCGCCACTCGATAAAGCCGCACCAGCCCCTTGTGGGTCAGCACCGCCAACACCTGACTCATCAAATCGTCCACCGCCGCACTGCTGCGAAAGTCGCTCAGGGTGTGATAGTTGACCGTTACCCCGCCGCAGATCCAGCGATACGCGTCATGCGCCTGGCTAAGCCGCGCGAGCTCCCGCGCGCTGCTCACCCCCTGGCTCAGCCCATACAGCCACAGCGCCAACAGGATCTTGGGGTCGGTCGCATCTCTACCCGCGCTTCCTTCGCGGGCCTTGATCGGCGCGTGAAACCGTTCCAGATCCAGCCCCTCCAGAATCCGCCAGATCGCCCGCGCCGGATGATCCGCAGCCAGCAACGACTCCAGATCGCACGGGCGCAGCAAAAGCTGCCGCCGATTCGCCTCCCGCAACCGCACCGCCTCGTCCATCACCGCACCTCCGCCTCACTCCCATCATCCACTTCTCAATCGCAAATGCGATCCTTCGAAGCCGAAAAATTCACAAACTCTGAGGTGAGCGCAGCGAAGCCGAAGAACCTGCGCGGAGCGATTTGTCTGGCTCCTCGGTCATGCAAGGCTCGCGTGCCATCCGGGTGAGGGTTGTCTGCTCATTTCCGGCTCGGCAGATTCAGCACCAGCATCCGCGGATCGGTCATCTCTTCCATCGCCCATCGCACGCCCTCGCGACCGAGGCCCGAATCTTTCACGCCGCCGAACGGATACGTGTCAACCCGGAATACGCCGGTGTCACCTACGATCACCGCGCCGGCCTCGATCTCGCGAAAGGCCTCGAACGCGTGCTCCAGGCTGGGCGTAAACACGCCTGCCTGCAAGCCGAACGGCGAATCGTTGATCGCGGCGATGCCGTCGGCGAACGAGTCTATCGGCTCGATAGTTGCCACCGGGCCGAATACCTCCTCGCACCAGACGCGTAGCCGATGCAGCTTGGGATCGCGAAGCTCAATCACAGTGGGTGATACGACCGCCCCGGCGCGGCGATCGCCGGTCAGGAGCTTTGCGCCGGCGGCCTTCGCCTCGGCGATCCATTCCATCACGCGATCGGCCGCCGCGATGCTGATCATCGGCCCGACGATCGTTTTTGGATCCATCGGGTCGCCGACCGGCAGCGCGAGCGTGTGATTGACGAAGCGCTCGACGAATTCGGCGTAGACCCGCCGATGGACGAAAATCCGCTGCACTGAAAGGCAGACTTGCCCGGCGTGGACGAATGCGCCGCGCGCGGCGCGGGCCGCGGCGGTTTCGAGATCGGCACCGTCATCGACGATGAGGCCGCCGTTGCCTCCCAGTTCCAGCGCCACGCGCTTCTTGCCGGCCTTGGCTTTCAGGGCCCATCCGACCGCCGCACTTCCGGTGAAGCTCAGCATCTTGATCCGATCGTCGGTCGCGAGCGCCTCGGCTACGGGCGGATCGGCCGAGACGACATTGAGCGCGCCGCGGGGCAGCCCTGCGCTCACGGCAATTTCGGCGAGCATCAGGGCGGGCGCAGGGCACTGCGGCGGCGGCTTGACGACCAGGGTGTTGCCGGTAGCGATCGCGGGCGCGACCTTGTGCGTTACCAGGTTAAGCGGAAAGTTAAACGGCGCAATCGCCGCGATGGGACCGATCGGAAAGCGCTCGACGATTCCAACCGCGCCCGGATGCGATGGATCAAAATCAAGCGGCTCGAAGTTTCCGCCGAACCTCTTGACCTCCTCGGCGGCGAGCGCGAACACGCCGATCGTGCGGCTGACCTCGGCGCGCGAATAGTCAATCGGTTTGCCGGTCGACCACGTGATCGCGCGCTCGAACTCTTCGCGCCGCGCGGCGATACCGTGACTGATCGCGAGCAGGATCTGCGCGCGGACGGCGCGGGTGAGGCGGCGGGTCTCGGCGAACGCGCGCGCCGCCGCCACGATCGCGGCTTCCATCTCGTCGCGTCCGGCGCGCGCGGCGACACCGGCTATCGCGCCCGTATACGGGTAGAGCAGATCGTAGTGATCTGCGGTGTCGACCAGCTCGCCGTCGATGAAAAGCCTATGCGTTGGCGTTGACATGGTGTCGCCTCCGCTATCGAGATGATCCCATTATTTCGCGCAACGCGACGGTCGGAAAGGTGATACCGGCGCAGTGCCTTACTGTTGATCGTCCACTGAGATCGCCAGGTAGTTCCGATACGCCGCCGACGATCGCAGCAGGTCGGCGTGAGGCGCCGAGCTCGCGACCGTGCCGCCATCGATGAAATGCACCAGGTCGCAGGCGGCGAGCGTTTCCGGGCGATGCGCGATCAGCAACACGATCCGTTGCGCAGCGATGCGCCGCAGCGTGCGCAGCAGGCCGGTTTCGCTGGCGGGGTCGAGCGGCGCGGTCGGCTCGTCGAGGATCAACACGTCCGGTTTGCGCAGCAGGGCGCGCGCAATCGCTATACGCTGCTTCTGGCCGACCGACAGGCGCGCGCCGCGCCGACCGAGCATCGTGGCATATCCGTCGGGCAGCCGCTCGACAAATTCCGCTGCCCCCGCGATCGCGGCCGCGGCGCGCACTTCGGACCCGCTCGCCGCCGGGCTGCCATAGCGGATGTTGTCCTCAATCGTCGCCGAGAACAGCGCCTCGTGCTGGAAGACAAAGCCGACTTTCCCGCGCAGCACGGCGAGCGGAAGCTCGCGCGCATCAACACCGTTGAGCAACACGGCGCCGGCGCAAGGTTCCACAAAGCGCGGGATCGAGAAAATCAGCGTGCTCTTGCCCGCGCCGCTGGGGCCCGCGAGCGCGGCCAACTCGCCCGCCCGGAGCCGCATCGTGACGTGCTGGAGCACCGGCGCTGCGAGATCGTATGCGACGCTCACGTCGCGCAGCTCGAGCTCCGTCACGGCTGCGGCCAACTCGCCCGCCGCGCCGTTGGGCTGGGTCTCATCAAGGCGATCGAGCACGCTGTGGATGCGCCTCAGTCCCGCGGCCGGAAGCTGGATCGCGGCCCAGGTGTAACCCAGCACCGCCATCGGACGGACAAGTATCCCGGCGTAGGCGGCGAGCAGGGCTACGTCGCCGAGCAGCAGCTTGCCCGCTATCACCTGCGTCAGGACCGCGTAGATGGCGGCGCCGAAAAGCAGCCACACCGCGGGGGCGAGCAGCACGATTATCACCAGCGCGATCGCCAGAATGCGCAGCGTAGCGGCGAACGAGCGCCAGCTCGCCGCGTTGACCGCCTTGCGCTCGCGCTCTTCCTGGCCGAAGGCCTTGATCAGTTGTACTTGCGCGATACGCTCTTCGAACGCGGCCATCACGTCGCTGCCCCGCTCGCGCATCCGCTGGCTCTGATCACGCAACGCTCGCGCGAACAGACCGCTGCCGATCGCGACCACTGGCAGGATCAGCGCGGTCAGCAGTGGGATGATCGGAAGTTGGGGGAACTGCAGAGTCAGAATCACCAGCGTGATCAGGAAGGCGAAGACCGAAAGGATCGGCGCAACGATTCCGTCGTAGAGCACGGCGCCGATCGCCGCGCTGTCGTGCATCACGCGAAATACCGCGTCGCCGATCTTCTGGTCGGCGTACATTTTGAGCGGCGAGCGTAGAAAGCGCTCGTATACCGCGGTGCGCAGCGCCTGATTCATCCGCTGAGTCAGGTTGATCGTGACCCACACTTCGAGCAGGCCGAAAAGCCCGCTGCAAAGGCTCCAGCCGTCATTGGCGCCGTTGCCGGTGAACCCGGCCTGATCGAGCCCGCCGCTATCGACGTTGGAACCAAGTTCCTGGCGGCGATCGTCGACCGCGCCGGTCAGAATCGCGGCGGCCAGCAGCAGCGCGCCCACTACCACGAGCAGCAGCGGGCGGCTGTCGCCTGCCAGCGGATAGAGCAGCGTCCGCGGCGCTCCGCTCAGCGGATGGCCGTCGATCACGTTGTCGATAATGATTTTAAGCGGCCACGGCGCGAGCAGGAAAAACGTGATCGAAGTCAGGGCCAGCACCAGCTTGATCGCGAGCAACCCGCGCTGCGCCGCGATGAACGGCCAGGTCTTCGCGATCAAACGCAACACCTCGGTCATCGAGAGCGAAGGCTGCTCCGCCGAATAGAGTGCATCGGCGCGCGCATCGCGCGGCGCCACGATCGGATCGGGTAACGCGGTGGCCATCAGCGCATATTCCCGGCCGCGAGGCGCTCGGCGGCTTCGTCCACGCTGGCGAGCCGGCCGGCGGCGATTCGATAGGTGCGATCGGCCATCGCCGCGGTGCGCGCGCGATGGGTCGCGACCAGCACCATCCGGCGCTCGGGCCGCTCGGCGATCCATCGCCGGAGCGCTGCGAGGAAACGCTGCTCGCCGCGCCCGTCGAGCGCCGAGGTCGGCTCGTCGAGCAGCAGGATCGGCGCGTCGCGCAGGATCGCGCGCGCGATTCCGATGCGCTGCGCCTGGCCTTCGGAAAGCTTGGCGCCTTTCTCGCCCAGCATCGTATCGAGTCCCATCGGCAGCGCCGCGACGAACTCGGTGAGTTGTGCGATTTCCAGCGCCGCCAGCACTTCGGCGGCTGAAGCCTCAGGCCGCCCATAGGCGACGTTTTCACCCAGCGTCGCGGTGAAGAGCGGATTTTCCTGCAACGCCACCGAGAACTGTGCGCGATAGGCGATCAGATCGAGCTCGCGGATATCGCGGCCGTCGAGCAGAATTCGTCCCGCAGTGGGATCGAAGAACCGCAGCGCGAGGCCGATCAGAGTGCTCTTGCCCGCGCCGCTCGGGCCTTCGATCGCGGTCAGCGTCCCGACGCGCGCCTCCATGCTCGCGTCCGAGAGCACCTGTGCGCGCCCGTCGTAGCTGAAGCCGCAGCGCTCGAAGACCAGCGACCGGACCACCGGCGGAACGGGATCGCGCCCGCTTGCGACTTCGTGCTCGCCGGTCTTGTCGAGCATCTCGAAGACCCGCGCGATCGCCACGCTGACATCCTGCAGGCTGCCCCAGAGGTCGGTGAGATGGCGCGCGCCGGCGCTCATATATCCGAACGCCGCCAGCAGTCCCTGAAAAAGGCCCAGCGTGATCAGCACGCGGACCGCGCCGCCGCGCTGGCTGGCGAGGGCTTGGCTGGTGAGGACCTGGCCGGCTCCGATATACAAAACGGCTACATATGCGACTGCGCGGATAGTGTTGTTGAGCACGCGGTAGACGGCCATCAGCATTCGCGCCCGCCGCGCCGCGTTGAAGGCGGCCCAATTGTCGCGCGCGTAGCGGGCGCTCTCGGCGCCTTCGGTGCTGAAGGCCTTGACCGCGGTGATCGAAGCGAGCGTTTCTTCGATCGTCGTGGTCGCCAGCGCCGCCGCTTCGCGCTCGCGCAGAAACGCCCGGCGCAGCGGCCCACCGAACGCCCAGGCGAGACCCAATTCAGCCGGGATCAGCGCGAGCGCGATCGCGGCGACTATGTAATTGGAGGCGGCCAGCCAGATCAGAATCGCGAGCGCGGCCGGCAGCCATTGCAGCGGCTGGACCACCAGCCCGTTGATCACCTGCGGAATCGCGGCCGAGTCCTGGAACATGCGGAAAATCGCGTCGCCGATCTTCTCCTCCGCATGAAACCGCAAGCTCAGCTCCTGCATCCGGGTATAGAGGTCGACCCGGAACAGGTTGCTGATCCGCTGGAGGATCCAGACCCCGTAGCCGACCGCGATAAGTCCGATCGGCAGCGTGATCATGATCAATCCGCCGGCGACGATACATCCGCGCCACAGCACGAGGTAGCGGCTGGCGTCGAGCGGGACGTGCAGAAAGTGGGCCTGCCCGAGCGTCAGCGGATGGCCGTTGCCGATCACGTCGAAGAAGATCGGCAGCAGATAGAGTCCGATCAAACCGGCCGGCACCCCCGGCAGCACCATCAGCCACAAGTAAAGAAGATGACGTTTGTAGGGCCGGATGAACGGCCAGGTGCGAATCAGCAGGCGCAGGACGTCACGAGAACGGAGTTTTTCCGGCGACGGGAACGGACGCGTAGGGGGCACGAGCTTCAGCGCTTCCGCATCGATGATACCGGCCAGCGAAGCCGGCCGTAAAGCTGCATGATGTGTTAAGGTGCGGCCGCTCGGCTGCGACTCGGACTGACGCGCGCGAGTTCGCTGCGGAGTAGGGGTATCCGCCCCGTTGTGGTGAACTCGCGGTCAGGTGGAGACTCGGCGTTCCGCTCGACCCGCTGATTTCGCTGGTGGGCGGCGCCGCCGCGCCGACCGTCTAGAACGTTGAGGATCCGCTGCGCACACGCAGCGACGTTTGCCTGAACCTCGTGTTGCCATATCCGCACCACCTGCCAGCCCAGACGATGCAAGGCGGCCACGTTCCTGCGATCTCGCTCTCGATTTCCCTTGATCTTGTCGGCCCAGAAAGGGGAGAGCTTCGTGGCCCACGAGGAAAAACGATAGCCATGCCAGAAATCACCGTCTACGAAGACCGCTACCTTCAATCTGTGAAACGCGACATCGGGCTTGCCTGGAAGCCGGGTAGCGTGCTTTGTAAACCTAACCCCTCGAGTTCGAAGCGCACGAAAGACGAGTAACTCGGTGCCCGTGTCCTTTCCTTTGACTCGGGACATGCAGTAGCTCCGCTGCCGCGGTGTTAGGTTGTCTGCCACGGGGTGCCCGCTGTCTGCCTGTTAGCGCTCCAGCAGCACCGCCAGACGCTCGTCTCTAGGTGCCCGATTCGCGAGAGCGCCGAGGAACTCCTTCCATGCGGAAACGGCCGTACCGAGGAGTGTGTCCCAATCGAGAGCACGCATACCCTCTTTCGCCATATCCTCAATTTTGCCAAGAATGTCGGGATCGTCACCCAGCTTGTCCGCTACGATGTAGCCTGTGACAACGCGGAAGCGGCCGCCCGTGTTGGCCCGAACTGCCGTGCGCAAACTCCGGATATATCTTTCGAACCTGCTGATGTGGTCCCAGTCAAGCCGCAAGCCTGGACGCATGAATTCCATGATCAGCAAATGATCGCCGCTAGACAGGGCGAGATCGACTCTGCCTGCCCAATCACTGCCCCCGATTCCAGCCTTCGCTACCGCAGCCTTCTTCAGGTTCTCGACCGAGGTTTCGACCCTGAAGGTGTCCCACTCGGGGGAGATGAGCCATGGGTTCTTCGCGATGTAGTCGCGGACCGCGCCCTCTAGCTCCTGCTTTCGGATCCGGAGCTTCAAGCCCCCCACAGTTAGCAGCTTCGTCTTTACGGCCTCAGCTGTGTTCAGTGCGGTCAGGACTTGGGCTTCCAAGAGGATCTCTAGCAATTCTACTTCCGAGACCCTTTCGACTTTCGATATGTCGTCGATAAGATCATGAAGTTGACCTTGCTCCCAGGCCAAGAGGACAGCCTCGGCCAACTCTCGGAACTTCTCAGAATTCAACGTTGGGACCGCTCCAAGCTTGTCGAGCGCTGATTTGATGGTGCGTCTCTCATGGGGCGGAAGGGCCTGCAACCGGGGCAAGAAGGTGGCAACCTTTTGCTCGATTTGCTCCCGGTTTTTCTCCCCTCGGCGGTCGTGCCAAATCCGAAGCAGGTCCTTGATCCGCTCTTGGCCCCAGGCTAGCAGGGATTCGGCGGCCTCGTGCTCCCAGTTTATTCGTTGCCGCTCCGTTGCAATGATGTCCTCGCCTAGCTGGTCAATGTAGTCGGCCTCAACTTGGCCCGACATGTACGCTTGTCCGTGCTGGCCGCCAAGCCCGCCGGACAAATTGAAGAAGAATGGTGTCTGAGCGAGCTTGCCTCTCGAGAAAATCGTCACCCCGCGAAGTTCCTCTTCGTCGATCGGGGTCTCGTAAAAAACGATCCGCCATCTGACCCTCCTTCCGCCGGGCAGCGTCTCCTCGCCCCAGCCTTCAACCACCGATAGACCCTTGGGTCGCTGGCCGACCCTGTAGTCTCTTGGAAACACGAATTCGGCTGCCTCGAGATCCTCGTTGACTGGCAACGCTGTGCCGTTTACGAGCACCTTAAAATCCGCCGCGCGCTGGTGAAGCAGAAACCGACGGGCCATACTTCTTCGAAATTGCTCAGGCGCAATCCGCCGTTTCAACTTGAGGCCCTTTAGCGTAATAACAGTGCCGTGCTCGGCTCTTCGGCTCTCATCAGCGCCAAGGTACTCGATGACGGCTATCTCGGTACCATTCGTTCGCACGTACCCGCCGGAGCGCAGCTGCCGTATGTCCAGCTCGAAGACCGTCTTCTCCCCCGTTTCCTTGCTGATCGTTTCTACGCGGATTACGTCGGCGATACCGAAGCCCGCGAATTTCCCTATGCCTTTGCGACCCAATACGGGTCGTCCCTTTTCGACTGAGGCGTCGCTCGCATCGCCGCTACGTCGGTCCCAACCGATATTGAGGTAGCGATCCTCGCAGTCTTTGTGGCTCATCCCGATACCGGCGTCACTAATCCTGATACAAGCGCTGCTGTCCAATACTTCGGGCAGATAGATCGAGACAGCCTCTGCGTCAGCATCCCACGCGTTAGCGACCAACTCAGCCAGCGCGGCGACTGGGCTTTGGTACATCTGTATGCCGAGGTGGTCGATTACGCGACCTTGAAACCTCATGCGCAATGACTGTTTTCCGTCCGGCTTCACGTTCATCGATCAGCGAGCGCTAAGTGTTGCCTAACCTCAAGGGCGTGATGCCGGATGAACTCGGGGGGCAGCGCGTTCCCTATGAGGGCCGCGACAGCGTACTTGCCCGCCTTGAGAGGGAAGCGGTAGTCAATCGGAAAGGTCTGAAGCAGGGCCGCCTCCCGAAGCGTTATTGCCCTATGCTCGCTCGGGTGAAGGAACCGGCCCTTCGAGGGATTGACGCATCCGCCCGTGATCGTCGGGGCGACTTTGTCCCAAGCCATGCGGCCATAAACGTCGCTGAACCCGTCGCACCTTCGGTGGCACTCTAGTCGGTATTTCTCACCTATCTGAACCCTGCTGCCCCCATCCGCCGGGATCTTGGCGATCATCTTCACAATGCGCGCGCTGCGAGACTCTCGTAGGTCGTGCAAAGGGTCGCCGCTAGTGCCGCAGCGTGGCAGCGACCCAATCGCGTCGCGCACCGTTCGCCTGGTGCGCGCGGGTTCGGGGAATGCAATCGCCACACCCCTGGAGCCGAGCAGTAGCAGACGGCGGCGCCGTTGGGGAACGCCGTAGTCGGCAGCGTCGAGCACGCCAAGGTTGCAGATGTACCCCATTCGCGAGAGCCCGCGCCTAAGCGAGTTCATGCGCCAATCTCCGGCCAGCCCAGGGACATTCTCAATCATGATGGCTTTGGGTCTGAGACCCTTCGCAAATCGTAGAAACTCAAAGACTAGGTCATTTCGTGGGTCGCCCGTCACGCGCGACCCATTTAGCGTGCGAAGCGACGAAAATCCTTCACATGGCGGACACCCGGCCAAGAGATCGAGGTCTCCCTCGCGCAAGTCCAACAACCGCTTGACATTCGCGACGTCCAGCTCCTGGATGTCCGTCTCCCAAACCACCGTCCTCCTGTGGTTCATGCGATAGGCGCCAGCAGCCAGCGGGTCGATCTCTACTGCGCCGATGACGCCAAAGCCCGCCTGCTTCAGACCGACTGTCAGGCCGCCGCAACCGCAGAAAAGATCTATCGCAGATGCACGCCTCATCATTGCTCTTATACTACTATAGGCGAAATTAATCGCGAAAATCGGAGGGTCGCCTACGCCGAGACCACAATCGCGCCTGCGACGCGGGCCTGCTCGGAGTCCAGCGATAGGCACCCCCACGAGGCCGCCGCGCCCAGCACCAGCAGCATCGCGAACAGCTCAAACGCGCCGTTGTAACTGCCCGAAACGTCGTAGATTCGGCCGGCGACGAATCGGGCCAATCGCGGCCCCGACCGTGTTGAACAGGCCGGTCAGGCCCGAAAGCGATCCGAAGCGTCTTAGTCCCAGCGACTCGACCATCACCAGCGGCACCAGCACTAGCGGCGCGCCCAGCGTAATCCCGACGATCACGATCGCCGGGAACAGCACCGCCGTGTGATGCGCCCCCAGCATCGCGATCGAGCCGGCGGCCGCGATCGCGAAGTTGAGCGTCAACGCGACCCGGCCGCTCACCCGGTCGGCGAACAGCCCCATCAGGACTTTCCCGGTCGAGGTGAAGACGAACGCGGCGCTCATAATCGCCGCGGCTGCGGCCTGCGCGTAACCGATTCCGACCAGATAGGAGATCATATGCGCGACCAGCCCGGCCGCGCTGATCGCATAGCAGAGCTGCGCAAGCGCGACCATCCAGAACGAGCGCGATCGCAGCGCCGGCCCGACCTCCAGTCCCGGCAGCGCCTGCGCCTGCTCGGCCAGCGTCAGCTTGCCGGCCGCAGCAGCGGCGGGGCGCGTTCTGATCATCAAAAGCAGGACTGGAATCACGATCACGATCATCGGCAGGCCCAGCGTGACGTATGCGGTGCGCCATCCGCTATGCGTGATCGCGCGGCTGGCGACGATCGTCATCGTGGCGCCGCCGAGCGAGGTTCCCGCCATCGCCACGCCCATCGCCAGGCCGCGCCGCGCGCCGAACCAGTTCGCGATCACCATCGAGGCCGGCAGCAGCGTGCTCGCGGTGACGCCCAATCCGAGCAGGGCGTAGGCCGCGACCATCGGGGGAAACGCGCCGACGCGGCTGGCGGCCAGAAACGCGAGTCCGGCCGCGGCGGCTCCCGCGCTCATCACAATCCGCGCTTCGACCCAGTCCAGCAGCCAGCCGACGACCGGCACGCCGAATCCCGCCGCGGCGGCGAGCACGGAAGGCAGAATCGAAACCTGCGTGCGGCTCCATCCGAACTCCTTGAGCAGCGGAGGAAAGAACACGCCGGTGGTGTTATAGCCGCCGCCGAAGACGAGCAGGTTGGTCACGAACAGGCTCGCCACGATCAGCCACGCCTGGCGCTCCGATTTGGTCATGCGCAGAGAGTTATAGTCTCCATATTGACACTTCGCAAGGCAGGTTTGAAACGATGAGAAACTTTGAGACACGTCAGGAAGTAGGACCGAGCCGTTGGCATCGAGGCATCGAAACACACTGTGGCACAAGGGGTTCAGGCTGCTATACTACACAAAGTATCTTGGCGTATCTTCCGCACGGTTACGCGGCGGTATCTGGCTGGCGGTCGCGCGGCGATGGACGTTAGTACCCCTGTAGTACCCCGCGAGGCGAAACACGAAGGCACAAAGCACCAAAGTCACACAGCGACGGAGAGCAATATGACAACACGCATGGCTGAGTCGGTCGAATTGAATGGGGCGTTCGTGAGGGGCGTCAGGCCGCCCAAGAGCGGGCGCGAAGACCATTGGGACGGCAAGCTATCAGGCTTCGGCCTTCGCGTCGCTGCGAGTGGAGTGAAGACCTGGACGCTGATGTATTACAACGCGGCGGGTATCAAGCGGCGCTACACGCTCGATTCGACCGAAGTGTTGAGCGCAGCCGCGGCTCGCAAGCTCGCGGAAAAGGTGTTGGGCAAAGTCGCCAACGGCGCCGACCCTGCGGGGGAACGTCATGCAACGCGGGAAGCTGAAAAGTGTGCCCGTGAGGCCGCAAAGCGTCCGAGCGATACGCAAGCGCCGCAGACGATGGACGAACTTTGCACGCTCTACATCGAACGCTACGCGGCGGAGCACAAGAAGGCGTCTTCCGTCGCGGGCGACAAGCAGATGATCAACCGCGACGTGCTGCGCGCATGGGCAGGCCGCAAGCCAGGCGATATAACCCGCGCGGACGTGATCGCCCTGCTCGACAGCGTCGTGAGAAGGGGCGCGAGTGTTCACGCAAACCGGGTGCGTTCGCTGCTCTCCAAGATGTTCAACTTCGCCATTGCTCGCGGCTTGCTGACGGTCAATCCGGTTGACAAGACAGAGCGGCCAGGCGAAGAGCATACGCGCGACCGCGTGCTCGACAGCGAAGAGATACGCCGGCTGTGGTTTGCGCTCGACAGCATGGGGGCTCAGACTGCGGCGGCCTTTCGCCTCGCGCTGTTAACGGGCCAAAGAAAGAGTGAAGTCCTTGATGCGAGCTGGCGCGAGTTTGATCTTGAAAAGGGCTGGTGGACCATCCCTGGCGAGCGCGCCAAGAATCATCAGAGCCATCGCGTCCCAATCGTCGCTGTAGCGTTGGACATCTTGAAAACGCTGCTGGACGCGCCTCGCGAAGATGGCCGCCTATTCGCTCAAGCGGAACAGAATAGACACCATGAGCGGATGCAGGACATCCGCAAGACGGCGAGCCTTGAAAACTTCGAGTTTCACGACCTTCGCCGAACGATGGCGACCGGCCTTGCTGAGCTTCGCGTCGAGCCCGTGGTAATCTCGAAGCTGCTCAATCACACGCTCGCGGGCGTGACGTTCAAGCACTATTTGAAATTCGAGTATGATGAGCAGAAGCGCGCGGCTCTTCTCAAATGGGACGCGCGGTTGCGCGAGATTGTGACCGGCGAGAAGCCGCGCGGCGAAGTGATCGATCTACGGCCGGCCACGGCGGCAGCTTAGCAAGCCCAAGCGCGCAGGGCGCGAACGGCCTGCCGAAGTCGCCGCGCGGAGAGCGTCGCGACCGCGTAGCGGCGCGACTTCGATTCGCAGAAGAGCGCGGCCCCTCTCTGGGCGACGCGAAGCGCGCGCCCGCTACAAGGAGGCAGACCGCCCGTAAAGGGGGGGAGCCGAAGGCCGAAAAGGGGACGCCGGCAGCGCATCCACTGCGGGGCCGTGCCCACGCCTGACGGCACGCCCGCGTCCGTCCCGTGGATAGTCAGTTGCGCGCAAGCCAGCCCCTGACGGTCTTGGTGTCGGTGCCAAGCTGCTTGGCGATGGCCGCGTGCGGCGTGCCCTTTTTCCGCAGCTTCCGTGCCTTGTCTTTACGCTCACGGTACGCGGCGACGCGGCACCGCGCCGAGCAAAACTTCGCTTCGGTTCGCCCACCACCTTTCGGAGCCGTGCGAGGTAGCGCATAGGGATCGCCACACCGCGCACAAGTCCTAAATTCCTGGCGCTCGTGGACGGCGACCGCCGCTTGTATCCAGAGCGCACCCAATAGGTTCTTGGGGCCGAGCCAAATGTGGGTCGTCGGTTGTGGCTGCAAACGATAGAGGAACTCCGGCGCCGCGTGTCGGCCAAGGCGCTCATTGAGCAGGTACGCCAGCCAAGCCCACGCACGATACGGCACTGAGGAAGTAGGAACGTCGGCAAAGTACGGGATGTCAGGCAGCATCGAGCGCAGCCAACTGTCATCACCTGCTTTTATGGCATCCCAGAGGCTGACAATGCGCTGCATTTCGCCGATCGCCGCTGCCCATTGCTCCAATTGCTCGCCATGCAAGAAGTACCGGGGATCGGATGGCGGTTTGGAGCCTAAATACACGCGACCGTGGGGATTGTCTTCGGCGGATTCGCTAAATAGACCGCCGAAGCGGTTGGCGAATGCTAGGACGCCCTCTTCGGTCGGCTTGGTCTTCGCGAAAATCCGAAAAAGTCCGGTGTATTCTCTGAGCGGTTGGTAGGAGCGAGAATTCAAAGCGCGGTCGGCAACAATGCTGGCGACGACTCGCGGGGCCACTTCAACCGTCTCGGGCTCCATGACGAGCCAGCGCCCCACGATGCCGGTCGTCGAGGTGCCGTTCTGCCAACTATAGCCACCACTGGACAGGAGCCATAGGAACTCAGCCGGAATGGGCTTGCGTCTGCGTGAGGCCGGCATGTTCGACGTATATCAAGGTCGGAATTACAAAGCAACGTGTATCTCTTCAAGGCTCTTGATATGTAACGAGCTTATGGTCTAAGCTACATAGCGACGAACGTCCGAGGGCTGCTGGCAATTTTTCTGCCGCACGCAGTGCGGCAAGGGAGCGAAAACGATGACTGCTTCAACCGAACAGCTTTACGATATGCCGATGCTCGAAGACGCGCTGCACCTGAGCCGCGTATCGATTTTCCGGCTCTGGGAGCGCGGAGAGCTAAAGCGCCTGAAAATTGGCAGGCGGTCGTTTACCCGAGGCGCCGACCTGAAGGCGTTCATTGAGAACTGTCGAACCGGCAAGGTGCGTATCTCAAAACCGAACCTTGCGGCGAAGAAGCGCAACGACCACAAGGACCGGCCAACGGCCTAGCAACAGTAAAGCGGCCATGCCGGAAAGTCCGCGCTCGTCTAACGGCGACGGTTCACTGGAGTTTGCACTTCGCCTCGTCCGCGCAGGATTAAGCGTTATTCCGATCCGGTGCGACGGCACGAAGGCGCCGGCCCTCAAGCGCTGGAAGCCCTATCAGAAACAACGCCCTGATGACGCAACGATCGTCGCGTGGTTCGCCAAAAAGGACCGGCCCGGTATCGCGATCATTTGCGGAGCGATCAGCGGGAACCTGGAGATCATCGACGGCGACGACCGCGCAACCTTTGAAAACTTCCACGGCGCCGCCATACAAGCGGTCCCAAAGATCGCGAATAGCCCGCTGATAGAAACACCGAGCGGCGGGTTTCATCTCATCTATCGCTGCGCCGGGGCGGTCGCTGGAAATCAGAAGCTCGCCGAACGGCCGCTCGAAGGTGGAAAGCGCGAGACTCTTCTTGAAACCCGCGGTGAAGGCGGATACGCACTCACCGTTGGTTCGCCGCCAGAGTGCCATGAACTGCGCAAGCCCTACCGTCTGTTAAAGGGGAAGTTCGAGGACATTCCCGTTCTCACCGAAGAGGAGCGCGCGGCTCTGCTCGCGTGCGCCGCCTCGTTCAGCGAATTGCCGACGGTCACCGGTGAAGACCAGTCCGCTGAGAGCGAGAGATCGCCATCTGGAACGGCCGTAAGTGCTGACAGGGAACGGCCAGGCGACGACTTCAACCGGCGTGCGTCATGGAGCGAGACTCTGACTCCGCACGGGTGGCAGTCGATGCGTGTCTCTGACGGTGTCGAATTCTGGCGGCGACCCGGAAAGAACCAGTGCGGCTGGAGTGCGACGACGAACTACCGAGGCAACGGCCTGTTGCACGTCTTTTCGAGCAACGCAGCGCCGTTCGAGGAGGGCCGCAGCTACAGCAAGTTTGCCGCTCTAGCCCTGCTCGAGTACGGGGGCGATTTTCGCGCAGCCGCACGTCGGCTCGCAGAGAAGGGCTATGGCGTCGGCGCATCTCATCCTGACGCGACCGAGAAGTCGGGCGTCCGATTTCCCTTCCAACTGAACGACGAAGGTGTGGAGTATGCGGAGGAGCGCGACGGCGGCGCCAGCACAGATTGGGTGCGTGTCTGCTCTTATCTTAAAGTCGCGGCGGCGACGCGAAGCGAAGGTGGTCAAGATTGGGGGCGGCTGCTCCAGCTGCGAGACGCGGACGGCAACTGCCACGAATGGGCAATGCCGATGAGCCTGCTCGCAGGCGACGGTGTTGAGTATCGGGAGCAGCTGCTCGCGATGGGCGTGACGATAGAGCCCGGCATCAAACCGCGTGGGAGACTGCACCAGTACATCTCATCGACCGTGCCGCCCGTGCGGGCGCGCGCGGTCACGAGACTCGGTTGGCAGGGTCCGGCGTTCGTTCTGCCGGACGTAGTCTTTGGTAATACTCAGTCAGAGAGAATTCTTTATCAAACTGCTCATCCAATTGAGCACACGTTCAAAATACGTGGAACGCTCGATCAATGGCAAAAGGAAGTAGCGGCCCTCTGCGCAGGGAATTCACGCCTTCTGTTCTCGGTCTCATGCGGGTTCGCAGCACCGCTGCTCTACCTCACCAATAGCGAGAGCGGCGGCTTCAACTTTCGCCATAGTTCATCAATTGGTAAGACCACGGCGCTGCGGGTAGCGGGATCAGTGTGGGGCGGGAGCGATGCTCCGCTCGGGTACCTACGCCAATGGCGTGCGACCGCTAACGGCCTGGAAAGCGTGGCAGCGCTGCATTCCGACACACTCCTTGCTCTCGACGAGATTTCGCAGGTCACCGCGCGGGAAGCGGGCGAGACCGCGTACATGCTTGCCAACGGCCAAGGCAAACAGCGCGCCGGGCGCGACGGCTCAGGGCGACCGCCGGCAACCTGGCGAATCCTATTCCTTTCTTCGGGCGAGATTTCCCTTGCCGACAAGATTCGGGAAGATCCGCGCGTTCACGTCACGGCAGGGCAGGAAGTGCGAATCGTAGATATTCCGGCTGACGCGGGCGCTGGCCTCGGCATCTTCGAAGATCTGCACGGATTCGGCAATGGCCAACTGTTCGCGGACCATCTGATCAAGATCAGCGGTAAACTGTACGGAACTCCGATTCGCGCGTTCCTAGACCGGGTCGTTCGGGATACCGAGAGGTGCGTTTCGACAGTCAAGCGCCACCAGGCCGACTTCCTCGGAAAATATTGCCCAACCGATTCCGATGGCCAAATAAGACGTGTTGCCTCGCGCTTCGGGCTGGTCGCTGCCGCAGGCGATCTGGCGATCGCTCTGGGCGTGTTGCCGTGGTCGCCCGGAGTGGCCGAGCAAGGCGCCGCCTCATGCTTCAAGGCATGGCTCGACGAGCGCGGCACAACCGGTCCTGCTGAAATCGCGGCCGGGATCGCACAAGTGCGCAAGTTTCTGGAAATGCATGGCGACTCTCGCTTTGCAAATTGGGAAGGAGATACCGAAAGGAATTGGCACGTGATCAATCGCGCCGGGATTCGTAAGCAGGTAAGTGAGGGCGCCGAATTCTTCATTCTGCCCGAAGTCTGGCGCTCCGACGTTTGCGCCGGATTCGACGCAGGGCTTATCGCTCGCGAGTTAAAGAAACGCGGCTGGCTCATACCCGATCGGAGCGACGACAAGGTCCAGAGCGTCCACCGGCTCCCCGACATCGGCAGAAAGCGGGTCTATCATATGAGCGCAAAATTCCTAGCGGATGCGCCGCGCGAGCCCGGTGAGGAGGGTTAGGCCGCCGCATCGCCTTTCTTTTCGAGGTTGTATACCAAAATCGGGGAGACGCCGGGTGACAAGGGTGACATGCGCGGAAACTCTTGCTCGCATAAAGGTTTCTTTCCTTGGGTGCGCCGGCACCCAACCGAAAAAGCCGAGAGTGACGCCGGTGACAGGCCAACCGCGCCGCACGGCTGTCACCCGAGTTACCCAAGCCTCAAAGACGCTGGGTGACGGAGCCGAAAGCGACGCTACCCCAGCAAATCAGACATGTTTCCAGAAATCTGTCCCCACGTCACCCTTGTCACCCAGAGCACGGAAGGCGCAGGAGCGGTAGTGTCAGAAGCCCCGCCTAGTGCCAGCCGCGAAACGTCTGTAGAAGGTGCCGCGCAGCGGTAAGCCTCGCAGGCTCGTTCTCGGTGGCTCGGATGAAGGAACCACCACGGCGGTCCTCGGTTCGACGGGCGACCTCGGCAGAGGTAGCAGATAACTCAAATCGCCAAACATCAGTCGGTGCATCAGGCCCTCTGAGTAGCCGAACCGAGCCACGAGCCCTGACAAATCGCCCACCGGAACACCTTTCGCCCGCAGGCGTTTCGCGTAGGAATCGCTGATGAGGCCGAGTCTGCGGCGCAACTCGGCTTTCCGGCGCCTCGATGCAACTGCCTTCCTAAGCGCCGGCCAGCCGAGCCGCCGAGCCTTCTTTGCGCTTCTCAATCCCGCCAGCCGCGCGAGCATCCGCCGCGCCTCATCGGAAGACTCGATCATGATGATATTCTAGCTCATGAACGGGCGCGGGGGGTACCATGCAGGTTAGTTCGCGCATTTGGCCGAAACCTCGGGAAAGCCTGAGGTTTTTCACGGGCCGGGATTTAGCGGATGAAATCATGCGCCGCGCTACTCGCGAGGCGGAGTCAAAACCGGTCGATCTGAAAATTGAAGAGTCCCGCAGAAAATAAGAGTTTTTCCGTTTTTCGGGCGAAAATTCATGCGCCAACCTCTCTGTTCTTCTAAAACTGGGGTTTTGGATACGGCGGGGACACCAGCGCCAAATTTGCCGCAAATTTCCTGAAGGTTTTCTGCCACCACGAAATGAGCTATCCTGCCGCCAGAATTGTGGGACAAGCTCAACTCTGGGCCGCCGGACACCGCCAGTGGGCGTTGGCGAATTTCACAGAGTCGGGACGTACAAACGCAGCGGGGAAATGACCCAGCAAGACGGATCAGAGACGCAGGAGCTTGCCGCTGAATTGAGACATCTAGTGGAAGCGGCGCGTGACAAGGAGCTAAATGGCGCTCAGATCGGCCAGCTTCTGAGAGCTAAGTGGCCGGACTTTTCGCCAGCCAAGTTCGGCGTCGCGTCTCTTCGGGAATTTATCAGGGAGCACGTACCTGGGGTACGGGAAATTCGGAGGACGGGGAGCGACATCGTCTACGGACCGAAAGATGCCCCAAGCCGTCCGTCGAGTGAACGCAATCGCGAAGCGGCTCCAGACCTTTGGCGAGTGTGGATTAGCCCTTCAAGCCCATACAGCATTGGCGTCAACCGCAATACGGGAGACGTGCGCGAAATCCTTGTTAGCACCAACGGCAAAGACGAAGCCGAAATCAAACCCGCTCCGGTGGAGAAACATCGAGCCATCGCTGGAGAGTTTCTCAGCGCTCGAAGCGCGGCACTAGAAGAGCCAACGCGCGCTAGGCTTGCGGAGGTTCTGAAAGACTCGAATGACCCTCGTTGGTGGCAAAAGTGGAACGACATCCTGAACGACGCCTCCCCGCAGATTAGCCGCAATTGGTTTCTGTACCGGGAACATGTTCTTGCGGAGACTCTAAAAGAAGTTCTCAAGGCAAGCGGCTTGAGAGATGAGGCGGTGACTCTGGCATTCGAGAAGGTCCAAAATTCGCGGCGTCGTCGAGTACTAACCAGAACGCTAGCCAGGCAAGAAAAGCCCGTATCCGGCGTGGACGAACACTCAGAGCTTGGGAAGCGCGAGGAACTCATTCGGCTCGTACAGCGGGTTGCTGCTGGTATGACGGAAAGCGAACTTCGTGCTGTCACTCTGCCGCTGGGTCTCGTGCTGGACAGTTTGCGGAACGAGCCAAAATCCTGAGACCCTTTGCGCCGTGGATGTCGAAATCTGGTGCTTCTACCCAGCCGAGAAAAGGGCGCAGGTAGGGTCTTTTGTGGACGATTTGCGACGGCAATCTGAGCGTCGCGGCTGGAAGTTCTTTCTAAAGCCGACCGTGAAATATTCGGCTCCGACCGGCCGAACCGTTCATTTGGTTGAGCCAAGAGATGCCGTAGCGTTATACAAGCAAGCCCATCGCGCGCGTGTTGCTACGCTCGGACTCCATCCCGCTGAAGTCTGCACACATCCGCTCCGGGAATTCGCCATAAGTACGAGGAAGGTAATATCAATCGCCCGCTACGTCCAATATAAGGCATACTCCATCCCACTTCACGACTGGAACGCCAACCCCGCAGCCTGGATCGTCGCTTTTGAAAGATGGAACGCCGTAGTGGAATGCGAGGGCGAACACGACCCGCGGTGCCTCCCCTTCCATGTCTTTCTGGCGTCTGGCGATGAGGAAGGGCTGTCGGACAAGGGTGCACGAGATGCGTTCAATCGCAGGTGGGGTGCAGGTCAATATCGTAACGACGCGCAAGACTTGAAGTGGAGTGTCGATAAATCTTACCACGGAACCGAGGAGCTTCACGTAGCCGGGCGTACGCTGCAAAGGGGGTTCCACTGGAACGTTGAACCTCAGCGACCTCCAGGTAAAAAGAGAATTCACACGCCGATGCAAGAATGGGAAATTCGAGATTACATAAACGTCGGGCCGGACGCCGACATCCGCGGAAGGCACCCCTTCGCCCGTGTGACGCAGACCTCGAAATGAAATTGCCCGGCCTGGCCGGGCAATTTCATTATTGGCTCAAGATTTTGAAGCGAGCCTGAAGTGCGGCTACGAACGGCTCACCCAGCGGTGTCTGGTCGGGCATATCGGAATTGTATAAGGAATTCCGGGCTCGCAGAAGCGCGAACCAGAGATGCGCTGAGACGCCTGTTCGAGCTGAGGACGCACAGCTTAAGTCCGTGGCCTCCTTCCGAGAACCGAGATGGTTCCGGGATCGTTTTAAATTTATGACCTACCCTCCGTACTGTCAAGGGCAGGTAAACGCTCCTGCGGTGACTAGCGCCCGCCCACCGCGAACGCCGGCCTGAAGGGGCTCACGCCAAAGATGCGCGGGCCTGCTCCCTTTTCGGCGCCTGCGCCACAGTGATGCCCACAGGCGATCGCGGAGTGCGGAAGTCTCGGCACCTTTTCGGGGGTCATCGTCCATTTTGCCAAAAAGGAGATGCGGGTCACGCTGATTAGCTCACAATCTCGAAACAGATGAGGCGGAGGTCATCATGAGTCAGGGATGGCGCGGGTCTGTCGCTCGATGGAGGCGGCGCTGCTGGTTCGCCAAAGCGAGCACGAATTTCCTCGACGGCTTCAAGCAAGGTCTTGATGTCGCTGGTTCGCTGGAACTGGCGATACGCCTCCTTCAGTCGGTTCGCCTGAATCTTCCGCATCGGCTGACTGACGAATTTGATCGCTTCGACCGCACGCTTCCGGTCTATGTCAGGATGGTTGAGGTAGCCCTGAATCGCCGTCGTGACGGTCGTCTGAATCGGGTCGAGCGAGCGCGGCGCCGTCTCGCGAGCCTTCTGTTCCTCCACGGATTTGAGCACCTCGGCGATCACCCTTTCTTGTAGATCGAACACGGAGCCAAACAGTTCGGGGTCTACGACGCGCGGAGTGTCGCGGTCGCATGCGATGAGACTTGCAATGAGGTAGCGGTTGTCGATGATCGCGTCATTCTTCACGTCGCAGTATTTCCAGAAGTGGAGCTTTTCACCGTTCGCCACCCGGCCCTGGAGGTAGAAGAAGACGCCGCGCGCGTTCGGACGCGTCAGGCCGGAGTGAATGCCGTCCGGCAGCGCTTCGAGCGCCTCGCGTCCGCCGCCGTCGAGCAGTTCCCGAAGCTGCTTGAGCAGGAACTCGTTGCTCGCGAGTTCTGTAAACCTCTCCTCCTCTTCGATGACCGAGCCGTCCTCGTCGTGGATGCGGCGCAGCGTGTTGAAGTTGCGAGGATGAACTGTCTCGCCGAGGATGCTTTCGTCGAGAAAGCCGGTGGCGTCGATCGTCGCGATTTTGACCGACAGGCTCTCGACGAGCCTGAGCAGCCGCTCCAGGCCGGCGTCGGGAAACATGTTGTAGATCCAGAGCCGGTCGAACTCCGTTCCGATACGATCGATGCGCCCAGCGCGCTGTACCATCCGGGTCGGGTTCCAATGCAGATCGTAGTTGATCAGGTATCCGCAGTCCTGGAGGTTCTGTCCCTCAGACAGTACGTCAGTCGAGATGAGGATATCTATTTCCTTGTCGCTCTCGGCGAGGTCGAGCGCCTTGTTCGCCTTGGGCGCGAAGCTCCTGACGATCCGCGTCCGCTCCCGAGCGTCCGCGTCGCTGTCCATCCTCCGAATGTTCACAGCGCCCAACGCCTTCCGGAAAGTCGCCGCGTCCGGGTTCTCCGCGTTCCCAAGCTGGTTGTAGAGATAGCGCGCGGTGTCCTTGTAGTAGGTGAAGAGGAGGACCTTCTTGCCGCGCAGGTCCTTACACAGCATCTCCTTGAGCCTGGCGAGTTTCGCGTCCTGGCTCGCCCGAATGTTCTTGACCCGCTGCCAGATGTCCGACAGCGCTCGCACGTCTTCTTGGAGGGCTTCATGGAGCCGCCGCAGATCGTATTTCGTGTGATCCACGGTCTCCATCTCGGCGAGCGCTTCCCGCGCCTCCTCGTTCTCGTCCATCTCATCCGCTCGCGAGCGTGGCGTCGCATCATCTTCCTCGTCCTCGGCCGACAGGAAGCGCATCGCGCGCGTAAAGTCAGTGCTTTTCAGGACGCGCCCTTGCAGGATGTACGACTCGAACGTGTTGAGGAACGACAGCGCACGGCGGACGCTGATGCGGAACGCCGCGATGCTCGACTCGAAACGCTTGAGGTAACGACTTTTGAAGATTCCGACCAGCGCCTGCTCGCGACCGGCCTCGAACTCGTCAACTTCCACTTCCTTCTTCTTGTAAGCTTCGAGGCTGTAAGGCGCGAGCTTCAGGTTTTCGATCCCGGAGACTATCTCCTCGTAGATGCCGGCGTATGTCGATTCGAGATCGTAATTGACGGTCCTCAATTTTCGATCGGGAAAATGAACCTTTTTTCCCGCGATCGTCGCTTCAGGGTAGGCGGTTCTAATGAAGGCCCGAGTGCGGCGGATTACGACTTCTTCGAGCAGATTGAAAAGCGCCAGTGCCCCATCGCCCGCGCGAGTGGTCCGGCGCGCGGCGAGAAAGTACTTGTAGAGATCACCGATGCCGCTTGCCGCAAAGTAGCTGCGATCTCCGCCGGTGACGAGCGACAATTGATTGTAAAGATCCATCAGGTCGTTGTTGATCGGCGTGGCAGTGAGCAGAATCAGCTTCTTTCGCGCGCCGTCACGTCCCCGGCCGCCATTGGCGCCGAGCAGACTCTCCAAGGTCGAATATCGCTGCGCAGTCGGGTTGCGGAAGTTGTGTGACTCGTCGATTAGTACGACATCAGCGTCACCCCAGTGCACGGGGTCGAACTCCTCACGCCCCAACTCCTCCTGAGACAGCACTGATGCGGGAATAGTCGAGTCGCGAAGCTCCGACTCCCAAAGCTCGCGCAAGCTCGCGGGACAGACGACTACGGCTTTTTGGCGCATATGGTAGGCAAAGTCTTCGAGAAGCTTTTTCCCAATCCACGTCTTGCCGAGGCCAACGGAGTCCGCGATCATCACGCCGTCGAAGCGGGCGAGTACCTTGCGCGCCTTCTTGACCGCGTCCTCCTGGAACTCTGCGAGATCGACCGCCGAGCGGGTCGCTTGGGGCTCGGGCTCGCCGAGTTCGTCCTTGAAGTACTCGAACAGGGCCTTCATATAGACGTGCCACGGCGAATACTCCTTGCGTCCGAACTTCGACGCGTCGAGCAAATCGATCAGATCTTGCTTGAAGTCCCGGCCGTCGCTCCATTGGCGCTCGTACCAGGCTTCGAGGTCGATAATCGCGCGTGCGCCTACCTCGCTCTTCAAAAGCTGGCGGTTCTCCCGCGTGATCCGCTCGCTGGCCCGGGAATCGCTCAGCCAGGACACTGCGCACGCTGCGTCATTGTCTTCGACTTCTGCGGGATCGAGCAAAACCTTGTGGGTGAGGTTCAGTTCGCGATTCGAGGTCAGGCCCGGAATGGTGAAGTTCGAGGAACCGACGATCGCGAGAATCGGGCGGAAGCGGTCGAAAAGCATCTGCTGGCCCGGACGGTCGGAATAGAAAAGCCAGCACTTCGCGTGCAGAAAGCCCTTCTCGTGGAACCGAACCAGAACTGAGTCACGCCGCAGATAGGCGATCAAATCTTCGACCAGACGAAGAGTCTTTTCGTTGAAAGG
Organism: uncultured delta proteobacterium; assembly: GCA_963788205.1. Lineage (GTDB taxonomy): Bacteria > Desulfobacterota > Binatia > Binatales > Binataceae > CAVVMA01. Next base: position 343,246 of record CAWBGG010000009.1, read on the forward strand.
CAGCGCCTCGAAGTCTCGCCGCATGAGACCGCGAATCGCACCAGCGTCGGGCCGAAGCCCGATCTGCTCACCTGTCGTCGGCTCGGCGCCAAGGATCAGCCGAAGGTTGCCGAGACTACGCAGCCCTTCTCTAAGGAGGCCAAACCCGCCGGCTGTGAAGTAAGCCGTCGCAACGTCCAACGACTTACTCTGATGCTCGCTTAGAAGCGCCTCCAGAATGTCGGCGAGCCGACTAGTTTCATTGTCGATTACGTATGGAACCTTCATGTAGCGCGTTTCTAGCCTCTAACTCGATGCGGCAAGCGCCTCGTCCACGATCAATTCGTCTTCTTCGTGCAGCTGGTACATACGGAACACGAGCTGATCTATCGCGGAGTCGGTCACGGCCATGCGCATTTTGATCGGAAGCAAAATCGAAAGGCTCCTGTCGTATTCGCCTCGCAGCTTCTCGCGCCCGGACTCAGAAGGCGTCCCTCCCAATTGGCTCACGTTCCGCTCAAGAATCGACCAGATACGCTCAAATGATTGGTGCGACTCGCCTCTTTGATAATCGCCCACATAGTTGCGCAGAACCGTCTTTCCAGAGAATGCCTCTAGATCGACGGATTTCGTAACACCCAATAGCGCTGGTACTTTGTGAAGGAAGCTCTTGCCCCCGGTGCTTTGCGCTTGACGTAGCGCTATCATCTGCTGCGCCAAGTAGCCTACAGCGCAAGCCTGCCGCGTCGAAATGGCTTCAGTCGTGTCGCTGAGCAACCCTGCACGCGACAATAGCTCCGTCGCGACCTCCGCGGCGCTCGGAGTATCCACTGCTGCGGCGTCGAGAACTCGCGTGCACACGTCAGAAAACTCTTCGGTAGTTGAGCGCACGCCGGACTCCACTTTCGGAAAGGGCAGAGCGCCAACCAGATATGCCGGCAAGCTGTTGTTGGTGCTCACAATCGTGACAAGCCAATCCAAAAGCCGGCTGTTGAAAATGCCGAGCAGTACCATTGGGTCACACTTGTATTCCTTGAAATAGCAAATCTTATGACCGCAGATTTGCCCGGCTGGCAAATACGCAGCGATTACCCGCCGCCAATTGTCTATCGCGGCGCACTCCTGGTACACGACGCGCGGCTGTCGGAAGTCAAAGGCTTTCGAGCCGGGTGTTGCTTCGCGAAGGTACTCTGCCTTCCGGAGGTACATCGGTTCGCCTTGCTTCGCCTGGTCTACAATCTCATAGCGTTGCACGTGCGACCCTCTGAGGATGAGAGTATCTGTCGGTCTTGTGGTCAGGTATTTCCTGAAAGCCTTGTTGAAAACGATCTCGCCAGATGTCGGGGTAGCGCCGTACTCATGCAGTTTTCCGAGCCGGGAATTCTCGGCGATCCGCTGTCGTAATCTCCACCCGCTTTCAGAAACTAGGGGAATGGTGAAATTGGTAGGATCTAGAGTCTCGATTGAGCGACTCTCTGTCGTGTAGGCACGGGAGCCGTCGTTGATTTCGGCACCGCGATGAACGGCCAATTCGAAACGATCCGGCGAACAGTTCGGTTCCATCAGGTATACGCAGGTGGGCAGCTTGGCGTCGCGGAATATCCGTCGGCGAGGGTCGTCCTTTTGGGGGAATGCCTCGACTCGTACAAGGCGGTTTGAAGTGAGCAACCATCTCCGCAGCGATCGGGTAAATTGATCCGCTAGCAAGGACATCGGGACAATAAAGCTCTGGCGCCCATGGGATTTGACCAGAGTTGCGGCGCGAAGGATGAAGAAGTGATACCAGTTCAATCTTCCTGAACCTGCCGAGAAGTAGCTCTTTTGCCCATTGAGAAAGTCGATCTCGTTGCAGCCGCCGGCGCCGAGCGTCGTCTCCGAAAGTTCGTCAAATGGGGGATTTCCGAGTACCGCGTCGAACCCCGCGCCTTCGATATATCCCATAGCTCGCTCGGTGCCAGGGCGGGCGCCGTAGAACACCTCGGGGAATTCGAGTTCCCAGTGGAAGAAACGCTTTTGCTGCCCGGCCAAAAGGGCCGCCTCTGCGATCCGCTGTTCACGTGCGGGCATCGCGGCAAGCGCCTTCTCGATGGCGACCGGAGCGCGCGCCCTTACAAAAGAATCGGTTTCGCGGGCCTTCAGAAACGCAATTACAGGCGAATCGACAGCACCGCTTTTCCCGCGTGGCTTCTTGGCCCCAGCGTTGCCGAACCATTGGCTCGTGTATACATCGAGGATTCGCTTGAACGGCGCGAGCGCCCCAGACGCCCTGCCGTATTCGGCCTTCGATTCCCCGACCTGTGCAGAGGTCACGTCCGAAAGCTCGCCGACGTGACGCATCAGATCGGTCGCGAGCATCAGGCCGGCAAACCAGTTCCCGAACAACGAACCCTGTCGCAACTCGTCGTGCGCGTCCGCCACTCTGACGCCGATCAACGAATTTCCGCACCGCATGTGATGGTCAAGGAACGACAGCGGCGCACCGAGCGTGAAGCAATGGAGCCATAGCGAGACCTTCGCTAGCTCAACCGCCATCGGGTTCAGATCAACGCCGTAGATGGACCGCTTCAAGACGTGGCGCTTGAGCAAGTTCACGTCCGTCAGGCGCCGCTCGTCGATCGTAATTCCCTGCTCGTCCATCTGATCGACGATGGTGCGGCGCACGAGGTCGAGATGGGCGGTAACAGGGTTCCACGGGAACGAGTTCAGGAAGTCGAGCATCCTATCCGTGATGTAATCGACCGTCTCGACGAGGAAATGGCCGGAGCCCATCGCCGGGTCGAGCACCTTGATGTCGAAGAGATCGTGGACGAGGCCCCGCCATCGATGCTCGACCGCCGGTCCCGTCTCGTATTTGCTGGGCTTCTCGCCTTTGGCCTTCGCCATCAGCGTTTGATCGCGATGCCACTGCCCCGCTTCCCGGAGCTTCGGGCGCATCGCCCCGAACTTTTCCGCGACGACGGGGCCGACGGCGTGCTCGACGATGTAGCTCACGATGTGATCGGGCGTGTAGTAGGAGCCGGACGCCTTGCGCTCGCCCTTGTCGTTCTCGAGGTGGACCTGGCCCTTCCTGACGACGCGGCCCTGTGCCTCGGCACGCTCTCGCTCGCGATCGCTCAGGTCCTTGAACGGTACGTAGAGGTCGTGGCCCTTCTCCTTGACGATCGCTTTCTTCTCGATCGCGATTCGAAGCTTGAACTCAAGCAGCCCCTCGTAGATCGAGCCGAGCTGGCGAACGCCGAGAGATTTGAAATCGATCGGAGCTAGTTGATGGGTTTTCGGGTCTTCGTCGCGCGCGAGCAGGTCGAGGGCGCGGGCGAGGCAAGGGTCACTGAGCCTATTGGCTTTGAGGAACCGCGCCGCCGCCGCTTCGGCGCTTTCATCATCGCGACCCGGCGAACTGATAAATAGCCCACCGTTGTAGGTCGGAACGTTCAGATCGGAGTTGCCTTCGTCGATGACCTTGAAAAGGCGGGCGAGACGACCGTAGAGGGCATAGTTGTCCCCATCGTAATGCTTCTTGAGCTTGTCTTCCGTCGCTACCAGCAACAGGCCGGCGTCCTGCGCAATCTCGCCCTTGAGGTTCGTGATGCTCACCTCCAGGTAGTCGCGGGCCTCGCCGCGCACGGGCAGCAGATCGCGCGCCTCGGCGTAGAGCAGGAAGAGCAGCCGGTACAGCAGCGTGAGGACGCCCTGGAAGACCTCGTCCAGGCGTTCCTGCGGAAGGTCGGCGTCGCGCCCCTCGCGCTCGTGGATGTTCGCGATGAAGCCTTCGGCCAGAATCGGAAAGATGTCCTCGAAGACACGTCGCTTCAGGCTTTCGCCCAGCTCGGCGGCATATTGGCGACTGCCCTCGAAGAGCCGGTCGAGCAGACAGGCGGCCTTGCCGTTCTCTCCGGTTGGCGCTCGTTCAAACGCGCGTGACCGGAAAAGCAGCCAGAAGTAGCGGAACCCATCGGCGGGGCCATCGGGGTGCGGCGCCGCGCGTCCGAGCGCCTCGTCGAGGTCGATCTCGTAGTAATTGCTCGCGCGTGAAGGAGCGCGTTGACAGTACAGCCGCCACAGCTTGCCATTCGTGATGACGATCCACTCCGCCTTGTCCAGCAGGCTGACGACGCGCTGCCCGGGATTGTGCTCGGGCGTCTCGGTGTCGAGCCTATCGTCCTTGCCGTCGAGGAAACGGCCCCACGGATAGGCGATGCACAGGGCCAGCGGCGCCTCTTCGCCGCTCCGCCTCTGCGAATAGAGGCGGAAATCGGGCTCGTCGGCTGCGCTGCTGCTCGCGGCCTGGATCACTCTGAACCCGAGTTCGCTCAGAACTGGCTCTAGCAAGGCCGCCCGGACGACCGATGCCTTTGTCGCGCCGCCGGCGAAGCCCGGAAGCGCGACCTCGTAAATTTTGCGTAGGCGCTTGTACGCCGGCTTCGGGTCTTCCTTCCACTCCGGGAAGTCGTCGGTCGAGTTCGGCAGCCGTTCCTTGAGGAAGTAGTCGGAGAACAGCGCGCGGTTGTTGAAATGGTCCTCCGACCAATAGGCTACGGAATACGCGGCTGCGAGCTTATCGTATTGAGCGAACGCGTCGGATCCGGTCCAGGTGAAACGGCGCAGAACCCGAAGCTGGACGCGCTCAGGCTTGCGCCGCTCGACGCTCAGGATACGCGGGCGGATCTTCGGCTGTGGAGTTCCGATAGTGGTTGACTCCTTGGCGGGCTCTCTTTCGACCAGGACAAAATCGATACGATCGAAGTCTTTGGTCAGGACGAGCAGAAAATTGCCGGCGCGGTTTCGGAACGCGCCCGCGAGCCCGCGCGCATCAGCGACGGTCACGCTCGCAAGCTGAAACAGATAAATCTGAAGAAAGCCATCGTTGTCGGCGATCAGCTCGATCTTCTTGATGCGGCGCAGGAGAGCGTCGGAAGTAATGCCGAGATTGCCGGGCGTCTGAACCGTTCGCGGATTCGTGTTGTATCCGAGCCGGCCGAAAAACGCGGCGATCCCGTCAGGATCGCTCAGGACCTGGATGTCCTCGGCGCGAAGTTCAACGTCGTGCTGAATCAGGCTGCACCTCTTCCGTCATTTTGCCAAATTATCGAACAGTACGCGGAGGAGTGCCAGAGTGCCGCCTTGGGCAGAAGAGCTGAGGGGTTGACGAACGACCGCCCGAAGTCTTCAATCTTGTCGGCCCGATTCTAATCCAGAGTCAGCGGTCAGATCGCCGCTTGCCGGGGCGAGGCGCGAGCGGACGGGGAGCCATACGAGATAAAGCATCAGCCACCAAAAGTACACTGAGGGCGGCGACTGGAATGCGTAGTAATCGAACAGGCCGTGCGCCATCCCATGGCGCAGATTCGAACTCTGCTGTTCGACTAACAGTCCGCGAAGGTCGAACGTCAGGTTTTCGCCAAAGACTTGCTTGAACTCGGGCTTCGGCAAAAGCTCATGAATGTAGAGTTCGCGCTGAATCCCGTCTCGATCAAAAGTAGACACGGTCACGCCCCGCGAAGCGAGTATCTGCCGACAGGAGTTCTCGATTTGCGGGATCAGGAGATGCGCCGCTACGACGAAGTCGCCGGTAAGCCCCGCGTGCAAACCTTTGGCGAAGAACTCTTCTCGACCAATAGGGATGAATGGGTTTCCAGACACAACGCTGCCCCAATCGGCAAGACATACGGGGTGCTCAAAGACGATCTGCAATCTCGCCGCCTCGATAGCTTGGACGGTTGCCGTTCGGACGAAATCGGCATGCCGAAACATCAAAGAGCGAATAGCGGGATTGTCCTCATCAGGATCGTTTGCTGCGGCACCTGGCGTCCTCGCAGCCGTTTTTCCCGAAGCAGTTACGGAGGCGTGCCCGATGGTATGCGAGATCGGCACGATCGTTGCCATCTCCTTAGCGACCTGCCGAAGCTGATTGACGCTCGACGGCGCGGTGATGCACGCGAGCGCCCCGAGCGCTTCATGAAGACTCCTGCCTGTCACGGCCTTGAGCGCCCGTTCGATCGCCTCAGCGGGAGCAGCCAGCGGGACACGGATTCGCGACATTTGTGTCAGCGTGTAAGGCTGAACCTGCAAGAGGCGCTTGTGAAGCTCGTCCACGCGTGCGCGTTGGCCGCGTACCGCGCGAAATGCTTGGATTGCGTTCTGAAGATGATGAACGAGAAGCATGTAGTTGGGCGCGGTTGCCGCTTCGGCTAGATTGGCCTCTTTGACGAAGGTCTCCGCCACTTCGATTGCTGCGGCGTCGGCTTCCTGAGTCTTTCCATCGCGTCGCAACCACTGCGCCTTGAGGCCGAGATATTCGCGAGTTCGTCTCCAGTCGCCGGATGCACCGGCGCTCTTCGCCGCATGATCCGCAAGAGCCGCATAGCGTCCGGCATCCCCCTCCCCATTCGTCAAGAGCAACCTCATTAGGTACGCGGAAAGGAAACTCGGGTCGTTGCCCTCGTAACGCGAAAGCACCCCTTCAAGATGCGCGATCACTTTCGTCTTGAGCGCATCACTTCGCAGCGAAACGGCAATGTTCAACGCACGCTCAATCCGCCTGGCGCCGTTTGACCAATTTTCGGGGTGCTCCAGACGAGCCGCTGATTCGAGGTAAGCTCCGACCGCGATCTCGGCGGTGACATGATCGCGATTCCGCTCCCATACTATGTCGGCCACTCTGGCTCTCATTTCGGGGTCTCGGATCGTCGGAGCGATGCTCTTGAGCAGTTCTGCCTCTTGATCCGAGTAATCGCTCGGTATGCGGCTCCGGCTGCCGTCCTTAAAGGTCACTCTCGGCCTAAACGGCTCACCCGAGGACCCCGGCTCCCATCCGAGCGAGGCCACTTCTGTCAAGAATTCAAAGAGTTCCGACTGTGGCGCGTTACAAGCATTTTGCGCGTCAAACATCTTCCTCCGCAGGGCCGCCTCAAAGTGGTAGATCACCTTCTCCGGACAGGCGTCCAGCGCTTGCTCCCATGGGTACGAGGCGAGATCGGAGATTGTCAGCATCGCCCTTTCGGTCTCTCCTTTGGCTTTGGCTTGGCCCAAGCCTAACGATCTGCTCCGGGGCCTCCCCTCGCCGCCGCCGCGCAGCCTCGCGCTCAGGGCCGCCAGTTCGGGTGACGTGCCGCGATGATCATTCGCCACGTCTCGATGCTGATGCGGCGGTATGATGGCTCGTCGGAACGGATCACTCGCGGTAGCTCGACCCCGAACTGCTCGCGTGCCCACGCACGTTGCTGCGGCGTCAGCCGCGTCACCTCCGGCACGACCTCAGTGCATTGGAGCCGCCTCCGGGGCCGCAGTGGTAGGTTCGTCCACAGCCACTCCGAGGACGCATCGTAGTTGGGCGACCGTTGATGCTCAGCTTCCCAGAATTTCGGCGGATGCATGTTCTTCTTGCCACTCAGATTCCGAACTGGCGGGATCTCCAGGTGAAGCATCTCGTGAAAGACAACCGTGACGAATACATCCTCCGGCACATCCGTGGCGTTGAGAACATTGTGAATCTGAATGCTTCGCGATGCGGGGAAGATACAAGCGAGCGTCCGCTGGATAGCGAAGCACCACGTGAGGTCGTCAAAGGCGTGCCGAAAAAACTGTGCCGATACCTTCTGCACGATGTCGTCGAGATTGCGGTGCGGCAACTGTAGTTGCAAAAGCCGATCCTTTCGCCCGTGAGCGGATTCTCACCTTGCCTCACACAGCCGACCAGTACAACGGTCCGGCAATCGCGGCTCGTTCATCGCGTCCGCTCAAAAATTTTTTGCTGAACCGGCGCGCAGGGTCAGCAGCGATCTCGCCCTGCCCGAGGGGGCTTACCGGGGGGCGGCGCTGCCCTCCCCTTCGGGGCCGCCGCGCGGGAAACTCCGGGCTACGCCCGAGAAAAACGAAGCGGCGGGGCAGGATGCGTGCAGGCGCGGCGCATCGTCGCTGACTGCTAGGCGCTGAGCGGGCCGAGGCCCCGTTGCGAGCGACCGGCCACCGGGAGCCATCCGACGCTTTAGCTATGGTGCGCCGGGCGCCTCGATGGCCGAAGCGACCGCGCTCCCCCCTTCTCCATCCGTTCCATCACCTTGGGCAGGCGGATTGAAATCGCGAGGTTGGGCACGTGACTGCGCACGCTTTTGGAACGCCCCGCCGTGACGCATCGAGGGGCGGGCGCGTTTGTTTTACTGTGGCCCCGTCTCTTTGTGTCTCTAAGTAAAGGGGCATGTATCTTGCAGTACCCAGGTAGTACCCCGCAACGATGGCGGGCGACGAAAGTGCAGCAAAGCTTTATAAGTATTGATGTTCTTGACTTGATGCGCAGAGAGTTATAGTCGGCGCGCGTGCGAAGGTCGAGCCGGCGCGTCGCAGACCGGGGAGCGCCAGCACCGGTGATGGGACGCAGCTATCCGCGCTCCGATTGCTTGACAGCATGTACGGCAATGCCGTATATCGAAATATGCATACGGTCATCGAGACATCTGCGTATCTGGCCGACGCCAAAGCCGTCGGGCTGGCGGAAGCTGAGCGGGAGGCGGTTGTCGATGTGATCGCGAGCAATCCGGAGGCAGGCGACGAAATCAAGGGGGCCGGCGGCGCGCGCAAAGTTCGGTTCGCCGGTCGCGGCAAGGGGAAGAGCGGCAGTTATCGCGTGATTACCTTCTACTCGGGCCGGGACATTCCAGTTTTCCTGCTATCGGTTTATTCAAAAGGAGAAAAAGCGAATCTGAGCAAATCCGAAAGAAATGAATTGAAGCGGGAGCTGAAGGGTCTGGTGGAAGACTATAAGAGAGCAGGTGGGCGCTATGTCTAAACTGGGAAAGAGACTTATAGAGGCGGCGAAGGAGGCTCGCGCGTTCGTGCGCGGCGAAGTGACCGACGGCTTCATCGTGCATGTGCCCGATGATGTGGACGTGAAGGCGATCAGAAAACGGCTGCGGTGCTCGCAGTCGCAGTTCTCGCGACGATTTGGATTCGCGATCGACGCCGTGCAGGATTGGGAGCAGCATCGGAGGAGACCGGACCGAACGGCGCGGGTCTTGTTGACCGTGATTGATCGCGAGCCGGACGCAGTCAGTCGCGCGCTGGCGCGATAGGGCCGTCGCTTGCAGCCGTTACTCGCCCGATCTCCCGCCCACAGGGCTCGCACGTCGTGAGCGTTCACGCTAGCGCGCTACTTGATCGACCCTATCAACCCTAAGCAGCCCGTACTCACCCACCAGCAATCGCATAGTCCTGCCGCAAGCAGCAGAACTGCCGCGACCGTACCGGCCCGAGAACGACTCAAGCGCTCAACCCCGGAAGCCGCCAGCACGCCGAAGCAGAGCATGGCCATGATGAACCACCGCGGACTGACTCGCATCCAAGCCAACATTGGTAGAGCGTGCAGGAAGCAATATGGCGAGTGTGGGCCGAAATAGTTGCCCATGCCGAACGCGAGCATCAGAAACGCGGCGACAACCCACGGCGCGGAGCCCGCGCCAGCAGCTACCAGTGGCACGATGAACGGGCTCAGGTATGCTCCGCTCTCCCAAAAACCCATGCCTCCTGTTTCCAACCACTGGAGGGTGCGAAATTGCGTCTGGTCCCGCGAGAAGAAGCTGCTCGCATAGCCGGCCGCCGCCAGGTGACCATCGCAGCCCGGAACCGAGCGCGACTCCGTAGGCCAGACCTGCGCCAGCTTGGGCGTGGCCAGCAGCGTGCTAAGGAGCGCCGTGATCAGCAACGTGCCGAGGGGCCGGAGCGAGCGCCGTTGCCACGTCAATGCGAGGCCGAGGATGCCGAGCAGAACGCCCGTCTCCAAAATCGGGTACAGGCCGCCCTCGAAGAAGCTCAGCGCCATCAGCACCGCCAGTCCGACCGTCGCCCGCCAGGTCCCGATCAAAAGCGCCGCAACCATCCACGGCGAGTATGCGAACGGCAGGAAGCTCAGGTGTCCGATGCTGAAATGCAGGTAGATCCACGACGACGAAGGGTAGACCGCCGCGCAGGTGAGCGCAGGCAACCAGCCCAGCTTCAGTACCCGCGCGAGAACCCATCCGCCGCTGAACGCGATCGCCAGATGGATCGGCAATTCCAGGTTGATGCCTATAGCCGGGCCGCAAAGCCAGTGGAGCAATATCCATGGACTGAAGATGCGCGATTCCAGCCGCCATTGAGAGAGCCCATACTGGGGCGCGATGGGCGGCGTGAATTGGTCCATCGTGCGAAAATACGGCCAGTCGAAGCCCGCATGAAGCTCAAGGAGGTGCAACCGCCATGAGAAGACGATGGCATAGAGCGCCGAAAGCATCAGCACGCCCGGGAACTCGTATTTGTGCTCGGACACCAGAGACCCCCACCTCGGCGCTTCGCGCTCACTCTCTCCCTGACCTGACCAGCGAGAGGTGCGGAAGATCGGGGCCCGAAAGCTCAGCCGCTCTCCTCTTCGTTATCGGTTGAGCCGAGCTTGCGGTAAACGTTGCGCTCGTCGTCGTAGCGGCGCTGGGTGCGGGCCTCGCGCTCCTGATCCTGCTGGCAATCGCGGCAAAGCCGCGTGAACGGCATCGCTTGCAGCCGCTCCTCGCCGATTTCCAGGCCGCATGACTCGCAGACGCCGTAGGTGCCCTCGTTGAGGCGCTCGATCGCGTCGTCGATCTGCTTGATCTTGACGCGTTCGCGATCGGACAGGATGAAGCTGATTTCCCGATCGCGCTCTTCGGAGGCAAGGTCGTAGGTGTCCATCCCCTCGTCCTTGTTGCCCTCGCGTTCGGCCTTGAGCTCGGAGTCCATCTCGCTGAGCAACCTGGTTTTCATTTCATCCAGACTCTCGCGGACCTTGGCCAGAAATCGCTTGCGGCGCGCGGCGCCGGATTTGGCCGCGGCGGCTGTCGAGGCTGTCGAAGCAGCCTTGGCCGGCGCCGGCTTGCGATCAGCCAGCTTGGCCGCGACCGGTCTGGGTTTTGCAGCTTTCTTGGTCGGCATGGTTTTCTTTCCCTTCTTCTTCAACTGAATGCCCCCATCGCCCGCCCATGCAGATCGTAAGTGAGCGCCCGGTCGATTTCAGCGCGCACGAACTCGCCTGTTTCAGCCTCTCCGGTCAGGAACACGGCGCCGTCGATTTCGGGGGCCTGCCCCGCTATCCGGCCGCGCAGCCGATTGCCCGCCAGCGGTCCTTCGACCAGCACCTCGACTTCGGTCCCGACCAGGCTGCGATTCTTGCGCAGCGAAATTTCCGCCTGCGTGCGCATCAGATGGGCACGGCGAGCGCGCTTGACGCGCCCACTGATCTGTCCGGGCAGATCGAATGCCGTGGTGTTCTCCTCGTGCGAGTACGTAAACACCCCGACGCGGTCGAATTGCTGCTCGCGAACAAAGTCCCCGAGGCGGTCAAAGGCCTGGTCGCTTTCGCCGGGAAACCCGACGATGAACGACGTGCGCAAGGTCACGCCCGGTAGCCGGTCGCGGATTTTGTCGAGCAGCCTGGCGAGGCTGGCGCCGGACCGCTCACGCCGCATCGCGCGCAACATCCCGTCATCGGCATGCTGCAGCGGCATATCTATGTATTTAACCACGTTCGGCGAATCCGCAATCGCTTCGAGCAACTCGTCAGTAACGAAGTTCGGGTAGCAGTACAGCAGCCGAATCCAGCGCAGATCTTCGATCGCTCCCAGATGGCGCAGCAGGTCGGCCAGCGAGGTTTGCGGAACCAGGTCGCGCCCATAGGCGGTTAAATCCTGGGCGATCAGATTCAGTTCCCGCACTCCGCTAAGAGCCAGCGCGCGCGCCTCGGATAGAAGGTCAGCCAACGTGCGGCTCTGATGGGTGCCGCGAATCTTGGGGATAATACAGAAGGAGCATTTGTGATTGCAGCCTTCGGAAATCTTCAGGTAGGCGGAAAACACCTCGCCGGTGCGGGCGCGCGGCGCTTCCATCCCCGGCAGCAGATGCGCCGCGCCCGGATAGGGGATCGGCCGCAGCTCGGGCGATTCGGTGCTGCGCAGCAGGTCCGGGAGATCGAGGAAGTTGCCGGTGCCGACGAACACGTCCACTTCGGGGAGTTGGTCGCGCAGTTCGGCGCCGTAGCGCTGCGCCAGGCATCCGGCGACCACCAGGCGGCGGCCCGGCCGCGCGGCCTTGAGCTGGGCCGCCTCAAGGATCGCGTCGAGCGATTCTTTCTTGGCGGCCTCGATAAACGCGCAAGTGTTGACCACCAGCACGTCGGCCTCGGCCGGGTCGAGCGTCAGCCCATAGCCGGCGCCGTTCAGCGCACCGATCATCAACTCGCTGTCGACCAGGTTCTTGGGACAGCCAAGGGTCAGGAGATGGACACGTTCCATTTTTGCCCGTACCGAGGGCATATATCTGTACTCGTCGGCCTTAAGCGGCGCAATCGGGCGATTGCTATGTGTGTGCAGTTCTCAGCGCGGCTCAGGCGCGGCCACCACATCGACCCCATCCGGCACCTTGAAACTGAATAACGAATCGTCGAGCGAAATATTCGTTTGAATATCGCTGAAATCGAGTTTCGTCACGTTGCCGAGCTGGTCCGTTAACGTCAGCGTCACAACATTTGAGTTCGCCGGATCGAGCCCGAGCGAGATTTCGGTCCCATCCGCCTTGGCTTTGAGCGACAGGCGGATCAGATGCTCCCCCGGCGGCGTGGACACGGCTAAGGGCGCGAAATCACGCTCGATATTGCCGGCGCCCAGCAGCAGGGCGGCCGGCGCAGAAGTTCTGAACGCCCGCTCCAGCGGGGTTTCGATCACCTGGCTCAGGTCGGGCTGATAGACGAACAGGGTAGTGCCGTCGGCGACGATTGTTTGCTGCTGGGGCGGCGCGAAGTCCCATCGCAGGCGCCCCGGCCGCCGATACTTGATAGTTCCTTCGAGGTCGCGCTTGACCCCGCCGCTGCTTAAGATTTGCTCCTTGAATTTCGCCTCGAACGAGCTGGTCTGCTGGTAGTGGCGCTGGAGCCGATGGACGACCGCTTTGAGACTCGGGCCGGCTGGGCCGGGTTCAGCCGCGCAGGAGGCGCGGGACGAGACCATCAATCCGGCGCAGAGTGCGAGACCGAGGCAGGCAAGGAAGGTCTTCACTTCTGGTTAGACGAACCGATCGGCTTTGCGTTTCACCGCCATGCGTTAGCGCGCATTGCGCATCCCGCGGACTTCGCGCGGGCGTGCGCCATCGGGCGGCGAGACCAGGCCCTCATGTTCCATCCGCTCGACCATCCGGGCCGCGCGATTGTAGCCAATCCGCAGGCGGCGCTGGATCATCGAGATCGAGGCCTGATTGGTTTCCATCACGATTCGCACCGCCTCGTCATACATTTCGTCCCGGTCGTCGTTCGCGCCGCCCTCCTCATCGCCGGACGGCACCTTGGTCTCCAGGATCTCCATCCGGTAATCGGGGGTTCCCTGCGCGCGCAGGAAGTCGACCACGCGGCGGATTTCGGCCTCCGAGACGAACGGTCCGTGCAGCCGGCGCAGCTTGGCGCTGCCTGGAGGCAGGAACAGCATGTCGCCGGCACCCAGCAGCCGTTCGGCGCCGATCGAATCGAGGATAGTGCGCGAATCGACTCGCGAGGTCACCTGTAACGAGATTCGCGCCGGCATGTTGGCCTTGATGAGGCCCGTGATCACGTCGACCGACGGGCGCTGCGTAGCCAGAATCAGATGGATTCCCGCCGCGCGGGCCTTCGCCGCCAGCCGCGTGATATCGCGCTCGACGGTCTTGCCCTCCGAGAGCAGCAGGTCGGCGAGCTCGTCGATCACGATCACGATCTTGGGCAGCTTGCGATGCTCGATCGGCGCCGCCGCCGGCTGGGCCGGATCCTGCGGCGGGGAGACCTGCGAAGACACCTGGTTGACGGCCTTGAGTTCGACCATCGATTTGCCGCTGAGCGCCTTGTTGTAGCCGTCGATATTGCGCACGCCCAGGTCGCGCATCATCCGGTAGCGCTCCTCCATCTCCTGCGTCGCCCACAGCAGCGCCGCCGCGGCCTTTTCGGGATCGACCACCACCGGCACCAGCAGTTGCGGAATATTCTCGTAGACCGAAAGCTCGAGCATCTTGGGGTCGATCAGAATGAAGCGCACGTCGTCGGCGGTCGCGTTGAACAGGATCGACGCGATCATGGTGTGAAGCGAGACCGACTTGCCGGTGCCGGTGGCGCCGGCGATCAGTAGATGGGGCATCCGGGCGAGATCGGCGGCGACCGGGTGGCCCACGATATCCTTGCCGAGCGCGATCGTGAGCTGGCTTTGCGCTGCGATGGTCTGGAACTCGTTGGCCTCGACGATTTCGCGCAGGCAGACCCGCTCGCGCTGGCGATTGGGCACCTCGATTCCGACCACCGCTTCGCCCGGCACCGGCGCCTGGATTCTTACCGCGGCCGCTCTGAGAGCCATCGAGAGATCATCCGCCAGATTCACGATCTGGCTCACCTTGATTCCGGAGCCGGGCTCGAACTTGTACATCGTGACCACCGGCCCGGGCTGAACTTCGGTGACGCGTCCGACCACGCCGAAATCGCCGAGCTTTTGTTCGAGCACCGTCGCGCCCCGCTCCAGCAATCCCTGGTCGATCTCGGCGTGCTCGGCGGGCGGGCTCTCCAGCAGTTCCAATGACGGCAGTTTCCAGCCGCCTTTGCTGCGGGGCTTGGCCAGATGTTTGGCGGTCTTATCGGGCGCGAGGCGCTCGGCGATGCGCCTGACGAAGGGCGCCTGCGAATCATGCTTGCCGTTGAGCGAGCCCTCGCGCGCGATAGTCTCGGAGGCGGACCGCGCGTCATCGTAAATGTCGAGCCGGTCGCCGGAGCGGGCTCGGCGCGGGAGCCGCAGCGCGCCGGCAATCAGCGCGAGCAGATCGGTCGGGGCACGATCGAACATCAAGGCGAGTGCGCTCATCAAGCCGAGCACCACGACCAGGTAACTGCCGCCCAGATTGATGGATCCGAGCAGAACGGCGGCGAGCGATGAGCCGACCAGGCCGCCGCCGGCGATCGCGCCGCCGCTCCACAGCGAAGCGGCGATCGCCAGCGTCACGGCCAGCAGCGCACCGCCTGCTATCTCGCGGGCCAAGGCGGTCCAGCGGGCGCCAAGCCATACGCGATGGGCCAGCGCAAGCGTCAGCAGCACCAGCGTATAGGCCTGATAGCCCATTGCGAGACCGAGACTGCTCCCCAGCCGCTCGCCTATCGGGCCGCCGAGATTCGGCTGCCGCCCGATATCGAGCGAGACCAGACTGATCAGCGCGAAGGCCGAGAGCGCGACCATGGCGAGCGCGGCGAGCTCGCGGGCGATCCCGGTGGTTCCCCCCGCAATTGGTTCGACCACCAGCGGCGTCCGCGTTTGCCCGAGAGTTTTGGTTTCGCGGGCTATGGCGCTTCTCCAACCTGCATCACGTAGGGCACTACCAGCGGATGCATCCCGTACTCGTCGTGGAAGTAGTTGCCGAGCGCGCGGACGACCTCTTGAGCGAGCTGCGATTGATCGGCGCGGACCGTGCGATCCAACTCGCGCAGCCGCTGGCGCAAATCGGTCTGGGCGCGGCGCATCAACGCGGAGGTTCCGTCGCCGCTGACCACCCCGCGCGAGAGCAGGTCCGGTCCCGCGACGATCGCGCCGGTCTTTGACGAGATCGCGATAACCGCGACCACCGTCCCCTGGCGCGCCAGCGCGCGGCGTTCGCGCAGGACCTCGGCGTCGCCGCCGGTCTCCTCCAGCGGCTCGCGTCCCACTTCGACCTCCGGCCCGCGGCGCGCGCCCGCGGCGGTCATCATCAGGGTGTCACCGTCCTCGAGCAGAAAGCAGTTGGCGGCCGGCACGCCGGCCTCGATCGCCAGCGCCACGTGGCGTGCGAGATGGCGATATTCGCCATGAATCGGCACGAAGTATGTGGGCCGCACCAGGCCGATCATCTCGGTCAGCTCGTCGCGGCTGGCGTGGCCTGATACGTGCACCGGCGAGACCGTCTCATAGTAGACATCAGCGCCGCGTTTGTAGAGATGGTCGATCAAGGTGTGGATGGTGCGTTCGTTGCCGGGGATGAATCGCGACGAGAGCACCACGGTGTCGCCGGGATCGACGCGCACGCGGGGATGCGAATCGGTCGCGATTTTGACCAGCGCCGAAAGCGGCTCGCCCTGGCTGCCGCCGGCCAGAAAGGTCAGGCGGCCCGGGTCGAGGAACTCGGCCTCGGCCCGATCGATGAAAGTCCCGGGCGGAAAATCGAGCTCTCCAAGTTCGAGTCCGAGCCGCGTGCTTTCCGCCATCCGGCGCCCCACCGGCACCACGCGCCGTCCGACTTCGTGCGAAAGATCGGCGACCTGGCGGATCCGATGGAGATGCGAGGAGAAGGCCGAGAGGAAAAACTTGCCGCGCGTGCGCCGGATGATCTCGCGCAGCGTGGGCAGCAGCGAGCTCTCGGAGCCGGAACGGCCCGGCCGCTCGACGTTGGTCGAATCGGAAAGCAACAGCGCGACGCCCTCCGCGCCCAGCTCCGCGAAGCGCTCGTGATCGAAATGGCGGCCGTCGACCGGCTGCGGATCGATCTTGAAATCGCCGGTATGGACGATTAGGCCGGCCGGAGTCCTGATCGCCAGCGCCATGGAATCGGGCGTCGAATGGGTGACGCGAATCGCCTCGACCGTAAACGGCCCGAGTTGGAACGGCTCGCGCGGCGAAATCACGCGCAGGTCGGCGTTCGTTACTCCGGCCTGATTGAGCCGGCGCCGGGTGAAGGCGAGCGTAACCTGAGTGCCGAAAATCGGCGCGGGAAAGCGGCGGATCAGATACGGGATCGCACCGATATGGTCTTCGTGAGCGTGAGTCGCGATGATGCCCCTGATTTCGGGCCGGCTGCGCTCCAGATGGGTAAGGTTGGGCGCGACGATACCGCCGCCGAGCACGCGGTCCTGGCCGAACATCACGCCGGCGTCTACAATGATTGCCTCGCCGGCGCATTCGAGCACCATCAGGTTGAGCCCGATTTCGCCCAGTCCGCCCAGCGCGACGATTCGGACCGGGCCCGCGTTTATGCCGCCGGTGGCCATGCTTTCAACCCTGCCTCACAACCATCCCCGCGCCGATTATATAGGCTGAAAAATCAAGGCGATAGTGAACTTTGGCGGGGCGATCCCTGTGGATCGTGAACAGGCCGGCGGCTTGCGTTCGGCATCGCGCGGCGTAAGGATCGCAATCAGAGCGCATCGCGATGGCAGTTAACAAAGCGATTCTGATCGGCAATCTCGGTCGCGACCCCGAAGTGCGCTACCTGCCCTCGGGCCAGGCCAAGGCCAGCTTCACGGTCGCGACCAGCGAATCGTACACCGATCGCCAGGGGGCCAAGCAGGACCGCACCGATTGGCACAACATCGTAGTGTGGGGAAAGCAGGCGGAGCTTTGCGGGCAATACCTCAAGAAGGGGCGCCAAGTGTATATCGAGGGCCGGATCTCCAACCGCTCGTACGAGGCCAAGGACGGCACCGGCAAGCGCTACGTCACGGAGATCGTCGCGCTGCGGGTGCAGTTCCTGGGCGGCCGGCAGGGCGGGGGGATGGAGGACGCTGCCGAGCCCGCTGTGGGCGGTGGCGCAGGTGCAGGCGAACCGCCACCGCCGCTGGACGACGAGGATATTCCGTTCTAGTCAACGTCCGGATCAGAGCGATGCAGTCGCGGGAGACGCGGCAGCGTGTGGCGCTGCTTCGGTAGCGCCGGGGCAAAGAACTCCGCCAGCTCGTCGCGCAATCTTCCGATCGCCAAGCCCATGTGCTGCGACGCGATCGCATCCAGCTTCGCGCGCGACTTGGCGTATAGGCTCCGCGCGCCCTCGCGATTGCCGCGTTGCGCGTGCAGAATCGCCACCGCGGCCTGGATGAGTCCCTGGTAGAAGAGCTTCTCCGGGCCGCGGCTGTGCTTCCAGACTTCCTCCCAGGCCTCGTGACACTCGAAAAAGCGGCCCTGATTGAAGAGCTCGATTCCTTCCTCAAAATATTCGGCTGCGCTGCGCTTCATCCGGCGCTCAACTCGCCCAACAGCACCTTGGCCTCGGTCAAGTCGACCGTATCGAAGCCTTCGGTGAACCATCCGTAGATGTCGGCGAGCATCGCGCGGGCCTCGTCGCGATGCCCGTTATCCGCCAGTATCCGCGCAAGGCTCACGGTGGCGCGCAGCTCCCACCATTTGGCGCGCTGTGCCCGCGCCACCTCGATCGCTGTGCGATAGCACGCCTGCGCCGCGGCGACAGCGCTGTCATCCGCGAGTGACATCAAGTCACCTTTGAGCCGATGGACCTCCGCTTCATATTGGCGCTCGCCGGTCTTTTCCATCAGCGCGAGGGCCTTGCGCAGGATCTCCGTCCCGTCTTCGTGCTGGCCAAGCTTCCGGTAAGCTTCGGCCAGCGCGCACAGCGCCGCCACAACCAGGCCGACGTTGAGGGCCTCGGCGCCGGCCAGCGCCATCCGCAGTTGTGCGATGCCCTCCTCGACGCGCCCCGACTCGACCAGTGCCCAGCCGCGTGGGGCGGCCAGCCGCGCAAGTTGGGAGACCACGCCGGTCTCGGCCGCAAGACTGATTGCGGCGTCGGCCTGCTGCAGACCGAGGGGCCCGTTGCGGAGCGCCTGCTGAAGCTCGAGGTCGGAGGCCAGCGCCAGCACGATGTCGAACGGGCGCGATCCCTCGCGCGCCATTGCCAGCGCCTGGCGCGCCAGCTTGCGCGCCCGGTCCGGAAACCCCAGGCAGGACAGCGGATGGGCCAATAGAGACATAAACGCTACTTTTGGTTTAACAAAAGACAACAGCACTACGCTGTGACCGGCGGATTCGGGAATCGCCAGCGCTTGCTCGCAATGCGCTACCGAACCCTCGAAATCACCGATGCGCAACAGCGTGAACCCCATCGCAAAATGGGCCATTGCGAGTTCGCCCGGCTGCCCCTCAGCCAGGGCCAGCATCTGCTCGGCGGTTTCGCGCGATCTTGAAAGCTCGCCCCGCACCATGTAGCAGAGCCGCAGCGCGAACAGCGCTCCGATCAGCTCCGACTCATCATTCACCAGCCGCGCGAGTTCACACGCCCGCAGGGCGCGCTCCTCGACTTCGACCGAGCTGGCGCTGCCGGTCTGGATCAGCAATAGCTGGCCCAGCACGGACTGCAGCGCGAGCTCCTGCCTGGCCCGCTCCAAATCTTCGGGCATCGCCTTGAGCAATTTGAGCCCCGCGCTGAGGTTGGCATTGGCCTCATTGAAGGCCGAGCGCTCCAGCGCTTGGCGGCCGGCGCGGCCCAGGTACTCGACCGCCTTGCGCGGATTTGCGCTACGGCCGTAATGATGGGCCAGCGCGCTCAGATGGTCGTCGAGCTGATCCGGGAACCGCGCCTCTATCGCCGCGCCGATCCGTTCGTGGAGCGACTTGCGCCCCGCGGCCGGAATCGAACCGTAGGCAACCTCCTGGGTCAGCGCATGCTTGAAGCTGTATTCGACATCGCCGGCTGCGGGCTGCTCGTAGATAAACTCGCCAAGTTGTAGTTCGGAGAGCATCCGCTCCAGCTGCTCCGGCGCGTCAGGGTGCAGGATGCGCTCGACCAGACCCAGCGGAAACTCCCGCCCGATCACCGCGAGCGTCTGCAGGAGATTCTTTTCCCCCGCCGGCAACCGGTCGATTCGCGAGGCCAGAATCGCCTGCACCGTGGCCGGGACCTTCAGCTCGCTCAGCGGCCTGGTGAGCGTGCCGTCCCCGGCTAGCGCGCCGTCTTCGCGTAGCGCCTGCACCATCTCTTCCATGAAAAAAGGGTTGCCCTCGGTCTTGTCGATGATGAGGCGCTTGAGTCCGGCGATGCCGCCCTCAGAGGCCCTCACCCGGCTCGGCGCTGCCTCGCCGGCCTCTCCCTGGTCAGGGAGAGGCGCGGATCCGGGCCCCTCTCCCTGACCAAGGAGAGGGTGGCGAGCGCGAAGGCGCTCGCCGGGTGAGGTCAATCCCGCGTCCAGCAGCGCGGAGAGCATCTCCTCCGCGCTCTCCTTGCCCAGCGGATCCAGGCGCAGATGCGCATAGCAGGCCTTGTTGCCCCATCCGTGCGTGTACTCGGGACGGTAATTCACCAGCATCAGGACTTTCGCGGTCCCTATCGAGTCGGCGAGCAGGTTGAGCAGCGCCTGCGTTTCCTCGTCGATCCAGTGCAGGTCTTCGAAGATCACGATCAGCGGCTGGTTGAGCGATTCGCGCAGCAACAGCCGCTTGATCGCCTCCAGCGTGCGGCGTCTTTTGATCTGCGCGTCCATCTGCGCGAGCGGATCGTCATCCTCGATGATGCCGAGCAGCGCGAACAGGTAGGGCAACGTGTCTTCCAGGTTGCGATCCAACGCGACCACCCTGCCGGTGACCTTCTCGCGCCGGGTGCGCTCGTCGTCGGTGGGAACAATTTTGAAGTAGCCGCGCAGCAGCTCGATCACCGGCAGATAGGCGCTCGCCTTGCCGTGCGATACAGAGAACGTTTCCAGCACCATCCAGCCCGCGGCCGTGACCGCCTTGAACTCGAAGAACAGCCGCGACTTGCCGACGCCGGCCTCGGCCATCGCGGCGGCGATCTGCCCGTGCCCCTGCTTCGCGAGCTCGGCGGCATGCTTGAGCGCGTCCATCTCGCGATGGCGTCCGACAAAGCGGGTCAGCCCGCGCGCCGCTGAGCGCTGCAGGCGGGTTCTGAGCGGGCCGAGCCCGGTCACTTCATAAACGTTGACCGGCCCGCTCACGCCCTTGATCCGGGTCGGCCCCAGCGGGTTGAAATTGAAGTAGCCGGCGCAAAGCTTTTGCGTCGATTCGGCGACCGCGACCGATCCGATCGGC
Organism: uncultured delta proteobacterium; assembly: GCA_963788205.1. GTDB lineage: Bacteria > Desulfobacterota > Binatia > Binatales > Binataceae > CAVVMA01. Next base: position 364,011 of record CAWBGG010000009.1, read on the forward strand.
GCCAGCGCCTGCATCCGCGCCGCCAGGCTGGTCGAATGTCCGATCGGCGCGTACTCGGTGTGCGCCTCGCCGGTCCGGAGCGACCGCACCAGCACCGCGCCGGTGTTGACGCCGACCCGGACCTGAATTGGCAGGCCGCCCTCGGCCCGAATCCGGTCCGAGTAGCGTTTGAGGTCTTCCTGCATCCGCAGCGCGGCATACAGCGCGCGCTGCGGATGGTCCTCGTGCGCCACTGGCGCGCCGAACAGCGCGAAGATCCCGTCGCCGGTCGATTGCACGATATAACCGTCGTAGCGATGCGCCGCGTCGATCATCAGTCTTAGCGCCGGATCGATGATCGCCCGCGCCTCCTCGGGATCAAGGTCCTCCATCAGCTCCATCGAACCCTTGATATCGGCGAACAGCGCGGTGACGGTCTTGCGCTCGCCGTCGGCGGCATCAGGAACGGTCTGTTCCGGCGCGATACGCACCGATGGCGTCGAGGGAATGCGTGTGGCCGATTTCGATAAGTCCGAGGTCAGCGCGGCGGCACATTCGCCGCAGAACCTGGCCGCTGGCGCGTTCTCATATCCGCATTTCGCGCAGCGCCGCTTGAACGGCGCGGCACATTCGTTGCAGAACTTTTGTTCCGCCGGATTTTCCGCTCCGCAGGTGAAACACAGCATCTTATCGTTTCCTGCACAAGATAGTGACGCCAATTCTGCTCCGGCGCGGCTCCTCCTGTCATTCCCGCGCGCGTGTCTGGCGCGCGCGAGGAATCCCGGATTCCGCCGCCGTAGCGGACCAGGAGACCGGGATTCTTCGCGCGGCATCGCCCCCGGCGCATGCCACGCGCGAGAATGACACAGCAAGGCATCGGATAAAACCAGAATCGTCACTATGATATGAAAGACTCAATAAGTGCCTAGCTCCTCCAGCAACGCCTTGGCGTCCTTCAGGTCGCGCGTATCGAAGCCTTCGGTGAACCAGTTGTAGATCTCGGCGAGCATCGCGCGCGCCTCGTCGCGCTTGCCTTGCCGATCGAGCAACCGCGCGAGGCTCATCGTGGCGCGGAGTTCCCAGGACTTGGCGCTTTGGGCTTTGGCTATTTCGATGGCTTTGCGGAAGTATGCGTCGGCCGCCGGCTGGGCCTTGGGGTCGGAGATCAAGAGCAATTCTCCCGTGAGCCGGTTGAGTTCGGCTTCGAACGAGCGTTCCCCCATCTCCTGCACAAGCTGCAGCGCTTCGCCGAGCGTTTCGAGCCCGTCCTCGATCCGACCCGCTTCTGCGTATGCGCGGGCCAGACGTAGTGGGAGAAGGGCAGAACGATCCTGCCGCCGGCGACGCGAGTTAGCGCGAGACCTTCGCGAGCCAACCGGACACCCTCGTCATGGTCTCCTTGTCGGGTCAGCAACCACCCTTGCAGGATTTTCGCTCTGCCTGCATGCAGGGGCGGGAGTTCGCATTCGCTCAGGTGGGCAACCAAGGCGTCAACGCGCTGGCGCAGTAATTCGAGTTGGTCGCAGTGGAAGTGGACCTCGCTACCAACCCCTCGCGCAAGGGCCAGCGCGAGAGGATCGTGGCTTCTTTGGGCCAGGGCCAGCGCCTCGCGACTTCTCTTGAGCGCCAGTTCGGGAAACCCGAGCATCCAGCACACGCGGCTCGCGAGGACGTGCGCGATTGCATGCGTTCTCAGCCCCAGGCCCGTGGACTTCGGCTGCGACTCGAGGAGGGCTATAGCCTGCTCGATGACTTGGCGGGCGCGGGTAAGCTCACCGGCATAGGATAGATTCTGTCCAAAGCTGCAGAGCTCCCGTGCGTGTTGAGAAATGCTGGCAGGTTGAGAGGTGGCAAGGGCTTCTTCAATGAGCTGACGGGCGCGCTGCAGCTCCGACCTCCTCGCTCTGTTGCCCTTGGTGAGGCCGAGCACTCGACCCAAGACCAGCCGGAGCCTGATTTCCTGCTGGTCGCGCGCGCGCCCCTGCGGCAGAGCCGCCAGCAACTCCAGCCCTCGGGCGACATAGGCGTTGGCTTCCTGATAGGCCAAACGCTCGTAAGCTTGGCGGCCCGCCAACTGCAGGTAATGGACCGCCTTGGGGTTGTCGCCGGCGCGGTCGTAGTGGCGCGCCAACTCCTCGTATTGGTCTTCGAGCCGGTTCGCATGCAGATCTTCGATGGCCATCGCGGCCCGCCGATGGAGTTGCTTGCGTCGCTCGGCGAGCATCGAGTTGTAGGCCACCTCCTGCGTGAGCGCATGCTTGAAGGTGTACTCGACCTCGCCCACCGCCGGCTGCTCGTAGATGAACTCGCCAAGCTGCAGGCTCGACAGCATCCGCTCCAACTCTTCCGGCGCCTCGCCCGTTCTTTTGCGGGAAAGGCCGCCGGGCGCTGCGCCCGGCGGGTGAGGGTGCAGCACGCGCTCGATAAGACCCAGCGGAAATTCCTTGCCGATTACTGCCAGGGTCTGCAACAGCTCTTTAGTCTCGGCCGAGAGCCGGTCGATGCGCGCAGCCAGAATCCCCTGGACCGTGGGCGGCAGCTTGAGCTCGCCCAGCGGCCGGGTCAGTCGCACCGCGCCGTTGCGCGCCAGGGCGCCCCGCTCGAACAGCGCCTGCACGATCTCCTCAATGAAGAACGGATTGCCCTCGGTCTTGTCGATGATCAAGCGCTTGAGGCCCTGCAGGTCGTTCGGACCGTAGCTGGTAGGGGCGGGTCGAGACCCGCCCGCCGCCGTGGGCGCCCTCACCCGGCCGGCGACCTGAAGGTCGCCGGCCGACCTCTCCCGGCTTGCGCCTGGCGACTGCGTCGCAGGCGCGGGAGAGGTGAGTAGCGCGGACAGCATCTCGTCGGCGCTGTCTCTGCCGAGCGGATCGAGGCGAAGCTGCGTGTAATAGGTCTTGCTGCCCTATTGATGGGTGTACTCGGGGCGGTAGTTCACCAGCAACAGGATTCGCGAGGTCCCGATCGAATCCGCGAGCAGGCTGAGCAGCGCCTGGGTCTCGTCGTCGACCCAGTGCAGATCCTCGAAGATCAGCATCAGCGGCTGATTGAGGGACTCGCGCAGGAGCAGCCGCTTGACCGCTTCCAGCTTGCGCCGCCGTTCGATCTGCGCGTCAGTCTGCGCCAGGGGGGCGTCGGACTCGGCGATTCCGAGCAGACTGTAGAGCCGGGGCAGCGTGTCTTCGAGCGCGCGGTCCAGAATCACCACCTTGCCGGCCACCTTCTCGCGCCGCTGGCGTTCGTCATCGTCCGCGCGGATTTTGAAGTAGTTTCGAAGCAGATCGATCAGCGCGAGGAATGCCGACGCCTTGCCATGAGAAACCGAGAACGTCTCCAGCACCATCCAGCCCGATTGCGAGATGGCCTTGAACTCGTGGAACAGGCGCGACTTGCCGAACCCCGGCCTCGGCCATCGCCGCGACGATTTGCCCCTGTCCCCGCCTGGCCTGCTCGGCCGCGCGCTTGAGCGCCTCCATCTCTGTCTCGCGCCCGACGAACTTGGTCAGGCCGCGGCTCGCCGAGCGTTGGAGCCGCGTGCGCAACGGCCCGAGCCCGGTCACTTCGTAAACCTCGACCGGCTCGCTGACGCCCTTCAGCCGCGCCGCGCCCATGGCCTTGAATGTGAAGTATCCTTCGCACAATTTGCGCGTCGGCCCGGCAACCGCGACCGATCCGGTCGGCGCGAGCGTCTGCAGCCGCGCGGCGAGACTGATCGAATGACCGATCGGCGTGTACTCAGTGTGGCTCTCGCCGGTCTTTATCGTGCGTACTACGACTTCGCCGGTGGTCACGCCAACCCGCACCTGGAGGGGAGTCTGCCCCTGTTGCCGCATCCGGTCGCCATAGCGACGCATCTCTTCCTGCATGCGGAGTGCGGCGTAGAGCGCGCGCTGCGGATGGTCCTCGTGCGCCACCGGTGCGCCGAACAGGGCGAAGATGCCGTCGCCGGTGGATTGCACGATGTAGCCGTCGTAGCGATGCGCCGCGTCGATCATCAGCTTGAGGGAGGGATCGACGATTGTGCGCGCCTCCTCGGGATCGAGGTCCTCCATCAACTCCATCGAGCCCTTGATATCGGCGAGCGCAAGACGGTCACGGCACTCTTCGCCGGCGACGCGAGCCACGACGCAAGGCGCGAAGCGCGGGCGAGTTCCTGCTGCTCACGCGCGAACCTATCGCAGGCAGAGGCGCTGCGATCGATTTGGGCGGCCGAGACCTCAGTCCTGCTACGATCTCGTGCACGCTGTCCGAAGTTTTCTCGCAAGTTCGCTCTGGCGACAGGATTTGGTTCGACGACGGCAAGATCGGCGGCATCGTCAGGGAGGTTGAGCCCGACGCGCTTGGCATCGAGATTACTCAGGCCAAACCGAGCGGAGAGCGCCTGGGGGCCGACAAGGGAATTAATTTGCCCGATACGAAGATCGCGCTGTCTGCACTTACGCCGAAAGATTCCGCAGACCTTGAGTTTATCGTTCGGCACGCGGATCTGGTTGGGATGTCATTCGTGCGCCGCGAGCGCGATATCGTTCAGCTTCAATCGCGATTGCGGGAGCTCGATGGCGGGCATTTAGGAATCGTCCTCAAAATCGAGACCCGCCAGAGCTTCGATCGTCTGCCCAACCTCATCCTGGCCGCGATGAGGCAGCATCCGGTGGGGATCATGATCGCGCGCGGTGATCTGGCGGTGGAGTGTGGTTACGAGCGGATGGCGGAAGTTCAGGAAGAAATTCTATGGATTTGCGAAGCGGCGCATATGCCGGTCATATGGGCGACACAGGTGCTCGAGTCGCTCGCCAAGAAAGGCCTTCCATCTCGCGCGGAAATCACTGACGCGGCGATGGGAGAACGTGCCGAGTGCGTGATGCTGAACAAGGGACCCCACATCGTCGCGGCGGTCACGGCGCTTGACGACATCCTGCGCCGCATGCAGGACCATCAATCCAAAAAGTCCTCACGCCTGCGCCCGCTTCATTTAAGCGCGATGCAGGAGTCCGAGGAATTGTAGCCCGGGTCCTGTCGATCTAATTTCCGGCCGGTCGCAGCACGGAAGCTTGAGCGCTGGATCGATGATCGCGCGCGCCTCCTCTGGACCTTCCTTTCGGCTTATCATCGCGGCGGAGCTGCTGGCGATGGTTGTCGTTCGCGACTATTACTTCCTCTTCCGCAGCAAGGAATCGGTCGTCGAACGGATGAGGGGAAGCGTTGAGCGTGGATGGCTCACCGCGGCCCTGGGGACGATCGCGCTGTTCCATTTTGGCGCAGTGATCGTCTATGTCGCGAGGCCGTCTGTGCTGGCGTGGAGCACATTCCAGGTACGCGAATCGATTCGATGGTGCGGCATCGCGGTAAGCGTCGCGGGCGCGGCGGGCGAAGTCTGGGGCCTGGTGTCGCTGGGCGCGAGTTATAACCCGTTGCTCAGGGTCGGAAAGCAGCACGCGTTAGTCACTGCGGGCGCGTATCGATGGATTCGGCATCCCCTCTACAGCTTCGCGCTGCCGCTGACCGCCGGATGGGGTATCGCAGCGGGCAACTGGTTCATCATCACCACGGGAATAGCCGTAACGATACTAACGATGGTCATCCGCGCGCCGCGTGAAGAGACGATGATGCTGAAAGCGTTCGGCGAGCCATATCGCGCCTACATCGAGCGCACCGGCCGGTTCTTTCCGAGCGCGAGTGCGAGGTAATTGTGCGCGACGGAGTCCCGTCGCTGAGAGCGTTCAACCTTAAGGCGTCATTTGCGGCGCGGGTCGATCGCATATTGGTTCTTGATCCACGCCCTGACCAAACCATTGCCACCCGGGGGCGGATTGCACGTGCTGATTTCGGCAGTTGGCCACAGCCTGCGGGCAGCGTCAGCCTTTGGCGCTACGTCGATAAGGAGGACAGCTTTCAGTTGTTTCCCTCCGCGCGCTAGGAGGGTCAAGAGCGGAGCGTCGTAGGGATTGAATCCGAACCCGAACACGAGCGCTTTGAATGATGCTCGCAAGATTGATTCTGCCAGCTTCCAGGTGGCCTGAAGCACAGGCGGTCGTTGCTTGCCGGCATGCGGTGGAACGATGAGTGCGTCACCGCGCAGGCCGCAGCGTCCATCCGTGTATCGTGTATTGTCGCTCCACGAGATACTTCCGTGGATTTTAGCGAGCGGAAGGTCGCCTCTGAGCATTGGCCAGGCACCCTGCCAAGGGAACGTCGGATTCTTGCCACGACCATAGAGTACCTCTCCCTTCGCCCCGTAGTTGAATGCGCTCGTGCCAAGCGCATATTCGATCAATAGATCGTAGTTCGAGGTCACTACGCCAGAGAGCGGCGCCTGCGCGACGTTTCGGAGGAAGCGTTGAATGCGCTGAACGCCTCGGAGTTTTCCCGAGCGCGCGTCATCGATCATGAGAGTCTGGCGACCGCCCAGCATGGTGCCTATGAAAGGCTCCGAAAGGCGACGAGTGAGGTACCAGAGAAGGGCCCGGCGAGTCCTGTCCGTTGTCCGAATCATCTGCGCGACAAACTCTTCGGCCATTCCGCCTGGGTTGGCTTCGTCCCACCGCTCTTTCTCGCCGCTGAGCCTAGCGAGCCTTCGCTGTTCGCCAATATTGAGCGGTGTAATTCGAAAGTCGAACAAGCCCTCCGCGACCGGAAGCCCAGCTGCCCATTTCGAGAACCCAGCACCGAGTATCAGCGCAGTCGGCTGCACGATCGCTCCTGCCATCTTTCTATACGCGTGACCCATTTGCTTGGCGCTCTCGTGAGCGGCCGCTGCGAGGCGCAGCCTTCCGGAGATGCTTCAAGTTGACTCAATTCTGATAGGACGGAGATAAGTCTATCAAGCTCGCTCAACCCGAATTTGCCGAGGTAGTGGGCGCGATCTTGGTATTCAATCAAATCGCCGATTCAGCATTTCGACAGGAAACAACCGAGCGCGGCACGACGAGCGGAGCAGCGAAGACTGGCCGATTCAGACTGCAGGCGCATGCTCGATTATGATCTCAGTGGGCGTCCAGGAATTCGTGCGGCGGGTGATACGGCTTTCGCGGGTCTCGGCCGCGTAGGAATGGCGGCTGGCCGCAATGTCGTGCAGATCGGTGGCGCGCAGGTTTAGCACTGAGAAGGCTGCGCCGCCGTTCTCGATGACGGCGCCCAGGTAGACGCCGCAATGGCGGCAGACCAGAAAGTCCGCGGTGCCGAAACCGACCTGATAACGATTCAGCTCCGCCGGGTTGCGAATCCGTATCGTTGCGCGGCCGCGGGAATCCGCGATGCATTTGGCGCCGTGCGCGACGCAGAAGCTGCAATCGCATTCGCCCATCCGGCATTCCTCCAGCTTGCGCTGCAAGCGCAGGACGAAAGAGAGATTGCCGCAATGGCAGTTGCCCAGGATTTCCATTCGCCTCCCTGCTCAAGCTCCGCCCTCGGTTGGGATCGTATCGTACGCCAGCAAACCGTCGGCGATTTTGACCCAGCTCAGCTTGTACTTGATCCAGAGGTGAAGCGTGGGCGGGAAAGCTTCGGGATTATCAAGCGAGCAAGTGATCACGTCGATTCGGTCGGCATACTTGCTGTGCCGATAGGTCAGCGGCGTGCCGCATCGGCCACACAGGCTGCGCGTGACCGGCGGTGAAGACTGAAATTCGACCGGCGCGCCTTTAACGAGCTGGAAGCCGGTGGAAAGGAAGTTGACATACGGCAGCATCGGCGCGCCCGATATTTTGCGGCAGGTCGGGCAGTGACAGATTCCGCTCGATAAAGGCTCGCCGGTAACGCGATACCTGATCGCTCCGCAGAGACATCCGCCCTGAGCTTCGCGACGATTCATAGTATTCTGGCCTCCCAACCGGCGATCCTATCCCAGCCAGACCACGCTGCTCAGCAGCACGCGCACCAGCGTGGTCTGACGGGTGACGCCGATTTTCGAAAAGATCGAGCGCAGATGGGCGCGCGCGGTGTTTTTGCGGATGCCGAGTTCCTCGGCGGCGTCGTCGAGCGTGAGCCCGTTGGCGAGCAGCAGCGCGAGCGAGGCTTCGGCTGGAGTGAGATCGAACAGCCGGCGGACCATCTCGTGCGAAGCCTCGGTCTTGCGCCCGGGATCGCGGATGAACACCGCCACCGACGGGCAGCGCTGTCCTTCGGACCATTCGCTGGGCGGGATACTGCGGATCAGTACGCCCAGCTTGCCGCGTCCCGAGGGCCGTGTGATCGACATCGCCTTGATCACCGCGGGCTCCGCGCCCGCGTGGCCGTCGGCGGCTTGGTCGATGAGTTTCTGCAATTCGCGGTTCTCGTTGCCGTAGTCGGCGGCCATCGCGCCCTTTACGATCCGCAGGCCGTCGCTCTCGCGGAGCATCTCGTCCGCGACGCTGTTGGTCTTCATTACGGCGCCGGTCTCGTTGAGAATCACCGTGCCGACCAGCATCCGATCGACCGTGCCGGCGTAGAGCTTGCGCTCCGATTCGATCAAATCGAGATGCGAATGTAACTGCACGGCGCGCTTCAGATGGGGCAGTACGACTTCGCACAGCGCCTTGTCAGGTTCGGAAAACGGCGCGCCGGCGTGCGAACGGCAGACCCGGAAGCGGCATTCGATGCCGTTGTCGGTGCGGATGTCGGCGCCCAGCACGTGCAGCACGTCCACCGGTTTGAGGAACTGCTTGTAAAACTCGCTGCTGCGCCACTTCGATTCGCCAACGATTTCCTCCGCGCTGACGACCTGGCCGGGCGGCAGGCCGACGAACGGATCGAGCGCGTAGTAGTAATTGCTGTAGGAATCCTCGCGCTCGACCGGGCGATCGCCGGAAGCGTTGACCATCAGGCCCGCGCGATCGGACGACGGCGGCCGCAGCATCAGGGTCACGTAGATGGCCTTCAGATGGCGGCGGATCAGATCGAGCGCGCTCTTCCATGGAACCGGCTCGAGCGGTCCCTGGTAGATCATCCCGACCAGCTCGCTGAATTCGGCCAGCGACAGCGGAAATGCGGAAACTGGTTCACGCTGCGCTGTTCGCGTCGCTCTTTCCTTCCGCCCGGCCTTCACGATGGCTTGCCTTGTTCGCACGTTTTACAACAAAATGTTGACGGGCTTCCGAGGTTGAAAAAGTACCGGCCTTCGGGGAACGTTTGGTCGCCAGGGTCCGAACCACGACATGGTTGGGAAAACCATCGCAGATATCCATAGCACCAACAAGGAGGGTCTGGTGAGAGCAAAACATGGCGTGGCGATTCTATTGGTGCTCGTGCTTGGTGGCTGCGCCTCGCAGCGCGGATCCGCGCCCAGCGGGGCCGCGATCTGCACGATCAACGCCCAACAAATTTGCGAAGGAGCCAAGGATAAGCCCATAACGCTGGGTATCGAACAGGCCGACCAGGAAAGGCTGGAAGAGAACTCCCCCGCGACCATGAGCATCGACGTGCCGCTGCGCCTGCCCAACGGGGACGTTCGGGGCCGAAGTGCTCTGCGATCTCAACAGCCACACCCGCAAAGTGATCTACACCAGGGTTACCAAATTCCCCGAGAGTGAGCAGGCTGCGGTTTATTTCAAACAAGCTGGCTTTTGCACCGAATCAGGATCGTGAACTGGCGCGCGGCGGCTGCGGTTCTGATCGTCGGGAGCGCTTGTGTCGCGGGTACCGGATGCTCCACTCAGCCCCCCTCGAACACGGTCACCGAAACGCCGCGCCTTTTGCTGAGCACGGAACCTTTTGAGAGTGGCGCGGTGCGGACCAACTATTGGCGCGCTCAGGCAAAGCTGCAGCCCGTCAAGGCCGAGCCCAGCGCATTGGCGGCCGGGCATGCGCGTTATCTGGTCGAGAACCGCATCAGCTCTCCGCATGACGCATTCATCGAGGATCCAGCCAAGCCATGGTACCAGCCGCAATTCGCCTGGGGGCCGGTGAACAACCTGATCCTCTTGACTGATCGCATTCCGCAGGATGGACGGACCGTGGTGGATACCTGGCTCACCGACCCATATACGGCGCTCAACCTGCTGGGCACCGAGGCGAACCGGGCCGGGTACGGATCGTATTGCAAGGGCGGAAAGTGCGCTCTCGTGATCCAGATCTATTACGATCCTTCAGCAGCCGTGCCGCATTCGCCGGCCCAAAAGGTCTTTCCATTCGAGTTTCCGCCCGCGGGCGCGGTTCTGCCCGCAACGATGACCGCATATTGGGGCAAACAATCAGACCCGCCGCTGCCGCTCGGCCCGGCAAGTCTCTCGATACGATTTCTGGCCAACTGCCCCGGGTATACTCTACCGACTGGCCCGGCGATTATCTTTGAGATAGGCCCAGAGACGTTGAGTGACCACATTCCCTTAATTAACGGCGACTCGTTGATGCGCGGGTCGCAACCGGTCGACCATTGCCTGGTCAACTGGTGGAACTACGATAATTCACACGGCCGGTTGGGTTACCTGGTGCGCCGCTTGATGGGCATATATCAGACGGTGATCCTGGTGCCCCGCCAGCCGCTCCGGGCGGGAGCGTCGTATACCGCTCACATCACCGTCGATGACAAGCAGTATCAGTGGACTTTCTCGACTGAGCCGACAATAAAGAGAGTGATGCCTCAAACCAGGTAGATGCGGAGGGAGGCAAAACAGGCTCATGCGATCGCATACCAAATATCTCACGATGAAGGTGCCGGCGCGGATGGACTTCGTGAACATTACCGACGAAGTCGTCAAGGCGGTCGAAGAGAGCAAGGTTCACGAAGGGCTATGCCTGGTGAACGCGATGCATATCACGGCGTCGGTGTTCATCAATGACGACGAGCGCGGCCTGCACGAGGACTACAAGCGATGGCTCGAGTGGCTGGCGCCGTACGACCCCAGTCCCGAGCGCTACCATCACAACCGCACCGGCGAGGACAACGGCGACGCCCATCACAAGCGCCAGGTGATGGGCCGTGAAGTCGTGATCGCGATCACCAAGGGCAAGCTCGACTTCGGGCCGTGGGAGCAGATTTTCTACGGCGAGTTCGACGGGCGGCGTCCCAAGCGGGTGCTGATCAAGGTGATCGGCGAGTAACCCCCAATCCTAGTCACAGGAAGGGAGACGCCTCTCCCGCGTCTGCGGATTGTCCGCAGGCGCAAGCTGGGAGAGGCCGCCGGGCGATTGCGCAGCAACTCGTGCGGCGGGTGAGGGTGCCTGCCTACCGCGGCTCGAATACGTGATGCAGCGGCGGCGTGGTCGTGAGCTCGCCGAGCTCGTAGGTCCACGGCTCGCGTAGCTTCGGGGGAACGTCGGCGGTGTTGAGGTAGAATTGATTGTACCACTCGCGCAACTGGTAGATTGGGCCGTCGCCGTCGCATAGCAGCGGATTATCGATGCGGACCTTGTTGTCCCAAATCGCGACGTCCTGGTAAAAGCCGTCTTGGATGCCCTTGATATAGGCCTGCGCGATCTGTTTGGACAGGTCTTCGCTGACGCCATCCATCTTGCGCACGATCATGCCGAACCGCAGATCGAAGCTCTGGAGCGTGATCGGCACGTGGCAGTTGAGCAGGATAGAGTCGATCGGGAACCCACCCATCTCTCCCTTCATCTCGGTGATCTGATACGCTGGGCCGAAGTAGGTGGCGCGAGTCATCAGTCCGCCCTCGCCATTGGGGCCGTAGCCCTTGCCCACCATCACCTGCGTCGCCTTGTGGCCCTCGAAGATGTTGCCGAAGTATGCGGTCGGTACGCTGTGCACGAATGCGAAGTGGGCCTTGTCGGCGATGTTGTCGATTAGCTCGCGGCAGTTGGTCTTGATGTGCCACTGCTCGATTACCCAGTCGCTCCAATCCTCCGAGAAGCAAGCCTCCAGGCGCGGGATCTCGACATCCTCCGGCGGCGCGCTGCCCTCGGGATCGTGCCAGACGAACAGGAGCTTGTTCTGTTCCGAGGTCGGCCACGATCCCACCCGCGCCTTGGGCGGGATTCGTTTGCAATAGGGAATTTCGTTGCACTTGCCGTCGGGCCCGTAGCTCCAATGATGGAACGGGCAGAGCACCGAGTTGCCGCGCACCTCGCCGTGGCTCAAGTCGCCGCCCATGTGCGGGCAGTACGCATCAAGGATATGCACCTGACCGTCCTCGCCCTGGTAGGCGACCAGGCGCGTGCCGAAAGCGTCGATCGTATGAGGCTTTCCGTCGCGATAATCCGCGGCGGTTCCGAGACAATGCCATCCGCGCGCGAAGCGGTTCTCGATCGGCTTGGCCTCAATAGCGTGTCCAATGGGCATCGCGTCACCTCAGGAAGATTGCCTGATCGCGATTGTAGTCCGCGCCGCCACGCGATCTACATCGTCTCTTTGGACGATGAATTAGTGCGCGACGGCAGGCGCGATCGGATCGATCAGGTCGCGTTGGATGACCTGCCCCCGGAGCCGAGCTGAATTTCTGGGTCTCGACGAAGCGACTCGCGCTGATACTCGATTGGATTGAGGCCGCGCACGCCGTCGAACGACAGCCCGCGCACGTGGAACATCTGGTCCTGCGCGAACGGCTTGATGGTCCCGTCGGGCATCGTGACGTTGTAACGCAGCCGGCCGTTTTCGAGCCGCTGGATGCGGACCCGATCGGGATGGATCGGATAGAGCTGGTCGACGGCGCCTCGCGGGCCCGGAATGATTTGCGCGATCGCGTTGCCGCGCAGCGCCAGATGCGCCTGCATCATCTCGCGGAAATCGAACGAGGTCTGCCAGCTGTTCGGCGAATCGTGCAGGACCTCGTAGAGCGGATGGTCGTCTGCTTCCTCTTTCCCGCCTTCCTTGCGCGTCCGGTAGATTTTCAGCGGCAGCTTGGCGACGGTCCCGGCCAGGATCCGCACGCAGCGATAGACCGCTGAAAGGCGCATCGCGGCGTCTGCGGTGACGTTGAGGCCCGTGGCCGAGGCCGCGACAAAGGGCTGATACCAGTAGTCGTCAGCGTCGCCGGGAGAGCCGGCTTTCGGCGCGAGCGCCGGGATAGGTTCCGGAGGCGGCAGCCGCATCCAACGCGGCGACCACGGGAAAGCCATAATTTCTATCGTCCACTATATATTGTGGTTTGTCAACGCTCTCTACACTATTAGTGGTGGTCACCGGTGATTACGCGACGGGACTTTCGAAAGATTGGCCTTTCGCTTTTCTTAGTCTCGCGCTACAACGCGAGCATGAAGCCTCGTGACACCGTTGTGTTCGCGGCTCTACTGATTTCGTCTTGCGGAATCCGCAGTTCATCGCGCCGGAAACGGTGGCTCCGGTCGGCGGCCTTGTCGCGTCGCCTGCGTCCTCGCATGACTCGATGAGGGAGGCCAGAAACCAGGATGGCGTGAAGCGCGCGTAGGCCGCAGCCCTCGGTTTTCGAGGCAAGATCATTGGGCCCGGCTTTAAGGCAAAGAAGGAGCACGCACCCTAAATGAGGTTCTTTGATCGGTTCAAACAGAGGAATAAACCACAGGCTGGGCAGCACGAGACTCGCCGCCTGACCACGCCTAAGCCAGTTCCATCCAGCGGCGGGAGCCCGTCATCGACCGACTTGCTTTCTCAAAGGCTCTGCTCGCCCGACACATCGGCCGATGCCCTACGGGCTCTGCTTGCGACGGGTCCTTCCGTCGCTCCACTGTTGCTGACGACAGTGCAAAGACTGAAGGCAGAGCTAGACACCCGCCCGAACCAGGAATGGAAGTTCAAAATCGATCTCTGTGGACGAATTGCCGAGGCGCTGGCACAACTTCGGGCGTTCGATGTGCTATGCTAGGTACTTGACGAGTGTGGCATGCCGGACGCTGGCCAACGGGCGGTTCGCTCGCTCGAAGCGATTGGCGATCCTGAATCAATCGCCTGTCTTTGGCGAGTTGTCACTGGAAAACATTTTCTCGTTCGGACGAGTGCGCTCCAGGCACTCGAAAGAATGGCGCTTCGCCGTCACAACGGACTGCGCGACTGGGCCGCTTGGGGACATGCGTGGGGCGTCATCCTTCAGCAAAGAGGCTTTGACCGATCAACTCTTCCCAACGTACTCGCCGACGTTCGCATGGCGGGTTACCTGATCGACGACGATCAAACACTACAGACCATGCTTGAGGAACGAGCGGAGGTGTGGCATCGTCGCCGGACTCCAGATCCCGACCTCTTACGTGAGCTGGTAGCTTCGCTCGATTGGGTCAAGGAGCTGCGCGAATATAGAGTGGATTTACTCAGAGTTGTGCTGAATCACGAGCCAGCCGCGCAGGAGCAGCTTCTCGCTGTGCTGTCGGCCGAGTTCGCACGTCCTCACGGGAACGTTGCCAGAGCATTCATCGCCATAGTCTTACGAGAAACACGTTACGAAGGAGCTATGGATGTTTTTGCTTCAGAGCTGCAGAACGGCAACGATTCTTTTGTTCGATCAGTTGTCGGTGAAACGCTCTGCAAAATCGGGAACGCCCGCGCGCTCGAGATCCTACGAACCTCGCGCCTGACGCCACTGGAAGCACTCGCCGAGATTGGCGACGAGCGTGCTGTACCGATGATTCTCAAGAGGGTTACTGCTGCCATAAACGAAAATTGGCTTCGGTATAGTGATTCAGAGCTTCTTGAAACCGCTCTGAAGCAGTCTCTGCAACGATTGTCAAACGACGTACTTGTCGAGGTAGCCAGTCTGCCAGACTACGAACAAAGCGGAACGTCATACGATTCCAACAATGATTCTCAACGCACACATAACAGACTTACCTTCACTGGTGCAAGGAAAATCGCAGCGAATGAATTGGCCCGCCGCGGCATAAAGACACCAGCGGGCGGAAGCGTTAGAACTGTGAAGCTTCCCGAGCGTTGAATACGGAGGCGACCTGTCATGGGCGTCAGAGATTGGTTTTCACGAAAGAATAAGCAGTTGCCAAATCGCCCCATTTCGGCTGACGCTCAAGCGAGATTCGCTCACTTGATAGCGACCTCAAAAAACAAAAGACTTCCGAAGCATGAGCGGGAAAGCGCGATTGCGGAGCTTGCTCGCATTGGCGACGCGCCTGCGATTAAGGCCTTGATTGATGCAGGCCATCATTTCAACCAATCCTGGGAACGCGAATCCGCAGCCGATCAAGCTTTGGCTCAGCTTGGCGATGCAGTTTTGGAGCCGGCCCTAGAGATGCTGCAAGGTGAACGACCCTATCGAGCGGGCCTAGTTCTCGGAAGACTCAAAAGCCCACGCTCGTATGGCCCTCTCATGGAAGCATTCAAACGCGCCCCTCATCCAACTCTTGCGTGGGCGCTAGGCGAATGCCAGGTCTCTGAGGCTGTGGACCTGCTCTTGCCGTGGATTGAGCCGCAGGAGACGCCAATGATGATGAAGATGGACGGTGGTGGGAACATGTTCAGTGAAGCAGTCATCGCGCTGGGCAAAATTGGAGACCGGAGGGCGGCTGATCCTTTGATTGAATGGATTCCAAGAATGCTGCCGAGAACATTACAAAATCCGAACAACGCGGACGCTACACGCTTCCTAAAACCGATAATCGAGGCAGTCGTTCTAATTGGAGACGTCCGGGCGATCCCCGCAATCGCGGAGGCAGCCAAGCAACAGCGAGACATCGCTCAGTCTGCAGCCCAGGCCATTGCTCGCCTTCTAGAAAAGACATTGGCCACTGTATCCGTGGAAAGTTTGCAGCACCTCGCGACGCTGGAGGATGTAACCCAGAAACGCAGCAACTTCGAGTCGGATGAGTGGAGGAATTGGGAGGAGAAAGTCGATTGCTCTCACATCAGGCATCTCGCACAGCGGGAATTGATCCGACGGCGATTTGAACATCCGCTAAAGGAAGTGTAGGGGGCGCTCAACCCAAGTCGGGAAGATTCCCACTTTTGAGGCAAATTCACAGCACCGTCAGTCCTCGCGTATCGCAAACGCTCCGGGTGCCCTTGCTGACGATATCGCGCGCGAGCGCGCAACGTGGCCCAAGACGAGCTGGCATGCTCCCTACGAGGAGCCCGGGTGGAAAACACGTGGCCATAGCAAGATGTGACCTACATAGTCCAACAAGACGCAACGCGGCAGACCCTTATGTCGGCTCCCACGATCCGGTAGGCCATCCGAGCAGCGGACTCCTGTGCGGTCTAGCGCTCTAGCGCACTGTCAGAGGCCAGCTCTCATTTGGCTTAGGAAGGACGAGGAAGCTGACTACCGGAGCGGCCTACGTATATTCGCCCCTCAACGCGCCCTCGCGAAATTCAAGGTTCAATAGTCCCGGCCTCGGATCTGACCCAGGGAAAGGCGGCCCTCCAACCCCTTCCCGGCGCCGCTGGAAGCACCGTGGACCAAAACCGGGCTAAACCTTGCCGGGGGAGGCTGTTTGGTCTATACAGCGGTTGGAGTCGGAGCGCAAAAGCGGAAATCCCGGTTAAAATGACAGCTTGAAGGCGCGAGCACATGTGGACATACACTGAACGGTCGTTGTTTTTATACAAAGAGGAAGCGTGCGATTATTACCATGAGCGAAGGAACCCAGGCCTTCACATTCCTGGCGTTGTCGCGATCGTCAGTAATCCAGACAAGATAGTCAATGCACCTGGAAGGCGCTCAGAAAGTTACCGGATTCATGGCGCGGGGGACAAGAGGACGGACTGTCTCTCCTACATGTTCTGTAGTGGTCCTAATCTCATACCTCGCGACCCTGGCTATTACTCTGTCGCGGTTGTCAAAAAGGTTATTCTTTCAGCGCCCAACAAGGACAACGGCGCTTTGAAGGACGAACTGCGTCGATTGGCTCATGAGGTTGGGGCGTTAACAGGTACACCTGCCGAGACTGCGCGTTGGGAACCAGGGACGCAACAACATCATCAACAGGTACAGCAGACCATTCGACTAGAACTGGAATCAAAGCGGCGACAAAACAAACAGTGCACCTTATGTGGTCTGAATCTCGATTTGCTCTTAAAAATGCGACAAGAGAACCGACATCCCCACTGCCGAGAGTTTAGAATCTGAGGGCATGTGGGCTATGGGTCGAATGCGGTCTTGAAGCCGTTACAGCGCACCGGGCGGAATTGTGTGGAACTTATCGGGCCGCTACGGCCTTGCATATCCTCTTGTCTTTGGCTCCGTCGTGACGGGCACGGACACGGACGAGAGCGATCTTGACTGACTCTCTGCTGCAAAGAATTATTGCGGCGAATGAATTGGCCAGCCATGGCATAGATTCCCAATTTTACGCAAATTTACAACACCGTCAGCCCTCGCGTATCGTAAACGCTCCCGGTGCCCTTGCTGACGATCGCCCGCGAGAGCGCCATGATGAGCGCCACCACGCCATCAATCTTCTCGGTCGAGTGTTCCTTGTCCGGCTTGATATTCCCCTCAGAATCGGACCGAATTGCCACGTTCGCAGCATTCCAGCGCAAGACAGGATTCCCACCGTGCCTCAAATCCCGATTTGCCACCAGCATCCCCAGCCGCTTGGTCGGCTCGTTCAGCGTCAGGATGCCTTGGCGAACCTCGACCATGGGAATGCCGTCCTGTTCGGCGAGCTCGATCGCTAGCTGCGAGGCATTCCAGGGGTCAAAGCCGATTTCCTGCAGCGAGTAATCCTGAATGACCTCCTTTACTCGGCGCCGGATGAAAGCGTAGTCGGTCACGTTGCCTGGAGTCGCCTCGATGAACTTCCGCCGAATCCAATCGGGGTAGGGTACGCGGTCACGCGTGGCGCGCTCGGCCGCGGTATCTTCGGGCAGCCAGTACCAGAGCAATACGTCCCAGCGAGGCCGGAGCGCGTCGCGCATGGCGTCGCTCGTGCCCGGCGCATTCTGGGACGCCTCGGCGTAGTATCTGCCGCGCAAGCTACATCGTCTTTTTTGGACGAGGATTGATGCTCTATCTGCTCACAATGCCTTGCCCCATGCATCGACGAATGCCATCTGGCTGGCGCTGCGGCGGATCAGTGGGCCGTGGCCCTTTCCGACTGGATAGCCGATCGGAATCGCGGCTGCGGTGCCCCATGGTTCGGGAATCGAGAGCAGCTCGCGGACTTGCGGCTCGCATTCGCATAGCAGGGTCGTCAGCACGCATCCCAGTCCTTCGGCCCGGCAGGCGAGCAGCAGATTTTGCACCGCCGGATAGACCGATCCGCCGCCGACCACCGACACTCGCCCGAGCTTCGCGTCGGTGACCGCCATCTCCTGCGGGTTGAAGCAGAAGATCGCGATTACGGGCGTGGCGCCAAAGTGCTCGGCGAGATAATCGCCCGCCGCGATCGTGCGCTCGGCGCGCCGGCGCGTCGTCTCATCCGCGATCGCGGCCGTCATCTTGCGATAGAACTTGGCGAAGTTGTTCCATCGCTCGGCATACAATTCGCGGAGGCGTTTTTTGCGCTCGCCATCTTTCACCGCGATTATTCGCCACGGCTGGCGATTGCCTCCGGTCGGTGCCCAAGTGGCGGCTTCGAGCACGCGGCGCAAGACCGCGTCGGGGATCGGGTCGGGGCGCAGCTTGCGCACCGCGCGCAGCGTGCTCATCGCTTCATAGATTCCCATTTCGGCCATTGTCGGTACTCCTTTGAAGTGAGGATGGCAACCGGGAGGCGTTACAAGTACAGCGACGCGTCGCCCACGCCCAGGTAGAGCTTGCCGGTGTCCTCGAAGATGCTCTGGTTGACCATCCGATGTTGCGTGATGGTATGTACGTCCCGGAAGCAGCGCTGCAACGGACTGGCGGCGTGAACCGAAGAGCCGCCGCCGGCGTTGTACATCAGATCGACGGCCTTCGCCGATTCCCACGCCGCGTTCGCGATCGCCAGCCGCAGGTCGCGGCGATTCTCGACCGACGGCGGGTCGCCGGCCGCGACCGTGCTCCAGGCCGCGTCGATCGCGTCGAAAAGAAAAGCGCGCGCCGATCGCAGCGCGGCCTCGGCGCGCGCCACATCGGCCTGGATCCGCGGTGATTGGGCGAGCGTCTGGCGCTCCCAGGTCGGTTTCTTGCTGGCCGCCAGCGCGATCAGCTCGTCGATAGCCCGGCGGGCTATTCCAAGTGCGACGCCAGACAGGCCCATCGCGAGCGTGCCGAACAGCGGGAAGCGGTATAACGGCGCATCAACGACCGGCGGCGTCAGGCCGAGCGCAATCGCGCGATCGTCAGGCACAAAGGCGTCCTTCACCACAAAGTCGTGACTGCCGGTGCCGCGCAGACCCGACGAATACCAGGTGTCGAGAATCTCGGTCTGCGCAGCGGAGAACATCATCAGTCTGATCTCAGCCTCGCCGCTGCCAGCGCGCCGCACATTCTGCCCGTCGATTACCAGCGAGCCGCCCGCGATCCAGTTGCAGTTCTGCGTGCCACTGCCCCATTGCCATCGCCCGCTCACGCGATATCCGCCGGCGACGGCTGTGGCCTTGCCGGTGGGCGCGACGGCGCCGCCGCTGATCACGCATGGATTGCTGCCATAGATCTCGCGCGCCGCCGCTTCGGGAAGAAAGCCGGCGAGAATCGCGGTGACCGCGCCGATCATCAGGCACCATCCGGCAGACCCGTCGGCGCGGGCGACCTCTTCGATCACGCGCACGCAATCAATCGGATGAAGCTCGCTGCCGCCATAGACGCGCGGAATCGCGACCCGGAACAGGCCGGCCTCGGCCAGCTTGCGGGCCAAATCGGCGGGCATCCGCCGCGCGGATTCGATTTCGGCGGCGCGCGACTCGATTTCCGGCGCGAGCGCTCTGGCCTTATCGAGCTCGGGGAACGTGCCGATGTGCATCCCGCATTAACAACACGCCTTGGGGCTTGGGTGTCAAGAGTTGAGGCAGCGGCGCGATTCGGTCCGGCGATTAGTTGATCGCGGTCGCCTGCGCGCCCTTGAGCACGGCCGTTGCCTTATCGAGCCGGTCGCAATAGGCGTTGAGCGCATCCGCCGTGAGTTTTGCGTAGCGGTTGGCGTCGGCCCAGCGCCGGTCTTCGATCGCCTCGCGCACGCCGGGCAGCGTCTTGGCGCCGTAACCGGTGAAGCGACCGGGCGCGTAAATGAGATTCTTGTACCAGGACCGCCCGGGCAGGCCCACGTCGGGCGCTAGGGTCTGGTCGATGTACAGCATCAGCGCCTGCAAGCGCGCGAGCCGAGCGCCGGACAGGCCGCGAGCGTTTTTCGCCAGCGCATCGTCGTAAGCCTTGGCGCTGCGCTTCAGCCGATGGACCGCGAGTTCGAGTGGCGCGAAGTTCACAGGTGGAACGCGGTCGAGCGCCGCGGGCAGACCACTGGACTTGGTGGGATCGGCGGCGAGCTGGAACGATCGATCGCGCAGCAGCTTCGCTTGCGTCTCGGCCTCCGCTCGCTCGTCGTCGGCGAGCTTCTTCACCTGATCGAGATAGTCCGCGACCGTGTCGGCAAAGCCAGTCGCGTTCTGGACGGGAACGTCGGCGTCGGCCACGCGCAGCACCAGCCGCCCAACTGTTTTGGCCAACAGGGCATCATAAACGAAGCCCGGATCGACCCAGCGGCTGTGATGCTCGAAAGTGTCGTAGCGGGAGTGGTAGACGCCGCCGCTGTCGCCCTCTTCGCCGAAACCCAGGTCAAGCGCGGGTACGCCCAGGTGTTGTAGAAACGCTGAATAGTCGGAGCCCGATCCCAGCGCCTCGATCGGGAAGTCCTTGCCGGCGTCCGCCGCGATCCTGGCCTCGGCCTTGACGTGCTCTTTGGCGTCGGGCGCAAGCGCCGCAATGCGCATCTTTGCGCGCAGCCTCTGGCCGATGGAGACGCCGGTCTCGGGATCGATCACATCGGTGGCGACTCCGTTCACCAGATGCTGGAAGTCGTGGCTGCCACCCACCTCCAAAAAACCCCGTCCGTTGGTGTCGGAATTTACATAGAGGACCGCCTTCTTCTTCAGTTCGATCGCGTGCGTTTCGGCCCATTCGGTCGAGCCCAGGAGCATCGGCTCCTCGGCGTCCCAGCTCGTGTAGACCAGCGTCCGTTTCGGCCGCCAGCCCTGCTTTGCGAGTCCGCCGATCGCCTTCGCCTCGGCAAGGAGCGCGACCTGACCCGAGAGCGGGTCGCTGGCGCCGAACACCCATCCGTCGTGGTGATTACCGCGCACGACCCACTGGTCGGGATAAGTCGAGCCTTTGATGGTCGCGATGACGTCGTAGATCGGCTTGAGGCTCCAATCCGACTTGACGGCCAGATGGACGACGGCTGGGCCGGGTCCGACGTGATAGGTAATCGGCAGCGAGCCGCGCCAGGCGCGCGGGGCTACCGGCCCTCCTAGCGCTTCGAGCAACACCTGGGCGTCGGCGTAGGAGATCGGCAGTGCGGGAATCTTCATGATCGTCGCCGCTTCGGAGATCTTGAGGCGCTTCGCGTCCTTGGTCGCACCGACGCCGGGTGTCAACGGATCGCCGGGATAGAGCATCATGTCTTGGACGGACCCGCGCTGCACGCCACGGGGCGGGCGCATCGGGCCGTTGGGATAGGTCTCGTCAACGGAATAGCCATCGTCTGCCGGGTCGGAATAGATGATACAGCCCATAGCGCCGTGATCCTGCGCGAGTTTCAGCTTCAGCCCGCGCCAGCCGCCGCCATAGCGGGCGATCACGACTTTGCCCTTGACGGCTATCCCCAGCCGCTCAAGCGTCTTGTAGTCGTCCTGCATCCCATAATTTACGTAGACCAGGCCGGCAGTCACGTCCCCGTCGCCCTGGTATTCGACATAAGCGGGAAGCGCGGGATCGGTCGCGGTCGCGCTGGAGTCGCCGGGAATCGGCGGCTCCTGCAGTGTGGCCTTGAACGGTTGGGGCCCGACCGTTTCCAAGGTCTCGCTGATCGGCGTCGGATAGAGCACCCAAAAGGTCTCGATGTGCGCGTCCCAGCCCCATTCCTTGAACCAGGTCAGGATTTGCTCGGCGTTGGACTTGTCGTGCGGCGAGCCGACATGGTTCGGCTGGCTGGCAAGGAGCTTCATCCAGTCGCGCAGATCGGTGGGCCGAATGAGAGCGTCGAAGTTCCGTTCCAGCGCGGCCTGATCGGAAGGCACTGGCGCTCCCGAGGCGACGCTCACGCAAAGCAGGCTCACGAACGCGAGCGAGATAATCGTGCGCGTTGACAAGTCAGATTATCTCCATCAAGGCCGGCAGACGGCGGCGCAGTCGCTCGGCGTCGTCGTCGGGCGCCATGTAGGGAGGCCGCGCCGGCCCCATCTCGATTCCGCTCACGACCGGCGAGCGCCCCGATGCGCATCCCGCATTAACAGCACGCCAGGGGGCTTGGGTGTCAAGGGTTGCAAGCTCCGCCAATCGCAAACACGTGATCGCAGATCACTGCTATCTGGCGAATCTCGCAGAATTGCGATATTGCCCGTGATATATATGGGCAGAGTGGGCGCGCGTGTTATTCTGGACACGGATGTAATGGTGGCGGCATTGCGTAGCAGCGCCGGTGCCTCCAGGCAGTTGCTGATCGGAGCATTGGAGCAACGATACGTTTTGCTGTTATCGGTCCCGCTAATGATCGAATACGAGGCCGTTATGAAACGGTCGCAACATCTGGCAGCAGCGAGGGCCTCGGAGGCCGATATCGATGAGATTCTCGACGCGCTGGCGGCGGTAGGCACTGCGGTTCGACCGGCATTTTCGTGGCGACCGATGCTCTCCGATCCGGCCGACGAAATGGTTTTGGAGACGGCCATCAACGGCGAAGCCGGCCTGATCGTAACTTTTAACCTTCGCCACCTGGGCCCGGCCGCGCGCAGGTTTGGAATCGATGCGGCGCGGCCGCATGAGGCGCTCGAGCTTCTGGAGGTAGGCAGATGAGGAAGAGCAACTTCGCTCTGCGCCTTCAACCCTCGCTGTTCGAGGAGTTGCGCGGCGTCGCAGCTATTGAGGACGTGACGCTCAACCAATTCATCAATGTCGCAGTAGCCGAAAAGCTGGCTGTGCTTCGTACCGAGGCCTACTTCCGGGAACGCGCGGCCAGGGCTGACGTGCCTGGCGCACTGAAGTTGCTCGATCGGCTCGGATTAGGCAACCCTCCGCGAGCGGAGGACGAAATTTCAAGAAAGATTGCCGGTAAGCGGCGGTCCAGCAGGCGCCCAAGGCGCGTCGCGCGCTGATGGCATTGGAGCGTCGGGCCCGCTGTCATGTCGAGGTTTCAGATCACTTCCATCAGGGCCGGCAACCGGCGGCGCAGTCGCTCGGCGGCGTCGTCGGGCGCCATGTAAGGAGGCCGCGCCGGTCCCATCTCGATTCCGGTCACGACCGACGCGGTCACCTTGGTCGTTCCCAGATGGCCCAGTGTTTCTTCGCCGCCGCGCGGGAAGCATCGGTTGAGCCGCCGCTGGATTTCCTCCGCGCGCACAATGTCGCCCGCCTCGAACGCTTTCAGCAGCGCGACCGCGGCGGGCACTGCGAATATATTGATGAAGCCGCCTGCCACACCGAGCATCAGGCCCGCCAGCAGCGCGCGGAACGTATTGTAGATGGCGGCGCGATCGCCGACCTGATCGTAGAGCTCCTCGAGATGCTGCAGGTCGGTGAGCACTTCCTTGAACGCCGTGACGCCCTCGATAGCGGCGAGGCGACCGGCAAATTTCGGCGCGATCGTGAACTTGCTGAGCGCGGGGTTGTGATAAACGACCACCGGCAAATCGTCGGCCTCGGCAATCATGCGGTAGTGGCGTTCGACCTCGGCTTCACCGCATCGCCAGTAATACGGCGGGATCACCTGCTGCGCGTCGTAGCCGAGCCTGGCGGCCACGCGGGCATAATGGAGCGTCTCGAGCGTGGTCGCGCCGGAGGTCATCGCAACCGCCGAGAGCCCCGGCCGCATCCGCGCCTCTTCGAGTACGATCTCGAACACCCGCGCGCGTTCGGATTCGCTCAGATGGACAAACTCGCCGATACTCGGCGCGGCGACCACGCCCGCGGCGCCCTTGTCGAGCGCCCAGCGAACTTCCATCCGCAGGGCCTCTTCGTTGACCCGGTAGTCGGCGGTGAACGGCGTCACCAGCATCGCGATAATTCCATGCACGACCTTCACCGGCTGGCACCTCCTGCGGCGGATTCATTTGCGCCCGTCGCGTTCGCAGCAAAATAGAAAATCGCCTGGCCGGTTCCGATCGCCGATTCGTAGCGTCCGAATTGCTCGCCGCGCCAATCCCACTTCTCCCCGCCCATCGCACCCGCGACGACCAGGTAGTGCGAGAAGCGCCCTTCGGGAGAACATCGCGCGCGAAAATCTTCCGCCGCGGCCAGCACTGCGCCGTGATTGCCCTCGCGGAACCATTCCATGATCTTCTCGTCGTAGGCGCGATTGACCGGCGAGCTGATGTCGTCGGGTGAGGCGGAGGCGCGCCCCAGAATGTGATCGTAGTCCCAGAACCGGTGTGACAGGCCACCCGACGCGACCAGCACGACGCGGCGATCGGAACCGCGAATAGCCGCGCCGAGCGCCGCGCCGAAGGCGAGGTCGTTTTTCACCGACGCGGTCTGGCACACGCCGATCGGGAGCACGCGGTGGTGCTCGCCGGGATTGAAATAGTGCATCACGTTGAGCGTGGGATAGTGAATCGGCAGATGCGGGCTGGCCGACGCGATCGCGCGGATCCCGCACGCGCGCGCGGCATTTTCGATCGCGCCGGCCAGGTCGGAGTCGCCGCGATAGTCATACGGCAAGTCGTGGAGCATCTGCGGCAGCTCTTCGGAGGTATACACTCCGGATAGCCGCGCATTCGCATTGAGTATGTACTCAAGCGTCGTGAACCAGTGAGTATCGATCAGCACGAAAGTATCGAAGCTGAGAACGCGCAGCCGCTCGCGCTCCAGCGCCGGCATCGCATCGTAGAAGGTAGTCACGTTGCGGCCCATGTAAGCCTGGCGCGCCGTGGGGTCGGTGATCATCAGGCGCGGCACGTGCGTGGTGAAAATCGCGGCGGCGACCTCGCCCATCTCAGTGCTCCTCACCGTACGCGAGGCAGACCAGCTTGGGCTCGGTCCAGAATTCCAGGCTGTAACGTCCGCCCTGACGCCCCAGGCCGCTTTGCCGGGCGCCACCAAAGGGCGTGCGCAGGTCGCGCAGAAAAAAGCTGTTCACCCATACCATCGCGGTCTTGAGCCCATCGGCGACCCGCAACGCGCGCTCGAGCCGGGAGGTCCATACATATGCGGCCAGCCCGTAATGCGTCGCGTTCGCCAACGCCAGCGCCTGCGCTTCATCCTCGAAGCGCTCGACCGTCAGCACCGGGCCGAAAATCTCTTCGCTCACCGCGCGGGAGTCTGCGCCGACGCGGTCGAGCACCGTGGGCAGATAGTAGAAGCCCTCGGCCGGGGCCGCGGGAGGTTTGCCGCCGCACAGAATCTCCGCGCCTTGCACGCCAGCCTCGGTGACAAAGCGATGCACGCGCTCGCGATGCGCCGCGGAAATCAGCGGACCGTATTCGGTCTTCGGGTCGAGCGGATCGCCGATCGCAAGCTTGCTCACCTCGTCGAGCAGGAGCGCGATGAAATCCGCGGCGATACGGCTGGACACCAACAGGCGCGATCCTGCGACGCACGATTGGCCCTGGCTGCGGAAGATCAATCGCGCCACGCCCGCCGCGGCGCGTTTCAGGTCGGCGTCGGCGAACACGATATTCGGCGACTTTCCGCCCAGCTCGAGCATCACGCGCTTGAGCGAGGGCGCCGCAGCCGCCATCACCTTGCGTCCGGTCGCGACGCCGCCCGTGAACGCGACCGCGTCGACGCCCGGATGCGACACCAGTGCACTGCCGGTCTCGCCAAGTCCGCTGACGATATTGAGCACGCCGGCTGGAAGTCCGGCCGCGGCGGCGATCTCCCCCAGCGCGATCGAGCTCAGCGGCGCGAGCTCAGACGGCTTCAACACGCAGGTATTGCCCACGGCGAGACAAGGCCCCAGGTTCCAGGTCGCGAGCACCAGCGGCGAGTTCCAGGGAATGATGATCGCGCCGACGCCGACCGCCGGACGCGCCGTCACGTTGACCAGGCGGAGGTCCTCGCCCAGGAACTTCGCGTCGCCGAAGGCCGCTTCCTGGGTCCAGGTTTGCGCCGCCGCGGCGAAGAAACGCAGGTTGCGCGCCGCGCGCGGCACGTCGTGATTGACGCACTCGGACAGCGGCTTTCCGACATCGCGCGCTTCGAGCAGGCCGAGCTGTCGGGCGCGCCGCTCAATTTCATCGGCCATCCGATCGAGAACCTTCGCACGCGACTCCGCGTTCATCCGCGGCCACGGTCCCTGATCGGCGGCCTTGCGCGCCGCCTCAACCGCGCGATCCACGTCGGCACGCCCGGCCTCCGCGACCGTGGCCAGCTCGCGCCCGGTGGCCGGCTCGATGTCCGGAAAATCGCGGCCGCTTTGCGCGTCGCCGTAGCGTCCGCCGATAAACAATCGGCGTTCTATCGGCGCGTCGTTCGGCACCGCGGGGGCAGTGAAGGTTTCGGCCACTTCGAGCACCCTCCGGCGAGTCGCGCGACCCGCCATGCTCAAGCTGCCGCAGGCGCCGGTCGATAATCAAGGCGGCCGATTCAGCGCCGCCGACGCCTCAGCGCTCGGCGCGAACGCGAATCAAAACGACGAGGGGGAATTACGCAACAAAATCACGAGAGAAGCGGAAGATCACGCAATACAAAAGCGGGCCACCATCGCCGGCGGCAATCTTTTGCCGGCGATCGTGGCCCGCCGAGCTATTGAGGCGGGCCTTCAGAGAGTCCGCGTCAGCGGATGTTTCTCAGGACCAGCAGGATATCGTCGACCGACTTGAAGCTGCCGAACAGCTCCACGGTCTGCAGAAACTTCAACTCTTCAGGCGTCACCTTGTTCGCAGTCAGTAGCGCCTTGTCAGTGAAGAACTGCTCCCAGATTTCCTTCGGGCCAAGTCTCGACTTGGTTCGCATGAGTCAAAGTGTAGGAGAATCATACATTCCGGTCAAGCCCCCTCGGGGTTGTTCCAAGACAGGTCTCAACACTCACTTGGGTATCGCCCTGGACGCGAGGGGTCCGGCACCTGGTCGTGTGCCGCGCGCCCGCTTCATCGTCCCGCTTCACCTCCGCCAGCGGGACCTGGCCCGCGTCCAGGCTATAGGCGCTCGCTGTACCCGTATCCGGGGGCGAGGTGTTGCACGCCGCAGGATGAGGCCAAGGCCTATCAGCGGCAGGCGGTCGTGAACGAGCGATCTCACGGTCAATCAACCGGGAACTGCCGGTCCGGATCGTCGATCAACGCACCCAATTTTGCATCTAGCGAAAGAGAACTCGCCGAGAGTACTCTGTAAACGGGGGGTGAACACCGAGGTGAATTTTATGCGGCCGAAATCCGATTTGCAGCGATGGGTGGCGCGCGCCGGCGCGCTGCTGGCCGGTGGTGCGATCGCCGGAGTGTTCGCGATGCTTACGTTCGCGGCGCGCTCGGGCGCGTCACCTGGCACCGCCACGATTTTTGTCGCCAACAGCAACTGCGACAGTGTCACGACCTATCCCGTCGGGGCCAACGGCAACGTCGCCCCGCTTTCGCCGGTCACGGGGCTTTGCGGCCCCTCGGGCATCGCTTTCGACTCCAAGGGGAATATGTACGTGGCGAACGAGTACGCCAGCACGGTCACGGTGTATCCGCCCGAAAGCAACGGCAACACCGCGCCGATTGCGGTCATCGGTGGTTCCAATACGGGCCTGGACTATCCGCTGGGTGTCGCGCTCGACGCCAGCGGCAACATCTACGTCACCAACGCCTCCATAACCAACACGGTCACAGTCTACCCGGCCGGGAGCAACGGCAATGTCGCGCCGAGTGCGACTATCGACCTTGTGAATACCGGTTTCAGCCAGCCCTCTGGTATCGCGGTGGACGCCAAGGGCAACATCTACGTCGCGAGCCTGGCCGTGCAGAACCAAAATAGCACGGTGACGGTCTATCCGGCCGGGAGCAATGGCAGCGCCAGGCCGAGTGCGGTTATCGGTGGTCCCAATACGGGCCTGCAGTTCTTCGGGGGTAACACCGGTATCGCGCTGGACGCGAGCGGCAACCTTTACGTGGCAAATATGAACTCGGTGACGGTCTATCCGCCCGGGAGCACCGGCAACGCCACGCCGAGCGCGACTATCAGCGGTTCCAACACGGGTCTTATGAACCCCCAGGGTATCGCCTTGGACGCCAGCGGCAACATCTACGTTGCAAACGGCGACCAGATGGTGACCGTCTATCCGGCCCGGAGCAACGGCAACGTCGCGCCGAGTTCTACTATCTCGGGGTCCAATACCGGGATCGGTCCGGACTCTCCCCGCGGTATCGCGGTAGACGCCAGCGGCAACATCTGGGTCGCGAACTACGGAAACACTGTGACTTTCTATTCCCCCGGGAGCAATGGGAACGCCTTTCCGATAGGGACCCTCGGTTCGAATACAACCTTGGTCAGCTCGAATACAGACTTGGTCTATCCCTACGGCATCGCGCTGGACGCCAATGGCAACCTCTACGTCGCGAACTTTGAAGGCGGGCAGGGTGGGTCGGTAACGGTTTATCCGGCCCCGAACAACGCAAACGGCTCGCCGAGCGCCACTATCAGCGGTCCCGATACCGATCTCAACATGCCCACTGGTATCGCGGTGGATGCCAGCGGCAACGTCTACGTAGCAAACCAACAAAGCGGCACGGTGACGGTCTATCCGGCCGGGAGCAATGGCGACATCGAGCCCAGTTCGATTATCGGCGGTTCGAATACGGGCATCGCCGGTCCCACGGGTATCGCCGTGGACGCCAGCGGCAACATCTACGTCGCAGGCGGCCGAGGGGTGACAGTCTATCCGGCTGAGAGCTACGGCAACGTTACGCCGAGCGCAACTATCAGTGGTCCGAATACAGGCATCTTCAATCTTTCTGGTATTGCTCTGGACGCCGGCGGCAACATCTACGTGGTGAGCTCCGGTGGCATCAACGGAGATACCGTGACGGTCTTTCCTGCCGGCAGCAACGGGGACGTAACGCCGAGTTCGACTATCGCTGGTTCCAATACGGGCCTCGACGAACCCCAAGGTATCGCCGTGGACGGCAGCGGCAACATCTACGTCACGAAT
Source organism: uncultured delta proteobacterium (assembly GCA_963788205.1). Lineage (GTDB taxonomy): Bacteria > Desulfobacterota > Binatia > Binatales > Binataceae > CAVVMA01. The sequence continues at coordinate 392,979 of CAWBGG010000009.1, forward strand.
TACGGCAGCCAACAGGGGGGTAACGACTCGGTCACGGTCTATCCGGCCGGAAGCAACGGCAACGTCGCGCCAAGCGCCATCATTACCGGACCCGCGACGGAGACTCGCGATCCCTTTCGGAATCGCGGTCTCACCTGGACAGCCTGGAAATCAAACGCCAGCTCCGACGACACCAACTCCAGCTCCGGGCTCAACACCAATTCCAACACCGAGCCCGACGCCCATACCAGACGGCGGAACGCTCTCGGTCTCGGCTCGCACGCTCGACTTCGGCGCCATCAAGGTAGGCAAGAGCGAGAAGGTCTCATTCACGATCAAGAACACCGCGAAGAAAATGCTCTATGGCGAGGTGGACGACAGCGCACTTTCGCCTGCTCTGAGCGTGACCGCGGGCAAGGGTCCGTTCAGCCTTGGCCACAACAAGGCCATGCGCGTGACCGTCGAGGCTGCGCCGACCGAAACGGGCGCCTTCTCGGGGACGATCACGGTTGATTCCGGCGATCCCAAGCACCTGACCGTCAACGTGACGGTCAAGGGGCGCGGCAAGAAATGACGCGCTGATCGGAAAGCTCGCGCGACCCGGAACGTCCGGCTGGTTGATGTTTCTTGGCGGGCGGCAGTCGCTCGCCGCGCGTCAGGGAGCATTAGCCGGTCTCGGCGACAGGCGCTCCACTTCTCGATGAGACCGCTCGCGAATCGCGAATAAGCCGCTCGCAGAATGAGGCCCGCGAAGGGGGTGCAGTGCGAGCCATGCAGCTTGTGGCGTGCATCGTCTACTCACTCGGTTCGGCAATAAAATCCCAACAATTCAAATGCTTAACGAGACTTCCGTGCGGAACGGAGAAGCCTCGCGAGCTGCACTCAACCATCGAAATCCGGGCATTTTTGCTTGGCACTGGCCTTGCTCTAAACTCCGGCAGAACGATGTGGAGGGAAATCAAGATGGAAGCGACAATCAGAGAGACAGGAATGGCGGCTGCACCGAAGCTGGTGGAGCGCGACGAGACCTCGAGTTCGGTTCGCTATGCGGAGAGCAATCTGTTGAGCGAGCTGCCGGGGATCGCGTTCGGGCTCATCACGCTGGTCTACATTATCGGCGCGTTTTCCGCCCTACTGTAACGATTGCGATTACCACCGAGGAGGCATTCATCATGGCTGCAGCAACCAACGGAGCAAGAATTGTAACAATAGCCCGCCAGGCTTTTGCTGAGACTGAGGGCTCGATGCGCTACGCACAAGCCAATTTCCTCGACGAGCTGCCGGGCGTGGCTTTCGCGCTCATCACACTGGTCTACGTCGTCGCTTCCCTGGCCGCGCTGGCCTGACTCGGTTTCTGCGGCCGCTGGCGTACCCTCCGGCGGCCGCAGAGGCTGTTGCGCCCCTGCTACATCTGTTTCCCCCGCGAGGGCCAATGCCTCGCGACTTCCTTCTCGAAATCCTTATCTGACCAATAGTTAGGCCGCTCATTGGATTGAGGGGCGCTGGCACGACCTGTGATACGTGCAGGGGCCTTCGTGTACTCAGCGACCAAACTCAAGGTAGCCGCGCGCGCGCGTTTCGATTCGGTCAGCCAAAAGGCGATCGCATTGAGCCATCGAATCCACGCCCACCCGGAGCTAGGATTCGAGGAACGGCAGGCCTCGCAATGGTTGTGCGAGCTGCTCTCCGACCAGGGCTTCAAGGTTGAAGCCGGGGCTTGCGGCCTTCCCACGGCGTTCGTAGCGCGCGCCGGGTCGGGCCCGTTGCATCTAGCGATTTGTGCGGAGTACGACTCGCTGCCCGGTATCGGGCATGCCTGCGGACACAACATTATTGCCGCCGCCGCGGCCGGAGCGGGAATCGCCGCTTCAGAAGTGGCCGGCGATCTCGGCCTGACGCTCAGCGTTATCGGCACACCGGCCGAGGAAGTTGGCAACGCCAGCGGCAAAATCATGCTGCTGGAACGCGGCGCGTTCGACGGCATCCACGCGGCCGCGATGGTGCATCCGGCACCGATCGACATGCTCGCGCCGCAAACCATCGCCACCGCGGTCTTCGACGTTCACTACACCGGCAAGGAAGCGTATGCGCCGGCGTTCGGCCAGGACGGGATCAATGCGGCCGACGCGATCACGGTCGCGCAAACCGCGATCGGTCTCGTGCGCCAGCAGATTCGCCCGACCGACCGGATTCACGGCATCGTTACCAGCGGCGGATACGAGCGGGTTTTCGTGCCGGCCTTCGCCAGCGCCCGGTACATGGTGCGCGCCAAGACGGTCAGCCATCTGAACGAGATCCGGGCCAAAGTCTATCGATGCTTCAAGGCCGGCGCGATCGCGACCGGCGCGAAGCTCGAAATCCGGGGCGGCGACCAGCCGTATGCCGAGATGATCCACGACCCCGAGATGTCGGTCTGCTACCGGCGCAACGCCGAGGCGCTCGGCCGCTACTTTGCCGACCTGCAAGGGATGGATCGGATCGCGGTCTCGACCGACATGGGCAACATCTCGATGGTGATTCCGTCGATCCATCCGATGATCGGCATCAATTGTCTTCCGGCGATGAATCACGAGGCCGGCTTCACCGCCTGCTGCATCAGCCAAGCGGCCGACAAAGCGGTGATCGACGGCTCGCTCGCGATGGCCTGGACGTTTATCGATCTGGCTATCGATTCCAAAGTCCGCGGCCGGTTGATGGGTCCCAAACCGGCCTATCGTGAGCCCGTTCGCGCTGGCAGTCCACAATGAAGCGAACTATCGAATCCGAAGGTGTGAATCAGGCGGTGCGTCGATGAAGAATAAGGCTTTGGCGGCATGCGGTGCGGCGGTGATCGCGACGCTCTCGCTCGGACTGGGCGTAGCGGGCGCGCAACTCAAACCGGGCGACTTTATCACGCCCGAGAATGCGGCCAAGGTGAAAGACCTGGTCTCGCCGGGCGTGTACTACAAGGTCGAGCGTGGAATGACGATGAAAATCGTGCCGACCGAACGGGTCGAGTGGCCGCCGCCTTACAAGGAAGCCACCGAGAAATACTCCGGTCAGGTGCGCCTTTCGTCCGACCATCGCAGCCTCGCCGGTTACGTCGCCGGGCAGCCGTTCCCGTTCGTTGACGTGAACGACCCTTACGCAGCCGAGAAGATCGTTTGGAACAACGCGTTCCGGCCGATCAGCACCGACGATTATGATCTGCGCTTCTACGACTGCGCCAGCGAATACGGCGGCTATCACCGGCCCTACCAGCCGATCTACTACATGCAGGTCGGCCACTACGCCGGCTATAGTCTGGTCGGCCGCACCGAGGTGGAGCCGTTGCCGATCGATCCCGACTTTCTGCGCACCGGGCGCTACTGGCTGTCGGGACTCTATCCCATGCTCACACCCGAAGAGGCGCGCGGCGCTGGCTTTATCCGCTATCGCTATGCCGACCCCGCACGCGGCGATGACGAATGGGGCTGGACACCGGGACAGCGGCGCGTGCGCCGGATCAACGAGGACTTCCTGAGCAGTTCGCCCGGTGCGCTGGTCGGTGATCCCGATCACTTTCTAGGTTTCATCGCCAAGCCCGAGGAATACGACTACAAGCTGCTCGCCGAGAAGCCGATGCTTGCGAGCGTCCACGCCGAGCACTCACCGGGAATTCGATGCGCCACCGACGGCGGCGCGAGTGCCTGTCCCGAAGCGTGGGAGCTGCGCAACGTCTACGTCCTCGAGGCGACTCCGCGGCGCGACCGGATTAGCCAGGCGCTCCACGGCAAGACCGTGCTCTATGTAGACTCCGAGATGTGGTTCGAGCCTTACGTCGACACCTACGATCGCCGCGGCCAGCTTTTCCAGAACAGTATCTACTGGCTCGCCTATCGCGATCGGCCCGTGCCCGACGCGCGGATCGCGATCTATCCGTTCAAGCGCGAATTCGTGGTGGCGTCCGCGCAGACCGAGGTGCAGGGCGGCCTCTCCACGATGTGCTTTCTGCCCTCGGCCGAGACTCCCGAGCGCGAGTGCTGGTATATCAACATGAACTCGGTCGATCGGGATTTCTTCACCGTGTCGGCGATGGTGAAAAGCGCACCGTAGTTATGGAATAGGATCAGGCTGGTCGAATCGGGGCTGGCGTGGCCCCTTGGCTGGCGCGCCTTTGGGGCCGAGAGTCGAAAGATCTTCGGCCCCATCTTTGTTTCCGGCGCCGGGAGGCTCAGGGTCGGAGGAGGGAAAGCGGGTGAAGCCGCGCCACAGCCTCGGTCGTTTGCTTTCGCCGGCAAGTCGGACTAAGGGTCGTATCACTTTACCCGGAGGGGGCATCCGACGAAGCCCCGGACGGCGAATAAAAGAGGGCGAAGAACGTGGGCAACCGATTTAGCGCCGGAAGATCGGCCGCGCGCGCGTTGACACTCGCGGCCATGGTCGCGGTGGCGCTGGCCGCCGGACCTTGGTCCGCAAACGCAGGCTCCGCGCAGTGTGGCCCGTGCGGTGGTTTGATTGGGATACCGACCAATCCTGTTACCGCCGCTACCTTAGATCCTCTTACCACTGCTACAGGCAAATGCCCGGTCTGCTCCGGCTCCTCCTGCGGCTCGACCTGTTCCAGCGGCACGCTCCCTTGCTACCAGACGAACGCGACAAACGCGGCGAACTGCCCAGACAAGGATCCGATCGACTTTCCCTCTTTTCTCGTCGGTACTAACCTCGGTGGTACCCCCATTACGGACAAATTCGGTGCGATCCTCTTGTTTGACAGGACGACCAATGCTGCCAATCCCTTCACGAACCACGCGTCGCTGTCTGGAACACTCACGATGGTAATGACTAACGGCTGTCCCTCATCGAACACAGCGCTTTCAACATCTCCTTGCACGCAGTCCAGCAGTTTTACGGGCACCGTCGGCCCAATCCTTGGCAGCCACTGCCCCAGTAGCTCTACTTCATCGATGACCTTGTTCTTCACCGGGGGCGCGCTTAACAACTGCCAGTTACAGTTCTGCACGAACGGAACCCCCAATTTGCAATTGGCCGGGAGCTTTTCCTCCTTAGGTCCGATAACGATAAACCAGAGCGGCGGGATCTGCGCACCAGCTAACACCACGATTCCTTTCAGCTGCCACTACACCCCATAGGGGCCAAGGTCATCCGAGGCCCTGGCGGCGCGGCACCGGGCGAATCCGGCGCTCAAACTCAAATCTGGAAGTGCAGGGCAGTCTTGCGCCGATCGGCGAGCGACTGGAGCGTGGCGCGGCGTAGAACCGCGCCGACCGCCTCGTGAACCTCGCGCCATACCTCGCGCATCGCGCAATTCTCGTCGCGACGGCAGGGTGAGTTCGCGCCGTCCTCGAAGCATTCGACCGGGGTGTAGTCGCCTTCTACGATCTGCACCACGTCGTCCATCGTGATCTTGCCGGGACTGCGCGCCAGCATGTAGCCGCCATTCGGACCCTTCTGGCTGGAGACCACGCCCGCGCGCTTGAGTTCAATCAGCAGACGGCGCAGGTAATTTTCCGGGATGTTCCCGCGGCCCGCGATCTCCTCGACTCTGAGCGGCCGTGCAGTGGGATAGCGCTCCGCCAGGATCAAAAGGGCCTTGAGCGAATAGTCGATTCCGACCCCGAATTTCATTCACGCTTTCCGTGTCGGCGAGAGGCCGATTCCCGCCCGCCGCTCCGACATCCTGGGCGAGCGGCAAGCGAGTCGAACCCCGGTTCCGCCAAGGACTTTTACCACAGCGGAAGGGCGGATAAAATAGGCGAGTCAGCTAGTCATCTATTTAGCTGACTAGGATGCTCACCAAAGTGGTGTTTCGCGATAGGCGCGGTCGCTAGCCGTCACAATCACTGGCGCGCCGAAGCCGGAGCGACCATCTTCAACGGCGTCAAGCCTTATCCGCCTCATAATCGTTAAACGGCCCTCACGCATTCCGGCGTAAATCCAGACTGGCCGCCGGAATTTCCTTAATTACCCTTGACAGATTCGTTATTCCGGATTACGTTCAGCGAGCGGCGGGGAGGTTTTCCTTATGAAATTAGGAGGCACCGAGCTGGACGCCATCGACCTGCAGATCGTGCAGATACTGCAGGAGCAGGGCCGGATTCCGCACGTCAAGCTCGGTGAGATGGTCGGGCTGTCCGCGCCCTCTGTGATCGAGCGAGTCAAGAAGCTCGAAGACGGCGGTATCATCACCGGCTATCACGCGGCGGTGAACGCCAAACATCTCGGCATCGATGTGACCGCGTTCATTGGCGTGTCGATCAACCATCCGCGAGCCATCAGGCTCTTCGAGCAGAAGGTCGAGACGCTCGAAGACGTACTCGAATGCCATCACGTCACCGGCCAGCACACCCTGCTGCTCAAGGTGAAGACCGACGACACTTCGTCGCTCGAGCGGCTCATCAGCGCGATCCGCTCGATCGAGGGCGTGGCGCGCACGGAAACGATGGTGGTGCTGTCGACTCATACCGAGCGCTCGCAGATTCCGGTTCACAGCGCCGAGTCGGAAGTCGAGGGCAATGGCCGGCGGCACAAATCCAACGGCATCAGGAACGGGATGAATCAAACCAGGCGGGCGTGACGATGCAGGAACTGAGGCAGAAGTTGCGGACACCTCCCTCACGGCAAGGGCTCTACGATCCAGCCCACGAGCATGACGCGTGCGGCGTCGGGTTCGTAGTCAATATCAAGGGTGACGCGTCGCACGACATCGTCGCCAAGGGTATCGAGGTCCTCAACAATCTGACCCATCGCGGGGGCTGCGGATGCGATCCCGACACCGGCGACGGCGCTGGAATTCTGATGCAGATCCCCCACGAATTTTTCGTCCGCGAAGCCTGCCGCCTCGGCTTCGGATTGCCGGCGCGCATGGAGTATGGCGTCGGGATGGTTTTCCTGCCGCGCGACGCGGCCAAACGCCAAGCCTGCGAACAGATGTTCGAGCGGGTGGTGCGCGAGGAAGGGCAGCACGCCCTCGGATGGCGCACGGTGCCGCACGATCCGATGGCGTGCGGGCGCGTCGCGCGCCAAGGACTCCCCGAGATCCGCCAACTCTTTGTCGGACGTGGCGAGCGAATCGAAGACGTCGAAGCGCTAGAGCGCAAGCTCTATGTGATTCGCAAACGCGTGACCAATGAGGCCGCCAAGCTCGGGCTCGGCAACGAGACGTTCTACGTCTGCAGCCTCTCGGCGTTGACGATCGTCTACAAGGGCCAGCTCATCTCGCATCAGATTCCGCGTTTTTATCCGGACGTGACCGATCCGGCGGTGCACTCGGCGCTCGCGATGGTCCATCAGCGGTTTTCGACCAACACCTTCCCGAGTTGGGACCGCGCCCATCCGTACCGTTTCATCGGCCATAACGGCGAGATCAACACGCTGCGCGGCAATATCAACTGGATGCACGCGCGCGAAAAGCAGTTCGCGTCGGCCCTGTTCGGCGACGACATCGCCAAGCTCCGGCCGATTGTCGAAGCCAGCGGCAGCGACTCCGCGACGTTCGACAACTGCCTGGAGCTGCTCCTGCGCACCGGCCGTTCGCTGGCGCACGCCGTGATGATGATGATTCCCGAGGCCTGGCAGAACGACGCGATGATGCCTGACTCGAAGCGCGCGTTCTATCAGTACCACTCATGCCTGATGGAGCCGTGGGACGGACCTGCCTCGATCGCGTTTACCGACGGCCGCCAGATCGGCGCGGTGCTCGATCGCAACGGGCTGCGCCCTTCGCGCTACCTGGTCACCAAGGACGGGCTGGTGGTGATGGCCTCCGAAACCGGCGTGCTCGACATCCCGCCCGAATCCATCGAGCTCAAAGAGCGGCTCCATCCGGGCCGCATGTTCCTGGTCGATACGGTGCAGGGGCGAATCGTCAAGGACGAGGAGATCAAGGAGTCGATGGCAGCGCGCCAGCCCTATCGCCGGTGGCTCACCGACAATCGCGTCGACCTTAAGGACCTGCCGGAAGCGCCAGCGGCGCCGTCACCCGATGGCGCGGGACAATTCAATCTGCTCGCGCAACAGCAGGCCTTCGGCTACACGATCGAAGAACTCAAGATGATCCTTGCGCCGATGGCGGCCAACGGCCAGGAGCCGGTGGGCTCGATGGGCACCGATACGCCGCTCGCGGTCTTGTCGGACCACGCGCCGCTGCTGTTCAACTATTTCAAGCAGCTATTCGCCCAGGTCACCAATCCGCCGGTCGATTCGATTCGCGAAGAGATGGTGATGTCGGCCGAGACCACGATCGGCTCCGAGCAGAATCTGTTTGAAGAAACACCCGAACATTGCCGCCAGCTCAGGCTGACCACTCCGCTTCTGACTAACGCGCAGCTCGCGCAGATCAAACGGCTGGCGCAGCCGGGGCTCCGATCGATCACCTTGTCCACGCTGTTCAAGGCCGCCGACGGCGAGGCCGCGATGCGAATGGCGCTCGATGATCTCTGCCGAAGCGCCTCCGATGCGATCGCCCGTGGCTACACCATAATCGTACTGTCCGATCGCGGCGTCGATGCCGAGCACGCGCCGATCCCGAGCCTGCTCGCCACTGGCGCAGTGCATCACCATCTGATTCGCGAGGGCACGCGCACTCGCACCGGGCTGGTCGTCGAGTCGGGCGAGCCCCGCGAAGTGATGCACTTTTGCCTGCTGATGGGTTACGGCGCGGGCGCGATTAACCCATACCTGGCGTACGCCACGATGATCGGGATGATCCGCGACGGACAGCTCGAGGACGCCTCGGAAGAGGAGGCGGTCGAGCATTTTATCAAGGCGCTGACCAAGAGCCTGGTCAAGGTCGCCTCCAAGATGGGAATCTCGACCCTCCAGAGTTATCGCGGCGCGCAGATCTTCGAGGCGATCGGCCTCAACCACGAGGTCATCGATCGCTACTTCACCTGGACGGCGTCGCGGGTCCAGGGCATCGGGCTGGACGTGATCGCGCGCGAGACCCTCCTGCGCCATGTTCACGCCTTCCATGTGGACCCGAGCCTCAACGGCGAGCTCGACGTCGGCGGCCAGTATCAATGGCGCCGGCGCGGCGAGTTCCACATGTACAATCCGAACACCATCGCCAAGCTCCAGCATTCGGTGCGCGCCGGGAACTATCGCATGTTCAAGGAGTACACGCGCCTGATCGACGAGCAGAGCCTCCATCTCGCCACGCTACGCGCGCTCATGAAGTTCAAGCCGTCGCGCCCGCCGGTGCCGATTGAAGAGGTCGAGCCCGCCGCCACGATCGTCAAACGCTTTAAGACCGGCGCGATGTCGTTCGGCTCGATCAGCAAGGAAGCGCACGAGAACCTCGCCATCGCGATGAACCGGATCGGCGGCAAGAGCAACACCGGCGAGGGCGGCGAGGATCCCGCCCGCTTCAAGCGCGATCCCAACGGCGACTGGCGCCGCAGCGCGATCAAGCAGGTTGCCTCGGCGCGCTTCGGCGTTACCAGCCATTACCTGGTCAACGCCGACGAGCTGCAAATCAAGATGGCGCAGGGCGCCAAGCCCGGCGAAGGCGGCCAGCTCCCCGGCCACAAGGTCGATGACTTCATCGCCAAAATTCGCTACTCGGTCCCCGGCGTCGGGCTCATCTCTCCGCCGCCGCATCACGATATCTACTCGATCGAAGACCTCGCGCAGTTGATCTTCGATCTCAAGAACGCCAATGACCGCGCGCGCGTCAGTGTCAAGCTGGTGGCCGAGGTCGGCGTCGGCACGATCGCGGCCGGCGTTTCCAAGGCCAAGGCCGACGTGGTGCTGATCAGCGGTCACGACGGCGGCACCGGCGCCTCGCCGCTCACCTCGATTAAGCACGCCGGAATTCCCTGGGAACTGGGCCTCGCCGAGACCCAGCAGATTCTGGTGATGAACGATTTGCGCGGCCGCATCCGGGTTGAGACGGACGGCCAGCTCAAGACCGGGCGCGACGTGACCATCGCCGCGCTGCTGGGCGCCGACGAGTTCGGCTTCGCGAGCGCCGCGCTGGTCGCGAGCGGATGCATCATGATGCGCGTGTGCCATCTCAACACCTGTCCGGTCGGGATCGCGACCCAAGACCCCGAACTGCGCAAGAAGTTCGAGGGCCGGCCCGAGCACGTCGTCAACTTCATGATGTTCATCGCGGAGGAGGTGCGCGAACACATGGCGCAGCTCGGTTTCCGCTCGATGGACGAGATGATCGGCCACGTCGAGTGCCTGGAGGCCAGCGACGCGATTACTCACTGGAAGGCCAAGGGCGTCGATCTGAGTAACATCCTTTACCGGCCCGAGGCGCCGCCCGAGGTCGCGATTCACAATGTCGAGACCCAGGATCACGGTCTTAACCAGGCGCTCGACCGGCAATTGATCGAGCAATGCAGGGACGCGATCGAGCATCGCAAGCCGATCAAGCTGGAGTTGCCGATTCGCAACTCGAATCGCGCCACCGGCACGATGCTCTCCGCGGAAGTGTCGCGTCGATGGGAGGCTGAGGGACTGCCGCCTTACACGATCCAGGTGCACTTCAAGGGCTCGGCCGGCCAGAGTTTCGGCGCGTGGCTCGCGCCCGGAATCGCGTTCTACCTGGAAGGCGACGCCAATGACTATATCGGCAAGGGGCTCTCGGGCGGGTTCATCGCCGTGCGTCCGCCGCGCGAGGCCACCTTCAAGGCCGAGGACAACATCCTGATCGGCAACGTCGCCCTCTACGGCGCGACCGGCGGCGAGGCGTTTTTCCGCGGCCTGGGCGGCGAGCGCTTCGCGGTGCGCAACAGCGGCGCGGTAGCGGTGGTCGAGGGCGTGGGCGATCACGGATGCGAGTACATGACGCGCGGCAAAGTCGTCGTGCTCGGCCGCACCGGACGCAACTTCGCGGCCGGCATGAGCGGCGGCGTCGCCTACGTACTTGACGAGCAGGGTGCGTTCGCCTCGCGCTGCAACCTGAGCATGGTCGAGCTGCTGCCGATCAAGGATCAGGAGGAGATCAACCAGCTCCGCGCTCTGATCACGCGCCATCATCAATACACCGAAAGTGAGGTGGCGCGCCGGATGCTCGATCGTTGGGACGACTACGTAGTCAAATTCGTCAAAGTGATGCCGACTGAGTATCGCAAGGTGCTCGAACGGCAGCATCTGCATGTGGGCTCCGACATGGCCCGCCTGGCCGCCGTATGACGACCGCTTTAATTCAATTACCCCTCCCGGCCAGGAAGAGGAGAAGCGCAGAAAAGATCGTGGCGCGATTCTTACGCCTCTCCCTGACCAGGGAGAGGCCGCCGAGCGCCTTGGCGCTCGGCGGGTGAGGGTAGGCTTTAGCACTTGGGTAAGATAACCGGCTTCGTTGAGATCGCGCGTGAAACGCCGGCGCGGCGTCCAATCGAGGAACGCCTGAAGGACTGGCGCGAGTTCGACCTCAAGCTGCCGGATGACAAGCTGCGCGCGCAGGGCGCGCGATGCATGGACTGCGGCATCCCCTTCTGCCACAAGGGCTGCCCGCTCGGAAACATCATTCCCGACTGGAACGATCTGGTCTATCACGGCCGCTGGCGCGAGGCGATCGAGCGGCTCCATTCGACCAACAACTTCCCCGAGTTCACCGGCCGCATCTGCCCCGCGCCGTGCGAGGAAGCCTGCGTACTGAACATCAATAACGACCCGGTTACGATCAAGCTCATCGAGAAGACCATTATCGACCACGCTTTCGCCGAAGGATGGATCAAGCCGGTCGTGGCGCGCGATCGCACCGGCAAGAAGGTCGCGGTGGTGGGCTCGGGACCCTCGGGTCTGGCCTGCGCGCAGCAGTTGGCGCGCGCTGGTCACAGCGTCACGCTGTTCGAGCGCTCCGATCGTATCGGCGGCCTGTTGATGTACGGCATCCCCGATTTCAAGCTCGAGAAATGGATCGTCAATCGGCGCGTCGAGCAGATGAAGGCCGAGGGCGTCGAGATCGTGGCCAATTGCCACGTCGGCGTGGATCTCAAGGGCGACGAGCTTCGCAGCCGCTTCGACGCGATCTGCCTGACCGTCGGCGCGACCAAGCCGCGCGACCTGCCCATTCCCGGACGCGAGTTGGCGGGAATCCATTTCGCGATGGAATTCTTGCCGCAACAGAACAAGCGCAACGCGGGCGACGTGATCCCACCCGAAACCTCGCTCACCGCCAGGGACAAAAATGTCGTAATCCTGGGCGGCGGCGACACCGGCTCGGACTGCCTTGGGACCTCCAATCGGCAAGGCGCAAAAGTCGTCCATCAGTTCGAGCTGCTGCCGGAGCCGCCGCCGGCGCGCACCGCGGAGATGCCATGGCCGGACTGGCCGATGATCCTGCGCACCTCGTCCTCTCATGAGGAAGGCGTCATGCGCGACTGGAGCATCAACACCAAGCGCTTTTCCGGCGAGAACGGCCGGGTGAAAAAGCTCCACTGCGTCCGGCTTAACTGGAAACGCGACGACGGCCGGATGCTGATGGAAGAAATTCCGGGCAGCGAGTTCGAGCTGGATTGCGACCTGGTGTTGCTGGCGCTCGGCTTCCTCGGTCCCCAGCCCGACACGATTGTGCAGCAGCTCGGACTGAAGCTCGACCAGCGCGGCAATATCGCGTGCGCCGATTACGCCGCCAGCGCGCCGGGCGTATTCGCCGCCGGCGACGCGCGCCGCGGACAGTCGCTGGTGGTGTGGGCGATCTGGGAGGGCCGCGAAGCCGCCCGCGCCGTAGACGCCTACCTGATGGGCCAGACGTTCCTGCCCAGCAGCCCGGAGCTGTAGTTCTCTTCTCCGATTCTTACGCCTCTCCTTGACCAGGGAGAGGCCGGACCTTCCGAGGTCCGGGTGAGGGTATCTTTATGCTGACGCTCTACGACTTCCTCCCCTCCGGCAACGGATACAAGGTGCGCCTGCTGCTGACGCAACTGGCGATCCCGTTTCGTTTGGTCCAACTCGATATCACCAAAGGCGAGACGCGCACGCCGCAGTTCCTCGCCAAATTCCCCAACGGCCGAATCCCTGCGGCCGAATTCGACGACGGGCGCCGCCTGTTCGAGTCTGGCGCGATCATTTGCTACCTCGCAGAGGGCACTCCCCTGATGCCGACCCATCCATTCGAGCGCGCGCGGATGCTCCAATGGCTGTTCTTCGAGCAGTACAGCCACGAGCCCTGCATTGCCGTTGCCCGCTTTCTCGCGATGTATCCCGACTCCCCGGACGAGCGCCGAGCCGGACTCGCACGTATCATGAAGCTCGGCTACGACGCGCTGGGCGTGATGGAATGGCATCTGCGCGGCGACGACTCAAAGCCGCGCGAATGGTTCGTCGGCGGGCGCTACACGATCGCCGACATCGCGCTCTACGCCTACACGCACGTCGCGCACGAGGGCGGCTTCGACCTGGCGGGATTTCCCTGTGTGCGCGTCTGGCTCGATCGCGTCCGCACCCAGCCCGGGCACATCCCGATTACGCAGGGTTGACGATCCGCTCAGTGTGGTTCGCCCGCTCCCACGCTGCCGGCCGCGTAGGCCCGGTCGGCCGCGGCGACTGCGCCGCCACGCGCGACTTCGTGGCCCATCGAAGCCAGGATCTCCTCCAGCGCGTTCAGCACCAGCATGACATTTTCACGCCGCGACGACTCGCCCATCAGGCCGATTCGCCACACCTTGCCCTTGAAGGGGCCGAGGCCCGCGCCGATCTCGAGGTTGAATTTTCCGAGCAGCTCGGTGCGCACGCGCGCATCCTCGATTCCCTTGGGTATCTCCACCGCCGCGACCTGCGGCAATCGGTAGCCTTCCTGCGCGGCCAGCTTGAGGCCCATCGCTTTCAGTCCGGCCTGCAGCGCCGCGGCGTTGGCCGCATGCCGTTTCCATCGCGCCTCCAGCCCTTCCTCGACGATCATCCGCAGCGCCTCGTAAAGCGCGTAGTTCATCGTGATCGGCGCGGTGTGATGGTACAGGCGATCGGGTCCCCAGTAATGCTCGATCAGCGCGACGTCGAGATACCACGAGCGGCACTTGTGCTTGCGCTTGTGCACCGATTCCATCGCGCGCGCGCTGAAGGTGATCGGCGCGAGCCCCGGCGGTGCGCCGATCCCCTTCTGGGTACATGAGTAGCAAATATCTACTTCGAGCTGGTCGGTCTCAACTGGCACGCAGCCGAGCGAAGTCACCGCATCCATCACGAACATCGCGCCGTGCCGATGCGCCATCTTGGCGATTTCCTCTACCGGCTGATGGACCCCGGTGGAGGTCTCGGCGTGCACAATCGCGACTAGCTTGGGCGATTTGACGGACTTGAGTGCGGCTTCGACGCGCTCGGGCTCGACGATTCGGCCCCATTCGGCCTCGACCTTGTGGACCTTCGCGCCGAGCCGCTCGCCCATCTCGGCCAGCCGCTGGCCGAACACGCCCGCGACGCCGACCACGATTTGGTCGCCGTCCTCGATCAGGTTGGCCATCGCAGCTTCCATCCCGGCCGAGCCCGTGCCTGAGATCGGAAAGGTGATCTCGTTGCGGGTGCGGAAGACCAGCCGCAGGAGCTGCTTCACGTCGTCCATCAGCTTCAGGAAATAGGGATCGAGATGGCCCACTACCGGCGAGAGCATCGCCTTGAGCACGCGCGGATGGACGTTCGACGGTCCCGGGCCGAGCAGCGCCCGTGCAGGCGGTTTGAGTTCCGGAAACGATTTTGCCCCGTTCGACAAGACTGACCCTCCGGGAGCGCTGGATTGCGATAGTCAGAACCGCATCAGGCGCTCGAATTGAAAGATACATTATGGTCCGGCGCCGCGTTGCGATCAAAAGCGCAGCGTTCCCGCCCGGCGCGGGCGTGATAGAGTGCCGCTGGTAAGGGCTTTCATGGCCAACGATTCACGCGACCCCGCCCTGTTTGCAGAGCTCCGCGAAATCGCCGGCGGCGACGGCGTGATCTCGCGCGCGACCGAGCTTGGGGTCTACGAATGCGACGGATGGACGATCGAGAAGCGCGCGCCCGAAGTGCTCGTGATGCCGCGGACCACCGCGCAGGTGAGCGCGGTGCTGCGCGCGCTTTTTCGGCGTGGCATCGCGTTCGTGCCGCGCGGCGCCGGCACCGGACTTTCAGGGGGATGCCTGCCGCTGAATGCGCCGGTAATGATCTGCACGTCGCGGATGAACCGGATTTTGTCGATCGACCTCGCCAACCGCCGCGCCGAAGTCGAAAGCGGCGTGGTGAATCTTCACGTGACCAACGCGGTCCGGCAGCGCGGATTCTTTTATGCGCCCGATCCCTCCTCGCAGGCGGCGTGCACAATCGGCGGCAATATCGCGGAGAACTCGGGAGGTCCGCACACGCTCAAGTACGGCGTGACCACCAATCACGTACTCGGGGTTGAGACTCGTATTACCCGACGGCGAAGTGATCGAGCTGGGCGGAGCGGCCGAGGAGCTATGCGGCTACGACCTGGTCGGCGCGGTATGCGGCGCGGAGGGAACCGTGGGGATCGTCACGCGGGCCACGCTGCGCCTGATGCGCGCGCCGGAGAACTATCGCACGATGCTCGGGGTGTTTGCCGACGTCCAGGACGCGACGCGCGCGGTCTCCGCGGTGATCGCGGCGGGCACGGTTCCCGGCGCGATCGAGATGATGGACCGGCTGATGATTCGTGCAGTCGAAGACGCGTTCCACGTCGGCCTGCCGCGCGACGCCGGCGCGGTGGTGATAATCGAGCTCGACGGCCTGGAGGCGGGACTCGACGCGCGCGCGGCGCAAGTTACGCCAGTGATGCGCGACAGCGGTGCGCGCGAGGTGCGGCTGGCGCGCGACGAGGCCGAACGCGCCGCGCTTTGGAAGGCGCGCAAGCGTGCCTTCGGCGCAGCGGGCCGGCTCGCGCCCAACTATGCCACGCAGGACGGTGTCGTCCCGCGCACGCGCCTGCCCGATATCCTGCGCGTGATTTCGGCCGTGAGCGAGCGCTATCAGTTGCAAATCGGCAACGTCTTTCACGCCGGCGACGGCAATATCCATCCGATCATTTTGTATGACGAGCGCGAGCCCGATCAGGTCCGGCGCGCGATCGCGGCGGGACGCGAGATCCTGAAGGCGTGCGTCGAGATGGGTGGCAGCCTGACCGGCGAGCACGGCATCGGGGTCGAGAAGCTCGGCGAGATGCCGCTGTTGTTCTCGCCCGACGACCTGCGGGTGATGAGCGAGCTCAGGCGCGCATTCGATCCCGCCGAGCGCTCCAACCCCGGCAAGGTGATCCCCACGCCGGGCGCCTGCGTAGAGGTCGCCGCGCCGCGCCGCCAGGTGCCGCTGTGATCGCGCGCGCCAGGTGAGCGCGGACCCGTGCGTGACGCCGAGCCATCTCCCGCCGCGACCGCAATCGCCGCGCTCGTCGGCGGCGATCGCGTACGGGCGCCGAGCCCGGCTGAAGCGCCCGCGTGCGAGGCCGTGGTCGAGCCCGAGAGCGCCGCAGAGATCGCGGAACTGGTCCGCAAATGCGAGCGCGACGGAATCACGCTCGCGCCAATCGGCGCAGCACGCACGCTCGCGGCCCTGAGAAGCACCCCGGTCGCGGTTGGCGTCTCGCTCGGGCGCATGGCGCGCGTGATCGCCTACGAACCCGACGACTTGACCGTCGTCACTGAGGCCGGAGTGACGCTCAGCGCGCTCAACGCCCAGATGGCGCCACGCCGCCAGCGCCTCCCGATCGATCCATCGCAGCCCAACGCCTGCATGCTCGGCACGATCATTGGAGCATCGCACGCGGGTCCGCTGCGGCTGTCGGAAGGGCTGGTGCGCGACCTGTTGATCGGAATCCAATTCGTCGGCCATGGCGGACGCGTCGCGCGCGCCGGCGGCCGGGTGGTCAAAAACGTCGCGGGCTACGACCTGATGAAGGTGCTCACCGGATCTTTCGGCACGTTGGGAATCGTGATCGAAGCCGCGTTCAAGGTGCGTCCTGTCCCGGAACTCTACAATTTGGCGCTGGCGCCTTTCGACCGCATCGGCGACGCTTTCCAGGCCGCGGCGAGCCTTCACGATGCGTTGCCGCTGTCGCATCTGGAGCTTGTAAGCTCAGCACTGGGCCGTGCGATGGGATCGCACGGCAACTTTATGCTGCTGGCCGGATTTTCGGGAAATCAGACTGAAGTCGATTATCAGCGGACCGCGCTCACGGCGATGGTCAAGCAAGCTGAGATTGCCGAAGGTGAAGACGCGATCGCAGCCTACCAGCGGCTGCGCGACTTCGAGTTTCCCGCCGCCAGCGTGACTGCGCAGCTCACCGTGCTTCCTGCCGAGCTGGCGCGATGTGTCGCCGAGTGCGGCGCCGAGTTCCTCGCTCACGCGGGATGCGGCGTCGCGCAGGTTTCATTTGCGGCCGCCGGTGTGGAGCAGGCGCGCACCGCCGTGACCCGATGGCGCGCGATCGCCGCCGGCGCTCGCGGCCATCTGCGCGTGCTTTCCGCTCCGCGCGCGTATCGCGAGAACCTGTCGTTCTTCGATCAGCCCAACGCCGGCGCGCTGAAGCTGATGCGGCGGCTCAAGGCGAACTTCGATCCGGCCGGAATCTTCAACCCCGGATGCTTCGTCGGGGGAATCTGATGGCGCAGAGCGCTCCCAGCGAGGTCTCGCCGGTTCGCGACGTCGTGGACTACGAGCTGCTCTTTGACTGCGTGCATTGCGGGCTCTGCCTCGAGGCCTGCCCGACGTACGTGCTCACGCGCGCCGAGATGGATTCGCCACGCGGCCGTATCTATCTGATGAAGTCGCTCGCGGAGGGCCGCCTCGAGCTCGATTCCGACGCGGTGCGCCATCTCGATTTGTGCCTGGGATGCCGCGGATGCGAAACCGCGTGCCCCTCTGGCGTGCATTACGGCAAATTGATCGAGGGCGCGCGCGACTGGATCGAGCGCAACCATCGCCGCAGTCTCGGCGATAGAATCCGCCGCCGCCTCATAAGCGCGATCTTCCCATACCCCTCACGATTGCGAATCGCACTCGCGCCGATTCGACTCGCCGAGCGCGCGGGTCTTAGGCCGGTGCTCCATCGCATTCTGCCGCAGGTGATGCGCGAGTGGCTCGATCTGCTGCCGCCGCTCACGGAACCTAACCCCCTGACCCCCTTCCCGAAGGGCGGGAAGGGGGAAGAAGGTAAAGTCGTCGTTCATCACGGATGCGTCGCTCAAGTCCTGGCGCCGTCGGCGAATCTGAACAGTGAGCGCGCACTGCAAGCGGCGGGCTTCCGCGCCGTTCCGCTCGCCGAGACCGTATGCTGCGGCGCGCTCGATCTGCATTCCGGCAACCTGGAGCGCGCGCGGCGCTTCGCGCGGGCCAACGTACGCGCGATCAAGCATAGCGGCGCAGACGCGATCGTGTCGGCGGCCTCGGGATGCGCAGCGGCGATGGCCGAGTATGGCTACCTGTTGCGCGACGACCCGGAGCTGGCCGCCGACGCGCGCGAGATTTCCGCGAAGGTCCGCGATCTGAGCGCGCTGCTGCTGGAGCGTGGTTTCGCCCCGGCGGACGAGTTCCGATGCACCGTCACGTTCCACGACGCCTGCCACCTGGCGCACGGGCTCGGCGTCAGAGAATCGCCGCGCGAACTGCTCCGCTCTATTCCGGGCGTGACGCTGGTCGAAATGGCCGAGTCGGATCTGTGCTGCGGCTCGGCCGGCAGCTACAACCTGACCGAGCCGGTCACTGCCCGCGAGCTGGCGCGCCGCAAGGCCGACAATATTGTGGCCACCGGCGCCGACTTCGTCGTCTTGTCGAATCCCGGCTGCGAATTTCAGATCGGCGCCGAGCTTCGGCGGCGCGGCACGAAGACCACTGTGATGGGCCTTGCCGACTTTCTCGCGAAGGCCGTACAGTTTGACAGTTCGCCTCGACAGTGACGAGATCAACGATGTGAACGGATACGCGCCGCTTCAAAAGGCTCCGCTAAGAAAATGCAACGCGGGTGGATAACATCATGATTCACTACGAAGACTTCGACAGCGCAATCGGGCTTAACTGGTACGAGGCTGACCCCAATCTTCAGCAGGTTTTGCAGCGAATGCTCGAGCCTGCCGATTTGGAGTGGTGCGAGCCGGAGCTCAGAAAAATCGGCGCGTTGTGCGGCGGGCCGGTGGCCGCGCGCGCCGAAGTCACCGACAAGCATCCGCCGCAACTGGTTGAATTCGATCGATGGGGCGAGCGGATCGACGAGGTGGTGCATCATCCGGGCGCGCTCGAGACCAAGCGCGAACTGTGGAACTCGGGAGTCAGCGGGGCGCGCTTGCGCGCCGAAGCCGCCCGGCGCGGCCGGCGCTTTCCCGCGATGCTGGTGACGGTCGCCAACTATATGTTGTCGCAGGCCGAGACCGGGATGCTGTGCGCGGTCGGCATGACCACCGGTGTGACCGGATTGGTCGAGCGTTTCGGCTCGCCGGAAGTGAAGCAAATGTTTTTGCCCCATCTGACGGCGCTGAGCTTCGACGATGCCTGGGACGGCGCGATGTTCATGACCGAGAAGACCGGCGGCTCGGACCTTGCCACGATCACCACCACCGCGCGCCGCGAGGGCGATCGTTGGCTGCTCAACGGCGCCAAGTGGTTCTGCTCCAATATCGACGCAGCCGCGATCGCGACGTTGGCGCGCCCCGACGGCGCGCAGGAAGGGCTCAAGGGAATCGCGCTCTTCGTGGTGCCCAGGCGCCGCCTCGATGGCTCCCGCAACGGCATCCGCATCCATCGGCTGAAGGACAAGCTTGGCACACGCGCGGTGCCGACCGCAGAGGCCGACTTCGTCGATGCCGAGGCCTACCTGCTATCGGGCGGCGAGCCGGCAACAGACGGCCGCGGCATCAATCGCATGATGGAGATGGTCAACACGTCGCGATTGGGAATCGCGGTGATGAGTCTCGGCATCATGCGCCGGGCGTTTTTGGAATCGGCGATTTTTGCGGCCCATCGCACAGCCTTCGGTAAAACGATTCAGGACCTGCCGATGATGCGTGAGATGCTGGTCGGCATGGTGGTGGAGCTCGAAGCCGCGGCGGCACTGACGTTTGCTGCCGCGCACGACGAAGGCGCCGTGGCGCGGATGCTGACGCCGATCGCAAAGCTGCGCGTGAGCCGGCGCGGAATCGAACTGGCGTCGCAGGCGGTCGAGACCCACGGCGGCAACGGTTACATCGAGAACTGGCCGGTCGCGCGCCAGTTGCGCGACGCTCAATGCCATACGATCTGGGAGGGCACTGAGAACATCATCTGCCTGGATATCCTGCGCGCGCTGCGCGACGAGCAGGTGTTGCAGGCGGTGTTCTCCGCGTTGGGGGCGCGCACGCGCCGCACCAGCACGATGCTCGATCCGGTGCGCGAAAGTATCGCGGATAGCCTCGGCGAGGTGCGCGAGGCGCTGGGCTTCCTTTCGCGCGCGGACCGCGACCTGGCGCAGTTGCGGGCGCGCGGCTTCGCCAATTACCTGGCCGACGTGGCGCAGGCGGCGCTGCTGCTCGAAGAGGCCGAATGGGAGCTGGAGCATCGCGGCAGCGCGCGCAAGGTGCTGGTGGCGCATCTGTTCGCGCAATCGCATCTGCGCACGCAGCCGGCGCGCGGGGTGATGTCCAACGATCGCACCGCGCTGGACTTCTTCGAACCGCTGACGCGCTATGGGAATATCGAGCCGTCACGCGCCGAAGCTGCACTCGCGCGAGGGTGAGGCGCGCGCGGTGTGCATCGTCCCGCAAGTGCGGAGATTTCCGTTCCGAGACCCTCGCCCGCTTTTTTGCGGGAGAGGGCGGCGAGCGCGAAGGCGCTCGCCAGGTGAGGGTGTCTGCTGAAACGCCTGCCCGCGAAACTGACGGATGGAGTGACGCTAGCGCGATCGCGCTGTCTGCGCCGGGATCAGACTGACGCGGAACAACGGTTGTGGTCTCTGCTCCGCGACCAGAGCTTGGGCGTCAAATTTCGCCGGCAGCATCCGATCGGCAGCTTCATCGTCGATTTCTGCTGCGTTGAGAAAAAGCTCGTCGTCGAACTGGATGGCGGACAACATGCTACGCAGACGGAATCGGACGATAAACGCACGCGCTTTCTGAACGCGCGCGGCTATCGGGTGCTCAGGTTCTGGAACGACGACGTGATGGGCGATGTGGACAATGTAGCTGAGGTCATCATGGGAGCTTTGGCTAAAGTAAGAGCAGGCACCCTCACCCGCGCACGAAGCGTGCGCGTCCTCTCCCGCAACTGAGCGGGAGGGGGACTCGGAACTCGGAGCGCCGGGTGTCAACGATCGATGGTCTGACAGGACGATTTTTCGTCAGACTCTCCACCGTCACACTAATCCTTGTCGTTGCCATTTCCGTTGTCGTTCTCGGTGTCCCCCTCATCCTCTTTCTCCGCCACGTCGGCGACGGCGCGGACTTTTTCGCCCTCGTCCAGCTTGACCAGGATCACGCCCTGGGCGTTACGGCCGGTGATACGGACCGTTTTCACCGACAGGCGAATCACCTTGCCGGCGTCGGTGATCAGCATCACCTGGTCGTCCAGCCCGACTTGGCGCACTGACACGACCTTGCCGGTCTTGTCGGTCACGTTCATCGTGATCACGCCCTTGCCGCCGCGATGCGTCAGGCGATACTCGAGCGCGGGCGTGCGCTTGCCGTAGCCGTTTTCCGACACCGTCAGCAGCGTTTCGTCTTCGCGCACGGTGGACATCGAGACCACTTCGTCGGTGACCAGCGTTACGGTCTTGCCCTCCTTGATCGAGTACTGCTCCAGTTCCATCCCCTTGACGCCGTAGGTCCCGCGGCCCATCGGGCGCGCTTCTTCTTCGATGAAGCGGATCGCCTGGCCCTCGCGCGTCGAGAGCACGATCTGCTGATTGCCGTCGGTGACACGGACGTCGATCAGCTCGTCACCGTCTTCGAGGTTTATCGCAATGATGCCGGTCGAGCGGACATTGGCAAAGGCGTCGAGCTCGGTTTTCTTGACCAGCCCGCGGCGCGTGGCGAAAAAGACGAATTTACCCGCGAGCTGCTTGGGCACCGCGATCAGCGCCGAGAGCTTTTCCTTATCGTCGAGATTGAGCAGGTTGGCGATCGAGCGGCCCTTGGCGGCGCGCCCGCCTTCGGGCAGCTCATAGGCCTTTAGCTGATAGACCTTGCCGGCGCTGGTGAAGAACAGCAGCCGGTCGTGCGTCGAGACCGAGACCAGTTGCTCGACGAAGTCTTCCTCGCCGGTGGTCGCGCCGATTTTGCCGCGGCCGCCGCGCCGCTGGGTGCGATAAAGTGAGAGCGGAGTGCGCTTGATATAGCCGCCGTGCGTGACCGTGACCAGCACGTCTTCATCGACGATCAGGTCCTCGACCGAGAAGTCGCCCTCGGCTTCGATTATCTGGGTGCGGCGCGGATCGCCGAACTCCTTCTTCAACTCTGTGATGTCCGCGGCGATGAGCGTCATCAACTCCTTCTCGTCCGAAAGAATTTTCTTGAGCCGCGCGATCGTATCGAGGGTTTCCTTGTGCTCGGCTTCGATCTTGTCGCGCTCGAGCGAAGTCAGGCGCCGCAGCGTGAGATCGAGGATTGCCTGCGCCTGGATTTGCGTGAGCTTGAACCGCGCCATCAATTCGGTGCGCGCGGTGTCGGCGTCCTTGGCGGCGCGAATCAGCTTGATGACCGCGTCGAGGTTCTTGAGCGCGATCATCAGGCCTTCCAACACGTGCAGGCGGGCCTCGGCCTGGCGCAACTCGAATATCGAACGGCGCGTGATCACGCGCTTGCGATGCTCCAGGAAGTCGATCAGCATCTCGCGCAGCGTCAGCTCGCGCGGGCGTCCTTCGTGGATCGCCAGCATGTTGAGCCCGTAACTTTCCTGCATCGGGGTGAGCTTGTAGAGCTGGTTGAGCACGATCTTGGGTTCGGCGTCGCGCTTGAGCTCGATTACGATCCGCATCCCGTCGCGGTCGGATTCATCGCGCAAATCGGAGACGCCGTCGATGCGCCGCTCGTTGACCAGCTCGGCGATCCGCTCGATGAGCCGGGTCTTGTTGACCTGGTAGGGAATCTCGCGAACGATTATCGAGGCCTTGCCGGAGCGCTTGTCGGTCTCGATCGCGGCCAGCGCGCGCATCGTCAGAATGCCGCGCTTGTTCAGGTAGGCCTGGCGAATCACGGCGCGGCCGAGCAACTGGCCGCCGGTCGGAAAATCCGGCCCGGGGATGATGTCGAGGATCTTCTCGAACGAAAGCTCGGGATCCTTGATCAGCGCGAGCAGGCCGTCGCAGATCTCGCCCAGATTGTGCGGCGGAATGTTAGTCGCCATCCCGACCGCGATCCCGTCGGAGCCGTTGATCAGCAGGTTGGGCGGCAACGACGGCAGGACATCAGGCTCTTCACGCGAGCCGTCGTAGTTCGGGACGAAGTCGACGGTCTGCTTGTCGATATCGGCGAGCAAGCGCTCGGCGAGCCGGGTAAGACGGCATTCGGTGTAGCGGTACGCGGCAGGCGGGTCGCCGTCAATCGAGCCGAAGTTGCCCTGGCCATCGACCAGCGGGTAGCGCATGCTCCACGGCTGCGCCATCCGGACCAGCGCGTCGTAGACCGAGAGATCGCCGTGCGGATGGTAGCTCTTGAGGACTTCGCCGACCACGCCGGCGCATTTGGAATAGCGGCGGTTGGCGAGCAGTCCCTCGCGGAACATCGCGTAGAGGATTCGCCGATGGACCGGCTTGAGCCCGTCCTCGGATCGGGGCAGGGCGCGCCCGATATTCACCGACATCGCGTAGTCCAGGTAGGACTGCCGCATGTCGTCTTCGATATTCAGCAGCGCGGGCTCGTTGCGGATTGGTTCGTTGCCGTTGGTCTCTGGCATACCTAACCCCCGGCCCCTTCCCTACGAGGGAAGGGGGTAGCGGTCGTGAGGTGAGAGGCTCGCGCCCTCACCCGCGCGGCGCTAATCGCGCCGCTTGCCCTTGTATGTTGCCCCCGGAGTCCGAAGATGGAGTAGGACGAGGGCGCGGCAGGCCGAATTGCCCTGGGTCTAATGAGGCCGCGGGAGAGCGTGGTCGCCGCGCCCATAACTCCGGCCCAGAGCCCGAACAGTCGCTGGGGCGGCCTGACAGGCACAGCCCGAATCGCGCAAGGAAGGGCGGGGCCGGCACAGCCAAGGAGCGGGTCATGGACGGAGCGATATCGGTTGGAGTCGATGTGAGCAAGCGCACGCTGGAAGTGGCCCTGTCCAGCGGTCAATCGTTCAGCGTGTCCAACGATGAACTGGGCCTCGCCACGCTGCTCGAGCACTTGAGTCAAAGCGTGGTCCAGCTGGTGGTAATCGAGGCTTCGGGCGGTTACGAGCGCGCCGCCTACTTGGCGCTGTGGGAGGCGGGCGTACCCACCGCCCTGGTCAACCCGCGCGACACCTATCACTTTGCTCAAGCCGGCCGGCGCCTGGCGAAGACCGATCGGCTGGATGCGCGCGGGCTGTGCGAGTTCGCCCAGCGGATGCAACCGGCGCCCACGCCGGCGCCCGAGGCGGCCGACGAGGAGCTTAAAGCGTTGGTGATGCGCCGCCAGCAGGTGATCAAGATGTTGAGCGCGGAGCGCAACCGCAGCCAGCAGGCGCCGCGCTCGATCCGCCCCAGCATCGCGCGCGTGATTCGCACCCTGGAACGCGAGCGGGATGCGATTGATCGCCAGATCCAGCAGCGCCTGCGCGACCATCCGCCCCTTGGCCGGCGCTGCGCACAACTCGACCAAGTGCCGGGCGTGGGCGCGGTGACCGCGGCGATCATCGTGGCGCGGCTGCCCGAACTGGGGCGGCTGGACCGCAAGCAGATCGCGGCCCTGGTGGGCGTCGCGCCGTTCGACCAGCAAAGCGGCGCCTGGCGCGGGCGCAGTACCATCTTCGGCGGGCGCGCGGACGTGCGCAGTGCTCTCTATATGGCGACGCTCTCCGCGATTCGTTGTAACCCCGCGTTGCGCAGCTTGTATCGCCGCCTGCGCGAGGCGGGCAAGCCCAAGAAAGTCGCCCTGCTCGCTGCCACCCGCAAGCTGCTCACCATCCTCAATGCGATGCTCAAACATCAGACGCCCTGGAGCCCACCATGCCCCACTCCCGCTTAAGCCACCGGCGCGTTGTCCACAAGTCCACAGGCGGGATACTGCCCAAAATCCCAGCGCCTGTGGACCTTGTGGGCAACGCGCCGCCCCGCTTGACTCCCAACACAGTCGCTCTCCCGGAGGGAGAGGGATCGGAAAATCGCTGCGCGTAGATCCTTCGGCTTCGCTACGCTCGCCTCAGGATGACAAAAAGGGCGCATTCCTTTGTCATTCTGAGCCGAGGACTCCGAAGGCGAAGAATCTACGCGGAGCGATTCTCTTTTTTGCAGGTTACGCAAGGGTCTCCTGGAAAAGGGAAAGAGCCAAGCGGCAAACACCAGCGGAGGATCAAATGTCGAGTGAGCGGACGTTGAGTGCATTCTCTTCGATAAACCGGCGGCGGGGCTCGACCTGATCGCCCATCAGCTTGCGGAACATCTCTTCCGCTTCTTCCTGCGAGCCGATCTGGATCTTGAGCAGCGAGCGGACTTCGGGATTCATGGTCGTAGCCCAGAGCTGGTCGGGGTTCATCTCGCCCAAGCCTTTGTAGCGCTGGATATCAACGCCCTTCTGGCCCGCGGCCAGCACCGCCTCGGCGGCGGCCTTGAGCGAATCGAGCGTGCGCTCCTCGCCGCCGGTCTTGACCTTGAAAGGCGGCTCCAGTGAATCGAGCTCGGTCGAAAGGCGGCGAATCTCACGCAACTCGCCGGCGTGGAAGAGCGTCAGATCGACCACGGTGGGCGGTGTCGCGCCGTTGCGCGTGTGGGTAAAGATCGCGCGCCAGCTCCCTTCGGATTCGTCGGGCTCGATCTTGAAAGTCAGGTTCTGGTTCTTGAGCTCCTTGCGGATCGCCTCGGCCATCTCGTGCGCCGACTTCTCGCTGCGGAAGCTCTCCGCGCTCACCTTTTTGTCCGCGATCAGCCGGCACAATATCGCTACAATCGCGCGCTCCTTGGAGCGGCGTTCGAGCGCCTCGTACATCTTGTCGAGATAGAGCGCCTTGCGGGCCAACGTCTTGAGCTGGGCGCCCTTGATCTCCCTGGCGTCCTTGCCCTTGCCGGCCTCCAGCGTCGCGGCCTCGGCGCCAAGGTCGCTGAGATATTCCTCGAGCGCGGCTTCGTCCTTGAGATAGCGCTCCTGCTTGCCCTTTTTGGCGCGGAACAACGGCGGTTGCGCGACGTACAGGTAGCCGCCTTCGATCACTTCCATGAACTGGCGGAAGAAAAACGTCAGCCAGAGCGTGCGGATATGCGAGCCGTCGACGTCGGCGTCGGTCATGATGATGATCTTGTGGTAGCGGAGCTTCTCCAGGTCCTTCTCGCTGCCCACCCCCATCCCGAGCGCGCTGATCAGGATTCGCAGCGCCTGCGACGACAGCACCTTGTCGATACGGGCGCGCTCGACGTTGAGGATTTTGCCGAACAGCGGCAGAATCGCCTGCGTGCGGCGATCGCGGCCCTGCTTGGCGGAGCCGCCGGCCGAATCGCCCTCCACGATAAACAGTTCGCTGCGCTCGGGATCGCGCTCCTGGCAATCGGCGAGCTTGCCGGGCAGCGAGCCGGAATCGAGCGCGCCCTTCCGCCGCACCAGCTCCTTGGCTTTGCGCGCAGCCTCGCGGGCAGTGGCAGCCTCGATCGCTCGGAAGATAATCCGCTTCGCGTCGGAAGGATTCTCTTCCAGGAACCCGCCGAGCTTGTCGTTGACCTGCGCCGCGACCAGCCCCTCGACCTCCGAATTACCCAGCTTGGTCTTGGTCTGGCCCTCGAATTGCGGCTCGCCGAGCTTGACGCTCACGATCGCGGTCAGGCCCTCGCGGGTGTCGTCGCCCTCCAGCCGCATCTCCTTGTTCTTGAAGAGATTGTTCTTGACGGCATAAGCGTTGATCGTGCGGGTGAGCGCCGACTTGAGTCCCGACAGATGGGTGCCGCCCTCGATGGTGTGGATGTTGTTCGCGTAGGTGAAGATGATCTCATGGATCGCGTCGGTCCATAGGAGTGCGACCTCGATATCGACATTCTCGCGCACGCCCTTGATGAAGATCGCGTCGTGCAGGGTCTCGCTGCCCTCCGCGAGCGATTCAACGAACTCCTTGATCCCGCCCTCGTAATGAAATTCCTCCTGCTTGCCGGTGCGCTCATCCTTGAACCGGATCTTGAGACCGGCGTTCAGGTAGGCCATCTCACGCAGGTAGCGCGCGACGACTTCGTACTTGAACTTCACCTCGGGAAAAATTTTGGAGTCGGGAGAAAACGTGGTCTTGGTGCCGCTGCCCTTGGCCGCTCCGCGCTCCTCAACCTTGGTTTTGGGCGCGCCGCGTTCGTAGCGCTGATAGTAAAGCTTGCCGTTTTTCTGGACCTCGACCTCGAACTCCTCGCTGAGCGCATTGACCACCGAGGCGCCGACGCCGTGCAATCCGCCCGACACCTTGTAGGCCTGGCGCTCGAACTTTCCGCCCGCGTGCAGGACCGTGTGGACCACTTCGAGCGCCGAGCGCTTCTCGGTCGGATGCATATCCACCGGGATGCCGCGGCCGTTGTCCGCGACCGTGATCCGGTCGTCGCTGTGGATCGTAACGTCGATTTCGTTGCAGAACCCGGCCATCGCCTCGTCAACGGAGTTGTCGACTATTTCGGTGACCAAGTGATGCAGTCCGCGCTCGGCGGTGTCGCCGATATACATCCCGGGGCGCTTGCGAACCGCCTCGAGACCTTCGAGCACCTTGATCGAATCGGCGCCGTAACTGTCAGAAACTTCTTTGTTTGCCATGTCGAAAAGTGGCTGGTCTCAGCCCCGCCGTGCGCCCCACAACCAGACAAAAATACTAGTGAGTCATGGGCAAAAAGTAAAGCTCGATTTCATATCTTTTCAACAGAAATCAAACATTATTTCAATTGAGCTTGGACCTCCTAAAAAATCGCAGCTTGACCAAGCAAATTGCCCGATCGAATCGACTTCCAGGGAGTGAAAGGACGGGAAATCTGCTGGAATTGAATAGAACAGCGTTTCCTTATCGAGGATCTCGTGGACGAACCGGGTAGTCACCGCGAATCCGCGCTTGATGCCTGGCTGTCGATTGGACTTCCGAAGTGCTACTGACAGGCGCGGTCGATGCCGTCGAAAAACTGCCACCATAGATCGAGCGAACGTTCGGCGGCGCGGCGCACGCGCGCGCGATCGTCGTCGCTCATCGGTGTGTGGCTTAGGATATTGTCGCCGACGTCGCTGTGATCGCGATCGGCGATTTCGTGCACATCGAAGAACACCACGTCCTCGCGCGTGAGCCCGTAATGGCGCTCGAGAGCGCGCGCGAACGGCGCGAAGTTGCCGGGCACCTGGCCTTCGGCCGCCACGTTGATCGCGGCGATCCCCTCTGCAAACGAACGATCCTTGGTCGAGAGCTCGAACCAATCGATCAGCGCCGCAGTCGAGGGCAGGGCGGCGGCGTCGGTTAGCTCCTCGCGGCGCATCCCGAGTCCCAGGCCAAGCTTAATAAAGAGCTCGGGATGGGGCGCGCTGCCCGAGATGCGTCCGGTCTCTTCTTCATAGAGGCTCTCGGCGAGCTTGAGGCGCTCGGCCGGATTGTAGCATCGCGAATGCAGCGCGCTCAGCGCGCGGGGAAATTCGCGCACTTGCAGGAAGAACTGCGCCGCAAAGATCGGCATCCGCGCGCGCGGCACGCCGCCCGCCGCAATTTTCTGCCATAGCGGATGGCGTCCGAACGAGCGCCGCTCGCTGACCATCGCGAACAGCTCCCGGACGAACGCTTCGTTGGATGGCATGCGCCGGCGTCAGTCGATCTGCTGCAGGTTGTCGACGAAATCGCGCGAGCCGATATAGCCCGCGATACGCTTGCGGACCTGGCCCTGCGAATCGATAAAGACCGTGGTCGGCACACCCTGGATTTTGAATTGTCTTGTGAGCGCGTCAGTCACGCCGTCGCTGGCGGTCAGATCGGCGCGGAGAGTGACGAATCGCGCCGCCGCGGTGCGCACTTGCGGATCAACGAAAGTCGTGTTGTCCATCTCGCGGCATGGACCGCACCAGCTCGCCGCGAAATCGATTACCACCGGCTTGTGCTCGCTGCGCGCCGCCGCGAGCAGAGTGGCATCGTAGGGGCGAAAATCCAGTTTCGCCACGGCTGTGCGCGGGATGAGGAGATACACGAACGCCGCCGCGGAGAGCGTGCCCAAGCCCAATCGCGAGATCCAGAAGGGACGCCAGTTCCTTCCCGCTGCGCTGACGAAGCCGAGATAAATCCCGACTGCGGCCGCGTAGAAGGGCAGCAGGCGGAGGATCAGATGGTTGGGCGACAGCGGATCAAGAAAGTAGACGGCCAGTCCCACCAGGACGAAGCCGAACAGTTGCTCGATCCATCCGAGCCATTCTCCGGAGCGCGGCAGGCGCCGGATACTGCCGGCGGCTAGTGCGAGCGCGACGTATGGCAGTCCCAGGCCGACCGCGAGCGTGAAAAACAGCGCGAAGCCGAACAGCGGGCTGCGGCTCTCTTCGACCAGCAAGAGCAAGCCCAGCACCACCGGCCCGATACAGGGCGCCGCGACCACGCCCATCCCGAGGCCCATCCCCAGCGCGCCGACATAACCGGGACGCGCCACGCCGGCGCGGCTCATCATCCACTGCGGCGGCTGCAGCGAGAACCATCCGAAGCTCGAGGCCGCGAGCGTCAGCAGCATCATCGCGATCGCGCCGAGCACGTATGGATTCTGCAGCGCCGCGCCGAACAGCCCGCCCGACATCGCCACCGCTACGCCCACGCTCGAGAACATCAGGGCGATACCCAGCACGTACGTCAGGGCGAGCGTCGTCACCCGCCGGGGCGAGCCGGACTGATTGCCGAAGTAGGCGATCGTCACGCCGATCAGCGGGTAGACGCACGGAGTCAGGTTGAGCGCGATACCCGCCAGCAGCACGAACAGGAAACCCAGCACCGAGCCGTGGCGGCTGAAGATGTTCGAGACTATCGATTCGTCGGGCGGATCGGTACCGCCGACCACGGGCAATTGCGCCTGGGTCCGCGGCTGTTCCGCGAGCTCAATCGTGGCGAAGATGCTCGCGGGTCTGAGGCAGATATTGTCGTTGCAGGGTTGGTAATCCAGCGTCACCCGCGCCAGCATCGACGGGGCGGGCTTGAACGCGGTCGTGGCCTTGAGCGGGACCTCGAACTTGAGCGCGCCGCCGAAGACCGAGAGCTTGTCCGTGCCCGCTCCCAGCGACATCATTTCGGCTGGCGGATAAGCCACCGGGCCGGCCGTGATGCCGTCCGGGAGCGTCAGGCTGAGGCGCGTAGGTATGTAGTCGGGGCTGAGCTGGCCGATCCGAATTGACGTGCCATCCCGAGGCGACTGACGCGATCACCTTGAGCGTGCTGGTCTGGCCGGCTGCCAGCGGCTTGTCGATCGTGATGTCGCTGAACGCCATCACCTGCTCGGGCTTCAGTTGCATCTGGGCGAGCGCGGCGCCCGCGGTGATGAGCAGGGCCGCGATCGCTATCGGTATCGAAAATCTTCTCATTGTAGGTTCAGCCTGCGGAACCATCAGATGCGCCGGTGGTGAGCCGTTCGCTGCCGACGATTTCGAGCCCATAGCCGGGCAGGTTGGCGAGCCTGGGGGCCGAGTCGGAGAGCAGCACCATCTTGCGCACGCCGATATCGCGCAAAATCTGCGCGCCGATACCGTAGTCGCGGAAGTCGGCTTCCGGAGGAATCAGGCGCGTGGTGGCCCGCCCCGCCAGGTCGCCGAGCTTGCCGTTAAGCTCGTTGGCAATCGCATTGTAGTCGCGTTTGAGGTAAAGGATCACGCCCTCGCCGGCGGCGGAGATTCGCTCCATCGAGGCGCGCAACAGGTCGCGCGTGTTGCGCTGCAGATATCCGAACACGTCACCGGGAAGGTATTCGCGATGGGCCCGGACCAGAATCACCCGCGCCGGGTCGATATTGCCCTTGACCAGCACCAGATGCTCGGTCATGTCGACCAAGCTGCGATAGACGCAGGCGCGGAATTCGCCATAGGAGGTTGGCAGACGCGCTTCGGCGATCCGCCGGACCAGGGTCTCATTGCGCAGGCGATATTCGATGATGTCGGCGACGGTCACGATCTTGATGGCGTGTGCTTTGGCGAACTCGACCAGATCGTCGCGCCGCGCCATCGAGCCGTCTTCCTTGAGGATCTCGCAGATCACGCCGGCCGGCTTGAGACCCGCCAGACTTGCGAGGTCGACCGCGCCCTCGGTCTGGCCGGTGCGGACCAGCACGCCACCGTCGCGCGCGCGCAGCGGATAGACGTGACCGGGCGTGAAGAACTCGGCGCCGGTGGCATCCTCGCGGACCGCGTGCAGGATGGTCATCGCGCGGTCCTGGGCCGAGATTCCCGAACCGGCGCAGCGCCGCGCCGTGATCGAAATCGTGAAGGCGGTGCCCAGCGGCGCCTGATTATCGCCCACCATCATGGTGAGGCCCAACCGATCGATCCGCTCCGACGCCATCGGCAAGCAGATCAGCCCCCGCCCGTATTTGGCCATGAAGTTGATCGACTCGGGCGTGGCCTTCTCGGCGGCGATGCAAAGGTCGCCCTCGTTTTCGCGCTGCTCGTCGTCCATCAAAATGATGGTCCGGCCGCGACGAGTCTCTTCTAGAGCCTCCTCGACCGTAATGAACGGTGCGCCAGCCTTGGCGCGGAAATTCATTTCTCCGAACATCGAAGGCCGCTCCCTGCCCGGGCTGAAGCCCGGCGCAGAGGCTTTCCCCAAGAGCAGTTTATATCACCCGCTGAAAAGGAGTGAACGGTCCGCAAGTGGGTCAGTTTGATGAGCGGAGGGGTTTGGCGCCGACTCTGCGCCGCCATTTACCGCGTCGCCATCTTGAGCGAGTCGAGGCCGCGCAGGAAATACAATCCTTTGTAGAATGTCGCTTCGGCCATGCGGTCTCACCCGGCTAACTTAGCTGGGACACTACCCGACTGCTCGACCGCCTGTTCCATCGCGGCGGCTTCCAGCGAGAGCCCGCGCGTTTCCGGAAGGAAGAGTGCGACGATGATCACGTTGGGTATCGCGAGCAAGCTTAAGTATCCGACCACGATCGACAGGCCGCCAAGGCGCACGGCGAGAACCGCGATCAGCGTCTGGGCGGAGACCGCGGCGGCCGCGCCGATCAGCGCGAACCATCCCATCATCGTGCCTCGGATCGCAGTCGGAAAAAGTTCGGTCCCCAGCGAATTGCCGCCCACCTGCCCCGCGTTCAGGCCAGCGCTGAAACAGCAATAGGTGACCCCGATCCATAGCCATCGAAGGCCCAAATGCGCCGGAGGACCCCAATAGAAGGCGATCGCGCCGAGACTGGTCATCAGGCCCGCAACGAAGATCGTGGGGATGCGGCCGTAACGCTCGCAACTTCGCGCGGCGAGCGGAAAGCCGAGCATCCCGCCGCCGCCTCCGATCAGCATCAGGGCGCTGGCGGCGCCCGGCGCCAAGCCCACGACCGAAACCAGGTGGAAGTACGCCCAACTGCCGGCCGCGACTGCGGCGATGGTGGCCAGCAACGAGCAGACCAGAATCGTGATTGCGCGGCGCCGATAGAGCTGTCCGAACGCGTCGTAAAAGCTGCTGGCCGAAGTCGTGCCGCACGCGGCAGCGCGTTGCCAGCGGCCGCTCTCCGGGATGACCCGGGCGGCCCTCCACAGCGCGGCGACTCCCATCGCCGATGCCAGCACCAGCATCCATCGCCACGAGTGACGACTCGCCACCATCGGCATCAAGAGCAGGCACAGCCCGCCACCGAGACCCATCCCCAGCCCGCCCAGGCTTTGCCCCCGCGCCCGCTCCTCGATCGCGAGTTCCTCGGCCAGGATCACGACACAGCCGGCGATCGTTGCGCCGCTGAAGGCGTACAGCGCGATCTCGCACAGCGCGAACGCCGCGAAGTTGGTTGCGAACGCAGCGGCGAGCGCGCTAACCATCGTGCCGGCCAAGCACACCAGCAGCATCCGGCGGCGGCCCAGCCGATCGATCATCCGCGAGAGTCCCAGCGCGCCGATCGCCGAGAGCGAAATCCATGCGAACAGGCCCGCGATTCCCGACTCGCCAAGGTGAAAGCTCTTCGCGATCCAGGGTGAGCCGATGCCGTTGATCGACATCGTGAAGCCTTCGAAGGCGAGCACCCTCGCGATCGAGAAGGCCAGCCGGCGATTTCTCAGCGCGGCCTCCTGCTCATCGAGCTCGCGCGAAGCTCCAGCGAGGATGGCGGACGAACTCGCGTCAAGCTGGGCGATAGAAGCCACCGGCGCTCCTTGCGCTCAGGCGAGGCGTCCGGCGGTGCAGGCGTTGCACCCTAACCTTCATGGCCATATCGTCCGCTGATCCGCCTGAAATTGACACCGCCTCCAGTGAGACACCACGCGCGACGCCAGAGGAACCATTTAGTGAAAGACCAACT
Organism: uncultured delta proteobacterium; assembly: GCA_963788205.1. Classification (GTDB taxonomy): domain Bacteria; phylum Desulfobacterota; class Binatia; order Binatales; family Binataceae; genus CAVVMA01. The sequence goes on from CAWBGG010000009.1 coordinate 426,400, forward strand.
GCCAGCGGCCCGCAAGCCGCGCGCTTTCCCGGCCGCGCGAAGGGCCGCGCACGTCTGACAGGACGCGATGAATCCCGCTAACATCTCTACCGATGGGCGCGATTCGCAAGGCGATTCTGCTCGCGGGCGGGCGCGGCAAGCGTTTGGGTGCCCTTACCGCGCATACGCCCAAGCCGATGCTCGAAGTTGCGGGCGCGCCGATAATCGCCCACATCCTGGCAGCGCTGGCGCAGGCCGGAATCGAGCGGGCGATAGTCGTGACCGGCTACCTGGGCGAGCAAGTCGTGGAATTCTGCCGGCGCTTCGAGCGCGAGCGCGGCGATCTCGCGATCACCACGGTTCGGCAACCGCTGCTCAACGGCACCGGTGGCGCGATGCTCGCCGCGGCCGCTTGCATCGAGGCCGGGGAGAGCTTCGTTTTCGGATGGGGCGACGTGCTGATGGATCACGAGTTCTACCGGCGCTTCATCATGCAAGCGAGCACTTTGGACTACGACTTGCTCCTCGCGGTGAACCGGGTCAAGGACCCGTACGCCGGCGCGGCGGTGTACGTTGACGCGGAGATGCGCGTGGAACGGCTGGTCGAAAAACCCCCGCCCGGCGCCTCGACCACCAATTGGAACAACGCCGGACTGTTCGCCTCGAACGCCGCGTTTATCGAGTATGTGCGCCGGCTCAAGCCGTCGCCGCGCGGTGAGCTCGAACTTCCTGAAGCGATCGCAACGATGATCGAAGATGGCCGAATCGTTCGCGCCATAGAGCTGCGCGGCTTCTGGAGCGATATCGGCACGCCAGCGGATCTGGCCAAGGCGCGCAAGCTCTTCAAGCCGGGCGCCGATCCGTGATGAGTCTTACCGGATGACTCTTGCCGAGCGGTGGGACAACGCCGAGCTGGAACGGGCGGGCGCGCTCGCGGCGCTGGTGCGCGCGCGTATTGGCAGCACGTCACCGGTATGGGCGGTGCGAGCGCCGGGCCGCGTCAACCTGATCGGTGAGCATACCGATTACAGCGGATTGCCGGTGCTGCCGGTCGCGATCGATCGCTCGACGATCATCGTCGCCGCCCCGCGCGCGCGGGGCGAAGTCGAATTTATCAACGCCGACCCGGCTTACCCGATGCGGCGCTTCACGATCGCGCGGCGAATTCCCGCGTACCCAAAGGGCGACTGGGGCAACTACGCCAAGGCCGCGATTACGGGGGTGATCGATCACTGCGCTGCGCGCGGCGCCGATCCGATGCGGCTGCGCGGTGGCGTGATGTATGTGGAAAGCCGCGTACCGCCTGCCGCCGGACTCTCGTCGTCGTCGGCGCTCACCGTCGCGGTCGCGCTGGCTTTCATGGCGATCAACGGTCTGGCTCTGCCGCCGGTCGAAACCGCGGAGATGGTCGCGCGGAGCGAACGGTACGTCGGCACGATGGGCGGTGGGATGGATCAGGCCGTCTGTATGCTCGGGCGGCGCGACCACGCGCTCTTTATCGAGTTCGATCCGCTGCGCGTGAGGCTCGTGAAAATGCCCGCTGGCGCCACCCTGGTGGTCGCGGACAGCCGCGAAGTGGCCGACAAATCGGGTAAGGTGCGCGCGGAGTACAATCGCCGCGTGATCGAATGCGCGGTGGCGGCGCGGATTCTCGGCCGCGCACTCGGGCTCGACGGCGTGAAAATAATCGGCGACGTGGTGCGCGCTATGAAGTCATGGGACCCGGCCGAATTGACTGCGACGCTCGCTTCGAGCGCGCCGGCCAGCCTCGCTGATTTGGCGAGCGCGGCGCGAATCCTCGGGATCGAGGAGTCGGCGCTCGCCGCGCAGTTGCCGGGCGGCGGGTCAGATCGAAGCGCGCTCGATCCGGCCAAGCCCCTGGAGATCCTCAGGCGCGCGCGCCACGTACTCAGTGAGACCGGCCGTGTCGAGCGCGCCGCCGTGGCGCTGGAAAACGGCGAACTCGAAGAGGTTGGCGCGCTGATGAACGAATCGCATCGCAGCCTGGCGGAAGACTTCGAGGTCAGCACCGCGCGGCTCGATTCGATGGTCGAATGTGCGCGGCGCGGCGGCGCGATGGGCGCGCGGCTCACCGGCGCAGGCTTCGGCGGATCGATCATCGCGCTGTGCGGCGCGGCGGAGGCCGCCGGCGTAATCGCGGCGCTCGATCGAGATTATTACTCGCGCGGCTATTACTCCACGCTCAATTTGAGCACGCATGATCGCGAAGCAGCGCGCGCCGTGCTGCACGCCGGCCCCGGCGCAAGCACGATCGAAATCGCTGCGGCGTAACGAATTTATTCGCTCGATAGTCCCGGTCACACCGGCGCGCAGGCGGCGTATCGCGGGGACGACGGATCAGCCGTTCTCGTCGTCGTCGAGCGATTTCCATTGTTCGGGAAAGAGCAACAGCAAATCCTGGCCGAGCGAGCGGACTAGGAAACGATGCGCCTCATTGACGGCGCGCTCCAACGCCCGCCCACCGATTATCCAATGGCCGCGGCCGGCGAGGGTCTTGAGCTGCGCGCCGATTGAATCCGCAAACGCGGTCAGAGGCTTGAGCGGCGCGAAGGGATCGCTGTCGCCGGCCACGATCAGGCGTGGGGCAGCACGATCGCCGGGCGCGAGGTCGACTACGCCACGCGCGACCTCAAGCGCCGCGGCGGTTGCGTCGCGCACCAGTCCCTTGATCAGGCTAGCACGCTGAAACGCTTCCGCATCGGCGACAAAATCGAACAGCACGCGGCCGGTCGGAGGTTTCAGCGCGCGGCCGAACCATCGCGCCGGAATATTTCGCGCGCCCGTCAGCAGCGGCGTGCGAAAGCCGGGGAGCATCGGCGCGAACGCCACGCCCGCCTTCACTCCGGGCCGCGCTGCGAGCGCGAGCGCCATCAGGCCGCCGAATCCGTGGCCGATTACGATCGCTTCACGTCCCAGGTTCTCAAGCGCCTCTTCGGCCAGCGCGATCAGCTCGATGAACCGCAAGCGTTCGAGCGGCGGCGTCGGCGGGCGCCCGGCGGCCGCGCGCAAATCGGGCGCGTAGACTTCCCATCCGATTGAAGAAAGGTAGCCGCGCAGGAACGCGAGATGGGCGGCGGTGGTGAACAACTCCGGCAGCACTATTACCGGCCAGGCGAATTTGATCGGCTCGGGCCGATCGATCTGACAGGGGAAACGTCCGAGTTCGGTGTCCATCGCGGCTGCCTGATGTCTGGCGCGAGCGTCCGGAAAAAGGAAGCCCCCTCTTTCGAGGGGGCTCCCGGTCTACGAGGCTTCTTCAGCCCCGGCTCAGTCCAGCGACAGGCTCGGCATCTTCAGCCAGCCTCCGATTTTACCCGGAGGGAATGCCTTTAAAAGTTACTTCTTCTTTTTCTTGCCGGCTTTCTTCTTCATATTCGCCTTGAGTCTAGCTTTGGATTTGCGGGCCGTCGCGCGGCCCTGTCGCTTCACTGGCATAGATACCTCCTAATCACCCGCCGTCGCTGAACAAGCACTCAAACTTATAAGCGGCCATCATTCTTCCGCTTGACGGCGCCCATAATATAAAAACGTTATCGAAGTATCAAGCGAGTAGAGGCATCTATAAAAAGAAATTCTAAAGTCGCTTGAGCGCCCGAACTCATTGGGATTATCGCGATCGCGCTCGGCGTTGGCCATAAGCCTGCTTGAAACGCATGCGCCCCCTGCTTTACGATGTGCCGGATGGCGGCATTAGGCACAGGTCTGCGGCGGATGGGGCCCAGCCTTATCCTGGCGGGCGTCGCGATCGCATTGGCGCTCAACGCCCTTGCCGGTCCGCGAGGGGTGCGCGACCTGTTGGTGCTGCGGGCCGATCGGACGGCGCTGGAAGCGCAATTGCGGCGCCTAACGCGCGACAACGCCGATCTCGGAACAGTCGTTCAGAAACTTCGTTCAGACGATCGTTACATCGAGCGCACCATTCGCCGCGAGCTGGGTTTTACGCGCCCTGATGAGCTGGTCTATCGCTCCGGCGACGCCGCCGACGACGAGCGCTAGAAAAAGCCGCGCGGAATAAGGCGGCACTCGCGCGCTTGGCGCTCGAGCTCCTCGCGAAAATCCGGATGCGCCAGCGCGATCAGCGCGCGCGCCCGCTCCGGCACGGACTTGCCCTTCAAGTTGGCGATTCCGAATTCGGTGACGACGTACATCACGTCGGTGCGGGGCGTGGTGACGATCGCGTGCTCGGGCAGCTTGAGCACGATACGGCTGTTGCGGCGCCCCTGGCGCTCGTAAACCGACGACATGCACAGGAACGCCTTGCCGCCGCGCGACGCGTAGGCGCCGCGTACGAATTGCAGTTGCCCGCCGGTGCCGCTGATCTGGCGCAGCCCCGCCGACTCCGAGCAGGCCTGCCCGCTCAGATCGATCTGCGCGGCGTTGACGATCGCGACCACGCGCTCGTTTTGCATGATGTTCTGCGGCAGGTTGGTGTAGTCCACCGGCGCCGCGAAGCAGAGCGGATTGCGATCGAGAAACTTGTAAAGCTGCGCCGAGCCGGCGGCGAACGTGTACGTCATCTGGTAGCGGTTCAGATGCTTGTGCTCGCCGGTCACCTTGCCCGCTTCGTACAGATGGATCAGCGAGTCGACGAACATCTCGGTGTGCACGCCGAGCTGCTTGATCGGCGACGCGGCGAGCACCTCGCATACCGCGTTGGGCATCGCGCCGATCCCGATCTGAATGCACGCGCCGTCCTCGATCTCGCCGGCGATCAGCTTGGCGACCTTTTCGTCGACCGGCCCGGCGGGCGCATTCTTGAGTTCCGGCATCCGGCCCGCGCCGCCGTCGATCACGTGGTCGACCTCGCTGATGTGGACCGCGTTTTCGAGGCCGAACACGTACGGCATCGAGGCGTCGGTTTCGGCCACCAGCGTGCGGGTCTTTTCGGCGATCGCCTTGTGATAAACGATCGCGCCGCCGAAGTTGAAAAATCCGTGCTCGTCCATCGGCGCGGTCTTGATCGCGGCGAAGTCCGAATCGAGAAAGCGCCGATAGTAGTCCGGCACCTCGCCGAAGTTCATCGGCACGTGATCGCAGAGATCGCGGTCGTGCAGCTTGCGTTCGAGCCCGGAGAAATACCACGACAGGTAGCGGACGTGACGCGAGTCAGGATCGGCCTCGACCACGGCGCGGGGTGCGAGCGCCAGGCATCCGCGCACCCTGACGTTGCTGAGCGCGGAAATTCGCGCCGCCAGCGCGCGGTCGAACAGGTCGGGCTGTCCGACGCCGAATCCATATTCGAGCCAGCTGTCGGACTTCACCATCGCCGCCGCTTGCTCCGCGCTGACGGTCTTGCGTTTGAGTTCCTCGCTGAATGTCCTCATCGTTCACCTGATGCGGCCCGCGCCGGCTTCGCTTGACTGCCGGTATCGCATAGGATTTGTTTCGGTCGCGTCTCCATCAATGCCAACTGTCGAAGCCCTCAGGCAAGCGCCCAATTCAACCCGCGGCGGCGTGCAAGCAGCCTCGCGCCTGATCCTGTTTCTGACCGTGTTCATCGATCTGCTCGGCTTCGGAATCGTTATTCCGTTCCTGCCGATGTTCGCGGAGCGGATGGGCGTGGGAGCGGGAGCAGTCGGGCCCATTTTGGCCGTCTACTCACTGGCGCAGTTGCTGTGCGCACCGCTGCTGGGGCGGATTTCCGATCGCGTCGGCCGCCGCCCGATAATCATGCTGGGGCTGCTCGGCTCGTCGCTCAGCTACCTTATATATGGCTTCGCGGATTCGTTCGCACTGCTGATGCTCTCGCGCGCGGTGCACGGTGCATGCGCCGCGACGGTTTCGACCGCGCAAGCTTACGTCGCCGACACCACCGGCGAGTCCGATCGCGCGCAGGGGATGGGCATGATCGGCGCGGCGTTCGGACTGGGATTCGTGCTCGGGCCTGCGCTGGGCGGAGTGCTGGGTCATACGAGCCTGCGCGTGCCGGTGTTCTTCGCCAGCGCGCTGACCTTCGCCAATCTGCTGTTCGCCGCCATCTATCTGCCGGAGTCGCACGTGGCGCCTTCGAGTGCGCGCCTGACGGCTGCGCAGCTGCTCGAACCCCTGCTGCGCCTGCCGCGCGAGCTCGTCGGCCATCGCCTCGCGCGGCTGTTTTCGCTGGCGTTCCTGTTGACGTTCGTGCTGGCCGCGCTCGAGGCGACCTTCGCCCTGATGGTCCCGCAGGTCTACGGCTACGGTGCCTACGGCGTGGGCTTGCTTTTGGGCTACACCGGACTGGTGCAAGCGATCGCGCAGGGATATCTGCTCGGCAAAGTGGTGAAGCGCTTCGGGGAGTTGCGAATCCTGCGTCTTGGCGCGATCGCGCTGGCGCTCGGCTTGGCGCCGCTCGGAACGCTCAGCTCGCGGGGCGCGCTGCTGGTGATGCTCGCGCTGATCGCGATCGGTTACGGATTGGCCAGTCCCGCGGTCGCGAGCCTGATCTCGCGAAGCAGCGAGCGGCATGTGCAGGGCGAAGTGCTCGGCATCAATCAGTCAGCCCTGTCGCTGGCGCGGATCTTCGGCCCGATCGCGGGCGCTGCGATCTACGCGATAGTCGGACCTTCGGCGCCCTATATCGGCGGCGCAATAGTCACTGCGATAGCATTGGTCATGATGCGCGGAATAGACTCGGCCTTCACTTGAGGAGCAAATCATGCCCTGGGTTCTCACCTTTCATCTGTTCGGAGTGATCTTCTGGCTCGGAGGGCTGCTGGTGATCGCGAGCCTGCTCGCGCTGATGGCGGACGAGGTCGGCGTCGCCAAGGAGCGCATGATCGTCGCCGCGCGCCGGCTCTTTATCGGATGCAACATCGGCGCGGCAATCGCGATCGTGTTCGGATTCGTGCTGATTGCGTTTGAGCCCGAGGTGCTGCGCCAGGGCTGGTTTCACCTGAAGCTGCTGCTGGTGCTGGGGCTGATCGTCGTCAACGTGCGCCTGTACCGGCGGATCGTCGCGATCGAGAACGAACCCGCCAGCGCGACCGCGGCGGAATTCAGGATGGTACACGGAATACTCAGCGCGCTGATGCTGATTATCCTGCTGCTCGCACTGCTGAAGCCGTTTTGACCGGTTCGACGCGACAGAGCCGGCGCGTCAATCCATCCGGTAGCGCTTCCGCTTACGCCACAGCGTCGCGACGCTGATCCCGAGCGTGTCGGCCGCATCTTCGAGCGTGGTGGCGTGGGCCAGGACGCGTCGGATGTGCTCCTCCTCAACTTCGTCGAGTGAGGCTTCAGAAGATGAGGCCGGCGTCGGCAGCGCGGGCTGGAAGATGAGGTCCGGCAGATCCTCGCGGGTGATCAGGTCGCCGCGGCTGAGCACGGTGGCCCGCTCGATCGCGTTGCGCAGCTCGCGCACGTTGCCCGGCCATCGATAGGCCGTGATCGCCTCGATCGCCTCGCGCGAGAGCTGCAAACCGGGACGGCGATTGCGCGTGCGCGCCGCCGACAGCAAGCGCTCCGCCAACGAGATGATGTCGGCGGCGCGATCGCGCAGGGCGGGAAGGCCCAGCGTAATTACGTTGAGGCGGTAGAAGAGGTCGGGCCTGAATCTGCCGGCCGCGACCTCCTGCTGAAGATCGCGATTGGAAGCCGCGATAATCCGCGCGTCGACCTGTATCGTCCTCTGATCGCCCAGCCGCTCGAAGCGCTGCTCCTGCAGAAAGCGCAGAAACTTGGTCTGCAACGGCGCGGGCAGATCGGCAATCTCGTCGAGAAATACGCTGCCGCCCTGCGCCGCTTCCAGCCGCCCCGGCTTGTCCTTGACCGCGCCGGTGAAAGCGCCGCGGACGTGGCCGAACAGCTCGCTTTCCAGCAGATGCTCCGAGAGCGTGGTGCAGTTGACGATCACGAAGGGGCGTTCGCGGCGCGGGCTCCATAGATGGATTTGCCGCGCCAGCACGTTCTTGCCGGTCCCGCTCTCGCCCGTGAGCAGGATGGTGGCCTCGCTGTTGGCCGCCTGGCGGGCGGTATCGAGCAGCGCGGTCATCACGGGGCTCTTCGATTCGAGCAGCGGGACTTCGTCGAGCGTGTCGCGCAGCGCCTGGTTCTCGGATCTTAGCGCCTTGACCTCCAGCGCGCGGTCCACGACGTGGCCAATCTGCTCTAGCGAGAACGGCTTGGTCAGGTAGTCGTAGGCGCCGGACTTCATCGCTTCGACCGCGGTCTCGACGGTTGCGTAGGCGGTGATCAAGATCACTAGGGTCTTGGGGAACCGGGTCCTGACCTCGTGGAGCAGGCTCGAGCCCGTTCATTTCCGCCATCCGGTAGTCGCTCAGCAGCAGGTCGACGTTCGGGTTTTCGGTCAGGATCATGAGCGCGCGCTGCGCGCTCTCCGCGGCCAGCACGCGATGGCCGCAAGACTCGAAGTAGGTCGTCAGGCTCAGGCGGATGTTTTTCTCGTCGTCGACGACCAGGAGAGTTGCCATCAGACCTCCGCGGGAAGTTCTACGGTGAACTCGCTGCCGCGCTCGGAACTGCTTACGAAGATGCGGCCGCCGTGCGCCTCCACGATGTCTTTGACTATCGCGAGCCCCAGGCCGGACGACCCGGTTTCAAGGCCATCGACGCTCCACTGCGTAAAGCGCTCGAAGATACGGTTGCGGATTTCGTCCGGAATTCCCGGCCCGGTGTCGCCGACCTTCAATCGCACGTAGCCGTTGTCGCGTCCGACGGCAACTTGTATTTTACCCCCCGGCGGAGTGTAACGCAGCGCGTTGCCAAGCAGGTTCGAGATCACCCACGAAAGCTTGACCGGATCGCCCCGCACCGCGAGTCCGCGCGGCCCGGCCTCAGCGATCAGCTCGACCTGCTTCTGCTGCGCCTGGATCATAAACTGCTTGGTCACCGCTTGCGCGAGGTCGCCGATGTCCAGGGTTACGCTCTGGATACGGATCGCGCGCGGATCGCCGCGCGCCAGGTTCAGCAAGTCGTCCGCCAGATTGCGCATCCGGCGCACGTCCTCGTCGATCGCGGCCACCAGCTCCTGCTGCTTGGGGTCGAGCCGCGACTTGTTCTTTTCGAGCAACTCCGCCGAGAGCGCCAGCGAGGTCAGCGGCGTTCTGAATTCGTGCGAGAGCGTCGCCACCAGGTTGGCGCGCGCCCGGTCCTTGTCGCGCAGATAGGTGATGTCCTGGAGAATCAGGATCGTCCCGAACGATTGTTGCTCGCCCTGCCGCAGCGGCATCGGCTTCAGCAGGTAGATGTGATCGCGGCCGCGTACGTGCAAGTCGACCTCGATGCGATCGTGGTTCGTACCCTCACGGAGCGCGGCGCGCACGCGCAGATAATGGGGATGGCTGCTGTTCAGATCGTCGAACGGGCTGCCGAGCGCGTCCTCTCTTTCGACGCCCAGGATCAGCGCCGCGATCTCGTTGATATGCGTCACGATACCGCCCGGATCGATCAGCACGATACCGTCCTCGAGGCTTTCGATGATCGCCTCGGTCTTGTTCTTCTCGTAAATCAGGCGGTCGATGTTGAGCTTCTCGAACTGCTCGAGCCGCTCCGCCATCCGGTTGAACTCCTGCGCAACCAGTTGCAGTTCCGCCAGCGGCTGCGGACCCAGCCGCTGCTGCGGTCCGCCGCGCAGACTGAAGCTGCGCAGGCGCTCGGCCAGCTCGTCGAGCGGCTTGGAGATGATCGAGGCGCGTGTCCAGGAAAGCGCGAGCCCAAACAGCAGCAGCAGCGCGAGACCGCCGGCGAACTCGTAGGTCAGCCGCCGGCCCATCCGGCTCGCGCGGCTGTCGGCGCGAAACATCGCAGCCTGGTTCATCTCGATCAACTGATCGAGCTGCAAATGAAGCGCCGCGAACTCCGCGTCGGGCGCCCCGGCGGGATTCGCGCTCAGCTCCGCGAACAGCGCGTGTCCTGCCCGATCGATCTGGCCGGCGAGCTCCGCTTCGCCGGTCTCCGTGATGTCGTGCTGTTCGACGTCGATCCAATGCATGAACAGGTCGCGGCTTAAGGGAAGCTGCTGGCCGACGGTTCGGTCGCGCTGGGCCAGCTGAAGCGCATAGAGCGCGTCGTGCATGTGTTTGGCGGCCTCGATACTCACGTAGTTGCGGTACAGCGTCTCGCGGATTCCTCCGCTGAGCCGGTAGATGCCGGGCAGCGCGAGCGCGCCCAGGGCGATCGCGATCGCGAGCATCACCAGCGTGCCGCTCAAGATTCGACTGCGCAGCGACGGTTGTTTGGTCATGGCTCATTCGTGGCGGTCAGGGCCACGACCTCGACATCGAAGTCTTGCGCGGCGGACACCAGCTTGCCGGTGACTGACCGGCCGCGGATCCGGTTCCAGAGCGTGGGCGTCGTGCGGCCCGCGATAATCCTGGTGACCCCTTTTTCGCGGGCGAAATCGAGCAACGCCTTCACCACCTCGGGCGCCTTGAGCCAGACGATCTCCGCGCCCATATCGGCGGCCAGGTTGATATTGTCGAGCAGCGCGCGAAAATCTCCGGTGCTGATCTTTTGCACCGATTCGGCGGGCGTCTCGACATGCACCGCGAACCAGTCGGCGTTGAACTGGGCCGCGGTGCGCGCCGCCTTGCGCAGCAGCTCGGCGCCGCCGACCGGACGGGACGACAAACAGACCATCATCCGCTCGGTCACGGCCGACCGCCGCCCGCCGTCGCGCTTGAGCTGCTCCAGTTCCTCGCGATGGCGGCTCTGGTCGCGCGCGACCTCGCGCAGCGCCAACTCGCGCAACGCCGCGATGTTGCTGGGCTTGAAGAAATTCTTGAGCGCCTGTTCGACCTGCTCCTTGGGGTAGATTTTCCCTTCACGAAGGCGCTGGCGCAGCTCCTCAATCGCAATGTCCACGGTCACCACCTGGTCGGCGCGGGCGAGAAAGGTATCGGGCAGGGTCTCTTTCACCTCGATTCCGGTGATCCGCTTTACCAGCGGCTTCAACCCTTCGAGGTGCTGGATGTTGACCGCGGTGATGACGCTGATGCCGTGCTCCAGCAGCTCTTCGACGTCCTGATAGCGCTTCTCGTGGCGCGAACCGGGCGCGTTCGTGTGAGCCAGCTCATCGACCACCACGGTCTCGGGTTTGCGCGCGATGATCGCGTCAACGTCCATCTCCTTGAGCACGGTGCCCCGATACGACACCTCGCGCAGCGGAACCATCTCGAGATCGCCGACCAGGGCAGCGGTCTCACTGCGCCCATGAGTCTCGATTACGCCAATCACGATGTCCTGGCCCTGGGCGCGAAGGAGATGGGCTTCCTGCAGCATCCGGTACGTCTTGCCGACGCCGGCCGCGCCGCCAACGTAAATCTTGAGCCGGCCTTTTTGCGAGCGCGGGACGAGATCGAGAAAGGCCTCGGGGTCGCGGCGGGTATCGTCCTTCATTATGCGAGCGGGCGCGGCTAACCCCGCCCTCGCCCTGGCTCTCTCGATGGGAGAAAGCTCAGAAGTTCGCTCAGCCCCGGCCCGCCGAACGAATGCGGGGCGGTTAGGCCAAATACGCGGCGTGTCGATCGGAGTCCGCGACGCCAGTGCCGGCTGCGGCGCCCGCGGCCTGACTGCTCAAATTGTCGATTCAACATCAGAAGATTGACGCCCGGCTCGCCGATAATTCCAGCCCATCTGCCCCGCACGAATGAACTGACCAAATTTCGCACCTGATCTTCCTTCAGCCCGAGGGCCGTGGCAACCCGGCGCACCTGGATATCCTCGGTGGCGAGGCTGATCTCCGGGTCAAGCCGCTGGCCGAAGCTGTCACCAGATCGATCGGAACCTGGGTCGGCGAACACCCTTGATTCCCGCAGTTTTTGCCAGCCGCGCTCCCGACGGCTCATGGTTCGATCTCACGCGCGCCACGCTCTGGATTCTGTTGCCGCTCTCAACCGTGTTCGCGGGCACTGCTGCAGTCTAGCAGACTGCACCAATGCCGGTTCGCGCTGGTGCTTGTTTCGCCGCAGCCCCTAGTGATAAAAATATCACTATCGGCTTGCGATGGAGGTCCCCTGAAATGACATCCCAAGGCGCCGGCATCACGATACTCCACGGCCGCGCCGAGGGCGCGGCGGCCACTGCGCGATCGGCGCTGGGCGCGAGCGTGCCGTGGAAGGAGGCTATCGTCAAAGGCGTCACGCTGGCCTGGGATGACAGCGGCGATGGCGACGAGATCGTTTGCCTGCACGCGATCGCTCACGGCGCTCGCGACTTCAAGCGGTTTGGCCGCCGCTTCGCGGCGAAATATCGCGTGGTCGCGCTGGATTGGCCGGGTCACGGGAACTCCGGCCCGGACAGCGTGCCGGCTAACGCGCAGCGCTACGTGGAATTACTGAGCGGTTTTCTCGACACGGCCGGGGTCAAACACCCGGTGATCGTGGGCAACTCGATTGGCGGCGCGGCGGCGATACGGTACGCCGCTCTTCGGCCGGATTGCGTGCGGGGCCTTATCCTCGAGAATCCCGGCGGGCTCGATCCGAGTGATCGGCTGAGCCGTTTCGCGATCGGAATGATGGTGCGATTCTTCTCGGCCGGCGCGAGGAAGGCGTGGTGGTTTCCGGCCGCGTATCGCGCGTACTACCGGATGGTGCTGCCGATGCGCGCGGCCGCGGAGCAGAGAAGCCGTATCACAGCCGCCGGAATCGAGATGGCGCCGATTCTCGTCCAGGCCTGGAAGAGCTTCGGCGAACCGGCGGCGAACCTTAGACCACTGGCGGCTCGAGTCCGATGCCCGGTGCTGTTCGCATGGGCCAAGCGCGACAAGATCATCCAGCTAAGCCGATGCCTGCCGGCGATACGAGAGTTCCCGCACGGCCGTCTGGAGAGCTTCGACGCCGGCCACGCGGCGCATCTCGAGGCGCCCGAGAGTTTCGAATCGTCGGTCGACAGATTCCTCGATAGCCTGCGCGTCCCTACTCAATAGTTGACCGGCCAGCCCGACGCATCGATACTCGCCAATCCAACTGTTACTATCGCACCTGTTTCGCAGATGCGGATGTGACGGGGAGGTTCGGTCTTGAAAATCGGCGTACTCGGCGGCGGTCTGGTCGGCCTGGTCGTGGCAAGCAGTTGCCGCCGACACGACTGCGAGGTCCTGGAACTCGACGAAGTTGTCGGCGGCCATTGCCGCAGTATCGTCGAGGACGGCTACACTTTCGATCGCGGCGGGCCGCACATCTTTTTCTCGTCCAACAAGGAAATATTGGCCCTGATGTACCAGCGGCTGGGCGACAATGTTGCCCAGCGCCGCCGCGAGAACCGGATCGTCTACGACGGCCGTTACGTCAAATATCCTTTCGAGAACGGCCTTTACGATCTGGCGCCACAGGATCGCTTCGAGTGCCTATACTACTACTTGAAGAACGACTATCCGAAGCCTACTAACTTCAAGGAATGGATCTATCATGTGTTCGGCAAGGGCATAGCCGAGAAGTATATGATCCCGTACAACGAGAAGATCTGGAATGTACCCGCCGAGCAGATGACGATGGATTGGGTAGAAGGCCGGGTGCCGCGCCCGCCGCTCGAAGACGTGATAAAGTCGGCCGTCGGAGTAGTAACCGAAGGCTATACTCACCAACTCTATTTTGGCTATCCGAAGCACGGCGGAATCGAGGCCCTGCCGCGCACTTACGCCAAGGAATGCAGGCACGTGACCACCGGGTTCCGGGTCGAGAAGGTCTGGCGTGAGGGCAAAACCTGGCAGGTCAGCAACGGCCACGTAACCAGGCGCTACGACAAACTCGTCTCCACGATACCGATCGAGGACCTGGTCGACGCCTTGCCCGACGTTCCCGAGCCGATCCGGCGCGGGGTCCATCAATTGCGCTACAACTCGCTGGTGGTCGTGATGATCGGCGCGGTTTCGGCCGCGCCGCCGCCCTACACTGCGCTGTATGTGCCCGATCCGGCCATCCCGTTCCATCGGCTATCGTTCCCGCATGCTTTCACCGATGAAGGAGCGCCGCCCGGACATATGGCGGTGGCCGCGGAAATCACCACCAATCCCGGTGACGGCTTTCACGAATTGAGCGATGAGGAGATCACTCGGCGAGTGATCGACGGTCTGGAGAGCATGGAACTGCTGAAACGGCAGGACATCCGCTTTTGCCGGATTCATCGCACCAAGCACGCTTACGTGGTGCGGACTTTTGAGTACCGCGAGAAGCTGACGCAGGCGCTCGACTATCTAAACGGACTAGGTATCGTGAGCGTGGGCCGCAACTCCGAGTTTGAATATATCAATATGGATGAAGCGATACGCCGCAGCCTCGCGGCGGTGCAGCAGCTCGACGCCGATTGAAAGGGAATGGCCCGGCCTTGCCCTAATTGCCGAGAGCGATGCGAGCCGATCGGACAATTACGACCCAAACCGGCTGGAAAAAATCCGCTTGAGAGTCCACCATGCGCTCTGCAGCGGCCGCATGGTGGTTTCGCCGATCCTCTGCCGATACGGAATGGTGATGACTTTGACCTTGTAGCCCTCCTTGATCGGCCGCAACAACAACTCGACCGGAAGAGCCGCCCCGTTCGCGTCACATCGCAGGTTGTCGATCAAACTCTTGCGATAGGCGCGCATCCCACTATGCAGATCGCGCACGCGATGGAGGAAAAGCAGCGAGGCCAATGCTGCAAAGCCCCAATTTGCGAGATAGTTGATCCAGGGCATCGCCTCTGGCTTGCCGGCCAGGCGCGAACCATCGACGAGGTCGTCCCCATCATCGAGCACCATCCGAGCCATCGGTTCGATGAACTCGACGGGGTAGGTATCGTCGCAGTCCAGCGTGACGACGACCTCGCGGTCGCTCGAGCGCAACGCCGTGAACATCGCCGGGCCATAGCCACGCGGCGGTACCTGCTTAATTACCCGCGCGCCCAGCGATTGCGCGATCTCTGCGGTATGGTCGGAACTGCTGTCGACGACCAGGATCTCTGCGTCGGGCAGGACTTTTTTGATATCGCTGACGACCTTGCCAACGGCTCGCTCTTCGTTCTTGCTGATCATTGCGACGGTGATTCGGCTACCCAGCGAGGTCAAGATGGTGTTCTTCTCCTGATGGGATGAGATGGTGAAGCCGCGGAGCGTGGCAACGCCCGCCGGCCTCGAACAGTTGACCGCCGCTGCTGATGCTCATTCGATTCGATCTCACCCGAGTCGATCTACCCGGAACTCGGGACCAGCGCCAGCGCAAAAGGCAACGCGCCACAGTCGTATCCGGGCGAGTTGTGAAATTTGAAAGGCTTTCGTAGACTCTCACCCCCCAATCAGGGAGCGAGCTGATGCGATTCACATTAATGCTTTCCCGCGGCGAGTATCGGGACTTTCAGGCGATCGCTCAAGCCGCGGAAGCGTCGGGTTGGACCTCGATTACCATTCCGGATAGTCTCTTTTTCCCGCGCGCTACCGAGTCCGATTATCCCTACGCCGATACCAACAACATCCGGGAATACATTTCGGCCACGCCATTCATCGAGCCTCTGGTCGCGATGACCTGGATGGCGGCGGTGACCAAAACGCTGCGATTTTATCCCGCGGTCATGAAGGTGCCGGTGCGTCAACCGCTGGTGCTGGCCAAGGCGCTTGGCTCGCTCGCAGTCATTTCGGGCAATCGGGTCAGTCTGGGCGCGGGCCTTAGTCCGTGGCGCGAGGACTTTACCTACAACGGCATCGCTTTCGAGAAGCGCGGCAGGCGGATGGACGAATGCATCGAAATCATTCGCGGCGCGCTACGCGGCGGCTACTTCGAATTTCATAGCGAGAACTACGACTTCGGGCCGATGAAGATGAATCCCGCGCCCGACCGGCCGGTGCCGATCCTCTACGGTGGACATAGCGAGGCCGCGCTGACTCGCGCCGCGCGCCTGTGCGACGGCTGGATTTCAGCCAATGCCGACACCGACAGCCTCAAGAGCATGATTGCCCGGCTAAATGCCCGGCGCGAACAGTACGGAACGCTCGGCAGGCGCGATTTCGAGATTCACGTGATGGACATTACGGCCAGCAGCGCCGATGACTACCGGCGCCTGACGGACCTCGGCGCGACTGACGCGGTTGCCGGCTTCGTCGCCGAGGGACAGGAGATGCTCGATCAGGTGCGCCGTTTCGGCGAGAAGATTATCGCGAAGGTCGGAGCGTATAGTTCTTGAGGCGTTAGCGCCCCTTGTCCGCGTAGCGCCTGCCGCGATTTTGTCGCTACCGCTTTTAGCTTCTGCGATGCCTGATTCACAACCGCGATCGGCAGGGCTGTGGCGCAATGCCGACTTCGTCCGGCTCTGGACCGGCGAAACGGTTTCGGAATTCGGATCGCTGATCAGCGCCGCCGCGCTACCGTTCGCGGCGATTTTGACCCTCAACGCGGCGCCGCTCCAGATGGCGCTGCTGCGATCGGCCGGAATCATGGCGGGAATCATAACCGTGCTGTTCGTCGGCGTCTGGGTTGATCGGCTGCGCCGCCGTCGGATTTTGATCGCGACCGATTTCGGCCGCGCGATTCTGCTCGCAACCATCCCGATCGCCGCGGTCGCGGGCGTGCTCAGGATGGCGCATCTGTATGTGGTCACATTCGCCGCCGGGCTGCTGGCCTCGTTTTTCAACGTCGCCTACCGTTCGTATCTGCCCTCGATCGTCGGGCGCGAGGAGCTGGTCGAGGCCAACAGCAAGCTCAGCGCCAGTTCGTCGGTGGCGGAAGTGGGCGCGTTCGGGATCGCGGGATGGCTGGTGCAATGGCTGAACGCGCCGTTCGCGATTTTGATCGACGCGGTATCGTTCGTGTTCTCGGCGCTGTGCGTGATGAGCATCCGCTCCCCCGAACCAGCCCCCATACCGGCCTCGCGCCGCGAGCCGGTCATGCGCGAGATCGCCGAAGGCGCGCGCTTCGTCTGGGAGCATCCGGTGCTGCGCGCTCTCACGATCGCCGCCGCCGCGTCGAGCTTCGCATACGCGGTCTTCTCGACGGTCTACATGCTGTTCGTGGTGGACACGCTGGGCTTCAAGCCCGGCGTGCTCGGGATGATCTTTTCGGTGGGCGGGCTGAGCTCGCTCGGTGCCGCGATGCTCGCGACGCGCGCGGCCCGGCGTTTCGGAGCGGGGCCGTCGATGGTCGCCGGACTGATACTCTGGGGCGCCGGCACGATCCTGGTGCCGATCGCGCACGGCGCGACGCTGACGGCGGGCGCATTGCTCGTTGCGCATCAGTTGGTCGGCGACGGCGGCGCAACCGTCTATTTCATCAACGCCACTAGTCTGCGGCAGACGATCGCGCCCGCCGCGATCCTCGGCAGAGTCAGCGCGAGTTTGCGGTTCATCGGGCTGGTGAGCGCGCTCGCCGGTTCGATCGCCGGCGGTGTGGTCGGCCAGTTAGCGGGACTGCGCGCCGGGTTGGTGCTGGGAGCCTGCGGTCCTTTCGCCGCAGCTCTCGCGCTCTTCCCAACGATTCGCACACTGGGGCGGCAAGCCACGGAGCGCGCTGGCGCCGCCTCTGAGACCTTTTCTGCGCAGGAAGGGTCGGCCGGTTTGTAGAGACCGTTCGGCAAGCGGTCGCGCGTAGCCGCTACGGAGCTTCGATCATCTTTGCCGGGCGGCGTGCGAAGCCTTTGGGCCGCCGGCCTTTGATCTTGCCCGCTTCCTTTTTGCGCCGCTCGACCAGATCGATCAGGAACTGCTGGCAGCTTACCGCCTTCTCTGCCGCCGGCGAGCGGACGTAGCTGCCGTCGGAGCGCAGCTCCCAGGCGCATCGGCTGGGACTGAGCTGGCAGTCGAGCACGATGCGCAACTCCTGGCGCAGCGCAGGATCCTCAACCGGCACGACGACCTCGACCCGGCTCTCCAGGTTGCGCTTCATGCAATCGGCGGAGCCGATGAAATACTCCTCCGCGCCGCCGTTGCGGAAATAGTAGATGCGCCCGTGCTCGAGGAAGCGGCCGACGATGCTGGCCACGTGGATATTCTCCGAAAATCCCGGCAGGCCCGGACGCAGCTCGCAGGTGTCGCGAATGATCAGGTCCACCTTCACTCCGGCCTGCGAGGCGCGGTAGAGCGCGCTGGTAATCTCAACATCTTCCAGCGCGTTGGCCTTGATCTGGATAAGCCCGGGCGAAGCCGCCGAGTGCGAATTGACTTCGCGTTCGATTTTCGCCAGCAGCATCTTCTTCAGAATCGCCGGCGCCGGAAGAATCTTGCGGTAGGCGCGATTGGGCGTGAATCCGGTGGTGAGATAGTTGAACAGCTGCGTCAGGTCCTGGCCGATCGTGTCGTCGCAGGTCAGCAGACCGAAGTCGGCGTAGATACGAGCTGTGCCCGGATGGTAATTGCCGGTTCCGATATGGGCGTAGCGGCGCAGGCCGTTGTAGTCCTGGCGCACCACCAGAATAACCTTGCAATGAGTCTTGAGCCCGACCACGCCGTAAGTCACGTGGATGCCGAAATCTTCCAGCCGGTTGGCGAACCGGATGTTGGCCGCCTCGTCGAAGCGCGCCTTAAGCTCCACGACCACCGTGACCTGCTTGCCGTTGCCGGCCGCGTTGCATAGGTAGCCGATCAGCTCGGAGTCGGCCGAAGTGCGGTACAGCGTCATCTTGATCGCGCGGACCTTCGGGTCCTCGCTCGCTTCGCGCAGGAAACGCCCGACCGAGGTTGAGAACGACTCGTAGGGATGGAGCAGCAGAATCGAACCCGCGTCGCGAATCAGATGGAAGATGCTGCGCGAGCGCGGCAGCCGTGGATGGTCGATCGGATGGTGCGCCGGATAGTGCAGCACCGGATCGTCGATCGCGGTCAACTCCATCAGGTCCCGCATCGCCATCATGCCGTCGGTCTCGAACACGTCGTCGCGCTCGTCAAGTCCCAGCTCCGACGCCAGCATCCCGCGATGAACCGGGCCCATCCCCTTGACCACCTCCAGGCGCACGATCGGCGCAAACCGCCGATCGCGCAGGCTCGGACTCGATCATCGCCAGCAGATCGTCGGCCTCCTCCTCGTCGCGTTCGGTGTTGGCGTTGCGCGTCACCCGGAAAAATTCGCACGAGACCACGCTCATGCCCGGAAACAACAGGTCGAGGTTGTGCGCGATTACGTCCTCAAGCGGAACGAAGTGGTTGCCCTTGCCGACGCGCAGAAAACGCGCGATTCCGAAGCCGAGCGGGACTTTGACCCGCGCCAGCGACGGGGCGGAATCGTTGTCGCGCCGCAGCGTCACCAGCAGGTTGAACGACAGATTCGAGACGAACGGGAACGGATGCGCCGGATCCATCCCTTGCGGCGTCACCAACGGGAAGACGTTTTTCAGATAGTAAGCGCGCAGCGTCTGCTGCTCTTCACCGGATAGCTGATCGTAGGCGGCGATCTCGATGCTGTGCGCTCTCAGCGCTCCGAGCATTTGCGGCAACAGATCGCGCTGCCGCTGCTCGGTTTCGCGGACCCGCGCGTATGATTCTGCGATCTGTTGCTGGGGTGTGCGCCCGTCGGCCGTGAGTTGCTGCACGCCGGCGACCGCCTGCTGCTTAAGGCCGCCGATCCGCTTCATGAAGAACTCATCGAGGTTGCTGGCCGTGATCGCGAGGAACTTGAGCCGCTCGAGCAGCGGATTGCTTTCTTCCTCGGCCTCGCTGAGCACGCGCCGATTGAACGCCAACCAGGTGAGCTCGCGGTTGAGATAAAGCTCGGGCGACTCCAGGTTTGCGATCGAGGTCACCGCCGGCGCGCCGTCCTTCCGGGCCGCGCCGTCGGTCCGCCCGTCGCGAGCCGATGGCTTTGCATCGGGCTGCGCGCTTGGCGTTGCCGCCGAGGTCGCCGCAACTGCAGCGCCGCTCGTAGGCGCCGCTGCAGCTTCGCGTTTTTCGATCGGGTCGGGCATCGATGGAGCCTCAGGCCTGATTCTAGGCGATTTGCGCCATCCAAGTCACATCGTGGTTATGAACGGGAAGTGAACGAGTCGCGCGGGGATGGCTCAGGGCTTGCGGAATTGCGGGATAACTTCCTCGGCGAAGCGCTGGACTTCGTCCATCGGATAGGGCGCCAGCAGCATGAACTTCTAATGGTATTTGGGACGAGGCATGCGAAGACCTCCCCGAAGTCAGGAACTACATGCGAAAGGAAGATTCTGGCCCGCGCAGGTTTCGATTAAAGAGGGGCAAGCAGAAACGGCATACTCAACGTATGCCTCTGCGTTGGGGTTCTCGTGAAAACGACGCCAAGCCTCTCACGCTTGCTTCCTGCCGAGTCGCTCGAAGACGGCAAGTCGACGTTCGAGAATGTCCCGACAGGCGAACGTACCGTATAGCATCAGTTTTCCCCGGTGGTCCGGATACCGCGCATAGGCCGGCGGAGACGATCCGCCAGCAATTCGCCGATCATGACGGCGGCTAGATGAGTCGGGGCCCGGATTGGTTCAGGTATGATTGAGGCATCCGCGACGCGCAGACCCTCTCATTGCTCGGCATACTCGGATCTATCCGGCGCGAGTTGATCGGCAGATGAGCCGAACAGAACGCATCATCGAGCTGCTTTTTCCTTTCCGGCCTGTGCCGCTCCTTCCCAGGCGCCCGGCGGGCGGCGGCCCCACACCGCCATGGTGATGGCCGACATGGTGGCGAAGGCGGGGTCGTTCAATCGTGCGAGTGCCTCCTCAACTTCCTCCGCCCTGAGCGCGCCCGACTCGATTGCGAAGACCGCGGTCTTCTGCATCGCCAGATAATGAGACGTGCAAAGAGGCCCGCCGCCGCGCATCATCTCGACCCTGCCCAGCGACTCGACGTCAAGCAGGCGAAGCGCGCGCACATCGTCGAACAGGCGCCGGCCATACTCAGCAGTCCCCAGCGCCACGCGCGCAGTCTCCAGCACGACGGCCGTCACGACCTTACTGACGATGTCGGACTGGCACCCGTGAAAAAGGGTCGCGAAGTCCGACGCTTCGACGAGCAGCCACCCGCCGGGCTTAAGCGCAGAGACCATGCGTGCGAGGGCTCGTCTGCGGTCGGGAATCCACTCCAGCACCCAGCGCGCATGCACGAGATCGAACGGGCCGCCTTCGGGAAGATCGTCGGCAGCAACGTCGTGGCGGCGAACCGCGAGGTTTGCATACGACAGCCGCTTGAGGAAGGTCGTTTCCAGATCGGTCGCCAGGACATGGCCATCGTCTCCGACACGTTGGCACAGCCACGCCGCGATGGAACCGCCGCCAGCGCCGACCTCCCAGCAACGCCATCCCGGGCCGACCCCGAGCGCCTCCAGGTGACGGATCGTCCCCGGGTCGAGTCCCTGCTCCAGGGCGGTCAGCCGCGTCCGCTCTTGGTCCCACGCTTGGTCGAATGGGTAGTTGCCCATCGGCGCTCCTCTTTTGCTGCATAACTTCGTTCGGAGTCACTATTTCCTACCACCCGCTCCGCTTTTCATGGCTCATCCCTCTGCCTGACCTACCACTTCAACCCGACCGCCTCGGTCAGAAAGCGCATCAGCGGCGCGGCGGCGGCGCAGAAGCCGGCGAACCGGTCGATGAAGTCGCCCGAGAGCGCATCGCGCTCACGCAAGCCCGTGCGGGAATGGGCGATGAAATCTTTGCGCTTGAGCTCTTCGATCAGCGGATGGTTGGAGTCGTAGCCCTTGGGCGGGCGACTGAGCTTGTCGCCCTCTAGCGTGCAAGCGCCGGCAAAAGCGCGACCGCCGATCGCCCGTCGCCAAAGCTCGGGCGAGGCTACGATCGCGTCGCGCACCTCGGCCAGCGAGTGCCGGTCTGGGCGCCACATGCCAGCGGCAAAGAAGACGTTGCCCGGTTCGAGATGGAGGTAATAGCCCGGCGCGTGCACGTCTTTGCCCATCAAGTGCGGAAAGCGCGCCGCAGCGTGAATCTTGTACGGCCGCTTGTCGGGCGAAAAGCGGACGTCGCGGTAGATGCGGAACATCGAGCCGCGGTTGGAACTGGGATCAGCCACGTACTGCACGCTGAGCTCTTTAAGCCGTGGCGCGAAGTCGGCGATGAAGCTCAAAAGCGGCTCGCGCACCTCGCGCTCGTAACGCTGCTTGTTAGTCAGGAACCATTCGCGGCGGTTGTTGGCCGCAAGCTCGCGCAAGAAACTAAACAGCGCCGGAGTGAAGTGAGCCTGCTTCGCCATGGGTCCCTCGTTTCTCACCCCTCCTAACTTAACGACGCACCGACGCGCGCCCGCCTCGCCACCGATTCGATCGCATCGGCGATCCTCGAATAGAGCGGCGCCGGCAGATGATGGCCCATGCCGGGAATCTCGATTAGCTCCGCTCCCGCGATATTCGCCGCCGTGTCGCGGCCGCCCTCCACCGGCACGAGCGGATCATCCGCGCCGTGAATGACGATGGTCGGCGCCTTGATCCGCTTGAGCGCCGCGCGGCGATCGCCGGTGACCATCACGGCCGCCGCCTGGCGCGAAAATCCCGCCGGATAATTTGAGCGCTTGAAATCCTCGGTCACGCGTCGGCGGATTTCCTTTTCGTCAGTAGGATAAGCGGGGCCGCCCATCGTCTTGTAGACCCTCACGCCATGCTCGATGGTAGCCTCGGCATCGTCTGCCGGCGGGCGGTTCAGCAGCACGGCCACCGCTTCGGGCTTCAGCGGCGGAAGCGCGCTGTTGCCGGTGGTGGACATGATCGAGGTGAACGATAGCGTCTTCTCCACATGGTTGGCGGCGACCAGTTGCCCGATCATCCCGCCCATCGAAGCACCGACGATATGCGCCTTCTCGATCCGAAGCGCGTCGAGCAGTCCCGCCGCATCGTTGGCCATATCGTCCAGCGTGTACGCGGCGCTTACCTGCTTCCCCTGCGCCATCTCGGTCATGATCTTGGCAATATCGGCTGGTCCCGCGCTGTCGAACTTTTGCGACAGGCCCACGTCGCGATTGTCGTAGCGGATAACCCGATATCCTCGGGCGGTAAGCCGCTCGATAAATTCCAGTGGCCAGCTGGTCAGCTGGAGGCCCGTTCCCGTAATCAGCAGAATGGGCTCGCCCGCCTTCGGGCCGAATTCCTCGTACTCGATATCAATCCCGTTTGCACGGATCCGAGCCATGGCGCTCTCCCTCGCTCCCGGCCGGCGTGCCGGTCCCTTGGTGCGGCTGACTAAACTATTCGAGTCCCAACTCCAAGGTCGTCAGCCGCATCCGCTCCTGATCCCGAGCTTGATCGAAGGGGTAGGGACTCATCGATTCACGCTGCGCGGTCATGACTCTCTCCTCTCGTTTGATGCGGCCACCACGGCACGCGGATGATACGCACCAAGCGGCCCGAACGGTTTGCCCCGTTACTTCTTGATGTACACTCCGGCATTTTGCTACAGTTCAAAACTATGATTGACACAACTCAATCGTGCCACCTTGACGGCTCCAATGCAAACGAAATTGCCGACAGTCTCGAACGGGCGATTTTACGAGGCCGGTTCAGCCCAGGCGCCAAGCTGCCGACGATGAGGGATCTCGCCAAGACCCTGAGTGTCAGCCCGGTTACGGTAGGAGCCGCTTTCAGGCTATTGCGAATGAGCGGCCTTGCAGCCGGAGACCGCCGGCGCGGCACCATCGTGAACCCACGCCCGCCGCTGGAAATCCGGACCTATCCTGAAACTCCCGCCGGTGTCGTCGATCTCGCGACCGGTAACCCCGATCCCGCGTTACTTCCCAAGACCAGCGATCTCCTGGCGCTGATAAAGGGCGACACTCCGCCACACCTCTACGGGGGCGCGTCCAACTATCCGGAGCTCCTTGGGCTCGCGGCGCGGAGGCTCAAAGCAGACGGAATTCCTTCTGATCACATTGCCGTGACGGGCGGCGCGCACGATGGGATAGAGCGCGTGCTGCAGGCGCGGCTTCATGTCGGCAACCGGGTGGGCGTCGAAGATCCGGGCAACTTTGTGATAATCGACCTTGTCCGCACGCTTGGACTTCGCCTTACCCCGATCAAAATCGACGCCTTCGGCATACGGCCGGAAGAATTGGCTCAAGCTCTCGAGACCGGCATTGACGCTCTCATAATCACGCCGCGCGCCCAAAATCCAACCGGAGCCGCCCTCGATCCGAAGCGGGCATGCGAGCTAACGGCCCTGCTCGGCCGTCACCCCGAAGTCCTCTTGCTGGAAGACGATTTCGCCGGGCCTATCGCGGGCGTGCCGGCAGCAAGCCTTGTTGAACCTGACCGACTTCGGTGGGCAGTGGTCCGCTCGGTATCAAAATTTCTCGGACCCGATCTCAGGCTAGCCCTCGTTGCGGGCGATGCCTTGACGATATCACGGCTGGAGGCGCGCCAAGATCTAGGCCCGTGCTGGGTCAGCCACATTCTGCAACGTATCGTCGCATCGGCTTTGAATAATCCGGCGATTCTGCGCACTATTCGCCATGCGTCGCAGACCTACGCGCAGAGACGCGCGGCTTTCGTTGCGGCGCTTCGAAAACGCGGAATCGAGGCGACCTCACGCTCCGGAATTCACGTCTGGATACCGGTCAGGGAAGAAGGAGCGGTCATACAGGGACTCCTGAACGCGGGTTGGGCAGTGCGCGCCGGCGAACGATTCAGGATCAAGAGCCCACCGGCGATTCGGGTGATGACCTCAAGGCTTCCCGTCGAAGACTCCGACCGACTCGCTTTCGAGATTGCGAGGTACACGAGCGCCCGATCACCTGTTTCCGCGCGCTAACGAGTCGCGGGGACGGCTCAAAGTTTGCGGAATTGCGGGATGACTTCCTCGGCGAAGCGCTGGATTTCGTCCAGCGGATAGGGCGCCAACAGCATGAAGATGAAATGCGTGACGCCTGCCTTCATGTAGCGCGCGATCGTGTCGAGACATTCCTGGCGATCCCCGACCATCATTTGCGCGCGGGCTTTTTCGGGCGTGGTCTGCGCCATCGCGCCCACTAGCATCGTCATCATCGACTCGCGCTCTTTCGGCGCGCGATAGCAAAGCGCCATCGCTGCGGTCTTTTCGATTTCGTCGCTGTCGCGGCCCACCGCGTCGCCGTGGCGCCGAATTATGTCGATCAACTCGCCGGTCCGCTCGGCCGTAAGATTCGGCGAGTTCCACAGGTCGGCATGCCGCGCGACTATTTTGAGCAGCACCTTCTCGCCCTGGCCGCCAATCATGATCGGCGGATACGGCTTCTGGAGCGGTTTGGGATTGCATACGGCGTCGGTCACTTTGTAATGCCGGCCGTGGAGCGTCGTTTTGTCTTGCGTGAACATCCCCTTGATGATCTGGCAGGCTTCGTCAAGGGCTTGGAGGCGTTCGGGGATCGGCTTGAACTCGATCCCGAAGCTCTGATGCTCGAGCTCGAACCATCCGGAGCCGATTCCCAGGTTGAGCCTGCCGCCGCATAGATGGTCGAGCGTCGCCGCCATCTTGGCCGTGATGCACGGATTGCGATAGCCGTTGCCGTTCACCAGCGCGCCGATTCGCGCGCGGCGAGTTTGCTGGCTCAGCGCGGACAGCACCGTCCAGCTTTCGAGGCAGGGACCAGCCGGGTCGGGAACGAAGATCGGATAAAAGTGATCATAGACCCACAGCGAATCGTAGCCCCATTCGTCGGCCTTCCGCCAAAGGTTGGCGAGCTCGTTCCAGGCGACCATCTGCTGGCCGGTCTGAAGTCCAAAGCGGATCGGATGTGGGGTCTTCATCAAACTGTCCTCGAAAAAAGTGGGCGCGGTCAGCGCCGGAAGTTGCGGCGATACACCATGTAGTTGGCGCACACATACGCGCCGAGCTTTTCGGCGGTCCGGCGCGAGGGCCAGTTGTCGTCGAGCACCAGCGTGTAGCTCAAGTATTGATGCCATAGCCTATATAAAGCGGGGAAATTGTTCGCTTCCGCTGAATTGATCCCGAATCGCCGTGCCGCCTCGCGCCGGCTCAACCCCTCCACATACACCGCTCGCCGCACTTGCCCGTACAGTTCCACGCCTTTCATCCCTCCGCCCTCTGCTCATCTTGGCAGAGGGCTCATCTGCTGCTGGAGTTTTACTCCGGCGCGGCCAACTCATCCAGCCGCTTCAGTGAGGGATTTTCTCTCCGGCGCTTACACTTCTATCGGACAAGCCGGATGGTCCTCTCCAGCTAGGGCGAGCGTTGGACAGCGAATCTGACCAAGCATGGGACGAAGTCTGACGAGGTATCCGGGACGAGGCATGCGAAGACCTGCCTCGAAGTCAGGAACGACATGCGAGAGGAAGATTCTGGCCCGCGCAGGTTTCGATCCGGCGCGTCCCGAAGCAGGGTAGCGGACGGGCTTTCACGCCCAATTCCCAGGTTGCCGGTCTGGGTAAACTTGCCGGTGACAGGATTGTAAAGCTCGGCCAGGCGGACCGCCTGTGGCTGTGCTCCGCCCGCCAGCAGCACTTCCCCGTTGAGCAACGTGGTTGCGGTGTTGTCGAACTGCGCCCCCAGCAGTTTGCCGGTGAGCGCGAAGGTGCCGGTCTTTACGTTGTATACTTCGGCGCTGGAGAGTGCCTGATCCTTCGCGCCGCCCGCTCCGCCTGCAATGAGAACCTGCTCGACCGCCGCCGGCGAAGGCGTGGGGCTCACGTAAGTAAGCACAAGCCGACGCGGCGTTTGCTCGCCCCCTGCCGCGACGCCACAAAGTTGCAGCATCACGACTAAAACCACAGCCACTCGAAGCGGCGCACGCCGGCTTGCCCACCAACTACTGTGTGGCTTTCTCATCGGATCATCCCCTCTGCATAGGGATACGCGTCGCACTCCGGCTCTCCGACCCTTGCCCATGCAATGGTACTCCGTTGCGTCTCGAAAACGCCAGATCTCCATCCGCTACAGCCAGCGCTCTTCCGTTCAGGGCGTTGTGCATACTGAAAACTCCCGCAAGACCGAGAACTCGAAAGTTTCGAGCGTGCTGCCGAATTCAAACTGCTGCCCCTCAAAAAAACCAAACCTCGAATTCGCGACCGCACACGCGCGACCGGGCGCGGCGGTCGCAGAACGGTCGATCCCAGAGATTTGACCGGCCCCTGTTCACTGCAAGTTTTATATTGGGATCTAACTAATTCTCGGTAACGACAGCTTAGGGGTTAGGTCGCTTGCGCTGGTACATCCGCCACTGCCTGACGCCCAAGGGGTACAGCTCGCCCAGGATTTCGTAGCTCTTGGAACTGTAGAACGCGACGTTGGCTTCGGTCCCGGTCTCGAGGTAAACGCCGGCTATTTCAGGCCGCACCCGTGCCTCGAGCGCGAGCCGGTCGAGCAAGGCCTTGCCGTAGCCTTTGCCCTGAAAAGCCGGATCGACCCCGAGCACCTGCAGGTACAAATGCGGCTCCTTGGGATGATGCTTGGCAAGCAGGCCGAACATCTTCAGCGCGCGGATTATTCCGCCCCATCCGACCCCCCGGACCAGCCGCGGCGTCTGTCCGAGCCCGGTGGCGATCAGACCGCGCAGGCCAGGATGCCCCAGGCCTTCGGTCATCGCGGCTGCAACCACGCGTCCCTCGTAGACCACGCCAAAGATCGGCTGTCCTGTCCGGCGCTCCACAGCCAGCATCCCGCGGAACAAGTCCGCCAGATGCTCGGCGCGCGCGACCGGCTCGGTGATATCCGGAAGGATAACCTTGAACGCCGGGTCGTCGATGAACGCGCGTCCGAGTGAGACCGCGGCCTGGTCGTGCTGCTCGGGATACACGGCGGTGACGATCGGCTTTCCACTTTCAGGCATTTCTTTTGATACCTCGCGTGTGTGTGGCGAATTGTAGATTGCGACAAAATCAGTAATTCGCCAGAGCCAGCCGCCGGCATGCTTGAGGAGCGCGGCTTCCGCAAGCTCGCCGGCTGTCGTGCGATGCCGAATCTGCTCGCCGCGCTACGCGAGAAGGTCGCGAAATTCGCGCGTGTGCGCGGATTCTGGCAGTCGTGAAGGCACCGGAGAGACGGCCATTCGGACCCGTTCGCGCCTTCGCCCGATGTCGGCCCCGAGCTTGTCTATCATTTGCTAGCCACAAAGGATTCGTCAAAAAAATGGAGCACGTGGTCGAGATATTCCTGGCGATGGAGTTGGTAGCCGAGCCCGTGTCTCCCGAACCCGGACTTGGCAGCCGGCGCTTCGGCCGGTCCGGACGCCGGTATGATCCATACCTGTGCCGACGGATCGGCCCTGGATAGCACCCGGCAATCTTCGACCGGCACAACCGGATCTGTGGAGTCGTGAATGAGCAGCACCCGGCGCGGCGAGATCGAGCCGATAACCGTGTCGGTGCCGGCTTTCGGGACTGTCCACCCGTGGAGACTTTCCATGCTCCACAGAAACGGACCTCGAAACAGCAATGCGGGTAGTCCGGAACTCGCAGCCGCGAAGTCCGGGAAGACCGCGCTGCGCAGATCGCTCGCCCAGGTAGCCTCCGATACGACCGCCTCGATGCGCCGGTCTTTGGCGGCGGCGAACAGCGCCGTCTGCGCTCCCATCGAAGAGCCGATCGCACCGAAACGCAGAGCCGGCTCCCGAGCCCTGAGATAATTGATCGCGCCGATCATGTCGTTGGCCTCGAGCGCGCCGCCTGTCACACCCTCGGCCGAATCATCTGACTCGCCGTGATTGCGCAAATCCGGATCGAGCACTGAGTAGCCGTGTGCGATCAAATCATGAGCAAGCGGCAACCATTCCACAAACTGATGAGATTTGTTGTCGGCGCCGCCGTGGACCATGATGATTGCCGCCTTGGCTTCAGGCACCGGCACCCACCACGCGCAAATGGTGATCGGCTGGTCCGGCGGATGAGAGTTCACGGCCTCGAACGCGATCCCGAAGTCGCTGGGCTTATGAACTATTGCGGTGTGCCAGTTGCGAAAAAGGAACGGCCCCGCAGCGATCCACAATACGACTGCGACGATTCCCGGGACGATGAGCCAGTTTCTGAGTCGATGCCTTTCCCTGGCAGGCTTGGTCTCGGCTTTGGAGCCTTGCGATGGTGCCGATGCCCCATAGCTGCTTGCCATGCATTTGCCTCCACGAACCGAGCGCCGTGGTCGAGTGTAGAGGGCAGATCAAAGCCTCGTCAACCGTGGCTGGAGAGTGTCAAGGCGACGCATTTCCCGGCTCTCAACTTAACTGAAGTCCAAAGCGATTCGGATGTGGGGTCTTCATTATTCGTCCCCGAGAAATGCCGGCGCGCGATCAGCGCCGGAAGTTACGGCGATACACCATGTAGTTGGCGCACACATACGCGCCGAGCTTTTCGGCGGTGCGGCGCGAGGGCCAGTTGTCGTCGAGCACCAGCGTGTAGCTTAAGTATTTCGCCCCGCGCCGAATCAGTTCGAGATACGAATAGGCCGCCATCGCGAGGTTCACTCCCCGCCCGCGCGCCGCCTCGCGCACGCCGATGCCGAGAAAGTTGAGCTTCTCGGAATCGTCCAGCACGCGGCCGGGCTTCAGCGTCGCACCCTCGGAAGTTTCCGGCGTGACCAGCACGATTCCGACCGGCGCGCCGTTATGGTAGGCGAGCACCGAAGTCTCGAGCCCGCCGGTCATCCCGTAGAAGCCGAGCATCAAGGCCAGTTCGTCTTCGGCAAACGGCGTGAAACCCCAATGGGTCTTGAAGGTGTCGTTGAAGGTGTCGGTGACTTCGGGGATACGGCGCGCTTCGGCAACGTCTTTGAGCGGCACGATCTCAAATCCGGCTCGGAGCGCCGCTTCGAGCGCGCTCTCGTAGCGCGCGATCAATTCGGGCGTGACGCGGATCTTGTAATCGACCCAGCCTTGTTCGGACTCGAAACCCGCATCCTTGAGCAGGCAATGGTAGTAGGCGGGATTCTGGCGCACCAGGCTGGCGGGCAAGGATTCGTAGTCGTCGATCGCGAAGGGAAAATCCAGCAGGCCGAATCCGGCGCGCGCCGCCTCGACGCCCTGGCCGCGCAGCCATTCGCAGGCCCGATCGATCAGCATCTTCACCGCCTCGCGCGTATCGGGCGTCGCCTCGAACATCGTGATGTGCCCCAGGCGCTGATGCCAATGGCGGTTGTAATGCTCATCGACCACGGCCAGCGCGCGAGCCGCGATGTTCCCGCCGTCGCGCACCAAAAAGGGCCGGATCGTGCGGCCCGCAGCGAACGGACTCTCGCCGGTCAGCACGGGCAGCAGCAGCGGCACCAGCACCGGCCATCGCGCAGCCCGGTACTGGTAAACGCGATCCTGAAAAAGGATGAACTCGCTGAGCGCGTCGCCGCCTTCGGGTATTTCGAGTCTGAGGGTCATCCGGGTCTGAGGGTCCTCAATGTCGCGCGGCGACGAGGCTGCGCCGCCAAACGACTTTGCCCGACTTGAGGCTCACGCCGCAAGCCTGATAGTAGAGAAATTCGCGTCGACGGCGACGGCCGCCTGCTACGCCTGAGATTTTGAGGCCCGCGCCAGCCGCTGGTCAAAGGTCAGGAGTTCGCACCCGAGGTTCCGGGCAAGCCAGATATGCGGTGTCGTAGATCGTGAGCCTGGCTTCCAATGCGAGGGCGAGGAGGTCAGAAGCTGGTACCGTCTTCAGCGCGACATCGATCGCCAACGCGATACCGAGATCGCTCGCGATGGCCGCTGCCCGCTCTGGATGCGTTCGGGCTTTGTGCAAAGCGGCGCTGCAGAGTTCGTATGGCAAAAGATCAGGCGCATGCAGCGTAACACCGGCGACCAGTTCCCTCGCTTCGGCCGCTCTGGGTTCTCCAAAGGAGAAAGCGATTAGAACGGAGGCGTCTACAACCTTATCGGGCATCGCGGTCGGCGCGGATCATCGCGGTACCTTCGTCCGGCGTTTTCAGACCTATAGCCTGGATGCGCTCCCAAGCTTCATCCACGGTCAGGCGCCGTTTAGGCGCCTGCGCGAGCGCCTCCGCAAGAATCGTCAGCAGTTCGCCCTGCAGCGAGCGATGGTTCATTTCGGCGCGGCGGCGCAGGCGCTTCGCCAGCTGGTCGGGTACATTCTTGATCGACAGATTCACCGGCATGGCCGTTTACCTCATTGACGATAATGGTTCCGCTTTGGAGCCATTTTAGAACCATTCGGCTAGAATTGCCAGTCGCACGAGTATCGCCGGGCGCGCCAATCCAGCGCGCCTGGACCATATGCCAATCGCCGTGCGGGCCGCTAATATAGCCTTGGTATGCATTGGACTACCGACAGAATCCGCCAGTCCTTTCTGGATTTCTTCAGGGCGCGCGGGCATAAGATTGTCCCCTCGGCCTCGCTGATTCCCAAGGGCGATCCGACGCTGCTCTTCACCAACGCCGGGATGGTCCCGTTCAAGGACTATTTCCTGGCCGTGCGCACGCCGCCTTCGCCGCGCGTTGCCGACTGCCAGAAATGCCTGCGTATTTCGGGCAAGCACAACGACCTCGATGCGGTCGGCCGCGATACGTACCATCACACGTTCTTCGAGATGCTCGGCAACTGGTCATTCGGCGACTACTACAAGGCGCAAGCGATTCCGTGGCATTGGGAGCTGGTCACCAAGGTCTGGGGAATCGATCCGAAGCTTCTCTACGCGACGGTTTACAAGGACGACGACGAGGCCGAACGGATCTGGAACAAGCTCGGCGTCCTGCACCATCCGGTGCTGCGCTTCGATAAGGACAATTTCTGGCAGATGGGCGATACCGGGCCATGCGGGCCCTCCTCGGAGATCGCTATCGACCGGGGCGAAAAAGCCTGCGACGGCCGGTCGCATCCGGGCCAGCGGTGCTTCGTCAATGTCGACGGATGCGAGCGTTTCATCGAGTTGGGCAATCTGGTGTTCATCCAGTACGACCGCGACGCGGCGGGCAAGCTGACGCCGCTGCCGATGAAGTGCGTGGATACGGGGACGGGATTGGAGCGCGTCGCGTCAGTGTTGCAGGGGATCGAGCATGGCAGGGTGATCGGGAATTACGAGATCGATGTGTTCCAGGTGATTATCCGGCGGATCGAGGCAATTGGCAGAGAGCTGAAAAAGCTGGTCATTTATGGAATCGACGCGAATAGGGACGTTGCGTTCCGAGCGATAGGCGACCATTCGCGGGCGATAAGTTTCCTTATCGCGGACGGCGTCCTGCCCGGTAATACCGAACGGGAATACATCGTGCGCCGTCTGATTCGGCGTGCTGTCCGTCATGGGAACAAGCTTGGTCTGAACGAAACGTTCCTGTGGCACGTCTGTCAAGAAGTCGTTGCAGCGATGGGCGGCGCCTATCCAGAACTGCGTGAGCACTCCGCGCAAATCACCGAAGCTGTGTCCGGCGAAGCAATGAAGTTCGGCGAAACCCTGGGACGCGGAATGGAATTGCTATGCGAGTGGCGTGACCGCCAGCGCACTATCAAGAGCACAAGTTTTCCGGCCGATGTCGCCTTCCAACTACACGATA
Source organism: uncultured delta proteobacterium (assembly GCA_963788205.1). Classification (GTDB taxonomy): domain Bacteria; phylum Desulfobacterota; class Binatia; order Binatales; family Binataceae; genus CAVVMA01. Next base: position 458,657 of record CAWBGG010000009.1, read on the forward strand.
CGTACGGATTCCCAATTGATCTCACCCAAGACATCCTTAAGGACGATGGGTTCACAGTTGACGTAGCCGGGTTCGAGCGCCTGATGGAGGAGCAGCGCGAGCGAGGCCGTAGCGCGCGCAGGGAGGAAGCTCTCGCTCCCGAGCTCAAGCTCGGTGCCGGCGCGGCATCGCGCTTCGTTGGTCATGATCGCTACGACTTCGCGTCGGAAGTGATTGCCAGCGGGGGCGAGTCGAGCGATCGGGTAACGATCGTGGTTGCCGAGACGCCCTTTTATCCCGAGGGCGGCGGGCAGGTCGGCGATCGTGGCGTGTTCGAGGCCGAAAGCGGTGCGATTCTCGAGGTGCTGGACACGCGCAAAGCGGACGGCTCTATCGTTCATATCGGCAAGCTGCTCAAGGGCGAACCCGCCGACTTCTCAAAGGGCGCGCGGGTGACGCTCAAGGTCGATCGCACCCGGCGCGATGCCGCGATGCTCAACCATTCGGCGACTCATATCCTGCACTACGCGCTGCGCGACATCCTTGGCAGCAGCGTCCATCAGGCGGGCTCGATGGTCGCGCCGGAGCGCTTGCGTTTCGACTTCAACTACAAGGGACCCGTGAACGACAGCGACCTCGCCACGATAGAGGAGGAGATCAACGCCCGGGTTCGCGAGGATGCCGAAGTGACGACCGAAGAGATGGCCTACGACGACGCGATCAAGGCGGGCGCGCTGGCGTTCTTCGGCGACAAGTACGGCGATGTCGTGCGCGTGGTACGAATGGGGGACTTTTCCGTCGAATTGTGCGGCGGCACGCACGTCGGCCGCACCGGCCAAGTCGGGCTCTTCAAGCTCGAGGCGGAATCGGGCGTGGCCGCCGGCGTGCGCAGAATCGAGGCTTTCACCGGCCAGGGCGCGCTCGAAGCGATCCGCCGTCGCGAGAAAATCCTCGATCAGATCTCCGGTCAGCTCGGCGCGCGCGACGGGGCGGCCGTCGAGCGGCTGGAGCGCCTGCTGGCCCGCGAAAAGGAAATGGAAAAGAAGCTGCGTGCGCTGGAGCAGAAGCTCGTCTCCGGCGATCACGCCAGCGGCGGCGAGCAGGTGCGCGAAGTCGCGGGCGGCGTGAAAGTGATCATGCGCAAGGTCGCGGGCCTCGAGCCCGGCGCGATGCGCTCGATGGCCGACCAGATCCGCAGCAAGCATCAGTCGGCCGTGATCGCGATCGGTTCCGACCTGGGCGACAAGGTCGCGCTGCTGGTCGCTGTCACCTCCGATCTGACTGGCAAGTTCAAGGCCGGCGATATCATCCGCCAGATCGCGCCGATCGTCGGCGGCTCGGGCGGCGGCAAGCCGGAGCTGGCGCAAGCCGGCGGCAAGGATCCCGCCAAGCTGGACCAGGCGCTGGAGCAGGTGTTTTCGATCGTATCGGCCGGCTCACCCTAATCGGCTTTCAAGCCGGCCTGCGAAGTGACTAGAATCGAAGCCGGCATCGCACCGGAACAGAAGCAGAGGTCACAGTTATTTCTCAACTAGCCAGCGAAGACTCGCTCGAACTCCATTTCGACGACCCCCGGCATTTCACGACTCTGGTCGGGCAGCACGACGCCCATATCCGGACGATCGAGCAGGCGCTCGGCGTGCGCATCGGCGTCAGCGGCTCCTCGCTTAAGATCACCGGCAGCCATACGCAGCAGGCGCTGACCGGCAAGCTGCTGACTGAGCTGTACGAAATGCTCAAGCAGGGCCATCCGCTCTATCCGAGCGATGTCGAGTATTCGATTCGAATCCTGCGCGGCGATCGCAACATCGATCTGAAGGAAATCTTCCTCGATACGGTCTACGTTTCGGCCCACAAGCGCGTCATCTCGCCCAAGAGCGTCCATCAGAAGGTCTATATAGACGCGATTCGCGCCCACGACATCGTATTCGGGATCGGCCCGGCCGGCACCGGCAAGACCTATCTCGCGATGGCGATGGCGCTGGCGGCGCTGATGAAGAACCAGGTCACGCGCATGGTGCTGTGCCGTCCGGCGGTCGAAGCCGGTGAACGGCTCGGCTTTCTGCCCGGCGACCTGGCGGAGAAGGTCAATCCCTACTTGCGGCCGCTCTACGACGCGCTGCACGACATGGTGGATTTTGACCGCGCGCGCCGGATGCTCGAACGCGGGACGATCGAGGTGGCGCCGCTGGCCTTCATGCGCGGCCGCACGCTGAACGATTCGTTCATAATCCTCGATGAGGCCCAGAACACCACCTCCGAGCAGATGAAGATGTTCCTGACTCGCCTGGGCTACAATTCCAAGGCCGTGATCACCGGCGACATCACCCAGATCGATCTGCCCAGCGGCAAGCTCTCAGGGCTCAAGGAAGCGCGGACGGTCCTCTCCAACACGCCGGGCATCGACTTCGTGTATTTTGATCAGCGCGACGTGGTGCGCCATCGCCTGGTCCAGGCGATCATAACCGCCTACGAAGCCGTCCACGGCGACTCCTCCATGCCGGAAGCCGGGAACGACCACACCCCACAGGGCTAGGCCCTATCCGCGGGCGGCGGTGATCGAAGTCAGATGGGATACCACGCGCGGCCGGCGTTATGCGCGCGGCATGCGATCCGATGCGGTCCGACTGATGCGGGCGCTGGAGCTCGGCGCCTGCGAGCTTTCCCTGATGGTCATAGACGACCCCGCGATGCGCATTCTCAACCGCCGTTTTCGCATGAAGGACCGGCCGACCGACGTGCTCTCGTTCCCGCAACTCGACGAGCAGCGTGACAACTGCGGCGTGCGGGAGGGCGGGGCGCGAACCCTGCTGGGCGACGTGGTGATCTCCATGGATACGGCGCTGCGGCAGGCGCATCGCCTGCGCGTTGCGCCGGCGGCGCGCCTGCGCACACTTCTGATCCACGGACTGCTGCATCTGCTCGGCTACGACCACGAGCGGTCGCCAGCCGCGGCGCAGCGGATGTTCGCCCGCGAGCGCGAACTGGCCGCGAAGCTGCCGCAGGCGCGGGAGGCTGGTGCGCGCGTCGCGCGCGCCAGCCTCCCGCGCCGCCGCCGGCAGCCTCGCGCCATCCGGAGCGCGCCCTGATGAACCGCGCGCCGATGAACCGTGCGTCGCGCGCGCTGCCGTCCGCAGCGATGCTGACCCATTTTACGCGCCCGGCGGCGGTTTCGTCCGCGCTCGACAACCTGGTCGCGATCCTCCGCGAGGGATTGATTCGTGGCTCCGGCCGGATGATCAGGAGCAAGCGGCGCGTCGTATGCTTGTTCGACGCGCCCTTGGCCGAGCTGCACAAGCTGCTGGAGCATCGCAACCGGCGCAGATACCAGCCTTTCGGAATTGCGGTCGATAAGCGCTACGCTTTCAGGATGGGAGCCCGTCCGGTGGTCTACATGCCCTGGCGCGAAGCCGAGCAGATGATGCCTGCGGGCGAGCTTTGGCGGGTTGTGACGATCGATTTGAATCGCACGCCCCCGATCGATTGGAGCTTCGAGCGCGAATGGCGGTTTGCCGGCGACCTGCCGCTCGAACCCCATCGCACGGTCGCGCTGGTCGAAACCTGGCGCGACGCTGACGAGGTCTTCGACCGTTTCAGCGGCCGTCCGCCCTGCGGCGGCGTGCTCCCGCTGAGCGAGCTGTTCGGGTCGCGCTCAAGATGAAGTCGCACCTGGGGCCGAAAGCCGCGCTGGCGATGCTGAGCGGACTGGCGCTCGCCCTGGCCTTTCCGAAATTCGACCTGAACCTGCTGGCGTGGGTCGCTTTCGTTCCGCTCTTCTATGCGATCGGCGATGAATCCCCAGCGCGGATTTTCGGCTACGCGTGGCTGCAAGGCCTGGCGTGCTATACCGGCTCGCTCTACTGGATCGAAATCACGCTGCACGATTTCGCGGGGCAGCCGTTCGTGATCGCCGTGCTGCCGCTGATTCTATTGGCGGCCGTGCTCGCGATTTACACTGCCGTAGCGATCTGGGCGGGCGAGTACGCCGCGCGCCGCTTGCAACTTCCGCTCTTCGCTACGGCGCCGATCGCATGGGCCGCGCTCGAATGGGTCCGCAGCTTCTTCCCGATCGGCTTTCCCTGGAATCTGCTCGGCGAGAGCGCCTATCGCAACCTGCAACTGATCCAGTTCGCCGAGTTTACCGGCCCCTATGGAGTCTCCGCACTGATCGTTTTTTTCAACGCCGTGATCTACTGCGTGCTCTTTTCGCGCTACAGCGTCCGCGCGCGGATCTGGAGCCTGAGCACGCTGACCGCCTTGATGCTCGCGGCGTTGATCTTCGGCACGCTGCGTATCGAACAGCTCGAGCACGCCGCGCCGCAGGGCACGCTCAAGGTCGCGATGGTGCAGGGGAATATCCCGCAAAGCCTCAAGTGGAAGCCCGAAAATCTGGCCAACAGCTTTCAGGTTTATGCCGATCAGAGCGCGCTGGCGGCCAAGGAGGGCGCGGATCTGATCGTATGGCCCGAAGCGTCGGCCGAATTTTTCTTCCAGCCCGACGACAACTATCCGTTGCAGTTTGCCGACGATGCCGCCTATCGCAAGCAACTGCTCGAGCTCGCGCAAGCCACCGGCGATGACTTGCTGTTCGGCGCGCCCGCGATCGGCTCGCGCGATGGCAGGCTGGGCTCGTACAACCGCGCCTACTTGGTCTCGGGCCGCGGCCAGGTCGAGGCCTGGTATGACAAGATTCAACTCGTCCCGTTTGGCGAGTACGTCCCCCTCCGCAGCCTGCTGGGCTTTTTTGTCAACCGCATCGTCGAGGGACTGGGCGACATGATTCCGGGCAAGCAGCAGACGCCCTTCGATGTGAAGGGCGCCAGAATCGGCACCTTGATCTGCTACGAGAGTATTTTTCCCGGCCTGACGCGGCGCGCGGTAAAAGGCGGCGCGGACGTCCTGGCCAATATCACCAACGACGCGTGGTACGGACAAAGCTCGGCCCCATACCAGTTGCTGGCGATGGCCGCGATGCGATCGGTCGAGAACAAGGTTCCGATGATTCGCGACGCCAACACCGGGATCAGCGCGATCATCTCACCGACCGGAGCGATCAGCGCGCCGACGCCGCTGTTCGTTCGCGACACCGAAATCGAAACGGTCGGATGGAGCGCCGGCGGTGGCACCGTCTACAGCGCGGTCGGCGACCTGTTCGCGGAAATCTGCTTTGTGCTGACGGCGGGCGCTCTGCTCGCCGCATGGTTGCGTCCGCGCCGCATGAAGCCGCTGGAGAAATTCACCGCCGACCTCGCTACTCGCAACGGCATTCGCGCGCGGACCAATGGCACGTCTCGTCCGCGCGCCGGGGACGACACTCCCGAACAGATGTTGTAAAATGCTGGAAGGACCGACGTATGGCTGACAGCGAGATTATTTTTGCGGTGAACGAATCGCCCGAGGGCGGGTTCGAGGCGAGAGCGCTGGGATATCCGGTCTTCACTCAAGCGGACACTCTTCAAGAGCTGAAAGTGATGGTGCAGGACGCTGTACGCTGCCACTTTGAGGAAGCTGAACGGCCTCGCCTCATCCGGCTGCACCTGGTCCGCGACGAGGTGATTCCAGCTTGAAATTGCCCCGAGACCTCTCGGGCGCGGAACTCGCATCGCGGCTCGCAGTCTACGGATATAGAATGACCAGGCAGACGGGCAGCCACATTCGGCTGACGGCTTTGCTGAAGGGTCGCGAGCACCACGTCACCGTGCCGGCGCATCGAGTGTTGAGAATCGGAACGCTGAGCGCGATCGCAAGCTAGGGTGGCGCGCTTTCCTGAGATCGGTCGCGAGAAAGCTGGCTGCAAGACTCTTCTGAACTGTGGCAACAGGAAGCGCCGAGGCGAAAATTCGGACTGTGGAGCAAGATCGAGCGACTGAGCGGCGTCACCTGACAGTGCTGTTCTCCGACCTGGTTGGATCGACGGAGATAGCCGGGCGTCTCGATCCTGAAGATTGGCGCGAGATGGTCCAACTATATGAACGGGCAGCAGGTGAAGCCGTAGCCCGTTTTGGCGGCAAAATAGCGCACCACTGGGGCGATGGGTTGTTAGCCTACTTCGGCTATCCGCATGCTCATGAGAACGACCCTGAACGCGCCGTGCGCGCGGGCCTGGCTATTCACGAAGGACTTGCTCCGCTCAACCGAAGGTTCAGCTCAGAGAAGCGGCCGACATTGGCCGCCCGTGTTGGGATCCACACTGGCTTTGTAGTCGTTGGTGAAGGAGCCGCCAATCGAGCCGACGTGTTTGGAGATGTTCCAAATGTCGCTGCACGCGTTCAGAGCGCGGCTCTGCCCGACACCGTGTTCATCACTGCCGACGTCCATCGGCTTGTGTCCGGTCTCTTCTTGGTAGAGGAGTGCGGCCCCAAGGAACTTAAGGGCGTCGCCCGGCCGACCGATCTCTATCGTGTCGTTCAACCGACCGGTCTGCTGCGAAGGGTTCGCGTTGACGTTGGGCGAATGACCCGCTTTGTCGGTCGAGAGACGGAACTGCGAAAGTTGGAACAGAGCTGGCAGAAGGCCCGCCAAGGAAAGCGCGAGGCGATCTTGGTGGTCGGCGAGGCGGGATTGGGCAAATCACGTCTCGTGCAAGAGTTTCACGAAACTATCAAGGAGTGCCCCCACACTTGGATAGAATGTGAAGGCGATCCGCTTGCGCAAAACACACCGCTACATCCGGTGGTGCAGGTGCTCCGCCAAGGACTCGGTCTACTTCACCATCAATCCTTGGAGCAACAACTAGAGACGCTGGAACGCTCGTTTAGACTGGTCGGGCTTGAGGCGCGCCAAGCCATGCCGCTAGTCGCACCGTTTCTCGGAATCAACGTCGTCGGCAGGTATGAACCCCCATTAGCGGACGCGCCAGAACAACGTCGCCGGCTTCTGACGGTCCTTTCTGCGTGGGTAGTCGGCCTAGCTCGGGCGCAGCCTCTCGTAGTCGTGGTGGAAGACCTTCATTGGGTTGATCCTTCAACAATCGAACTGATTACCCTCCTCGTTGAAGACGCAAATTCCACCGCAACCTTGTTGGTTTGCACTGCACGCCCAGGTTTCAACGCTTCATGGTCCAACGACACCTTCTCGTCTATCACCCTCAGCAGACTTACTGACCCCGAAGCGTTTTCAATGGTCCGATTTGGGACGACCGCTGGAATCGTCTCCAGCGAATCGGCGGACGCTATAGTTAGTCGCGCGAGTGGCGTACCTCTTTTCGTCGAGGAACTGATGCAGCTTGTCTTGGAAGGCAACAGAGGCCTTCTGCAGCATGGGATCCCCGTTGCGCTATATGATCCACTAACTGCCCGCATAGACGCCTTAGGGAGCGCCAAAGAAATAGCCGAGCTTGGAGCTGTTATAGGACGCGAGTTCTCCTATGAGTTGATTAGCGCTATTTCCGGTTGGGCGGAAGGTGAGCTGACGACCGCGTTGGCGAAGCTGTGCGAGCTGGGGCTGCTGTACGGGCGGGGGGATCCTCCGGCCGCGGTCTATACTTTCAGACATGCTTTGATTCGGGACGCTGCGTACGCGCTTCTGTTGAAAAGCCGCCGCCGAACGTTGCACGGTAACGTCGCAAAGACCTTGATGCGGTCTGCGAGTTTCACCGCAGAGTCCCCCGAGTTGCTTGCACATCACTACGCGGAAGCAGGCGATCTCGATCAGGCCAGTGAATTCTGGCGGAAAGCCGGTGATCGAGCGGCTAACCGAGGAGCGTTAGTTGAGGCTGGGGAGTTCTATAAACAGTCGATAGCTGCTTTGGGAGCAGCGGCGGACCTCTCGGCAATGCCCCAGCGCGAACTTACCTTGCAACTTGCCTTGGCCCAGGTGCTGATCTCGACGCGGGGCTATTTGGCTCCGGAGACAGAGGAGGTGATAGCACGGGCAAGATCGTTATGCGACCGTTTTGACGATTCAGACCAGCCCGTGCTGGTCCTTTTGGGCTTGGGCGCCGCGGCGTTACAGCGCGGTGAGTTGGCGGTAGCGCGAACTCTGTTTGATGAAGCCACCACCGCCGCAGAACGCGCACACGACCGAGCGACGCTGTGTTGGGCTGCGTTTGCGTTGGGAGTGGTTCATTTCAATCGTGGTGAACTTTCGAAGGCCACAGAGCTCTATTCTCGCTCAATCGGTCTTTACGATGAGCAACAGCACGCCCACCTCCCCATGGACCCGAAGGTCGAAGCTCTTAGCCAAGCGTCGTTGGCAGACTGGCACATGGGGTTCGCTGGTCGCGCTAGCGAGCGAATAGAGGTTGCTGTCTCATTGGCGGACCGTATCAATAAGCCCTTTGAGATTGGGGGCAGCCGGCACTTTGCAGCCAGCCTTTGCCTTCTGCTTGGCGATCACCTGCGTGCGAAAGAAATGTCAGACGCAGCCATAGCCACGACCGTCCAGCATCAGCTCCCTCTCTATCACGACACCGCGCGAATCGTGCGCGGGCGTGCCCTTGTCGAAGAGGGGCATTTTGACGAGGGTATTGCGCTAATACGCGAAGGGCTTGTGAGCTATAGAGATGCGGGAAACCGGCTTGCCCTTCCGGGTTTCCTTGGTATCTTGGCTGAAGGACAGGCCGCCGCCGGTAACCTCGAAGCGGCTTTGGCCACCGTCGGGGAGGCACTGGCCGCACAGCACGAGGTGAGGATAGAACACCCGAACTTGCTCCGTTTGAGGGGTGAGTTGCTAGCAAGGACCGGGGCTGAACAGCTCGCCGAGCGAGACTTCAATGAAGCGATTGTGTTTTCCCGCGAGATAGGCTCGAAAGCCTACGAGTTGCGCAACTGTACGAGTCTTGCCGGGCTCCTGGCGAAGCAAGGTCAACGGGAACAGGCCCTTGCCATACTCAGTAACGTTTATTCGTCCTTTGTAGAAGGCTTCGATACCCGCGACCTGAGAGAGGCCGAAGCATTGATGGGCGAACTAGCTCGCCCCGAATGACGAGGATCAGAGTGCGAGCGCGACATAGATAACGCGGACACCGATGAAACGGTTGAGTTGACTTCTTGCGTCGTTAAGAAGGCGTTGAGATTTTGGAGAAGTATGCCAGCCAGCCAATTTTTCAAGTTCCTCCACAAAACGAGCTTTCGCGGCCGGAAGCAACTGATAATTAACCGTCCTTGAATCCTGTAGATCTGCACCAAGTGCAAACGCAATTGCAGATCTCAACAAACCTGCGTGAGTTGGGGCACGCGACCAACTGTTCTGGGGTCATTTCCTCGGATCGCAAAGACAAACGCGGGTGAAAGGTTCAGGCTCTGGACGCTAGTGTACTGCCTCTAAAATAGCTTTACAATGAGAGATTTTAGCCAAAATCTTGTCCGCCGTGGCTGTCCAGACGAAAGGTTTGGGTGCGTGGTTGCTGACCGCGATGAACTCGTCGATGGCGGTAATCAGCTCGGCAACATTGCCGAAGGCGCCGCGCCGAATACGTTTGTCGGTTAGCTCACGGAACCAACGTTCGACCAGATTGAGCCACGACGAAGAGGTCGGCGTGAAGTGGAGCTGGAAACGGGGATGCTTGGCGAGCCAGCTCTTCACTTTCGGATGGGTGTGAATGCCATAGTTGTCCAGGATCATGTGCACCGCGAGGTCAGAGGGGATGGTCTGGTCGATGCGACGGAGAAACTTGCGGAATTCGATATTGCGGTGGCGCGGGTAACAGGTCCCGATTACCGTCCCTTCCAATGTGTTCAACGCCGCAAACAGGGTCGTGGTGCCGTTGCGCTTGTAGTCATGGGTCATGGTTCCACAACGGCCCTTCTTGAGCGGCAGCCCCGGTTGGGTGCGATCCAAGGCCTGAATTTGCGACTTCTCATCAACACACAAAACCACCGCCTTATCCGGCGGATTAAGGTAGACTCCCACCACGTCGGTTAATTTCTCTACCAGCCGCTTGTCGCGCGACAACTTGAAGGTCTCGACCCGATGGGGCTGCAAGCCGTGAGCGTCCCAAATACGCTGCACCGTCGCCGGGCTCACGCCCCGGGCTTTCGCCATGGTGCGGGTGCTCCAGTGAGTGGCTCCCGGTGGCCTGGTCTGAGTCGTCGCTGCAACGATCTGCTTGATCTTCATACTCGAGATCGATGCGGGAACGTCCGCGGCCTGGTGCCTCACGCAGCAACGCGCCCACCCCGCCAGCGGCGAAGCGCTTGCGCCACAACAACACGGTGGGCCTGCTGGTGCCCACTTCGCGTGCGATTTGGCGCGTGGCGGTCCCCTCTGCGGCAAGCAAAACGATCCGCGCGCGCATCACTACTCGCTGTGGCGACCTGCGGGCCTTCACCCAAGCGCGCAGCGTCCGCCTAGCCTCCTCATCGACATCCAATGCCTCTGCCGCGTCCCACATCGTCGCCTCCTGCTTGACCCCGCAGAGACCATATCAGAACCTGTCCCCATTGTAAAGTTATTTGTGAGACACTACACTAGCGAACGGGCGATTCGTGGTTCCAACGCTCCCCCTTGAGTCGAAACTACTTGGCATGCTTCAATTCCGCAGACCGCAAGCAAGAATCGATGAGCGGCATTACTTAGCGTTGCTTTTATCCGGCTCGCCAACTCGCTGATCGGAATTCAATACGTTTTGCAATCGTCCTCGGGATGGTTCAGTTGTCCGCCCGCGCATGACGGAATACAATAACGTTAGGATTATCCAATGCTAAGTGACCTTCGCCAGGAATTGACCGACTTCGAACAGCGCGCCGAAAAAATCGGGAGGCGTCTTTGACGTCGCTCGCCTGACCGCGCGGCTCAACGAACTTACCGAACAATCCACCAAGCCCGGCTTCTGGGATCGGCCCGACACCGCGCAAGCGGCGTCGAAGGAGCAGACCCAGATCAAGGAGCAGCTCGACGCCCACGAGCGCCTGCGTGCGTACCTCGAGGAGGCGCGGGTGTTCCTAACGATGGCCGAGGAGGAGGGCGCCGAGGATTCCGACGCCAGTCGCGAAACCGCCACCGCGCTCATCGCGGCGAAGGCCGAAGTGGAACGCCAGGAGATCCAGGTGATGCTCGGCGGCGAGCACGACCGGCTGGGCGCGATTGTCTCGATTCAGGCCGGCGCCGGCGGGATGGAGGCGCAGGACTGGGCCGAGATACTCGAGCGGCTCTATCTCAGATGGGCTGAGCGGCACGGCTACAAGGTCGAGCTGGCGGACGTCCAACCCGGCGAAGGCGCGGGGATCAAAAACGCCACCTTCACCGTCGAAGGCGATTACGCCTACGGATACCTGCGAGCCGAAGCGGGAATTCATCGCCTGGTGCGAATCTCGCCGTTCGACGCGAACGCGCGCCGCCACACCTCGTTCGCCTCGGTGTTCGTGCTGCCGGCGATCGACGACAAGGTCGAAGTCATCATCAATCCGGCCGACTTACGGGTTGACACCTTTCGCGCCAGCGGCGCCGGCGGCCAGCACGTCAACAAGACCGACTCCGCGGTGCGGATGACGCATCTACCGACCGGTATCGTGGTCTGTTGCCAGAACGAACGCTCGCAGCACAAGAACCGCGCGATGGCGATGAAGATTTTACGCGCGCGCCTGTTCGAGCTCGAAGAGCGCCGCAAGCGCGAGCAAATCGAGGAATTCAGCAAGGACAAGAAGGACATCGCGTGGGGCAGTCAGATCCGCTCCTACGTGCTGCAGCCCTACCGGATGGTCAAGGACCATCGCACCGGTGTCGAGAGCGGCAACACCGATGCGATCCTCGATGGCGCGATCGATCAGTTTATCCGGGCCTACCTGATGGGCGTGCGCAAGGCCGGCGCCGAGTCCGCTCCCAACTGAGGTCTCTGGTTCCCCCTTCCCCGACCTGGGGAAGGGGGACAGGGGGTTAGGTTTCTTCGGCCCGCGCGCCGTCGAGCAGCTTCATCAGCGCATACACAATCTCGGTCGCCGGCACCGCGATTCGGTGTCGCCGCGCGGCCCTCAGCACGGCGCCGCTGAGCGCCTCGTACTCCAGCCGCTTGCCGCGCTCGAAGTCCTGATGGGTCGAAGTCTTGAGGGTGCGCAGGTTGCGCGCCGAATGCGCCAGCAACTCGTCGATATGTTCGCCGGTCAGCGCGGCGCCCTCAGCCCGCGCGACGGCCAGCGTCTCTTCCATCAGGATGCGCACCAGCCGGAGCCCGTCAGGATCGTCGAGCAAGTCGCCCACGCGCCGATGCGTCAGCGTGGTGACGGAGTTGAAGGCGCTGTTCCACAACAGCTTGTACCATCGGCGCGAGCGGATGTCCGCGACCAGCTGGCCGAAGATGCCGGCGCGGCGGAACGTATCGGCGATCGCGAGCGCGCGTGCCGAGTTCGATCCGTCCAGCTCGCCGAATTCGATCGCGCCGGTCGAATGATGGACGATCCGGCCCGGAGCCGCGAGTTCCGCGCCGACCCGCGCGTTGCCGCCCATCACCGCGCCGCTGCCGAAGCGCGCGGCGAGCCGGGCTTCGCTCTCCACGCCGTTCTGGAGGGTCAGAATGGCGCCGCCCGCCGCGAGGCAGCCGTCAATTTGCTCCGCGGCCGAATCAGTGTCATACGCCTTGACGCAGAATAGTATCAAATCGTAGGGAGCGAATTCGCGCGGCTCGGCGGTTGCCGCGACCTTAGCGAGCCGCAGGTCGCCGCGGAAGCTCTCGACCGCAAGGCCGCGCTCCTTCATCACACGCAGGTTCTCGCCGCGCGCGCAGAACACCACCTCTTCGCCCGCTTCCTGCAGCCGCGCGCCGAAGTAGCCGCCGACCGCTCCCGCGCCCATTATCAGTATCTTCATGGCCAGTATCTTCACCGTGCCTCTATTGATCCTGTACCGTCATCCGGTCAAGTGAGCATCATCGACGACATTGTCGAGCCGCGCGGCCTGCGCGAGACCAGCGTCGAGGTCGCACTCGCTTTTGCGAGCCTGACCGGATGGTCGCAGCTTGCCGGAGTTCGCCAGGGCAGTGCCGAACAGCGCGCGCGCGCGATGCTCTTCGTCCCGCTGGCGGGACTGGCTTTCGGCGTGGCGCTGGCCCTGATCGATCATTCGTTCGGCGGGCTGATGGCGCCGCGGCCGCGCGCCGCGCTTGTGATCGCGCTGTCGATTCTGCTCAGCGGCGCGATCCATCCGCTTGGATTGCTCCACGCGATCGGCCAGCTCCGCGCCGGCCGCCGTCCCTCATGGACCGGCCTCACCGAGATCGGACCGCTGGGTGTGCTGGCCACGCTGGGCTTCATCGTTCTGGAGATCTGGCTGCTGGGCGCGATGGGCCGTCCGCCGGCGCGGGCGCGCGCGATCGTGCTGGCGACGATGCTCTCGCGATGGGCGATCGTGCCGGTCGGCTACGGCCTCAAGCCACTGGAGCAGGCGGGCCTCGGCGTTCCGTGGACGGGCGGAATCCGGTTCCGCGAATTCGCAGGCTCCAGCGTGCTCGCGCTGGGAATCGCGATGGGGATGTACCAGGCGATCGCGATCGCGGAGATTGTCGTGATCGCGCTGGTGATTCTGGCGCTGCGGTTGTTGTTCAGCCGCCGGCTCGGCGGCGCCGGTGGTTATGCGCTCGCCGCCGCCGCCGCGGCCTGCGAGCTGGCAGCCTTCGCGGTCGCGGCCGCGATCAAGTTCTGAGCAGATCAGCTTTTGACCTTGGCGGCGCGCTCCAGCGCCTGCTTCCATAGCGCGGCGAGCTTGGCGCCCAATTCCTCGATTGAGCCGTTGTTCTGAATCACGAGCGTGGCGTGCTTGCGGCGCTCCTCGTCGGAAAGCTGGGCGCGGATTCGCGCTTCGGTCTGCTCGGGTTTCATCCCGCGCTCGGCCTGCACGCGCTCGATCACGCGCTCGCGCGGCGCGGTCACCAGCCAGATTTCGTCGAACAGCGGATTCCAGTTCGCTTCGATCAGGACCGCCGCTTCGATTACGATCGGCGCGCGATCGCCACGCGCGCGGATTTCCGCGACCATCTGGCGCATCCGATCGAAGGTGTGCGGCCATACGATATCGGTCAGCCGCTTGAGCGCGGCGGGATCGGCGAAAACGATCGCTCCCAGCTTCTTGCGATCGATCGTGCCGTCGGCCGCCACGATCGCATCGCCGAATGCGGCGCGCAGCGGCTGGTACGCCGCGCCGCCCGGCGCGTAGACCGAATGCGCCACCTTGTCGGCGTCGAGGATCGTCGCGCCGAGCTCGGCGAGCATCTTGATCGCGGTGCTCTTGCCGGATCCGATTCCACCGGTGACGCCGATTGTGAGCATTCAGGCTGCCGTCACCCGCGCTCGGGATGGTCGCGGACCTTCGTCCTTGTACTTGGAATATTTGCAGCGGCGCGGGCGACAATGCCACAATCGCCAAGGGAGAGAGCTGGCCTCCCAAGTTGCCCTTTTCCAGTCATCCCTGAACAACAGGGCGAGCCGGTCGCCAAACTCCTCTAGATCCGACTCGGGCGCCGCTCCCTCCGCTTTGCAGACCCGCCTCACCGCGTCCAGGATCTCACGGTCCTCGGGGTCGAGGAGGTCGAGTTCAAGCTTCAGTTCCAAGAGAAGCTCGCCCAAGCGCGTACGCTCTCCGCCAGATGACGCTCGATGAATACGTAACGCGATGCCTCTAACCTTATCTCGCCACCCCGCGCGCGTCTTCGTGACGGTCTCTATCTTGATGTTCCGCGCTGTCGTCCATAATGTAACGGCGCCCGTAAGCGCAGCTGCGAGTCCAGCCGTCAGGATCGTAAGTAGTGTGATTTCGATGCCGCTAAGCACTTGCATGACCCCCCTGGGTTTGGTTCTTCATCCTGCCTGCTCGCCGCCCACCGTTGGTTTGCTCCACGATTGCAGATCGTACAGGTAGCGGAAGAACCCGCCGTGCGACAGTAATTCGTTGAAGCTGCCGGACTCGGCGATTAGTCCGTCGCGCAGCACCAGGATCCGATCGGCGTTTTGAATCGTCGAGAGCCGATGCGCGATCACCAGCGTGGTGCGCCCGCGCATCACCTCGGCAATCGCGGCCAGAATCAGCGACTCGGTTTCCGCGTCGAGCGCGCTGGTGGGTTCGTCCATGATCAGGATCGGCGCGTCCTTGAGCACCGCGCGCGCGATCGTGACGCGCTGCGCCTCGCCCTCGGAAAGGCTGTGGCCACCGGGGCCGATCACCTCGTTGAGTCCCGCCGGCAAGCGTTCCAGCACCGGCCTGAGCCGCGCAATTTCGGCGGCCCGCTCGATTTGCGCGGTGGCGCCGGCGGGCCGGCCCAGGGCGATATTGGTCCGCACCGTATCGCTCAGCACCAGCGGCGGCTGCAGCACCATCGCGATATTCTCCCGCACCGACTTGAGCGTGAGCTCGCGCAGGTCGTGGCCGTCGATCCGGATCGCGCCGCGCTGCGGCTCGTAGAACCTCGCCAGCATGCTTGCCACGGTGCTCTTGCCCGCGCCGCTAAGGCCCACGATCGCGATCGCCTCTCCAGCTCTGGCCCTGAAGCTCACGCCCTTGAGCACCAGCCGCGCAGGATCGTAGCCGAAGACCACGTCGTCGAACTCGATTTCGCCCCGCGCCCGGCCAAGCACCGCCGCCCCGGCACGATCGCCGATTTCGGGCTCGACCTCCAGCAGCTCAAGGCATCGAATCATCCCGGCCTTGGCGCCCTGCACCATCCCCCAGGTCTGGAAAATCTGGTTGATCGGCCCGTAGAGCGAGGCCAGGTAGGCGGTAAAGACGATCAGGTCGCCAATGCTCAGCGCGCCGTTCATCACGTGGCGGGCGCTGACATAGATCACCAGCGCGGTGCCGCCGGCGATCACCACCCCGACCAGGCCCGTATAGATCGTCTGCAAAGTGTAGAGCTTGAGGTTCGCGCTCAGGCTCGCGCGGCTCGATTCGACGAACTGGCGGTTCGATTCGCCCTCGGCGGTGAAGGCCTGCACCACATGAATCGCCGAGAGCACGCGATGCGCCACGTTCTGCATACGGCCCTCCTGCGCGCGCGCGGCGCTCGCCAGCCGGTCGATCCGCCCGCTGAGCATCGCGATCAGGATGAAGAGCAGCGGCACCACGCCGAACGCGATCGCGGTCAGCACCGGATCGATCCGGATCATCACGGCGAACATTCCCGCCAGCAGCACGCCCGACGACACGATCGGAAACAGGCCGTTCATCGCGATGGTCTGGATCGAGAGCGTGTCGTAAGTGATGCGCAGCAAGAGGTCGCCGATCTCGCGCCGGCGATGGAACGAAAGCGAAAGGCGCTGCAGATGCTCGAACAGGCGCGCCCGCAAATCGCTCACCATCCGCTGGCCGATCGCGATCGTCACGTAGTTGTTCGCGACCTGGAGCACGGCGACGGTCAGGTAGAGCCCGACCAGGCCGATACATGCGGCGGCCAGCAACTGGTCCGGCGCCATCGCGCGCAGCCAGGGATTGCGCATCGGGCGGCCGCGCAGCACGTTGTCGATTACCACCTTGAGCGGCCAGGGCTTTAGGATTTCGAGAGCCGCGATCACCAGCACTTCCGCGATCGCGATTGCGAGCCGGCCCGCATAGGGCCGCATCCGGCGCAGCACCAGAATGTAAACGCGGAAGATGCTCATCGAGCGGTCCCGCCGTCGCCGGATGAATTTCCCTCGCTGGCGACGCGAAATCCCGACGGGCCGGCGGCCTCTTCGAGACAGGCGCGCAGAATGACGGGGACCGCCGTAGCGCGCGAGGCCGCGATCATGGCGAAGGCGGCGGCAGCGAAGGCGAATACGATCAGGCCGCCCAACCACGACGCGCCGGCGATCAGCAAGAGCAGCACGAGCACGCCGGCCGCGATCGCGATCGCGCGGCGGTCCACGTCGATTCGCCATCGCAGCGCGATTCGCCCGCCGCCCTCATCGACCGCGTTGAGCGGAATCCGGACCGCCGGCGGCAGCAGAATCTGCACGTCATAGGACTCGAACCCGTCGCTCGGCGCGGTGGCGATCCCGTTTCGCACCAGGCTTGCGCGTAGCGAATCGAGCAAGGCGCCGGTCGCGATCGGCGCGCCGCCATCTGCTCGATTCGCGATCATCTCGAACCCGCCGCGCATCTTGAGAGCTGCGGGTGGTGTGCCCGCGGCGGGCAGCGGCGACGCGAGGTGAAAACGGACCCGCTCGCGCGCGACGCTTCTCACGATCGGTCCCAGGATACAGAGGACAGCGAGGATCGCGCGCGTGAGCGGACCTGAACGAGGGCGGCTCAGCGGCGCGGTCGCCGCCGTGGCGATCGCGCATCCGAGCGTAACGGCGATTCCGGCCAGGCCGATCAAAGCGAGCGGCCGGCTGAGTGCGCCTGCGATCATCAGCGCCAGCGAGGGCGCGATCCAGTGGATCGACAGCGGGACCTGCAGAGCGGGCGGCATCCCGGGGCCGGGATAAAGGCTCTGGAAGAGGCCGTGCCCGAACGCGCCGTAATAGATTCGTCCGCCGCCGAACAGACCGGCGAGGCCCGGTAGCCCGCCGTAAACGCCGTTGCCGTCAAGCGCGCGCAGCGGATGCTTGCGGAACAACAATCCTTCCGCGGCGCCGTAGCCGCGCTGCTGCGCGAGATATTCGCTGATCGTGGCGCGGCGCTCGTGGATGACGACCGCGCCCGGCGCCGAGGCCAGCGCCGCGCCGCCGTCGCGAATGCGCCACGAGAGATCGACGTCGTCGCCCGCGGCCGTGAACATCGGATCAAAGCCGCCGATCTTTTCGAGCGCCGCCTTCTCGAAGGCCATATTGCAGCCGCACAGTTGCGCCAGCGTCTCGTCGCCCGCGCGCACCTCGCGTGGAGCGCCGGGCGCGGCCGCGATTGCCGCCGCGACTCGCGATGGCGCGAGGGGCGGAAAGTTCGGACCGCCGGCGGCCGCTGGTTTGCGCACCACGGCCTCCGCCAAATGGTATAGCCAGTCGCGATCGGCGCGTGCGTCGGCGTCGATGAACGCGACGATCGCGCCCTGGGCCGCGTCGATCCCGGCGTTGCGCGCCGCGCCCAGTCCCAGGTGGTCGCGCCGCACCAGCCGCACGCCCGCGGCCTCGGCGATTTGCGCGGTGGTATCGGTCGAGCCGTCGTCAACCACTATCGTTTCGTAATCGGGGTAGTTGAGATCTGAGAGCGAGGACAGGCAGTCACCGAGCGTTTTGGCGGCGTTGCACGCGGCCACCACTATCGACGCCTTGGGTGTAGTCTTGAGCGCGGGGGGCAAATCGCTTTTGAAAATTTCCGCCACTGCGCCGAACGCGGGCTTGGGTTTGCGATCGCGCGTGACCAGTCCGAAAGCCCAATCGGTAATCTCGCTACCGCCGCGATACCATTCGTCGGTGAAGGCGAACACGACCAGTCCCGCCAGGCCGAGCTCGAAGCCGGCGCGCGCTTGCCAGCGCAGAAATTCGGCCTGCGAATCTTCGCCCTCGCGAATGGTGTCGATGCCGGTCTCGCTGAGCACTACGGGCAAATCGCCGCTGAGCGCCATCACGTGGGTCAGATAGCGCCGGAAGTCCGGCTCGCGATGCAGGTAAACGTTGAAAGAAAGAAAGTCGAGGCAATCGAGCGCCAGGTATTCAGTCGAACGGATAGTTGGCGTAAGTGAACAGGCCCTCGGGATCGATCTGCTTGCCGAGCTCGCGCAGCTCCGCGACAAAGCGGCTGATCGCGCGCGGCCCGTGCCAGCGCACGATGTCGGATCGAATCTCGTTGCCGAGCGTGTAGGCGAAAACCGCGTCGCGAAAAGGCTGCATCGCGGACACGGTTTTCGTGATCACCGATCGGATCTCGCGCGTCAGCTCCCGCGAGTCGAGAAACGCCAGGTGCGAGGCCCACGGAATTCCGACCATCACGCGCAGCCCATGCTTCGCCGCCTGCTCCATCATCCAGGGCGGCGGCGGCTCGTAGGTGCGCACCACGTTCGCGCCCAGCTCGCGCATCAGGGAGAAATCCGCCGCGACATTTTCGGATTCGGGGAATGGCTCGCCGCGCGAATTCGGCGCGAAAGTGCCGTAGGAGACTCCGCGCGCATGGAACTTGCGATCACCCTCGAATAGAAATTTGTTCCTGGCGGTCAGACGGGCCATTGCGATGAGCTAATCGGAAAGCGCCATTGCGCGCAACGCGCACGGTTTCCTCGGCGCGGGCGCTCTCCTATTATCGTGGCATCGAATGATGGCAACCGATCAACCTCAAGACGGATATATCGAAGCCAACGGCATCAGGTTGCACTACCTCGATTGGGGCGGGAGCGGCGCGCCGATCGTCATCCTGCACGCCACCGGATTCCTGGGGCGAATCTATCGCCCGATCGCGATCGCGCTCAGCGCCATCGGCCACGTCTACAGCCTGGATCAGCGCGGGCATGGCGACAGCGGCCTTTCACCCACCGATCAGTACGGCTGGCAGGATACGGTCGACGACCTGGCGGGATTCATCACCGCGATGGGATTCAAGGGCGTGCGGGGATTCGGCCATAGCTCCGGCGCAACCGCGACCGGTTCGCTGGCGAGCGCGCGTCCCGACCTGATCGCCAGCGCCGTGCTGGTCGAGCCGGTGATTTTCGAGGCCATCACGGAAGCGGAGCTTGCCTGGCGTAATCCGTTCATCGATCGGACGCTCAAGCGGCGGCGGGTTTTCGACAGCGTGGACGCGATGGTGCAGAATTTCGACCACAAGTTTCCTTATGCGACCTGGCGCAAGGATATTCTGCGCGACTATTGCGAGTACGCCACGCGGCCGACCGCCGACGGCAAGCGCGAGCTGAGATGCCAACCGGAAATCGAGGCGCGTTTCTATTCCAGCGCGCGCGACTTCGACGGGCTGGAGCGAATCCTGCGTTGCGAGGCGCCGCTGCTCGTGATGTTCGGGCAGCGCGGCGATTCGCCCGGCGCGTCACTGGCCGCCAAGGTCGAGGCCGGCCTGCGCCACGGGCGGGTGGTCAACTTTGCCGACGCCGGCCACTTTATCCCGATGGAACAGCCCGAAGCCGTGTCGCGCCTCGCAGTCGAGTTTTTCAGCCAATAGGCGAGTCGAGCATCTCCCGAGCCTCTGCGCTGTACACGCCGGGCCCGGTATAGAGCGCGAGTGGCGGCTCGATTTTCACTTCGATACCGCCGCCCTTGGCCGCCTCGACTAGGATCGTCGCGGCGGGCCGATCGATTCGCGGATGTACGAAGCGGATTCGCTTGGGTTCCAGCGCGTGCGCCCGCAGTTGCGCGATCAATTCGGCGCTGCGCGCTGCCGCGAATACGATCGCGATATTCGCACCGAAGCGGGCATAGCGCGCCGCCGCGGCGATAAAATCGGCCAGCGATCCCTGCTCTGATCCGCGCGCGAGCCGGCGGCTGCGATTGGGACTTTCGCGGCCGGCGCCGCGCGCACGGTAGGGCGGATTGGCGACCACCAGATCGAAGCTGCCGGGCGCCAGTCCCGCGATCTTTCGCTGGCGCAAGTCGGCGTTGATCGCCGTGACTTGCGCGAGCGCGTTGAGGCTTGCGTTGCGCGCGATCAGCGCCGCCATCGCGGGCTGGATTTCGAGCGCGACGATCTCTCTCGCGCCGGCCGCCGCGAGCATTATCGAAACCACGCCGCATCCCGCGCCCAGCTCCAGCACCCGATCGCGCGGGCGCACGCGCGCGAAGCGTCCCAGCAGGATCGAGTCGGCAGAAAAGCGGTAGCCGTGGCGCGGCTGGAGGATACGCAGCCGCCCGCCTAATATCGAATCGAGCGTCTCAGACCTGAGAGGAAGTTCCATGGATGCCGCCGAAAAAGGTGAACGCTACGCCAGGATTTTTCGCAAGGCCGGAGTCTTTCTGGCCAAGGGCAACATAGCGCGAGCGGTCGCTGCGTTTAAGGAGGGCGACGCACTGGCCATCGAGCTCGGCGACCTCAAGATGGCCGAGCGCTTTGCGGCCGAAATCGCGCGTGCCGAGAAACCCGCTGATAGTGAGGAATAATTGCGTTTCCTTCCTCTTGGGGCCGCGCCAGCCGCTTGACGCCGCGCGGATCGTACTTACCTTGAACTCAGGCCGCTAACGAGCGGCATCAGAATTAAATAGTCAACCGGCAGGTGATTTGGCCGGGAGGAGGATTTGAGAATGGAACTGTTACTAGACAACGGATGGACGGGTAATGGACTGTGGCGTGGCGCGTTGGATGGCGTACTGCGGAGCGGTGCGAGCGATTTTATCGTTCCCGCGACGGACGTTACGGAAGATCCAACTGGCTATCATTTTTCCTTCGAGCTTCCGGGTATGTCGACCGAGTCGATCAACGTCCGGGTCGAAAATGACAGCTTGGTGATCGAGGCCGAGCGCAAGCGTCCGGAGGCTGGCGAAGGATACCGAAATCCATCGCACCGAGCGGCTTTACGGCCGTGTTCAGCGCAGCTTCCAGCTGCCCGAGGATGCCAACCACGGGGAGATCCGCGCGGCATATCGCGACGGAGTTCTCGAGGTGACGGTCGGCAAGCGTCCTGAGACCAAGCCGGTTCGGGTGAAAGTCGAGCGCGAGAACTAAGGTCATACGCGCCGCAGCCGCACGCCGTTCAGTTAAACTGCTCTCCCTCTCTTCTCACGGCGATGCGGCTGTGGCGCTCTCTCTCCTTCTGCCGATAAAATCAACGCCAGCAATCAGGGCGCGCGGCCCAAACCATCGCCAAGGCGGTACATCCAGATGAGTTCACTGACCGGGCTGATTGTCTTTGCGGCGATCGTCGGTTATCTGATCATGGCCTACAACTCGCTGGTCAGCCTGCGCAATCAGGTCGACAACGCGTGGCGCCAGATCGATGTCCAGCTCAAGCGCCGTCACGATCTGATTCCCAACCTGGTCGAGGCCGTCAAAGGCTACATGCAGTTCGAGCGCGACACCCTCACGCAGGTGGTCGAAGCGCGCAACCGGGCCGTCAGCGCGCCCGATCAGAGCCTCGCGGATGGCGGCCGAGAATCAGATTACCGCAGGGATGGGACAGCTGCTGGCGGTGATGGAAAACTACCCGCAGTTGAAGGCCGACGAGAACGTGGTCAAGTTGCAGGAAGAGTTGACCACGACCGAAAATCAGATCGCGTTTTCGCGCCAGGCCTACAACAACGTCGTGATGCAGCTCAACACCAAAATTCAGGCCTTCCCGACCAACATCATCGCCAACAACTTCGGCTTCAAGGGCGCCGACTACTTCAAGGCCGCGCCCGGCGACGAGGCCCTGCCCAAGGTCGATCTTTCACTCGGAGCTCCCGCTCCCAAGGCCTGAGGCGCCGCCCGGATTGCCCCGGCGCGAGATCCCGAAAGAAACTGATGGCGCAACGCACCGACTTTTGGGCGCTCGAGCGGGAGAACCGGGGCGACACCGTGCGGCTGGTCGCCGTGTTCATCGTGCTGTTCGCCGCGCTCGGCTTCGGGTTCGACTTTGTGACCGGCAACATGCGGCTGGCCGACAGCGGCGGACTGACAGGCTTTCCGATTATAACCATCGCGGCGGTGATCATCGCGAGCATCCAGTCGATCGCTTCCTACTATGGCGGCGCGTCGTTGGTGCTGCTTTCGGCGCACGCCACCGCGCTTACTCCGGATTCCCCCAAGCACCAGATGGTGCTCGACGTGGTGCGCGAGATGGCGCTGGCGGCGCACATGCCGGTTCCAACCGCCTACATCGTGGACGACCCGGCGCCCAACGCCTTCGCCACCGGCCGCGACCCTACGCACTCGGTGATCTGTGTCACGCAAGGACTGGTCGATGACATGGATCGCGAGGAGGTCCAGGGCGTCGTCGGCCACGAGATGGCGCATGTGCGCGACTACGACATCCGCACCATGACGATGATCGCGGTGCTGGTGGGCGGCGTCGCGTTGCTCGCGGACTTCTTCTATCGCTACACCCTGTTCGGTGGAATGGGCGGAGCGCGCCGGCGCAGCGGCGATCGCGATTCGGGCGAGGCCGGCCTGATCATCGCGATCGTGGTGTTTATCCTGGCCGCGCTGGCGCCAATCTTCGCGCAATTGCTCGCGATGGCGGTGTCGCGCGAGCGCGAGTATCTGGCTGACGCCGCCTCGGTCGAGTTCACGCGCAATCCGCGCGCGCTGCTGCGCGCGCTCGAGCGTATCGCGCAAGTGCAGTCGCCGCTGGCGCACGCCTCGCGCGGAATGGCCCACCTGTTCATCGTCAATCCCCTGCAAGCGGCGCGCGATGACGACGAGGGCTATTGGGCGAATCTGCTGGCGACCCATCCGCCGCTGAGCCGGCGTATCGCGCGCCTGCGCGCGATGGCCGGGGAAGCGCCGCCCGCGGCGGTGCCGCCGGCGGCGGCAGGCGCCGCCACCGCCGTGTAAAACCTCTCCCGCGGCTGAGGCTTAGCCGCAGCCGCGCATCGGGAGAGGTCGGCGACGACGAGTCGTCGCCGGGTGAGGGCGGGGCGCCGTGAGCGGCAGCTCACGTCAGCGATTGCGCGCCTTCATCGCGCGTTCGATCTCGCGGCGCATCTCCTTTTTGGCGATCGAGGCGCGCTTGTCATAGGCGCGTTTGCCCTTGACCAGCGCGATTTCGACCTTGGCGCGGCCGCGCTTGAAGTAAATCTTGAGCGGCACCAGCGAATAGCCGCGGTCACGCACGCGCTCCCACAAGCGATCGATCTCCCGCCGATGCATCAGGAGCTTGCGCGGGCGGGTTTCCTTATGCGTGAACTGGCCGGCGGGAGCGTAGGCCGAGATATGCACGCCGACCAGGAAGCATTCGCCGTTCTTGATGCGGGCGTAGCTGTCGCGCAGGTTGGTCCGATGGGCGCGCAGCGATTTGACCTCGGTGCCGGTCAGGGCAACCCCGGCCTCCAGCGAATCTTCGACAAAGAAATCGTGGCGCGCCTTGCGGTTTTCGGCCACCAGCTCGATGCCGTCGCTTCGGTCTTTCGCAGCCATCGCCCCGCGAGTTTAGCGGTCTATGGGGCGGGAAATAAGCCCGCGTGTGATCGTGGGTAGTGGCCGGTTTTGGAGTCGGATGGCCGGCAGGGACGCCGGCCACTACCCTGAATGAAGCCTCTATATTGGGTAGGGGCCGGCCTCCGTGCCGGCCCGCGGGTCAAAACCGCCGACTACCCGATCGTGGGTTGCCTGAAGTGTGGAAGCGACTTAGATTGAGTATGCGTAACCGTTACTGCCATTGTTCCTGTGCGTCGTCGCGTGGGGTTGTGGGGGCGAAATGGGTTCGACGGAGAAAATAGGGTTTTGGTCGCACGCCGGGCGCTGTCGGCCCGCAAACCAGACAGACTGCGAAATTTAACCGCAGCAGATAATGGTTTCGCTCTAGCGGCCTAACGGCCGCTAGCGTCTCGCCGCTGCGCGCCCGTGGCAGCGGGCCGAGATGTCATTTAATGGGCTAGGGGACCGCAGTTCACCGATTGGGCGGCCTTCCGAAACTTCAATTGGTTGGCTTTCCGGGAGCCCGTCCGCGGGCGCCCGTCGAGCGAGATTAATTCGCGGACTAAGCGTGTAGTGGCCATCGCCTGACGATCTTCGGACGGGGGTTCAATTCCCCCCGCCTCCACCAAGCAATTGCTGGTGAGATTCATGCCGCGGGTTGGCGACCACATCCGCCCGCGCTTTCGGCCGACCCGCTCACGCGGCGAGACCGAGTTGCTTCCGTACGTGGCCGGTCCCGACGAAGTGTGACAGCAACCGGTAGTTCCTCTGCTCGTACCGGACCTTACCCGCAACGATGGCGGGATGGACCTGCAGCGCCCTGGCGAGGTCGACCACGTTCATGGGCGTTGGATTTTGGCGCACCGCGCTCGTCTCCCAAATCTCGCGCGGAACAAGGGCTTCTTCCGCCCACTCGTCGGCCTGCACCTCCTTTGGATCCGCGCGCCCGCCCTCCAAGTTGCGAAGAGTGAGATCATCGACAAACGACGTGTCGCCATCGTTGTCCATATGTCGCCCGACATGTGCGAGCTCGTGTAAAAGGCAGAACCAAAAATTGTCAACGCGGTCATAGCGCAGGGTCAGGCCAACTACGGGTGTGCCGTCGGCGAGCTTTAGCACGGCGCCATCGAGATAAGTTTTCGGCAGATGGGGAACCACAACGAGCGGAATGCCATGCACGGCCAGGAACTCCCTCGCCAGGCGCGGCGCGTCATCTGTCCAGCTCAGACGCGCGAGACGGCGGAGAAAATCGACAGACACCGTGCCGGGCTTATAGGCTGTCGCCGGACGCGACTCATTAGCGCCGGCCAGCACCATCCAGCACCACGCCGTAAGCGCATATGGGTCCATCTTGGCGTTGGCTCGCGCATGATCGCCCTTGCGGTACAGTGCAGCGGCTGCGATATCCGGGCCGCCGGCCCGCTGGATGAGTTTTCCGATCAGCTCCCGCGCTCGCAACTTGAGGTTTCGGACCTTGGGGATCCATCCGAGGTTGGCCATCGCTTCCAACGGAAACCGCTCCCATTCGATTCCTGCCAACGGCTCGCCGAATGACGCGCCGGTATCTTGAAGAAGCACCTCGGCGGGGATGCCGAGGTGCTCATGGAGCGCTCGCGCCATCGGCATTGTCAGTTGCCGCTTACCCGACAGCACCTCGGAAACCTTGGCGCGGCTCCCGATAAACGGCACCAGGTCTCTTTGCGTCAGTTCAGCCTGCTCCATGCGGAACTCTATGGCAGCCACGGCGCTCGGCAACCCGATCGGAACGCGCTTGGATTCGTAGAGTTCGACGAGGTCCGTCAGCAGATCGAGCTCCCTCCCTCGCGGAGTCCCAAGCTTGGCGTCCATGAGCGCGTCGATACGAGCGAGCGCGGCCTTGTGGTCCGCCTCGGTCCGAATCGGCTTGATTTTGCTCCTGCTCACGTCACACCTCTTCTACGTTGAGCGCGTCGTATTCTGCATGCGTGCCCACAAACCGGAGGTAGACTACTCGGTACGGATAATTGATCTTCACTACCCGCCGGTAATCGTTGCCCTTGATGTTGAATACCACCCGGTTGCCGCCGACGATGCGACCGTCACAATCCGCCGCGGAGCTTTAAGCGGGCGCGGGCGATCGCGTACTACATAGCCTTCAGGACGCTTGCAGCCAAAATGGAAATTCCGGAATCATCCGCACCCCATGATGACCCGGCGGCGCGGGAGCTGACGCTGCGTGGCTTCGTGCTCGGCGCCTGGCGCGAAGAAAATTCGCGCCGTACAATCCGAGTCGATCGGGCAAAGATCTTCGCGCCGTCCACGCGATCTCCAAAAAAGGCGCAGCGACGGCGGCTTTTCTACTCGGGTTGCTCCGATGGGACTTTCTGCCAGGGGCGCAGCCGTCCGTCGTCAAATACCTCGAAAAGCGTTTCGCCCCAATCGCGAGAGAGGCACTCGTGAATTGCTTTGAACCAAATCTCGACGCGCGTGGCTATCGGTAAACTTTGGGTGACCCGCGAGACTATTGCACGCGAGCGAGAGAGCGACAGATCAAGGAACTCCTGATCGTGCGTCAGAAAGAGAAGATCTTCAGCGTTCAGTCGATCGACGATGGCATGATCCGGCGCGCCGCGCAGGCCAAGGAGGATGATGTGATCAACCTGATGTCCTTCTTGCCGCAACCTCCGCAGCAGTGCCAGCGGGAAATTTTCATCGAGTAGGATTCTCATCCGAGCTTCCCACTGCCGGCGGCAAATGCGCCGCCACGTGAGCGGCGTAACGGAGAGCTGCGGTGATTTGCTCGCGCGAGAGTCGATATTCCGACTCGAGGTCTTCGGCGGAGGCTCCGGCGGCCAAGCCTCCAAGGACCGTCGCAACATCGATTCGGGTCCCGGCGAGGCAGGGCTTCCCGAAACGGATTCCCGGATCCATCGAAATGCCTGGGAACACTTCCATGCTTGCGCCTCCTACGCAGGCAACTTAACACAGATTCCGCGCCGTGTCGCATTTTGTCCGACCCAAGCGAGGCCGGCTTTCTTGCGTTCACGATCGATTATGGCGTTTAGATCGTTGTAGGCTTGACCAAACCGGCACCCGAGCTTTGAGTGCGCGCCGAGATCGCGTACTACATAGCCTTCAGGACGCTCGCAGCCAAAATGGAAATTCCGGATAGGCCTGCGCAAACTCGATCGGATTCTACGACGCCGGCGCTAGCGCCTGTTCCCGCCAGCGGCGAACGCTCAATACGTCGAAGCGTTCGCCCGCAAAGACGATCCGCTTGACGGGCCTTTTGCCGTTCTCGCTTTCGCGTTTTAGGTAATCCCGCACTTCCATCCAGCGGATTTCGCCCTTGGAGTTCCGGATCACGAGCAGCACGGGGAACGCCTGATCCCGCCAGAAGTCGGCGTGGCACGGGTTTTTGATTTTGAAGAATTCCGCGCCGTCGCTCTTCCCTTTCGTTAGGTAGGAGTCACCCGATTTGAGCTGCAGATATACCTTGCGCCCCGTGACTTGGCCGGCATCGGACTTGAATTCGATCTCCATGTCGATGCCGTGGTCGCTCACACTGAACTCCCGGGAGATTTGCCCGGCCAGCGCCACCGTTGAAACCACCTCGCCAACCAGAGCGCGTTCCTTGCTTTCGGTGTCCAACACGATGGCGGACTGCTCCTGCAGATCGCGCACCCGTTGCTTGACCTTTGCGCTCGCAAACAGTTCCTCCATTTTGTCCCAGAGGGGAACGCGCTTTTTCGGATCATCGCACTTCACGCAGAGGATATCCCTCTTTCCCTCCTCCAGCCTGCTCATCGCCACTTCGCGATTGCCCACGGGCGTGCCGCAGTGCGGACAAACATAGTACCGCAGTCGGACAACTTCGCTGGCGTTCTGTAGGAGGTGTTCATGAACGTACTTGCTGAAGATGATCTTCTCCTCCGTCGGGATTTTGGGATCGAAGTACACCTCCAGTTCGCCCGCTCCCTCCGCCCGGCGGGTCAGCTTCACGCCGAGTTGTTTGCCCGTGAGTGTCTTGAAGTCGGCGGCGTAACGCCAAAGTTGGTCCTGATTAAACGGCGACGTGTGATGCAGTCGAACCACCAGCGTGGCGTAGATTTCGTCGAGGAATCCGTTGAAGCGATAGCTCACCAGCACCGCCGGATGCCCAACCAGTTCAGGGCGTTCGCGCCTGTAGTAGCTTGGGAAAATGAGCAGCGGGCCATGCTCTGTCTGTTCGCGTAGGCACAGACCGCGCTCCACCAATGTCTGGTGCATGGCCAGCAGGACGAAACGTTCCTCGTCGCCCGCGAGGCGTTGCATTGACGAGCGATACGTAAGGTCGCCGCTCAGGACCCGCTCTTCCGCAATGCACCCACGTTCATGTTCATCCTCACGCATCGTCTGGATCACGGCTTGGGCGTAAGCGTTGATGCGCTCCGGCTGCAGAAGAATCCAACTGCCGAATTTCAGCTCCCACACTACGCCGGGTCCGGCCAGCAGGACCAGAACTGCCTTCAGTTCGTCGTCTGTAAAGCGTGCGACTTCACCCGACAAGCGCAACAGCAGAGTCTCGCGCAGCTCGTTGAAACGCATCAGCACCCGGCCTTCGTCCTTGAGGCGCACGATCTCTTCCCTGAGCCGCTTGAACAGCAGCGGAGAGGAGCGCCACGGAATGTCCGCCCACCTTATGCTGTTGAGTATGGCTTGCCTGAGTTCCTCGCAACCGGTGCCAGCCTTCGCGCTGGTTTCGAGAAAGCCCGAGAAGCCTCGCTCTTTGGCGAACGTCTCGACCTGGCTCCGGCTCACACGCAGACCGCCGGTGTCGACGCGCCCAGCGACCAAGAGCTTCGAGAATCCCTTGCTTGAGGCACGCGTGAGATCGCGGTCCCACTGGCCAAGCGTCTCGAACACATCGTTCTTCTGACCGTCGAAGACCAATACTGCCGACGCAGTTTCGTCAAAGTAGAGCTGGTGGATCAACCGCTGGTCCGCTTGGCCGCCGAAATCCCACAGCCAGACTTCCCGCTCCCCGCCGTCGCCAGCAGCCACCGGCAACTTCCACTGCGTCGCCCACGCGCCGACGGTCGAGTCGCTGGGCTGCCATTGCTCTCCCGCCAGGACCTTCGAGATGCCGGTCTTGCCAGCTCCGCTCTCGCCGACGAGCAGGACTTTTGCGTTGGTGTATTGGATCTGGTCGGGCACGAGAGGCAATGCTGCCGCCGGGACTTTCGGTGTCGCCTCCTCGATTAGGAATTTCGATAGATCCCACACTCGGATGCTGCCCTCAGTGTCGCACGAGAGCGCATGGTGCTGGTCGGCGCTCCACCCCACGCCCCTGATCAGGCCTGTGTGGCCCTCAAGCACGTGCAGGCATTTCCCAGTCTCCACATCCCACAGCCTTGCCGTGTGGTCCGAGGAGCCGGAGAGGACGTGGCGTTGACTGGCGCTCCACGCAACGCTCCAGACGTAGTTAGTGTGGCCTTCGAGCACACGCACGCATTTTCCAGTTTCCACCTCCCACAATCGCAGCGTGTGATCTCCGCCGCCAGACAGGGCTCGGCGTTGATCGGGGCTCCATTCAACTGTTCTGATCTCTCCGGTGTGGCCTTCGAACACACGTAGGCATTTCCCCGTCTTCGCGTCCCACAGCCGAACGGTGTTATCACGCGAGCCAGAGAGGATCCGGCGTTCATCGGCGCTCGTTGCAACCCCATACACCCCACGCGGTTGCTGCTTGAGGACCCGCACGCATTTGCCCGTTTTGGCGTCCCAAAGACGCACCGTCCCGTCTCGGCCACCAGAGACAGCGCGGCGTTGGTCAGCGCTCCACGCAACGCCCGCGATCGCCCCCTTGTGGCCTTCAAGCACGCGCAGGCAGCGTCTCGTCTCCACGTCCCAAAGTCTCACGGTCCCGTCGTAGGCACCTGAGAGGACGTGGCGTTGGTCGCTCCACGCGACGCTCCAGACTTGTTCAGCGTGGCCTTTGAACGTGCGCAGGAGTCGTCTCGTCTCCACGTCCCACAGCCGCACGATACAGTCACTGCTACCGGTGAGGGCGCGTGTTCCGTCTGCACTGAACGCGCAGATCAGAACACCTTCTGCGGGGCTCTCGGGATCGATCTTCCCTCCGAGCACAGTGGACCTGGCTGGCGGTAGGCAGGCGTGGAGGAGCGTCGCATAAGCCTGCGCGCGTTCTTTCGCAAGCCAGTTGATGTAAAGAAATTGCGCGAGTGCTCCTTTGATCGGAGCGTCGTCGAGGCGCAGGGGAATAAAGCGGCGCTCCTTGTTCAACGGATCACGAAACCGGAACGTGCCTGGCTCCAGCTGCGTCCAGTCGGACCCGAATGCATGGGCCGACATGCACAGCACGAGCACGCGGGAGCTCTCCAGCCCTTGCTCGATCTTTGCCGGGATGCTGTCGCCGGGCTTGATCTGCCAAGCATCGAACCATACCCGCAGCCCGTCCGTCCGCAACCGCTCCGCGATGGCCTGCACCGTCGGCTTGTCCTTCGCGCTGTGGCTTAGAAATACGTCGAATTCAAATTGATTCGGTGCCGGCATAATTTCCTGTGCCCCTTTACCGGCGAATGCACCGGCGCATTTTTCACGATGGCTCTTTTGCTAGTCAATTCCAAGACATTCCTGCGCGTCTGCCGGCCCCGCTTAGCGCGCCTTTCGGCGGATCGGCACTTCCCCACAGCGCGCCAACGACGATGCATCGCGGTGTGCTCCACCAGATCCTCGCCGGCGCTTTGAGCGAGCACCGCGATCGCGTACTACATAGCCTTCAGGACGCTCGCAGCCAAAATGCAAATTCCGGATAGACCTGCGCAGACTCGCTCGGATTCGTCCGCGCCCCATGACGACCCGGCGCCGCGGGAGCTTACGCTGCGCGGCTTCGTGCTCGGCGCCTGCCTCGCGCTGATCCTCGGGGCCGCGAACGCATACCTGGGCCTCTACGCCGGCCTGACGGTCTCGGCGAGTATTCCGGCCGCGGTCATTTCGATGGCGCTGCTGCGAATCCTGGGCGGCGCGACGATTCTGGAAAACAATGTCGTGCAAACTATCGCCTCGGCGGGTGAGGCGGTTGCCGCCGGCGCGATCTTCACCTTTCCCGCGCTGGTCATTCTCGGTCAGAGCGGCCCGCTGCCCTACTGGGATGTCACCCTGCTATGCCTGGCGGGCGGCACGATGGGCAGCCTGCTGGTGGTCTTCCTGCGCCGGGCTTATATCGTGGAGGAACGCCTGCCGTTTCCCGAGGGACTTGCCTGCGCTCACGTCTTGCGTGCGGGCGGCAGACGCGGCGGTGCGGCGCCGCTGGCCTGGGGCGCGGCGCTCTCGGCGGCGCTCAAGGCCGGGCAGGACATCGTGGGCGTGATTCCGGGGGCGCTCTCGGGCGCGCGATGGATCGGCGCTGGCGCGGTCGCTGGCTCGTTCAACGTGTCGGCGGCGCTGTTGGGCGTCGGCTACATAATCGGTCCGGCGATCGGCAGCCTGGTTTTCATCGGCGGCGCATTCGCGTGGCTGGTCGCGATTCCGATCGCGAGCTCACTCCATCCCGAGGTTCGCGCGCTGGCCGCCGGCGACGCGGCGCATCAGGTCTGGAGTGCTCAGACCCGCTATCTCGGAGTGGGCGCGATGCTGGTCGGCGGGATCGTGACGCTCTGGCGGATGCGCATCGCGATCGCGCGCGGGCTCGCCGAAAGCGCCCGCATGATGCGCACACGCGGGGGCGCGCCCGCGGCGCGCGAGGAGCGCGACCTTTCGGCCGCCGCGATCCTCATTGCGGTCGCGCTCTGCGTGCCGCTGATCTTCGGGTTGTGCTACGCGCTCAGCCGCAGCTTCTGGCTCAGCGCCGCGCTCGCCCTGGCACTATGCGTGATCGGCTTCTTCGCCAGCGCGGTCGCCGGCTACCTGACCGGGATGGTCGGTGCGTCGAACAATCCGGTCTCCGGCGTGACGATCATCGTGCTGCTCGTGATCGCCGTGATCCTGAAGTCGCTGGGCGTCGGCGTCGCGATCGGGCCGCGGCTGGCGATCATGGCCGGGGCGGTGGTGTGCACCGCGGCCGCGATGGCGGGTGACTCGCTACACGATCTTGCCACCGGCTTTCACGTCGGGGCCACGCCGCGCGCGCTGGAGATAGCGGTCCTATTCGGCGCCGCGCTGTCGTCCTTCGTGATGGCGCCGGTACTGAACCTGCTGATCAGCGCCTACGGGATCGCCGGGACGCCGACCGCACAATCGCAGGCACTCGCCGCGCCGCAAGCCTTTCTGATGGCCAAGGTTGCGCAGGGAGTCTTCAGGGGCGGCATCCCGCTCGGCACCATCGCGGTCGGCGCGATTCTGGCCGCGGCCGTCGCGGTGCTCGACCGATGGCTCGAGCGGCGCTCGATCGGATGGCGCACGCCGGTAATGCCGATCGCGCTCGGACTCTATCTGCCCTTTGGCTTGAGCGTCGCGATATTCGCCGGATCGCTCGGCGGAAAGATGATCCGCGGCGGCAAGGGCCACGATCAAGGCGGGCCGGGGTTGCTCTTCGCCGCGGGATTGATCGCGGGCGAAGCGCTGATGGGTGTCGCGAGCGGCGCGCTGGTGACGATGGGAGCGCGGCTGCCGATTTTCTGACCATCCGGTCTTCCTGTCACCCAGGCCGAACCGAGGGCAATGGGCGGTTTTGGAGTCGGATGGCCGGCAGGGTCGCCACCGGCGCGGACGCCGGCCACTACCCTGAATGAAGCTCCTACGTTGGGTAGGGGGCCGGCCTCTGTGCCGGCCCATGTTGTCAAAAGCGCCCACTACCGAACCGAGCTAGGGCGAGGGCGCGCGCAGGCGCGGAATCCAGCGCGGCACTTGGCGGCAGTACGCCTCATACTCAGCGCCGAAGCTTCGGCGCAGTTGCGGCTCCTCGAAGGAGATGACCCACAGGTGGAACGTGAGCGCGACCACGAGGCTATAGAGCAGCAGCGGGCGGCTGCCGAAGAAGAGCGTCTCGCCCAACAGCAGCCCGATCACGGCTATGTAGCCTGGATTGCGGACGTGCCTGAACATTCCTCCGATCACCAGTCGCTGCGGAGGCGCAACCGGAGCCGGAGTACCATGGCCTTCGCGCACGAATCGAACCAGAAAGCCCACGAATATCGGCAGGGCGACGGCGAACAGAGCTACGCCAATCCAGCGTGTCGCCTCCAGTCCCAGCCAGGCCGGCGCGAAGCTGAACCCGGTGAGCGCGTAGGGTGCGTACACGAGGACGGTTCCCGGCACGATCAGAGTGAAGACGATCGTGCCGACAATCGCCTGCGCCGGCGCGCTCTGCGTCGGGCGGTCCGTCATCGGCCCATGGGCAAGGACCCTCTACGACGCTTTCTTTCTGCGCTCCGCCCAGCGCTTCTTCATCATCTCGGAAAGCCGTTTCCGGCCTTCGGGAGTAAGGCCGCGCCGCGCCGCTTTCTTTGGCGCTTTCTTTCTGCGCTCGGCCCAGCGCTTCTTCATCATCTCCGAAAGCCGTCTCCGGCCCTCGGGAGTAAGTCCGCGCCGCCGTCGCTTCGGCGCGCCGGCCTTCGCCGCCCTGCCAGCGCCGGATGACTCGATTCCTCCCAGCGCTGTGATAGCACGCTCGAGCCGATCCCTTTCCTTCTTCAAATCCGCCACGATTCTGTCTAAGTCCAAGATTCTCTCCTTTGCCAGGCTTTTTGCTGGCAGAACCTCAACCTTCCATCTCTTACCATGCCGTTACAGGAATATGAAGTTCAATTCCTACGACGATCAATTCGTTAGATCTTTCCACTTATGGCTGCCGCGTCATCGGGTCTCCGACGCCCGATCGGCAATGCGTAAGTAACGGCCAGCAGGATTAGCGAGACTAGTGATAGCATCGTGGCTCGGCGGCGCGCCGGCGTGGCGCGCAACTTCAGCGCCACCGTATGCCGTCCAGATGGCATCTTAAAGCACATCGTTCCATAAACCGGGCAGGGCTGAACCGCAACCTCGCGATCATCAATCAGAACAGTCCATCCCGGATAATAGAACGTCAGTGCTTCGAGGGCTGTGTCCTTCGGCGCGGCCGCGTCGAATACCTGCTCTGAGGGAGTGACCTGCAAAGCTGACCCCGACATCGCGCCGTCGTGAGCTTGCAGCTTCACCGGACTGTAAGCCGGGCGGACCGACACCCATCGCGGCTCGTACTCCTCGCGCGTGGTAGTGTTGATACCCTTCTCGGCAATCGAGTCGGGATAATAGTATTCGTCATCAAACGTCAGGTAGCCCTTGGGTTCCGTATGATGCAGGTTCACCAGCACCAGCATCGCGAGCACGGCCAATGCGCCGCGCGGGCCGATTCGATGCAGCGCGGGTAGTGCAAGCAGCGGCAGCATCAGCGCGACCACCGAGAGCGTCCGCCAGGGAAACTGCATGTACTGGAGCGTCGCGACGTGCGACCAGACTAGCGCGGAGTCTTCTGTCGAGAGCCAGGCCGCAAGCGCGGCCGCGGCGGCGAACACCATACTCCGGGCGCGCATCCTGCGATCGCTCGACTTGAGCGCGATGACGGTACCGATAGCGGCGAGCGCAAGCATCGGCAGCCCGGGTGCGAACGAGATTCCATCGTTGGGGCCCGGCACCGAATAGCCATAGCCCCACGCTGACCATAAGAGCTGGTGGGGCGAGATCGCGTGCAGGCGCCAATTGAGAAAGCCGTTCAGCAGCAGATCGGTCTTGACGAAATCCTTCTCCAGCATCGCCGGCAGCCAGCAGCAGGCGCTGAGCCCGAGTCCGCCGGCCAGCGCTGAGGCTCCCGATGCGATCACTCCAAGCGGGCGCGCAGCGATGCTCGCCTCGGCGAGCACGAGCGCGGCCAGCACCGGCAGAAATAACAGCGCCATCGCGCTGTGACCGAGCGGTATGAGCGCGATCGCCACGGCGGCGACCGCCACGCGTCGCGGCGATGGCTTCTCTATCGCGCGATGAAGTCCCAGTAGCGCCAGCGGCGTGAGCGCGAGGGCCGACGATTCGGCGAACCGGGCGCACACGAAGATGTCGAGCGCCAGGTAGGGTGCGAACAGCCATGCGCCGGCTACGGTCACCGCCACCAGCCGCGCCGATCGATAGGCGCGAGCCAGCCGATACATCGCGACGCCGCCAATCGCGACCAGAACCAACAGCGCCAACTGCAGCGCATCGGCCAACCCCAGTCCAAGTTTCCACAACGGCATCGCAACCGCATAGATCAGCGGCGGGGCGAACTCGAACAGCGGCTGGCCGTGGCCGTTGCCCAGGTCCGCGGCCCACACCGGCGGCAGTTGATGGCCCTCGAGCAAGGTCTTGGAAAACTCGGTCAGCCGCGGTGGATAACAAAGCGCGTCATGACCATCGATCAGCTGTCCGCGGAGCAGCGCTCGGGATGAAAGTAGAATCAGTAATGCCATCAGGGCCGCGACCGCTATCCGCTCGGTGAGGAGCCTGCGCTCCGCGCTAGCGAACCAACCCTGCAGGCGCTCTTCTGCGGCGACCAATCGGGGTACGCCCGACCTTGATGAAGCCAGCGCCACCAGCAGGATGCCGCAGATAAACAGGAAAGGCTTCAGCAGCCCCGGCGCATAGCTGACCTCTATGTGATGAGTGCCGGCCGAGAGCGGGATGGCGCCGAAACCGGGCGTGACGCGGAGAATCGGAGTCTGCTCTCCGTCGACCATCGCGATCAGGTCCGGAAACCAGGTGATTTTGATTAACGCGTAGCAGTCGCGCGCGGTTGCCACGTCGGCGAGGTATTTCTCTCCAACCTTGCGCTCGGCGACGATCGATCCGCGTGGACGCAAGAGCGCCTGGTTAACCGGTGGGAAGCCGCCCCAGCGGTGTATCACGGGCAGCCCCGCGATGGGGTGATCGAGCGCAACCACAACACCCTGCTGCATCATGGGGCTCTGAAGCCATCGCGAGTCTGGATCGAAGTCGGTCGCGGACGGCCCGTCATACCAGGCGCCGACGTCGGCCAGCGAGAAATATCCATCATGCGAGGCTTCGTAGACCTTGAAGCGGTCGTGCGCGCCCCGCAGTTGCCAGTGCGCGGGAGGCTTGAAATCGGCGGGCGCGATCGCCGCGCGGATGCCGAACAGCTGGTCGTCGGCCGCGCCGTCACCCTTCAGCGGCATCACGTCGGAGGTCCGCGAGATGGTATGAAACAGGAAGCTGGCCTGATCCATGTGCCGGCGCGTAAGGAAATCGTACATCATGGTAGATCCGGCGCGGAAGCGGTTTCCCCACCCGGCCGCCGGTCCCGCAAAAGTCCGCCCCGGACGTTCGGCCAGGATGCGCTGAACGTCGTTCAACGCGGCGTCGATCGGCGCTTTCTCGTCCAGGCAGGCTTTCAGGTTTGCCCGTCCCATCACGGCATTCTCTTGAAGGAATCCGGCCCGTTCGCCCGCCATTACGAGGAATCCCACACCCAGCGCCGCGCCAGCCAGCAACGCCGCGCTGCTTTGGCTGCGGATCGCGCGACGAATAATCCGATCAAGGCCCCATCCGGCGAGCAGCACCGCCGCAAGTTCGAACGCGGCCTGAAAACGATGCAAAGGGAATTGGCTCGGGATGCCGAGCGCGATGAGCAGATGGCCCCAGGTTTCCCTGCCGAAGTAAAGCACCAGCCAGAACATCGCCAGCGCCAGCAGGCGGCGCGGCAGAGCTTCGCGAAGGTTGGCCAACGCGGCTATCGAAGCGGCCGCCAGGATTAGTGAGAAAACCGGGAGCCGGCCCGAATCGAACAGCCGTCCCGAAAACAGCTCGGCCAGGATTATCGGCGCACCGAAGGAATCAAACTTGAAGACGTCATCCCATCGGCAGCGGTTGATTTCATGCCGAACCAGAAACATCGGGACTACGAACCAGGCGAGCAGCACCAGGGCCGTCGCGCTGATCGATACAGTGCGCGCCAGCCGCCGGGATCGCCCGGCGCGCGGACCCGTCAGCGACCAGATCCACAATGAGGCAAAAGCCGCGTAACCGAAGATGATGTGCGAAAGCGCGGTGAGCGCCAGCAGCACGCTCGCAGCGAGGTGATGCTTTCCGGTGTCGGCCGCCTTGCCGGCCAGCGCCAATGACGGGGTCAGGAGGATCAGGGCAAACAACTGAGTATACAGTCCCGAACCTCTCCAGACTAATGCGCCGTATCCAATTCCATAGCGAGAGAATTCACCCTGAGCGGCGGTGGCGAAGACGAGCATGGAGCAGAATCCCGCGGCCGAAGGCGTCAATTCGAAAAGCCGTGCGCCTACATAAACGCTAACCGGCAGCAGGAGGATCAGAAAATAATAGAAGATTGCGAACGCGCGATCGGGATCGGCGAATGGCCGCAGCAATCGGATCACGGCGGCGCCGGCGAGATGAGGCAGCGGTTGGTAACTTCGCCAGAGTGGGAAGCCAAGTGACCATTCGGATACCCATGGATCTATGAACGGCTCGGCGCGGGCCAGCGCCTGTTCCATCCGCTCCGACGCCGCGAGATGGAAAACCAGGTCGTTGACCGGCATCCGCTCGATCGCGATCTCCGGCGCGAGCAGGATCGCATTGAATACGAGCGCGATCGCCAGCAGCAGCAGTCCGGGCAACTCGATGCGCACCCGGCCTACGGGCGCGGCGGCATTCTGTTCGGCGGATTTCAGGGCGACGCGGTCAGACGGCATGGTCGAGGCCTTGGCCAGATCGCCTCGATACTAACCTTGGCACCCCGGTATTGGGTAGCCGCCTGTGCGTTTACGTCTGGCCGGGAGGTTTCGAGGATCGGGCAGCGCCACAAACGCGATTGAATGGCTAAACGCAGCCAGCCTAATATTCGAGTTGCCATCTATAATCCGGCGCTTGAGGTATCGCGAGCATGGAATTTTCGCTCGACACGATTGACATCATCGGTCCTGACCACTACGCGAAACACGGCTACCCGCACGCCGAGTGGGCCTGGCTGCGCAAACACCAGCCGGTGTTCCATGTAGAGCGCCCGAACGTGGAGCCGTTCTGGGCGATTACCAAATACGCCGACATCGTTCAGATTTCGCGCCAGCCGCGCCAATGGCTCAACGGCCCGCGGATGGCGGTCTTCGTGGGCGACTCCGAGGATGAGCACGGTCCGCCCGAACCGCTGTTCAAACATTTGCTCAACATGGATCCGCCGCAGCATGGCGAGTACCGGGCGATTTTGAGCCGGCACTTCACGCCGCGGGCGGTGCGGGCGCTCGAACCGCAAATCGCCGAGATCACCCGTAACACGCTCGACAAAGTCTCGGATCGTTCGGAGTGCGATTTCGTTACCGACGTCTCGTCCAAGGTTCCGCTCGCGGTTATCGCTGAACTGCTTGGCGTGCCGCATCAGGACTGGCCGATGCTCTTCCGATGGACCAATGAAACCATCGGCAGCGGCGACCCGGAGTTTTCGCAGGGGGCGACCCAACTCGAATCGATCCAGCGCGCGCGATTGGCGCTGTTCCAGTATTTCACCGACATGGTGGCCGAAAAGCGCCGCCATCCCGGCCAGGACATCACGAGCATCCTGGCTGGCGCGAAAATCGGCAACGCCGAGATGGCCGCGTTCGAGCTCTTGTCATACCTGTTCGTGCTGGTGGTGGCCGGCAACGAGACCACCCGCAACGCGACTACCGGCGGACTGCTCGCGTTTTCCGAGAATCCCGAGCAATGGCGCCGGCTCAAGCGCGACCCCGCGCTGATCAAGACCGCGGTCGAGGAGATCGTCCGATGGACTTCGCCGGTGATCCAGTTCGCGCGCACGCTGACCCAGGACACCGAAGTCGGCGGGCAGAAAATCCGCGCCCGCGAATCAGTATGCCTGTTCTACCCGTCGGCCAACCGTGACGAGGACGTATTCGAGGAGCCGTTCAAGTTCGACATCGGCCGTGATCCGAATCCGCATCTGGCGTTCGGCATCGGCGAGCACTTTTGCCTGGGCGCGAATCTGGCCCGGCTCGAGCTCGAGGTCATCTACCAGCAATTGGCGCAGCGCCTGGAGGGCCTGGAACTGACCGGTCCGGTCGAGCGGCTGCGGTCCAGCTTTGTCGGCGGCATCAAGCACCTGCCGATTCGCTACAAGATGATGCCCGCGCAATCGGGTTCCGGAGAACGCGCGGGGGCGGGGCAGCAATAGTCAGTCGATCGCTTGGGCGCGAGGCTTCGATCAGAGCGGCCCGGAGATATTGGTGACCCCAACGGGGATTGAACCCGCAACCCCGAAGGGGCCAATTGTGAAAAGAGGAATTAAAAATACTATTTTTTCTTGCGCGGTTTGACTGGAACCGGTTCTGTCTGGCCAGCAAAGATATCTTCCTCGCTGCTGCCATAACTTTCCGCTTCCGTGACTGCCGTCTTTTGGAGCAGGAACATTAGCTGACACGGCGCGTCCACGCCTGCTCTCAATTCAATGGCAGTTTCACCCACGTTCGTTAGTTCCAAAGTAATCGTTCCTTTGAAACCCGGATCGATTTTGGGCGCTGTCAAATGTACTCCCAGCCCGATGCGCGCGTAGCTGCTTCGGCCATTAATCAAACCGGTAAGATCGTAGGGAAGCTGCACAAATTCATGCGTCTTAGCGAGAATGAATTCCCCGGGCTTTATGAAATAGCTGTCTTTTTCTTCAGTTTTCCAAAGCTCCGGATCAAGAAACAAGTCCCTTGAGAAGCGGATTGCTGCGGCATGCGCTGGACTTACAAACTTGGTGAACAGTCTTCCGATTCTGAGGTCAACCGAAACCTGATCAATCGCCGAAACGGCAGGGCTGAAAACAATGTCACCCTTTTTTATGCGGCGGATGATGTCACGCCGGCTGAGCAGCATGACCCAATAACGAGCGCTCAGTTACAAAAGAGCGACTGGTGGGCGATGTCCCCCGAATGCCGAGAAGAACGCGATTGCCAGCGACACGAAGAATGGTGGCTTTGACGGACTTGCCATCGCGTATTTCGGATTCGTTGACAAAACCCATCCATTCGTGGTCGCCGAGTTTCAAATATACGCGACGCTCATCGGGAAACGGACCAGAACGGACCTCGCAGGGCAACCAAACGACATCGCCTTTTTTGGGCCTTCTGCCGGTGCTCGGCATCTCTCTTCACACCCCCAGCAAACTTCGCTCAACTTTCGCTCTCAGGCGTGGATTTATCAAATAAATCGCACCTGTGGAACAAGCATACTGCGCAATGTCCACAAGACAACCCAAAGGCGTAGGGAAGACGGGAAGTTGGCACCCATTTTGGCACCGGAAAGTGAAGCGGAAAACGTCGCCACCGTTAAGTAGCTGATTTTTGTTGGTGATCCCAGCGGGAGTCGAACCCGCGTTCTCGACGTGAGAGGCCGATGTCCTAACCACTAGACGATGGGACCATCCGCGCGTGCGGGAGGTTTTTTGTTTTGGCTGAGGAGGTAGGACTCGAACCTACAATCGCCTGATCCAGAGTCAGGTGGCTTGCCAATTAGCCGACTCCTCAGCGCAGGCTCATTATATAGCCGCGGTGGCGCAGCGTTCCAAGGGGTGCGCGTGCGGGGGGAGCAATGCGCGCGGAGAATCCCGAATAGTCAT
Source organism: uncultured delta proteobacterium (assembly GCA_963788205.1). Taxonomy (GTDB): domain Bacteria; phylum Desulfobacterota; class Binatia; order Binatales; family Binataceae; genus CAVVMA01. Next base: position 499,002 of record CAWBGG010000009.1, read on the forward strand.
TATGGCGCACGCTCTGTTCCCTCTCCCGGAGGGAGAGGGGATTAGACGCGCGGCAATGAAACCGGCGTCGGCCAGCCACGCGCGAGACTGACAATTGTGAGGGAGGCGCTTTACAATCGGGTCAAACTCAAGCGCTACTCGTGCGCCGCTACCACGACTCGTAGCGGACGGCGCGGCGTTCGTAGCCGGCGGCGCGCAGCAGATCGCGCAGGCGCAGGACGCCCGGGCCGACACCGCAGACATAGAAATGGCGATTGCGATCGCGATCCGACTGGACCCATCGCCGCTCGACCTCGGCGTGCAATCGCGCGTCGAGATCCGCGGCCGGCGCGACCATCGTCGCGAAGCTGAACCGCGCGTCGTCCCGAGCCTGCCGCTCGAACTCATCGCGATAGAGAACATGCCCGGCCGAGTCGGCAGCGTAGAGCAGGCTCACCGGCGGATGCGATTGATCGCTCAGCGCGAGCCGGACCATCGGGCGAATCGGCGCGATCGCGGTTGCGACTGCGATAAAGACCGTTTCGACCGATGGTGGATGCTCCATCGTGAAGGCGCCGAAGGGGCCGGTGAATGCCAGCTCGTCGCCGATTCGGCGCTCGAACAACCATCGCACGCCTGCACCGCCGGCAACCTCATTGAAGCAGATCTCCAGCGGCTGCCCGTCTTCGGGGCTGGATGCGATCGAGTACGGACGCACGCGCGTCTCATCGGGGAGCGGAATCGAAATCGAGATGAATTGCCCCGGCACAAAGCGGAAGCCCTCCGCGCCGCGAAGGAAGAGCGAGCGCGTGTCGGCGGTGTGATCGAAGATGCGCTCGATCCGCGCACGATATACCGGCCGCGCGGAACTCATCTAACCGCTTTCGCTCACTTGATTGATCGTGTAGCGGGGGATCAGGACCACAATCTCGGCGCTCGGATCGGCGATCACGGCCTGGCATCCCAGCCGTGAAAGCGGCGTTAGGCCCGGCGCCCGGTCGAGCAGGTCTTCCTCCTGTTCGGAAGCCTCGGACAAAATATTGAATCCCTGCTTCACGATCACATGGCAGGTCGTGCATGCGCAGTTTCCGCCACACGCATGTTCAAGATGGATCCCGTGACCCAGCAGGATGTCGAGAATCGAGCCGGGCACTCCATCATCCTGAAAGGGCGCCGCGGCGGGGTCGAATTCGATCACTCGTTCGGGATCGCCATTCTCGAAAATCACACGGATGGTCGCCATCGATATCTCCAGTGGAGCAGTAATCGCCGGGCAAATCGACGGGGCTTGAACTTTCGCCCGATTTTCGCCATCATTCAAAACGTGAATCGCGCGCACGGGGGAGACTTGCGATGACAACGCTGACCAAGCGGCAGAAGCAGTTACTCGACTACGTAGATCAGTATATTAGCCAGAACGGCTACGCGCCTACGCTGCAGGAGACCGGCGAGTATTTCGGACTGTCGTCGCTGGCGACCGTTCACAAGCATCTGCACAACCTCGAGACCAAGGGCTACATCAAGCGCAAGCACAACCACAGCCGCGCGCTGGAGATGACGCTGCGGCGCAAGAAGGCTGCGGCGCAGGAGCTGCCGCTGCTCGGCCAAGTCGCGGCCGGCGCTCCGATAGAGCAGTTCGAGACCGCCGACACGATCAACGTGCCCGAAGATTTCGTCCGCCGCGACAATACTTACTGCCTGCGCGTGCGGGGCGAGTCGATGGTGGAAGAGGGCATCCGCGACGGCGACTACATAATTGTCGAAGGGCGCGACAGCGCCATCAATGGCGAGACCGTCGTGGCGCTGATCAATGGCGAAGCGACGGTCAAGAAATATTATCGCGAGCAGGACGGGAAGATCCGTCTGCAACCCGCCAACGCGACTATGCAACCGATTTTTGCCGCCGACAGCGACGTGGCAGTGCGCGGAGTGGTGGTCGGCCTGATGCGGCGCTACCGGTAGGCTTGCCGGCGCAGTGTGGGGCGGCTTCCATTGCCGGGGTGAAGGCTAGGATAGAGGATCGAAGCGCGGCCCCGCTTGTGAGTGACCGCGACCGGCGCGTACGAGTCTTCAGCGGAGACGGCGGGGAGCCGCACCGTGAAAGTCGATCCTGCGTCCGGCGCTGATCGCGCCTCGATATCGCCTCCCAGAGCCGCGACGTTGCGCCGCACTACCGCCAGCCCGAGACCCATCCCGCGATAACGCCGCGTGCTCGACCGTGAAAGCTGCACCAGCGGCGCGCAGGCCAGCTCGATTTGATCGGGGCTGATGCCGGGACCCGTATCGCGCACTTCGATTGTGATCCCTTCGCGCGCGCTGCCGTTTGAGCGATCGCGCCGAACAGTCACGACGACCGAACCGGTGGTGGTGAATTTGATCGCATTGAGAACCAGGTTTTGCAGGATCAGGCGCAGCGAACGGCGGCGCGATCGAAACGCGCTCGGCGCCTGGCCGAGATCGAATCGCAGCGCCAGACCCTTGCTTTGGTTGGCCGCCTCGAAGGCTGGAATCAGTTCAGCGAGCAGGCTCGCAATCGCGATGTCCTCGAAAATCTCTGCCTGCGCGCCGGCTTCGACCGAAGCGAAATCCATCAGGTTCTCGACGGTATGGGCAAGCTCATGAGCGTTGATATCCATCCGCTCGAGAATCCGGCGGGGCTCGTCGCCGAAGCTGTCTGCCCATTCGCCGCGCAGCACGTCGAGATAACCGAGCATCACCTGCAGCGGCGTTCTCAGCTCGTGCGCCAGGTTGGCCAACGCCTCCAACCGCACCCCTCCAGCCCATCCGCTCATGCATCCACCTGCGAAGGCACGCTAAAGGAACGCGGAGGTTCTGCTCAATCCGAATTGTCCCTATATGGGAGTAGAAAAGAACCGAGATGGGTAATGGGAAATACCTGGTTCGTGTAGGATACGGACCAATCGCGAGCGGCCGAGATTCAGGCGCCGTTGGGGCGAGCGTCAATAGCTATAGCAAGCGCCCGGCCGCGATGGCCGGTTTCAGCAACAAGGGGTGTGACCGCGATAGCCTGCCTTAAGCCGCTCACGAATGATTCTGGCCTGGGTATGGCGCGACCCATGGGCAAATTCGTCCGTATCGCGCCCCAGCCGATTCAACCTGCGCAGCTCCTGGATGAAATCGCCAATGACGGTCCATCCTGCCGCCGCGATGGAATGAGCGCGGCCAGCCGTTCGATTCCCGATGATCGATGATGCGGCGCGCGTGCTCATGCAGGGGCCTCGCCGACGCTGCGCACGCTCGCGCGGCGGCCGAGTGCGACGGTCGCCCACGCGCGCGCCGAGTCAACCAGAATCAACATCGTGACAAATATAAACAGCGCGGTCATCGCGGCGTCGACGCGATCGTTCCAAATCAGGCGGCCGATCTCGGTGGCGCGGGCCGCCGTCACCGTGCCCGAGGCCAGCTCGGCGCGGATAGTTGCGGAATGCGCCAGAAAGCCGACGTTGGGTCGCGGGCTGAAAATCTTCTCGAACCCCGCCGTCATCGTGACCGCCACCAGCCACCCTAGCGGCAGCATCGTCACGAAAGCGTAGCGGGCCTTACCGCCGCGAATCAGGATACTGGTCGCGACACACAGCGCGATCGTCGCCAGCATCTGGTTGGCGATTCCGAACAGCGGCCACAGCGAGTTGATTCCGCCCAGCGGATCAATCGTGCCGAAGTACAGAAAGTAACCCCACGCCGCGACGATCATCACCGAGCTCAGCACCGCGCTGGGGTACGAATTGATTTCGCCGAGCGGGCGGTACAGATTGCCGAGCAAATCCTGAAGCATGAAGCGGCCGACGCGCGTCCCGGTGTCCAGCGTGGTCAGGATGAACAGCGCCTCGAACATGATCGCAAAGTGGTACCACAGCGCCATCACCGCGCCGCCGCCGAGCGAATGGGCGAAAATCTGCGCCATCCCGACCGCGAGACTCGGCGCGCCGCCGGTGCGGGCGTAGAGCGAGCTTTCGCCGACCGCGGCCGCGAGGGCGGCCATCTTTGCGTCGGCGACCGGAAATCCCCAGCCGGAAATTTTCGCGCACGCCGCGGCGCCGGTTCCGACCACGCCGGCGGGGCTGTTGATCGCGAAGTACACGCCGGGTTCGAGCACCACCGCCGCGATCATCGCCATCACCGCGACGAACGACTCCATCATCATGCCACCATATCCGATCAGGCGCGCGTCGCTCTCGGTCGCAAGCATCTTGGGCGTAGTGCCCGAGGCGATCAGCGAATGGAATCCCGAAATCGCGCCGCACGCCACCGTGATGAAGGCGAACGGGAAGACCTTGCCGCCAAAGACCGGGCCGCTGCCGTCGATGAATCGCGTCAGCGGCGGCATCAGGGCCGGCGGATGCAGTGCTACGATTCCGATCGCCAGCGCGACGATCGTGCCGAGCTTGATGAAGGTCGAGAGGTACCCGCGCGGCGCGATCAGCAGCCATATCGGCAGTACCGACGCGAAAAATCCGTAGCCGATGATCCACATCGCGAGTGATGGCGCGTCCATCGAGAAGTAATGGCCGAAGGGCAGATACTCGACGTAGCGGCCGCCGACCACCGCGAGCAAAATCAGCGCGGCGCCGATCAGCGAGGCTTCGACGATTCGGCCGGGACGGACCGAACGTCATGTAAATGCCGACCAGCATCGCGATCGGAATCGTGGCCGCGACCGAAGAGGTCGCCCACGGGCTGTGCTTCATCGCGTTGACCACGACCAGACCGAGCACCGCGATCAGAATGACCATGATCATCAGCACGCCGAACAGCGCCGTGATGCCGCCGACCGGGCCGATCTCCTCGCGCGCCATCTTGCCCAGCGAGTGGCCGTCGCGCCGCAGCGACGCGCCCAGAATCACGAAATCCTGGACGCATCCGCCGAGCACTGCGCCGATCACGATCCATAACGTCGAAGGAAGATAGCCGAACTGCGCCGCGAGCACCGGACCAACCAGCGGGCCGGGGCCGGCGATCGCGGAAAAGTGATGGCCAAAAGTGACCCATCGCGAGGTCGGGACAAAGTCGCGGCCGTCGTTGAGGCGTACCGCGGGCGTAGGGCGCGCGTCGTCGAGCTCCAGCACGCGCCGCGCGATGAATCCCGAATAGAAGCGATAGCCGACCGCATAGATGCAGACCGCGGCGATTACGAACCACAGCACTGAGGGGCGATTCTCGCCGCGGACGAACGCGATGAGTCCGAGCCCGTATGCGCCCAGCGCGCCTACTGCGACCCAGAAGATTGTGCGCAGGAGCTTCATTACCCCCACCTCCGCCTCGGAGCATTGTGAGCAGAACCAGCAGTCGGTTGGAATATCGGCTACGCTGGCCGTGTTTTGAAGGAAATGATGGAATGTAAGCATCGGAGATCGGCATGGAAAAGGTGAACATCGCCCAGAAGTTCGATCTGTTCAGCGACTATTGGAATCCCAAGGTCGCTGCGGAGCTCAACGATTCATACATCAAGCTTGCGAAATTCAAGGGCGAGTTCGTCTGGCATCATCACGACGGAGAAGACGAACTCTTCCTCGTGATCAACGGACGCCTGCGAATCAAACTTCGAGACGGCGAGGTCGAACTTGGCCCCGGAGAATTCGTCGTGATCCCGCGCGGCGTCGATCATCTGCCGATCGCCGATGACGAGGTTCAAGTCATGCTGATCGAGCCCAAGACCACGCTGAATACCGGAAATGTCGTCAGCCAGAAGACGGTCGCGGACCTGAAGCGGATATAGGCCCTCACCCGGCACGAAGCAAGCTTGCGCTCGCTCGCGTCAACCTCTCCCTGGCCAGAGAGAGGTGTTCAGACATCTCGTGCGTGAAACAGGTCAGGACGGTTTGTCGGCGGGTTCGACCGGCTTGGCTTCGGCGGTCTTGGCGGCGGGCTTGGGCTCGTCTTCGTTGATCGCTTTCTTGAAATCCTTGAAGGCCTTGCCCAGCGCTCCGCCCACGTCGCCGAGTTTGCTGGGGCCGAAGATGATCAGCACGATCAGCAGCAAGACCAGGAGATGAGAGGGCGCGAAGATATCCATAGTCGTCTCCGGGCCGGCTCGAAGAGCCGAACCCTGTTTCAAGCTTAATCCGTTGCCTTGGCCAGTGCCACTGGAGGAAAGCCCCTATCCGCTCGCCGCCGCAGCCGGAGGCATTTCGCCCGGCGAATCGAGCCGGTAGCGCTGGACCTTGCGGTACAACGTCAACAGATGGATTCCGAGCATCCGCGCGGCCTTGACCTTGTCGCCCTCAGCCTTCACCAGGATGCGCCGAATGTGCTCGCGTTCCAGCTCCTCCAACGTCATATCGGTCGAGTCGAGCGGCGTCGATGGCGCCGACGCGTCGCGCAGCTTGTCCGGCAGGTCGTGCGAGTGGATCACGTCGGTCTCGCCGAGGATCGCGGCGCGCTCGACGCTGTTCTCGAGCTCGCGGACGTTGCCCGGCCACGGATAGCTCATCAGCAGGCGCATCGCGCCCTTCGAGAACCGCATCCCGGTCCGCCCCATCGACTTCTCGTACTTGCGCAGAAAGTGGTTCGCGAGCAAGGCGATGTCGTCCTCGCGCTCGCGCAGCGGCGGCAGCGTGAGATTGATTACGTTGATTCGGTAGAGCAGCTCCTCGCGGAAATGGCCGGCTTTGGCTTCCTTGTCGAGGTCGCGATTGGTCGCGCATAGCACGCGGACATCGAAGCCGATCGGCTCGTTGGAGCCCAGCGGGTAGCATTCCCGCTCCTGGAGCGCGCGCAGCAGCTTGACTTGGAGCGCCAGCGGCAACTCGCCGATCTCGTCGAAAAACACCGTGCCCTTGTCGGCCGCCTTGAGAAGCCCGAGCTTGTCCTGCGTCGCGCCGGTGAAAGCGCCGCGCTTGTAGCCGAACAGCTCGCTCTCGAGCAGGTTCTCCGGCAACGCGCCGCAGTTGATCGGCAGAAAACGGCCGTTGGCGCGTTCCGAGCTGAAATGGATCGCGCGCGCGACCAGTTCCTTGCCGGTCCCGGACTCGCCCGTGATCAGTACGCTGGAGTCGGTGCGCGCGACCTTCTCCATGATCCCGAAGACCTTCTCGATCGCGTCGCTTTTGCCGATGATGTTCTCGAAGCGATACTTGTCGCGCAACTCACGGCGCAAAAAACGGTTTTCGCGAAACAGCGACTTTTGCGCCAGCGCGTTGCGGACCACCGCCTTCAGATGGTCGTTGGCGAACGGCTTGGTCAGATAGTCGTAGGCGCCCTTGCGCAGCGCGTCGAACGGCCGACTCGACGCTGGCGTAGGCGGTCAAGATGATTCCCATCACCTCGGGATCGAGATCGCGAATCTTGCCCAGCAGATCCAGGCCGCTGCCGCCCTGGCCCAGGTTGACGTCGAGGATCGCGAGGTCGATCTTCTCCTTGGCGAAAATCTGAAGCGCGACCTCGGCCGCGTGCGCCTCGATTACCTGATGGCCTTCGCTGCGCAGCAGTTGCGCGATTATCGAGCGCATCAACTGCTCGTCCTCGACCACCAGTATCCGGTAGGGCGAGGTCTGTGATGCGGCGAAATCGTGGTTGGTGCTCATCGTCAACTGAGGCGCGGCCGCGGTTTTGTGCGCTTCGCCCTCGTGTACCGGCAGGGAGATCGTTACCGTGGTGCCCTGTCCGATCTCGCTGGCGACGCGAATCGAGCCGCGATTGGCCAGGATGATTCGCTGGCACAGCGAGAGTCCCAGACCCGAGCCCGATCCGGCGGGCTTGGTGGTGAAGAAGGGATCGAACACGCGTTCGAGATGTTCCTGCGGAATGCCGATGCCGTTATCGATCACGCGCAGGACCACGCGCCTGGAGCGGTCGCCGTTGTGGCCCTGGTTCTCGGTCACCACCCGGATCACTCCGCCCTCGCGCTGCGTGGCGTCGGCGGCGTTGAGGAGCAGGTTGAGCAGCACCTGCTGAATCTCGTTGTCGCCGGCGAAGACCGGTTTCAGGTCGGGCGCGAGCGAAGAGTCGATTCGGATTCCGTCGAAGCTTTTGTTGTAGGTCGCCAGGCGCAAGGTCTCGGAAACCAGGTCGTTGAGATTGAGCGGCTTCTTCTGCGCGCCGGAGGGGCGCGCGAAATTGACCAGGTCCTTGAGCGTGGTCGAGATGCGCGTGATCTGGGCGAGGATGGTGTGAAGATTGGATCGCCGCGCGGCGTCGTTTTCGCCCGTCAACAGCGATTGCACCAGCGACGAAATCGAGGCCAGCGGATTGTTCACCTCGTGGGCCACGCCGGCGGCGAAGGTTCCCGCCACCGCCAGCCGCTCGGTCTTGAGCAGTTGGTCGAGCATCTCGCGGCGCTGCGTCACGTCGTGGAGGATCATCTGGATGAACTGTTTGTTGCCGTAGGGAATCAGGGCGGAATGAACGTCGAAGAACAGCGGCCCCAGCGGCATGTCGAGCGTCTCATCCGAGCCGTTTTCCTTTACCTGCTCAAAATGCTTTTCCACGCCGTGATACATATCCGGTGGACAGAGCTCCGCCACTCGCAAGCCGACCGGCGAGCGGCCCTTATGGCCGGGCTCCATCTGATAGAGCCGCTCGGCGGCCGAATTGGCGCCGACCACCGTCAGCGTTTCGGGGTCGATGTCGTACATCGGGTCTGGGGCATGGTTGATCGAGTTGCGATATTTCTCCTCGGAGGCACGCAACGCCCGCTCCCGCGACTCGATATAGAATTGCGCAACCATCAGGCGCCGCTCATCGATCGCGGCGACTGCGGCGTCCCTGACCACTTCGATTTTCGTCCTGCCCAGAGCCGCCTTCACGTGATCGAGGACAATTTGCTTGAGCGCGATGTGGACCACGTTGAATTGCGAGGGCAGCGCGCGCGAGAGCATTCCCTCCTGGCAATGCTTGCGCAGGTAAACGTAGGTCGTGATGTCGTCGCGGTCGCGAAGGTGGGCAACGAATCGGATGAGCGCGTTCTTGAGTGAGTCGTTGGGCTCCTCTTTCTTCTCGTTGCCACCGAAGATCGCCGCGACGGCTTTTTCCCATTCCTCGACGATTCCGCAGAAGTGGTCGTCGATGACATCGGCCGCCTCGGCCATCGCTTTTGCGCTGGCCGGTCCGCGCGCGTAGGCTTCGCCGAACATCGCTGCGAGCGGTGTCTCGATCTTCGCCAGTTCTTTTCGGATTGATTGCAACTCGTCGGGAGTCGCGTCGATTGGAGCGTCGTTGGTAGTTCGGATGGGCGCCGTCTTCGAGCGACCGCATCCACAGCGTTTTTCTGATCTCATAATGCCGTCAACCTGATGAGAACTTTCCAGGATAGAAGCCCGGGATTCGCGCTTTGCGCAGGAACTAACACGATTTCTCGCGCTACTGCGCGGAGATATAACACCGGCGAAATAGGGAGGCTAGGGCCGTGCCAATCCGGTAAAAGCGATCGCAAGAACGTCAACACGATGACTAGGCCTCCCGCTCCAATCTAATTCCCCTTCAAATGTAATCTAATTATTGAGGAGGGTTTGTGCCCGCGCCTCTGCCGGGCGCCGCTATGCGAGCGAGCCAGCTTGGCGCCCCGGGCGGTCGCCGAGGTCGCCTTTGCAGTCTGCGAATTCGTTGACTCAGGCAGTCAAGGCGCGCAAAACGTCGAGCCACAACACCAATTGGTCAGCGCAGTGCGGCGCCGCGATCCGCTAACTACCCGTATTCAAACACGTTTCACGATGGCACGGCTTTGGCTCAAAGGGCCATCGGAGCGACGCCATCAAAGAAATGCAGATCACCGAAACGAGTCCTCTCGTCACTTTCGGCAAGTTCTTCACCCGCTCGGAACAAAAGTTCTTTTTCAAAGCTGTCCGTCTGGAGCACGTCGTAGCGCCGCTCGACTTGACCGGCAGGGTCAATCTGCGCGATCGCTTCGCCAAGCTCGCGGACGCGCACACCACGAGCCTGATTGTGCCGGAGGCCGACGCCGACGCGGTGATAGACCTGGCCGCGCAGGCGGGGTTGTGCACGATGGTCGAACTGAGCGTCGCGCCGACCTCGCTCCTTGATCGCAGAAGCCTTCGCACTATCAAGACGCAGCTCGGCGCGCGGGTTCGAGCTCTCAACGGTCGCCCCGGTCTAATCGGCTATCTGATCGATTGCCCGGTCAGCCAGGATTTCCTCAAGCTGCATGGGCTCGAAGGATTCCGGCGGCGGCTTCGCAGCTTGATCGCCGTCCTTCGCGACGCCGCTGGGCAACGCCTGATCGCCGTCAAGCATCGCCCATCGACCCGCGGCTGTGCCCTTTTGGAAGAAGACCTTATCTACAGCGTCGTTCCTCCGCTCAGCCCGGCCGACCTCAAGGAATACGTCACGGGCTTGCATAACCTTGCCGAGGCGCGGCCGATCGTAATCGAATTCGAGCAGGCGAGCGCCGACCAGGACGACCTGGTCGCGTGCGCGTTCGGCTTGGGCGCCGGCGGCGTAGTGGCGCCGATCGTGCGCGCCGCGCCGCGCGCCGACCTGATGTCGCTCAAGATGCTGACCGCCGGCGAGTTGATGCCTTTCCTTACGCTCAACGGAAGCTGCCCGCCGCGTCCGGCGCGCACGCCGATGGTTTCGGTCGTGATCTGCGCCTACAACGCGGAGCGCACGATGCGCCCCTGTCTGGAATCGCTGCGCAAGCTCGACTATCCGAATTACGAAGTCGTGATCGTCGACGATGGCTCGCGCGATCGCACCGCTGAAATTTCGATGGACTTCCCCGAGTTCCGCCTGATTCGCCAGCCCAACAAGGGACTCAGCGTGGCCCGCAACGTCGGGATGCACGCGGCGCGCGGCGAGCTGATCGCCTATACCGATTCGGATTGCGTGGTCGATCCGCATTGGCTCAGCTTCATGGCGCGCGCGATGGTCGAGGGCGGTTTCGACGGCTGCGGCGGTCCCAACTACGCGCCGCATGAAGATGGCCGTATCGAGGGCTGCGTCTCCGCCTCGCCGGGCGCCCCGTGTCACGTCCTGACCGGCGACGATCGCGCCGAGCATCTGGCGGGATGCAACATGGTCTTCAGCAAGTCTGCGCTGCTCGAAGCCGGCGGCTTCGATCCGCAATTCACCTCGGCCGGCGACGACGTCGATATCTGCTGGCGGATGCTGGAGAGCGGGTTGCGGCTCGGCTTCTGTCCGGCCGCCTTCGTATGGCATTTCCGGCGCAACACCGTGAAAGCCTACTACGGCCAGCAGCGCGGTTACGGCCGGGCCGAAGCGATGCTCTACGCGAAGTATCCGCAACGCTTCAACGCTCTAGGCCAGATCAAATGGCAGGGTACGATTCCCGGCCTGGCGCGCACGATGCCGGGCGGCAGTGCGAAGCGGGTGCTGTGGTCGGCCCCTGGCGCGCGGCAATCCGTATACGAGCCCGTGCTGGGCCTGCTCAACTTTCTTCCGCAGACGCTGGAGTGGAACCTGGCCGGCGCCGTGATCCTGATCGCTTCGATAGCGGCCGGATTCTCCGTGATTCCCGCACTGGCGATACTCGCGCTGGGACCGGCCTGGGCCGCATACTATGCGCGGCGTGCTCCGCTGGAGAAATGCCATGAGGGATGGTTCTCGCGAATGTTGGTCGCGTGGCTCGCGTACAGCGGCCCGATGGTGCGTGCGATGACGCGTTACAAGCTCAGACTCAGGCAGGCGACGGGTACCGGCTGGTTCGGCGCCGCCGCGCCGCGCCAGCGCCCACAGATTAGGTTGCTCTCGCGCTCGATTGGCCTCTCTTACTGGAACGAGGCGTACACTACGCGCGACAGTCTGCTGGGCAAGCTTCAGAAACTTCTGGGCCGCGCCGGATATCCCACGATCACCGATCCGGGCTGGAACGACTTTGATCTCGAAGTTCGGCCGGGTCCGTTGGTGAAGATCGAGGTCAAGACCGCCGAGGAAGAGCACGGCGGCATGAAGCTCCGAACCCTGGTCCTGATGCGCGCCCGAATGAGCCGCTTGAGCCTGCTCGCAATCGTAACGGGGCTGATTGGAACCGGAGCTGTGGCTGTGCTCGCGATGGACAAGATGGCGTTGATCATCGGGATGCTGACGGTTGCCGCCGCAGCGATTGTGGTCAGCGAATCGTCCGCGGCGCTCGAAGGAACCTACCGCGCGGTCGAACAATGCGCGGCGGAGTTGGATCTGATTCCGCTGGGCGCAAAGACCCCTACGGCCCTCGCGCCCGAATTGGCGGTCACCCCGGCGCCGCGCAAGCCACGGCGCGTCGCTAACCCCGAGTTGCTCGAGAATCCGCCGCTGGCCGACTGAGCGCCCGCTCTTTCGCGGAGTGGCGGAGCCTCTTAGGTCCCTCGCCCGCGTTGAGCGCGGGAGAGGGCAAGCCGCGCAATCGGATTGGCTCTGCACCCTTAACGCTTTCTGCGCGGCGCGGGTGAGGGCTCCTACAGAGTCCTAGTCACCTAGGGGAGATACTCTCACGACGCCGGAGCAAGAGCTTGTCTAGCCTCGGGACAGCGCCTCATTGGGCCGCCGAAACTGGCGGGCGAAACGTACCCGCAAGGGTCCGCCGCGCTCCGGGAGCGGCTGACCCATCATGGCGCCTGGCGCTTCGTCGTGCACACTCGCCCTAATGTTCGGTAACCCGGCGACCGAAATCTCTTTGAGAAGCTTCACGGCGACCGCCCCAGATTGATCGCGGAAAAGAGCATTCCCAGCGGCATCCCATGAATCGCCGTGGAGCCTTTCCTCGCCCCGATACACATCGAAGGAGAGCGACTCGAAGGGAGTCTCCCCTTTGCTTTGGATCGTCAGGCTGCTCGCGGTCGTCGTCCCATCGGAACCGTCGTCGCAATTTACCGGTATTATTAGCCCGTTTCTCCTGAGCGTGATCTCTGACCTGTCACCCACCATTGTGCTGCCCTCCAGATCACCTGAGCCAGCATACTCCTTCCGTGCCGGGTTGAAAAATAGGTCCTGATCAGCGTTAGCGCACAGAGTCCCCTTGCTGACTAAGTGGCTCAATGGGGCGCTTCGGACGTTTCGCACGGGGCCGGGCCGAGAGGCCTTCGGCCCAATCTCTCTTTTGGGGGTCGCCGCGGCGGGCAGGATCGCGGGCCCGGCGAGGCTGGTGGCACTGGCCCAATTTCGGGCTGAGTGGCCGGTTTCAAGTCCACAAGTGACCTAATTTTTGAAATCCGGCCCGTCAAAATTCTACCCTTTTAGCGGGCCTGACAAGCGCTGGCGGCTGATCTATCGTCCCGGGCAGTCATGCGCTCGAATTTCGTTCTTTCTCTCTTGGGGTGCGGAATCATGATCCCGATCGTGGCGTTCCTATTCCGCCGCTGGGGTCGCGAGTTCTCGTTGAGTGGTCAAATCGTCACAATTGTGCTGACGGCTTTCTTCCTTGCGGTCGCAATCACTTGGCGTCAAGAGCAGGACGGCGGGTGGCCGGCGCTTGATCAAGCTACGCGAAGTCGATTGACAGAGCGCTTCCCGGCTGACGGGAAAGTCGTGATCGTGCGCAACGAGAGAGACGACTGTAAAAGGCTTGCGACGGACCTCAGCGAATCGTTCTTTCATGCTGGCTGGATACAACCGCTGCCGCCCGGTGCGCCTTTCATCCCGCCGACAACTAGTACTACTGTGTCATAAAGTTGTGAGGACAGTCTTGCCTGTGAGATACTTTGGTCCATGGGACGGCAGCGGTTGGCAGAGGCGGAGCGGTTTGAGGAGTATCTAGGGCTGTTGAGCGAGGTAATCGGCCACGCAGATCGGCGTGAGCCGTTGCGAGATTACCTGACCGGGCTGTTGCTGGCGGGTGAGCGTAAGAGCGTTGAGCCGATGGCCGCCAGGGTGGATCCGAATCACGTCAGCATGCGTCATCAGTCGATGCACCATTTCGTCGCCAACGCGCCGTGGGTGGAGAACGCACTGATTGGAGTCGCGCGCGAGTATGCGTTGCGCCACTTGGAGCGCCACGGGCCGGTGGCGGCCTGGGCGGTGGACGACACCGCGTTTCCCAAAAAGGGCGAGCACTCGGTCGCAGTGGCGCGGCAGTACTGCGGGGTGGTGGGAAAAGAAGACAACTGTCAGGTAGTTGTAACCGTCTCTCTGGTCAATGCCAGCATGAGTGTGCCCTGCGCTTATCGGCTGTATCTGCCGGAGGCTTGGGCCGGCGATCGCGCGCGGCGGCGGGCTGCGGGAGTGCCCGAGGGGCTTGGGTTTGAGCAGAAATGGCGGCTTGCTCTGGCGCAAATGGACCACCTGTCGGCCGACGAGTTGCCGCGCGCGCCGGTGGTGGCGGATGCCGGTTACGGCTCGAACACTGAGTTCCGCGAGGGCCTCACCACGCGTGGTTTGTCATACGCCGTGGGCATCATGCGCGACACCACGGTGTGGCCCCAAGGGCAAGGTCCGCTGACGCCACCGCCAAGCAGCGGTCGCGGCCGACCCGCCAAGCGCTTGCGCCGCGACCCTGATCATCAACCAGTTTCGGTACGCGCCTTGGCCCGGCAGTTGGACCTTGCGAGTTGGCAACTGGTGCGCTGGCGCGAGGGAACCAAGGGGCAGATGCAGTCGCGTTTCGCACTGACCGCGGTACATCCGGCCCATCGCGACCATCTGCGGGTCAAACCCCGCCCAGCGGAATTGCTCTTGATCGAATGGCCGCTTGGGGAATCTGAACCCACGCGCTACTGGCTTTCCACGATACCGCTGGGCACTGACATAGCCGAGTTGGTGCGTTTGGCAAAAATCCGCTGGCGCATCGAACGCGACTATCAGGAACTCAAGGACGAAATCGGGCTGGATCATTATGAAGGCCGCAACTGGCGGGGATTTCATCACCATGGAGCCTTGTGCATCGCGGCCTATGCCTTTCTCGCCGCCGAGCGTGCTCGGCTTTCCCCCCCAGCACCTCTTGCCTTCCTGCGCACCGCTCGCCTACCCAAAGGTTTCCGTCCACGCGGAGCCGCCCGTGCGTCCTGAGCGTCACAATCCCAGCTCGATTGCCACCCTTCGCCAGCGCCACGCGCGTTTGCTGGTCGTCACTCTGCCCTCATGTCCATGGTGCGGCAACCACGTCGGCTACCACCACTTTATGACACAGTAGTACTAGTATTCGCGGAGAAATCTCGCCGGGCATATTTGTTGGGGCCAAATCGGCAGAGCTTGCAAAAGCGCGCGCCGTTCGGGATGCGCTAGCTCAAGAGGCCTGTTTGCCTGCCTATTGGGTAATGCGAAGGCCAGATTCCGATCCCCGCGATTACATCCAAGTTTCAATCGGAGACCGACCGCCTGTCGCGTTTTCAGATTTCGCTAAACAGGAATTGTGTTTCCTGCGTCATTCGCTCGGTTGATGATGCGGGCTCACTTTTCGGACGCTGCGCCGCACGCCCGCGATGGAAGCCGGGGTCGGCAGCAGGTTGTGGACGATGGGCGAATTGATCGAGGCGGCGCCTTCAAATTAGAGCACTACCTAAGTTTCCGGCTGACTTGACGGGGTGCGAGCGCGCGAGGTACCACATGCAGTCGAATACCAGGGAGTCGAGGAGCCAGGTTCGAGGACGCCACCCGGCCCGCGCGCGAAGTTCGGTTCCGGGACGTGGCCGACGCGAAGGATTAATCTGCGATCTACGTCGACGCAATGAAGCATCGCTCATGGTGGAAGGACCGGTCGCTGCAACTACAGTTGCCGCACCGCAATCTCGAGGACATCGTGCAGACGGTATCAGCGCAGTTCTTCCGGCACGCCTTTGGCGACGTTACGTGGTGCTTCGTCATCGAGGCGAACCTCGCTTGTATCTCCTCCGAATCGCGACGCATTCGGATTCACAACGTTCTCAACGCCGCGGATGTGCCCTAGGATGTGTTCGTCACGATCGTTTTTCACGAGATGCTTCACCTCGAGATCCCGCCAGTCCGGCGGCCTCGGAGTGGCAAGTGGAACGATCATCCGCCGGAGTTCTGGAAGGCTGAGGGACAACGGTCGCCCAACTACGCCGCGTCCCTGGGAGTGGTTGTGGACGAACTTACCGCTGCGACCCCGGCAGCGGCTCCAATGCACTCAAGTCGTGCCGGGTGTGACGCGACTGACGCCGCAGCAACGGGCGTGGGCACGCGAGCAGTTCGGCGTCGAGCTACCGCGAATGATCCGTTCCGACGAGCCATCATACCGCCGCATCAGCATGGAGAGGTGGCGAATGGTCAACGCGGCGCGTTATCATCACTGAGCGCGAAGGCGCGCGGGTTCCAGGGGTGGGCTCGTGGTTTGGGCCGAGAACCACGATCTCGGGGTTTTAGGGACTTCGCGATGAGCGGAAGACGATGGATCGCTCGATGGGCGGCAGTCGCCGGGCTTGCGGTGGCCGGCGTAGTTGCCTACATCGGCTCGGTGGAATCGAGCCGGTACGGCGAGCGATTGAGCTTCGTACTGTCGGCGTGCAAGTTCGGACCGTTTGACCGGAGCGATCCTGACCGCCCGAAACCGCTCGTCACGGTCGAGAAACTCGCGCAGGCCGAATCTGACGGGGATGAATTTTGGCGGGGGGCATTGGCCGACTCCAAGGTCGGGGACGTGCCTTATTGGGATCTTCCGGATTCGGCTCTTCCGCCTGGAGAGGCTGAAAAGATCAAAGCGGCTTGCGATCCGGAGAGTTCTCAGTTTGTTTACGCTGACGAGCCTACGAAGAAGATCAGGGCCGTGTACGAAGAAGCCGAATTCTGGCGCTACACAATGTCGTGGTTGGCGCCGGTCGGCATAATTGTCGTCTTTTCGATCCCTTGGCTTTGGTACTTCCTGCTCGCTAGAGTCCGGGAACTCGGCGATTCGATCCGGGGGAAGCCGGATTGAGGCTGGCGCTTGCTTTCGTTTCGCTAGGACCGGTCTCGCTGGTCACACTCGCGGTCTGCGGATGATCCTGCATCGAGCGCCGCCAGAGTCAGGGCGCTCGCCAGACCGGCTTTCCGTCCTTGTCGCGGATAGCCAACGCGGAGCCGTCCTCAGTGGCCCGATGAAGAGGGAACGCGCGGGGCCTCTCCTAGCTCGTCGCGAGCACGGGTTTCAGCAAGTTCAGTCGTATTCTCGTTTGATAATCGAGACCAACGAAGCCTAGTAAGGTTCCAAAAGCTTCTTTGAAGCAAGTCTGCGGGTCCCGTTCCGTTTCACGGTGGGTATCGAAGTCTGTCTCGCCGCACGACCATTCAACGCTGACGCGCAACAGAGCGCGTTCCTTAGCCGGAATCATAAAAGAGTGGGCGAGCTTAGCGTCGAAATCGTCCAAAGCTTCCGAACCCTCTTCTCTTTTGAATAGCTTTAGATCTTGAGGCACCGTATAATCGCGGTTCGTGTTGTTCTCTAGTACAAAGGTAAATTCAAAGCCGTGGACTTTCCATGGCCCTGAATCCGGGGGGTCATAAAACGGGAGCACGCTAGAACTTAGGCACTTGATTGATTCCGCGTCCCATGGTCTAGCAGGCTGTTGAGGAAAGGGGTTGATTACTCAGTTTCGTAGTTCGTTAAGAGCGCAACGCTGGGATTACAGGTCTACCCGCGAGCCACTTTCATGCGCCGCGCGGCATGGAACAGTGGTGTGGATTGATGATTCATGCCGGAGCCCCACTGAGCTTGGCGATTCTGAGCAGGTTGTAGGCGGCGGCGACCAAGTAGGCGTGCATCTGGACGCGCTCGCGACCGCGATAGCGCGTGCGCCGCAGCCCGCCGATGGTCTTCATCCAGCCGAAGGTTTCCTCGACCCGCTTACGGATCCATTGGCTGACAGCGTAGCCCCCATGGCGCACAGTACGAGCGTCGATGGCGGAGCCACCTGCGCGCGCCAGATTCTGCGCCACGTGCGGGGTGACCTTGAGCGCACGGCAGGACTCCACGAAATCGTGGGTATCGTAGCCCTTGTCGCCGCCCAGCGTGATCCTGCGGCGCCCGGGCAGACTCTCGCCGACCATTGCCAGCGCCGCGCGCCGCTCGGCACGTCCATCCGCCGGCTCCACCTGAAAGTCGATCAAGATGGTGTTGCGATTCTCCATCAGGGCGTGGGCCGAGTAACAAAGCTTGGCCTCCTTGCCCGCACCCTTCTTGGCCAGCTGCGCCTCGGGATCGGTCGTAGACTGGTGGGTCTGATTGGTGCGCCGCTCGCCGTGGAAGTTCACTGTCGGATTGCCCGGGTCAGCGGGGGGCTCAGTCGGGCCCGCATCCCTGCGCTTGAAGCTCTTGAGCGAGGCCCAGGCTTCGATCAGCGTGCCATCCACCGTAAAGTGCTCGTCGCTGGTTAGCTTCAGCGCACGGGCCGCCGCCACTACGGTGCGGAAAAACTCGCCTGCCAGGTCGTGCTCAAGCAACCGCGCCCGATTGCGGCTGAAGCTGGAGTGGTCGAAGCCCGCCTCGTCCCAGTTCATATCCAGGAACCAGCGGAACAACAGGTTATACTCCAACTGCTCGCACAACAGCCGCTCGCTGCGCACGCTGTACAGCGCCATCAACAGCGAGGCTTTCAACAACCGCTCCGGCGGGATCGAGGGCCGGCCCACTTCACTGTACATCTGCTCCAACCGCGCCGAGAGTTCTTTGAGCGCCACCTCCGCCAGCCCCTTGATCAACCTGATCGGATGGTTGCTTGGTACCCGCTGCTCAGGGTTAACCAGGGTCAGCATCGTGGTCTGGGGCCGATCGTAGCCGCGCATCTTCCGCTTCCTCCTCTACCCAACTGGCCTCCTTCCACTATATAGATGCAAACCCATCTGTCGATCCTATCGAAAGGGGTTTCTCAACAGCCTGCTAGGGCGGGACCCGTACCACTGCAGAACGACAACAGCGGCAACGACCACCAGCGAGGCAGCAACGCCGAAGCAGGCCCCAAAGACCGCTGCTCTTTTCAAGCTGGTAGTTGCCGGAAACATTCAGCAATCATTATGGGCGGCCTTTCGCGCGTTCCCTACCGGGCCTCTCGCGAGGAACGACGATGAACCTTAGTTCCCGGCGTCTTCAATGATCCAACCGCCGCGCGGTCCCGACGACCAGGACTGCCCAGCGCCAGCAGCGAAATGATTTCACGATCACCGTTTTGGTGGGCTCTTTTTTACGGTCCGAACCCCCCGCTTGACGCCCTCCGGGTGACAGGCAGACTGCGCCCGGGAGGACGGTCCGATTGGAGTCTCATCGCGGTCCGTTTAGGCACGTCGTCTATTTTGCCCTCGTTCCAGCGGGAAACCAAACTCCGCAACGTACCGAAGAGATGCAGTTTTCGCTCGACGGACGAACGACCAGTGACGGCCCGCTTAGCGCGGCTATTGACTGGGCTCGTCAGTTCGCTGATCCGAGTCGTGCATCTGTCCCCAGTGTCGCCGCCGACACGCCGGCGAGCAGAACTTTTGCCATGCGCGCTTTTTCTCGATCACCTTCCCGCAGCAGAGACACTGAAGCGTGCGATCGGCGGGCGGTTGAAGCTACGACCTTCCTTCCAGAGATGCACCAGGAATGCGTTCTGCGAAACGTTCTCGGCGGAATCCGAGGGATACTTCATCGGCAGCGTCAGCGCCGCGCAAGCCACGGCGCGTCGCCGGCGCCGAACTGCTCGAGAATCCACCGCTGGTCGACTGAGCGCCCGCGGCCGGCATCGGGCGATCCGAAGTAGGGCCGTCGTACGCGCAGGGGGGCGACCCGCCGGCCAATCACCGGGGTTACGCCGTCCGAATAACGGGCGAGACGCCGGTCCTACTTCCTGGAACCGTCGCGCCGCCTTTTGACGCTACTCCCCCAGCAGCTTGTGCAACGTCACCAGCTCGCGCTTGATATCCGCGAGCGCCTGGCGCATCTCGGGCCGCGGCTCGTCCGCGCTTTCTCGCTTTGCGGGACGCGCCGGGCCGGCCGCCAGCTCGTTGCGCACCTGCTCCAGACCGAACTGCCGCAGATGCTTTTTCG
This sequence comes from uncultured delta proteobacterium, assembly GCA_963788205.1. GTDB lineage: Bacteria > Desulfobacterota > Binatia > Binatales > Binataceae > CAVVMA01. Next base: position 518,839 of record CAWBGG010000009.1, read on the forward strand.
CGCCCTCGATCGTGAACCGCTCTTCGTGCAGCAAGCGCTTAACGAGCCGCAAGTTCTCGATGTCCTCCGGCTCGTACACTCGATGCTTGAAGCGCGCGTGGCTCGGTTTCAGGAAGGCGAACTGGGTCTCCCAGAACCTCAGCACGAATGGTTTGACGCCCACCACGCGCGCGGCATCGCCGATCTTGAGTGCCGCTTCGGAGCGGCCGGCAGGGGCACCTGATGGGCGCTTTGATTTTGAGGCCCGCGCTCCGGTCTGGCGCGGAGAGCGGCTCATGATGGCGGCTTGGAGCCGTTATTGACCGATTGCTTGAGCACCTGACTCGGCTTGAACGACAGCACCACGCGGGAATCGATCGTGATAGGCTCGCCGGTCTGCGGATTGCGCCCGCGCCGAGCCCGCTTTTGGTTGACGAGAAAGCTGCCGAAGCCCGAGATCTTGACCTTCTCACCACGGCGCAGATTCGCCCTTATGATCTCGAAAACCACCTCGACCACTTCACAGGCTTCTTTTTTTGAAGAGCCCACCCGCTCGTAGATCAACTCCACGAGATCGGCTTTGGTCATTCCTTGCGGCGTACAATCCCCCGAACGCGCTTCGGAACCCGGTCCGGTCCTTTACTGCCGCAACTCCACCCCCAGACGCGCCGTCACCTCCGCGACCAACGCGGCGTGTGCGCGGTTGACCTCCTCGTCTGTCAGAGTGCGATCCCTGGCCCGATAACTGAGCGCCAGCGCGACGCTCTTCTTTCCGGTCGCGATCGGCTCCCCCTCGTAGACGTCAAACAGCTCCACATCCTCTAGCAGCGGCGACTCAACTTGTGCGACGGCTCGCACCACACTCCCCGCCGGAAACTCTCGATCGACCACCAGCGCCAAGTCGCGTCTGACCGCGGGAAATCTGGCCGGTGGTTCAATCGATTGGCGCGGCAGAACATAAGCGATGAGTCCCTTGATGTCAAGTTCACAGAGAACGCATGGCAGGTCCAATTCCAGGCGCATCGCTTCGCGCGGATGCAACTCGCCCAGGCAACCGAGAATTTTGCCGTCGAGCTTGATTTGCGCAGCCCGTCCCGGATGGAGAAACATCGTGAGCCCGCCCGGCGCCGCAGCGCGCTCGAACTCGATTCGTTTCAGGATGCCCAGCGACTGGAAGAAGGTCTCCAGGGTTCCCTTGAGCGTCAGGAAACCCGCCTTGACGCCCTTGGCGCCGACCTCGGCCAGCGCGAAATCGCCGTAGCTGACCGCGGCGAGGCGATTCCCCTCAAGGGGCGTTTCACCGCGCGCGGCGAATACCTTGGCGATCTCGAAGCCGTGAAACGCGCCGGCTTGACGGTTGAGGTTAAAGCGCAACGCCGCGATCAGGCCCGGCATCAGGCTCATCCGCAACTCCGATAGCTCCGCGGAGAGCGGATTGGTCACCTTGACCGGCGCTCCGCGCTCCAGCCCGGGAAACCGCGCGTTGTCGGTCGGCGCGATGAACGCGATGGTCTTGATCTCGGTCAAGCCGCATCCGTTGAGCACCTCGCGCGCGCGGCGCGTGAAGGCTCGCTCGGGATTCTCGGGCCGCGGCGCGGCGCTGCGCAGCGCGAGCACGGCCGGCACGTCCTCGAGCCCGGTGATGCGCGCGACTTCCTCAGCCAGATCCGCCGGCTCGTTCAAGTCGGGACGAAACGAGGGCGGCGACACCTTAAGGTGGCCCTTCGCTTCCGACTCGACTCCCGCGCCCAGCGCGCGCAATCGCCGCTTGACCTCGCTGGCCGGAATCTCGGCGCCGAGCAGCGCGGCCATCGCGTTGAGGTCGAGGTCGATCTCGCGCCTGGACGCCGGCCTCGGCTCGAACGTCGGTAATCGCTCCAGCCTGACGACCGCCGGCGATCTTGCCGATCAGCGCCGCGGCGCGAATCACCGCCGGCACTTGCCCCTCACGATCGATGCCGCGCTCGAAGCGGTAGCTGGCCTCGCTACGCAGCCCCAGCCGGCGCGAGGTCCGCGCGATCGCCATCGGCTCGAAGTAGGCGCTCTCGAGCAGGATCGCGGCGGTGGCGTCGCTGACCTCCGAGTTGAGCCCGCCCATCACGCCCGCGATCGCGAGCATCTGTTTGCCGTCGGCGATCATCAGGTCGGACGGTTCGAGATCGCGCCGGACGTTATCGAGCGTAACGAACTGGAAATAATCGCCGGCGCGCCGCACCACGATGCGCCGTTCCTCGATACGCGCGAGATCGAAAGCGTGCAACGGCTGCCCCCGCTCGAGCATCACGTAGTTCGTCACATCGACCACGTTGTTGAGCGGGCGCATCCCGCATAGCTCCAGCCTGCGCCGAAGCCACATCGGCGAGGGGCCGATCGTGATGCCCTCGATCGCGAGCGCGGCGTAACGCGGGCACATCTCGGGCGCCTGGATTTCGATCGGAAACGGCGCGCCCTCGCCCGCATCTGATGCGGGCGTGGCCGGCGATGCGAGCTTCGGCTCCCTCAGACGCGCGCCGAACAGCGCGGCGATCTCGCGCGACAATCCGCGCACCGAAAGACAGTCGCCCCGATTGGCCGTGATCGCGATGTCGAGCACCGTATCCTGCAAGTTCAGGTAAGCCGCGAGGCTGGCGCCGACCGGTGCGTCGCTCTCCAGCGCCATGATGCCGCCGTGATTGTCCGAGAATCCCAGTTCTCTTTCCGAGCACAGCATGCCCTCGGATTGCACGCCGCGAATCTCGGTCGCTGCCAGCGGCGGCGGCGCCTCGTTACTGCCGTGACCGCCGCGCACGAGCTGCGCGCCCACGGTTGCGAGCGCAGCCTTCATCCCGCGCTTCACGTTGGGCGCGCCGCACACCACCTTGAACCGGCCGGCGCTGCCCGCGTCAACTTCGCATACCGAAAGGCGATCGGCGTTAGGATGTTTACCGACGCTCAAAACCTTCGCGACGATCACGCCGGCAAAAGGCGGCTCGATCCGCTCGATCGATTCGACCTCTACCCCGCCAGCCGTCAGGCGGCGGCACAACTCGGCGACATCGGCCTCGATCGCGACGAATTCCTTAATCCAGCTCAGCGGAACCTTCATCGGGCTAACCTCAACCGGCGGGCGCGATGCCTGCTGGCCGCTTCCTGATCAGATCAGAGAGAGGTGTCCGGAGCAACCTGATTCGCGGTGGGCGCATCGCAGCGCCTGCGGCGGATCGTTCGTCCTCCCGGCGATCCGCCGCTCTTCCAATCCAATTGTTCGTCGCTCACTTTTTGCCCGTGCCCTTGAGCGAGACGGTTAGCGACGGATCGCTGGCGTTGCTCGTAACCTTCAAGCTTCCCTTGCGGGTTCCCGTGCCGGTCGGTGTGAACGTGACGGATATCTTGCACTTGTGACCGGCGCTGAGCGGGCCGACACACTCACCTGCCGGCACCGCAAAGTCGCCTGAGGCCGACACGCCGAGAACGGTTGTCGTCAGATTCTGTTTCTTGGTCTTGGCGTTGGTCAGTGTCACGACCTGAGCCTTGCTGATCGTGCCTTCGGCTCGCTTAGCGAACGTGAGAGAAGTCGCGCTCGCGGTGAGCTTGGCTCCCACCGGCGCCGGGGTTGGAGTCGGAGTCGCCGTCGCCGCAGTGAAGGTCGGACTCGCGGTTGGGGTCGGCGTGGCAGCCGCCGTCGGCGCCGGGGTCCCGGTTGGCGGCGGCGCCGCAGCCACCGGCTGGATGGCGATGGACAGGGGCTCCGTCAGTTCTGCGTTTGGACCGCTTATGGTCGCAACCGGGGCGACGTTGCCGTTGCTCCCCGCCGAATAGGCAAACACGCTGGCGCCGTCCACCACATAGATGTCGCCGCTGGAATCCACCGCGATGCCCACTGGGGCGCTCAGGCCGGTGTTCCTCCCGCTGATGGTGGCGATGGAGGCCACGTTGCCGTTGCTCCCCGCCGCATAGACAAACACGCTGGCCGGGCCACCGCCGTCAGGTCCCCCGTCCGTCACGTAGGTGTTGCCGCTGGAATCCACCGCGATGCCGACTGGGAGGTTCAGCCCGGTGTTGCTCCCGCTGATGGTGGCGGTGGGCGCGACGTTGCCGTTGCTCCCCGCCGGGTAGACAAGCACGCTCGGGGGCACGATCTCGACCCCAAAATCGTTGTAGATGCCGTCGTTCGCCACATAGATTTTGCCGCTGGAGTCCACCGCCGTGCCGATTGGCCCTATCAGGCCGGTGTTGCTCCCGCTGATGGTGGCGATGGGGGCGACGTTGCCGTTGCTCCCCGCCGCATAGACCAACACGCTGTAGCCGGTGTTGCTGTTGTAGCCCGCCGCATAGATTTTGCCACTGGAATCCACCGCCATGCCGATTGGCCCTCTCAGGCCGGTGTTGCTCCCGCTGATGGTGGCGATGGGAGCGGCGTTGCCGTTGCTCCCCGCCGGATAGACAAACACGCTCGGGGGGATCTGGGGCAAAGCCTCGGAGGAGCCGAGGTCCGCCACATAGATTTTGCCGCTGGAGTCCACGGCGATGCCGACCGGGTCTTTCAGGCCGGTGTAGTAGCTCGCGCTGATGGTGGCGATGGGGGCGGCGTCCCCGTTGCTCCCCGCCGAATACAGAAACACGCTGCCGCCGCCGCTGTCGAAAGGTCCGTCATCCGCCACATAGATTTCGCCGCTGGAGTCCAGCGCAATGCCGACTGGGAAGCTCAGGCCGGTCTTGCTGCCGCTGATGGTGGCGACGGGGGCGACGTTGCCGTTGCTCCCCGCCGAATACACAAACACGCTGCCGCCGCCGCAGTCGCAAGGTCCGTCATCCGCCACATAGATTTTGCCGCTGGAATCCACCGCGATGCCGACTGGGCCTTCCAGGCCGGTGTTGCTCCCGTTGATGGTGGCGATGGGGGCGGCGTTGCCGTTGCTCCCCGCCGAATAGACAAACACGCTCTCGGCGAAGGCGTCCGCCACATAGATTTTGCCGCTGGAATCCACCGCGATGCCGCCTCCTCCGCCGCTGCTGAAGGTGGCGATGGGCGCGATGTTGCCGTTGCTCCCCGCGGAATAGACCAACACGCCGGTGACGTACTCGTCCGCCACGAGGTACTCGCCCGCCACATAGATTTTGCCGCTGGAATCCACCGCGATGTCAACTGGGTAGTACAGGCCGGTGTTGCTCCCGCTGATGGTGGCGATGGGGGCGACGTTGCCATTGCTCCCCGCCGAATAGACAAGCACGCTCGGGGGGACGATAGGAGCCACGAGGGGGTTGCCGTGGTCCGCCACATAGATTTTGCCACTGGAATCTGACGCGATGCCCCTTGGGTCGATCAGGCCGGTGTTGCTCCCGCCGATGATGGCGATGGGAGCGGCATCCGCGCCGTTGCTCCCCTTGGCGTAAACGGTGACGGTGCCCGCGCAGGGGGAGTTGATGACGTAAATGTTCCCGCTCGCGTCAACGGCCACAGATTGGGGCAAGGCGAGGCCGGTAGGGGCGGGGGCCAGCGGCGAGACATCGCCGTTGCTCGCGGCGGGATATGCCGTGACGGCGGCGGTGCAACGGTCTGTAACCAGGATTTTCGGGGTGGGCGTCGCGCTATAGGCGCGCGGCGCGGCTCCGGAAACGCTGAAGAGTATGAAGCCCGACAAAGCGAGCGCAACCCCACCCAAGATCGCGATCTTGCCGCTGCGGATTTTTCGCCAAGAGTGTCTCACCGGAATTTCCATTTTGAATCCCGCTTTCAAACTCCCACCAACATCAGGCGGTTTGCAAACGCGAAGGTCGAGCTCCCATCGCTTCAGAACTGCGCGAGGAAGCGCAGGTCGTTTTCGTAGAACAAGCGCATGTCGTCGACGCCGAGCTTGAGCAGCGCCGCCCGCTCGGGGCCCAGCCCGAAGGCGAAGCCCTGGTAGCGCGCCGGGTCGTAGCCGACCGCGCGCAGCACGTTGGGATGAATCATTCCGGCGCCCAGAATCTCGGTCCATCCGGTGTGCTTGCACACCCGGCATCCGGCGCCCTTGCACAGCACGCAGCTGATATCGAGCTCCGTGCTCGGCTCGGTGAATGGAAAATAGCTCGACCGGAAACGCACCGCAACGTCGGAGCCATAAAACGACCGCGCGAATTCGGACAGCACGCCTTTCAGGTTCGCCATCGTGACCACGCCGGTGCGATCGACCATGAAGCCCTCGATCTGATGGAACATCGGTGAGGCCCGCACGCTCAGCTCGTCGCGCCGGTAGCAGGCGCCGGGACAGACCACCGCCAGCGGCGGCTTGCGCTGCTCCATCACGCGGATTTGCCCGTTGGAGGTATGCGTGCGCAGCAGCATCCCGCCGCTGACGAAAAAGCTGTCCTGCATCTCGCGCGCCGGATGGTCGGGCGGAAAGTTGAGCGCGGCGAAATTGTGGAAATCGTCCTCGAGGTCCTGGGTGTAGGCCACCTCGAAGCCCATCTCGACGAAAATATCGAGCATCTGCTCCATCATCTGGGTGACCGGATGGACCCGGCCGCGCGGAATCCGCACGCCCGGCAGCGTCACGTCGATACTGCCCTCGCTGAGCGATTTTTCCAGCGATGTCAGCCGATGCGCGTCGGTCAGCACCGCGATACGGGCCTCGAGGTCGCGCTTGATCTCGTTGGCGAGCTGGCCGATCGCGGGACGCTCCGCCTCGGACACCTCGCGCATCCGGCGCATGATCTCGGTGATTTCACCACCGCGTCCCAGCACGCGCACGCGGACATTTTCGATTTGCTTTTCGGTCGCGCCGTCGCCCAGCTCAGCCAGCGCCCGCGCCCGAATCTGTTCCAGTTGATCTTTCATCCTAAATCTCGCCCCGCAGCTCTCCAGCACCAATCAGTGAGGGTTCACCTTAGGAGAATCTGCGGCCAAGCGCTAGAAATGGCCGCTTGATACGCTCTCGGGAGCCACCGGGCCGCGGTGCGGTAGGCTTCACCTTCTCGCCCCACGGTGCGCCGCGCTCCCAGCCCGCCCGAGGTGCCGGCCGGGGCGGGCTTGCGAAGCCGGCGCTCACCGCGTAGTGAAAGGCATGCCCATGTCCTTTGACACCAACGCGACCGGGGCTCCGTTGCTCATCGAACGCGATGGACCGATCGAGACGTTGGTGATCAACGATCATCCCCGCAACCGCATGGGCCTGGACTTCATGGACGCGCTGGAGGCGGAGGTCGCACGCGCCGCGCTCGACCACGGCGTGCGCGCCATCGTCATTCGCGGCGCGGGGAGCGAGAACTTATCGGTCGGGATGGACCTGAAGCAGCTCCCGGAGGGTCTCAAACGGATGGGAAGCCTGGAGGCCGTCCTCGACCAACGCCTCCGCGTCCTCGCCGCGATCGAGAACCTCCCCAAGCCCGTTGTCGCCGTGCTGTGCGGCTACTGCCTGGGCGGAGGTCTGGAGCTGCCGCTCGCCTGTCACTTCCGCTTGGCGGCGGCCGAAGGCTGCAAGATCGGACTTCCCGAGCTCGATCTCGGCACCGTCCCCGCATGGGCCGGGAGCGCGCGCCTCACGCGCTGCGTCGGACGCGGTCACGCCATCGACATGATCCTTCGTGCCAAGAAGATCTCCGGCCCCGAGGCGCTCCGGATCGGTCTGGTCAGCGAAGTCTGGCCAATCGAGGAGTTGTTTGAGCGTGCCCACGCGCTGGCGCGCGAGCTGGCGGACATGCCGGCGATTGCGGTCGCGGGAATGCTCCGGTGCATCGTCGGCGCCGGCGAGAAGCCGCTCGAGGAGAGCATCGCCGAGGAGCGCCGCGCGGTCCTCGCGACGATGGGCACGCCGGACCAGCGCGAAGGAATTCAGGCGTTCCTCGAGAAGAGAAGTCCACGGTTCAACCGGGGAAGCGACTGAGCCGGAACCAAGCCATCTCGGCCGGCACGCGGCGCCCGAATCTGTTCCAGTTGATCTTTCATACTACATCCGCCTGTCCCGCAGCTCTCCCGCGTCAATGAGACTCGACCTTCGCACTTGTAAACCGCTTGGTGTCGGTGCGAGTCTCAATCAGCATTCAAATCGGCAATTCCGGGTGAAACCTTGGGCCAACCTGTCTCATTCCCTGCGCGTATCCCAGTGATCAATCGGTGTTTGCCGGCTTGTTTGATTGGCGTTCTGATGTTGGGGGCGTCGTCCAGCGCCTGGGCGGCGAAGTCAATGCAATTGATCGCTCCAAATACCGGCTGGGCGACCACGGGAAATTACGCCACGAGAGATCTCTTCTGGACGGCGGACGGGGGCGCTCATTGGAGTAATATCACCCCCAATCCGTTACCCAACAGTGGAATCCGGAAGTCAGGAGGGTTTGCGCCGCCCGGATTCGGCGGCCCCGAGCCCGAGCGTATCGCCGACGTATTTTTTCTCGACCCTCACCGGGGGTGGGTACTGTTTTGCTGCGGCTGGACCGAATCCCCCAGGTCTGCGCCTGAGGGATCGCCGCAATACGATTTGGCCGTTACCGCCGATTCGGGAACAACCTGGTCGATAGCACGTGTGACCATCCCTGACGGCGTCTATATCCAGCCCAATATGGACGATTACGGAGGTGAGATCGCATTTGCGGACTCTGACCACGGCTGGCTGAACCTGACCGGGTATGCAGGGCATTCGAGCTCGGGCACTTTGCTGATTACTTCAGACGGCGGGCGGACCTGGCGCGGGGCTGATCAGGAAACTCCCGGCGGGGCTGGTCCCTTTTCGCTGCTGACACCCGCAGTTGGTTGGCAGCTCACAACCCCGTCGTGGTTCGATCCCGACATCGGGGAACTTTCCGTTACGCGCGATGGTGCAAGGAGCTGGCACAATGTGTCGGTGCCGATACCCAAGGAGATCCGCCGGGCGCTCGGCCCCGGCAGCTCACCCGAGGTCAGGTACTATGATCTGCCGACCTTCGAGGACAGCAAGCACGGCTTTCTGGCGGTGAATTATTGCGCCGAGGAACGGGGCCGCAAATCAGCGCTAGGCCTGTTCAAAACCGGGGATGGCGGACGAACCTGGAAGCTGCTTCGGTTCATCGCGAACCTTGACCTGTCCGGCGGCGACGATTCACACGCTGTGGCTGTGGCTGGTTCCACTTTAATCGCGGCCACCGGTTCAGAGACCGATGAAGGCGCCACGCTATCCAAAGATGGACCGGACGGCAGAACCGACACCGACATATCGGGCTACGTCGGGGGGTATCGAGGTCTTACCTATTTGGCGCTGAGTTTTGCTACCCCGAAGCAGGGGTGGATGCTGCTCCACAGGAGTGAGCTGTTATCAACCACGGACGGCGGCGCCACCTGGACCAAGCTCGAACCCGGAGTTGCCGAGAAACAAAATGCAGCCAGCTATCAACGGAAGCAATCCTGGCAGAAGCAATCCTGGGTGGACTCGATACAACTGCTCACTCCCGACGTCGGATGGGCGTTGAGCGTGAGGAACAGCAGGCTGTACTGGACTGAAGACGGAGGCCTGACGTGGAAAACGATTACGCCCCGCGGCGTTGGCGGCGGCAATAACATCTCTTCGGTGTTCTTCTTCGACACCAGGCGCGGCTGGCTTCTATATCGCGAGAACCAGAAGTTCGTAGTTTTCTCCACGATCGACGCGGGAGCCGACTGGTCGATAACAAATATCAGCGTTCCGGGCGCGCCCGGGATACTGAGTTTTATCAGATCCGATGGCCAGCTCTACTTTGCGGATGCTCTGCATGGCTGGCTCAGCCTGGATGTTGTGACCGGCCCGAATCTCCATCAGAGGAGGCTGCTGATAACTTCAGATAGAGGCCGAAGCTGGCAGGATGCGCCGGCAGAGCCTGGGCCGGGAGGTAACATCCGTCTTGTCACACCTACGGAAGGCTGGATGCTGGCGCCTGCCGGCGATCAACTTTACGTTAGCCGCGATGGAGCAAAGAGCTGGCAAAAGGTATCGCTTGCGCCACCCGGGGAAGTGTATCCGGCGACTGATGCCACCTATGACCTGCCGACCTTTGAGGATAGCAAGCACGGCTACTTGCCGGTAACCTATTCAGGCGGCTTGGGGGTGAAGTCGGCCGCGGTGCTCTTCGCATCCGAGGACGGCGGACAAACCTGGAAGCCGGACAGGACGCTGGCAAACCTGAGCGGAAAGCCGGTCGGCAATGTCGTCTCATCCGCCGTGGTGGGGTCCGCGTGGATTACCGCCAACGAGCCGGACGGCAATAATCCCGCAATCACTGCGCTTGCCGGCGGCGCCACAGCCAGCGCGAGGTCCAACGCCGAACCGGGCTACTACGGGGCTCGTCAACTCAGCTTTGTGACTCTGTCGCGCGGATGGCTACTGCTGAATGACGGCCGGTTCTTTTCAACCCGCGATGGAGGGGTGACTTGGGCCAACGTCAACTTTGGCCGCAGCGCACAAGCATCGGCATTGGAACAACGGCAGCCGCGCGTGTCGGTGGCAGCGCTGGGGGTGGGATCGATGCAACTGCTGGGTCCCGAGGTGGGAGTGGTTGTGGCAGTGACCAGCGGTCTGGCGGAAAGCGGCAAGGCCCACCTTCTGCGCACTGAAAGCGGTGGCGCTCAGTGGAAGGAGATTTCGCCGAGCCTGGCTGTCTCCGATAACATTGTTTCCAAGTTCTTTTTCCTCGATGCCAGGCGTGGCTGTGTAGTGGTATGGCACTGGGAGCCTGTGGCGCCGCCGAACTGGTTGTGGCGCTGGTGGCACAGAGCGAAGCCCGCGAAGAAGCCGGAGTTCGAACCCGTGTTCGAGCTTGTGTCCACTGAGGACGGGGGCGCGACCTGGTCTCGAACGCGCATGGAGATCCCCGGCCTTGAGTGGCTGAGGGGTACTATTCAACCTGCGGCAGAAATCGGGTTCGTGGACCCGCGTCATGGCTGGATGAACATGACTGCGTCTACCATGGGCCAGTCGACATTTCACTGGGACAAGAGGTTGTTGATGACTGCGGATGGAGGTAAGAGCTGGAGTCCGGCGGCGGACAGTCCTATCAGGCCAACGGGAGTTCGCTTCGTTACGCCCGAGGAAGGCTGGATGGTTGGTGATCGCTCAAGTCCAGCCGCGGCGGCCAGTCCGTCCGCTTCCGTTCGCCCGGAATTGCCGCCAGCGGCCGGCGCTCTCCGGGGTTTAATGATGATGAGAGGACTCCGTGGCCGCGGCATCGGCGTGCCTGGCGGATCGATTTTTGGGGGCTCGCAGATGGCGCGAGGCGACTTGATTGCGAGTCAGGCCGGCGAGGAACTCTACGTTACTCGCGATGGAGCAAAGAGCTGGCAGAAGGTGTCGTTGGAGACCCCCAAGGACGTGTACTCGGAAGATATCGCCAGGCATCTTCCGCCTAACCCGTACTGCGCTGCGGTTCAGTACCATGGCCAGATGGTGACCGACATAACCTATCCGCCGCCGACTGCTATTTATAACCTGCCGACTTTTACCGACAGCGAGCGCGGCTTTTTGCCGGCCACCTATTCGGCAACCTCGGGTATCATGTCGGGGGAATCAAATAGCCTGGGCTGTCCCCAGAGCCATTATCACGCGGTGCTGTTCGCAACCGTTGACGGGGGGCGGACCTGGAAGCCGGATAGAATGTTGTCGTCAACCCCGACCGGAATGAATTCCGGATGGACTACGTGTACGGTACGATCCGCCGTGGCCGGTTCGGCCTGGATCCTGGCCGACTATTCATTCGGCGCCGTTCCACCTTTCGCCAGCTTGGGTCCGGGCGCCAGGGGCGACTCCAGCGGCGACGCCGAGGGCGCCTTCTGGCCGCCGGCGGACCGCTTGGACTTGCGGCTCGACTTTGCCACGCCGGCCGTGGGTTGGATAACCTGGCATGGCGAGTTGCTATCCACGACGAATGGAGGAGGTACGTGGACCCCGATCACGCCCCGGTTGAACCAACTTGTGGCGGCGGACGCGGTACGCTGACTTGCATCGATATAAATGTCACTGGTCGCGCCGGGAATGATTATTCCGGCGGCAATTCAGCCCTGAACAATAAGGAGGCGGAAATGAGCACAATTCTGGTGACCGGCGGGTCGGGCTTCATCGGCAGCCATTGCATCCTGCAGCTCCTGGCCGCGGGCCATCAGGTGCGCACCACGGTGCGGAGCCTGAAGCGCGAGGGCGACGTGCGCGCCATGCTGAAGGAAGGCGGCGCCGAGCCGGGCGATCGCTTGTCCTTCATCGCCGCCGATCTCGAAAACGACGCGGGCTGGCCGGAAGCCGTCGCCGGCTGCGAGTACGTGCTGCACGTGGCGTCGCCCTTTCCCCCGAACGTCCCCAAGCACGAGGACGAGCTGATCGTGCCCGCGCGCGAAGGCGCGCTCCGCGTGCTGCGCGCCGCGCGCGACGCCGGCGTCAAGCGCGTGGTGCTGACCTCCTCGTTCGCGGCGATCGGCTATGGCCACAAGCCGCAGACAACGCCGTTCAACGAGACGAGCTGGACGGACCCCAATGGCGACGACGTGACGCGCCTACGTGAAATCGAAGACTTTGGCCGAACGCGCGGCCTGGGATTTCATCGCCAACGAAGGCGGCGGCCTGGAGCTTTCCGTCGTCAATCCGGTGGGCGTGTTCGGCCCGGTCCTGGGGCCCGACTATTCGACCTCGATCCTCCTGGTGCAGCGCCTGATGGACGGCGCGATGCCCGGCTGCCCGCGGCTGTATTTCGGCGTCGTCGATGTGCGCGACGTCGCCGACTTGCACATCCGCGCCATGACTCATCCCGCCGCCAAGGGCGAACGCTTCCTCGCCGTCGCCGGCGATTTCATGTCGATGCTCGACATCGCCAAGGTGCTGAAGGCCCGCATGGGCGCGGCGGCCAAAAGAGTGCCGACGCGGCAACTGCCCAACTGGCTGGTGCGCATCGCCGCGATGCGCGATCCGGCGGTGAAGCTGATCCTGCCCGAGCTCGGCAAGACGAAGAACGCCACCAACGAAAAGGCCAAACGCACGCTGGGCTGGGCGCCGCGCTCGAACGAAGAGTCCATCGTCGCCACCGCCGAAAGCCTGGTGCGGCTCGGGCTTCTGAAGGAAAGCCCGAAAAAGCCCGTAGAGAGATTTGCTCTGGGCGCCAAGTCCGAAGCTGGCCTCCGCTCATCCAATTGACTCACTACCCGCCCGCGGATATCTGCGTGTTGCCCGTGGCAGAGCGAGCTTTGCCTGATTGCGTGCTTTTTCGCCCCGGGCACCGAGTTCGAACCTACTTCTGGAAGTAGGACCGGCGTCCCGCCTGTCATCGCGACGCTGCTGTCGGCGACGCGCCTGGCGCTATCGCATTTGCGCGGCATGACAAAGAGCTGATCGGCCCCGGTCACTTCTTCCAGTCAGCAGCACGAGCTCTTGCTCCTGGCGGCGCTAGGCTCTCCGCCCGCGCCAGCACCGTCAGGTCGCGTGGCCTCCGTCATTCGGTCGCGCCGCGGGGCGATAGCAGGGGTAAGAAGCTTGTCCTGCGCAAAGCCGAAGGACACCACGGTGCAATCTCTGAGGTTTCGTCGCTTGCTTTGTCGGCAAAGCCTGTTAGGGATAAATAGACCTGAAACATTTAAACCAAGATCTCCGGGCCGAATCGACACGTAGGGTGGCCTGAGTTCTACGTTCTTTTTGGTCTTGGTTGATGGTTCCGCAGCCGATTCCAGAGCGCGGTGCGCCACAGCCGGGCCCCGTAGGTTCCTCGTCGCTGGCCGCTTGACATCAAATTGCGATTTTCAGTAACGGCAGGCACCACTACGGCTGGATATTCCCCCGGATATGAACCGTTCCGGTGTTGTTGGAAAAGTTCAGCGTCAGGACCAGATTGCCTGAACCCTGGGCTGAGGCGTACTTGCCGGCTCCCCGGCCAGGAGTGATGTAGTACGCAGACTGATTGATGAAGACCGCGGTTTTGGAGGAAAAATCGAACTCGTTACAGGCGATTCCCGTCGCCGCGAAGTTCACCGCGTTTCTTCCCGCAGCGATGGTTCCGGTGCCCGAGAACGGAAAGCAGATGCCTCGGTTTTCACCGCTGTTGACAGTGTCGTCGGTGTTGACCGTGTTGCTGAAGCTGAAACTGGCTTTCCCGATTGGCGAGACTGTGAACGTGCCGGTATAGGTCTCGCATTCGCAGTCACCTGCTGAAGAGTCACAGGTCGCGTTGGTGCACGGTTTGCCATGGATACGCGTGGCTGTCACCGCCCCATCGCCAGTCAGCGTCTGAAAAATCACTGCCGCAGCATGAGGGGCCGTACGTGTGACGTCTGAAGGATCAGATGGCTCGGTAACCCCGGACGCGACAGGCTCGCTCGGTAAGCTCGGGTACTCACTCGCCAATGTCAGAGGGGGCAGAGTCAGCATTCCGACCGCGATCGCGAGCAAGCCGTTAACCAACAGTCGCCATGCTCTGACCATTCTTTCGTTCCTCCCTGTGTCGATCTGCGCAATGCCAATCAAACTGGCGGACGGACCGAGACTCAAACCAAGGACCTCGTGCATATGCGTGGTAGAATGATCGCGCACAGCGCTGGTCTGGGCGGTATTCAACAGTACCACTTCGTATCGGAACTGCAAGCATATTGACCGTGCCGTGGTCGAAAATTCGACCTGCTCGAAACTCACGGAGCGGCGGGCGCGATCTGCAGCCGATCGCGCCCGTTGCACTGGCTATGCGGGCACGTTGGCCCGCAGCCCCACGCGCCGCGGTCAAGCGCATGATCACAGCAACCTAGCCGTCAGTTTTGGTCCAGCGATCGGCCACCTGGTGGCGTTCAGTCCTGCGGTGGAACCCGTTGAGCCGCAGCTCACCGCTCTCGGCATTCGCTTCCCTCGTAGTCGTGCCTGAGAGGACCACGCCAAAGGACCTGCCGCAACTGATCCTGACCTGCTCTCGGGAGTTTGAGTAAGTAGCTCGGCTAATTGGGCCGGTCGTTATTGTACTTGAATGGTTGAGGCCAAAAGCCTGGCCCCAGAGGGCCACTACTCGGCTGGTAATAGTAGCCGGGATCAACTGGACGTGCATCGCCGTAGAGCACGTGCTCATATAGCCTCTCGAGGTCGAATCCGTATGTTAGGCTGACGCTGTAAAAGGGACGCGTTGTGAGAGCATCGCTTACCATTCCGTCTTTGGACATGAGCGTCCTTCCCCAACCCCCCGATGCGCTTAGCGTCAAGGCGTTCAATAGGAAGTCGGCGGAGACTGTGCCCTGACGGCAGACGTCCTTCCGTCCATCGGGAGGTTCCCAGAGGGCTAGAATCTGTTTCAAAATAGGTTTGCTTACGTATCCTATTCCGAACGAATATGCGTTGCTAGACTGGATTTGGGCCGTACTCGCTGGGCTTCCGCCAGCCAAATTGGTCAGGCCCGCCTCATTAGTATATTGATAAGTTGACGACACGCCTGCGTTCTCCAGAATGAGTCTGGTCAACGGCGCTAGGTATTCGCATTGCGCGTCGACAATGGGGGGAACTGCGCCGTACATCGGCGAGAGCGGTAGTCCGTTAGGACCAAGGATCGGCTTCGGTAGCATGACCTCAGAGACCAGTTTCTCGACAGAGGCGCCGTCGGATCCGATTACCTTCATGCTATCGAACGACGAGAGCGTTGGGTCCGCATAGTGTGTCACAGACGCTTCGATATTATGAGTGTTAGTATTCCTTGCCACGGCCGCGGTTCCGGCGGGTCCCACTACCGCAATGTGGGTATGCTGGTCGTCTAGAAAGGGCAGCTGGTTTTGGTCCGTTAGTTTCACCAGGCCAACAGGCCCAAGTGTTGGTCTTCCATCAGGACCGAATATCAGGTACGGGCCGCGCTTTTGTTTTCCATCAGGGCCGAGTACTGGTTTTCCATCAGGACCGACTTCCGGATGATAGGGGTCGATTGTTATCGTGCTCACCGGGCCGACATATTCGGTATCCACCGGAGGCGTTCCAGATGGTGCGCCGTCCGGGGGCGGTCTGAGTGCATAAGAAACAGATATCCTGGGAATATCAGCGTACATAGGCTCGCCGTCCGGTCCCGGCAATGGAAACCCATTGATATCAGTCACCAGCGCCTTCTTTGAGGCTTGCAGCGGAATCTGTGATGGAAGTGGGCTGAACGGTTGGGATGGGTCGTGGGGTGTTGGCTTGCCGAGCACGAGGCTCACTGCCTTGTGGGGCTCAGGGACAAGCGCTAGTTTGGGCCTGCAGGAGAGATCGCTGGGTGCCGCTGCCGGATCAAGTGGGGCAGAAATTTGGGGCAGGGATACCGTCGCCGCGCTCACCGGCGCCGCGCTTGCCGGAGGCACTGACGCGCCGAGTTGACCGGCGGCTTCTAGGGGCAGGGCAGCGGCGTTTAGGGCTAAACCAAGTGGGGACGGTGCGCGCTGTGGATTCACCTCCGGTATAGATTCTCCGGGCTGTGTGGCGCAGGTGCTAAGTGTTGCGGAAATCGCAAAAAGGACGCAACCCCTGCCAATCAACCTATAGAAATTTCTCACGTTTTCCTCCTTTCCTCTGCGGCGCATTTGTTTTGGCGACGCGCCATCAACTTCGTAGCATTTGCTTTTCAGATAGAACGGTGCCAGCAGGTCAAAGCTTTTGACCGGGATCTCCGTTTGACCCTCCGACCCGCCGTATAGACCGAACGGCCTTCCTCTGCAAGCTTGTGGCCGTTTTTGGGTCCACAGTGTCAGCGGCGCCGGGAGGGGCCGGCGTCGCGTCTGGTGGGCATGCAACGCCCCGAGATGCTCTTTTCCCGAACGGTTCCGCAGACACTTGCTCCACGGAACTTAGGAGCGGGCAGGGAATCTTCTGTACCAACTGACCTGCGCCCGGAAAACAAAAAGACCATGTGGAACCCACATGGTCTTCCGGCGCGCGACCGAGGCGGCGCGGGCTACTGGGCCGAGGCGATGCCCAACGCGCCTTTTGCGGTGCGGACCAGCTCGCTGAATAGGCCGTCGCGCTCCATCGCGAGCACGGCGAGTTGCTTGCGGTCCATCTCGACGCCGGCCTTCTTGAGGCCGTTCATAAACTGGCTGCAGCGCTTGCGGTTAACCAAGCGGCTCTCAGCGCGAAGCGCGGGTGACGACGCTTGTCACCTTGTTTCCGCGCACGTGTACCATCGTGTTCCGCTTGCCAAGCGGTGTCTCGGTAACGAACTCCACTGCCGCCGCCGAGGCATCCTCGGCAGGCAGCTTCGCTCCGACGAGCGTCGCCACCTCGGAGGAAAGGTCACCCCCCGCCGCCATATTTTTCTTCGCCAGCCCGTACACCGCAGCGGGGCGCACCACGCGCGCGTTACTGTGCAGGCGCGTCGGCACAGCGCTGCGCGCGAGTTCGATCAACTGTTCGTCGCTCAACGGAGCGAAGACTGCCTTTGCAACCTTAGACCCCTTTGCAGCCGCGGTGGCCCTCTTCGAAGCACTCTTCGTATTACCGGCCTTTTTCATTATAGGACCTCATTGACCTTCGCGATCGCTCAGAGCGTTGCCTCCGGATTGCCGTAGATCTGCATTTGGAGCGCCGTCTTCAGGACGTACGGCCGCTCGGCGGCGTCCGACCCGGAGAGGGCCCTGCGCACGTATGCAATGCGCGCATCGCGCAACGCGGCCCCCGCCCTCTTGCCCTGCGCCAGTTGCCGCCAAGTCGCCGCGATCAAGCCCGGCCCCAGACCGTCGGGATCTCCAGGCGGCAGCGAGATCCAGTTGGAACGCGTCGCGGCGACGACGAACTTGGCTCCGTGACCCAGACAGGCCAAGGCAACCTGGTTCGCCTCGCTCCGGCGTGCTGCCCTGGAAGCGCCGCCGTCCAGCATCGCCGCGTAGCATGACGAAAACGTTACCACCGCGCCCCTCAGGTCGCAAAGGTCGATCTGCTGGGCAGAGATGGCGCGCGGATAGTCATGCGAGTTGCCTTGGTGACCGAACAGATAGGCCCAGTCAGGAGAGAAATCCGCCCCGTGCAGCAGCACATGCAGGCGACCCGCGCCGCTGATTCCCCTGATGACATCGGGGGCTCCGCTCAGCCTCGCCGGCGGCGAGGTTACGATGCTTGGGGGCCTGTTCGAAATCGCCCGCGCCACCACGCGGGACGGGGCGATGAATTCCGCGGCGCACTCCTCGAAGCGCCTGGCTGGCGTCGGCGTCGTCACGGCCTGAGCCTGGAAATGCAGGACCTTGATGAAGTCGGCCGGGTCGCCGGGTCCGGTCGCATCAGGAATGCGCGCGACAATGCGCTGCGGAACGAATTCTTCCGCCGAATGACCAGGCGCCGCAGCGTAGGGCGTGTCGGTCGCGATCGTCGCGTCGTCGTCACCGCCCAGCTTGAAGGACGGATTGGGCCGCTTGAACGGCGGAAGGAGGTCGTAGCCGCCGATGAGCAGGTTGGGCTCGTTCGTGGTCATTGCACCGATCTGGGCACGCACCTGATCCGGCGCCTTGCCTGATACGTCCACCACCGTTCCCAGTTGAGCTGCCGCGTCCAGAATCTTCGCGACCCAGGTTGCACCGTACTTCCGTCGCACCGCGTCCTCGGGAACCCACACGTGCATGTTTTTTGCCTATCCGGCGCCAGAATCCTGGCCGCGACATCGGGCTGCATGCCTGCTGTCTGCCGGTTAACAACGCCCATACCCCACTTCCGCACTGTAGCGCAAGCGGTCGGGGCTTTCCCTTGACGTAGCGATCCGGCGCTCGTTCCGCCAGAGCTGACGGAGGGAACTCGTCCTGATTCGTGCCGCATCAGAAAAAAGACCATGTGGGACTCACATGGTCTTCCGCGCGCGAGCGAAGTTGGCGCGAGAACTACTGGGCCGATGCGATGCCCAACGCGCCCTTTGCGGTGCGGACCAGTTCGCTGAATAGGCCGTCGCGTTCCATCGCGAGTACGGCTAGTTGCTTGCGGTCCATCTCGACTCCGGCTTTTTTGAGGCCGTTCATGAACTGGCTGTAGCTCATATCGAACTCGCGGGTGAGCGCGTTGATGCGGGCGATCCAGAGCGTGCGGAAATCGCGTTTCTTCTGCTTGCGATCTCGATACGCGTAGGTCAGCCCCTTTTCCAGCGTGCTGCGGGCCTGCTTGTAAAGCTTGCGCCCGCCGACGAATCCGGAGGCGAGTTTCATTTGTCGCTTGTGACGGCGGCGGCTTTTG
Source organism: uncultured delta proteobacterium (assembly GCA_963788205.1). Lineage (GTDB taxonomy): Bacteria > Desulfobacterota > Binatia > Binatales > Binataceae > CAVVMA01. Next base: position 537,888 of record CAWBGG010000009.1, read on the forward strand.
AAGCCGCCCTTAACGCGAGGCATCGGCGTTCTTCCTCAGGGTTTTGATCGAGACGTTAAAGATACGGGATCAGGCGTTTGATGTTGTCGGCGTCAGTCCGGTTGAGTTGACCCGGGCCGCGCAGGTGGCGCTTGTGCGAGCGGTTCTTGGCCCATGCGTGATGGCGTGAGAAGGCGTGCTTGTACTTGACCTTGCCGCCCTTGCTCACGGAGAAGCGCTTGGCGGCGCTGCGATTGGTCTTCATCTTGGGCATCAGTAATCGCCTTTCCGATTCGCTTTTAGCGCGGCGTCAGCAGGGTCGAAAGATTCCGGCCTTCCATCCGGCTGGAGCCGTCGGCCTGCGCGACATCCTGCACCATCTGCAGGATCTTTTCGAGCAGGTTCCGCCCCAATTCGGGATGGGCCATCTGACGGCCGCGGAACGAAATCGTGAGCTTAACACGCTGCCCCTCGCCGAGGAAGCGCCGGATGTGCTCGACTTTGAACGCCACGTCGTGCTTCTCGGTCAGCGCGCCCATCTTGACTTCCTTGATCGCGCCGACGGTGGCACTGCGGCGGGAGTCGTGCTCCTTCTTCTTCAGCGAGTAGCGATATTTGTCGAAGTCGGTGACCCGGCATACCGGCGGCGAGGCGGCCGACGCGACCTCGACCAGGTCCAGGCCGCGGCCTTCGGCCACGCGGATCGCCTCGCGCGTATTCATGACGCCCAACTGTTTGCCGTCGGAGTCGATCACGCGAACCTCCGTGGCGCGGATAAGGTTGTTGACTTTGATCGCGGGTTCTCGGGACGGCGGAGTACGGAAATCTCTACGAATAAGCCACCTCCTTGGGCCGGCGGGCCGGGTTGAAATTTACGCCATTGCAACTCAAGCTGCTGCGCCTTGAAGAGATTTTCTTCACGCCGGCAGAGGCTCAGCCTTGAGCAATTGGAGCAGTTCATCGAGCGCGACGGTGCGGCTCTTCTCGCCGCGCAATAGCCGGATCGAAACCGTGCGCGCGGCGGCTTCGCGCTCGCCGACCACGGCCATGTATGGCACCTTGGCCATTTCGGCCTCGCGCACCTTGAAGCCGAGTTTTTCGTTGCGTAGGTCGGCGCTGGCGCGGAAGTCCTCGCGCTTGAGCGTCGCGGCGATCTCGGCGGCATAATCCTCGACCTTTTCGCTGAGCGAGAGCACCCGCACCTGCTCGGGCGCGAGCCAGAACGGCAGCACGCCGCCGGTGTGCTCGATCAGCACGCCGATGAAGCGCTCCAGCGATCCAAGGACCGCGCGATGGACCACGACCGGGCGCGCCTCGATACCCGCGGCGGTCGTGTAGGTCAGATCGAAGCGCTCGGCCATGTTGAAGTCGAGCTGGATGGTCGCGACCTGCCATTTTCGCTTGAGCGCGTCGGAGGTGTAGAACTCGATTTTGGGGCCGTAGAACGCGCCTTCGCCGGGATTGATCACCCAATCAATCCCGTTCTTGGTCAGCGCGGCGCCGAGGATTTCCTCATTGCGGCGCCAGTCCGCCTCCGTCCCTAGATGCTTCTCCGGCATTGTGGCGACTTTCGCTTCGAGCTGGTCGAACCCGAGCGCCGGGTAGACCTCGCGCACCATCTGGATGTTCAAGTCGATCTCGTCGCCGATCTGCTCGGGCGTGCAGAAGACGTGCGCGTCGTCCTGCACCAGCGTGCGGACCCGCGTCAGCCCATGCAGCGTGCCCGACGGCTCGGCGCGATGGAGCCGGCCGAAATCGGCGATCCGCAGCGGCAGGTCGCGATAGGAGCGTTTCTCCGCTGCGTAGATATACGTATGCCCCGGGCAGTTCATCGGCTTGACGGCGTAGCCGTGGCGCCAGCCTTCGGGACTGCTGTCGAGCTCCAGCGTGCCGCCCTCGCCGTCGGCCGTGAGGAACAAATTCTCGCGGAAGTTGTCCCAATGTCCCGAGCGCTGCCACAGCTCGTTCTTGAAGATTTGCGGCGTGATCACCTCGTCGAAGCCGTAGCGCCGGTAAAGCCGCCTGATGTACTCGATCAGCTGATTGTAGATAATCGCGCCCTTGGGCAGGAAAAACGGCGCGCCCGGCGAGATCGGGTCGAACAGGAACAGTCCCATCTCGCGCCCGAGCTTGCGATGGTCCCGCGCGCGGGCCAATTCGAGCAGCCGCAGATGCTCCTCCAGTGCGTCCTTGGAGGCGAAAGAAGTCCCGTAGATCCGCGACAACATCGCGTTGCGCTCGTCACCGCGCCAATATGCCCCCGCCACGCTGGTGAGCCGAAACGCCCTCAGATGCCCGGTTGAGGGCACGTGCGGGCCGCGGCAGAGATCCATCCAGTCGCCCTGCTTGTAGATCGATACGCGATCGTCTTTGAGGCCTTTTAAGATCTCGACCTTGTAATGCTCGCCCATCCCCTCGAACAGCTTGATCGCCTCGGCGCGATCCATCTCGATGCGTTCGACCCGTAGGTTCGCTTTCGCCAGCTCATTCATTTTCGCTTCGATCTTCGGCAGATCGTCGATCGTGAAGGGGGTGGGCGGTGCGAAGTCGTAGAAGAATCCGTCTTCGATCACGGGGCCGATCGTGACCTGGGTGCCGGGGTAGAGCGATTGCACCGCCTGCGCCATCAGATGGGCGGTCGAATGGCGCAGCACCTCGGTGCCTTCCGGGCTGTCGGCGAAAATTGGCTCGACCAGAACAGGCTTGACACTGCCGTTGTGGTCCAGCTCGCGGCTCAAGTCGATGAGCTTGCCGTCCACGCGCGCCGCGACCAGCCGGCCAGCCCCGTCGGGGCGCTTGACCACATCGCGCACGCGCGTGCCGCGCGGCACGCAGTGCTCCTCGTTGCCGACGATGACCGTGATTTCCGAACTCATCTAGAGGAGCGGGGAGGCATCACGGAAGACGGGACTGCCCAACGCGTCGATCTGATCATCACTACGCGCATTATAGCGAAGATGCGAGGCGGCGCGTCAACGCCAGGCTCGAAGGCCGATCATCCCCGGAAGGAGTTTCTTTGGTAGGCACGGGCGGGATTGAACCGCCGACCCCTTCCGTGTCAGGGAAGTGCTCTCCCGCTGAGCTACGTGCCTTTAGCTGCCTGGTGTTTACGCAATCTGACAAGCAACCGACAGCGCTAACAGAAATCCTGCGATTGGGCAACCGAGTTTCAGTATGCCTACTTTCTGATAAGCTTGCCGCGTCGGCCATCCATGGATCGCGAACGCATCGTCCAGCTTTTCTTTTTCGGCTTTCTGGCCCTGATGGCCTGGTTTCTCTACCAGCTTCTCCAGCCGTTCCTGGTGCCGATCCTGTGGGCGATGCTGCTCTCCTTTCTGTTTCATCCGGTGATGGTCGATACGCAGCGCTTCGTGCGCAGCCGCTCGCTGGCCGCGATGCTGATCACCGTCGCCACCGCGCTGGTGGTGATCATTCCGGCGATCTGGTTCACCTTCGGTCTGGCCCGCGAGGCCGCGGCGCTGTCGTCCACGATCTCGGCCAAAGCCGGGAGCGCCGATTGGGGAAAGGTATTCGGCGATTGGACCGCGCGTCTGCCGCTCAGCGACCGGCTGCAGGCCTGGCTCAGTCGGCTGAACATCGGGCAACGGGATCTGCAGGGGATGGCCATCAACAGCGCGAAGTTCGTCAGCGAGTACATGGCGAACCACGTCGCCGACGTCGCGCGCAACCTGATGGCGCTGGTGTGGGACTTCTTCATCATTATATTTATGCTCTTCACCTTCCTGCGCGAGGGCGAAAGCTACTACGAAGGGTTGCGCAACCTGACTCCCCTGCACGAGGAGGACAAGCGCGCGGTCTTCGATACGCTCCGCACCACGCTGTCCTCCGTGATGCGCGGCCTGATGGTAACGGCGGCGCTGCAGGCGGTTACGGTCGGCCTCGGACTGCTGATCTTCGGCGTGCCGTACTCGGCCTTCCTTTCTATCCTGGCAGCGATCTTCGGCGTCATGCCGATCGGCGGCACGGCCTGGGTATGGGCGCCGGCAGCCGCGTACCTGGCTTACGCGAGCGGATGGGGTCCCGCGCTCGGGCTGGTGATCTGGTGCTCGATATCACTGGTAGCGATCGACAATTTCATCAAGCCATGGGCGATGGGACGCGGCACCGAGTTGCCCACCGTCGCGCTGTTTTTCGGGATCGCCGGCGGCCTGTATGCCTACGGACCGATCGGCCTGTTCGCCGGTCCGGCGGTGATTGCCATTTTCATGTCGCTGCTCAAGACCTTCCGCAAAACCTACGGCGAAGCCAAGCGCGAAGCCGCGTGACGTGATCGTCGATATAGATGCGACCGGCAAATGCGGTAGAGTGACCGCGATCGCTATCGCGAAAGGACACCGATTCGATGCTGAAACTTTACGAACATCCCTTCTCCCCCTACGCGCAGAAGGTCAAGATCGCGCTCTACGAAAAGAACGTTCCCTTTGACGCTGAAGTGCCCAACGCGTTCGCCGGCGGCGCGAGCGAGTACAGCAAAACCAATCCGCGGCTCGAAGTGCCCGCACTGGTTGACGAGGGCTTCGCGATTTTCGATTCGACCATCATCCTCCAGTACGTTGAGGACAAGTGGCCGAGTCCCCCGATGCTCCCGCAATCGGCGCGCGATCGCGCCCGCGTGCGCATGATCGAGGAGCTGTGCGACACTTACTATGAGCCGATCAACTGGGGCTTGATGGAAGTGACGGCGTGGGGCAGGGCCAGCGGCGAGCTTGCCGCCCAAATCGTCGCACGCGCGGGCGCGCAAACCGCCGGCGTATTCAGCTGGCTCGAACGCGAGCTGGGTTCCAATCCATACTTCAACGGCGCGACGTTTGGCCATGGCGATCTCAGCGTCTACCCGTTCGTGAACGGCTCAATCGTGTTCGGCAACCCGCCCAAAGCCGGCTCAGCGCTGGCGGCATGGGTCGCACGCGTCACGGCCCGCGAGAGCGTGCGCAAGACGATCGAAGCCGCAGCTCAGTTTGCGGGAAGTATGAGCGCGCTGAAGCAGATGCTCGATTCGGGCGTGTTCAAGCGCCAGTATCGCGACCATCGGCTCGAATGGATGATGCGCAGCGGCGGCATCGAGATCGTGCGCGAAGGCCTCGCCAAGAGCACGATTCGTTTCTCGGAAGAAATTTCGTAATATCCGCGGTTCCCACTCCCCTTCCCGTGTCGGGAAGGGGCAGGGGGTTAGGTTCTGTAGGTGGCTATCCTACAGCCCCGATGCGGCCAGCATCTTCGGCAGCCAGTGGCGCGAGTCGAGATGCTGCTCGGCGAGCGCGCGCGCGGCGCGGCTGTGGCGCTCGTAGTTCCCGTCGATATCGGCGACTCCGGCCAGCGCCTCTGCCATATCTTTGAAGCTCAGCAGTCCCGCGCCGGTCGGAAGAAACTCGCTGAAGCCGGTCTCCTCGGCCAGCACCGGCCGGCCGCTGGCCAGGTAGCACGCGCTGCGATCGCTGAACCATCCGGTCCTCAGTTCCCGATACGCCGGCTTGGGGCACTGGATTTCCGCGCGCGATCGCCGGATGAACTCGCGATAATCCTGCGGCGTGGCGACTACGCTGCGCGGGTCCAGCAGGGTCCATCCGTTGAGCTCCAATAGCTCGCGGTCGCCGGTCTGGTCTTGCGGGAGAATGTACGCGGCCAGGTCGAATCTGCGCCGCGCCCTGTTGGGCAATTCGAGATACCGCAGGTAGGCGCTGCGCTTGGAGACGCTGACGATGTGCCCCTCATACGACAGTTCTTCCCAGGTCCAATGCGTGACCGAGCTGAACGGAGCCTCGCGCCCGGGATCGGGATGCATCTGCCACATCGGTAGAAACACGAACGGCGAGAAGCCCTGCCACCGCATGCCGAGGGTCGGAACACCGCAATCAGGATCGTGAAGCCTGCGCCCGACGCTGAGCAGCGCGTGATGTGCCCCGATGTCCATCTCCCACGTCAGCGCCGAGATCTGCAGATGGCCGGGGTCAACGTCGATCAGGACGCGGCGCTTGAAGCGCGAGAGCATCGGTTCGCGAATCGAGCAGGCCAGATTCCATAGCACGTCGGCGCCGCGAATCGTCTCCAGAATTTCGCTCCGACTCTTGCCGAACTCCTGCGCGGTTTCGATTTCCTCTACGTCAAGCGTCTTGGGGTAGAGCAGCAGCGCGCATCGCTCGCGCAGCCCATACTCCTGCATGCGGTCGAAAAAGATCTCGATCCGCTGGCGATCCTCGCGCTCGTCGCCGGTGGAGAGCAGCGACTCGAGCACGCTCACATCGTGGCCCAGGTCAACCAATCCCAGCGCGATTTGCAGAAACCAGGTCCAATGGCCTCCGCCGCCGGGATATTTGGCCAGCGAATTGTTGCCCAGCACGATTCGAGCCCCGGCCACGTGATTACCATTCCTTGCGGGAACTGTTGCGCATCATCTATACGGTGCCAGATTCGCGGCGCTATTGCGAAAACACTCTGAGATCCAGACGGCGTGGCGGGCGCGACCGGCTTTTTGCGCTCTCGCGCCTTGCGTCTCCGGTTCCCTCTCCCACCGGGAGAGGGTGGGGTGAGGGCGCCTTCACCATCCGCATCCGCATGGAACCGCTGCGACCGCGCCATCCCCCCGCGCCACCGCTGACGCTTCAACGATCGCGACGTCTGCGCCGCGACCAGACCGATGCGGAAAACAAGCTCTGGTTCTAGCTACGCGATCGACGTTTGGGCGGCGCGAAGTTCCGGCGCCAGCATCGTATCGGTCCTTACATTGCCGATTTCTGTTGTGTCGAGCAGCGATTGGTGATCGAACTCGATGGCGGTCAGCACGCGGCGCTGACCGAGGCGGAGATCACGCGAACAGAATTCATCACGGCTGGCGGCTTTAGGGTAATGCGCTTCTGGAATCACGACGTACTGACGTTCGATGGATGAGGTGCTCGAGGAGATCCTTGGCGCTGTGAGTATAGGGGCAAAAACGCCCTCACCCTGACCCTCTCCCGGTGGGAGAGGGAACCAAGGAGCGAGAGCGCGAAGTGGCGGTGCGAGAGGACCGGGAATCAGAACAATCGAAGCCGTCGAGGCGGGCGCGTCAGATTCCTATTGGACGTTCGCGCCTCTTCTTTCCAATTCCCTCTCCCACCGGGAGAGGGTCAGGGTGAGGGCGCATCGACCACAAACCTCCGCGCGCGTACTTACTCGAAAGACGAACCGTCCGCGGTCTCAGATCAAAACCGACCAACGACCGTCCCGTGCCTCGGTTCGCCGATCGGTGTAGTGTCGGGCTGCAACGAAAACCCGTAAGCGCAGGAGTGCAGGGCGATGACGAATTTTGGCGTCTCGATGTTTCCCACCGACTATGCGATTCAACCCGTCGAGCTCGCGATCGCCATGGAAGAGCGCGGCTTCGAGTCGCTCTGGTTCCCCGAGCATACGCACATCCCCGCGTCGCGTAAGACGCCGTATCCCGGCGGCGGCGAGTTGCCCAAGGAATACTCGCACACGCACGATCCGTTCGTGGCATTCGGCGCCGCGGCCGCGGTCACCAAAAAACTCAAGCTGGCGCCCGGCGTATGCCTGGTGGTGGAACGCGATCCGATCGTGCTTGCCAAGGAAGTCGCGTCGCTCGATATGATCTCCAACGGGCGCGTCCTGTTCGGAATCGGCGGCGGATGGAACGTCGAGGAGATGGAAAATCACGGCGTCGATTCCAAACGCCGCTGGAAGCTGGTGCGCGAAAAGGTCCTCGCGATGAAAAAAATCTGGACCAGCGACGCGGCCGAATTCCACGGCGAAATGGTCAAGTTCGATCCGATCTGGTCGTGGCCCAAGCCGGTGCAGCCGGGCGGTCCACCGATCATCCTCGGCTCGCAATCGAAGCGGGTTTTCGAGCGGGTGGTCGAGTATTGCGACGGATGGATGCCGATTAACAATTCCGCCTACGACTTCGCTGCCGCGCTGAAGAGCTTGCGCGAAACGGCGGCGCGCGCCGGTCGCAAGTTCGAGTCGATCTCACTCTCGGTCTTCGGCATCGGGCCGCGCCAGGAAGACGCGCGCAAGTTCATCGACCTGGGCTTCAGCCGGATCGTGTTCTTTCTTCCGCCGCTCGCGCGCGACGGGGCGTTGCCGATGCTCGACCGCTACGCCGCGCTGGCCGCCAAGCTGCGAGGTTGATCGCGATGGCGGGAATTCGGCCGTCGCACTATGTGCTCGGCATCCATGGACTCGCGGTGCTGCGCAACTGGTTTCGCGGTGAGGAAGCCGCCGCACCGCGCGTCGAAGAATTGCTGCGCTACGGCGCCAATCTCGATAGCAGCTCGATCAACATCGCGCTTGACCTGCTCGAATTGGACGTCGCCCCGGGCTACTCGGCGTGGGCGCCGGTCTACGACGGCTTCGAAAACCCGCTGATCAACGCAGAGCAGCCGGTGGTCCGCGGCCTTATCGACCGCGTGCCGGCGGGCCGCGCGCTGGACGCCGCCTGCGGCACCGGAAGACACGCGCAATACCTGAGCTCGCGCGGCCATCAGGTGATCAGCGATCGACATGACGCGGGACATGCTCAACCTGGCGCGAGCCAAAGTTCCCGATGCGGGCTTCTGTCTGGGCAGCCTGACCAGCTTGCCGCTGCGGAGCGCGAGTTTCGATCTGGCGGTATGCTCGCTCGCGCTCCAGCACTCTCCCGAGCTTACCACGCCGGTCGCCGAGCTCGCGCGCGTAGTGCGGCCGGGCGGATGGGCGATAATCTCGGACCACCATCCGACGAACCGCTACTTCGGCGGCGGCGCGTTCTTTCAAGGGAGCGACGGCAGGTACGGCTTCGTGCGCGGTTTCACTCACGATCACGCTGATTACATTGCGGCGATCGTGTCGGCAGGATTCGAGATCCGCGAGTGTACCGAGCCGCGATGGGGTGACGCCGAGGTGAAGTTGGTCCGGATGGCGGCGGCCGCGCCGGAGGCGTTTCGCGCCGCGATGTTCGGAATGCCGATCGCTCTGGTGTGGCTGCTGTTGCGGCGGTAGTCAGGGTAGTGGCAGTTTTGGATTCGGATGGCCGGCAGGAACGCCGGCCACTACCCTGAATGAAGCTCCTACATTGGGTAGGGGCCGGCCTCCGTGCCGGCCCGTGTTGCGAGACCACCCGCCGCCGGTAATCCTGCCGCCCTTGACCCACGCCTTAGGCGGCTCGTAGGATGACGACACTCGTTATGCGGACCCATGCCCACGCCATCGCGATGATGCCCATCATTATTATTAGCGCGGCGGGCGGGGTCCGTCCTGAGCAGCCGGGATAGCAGCGGCACTCAGACGAGAATAAAAGACCCCTCCCGCCGAACCGGCCGGAGGGGTTTTTGTTTTTCGCCCTTCTCCGGTTCGCCGCGAGCGAAGGAGCAGAAATGGACCATCAGGAGATACTGCGACGGGCGCTCAATTCCCGGGTCTCGGAAGTGGTGCCGGTTCCGACCCCGATGGATCAGGCGCCGCGGCTCTCGGAGCGGCTCGGACGCGAGGTGCTACTCAAGCGCGAGGACCTGACGCCGATCTTCTCGTTCAAGTTGCGCGGCGCGTACAACCGGATCGCGATGCTCGATGAGCCCGATCGGGCGCGCGGCGTAATCGCCGCTTCAGCCGGGAATCACGCCCAGGGCGTGGCCTACGCGGCGGCGCGGCTCGGCCTTCAGGCGCGGGTCGTGATGCCGCGGACCACGCCGGCGATCAAGGTGGAAGCCGTGCGCCGCCTTGGCGCGCGAGTCGATCTGGCCGGCGACGACTACTCCGAAGCGGCTGCGCGATGCCTGGAGCTCGCCGCCGAAACCGGCATGACGCTCATCCCGCCTTACGACGATCCCGACGTGATCGCCGGCCAGGCCACGATCGCCCTCGAGCTCCTGCGCCAGGCACCGGCGTCGCTCGGCGCGGTCTTCGTTCCGGTCGGCGGCGGCGGCCTCGCCTCCGGGGTCGCCGCGGTGATCAAGGCGCTGCGGCCGAATATCAAGCTGATCGGCGTCGAGCCGATCGATTCGGACGCGATGCGCCAATCGCTGGCGGCGGGGCGAATCGTCACGCTCGAGCACGTCGGAATTTTCGCCGACGGCGTCGCGGTCAGGCGGGTGGGCGAGCTTACTTTCGAGCTCTGCCGCCGCTATCTGGACGATTGTATCGTGGTCGAAATCGACGAGATCTGCGCCGCGATCCAGGATGTCTTCGAAGACACGCGATCGGTGCTGGAGCCGGCGGGCGCGCTGTCGATCGCCGGGCTCAAGCGCGTGGCTGCCACCGGCGCGCTCGCCGCGGGCGCGGCGGTCGCGATCGCGTCGGGCGCGAACATCAACTTCAACCGGCTCGGCTACGTCGCCGAGAGCGCCGCGGTCGGTGAGCATCGCGAGGCGCTTCTGGCCGCCACCATTCCCGAACGTCCCGGCTCATTCCTCGAATTTCTGGGCGCGATCGGCCCGCGCAACATCACCGAGTTCAACTACCGCCTCGGCCCTGGCGCCGACGCGCAGGTCTTCGCGGGTATCGAGATCGAAGGACGCGAAGACGCCCGGCGAATCGAAGCGCTGCTGCGCGAGCGCGGCTTCGAGTGCCACGATCTCACCGAGAACGATCTGGCCCGGACCCATGTGCGCCACATGGTCGGCGGCCGCTCGGCGCAGGTAAAGGACGAAATCATCCTGAGCTTCGAGTTTCCCGAGCGTCCCGGCGCACTGCTGAAGTTCCTGTCCGCCCTCGGCGCGCGCTGGAATATCTCGCTGTTCCATTACCGCAATAACGGCGGGGCCTACGGACGCGTGCTATGCGGCCTGGAGGCGCCCGCCGCGCAGCGCGACGAGCTGCGCAATCGGCTGCGCGATCTCAGCTTTGCTTATCACGATGAAACCGCCAATCCCGCCGCGCGCCTGTTCCTGGGTAATGGGCCGCTTTGACAGCAAGGGCCGGCACGGAGGCCGGCCCCTACCAAATGTAGGAAATCTATTTTGGGGTAGTGGCCGGCGTCCCTGCCGGCCATCCAACTCCAAAACCGCCCAGGACCTGCTCCTGCGCTAGGCTTGGCAGCCCGCGGGCGCTGCGATTAACTGACGCGAGAGGGAGCGGCCGATGAAGCTCGATGATTCCACGCTCAAGGCACTGGCCGATTTCGCGGTCGATATCGCGCGCGGTGCGGGCGAGATTACGCTGCGCCATTTTCGCGGCAGCTTTGAGATCGATCGCAAAGCCGACGGCTCCCCGGTCACGATCGCCGATCGCGAATCCGAGGCCTACCTGCGCGATCGTATCGTGCAGGCTTTCCCCGACGACGCGATAGTCGGCGAGGAGGCAGGCGAGCGCGCCGGCTCGTCGGGCCGCTGCTGGATAATCGATCCGATCGACGGCACCTATTCGTTCGTGCGCGGCGTCCCGCTCTACGGCGTGATGGTCGGGCTCGAAGCCGAGGGCGACGCCGTCGTCGGCGCGGTAAATCTTCCCGCGATTGGCGAGATGGTTTATGCGGCGCGCGGGCTGGGATGCTTCCTCAACGGCCGGCGCGCGCAGGTATCCACGCGTTCGACGCTGAGCAAGGCGCTGATCGTCGCGACCGATTTCGGCCACGCGGTGAATCACTCGCCGTTCGGTCCGGCGGTGGCCGCGATGATGCGGCGGGCGCGCGCCTATCGGACCTGGGGCGATTGCTATGGTCACGTGCTGGTCGCGACCGGCCGCGCCGATGTAGCGATCGATCACGTGATGCACGTATGGGACAACGCCGCGCTGATGCCGATTCTCGAGGAGGCCGGCGGAACCTTCACCGACTGGGAGGGACGCAGAACGATTCGCGGCGGCAATGCGATCTCGACCAACCGGCTGCTGCTGCCCGAAGTGCTCGAAATCATCGCGGCGAATCGGAGTAGCTGAAGTTTGCGCGGTGAAATTCGCGGCACCCAAAATCGTCGGCATCGTCAATATCACCGCAGATTCATTCTCCGACGGCGGGCGCTATCTAGAGCCCGATCGCGCGCTCGAACACGCCTTGAAGCTGGCCGCGGAGGGCGCCGATATCGTCGAGCTGGGACCGTCCTCCAGCAATCCCGACGCGAAGCCGGTCCCACCGGATGAAGAGATCCACCGTATCGAGCCGCTGCTCGCGAAGCTTGCCAACCGCAAGATCGCGATCGCGGTCGATTCGTTCCAGTTGGAGACGCATCGATATTGGGCGCGGCGCAACGAGATCGCGATGATCAACGATGTCGAGGGATTCCCGAATGCGGCGGTCTATCCCGACCTCTGTCGCGCGGCCTGCAAGCTGGTCGTGATGCATTCCGTGCAGGGACGCGCGCGCCCGTCGCGATCGCCCGCCGAACCGCGCGCCGTCGTTGCCGGCATCTATCGGTTCTTCGAGCAGCGCTTGAACGCGCTCGAAGCCGCAGGAATCGATCGAAGCCGCGTGATCCTCGATCCCGGGATGGGCTACTTTCTGGCCAGTAATCCCGAGCCGTCCGCGATGGCGCTGCGCGAGATTCCGAGGCTCAAGCAATACTTTAACTTGCCCGTGATGGTTTCGGTGTCGCGCAAATCGTTTCTCGGCACGATCACCGGGCGCGCGGTCGGCGAGCGCAGCGCGGCCACGCTGGCCGCCGAACTGTTCGCAGCGCGCCAGGGCGCCGATTACCTTCGCACTCATGACGTGGCCGCGCTACGCGACGGTCTCAAAGTGCTCGCCGCACTCGCCGGGTAGATGTCCGGGGTGCGTGTCCTGAGAAAAAATCGCAGCTTCGTCCTTATCCCTACCGCGCCGTTCCACTTCGACGGCACGTTCCACAAGTCGTCGCATTTCCCCGCCGGTATGGACGACTGGCAGCCCGGCATCTACTGGCAGAGCATTCGAATCGGCTCGAAGCTTATCGGCCTCAGGATTGAGGACTGCGGTCGTCGCCGGAGTCCCAAACTCAAGGTGACCACGTTCTGCAACCGCGGACTCGATGATGGCGAGATCCGCCGGCTGGGGCAGGAGCTCAGATGGCGGTTCGATCTGGACGCCGACCTGCGGGAGTTCAATCGCCGCGCGGCGCGCGACCGGAGGTTCGGTCCGGTCTTCCGCAAGTGGCTCGGGATGCGGGTCTCCAACGCCTACGATCTGTACGGACTGCTGGTGGTCGGTGTGGTCCTCCAGAACGCGACGGTTCGCCGAACGGTTCAGATGATGGAATCGCTGCTCGAGACCTTCGGCATCAGGCTTCGTTTCGACGGCAAAGAGCTGTTCGCGATGTGGCTTCCGGCGGACCTGGAGCCGGTGTCGGAGCAGCAGTTGCGAGCTCTGCGAATTGGCTATCGCGCCAAGTCTCTCAAGCGGCTCTCGACCGATTTCGCGGACGGCAAGGTCAACGAGCGCGTGCTGCGCTCGATGGGCAAGCAGGACGCGCGCGATGAATTGATGAAGCTTTACGGGGTTGGTCCCGAGACTGCGCGGATCGTGATGCACGACGCGTTCCACGACTACGGCGCGTTCGACCATGTCGCTCCGTGGCAGCAGAAGATCTATTCGCGGCTGTTCTACAACCGCGCGACCGTCTCGGCCAAGAGAATCCGCGACGACATCCGCGCGCAGTACGGCGAGTATGCGATGCTGGCGGTGCACTACGTCTGGGAGGACCTCTTCTGGAAGCGCAGGACCGAGCGCATCCCGTGGCTGGAGAAAGAAATAAGGTTGTGATGCGCCGCGCCTGGGGCGTCCTTCCGATCGCAGCGAGGAATCTTATGGCACCTGCGATCGTAGCGGCCCTGCGGGATCTCGAATCGCGCGCGGCTGCCAAGTAAGTTCTTGCTCGATATCGTTACTTCAACGGAGTCTGGATGAAGCGAACGCTGATCGCGGAACTGACCTCTTCAACGTCGGATCAGGTTCTGATCAAAGGATGGGTTCGCCGGCTGCGCGAGACCAAGTCGACCACGTTCATTATCGTGGCCGACTGCTCGGGTGCGATTCAGGTGGTCGCCGAGCCCGCGCGCACGCGCAACCTGGGCCTGCGGGCCGAGTGCGCGGTCGCGATCGCCGGCCATGCGCGGCGCGACGAGCGCGCGCCCGGCGGCGTCGAGCTCGACCTCGGGTCGATCGAAGTGCTGGGCGCCGTGCCCGATGATCTGCCGTTCACCGCGGTCTCGAAGCTCGAGGACATCTCACCGGAGATCGTGCTCAACTACCGGCCGCTCTCGCTGCGCAACGAACGCGGCGGGACGATCTTCCGCGTAGAGGCAGCGCTGGCCGAGGAGTTCCGCGCAGCGATGCGCAAGCGGAGGTTCACCGAGATTTTTTCCTCCAAGATCGTGGCGCGCGCGACCGAGGGCGGCAGCAATCTGTTTCAAATCCGTTACTTCGATCGCGCCGCCTATCTCGCGCAGAGCCCGCAGTTCTACAAGGAGCACGGCGTCGCCGGACTGGAACGCGTGTTCGAGACCGCCCATGTCTACCGCGCCGAGCCGCACGCCTCTTCGCGCCATCTCACCGAATATCTCTCGCTGGACTTCGAGATGGGCTTCATCGACGGCGTGCGCGACGTAATCGAGATGGAGCGCGAGGTGCTCGACGAGGCCTTCGCCGGCCTCCGCGCGCGCTTCGGCGAAGCACTCAAGGGCTTCAGCGCCTACCTGCCATCGCTCGCCAACGTGCCGGTCTGGACCTTCAGCGATTGCCTCGAGCGGCTGCGCGTCGCGCACGGCCGGACCGACTTGGTGGACGATCTCGATCCCGAAGCGGAGCGCCGTCTGTGCGAGATCGCTGAGAAGGAGTCCGGAGTCGCCGCGCTGTTCGTCACCGAGTTCCCGCTTGCGCAGCGCCCGTTCTATACCCATCCGGCGGACGACGGCGTCCACGCCGCGGGATTCGATTTCCTGTTCCGCGGCCTCGAGGTCACCACCGGCGGCCAGCGGCTCCATCGCCGCGCCGATCTGGAGGCGGCGCTGCGCAAGCGCCGGATCGATCCGACCGACTTCGAGTCGCATCTGAAGATGTTCGATCTCGGGATGCCGCCGCATGGCGGACTCGCAATCGGCCTGGAACGGCTGACGGCGCAGATTCTCGGGCTCAAGAACATCCGCGAAGCGACGCTCTACCCGCGCGACGTGACCCGGCTGGAGCCCTAACGAAATCGCTACTCGACGGTCGACCGCATAACGCTCGCTGGCCCTGATCCTCTCCTTCTGGAAGTAGGACCGGCGTCTCGCCGGTCGCGGCTGGCGGGGACGCCGGCCCTACTTCGGAAGCGGCGGCGCTTGCTCCGGCTGTCTAATTTGACATACATCTAATTAGAGGCCAGTCGAAATTGAGCCCTGTGAACAAACCCGATGGAACCCGCCGATAACGAAAACCTGCTCTCGTTCTTCAAGGCGATGGCGGATTCAAGCCGCCTCAAGATCGTCGGCCTGCTGGCCGCGGCCGAGCGCAGCGTCGGCGAGCTCGCCGGCCTGCTCGAGCTCAAGGAGCCGACCGCATCTCATCACCTGGCGGTCCTCAGAGAGCGCGGGCTGGTTCAGTTGCGGGCTGACGGCAATGTCCACTGGTACCGGCTCAACCATGACGCGCTCAAGATTCTCAAGCGCGTGGTGTTCAGCGACCAGGGTCTCGCGGCGCTCGCCGCCGATCAGGTCGAGCGCCAGACCTGGGATCAGAAGGTGCTCGGTAACTTTCTCGACGGCGAACGCCTGATCGAAATTCCGGTGAGCCGCAAGAAACGGCTGGTGATCCTGCGCTGGCTGGCGCAGCGCTTCGGACCTGATACGACTTATTCCGAAGCCGAGGTCAACCGGGTCATCAAGCGCCATCATGGCGATTGCGCCACGCTGCGCCGCGAGTTGATCGGCTACCGGATGCTGCATCGCGAGCGCGGCCGCTACCGCCGCCTGCCGCAAAGCAACTGGCGCAGCGACTAAGATTGGCGCGCGGCGGGGGTTGGTTCCGCAACCACTGATTCCCTCAAATGTGCTACAGTCCCGTCGGGTTGGCTGGCAGGCTGCGAGCCAGACCCCGGCCAGCGGGGACTGCAATTGCGAGATCGCAATCCAGCGACGATGGGCTCCTGCGGCGAACATGTTTCTGGGACTGTTGATCGGCGCGACGATGCTGCCGAGCGCCACGGCGGCGGATGAGGCAGCCGCGACGAAGGCAGCATCCAGCGCCGCGGAAGACTGGCTCAAGCTTGTCGACCAAGGGGATTACCAGGGTAGTTACGTCCAAGCCAGCCGCGCGTCCAAAAGTATGGTCAGTGCAGAGCAGTGGTCGCAGGGGATCGGAGCCGGTCGCAAGCTGCTCGGCGCGGTGATTTCCAGACAGCAGAAGAGCGCTACGTATACGACGAGCTTACCGGGCGCGCCCGACGGCCAGTACGTCGTGATTAAGTACGACACGTCCTTCGAGAAAAAGAAGTCGGCAGTCGAAACCATCGTCCCGATGATGGACACGGACGGGCACTGGCGCGTGTCGGGATACTTCATCAAGTAGTGAACTGGTTCAGGCGATGGTGGCCTGAGAGCGCGACCGCCGACGGGCAGCGGCTGCTCGCCTCACGCGCGCTGCGCGGACTGGCCGACGGCGCGGTGAGCGTGCTCCTGCCCGGCTACCTGACCGCGATGGGGTTCACTTCCACGCAGATCGGCGCGATCGTCTTTGCCACGCTGTCGGGCTCGGCGGCGTTGACGCTGTGGGTCGGCTTCGCCAGCCATCGCCTGGGCAGGCGGCGCGTGCTGCTGGCGGCCAGCGCCTTGATGGTCGCGACCGGGTTGGGCTTCGGCTGGTTCACGCGCTTCTGGCCACTGTTCGTCGTGGCGGTGATCGGCACGCTTAACCCGTCGGCGGGCGATGTGAGCCTGTTCCTGCCGCTGGAGCAGGCGGCCCTTGCCGAGACCGTTGCGGCGCGCGATCTTACCGCGATGTTTGCGCTCTACAATGTTGCGGGAGCGTTCGCCGGCGCGATCGGCGCGCTGCTGAGCGGTGTGCCGGTGGCGATCGCGGCCTTTTATGGATTGAGCCAGCCGGCCGCGATGCGCTCGGGGTTCTTCGCCTATTCGGCGGTCGGCGTACTCGCGGCTTTGGTCTACCGCTCGATGTCGGTTGCGATCGAAACCGAAGCAGCGGGGCCGCGGGCTGCGCCGCTGGCGAAGTCGCGTGGCGTGGTGATCCGGCTCTCCGCGCTCTTCAGCCTCGATTCGTTCGGCGGTGGCTTCGTTATCCAGTCGTTGCTGGCGCTGTGGATGTTCCGGCGCTTTCACTTTTCGATCGCGGCCGCCGGTTCATTCTTTTTTGTCGCCGGGTTGTTGGGATCGCTCTCGCAATTCGTTTCCGTGTGGCTGGCCGACAGGATCGGCCGGATCAATACGATGGTTTATACCCATCTGCCGGCTAGTGCGTTGCTGATTCTCGCCGCGCTGATGCCCAACGCGCGGCTCGCGATCTTCTGCCTGCTGCTGCGCTCTGCGCTCTCCAGCATGGACGTTCCGGCGCGGCAATCCTACGTGATGGCGGTGGTGCCGCCCGAAGAACGCGCCGCGGCGGCGGGCCTGACCAACGTGCCGCGCAGCCTCGCAAGCGCGTTCGCGCCGCTGCCGGCCGGCATGATGCTCGACTACTCGCTATTCGGCTGGCCGCTGGTAATCTGCGGCGGCTTAAAGTCGCTCTACGACGTGCTGCTCCTGATCCAGTTCCGCTCGCTCCATCCGCCCGACGAGCAGCGGGACTGAGATCGCTCGGTCACGCCGTGCGATTCCTGACTTCCATCATGTTGTCTCAGAGTTATTGTTTTGCTCCAATAAGTTATATGATGCGGCGCGTGGTTGTCGCGGCGTTGCCTCTGGCGGCGCTGGCCGTGATGCTCCCGGTTTCGGCGTTCGCGCAGGGCCTGCCCAAAGTGCAGGCCGACCGCCACGAGATCGTCCTGAGGCTCGTCAATCACGAATTCCGTCAACTCGATGCCGAGCTCTCTGCGGATCAGGAGCAGGCCGAGAGCGATCCCCGCTTCGAGATGAACGCAATGGCTGCCTTCGCGGCGTTCGATACCGACCAAATCCTGATTTCGTCGCGGGTGGACGATTGGGTGAAAGCGATGCCGAATTCGTACGCGGCGGCGCTGGCGCGGGCGGTTTGCCTGGTCCAGACCGCGATCCGCGCGCGGGGTCCGGGATGGGCTCAAGAGGTCCGGCCCGATCAGGGGGCCGCGATGGACAACTACCTTCTCGACGCGATGACCGAGCTGAAGCGGGCGCTGGCGATCAATCCGAACCTCGGGCTCGCCTACGCCTTGCGCATCAAGGCCCTTAGATTCGGCGGAGCGAGCGACGAAGTGGAACGCGCCAGGACCGATGCGCTGGCTGAGGTTCCGGACAGCTTCGCGGTTCGCGAGCAGATCATGTATGTGCTAAGCGCGCGATGGGGCGGTTCGCAGGACGCGATGCGCCAGTTCGCTGTACAATCGCAGTATTACGCTCGCCAGAACCCGGCGATGCAGTTTCTGCTGGGATGGGTAGCGCTGGATTCGGGCGATAACCTGGCGGACCAGGGCAAGCTGCAAGCGGCGATCGAAGACTACACGCAGGCGCTGAAGGCCGGCGGCGAATATTGGGTGGTTTATCGGCGCCGCGCCAGCGCATTCTATGCCATGGGGCGATGGAACCAAGCGCTTGGCGACGCCACCCGGGCCCAGGAATTGTTTCCGGATTACTCCGGAATTCTGGCCCTGCTCGCGTGGACGACCGCGCGGCTCGATCAACCCGACAAATCAATCCCGTGGATAGGAAGGTATATGGCGTACGAGATGCCCGATCCCACTTTGATGCAACTCTTCGCGGCCGACCAGGCGGCAATGAAGGGCCAGCGGGTTGAAAACTGATGCTACCCGGTTGGAGACTCTACGCGATCGTCGTCCTGGCCTGGCTGGCTTGTGCTATCCGGCCGGCCGTGTCGCTCGCGCAGAGCAATCTCATGCCGGCGCAGCAAAAGCTCCAGGACATGGAGAGTTCACTGCCCTCGGATCCAAAGGCCCGGTTCTATCGGCTGGCGGATGTGGCCGCCGCCGCCTTCGACGCCGGCGATTTCAACCAAGCGGAAGAGTACTCCAACGAATTGCTGTCCGACGCCCGCCAGAACCCGAAGGACTGGAACTACGGCAAGGCGATCTTCGAGGGCAACATGATATTGGGGCGCGTTGCTCTGGCCCGCGACAAGAACATCCAGCTCGCGGACAGCTACTTGCTCGCGGCGGCTCGCACTCCCGGTTCGCCCTCACTGGACAGCTTTGGTCCCACCATGACTCTGGCCAAGGAGCTGCTGGCGGCGGGCGAGCGCAATGTCGTTCTGGATTTCCTCGAGCAATGTCTCACCTTCTGGAAACGTGGTACTGGGAACCTGAACAACTGGATCGCCACCATCAAAGCCGGTGGCACGCCCGATTTCGTCGCCAGCCCTTCAGCTTGACGAATCCGCGCCCGGCCAGTCGTTGTACGGCCGAGAGCTGCTGTAACTTCTTCTCTGCCTAATCACGCGCTTTAGCGATGACCAAGCGGTAGCCCAGGTCGATACTGTCCATCGCGCGCAGATGACCGAATCGTTCGTCCCAGCGGCCCGAGCGGAGGTCGTCGGCCAGGCGGTTGAGGCCGCGCTCGACTATCTCGGCCGGCAACAGCGCGAAGCTGGACATCGCGCGGCGCACGCTCGGGTCGAGGTAGGCTTCGGGCCTGGCCCAGAATGCGCCTTGAAAGCCGTCCTGGCAGTCGCGCGGGACCGGAACCTTCAACAGGTCGATATCTCCCAGGCAGTTCGCCAGAGCTGTGATCGCCGGGAGCCGGTCACGATCCAAGTCGATGATCTCAGGCACATAATGCACTGGGAGCCAGAACAGGTCCTGGCATCCGGGATCAAAGGTCAGGATTACAACTCGCCGGCGTGCCACGCGGCGCAATTCGGCGAGCCCGGCCGGCAGGTCGTCCCAATGATGAATCGTGAGGATCGCCAGCGCCGCATCGAAAGAGCGGTCCGCAAATGGCAGCGCCTCGGCCTGCGCGCGCACGGCCGGGGCAGCGCCCAAGGGCCGCTGGCGAATCATCTCCAGTGACGGCTCGACCGCGACCACTGCGATCTGATCGGGCTCGTACGAGCCGCTGCCCGCGCCGACGTTCACGATCGATCGCGCGTCGCCCAGCGCGGCCACGATTTGGCTCGCGATGCGGGGGTCCGGTCGGCGCGTAACCGTGTAATCGCGTCCGATGCGATCGTAGCTCTCTTTCATCTGACTTCGCGCGAGCGATCCTGAGCGACCGGCCTGGCGCCCCTCAAGCGACGACGGGCGCATGGGGATACGGGAAGGAAGAGTCCGCGCTACCCGGCCCGGGCAGGCCTTAACTCGGCGGGAGCGGGGTGATCGTGCCCGAGTTGGGGCTACCATTGCCCGCGACCGTGTTGTTCCCAAAAGTGTCGAATGTTCCTCCGTCGTTGGCGAAGGCCGAGCCACTGTTGTCAGTCACCGTCGAGCTCGAGACCCGGGCGGTCCCGAACATGGCTCTGATGCCGTCGTCTACGTTGTTCGCTATCTGACAGCCCTCGACATTCGCCTCTACGCCTCCGCGCACGATGATTCCATAGCCGCTGTTGCCCGAGATGACGCTGTTGCTAATCGTGGCGACGCCCCCATCGGCGTCAATCCCGTCCCCACCGTTCTCCAACCAGACATGGCTTAGAGACGCGTGCGATGCCGAGGGGTTAAGCGCCACGCCAACGCTGGTGCAGTTCCTGATGACCGTATCCTTGACGAAGAGATTGCCGGCGCTGTGGAGGATCCCCCTAAACAATCCGTTGATGACGCACTTTTCTACGGTCAGGGCAGCGCCGCTGTTGAAGTTGATCCCATTTAAACCTCCGCCGTAGATGGTAAGCCCGCGCAATACCACGACCGCACCGGCTATGCCGTTTACGGTCACGCCTTCGCCAAGTGGCCCCACAGGCGTAATTCCGACATACACTCCCGGCGCCGCTTCGATCGTAACCGACGTGGTGATCGTCGCCGGCGCATAGTTCCCCGAATCAACCGCGATCACCTCGCCGCCGGCGCTGGTCTGGCTGATGGCGAAGTTGAAGGTCAGGCACGGAAACATGATCGAGCAGTTACCCTGGTCGTTTCCCCTGGTCGCCGATACAAAGGTGCGCGGCGAGGCCGCCCACGCCGGCGCCGATATCAGCCCAACGAGCATCGCGAGAGCAAGCAGATTGAGCTTTTTCACGTTCTCCTCCTTGTGAGCCGAAAGGTGATTTTCCCTTGCGCAGAGGATGCGCTCCGATCAGAAAAAATGGAAGTCCCCAACTGATCGCAGCTTTTCATTCATTCGACAGCGAATATATCGTGAACTATCGTACCGGCAGTCTTGCGTAGTCGCAGTCTCGAGGCGAGCAGCAGCATCGAGGAGTATTCCCGATGAGTATCAAGCATCTGGCGGCATCGGCTTCAGGCGACGAGGTCGCCGCGGCTCTCGATCAGGATGGCGTTGCGGTAATCGACAATGTCATCCGTCCGGATCTCATGGATGAAGTCGCGGGCGAGTTGCGCCCCTGGATGGAGGCCACGCCGCCGGGCCGCGACGAGTTCAGCGGCCTGCGCACCCGCCGCACCGGCGGACTGATCGGGCGCTCGCCGAAATGCCGTGAGCTGGTGGCACATCCGCTGGTCCTGGCCACGGTGGGCAAGGTGCTGGGGCACGCCGCCAGCTTTCAGTTGCAGCTTACCCAGGTGATCGCGATCGGGCCGGACGAGCCGATGCAGCTGATCCATCGCGACCAGTGGGCATTCGACTTCTTTCCGTTCCCTAAAGGCTACGAAGTCGGATGCAATACCATCTGGGCGATGACCGATTTCACGGCTGAAAACGGCGCGACGCGCGTCATTCCCGGCAGCCATCGCTACGACGATCGCTTGCGATTCGCCGAGCAAGACACCGAGCCGGCCGAGATGGCGAAAGGCTCGGTCCTGCTCTACACCGGCAGCCTCTATCATGGCGCGGGCGCTAATCGCTCCGACACCACGCGGGCCGGAATCAATATTACTTACAACGTCTCGTGGCTCAGGCAGGAAGAGAACCAGTACCTGTCCGTGCCGATCGAGATTGCGCGCACGCTGCCGGTAGATTTGCTGCGCTTGATGGGCTATCGGCTCGGCGCTTACTCGCTGGGATATGTGGACGACCTGCGCGATCCGCTACACGTCGTGCGGCCTGACTTGGCGCCAGGGCCGGACGGCCGGGCTCTGGGGCAAAACGCCGACGCCGAGCGGGCGGCCCGGCAGATCGCGAAGGGCTGAGCCGGCTGCCGCTCAGTCGTGCGCGCCCGCATCAGGACCAAACTCCGTCTAAGAATGGGAACTTTCATGCCACGGAGACTGTATCGGTCCGCGGGCGCGGCAAATTAAAACGAGCCGCCTCGCCATCAGAGGCGGCCGTCGGCTCAGGTGCGAGCGGCGGGTGACGCGGCGCTCTGCGCTTCCGGCGAAAGGCCGCGTTGCTTCTTGCGGAGCTGGGTCTTGAGGACACGGTTGCGCATCCGGACCGATTTGGGGGTTACTTCAACCAGTTCCTCTTCGTCGATCCATTCCAGCGCCAAGTCGAGCGACATGACCCGATGCGGTTCGAGCCGGATTGCTTCTTCGTGGCCGGTGGCGCGCATATTCGTTAGTCTCTTCTCGCGGCAGACATTGACCGGCAGATTGGTCTCGCGCGAGTACTCACCGACGATCATCCCTTCATAGACCGGATCGCCGGCGCCGACGAACAATCGCCCGCGCTCCTGGAGATGGAACAGCGCGTAAGCGTTGGCCTCGCCCTCGCGGTCGGCGATCATTGCGCCGCTGATTCGCGATTGGATCGGGCCGCTCCACGGCGCGTAGCCGTTGAAGAGCGAATGCATGATTCCGGTGCCGCGCGTCTCGGTAAGAAAGAAGCTGCGAAACCCAATCAAGCCGCGCGCCGGAATGTCGTACTCCAGCCGTACCCGTCCGGTTGAATGCGTCACCATGGTGCGCATCCGGCCTTTGCGCGGTGACAACAATTGCGTGACGATTCCGACGTATTCGCCGGGAATGTCGATCATCACCAGTTCCAGCGGCTCCAGGAGCACGCCGTCGGCCTGGCGGGTCACGACCGTCGGCTTGGAGACCTGCAGCTCATAGCCTTCACGGCGCATGGTCTCGATGATCACGGCCAATTGAAGCTCGCCACGGGCCGCGACCTGCCACGAATCGACGCCGGCCTCTTCGACCCGGATGCTGACGTTGCGCAGCGCCTCATACTCGATTCGCTCGCGCAGCTTGCGCGAGGTGACGTACTCGCCCTCGCGTCCGGACCACGGCGCGTTGTTGACCGAGAAGGTCATCGTGACGGTCGGCTCGTCGATTCGGATCGGCGGCAGCGGACGTGGATTCTCCCGGTCAGAGATGGTTTCGCCGATCGCGATGTCTTCCACCCCCGCGATCGCCACGATGTCGCCCGCTTCGGCCCGCTTCTGCTCGATGCGCTTGAGCCCGTGCCATCCGTAGATATGCTCGACCTTGCAGGTCGCGGGGGTGTCAGCGATTCCGCAGCGCGAATAGGTTTCGCCGGCCACGATCACGCCCGCGATCACGCGCCCGATCGCGAGGCGGCCGACGTAGTCGCTGTAGTCGAGGTTGTTGGCTTGAAACTGCAAGGGAGCGTCGCGATCCGCCTCGGGGCCCGGCAGGTGCTCCCTGATCGCCGTGAACAGGGGCTCCAGATTGCCTTCAGTATCCTGGGGTTTCGCCGTTGCTACGCCTTTGCGCGCGTTGGTGTAGAGGATCGGGAAATCGAGCTGCTCCTCGGCCGCGTCGAGCTCTATAAACAGGTCATAAACCTCGTCCAGGACCTCGGCGGGGCGAGCGTCAGCCCGATCGATCTTGTTTATGCACAGGATCGCCGGCAATTTGGCTTCGAGCGCCTTCTTGAGGACAAACCGGGTCTGGGGCAGCGGTCCTTCGCAGGCGTCAACCAGCAGCAGCACTCCGTCCACCATCGAGAGGGTCCGCTCGACCTCCCCGCCGAAGTCCGAATGGCCGGGGGTGTCCACTATATTGACGCGGGTGGCGCCCCATCTTATGGAGGTGTTCTTGGCGAGAATCGTGATGCCGCGCTCGCGCTCGATCGCAAAGGAGTCCAGCACCCGGTCCATCACCTGCTCGTTGGCGCGGAACACGCCGGACTGGCGCAGCATCGCGTCTACCAGCGTGGTTTTGCCGTGGTCGACGTGCGCGATGATCGCGAGGTTGCGTATGTCGTCCCGTCTCATCGAATTCAAACACGAACGCGGCGCGAGCCGCACAGGCGCTCCGCCGCGCGCTGTGGAGTTTACCCGCCGCGCGCGGGGCTGTAAACGCGCGGCCCGAACCGGCCTGGATGGACGGATCCGCCCCGATCGCTCTAACTCCAACGGGGAGTAAGCGAAAATGATCCAGGCCGGCTTCGGCAGCCGGCTTCGATCGGGTTCGAATTGCGGCGCGTATCGATCGCGCCGGGCGCGCGATCGTCAGGCCGCGCGCGGCCGCGGCTCGCCGCGATCGGGAAGCCTTTTGGTGATCGCCGGCTGATCGATCGGACCGCCATGCAACCGCCTCCGTTATTCCGATCGGCGCGAGCGTCGCGTGCAAGGCGCCGTCAGCGGCCGGGCGGACCGGCCTCGAGCGGTGCCGCCCGCATACTCTAGTTGTAAATAATCATGCCTACTTGTAACATCAGGCGCGGCGTACTAGGATGGCTTGCAATGCACGGGAGAAATGCGGCCAAGCCGGTTGCGCCGGCGCCTGTTCGCGCCGGTCGGCGCGCGGATTTCCGGAACGCGGCGGGCTCCCAAGGTGGGGGGGGTCGGGAGCTGGGTGAGGGGCGATCGGAGCCAGCCTGAAGCCGGACCTGAGGGGGCTCCCGGGGCCGGTTGCCGGGCGCCGGCCGCTCGCGCCCCGGATTGGGGCGCCGGGTCCGGTGCGGGAAGGGTTGCTTTCGGCTTGACGTGCCTCACGTAGAAGTGGTAATTACGCGGTCGTCAGTCGTTAAATTTGGCTGTATGCCCTTAGGAGGAGAAAAGCGACGCCCTCGGACCGTCACGAAGTTGCCCACGGAATGTGCGCGTAAACCCGAGATTCCGTACCTGCGGCTTCAATGGCGTCTCTTGGTGGATGGTCGGAAAGGAGGGTTATTGGCATGAGATGAAAGCGGCAGGTGCGCGAGAACTCGCGAGATCAAGTGTTTTGGCCATGTATCTAAAAGTCACGGAGGAATTGGGAATGCTTGCAGGTAAGAGAGTCCACAAAGAATTTATCTTGGCGATGGTCACGGCCGTCCTGCTGGTCGGCCTGACCGCGCGAACTGTACGCGCTGAGGGGACCTGTACAGCGGGAACCTGCTACAACGTGCAGTTCGTCAACTACTTCAGCAACGCGGCGGGACCCAGCAACGGCAAGGGCTACCTGCGGGTCACCGACCCCTTGGAACTGAACACTTCGGGCGCTTCGACCATCCAGCCTGAAGAAATCTGCGCAATGATCTACGTGTTCGACATTCGCGAGGGCCTGCAGGAGTGCTGCGGCTGCCCCGTCACCTCTGACGGCCTGCTGACGCTCAGCTACGGCAATCCCAACGGCGACATCAACACGAACCCGCGGTCAACTACCGGCCAGTTCTTCTATGCCGTCGGCTCGTCGGCTCTGTTCGACGGCGTGGTCCGCATCCTTTCGACTACGACCAACGCGACCACGACCCCGATCAGCAACAACAACAACATTCTACAAACCGGTACTGATAGTCCGAACGGCCCCGGCATCTACTGCGATCAGTTCAGCGGCGCCTGCTGCAACCCGGCAGCGACCACTCTGACTCTGGTCACGACCCTGCGTGCCTGGATTGACCATATCCAGAACGACGCTGTGACCAACACCGAGTTCGAGGAGAATCCGACTCACCTCGACTGATCTCTCGAATCTGTCGGCCCTCTGCGCTACCGATCTCGGGCTCACGGTGGCACTTTCAACGGCGTTTGCAGTTGCGGCAACGAGCTAACTGAAGGGACCGGCGGAGACTAAGCAGCATGGTGGTTAAGGCGACTATTCGAGTTGCGCAGATGTTAACGCGTACTAAAGTTCAAGGAGATTTCCCTATGTCGAAATTAGAGAAAGTGTGCCGCTTGGCTGGCGCCGGCGGGATTTTGGCGGCACTTGTGATGCTGCCGGTTCTGCTGGTCGGCACCGAGCGTGCCGCAAACGCTACTGATGCGTTCTATGTCAACTATTTCGCAAATGCTCAGCTTGGGTCCGCAGGCCAGGATGACGTCATTCGTATTATCGACACCAACGTTCGCCCCGCGCACCCGCCGGGAGGAGGAAGCATTACCCCTCCGAATCCGTTGTGCGCGATGGTGTACGTGTTCGACGAATTCCAGGAATTGCAGGAGTGCTGCGGATGTCCGGTCAGCGCCGGTGGACGCTTGGATCTCTCGGTTGACGGCCTGACCTTCTACCCGACTGAAGACTACGAGTTCTCGGGCCCGGAACTCGGACCCTCGCTCCTGTATCGCGGCACGATCAAGATCGTATCGACCGACTCGACCTTGGTCTCGGTCTCAAGCGGTCCCAACAACGGCCCGTGCGCTGGTCTCACGCAGGTCTATTGCGACGCGACCGGGCAGGCCTTCGATTACACCCCGGCCCCCTACCTACGCTCGTGGTCCACGCACCTGATCAACACGAACTCCGGTTTCGTTGCTGAGACCCGGTTCGAGAAAACTGGCGAGCCGGATGCGGACTTGTCGGTTCTGGAGGATGAGTGCGGCGGTATCGACCGAAGCGTAACGAACTACAACCCGAGTGTTGTTGCCCCGGAGCGTGGGAACTGTGCAGCGGTTTGCGCGGGTGCTGGTCAAAACCCCTATCCGGCAGGGCATTATGGCTCATTGCAGCCCTACTTCATCGAAAACGAGCCTGGTCAAGACCAGAATCTGTGCTACACCGGAGAATAGACACGGTGAGCGCATCCGGAGTGAGATTGTAGACCAAGGCGAAGGCGCCCGACTTCGGTCGGGCGCCGCAGCCCGGGAGGGCTGAAAGCGTGCTCCGTGGCTCCCTCCCAAAAGGCTCATGCGGGGGCAGGTTGCAAGGCCTGCCCCCGTATGCAATCAGGGAGGGCGATTAAGGGGACCGGCGCCTTCCTTGGCCAAGCGAAACTCGAACCCAAGTAAACCGATTAACTGCTCGTTTCCACTTTAGCGCTGGGCGATGCGCCGGGTGTTCGGACGAAAGTGATGGCGAGCACTGCCGGATGGGCCGGCAACCCGGGCTCGATCCAGCAGTTAATCGCGCAATCAGCTTTTCGACTTTACAATTGTGGCGAGGGACGGTCATGAGAATATGGGT
Organism: uncultured delta proteobacterium; assembly: GCA_963788205.1. Lineage (GTDB taxonomy): Bacteria > Desulfobacterota > Binatia > Binatales > Binataceae > CAVVMA01. Next base: position 565,244 of record CAWBGG010000009.1, read on the forward strand.
CATGGCGATGGTGTTCGCGGCGCTCCTGCTTGGCGCCCGAGTATCGAGGGCGGGTGTGATTTTGCAGCAAGAACAGGTCGCGACCCAGGGGTCGGCCACCCGGAAAGTCTCTCGGACCTTATTTGTAGAGCCCAAGCGGGCAAAGATCGTTACCGAAACCGACACGCTGATTGTTCAGTTTGAAAAGCCCAAAACAGTGATGATCAACCGCGCCTGGAAGACCTACTACGAGACTCCATTTCCGCCCCCGGAATTCCTGGCCTTCATGCTGACGAGCGCGCTCGCCCCGCCCATGGTTAATTATCTGAAGACCGGGAAACAGAGGACCATTTCGGGCTACAAATGCGACGAATACAGCGGGTCGAGAGTGTTTGACACCATCGCGTACTATGATCTCGCCTGTTTTTCCGACCAGGTGCCGGGCGCGAAGGAATACGATGCGTTTTTGCGCGGCCTGATCGCGAAACTCGATCGTGATCCCAAGAAGCCGCTTTCGAAAATTGCGGTCCCCTACGGCATCCCGCTCGAGACCCAAGCGACGATCGTTAGGGGCGATTTCAAGCCGGCGCCGGTGCAATCGGGTAAGCCGGGCACGCCTGGAGCGCCAAAGACAGAGCCCAACGCGCCGCCCCCGGGCACCAGCATCCAGCGGACTCAGGTGGTGAAACTAACCATTACGAGCCTCAAGGCGCAATCGTTTTCGCCGACGGAATTTGCCCCACCCGCTACCTACGTGGAGCAGGCGGCGCCCTCGGTCGGACTCGGCCACTAGCTTAGGACCAGGACGGAAGCTGGAACGAGAACTCCGTCTGGACGCGCCGTTGCGGCATGGCAAAGCGCCTTTCTCTCCAGCCTCGGGGTTTGCGATTCCTGCGCGAATTGTTAGGGAGACGCCTTTTGCCCAACAGGCTATGGCCGGCTGTGGTCCTGCTGGCCGCTGTCGCCGTGTTTCCTGCCTCCGCCGGCATGACCGAGACTGCAGGCGGCAATAGCGCTAACACTCCCAACACTTACGGCTTCATCGACGCTCTCAAGTACGGTGCTTTTGCCTCCGAAGCGAAACCTTTGGCGACGATGACCAACGGCTCGCCGGTCGCCACGCTTGCCGAGCCCGCGGACTTCAAGGACGGACAACTTGTGGCTGTTCCGGGCGCCGGGCCAGCCACCTCGCTCAGGGCTCCCGCGGGTGTGAAGATGATCAACCGGATGGGAGCGGAGCTCAAGTCCGCCGGCAACACGAGCTATAGCTGCCAGATTACGGCCATCGACGCGGATGAGGGCGAGAGCCCGGCTTCTCCGATCGTCACCGTGCCCGACGGCAACGATTCGCTGGGCGGTCATTCCTGGAATGTCGTTTCATGGGAACCGGAGCCGGGCGCCGATCACTACAGGATATATTGCTGCCGGGATCGCGATTGTACGCCGACCTTCGCCGGGCTTGCGTACCATGCGCCATACTTTGCGGACTACGGCGAGAGTCTGATGGCGCCGACGGGAATCATCGCTCCCTCCGCGGCCTCGCGCGATACCTTGTTCACCAGAATTGTCAGTGGGGGCGGCACCCGCAAAGTCATGCTCGCGGTCCGGTCATCGGCTGACGGGTCATTTCCCTTCGAGCACGACAACGCGACGGCCATTCAGGCCGCGCTCAACGCCGCGAACAATGGGCTGAGAGGCCGGGTCTTTCTGCCGGCCGGGCAGTACAGCCTGGCGAGGCCGATTACGGAGACGCTATCCGCCGGTCTGGCGGGCGCCTGTGCGACCTCGGACGCGGCTGCGGTGTCCGACGGGACCATTCTGAACTGGCAGGGTGGTGACGCTTCCGTGGCGCTGAGGGCAATCGAGATGCAGAACAGCCGCACCGACTGCCTGCGTATCGACGTTGGCAGCACCGGTCAAGGAACGCGCACCAAGGCGATGATCGGGATGCAAGTCGACGGCACCAGCGAGCATCCCAGCGGCGGCGCGTTCGATTCGCGCTTCGAGCAGCTCGCGGTGGTGGGCGGTCGGATTGGCATTCTCAACGGCGGTGACTTTTGTCCCCAAGTCGCTATCACGCAGCCCAGCTGCGATTCCTCAAATGCCATTTTTCAGAACATTCTGATCGATGGCGGGATGCGCCCGGGTGCTCAGGGAATCACGGTGGAATCCAGCAACGCCGGCGACCTGACCAGTTACGATCACATCTTCAGCAAGCACGACACTTATGGCTTCGAAAGCCTCGACCGCTCCAATCAGACCGAGCTTCGCTTCATGAACTGCGCGATGCAGCCGGGCAGCACCTGCATCGACCTGCAGGACGGCTCCGGCATCGACATCTTTGCTGACGAAGACGAGCCGCAGATTGACGGCGATTACTCAATTCGAGTGCGGGGCTACACCTTCATCGGCAATACTATCGAGATCCACAATGCCATCTTCACCAACGACGTGAGCATCGACGTGCCGGCGATGGTGCTTTCCCACAACAACGTTTCGTGGAACCCGAAGTCGATATATCGACTTAACAATCCGGGAGCTTTCCTGATCAGCCTCAACGATAATCTCTGGGGGCAAGAAGGCCAGTGGACAACGTCGGGCGGCGCGGCGTCGAACAATATCATTGAGGAAGCCGGGCGGAACAATTCAACCAGCGCCCTGGTTCACTACTTGGGCGGCAACTGGACCGTGGATCGGATCATCAACAATTGCGCGGGCAGGGTCGCCCTAGCGGCAGGAATCGCGAGGGTCTCCAACGATTGTATCGCCGGCTCGCGCCCGATTGTCCTGACCGAAGAGACCAGTGCGACGCCCAATGCGCTGGGCTACAGCCAGGGCCGAGGTTTTCTCCTGATCAGGTCGTCGCTTTCATCCGATAGTTCCAACGTTTCGTGGTCGCAGCAGTGACAACCACCGGCCGGATGCTGCGGCTGGCAGGCTTGGTTCGGCGAGGATTTACAGCTCGGGGCCCGTCGTCATTCGGATGATATGGAACGCCTCCGCATAGCCCATCGCAGCCTGGCTCCCGCGGAACAGCGCCAGTGCCTTGAGTGCTTCCAGAGAACGAGGCTGGGGGAAATGCTGAAGTTGGCTCGCGTAGCAACTCATCGCCTGCAGCTTGAGGTCGATGAAATCAGTTATGTCGACGCACCAGTTAGGGACAAAGTTCGGTTCGAGATGAGGAGCGTTCCAGTGGGTCTCCGACAAGGTCTCGTAGGACGCCACCAGCTTGATCCTGGCGCCGGCCTGTACGGGCCGCGCTGCAACCATGGCGGCGTCGAAGACTACGCGGTGATCGACGTGCCGGTCCAGGTAGGGCATCAACAGGACATCCGGCCCAACCTCGGTGACCACCTTGAGGATGCTGGCGTTCAGTTCGTGAGTGGGTATTCTTGAGAGAAAGACGGCGGGATTGTCGAAGAAGATCGATTGCTTCACGCCCAGAAGAGCGTGTGCGCGTCGCGCTTCGGCGATGGTCGTTTCGTGTACCGCCTTGGGGTAGAGCGGCGGCATGTGCGCGGCGACGGCCAGCACAGTGACTTCGCCGCCGGCCCGGGCAAAACGCGCGATCGTGCCGCCCGCAGCCAGCACCTCGTCGTCCGGATGAGGCGCCACCACCAGCATTCGCCGTAAACCCATCACTGCTCTCCAAGTTTGGGCTTGCGGATCAGAAAGTCACCGACCGCCAGCAACTCGAGCCCCGTCGACCAGAAGGTACGCAGAGCGTCGTGCACGGTGCACACTATCGGTTCGCCTTTAACGTTGAAAGAGGTATTCAGAAGTACCGGAACCCCGGTCAGTTCGGCGAATGACTGCAACAGGCGATGGAACCTCGGCAGCACCTTCTGATGCACGAACTGGACTCTCGACGTTCCGTCAACGTGGACCACGGCCGGCGCTTCGCGCCTGAGGCGCTCGTTGGCCGGGAACGACACGATCATGAACGGCGCGTCGGTGTAAACGTCAAAGTATCGGCTGGCCGCTTCGGCGGTCATCGACGGGCAGAACGGTCTCCAGTATTCGCGGAACTTTATTATCGCGTTGACCCGGTCGCGGTTTGCCGCGACGCGCGGATCGGCCAGGATACTGCGCTGGCCCAGCGCGCGTGGGCCCGCTTCCATCCGACCCTGAAACCAGCCGACGATCCTGCCGCCGGCCAGCTCGCGGGCTACCGCCTCGCAAATGTCGCGCGGTCTCTCGTATTCCAGATGCGCGATGCGGAGCGCGCGCTCGATACTTTCGTTGCTCTCTTCGAGGCCCAGAGCGAGGTCGCGCAGCGGCTGCGGCCGCGAGCCGGTGCGCTCGTAACAGGCGGCGAGCGCGGCGCCGACGGCTGCGCCTCCATCGCTGCAGAGCGGTTGCGCGAAGAGGTCTTCGACCTCGGAATCCATGAACAAGCGGCTGTTCATCTTGACGTTGAGCCCGACGCCTCCACCCACACAGACGGTGTGGATGCCGGTTTCGCGGACCGCGGCCCGCACCAACCTCTCCACCGCTTCTTCGAGCGCAGCCTGAACGGCGTAAGCGAGATCCTCGTGCCACGGGGTGATTTTTTCATCCGGCAGCCGCGGCATGGGTCCCAACAGCTCGATTAGCCTGTCAGTATAGCGTTCCGAATAACTGTGACGGCCGTAATGTATATACGACGGGTCGACTCTGTACTCCACTCCGTCTGGGGCAACATTCACTACTTGTTCGAGGCTCTTCTTCAGCCCACTATCCGGCAGGCCATAGGCCGCCAGGCCCATTACCTTGTACTCGCCGTCGTACGCCTGAAAGCCGAGATACTCAGTGAATCCCGCGTAGACCCACCCCAGCGAATGCGGCATCGTGATTTCCCGGATCGGCTCGATCCATTCACCCTCGTGGCGCCATACCACTGAGCAGTGCTGGTCTCCGGAACCGTCGATTGTCAGGCAAATCGACCGGTCGAATGGAGATTGATGGCAGGCGTGGAATGCGTGCGTATAGTGATGCGGCACCGGATGGAGTGGGGGAAAACGTTTGTCACCGAAGAGCCGGCGCCACTGGTCTTCGTGACGCGCGCGGACGGTGGCTTCACTGAAATGTCCCAATACCATGTTCTGCCACGAGACAGTCCTCGCATCCAGGGGGTATTGTCTCCGCATGTCGTCGAAGAACTTGCGCAACGTTCCATCGCTATAGGCGCGCACGTTCCAATTGACGCCGACCGCTTCGATGTCCTCGATCGTCGCACCGAGGGTTTCAAGGCAGTACTTGAGCGCGTTCGCCGGGTACATTCGAGGCGCATGCTTGTACCGAATGTGCCGCTCTTCTTCCGCATATGCGAGCACCCTGCCGTCCCGGACAATCGCCACGGCCGGGTCAAAGTGCCCCTCGAATATTCCAAGGAAGGTCCTGCCGTCGCTCATGGCATCCCCGGCCGGCTGAAGAGCAGCCGGATTCGGGAACCGGATAAAGCTCGCGGAGCCGGCTCAATCAGTGTGTGGACTTGGGTGCGATACAACAAAGTTCAGGCCGGCAGGCGTGGCGTGCTTCGCTCCGCGATGGTGGCGAACTCGCGATCAATCGGAAGAAACTTCCATCGAGTGCCCTTCCAGATTCCTGCTTCGGTCCACTTTGACTATCATTGGCGGGGCCGGCCTCGCAACTGACCTAATCGCCTCGTGCAAGTGGCGGCCCGTCGGTCAGAAGGCCGCCATGCGGTTCTGACGGTAACTCGGCGGACCGCTCTTGAAAGAGCGGCGAGCATGTTGTGAATGATTTGACGGAGCAGGAGAGGCGGGAATGGAACCGGCGGGCGAGCTAACTTCCGGGAATCGTAGGGGTCGCGAGAATCAGGGAGAGAGACCTGCCGCTTGCACTCGCGACGCGGAGTGGTCGGCAACTGTCCCAGCCGACGCGATGCGCTCGAGGTGCTTGATCAGACCGGAGTACACGGTGGTGGCGTTGAAGCGCCGATCCAATAGGGCTCGCGCCCGACGGCCCATCGCCCTGCGTTCCTCGGTGTGATTGGCCAGCAACATGATCGCGTCGGCCAGCCCACGCGCGTCGCCGGCCCGATACCGAATACCAATTTGCTCGGAGTGGAGTAGTGCTTCTAACTCGCCGGCCAGCGAAGACACTATAGGCAGTCCTGCGGACATGTATTCATACGGCTTATTCGGCATCGATTGCATCGCGGACGCGACGTATGGGGCAAGGCCGATGTCCGAGACCTGCAGCAGGGTTTGAATGTCGTCTTTGCTGAGCCAGCCGGGAAATACCACATTGCGCACGATGCGGGCGCGGTTGGCGAGCGTTTGCCGCTGGTGGCCGTCGCCCGCGAGAACGAACTGAATCTGCGGCGACCCAGCACGCTCGAGCAACCCCGCCGCTTCGATTACCGTCTCAAGATCGTATGAGGTGCCGAAAGTGCCGATGAATGACACGACCAGCCGGTCCCGGTGAATGCCGTGGGTCGCGCAGAGCCGGCCGATCCGCGTCGCAAGCTCGGGCTCGCTCACATCGGTCGGCGCGGGATAGCCGAGCGGAAAGACCGCGTCCGCTGGCGTTTTGGGCCGCCCGGCGTGGCGGAGCGCCCAATCGAGAAAAGTCCCGGAAACCGCCGTGATCGCGGTGGCATTGCGAAAGGCCCATCGCACGCGGCCGAATTCGCGCCAGAGCACAATCCGCGCCGCAGCCCGCAGCGCGTTGGGCACGTTGCTCAGGTATGTCTCGGGCCAGATGTCGCGCACGTCGATGATCACCGGCACGCCGCGGCGAAGGCCAATTTCGATGCAGCGCTGGGCCAGCTCCGGCGTAGGCATGCAGCAGAAGATCAGGTCCGGGGTGCTGTGCTGCGCGGCTTCGGCCGCAAAGGTTCGTGCGATGACGCGATTGTGCCGCAGGCGGGCGAGCGAGACGTTGCGTTGGTAGGCAGGCGCTCGAAGCAGGCGAATGGTGAGACCGGGCTTGATCGACAGGGTCGTGGATTCCGCGAACCGATGGACCTTTCGATTGTGGTTGAAAGTCGCCGCCCACCAGAGCGCTTCGTGACCCGCCGCCGCGAGGCGGTCGGCAAGGATTCCGCAGCGCATCTCGCGGCTGCCCGTATCGATCGGCAGCGGTTCTCCAACCTCAACAATCCAGACGCGCATTCAAGGGGCCTCGCGCTACGAAGGCCGTGGCGGCTCACGAGCTCGTCGCGGCGGCGACGCGGTAGCGGCTAGAGCGGGTCGGTCTCCATGCCATTTACCATCGCATGAACCGCGATCCCGTTCGACTGGGCGACTCGGGTCTCGACGGGTGCTGGGCGCGACCTCCGGAACGACGGGACGACCTCCTCGATCAGATCCAGGGTGCCGTCCGAGTCGCCTGCGGTCGCAGCCTTTTCCATCGCGTGGACCTTTTCGTAGAGCCACTCGGAGTCAGGCTCCTTGCCGCCGCGCAGGAGCAGAACATGCGAAGTTCCGGATTGCTCGACGCGCTCGTCGTCTCCGATCAACTCCTCCTGGATCTTCTCGCCCGGCCGCACCCCGGTGAACTCGATCTTGATGTCTTGGTCTGGCATCAGGCCGGAGAGCCTGATCAGATGCGACGCCATGTCGGCGATCGCGATTTGCTCGCCCATGTTCAGCACGTAAATCGCGCCGGGCTGGATCAGCGTGGCCGCGTGCAGTACCAGTTGCACGGCCTCGTGAATCAGCATGAAAAACCGCTGCATCCCGGGATGGGTGACGGTGACCGGCCCGCCGGAGCGGATCTGCTCGAGAAACCTCGGGACCACGCTGCCATTGCTCCCCAACACGTTGCCGAAGCGCACCGCGGTGAAACCGCGCCCGGTGCGGCGCGCCTGGGCTTTGACCAGCAACTCGGCGATGCGCTTGGATGCGCCCATCACGTTGGAGGGGTTGACCGCCTTGTCGGTCGAGATGAGGACGAACGAGCTCACGCCGCATCGAGCCGCGGTTTCGGCCAGAATACGCGTGCCGCGCACATTGTTCTTGATCGCCTCGCACGGATTCAGCTCCATCAGGGGAACGTGCTTGTGCGCCGCGGCATGGAAAACCAGTTTCACTCCATGTTTTCTGATCAGCGACTCCAGCCGCCGTTCGTCGCATATGTCGCCGACCGCCGCGACCAGGCCGTCGCCCGCGCCCCGGTCGCGCAAGGCCTTCTCGACATTGTAGAGCGCGTTCTCGTAGCGCTCGTACATCACCATCGTCTGCGGCCTCAGCGCCCAGATCTGGCGGCAGAGCTCGGAGCCGATTGAGCCGCCGGCGCCGGTTATGAGTACGCTCCGGCCGGCGATCAGATGGCCGAGGCGGCTGCCGTCGAGCCCGATTGGAGTCCGCCCCAGCAAGTCTTCCAGCGCCACATTGCGGATGTCATTGATGCTCACGCGGCCGTCGATCACGTCGCGCAGGCTGGGCAGTGTCTTGACCGGGATACGGCACGACTCGAGCGCCTTCATGATGCCGCGGATCGTGGCCGGCGTCATGCTGGGCATCGCGATCAGCACCTCGTCCGGCGAATGAGCCGTGATCACGTCACCGAGGTTCGCGCGAGTTCCGAGCACCCGAACTCCGTGGATACGGCGTCCGACTTTGGCGGGATCGTCGTCGATGAAGCCGATTGGCGTGTATCCATAATAGGGGTTGTGTTTCATGTCGCGGACGATCATTTCGCCCGCGTCACCCGCGCCGAAAATCAGGATACGCTTGCGGCTGTGGAAATCGCCGCGTTCGTGCGCGATTCGCCGCAGCACTCTGACCCCGCCAAACAGCGCGACCAGCAACAGCGTGTCGATCGCGTAGATCGAGCGCGGGAGCCAGCCGACCCGCAACACCAGGCTCACGAGCCCCGCGAAAATGATCGTTCCGGTCACAGTGGCGCCGGCCATCGCGACCAGATCCGACAGTCCCGTGTAGCGCCAGACCATATGATGCAGGCGGAAGAGGACGTTGGCTGACAGCCGGATCGCAACCAGCCACACGACAGTTTGAGAGAAGACCGCGAGTTGGGCGGGCGGGATGCTGCCGTCGAAGCGAAGCAGGAAAGCGCCGTAAAAGGACAGCGCGATCAACGCGGTATCGATCAAGACCATCAGCGGTCGCCGGAGCGACAGACCTTGCGTGGGAATCTCAGGCATTAGATCGTCACTCCCAGTCACCCTTTTTGTCAGCTCAGGCGCGCCAGACGCGCGCAGGCTTCCGCGAGCTCAGGGTTGTCCTTGGCGAAGCACAGGCGCACGAGCGAGCGCCCGTCCTCGCCATGATAAAAGGCGTCGCCCGGCACCGTCGCCACGCCGGTGCGCGCGAGCAGGTTCATCGCCTTGGCTTTGCTGCTGGCGCCGTCCAGCCGCGACGCGTCAGCGAGCACGTAGTACGCGCCTTCCGGAACAAAGGGGGTCAGGCCGGCCCTTTGGAGGGCGGCGCAGATCAAGTCGCGTTTGCGCTGGTACTCGGTTGAAAGCGATCGGTAAAAGGCGGGCGTGAGCTCGGTGAGCCCCATCGCGACGCCATACTGCAACGGCGCCGGCGCACACACATAGACCAAGTCGTTCATGTGGCCGATAATCTCGGCCCATCGCGGCGCGCATACGCTGTAGCCGATACGCCATCCGGTGATGCTGAACGTTTTGGAAAAGCCGGAGATCGTTATGGTCCGCTCGCCCATCCCCAGCAGCGATCCGGGACTGACGTGACGGCGGCCATCATAGAGGAAGTACTCATAGATTTCGTCGGTGAAGACGAACAGATCGTGGCGCGCGGCGATCGCCGCAACCCGTTCGAGCTCGATGCGCGTGAACACCTTGCCCGAGGGATTGGCCGGCGTGTTTATCACTATCGCCTTGGTGCGCGGCGTGATTCGGCGCTCCAGATCATCGGACGTGAACGACCAGTCCGGCGGGCGCATCGTCACGAATGACGCAACTGCTCCGACCGCCTCGATGGTGTTGAGATGATAGCCGTAGTACGGCTCGAACAGGATCACTTCGTCGCCGGGATCGAGCAGCGCAAGGCATGCGCAATAGAACGCGCCGGTTGAGCCGGCGCTCACGGTGATCTGGCTCTCGGGGTCGGCGTCGATCCCGTTGTAGTCCTTCATCTTGAATGCGATCGCATGGCGCAGCTCGCGAATCCCGTCGAAGCGGGTATAGCTGTTGACGCCCTGCTCGATCGCGGTCTGCGCGGCTCGCCTGACCGGCGGCGGAACCTCGGTGTCGCAGACTCCCTGAGCCAGATTTATTCCGCCGGCCTTTTCGCATTCGAGCGTCATCACGCGGATCTCCGCCTGCGTGATACGATCGGCGCGTTTGGCGAGCGATAGGGCCACTTGATCCGCCTATGCGCTACGCGCGGAAGAACTCACGGATGTCCCGCACGACCAGCTCCACCTGCTCGGGCGTGGTTTCCGCGCTCATCGGCAGCGAGAGGACTTCACGACAGATCGCCTCGGTCTCGGGAACCCCGGGGTTCTCAAGGCCGAGTCCCTTGTGCTCCCACATCGGCTTGCGCCACTGCGCCAGCGTCTCGATTCCCTCGCGCGCGAGAAATGCGCGCAGCTCGTCGCGCCGCCCGGTGCGCACCACGTAATTTTGGAAGCTGTCTCTGTGGCGCTCCTGGTTGAAGTGCGGCAGGCGAAGATCGCCGACGCCCTCGAGCCCCTTGCGATAAAGCCCGGCGATCTTCCTGCGATGTTCCACCCAGTCGGGCAGGTGGCGGAGTTTCACGCTCAACACCGCGGCCTGCACGTTGTCGAGCAGCGCGGTCTGTCCGTGATAGTGAAATTCTCCGGTCTCGCGATCCTCGCCGTTGAAGCGGAGCAGAGTGGCCATGCGCGCCACGCGCGGATCGTTGGTGGTCAGGGCGCCTCCGTCGCCGAAGCCGCCGAGCATCTTGAACGGATAGAAACTGAAACAGCCGGCGATTCCGAAGCTGCCGGCCTTGTTTCCATCGAAAGTCGCGAGCAGCGCCTGAGCGGCGTCTTCCACCACGGCGAGCTTGTGCTTGGCGGCTATCGCCACGATACGGTCCATCGCGCAGACCCGGCCGTTCAGATGCACCGGCAGGAGCGCTTTGGTCCGGGGCGTGATCGCTCGCTCGATGAGATCGGGATTCATGTTGAAGTCGGAATCCACGTCGATCAGCACCGCAGTCGCGCCGCAATGGACGATCGCTGACACCGTTGCCACGAAGGTATGAGCGACGGTGATTACCTCGTCGCCCGGTCCCACGCCCGCGCCCATCAGGCCGAACAGCAGCGCGTGATATCCGCTATTGAGGCCGACTGCGTACTTGACCCCGATCGCCCCGGCGAAGCTCTGCTCGAAGTCCTTGAGCTGTTGCCGGCAAATCAGGTCGCCCTTGGTAAGGCAATCGGTGATCGCGCCGTCGATCTCCGGTTTCAGGTTGCGGTAGTGAGTGCGTGGATCGACGAACGGTACTTTGTACGCCATCCGCTTCCTTGCTTTCTCAGGCGTAACGCCGCCTGACCGCGCTTGCGCCGGCATCGATCAACGCCAGAACCTCGTGAGCGATTGCCGACTCGGACAACCCGTACCGCGCGCGCAAATATTCCTGACTTCCGACGTAACTGGCGAACTCCGAGGGCAGGCCGATCCGCTTGAATCGCAGCGGCGAGAGGCCCGACTCGGCCAGCACTTCCGCCACTGCTCCGCCCAGCCCGCCCAGCACGCTGTGCTCCTCTACTGTGATAACGCCGCCGGTCTCGCTGGCGGCGCAGATGATCGCCTCTTCGTCGAGCGGCTTGAGCGTATGCATGCTGAGCAGGCGCGAGTGGATTCCGCGCTGCTCGAGCAGCGCGGTCACCTTCGCGCAGGTCTCGAGCATCGCGCCCGTCGAGATCAGCGTGACGTCCTCGCCTTCGCGAAGCTTGATCGCTTTGCCCAACTGAAAGTCGATCGGGCCGCTGTGGATGGTCGCTTCTCCGGCCCTGCCGAGGCGCAGGTAACAGGGGCCCGGTGTGGCCGCGATCGCCTGGGTCGCGAGTTGCGCTTCGATCGGATCCCCGGGCGCGATCACCGTCATTTCCGGCAGCGCCCGCATGATCGCCAGGTCCTCGGTGGCGTGATGGGTCATTCCGAGCGCGCCATAAGAAAACCCACCGCCCACCGCCACGATCTTCACGTCGGCGCGATGATAGCAAACGTCGTTGCGGATTTGCTCGAGGCACCTGAGCGTGGGGAAATTCGCGATCGAGTAGGTGAAAACCGTCTTGCCCGACATCGCGAGGCCGGTCGCGATTCCGGTCATGTTTTGCTCGGCGACGCCGACATTGAGAAAGCGATCGGGAAAGCGCCTCGCGAACGGCTCGACCACGCCGAATCCGAGGTCGGCGGTCACCAGATTGATCCGCGGGTCGTCCTGCGCGGCAGCGAGCAGGGCGTTGAAGAAGGCGCTCCTCATCGTTCGCGCTCGAGCTCCGCAATCGCCTGATCGGTCTCGCGGGCGTCGGGCGATCGGTAGTGCCAAAGCAGCTTATCTTCCATGAAGCTCACGCCTTTGCCCTTTACGGTGTGAGCAATGATACACGTTGGCTTACCCGCAGCTAAAGGAACTTGGCCCATGGCGTCGCAAAGTTTATCGACATCATGACCATCGACCTGGATGACGCTCCATCCGAAAGCGGCCCACTTGGCGTCGAAGGGCTCAAGGTCGAGCACTTCCTTGACGGTCCCGAGGCTCTGGATCTTGTTGTAATCGACGATCGCGATCAGGTTGTCGAGGCGGTGATGTGCCGCGAACATCACCGCTTCCCAGGTCGAGCCTTCGTCGCATTCGCCGTCGCTGAGCACGGCGAAGACCCGGTAGCCCAAGCCGTCCCGCTTGCCGGCCAGACTCATTCCGGTTGCGAGCGAAAGGCCGTGGCCAAGCGATCCGGTCGAAGCTTCGAGCCCTGGGACTCCACGATGGGTCGCATGGCCGGCCAGTTTTCCGCCGTCTTTGAAGAACGTCTTGAGCCATTCGCGCGGGATGAAGCCGCGCTCGGCCAGAACCGCATAGAGTCCCGCACATCCGTGGCCCTTGCTCAGGATCAGCCGGTCGCGCTCGGGCCATTGCGGCCGCGCCGGATCAACCCGCAGCATCGCGCCGTAGAGCACGGCCAGAATCTCGGCCATCGAGAGCGAAGTCCCGACGTGCGAGCTCCCGGCCTCGTGAGTCATCCGTACCACCTGCATCCGGATCCGCCTGGCGAGAAGCTCGAGCCGGCGCCGCTCAGGTTCCCGCTCGCCTGCAGGCGGCGCTGGCGGGACCCTCCGCGCTTCTGCGTCCGAACTGCTCATGACACAACCTCCAGCGCCCCGCCAAGGTTTCCAGATTAGCTCAAAGCCGCGGCCTGCTGCTGCAGATTTTGTGTGATCGCGACTGGACGAGGCAGGCTCGCGCGGATCATCCGTCTAGGACACTCAGCGCGGCAGGCTTCCGGCGCAGAACGATCGCGAGCAACGTCTGCGCAACAATCGAGAGGTCGACGAGGAACGAATGCTTTCGCGCGTACGCGAGTTGCAGGCGGACCTTGGTCGGTCTGATCTTCTCCAGGTAGAACTTTTCGGGGTCTTCGCTTCCGGCCAGCACCGCCCCCTCGTCGCTGTTCCACAGCGTGGCCCAATCGGTGATCCCGGGCCGCAGGTTGAGAATTTTTTTTTCTTCTTCATTGAAGAGCGCGACGTACTGCGGAACCTCGGGGCGCGGACCGACGATACTCATTTCGCCCCGCAGCACGTTGATCAACTCCGGCAGCTCATCGAGCTTGTACTTGCGCAGGAATTTCCCAAGCCGCGTGACTCGCGGGTCTTCGTCGGCCGTCAACGGGCCGCCGATCTTTTCGGCGTTCGGGACCATGGTTCGGAACTTGTAAACGCGAAACGGCTTGCCGAACCTTCCCGCTCTGAGCCCGCGGTAGAAAACCGGGCCTCCATCGGAGCGCTTGATCAGCAGCGCGATGGCCAGCATCGGTGGCGAGAGCACGAGCAGCCCGAGCGATGAGCACAGCAGGTCGAACGTGCGCTTAAGCAATTTATGCCGGCTCCGGGCGAATCCGCTCTCAGGGGCGCTGCCCCACCGCGTACAAGATCCTGAAACGCCATGCCCGCGACAGATCATCGAGCAGGGCCGGCGCCTGGAACTCGGCCGAATCGTCGCTCAACTCGCGCGGCACCGGTTGCAAGGGCCCCAGGAAAAGCCTTTTCAGCGGCTGCTTTCCCTTCATCGTCTTCGGAATCAGATTGGCCGAAACCGCCGCGCGCTTGATCATCGCGACGGCGCGGTCCTTCAGGCCGGCGTGATTCGCGGGAAACGCGACATAAATCCGGGTCTGGAATCCGCCGGCTGAAAGCAACCCGGAAAGCTCATGCGCCGAATAATAACTGGTGCTATAGGGACTCGGATTAAAGCCGGCGCATTCCCGATTAGTCGTGCATATAACCAGATTGCCGCCCGGCCGCAGCACCCGCGCGGACTCGCGGATGAAGCGGCCGGCGTCGCGCAGATAGTAAATCGCCTCGTACAGCATGACCAGATCGAAGCTCGCGTCGCAAAAAGGCAACGCCTGGGCGTCGAGCCTGAGCAGCGCGACCCGCGACCTGTAATAGGACGCTGCATCCCGGATCAGGCTTTCGGTAAGGTCGCCGCCTACTACGCGGCGGGCGCCCTTGCCGGCCAGGTAGCCGAGGCCGCCGCCGCCGCCGCAGGCGACTTCAAGCACATCCTTGCCGGCGCACAGCGACGCGGCAAACCGGTAGCGCGAAAGCTGCATCGAGAGCGCCACGCGGGTGATCCCGACGCCGGCGGTCTCCGTGACGATCGTGAAATCGTCCACGCGCGATTCAGGGAATGCGGCCAAATCAGGCGATCCGAGCGCGCGCAGGATACGCGGTGGCAACCCTCAATTCGGCTGCTGCGTCCGCGTCGGCTGCGGCTTCTTCGGAGCCGCCAGCATGAACACGGCTACCCAGGCTTGCCATTTGAGAACCGGCACGCGGAGCAAAATCGAATCGAGCGCTTGCAGCGTCTTGCGCATCGGCTCGAACAACACCGAGTTTCGCAACGGCACCGCGAACAGCGTCGCCAGGTGAAAGAATTTCAGGACTTCTACCCGGTTAAAATATCTGGAGGCGCTTAAGATCTCGCTCTTGCCCAGAATGTGCCCGACCTCCCACGCCGTGCGCAGATGAGGTGTCAGCCTGCGGTACAGATGGATCGCCAGATTGTGACGCAGTGCTTCGGTAGCTATGACAATGCCGTCGGGTTTGGTTATTCGGGCGAGCTCCTTGTACGCCTTGGGCAGGTCCAAGTGATGAAGCACGCCATTGATCAGAATTATGTCGAAGAAGCTATCGGGAAATTCGGTTGCCTCCGCGTCCATGACCAGGAACTTGACCGAATCAGACAACCCCTCCTGCGCGGCGATGGCCTGCGAGCGCTCGACCGAAACCGGTGAGATGTCGATGCCGTAGGCTTCGGCGCCGGCCCGGGCGAGCCTTCTGGCGGTCCCGCCGTATCCGCAGCAGTAGTCGAGAACCCTCTTTCCCCGGCATCCACGCTCGATTAGTTGCTCGACAAATTCCTCGTTGCTGCGGAAGATCGCATAGAATTTGTCGTTGGCATGGAGTTCCTTGTCGGCCTCGAACTCGCCGCGTAGCGCATCATGGAACTCGCGTTCGGCTGCCTTTCGGTCCGTGGCCGCGCCGTTCGTCGTAGGGGTTCCCATCCAATCATCCTCAAAGCGACAGTTGCGATTCGAAACGTCTGGCCCATAGCTCCAGAACGATTGGATTGAATACGTGCTTGAATGAGTATGCGCCGCGCAGCGGCGGTTGCGCGCAATAGGCCTGATAGCGCCGGGCGAGAGCGCCGCGATCGATCAGGCCGTTGCGCACGATCAGAAGGTCCTCGCGCAGCAAGAAGCGCTCGATCGCCGGCCGAAGCTCATGCTTGAGCCATTCGCTCTGCGGGTTGATAAAGCCCTGCTTGTCCTTGCGCCACACGATCGGCTGCGGGAGCCAGTCTTTCATCGCCTGCCGGAAGATCCACTTGGTCCATCCGTCACGCATCTTCCATTGTGGATCGAGTGGCAATAGCAGGTTGACCAGTCGATAGTCCAAAAACGGCAGCCGGATTTCGCGCGACCACGCCATCGCGCTGCGGTCCTCATAGTGGACCAGCCCGGGTACCGAGAACTGGTAGAGGTCGGCGTGCTGCCGGCCGATCACGCCGCCGTTGCCCAGCCCGGTCGGCATCGTGCAGTTGGCTTCCATAAGCCGCGGACCACGGATGTCGATACCGACGCGCCTCAGGAGGGGGTTATAGCGGCGAGCCTCGCTGAATTCGAATTGCCGCAACACGGTGCCGCGGCGTGCGAACCCGGCGAGCACGCGCGCTGCAGTGGCGATATGCCCCTGCCGCACGAGCTGCCCAAGGTAAAATCCGGTGAACTTCAGGTAGCCGCAGAGTAGCTCGTCGGCACCTTGGCCACTCAGGATCGATGTGATCCCGAGCCCCTTTGCTTCCTGCATGAGCAGGTAATGCGCGACCGTCGCGAAGCTGAAAATCGGTTCGTCGTTCGAATAGATGACGTCGCTGACCAGCCGGAACCATTCGGCGGGATCGCCGCGAAGCCTGACCCAGTGAACGGGGCATCCGAGATGCCGCGCCATCTGTTCGATGAACGGTTTCTCGTCGAAAGTGCCGTCATCGCTGATCGCCGACATTACATGCAGGTCGGCATCGGGGCCGAGAACACGGCGCATCACGGCCGCGATCGAAGACGAATCGAGGCCGCCCGAAAGCAGCACGCCGACCGGAACGTCGCTGCGCAGGCGAATCCTTACCGCGTCGGCGAAGGTCTCGCGCACTTCTTCGATGCGTTCGGCGAGATTGCCGTTGACATTGGCTTCGGAGGCGGGCGACCAGTACGAGTAGCTGCGCGGTTCCAGCCGCGCGCCGCTTTTGAGATCGTAGACCAGATTGTGGCCGGCGGGCACGGCCTCAATCGCCGAAAAGAAAGTCTCCTGCTGCGCGTCGAGCAGGCTTTGCTCGAGAAAACGGCCAGCGGCCACGGGATTTATCGCGAAGCGCTCGTCGCTGCCGGCGAGGATCCCTTTGATCTCGGAGGCAAAATAGAGCGCGTTGCGGCTCCGGTAGATGTAGAGCGGCTTGATCCCGAAGCGGTCGCGCGAGAGCATGAGCCTTCCCGCGCGCAGGTCGAGCCAGGCCAACGACCACATGCCGTTGAATTTGGCGACCGCCGATTCACCCCAGGTGGCCAGCGCCCAGAGCACGACTTCGGTATCACACTGGGTCCGAAGGCGAACACCATGCGCTTCGAGCTCGGTTCGCAGCTCTTTGTAGTTGTAGACCAGGCCGTTGTAGATCAGCGCGTGGCTGCCGTCGGGCAGGAACATCGGCTGGCGGCCGGCTTCGCTGAGGTCGAGAATCGCCAGGCGGTTGTGAGTGAAACCGACCTGGAAACCCCCGACCTTGCCGGTCCACGAACCCTCGCCGTCGGGTCCGCGATGGCGCTGGATACGCATCATGCGGTCCAGGGCGAGCGGAAAACCCTCTTCAGGGCTGGCCGATACGATTCCAGCTATACCGCACATCGTTAGCTTGATTGACCTAAGCAGACACGCCGTTGGCGTGGCGAATCGCGGCGATATCGACCATGCAGTCAGGTATCGCGCCGATCTCGCGCGAAAGATCGCAATTCAGGTAAAGCCGGAATCCCAGCGCGAGCAGCAGGTTGCTGATCTCGCGCACGTCGGCGCCCAGATGGGGATGGAGATCGAGCAGGACGATCGCGCCGTCGCTCGATCGCAGCGTCTGAATCGCGCCGCGCAACACCGGCAGCTCCCAGCCCTCGACGTCGATCTTGATCATGTCGGCCTTGGGTAATGCAACCTCGCGCAGCACCGAATCCAGCGTGCGAGTCTCAATAGCCTCGCTGCCAAGACCCTCGTGATAATTGGGGACCAGCGTATGCCATCCGCTCTTCGCGCCGAGATATAGTTGGGCGGCGCCTTCGCTATCGCCCAGCGCGACGCGATATGCGCGAACGTTGCGGTACTCGTTCAAGGCGATGCTGCGCTCGAGCCAGTGAAAATTGGTTGGCTCGGGCTCGAACGAAAGGACGGCGCCGCGATCCCCGGCCAGGCGCGCCGCGATCAGCGTGAAGTCACCCTTGTTGGCGCCAACGTCGACAAAGGTCATTCCCGGCCGCATAAAACGTTTGATGAGTCGCTGCTTGGCCGGCTCATATTGGCCCAGCGCCCGCCGCACCATCATTTCGGATTCGTGGAGGTTCAAATAGATTCTGCCGCCGGCAAACCGGTAGGGCCGGTAGCGATCGGGCGCCAGCGCTGAGACCGCCCGAAGTCCGTAAGAGCCCAATCTTCTGGCCTTGCGCGTGAGCCACCATCTTTGTTGGATGGAGGCCGCGCCGCCGGGTTTCGTTGCCTGAGCTGGCTCTGGCCGCATCATTACTCAGACAATGGCAACTGATGACTGCCGCTGCTCACCCACTTGCAATACTCAGGATGGTCGAAATCGTGATATATATATACGTTGAGCAGCCATGGCGTTCTGACATAGCGGCCCGGAAGTTGATACCGCCTGGCCAGCTTTCTTCGCTCGTTGTGCGCATTGAACTCGTTGACCGCCAATCGCACGCCGGTCCAGTCATTGATCAGTTCCAGATCCAGAGAGTCGTCCAGGTCGCTGTCATTGTCGAAGATGTCGTCCAGGTAGCAAAATACCCGTGGCAGGATAAAGCGCCGGTCGGAATCGAATATTGCAAAAGCGTCACGAGTCGAGCTGTAGAGGTCGAGGTCGAAGAAGATAGTTCCAATTGGGGCCGGATTATCCTCGAAGAATTGCGCCAGAGTGTCCTTGATCGGCCCCCAGAAGACCTTGCTCGAAGACAGGCGTGCCATCAGGCGCTCGCGATCGCTCAAAAAAAAACCTTCGCGCCAATGGTACGGCAGGTCGCGATAGTCTTGCGGCGGTGGCAGGCCCTCGGCCGCGTCGAAGCCGTAGAGCCTGAACCGTACGCCCAGCGCGGCAGTGATTTCCGCCGCGTGACGCTCCATCGCGACCAGCCCGTTGCCGCCTGCCACACCCAGCTCGATCGCGCTGATTTCGTCGTGTCCCAACGCCTTGGCGAGGCGGGCCGACTGATACATGCAGTATGCGTAGCCGGGGTAGGGCAGGATTCCCAGCGCCTGGCGGAAGTGAAAGCTACCCAGGTGAAGCCGGCCGAAGAGCCTGCGCAGAACCAGGATGTGCCGCGGCTCGGGATACAATAGAAGTTTCGTGAACCGCTTCAGCAGCCGCTGCTGGTTCCAGTGCCGCTGCCGGGCGCCCCTTTCGGTCATGCGCGCTGCTGCTTCATCGGCTGCGTACCCAGTCCGTTGGCAAAGCCGTTGAGGCCGGGGTGCTGAGCGGCGCTTTCCGCGCAGCGCCGGGGCCGCAGCACGACCAGCGCGCCGCGCAGCGCCAGGTCGCTTGAGTCATAACGCTTAAATCGCGGCGCCAGGGGAAGGGCGCGAAGCTGTTCGAGATGGCGCCGTTCGGGCTCGATTCGGTTTTCCTCCAGCACGTCGAGGCCGGCCTTTTTGAAGATGGCTATATAGTCGCTGTGGCGCAGCCGGTTCTGATAGTGCAAGGCGCGACTGGATAGCGCCCAGGCCCGATCTGAGTATTTCAGGAAATTATACACGGAGATGTGATGGTCGCCGTATGAGTAATGGTCCTGATAGTCGATTTTGAAGGCCATCAGGCCGCCGTCCTTCAAAATTCGCTTGCACTCGAGGACGATCGGAGCGATCGCGACTTGCGGAATATGCTCGAGCGTGTTGAAAGCAACGATGAAGTCGACCGAGCCCGAGGAAATTCCGGTGCGCGCGGCGTCTGCCGGGGCTCGATATTCGATTCCGTAGCGCTCTCGCAGGACGTTGGTCGCGGCGGTGAAATTGCCGGCCGTGAATGCGCCGGGCTGCCGCCCAAGCCCCAGCTCGGCCGCCATCGGGCGCAGACGGTCCAACGTATGCTTGACCAGTTCCGGCCTGAGCAGCCTGTGCCGGTCGATCAGAATCTGCCGCTCGACCCCCATTGCCCACAGAATCAGCGGCATCGCCAGCTCCCAGCCCGCGCCGAACTGAAAGATGAGGCCCTGTGCGGGCGGCACCGCTGAGTAGCGGCCGAAGACACTCAGATGCTCGCCGGCAACCGTAGCGAGCTGCCGAATTTCGTCGTCGCTGAGCGGCAGACTGCGGGTCACATGCCGCTGCGCCAGGTAGTTGAGCTGTTCCCCGAACGGCGCGAGCGAGAAACCGAATTGCAGCAGCGCTTTGATCCGCCAGTTCATGGCAGGCGACCGGTCCCGTGCTACGAAGCGAGGGTGCCCGCGGCATGACGCGGCCACGTCCCGCCGACCCGTCTTTGGCCGGCGCGGCCGAGCAGATCGGCCGCCGCCTCGAGCACTTCATCAACGGTGATTGAGGCGATACATTTTTTGGCGTAGCGCTCGCACTTTTCCAGTCCGCAGTCGTAGCACTCGACCTGGTGATAAATGACTCGATGCCCGGCGCCGAAAGGGAACCACGCCCCCGGCTTGTTGTGCGCGCTGAAGATGGCGACACAGGGCAAACCCACCGCGGCCGCCAGATGCATCGGACCGCTGTCGTGGCCGACGAACAGCGTTGCCCGCTCCATCAGCGCGGCGTTCTCGCGCGGCGTGAACTTTCCGCACAGGTTTAGGCTCGGTCCGCTCCACAGGCGCCGCAGCGTTTCCGACCGGGCGCCGTCGGCCTCCGCGCCGACCAGAGCCAAGCCATAGCCGCCCGCAAGGCCGGCCAGACGCGCTGTGAATCGCTTCCAGTTGTCCTCGCCCCAGTCCTTGACGTCCATCGCGGTGCCGGTCGCGAAGACCAGAAAGTCCCGATTTCCAAGCGCGTCCCGGACCGCGCCGTCAGCCCGAGCGCGTTCGATCGGCGCCAGCCTGAGGTCCCAATTCTCGGGGTCCTCGAGTCCCGGATCGCCCAGCTCGCCGATACATCGCGCGATCCGCTCCGCCTCTTGCTCGAACATCCGCCGTTCCGGAATCCAGCGATATTCCCTCAGCGACCTCAGGTAGGGAGCGCCGACGATCCGGCCGATGCCGCAGCTCTTGAAGAACACTACCTCCGCGAGCAGGCGCGGCAGCGACCTGGGCATCGTCATGTAGACCAGGAACTCCGGCTTCCAGCGCCGCAATTGGCGCCGCAGTTCGAGCTGGGCGCGAAGCTCGTGGCGCACGGCAAAGAAATCCGGCTCGAAATATCCCTGCACCAGATCCGTGCCGTCGAGGACCGATTTCAGAGACGCGTAGACCGAGCCGATCGGACGGTAGCTCAGGACCCGCTTCTCGGCGGCAGGAAAGCGTCTGGCCAGAAGATGGAACATCGGCAGAGTCACCACCGTGTCGCCGAGGCTGGCCGCGGAAAATCAGTATCCGCTGCGCCGCATTCGAGATCGACATGGGACCGATTCGCGGTACCTATTGACTATTCGCTGACTATTTGACGGGGTAATACTTCCGGTCCGCGCCGGTCAGAAATCCCGCTCAGCGGTTCCGGAGCACGCAATCCACAGGTATACGGCAAACATCAGCCAGGCCGCGTCGGCAACCGTGGTGTGCAGCGCAAAGCCGGTTACGTACAGCGCTATCAAGTAGAACAGGGCCACGAACGGGATGCAGGCGACGCTTCCGGCCCGCACGCGAGCGTAGGCGATACTGGCCAGAAGAGACATGAGAAGCATGAAGACCGCCGACCCGGGCAGCGTCCAGTCGAGCGCCATCATGCGGAAGATGGAGAAAACATTCGTCAGGGTCGCGTCGTCCGGCGAGAGTTGGATCGGCTCGACGAAGTGAGCGACCTGGTCGCTAAGCCATCCCGCTGGTCCGGCGAAGCTGTTGACTCCGAATCCCGGAGTCTGCCACACGTCCCAATTCCGCGAGAACCAGTCGGAGAATGCAGCGATATAGCCTACGTATTCGTTCTTGGCCGAAGCCAAGCCATAAGCGATAGTACTATCGCCGGTGGCCGCCCAGCCAATGGCGCTTGTTCCGAAGAGACCCATCCGGACCGACTGGGTAATCACGAAAAAGCCGGTGAACGCGACCATCGCCAGCGCCATCGCGGCCACGGCGCGCGCGCCTCTGCGCCAGGGCGCCTTGTCACCGGCGTGGGCCCGGATCACGCAATAGGCGGCGACCCAGCACATCCCGAAGGTGACGGCAATGCTCCGCGCGCCAATCAACAGGCTGCCCAATATGGCCGGCGCGATCGGGATAAGGGCTATAGCCCGCCGCCTCCTCGAGCGAGTGAGCGCGAACACGGCGCCGCCGAGGTAGCCGGCGAAATAGACCAGGATTTGCGAGACCAGGAAGCCGGCGGGCTCGTGATAGGCAGCGTCGGTATATCGGGCTCCGGCAAAGTACGATGAGATCTCGCTCATCTGGCCAAGAGAAAACAGCGACGAAAAGTCTCTACCGATAGTGCTGACCAGATATAACTCGCCCGCGATTCCCAATGCCGCCGAGATACAGAGAATCGGGAGGAGCAGAGGAAACTTCAGTGGCTGACGAATAGGCTCGCGCGCTCGCGGCTGCGTGAGGCCGGGGCTCTCAGCCCGCACCAGGGTTCCGCCGAGATGCGCGGTGCAGGTCATGAAGAATATCCAGAGGATTCCCGGCCAGATTCGATACTCCGGGGCGATGATCAGGCACGATACCGTCGCCGTCGTCCACGCCAGGCAAAAGATCGCTCCCGGCGCGAGCCAACTACCGAGCTGATGCCTTGCAAGTTGCGCCTGCAGGATCATCAGCAGGGCGACGGCTGCCGACAATGACCAGGTGCTATCCATTTGTTCCCGACATTCTTGCTACCAACTACCCATAGTGATGGCTACTCACTCTGCATCGGCGGTTGGCCATTGAATTGATGCGCAGGCGATTGGAAAAAAATGCCTTAGACTGCGTAGCCGTAGCGGCGCAGCAGCGGCAGCGTGAGCAGAGTGGTAATCCGCTTGTCGCGTTGCGCCATCGCCTGGCGCCATTCGTCGTCCATCCGCAGGGTCACAGCACCCGAGTTGAACTTGACGGTGTTGCCGCTGAGCGCATGGTTGATCCCGAGCTTGACCGTCGCGCCGTCGATAAAGGAGAGATCCTGCGCGGGGAAACCGAGCCTGGCTCAGCGTCTGCGCCAGCGCCTCGGCCGGCGAGCGAATCAGATCCTCATAGCGCAGCCTTGCGTAAGCGATACTGTGGCGCCGCAGATGCGCGATTCGCGACGCCCACAGATTTCTCCAGTCCCATCCCAAGGCGCTCGTGACCGCGTTTTTTCTGGGCAAATAGGTCCGCTCGCCGCCGCCTTCGAAGGCCAGCTTGACGCGCGTGCTCGAGAACGCGACGGCCCGGCTGTCCCTTACGAGATGAAGGACCTTGAGCCGAATCTGCGGCAGCCGCGCCAGCACCAGGGCTTGCGAAGGCTCGTGGCTGGAATCGACTATCACGTTGCGGCCCGACGCTTGCACGATCGCCGCGCAGAGCGGGAGCATCAAGGCTTCGAACGCGCGGCGCCACTTGTTGCTGAACAGTTCCGCCGGCAACCGGTTCAGCAGCATCAACAGCGGCGTGAATCGTTCCCTCGCGACCGCGAAGTTGCAGGTTGCGAGCGCTTTGCGGTCGATACCGTCGAACGAGCCGAACGCCCCGTCCATCACGCTGCGCCAGAACCCGCAATCGCGAAAAAGCCGGCCGCATCCACAGGGGTAGTTGGCGCCGTAGCGCTCATAAAAGAGATGGCGGAATTCACCGACGAAGCTGAAGTCGGGCAGGTTATTGAGGATTTGACCGAGCAGCGTGCTGCCGCTGCGGCCCTCGCCCGCGATGTAAACGTAACTGATACCCCCGTTCTGCATGGTCAGGTTCCGCGGCGGGCAAGGCGCCGCGCGCCCGCGACGGGCCAGGTTCTCAGCGCGTCCAGCGGTCGTATGCCGAGCTTTTGCCCGACGATCTGATACAGCCGCAGGTTCAACATCATCAGCGTCGCGGCCGAAGCGCACGCCGCGCCGAGCAGGCCGAAGGGCGGCACCAGCACCAGGCACAGCACCACGTTGCCCAGCGTACTCCATCCGAACACGCGCGCGGTGAGGGCATGATACCCGGTCAGTGAGGTAAGCGCTGCGACCGGCCCGGCGCCGCAATTTACTACATGGCCCATAGCGAGAATCGCCAGCGCCCAATAGCCCGCCGAAAATTCCGGCCCGAACAGGGCGAGGATTCGGTCGCCGCCGAGCCAGATCACGAGCGCAGTGGCCAGCGCCGGCCAGAAAGACCACAACGTGACGGTGTGGACCAGGCGCTCCAGTCCGGACCGATC
Source organism: uncultured delta proteobacterium (assembly GCA_963788205.1). GTDB lineage: Bacteria > Desulfobacterota > Binatia > Binatales > Binataceae > CAVVMA01. The sequence continues at coordinate 589,632 of CAWBGG010000009.1, forward strand.
GCCGCTGGCGAACATCGCCGAAAACATCGGCGCGGCCTTGGCGCTGGCCGCGACCAGCGCCAGGCTTGCCGCGGTCGCGGTCCCGGCGGCCGCCGAATAGATTCCCACCTCGCGAGCCGGCCGGAACAGCCCGAGTATCAGCACGTCGGTCCGGTACATGATGATCGTGTACGAGCCGACCAGCAGCATGTGGAATGATACGTTGAGCCACAGCGGGATTTCGGAGACCGGCTCGGAATCACGCGCGGCTTGGGGCATCGCCGCCTGCGATCGCGCGAACTGCACGCCCACCGTGAGCGCGAGCGCTGCGGCACGTGCGATCACGATCAGCGCCGCGGTCAGGTAGCCGGCCCCGCGCATCAGCGCGAACACCAGCCCGATCGAGAGCAGCGGGTCGAGCATCAGCGGCAGCGAGTATGACGTCCCGACCCGATGCAGTGAGCGGCTGACCTGGGATTCGAAGTCCGAGAGCGCGAACAGAGGCGTGAGCCACACCCCGGCCACCAGCGCTGCGAGGCTTAGATTTGCGGGCCGCACGATCATCAGGCAGCCGGTGGCGAGCAGCGCGATAGCTATCCCGGCCGTGGCCGAAAGTTGCCTGCCGCGCAGGGTGATGCCCCGTAGCTTTGCCCAGTCGCGCCGCGCCATGTATTCGGGAACGAATCGCAGCGCACCCGACGGCAACCCCAAGGCGCCGAAAACCGCGAGCACCTGCGCCAGCGCGATCGCGTAAGCGTAGTTCCCGTAGCCGCTTACGCCAATCCAGCGCGCGAAGAGCACCGATGCGCCGTAGCGCAGCCCCGTGGCGGCGACCTGGATCGCGGCGACCAGGATCGTGCTTCGGAGCAGGCCCTCTGACGCCGCCGCGTCCGCCGGATCTTGCGGCGCGGTTGCTATGGCCCGAATCGACATCTGATCAGGAGGTTGGGAGAACAGGGACGGTCCGAGGCGGCCGGATTCTCGAGCGGCTATGCCACCTCGACCGGCTTTCGGGAGCACACAGCCCAAACGTATAGGGCAAACATCAGCCAGGCTGCGTCGGCCAGCGTGGTGTGCAGGGCAAAGCCGGTCACATACAGCGCTATGAAGTCGAACAGGGCTAGGAAGGGGATGCAGGCGACGCTTCCGGCCCGCACCCGAGCGTAGGCGATACTGGCCAGAAAAGACATGATAAGCAGGAAGACCGCCGACCCGGGCAGCGTCCAGTCCAGCGCCATCTGACGGAACATCGAAAAAACATTCGTCTGGGTCGCCTCGGAGTCCGCTGAGACTTGAATCGGCTCGACGGATTGGCCGGCATCGTTGAGGCCAAGCCATGCCGCCGGTCCGGCGAAGCTGTTGACTCCTAATCCCGGAGTTTCCCACACGTCCCAATTCTCCGAGAACCAGTCGGAGAATGAGGCGATATAGCCTACGTATTCGTTCTTGGCCGAAGTCAAGCTATAAGCGACGGTCCTTTCGCGGGTGGCCGCCCAGCCAATGGCGCTTGTCCCGAAGGTACCCATCCGGACCGCCTGGGTAGCGACAAAAAAGCCGGTGAAGGCGAGCATCGCAAGCCCCATCGCACCGAAGGCGCGCGCGCCGCTGCGCCAGGGCGCCTTGTCACCGGCGTAGGCCCGGACCGCGCAATAGGCGGCAAGCCAGCACATCCCGAAGCCGACGACAATGCTCCGCGCGCCAATCAACACGGTGCTGACCACGGCCGGAGTGATCGAGGTGACCGCTATAGCCCGACGACTCCGGGTGCGGGTGAGCCCGAACACGACACCGCCGAGGTATCCGGTGAAATAGACAAGGATTTGGGAGACCAGGAAGCCGTTGGGCTCGTGATAGGTCGCGTCGGTATACCTGGCTCCGGTGAAGTACGCTGAGACATCGCTTATTTGATGAAGGGAAAACAACGTCGAAAAATCTCTGCCGACCGTGCTGAGCAGGTACAACTCGCCCACGATTCCCGATACCGCCGAGACACAGAGAATTGGGAGCAGCAGAGGAAACTCCAGCGGCTGACTAATGGGCTCGGGCGCTTCCGGTTGCGTGAGGTCGGGACTCCCAGCCGCCGCCAGGATTCCGCCGAGATGCGCCGTGCAAGTCATGAAGAATATCCAGAGGATTCCCGGCCAGATTCGATACTCCGGGGCGATGAGCAGGCACGAGACCGTCGCCGTCGTCCATACCAGGCAGAAGAGCGCGCCGGGCGCGAGCCAACTACCGAGCTGGTGCCTGGCAAGTTGAGCCTGCGCGATCATGAGCAGGGCGACGGCCGCCGAGAATAACCAGGTGCTATCCATCTGCTCCTAAAATTCTCGCTACCAAATCTTGACGAGTCGCGGGCTGAGGGCCGCCCGCAGGGCGGTATTTTCGGCCCTACCCTGGGCGCGGTGCAATGTATTGTCGGAGCGGCGCCAGATCGAAGCCACCGAGGAAGGTGTTGAGCCGCTCCAGCAAAAGTCGCTGCAGCTGTTCGGGTTGTCCGCTTGAATTTGCTTCCTCTGTGACTATCTGCACCGGCACGGCCGCGTGGAGGCGCCAAAGAAGGTCAGAAAAGGTCAGGTCGGACGGCACCAAACGCGCTCCCAGTGGTAAGGCCGCGCAGACTTCGCCCGAGCATTCGGTCGAGGCTACAAGAACGGTGCGGGCATCTTGCTCAAAAGCTGCGGTGTCGAAGCTGGCACTGGCGTCGCCGGTCCCGAGCGTTACCTGTTGGCGCCATAAAGGTTTCTCGCCCCGAATCAGATAGCAAGCTGCGCTGTCGTGGGCCGCTGAATTGAGCAGCACGTCCACCCGGACCTCCTCCCCTTTGCCGCGCTGATAGAACGCCCCGACATCCATGGTGGGAGGAGCCGCGTTAACGTCGTTCCACTTCCGGCTCACATGATACGGTCCGATCCAATCAGGAAGGAGGCGATCATAACCCCGCGCGCTGCGTGCCGCGTCAACTTCGGCGGCTGCTCTTGCCGCCGGCCAAAAGGGCAGCGAGCAAAAGCCCAGGATGAGAGCAGTAAGCGCTCCGAGTCTTAGCCAGACACCCGCCGGTGCTTGCTGTTGGCCTGAGACTAACAGAACGCCCTCCACCAACGGGAGTCGTGCCTGACGCCGAGCTGCACCGAAAATGGCGGCTGTGGCGAGACCAAACAGAACAGCGCCGATCAAGAAATCCGCGCCGATCGCGTGAGCCTGGAGCAAAGGCGCCGATACCGCCAGTCTATGATAGATAACCAGCGTGCAGAGCCGCACCAGGTTCATGAAGTAGGCAAGTGCTATCGCGCCCGTGACGAACAGCGCATGGCGAAGCCCTCGAAGTCCCCAAAGACGCCCTAGCACAAGGGCGAGGAACGCCATCGAACGTGGTACCGCGAAGCCCGTTGCATCCGGGCGCGATGAACATTTCCAGGCCGGGGGCGAACATGAGCTGCAACGATTGCCCCGACACCGGAACGTGCAGAAGGGAAGCGAAGGCTCGTGCGGTCCTGGCAGCCGCGAATTGCAGGGGCACGTCCAGAAGCCCCGTCAGAAACTGCGGGACGGGATTCACGAAAAGCAGAAGGGCGAGTCCGAATGCGCCTGCGCGCCAAAGCTTAGTGCCTCCCAGCAGCAGAACCGTTCCGCTGAAATACCCGAAGAGTAGAATGCCGATAGGAGCGAACGGGATTGCTGCGCCGCCGGAGAGCAGCAGCCCCACGAAGCCCTGGTTCTCTGCGCGCGCGCCGATCAAGCATAGGCCAATCAAAGGTAGACCCCACCAGGTGCCTTCCCAGCTCCATCCGCTGCGGGCCCAGGCGGCAACTACGAAACCAAGCGACGCCGGTATCGTGAGCAGCCCGACCGATCGCAGAGGGTCGCTCGTCCACGTCAACCAAAGGTCGCGGAACTGGTGAGCAAAGCAGGCTGCGCCAGCGGTCACCAAAGCAGCGGCGGCCCAGCCGACAAACCTGTTCATGCAGACCTTGGGCCGCTCAAGGGGGGTAGGAGCGAGCGGCATCCCCAGAATGCGAGGCCCCAGCTTCCTCCCGGGCTACTTACGGCGCCGCCAGAAGGGAAGAGCAACGGCGCCGCCAAGCAGCGTCAGCAAAACGGTCGGATTCTCGGGCGTTTCGACACACCCAGCCGCGGGCTTCGTCGAAGACGACCCGCAGCCCGCAAGCAGCAAAAGCAATGCAATTGCCATCGATGATCGAAGCACAAAGCGCATCATCAAACAGACGCCTCCGTCGGATTTGCTCGGAGCGGACTGACGTGCAAGCGTTACCGATACCCGGAGGGGATGTCAAGAAACCAAATCGTCAGCGATTCACAATGCGTAACGCGGCAGTATCGCGCTCATACGCCGTGCGAATTTTCTCCAGCCAGCTCCGAACCAATAGCGCGAAGCAGCACAGAAAAAGTGCCGCGACGCTGGCAATACCTACGATGACCACGACGTTGGGTGAGTAGGGTCGATCCGATGCGTTCGGATTTTCCATAACCTTGAAAGCGAAGTCGGCCTCCACCATCGCGAGCTGCTGCACTTGCACTTCGTTGGCAACCATTTTGTATATCTGGTTTGCCGCGAGTGAATCCGGAGTTGCTTTCGCCTTCTCCCCCATAGACTCTATCTCGCCGGCGGTGTCGCGAATCTGCTCGTCGCGGAGCTTGCGCCTAAGATCCTCTATGTAGTAGCCAAGGTCGCGTTCAGCGTTCGCGCGATTGGGGGCGACGTAATACATGGTGACGTTGCCGGTGTTGAACGAGAAATCGCACTTGAAGCGCCGCTTAAGCTCACGGAAGGAGTCCCATTTCGGGTCTGATCCAGGACTCGCCAGGCCGCCGTGCGCGGATAACAACTCGGGCTGCATATGGTGGCGGTCGATCATCGCGACAGCGAAGTCGAAGCTGTTGAGAATGGTTATTATCTCCTGGGCGCGAGGCACTCCAAGCAGATTGCCAATCTCCGGCAAGCCAGTTTCTGCGGACTCATTTGAGGCGGCCAAGTCGAACCCGTTAGGCATCAATTCCGACACCGGGCGGAGTATGGCCTCGGCACGGTAGTATTTCGTCATCATGAACTTGGCAAAGATTGCCGAAACTACGAACGCAGCAAGCGTTGACGCCGCAATTAACTTCCACGACCTCAAAAGGAGTAATATGGCCGGGCTCAAAAGCTGCTCAACGCGGCCGTACCGCTTTTCGCCTGCTTCAGCGATTGCCAGCGATTTGGGCGTACTGCTCATGGCGCTTTCCTCGCGGCCCGGGCGCTCGCTCGGCTCAGGGTGCGTGGTCGGTTCCCGGGCTGATATGTCCTTAATCGATGACAACTTTAAGGGAAGAGGGGAGGCCGCGCAGGGCTGCCATCTTCACGGCGAAGCGGCGCCCCGATCGGCTAGAGATTTGTCGCAAGTATACCGAGGATCGCAACTGATTCGACACTGTTTACAATAATCTGAGTTATATCCTTTCCGTACTGGAGAGAGCTCGCGTAGACGAGTTGCTCGGGTACGTACACGGTATCGCCCGAGTCCAGCCGGGCAGCCATCAGTCCGCCCGATATCGCGGGTAACAGCGGGAAAAGCCGGTTGCGGTTTTCCAGGCGCACTCCCTCCTCGGTCAAGATCGAGCCGTTAGCCTTGATCACATAGATATGATCGCGGTCGGCGCCGTCGGTGGGTCCGCCGGCGCGCTGCAGGTAATCCGCCACGGTCAGGCCCGGCCGATAGACTATCGCGTTCGGATTGTAAACCTGCCCCAGAACCTGGACCGAAGCGGGTTGCACGGGAATGATCAGCGTGTCGTCGGCCTGGAGCACAATATTTTCGCTGGAGTGCTCGAGCTCGTCGAGCGTCGAGAGGTCGATGGCAACCCGTCCCACCGCTTGCTGCGATTCGGTCTGTGCGAGAACGGTCTTGAGCGATAGCAGCGACTCCGCGATGTCCTCGGATTGGCCCGCCTGGCGCGGCATCACGGAGAGCCGCGCGACTTCCTCCTGAAGACGGGCCCGCGCCCGATCCAGCTCATCCTGCTGGATGTGTTTCACGGACTGCCGGATGAACACCGCCGCGGGCGGGTAGGCGTCGGACCTGAAGCCGCCGCATTCGCGAAGCACCGAGTCGAGCCTCTCGCCCTCGTGGATCGCGTAGGGACCGGGTCTCATCACTTCGCCTTTGAGGATCACATGCCAGGCCGGATGCCAGTCCGAGGCCTGATGGACGAAAAGCTCGTCGCCGTTCTTGAGCGGCATGTTGTCCTGGGTCCCGCCCAGGGCCGACTGGAGATCGATCTCGGTACGCACGTAGCGCGCGACCGAACCGGCGTCGACTTCGGTCCGCGCAAGCTGCGCGCGATCGCGTGCGGCGTCGTCCTTGAGGCCGCCGGCCTGGTAGAGCAGGTCGCGGATCCGCATTCCCGGCGTCAGAGAATAGCTGCCGGGCTTGCGGACTTCGCCACGGACTACTACCTTGGGAACCTCACCGATGTCCCTGAGGTTGTATATCGTCAAGGTATCTTCGGGCTCGAGCCGGATGTCGTCCAGGTCCGACTGACTGGCGAGCGCGCCGTCGAGGTTGAATGGGATCAGATGGACCTTTCGCTCCGGTCCCTCGCGCCTGCTCACCAGCGCGTAATCAAAGAACGTATGATCGGAGACTTCCTGGGCCTCGCGCACCAGGTCGGAGACCCGCATGCCCGGATGCCATTGGTAGTTGCCTGGCTGGTTGACGTTGCCCTCGGCCCTGACCACGTTGCGCTGTCGCGGCAGCACGGTAAAAACCTTGACTAGGTCGCCATCCTTGATGGGGTACATGGCGGCCGCGTCGTCATTCAGGTTGAGGTCCATCGAGACCCGGCGCTGATGGTTCTCGACCCGCTCGACCTGAATCCGCTCGGCATAGCCAAATGCGGTCACGCCGCCGGCCATTCGGAGCACGCTGCCCAGACTTTCACTGCGCTTGAGCTCGTAGATAGCGGGATCCCTGACATCGCCGGTCACGGCGACGACCGGGCCGATCACCGGGACGAAAATCACGTCACGCGGCTTGAGCCGGATATCGCCCGAAGTGTCGCCCCTCAGTAACAAGTCATAGAGATCGAGCGTGCCGACCAGATGGTTGTCCCGGCGCAACTCGATATTGCGCAGGGAACCCATTTTACTGACGCCGCCTGCCGCGACCAGCGCGTTTGAAACATGCGATAGCGAGCTGACCGTGTAGAGACCCGACTCGCTCACCTTGCCAATCACGAAGACCTGGATCGCGCGCACCTGGCCCATCGTGACGTCGACCTGCAGGCCGGTGATCTCCGCGCCGCGATGCTCGATGAGCTTCTTGGCCTGATCGAAGCTCAGCCCCGAGAGCCTCGATGGGTCCGATCTCGGGCATCAGGATGGTCCCGTCGCGCTGGACTTGCAGTGAAAGGGTCTGGTTTATCCGCCCCCATAGCAGCACATTGATCGTGTCGCCGGGGCCGAGCACGTAATCTTCGCTGACCGGCGCATTTTCGGCCGGCGCGAAGGTCGACACTTTGGAAGAAAACAGCTCGTAGCCGAACTGCGAGAGCTGTCCTGAACTGGGTTGCGAGAGCAGCTTGTAGGGCGTATCGAGATCGTGAAAGCGCGTTTCGATCGATGATACATAGCTGGTTGCGGGCGCCCCGGCGGCGACTTCTGCGACATGGGCATTAGTCTGCGAGGGCTGAAGGGTGGCGTCGGCGCACGACTCGATTTGGGACAGTTGCTGACTGCTCAGCCCCAACGCGGGTCCCAGGGATTGAACGTCCGCCGCCGAGATGTGCCGGGCGGAGATGGCCGCGCAAAGCTGCCGGTACTCCTGGTCGCTCAACTCTGCCTCGGGGGTGCTTTTCAGCCGGCGGAATTCGTCGGAGTTCAACAAGGCCGCAGCTTCCGGATGGCTCGCCAGCGCAGCGGCGGCGGCCGGTTCGATCGGCGCGGCGGACTGCGAAGGACCATCGAGCACGCCCGCCGCAACCGCGTTGGGCGCAGCCGTCTGGGCGCCGGCCGGAGCCGCGGCCACGAGCAATGCGATCGCGATCAATGAGATCGCGCCCACGATCGCCGGCAGCAGACGCGCCTGCCCGCCCGCCGAATCACTATTCGACGCGCGCATCTCGATGAAACTGCCGATGAAACCGGTTCCTGCCACGGAATTCATCGCTGTTCTCCTCCCAGGCAAGGGTGCAGTAGCAACAGTGCGGTTTCGGATGGATAACCAGATGGAATATGCGATTATCTTTGAGGCTAGCATAGTAGCTATATAACCAGGCCCGACACGATACGTAGCTAGATGGTAGTGCGTCGGTTTGAGGAGAGGAGCGGTGCCGATTCGGCTGGTTGCATGTCCGAGGACCTCTCTGGTGTCATTCTCGCGCGTGGCTGCCGCGCGAAGAATCCCGGCCTCCGGTTGCAGCTTTTTCAACTCCTCGCTGAAGTCCTTCCGCTCAGAGTTCAGCGACTCGGTCGAGCTGTACACACAGCAGGCCCGCTCGCGCAGGAAAGCGGTTCAGCGGAGCAGAAATCCGGGATTCTTCGCGCGGCATCGCCCCCGGCGCATGCCACGCGCGAGAATGACAGCAGTTTAAATGACCCACTACCACCAATGTACATAGCCAGATAAATACTCAGTCTTGGCATCGGCTCGACCTTGTTTCCCGGTCGTGATCCGGCGGCATGTACCGACTGACTGGCGCAGAAGCCGCTGGCGCTTCGCCTAATGAGCTCAAAGCGTTAAATCGGCCCCGCCGGGCAAGCGTCCGCCCTCCCATCAGAAGATCCAGGCCGCGAGCGCGTGGCGCCGCAAGCAAAAGGGCCGAATCTCGTGGTCTCCAGAAAAGAACAACGTAATCGTGCGCGGCCCAGCCGGAACGACAAGCAACGGAGGGCCGCGATAACGCGGTTTCCCCGAGTTGGCGTCCGTTTTTTCCTCAGCTTGCGGAACCTACCCCAACGCTGGGTTACAAGTAAAGTCTAATGGTAGGGTAGGTGCTTCGCGGTTTCCGTCGCGAGCGGGAGAAGTCACGCACTAATTGAAGCCAAGACCAACTTCGCTGACCATTAATAAATGAACGAGCGGTTTCGAGCAGATTTGACCGTCCTCGCGAGCGATGGCGAGGCGAATTATCTGGCGGTCTCCAACGTCTACTGTGAGCGGGAATGCTCCTGATAGCGCAATGCCCGGGAAGCGCCGTCTGAGGCCCATTCCGATGGGAGCGCGCCTGAGAGCGGCAGGCTCGGTACCTGCGCGGATTGTGGCGGTTATCGCAGCGCTGGCGTTTTTCTCCACTCCCACGCTGTCGTCGAATCTCACCATCAGCGGGACCGTGATGAGCGGGTCCACCGTTCCGGTCGGGGCGTCTTCCGTGACGCTCTTTCAGGCTGGGAGCGGTCCGGGCATCGGCGCGTCGGCGCTGGGATCATCAAGCGCCGACTCTGGCGCCGACTTTTCGATTTCACCCGCTTCCACACCGCCGCCGGGCGCGGTGCTCTATTTGGTTGCGAGCGGCGGAAATGCGGGCGGCGGCGCCAACAGCGCAATCGAGCTGATGGCGATAATCGGCAGCGTCAACGCCTCGACCAGCGTGACGATCAACGAGCTGACCACGATCGCGGCCGCCTACTCGGCCGCGAACTTCATCACCCATGAAACCGATATCGCCGACAACGCGTTTCACGCGCTGGCTGGCGCGGCGGCTGCGGTCGGCAATCTGGTCAACATCCAAACCGGGGCCTTAGGCGGAATCGTCGCCAATGGAAACAACGACGCGACCATCGCGGAGCTCAATACGCTCGCCAATGGCGTAGCCGAGTGCGTGCGGGCGTCGTCCAGCTCGCCGGCCTGCGCCAATCTTTTTGCCGCCACCGACGTGCCGACCACGCCGGCCGACACACTGAGCGCGATTATCAACCTAACCAGGTCTCCGGTCTTCAACCCCAGCGGGATCTTCGGCCTCGGCGCGAGCGGGACGATCTATTCCCCGCCACTGGGAGCGGCTCCAACCGACTGGACGGTCGCGCTGAACATCAGCGGTGGCGGCCTCAACGCGCCTGACGCGATCGCAATCGATGGCGGCGGCAACGTCTGGGTCGCCAACTCCAGCGTCAACAACAGCAGCGTTACGGAGTTGAGCGCGGCGGGCGCTCCCATTTCGTCGCCGCCGGCTTCACTAACATTGGCGGCCTGAATCGTCCGACCGGAATTGCTATCGATGGCTCCGGCAACGTCTGGGTGTCGGACAGTATCAACAGCCGCGTCACCGAATTGAGTTCCAGCGGCATGGCGCTCTCGCCTTCCAGCGGTTTCATCGGCGGCGGCCTCGCCGATCCGGTCGCGATCGCGGTTGACGCCCTGGGCAACGTTTGGATCGCGAACAATACCCCCAGCTCGGTCACCGAGCTCAACTCTGCGGGTATGCCGATTTCGCCCAGCAACGGTTTCATCGGCGGCGGTTTGCAAGGACCGGAGAGCATCGCGATCGACGGCTCGGATAACATCTGGGTAACCGACCACAGCGGCAACGCCGTCACCGAATTGAATTCCGCCGGCGCGCCGCTGTCACCGCCGGGTGGATTCACTACCGGCGGTCTGGAAGAACCGTTTGGGATCGCGATCGACGGTTCCGGAGACATCTGGGTGGCGAATTTCATGGGCACCGGAGTGGCTGAGTTCACTTCATCGGGCGCGCCTCTGTCGCCGCCGGCCGGCTTTACTGGCGGTGGCCAGAATCTTCCCGACAATGCCGCAATCGACGGGGTAGGGAACGTTTGGGTGGCGAACTTCGGCGGGGGCGTGACGGAGATCAATCCCGCCGGACTCGCGCTCTCGCCGTCGAGCGGTTTCACCGGCGGCGGCATGAGTGCCCCCTTCGGAATCGCCGTCGACGGCGCGGGCAACGTATGGGTTGCGAATTCGAGCGGCAGCAGCGTGACTGAGATCATCGGCGCCGGCGCACCGGTCAAGACCCCGCTCCAGGCCCGGATCGCTACGTTGCCGACCGCCGTACCGACGCCAACCCCAACGCCGAGTCCGACTCCCACTGCAACTCCGACCCCAACCGCGTCGCCCACTCCGACCGCGTCTCCGACTCCATCGCCAACCACGGCTGCGACCCCGAGCGCGACGCCCGCCCCGACCGCGACGCCGACCCCGATCGCCACGCCGACGGTCGCAGCGACCCCGACGATGGCGCCTACCGCCACGCCGATCCCGACCGCCACCCGGATCGCGACTGCGACGCCGATCCCGACCGCGACACCGGTCCCGACCGCGACGCCGGCGCCGTCGTCGCTGTCGATCACGCCGCCGTCAGTGGATTTTCAGGGCGTAGGCATCGACACCACCAAGACCGCGAAGATCAAGCTCAAGAACATCGGCACCTCCGCGCTTACCGGCAACGTCGCCAAGACCAGTTTGAGCGCGCCGTTCGGATTGGTGGGCGGAGGGGGCGCGTTCAAGCTGGGCCGCAATCAGACCAAGGTCGTCACGCTGAAGTTCACGCCGGTTGCGCTGGTCGAATCGTCAGGCAGCCTGACCATCAAGAGCAACGACCCCACCAATCCCGACGTGCAGGTCAGCGTCGCGGGGGCCGGGCTGTCCGGTACGCTGAGCGTGTCGATCGGGTCGTTGGACTTTCCGGCCGTGAAGGTGATGCACAGCAAGACGATGAAGTTCACGATCAAGAACGGCGGCCCCGGCGTGCTGCACGGCAGCATCACGGTGAATCAAACCGGCGCCAGCGCCTTCAGCGTCGCGGGCGCGGCGGATTTCACTCTTCCGCGCAATCACAGCCGCGTGCTGGGCGTCAAATTTGCGCCGGCTGCCAGCGGAGCTTTTGCCGCAACCATCGCGATCACCAGCGACGGCGGCGCAGTTTCGATCCCGGCAACGGGCACCGGCGAATGATTGTGTAGTTCGCGCGCTCTTAGCGGTCCATCCATTTGGGACTGTTGATCTTGAGCGCGTCGGCGAGCGAGGCGCGAATATGCGCGCGCAGGGCCGGATCGTCCAGCGCGATCGCACCGCTGCGGATGCGCTCGGCCAGCTCGACGCTGAGGCTCTCGGCGTCGCTGTCATGCCCGAGCATCGCCGCCAGCCGCGCGCGCTCCGATTGCGCCTGCGACGCGCGCATCTCCAGCTCGCGCCGCACGATGTTGATCACGTTGAGCGTGACGCGGGTCTGAAAGCGATGGTATCCCGCGAGCGTCGGCATCAGCTCCTGTTCGAGATATTTCACCGCCGCCTGAAGAAGGACGGTCGCGTCCGGCCTGCTATTTGGCATCTTTTACTCCGGTTCTTGCTTGGCTTAACCCTACAAAATCTTTCCTTCGTGCTACTTTCTGTATGATTCCGATCAGTCACGGCCTTCGATCAGATTGAGAAAATCCCACAGGGGCTCTTCGATTCGCCGCCCGATCGCGCAGCGCTCGATGCCGATTTCCTCGGTGCCGCGCAGCGACATCACCAGGCATCCAATCGCCCACTTCACGCTGCCGAACGCCTCCCAGAAGCGCACGTGTGCGGGATCGACCGGATTGCCGCCGGCTTTCTCATACGCAGCGAACAAATCTTCGCGCGCGCCGAAGCCGCCCACTGGATGCGCGCCGCCGAAGCGCCAGGTCTTTACGCACAGCCATCCGAGGTCTTGCATCGGATCGCCGCTCTGCGCGATTTCCCAATCGAGCACGCATCGCACGCCGTCGTTTTCGCTGACGATCAGATTGCCGGTGCGGAAATCACCGTGCACCACGGTGTGACGCGAGTTGGCGGGCAGGCTTTCCGCCGCCCAGCGCAGGCCCAATTCCAGCGCCGGCAGGCGCAACCCGACCGCATCGACGATCCGGCGCTGCGCCGCGACCATCGCTGCTGCGTCCTGATACATCAGGAACGGCACCTCACTGCGATCGATCCGATGGATCGCGGCGAGAATCGCGCCGCACTGCGCGGCCATCATCGCGCGCGCCGCGGCGAAGCGATCGTCGCGCACCACGCGCGGTCCCAGCGCCTCGCCCGCGACCCGCTCGGTCACATAGCCCGAGCCCAGGCCGTCGGCCGGTTCCAGAATCGCCCGCACGCGCGGCGCCGGCACGCCCGCCTTGACCGCCGCGATCATCAGGCGCGCGTCTTCGTCCGCCGTCAGATGCGGTGCGATTCCTGCCAGCGCGCTCTGCTGCTGCGCTGCGCCGATGCTCGACAGTTGCAGGATAAACGGCCGCCGCGCGCCGTCCACCTCGGCGTCGAACGACCAAGTGGTCTTGTTCGCGCCGCCCGTGAGCCGATTCAGATCGTGAATCGTGCCGGGGTTTCCGATGTGGCGCGCGACCGCGGCTTGCAGTTTCGAGGCGAAATCGTCGCTGGTCATAACTTGCCGGGCCTCATTCCGCGGCCGCCTTTCGATCTTTGAAGAAGCGGAACAGGTACTGTGCTACGCGCGACATCCCGATCTTCTCCGATTGTAGCAGCCGCGGTCGCATTGGATCGGTAGTTCGCTGATGCCAGCGGCCGCCTGCGCGGCGCGAGACCAGCCTCGCAAAGTAGAGCCGCTGGAGTGACCTCTTGGCTATTGCCAGCGTGGCGATTGGACCGCGCTGACACCATCGCCGCTTCGGCCGACATGGTAGAGCGGAAAGGTTCCGAAATGCTTCGCCAAGGGAACCTGGCCCACGTAGTCGAATACCAGGTCGCCTACATCCGCAGCGGCGGCCAGCGCGGCGAACAATTGACTTGCATACACCTGGCCCGGCGGAGTGATCGGCTCGATGCGTGCTGCGCGATTAACGTGAGAGCCGATGAAGTTGAGTTGTTGGAGCACTGGGTCGAGGCACGAATAAACAGGACCCGCGTGCAGAGCAATCCGCAGGCTCATGTTTTCCGGCAACCCCTTCTCTTTCCACGAAGTGCGATGCAGGAGATCGCGCAAGTCGAGCGCGAACCTGCCGGCGGCCTCGACGCCCGGAAAGACCAGATAAATCGCGTCGCCCCAGGTGTTTTTGGTAATCGGAGCGTCGGCCACGGACGCCAGCAACTCACCTATCGAGCCGAGGAAATGATGAACGAAGCGCGGGATCTGCTCCTCTGTCAACTTGCTGAAGCCGACCGCGTCCGCAAAGAGTATCGCGACCAACTTAAGATTGAAGCCCGCAGGCGAACCTGAACGAGCGGGTTCCGAAGTGCGGTTCCCAACCTCCAGAGAGCTGGCGGGAGCGGCTGCAACTTTCACGAGTGCAGTGTCGATCTGCTGAGCCTGCCAGCGCCGCATACGCGCACCAAATGCTTGCGGGCCATCCACCTGGCGATCGTCCACAATCATAACGCCCGTCAATTCGGTGTCGAGTGCTCTGGCTCGCAATCTGGCCAGACCATCGGCCACCAGCCCCGCGTATTCGTGCACCGCGCTGTCCTGCAACGGTAGATGATCATTAACCACGACAGCCGTAGCCGCCTGGTCGATCACGCGTTCGCACCGGTGTCGCCAATCCGTGTCGAGAGCGATGCCGACGGAGGTCTTCAGCAGATCATCCGCAGGGCACGGCAATACCACATGTATTTCTCCTTCTCGCGCCAGCATCGCCTCGAAAAACAGGATGTCATGCCTGGAGGTAAGGGGAGCATACCCGAAAGCCGCGTCTAATTTTTCCAGCCGGGCCGCGATCTCCGCGGCAACGGCATTCTCCTGCCGCGACGGTAGGCGGCCCGTCGGATTGCCAGCACCCGTCGTGCCGCCAGCGAAGACCGCCACGCGCGGGATCCGCAGTGCCCGCTCGATAGGCTCGACTGAACAGCTGGTGTGATCCATCAAGAGGCGCGCATTACGCCGCGTGGAACTGATATCGGCGTATCTCTCCTGCGCCTGGGCTGCCGCGCGCGAATACCAGTTTTCAGCCTCGGCGGCTGGCCCAGCACAAGGGCCGCCTCGCCCAAGCTTGCCCGGACCCAGTAGGGATCTCCGCCGGTTTGCTCCAAGCGATGAAGCTCGTCCATGCAGAGCTGGCGGACTTCACGCGCGACGGCCTTGGCATAGTCGTCTTGGTCAAGCAGCAGCGCGGTGGCGGCGGTGTTGATCCCAGTCCAATAGCCCTTGGTCAGCCCATACGCACGCGCATACACCCGATGGGCAAGATCGAGCAGCGCATGCGCTTGAGTTGGGTCGGTCGCCAGCTTCGCCAGATCCTTGTAGGTGCGTGCCAGGAGGCCCAGCGTTTCCTCGTCACAGTGTCCCTCGTTGGTCAATTGGAGTAGAAGGCGATGGGCCTGCTCTGTCGCCCCGCTCCTGGCCAGAGCGAGCGCCAGCAACTGGAGCAATTGCAGATCCTTCGGTGAGTTCTCGAGGCCCCTGGTAAGGACTTCGTAGGCCAACAGGGGCTCCCCCGCTTTCAAAATTTGATCGCCTAGCCGTCGATAGACCTCGGGCGCGCGGGCTTCTCGCTCCGAAGCCAGCGTTCGCCAAAGCGCAAGCAGTTGCGCCAAATTGGCCCCCGATCCGCGGTCGAGGATGGCCATTGCACGATCAGCTTCGGCGGAAGAAGGACCCGGCAATGCGGAAGATAGATTGGCAGCCGGTTCGATCCGACAGCCGATAGAAACGATCGTCTTGAGGGTCTCAATTGCCGTCGTGCGGTCGAAGGTTTTCTCCGATTCCGAAAGCTCCTCGTATGGAACCAGGTTCGGGTGAGTCTTGGCGGCATCGTCTCGAACGGCGCCGTAGGTCCACCCCTCGGCGATCCGAAGCTGCGACCACAGGTCGTGGATGTTCCTGGCCAGCAGTTCGGTTATGAAGTCAATCTGCCGCGGCAGGACAACGTGCTCAGTCTCTACAGGGCGAGGTACGTACACGCGCTACAACCTGACCGGGCAACGAGCCCTTGCGGCGGAGCAGTCGCGCGAGCGAATGGTGGGAAACTCGCTCGACGAGGTAACGAGTGCGACGACTGTGGTCATTGTCGAGCGTCGTCGCAAGGCATTCGCGGTTCCCTCAGCCGCGTTTCTCAACGGTGATTATTGCTGAAGAAGCCGCTAATCTCGCGTGACACGCCACTTGAAAAACTATTGATGACCTTACTGGTGCCACTCTCGACAGAGCCTGCTAACCGCGTCCGGCGTCGACTGTGCACGCGCTGCCACGTACGGCACTGGTGTAGGCTGCTGCCTAGCCTGAATCGGCTGCTGGCTTGGGCGGCTTTCCTCCGCAATGGGGGCTTCTTCGTGGGCCTCTTTTTCTGTTGCGCGTTTCGCTCGCGCGGCTGCGCGCTCCTCTGCAAGGCGTTTCGCTGCTGCTGCGCGCTCCTCCGCAAGGCGTTTCGCTGCTGCTGCACGTTCCTTTCGCTCGGCCGCTGCGTTTTGCTCCTCTTCAGCTCTCCTCTGAGCAGCCTCAGCAGCAAAGTCCTCAGTTACCTGGAACGATCGCTCACCCAAGAGCTTATCCCCCATTGAAAGCACGACCTTGTATTCGCCGAACTGCCGTTTGGAGAAATCGGGCATCATCACGATTTGATGGAAGGTCGCAGACGCAGTTTCTGCGCCGACTACTTGCTCTGCGGCACTCGAAGCGATCGGCAGACCGCTGGGATCGAAGAAGCGCGCTTCGACACGATCCATGCGGTCCTTGTTTCCCGCCAGATTGTTGACAAAGTCCGCCGACCAAGCCATGAACCGCGCGTCGGTTATCTCGATACTCGTGAACGCGTCTCTCGGCGATGACTTGGGAGTCCCGCGGGCATCGCACAGTTGGAGGCTGTATGGCTTTTATCGTTAGCGGAGGCCCGTCCTGTGAAGCGCGCAAGAACCAGTCGCGATGCTGATATCCGAAGCCCAGCGCGAGGCCAACTGTCCCCAGGGCTAGAAGGGCCACTGCCGCGCGAAAGGCGGTGCGAAGTTTCGCCCGCGCTGCGGCCGCGAAGCGCGAAACGGTGGTGGTCTCCACTGCCGCCATCCAGCTCGGGCGCCGCTCTGCGATCCCCGGCTCAATATCCGCTGTACCGCGCTCGTCAGCTCAGCCAGACGGGCGTCAAACGGCGGCTGGAAGGCGTCCAGCCACTGGTTGCTGCTGACGAAGTACTCCATCAACTTGGAGAGCGGAACGTTCTCGATGCGGAAAGGGATGATCGCCATGCCTTTGCTCACGGCTCGCTCAACCTCTCTGAGGACCTGGGCTGATTCGTTGGATCCCGCGGAGAAGATGAGGACCATCACCGGGCTGGCGGAGATAGCCTCGATGATCGACTCGGCATAGTTCGATCCGCCCGAAACGTCGCGGGGTGCTATCCAGCAGCGAACGCGGCTTTGCTCGAGCCCAATGCAAACTCTGTCGGCAACGGCTTTGTCCGTGCTCGAATAACTGATGAAGACATCGTGCGCCATCGGCGAACCCCCCGGGCGGCCATTGAAGCTTTATCAAACGGTCATCGAGTATGTTCAATAACTCCGAACGTGGGCCGCTTGCAAGCCGACTCAGCGAGTTTCAATGTGGCAAGACGGTTCGCCCGCGCGAACAGGCCGGAAGAGTGCAGCTCGGATGCGCTCCGCTCATTGGTCTGATTCACTCACTCCGCGGCCGCCTTGCGATCTTTGAAGAAGCCGAACAGGTACTGCGCGACGCGGCGCATCTGGATTTCTTCGGAGCCCTCGGTGATCCGGTAGCGCCGATGATGCCGGTAAATATGCTCGAACGGCTTGTGGCGCGAGTATCCGATCGCGCCATGCACCTGAATCGCGCGGTCGGCCGCCTCGCATACCAGCCGGTTCGCGCGATAGTTGCACATTGCGACCTTGTCCGAGAGCTTCACTGCGACGTCCGGCTTGGGCATCCGGTCCATCTCCCACGCGGTCTTGTGGATCAGCGTGCGGAGCATCGCGGCCTCGGTATGCAATTCCACGAGCGGCCATTGAATCGCCTGATTCGACGCCAGCCGCTTGCCGAACGGCGCGCGCTGCTTGGCGTACTTCACGCTCTCGTCGATGCAATACTGGGCCGCGCCCAGCGACGACGCCGCTTGCCGGATCCGGTTCTCGTGCACGAAATGCTGCGCCACCGCCAACCCGTTTTCCGGGTCCCCCAGATGCGCTCCCGCCGCCACGAACACATCCGTCAGTGAAACCCGCGGATGGTCGGTCGGCATGTTGAACGTCCACAGATATTCTTCGATCTTGAAGCCGGGGCTTTTGGTCGGAACGATAAAGCAGGTGATTCCGCGCGGGCTGCCGTCCTTGCCGCTGGAGCGCGCGAAGACGAAATCGTGCGTCGCGACGTGCAGGCCGGTGTTCCACATCTTGGCGCCGGTGATCCGCCATCCGTCGCCGTGCCGCTCGGCGCGGGTCTCCATCCAGGTGGCGTCCGACCCGTGATTCGGCTCGGTCAGGCCGAACGCAATTCGAATCGAGCCGTCCAGGATGCCGGGGATGAAGTCCTCTTTCTGCTGCTCGGTGCCGAAGTCGCGGAACATCAGCACGGTCGGCAGATTGCCCACGATCGAGCTTTCGTTCTGCAGATCGTTATGCAGTCCCAGCCCCTTGGCCGCCAGATACTCCCGGATAATCGCCATCGCCAGGTTGGTCCCGTCCTGACCGCCGTATTCTTTGGGCAGGCCATAGCGATAATGCCCCGCGCGGTCCGCGCGCCGCCGCATCTCCCATAGCAGCGCCTCCCATTCCTTGCGCGGCAATCCGTCATGCTCGAAATCGGTCCGCGCCCATTCGCGGCGATGGTCGAAGAACCGGATGTTGTCGTTCTCACGCTCCAGCGGCTTGATCTCGCGCTCGATAAACGCATCGAGCTCCGCAAGGTAGGCCTTGATGTCGGCAGGAATCTCAAAATCCACGGCGCTTCTCCTCTCAGGCGTCCAATCTGAGCGCCGTTTATCAAAGTGCCGCCACGAACGGAAGCGGAAAAGCTGGTAGCGGGTGGTTTTGCAGTCGGATGGCCGGCAGGGACGCCGGCCACTACCCTGAATGGAGTCCCTACATTTGGTAGGGGCCGGCCTCCGTGCCGGCCCGTGCTGTCAAACCCGGCACTCCCGGATGGAGCCTCCACTGGACCGCTGGACCGCCTCCTACGCCATGCGGGATACTGGGACGTTCTCCCGAAATACCATTCACTTGAGAGGTACCCGATGAACTATCGGCAGCTTGGTCGAAGTAAGCTTCGCGTTTCGACGGTCGGCCTTGGATGTATGGGGATGTCGGAATTCTACGGCGCGGCCGACGAGCAGGAATCGATCGCGACGATTCATCGCGCGCTCGATCTCGGCGTGAACCACCTGGACACGTCGGACATGTACGGTCCCTACAAGAACGAGGAACTGGTCGGGCGCGCGATTGTGGGGCGGCGCAGCGAGGCGGTAATCGCCACCAAGTTCGGAATCGTGCGCGGAGCCGATGGCTCCCGGAGCATCAACGGCAAGCCCGAGTACGTCCGCAAGTCGGTCGAGGGCAGCCTGAAACGCCTCGGCGTCGATACGATCGACCTTTACTACCAGCATCGCGTCGATCCCGATACGCCGATTGAAGAGACCGTAGGCGCGATGGCGCGGCTGGTCGAAGAAGGCAAGGTCCGCACCCTGGGTCTTTCCGAAGCGGGCGCGCAGACGATCAGGCGCGCCTGCAAGGTTCATCCGATCGCGGCGCTGCAAACGGAATATTCGCTATGGAGCCGCGACCCCGAAGATGAGCTGCTGGCCACCTGCCGCGAACTGGGCGTTACGTTCGTCGCGTACAGCCCGCTCGGCCGTGGCTTTCTGACCGGGCAGATCCAGAAGCCCGAAGATCTTGCCGCCGACGACTTCCGGCGTTTCTCGCCGCGTTTTCAGGGCGAGAACTTCCACAAAAATCTCGCGCTGGTCGAATCCATCAAGAAGATGGCGGCCGAGAAGGGATGCACCGCGTCGCAGCTCGCACTGGCATGGGTAATAGCGCAGGGCGAAGAGATCGTGGCGATTCCCGGCACCAAGCGCAGAAAATATCTCGAAGAAAATGCCGGCGCCGACACCGTGAAACTCACGCCCGAGGACTTGAAGAAGATCGATGAGATCGCGCCACACGGCATCGCCGCAGGCGAGCGCTACCCAGCCGCGATGATGAGCTCCGTGAATCGCTGACGCCGCGCATCGCTGAAAGCGCCGCCACGGAACGGAAGGGGAGGATTCCTGAACGGCCGGTGCACTGGTTTTCCCCCCTCTCGCGCTCTGTTGCGGGAGAGGACGGCGGGCGCCGTGCCCGCCGGGTGAGGGTGCAGCCAGCCTCTCGGAGCAAGACTGACTCGATCGCTACGCTTTGAGAAGCCCCGTGAGAGCGGCGGCCAGGAGCGAGAAGGAAACCCACCAGACGATGTAGTCAAGCACGAATGCGAAACCGTAGAGTCGGTCTAGCGGCTTTTTTTCCTGGAGCTTCCACTGCGACTTTTGATGCAGGTCGATGCCGGGTAGGAGGACATCCAGAGCATATAGCAGCGGTCTGAAGGCCGGAGGGGCATCTCTTTCCGTAGGCACCATCATGCCGCCGCGATTTGCCGCCCAAAACAGAATCCATCCGAAGACGAGAGCGATGGCGAGCCCGAAGGAGGCTCTCCAGGGCTTCAGACCGTAGCGGATAGTGAAGTCGAGGAACCTGTCTCCCCACTTGCTCCAGAGCCCCAAGCCGGAGCGCAATCCCCGTCGCCTAGCAATTTCGACCTCGCGCGCTTCGTCCTCATGCCCCATGTCCCTAAGCACCTTGGCGAGTTGCTCGTAGGGCTGCGGAAAGAAGGCGTCTTGGAGGCTCAGCCAATAGAGCCGGCCTTTGTGTTCGCCGTCGCCGTCCCGCCAATCTCGCGCTCGCCAAGGCGTGTCGCTGGCCAGGCGCGCATAGATGAACCCCTCAAGCAGCAGTCCCCCGGCGGTCGGCCAACTTTTCTCGTCGTCCTCCAGCTCGCCGACTTGGGCGTACCTCAGGTCAAATGCGCCCGCCGGCTGTGTGGTGAAATCGGAGAGGAAGAGGATGCCGGCAACGCTGGCGCGCTCAATGGCCAAGGCATTGCCTTCGGGATTGTTGAACGTTCCCCCTGAGCAGTCGAGATCTCCGCCGATTTTAGCGCTCACAAGCTGCACCTTGCCAGTGGCGCGGAAATCGCCGAGCAGGATCACGTCGCCACCCACCGTCGCGTCGTCCGCGTTCAGCGCGAAACCGTTCGCGTTCTCAAATCGACCGCCGCGGCAGTCGAGGTCTCCGCCGATTTTGGCGCCCGGAAGCCTTACCTCGCCCGTGGCGTGGAAACCGTTGCGCAGGAACACGTCGCCGCGCACCTGGAGCCCGTCGGCCGTGATTCCCGCGGCGCGGCTCCCCTCAAGGCTGACTGTGAGGGCGGTCGCGTTCCGCAGGACTATCGGTTCCGCAATGAAGCAATTCGAGAGCACAAGCTGATGCGGTATCTCAGCGCCCTCGAAGTCGAGCACGCCCGTAATCTTCGCGCCTTCGACTTGGACGCCCTTGGCATGAATGTCCGTGCTCTTGCTTGTGGCCAGCGCGTAGATGACCTCGGCGCGAATCGCGCGCTCGGGTCCCCAGGCAGCACTGTTGTCGGCATCGTCGAGTTCCGGATTGCCCACTCTGTAGTCGGCAAACTCCCCCTCCTTCACTGCAGCGACCAGTTCGCTCTCCGCAGGTGTCAGCGAATCCGGAAGGCGAAGCGCCAGTTCCGTGCTGGGCTCGGCCGCGGCAACTACCGCCAAAAAGGCGACCGCAGCCAAGCCACAAAGGAGTGTCCCGATGCGCAGCCACGCCAGCACTTGCCTCGGCGCGCACGCCGCGCGCTCATTCAGCCGTGACATGCATTTTTCCCCCTCTCGGAAGTGGCGCAATTATGGCCTCTCGGGCGCCGGAACTCCAAGCGTAACGCCGGTCGGACTTGGGGTAGTGGTCAGGCTCAGCGTTGCCGTTCCGAGCCGAAAGTCCGAAGCTCGAGCGGTCGAGTCCGCTTCCCGGCGTGAATGGCATGAGATTCTTCGACTTCGCTCGGGCAAAAGCCCTCGCTTCGCTCAGAATGACGTTGAATGGGGCTCTCCGGAATCTACCAAGCGGTACCATTTGACGTCATTCTGAGTGGAGTCTGCGCAGCGAAGAATCTCACACCACCCACCTTCGCCACACTCCAGGCGCAGGAGTTCTCGGCTGGCGATCGCATTGCCATCACCGGGTGCTGTCCTGCTTTGCACTGGATGCGAACGGTTCTAAATTGGCGAGTATCTTTTCGGCTGGGTCAGCCGTCTTACATCACAGAGGACGCTCAAATGGATCAGGAACCCGCTTCCGACGAAATGGCTCGACAATTGCGCGCGGCGTGGTTTCGATACCTCGATACGATCGAGCCAATTCGGCCGGCGTTGTATCGGTATTGCCGCCGGATCACTCGCGACCTTTGGGAGACCGAGGATTTGCTACAAGAAACGCTGCTTAAGGGTTTCGGCGCGATCGGTAGAGGGGACCTATTCGGCGAGTGGAGCCGCGTGAAGGATTCGCGCGCATACCTGTTCCGGGTAGCGACCAATCTCTGGATTGACCAACTTCGCCGCGGCGAAGTCCGGACCGAGGCGGAGGTCCCTGAGCCTCCGGTTGGGCCGGAACAATCTGTAGCGACCCGTGAGGCCGCTTCGATGCTGCTGGCCCGCGCGGCGCCGCAGGAGCGGGCGGCCGTGGTGCTCAAGGATGTATTCGATTTCACGCTGGAAGAGATCGCGGTCATGCTCTCGACTACCGTCGGCGCCGTCAAATCCGCTCTACATCGCGGTCGCGCAAGCCTGGAGGAAACCAAACCCATGAAACGAGACCCCTATCGTGCACCGTCGAAGAATCTCGTCGATCGCTTCGTTGAAGCTTTCAACGCGCGTGACGTGGAGCGTGTTACCAACCTCCTGTTGGAGAACGTGACCCTCGAGGTGCCCGGCGTGGGCGGCGAGCGAGGCAAGCAGATGATCTGGGTGCGCGCCTCGATGGGCGCCGAAAGCGCGGCGCTTCGGGTCGAGGCCGCAATGTATCGTGGCGAGTGGATCGTCCTCGTATGGGCGGGCGAGGGGCCGGGCCGGGTCCTCGTGAGTTTGTCCCGTTTCGAGGAAGAAGACGGGTATATAGCGCGAATTCGCAACTACACCTACTGCCCGGAGACCGTCGCAGAATTGGGCGCCGAACTGGGCGTTCCGGTGTGGCCGCGCAGTTACCATCAGACTCCCGAACGTCTTGTCCAGGATGATCGCCTCATCCGCGCTGCCGTGGGCCTCAACCTGGGTCGCGCCGCTACCGGCCCAAGCGCGATAGTTAGCTTGGCCGTCGAGTAATCGAGTCTCGCAGGATGGCGACGACCATGTCGATCTCGTCGTCATCAGGCCAGAAAAAACGGATACCATTCGGGTTGATTTGAAAATCGCGTTGAAGCTGGAGCACTACGTCGTGAATCTCGGCTGGCCGAATGAACTGACCTGAAGGGCCCCTGATTATGAAAACGCATTCTCCTATATGCTTGATTTCGTACTGCATCGTTTCCAGCCCCTTGGGAAAGTATCTATCAGGCCTCGTCCGCGAGGAAAGAAGTGCTCGCCGGCTCTCTGGTCGCTACTTCGCTTGGTCGAAATAACGCATCGCACACACGATGTTGCCTTCCGTGTCTCTGAATTGGATCAACTCGCCAACGCCGGGAATCACCATCTTGGGTACGGTGACCTGGCCGCCCTCCTCCTCGATGAGCTTGGCGATCGCGTCCACATCATCGACGGCGATAGTGCACTCGAAGCCGACGCATACGATCGCCGTCCTTGGGGCGCTCGTGCACCGCGCCGTGAATGCCCGGGTCGCTCTCCGTGCCCGTCGCGATCATGAAGAAATCCGGCGGACCCCATTGAGAGAAGCGCCATCCGAACACGCGCGCATAGAATTTCCGCGCGCGCGCCACGTCGTCCGCGTGCACATCGAAGTGCGCGATGTTTTTGGCGACCATCGCAGAACCTCCTGGTTAAAACGGGGCAATCCCGACGCGGCCGCGAAGCTCCATCGCTGCTTGTAGCGCGCGGGCTGATGACAAGCAACGTGGTGGAAGCAGACACCCATCTGCGCGGGCCGCACACGGCCCGCGCCTCTTCTCCCGCAACTGAGCGGGAGAAGGTTTTCAGACCCTCGCCCGCTCTTTTGCGGGAGAGGCGGCGAGCGCGGCGAAGCGCGCTCGCGGTGAGGGTGCCTGCTCCCACTACAAATCAAAACTTCACAAACTCCCAGCGCTTTGCGGCCTGGTTCCATATATGGTACCGTCCTCTTTGTGGGGCGATGGGGCGAACTGCTGGGAGCGGCGCGGCGAAGCCCGGCCAATGTTCGCTTTCGCGATCTCTGCGGCCTCATGGAGCGACTCGGCTACGAATTGGTTCGCAAGCATGGCTCGCACCGTATCTATCGGCATCCCTCGCGCCGCGACCTGCCGATTGTCAATCTTCAGGAAGGGGAATCGGGAAAGGCCAAGCCCTATCAAGTGCGGCAGGTCCTGGAAATTGTCGAAACGCACAAGCTCGAGGTGAACTGATGGACGAGTCTTTCGGATACCGCGTGGTAGTAGAATGGAGCGACGAGGATCGGGCCTTTGTGGCCCGAGTGCCCGCGCTACGCGGCTGTGCGGCCCACGGTCGAACGGCCGAGCACGCTACCCGCGAGGCGGTGGTCGCAGCCCGCGCTATCCTCGATGTCATGCGCGCCCACAAGGACCCCATCCCGCCAGCGGACGCGATCTCAGGCCACTCCGGGCAACTGCGGCTTCGGCTGCCGCGTTCGCTGCACCAGCGCCTCGCCCACCTTGCGGCGCTGGACGGCGTTTCCCTGAATCAGGAAATGGTTGCGCTGCTCGCCGCTGGCGCGGGCGAGAAGAGCGCGAAACCGAATGCGCGCCCGCGGGTAGCCCAACCAGGGCGAACCCAAGGCCGTGACGCTCCGGGTGACACGCCGAGGCAGTCTCCGCACCGAATCCCCAATCGCGGCGGTTGACGCACGCGCCCCCATCGGATTTAACTCGGTTCCATGGCAGGAATCGTATCCTACGGATCATACGTCCCTTATCGGCGCCTCAAGCGCGCCGCGATCGGCCAGGCGTTGGGGATCGCGGCCGGCAAGGGTGAGCGCGCGGTCGCCAGCTTCGACGAAGACAGCGTCTCGATGGCGGTCGAGGCGTTGCGCGATGCGCTCCGCCCGCTAGCGGCGCGCGACGTGCAAGCGCTGTTCTTCGCGACCACCACGCCGCCCTATGCGGAAAAACTCAACGCAGCGGTGGTCGGTGCGGCCACGCTGCTGCCCGCTGAAATCCGTGCGGTCGATCTGACCGGCTCGGTCCGCGCCGGGCTTTCCGGCCTGCTCCAGGCGGCCGACGCGGTTGAAGGCGGCGCCTCTCATGCGGTAATCGCGATGGCGGATTGCCGTCTCGGCGCGCCGGAGGGCAAGGCCGAGCAATCCAACGGCGACGGTGCCGCAGCCTTCGTGCTCGGACGCGATAACGTGATCGCCGAGGTGGTCGCCAGCGCCTCGCTCACGCGCGAGTTTCTCGATACCTGGCGCGCCCCCGGCGAGCGCTTTCCCCATACCTGGGAGGAACGCTTCGCCCTGACCCAAATCTACTCCCCGATGCTCGGCAAGGTGATCCAGAACGTGCTCGCGAAGGCCAGGGTCGCGCCATCGGATCTCGCCCACGTCATTCTCGATTCCGCGAATCCGCGCGCCGCCGACGAAATCGCGCGAGCGCTCAAGCTCGATCCGTCGAAGTTTGCCGATTCGTTCGCCGCGACGATCGGGCAGACCGGCGCTGCACACGCCGGGTTGATGCTCGCCAGCGTGCTGCCCGCCGCCAAGCCGGGCGAACTGATTTTGGCCGCGATGGTCGCCGACGGCGCCGAGGCGGTGCTGCTGCGCGTCACCCCTGCGATCGCCGCTTACAAGCCGGGCCGCTCGGTGGGCCGCCAAATTGAATCAAAAGGGGACGTTTCGTACGGCAGCTATCTCAAGTGGCGCGAGATCATTCCCACCGAGCCGCCGCGCCGCCCCGACCCGGACCGTCCCGCCGGTCCGCCGGCGCTGCGCTCCGAGCGCTGGAAGTTCGGTTTTATAGGCTCGCGATGCACCGCCTGCGGCACGGCGCAGCTTCCGCCGCAGCGCGTATGCGTCAAGTGTCAGGCGCGCGACAAGATGGAGCCCTATCCGTTCGCCGATCGCTCGGCCAAAGTCGCGACCTTCGCTATCGACCGGCTGGCTTACTCGCTCAATCCGCCGACCGTCAACGTGGTGGCCGACTTCGAGGGCGGCGGGCGTTTCCTATGCGAGATGACCGATTGCCAGCCCGACAAGGTCGCGATCGGCGATGAGGTCGAATTCACCTTCCGCAGCCTCTTTACTGCCGGCGGCGTTCACAACTATTTCTGGAAGGCGCGCCCCAGGCGCTAACGGGAGGAACTTTCATGGCGAGCAGAGGTATCAAGGATCGGGTTGCGATCGTCGGCATGGGATGCACCAAGTTCGGCGAGCGATGGGACCAGAGCGCCGACGACCTGCTGATCGATGCCGCCTACGACGCCTACGCGTCAGCCGGAATGACACCCGACGATATCGACGCCTACTGGCTCGGCACTATCGGCTCCGGCGTGTCCGGATTGGCGCTCTCGGCGCCGCTCAAGATCGGCTACAAGCCGGTCACGCGGGTCGAGAACATGTGCGCCACCGGCTCGGAGGCGCTGCGAGGCGCCTGTTATGCGGTCGCGTCGGGAGCCTACGACGTCGCGATGGCGATTGGGGTCGAGAAGCTCAAGGACTCGGGCTACTCGGGGCTGGTCGGGTCAACTATCCCCACCGACGGCACCTTCGGCACCATGACCGCGCCCGCGATGTTCTCGCTGCTCGCGCCCGCCTACTTCAAAAAGTACGGGCTTGATCCCGAAAAGGGCAAGGATGTTCTCTCGCGTATCGCGTGGAAGAATCATAAGAACGGCGCGAAGAATCCCAAGGCGCAATTCCAGAAAGAAGTGCCGATGGAGGCGATCAGGAACTCGCCCAGGATCGCCGACCCGCTCGGGATTATGGATTGCTCCGGGGTTTCGGACGGCTCGGCGGCCGCGATCGTGGTCCGCGCCGAGGACGCGCACAAGTATTGTAAGGACCCCATCTATATCAAGGCGTTGTCGTTCGTCGCCGGTCCGGCTGAAGGGCCGCTGCGGCAGGACTACGATTTCACCACTTTTCCCGAGGTCGTCGCCTGCGCGAAGGATGCCTACGCGCAGGCCGGCGTCACCAAGCCGCGCGAGCAGATCAGCCTCGCCGAGGTGCACGACTGCTTCACGCCGACCGAGCTGGTGCTCTACGAAGATCTCGGCTTCAGTCCGCGCGGCTCGGCCTGGCAGGACGTGATGGACGGGTTCTTCGATCTCGAGGGCAAGCTGCCGGTGAATCCCGACGGCGGTCTCAAGTCGTTCGGCCATCCGATTGGCGCCTCGGGCCTGCGGATGATGTACGAGATGTGGCTGCAAATGCGTGGCGAAGCCGGCCCGCGTCAGTTGAGCGATCCGAAACTCGGCCTGACGCACAACCTCGGCGGGATGCCGGGCCGCTGCGTCACGTTCATCTCGGTAGTCGGCCGCAACGTCGGCTAACGCCTTCCACGACTGATTCCCCCTTCCCGCATCGGGAAGGGGGTCAGGGGGTTAGGTTCCTGCTACCTCGATGAGAGCGAATCGCCTGCGGTGCGCGACCGCGTTCCTGTGCGTCGCGATCGGCGCCGCCGGATGCGCCTCGACCGTTCCGCCATCCAAGCCACCTCCCACCTCCGCTCTCTCTGCCGATGCTCCGTCGCACCAGGTACCACAGGATCCGCGCCAGGCCTTTCTCTCCGGCTATAAAGCCCTGCGCGCACGCAACCCTGCATACGCCGCCGATTGCCTGAGCTTCGCCGCCGATCGTGATTCCGCGCTCACCGACTACGCGCTCTATTACTTAAGCGTGGCCGACCGCAAGCTGGACCGCGACCCGCAGGCCCAGGCGGCGCTGCGCCGGCTCGTGATCGATTATCCGCAGAGTGTCTATACGGAACGGGCCGAGCTGGCGATCGCTGCGATCGAGCTGAAAGCGGGACGCGCCACCGAGGCCTCGGCGATCACCTCGCGGATCGTCGGCGCCACCAGCGACCCGGTGCTCGAGCAGGACGCGCGCCTGCTGCTCGCCCGCGCGCTGGAGCAATCCGGCGATCCGCGCGGTGCCTACGAACAGCTCGAGACCCTGCGCAACCGCTATCCCCGCGGGGACCAGGACGCGATCGCTCGCGACATGGAACGCGCGCTGCTCGCGAAGAATCCCGGCATCGTCAATGTCGATACGCTGGAGTACCATCGCGGCGAAGCCGAGCTCCTGCTCAGAGAGGGGCAGGCCGCCGACGCACTCGCGCAAATCGACGCGGCGCTGCGTCTCTCGCCGCCGCCGCCGAGCTCGCCAAGCTCAAAGTGATCGAGGCGCGCGCGGCCTCCCACATCGATCCGACTCGCGCCCGGCGCGCCTTGCTGGATTACCTTGTGATCGCGCCGCATGGTCCGGCCGCGCCGGCGGTGCTCGACCGGCTGGCGCGAATCGATTGGAACGCCGGCGATACCGCGTCCACCCGCGACTATTTTCGGCGTCTGGTGCGCGAGTTCCCATCGAGCCTCGAGGCGCCCGAGGCGATGTTCGCGATCGGGCGGACCTTTGAGGACGATCGCGATCTCGACTCGGCGCGCGCGCAATACGGGCGCACCTACGCCCGCTATCCGGGCAGCACGGTCGCGTTCGAGGCCCGTTTCAGGGCCGCTTTCACCCTCTATATGGACGGCGCGTACCAGAGTGCCGCGCGGCGCTTCGGTGCGATCGGCGAGCGGATCGCCGACGGCTCGGAGCGCGACATGACGCTCTATTGGCGGGCGCGCGCGCTCGAAAAGAGCGGCGATGCCGACCACGCGCGCGCGATCTATCAACGCCTCGCGCTCGGTATCGACAGCAACTACTATCCCGCGCTCGCCGGCGATCGCGCGGGCGAGCGGCCGCTCATCGCCTTTCCCGCGGCCTCCGCGCCCGATCCCGCGGGCGCACCGCCTGAGGTGGCAGAGGCCGCCGTGAGCTTTCATCTCACGCGCGTGATAGCGCTGCGGGCGCTCGATCTCAACGAGCTGCAGCCCGCCGAGCTCAGCGTTCTCGAAGAGCACGCGCGCGAGATTCCCGCCTTGCGCGGCTTCGTGCTGGCCGGCTACCAGAGCGCCGGCGCATGGCATCAAGCGATCGCCGCTGCAATCCGGATGGAAGAGCGCGGCGAGATCAGCCGCGAGGTCGCTGAGCGACTGCGCTACCCGCGCGCCTATCCCAACCTGATCGATTCGGCCGCTGAGCGCCGGGGGCTCGATCGCTTCCTGCTGCTCGCGTTGATTCGGCAGGAAAGCCTCTTCGATCCCCGCGCCGTCTCTTCCTCCGACGCGCGCGGCCTGATGCAACTCCTGCCCGCGACGGCACGACGCGTAGCGGGCGGCCAGGACCATGTGAATCCTGCCGAGCTTTACGACCCTTCCGACAACGTCGATCTCGGCAGCGCGTATCTCAAGCGCTTGCTCGATCTCTTTAATGGCGACCGTATAAAGGCGGTAGCCGCCTACAACGCGGGCGAGAACGCGGTCGCGCGCTGGAACGCGAAATTTCCCGGCGACGACGACCAGTGGGTCGAAAATATCGGCTATCACGAGACCCGCGACTACGTGAAGAAAGTTATCGGAGGCGTGCGCGAGTACGAGTTGATCTACCCGTCACAATCGCCCGCGCCGTGAGCCTGCCGGTGGCCCGCTTGACAAGTGGCCGATCAAAAAGCTTCAACGGGGTTTGAGCAAAGGCTTCAAAGGGGGGTTTGAGGTTGATCAGTTGTCCGCGCGCGAATTCAAGGCGATTTTCTTCGACCTCGACGGCACTTTGGTTGATATCCACGGGCCGCTCTTTATTGCCGCCAAAAGCGCGCTCGAAGAGCTGGGTCATACGCCGCCGCTCACGCGCGAGCGCTATCGCGACCTGATGTCGCGCAATGACATGTGGCTGGGTATCCCCGAGCACATGCGTCCCCAATACGCCAAGCTCGCCTTCGCCTATTTCATGGCCGAGGTCGATCGCACCGAGCGGCTGGAAATCCTCCCGCACGTGCCCGAGACTCTCGCCGAGCTCAAGCGGCGCAAGTACGCGCTGGCCGTGGTGACCAGCCGTCCCGGCGATTCGCGCCGCCTGATGGAAAAACTCGCGATGGTCGGGCTGGCCGCGTACTTCGATATGATCGTCACCCAGAGCACCGCCTCGCTGCGCGCTTTCGACAAGACCCACAGCCTCAAGCAATCGGCGCTGAAAGCCGGCATCCTGCCGCATGCATGCATGTACGTCGGCGACGAGCCGCGCGACATCATGGCCTCCACCGCCGCGGGATTTGGCGCCGCAGTCGCGGTGGCGACCGGCGCCGCCAGCTACGAGCATCTTGAGAACCATCCCCAGTTCAAGCCCGATTTCGTTTTGCGCTCGATGGGCGAGCTGCTCGCGCTGATCGACCGGCTCAAAGAGGACGAGGCGGGGTAGGGTGGCCTCGCCCGCAACCGATCAGCCGCAGGCGCTCGGCGATCTGAGAGTCGTCGAGTTGCCGTGCCTCGATCCGATGCCGTACTTCGCCGCCGCGATGGCCGGCAAGTCGTTCGCCGATCTCGGCGCGGAGGTTATCAAGGTCGAGCCGCCGCGCGTGGGCTCGGCTGAGCGGCGGCGCGGCCCGTTTCGCGACGAGCTGCCCGATCCCGAGACCGGCGGGCTCCATCTTTATCTCAACACCAACAAGCTCGGCGTCACGCTCGACCTGGAGCACCTGCGCGGCCGCGACCTGCTGATGCAACTTCTCGACGGCGTGGACATCCTGCTCAATCCCAATCCGCCGGCGATCAGCGCGCGGCTGGGAATCGGCTGGCAGGCGATGCTCGCGCGCTTCCCCAAATTGATCGTCGTGTCGCTCACCTTCTTCGGCGACCAGTCGCCGTACCGCGACTATCGCGGCGGCGATCTGATCGCCGCTCAAATGAGCCTGGTCGGCTACGAAACTCCGATCAATCAGGCCACCGATCTGCCCAACGAGCCACCGCTCAAGCCTGCCGACCGTCAGGCCGACTATCTGGCCGGCGTAACCGGCGCGGGCGCCGCGATGGCCGCGCTGTTCCATCGCAAGCGCAC
The DNA here is from genome assembly GCA_963788205.1 of uncultured delta proteobacterium. Taxonomy (GTDB): domain Bacteria; phylum Desulfobacterota; class Binatia; order Binatales; family Binataceae; genus CAVVMA01. Next base: position 620,834 of record CAWBGG010000009.1, read on the forward strand.
CGGCAAGGGCCAGCACGTCGACGTGAGCCAATGGCTCGCGATGGTCAGCATGGCGCGGCCCGCGATCGGCGTGTACACGCACGATTGCAAGGGCGCACCGTTTTACGACAAGCTCTTCGCGCGGCAGAAGACCGGATTGCCGTGGATTTATCCGTGCAAGGATGGATGGGTCAGCTTCAGCCCCACGCCCGAGCGTTTCTGGGGCGGCACCAAGCGTGCGATGGGCAATCCCGAGTGGGCCGAGAGCGAACTTTTCAAGACCCAATGGGATCGCGCCAGCAACGCCGACGCAGTCGAGGCGGGACTGCTCGGATGGCTCGCCGATCACGGCAAGGAAGAGGTCTTCGAGCGCGCCCAGGCCGAGCATGTGCCCTGCTTCCCGGTCTACTCTCCGGCGGAAGTTGCGAACAACAAGCAGTATCGAGCGCGCGGCTTTTTCGTTACGCACGACCATCCGGCGGCCAAAACCGTCACGATGCCCGGTGCGCCCTACGCCCTAAGCCGCACGCCGTGGCGCATCGGGCGCGGCGCGCCGCGCTTGGGCGAGCACAATCGCGAAATTTTCGCCGGCCGCTTAAAGCTCACCGAGGCCGAGTTCAACGCGCTGGCCGCGCAGCAGGTAATCTGAGCGATGAACGAATTACCTCTGGCGGGCGTGCGCGTCGCGGACTTCGGCTGGATTTTCGCGGTCCCCCATACCACCGCGTGGCTGGGCGCGCTCGGCGCCGACGTCATCCGGATCGAAACCACGCTCTCGCCCGATATCATCCGCTTCGTCAGCGGCACCGACGGGATGGTCGGGCTCAACCGCAGCGGAATGTTCAGCTCGATCAACTTCTCCAAGCGCAGCGTCGCGCTCAACCTGATGCATCCCGAGGGCCAGGAGATCGCGCGCAAGCTGGTCAGGCTCAGCGACATCGTGACGGAGAACTTTACCGTCGGTAATATGGAAAAGTTCGGCCTCGGCTACCAGGAGCTGAGCGCGATCCGGCCGGGACTGGTGATGTTGTCGGGCACGCCGCTCGGACAAACCGGCCCCTACGCCAAGGCGGTCGGATGGGGCCCGACCACCCAGGCCTTCGCCGGCATCTGCCATTTGACTGGTTATCCTGGCGGGTACCCGTGCGGAATCGGCGGTACGTGGCCCGACTTTCAGGTCGGTATCGCGATGTTGTTCGTGCTGCTCGCCGCGCTGCATCATCGCGATCGCACCGGCGAGGGCCAGCATATCGACCTCGCGATGGCCGAGGCGGTCACCGCCACGCTCCCGTCAGCCTTCATGGAGTTTTTCATGAACGGCCGCGACGCGGGACCGATTGGCAATCGCGATGAGTGCATGGCACCGCATGGCGTGTTCCCGGTGGCCGGGGACGATCGCTGGATTGCGATCGCAATCGCCACCGACGAGGAATTCGGCGCGCTGTGTGAGGTGCTGGGCGCGCCCGCGATGGCGTCCGACCCGCGTTTTGCGCGGATGGCCGGCAGGCTCGAGCACGTCGGCGCGCTCGAAGCCGAAATCGCGGCGCGCACGCGCGGCTGCAGATCGCGACGAACTGGTCGCCAGGCTGCGTGAGCGCGGCCTCGCCGCCGGGCCGGTCTATCGGGTTGACGAGTTGATGGCTGACGAGGCGTTTCAGTCCTCGGGGATGCTGGTACGACTCAAGCATGGCGAGACCGGCGAGCGCGTGGTGCCCGGTATACCCGTCCGCTTCAGCGCGTTCGAGCCAGCTTATCGCCCCGCGCCGATGATGGGCGAGCATTCCGAGGAAGTGCTGACTGGCCTGCTCGGCTACACCGCCGACGAAATCGCCCGCCTGCGCGAGCAGAACGTGCTGGCCTGAGAATCTATGAGTGCGTCGCGATCTTTGCCTGCGCCTCTCCCTGACCAGGGAGAGGCCGCGTGAGCATCGCGAGCGCGGGTGAGGGTAGGCTGCCTGCGATCATCGCAAATCAAAAATTCATAAACTCTAAAGTCTTCTACAGCGTGTGGCCGAAGTCGGCGCCCATCGCGTACTCGTTGGCGCTCCGAATCAGCTTGCCGGCGGCGAAGCGCTCGAAGGCAAACGGGCTCAAGTCAGCCGTCCAGCTTTTGCCCGTGAGGATCAACTCCGCCATCGCGGCGCCGACCGCCGGCGACGTTTTGAATCCCGTTCCGCTGAAACCCGCCGCGACGAATAATCCGCCCACGCCGGGGATCGCGCCGAGCACCGCCCGTCCGTCGCGAGTCAAATCATAAATGCCGGCGTGGCCGCGCCCGTACGCCGCGCCGGCCATCCGGGGCAGGCGCTGCGCCAAGCGCTCGCGGACCACCGCGATAAAATCGGCGTCGTTGGACTCGGCGAAGCGATCCGGGTCGGCCTCCGTCTCAGGCTTCCACGCACCCAATCCAGCGAGCGTCAGGTCGTCGCCATGCGGGCGCGAGTAACTGCCCGCGATCGTGTCGATAAAGACGCAATGGCGCATCGCGGCCGGCCGCTTGAAGAACGCGATTTGCGCCCGCTCAGACCTGATTCCGATAGCCGCGCCCAGAGGACTCAGCAGGCGATCGGTCCACGGCCCCGCGACTACGCATACCGCTTGCGCCTCGTGACGGCGGCCCGCCGCGTCGCTTACGCCTGATACGCGGTCGCCGCGCGTTTCGATTTTAGTTACGGGTGTGTCGAGCATGAATTCGGCGCTCGCGCGTTGCGCCGCGTTCGCGAACGATAACGTGGTCGCGATCGGGTCCGCATATCCGCTCTGCGGCTCATAGGCGGCCAGCGCCACGTCCTCGACATTCAGCTCGGGCTCGATTTCGCTTAACTGTTTCGGATCGATCGCATAGGTTTCGACGCCGATTCGCCGGAGCATCGCGACGTTGGTTCGCAGCCGCTCCGCATTTTCCGCTCCGACCACGATCGCGAATCCGGTCCGCACGAAGCCGCATCCCGGTTCGCCGACCATCTCGGGCCAGCGCGTGAAGTATTCGAAGCTCTTCCACGCCAGTTCCGCTTCGGGCGCGAACGTGTAATGCATCCGCACCAGCGCGCCCGATCGCGCCGACATGCCCGAACAAATCTGCCCCTTGTCGAGCACCGTGACGCGCGCGCCGCTGCGCGCCAGATGGAACGCCAGGCTGCATCCGACCACGCCGGCGCCGATCACGATTACGTCGGGATTCTTCATTGCGGCTTAATTATTGCGACTTAACTATGACGACGGCGGGTATTCCTGATGCTGCGGCAGGCTGTCGATGATCTCGTGCCACGGTGCCTTCGAGCCCACAAAGATATGGTACGCGGGCCGGATGCCGAGGTCGCCGTCGAGCGAGCCGGCCGGCACGACCACGAAGTCGCGCATCGGCACGGCGCGCGGCATCGGACTGCCGCAGACCCGGCAAAAGGCGTTTCCAAAGCGCGGCGCGCCCGGCAATTTGTAATTTACCAGCAACTCTTCGCCGCGCAGCCATCGGAATTCCGGGATTTTGACGAAGACGTTCGACGCGTAGGCCGCGCCGCGCGCCTTGCGGCATCGCGAGCAATGGCAATTGCGGAACTCGATTTGGCCGGCGGCCTCAAAGGCCACGCCGCCGCAAAGACAGCTTCCCCGGATCATTTCGCATACCTCCCGCCGTAGGCTAAGTTAGTAGCTTCGCCCGGTTGCCGGATCAACGATGAGAATCTACCTGGATCATAACGCCGGCGCGCCGCTTCGGCGGCATGTGCGCGCGGCGCTCGAAACCTTCATGCGCGACGGGCACGGCAATCCCGCCTCGGTCCATCAGGCCGGCCAGCGCGCCCGCCGCGCGATGCCGGAGTCGCGCGCCGCGGTCGCCGAGTTGATCGGCGCTGCAGCCCGTCAGATCGTATTCACCAGCGGCGGCACGGAATCCAACAATCTGGCGATTTTCGGTACGCTCGGGCGGATCGCGGATCGCCGCCGAATCGTCACTTCGGCCATCGAGCACTCGTCGATTCTGGAGCCGCTCGCCGACCTGGAGCGCCGCGGATACGAGATCGTCCGGGTCGCGCCCGATCGCGATGGGCTGATCGCGCCTTCGGCGGTGATCGACGCGCTTGACGATCGCACGGCGCTGGTCACGCTCGCGCTGGCCAACGCCGAAGTCGGGACGGTGCAGGACCTCGCGCCGCTGGCCGGGCCGATCGCGGCGGCCGGCGCGGTGTTCCATGTCGATGCGGCCCAGGCGGTCGGCCGGATGGCGGTGGATGTGGCAGAGCCTGGGGTGCGATCTGATGACGGTCAGCGGCCACAAGCTGGGCGCGCCGGCCGGAATCGGCGCGCTCTACGTCCGCGACCCGGCGAAGCTGGCGCCCGCGATGCTGGGCGGACCGCAGGAGAATGCGCTACGCGCCGGCACGCCGAATCTGCTCGGCGCAATCGGATTGGGCGCGCCGCCGAAGTGATTGCGCCGAATCGCCACGGCGAAGCTGCGCATCGTCGCGGCGCTCGCCGATCGGTTGCTCGCGCAGCTTCGCGCCTCGATTCCCGGCCTGCGCCTCAACGGCGCAATCTCGCCTCGGATCGGCAACACCCTGAACCTCACGTTTCCGGGCGTGCTCGGCGAGAGCATGCTGATCGCGCTGGATTTGGAAGGCGTGGAAGTCTCGATGGGCTCGGCGTGCGCGGCGGGCGCGGTCGAGCCGTCGCATGTGCTGCTCGCGATGGGGCGTGGACCGGCTGAGGCGCGCAGCTCGTTGCGAATCAGCCTCGGATGGTCCAACACCGCGGCGGAGATCGATTCGGCCGCCGCCACTATCGCGCGAGTATGGCGCCGGATCGTCGCGGCCGAGCCGATCGCGGCGCAGGCGCTGCCATGAGTGCTCCGCGCGTATTGGTCGCGATGTCGGGCGGCGTCGATAGCTCGGTCGCCGCGGCGATTTTGTGCGAGCGCGGCTACGACGTGGTGGGCGTCGCGATGCGCCTGGCGCCGGACTCGCGCGGCGCGGCTGCGCGCCGGCGCGGGACGTGCTGCTCGCACGACGACTTTGAGGACGCGCGCAGCGTGGCCGAGCGGATGGGCTTTCCTTTCTATGTGATCGATCTGCGCGCCGATTTCGCCGCGCGCGTGATCGACAACTTTGTCTCCGAATATCTGGACGGCCGCACGCCGAATCCGTGCGTGATGTGCAACCGCGAGATCAAGTTCGATCGGCTGTGGCAGCGCGCCCGCGCGCTCGAAGCCGGCCTGGTCGCGACCGGCCACTATGCGCGTATCGGCGCGAACCGCCGACGGCCGCTTCGGCCTGCTGCGCGCCGCCGACGCGAGCAAGGATCAGTCCTACTTTTTGTTCACGCTCGGACAGGCCGAGCTGGCGCGCACGCTTTTTCCGCTCGGCAATATGACCAAGGCGGAAGTTCGCGCGCGCGCCCGCGCGCTCGGCCTCGGCAACGCCGACAAGCCCGAGAGCCAGGAGATCTGTTTCGTTCCCGACAACGACTATGCGCGGACAGTCGAAGCGATGGCCGATCGCGGCCGGATCCGCCCCGGCCGCGTAATCGACGGCGCCGGCCGCGTGCTCGGCGAGCATGCGGGAATCCATCGCTTCACCGTCGGGCAGCGCCGCGGCCTCGGCATCGCCGCCGGCGAGCCGATGTACGTCAGCGCGATCAGCGCGGCCACCGGCGACGTCACCGTGGGCCGGCGCGGAGCGCTGGCCGCGCGCGGCCTGACCGCCGCGCGCGTGAGCCTGGTTGATCCGGCGGCTTGTAGACCACGGCTGCAACTGACGTGGAAGTGAAGATCCGCTACCGCCATCCGGCGCTCCCTGCGACGCTCACGATGCTCGGCGGCGGCCTGCGCCGAAGTGCGTTTCGCCGCCGCCGCCGGCGGTCCTGCCGTCACGCCCGGACAGGCTTGCGTCTTTTACCGGCGCGACGAAGTCCTGGGCGGCGGCTTTATCGAGCGCGCGATCGAAGAGCTGAATCACGATGCGCTTTGCGATTGCGACACTCGGCTGCAAGGTGAATCAGTACGATTCCGCGATCATCGAGGATCGGCTGCGCGCGAGCGGAATGGAACGCGCCGAATTCGACCAGCCGGCCGACGTTTATATCGTCAACACCTGTACCGTGACCGATCGCGCCGACGCGGAGAGCCGCCGGCTCGCGCGCCGCGCGCGCCGCCTTAATCCCCGCGCGCGTATCGTCGCGACCGGATGCCTCGCGCAGGCCAGCCCCGACGTACTGGCGCGCGTCCCCGAAATCGACAACGTGATCGGCCTCGGACGGCTCGACGATCTGGTGCGCGCCGCCGCGTGACTGAGGCGGGCACCGGCGAGCGCGTGATGGTCTCCAACCTGCGCAAGGAGCGCGCCGCGATCGAGCTCGGCGCGGTCACGATCACCGGTCAGACGCGCGCGTTTCTCAAGCTGCAGGAAGGATGCGACCAGTTCTGCACCTTCTGTATCGTGCCGTTCTCGCGCGGGCTCTCGCGCAGTGTCGAGCCGCGCCGAATCCTCGCGTCGCTGGATGAGTCTGCACGAGCGCGGCTTTCGCGAAGTGACGCTCTCGGGTGTCCATCTCGGCGGCTACGGCCACGACCTTACGCCGGCGATCGATCTGGAGACGCTGCTCGAAATGATCGCCGAGCGCTGCCCGATCGGGCGGGTGCGAATCAGCTCGCTCGATCCCGAAGAGCTCAGCGACCGCGTGATCGAGATCGTCGCGCAAAGCGCCAAGTTCTGCCCGCATTTCCATCTGCCGTTGCAGTCCGGCGACGACCAGATTCTGGCCGCGATGCGCCGGCGGTACGACACGGCCTTCTATCGAGAGCAGGTTGAGTGCGTGATGCAGGCGATGCCCGACGCGGCGATCGGGACCGACCTGATCGTCGGCTTTCCGGGCGAGACCGCCGCGCACTTCGAGCGTTACTTTAAGTTCGTAGAAAGCCTGCCGCTTGCCTATTTCCATGTCTTTCCGTATTCCGTCAGGACGGGTACGACGGCGGCGAAGCTGGCCGGCAAGGTGGGGGCGAGCGAGATCAAGCGGCGCGCCGCAGCGTTGCGCGTCTTGGGCGAGAGCAAGCGGCGCGAGTTTGCCCGGCGCTTTGTCGGCGCGCGGCTGAGCGTGTTGCTCGAGGAGCGCGGCCCACGCGGCGAGCTGAGCGGCTACAGCCGCAATTACATAAGGGTCGCAACCGGCGGCCCCGATGACTTGAAGAATCAAGAAGTGGAGGTAGCGGTATCGGCAATCGATGGCCTGGGACTGGCTGGCGAGATGGTTTCGGCGCCCGAAGGATCAGCAACCGCGGTCACAATCGCAACCGCAGCCGAGCACACGCTCTGAGGGAAATGGAGCAGCCCTTGAGCGCGTGCTCGACTACTCGTTCGGAAATCTCGAGTATCTCGCGACCGCGCTGACTCATCCGAGCGCCGTTGGCACAGGCGGCGGAGCCGATTACGAGCGCCTGGAATTTCTGGGCGACGCGGTGTTGGATCTCGCGATCGCGGACCTGTTGATGCGCCGGCTGCCCGAGGCTCGGGAGGGCGCGCTCTCCAAGCATCGCGCCTCGATCGTCAACGGCCGCACGCTGGCCGCCAAGGCGCAGAGCGTGGGGATTGGCGGGATGCTGCGGCTGGGCAAGGGCGAGGAGAAAAGCGGCGGCCGCGGCAAGATTTCGATCCTCGCCGCCGCCTTTGAAGCGGTGATCGGCGCGATCTACGTCGACGGCGGACTCGGTCCGGCCCAGCGCGTGGTCGAGGAGCTTTTCGCCGCCGATATCGGCGGGCCCGCGGTCGAGCGCGACTACAAGACCGAGCTCCAGGAGCTGTCGCATCGGCGTTTCCATGTCCAGCCGATTTACGAGCTGGTGAACGAAAGCGGACCCGAGCACGCTAAGCGCTTTACCACCAGAATCCGAATCGGCTCGCGCGAGATGGGTGTCGGCGAAGGTGCGAGCAAAAAGCAGAGCGAGCAGGCGGCCGCGCGTGCCGCACTATCGCGCATCGAAGAGCGCCGCTAGTGCCGTTCCAACCATTTGCGCCTAAGCTGGGCGGTTCGAATGCATTACGCCTACGTGTTAATGAGCGAGCAGTATAGGGCGCATGGCTCGCTACAATTCGGAACAACAAGTTGGAACGGCACTAGCGTTGCGGCTGGATCGACCTGGATCAGATGAATTCCAACCCCGTTAATGACGGCCATCGCGCCGGCGTCGTCGCGATCGGCGGATGCTCCAACGTTGGCAAGTCGACGCTGCTCAACCGGCTCGTCGGCCAGAAGGTCGCGATCGTCACGCCGCGTCCTCAGACCACCCGCCGCCGTATCGTCGGCATCCGCAGCGACTCCGACGCGCAGATGATCCTTATCGATACGCCGGGCCTCCACGTTTCACTCCGGCCGCTGAATCGCCGGATGGTCGAGACGGCACATCGCTCGCTGGCCGAGGGCCAGGTGATCGTGGCCGTGATCGAGGCGCGTCCCTCGCTCGATCCGGCCCAGCTTGCGGCGATCGCCGAGCTGCGCGCGCTCCAGCGGCCGATGCTGGTCGCGATTAACAAGATCGATTTGCTCGCGCGCCCGAAATTGCTGCCGCTGCTCGAGCAATGCCATCGCGCGGCGCCGGAGGCCGAAATTGTCCCGGTCAGCGCGCTCACCGGCGAAAATATCGACGAGCTGGTGCGCGCGATCAAGCTGATGATGCCGCTCGGGCCGCCCCTGATGCCGGCCGATCAGTACACCGATCAGACCGAACGGGCGCTGGCTGCCGAAGCGATCCGTGAGCAGATTTTTCTCGCGATGCGCCAGGAGGTGCCGTTCTCGACCGAAGTAACGGTGGAGAGCTGGACTGAGGAGCAGGAGCGCAAGCTGGTCAAAATCTCCGCCGCGATCATCGTCGAGCGCGAGGCGCATAAGGGCATGATGATCGGCGCCGGCGGCGGGATGTTGAAGCAGATCGGCACCGCGGCGCGGCTCGAAATCGAGGCGTTGCTGGGCTCGCGCGTCTTCCTGGAGCTGCGGGTCAGGGTCGATCGCAATTGGACGCGCGATCCGCGCAAGCTCGCCGAGTTGGGGCTCTGAGTGCAGCGGCGATCAAACTCCCGCGTCGAGGGCGAATTTCCGGCGCTCGCGGAGGGGCTGCCGGTCGTGGCGCTGGTCGGCCGGGCCAACGCCGGCAAGTCGACGCTGTTCAACCGGATCGTGGGGCGCAATCGCGCGATCACGAGCGCGATTCCCGGTACCACTCGCGACCTCAATATCGCGCGCGCCTCGTATGAAGGCCGCGAGTTCACCATCGTTGACAGCGGCGGACTGGAACTGGGCGGGCGCGCGCCGATGGGCGCGCGGATTATCGAAGAGGCGCTGCGGGCGGTCGCGGCCGCCGACGTGGTGGTCTTCGTGCTCGACGGGCGTGCCGGATTGAGCGCCGCCGATCAGGAGGCGGTCGCGGTTATCCGTGAAACCGGACGCCCGCTGTTGATCGCGGTGAACAAAGTGGATGGTCCCGCGCAGGAGAGCGGCGCCGCGGAGTTCTACGGGTTGGGCGCCGATCAATTGTTTGCGATCTCGGCTGCGCACGGACGCGGAATCGGCGACTTGCTCGACGCAGTGGTCGCGCGCCTGCCACCCTCGCAGGCCGCCGCCGCGCAAGCGCCGCCCGAGTTGCGCGCCGCGTTGATCGGCCGGCCCAACGTGGGCAAGTCGTCGCTGCTCAATCGGCTCGCCGGTTTCAGCCGCGCGATTGTCGACGACTCGCCCGGAACCACCCGCGACACTATCGACGTGCGGGTCAGGGCCGGCGATCGCGACGTGCTCCTGATCGATACCGCCGGCATTCGCCGCCCCACGCGCGTCAGCGGCGAGCTGGAGCAACATTCGGTGGCTCGCGCGATCGAGACGATTCGCCGCGCCGAGGTGCTAATCCTGGTGGTCGACGGCCTTGAGGGTGTGACCGATCAGGATGCGCGGCTGGCGCGGCTGGTCGAGACTCACGATCGCGCGCTGGTCGTCGTGGTCAACAAGTGGGACGCCGCCGCCAAACTCAAACGGCGCGTGCCGGCTTTCGCGCGCGACCTTCACCAGCGCTATCCGTTCCTCGATTTTGCGCGCGTGGTCTTCACTTCGGCGCTGACCGGCGACGGTGTGAGCGGGATTTTTCCGGCCGCGCTGGAGACCGGCCAAGCGTTCCGCGCCGTTTTCCAGACCGCGCGGCTTAACCGGATTTTGGCCGAGGCCACCGCGGCGCTGGACCCGCCGCTGGTCGATCGCCATCGGCTCAACCTGATGTATGTGACGCAGGTCGCAAGCTCGCCGCCCCGCTTGCGATTTTTCAGCAATATCGAGCGCAATATTCCGGCGCACTATATGCGCTTCTTGGAGGCTCGCTTCCGCGAGGCGATTGAGTTGCGCGGCACGCCACTGCGCCTGGAGTTTCGCAAGGCGGCCGGCCGCGCGCGCTTCGCTCCGCAGCCGCAGACCCGTCGCGCGAAGTCCCGCTGACTCGCCGCCATCTGTGGAAAGCGCCGCTGCGCGCGTGCTTCGCCGCGTGGCGGGCCTCGGCTATTATCTTTCCAAGGTCGATTCGCGTGATCTTGATTCTTGATTTCGGCAGTCAGTACACCCAGTTGATCGCTCGCCGGGTGCGCGAGGCGCGGGTTTATTGCGAAATCCATCCGTACAATCTGCCGCTTGAGAAAATTCGCGCGCTCAAGCCGCGCGGCCTGATTCTGTCCGGCAGTCCCGCGAGCCTCTACGAAAGCGGCGCGCCCGACATCTCGCCGGAGGTGCTGCGGCTCGGATGCCCCGTGCTCGGAATTTGTTACGGGTTGTTCGTGATCGCGCAGCATCTGGGCGCCCATAACGCCGGTGCGCCGGCTCGCGAGTATGGTCCCGCCACGCTCGTGATCGACGGCGACGATCCGCTGTTCGAGGGGCTGGGCGGCAGCGAGCATCGGGTCTGGATGAGCCACGGCGACCGGGTCGAGAAAATTCCCACGCAGCTTTTCGCGATCGCGCACAGCGACAATTCGCCCTACGCCGCGGTCCGCACCCGCGACGGCCTCCTGCGCGGCATCCAGTTCCATCCTGAAGTGGTCCACACCGCGTGCGGGGCGCAGGTCCTGCGCAATTTCGTGCTCAAGATTTGCGGCGAGCCCGGCGATTGGACGATGGCGAACTTTATCGAAACCAAAGTCGCCGAGATTCGCGCGCGCGCCGGCTCACACGATCACGTCCTGATGGGGCTTTCCGGCGGCGTCGATTCCGCGGTCGCCGCCGCGCTGATCCATCGCGCCGTCGGCGAGCGCCTGCGATGCGTCTTCGTCGATACCGGGCTCCTGCGTGCCGGCGAGCGCGCCCGGATGGAGACCGGGTTCGCTGCGCGGACGGGAATCGACCTTAAAGTAGTAGATGCCGCCAGCTTGTTCCTGGAGCGCCTGGCCGGAGTGCTCGATCCCGAACAGAAGCGGCGCATCATCGGCCATACTTTTATCGATGTGTTCGAGTCCGAAGAAAATGTCCGCGGCGCGCGGTTTCTGGGCCAGGGCACGCTCTATCCCGATGTGATCGAGTCGGTCTCGTTCAAGGGTCCCTCGGTGACGATCAAGAGCCATCATAATGTCGGCGGATTGCCCGAGCGCATGCGCCTGGAGCTGATCGAGCCGCTGCGTGAGCTGTTCAAGGACGAGGCGCGCGCGCTCGGCCGCGAGCTGGGATTGCCCGCCGAGATCGTCGATCGCGAGCCGTTCCCCGGACCGGGCCTGGCGGTGCGAATCGTGGGCGAGGTCACGCGCGCGCGGCTGGAGCTGCTGCGGCGCGCCGATGAAATCGTGATGGAGGAGGTTGCGGCCGCGGCGCTCGGGCCACGCCTGTGGCAGGCGTTCGCGGTGCTGCTGCCGGTCAAGACCGTGGGCGTGATGGGCGACGGGCGCAGCTACGAAAGCGTGATCGCAATCCGCGCGGTCGAATCGTCCGACGGGATGACCGCCGATTGGGCGCGAATCGATCCCGCGCTGCTGGCCAAAATGTCATCTCGAATCACCAACGAAGTGAAGGGAGTAAACCGCGTGGTCTACGATATCACCTCCAAGCCGCCCGCCACGATCGAGTGGGAGTGAGCGCGGGAATGATGAAATGACAGTCCGCACGCGCTTCGCGCCCAGTCCCACCGGCTCGCTCCATATCGGCAACGTCCGCTCGGGCCTGTTCGCGTATCTTTTCGCGCGCCACAACCGCGGCAGCTTTATCCTCCGAGTCGACGATACCGATCGCGAGCGCTCGACGCGCGAATCGCTTGAAGAGATTCTCCTTGACCTGAAATGGCTCGGGCTGGAGTACGACGCCGGTCCGCCTGACCCCAAGTATTTTCAGAGCAATCGGCTGCCGATGTATCACGCGGCGGCGCGCAAGCTGCTTGCCGCCGGCGACGCGTATCCCTGCTACTGCACCGCTGAGGAGCTTGATGCGAAGCGCAAGCTGGCCGAAAAGGAGCATCGCAAGCCCGGCTACGACGGCACCTGCCGCCAAAAGCCGTTCGCACGCGATCTGCCGATACCCGACAAGTCGGTCGGGCGCAACTACGCGATCCGTTTCCGCATCCCTATGGACGGGCAGACCGTGGTTGAAGATCTGGTGAAGGGCAACGCGGTCTTCGAGAACAGCGAGCTCGACGACCTGGTGATCCTGCGCTCCGACGGCGGCGCCACCTACAACTTCGCGACCGTGATCGACGACGCTGACTTCGAGATTACTCACGTCGTGCGTGGCGACGATCTGCTGCCCAGCACGCCGCGCCAAATCAGGATGTTCCAGGCGCTGGGCCTGAAGCCGCCCCTTTACGCGCATCTGCCGCAGGTGATGGGCCCCGACGGCGCGAAGCTCTCCAAGCGTCACGGCGCGACCTCGGTTTCCGCCTATCGCGACGGCGGCTTTCTGCCCGAGGCGCTGCTCAACTACCTCGCGCGGCTGGGATGGTCTCACGGCGATCAGGAAGTCTTTTCCAAGCAGGAGCTGATCGAGTTCTTTGATTTCTCCGGATGCGGCAAGTCGGCGGGAATCTTCAACTCCGAAAAGCTGCTCTGGCTCAACTTCAACTACCTGAAGCAAAAGACTCCGGGTGAGCTGGCAGACCTGGTGCAGCCCTTTATCGAGCAGCGCGGCTGGCGCGTTCCAGCGCAGCCCGGATGGCTCGAAAAAATGGTCGCGACGCTGCAGGAGCGCGCCAAGACCCTGGTCGAGCTGGTCGATTTTGCGCGCTTCTATCTGTGCGACGAGATGCCGATCGATCCGAAAGCTGCGGCCAAATTCTTCACCCCCGAGATCGCCGAGCCAATAAAGGCGCTCGCGTCCGAGCTTGAGGGCCTGGGCAGCGACTTCACCGAAGCGTCGATTCAGGCGATCTTCGAGCGCGTGCTGGCGCGCTATGGATTGAAGCTCGGACAACTGGCGCAGCCGGTGCGCGTGGCCTTGACCGGCGGCACCGTGAGCCCCGGTATTTACGAGGTGATCGCGGTGATGGGTGCCGAGCGCACCGTCGCGCGCCTGCGCGAAGCCGTGCGGCAAATCGAAACCCGATGACCCTGCGTCGCGCTCCGGCGCTGCTCGCGATCACGTTCGCATTCGCGCTCGGCGTCTGCGGATGCCTCGGCGTGTCGTTGCCGCTCGGCCAGGGTCCCGACGACTATCAGAAAAAGTTCATCAAGCAATTCGAGAAGGCCGCCTTCAGTGTCAGCGGCGGCGATCTCTTTGTCCGCAGCGACGACGCCAATCCCTGGCAGGGCGTGCACATCACGCTCGACACCGACCACGGCTACTTCCGCCAGACCGCAGGCGACATGGAGCCCGGTCAGGTGCGCCAACTGCCACTCAAGAATTTTGTCGATCAATCGGGCAATCCTTTCGGCCCTGACAACCGCCTCAAGAGCGTGTGGGTGCAAGCCCGCTATCCCGACGGCGCCCCAGTCGATGAGATGGCCTTCCCGTCCGAGACCTTCGGCTATCAGTCACCGGTTCCGCCGAGCAGATAGAGTCAAGGGAGGTCGTTCGGGGTCAGCCCCGGACGGAATCTATCTATCGGCGCTATGCGATCTCTGATGAGGCGACGCTGAAACCGGGCGCCCTCGCTATGCCAGCAGGCCGATCTGATAGGGCTGGTGGGCTCGCTCTTCGAGTGACGCCTTTTCCTCCACTCTATTTCGAAGTTCGGCGTCGCAATGTGAAACGAAAGATACCCATTCCGATTGGTTCCTCAGTTCCCAGAATCGCCGTTTGGGAACGTGATAAACAACCGCCTTCTTCTGTTTTCTCAGGAGTCTCAGGACGTTAAGAAGTGTCCCGACGCTTTTGCCGTCCCAGATCATTAAGCCAACGGTGGCCTGTTGCGACATCAGACGGTCTTTCGCGGCATAGAAGTTAAAATTTCTTTCACGTGTTTCGGAGGACACCCGTCGCAGCTTCCAGTTCCCAATATTATTTCGGCAAACATCTCCAGTGCAAAAAACCTCCACGTTCGCATAGCCTTTGCTATGCAGGTATTGCTGGACCGCTTTATCTGCTCCGTTGGCGTCTCCGATAAGCACCGGGAACTCTTTCTCGACGATCCTGTCAAGCTTCTGCTCGACTTGTTGACCGAGACGTGAGACATGCCGTGAGCCACCTATGAAGACCGTCGTCATCGGTTGCTCCGTGTTCGTGTAACCGTGAGGGCGAAAACCTGAGCGGCTCCGCCGTCATCATAGAGAGCGTCGGTGATCGCATTCATTGTCGCTCCGGAACGGTACAAGTCATCGAAGAGCAGGACCTTCTTTTCCCGGATTGCTGAAGGGTCAACTTGATGAAGTCCCTTGAGGAGGCGCAGTCTCTCGTCAAGGTCTGACACGTTCTTGAGTTGAGGTGTCTCTCTGACTCTTTTCAGGCAATCGACCAGCGGGATCCCCAGGCTCCGGCTGAGCGCTCTGGCAAGAACGATCACCGGCTGAAGAGGTCGGTCGCTTGACGGAGGAACGGGGACGATGGCGTTGACGCGAAGTTTCCAAGACTTCGTAAACTTTTCAAGAGCCTCGACGATCGCGGGGACGACTGTTTTGTCACGATTGAATTTGAGCTTGTAGAGAAGTTCTCCCACCTCAGATCGCGTGGTCTCGAACCGCAGGTGGCCAAATTCATCGTATCCGATTGGCGTGCTGTTGAGGGTGTGGAGATCAAGGGCGTAGCCTTCTCGCCACCGCCCGGGGACATTTCTTGGTTGAAACTTTATCATGCACCCGGTCTCGAAGCAGGAATTCCAGAGGACAGCCCGGCGTCTTTCGGTTCGATCTATCCCGCCTCAGGCAGCGCGCACCACTTCCGGATTCTCTTGCGCTGACAGCCTGTTCGCGAGCGCGGCGCTGTCGCGAAGAATTCTGGTGCCGAGGGCGGGACTTGAACCCGCATGTGCTTGCGCACGGAGGATTTTGAGTCCTCTGCGTCTGCCGTTTCGCCACCTCGGCATTTCCAGCCAAATCACACGGCTATAATGCGCTCTTTCACCATGTCACGCATAGCGTGCGCCTGAAATCGTGACGAATCCTGCCAGATAGTCCCGGCTTCTCGCAAGCCGCGGCGCGAACTTCAAACTTGTGCGAGCGCACGCGCCTTGGCTAAGGTTTGTTCTGTGTAGCGCCTGCCGGAGCCTGCCCTGAGCCTTGAAGGGTGCCGGTTCTATTGCGAGGTAACTATATGAGCGTGGTGAATGCGAGCGGCGGCGGCAAGAGCGTCGATGTGCGCACGCGGGTCGATGGACCCGTCGAGATAGTTGACGCGCCCGGTTTTTTCGAGGAGGAACTGCCCGCGACGCTCTCTGCCGCTGCGCCGATGCTGGCGCCGGCGATCGCCGCGCTCAAGCCGGCGCCGCTCGCAATCGAAATTGACGGCGCCGCATGGACGCTGGTTGCCGAAGCGGAGCGGATCACGGTGGCGGCCGGCGCGAATGGAGGCGCGGCGCGGCTCAGCCTCGATCCTCAGCAGCTTGCCGATCTCGTTTACGATCAGGTCGCGCCGATGGGCTGGTTCGCCAGCGGCAAACTCAAGCTGCATGGCAGCATCGACCATCTGCTGGACTGGTGGATGCTTCTGCGCGGAGCTTTGGACGGGGTGCAGCCGTACCTCCCTGGATCGATCACGTTCACGCGCCGCGACGGCGCGCCGCTGGATTTGTGCCGCAGCTTTCGCGTCGACGATTATGACGAGGAGTTGCGCGACTTTCTGATCGAAGCGGGATATCTGCGCGTCAAGGGCGTGTTCTCCGAGGCCGAGATGGCGGTTATCTCCGCCGACATGGACCGCGCCGCGCCCAGCTACTCGCGGGGCGACGGGCGTTCGTGGTGGGCTCGCACCGCCGACGGCGCCGATCATCTGGTGCGGATGCAGCGGTTCGACGAGCGCTCGCCGGCGGCCCAGGCGCTGCTGGCGGACGAACGGCTTACGAGGTTTTCGCGGCTGACCGGTGACGGCCACGCGCTGGGCAACAAGCTCGAGGGCAATCGGATCGAGGCACTGGTCAAGCCGTTGGGCATCGTCCAGGGAATTTCCGACGTGCCGTGGCATAAGGACTGCGCGCTGGGCCGCCACAGCTACGATTGCTGCTCGATCACGGCCGGAATCTCGGTCACCGGCGCCGACCAACGATCGGGACAACTGAAAGTCGTGGCTGGATCGCATCGGGCGTTGATGTGGCCTGCGATGCTTCGGCCCGGGCTCGACCTGCCGGTGATCGATCTGCCGACTCGCACCGGTGATGTCACGGTGCATTTGAGTTGCACGCTTCACATGGCGCAGCCGCCCGTCGATCGCGAGCGGCGGGTGCTCTACACCGGCTTCGGGCTGCCGCCGCGCGACCTTGCGGCGACCAAGGCCGCCAAGCGCCGCCTGCTCGAAGTGCGCGAGGCCGCGCCGGTGACGGTCTCGCAACCGTCAGCCGCCGACGTACCCTCGCGCGCCTGAGTCTGACTATCGGAGCGTGCGTTTCAGGAAGTCGAACATCAGCCGGTGGCCTTCGCCGCATCCGGGGAGAAAGTCCATCTGCATGAAGGCGTGCGGCATCGAGTCTATTGCATGCAACTCGTTGCGGATGTCCGCGCGCGTCAGCGCCTCGGCCATCTCGCGCGATTGCGCCATCAGCGGATCGGCCGTCCCGCAGATGATGAAGCTCGGCGGCAGCGCGCCGGGCTTGATTCCCTTGATCGGGCTCACGCGGGGATCGCTATAAGCTGCCGGATATTGGCTGCCCAGGTAGGCGCGCGCCATCATCTCAGCCGCTCCCACCGGATCGTTCGCGGCCAAGCCCGCGAAATCGTACACGCCGTAGAGGAGCAGGGCAGCGCCCGGCTTCGGACCCGCGTATTGCTCGGTAGCCAGCGCGAGCAGTGATGCGGCCGTCAGGTTGGCGCCCGCCGAGTCACCCCCAACTGCGAGCCGGCTGGCGTCGCCGTTCCATCGCTTGGCGTTCTCACTCGCCCACTTGATCGCAAATACGCAGTCTTCCAGTCCGGCGGGAAAGGGATGCTCCGGCGCGAGCCGATAGTCCACATTGATCGTAAGGTAGCCGGCCGCCGCGAATTGTTTGGCGAGCTTGACATGGCTTTTGGAGCTGCCGGCAACCCATCCGCCGCCGTGCAAGTAGACCACAACCGGATGGGGCCCGGCGCCCTTTGGCACTGCCACGTCCGCGCGAAGCCCGGGCCGCAAGTCGAGGTCCTGATGAAACGCGCCGACTTCCGGCGGGTTTCCGTTGAGCAGCGGGGCGAACGAATCGAGCGCCGTGCGCAACTCGCCGATCGACTTGGGCGGCTTGAAGTTGGTGAGCATCTCT
This sequence comes from uncultured delta proteobacterium, assembly GCA_963788205.1. Classification (GTDB taxonomy): domain Bacteria; phylum Desulfobacterota; class Binatia; order Binatales; family Binataceae; genus CAVVMA01. The sequence continues at coordinate 638,616 of CAWBGG010000009.1, forward strand.
AGAATGCGATCTTGTTCCGAAGCCATGGGAACCTCCCGGGACGCGGCCGAACGCCAGCCTTCTCGAGTGATATTGCCTGAGTTGCTATTGATGGGCGCTCTGGCCGGTGGCGCTTTTCACCATCTCTTGCAGCTCGCCGCTCTCGTAGAGCTCGCGCACGATGTCGCATCCGCCGACGAACTTGCCGTTGATGTAGACTTGGGGAATCGTCGGCCAGTTGCTGTAGCGCTTGATCGCCTCGCGCAACTCCTGGTCGGCCAGCACGTCGACGGTTTCGAACGGCGCCTCCAGCGCTTCGAACATCTGCACGGTTGCCGCCGAGAATCCGCATTGCGGAAAGTTGCGATTGCCTTTCATGAACAGGACGATTTTGTTGTCCTTGATCGCCGACTGGATTCGCTCGATTACGTCCGCCACTGGATTTACCTCCGATTTTGATTCTGCGCAGGGGTCAGCGTTTTGAGCGTCAGGGCATGCACCCGGGCCCGCATCGCGTCGCCGAGCGCTCCGTAGACCGCCTGATGGCGCTCGATAAGGCTCAAGCCCTCGAAGCGGTCACTCACCACCAGCGCCTCGAAATGGTCGCCGCCGCCGGTCGTGTCGCGGACTTCGACCGTCGCGCCGGGCAAGCCCTGCTCGATCATGGCCCTCAGATCCTGCGCGTCCATCTGTGCGTATCTTACCGATCCGGCAAGGCGAATCCACCGCCGCGCTTCACTGGGCGATCAGCGCCTTGGCGCTCTCGGTCAACTGGCCACTGTGACCCGCGCCCTGCACGCGCGATAGCACTCGGCCGTCACGGCCGACGAAATAGGTAATCGGGATGTAGTCGAGGTCGAGCTGGTCGACCAACGCCTGATCGGCGAGCAGAATCGGGTAGGGGATTTTCATCTCCTTCACGAAGGGAGAGATCGCCTTGACGCCGTCGCCCATCACGGTGTCGCACGCCACTCCAACAACCTTCAGGCCGCGCGACTGATAGCGCCGGTAAATCGCCTTCAGCTCGGGGATCTGCTTGCGGCAGGGCGCGCACCAGGTGGCCCAGAAGTCGACGATCACCGGATGGCCCCGCAGGTCGCTGAGTCTCATGATCCGGCCGTCCATATCCTTGAGCGCAAAGTCGATCGCCTGCGGCTGGGTCGAAGCGAACACTGCCGCGTCGTCGGCGCCGGCTTCGGTCGCGATCGCGCTGTTACCACATATGATCGCGGCCGCAGCGACGAGCATCGCGAGCGCGATACGTCCGCGCAACGCGCTCGCCAGGAAGGGCATCGTGGAACTCAAGGCGGCTATACCTGCTCGACGATGGTGGCGATTCCCTGGCCCATCCCGATGCACATCGTGGCGATACCGAGCGCGGCGCCGCGCCGGCGCATCTCGTGCGTGAGGGTGGTGACCAGCCGCGCGCCAGAGCATCCCAGCGGATGGCCCAGTGCGACCGCGCCGCCGTTCACATTGAGTATCTCTTCGTTGATCTTGAGCTCGGTGTTACAGGCCAGGACCTGCGCCGCGAAGGCTTCGTTGATCTCGAAAAGCTTGATATCGCCAATCTTGAGCCCCGCGCGTTGCAGCGCCTTCTGCGTGGAGGGCACCGGACCCCATCCCATGATTTCCGGCCGCACGCCGGCCACCGCCATCGCGCGGATTTTCGCCATCGGACGCAGCCCCAGCGACTTCGCGCGTTCGGCGCTCATCAACAATACGGCTGCCGCACCGTCGCTGATCTGCGAAGAGTTGCCGGCCGTGACCTGTCCGTCGGGCTTGAACGAGGGTTTAAGCCCGGCGAGCTTTTCCATCGAGGTTTCGGCGCGCGGTCCCTGATCCACGTCGACGCTCGCGCCGTCGGGAAGCTTCACCGGCACGATCTCTTCCTTGAAGCGGTCGCGCGCGGCGATCGCGCGCTGATTCGAGCGCAGTGCGAAAGCGTCGGATTGCTCGCGGGTGATCTTGTACATCGCGGCCAGGCGTTCAGCCGTCAGCCCCATGAAAAACATGTCCTGCGGGAACATGTCGAGCAGCTTGCGATTGGGGTCGATTCCCGAGCCCATCGGAACATGCGTCATGTGCTCGACGCCGCCCGCGAGCATCACTTCGCCCGCGCCGGCCATTATTTCCATCGCGGCGAAGTTCACCGCTTGCAGGCTCGATCCGCATTGGCGGTCAACGGTGGTGCCCGCAACCTCGACCGGCAGTCCCGACAGCAGCGCGATCATCCGGCCGATATTGAGTCCCTGCTCGCCCGATTGATTGGCGCATCCCCACACCGAGTCTTCGATCTCGGCGGGGTTGAGCTTGGGATTCCGCTCCAGCAGCCGCTTGACGCAGTAGACCGCCATATCGTCGCCGCGGATGTCCTTGTAGTAGCCCTTGTCTCTGCTGCCGCGGCCGATCGCGGTTCTGGTTGAGTCGATGATTACGACTTCTCGCACGATTTGGTCCTCCAGCGGAGCCGACGATCGCGCCGGCAAAATGAACGCTTAAGTTACACTTACTATATGATACGCCGGCTGCGAAGATCGGCCAGATGCTCAGAATCATAGCCCAGCAGCGATTGTAGCACGCCGTCTGTGTGCTCACCGAGACAGGGTGCCCGCGTGTCGGGTTCGGCGGCCGAGCCGGCGCTCTTGAGCGGCGATCCCGGAACGATCAGATCGGGATACGAGGGATGGCCGGCGCGCAGGATCATGTGACGCTCGGCCAGATGCGGGTTCTGCGTGACCTCCTCTACGTTCGCGATCGGAGCACACGGCACCCCGGCTGCGGTGAGACGTTCGAGCCACCAGGCGCGCGGGCGGGTCGAAAAATGGCGGTTCAGAAGCGCTTCGAGCTCCGGCTGATGCGCGGTCCGTTCGGGATTGGTCGAAAAGCGCGCGTCGCTCTTGAGCTCGATGAGCCCGATCGCGTCGCAAAAGCCCGCCCAGATCTTCTCGTTGCCGGCGCCGGCGACAAAGTAATCATCGGCGGCCTTGAATTGCTGAAAGGGCGTGATCGACGGATGGCGTGAGCCGATCGGCCGCGGCACCTGGCCCGAGACCGAAAAGCGCGCCAGCGCGTCCTCGAGCATCGCCACCTGGCAATCGAGCATCGCGATATCGACGTGCTGTCCCGCGCCGGTGCGATCGCGCACGCGCAACGCGGCCAGAATCGCGATCGCGCCGTAAAGCGCGGCGGCCAGATCGCCGATCGAAACACCGCATCGCACCGGGTCGCCTCCCGGATGGCCCGTGATGCTCATCGTGCCGCCCAGGGCCTGCGCGACGATATCGTAGGCGGGCGCCGACGCCATCGGGCCGCTCTGGCCAAAGCCCGAGATCGAGCACAGGATGATCTTTGGATTGACCTTGACTAGCGCCTGATAGCCGAGCCCGAACCGGTCGATCGTGCCCGGCGAGAAATTCTCGACCACTACGTCGGCGCGCTTGGCCAGTTCCAGGAAGATCGCGCGGCCTTCGCCGGCGCGCAGATCGATCGTGACGCTGCGCTTGCCGCGGTTGACGCTGTAGAAGTAGCCCGAGTCTTTCGACCCGGGCAGCATCGGGGCGAAGTGCCGCGAGTCGTCGCCGTGGCCGGGCAGCTCGATCTTGATCACCTCCGCGCCGAGATCGGCGAGGTTCATCGTGCAGAACGGCCCCGCCAGCACGCGCGTCAGGTCGAGCACCCGGATACCTTCGAGCGGTCGCTGCGCGATCATTCCGCCAGCATCCTCAGCGCGTGCGGGCGCGGGCTTGCTGCTCGCGCATCGCTTCGGCGGGCGTCATGATCAGCCGCGGCTCCTCCTTGGCGCGCTCTTCCTGCTCGGCCAGCGTAGCGCCGAGTACGATCTGGACGAAGCCGCGGAAAAACGGGATGCGCTTCAAGTCCGCTCCGTCGCGAATCGCGGCGGCGGCTGCGGCGGCCGATCGCGCGCTCTCGGCCTGGCCGGTGTGCGACCAATAGTAGGCCATATCTTCCAGCCGGCGCCGAATACGGTAGCCGCGTTCGCCGCCGAACAGGCCGGCCGATGTCAATGCCCGGTCGAGCACCGCGTCAACCCGATCGCGTTGCTGCAGCGGATTGAGCACCAGCGTGCTGCGTTGCAGATCGTTGATCTCGTCGACGTAGGGCTTGATCTCGTCGGCGGGAAAGTTCCATTCGCGAATCGCCAGCGCTTCGAGCACCTCGGTGGAGGGCTCGGCGGGCTCGGAGAGTACCTCCCGGTAAACCGGATGCGTGAAGTCGCGTGTGCGCGGCGGCTCGGCGGTTAGCTCGGCGCGCCGGGCGAGAAAGTCCCTGACCTCTCGCCGGCCGGACACCGGGGTGTGCAGATAAGCCTCGCAGATGATGAGGTCGGCGAGGCGCCAGTCGGACTCGATCATCCGAAAGTCGAATTGGCGTTCGGTCTCCGCGCGCTTCTCACGCAGCTCGCGCCGCGATCGCTCGGTGACTCCCGCGCCCAGCAGACCCTCGCTCTCTGAAGTGACCGCGGCCAGATGCGTAACGCCGCCCTGGATACGCGGCTTCATGATCCAGACCAGCCGCGCACCCGTGGAATCGAACGGAGTGAGCAGGGCGGTCAGGGCGGTAAGTCCCGCCGGTTCCGAAACCGCGGGCTTCGATTCCGCTTGCGGCTCGGGCCCGCGCGCCGGCTCGATACCTAAGCGGCGCAGCCTAAAGAGCGCGCGGCGAATCTCGCGCCGCACGGATCCGCTCGCCCGCAGCTCCATCGCGGCGAGCAGATCGGCCGCGCCGGCGACCTTGATGTCGCCCAACGCCCGCGCGATCGCGGCTGCGTTGGCGCCTGGCCGATCGCTCAGCGCGCGCAGAGTCTCGAGTGCCTGCTCCGGCGCCGCGGCCGGATCGAAGCCCAGCGCGCGGAGTTCGGGGTCGCCGGGGTCGGCATGAATGTGGTTGGCCATCGGCGTTCCGGTCCACGTATCATATCGCGATGCGCAACGTCGAGGCGAAGTTCCGGCTCACCAGCCATCAACGCGTTCTGGACCGCGCGCTTGCCCAAGGCTTCACGCGGCGGGCCGAGCTGTCACAGCGCGACACGTTCTTCGTGACCACACAGGGCAAGCTCAAGCTACGCGAGGAAGCCGGCGCCGCGCACCTGATTTTCTACCGACGGCACGACGCAGAAGCGCTGCAACTCAGCGACTATGAAATCGTACCGGTTGCCGAGCCCGATAGAATGCGATCGATCATGGCCGAGGCGTTCGGCGTACTCGCCGAGGTCCGCAAGCGCCGCGTGCTGCTGATGCGCGGCAACGTCAGGCTGCATCTCGATAGCGTAGAGGAACTCGGCGACTTCGGCGAGATCGAAGCCGTACTCGTCGAGGGTGAGAGCGAGCAGGTCAACCGCGATCGCGTCGCGCGATTGCTCGAGGAATTGGGCATTGTCGACGCGGACCTGATCGGCGTTTCGTACTTCGAGCTGATGACGGCCTCCTAGTGTCTTGAGCACTGGCCGGCGACCTTTGGCGTAGCGCAGAAAAGAGCATCGCTCCGCGTAGATTCCTCGCTTTGCTCGGAATGACAGGTAGGGAGCGAGGATTTTTATGCTGTCATTCCGAACGGAGTCCGCGGAGAGAGGAATCTACGCGGAGCGATTTGTCTGTCGATCGCTACTGGAACAACACCTCGCAGCCGGTGCCGGCGAGAGTGCCGTAGACGAAGCGGCGATCGGCGGCGCTCAGCGCCGCGTGCGCCTCGCGCAACCACTTGAGGCATTTGCCCTGGTAGGGGAACGGGCGCTGCGTCCATCTGCGCCCGTCGATCTCGCATTCTACCTGTGCGGCGTTGGCGGCCAGCGCCTGCGCATTCGCGATCAGGAACGGCACATAGACGCGGCCGATCTCGACCAAAAACGCGCGCAGCGTCGTGCCGATCGCGTCGCGCGAGATCCATCCTGAATCGCCTGAATTGCCCGAATCGCCGGATTCGGCCACTTCGAGCCAGCTCAGGTCCTCCATCCACGAAACCCACGAGACCACGCGCGGGGCCTGCTCGGCCGCGATCGCGGCCGGAGTCGGATCGAACTGCGTGAGCTGACTCAATTGCCCGAACAGGCCGAAGTCGCCGGCGCCCGGCCGCTCGCCCATCAGGAAGTTTTGTCCGCCGGCCAGATGCGCGTCGAGCAGTCCCAACAGCCGCCGATAGCTGTCCTCGATGACACCCGCGGTGGCCGGGTTCGACCCCACCACGCCGAGGCGGCCGATTTGCCGGTCGGCGAACATGCGCGCCAGTCTGCCGGCCTGCTCAGGATGCAGCTTCAGGTCGCGATCCAGCGGCAACACGTGCGAGGCTTTGTGGATGTCCTGCGGGTAGCTCCATCGGTAATGGAACATTGGCTTGGTGAGCCATTCGTCGCCGTAGTCCTCGATCAATGCTTGCAGGAAGGCGAGCGCGGGATCGCGCGGCGCCATCGAGCGCTCGCGGAACATCGATTCGAGCCTGCCAATCTGGAAGGTCGAATCGATCATCGCCGTTTCCGGCCCGTCGCTGTCAGCGGGAAATACCAGCACCGGGATCAGCGCGACCGGCACCGCGGGGATGCCGGCGTCCCAGACCGAGCCTTGCAAGATCCAGCGGAACGGAATCCGCCGGTAGCGCAGCACCGCGCGCATCTTGCGCGAGTAAGGCGATCCGTAAGCGCCGACCAGCTTTAGTTCCTGCATGTTGCATCCATTATTCGTGGGGCTGCGCCCTCACTCGGCGAGCGACTTGCCGGCAAGCCGCTCGCCGACCTCTCCCCGTTCGCGCCGGTCTGCGGCGTGGCGGCTTTGCCGCCACGCCGCAGACCGACGCAGGAGAGGTGTGGGGCGGAGTCGCCTCCCTCTCCCTCCGGGAGAGGGCGAGCGGCGCGGCGTTTGCTCTTCTGTTGCAAACGCCGTGACGCGCGGGTCAGGGCGGCTCGAGATTCGCCGCCGGCGTCGGCCTCGAGCTGCCTCAAATCAATCCCCATGCCATCCTACGCGAAGGCGTCCACCGCGAGCTTCGGATTCCGCTCCGGCGGCAGATGGTCGTAGAGGTCGGCGATCAGATCGGACTTTCGTTTAGCGCAGCCCGCGTCGCTCCACAGGTTGCGCCATTGAAGCGGGTCTTCCGACAAATTGTACAGCTCGCCTTCGGTCCCGTCGTAGCGGATGTCCACAACCTTCACGTTGCCGCGCAGCATCGCCGGCACCTGATCGAGGTCGAATCCGTAGTCGCGGGTCGATTTCTCGTAGACCGTGCAGACCCATCCGTCGCGATAGATGGTCCGCAGATGCATCCCGAGCTGCTTGAACTGGCTGTCCCATTCGGTGAGCACGCGCTCGCGGCCCGAGCCCGGCGCGGTCGGCAATGGCTTGCCCTGCACCCAGTCGGGAATCGGGACCCCTGCGGCTGCGCAGAAGGTTGCGGCGAGATCGATCTGTCCGACCGGCGCGTGGATGTCGGCGTGCGGGACCTTCACAGCGGGCGCCGGCCGCCAGATGAGCGGAATCCGCATCAACGCGTCGATATGATACGGCCCCTTGTAGAGCAGGCCGAAGTCGCCTTGAAGCTCGCCGTGATCGGTGGTGAAAAAGACGTCCGTGTTAGACTCCCATCCGCGTTCCGCGACCCGCGCGAGCACGCGCCCGCAGGCTTCGTCGATCAGCTCGTTCTCAACGTGAACCATCGCGTTAACTTCGCGAATCTGGTTCTCGGTAAGCGTAGCCGGCACGAAGGTGTTCGGGCCGCCCTCAAAGTTGCCGAACCGTCCCTCATACCATTCCAGCCAATGGCGCGGCTTCTGGGCGAGGATTTTCTCGATCTTGTCGCGCGATCCGGGGTAGCCGGCGGGCAGGTCGAGATCGCGCCAGTTGATCCGGCGCGCCTCCCTCTCGGGCGGATCCCAGGGATGATGCGGATCGGGAAAGCTCATCCAGACGAACCAGTTCTCTTTGGGATCGAGCGAGTTGAGGAACGCGAGCGTGCGATCGGCGACCCAATCGGTGTGATAGTTCTCACGCGAAATCGGGTTGTACTTGACCTCCGGCGCACCGGTGTCGCCGCCAGGTGCCGCGGAGAGCACCTGCGCGAATCCGGCGAGCGCCTCGGGATGGTTCTTCTGCAGCCACAGCGAGTAATGCCATCCGCCCAGCGGGACGTGCATCGCCAGTTCCATGCGCTCGAAGCCGCGGTAGGGACCGGTCGAGTTCTCGCGCGCCATCCGGTTCTCGAACCAGCGCCCCGCGAAATCCAGGGCCGGCTCGAAATGGGCTTTGCCGAGCAGCGCGGTGCGATAGCCGGCCTTTTCGTGCAGCCAGCCCGCGATACTCGGCGCGTCGGGCGGCAACGGCACGCCGTTGGCGACCACGCCGTGCGTGCGCACATACTGGCCGGTGATCATCGTCGAGCGCGCCGGCATGCACACCGTGTTCTGGTTGTGCGCGCGATGGTAATTGATGCCCGCCGCGGCCAGCCGATCGGCCACCGGGGTCCTGGCGATCTTGCCGCCGTTGCATCCCAGCGAATCGTAGCGCTGCTGATCGGTGGTGATGAAAAGAATGTTGCGGCCCATCAACTTCGACCTCCTGCGGACACGGTCCTAATCTAATCGTCCTTGGGCTCGATGATTTCAAGCAGATCAAGCGTGATTCGGTAGGTCAGACCCCAGATTGTCTGCCCGCCGAAGTGAATCGCCGGGAACTTCATCGGGGTGCCGTCGGCGCGATTGATCTCGTGTAGGCCGCGATAGCGCGGATCGAGCAGTGCGCTGATCGGTACGGTGAAGACCTCGGCGACTTCGCGCGGATCATGCCGGAGGCCGCGAGGCGCCGGGATTGCGCCGACGAACGGCGCGACCAGGTATCCGCTCAGAGTGGTGTTGTGGGCGGGAAGGAAGCCGAGCACATCGACGGTGCCGGGTTCGATGCCGACCTCCTCGTGGGCCTCGCGCAGCGCGGTGTCCGCGAGGTGACGGTCGGCTCGCTCGACGCGCCCGCCGGGAAATGCGACCTGTCCCTGATGGCTGACGTTTTCGGAACGCCGGATGTAGAGCAGATGGCCTTCGCCGCCGCGCTCGAAGATCGGCACCAGGACCGCAGCGGCCTTGCCCTTGGGAATCGGTTGGCGCGCGCCGGGCTGGCCGAGCCTGCGGCGCAGGCGATCGAGATCGCGAGTGATTGAGCGCGCCATGTCAAACCGTCCCCGGATCATCGTGCGCCGCCGCGCGCAGTGCAAGCTGCTGGAATTGGCCATGCGCTTGAGCCTAGGCTGAGCCCCGTGATGCGGAATTTGATCACGAGCGCCGCAGACCGGATTCGCAACAGCCCGGCGGCGAAGCCATTTATCGCGACGCTGGTTATCGCCACGGTGGTGCGCGCGATCGAGCTCTATCTTCCGCCGCAGGTCTTCCCCGACACTTACGGCTACCTCTTTTTCGCCTTTCTCATCCGGAATTGGCGTTGGGGCTTCTACGACGGCCTTCGCACTCCCGTTTACCCGCTGTTTCTGATGTTCGCCGGATCGAACATCTACGTTATCCGCTTGCTTCAGAACCTGCTCGGCATCGCGATCGTCGCGATGCTGTTCGCGATGGTCTACGGCCAGGACCCGCAGCGCCGGCTTTGCGATCGCCGCCGGCGTCGCCTACGGCCTGGACTTGAGTCAGCTCTCGCTCGAGCGCGCGATCCTGTCGGAAACGCTGTGCGCTTTCATGGTGACGCTGACGGTGATGGCGTTTCAACGAATGTTGCTGGAGCGGAACTTCGGACCGCGCGCGTGCGCGATCCTGGGCACGCTGGCCGCACTGACGGGCCTGACCCGGCCGCTTTATGCGTATCTGGCGCCGCTCTTATTTATCTTGCTTGTGATGCCATCCGCGCAGGTATCGGTAGCGCGCGGGGAACGGGTCCGGCGGCTCACATCGTTTGCCGCGCCCGCCGGAGGACTGCTGCTGGGGTGGTGCCTCTTCAATTGGATGAGCATCGGCTATTTCGGCCTGACGACCGAGATCGGACTCTCGTTACTCAATCATAGTGGCGCATTCATCGAGCTGGCGCCCGACAAGTACGCCGCCATCCGCGATCCCTTTCTCAAGTCCCGTGCGATAAACGGAGGATCGCAGGTGAACGCGTACTTCGGAGCGCAGGACGAGATGTTGAAGCGAACGGGCTACACCCAATTGCAACTGATGAGCGCGCTGACGAAGATGTCGCTCGAATTGTTCGCGGCGCATCCGATTCTATATGCGAAAGGGGTGATCGCCGGGTGGCTGGGGTTTTGGCGGCCACCGCTGCCCAGATGGAGGCCATTCTACGCCGGCTCGGTGGAGGACGCGTTGCAAGCTCCGGCACCCGCCGATGACGCCCCGGAACGCGCGCTCGCGAGGACCGGCAATCGAGAGATCCGGGCGCTGGTGTGGGTCAACCTGATGTTCCTGGCGTCCGCGGCCTGGCTCGCGGTGCGTTTCGCGATGGGCAGAGAGCCGTGGGGATTCGATCTATCGGTGATCACGATCGTGCTGGCCGCCGCGCTGTTTCAGGCGATGGTCGAGTTCGGCGACGCTTCACGCTTCTCCGCGCCGACCGCCCCGCTGGTCCTTTACACGGTGGCGGTATCGGGCTGGCGGTTGCTGGCCGCCTCCAGAGCCGGGGCGGGAGTCGGAGCATCGGTCGGCGCGGGCCCGCGATGCGTCATCTGATCACGACCGACGTGCGCCGCTTGTACGAGAGTCCGGCGGCGAAACCTTTTATCGCGGTGATTGCGGTCGCCGCCGCGGCACGTCTGGTCACTATGACTTTGCCGCCGTTCCTCTACCCGGACAGTGACGGCTACATCATACTCTCGCGGCAGCTCCTGACGTTGAATCTTCGCGGCTACGATGGTCACCGCACGCCCGTCTACCCGATCTTCCTGCTGCTGGGCGGGTTGAACCTCCAGGTCGTCCGCGTGATGCAGAATCTGCTTGGTATCGCGACGGCCGCGATGCTGTTCGCGATGGTCTATCGCAGCACGCGGAGCGCCGCCGCCGCGTTGGCGGCCGGTCTTGCCTATGGCCTGGACATCAGCCAACTCTCGTTCGAACAACTCATCCTGACCGAAACGCTCTGCGCCTTCATGGTGACGTGGTCGGCGTTGGCCCTTCAGCGAACGATGATGGAAAAAAGATCGGGATGGCGCGAGTACGCGGTGCTTGGCACGCTCGTTGGCCTGACCGCCCTTACCCGTCCGCTGTACGCCTACCTCGCGCCTTTGTACCTCCTGATTTTGGCCATGATCAGCCGGCGAGAGCGTGCGCCACTTGGGCAAGCAGCGTTGCGGCTGGGGTCATTTGCCGCTCCCGCGGGAGCACTGGTGCTCGGATGGTGCATGCTAAATTGGGTGAACGTTCACGATTTCAGTCTCGCAACGTTCAGGGGATACGGGATGAGCAATGTGTGCGGGGCTTTTGTCGAGCTGGCGCCCGACAAATACGCCTTCATCCGCGATCCCTATCTCAAGACGCGCGCGAAACAGATCGCGACCACCGGGACCCACGCGATGACGATCTTCTATGCGATTCCGGAGATCGAGGCCCGCATCGGCTACTCCGGCTTCCAGCTCTCGCGCGATCTCGCCGCGATGTCGGTCGAGTTGTACATCCATCATCCGATGCTCTACGCGCAATGGGTCGCGCGCGGGTGGATGAGGTTCTGGCGGCCGCCGCGCTATGGGCAAGCGCGGTCGCCCGGCCCGGCTTTGGAGTCAGCCTATCGCGCGCTGTGGCCGGTCGAGTCCGTGGCATTGCGGGGCGTCAACCTGATGTTTCTGCTCTCCGCCTGCCTGCTGATCGCGGACTTGTTCCTGCGCCGGTCGATGCCGGCCTTCGATCTGTGCGCCGCCGCGATCGTGCTGGTGGCCTCGGTACTTCAGGGAATGATGGACTTCGGTGAAAACGCCCGCTATTCGGTGCCGACGGCTCCGCTCGTGCTCTATGTGGTCGTGGTGACCGCGTGGCGCATTCTGACGGTCGCTCCTCGCGCGGCCGGCTCGCGGCTGCAAGAGCGAGCGCCCTGAGCCCGCGATGCGTTACCTGATCGGCCGCTATCACGAGATCAATTTGAAGGGGCGCAATCGATGGCGCTTCGTGGAGCAGCTCAAGCAGAACGTGAAGACCCTTTTTTCCGACTGCGGGATCGGCGCGATTCGCGGCGAAGGACCGCGGATGATCGCCGAGCTGCCCGACGGCCTCGACGACGCGATCGTCCGGGAGCGCGCCGGGCTGATCTTCGGGCTGCAGAACTTCTCGATCAGCCGGCCGGTGCCGCTCGAAATCGGGGCGCTCAAGGCCGCCGCGATCGAGGCCGCACGCGGGCAACAAACCGCCCGCAGCTTCAGGATCCGCACCAAGCGCTCGGACAAACGCTTCGCGCTCAGCTCGCTCGAAATCGATCGTGAGACCGGCGCGGCGGTGAAAGAAGCCACCGGATTGGCGGTCGATCTCGACCATCCCGACCTGACGATCGCGATCGAAGTGATGCCCAACGTGGCCTACATTGCGGCGCAAAAATATCCCGGCGCGGGCGGCCTGCCCGCCGGGATCGGCGGGCGTGGGATGGCGCTGCTGTCGGGCGGAATCGACTCGCCGGTGGCGGCGTACCGGATGATGCGGCGCGGGATGCATCTGGACTTCGTGCACTTTCACAGCGTGCCGCTGCTCTCCGGCGCGAGCCGCGACAAGGCGGCCGAGCTGGCGGCCCATCTCACGCGCTTTGAGGGACACTCGACGCTGGCGCTGGTTCCGTTCGCGGACGTGCAGCGCGAGATCGTGAGCCGGACCACGCGCCCGCTGCGCGTGGTGCTCTACCGGCGCTTCATGATGCGCATCGCGTGCGCGCTCGCGGGCCGGATCGGCGCGCGCGCGCTAGTCACCGGCGAGAGTCTCGGCCAGGTTGCGTCGCAGACGCTGGAGAACATGTGCGTGATCGAGCGCGCGTCGTCATTGCCGATCTTGCGGCCGCTGGTCGGGATGGACAAGAACGAGATCGTCGACCAGGCCCGCAAGCTCGGCACCTTCGAGACCTCGATCGTTCCGGATCAGGACTGCTGCACGCTGTTCGTCCCGCCCCATCCGGAGACCCACGCCGATCTCGCCGAGGTCGAAGCCGTCGAGTCGCGGTTCGAGGTGGAAAAGATGGTCGCCGACGCGCTCAGCCGGATCGAAGTGATGCGCCAGTCCTTCCCCCCGCGCCGGGACGGTTAATCTCACGCAGCCGCGCGGTGGGCGAGCGCGTCGCGCAGGAAGCGGCCCGTATACGATCCCTTCACCGTCGTGATTTCCTCGGGCGTGCCCTTGGCCAGGATCTCGCCGCCGCGATCGCCGCCCTCGGGGCCGAGATCGATGATGTAGTCGGCGGTCTTGATGACTTCGAGATTGTGCTCGATCACGATTATCGTATTGCCGGCGTCGGCCAGCCGACCCAGCACGCCGAGTAGCTTCTTGACATCGTCGAAGTGCAAGCCGGTTGTGGGTTCATCCAGAAAGTAGAGCGTGCGTCCGGTGGCGCGGCGGGCCAGCTCGCGCGAGAGCTTGATGCGCTGGGCCTCGCCGCCCGAGAGCGTGGTCGCCGACTGCCCCAGATGGATATAGTCCAGCCCGACGTCGCGCAGCGTTTCGAGCTTCTGGCGAATCGGCGGCACTGAACCCATGAACTGGAGCGCGTCGGTCACCGTCAGGTTCAGGACCTCGGCGATATTCTTGCCCTTGTATTGAATCTCCAGCGTGTCGCGATTGTAGCGGCGGCCGGCGCAGACCTCGCAAGTCACGTAAACGTCGGGCAAGAAGTGCATCTCGATCCGAATGATCCCGTCGCCCTGGCACGATTCGCAGCGCCCGCCTTTGACGTTGAATGAAAAACGCCCGGGCCCGTAACCGCGCATCCGGGCCTCCGGCAACTGCGCGAACAGATCGCGGATGTGGGTGAACAGCCCGGTGTAGGTTGCCGGGTTCGATCGCGGCGTGCGGCCGATCGGGGTCTGATCGACGTGAATCGCCTTGTCGAGATGCTCCACGCCTTCCAGCGCGCGATGGGCGCCCGCGCGCTCGCGGCTGCGATTGAGCTTCTGCGCGAGCGCGCGATAGAGCGTATCGAGCACCAGCGTGGATTTGCCCGAGCCCGACACGCCGGTTACGCAGGTGATCGCGCCGAGCGGGAAGCCGACCGTGAGATCGTGCAGATTATTCTCGCGCGCGCCTTTCACCGTAAGCCAGCGGCTGCCGACCGGACGGCGGCGGCTGGGAACCGGAATTTCGACTTCGCCTGAAAGGTACTTGCCGGTGAGCGAGGCGGGATTGCGCATCACCTCATCGGGCGTGCCCTGCGCGACCACCCATCCGCCGTTGGCGCCGGCGCCGGGCCCCATATCGACTATATGGTCCGCTTCGAGCATCGTCTCGCGGTCGTGCTCGACCACCAGCACCGTGTTGCCGAGATCGCGCAGCCGCTTGAGCGTGGCGAGCAGGCGTGCGTTGTCGCGCTGATGCAGCCCGATCGAGGGCTCGTCCAGAATGTAGAGCACGCCCACCAGGCTCGAACCGATCTGAGTGGCGAGCCGTATCCGCTGGCCCTCGCCGCCCGACAGGCTGCCCGAAGTGCGATCGAGCGTCAGATAATCGAGGCCCACGCCGGCCATGAAGTTCAGCCGCTCGCGAATCTCTTTCAGGATCAATCGCGCGATTTCGGTCTCCTGGGGAGTCATCTTGGGCTCGGCGAAAAATGCTATCGCCTGCTTCACCGACATCGCGGTGACCTGGTTGATCGCCTTGCCGCCAAAGCGCACGAACAGGCTCTCTTTCTTGAGCCGCGCGCCCTTGCAGGCCGGACACGGGCGCAGGTTCATGTAGGCTTCCAGAACTTCGCGCACCGCCTCGGACTCGCTCTCCTTGTAGCGGCGATCGAGCCACACCAGCACGCCCTCGAAGGGCCGCGCGTACTCGGTCTTGTGATGGTGGCGATGGTAGGAAAATACGATCGCTTCCTCGCCGGAGCCCTGCAGAATCGCCTTGCGGATTTTGGGGGAAAGCATGCGCCAGGGCTGATCGAGGCTGAACTTGTAATGCGCGGCGAGCGACTCGAGGATCGGCTGAACGTAGTTCAGTGTCGCCCACGGCGCGATCGCGCCGTCGGTGATGCTCAAGTCTTCGTTCTGTACCACCAGCTCCGGGTCGAAATACATTATCGAGCCGATGCCCGAGCATTCGGTGCAGGCGCCGTGCGGACTGTTGAACGAGAACATCCGCGGCGTGATCTCCGGGTATGAAATTCCGCAATCTACGCAGGCAAAGCGCTGGCTGAAGTAGATTCCCGCATCGTTCTTCACGTCCGCGCGCTCGATCTTGAGCAGGTCCTGCCCGTGCTTGAAGGCCACTTCCAGCGAGTCGGAGAGCCGCTTTTCGATTCCGCGGCGAATCGCGAGCCGATCAACCATCACCTCGATCGTGTGGCGCTGGTTCTTGTTGAGCGTGATCTCCTCGCCCAGCTCGTGCACCGCGCCGTCGACCTTGACCCGCACGAAGCCCGCGCGGCGCAGGTCGCTCAGCTCCTTGCGATATTCGCCCTTGCGGTCCCGCACGATCGGCGCCAGCACGTGGATTCGCGTGCCCTCGGGCCAGCTCATGATCCGATCGACGATCTGCTGGATGCTCTGCTGGGAGATTTCACGGCCGCAGTTGTAGCAATGGGCGCGGCCCACGCGCGCGAACAGCAGGCGCAGGTAGTCGTAGATTTCGGTGATCGTGCCGACTGTCGAACGCGGATTGTGCGAGGCGCTCTTCTGCTCGATTGAGATGGCCGGCGACAAGCCCTCAATCGAGTCCACGTCCGGCTTTTCCATCTGCTCCAGGAACTGGCGGGCGTACGCGGAAAGCGACTCGACATAACGGCGCTGGCCCTCGGCATAGATGGTGTCAAAGGCGAGTGAGGATTTTCCCGAACCGGAGAGCCCGGTGATTACCACCAGCTTGTCGCGCGGCAGCTCGAGGTCGATATTGCGGAGATTGTGCTCGCGCGCGCCCTTGATGACTATTTTCTCGGCCATCGCCGTGCGCTGCCTTTCCTACGCGCCTTGCCGCGCGGCCGTCGCGCGGACCGCCGGCCTGGCGACTACATTACGATGCGAGCTGGCGCGCGACGCGTACTCTATCGCGGCGATCATGCTTCGTGGGTCGGCTTGCCCGGTGCCCGCGAGGTCGTAGGCGGTGCCGTGATCGGGCGAGGTGCGGACGAACGGAAGTCCCAGCGTGATATTGACCGCCCGATCAAACTCCAGGGTCTTGAGCGCGATCAACCCCTGGTCGTGATACATTGCGACCGCCGCGTCGAAGCCGAATTTGCCGCCCGGCCGGATGAAAGCGGTGTCGGGCGCGAGCGGCCCGTAGGCGTCGATTTGCTCGCGCTGCGCCCGCTTGATCGCGGGCGCGATCGCGCGGATTTCCTCGTCGCCGAACAATCCGTTCTCGCCCGCGTGCGGGTTGAACCCCAGCACGCCGATCCGTGGATGCCTGATTCCCATCCGCTCGCGCAGATGCGCCTGGAGCAGCCGGATCGTATCGAGCACGGCCTGTGCGTTCAGCGCGCGCGATACCTTGCCCAAAGCCATGTGGACCGTCACCAGCGCGAGGCGAAGCTGGTCGCCCGCGAACATCATGCGCCAGAGCCTCACACGGCTGAGCGCGGCAAGCAACTCCGAATGACCGGGAAAGTGATGGCCCGCGCGGTTGAGCCATTCCTTGTTGATCGGCGCGGTCACGACCGCGTCGGCCTCGGCCCGCAGCGCCATCTGCGTGGCCACGACAATATAACGATATGCGGCGTCTGAGCCCTCGACGCTGCCTCGGCCGGGAACGATTGCGCGGTGCGCGAGCTTGCCGACGCTGAGCACGCGAAGACCGCCGCTGAGCCCGGCGCCGTTCGCCGCTCCGTCAAAGGGCTCGGGCACGCCGCCGAGCCGGTGCGCCGCTTGCCGCATCGCTTCGAGGTCGCCGACCACGAGCAATTCCGGCACGAGCAATTCCGGATTGCCACGCGAGCGCATCATCGCTGCCGCGGCCTTGAGGATTACCTCGGGACCGACCCCGGCCGGATCGCCCATCGTGATCGCGATCGGCGCGAGGGGTTTTCGACGGCTCATCGCGATTCTAGTGGCGTTCCAACTTGTGGTTCCGAATTGTGGCTAGCCATGCGCTTTTCCCGCTCGCTCATCCGAACCGCCTCTCTTAGGCGCAAATAGTTGGAACGGCACTAGTAGAACGATTCGATGTGATGGTTCTTGACCAGATCTTCGTCGAGGAACTGCTGGAAGTGCTCCTTGGCCTTAGCGTCGGTCAGCTTGTCCCGAATCTGTTCTTCAACCTGGGCGAAGGGCTTGGGCCCGGCCGTGTCATGCTCTTCAACCTTCAGGATATGAAATCCGTGGCTGGTTTTGACGACCTTGGTGATATCTCCGGGCTTGAGACCGCTCACCGCGGTCTTGATCTGATCCATCATTTCGTCGGGGGCGAAGTAGCCCAGCTCGCCGCCTTTGGATTTTGAGTCGTCGTCGGAAAATTGTTCCGCCAGCGTGCGAAAATCCTCGCCGCTGGTGGCTCGCTTGCGCACTTGGTCGGCCTTGGCCCTGGCCGCGGCGAGGTCCGCGGGCGGCGCATTCGGCGATACCGCGATCAGAATCTGCGCGAGCCGGTAGCGCTCGCTCTGATTGGTAAATTCGGCCAGATGGGAATTGTAATAGGCCTTTACTTCCGGCTGCGAGACGGTGACCTTGGAGCGCACGTCGTGGTCGAGCATGACCATCTTTTCGACTTCGAGCCGCGCGCGGTGGCGAAACTGTTCCCAGGTGGTACCCTCCCTGAGTAATTCCTCCTTGAACTGCTGCTCGGTCAGGTTGTTCTGCTCTCTCATCCGCGCGATGAACTTGTCGACCTGCGATTCCTCTACCTCGCTTGCAAAGTTTTGGGTCTCCGATTCGAGCAGCTTGTTCTCGATAACGGCCTTGAGCGCCTTGCGGATCATATCGGGAGCGCGCGGGTCGGATTCGTCGGGAATCGGCATGCCGGCGGAGGCGCTGAAGGCCCTCACGTCGTGCATCGTGATCGGCTCGCCGTCCACGCTCGCGATCACGCGGTCGACGACCTGCTGGGCAAAAAGCGACGCGGCGCCCGGCGCAACCGCGATCGCGGCGAGCACGAGCACGGCCAGAAGCCTGACGCTATGGGTCCGAAGTTCCTTCAACGGTCTCTAATGAGACGTGACTCGAGAAACTAATTGGCAAGCGGACCGGCGGGCCGCCCCGCCTGGATTTCCAACTTCTCACAGGCCGCCAACGCCTGCAACACGCCGTCGATCTGCGCGAAAGTCTGCTCGTACTCGCCGGGCTCGATCCGCGCCAGGACCTGGAAGGAGGGCGTGAGCCGGATCCGCTTGCGATTGGCGTCGGCCAGCCTGGCCAGCATCGCGGTGTCGACCGGCGCATCGGGATGGAACTTCACTTCGAGCTGGCTGCCCTTGACGATCGCGCTGATCAGCATCATTTCTTTCATGCGGCGGCGCAGATTCATCGCCGCCGACAGATTTTCGATCAGCGTCGGCAGCGGCCCGAAGCGATCGCGCATCTCCTCGCGCAATTCCTCCATCTCCTGATCCGACCCGGCGCGCGCGAAGCGCCGATAGAGTATCAGGCGCTCGTTTTCGTCCGGCACGAAGCTGTCGGGGATGTAAGCCGGGATTCCGAGCCGCAACTCGGGCTCGAAGTCGGGCCGCTGCGGCTCGCCGCGCAGCTCATGGATCGCCTGCTCCATCATCTCGGTGTAGAGCTCGAAGCCGACCTCGGAGATTTCGCCCGATTGCTCGTGGCCGAGCAGATTGCCGGCGCCGCGCAGCTCCAGGTCGCGCATCGCCAGCTTGAATCCGCCGCCCGACTCGCCCTCGACCAGCTCGCGCAGCGCGTCGATGCGCCGCTTGGCGTCGCGAGTGATGATGTGCTCGCCGGGGATCAGCAGGTAGACGTAGGCCTTCAGGCGCGAGCGCCCGACCCGGCCGCGCAACTGGTAGAGCTGCGCGAGACCAAAGTTGTCGGCGCGATTGATGAACATGGTGTTGGCGTTGGGGATGTCGAGGCCCGATTCGATAATCGTCGAGCAGAGCAGCACGTTGACTTTCTTGTCGATGAAGTCGCGCATCACTTTTTCGAGCTGTAGGCCCTTCATCTGGCCGTGCGCGACCGCGATTTTCGCCTCGGGCACCAGCGAGCGCAGATGGCGGGCCATGTACTCTATATTTTCGACCCGGTTGTGGACAAAAAACACCTGCCCGCCGCGATTGAGCTCCCACAGAATCCGGTCGCGGATCAGGCCGTCTTCGAAATGCGCGACAAAGGTGCGGATCGCCTGCCGATCGGGCGGCGGCGTCTGAATTACCGACAGATCGCGGATTCCGATCATCGCCATGTTCAGGGTGCGCGGAATCGGCGTCGCAGTCAGCGTCAGCACGTCGACCAGCTTGCGCAGCCGTTTGACTTTCTCCTTGTCGGCGACGCCGAAGCGATGCTCCTCATCGATGATCAGCAGCCCCAGGTGTTTGAACTCTACGTCGCTCTGGAGCAGGCGATGGGTTCCCACCACGATATCGACCGTGCCGCGCGCGACCTCCGCCAGCACCGCCTTGTTGTCGCGCGGCAGGCGGAAGCGCGAGACCATCTCGACCCGCACCGGAAGGTCCTTGAAGCGCGCGCTGAAGGTGTTGAAATGCTGCTCGGCCAGAATCGTGGTCGGCACCAGCACCGCGACCTGCCGCCCGTCCATCACGGCGATCAACGCGGCGCGCAAGGCGACTTCGGTCTTGCCGAAACCGGCGTCGCCGCAGATCAGACGATCCATCGGCTTGACCCGCGTCATGTCGCGGATCACCTCGTCGATCGCGGCGAGCTGATCGGGCGTCTCCTCGAACTCGAAGCGATCGGCAAAGTCGTGATAGTCGGCGCCCGGATGCGGAAACGCATGGCCCTCCATCACTTCGCGCGCGGCATAGATTTCGAGCAATTCCGCCGCCATCGAGAGCACCGCCTGCCGCGTCCGTCGCTTGACCTTTTCCCAGGAGCCGCTGCCCAGCTTGTCGAGCGGGGGCGCAGCGCCGTTGCCGCCGATATAGCGCTGGGTCAGGTTGATGCGCTCGACCGGGACGTACATCCGCGCTTCGCCGGCATACTCGAGGTCGAGAAAATCGCCTTCAACTTCCGCGACCTTCAGGTGCTTCAGCCCGCGATATTTCCCGATCCCGTGGTCGATATGCACCACGAAATCGCCGGACTTGAGCTCCTCCAGATTGAGCAGGACGCCCTTGGGCGAGGGGCGCGAACGGCGGCGCACGCGCGGCTCGCCGAAAATATCCTCCTCGCTGTAGAGATAGAGCCCGTCGCGTTGCAGCACTACGCCGGCGGAGATCTCGCCTTCCAGAACGGCCTGCCGGTAGTCGGGCCAATCAAGGATCGCGGGAAAGCTTTTGCATTCCAGATTCACGTCGATCTCGTAGGCTTCGAGATGGCGTCTGAGCCGCGCAGCCTGACTCGGCCCCTCAACGACCATCACGGCCCGGCCCTGGTCGCGTCGCACCGCCTTCAACTCGGCCGCCAGCGGCTCGAACGAAACCGGCTGGCGCTTCTCGCCC
Source organism: uncultured delta proteobacterium (assembly GCA_963788205.1). Classification (GTDB taxonomy): domain Bacteria; phylum Desulfobacterota; class Binatia; order Binatales; family Binataceae; genus CAVVMA01. Next base: position 659,261 of record CAWBGG010000009.1, read on the forward strand.
AGCGTCGCGCCGGCCAACTTCAGGCTCGGCTGCGACTTGATCTCGATGGCGAGCGCATAGCCTTGGCGGGGCGGCGCGGCGGTGATCAGCGAACCGGTTTCGACCGCGATCATTGCCGAGAGTCCTTTCTCCAACTCCTCCGGGCTTAGGTAGAGTGCCTCGGGCGCGGGATGGAAGCTGGGCCGGGACTGCGCCGCGGCGGCCTCGTTGGCGACGCGCTCGGACAGCCGCTCCGCTTCGCCGAGGATGCGGCCCGGCTCGATCAGCCACGCGATCGCATCGGCAGAGAGATAGTCGAAGACCGCGTCGAGTGGCCGGTCGAACAGATACGGGGTAATCAGTTCCGCGCCCGGAAAGAGCAGGCCGTTTTCCAGCGCCTCGGCAATTTCGGCGACTTCCTTGCGGACCATCCCGATTTCCGCGCTCCGCAGCGCGACGCGCTCGCGGACCTTGTCGTCTTTCAGAATTACCGGCGGGACCAGACGCGCGCGGATGATGGTGCCTTCCGCAATCTCGACGGCCGAGCGCTGGCTGGCGGTGTCGAAGGTCCGAATCGAGGTGATGAGATCGTCTTCGAGCTCGATGCGCAACGGATCGCGATACAACGGCGAGAAGACATCGACGATGCCGCCGCGCACGCTGAAATCGCCCAGCTCCTCAACTTGCGGCACGCGTTGATAGCCCATCGCGGCCAGCGCCTCGACCAAGGCTTCGAGATCGACGCGATCCGCCGCCGCCATCCTGATGATCGAATCGTCGAATGCGGCGCGCGGAATCGTCCGCGTCATCATCGCCTCGACCGAGGCGATCAGCAGCGGCGCCTTATGCCGGCGCATCGCGAACAGCGCCGCCATCTGGGCGGCCTGCGCGTCGGCCGGCGGCGACAGGTGTGCGAAAGGCTTCAGCTCCCAGGCCGGCAACAGATGGACCCGGCGCGAGGGAACGTCGGAGTCCAGAGATTCGCCCAGGAAAAAGGCCGCCTCGTGCGCGAGCGCCTCAGCTTCGGCGGCCAGCGGCGTCACGGCCAGGATCGGGCGATCGAGGCGGATCGCCGCCTCGCGAAGCATCAACGCTCCCGCGGCTCCCTTGAGGCCCATCAAGGGGAAGCGCCGCTCAGTGTTCGCGCGCAGGCGAGCTTCGAGTTCGCTCGCGGCTTCTTTGAGACTCCGTTCCACGTAACTACACAAGCGCCCACGCAGGCAACCTGCGGGACGCAATACCCGGCGAAATCGAAGCGCGCCGCGAGCGATTACACTCCAGCGCGCCCGGTCATCCGGTCACGTCAATGATAGCAGAGAACGAGCGAAGGAATGCGCGGGGCGAGCGATTTCAGTATGCGTATTGCTCGGCGTCCGTCGAGTGGCCGGCGCCGGACCCGGCCTCGGCCATGGTCTCACCCGGCTCGCCGACCTTGACCGCGATCTTCATGGTCTTGTGATTGCCGCCGGGGAGCGGCCGAATCACGGTGAGATACATCGTGTCACCGGGCTTGAGCTTGGCGAGCTCGTCTTCGAGATCGAGTTGGCTGCGGATGCGATGGTCATCGACCGCGACGATCAGATCACCGTCGGTGCCGAGTTGTCCCGCGCGCGCGAGCAGCGGCATCACCGCCAATTCCAGCGGCCCGAGCAACGCACCGGCGGTCACCGCCGCAGCGCCCACCGCGCTGATGCTCTTGCGTCCGTTCAATCCCGAGCGCCAAGCCGGGCTGTTGGGATCGACATTGAGAATCTCCAACCCGTGTTCTTCCGCTCCGAGGTAACATTTGAGCGTGTACTGCACCGATACGCCGAGGTACGGGAGCTTGCGATGCTTCCCGGACTGGTCCGAATCATTTTCGCCGGGGTTGAAATTCCGATCCAGCGAGGCGGTGTCCTGGCGCGGCGCGTACTCCTTGTCCGAGGGCAACTCCTGCACGCCGTTATCGGGCGAGGGCACCGCTCTTTGCGGCGCGATCTCGAGCGTGCGATCGTCTTCGTGCTGTCCCTGGATGTTGGCCGACGGCGGCGCTTCGCCCGGCTGGGCGGCAAATGACGGGCTATCCGAATTGTCCGACGATTGAGCGCGTGCGCTGCCGCTGCTGACGGCTACGACCGCAAGCATGGCGCAGGTGGCGGCTAATCCGGTAAATCTCTTGCTTGAGATCGTGATCGATAATGAAGCGTGACGCACATTCCGACCCGTGAGTTGATGATAGACCGGCTGCCAAGGACTGGCAAGGACGAAACCGTGCGAAGGCTAAATACGTAATGAAGATCACCTGCGCAGCAGCGCTTACCCCGGCCCAACGCCGGTTGATTGAGGCCAGCTCTCTGGGCGCCGAGGTCCGCGACCAGTTTTGCCGCTCGGCCGACGAGACCGCGGTGCTGATGCGCGGCGGATGCGACGTGCTGCTGGGCTTTCGGATTCCCGAGCGCCCGCGAGCCATCGCGCCTGAGCTGAAGTGGATTCAATTGCTCAGCGCGGGCGCCGATCGCGCGCTCGCGGCGGGGCTGAAGGATGACTCAATCAAGGTGACCACCGCCAGTGGCATCCATGCCACTCCGATCGGGGAGTACATCATCGCCTCGATGCTCGCGTATTCGCGCCGCTTGCACATCGCGATTCGCGCCCAACTCAAGCACCAATGGATTCGGCAGGGCGCGTTCGCCGCGACCTTGGACGAGTTGCGCGGAAAAACCCTGGGCGTAGTCGGCTACGGATCGATCGGGCGCGAGGCAGCTCGAATCGCGCAGGCGCTCGGGATGAGCGTGCTGGCGCTGAAACGCGAACCGGACCGGCACGCCGATCCCGGATGGGTTCCCAAGGGACTGGGCGATCCTGAGGGGCGTATCCCGGAGCGCTTCTTCGGCCCCGGCGAGAGGCTGGAGATGCTGGCCGCCTGCGACTACGTGGTGGTCACGTTGCCGCTCACGCCGCATACCCGCGGCTTCATCGGTGCGCGCGAGCTCGCCGCGATGAAGCCGGAGGCCTACATCGTCAACATCGGGCGCGGCGCGGTAATCGATCAGGCGGCGCTGATCGAGGCGCTCGGGGCCAAACGGATCGGCGGCGCCGGACTGGACGTCTTTGAACGTGAGCCGCTGGAGCCCGAAAGCCCGCTGTGGGAGATGGAGAACACAATCCTGACGCCGCACATTTCAGGCGCGAATCACGGCTACATGGACAAGGCCTGCGAATTATTCGCGGAAAACCTGCGCCGCTTCAACGCCGGCACCCCGCTGCTGAACCTGCTCGATCCTGGGTTGGGGTATTGAATTCAGAATAGATGCAAACCGCCGGAAGCACCGGCCGGCCTGCCGTCCAGGAGCCTCGATGAAAATCGTCCGCGAAATACTACTCACAATATCCGCCGCGCTGATCGCCCTATCGGCGACGCCGGGTTGGTGCGCGGTAGTGCCGGGCGATGAGATCACGCCCCGGAACGCCGACAAGGTCGCAGACCTGTTGAGCCCAGGCAACCTGATCCTCGTCAAGCAAGGGATGCGCATGAAGATCGTGGCGCCGGGACGGCTGGATTGGCCCCCGCCCTACAAGGCCGCCACGGAGAAGTACTCACCGCAGGTCTCGCTCACCGCCGATGGCGAGTTGCGCAACTATGTCGCCGGGCAGCCATTTCCGTTGCTCGACTCCAACGACCCTCAGCTCGCCATCAAGGTGATGTGGAATTTCAGCTTCAGCCCGCTCTACACGGATGACGTGGATGTTCGCGACGTTGAAATCGCGAGCTACTCGCCCGGTACTCATGCCGCCGAGCCGATTGCGCAATTCGGTATCGGACACGTCGCGCTGTACAACAATATCGGACGGGTCGAGGTCGCGCCGATGCCGACCGATCCCGAGGCGGCTACTGGAATCCGCTATCGGTTCGCCGCCTATCCCTTTCTCGAGCCGGCGGAAATTCGCGGCTTCGGCTTCGTGCGCTATCGCGAGAGCGATCCCCATACCGAGGACAACTCCTGGTTCTACAATCCGTATTCGCGCCGCACGCGGCGAGTCGGATACGACGTGCTCTCCGACGCATTTGGCCAGATCGGCGGAGGCTCGACTGCCGCCAACAACGTCGATCCCGATTCCTACTACGGCTTCGCGGCGAAGATTGAGGACAATACCTACAAGCTGCTCGGCGAAAAGTCGATGCTCGCCAGCGTGCACGCGGAGCACTCGCCGGCCACGCCGTGCAAGTTCGACGGCAACCGCACGATCTGCCCCGAAGACTGGGAAATGCGCCACCTGTTCGTGATCGAGGCAGACGCCAAGAACAATTCGTACTTCTTCGGTGTCGCCATCCCCAAGCGGATTCTGTATATCGACAGCGAAGCGTGGTGCATCACCGCTTCCGACCAGTACGACCGCAGCGGCCAGCTATGGAAGACGATCGCGAGCTTCTTTGCGTATCGGGATCGTCCAACGCCGGATGCGCGCGTGGCCATTTATCCATTCAAGCGGATGTTCCAAGTCGCGATGGTCGATGAGAACGTGCAAAACGGATTCTCGAGCGTGGTCTACACGCCGGCGCGCGCGAGCCAGGATCGCGATTGCTGGTATATCAACATGGGCGCCGTGGGCAAGGGGTTCTTCGAACCCAGCTCGATGCAGCACGCCGGGCATTGACTCGCCGGAGCCCCCAAAGCGAGCTGCATCGATGCGTTCCTGGGACCCGCTTGATCCGGTCGCCCTCAAACCCGCCGGCGACATCACGGCCGCGTTCATTCGGGTTGAATAGTTCCGTCAACCGTGCGGCTACTGGACCCGCTCCTGGAGCGCGGCCAGTAGCCGGCGTGGGAGATTGTCGAAGGGGCCGTTCGACATGAACAGGGCGACATCGCCGGGGCGTAACTGTGCGAGCATCAGCTCCAGAATCTGCGCGTTCGATTCGCAGGCGACCGCGGCTGGACCGCGCGCGCTGATCGCGCGCGCCAGCGCCGCGGTCTGAAGGCGCTCGCTTCCGGGAATCGGATCATTTGGCTTGAAGTAGACCGGACCCAGGTAGACGCGCGCCGCGCGATCGAACGCCCGCTCGAACTCGGCCTGGAAGACGATGCGCCGGCTGGTGTTTGAGCGCGGCTCGAACGCCGCGAGAATCCGCCGGCCTGCAAAGCGCTCCGCGATAGCTTCGAGTGTGGCGCCGATCGCGGTCGGATGATGAGCGAAATCGTCTACTATCGTGATCCTGCACGCTTCGCCCACAATCTCCTGCCGGCGCGCGACGCCGCTGAACGTCGCGAAGCCCTTAACAATGTCACCGGCCGCGACTCCCATTTCGCTGAGCAGCGCGAAGACTCCGAGCGCATTCGCCACGTTCATCCGGCCGCCGATCGGCAACCGCACGTTCTCGACGATACGGCGGCCCTCGCGTGCGATCGCAAATCGCGCTCCGGCCGAATCGACGGCGATATCCACCGCACGAAAGTCGCCGGCGCGCAGGCCGAATGTGATCCTGCGCGCCCCGGACGCGGCGGCGGTCTCCGTCGCCGCAGGCGAATCGGCGCATACGGCGAGCACGCGATCGCGATCGAGCTGATCGGCAAGTCTCCGAAACGACGATTTCACGTGGTCGAGATCGCGATAGATGTCGGCGTGATCGAATTCCACCGAAGTCACGATCGCGCCGTTGGGGCGGTAGTGCAGGAACTTGGGGCCCTTGTCGAAGAAGGCGGTGTCGTACTCGTCGCCCTCGATAACGAAGTCGCCGCCCGCTCCGAGGCGGTAGTTGGAGTTGAAATCGAGCGCCATCCCGCCGACCAGCATCGAGGGGTCGCGCCCGGCGCCGGCGAGCACATGCGCCATCATCGCGGTCGAGGTCGTCTTGCCGTGCGTGCCGGCGACCATCAGGACGCGCCGCTCGCGCAGAAAGAAATGCCATAACGCTTCAGGCATCGACAGGTACGGAATCGTACTCGCGAGCAGGGCCTGCGCTTCGGGATTCGGGCGCGAAATCACGTTGCCGACCACCACGAGGTCGGGCGCCGGCGACAGGTTATGCGGTCCGAAGCCGAGCGTTACCTCGACGCGCGAGCGCCGCAGCAGCGACGCGGTGGGCTCGTACAACTGATCGTCCGACCCGGTGACGCGAAAGCCACCCTCGGCGAGCATCCCGGCCAGCGCGGCCATCGCGGTGCCGGCCACGCCAATCAGATGCACGTGATGAATGGCCGCGGGCACGGCGGCCAGGCGCGCGGCGGAATCGGGCGAACCCTCTGTTGGCATCGCGGGATTACAAGTCTGCGTGGCGCAGGCGCAGCGCGTTGGCGACCACCGAAAGCGAACTCAAGCTCATCGCCGCGCTCGCGATCATCGGGCTGAGCAGGATACCGGTGAACGGGTAGAGCGCGCCCGCCGCGACGGGAATTCCGAGCGCGTTGTAGATGAACGCGAAGAACAGGTTTTGCCGGATGTTGCGCATCGTCGCGCGGCTCAGGCGGCGCGCCCTGGCGATCGCGCGCAGGTCGCCATGCACGAGCGTTACTGCGGCGCTCTGTATCGCGATGTCCGTCCCGGTCCCCATTGCGATTCCCACCTGCGCTTGCGCGAGCGCCGGCGCGTCGTTGATTCCGTCACCCGCCATCGCGACGATTCTGCCTTCGGACTGAAGCCGCTTTACCACTGCGGCCTTGTCCGCCGGCGTCACCTCGGCCTCGACCGTATCGACACCAAGCTTGCGCGCCACGGCCTCGGCGGTGATACGGCTGTCGCCGGTGAGCATTACGATTCGCATTCGGTCGTCGCGCAGCGCCCGCACCGCCTCGTAGCTCGATTGCTTGATTGGATCCGCCACGCCGATGAGGCCCGCCGCGCGGCCGTCGATCGCAGCGAGCATCACGGTCTGACCGTCGCGTCTGAGCGCGTCCGCCCTTTCGGCGAGATCCCGCGAGTCGATACCGGTCTCCGCAAGGAGCACCTGATTGCCCAGCGTCACGAGATGGCCGTCGACAGTGCCGCTCACGCCCTTGCCGGTGAACGCCTTGAAGTCGCGGCAGTCAGCAAGCCGCAAGCCCCTGGCGGCGGCGCCCGCGACGATTGCGCCCGCTAGCGGATGCTCGCTGGCGCGCTCGAGGCTCGCCGCGAGGCGCAAAACTTCGTCGTCGCGATGGGGCGCGATCGCGGCGACAGTCATCAGGCGCGGTTTGCCTTCAGTCAGGGTGCCGGTTTTGTCGACCACGAGCGTATCGACTTGCTCCAGCAATTCGAGCGCTTCGGCATCTCTGATCAGCACGCCGGCGCTTGCGCCGCGTCCCATGCCGACCATGATCGACATCGGCGTGGCCAATCCAAGCGCGCACGGACAGGCGACGATCAGCACGGCGACGCTGGCGACTATCGCGTGCGCCAGCCGCGGCTGGGGTCCGCCGAGACTCCACGCCGCAAATGCGATCGCGGCGGCAGCCACCACACCGGGCACGAACCACGATGAGACCTGATCGGCAAGGCGCTGGATCGGAGCGCGGCTGCGCTGGGCCGCCGCGACCATCCTGACGATTTGCGCGAGCATCGTGTCGCTGCCGACCTTTTCGGCGCGCATCACGAGCGCCCCGCTGGTGTTGATTGTGGCGCCGATCACGCGGTCGCCGGCTGCCTTCGCCACGGGAATCGCCTCGCCGCTGATCATCGACTCGTCCACGCTGCTCGATCCCTCGAGCACCACGCCGTCGGCCGGAATTTTCTCGCCGGGACGCACACGCAGGCGGTCGCCCGGCGCCACGCGATCCAGCGCGATATCCTCGTCGGTCCCGTCAGAAGCAATCCGCCGCGCAATTCGCGGCGCAAGGCCGAGCAGCGCGCGGAGCGCACCGGCGGTGGCGCTGCGCGCGCGCAGCTCCAACACCTGGCCGAGCAGCACCAGCACTGTGATCACAACTGCGGACTCGAAGTAGACCGGCGGCGCGCCACCCATCGCCGGCGGCGGCAGCAAGCCCGGCGCGAGCGCGACGACGATGCTGTACGCGTAGGCGATTCCCACGCCCAGGCCGATCAGCGTGAACATGTTGAGGCTGCGGTTGAGGATCGATCGCCAGGCGCGCGCGAAAAACGGCGCCGCGCCCCAGACCACCACCGGCGTTGCTAGGATCGCCTGAATCCAGATCACGATCGCCGGGCCGAGCGCGCCCGCCACAGGCCGGCCGGGAATCGAATCGCCCATCGAGAGCGCCAGGGTTGGAATCGCGAGCACGGCGCAAATCCACAACCGGCGGCTCATGCCGGCCAACTCCGGATCGGGCGTCTCCTCGGCGGTGATCGCGATCGGCTCCAGCGCCATCCCGCATCGCGGACACGGGCCCGACGCGTCGCGCACGACCTCGGGATGCATCGGGCAGGTGTAGCCCGAAGTCGCCGCGGCGGGCTTGCCGCCAGCATGAGGCGGCGGCGTGTGATGCGCGGGCGTGCGCGGCGCGGCGAGATATTTCGCGGGCTCGGCCGTGAACCGGTCGCGGCATCCGTCGCAGCAGAAGTAGTAGCTCGTACCCTCGAACGCGCCGGACCAGCGCGTGTCCGCGACCTTCATGCCGCATACCGGATCGATCCCAAGCGTGCCCTGTCCGAGCGTGGCTGGCGGCTGGATGGTCGGCTGGGTCATTGACCGGCGCCGAGGGCCTCCATCACAAGGTCATGGATCTTCGGGCGGAAGTCGCGGATCGCCTGATTGTCGCGCCGGGGATGGACGCGATTGGTGAGCAGCGAGACCGCGATCTTGCGTTCCGGCTCGATCCAGATCGAAGTGCCGGTGAAGCCCAGGTGGCCGACGGCGGCGGAGGAGAAATGGCGGCCAGAGCTCGAATACTCCGGCGAGGGCGTGTCCCATCCGAGCGCCCAGGTCGAGGTTTCGACGGTCGTGTCGCGGGTCCATAGCTCGCGCAGGATTTTCTGCGGTACGAAGTCCGAGCGCCCGTCGTAGCTGGCCAGCAGCTCGCGCACGATACGGTCCACTTCCCTGACCGGCGCGAACAGGCCGGCATGGCCCGACACGCCGCCCATCGCGTAGGCGTTTTCGTCGTCAACTTCACCGACCAGCAGCCGCTTGCGCGAGGGACAAACCTCGGTCGGCGCGAACATCTCGGGCACCGGCTCCAGCCGCCGCGTGCGGACCATCGAGATGTCGATGAAATCGGTGGTGCGCAAGCCGAGCGGCCGGTACATCTTCTCGCGGCAGAAGCGATCCAGCGCAACGCCGCCGATCTGCTCGATCACTTCGCCCAGCAGCATGAAGTTCAGGTCGGAATAGATGGTCGTGGTGGCGGGCGCGGCTTGCGGCTTCTCGCGATGGATCTGCTCGTAGACGTATTCCTTGGCGCCGCGGCTGGCCATGAAGTTGACCTTGCCGCCGCGCTCGATATCGGCGATCTGCTGGTAAAAAGGACGCCAGGCCGCCAGGCCCGAGCAGTGCGCGAGGAGATTGCGGAACGTGACGCGGCCCTTGCCGTGCACGCCGAAGTCGTGACAGAAGCGCGTGACGCGATCGTCGAGCCGCAGCTTGCCGTCGCGCATCAACATCATCACCGCGATCGCGGTCGCCAGCGGCTTGGTGAGCGACGAGAGGTCGAAGACCGTCTCCAGGCGCATCGCATGGCGGTCGGGCTGGACGGTGCGGAAGCCGAAGGCGCCCTCGAAGGCTACGTCATCCCCGACGCGCACCACGATAGTCGCGCCCGGAATGACCTCCTGCTCGACCGCTTCGGCGAAGCCGCGTTCCACTTTGGTCCAGTCCAAGTCAGTAACACTCCACTTCAGGCTACCGGAGATTCGGCGAACGAGAGTTTCAGCGCGCGCGAATCGAGCCGGGCGCGCAAGCCAAACGGAATCGCGAGGTTCTCGGTGGTGTGGCCCGCCTCGATTCCGCACAGCACCGGACAATCCAGGCCGGCGGTCTGCTCCGCGATGAATCCGCTGATCAGGCGGCGCTCCTGGTCGCCGTCGGCCGCCGGCAGGCCGCCAAAGACGATTCCCGCCACTGCGCCGAGCGCGCCGGATTGCTTGAGCTGTACCAGCATCCGGTCCATCCGGTAAGCCTTTTCGCCGGTCTCTTCGAGGAACAGGATCTTGCCGGCGAAATCGGGAGCCCACGGCGTGCCAAGCATCGCGACCACCACGGACAGGCATCCGCCGATGACCTCGCCTTCAGCGGCGCCGGGGCGCACCACTTCGCGCGCTTCGAGCGCGAAGCTTTCCAGCTCGCCGCCGAGCAGGGCGACCAGATGGTCGAACGAGCGGCGCGAAAGCGCAAAGGCCGGCCCGGCCATCGGTCCGTGAAAGCAGACCATGCCGGAGCGATCCACAATCGCGTTCAAGAGAAAGCTCAAGTCCGAGAAGCCGACGAAGATCTTGGGCGTGCGCGCGATCGCGGCGAAGTCCAGCAGCGTCAACAGCCGGCCGGAGCCGTAGCCGCCGCGGGCGGCGAAAATCGCTTTCACCTGGGGATCGGCGAAGAACGCGGCGACTTCGCCGGCGCGCTCGCGATCGCTGCCCGCCAGTATTCCGTTGCGGCTGAGCGCATGCGCGGAGACCTTGACGCGAAAGCCGCGCGAGGCGAGCGCGTTGACGCCGCGTTCCAGGAATTCGGCGTCGATCGCGGCGGCGGGCGCGACGACGCCGACGGTATCGCCGGGTCGCAGCGCAGCGGGCTTGATTCGCGAACGATTCACTTGGTCGAGCCTACCACGAGCGGACGCGGAGGTTTAATGGCAGCATACCCTCACCCGGCGCGCAGCGCGCCGGCCTCTCCCTGGTCAGGGAGAGGCGAGGATGGACACTACGTTTAATGGCAGGCGTGTGGAAAGTAACCGCGCGGAGCGCTACAGGGTGCGGCCTACGGCCTCCGCGACGGGCTTGAGCCGGGCCATCAAATCCACGAAGGTCGCGGGTTTGAGCTGCTGCGGACCGTCGGAGCGGGCGCGCTCGGGCCAGGGGTGAACCTCGATCAGCAGGCCGTCGGCGCCGGCTGCGACCGCCGCCAGGGCCATCGGAGTGACCAGCGACCAGATGCCGGTGCCGTGGCTCGGATCGACCAGCACCGGCAGATGCGATTGCGCCTTGAGCAGAGGCACCGCATTGAGGTCCAGCGTGTTGCGGGTGGCGGTCTCGAAGGTGCGGATGCCGCGCTCGCATAGCACGACGTTGGGATTTCCTTCCGACAGGATGTACTCGGCGGCCATCAGGAATTCGTCGAGCCGGGTGGACATCCCGCGCTTGAGCAGAATCGGCTTTTTGACTTTGCCGAGCCGGCGCAGCAGCGAAAAGTTCTGCGCGTTGCGTGCGCCGACCTGGAGCATGTCGGCATGCTCGACGACCAGGTCGATATCGTGCGGGTCCATGATCTCGGTGACCACCGGCAAGCCGACCTTGCGGCCGGCGGCCTCGAGCAGCCGCAGCCCTTCATCTTCCATGCCCTGGAACGAATACGGCGAGGTGCGAGGCTTAAACGCGCCGCCGCGCAGCAGATGGGCGCCCGCGCGCTTGACCGCCTCGGCTGCCTGGCCGACCTGGTCGGCGCTCTCGACCGCGCAGGGACCGGCGATCACGGTGATCCGCCGGCCGCCGATCTCGACCCCGCCAACCTGGATCCGCGAGCCCTCGGGACGGACCTCGCGGCTCGCCAGTTTGTAGGGTTGTAGTACGGGCATGACGCGCTCTACCCCGGCGACCGACTCCAGGTGGCCGAGCTCATGGCCGCCGCGCTCCTCGCCGACGCAGGCCACGACCGTGCGCTCGACGCCGCGGATGATGTGCGCACGATAGTCGAGCTCCTCGACCATCCGCACGATGTCCTGAATCTCAGCCTCGGTGGCATGTGACTTCATTACGACGATCACGAGCGCAAAAAGCCTCCCAGGAATGGCGGCTTTGAGTCTATCGGTTGAGTGGCAAACTTGGAATGCGGCGCGGAAGTCAGATATTGGTAAGCGATTCGGTATCAGGCCAAATGATGACTCCGCCAAGACCGCTCAGGATCGTTCACACCTCCGACGTGCATCTGGAGACCGACAGCGTTGGCGAAGGCGAGCGCGGCGACGCGCTGCGCCGGATGGTGCGGCGCGCGTTCAGCGCGGTGATCGCGATCGCCAATGGGCGTGGCGCCGACCTGCTCCTGATCGTCGGCGACCTGTTCGACTCCGCCCGGGTCAGCGACGAGGCGCTACGCTTCGCGCTGGGCGAGATCGGACGCGCACGGATGCCGGTAGTGATGATCCCCGGAAATCACGACGCGCACGACGAACGCTCGATCTACGCGGCGCTGCCCGCCAGCGCCAGGCCGGGCAACCTGCATCTGATCCTCGAGCCGGAAGGCCGGATGCTGCACTTTCCCGATCTGGCCGCGCGTGTATGGGGACGGGCGCTGGTGGAGCATTCGCCGGATTACCGGCCGCTGTCGGGATTGCCGGCGCCGGAGCCGGGTTTGTGGAACATCGCATTGGCGCACGGCTATTTCATGGAGGACGGCGACATGCCGCGCTCTTCTCCGATCACGCCGGCCGAGATCGAAGCGAGCGCCTATGACTATATCGCGCTCGGCCACGTGCACGTATTTCGGGACTTATCGCAGGGCGCGACGCGCGCGGTCTATTGCGGAACGCCGGCGCCGCTGTATGCGAGCGATCACTCGGGATGGGTGGCGGATGTCAACTGCGTGCCTGGCGATCGGCCAACTGTCGAGCGGCTGGCGGTGATGCCGGGCGCCGATTCGCGCTAGCCGGCCCGGCGGCGCCGGCCGGGCCTGCAACCGCGGTCACGAGCACGATCTCCAGCGGATGGGCGCAGGCATTAAGCCCCGACTTCACGCACATCGAGTGCACGCGCGGCAGCAGAGCGCGTACCCGGTCGGCAAGCGCCATCTCGGCCCCCAGCGAGGGCATCGAGAACCGGCTCAGGCCGAAGTCGCGGCCCAGCACCGCGATACAGGTGCCGGTCAGGATGTTGGTGGTCTCCTTGAGCGCGTCGATTTCGAGCGGATCGAAGCGCGCGCCATTGTGTTGATCTGAATCTACAGAGGGCAGGAGCGACGCTCCATGCCGTCCCATCAGCAGGTCCAGCAAGCATCGAATCCGGCTCTCCTCGATCAGCAGCGACACTTCGACCGGCTCCGCGCCGAAGGCGGTCTGGCTGACGGTCACCAGCGTCCCGCGCCCTTGCAGGCACTCCATCAGCGCTGCGCGGCCGTCGCCACGATAGAGCAGGCAGTGGCTGAGGCGGACCTCCGCATTGAGCATCCGGCCGAGAGCGTCGCAAGCGCGTTCGGCGGCCGCGGCCATGACCCGCTCGAAGTTCCCGGCGGCGCCGTCGTATCTCATAAGTCGGTTTTGCCGGCCGAGACCCGCGCCGGCGGGGTGGGAGAAGCGCCCGCGCCGAGGTCGGGGAAGGCGGCCGCCAACTGGCGCTTGATCCGCTCGAAGGCCGAATTGTCAAACGGCTTGACGACGTAGGCCAGCGCGCCGGCAGCCATGAAAGTCTCGCGGCTCTCATCGAACGGCATCGCGGTCATCAGGATGATCTGGGTCTCGGGCGCCTCCTGCCGCATCGCGCGAAATGCGGTGAGCGAGTCGATGCCGTCGGTCTCGGACATCACGATGTCGAGGGTGACGAGGTTGGGCTTGAGCGTCCTGAAGAGGCTCAGGGCCTGCGAGGCGTTTTCGGCCTCGGCCATCACGGTGCATCCGATCCGCTCCAACTGGCGCCGGATAAGGGCGCGGATGAAGATCGAATCATCGACCACTAAAACGCGTACTGCCATGTTTTTCGGCGCACCTCGCGACGCTCGCATAGCAACCTCACCCCCGTTCCCCTCTCCGAAAACGGAGAGGGGCGATCAGTTTCTGGTTCCCCTTCCCGTTTCGGGAAGGGGTTACGGGTTAGGTCCAAGCTCTCGATAAAGAGGGAGCAAACCGCAGGCCAAGGATGGGCGCGCGATCCAGCGACAGAATCATCGTCGCAGAGCCTGGCCGGCGCGCCGCGGCGGTAGCCGATCGGCGGAAGATGTAGCGAACCAAGACACCGAGGCGATTCAATGCTCGCGGACGCGACAGGTGAATAAACGAAGCGGCGGCCGGTTGCCCGGCCGCCGCTCTTCAACACCGCATCTCCACCTCAACGCGAGGCGGTTGTTACATCATGCCGCCGGGAGGCATTCCGCCGCCCATGCCGCCGCCGCCGCCCTTTTCGTCGGGCTTCTCCGCGACCATGCATTCGGTGGTGAGCAGCAAGCCGGCCACCGACGCTGCGTTCTGGAGCGCGCTGCGGACGACCTTGGTCGGGTCCATGATGCCGGCCTTCATCAGGTCTTCGAACTCCTCACTGGAGGCGTTGAAGCCGAAGGCACCCTTGTTGTTCTTGATCTTGTCGACCACGATCGAGCCTTCCCATCCGGCGTTGGACGAAATCCAGCGGCAGGGCTCTTCGAGCGACTTTTTGATGATCGCGATTCCGACCTTCTCGTCCTCTCCGGCGCGGAGGCCTTCGAGCGCCGAGGAGGCGCGGATCAGCGCGACGCCGCCGCCGGGGACCACGCCTTCTTCGACCGCGGCCCGAGTGGCATGAAGGGCGTCTTCGACGCGCGCCTTCTTTTCCTTCATTTCCATCTCGGTCGCCGCGCCGACGCGGACGACTGCGACGCCGCCGACCAGCTTGGCCAGCCGCTCCTGCAGCTTTTCGCGATCGTAGTCGGAAGTGGTCTCGTCGATCTGGGCGCGGATCTGCTTGATGCGCCCTTCGATGTCGGCCTTCTTGCCGGCTCCGTCGATGATCGTGCAATTGTCCTTGTCGACCACGATGCGCTTGGCGCGGCCGAGATCCTGCAGCGTGACGTTCTCGAGCTTGATGCCGAGCTCTTCGGCGATCACCTTGCCGCCGCTGAGAGTCGCGATGTCTTCGAGCATCGCCTTGCGCCGGTTGCCGAAGCCGGGGGCCTTGACCGCGACGCAGGAGAGCGTGCCGCGAATCTTGTTCACGACCAGGGTGGCGAGCGCCTCGCCCTCGATATCTTCGCCGATCAGGATGAAAGGCTTGCCGGTCTTGGCGATTGCCTCGAGGATCGGCAGCAGGTCCTTCATCGAGGAGATCTTCTTCTCGTTGATCAGGATGTAGGCGTCGTCGAGCTTGGTCTCCATCCGTTCGGGATCGGTCACGAAATAGGGCGACAGATAGCCGCGGTCGAACTGCATCCCTTCGACCACTTCGAGCGTGGTCTCGAGGCCCTTGGCCTCCTCGACCGTGATCACGCCCTCTTTGCCGACCTTTTCCATCGCCTCGGCGATGATGTCGCCGATAGTCGAATCGTTGTTGGCCGAGATGGTCCCGACCTGCGCGATTTCCTTGCGATCCTTGGTGGGCTTGGAGAGGTTCTTGAGCTCGCCGATCACGGCTTCGACCGCGCGATCGATGCCGCGCTTGAGCGACATGGGATCATGCCCGGCGGCGACCATCTTGATTCCTTCGGTGAAGATCGCGCGGGCCAGCACGGTCGCGGTGGTGGTGCCGTCGCCGGCGACATCAGAGGTCTTGGAGGCGACCTCCTTGACCATCTGCGCGCCCATGTTTTCGAACTTGTCTTCGAGCTCGATTTCCTTGGCTACGGTCACGCCGTCCTTGGTGACGGTCGGGGCGCCGAAGCTTTTTTCGAGTACGACGTTGCGGCCCTTGGGCCCCAGCGTCACGGTTACGGCGTCGGCGAGAACGTTCACCCCTCTGAGAATCTTCTCGCGCGCCTCCTGTGCAAAACGAACCTGTTTAGCGGGCATCGTTGAACCTCTTGGCTATAAAGCTGAGAAATGTGGTCGGGAAAGCGGGCTATTCGAGTACGCCGAGGATGTCATCCTCGCGCAAGATGAGATGCTCGTCACCCTCGATTTTCACTTCGCTGCCGGAATATTTGCCGAACAGGATCCGGTCGCCGGCTTTCACATCGGGGACCAGCAGCTTGCCCTGCTCGGTCACTTTGCCTTTGCCGACCGCCACGACCTTGCCTTCCTGGGGCTTTTCCTTGGCCGTGTCGGGGATGATAATCCCGCCCTTGGTTTTCTCTTCTTCCTGAATCCGCCTGACCAAAATCCTATCGCCTAACGGTCTGATCTTCATGGGCACAAGCCACCTCCTGAATTTTGCTTTCGTTCGCTGAGTTTGGGTAGAACGCTTCACCGTAAGGTAACCACCATCGGTGAAAAGTCAACTGGCACTCTCACGATGAGAGTGCTAACGGCCAATTTACACGTATCGGGCACCGATGCCAAGCGGAAATGACCCATAAGAACGGTCGTGCAGCGATGGCCGTTCCTTGAGGCCTGTGGCAGTCTGGCCTATGGCAAACGAAACCATCCGTCCGATCGCCATCGCGATCGTCCACAATGGCGATCGAATCCTGGTCTTCGAGGAGCATGATCACGTCAAGCGGCACACGTTCTATCGGCCGCTCGGAGGGGGCGTGGAATTCGGCGAGCGCGGGCACGACGCGGTGGTCCGTGAAATCCGCGAAGAGATCGGCGCCGAGCTGGTCGATCCGCGCTATCTCGGCACGCTCGAAAACCTGTTTACCCTAAACGGCGAGCGCAAGCATGAGATCGTCCTGGTTTACGAGGGCGCGCTGGCTAATCGCGCGCTCTATGAAATCGCGACGATGGAAGGGCAGGAGGCGGACGGCTCGAAGTTCAAGGTGCTGTGGAAGCCGCAGTCGGATTTCGTGGCCGCCGCGACGCTCTATCCCGACGGATTATTGGAGCTCCTGAAGAAGCGCGGCTAGGGCGGCCAATGGCGCGTCAGCGGCGCGGGCGCGAGGTCGACGCGCTCGCGTCAGCGTGGGGGCCTTTCTTGCGCAGTTCCTCGTCGCGATAGCGGCGGTAGAGGATATTCCATTCGGCGCCGCCTTCGACCACGCCGCGCTTGAGCGAAGCGATCTTGCGCCGCACCAGGGCGTCGATCGCGTCGCCCTTTTCGACGAATTCGGCGATCAGTTCGCGCGCCTGGCGCAGCGCGAGCGCGAAGTTGTCGATCTCAGCCAGGCCCTCGGCGCGAATCCGGTCGAGTGATTCGCGCGCGAGGTACAGAATCCGCTCTTCGGTCAGCTTCATCGGAGCTCAGAGCGCGAAGCCGCGCTTGTCGGCCAGGCGCTGCCGAATCATCGAACGCAGCCGGGTCACATCGACGCGCGGATCCTTGCGGGCGAGGTCTTCGGCCATCTTGTCGGCTTCGTCGTCGATCGCGGCCTCTTGCTGGAAGTTGGCGGACATCATCTCGACCACGCACGCGACCAAGTCGCCGGCGGCAGCCTTGGGCTTGATGATCGCTCGCGCGATCAGCCCGCGAACCAGGTGATCCGCCAAGGCGTCGATTTCAGCTTCTCGTACCATTACCCGTACCCGGCGTGCGGTAGCGCTTCTCCAGTTCCTTATAGAACGTATCGACGCGCGGTTCGAGTGCTTGCTCGAACTCCTCAATATGGCCGATATTCGCTCCGAAGTCTCCGGGAAACAAGCTCGACTTGGATCGTGAACAGACATACACGCGGTTTTTCAGCGTGACGACGATCCGTATTTCATCCTCGAAGCGCAACAGCCGCGAGGTGTAGAGGCAATCGAGCGCGGCGTGGGAGGGATCCAGATTTACGATCTTCCATCCGCCGAGCGAGCTGGCGGCTTGCTGTGCGTCGTCGAAGAGCTCTGCGCGCGGAATCCCCGGATAGCCGTGAGCAACGAGCTCGGGGTAGAAATCTTCTTCATTTGATGCCGAGCCGGGCTGCGGCGGCGGCGCGGCGGCGCCGGCCCGGGGTGAAGCCGCCTACGATCGGGTTCGAGGGGGGGCACGAACGGGTTGCCGGGCCATCCAAATTCACACTGCACCGAGCCCGATCCGTTGTGGTTGGTGGCCGCCCAATCGACGGTCAGGAAGTGTTTGATTCGCGCGAGCTTGCCGGGACTGTCGAAGATCGTCACGTTGTTCATCAGCAGGGCCGTTCCGCCGGCCGCGACCGCGATCGCCACGATCGAGATGACGACCCCGGTGACTGCGCCGACCGCCCGCCGCACTCGCGGGACGAAGAAGATCACGCCGAGCGCGATTGCAGCGACAACAATTTCGGTAATCGGATTCACGCTAGTCCAACTCGCGATTGCCGCCGGCGCTTGCCGCCATTGCGGCCCGAAAGGCAACCGGCGCGGCCGATACGACCGCGCCGGTCAGACAGCTCAAATTGGCGCGCGCTCAAGCCGGTGCGGCTGCGAACTCTCCGCCGTCGCCGCGCAGGATCGCGTCGAAACGGCCGCCGAGGTATTGGCGGCGGGCCTCATCGTCGGTGATCACGGCGCGCCGGACGTCGCGGCGGCGAATCTGCCAGATCCCGCCGACCATCGGATGGCGTCCCAGCCGGTAGCTGGTGAAATAGTAGATGAACTGACGCATGCTGGACAGCCGCGCCTCGGCGCTGAGGCCGCGCCCGCCCGCGACGGTGAAAACCGTATGCAGCAGCCGGCCCACCGTATAGAAGCCGTTGGACGCCTCGCGATACGCGCGCATCCAGGCGTTCTTGTCGAGGCGATCGTGCTTGAGCGTCACGTGCTGGGAGTCGAGCTGGTTGAAGTCCCAGTCGATGATCGCGTTTTCCTTGGTAAAGCGAATCTGGTCTTCGGTGCCGGGCAGCGGGGTCATGATGAAGAACGAGACGATATCGAAACGGAGCTTGCGCAGCACCCGCGCCGCGATCCGCCCGCAATCGGGACCGTCGAACGGAAAGCCCAGCATGTAGCCGGCATGGACTCCGACTCCCGCGCGATGCCAGTTGTCGACCACGCGGCGGTACTTGTTGTAGACGCGTGCCTGGGCTTCCTCGAGGCTGAAGCGATGGCGCCGGTCGTCGGTGTTCTGGTACTTGGTCGCGGAGTTGAGATTGTCGGGATTAAGCGACTCGATGCCGACGAAAGCCTCGTAGCATCCGGCCTTGGCCGCCAACTCCACGAAGCGGCGGCTGCGCTTGTGCTTGGGGCTGTCGGTCTCGCCCTCGGCGATATTGGCGTAGCACGAGGCGTCAACATCGACCTGCATCATGAAGGAAAGCTTGGGAAATTCCTTTTTCACTTCGCACAGGCCGGTGAGGATCTCTTCCCAGCGCGGGCTGCGGAAGAAGTCGTCATCGACCAGGAACAGCGTCTCGATTTTGTGAAAACGCGCCGCGTCGCGCACCCAGGCCACCACCGCTTCGGGCTCGCGCGAGCGCATCGTGCGCCCCATCACGTTCTTCACGCTGCAATACGAGCAGGTGAACGGGCATCCGCGCGAAGTGTCGAGCGTGGTCATGCTGGGACTGACGAAGCGGCTCAGGTAGCGATCATCGAGCGTCGGCAGCTGCGCCTCGGTGATCATCGGCACGATAATATCGTCGCGGCCGGTCTTGGCCCGGATACCCTCGGTCACCGAGTAATGCGGCTGGAGCTCGGCGCGCAGGAAGTCTTCGATGATCGTGGCCCACAGATTCTCGGCCTCGCCCGCGACGGTGGTGACGCCGCAACTGTTCAGGAACTTGACGGAGTCCGGGTAGCCGCTGATGTGGAACCCGCCCATCATGGTGGTCACGCCATGAGCGACGAATTGCAGGGCGAGGTCGCGTCCGCGCGGATACTGGTTGGACTGCACCCCGGCCATCCCGATCAACAGCTCGACGCCGTCTTCGCGGGCCTTGTCCTTGATCGCCTTGATCGTGTCGGCGCTGACGAGTCCGTCGCAGAGCTCGTCCCACAAGATCGTTTCCAAAAAGACGTTGCGCTCTGCGGCGTAGCGCTTGTTCAAGGCGTCGTTCAACGATTTGAGCACGGTCAGCGTGTTATTGGGCTGCACGCCGTAGCGGTAGATCTGCACGTAGCCTTCCTCGTCGTAGCGGGAAGGCTTGATGAAATAAACCCTGACAATCCGGGATAATTCGGGTTTCATCGCGCCGTTTTCGAGCGCGGTCTGGCTGGCGGTGAGCTGCAGGCTGAGCGGCCGCTCGCCACCGTAGCGGTTGCGCCCGATAAACATGTAGCCGAAGATTCCGAGTCCGATGATCACGCCGGACAAGCAAGTAAGTAGAAGCATCGTTATTTCCTCTTTCCCGACCTCACTGAGGTCGCAGGCGACCTCGAAAACTCACCCTCCAGGCGCCGTCTAACCGAGCGGTCAGACTCCCGGATCGTAACAGGAATAACTAATCTCGACCGGGGGAGTCAACCTTTCGCGTCGGGGAGGCGTTCATCGCGCCGTCATGGTGCGGAAGGATCCACAGGAAACGAGGTTTTTTGCGTCGCCGCTGAGGGCCGCCGATTGACGCTCAGGCTTCACCTGCCTGCTCTATCCGCGTCGCGATAGGCGCTGGTGTCCTCGATCGAGGGGCCACGCTCTGCTCCTCGCGCCAGACCGGAGACTCTGCCACCCGCCACTATAGGATCTTGGCCCAGTCTATCTCGAGGCCGGCGGCCCTCAGCTCGCGGCGCCCGCTCCCTCCACTAGCGCGATCTCTTGGGCCGTCAGGTCGTACAGGTCGTACACCAGCCGGTCAATCTCGGCGTCAGTCGCATCGATCTGGCGCTGAGTAACGGTCTTCTGCGCGGCTGACTTGGCCGCGCCAACTTGTCTACTCAAGGCGAGCATCGATTCGACCAACTTCACCATGCGGTCATGGGCGGCTTTGTCCTTCGCGTTGGTGAAGTCAATCGGGCGGATCGGAAGCAGCTCGACGAATTGTTTATTGGCCGCGAAATAGCCACCGTGAAAGGTCGTTGTCACCTGCTTCAAGTAGAAATCCAGTAAGCGCGAGTTCAATAGCCCGCAAAGGTACTCCAGGCTCCTCGCCTTACCGTTGGTGGTGATCCCATAGCCGCCGGTCGTCACATTGATGAAATAGAAGTTGTCCTCCCGGTCGAGGTAGGCGGCAAGCTCGGTAATCATGTATGGAATCATAAGTTTCGGCTGTTCCCACATGCCGAGGTTCTGTGTTCGCCCGAAGCGATACCATTGAGCGTCCTTGAACTTCCCCTTCTCGCGGGCCGCCAACAAATCGCGGTTGCGGTTCAGATATCTCCAGGCCAGAGGGAAATACTCCTTCATCTCCTCTGGCGAAAAAAGCCGCGCTTCACATTCGTTCACTTCGTAAGGGAATAGCACCAGGGCCGTGGATGTGGCGCTGTAGCGTCCGACGCTTCCGCTTCGGACAACGCGCTTTAGGATCGCCGATTCGATCAAGACCGGTTCGCCAAGTTCGGCGGAGGCTACCGGCGTTGTGCCTTTTCGGCTCGGCTCGAACTCTTTGAACAGGTAAACGGTGTCGGCGCTCGTGATTGGTCCCTGATATATTCGGCTCGCCACGTCGCCGAGTCTCAAAGGCATCTTGGCGAGTCGCTCAAAGAGGGCTGCGCCATCGCCAATGGCGAAATTCCACTCCGACGCGGTGACATGTTTGGCCTTGACGGCGCCTTCGGTTCCCGCACCGCTAGCTCGCCATGCAGCCAGATCAGCGATTTTGAGAACGCGACATTGCGCACTGGGCGATTTGCTCAGAAAAAGCAGGCAGGTGTAGGTTGTCGCACCGTCGAAAACTTGTTGGTCGCCAAATTGGACGACGTGCGAAAGGTGCTTTCCCTTGGCGATGATTGCCCGCACCGGCTCGCCGTATTGCGAGTTGAAAAACTTGTGAGGACAGATCAAGCCGAGCTGGCCATTGGGATTCAGCAGGTTCAAGCCCTGCTCGATGAAAACAACGTAGATGTCATAACTGCCCGTCGCGCCAGCTTTGAATAGCTCCTTGTAGATTTCGACTTCCAGCGGCGCCCATTCCTTCATCGTCTGAATGCGAATGTACGGGGGGTTGCCGATGACGCAGTCAAAACCTCCGGCCTTGATCGCATCGGGAAAGCCTTGCTTCCAGTCAAATGGGTTGACCCGTTTCATTTCCTCGGCCGCTGGAAACATCCTCCCGCTGAAATAATCCGGCCCGATCAGGGAATTGCCGCACTTGATGTTATCGGCCAGGTTTGGCAGGGCGCGGTCGCCGAAGGGAAGCTGGCTCAAGGAAAGGCTCTGGTCAGTCTCGCCTTCCAGCACCTTCAACAGCAGGGAGAGCTTGGTCACTTCCACGGCCTGCGAGTCGATGTCCACGCCAAAGATATGTGTAGTGAGAATTCGTTTCTTTTCCTCGATGGTCAGCCTCCATTGACCGTTGCGGGAATCTTTGTAAGTGGCCTTCTTGAAGGCTTCCGGCCTATGTTCACTGTACCAATTCAGGCAGTGGTCCAGGAGACAACGGTATGCGCCCAACAGGAACGAGCCGCTTCCGCAAGCCATGTCCAGGACGCGGAAAGGTGGCTTGCCTTTGGAGCCAGCCAGTTGAGCCGGGCTTCGCCCTTCGATCTGCCTGCCGACGGTGTGCTTGACGATGTACTCGACAATGTAGGCCGGGGTATAGTACACGCCGCCGGCCTTACGCACCTCGGGCTTTTCCTCAATCTTGGCTTGGTGACCTGCCGTTAACCGAATCACCTTGCCCAAGAACCGCTCATAGACGGTCCCAAGGATTTCGACGGGCAGGATGCCGAAGTGGTAGGGCGAGCCGTGGACGAAATAGAGACTTTGGAGAATGTGTATGAAAACCTTGTCGTCTACCGAAAGCTTGGGCGTGATCCGGTCGGGCTCTTCTGATACACCGCTTTCCTTCTGGAAATGAAAAAGCCCGGAGTTGTATTTCTGGTCGGCCCGGCGGCAGAGCTCGCGCATGAAGCGAGGATAGATGTCGGATCGTTCGCACAACTTCAGGAGTTGCTCGTAAGGTTCCAGCCCTCGGTCTTCCGCCATGCGAAGGAACACCACGCGGTCGATCGTCAGTTGCACGGCGGCGTTTAGGTCGTCCGACGAGAGGCCCATGTTCCGAAGGGCCATGTTCCGGGCCAGCGCGTCCCGCCAGCCCTCGATTTCCTTCAAAAACTCTACGTCCACTTCAGACGTGCCGCTCTTTCGCTTGGACGCAGCGTACTGGTCAAATGCTCCGGACCAAACGGCTTCGCGGGAAAATACGTCCCACAACTCGCTCCAACGGTCAGGGTATTCGTCGAAGCGGAAATGCTGGATTCTGGCGTGGCTCGCCTTGTCACTGGGGCGCGGGCGTGCAGTGCAATCGTAAACGCCGAGTTCCTCAAAGTCGGTGAGAATGGACAACGCGAGCTTGGCGCTCCATCCATACCGGCGAAGCTGGAAGGCAGGAGCCGGGTCCGAGCCGATGTTCACACCGCACTTCTTGGCTTCGGCGTAGAACTTCGGGAGAGTGCCGACGCGGAAGGTGTAGTCCGGCGCCTTCTGTTGCCCTTCCACGTCCAAGGTGTCTTCGGGGACAACCTCGCGGTACTGGGGCGCAATCATCGCCTTGTTGCGGACGTCCCAGCCTAGAGCTTCAAAGAGAGGGTCAATCAGCGATTGGCGGACGTGGGCTTCCTTGACGCCGGGGGCGAGGAACGCCTGGCGGTTGGTGGCAAAGTACTGGCATAGGGCCGCGACTTCTGCTTTGCCTTGATCAATTGTTTTGCTCATCCCCCGCCTGCTCCGCCTCGGTTCCGCCACGCCATCAAGGAACCGCGCCTCTATCGCGAGGCCATTTACCGGTACATCTCCACCATCTCGATGATTCCCAGATCGCGGTAGCGCTCGACTAGGTAGCCCTTGATTTCCTGTACGGTGGCCATTCCGAGCACGTCGCGCGCGATCAGCCGGGCGCTCTGAAAGTCGGTTTCCCGCACCAGCTTGCGCACCACCGGGATAAACAGCGGGCTCATGCTCAACTGGTCGAGCCCCAATCCCACCAACAGCAGCGTGCAGAGCGGATTACTCGCCATCTCACCGCAGATGCAAACTTCCTTGCCGGCGCCCTTGGCGACCGAGGCGACTTCAGAGAGCGCGGTGAGGACCGCCGGATGGAGCGCCTCGTGGAGCTGGGCGACCTTGGGATTGTTGCGGTCGGCGGCGAGCAGGAACTGGATCAGGTCGTTGGTGCCGATCGAGAAGAAATCGACCTCGCGCACCAGGCGCGGCGCGAGCCAGACTGCGGCCGGAACCTCGATCATGATCCCGACCTCGATATTGGGGTTATGCTCCAGCCCTTCCTTGTAAAGCTCGCTCTGCGCTTCCTGCAAAATTTCGCGCGCGCGCCGGAGCTCCTCGATACTCGAGATCATCGGGAACAGGATCCGCACGTTGTAGCGCGCCGCGGCCCGCAGGATAGCGCGCAACTGAACTTTGAACAGGCCGGCCATTTCGAGCGAGATCCGAATCGAGCGCCAGCCGAGGAAGGGATTGTCCTCGCGCGGCACTCGCAGATAGGGCGGGTACTTGTCGGCCCCGATATCCAGCGTGCGAATCGTGACCGGCCGCTTCTCCATCGGCAACAACATCCGGCTGTACAGGCTCAGTTGCTGGTTCTCGTCGGGAAAGTCCTCGTAGGTCAGGAACGAGAACTCCGAGCGCAGCAGGCCCACGCCCTCGGCCCCGTAGCGCAGGGCCAGCGGGATATCGTTGTACAGCGCGATATTGGCGAGCATCTGCACCCGATGGCCGTCGCGGGTGGTGGTCGGTCCCGGCTTGAGCGCCATCAGATCGCGCTTGAAGGCGTCGTAGCGCTCGCGCAGGCTGTCGTATTCGCGCTCGACCTCCACGCTCGGATTCACGTAGATGATCCCGGAATTGCCGTCGAGCACCAGATCGTCGCCCTCGACCACCGATTCCATCAGGTGGTCGACGCCGACCACGGTGGGAATCTCGAACGAGCGCGCCAGGATGGCCGCATGCGAGGTCACGCCGCCCGATTGCAGCGCCATCCCGGCCAGGTTCTCGTGCGATACCAGGGTCAACTGCGCGAGCGTCAGTTCCTCGGCGACCAGGATGGTCGATTTGGAGAACGCGGCCTTGCGATCCTCCTGGCCCAGATGGCGCAGCAGGCGCTGCCCGACGTCGCGAAAGTCGGAGGCGCGCTCGCGCAGGTAGCCGTCCGCCAGCGCCATCATCGAGGTGGTCATCTCATCGACCACCCGGAACAGCGCGCTCTCGGCGACGTAGCCGGCGTTGATCGTGTCGCGGATACGATCGACGAACTCGGGATCTTCGAGGATCAAGCGATGGCCGTCGAAGATTTCGAGGTCAGCCTCGGCCATCAGCGGCGCCATCCGCGCCTTCAGCACCTCCAGCTCGATACGCGAGCGGGCGATCGCTTCATCCAGGCGCTTGAGCTCGGCCTGATGGTCGCGGGAGCGCTGGTTGCGGTCCACCGTGGAGAGGAAGGTGCCGACCACGTGGGCGCGGCCGTGCGCGAAGCCGGGCGCCGCCGCCAATCCGACCAGCCGCGGGCGGCGGATCTTCACGGGCGCCGCGAGACGGGGCTTGCCGCCGATCTTCTCGTAATCCTTGAGCTGGCGATTGGCCTCGATCATGCGGCGGCGGTACTCTTCGCGCTCGCGTTCCTTGGTGGCGAGCGTCTCGCGCAACCTGAAATGCGAAAGGATTTGCGCGACCTGGGTGGCCGCAGTGGTCAGCAGCATGATCTCGTTGCGGGTGAACTTGCGCCGGCGCAGCGTCTGCGCGACCAGCACGCCGATCGGCTGGCGCTTGCCGATTCGCATCGGGACGCCCAGAAAAGAGTGGTACTTTTCCTCGCCGGTCTCGGGAAAATACTTGTAGCGCTGATGGCTGATCGCATCCGCGACGGCCACCGGCGCTGTCGTCTCGATCACCATCCCGACCAGTCCCTCGTTGGTGCGCATCGAGACCTTGCCGACCGAATCGCGATCCAGGCCGATCGTGGCGCGCAACACCAGGCGGCCGCGCTCGGGGTCGAACAGGTAGACCGAGCAGACTTCGACCTCCATGCCGGTAGCGATCAGCGCGACAATACGATCAAGAGTCTCCCGCAGATCGGCTCCCGGCTCGACGCCGATCGACGAAATGTTTTCGATTAAGGCAAGGCGGTCGCGGGTCGCGGCCATTTTTTGCTCATGGAATTCTGGTGATGCGCGCCGATTCTAGCGCAGCGTTCTTTACACAGACAACTGCTATCCTAATCACGCCTCGAACCGCTCGACGGCGTTTTTCAGCAGGCCGCGGCAGGCGGCGCAGCGCCGGGCCTTGATCGCGTCGATCAGCTCGCGCTCGTTCGTGACCGGCGTATCGAGCAGCGTGGTGACGCATCCGATGGAGCGCTCCGAATGGGAGTCCGAGCCCGCGACTTCGGCCAGGCCGATCGCGCGCGCCACGCTCAGCGCGAAGCAGTTTTCCTCTTCGGAGCAGGCGCCGTTGAGCACTTCGATCGCGTCGGCCATCCGGAAGATTTCCAGGCGCGCCGCGCGCTCCGGATGTTCGGGGTCGATCGGCTCGGAATCCGGATTGATGAACGAGAAGCGGGCGTCGAGCTTGTAGCGGAACGGATGGTTCACGACCAGGATGCCGCCCTCGCCGTTGGCGACGCGCCTGAGCTCGGCGAGCTTGTAGATTCCGCCCACGTAGCGGTCCAGCCCGAATACGCCGATATGGCCCAAATCGGTGGTGACCTCCATCCCGCGCATCAGGATTACGCCGGCCGCGGCCGCGAGGTCCGCGACCTCGTGCAGGTCCCACATGTGGTCGTGCTCGGTGATGCAAACCGCGCCGATCCCGACCGCCCGGGCGCGATCGATCAGTTGCTGCGGCGACAGATTGGAATCGGCGCTGCCGCGATTGGTGTGCAGATGGAGATCAACGGTGAAGGCGGCGCCGGGCCCGCTTCCGGATGCCATCTCAGTCAAGGCCGCGCAGAGCGGATGCGCGGGCCGATACGGTCATTTTGGCGGCGCCGACGCCAGCGTGATCTTCTTCATATGGTCGCCCTTCTGAATCTTGTCGACCACGTCCATCCCGGTGATCACGCCGCCGAAAATCGTGTACTGCGCGTCGAGCGCGGGCTGCGGCTCCAGGCAGATGTAAAACTGGCTGCCGCTGGAGGCACGCTGCGGATTGACCTGATCGCCGGTGCGAGCGGTCGCCAGCGAGCCGCGCAGGTGATGTTCATTGGGATCGATCTCGGCCGGCACCGTGTAGCCCGGTCCGCCCGTCCCGGTGCCGTCCGGATCGCCGCCCTGCACCACGAAATCGGGGACTACGCGATGGAACGTCAGCCCATCGTAGAAGCCCTTGGCGACCAGCTTCTCGAAATTGGCGACGGTCTGCGGCGCCACTTTGTTATAGAGCTCGACCACGACGGTGCCGCGATCGGTATCGATGATTGCGTAATGGCCGGTGTTGCGCACGGGTAAACCATCCGAATTGCCGGTGCAGGCCGGGGCGATCGTGAGAATCGCCGCGGCGGCAGCCAGGAAAGAGGAACGCCACAGTTTCATAGTTCGTCCAACCCCCGTACCGAGAATCCCCATTCAACTATTGCACGCGGCGGCGCCGCGCAAGCCCGGTTTTGGGAAGGGCTCGGGGATCGAGGTTTGGACGGGGACGCAGGTTGGGCAGCACGACTCGTTGGCCGCGCCGCCAATCCAGGTAATCAGCGGAGTCGTGGCTCGCCCAGAATTTGCGCTCCTGCTCTTCGCTCTTGAACTTGGGCAGACGGTTTTTCATACAGCCTTTCCTTCTCGAATAGATTACCAGACTCGCTGGTTCGGGTTCAGCGTGGTGGTGGCGGCCCTGCGCACGCGCAGGAGCCGGGACTCTGCATGGGCCCTCACCCGCGCCGCGCGGAAAGACGGTAAGGAAACGGTCTATCGACCGCGCGGCTTGCCCTCTCCCGCGGCAACGCGGGCGAGGGACCTGAGAGCTTCGCTCCACAGCGAAACCTCTAGGTGGATTATTTGCCTTGCGAGCGCTACAACCCGAAGCCATGAGCAACTGGTTTGAGACCGCGCGGTTCGGGATGTTTATCCATTGGGGGACGGTGAGCCAGACCGGATGGGAGCTTTCGTGGCCGCTGGTCGGGGGGCTCGGCGCGCTGCCCGAAGGCCAGAGCATGTCGATCGCCGACTACTACGCCACCGCGAAGACCTTCAACCCGGTGAAGTACGATCCGTCGCAATGGGCCCGGCTGGCGCGGCGGGCCGGGATGCAATACGCGGTCTTCACGACCAAGCATCACGACGGCTTCGCGATGTTCCACACGCGCCAGTCGGACTTCTCGATTGAGCACGCCCCCTATGGCAAGGACATCGTGCGCGCCTACGCCGACGCGTTTCGCGCCGAGGGGATGCGCGTCGGATTCTATTTTTCGCTCTGCGACTGGCATCATCCCGACTATCCCGCTTTCACCGACGCCGACCGGCCCTACAAGTGGGGAATGTGGCGCCGCCCTGCGCCGGAGGCTTGGCAGCGGTTCCTGCGCGCGATGTTCGGCCAGATGCGCGAGCTGCTGACCAATTACGGCAAGATCGATCTGCTCTGGTTCGACGGCGGATGGGAGCGTACGCCCGAAGAATGGAACTGCGTCGAGCTCGAGCGGATGATCCGTTCGATTCAGCCCGAGATTCTGATCAACGATCGTCTGCCGGGGTTCGGCGACTTCAAGACTCCCGAGCAGGCGGTGCCGCCCATCGCGCCGCCCGAGCCGTGGGAGACCTGCCTGACGATCAACCATAGCTGGGGCTACAATCCCCGCGACAAGCATCCGAAGTCGTCGCGCGCGCTGGTACATACCCTGTGCGAAGTCGCCGGCAAGGGCGGCAACCTGCTGCTCAACGTCAGCCCGATGGGCGACGGGCAGCTTCCCGCCGATCAGGTCGAGCGGCTCGAGGCGATCGCGGCCTGGATGCAACGCAACGGCGCGAGTATCGTTGGCACCCGCCCCGGGCTGGAGCCGTGGCAGTTCTATGGACCGTCAACGCGGCGCGACAATCGCGTCTACCTGCACCTGCTGATGCGGCCCTACGAGACGATCGCGGTGCGCGGCGTGCGGATCAGGAAAGTCAGGAGCGTGCGCATGCTCGCGCCCGATACCGAGCTGAAATTCAGCACGAGCTGCGCCGCCGCTGATATGATCTTCAATCCCGATCCAATCGGCGAGCTCAAGATCGAAGTGCCGGAACGCCTGCTCGATCCAATCGCAACCGTAATCGCGGTCGATTTCGAATAGGCCGCGGCGGCGCCAAGCCGGCAGGCCCGCGGCTTCCACTGGCCGCACGCTTTCGATTCGCAGACATCGGCGCGTAGGCTGAAGGGCTGGCTTGATGCCGCATGGGTTCACTGGACGCTCAAGCCGGAGCTCTTTTTTCGATCATGAGATCGCCTGACTACACAGAAGTTCAGCTTCACGGTCCAAACGACCTCAGCCAGGTTTTTCGGGTCGGCGATACGGTGCGCCGCGTTTCGAACTTTTGGACGCCGACGATTCACGCGCTGTTGCACCACCTTGAACGTGCCGGTTTCCGCGCTGCTCCGAAGGTCCTGGGGATCGACGAAAAGAGCAGAGAGATTCTGTCGTTCATTGCAGGTGACACTCCCGCGTATCCGGAGAATCCATGGAACTTCCGGAGTACGCGTGCGTTGGTGGAAGTGGCGCAAGTGATTCGCCGCTTCCACGACGCAACCCTTTCGTTTGCGCCGCCGGCCAACGCGCAGTGGCGCGGACTCGTGGGCGGGCCCGACGCCGGAGAGGTGATCTGTCACAACGATCTCGGACCGTTCAACGTTGTTTTCAGGCAGGGGCACGCGGCGGCGATTATCGACTGGGACAATGCCGCTCCGGGCCCCCGAATGTGGGATGTGGCCTGCGCGCTGTGGCGATTCGCACCATTGTGGGGCCCGGACGCATGGTGGGGAGGCCCTTGGGAAGGAAATGGATGGAAGCTACCGCTGAGCACGAAGACGCGCCGCTTGGAGCTATTTCGTGACGCTTACGGAGCGGAGCTCTTTCCGGCCTGGCCGAAAGTTCTCGACCTTATCGAAGCCCGAATGCGCGCGTCGGAGTTGACCGTCAATGCACGCGCGACCGCCGGCACCCCTGCCTACGAAAAATTCAGGCGAGCGGGACCGTTCGTCTTGTCTGATCTCAAATGGGTACGAAAGAACCGGCCCAACTTAGAAAGCCTGCTCGCGGGCCCGTCCAGCGCGCATCGGCTGCCGGAGCGCGATTGAGGTTATATGGAGATCGGTCGGCTCGGTGTTGCTTTCCGCATGGATAAGATGACGGCAAGTGAGACCGCAACGTTCGCCAAGCGAATCGAAACTATGGGTTACCGGCTGCTCTGGATTCCGGAGGACACCGGCCGTGAACCGTTCACCCATGCCGCATACCTGCTCAGCAAAACTGACCATCTGGGAATCGCGACTGGGATCGCGAATGTTTGGCTCCGCGACGCAGTTACGACAGCAGCGGCCGCCGCAACGCTCGCTGAGTTGTCGGCTGATCGCTTCGTTCTCGGTCTCGGCGTCAGCCACGCGCGACTTATGGCACAGCGGGGCCGTACCTATGACAAGCCGCTGAGCTACATGCGCGAATACCTGGCTGGAATTCAAAAGGCGTCCTACTCCGCAGCAAGACCTAAGTACGAAGTTCCGATTGTGCTGGCAGCGTTAAAGCCCAAGATGCTGCGCCTCGCTGCGAGTTTCACAAAAGGCGTGCTCGTGGCGTTTGTTACACCAGAGTTTACTGCGAAAGTGAGGACCGATATCGGGCCGAAACCGTGGCTATGCGTCGATCAATTGGTGATTTTGGAGACAGATCCGGGGCGAGCGCGCCGCATCGCGCGAGGCCTGCTCAAACACTACGTTCCGGCACTCCGCAATTATACCGACACTCTCCGCAGCCTTGGATGGAGTGACGGCGATTTCGCGGATGGATGCAGCGATCGCCTGGTGGATGCGCTCGTTGCCTGGGGTACGGCGGATCAGATCAAGGAGCGCATCGACGCCCACCTCGCTGCAGGCGCGACTCACGTATGCGTTGCACCAATGCGTTCCGACGGCAGCCCGATGCCCGATGAGCGCGTGCTCGAAGCGCTCGCGGCTCGCTCGTTTCCTGAAGAACGGAAACCTGAGAACGGATAGCTACTTGCTACGGCGCGGGCTTCGCATATGTCTTCCCGGCAACCATCGAGCCAGCGGCATCTCGCATGCAAGGCGCCGGACAATGGAAGAGATTGCTTCAACTTCGTTCATTTCGCCCTCAGTTCCGTGGCGGGGTAGCGCGGCGTATAGCCGCATTTCAGCCCGCGGTGGTCTAAAACTTCGTAGCGGAGCAATTCTGCCACTGCGGGTCAATAATGAGGTGCGAACCCACCTCTGGTTGGGTAAGGATGGGCCGGTCCCTCGAGCCGTTCAGCGCGTCGGGCAGGTCACCGCGATGTCGCTCCCCGGGATTTGCATGATTACGTTCGGATCTAGTTCTCGTAACGACAGGTTGACGGCGGTCGACAGAGGGTTGACGACCATCGGCGACGATAATATGATCCTCTTCGAGTGTTAAAGGGCGGTCTCGCGCAAACCACTCCCGACCTTACCTGGGCGCCGTGCGATCGTGGTTTGATTTGAGGGGCAAGATGGAACTTCGGCATCTGCGTGATTTCGTGGCGGTGGCTGACGAGTTGCACTTTTCGCGCGCAGAATGCTGGATGGTGTGGCGATCAGGAGACTCCTCTCAGCTATTACAAGACTACATTGGCACCGTCCGCCGCGCATCAAGCGGCGTGACTCGCCGGCACTTCCCTCTCGGAGCGCCACTGGTGGAGCGTGTGGAAAAGATCGCCTGCCGGGCGCGGCGTACGCCCCCTCCGCCATAGGCTGCCTGTGCGCGTTTGGCCAATAGCGCGTGTAGAATCCCTATAGCCTCCGGCTATCAGGTCCTCATAGAAACAAAGTATTGGCGCGCCGCTCGCGGCAAGTGCTACGGTTCCCTTCGTCATCGAATAGACAGCTTCATCTACCTGATTTGATGCGGGAGGGCCAAGATGAAACCCTTTTGGTAGAGACTTTGCGAGTAGCGATACTAGCAGGCTGCGGAAAAACGGACGATTAACATAGCGGGATGTGCTTGCGAGAGCGTTGGCATGGACTGTGAGGGCGCCGAATGAGGTTTAGTGGGTCAAGTGTCGCGGTTCTTCACCCGATTGCAGGTGGCTCAGGGAGCAGCCAGCGCCAAATTGCGCATCCTGACCAGGTTGTAGGCGGCCAGCGCGAAGCTAAACATCCAACTGACCCGCGCCACGCCGCGATGGCGCGTCTTGCGCAGGCCGGCGACCGTTTTGAGCCAGCCGAAGATCTCCTCGATGCGTTTACGTTTGCGCTGGCTGATCAGATAGCCGGGATGACGCGTGGTCCGTTGATCGATGATAGTGGAGCGCTTGCAGGCCAGGTGTGGAGTGACTTGGTGGTCACGCAACTGCTGAATAAATTGCTTGCGGTCGTAGCCCTTGTCGGCGCCCAGAGTCACTCGACGCCAGCCCGGGAGCTTTTCCACCATCGCCAAGGCCGCCTCCGGTTCGGCGCGGCCGCTGGCCTGAGTTACGCAGCCTTGGACCGCGAGGCCGTGGCGGTTCTCCATCAGCACATGTCCGGCGTAGCTGAGCTTGGCCTCCTTGCCGGCCCCCTTGCGGGCCAGGCGGGCCTCGGGATCGGTGGTCGATTGGTGCGTGGCGTTGCGGCGCCGCTCACCGTGGAAGTTGACGCTGGGGTTGCCCGGATCGTCCGGCGGAGTCTTGGGGTCAACATCTTTGCGCTGGAAGCTCTTGTGACTGGCCCAGGCCTCGATCAGCGTGCCGGCGACGGTGAAATGCTCGTCGGAGAGCAGGCCCTGGAGGCGGGCCTGGTCAAGCACCGCGCTGAAAAACTCTGCCGCCACCTCGCCCTTAAGCAGCCGCTCGCGGTTCTTGGTGAACACCGTCACATCCCACACCGGCTCATCCAGGTTGAGCCCCACGAACCAGCGAAACAGAAAATTGTAATCCAGTTGCTCCATCAGCAGCCGCTCGCTGCGCACCGGGTACAGGACCTGCAGCAAGAGCGCACGCAACAGCTTTTCCGGCGCGATCGAAGGACGCCCGTTGCGGGCGTAAAGCGCATCGAAGCCCGGCCCCAACTGCTTCAGCGCCACATCCGCCATCGCCCGGATGGGGCGCAGCGGATGGTCTTGGGGCACCCGTCGCTCCGCCGAAATGTAGCTGAACATCCCAGACTGCTGGTGATCCGTCCCGCGCATCCTCACATCCTCCTCAAACCCCGCTCACTAGCTACTCTACATCATAATCCAATGAGAAACGACCGTTTTTCCGCATCCTGCTAGTGTCCTGAGTTATAAGTTCGTTGAATAAATTGTAGCCCGTCGGCGTCTCTCGTATAGGAGGAGGGATGCCGATGCGGACCGGGAGACCGATAGCACCTTTGAGCCTGGCGGCTGAAGAGCGTGAGACCTTGGAGCGGTGGGCGCGGCGGCCCAAGAGCGCGCAGGCGCTGGCCCAGCGTTCGCGGATGGTGTTGGAGTGCGCCGTTGGCAGCCCTAATCTGGCGGTGGCGCGCAAGCTCGGGGTTACCCATCAGACTGTGGGCAAGTGGCGCCAGCGCTTCCTGGAGCGGCGGCTGGACGGATTGCTGGACGAGCCGCGCCCGGGAGCGCCCCGGCAAGTCAGTGACGCGCAAGTTGAGCGGGTGGTGCAGCTGACCCTGGAAAGCACTCCCGCCGATGCCACTCACTGGAGCACGCGTGCGATGGCCAAGCGCAGCGGACTGAGTCAGAGCATGATCAGCCGCATCTGGCGGGCGTTTGCCTTGCAGCCGCACCGGGCCGAGGGTTTCAAGCTCTCCAAAGACCCGCAGTTCATCGACAAAGTA
This sequence comes from uncultured delta proteobacterium, assembly GCA_963788205.1. Classification (GTDB taxonomy): domain Bacteria; phylum Desulfobacterota; class Binatia; order Binatales; family Binataceae; genus CAVVMA01. The sequence goes on from CAWBGG010000009.1 coordinate 693,020, forward strand.
CGCGATATCGTGGGTCTGTATCTCAATCCGCCGGACAGAGCGCTGGTGTTGTGCGTCGATGAGAAGGCACAGATTCAGGCGCTCGATCGCAGTCAGCCGCTGTTGCCGATGCGCCCCGGCCAAGCCGAGCGCCGCACGGCAGATTACAAGCGCCATGGCACCACCAACCTGTTCGCCGCGCTCGACGCCAAGACCGGGACCGTGATTGGCGAGTTTCATCGGCGTCACCGCACAGCCGAGTTTCGCAGCTTTCTGGAAACCATCGATGCGGCAGTGCCGCCCGAACTGGACCTGCACCTGATCCTCGACAATTACGGCACCCACAAGACCCCGGCGACCAAGCGCTGGCTGCTGCGCCATGCGCGCTTTCATCTGCACTTCACTCCCACCAGCGGCTCTTGGCTCAACCTGGTCGAGCGCTGGTTTGCGCTGCTCACCGAAAAACAACTGCGCCGCGGCGTCCACCGCAGTACCGGCGAACTGCAAGCCGCCATCCGCCGCTTCCTTGACAGCCACAACCGCAATCCTAAACCCTTCATCTGGACCAAAACGGCCGACCAAATCCTCGATTCGGTTGCCAGATTTTGTCAACGTATTTCTAACTCAGTACACTAGACGGATCGCTCCACGCTTTGACCGGCCCCAACTGCGGGCTACCGCTTCGCTAAGCGGTGTTGCGCAAGCGGCAAAGAGGGGGCATTCACCTCGATAGGCAACTATGGATCTACCGAGGTGAGGATCTTTCCGCGGGCTCTCAACCGCACCAGTTGCACCTCGCTGTCTAGCAAACGACTTGCGTTGGTGCCAAACGGAGGTACATTCAAATGCGACAACGAAAACTCGATTCAGGGAGGACGTGGGTAGCGACCTTCCTTGCCTTATTCTGCTTCTGCGCGAGCGGAGGGACAAACACACTCTCTGCGGCCGCGCAGGATACTGCTCCAGGTCCGGTTGAGAGGACTCAACCCATCGTAGCTGAGAATGTGGCGCCGTCCGGGTTCTCGCCGAGCGTCGTCACCTGCACCGCTCCGTCGGCGACGTGCACCAATACAACCATCAATGCCCCATGCACCATCAGCACTGCCGGCAGCTATAAGCTCAGTGGAAATGTCAGTCAAGCAACCTCGACGTACGATGCGATTGAGATCAAGGCCGGCGATGTGACTCTTGACCTGGAGGGATACCGGGTCTACGGGCTGGGAAGCGGGAGCTGCGCGGGCATCAATGCTTGCCAGTCGACGACCAACTGCCAGAGCAACGTCATCGTCCGGAACGGTTCGGTCACCAACTTCGGAGGTCCGGGCATTCAACTGGGCGTTCCGGGAGTTGGGGTGGCACAGATGGCGACTGAACTGAGATCCTACAACAATGGCGTGTCTGGAGGAGGTGGTGGAATCTTGCTGGGCGATTCTTCCAGCGCATTTGACAATATTTCCGAATGCAACGGGCATAAGAACAGTAGCTGTACCGGCACTAGCAGTAGCGGTGGCGACGGGATAGACTGCGGTACTAGTTGCATGATTGAAGGGAACGTAGCCAACGGGAACGCCAACTATGGAATATTTACATACGCTTACGGCATGGTGGCCAACAACGAAGCGTCAGCCGAATGCACCGGGACTCCGAGTTGTTCGTACAACCAGATTTACGGCTTATACAACGGAGGAGGGACGGGCTACGGCAAGAATGTGATGGAGAACAACACGACAGCGCAGACCAACGGCGGAGTCGGGTTGTGTGGCAACATGTGCGATGGAACACTCTGTGGCGGCTCGACGAGTGCCTGCAACTAGCTGCCAGTTTCAGCAAAGGATAAAGAAGGAGAAGAACACCGTGACAACACCAAATCTAGCCCGGCGTATGATCGCTCTTGGAGTAGTTATTCTCAACCTGGTCGTGATCAACTCGAACGCGATTTCCGGAAACTGCACTTCGTCAACAATAGGGACCACCCCATGCAACATCGCCACGCCCGGGCACTATGCCCTGAGCGCCAGCTTAACGGGCAGTCCAGGTAATAATGCCGTAAACGTTAACGTGAATGATGTCGTCCTGGACATGTCCGGCTGGAACCTCACAGGCGGATCGGGTGCCGATGGCGTCTATGGAGGATCTTCGGAGAACACGACCGTGAGGATCGGTCACACCACTTCGTCAGGATATGGTGGAATAGTGTTGGGCAATGATAGCGATGTGGAGCAAGTAATAGCTTACGGGAACTCAGGCTATGTGGGCATCTATCCGACCGACAACTCTATTGTTTTCCAGAACATTGCCTACGGCAACGAGTGGGGCATATGGTCGTCTTACGACGATCTTTACAACCAGAATGTTGCTGCGGGGAGCACCTACTATGAGCTCGGAACGACCGGATCACTAGTTACTGACAACGCGGTTGGCAATGCCGGCATGTATTTTGGGTCAAACGTAGGCTACGGCAGAAACGTGTCCAGCACCAGCAGCTGCGTTTCCGGCGGCACGAGTATGGGAGACAACGTGTGCGGCGGCACCAAGCAATAGGATCTTGCGCAATGGATGGGGCGGAAGGGCGCGAATGCGCCCTCCGCCCTGAGGGACGACGAGTGGTCCGATGACCAACTTGGGGAAAGGCTCGAGGGAGGCAGGCATGGAAGGCCGCAGAGCGGCGTCCACCTGCGCTGCGATTCTTGCCTTGCTTGCCGTCTCGGTGGGCGGAGCTGTGGTGGCGTGCAAAGGGAGCCTGTCTGGTAGCGGCGCGACATCGGGCTTGGTTACGGGCGAGTCGCGCCGCGCGTTTGAAGCAAATGTCGGCCAGACCGACGCTGCGGTTCGCTTTCTCACAAGAGTGCCGGGCGGCGTTCTCTTTGTGACGCGGACCGGTATCACCCTTAAGTTGGAAGGATCGCAGCCCAGGAACGGGAGGCCAACCGGGCCTGCGGTTGCGCGCGTCGTATTTGCCGGCGCCGCGCCCTCGACCGAAGTCGAAGGGATCGATCCGCGGCCGACCAGAGTCAGCTACTTCGTAGGCAATCAGGCGGAAAAGTGGCGCAGTAACGTGCCGGTCTTTTCGGGCGTGAAATACGCCGGAATCTATCCGGGCGTCAACCTCCTGGTCGCTGCCGGTGAAAAGTCACTGAGCCTGCGGCTCGTCGCCGCTCCAGACGCCCGTACCGAAGCGCTCCAACCGCGCCTGGAAGAAGATGCATTCGGCGCCCTGGATGGGGCGGGTGGCGTGGTCGTCAGCGACCGAAACGGAGCGAGCTTCGTCTTCGAGCGCCCACGCCTTTATCAGGACGGCCGGGAAGTTGTGAGCGGCCTGGAGTGGAGGTTGGCGCTAGCGACGGAAGCCAACAACTCATTGGCATCTTCGGAAGATCCGTCCGCTTCGCCCAGCGCCACCCCGACCCCCGTTCCCGTGCCCAATGTCATCAACAATCCGCAACTGGTCTATTCCACTTTCCTGGGCGGGACCGGCATGGGAACCAAGCCGAGAGCGATAGTCCCTTTCGGTGACATGGCATTCGGCGTTGCAGTGGACCAGCGCAGCCGCATTTACGTCACGGGTTATACCACCTCCCTGGATTTCCCGATAAGCTCTGGCGCCCTTCAGAATTCCGATAAGGGAGCTTCGAACGGCGATCCCAACGTGTTCGTAAGCGTGATCGATCCGAGCCTGCCCCCTGATGCGCAACTGGTTTACTCCACATATCTGGGTGGCAGCGGATGCCCCGCCGGCAGCGACCTCTGCCCGAATGGCGATATCGGCTGGGCGATCGCGGTCGGCGAGCAAGGCTACATATACGTGACGGGATACACCTTCTCGCCGGATTTTCCGGTTACCGCAAATGCTCTGCAGAAGTCGAACCGGTGCTTTGGCCGAGACCCCTCCAACAATTTTGGCCCAGCCAACGCGTTTCTTACGGTCATCAATCCGAACGCCGGCGGTGACAAGCAACTCGTGTACTCGACTTATCTGGGCGGGACCGGCGGAGAACTTGGCGACGGGCTGGCGGTGGACTCCCAAGGCCATGCCTATGTCGCCGGGATGAGCGACTCGATCGACTTCCCAGTCACGGCCAGTGGTTTCGAGCGCGTGAACCGCGCTTCTTCCTCAAATCCGGGCAACGTCAACCCAAACGGCTTTCTCTCGATCCTGGATCCCTCGAAAAGCGGGGCCAACTCGATGTTGTACTCCACCTATTTGGGTGGGAGCCAAGGCGATATCGTCGATGCAGTGGCGCTCGGTCCCAAGGGACTGGTCTACCTGACCGGAGAGGCTGTTTCCCAGGATTTCCCGATCACTCCTTCTGCCTTCAAGCCCAAGATAGGATCGGTACCCGCCGGCCACCCCGCTGACTTTGTCGTGGACTCCTTTTTCACAGTTCTGGATCCTTCCAAGCTGGGACCGCTCCAGCTCGTATACTCCACGTATCTGGGTGGCACCAATGAGGACATTGGGAACGCCGTTGCGGTTGATGGCAACGGTTTTGGCTACGTCGGAGGACAGACCTGCATCAGCGGTTTGGAGTTGACAGATGACTTTCCGACCACTTTAGGAGCGTTTCAAACCACTTACCCCAAAGACCCAAACACCGAATGTGTGGCCTTTATGAGCAAGCTGAATCCCAAGGCGGCTGGGAGGGCGTCTCTGGTCTACTCAACCTATCTGGCAGCGCCGCAAGCGCCCCCCGGGCCCAGCGGCGTCGCCCAGCAGTACACCAAGGCACGCGGGATCGGGGTCGATTCGAGTGGGCTGGTCTACCTCGGGGGCGTGACGAACACAACCGCGTTTCCAATCACACCCGGGGCGCTGCAACCGACCCAGGGCGGCATCAACAACTGCTTCATTAGCATTATCGATCCCCGCGCTCACGGCGCTGCCGACTTGGCATATTCCACATATCTTGGCGGCGACGCTGGCGACGAACCGGAGACCGGGGGCGGCTTCGCCCTGGGACCAGGTAACCTCGTGTACATTGCCGGGGAAGCGAACTCTATGGATTTTCCGGTGACTTCCAATGCCTTCGAGGAGAGGCGTCCTAGCAGGCTGTTGAGAAACCCCTTTCGATAGGATCGACAGATGGGTTTGCATCTATATAGTGGAAGGAGGCCAGTTGGGTAGAGGAGGAAGCGGAAGATGCGCGGCTACGATCGGCCCCAGACCACGATGCTGACCCTGGTTAACCCTGAGCAGCGGGTACCAAGCAACCATCCGATCAGGTTGATCAAGGGGCTGGCGGAGGTGGCGCTCAAAGAACTCTCGGCGCGGTTGGAGCAGATGTACAGTGAAGTGGGCCGGCCCTCGATCCCGCCGGAGCGGTTGTTGAAAGCCTCGCTGTTGATGGCGCTGTACAGCGTGCGCAGCGAGCGGCTGTTGTGCGAGCAGTTGGAGTATAACCTGTTGTTCCGCTGGTTCCTGGATATGAACTGGGACGAGGCGGGCTTCGACCACTCCAGCTTCAGCCGCAATCGGGCGCGGTTGCTTGAGCACGACCTGGCAGGCGAGTTTTTCCGCACCGTAGTGGCGGCGGCCCGTGCGCTGAAGCTAACCAGCGACGAGCACTTTACGGTGGATGGCACGCTGATCGAAGCCTGGGCCTCGCTCAAGAGCTTCAAGCGCAGGGATGCGGGCCCGACTGAGCCCCCCGCTGACCCGGGCAATCCGACAGTGAACTTCCACGGCGAGCGGCGCACCAATCAGACCCACCAGTCTACGACCGATCCCGAGGCGCAGCTGGCCAAGAAGGGTGCGGGCAAGGAGGCCAAGCTTTGTTACTCGGCCCACGCCCTGATGGAGAATCGCAACACCATCTTGATCGACTTTCAGGTGGAGCCGGCGGATGGACGTGCCGAGCGGCGCGCGGCGCTGGCAATGGTCGGCGAGAGTCTGCCCGGGCGCCGCAGGATCACGCTGGGCGGCGACAAGGGCTACGATACCCACGATTTCGTGGAGTCCTGCCGTGCGCTCAAGGTCACCCCGCACGTGGCGCAGAATCTGGCGCGCGCAGGTGGCTCCGCCATCGACGCTCGTACTGTGCGCCATGGGGGCTACGCTGTCAGCCAATGGATCCGTAAGCGGGTCGAGGAAACCTTCGGCTGGATGAAGACCATCGGCGGGCTGCGGCGCACGCGCTATCGCGGTCGCGAGCGCGTCCAGATGCACGCCTACTTGGTCGCCGCCGCCTACAACCTGCTCAGAATCGCCAAGCTCAGTGGGGCTCCGGCATGAATCATCAATCCACACCACTGTTCCATGCCGCGCGGCGCATGAAAGTGGCTCGCGGGTAGACCTGTAATCCCAGCGTTGCGCTCTTAACGAACTACGAAACTGAGTAATCAACCCCTTTCCTCAACAGCCTGCTAGAGCGATGGCGTCTAACGCGGTTTTTGGTATCTACTATGCGGCGGACAACGGCTTCGCCTCGGTGCTCAATCCCGCGGTCGCCGAGATACTCCCCCCAACGCCTACGCCGAGCTTGGCTGTGACTCCCACAGCAGGGCTTCGCGGGACTCCAACCAGAACTGCGACCCGAACGCCTACGCCGCGGCCCACGCCGGGCAGGAGCGCTCGCGGCCCGCTCGTTTCCTGGAAAACGGCAAGCTGAGAACGGATAGCTACTTGCTACTGCGGCGCCCGCTGGAACTGACTATCAGCCGTGAGGCGCGGCTGCGTGAACTGACCACTACGCCGAAGCTGCCCGATCATGCTTTCGACGATCGAGTAGTTGGCGCGCGATCATGAGCATGAAGCGCGGGTTTCCGATCAGATAGCGTCGCCATAGCCGCCTTGGCTCTATCGCGAGCCGAAACAGCCATTCCATCCCTGCCGCTTGAAGCCAATGCGGCGCTCGTGGAACAAAGCCGGCGACAATATCGAACGTTCCGCCCACCGTCATCGCGACCGCAGCGCCGAGATGGGGCGCATTTTCCTCCAGCCAGTATTCCTGCTTGGGCACTCCCAAGCCTACGAACAGCAAGTCGGGCGCGGCCCGCCCGATGCGCTCAAGTACGCGTGCTGCTTCGGCAGGATCGTGCTCGAAGCCGTACGGCGGACAATCGGTGCCGGCAATCTCCAAGTCGGGATGGCGGGTTCTCAAGGTTGCTGCGGCTTGGTCCGCAGCGCCGGGACGCCCTCCCAACAGATAGACGCTCAGCCCCTCGCTAGCGCACCTTTTGCACAGCGCCGCAAACAGGTCCACGCCGGCGATGCGCTCCTGCAAAGGCGTGCCCAGCAGACGCGACGCAAATACGATAGACATTCCATCCGCAACACACAGAGCCGCACGATTTACGATTCCGGCAAAGCGTGGCGCATCCGCCGCCAGCAATGCGGATTGCGCGTTGACTGTCGTGACTAATGCCGAACCTTCCGCGCCATCCCGGCGTGCCCGGTTCGACGACGAAGGCGACTGCGCTTTCAAAGGTAACGTTGTCAGCCAGTACCGGGCCGATCGGTACTTTCGCGCAGAGAGCGTCGGCGCGTTGGGTGCGAATCCATTTGGCATCTCGACGCGCTGACCTGAGGATGGATGGTACGAGTGTCAGCTTCCATGCGATGTAAAACGGCGCGGCCAGGAGCGCGGCGAAGTCGCGCCCGTCACCGCCGCCCACGATCACTCCAGCGCTGACATGCACCGCGACCAGCGTAAGCGCCGCGAGAGCGTAGATTTGCGCGGGCGCGAACGGAATCGCCACCGTGCCGGCCAGAATCAGCACGTGAAACGCCAGCGGCAGCAATAGCAGGCTCGAGCATCGGGTCTATTAGGCGAGAGTTTCCCCGCATCACCTCGCGGGCCAGCGCGGGCACGTTCCGCGCGATCATCCGCAGGCGGCCGCCCTCCCATCTTGCCCGCTGCGTAGCGGCCGCGCGTCCGCCGGCGGCATCTCGGCGCGCACGGTCGTGTGGTCGGCGAACACGATCCGCTTGCCGAAGCGCACCAGCGAAAGGTGGTATTCGAGGTCCTCGACGATCGAATCCGCCCGGTATGGCACAGCCTCCAGCGTCGCTCGGCTGAGCGCGAATCCGTTACCGAGAATGCCCGCCGACCAGCCCCATCGGTCACGGCCCCGAGGCCGGAGCACGTTGAAGGCCATCAGCGCAACATTCATCAGCCGCGTGCGGATAGCGGCGTCCGGGTTGAGCACGCCGTAGCGGGTCTGCACGCCGTCGGCGCCCGCGTGGAGCAACCGGACGACTTCCACCAGCAGGTTCGCTTCGACAACCGTGTCAGCATCGATTACGAGCATGGCGTCGAAGCCCTCGGCGAGCAGCCTTTCGAAAGCATCCTGAAGCGCGAAGCCTTTGCCGCGCCTTTCGGCCCCGGCGCGCTCGATTACCTGCGCGCCGGCGCTACGAGCGAGTTCCGCGGTCGCGTCGGTGCAGTGGTCAGCGATCACTATGATGCTGGTGACGACCTGCTCGCCGGGAGAGATGCAAGCAGTGAGACTCCGGACGCATCGCTGGATCGTCGTGGCCTCATTGTGGGCAGGAATCACGACCGCGAGCCTGCCAGTCACTTGGGTGGTGGAAGGCCGGCGCCTGGCCGGCGGCAGGATGCCGCCGAGAGTGAGCAGCGCGAGGGCGATACTTCCCGGCAACGTGATCAGGACCAGCGCCGAGCCCGCGACTACGGCCAGTGCGTGGCTCACCGGAGACTCACGTTCCGCTTGCGCATGGTTCCCGGCATGCGCCGACGCGGCTTGCGAAGATCTGCGCCAGGCGTGCGGCACTGCGGTCGAGGTTGTACTCTTCGATCACGCGCCTGCGCCCGGCGGCGCCCAGGCGGCTACACAGCTCCGGATCGTCGATTAAACGTTCGATCGCGCAGGCGAGCGCGCGATCGTCCGAGGGCGGGACGAGAATTCCGTCGACCTCGTTCCGAATCAGCTCGGGAGTTCCACCGACCGAGGTCGCGATACACGCGATCCCGCTCGCCATCGCCTCCATCAGAACCACCGGGACTCCCTCGTTGAAGCTGGCGAGCACGAACGCGTCGGCCGCGCCGTAGAACTCGCGAATCCGATCGTGGTTGACGCTGCCTTCGAAAATGACCTGCGTGCCGAGTCCGCGGTCTACCACCTCGCGCTCCAGGCTTTCCCGATCCGGACCGCCGCCCACCAGGCGCAGGCGAACGCTGCGTTTCGCCTTGACCAGACGATCGACCGCGGCCAGCACAATATGCTGACCCTTGGACGTGACCAACCGGGCGACGCAAAGGATCTCAAACACATCGGGTGCGGGGCGAACCGGGCCGGGCGTGAAAAACCTGGTGTCTACACCCAGCGGCGCGACCTCGAGCCTGCTCCACCGCGAAGGCGGCGAAAACTTCATGAGCTGGCTGCGGGCGAAGTAACTGGCGCAGCATATGAATGATGCCCCAGCGATCTTTTCTTCCAGCCGGTAGCCCGGCGCGTCGTAGAATTCGTCCGAGCCATGGACGGTGATCGAAAATCCGATCGGAAAAACGCGGCTCGCGATGAGCCCTACCGTCGCAGCCTGGGTGGCAAAATGTATGTGCAGATGCTGCGCGCGCTGGGATTCCATCCAGCGGCCGAGAATCACCGCTTCGACGAAGTAGAAAATCGAAAACACGATTCGCCTGAGGTCGGTCCCGCCGAGCCGGAGCGCGGACCAAAGCCCGCGTAAGTATGCCGCCGGTCTGCGCGCGATCAGATCAAGATGGGCGATCAAGGCGCCGCGAGCGCCCACGCGCTTGACGTAGAACGTGGCCGCAGCCTCCGCGCGCTCTTCGGCGGTCATCTCGGCGGGCGGCCGCCCAGGCGGATTGATCGACGCGACCCGGATGTCGAAGTTCATCGCGCGCAGCCGCGTGACCTCACTCAGAACGAAGGTATGCGAGAGGCCGGGATACTCGCTCAGCAGGTATGCCAGACGGATTGGTGACGCCATCGATTTCCGGCTCAGGCCGCGGCGGAGTCGGCTTTTCGGGCTTCCAGCACCCGGCTATAGAGCGCGATCCAGTCGCGGATGACCGCCGACCACAGGAATCCGTTCTCGACCACGCGTTGCCGGCCCGCGATCGACATCCTTTCGGCGAGTTCCCCGTCCTCGGCCAGGCGGTCCATCGCCTTGGCCAGTTCGTTGATTACATGTTCCTCGTTGACCGGATCGATCAGTACGCCTGTTTCCGGCGTGACCAGCAACGATGGACCGCCCCAATTCAGTGCGATCACCGGCAGCCCCATCACCATCGCCTCCACCACCACGATCCCGTGGGCTTCGGCCAGGCTGGGGAAAACGAACGCCCGGTATGGACGCAAAGTATCCGCCAGCCGGCTATGGTCCTCGAGCCATCCCAGGAATCTGACGCGGTCTTTCAGGGACAATTTGGCCGTCAAGGCCTTGAGATTCTCCAGTTCAGGTCCGGTCCCGATAATGTCCAGCTCGACAGGATTTCTGGTCCGCTGCAAGCTCCTGATCGCTAGGTCCGTGCCCTTGTGCTTTACCAGCCGTCCGTTCTGAAAAAAACGGGGATTGCGGCCGGAGTGAGTAATCCGGGGGCTTGCGTAAAGCCGATCGAGCACGCCGGTGTTGATCGAGTTGACGAACTGCTCGTCACGGCATCCCGCCATCCGTGGCGACTGGTAAGTGCGCGGGCCTCCGGCCACCAGCAGTGCGTCGGCGCGTTGCTTGCCCGAGAATGTGAGGCGGTGGAGGAATTGAATCGACCGATGGAGCCGGCGGCGGACCCGGTAAGGCATGGTTTCGCGGTGCCGAAACGACACAGGGTAGTGGATGTTGCCGTTGATCGGACCGATGATCACCGGCGCGCCCGGCACCCGGAAGTAGGGCAGCATGGGCGACACCGGCGAGCTGAAATGCACGATCGACCCGGGCCGCTCTTGCGCGAGCTGCTTGATCAGCCCGACGGCCTTGCCCAGAAAGATCATCTCCAGGACAAGCGGCAGCGGGCCGATCCGGGCCAGCGCTTTCTGCACCCAGCCATCCCTGACGTAGGACACGCTCAGCTCCGGGAATTTGCGGTCCAGTTCGGGTTTGACCCGCTCATGCGTGACCTGATGGACCCGAACCCCCTGGCGCGCAAGCTCCTGGTAGATCTGCAGAGCCTTGATAGCTTCGCCACCCATTTGTTCGGACACGTTGGGGTTGACCAGAATGACCGACAATCCGCCGGCTTCGGCGAAGTTCGCGGCACTCATCGCGGCTCGCCGGCCCTGCCAAAATCGATCGCGCGCTTCAACGCGGCCGTGCGCGACGCTGGGTCTACGCCGGTGCTCACTGCGCGGATTCGCGCACACGCACAGCCGCGGGCTGCTTGTACTCGATAAGTTGCGGAACCCGGCCGCGGCGGCGGTCGAGGCGATATTTGATCTGACCGCACCAGATCGGGATTTGCTGGAGATGGGAGTGCAGGCCGTAGAGCCAAAGGGTCATTGGTTCGGAACACTTCCATCGGTAGCGCACAGCCGTTCGCAGCGCCAGCGCGACGATGATCGCGATCGTGGCAACGGCGGCAGCGGCGAACGAACAATGATTGAGAGCGCCGGGCCGCACAACAAGAGCGCCAGCATCGCGGCGCCATGAATCAGGTTGCGACGTGACTCGCGCGCCCACTGCGATGAGTCGCGCAAGCGGGCCGAGAGCTCGGCGTAACCGTAACCGGTCCGCAGCGCGCGCCGCCAGTACTGCGAGCATCGTGTCATCGCCAGGTCATGCCATACCATCGCGCGATCGACGGGCAGGAGCGTATAGCCCAGCGCGCGAATCCGCCAACAGAGCTCCGGCTCCTCGCCCGCGATCAGGCGCTCGTCGAACCCGCCGGTTTCTTCCAGCACAGAGCGCCGGATCAGCGCATCGCCGCCGCAGAAATCTTTGCGGCCAGGGCGGATCGATCCAGTCGAGATCGAGCACCCGATTGAAGATCGACGCGCCGGGGTCGATTTCACGCCGCCGCCCCCATACAACGGCGATCAGCGGATCGTCAAACTCGGCCAGCGATTGTGCGGCGAAGTCCGGCGCCAGCACCGTATCGCCGTCGAGAAACATCACGACCGGCGCGCGCGCGGCTTTCCATCCGGCGTTTCGCCCGGATGCGGCGCAAGGACGCGCGGGCGCGACGCTGATGACCCTTGCGCCGAACCGGGCGGCCCTCGCGACGCTGCCGTCGGTCGAAGCCGAATCGACGTAGATGGTCTCCATCGGCCCGCCCACCGGACTCATCGCGGCAACCGATGCGAGGCATCGCGCCAGGCGCTCGCCCTCGTTGCGGCCGATCACGACCACGGAAAGCGCCGGCATCTCAAGGTCCGGTTGCTGGGCGTCTCCGTGCATACAACTTCATCAAGGTGAAATCCGTGGAGTTTCTCCGATTCCAGTTCCTCTGTAGACCTGACGGCCTCCTCAAGCAAGGTTTCAGGCTGGTTTCCGTCCACGGCCCATAAGGTGGCGGCCGAAGACTTGCACGGGGCGGTACTATACGCCTGTCATCTTTCGCTGGAACAGAAGATGGGTTCCTATCCGGGTACTACGTGGTGGACGCGCCGGATAGCTACTTGCTGGGGCGGCGGGCTTCGCATCTCACAACTCGATTTGCCCGGATCAACGCCCTGGTGAACTCCGGTTGTCTGGTACCCGTTAAAGCAGCAGCTTCGCGATCTCAACCGGGACTTGTTCGAGTTCGTGCGCCCTTTCTTGCAGTTTCCTAAGCCGCCTTATCGCTATATCTTTCTTCGTCAGCCACATGCAGTGTTCTCGGGCGGTACAATAGTACGGTCTGCGTGCTACTACCTGGTGGTCTCTTCGATAGACCCATGGATCGCGGAGCAACTCTTCGACATAGGACGAAGCCGATATGACTTCTTGCGCGATGTCGGTGTATCGCTGAAGCTGCTGAAATCGCAACGCGAAGTCGGGACGGGCTTCTACATCAGCCTTTGGTTGTACAAGGGCGGCCGCGCGCCAATGCGCCACGCTGTTTGTAGCGATCGCGATTGCGAATAAGGCTAGAGCAACCCCCGCAAGCATCTGCGGGGTCTGACTGCCGCTCGGCACAAGTTGATCGCGCACCGCATTGACTTGCGTCAGATACTGGCCGACCAGGGGCGGGATCGTGAGGATGCTTGACCACATGGCTACTTTGCCTGCTTTGCCCATAGGGCGGGTGTTATCGCACGTTTCTTCATAGTGGTGTCACGACCGTCGTCAAAACCTCGGAGTTCTGAGCTCAGGTTGCAATTTCCCCACAAATGTCTTCACCGAATTTATTTCCAATATCGTACAAATTGTAGTAGCAGCAGCGAAGTGTCAATCCAGCACTGGGGCGCTAAAAGTAACTCTCTGTTAGTAGCGGGATGGCGGAGCGCTTCGTGCGGCACGTTGCGGCCGGCACGATGCCCGCCCCCGCAGACTCGCCCATCCAGCGGCCCGCCGAAAATCAGGATCGCGGCGTGGTTCAGGAAGATCGCGGGCGATGCGTTTTGAGAAATTCGCGGACCCGCTCGACCGCGCCGCGCACCATCTCTGGCGTCTTCCACGATCTGATCAACTCCGCATTCGGGGCCAGCTTCGCGATCTCCTCCGAAGTCGGAGTGGGATGGAAATCGTCGTTGCCGCACAGAATCAGCAGCGGGGTCTTGAGCGAGCGTACGAAATCCCGCGATACGTTGAAGACGAAGTCTCCGCCATACATCCGCTCGCGGAACGCCGCAAAGGCCTGTTCATCGAGGACGGGCCGCTCGCGCCTTAGCGCCTTGGCCCAATCATCGAACATGCCGTAGAACAACTCGCGGTTTTGCGGCGTAAGCCCAATCGGATTTTGCAGTACGGCGGCGCTGATACGATCGGGTGCGGCCTTGATCGCACCCAGGCAATATGAGGAACCGATACATCCGCCCATCACGTGGCATTGCCGAATCCCCAGATGGTCCATCAGGGCCAGATGATCCCCAGCATAGCTATCCCATCCATCGCTCGGGCTGATCGGCGCGCGCGAGCGGCCCGCGTTGCGCTGGTCCATCGCGATGACTCTGAAATCCCGCGCGAACTCAACGATCGGATCGAACGGACTGTGCTTCCAGAACTCCACGCTGGAGCGCATCCCGCCCGGCGCGAACAGGATCAGCGGATAGCCGGAACCATGTTCCTCGTAATAAAGCGAAACTTCGCCGCGCGCAAAAGTGGGCATCGTGGGAACCTCCGCGAGCCATCATTGAATTTCCAAGCATAGCCTCGGCCAACTGCTTCCTCAGCCGCCGCTTTTCGGATTTTACCTCAAGGTGCCGGTGTTCTTGAGGCAGGCCATCCAGCATCAGGGACTGGACCTAAGCGCTTTGGAGACCGGTTGCTGCCCGCACCCATACCAACCCTGAATCTCTTTTGCCGCATCCACCACAAAAGCCGCGCCCCAGCTAAAGGGGCTTTCAGCAGCATAAAGGCGGGAATTGAAGGCTGGCAGATCCTGCGTGGGACTATAGATTTCAACGATGTATCGGTCTCGCTGCGCAAGACAGGTAAGCCGATCCATAATTGCCAGACTTTCATCGGTATCTCCCATTGTCCAGGCGATCTTGGCCGAAAGAGCGATAAGCCATGACCAATACATTTCGTCATGATAGTGACAAAGCCCTGACACTTTATTCTTCCACCCGATCCAATCGCGAGGATAGTCCGGCCAGGTAACATACCCAGGCATGTCGGCGCCGCCGCCACGCCAAAGAGGGGTTTCTTTCAAACTGGCATAGACTTTCTTCGCCCGATCGCGATCGGGATCGTTGTCGAAGTATCCCAAGTCGATCGCAAGAAGATTTGCATCGAGAGAGAATTGAGGATAGGTCGGGTCCCCGGTTGAGCCACTGCCAACGATGCTTCTATAAATCCCCCAGTCTTTGGCAAAAAACCGGCTCTCAATACCATTTCTGAGAAGCTGCAATTTGGAAGGTGTGATTTGAAACTCAGGGAAGATGGCTAGGCGCTTACTGACCAAATAGTAGATGAGATTGGTATAAAAAGTCTTTCCATTTCTCTTGACGCTATCTTGCCAATCCGAGAACGAAGGTTGAACGATAAGACCATCCGATGCATCCTGCTTGGAATCGTAATATCGGTAGATGTGAACCAAGGTCGGCAATTGCCGGTTCCACCAAGGCCAATCGGGGGTGCGGTCGGCATAATCATAAGCGGTGAGGAGAACCAGGACATTGGAATCTATGGCCTCGCCGCCGGTGTCGTCCGTGTAGTAGGGCTTAAGATGGTCATTCAGGGAAACATGGGGAGGGGAGTTGCAAAAGAGCTTCTTGACACTAACCCCGAGGCCTTTCAACGTCGGACTAGTTGAATCCAGTACTTTTGGCACCAGTCCATCGCAGGCTCTTGTGTTCGCCAGGATCAGCTCAAGTTGGTCGCGAACGATTGAAGATTGATGTAAATGAAATAGCCCGCGGGAGGAAAAACAGAAATCACGAGTCCATAATGACTTGAATTGATGAGCGCCGGCGGCGAGATAAATGTCGCTCTGCTCCCTTACAGGCAGGATTGTCCCGGGGCAGGCCAGGTTATAGATATTTGCGTCAAGTGAGTCTCTGGCGATTTGTTCAAGAGTTCTCGTCTCAGGTGGATTACCAGAGGCCCCAAGGGAAATTGGCGCCGTTGACAAGAGACTCAGCAAAAACAAGCTCAGGGTGAATCGTATCGAATAATGCCCATGATAGTTCATCGGTTCAGGTGGCCCTTTCGTGAGATGATAGTCTCATCGTCAGATTATTTTGCTGACTGATGTGGAATTTCCGGGTTTTTCTGTCCGATTGCAACTCGCCCTGCAGGCCAAACAGACCCCCTCGGCGAGGCTTTTGCCCGGTTTTGTTCCACGGTGTTTCGGAGCTGCCGGGGCGTGGCCTCCGAGAACGGGTTACGCTGCGCGCGCGTCCGGGAATATCCGCAGAGAGTTCTCCGCATAGAACCGGTCGCGTATCGCATCGGAACGATCACTGAGCGACTTCTCGAATCGCGCGAGTGGATTTCGGCCGCCTTCGGTGTGCGGATAGTCAGTCGAGAAGAGGTAGAGATCGGGGTTCGACTGATCGATTAGCAGGCCAACGTCTTCGAATACGTACGGCGTGAACGCCATCTGCTGCGTGAGCTGCTCGGATGGCGTGCGCTTGAACTTCGCGATACTCTCATCGACCTTGCTCCAATTGCGTACGACCCATTCCAGACGAGTCAGCAGCGCTGGAACCCATCCGGCGCCGAGTTCAACACACGCGCCTCGCAGACGGGGAAATCGCTCGAACAACCCTTCGATCAGCATCATCGAAAGGAAGGTCTCCGGACCCTGATGCAGTACGGCTGCGTCCCGGGTGCGAACATTTTCGCCGCCGCCCATCCAATCCCGGGTCGGCGGCCTGCCGTTGTTCGCCCACTCCGGCGCGAGCTGCAATGGTGAGCCGCCCACATGCAGCGCGAACGGTATTCCCGAATCGGCGAGCGTGGCCCAGAAGCGATCGAATTCCACATGGCCCGGCGATCGGCCGCCGCAGGAATGATGCGGTACCCAGACCGCCTTCAGCCCGGACGTGATCGCGAAGTCCAGCTCCTCAAGCGCCAGTTGCGGGACCTCGAGCGGCACGATGGCCACGCCCATCAGGCGAAGATCGTGCGCGCAGAAATCCACCATGTGGCGGTTGTGGGCGCGCGCGGCCCCATAGCGAAGCTTGGGCGTGATCTTCGGGCTGGGCCAAAAGGCGGTGTAGACGCTGTGGGTCGCGAAGACGAGCTGCTTCTTGAAGCCGAGCATGTCCAGCGCGCGAGAGCGTTCGCTGCCGTCGAATGCTCCCAGAGCCTGAATCTCCTTCGAGGTCTCGATCAAACGGTTGCCGAGGCTCTCTAGCTCGGCTACGTGCTCCCGGCTGTGCCGCCCGCCGCGCGACATGATCACCGCGACTTCTTCGTCGGTGACGAGCGAGGCGCTGTAGCTTACCGCGGGCATCTGGTCGCGCAGGTCCGGGTCTGCGTACCGTTGAAGGAAATCCGGCAGCTCCATGATATGGCTGTCCGCGTCATAAAACGGCCGGTTGTCGGGCACGTACGGCATAAGGCGCTCCTCCCTGGATTTCATTCCTGCAGGCCAGCCCGATGATTTAAGCACTAAACCGCCGCGCGATGAAAATGCGTTCAGTGCCGACGCGGACCGTCAAACGCCGCTCGGTTCTGCTAGCGACTCCTTGAGCAGAATCTTTTCCACCCTATCTACAATCTTCTGAGTTTCGCGCTTGCTGTCCCTGAACCAGTCCGTTGACCAAATTCGGTGCACGCTCCAACCAAGGTTTTCGAGGATGGACTGCCGAAGTCGATCGCGGTCGCGAACGGACCGAGCGGAATGGTAAGTGGCTCCGTCGCATTCGACGCCCAGGACGAAGGCACCTAGTTTCTTCGGATGCCGGATCGCGATGTTGATGAAGAAGCCTGCAACGCCGAACTGAGGTTCGATGTCAAAGCCGCGTTCTTTTAGCGCGTTGCCCGCCGCGATCTCGAAGTCGTTCGCCGGTTCGCCCCCGTATCGAGTAGTCTCAAGTTGGCCCGTTTTCGCGTAGGCGAGATATGCCTTTAGAGTCTTGATTCCCTGTTGGCTGGCGATGTCCACTCGCAACTCGTCAGGATCTATAGACGAAAAGACAAATATTCTCTGCTTGGCGCGAGTAAAAAGCACGTTCAATCGTCGCGGCCCTTGCGCCTGATTAATAGGCCCGAACCGTTGGAACAGATTACCCTTCGCGTCGCGCCCATAGGTGACGGATATGAAGATCACGTCCCGTTCGTCGCCTTGTACATTTTCAAGGTTCTTGACGAAAAAAGGCTCCGCCGTTTGGGGCTGCTGTTCGAGCCAGTGCTGACACACTTCATCGTGTCGCGCGCGCTCGGTCAAAAGCTCGTCGATAAGCTCACGCTGCTCGAAGTTCAGCGCAACAACCCCCAGAGACTGGTGAGGATGAGTCCTTATGTGGTTGAGAATTGCGTTGACCACGCGGTCGGCTTCGGGTCTGTTGCGTCGTTCGTCGTAGCGGCCGTCTTCGACATGGCGGAATTTCACGCCCAAGTCTGGCCTGTCACGAAACGGCGAAGGAAAAAGAACAAGACGGCTCCGATAAAACTCGCGGTTCGAGAAGGCGATTAAGCTTCCGTGCCGTGAGCGATAGTGCCACCTCAGCTGGCGAATTGGCTGATAGAGCGCACTAGCAACGTCGAGAATGCTTTCGTGCTCCTCGACCGATAACGTTTCATCTTCTGTGTCCTCGTCCTCGTCTCCTTCGAGCCGTCGTTCGAAAAACGTTGAGGGTGGAAGCTGCTTCGGGTCGCCCACGACAACCAGTTGACCACTCCGCGCAATTGCGCCCAGGGCGTCTTCCGGCTTGAGTTGCGACGCTTCGTCCATCACAACAAGATCAAAGTGCAGCAGACCTGGCGGCAGATACTGGGCTACTGAAAGAGGGCTCATCATAAAGCAGGGCTTCAGGGTCTGAAGTGCACTTGCCGCGCGGCGAACTAGTTGGCGTATCGGAATGTGCCGCTTCTTTTTCGAAATCTCGTTTCGAATTAAGGCTAGGTCGGTCCACTGGCCCACGGGGCCGGTGCCTTGACCAGGGTATGGCCAACGATCTATACGCTTTGCCATCCGCTTGCGATTCAGAACGATTACTTCTTTGTCGTAGCGGATGAATTGATCGCGCGTTGCCTCCTGCGTGAGTCCCGTGAAGCGCAACAATTCTGGCCGGTCTTCAAATATGCTTCGGGTCAACGTGTTATAAAATGCAAATCAGTAGGCTGGAATGAGGCCCTCGACTTGTATGCTTCCGTCTTCGACGGGTTCGCAAAGAGCCTGAAGACCGGCCTGCGCGACCTCGTCGCGCGCGCGAAGAAAATTAAGCCAAGAGGGCAAGGCCTCCGCCTCGCCAAGAGCCCGTCCGCACCTTGCCTGTATGTCCGCCAGTCGCAAGCCACCCACATTGGTCTCGTACCAATGAGACTGGACGAGATCCGCTTGTTGGCAAAAGGCCGCGTGCGCTTCCCAAAAGACGACGAGCCGTTTGTTGAGGAGACCAAGGCCTTCCCGGATGTCTTGAAGGCGTGTCGCTACGTCGTCGCCGAGGAGCCAGTGCTTCAGCGCAGAAGGAAGGTCGCAAGCCCCTATCTGCCATAGCAAATTCAGGCAAGCCTCGACCGGGCTGGTGTCAGTCCTCACGCCGGCAAATCTGCTGCCGAGGATGGCGCTGGCCGAATGCTGTTCTAGTTCGAGCCGTCCATTTTGGTGAGCCTTTAATCGTTGGATCGTTGCGGCTAAGTCGCCGATCTTGCAGTGTTCTCGAATGCGAAGAGCTGCTAGAGAGTCCAGCACTTGCCGAGCCAACTCCGCCGTCTGCCGCAACTCGACCGCAATCTCCAAAAGCCGATCATTTGCCGCCCTCAGCGCGCTGTTTGAAAGCGTTTCCGCGACCTGTACTAGCCCGCCTTGCGCAAGCGCGTCGAGTTCATTGCGGATTTCTACCCGAGCCACGACCAATGTGTGAACGTTCTGGAGACGATCTACTGGGGCTCGGAACATGGCAACCATTAGCGCGCTTGCCGAAATGCGCTCAATTGCCAGTGCCTGACGAACTTCTGCGTACCAATTGGCAAGGCGTCGCAACGAAGCGAAGTCGGTGTCCAGGCCGTTGAAGTGAACGCCGAGCAGGGAACGATAGTTGGAATTTGTTTCAAAGCTACGCATGCCCTCGAGGATCCGCTGCAACTCTCTAAGTGCGCTCGCCATCTCGGTCCGTGACTTTCGGGCACGTACCTTTGATACCCTGCGAAAGTAATGCTTCGCGCGCCGATAGTCGGCGCCGAATAAGCGACTGAAGAGGCTGACGCTTTCCAGAACGCGTGCGTGTCCGTCAAGGTCGTCAACGCGAAGCGACGTATCTAAGGCGAAGGCCTGCGACAAGCGATCGCGTTCGGAGCATAGACCCTCGGCTTCTTGTGCAGCTTGAGTCAGTAGGCCGGCGGCATCTTCTCCCTCGAAGCTGGTTTGACGCATCGTCATAAGATTGAAGGGTGTTAGATCGAGCAGTCTGCAAGTCGCCGCCAGATCAACAAGTGCCGCCGCTTCGCATGCGACTTCGGTCCCGAGCAAACGCAGCGATTCGGCAAAGAATGGAATGACGAGCTCGACTCGTGCCGCCAAAATTTGGGCTGTCTTCGCCCGCTCGCTCAATTCGCGAACAGTGCAGGGTCCGAAGCCCACCTCTTCGGCCCGCTTGCATAGTGACAAGGTGCGATCCAACTGGCCGGGTTCGACATCGGGAACTTCCGAGAAATGAGGTTCAAAGGTGCTCTGTTCCTTTCGCCAGGCGGCAAGCCCGCGCATGAAGGACAAGGCGCTGTGTCGGTTGACCTCACTCGCCAGGGCTCGGAGAAGGTCGCGGGGGGCATTGTCGTCGGGCTGAGGAAGTTCCTTTTGCAGATCAACTGCCCGCGCGATTGTTTCAGCGGTGGATTCAATTTGAAGGCCGGTTGCTGGATCAAACGCGTTTACCGCTTCATCAAGTAAGCGTGCAGTTTCGCTCAGCTCCTTCAGCTTTGCGGTCAACTGCTGCTCACCCATGTAGTCGAGTGTGACATTGTGAATGCCGTACCAAGGGTGCGCACTCAGGTTCATGCGCCCGGCGACAACGGTAGAAAAATGCTTTCCATAGATTTCCAGGCGCTGACAATCAAGGTCGAAATCGGACGGCAGCATCTTGCGCGCGTTTAGTACGACGACCCCTTCAACAAGGTGCGGGTCGAATCGGAGTTCCTGCCTATATCGCTCTCGTGCCCAGATGACCTCGAACACAGAGCGACCGAAGGGGCCGCTCGACGAATTGACCAATTCCACATAGTCGAGGAGTTGCTGCTTGGCTCGTTGCAGCAGTCTGATCTTCCCATCGAGATCCTTTGGGTCCGCGAAAGAATCCAGCGCGTTTATTCGCTGTTCAAGATCATCCAGCAGTTTGCGCTTCTCCGTCTTGTGGCTGTGAAGCTCTAGACAGAAGATGCCCAGACCGGAGGTGTCAAGGCGTCTGCGGACCACTTCGTGGGCGGCCAGCTTCTCCGAAACGAACAAGATCGTCTTTCCTTCGGCTAGAGCGATCGCGATCAGGTTGCTGATAGTCTGCGACTTCCCCGTTCCGGGCGGTCCTTCTATAACCAGGTCCTTTCCTTGCAGGGCGTCGATGAGAGCGCTCAGCTGCGAACTGTCGGCGTCAAGAATGACTGGCGGAACCTGCTTCGAAATCGCGGGCGAATCAATTGCGTATTCCTCGCTGACATCACGGTCCGTTCGCTTTGTGCCTTCGAAAAGATCCTTAATGAGCGGATGCTCTACTAAGCCCAGTTTCGCGGGCCACGCGCGCGGATCGAGGTCGCGGTACATTCTCAGTTTGCCGAAATACAACAAGGCGAGCGTGATCTGGCGACGAAGACGCCAGACCGTCTTAGCCTTGAGGATGCCTTTCAGCTTGACAAAGTACGCCTCCGGCGAGTCGTCCTCGGAGAAGTCGGGAAGCTCTAAAGCGAAATCTTTTTTGAGTTTTTCGCGAAGGCACAGATTAGGCTCGATCTCTTCTCCGGAGTGTGCGATTTCGTAGGAGAAGGTTCCAGAGGCTGGGTCCGCCTTCCCGCGACTGATTGCCACGGGCACTGCCAACAGCGGAGCCAAGTGCGCCTCGGCGGAACTCTCGCTCTCATACCATTCCAGGAAACCGAAGATCAGGTATAATGTGTTGGTTCCGGATTCCTCGATTGCAGTTTTTGCTGCATAGCTAATGCGCCGCGAGATCGATTCAAGGTCGGCGGGATAGTGAAGCGTTTGAATGTGCCCCGGACGCCCCTTGAGTGTCGTTGAAGCCGCACCAGGCAGCGGCAGATCGAACGAAGTCGGAATCCCGAGTTGCTGAGCCCGTTCCCTCGCTGTTGGCCGGGAGTCACCCGGGTTCGGCGGCGGCTCCGGCACTGGCCTAAAGGTCAGGCTGTCGCCATCGACCAATCGTTGAAAGAGAACATCAGGAGCCGCGCCCACGACTTGAAGCGTCGATCTAGCCGAGTGGCGGAAATTCAGCAACTTGTTCCGGTTAGTAAGATCAAGAAGCCTAGAGCGGATTCGTTCGAGGCCCGCCTTCGTACTTCCGATCAGGAAATCCTGGCTGATCGGGTTCGCCTTGTTCTCGAAAGGGGTCTCCGCAACCGCAGCGCCATCGTCGGCGCGAGGCTTCAGAGGTGCACTACACCGCGAGCACGAACTGACGGCTTCAGGATTTTCCAGACCGCAGCTTGCGCAGCGCATCCCCCGAACCTTTCTGCCAAAGGATCATGGTGCGTTTTACCACGCCAGCCGTACCTCCGGCCAATCCCTCGATTTGACCTTGCGTTTGGCCCGTGCGCTCCTTCGCGCTGGGCGCGGACGCTCGCAGCCGACAGTGGCGCGATGAGCAACGACCGGGCTACAGCCGCGCTCACGCCAATTGAACCGAATCCGGGATCAACCGCGAGCTACGGATGACCCAATCCCGCGGCGGGGATGATTGACTGTTCGGACGAGCCGGCTTCGGCGAGCTTCCAGCCGTATTCGAAGGCGGTGGCGCGCTGGTCGGCGGTGCCGTGACTCTCCTGTGCGCCGACGAAATCGTCGCCGACCAGCCGATAGTAGGTCGTGATGTCGTCGGGCCGGATACCCAGGAATGACATCGTGTAACCGGCAAAGCGGTCGGCCTCCAGTTCGCGCTCCTCACTGGATATATTGGCGCGGCTGGAATCGAAGTCGCCGTGCACCTCATGGCCGACTTCGTGCGCGAAGATCGCGTAGACCATCGGCTTTTCGTCGCGCGCTTCCTTGATGTTCATCCAGCCGTTCAGGAGTCCGGCCATCACTTGCGGATGGTAGAAGACGCAGCCGCCGGGGCGTGCGTGCGGTCCAGCGGGATCAATCGATTGGTAGACCTTGACGTCGGAATGCCAGACGCGGTTGATTTCCGCGACCACAGCCTGGACCTGGTCGTTGGCAGGCACGGCCCGCTCGCCGCAGAAAGTGGGTGATTTGGCCTGGGTGGGTCCGGCCGAAGCAGATCCGGCCAGCCCGGTTGCGGCCGGCTGATCTGAGGGCGCGGCTGATTGGGACTGCTCCGGTTGCGCGGGCGAAGTCACGATCTGCCAATCGCCGTCGTCGCCGCTGCGGGCCGCGGCCGGAAACACGACGCCCGCGACAATGGCGCAGAGCGCCATCGCCGCCAGACCTCGCGGCATCTCCCGTCCGATCATAAGACGGAGTGTACATAGCGTAGGAAAACGAAGCTATCAGGCAGGTCGCGAGCGGTCTCAGGGCGCGGTGGCACTTGGCGCCCACACCGCATGCACCTGCGTCGCAGGCTGCGACGGCATCGTCCAGGCGGCGCCGATCTGATTCGGCCGGCATCGGGACCGGCCGCGCAGCTTGCGTGCGAGCGGGCGTCGGATCAGAGCAGTCCAACTAACCAATTCCGACCGAATCTGCCAAACATTCGAGGCGGATCAGGTTTTGAGAAACGACAGGGTTTCAAATAATGATTACGAGCGAAGATTCACATGATTGCTGGCATCTCTTGAAGGAGACTGCGCGGGTTTGACAAACCGTCCGCAAGGCGATAACTGATCTTGTCCTCGCTGAGCCATAGCGGCTCTTTTGCTGCGGCGCCGGGTGGGAGTGGACGACATCGGGTGGCCAGTGCGCACGCAGCCGAGAGAGGGGGTGAACATGCTGCGACATCGATGGAGCACTGGTGTTCGGTCGGGGGGTGGTGAGTATTCTGCAGGTCTGCCGATCAGCTGCGGAACATCTTTGTCAGCGAGGACATGCCGGCTCATTAGCAACGCGCAGCAGTTGCTGGCGTCGGCCTTGCACACCATCCTATTTCTCGGCGCTACTGCCACGCTACTGTCCTTGCTCGGCGGCTGTCGCACGGAGATCTGCCGATGCAGACCTGTTACAACTACTGCCGGTCCTGAATCCGACGCAGATCAGAACCCTTCGTCCAGCCTCTCCGCACAAGTGTTCATCGATTCGTCTGGGTCGATGCGAGGATTCGTCGCCGCGAACCCCAGGACCCAATACGTGCGGTTCCTGCAGACCCTCGAGCTAACGTTCGTGACCGGGTGGTCCAATTCCGCGGTGGTTTGCTACCAGTTTGGCAAAACCCCGCGCCGCGTCACGCGCAGGCCCTGTTATGAAGCCGCTTCTAAACCCCGCTTCTACATTGATCAGGAAACTCGCATCGATCACGCGTTTGAAACCGTGACGCCGAACACGCTCACGATCGTGATAACAGACCTGTTCCAGAGCGACTCGGATGTCGGAGCACTGATCAGAGTGCTTCGTGATCAAGCAATCCGCCGTGGAATGTCCATCGGAATTATAGGCGCTCGCAGCGAATTCGATGGGACGGTTTCCGAGGTCGGCGCGGAAAACCGGCATTTTCGCTATCGCAGCACGCCGGGCCGCGAAGAGACTTACCGCCCCTTCTACGCCGTGATTGCGGGTAGACGGCCCGACGTTCAGCGGTACCTTGAGCAGTTCCGCCTTGGGTATCCACAGTCGGCGGCTGGCTGTCACGCCATTGTCCTTTCACCACAGAAGGGGGTGCATGTCCTAGATGTTCAGTCTTTCAAGCTCAGCGACGTCAGAGGTGCTGTTCGCATGTCGACCTTCCTCGCGGGGTGCTCGAATGACAAGGCTTTCGCGCTTCGGGATCGGAGCATAGCTCTCAGCATGGTAGCCAGGGGCACCTACAAATCGTCAGGCGACGCTCCAGCGCCGGACATCGGTAAAGCCACGACCATCGTCGAAGCGAGCAAATGCTCGGGTGACCAGGTAGAGCGATCTTCCGCTGGCAGACCAAGCACTCGAGGCCACTCTGGAGCGGTCGGGCGACGGCCAAGCCGCCCTTCGGCTTAGCGTTGAGCCACGCAAACTGCCTGGTGCTGGCATTTACGTTTTCCGATTGCGCTGGGTCGCGGGGCCCGACGCGTACACTCTTCCCGACTGGTGTGACCAGTGGGAGATGGACCTGTCGAGGCTTCCGCAGTGGGAGGCTCATCCTGGCACTTTCGATGGCAGTAAGACACAGAACATCCGGGAATTTGTCAGCGGCCTCTGGACCTCGTTGGTCCGCGATACGGCGCCGGAACTTGGAAGCTTTGAGCTCTACGTGAAATCCTGAGGGTCAGACAACTTATGAAGTTTCGCAACCGTATGACTTGGTACTACGCCAAGAGCGTTTCGCTGATAATCCTGGGAATAGTAGCCGGCTTTTATGCGGGGCGCTTGCTCCTTATTCTTGAGAGCGAATCGCTTCGTACCTACCTGCTGGTCGTTCCTCGAGACCCTGAGGTCACGCTCGATCCCACGTGGATAGAGTCATTCGAGGCGCTTGCTTTGTTCGGGATTGAGATTCAGTTGGGTGCTGTCCTCGCGTGGCACCTTGCTGCGATGGCGAGCAGCGGCAGGGAGACGAGTCTGAAGTATGTGTGGATGATGGTGTGGCTGACACTTGGCCTGCTTTGGCCCATCACATGGCTCACAGGGGTCGCGGCAGGCTTGGCGTCCGTCCGGCTCGGAATAGGGTTTTTTGGTTCACTTGAGATGGAGCAAGGGATGAGTTGGGCCACCATATTTTATCTGGTCAATGTCGTCGCCGTGTACTGGGTAGCTACGCTGTGGTTCACGCCCGCAAGTCACAAATATGACCCAGTTGGCGCAATTCGGTTTCGGGGTCCTTTACATTACTGAAAGGAGGTTCTGATTAAACGGCATGGCTCGTTGTTATGCGATCGGAATTGGTGGCACTGGCGCCCGCTGCATGGAGGCCCTTCTCTATTTGTGCGCAGCCGGGTTGGGGCCCGAACATTTGACGATGTTCTTCGTGGATGTCGACGGCTCGAACGGCAATCTAACGCAAACCCGCGAAGTAGCGGGGCTATACGGCAGGCTACAAGCTGGAATGGTAGGGGCTGGCTCACCAGCCGCGGTCTTCAAGACGCGGGTCGCCCTTACGAATCCCGACTACTGGAACCCGCTCGAGAGACCGGGACAAACGCTCTCGAACTTTTTCGGGATTGACGCGCTACGGGCCGACCCGCAGCTCTTGAGCACGGCGCATCTTTTGGATGTCCTGTACAGCAGGCGTGAGCATGGGACCGATCTTGATAAAGGTTTTCGCGGACGGCCTTCGATCGGTGCCGCGGTATTCGGCGCCAGGGTAGAACTGGCCGAGGGCGCTGGAACTCCTTGGGTGGATATAGGTCAACAGATTTCGGCCAGTGCGGGACTTGGGGCGGACATCCGTTTGTTTCTCTTCGGCTCTATCTTCGGTGGCACCGGAGCCGCAGGATTCCCGACATTTGCTCAACTGATTAGGACATATTTCCAGAGTCGGACGAATCCCGTCCATGCGGCGTGCGGCGGCGCCCTCCTTCTGCCCTACTTTTCGTTTAACCCAAATCCGGCAAAGCTAGAAAAGGATGAACTCTACGCCGATCCGGGCGCGTTTCTGAGCAATTCGCGCGCAGCATTGTCCTACTATGCGAGAGGCATCAGTGCGATCGGCTACGATCGACTCTATTTACTCGGCATGGACACTGCGCGCACGCAGGATAATTTCGAACTCGGCGGGCGAGAACAGAAGAACGGAGCGCACGTTGTCGAGCTTCTGGCAGCCCTGGGCGCGCTTGATTTTTTCAACTCCGACACTTTGCCGGCGAATTGGCAGGCAATCGGCATTTTGGCGCGGGACCAGCCGAACTCTTTTGAGTGGAGCGACCTACCGCCGGTTCCCCGCCAGCAGGGCCAGCAAGACCAAGCGGACGGGCATAAGTCGCCGGCTTCGACTCAAGAGCGTATCAAACGCCTGGCGCGGATGTGCGCAGCATATTCATATATCCTCTACCCGGAGATTCACAGGCGCAATTTCAGCAAGGCACGGACACCTTGGTACGTGGATCTGCTCGGAGAACCGGACTCCGAAGCGAAGAAGGCTCTCGCAAGTTACAAGGACTTCTCGGACAAGCACCTGAAGTGGCTTGGGGAGTTGCATGTGCAGGACAGCAAGGCATTCTCAGTGAACCTTTTCAATGCTGCGGGGTTCAAGGATCAGCCGGCTGTAGAGGCAGACGGACTGAACTTCGTATATGGGGAGCAAGCGGCCTGGCGGTATTCCGCCAATAACGTCTGGCGAAGGTTCTGTGACGCCGCGCCGGTCCGCCCGAGGGCCACTGGCTTCGGTCCTTTCATAGGTGCGCTCCACGAAATCTGCGAATAGGGAGACTTGGATAATGCCAACGCCAATGCTGCCGAGGCTGGACGACAACGCAACCTTTACGTCGCCCGCTGCGGCGGGAGTCTGGGAGTTCCGTGGAAGCGGCGACCTCGCCAAACTAGCCCAATCTCTCAAGGTCGACGAACGACCTCGCGAAGGCACGGCTGTTTACGCGATACCAAACGTGTGGGCGAGAGTGTTCCAATTTCAACAGGCTTTGGAATCGTGCGCCATCGCGATCCAGCAGCACGTCACGAATCGACCGTTACTTGCTCCAGCCGAAGAGGCACTCAGGGGCCTGCTCGCAGCCATTGCTCTCGCGGAAATAAAGCGCTTCCCGATCAGCTTTGAAGACGTCGCGCTGGACATCAAGCCCGATCACATGGTCGTGACCACGCTCCGGAGGTTGCTGCCAGACGACTTTCAGGCGGCCTTTCAGGTCATTCTGTTTGGTGACACGCCGATTGCTATCACTTCTCCCCTTACTATCGTCTGTCCCAGTTTCGAAGCCGACACGCTCTCAAACGAAGACTGTCCCTGGTTCGACAATGCAACGCGCCGCTTCGGGGATCCCACGAAACACCTCTCGCGGGAAGACAGGCTAGCTTTAGCTGGGTGGCTCCGCGGCCAGCTTGCGCCAATCCCGCCAGAACTGAACTACCTATTTACCGTCCTCAACCGATTCGCTTTGGACCTTGCCCGAACCGAAAGTAGATTGTCATCCAGTGACAGAGAATTCAGACCTATTAAGAGGACACCATGACTAGACCACTAGCAGGCTGTTGAGGAAAGGGGTTGATTACTCAGTTTCGTAGTTCGTTAAGAGCGCAACGCTGGGATTACAGGTCTACCCGCGAGCCACTTTCATGCGCCGCGCGGCATGGAACAGTGGTGTGGATTGATGATTCATGCCGGAGCCCCACTGAGCTTGGCGATTCTGAGCAGGTTGTAGGCGGCGGCGACCAAGTAGGCGTGCATCTGGACGCGCTCGCGACCGCGATAGCGCGTGCGCCGCAGCCCGCCGATGGTCTTCATCCAGCCGAAGGTTTCCTCGACCCGCTTACGGATCCATTGGCTGACAGCGTAGCCCCCATGGCGCACAGTACGAGCGTCGATGGCGGAGCCACCTGCGCGCGCCAGATTCTGCGCCACGTGCGGGGTGACCTTGAGCGCACGGCAGGACTCCACGAAATCGTGGGTATCGTAGCCCTTGTCGCCGCCCAGCGTGATCCTGCGGCGCCCGGGCAGACTCTCGCCGACCATTGCCAGCGCCGCGCGCCGCTCGGCACGTCCATCCGCCGGCTCCACCTGAAAGTCGATCAAGATGGTGTTGCGATTCTCCATCAGGGCGTGGGCCGAGTAACAAAGCTTGGCCTCCTTGCCCGCACCCTTCTTGGCCAGCTGCGCCTCGGGATCGGTCGTAGACTGGTGGGTCTGATTGGTGCGCCGCTCGCCGTGGAAGTTCACTGTCGGATTGCCCGGGTCAGCGGGGGGCTCAGTCGGGCCCGCATCCCTGCGCTTGAAGCTCTTGAGCGAGGCCCAGGCTTCGATCAGCGTGCCATCCACCGTAAAGTGCTCGTCGCTGGTTAGCTTCAGCGCACGGGCCGCCGCCACTACGGTGCGGAAAAACTCGCCTGCCAGGTCGTGCTCAAGCAACCGCGCCCGATTGCGGCTGAAGCTGGAGTGGTCGAAGCCCGCCTCGTCCCAGTTCATATCCAGGAACCAGCGGAACAACAGGTTATACTCCAACTGCTCGCACAACAGCCGCTCGCTGCGCACGCTGTACAGCGCCATCAACAGCGAGGCTTTCAACAACCGCTCCGGCGGGATCGAGGGCCGGCCCACTTCACTGTACATCTGCTCCAACCGCGCCGAGAGTTCTTTGAGCGCCACCTCCGCCAGCCCCTTGATCAACCTGATCGGATGGTTGCTTGGTACCCGCTGCTCAGGGTTAACCAGGGTCAGCATCGTGGTCTGGGGCCGATCGTAGCCGCGCATCTTCCGCTTCCTCCTCTACCCAACTGGCCTCCTTCCACTATATAGATGCAAACCCATCTGTCGATCCTATCGAAAGGGGTTTCTCAACAGCCTGCTAGAGCAGATTCCCATAACCGGACCAATTCCATCCGCACAGTCCTCTGGAAGGTCTATGCTCTGCCTAGAGCAACTTCGTGACTCGCCTCCCCCGAACCTGAAGTCCCTCGTGATACTCGACGCGAGACTCGCGGAGCGACTGGGCCTTAAAGAGAGCGAGATCCGCGTCTTCGGAAACCACACTTTGGCGGACCTCTCTGCAGATCTAGCGAGGTTGTTGGCCGATCCAGGCCGGCTCAATCGCGAGCGGACTTCCCTTGGGCGAATTATATTTACAGACCCTTTCGAGTGGTGCTTAGCCGAAGACTTGTTCACAGAGAAACTGGCGCTGGTTCCCCAGGGCAACGCTTTTCCGGGCGCACAGACCATTCCCGGCGAGAAGGAGGTAGCAACGGCATGTAAGGGCACGCCAATATTGCCGCTTAGGCGCAGGCTTTTGAGCTATCTTCACGGGCGTTATCTCACGGACCCGGACCCTGCCCATTGCCGCCTGTGGTATGTTGTCAAGGACCACGGAGTCGAGGTGCATTTGATTTTGCCTCTCACCGGAGATCCAGGAGCGCCACGATCTCTGCATGTACAACGTTTCTATAGCACTGAGCAATTGACCAAGCTCGATGTATTGCCGGTTTTGGAAGTGTGGCCAAATTTTCGAAGCCCCGATTGGAGCTGCTACTACACGTTCTGGGATGGCAGCGGCGGAGGGGCGATGTTTCGAGCGGTGCCGATTCCAGAGGCAAAGGTTTCGGCCGGGCAGCCTCCGCCAGGGTCGGCCCCGTTAGCGCAGGGTCCGGCACAGCTCGCACCTGCTTGGAATTTCCAGGGGTCGTCGAACTTTGCTGAGGGATCCGCGCGCGAGGTGTGGCATCTCGATACCGCCCCCGAGTTCTTTGCGTGCTCGCAAGGCGACAGGGAACTGGGAGTTCTAGTCGTAAGATACGATCGCGAGATCGGGCAGATCGGAAGCGCTGGAGTCCGGATCGGCGTAGATTTTGGCACCACGAATACGCACGTCTATCTCCATCTGGACAACGAACCGAGCGAGCGACCGCTGACCCTGAAAGTCGCCTCGCACCGGATTACCGAGGCGCCCGAGGGCGTGCGGAGCGGTAAGTTATATGGATATTTCCTGCCTACCATGGAGAGCGCTGCTGGCGCGAAGGAGCGTAGCGCGGAAGAAGCGCCTTTTCTGAGTTTCCTCAGAAAAAGACCGGAATGTCCCGACGACCTTGACCATAGAGGCAATCCGAGAGCAATACCTATCGAGCACGCTCACATATTCTTCTTCAATGAACGCTACGGCCTTCGGGAACTGCTGAAACTTCTGAACGAGAACGTCTATAGCGATCTGAAATGGAGTGACAAGAATCGCCACCTGATCGAGCTGTACCTCCGCCAGCTTTGTCTTCATGCCACCGCCGAGGCATTTTGCGATGGTGCTGGCGAAGTGGCTTGGAGATATTCCTATCCGCTTGCCTTCAGCGCGGTGATGACCATGGGTCTTCATGGTATCTGGCAGCGACTTGGGCCTTTCGTGCAATCCGCCTGTCCGAAGCTGCAATGCGCCGCGTCCATGTCAACGTCAGAGAGTGCGGCTACCGCCCACTACTTCCGCGAGTTCCAGCAAGCCTTGGTCCCGGGCGGAGCCGTTGTCATAGACATCGGGGGGGGGACTTCGGACCTGTCGGTCTGGCAATACGACCAGCCAGCGACGAACGGGCCAGCTCAGAACGACAGGCCCAAATGGCAAACGTCGGTGCGTCTGGCGGGCCGGGAACTGCTTCTGCGGCCGTTTTTCGAATTGCGTGGCAAGTTGGACTCGACTCTGGACGCGGAGGACAGGATCTATTTGCCGGAACCAAAACCTGGAACGCGGCCGGAGAGATTCTATGCCCGGTTGGACGCTCTGCTTCGTACGCGGGGCGAGAAGCTCCGGACAGCCGTTGCCAATCACAATGCTGCCAAAGATCTTGTTCGCCTTCTAGGATTCGGCATTTGCGGATTGTTCTACTATGCGGGCCAGACGCTTTGTTATCTTGTGGAGCGCGGAGAATATGACAAGCAGCGCCGTCCCGAAATCCTCGTCGGCGGCAACGGATCAAAACTGCTCGATTGGCTGTATGCGGGGCACTATGGAGGGAAAAGTCAAGTCAACGGGCTGCTGAGCGATATGATTGTCAAGAGCGCCAAGCTTGGAAATGGCACGAACTTCGTCAGGATCATACGTAGCCAGATGCCCAAGGCCGAGACCGCGATGGCTCTGGTCACTGACAACATCACGCTAACATTGGGGCAGG
This sequence comes from uncultured delta proteobacterium, assembly GCA_963788205.1. Taxonomy (GTDB): domain Bacteria; phylum Desulfobacterota; class Binatia; order Binatales; family Binataceae; genus CAVVMA01. The sequence goes on from CAWBGG010000009.1 coordinate 724,720, forward strand.
TGCCTGCCCCGCAGGGCGTAGTCGTGGCGGGTGAAATATTCAGCATAAGAAATCCCGCGGCCGGGGAGGACCCGAAGCTGGTGACGAGAAACCAACTCGCCAAAGGGCGCGTGGGTTTTGAGACCCCACAGATTCTCAAGGAGTTCGTGTCTTCATATAACGACTCGCTGGCCAACCGGAACATACCCGCGTCTCCAGTCGAAGTGACTGACTGGGCAGCGATTGCCGACAATATTCGCAGCTGGCTTGCCGCACAAGGACATCTCGGAGCCGATGAGATCGGCGTTGAGCCCCTATTCGTAATTGGCCTCCGCGTCCTCCTTGACCAGCTTTGCGGCAAACTTGGTTCCTGAGCCGATCGTCGCCGTGCAAGATTACTTACCAGCAACCCTATTCTTCGGATTGGCGGGCTTAAGTCTCGGCTTCGTGCTTGGGGCTGCGCTCGGGGCTGCGCTCGGCTTCGCAATTGGCCTGAGGTTTGAGTGGAATGCACTGACACTCAGACGTCCAAAGCCTGCTCGTACTGGAGAACCTCTCAAGCCGATGGAGCAAGGGAAAGAAGGTACTGAGCCAGGACCAACAGCACCGCTTGGCGATGCAGCCCCTTCGCGCGCCGGAACACCGTCGCGCACGGAATCGTCTCCCGGGAAAGAGGCACGTCGGCGGAACGAAACCCAGGCCTCGGGCCTTTCTCAAGCAGAAGAATTAGCAAAAGACCTCGGGGCTAGCGATGCGCCACGCTTGTTAAAGTTCAATCTGAAGCCGTTAGCGGCTCTCCCTATACCGAGAAAGGAATGCGAACCCTATCAGGAGATCTGCGAACTCTACAACTCCGACAAGGCCGCTTTTCAGGATCAATACGGATCCAATTATTTCAGCGTCGCTAATGTCGATGATCTTCGCCGCGATCTCTTGGCGACGCCCAAATTTCAGACCATGGACAACGGCATTTATATGATCGTGCGGACCGGCTCATCCAACTTTGCCGTGCCGCGACCTGGAATCGCCTTTTCGCGGGAGTATCACGACTTTGGCGCGATGGGCAAGGTCTTTGACTGTAAAGGCTATAACCCCGAAATGCGCTACAAAAGTATAAGTCTCATCAAGCCGGCTAGCTTCCAAATGACCGGGGACTCCTGGCAGCTAACCGACCGTGGCGCGATAGAATTGGGGAACGGCGAGCCCGACGAATGATCGACTGCGGGGTATGAAAAAATGCCGACACTGCGGCAGAGCTTACGAGGACGCCCACAAGTATTGCGATATTTGTGGTCAAGTTCTGGTCAGCGATGAGCCGCCAGCGACAAGTGAGTGGGGCACCGGAATCCACCAGGCACCATCCGTCCAGGGTCGCGCGGTCCGGTGTGGTCGATGCGGAGCCGCGCTTGATCGTGCAGATGAGCGGTGCGGCTTTTGTGGGTTTGAGGAAAGCCCGAACGCAGCCGACAGGAACAGCGCCGAGCCTTCGCCACCGACCGCGTCCCTTCCTTCCAAGTGGCCGAGGGTTGACGTGCGCTGGTTTACGCTACCGGCTGTGGTAGTTCTGATCATTTTCTCAGCTTACATTTTCAGGCAAGATCGACGCGGCTCCGCGCCACAGGCGACTTCGATTCCTTCGGCTGCTTCTCCGACGCGTGCCGGGGCCACACCGGAGCTGACCCCGGCAGTTGCTCTCCAGTCCCAGACCGAAGCCTCTGCCACAGCAAAAGCTACTGCGACGACAGTGCCTCAGCTGACCCCGGCAGTTGCTCTCCAGCTCCGGACCGAAACCTCTCCTACGGCAAAGGCTATGGCGACGAAAGTGCCTCTGCGCTCCCTTAGCTCGCGGGTTAGGAAAGCCCTCCGATACGCAGGCTTTGAGGATCTGGGAGTTGTAGTGACTCTTGATTGTATCGTGACGCTTTCGGGCCGAGTCCGCGATGAAAGCGCCAAACAAACGGCAAAAGAGGTCGCCGAGGACGTGCCTGGAGTGTGCCAAGCATTCAACGACAAACTCGTCAGCGACGCCGCTGACCTTTTATCACGGGTGACCGTTGCACTGCGCAAGCATCACGTGTTCAAGCGGGTCGATATCGGTCTCCAAGGCTGTAGCGTGACTCTTTTCGGTGCGGTTTACGACGATGAGATCAAGGAGCGCGCGCGTCAAACAGTGGGTTCGGTCAACGGCGTGTGTGGAGTAACCAATCAACTAACGACCGACACTGCGGAACAGCACGAGCTAGAAAGCCGGCTCATTCAATCTTTACAGGAGGCCGGACTGAAGACAGTAACGGCAAAGGTGGTCGGTCGCGACTGCTACCTCCACGGAACGGTGGACAGCGAAGAACAGAAGCAAATGGCGGTGGGCATCGCAGAACACCTCGGGCTAAGCTGCCCGTGGGATCAGAACTTCATACGAGTTGTGCCTCGTAGCTTCTTCAGATTTTGAAGGGGGCTGTCACGATGAGCAGGGTGTCTCTCGTTTTGCTTGTTGGGAACTTGGATCCGACACTGGAGCGCGCCGCACCACAGCGGCCACCACCTATTAAGCCGGCTCAGCGCTGCGCGCAAGGGCAAAGTCTCGTTAGATTCCCGGCCGGCGCGGTTGCGGCAGGCTGTTGTGCGGGTGCGGCTGATGGGGGCTGCTCCGGTTGGGCGGGTGAAGTGACGATCTGCCAATCGCCGTCGTCGCCGCTGCGGGCCGCGGCCGGAAATAGGGTGCCCGCGATAATGGCGCAGAGCGCCATCGCCGCCAGACCTCGCGGCATCTCCCGTCCGATCATAAGACGGAGTGTACATAGCGTAGGAAAAGGAAGCTATCAGGCAGGTCGCGAGCGGTCTCAGGGTGCGGTGGCGCTCGGAGCCGACACCGCATGCACCTGCGTCGCAGGCTGCGACGGCATCGTCCACGCGGCGCCGATCTGACGCATCACGATTCGGTCGGCGTCGGGACCCGCCGCAGCGATCAGGCGTTGCAGCGGCTCCTCCATCGGCTCGCGCGAAAGTCTGAAGGTGCCCCAATGAATCGGGACCAGGTAGCGCGCGCCGGTCTGCTGGAACATCGACCACACCTGCTCGGGATTGGCGTGGGCGCGTATCCAGGGGTCATAGGCGCCGATCGAGAACGCTGCGACTTGGGGCGGATTGTCGCGGATTGCGGCGAACAGGCCGGTGTTGGCGCTGTCGCATGCGAGCAGCATCCGATGGCCGTCCTTTTCGAGTACGTAGCTGTTGAAGCCGTAGTCGGCGCCCCAGGGCCAGCGGCGTCCCCAGTGATTCGCGCCCATCGCGGTGATCGTGAGCCCGTCGATTTCGGTGTGCTCGCCCCATTTGAGCTCGCGCACATCGGTGAAACCGAGCGGCGCGATCAGCCCGGAGCAGCGATCGCACGCGACTACGACGGCGCGCTTCGGCAGCGTCTTGAGCGACGGAAGGTCGAGATGATCCATGTGCGCGTGCGTGATCAGGATCACATCGAGCGACTGCAGCTCGGCGGGTGAGAGCGGCGGCGCGGTGTGGCGCTCGGGACCGATCGTGAACAGCGGGCCGATCGCAAGGCCGACATGCTCGAACAGCGACGGGTCGCTGATCACGCGCACGCCGAAATAATTCATCAACAGGGTCGCATGTCCCAGGTTCGCGAGCGTGAGACTGTCGCCGCGCCAGCTCGAAGGATCGAGCCGCGTCGCATTCGCGCTTCCATCAGCGTTCTGTGCCAGGGCTTTCACCGATCCCATCAAGACCGTCCCGAGCATCGCGACTGCGATCGGGCGGGTCAGGCTTGCGCGCCGCCGGCCGAGGCGAGTCACGCGCCGACGGGGAAACACGGCAGCTTTTTTGCCACTGCATAATTGTAGGTGCGCCCACCCCACTCGAAAGTGCCGTCAGCGGGCCCGAAGAATCCGATGAAGCTCACGACCTGCTCGTTCTCGCTGGTGTTGTTGGCTTCGGCCGGAGCGAAGATCAAATAGTGAGAGCCCTTCTCGGTGGTGAGCGAGGTCTCCAGCGGCGGACTGAAATCAGCCTCTGACATCTCCAGCGCCTTCCATCCGTCCGGAGCGGAATCCTTCGCTGGGATAACGATCCATTTCGGCTTGTCCGAGCTTCCGCGCACGCTGTACTGGCGTATCTCCATCGCGCCGTTGGGGTCGTCCCTGACTTCGGTTACGTAGGGAAGTCCGGCCCTCAGCTGCTCGCATCGGTTGGCGTCCTCTTCGGCGGTCGTGGTGGGATTACCCGCCGCCGCCTGAGTCGCCGCCAGGCCGGTGCCCTCGATTGCCTGCAATCCCATCGGGGCGACCGACAATCCAAGCCCGACCAGCGAGCATCCCGCGCCAAGCATGGCGAGCGCGGCTGCGCCCGCGATTGCTATCGATCGAATCAACTGCCGAGCCGGCGTCACGATTTCAGCGCTTCGGTCCCGGCCGTCAGTGGACGAAGTCTTGCGTGAGGTAGGTCTTACCGTCGGAAGAGCGCGCGATACCGACGCCGGATTCGGTGAACGCTGACGATAGCATGTTCGCGCGATGCTCCGGGCTGTTCAGCCATCCCTTGACCGCGCGCGTGGCCAATCCGTCGGAGTCGTGGAAGTCATCCATGTAGATATTTTCAGCGAGCGCCTGATACTCGATCCCGACTCCGTGCACTCGTTCGGCGGGAGTGCTGCCCTCGGGGCTGTTATGCGCAAAGTAGCGCCGAATCGCCATGTCGTAACTGTGTCCGCGCGCGATGACCGCCAGGCGCGGCGAGAACTTCAGTGGATTGAGTCCCGCCCGCGTCCGCTGGTCGTTGACCAGCTTCAGTATATCGGCCTCCTGCAGGCCGAGTCCCGCGACTTCTTCCGGGCTGAGCGGCGTGGTGCGCGAGAGGTACACGCGCGCGACGATCGCCCCGACCAGTCCCAGCGCCAGCAGGCCCATCGTGGCCCGTATCGCGCGCCGGCGCCGCACAACGCGCGGCGTGGGCATCACGATAACCTTGGCCGGCCCGCGCAACGGGCGTGCGCCGCCGCGGCGTGGCGATGCCGCACTCACGCGGTGGCCTCGCGATGCGCGCTCCGGGTCGAGTGTGCGGGGCGGCAAAAGTGCGTTCGGCAAAAATTGTTTCGACAGTCCGACAATCGCAGCCTGGAGGAATCGTTTTCGGTTCTACCCGGCATGATATCCTGCTATCGCGGCGACCAAAACTTGTCAACGAGCATTGTCCAATTTGCGCTCGCACTGGTGCTCGCCGGCGCCACGATCGCGCCGGCGACTCCTGGCGCGGCCGCGTCGACGCCCGCATCGGCGGCTTCCGATCCCGCGCAGGAATTGCCGGCCGGCGCGCTCGACGGCGCGGCCAGTCTCTACCTGCGCGAGGCGGCGCGCTCGCCGGTGCGATGGCAGCGATGGGGCGCGGCGAGCATCGCGCTCGCGCGCCGCCTCAAGCGCCCGATACTGCTCGATATCGGAGCGGTGTGGTGTCATTGGTGCCACGTGATGGACGACGGCACCTATGCCGACCAGCGAGTTGCGGCGCTGATCAACCGCAGCTTCGTTCCGATCAAGGTCGATTGCGACGAGCGGCCCGATATCGACGGCTACTACCAGCAGGCGGCGCAGGCTTTTGGAGCGGGCGGATGGCCGCTCACGTGCTTCATCACTCCCGACGGCGCGCCGATTCTGATCGCGGGATACATGCCGCCCGACGCGCCGGCCCAAGACGGGCGCGACCTCGGGATGACCTACGTTCTGGGCCGCGTAGCCGACGCTTACGCCTCCGACCCCGCCGGTCTGGCCAAAGCGGCGCGCCAGGCCGGCGCGAAAATCGCCGCCGCCGCCTCCGCCGAGACTGGCAAGCACGCCGGCGCCGAAGCGCTGCGCAACGAAATTCTCGCATCGATGGCGGCGACGTACGACCGGCGCGACGGCGGTTTCGGCCTCGGACCCGGGCCGCGATTTTACGACTTTCCGGCGCTGCGGCTCGCGCTCGCGCACGGCTCCTTCGGCCATCCTGATTTCACTGCCATGGCGCTCGAGAGCCTGCGCAAGATCGCGGCGGGCGGCGTGAACGACCAGCTCGGCGGCGGGTTCCATCGCTACTCCACCGACGCTCAATGGCGTGTGCCGCATTTCGAGAAGATGGGCTCCGACCAGGCGATGGCGATCGCAGCCTACGCCGAGGCCTATCAGGCCAGCGGCGACGAGCAATTCGCGCGCGTGCTGCGCAAAACGATCGGCTACGTCAACGGCACGCTGCTCGATCCGGCAACTCATACGTTTTATTCGCATCAGGATGCCGATTCATTTCCGGGCGACGATGGCAGTTACTACACGTGGACCAGCGCGGAGATCGAAAGCGCGATGAAGCCCGACGAAGCGCAGGTCGCGTCGCTCTACTTCGGCCTCGCCGATGATCCCGCGCGTGCGCCCGACGGACGCATCGTGCTCCGCCGCGCGATGGGTTTCGACGCGATCGCCGATCGGCTCAAGCTCGGGCGCGATCAGGTCGATTCGCTCCTGACGCAAGGAGTCGCCGCGATGCTCACGGTGCGCGAGCGCCGTCGCGTGCCCAAAGTAGATCGGACGCTGCTGGTCGATCGCAATGCGCTGATGGCGTCCGCATACCTGAGCGCGTCCGCGGCGCTCCACGACGACGCGCTGAAGCGGATCGCCCTGGAGGACCTGGACTACATCATCGGGCACGTCCGCGCGCTCGACGGAAGCTACGATCACGTATGGGCGAACGGTCGCGCCGAAGTGCCGGGGCTGGTCGCCGACCAGGTCTACATGCTGGACGCGATGATCGCCGCGTATCAGGCGTCGCGCGAGCCGCGCTATCTGAAGCAGGCGCGCGCGCTCGCCGGTCTCATAATGAGCCAGTATCGCGATCCGGCTTCGGGCCTGCTGCGAAATAGGACGGGTAAAGGCGACCTGCTGGCGTCGATAGAGGGCAGCTCCGAGGTTCTGTTCGACCATCCAATGCCCTCAGTTCAGGCGACCGCTGCGATTGCGCTCGCCAGGCTGGCATCGCTCACTTCGGACCTGCGCTACGATCACGATGCGCGTGCGCTGCTCGCCGCCGCGCCCGATCGCGTCAATGCCGACGCCGGCACGACGATCGGCACGCTGGGACTCGCGCTGGAGATGCGCGCGCAGAACGCGCGTGCGCATCGTTGAGAGCGGTCCAAGGGCTTGCACGCGGGCGGGTGAAGTCGAATTTGCAGGATCCCGGCGAAATGCGCTAAGCGCACTTGCGTGCTACTTTGCGGGGGAAACATGCCGCCGAAATTCGATCTGCAGCGATGGAGGGCGCGCGTCGGAGCGCTGCCCGCCGGTGGCGCAATCGCCGGAGTGATCGCGATGCTTGCGTTTGCTCCGCGCTCTGGCGCCTGGACCGCTAGTGCGGCTAGTCCGAGTCTCAACAGCGCAACGGCCGCGATTTTCGTCGCCAACTTTGAAGGTTGCAGCGGGACCACGAGCTACCCCACCGGGGCCAGCGGCAACGTTGCCCCCATTTCTGAAGTCGCGCCGACGCTCTGTGCCCCCGAGGGCGTCGCGGTCAACTCCAAGGGGAACATCTACGTCGCGAACACCGGAACCAACACGGTCACGGTCTATCCGGCCGGGAGCAACGGGAACGTCGCGCCGATTGCGACTATCGGTGGCTCGAACACCGGCCTCAGCGATCCCCAAGGTATCGCCCTGGACGCCAGCGGAAACATCTACGTCACGAACAGCGGCAGCGAGAGGGAGGGTTACGACACAGTGACAGTCTATCCGGCTGGGAGCAACGGGAATGTCGCGCCGAGCTCGACTATCGAAGGTTCCAATATCGGCCTCAGCGATCCCCAAGGCATCGCCCTGGACGCCAGCGGAAACATCTACGTCACGAACGACAACGGAAGCGGCTCGGTGACGGTCTACCCGGCGGGGAGCAACGGCAGCGTCATGCCGATGTGGAGAATCGCTGGTTCCAATACCGGTCTCAGCAAACCCGATGGCATCGCTTTGGACGCCAGCGGAAACATCTACGTCGCGAACAGCCTAAGCTCCGAGGGCATCAACACGGTGACGGTCTATCCGACCGGGAGCAGCGGGGATATCGCGCCGAGTTCGACGATCGTCACCGGCTTCGGCGGTCCCCAAGGTATTGCCCTGGACGCCAAGGGGAACATCTACGTCACGAACGCAACCAGCACGGTGACGATCTACCCGGCCGGCAGCAGCGGGAACGTCACGCCGAGTTCCACTGTCGGCGGTTCCAATACCGGTCTCGGCGAGCCCGCTGGCATCGCCCTGGACGCCAGCGGAAACATCTACGTTACGAACAGCGGCAGCGGAAGCGAGAGTACCGACACGGTGACGATTTACTCGGCCGGGAGCAACGGGAACGTCGCGCCGAACTCTACTATCGGTAGTTTCAATGCGGGCCTGGACGGTCCCCAGGGTATTGCCCTGGACGCCAGTGGAAACATCTACGTCGCGAACGCTTCCAACAGCACGGTGACGGTCTATCCAGCAGGGAGCAACGGCAGCCTCGCGCCGATTCGGACCATCGGTGGTTCCAATACGGGTCTCAACCATCCCACTGCTATCGCCCTGGACGCCAGCAGCAACATCTACGTCACGAATAGCGGTAGCGAAGGCGGGGGTACCGACACGGTGACGATCTACCCGGCCGGCAGCAACGGGAACGTCACGCCGAGTTCCACCATCGGTGGTTCCAATACCGGTCTCAGCGAACCCGCTGGCGTTGCCCTGGACGCCAGCAGCAACATCTACGTTACGAACAGCGGCAGCGGAAGCGGGGGTACCGGCACGGTGACGGTCTATCGGGCCGGCAGCAGCGGGAGCATTACGCCGAGTTCCACTATCGGTGGTTCCAATACCGGTCTCGGCAAGCCCGCCGGTATCGCCTTGAACGCCAGCGGCGACATCTACGTCGCAAACGAGTACGGCAACACGGTGACGGGGTATCCGGCGGGCAGCAACGGGAACGTCGCGCCGCGCTCGATTATCGGCGGTTCCAACACCAGCCTGAGCGGTCCCTTTGGTGTGGCCCTGGACGCCAGCGGCAGCATCTACGTCGCGAATTTAGACAGCGACACGGTGACGGTTTATCCGGCCGGGAGCAACGGGGACGTCACGCCTAGCGCTACCGTTGCCGGACCCGCCACGGAACTTTATGAACCTGAGGGAATAGCGATCGGCCCTGAGCAGGCTCCAGCCCAAACGGCAACCCCAACGGCGAGCGCGACACCGACCCCGGCTCCGACGCCCACGCCCGCAACTCCAACCCCTACGGCAACTCAGGTACCGACTCCGCCGGTTCCGTCAACCTCAGCCACACCCACGTCGAGTCCAACGCCGATTCCACTAGGCGGGAAGCTCTCTCTCTCGACTCACACGCTGGCCTTCGGCGCCATCAAGACGGGCAAGAGCCACAAGCTCTCGTTCACGATCAAGAACACCGCGAAAACCACGCTTCAAGGCAATGTGGACGACAGCGGCGTGCTTTCGCCGCTGAGCGTGATCAACGGAGCAGGGCCGTTCAGTCTCGGCAAGAACAAGGTCCAGAAAGTGACGGTCGAGGCTGCGCCGACCGAAGCCGGTCCGTTCTCAGCGACGATCGCCATTCATTCCGGCGATCCCAAGCATCTGATAGTCAGCGTGACGGCGAAGGGGCGCGCGAAGAAGTGACGGAAAGGTCAGTCCAATGAGCGCCCTTGAGATCGGCTGCTGACCGGCGCGTCGGCTCTTATGAATACGAAAGCTGCTGAAGTGTCGCCAGGCCGGCAATCAAGAGTGTGTATTGTGATAGGCGCCGGGTTTAGCTGTGCTTACTCCGACGCCGCTCCCACAATGGCGGATTTTCTTGCCACGGCACAGAGGCTCGGGAAGTACGACCCCAGTGACCAACATCGCATTCTTGCCGATATCGTGGCTCGGTACTTTGGTTCTCCTATCGCCCCGGACATTGAAAGCCTGGCATCTTTTCTATTGAGCGATGTCGGTTCCGATCCCATGATCGAGCAAGAAGCGCGGAACCTTGCCTACACCGACCTACTTAAGATCATCACCGCAACGTTGGAAGGGCTACAGTCCCGCCCGCGAGAGGGCGTTAAGGATGCATTCCGACAATTCGCCGAAGTAGTCGTGGACAATGGGATACAGATTATCACCTTCAACTATGACCTGGTTCTAGATCAGCTTTTGCGAGATACAGGCAAATGGTTCCCCATTGACGGTTATGGGGTTCGGATTCCGCTTACCTCGCCGGAGCGCTACACGGCGGCCGACGAGGCTGCAGCAAAAGAGGCGCGTGGAATAAAACCGGAGGGCTATTTGTCGAGGAGCGATCTTCTAAAGCTCCATGGCTCCTTGAACTGGGGAGTGCGGCGTGTTCCAACAATTAGCAACCCGACCGGCGTCGAGTTGAGTATATTTGGAGCACTTCCTCAGTCCATTGATTTAAGGCTCCAGCCGATCAACCAAATGACCCACGCCGAGTTTCGCTCAGCAGGAATGCCGGTAGTCAGCTACTGGCAGCCGCTGATAGTTCCGCCTATCCTTGCGAAGCAGCCGCAATCGAGCGGCGGACTGCTTCTAAAGAATCTCTGGTACTCTGCGAGGTGGATGCTGAGCTGGGCAAGCGAGATCCACGTACTTGGGTACTCGTTGCCGCCCTCCGACTTTGAGGCAGATGGGTTGCTAAGGCAGGGTCTCTTCGGACCGCCGGCCGAATGCGTACCTGGAGCTGAAACCGCAGACAGCAAGCGGATCATCGTCGTCAACCCAGACCCGACGGTGGCAGCAAGATTTTGTAGGTTGTACAGTTGCCAAGGGTCGCGAGAGGTCAACATCGAGAGCGAGGCCGACCTAATGACGCACTTGAAGACTTTTATACAGCGCATGGGTCGGTCATGAATCTTTGAAGCAGTGACTCGGGCCTCAGACGCTGGCGTGCCAGCTAACTCCTTGTCGTCTTTCGGCTCGGCTTCCGCACTCCGAGCGAGCGGCAAGCCGAATTTATGACAACATCATTCGCTGAGCCACCCTTGGGACTCGCGCTGGAGATGCGGTCGCGGAACGCGCGTGCGCATCTTTGACAACTTAAGAGGTATCGCTGAATGATTGAGCTGGTCATTTTCGACGCGGACGGCGTGCTGTTTGATTCGGATCAATCCAACGTCGCTTACTACAACGCGATCTTCAGCCGGGTCGGCGAACCTCCGATGACGGTCGAAGAGGAACGGGCCTGTGTCTACCTGGCGGCGACCGGCGTGTTCGAATCGCGCGCGCGCCGCGACCGCGCCGTGGTGCAGAGGATGCAGGAAATTGCCGCGTCGCTCGACTACACGCCATTCCTCGAATTGTTGCGGCCGCCGCTGGAGCTGCGGCCGTTCCTGACCGAACTCAAGCGGCGCTATCGGCTCGCGCTCGCGACCAATCGTTCGGTAACGGTGCCGTCGATGATCGAATTTCTGAATCTGGCCGGCGTGTTCGACGCGGTCGCATGCACGCTCGACAAAGTGCGTCCCAAGCCGGCGCCCGACATCCTGACGCTATGCCTGGAGCGCGCGGGAACGACGGCGGACCAGGCGATCTATGTCGGCGACAGCAACATCGATCACGTCGCGGCCGCCGCGGCGGGAACGCACTTCATCGGCATTGGCGATCGCGTCGAGCACGCCAATCGCATTCCGATGCTCAAAGACTTGCCTGCGGCGCTCAGGAGCGTCGCCTTGATCGGCAGCGTGCCCTAGAACGACGGCCACTGAAGAATTTGCCCCGGCCGAGGCACGATCGGACCTCTGCTCCACGCGGCCCGGAACTCGTCCAGAAAAAGCCTGGCCCGAGCCTGAGGCAGAGTGATTAGTATCACCGAGAAGTCGGGAAAACGTTTGAACGCGCGCGCCGCGGCTTCTCCGAAGAGGCGGTCTCGCGTAAGCAAACTCGAGAAACCGGCCGGAGCCGCTACTTCAATCAGTGCGCCGTTGCTGAGGTTCTGCCAGCCTCGGGAACGCGCGGTTTGAGCCTCAACGCCGAATTCCTGCAGAAGCGAGATCAGCTGGTTGGGCATGTTGACATCAAGCAACCACATGCCAGCTGTCCAACGCTTCGCAGGCAACCTTCATGATTTCGGGCACAGCTTCGTGCGGAAATGGAGCGTAGGTATCTTCAATTTCCTGCACGCTCATTCCGTCTGCGAGACAGGACAGAATGAGCGATACTGAGAGGCGAGTGCCCCGAATCGCGAGTTTTCCGCCCAATAGCTCGGGGTCAGAAACGATCCAGCGATATGCCTTGAACGGTTTCGCTTCCCAAGTCTTCATTGGCGGCACCTAATCCTTATCCTATCGCGAGACACAGCAAAGCCCAATCTTCCAGAGGCCGGGTATCGGTCAAGTTTGGTTTCGCGATTGTCGGCCGAGGGCGCGTGCGTCCGGCGGGCTGCGAAAGTGAGCGGTTTGGGATTCTTCACTGCGCAGACTCCGTTCAGAATGACGTCAGATGTTATCACCTGCTATCCGAGAAAACCCCATTCAACGTCATTCTGAGCGGGGCGAAGAATCTCACGCCACCGACCTTCGTCGCACCCAGGGGCGCAGGAGTCCTGCGCTGGCAATCGCAGAACCAGACTTGACCACTACCGTAGGGCGCATTTGCAGGCGATCCTGCACGAGGGTACCGATAGTCTGTTTCACCCCACACCCCAATACGGTGCGAGATTGCGCTTGATTCGATCGACGATCGGCATCACGCGATCGCCGCCGGTGGCGGGCGCTATGTGCTCGTCGGCGTAGCGGCCGAATTCCTCGATCACCGCGCGACCCGAGGCGTCCAGCGCCTCCAGGTCGTAGCCGCCCTCCAGCGCCGCGACCATTTTGCCGCCGCAGCATTCCGCCGCCAGCCGCTTCACCCGCCGTGCCATCGCGGCGAAGCCGTCCTCCGTGACCATCATCGCACCCAGCGGGTCGCGCGCATGACAATCGAACCCGGCCGAGGTCAAAATGAACTCGGGCTTGAAGATGCGTCCGATCGGCGTCACCAATTCGTCAAAAGCGCGAAGATATTCCGCATCGCCAAACGCCGCCGGCATCGGGACGTTCACCGTAAAGCCTTCTCCTGCGCCGTGCCCGATCTCGTGCATCGAGCCGGTGCCGGGATAGTGCGGGAACTGATGGAGCGAGACGTACAGCACCTCGGGCGATTCGTAAAAGATTTCCTGGCTGCCGTTGCCGTGATGGAGGTCCCAATCGACGATCATCACGCGCCGCAGCCCTTGCCGGTTGATCAACCAGCGCGCCGCGATCGCGATGTTGTTGAAGAAGCAGAAGCCCATCGCGCGCTCGGGCAGTGCGTGATGGCCCGGCGGCCGCACGATCGCGAACGCGTTGTCCGCCGCGCCGCCGAGCACCGCTTCGACCGCGGTGAGCACCCCGCCCGCGGCCAGCTTCGCAGTGGCGAAGGTATCGCGCGAGGTGTGAGTGTCGGGATCGAAATCATATCGATCCAACGCCGCGGTCCGCTCGACCATCGTGATGTAATCGCTGCCGTGGCAGAGCAAAAGCTCTGCCAGCGTGGCTTCGCGCGGCCGATAGAGGCTGAGATCCGGACGCTTCAAGCGCTCGGCCATCGCGTTCATGACTTCGATCCGCGCCGCCCGCTCGGGATGAGCCCGGCCGGCGAAATGTTGGGTGTATCTGCGGTCGGCGATCAGCGCGGTCTTGAGCATCGTTGACACCCCGGACTGCGACGCAGAATATGAGAATCATCGTGCGCGGAACAGGCCGCCGCTTTCAACTTGAGCATCGTCGAAATACTCGTGCTGCTGGTCGTTGCGCTGGTCGTTCTGGGGCCTGAGCGGCTGCCCGAAGTGCTGCGCACCGTGGCCAAGATCCTGCGCGAATTGCGCTCGGCCAGCAACGAGGTGATGCGCGAGCTGACCGAGGCGCTCGATGACGAGCCGCGTCGCACGATACGCAGCGCCGGCAGTGAGCCGCCGCCCGAGCGCAACGAGCCGAATCCACCGGCGGGTCAACCCTAGGCTCTCCGTGTCTCTCGCGTTGCCCCCGGGAGCCGCGATTCGTCACGCCGTCGCGCATATCTACAACAAGTAGACGGGAGTATGACCGCAGTGCCGGGGGAGCAACCGCAAACCGAAGCGCTCGAACAGTCGCGGATGCCCTTGATGGAGCATCTGAAGGAGCTGCGCATCCGGCTGATTCGCGTGATGATCGCGCTCGCGATCGGGTGCGGGGTCGCCTACGCTTTCGCCGACCAGCTTTTCGCGCTCCTGACATGGCCGATCCGCGAGGTCTCGCACGGCCACGTGCTGCTGATCGGTACCGGGGTGGGCGAGGCGTTCTTCACCAAAATCAAGGTGGCGCTGGTGGCGGGATTGTTTATCTCGAGCCCGGCGGTGCTCTACGAGTTCTGGAAGTTCGTCGCGCCGGGGCTGTACCATTCGGAGCGGCGGATGGCCGCGCCGTTCGTGGTTTCGGCCACGATCTTTTTCCTGCTCGGCGGGTACTTCTGCTGGGCGGTGGTCTTCAAGGTCGGCTACGCATTTTTTCTGAGCCAATATGCCAGTATCGGTGTCACGCCGACGATCCGTATCAGCGAATATCTGATGTTCTCAGCCAAGCTGCTGCTCGCCTTCGCGCTGACCTTTGAGATGCCGATCTTTGCGTTCTTTCTGACCCGGCTCGGCCTCATCGACCATCGCCAGATGATCCATTACTTCCGCTATGCGATCCTCGGCATCTTCGTGGTATCGGCTGCGCTGACGCCGCCCGACATGGTGTCGCAGTTCCTGCTCGCGATTCCCTTGCTTGCGCTCTACGGCCTGAGTATCGGGGTTTCGTACCTGTTTCGGTCCGCTCCGAGCGCGCCAGCCATGATCGCCGAACCGACCGAGACGCCGTGAGGAACGCCGATGGCTACGATTGAGGATTCACCCAAGGCTTTCGGTGCGCCGGGTATTCAGCCCCGATGGACGCGGAGCGCCAAAGACGTAGTCGGCACCGCCTATTCCACCGCGAGCCGGGTCTGGTTCACCGTCTCGGGCGGGATCATCAACGAAGTCTACTACCCGACTATCGACCGTCCCCAGATTCGCAACCTTCAATTTTTGATCAGCGACGGCGAGACCTTCTTCCATGATGAGTGGCGCAATCTGGCGCCCACCGTGGAGTACCTGGCCCCGCACGGACTCGGCGTGCGCGTCACGAGCGTCGAGCAGGAAGGGCGCTACCGGATTATCAAGGAGATCGTCTCCGACCCGCATCAGTCCTGCCTGCTGATTGACACCCGGCTCGAAGGCGATCCCGCGCTGCTCGGCAAAATCCATCTCTACGTGCTGCTCGCGCCGCATCTTGAAGTCGGCGGATGGAACAACAACGGCAATGTGGGAGCGATCGCGGGGCGGAAATTTCTGACCGCCCACAAGGGTGGCACGTGGCTGGCGATGGCAACCACGCTGCCGTTCTCGCGCCGCTCATGTGGCTATGTCGGCGCCACCGATGGCTGGCGCGATTTGGACGACAACTTCAAGATGGATTACGAATTCGCCGCGGCTCAGGACGGAAATATCGCGCTGATCGGCGAGATCGATCTGCGCCAGGGCTACCATTTCACGCTCGGGCTCGGCTTCGGCCACACGCTCCATCGCGCCGTCACCGACCTTTTCCAGTCGCTCGGCGTCCCCTTCAGCGAACATCGCGAGCGCTTCACCGAGCAATGGGAGCGCGCATGCCGGCATTTCTATCCGCTGGAAAAATTCGCCGCTGATGGCGGCACGCTCTACGGGCGCAGCTGCGAGCTGCTGCTCGCGCATGAGGACAAGAACTATCCCGGCGCGATCATCGCGTCGCTCAGCATCCCATGGGGCGAGGCCAAGGGCGATGAGGACCTCGGCGGCTATCATCTGGTCTGGACGCGCGACATGGTGAACAGCGCGACCGGCCTGCTGGCGGCCGGCGATTTGGCCTCTCCGCTGCGCGCACTGATCTATCTGGCCTGTTCGCAGCAGCCTGACGGCGGCTTTCCGCAGAATTTCTGGACCGATGGACAGCCATACTGGCATGGCGTCCAGCTCGACGAAGTCGCCTTTCCGATCATGCTCGCATGGCGGTTGCATGGCGCCGACGCGCTGCGCGATTTCGATCCCTACGCGATGACGCTCGCGGCGGCGCGCTACCTGGTTAGTCACGGGCCGGCAACCCCGCAGGAGCGCTGGGAGGAAAACGCCGGCTTCTCACCCTCGACCCTGGCCAGCATCATCGCAGCGCTGATTTGTGCGGCAGGGTTCACCCGCCATCGCGGTGATCACACGACCGCCGCCTTCCTTGAGGAATACGCCGACTTTCTGGAGGCCCATCTCGAGGGCTGGACCGTCACGACCCAGGGCACGCTGGTGCCGGGCATCGCGCGCCACTTCATCCGAATCCTGCCGGCCGAGGTGAACGATCCCGAGCCCCTGGCGGAGGATCCCAATCGCGGCACGATCTTCATTTCCAATCGCCCGCCGAATTCCCAGGTGGAATTCCCAGCCAAAGATATAGTGGACGCGGGATTCCTGGAGCTGGTCCGTTATGGAATACGGCGTGCTGACGATCCGCTGATCGAAGACTCGATCCGGGTGATCGACGCGGTGCTGAAATTCGACGTTCCCGCCGGTCCGTGCTGGCGGCGCTACAATCACGACGGCTACGGCCAGCGCGATGATGGCAGCGCATACGAAGGATGGGGCCGCGGGCGCCTGTGGCCGCTTCTCACCGGCGAGCGCGGTCATTATGAGCTCGCGGCACGGCGCGATGTAGGTCCCTACATCCGCGCGATGGAGAAGTTCGCCAACCCCACCGCGTTGCTGCCCGAACAAATCTGGGACGAGCCGGACAACGACGAGTTCATGCAATACCTCGGCAAGGCGACCGGCGCCGCGATGCCTCTGATGTGGGCGCATGCCGAGTACATCAAGCTGTTACGCTCAGTCTCTGACGGCCAGGTCTTCGACCTGATTCCCGAAGTCGCAGGCCGCTATCGCACCGCGCGCCCCCGCACTGCGCTCGAAGTCTGGAAGTTCAACCGCCGCGTCCGCGCCATTCCGGCCGGCGTGCGGCTGCGGATCATCACGCCCGCGCCCTTCATCCTTCATTGGTCGTTCGGCGAATGGACCACCGTGACCGACACGCGCTCCAATCCGACCGGTCTGGGCCTCGATTTCGTCGATATCGAAGTGAGTCCCGATCAGCGCGGCCCGATCCGCTTCACCTTCTTCTGGGTTGGTGAGCAGCGCTGGGAAGGACGCGACTACGCCGTGGAGGTTACGCCAACAACTTGACGACGATCGCCGGCGCGAGCGATTCGAGCAGGCGCATCACCTCGTCTTCCATCGCGGGGTCGAACCAGAGCCTCAGGTGATGGCGGCGGGGATCCTCGGTGCGCAGGGTCGCGAGATTGTCGTAAGACTCGATCACCGCCTTGAACAGCGCGATCTGCTCGGGCGCAATCGCCAGCGCGATGCTTTTCATTGCCGCTGCGTTCACGTTTTTTTCACCCATATGGACGGCGGCGCGCTGCGGCCTTAAGGTCTATTCCTGATGATCGCTGCCACGATGGCCCTCCCGCGCCTGATATTCATCACCGGCAAGGGTGGCACGGGCAAGAGCACCGTTGCCGCCGCGCTCGCGAGCGCGCTGTCGCGCCGGTATCCCACGATTCTCGCCGATCTCGATCGGCGTCACTCGGCCGCGCGCATCCTGAATGCGAAGCTCGACGGCGCGGTGTCGGCGCGCGTCAATGCGCAGCTCGAGGCGATGGCGCTCAGCCCGCGCGCTGAGCTGGAAGGGTTTATCCAGCGGATCGTGCCGCTGAAGATGATCTCGCGCCGGATGCTCAAGAGCCGCACCTTCGGCTACGTCACCGCCGCACTGCCGGGGCTGGAGGCGTTCCTGATGCTCGAGCGGTTACGGGAGTTGGCCGGGCAGGCCGCGCTCAACGATGCCTACGTCGTAATCGACGCGCCCGCCACCGGCACCGCGCTCGAGCTGCTGTCGGTCGCGCGCGGCGTCAAGGGAATCGCGCCGATGGGCACGCTCAACAGCCTCGCCGCGGAGGTGGAACGTTTTCTCTCCGACCCGAACCGATTCGGCGTCTTGTTGACGCTTACGCCCGAAGAGCTTGCACTGCGCGAGGCGATGGAAGCGGCCACGGCCCTCTCGGGTGATTCCGGTATCGCGACGGTCGCCGCGATCCTGAGCGCAGTTCCCGACGGGCTCTTTGAGGCCGCAGAGCTGGCGGCGGCAGCGGAACTTGGCGAGCACGCGAAGCTGGCCGCCCGTCGGGTCGAGGCCGCCGCCGGCGCCGCGCGCGCGCGCCGCCAACTCGAGCGCGGCGGCCTGCGCGTAATCGAGCTTCCGATGCTGTTCGCGCCGTCGCTTGACGCGCATCAAGTCGGCGAGTTGAGCGCCAAACTTGGAGCGGAATTGATCGCATGAGCAAGCCGGCGCATCTGTTCGCCGCCTCGCATCGCCTGGTGATCTGTCTGGGCCCCGGCGGAGTCGGCAAGACCACGCTCAGCGCGGCGCTCGCGATGCGTGGCGCGATTGAGGGCCGCGCCGTCGACGTGATGACGGTCGATCCCGCGCCACGCCTGCTCGACGCGCTCGGCCTGGACCCGCGTGCTGGCGAGGCCCAGGACGTGGCGCTCGACGGCGTGACCAAAGCGCACGGCGCGCGGCTGCGTGCGATGAAGCTCAATCCGAAGGCGACCTTCGATGCGCTGATCGCCCGCTACGCCGGCTCGCCGGCCGCCCGCGACGCGATCCTCGCCAACCGCATCTACCGCAACCTGTCGGGTGCGCTGGCCGGCGTCGCCGACTACATGGCGATGGAAAAGCTGCTCGAGCTGCACGAGAGCCGGGCCGGCGATCTGATCGTGCTGGACACGCCGCCCGCACGCGAGGCGCTGGATTTTCTCGACGCGCCGCGCCGCCTGCTGGAACTGCTGAACTCGCGCGCGTTGGCCTTGCTCGGCGCCTCGCGCGAGCTGCTGCGCGGGCTCGGCCTGGTCGATATGGCGGCGCGCGCGGTGCTGGCCGCGTTCGATCGGGTTACCGGTCTGCGCCTGCTCTCCGACGTCCAGGCTTTCGTGCGCAGCTTCGATGGAATGTACGAAGGCTTCGCGCAGCGCGCCGAGCGCGCGCAAGCCCTGTTGCGCGCCTCGGGTACGATTGTGGTGGTGGTTACCACCGCCGAGGCCGAGCGCGTTGCCGAAGCGCGCGCCTTCGTCGAGTCGCTGGATGCCGCCGGAATTCGGATCGGTGCGATGATAGTGAATCGGATGATGCCGCCGATGCCGGCCCTGGCGGACTTGGAGCGCGCCAAAATTTCGCCCGCGCTCAAGCGCAAGCTCAAGCGCAACTGGCACGATTTCGCGGCGCTCAAGCAGCGCGAATCGATTTCACTGGAGGCGCTGCGCGCGCTTTTGCCCGCGGGCGCCGAATTGATCGTCGCGCCCGACCTGGGGCGCGAGCCCCGCCGTCTGCGCGATTTGGCCGAGCTGGCCCGCAGCTTTAAGATTGCGGACCAATTCGGAGCGAAGATGCTCTAGTGTCCTGAGTTATAAGTTCATTGAATAAATTGTAGCCCGTCGGCGTCTCTCGTATAGGAGGAGGGATGCCGATGCGGACCGGGAGACCGATAGCACCTTTGAGCCTGGCGGCTGAAGAGCGTGAGACCTTGGAGCGGTGGGCGCGGCGGCCCAAGAGCGCGCAGGCGCTGGCCCAGCGTTCGCGGATGGTGTTGGAGTGCGCCGTTGGCAGCCCTAATCTGGCGGTGGCGCGCAAGCTCGGGGTTACCCATCAGACTGTGGGCAAGTGGCGCCAGCGCTTCCTGGAGCGGCGGCTGGACGGATTGCTGGACGAGCCGCGCCCGGGAGCGCCCCGGCAAGTCAGTGACGCGCAAGTTGAGCGGGTGGTGCAGCTGACCCTGGAAAGCACTCCCGCCGATGCCACTCACTGGAGCACGCGTGCGATGGCCAAGCGCAGCGGACTGAGTCAGAGCATGATCAGCCGCATCTGGCGGGCGTTTGCCTTGCAGCCGCACCGGGCCGAGGGTTTCAAGCTCTCCAAAGACCCGCAGTTCATCGACAAAGTACGCGATATCGTGGGTCTGTATCTCAATCCGCCGGACAGAGCGCTGGTGTTGTGCGTCGATGAGAAGGCACAGATTCAGGCGCTCGATCGCAGTCAGCCGCTGTTGCCGATGCGCCCCGGCCAAGCCGAGCGCCGCACGGCAGATTACAAGCGCCATGGCACCACCAACCTGTTCGCCGCGCTCGACGCCAAGACCGGGACCGTGATTGGCGAGTTTCATCGGCGTCACCGCACAGCCGAGTTTCGCAGCTTTCTGGAAACCATCGATGCGGCAGTGCCGCCCGAACTGGACCTGCACCTGATCCTCGACAATTACGGCACCCACAAGACCCCGGCGACCAAGCGCTGGCTGCTGCGCCATGCGCGCTTTCATCTGCACTTCACTCCCACCAGCGGCTCTTGGCTCAACCTGGTCGAGCGCTGGTTTGCGCTGCTCACCGAAAAACAACTGCGCCGCGGCGTCCACCGCAGTACCGGCGAACTGCAAGCCGCCATCCGCCGCTTCCTTGACAGCCACAACCGCAATCCTAAACCCTTCATCTGGACCAAAACGGCCGACCAAATCCTCGATTCGGTTGCCAGATTTTGTCAACGTATTTCTAACTCAGGACACTAGCAGGTTGCGGAAAAAGTGTTTTTGACCCCTGATAACATTGATCCAAGGTGCATTTTCGTGATCGTAGTAGCGCTTACTCCTCGCCGAAATCGCCTTCCCTTTGGTTTTTCCGCAACCTGCTAGTGCCGTTCCAACTTGTTGTTCCGAATTATAGCGAGCCATGCGCTTTTCCCGCTCGCTCATCCGAACCGCCCCGCTTACGTGCGAATAGTTGGAACGGCACTAATCGCCGGCGTTCTTATGGTCGCGTTTCTTCGCCGGCAGGGTCTTTAGCGGCGCCTTGGGACTGGCCAGCATGCGGTCGAGCTTGATGCTAAGATTAAGCAGTTGGCCGTTGAGATGATCGAGGCGCGCCTTCAATTCCCGAACGTCGCGCTTGGACGGGATGCTCACGAAATCCAGAAAAGTCTCCATGTTGCGATCGAAGACCTTCTTGTTGGCCATGAACCGTTCGCCGGCGCGGCCCAGCGCGCGGCGCGCGCGTTCGTTGGACATCACTTCGCCGAAGAAGCTGGTCAGGCCTTCTTCGCTCATCTGTTTAATCTTCGAGAATAGGCTCTCGGCGTCGTCGGTTGCCATCAATAGCAACTATATATAGACCGGCGCTGCACGCAAACCGATGGGAACCCTGGCCACGATACTGAGTTACAGTTCCGGGTTTGCGTTGATGCGCTATCCTGAGAACCCGCCCGAGCTGATCGCGACCTCGCTGGCGATCAACGCCGCACTGGCGCCGCTCATCGCGATTATCGCGACTCGGCGCCGTCGCAGCCTGGTGCTCTGGAGCGCGCTGGGATTCACGCTGGGGATGTGGGCATTAGCCGCGGTGCTCGTGATGGGCCGCGCCAAGGATGCGCTGGAGCGCGGCCCCGACGCCGGCTTTCCGCCTACTTCGCATGCCGCCTGATCCACGCCGCGATTGGTGCGTAGACCTTGCTCTCCGCCTGGGTGCCGCACAGCACGTCCAGATGGCCCCATCCCTGGAGCGCAGTGAACGCTACCTCGGAGCTCCCGGTCGATTGGGCGGTCTTTTGAACCTGGGCCGCCCATCCCGCCCCCAGGTTGGTGCTGGCGAAGGCGATCACCGGGATCTTCGAGGCGGCGAGTGATACCATCTGCTCCCGCGTTGGCATGCTCTCGTAGTTCTGTATCGAGGGCCACCAGCGATCGTCCTGGAGGAGGACTCGCGCCAGCGTCGGCCCGTCAGAGAAGCCGCCCAGCGGATTGGCCAGTCCGCCCTTGCCGCCGAATTTGGCCGCGTCGTAGAGAACGTGCTCTAGGTTCTCGCGCGCGGTCTTGTACTTTGGAATCGGTGCAGGACCGTCGGGATTGGCGATCACCATCTGGATGAGAATCTTGCGCTTGTCGAAAGTAAGGTGCTGCCCGCCAAGGTCGTCGGCGTAACCTTTCGGACTACCCGGCGTCGGCGGCTGGTCGCTGAGGAACCCGTCGAGCATCACGAGTCCCGCCACGCGCTCCGGATGATGCGCGGCGTAGACATACGCGAACTCGACTCCGCGGCTGAATCCCGAGACGAACAGCTTCTCACGATGCGTGGTGGCCGAGACGAACTCGGCCGCCGCGTCGATGTCCGACCCGAATAGCTCGTCGGTCCATCCCTTCAACTCGGAAAGATCCTTCTCGGGCATCGCCGGCGGAATAAAGTGGGTGCGGTAATCGAGTGCCCAGGTGTCGATACCCTTGGTCGCCAGATAGACCATCAGATTGTGCTGCGGGTCGTCCACTCCGATTTCGCCGTTCATATAGGTTCCCGGCAGAAAGAGCACCACCGCCGCGGGATTCGCCGGCGGCTTGGGACCGGCCGCGACGCGATGCAGCGCGATCTGGTCGAATGGCGAGGTGCCGCATTTGGCTGCGAACCGCCATTCGTAGATACCGGGCGCGCCCTTGAGCGCACGCGGCTGGCCGGTCAGCGTCCAATCTGGCTCGAAGATCGAAAACTCGCCATGCGTAATCGTCCCACTTGCGGCGGAAACCGCGAACAACCCGGAAATGAAGATAGCGAGCGCGGTGGCCGCCCAGGCGGCGCGAGAGGTAGTTCGATTCATCTCATCCTTCCATCGGACATCCGTCGGCCACTTCCGACGCGTCAAGATCGTTACCGTCCCCGCCGATGGCGATGACGCTCCCGGCAGGATCGGCGGCATGATTCATCGCGACGTACATGAAGCCGCATTTGTCGCATCGGCTCGCCACGATCGTCGTCAGCTTGCTGCCCCATCCTCCTATCGCGGTGAATTGATGAGCGCCCATCGGAGGAACTCATATACTATTTGCGGCCCGCGCCACAGCGTCGGCGGTTGATTCGGTTGATTCCTGGGGCCCGCCATGCGAAACAGAAGCGTCGCCCTCGCGCCTGCCGTGGCGCGAGTGAAACCTGTGATGGTCGTGCGTTTCAACGCGATGGCGATTAACGGATTTGACCGGAGCTGACGATGCCGAACAAAGTTGAGTTCGCGATCTTCTCACCGCAAGCCGCGATGTCGTGGCCCGCGCTGCTGGACCGTGCGCGGCTCGTCGAGAAGCTGGGCTTCCATTCGCTTTGGCTGGTCGATCACATGTGGACGCGCGGGATGCCCGATTTGGACCATCACGAGTGCTTAACCCTGATGGCCGGGCTGGCCGCCGCCACCGACCATCTCAGGATCGGCACGCTGGTGATCTGCAACTCGTATCGCAATCCGGCGCTGCTGGCGAAGTCGCTGACGACGATCGATCACATCAGCAACGGGCGGCTCGAAATCGGGATCGGCGCGGGCTGGATGGACGAGGAATATCGCGCCTACGGCTACGAGTTTCCCTCGATGGGCAAGCGGCTGCGCCAACTCGATGAGAGCCTGCAAGTCTTAAACGCGATGTTCGCCGACAAGCGCGCCAGCTTCAAAGGCAAGTACTACGAGATCGCCGACGCGCCGCTCAATCCCAAGCCGGTGCAGCGGCCGCATCCGCCGATACTGATCGGCGGCAGCGGCGAAAAGGTGATGCTGCGAATCGTTGCGAAGTACGCCGATCGCTGGAACTGTCCGGCGGGCTACGACGATTTCGCGCGCAAGCTCAACGTGCTCAAGGATCATTGCAGGGCCGTCGGCCGCGACTTCAGCACGCTGACGATCTCGGAGCAGTTGCTGGTCTGCATGGGCAAGGACGACGAGGAAGTCGAACGGAAGTGGCAGATGGCCAAGCGATTTCCGTTCTCGGCCACCGGAATAAAGGGCACGCCCGATCAGATCATCGCGCAGCTTCGCGAGCGCGTGAACCGGGGCGTTACGATGTTCACGATCTTCTTCAGCGACTTTGCGCCGCCGGCCACGCTGGAGACCTTCGCGCGCCAGGTAATGCCCGCATTCGCTTAGGTCTGACGGAGAGACGCTATGGCCGACCACAAAGTCGAATTCGGACTCGAAGTCCCGCAAGGCGGGCTGCCGTGGCCGATGTGCCTGGAGTTCGCGCAGGCCGCCGACCGGCTGGGTTACCATTCGATCTGGCTTTCCGACCATATGTGGATTCCGGGGCTGCCCGATCTCGACTACCACGAGGCGATCGCGATGATGGGCGCGCTGGCTGCCTGCACCCAGCGCGTGCGCCTCGGCACGATCGTGCTGTGCAACTCCTATCGCAATCCCGGCCTGCTGGCGAAGTCGCTGGTCACGATCGATCACATCAGCAACGGCCGTCTCGATATCGGGGTCGGCGCGGGCTGGATGGAAGAAGAGTACCGCGCCTACGGCTATGAATTTCCGCCCGCGAGCGTGCGGCTTAAGCAATTCGAGGAGGGCCTGCTGATCATGAAGGCGCTGTTTGCCGAGCGCCGCGCCAATTTCAGCGGCAAGTACTATTCGATCGTGGACGCGCCGCTCAATCCCAAGCCGATCCAGAAGCCGCATCCGCCGATCATGATCGGCGGGCTGGGCGAGAAGGTGCTGCTACGGCTGGTAGCAAAATACGCCGACCACTATAACCTGATGCCCACGTATGAGAACTTTGATCGCACGCTGGGCGTGCTGCGCCAGCATTGCCGCGCGATCTGCCGCGACTTCGGCACGCTCAAGATCTCCGAGATGGTGTTTGCCGTTCTCGGCCGCACCGAGCAGGAAGCCGCGCAGGCGTGGGAGCAGGCGCAATCGATGGGACAGGACATGCGCAACGCGATCAAAGGCACGGCCGTGCAGGTGATCGAGCAATTCAAAAAGCGCGCGGCTCGGGGGGTCAGCCTGTTTCAGCTCGTGCTGCTGCCGATGCCTTCCGTCAGCGCGGCGGAGCTGTTCGCGCGCGAGGTGATGCCCGCGTTTGCGTGATCGGCGCGCGATTCGATGCGGATCTGATGAATGAGCGCAGCCTGACAGAATATCTCGCGCGCCAGATTCCGGGCGCGAGCGGCGTCAAGGTCTTGGGGCTCAAGCGAATCTCCGGCGGCTCCTCGCGCGAGACCTATGCCTTCGACCTCGAATGGATCGACTCGCGCGGCGAGCGCCAATCGCGTCCGCTGATCGCGCGCCGCGATCCCACCGGCGGCCTGCTGCAAACCTCGCGCGAGCGCGAGTTCAACGTGCTCCGCGCGGTACATCGGGCCGGCCTCAAGGTGCCCGAGCCCTTCTGCCTGGAGCTCGATCCCGCCGTTATCGAGCGTCCGTTCTTCCTGATGGCGCGGGCCGAGGGGCGCGTAACCACGGGCGCATTCCCGGCCACCGAACCGGACGCGTTGCGGGCCAGGATTGCGGATCAGTTTCTTGACGAACTGGCGCGCCTGCAGGCGCTCGACTATCGCGCGCTCGGACTCGAATGGCTGGGCGAGCCGGGCGATCCCGGCGAACCGGCGCGCGCGCAGGCCGCGCAGTGGCGCGAAACCTACGAGCGCGATCGCATGGGCGAGCATTACCCGGTCCTGTCGGCCGCGTTCGCATGGCTGCAAGCGCAGCAACTCCAGAGCGATCGCGTGGTGGTCGTCCATGGCGACTACCGCTCGGGAAACTATTTGTACGACGACCATGGGATCAACGCGATGCTCGACTGGGAGATGACTCATCTGGGCGATCCGATGGAAGACCTCGGATGGGCCTCGATGATGTTCTGGGGACGCGGCGAGCTTGCGGGCGGACTGATGGAACGCGAGGCGTTCTACCGGCTCTACGAGCACAAGACCGGCCGTCCGGTCGACCGGCAGCGGCTGTTCTTCTACCAGGTCCTGGGCAACGCCAAGATGGCGGTGATCTGCTTGACGGGAATTCGTGACTTTGTCGAAGGCCGCACCGCAGATTCCATCATGCCGTTTCTGCAACTGCTGTTGCCGCCGCTCTTCGATGATCTGGCGAGCCAATTGAAGTTGGTGTAAGTGATGAATCGTTAATCGCATGAAGCTTCACAAGGCAATCCGGAGAGCAGTGGAATGAGATTCCTCGCTGCGCGGACTCCGCTCGGAATGACATTAGGAAGAACGCGCAGGATAGTTGTCATTCCGAGCGCAAGCTGCTGAAGCGAGGAATCTATCGCGTGCAGCGCGCCCACCGACCCTCGCGTTTCACTGGTTGTGCAGGGTCTTCCGGAGCGCGAAGAGCGACTGACAGGAGCGAAGCAACAACACCACCATGTTACGACCGACGCTGGCCGAGACCTTAGCCGGAATTCAGCGGACGATCCTCGGCACGCTGTTCGCCGAACTGTCGTCGCCCTACGCCCAGGGACAGGCTGCGATGGCGGCGGCGGATCTCATGCACGTGGCCGCTTCGCTCGAAAACGCGCCCGCCTACGACGCGGCCGAAGTTGCCGATCTGCAGCAGACGCTCGCCACGCCCAAATCCGAAACGGCGCGCCTGGATCGGCGCGCGATGGAGGCTGCGATGGCGGAACTTGCGGCGGCGCTGGTGCTGGGCAAACTCGACGCGGCGTCGGCCGAGACGGTACGCGGCTATATACGCCGCCATCTCGATCGCGCCCGGACATTGCTCAAGAGCAGTTGGGGCGCGTGACGCGTCTCAGCGGCGCGCGCGCTCGGCGAGCACGCTCCTGAGACGGGCCGGATAGTCGGTGATTATCCCGTCGACTCCCAAGTCGAGCATCGCGGCCATCTCGGCGGGCTCGTTGACGGTCCAGACGTGCACCTCGATTCCCATGCGATGGGCTGCGCTCACGATTTCCGGCGTCACCAGCTTCCACGACTGATACTCCGGTGGCACCTGGAGCGCATCGCCGGGCGGCTGATAGCCCGTGTCGCGCCGCGCGATCGCCTGGAGGAATCCGGCTACCTCCAGCCCCGAAAAATTGGTCGGTATCTGCGGAGCGAGCCTGCGGATCTCGTCGAGGGGCTGCTGGTGCTCGCCGACCACCATCACGCGCCGGCGCATCCGAGTCCTATCGATGATTTCGAGCATCGGTTGCGTCAGGCTCGGCTCGACCTGCTTGACCTCGATCACGAAGCGCTGCGCCGGGAACGCGCTCAGCACCTCGTGCAGCTTCGGTATGCGCAATCCCTTGCCGCGGAACGGATAGGCGCCATCGGCGGTGCGGAAATTGAATCCGGCGTCGGCGCTCGACAACTCCTGCCACGTAAGTTGCGCGATGGTGCCGTCGCGCCCGCACATCCGCTTCAACTCCGCGTCGTGCGAGACCACCACCTCGCCGTCGCGCGTCATGTGAACGTCGAGCTCGATGCAATCGAAGCCGAGCTCGGCCGCAGCGCGGAACGACTCGATGGTATTTTCGGGAACCGCGCCGCTGTCGCCGCGATGGGCGATCACGCGCGGGCGCGGCGGTGCAAAGAAGTCGGTGGCCAGCGTGGGGCGCATCAGCGGGCCTCGGACTCGAATGCCTGATCGATTTTCGCCGCCAGCGCGAGGTCTTTTTCCGTCACTCCTCCTTCGCTGTGCGTCGTGCAGGAAAAGCGGATGCGCGTGTAGTTGATCGTGATGTCGGGATGGTGATCGGCGGCCTCGGCGATCCGCGCGATACGGTTGACGAACTTGATTCCATCCATGAATTCCCTAAAGCGCAGCAGCTTGCTGATAGCGTGGCTCTTGTACTCCCATCCGGGGAGAGATTCGAGCCGCTCCGCGATCTGTTTGGCGGTCAGTTTTGCCATCGGCCGGTTACTCCCCGTTCAGTTTGTTGCAAGCGCTGTGATATGTAGTCAAGCACGAAGGAAACTCCATGGCGAACAAGATCGTTACAGACGAAGTAAAAAAGTTGATTGGCACCGAGAGCGAGCCGCGCGTGGCCGAGATCGAGCGCGGCGCTATCCGCCGCTTCGCCGAAGCGATCGGCGATCCCAATCCCCTGTTCAACGACGAAGCCGCCGCGCGCCGCTCGCGCTATGGCGGCATGATCGCGCCGCCCACCTTCTGCCGCTCGCTCGGCGGAGGCTTCTTCAACGTCCCGCTCAAGCTGCCGGTCTTTCGCGCCCTTGACGGCGGCTCGGAGTGGGAATATTTCGAGCCGATTCGTCCCGGCGATCGGATCACCGTGATCTCGAAGCTGGCTGATATCCGCGAAGCAACGGGACGGATGGGCACGATGGTTTTCATCGTCACGGAGACTCGCTACACCAACCAGTTCGGCCAGCTCTGCGCGATCCAGCGCTCGACGGGAATTCGCTACTGAGAGGAGAACCATGGCGCGGCAGTTTTATTTCGAAGATATCGAAGTCGGCCAGGAAATTCCGAGCCTGGAGAAAGATCCGACCACGCAGCAGCTCGTCCGCTACGCGGGCGCTTCGGGCGACTTCTACCAGATCCACTACGACAAGGATTTCGCGATCGCGGCCGGACTGCCCGGCGTGATCCTCCACGGCGCGCTAAAGAACGCCTTTCTGGGACAGCTCATGACGGATTTCGCGGGCGAGCTCGGATCGCTCAGGAAGCTGGCCGTACAGTATCGCGGGATGGATCAGCCGGGCTCGAAGGTCGTATGCCGCGGCAAGATCGCGAACAAGCAGGTCGACAACGGCGAGCACCTGGTGGAGTGCGAAATCTGGCTCGAGAACGCCAAGGGAGAAAAGACCACGCCGGGTTCCGCGACGGTGGTCCTGCCCTCCAGAGCGAATCATCACTGAGGATGCGCGCGCGCCGGCAGTTTGCGCCTCGCGCTTTCGAGGCCGATCAGGTCCGCGGCGGAGCGCCCGAACGGAATTATTTGCGGGTGGTCGTCAGGCTGCTCGCCGCGCATGCGCTGGCCGAAAAGCTCACCGCGCAAGGCTATGAGCGCGCGCTCAGCCGCCTGTCTACGCCCGCGCTGCGCCCGGTAGTCGAGAAGAACCTGGCGGAGGAACGCGAGCACGCCGCGATGATCTATCGCGCGCTCGCCGATCTCGGAATCAGCGCGACCGCCGCCGATCGCTCGATGATCTCGGCGGTGAAAGCGCCGTCATTCGAAGCGCCGCGCTATTTCGCCGAGCGCGCCGACGGCGAGCTCGACCTCTTGATGGCGGGGTTGAGCCTCGACATGACCGGCCTGCTGATGATCAGCGAGAACTACTGCGAATCGAGCTATGCGCCGCACAGCCGCGCCGCGGCGTTGATCGTGGACGAAGAGGCCGGCCACGATCAGTTTGCGTCCGATCAATTGCGCGTGGCGGCCGAGCGCTTCGGTCGCGAGCGCGTCGAGCAGGCGCTGCGCGAATGGGTGCCGCGCGCCGCGAATTTTTTCGGCCCGCCCGGCAGCGGCTTCACTCACGATTGCCTGAGCTATGGACTCAAGCGGCGCGACAATCAGGATCTCGCCGGGCTGTACCTCGAGATGCTCGCGCGACGGGTCGCGCAGGCCGGCCTCGCGATGCCGCTCCTAACGCGCACCTATCCGCACGCGCTGGCCTGAACATGCAGGCGCCGCTCGAGCTGGCACAGGCGATCGCCGGCCGCCTCGGTGCCTTGCCCGGTATCGCCGGGGTCGCGATCGGCGGTTCGCGCGCGCGCGGAACCGCCCGTGAAGATTCAGACCTTGACCTCGGCCTCTACTACTATCCCGAAAAGCCGTTTGCGCTTGACCAGCTCGCCGAGCTCGCGCGCGAGCTTGACGACCGCCATCTGCCGGACCTGGTCACGCTCCCAGGTGAATGGGGGCCGTGGATCAACGGCGGCGGATGGCTTGTCATCGACAGCCTGCATGTAGACTTTCTCTACCGCGACCTCGACCAGCTCGCCAACGTGATCGCGCGATGCGCCGCCGGCCGTATCACCTGCGACTATCAGATCGGCCATCCGGCCGGCTTCCACAACCATATCTATATGGGCGAGGCACATTACTGCCGCCCCCTGCATGATCCGCTCGGCGTGCTGCGCACGCTCAAGGGACTGACCGCCGAATATCCGCCCGCGATGCGCGCCGAGCTGATCCGGAAATATCTCTACGAGGCGTCGTTCTCGCTCGCGATCGCCGACAAGCCCGCCGCGCGCGGCGACGTGTATTATGTGACCGGCTGCCTGTTCAGGGCCGTCGGATGCCTGGTGCAGGTGCTCTACGCCTTGAACCGCCGCTACTTCGTCAACGAAAAGGGATCGATCGCCGAGGCCGCCGCGATGCCGCTGCGGCCCGCCGATTTCGCCACCCGCACCGCCGCGCTATTCGCGGCGGCCCACCCCGGCGAATTGCCCGCGAGCGTCGGGCACTGCCGCGATCTGGCCCAGGCCGTGACTGATCTCTGCGCCGCCGGATGATCGGCCGCTCCCGCAAACACTCTCAAGAGTCGATGCAAATTTTCCTCCTCCGAAGTGGGCCATTAACGACGGCCTTCCGGTACCTGCTACGTTCGCCTGCAATTTCAGGGATGGACGCGAGGCTCGATTAGCGGTTTGATCATAGCCTGGGCACGCGACGGTTCCGACTGATCGTGGGTCGCGGCGGGAAGGGATCGAATATGCCGGGGCGTTGAAACTGTTGGTCGGGAATCACGTCTAAATATCAAGAGAAACAGGCGAAAACAGAGCGAAATGCCGACAAAAGAATAGCTTTCCGCGCCCGAAATCTGCTATATTCACTGGCCCCCCTGAGCGATTATATGTTACACAGGCGACTGTGCGGCGGCCATTGGTGCGCCGCGTGGATGTCTTTTTATGTCGCTCGGAATTGCATTCAAGGGAGCTGAGGGCATTGTTCTAGCCGCTGACAGTAGGGTCACGCTCACTACGGTTTCCCAAACACCGATGGGACCCGTCGCAATTCCTTCGACTTTCGACAACGCAACCAAACTTTTGCGGGTATCGGGACACAAATACGTCGGGGCAATCACATATGGACTAGGCGCTATCGGCACAACACTGCCACGAACCGCACATAGTTTCATGCCCGAATTTGAGGCGGCGCTTTTCAAGAAGTATCCCAAGGAAAAAAGAATCTCCGTCGAATTATTCGCAACGGATTTGAGCGAGTTTTTCCAGAGGCAATGGACAGACCAGAAAATGTCAATGACACCGGCACCAGGCACCGAAATGGTCTTTATCGTCGGTGGTTATGACGAGGATGAACCTTACGGACGCTTGTTCGAGATCACAATCCCCACGCAACCCAAACCGAAAGAACAACAGACGGGGTCTTTTGGTCTCATTTGGGGCGGGCAGCGCGAATTTACTGATCGTCTGATCACGGGGTTTGATCCACGTTTGCCCGAACTCACGAAGCAGTTTCTAAAGCTAACTGACGACCAACGCGGCGGGCTCGAAGCGCATCTAAAGACCCAACTTCAGGCACCCATACCGTTTCAATTTTTGCCGCTGCAAGATTGTGTCGATCTTGCGATCTTGCTTATCAAAACGACTATCACGGTACAGACTTTTCTAGTCGGTGTGCGCGGAGTTGGGGGCCAAATTGACCTTGCCACAATTACGAGAACGGACGGATTGGAGCCTATTCAGTTGAAGGCGCTTACTGGCGAGTTTGGGAAAATCGGGAAACCCGGAGGAACGCGACAATGAACTTTGTGATCGGATCGCCCATGACTGACAGTAGCACAGCTCAAGCAGGGACGAAGGAATGGCTTGAGGTGAGCAAAAATATGGTTATTGTGGCTTGCAGCATGGCTGCCGTCGTAGTGCCGACTGCGGTTGTGCGCGACTATGGGCAGCTAGAGCGTTTTGCTTCAGCGCCATTTGCTTCAACACCATCAAGGGACAGATATCGAGACCCTGATTCTCTGGTCTGAGTTGCCCGAATGTCATGGTGGGCGCCTCAACTTGAGCAGAACCTCTCTCAAGGCGATGTCATCAGGGACCTTCTTTTTGCGACACCGCCCCCAAACCCCATATTCATACGAAAAGGCAGCAGGGGCGGCGGACGAGTTTGGGAGGAAATCTCTGCTTTCGTGCCGGACGGCGACGGTTTGGGGTCTTTCGTAGGGAGAGGCAGGATCGTTCCGGGAATAGTGCTCTCGCATGACTGTACAATGGACAACG
The DNA here is from genome assembly GCA_963788205.1 of uncultured delta proteobacterium. Taxonomy (GTDB): domain Bacteria; phylum Desulfobacterota; class Binatia; order Binatales; family Binataceae; genus CAVVMA01. The sequence continues at coordinate 756,851 of CAWBGG010000009.1, forward strand.
ATAGCGACAAGGCTCGCATTTTGATTGCGGCGATGTTCCCTTGGGCCAATCTGGACAGCCAATCCGTCGAGTATAGAGAGGCCGTGCGCCGTCAGCAGCAGCGCTCTTTTTTGCCATTGCAGGGAGTGCCGTCGCTGAACGGCGATTTCTACGCCGATCTTCGGGTGACCAACTGCGTTGATAGACGGGCGATCAATCTCGATGCCCGCGCCGCTTCCATGTCGGTGGAAGGCCTCGAATGTTTACAGCATCAACTCGCCGATTTCTTCGTCCGCGTGGACATTCCAGCCGAGAAGCTGGCGTTAACTCGAAAAGATCAGCGCGACGGCGCAGGCAACCCCTGAACGGACCGACGGTGGGTCGCTTGTCCTAATTTTCTGCCCCGGTTGTCCTAATGCGGCCAGTACCCACCACCGGCCCGCCCTTTTTTCCCGCCCCGGCACCCGTTATGCTTCGCGGTTCCCGTATGCCTCGTATCTCCGAATCGGAACTCAACCCGCTCTCTGAGCGCGAGGTCTCGCGTGCTTGGGATGGCAATGCCGACTCGTGGGCCGCGCAGGTGCGTAAGGGAGGGGACGTTTATCGCGAGTTCTACAACAATCCGGCGTTTCTGGAGTTCATCAGCGAGGCGATCGGTGAGCTTGCCGGGCTGAGTATTCTCGACGCGGGATGTGGTGAAGGCTACAACACGCGCATTCTCGCGCGGCGCGGGGCGAAGATGGCCGGTGCGGACCTGGCGCCGCGCATGATCGAACTGGCCCGGGAGGAAGAGCGTCGCGACCCCTTGGGCATCCGCTACGAAGTGAATTCGTTCTCCGACCTTTCCGCGTTTGCCGATTTGAGCTTCGACGCGGCGGTCTCTTTCATGGCCTTGATGGATGGTCCGGACTTTGCGGGCGCGATGCGCGCGATTCACCGCGTGCTCAGGCCCGGCGCGACGCTCGTGTTCAGCATCATTCATCCCTGCTTCATCACCAAAGGCTTGACCTGGATCCGTGATGAAGCGGGCCAAGAAACCGCGTTGACGGTCGCGCGCTACTTCGACGACACGCCGTGGGTCGAGCGATGGAAATTCGCCCAGGTGTCCAATCCCGAGTCGCTCGAGCCCTTCGCGGTGCCGCGCTTCGACAACACGCTGTCGTTTTATCTCAATACCGTGGTGGAGTCGGGCTTCCTGCTGCGCCGAATCGGCGAGCCGCGGCCCAGCGAAGCCGTCTGCATCCAGCATCCGTTTCTGCGCCGATGGCGCGAGCACGCGCCGCTGTTCTTTTACGTGAACGCGCAAAAGCCGCGCTGAACGCAGCGCGGCCCATAGGATCGTGATGACCGTACATCGAGTCGTAACCCTGCTGCCCAGCGCCACCGAAATTGTCGCCGCGCTCGGCTTCACCGCCCAAATCGTGGGGCGCTCGCACGAGTGCGACTACCCGGCGGAGGTCGCGGACCGCGCGGTCTGCACTGCGCCGAAGTTCAAAGTCGAGGGTTCGAGCGCCGAAATCGACCGGCGCGTAAACGCGATCGTGCGCGACGCCTTGTCGGTCTATGCGGTTGACGCCGCCACGCTGCGGCGGCTTAATCCCGACCTGATCGTCACGCAATCGCAATGCGAGGTCTGCGCGGTGAGCGAACGCGACGTGGAAGACGCGGTCGCCGGATGGCTCGGCGCGCGTCCGCAAATCATCTCGCTGCGGCCCGATTCGCTGAGCGACATCTGGGACGATATCGAGCGCGTCGCGGTCGCGCTGGGCGTGCCCGAGCGTGGCGTCGAGCTCACGCGCCGGCTCCGGGAGCGCGGCGCGGAGATCGCCGAGCGCGCCGCCCAGGCCAGTTCGCGCCCGGCCGTAGGCTGTATCGAATGGATCGACCCGCTGATGGGGGCGGGCAACTGGATGCCGGAGTTGGTCGCGATGGCCGGCGGCCGCAATCTCCTCGGCGCGGCGGGCAAGCATTCGCCGCGCATCACTTTCGATGAGCTGCGCGCAGGCCATCCCGAAGTGATCGTGATCTCCCCGTGCGGCTTCAAGATCGATCGCACGATGGCCGAACTCGCCAGCCTGACGGCGCTCTCGGGATGGGCCGAATTACCCGCGGTGCGCGCGGGCCGCGTGTTCGTCGTAGACGGAAACCAGTACCTCAACCGTCCCGGCCCGCGGATCGCCGAGTCACTCGAGATTCTCGCCGAGCTGATTCATCCCGAGGAGTTCCGCTTCGGCCATGAAGGCACAGGCTGGCGCCGCGTCTGAGGCGCGCGCGCTCATGCGCCGCGCTCCGGATTCGCCATCCGAACTGCCATGAGCGGAGAGCAAGTCAAGGCGACTAGTGCCGTTCCAACTATTTGCGCCTAAGCTGGGCGGTTCGAATGCATTACGCCTACGTGTTAATGAGCGAGCGGTATAAGCGCATGGCCCGCTACAATTCGGAACAACAAATTGGAACGGCACTAGCGCTTGCGGTAGGTGGTGGTCGTGCGCCGGGCGATATCCGTGATGTAGATGGCGTGCCGTTCCGGGTCGGCGTCGAAGAAGATCCGCCAGTCTCCGGTGCGCCGGCGAAAGCCGCGGGGCTCGCCCTTGAGTCTCAAGAAGTCCCCGGCAAATGGATTCACCGCCATCTCATCGATGACGCGCAACAGCCGGGCGCGGTCGCGCTCTGGCAGGCGGGCGAGACTTCGTTGCGCGCGCTCTGCGGTGATGACCTGCCAAGGAAGCGTGGAGCTCATCGAGCGTATAGTACTCGCCGCGGCGGATCTCTTCGCGACCTTTGCGGATGGCTTCGAGTTCCGCCTTGGTGGGCGCATAGGTTGGCAGGCCGCGCGCGGTGCCAAAATACACTCTGAGCGCCTCGCGCATCAGTTCGCTCTTGGTGCGGTGCTCGCGCCGGCACGCCTGCTCGATCTGGCGGGTCATCGCGTTGGGTAAGGAAAGAGTAACCGTGTCACCCATTGTACCTCATTGTAAGACAGCGAATAAATTCGTCAAGGCTGAGCCGCGCGGCGCGCCGGTGCTAATGCGCTGACGTCGCAGGCTCCCCAACGAGCTCGACCCTGCCCGTTGCCAAGTGGTAGACGCCGCCGATTATCTCGAGCTCGCCGCTCTGCACCATCGCGCGCAGGTGCGCGGATTTCTTCAGGCCATCGACCGTCAGCTTGACGTTGGCGAAGATCGCGTTGGCGACCGGATCGCCGGGTAGAGCCTTGGAAGCCGCGACCGCGGGACGCAACTCGGCCAGCAGCGGGCCCACGTCGCCGGGCGCTTCATGTCCCTGCACCGCCGCGATTATTGCGCCGCATCGCTCATGGCCGAGCACCAGGATCAGCCGCACTCCCAGATGCTTCACCGCGTAGTCGAGGCTGTCGACCGCGACCGGATCAGCGACGTTGCCCGCCAGCCGAACGACGAACAGATCGCCCAATCCCTGGTCGAACACCAGCTCCGGCGGCACGCGCGAGTCCGAGCATCCCAGGATCGCGGCAATCGGATGCTGCCCGCCGGCGATCGCCATGCGCCGCTCGACGGTCTGATTGGGGCGCGTGAGCCGGCCCGCGGCGTAGCGCTGATTGCCGTCGAGGATGCGCTGCAACGCCTCGGCCGCACCGACTGACGGTCCTGCCGGCGCAGCAACGGAACTGGCCACCGCAAGCAGCAGCATCGCGGCGACACCCATCCAGGTCTGAAGTTTTTTCATTTGAACTTAGACGCTTCTTTCATGATCGGAATTTCCGAAAACCTGCCACCATTGGAAACCTGTGCCCGAGTCTCTCAAGAGGTTCCTTTTCGTTCAATCTGGCTTGCACTCGTCCGCTTCAACTCAGGAGCACCCTCGGGCGCTGAATCGCTACAAAGAAGTTCCCGCGCGATCTGATCGATGTCTCCGGACGGGAAGTGTCTGATTCCTGGAGCCGGTGGCTCATCGATTCCCACGTAGTATGCGCGCCCGGCCGCGAGCAACATTGGCAAGTCGCTCGTGGTATCGCCCACCGCAGCGGTCTCGGCTCTTGGGATGCCGAGTCGGGCAGCAAGATCGCTCAGCCATGCGGCCTTGTCTTCCGGCCAAACATGAACGACCGCGCCGCCTGGGCGAAGTTCCGTCCCAAGGTGGAACTGCGCACCCAGCCGCCGGGCAAACCACTCCACAGCAAACGACCAGGTTATTGAAGCGATCGCGATCTGAACGCCTGCCGCGCGCAAGCGTTCCAGGCCGACGGTCAGTCCGGGTGCCTCGGCGGCGGCCGCGAGCGAAGCGCATAGCTCACTTTCCGTATAGCGCGAATACCAGTCACGCATCTCGATTCGCGCCGCGGCGATCTCCTCCCTGGTTACGCACCGCTCGAACTCGCGCATCCGCTCCAACCGGCCAATCCCGGCGGCTATGAGCTCGCAGCACGTCGTTGCGCGAATAAGAGTTCCGTCCAGATCGAAACACACCAGCCGAATTGTCACTTTTCCCGCTTGAATTGCCTACAGCCTCCGTCCGAACCAGAGCACGCGGCCGAGAACTTTGAAAGCCTCCGGCGACGCAACCTCATATCCATATAGTGGGTTGTCGCTGCGGACTTCGATCAGGCCGTCGAGCCGTCGCACCAAGCGTTTCACCGCCAGTCCGTCGGGCCGCACCAGCGCGTATACACCGTCGGGCGCTTGGACCCAGTCGGGATCGACCGGCTTTCCACTCACTTCAATCAGCAGCAGATCCCCGCCATGGATCGTCGGCGCCATCGCGTCGCCCCGGGCCTCGATCAGGGCCAGGCCGCTGGGGTCCACGCGCAGACTCTCGCGCACCCGCTCCGCCCTGAAGGCGACGTGATCCACGATCTGATCGCTCACTACTGACAGTTGATCCTTTTTGATCTCGGAGCGGGGCATGAAGACATAGCTGTCGTCGCTGCCGGACATCTCGCCCTCGCCGGTGGCCAGCCATCGGATCGAGATTCCTGCGGCTTCGGCAAGCTTGACCAGCCGTTCGCGCGAGGGGTCCGACTTGCCGCTGAGATACTTTCCGATCACGGCGCGTGACAGGCCGCTGCGCTCCGAAAGCCGCTTGGGCCCTCCTATTAATGTAGCCAGCTTGCGAATACGAACGGAAAAGCCGCTGCGGGTCGAGAAACGATCGGAGTTCGCGGTCTTCGAGCCTGCCCGATTTCTCTTCGAGGAAGTAGTCACCATGTGATACGTTTGTATTGCTTTCTGTCCACATTCATGTAAACTGCGAGTTGACGGGTGGGGGGTAAGGGAAGGGGGCGCATTCTGCCATTCAGCCAATCTGTCCAGCTGCTTCTGTAGCTCTGGCGGCCGAACTCCGCGATGCACTGACCCGTCCGTTCCCCGTCCGTACCGGCGTGACCGGTACCTGACTTGGCCCGCAGCCATCGCAGGGAGCTGCCCGCTTGCATGGTTGGAAGGAGCGGAGGGATTGTGCTGAGAGACCGAATCGTTCGCCGCAGGTCGCTAAGTCTTCCGCGCCCCTTTTTGGTTTGCTGCACTGTCCCACTTATCGTTCTGCCTATCAAGGATTTCAGTCTCCGAGAGCGGCCATCTGAGCAGCCCTGCGGACGCGCCGGTCGCGCCTGCGCTTGCGGGTCGTTTAGGAGGTGACAGGCAGCGTTGTCCTTAACCATGCAATTTGAGCGCTGAATGCGCATCGCGAGATGCGGGCCGGGCCCGCGAGGCCTGTGGAAAAGGGGGAAACCATGATCGAGGAAACCGACCGTGAGATTGAAGGTGCGGGGCGAATCTTCGAGCGCGCGATGCGATGGGGCCATCTGCCCGCCGCGATGACCTTCGAGAGTTTTCTGGCCGCGCTCAGGCGCGGCGACGATCCCTACCTCGGAATCGGCCGCGGGGGAAACGCCGGGGACTGAGCGGATCTACTGACAGGATCTTTGTGAGAGCATCCTGCGCGGCGCGGCCGCAGCAATCGGCGCAGGGGCGGGGAAGGGGAGGAGGTTGTCATGAACATCGCCAGTGACCGGCTCACGCTGCGGCAAATCGCGGCCGAGTTGGGCGAGGAGATGGCGCGGATGCTGATCGGCGGCTTCGGCGGCACGCGCCTGTACATACCGCTGCGTCCCGGCGACGCCAGCCCGCTGGTGCGCGTGCTCGGCCCCGACGCGGCGCGCCGCCTGGGCCATCGCTTCGGCGGCGAGCCGGTCGATGTGCCGTTACACAAGATGCGGGCCGATCGGCGCCGCGACCGCGACGCGATCCTGAAGCTGCGCAAGGACGGTCGCGCGATCGCGGAGATCGCGCGCCGCGTCGGATGCAGCGAGCGTCACGTCTACCACGTCCTCGCCCGCCGTCAGAGCACAACCTGACGCCGTTTCACGAGCCGGAGGTAGGACCGGCGTCCCGCCGGTCTGGGCCAGCCGCCGCGAACGCACGACCTCGCGCCGTTTCACGAACCCGCGCCGAGTGCGCGGTGTTTCAGAAAGTTCAGCACCGGATCGTTCCACGCTCTGGGCCAGATCGTATGATGCGCGGCGCCCACCAGCCCGTCCCAGAATCCGATCGGGCCGCCGGCTTGCGGATCACTGCCGCATGAATCGTCGCATTGAGGAACCTCGCCGCCTGATGAGTCCAGGATCACATCCTGCAAGTCGCCGCCGAGAGCGCCGATTTGCCGCGCGAGGACGCCGCCGTTGGGGCAGATGCCGCCGATATCGCAGTTATTGCGCACGTGGAGGATTGGCACGCGCGGATTGTAGACCGGTACTTCTCCGGCGCCGGCCACCGGGCGCGCGACCGGCGTCTGCGGGCAGGGGTCGTCGAACGCGCCGAACGGATCGGGCGCCGAGTAGACCGCCGCGGCCGCGACTTGCGGGCGATTGAGCGCGTACAAAATCGCCATCGCCGCGCCGTTGGACCATCCCATCACGTAAATCCGGTTGCGATCGGCCTTGCCGCCGGCAACTTCGGCGTCGACGAAGTGATCGATCGCCGCCGCGTCGAGGTTCTGATCGTAGCTGACGCCCCCGACCGTCACGGCGCCCGCTGGATTGAGCTGCCGATACCAGTTGTCCCATCCCAGTCCGCTGCTATCGAGGCCCGGATAGTAATGCTGGCCGTAACGCCCCTCGGGCGCGATGAGAATAAAGCCGGGACCGTCGCCGAGGTCGGTCTGCTCGACCCGGCCGACCAGGCGAGTCACCAATATCGAATCCGCGGTCGCCAGCGACCCGTGCAGGAATACAACCAGCGGCAGCGGCTTCTTGGCGCTCGCGAATTCGGGCTCGTAGGCGCATGCGTAGCGCTCCGAGCCGCCCGCATCCTGCCACGGCCCGAGCACCTTGCCGGAGATACAGATCGGATTGTGCCTGGCGACGAAGCTCGAGCTCACCTCGGCGGCGGGATCGCCAAACGGGCCGCATTGCGGCTCGGCGATCGCAACCGTCTCGGCCCGCGCGATCGCCGCCGCGGCGAGCAGGACGGAGATCGCGATCATCGAAGCGGTGCGGCGGCCGCGCGCAAATGTGATCGAGGTGATCGTGAGCACGGCGATTAGGTTACACGCCTCTCTAGCCCTTTGCGATTGGTTCTGCTACTGTGCCGATAGTCAGGGAAAAGATGACGCAGCCCATGGCAATCCGGATCAGAGCATTCCAGGCACCGTGGGCGCGCGTGTTCGATCTTTGACTTTTAGCTAAACAGTTCAGGAAAAACACGAGCGGCCACGGATGCGATGGAAGGCATCCGTGGCCGTTTTGTTTTTTGAGCCATTAATTTTCTCAGCGCAGGGCAGGGTCCACATATGCTGGTAGAAGTTGAAAATCTGACCAAGAAATTCGGCGATTTCACCGCGGCCGCCGGGGTCTCGTTCTCGATTCGGCGCGGCGAAATTTTGGGCCTGTTGGGTCCCAACGGCGCCGGCAAGACCACCACCATCCACATGATCATGGGCCTGGTCACTCCCAGCGCCGGAGAAATCCGGATTTTCGGCCTGAGCCTCCGCGACCATCGCGAACAGATTCTCGAGCGCACCAACTTCACCTGCCCCTACGTAGCATTTCCCTTCCGATTGACGGTGCTCGAGAACCTCAATGTGTTCGCCCGGCTCTACGGCATCGCCGAGCCGCGCCGCAAGATCGCCGCATTGATGAACCGGTTCCGCATCGAACATCTGAAGGACAAGCCGATCGCGCGCCTGTCATCGGGCGAAAACACCCGCGTGGGGATGTGCAAGGCGCTGATGAACGATCCGGCGCTGCTGCTGCTCGACGAGCCGACCGCTTATCTCGATCCTGAGACCGCCTGGCAGGTCAAAGAGGCGCTGCTCGAGGCCCGCCGCGAACAGGGCATGACGATCCTTTACACCTCGCACAACATGTCCGAGGTCGAGAAGATGTGCGACCGGATCGTTTTTCTGCATCACGGCAAGGTGATTGCGGAGGGCAGCCCGATCGAGATTACTCAGTCGATCCTGAATGAGGAACGCGAGGAACCCGCGCTCGAAGAGGTCTTCATGCGCGTGGTGAGAGGTGCCGAAGCATGAAACGCCATCGTGTAGAGGCCGTGATGCTGCGCCATTTTTACGAGGCGCGGCGCAACGTCGACCGTATCGCCGACATGGTCTACTGGCCCGTGCTCGATATTATCGTGTGGGGCTTCTTCACCATCTATTTGACCAACAGCAACCGGATTCGGCCCGATATCGTAAGCTTCCTGCTCGGGGCCACGATCCTGTGGGGATTGTTCTACGCCTTTCAGCGCGATATGGCGGTCGGCTTTCTCGACGAGCTCTGGAGCCGCAATCTGATCAATTTGTTCTCCACACCCCTGGGCGTGTCGGAATACATGACCGGGCTGATTCTGGTGAACTTACTGAAAGCGATGATCGGGATGTCCGCGGCGGCGCTGATCGCATGGGCAGCCTACTCCTTCAATATCTTTCCGCTGCTGCTGGTGTTCCTGCCCTTTATCGCGAGCTTGATCTTTTTCGCCCTGGCGCTGGGCGTGCTTATCACCGGGATGATCTTCCGCTTCACGACCCGGATTCAGGGGCTCGCCTGGAGTTTCGCCGGACTGCTGCAGCCGGTGTCGTGCGTCTTTTATCCGCTCAAGTCGCTGCCGCGATGGTTGCGCGCGGTGGCCTGGATGCTGCCGACTACGCATGCGTTTGAAGGGATGCGGCAACTCCTGGGCGGCCAGGGATTTTCGCTGCGCCATCTGGGCTGGGCGATGGGTCTCGACGCGCTGTACTTCTGCCTGGCGGTGCTGGTCTTCCGCCGGGTCTTCGAGGCGGCCCGCACCCGCGGCCTGCTGGTCAAACTGGAATGATTCGATCTTTTGCTTGCGCCTCTCCCCCGCGCCGGTGGCGATGACCAGGGAGAGGCGGCGAGCGCCGCAGGCGCGAAGCGGTGAGGGCAGCCCGTTTTCCAGGTGGACTACCAAATTTGATAGTGTGCAAGAAAAGTGTGAAGCGATATTCGGAAATGATCATGCGAGCAAGCTGACCATGCGCTTCGGTCTGCTCTGTTCGGCGCAAGCCGACAACGACGATCTTGGCCCGGAAACCGGGCAGGGGTTTCGCGACTACCTCGATTTCAACGTCGAGGCGGAGGCGCTCGGTTATCATTCGAGCTTTTCGGTCGAGCACCATTTCACCGGCTGGAATCAGGTCTCGGCCACGCTCACGCTGCTCACTGCTCTCGCGATGCGAACGGCCAGATTGCGCCTAGGCACCGCGCTCTCGCGATGCGAACGGCCAGATTGCGCCTAGGCACCGCGGTGATGGTGTTGCCCTGGCATCACCCGGTCTTGCTGGCCGAGCAGGCGGCGACGCTCGATCTGATTTCCGGCGGCCGGCTCGATTTCGGCATCGGCAAGGGCTACCGGCACAACGAATTCAAGGGCTTCGGCATTCCGCAGGAGGAGGCGGAGGCGCGTTTCGAAGAGGCGATCGAGGTCATCATACGCTCCTGGACCTCGCGCTCGCGCTTCTCCCATCACGGCCGTTACTGGCACTTCGAGGACATCGTGGTCGAGCCGCCGGCCGCGCAACGCCCGCATCCCCCGCTGTGGGTAGCGGCCGCGAGCGCGCCGTCGATCCGCCGCGCCGCCGCGCGCGGCTTCAATCTCATTCTCGATCAATACGCCGGGCCCGACGCGATCGGCGAACGCATCGCGCTCTACCGCTCCGAACGCGAAGCCAAGGGGTACACATTCCATCCGATGCAGGTGACGGTGGCGCGCCAACTGTACGTCGCGAAAGATGAGGCCGACAAGCAAGCCGCGCTGGCCCGGCTAGCCGAATACACCCGGCGCACGGTCGCGGTGTCGCGCGCGCCCGACGGCAAGGCGGGTTCGCATGTCCTCGCTTACGCCAACACCGCCGGCGCGACTGAGGCCAATGCGCTCTTCGGAACCCTGGATGAAATCTGCGCGATGCTCGCGGCCTTGAACAAGGCCGGCGCGGAGTATGTGCTGCTGACGATTTTGGGCGGCAAGGATCAGTTGCGGCGCTTCGCGCACGAAATCATGCCGGAATTCTCAAGCGCGCGATCACCGGCGCCGTAGGTCGCGCCGACGCTGAAATGAGCGATGCTGAAATGAGTTGGATCGCCGATGGCTGACACGCTCAAGCGAGGCAAGCAGGCTGCGGATGCCGAGCGCCTGTTGAACGGGGTTTTCTGGAATCCACCAAACGAGACCCAGGTAACGTCATTCTGAGCGCAGCGAAGAATCTCACACCACAGGCGTTCGCCTCACTCCGGCGCAACGGTTAGGCCGGCAACCGCTGAACCACGCTCGACCACTACGCCGGCGGTCCGGAAGCGGCCGGAGCCTTGACATTTTGCGCCGGTTCTGATTCTTGACTTTTTGTAGCAATAGATTAACCATTAGCAGTATGGACAGCCGGGCGACCAATGGCGCTGCGCGCAGCCGCAATGGATTTGGTGCCGCGCACGCGGCGGCGGGAATCAAACCTCTGCCGTGGCCGCCGGCCGGAATCGGCCGCCGGCGCGCGCTCGCCCCGCATGCCCATCGATGTGCCGGATGCGCCGCCGACTTCCGGTGTCCCGGGCCCGACGAGACCGGCCTGTGCGCGCCGGTATGCCCACCGTGTTACTGGTTCGAGCTGGGATTGCAGGTCAAGATCTACTCGGAGGTGGTCGCCGCTTTGACCCGCCGGCGCGCCGGAATCGAGCGCACGATCGGAACTGCGGCCTGCAAGCGCGCGCAGATCATGCGCCGGCGGCTTTCGCGCCACGACAAGCTGACCGCCGCGTTCCGTGAATCGCGCGACCACAACGCCGCGCATCCCTGATTTCGTCCTGACTCCCCGCGCCGTGCTTACATGAAGAACGGCCCGGCCAGTTCCTTGAAGCGCCCGTACATCAGATAGACCCGGACTCCCGGCACGTGCGGATGCTCCACCGGGCGGGTGCCCACGGTCTTGAGGCCGAGTTGCTTGTAGAGCTCGTGCAGCGACTCGACCGGAGTCGCGATCACCAGTTCGGGCCGCCGCGAAAACAGAAACAGGCGGATCGTCTCGGCCATCACGGGTATCAACTGCTCGCGCCGGAACTCCGAATCGACCACCATCCCGCCGAACTCGAACACGTCGCCGGCCAACAGCCCCTTGAACAGCGCCGGAGGATACAGATGGCCCAAGGTCAGCGGCGCCTCAGCCAGCGAGCGCGCCCAGAACGCGCTCACCAGCGGCGGACGTTTGCTCTCGCGCCCGCGCTTGACCCAATAGAGCCCGAAATGAAGCGCCAGAGGCCAGAGCATCATGTGGACCTTGCGCTCGAGCGCGCCCAACTCTCCGCCGCTCTTCTTGTAGAGCTGAGCCAGCTCCTTTAGTCCCTGCGTGGTTCCGATCGGACGGACATCAACGTAACCGTCGAGTTCTTCAGCTGGCGCAACGGAGTCTTGGTCAGTCTGGGTGGGTGTAGACGCGGCTTCGCTGGCGCTGTCGGGCGCAGGTGAGCTGTCCGCGATTACCCCGCCGTTTGCGCCTGATTCCTCAGGGCTTTTCGGAGTCTTCGTCCGAGGGGGAGATGAATCGCCCAGCGCGATGCTGATCAGGTCGTCGATTCGCCTTGGCATGGCCCGTGCATTTCGGCTCGCATCTCTTTTGCGCGCACGATCCCATCAAAACCATCTTGTGCTGCCTACTATTTTCGTGACTATAATCGCCCGCGCACAGATAAGCCAAGCACTGGTGCGTGATTGCGGCGGCGGAGGTGGGTGATGGCTTCACTCGTGAATGTCCGGTCGACCTTAATGCGGGCAGGAAGGCGACACGAGGCGCCAGGACAGCCTGACGCGCTGAATGTTCGGGAGGTCGATGCCTTGGTCTCAAGGCTGCTCGCAGAGATCAAGATTCCGTTCGCCTCGCTGGGCAAACGCGTCCTCGCTCAACTCAGCGATCTCAAGCAGGTGCTCGCCGCCGACTACCGTGAAGCGCCGGGGCTGCCGGAAAAGCGGCTGGTCGGCGAGTTGTCGCGCGCGATCGACACCGACATCCGGGCACGCGCCGATATCTGGAAGGAATGGGCCGACCCTGAAAAGTTCGGCCCTCTGGTCAAGCGCTTCGGTCCACGCGAGATCGAGGTCCGCGCTGAACCCTATCGCAAGGGAGCCGGACTTGCATTGCGCGGCTTCTTCTGCCGGGCCGATGTCGGCGCCAAGGCCAAGTTCGTTATCTTCCTCAACACGGCGCACCATCCGGCGGCAGTGGCCGCGACTTTGGGTCATGAGCTCGGTCACTACATGTATGGCGCGATGGTGGGCGAGACCGGGCCGATGACGGCCTTTATGGAAGGGACCTTCACCTCCCATCTGCGCGAGGAGCACGAGCTTTTCGCCGATTCGGTGGTTGCGCTCTCCGCTTATACTCCGGAGTTGATCCAGACCATCGGCCGGATGGATCGGCTGGAGCCGGGAGGAACCGACAAGTCGTTCACCCGAATCCAGAAAACCTATGAGGCGATGAGCTCGCGCTTGCGGCTCGATCTAAGTCAGGAGAAGATCACCGCCCCGTGGCGGGTCTGCTACCTGACCTCGATGATCCATTTCTTCAAGCTGCGCTGCGCGCTGCTCGAGACCGCCGGCGTTTAGAACGAAACCGGACAGGACGCCGGTCACTCTTTCCGAAGTGGGGCCGGCGTCCCTGCCGGCCTCTATTCTCCTCGTTAGACGCCCGCTTACAGGCATTCGTAGAGCGCGCGGGTGATCGCGCCGGCGCGCTCGAACACCACGATTCCCTGTCCCATCTGGTTCATCGTGTAGCCGAAGCCGATCCTGGCGTCGGGATCGGCGTATCCGATCGAGCCGCCTGCGCCGGGATGGCCGAACACGCGCGGGTTCTGCCCCAGCGGCCATCCGGGCTGCGGCAGCATGAAGCCGGAGCCGAAACGGGTCTGGATAACCAGTACGGCGTCGGGACCCAGTGACTGCTCGGTGTAGCATCGCTCGATTCCGGCCGGGGTAAGCACGCGCACTCCGTCGAGCTCGCCTCCAATCGCGAGCGCGCCGTAGAGGCGAGCCAGCGATCGCGCAGTGGTATGCGCGTTGGCGGCCGGGACTTCGGCTGCGCGCCACTGGCGGCTGTTGACCGCATCGCGCCGCTCAAAGAAGGGCGGATTGTTCAGCGCCTTGGACATCAAGCCACCGTTCTGCTCCATGATCTGGCGCATCAGATCGGCCTGACCCGCCGGAAGGGGTGGCGCCGGAATCACGTTGGCGGTTCGCGAGTCGTGGCGAGCCTCCAGCCCGATATGGCAATCCAGTCCGAGCGGTTCGGCGATCTCGGTGCGGAAATAGGTCCCGAGGCTCATCCCCGTGATTCTGTGCACCACCTCGCCCACCAGCCATCCGAAGGTGAGCGCGTGATAGCCGTGCCTGGCGCCGGGCTCCCACCACGGCTCCTGCTCGGCGATCGCGGCACACATCGTGCCCCAATCATAGATCGCTTCGACCGGAAGCGGTTTTTTCACCGCGGGCAGTCCCGCGCGATGGCTCAGCAGCCATCGCACCGGAATCTTGTCCTTGCCGGCCTGCGCGAATTCGGGCCAGTAGCGCGCGACCGGAGCGTCGAGGTCGAGCTGGCCAGCGTCCACCAGCCGCTGCGCGCAGATCGCGGTCAGCCCCTTGGTGGTGGAGTAGACGTTGACCAGCGTGTCGCGCGTCCAGGGGCGGAGGCATTCCTTCTCCATGTGGCCGCCCCACAAATCGACCACCGGCCGGCCGTCGAGCGTAACCGCGGTCGCGGCGCCGACTTCGCCCCGGCTCTCGAAATTGGCGGTGAACGCCGCGCGCACCTTCTCGAAGCGCGCATCGCATTGTCCTTCAATTGATGGCATCGGAGGGTCCTCTTCTCGCCAAGCTCGTCTCGTTACGAGGCTGGCTTTTTTCATAGCACGGACGCCGGTGGAATCAACTCAGCCGCCTGGACTATGCTCTTCTTGCCTCACGCCGGGCGCGGGCGGCCAAAGCCCCGAAGGCGACCCGGAAAGAATGGAAGCCGGTCTGCCGGTACTGCGGATCACGGGACTTGGCCCCGAGCTTCATCAAACGCCACGATGCACGCTGCCGGAAGTGCCTCAGCGATCGGTACGGATCGGCCGCGAAGGCCAAGAAGGTGAGGCGCACGAAGAAGTAACCGGCCGCGATCGCGGATCACGGGGCCGGGGCCGGAAGGTTCCCGGCCCCATCTCTATTTCGGGCGCGGCGAGGGGGCAGGATCGAGGGCGGGAAAGCCGTGGATCGAGGAGCAATCTGATGACGATCACTTTTATACCCCCGATTTTTGCACAGCCGATCAAACTGTTTGATGCGAACAGGGTCAAGCGGCCGATGTCGGCGATACCAACAACAGCGGGGGTCTACCGGATTCGTGTCTTCAAGCCGGACGGGCAACCAAACCCCCTTCGACGTCTAATTGGCGATGATCCAGATGGCATCTTGGACATTGGTGAGGCTGGCGACACAAAGCACACCAATCTTCGATGGAGAGTTGAAGCGTTCCAAAAGGCCGTGCTGGACGGGACAACCTATCACTCGGCAGGTCTCAGATTTCAGTACTACTGGTACAAGAGGCACTTTCCATTAGAGACGCTGTACGTCGACTGGGTTAAAAAACCAGACAAGGCAGCCGCAAAGAAATGTGAACACCTGCTTCTAGAAGCTTATCGATTCAGATTTTTGGACTTTCCTTCGCTCAACTGTAAGGCATGAACCCGCTTTATTGCGCCCCGGATGATCGGGGCAGCCGATCCCGATCCGGGAAGCCCGGCCGCTGGGATGAAACCGGCCGGGATCGTGGTTACCTTTTTCGCACCGCGGTCCCGGATGAGGACCAGAGAGGTGAATCAAAATGAAGGTTCCTCAAACTCTTTCCAAACTGCGCGAAGCCGTGTCTGAAATGTCGCAGGTTGACCTCCAGAAAACCTGTGTCGAACTAATCGGCAAGGGGGCGATCAATTCACATAGCGACACGCCCGAGGTCGAGAGGGCATTGAACGCATTCAAAAGCTTTTTTGCTAAGATTGAAACCCATCGAGAATTGAAATAGATCACCGGGCGGCGTGTGATAGGAAAGTGAACCTCCGCCATGCCGCTGCGCTCACCCTTCTGGGCTGGTACTTGATGATCCCGCCACTTTCTGGAAAGCCGCTTGCGGTCGATACTGATGCGCCGATATCGAAATGGACGGTTTCTGGCGCTAACGACACGGCGCAAGATTGCAATCTAAGTCAGTTGGACACCATCAAGCTTGCCAAGAAAAACCTCGCAACCGATCCATCGTCACGAAAAAAAGTTATTCTGGATCAATTTTACGCTTCACAGTGTATCGCGACCGACGATCCGCGCCTCAAGGGAAAGTGACTACGATCCGTGAGCCCCGGCCGCCGCGCGAAGGTCGATGGGATGCCCGCCCTCGACCCCGGATCGGGACCGGGCGGCACGGAAGCGGCCGGACCGGGGCGGGAATTGGCGGCCGAGGAGCCCGGATCGAGGCTAAGCCCGATCTGGTAAATCCCCGGTAAAGGGAACGGGGACCCATTTTGGCCCAAAGGCGGAAAAGTAGCCTTTTATGGGGCTTCTCTGCGCCTTTTCTCCCCTTCCAAGGGCGGGTTCCGCATGCCCGGTCCACAAATCGACCACCGGACGGCCGTTAAGCGTAGCCGCGGTGGCGGCGCCGACTTCGCCCCGGCTCTCGAAATTGGCGGCGAACGCCTCGCGCACCTTTTCGAAGCGCGGGTCGCATTGTCCTTCAATCGATCGCATCGCAAGTCTCGTTCTCAAGATCATCTCGTTGCTGGGAATTGGCCCCCTTCATTAACACGGCCAGCGGTGGAATCAACTCAGCCGCCTGGACTATGCTCCTTGGCGATGACATATCGGGGCGGATGCCACTGCGGACGAGTTGCCTACGAGGTCGAGGGCGATCTGCGCGAAGTCAGCGAATGCAACTGCTCGATCTGCACGCAGAAGGCCTACCTCCACTGGATCGTTCCGCGCGAGAGCTTCCGCCTGCTCACGCCCGAGAAGGACCTGGCCACCTACCAGTTCAATAAGCGCGTGGCGAAGCATCACTTCTGTCCGGTATGCGGCGTCGGGTCGTTCTACATCCCGCGCTCCGATCCCGACAAGATTGACGTGAACGCGCGATGCCTCGAAGGGGTGGACGTGACCAAGCTCGCGCGCCGCCACTTCGACGGCCGCAACTGGGAAAAAGCCCAGCACGAACGCCATTCGCAATAGCGCTAGCCCCTGCGCCCCCGTCAACCCAAGCCGGATTCTATGTTGACCTGAAATAAGCTGGCGTGCGACAAAGCATTAGCATTCCAGCTATGCGGGGGCGAGATCGGGGAGCTGAGTCTCGAGGACTGAAATGGGTCGGACGGGGCGTCATGGCCTGCTTGGATTTCTGCTGGCGGTAGCCGGCGGCATCGCCCTGCTCGCCGCCTACTCGGCTTTCCCGGTCCACGCCGACGGCTCGAATCAGATCGGCTCGCGATCGGCTGATCACCCGGTCGCGAACACCGCTTCAACGCCGACGCCGGCGTGGACGTTCATCGGGCCGGAACCGATGCAGAACGTGGCGCCCAACTTCGGCGGCCTGTTGTTCCCGCCCACACCGATTCCTATGCCAACCTCGACTCCGGGGCCATCTCCGGGCAGCTTCAGCGCATCAGGCCGGGTCACCGCGATAGCCTTCGCCTCCGCCTCAACGATCTTCGTCGGGACGGCGAACGGCGGCCTGTGGCGGAGCACTAATTCCGGCGCTTCGTTCCAGCCGATCACAATCGCGGCGCCGGGCGTCGGCGTCGGCACCCAGGCGATCGGAGCGATAGCGGTGAGCGCCGGCCCGCCAATCAGGGTATATGTCGCCTCCGGTGAGGCGAACAACGGGGCCGATTCCTACTACGGCCAGGGAATTTACGAATCGAAGGACCTCGGCAACACCTGGACGGCGCTCAACTTCTCGATTTTCCGTCAAGCCGCTTTCTCCAAGCTGGCGATCGTTCCCAACTCTAAGGGTCCAACCATCTTCGCAGCGGCCGGCCTCGGGTACAGCGCCGGTCGTGGCGATCCTGACTTCCAGGAGACCGATTCTTCGCGGACCAGCGGCCTGTTCCGATCCACCGACGGTGGGGCGAGCTGGTTTCACTATATCGGGGGCGTGGAATTTTTTACTCCGACGCCGACTCCCGCTCCCACGCCGACCTCTACGGCGACCCCCGCGAAGAACCCGATTCCGACTAACTTCGGCTGCACGCTGCCGGAGGCTAATAACCTGCCGTGCCCGGCCGATGACGTCGCGGTCGATCCCAACAATCCCGACAATGTCTACACCAGCATCCAAAGCGACGACGTATTCGCCTCCAGCGACGGCGGCGTCAGCTGGGCGGCGGCCTGCTTGGTGCCGGGGCATCCCTGTTTCCCGAACCACGTTGGTGAGCTGGGGCGCACCAGCCTCACGGTCGGACCGGCTGCGATGCACGCGCCGAACTGCTCTGGCGGCCAGCCATGCGGCACCGTGTTCGCGATGGTCGGTGCGGCCGACGGGCAGGAGTACATCGGCTTGTTCGAGTCGACCAACGGCGGCGTCGCCTGGTCGACGGCCCTCGCGCCGCCGACTTTCCTCAACCATAACGCGAACGTCGCGATCGACGGCCCGAGTTCCACCGACCTATCGCTATCGAGCAACGATCAGGTTCTCTTCGCCGACTCCCGCAATCTTTTCTTCGGCGGCATCGGGCTCTACGGGTCGACCGATTCCGGGGCCAGCTGGACGTTCATGGCCCAGAACGGAGGGACGCATTCGGGCCAGCACGCGATCGCCGAGAACGGCACCGGCAACGTTTATGTCGGCAACAACGGTGGGCTGTTCTCCTTCTCCTTGCCGGTGAGCGGCGCGATCAACGGGCCCGCCACCTTCACCTCGCTCAACAGCACGCTGGGCAGCGGGTTGATCCAGTCCATCGCGCCCGACCCGAGAAACGACAACAAGGTTTTGGCCGGGTTCCAGGACAACGGCGTGCAGATGTTCAATGCCACCAGCCCGCCGTTCTTGCCGCTGCCGCCGAATCTGTCGCTCGCGCCCAGCTCGCTGGCATGGAGTTCAGTCGATACAGGCGACGGCGGCTTCACGTTGATCGACCATACCAACTCGAACCTGGCCTACCACACTTTTTCGACCGGCCAGACCGGAGTGTCGCTCTCACGATCGAGCGACGGCGGCTTTACCTGGGATTCGTCTGGTCCGACCAGCGCGATCCAGCAAGCGTTGGGCGTCGTTCAGGATCGCGGGGCGAATCTCTATCCGCCGCTGGCCGGCGACGCGTCGGTGGCGGGACGCGTCCTGTTCGGAGCGCATTTCATCTACGCCTCGACCGACGGGATGCTTAGCTGGCAGCCGCAGGAGGGTAGCGATCTCGGTGGCGGATGCGGCGACGGGAGTTGCGCGTTGCAGGATATCGAGATCGCGCGCTCCGATGATAGCAAGGGATGGGCGCTCTCAATCGCAAGCAATTCGCGTGGGCCGGGCGTTGATCCGCTCCCGCTACCGTACATTGCGCCTTTTTTGATCCCCTACCAGCCGGAGTTCGCCACCACCTTCCGCATCTTCAACACCACGCAGGCCAATCTGAATAGCGGCGCGGCCTGGAACGAAGTGACCGATCACCTGCCGTTTACGTTCTTTCTCAGCAGTATCCAGGCCACCGGCATCACGATTGATCCGACCAATGCGGCGACCGCCTATCTGACGCTGTCGGGTTCCCGGGCCGCGACCGGCGTGGGCCATCTCTATCGCACCACCAACTTCGGCGGCTCGTGGTCCATGCTCGACGGCCCGTTTTTCGGGGTCAACTCGCTTCCTGATGTTCCGGCGTTGCGACTGATGGTCGACCGCTCCGACGTGACCGGCGCCACGCTGTATCTGGGCACTGACCTCGGGGTGTATCGCAGCACCGACAGTGGCGCGACTTGGTCGGGGTTCAATCAGAGCACGCTGCCGCCAGTGCCGGTGTTTGATCTCGAAGAGAACGACAACAACCTCATTTTTGCCGGTACGCACGGACGCGGCGCCTGGGCGATGCAGGCTCCGCCGCCGGCGCCGGTCTCATTGACGGTCACGCCCAGCACGATCAATTTCGGCAGCTCGATCGTATTCGGCAGCACCGGACAGGCCGTGACGCCACGGCAGGTGACGGTAACCGATCCCCAGAACTCCAAGCAGGAGCGTCCGGTCCTGATCACGGCCGCGCCTCAGATAGTGGGCGCGCCCGACTTCAGCATCGCCACCAACGGATGTGGCTCCGGCCTGCTGCTTGCGCCCAATGGGGGATGCACCGTGAAAGTGGGATTCCAGCCCACCGCCCTCGGCATCCGCACCGCCACGCTCGAGTTCTTCGACAGCGCCACCAACGCCCCGCAGAGCGTTTCGCTGACCGGCACGGGCGTCCCCGGGAAGCTCTCGATCAGCCCTCCGTCGCTGAATTTTGCGCCGGTGAAAATCGGCAACAGCGCCACGTTGACCGTCACGCTCTCCAACAACAACTCCATCACGATGGGGATTGAGGGCATCGCCATCACGGGCATTGATCCCTCTGACTTCAGTTCCACCACCACCTGTGGCAGCACCCTGGGCGCAGAGCAGCGCTGCACTGTCGCGGTCTCCTTTAGCCCGACGATCAAGGGCCCGCTCTCCGCCGCCCTGATCCTGACCGATGACGCGGCCGGGAGCCCGCAGACGGTCAAGCTCTCCGGCCAAGGCGATTAGACGGCGGCAGCAGAAGCCGCTCCCCCACGCCACGCGCACTGAATTTCGACTTGGCCGCAACCGTCTATTGGGTGATTCGGGCGTCTGAAGCCCGCTAAAATGCTGGATTTTCGCATGCATAGCAAGAGGGATTGTTTGACATTGAGCGTGTCAGCGTGCCAGAAACGATCGCGCGGCTGGCTTCTCCGGCTCCCGCGCGGGATGAGGATCTAGCGCCGCCTCAGGGCGCTGAGCGGGGAGCCCGATGGGGCGCTGGACAGACAAGGGCATTAGAGCCGTCAAGTCGCCTTCGCTTTCGGTCGCAGGGCGATTCTCGCTTCCTGTCTGGCTGCTGGCTGTCAGTCTGATCTTCGGTATCGCTTCGCCCACCAACGAGCAACTGGCCACAAGTCCTTGGCCGACCTTCCAGCAAAACCTTAACCGCAACGGCCTGAGCCCAAACAGCACCGCCACCAACGGCGGCGGTCAGAAGTGGGCTTTCAGCAACGGTGCCGGCAATACCAGCGTCGGGCCGGTTATCGCGGCAGACGGCACGATCTACATATGTGCCAGCAACGGCGATCTGTACGCGATCACCGACAATGGCACCTCGGCCACGCAGATGTGGGCTTTCCCCCTTAGTGGCGGCTGCGGCGAGGCTACGCCAACCGTCAGCGGCGCCAGCGGCGGCGGCGCCATCTACGTCGGCCCTAACAACGGCAATCTGGACGCCATCAATCCCGGCGGCACTTTGAAATGGGTATTTAGTGAAGGCCTCGTGGTCTTCGGCTCTCCAGCCATCAGCAGTACAGGTACGATCTACCTGGTTGACGCAGCGAGCGATCTCTACTCCATAACTGACAGCGGCACTTCTGCGACCCAGAACTGGGTGTTCTCTCCCGGCGCCACCGTCGCCAACGTATCCGCGCCGGCGATCGGCCCCAGCGGCACAATCTACTATGGATCAAACAACGGCAACCTGTATTCAATTACCGACAACGGCACCACTTTCACCGAGAATTGGGCCTTCACAACGGGTGGAGCGCTGTCACTGGCGCCGGCGGTTAGCGCCGACGGCAGCACCATCTACATTGGCTCCGAAGACGACAACCTCTACGCGGTCAATAGTTCCGGCTCGCAGACATGGAAGTTCCTGACCGGTGGCGAAGTACAGAGTTCGCCAGCGATCAGCTCGGATGGCAGCACCATCTACGTAGGCTCCGGCGATGATAATCTCTACGCGGTCAATAGTTCGACCGGCTTGCTGAAATGGAAGTTCCTTACCGGCGGCGCAGTGAATGGTTCGCCGGCGATCGGCTCCGAGGGCACGATCTTCGTAACCTCCGGAGACGGCAACCTGTACGCGATCACCGACAGCGGCGCCTCTGGCACACTGAAGTGGACCTCGCCGGGTGTCGTAAGCCCGGCTTCCCTGGCTATCGGCACCGATGGCACGATCTACGTCTCGGGCTCCGGCGGATCCCTGCTGGCCTTGCTGCCAACGCCCACACCGACCCCGGCGCCCACTGCGACTCCCACGCCGACC
Organism: uncultured delta proteobacterium; assembly: GCA_963788205.1. Lineage (GTDB taxonomy): Bacteria > Desulfobacterota > Binatia > Binatales > Binataceae > CAVVMA01. The sequence continues at coordinate 778,608 of CAWBGG010000009.1, forward strand.
CCGACTCCCACGCCCACTCCGATTCCGCCGCCGACCCAGACTCCCCCGCCCGGAGCGACTCCATCGTCGACGCCGACACCGATCGTCACTACGCTGACGGTCTCCAATACCGCCAGCCCACCGAGCGCGGGCTTCTACGCGGTCGCGACGCTGGGGCCGGCGGCTTGCGAAGCGGGCCAGCAAATACTGTTCACCTTCGAGAAAGGCGTGGTGCAAGCGACCACCAACGCCAGCGGCGTGGCGAGCGTGCTGTTTTTTGCGCCGGCTGCGGGCGGAACCTACTCAATCCAGGCGGCGTTTGCCGGCAGCGCTGGTTGCGGCGCCAGCAGCGGCGTCGGCCAACTCACCGACACCGGCCCTACGCCCACGCCCGGGCCGATTTCCAGCCCCACGCCCACTCCGACCCCTGCACCCACTTCGATAGGGCCGACGCAAACGCCGGGACCGCCGACCCAGACGCCAACCGCGACGCCGACGCCCAATCCGAATCCTCCCACTACCCTGACGGTGAGCAATGCCACTGCCCAGGAAGGCGCGGTGTTCCTGGCGGCCGCAGGACTCGGATCCGCATCAACGTCATGCGTGGCGGGGCAGAGCATCACCTTCACCTTCTTCGTGGAATCTATCGGGACGTTTCAGCAAGTCGCGACCACCGGCAGTAACGGCGTAGCGAGCGTGACATTTGGCGCGCCGGTGACGCCGGGGAGCTACACAATCCAGGCCTCGTACGCCGGCAGCCCGGTATGCGCTCCCAGCGTTGGAACCGGCACGTTGACGGTTCCCTCCCCGGCGCCCACGACGATAACCGTCAACAATGCCACCGCCAGCCGGCGGGTCGTCGTTCATAGCCTCCGCAACCATCTCGCCGCTCTCGTGCGCGCTCGGCCAATCGCTGAGTTTCACCTTCGACGGCTCGACCGGCAGTTCGGTCACCAATAACAACGGGATCGCGACGCTGCGCTACGTGGTCCCCAACAGTCCCGGCTTCCTGCCGATTCAGGCCTCGTTTGCCGGGAACCCAAACTGCGGTCCCAGCACCGGCAGCGGCGTGCTGACGATAACCGGCGCGACCCAGACCGTGACCGTGGACCCCGACACCCTGTCATTCGCAATCCAGGCGCTCGGCAGTCAGAGCCCGAGCCAGGATATTCTGCTCTCCAACCGGCAGTCGGTCGCGATGAAGGTGACGGCCATCACGATCAGCGGTGGCAACGGCACTTTCACCGAGACCGACAACTGCGTCGGTACCATCGCCCCGAAGGGTAACTGTACGATCAAGACCGCCTTCGCCCCGTCCGCGACTTCCTCCGGCAAGCACACCGCCACGCTGCAGGTTCACGACAACCTCAACAGCACCTCCACCGGCGCGGGAAAATATCCGCAGAAAGTCACGCTGAGCGGCACGGGCACCCCGGCAGCCAGCGCCGCATCGACCGCGATTTCCTTTGGCACCCAGGCGGTCGGAACCTTGAGCAAGGCCAAAGGAGTGACGATCACCAACAATCTCGGGGTGCAATTGGCTTTCACCAATGTCTCGACCCGCGGCGACTATGTGATCACGGGCAGCCGTTGCTCGGGCTTGGTCGCCAAGAAGTCATCGTGCACCGTGAACGTGGCGTTCAAGCCGGCCGCCAAGGGCCTCCTCAAAGGTACGCTGACCATCAATGACGACGCGAGCCCGATAGCGGTAACCGTTGCGCTCAGCGGGACCGGAAAATGAACGCGCCCGTGCCGCAGGCGACAGTGCCAAACCGTTTTCACAATTGACACTTTTGCCCTTTGTACGATACGGTCGTCGGTACTGACAGAGTGACACGATCAAGACTCGGACGCTGGTTCGAGGTACAGGAGATCGCCAGTCACGACCGGCTTGCACCGAGGGCGATGGCAGGAGAGCCCGATGGGGCGCTGGACAGACAAAGGCATTAGAACCCTCAAGTCGCTTTCAGCCGCAGCGCGGTTGTCGCTTCCCGTCGGTCTGATGGCCCTGAGCCTGGTGTTCGGTCTCACGAGCAGCGCGTTCGGTTACTTCACAACCTTGGTGGTGATTCCTATCGGCCCCTTCGTGGCGGGAGTGCCCTTTGGTGTGACCGCTCAATTGTACTCGAATTCGCCGAAATGCATGGGGCCCGGCCAGAACATCACCTTCATGCTCGAGAACTTCGGGGGCGGCGGGGTGCTCCAAGGTCCCTTCACTTTCCCCACGGGTCCGGGCGGATTAGTTACCGTCCCTGGCTCTCCCCTCTTCTTCACGGCGCCGCCAGGCCCTGCACCTACTTTCCCGAATTTCGAGATCGTAGCCAATTTCTTGGGGGATTTCCCAATCGGGGGGCAGGGTTGCGGCGCCAGCACGGCTACCGGTTATTTTACGGTAGGATTCGCCAACAGTTCACTGGCGACGGCACTGGACGTGGAGGGCGCAAAAGTTTACGGAGGCAACTCGTTCACCGTCGCGGCGACACTGGAACCAGGATTTTGCTGCGCTAATCAGGGAGTGATTATCACCTTCCCGGCGCAAAATGCCCAGGTGATAACGACCACTGAGCGCAACTGCAACGCGACCGCGAACTTCATCGCGCCGACGGCCCCGGGCTCCTATCCGGTTACCGCCACCTTTGCGGGCAGCCCCAACCCAGCCCCCGGATGTCTTCCCAGCACCGACACCGGGGAAATTATAGTGTTGCCCCCCAACCCGACCACGCTGACCATAAAGAACGTCACGGTTCAGGCCGGCGGATTCTTCAGAGCCAAGGCGACGCTGGGTCCGTCCAGTTGCGCTCTGGGTCAGAGTGTAACCTTCCTGTACGACGGCGTGAACGCGACCGTGACCACGAACGTCGGCGGCATGGCAACCGCCACCTTTCTCGCGTCGGATACCCCGGGGATCTCGCCGGTCCAGGTGTTCTTCAACGGGACGCCGACTTGCGCCGCCAACAGCAATAGTGCGACGGTCACGGTGACGACCCGGGCATCGAGCCCGAGCGTGTTCTGATCGGATCACTCGCGAGCGGCTCGCCTGATTGGCGGCGGCTCTTAACCCAACGCGACCTCAACCCAGTCCGCGACCTCCTCCAGCCAGCACACCGGCACGCGGCAGGTTCGCGTGCGAATGACATCGTGGAGCAGGTTTGACAATTTTTGCGCTTGGTTTTATAGGGTCATCAGTACTGGCGAAGTGACACGATAAGGCCTCTGGCACCGCCTCGAGGTGGAGGGGATCGGTAGTCACGACCGGCTTGGTCCGAGGTGGAGGCAGGGAACCCGATGGGGCGCCGGGCAGACAAGGGCATTAGCGCCGACGACCGCAGATCACAGGCGGGCTTCAGGATGTTCCTGGCGGCTGCGTCGCTGGGAACACTGATGCTCGTCGCAGCCCTGCTCGCTCCTGCGCCGACGCGCGTATCTGCCGGTTCGCTGATCGCGGCCGGCGACGTAATGGTCTCGGTATCCAACGGTCTGGTCCAGGAATTCACACCGGCCGGCGCCCTTGTTCAGACGTTGGACACCACGAAAGGTGCCGGCGTCTTCACCAGCGGGTCGGCGTTCGATAGCAGCGGCAACTTCTACGTCGCCGATTTCAACGCCAATGATGTGAGTGAGTTCGACCCCAGCGCGAACCTGATCGGCTCGTTCGGCAGCGGTTACGACAGCGATGACAAGTCGATCCTGTTTGACGCCGCGGGGAATGCTTACGTAGGTCAAGCGGCGGCAATCGCACAATCCTGGAGTTCAGCCCCACAGGTACACCGATTTCGTCGTTCGGTGCGGCTGCCGAGAATAGCGGCACCGACTGGGACGATCTCGCCTCCGACCAGTGCACCATGTTTTATACGTCAGCAGGAACTCAGGTTAAGCGTTTCGACGTTTGCGGGAACACCCAGTTGCTAGACTTCGACTCCGTAGTCCTGCCCGGTACAGCCGCCTTCGCGCTCAGGATCATTCCCGCCGGCAGCGCCCTGCCCGCGGGCGATGTTCTGGTGGCCGACTCCAGCGAGGTCACGGTGCTCGATTCATCGGGGAATCAGATCCGGCACGACACCGCGGTCGGCTCAGGCGGGAATATATTCGCCCTCAGCCTCGATCCGGACGGCGCGACCTACTGGACCGCAGACTCCAGCACTGCGACCGTCTTCCATGTCGATGAAGCGACCGGCAACATCCTTGGCTCCTTCAACACCGGAACGGGCGCGAACACGGTCTTTGGTCTCAGCATAAAGGGTCAGCTCACGGCTGCCTTGTCGATACCGACGCCAACTCCGACACCGACGCCAACGCTAACTCCGACACCGACCCCAACGGCGACCCCGGCCCCAACCGCCACTCCAACGGCGGCGCCAACCGCCACCCCCACGCCTGCTCCAACTCCAACGCCGACCCCAACGCCCGGGCCCACACAGACGCCGACCCCCTCACCCACTCCGACCCTGGTGGCTGGGCCCACGCAGACGCCGACTCCCAGCCCCACGCCAACTCCGACCCCCGGGCCCACGCAGACACCGACTCCAACGCCCAGGCCGACCCCGGCCTCGACCACCCTCAACGTCACATCCGTGGTGGCCAACGCAGGCTCGGTGTTCGTCGCCTCTGCGACGCTCGGATCGGGGACTAGCGCATGCTCGATTGGTCAGCCGATCGGCTTCATTTTCCAGGGTCTGGAGCAATTTGCGACGACCGGCTCGAATGGGGTAGCGAACGTGACCTTCATCGCGCCGAGTTCCGCAGGAACGTATGCGATTTTCGCCTTCTTCGAGGGTACGCGATCGTGTTTTCGGAACAGCGCGTTCGGCGAGCTCAGCGTCCCGAGTCCGCCGCCGCCGCCCGTGCCCGCCCTCACGACGCTGACGGTGCAGAATGTCAGCGCCCTGCCGGGAGCTACCTTCGTCGCGATCGCGACACTGGCTTCAAGTTCAGCGGCCTGCCTGTCGGGCGAGCCGATCACCTTCACGCTTGCGAGTCAGCCGGTTACGGTCGGCACAAGCAACGCGAGCGGCGTAGCCAGCGTTTTGTTCAGGGCGCCCAACAACGGGACTATTTTCCCGATTCAAGCCAATTTCGTGGGGAACCCGAGTTGCGCCGCCAGCAGCGGCATCGGGAATCTGTCGCTGGTCGCCCCAGCCGCGTCGGCGACCGTCCTGAGCCTGGGAAACGTCATCGCCCCGGGCGGCGCCTTATTCAACGTCACGGCCATACTGAGAGGGGGCCGTTGCGGCGCTAATCAGATAGTGGTCTTCACCTTCCCGGCGCAAAATGAGCAGATGCTAGCAACCACGGGCCTCAACGACCTGGCAACCACGAGCTTCACTTCGCCGATCAGTCCGGGAACCTATCCGATCGTGGCCACTTTCGAGGGCAGTTCTTTCCCATTCCCTGGATGCCTTCCCAGCACGGTCAGCGCGCAACTGACGGTGTTGCCTCCGATCTCGACTACGCTGGCGGTAGCCAACCTCGGGGTTCAGGCCGCGTCACTGTTCACCGCGTCGGCGACGCTGGGTCCGCGCACCTGCGCTCTGGGTCAGAGTGTAAGCTTCGTTTTCAACGGCGCGACCGAGTCCGGGATCTCCAACCTCAACGGTGTAGCAACCGCCAGCTTTATCGCGCCGTCCACCGCGGAGACCTTGCCGATCCAGGCCTTTTACGGGGGGACTCCGACCTGCGCGGCCAACAGCGGCAGCGCAACGGTCACGGTGCGTGGGACAAATCCCGGGGCCGGCGTCATACTACTGCCGCTGACGCTGTCTTTTCCGCCCCAGCCGATCGGCAGCAGCAGTCCGCCGCTGACTATCGAGTTGGCCAACAACACTCGCGCTGCGCTGATGGTCTCGAGCATCGTGGCCAGTGGTTCCAAAACCGCCTCCTCCACGTTCCGCGAAGCCGACAACTGCGTGCCGGCGGTCGCGGCGCAATCGGCCTGCAGTATCAGCGTGAGCTTCACGCCGGCTGCCACCGGCGCGGAGAGCGCCACGCTCCAGATCAACGCGGTCTCGCACGCGCAGAAAGTGCCGCTCAAGGGATCGGGCATCCTCGCGGCCACGGTCTCGCCCTCGCAGCTTTCCTTCGGCAGGCAGAAACTGAAAACCGCCACAGCCTCCAAGCAGGTGCGGATCAGCAACAATCTTGGCGTGGCGCTCTCGTTCAACAACTTCTTCATCGACGGCGACTTTGCGATTACCGGCAACGGATGCGCCAAAGGGGTGAATGCGCACGGCTCGTGCAGTGTTTCGATCGCGTTCACGCCAACCGTGCACGGCGCGCGCACGGGCTCGACCACGATCGGCGACACTGCCAGTTCGATCCCGCTTACCGTGTCATTGACCGGGACCGGGAACTGATCGGATCACTCGGCGGCGCGGCTCGCCGGATTGCGCGTTCTCTCAATCCGTAGCCCAAGGCGACCGCGAGCGCGGCCAGATTGATCAGCGCCGGCACGCCGGCCAGCCAACTGTTCGGCTCCAGCGCCAGCTCGTGCTCGTGGTAGCGCTTCACCATTGCGAGGTTGAACAGAAAGGTCCCGCTCAGGGCGGCGAATATCCAAAGCGTAACCGGCGATTCCAGCGCGAGCGGAATGAAAATCGCGAGTGCGGGGTACATGTAGCGCTCGTGGATTCTCGGCGCCAGCACGAACATCGCCAGGTAGCCGAGAAAGATCGCAAGCAGCAGCGAGCGCAGCGCAGGTTTGCGATAGAGGATGTACGCGGCCGCGATGTAGGCGAAGAGGAACAGCGTCATCCCCAGCGCGAAGGCCGAAACGCCCGCGATCGGCGTCGAGTCCGCTTGCCGCAATCCGCCTAACAGCCCCATCAGGTTGAACGCGTTGTCGGAGGTGGTCGGATAACGTCCGGCGGCGTAAAAGTAGACGTTCAGGATGAAGTCCCATCGATGGCCGATCTGAAACGGCGCGATGCCGATCATTATCACGCCCGTGAACGCGGCCACCGCGCCCAGCCAGTCGCCGCGTTCTCCGCGCAGCAGCGTCCAGAGTCCCAGTATCGGCAGGAACACCAGCCCTTGCGGTTTGACTAGCACGGCCGTCGCGGCCATCGCCCACGCCAGCTCGTAGCGCGCGTCGGCGGCGAGAATCGCGCTGAGCAGAATCGGCAGCGCGAGCACCGAATCGCTCTGGCCCCAGGCCACCGTGTCGAACAGCAGGGCAGGATTGAGCGCGAAGAGCAGCATCCCGGCAAACGCCGAGCGCGGGGCTCCGAGCCTTCGGATCGTCGCGAAGATCGCAAGACCCATGATGAAGTCCACGATCAGCGGCGGACTCTCGGTCACCAGCCGCATGCTGTCGAACGATTGGAGTCCGAGCGCCCGCACGATCCATCCGGCCGGCCACAGCACGTAGAGATAGCCCGGCGGGTAGTCGCATATGAATTGCGGCTCGTAGATTCGGGCCGGGCCGGCGTAGGCCATCACCGATGACCACAGATTCCAGCATCGCACGTCGTCCCAGTAACCGGGGAACGAGCCCAGCAGGGCGAACTTGCCGATTGCGATCGCGGTCAGCCAGAGCAGGGCGCGAGCGATTTCCCGACTACGCTCGCGAAACAGAGGCCGCAGGACCGCAGCGAGCGCGGCGACGAGCAATCCCAGCAGCACGAGCCCGCTCATGAGCCCGAGCACGAGGCCGGCGCTTGCCACGTCAATCATCGCGAGCGGCGCAACGGTCGCGACCCCGCCGGCCGTGTTCAGCGCGCAGCCGGGCGGGCCGGCTCGCGCCAGAGCGCGATTCCGCCCAGCAACCCTTGAAGGTTGCTGACCAACCGCACGTTGGCAGGAAGCTTCAGCTTGATATGCCGGGAATTGCCGCCGCCGATGTAGAGCCGATCATAGTTGAAGACCTCTTTCAGGTCCGCGATCGCTTCGCGCAGGCGCTGGTTCCATTTCGCCTTGCCTTTTTTTTGTAGCGCGGCGTGCCCGAGCTCGTCTTCGTAGGTCCTGCCTTTGCGGAAGGGATGATGCCCGAGTTCCAGATGGATGCGGCGTCCATCGATGAACAGCACCGAGCCGAAGCCGGTGCCGAGCGTGATCACCAGCTCGAGGCCGCGTCCGCTGACACTCCCGAGACCCTGCACGTCAGCGTCGTTGGCCAGGTGCACCGGACGGCCGAGCTTTCTGACCAGTGCTCGCTCGAACTCGTAGTTGTTCCATCCCTTGCCCAGGTTGGGCGCGGTGTAGACGACGCCGCGCTTGATCACTCCGGGAAACCCGACCGACACGCGGTCGAACCGGCCCTGCGTCGCGGCGAGTTGTTTGATCACGCGGAGCAGCGCTTTGGGCGTGGCGGGCTCGGGCGTAGCGATCCGGCTGCGCTCAGTGATCGCCTTGCCGGTGTCGTCCAGAGTGATGGCCTTGATACCGGTGCCGCCGATATCGATCGCAAGGGTTCGCGGCGACGCCTTGCGCCGTCGCTTGGCTGTCTCGGGGGCGCGATTTTCGTCTGCCATCGATTTGCCTCCCTAGCGCAGCGGTAAGCCGGGCCAGCCTGAAGCGTTGGTCAGCGAGCATAGAGCTTCACACCCCGAAAAACCAATCCTGTGATAGGCTGACAAGCCAGGAACAGCCCGCAGGGTGGGCGTCGTTGAGGGACACTACTCCATCAAGGCATAAGGCGGTTGCGCAGATGAATTTGCTGCCAGGGCCCCCGCACGAAGCGCCTGCCCGCCGGCGGGCCAGGGCCGCTGCGGCTCCTGAAGCCATCGCGCCCCCCTCATTGCCCGATCTTCTGGCCAAGCGGTTGCGCAAATTCGTGACCGTGTTGCCCAAGGCGCTGGGCGAGGACAATTCAGAAGCGATTCACGACCTGCGGGTCGCGAGCCGCCGCCTCCAACAGGTGCTGGTCACGATGTTTCCGAAGCCGCGCTCCGACGAAGCGGGCCGAATCGTACGCGTGTTGCGGCAGGCGCGGCGCGCGGTCGGTGGATGGCGCGATTGCGACGTTCTGATCGATTTGCTCGAGCGGCGGATCCGGCGCGTGCGCAATCTTGAGGAGCGGCGCGCATGGGAAACGGTGCGCGCATCGGTGCAGGAGCGGCGCGTGATCGAGATCCGGCGCGCCCGGCGCAAGCTCGCCAACCGCCGGCTTTTTACGCTCGCGCAGGATGTCGCGAGGCTGACGGCGCCAGGCCCGGAGCCGGATCAGGGCAATGCGGGCGCTGACGGTGCTGGCGGGATGGGAGCGGCCGACGCGCTCGGCAAATCGATTTCGAACGCGTGGCAACAGTGGCGCGACGCGATGGCGCGGGCCGCCGAGACCTCGGACCCCTGCGATCTCCACGCCTTCAGGATCGAAAGCAAACGGCTGCGCTATCGAATCGAGCTGGCACGCGACCTCGGCGCCGCCGGATGCGACTTGGTGCTCGAGTTTCTGCGCTCACTTCAGGACGGACTCGGGCAGATGCACGATCGCAATGAATGCGCCCGGATGGCGGCCGAAGCGCTGGCCAACGCCAAACTGCTGATCCGCGATCCGCGCCCGGCCAGTCTGCTACTACGCCGGATAGCGACTGAGCAGGAGATCGAGCGCGCCAAGGCCACAGAGATTCTCGCCACGGCGCGCGAGGGATCGCATCGGGTTGAGGTCTGGGTGAATGAGTATTGCGCCGCGGAGGGTGCGTCCTCGCCCGGCGGCGAACTGGCTGATCCGGTCTCTGAGAGGAACAGCAACGGCGGCTAGGTTTTCGGGCTGTCCTGAGCCGCGGGTGCTTTGATGGCGGGAGCGTCTGGCTCGCGCTTGACGTCCTTCAGATAGTCCGCGATATGGGCGCGCAGATCGCTCTGAATATCTTCGATCGGCCGGCGCGCGTCGACCGTGACGAAACCCCATTCTTCGGCCAGCCGGTCGTACTCGCCCAGCAGCCGGCGCTGGTAATGCAGAAACGACTCGAAGATGTCGGAGCCCATCGCCAGATGCATCCCGGACTCCCAGTAATCCATCCCCTTGCCCTGCACGACGCGAGGCACCAGATGTTCCACGTCGACCTGCAGATAGAAAACGAGGTCGGGCACCAGCGCCATCCCGAACAGATCGCGGGTCCATGCCGGGTCGGCGCCCATCACAGCGTTGCGCGCGAACGCGGTGTACATGTAGCGATCGGCGATTACGATGAACCCCGCTTGCAGCGCGGGCAGGATCTCGTGCTCCAGGCGGTCGGCGAAGTCGGCCGCGTAGAGCAGGCTGAAGGTCGTGACGGTTAGGCGATGGCCCTGCTTGGCCTCGTTGATCGTTTCCGACAGCAGCGGTGAGCGGATCCATCCGGTGTCGCTGACCGCATAGCCCTCCAGCTCCAGCCAGGGGCGCAGCAGCGCTATCTGTGTCGAGCGACCGACGCCGTCAGTGCCCTCGATCGCGATCAGATGGCCGGGGAGCGGCTTGCGCGCCAGATAGGGCAGGCCGTGGCCGAACCAGTTGCTATTTCGCTTCTGCGCCATGATGCTGGCTCGCGCGCGGCCGCTCGTAGTCGTGCAGCACTTCCTGAATCATCCGCCGCACGATCCGCTGCTGCGCGGGAATATCGCCGGTCGCTTCGATGGTGTGCAATCCGAACTCGTCGCCGAGCGCGTCGTAGATTTCGAGCACGCGGCTCTGGAAGAGGCGGAAACTCTCAACCGGGTCCGTGGAGAGTCCCACGTCCATCCCGGCTTCGTGATACTTGAGCTTGGCCCGGCGGCCAGCAGCCGCTCGAGCGACACTTCGATCGGCACGCGGAAATAAATCGTCAAATCCGGCCGCGGCGCGAACGCATACACCTGGCGCACCCATTCCGGATGCACCCCGCGGGCGACGTCGCGCGCAAAGGCCGTATATACGTAGCGGTCGGCCAGCACGATCATTCCGGCCTTCAGCGGCGGCAGGATCTGATAGGTCAGCCGGTCGGCAAAGTCGACCGCGTGTAGCAGGCTGAAGGTAGTCGGCGTGAGCAGGTTCTTCCTCTTCCCGCGCTGCATCGAGCGGCGCACCAGGCGCGAGGAGTTCCACTGCGTGAAATGCACAGGGTAGCCGTGCGCGCGCAGCCATCGCTCCAGCAGGCCGAGCTGGGTGGACTTGCCCGAACCGTCGATACCTTCCACCGCGATCAGCCGCCCGCGATAAGAGTGCGGCGACTTGAGCAGTGTGTTTCTGGTCAGATGAGGTTTCGGCGGGTGAGATTTCAGATCGGCCGGCGCGATGCCGTTGGGCGAGCCGCCATGGGCGGCCCCAGATGCCTCAGGCTTTCCGCCGTTGCCATCCGGCGCTCGCGAATCCATCCTCGTCTCCCTCCCGATCGTCCCACGACCCGAAATCGGGTAGCCGGCGGAATCCCCTCCATGATGGCTACCCCTTAAGCCGCATCGCGGCAGATATAAGGCCGTCGCTTTTCGTAGCGCATCGGCGGCAACATCTCAAGCGCAACGCGATCCGGCGGCCGGAATCACAGCAAATCCGGGCTCTTTGATCGCGGCCTAGTCGCCAAGGCCCGGCAGGTTGATCTCGCCGCGCGCGATTCGCTCCAGCGTATCCACGTAGAGCTCGTGCTCGACCTTCAGCACCCGCGCCGCGAGCGTATCGACGGTGTCGTCGGGGCGCACCGGCATTGCGCGCTGGGCGAGAATCGGTCCGCGGTCGTATTCCTCGTCCACCAGATGGACGGTCACGCCGGTCGTCGTTTCGCCCGCCGTGAGCACCGCCTGATGGACCCGCCTGCCGTACATCCCCTGTCCGCCGAACTTCGGCAGCAGCGCCGGATGGATGTTGAGCACGTGCCCGCGATATTGCTTGAGCGTGATCGGGCCGAGTTTCTTCATGTAGCCCGCCAAGACGATCAGGTTGACGTGATAGCGCTCCAGAGTAGCCGCGATCGCCGGGTCGAGGCCCGCGGGGTCCGGATGAGTATGAGCGCTCAGGTGACAAGCGGGCACGCCGGCGCGCCGCGCGCGCTCCAACGCCGGTGCGTCGGAGTTATTGCAGATCACAACGCAGGGCTCGGCGTGCAGGCGTCCCGAGCGGCAGGCGTCAAGAATCGCTTGCAGGTTGCTGCCGCCGTGCGAGGCGAGTAATCCGAGTTGGAGGTTCATCGACGGGATCGATTATACGCGACGCAGGCGGCCGATCGCCTATGCCCGGCGCGCGTCAGCCGGGCGGCGGGCGGCAGCCGTCGATGATCTTGTCGCGCTCGATCACCGCGCCCTTCAACAGCTCGACGCTGGCCGCATAAGCGCGAATCGTGTCGGCGGGTGGCGAGTCCGGCTTGAGCGTCGCGAGCGCAAGGGTGGGTTTCTGAAGCTCGGGCGCGTTGCAATAGACAGGGGTCGGAACCGGCACATCGACCATCACCGGACGTGGCGGCGCGATTGGCGGGGCAACGGCGCAGGCTTCCAGCATCGCGAGCGCGACGAGAAGGTATCGGCGCGTCACCATCCTGCCAGCCCCACCGCCTGCGCGTTGCCCCATCGAATCGCTCCCTCGCATTGCGAATCCACCGGGGCGCGCTCGATCGCCGCGGCGCGATGCGCCGCGGCGTCGAGCGCGCCCGCTGCCGTCCGCGCCGCCGCCTGCTCGCGGGTACGTGCGAGCGCGGCGGCGCTGTCGGCCTTGGCCTTGAACCCGTCGATCGCGGCATTGCTTGCCGCGATCGCTGAGCTGAGCGCCTGGTTGCTGGCCTGCAGCGCGGCGTTTTCGGAGCTCAGCTTCGCGACCTGCGCGCGCGCCGCGTCGCGCTGATGAATCAGCACGACGCGGTACGCAAACGCCGCGGCGAGCAGCAGCGCGAGCGTAAGCGGCTTCCAGAGATCAGCGAGCGCCAGCATCGTTATTGCCGAGTCGCAAGAATCGCTGCGAGCGATTCCCAGCTCTGTCTCAGTTCTTGCCGGACGCCGACAGGGCGGGCGCAGAGGCCGTTGCCGGAGCGGATGCGCTCGAGGCGACTGCGACGTGATGGATCACGGCGATCTTTTCGCCCTGTCCGGCGATCGCGGTTTCCACGTCGTGTACGCGATCGGCAAGCGCGGTGTAGAGCTGATCGATCTTGCGATGGAACATCGCGAACAGCACCACCAGCGTGACGATCATGAGCAGGGCGGTCATCGCAATTGCCGCCAGCGAAGTCTCGACCGGATTCATGTGTGCATCATCCCCCTTGGCTTTTGGTTCCCTCTCACTCGTAGGCGCGGTTGAGCCATCCGGACAGGAAATCTTTGCCCGCTTTGGCCGCGCTCCTCGAAGCCGCGATCAATCGGTAATGCCCCGCCGCTTCGCTGCGCAACGCGGCCAGCAGAGCGGTTTGATTGGCGCGCGAGGCTGACGCGCGTGTTACGGGTCCCACAATTCCGTTCTCCGCGATTTTCACGTCACAGGCGCGCAGCGCCCGCTGCAGGCATCGGGCCGCCTGCGAGGGACCGATGTTCACCGCCAGGTCGAGCATCTTGGATGAGAGCGGCGACGGCAGTGCGCCGTATTGGAATTTGAGCCACCAGTCGCGCCAGTAGATTGCGATCGCCTGGTCGCGCGAGAGGTGCTTAATATCGAGTTGAGGATACTCGCGCCTGGAAATGCCGAACCGGGTTTCGCCGCCGGGGTCTTGCGGACGGTCGATGTAGCCGCCTTCGTCGGCCAATACCCTTTCGACTGCGCTCAGGAAAGCCGGGTCGTAATCCGACGCACCCACCTTCGACGTGGTATCACATCGCGGCGGACGGGCACTGCTTCTGCAATTTCAGGGAGTCGAGGCCTCCAAGGTTTCTCGTCTCACCTTTCCGAAGTAGGGCCGGCGAGACGCCGGTCCTACTTCCTGATTCAGCGGTCACCTGCCGGCCAGATATGCCATCCCCTCGCGAGCCGGCGTCAGCCGGATCCCGAACTCGGCGACCAGCGGTGCGATGTCGCAGGCATTGTCGGCGGTCACGAAGGTCACCGCGTCGCGCGAGAGCAACGGCCGCGGCAGCCGCTCTGCGATCGCGCCCACCGCGCGCATCAAGGCTTCGGGTATGTGCACGATCGGCCTGCGGCGGCCGGTTATCTCCATGATGAGTCGAATCAGCTCGTCGAAGGTGAGCAAATCGGGCCCGCCGATATCGAATGTGCCGTTGCGCCTGCGGCCTGCGAGCGCGAGCGCCACGCACGCCGCGACGTCATCAACCAATACCGGCTGGACCTTCTGCCGCCCGGTGCCGGGGACGGCGAACACCGGAGCAAACTTGAGCAGGCGCGCAAACCCATTGACGACCTTGTCCTCCGGCCCATAGACCAGCGACGGCCGCAGGATCGTGAACCCGATTCCGGATTCCCGGATCGCGCGCTCGGCGCGTCCCTTGGCGCGAAACCCCGGATGGCTGCTCGATTCGTCGGCTGCGGCGCCGCTGATATAGACGAATCGCTCGACCGACGCCGAGCGGGCAGCTTCGAGCAGCGCGACCGTGCCGCCGTAGTCGATGCGCTCGAAGGTCATCCCACGCGCGGGATTCTCGATTGGATAGCCGTCGAATTGAACCGCGTTCACGATCGCGTGCGCGCCCGCCATCGCGCTCTTCAGAGAGCCGGGATCGGTTACGTCGGCGTGGGCGAACTCGATCTCCGCCAAAGGGGTGCGCCGGCGGGCGGCTCCGGGATCGCGCGTGAAGACCCGCAGCCGTAACGCGGGGATCGCGGCCAGCCTTCGCGTGATCGCTCGTCCGATGAAGCCCGAGCCGCCGGCGATTGCGACTATTTTTTCGCGCACAGATCCCCTTTCGACTTTTTATCGGCGGAGCGCGTCAGCCCGATCGACGCCGCCTAACGGAGTCAGGCGCGGGCGATGGAACCGTTCTGCGCGGAGGCGCCTGTGGATCGCGGTTGCGATTCGGCCAGCCGCACCAGATGAAAGCGCGAAACCTCGGGGCGGCAGTTGATCCGGATTCTGACCCAGAACGTGCCCAGCCCGCGGTTGGTGTAGATGTAGCAATTTCCGTAGCGGTTGAGCCCGGCGTAAAACTGATGCCCGATGCGCAGGATCGATCGGATCGGCGACCCATAGAACGGAATCCGCACCACGCCGCCGTGCGTGTGACCCGAGAGAATCACGCCGGGATTGAGATGGGTCAAGTACAGCGCGGTGTCAGGATTGTGCGCGAGCACGATCGAGCATTCGCCGGGTCCGACGTTGGCGAATGCGCGCGACGGTTCCGCGCGCCGCGACCACAGGTCGTCCACGCCCACGATCACAATGGATTCGTTGCGGACGGAGATACGCCGGCTCTCGTTCGCCAGGATCTGCACGCCCGCATCTGTCAGGCCGGCAGCGATTTGATGAAACGACGACCAGTGGTCATGATTCCCGGCCACCGCGAAGCTGCCGACCACCGGACGCAACTCGCCGAGCGCGCGCTGAAACGCCGGCAGGTAACGGCGCATCGTGGCGGGTCCGGAAAAGTAATCACCAGTCAGGAAAACGAACTCGGGGCGATGGTGGTTGATCAACGCGACGGCCGCTTCGAGCCGTTCGACATCTTCGTCGCGATCGACATGGAAGTCGCTGATCTGGCATGCGATCAGCCCTTCGAGCCGCGCGGGAAGTCCGCGCACCGGCAGCATCAGGCGCGTCACGTCGAGATCGTCGATCGTGCGGCGCCATACGCGATGGAGCGGGCGGAGCGCCAGCGGCGGCTTGCGTCTGCGCTTGGCGCGCCGCGCGACGCGGCGGTCAACCCTCAGTTCAGCGGTGCCCATCTAAAACAACAGTTTAGAACAATTCGAGCAGGCGCACAAAGCCGGCTATTGTAACAATCCGTTCATCGCCTGAGTTGATTTCTTCGTGCTCGAGTTCCCACGTATGAGGATGCGGGATGAAGACCGCGCGCAACCCCGCCGCGATAGCTGGGTTGATATCCGAGCGGGGACTGTTGCCAATCATGAAGCTATACGCCGGATCGAGCCGCGCCGTTACAATCAGAGCCCGATAGGCGACGACATCTTTTCCGCCGCGACCTCCACCGCGCTGAAAATTACGTGCGAAGCCGTTACGATTGGCCTGGGTTTTCCAGCCGCTCATCTGGAGCGAGTTCGAAACTTTGCAGAAAGTCGAGATAGTCGGGCGGCAGGCCGTGCTGGCGGGCGCCCTCGATCAGCAAGCCGATGTAACGGGCGGAGGGTTTGCGTCCCTCGGTAATCCGGTCTGATTGATAAGTGAATGCGGCTATCGATTGGCCGGAGTCGACGACGACGTTTACCGGAATTCTTCGGTAGCCGCCGGATGGCACGCCTTCGGTGCGGTCGAGGTGGTCGAACTGTTCGGCGGTAATCAGGTACAGCACTCCCCACGTGCGGGCGCCCGGATGCGACTGGAGATTGGCAACCGCCCGCAAGCCGGGGCCAATCGCCAGATTGAAGCAAAGCCGATAGTTTTCGAGAAAGCCTGATCGGGTCTGTATCGGGCGGATGCCGCGGCGATCGACAAAGGTGCCGCGGTTCATGTTGCTGCCGTAGCCGAAGTACCAAGTCGCGCCTGCGGTCTCGTCGCTCACAGCCGTGCAAAACTCCTGATGAATCAAAACGTACAGATGTCGAAGCGACGTGAACAGCCGCGCAGGCGCGCCCGCGTTTACCCGCGCGGGCGCGATGGGTCGGCAGAGCCCGGCAGGACCATCAGCGCGCCGGTGGCGGGATTGCGGCCCACGTAGACCTCGGTGTCGTAGACCGCGCGCAGGTTCGCCGCCGTCAGCACCTGCTCGGGCGTGCCCGAGGCGACCGCCGCGCCGTCCTTGAGCAGCAGCACGCGATCGGCGTACAGCGCCGCCGCATTGAGATCATGGAGCGTGACGATCACGGCCAGCCGCCGCGCGGCGCAAAGCTCTTTCAAAATCGCGAAGATGTCCGCGGCATGCTTCATGTCCAGGAACGCCGTTGGCTCATCCAGCAGCGCGATCTTTGGCTCCTGGGCCAGCGCCCGCGCGATCACCACCCGCTTGCGCTCGCCGCCCGAGAGCTCCTGCACGTAACGTCCCGCAAGCCCCAGCAGATCAAGCCGCTCCAGCGCCGCGCGCGCCACGGCGAGATCGCGCGGACTCTCAAAGCTGAAGCGCGCCAGATGCGGCGCGCGGCCCATCAGGACCGTCTCGAGTACGGTGAACGGAAACGCGATCGCATTCTCCTGCCCGACCACCGCGACGATTCGCGCCAGCGCGCGGCGGTCGTATTGCGCCAGCGGCCGTCCCAGCAGATCGATCGATCCGTGCCACGGCGCAATAGTGCCGGCGAGCAGTTTCAGCAGCGTAGACTTACCGGCGCCATTGGGTCCGACGATCGCGACCAGCTCGCCGAAGCCGGCCTCGATAGAGACCTCGCGCAGCACTTGCCGGCCCGCGTATCCGGCCGCCAGCCGATTGGCGCGCAGCGCAGGATTTTCCGCCGAGGCGCTCAAGACCGGAGCGAACCGCCGCTATCGCGCCGGAGCAGGTAGACGAAGAACGGGCCGCCGCACAGCGCCGTAATCGCGCCGACCGGCAGCTCGGCGGGCGCGATAATCGTGCGCGCCAGTAGATCCGCCGCGATCATGAAGGCCGCTCCGCCCAGCAGCGCCGCCGGCAGCAGCAGGCGATGGTCCGCGCCGAGCGCGAGCCGGATTACGTGCGGCACGATCAACCCGACGAACGAAATGATGCCGCTGACGGAAACCGCCGCGCCGATCATGATCGAGGTCCAGAGAAAAATCGCGCGCCGCATCCGGTCAACGTCGACGCCCAGCTCGCTGGCCGCCTCGTCGCCGAGGCTCAGCAGATTCATGTCGCGCGCATGAGCCATCAGCGCCGCGAATCCGATTGCGCCGAGCCCGGCCGCAGTCGCGATTTC
The DNA here is from genome assembly GCA_963788205.1 of uncultured delta proteobacterium. Taxonomy (GTDB): domain Bacteria; phylum Desulfobacterota; class Binatia; order Binatales; family Binataceae; genus CAVVMA01. Next base: position 796,402 of record CAWBGG010000009.1, read on the forward strand.
ACGCCAGGTGGGCGCCTCGAAGCTTCCCATCAGCCAGAACAGGATGCTGTGGACGACGTAAAAGTTGACGGTCGCGTTCACGATCATGATCGCCGCGCCCCAGAATGAGTTGAAGATCACGCCCACCAGCAACAACGTGAACGGCTCGAGCCGTCCCTCGACCACCGCCAGCCGGTAGACCGCGACGGTCGAGAGCAGCGCGGCGCCGAACGCGCACAGCGGGACGATTCCTTCCGGTGCGCCCAGGCGCGCGCCGACGATCAGCGCGAGGATCGCGCCGAACGCGCCGCCTCCCGAGATGCCCAGGATTCCGCCCTCGGCCAACGGATTGCGCACCAGCGCCTGCAGCGCCGCGCCCGACGCGGCCAGCACCGCGCCGACTATCGCGGCCATCAGGACGCGCGGCAGGCGCGCGGCGAAGAAGATCGCGTGATCGGCGCCGGCGCGATCGCTGAACGCGCGCACCAGATCGACATGCACGCTCCCAAACGCACAGGCAGTAACTGCGACTATCAGTAGAATGGTGCCCAGGATGCCGAGTACGGTGAGCAGCCGCGCCAAGGTCAGATGCGCCCGATGAAGCCCGTCTGCGGCGGCTTCGGACGCAGAGCGATCGAGCGCAGCGGCGGGGCGCGTCATGGGTTGTGCTGCGCCGGGAGGGCCGCGCTGATGCCGGCGCCCGGATGAATTTCCGCCGCGAGTTCCTCCAGCGCCATCCAGACGCGCGGTCCGGGATGAAGCATCACGTCGTCCCGGTAGCCGAAAACTCGCTGCTCCCGCACCGCCGGGATCGACGGAAAGCGGCTCCAGAAGCCACCCGGCGCGGAAGCATCGCTGCCCATCTGCCCGTCGATAATCACCTCGGGCGCACTCGCGATGATGTATTCGATACTCAACCGCGGCCACGCCTGCGCGGCGCGATCGGCGATATTGATTCCACCGGCGCACTTGAGCAGCTCGTCGAGGTAGGTACCGGGACCGACCGCCACGATCGGCTGGTGTCCCACCAGCATCAGCACCTTGCGCGGTGTAGCGTCTTTGAGCCGCGCCCGCACCGAATCGAGATGCGATTGAATCGCTGCGACCAGTTCGTCCGCCTGATGGCTGTGGCCGGTCTGTTCGCCGACTTTGACGATCATCGTGCGGATGTCGTCGAGCGTGTCGGCGTTCACCATCAGCGTGGGAAATCCGATCGCCTCGAGCGCGCGGACCTGCCGCACATTGGACGAGCTCTCCAGGCCGATCACCAGCGTCGGCCTGAGCCCGGTGACCGCCTCGACGTTCGGCGTCAGATACGACCCGACAATGGGCAGCCGCCGGGCTTCCGCCGGATAGTCGGAGAACTCCGCGACGCCGACTACTTCAGGCCCGGCGCCGAGCGCGAACAACGTTTCAGTGATCGCCGGCGCGAGCGACACGATTCGCCTAGGTTGGTCCGCACGCGCGGGTGCAGACCCGAGTGTAGAAAAGACCACCGCGATCGCGGCCAGCGCGCTCAAGGCGAGCGTCGCGCCCGGCCTGTTTAGCCCAATTGCCACATCGCGAACCTACCAGAGAAACCACCGCTGAAAATATCGCCTCGGGACCAACGCTTGATTTCCAGCTCGGCGTTGCATCGACACGACCGGCTCGACTAGCCTGCTTGCGTGCTCAAAATCGCCGTTTGCATCAAGCAAATTCCGCTGATCGAAGACGCCAACTTCGACCCGGTTACCAAGACTATCCGGCGCGACGGCCCGGCGGTCATCAGCGCGTTTGACCTGCGCGCGGTCGCGCTCGCGGTCGATCTGAAAAAACGCTTCGGCGCCGAAACCGTGGTGATTACGATGGGTCCGCCGCCGGCCAAAGCCGCGCTGACCGAGGCGCTCGCGATGGGGCTGGACCGGGCGGTGCATCTGGTGGACCGCGCCTTTGCCGGCTCCGACACGCTTGCCACCGCGCGCGCGCTCGCGATGTGGCTTAAGCGGGAGCCGTTCGATCTGATTCTGCTCGGAAAATATTCGCTCGACGCCGAGACCGGACAGGTCGGTCCTGAGATTGCCGAGTTGCTCGGTATCGCCCAGATAACCGGCGTGCGCAAGCTCGAAATCGAAGGGCGCACGATTCGCGCAGAGCGCGAAAGTGACGAGGGCTTTGAGGAGATCGAGTGCGGCCTGCCGGCGCTGCTGACCTGCGCGGAGCGTGTTGCGGCGCCGATCCGGGTCAAGCCGGAGGCAGCGGAGGAGGCCAAATCGCAGCCAATCGAGGCGGTCGGCGCGGCCGGGCTCGATCCCGACCTGGCGAAATTTGGCCTCGCCGGCTCGCCGACCTGGGTGCAGGAAATCCGCGTGCTGGAAAATCGGCGTGTGCAATGCCGCCTGATCGACGCTGCCGATCCGGAGCGAGCGGCGCTCGAGCTGGTCGCGGCGCTCGAAGCGGCGGGCGCGATGCGGCCGCGCACGCATTCGCGCCGGCCGGTCGGAAGCCTGCGGCGCCCGTCCGTGCCCGGCCGCGACGTGTGGGTGGTGTGCGAGACCAACCTGGCGAAAGAAGTCACCCGCGGCTCGCTCGAATTGCTCTCGCTCGGCGACGAGCTGGCCGTGCGGCTCGGCGGCGCGCTGTGCGCCGTCGGCTCGGCCGCCGCGCTCGGCGCTCACGCCGCGACGCTCGCGGGTTACGGCGCCGATCGCATCGTGATGCTGGAGCACCCGTCGCTCGAAGCCTGGCCGCCCGACCTCGCGGCCGAGGCGATTGCGCAACTGGTGCGAGAGCGATCGCCATGGGGGCTTTTGATTTGCGCCAGCGAGCGCGGCCGCGATTGGGGTCCGCGCCTCGCCGCCCGGCTTGGGCTTGGCCTTACCGGCGACGCGATCGGAATCGAGCTCGACGCGGAGCATCGGATGGTCGCGCTCAAGCCGGCCTTCGGCGGAAACATCGTCGCGCCGATTCTGTCGAAGACTTATCCGCAGATGGCGACCGTGCGTTCGGGCGTGCTCGAGCTCGCCGAACCCAATCCGTCGCGCGAGGCGGAAGTCGAAATCGTCCGGCCGAGCCTGAAGGCGCCCATGTCAAAGCTGATCGCGGCGCATTCGATTCTCGATTCGTCGCTTGCGCCGCTGGAGGGCGCCGAGGTCGTGGTCGGCATCGGCACCGGGGTTGGCGGACCCGAAGGCGTCGAGCAAATCAAGGAATTCGCGAGGGTGCTGGGAGCCGGCCTTTGCGCCACGCGGCGCGTTACAGACGCAGGATGGTGTCCGCGCCAGTTGCAGGTGGGGCTCACCGGCAAGGCGATCGAGCCGCGGCTCTATTTCGCGATCGGCGTGCGCGGTGCGCCGAACCATACCTGCGGGATCAAGCGCGCGCAGACCGTGGTTGCGATCAACAACGACCCGGAGGCGCCGATCTTCGAGCGCGCCAATCTCGGCATCGTCGCCGATTGGGCCGCGGTGATGCCGCCGCTGATCGCGGCGTTTCGCTCCCGCCGCGATTGAGCATCGTTACCGACGCACCTCGTACAGCGCGGAGAACAAGTCCTCGATCGGCAGGCGGCGGAAGCGCGTGAAGCCGGCCTGCGCGCACAGCTCGCGCGCCTTGGGCTCGCCCATCACCGCGCCGATTCCCGCCCCGCCCTCGGCGAGCGACACGGTCATGCAATACAGCGTGCTCATCGAATACATCATGCGGCCCATCGGGTTGAGATTGTCCTCCAGATTTCCCGACACGTTCATTTCGAGCATCAGGTAGGTCCCGTCGGGCTTGAGCGCCTGCCGGATCGATTTGAGCAGCGCGACCGGATCGACCGAATCGTGCACCACGTCAAAGGTCGTGATGAAGTCCCATCGCTCGGCCGGCAGCTTGGTGCAATCGACCGCCTCGAAGGCGATCCGGTCCCTGAGCCCGGCGGCGCGGGCGTTGGTTCGCGCGCGCTCTATCGATTCTGGATGCGAGTCGTAGCCGAAAACCAGCGCCCGGGGAAATTCCTTGGCGAGCGTGATCGCGGCGCGCCCGCTGCCGCATCCAACGTCCAGCGCGCTGCCGCCGTCGGAGAGCGTATCGATCACCTGCGGCATCGCCGGAAGCCATCGGCGGACCAGATGATGCTGGTACATCGGCGCGGTGATACGCTCGATGCCCTCGAAGGTCTCCGGCGGATATTCGCTCTGCGGCACTCCCTTGCCGGTCTTGAAGGCCTCCGCGACCTTAGGTGCCATCGTGATATTGGCGATTCCCTCGATCAGGCCGCCGAAGAAAAACGGCGAGTTCTCGTCGGCCAGGATCATCGCGTGCTCGGGCGGCATCATGAACTTGCGCGTCGCCGAGTCATATTCGACATAGTGTGCCGCCGCCATCGCACCGAGCCATTCGCGCAGATAGCGCTCACTGAGCCCGGTGCGCTCGGCCAGCTCCACGCTGGTGACCCATCCGGCGTCCGCGAGCGCCTTGAAGATCCCAAGCTGGTCGCCGATATAAGTGAGCGCACCCTGCATCGCGGTGCCGATGTCGGTCATGGCCTGGAAGGCGAACGCCTTCACCTTGTTCCAATCAAGCTGCGGTTTCAGGTCGGGCATGTGCTCTCCTCGAGTAACGATGCGCATGAAACTCCCGCGCCGTATTCTCGCTGGCCGCGGCGCCTTTACCTTAATACTCTCGCGCGAAGAGCGGGAGAGGATTGGGGTAGGGCGGCGCCTCCGGGAACACAGACCGGCGGCCGGTTCGATTGCAAACTCCCGGAGGCAAGGAGCATCACGGTGGCGACGCTGGGATTCACCCGAGCCGATTTCGATGTCCTCAAGGTCGAGGGCTTCAACGAGCGGATGCAGCAGATCTATGCGCGGGTTCGTCCCCGGCTGATCCGCCGCCGCTTTCGCGCCAATGAGGTACGGGTGTGGCTCAGTCTGATCACCCATAACCTGGGCAACCTATGGTGGCGGCTGGTGCTGCCGGCACGGATCGGAAACTGCTCGCTGACTAGCTCGCAGCAGCGACCGGTGAAAACCGGCGGCGCTTATTAAAGCACGTCGCAACCACTGGCTGCGCTCGGCGGAGAGTCAGCTCACACGGCGGTTGTTCACGGCAAGCCGCGGAAAATTGCGACACTGGCTCTGCCGGCTGGATAGCCCGCGGTGGCGGCTTCCAAATCGCCTGCTAGCAGATGTTTGGAAGGAAAGGTGTCTTTGGAAATCCATCGCGAAGGGCCGGATCACGGTTTTGTTTCACCCGAAATCATGGAACTGGCCACTCCGCCTGCCGGACCGTGGCCTGCGGGAGAAAGCTCAAATCCTTGCACCACAGCGCGAATTTGCACTATAAGTGTTCCCGGGTCGAAAGGTCATGATGGAAGTCCTGGCTAAGCTCCGAGTTGCCAACGGAACCTTGAGGACGGTGCGGAGGGACCAGCATGGCGAGTGACAACATACTTAGGGAGTTGTATCAAGCGCTAGGAGAGGACAAATGGCGGCGGACCAATCCGTTCTCGGGCGACATCGCAATCGCGGATGGCGTGCTACTGAATCCATTTTCCTCCTCCGCCCAATGCGCGGAGCAACTGTCTAACTGGTTGCAGAAGAACCAACCCTGTATTTTCGGACAGGCAACAGCTGCCATAGGACGACTACACTTCTGTTTTCTGACCGAGGAAGACATTCTGACCAAGAGCGACTCAAACATTAAAGATGTCATCCATAGCCGGGTTTTGGAATGGAAGCGGCGGTCTCTGCAACCGATACAAGATTTTTCCACCCCAGCTCACGGGTTCGTTTTGGCGGCCATAGCTCCAAGAATTTCCAGAGCGGCGCCTGATGCACACCTTCGCGACTTCGCGATGAAGGTCCGTGAACTCTGGGGCCCCCCGGCTTCTGAGGAAAGATCGGGAAAGGTGACCTGGGAGACCTTATATCTCCAGAATCCCGCTGACCGGAGATATTTCAAGTTCACTTTTAGTGTTGATTTTTTTGCATCTGCCGGGGACGGCAGGTGGTGGAGTGATCACCGCTGCCCTGGTGGAATCCTCTTTACTGCTAATTCCGTCGGTCATCTGCGCAGCTACCGAGAATGGTATGAAGGACACGGAGACCAGACTGAATGGACTCTCAAGAATGCCATGAACACGATCAGGAAGGCAGCCGACACGCGGTACGGTAAGGCGACCTGGCTGAGACCTCTCTTGAATGGTCAACCGGTCGTCCAGCGTTTCCCGTGTCCTTTCTCTACCCCGGACCCTCGGTTAGAGGGCAAGGATTGGACCCGCTATGGCGGATACTTGCACACCGATCACTCGATCCGATCCGAGTTTTTTCACGAGGAGCCAGAGAAGCTTTCTGAGGTGAGCGAACGCGAGTACCTGGAGGACTTCACTTATTTGTACGACAAGCAGGCTAAAGACTACATTCGATTTGTCCAAGGAGCACCGGTTTCGGAGGAGGAAGTATATGACGAGCTTGGTAACCCAGAGAGTTGGATCACCGTAGTGGGTCGGGAACCAAGAGCAGCGCTTTCGGGACCGTTTCGCAGCCCGGAGGGTAGGGTCGGAGTGGCAGGGCGCAGAGCAAAAGCGGCAATTCCCGCATCGGAGCGCCGCAAGATTGGTAAGCACCTGAGCGAGGGACGAAAGTGGCGCCTCTCGCCGAAGCAACGGCGGCTTTTGCTGGAATAGAGTCAAAGAGCTAACACGGCGATCACGCAGACGCGGTTCCACAGGGTCATGAATTGGGACACGTGCAAAGTGCGCTTAATCCTCTCGCGTGCAAAGGTGGAGAGGACTAGGATAGGGTTCTGGCTGCGGGACACAGGATTGGCGCCGATTCGACAATCGATTCCCGTGGCGAGGAGCATCACGGTGGCGACGCTGGGATTCATGCGGGCCGATTTCGACGTCTTCAAGGTCGAGGGCTTCAACGAGCGGATGCAGCAGATCTATGCGCGGGTTCGTCCCCGGCTGGTCAGGCTCGGCGACGAGCTGGCGCCCGAGCTGGGACGCAGGCTGCACATGGAATTCTTCCCGCACGTCGCGAAGCATGCGCGCCGCACCGTCAATCCTCCGCCGGAAACCTGGGCCGCGTTCGGCCCTTCGGAACGAGGCTACAAACGGTACGGTTATCTGGCATTATGTATATCGGGGCTGGGAATCCATGCGCGCGCGGTCGTCAAGCCGGAGGCCGACCACCGGCCTGAGATGGGCGCGCTCCTGAAAAAGAAGGCCGCCGAGCTGACGCGATCGTTCAAGGGCGCGCCGATCGCCCGCTACGAAAAGTGGGATTTCACGCGGATGCCCGAAGCCCAGCCGGCGACCGACGGCCTGTGGGGCGATCTCGCACGAGGACTGGAGAAAAAGAGCGGCGGGCTCGACGTAGGCTTCGGATGGGGTGTCGGCGAAGCGCTGAAAGTGGATCGTGCCGAGATCCTCGACGCTTTCCGCGAACTCGAGCCTTTTTATCGCATCCTGCGCTCAGTGGCGTAGGTCGCAACTCCAGTTAAAGTCGCGCCTCCCGCAGTCTCCCGCTGGCTCGGGAATTCGAGCGGCGCGACTCGACGCGCCGGACGGGGAACTGCGAGCCTCAGTTGCCCTCATCCTGCTGGCGCTGGCTGCTTTGCTCGATCAACTGCTGATGGCGCTCGCGCTCTTCCTCGCGTTGGGTTTGAGCGTCGTTCTGCTGTTCCTGATTCTGGTCCTGCGCCTGGTCTTGGTCCTGATCCTGCTGCGCTTGGTCGCCTTGCTGATCTTCCTGGTCCTGGTTGGGCTGCTGAGCCTGATCATTCTGGTAGTCGGAATTCGAGTCGTCCTGCGCGAACGCGGGTGTCGAGCCCAGCGACGAATGCCCAATGCCGAGGCAGGTGGCGGGTATTACGCTCACGCTTGCGCCGATCAGAAACCCTGCCAATATAAACAGCGATCTTTTCAACATCGAACTATTACCTCCCGGTTCTACTACGCCGGTGTGCGCCGGACGGCTTCACGCAAGCAACTTTAATGCCCTGCGTTGACAATCGCCTGCGGCGTGAAGAACTGGTTGTCTACTACGCCCATGTCTATATACCAACATTCGCGGTCAGGCGCTGTAGGCCCTGGCATGTAGGCGACGGAGCTGGTGCGTGTAGTCAGGTCCTCGTTGACCAGCCCGAGTTGGAAGATCCGCTTGTAGGGATAAATTGCCACCTTGGCGTCGGGGACCGGCCGATCGCGATAGGTGTTGAACGCGACCAGGGTCTTCCACAGCTTGCCCTCGCGATCATACTGGTCGGAGGCCGTGATGAACCAGCCCTCCGAATCGATATACAGGATACGCTTGGGGATCGAGAAATTGTTGCCGGGCTTGGCGTCGGCCTCGACCACGTATAGATGGCGCATCTCCCAATCCTCCGAACAGATGGTCCTGCCGCCGTCCGCTGCGCAGGCCCTTTCAGGCGAGTTGCGGGCGTGCACGGCCGCGAGCATGTTGCGATCGCCGAGGAATTTGTAGTTGTAGTCTTCGATCTTCGCGGAGAAGCCGAAGAACGAATCAGGGTCCAGCGTCGAGACCAGCGGCGTGGCGCCGCCGCCACCCCCCACGCCGCCCATCCCGCCCCCACCGCCCGCGCCAGCCGAGAATCCCGGCAGCATCCCGATAGCGTCGGTCAGCACGTTCAACGGATTCACGCCGCACGCGGCGGGTTTGCGGATTGAACACCCAGGTGTTGTCCTCGACCTTGGGATCGATATGGCGATAGCGGATCATGCCGAAACCACGCAGCGAGCCCGGTTCGAGGAAGGGATAGAATCCGAAGCGGTAGCGGATTCCGCTCTGCGCACCGTCGGGATCGGTCGGCACGGGTGAGACCTCAATCCGGCCGACATTGTTGTAGAAGGCGAAATGGCCGACGGTGAAGAAGCCGGTCGGCTCAGCGGCGCTGGCGCTCTGGTCGAAGCTGGCGACTTCCGGAAAGCGCAGGTCGGCGTCGTCGCTGTAGAGCGGGCGGAAGCTGAAGTTCCACATGATTTTGGTTGCGACCTGCGGGTCGTTGGGATCGAGCAATGGAAACGGCTGGCCAGCGACGTAGTTCGCGAGCGTCCCGTCGGGATTGAGCTTGACCTGGGCATGATACTTCTCGGTGGCTGCGGTGTAGGGCGGCGGCCAAATCAGTTTGTCGGCGGGCACGATATCGAGTTCCATCCCCTGCTGCACCAGGATCAGATTGCCGGGGCTGAGCAGATTCTGGACCTTGGCGGCGGTGTCCTTGGTGATCACGTCGCCCGGCTTGACCTGCGCGGCGGTCGGCGCGCCGATGAGCAGAGCGATCGCGAAGCCGCCGACTGCACACCGGCGCATCGTAAACCTGACAGCAGGCATCAGCGCCTCCGGGTCTTCGAGTCCATCGGGAGAATACTATTCCAATAATAGTATCGCATTTGGCGCGCGCCCCTATGAAGAGCGCACCGCAAGCGCTATGGTCGAAGGTCGCCGCCGAAGCATGATTGACCGACGATCGCGGCATTTCGGAAAGGACCCGATGGCGAACAAAGGAAACTGTACAGCCAAGGATTGCACGCGCGAGGCCTTCGCCAAGCATTACTGCCGCAAGCACTATCGGATGTGGAAGGCGGGTGAGATGCCCAAGGCGCGCTACAAGAGCTGCACCTTCGAGAAGTGCCACAAGCGCCGTTTCCGCGGCAGCCTGTGCGACGAGCACTGGAACGCCGCGCACGGCAAGAAGGCTGAAGCGGCCGCCGCACCCGCAGCGCCCGCGGCAGCGCCGGCTGACGCCGCTCCCGCCGCGAGCGCATAACCTGGTCGAGGCGCGGTCGAGAAGGGCCACGCGATGGCGAACCTGATCGTCGCCGGGGCCGCGGGCCGGATGGGACGGATACTGGTCGCGCTGATCGCGGCCGATCCCGTTCACAAACTGGTTGGCGCAATCGAAGCGCGCGGCACCGCCTCGGTTGGCCGTGACGCAGGCGAGACTGCCGGCGTGGCGCGGCTTGGCGTTGCGATCACAGATGACTACGCAGCGCTGGCTCACGCCGATACCGTCACGGTCGATTTCACCACTGCGGCATCGTCGCTCGACCATCTGGCGATCGCGGCCGATACCGGCGCAGCGATCGTCGTTGGCTCGACCGGCTTCACTCCCGAAATGGAAACTCGGGCGCGCAAGTTGGCGGTGCGCACCCGCACGATAATCGCGCCGAACATGAGTGTGGGCGTCAACGTGCTGACCAAGATTGTCGCCGAGGTAGCCGCGATCCTCAAAGACTTCGATGCCGAAGTGATCGAGATCCATCATCGCACCAAGATCGACGCACCCAGCGGCACCGCGCTCGCGCTTGGCAAAGCGATCGCGGCCGCGCGCGGGAGCGACTTCGAGCACAATGCGATCTTCGGACGCGAGGGAATTACCGGCGTGCGCCCGGCCGAAAAGATCGCCGTGATGGCGCTGCGGGCCGGCGATGCGATCGGCGATCACACCGTTATCTTCGGCGGCCAGGGCGAGCGGCTCGAGTTGACCCATCGCGCGCAAAGCCGTGACTCGCTGGCGCGTGGCGCATTGCGCGCGGCGGCTTGGCTGGAGGGCCAGAAGCCCGGACTTTACACGATGCGCGACGTGTTGGGCCTCTGAGACGGCTGCAATCGGGGTCGCCGAGCGGCTGGTCAGCGAGTCCAGCGGTAAATTTTCCGGAAAATCCTTCGCCGGCCTAGTTTCGGACCGCTCCGAAGTGTGTTAGTTACGATGACCGGGGACAGTTCCGGTGCAGATTAAGCCCGCTTCCCGCTTGGATCTTCTGCCGCCCTATCTTTTCGCTGAACTCGATCGCCTGAAAAAGGAAGTTCTTGCTAGGGGCGTCGATGTGATCAGCCTTGGTATAGGTGATCCTGACCTTCCTACACCACCACATATAGTGGAAAGCCTGCGGAAAGCTGCAGGTGACCCCAATAACCATCGCTACAGTGATTATGAGGGCATGGAGCGCTATAGAGCTTCCGCTGCCGCGTGGTACAAGCGACGCTTCGGAGTCGATCTGGACCATCGGCGCGAGGTCTGCGCACTCTTGGGATCCAAGGAAGGAATCGCGAACTTCGCGACCGCGGTGGTCGATCCCGGTGATATCGTCCTGATCTCCGACCCCGGATATCCGGTTTACTTCTCGGGATGCGTCTTCAACGGCGGCGAGCCGTACTTTGTCCCGCTGCGCAAACAGAACGCATTTCTGCCCGACCTTGACGCGATTCCGTCGGAGATCGCGCGGCGGGCCAAGCTGATGTGGCTGAATTACCCCAACAATCCCACCGCCGCGACTGCGGACTTGCAATTCTTCAAGCGCGCGGTGCAGTTTTGCCTAAGGAATTCGATCATCCTCGCCCACGACCTGGCCTACTCGGAAATCGCGTACGATGGCTATCGCGCGCCGAGCATCCTGGAGGTTCCCGAAGCACGCGAGTGTGCGATCGAGTTCCATTCGCTCTCCAAGACCTGCTCGATGACCGGATGGCGAATCGGGTTCGCGGTGGGCAACGCAGACGCCATCCGCGCACTGGGGCGCGTGAAGACCAATATGGACTCGGGGCCGTTCCAGGCGATTCAGGAGGCCGCGATCACCGCACTCGAGGGCGGCGACGACAAACTGCGCGAGTACTGCGGAATCTACAAGGTGCGGCGCAATTTGATGGTCGCAGCGCTGCGCAAGCTGGGCCTGGTCTGCGAAACGCCCAAGGCCACCTTCTATCTGTGGGTGGAAGTTCCCAAGGGATATACCTCGGTGTCGTTCACCGAACGGCTGCTGAAGGAAGCAGGAGTCCTTACCACGCCGGGTTCCGGCTTCGGTAAGGCCGGTGAGGGGTTCGTTCGCTTTTCGTTGACGGTTCCCAGCGAACGGCTCAGGGAGGCAGCGGACCGGGTGGAGGCGCTTCGGCTGTAACCGCTGGATGCCCCATAGGGCTTTTATCGGCATAGGAACGAATCTGGGCGATCGTGCCGGTAATTATCGGGAGGCGATTCAGCGGATCGCTGAACTGCCCGAGAGCCGGCTCGTGCGCCAATCGTCGATCTATGAGACCGAGCCGATCGGAGAAGTAAAAGGCGCCTTTCTCAACGGCGCGGTTGAAGTCGAAACCGAGCTCGCTCCCCAAGTCCTACTCCGCAAGCTGCTCGCGATCGAGCGCGTGATGGGCCGCAAGCGGGTCAAGGGCCGCAAGGCGGCCGGACGCGGCAAGTACAAGCCCCGCATCATCGATCTCGATCTGTTATTCTTCGACAAAGAGGTCGTGGAAACCCGCGCGCTGCAGATTCCGCATCCGCGAATGCAGGAACGGCGCTTCGTGCTCGCGCCGATGAGCGAGCTGGCGCCGTCCCTGATGCATCCGAAGCTCAACGCGTCGATCTCGGAGCTGCTGTCCGGCCTGAAATCACCGCAGCGGGTGATGCTGGCGCGCGCCGACTTGATGCGGCCGCCGGCCAAGCGGGAGGTAGTATCGCGATGAAGTTCTTCATCGATAGCGCGGACGTCAAGGAAATAAAGGAAGCCGCGAGTTGGGGGCTGGTCGACGGAGTCACCACGAACCCCAGCCTGATCGCCAAAAGCGGGCGCCAGTACGAGGAAGTGCTGCGCGAGATCTGCGCAATCGTGGACGGCCCGATCAGCGCGGAGGTGGTCGCCACCGAGGCCGAAGCGATGATCAAGGAGGGCGAGAAGCTCGCTCGTATCCATCCGAACATCGTCGTGAAGTGTCCGCTGATTGTCGAAGGGTTGAAGGCGACGCGGGCTCTTTCGCAGCGCGGAATCAGGATCAACGTGACGCTGATCTTCACTCCGCTGCAGGGCCTGGCCGCGGCCAAGTGCGGAGCCACCTACCTGTCGCCGTTCGTCGGGCGCCTGGACGATATCGGCGAGGACGGAATCGTGGTCGCCGAGCGGCTGGTGCACATTTTGGAGAACTACGACTATCCCGCGCAGGTGCTGGTCGCCTCGGTGCGGTCGCTGACCCATCTGATGCGCGCGGCGGAAGTGGGCGCGCATGTCGCGACGCTTCCGTTTTCGGTCATCAAGCAGATCCTGCACCATCCGCTGACCGATTTGGGTCTCGAACGCTTTCTGGCCGACTGGCGCAACACCAAGCAGCAGATTTGAGCGGCTAGCTAGCGCTGTGACAGGCGGGCGCGCCAATAGCCGAGAAAATTCATGCACTCCATCTGATGGTAGATCACGCCCTCGCGATCGCCGCGAGCGGCTGCGAGGACCATCCGCCACGCATTCTTGACCATCTTGTCGAGATGATTGTGCGTGCGCCCGCCGGCATAGGCGCTGCCGACGCCGTAGGCGAAGCTCTTGCGCCGCAAGTAGGCGGGAGTCATCCGCTCGGTTCCGATCAGATGGTGGACGCGGGCGCGCGGCGCGAATCCGACTGCGCCGCCGCGCGCGATGATGCGCGCGAACAGCTCGGTGTCTTCGCCTGAAACCGGGTTCCCGCCGACCACGCCGAGGTCTTCGCGGAAACGGCCAAAGCGCTCGAAGGCGTCGCGCCGGAAACCGACGTTGGCGCTGAAATAGTATTCCAGCGCCTCCATCTGTTCGCCGGACGAATCGTCGCGAATGCGCGCATCGTTGAGGGCACGCTCGTCATGGACCGCCAGCTTCGCGTAGAGCCGCGGCCCGAGCCAGGCTGGCGGCGGCACCGACCATCGCGGCAGCACCGCCCCGCACACCGCGTCGAGCTTGCGGCGCTCGAGCTCGGCGTGCAGCTCGCGCGCCCAGGCGGGTTCCGCGACCACGTCGTCATCGAGGAAGAACAGCCAGTCGCCGCAAGCTTCGTCGATGGCGCGATTGCGGGCGAAGCTCGATCCCTGTCGGGCCTCGCACACGCGTCGGACTGGAATCGGCGCGCTGGCGGCGATTTGCTCGACTACGCCGGCCGTGTCGTCGGTGGAATTGTTGTCCACCACCAGACAGTCGGCGTCGAGCGCTTCGCCCAACTCCAGCCCCTCGACGCTGTCGAGCGTCGCGCGCAGCGTTGCGGCGCGATTATGGGTTGGTATCGCGATAGTGAGCTTTGATCGCACGGGGGCGCGGTGCGCGCGCTCACGCTGCTGCTGAGCTAATGCGGCATCGGCGGCGGCGGGGGCGCAGCAGCGCCCGGCGCGGGTCCGCCAGCCGCCGGTGCGCCCGGCGACGCGGCCGGCATCGGCGTTGGCGCTGGCGGCTTGGGCAACGGCGCCGACGACTGCGTGAATACGACCGCCGTGACGTTCAGGTCGGGATTCGCCTTCTGCTGAATCTCGGGCGGCGCGTTCAGCTTGAAGCCGAAGTCGCGAGTCTCACCCGGCACCAGCGGCAGCACGGCGCGCGAGAAATTGGTGAACTCCAGCGGCGTAACCACCGCGTCGTGATCTTCGGTGTACACCGACTTCTTTCGCTTGCCCTTGCCCTCGTAGTAGGTGACCGTCATCTGGACGCCGTCGATCGCCTTGTCGCCGCTGTTGGTAATCTTGCCGAAAATCCCCGGCACGCGTGACGCCGCCATCTTCATGTCAACATCGCTCATTGCCAGTTTGGGTATGTAGGCCTGTGCGTCGGGGACTTGCGCCTTGACGTTCTGGATGTCCTTCAACTCGTTGGCGTACAGGTACCTGAGCCCAAGGATTCCGGTGGCCTCTTCCTTGTCGCAGGCTGCGAGCAGGTCCTGGTAGGCCGCGATCGCCTTGTCGTAGTCGTGCTTGTGGTAAAGCTCGACCGCGTCCTTGTGCATCTTCTTGATCTTGTCGCGCGCTTCATAATCGACCAGCACCTTCCAATCGCTGCCTTCCTTGACCATCACGATCGCGTCGTCGTAGGTAACTTTGGGAAACGTTCCGTCGCCGAGCGATTTTTGCGCGTCGGCATCGGCGGAGCCGTTTGGTCCGACTCCGGCGTCAATGGTCCGCTCCCATAGCGCAAGGTCGGGCGCGGTGACTTTGACCGGCACGATCGCCTTGTCGTCGCCCTCCATTTTGGGATCGCCGGGTTCGTATTGCATCTTCTGGAGCACCGGCTTGAACCAATCCTTGCTGACGTCCGGCGCCATCGGGATGTCTTTGAGGAAGTCGTCGATCGGCCGGTCAACCTGATCACTATGCGAGAGCATCGTGTAGATAATCTGGTAACCGAACAACTGCAGGTCCGCCAGATAGTCGTTAGCGGCCTTCTTGGAAGCGTTGCCGCATCCGGCCAGCATGACCGCGCACAGCATTCCCGTCGCAGTTAAACGGATCGCTCTCGAACTGGTCGTCCTCATGGTCGAGTTCCTCTCCCCCCGGCGGTCGGCGCTACGATTCTAATGACGCGTGGCACAAAAACAAGCTCGGCTGAAGGGCGGCTGTGACGGGTTTGACCGCCGTGGTACTTAACATTTGATGCGATGCGCGCAATGCGGCTTCGGGAACGCCGCGAACGCGAAGTTCTGCGGCGAGTGCGCCGCACCGCTCGCGCGTGTCTGTCCCGCTTGCGGCTTCGAGAATCCGCCCCGGCACAAGTTTTGCGGCGAATGCGCCGCGCCCCTTCTCCATCTGCCAGTCGAACAACGCCGCCCGGTGGCTTCACCTCTCCCGCGCCGGCGACGAAGTCGCCGGGCGCGAACCGGGAGAGGTCGTTCGGCGACGTTAGTGTCGCCGAGCGGGTGAGGGTGCTTGCGCCCGCCGCCGATACGCCTCCCGACGGCGAGCGCGTGACCTGCGGGAGGCGAAGTCGCTGCTCGATGAACTCGGCGGCTGACCCACTCCGTTGCGATTGCTCCCTCCGGCGTTACTCCGGGGTATCCTTGGCCGTGCCATCGTAGATCAACCGCCCATTGGCGACCCGCGCGAACTCGGTGAGCGCATGTTGGGAGAGCTTGCCGGTCGGCAGGATATGTATCACCCGCCATCCGAGCGTGAGCATCCGATCCGAGACCAGCCGCCGATGGCATCGCCACCACAATCCCTCGGAGCACATGATCGCGGTCGCAGCGTCGGCTGCGATTGCCGACAACTCCTCGATACCGGCGGCGAATTCGTCACCGTCCATGTAATCGGCGTAGGAACGGAACGCCGGATGCGTCCAGGCCGTTTGCGGCGAGTCCGCGCGGACCCCGTGACGGCGCCCGCCAAGCCGCTTGAGCCATCGATAGTGAAGGCCGGCGTCGCCGAGCGATCGCTCCAGCTCGCTCTGGTTGAACTGCGGCCATTTACGCGAGCTTGGAAATGATCGGACGTCGGCGACAAGCGCGATTCGATGCTCGCCCAGCATCGCCAGGAACTTTTCGATCGGATGGGTCGAGTGGCCGATCGTGAAGAGGACGGGCGCGTCCCCGGCCATCGCGCGGTAATCTACCGGACGGACTTGGCCGGCTCGAGTCCCGCGAGGTCAATCGCGGCCTCGCTCTGGTTGGCGACCGCAACCACCAGCATCGCGTCGGGATGCAGGTACTGCCGAGCCATGTGCTGCACGTCGTCTTTGGTGACCGCCTCGATCAGCTTGGGGTAGCGATCGATGTAGTCGGGGCCCAAGCCGTAGAGCTCGACCTGCAACAGGAAGTTTGCGATCGCGTCGAGATGTTCAAGCTTGAGCGGGAAAGACCCGACCAGGTACTTCTTCGCCGAGTCGAGGTCCGCATCAGAGACCGGATGGTCGCGGATCTCCCGGAGCTGCTCGATTACCAGCCGGACCGCGTCGTTGGCGCTGCGGTTCTTGGTCTGCAGGCCGATCGAGAATGAGCCCGGAAACAGTGCCGCGTTGAACGAGCTGCCGATCCCGTAGACGAGCCCCGCCTTGCTGCGGACGACCCTGATCAGGCGCGAGGCAAAACCGCCGCCGCCAAGGATGTAGTTCATCACCTGGCACCGGTAGTAGTCGGGATCCGAGCGCGCGATTCCGCCGAAGCCGAGGATCACGGTGGCCTGGGCGACGTTGCGATCGGTCACGTTTAGATGCAGCCCGTGGGCGACTTCGGGCGCCGGCGGCACAGCCTGGGCCGGCACCGAGCCGGGAAGTCCCGCCAGCCGCTTCTCGATAGCCGCCCGGATCTGATCGGCCTTGACGTCGCCCGCCACGACGATGACCGCGTTCCCCAGCTTGTAGTACTGATGGTAGAAATTGCGTACATCGTCGGGGGTCAGCTTGCTGGCCGACTCGACGCTGCCCGATTCCGGATAGCGGTAGGGATGGTCGCCGCCGTACAGCAGCTTCGAGAAGGTTACTGCGGCGACATAGTTGGGCTGTTCCTCGTCGGCCTTGATGCCGGCGACCTGCTCGTCGCGTTTGCGAATGATATCAGCGTCGTGGAGCGCGGGAGTTTGCAGCACCGCCGCGAGCAGCGCCAGCGTGTCATCCAGGTAGCGCGTAAGCGAGGTCAACCCGGCCTCGGAGAAATCGCGGCCTTCCGAGACCGAGACCGAGCTGCCCATGAACTCGACCTTCTGGTTGAACTGGTCGACCGTGAGGTCGGCGGTTCCCTGGGTCAGCGAGCTGGCGGTCAACTGCGCCAATCCTTCCTTGCCCTGCGGATCGCGCCGCGCGCCTGCGTCGAACCCGATCGTCATCGTGACCAACGGCAACTGATGCTGCTCCGAGACCACCAGCGTGGCCCCGTTGGAGAGCTTCAGGCGTTTGATCTCGATCGCGGAACAGGGCGTCGCAAGAGTAACGAGGGCCGCCAGGCCGGCCGCGATCGCGGCCGCCGTTACGGCGCGCAGCCTCATCGTGAGAACCCCCCCAAAGCGGCGCTCGTGGCGTGGCTGACCGGCCCGTGGCTGCCTTCGCCGCCCCCATGTGGCAACAGGCCGGTGGGGACCAGCACTCCGACCGTCCGGTTGGTATCGGTCAGGTAAGTGCGCGCGACGCGCTGGACATCCTCGGCCCGGACCTTGTCGATTCCGCCCAGGTATTTGTCGACCATCCGGTAGTCGCCGAGCAATTGATACGTCCCGATTAGCATCGCCTCGTTGATAATCGAGTCCTGGCCGAACACGAACGAGGCCTGCTCCCCGTTCTTGGCCTTCTGAAGCTCCTCAGCGCCCGGAGGATGCTCGCGCAGCGCGGCGACTTCCTTGTCGGCCTCAGCCATCGCGTCTTCGGCCTTCACCCCCGGGCGCATCTGGCCCGAGAGCCAGAACAGCCCGGGATCGAACGAGGTCATGTCGTAGTTCGTATCGACGCTGATCACCATCTGCTTCTCGATCACCATCCTCTTGTACAGGCGCGAGCTCTGACCGCCCGAGAGCAGGTCCGAGGCCACCGCCAGCGCGAACGCGTCGGGGCTC
Organism: uncultured delta proteobacterium; assembly: GCA_963788205.1. Taxonomy (GTDB): domain Bacteria; phylum Desulfobacterota; class Binatia; order Binatales; family Binataceae; genus CAVVMA01. Next base: position 814,618 of record CAWBGG010000009.1, read on the forward strand.
TGAAAATTCGGCACATGATAAAGCTCGACGAATGCGGGCAGGTTGGCGGCGTGGCGCAGCACCACGTGCCGCTCGCCTTCCTGGGGTGGTTCCACCTCGGTTGGTTGCGGGGGCCTGGGGGCGCCCTTGATCGCGCCGAATGACTCTTTGATCTGCTTGAGCACGCGGTCCGCGTCGAAGTCCCCGACCGCGACGATCAACGCATTCTTGGGCGTGTAGTAAAGCCGGTGATAGTCGAGCGCGTCTTCCAGCGTCAGCCCCTCGATATCGGTCATCCAGCCGATCACCGGCCAGTGGTACGGATGCGCCAGATAGGCCTGGGCGGTGGCGATCTCGCCCAGCGCATCTTCGGGATTGTCATCGGTGCGCATCCGGCGTTCTTCCATTACGACCGCTTTTTCGGAGTCGAAGCCCTTGGGCTCGAAGCTACCCATCCGGTCGGCTTCCAGCGCGATCGGAACGTCAAAGTGATCGCGATTGATGATTTCAAAATAGTCGGTGAAGTCGTCCATCGTGAACGCGTTGTCGTTGCCGCCGTTCTCCTGGATGATGCTGGAGAACTCCTCGGGCTTGAGTTTCTTGGTCCCGCGGAACATCAGGTGTTCCACCAGATGCGACAGGCCGGTCTTGCCGGTCTGCTCGTTGCGCGACCCGACCTTGTAGAAGACATTGAGCGTCGCCACCGGCGCCTTGTGATTCTCGAGCACCAGCACCTGGATTCCGTTGGGCAGCGTTGCGGTCTTGACGTCGTCGGTGATACCGGCCGAGGCGGGGTTGGCAAATGCGATCGCGAGCAGGGCGGCCAGGATTGGTAGCGTGGCCGCGACGGGCGGCGCGCTCAGGAATCGGTGCTTGGGGACAAACCGGATGAGACGCATGACTGTGCGATCAGTTAAGTCAGTACGGTTCGGGACTGTCAAGCCGGATCGCGCGCGCGCAAATTTGCGTCGCTGTTCGCGCGCTTGATACAAGTCGGTAATCTTCGATGCCGCTCTCCAATGCGCAGAACCTGCACGAAATCAAAGGCGTGCTGGCCAAGTTCATGCGGATGCTGTTTCCGCTTGAATTCCGGATCGACTCGCTCACCAGCCACGACGCGCTGCTGGCCTTCCGCTATCCGTTTGTTTCGGGTGGCATGATCTACCTGCCCGAGACGATCGAGAACCTCGACCAGCCCGAGCTCGCGCGCGACTACTATTTCCTGGCCGCGGCGCATCTGGCCGGCCGCCACGAGTTCGGCACGTTCGCATTCCGGCTCGCCGACCTGCCGGGTTTCGAGGAGCGGGCCGAGACCGGAGTCGAGGGGCTCGAAAGCTTCGTCTCCTCGTTCGACGATCCGACGCTCGCCGGCGCGCTGCTCCGCCTGTGCGAGGCGGCGCGGATCGACGCCCGGCTGTCCCGGCGCTACGCGGGCCTGGCGCCGCGAATCGCGGGCATGAATCGTATTCTGGCTGAGGCGCTGGATAGCCTCAGCTTGAGCTCGATTCTGGTCCACGCGGCCCTGGGGCTCGGCGATGGCGCACACGCACTGACCGGGCGCGCCGCCCGCTTCTTCACGCCGCTGCGCGATCCCGGCGCGGATGTAACCACGAGCGCCCGGCAGACCATTGAGCTCCATCGATGGCTCCGCGAGCTGATCGCCACCGCCCAGGCCGCCGACCCCGACGATCCGCTGGCGCAAGCAGCCGCGCGGATGCGCGACGATCTGGCGACGATGCACGGTCCGGGCGCCGATCGTCCCGGCCAGGGTGAAGACGAGGGCGCGATCAATCCGGGCGACGGCGACGAGCCCAACCAGCAGGTGCAGCTCGATGTGTCGGGAAAATCGCCAAAAGGTAGGGGCGGGCGCGCGCTCTCGCCCGAGGAAATCCAGCGGATGCTCGAGCAGGGCGCGGAGATCAAGCCGTCGGACGCCGGCGGCGGCGACTCCGGCGGCGAGGGCATGTATCTCACCCAGCTCAAGGGCAAGCAGGCCCAGGAGCTCGAGCAGTTGCGCGAGCAGCTGGCGGAGATCGGCGCGGTCGCGGGCCAGCGCCGGCTCATACTCGGCGGGCGCGGCCACGGCGAGGACGCCTACTACGCTTACGACGAATGGGACTACGTGCTGGGCGACTACCGGCGCAACTGGTGCCGGCTGCGCGAGATCGAGCTGCCGGGCGACGAGGGCGATTTCTACAACCGCACCCTGGAACGCTACGCCGAGATGCTGCCGCAGGTGCGCCGCCATTTCCAGCGTATCCGGCCGGCTTCGTACCGGATGGTGCGCGGGCTCGAAGACGGCGAGGAGATCGATCTGGACCGCACCATCGAGGCCCGCGTCGCGCGCCTGATGGGCGAAAATCCCGACAGCCGGGTATACAAGGCCCGCAAGAAGGAAGCCCGCGACGTCGCCACGCTGTTTCTGCTCGACATGTCGGCTTCGACCGACGAACCGATCCATCGCGAGGTCCGCCGCCAGAACGACGATGACGACGTGGACGACTGGATGAAGGCCTGGCAGCGCCGCCCGCAGTCCGCCCAGCGGCCGCGCCGCGTGATCAACGTCAATAAGGAAGCGCTGGTCATCATGGCCCAGGCGCTCGAGGAGATCGGCGACCAGTACGCGATCATGGGTTTCTCGGGTCACGGCCGCGACAATGTGGAGTTTTATGTAATCAAGGAGTTTGATCGCGAGTTGTCCGACGAGGTGAAGGCGCGAGTGGGCGCGGTTGAGCCCAAGCGCTCGACCCGGATGGGCGCCGCGATCCGGCACGTGCGTGAGAAGTTCAAGGATGTCACCTCGCGCTCCCGCCATGTGATCCTGCTGAGCGACGGGTTTCCGCAGGACTTCGACTACGGGCACGATCGGCGCTCCAACGCGTACGGGATCCAGGACACGATGGTCGCGCTCAAGGAGCTGGAGGGCGCGGGCGTGCTCCCGTTCTGCATCACGGTGGACCGCACCGGCCACGATTATTTGCGCCAGATGTGCTCGGCGTCGCGCTACCTGGTGATCGAGGACATCACCTCGCTCCCGCGCCAGTTGCCCAAGATCTACGAGCAGGTCGTGCGATGGTAAGCTTGCTGACTGGCCAGGGCCTCTCCCGCGCATGCGGGCCGCCCGCATGCGCAAACCGGGAGAGGTCGCCGTGCGGATTGCCTAGCAAGCCGCGCCGCGGGTGAGGGCGCCGTGGCGGGGGCGATGAAATTCTTCAGCCGGCCACTCGCAGATCCCGCCCTGTCATTTCGGGCGGCGTCGCGATTTCCAGGATCCCGAGCAGGGTAGGTGCCACATCCGCGAGTGTGCCGCCGTCGCGCAGCCGGCCTTTGAACGACGGATCGAACAGGATCAGCGGTACCGGATTGAGCGTGTGGGCGGTGTGAGGCTGGCCGGTCGCCGGATCGGCCATGAACTCGGCGTTGCCATGATCGGCGGTGATCAGCGCGACGCCGCCGGCGCGCGCGAGCGCTTCGATCACGCGGCCGGTCGCTGAATCGGTCGCCTCGATAGCCTTCACCGTCGCTTCAAGCTTGCCTGTGTGGCCCACCATATCGGGATTCGCGAAGTTGATCACGATCACGCCGAAGCGCCGCGCGTCGATTTCCTGGACGGCGCGATCCGCGATCTCGGCAGCTTTCATCGCCGGCTCCAGATCGTAGGTCGCGACCTTCGCCGACGGAATCAGCACACGTTCTTCCATCGCGAACGGCTGCTCCACCCCGCCGTTGAGAAAGTAGGTCACGTGCGCGTACTTCTCGGTCTCGGCGAGCCGTAGATTTCGAATTCCCGCCCGCGCGAGCACTTCGGCCAGCGGGTTTTTCACGTCTTCGGGAGCGAACGCGATCGGCAGGCCGAAGCTCCGATCGTACTCGGTCATGCACACGTATCCGACCTTGGGAAAGCGCGGGCGTTTGAAGCCGCCGGTAAAGTTTTCGAGCGCGAGCGCCGCGGTCATCTGGCGCGCGCGATCGGCGCGGAAGTTGAAACAGATCACCTGGTCCCCGTCGGCGATCGGTTTGTGACCCGCGACCACGCAGGGCTCGACGAATTCGTCGTTCTGGCCGGCGGCGTATGCGCTCTCCACCGCGCTCCTCGCGTCGCTCGCGGCGATACCGTCGGCTTCGACGATCGCACGCCACGCCCGCTCGATACGGTCCCATCGCCGGTCACGATCCATCGCATAGTAGCGGCCGATCACGGTCGCGATGCGTCCGCATTTCAGTTGCTTGAGCTTGGCTTCGGTTTGCTCGACGAATGGCATCGCGGAGCGCGGCGGCTTGTCGCGGCCGTCGAGGATCGCGTGAACCGCGACGTCTTTGACTCCACGCGCGGCAGCCATTTCGAGCAGCGCGAACAGATGCTCGATATGGCTGTGGACACTGCCGTCGGAGAGTAGGCCCCACAGATGCAGCGTGCGGCCGTTCTTCGCGGCGGCGCCGATCGCGCTGAGGATCACGGGATTGCGCGCAAACGCGCCGGTCGCGATCGCCCGGGTGATGCGCATCAGGTCCTGATAGATGACGCGGCCGGCGCCGATCGTCAGATGACCGACCTCCGAATTGCCCATCACGCCGGGCGGAAGCCCGACCGCTTCACCCGAGGCGTCGAGCTCGGTATGCGCCTGCGTCGCGTACAGGCGATCCATCGCCGGCGTGCGCGCCATCGCGATCGCGTTGGCTTCGCGCTCGCGCCGGATGCCCCATCCGTCGAAGATTATCAGCGCCGCGACCGCCGGCCGGCTCATCGCTTGCCACTTCCGCGCCGCGCGTTGCGCGCAAAGACGCTCGCGCCCGGATAAGCCGCGGCCGCGCCCATCTCCTCGGCGATTCGCAGCAGGCGGTTGTACTTGGCGATGCGCTCGCTGCGGCTGAGCGAGCCGGTCTTGAGTTGTCCCACGCCGGTTGCGACCACCAGGTCGGCGATCGTGGTGTCCTCGGTCTCGCCCGAGCGATGGGAGATCACGGCGGTATAGCCCGCCTCGCGCGCGAGTCGCATCGTATCGAGGGTTTCGGTGAGCGTCCCGATCTGATTGAGCTTGATCAGAATCGAGTTCGCGACGCCTTCTTTGATCCCGCGTTGGAGAAACTTTGGATTGGTAACGAAGATGTCGTCGCCGACGATCTGGACGCGATCGCCCAGCTCGCGCGTCAGCAGCGCCCATCCGGCCCAATCGTCTTCCGCCAGCGGATCTTCCAGCGAAACGATTGGAAAGCGGCCGATCCAGTCGGCGTAAAACTGGACCATCTGTTCAGCCGAGCGCGCCCTTTTGTCGGAGCGGGCGAAGACGTATTTGCCGTCCTCATAGAATTCGCTGGAGGCCGGATCGAGCGCGAGCGCTACGTCATCACCCGGCCGATAGCCGGCTTTGACGATCGCCTCCAGCAGCAATTCGATCGGCTCTTCATTGCTCTTGAGGTTGGGCGCGAAGCCGCCCTCGTCACCGACGTTGGTCGAGTGGCCGAGTTTTTTGAGCACGGCTGCGAGCGTGTGAAACACTTCGGCGCCCATCCGGAGCGCTTCCGCGAACGACACTGCGCCCTGCGGCACGATCATGAATTCCTGCATATCGACGTTGGAGTCCGCATGCTTGCCGCCGTTGAGCACGTTCATCATCGGCACGGGCATGACGTGTGCGTCGGCGGCCAGATAACGGTAGAGCGGAACGGCTTTGGCCGCCGCCGCGGCATGCGCCGCCGCAAGCGAGACGCCCAACGTCGCGTTGGCGCCGAGCCGCGATTTGTTCGCCGTGCCGTCCAGCGCGATCAGGCGCTCGTCGATCTCCCTCTGCGCCGTCGCGTCGGCGCCCTTCAGCTTCGGCGCGATCACCTCATTGACGTTGGCGATCGCCTTCAGCACGCCCTTGCCGCCGTAGCGTTTGGGGTCGCCGTCGCGAAGCTCCAGCGCCTCGTGAACGCCGGTTGAAGCGCCCGACGGGACCGCTGCCCGCCCCAGCGCGCCGCCGGTCAGCCGCACGTCGACTTCGACCGTGGGATTGCCGCGCGAATCCAGGATCTCGCGCGCCTTGATTTCGCTGATCGTCGAGAAGCTCATGCTCAGAGAAAAGCAGGATTTCCGCCCGGACGGAAGGCCGCTAAGCTCGCACGTCATGGAGCGGAGCATCTACGAGTTCCCCGCGATCTTTCGCCGTGTCCATAAAGAGCGGACGGGCGAAATCGAGGCGGAAGCCTGGTTCCTCAAAAAGGTCTGGCGGCGCCATCTGGATCGTCCCGTCAGGCGCGTGCTGGATATCGCCTGCGGCAACTCGCCCCACGGCCAGATCTTCGCGCGCGATGGAATCGAGATGGTTGGGATCGACCGGTCCCCCACGATGATCGCGGCGGGACGCCGGGAATCACGCGGACTCGGCTCGATCCGCTTCTATCGGCGGCCAATCGAAAAGTTCGCGCTTCCTGAGCGGCCCTTCGACGCCGCCATCTTCATGTCCGAGACGTTTCCCGTGATGACCCGTAATGCCGATATCTTGTCGCATTTCAAGTCGGTCGGACGGCTGCTGCGGCGTGGCGCGCTCTACTCTATCGACGTCGATCGGCAGGACGGGTTGCGGGTGGCGCGCTCGCGCCAGGCGTGGCGTCGGCGCACGCTTGTGGTCGGCGACGCAATCGTCGAAGCGCGCGCCTTCAATCGCCCGATGCCGTGGGATTCGGGGGTGCATTCGATCTTCGAGCTGGAGTGCCACATCCGGTTTCCTGATCGCACCGTGTTCACGCGCGACCTGGTCCCGATCCGCTACACCCTGCCGTGCACGCTCGAGCTGGCCGCAAAAGCCTCCACGATGTTCGAGCTGGTCGCGGCCTACGCCGACCTGTCGTTCGTAACGCCGATGGCCGAATGCGATCGCCGCTGGCTTGGAGTCCTACGCCGCGTATAAAAGTTCGATTGTGGGACGACGCAACGCTGCGAGCGGGAGGGAACTCAAATGGCCGTAGAGTCCAGAGATATTGCTGAAGGCGTCCGTATCCTGACTCTCAACCGGCCGCCGGCCAACGCGATCAGCTTTGAGCTGCTCGATGGGCTCTCGCAAGCCTGCCGCGCGGCGCGCGAGGATCAGAGCGTTCGCGCGGTGATCGTCACCGGCGCAGGAAAATTCTTCAGCGGTGGAATCGACCTGAAGCAGGCGGTGACCGGTCAGAGCCGGCTGGGCAGATTCGTCGGCAGCCGGGAGGACGGCGTGTTCGCCTTGTGGACGCTGCCCAAGCCGACCATCGCGATGGTCAACGGGCACGCGATCGCGGGCGGCGTGATAATCGCGCTGGCCTGCGATTTCCGCGTCGCGGCGCAGGACGGCCCGCGCCTGGGGCTCAACGAAGTCGCGATCGGGCTTCCCTTTCCGATCGGGGCCTTCGAAATTGCCAAGCTCGCACTGGGCAATCGCCAGCTCAGGTATGCGATGCTCGAAGCGCAGCTTTGTGATCCTCGCCGCGCGCTGGAGCTGGGCTTTGTCGATGAGCTGGCGGCGCCTGAGATGTTGGAGACCAGATGCGTCGAGATGGCGCAACGGCTCGGAAGGCATGGCCAGCTAGCCTACGCGCACACCAAGCGGGCCATCCAGCGCGAGGCGGTGGCTCGCACGCTTGCACAGACCGATTCCGAGGCGCGAGAGATCGGAGATATCTCGACCTCGGCCGAAACGCTCCAGCTTCTGCAGGCGCAGGTGAGCTCGATATCGAAGCGCTGATTCCGGTTTAGCGGTCGGAGACCGGCAGGGCGCTGAGATGGTCCACGGCGTCGAGGATTTCCACCTGCCACGTATCGCGCGGCCCGATGCGGTTCAGGATATTGATCGATCCGAGATCGATCACCGGTTCGACTTTCGCGAGCTGGCGAACGATCGCGCGGATCACGCCGCGATGCGCCACCAGCAGGGCGCCGTGCTCGCTGGACTCGTGGCCCAATAGCTCGACCATCCGGGCGGCGCCGCGTACGACGCGCGCGGTGAACGCGGCGCGGCTCTCGCCGCCCGGGTAGGCGTAGTCCGGCGCCAGCCGATCGCGATTCCAGCGTTCGAATTCGCGGGGATGGCGCGCGCGGATCTCATCCGCGGTGAGCCCCTCGAACAATCCGAAATCGACCTCGATGAACTCATCGATAGTCACGACCGCTGCGTGCGCGCCTGCGATCAGACGCGCGCCTTCGAGTGCGCGGCGCATCGGGCTCGAGAAAATCTTCGCGAAGCTCGGCACGCCGTGCCGCCCGCGTAGCGCGTCGCGCGTCGCGGCCATCTGGGCGCGGCCCAGCGCGGAGAGCGCGAGGTCGGTGCGACCGTAATAGCGGATGCTCGATTGCCCCTCGGTCTCGCCGTGGCGGATCATGATCAGGCGACGATTCATCGCGCTAGTCGAAGAGCGGGTTCATCAGCAGCCCGGTCAGGAGCTTGGGATAGAAGTAGGTCGATTTCTCCGGCATCGTGGCGCCGGCGTCGCTGACTCGCTCCACGTCGGCGATCGAGGGCGGATTCATCAGGAAGGCGCCGTCAGCCTTCCCACTTGCGACTGCGTCGAGCGCGCCGGCCGCATCGATCGTGTATTCGATATTGCCGCCGGCCTTTATGGCGTCGCCGTCGAGCCCGAAAATTGGATGCAGCACGAGCGCGTGCAAGATCGATACGTCGAGCGATACATCGAGCTGCCGCACTTTTTCCGTGAAGGCTCGCGCCGCGAGCGCATCGCGATCCTTCAGTTGAATCAGGTAGAGCGCGTCGTGACGGGCGAGCGCGACGCCGAGTGCGCCGCGGCCGGCCTCGGTCAGCCGCTGGCGGAACTGCGCGCGATCGGCGAACGCTTCGAGCGTGAAAAGCTCTTTCGCCCGCGCCGAGAACGACTCGATCGCCTCGCGCGGCAGGCGATAGACCACCCGATGGGTTGGGAGAATCACCAGGCCCGGATCGTTGCACGCCACCAGCGTCATCATGACGTAGTCGTAGGGCTGGAGCGCGGGGGGATTGCCCGCGGCGGCGCGCCGCTGGCGGCGATATTCGAGCGCGGTTTCGTAGCGATGGTGTCCGTCGGCGATCAGCACGCGCGGCGTATCCAGCGCGCGCTGGATGATCGCGATCTCGTCGGGCGCGTCAATCGCTCGCAGCTCGTTACGGATTCGCAGGTCGTCGGTCACTTCTCTCATCGGCGGCCGGCGCGAGACTTTCTCGCGCAACGAATCGAGCTCCGCATGTTCTCCTGAATAGAGACCGAAGATCGAGCTCAGGTTGGTGCGGGTGGCTTCGAGCAGTTGCAGCCGGTCCTTCCGCGCCGCCGGAAAAGTTCGTTCGTGCGGAAGAATGCGGCCGCGGCTGAATTCATCGAGACGCAATCGCGCCACGAACCCGGCGCGGCTGAGCGTGCGTCCCTCATGCTGAAAATTCTGCGTGTACAGATAGATCGCCGGCTGGGCGGCTCGGACCAGCACTCCTTCGCGAAGCCATTGGTTCAGCAGCCGCGCCGACGACTCGTAGCGATCGGCGTCGCGGTTCAATTCGAGCCGGACGACATTATAGGGCGACCGGTCGTAGAGCTGCGCCTGGCGGTCGGGACCGATTAGGTCGTAGGGAGGAGCGACCACCGACGCCAGCGAGCCGTCGAAGCGCCGGTCGTAGAGCAGAGGACGCAGCGGCTCGACGCGTTGGCCGAGCGTGCTCATTTCACTGCCGCGAGCGCCGCATCGAGGCGGCATTGAGGAATCGCACCGGCGCGCAACACTTTGAGTCGCTGGCGGCGATCGAAGGCGACCACCGTGCTGGGCGGCGAGGCGCTGAGCACGCCACCTTCAAGATAAACTTTAACTTTGCGGCCGAAGGCGGCGCGCGCCTGGGCCAGCGTAGTTGGAGGCGGCTGGCCGGCAACATTGGCACTGGTCGCGGTGATCGGGCGTCCCAGGCGGCGGGCGAGCGCGCGCGCGATAGGATGCGACGACACGCGGATGCCGACACCGCCGCCGGGGCCGAGCAGAGGTGCGGGCAATCCCGCTTCCGCCGGCATCACGAGCGTGAGCGGGCCGGGCCAGAAAACTTTGGCGAGGCGGCGCGCCGCGGCAGGAATGTCGCGCGCGATCGCGAACGCCATCGCTGCGTCGGCAGCGATCAGCGCGACCGGCTTGCCGGCCTCGCGCGCCTTGGCGGCGAACAGCCGCTCGAGCGCCACCGGCGACGCGGCGTCGGCGCCGAGCGCGTAGAGGGTCTCGGTGGGATAGACGATCAACTCGCCACGCCGCAGCGCCTCAACCGCATGGTCGAGCGCCGAAGTTTCGGAACGTGATTCGGCGGGATTTTCGGTCTGCTGGATCATGGATGGGCCAGCGCTTTGCGAGCGATATCGCGGCGCATGTAGCGGCCCTCGAACTCGATCAGGTCGGCGGCCTGATAGGCTGCGGTGACGGCGTCCTTGAGCTGGTCGGCGAGCGCGTTCACGACGAGCACGCGGCCGCCGTCGGTGACCAAATTCCCGTCGCGCATCGCGGTCCCGGCCTGAAAAACTTTGACGCGGATCTTGTGCAAGGCCCACTCCACCTTCAGATCCGACGGTTGCGATCCTTCAATTCTCTCCAGCCCGCTGATCGGCAGGCCCTTGCGATATTCGCCCGGATATCCACCCGAAGCGAGCACCACGGTCGCTGCGCTGCGGGGTGAGAGCTTGAAGCTGGCCGCCGCGAGCTTGCCTTCGGCCGCGCAGAGCAGCGTCTGCGCCAAATCGCCCTCGAACCGCATCATCAGGGTTTCGCATTCGGGATCGCCGAAGCGCGCGTTGAATTCCAGCACGTTGAGACGTCCGCGATCGATCATCAGGCCAACGAACAGCACGCCGCGAAACGGCGCGCCGCGCGAGCGCATCACGGCCAGCGTCGGCCGCACGACTTCGTCCATGATTCGATCTTCGAGCGCGGAGTCGAATTGCGGCACCGGCGAATACGCTCCCATTCCGCCCGTGTTGGGGCCGCGATCGCCGTCGAAAATCGGCTTGTGATCCTGCGCGGCGCCGAGCTTCACGGCGTCGTTGCCGTCGCACAGCGCGAAGAACGATAGCTCTTCGCCGCTGAGGCGATCTTCGATCACGATACGTTTTCCGGCCGCGCCGAGCTGGGCTTGATCCATCGCGTTCGCGATCGCTGCCAGCGCGGCGTCTACGCCGTCGCACACCACCACACCCTTGCCGAGCGCCAGGCCGTCGGCCTTTACCACCACCGGTCGATTCCGGGCGCGCACGTAATCGCGGGCCGAATCGGCTTCATCGAAAACCTTGTACTCCGCAGTGGCTACGCCCGCTTCGGTCATCACGGACTTTGCGAAGGCCTTGCTGGCTTCGAGTTGCGCCGCCGCTTTCGACGGGCCAAAAATCTTGAGCCCTTCGCGCTCGAATTCATCGACGATTCCGGCGGCGAGCGGGTCATCGGGGCCGACCACGGTCAGATCGACTTTTTTTTCAAGCGCGAAGTGCGCGAGCGCCGCAACGTCGGTGGGCTCAATCGGAATCGGCTCGGCGAGCTGATTGATTCCGGGATTGCCGATCGTGCAAAAGAGCTTCCAGACCGACTGGCTCTGATTCAGCCGCCAGCACAACGCGTGCTCGCGGCCGCCCCTGCCGATAACGAGGACCTTCATCGTGGCGATATCAATGGCGGAAGTGGCGCACTCCGGTGAAGACCATCGCGAGTCCGAGCGCGTCGGCCGCCGCGATCACTTCGCTGTCGCGCATCGCGCCGCCCGGCTGCGCGATCGCGGTCGCGCCGGCTTCTCCCGCGAGTGTCGGGCCGTCGGGAAACGGGAACAGCGCCTCCGACACCAGCACCGAGCCTTTGAGCGATACGCCGAGCCGGGCCGCCTTTTCGCGCGCTGCGTAGACCGGATCGATCCGCGAGGTTGCGCCACCGCCGACCGCCAGCGTGCGGTCTTCGAGCACGAAGGCGATGGCGTTGGACTTGATATGCTTGGCCACGCGGATTCCGAAGTTCATCGCGCGCAGTTCCATCTCGGTGGGAGCGCGTTTGGTTACCACTTTCGCCTCGCGCGCGTCTTCGATACTCAGGTCGGGCGTCTGCACCAGGAGGCCGCTGAGCACACGTTTTATGTCGAGCTCGCCGCGCACGGCCGCTTCGGGATGGAACCGTATAAGACGGCGGTTTTTCTTCTTGCGCAAGAATTCGAGTACGCCGGGCTCGAAGCCGGGGCCGATCAGCACTTCGGTGAACAATTCGTCTACGGCGCGCGCGAATTCGAGGTCCCAGGCGCGATTACTGATGATTATTCCGCCGAAGGGCGAGTCGGGATCGGTGGCGAAGGCTTTGTCCCAGGCCTGCTTGAGGGTGGCGGCGACGCCGATTCCGCAAGGCGTGTTGTGCTTGAGAATCGCGACCACGGGTTGCTGGTAATCGGCGAAGTCGAGCATCAGGTTGATCGCCGAGCTGATGTCCATCACGTTGTTGAACGAAAGCTCGCGCCCGTGGAGCGGCTCGGCGATCTTGAGCAGATCGCCGTAGAGCGCGCCCGCCTGATGGGGGTTTTCGCCATAGCGCAGCTTCTGCGCGCGCTTCAGCGCGATCGCAAAGGTCTCGCCGAGCGGCTCCGGATCGCCGCCGGCGTAAGCGCCCAGGTAGTTCGCGATCGCGCAATCGTAGGCGGCGACGCGGGCGAAGGCCTTGCGCGCCAGGCGCCATCGCGTCTCCGCCGAGACCGAGGCGCCATTGGCGTCGAGCTCCTGCACGAGCGCGGCGTAGTCGGCGGGATCGACGATCACTACGACCCCGCTGTGGTTCTTGGCGGCGGCGCGCGCCAAGGCCGGTCCGCCGATATCGATGTTCTCGATCGCGTCTTCGAGTGTAACGCCTTCGCGCGCGACGGTGCGCTCGAACGGATAGAAGTTGACCACCACCAGGTCGATCAGTTCGAGGCCGTGTTCCTTGACCTGCGCGCGATGAACCGAAGCCTCGCGGCGGGCGAGAATTCCACCGTGAATCTTGGGATGGAGGGTTTTGACGCGGCCTTCGAGGATCTCGGGAAAGCCGGTGAAGTCCTCGACCGCCTTGACCTCGATTCCGGCCTGCTGGAGCGTGGCCCTGGTGTTGCCGGTCGAGAGAATCTCGACCCCGTGGCGCTGCAACGCCGCGGCCAGATCGGCGGCTCCGCTCTTGTCCGACACGCCGATCAAAGCGCGCCGGATCGTGACGCGGTTATCGCTCACGTCCTCTCGGCTCATGTCCGCTCCGCTCCGTGGAGGTAGACACGCGGCACGCGCCGGCCGACCGTGCATAGCATCTCGTAGGAGATCGTCTGCACCAGCCGCGCCACGTCGTTGACGCTGATCGCATCCTCGCCTGCTGCGCCCCACAGGATCACTTCGTCGCCGGGCGCCGCCGACGGAACGTCGGTCAAATCGACCATCGTGAGGTCCATGCATACCGCGCCGACCACCGGCGCGCGCAGCCCGCGAACCAGCACCTCACCGCCGTGCTGGAGACCGCGCCGATAGCCGTCCGCATAGCCCACCGGCAGCACACCGATTACGCTCGGGCGATTGGCGACAAAAGTGTGGCCGTAGCTGACGCCGCTTCCGGCCGGTATCCGCTTGAGCTGTAGCACGCGGGTCTTGAAGGTCATCACCGGCCGCAGCTCGACAGCCTCGCGCACCGCCGCAACCGGAGGCAATCCGTAGAGCGCGAGTCCCGGCCGGATCATGTTGAAGTGCGAATCGGGGCGTATAACGGTGGCGGCGGAGTTGGCTACATGGATCGCGCACGCATTGAAGCCTGCGGCGCGCAGCCGCTCGAGGGCCGCGGCGAAAACCCGCAGCTGCTGTTCGTTGGCCGGACTCGTGGGGTCACCGGCGTTAGCGAGCAGCGTGCATACACCTTCGAGATCGATCGAGCGGGCGCGCTTGAGCTCCGCGATCGCGGCGTCGAGCTCCTCGGGCCGGATCCCGAGCCGCGAGGCGCCCGAATCGATCTTAAGGTGAACCTTGAAGTTGCGCGATTGCTCGTGCGCGGCCCGGTCGAGCGCCGCGACGGAGCCGATATCGAATACGAACGGGGTAAGATCGAGCGCGACGATCTCCGCAGCCTGATCGGGAAAGAACCCACCCATCACGTAGATCCGCTCGCCGATCGCAGCCTGGCGCAACTCGCGCGCCTCCTCGACCGTGGCGACCCCGAAGTGACCGCATCGCTGGGCCGCCAGCGCGCGGGCAGTCTCGATCGCGCCATGGCCGTAGGCGTCGGCCTTGACGATCGCCATCATATCGGCGTTGCCGGCAAGCCGCGCGAGCGCCTGATAGTTGGCGCTCAGCGCGACGAGATCGATCTCGGCAACGGTTGGCCGTCCCGGCGGGTTAATCTCGGGCCGCAAGTGTCGCTCAGAATCTATGCCGGACGGCGCCAAGCTGTCGAAAGGCTTGTCCAATGAAAAACTTTGCGGGAGCGTGCTCAGCTAACCATCGGCAGCGCCCGCAGTCAATCAAGTTCGGCATTTTTGCGCATGCCGCGCAACTTTGATATAAACAATTCCGGCTGGGGGCGTGCGTGGACGCGCGCACTGAGACCTCCGACGAGAGGACCCCTCGAACCTGATCCGGGTAATGCCGGCGTAGGGAAGCCAGACGGTGGAACGTTCGGGTTCCACCTAAGCCGCTTCTCTCGGGCATGAGGGAAGCGGCTTTTTTTGATGTCATCTTCGCCCAAAAAATCATCCGCGCCGGAGCCGAGCACGCGAACGTCGATCATGCAAAAGCCTATATCGCAAAAGCCTATATCGATCGTCCTCAACGGCGAACCCTTCACGATAGAGGGAGATCCGGGGCTCGAGGCGCTGTTGAAAAAGCTCGATCTGCGGCCGACTCGCGTCGCAGTGGAGATCAATCAGATTGTCGTCGCCAAGGCCGATTACGCGCGGACCCGGCTTGCGGCCGGCGACCGGGTTGAAGTCATCAACTTCGTCGGCGGCGGCTAAGAGGCGTGCGATGCGCCGCTGGGCGGGAGAATTATGCAGGAAGATAATTTTGAACTAGCGGGCAAGGTCTTCAAGTCGCGGCTGATCGTGGGGACCGGCAAGTATCGCGACTTTGCCCAGACCCGCGAGGCGATCGAGGCCAGCGGCGCCGAGATTGTCACCGTCGCGGTGCGGCGCGTGAATATCACCGATCGCAAGAAGGAAAACCTGCTCGAGTATATCGATCCCAAGCGCTATCAAATCCTGCCCAACACCGCGGGATGCTACACGGCCGACGAAGCAATTCGGACTTGCCGGCTGGCGCGCGAGGTCGGCGTCGGCGACCTGGTCAAGCTGGAGGTTATCGGCGACGAGCAGACGCTTTTCCCCGATACTGCCGCGACGATCGAGGCGGCGAAGGCTCTGGTCAAGGAGGGTTTCAAGGTCTTGCCGTATATCACCGACGATCCGGTCGCGTGTCTGCGGCTGGCTGAGATCGGATGCGTCGCGGTGATGCCGCTGGCGGCGCCGATCGGCTCCGGGCTGGGAATCCGTAATCCATTTAACCTGCGCATCATCCTGGAGCAGGCCAAGGTACCGGTCATCGTGGATGCGGGCGTCGGTACGGCTTCGGACGCGGCCGAGGCGATGGAACTCGGATGCGACGGCGTGCTGATGAACACCGCGATCGCGGGTGCCCGGGATCCGATCGCGATGGCGCGCGCGATGAGGCTCGGGGTCGAAGCCGGGCGCTTGGCCTGGCGGGCGGGTCGAATCGAGCGCAAGCTTTACGCCACCGCCTCGAGTCCGCTGGCGGGATTGATTCGATGAGAGGGCGCATCGACCTGACTGTTATTCCCGGATAGCGACCGGCGGGACGCCGGTCCTACTTCAGACCAGGAACCTGCATGGAAGCCGACGCCACAGAAATACAACGATCCGAAGTAGGGCCGGCGTCTCGCCGGCCTTGGCAGTTCCGGAGTTTATGTGCGCGTCCGGTTCAAGCTCTATCTGATCACTGACCGCAAGCTGGCGGTGCAGCACGGCGGACTGCTGCCGATCTGCGCGGCGGCGTTGCGCGCCGCCAACGAAACTGCGGGCGAGGGCGCGATCGCGATCCAGCTTCGGGAAAAAGACCTATCGGCGTGCGAGCTGTACGCGCTTGGGCGCGAGATGCGCGAGCTCTGCACGCGATTCCATGCGCCGTTGATGGTGAGCGATCGGATTGATGTCGCGATCGCGTGCGGAGCCGACGGGGTGCATCTGCCGGCGGATTCGTTCGCGGTTGCGGACGCGCGGCGGCTGCTGGGTCCGTCGCGATTGATCGGGGTCTCCACGCACGAACACCGCGAAGTCCGCGCCGCCGCTGCGGACGGCGCGGACTTCGCGGTGTTCGGGCCGGTGTATGCGCCGCTGTCCAAGGAGAACTACAGTGCGCCGCAGGGCATCGCGGCGCTGCGCGCCGCGTGCGACGCGGCGGGGTGTATGCCGGTGTTCGCGCTCGGCGGTATCACCGCCGAGCGCGCGCGCGAGATCGCCGCCGACGGCCTCGCCGGCATCGGGGTCATCGGCGCCGTCTTCGGCGCCGATGACCCCGCGCTCGCGGTGAAAGCACTGCTCAAAGCGCTCAGCGCGAAGCGCTGAGCGACGCCGCCGCGTCGAGCACGCTCGCGATCGTCGGCAGCTCACGATAGTAGGCCGACGTGAAGATCCATCGTACGATCCCGTTCGAATCGACCAGGAAACAGGCGGGAATCGAATTGTCCGGCTGCCGGTCGCGATGATGCTGGATCAAGCCGAGCGGACCGAGCAGAGTTTCGGACTGGTCGCTGAGCAAGGGGACATCTGTGTGCAGGAACGCGGCGAGCTTGATCGAGCGGTCGGCCGGGTCGGTGCTGATTGCGATGACGTGAATGCCGGCGGCATCGAGGTCATAGGCGCGCGCAGTCAGCTCGGCCAGCTCGAATCTGGCGAAGGGGCAGAAGTCGCCGCGATAGACGACGATCAACGTGAGTCCGCGAGCCCGGGAATCATCCAGCGTGTGAATCGCGCCGTGTTGGTCGCTTAGCGCGAAGCCGGGGAAGCGATCGCCGAGCGCGAGATGCAGCGTGAAGGCCGGATTCAGCGTGCCTCTCAGCGTGTAGCTCGCAAAGCGCCCGCCGCCGACTCCGAGCGCGACGCAAGTCAGAAAGCCGAACATGCCAATTCCCAGCTTGGCGTGCGGCGACCAGATTCCCAGCGACAGTCTGAGTCCCGCCAGCGCGAGCAGCATCGAAGAGCCGATCAGCACGTAGGCGGGGTAGGGGATACGGTCGTGGATGCCAAGGTTCGGCGAGGACCAGAACGAAGTCAGCACGAAGCCATAGAGCACGGCGCCGGCTGCGATCAGCGCTAACGCCAGAAGGAATCGTAACGGCTGCGCCGGCGGCGGCTGCCACGACCCGGCCTCGGGGTCGTCGGCCTCTTGGTGAGATTGAAGCGCCGATCGAGTAAGGTCGTCCGCTTGTGTCTCCGCCAATGACGCCGACTCTTGCGGATCGTGCGAGAGTTTTTTGGCCACCGGTTGATTTTAGAGCGAACGCGCGCCAGCCTGAAGCGATTTGGAAGCAATAGCTTGAGTATCGAGGTTACCTATCGGCTCGCGCGCGAAGACGATCTCTCCGCCATGCGCCTGATCCAGAGCACTGCATTGCGCGATCTGATCGCGCGCGAAGGAGGCGATCCCTCCACGATGCCGATCACGGACCAGCCGAGCGCGGAGATGCGCCATATATTGCGGACTGACCCGGCGTTGGCGTGGATCGCCGTCGAGGACGGACGCCCGATTGGCTTCAGCGCCGGGATCGTGCGGCGCGAACTGTGGTTCCTCTCCGATCTGTTCGTGCTTCCCGAGGCGCATCGCGGAGGGATTGGCGGCGAGCTGCTGCGACACTGCCTGGCCGCAGGGAAGAAACGTGGCGCGCGGATCATAGCGGTAGAGTCCAGCGGCGATCCGCCGGCCCAGTCGCTTTACATCCGCGCTGGGATGGTACCCCGATTCCCGCTGTTCGCAATCAAGGGACCCGCGCGGCAACTCAGCCGGCTTCCGGTATCGAGGCACGCGATCACGCCGATAACCGCGTCGCGCACCTGGGTTCGCCGGCTCGGCGACCTGGACGAGACCGTATGGGGTCGGCGGCGCGACGGAGACCATCGGTTCTGGCTTGGCGACGGTGGCAAAACCTGCCTCGGGATCGCGAACAAGTCAGGTGCTCTGCTTGCGTATGTCTACTATGACCATCGGATCGTCGGGCCGCTGGCTGCGCGCACCGCGAGACTCCAGCTCCCGCTTCTACGCGCGATCGGCGACACGCTCGGTGGCCAGCCTGATGCGGCCGTCGAGCTCCGCGTGCCGGGAATCGATGCGACCATGCTGAGTGCGTTGCTCGAAGCCGGGCTTCGGATCGATCACGTCGGACTGTTCATGGCGTCGCGGCCGTTCGGTCGCTTCGAGCGCTACGTCCCCTCCGGCGGGACATTGTTGTAGCGGCACGCGGCGAGTGGACTTCTTGAGTGAACCGGGTCAGGGCGAGGTCACGAACCGCTCCCGGATCGGATGATAGCCGGGTTCGCGGGGTCGTTGTTGTCTATCACCAGATCGGCAACACGTTCGGGTCCGCATTCGTCGAAGTAGAGCTGCTGGCCGGGAAGGTACCGAGTGCGGTATCGGTGTTCGACGGCCTCGGCCGAACCTATCCACGAGTCGCGAACCATCGCTCGCTTCAGCGCCGTTGCGAAGTCAACCCGCAGGAAAATCGAGAAGTCCCAATGTCCGCACAACTCGGGACGGTGCAGAAAGACCCCATCGAAGACCAGCACCGCGTTCGACGGCGCGACGACAATGGCCGAATCGACTACCTGGTCGTTCCGTAAATCGAAGATCGCCGTGCGATAGCGGCGTGTGCCGCCGGGGCCGAGCGGCGAAAGCAGAACTGCGATCAATTCACCGAGGTTGAATGAATCGCGGTAGAAGCCCTCGGGTGACAGTGGCCCGCGACGTTTGCGAATAGACGACGGATTGAAGAAGTGGTCGATACTGGCACGGATGACCGGGCGCCCTTGCGCTCGCATGCGCCGGGCAAGCTCATCGCCCAGCTCGTCAGCCAAGGTGGTCTTTCCAGCCGCGTCGACACCGTCGATTCCGATCCGCACCGGATGGGGCCGCTCGATTCGCGCGGTGTGATCGGAAATTTCGGCAAGGAGCCTGGCGCGTGTCATAAGACAAAGTCGGCGATCAGGCGGGCTAAAAATGCTCCGGTTCGCGGGGGCGGCGATTGTCGCGCTCCAACTGCACGGTCATGTGGCGAATCTTGAACTTGTTTTCCAGCACCTGCGACATCTCTGACAGCACGCGATCCTGATTGGCGCCGGGCGCGACCACCGCATGCGCCGAGAGCGCGAATTCGCGACTGGTCAGGCACCACACGTGCAAGTCGTGAACCTCCTCGGTGTCCGCAATCGCGAGCAGGTCGCTGCGCAGCTCGTCGAGATCGATATTGGCCGGCACGGCCTCCATCAGGATGTCCACGCCTTCCCTCACCAGGCCCCACGAGCTGAAGACGATCAGGCATCCGATCAACATGCTGATCGCCGGGTCAGCCCGCTGCCATCCGGTGAAATAGATCAGTGCTCCGGCGATCAGAACGCCCAGGGTGCCGATCAGGTCCGAGATGACGTGGACGAAGACGGCGCGCACGGCGATACCGGCGCGGCAGGCCTCGTGCACATCGTGAGTCATCCAGGCGGCGAAGCTGTTGACCGCGATGCCGATGAGCGCGATCGCGATCACGCCGAGCCCCGCCACCGGAGTCGGATGGCGAAACCGGTCGACCGCCTCGATCCAGATGAAGATCACCAGCATCCAGAGGAACAATCCGTTGAACAGCGCGCCCAGAATTTCGGCGCGCAGATAGCCGTAGGTCTTGCCGCCGCGCGCCGGCCGCATCGAGATCCACAGCGTGATCAGGCTCAGACATATCGCAGCGACGTCGGTAAGCACGTGCACCGCGTCCGACAGCAAGGCGAGGCTGCCGGTGTAAACGCCGCCAGCGAATTCGGCGGCACAATAGACGGCGGTGACCGCCAGCACCGAGTAAAGGCGCTTGCGATCCGCGGCCAGCGTCAGATTGGCGTCAGTGGCCGACACGGGTGCATCGGAGCGCGGCGGGGATTGGGCGCGTCGCGCCCGTCCGTGATACTCCGTCAATCATAGCGGACGAGCGAGAAGCAGTTCACCGGCGCGATCCGCTCGCGGCCGCCGAGCGCGGCGAGCTCGATCACGAAGGCGCATCCGACCACGCTGCCGCCGAGTTTGCCCACCAGATGAACCGTGGCGGCCGCGGTGCCGCCGGTGGCGAGCAGGTCATCGACGATTAGTACGCGAGCGCCGGCCGAGAGCCCGTCACGATGAACTTCGAGCGACGCGCTGCCATATTCGAGGTCATAGGATTGGCTCACCGTCTCGTGCGGCAATTTTCCCTGCTTGCGCGCGATCGTGAGTCCCACGCCCAGGCGGTAGGCGACCGGCGCGCCGATGATGAAACCGCGCGATTCAATTCCAACCACTACGTCCACCGAGCCGAGATAGGGTGCCGCAATCTGATCCACGATCGCGGCCAGTCCGCGGGGATTGGCGATCAGCGGCGTGATGTCGCGGAACAGAATGCCGGGCTTGGGAAAGTCGGGGATGTCGCGAATGAGTTTTTTGATTTCATCAGTTGTCATGTTGATTGCCGCAACCTCCCCGGCCGTCGGACCGAAATCAGAAGATACTAGGAGGCGTCGCGGCGGGCAAAGCTTTGGCCGCCCAGCGCTGGAACCACGAGCAGATAATTCAGCGGATTTCGCGCCAGATTGTCGCGCCGCACCTCGAAGTGGAGATTGGGCCCGGTGGTGCGCCCGGTCCTGCCGACTTCAGCGATGATCTGGCCGCGTCCAACGCGGTCGCCCTCGCGCACCGAGTTGACCAAGTTATGGCCATAAATGGTGACGAAGTGATCATCGTGGCGGAGTATGACGACATTGCCGTAGCCGCGCAGCTTGCCCGCAAAGATCACGAGGCCCCGATCGGCGGCGCGGATCGGCGTGCCGGTCGGCGCCGCGATATCGACTCCATCATGCATCACGCCGTTGCGCATCCCGAACGGCGACGACAACACGCCGCCGGGAACCGGCCAGCTGAATCGGCGCGCCGGGCTGTCGGGCGTTACGTCGCGGGCCACGCGGCTGGTAGCGCAGCCCGAGATGCCGACCACCGTGACGAGTGCGAAGCCCGGCAAGACCGATCGCAGCCGTCTGATAAAATTCGCTTCCACCACCGCTCCACCAACACCACCGTCTTTTCAACTCGCGCCCCCGCACCGATGCGCGCTCTGTGGGCACCCGAAGGAGCGAGAATCTTCGCCGCTAGTCGGGCTGAAAGCCGTGCCTGCCGACCATCTTCACGTAACGGCATTCGCCGAAATACTCTTCCTGCCAATGGCCGTTGCGACGCGAGATTCGCACCAAAGTCTGGAGGTCGCCCAGCCCGATTGGGGCAACGAGCCGACCGTCGGGTTTGAGTTGCTCGAGGAGCGGTCGCGGTATTCCAGGCATCGCCGCGGTCACGACGATCACCTCGAACGGCGCGCCTTCGGCTAATCCCTCTGATCCGTCGCCAATCCGCAACACGCAATTCGTCAACCCGAGCGCGCCAAGTACCACGCGCGCGCGATTGTGCAACTGTTCCAGACATTCTACCGACCAGACTTCGGCCGCAAGGCGGGCGAGCACCGCGGTCTGGTAGCCCGACCCGGTACCGATTTCGAGCACCCGCTCGTGCCCCCTGAGCGCGGCCACTTCCGAGGTCAGCGCGACCATGTAGGGTTGCGAGATGGTCTGATCCGCGCCGATCGGGAGGGGTCCGTCGTCGTAGGCGTGTTCTGCATACTCGGAGGGCAAAAAGCGGTCGCGCGCAACCGAGCGCATCGCGTCCAGAACGCGCGGGTCGCTTATGCCCCGCCGCTCGATTTGCTCGAGCACCATCCGCGCCCGCGCTTGCGTCGAATCAACTGGCATCCGGGGCCATTATAGCGACCATCCAAAGTGCGTTGATAGCTGCGGTTTCGAGTGGCCCAACCGGCGATTTGCCGGGCCAGCGGGTCGTCGTTCCGCGCGGCCACACCAGAAGGAAAGCCCCGGTTGAAACCGGTTTGCCGGTATCAACCGGGGCTATGATTCGCGTGCAAGCGAGGCTGCGTCGGCTCTGCGGTCTCGCCGTGCCGATACTATTCTTGCGGCAGGTAAGTCCCTAACGCGGTTACGCCCGACTCAAGGCTGACGGACACTATCTGGTCCGCTTCGAATACTGGGCCATTGAAGGTACCGTCAAGGATTCTCATGAGCTCGGCGTAATTAAGACTGGACGCACAGCCGCCCGCCCCAGAGGTCAGCGTCAGAGTGCCGGAGTTGTCTGCGCTAGCGTTGGGCGCGACCGCATATTTTCCGGAGAGGCTGTAGTTGCAGGCGCCGATCCCGGCGGTATTGATGGTGCATGAGCCGGTCACTGTGCCCTGCGGCGCAAAGACATTGCCCGCGCCGTTAAAGGTTTCTTGGCAAACTTCGGTGAAACTGTTGCCACCGGTCGTTCCGGAAATTAGCTCGTCGTAGGTTCCGTTCAGGTTATTGTTCTGGAATGTTGCGCCACCTTGCGGAACCATGGTGCCCGACGCAACATAGCCCAAGTCCGTGCGCGTGAAAAAGACGTTCAAGGCTTGATATTGATCGTTAGGGCCGAGGTAGTTCAGTTGCTCAATCACGAAGCTCTCATTGAACGGCGTGGTCGTGCCCGGACATCCAGGTCCACCTCCGGCGGCGAGAGTCCCGCTGATCGTTCCGGTACCGCTGGGGCTGACCGTATAGGTTCCCGAAAGGTTCTGCAGGCACCTCGTCGAGCCGATGATATAGCATTGCGACCCGGCGATGCTGGAGATGCCGTCGAAGCTCAGGGCGCAGAGCCCCGAGATCGGAGTCCCCGTCGTCGGACCCTGGAAGGTCTGGATAAACAGGCCATCCAGGTTGATGTTCTTGTAAATCGCTTCGGCGTTGGCCGAGCCTGCAGCCGCCAGCATCACAAGCGCGGCGAGAGCAACGATCGTTCTTTTCATGATCCCACTTTCTCCTTTACTGCTCAATTTCGCCGCGCGATCTGCGGCCCTGAACGCCTTGGCGTTCGATGTCCCACGGATTCAACTCAACTCCAGACATACCAATCCTCAGCGACCCCGTTGTACCTCATCTGCCCGTCGCTCGACAAGGATTTCTCAGTGTCTTTCGAAAAAATCTTTCCCCAATGATGCGCCAGCGGCGAATAAACCTGATGATTCTTTAAGCATCCTTAGTGCCACTTCTGCTACCTCGCCGTCAAGACCCCAGCCCACCTCTTTACACAGTTATGGGGGTACCGTCAAACCTGGTGAAAGTGAATCCCTTGAAGCTTTCGTGGAAGATATGTTCCTGATCGCGCAGCAGGCTGATCGCCACCGCTTCACCCAGCAGCAGGCCCTGCTGATAGTCTGCGCGCCAGTGAATACCAGCGAAATTGCGTCCGATCCCGACATTGGCGCCCAGCTTATTGAGCTCGCCGCCGACTGTTATCTGGCCCGCGTCCGCGCCCGTATACGGCACCAGCGCGGTTCCATCATCGGTTGCGGCCAGCGGATTTGGAATGACGAAGCTTTCGCTGAAGAACCACTTGAGGACGGTCACACAAGCCCCGGCCACCGTCGCGTGCCCGGAGGGATACGTGCGATTGCAATTTCGAGTTGGTCGGGGCGGCCGGATTTGAACCGGCGACCACACGCACCCCAAGCGTGTGCGCTACCAGGCTGCGCCACGCCCCGACCCTGATCTGACCGGCGGCTTGCCGCCGACGGCGGAACAGACACTATAGCCCCGAACTCCGGGCAAATCACCGGCGGGGACCCCGGCGCTACTTCAAAAAGCAGACCCATTCCAGAAATCGGACCGGCGTCCGGCCCGTCATGATTTCTTCGCCGCGGTACGCGGACGCCATTGCGCGAACGATCGCAGGTTGACCGCGAACGACCACGAGCTTTTCGGCTGCGCGATCAGATGAACGATCTCATCGCAGATCGCCTGGGGTGAAACGAAATGCGACGGATCCGTTCCGGGCATCGATTCGCGCACGCGCGCGCTGTCGACCGCGCCGTTGACGTTGAGCGTCGCGCAATGGACCCCGCGATGCATGTACTCGTAAGCGAGTGATTCGGCGATCGCGCGCTGCGCGAGCTTGGAAGCGTTGTACGCCGAGTACATCGCGGGGCCGCCACGGCTCTCCGAACCTAGCACGAAAATGATCGTCCCGCCGCCGCGCTCGGCCATCGCTTCCACCACTGCCTGGGCGCAGAAGAAGGGGCCGTAAGCGTTCACCTTGAGCTGGAAGTCGAAATCCTCTTCAGTGATTTCGACCAAGCGTTTGCGCAGGTATGCACCCGCGTTGTTGACCAGCACCGCGATCGGTCCCAGCTCACGCTCGACCGCTGCGACCGCGGTCAGCACCTGCTCGCGGTTGGATACATCGGTCGGCGTGACCAGCGCGCGGCCGCCGCCTTTTCCGATCAGCTCGGCGGTCTCCTCCAGTTGCGAGCGGGTGCGCGCGATAAGTCCGACCGCGAAACCTTCGCGCGCGAGTCTCTGCGCGATGTAGCGGCCGATCCCGCGTCCCGCGCCGGTTACCAATGCGACTTTCGAATCCGACATGACCGGCAATAATAACCTGACCACTGAGGCGGGAAAACTGCCTAAAAAATCGCTTTGCTACAAGTGCGCTTAGGGTGATACGGTTTGCTAAGGACACGGCGCTCGCGGACCGCCATGCCGCAGGCGCAATCATGCTGAGTTGTCGTGCCCGAGTTGTCGTGATGGACAAGCGCATCCGAGCGGTTCTCGCCGCGGCACTGTCGCTGGCGGTCCTGAGCACGGGCTCGATCGCGCGGGCGGCCGGCGCCTCGTCCAAGCAACCGGTCGTTGCCGGTTCGTCGAGTCCGCAAGCCGCTCCCGCCGATTCGAGCGCTGCCGGTTCCGCGGGCGATGCGAATGTGCCCGGTCAAGCGCTCGAGATTCCCGCGGCTCCGCCGCCGAGCGATTCGAATCCTTCCGACGCTTCGAATGATTCGTCCTGGTCCGACGGGACGCAAACCTACGTCTGGAAAGACGAGAGCGACGACGGCTCGATGCCGGCGCCGGACAGTTCATTGCCCGAACCGTTATATGCCAGCGTAGATGAGTACATGAACCAGGGTATGGAGGCTGAGGCGCTGGGTCCGGGGTTTTCGCCCTTCTTTTCTCCCTTCTATGGTGGGATGCCGTTCATGATGGGTCCCTTCGGGTTCACGCCGTTCTATCCGTCGCCGGTGGTGCCGCCACCGCTTGGTCCGCCACACCGTCATCGGCATCGGTTGAGCTTCTTCGATGCCAATCCTGCGGCCGAGAATCCATCCAGAGAGCCGCCTAACGTCGGCATGAGCTTCGGGCATGCCGCCCGGATGCACTAAGGCGCGTTTCCCGCGCGCAAACCGAAGCGTGATCAAGCGCCATGCTGGTCGCACTCGACGCCGGTAATAGCCACACCGTAATCGGCGTCTACGAAGGCGACCGCCTGCTCCATCACTGGCGTATCGCGACCGCACCCGAACGCACGACCGACGAGCACGGCGCGCTGCTCGGTACGCTGCTCGCTTCCGCCGGGCTGACGCCTCCGCTCAAACCCGAGGGCGTCGTGATCGCGTGCGTCGTGCCGCCGCTTAATCAGACCATGGAGCAGCTGTCGCGGCGGTATTTCCAATGCGAGCCGCTGGTGGTCGGGCCCGGAATCAAGACCGGGATGCCGGTTCTGTACGAAAGTCCGCGCGAGGTCGGCGCCGATCGGATCGTCAACGCGGTCGCGGCTTTCGATCGTTACAACACGGCCTGCATCGTGGTCGATTTCGGCACTGCGACCACCT
Organism: uncultured delta proteobacterium; assembly: GCA_963788205.1. Lineage (GTDB taxonomy): Bacteria > Desulfobacterota > Binatia > Binatales > Binataceae > CAVVMA01. The sequence goes on from CAWBGG010000009.1 coordinate 840,560, forward strand.
TCGACTATGTAACGGCGCGCGGCGAGTATGTCGGCGGCGCGATCGCACCGGGACTCGGAATCGGGATGGACGCGCTGATCGAGCGCGCCGCGAAGCTGTACCGGGTCGAGATGGTGCGGCCGCGCGAGGTGGTGGGGCGGACCACTGTCGCGGCAATTCAATCCGGAATGATCTTCGGCTATACCGCGATGGTCAACGGATTGGTCGAGCGGATCAAGCGCGAGCGCGGCGAAGACGCGCGCGTGATCGCTACCGGCGGCTTCGCCGAGTTGATCGCGGCCGAGTCCACGGCCATAGAAGAAGTTGACGAGTTCCTGACTCTCAAGGGATTGCGCCTGATCTTCGAGCGCAATCGGCGTCAATAGCGTGGCAGGCTCATCCGCCAAAATGTCACCCGGCCGCGTCGTGACCGACTCGATGATCGGTCTCAAGCTCCCCGACTATGCGCGGCTCTCGCCGCGCGTCGCGACGGTGCTGGGCCAGAATCCGTCGCCGTTCACCGGTCCCGGAACGAACACCTACCTGCTCGGCAAGGGACGCCGCCAGATCCTGCTCGACACGGGCCAGGGCGTTGCCATCTATCCCGATCTGCTCGCTCGCGCGCTCGCCGAGTTGTGCGACACGGACGAGCTCGACCGGATAGTGCTGACGCACGCGCACGCCGATCATATTGGTGGTGTCCGGCAGGTGCGGGACAAATTCGGTCCGCTGCAAGCGTTCAAGAAGCCGTGGCCTGGGCATGACGAAGCCGGCGGGGCGCTGACACCGCTCGACGCGCAATCGGAGATCGCAGGCGACGGCGTGACGCTGGTCGCGATCTTCACTCCCGGCCACGCTCCGGACCACCTGTGTTACTACCTCAAGGAGGAGCGTGCGCTGTTCACCGGCAACGTCGTGCTCGGCGCCGGCACTACCGTGATTCCGGAAGACAGCGGCGACCTCGGCCAGTATATGGACTCGCTGAGGCGGCTCTTGGAGCTTGACCTTGAAACGATCTATCCGGCGCACGGCCCCGTAATTCGGGAACCCGCGAAGAAGATTCGCGAGTACATCGCGCATCGCGAGCTGCGCGAAAACCAGATCATAAGTGCGCTCAAGGACGGCCCGCTCGACGCGATGGGGATCGTCAAACGGATTTACACCGACGTTCCCGAGTACCTGCATCAGGCGGCTGCCAGTTCGGTGCGCTCGCATCTGAAAAAGCTCCGCATCGAGGGCCGCGTGGGGGAGCATGAGAGTCGCTGGAGTCTTAACTGAGGGTTGCGCCGCACTGGCGATCGGATTCGCGCTGACGCTCTCGCTCAGCGCGGTGGCCGTCGCCGGCGCGGACTCCACGGGACAAGCGATCGGCGCGACCGGCGATTCGACCACCAGCACGGCTGAGATTCCGCCCGCCCAACCGATCGCGCCACCGCCGCAGACGACCGTCGACGCACCGCCTGATCCATCTCAGGGAACGGAAGGAGCGGGCGAAGGCGAATCCAACCACGAGGGGGCGACCAACGGAGAGATCCAGGCCTACGAGGCGGGGGAGAATCCCGCGTCGATCCCGGCCCCGAAGCTCCATACCCTGCAGGAGTTTATGGCCGAGGCCAACGATACCTCGCCGATCGGAGTCGAATTGCGCGAAGATCGCCGCAAGCTGAGCAGCGGCGAGCAGGCCGACGGCCTCCTGATCGTGAAGGTCGATAAGGATTCACCTGCGGCCCACGCGGGCTTGCACGGCTACAGCACCGTCGGTCACAGCGTGCTCGAGGGCGCGGCGGTCGCAGCGGCGATGGTTTTCCCGCCGGCGGTGCTGGCGATCGCGGTTATCGAAGGGACTCACGTCGGCGAATCCTACGACCTGATCATCGGGGTGGACGGCAAGCGGGTGACCAATTATCTCGACTTCGAGGACGAGATGCGCGACGCTAAGCCGGGCGACGTGGTGTATCTGAGCGTGGTTCGCAACGGCAAGCGGGTGCAAGTCCCGGTGCATCTGCCGGCCACTCCCACGACCACCGCGAAGGCCGCCAATTGAACGCGCGCCAACGCAGGATCCGCCGTCAGCGCCGATCGCGAATCTTTACTGTAACGGGGCATTCGTACTAAAAGGGATCGGTCCGTCGAGGAGCGAAAATCCCGGCGAGACCGTGTAATCGTTTCGAGGGACGTCACATAGCAGCTTGCACCGGCGCCCGGATCGTTAACGACCGGGATCCCAAGATGTGGCTGAGCTCGCCAGCACGCGGGCTTTGAGGCGGGTCGCCGGATTTTGATCGCGGCCCGTTTTTGTTTTGATGTTGAACGGCGAAAAGGACAAGGTCCGGATAACCGATCTGTCGCGAATGAAGGCGGCGCACACGCCGATCGCGATGCTGACCGCGTATGATTGCGCCTTCGCCCGGATCTTCGACTATGCCGGCGTCGACGCGTTGCTGGTTGGCGACAGCCTCGGGATGGTCGTGCAGGGCGCGCCGAACACGCTCGCCGTCACGGTCGACGAAATCATCTATCACAGCCGCATGGTCGCGCGGGCGCGGCGCCGCGCGCTGCTGGTCGCCGACATGCCGTTCCTCTCCTACCAGGTCAGCGTCGAGCAGGCGCTGCTCAATGCCGGACGGCTGCTGAAGGAGGGTGGCGCCGAGGCGGTCAAGCTCGAAGGCGGTGTAAGTATCGCCGCGACCGTTCGCCGTCTGGTCGAGGTCGATATTCCCGTGATGGGTCACATCGGGCTGACGCCGCAGTCGATCCATCGGATGGGCGGGTATCGCGTGCAGGGACGCCGCAGCGGGCGCGCACCGGGATGCCGCGAACGCCTGCTCGACGACGCCGCGGCGCTCGAGTCCGCGGGCGCGTTTGCGATCGTGCTCGAAGGGATGCCGCCGGAGCTGGCGGAGGAAATTACGGCGAAGTCCGGTGTGCCCACGATTGGGATCGGCGCCGGCGCCGGATGCGACGGCCAGGTGCTCGTGATGCACGATCTGCTGGGGCTCTCCGGATGCCCCACGCCGCGCTTCGCCAAGCCCTATCTCAATCTGTGGGAGGAAGTTGGCGGCGCGGCGCTGAGCTACCTGCGCGAAGTCCGCGAGCGCAGTTTCCCCGGCCCCGAGCATTGCTATCGCCCCCGGAAACGTAGCTGACCGTGCAGGTCGTCAACGCGCCCGCCGGCATGCAGCGGCTGGCCGATGCCGTGCGCGCGCGCGGCGAGCGGATCGCGCTGGTGCCCACGATGGGCTACCTGCACGACGGCCATCTCGCCCTGATGCGCGAGGGACGGCGGCGCGCCGACGTGCTGGTCGCGTCGATATTCGTCAATCCCACTCAGTTCGGGCCCAGCGAAGATCTCGCCCGCTATCCGCGCGACTTCGAGCGCGACTGCACGATGATGCGCAGCGTACCGGTCGACGTGGTGTTCGTGCCGGAAGCCGCGGCGCTCTATGCCGATCGCTTCCAGACCTGGGTCGAGGTCACCGAAATCACCCGCGGGCTGTGCGGGCGCAGCCGCCCGATTCATTTTCGCGGCGTCACCACGGTCGTGGCCAAGCTCTTCAATCTCACGAAGCCGCATCTCGCACTCTTCGGGGAGAAGGACTTCCAGCAGTTACAAGCGATCCGGCGGATGGTCGCCGATCTGAATTTCGACCTCGAGATCGTGGCGGTTCCGATCGTGCGCGAGCCCGACGGACTCGCGATGAGCTCGCGCAACGCCTTTCTGAGCGCCGCGCAGCGCGAGCAGGCGCTCGCCCTCAGCCGCGCACTCAAAGCGGTGCGCGCGCGATTCGATGCCGGCGGCGCCACGCCTGCCGAGTTGGTCCGTATCGCGATGCAAACGCTGTCCGCGATGCCCGACCTGAGCGTGGAGTACGTCGAGGTTGTCGACGCCGAGACCCTGGCGCCGGTCGAGTCGCTCGATCGCGCCGTGCTGGTCGCAGTCGCAGCCCGAATCGGCGCGACCCGCCTGATCGACAACACCGTGCTGCGACCGGCGAGTTGACCGCTCGCGATCGCAGCCGTATCCGCTTCAATCCGCACATGCCGATCGGGTCTTCGCCCGGCGCCGTACTATCGCCAGAATGTCGCTAAAAACGACATTCTGGCGAGCGTACTGTCGTCGGCTGCCTAAGTCGTGACGCGCAAGCCCAGCACCGGCGATGCGCCGGGCGCCAAGGTCTCCGAGGTCACTGCACAGATGCGATGCCCGCCCGCGCTGATCCGCGCGTTGTGTTCGGCTGCACACGGCGTCTCCGACCAAGGATAGCGTTTTGCGAGCGCGTGCCGGCAGATCTCGACGCCTTCGATCGCCCGGCCCAGACCGGTGTCATAAAGCTTCCCGACACAGGTAACGGCCTCGGCATCCTGGCTTTCCAGTTGCTCGAGCAGCGTGCCGATCGCGTGCGGGTAGAGCAGCACGTCCTGGTTAATGTGAACGAAGTAGGGCGTCTTGCAGGTGTCGAGGATCCATTGCAACGCGGGACTGAGCAGTGTGACGCCCTCGAGAATCTCGAGGCTGAACTTTGAATCCTGGCAGCAGAGCCGCTCAAGGCATTGATAAACTTTGGGTCCGCCGTCGCTGGTGACATACACCGTGACTTGTCGCGATCGATCGGGCAGCCTCCGCGGCCTTAGGGCCGGCTGGCTCTCCACTCCGCCGAGCACCTTTCGAAACGCCGCGTAGAATTCGGGCGCGCGATTGCTCCACAGCCAGGGAACGATGTCGCGCTGCATCTGCATGGCCAGTCGCTGGTAGTTCGCGACGGCCTCCAGGACGCCGCCGAGCAGAGCGTCCATGTTCCGATCGACCAGGTAGCCGTTGCGCCCGTGCCGGATCAACTCCGGCATATTGCCGACGCGGGTAGAAACGATCGTGCATCCACAGGCCGCGGCTTCAAGCGGCGGATTGGGCGTCCCCTCAGCCTCGCTGGCGCACACGATGACTGTGCCTGAGTTGTACCACTCGGCCATCTGCTCGGGGTTTCGCTTCTCGGCGCCAAAAGAGTCCACGAGCAGCCAGTCCGATTCGATGCCGCGCGTCCGCAGCGCCGTCCCCAGCGGCACGAGGTACTCGTCGTACCCCTTAAGTCGGCGGGCGAACTGGGAGCCCACCCACAGCACCTTTGGCCGCCGGATCGCTATCGGCCTGCGAACTTGGAAGATCGCCCGGTCAACGCCGTACGGGATCGTGCAGCTCGCAGGCAGTCTTCCGCTCCGCTCCCAGTATTCGAGGCTCGACACGAGCATCGCATCGGCAAGGCAGCAGGTCTGGTATAGCAAGGGACGCGACTGCGGCCAGCCGACGCTCCAGGCCACCATCAGAGTGGTATACCACCGCCGGCGCGCCAACTCGGCGCGCACCAGCGCCGCCCGCGAGAAGTCGAACAGAAGCACCAAATCGACGGGGCGGTCACCGAGGATCGCGTCCCAGTGGAAATTGCCCTGGTCGTTCCAGAGCGGAGAGGACGAAACCTGAAAGTCCGGCGGAGCGTGGCGCTCGAGCCCGCGGGCATTGTTGTGATAGGCCCAGCCGGGCACGTCATACATCAGCCGCAAGCTCGGCACTCGGCTCCTCCTCAGGCGCCGTCGATCAGCGCAGGTGACGCTTGGCGAACTCTTCGAGCGCGACCTCGTAGTCTTCGGGGCGGCCAATGTCCAGCCAGTAACCCTCAAAGCGGTAGCCGCGCACCCGCTCGCCTCTGCGAACCAGGCGCAGGACGAGCTCGGGCAGGTCGCAATACGCGCCACGCTCCAGATGGCGAATGACGTCGGGACGAAAGCAGCAGATGCCGCTGGAGACCAGGTAATTGAACGCCGGCTTCTCGACGTATCCGGCCACGTTGTCCTGAGCGTCGAGCTCGACCACGCCCAGGGTGAGGCCAACGCGCTTGTTGTACACCGCCAGCGTGCCGGTTGCGCCACAGGCGCGATGCCGGTTGAGCAGCGCGCCGAAATCGAGATCGGTCAGAATGTCGCCGTTCAGGAGCAGAAAATCGTCGTCGAGGTCCGATAGCAGACTCAACGGCCCGGCGGTGCCCAGCGGCTCGCTTTCGATCTAATACTCGATCCGCACGCCGAAACGGCTGCCGTCACCGAAGTAAGCCTGGATCAGTCCGGCCAGATGCCCGACCGCGAACGTGAGCCGCTCAAATCCCGCCTGCTTGAGCTGGCCTACGACGATCTCGAGGATCTGCAGATCGCCGAGCGGCACCAGCGGCTTCGGAAACACCGCGGTGTAGGGATGGAGCCTGCGGCCCTTGCCGCCCGCCAGGATCACGGCGCGCATCGTCAGATCTCGTAGCGCCCGGTTTGCGTCCATCCGGGGCGCACGCGCACGAAGTCGATAACGTTGCGCAACCCATCGTCGAGCGCGGCGCCCATCCGATCAGCCGGCGCGCCTGGGACGCGTCGCTCACCAGGCGGGTCACTTCGCTGTTGACCGGCCGCACGCGCTCTTCATCCCGTACGACCGGAACCGGGCGGCCAACCAGCCGGACGATCCGATCCGCGAGTTCCCCCATGCTGATCTCCTTGCCGTGGCCGAGATTCACGGTTTGTCCGAGCGCCGCGTCCGATCGCGCGAGACCGAGCAACCCGGCGACGGTGTCAGTAACGTAGGTGAAGTCGCGCGTTGGCGTCAGCGAGCCGACCCGGATCTCGTTACCGTGGAGCGCCTGGCCGATGATCGTGGGGATCACGGCGCGGCCCGATTGGCGCGGCCCGAAGGTGTTGAACGGCCGCACCGTGACCGCCGGGAGCTGAAACGATCGATGAAACGCCTCGACCAGCGCGTCGGCGGCAATCTTGCTCGCCGCGTATGGCGATTGGCCTGCCAGCGGATGCCCCTCGTCGACCGGAACGTGGCGCGCGCTCCCGTAAACCTCGCTGGTCGAGGTGTGCACGAAGCGCTCCACGCTGGCATCGCGGGCGGCGACCAGCGCGTTGAGCGTGCCCATCACGTTGGTCTGCGCCACCTCTACGGGATGGACGTACGAATACGGGATCGCGATCAGCGCCCCCAAGTGAAACACAACCGCTTGCCCCTTCGCCGCCGAGCGGATCGCGTCGGGATCACGCAGATCGCCGGCCACGCGCCGCACCGCTCGCTGCACGCGATCGTCGGCCAGCGACAGCAGCCCGATATCGCCGCTTGATCGGTAGCGAACAAATGCGGTTACGTCCGCGCCCGCGTGGACCAACGCTTCCACCAGATGACTGCCGATAAAACCTCCGGCTCCGGTCACCAGCACGCGCCTTCCGCTCCAGGTCAAGCTGACTTCACCCATGGGTACTGGCTTAATTCGGGGCTGAGTGTCTGAATTTGAATCCGCAACTGCCTCAATTTGTCGGCATAAACCGAAGTTGCTCCCTATTTCAGAAAGCGAAACGATTGGCGAGCCTGTTCGAGCGTGCCGGTCACCTCGTGCCGGTCGGCGTCAGTGAAAGCTCTAGCCGGGGGATCGAAGGTTCCTGCGTCGGCTGTCCCTAAGTTGATTCCTAGCTGGTAGCACTTTCCTTTGTGGAATGTGCGATACAGATCTCCATCGACCTCTTGATTCATACCCCCGTCGCCGATCCCGAAGACCGCAAACGGAACTCCATCGATTCTCGTGGTGCCATGCTTGTCCGCCTCTGCCGGCCCCGTCAGACAGCTCTTCGCCGTTGTGCAGCCGTGAACTACTTCGACCGAAAAGGTCGCAGCTTCAAAAGCGGGAGTATCCGTGAATTTGTTCCTGGGATATGCGAAGCAGGCGATGGAAGTTTGGCCGTTCCCGGCGAGATCGTCACACGTCGGCGCGTAGGCAGAGCAGTTTCCGGCCGGGTCCCAAACATAATCTCCTTGCGGGCTCTTCTTGCAACGAATGAGCCGGTCCGGGTAGCGAAAGCTAAATGCGCCATCCGGATCGGTGAAGACTCTCGTGAGACTCTGCGCCCATGAGAGCGGCGGACTAAGTAGATACCAGCCCGTGAGCGCCAGTGCGGCGGCCTGGCGGAGCTTCATGCGTGGTTTATATCATAGTTGCCCGCGCGGCTCAGTGGCATCGCAAGACGGGCTGGCTAAAACGGGGCCGGCTCAGTCCCGCGCTCTGGCGGAGGGGGCGGGACTCGAACCCGCAGCCCGTAAAGGATGTCTTAATCTGGCGGGCGGGGTGGCTTAGTTCAGACCGTGCCCACCCATGCGACGGTTTGTTCGATACCGCGCTCCAACGGTACGGCGGCTTGATAACCAAGACCAGCGAGCTTGTCGATAGATGGCCGGAACTCGTCCACCTTGCCGGGCGTGGGCGTGTCGTCCGGACGAACGGCGCTGGCCGGCAACCCTGCGGCGCGGGCCACATACTCGGCAACTTCGCGCAGCGTAACGGCCCGGCCCGAGCCCACGTTGTAGGTTTCGCCCGGCGCACCGTGCAGCGCGATCGCGATCAGCGCGCCAGCCACGTCGGAGGCGTGCACGAAGTCGCGCACCTCGGAGCCCGAACCTCGCAGCCGCAGCGGTGGCGGCTCATGCAGCGCTCGGCGAGCGAGGTCGTAGATCACCCGCCGGCGTTGACCGGGACCATACGGATTGCCGACGCGAGCGATCAATCCCTCCACGCCATGGAGATGCGCATACGAGCGCACGTAAGCCTCAGCGGCGAGCTTGCTCACGCCGTAGGGTGAAATTGGATGGGGCGGCTGCTCTTCGGAGACCAACCCTTGGACGCGGCCGTAAACCGCCGCAGACGACGCGACGACCACTCGCGCTCCCGGCATCCGGCGCGCTGCTTCAAGGACCTCGAGCGTTCCCAGCGCGTTGTTCAGCAGGTCCTGCCGGGGGTCTTCCAATGATTCCTCGATTCCACTGCTGCCCGCGAGATGGAAGACGAGGTCCGACGCGGGCAGCGCCGCCAGATACTCGACGCCCAATAGAGGTTCTGCGACAGCTCTGCGCACCAAAGCGTAAAGCCGCGCGTCAGGCAGGCTCTCTCCGCAGCCGGTCAAGCAGGTGCGTGCCGAGGAATCCGGCCCCGCCGGTCACCGAGATCCGCAACGCCACGTCAACCAAAGAGCGTAATGTCCGTCAAAGCAGTCGCTCGCAGCCCCCAACTTATAGTAAGAGAAGGGCGCTGAAGTAAAATCGGCGCCCGGCAAACCAGTCGCAACCGGCCGCAAGCTTTCCCTCGGAGGATATGCCAATCGATGGATAGACGAGTTCGTGTCGCACTGGTGAGCCGTACCCTGCTCCTGGGCGGGGCCGAGATGTGGATGTCGCAGCTGATCGAGTTTTGCGACCCCGCGGTCATCCAGTGGGTCTTCGTCGGGGTCTATGACGAAGACTACAAGTCCGATTTCATGGTCGACGCGATCAGCCCCCACTGCCCCATCATTCCCCTCAACCAAATTGCGCAGGCGTGCGAAGCATGCGACATCGTCATCGTTTGGGGCAGCCGGCTCGAAGAGGTGATCCCCAGGCAGCAGCGGCGGCGCTTCAAGGTCGTTCTGGCAAGCCTTGGGATGTGTGACTTCACGCGCCGGGTCATGGAGTCATCGGCCGATGCGGACGCGGTGGTCGCGGTATCGCAAGTATCGCTGGACGTTGTCCCGCTCGATCAACGACACAAAACGGTCGTTATCCCGACCGCCGTCGATGTACGCCGCATCGTGCCGGCGCGATCGGTCGCCGCCGTAAGAGAGAGCTGGAAACTGACCGACGGCCAGAAAGCGCTGGTGTACATCGGCAGAGTCACGCCCGAGAAGAATCCGCTGGCCGTCGCGCGCACCGTGGCTGCCCTCCACAGAATGGGATTGACCCAATGGCGCGGCATCGTAGTCGGACCCGACACGCCGCCGAAGTACGCTCAGCCGCTTCCTTTCACCGACGACACGGTCACGCTCTCCGAAGAGATCGCCCCGGGTCTGGTCCAGTTCATGGGCCTGTCGGACGATATAGGGGGGAGTGTACGCCGCCGCGGATCATATGATCCTGCCCTCCTTCATCGAGGGCGGGAGTCTCAGCCTGCTTGAGATGTGGGCCGCAGGAAAACCGGTTCTCGCGACTCCGGTCGGGATGGTCGCGCACGAGCATCCCGACCTGGTCCGGCAGATCCCCGTGCGTGCGATGGGCCGTGATATGGCGCAGGCGCTGGTCGCTGACCTGGAAGATCCCGAGGGCACCCGCGAGCGCGTCGAGCGGGCGCGCAGGACGGCGACCGAACAGTACTCGTGCGAGATGCTCGGGCGGCGGTGGACGAAATATCTGCTAGAGCTCGCGTCCAGTCGGTGAGAATGGCGTGCCGCGCCGGGACGAGTATCACCAGGGCCTGCAGGGGCTCAGAGGTATCTTGGCGATGTGCGTCTTCACCCAGCATCTCTTTGCGTATGCGGCGATGCTCACGCCGGGTCCGACCGACAAGCTGTACGTGCTGCAACTTGGCGGCGTCGGCGTGCTCACGTTCTTTGCGTTGTCGGGATTCCTGATTCCGGCCAAGGCCGGCGATCCGGCGCTCAAGTTCATCATCGATCGCGCGCGCCGGATTTTTCCGATTTTCTGGCTATCGCTCGCATTCGCGCTCTCGTTGAGGTGGGCAACAGTCGGTCCGGTGCGCCATTTTTGGGACCTCGCCTTTCTGATCCCGAATGGCCGGCCCAACCCGGTCGAGCTTCCGCAGTGGAGTCTCTACTTCGAGTGCTTCTTCTATATCCTCGTGCTGCTGGTCGCGCAGATGCGAGCGTCATGGGTCCGGCCGGCTGTGATCCTCTGGGGCGTGCTCTCCTTCGCGCTCTACCAGCGGCCCTACGACTTTGCCCATTACAACGTCCCCGGCCCCTACAGCTTGGCCTTCCCGCTCTATGGCATCTACTTCGCCGTCGGGGTGCTGGCCGGATGGGGCTTCAGGCCCGCGCCCGCGAAGGCGGCGCCTTATGCGATCGCCGCGCTCGCTTCTTACTATGGGCTGCAGACCTCGGGATGGACCGGAACTTACGTCTACCTGCCGCTGTGGGCGCGGAGCCAGGACTCGGGATTTCTGCTTACCGCGCTCGGCGCGTTCTTCGCCGTCCGCGCCGCGCTGTGCTGGCAACCGGCGGGCTTCCTCGGTCGAGCCTGGAAGCTCCTGGGCGACGCTTCCTATGGAATCTACCTGATTCACCAAGTTTTGATTAAGCTCACCGTGATGCTGATCAGGAGCATCCACACGCCGCACTCCTACCTGCTCTGCATGATTCTGATCGCGGCCCTCACGTTGCCGCCGTCGATTCTGTTCGGGCTCCTCGACGTGAAGATCCAGCGCGCTTTGAAGTCCCTCCAGCGGCGAGTCGCGATCGCACGGCAAAACTCTCAGCCCCTGCCGCTCGAGACTTCGGCTTGACCCCGGCGCCTGAAGCCCGCGGTCGAGTCCTCGCCCGGCACAGTCGCATCTGCACCGCAATGCTTCAATGCTCCTGCGCGCTGCGCTACACTATTGCCAGAATGTCGCTAAAAACGACATTTTGACAATTTGATACGTTGCCCGGCTCGCAGCTTCCTCGGGCATGGCGATTGCTTTCACTTGATCGGGCTCTTCGGCCCATGCGAGCTGTCAGCGACGCGGCGAACCCGATTGGATCAACCACGCGAATCGACCGAGATGCCTTCTCCGGCGGCGGCCCCTCATCAGGCGCCGCTAGCGCCGGGAGACACCGCCGCGGGCCCGAATGGCTCGAATGGCCGTGCGGATAGCCGCGCCGCTGCGACGGATCCCCTGATCGCCGGCGATCCCGGACGTGTCGCGATGCGCATCGCGCGGGTCGGCGGCGTGCTGATCCTGATCTTCAATATCGCGGCGGCCGTGTACGATTGGCGCGCGCCGGGACTGCGGTCGCCAACGGCGCTCGGCGTTGATCTGCTCAACGCGACGCTGGGGATGGCCCTGTTCGCTTCCAGTTTCACCCGCTGGTTTCGCAATTACTGGCGTCCGCTGGTGCTGGCCGCCTGCTGCGTGCTGCTCTCCGGCAACCAGCTCGGCGTTAACACGGTCAGCTTTGAGGATTCGTTCGTCGGCACGCTGCTCATCATGTTCGGGGCCGCGGTGCTCGCTCCGTGGGAGCCCCGCTGGCAAGCCGCGCTCGGCGCGGCGGGCTTGCTGACCTTCGGCCTGACCTTGTGGCAGCATCCCGGCGCCGATCCCAACGCATCGCTGCACTGCCTTGGGCTCGTGACCGGCTTCGCGGCGGCGCAGGCGGGAGTAATCCTTCAGAGGCGATTGCGCGCCGCGCTGTCCCGCAACTTGTCGGCGCTTGAAGGCAGCCACCACAACCTGCGCGCCGCGATGGGTTTGCAAGACGCCACCTACCGCAAGCTGGCCCAGAGCGAAGCGACCTTGCGCAAGGTCTTCGAAGCGGCGCCCGATTTTCTCGCGATCAGCCGCCTGTCAGACGGCCGCCTCATCGAAGTCAACGATCGTTTTTTGCGCGCCGGCTTCACCCGCGGGCAACTGGCTTCACAGACCATCGGCGGCATTCAGCCCTTCAGCCGCGAAAGTCTGAGCGCCATCGAGCGCGACCTGCGCCGCGACGGCTCCGTCCGCGATGTCGAGATGCGGGTCGCGCGGCCCGAGGGCGAACGAATCTGGATGGTCTCGGCGTCGCTCGCCGAAATCGACGGCGAAACCTGTATCGTTTCGAGCTCGCGCGACATCACCGATCTCAAGGTCGCCGAAAACCAGTTGCGTTACAACCAGGCCGTGTTGCGCAAGACCTTCGATTCGGTGCTCGATCCGCTCTCCCTCAGCGACTTCCCCGACGGCCGCTACCTCTACGTCAACGAGGAGTTCCTGCGCGCCACCGGCTACCCCCGCGAGCAGGTCATCGGCAAGACCTTCCATGAGCTCGGCATCTTTTTGGAAGCCGATCAGGAGCGCCAGTTCCTCTGCCGGCTTCGCACCCGCGGCGAGCTGCGCAATTTGGAGGCCACCTTCCGCACCAAAGCCGGCGCGGCCATCCCGGTGCTGCTCTCTTCCTCGGTGCTCGACCTCGGCGGCGAACGCCGCATCCTGTCGATCGCGCGCGATATCACCGCGCTCAAGCAAGCCCATCGCGAGCTCGAGCAGGCGCGCGAAGCCGCGCTCGAAGCCTCGCGCAGCAAGTCGGCGTTCCTCTCCAGCATGTCGCATGAGATTCGCACCCCGATGAACGCGGTGCTCGGGATGGCCGACATACTCGGCGAAACCGGGCTTGACGCCGACCAGCGCCGCTACCTCGATACGATCGTGTCCAACGGCAACGTGCTGCTCGAGCTGATCAACGGAATTCTCGACCTTGCCAGGATCGAGAGCGGACGCCTCAACTTGGAATCGGTGGCGTTTGACCTGGCCGGCCTGACCGGCAAAGTCGCCGACACGCTCGCCGCGCGCGCGCATGAAAAGGGGCTCGAGCTGATGGTCCGCATCGCGCCCGATTTGCCCCGCGCCGTAATCGGCGACCCGTTGCGCCTGCAACAGGTGCTCGCCAATCTGATCGGCAACGCGATCAAGTTCACCGAGCAGGGCGAGGTTCTGATCACCGTCGCGCGCGACCCCTCCGATTCCGCCGCCGACGGTGCGATGCTCTTCTCCGTCGCCGACACCGGAATCGGCATCGCCCAGGACAAGCTCGGCGCGATCTTCTCCCCCTTCACCCAGGCCGATTCCTCCACTACCCGCAAGTACGGCGGCAGCGGCCTCGGACTCTCGATAGTCCAGCGGCTGGTCACCTTGATGGGCGGCCGGGTGTGGGCCGAAAGCGAGCCCGGCAAGGGCAGCACGCTCCGCTTCACCGCCCGCTTCAACCTTCCCGACCCGCCCAACGCGGCGACCGCGCCGGTGCCGACCGCGCCCGACGCGGCCGCGCCGCTGGTGAATGAGCTGGCGGGCCGGCGCGTGCTCCTGGTGGACGACAACGCCACCAACCGCACGATCGTGCGCGAGATGCTCGCGCAGACCGGCGGTGCCGTTACCGAAGCTGACTCGGGACGCGCCGGGCTTGAAGCGATCGAACAGGCGCGCCGCGATGGCGCCCCGTTCGACCTGATAATCGCCGACGACCACATGCCCTCACCGGAGCACCTTCCTTCCGTCGATCGGGTCAACCTGGATGCTTTGAAGTGGCGCGGGCGTCCCTGCCCGCGATTGGGGGAGCACCCTCCGTCTATCGATCGGGTCGAGCTCGATGGGATCAAGCTGATCAAGCGGGCGCGCCAAAATTCCGCAACCAGCCGCGTGATCATGATGCTCACGGCGGACGGGCTGAATGCGGCCCTGGCCGGCATGAGGCAGGCGGGAATCGAGCACTACCTGGTAAAGCCGATCAAGCGCGACGAGCTCTACGCCGCGATCGCTCTAACGATGGCTGCCCACGCCGCGCCATCCATCGATCACGCGCCCGCCGCCGTCTCCAACGGAACCGCGCAACCGCAGCCGCATGTTCTCGCCCGCGAGTTGCGCATCCTGATCGCCGATGACTCCGCTGACAACCGGCTTTTGATCCGCACCTATCTCAAGCAGACGCCCTATCAACTCGAAGAGGCCGAAAACGGCGCGATCGCATTCGGCAAATTTACGGATGGCAGATTCGACCTGGTCCTGATGGACATCCAGATGCCGGTGCTCGACGGCTACGCCGCCACGCGCCAGATCCGAGCCTGGGAGCACGACCACGCCGCTCCACATACGCCGGTAATCGCCCTGACCGCCTCCGCGCTCGAAGAAGACATCCACCGCGCCGCCGAAGCCGGCTGCGACCGCCATCTAAGCAAGCCAGTAAAAAAAGCCGCCCTCCTCGACGCGATCGCGCAAGCCGTCAATTAGCGCGACGTCACCCCGGTTCTGCCATGCGGAGGGGCGCCCGAAGGGCCGCGGACGGCCTGCTCTATCCATAAACTGAATTGTTCATCGTGATTGACCAAATTGTTCACTCGTTATGAACGCCTCTCGGATTGAAAGAAGAAATTCCCGGCAACCTAGCCCGTCTAGGAGGGACAACCAATGGCCACGACCACTGCCGACCTGCTTCAGCGCTTAACCAGAGCCGGATCCGCAATTCAGGGTGTTGGACCCGCGGTCCACGGATACCAAGTTGAAGATGTCGGAACGTTCGGCCCCTTTGAGAACACGTCTGGGGTGATACCCTTTGACATAAACGACGAGGGCACCGTCGTGGGAGCCGAATATCACCCCAACGGTGTCTCGGCTTTCTCCTTCACCAGGGCGGCGGGCATCATCGACCTCGGCACCGCTCCCAACGCGGGCCCAAATAGTCTGGCAACAGGAATCAATGCCTGTGGCCGGATAGCGTTTATGGCCGATCACAGCGCTGGCGGAGGGAAATACGCGCCCGGGATCTATAGTGCGGGAAGTGTAACCATCCTTCCATTCCTTGGCATGCCTGGTTACAACGCGGTCCCACCAGCGGGTTACTTCACCTACAAAATCAACGGCCGCGGGCAAGTCGTCGGTGAAGCAGTCGCTTCGTTAACTGAGTCGCTTCCGTTTGTAAGCGACGGTCGAACCACCGTGAGCCTCGGCAGCCTGGGAGGGACGCGGGGAGGAGCGGCGGACATAAACGCCCGCGGCGAGATCGTGGGCTATTCCCAAACAAGTACCACGCCACAGGGCCCGTGGGACCCCGGGCACGCGTTCATTTACTCTACAGCCAATGGGATTAAGGATCTGAACGCCCTTGCTAATAATCCTTCCTGGGACCTTCGACTGGCGAACGCTATCAACGCACGAAGTGAGATCGTGGGGTATGGGCAGTTTACTTCTGGCAACCCACCAACCACAACGATCAGCGCGTTCCACTATGAAAGCGGTGTCGTCCGGAATCTGGGCACCTTCGTCAACGGGGGCTACAGCGTGGCCTCGGGGATCAATAATCGCGGAGAGATCGTTGGATTAGCCTACACGGGCGGCAACGTCAGCATGATGGCGTGTATTTTTTTACCGAGGCTCGGCGCGGTGAACCTGAACAACCTCATAGATCCGAAGCCCGGCTGGAACCTTCTAAGTGCAGTCGCCATCAACGACGCCGGTCAGATCGTTGGATATGGCACTCGCACGGGCGCTGTTGGCTGGCGTGGGTTTCTGTTAACCCCCGCGAGCTAATGACCTCTTCGTACAATCGACGTAAAAAGTGCAGGATCATAGGCCGTCGCCGCGGACCTGAAGCCTTAAAGGGGGGACACTCCGGATCCAGGCTGCGCGAGTCTAAGAGGAGACCCATATGCGCTCCACAATTCGGTTTTCGGCCCTCGTCTTGATAGCCCTGGCAGTCATACTGCCGGCACAGAAGAGTGTTGCAGCTCCAGTTGCAGTCGTAAATTGCGGGGTAATTGCCAACCCGGGTAACTACATTCTGAAACAAGCGCTCGTGTCAGCGGTCGGACAAGACTGTATCGATATCAATGCCAAGAATGTGCGCATCAACCTGAACGGCTTCAACGTTACAGGTGGCGGTGCGGGTGGCGCCGAGGGAATTTCCATATGGCCGCAATCCACCGGGGCCATAGTCACCAACTCGGGCGGAACGGGGGCGATCTCGAATTTCCAGGACGGCGTCCTTGATAATGCTTCACACGCGAGCATCGGGGATCTGAGGATCTCGAACAATAAGGTGTCCGGTGTCACGGTCGCGGGCACCGCTGCAAACCCGGTCAGCTTCAGCACGGTGGGTAAGAGTGTTATCCTGGAAAACAAGCTATATGGCGTTCATCTCGTGAACACTGTTAGCTGTTCGGTCGGCGGCAACAAGATCAGTCAGAGCGATTTGGCCGGAGTTTGGATCCAGAACTTATCTGCCAATGCGGTGGTCGGTAAGAACACCGTGGCCTCGAACCAGGTGGACTATATCGGATACACACGCATCGATATCGGAGCCAATCCTGATCCGGCAAAGTGCGTGCCCGGCGCCCGGCGCGCCAAGTTCAATACGATTTCCGGCAACAACCTCCCTCTGGATAACGTTAACAGCAAGTACGGCATCGGTCTGGGATGCACCTCAGGCAACGAAACGGTCAACAAGAACAATGCAAAGGCGCACTCGCTCCGTTTTGATCTTTACGATTTCAGCGCAAACTGCGATGCGAACGTCTGGGCGGGCAACTGGGGGGCCGGTACTACGCGTAACCAGCTCTGTATCCATTAGCCAAATGGCGATTTGCTGAAGGTTTGCGAAATCTGACGGCGCAGCCTCCGCCCTGCGTCGAACGGGCAATTTTGCGATGCTAGCTTGACGCTATGGAGGGCGGCGAAACCGATCGCTCTGCGCGGCTGCTCGATTTCCTGCGTCAGCGCCTGAGCAGTTCGGGGCTGACTTATGCCGCGCCGCTGGTAGAGCTTCAAGGCGGGTTCGAGAGCCTGATCTACACCTTCACGCTGCGCGGCGCGCCGCCCGAGTTCTCAGGACCGCTGGTGCTGCGAGTCTTCCGCCGCCTGGAAGATCCGCAACGCGCGCGGCGCGAGGCGCTGATTCATAACACGGTCGCCGAGCATGGCTTTCCGGCGCCGCGTATCCTGATCGCGGTTTCCGGCGCGGAGGAGATCGGCGCGCCGTTTCTGATCATGCCAAGAGTCCCCGGCGCCACGATGCTGGCGCAGTTCGAAGGTCTGGGCCGCGGACGGCCCTCGGCCGAGTTGATCCGCGTCCTGATCAGCCTGCCGCGGATTTTGCGCCGGACGATTTTACAACTCGCCAAAACGCAAGCGCAGCTCCATCGCTTGCCCGGTGACCTGTTGCTGCGCGCGTTCGAGCGCGAAGGCCTCAACCTCGGCGCGATCACGTTCGACGGCAGGCTCCGCGCGATGTTTGACAAGACCGGTTCGGGTCCGCTCTCCGATCTTCGGCCGGCGGTTGCCTGGCTGATCGATAAGCGTCCGCCGCAGGCGGACTCGCTCGTCATCTGTCACGGCGATTTCCAGCCTTTCAATGTCATGGTCAAGGACGGTGAGGTTACGGGGGTGATCGACTGGGTAAACGCCATGGTCGCCGAGCCCGCCATGGACGTTGGCTTCACGGTCGCGGCCTTCCTGACCGTGCCGGTGCCGATCCCATCGATTCTTCGCCAGCTTGTCTACGCCTCGATAGGAGCGGGCGGGCGGGCTTATGAACGGGCCTATCGCCGCCAGGCGCCGCTGCCGGCCGAGCGAGTCCGGTACTACGAAGCCATGCGATGCGTCTCCGAACTGGTATGGATGGGCACGCGGCTGGCGAGCGGCGCCGCCAAAAACGGAGCCTATCAATCGCCGGAGGGTGTACGCCGCCTGACGAGCCATCTCCACCGCATTACCGGAATCGAGCTGCGGTTCCCGTTAAAGGTTTGACTCGCGACAGTCAATAAAGCCGTCCCGCTCGACGCCTGGATCAGGAAGTAGGACCGGCGTCTCGCCGGTCATGGCCGGCGGGTCGCCCCCGGCGCGTACGCCGGCCCTACTTCGGATCGGGCGGGAGCGAGAGGTGAGGCTTTTGCGCCTCTCCAGCGCTTCGAATTGACGCACTCTGCCCGATCGTCACCGTTGGCGCGTTTGTGGCTTGCCCGCCAATTCTGCAAGAATCCCCGCCTATATGAGCATCGTGACGACCCGCTACGGGAAACTGGCCGGCGAAGAACAAGACGGACTGTACGTGTTCAAGGGCATACCGTTCGCGGCGCCTCCGATCGGGCCGCTGCGATGGCTTGCGCCGCAGCCCCTCGCGCCCTGGAGCGGGACGCGAGAGGCGCGCCGCTTCGGGCCGACGGCGCCGCAGAATCCGAGCCTGCTCGCCGCGATGAAGACCGACGGCGAGCAATCCGAGGACTGCCTTTACCTCAACGTCTGGACGCCGGGAGCCGATCGCGCGCGCCGCCCGGTGATGGTCTGGATTCATGGCGGCGGATTTTCAACTGGCGGAGCCGCGCAATCGATCTACGACGGTCGCACTCTGGCGCGGCGCGGCAACGTGGTCGTGGTCACGATTAACTACCGGCTCGGGCCGCTGGGCTTTCTGCGTCTTAACGATCTGACCAACGGCAAAATTCCTTCCACCGGCAACGAAGGCGTGCTCGACCAGATCGCGGCCCTGCGATGGGTGCGTGAGCATATCGCCGAGTTCGGTGGAGACCCGGAGAACGTCACGATCTTCGGCGAATCGGCCGGCGGGATGAGCGTCGGCACGCTGCTGGCGGCCGATTCGGCGCGCGGGCTGTTCCACAAAGCGATCCCGCAGAGCGGCGCGTGCAACACCGGCAAACCGGCCGCAGCGGCCAACCTGACCGCCGAGAAGGTGCTGTCCAGGCTCGGGCTCGCGCCCGCCGACACCGCCGCCATTCGCGCCGCCGCGCCGGCCGATTTGCTCAAAGGGGCGCTGTCGAGCGACGGCACTCCCGATCGCGAGCTGGGGTTGTTCTATCAGCCGGTGGTGGACGGCGCGCTGCTATCGCGGACGGCGATCGAGATGGTCGCGGACGGTTCAGCTTCGGGAGTCGCCGTGATGGTCGGCACCACGCTCGAGGAATGGAAACTGTTCAGCGCCTTCGACCCCGCTGCGCGCTCGCTTGATCGCGCCGGGCTGAGCGCGCGGATGCGCAAGCGTCTGAGCGCCGAGTTGGCCGACCCGCTGATCGCGGCTTATGAAGCGGCCCGCGCCCGCCGCGAGGCTGCGATCGATCCTCCCGAGTTGTTCGCGGCGATAGAAACCGACCGCGTCTTTCGGACTCCGGCTGTGCGCCTAGCCGAGGCCCAGTCACGGCGCGAGCGGCGCGTGTTCAACTATCTCTTCACCTGGCGGTCGCCCGCGATGCGCGGCGCGCTGGGCGCGTGCCACGCTCTGGAGCTGGGCTTTGTCTTTGGAACCAACCACGTCGAAGGGATGACGCGCTTTGCCGGCAGTGGTCCGGCCGCGGATAAACTCGCGCAACAGATGCAAGACGCGTGGCTGGCCTTCGCGCACTCGGGCGACCCGAGTTGCGAGAGCCTCGGCGCTTGGCCCGGCTATACCGAAGAGCGCCGCGCCACGATGCTGTTCGGCGAGACCACCCGCGTCGAGGACGCACCGCTAGAAGACGAGCGCCGCGCCTGGGACCAGGTTCCAGCCAGGTTCCTAGGCTAGCTCTGACGGCGCCTCCGACGGCTTTTCGAGGTCTTTCATTGATTAGCCCGCCCTGATGGCGAGACTTCAGCCCGGTGAGGCAGAGCAGGCAAATCGCTCCGCGTAGATCCCTCGCTTCAGCAGCTTCCGCTCGGGATGACAGGTAGGGAGCAAGGATTTGTTATTATTTGTCATATATGGACCCCTTGCACGCGGGCGGGGTTGTATGTGACAAAAAAAATCCTTGCTCCCTACCTGTCATTCCGAGCGCAGGTTGCCGGAGTCGAGGAACCTACGCGGAGCGATTAAACTCCCCGCGCGTAAGCCTTGGCCACTATGAATAGCTACTGGGTATACATCATGACCAATCTCACCAGGACTTTATATGTAGGCGTCACCAACGATCTTCAACGACGCGTCTATGAGCATGCCAATCACCTCGTTTCTGGTTTCACGAGCCGATACGCAATCGATCGTCTCGTATACGCTAAGGAGACCGACGACGTGGGACTCGCGATCGAGCGTGAGAAGCAAATCAAGGCTTGGCGGAGGAGCAAGAAAGTGGCGTTGATCGAGTCGATCAATCCGCAATGGCGAGACTTGAGCCTTGACCGGTGAAGCAGTGCAGACAAATCGCTCCGCGTAGATCCCTCGCTGGGCTCGGGATGATGGGATGGACCCAGCCCGTGTTCAACGGCTTCATAATGAGCCAGCGATGGTACGCGACCATCGAGAACGAACTACGGGAGGGTCCGTCATGCAGATTACAAGAATCGGAATGGATATCGCAAAGCAGTTGTTCGAGCTCCACGGCGTAGATCGGCGCGGTCGGGTGGTGCTGCGCAGAACGCTCAAACGCGAGCGCTTGCTCGAGTTTTTTGCCCAGCTCAAGCCCTGCGAGGTCGGCATGGAAGCTTGCGGCGGCGCCCATTACTGGCATCGCGAGATCAGCCAGCTGGGACATACGGTGCGGCTGGTGTCGGCGCACAAGGTCAAGCCTTACGTCGAGGGCAACAAGAACAATCGCCACGACGCGGCCGCGATCTGTGAGGCCATGAGCCGGCGCTCGATGCGCTTCGTGCAGCCCAAGAGCAAGCCGCAGCAGGACCTGCAAGCGCTGCATCGCACCCGCGCGCTTTTGCTGCGCGAGCTGACCGCGCTATCCAATCAGATCCGCGGGCTGTTGCACGAGTACGGGCTGGTGATGGGCAAGGGCGCGGCGGCGCTCAGGCGCACGGTGCCAGAACTGCTGGCGAGCAACGACGAGCGCATCACCGCAGTGCTCAAGACCGTGGTCGCCGAGCAGTTCGAGCGCTTCAACTACCTCGCCCAGCGGGTCGACACCTACGATCGCCGGATCGGCGAGTTTTGTAGGCAGGATGAACGCTGCCGGCGGATGCTCAAGGTCGAGGGCATCGGCCCGCTCAGCGCAACTGCACTGGTGGCGGCGATCGGCGACGGCCGCGAGTTCAAAAACGGGCGTCACTTCAGTGCCTATCTGGGCCTGGTGCCAGGCCACAGCAATACCGGGGACAAGACCGTGATGCTCGGCATCACCAAGCGCGGCAATCGTTATCTGCGCACGCTGCTGATCCACGGCGGACGCGCGGCGGTCTACGCCGCTCGCCGCCGTACCAACCCCCGCAGCGTTTGGCTTAATCGCCTCAGGGAGAACAGTTGCCACAACGTCGCCGCAGTGGCGTTGGCCAACAAGAACGCCCGGGTAGCCTGGGCGATCCTGCGCTATGGTGAGGACTACTGTCCGGGGCAGGCCCATCGCCAGCCAGCAGACCCCGCCGCCGCGCGCACTGTTCGGCCAGCGAAAAGACCGCTGGCCTTCGCCGTGCAGAGCGCCCACCCCGCCAATCGGAGCAGAAAGCATTTTTCGCCCGCCCGCACTTCAAATGAAGGGCGGGTCGAAAAATGCTTAAAGGCAAAAACTAAAACCCGGCGCAACTAAGCGCCGATAGGGTTCCCCCTAACGAGTTGCGAAGGCTGTTGTATCGATGCTGATGGCAAAACGGTCACACCGGCACCTGGCAATGCTGCTATTTGTCACGGCCCCAAAAGAGGCCGCCGGGATGATGAGCTCCAGGTGCGCGGCTCCCCATCATGGCTCGGGCTGTTTCGCCGCGCCCACTAAAGAAGCCGAATATATGGCCGCAACCGCCCATCCCATCACTTCAGACAACAGACAGCCTTGCATCGGGGCTGGGTCCATATATGACAGGTAGGGAGCAAGGATTTGTTATTATTATTTGTCATACGTGGACCCCTTGCACGCGGGCGGGGTCCACATATGACAAAATAAGACTCCTTGCTCCCTACCTGTCATCCCGAGCGGAAGCTGCTGAAGCGAGGGATCTACGCGGAGCGATTTTTTTCTCGCCACTTCAAGGGTGCCGGAATCCCTGACGATTCCCTCTGACTAAGGAATCAACAACACCCTCCCGACCGCTTGCCGGCTTTCGATATAGGCGTGCGCCGCGGCGGCTTCCGCGAGCGGAAAGGTCTTGTCGATCACGACCTTCAGCTCGCCTCTTGCGGCCTCGTCGATTTGGCGCTGTATCAAATTATGGACGCGGTCGCTCCCGATCTCGGCGCCCAGAAAGACTCCGGTCAGCGAACGATTCCCGGCCATCAGCGGCGAGACATCCACCGTCATCGCCTCGCGTCCCGCCGCACCGACCATCGAGATTCGCCCGCGATAGGCGAGCGAAAGGATACTGCCTTGCAGCGTCTCGCCGCCCACCGGGTCCACGACCAGATCGACGCCCTTGTTGTCGGTGATTTTCATCACCGACTGCACGACGTCGCTGGTCCGATAGTTGATTCCGTGATCGAGACCCAAAGGCTTCAGCCGCTCCAGCCGCTCGTCGCTCGAGGCGGTGGCCAGCACTCGCGCGCCCGCGCGCTTGGCGAGCTGGATCGCCGCGACTCCCACGCCGCTTGCGCCCGCCTGCACCAGCACGGTTTCCCCGGCCTTCAAGCGGCCGAACTCGAACAGGCAATCCTCGGCCGTGCCGAACGGCACCGGCATCGCCGCGGCCAGCTTGATATCGAAGCCCTTGGGAATCGGCCACGCCGCTCGCGCCGGCACCGCCCGCAGCGCAGCATGCGAGCCGAACATGCTGACCGTGACCACCTTCTGGCCGACGCTCAGGTTGGTGACGCCCGCGCCGACCTCGATAATCTCACCGGCGGCCTGATATCCAACCACGTGCGGCGTGGTCAGCAGCGGACCGTGCCATCGATTTAGCGTGTCGCCGCCCTCGATACTCACGGCCTCCACGCGGATCAAAATGCCGTGCGGAAAGCAGGCCGCATCGGGCACGTCCTCATATTTCAAAACGTCGGGTTTCCCATTCTCATAGTAGACTGCGGCCTTCATCGCGGATCTCCTTTCGCGGTGCGCGGACGGATCGTTATTTCGGCGCGGCGGCTACGCGGCGGCCTGAAGTTGCGACGGCACCTGCGGCCTCGACGATGCGCGCTTCAGCAGCGCCAGATAGCCCGCTCGTTCAATCTCCATCACGCGCCCGTAACCCTTGGCGAGAAATAGCTCGTGCGCCTTGCTGAGGTTATAGCACGGCACGAACATCAACAGATGATGCTCCAGGTGATAGTTCACGAAGTAGGGCGCGACGAACGTGCGCGCGAACCAGCCCGCATAGGTCGTGCGTGAGTTGCGGAACAGGTCGTCGTTGTCCGGCACCATCGAATGCTCGCCGATACTTCTGATCCGCGCGATCAAAGGCTCGAAGGTCATGAACGGCACGACCCATAGCGCGGGATAGAGCCACCAGCGCCCGAATACCGCGACGATCGCAAACAGCACCAGGTTGGCGACTATCGCCCCGCCCAGCCGCCGCCATCCTTTCGTGAGCCGCTCGCGCCACGGCAAATCCGGGCGTCCAATCACGAACTTGATCAGCGCCTTGCGCTGCTTGTAGGCGGTCTGCCCGCTCAGATCGCGTCCGACCTTGCGCCAGAAACTTTGCCGCGTGATCGGAAACGGCGCCGACAGCGCCAGGTCGGGATCGTTCTTCTGCTGGGTAAACCGATGATGCAGCCCGACGTGATACGGACGATAGATATGCATGTCCGCCATCACCGGGTAGCCGGTCAGCCACGTCCCGGCAAAGTCGTTCAGCCGCATGTTGTTGAACAGCAATCCGTGCGCGGCGTCATGCATCAGAATTCCGAAGCCGAGCTGGCGCGCGCCGATGATGCAAACCGCCAGCACGTAAGTCAGCGGATTCGGCCACCATACGACCATCCCCATCGCGGCGAATACCGTGCCCCACGCATGCAGGATCATCCACGCTCCACGCCAGTCCGATTTGCGCTTGAGCATCAGGATTTCGTCGGATGAAAATACGCTGCGCGCCTGGAACATCATTTCTAACCTCCAATCTTCCCGGCCCATCTTCACGGCGTTGCGGGAAGTATCAGGGTTGTGTTGCGACCTTCGGCAATGTAACAGAATACGCGTCATCCGTCATATCAATCTTGATCCGCTGCTGCCGGACGAGCTGATGCCGCAGCGGCCGCTGCGCAACCTGGTCCAAGCGATGATCGAGTACGACCAACTCGGGCAGCAGGTTTGGCGGCGTTTCATGCACACGCGAGAGGATATGTCAGCGGCCTTGCCGGGAGCCTTCTGAATCAGATGCCATGGAGCCGTCGGGAATTACACAGTGTGGTCCCCGCAACTCAAGCGCCTCATGCCTCTCGCATCAAAGCAAGCGCCTTGGAGGTCAAGTCTTTATAGAATTGGGTTAGATGCTTGCGTCTTCTATAATATCTTACGCAAAAAACTGGTATCGACAAAACAAAAGCCCAAAAAACCCAGTTGGCACGGGCAGATGTGTGGGCTCCCGCCGCCGCCGCCTGGAACATAAGGACCCAAAAGAGGACAAAGAGGAGGATCATGTACGCTACAAACGGCAGACACTCAACTCTCCTTTGACCAAAGTCCCCACAATTGTATGCTTTCTCGCCCCAAAAAGCGTAGGTCTTTGTTGTATGGTTATAAAGACCTAAATTGTGGCCTTTATCTTTACCTTGTTTCGCCCCCCAAACGGTGGTTACTTTATGGCCAGCGCCAACGCTTATCAGAGTGGTCTGAAACTCCTCTTGAGTTCCGTCCTCGTATTTCAAAAAGAACACTTGCCGGTGAACACTAGTCGAACTGACGGTGGGCGCCGAAACGTGGCCGGTGCCTTCCTGCAAATAACCCCCACCGCCTGAAGAACTTACATAGGTTTCAGACCAATCTTTCACTGAGTCGACAATTCCAGTGCGTTTGCATAGCCAGACTTGCGTTCCATCATTAAGATTTAAGTCTCTTCGCTGAAATGCAGTCATAATTTTGGCCTCCTGGTTAGCCATTAGTGCTATGTGGCTTCACGGCCTTCCCGAGGGCACCAACCAGCGGGCGTGTTTTATCAACCGCCCGCCTGTTTTTACCAATCGCTGCGGCAAGTTAGATGCCGGGGGCGGGACTCGAACCCGCACGGAGCTTTCGCCCCAGAGGATTTTAAGTCCTCTGCGTCTGCCGTTTCGCCACCCCGGCGATACTGCCCAAGCTATCGCAGCGGAGGCGGCGTGTCGCTTACCGTGTAGAGCTCGCCGTCGCGCAGGTAGAGCCGCTGCATCTCATCGAGCGTGAATGGACGCGCGCCGACGCGGCCGAACACCGCTAGCTGGTTGCCGCTCTCGTCAACCGCGCGATCGCGATCCAGTCCCTTGGACATCGCGAGTGCCGGACCCCTGGTCCTGTAGGTCGCGATCAGCATCGGCGTGGGCCGCGGAGAAAAGCCGAACTCGCCGGGCGTGTCCTCGGAGGTCAACTGTACCACGCGCATGCCGTTGCGGCCGTCGGCCAGATAGGCGAACAGGCTTTCGTTGGTCATGCCCAGCTTGGCGTCGTTCAGGTCGTTGATCACGCCGCCGGCGTTGTAGACCTGGTCCAGGCGCGGACGCTCGGGACGCTCGACATCGACGATCACAAGGCCCTGCGATCCGCCTGAGATGTACGCGTAAGTCCGCGCGACGTAGATATTGCGCGCGTCGGCGATGGGGAGCGCTGCGCCGTCGATCGGCTTCGGATGCTCGGGGAACGTTATGTCGATTACCTTGAGGCCCTCACTGTCGACGACAAACGCGTAGCGGAACTGAATCGCGATCGCGCGCGGCTTCACGATATGCGCGGCGCTGACCTCGGACACCACTTGCGGATTTAGCGGATCGGACACGTCGACAATCACGATTCCCCGGTCGCACGCGATGTAGGCGTATTTGCCCGCGATCGCGAGGTTAACCGCGCCGTTGAGGATTCCACCCGGATTGAAGGTCGCGCCGCGCTTGAAGAAGTTGTCTTCAGGATTGCCGTTGCCCAACGTGATGACGTTCACCGTGATCAGCCCCTCGTACTTATCGGTAACGAAGGCATAAGCGTACATCGGCGGAATTTTCTGTTCCTGGTTTTCAGGACGTGTAAGCCGTGTGGGATCGATCAGCAGCGTGCTCGGCAGCGCCACCGCGGTCGCATACCTGGTTTTCACGTACGTGCGCTGCCCAAGGGGCGAGACCGGGGCGGTGTTGAAGCGCTCCGAGAAGGCTTTGTTGTCGATGTTCGCGATGTCGTAAACCTCAAAACCGCCGGGACCGTCGGCGGTGTAGAGATACTCGCCGCGGGCCCAGATACTGCGGCATTCCTCGGCTTCGTGATGGTAGGACTCTTTGAGGATCCGCCCATGCGCGCTAAAGGCCCGGTATTCGTCTGGATAGGCGAGGTTGTGCAGCGTGCTTCCGAACACCGCCTGGGGCTCGTCACGCTCGGTGACTACCACCGCGTCGAGGCCCTTGCTGCCTTCGCCGACCCATGCGAAGCGGCCGATGAAGTTGGTGAAGTTCGTGCCGAGCATCAGTAGCTGCGCCATCAGAGCGTTGTTGTCATTGTCCTTCGAGATGTGACAATCGGTGCAATGCTTGGTCTCGGTGGTGCGAACCGTATGCGGGGCCGTGGTGCTGAACGCCTCTGCTGAGAAGCCCGGCGCCGACACCGGCTGCTGTTGGGTGTAGATGACATCGCGATCGGCGTTGTATGAGCTGACCAGCACGGCGCATGAGGAGCGCGCAGGCGAGATTCGGCTTCCGGTGACCGACCCGTCACGCCCCATCATGAACACGTCGTCGCGCAGCGTCTGGAAGTTGTAGCTGGTCCAGTTGCGCGTCATATCTCCGTCGTACCGCAGGATCGGACGGCGCATGTTGGCCTTCATCGGCAGATGGCAGCCGAAACAGCTCGGCACCCACGACGAGTGGCAGGTCTGACAGGCCATGTCCGAGCCCGGATGAGCAAGCTGTGACTCGGCGACCTCGAGCTTGCCCCAGGTTTGTCCGTCCTTCTGAACCGTATGGGCGTAGGCGGCCAAGTCATAGGACTTCTTGTACTTAGAGGAGTGCGGGTCGTTGACGTCGACCAGTTGCGTAACGGGCCACTTCTTGCGCCCCATCGAGGATTGCTGGCGAATCGAACTCGAGCTGACCAGAAAGCGGTTCCCGAAGTCGGTCTTTTTCGACTCGGGGTCAGTCTTCAGATTCACCTGCTTGCCGTCTATCCATCCCGCGTTACCGCTGGCCATAAGTGTCGCGCGCTTGTTGAACGTGCCATGGCAATCCTGGCATCGGATCGAGATCGCGTTGCGCACCTCGCCGTAGAGTTTGCCGTTACCGTGGGCGTCGCGCTCGAAGTGGCAATCCGCGCACTGCATACCCTTTTCCAGATGGATGTCGTCGAGCTTGACGGCGCGGCTCCATTTGTCCGGAGCGTCATCGGGAACCATGGCGCCGTTTGCGTCAAGCAGGTTGCCGTGGCGATCGCGTTTGTAGACATAGCGAAAGATCCATCCGTGGCCGTGGAAATCCGCGATCTGCACGTGCTTGAGCTTGGGATTGAGGTCCGAGCTGTCCCGCAGGAACTTAGGATCCGACCAGAGCCCGCGCCACGAAGATCCCTCGGGGTTGGACATCTGAGCCGCCGCTTCCTGGTCGGCGCTCTGATGTAAGTCGGTGGGAGGATAGAAATATTTGCCGTCGGTCTCGTTATCCCACCATATGGTGCCGTAGTAGCTGTTCAGCACGTTGGTCCCCGGATGCACGTGGCATACGACACACTGCGAGGACGGGATCGAGTCGGTGAACTCGTGCTTGATCGGAAACCCCGAGACATCCTTGGGTATTGCGGCATCCGCGGTCACGCTCTTGCCCTCGTTGCCATAACTTGCCCATTGCGCCGAGTGCGCGGGATCACGGTCGTTGGCGTAGATAACGTGGCATCCGGTGCATCCGCTGGCGCGATAATCGCCGGGATGATCGTTCGTGCCGAGGGACCATAGCATCGGGTCGAACAAGCGGGTCTTCTGAAGACTCAGAAAAACCGGGTCGGTCCGCACCTTGGTGCCGAGACCACGCTTGCTGAGCCGGTCTTCACCGCGCTCGAACACGCGCAGCACGTTGCCGGGCTGGCTTATCTCGAAGCGGGGCAGCGGATCGAGAAAGGGCAGGATGCCGTGCTTGATCGTGTCGGCGAGGCTCGGCGTCGGCAGCGTGAGCACGCGCGCTGGGCGCCCATCCTCGGTGTAGGCTTCGCCGAAGCGAGCAGTCTTCTCCGGATAGACGCCGTTGTTGTATAAAGCCGCCTCCCAGAGCATCGCGCCGGTCGCCATCATGCTCTTGCGTACGTTCTCGACTTCGTCGATATGGCAACTCGTGCCGCCGCAACTGAGCCGCGCGGCTCTCAGGTCGCCGGGATTGACGAAGCGAACGAACTCCGGCGATTCGTCGTTGAGCATCGCGTAGGAACGCACGGGAAGGGCGCCGGAGCTGGGCCAATCGCGTTCGAAAAGCGGATGGACGTGCGCGGCGGCTTTGGTGGTCGCAGCGGCATTGCCGCCGTGACAATCGATGCATCCGATCGGCAAGCCCTGCGGATGCATGTCCTCTATACCGACGTGACATCCCGTCGAGACGCATCCCTTGCTCTTGGCCTTGGCCTGCTCGTCGGTCTGTTTGGAGATATCGGCAGGAAGAACCAGTTTCGCCGCGATAGGTCCCCGATTAGGCTGCGGCCGCTCCCACGGCATCCCGCCGGGATTCAACGCCGGATCGGTCGCAGCGGCTTGCGATGGTTGCGGATCGGCGGCTTGCGCGACCGGCGCATCGGGCATCCGCAGCCACAAAGCCGCCAGCAATACAGCGCCGATCGCTCCGGCGATCAGAGTTTTCCGTCTCACCGCCTAACCCACCTTACTCCGTGAGCCGAATCTTCCGGACTTTTCGCCACTTCAGTAGGTCAGAGTCAGCGACGTGAACGACGAATACAGGGTTTGCGACGTATAGATCTGCTTGAAACCCTCGAGCGGCGAGAACACGGCGATGCCCGCGCTCAAGATGACGTTGTCGATCAGGAGCGGCCGGTAGTTAACGCCCAGGCTTATGTCGAAGCCCAGCTGATGGTTCAGCCCGTTCTGATGCAGAACCTGCTCGAGCGCTCCCACGCGATCGAAGTTGACGTAGTTGAAGTTGAAGAATGCTTTGAGCTTGGGAGTGATCTTCGCGTCGAGCCCCGCGTTATAGAGCAGCAGACCGGGGTTGACGAAGTTCGCCTGACCCTGGATTTTCGAGCTGCGCAGGTCCGGCAAAAGGCTGAAACGCCCCTTCAGGTCGATGCCGGTACCGCTCAGGCCGATTCCCTGGCGCGCGAAAAAGCTGAATGGCGAGCCGGCGAAGTCGGTGTTGTCCTCAATCGAATCGAAGCCGGTCGCGTGGGTGCTGTGCGCGTCGTGCGCGCCCGAGGCATAGAAGAACGACACTCGGTAAGTTTTCCAGTCCTGATCGTAGGACAGTTCCAGCGCTCCCATCTGCGCGTCGACCGTCACCTGGCGGCCCGCAATCTGATTGAACGAATCGCGCCCGAGCGCTTCGTAAAAGGCGTTGCTTACGTTGATCCGCCCGATGTGGCCGTCGCCGGTGAATCCCATGTACGCCACGTTGATCGCATGCGGCCGGATGGTGCCGATGTCCGCGGGCCGTACCAGGAATCCGTTGTCGTCGTATTCCCTGCTCGGGTTGTCGTTGTTGTAGTCGAAGTCGAGCTGGGCATTGTAGCCGGGCCACATAAAGTCCTGCCGCGTGAAATTCGCGACGAACACGTTCTGGTCGCGCGAGGCGAAGATCGTGTTGAGCCCGGTATTGGTGTCCTTTTCGAGCTCCGAGAAGTACGCGAGGTTCCACTGATCGCGGTTGGCTTCGTAGTTGCCGAAGATCCGCACGCCCGGCGCGCTGTCAGAAAATATGAAGCCGCGAAAGTCGCTGGTGAATTCCTGGATTCCACCCGTGACCGACAGGAAATCGTAGGACGGACTCAAGTCCATGATCTTGTATTCGCCGAACATCTCCTGAATCGCGACGTGCCCGTCGGTGCGCTTATCGCCCTCCTGCGGATTGATGTTGACCACGCCGCGCTCCTGGGTGTCGAAATAGTTGATGTTGAAGACGGGCGTGAACTTGAATTCCCAATCCAGCGGCTTGAAGCCGGCGTCGCCGTGAAACAGATCGATTGCGGTGATGAAATTCTGCTGCACGAAGACCTGGTCGCCGCCGCCGAAAAACTCGGGACTTTCCGGCACCTGCGTGCTGACCCCGCTCGCCGTGGGCAGACGGCGCATCTCCCAGATCGTGTCGCTGACTCCGGTCAGGTCAAGAAACGTGTGCTGACCCAGGATAGGGTAGTCGCCCTTGAGCATGTTCTGGTTGTAAGGATCCCACCAATGCCCGTGCTGGTACTGGTATTCGCCCGGAGTATCCAGCGAGTAGCGATCCCAGTCGGGAAAGCCGATTCTCCAGCGATCCTCAATTGGAATGAAGCTCTCGTCAGCGGAGGGCTTCAACGCGACGGGATGGCCCGTGTAGCCCAGCGGTTGAAAGGCCGCGCCGCCGGTCCATTCGGTCGCTTGCTGCTTCTGCTTTTCCTGCTCGGGAGTGTCGCCGCTGTTGCTCGCGGAACTGCTGCCGGGATCGAGGTTGTTGGCGGCTTCAACTGCCGGTGTGGCCGCGCCCGGATCGCTCTTCGATTCAGACGGCTGCGGCGAGACGCTTAGGGGCTGAAAGGGCGGGTCGCTGATTGCTGCCATAGCGCCGTCGGGGCCGGACGGAGCGTTGTCACCGCCGCGCGCGGTGCTTGCGCTCAGCGCGAGAATGCACAACCCCGCGAGGGCTTGCGCCATCGCGCGCGCACCTGATCCCCGGTTCACCAGTCGGTCTCCCTCTCTTTGAGTCGGCTCTGGCTCGCGCGCTGCTGGCGGCCGGAAGGGCATCGCGCTGCCAATTCGCAGCATCCGCGCCTGACAACTGGCCTTGGCGGGAAAATAGTGCTACATGGAAACCCCGTCAAGTTTGAAAGACATCTTTGGCGAAAAAAGATTCTGTGGCCGCGATTGACATCCGGGGACAGATGGGTCAGGGAGACGATTTCAGAAGCGGCTGCACCGCGAACCGCAGTCGAAATGGGGAGAGAACTTGGCTCCTGAAGATCCCGGTAGAAAGGTGACCAGGTCAGCGCTGCTGAGAACTGCGTTTACCGTCCTCGCGCTGGCATCGATGGTCGCGGGATCGATCGCCGGATGCGGCGGCGGCGCCAGCGAGAACCCCAGCAGCGGCACCGCGCCCCCGCTTCCCGCCGCGTTTCTGAAGACGCCTGACATCGAGACCATCATCGCGCAGGCCGTGACCCGCGCGGTTGCCGACGGCGCGAAAGTGACGATCGCGGTCGTCGATCATGAAGGCAACGTGCTGGGCGTGTTCGACATGACCGGCGCGCCTCAAGACAGCCCGGACGGCGATTCGCCGGGGAATCCCGTCAACGCCGACGATCCGACGCTGGGCGCAACGGCGGAGAACATCGCGATCGAGAAGGCTCGCACGGGCGCATTTCTGAGCAGCGATCAGAACGCATTCTCCACCACCACCGGCGCCTTTATCGTAAACGATCATTTCCCCCCGGGCGTCAAGAACGAGCCGCAGGGACCGCTGTTCCAGCTCACAATGTCGCAACTCCCGTGCAGCGACGTGCGGATGCAGAACAATCCTGTCATGGGAGTGTGTCCGTCCCCCACGGCCAACGGCGCGTGCTCCAACGGAATAACCGGCCAGCCCGGCGGGATGCCGCTGTATCGCTACGGCGCCATCGCGGGTGGAATCGGAGTTGATGGGACCGGAACCGAAGAGGACGAAGTGATCGCGCTGGCCGGCGCCGGCGGGATATACGCTGCTCCCTCGTCGATAACCGCGAACAATATTTTCCTGGGCGGCATTCAGCTTCCCTACGCGAACACTTCGCAGCCTCCGGCACTGACACCGATCCCATTCGACCGTCTGCCGGGCACACCCGCCACGCTCCCGGGAATTCCTGGTTCGACAATCATCGAGACGCCGCAGATACCGTATACGAAGGCTACCTTCGCGGGCGTCGAGGGCGAGATTAGATTCCCGATCAAAGACGGCGACGCGGTGACGGCGCCCGACGGCACTTCGGTGAAGCTGACCATGGATGACGTGAACACGATCATCACGAACTCGGTGGCGCTGGCAGTCAAGACCCGCGCCGCTATCCGCGAGCCGGTCGGCGTACCGGCGCGGATGCATGTCGGCGTGACTGATACCGACGGCAACATCATCGGCGAGTTCAAGATGAACGACGCCACCGGCTTCAGCTTCGACATCGTCATACAGAAGGGGCGCACCGTCACGGCGTTCAGCGATCCGGGTCAGACGCTAGGGCAGATGGTCCGTAGCGCTTTGGGAATTGGCGCGGTCCCGATCGCGTTCACCAGCCGCAGTATCGAGTTCATCGCGGAGCCGCTCTATCCGCCGGGGATCAACGATAGCTCCCCCGGCCCTCTGGATGGGATTCAGTTGCAGCTCTACCGCCAGCAGAACGGGTCAGGCGCACCGAGTTGCGCCCCTTACAGCCCCGGCGATGGAGTGTGCCTGTTCCCAGGCAGCGCTCCTTTATACAAGCATGGGGTCCTGGTCGGTGGATTGGGGCTCAGCGGTGACGGCGTCGATCAGGACGACTTCATCACCCAGGGCGGCGCGCAGGGCTTCGATCCGCCGCCGGAAATCACCGCCGATCACCTCACGTTTCGTGGGACGCCGTTGCCGTACCTAAAATTCCCGCGCCATCCGTTGCTCTGAGCGCCGCAACAGAGCTAAATCTCCGGAACATTGTCTCGCCAATGCTTGAGAACCTTGTCGCGATGTACGTCGAAGGGCTTCTCACTTGGCTGATAGCAGGGACGCAAACTGGTGTCCTTGACGTGGCATCCGCGGCAGTTGTTTTCGCGCACGTCGATCTTGCGCATGTCGACCAGCCCCAGCGCGACCGCGGCCGTCATCTTGGATGCGTCGTCGGCGATCTCGCCGTGCTGGTCCTTCTTCACCCAGTCAGCCGCCGGGCCGTGGCAGGCCTCGCATGATACGGCCTCACTGGGATCGGGCGGATTGCTGCCGCTGGTTCCGGTCGCATGGCACTTCAGACACATCGAACCCTCCGCTTGCGGATCGGCGACGTGCACTTTCTGCGCCGCTTGTTGCCCCCACGGACTGGTCAGCTTGTCAAAGGCTTGTTTGTGCGGGTCGCTTTGCCAGACCGTAACGGGATCAGTCGCCTCTCCCTTGGGGCCCTTGATGGTGTGCAGCGCCTCGTGAGTCTTGTCGTGGCAGTCCTCGCATTTGCTCTCGCCGACGTAGTCATGTGCCGCTGCGATGCTCGAGAGCGTGAGCGAGGTGGCAAGCACCGCGAAGATGGCCATTGCCGACCGGAATCGAAAATGCCGCATTTTCCTCCTCCCATCGAGGTCAGTCGCGAGGGCAGGTATAACGCTTCGGGCAAGCTTCGTCCAGTGCATGCGCATGACTTGGTCGTGGCGCTTTCTTCCTTTGCTTTCGGCGGGCCGCGCCACGTGCTGTGCGTGCTCTCTTCGACGCGAAACTGAATTTCGCGCGGCGCCCCGGGCGAGAACTCAGCCTTGATGCCCTCGCTTGATCATGCGGATACCAAGCGCCTTGACGAAGGGCGGCGGCACCGCACCCAGCATCCCGAAGACGACGTCGTTATCTATCTCAACGGTGTTGCTGATTGCGACCCCCGCTCCCACCGGTGCGTCCGCTTTGCCCCCGAAGGGCGCCAATATTACCTTGCCCGGTTTAATCTCGAGTACCTGACTCTTCGGATAGATAGTCAGCCGCTGCTGCATATGCAGGGCGCTGATCTTTTCAAGGTTTTCGCGCGAGGGCCTGCTCAGCGACGGCTCCCGGAAAGAATAACTCACCTGGTTCTGAAGGGCCGGATTCGCAAGAGCTTGCGCGACCTCGGCCCCGGCGTTTCCACCCCCCACAACCAGGATGCGCTTGTGCTGGAACTCATCTTCGTCGATAAGCTTGTAAAATACCCGGTCGAGGGTTTCCCCAGGCACGCCAAGACGCCGTGGCGCGCCGCGAACGCCTATCGCGACGACTACGTACCGGGACTTGAAAGAGTCGCCCGCCGCGGTCTTGAGATCGAAGAGTTCGCCGTTGCGCTGCACAGCGACGACCTCACTGCGTTCCCGAATCTCCAGGCGGGTTTTGGCGATCACTCTTTCCCATTCCTGTATCAGGCCCAACTTGGTGTTGTCGGTTTCCATGAGGAATTCGGAGCCATATTCCCTGATCTCAATCGGAGCGGCCTGGACGAATTTGTTCCGCGGATAGTCACGGATCGAGCTGGCTGGAGTCATCCGCTCCAGGACCACGTATGAAAGCTTTTCGGCTTTGGCGGTAGTTGCCGCGCCGAGTCCCGCCGGACCGCAGCCAATGATCGCGATATCATACGCCTCCGCTTCAGGCACGGGCTTGCCAAGCTTGATCTGGCTTGCAATTCCTTCGACCGCTTCGCGTCCCGATCTGAGGGCCATATTGATAGAGGCAATCCCCGCGACTTCGCCGACGACGTAGAGGCGTCCGATATTCGTCTCATAGTTGTCGTGATGATAGGCGAGCTCGAGCACTTCTCCGGAACTGCCCGTCTCATCCGCGGCCGTCGTCGAACGCGAGAACCAGCGCGCGAACCCGGCTCCCGTGACGCTCCCGAGGGCGAGTGCCACAAACCCCAGCAGTGGCACCATCGACCATCGCAAGCCTGCCGGTCGAATCGTTCCCGCAGCTCCTGGCGGGGGCTCCATGCCGAAGGTATACGCAGTAAGGGTCAAGTTCTCGGGTGGATGCGTGGGTTCGAGCAATGGCGCCTTTGTGAAGTCGCTCCACGGATGCGATGTTCTCTTCGCGTGAAATACGTGACACGCGTTGCAGTCAACAATCTTGTCTTCGGAGTATAAGTCGGCGGCGTTCGCGATGCCTTGAATCCCGGCGACGGTCGCGGGCGTCTGGTGCTGAACTCCAGAGGGCTCATGCTCGTGGCAAGAAAAGCAGTTCCTGACCTGCATCGCCGGATCGCTTTTGCGCGCGACGTTCTTGCTCTTTTCCATCTGCTGATGGCAATCGACGCACTCGTAGCGCAGGTGACCGGGCGAATGGTGAAATTCCGTATTCAAGGGCATGTACGCAACCAGGTATCGGTACTGTGCTGCCTTGGAGATCATTGAAGCCGGCGATGCCAGATCGTTCTCCGCAGCCTGGTCGTGACATCCGTGCACACCGCATCCGTGCTCTTGCGCGCCATCGCCCGTGGCCCACACCAGTCCAAATTCGACCACGCCATCGGTCCGCCCTCCAGCCTGGACGTGACAGAACTGACATGGAAGGGTGCGGAGATTTTCCATCCCCTTCACATCCTTCCTGAAGTCGGCAAGATGACTCGCGTGCGTGAAGGGCTTCGCCGACCCGAAGACCTTGAAGATTTGCCGGCCGCCGACGTACTCCCGAGTGATCGGCTTCATCCCCTCGGGCTTTATCTCGTGTCTGGTCTCACCTTCGATGCTCTCATGATGATGGCAAAAGGTGCAGCTCGATCCGGCGTCGGCAGTAATAGCCAAGATAGACTCCTGCCGGCCACGATGATCGTGATGGCATGAGAGGCAGGCCAGCTCGCCCTTGAATCCGGCCAGTCGCTCAGCCGGCGGCATTTTGGAGTTCTCGTCGCTGAGCTTCATATGGGCATGCTCGGCGCCATCGGGTAGTTGTCCATGGCAATCGACGCATGCCGATTCGGCGACTCCCCGCCAGGGCTGATGGCAAGTAGCGCACTGTGTCTCGAAGTGCGCGTGCCCTCTTAACAGGGGTCCCGGCGAGTAACTCCTGCTGGTCGCGAAGAAAAATACCGCAATGGCGATACTCGAGCACACAGCGGCTATGAGCCCGGCTCGCCGACGCATGACTAACCAAACAGCAACGCGGCTACGACGTGGAACACCAGCAGGGCCGCGATCAAAACTGCGACTCCTATATGGTAGGGAAGCCAGCCGGTATTGAATTGCAAGTCGGACCGGTTTTGCTCCAACTGCACTTTCCGCGCCGCTAGTTCGAGCAGTTGTTGGTAGGCGTCATTCTGGGCGCCGAAACTGCCCAGGCGCTTGCGTGCTTCTGCGCAAGCTTGCCGGCCGCGATCCGCCCCGCTAAGCGTCGCCAACCACAATCGCCATCGGGGTTGAGGCCTATAAAGTATAGGCTCTATTTGCTTAGTGTACGCTTTGGCGATTTCGTCGCCGTGCCCGACCGAACCTTCTTTCGCCTGAAAGCGAACCGACTTGATCTCCGAGTCGACATCTTCGACGCGCACTTCATGGTCGGTCTGAGCGGCGAGCAGGCGCGGCAGAAAATCCTGAATCACCACTCCGGCGAAGCCGCTGAGAATGAGCAGCGCGACCGCGATAATCAACAGCCATTCGAGGGGGTTCGGCCGGGCTGCCGCACTGCATATATGCCACCACAAGGGCAGCAAGGCCGTCACACCTATGACTATATGCACTGAGCGCCACGTATCCAGCTCATCGAATCTGCGCAGGCGCGATTGAAGTCTCTTGCCGGCCTCGGCGAACCCGGCTTTGGCCGCTACCCGATACACGAAGGCCAGCCACCGGACGGAGAACCATAGCGACCGCTTTCGCAGACTGTACGCGCCGGCGAGGACAAACATCCCCAGCGCGATCGCGCCAGTCCAATAGGGACTCCAATGCCGCGCCAATGGCCCGGAAAGCGCGCCTAGCAGGATCACCAGCGCCGAACCGATCGCCGCCAGCTGCGTCGCTTTGGCGGGCTTTCGCTCAGGCGCTATCTTGGCCTTCGAGACGCGAGCCAGATGGCTGACGGCGCCGGTCTTCTCGAAGAGCGAGCGTGGTTCGATTCGAATCGCGGCGCCGGTCGGGCAGTTGTGAACACAACCCATAAGAGGCAGGCCGTCGCACAGGTCGCATTTTATCGGAAAGGCCGGCGGAACATGCCCGCTCTTTCCCACTGCGGCAGGTGCGGGGGGCTCAGGCGTGGCGGTCTTTTCCCCGCCGAACAGCCGCCACCTCAGTCCCGGTTCCAGGTCTGAATCCGGAGTAACCGGGAACGGCCGGAAGAAATTCCGGCTATTGAGCGTCCGCGCCTTGCGCACCTGCGCGGCATCGAACTTGTGGCTCTCGATCATCGCGATATTATCGTAGGGGCACGCTATCCGGCAGTTCCCGCATCCTATGCACTGGTCGTACTCGAAGTAGATTTCGCCTTCCGGGCGGCGCTTGATCGCGCCGGTCGGACAACTGGTCATGCATTTAGGATCGTCGCAATGGCGGCACGCGCTGGGCACCAGATACTTGTCAAGTTGTATCCCGGTGCGGATGAGCCGGCTTTCGCCATGAAGGCTCTCGCAGGCTTTTACGCAGTTGTCGCACTTGACGCAGAGATCCAGGTCCATCACGAGCAGTGCTTCGTTCTGGATCATGCCGAGTTCGCCCCAGCGTGTTAGCCGCTCGGCGAGCTCCGGCGTGACGCGCGCTTTTTCGTCATGACGCCGTTGAATGGTGGCGCGGACCGTCTGTTCCACTTGTGGATACTGCTGGACAAGGTTGCGGAAGTCGGCGTAAAGGACTTTGACGAGTTCGCACTTTCCGGCCGTGAAGGCGCTGGCCTGCCGAAGGCCGCCCTCGAACAAGGCCATCTCCCCGATGTATTCGCCCGGACCCTCATAGCTCAGTACGCGCTCAACGCCGGAGTCGGTCGCCCGGATTTGCACCCAACCATCGCGTATGATGAACAAAGAGTCGCCAACCGTGCCTTGTCTGATTAACTCCACCCCGCCCGTCGCGTAACGCACTATCTCGCATCGAGGGATCAGCTCGTCGATAAACGCTTTGGGTACGTTCTTGAACAAGTCCAGTTCCTGGGCGAGCACTCGTACCATTCGATCTCGATAGCAATCCTCCAGAATGCGGCGTGCGTGCTCGTTGCGAGCGATAAATTTCAGTGCGTAGTCCGGAACGTAGAAGATCTGACTGTCCCGCACTGCCACCACGTCGGTAGCTCTGGGGACACCGCCTATGGCGCCCAATTCTCCGTAGAATTCGCCGCTAGTCCTCGTTCCTACTGCGCGCCGCCCCTGGCCCGGGATATCATCGTGGAATTCAACTGCGCCGCTTAGCAGAATACACAATGCGAGTTCGTAGTCACCTTTTCTGCATACTAATTCTCCATTACGGAACGTCCGCACATACATTCTACGTTCGTTCTCGTATGCGTGGAGAAAACCGGTCCGTTCGCCCTCATTGATGCTCTTGAACAGATCGCAGCGTTGAAGCAGTTCCCAGAGCCTGGAACTCGGCAGGTCGATTTCAGCGGCCATCGTCCACCCGAAGGTTTGTAATGGCCAAGGCGCCGGTCTCGGAAATATGACTATTCACCCCGCGCGCCATGCAGGCGATCATTATAAGCAACTATCGCGAAGTGCAAGGCCATCTGGCGGTGGTGGTTGCCGATTTAAGTCGGCTCTTGTATCTCAAAGTCGCCCGATTGATCATCATAGGCCCCGACGCCCCGCGCGGGCTTGCACCAAACACCGCTTTGCGTCTATTGAGGTGTGAATGACGATGCCAACCTTCAGTGGCCAGAGCGAACCGCAACCGTTCGATCTCGAAAAGTATCTGCGCGCTTCAGGCGCGACCCGGCCGGACATCTTCGACTGGTCCCAGCCGGGGCCGCCGCTCGACGACGAGGCGCTGTTTTGTCTCGGCTACATGATGGACGTCGAGTCGCACACCATCATCTATTTGAAGGAGCTGCTCTCGACCTCAGTCGCCGAAGACGTATCGATAACCTCATTCCTGTCCTGCTGGGCCTATGAGGAATTTTTCCACTCGCAGGTGCTCAGACGCCTGCTGGAAAGCCAGGGGGTCAGCATCGACGACGCCCGCTTCGCCGAGTTACGGCG
This sequence comes from uncultured delta proteobacterium, assembly GCA_963788205.1. Taxonomy (GTDB): domain Bacteria; phylum Desulfobacterota; class Binatia; order Binatales; family Binataceae; genus CAVVMA01. The sequence goes on from CAWBGG010000009.1 coordinate 880,062, forward strand.
CCGGAAACCGGCCGATTACCTGCAGGACAAGCTGGCGCACGTGCTATCCCGGATGACGCGGCACTTTCCCGCGGTCCACATGACCTGGGGCGCAATCAACGAGCTATCGACCCTGACCGGTTATCATGCGCTGATGCGCCGCACGCACCATCCGCTGGTTACGACCATCCTGACCCGGATCGTCAAGGACGAGCGCCGCCACTTTTCTTTCTATTTCAACCAGGCGCGGATGCGCCTGCGGCCGCGCGCGGCGCAATTGCTGACCGCGACCCTGGTGCGCAATTTCTGGTCGCCGGTTGGAAGCCCGGTGCGCGGCGACTCGGACATGCGCCGGGTGTGCGGCTATCTGTTCGCCGACGAGCAGGGACCGCTGCGGCTGGCCGAGCACGATTCGATGATCGCGCGGCTGCCCGGCTTGGAATGGTTCAACCTGGCCTCGAAGTATTGCCTGACGGACAGGCAGGGCGGATTTTCCGCCGCGCGCGTAGCCGCGCCCGCGTGACTATAGATTGGACCGCGGTTGGGTACTCCGCGGACGCTACTCCCGGAAGCCGAACACCTTCACTAGATTTACCTGGATGTAGGCGTGCGAACTTCCGTAGCCGGCAGCCACATCGATACCGGCCTGAAGAGGGCGAAAGTAGCCGCCGAGCGCCGGTCCACCTTGCCCCTCGATGCCGGCGAGATTTCCGCCGCCGAAGATCGATCCGTCCACGCCGGCCAGAAGCAGGTACTTTTCGCGCGACAAGACGACCGCGCGCAGATCGATCTCACTGTCGGTGACGTGGTTTTCGTAGTCGTAACTGACGTTGCCCGAGATATTGACCGGATGTCGCGAATAGGTGTTTACCCAGGCGGAAAAGTCAGCCTCGACCACCGCGGCGTCGCTGTCGCCGGCGTCCGCACCGCCGAGCAGAGAAAGGTGGCAGAGCGGATAGGGCTGAATATCGAGACCACCCTGCAGGCGGGCAAAATTAAACCGCGCGTGGTGACCGGTGCCGGGATCGAGCGGATTGTCGAATCCACCGCCCACATAAAGCTGATATCCGGTCACTCGTCCGACCGCGCCGAGATATGGCGTTATGCTCTGCTCGAGCTCGATACCCTGGTCCGTTGTGCCGTACTTGTCGCTGCCGAAACCGCCGCCGAAGAGATTCACACTCAAATCGCCCGGCCGCTGGATAGTAAAGAAGTCGGCATAGGCCGGAATCACAGTCTGCGGAGCGGTCTGAGCGCGAGCGGTTCCGAGCGCTGCGATTGCCAGGATCGCTATCAGGAGTGGGAGCGGCTTCACTCTCATTACCTGGATGAAAGCGTCTAGTGATGGGACCCGCTTGACATCACACACGGTGGGCATTGCGGCGGCGGCGCCCCGATCAGGGTGCTCGCATGCGCTGGCTGGGCACCCTGGCCGGCCAGGCCCAATGGTCCCGGCGACAGCGGCGCGCCCAGGCAGGCGACGGTCGTCGCGTAGCCTCCGTCAACCGTCACGGTTCCCGCAGGATTCGCGGCGTTGGCGACCGCGACGACGCCGGTGTAGACGCTCACATCGGTATACACACCGCAGCCCGAGAAGCCCGGTCGCGCGATACCGGTGCTGAACTCGACCTCGAAGTCGGTGCCGCGCGCGGCGATTATCGCGTTGGAGGTATGGATCTCGTAATCAAAAACGCCCCCCAGCCCGTATGACACGATCGCGCGTAGGCGGCCGCCGAGTAGTCGAGTCGCGAGTCCAGTCATGCTCCCGGAGGGACCGATCGAGGATCGGTCAAGGACCTGCGTGGAAGCGCCTTCGTACTGAATCTGCCTGCCGTTGACCAATGCGATCGTCAGATACGAGTTCGCCTGCAGGGTGATCTCGTCGTGCAGCTCTATCGCGGTTTTGACCGCGATCGGACTGATGACCGACCCTCTTTTCAACTCGGCTTGCCCGCGCATCTCGGAGACCTCGCCGATCGGCACTTGGGCCACCGCCGGCCCGGCGGCACTCAGATATAGAATTGCTATCAGCAGGAGCGCGCAGTATTTGCTCATGTCGTCTGGGCGTCAACCCGGTGACGGCGTGGTGCCCGCCAGTAGCGGGCCAATCACTTGAGCCGCCCGCGGTGGGCCGCTGCTCGATTGGCCGCGACAAACCTACTTGGTTTCGAACTCGAACACCAGTTCGCGGATCGCGCCCGCGTCGGGTGACTCCAGCTTCGCCAGGCAAAGCTCCGTCACGTAGTCATCGGGCCGTGCCTTGTGCAACTCGCGCAACGCCTCGCGCGCTATCCCGGTCTCGCCGCCTTGCAGGCGCGCGACCGCCTTCGAGAATTGCCGGCAGAAGGTCGGGTTGACGCCGTCATTGGCGTGGCCCGCAACTTCGACGATCGGCACGCGTTCGGTCTTGCCCTTTACCTTCACCAACCCGATTGGGCGCGCGACATAATCGCCCTGCGCCGTGTCATAGGCCTGCTGGCTGACCAACAATTTGACCTTGAACTGGCGGGTAAGTCCTTGCAGCCGGGAAGCGAAGTTCACCGCGTCTCCGATCAGCGAGAAGTTGAAGCGGCTCGCTCCGCCGAAATTGCCCGCGACCGCCTGACCGAAGTGCACGCCGACCCCGATGTAGAGGTCGGCAAAGCGCCGGTCGGTGCGGCGCAGCCGTTCGAGCGCCGCCAGCATCCCCAACCCGCAATCGATCGCGGCCCTGGCGGCGTTGGGGCCATCGTCGCGCCAGAACCAGTAAACCATCACCTCGTCGCCGATGAACTTGTCGACCACGCCGCCACTGTTACGGATGACGTCGGTCATCGCGCCCAGGAAGGTATTGATTAGCTCGCCGAGGATCTCGGGGGTTGCGCTCTCCGAGCGCGAGGTGAAATTGACTATGTCCGCAAAGAGAATACTCACGCGGCGCGTTTGACCGCCGAGCTTCAGCCCGGTTGGTTCGTCGAGCGCGGTCCTGACCACGCTGGGATCAACCAACTGTTCGAAAGCCGAACGCACCCGGCCCTTCTCCGCCCGCTCACCGACGTATCGATACGCGACCAGGACCAGATATGGCACCGCGACACTGGCCAGCGGCACCAACATGCCGAGCAGGATCTGATCTTCGTCGAGACGATGCTGGGCGTAAACGATGTAGCCGGCCGCGAGTGACAAGACCGACACGATGGCCCATACTCCCTCCAGCAACGAGGCCGCCGCGATCGCGCCCAGGCCGAGCACAATCGAGGCGACCAGCTCCTCGAAACCCGTCACCCGCGACCGGCGGATGAAGTCGCCCTGCAGGATGTTGTCGATGATATTGGCGTGAATTTCGACCCCGTGGAGATCGGAGTAGGCGGGTACCGCAGGCTTGTCGCCCATACCGGTCGCGGTTGCTCCGACCATCACGATCTTTCCGTCCAGCAGGTCGCGGGCGTACTGGTGCTTGAGGATCTTCGCGATTGAATAGGTTGGAAAAGTGCCGCTGGGTCCCCGGAAATGAATCAGCATATGACCAGTCTCGTCGACCGGTATATCTATTTTGCTACCCACCGAAATGTATGCGACACCGTAGTCGGCGAGATGTAGTTCCAACGGCTGCTGCATATAGGCACCCACCAGCAGCAGGTTGAGGGAGGGGAAATACATGCGATCGAGCGTTTTGAACAGCAGGACGGTGCGATAAATGTTGTCCGGGTCGGATTCAATATTCACGAAACCGGTTCCCCTTGCCGCGGAGTTTATGATCGGCACCGGCGGCTTGTACTCATCATCCGAATCGCTCATCGGTTCCGCGTGTGGATCCATGTCTACTCTCGAAAAGGTTGACGGCGCCGGTATCGCGATGGTTTTCGTAAAGTCGTCGGCGTGCTCGAGCGCGGCCTGGCGTTGCCGCGAACTGGCAAACTGAAGGCCGACGTACACGTTGCCATGTCGTCTGATGGCGTCCGCCAGGCGCTGATCGTCAGTCACGCTCTTACCGTGCGCGTCTGCACTCGTGCTCCGGTCGGATTCGGTAAGAATCAGGTCCACACCGATGACCGCGGCGTGGTAGTAGTCAGTAAGCGCCGTGATCAGATCTGCTTCCACGCGTCGCGGCCAGGGAAACCGCCCGAGTTCGGCATCGTCAACGCTATAGTCGTCGATCGCGGCAATGACGACCTTGCCCGACGGTTTGGGCGCGCTGCGCCCCCACGCATAAACCTGCAGGTCCTGCACCTCGAGTTCAAAGCGTTGAAATACGGAAGGACAGCCCGAGATGCCCAAAAATGTGAGAAGCAACGCGGCCAGTCCCACCGGGATGGGTCGCTGCAACATGCGCAGGCGGCGATTCAAGTTTCACTCCATGCCAAAGCTGCTTCCGATAAAATCGGGCGCAGTACTTCGGCGGTTCGGCCCATAGCGCAACACCGCAACGTGACTTATAGCACTGAACCGGGAACGGTCAAGTTCCGCAGCTCTTTGCTGCGTCCGCGCCGTCTTGCGGTTTTATCGCGATCCTAGCTACAGTCTCTCGTATCTCCCACTGAGAATACGCTTGGGAGAATTTGCTTATTCCAATGCTCATTGCCCACTCACGATTTCAATTGACTAGTCGTCGCGAGCTCTGCGCGGTAGCCATTGTATTGTCCTTGTCGATTGCGGGTGCGATGGTGAATACCGGATGCGACCCTTGCCCATCATGCCAGACGACCACGACCGGAATCCCGACCGGCTCATTCACTTCCGCCGAATCGATGGCTGCGCCGCGATTCGGTCAGACCGCTTCGCCCCTCGCGGACGGCACGGTGCTGATCGCCGGAGGCCTGGCCGGCGCGGTAACCGATACCGGTACGGCCACGGTTGACCTCGCGGAGATCTACAACCCGTCCGTGGGCCAGTTCGTCGCCGGTCCTGCGATGGTCCAGCCGCGTCAATCGCACACCGCGACGCTTCTGAAGAACGGCGAGGTGCTGATTGCAGGCGGCGACGACGGACGTGAGGCACTGGAGACCGCCGAGTTGTTCGATCCCAAAACCGGTTCAAGCGGCTCGTTCGTCAAGCTCGCGGCGGTGATGATCGCGCCGCGCACCGGCCATACGGCTACCGAACTTGACGATGCGCCCGGCCGCGTGCTTATAGCCGGTGGCAGCCCATCGTTCGATCCCACCACAGGAGTCTTCGTCGGCTCGCTCGCCAGCGCGGAACTCTTCGATCCGAGAAACGGCGGTCAGTTCGAGCAACTACCCTTTCAGATGAACGTCGCGCGCAGCGGACAGGCCGCGACTTTGCTTGCCAATGGCAGCGTGCTGATTACCGGCGGAGTCAACCAGCAGGGACTCGTTCAGGACACCGCGGAGATCTTCAGAAGCCCGTCGGTTCCCTTCACTCCGGCCGGAGTGATGAACAGCGAGCGCTTTTTTCACGGCTCGATCCTGCTGCCCGACGGCACTGTGCTGATCGTGGGCGGAGTGGACGGAGCGCACAATGTGCTCGCCTCGGCGGAGATCTACAACCCGGCCCGGAACAGCTTCACTTTGACGAGCAATGCGATGAACGAACCGCGCCAGTCGCCCGCCACCGTGATGCTCAGCGACGGACGCGCTCTCATCGTGGCGGGTAGCGGCGACGACAGCGCGGAGATCTACGATCCGGCAAGTCAGAGTTTCACCTTGATCACGGGGCCGGGCACCCAACGGCTCTCGGCGACTGCGACTTCGCTCGGCGGGAGCGACGTTCTGGTCGCCGGAGGTTTCCAGCTTTTCTCGCCGCCCGGTGAGCCTCTCGATATCGAACCGACCAACCCGCAAGCCGAGCTGATCGACACCACCAGCAACTCCTTCCTCGCGACCGGATCGATAATGACTCCGCGAGCCTATCATACGGCGACTTTTCTCGATCCAGATTTCGTTCAGGGGCCGCTGTCCGGGATGGTGCTAATCGCCGGCGGCAAGAGTCTCAATACTGCCGGGACGACCAACGGCGACGCACAGCTCTACGATCCTCAAAGCGGGACGTTTTCGAGCACCGGCACGCTGCATGAGGCGCGCGCGCTCGATACCGCGACCGTGTTGAACTGCCCCGCGGTCGCAGGATGTCCCGACGGACAGGTATTACTTGCAGGCGGATTTGTGTTCAGCATGGAGGTGCTCGGCAGCCTCGCGACCGCCGAACTCTATAATCCGGCAGCCGGCAGCTTCAGCGCGACCGGCGCTTTGACGACCGCGCGGTTCTCAGCCACCGCGACGTCGCTGGCGGGCGGACACGTGCTGGTCGCGGGCGGCCTGCAGGTCCAGACCTCGGACAGCGGCGCGCAATCGCTCGTGGCGCTGGACAGTGCCGAGGTCTACGATCCGGTCGCGGGGACGTTTGACTGCGTAGGAGGCAGCAGCGGAAATCCGCCATCGTGCAATTCGAGCATGAACGCCGCACGCGCGCTCCACGCCGCCGCCGCCCTGGCCGACGGCACGGTCCTCCTCACCGGCGGGTTCGTGGTCAACTCCGACGGCTCGACCACGAGTATCGCAACCGCCGAAGTCTTCGATCTGCAGAAAGGATCATTCGCGAAGACCGCCGGACCGATGAACGAGCCCCGCGCCGGACACACTGCAACATTTCTCGACCCGAAGTTTGTCACCGGCTCGCTCGCGGGCAAGGTGTTGATCGCCGGCGGCACGGATGACTTAAGCGCCGAGATTTACGATCCCGGCTCCGGCATGTTCACCCTGGTGACGGCGAACATGAATTCGGTTCATTCGTTTCATACCGCCACGCTGCTCCAGAACGGAAGAGTGTTAATTGCGGGTGGAGGCACCAACAACTTCTTCGCGCTGTTCACCGGCAGCAATTTCGTCGCCGAGCCGATCGCGGAGATCTTCGACCCCCCTACCCAAACCTTCGTGCTCGCGAACCCGATGAACAGTGCAAGGGCCTTGCAGACCGCGACGCTGCTCGATTCGGGAAACGTGCTGGTCACCGGGGGAGCCTCGACAAACTCAACGCTGGCCGGGACCGAGCTGTTCATGCCCTCGGACCCCCCGGCAACCTGCACGGTATGCGCACAATAGATCGCAAACCGGGCGCGAAATCCCGCATCGTACTGACAGTAGTATTATGCGCCGTGGGGGTCTTCGGAGTATGGGGCGGGCAGGTGTTTGCCGGCTCTGCGCATGAGGCAAACCTCGCTCAAGGGGCGCACTTCGCAAGCACCGGGTCTATGGTCTATGAGCGGGCGAGTCACAGCGCGACGCTTCTTCCCGACGGTACCGTGTTGGTCGCCGGAGGTCAGAAGGGGCCTGTGGTCCTGAGCCTGTCCGAGATCTACAACCCCGCTTCCAATGCGTTCGAGCGCTCGGCGCGCCTGAAACAGGCCCGCAAGGATCACACGGCTACTATTCTGAGTGACGGCGAGGTGCTCGTCGTGGGAGGCGACGACGGTCAGGCGGTAACGGCAACCGGCGAAGTTTTCGATCCGGCCAGCGGACTCTTCGACTCGGTCGGCGGGCTGGCGGTGCCGCGCACCTTTCATACCGCCACGTTGCTCAAAAACGGCAGCGTCCTGATCGCCGGAGGCAGTTCCGGAATTGGCTCTACGCTGTCGCCGCTGGACACCGTCGAGCTCTTCGATCCATCGAAACACAAGTTCAGCGTCGGACTCTTCCTGATGCTGGTCACGCGCGCGATGCATACGGCGACCGCGATCGACCATGGCAAGGCGGTCCTGATCGCAGGCGGCATCAACTTGCAGGGCGGCGTCGAATCTTCGGCCGAGCTCTATGACGCCGGCACCGGGCTGTTCACACCGACCGACAACTCGATGCAATCGGCGCGCTACGGCCACATCGCGACCCGGCTGAACGACGGCACCGTGCTAATCACCGGCGGACTGGATGAGTACAACAACCTGCTCGACAGCGCCGACATTTATGATCCCAAGACCAGGACCTTCACCGCAATCGGACCGATGACGTATCCGCGCGCCTTTCACGCCGCCAGCATTCTGATGGACGGCCGGGTGCTGATCACCGGCGGGATCGCGGCGAGTCAGCAGGATCCCAATTTCAACCGCCACGCGGAGATCTATGACCCGGCGACCAAGACGTTCAGCGGCGCATTTGTGACGATTCCGGCGTTGACCAACGAGCCGCGCAACTTTTACACCGCGAGCCTGCTTCAGAACGGCAAGGTTCTGCTCGCGGGAGGAACGGAATGCTGCGAAAGTCCGCAAGAGCCGGATTCCAGGCCATACGGTTACGAATCCGCGGAGGTATTCAGCCCGAAAATCCCGGCGTTCGCCGCTTTGCCGGCAGGAATGATCCAGCCACGCGCTCTCCACACCGCAACCCTGCTGCACGATGGGCGTGTCCTGATCGTCGGCGGAGAGGATACCGACCAGACTCCTGCGATTCAGGCCGCGGAAATCTATAGTCCGGCGAAGCGCAGTTTCACGGGGCTGCCCATCTCCATGAATAATGCGCGCTCCGCGCACACCGCGACATTGCTGAACTGCGCAAGCGCCGGATGCCCCAACGGGCAGGTCTTGCTCACAGGAGGTATCGGCGTGGCTGCCAACCAGACCGGCGTGGTCGATCTCGCCGCTGCCGAACTCTACGACCCGGCGAGTAGGACCTTCAGCGACACCGGGTCGTTGACTACGGCGCGAGACGCAGCTTCGGCGACGGCGCTCAGCGACGGTCGTGTGCTAATCGCCGGCGGCGAGCAGGTCAACAGCCAGGGCACACCCGTCGCGGTGCTGGCCAGTGCGGAAATTTATGATCCGTCCGTCCAGACCTTCAGTTGCGTGGGAGGTGAAAGCGGCAATCCGCCGGCGTGCAATGCGAGCATGACGACCCCGCGCGTGCTTCACTCGGCGACGCTGCTTGCGGACGGCACCGTGCTGCTCACCGGCGGTCTCGACAACAGCAGCAATGTCCTGGCCAGCGCCGAACTCTTCGATCCTGCCGCGAACAGCGGGCAGGGCGCATTCACCGCGACCGGTTCGATGAACACGCCGCGCGCGGCCCATACGGCCACCTACCTGAAGCCGAACGCCGCCGGTGGGCCACTCGCCGGCGGGGTGCTGATCGCCGGCGGATCCTTCGATTCGAGCGCCGAAGTCTACGACCCTTCAACCGGAATTTTCTCGTGCGTCGCGGGAGCAGGCCCAGGCGGCTCCGGATGCAAATCCTCGATGACGCAGGTTCGCTTCTTAGCTACCGCGACGCTGCTGGACAGCGGTGAGGTGCTGATAGCTGGAGGCTCGCTCTTTACCGCCAGAAGCGAGTTGTTTCCCGAGAACAGTGCGGAACTCTTTGATCCTCAGGCCAACGGCGGCCTCGGAAGCTTCACGGCGACCGCGAATATGACCACCAGCCGCGTGCTCCATACCGCCACGCTTCTCGGTCCGAGCGTCGGGCCGCTCGCCGGTGCAGTGTTGATCGTCGGCGGAGAGCAGACCGACGGCACGCTCAATACTGCCGAACTCTTCACGTCGCATCGGCAGTGACGCGCGAGATCCTGTCTGACACGGCGGCGCACTTTTTCCCTTGCAACCGTTCACTCGCGGCGGTAGAGTCGCGCGTTCCCTGATGACAATCCCCGAGGGGGCTCCCGGCAGATTATGATAATCCGCACTAACGTTCGGCTGGTCGCAACGGCTATCGCGCTCGCCACGATGCTGCTGTTGCCGCGATTGGCTTTGTGCGCAGCGGATAGCCCTATCGCCGCGCCGGAAAGTCTGAATTTTCCCAACCAGGTGATGGGAGTCTACGGTTCCACCAGTGCGCCGAAGCATCTGAAGATTTCTATTCGGAAGAGCAGCGCCGGGCCGGTCACGATTCAGAGCGTATCGGTCGGCGGCGCCGATTCGGGCGACTTTACGGTTGAGCAACCTGACGGCTGTATCGACGCGAGCCTCAAGGAAGGCGCAAGCTGCACGGTCGAATTGACCTTCACCCCCACCGCGGTCGGCAAGCGGACCGCGACGCTGACCGTCAGCGACGGCTCCGGCGACAGCCGGACGGTTGCGCTCTCCGGCCGCGCCCTGAAAGGCATCCTGCGGCTGAGACCGCACGATCTGTCGTTCGGGCGCGTGCGAGCCGGCGCGTCCAGGAGTTCGACCATCGTAACGCTCAGGAACGAAAACCCCGTGCCGCTCAACATTAGCGCGATCGATGTCGCCGGCAGCGGCTTTACCGCTAGTGCTTACCTGCGTAAATCAGCGTAACGGGGCTTCGGGTGCACGGAGCGCACGGTTTCTTTGGTCCACTCAAAGGGCACGGCAGTCTGGTTGTAGCTTTGAATGAACTCATCGATGGCCTCGCGCAATTGCTGTGGAGAGGTGAAACTGGCGCCCCGCAGGGCCGCCCGGACCAGAATGCTGAACCAGCATTCGATCAAGTTAAGCCAGCTGGCATGGGTGGGGGTGAAATGCAGGTGCACGTTGGGGTGGCGCGCCAGCCAGAGGTCGTGTTTGGGCTTGTGCGTACTGAGGTTGTCGAGGACCACGTGAATTTCGCTTGCCGGATAAAGTGCCACCACGTCGTTCATGAAGTCCAAGAACTCGCGCCGCCGGCGGCGGTGGTAGTGGCCGCCCACCACCTTGCCCGTCAAGACGTCAAGCGCGCCAAACAAGGTGGTGGTACCGTGGCGTTTGTACTCATGGTTGAAGCCGGCCACCGCTTGGCCGTTGGGCAGCCTAAGGTAGCCCTGGGCCCGCTCCAGCGCCTGGATGTGAGGCTTTTCATCCACCGACAGCAGCACCGCGTTGTCGGGCGGATGCAGATACAGCCCCACGATGTCGGCCGCCTTGGCCGCGAACTGCGGGTCGGTGCTGATGCACCAGCTGCGCCGCCGTTGCAGGTGAATGCGCTGGCTGCGCAGCACCCGCCAGACTTGATGCGCCGAGACGTCGCCCAAGGCCTTAGCCACCAGCGCGCCGCTCCAGGCCGCGTGGCCGCGCGGCGGCGGATCGTCGAGCTTGGCCAGAATCCGCCGGCGCGTGCTTTCGTCATAACGCCGCCGGGCGCCCGAGCGCGGGGCGTCGTGCAGACCCGCGAGCCCGCGGCGCGCAAAACGGCCGCGCCATTTGCTCACTGTCGCCGCTCGAACGCCTTGCGCCCGGGCAATCGCCCGGCTACTGCTTCCAGCCGCGGCAGCCAGGATAATACGCCCTCTCAGCGCCAGGCGCTGCTCGGTCTTCGCGCCGCTAACCCAGCTTTCAAGCACCCGACGATCCTCCGGCAGCACCGCAATCGGCACGGCTTCCTTGACCATGCCGTATCCTTATCATGTAACGCTAACTTATGCAAGTAAGCACTAGCCAGAACTGCGTGGGCGAACTGGCCGGCGGAGGAGGCTCGTGCCGGATTTCGGTCGGTGTGTCGCCGGTCGCCGCGCGGACAGGGAAGGGAACGCCGATCAGCGGGATGCTCGAAATAGCCGACGACGCCGCGGGCAGTCCGCACAAGGTGAGACTCTCCGCGATCGTGGTCGCGGCGGGCGATCCGGCGCCCGCTCCAACGCCGACACCGGCGCCGGCCGATCCCCTTGCGGCCCAGATTCTGGTCGCGAACTCCACCTGCAACACCGTGACGAGCTACGCCATCGGCGCGGCCGGCAACGCTGCGCCGATCGTTGCGCAGACCGGTTTGTGTAATCCCACCGGCATTGCGCTCGACTCAAACGGCAACATCTACGTAACCAACACCGGCAACCAAAACGAGCCGAGCTACTCGGTGACGGTTTATCCGGTCGGAACCAAGGGCAACCAACCGCCCAGCGCCACTATCAGCGGCTCCAGCACCGGGCTTGTGAATCCCAGCGCCATCGCGGTGGACGCGAACGAGAACATCTATGTAGCGAACGACGGCAGCGATTTTGGCGGCACCGTCACGGTGACGATCTATCCGGCCGGGAGCAACGGCAATGTCGCACCGAGCGCCACTATCAGCGGTACCAACACCGGCCTCAACGGTCCCACCGGCATCGCGGTCGACGGCAGCGGGAACATCTATGTCGCGAACCGGGATAGCAACACGGTAACGGTTTATCCTGCCGGGAGCACCGGCAACGCCGCGCCCAGCAAGACGATTGGCGGCTACAAGACCGGCCTGAATGATCCGTCAGGCATCGCGGCGGACAGCAACGGCCAAATCTACGTGACCAACGACGGCAGCAACAGCGGTGGCAGCGACAGCGTGACGATCTATGCGGCGGGGAGCAACGGCAACGCCGGGCCGAAGGGTGTTATCGGCGGGTCGAATACCGAGCTGGTCTCTCCCATGGGCATCGCCGTCAATGGCAGCGGGATCTACGTCGCGAACGTTGGCAACAACACGGTCACGCTCTACGGTGTGAACAACGGCAACGTCGCGCCGAGCGCAACTATCGACGATTCTTTCTTCCCGGCGGGGATTGTTGCTCCTGTCGGCATCGCCCTAGACCACAGCGGGAGCATCTACGTCGCGAACCAAGGTGGTTTCAACTTCGACACGGATGTTTCCAACGCCGCCACCGTGACGGTGTATCCGGCGGGGAGCAACAGCGAGGCCGGGCCGAGCGCCACCATCAGCGGTTCCAATACCGGCCTGAACGATCCCGCCGGCATTGCGGTGGACAGCGGCGGGAACATTTACGTCGCCAACAACAATAGCAACACGGTGACGGTTTATATCGCCGGGAGCGACAATAACGCTCAGCCGACAGCAACCATCGGAGGGTCCAATACCACGCTGAACTCTCCCGTCGGCATCGCGGTGGACGGCGGCCGGAACATCTACGTCGTGGGCAGCAACGCGGTGACGGTCTATCCGCCAGTGGGGAGCAGCACCGGCACGCTAAACGAGTCTCCTACCGCCACCATCGGCGGTACCAACACCGGCCTGAACATTTTCCAAGGCATCGCGGTAGACGGCAGCGGGAACATCTACGTCGCTAACGCCGGCAGAAAGTTCGGCAGCCTGGACGCGGTGATCGTGTATCCGGCCGGGAGCGTCGGAAACGTCACGCCCAGCGCCACCATCACCGGTCCCGGTACAGGCCTGAACGCTCCCTTCGGCATTGCGCTGGACGGCAGCAGGAACATCTACGTAGCCAACTTTAGCGGCACGGCGACGGTTTATCCGCCAGTGGGGAGCAGCACCGGCACGCTGAACGAGACTCCCACCGCCACCATCGGCGGCACCAGTAGCGGCCTGAACGATCCCCTCGGCATTGCGCTGGACGGCAACAGGAACATCTACGTCACCAACGACGGCAGCGACAAAGGGGCCAGCGACACAGTGACGGTCTATCCGGCAGGGACCAACAATGACGTTGTACCGCTCGCCACCATCGGCGGCTCCAATACCACCCTGGACCTTCCCGTCGGTGTCGCGCTGGACAGCAGCGGGAACATCTACGTCACCAACGACGGCAGCAACAACGGCGGCAGCGACACATTGGCGGTCTATCCGGAGGGGAGCCACGCCAGCGGCGCACCGATCACAACCATCTCTGGCGGCCTGAGCACTCCCGCCGGCATTGCCCTGGACAGCAGCAGGAACATCTACGTCGCTAACCAGGGCAACGACACCGTGACGGTATATTCGTCGTTGGGCAACGGCACCGTGCTGCTCGCGACCATCTACGGAGATAGTAGCGGCTTGAACGCTCCCACCGGCATTGCCCTGGATGGCAGCGGGAACATCTACGTCACCAATAACGGCGGCAGCGGCAAGGGCTATGACACCTCCAGTGACACGGTTACGGTCTACGCAGCTCAGAGCAACGGCCATGTCGCGCCGAGCGCCACTATCGCGGGATCGAACACGGGCCTCGGCTATCCGTCCGGCGTCGCGATTGACGGCAGCGGGAACATCTACGTTGCGAACAAGGCCACCGACACGGTGACGATTTATCCGCCGGGAAGTAACGGCAATGTCGCGCCGAGCGCGACTATCGGCGGCTCCAATACCGGGCTGGACGCGCCGGCCGGAATCGCCGTGGACGCGAGCGGGAACATCTACGTTACGAACGCAGGCGGCTTCGACGGCGACAACGCGAGCGTCACGGTCTATCCGCCGGGGAGCAACGGCAACGTCGCGCCGGGTGTGACTATCGCGGGACCGGCCACGCAGCTTGCCCGGCCGCAGGGTATCGCAGTTGTTCCATAAGAGGCGCGCGATGCAGCCGATGGCGGCAAGGAGTCTTCTGGTGACGAAAAAAGTTTGGGGCCTGGCTGCGCTTGCCGCCGCGATCGCGTTGGCTTCGCCAAACGCCAACGCCCAGCAGAACCTGAACCAGGCCCAGAGCGCGCTCTACCTGGCGTGCGTCGCGACCGCGACCGAAGGAAATCTCTCCCCCAACATCACGCCCAACTCGCTTGCGGCGCTGCTCCTGGTCAACCAGCAGGTCGTCAGCCAGGCGCAGTCATTGCCGGCGCTGCAAGGTATGACTTTCGTTCAGCTTCAACAGCTAATGTCCAACTCGGTCAAGCAATACGCGCAGAACCAGCTCGGATGCACGAAGAAGTGCACCAGCGCCGCGCTGAATCTGTTCATGACCCAGAATCAAAGCTCGTGCCTTGCGATCGCGTCGGGCTTCACGCCGTGACAGGCCGCTCTGCGAGGCTGTCGCAGCGCCAGGATTACCGCATCGTTTGCCGATCCCGAACCAGGCTTCGATGAGCATCAAAGGGGACACTCGGCAGCGCGTGCTATTTGCGGGTGCGGGCCTGATAGCGGCACTGGTCGTCATTGGCCTGCGCCCGCCCGTCAGTTACGCGCAGTCCGCATTCACGATCTACACGGCTGACGGCAACAGCAACGTTGTGACCGGGTTTGCGACAGGCGCAGCCGGTAACGCGGCGCCGGCCACGGCCATTTCCGGGCCGGCGACGGGGCTCCTGTCGCCGAGCGCGATCGCGCTGGATTCCGGCGGGAAAATCTACGTCTCCAACTTCGCGAGCGGCCCGATTGGTACCGGCAGCGTAACCATCTACTCCCCCGCCGGCACGGGCAACGTAGCGCCGACGGCGACGATCGTGGGCGTCGATACGCAGCTTGCCGGACCGCAGGGTATCGCGCTCGACGGACAGGGCCATATCTACGTCGCCAACTTCGCCAATCTCGTGACGGAATATGCGTCCGGAAGCAGTGGCGATGCTGCCCCGATAGCCTCGCTTTCCGGCGCCGCCACGCAGTTGGCTGCTCCGACCGGTATTGCGATCGACGCGAGCGGCAAAATCTATGTGACAAATCTGATCGGAGGCGCCTCTGCGGCCGGCAGCATAACGATCTATGCGCCGGGCAGCAGTGGCAATTCCGCGCCGTCCGCCACTATCGCGGGTACCAATACCGGCCTTTCGGGCCCGGAGGGAATTGCGCTAGACGCCGCCGGCAGGATCTATGTAGCCAATCTGGTCGGCGGCAGCTCGGGCACGGGCAGTATTACGGTCTATCCGAGTGGCAGCAGCGGCAATGCGGCGCCCGCCGTCACGATTGCGGGCGCGCTGACGGCGCTGCAAGGCCCGCAGAGCGTCGCCGTCGATACCAGCGGCAACATCTATGTAGGGCAATAACCTAGTTGACTCACCCGTCGAAAGATGGGATGCTTTGGCGGGGATTGGCGCGGCTGGCCGCGGTCAGGGGGGTGCGCTATGAACTTAGCCGGTGGGGATTCCCGAAGTTCCGAGCGGAGATACGGTTCTTTCGATCATCTGATTGCTGCGCTGGCCTTGCAGCCTGATCAGCTTATGGCGATTTTCACCGCCTACTTCGACGAGAGCGGCACACCGCATGACAGCCGGTTTGTTGTGGTCGCAGGATATCTGGCAGCGGTGGGGGCGTGGCGACGGTTCAATGCGCGGTGGGGCGCGGTTCTTGCCGCGTACAAGGTTCCCTACTTTCACATGAGGGAATACGCGCACAGTATCGGTGCCTATGACGGTTGGAAAGGAAAAGAGGCTAAACGCGCACGATTCCTGAAAACGCTGATCAAACAAATTGAGCGGGGTCCAAGGTATGGGTTCCGCGCAATAGTGGATGTTCTCGGCTGGAAAATAGCCAACCAGAAATACGGGCTGGACACGCCTGAAATCGACGGCGGAGTCGCCTGCTATCCGCTGGCCGGAAAGCTCTGTGTCGAGCTTGTGAAACTGTGGTGCAGGAAGCACCAATTCCCTTTTAACGGAGTGGAATTTGTCTTCCACAACGGCAACCCGGACAAAGGAAAATTGATCAGACGACTTGAAATTGACTATGGGATAACACCCGTTCTCGACCCGCGCCTGCGCGGTCAGGTTCCCGTGCCGGGAGTCCAGGCAGCGGACTTGCTAGCCTCGGAAACTGGAAAGCAGGCACCACAGATAGCGCGGGGGTCTTTCGATGGCTCCCGCGATCCCCGTAAGTCATTCGTCGGCTTAGAGTTCGGGGTTGCGATCAGCACCGTAGTCTATGACTTTAACATGATCGAGAAATTAGCACTCTCAGCGGGTTTCCCGGCGAGGATCAAGGAGGGTGCGAACCGGCGGTGATTTCCTTCTTCGACAAGGTGCGCGATCTCGCGACTTTTCTTTTGGCCGCTTTAGTCGGCGCGGAAAAAATACATCGCGCGAGATTCTCGAACTGCTCGCGCGGCGTCTTACCCGGCACCTTTGGAAACTTCATCGCCTTCCTTTTCCCCTGTGCTGGCGCGGCTTGGCGTCACGTCGTAGATATTGCATCTGCATCCTGTCCGATCAGTTCCTTATATGTGAGCCGTCGCCCGAATGCGGTGCTTGCAGCTTCGACAAAGCGATCGCCGTCATTGCCTTTGCGTTCGTTATACCGGAACGCTTGCTCATCGAGGTAGCGGAACAAGTGGAATGGTTCGACGCTGACATAGGTTCCCTTGAGACCGCGTTTGAGCAGGCTCCAGAAATTCTCGATGCCGTTGGTATGTACGTTTCCGCGAACGTACTCTTCGGCATGGTTCACGAATTGGTGAACGTAATCCTTATCGAGGCCGGTATAGGACGACAGGTCGTCGGTAAACAGTTCCGCGCCACTTACGACGTTCGCGCGCACTTCCTCTTGCAGAGTGCCGCGCTTCCGGTTCGCGACGTGCTTCACGCGCACCTTGCCAGTCTCGCGATCCAACAGACCCATTACCAGTTCCTTTCCCGCTCCGCCCGTGCCGGTGATCTTCTCGGCTCTCCTGTCCTTGTGCATATTGCGCGCGAGTCCGCCGATCATAGTCTCATCGGCTTCGACCGGGCCAGTACCGCCCATCTTCTCAAAACTGCCGCGCTGCATCGCCTTGCGAATCCGGTGCAGCATGAACCACGCGGTCTGTTGAGTGACTTTCAGCGCCCGGTGTACTTCATAGGAACTGACGCCATTCTTGCAATTGATGACGAGCCACATGGCGACAAGCCACTTATCGAGCGGGAGCGGGCTATCCTCAAAGATCGAGCCTACCTTGATCGAGAACTGACGCCGATCGTGCTGTTGGCTGCACTTCCACAATCGGCGGGTCGAAAGAAAGCTGACGCGCTTGCTCCCGCAGGTCGGGCAGCTGACGCCGTTCGGCCATCGCAGCGTAACCAAGAGATTCAGGCACCGATCGCGATCGGAAAAGAAACGGACAGCTTCAATCAGGCTGGTAGGCCACTTGGTTTGTTCCTGTTCCATGCCTCAAATATAGCAACGGAACGTGGGTGAGTCAACTAGGTTATTGCCCTATGTAGCCACCTCGGCCAACAGCGTCGTCGAATATGCTGCAGGCAGCAGCGGCAACATCGCGCCGGCGCTCGTAATCAACGGCGGCAACACGGGGCTGAACGCTCCACGCGGAATCGCGCTCGGGGCACAATCAGCGGCTCCGACGCCCACGATGGCGCCCACTCCAAACGCGACACCAACAGCAACTCCAACGGCGATACCGACTGCGACTCCAACTGCGATAGCAAGTGTAAGTCCAACCGCGATACCGACTGCAACTGCGACCGCGATATTGACTACCGGACCGACCCTGACCGCGGCTCAAACGCCGATTCCAACTCCGGTCCCGATCGTGTTCGGATGCGGCCCGCAGCCCAGCGCTGCAGCCGAGTCCGCCGAGTCCCTATGGATTCCGGCCAAGGCCGGCGCTAAGCCGCCGACGATCAAGGCGATCAGCTTCGGCAAGCAACCGCTGGGCTCCTCCAGCACTCCGGTGGTCAGGATGCTGACCAACAGCACCGGCAAGCCCTTGACCATCAGTAACATCACGGCGAGCGGCGACTTCACCGAAAACAACGGCTGCGTCGAGCTCGCGGCAAACGCGAGCTGCTCGATCTCGATCGTATTCACGCCCAAACACAGCGGCGCGCGCAGCGGGAAACTGACCGTCACGACCAACGGGCCCAAGGTGAGCGCCGCGCTCTCCGGCACCGGCGTTGCACCCAAAGTCTCATCCTTGAGCCCCACTTCGCAGGTCGCCTTTGGGCAGCTCACGCTCAACGGTTCGGGCTTTGCGCCCAACGCGCCGGTGTTGGTCAGCTTTACCGAGAAGCCCAAGAAAGGCGCGAAAGTTCTGATTCCCGAGGCCGCAGCGGGGAACAACGGGGCGTCGATTATGGTAGTGGTGCCGCCGGTGATCGATCCGTCCAACGGCCAGCTCGAAGCGGGCAGCGCTACGCTCAGCGTGCAGGAGACGGCCGCCTCGGGAACGCTGAACTCGAAGTCGCCGCCATTAAAGATAAAAGTGCCCCCCACGAGCAGCACGCTGCCGCCGGAACAAATCGTACTTGCCTTCCTGCAGGGCGAGGTCGGTTTCGCCACCACGCTCGAGAGCGCCGTGATCAACACCCCGCTGAGTGGGCTTGCCGGGCCGCTGGGCGCCCTGGTCGGCGCCCTCAACGGGCTGATCTCCACGCTTGACCAGAGCACCACCGGAACTTCGCTAGCCACCGAGGGAGGGGTCGACGTCACCGTCGGCCAGGCCCAGTTGACGGCGGTCGAAAACCAGCTGCTCGCGATGCTGAACACGCTGGCCAGCGGGGGCGGGTCGGCATCAATCGTTAGAGGTATGCGCGCTGGTCCGGGAATGGAAGCGCAAGCGGCCTCCGGCGGATGCCTGCAAAGCCAGGCGCAACAAGCGCTGAACGACGACGACAACGCGGCGGCCTTCACCAACGACATCACGCAGTTGTTCGATGCTTCGCTGTCCTCACCGGCATGCCAGCAGCCCGGCGCAGCGATAGCCACCGCGGGAATTGTCAACGGCGCTACCGGAGTCGCCCTGGGAATCATCGCGCAAGCCGGCACTGCTTCAGTGAATCCGCTGGTCCCCGGCGAAGCGGTGCTGTACGCCGACCTCGGCCCCGCGGGCCAGTTGATCAGCACCGGGCTGGTGCTTGCGCAAACTTCCGATCAGGCTAGCCAAGCGGTCGAGGATTCGGTAGAGACCTTCAATCTGGGATCTGCCGGCCAGGTCGGCAAAGTTATCGCGGCGACCGCGGGAGCGTTGCAGACCCCGTATAATGCCACCGCCATGACCGCCGCTTCGTTTAATCAGGCCGTGCCGGCGTTCGACGGCGGATATTCCGGCAACTTCAGCGGGATGCAGTTCTTCAGCGGCGGGACCTCGTGCTCGATATCCGGCGCGATCGGCCTGAGCGTAGTGGGAATGACTGTCACGGCCTACGCCCCCGGAGCGGGCAGCGGCACGCTCAGCAACAACTCGGGAAGCTTCGCGATCGCCGGCGTCGGAGAAGCCGGGGTCTCGTGCTCGTTTGCGGGAACCTTTGCGACCGACGCAAGCGGAGCAGCGATGGTGTCGGGCACTTGGTCGTGTACCGCGCCCGCCGCCTCCTCCGGCTTCACCTCCGCCAACGGAACGTGGTCCGCGTCGCGTCAGTAGCGCACAGCCCGGCGCCCACGATCATTCCACTCTGTCGCACAGGTCGGAATTTCGGTAATGTCAGTCGGTCTGACCCGCTTCGCCGTCGTCGCTGAAGCTGCCTACCGGACGAGCAACATGAAGTTCATGATGAACGGGACATTGACGATCGGCACGCGCGACGGAGCGACCATTGAGATGGAGGTGAGATCATGAAAGCTACTCAAGTGCTCCACGATCTGGGGCAGAGCATCTGGCTCGACAACATCACGCGCGAGCTGCTCGACCGAGGCACGCTCAAGCGCTACATCGATGATCTGTCGGTCACGGGCCTGACGTCCAATCCGACGATTTTCGATCACGCTATCACGCATAGCCAATCGTATGATTCCGAAATTCGCCGGCTCGTGGGTACGGGCCTTTCCGGTGAAGCATTGTTTTTTGAGCTGGCGGTCCAAGACTTGACGCGCGCGGCCGATCTGTTCGCCTCAATCCATGAACTCACGGCCACCGTGGACGGTTGGGTATCGCTGGAGGTCTCGCCGCTGCTTGCCTACGACGCCAAGGCCACGGTGGCCGAGGCCAAAAGACTTCACAAAAAGGCCGGCCGGCGTAACCTGTTCATCAAGATTCCCGGCACCAGGGAAGGAGCACCCGCCATCGAAGAGGCGATCTTCTCGGGCGTGTCGGTGAACGTGACTCTGCTCTTCACGCGCGATCATTATCTGGCTGCCGCCGAGGCTTATATGCGCGGCCTGGAGCGGCGTGTCGCCGCCGGTTTGAGCCCCGATGTCCGTTCAGTGGCATCGCTTTTCATCAGCCGCTGGGACAAAGCCACGATGGACAAAGTACCCGACCGCGATCGTGACAAGCTGGGTGTCGCCATCGGCCAGCAGGCTTACGCGGCATACCGTGATGTGCTCGAGTCGGATCGCTGGCAGCGGCTGGCTAATTGCGGTTCGCGCGCGCAACGGTTGCTCTTCGCCAGCACCGGCACCAAAGATCCCAAGGCCTCCGATGTCTTATATATAGGCGCCTTGGCCGCTCCCAACACCGTTAACACCATGCCCGAGGAAACCTTGCTCGCGTTCGGCGAGCACGGCCAGGTAAGTGGCGTCATTCCACGCGGCGGCGCGGATTGCGAGCAGGTGCTCGCGGAGTTCGGCAGGGTAGGAGTTGACGTTGCCAAACTCGGCGCCGATCTGCAGACGGAAGGAGCAAAATCTTTTGACGATTCCTGGCAGCACCTGTTGAACGCGATCGAGGCCAAGAGCAAGGCATTGAAGTAGTCGGTACCAGGAGGAACGGACCGATGCTGGAAGGCAAGCCACTGATCGAGACTCCTGCGTGGGCTGCCCTGCAGGCGCACTACAAAGCAATTAAGGATATCCACCTGCGGCAGTTGTTCGCGGACGATCCGGGCCGTGGAGAACGCTTTACCATCGAAGGCGCAGGCTTGTACCTGGACTACTCCAAAAACCGCATTACCGATGAAACTGTCCGGTTGCTCGTGCAACTCGCTATCGAGCGCGGTGTCGCGGAGCGGCGCGCCGCGATGTTCCGTGGCGACAAAATCAATGTCACCGAAAAGCGAGCGGTGTTGCATGTAGCTTTGCGCGCCCCCAAAGGATCGTCGATCGTCGTGGACGGCGAGAACGTGGTGCCGCAGGTTCATGCCGTGCTGGACAAGATGGCGGATTTCTCCAGCCGCGTCCGCCGCGGCGAATGGAAGGGCCACACCGGTAAGGCGATACGCAACGTCGTCAATATCGGCATCGGCGGTTCCGACCTCGGACCCGTGATGGCGTACGAGGCGCTGAGACACTACAGCGATCGCTCGATCACGTTCCGCTTCGTTTCCAACGTCGATAGCACCGATTTCTTCGAGGCGACCCGCGACCTCGATCCGGCTGAAACGCTCTTTATCATCTCTTCAAAGACCTTCACCACTTTGGAGACCATGACCAACGCGCACTCGGCCCGGCTGTGGTCGATCGCGGGGCTGGGCAACGATGAAAAATCGGTCGCCAAACATTTTGTCGCAGTCTCAACCAACGCAGCGGAAGTCGCGAAATTCGGCATCGATACGGCCAACATGTTCGGCTTCTGGGACTGGGTCGGCGGACGCTACTCCATGGATTCCGCGATCGGCCTCTCGACGATGCTGGCGATCGGCCCCGACAACTTCCGCGCCATGCTGGACGGTTTCCACCAGATGGACGAGCACTTTCGCATCGCACCACTGGATCGCAACCTGCCGATCCTGATGGGGCTCTTGTCGGTCTGGTACAACGATTTTTTCGGCGCGCAGACAGTTGGTGTCTTTCCGTACGAGCAATACCTCAAGCGCTTTCCGGCCTATCTCCAGCAATTGACGATGGAGAGCAATGGCAAGCACGTCACGCTTAAGGGAACCGCAGTAGATTACCAGACCGGACCCATCTACTGGGGCGAGCCCGGAACCAACGGGCAGCACTCCTTCTATCAAATGATCCATCAAGGGACGAAGCTCATACCCGCCGATTTCATCGCGTTCTACCACTCGCTCAATCCCCTGGGCCGGCATCATGACATGCTGGTCGCGAACGTCTTCGCCCAAGCCGAGGCACTCGCGTTCGGCAAGACGCGCGAGCAAGTAAAGGCCGAGGGCTCGCCGGATTGGCTCGTTCCTCATCGGGTGTTCGAGGGTAATCGGCCATCCAACACCATTCTGATCGATCGATTGACGCCGGCCGCCCTGGGCAAATTGGTTGCACTGTACGAGCACAGCGTCTTCACGCAGGGAGCCATCTGGAATATTGATTCCTTTGACCAATGGGGCGTCGAGTTGGGCAAGGTCCTGGCCCAGCGCATCATCCCCGAACTCGAGAGCCAGGCTGAGCCCAAGCTCGAACACGATAGTTCGACGAATAACCTGATCCGCCGCTACCGCCGGCTAGTGTCGCGTTCCTGAAGTGTGAGGAAACGGTCTCGCTTCTCGCCATCGCGGATGAGAGTCGGTCGCGCTTTGGGCTCTTGCCCGTTCGACGATCGGTTGCGTTAGCCGTCGGTTCATCCATGTATGCTCCCTGTATGCAACTGGACCTCGGCCGACCGGCCGACTTGACTAGGCGCGGGTAAACATCGATGCTCACCGGTGGAGAGGTTCGGGAGTCAGGTTTAACCGGCGTGACTCGAAATCACGTGTCCCCTTGTGGGACCGGGGGTTCGAATCCCCCCCTCTCCGCCATCGAGTCTGCGGCGAGCCGCTGATCTCTCCGTTGAAACGCAACCGCTCCGACTGCCTAAAATGGATTCTCAGGACAGCCATCCGGTCCACTCTGAGTATAGGAGCATCGCCGATCGCAACGCGCTGGTACGGCGCACACCGGCCGCTATCCCGGAAATCGTCCGGAACGGCTCGCGAGCCCGTTCAACCCTATCCCAATTCGGAGAATCCCAGAGCGACAAGAGTGACCACGCGCATCGCGTCTTCGTGAAACACGCCTGCGAACCGCCGCCTCCGATGGCCCACTCCCTCAAGATCAGTCAGCAGCTCGATTTCGAATCCCCGTAAGGTCGCGCGGAACCGGACCTCACCAAAATCCACCCATTTTTGCCGTGATGCAGTACTGTGCTTTGTAGAATGACTCTTTGGCGCTGAAGAGGAGAGTCGCCCGACCGATGGCCAGTCGTGTGTCGCGTGCTGCTCTAAACCATTCGATTTCGTCCTCGGAGGCGATGAGCGGCCAGAGTTCGCGACCGGCGCTATAGCGGGACTCAGCGTCGATGCCCCAACCAGGCCAATGTTTCTGTTTGTCTGCCAGCGATCCGCGACTCGCAAAACAAGTCACTCGCCGATTCCGTCGCCCTTCATTCGGCGCACAGCGCACAGCCTCTTGTTAAGGGGAAAGCTCTTTGTTGGTCAACCACTCGCGAAAGCGAAAAGATCGGCCACACACTGCGCGCGCGTGATCGTGAAGATCGAGACAGATCGGACTACGCCACAGAGGCCGAAGGCTGCATAACAGCGCGACGCCCATGTGATAGCAGCTCATCTGAAGGGAATTGGACTGCGCTGACGTGTCCCTTGCAAGCCCCGAGCTTTACTTCATGCCGCGCAAGGCATAGTATATTTAAAACGCTCGGTTGCGGCCTCTCACCTAAGCCCGGAAATGGTTCCGGGTTTTCTGTTCGGAAGCTTCCCGGCCATTACATATGGAGGGCTCTAATGCCCAGTAAGTTATACGTAGGCAATCTCGCTTATGCAGTCACGAGTGACGACCTTCAGGAACTCTTTTCGCAAGCGGGAAAGGTTGAGAGTGTCGCAGTCATCAGCGACAAGTTCTCCGGCCAATCCAAGGGCTTCGGCTTTGTAGAGATGGCTTCTGGCGGCGATGCTGCCAATGCCATCAAGACGTTCGATGGCACCGAACTCAAGGGCCGGAACATTAAGGTGAATGAAGCCAAGCCGCGCGAATCGAGCTTCGCTGGCGGCAACCGCAACGGAGCCGGCGGTCGAGGTGGCGACCGCTGGTAGGAGAATAGGTGGGCTTCGGCCCGCCGTTTCTGTTTTTCTTAGCAAGCGAAGCAGGTGCGATGAGACCCTGATTCAGTCGCATCACCGAGCCGGAATTTAGTGCCCTGGCTTGGCCTCGGGAAAGCGCGAAATGATTCCAGCTCCCCAGCCCGGCCAAATTGTCTGACCTGCCGCGAACCCCGGCGGTATGCTCTCGGTGTATAGACCAGGCCGCGAAACAAATTTGAAATACTCATTCCTGCGGACCTTCGATCGTCTTTCGCGGGTTCCCGTCCGTGACATCGAAGAACCGATTCGCTCAGAACTGTTCAGCATCGAGCGCCTTGAGCAACATGGCGAAAGCCTCGCGGCCGCCCAGCGTATCGCGACCAAGCCCGGAACACGTCGAGAGTTGGCGCGACGCCTGCGGGACAATGGTCGCGTGCTTCTCGAAGACTATCGGTCAATCGGCGAGGCTATCCGCAACGAACACGTAATCACGCCCGCGGCCGAGTGGCTGGTGGACAACTTTCATGTCGTAGAGGAACAGATTCGCGAGATCCGCGACGATCTCCCGCGCGGCTTTTACCGACAGTTGCCCAAGCTCGCGGAAGGCCCACTGGAGGGCTATCCCAGAGTGTTCGGAATAGCCTGGGCCTTTGTCGCACATACCGACAGCCGGTTCGACCCTCAGATGCTATGCCGATTTGTGCAGGCCTATCAGCGCGTGGAGCCTCTGACGATTGGCGAGCTCTGGGCGGTAGCGATCACGCTCAGAATCGTACTGGTGGAGAATCTGCGGCGCCTGGCCGAGCATCTCGTAAGCGGCCGCGCGGCGCGCCAGGAGGCAGACGACATCGCCGACCGGCTGTTGGGAGTCGGCGGCCGGGCAGCCGAACCGGCCATGGTCCTGGGCCATTTGGATCAAGCGCCCATGCCGGCAGCTTTCGCGGTACAACTGGTCCAACGGTTGCGCGATCAGGATCCAAAGGTGACGCCGGCACTACGCTGGCTGGACGAACACCTGGCAGCCCAGGGAACGACCGCCGACGAGATCGTACGGGCGGAGCATCAGAAACAGGGCGCGATGAACGTGACCGTGCGCAATGCGATCACGAGCATGCGCCTTATCTCTGCCGTCGATTGGACGGAACTGTTCGAGAGTGTCAGCCTGGTCGATGCCGCACTGCGCGCCGACAGCGACTTCGGCGAAATGGACTTCCCGACCCGGGATCGCTATCGGCACGCGATAGAAGAGCTCGCGCGAGGCTCGCGGCAACCGGAACTCGAAGTCGCCAAGCGCGCAATTCTGGCCGCAAAACGCGCCGCAGTCAGCGGAGCAAGCG
Source organism: uncultured delta proteobacterium (assembly GCA_963788205.1). GTDB lineage: Bacteria > Desulfobacterota > Binatia > Binatales > Binataceae > CAVVMA01. The sequence continues at coordinate 905,697 of CAWBGG010000009.1, forward strand.
CCGACGATGCAACCCTCGGTCGTATCGCGGATCCCGGTTATTACCTGATCTCAAGAGGGCGGCGAGCCTTCGAAGCGGAGCTTGGATTTCGCGTTCCGATCGGCGTCCGGGCCGTTCGCACCTTCGCGGCCATGGGCGCCCCGGGTTATCTCGGAACGATGGTGATGGTCGGCGCGTTCATCCTGGCTCTCCCGTTGCTCGGTGTGGCGCATTTCGGCGTCTGCGGATGGACTCTCCTGGTGCTCTGTCTCCTCGCCGTTGTGCCGGCCTCAGATGCGGCCACGGTACTCGTGAACCGCGGCCTCGCGGATATCTTCCACCCAAAGATCCTGCCTGCTCTGGAGCTTCGCGACGGAGTGCCTTCGAGCCTGCGGACCATAGTTGTCGTGCCCACTCTCCTCTCAACCCGAACGGAGATCGAAGCGCAGATCGAACGGCTGGAGGTTCATTTTCTGGCGAGTGCGGATGGCGATTTCTGCTTCGCGCTGCTTTCGGACTGGACCGATTCGGACACAGAGAGTGAGAACGGAGATGACCTGCTTCTCGCCGCGGCCGCCGACGGAATCGCGCGATTGAATCGACGATACGGACCGATGCCAGACGGTGAACGATTCCTGTTGCTCCATCGCCGCCGAGTCTGGAACGAAGGGCAGGGAAAATGGATCGGATGGGAACGCAAGCGCGGAAAGCTGCACGAACTGAATCGATTGCTTCGCGGCGCGACCGACACAACTTTTATGGCGATCGGTGGACGGCCGCCGGTCGTGCCTTCCGGTGTCCGCTATGTAATCACCCTCGATGCCGATACCCGAATACCCAGGGGCGCGGCCAAGCGGCTGGTCGGCAAGATGGCCCACCCTCTCAACCGTCCCACGCTGGACCCTCATTCCTGCCGAGTGGTGGAAGGGTACGCGGTGCTTCAGCCGCGAGTTACACAGTCGCTGCCGACCGGTCGAGAGGGTTCACTTTTCCAGCGCACCTTCTCGAATGCCCCCGGAATCGACCCATATGCGTTCGCCAGCTCTGACCTGTACCAGGACCTTTTCGGCGAGGGCTCGTACAGCGGGAAGGGAATCTACGATCTCGATGCCTTCGAAGCCGCCCTTGAAGGGCGAGTTCCCGATAACACCCTCCTGAGTCATGACCTACTGGAGGGAATCTTCGCTCGGGCCGGACTGGTTTCCGACATCGAGGTGATCGAGGAGTTCCCATCACGCTATGACGTCGCCGCGACGCGGGAACATCGGTGGGCCCGCGGCGACTGGCAATTGCTTCCCTGGATTTTCGGTCGTGGGCGCAACTCGAAGAGCGACCGGCGTCGAGCCGCGGTTCCATTGCTAGGCCGCTGGAAGATGATGGACAACCTCCGGCGAACGCTGTCGGCGCCGGCCGCCTTTCTGGCGTTGCTGGGCGGATGGACCCTCCCGCTCGCTCCCGCCGTGGCCTGGACCGGGTTCGTACTCGGCACGATCTCGATGCCAGCACTGGTACCCGTGCTAGGCGGGATCGTCCCGCGGCGGCGCGGAATCTCCAAGCGCAGCCACTTACTCGCGCTCGGATCGGATCTCGCGCTCGGACTGTCGCAGATAGCGTTTCTGGTTACGCTCGTGGCACATCAAGCCTGGTTGATGACCGACGCGATCGCACGAACTCTGTTCCGCTCGTTCGTGCGGCGACAGAGGCTGCTGGAGTGGGTCACCGCTGCTCAGGCGAAGTTCAGCGACCGGCTGGATCTTCCCGGAATCTACCGGCGGATGGCCGGTGGTGTCGCGCTCGCCGCCCTGGCGGCCGTCATCGTCGCGTCGATTGGGCGTGGTGTGTGGCCGATCGCGGCTCCATTCGTGATCCTGTGGATGCTGTCGCCGGCCATCGCGCGATGGGCGAGTTTTCCGCCACCCCTCGCAGGCCTCAATCCGGTCTCCACCGCGGACGCGCTGGCGTTGCGGCTCATCGCGCGCCGCACCTGGCGCTTTTTCGAGACTTTCGTCACGACGAAAGACAACATGCTCCCGCCCGACAACTTCCAGGAAGACCCGAAGCCGGTGCTCGCTCATAGGACATCTCCCACGAACCTCGGCCTGTACCTTCTGTCCGTGGTAACTGCCCACGATTTTGGCTGGCTGGGCACTCTGGAGACGGTGGCGCGTTTGGATTCGACTCTGAGGACGATGAACGGGCTCGATCGGTTCCGTGGTCATTTCTACAACTGGTACGACACCCAGGAGCTTCGGGCGCTGCAACCGAGATACATCTCTTCAGTTGATAGTGGGAATCTGGCTGGGCATCTGATCGCGGTTGGAAACGCGTGCCGCGAGCTGATCGGCGCGCCAATTCTGTCCCGGGAATGGCGCGCAGGGATTGAAGACGCCTTGGAACTCACGCGCGCTTCCCTGCACACGCTCGCCGACGATCAACGGAGCCAAACGGTTACTCGAAAGACTCTCGATGACGCGCTCGCCGCGGTCGCCGCTTCGCTCCTGCGGGCTTCTGCCACGGCTGTGGAGGCTGCCGGACACCTGGCGAAGCTTGCGTTCCAAGCCGACACCGTCATCGACATCGCGCGAGCGCTGAACGAGGAACGGGCCGACGGCGCTGGCGAAGTGCTGATTTGGGCGCGGGCGTTACGTGCGTCCATTGAGAGCCACCAAGGCGACCTCGGGGAGCTGATGCCTTGGGCGAGCCTCCTGGCAGGCGATGGCGTGCTCGTAGGTGCAGCGGCCAGAGCGGATGAAGCGGCCTCTTTCAGGGACGTGCTTGGATCGATTTTAGACTCGATCCCGACCTTGGCCGAACTCCCGGATCGCTGCGAGGCGGCCCTCAGCATCCTTGCCCGTTGTCGAGCGCAACTCGCAGCGCAGTCCGACCGCGGCGGCAATTCACTGGCGCGAGCCGACGCTTTGATCCAGGCCTTCGAGCGATCCGCAAGCGAGGCTCGGTCGCTTGAGCGCCGGCTCTCGGCTCTCGGCGAGCTCGCGGCCAAGCTGTTCGAGGAAATGAAATTCGATTTCCTTTTCGACTCAGCACGGCAACTCCTCTCGATAGGTTACCGGGTTTCCGACGGCCTTCTTGATTCCAACTGTTACGATTTACTCGCCTCCGAGGCGCGGCTTGCGAGTTTCGTCGCGATTGCCAAAGGCGACATCCCGGCGAGCCACTGGTTCCGGCTGGGGCGGGCCATGACGCCGATCGACCGCGGGTCGGCGCTCATCTCGTGGTCGGGATCGATGTTCGAGTACCTGATGCCATCGCTGGTGATGAGCGCGCCGACGGGGAGCTTGCTCGAGCAGACCAACCGCCTCGTTGTCCGCCGCCAGATCAAATACGGCGCCGAGCTCAAAGTGCCATGGGGCGTTTCAGAATCGGCGTACAATGCGCGCGATTTGGATCTCACCTATCAGTACTCGAATTTCGGGGTCCCCGGCCTGGGGCTCAAGCGGGGGCTGAGCCAGAACATCGTGATCGCTCCCTATGCGACGGCTCTAGCGTCGATGGTCGATGCGGAGGCCGCGGTGCGAAACTTCCTGCGACTGTCCGCGGCCGGCGGCCGCGGTGAGTACGGTTGGTATGAGGCTCTGGACTATACGCCGGTTCGTATACCGGAGGACGAGAATGTGGCGATCGTTCGCGCCTATATGGCGCATCATCAGGGGATGACCCTGGTGGCGATCGCCGACGCAATCGGGAACGGGACGATGCGCGCGCGTTTTCACGCCGAGCCCATCATCCAGGCAACCGAGCTTTTGCTGCAGGAGCGAACTCCACGGGATGTTGCGGTTGCACGCCCCCGTGCCGAGGAGGTCCAGGCGGCCGCCAATGTTCGTGAGATCCTTCCGACAATGCTGCGCCGGTTTCGGTCCCCGCACGACCAGGTTCCGCGCACGCAACTCCTCTCGAACGGCAGTTACACGGTGATGATCACCGCCTCGGGTTCGGGTTACAGCCGCTGGCGGAACCTCGCAGTCACACGCTGGCAGGAAGATGTGACCTGCGACTCGTGGGGCTCGTACGTGTTTCTTCGCGACGTGCGCAGCGGCCAAGCATGGTCGGCGGGATATCAGCCGATCGGAGTCGAGCCGGATAGTTACGAGGTCCGGTTCTACGAGGATCGCGCCGAGATCGTGCGGCGCGATGGAACGATCACGACCACGCTGGACGTGGCGGTTTCGCCCGAGGACGACGCCGAGGTTCGCCGCGTTTCGCTCTCGAATCTGGGCAGCCGTGTTCGCGAGATCGAACTGACCTCTTATGCCGAGGTCGTATTGGCGCCGGCCGCGGCAGACGCGGCCCATCCCGCTTTCTCCAAGCTGTTCATCCAGACCGAGTTCGCACCCAGCGTCAGCGCGTTGCTTGCCACCCGGAGACGACGGTCTCCCGCTGAGCCCGAGGTCTGGGCGGCGCACCTGGCTGTCGTGGAGGGCGAGACCGTGGGCGATGTGCAATTCGAGACCGACCGGGCGCGCTTTATGGGTCGAGGGCGCGGAATCCGCACGCCCATCGCAGTCCTCGACGGACGGCCGCTCTCCAACACCGTGGGCACCGTGCTCGATCCTATCTTTAGCCTTCGTTGCAGAGTGCGGCTTGCGCCGGGAGCCACTGCCCGCGTGGCGTTCTGGACACTGATCGGCTCGTCGCGCGACGAAGCGCTCGACCTGGCCGACAAGCATCATGATCCCACAGCTTTCGAGCGGGCGGTCACTCTGGCGTGGACCCAGGCGCAGGTGCAGCTCCATCATCTCGGTGTCGGCCCCGACGAAGCGCATCTGTTCCAGCGTCTGGCCAATCACGTGCTTTACTCCGACCCTACGCTGCGTCCTTCGTCCGAGGTGCTCAAACGAAGCGATCGAGGACCCGCAGCGCTTTGGGCTCACGGGATCTCCGGCGATCTGCCGATTGTACTGGTTCGCATCGATGACGCCGAGGATTTGGAGAGCGTTCGGCAACTGATTCGCGCTCACGGATACTGGCGGATGAAGCAGCTCGCCGTCGATCTAGTGATTTTGAATGAGAGGCCCCCGTCGTACGATCACGATCTGCAGGTAGCTATCGAGGCCCTGGTCCGCGCGGCCCAGTCGCGGACGCATTCCGACGACGAACGATCGGAATCGGCACCCGCGCTGGGAACCGTGTTCGTCCTGCGAGCGGATCTGGTCTCCGTCGAGACCCGCAACCTGCTCCAGACCGCGGCGCGAGCGGTGCTCATCAGCAGACGCGGGAGTATCTCCGAGCAGTTGAAGCGTTTCGAGGAATCCGCGCCCGCCGCCGCGCCACCGCCGAGGCGCATAGCTGTAAGCGAGCCGCCGGCCGCTCTGACGCCGCCGCAACTGGAGTTTTTCAATGGCCTCGGCGGCTTCGCCGCCGGCGGGCGGGAGTACGTGACGGTCCTCGGTGCGGGCCAATGGACGCCGGCACCTTGGGTCAACGTCATCGCCAACCCCTCATTCGGCTTCCAGGTGTCGGTCGAGGGCGGGGGCTACACGTGGCAGACCAACAGCCGTGACAACCAGATTACACCGTGGTCGAACGATCCCGTCGCCGACCGGCCGGGAGAAGTCATCTATGTTCGCGACGAAGACAGTGGCGAGCTCTGGGGCCCTACTGCGCTGCCCATTCGCGAGGAAGCCTCGCCGTACGTTGTCCGACACGGCCAAGGCTACAGCCGTTTCGACCACGTCTCGCACGGGATATCGCTTGAGCTTCTGCAATTCGTACCTCCCGGGGATCCGATCAAGATTTCCCGGCTCAAGATTCGGAATCTCTCGGCCCAATCGCGGCGCCTTTCGGTCACCGCATATGTGGAGTGGGTGCTCGGCGCCGCCCGTGCCTTCTCCGCGCCGTTCATCGTAACCGAGATCGACCCGGAGACCGGAGCGATGCTCGCACGGAACCCGTGGAACTCCGAGTTCGGCGGCAACGTGGCGTTTGCAGACCTCGCCGGGCGCCAGCGCAGCTATACCGGCGATCGCACGGAGTTCGTGGGCCGTAATGGAACTCTGGACAACCCGTTGGCGCTTGATGGAGGCGCGCCGCTCTCCAATTGCGTCGGCGCCGGCCTCGATCCCTGCGGCGCCCTGCAGACGATCGTCGAGCTCCGGCCAAACGGAGCGGCCGAAGTGGTCTTCCTTCTCGGCGAGGCAGCGACTAAGGCCGACGCCCTTTCCCTGATCACCCGCTACCGAACCGCCGACCTCGACCTGGTCTTTGGCGAGGTGACTCGGCTCTGGGATGACATCCTCGGCGCGGTTGCGGTGAAGACGCCCGATCGTTCCGTGGACCTGCTCCTGAACCGATGGTTGCTCTATCAGACACTCGCCTGCCGGGTGTGGGCGCGATCGGCGTTCTATCAGGCGGGTGGCGCTTATGGATTCCGCGACCAACTGCAGGACGTGATGGCGCTAACCGGGTCGAAGCCCGAAATGACCCGTGCGCATGTGCTGCGCGCGGCCGCACGGCAGTTTGTCGAGGGCGACGTTCAGCATTGGTGGCATCCGACATCGGGGCGAGGGGTGCGCACGCGGATCTCCGACGACCGGGTATGGTTGCCTTACGCCGTCGCACATTACACGGAAGTCACGGGCGATACCGGAATCCTCGACGAGATGGTTTCCTTTCTCGACGGTCCGGTCCTGCATCCCGGCGAAAACGAATCTTACTTTCAACCGACAGTCGCCAGGGAGCCTGCCACGCTGTTCGAACATTGCGCCCTGGCGCTCGACGTGAGTCTGTCGCTTGGCGTGCACGGCCTGCCGCTGTTCGGCACTGGAGACTGGAACGACGGCATGAATCGAGTTGGCGAGTTTGGCAAGGGCGAGAGCATCTGGCTCGCATGGTTTCTCCACGCAACTCTCTCAGCCTTCGCTCCGATTGCGGATACTCGCGGCGAGCATGTGCGCGCTACTACATGGCGGCGGCACGCTTCAGCGCTACGTGAATCTCTGGAGCGGGAAGGATGGGACGGCAATTGGTACCGGCGGGGGTACTTCGATGACGGGACGCCGCTTGGCTCGGCGCCAAGCACCGAATGCCGCATCGATTCGATCGCGCAGTCGTGGGCCGTGATTTCCGGTGCTGCGGACCCCGCCCGCGCTACGAGCGCCATGGCCGCGGTGGACGAATACCTGGTCCGCCGTGACGACGGACTGGCGCTACTTTTCACGCCTCCGTTCGATCTCACACCGCTGGACCCGGGCTACATCAAAGGATATCCGCCGGGTATCAGAGAGAACGGCGGCCAATATACGCATGCGGCAATCTGGTCAGTGATCGCCTTCGCGATGCTCGGCGACGGAGACAAGGCCGGCGAGTTGTTCTCGATCTTGAACCCTATAAATCACGCAAACTCGCGCGCCGGAATTCTTCGCTACAAAGTGGAGCCATACGTTGCCTGTGCGGACGTCTACTCCAAGCCCCCACATGTCGGGCGGGGCGGATGGACCTGGTACACCGGCTCGGCCGGATGGATGTATCGTGCCGGCCTCGAATGGATCCTGGGATTTCGCTTGCAAGGCGCAACGCTGCTTCTTGACCCATGCATCCCGCGCCGATGGCGGGGCTTCGAAATCGTTTATCGATATCGCTCCGCGCGCTATAACATCGCGGTCGAGAACCCGCGCGGAGTTAGCCGCGGCGTAACCCTTGCAGAGCTTGACGGCGAGTCCTTGCCGGAAAACCGCGCGCGAATACCCTTGGCAGATGATGGGACCACCCATCGAGTGCGCGTGGTGCTTGGATAGTCGTCCTCTCCGGTGACGATTTTTGGCCATGTGCGCAGTCGGCCGGTCCAGGGAACGCTTGATCGGAGGAGAATCGCCAACTTGACGGACGCTCGACGATGTTCGCCATGGTTAGTCAAACTCGGAATGCATTAAGATGGGCTCTGGATCTCGTGACAGGCAAGCCCAGAAGCGTTACAGGCCAGGCGAGGCGCGTTTTCGCCCAGCAATCGACCGGCTCCGTCACCGGCAGGTGATCGCGAGCCGAGACGGGAACGGTCCGATGTACTCGTCGACCCACGAAGTGTTGCCGAGGTACCGCTTGCGATCGCTCAACCCAGGCGCGTCGGACAGATGAAAGCGCGGCTGCGCGAAGAAGTGCCGTTGAGGTCCTCCCATACGCCAGCCGCCATGGTGTCGAGGCAAACCTGCGGCAACACCGGCACGTCCCAGCGGAAGAACTCGCGCGTGATGTCGTCGTGCTCGTCACGCCAGATCCCGAGGTGCGTCTTGCGACCGGGATCGAGGATGGTCTCGTTGTTTGACCGGCTAGCCGCGCTCACAGCGCCACCTCTGCAACTCGTGTGCGGCAGACCTCGATGGTGGTCAGGTCACGGCCGACGGTGATCCGACCGGTGTACCCGCCGGAACGGACGTCATGGGCGAACGCCTCCTCTGCGGCCTCGTTGTGGGGCGCAGGGATCAAGTGTGTCAGGACCAGGTGCTGCACGCCGGCCCGCTCGGCCAGCGCACCCAAGGGCACGGTGTCAGCATGATAGCTCAAGATCGTCTCGAACACCGTGCCCTTTGTCAGGTCGCGCAGTGCAGTCGCGCGGCAGGCCTCGTGAACCAAAACATCGGCACCCGCGCTGAGACGTTCGACCTCGTCGCATACGCGGGTGTCGCCCGAGATGACGACGACCGCGGTGGGCGTGGTGACACGGTAGGCCACGGCCTCCATCACCGGCTCATGGTGGACCGCGACCGCCTCGACGACGACAGCACCGTCGTCGGATCGCCAGACCACAATCGGGGTGCTCTTCGCTTCGAAGACCCGCAGATCAGTCCTCGGTGCCTCGCTCTGCACATGCTCCATCCGCAACGCGATGTCGTCCTCGTACACGTCAAACATCCGGCGGGCGAACCTGGCCGCCCCACCCTCGGCGGCAACTACCGTCAGTGGCCCGGTGCGGTGGAGTTGTTGCTCGATCCATCGCGTCATCGCCACGTCGGCTAGGTCAACCAGATGGTCGCTATGCACATGGGTAACGAACTGAGCGGTCAGCGCGTATGGGGGTGCCCCCGCCTCGGCCAGGCGGATGACCGTGCCCCGCCCGGCGTCGAACTAGAGCGCGATGCCGCCATGACGAACCAGCGTGCCGGCGCCGGCGCGGCCCCGGCCAGGCGACGAGTGGGGAACGCCGGTGCCGGTAAGTACGACGGTCGTGGAAGAATTGGTCATTGCTACCTCTTTACGTCCACTCAGATAGCGGGGCCGGCTTGGTCTCGGCTCACTCGTGTGGCAAAGAGACCGAGCCCCTTTACTTCGCCAACACTGCGACCTGGGGCCAGACCGCCTGTCCGTTCATGCGGAGGATTTCCACCGCAAACTCGGGTGCCCAGTTCGCCACCGCGGTTTCGAAGGACCGGCGCGCCCGCACGCGCGCGTACCAATCGGCCAGAGCGGGGCGGGCATCGGTGGAGAGGAGGGGACCCATTGCGAGATGATCGAGTCGCAACACGTAGGGGAGGGCCGCGGCGTCGGCGAGGCTGAACGAATTGCCGGAAAGCCAGCCTCCGCGTGTGATCGCGGCTTCCACTTGGTCGAGGAACGCGACCATCTTTGCCAGCGCTCCTGCGAATTCTGGTGCCTCCACGCCGCGTTCGATCACACTTCGCCGCGCCGCTCGTTCCGCCGGGTCGGGGATCGCATTAATGTTGGCGTCGCGGACCTCGGCGGGCTGCTGCAGGAGAAGGTTGCGCGGACCGATCGCAAACGTAACGACCGCAATCGCCGCTTGAACCTTTTCGTCGAGCAGCTTCGTCCATAGGCGAGCGGAGTGGCGCCCGCGCGGATCGGATGGCAGCATCGGTGGGTCCGGGAAGACCTCGTCGAGGTACTCGTTGATCAGAGTGGACTCGATCAGTGCGGTTCCGTCGTGTACGAGTGTGGGCACGACGTGGTTCGGATTGAGCTTCACATACTCGGGATCGTGCTGAGCGCCTCCCATCAAGTCCACCTCGTGGGAAACGAAGTCGACTCCCTTTTCCGCGAGCACGAGTCGCACCTTCTGCGAGCAGGTCGAAAAGCCAAAGTGGTAGAGCTCGATCATGAGTCGGATCTCCTTTATATAAACCGGTCGGCCGGTCAGCGGCCGAGAATTTTGGTGACGGCCTCCCGCAGCGCCCCTGTCGGATCGGAGACGCCGCGAGGGCAACGCCACGCGATGATACGATCGGGCCGCACGAGCAAGCACCCGTCGTCGCCGATCTCGCGCAGACGCGACCAGCCGCCGAGCACGTCGTTGTTGAGCTGACCCAGGCCGACCGCGACCGGCTCGATGCTCACACCGGCCTCTCGGCTCACCTGCGAGACCGCGTCCGCCCAGGCGGATCCGGCGATGCCGGTGATCAGTGTGAAGCGATCGTAGCGACAGAGGTCTAGGGTCGAGATATCCTCGGTGCCCCGCTGCAGCCAGACGTGAGGCAGATGAGCTCCGGGATGGGTCGTCGGGTGGTAATAGAGGTCGGGGTCGCGTTCGTAGGGTGGGAAAGGCGCACCGTCGCTGACGAGCGCCTCCGAGACGTAACGCTGCCCCATCTCTACACCGTGCGCGTTGAACTGGCCGTTCAAGAGATCGAGCGCGGCGAGGAGCGCCTGGCGCTGCTCTTCGCCGTCGGGGCCGAGAAGCCGATCGAGGCTTGCCAGGGCCTCACTCTCCGTCTGGCCGGGCTGAAACCCCAGGGCCGCGAGGCATGGGACCATCTCCGCGACGCTCCGATTGGCGCGGTCGACGACCTGGCGGCCGACGGGCTGCCGCTCCGCGTCGTAGCTGTCTAGCAGGCTGTCGTGAGCTTTGTCCGAGAGCACCAGAGCGAGCTTCCACGCGAGGTTGTAGCTGTCCTGAATGGAGGTGTTGCTCCCCAGGCCGTTTGCCGGTGGGTGCCGGTGCGCCGCATCGCCCGCAAGGAACAGCCGTCCCCGGCGGTAGCGCGCGGCGACGACGTGGTTGATCTGCCACTCACTGATCTTCTTGATCCTGACGTCGACCGATGGGTTACCGATCGCCGCTCGCACCCGGGGCATGACACACTCCTCCGAGAGATCGGTGGCATCGAGCCCTTCACGGAAGAAGATTGTGCTCCACTCGGTCCACGGCTCGACGCAGGTCCAGACGCTGAGCACGTCCTTGTTGCCAGGGTTGCGCACGAAGAACAGCGCACCGGAGCGGTGCTTCGTGTAACGCGACAAATCGGCTTCGATCCAGACGGTAATGGCGCTGCCGAGCCCGGCCCGGCCCTCGAACTCGAAGCCACCGTGCTCGCCGACGATCGTGCGGGCGCCGTCGCAACCGATGATATAACGGGCGTGAGCTTCGAATTCGGTGCCGTCCAGCCGCTTGCGACCCCGGACAGTGGCGTGGTGCGGAGTCTGACCGACCGCCACGACCTCGTGATCGAAGCGGATGTCGGCGCCAAAGGAGCGGGCGGCGTCGAGCAAGATCGGCTCGAGAATGTGCTGCGGGGCGTTGCACATCTCACACGGACTGGCCGCCGCGTAATCGGCGTGGCGGTCGTCGCCGGTGCCCCACGTCATCATGCGGCAGATCTCGTGTCCGGCGAAGGAGGTCGCGAAGACCTGTTTGCCCATCAAGTGCCATGGCAGCGCGCGATCCATTACTCGATTTTCGATCCCCAGGTCTCGGAAGATTTCCATGGCGCGTTGATTGGTGATGTGTGCGCGGGGCGAATCGGCCGTTGCGCCGTACTTGGTGACGGTCAATGACTGCACGCCGCAGCGGGCCAACAGGGCGGAGGCGGTCAGCCCCGCCGGGCCCGCGCCGACTACGAGAACGTCGGTTTCGAAAGTTTGCAAAGTTGATTCCTTTCGGTCGATCAGTACGGCGCGTCCGGCCCTGTCGTTAGTCAAGCGAATAATGTACGATTGACTTTCATTTGTCAAGCGAATAAGTTTTGACTCGATGAAAAGCCGTGCTGCGCAACGCGAGGAAACACACCAGCGGATCGTCGTGGCGGCTGCGAAGGCCTTCTCGGAGATGGGGTTTCGGGCCGCCAGCACGCGCGACATCGCGGCGCGCGCCGGCGTGAACCAGGGTCTGATCACCTACTACTTCCGGAGCAAGCAGGAATTGTGGAAGGCGGCCGCAGGGCGAATCTTCGATCAATTGCAGGAAGTTTTGGAGCAGCCCCTCGAGGGCATCGAGGTGGCCGACCGACGCGCCCGCGCCCGGGAGCGTATCCGCGAGTACGTCCGCTTCGTCGCCGCGCATCCCGAGCTGTTTCGGCTGATGGTGGAGGAAGGCAAGCAATCGGATGCCCGAATGCGCTGGCTCGTCGATACGTACCTGAAGCCATTCTACGAACGGTTCGTGCGGCTTGCGGGGAGCAACTTGGACATCAAGCGAGCATTTCTGCCGCACGCGTTCTACGCTTTGGCGGGCGGGGCTTCGATGATCTTCGCCATCCGGCCGGAGTGTCGTCGCCTGACCGGTCTCGATCCTGCCGACGCACATGTCATCGAAGCGCACGCCGAGTTCATGGCGCGCCTGCTCGTACCGTGAAGCGAGGAGTTGTGACCCTGCCACGCATCCGTTCGCCGAGTTTGGTGGAGTCCGTTAGAGTCTCGGCATTGGCCGGTGCTCGCTGGAGTCGAATCGGATCGGCGCGAAGATTGACCTTGGAGAGGTGGCAATGACAACGACATCCGTACCAAAAGTAGTAGGCAGGAAGCTCACGCTCAGCCACGTCGGACTAAGCTGTTTCGACCTGGCCCGCTTGGAAGACTTCTACACGCGAGTCCTCGGCATGACCGTAACCGATCGCGGCAACGTCCCCGGCGGGAACGAGCAACTGGTTTTCCTCACGACCGATCCCGCCGAGCATCATCAGCTGGTGCTCGCCTCTGGACGGACCGACGGAAAGATCCTCGAGGGGCCGGTGCTTGGAGGGAGTTGGGGTGCCGCGATTTTCCAGCTGACGTTTCGGCTCGCGGATCTCGCCACGCTGCGCCGCGTGCAGCAACGCCTCATCGCGGAGGGGAACACAAACTTCATCCCACTGAACCACGGCAACTCCTGGTCCGTGTATACGCGCGATCCCGAAGGCAACGCGCTCGAGTTCGTCGTGGACAGCCCGTGGTTCATCCACCAGCCGTTCGGCCAGTTTCTCGACCTCGCCCTCGACGACGCCGAGATCCTCCGCCGAACCGAGGAGATGTGTCGCGCAACCGGCGACTGCCAGCCATTCGAAGAGTGGCGCGAGAAGATCGCAGGCCAGATCTCCGACGATCAGGCCCGGCTCCGCTAGTCACAGCCGGTGATGGAACGCGTGGAAACTCCGGTTCTGCCGGTTCTTGTAGTGGGCGGCGGTCCCAGCGGAATGACGTGCGCACTTCTGTTGTCCCGGCTCGGCATCCGCAGCCGTATTATCGAGCGGCGCTCCGCACTACACCCCGCGCCGGCGGCGCACGTAATCAACGCACGCACCTTCGAGATCTTCCGGGCCGCCGGCGTTGACATGCAAGCGATCGCCGCGGCCTGCCAGGATCCGGCGGACGCGGGCCAGGTGCTGTGGGTGACCACGCTTGCCGGGCCGGAGCTGCGCCGTCTGCCCTTCGAGCGCCAGGGCGACGAGTCGCTGGCCTTCACGCCGACGCCCCTGCGCAACCTCTCACAGCACCGCCTTGAACCGATACTTCTCGACGAGCTGCGGCGCTGCGCGAACATCGAAATTGCCTACGGGCATGAGTGGGAGAGCGCGACTCAAGACCGTGAAGGCGTGACCTCGAGAGTTCGCGATCAAGCCAGCGGCACGGTCAACGAAACCAGGAGCCGATGGCTGATCGCGGCCGACGGCGCCGGCAGCCCGGTCCGCAAGCTCCTCGCCATCGAGCCGATCGGGCCCGATCGTTTGCAAAGCTTCGTGATGATTCATATGGAAGCGAATCTGCGCGCGCTGGTCGGCCATCGGCCGGCCGCGCTCTACTGGACCACCGCACCTGGCGCGACCGGCACCTTCGTTGCCCACGACATCGACTCGACCTGGGTCTACATGCATCCATGGGACCCCGACCACGAATCGGCGGCGGACTATTCTGAAGCCGCGTGCGCGGAGCTCGTGCGTCGCGCGATGGGCACCGGCGCATACCCGTTCGCCGTTTGTGCGATCCGCACTTGGGCGATGACCGCTCAAGTCGCGGAGCGTTACCGGGAACAGCACATCTTCCTGGCCGGAGACGCGGCGCATCGTTTTCCCCCCACCGGCGGGCTTGGCCTCAACACGGGTGTTCAGGACGCGCACAACCTGGCGTGGAAGATCAGCGCCGTGGAGGCTGGATGGGCCCGGGACGCGCTGCTCGACAGCTACGAAACCGAGCGGCGCCCGGTGGCCCAGCGCAACGCGGACGTGAGCTTGCGCAACGCCGCGCGCCTGGGTGAGGTCTATCAAGCACTGGCGTCCCAGGCCCTCGCATCGGAGGACCCTGCGCGATGCGGAGCCGATGCATCAACGGGTGGAGCAGGCCGCGAGCGACGCGGTCCGCGCAGCTATCGCCAACCAGGCTGAGCACTTCGACATGCTCGGACTCCAGCTTGGATTTATCTACGAGTCCGGCGCCATCGCTGACGACAGCGATGAGAAGCCGGCCCATGGAAGCTCGGTACGCGACTATGTGCCGACCGCGTTTCCCGGCGCGCGGGTCCCGCACGCCTGGGTGACCCGCGCGGGCGTCCGCGTCTCGACGCTCGATCTCTTTGCCTACGACCGCTTCACGCTGGTCGTGGGTCCGGCCGGCCAGGCGTGGGCCGAAGGGACTGCCGCCGGTCCGGTACCGATCGATTGCTTAACTATCGGCCGAACGTCGCCGATCAGGACGGGCACTGGATCAAGCTGCTGGGAATCGACGCGGACGGGGCGGTCCTGGTGCGGCCCGATCAACACGTCGCATGGCGCTCACACCGCGGCGTTGCCGACCCGGCAGGAACGCTCGCTCGCGCGCTCGACCGCATCCTCCCGCGCTGAAAGAACGGAGCATAACTGATGAATCTGGGACTCGAAGGACGAAAGGCGATCGTATGCGCGTCAAGCCGTGGGCTGGGCAAGGCCTGCGCGCTGGCGCTGGCGCGTGAAGGGGTGGCGGTTGTAGTCAACGGTCGTGATGCCGGGAAGCTCGAAGCGACAGCAGCCGCGATTCGCAGCGAGACGGGAGCGCACGTTATCGCGGTGGCAGCCGACCTATGCAGTGACGACGGCCGCGAGAAGCTGGTCGCGGCATGCCCGGAGGCGGACATCTTGATCACCAACAACGGGGGCCCGATGCCGGGCCGCTTCGAGGACTGGGATCGCCAGGCATGGCTCGCCGCGCTCGAGCAGAACCTGCTGGCGCCGGTGCTTTTGATCCGTGCGGTGATCACTGGGATGCGGGCGCGGCGGTTCGGCCGCATCGTCAACATCACTTCGGCGATGGTGAAGTCGCCGCTTGCGATCATGGGTCTCTCGACCGCGGCGCGCAGCGCGCTCACGGCCGTATGCAAGGGCCTGTCGCGAGAGGTTGCCCGCGACAATGTAACGATCAACAACCTGCTTCCCGAGCGCATCAACACCGACCGCCAGCGTTTCATGGCGGGATTGCAGGCGGCGGGGCGTGGCATTTCCGTGGAGCAGGCCTACCATGAAATCGCCGCCTCGATCGCAGCGAATCGTCTCGGGACTCCTGAAGAGTTCGCCGCGGCGTGTGCCTACTTGTGCAGCGCCCAAGCCGGGTTCGTATCGGGCCAAAACTTGCAAATCGATGGCGGGTCCTACGCAGGGTTGATCTAGGGACGCTCCCAGATCATCAGGTGTCCCGGCCAAACAATTCCACAAAAGAGCAATTTGCTACGGGTTCACGAGCTTCACCTGCTCGCGCGAGTTGGCGGACATGCCGGCGATCGCCGTCGCGGGAATGCTCCAGTGCATCGCCGGCGCCGGCGGGAAGCCGCTCATCAGGCGCAGACGCCCGCCAAGCTCGAAATCGCGACGCCGCGGCGCGCCTGCCGATACTCGTTGCGATCGAAGCCGTTGGTGCAGTAGCCGATCGAGATCCCCGTTGCCGGATCGCCCCATCCGATTTGGCCGCCGGCGCCGCCGTGCCCGAACGCCAATGGCGAGGCGGTCTTGCCGAAGCCGCGGAAGTTGGCCTTGCCGTCGTCGCCCGCGACACTCACGCCCAGCGCGCGATTGCACTTGAATCCGAAAATGTGGTCCACGTAATCGCCCGAGCGCACGCGCAATGCCTCGCGCAAGGTTTCCGGTTTCCAGATCTGCTTGCCGTCGTATGATCGGCCCTTGCTGAGGAGCGCCTGGTAGAACAGGGCGAGGTCGCCCGCGGTCATGACTCCGCCGCCGCCCGGCACGCCGATTTCGCGCAACTCAGGGATATTGAAGCGCATGATGTTCTCTTCGTTGACTTCGCCCGGATCGATCTCGGGAAATCCGATCTGCTTTTTTTCCTCGGCGGTGAGCGGCTCGTTGACATAGATGATATCGGCGGCGCGATCACTCAGCTCGCGCGGCAGGCCGACGCGCAGATCGGGAAGCCCCAGCGGCATCGCGATCCGATTACGGATGAATTGGCGGAAATCCTGCCCGGTCCGGCGCTCGATAATCTCGGCGATAATCCAGAAGCCCGCGGTCGGATGGTAGAAAAACTTGCTGCCGACTGGAAATTCGAGCCGCCATTGGCCGAAGCGCTCGAGCCGGGTCTTGCGGTCGAGCCAATCGACCGGATTGAACGGCGCGTTGGGGAATCCGCCGACGTGCAGCAGCACCTGCTCGATCGTGATCGCGCTTTTGCCGTTGGTGCCGAACTCCGGCACGATGTCGGCGGCTTTCTCGCTCGGGTCGAGCTTGCCGTCCTGCATCAGCAGCCATACCGCCGACGACATGATCGCCTTCGTGCAGGAGAAGATGCAGTAGACCGTATCGTTGGTGGCCGGCTTGTCGACGCCGCCCTGCACGGCGCGTCCGACCGTGCGCATCGCGGCGATCTTGCCCTTGCGCGCGATCGCGATTTGAGTCAACGGCAGAAGGCCGTCCTTGACCTCGCGCTCGGCGCGCACGAATAGCGCCTCGACCTTGGCCGGATCCAGTCCCACTTCTCGGGGGTCGTCTGCGAAAAAATGCTCAGCGGGCATGATTGTTCGTCCTCGCCTGCGAAATTTTGGCCACTGCCGCAGACATAGCACAGGATCGCGCACCGCGTCAGGCGGATTCGGCAGCCGGTACTGGCTTCAGCCAGTATGCCCATCGGCATTTTGTCGAGGTGATCGGCTCCCGGCCGCGCGAGGGCTTCGAATGATCCAAGTCATTGCGGCAGATCTCTACCGCTACTTGTTTTGGGGCGCGCAGCGCGTCGCACGAGATGGAGTTTTGCGCCACAGCCTCGCTATTGCCGCGAGGCCGACCAGGTACCGTTGGCGGAGGTGAAACCGGCCGATGAGCCGGGCGCGGCGCACGACCACGTCTCGGAGACCGACACCGCTCCGGTGTTGCCCGCAACAAAGGTTCCCGCGTACGAGCACGAAGCACCCGTGCCGCCGAGGTTCGCGAAAGTGAAGCTGCCGCTCTCGCCGCTGAGGCTAGCTCTCCGCGCGGAAGCAGGCTGCGGCTTTCATCTGATTCGCGACCTTGTGCTCGTGGTTACCGGCCAATTCGGATCAACCAGCGGCGTCCTGTCTTATTGAACATGCGC
This sequence comes from uncultured delta proteobacterium, assembly GCA_963788205.1. Lineage (GTDB taxonomy): Bacteria > Desulfobacterota > Binatia > Binatales > Binataceae > CAVVMA01. The sequence goes on from CAWBGG010000009.1 coordinate 923,376, forward strand.
AGGAACAATTGTGTCCGGTGATACCGCCCAGCGAACCAGCCACGCGATGCCGCGATCTGGAGCGAGCGAATGTGGATTTTCAGCAGCGACAGTCTGATTCAATTCTCTTCCCCTACTGTGCGAAACGACGGCGGGCAATTCTGACCCCGACGGCAGCGTACAGAATTCCGAAGCCGACATTTACCGCTGACGGAACCAGCGCCGCTGATGCAGGCAGGCCCCGGATGATGAGGTCGTTGAACGCCTGCATCGCCCAGGTCGTCGGCAGGCTGAGGGCGACCGTCCGCATCAATTGCGGCTCAAAGTCGATTGGCCACCAGCACCCGCCAATCGCGGCCATAGTCATGATCACCATCAACCCGACCGGCAATACGGCGTCGCGCGTGCGCCCCGCGCCCGCGACCAGCAGCCCGAACCCGGCGGCTGCGAAAGAGATCGCGGCGCATGGGACCAGCAAGGCCGAGGGATTCAGGCCTAGCGAAGCTCCGAACATCGCCCGTCCCACCGCGAACAGCACAGCCAGCTGGACGAACCCGATAAGAAAGCGCCCGATCAGCTTGCCCAATAACGTCGTACCCACCGGGGCAGCGGCCGATCGCAGGCGGCTCAGCGTGCCCCAGTCGTGCTCGTCGATAAGCGCGAGCGAGACTCCCATCAGCATTCCGATCAACAGGAAAGTAACCGCCAAACCCGGCACATAGAAGTCGAAGACGTTGAAGCCGCGCAGCGTCGTGTTCCCACTGGCGTTCGGAGCGCTTCCGCCGACTCCGAGACTCCCCGGCAGGACGATCTTGCCCTCCAAGGCCACCACCGGAATCGGCGGTATTGGCGGGACTCTCGGTATGGGCGGCAATTCGGGAATTGCCGGGACTGCGAGCAGCGGCGTGGCCGCGCGATCGATAGTTGCGGTGAGACTTCTCTTCAGCGCGCCAGTATCGACCGGCGGAGGCGGTGGCGAGTTGAGCAGAGCCGTGAGGGTCGCCGGAGGATCCGGAAATGCGGGTGGCGGCGGAACGGCATTCGCATGGCTGCCCGCGAGCGATTTCAATTGCTCCAACCAGTGCTCGAAATTCGTTTTTGCCAATTTCAGTTGGGCAAAGTAGCTTCGCAACTGTTCCCGGCCGTCGTGCTGCTGCGCAGTCTGCGCGTTGATTTGCTGGGCGAGTCCGGCAAGCGCGCTGTCGAGCGACTGCTCGAACATCTTGCGCATCTGTGCGCTGCTGCTTGCGACTGTGGCCGCGAGTTGACGCTTGATTTCCGTTTGCGCGGCGGTACGCGCCTTTCCGGCCGCATGCGCGAACGTCTCAGCCTGTTCATGTGTCGCCCGTAGCGCAGCAAGCGCGCTATCGATTTGCACGCGCAAGGCTGCCTGGCGGGTTGCGATACGCGTCTGTGCTTGCGCGGCCGCACCCGCCGTGATGCGCCGGCACATCTCGGCGAGTCCAACTTCGACCCGCACGGTTGGCTGATATCGCACGGGGTCGGTGATGAGCGAGAGGCGCACGTCCCGTCCCTGAGCGAGCGCGTCGGTGCTGCCCGCCGGGATAATCACGGCCAAGAGCGCGGTCTCGCCTTCAAGCACCAGTTCACGCGCTGATGCGGGGCTGGCCGCCGCTACAGTCCTGAGGCCGGGCTGGTGGCGCAAAGCGTCCGCGACGGCGCGACCGACCTCGCTGCGGTCCTCATCGACCACTGCTATGACCCGGTCGGCCTGATGGAGCCTGCCGCTGGAGTAGACGTCAGCAAGCGAGAAGCCGCATGCCGTGATTACGACGATCGGCGCAACGACCATCATGAAGAGACCAACTGGGTCGCGCCGGAGCAGGCGGAACTCCTTGCCGAGCGTGAGCGCCAGGGCACGTAGCGCAGCCGTCGGTCCGCTCACACTTGTCTCCGCGGCGATTTGGTTCGTGTTCGCATCCTGCGGGTTGTCAGATCGCATCGCGCAGCGCATGGCCGGTGAGCGCGATGAACGCGTCCTGGAGGTTGGGCCGATGTAAATGCAATTCGACGATGCCGCCGCCGAACTCGTTGGCGAGCGAGATTATTTCGGGTACGCGCTCGTCGAGACTCTGTACCGCGAGTGCGGCGTATGGTGCACCATTGGATACGATCGCAAGTTCGCGCACGCCCGCGAGCGTAAGCGCCCATCCCGCAGGCATCGAAACGCGCGTCATAAGGTCAACCCGGGCTTCCACGCCGGCCAGGGTGACGAGCTGCCGCACCGTTCCCTGGGCGACGATATGGCCGTGGTCTATAAGGATCACCCGGTTGCACAGCAGTTCGGCTTCCTCCATGTAATGCGTACTGTACAAAATGGCGGTTCCGTGCGCCGCCGCGTTCTTGATCACCGCGAAGATCAGTTCACGCGACTGCGGATCGACTCCCGCGGTCGCTTCGTCGAGCAGCAGCACTTCCGGGCGATGAAGCATGCCGCAGGCGAGGTTGAGGCGCCGCTTCATCCCGCCGGAAAAAGTCCCGACGATATCGTTGGCGCGATCGGTCAGGCCAACTTCTTCGAGCAGCGCCGCGGTTGCGGCGCGCGAATCGGCCTTCTTCAGCCCCTGGATCCGGCCGAAGAAGTCGAGGTTCTCAACCGCGGTGAGAGTGGGATAGACCGCCACCGATTGCGGAACGAAGCCCAGGCTGCGCCGCGCGCGCGCGGGAGTTAAACGGAGATCGTGACCCGCGATTCGCACGGTCCCGGAGTCCGATTCGAGCGTGCCGCCGAGGATCGAGAGCGTGGTGGTCTTGCCCGCCCCGTTGGGACCAAGCAGACCAACAATTTCGCCCGCGGTGACGGATAGGGCGACGCCCTCGACCGCGATGCGATCGCCATAGCGTTTCCGGAGATCGACCGCTTCAAGCACCAACGGCCCGTCCATCAAGGCTTGAAACCGGCTATCGGGTCCTCGTACCGTCATGCCGTCTCATCCTGGCGTAAGGCCAGGTGTCCGCGCCCGGAAACGGCCGGCGGTAATGCGCGGTGCTCTCCGGGGCGCCTTCAAGAAAGTTCGCATATGCCGCAACTTGAGGAAACGGTCAAATCTTTGCGGGTCGTGGGTAAATTCACGCGTCGCGCCCAACATGGCATACCGATCGGAATTTTGGTAATCACGCCTCCGCGGATGCCCTGGCTTGGACACTTTACCTGCTATTTTCGACATTCGGATTATCTGTGGAAAGCCCGCGATGAATTCTGTACCGTATTACGCAGCGCATCGCTGGAATACTCGCGCGCCCCGCAACTAAACCTGAACACGTACATTCTGGAAGAGGCACCGCGCATGTACCCACTCGCACGCACCGGGGCGCCGAACGATTCCTGGCGTCGTCTTGAGAACGTATGAATTCTCGCTGCCTCCGGACCGGGCGAATCCCATGATCCTCCTGAAACCAAGAGGCGGAATAGCGGTGCGCATAGGATGATTCAGTACGGAAAGGCTTCAGGTTTCAATGGCGCCAGGCACTTTTGCTCGTAAGGAGGTGTTCAAAATTGGGTTCCGTTCTTGAAGGCGTGGAAAAATGGGCAGACCGACATCCAGACAAATTACTCTATTCGTTTCTGGACCTCAGTGGCAAGGCGATTGCGAGTTATTCCTATGAGGCGTTCCAAGAGCGGATCGACCTTATCGCCAGTCATCTGCTAGCGCGGCGAGGGCTGGAAAACGGCGATCGCGTGCTGCTTGCGTACCCGCCGGGTTTGGAAATGCTTTGCGCGCTGTTTGCTTGCGCGCGCAGCGGCCTGATCTCGGTGCCGGTGAACACGCCAAGCATGCAAGGATTTCAGGCGGCGCTCTTTCGTATCGAGCACATAGCTCGTGACTGTCAGGCGGCGGCGTTGCTTACCAGCCGGGCTGGGCTTGAACTGCTCCGCAGGAATCCGGGTCGGGAGAATGGCAATGGCCATGACGTTGCCGCTGGGGCCGAGGCTCTTATGGGGCTCGAATGGATCGTCACCGAGGACCTGCTGGAACCTGTGGGAAAGGCACCCGACACCAAGGTATCCGACGTATTCCTGCTCCAATATACCTCAGGATCGACGAACAGCCCCAAAGGCGTGATCGTTAGCCACGACAATATTATAAGCAACTGCCGATTGGTCATCGACCATGCGGACCCGATCGCAGTGTCGTGGCTACCCCAGCATCATGATATGGGCCTTATAGGCTGCTATCTCTATATGGCGCTGAGCGGTGGAACGACTTATGGCTTTTCGCCCATGACCTTCATTCAGAGCCCGGCGCTTTGGCTCGACACCATTGCCAAGTATGGAGGGACTTGCTCATCGGCGCCCAATTTCGCCTATGAATACTGCCTCTGGCCGGGAAGACTACCGGAACAGACGCTCGCGAAACTGGATCTTGCTTCGCTCTCTACCCTGATGGCCGCCGCTGAGCCGATCAAGCCGGACACCTATCGGCGGTTCTTGCAGAAGTTCGAAGAACACGGACTGAAACGCGCCAGCTTCGTCGTGGCCTATGGCCTTGCCGAGAACACCCTCGCCGTGACCAGCTATGGGCGTAGCGCGATTTCGCTTAACAAGGGCGAGCTGGCTCTGGGACGCGTGCGGGTGACGCGGGACACTTCAGAGATCGCGGCCGCGAAACATCTCATGAGCTGCGGTACGCCGTTGGGCGACAATCGCGTCAAGATCGTGGAGCCTGAAACCTGTGTTCCGCTCGCCGAGGGCGAGATTGGTGAAATTTGGGTCGCCGGCGGCAGCAAGTGCTTGGGATACTGGAACAATCCGGAGATGACGCAGCAGTCGTTCCGCGCGCGCATCTCCGGCGATGCCGCTGATCAGCACGAATATCTGCGGACCGGCGATCTGGGATTCCTCCACGAAGGCGAGCTCTATGTCTGCGGCCGGCGAAAAGACCTGATCATCGTCCGCGGTCAGAATTACTACCCGCAGGACATCGAAGCGGTGATTGAGCAAACGTCGCCGCTCGTGCGCAAGGGCGGTGTGGCCGCGTTCGAGATCGAGGACGATGAGGAAGCAACCATAGCTGTGGTCGCCGAAGTCGCCCGCCCGCGGGCCATTCCCGACGCTCGGGCAATCGTAACGGCCATCAAGGAATATCTCAACGTCGACGTCGGACGAATCGTTCTTGTCCCACGCAAGGCCGTGCCCAAGACGACTTCTGGCAAAATCATGCGCTACATGACCAAACAGATGCTGCTAGCTGGTCAGTTCCAGATACTCAGCCAGCTGGTGCGTGAGAAGGGCAGCGCACCCTCTCCCGAATGCGCCGACGCGCGTTCGCCGTTTGGGTTCCTCAAGAGCAAGTACAGGCTTAAGGGTGATGAGCCATATTCGCTTATCGAAGCCGGTATCGATTCCCTGGATCTAGTGATCACGATGCACGAGTTACAGGAGTTGGTAGCGGAGCGCGGGACTAGCCTACTGGCCGATCAAATCGACGTCCAGCTGATCCAGCAGCTTCGCATCAACGATCTGTTCTCGATCGGCGATCTTTTCAGACAGGCGCCAGAAGCAGCGATCGTTCAGGTTCACCACCTTCTCACTAACATTCGCCAAGAGTATCGCGCAGCCGAGGCGGCGGCCATGGCGGAGGACCGGGCACTTTCCTTCATACCCGTCGTTCCAGTTGCGATGGCGGCGGAGCGGCCTGGGAAGCTGTTGCTTACGGGCGGCACCGGATTTCTGGGGCCTTTTCTATTGACTAGCCTGATTGAACAGACCGGCGCGACAATCTACGTTCTGGTGCGAGCCGCCACAGTGGATGATGCGCGCCAGCGGCTGCGAGCAGCGATGGACACGGCGGCCGCGTCCCGGAGTGTATTGGCGCAATTTAATCACCGGGTTGTGCCTATATGCGGCGATCTCGCGGAGCCGCGCCTCGGTCTGAGTGTCGATCGTTGGGACCAGCTCGCGAGCGAGGTCGACGCCATCTATCATAACGGTGCGTTGGTGAACTATCTATTCAACTACGCCAAGATGCGCGCCTCTAATGTCAGCGGTACGAACGAGGTGTTAAGGCTCGCTTTCGATCGGCGCTTAAAGCAGTTCAATTACGTTTCGACGACCTTCATCTTCGGTTGGGCGGTCAAAGACATACTATTCGAGACTGACAACAATGCGGAAATGGAGCTGCTCGACTTCGGCTACAGCCAGTCAAAATGGGTTGCTGAACAGTTAGTGGCCGAAGCCACGCGACAGGGGCTCGGTACTCGCATCTTCCGGCCGTCACTGATTACCCCGTCGCTGATCGGCGGCGGGAATAACTTCGACATCACGATCCGGCTACTCGCCTTCATGATCAAGCAAGGCATCGGCGTCGACACGCTCAATCAGGTTAGTTTTGTGCCGGCCGACGTGACTGCGAATAACATCGTCGCGATTGCGAACGAGCCAAATACCATCAACGGGACCTTTCACATCACGCGCGACGACTATGCCAACATGACCGACATCACCAACATCATAACTGCGCAGACCGGACGCCAATTCGACGGATTTCCGCTTCGGAATTTTGTACCCGAGTTGATCCGCAGGTGTACGAAGGATGACTTGCTGTTTCCGCTGCTCGATTTTCTAGTCGGTTCGATCGATAAGATCTCAGCGATTGAATTCAAGCGGTATGACAATTCGTCTTATCAGAAGGCCCGGGATGCGAGCTCGTGGGGTGTACCCGATCCCCCGCTCGAAGTCATTGTTGCGGGGATTCTAAAGTTCCTGTCCAGAACTGGAGTTATCTAAGCCGCGGGCCGGCCAAATCTCTGGAATGGAGCGGGCGGCGACCGCCGCGCTCGTCGCACGCGTGTAGTCGCGAAATTCGGGCGAAGGCCCCGGGCCGTCCGTGGCAAGACCCGAAAAGTTCGCGGCGCTGAAGAAATATACAAGGAGTTGTTCTGATTGGGGAAACATCGGTGTCGCTTCATTTCTTTGGTTGTCGCGGAGATCGCTTCGGCAATTCCACGCAGAACCACCGCTTATCTAGCTCTCTCAGCGAGAGAGCGTCGTCCTCCGAAAGTAGCTTGTGAAATGCGCCGATCAATGGCTCATAGTATGAACTTATGTTCTTGACTTGCCCTTGCGAGTCAAACAGAGCCGAAATGCCCGCTCCATTGAGAATACGTCGGTCCAAGACCGGCATTACATTGGGGGAAAGTGCATGTAAGAGCGCCGAGGCGTAGGAGGGGCCGAATCCTCGAATTGTGGTCTCCGCCTCGGCTGTTAGATGTAGGAAGTCAACTCCTCAGGCCTTGATTGTCTTTAGTTTATTGCCGAGTTTGCCGAGTTTGTTCCTCGACACAATGGAATCGATGCGACGCAGCTGCGCTTCATACGATCTTAGTTTCGTTGACAACCCTGGATTCGGTTCTGTGATTGATGCGTTACCACCTTTGAAATTGCTCACGTGCAACAGGTCGATTATCGAAAGAGTGAACCTATCTGGTTTACTCTTAATGTAGGATCGAAAGTGCGTCATTGCTACATCCAACATTTCCCAGGTTGTCTCAGGTCTACGCGCCACGACGACCTCACATTGTCTCGCCGACTCGAGTAGTTGTTAATCCTGGGCATCAATGATGCCTCCAGGTCGTAGAGTGGGCCGCCACGCGTCCGAACTGAAGTCGGCGCAGCTCGGGATCCATCGCGTATCGCAGCCAGAGGCAGAAGCCCCCGCTAGCTCTCGCCGCGGAAGCAGGCGCGATCTTCGCCGCAGCTCCTGGCGTCCACCGGCATCCCATCGGGACCGACGGGCCGTTGCGTCAAGAGGCAGTTGTAGCAGGCGGTCGAACTGTCCGGGTCAATCAGCCGCTCCCCCTCCGGCGAGCGGTAGTAGCCCGTCTTGGTGCGCAGCAAGGCGCAGTACTTGCGCTTGGCCGGCATCGCTAGGCCGCCTCGATCCCGGCCCCGCGCAGCGTCGCGCGCCGGATCAGGACCTTCGCGATCGTCACCTTGTAGGCGTTGTCAGACATCGGTTGCGCGTGCTTGAGCGCCGCTTCCGCCGCCAGATCGGCTCGCTTGCGATCGAGCGCGCCGCCCTTGAGGATCGCTTCGGCTTCCGGCGAGCGCCACGGGATTGGCGCAACCGCGCCCAACACGATTCTGGCATCCTGCACGGTCCAACCCGGCCCCATCGCGAGCATCGCCGCAACGCTGACCAGCGCCCAGTCGAAGCTCTGCTTCTCGCGCACCTCCAGGTAGACGCTGCGCGCGCCGCGAGGCGGGGCCGGCAGGTTGATCTCTACGATCACCTCGCCCGGCTTGAGCGTGTTTTCAGCCGCCAGATTCACGGTGGGCAAGGCGAAAAACTTTTCCAGCGCCACCGTGCGTTCGCCCTGGGGGCCAACGATCCTTGCGCTGCCGCCAAGCGCGATCAGCGCCGGCGCAAGACTGGAGGGGTGAACGATGTAGGAGGGGCCGCCGCCGAGGATCGAATGGTAGCGGTTGAGTCCGCCCAGCGCGTAGCACTTATCACCGTCCTTCTTGAGGCAATGGATGTCGGGATGGCGGAAGTACCAGCATCGCGGACGCTGAAGCAGGTTTCCGCCGACGGTGCCGAGGTTGCGAATCTGCGGCGTGGCGGCCTCCGAAGCTGCCATCGAGACCGCGGTGAACCGCTCGCGAATCAGCGGATGCTCGCCAACTTCGGCCAGCCGGGTAAGTGCGCCGATTCTGAGCCCGCCGTCCGGACGCGCCTGGATACCCTGAAGCTCCTTGAGGCCGCCCAAGTCGACGATCGCTGCCGGCGCGATGAGATTGAGTTTCAGCAGATCGACCACATCGACACCGCCTGCGATTGCAATCCGTCCGCCGTCCTTGAGCAGGGTTGAGGCGTGCGCGAGACTGGCCGGCGTGATCAATTCGAAGCTGTTCATCACACTGCCTGGAGCGCCTGCAGCACCCGGTCGGGCGTTATCGGCAGCGAACGGATCGGCACGCCGATCGCATCGTAAACCGCGCACGCAATCGCGCCGGCGGTCGGCACGTGAGTTGGCTCGCCCAGGCCGAGCACGCCGGTGTTGTTCACGCCGTTGGCGACTTCGACCAAGATCGCTTCGATCTCGGGAGCGTCCAGCGAGCCGATCAGCTTGTAGTCGTCCATCGTCGGATTGACCATCAGGCCGGTCTGCGGATCGAGCCGGCGCTCCTCGAACAGCGCGAAGCTGATTCCCATCAGCACCCCGCCGTTGACCTGGCTGCGGGCGGTGAGCGGGTCGATGATACGGCCGGCGTCGTGCACCGCGACTACCTTGAGCACGCGTACCACGCCGGTCTCGGTGTCGACCTCGACTTCGGCGAACTGGCATCCGGCCTGTCCGTGCCTGAAGCCCTCGTAGTTCATCACGCGCTCGCCTTGAGCCGAGATCGAGTCGCCGGGAATCCTTCGGCACACCTCCGAGAATGCGATCGCACGCGAGGGGTCGAACCGGACCCGAATGTTGCCGTCTGCCGCCTCCAGATCAAGGGGCTCTGCGGCGAGGCTCGGCGCCGCGATCTTGAAGAGCTTCTGCTTGAGATGGGCTGCGGCTTGGCGCACCGCGGGCGTGGTCGAGGGCGCGGTCATGCTCCCGCCGGACGGGACTGAGAAGAGAAATCGCGTATCTCCGATTTGAGCGGTGACCCGCGAGAGCGGCAGGCCCAATTCCTCCGCCGCGACCATCGCGATTATCGTGCGCGTGCCGGTGCCGATGTCCTGCGTGCCGATTCGGACTTCGACGTGACCGTCGCGATAGGCGATGGCTTGCGCTTCGGGCCCGGAAACGCCCAGCGCGTGCCAGGCCGCGGAGGCGACCCCTATCCCGCGCTTGAGCGGACCTTCGGAGCGCGAGGCTTTGCTCTTGCCCTGCCAGTCGAAGGCGCGCGCGCCCAGTTCGTATTCCCCTTCGCGGACCGCATCGGCGTTGTTGCGGCGGCGGAACTCGAGCCGATCGATACCGAGCTTGCGCGCCAATTCGTCCATCGCCAGCTCCAGCGCGAAGCATCCCTGGGGCCATCCCGGCGCGCGCATCGGGGCGGAGGGCCCGGCGTTGATGAACACGCTGCGCTCATCGGTGCGCACGTTGGGGCATTGGTAGACTGTCACGAACGGTCCGCCACTGCCCGAGCCACCACCGATTCCACCGCTGCCATGCTGAGTGAGCTCGATGGCGGTCAGCTTGCCGTCGCGCGAAGCACCGATCCGGACCTTCTGGACCGAGCTGGGGCGATTCCCCGTCGCGACGTGCTCCTCGGCACGCGCGAGCATCAGCCTCACCGGGGCTGCCGCCTGTTTCGCAAGCTGCGCCGCGATCACGACTTCGCGCCCGGCGCCGAACTTGGATCCGAACCCGCCGCCCAGATATCCGGTGATCACGCGAACCTTGTCGGGCGGCAGGTTGAACAGCACCGCAAGGTCGTCTCGCACCGCGAAGATTCCCTGGGTCGAGCACCATACGGTAAGCTCGTCGCCATTCCAACTCGCGACGGCTCCGTGAGTCTCCAGCGAGACGTGGGTCTGCACCGGGGTGGTGTAGGTCTGCTCGTGAACCATCGCCGCTTCGGCCCAGCCGCGATCGAGGTTTCCGCGCACGGAAACGCTGGACGCCGTTTGGTTCCCGGAGCGGAAAATCTTCGGCGCCTCCGTAAGGAGCGCTGACTCCATATCGACCACGAAAGGCAACTGCTGGTAGTCGACCTTGATCGAGCGGATCGCATCAGCGGCCAGTTGAGGACTCACCGCAGCGAGCGCGGCAACTTCCTGGCCGGCGAAACGGACCTCTTCTCCGTCGAAGCCCAGCGCCGCGCGCACGCCGTCAAGCCGGCGGACTCGCGACAGATCGACGCTTTGCACGATCGCGTGCGGATAGGGACTGCGCAATATCGCGCCATAGAGCATATTCGGCAGGTTTACATCGTAGGTGTATCGAGCGGCGCCGGTAGCCTTGAGCGGTCCGTCAACGCGTGCCGCGGGTTTGCCGACCACGCTGAGCCGCTCGCCGAATTGCCAGGGCGTCGGTTCATCGTCGGGTATCACTACCGTCACGTCGCGCTGCTCAGCAGAAAATCCGAGCCGCAGGTTTACCCGGCGCGACATCAGGCTTTCCCCTTGATTTCCCCAGCCGCTTGGAGCGCGGCGGCAAAAACGTGCGGATAGGTTCCGCAGCGGCAGATATTCCCCGATACGGCACGCTTTATCTCCTCCAGGCCAAGGCCGGGATTCCGCTGGATAGCCGCAGCCACCGACATCGCCATGCCAGGCGTGCAGAACCCGCATTGCAGCGCGTCGTGGTCGACAAAGGCGCGCTGCACGGGATGCATCCGATCGGGCGTGCCGAGTCCTTCTATCGTCGTGATCTCGTGTCCGCGCGCGCTCACCGCCAGTACCATGCATGCCGTAACCGGCCTGCCGTCGAGATGGACGGTGCAGGCGCCGCACGCGCCGCGGTCGCAGACCAGCTTGGCACCGGTCAGCCCGAGATGATCGCGCAGGGCTTGCAGCAAGGTGACGCGCGGCTCGATCGTGACGGGCCGTGTCGTTCCGTTGACCTTCAGCTCGATCACCGTCAGGCCGGGTCCGATCCGCTCGGTGATCCCCTCTTCGACCAGTGCCTGCGCGTCGGGCGGCGGCAGCGATCCGATTACCCCGGCAACAGCGGCCGCCGCGCCCGCTCCCTTTAGAAAGGAGCGGCGGCTCAGGACAGCGCCGCGACCGTCTCGGTTTGCTTTACGCTTGATGGACACGCGGGAATTCCCCAACGGCCCCGCCCGTCATGCGCCGGCAGCCGGTTTCTGAACTGGCTCGCCGGCCCGCACGCTTGCAAAAGATGCCGCCAGCACCAATCCGAACAGAACCAATCCGGCGAAAAAAGCGAAGCCGGCGGTCTTCAGAAAATAGACGCCTGCGATCAGAAGCTTGTCAAGAAACAAACCGGTGCTATATCCCGCCAGGCCCACGATCCGGCTCTCGACCCATTGTGCGCGCGCGTTCCATCCAATGCGAGCGAGCGTCGCGCATACGGGCGCGACCCATGCCAGAGCAATCGCAGCGGCGATTATCGACCCTCCCTGAATCCGGTTTCGAAGCGTGGGTTCCACAAGTCTGGCACCAATTCTGATTCCGATCAGCATTCCAAGCGCGGAAGCTGCGCCCTCCATAATCCAGAACTCGTTGCTCTGCCACCATGCCCCAAGCGGAGGATCGAGATACCGCAGCACGATATGGGCCCCCGAAACGTAACTCAGGAAGCTCAGCATGCCTACCAGCACCGCAAGAGCAGTCAGGCGGCCTGCCATCCAGCTGGCGGATCGAATGCGCATCGAGCGTCACCCGCTACGGGATGGGGACCGTCAGGGCTCCCGGCACCCGCGTCAAGCCGAGCGACAGATAGATAATCACCAGCACCAGCATTCCAACGGTGAGCCCGACGCGTCGAAAGCGGGCCTGAAGCGAAGCGACCGCCTGCGAAGGCCCTGCAGCCGAGAGCCTCCATATCGAAACGCCAATCCTGCCGTACTGGTAAAGCATCATCACGATAACGATCGCCACCAACACCAGCTTCAGCCCAAGCAGCGGCGATATCGTGCCCATGAACCACAGATTGAGCATCCCAGTCGCCACGAGGATTGCCATCGCGCTCAGAACGATCGTCGCCAGGCGGCGCACGATTCGACGCGAGACCCTGATCCGCGCGGCGGGCTCCAGTTCATCGGCCAGAACCGGAGCGACCGCAAAAGTGCTGAACAGTGAACCGCCGAGGGCCACGACGACCGCGGTTACGTGGACAAACAGGATCAGGAGCCGCGCACTAAACATGAACAACCCCTTCGGCCTGATCACTGCGTGCAAGGGACCTCGGGCGCCAACCTCGACGATTCGCTGCGCAAGAGCGGCCGCGATCATTCGAAAACCTGATTTAGACTCGCACCGGCGCCAGGCGGTTTGGCGGCAACCTGGCCCCGACGATTCCCTGGGCAAGAGCGGCCGCGATCATTCGAAAAACCTTATTTAGACTCGCACCGGCGCCGGGCGGTTTGCAAACGCGAAGTTCGTTTCTCTATACAGGCGAGCCGCTTCAGTGGCGAATGGGCGGTAGAGCATCGAGCAATGCCTTCGTCCGCGCGGCTATACGACGCTCCGTGACTCGATCGGTGTGAATGTAAAGCTGATTGGCCCTTATCCCCGCGAGCACCATCTCGCCGACTTCGTCGGGCGGAACACCCTGCGCCAGGACCGTCGAGGTCAGCGCGATCCGTGCGTCGAGGTCCTTCCTATCCTCGGCAGTCAGCCGCTCGGGCGGCTGCGTTACACGGCTGTTCGTAAGGATGTCGGTACGAACCGGTCCGGGGCAGAGAACGCTTACTCCTATCTTGAAGGGCTCAAGCTCCAGCCGCAGCGCCTCTGAAAGCCCGACCACCGCGAATTTCGAGGTGTGATAGGGCGCTCCGTTTCTACCCTCTGCTGAGAGTCCTGCGGCGGACGCCGTATTGACGATGTGCGCGCCTCCGCCACGCTCGATCATGCGCGGCATGAAAGTCTGGATGCCGTTGATCACGCCGTTGAGGTTGATGCCCATGACCCAATCCCAATACTCGTAGGTCATCCGAGTGACGGGAGCGGCTCCCGCGACTCCCGCGTTGTTGCAGAGGATCGAGACGGGGCCGAGGCGCGACTCGGCCTCGTTGGCCCCGCGAGCATAGGCTTCGCGATCGCGCACATCAAAAGTAAACGTCTCCACCGCGGTGCGCGCCCCAAGTTCGGACTTGGCCGCAGCCAGCGCCGACTGGTCGATATCGGCGAGTGCGAGTTTCACGCCCGAGCGGGCGAACGCCCGCGCGATGCCAAGTCCGATTCCGCGCGCGCCTCCGGTGATGAACGCCGTCTTTCCATCAACTCGATCCATCAGTCACCTTCCTCGTCTCGCCTCTCGAACGGAGCAACAATAGCCGTCTTGACTATCAGCCGGAAACTTCCATTTTGATCCGGGATTTCCGTTTTGACTGCTTCGATTCCAACCGCCCGTATCTCGACGTGTGAACCGCGTGGACCTATGTGTATAATCAAGGCCGAGTCGCGGATCATCGCCGAGTAGCACTGCGTAATCGAGCTGTAGCGGAATGGCTGTAAAGACAATCGGGGTAGTTGGTGCGGGACAGATGGGCGCTGGAATCGCCCAGGTCGCCGCGCAGGCCGGACTCGAGGTCGTGATGCACGATCTCTCGGACGACTTTCTCCGCCGCGGGGTCGAGTCGATCGGCCGCAATCTCGACCGGATGATCCAGCGCGGCCGTTTCAAACCCGAGGATCGCGAGCGCGTCCTCACCCGGATCAGGACCACCACCCGGTACGAGGATCTGGCTGCAGCCGATTTCGTGATCGAAGCCGTAGTCGAGAACGAAGATGCCAAGATCGCGGTGCTTCAGAAGCTCGACCAGGTCTGCCGCCCCGAAGTTATCTTCGCGTCGAACACCTCCTCGATTTCGATCACGAAAATGGGCGCGAAGACCAGCCGCGCCGACCGCGTGATCGGGATGCACTTCATGAATCCGGTGCCTGCGATGAAGCTGGTCGAGATCATCCGCGGACTCGCCACCTCGAAGGAAACCTACGAAAAGACGCAGGCGCTCGCCGATCAGCTCGGCAAGAGCACCATGACCGCCGAGGATTTTCCCGGCTTTATCGTGAACCGCGTGCTGCTCCCGATGATCAACGAGGCGATCTACACGCTGTACGAAGGCGTCGGACGCGTCGCCGATATCGACAAGGCGATGAAGCTCGGGACCAATCAGCCGATGGGCCCGCTGGAGCTGGCCGACCTGATCGGGCTGGACACCTGCCTCGCGATCATGGAAGTGATGCAGCGCGTGCTCGGCGACGACAAATATCGCCCGTGCCCGTTGCTCAAGAAGTACGTCGACGCGGGTTACCTGGGGCGCAAGACCGGCCACGGATTCTATACCTACGATCAGGCCGGCAACCCGACTGCGCCCCCCGCGTGAAACGATCCATCAACTCCATTTGCGCCCGCCATCGGAAACGTCGACGGTCGATTAGCGGCATCCGGCGTCATGCAAACAGCAAACACGGTCGGCCGCCGGCCGCTTCTGATCTATGACGGCGATTGCGGGTTCTGCATCTATTGGGCGCGCTATTGGCAAAGACTCACCGGCGATCGCGTGAGTTATGCGCCGTACCAGGAAGTCGCCGCACAATATCCGGAAATTCCTCAGGCCGCGTTCCAGCGTGCCGTTCATTACGTTGCGCCCGATGGAAAAATCGCGAGCGGCGCCGAAGCCGCTTTCCTTACCTTAAGTCACGCACGCGGCAAGGGCTTCGGGCTCGCGCTGTATCGGAATCTTCCCGGTTTTGCGGCGATCGCCGAACGCACGTACGCCTTTGTCGCGTCGCACCGCGCCGCCTTTTACCGCCTGAGCGGGTGGCTATGGGGACGCGATTACGAGCCGCCGCGTTTCGATCTGGTTTCATGGCTGTTTCTGCGCGCCATCGGGCTGATTTATCTTGCCGCTTTTGTTTCCTTCGGCGTGCAGGCATTGGGATTGATCGGCAGCCACGGCATCCTGCCGCTCCCCGAATTCGTCAACGCCATCCGGAGCCAACTCGGCATCGAACGCTACTGGCGGTTTCCGATGGTGTTCTGGCTGGACTCAAGCGATTTTGCCATTCAGGCCGCATGCTGGGCGGGCGCGGCACTGTCGCTGCTCCTGATTTTCAACGTCCTGCCGCGTTCAAGCTTGTTCCTTCTTTATGTGCTTTATCTCTCGCTCTTCTACGCCGGTCCGGATTTCATGGGCTTTCAATGGGATTCACTTCTGCTCGAGGCCGGGTTCCTTGCGCTTTTCCTGAGCATCGCGGCCAAGCCCGGCATCTTGCTGCTGCGATGGCTGCTGTTCCGCCTCATGTTCCTTTCGGGTGCGGTCAAGCTGCTGAGCCGCGACCCGAACTGGGCCAATCTCACCGCGCTCTCCTACCATTTTCAGACCCAGCCGCTGCCGACCCCGCTCGCCTGGTATGCCCATCACCTGCCGCAGCGTGTACTCACAGCGTCAACGGCGGCGAATTTTGTCGTCGAATTGGGGCTGCCGTTTTTGATTTTCTGCCCGCGCCGGTTGAGGTTCGTCGCGGCGTTCGGATTTTGTTCTCTGGAAACGCTGATCGTTCTGACCGGCAATTACACCTTTTTCAATTTTCTGACCATGGCCTTATGCCTGGTGCTGTTTGACGACGCTGCGCTGCGCAAGATTCTTCCGCAACGCTCGACCCGGTTTGTGCAACGCCACGTTCGGGATCTCAAGCCGGGCAAGATCGTTTCCTTTGCCGCCGAAGCGTTCGCGCTTTTGATTGTGCTCGACGGTTTTGTTCAGATGCTTGCGATGTTCACCGGCCGAATCTCCGCCCCGGCCATGTGGATCAACGGGGAAATTGCGCCATTGCGTATCGTCAATACATACGGTTTGTTCGCGGTGATGACTACCACGCGGCCGGAAATCATTATCGAGGGCTCGGATGACGGCGTTCACTGGCGCGAATACGCGTTTCAAATACAAACCGGGCGACGTCACGCGGCGACCGCGATGGAACATTCCGCACCAGCCGCGCCTCGACTGGCAGATGTGGTTTGCCGCGCTGGGGACGCCGTCGGAAAATCCCTGGTTTTCGCGGTTCTTGCGGCGGTTGCTGGAAAATTCGCCGGAAGTGACGGCGCTGCTCGGCAGCAATCCGTTTCCTCATAAGCCGCCTCTTTACGTGCGGGCCTTGCTTTACGACTATCGCTATTCCAGCCGCGAAGAAAAAGAAGCCACAGGCGCGTGGTGGGTGCGACAGCCGGAGGGAATTTATTATCCCGCGAGAGCTCTCCGTGGTGAGGTTCCCTGTGCAGACTGAAAACTCCACCAGTCCGAGTTTCGCATGCACCAGCCTCGAGCGGATAGTTTCCTTGCAGCGCCCCGCGCGATCGTCGAGCGTGGCGCAATGAGTTCGTAAATGTCGCAACAGATACAGCAGCGCTTCTCGCTAATCACGGACAAGAGCCTCAACGACCTGCGCCAGCTGGTCGGCGTCACGATCGAGGACACGCTCGAGCCGTGGTGCCACGAGGCCACGCGCGACAACATTCGCCATTGGGCGCACGGAATCGGCGATGACAATCCGCTCTGGTGCGATCCGGCGTACGCGGCGAAGTCGATGTATGGACGGCTGGTAGCGCCGCCGTCGTTTATCTTCCCGCTGAACCGGGTTTTCAGCGGATATGTCGGCGGACTGCCGGGCGTGCATGCGATGTTCGCCGGGATGGATGTCACCTGGCACAAGCCGATGCTGCTCGGCGACGAGTTCACCACCAAGGTGTGGCTCAAGGACCTGGTGGAGCATCAGACGCGATTCGCGGGACGTTCGATTCAGCAGATCTACCGCTGCGAATTCTTCAACCAGAACGGCGAGCTGGTGGCGGAGGGCGATAGCTGGTGCTTTCGCACCGAGCGCGATACGGCGCGCGAGCGCGGGACGAAGTACACCGAGGTCAAGGCCAAGGCGCCGGTCTATTACACGCGCGAGGATCTGTCGAAGATCTTCGCGCTGTATGCAGCCGAAGAGGTTCGCGGATCGAAACCGCGCTACTTCGAGGACGTGAAGGCCGGCGAAAAGCTGCCGACGATGGTGAAAGGACCGATGACGGTGTCGGGCTTTATCGCGTTTGCACAGGGCTGGGGCGGGCTCTATATACGCGCCAACAAGCTCGCGTGGAAGCAACTGCAAAAGCATCCGGGACTTGGGATTGCGAACAAGTTCGGCATCCCTGACATACCCGAGCGGGTGCATTGGGAGGACGACCTGGCGACGCTGGTGGGCACGCCGGCGGCTTACGATTACGGGCCGGAGCGCTGCTCATGGATGACGCATCAGCTGACCAACTGGATGGGCGATGCGGGTTTTATCCGGCATATCGCGGTGGAAATACGCCGGCATAATCCGGTCGGCGACACGCTCTACATCAACGGCGAAGTCACCCGCGCATTCCAGGCAGACGGCATGAACCTGGTCGAGATTACGCAAACGGCGACCAATCAGGACGGCGAATTGTCGGTGCGGGCCACGGGCATCGTGCGCCTGCCTTCGCGG